>NZ_CM137274.1:0-5311507 GCF_054552755.1 Serratia sp. D1N4 | reverse complement strand
AACGTAGGATTTATGCGCTGCGGCGCAGTAAGCCCTGCTTTTTCAGCCAGATCAGCAGAATGGAAATGGCTGCCGGGGTGATACCTGAAATGCGAGACGCCTGGCCGATCGAGTTCGGTTTGTGATCGTTAAGCTTGGCGATCACTTCGTTCGATAACCCAGAAACCTGGCGATAGTCGAGATCCAATGGCAGCAGGGTATTCTCGTTACGCTGCTGTTTCTCGATCTCTTCCTGCTGGCGCACGATGTAGCCTTCATATTTCACCTGAATTTCCACCTGTTCAGCGGCTTGCGTATCCGCCAGCGCGGGGGCAAAAGCGGCAACACCTGTCAACTGGGTATAATCCATTTCAGGACGGCGCAGCAGTTCTTCGCCATTGGCTTCGCGTGACAGCGGGGCTTTCAGCAGTGCGTTAACCTGCTCCACGTTTTCGGAATGTGGATGTACCCAGATATCGCGCAGACGCTGACGTTCCTGCTCAATATGCTCTAATTTTTCGTTGTAACGGGCCCAGCGGAGATCGTCTACCAGCCCCAATTCACGGCCTTTTTCGGTCAGACGCAGATCGGCGTTATCTTCGCGCAGCATCAAGCGGTATTCAGCCCGTGAGGTAAACATACGGTATGGCTCTTTGGTGCCCAAGGTACTGAGATCGTCCACCAGTACGCCCAAATAAGCCTGATCGCGTCGTGGTGACCAGCCTTCGTCTTCGGTGGCATAACGCCCGGCGTTCAGACCGGCCAGCAAACCTTGCGCTGCGGCTTCTTCGTAACCGGTGGTGCCGTTGATCTGGCCAGCAAAGAACAGCCCCTGAATAAATTTGCTTTCCAGCGTGGGTTTCAAATCGCGTGGATCAAAGAAATCATACTCAATGGCGTAACCAGGGCGAACGATACGTGCGTTCTGCATTCCTTCCATCGAACGAACGATCTGCATCTGCACGTCAAACGGCAGGCTGGTGGAAATGCCGTTGGGATAGATCTCGTTGCTGGTCAGCCCTTCTGGCTCCAGGAAGATCTGATGCGAGTTACGATCGGCAAAACGCATCACCTTATCTTCGATCGATGGGCAGTAACGTGGCCCGATCCCTTCGATGATCCCGGCGTACATCGGGCTACGATCGAGGTTATTGCGGATCACATCATGGGTTTTTTCGTTGGTATGCGTGATGTAGCACGGCATTTGCTGCGGATGCTGGCTGGCATTGCCCAGGAATGAAAACACCGGGCTCGGTGTGTCGCCATGTTGTTCAGCCAACACGCTGAAATCGATAGTTCGTGCATCGATACGTGGTGGTGTACCGGTTTTCAGGCGGTTAACGCGCAGCGGTAATTCACGTAGGCGCTGTGACAGTGAGATCGACGGAGGATCGCCAGCACGGCCACCGCTGTAGTTCTCTAGGCCAATATGGATCTTGCCATCCAGGAAAGTCCCCACGGTCAGCACCACCGCTTTGGCACGGAACTTCAGTCCCATTTGGGTAACAGCCCCTACCACCCGATCGTTTTCCACGATCAGATCCTCAACCGCCTGTTGGAAGAGAGTCAGGTTTGGCTGGTTCTCCAGAGCGGTGCGGATCGCCAGGCGATACAACACACGATCGGCCTGAGCACGGGTTGCTCTGACCGCCGGGCCTTTGCTGGCGTTTAGTATCCTAAACTGGATACCGGCATGATCGATCGCCGTGGCCATCAAGCCGCCGAGTGCATCAATTTCTTTAACCAGATGCCCTTTCCCAATACCGCCGATCGCCGGATTACAGGACATTTGTCCCAGCGTATCGATATTGTGAGTCAGTAATAAAGTCTGACGACCCATGCGTGCCGCAGCCATGGCCGCTTCGGTACCGGCATGGCCACCACCGATGATGATGACGTCAAATTGCTCTGGATAAAACATGGAACTGCACCTCGAAGTACTTGCGAACGATCTTGATCTGCCCTGGGGGGAGGATTCTACTCAAGTTTAGACGATCGACCAAGCGGTCAGGATCGTTGGTAATTAAAAGAAGATCTTTTTTATTTAAAGATCTCTTTATTAGATCTCTTATTAGGATCGCGATCCTCTGTGGATAAGTGATTATTCATCATGAAGATCAGCAGATTAATGAGGATCGATTGCTGTTAATGATCGGTGATCCTGGCCAGTATAAGCTGGGATCTAAATGGCATGTTATCCACAGCCTGGAAAGCGTACAGCAGTTGTTATTGGGATAACTACGGGTTTTACCCTGCTTATAAGCCTAGTTATACACAATCGTTCGCGTGATCTTTGAACAAATTAGAGTAAATTAATCCAATTTTTCACCCATTCCTCGGCAGGATCCTCGGGAATTTCGTGTTGGGTCACGTCGATCTCGAGTCGATCGCCGATCCTTTTCGCTCCACGAGCCACTAAAAGATCGTCGATCTGTTTGATCGCACCACAGAAGGTATCGTACTCAGAACTGCCCAAACCGACGGCACCAAATGTGACTAAGGAGAGATCGGGTTGCTGTTCTGCGATTTGCTCCAGCAGTGGCTGAAGATTATCCGGTAAATCCCCGGCTCCATGGGTGGAGGAAACCACCAGCCAGCGGCCATTCAGCGCCAATTCATCTAATTCAGGGCCATGCAGCATTTCCGTAGAGAAACCTGCTGCTTCGAGCTTTTCCGCCAAATGCTCAGCGACGTACTCAGCACTGCCGAGCGTACTGCCACTGATCAGAGTAATGTCTGCCATGAATGATCCCAACCTTTCCGAAGAGGCAGCATTGTACGCTGTGAATCAGCTGGGATCTACCTGTGGATAATAGGGGTATAGAAATTGATCCGTTAAGGCACAATGGTGCGCATAATGGGGTTCTGCAGCGAGATCAGGGTCTCGGTTGACTGGATCTCGTCGATAGTCTGGATCTTGTTGATAAGTACCTGTTGCAACGCATCTATTGAACGGCACATCACCTTGATAAACACGCTGTAGTGCCCGGTGGTGTAATAAGCCTCCACCACTTCCTCCAGGCTTTCGAGCTTTCTCAATGCTGAAGGATAGTCTTTAGCACTCTTTAATATAATGCCGATAAAGCAGCAGACGTCGTAACCCAGCTGTTTTGGGTTCACGTCCACCCGTGCGCCGGTAATGATGCCAGCCTGCTTCATTTTCTCTACCCGCACGTGGATCGTGCCGGGGCTGACGGCAAACGTCTTCGCCAGTTCGGCGTAGGCAGTACGGGCATTGGCCATTAAGGCGTTGAGAATGCCGCGATCGAGATTATCGATCTGATAAATTTCCGCCATTAAATCCCCCTTTAATTGCTGATTGTTGAATTATCATCGCTTAAAAATGAACGATTAAAAATGAAAAGGCAATATTGATTGCTGGATATTGAATTGTGATGCCATTCTGTTGCTTAATCGTTGGCAACTAGACAGGTTATTTAAGAGATACGGCAATGAAAAAGCAGTTTATTCAAAAACAACAACAAATCAGCTTCGTGAAATCCTTCTTTTCTCGCCAACTGGAACAGCAGTTGGGTTTGATTGAAGTCCAGGCTCCGATCCTCAGCCGCCTGGGTGATGGCACGCAAGACAACCTTTCCGGCAGCGAGAAAGCGGTACAGGTTAAAGTGAAAACCTTACCAGACGCTACGTTTGAGGTGGTGCATTCCCTGGCAAAGTGGAAGCGTAAAACCCTGGGTAGCTACGATTTCAGCGCGGGCGAAGGCTTGTATACCCATATGAAAGCGCTGCGCCCAGATGAAGATCGCCTGACGCCAATCCATTCAGTATATGTCGATCAGTGGGATTGGGAGCGCGTGATGGGCGATAGCGAGCGCAACCTGGCTTACCTGCAAGATACCGTTACGCGTATCTATGCTTCTATAAAAGAAACGGAAGCGGCGGTGAGCCGTGAATATGGCCTGGCCCCGTTCCTGCCAGAACAGATTCATTTTGTTCACAGTGAAACCCTGCTGCAACGTTACCCGGAGTTGGACGCTAAAGGTCGTGAACGCGCCATTGCCAAAGAGCTGGGTGCCGTGTTCCTGATCGGTATCGGCGGCAAACTGTCGCATGGCAAATCACATGACGTGCGTGCCCCGGATTATGATGACTGGACGACACCGGCTGCCGATGGGCTGGCTGGCCTGAACGGCGATATCGTGGTGTGGAACCCGGTATTACAGGATGCGTTTGAACTCTCTTCCATGGGGATCCGCGTCGACGCCGCAGCGCTTCAGCATCAGTTGGCGCTGACCGACGATCAGGATCGCCTGAAGCTGGAATGGCACCAGTCGTTGCTGCGCGGTGAAATGCCGCAGACCATCGGTGGCGGTATTGGTCAATCGCGCCTGGTGATGCTGTTGCTGCAACTGTCGCATATCGGCCAAGTGCAGTGTGGCGTGTGGGCACCTGAAGTGCGTGAAGCGGTCGAAGGTCTGCTGTAAGTTGCTTTTAGCGCCGCCAGCGGCGCATTAAGCGGCTTTTTAACCCGGTATCAAAGCGCCAGATATGATCAAAGATGCGCATGATACCGGGTTTGCCATAAGCAGACATCGCCACCGCATGAAAACGTTGCTGGTGGCTTTGCTGTTGTAATTTCACCTTTTTTATCACCTCGTCTGGCAATCGCTGGGCAATAAAGTCAGAAATAATCACCGCGTCGGCATCAAACCAGCCACTTTCTGCCATTTTACTCACCGTTGCGCTCAGACAGGCGGCCAGATCGGTACCGCCACGGAAATGCTGGCCAAGAAAACGCACCGCTTGTTCAATACCGCTGGCGGCGGTCAGTTCATAGTGCACAATCTGGTTGGCAAACAGCATGATGTAACAACGGCGGTTATCCGCCAGCGCGATGCGCAACAAGGCTAGACAAAAGGCTTTGGCGCACTGTTCGTTAAAGCCGCCCATCGATCCTGATGTGTCAACGCAGACGATAAACGGCCCGCGCGGCTGTTGATCCTGCTGTTTATGTGTGACCTGGCGCATCACGATCTGCTCCTGCCACGCATCGCCTTGCAGGCGATAGCTCAGCAAGCGTTTTTCCAGCAATCGCCGGTAAAACTCAAACTCCAACTCTTCAATACCCAAGGTTGCCAATTCGGGCGGCAATAAACGCAGGATGTCGTCACTTTGGTGAATACCGCTGACCTCTTCTGGCTGGATGGCAGGAACCTGTACCATCATGCGGAAAGGTTCGGGCTGAGCGTCCTGCTGAAGCACCGCTTTGGCCTCATAACTGCGTCCCAACTGCTGTGCCAGTTTTTGCAATTCCGGCTGCTGTTGCAGAAAATCGCCGTATTCCACCAGCCGCTGATAGTCACCTCGCTGTAAATGGCCTTTGCTCATATCCCACAAGCGCCCGGCGGCGGTATCGTTTTCTGCCAGTACTGGTTCCAACGCGCCACTTAATGCCAACCGTTCCTGTAGTTCGGCCATCAACTGTTCGCGTTCTTGCTCAAGCAACTGATGATGCAGCATGGTGGCCTGTAGCGTCAGGCTAATGCGCCAGCGCTGTAAAAACAGCGTTTGGAAACTGTCTGGGTGGTTGTGCAGATCGGCTGCGTCAACCAGCTCTTGCGCCTGTTTATAAAAGGGCGAAATCAACTGGCGCAACAGTTCAAGCGTATCGCTGAGGTTGTGAAAAAACTGGGCGTTATTTTCCAACTGGCACTGCTGATAACGGTAAAACTCCTGTGCCAGTGCGGGGGGTACCATGGCCTGATGAATGCGTTCTTTTAGCTGTAATCTCCAGCGTGGCAGATCGCGGTTAAGCGCTCGGCGTATCGCCGGGAATTTATTGAAAAACATCATTAGCTGCGGGGCCGCCAACATGCCAATGATCATCTCTTCGATCAGTTCTCCTTCGGCGATCGACAGCAGCAGATCAATCGTTTCAAGGCTGAGCATCGTTATTGACCGCGCATCTGCTGGTATTGCTGCTTAATCTGTTCGGCAACCTGTAGCAGGCTGGCTTCGATCTTTGCCAAGCCGCTGGCTGGAACAAACAGGCATGGCTGATGCAGGCTGAATAACCGGCGCTGTTCTGCCAGGCGTTGGGTCAGGGTTTCCATTTCGTCCAGCAGCGCCTGCGGTGTGCCACCGGTCGGTTTGCCCGCTGAAGCCAGTAACGCAGGCTGGCGGCTGACATCCAGCACCGTCAAATGCAGTTGGTCGTCCACTTCCAGTTCAATCTGCTGGGCAAAACCAATGCCGTTCAGTTTGGCACGCACATCGCCGCCCTTTTGCAGCCAGTTTTCCAACGCGCTGCTTTCGATGCTGAGGTGATTAACCTGGATATCGTGCAGTTGCAGCGGTTTTTGCAGCAGCAGGGTTAATGTGCTGCCACCGAGCGGCGTTGCCAGCGCATATTGCGGTTTACGGCTGAACATACCGCCTTTTTTTACCAGATAGATAGCCTGGCGGTCGCTTTGTTGCTGTTGGTGCTGCATCCAACGGGTATGCGTCTGCTGGAGCTGGATTAACAGCGTCTGTTGCTGGTAAGCCTGTTCAGCCAGCAGTTGGTCGACCTGTTGCTGCAACAGTTTCAGCGAGGTGAGATCGTGCCACAGGCAATCTTTCAGCAGCATTAAATCCAGCGGCGCAATGGTATCGCGGCCGCTAAAGAACGCGCTGGCTTGCAGCAAGCGCAGGGATTTTTTCCAGCGACGATCGGAAACATAAGGCGCCTGTTCCAACGCGTCCAAACGCTGGCGCAGCAGGAAGATCAGCTCAAAGCAGTTTTCCGGCAGTTTGACTTTATCGATCTGCGGCTGCCACTGGTGGAATTCTTCATCGCTGATGCTCAACGCTTCAGGCACTGGGTTTTCACTTTCACTCTGGCGATTAACCAGCAAAGAACGGAAGTTCTGCTTATCCTGCACCTTATCGAGCCACAGGCGGATCAACATACGGTCGTACAAGGCCTCAAGGCTGTTGTCGGCTTCTGGCAGTTCGTTGGATGCGGTGACCAGCAGACGCAGTGGGATGGCTTCTTCACTATTGCCATTGCGGAAGCGGCGTTCGTTGATCGCTGTCAGCAACGTATTGAGGATCGCCGGGCCCGCTTTCCAGATCTCATCGAGAAACACGATTTCCGCCTCGGGTAAATAACCAGAGGTTAAGCGCTGGTAGCGCCCTTCATCTTTTAGCGCCTGAATCGACAAGGGGCCGAACACTTCTTCCGGCGTGGAAAAACGCGTCATCAGATATTCGAACGAGCGGGCGCTGCGGAAAGCAAACTTCAACCGACGGGCGATAAGGCTTTTGGCGATCCCCGGTGGGCCAAGCAGGAACACGCTTTCGCCACACAACGCAGCCAGCAAACATAACCGGATGGCTTCCTGTCGTTCATAAAGGCCGCTCTCCAGCGCACTGCTGAGGCGGGAAATCCGTTCTGCCAGAAGTGATGATGACGCCATAAAATAGTCCGCGTTGTCCGGGGGTTAGGGCCGGTTTAATCGGCTGATAATCAATCTTGCTGGAGAATTCGATGAGAAACCACCTTTTTCTAAATAGCATAGATTGTTGATTAGTATTATTTTTCTCTTATCAAGAGGATATCTGGTTCACATTTTGTTGATTTTTAGCGGTAGAGATCAGGATAGGCAACCCCGATAAATGGTGCATACTGTGCGCCTTTTATCTCCTTTTGGTTTCAAGCCGTAGTATTGTCGGTTGCTCAACTACACTTGAAGTCCATTGGCGACGTGGGCGTAACGGATCATTAAGAGCCCGTATCTTTAGCTTGGTGCGGATGTAACGGCTGACGGATGTTCCAGAAAAGAAACGAATTATGAGCACAGAACATAAACAGTCTTTATCGGCGGTAACCTTGGCGGCTATCGGGGTGGTTTACGGTGATATCGGCACCAGCCCTCTCTATACCTTGAGAGAGTGTTTCTCCGGGCATTATGGTTTTGATGTCCGTCCTGATGTGGTCTTTGGTTTTCTTTCCCTGATCTTCTGGATGCTGGTGGTTATCGTTTCCCTGAAGTATCTCACCTACGTGATGCGTGCCGATAACGCCGGTGAAGGCGGAATTCTGACATTGATGTCGCTGGCCGGGCGTAATACCTCGTCACGCACTACCTCATGGTTGGTGATACTTGGCCTGATTGGTGGCAGTTTCTTCTATGGTGAGGTGGTGATCACCCCAGCAATTTCGGTGATGTCGGCCATTGAGGGGCTGGAAATTGCCGCGCCGTCGCTTGATCCCTATATTGTGCCGCTGTCTATTCTGGTTCTGACCCTATTGTTCGTTATTCAAAAGCATGGCACCGGCAGCGTCGGTAAGCTGTTTGCGCCGGTAATGCTGCTGTGGTTTATTGTGCTGGCTCTGCTCGGCGCGCGCAGCATTATCGATAATCCCGAAGTGCTACAGGCGTTGAATCCGAAGTGGGCGCTGAACTTCTTTATTGAATATAAGAAGGTCTCGTTCTTTGCGCTCGGTGCGGTGGTGCTGGCGATTACCGGCGTGGAGGCGTTGTATGCTGATATGGGCCACTTCGGTAAATTCCCGATCCGCTTGGCCTGGTTTACCGTAGTACTGCCTTCTCTGGTGCTTAATTACTTTGGCCAGGGGGCATTGCTGCTGAAAAACCCTGAGGCGATCAAGAACCCTTTCTTCCTGTTGGCGCCCGACTGGGCCCTGATCCCACTGCTGATCCTGGCTACGCTGGCTACGGTGATCGCCTCGCAGGCGGTGATTTCTGGCGTATTCTCTCTGACCCGGCAAGCGGTGCGTTTGGGGTATCTGTCACCGATGCGCATTATCCACACGTCAGAAATGGAGTCGGGCCAGATCTATATCCCGGTGGTCAACTGGATACTGTACATCTCGGTGGTGTTGGTGATCGTGGGCTTTGAACACTCCAGCAACCTGGCAGCGGCATATGGTATTGCGGTTACCGGCACCATGGTATTAACCAGTGTGCTGATCACTTCGGTAGCGCTCAAAAATTGGCACTGGAATCGCTTCTTGGTGGTTGGTACTTTGGCGATCCTGCTGATTATTGATGTGCCGATGTTCTCTGCCAATGCGCTGAAACTGTTCTCTGGCGGTTGGTTGCCGCTGACGTTGGCGTTGGTGATGTTTATTATCATGACCACCTGGAAAAGCGAGCGTTTCAGCCTGTTGCGCCGTATTCATGAGCATGGCAACTCCCTTGAGGCGATGATCGCCTCACTGGAAAAATCCCCGCCGGTTCGCGTACCTGGTACCGCCGTGTTTATGTCTCGGGCCATCAACGTGATCCCCTTTGCGTTGCTGCATAATCTCAAGCACAACAAAGTGCTGCATGAACGTGTGGTAATACTGACGCTGCGTACCGAAGATGCACCCTATGTGCATAACCTACGCCGGGTGACCATCGAACAACTGTCGCCGACCTTCTGGCGCGTAGTCGCCAGCTATGGCTGGCGTGAAACACCAAACGTGGAAGAAGTGTTCCACCGCTGCGGTTTGGAGGGGTTACCGTGCCGAATGATGGAAACCTCATTCTTTATGTCGCACGAATCGCTGATCCTGACCAAACGGCCTTGGTATCTGTTCCTGCGCGGCAAATTGTTTATCGCGCTGAGCCGCAACGCACTACGTGCTCCAGACCAGTTTGAGATCCCGCCAAACCGCGTTATCGAGCTGGGAACCCAGGTCGAGATATAATCCCCCGAGGGCTTAGTTGACTGACTAAGCCCTTTTCTTTGTCTGTTTGTCGAGCACGAGCGAAACGTTTCGATGGCGATCACATTTTTGCAACTTGATCATTGCCTTCCCCTGTTGTTTTTTTAAACTCTTTCACGAGCGAAACGTTTCGCTGTTGGAGTGAGAACATGAAAAAAGGCGTGCTACTAAATTCTGAAGTTTCTGCGGTTGTGTCCCGCCTCGGTCATACCGATCAGATCACTATTTGCGACGCAGGGCTGCCGATCCCGGCAGCGGCGCAGCGTGTCGATCTGGCGCTGACCCAAGGAGTACCGACGTTTTTACAGGTGGTCGGGGTGGTTACGCAGGAAATGCAGGTAGAAAACGCTATTCTGGCGGAAGAGATAGTTAAACAAAATCCGCTGCTCCATGAAGCGTTGCTAGCTCAATTGCAACAACTTAGCCAACACCAGGGAAATACCATAAGCGTGAGCTATATTAGTCACAGCGAGTTTAAAGTACAAACCGAGCACAGCCGAGCGGTGATCCGCAGTGGAGAATGTTCGCCATATGCCAACGTCATTCTCTGCTCCGGCGTCACTTTCTGAGGCAATTATGCAACCGTTAATGCAACTGCAAGGGATCGATAAAGCCTTTCCCGGCGTCAAGGCGCTTTCTGGCGCTGCCCTCAGTGTCTACCCTGGCAGGGTGATGGCGCTGGTGGGGGAAAATGGCGCCGGGAAATCCACCATGATGAAAGTGCTGACCGGTATCTACAGCAAAGATGCGGGCAGCCAGCGTTTTCTGGGTAAAGAGGTGGTGTTTAACGGCCCGAAGGATTCGCAAGAAGCGGGTATCGGCATTATTCACCAGGAATTGAACCTGATCCCGCAACTGACCATTGCCGAAAACATTTTTCTTGGCCGTGAGTTCGTGAGCCGTTTCGGCCGCATCGACTGGAAACGCATGTACGCCGAAGCAGATAAACTGCTGGCGCGCCTGAATTTGCGTTACAGCAGCCACCGGCTGGTGGGGGAATTGTCGATTGGCGATCAGCAGATGGTAGAAATTGCCAAAGTGCTGAGTTTCGAATCGAAAGTCATCATTATGGATGAGCCGACCGACGCGCTGACCGATACTGAAACCGCCTCTTTATTTAGCGTCATCAATGAGCTGAAAGCCGAAGGCCGTGGCATTGTTTATATTTCCCACCGCCTGAAAGAGATCTTTGAAATCTGTGACGACGTTACCGTGTTCCGTGACGGTCAGTTTATTGCCGAACGCCCGGTGGACGAGCTGCAAGAAGATTCGTTGATCGAAATGATGGTGGGCCGCAAGCTGGAAGAACAGTATCCGCGCCTGAATCTGCCGCGTGGAGAAAAACGTCTACAAGTCAGCCATGTTTCAGGCCCAGGCGTTCACGACGTCAGTTTTACCCTGTATCGGGGCGAAATTTTGGGCGTAGCTGGCCTGATGGGCGCCGGGCGCACCGAATTGATGAAGATTCTTTACGGTGCAGCACCGCGTAAAAGCGGCATCGTTAATCTTGATGGTCATGAGGTCGTCACCCATTCACCACAGGATGGGTTGGCGAATGGCATCGTCTATATTTCCGAAGACCGTAAACGCGATGGTTTAGTGTTGGGGATGTCGGTGAAGGAGAACATGTCGCTAACCGCCTTGCGCTATTTCAGCCGCCGCGGTGGCAGCCTGAAACATGCCGATGAGCAGCAGGCGGTGAGCGATTTTATCCGCCTGTTCAATGTTAAAACCCCCTCAATGGAGCAGCCGATAGGCCTGCTTTCTGGTGGTAACCAGCAGAAAGTGGCGATCGCCCGCGGTTTAATGACCCGGCCGAAGGTGCTGATCCTCGATGAACCGACGCGCGGCGTCGACGTCGGAGCCAAGAAAGAGATCTATCAATTAATTAACCAGTTCAAGCAGGAAGGGCTGAGCATCATTCTGGTGTCTTCAGAAATGCCAGAAGTGCTGGGCATGAGTGACCGCATTCTGGTGATGCACGAAGGCCATCTCAGCGGTGAATTCCCAATTGAACAGGCCACTCAAGAAGTGTTGATGGCAGCGGCCGTCGGCAAGCAATACGGCGTAAAGCAGGAGTAAATCAGATATGAGTTCCCAGAGTGTCGCAAAGCGCTGGTTCAGTAAAGAGTGGCTGTTAGAGCAGAAATCGCTGATTGCGCTGCTGGTGCTGATTGCCGTGGTGTCTTCGATGAGCCCGAATTTCTTCACCCTCAACAACCTGTTCAATATTCTGCAGCAAACGTCGGTGAACGCCATTATGGCGGTGGGCATGACGCTGGTGATCCTGACTTCCGGTATCGATTTGTCAGTAGGTTCACTGCTGGCGCTTACCGGTGCGGTCGCAGCATCAATCGTCGGCTTTGAAATCAATGCGGTAGTCGCTGTAGCGGCGGCTTTAGCGTTGGGGGCTGCCGTGGGGGCCTGCACCGGGATTATTGTGGCGAAAGGCAAGGTTCAGGCATTTATCGCCACGCTGGTAATGATGCTGCTGCTGCGCGGTGTCACCATGGTGTATACCAGCGGCAGCCCGATCAACACCGGTTTTACCGATGTGGCCGATACTTTCGGCTGGTTCGGTATTGGCCGCCCACTGGGTATACCTACACCGATCTGGATTATGGCGATCGTGTTTATTGCCGTCTGGTACATGTTGCATCACACCCGCTTGGGCCGTTATATCTACGCGCTCGGGGGGAACGAGGCCGCGACCCGTTTGTCTGGCATCAGCGTCGATAAAGTGAAAATCATCGTTTACTCGCTGTGCGGCCTGCTGGCAGCATTGGCCGGAGTGATTGAAGTTGCACGCCTGTCATCGGCACAACCAACCGCTGGTACTGGCTATGAGCTGGATGCTATCGCAGCGGTAGTGTTGGGCGGCACCAGCCTGGCAGGAGGCAAGGGGCGCATTGTCGGCACACTGATTGGTGCGCTGATCCTGGGCTTCCTGAACAACGGTTTGAATTTGTTGGGTGTTTCTTCCTACTACCAAATGATCGTAAAAGCAGCCGTTATTTTGCTGGCGGTTCTGGTAGATAACAAAAAGCAGTAAGTCTCTTTAGAGGCGGGCTTGTCGGCCCGCAGTATTCACGGACACTTCTTCTCCTACAGGAATCTCGAACATGAAAATGAAAAAACTGGCCGTATTCGCTTCTGCTATTGCTCTGTCGGCCACGTTGAGTGCCAACGCGTTGGCTAAAGACACTATCGCGCTGGTGGTTTCGACGCTGAACAACCCGTTCTTTGTTTCGATGAAAGACGGTGCGCAGCAGGAAGCCAACAAACTGGGCTACAACCTGGTGGTGCTGGATTCTCAGAACAACCCGGCAAAAGAGCTGGCTAACGTGCAGGATCTGATGGTGCAGCAACCGAAGCTGCTGCTGATCAACCCAACCGATTCCGATGCTGTCGGTAACGCCATCAAGATGGCCAACCAGGCCAAGATCCCGGTAATCACGCTGGACCGCGCGGCAGCCAAAGGTGAAGTGGTCAGCCATATTGCTTCCGATAACCGTGCTGGCGGTAAAATGGCCGGTGACTTTATTGCCAAGAAAGCCGGGGCTGACGCGAAAGTGATCCAGTTGGAAGGTATCGCTGGAACTTCTGCGGCACGTGAGCGTGGTGAAGGTTTCAAACAGTCTCTGGAACAGAACAAATTCAAACTGTTGGCTAGCCAGCCAGCGGATTTCGATCGCACCAAGGGTCTGAACGTGATGCAGAACCTGCTGACTGCGCATCCAGACGTGCAGGCGGTATTCGCCCAGAACGATGAAATGGCGCTGGGTGCACTGCGTGCGCTGCAAACAGCCGGTAAAACCGATGTGGTAGTAGTGGGTTTTGACGGCACCGATGATGGGGTGAAAGCGGTTGAAGGTGGCAAACTGGCTGCAACCGTGGCACAGCGCCCGGATCAGATCGGGGTGATTGGTATTGAAACCGCCGATAAAGTGTTAAAAGGCGAAAAAGTGCCGGCCACTATTCCGGTCGATCTGAAGCTGGTGACCAAGTAAGTCATCTCTGCGCCATCGTAACGTGCGTTACGGTGGCGCATAATTTTGCAGGAATCAATGCGATGGAAACAGGAAAGCTGGTGGTTTTGGGCAGCATCAATGCCGACCATATCCTTAATATCGAACAGTTTCCCCATCCGGGTGAAACGGTGATCGGGAAGCAGTATAACGTCGCTTTCGGTGGCAAAGGGGCTAACCAGGCCGTGGCCGCCGGACGCAGCGGCGCGGAGATCGCGTTTATCGCCTGTGTTGGGGCTGATGATATCGGTGAGCGTATTCGCCAGCAACTGGTAACCGATCGCATTGATACCCAACCGATTGAAGCTATTGCCAGCCGTACCACCGGGGTTGCACTGATTTTTGTTAATGCGGAAGGTGAGAACGTGATTGGTATCGATGCGGGTGCCAATGCGGCCCTGACGCCCGATTATCTTAAGCGTTATCAGCAGAAAGTGATCGATGCGGATGCATTGCTGATGCAGCTCGAATCTCCACTCGAAACGGTGATCGCTGCCGCCAAACTGGCAAAGCAGCACCATACGCAAGTGATCCTCAATCCGGCACCGGCACGCGAGTTGCCGGATGAGTTATTGGCGATGATCGATATCATCACGCCGAATGAAACCGAAGCTCAGCGGCTGACCGGTATTGCCGTCAATGATGACAGTGATGCAGCCCGTGCTGCCAATGCGTTGCATGATAAAGGTATCGGGTGCGTGATTATCACGCTCGGTAGCCGAGGCGTTTGGCTGAGTGAAAACCGCAGCGGTAAACGGGTGCCGGGCTTTAAGGTGAAAGCGGTTGATACCATTGCCGCTGGCGACACCTTTAACGGCGCGCTGGTTACGGCGTTGCTCGAAGGCAAATCTATGGATGATGCCGTGCGTTTCGCCCATGCGGCTGCGGCGATTGCCGTAACTCGCGCTGGCGCACAGCCTTCCGTACCCTGGCGTGCAGAGATTGACGCCTTCCTGTTGCAGCAGGAGTAATCCTTTTGGCCACCATGAAAGATGTTGCGCGTCTGGCAGGGGTTTCCACCTCGACGGTATCGCACGTGATTAATAACAATCGCTTTGTCAGCGACAGCGTGCGCGGCAAAGTCATGGCGGCCGTCGAACAGCTTAATTATGCTCCGTCAGCATTGGCTCGTAGCCTGAAACTCAATACCACGCATACCATCGGTATGCTGGTCACTTCCAGCAATAACCCGTTTTATGCCGAAGTGGTGCGCGGCGTCGAGCGCAGCTGCTATGAACGCGGATACAGTCTGATCCTGTGTAATACCGAAGAAGATGCGGCACGCATGAACCGCAGCATGGAAACGCTGTTGCAAAAGCGAGTCGATGGTTTGCTATTGATGTGCACTGAGAATCATCGTCCGTCACCAGATGTACTGAGTCGTTATCCCTCTTTACCCATTGTGATGATGGATTGGGCACCGTTCGAAGGGGCTAACGATATTATTCAGGATAACTCGTTGCTCGGTGGTGAAATGGCTACCGATCATCTGATCGGCCGTGGTTACCGTAAAATTGCCTGCATTGCCGGGCCACAGGATAAAACCACCGCGCGCCATCGCTTGGAAGGGTATCGCCGTGCGATGCATCGTGCCGGGCTCGATATTCCGCCTGGTTATGAAGTGCATTGCGACTTTGAATTTGAGGGTGGTGTTCAGGCTATGCGGCAACTGCTGGCGTTGGCTGAACCACCGCATGCGGTGTTTGCCGGGAACGATGCGGTGGCCGTAGGGGTTTATCAGGCACTTTATCAGGCGAGGATGGTGGTGCCGCAGGATATGGCCGTCATGGGATATGACGATATCGAGTTGGCTAAATACTTAACGCCACCGCTGAGTACTATTCATCAGCCGAAAGACTCACTCGGGGAGTTAGCCATTGATGCGTTGATCCATCGTCTGCAACACCCTGAACGTGAGGCTCAAGTTATGGTACTGACGCCCGAGTTGGTGGATCGCGCCTCCGTGGGTCGTCGCTAACCGTCTTTCTCTTTTCTTCTATATATAAGCTTACTCGTTATCTTGTAGCAGAGCTTGGCATGCGACCAATGCTGCCGCGTTGTCGCCCAATACGATGGCATCGACAATCGCCTGATGGCTTTGCAGCTTAATTACTTCGTTCCCGGTAATCGCGCGAAAGTAGTTTTGATAGACCGAACTGAACAATTTGGCGAATGAGGTCAGAAACGGGTTAGCACTGGCTTCGTATATCAACTGGTGATATTGGCTATCGACCTCAATCCAACGTTCGCGGTCAAAATCAGTGTGCAGTGCGCGCATCTCCAGCATCAAGCGAGTTAATTGTGCTTTCTGTTGCGCAGTAGCCTTGGCGGCGGCCAGTGAACAGGCTTGGGGTTCGAGCGTAGTGCGCAGGATCAGGAAGTGCTGCATGACCTGATCGACATTTTCCTTTGTCATCCACCATGCCAGTAAATCCTGATCGAGAAAGTTCCATTGGCTTTGTGGCATCACCCTGGTACCGATACGTGGGCGTGGTAGCAGCATACCTTTAGCTGCCAGTATCTTTACCGCCTCCCTCACCGCAGTGCGGCTAACACCAAATTGCTCCCCCAACTCCATCTCACCCGGCAGGATACTGCCCGCTTCATATTTACCTGCCAGAATTTGTTGGCCGAGCTTTTCTGCCAGTAGGTAAGAAAGGTTTCGCTGTGCGGCCTGTTGTTGAGCATTAAATTGCATGGCTGCGGATCCTTGGCTTGCATCATTACCTGTCATTTTACTCTACGGGGAGCCAGCTTTTACGGCTGTTTTCAGGGGTAAGAGGCAAAAACGCTGCCTTGTGCAGCGTTTTGTTGAAAATATCCGCGCTTGAAACGTTTTTTGAATTTAGGGGTTGCGGCGCTCTGAGAACTCCCTATAATGCGCCTCCACTGACCGGGAACAACGACTACTCTAACGAGACAGTTCGCCCAGCCAGGAAGAAGCAACCCGGTGAAAACACCGCATCTCGCAAGAGAAAAAAGGTTGACTCTTCAGCGGGAAAGCGTATTATCTGCCTCCCGCGTTACCGAGAAACATGCCGGTAACCAACGCTCTTTAACAATTTATCAGACAATCTGTGTGGGCACTCACAAGACGATATCCAGCCACTTCGGTGGCAAAAAAATATCAAGTCTTGAAGAGTGACCAAAGCAGTATACATTGACCCGCAAGGGCAATGCATTTGCAGAAAGTAATCTTTGAGCATCGCTTTACTTGTTAAAGCAAATCGAACTTTTAATTGAAGAGTTTGATCATGGCTCAGATTGAACGCTGGCGGCAGGCCTAACACATGCAAGTCGAGCGGCAGCGGAAAGTAGCTTGCTACTTTGCCGGCGAGCGGCGGACGGGTGAGTAATGTCTGGGAAACTGCCCGATGGAGGGGGATAACTACTGGAAACGGTAGCTAATACCGCATAACGTCTTCGGACCAAAGTGGGGGACCTTCGGGCCTCACACCATCGGATGTGCCCAGATGGGATTAGCTAGTAGGTGAGGTAATGGCTCACCTAGGCGACGATCCCTAGCTGGTCTGAGAGGATGACCAGCCACACTGGAACTGAGACACGGTCCAGACTCCTACGGGAGGCAGCAGTGGGGAATATTGCACAATGGGCGCAAGCCTGATGCAGCCATGCCGCGTGTGTGAAGAAGGCCTTCGGGTTGTAAAGCACTTTCAGCGAGGAGGAAGGCAGTCGTGTTAATAGCGCGACTGATTGACGTTACTCGCAGAAGAAGCACCGGCTAACTCCGTGCCAGCAGCCGCGGTAATACGGAGGGTGCAAGCGTTAATCGGAATTACTGGGCGTAAAGCGCACGCAGGCGGTTTGTTAAGTCAGATGTGAAATCCCCGCGCTTAACGTGGGAACTGCATTTGAAACTGGCAAGCTAGAGTCTTGTAGAGGGGGGTAGAATTCCAGGTGTAGCGGTGAAATGCGTAGAGATCTGGAGGAATACCGGTGGCGAAGGCGGCCCCCTGGACAAAGACTGACGCTCAGGTGCGAAAGCGTGGGGAGCAAACAGGATTAGATACCCTGGTAGTCCACGCTGTAAACGATGTCGACTTGGAGGTTGTGCCCTTGAGGCGTGGCTTCCGGAGCTAACGCGTTAAGTCGACCGCCTGGGGAGTACGGCCGCAAGGTTAAAACTCAAATGAATTGACGGGGGCCCGCACAAGCGGTGGAGCATGTGGTTTAATTCGATGCAACGCGAAGAACCTTACCTACTCTTGACATCCACGGAACTTGCTAGAGATAGCTTGGTGCCTTCGGGAACCGTGAGACAGGTGCTGCATGGCTGTCGTCAGCTCGTGTTGTGAAATGTTGGGTTAAGTCCCGCAACGAGCGCAACCCTTATCCTTTGTTGCCAGCACGTCATGGTGGGAACTCAAAGGAGACTGCCGGTGATAAACCGGAGGAAGGTGGGGATGACGTCAAGTCATCATGGCCCTTACGAGTAGGGCTACACACGTGCTACAATGGCATATACAAAGAGAAGCAAACTCGCGAGAGCCAGCGGACCTCATAAAGTATGTCGTAGTCCGGATTGGAGTCTGCAACTCGACTCCATGAAGTCGGAATCGCTAGTAATCGTAGATCAGAATGCTACGGTGAATACGTTCCCGGGCCTTGTACACACCGCCCGTCACACCATGGGAGTGGGTTGCAAAAGAAGTAGGTAGCTTAACCTTCGGGAGGGCGCTTACCACTTTGTGATTCATGACTGGGGTGAAGTCGTAACAAGGTAACCGTAGGGGAACCTGCGGTTGGATCACCTCCTTACCTAACGATATTGATTCGAGTGAGTGCTCACAACAGATTGTCTGATAGAAAGTAATGAGCAAAAGCGCTACCTGTTGATGTAATGAGTCTTCTGGACTCATGCTGATACGAACCGATTAAGAGTTTCTGTTTAATCGGATTTTCGTGTCCCCATCGTCTAGAGGCCTAGGACACTGCCCTTTCACGGCTGTAACAGGGGTTCGAATCCCCTTGGGGACGCCATCCGATAATGAGTGAAAGACATTATCACCGGTTCTTGCGGAACCGAAAATAACGTAAAGATGACTTTCACAAGTCGTGTTTACGATATTGCTCTTTAACAATCTGGAACAAGCTGAAAATTGAAACCTGATAGCTGAAACTTATCCCTCCGTAGAGTTATTGGGGTAAGGACTAACCTGTCAGAGAGTCTCTCAATTGTTTACAGCACGACGGTTGTCTCCTGTTTACAGGAAACACCTTCGGGTTGTGAGGTTAAGTGACTAAGCGTACACGGTGGATGCCTAGGCAGTCAGAGGCGATGAAGGGCGTGCTAATCTGCGAAAAGTGTCGGTAAGCTGATATGAAGCGTTACAACCGGCAATACCCGAATGGGGAAACCCAGTGTGATCCGTCACACTATCGTATGGTGAATACATAGCCATACGAGGCGAACCGGGGGAACTGAAACATCTAAGTACCCCGAGGAAAAGAAATCAACCGAGATTCCCCCAGTAGCGGCGAGCGAACGGGGAAGAGCCCAGAACCTGAATCAGTGGATGTGTTAGTGGAAGCGTCTGGAAAGTCGCGCAGCAAAGGGTGATAGCCCCGTACACTAAAATGCATGCATTGTGAGTTCGATGAGTAGGGCGGGACACGTGACATCCTGTCTGAATATGGGGGGACCATCCTCCAAGGCTAAATACTCCTGACTGACCGATAGTGAACCAGTACCGTGAGGGAAAGGCGAAAAGAACCCCGGCGAGGGGAGTGAAATAGAACCTGAAACCGTGTACGTACAAGCAGTGGGAGCCTACTAGTTGGGTGACTGCGTACCTTTTGTATAATGGGTCAGCGACTTATATTTTGTAGCAAGGTTAACCGAATAGGGGAGCCGTAGGGAAACCGAGTCTTAACTGGGCGTCTAGTTGCAAGGTATAGACCCGAAACCCGGTGATCTAGCCATGGGCAGGTTGAAGGTTGGGTAACACTAACTGGAGGACCGAACCGACTAATGTTGAAAAATTAGCGGATGACTTGTGGCTGGGGGTGAAAGGCCAATCAAACCGGGAGATAGCTGGTTCTCCCCGAAAGCTATTTAGGTAGCGCCTCGTGAACTCATCTTCGGGGGTAGAGCACTGTTTCGGCTAGGGGGCCATCCCGGCTTACCAACCCGATGCAAACTCCGAATACCGAAGAATGTTATCACGGGAGACACACGGCGGGTGCTAACGTCCGTCGTGAAGAGGGAAACAACCCAGACCGCCAGCTAAGGTCCCAAAGTCATGGTTAAGTGGGAAACGATGTGGGAAGGCATAGACAGCCAGGATGTTGGCTTAGAAGCAGCCATCATTTAAAGAAAGCGTAATAGCTCACTGGTCGAGTCGGCCTGCGCGGAAGATGTAACGGGGCTAAACCATGCACCGAAGCTGCGGCAGCGACGCTTAGGCGTTGTTGGGTAGGGGAGCGTTCTGTAAGCCGTTGAAGGTGGTCTGTGAGGGCTGCTGGAGGTATCAGAAGTGCGAATGCTGACATAAGTAACGATAAAGCGGGTGAAAAACCCGCTCGCCGGAAGACCAAGGGTTCCTGTCCAACGTTAATCGGGGCAGGGTGAGTCGACCCCTAAGGCGAGGCCGAAAGGCGTAGTCGATGGGAAACGGGTTAATATTCCCGTACTCGGTGTTACTGCGAAGGGGGGACGGAGAAGGCTAGGCTAGCCGGGCGACGGTTGTCCCGGTTTAAGCGTGTAGGGGGAGAGAATTGGTAAATCCGTTCTCTTATTCAACCCTGAGGCGTGATGACGATGCACTACGGTGCAGAAGTGGTTGATGCCAAGCTTCCAGGAAAAGCCTCTAAGCTCCAGGTAACACAGAATCGTACCCCAAACCGACACAGGTGGTCAGGTAGAGAATACCCAGGCGCTTGAGAGAACTCGGGTGAAGGAACTAGGCAAAATGGTGCCGTAACTTCGGGAGAAGGCACGCTGGCGCGTAGGTGAAGAGACTTGCTCTCGGAGCTGAAGCCAGTCGCAGATACCAGCTGGCTGCAACTGTTTAATAAAAACACAGCACTGTGCAAACACGAAAGTGGACGTATACGGTGTGACGCCTGCCCGGTGCTGGAAGGTTAATTGATGGGGTTAGCGGCAACGCGAAGCTCTTGATCGAAGCCCCAGTAAACGGCGGCCGTAACTATAACGGTCCTAAGGTAGCGAAATTCCTTGTCGGGTAAGTTCCGACCTGCACGAATGGCGTAATGATGGCCAGGCTGTCTCCACCCGAGACTCAGTGAAATTGAACTCGCTGTGAAGATGCAGTGTACCCGCGGCAAGACGGAAAGACCCCGTGAACCTTTACTATAGCTTGACACTGAACATTGAGCCTTGATGTGTAGGATAGGTGGGAGGCATCGAAGTGTGGACGCCAGTCTGCATGGAGCCAACCTTGAAATACCACCCTTTAATGTTTGATGTTCTAACTCGGCCCCGTAATCCGGGGTGAGGACAGTGTCTGGTGGGTAGTTTGACTGGGGCGGTCTCCTCCCAAAGAGTAACGGAGGAGCACGAAGGTTAGCTAATCACGGTCGGACATCGTGAGGTTAGTGCAAAGGCATAAGCTAGCTTGACTGCGAGAGTGACGGCTCGAGCAGGTACGAAAGTAGGTCTTAGTGATCCGGTGGTTCTGAATGGAAGGGCCATCGCTCAACGGATAAAAGGTACTCCGGGGATAACAGGCTGATACCGCCCAAGAGTTCATATCGACGGCGGTGTTTGGCACCTCGATGTCGGCTCATCACATCCTGGGGCTGAAGTAGGTCCCAAGGGTATGGCTGTTCGCCATTTAAAGTGGTACGCGAGCTGGGTTTAGAACGTCGTGAGACAGTTCGGTCCCTATCTGCCGTGGGCGTTGGAAGATTGAGAGGGGTTGCTCCTAGTACGAGAGGACCGGAGTGAACGCACCACTGGTGTTCGGGTTGTCATGCCAATGGCACTGCCCGGTAGCTAAGTGCGGAAAAGATAAGCGCTGAAAGCATCTAAGCGCGAAACTTGCCTCGAGATGAGTCTTCCCTGGGCCTTTAAGGTCCCTGAAGGAACGTTTAAGACTAAGACGTTGATAGGCTGGGTGTGTAAGTGCAGCGATGCATTGAGCTAACCAGTACTAATGAACCGTGAGGCTTAACCTTACAACACCGAAGGTGTTTTTAGAGACGAAGTAGAGTTTTAATTTTCAGCGATGTTCTTAGATTGGTTCTGGTGGTTACGTGTAGAGACATGTGACGGCCTGGAATGAAACAGAATTTGCCTGGCGGCAATAGCGCGGTGGTCCCACCTGACCCCATGCCGAACTCAGAAGTGAAACGCCGTAGCGCCGATGGTAGTGTGGGGTCTCCCCATGCGAGAGTAGGACACTGCCAGGCATCAAATAAAGTAGAAAGCCTCATGCGAAAGCATGGGGCTTTTTGCTTTGAGATTTAAACTCAGAATTAATTTGTTCAAGAGACTCACTTATTCTCTTATTTCCTTCAGCCATTGTGTAATAAATACGGCGATCTCCTCTGGCCGATTGATATCTAATTGCCGCAGTATATCGTTGGTTTTTTTATCGCTTGCCACCGCAATAACATATTTATCCAGCATACTTTCAAGCGGTTTCCCCACTTCCTCGCGATAAAGAACGATTTTACTGATAGGTTCATGTTTGAATCCCTCCACCAGAATTAAATCCACTTTGCTACTGTCGAACCTGCTGGCCAAATACATTAAATCCAGCGGTTGCTGTTCGGGGGTTTCGGTCATCAGCACCCAACGCCGATCGTTAGCCACCAGCGTTTGACTTGCTCCGGCTTTACGTAGCTCGTAGCTGTCCTTGCCTGGAGTATCCATATCCATATCATGATGGGTATGCTTGATAAGCCCAATTCGTATCTGCTGCTGTTTCAATAGTGGAATTAATTGCTTAAGTAGCGTGGTTTTTCCTGTGCCGCTATAAGCTGCGATAGCGAGTAAAGGGGGTAATGAGTTAATCATCAACGATTCCTTTCTCCTGCAACCATTGCTGGCAATCTTCAGGCGTATTTAAATTGCGGAAAGCCTGTCGCTGGTTATTGAATACAACCTGCTGCGCACCTATGGCCTCCATAAACAGCATCAGCTTACGCTCGCCGCTAGCCAGATAATCCGTCAAGTTACCCAATAGGCTGGTATGGAATAATGCTAATGTGGGGTGCGGGCGCTCGCCGTCGCTGGCATAGGCAGCCAGCGCTGTACCTTTATGCTGCCATAGTTGCTCAACCAAATTGTCTGGGAGATCTGGAACATCACAGGGGGCGCAGACTATCCACTCATTATCGGCATAGTGGAACCCAGCCAATATACCGGCTAATGGGCCGGGGAAGTCAGCCGTCAGATCGCTTACTACTGGTAAGCCGCTTTCCCTATAACGTTGCTGATTGCGGTTTGCGCAGATAATCAGGTGACCAACCTGTGGCATTAATCGATCCAACACGTGTTGGTACAATGCTTTATCACCCAGTTGAATTAGTCCTTTATCTTCACCCATCATGCGGGCAGAACGCCCTCCTGCCAGAATAACGCCGGTTATTTCTTTATGCATCATCCATCACTCTGCTGTATTGCTAATGCACTGATTGTAGCGCTAAACCTGTTCAGATAGGGTGATTTACCTTTATTGACAAGCTGGTTCTTTCACTGCGTGAGTAAGCCTGCTACTTTGTGAGTTTATTCACTTCACTGGATGATATTGGTATGAAAACGCATCGCGTAAACGAGTTGATTGAGCTGCTCCACCCGGCCTGGCAGCAGGATCCGGATCTCAATCTGATTCAGTTTCTGCAAAAGCTGGCGCAGGAAGCGGGTTTTCAAGGTGACTTGGCGGATCTGAGCGATGATATTTTGATTTATCATCTTAAAATGCGCGGCAGTGCTGGCACCGAGCAGATCCCTGGTCTGAAGAAAGATTACGAAGAAGACTTCAAAACCGCATTGCTGCGTGCTCGCGGTGTCATTAAAGACTAGCACTCATCAGGGACAGTCATCTGTAGTGATGATTAGTGCTACTATTTCTCATACTTGGCACTGTGTTGTCATCTGGCGAACTGAATGGCTGTTATGAATAATAACTCTGCTTTTAATTTTGAAACCCTTTCTCCCGATCTGATTATGGATGCTTTGGAAGGGATTGGTTTGCGTGTTGATTCCGGGCTGACGGCGCTGAACAGCTATGAAAACCGCGTTTATCAGTTTATGGATGAAGATCGTAAGCGTTATGTGGTGAAATTTTATCGGCCGGAGCGTTGGAGCGCAGTACAAATTGGTGAAGAGCATCAGTTTGCTCTTGAGCTATCCCAAGCTGAAATCCCGGCAGTTGCACCACTGGTGTTGCAAGGGAATACCCTACATACCCATGCAGGTTTCTTTTTTACCGTCTTTCCCAGTGTGGGGGGCCGGCAATATGAGATAGATAGTCTTGAGCAACTGGAGTGGGTTGGGCGTTTTCTGGGTCGTATTCATCAGGTGGGTAGCGAAAGTTTGTTTGCCGAGCGCCCCACCATCGGCGTTGAAGAGTATCTTACGGCGCCACGGCAGGTTTTGGCAAACTGCGCTTTAGTGCCCAAGGCTCAGCGCGATACTTTTTTGAACGCTATGGATAATCTGATTGCCGTCATCAAACAGCATTGGCAATTGGATTGGCAGCCGTTGCGTGTGCACGGTGACTGCCATCCGGGCAACATTCTGTGGCGTGATGGGCCGTTGTTCGTCGATCTGGATGATGCGCGTAATGGGCCAGCAGTGCAGGATCTGTGGATGTTGTTACACGGTGAACGCCGCGATCGGTTGATGCAATTGGATATCTTGCTGGAAGCCTACGGTGAATTTGCCGAATTTGATCAGCGAGAATTAGCGTTAATTGAGCCGTTGCGGGCGATGCGTATGGTGTATTACCTGGCATGGGTAGCACGCCGTTGGCAAGACCCGGCATTCCCTAAAAGTTTTCCGTGGATGGCTGAGTCTGATTTTTGGTTATCTCAGACTAAGGCATTTACTGAGCAGGTTAAGCTGTTGCAGGAACCTCCTCTGCAGCTGATGCCAATGTATTGAAGCTTTAACATAATGGAGAGTTTAGTTTTATGAAGAAAATATGGTTGGCACTCGTTGGCATGGTGATGGCATTCAGTGCCTCTGCTGCGCAAGTTAGCGACAGTTCTCCATCCATCACTTTGGATAAAGCCGTAAAAAGTGAATCACAGACGCTCAGTGCCTCTACTGCGCGATTTAGCGATGGTACTCAATATGTCACTTTGGACAAACCTGTGACCGGTGAACCGCAAGTATTGGAGTTTTTCTCCTTCTACTGCCCACACTGTTATCAGTTTGAAGAGGTTTATCATGTTTCTGATAGCGTGAAGAAAGCCTTGCCTGCGGGCACCAAAATGACCAAATATCATGTGGAGTTCCTGGGGCCTTTGGGCAAACAGATGACTCAAGCATGGGCTGTGGCGATAGCCTTAGGTGTGGAAGATAAAATCACTCCGCTGATGTTTGAAGCAGTACAGAAAACTCAAACGGTACAAACCCCAGATGACATCCGTAATGTTTTCGTGAAGGCAGGCGTTAGCGCGGAAGACTATGATGCGGCCTTGAACAGTTTTGTCGTGAAATCCTTGGTGGTTCAGCAACAGAAAGCGGCTGAAGATCTGCAACTGCGTGGTGTACCAGCGATGTTTGTTAATGGCAAATACATGGTGAAGCCCGATGGTTTGGATACCAGCTCAATGGAAGCTTACGTGAAGCAATTTGCTGACGTAGTAAAATTCCTGAGTGAAAAGAAATAACGTGTAAACAAGATAACGAACGCCGGTTAATCCGGCGTTTTTTTTAGCGGTACTGGCGCTTGAGTTTATCAAGCAGGCGGTCTTTTTCCAGCCATAAGGTATTCAACCAAAGCTGGAATTTGCGCTTGAACTGTTTGTCGTTGAAGTAATCCCCGTGCAAGATTTTATCAATCGGCAGGCATTCAATTCTTACCACAATGCGTTTCAGCCGGCCGCACAGCATATCCATAAACGTGTGCGCCTGGTTATCAGGATAGAGCAGAGTCACATTCAATACTTTATCAAATTGGTTACCAAGTGAGTTGAGCGTAAAGGCAATACCGGCCGCTTTGGGTGCAAGTAAATTACGGTAAGGTGAGTGAGTTTTGATTTTTTTCGCTTCCGTAAAACGCGAACCCTCAACGAAATTAACGATAGTTGTTGGGCGTTGGCGAAACTTCTCACAGGAACGACGAGTTGTTTCGATATCCCGTCCCCGTTTTTCCGGATGCTTCAGCAAATAGGAGCGAGAATAGCGTTTCATGAATGGCATATCCAACGCCCAGCAGGCCAAGCCAACGAAGGGTATCCAGGCTAACTGCTGTTTGAGGAAATACTTATTCATCGGTATGTGATTACGGAAGAGTACACACAGCACGACAATATCCGACCAGCTTTGATGGTTACCAATCAGCAGATACCAATTCTTTTTTTCCAACCCTTTCAGCCCATCAATATCCCATTGTATACCCGTGTTAATTTTTTTTAGTAGCAGGGCTAGGCTTTGGCACCAGCACCACATGATGTAATCACTAAAGATGGAGATATGTCGCCAAAGAGCGGGAACCGGAACCAACAGTTTAATAACGCCAGCCAAAGTTATAGGGATAGAGCATAAAACCGTCACTACAATGGTGAGCAGTGTAGAGAGGATAAAAATAACGGGGGATAACAACTTTGGCATGAGTTAAGTGCTGAAGGTGAATGAAAACATTGTTACGGATGAAAGAATATTCTAACAGAAACCAGGAGCAGATAACGCTGCTAAAAGCCAGTATTTTGGCTACAAAGGAATAGCCGAGTATTACGTCCCCGTGCAAATCGTTAATCTTGTGCTATGGCCATTGAGGTGCCAAAAATTGATTATTTGTGCTGTTAGCATTTGGCTTAAGTTATATCCACAAATTGCTTGAAAGATGATTAATATCAAGGCATAAAATAATTTACTTTAACGCTATGATTTAAATGCTAATTTTATTTTCAGTTATAATGATAAGCGCATTATTATAATTCGCTATCTTTTCTATGCACAAAGTTATCCACAAGAAGGATCTTGCGGATCGCCTCGCAGAATCCCATCAAATTTATCGACAATGCACGCTAAGGTTCGTCACCAGCGGCTAGCTATGGCATGCTTAGCTCAGTCTTTTCACGAATAAAAAAAGAAACGCTATGGCCCAGATTGCAGAAAACCCATTAATCCTGGTAGATGGTTCTTCCTACCTCTATCGTGCCTATCATGCCTTCCCACCGCTAACCAACTCCGTTGGCGAGCCGACCGGGGCGATGTACGGTGTGCTGAATATGCTGCGTAGCCTGCTTCTGCAGTACACCCCTAGCCACGTGGCGGTGGTGTTCGACGCCAAAGGCAAAACTTTCCGTGACGATCTGTTTGCCGAATACAAATCACACCGGCCACCGATGCCGGACGATTTGCGTGCGCAGATCGAACCTCTGCACCAAATGGTGAAGGCCATGGGGCTGCCGCTGATCGTGACGCCAGGAGTGGAAGCCGATGACGTGATTGGCACCTTGGCACAAGAGGCGGAAAAGGCCGGCCACGCGGTATTGATCAGTACCGGTGACAAGGATATGGCGCAACTGGTGACGCCAAATATCATCCTGATCAACACCATGAACAACACTATCCTTGGTCCACAGGAAGTGTGTGATAAATACGGCATTCCACCAGAGCTGATCATCGATTTTCTGGCATTGATGGGTGACTCGTCAGATAACATCCCCGGTGTACCTGGCGTTGGTGAGAAAACCGCTCAGGCGCTGCTGCAAGGGCTGGGAGGATTGGATGCGCTCTATGCTAATCTCGACAGCATCGCCACGCTGAGTTTCCGTGGGGCTAAAACTATCGCCGCCAAATTGGAGCAGAATAAAGAGGTGGCTTACCTCTCTTATAAGCTGGCGACGATTAAAACCGATGTCGAGTTGGAACTAAGCTGCGGCGAACTGCAAGTGAACCAGCCAGATGTTGATCAGTTACAGGCGCTGTTTAAACGCTACGAATTCAAGCGTTGGATGGCAGACGTTGAGGCTGGCACTTGGTTAGAAAATAAAGGTGGCGGACGTAAAGCCAGTACCGGAGCAAAACCGGCGGCAGCGGCTGAAACACCTAAGGTTGCCAGTGAAGCCACACTGTCGCAGGAAGGTTATGTCACGATCCTTGATGAAGAAACCTTTGTTGATTGGATAGCACGCCTGAAAAAAGCGGACGTGTTTGCCTTTGATACCGAGACTGATGGCCTGGATACCTTAACCGCTAACTTGATTGGTTTGTCCTTTGCTATTGAGCCGGGTGTAGCTGCCTATTTGCCGGTCGCACATGATTACCTTGATGCTCCCCCTCAATTGGATCGTGCCCATGTGTTAGCCACCCTGAAGCCGTTGCTGGAAGATGAAAAGGCGCTGAAGGTTGGGCAGAACCTGAAGTTTGATAAGAGCCTGCTGGCGCGCTATGACATCGATCTGCGTGGTATTGCTTATGACACCATGCTTGAGTCCTACGTACTGGACAGCGTCAGCGGTCGCCACGATATGGACAGTCTGGCCGATCGCCATCTAGGTCATAAAACCATTACCTTTGAAGAGATTGCAGGTAAGGGGAAAAATCAGCTGACCTTTAACCAGATTGCCCTTGAGCAAGCCGGGCCTTACGCCGCTGAAGATGCCGACGTTACGCTGCAGTTACATCTGGCGATGTGGCCAAAACTGAAAGAAAGTGAAGATCTGCTGACGGTATTCAATGAAATTGAAATGCCGTTGCTGCCGGTACTTTCGCATATCGAACGAACCGGTGTGCTGATCGATCAAAATATTCTGGCGGCACATTCCAAAGAGTTGGCTAAACGCCTGGCAGAGCTTGAAGTGCAAGCGCATGAACTGGCTGAAGAGCCATTTAATCTGGCTTCAACCAAGCAGCTCCAGGCAATTTTGTATGAAAAACAAAAGTTACCAATTTTGAAGAAAACCCCCGGTGGTGCTCCTTCAACCAATGAAGAGGTTTTGGCTGAGCTGGCGCTTGATTACCCATTGCCAAAAGTACTGCTGGAATACCGTGGGTTGGCGAAACTGAAAACCACCTATACCGACAAGCTACCGCTGATGATCAATCCGGTTAGCGGGCGGGTGCATACTTCTTATCATCAGGCAGTGACGGCAACCGGGCGTCTTTCCTCCAGCGATCCGAACCTACAGAACATCCCGGTGCGTAACGATGAAGGCCGTCGTATCCGTCAGGCGTTTATTGCGCCAGAAGGTTACCGTATTGTCGCTGCTGACTACTCGCAGATTGAGCTGCGTATCATGGCTCATCTGTCGCAGGACGAAGGTCTATTGAAGGCCTTTGCTGAAGGTAAAGATATTCACCGTGCCACAGCGGCAGAAGTGTTTGGTTTGCCGCTCGACAAAGTGACCAGCGAACAGCGCCGCAGTGCCAAGGCAATTAACTTTGGCCTGATTTACGGCATGAGTGCGTTTGGTCTGGCGCGTCAGTTGGGGATCCCGCGTGGCGAGGCCCAGCGCTATATGGATCTTTATTTCGAACGCTACCCCGGAGTGCTGGAATATATGGAGCGTACCCGCCAGCAGGCCTCTGAGCAGGGTTATGTTAGCACGCTGGATGGTCGCCGGTTGTATCTGCCAGACGTACGTTCCAGTAACGCGATGCGCCGTAAGGCAGCTGAACGAGCGGCGATTAACGCCCCGATGCAAGGTACCGCAGCGGATATCATCAAGCGTGCGATGATCGAAGTGAATGCCTGGTTGCAAGTGCAGGAAAAGCCGTTAGTGCACATGATCATGCAAGTACATGATGAATTGGTGTTTGAAGTACATGAATCGGCCATTGAAGAGGCGAGCCAGCGCATTCACGAACTGATGGAAGGCGGTATGAAACTGGCCGTACCACTGAAGGTGGATATCGGCGTTGGTAAAAACTGGGATGAAGCCCACTGATTGCTTTGCTGCGTTCTTCAGGGGATGGCATCTAACTGGCGATAACCTAAGCACTTTTCGTAATTAAGCTACAATATACGGCGATTGTTTCCCCAACATCGCCGTTCTTAGCCTTTATACTGTGTAACTAAACTACAAAAAATTCTTTTGCGCTGTGAAAAAATGATGTAGAGTTACAGGCGTAGGGTACAGAGGTAAGATGTTCTATCTTTTCAGACCTTTTACTTCACGTAATCGGATTTGGCTTAATATTAGCCGCCCCAGTCGGTTTTGACTGGGGCGTTTTTTATTGTATAAACAAAGGCCAACATAGCTTTCTCTTCGCTTTCTCTGTTTATTCCCTTTCCTGCCAATGGTCGATAACCCTCTGTTTTTATCTGCATTATTCTCTCAATTTTGCCATAAGTCTTTCTGATGGTTTTTAGTCAGAAATGTAACTAGGTAACAAAATAAAGCACAGCGTGGCGATCTGTAGACGTAAAAAAAGCCGATGTCTCCACATCGGCTGTTTACTCAACCAACGGTTATTCTCCGCCGATTTCATCCTCTTCCGGCAGTACCTCGGGTGGGATCTCATTAAACCAGGTGTTTAGCTTTTGGCTCAGCTTGTCGACGCCAATTTTTTTCGGTGAAGAGAAGGCTTCAACCTGAACATCCCCCATAAACGGCAGCACGGCTTCACGCACCATATTCAGCTGTGCCTTGCGCGCGCCGGACGCCAGTTTATCGGCCTTGGTCAGCAGCACAAGCACGGGCGTGCCGACATCAACAGCCCATTGAATCATCTGCTGGTCGAGATCCTTCAGCGGGTGGCGGATATCCATCAGTACCACCAGACCTTTCAGGCAGTTGCGCATCTGCAGGTATTCCCCCAGCGCGCGCTGCCATTTGCGTTTCATCTCTTCAGGGACTTCTGCGTAGCCATAGCCAGGCAAATCCACCAGACGAATACCTTCTTCCACTTCGAACAGGTTGATCAATTGGGTACGGCCAGGGGTTTTACTGGTACGCGCCAACCCTTTCTGATTGGTCAGGGTATTCAACGCACTGGATTTACCGGCGTTGGATCGGCCGGCAAATGCCACTTCAATACCTTCATCCCCCGGAAGGTGGCGAATATCGGGCGCACTGGTGACGAAGTGGGTCACATGATAATTGTAATTCTTACTGGTCAAAATTTTCGTCTCCGTGAGGATGGCTATCTGGTGGGCGATTATAACTGCATCGGTATCAAAATGGTGTTTTTCTCAGTTTTTATACATCTAGCGAGTAGTCCATTCGAGCAAATTGGCTCCTATCGTGTAAGACATTTGCCATTCCAATAGAGGGTAATGTCTCTTTATTTAAATGTTCATTTATTAATTTTGTTTAAAAAACAAATGATTAGTGTTTTTGTGGTGAAAATATCACTGTAAGCCTGTTGTAGGTACCTTGAGTACAGCGCCTAAAGGCGTAAAGTAGGTCTCAACGCAGGACGCGAAGGAAACAGGAACATCCAGGAAGGGTGATAAATCTCATGGAATACACAGGATGTGTAATGAGTATCAGGATGGCTTCAGATGGAATTGAAACTATTTGTACCGGAGCGTATGAATAGCATATGGATGGTGAAGTAACTGCAATTTGGATGCATGCGGGAAGCACACTCAGGAAGAGTGAAGGCTAACGGATTGCACCAGGGACGAATTTCCTTTTCAGGATGAAGGACATAGTTGCAGGGAATGCGGTTATAGCAGATGGAAAAACTGGGACGTTGAGTGTACGCATGGAGTGCGGAGTAGGAATATCCTTCACTTGAAGGTGTGAAATAGGCGGCAGGTTTAACCTGCCGCCTTTTTTCTTTGTCTACTTTCTGCTAGATTCCGCCGCAATCGTATAGCATTTCTATACTGAATCTACACACCTAAGAGCACACGCAATGAACCAGCCATCAAAAGCACCTCGCACCCCACGCAGCAGCGCGGCGACGTCAAAAAGTAAAAAGAAAAGCCGTGTGGAGCTCGATCAGGAAGCTCGTGATCGCAAACGTCTTAAAAAACGCCGTGGTCATGCTTCAGGCTCACGCACCCAGGTTGAGTCCGCCAACCAGAAAGACAAAGCGGCGGCACAGCCTAAAGATCCCCGTATTGGCAGTAAAGTGCCGGTAGCGCTGGTGGTTGAAGCCAAAGCGAAAGCCAAACCTCAGCCAAAACCGAAGGCAGAAGCTAAGCCGCGCCTGTCGCCGGAAGAAGAACTGGCGAAACTGGAAAATGATGAACGTTTAGATGCATTGTTGGAGCGCCTGGATGATGGTGCCACCCTGAATGCGGAAGATCAGGCTTACGTTGAGAAAACCCTGGATCGTATTGATGCACTGATGGAGCAGTTGGGCATTGAGTTGGGTGATGAAGACGACGAAGTCGAAGAGAAGCAGGAAGATATCCTGAAACTGCTGAAAAGCGGTAACCCAAAAGACGTATTTTAATGTGACATGTGGCTGATCCCGGCAATAGCCCTACTGTTGACGTGTTATCTACTGTGGTTATTCGGTAAACTATGGCGGCTGTCGAAACGCAAAGCGCGTTTTCGCAGCGCTTCCGCGGCCAGACAGCATAGACAACTGCCCATTTCCCGGCCCGGTAGGAAAAAGTATCGGAAGGAGTGAGCAAACATGTCTGAACAGACAATAGTCTGGGATTTGGCCCTGATCCAAAAGTATAACTATTCGGGGCCGCGTTACACCTCATACCCCACAGCGCTGGAGTTTAACCAGAGCTACGACGAAGCGGCGTTTCAACGCGCAGCGGCGCGTTATCCTGAGCGCCCGCTCTCGCTGTATGTGCATATTCCTTTCTGTCACAAGCTCTGCTATTTCTGCGGCTGCAATAAACTGGTGACGCGCCAAACCCATAAGGCTGACGAATATCTGGCAGTGCTGGCGCGCGAGATTGCCGCGCGTGCGCCGCTGTTTACGGGCCGTAAGGTTAATCAGATGCATTGGGGCGGCGGAACGCCGACTTACCTCGACAAACAGCAAATCAGCCGGTTGATGGCTATGCTGCGCCAGCATTTTGATTTCCTGCCGGATGCGGAGATGTCGATCGAGGTTGATCCACGCGAAATTGAGCTGGATGTGCTGGATCATTTACGTGCTGAAGGAATCAATCGCCTGAGCATGGGGGTGCAGGACTTCAATAAAGAAGTGCAGCGCCTGGTGAACCGTGAACAGGACGAAGACTTTATCTTCGCGCTGATCGCTCGAGCTAAAGCCTTGGGGTTCAACTCCACCAATATCGACCTGATTTACGGCCTGCCAAAGCAGACGCCGGAAAGCTTTGCTTTCACATTGCAGCGCGTGGCGGAACTGAACCCGGATCGTCTGAGCGTCTTCAACTACGCGCATTTGCCGAATCTGTTTGCTGCGCAACGTAAAATTAAAGATGCTGATTTGCCGAGTGCGCAACAGAAGCTCGATATTTTGCAGCAGACCATCGCTTCGCTGACCGAATCAGGTTACCAGTTTATCGGTATGGATCACTTTGCCCGGCCGAATGACGAACTGGCGATCGCCCAGCGCGAAGGTAAGCTACACCGCAACTTCCAGGGTTACACCACTCAGGGGGACAGCGATCTGCTTGGTCTGGGGGTTTCCGCCATCAGCATGCTTGGTGACAGCTACGCGCAGAACCAGAAAGAGCTGAAGGTGTATTACGCCGATGTAGAAGAACGTGGGAATGCGCTATGGCGTGGCCTGGCGATGACAGAAGACGACTGCCTGCGTCGCGATGTGATTAAAACCTTAATCTGCAATTTCCAACTCAGCTATCAGCACATTGAGCAGCAACACGCTATCCGGTTTACCGATTACTTTGCCGAAGATCTGGCATTGTTGGCACCGTTCGAGCGAGATGGGCTGGTGGAGCGTGATGAGCGTGGCATCCGCGTCACACCGCGCGGGCGTTTGCTGATCCGTAATATCTGTATGTGTTTTGATATTTATCTGCGCAAGCAGGCTCGCACTCAGCAGTTCTCACGGGTGATTTGATGCTTAAAATAACAGCCGCTGAGATGCGGCTGTTATTTTAACTGAAGAAATTGATCAGTGCGGCGCACAGTACCGCAGCAAAGGCCGCCTGCGGCGTGTGGCTGACGGCAGAACTGACGTCTGCGCCATGGGTAATAAAGACGATAAAAGAATCCAACATCCTGAGCCTCCGGGGTTTGCGCCATAATCATACTGCTGCGGCGTACCCTGTAAAGCCGTAATTAGCTGATTTTTTGTGCGCTTGATTGTGTTTTTACTATCCAGCACACAGATTACTCCATCCCCAACTCTTTCAGTTTTCGCGTTAACGTATTTCTCCCCCATCCCAGCAGGCGAGCGGCTTCCTGCTTGTGCCCCTGTGTGTGGCGTAATGCGGTGGTGAGCAAGGTTCTTTCCATCTCAGGCTGGGCTTCTGACAACAGATTTTGATGCCCGGAACGCAGCGCACGATCGGCCCATTGCGCTAGCAGAGTAGCCCAACTGTCCGGCAAGCTGTGGCCAGCGGATTCTGGCGCCGTGGTTTCAAACAGCTCACTGGGCAGATCCTGAATCAGCACCTCTTGCCCGGCGGCCATTACCGTTAACCAGCGGCAGGTATTCTCTAACTGACGCACGTTGCCTGGCCATGGCAGGCGGGTGAGGGCAGTTTCGGTTTCTGAGTGCAGATTTTTCGCTTCCACCCCCAGTTCTTTCGCCGCAACCTGCAGGAAATGGCGTGCCAGGCGTGGGATATCTTCCCGGCGTTCGCGCAGTGGCGGCAGGTGGACGCGGATCACGTTCAAACGGTGGAATAGGTCATCGCGGAACTTACCCTCTTGCACCCGTAATTCCAGGTTCTGGTGGGTGGCGGCAATGATACGCACATCCACTTTTACCGGTGCATAGCCCCCAACGCGATAAAATTGACCATCCGCCAGCACGCGCAGCAAACGGGTTTGCACATCCAGCGGCATATCACCGATTTCATCCAGGAACAGCGTGCCGCCGTCGGCCTGTTCAAAGCGCCCTTGGCGGATCTGATTGGCACCGGTAAACGCGCCTTTCTCGTGGCCGAACAGTTCGGATTCGATCAGGTCTTTAGGGATCGCCGCCATATTCAGGGCGATAAACGGGGACTTGGCGCGCGGGCTGTGGCGGTGCAACGCATGGGCGACCAGTTCTTTACCGGTTCCCGATTCCCCGTTGATCAGCACGCTGATGGACGAACGTGACAGGCGGCCAATAATGCGGAACACGTCCTGCATCGCTGGTGCTTCACCGATAATATCGGCTGCCGGATCGCTAACCGGCTGGCTACGCGCCGGTTGCTGCTGTTCCTGATAATGGCTGATGGCGCGCTCTACCAGCGCGACGGCTTCGTCAATATCAAAGGGTTTCGGCAGGTAGTCAAATGCCCCTTGCTGATAGGCGCTGACGGCGGCATCCAGATCTGAATGCGCGGTCATTATGATGACCGGAAGCATCGGATGGCGCTGTTTTATCTGCTTAAGCAGCGCCAAACCGTCCATACCTGGCATGCGAATGTCTGACAGCAACACATCGGGAGTTTGTGTGGCAAGTTGCTCTAGCACTTCATGGCCACTCTCAAAGGTGACGCAGCTTACACCAGCTCCAGTGAGCGCGCGTTCAAGCACCCAGCGGATGGAGCTATCGTCATCGACGATCCAGACTATCCCTCGTTGCATAGCGACCTCTACTTACGAATGGGCAGGTAAACCGAGAATTCGGTATGCCCTGGCCAACTGTTAAATTCAATTTTTCCGCAATGCTGATCGATAAGATTACGGGCGATAGATAATCCCAGGCCGGTCCCCCCCTCGCGGCCACTGACCATTGGGTAGAACAGGGTGTCTTGCAGCAGCGCCGGTACGCCAGGGCCGTCATCTTCGATATCAATGCGCGCTGCCAGCCGGTAGCGCGTGCCGTGCAGGGTGATCTGAAACGCAGTACGCGTGCGCAGCGTGATGGTGCCACCGGCGTGGCCCAACGCCTGTAGGGCATTGCGGGTGATGTTGAGCAAGATCTGTTCTATCTGGTCTGGATCGTGTGCCAGCTCTGGCAGGCTGGGGTCGTAATCACGCACCAGCGTGACGTTATCCGGTTTTTCCAACGACACCAATTGGCAAACACGCTCTGCAACCTGATGAATGCTCTGGGTAATATGCTGACCAGGCCGCTGTGGCCCCAGCAAGCGATCCACCAGATTACGCAGCCGATCGGCCTGCTCGATGATCACTTTGGTGTATTCGGTCAGCGCCGGATCGGGCAGCGCCTTGGCCAGCAACTGTGCTGCGCCACGCAGGCCACCGAGCGGATTTTTGATTTCATGTGCCAACCCGCGCACCAGATCGCGTGCTGCCACTTGCTGAGCATGCTGCAACTGTTCCTGGCTCAATCGGCGCTGGTTATCCATCGGTGCCAGCTCGATCAGGATAAAGCCTTCAGGCAGCGCCTGGGCGGTCAAGGAGAGGATGTGCGCACGGCTATCGACCACCAGGGTCACTTCATTGTCGGTAAAGCCCTGGCCTGCGTTGAGGCTCTCGCGCATCAGATCGATGTTCAGCGAAAAATAGCCCAGTAATTCAGGCAATGGCGTACCGAAAAGTTTACGGGAACTTTGCGCCAGCAGTTGCTGCGCTGCCGGGTTGGCGTAGTGAACAGCAAGCCGGTCATCCAACAGCAGGATGCTATTGATCAGAGAATTGAGGATCTGCCCAGCATCGGGTAGCTTGCCAGTTGCCATACATGCCCTTCATCTTTCAAGGCACAGCGTTGTTGGCCGCCCTTGCTTACTCCAGTCACTTGGCCGACCAAGCATCCTGGGGATGCGCTCGGTTGCCGCCTAGCTATACCATGGAACCTATTGGGTACAGAAGACGTCTGCACCTTTTTAGTGCATCCATCCTACTCCATCCTGCACTCTCGCGGTATGAAATAGTTTTGCAGAAAATACGGTGGAGAAAAAAGCCCATCAGAGATGGGCTAAAAAGTTTCCACGGCAACAAAAAAACGGCAACTGAAACCGGTGCGCCATCCGCGGACAGCGCAAGGTATCATTTAAACGCTGTAGTACAGCTCGAACTCTACTGGGTGTGGCGTCATGCGAACGCGGTCCATCTCTTCTTTACGCAGTTCGATGTAAGCATCGATCGCGTCGTCAGTGAACACGCCACCACGGGTCAGGAACTCGCGGTCTTCGTTCAGTGCAGCCATAGCTTCATCCAGTGAGCCGGCCACTTTTGGAATCTCAGCTTCTTCTTCCGGCGGCAGGTCATACAGGTTTTTGTCCATGGCATCGCCAGGATGGATCTTGTTGATCACGCCATCCAGACCAGCCATCAGCAGTGCTGCGAAGCACAGGTATGGGTTAGCCGCTGGATCCGGGAAGCGCGCTTCGATGCGGCGAGCTTTCGGGCTGGAAACCACTGGAATACGAATAGACGCTGAACGGTTACGGGCAGAATAAGCCAGCATCACCGGTGCTTCGTAACCTGGGACCAGACGCTTGTAAGAGTTGGTGGTCGGGTTAGCCAGGGCGTTGATCGCTTTAGCGTGCTTGATGATACCGCCAATGTAGAACAGTGCGATGTCAGACAGGCCGCCGTATTTGTCGCCAGCAAACAGGTTAACACCGTTCTTGGACAGCGACATGTGGCAGTGCATACCGGAACCGTTATCACCGAACATCGGTTTTGGCATAAAGGTCGCGGTTTTACCAAATGCGTGCGCCACGTTGTGCACCACGTATTTGTAGATTTGGATTTCGTCGGCTTTCTTGGTCATGGTGTTGAAGCGGGTTGCCACTTCGTTCTGACCTGCGGTGGCCACTTCATGGTGGTGAGCTTCAACCACCAGACCCATTTCTTCCATGGTTAAACACATGGTAGAACGGATGTCCTGTGAAGAGTCAACCGGTGGTACTGGGAAGTAACCGCCTTTCACCGCTGGACGGTGGCCTTTGTTGCCGCCTTCGTATTTGGTGCTGGTGTTCCAGGCGCCTTCGATGTCATCGATGCTCACGTGGGAACCACGGATGCTGCTGCCGAAACGCACGTCGTCAAACAGGAAGAACTCTGGTTCTGGCCCAAACAGCACGGTGTCTGCAATGCCGGAAGAGCGCAGGAAATCTTCTGCACGTTTGGAGATCGAACGCGGGTCACGGTCATAGCCCTGCATGGTGCCTGGCTCGAGGATGTCACAGCGAATGATCAGCGTGGTTTCTTCAAAGAACGGATCCAGAACCGCAGTGCTGGCGTCTGGCATCAGCACCATGTCAGATTCGTTGATGCCCTTCCAACCACCGATCGAGGAGCCGTCAAACATTTTGCCTTCTTCGAAGAAATCGGCATTTACCTGATGAGCAGGGATGGTGACGTGTTGTTCTTTACCCTTGGTGTCAGTGAAGCGCAGGTCTACAAATTTCACTTCATGCTCATTCAGCATCGTTAAAACGTGTTCAGCGGACATACTTAACTCTCCCGGATTTATCGTTGTCGTCGTCGTGGAACGAATCTGTGGAAACTGGCTTGATTTCGCCTTGCGTAGACTAAAGCGAAAACTGTGCCAACTATTTTAAAAGCGCAATAATCGCCTTTCTGCGCGGGTTTTGCCCATCCCTAGTATGCACCATGGGGGATGCAATGCACTGCTGTGGTGCAAATAATGCCTGCTGGGGCACTTAAATGGTGCAAAACGTCATCAGTTGCTGCTTTTTGCACCGTGAATGAGATCACAAACTGACCTGTACACAGTTGTTTATAAGAGAGTGTTGTGATCTTGTTTAGTACCTCGCTTAATACGTGTACAATAGCGCGCTATTTCTAATGCCTGAGGCAAAGCTGTGATCGAAAATTTGCGTAACATCGCCATTATTGCCCACGTTGACCATGGTAAAACCACCCTGGTTGACAAGTTGCTGCAACAATCCGGTACTTTCGGAGAGCGTACAGAAGCAACTGAACGCGTAATGGACTCCAACGATTTGGAGAAAGAGCGTGGGATTACCATCCTCGCAAAAAACACCGCCATTAATTGGAAAGACTACCGCATCAACATCGTGGATACCCCAGGACACGCCGACTTCGGCGGTGAGGTTGAGCGAGTGATGTCAATGGTCGACTCGGTGCTGCTGGTCGTGGATGCGATGGATGGCCCAATGCCGCAAACCCGTTTCGTGACCAAGAAAGCGTTCGCTAACGGTCTGAAACCGATCGTGGTCATCAACAAGGTTGACCGCCCTGGCGCGCGTCCTGACTGGGTCGTTGATCAGGTCTTCGATCTGTTCGTTAACCTGGACGCCACCGACGAACAGCTCGATTTCCCAATCATCTATGCTTCTGCACTGCTGGGTATCGCAGGTCTCGACCATAACGAGATGGCTGAAGACATGACCCCGCTGTATCAGGCGATCGTTGACCACGTGTCTGCACCGCAGGTTGAGATGGATGCTCCATTCCAGATGCAAATCTCTCAGCTGGACTACAACAACTACGTTGGCGTGATCGGCATCGGCCGTATCAAGCGCGGTAAAGTGAAGCCTAACCAGCAAATCACTGTGGTCGACAGCGAAGGTAAAACCCGTAACGGTAAAATCGGTAAAGTGCTGACCCACATGGGTCTGGAGCGTATCGAAGCCACCGTTGCCGAAGCGGGCGACATCATCGCTATCACCGGTCTGGGTGAACTGAACATCTCCGATACCATCTGTGATGTGAACGCGGTAGAAGCACTGCCTGCGCTGTCGGTTGATGAACCGACCGTAAGCATGTTCTTTAACGTCAACACCTCACCGTTCTGTGGTAAAGAAGGCAAGTATGTGACTTCACGTCAGATCCTTGAGCGCCTGAACAAAGAACTGGTACACAACGTGGCATTGCGCGTTGAAGAAACGGCAGATGCTGATGCATTCCGCGTTTCAGGCCGTGGTGAACTTCACCTGTCGGTACTGATCGAGAACATGCGTCGTGAAGGTTTCGAACTGGCGGTTTCCCGTCCGAAAGTTATCTTCCGCGAAATCGATGGCCGCAAGCAGGAGCCATTCGAAAACGTGACGTTGGACATCGAAGAGCAGCATCAGGGTTCTGTGATGCAGGCGATGGGCGAGCGTAAAGCTGACCTGAAAAACATGGATCCTGATGGTAAGGGCCGTGTGCGTCTGGACTATGTGATCCCAAGCCGTGGTTTGATCGGTTTCCGTAACGAATTCATGACTATGACTTCCGGTACGGGTCTGCTGTACTCCACCTTCAGCCATTATGACGACGTGCGTCAAGGTGAAGTGGGTCAGCGTCAGAACGGCGTGCTGATCTCCAACGGCCAGGGTAAAGCGGTAGCATTCGCCCTGTTCGGTCTGCAAGATCGCGGCAAGCTGTTCCTGGGCCATGGCGCAGAAGTGTATGAAGGCCAGATCATCGGTATTCACTCACGTTCTAACGACCTGACCGTGAACTGCCTGACCGGTAAAAAGCTGACCAACATGCGTGCTTCTGGTACTGACGAAGCAACTACCTTGGTTCCTGCCATCAAGATGTCTCTGGAGCAAGCTCTGGAATTTATCGATGATGACGAACTGGTAGAAGTGACGCCAACCTCGATCCGTATCCGTAAGCGTCACCTGACGGAAAACGATCGTAAGCGTGCAAGCCGCGGTCCTAAAGAAGCTTAATCAGCTGATTTAATCCGCAATGCTTAGGGCGCGTAAAGGCGCCCTGAGTTTTTTCCTCAGTCTTTCCCCCGTTTCTGCGGCGTGTCGTGCGCTTTTCCTCCTTGTTCCCTGTTCAGCCTTAACTTTTCCCGTTACAGTAAAATCTCACTGGCCCATCAGGAGAGGACTATGCTGTATATCTTTGATTTAGGTAATGTGATCGTCGATATCGATTTCAAACGTGTGCTGGGAGTGTGGAGCAATCTGAGCGGTACACCGCTGGCGATATTGACCGATCGTTTCAGCATGGGCGAAGTCTTCCAGCAGCACGAACGCGGTGAAATCAGCGACGAAGATTTTGCCGCTAAACTGTGTGATGAGATGGGGGTTGCGCTCAGTTTCGAACAGTTTGCCACTGGCTGGCAGGCGGTGTTTGTCGCCCTGCGCCCAGAAGTGATCGACATTATGCTTCGCTTGCGCAATGAGGGGCACCGTGTAGTGGTGCTGTCGAATACCAACCGTCTGCACTGCAACTACTGGCCGCAACACTACCCGCAAGTTGCCGAAGCTGCCGATCATATGTACCTGTCGCAAGACATCGGTATGCGTAAACCTGACGCCAATATTTATCAGCATGTGCTGGCTGCGGAAAATACTCCGGCGGATCAGGCGGTGTTTTTTGACGACGTCGCCGCTAACGTGGCGGCGGCTGAAGCGTTGGGGATCAAAGCGGTGCAGGTGACCGATCGGCAGGTTATTCCGGCGTATTTTGCTCAATGACCACTGCGCGTTAAGCTTAAGGCGTAAAGGCCGATCTCAAGGAGTGGATATGTCGTTTTTCCGCCGAAAAAAGCTGCCTGCGTCGCTTAAGCCCGGAGTGACCTTCGGGCGGTTGCTGATGAAGCGTATCGATAGCGATGGCCTGACCATGCTGGCAGGCCATCTGGCCTATGTTTCTCTGCTCTCGCTGGTGCCGTTGGTCACCGTAGTGTTTGCGCTGTTTGCCGCCTTTCCGATGTTTTCGGACATCAGCGTTCAGTTGAAAAGCTTTATTTTTTCTAACTTTATGCCTGCTGCCGGCAACGTGATTCAACAGTACCTCGAGCAGTTTGTCGCCAACTCCAGCAGGATGACGGCGGTAGGGGCCTGCGGTTTGATTATCACCGCGTTATTGTTGATCTCCTCGGTGGATTCCGTGCTGAACACCATTTGGCGCAGCAAAAATAAACGCCCGATCGTGTTTTCCTTTGCCGTTTACTGGATGGTGCTGACATTGGGGCCGCTGTTGGTAGGGGCCAGCATGGCGATCAGCTCTTATCTGCTGTCGCTGAAATGGCTGGCACAGACCGGCGTCAACGACCTGCTCGATGATGTGTTACGCATTTTTCCGCTGCTGCTTTCATGGGTATCCTTCTGGTTGCTGTACAGCATCGTCCCCACCGTGCGGGTACCGCCGAAGGATGCGCTGGTCGGTGCGCTGGTTGCCGGGGTGCTGTTCGAACTGGGCAAGAAGGCTTTTGCGTTTTACGTCACCATGTTCCCGTCTTATCAACTGATCTATGGCGTGTTGGCAGTGATCCCCATTTTATTCCTATGGGTGTATTGGAGCTGGTGTATCGTGTTACTCGGTGCTGAAATCACCGTCACGTTGGGTGAGTATCGTCTTTATCAGCAACAGCAAAAACGGCAGCAGGAAGAGCATTTATGATTGCGTTAATTCAGCGGGTGTTAAACGCCAGCGTGGTGGTTGAAGGTGAAACGCTAGGCAAAATTGGCCCTGGTTTGTTAGTGTTATTGGGCGTTGAGGCGGATGATAACGAACAAAAAGCTGAACGCCTGTGCGAGCGGGTGCTGGGATACCGCATCTTTGGCGATGAGAACGACAAGATGAATCTCAACGTACAGCAGGCCGGTGGCAGCGTGCTGGTGGTGTCGCAGTTTACGCTGGTGGCCGACACCGAGAGAGGCATGCGCCCGAGCTTTTCGCGCGGTGCGGCGCCGATCGATGCCGAGCGTTTGTATCAATATTTTGTTGGCCAGTGCCGTGAGCGCGGTGTGGAAACCCAGACCGGAGAGTTTGCCGCCGACATGAAAGTGTCGCTGGTGAACGATGGGCCGGTGACGTTCTGGCTGCAAGTGTAAGCATGATAAGAGAGAAGGCGTCTATGTATCACCTACGAGTCCCCGTAACAGAACAAGAACTGAAAGCGTATTACCAGTTTCGCTGGGAGATGCTGCGCAAGCCGTTGCATCAGCCAGTGGGTTCGGAAAAGGATGCCTACGACGCCATGGCGCACCATCAGATGGTGGTGGACGAGAATGGCAAGATTGTGGCGATTGGGCGGTTGTATATCAATGCCGACAATGAAGCCGCTATCCGCTTTCTGGCGGTTGACCCTACGGTACAAGACAAAGGCCTGGGTACGCTGGTGGCGATGACCCTGGAGTCGGTCGCGCGTCAGGAAGGGGTAAAGCGGGTGGTGTGTAGCGCGCGTGAAGATGCCGTCGATTTCTTTGCCAAACTTGGGTTTATCAATCAGGGCGAGATCACTGCTCCGCAAACCACCCCCATCCGTCACTACTTGATGATTAAACCGGTAGCAACGCTGGATGATATCCTGCATCGCCCCGATTGGTGCGGGCAGTTGCAACAAGCCTGGTATGAACATATCCCGCTCAGTGAAAAAATGGGCGTGCGCATCAGCCAATATACCGGCCAGCGTTTTGTCACCACTATGCCGGAGGTGGGTAATCAGAACCCGCACCATACGCTGTTTGCCGGTAGCCTGTTTTCGCTGGCGACGCTAACCGCCTGGGGGTTGATCTGGCTGCTGCTGCGCGAGCGCCATCTCGGCGGCACCATTATTCTGGCGGATGCCCACATCCGTTATAGTAAACCGATCACCGGTCGCCCACGAGCGGTGGCGGATCTCAGCTCACTCAGTGGCGATCTTGCCCGTTTGGCCCGTGGCCGCCGGGCGCGCGTGCAGGCGGAAGTCCATTTGTTTGGGGATGAGGATAAAGGGGCAATCTTTGAAGGCACCTATATGGTGCTGCCTGCCGAACCTGATGAACCGTTGGACAAGGGCGGTTCAGAAGCGTAGCCAGCTATACTCGTCATACTTCAAGTTGCATGTGCGTTGGCTACGTTTGCTCACCCCAGTCACATAGTGGTCTATGCTCCTGGGGATTCGCTCACTTGCCGCCTTCCTGCAACTCGAATTATTTAGAGTATAAAGATCAATTGCCGCAATGCTGGTCAGTTAAGCGAAAAACAGCATAAAGATGCAGCAAAGGCTGAAGGTGTGGCCTCCCTCTCCCTGTGGGAGAGGGACGGAGTGAGGGGCTTGTTGTGCAGAGGAGCCTCTCACCTAACAGGTTAGCTTTAACGAACGGTATTGCGCTTATGGCAGCTGTTGCTCCAGCGTTTGCCCTTCTTTGCTGGTCGCCTGTAAGTGGCCCTGTAATGAGGATTTAAACGATTCTTCCCCGTTCAGCATCCCTTTCAACTGCAATTGCAGATTACCATCACCTTCCAACGGCACCTGCTGCCATCCCCACTGCTGTAAGGTGTTTAACGGCACCGAGCGCCCATCAAGAGATAGCGTAAACGGCTTGCCGGGTAACTGGCTGATATTGGCCTTGGCATCCAACAGGCCATCCGGCATAAAGGCGCTCAGTTCGGTAACGTTAATCTGCTGTGTATCGGCATCCAGCGCCAGAGAAGGGCGGCGCACGTCAACTTTGTTGAAGGTGGCATCGCTGCCGTTGAGCTTCAACGAGCCGGACCAGATGCCCCACTGATGATCGTTGGCCAGCAGCAGATTGCTGCCGTAACCATCCAATGCGGTGATCTGGAAAGGGAAATCCGGATTGATGTCGATAATCAGATTACGATTGGTCGTCAGTTTGCCGATATACACTTGCGCCAACCAGCTTGGCAGCGGTTGCAACCATAGCGCCCGCCAATTGTTTGGCAACGTATATTCCAGCGCGGCCATGGCCACTTCATCGAGTTGCAACCGCTTGTCGGCGCGCAGCCAATTACCGGAGGTGCGTAACAGCCCACCCTCCCAACGGGTGGTGAACTGTTGAATGGTAATACCGGCCGGAGAAAGCTGCATATTGATGATCGGATCGACCAGATGGAAACTGCCATGGATGAGATCGCCCGCGTTAAAGCTGAGCGTTCCATCCTGGCTGCTCCAGTCACCCTGTTCGAAGGTGACGTTTTGCAGCGATAAATCGAGATCGTTAATTGCCCACTCTTTCCCTTCCAGGCGTGCATCGATCAAGTCAAAGCGCTTCACCGTAATCGGTGGCAGTGCGGTGACGTGCTCCCAAAGCTGTTCCAACGTCAGCGCGGTTTGCAGGCGTACATTACTCAGGCGCAGGCGCTCTACCAGCCAACTACCGTCTGCGGCCCGGCTGGCCACCCCGGTCAGATCGCCTTGGGCCAAGTCAGCCCCGAAATCGCTCAAGATCAGTTGGTCTTGCTTGATTTCACCTTGCACCAGCACCTGTGAGGCAGGAACACCGTTCAAGACCATCAAACCGGCGCTGAACTGGAACTGGTTGTTTTCACCCAGCACATGGGCAGTGGTCGGCTGCCAAGGAGTGACACCGGCATTCACCTTTTGCGCATTCAACCGCCAGTTTGCCTCGTTGGACTGCAACGCCATATTACTCAGTTGCAGCGTATCGGCCTGTATCGGCAAGGAGATGCCCTGCTGTGATTGTATATTGAGCGTCCCGTCGCGCAGCGTCACGCTGCCGAAGTAACCTGGTTCAGTGATCTGCCGTAGGCTGAAGGCAAAATCCACCTGCTTGGCGGCCAGCACCTGCGGCTGGTTAGCCTGAGCCAAAGTGACCTCTTCCAGCGTGATTTGCCCTGGCTTACTCCATGAATGGGTGATTTTTTCCACCGATAGGCGGTATTCACTGTTATTGCTGATCCAACGGCTCATCCAGCCCGCAGCCCAGCGTGTTTGCCCCAAGACGTATAGCAGCACCACGGCGAGCACCGCCAGCAGTAACAACGTCAGCAACAGTTTTCCGATAAATTTCATCGTCCGAATCCGTAGCGGTCAGAAAAGATACCCTGTTTATGCCGTAATTAGGCCGTCAGCTCAAGTGCAATAGCCTGAAAGACAATAAAAAAACGGCCAATAGCGCTTTGCTACCGGCCGTTTTACCACTTAGGGTCGGATTGGTTATTTTTCCTGCGGGAACAGCAGGTTTAACACAATGGCCGTGATCCCACCGGCGGCGATGCCGGAAGAGAACAGGGTTTTCAGCCAATCCGGTGCAAACTGCAGGATCAGCGGTTGCTGAGAAACGCCCATCCCAACGGCCAACGACAGCGCCATAATCATGATCGCACGGCGGTTCAGGGTCTCGCGGGACACGATACGCACGCCGGAGGCGGCAATGGTGCCGAACATCACGATGGTGGCGCCACCCAGCACCGGTTCTGGGATATGCAGCACGATACCGGCGACCGCAGGGAACAGCCCCAGCACGATCAGCATCAAGGCAACCACGAAACCGACGTAGCGGCTGGCTACGCCAGTCAGTTGGATCACGCCGTTGTTCTGACCGAAGCAGGAGTTCGGGAAAGTGTTGAATACGGCCGACAGCATCGAGTTCAGGCCGTTAGCCAGCACACCGCCTTTGAGCCGCTTCATATATAGCGGGCCGCTGACCGGTTGTTCGGAAACGTCGGAAGTTGCCGTAATGTCACCAATGGTCTCCAACGAGGTCACCATAAAGATCAGCATCAGCGGCAGCAGCAGGTTCCAGTCAAAGCCCAAACCGTAATACAGCGGCGTTGGGATGTTGATCATGGCCGTATTGGTGGCGGGTTGGGTTTCTGGCAGCATGTCCATCGCCCAGGCCAGCAGATAACCCACGGCCATGGCGATCACCAGCGAAGCCACGCGCAGGTAAGGATTGCGCTGGCGGTTAAGCAGAATGATCACCACCAGCACTACGCCAGCCAGCAACAGGTTTTTCGGTGCGCCAAAAGTATGGTCGTTCATGGCTGCGTAGCCACCGCCAATGGACGTCAGACCCACCTGAATCAGCGACAGGCCGATGATCATCACCACAATACCGGATACCAGCGGGGTGATAATGCGGCGCGCCAGATGCAGCACCCTCGAGAGCAGGATTTCAGTACAGGAAGCCACCATCAGTGTGCCGAACAGCGCCGCCATCATGGTTGGCACGTCGGCACCGCCGTTTTTCAACGCCAGCCCGCCCATAATCAGCGGTGAGACAAAGTTAAAGCTGGTACCCTGAATGGATAGCAGACCAGAACCCACCGGGCCCCAGGTTTTGATTTGCAGAATCGAGGCCAAACCTGAAGCAAACAGCGACATGCTGATAATGTGCTGCGTATCCTGCGCGGGCAGGCCAAGTGCCTGGCAGATCAACAGGGCTGGGGTGATCACGGCAACAAACATCGCCAGCAGATGCTGACCGGCGGCAAACAGGGTTTGCGGCAACGGCGGGCGATCTTCCAAGCGATAAATCAGTTCACTGGTGCGTGGAGCGGTTGCTGATGCCTGTTGCGCGGTATCAAGCTCAGCGGATTGGATGGACATGGTGTAGCGTTCCCTGAAGCGGCAAAGAAAGCATTTTAATGATCCGCCTCACAAAAGCAAACGGTTGCGCATTAATATTTTTGCCAAATTTAGCCTTATGAAGGTCACATTTTCGTTCGCTTTTTCTTTTGTTATTAGTCTTTTCCACTAATAATCGACCACTCATCGAGTTAAAAGCCTGACTAAAATTATGGTTTATAATTTATTGTATATCGATTCTGACACGGAGTACCTGAGATGTTCCATCTCGATACCTATGGCACTTTAGTTGCTGCCACGCTGGTTTTGCTCCTTGGGGGCAAATGTGTACGATCCATTCCTTTGTTGAGAAAATATACTATTCCGGCCCCGGTGGCGGGCGGTTTGCTGGTGGCGTTGTTGTTGTTACTGGTGAAAAAAACCGTCGACTGGGAAGTTAGCTTTGATATGTCGCTGAGAGATCCCTTGATGCTGGCTTTTTTTGCCACCATCGGTCTGAATGCTAACCTGGCGCGTTTGCGGGCAGGGGGCAAGGCGCTGTTTGTGTTCGTGTTTGTCGTGCTGGGCCTGCTGGTGGTGCAGAACGCCATTGGTATCGGCATGGCGAAAATACTCGGCTTGAATCCGCTGATGGGGCTGATTGCTGGCTCGATTACGCTTTCTGGCGGCCATGGCACCGGCGCTGCCTGGAGTAAGGTGTTCATCGAACGCTATGGTTTTGAGAATGCGACAGAAGTCGCGATAGCCTGCGCCACCTTTGGTCTGGTGCTGGGTGGGCTGATCGGCGGCCCGGTGGCGCGTTATCTGGTTAAGCACTCTTCAACCCCGGAAGGAAACCCGGAAGACAGCGTGCAGCCAAGCGGTTTTGAAAAGCCGGAAAGTGGCCGCCTAATCACCTCGCTGGTGATGGTCGAAACCATTGCCATGATCGCTATCTGCCTGAGCCTCGGGAAATTTATTTTCGGGTTACTGAATGGTAGCTCCTTCGAACTGCCCACGTTTGTCTGCGTGCTGTTTGTGGGGGTGATCCTCAGCAACACGCTGTCGGCTACCGGTTTTTATACGGTGTTTGAGCGCGCCGTTTCGGTGTTGGGCAACGTCAGCTTGTCTCTGTTTCTGGCGATGGCGCTGATGAGCCTGCGTTTGTGGGAACTGGCCTCTCTGGCATTACCGATGCTGGCGATTCTGGTGGTACAAGCCTTGGTGATGGCGCTGTATGCGATCTTTGTGACCTATCGCGTGATGGGCAAAAACTATGATGCCGCGGTATTGGCCGCTGGGCACTGTGGTTTTGGTATGGGGGCGACGCCGACGGCGATTGCCAACATGCAGGCGATTACCGATCGTTTTGGCCCTTCGCACCTGTCGTTTCTCGTGGTGCCGATGGTGGGGGCGTTCTTTATTGATATCGCCAATGCCATCGTGATTAAGCTGTATCTGATGTTGCCGATGTTTGGCTAAATGATGTCGCCCTTTCCATGGGGGAGGGCGACAGAATCAGGCGTTGGAGTAGCGGGCGGTTTCAGGCAGCCAGCGCTCAATCAGGGCGTGAGCATGTTGCGGGTAGTGCTGGTGGATATAGCGCGCCGTGCGCTGAACCTCTGGGATCATCGCCTGATCGCGCAACAGATCGGCCACTCTGAACTCTGCGCTGCCGGTTTGGCGCGTACCCAACAGCTCGCCCGGCCCACGGATTTCCAGATCGCGCTGGGCAATCACAAAGCCGTCGTTACTGTCGCGCAGCACCTGCAGGCGTTTTTGCGCCGTTTTGCTGAGCGGGGTTTTATACAGCAGCACGCAGTGAGAGGCGACGGCACCACGGCCAACGCGGCCGCGTAGCTGGTGCAACTGCGCCAATCCGAGCCGCTCCGGGTTCTCGATAATCATCAGGCTGGCATTGGGTACGTCAACGCCCACCTCAATCACTGTGGTTGCGACCAAGAGCTGCAACTCGCCCTGTTTGAAGGCCTGCATCACCGCCTGTTTCTCTTGCGCCTTCATGCGACCATGGACCAGAGCCACCTTCAGCTCCGGCAGGGCGATTTTCAATTCTTCCCAGGTGGCTTCCGCTGCTTGAGCCTCTAGCAGGTCGGACTCTTCAATCAGCGTACAAACCCAATACGCTTGGCGGCTTTCTTCTAAACAGGCGCTTTTTACCCGCTGAATAATATCGGCACGGCGCGTATCAGGGATTGCCACGGTGGTTACCGGCGTGCGCCCCGGCGGCAGTTCGTCGATAACCGAAGTGTCGAGATCGGCATAGGCGGTCATCGCCAGCGTGCGTGGAATTGGCGTGGCGGTCATGATCAACTGATGAGCATGGAACCCTTGCTCTTCGCCTTTTTCCCACAGTGCCAGCCGCTGATGCACGCCAAAGCGGTGTTGTTCATCGATAATCACCAGTGCCAGGCCATTGAATTGCACCTGTTCCTGGAAGATGGCGTGCGTTCCTACCACCATCGATACTTGCCCGCTGGCAATCGCGTCCTGCTGTGCGATGCGTGCTTTGCCCTTTTGTTTCCCCGCCAGCCAGCCCACCTCAATTCCCAGCGGTTCAAACCATTGGCGGAAGTTATTGGCGTGTTGTTCGGCCAGTAACTCAGTGGGGGCCATCAGCGCCACCTGCTTACCGTGGGCGATGGCACGCAGGGCGGCCAGTGCTGCAACCAGAGTTTTGCCTGAACCAACATCCCCTTGCACTAGGCGCATCATCGGGAAACCCTTCTGCATATCGGCTTCGATATCTGCTACTACCCGATTTTGCGCACCGGTAGGGGCAAACGGTAACTGAGCGAGGAAACGCTTTTTCAGCTGGTCGTCCGGCGTGAGTGATAGTGCTTTATAGCTTTGCGCGCCTGCACGTACTGCCAGCATGCTGAGGTTATGCGCCAGTAGCTCTTCCAGAATCAGGCGTTTTTGTGCCGGGTGTTTGCCCTGCTCCAGATCGGCCAGTTGGATATCCGGCGGCGGTCGGTGCAGGGTATGTAGCGCCTGTGGCAGGCTGATTAATCCACCGCTCAGTTCCGCAGGCAGTAATTCGGCGATGGCACAGGTATCCAGCAGTTCTAATGCTTGGTCGGTCAGCTTGCGCAGCGTGGCTTGACGCACGCCTTCGGTGGTGGGATAGACCGGTGTCAGGGCTTCTTGTAGCTCAACTTCACTGCTTTCACCCTGAATACGATATTCAGGATGAATGATTTCGGCGCCGTGAGTGCCGCGTTTGATTTCACCGTAAGCCGTCACGCGGCGACCGGTAGACAGGCTGTTCTTCATCGCCGCGTTGAAATTGAAGAAGCGCATGGTCAGAAGGCCGGTGCCGTCGCTGATCTGGCAGGTTAGCATGCGGCGGCGGCCAAAACTGATATCGCTGCGCAGCACTTCCCCTTCCACCGTGGCAAAAATACCGGGCAGCAGATCGTTGATGGAGTACAGGCGGGTGCGATCTTCGTAACGCAGTGGCAGATGTAACAGCAAATCCTGAATGGTGTTCAGGCCGATTTTGGCTAATTTACCTGCCTGGCTGGCTCCAACCCCGGAAAGTGTTGTAAGAGGGACGGCATCCAGCAGGCGGCCTTTCATCGGCGTACCGTCGTTGCCTGCATGGTTGCCCACCATTCGGCGCTGGCAATCACTTGGCCCTGCTCATCAATATGCGGGCGTGGCAGCCCTTTGCGCTTGGCCACGTTGGCCAGCACCGGATAACCTCCCTCAAACAGCAGGCGTTGTTGCTCTTCTTTATTCAGTGCGCTGTGTTCGCGGCGGTACATGCCAGCGTTTTGCCGCTGACGCTGGGCTTCATACAGGATTAATGCGGCAGCCACAGAAACATTGAGCGATTGCACCATACCGATCATCGGAATAATGATGTCTTGATCGGCCAGCGCCAGCGCTTCTTCGGTGATACCGGTTTTTTCCTGCCCCAGCAGTACACAGGTCGGGCGGGTATAGTCCACTGCGCGAAAATCGACAGCGCGTGCGGAAAGATGGGTGGCCAGGATCTGCATCCCCTGGCTTTTCATCTGTGCCACGGCATCGGCAATGGTCGGGTGGGTTTGGACGTTTACCCAGCTGTTGCTGCCTGCGGCGGAAGAAACCAGCGTGCGCATCCGCGCGGTTGGCCACACGGCATGCACCTGATGCACACCAATGGCATCGGCGGTGCGAATAATCGCGGAGACGTTATGCGGTTTGTGTACCTGCTCCAAGCAGACTGTCAGATCGGGCTGCCGGGTGGACAGCATTTCACAAATCCGTGCATAACGTTCAGGGCTCATAAGCGCTAGTTTCGGTTACGGTTAACTTTGATGACATCCGGCATGATACGGATCTTACGCATAATGTTTGCCAGATGGATGCGATCGCGCGTGGTTAAGCGAATAAAGGCACTGTAGACCCGGCCATCTTTCTCTTCGGTATTCAGGCTTTGAATATTCGATTCGGCCGCATTAATGGCCGCCGTCAGGTTAGCCAATGCTCCCTGATGGTTGAACATATCCACTTTGATTTCAGCAATGAATTCCTGCTCGGTTTCCAGATCCCACTCTACCGCCATGAATTTCTCAGGCTCTTTCTGGTAGCCGCGGATGTTACGGCAGGACTCATGGTGGACCACCAACCCTTTGCCTGGGCTGACGTGGGCAATAATCGGATCGCCCGGAATTGGCCGGCAGCACTTGGCGAAGGTAATCAGAACGCCATCGGCCCCTTTAATGGCCAGATTGCGCACGCCGGAAGAAGCCCCGAGGCTGGAGTGATCGCCCTGCAAATTCTTCGCGATGACCACGCTCATGGTATTGCCGAGGCCGATTTCTGCCAGTAAGTCGTCCAGCGTAGCCAGCTTCATGCGTTCCAGTTCGTGCTGGATGTTTTCCTGCGGTACTTCAGACAGCTTACGGCTGCCACCGAGCGCGTGGTTAAGCAAACGGCGGCCCAGGCTGACAGAGTCGTCACGCTTGAGGTTTTTCAGCATCTGGCGGATTTTAGCGCGGGCTTTTGAGCTGACAACAAAGTTCAGCCAGGCGGCGTTGGGCCGTGCGCCCGGCGCTGTGATGATTTCCACCGTCTGACCACTGGACAGCGATTGTGACAACGGATACGGCTGGCGATCGACGCGTGCGCCTACGCAGGCATGGCCGATATCGGTGTGCACTGCATAAGCAAAGTCGACAGGCGTTGCACCCGCAGGCAGTTCCACGATGCGCCCTTCCGGGGTGAAAACGTAAATCTCATCGGGGAACAGATCGGATTTTACGCTTTCGATAAATTCAAACGAGCTGCCAGCACTTTGTTGTAGCTCAAGCAGGCTCTGCATCCAGCGCTGAGCGCGGATCTGTGCGGTTGTGCCGGTGGTTTCGCCTGGAACCCTTTCTTTATAGGCCCAATGCGCGGCAACCCCCATCTCTGCCATCTGATCCATGTCTTCGGTACGGATCTGCACTTCAACCGGCACGCCGTGCGGGCCGATCAGCGATGTGTGCAGCGATTGATAGCCGTTGGCCTTAGGAATGGCGATGTAGTCTTTCACTCGCCCAGGGCGTGGCTTATACAGGCTATGCGCCTGGCCCAGAACCCGGTAACAGGTGTCGACTTCTTTCACGATCACCCGGAACGCGTAGATATCCATTATTGAATGGAAACGCTGTTCTTTCAGGTGCATCTTGCAGTAGATGGAATAGAGATGCTTTTCCCGCCCGCTGACGCGGCAGGGAATACCCGCTTCGGTTAAACGCCCTTCGATCTCGGAAAGAATCTTCTGGATCATCTCCTTACGGTTACCGCGCGCGGCTTTCACCACGGCTTTAATGACACGATAACGGTTTGGATAGAGCGCCTCGAAGCCCAACTCTTCCAGTTCGATCTTCAGATGATGAATACCTAGCCGGTGGGCTAGCGGGCTGTAAATTTCCAGGGTTTCGCGCGCGATACGCCGCCGTTTGTCGGGGCGTAGCGAACCGAGAGTCCGCATATTGTGGGTGCGGTCAGCCAGCTTGATCAGAACGACGCGGATGTCTTGCACCATTGCCATGATCATTTTGCGGAAGTTTTCCGCCTGCGCTTCTTTCTTATCCTGGAATTTCAGCTTGTCGAGCTTGGATACGCCTTCAACCAGTTCGGCAACGCTTTTGCCAAATAGTTGTTCCATATCCTGATAGGTGGCCGGGGTGTCTTCGATGACGTCGTGCAGCAGGGCTGCCATTAGCGTTTCATAGTCGAGACGCATTTCCGCTAGAATACAGGCCACGGCAACAGGGTGAGTAATGTAGGGCTCACCGCTGGAGCGTGTCTGTCCCTCGTGAGCATCACGTGCAACGAGGTATGCCTGTTTGAGGCGTTTAATCTGCTCCTCAGGCAAGTAACGTTGAATCAGCAGATTCAGGCTTTCAAACAGGTACAAGGCAGACTCACAGTCTAATTAACGACGACCTTCAGCAATTGCGGTAACCGCTTGAATCTCTGCGGCTTCCTGCTCTTGCTGCTCCTGGCGCTCACGCACATCAAGGATCTGGCTGTTGATCAGCCCTTCTTCGATTTCGCGCAGAGCGATAACGGTGTACTTATCATTCTCTTCTGGTACCAGAGCGTCTTTACCACCGGTCTGGATTTGACGCGCCCGACGAGCAGCGACCAACACCAGGTCAAAACGGTTACCAATTTTCTCTACAGCGTCTTGAACAGTTACGCGTGCCATATTTGTGCTACTCCACAGGTGACGAAAAGACTGGGCATAATACTGAAACTGTCTTCAGTCTGCCAATAGTTTGCTGATTAAAGCGTCATGCCGCAGCATTTGTCGGCCCAAACGCAAGCGTTCGGCGCGAATAATGGTTTTCAGATCGGACAGTGCCAGATCGAAATCATCATTCACGATTAAATAATCATACTCCGCGTAGTGCGTCATCTCTGCAACGGCCTGCGCCATGCGCCTGGCGATCACCTCATCAGCGTCTTGCCCGCGGCCCCTCAGGCGGCGACCCAGCTCTTCCTTTGATGGCGGCAGGATAAAGATGCTGCGCGACTGGGGCATTTTGGCACGGATCTGCTGCGCCCCTTGCCAGTCGATATCCAGGAAGACATCGACACCGGTCGATAGCACTTGCTCAATTGCAACACGCGACGTGCCGTAATAGTTGCCAAACACTTCGGCGTGCTCAAGAAACTCATCCCGCTCAATCATATGGCGAAATTCGTCTTTAGAGACGAAGAAATAATGTTCGCCGTGATTCTCACCCGGGCGACTGTCGCGCGTGGTGTGTGAAACCGAAACCTGCGTGTCGTACAGCGGTTGCGTCTTTAACAAAGCCTGAATCAGACTTGATTTCCCTGCGCCGCTAGGTGCAGAGACAATATAAAGCGTGCCTTGAGCCATGATGATGTTCGTTGATAGCGGTTGATAAGCCAGTAACAGCAGATGTGTATTTTCTCCGCACAGTATACACGGCTAAAGCCCGGTATGCAGCGTTGGGTCGCATTTTGGCCGCTGCTTTCTGTTAAAAACAGGGGAAAAAAGCCAATTTGCGCAGCATCTCTGGAAATTTTCGGCGTTTTCAGCAAACGTTCATTCCTTTCTGGAACCACTTTGCATTTTTGATTTTTAGCCATCGCCAATCATTCAGTTTCCGTTTTTACTGCCCTGCACCAAGGAGGTGTGCGATGTCGGGGTACAGTAATTACACAAGGATTATGCTAATAGCCGTAGGGCTGCTGTGTAGCACGGCATGGGCCCAAACCTGCCCAAGCTGGCGGCCAGAAAGATTGCAGTTGGAGATAACGGCGTTAAATAGCCAGTTAGAGCGCTGGGATGAGGCTTATTACCGTCAGGGTCGTAGCTTGGTTGATGACGAGATTTACGACAGCTTGCTGCAGCAACTGCAACATTGGCAAAATTGCGCCGGTAAGGAGCCATTGGCAGACGTCAGGCTGGTTTTACCGGAAGGTAAAACGCTGCATCCTGTTACCCAGACCGGTTTGCGCAAGCTGCCAGATCGCGTGGCCGTGGGGCAATGGATGCAAGGGCGTAGTGACCTGTGGGTTCAGCCCAAGATTGATGGCGTGGCCGTCACGTTGGTCTATCAGCAAGGAAAGCTGGTCAGCGCTATCAGCAGGGGCAACGGGGAGAAAGGTGAAGATTGGCTGGAAAAGGTCAAAGCCATTCCCGCGGTTCCCCAAGATTTGCCGAGTGCCCCCGCACAATTAGTGTTACAGGGGGAGTTGTTCCTGATGGTGAACGATCACCGCCAGCAAAGGCTTGGGGGGATCAATGCGCGGGCAAAAGCTGCCGGCATGCTGATGCGCAAGCAACTTTCCCCGGAGCTGAAACAGCTCGGCCTGTTTGTCTGGGCGTGGCCTGATGGCCCACCGAATATGGCCGAACGTTTGCAGCAGCTTACTGCGATGGGTTTTGCGTTCACCCAGCAATACTCAAAACCGGTCAATACGCTGGATGAGGTGGAGCAGTGGCGCACATCTTGGCATCGTGACCCTTTGCCATTTGTGACTGACGGTATTGTTATCCACCAAGGGTCGGTACCTGAGGGGCGTTACTGGCAAGCCAAACCTGGCGATTGGGCGGTTGCATGGAAATACCCACCGGCCCAGCAGGTAGCCAGGGTGACGAATGTAGAATTTGGCGTTGGCCGTACCGGAAAAATCACCGTGGTGTTGCTTCTGGAGCCGGTACGGATGGACGACAAATGGATCCGGCGCGTTAACGTTGGCTCGTTGTCACTATGGCAGAAATGGGATATTGCGCCGGGTGACCATATTGCCATCAGCTTGATGGGGCACGGTATTCCGCATTTTAATCGCGTGGTGTGGCGAGCGGTAGAACGACAGGTTCCCGTGGCCCCCAATCCGGAAAACTACCATCCGTTGAGCTGCTTTACGCTACAGCCCGGTTGTCGTCAGCAGTTTCTGGCTCGTCTGGTATGGCTAAGTGGCACTCACGGATTGAACATGAGCGGCCTGAATGAGGCTGGGTGGCAGTCGTTAATCGATCAGGGCTTGGTTGACGATTTGCTCGATTGGTTAGTATTAACCCCGGATCAGTTGAACGACATACCGGGCATTGGCAACAAGCGTGCGCAGTCACTCTATCAGCGGTTTCGCCAAGCGCGGCAGCAGCCCTTCGAACGCTGGCTGATCGCGCTAGGAGCACCGCTTTCACCTATTCAGGTTATCGGAGCACAAGCGCAAAACTGGCAACAAATGCAGCAGATAACGCCAGAAAATTGGCAGAAAGTGGCTGGAATTGGCGCTAAAAGAGCCGGGCAACTCCAGGCCTTTTTACAATCACCGGTCATGCTCGGGTTGGCAAAAACCTTGGCAGAGCAAGAAATCAACGGGTTCGAAACGTTATCTAATCATCCCATAATGCTGGGCCCGGCCGAATAACGTGACGCGGTATTAATGATCAGGATGCTGATAGTTAAATACCGGCAGGCCGAGGCGGAAGCGCAATGCCAGCAGGCGGGCGCTGAGGCCAACAGCCAGCGTGATAATAACCACCATGTTATGCGGCAGGCTAAGGTGTTGCAGACCGATATACAGCCAGGCAGCAGCGAAAGCGATGCCAGCATAGATTTCTTTCTGGAAAACCAGCGGGATGCGGTTACAGAACATATCGCGCAAAATGCCGCCGAATACGCCGGTAATCACCGCAGCAATGGCAGCGATGATTGGGCTATGGCCCATGTCCAGCGCCACCTGTGCCCCGATGATGGAGAAGACAATCAGCCCGATAGCGTCCAACACCAGAAACAGGCGGCGCAAATGGCGCATCAAAGGTGCCAGCCAGGTCGTCACAATCGCGGCGATAGCCACGATAACAATATATTCGGGGTGTTTGACCCAGCTCAGTGGAAAATGCCCCAGCAGCATATCGCGCACTGAACCGCCACCAATGGCGGTAGCCGAAGCAATAAAGATCACGCCAAACATATCCATTCGGCGGCGGCCAGCGGCCAGGGCTCCGGTCATGGCTTCAGCAGTGATGCCAATGATGTAAAGAACGAGCAGTAACATAGGGGGGATTCACAAGGTGGGAAATTAAGGTGCAATTGCTAGAGGGTAACGGTCGAGCAGTGAATGCGCGACTGAGTTTTTCTAAAGGATCTCACTTCGGATTACTTAATCTAATGATAGGTGAGCTTACTATACCTATTAATAAAGCCTACTTGGCACAGTATACGGTAAATGGATTAGATAATTATGGGTAATTCCAGACGGTGATTTATACTTTCTGGGCTGTTTTCTATGATATTCAGCTCTGTTCCAGAGTAACCATTTTAAGGAAAGTGAAAATAAAATGAGACACAACGTAATGCTGGCAGCGGTTGTTGCAATAGCCATGTTGTTGAACGGCTGTGTTGCGCCAGCCCAGAAGGCTACGCCGCAAAAGTCGGTACCATTTTGCAGCGTTGGCGATCCGTTGACGCAGACCACGCTCTATTTTGGCTTGAACCGCCCGGTAGGACCTGCGATTACCGCAGCGGAGTGGCAGTCTTTTGTTGATCAACAAGTGACCCCGCGTTTTAAAGAAGGGCTATCGGTATTTGATGCCAAAGGGCAATGGTTGGGTAACGATGGCAAGCTGGCGCGAGAAAACAGCAAAGCGCTGATGTTGATTCACCCATCGGGTGCGGAAAGTGAGCAGAAGATAGAAGCGCTGCGTAGCCATTATAAACAGCAGTTTATTCAGGATTCCGTGATGCGGGTTGATACGCCGGTGTGCGTGGGGTTTTGATACGTTCCCGGCTTGCTGCGCAAGCGACAAGCCGGGAACCCCATTTAGAGCACCAGCCCGGCGACCGCCGCTGAAAGCAGGCTGACCAGAGTTGAGCCATAAACCAGTTTCAGGCCGAAACGTGAAACGACGTTGCCCTGTTGCTCATTTAGGCCCTTGATGGCGCCAGCAACAATGCCGATGGAAGCAAAGTTGGCGAAGGACACCAGGAAGACCGAGAGAATACCCAATCCACGCGGGGACATTTCTGCGGCGATTTTTTTCAGTTCAATCATCGCGACAAACTCATTGGCGACCAGCTTGGTAGCCATAATACTGCCAGCCTGCAGCGCATCGCTTGCCGGGATGCCGATCAGCCAGGCCAGCGGATAGAACACGTAGCCTAGGATTTGCTGGAAGCTGATGCCAAAAATCGCCGCAAAGATGGCGTTCACCGCTGCGATGAGTGCAATAAACCCGATCAGCATAGCGGCAATAATCATGGCGATTTTGAAACCCGCCAGAATGTATTCCCCCAGCATTTCAAAGAAGCTCTGGTCTTCATGCAGTTTGTTCAGCTTCAGTTCCGGCTCATCTTCAACCTGATAGGGATTGATAATAGAAAGAATGATAAAGGTGCTGAACATGTTGAGGATTAACGCCGCTACCACGTATCGGGCGTCGATCATCACCATATAAGCGCCGACGATCGACATTGATACCGTCGACATGGCAGTGGCGGCCATGGTGTACATCCGGCGCGGGGAGATATCCGCAATAATGCCTTTGTAAGCAATAAAGTTTTCAGATTGGCCAAGTACCAAAGTGCTGACGGCGTTGAAAGACTCCAACTTACCCATGCCGTTCACTTTGGAGAGCAGCGTACCTACCGCGCGGATAATCAGCGGTAAGATACGGAAATGCTGCAAAATACCGATCAACGCAGAGATAAAGATAATCGGGCACAAAACGCCGAGGAAGATAAACGATAACCCCTCTTTGCTCATGCCACCGAAAACGAAGTCAGAGCCCTGTGCAGCAAAGGTCAACAGGGTTTCAAAGAAACTAGCCACGTGCTTAATCACACCCAGGCCGCTTTCCGAATGCAGGAAGAAATAGGCCAGAATCGCTTCAGTCACCAGAAGCTGGATAATATAGCGTGGGCGGATTTTCTTACGATCATTGCTGACCAATAACGCGAGGGCGATGATAACGACCAACGCCAAAGTAAAGTGCAGAATTTGCGACATAGACAGTCCGAACAGCATGCAGGCTAGAAAAAAGTTACTTATACCTAATTTGCAGCCGCTCGTCAGCATGAGGCTAACCGGGGGGGTAAGTCCGCCCCCGGTTATCGGGTCGTTAACTCAAATCAACATTCTTGCTGCCGAAGAACCAGGTAATAATAAAACCTGCTGTATAAGACACCAGTAGCCCGGCAACGTAGACCATGATCCCGGCATAAATGCCCTGTGCAGACGTCATCAGCGGAATAGATACAATGCCTGACGGGCCAAAGACGGTGTTGAGACCAACCGGCAATCCCAGGTACGCAATCATCCCGATGAAGAACCCACCAACGGCACCCCCGAGACAGGCGGTGATAAAAGGTTTCACTCTAGGCAACGTCACGCCATAAATCAGTGGTTCACCAATGCCAAGAATACCTGGAATGATGGCACCCTTGATCTGGGTGCGCAGCACCGAGCCTGCTTTTGCTCTGGCGAACAGCGCCATTGAAGCACCCACTTGCCCGCCGCCAGCCATGGCCAGGATCGGAAATAGCGAGTTGAAACCCTGCGCGTCCATCAAAGCGAAATAGACTGGAACAAACCCCTGATGAATACCGAACATAACCGCCAGCAGGAACAGACCTGCCAGAACGGCGCTGCCAAACGGGTTGCCATTCAGGTGTAAGAACAGCCACGACATCCCTTTAAACAGTTCCCCTCCGACCGGCATGATGACCACGAAAGTCACCGCGCCCATAATCAGCAGAGTGATGACTGAGGTCAGTATCATATCCAGATTATCGGGAATAAATTTCCGTACTGTTCGTTCGACCCAGGCTCCCATAATCGTGGCAATCAGCACGCCGATAATGCTGCCTCTAGGATCGATAGGCAGGCCAAAGAAGTTGTCGATGCCGGAGTAGTAACCCACTTTGGCATCGGGTACGTAGCCCAGTACAAACAGCGAAGCGATGATGGCTCCATTCACTCCCGTACCGCCAAAGGCTTTTTGTGCATTATGGCCGATCAGAATACTCAAGAAGGCAAACAGGCCTTTACTGAATACTTTCATATAGCCAATGGCGCTGATTAGCCAGGGGTTGGGAGACTCAACGCCGAGAACCATACTTTGTTCGAGCAGAGTCGCAATCCCCAGCAGCAGCCCTGCGGCAATAAAACCGGGGATCAGCGGGGTAAAGATGGTAGCAAACTTGCTGAAAAATTGATGGATAGCGCTGCTTTGCTTGGATTTGAGCTGCTTTTTATTCTCCGAAGCGATTGCGTTAAGATCTTTGGGCTCGTCAGCGGTGTTCTGCTCAGTACGGCTCAGCAAGGTATTCATCATTTCAGCGGCGGTTTGTGCCTTGCCGGGGCCCAGGACGATTTGCAACTGATCGTCACCTTCAATCACCCCCATCACGCCAGCCATTTTTTTCAACGCATCACGGTCTACCCGCTCTCTGTCTCTCAGGGTTAGGCGCAGCCGTGTCATGCAGTTACCGCAAATAGCAATATTATTGCTACCGCCAACATGACCCAAAATTTGTTCGATCATTGCTTCATTGATTTTCGCCATCGGATTGACGTCCTGTTCCTGATAAGACTGCGCGGATAAAACCGTTATTGTGTTTTAAAATCGTACTGGCTTCGGTGGCCGAAAGGTTGGCCAGTATCATGACGATCGCTGTTTTACAGTGGCGCCCGCATGCGTCCAAGGCTTCGGAGGCACGCTGGTGGCTGCACGCCGTTGCCTGCATGACGATGTTTACTTGCCGTTGTACCAGCTTGGCGTTGGTGGCCTCAACGTCCACCATCAGGTTGCCATAGACTTTACCGATGCGGATCATCGCGCCGGTACTCAGCATATTAAGCACCAATTTTTGTGCCGTTGCCGCCTTCATGCGTGATGAACCGGTGACTACTTCGCTCCCCACTATCGGTTCGATAGCAATATCGGCCAACTGGCTCATTTCACTGTTCTGGTTGCAGGTCAGAGCCACCACCGTTGCCCCTTGAGTGCGGGCGTAACGCATGGCCCCCATGACGTAAGGTGTGCGCCCGCTTGCCGCGATGCCGACAAGTACATCGCTGGCATTAAAATTCAGGTCACGCAGATCCTGTTCCCCTTGGGCTTCATTGTCTTCGGCGTTTTCTACCGCCTGTAAAATAGCGGGATGCCCCCCAGCAATCAGGCCGATCACCTGTTCACGTGGGGTGCCATAGGTTGGTGGACATTCGCTGGCATCTAGAATGCCCAAGCGCCCGGAAGTCCCCGCACCGCAGTAAATCAAGCGCCCGCCGTGGGTAAAGGCCGCGCTAATGGCATCCACCGCCAGCGCTACCTGTGGTAACACCAACTCTACCGCCAAAGTAACCTTTTGATCTTCGGCATTGATAACCTTAAGCATCTCCAACGTCGGTAAAGTATCAATATTTTCACTGGCCTGATTCCGACTCTCGGTAACCAGGGTAGATAAATCAATTTTCATTACTGTCTCAAAACATATCCGAATAATGTTGGAATAATTAATTCCAATGATAATCAAATCAATAGATATTTTATTTTTATGGTGATTATGTGACCGTTATCAACTTGCCATGGCCCCCTGTCTATACCCCAGGTTGTTTTTAAGTACTGGCAGCGTAAGATAGCCCGGTAGAGCCTGCTTTTTTGTTGATAATGTGAGTCACCACCGCGATGAGATACACGCAAAAGATAATTCATAACAAAGAGTTATTCACCCCCGGCGAGCGTAAGATCGCTGATTATGTGCTGGAAAACCCTGATAAACTAAAACAGCTCTCCTCACAGAGCTTGGCGATGATTCTGGGGGTTAGCCAATCCAGCATTATTAAATTTGCTCAGAAGCTGGGAATGAAAGGCTTTACCCACCTCAAAATAGCGCTAATTGAAGAGTGGGGGCAGCAGGCGTCAGAGCAGAAGCTGCATATTTCACACATTCATAATGGTATCAACAGCAATGACAGCCTGCCGGATATCGCCGAGAAGTTATTTCTGGAGAAACAGCAGGCGTTGCGCGATACCACCGACAGCCTCGATTTTGCTCAGTTACAGCAGGTGGTGTCACATATTCAGGCGGCCAAGCGTGTTCAGATTATCGGTGTGGGTGGTTCGTCGTTAATTGCCAAAGATCTCGCCTATAAGCTGATGAAGATTGGCTATTCGGTGATGAATGAGTTGGACAGCCACGTCCAAATCACGGTTGCCCAATCCCTGAGCCCAGCCGATGTGCAGATTATTATTTCATTTTCCGGCAAACGCCGGGAGATACTGATCGCGGCAGATGTCGCCAAGAAAAGGGGGGCCACGCTGATTGCCATCACTTCCTTACAGCATAATCCTCTGAGAGAGCTCGCGGACTACACGTTGGATACCATCGCCGATGAGACACGCTGGCGCAGCTCCTCGATTGCTGCCAGGACGGCGCAAAACACCATCATTGATTTGCTGTTTGTCAGCCTCATGCAGCAGAACAGTGAAGAGAGCCGCCATTTTATTCAGCAGAGCCAGACGCTGGTTGAGCAATTGAGTAATAAATAGAGGCTTGGTATGTACTTAGACTTAAATCACTCAGTGAACACCCAAGGCTAAGAATAGAAAAGCCTTAGCTATCTTTATACAATGTGACCTACATCAATGTGCAATTCTTGGAAAAATTTATCTTGTCATACGAAGCCAGCTTGGTTTACAAGTTGTTCTTCTGCTGTGAATAATTAACGCGTGCTAACGATCGTTTATTTTTCATATGTTGGCATAGAGATAAATCTAGGGGAATGTTGTTATGCCATGGAGTCATGAGATTCAACAGGCAATTACTTTGTTACAGGCATGTCAGTGTCGTAATGCGGATAATCTTCCTTGCCCAGCCAGAGGGGACGAACCTGGTGCGGTTGGCACTTGCGCAGACAAGATCATGCCATCGATTATCCTACTCAATGCTTTTGCCGATGTGCTCCCACAGCATCAAGAATTGCACCATATTGGTACGGTTCTGGAAGCTCAGGGTCTGATCCCAAAACTGGCTCAAGACGAGAGCTACAGCCAAAGTGCATTGGCGTATTTGCGTGCGCAGGTCACGTCATAAGATCAAGGGTATTTGGGTAAGGGGAGAATCAACTTATCTTATAAAGCCATTTGATTGGGCATTAGTGTGTAGTATTGCTTATGGTCAGTGTTAATAGAGAAGTCTTTTATTATTCACACTGTTAAGATGGAAAAGATATTATTTAATATGATTTTTAAAGAATAGAGTTGCTTGAAAACGTCTAATTCAATATTGATTTAGTGGCGTAGTTGGTACACATTTTGGTATACGTGGGCTCTGTGCTTTATTGATTCCTTATGCTAGCTCATGACAAAAAAGCCCGCTGTTATACGGGCTGTCTGGTTTTTTTCAGCTTACTGAATGTTTATTCAATGTTCTGAATTTGCTCACGCATCTGCTCGATCAACACCTTCAGCTCAATGGCAGAAGTGGTGACATCGGCATTAATGGATTTTGAGGCCAGCGTGTTCGATTCGCGATTGAACTCCTGCATCATAAAGTCGAGGCGGCGGCCAACGGCTTCTTTCTTTTTCAGGATGTTGTGCGTTTCTTTCACGTGCGCTTCCAGGCGATCCAGCTCTTCTGCCACGTCAATACGCTGCGCCATCAGCACCAGTTCCTGCTCCAGGCGGGTATTTTCTAACTGAACCTGTGCTTCTTCCAGCTTGCTGACCAGGCGCTCACGCTGCCATTGCAGGACATTTGGCATCTGTGCACGCACTTTGAGTACTTCAGCGCTCACGCCGTCAAGGCGTTGTTCGATCATGGCTTTCAGCGCAGTACCTTCGCTTTCGCGCGCGGTAATAAAGTCATCCAGCGCGCCTTCCAGCGCCTGCATCAATTGCGCACTGATGGTATCCAGATCCTGTTCCTGAGCGGACATAACGCCCGGCCAGCGCAGTACGTCGATAGGGTTGATTTCCCCTTCGTCGCTTTGCATTTTGACCCAGTTAGCGGCTTCGACCAGCTGTTTAGCCAGTTTTTCATTCAAAATAAGCGAACTTTGCGCGCTGGGATCGAGTTCGAAACGCAGGTTACATTCCACTTTGCCGCGCGTCAGGCGGCCACGGATACGCTCACGGATCACCGGCTCAAGGCTGCGGAACTGCTCTGGCAGGCGGATGTAGGTTTCTAAGTAGCGTTGGTTAACGGAACGCAGCTCCCAAGCTGCGCTGCCCCATTCACCCTTGATTTCACGCCGGGCGTAGGCGGTCATGCTGCGGATCATTGATGCGTACCCGTAATAGGAAAAGATGAAACGATTATAGCGTTGCACCTGCGGCCAAGATAGGCATAACGTCACGAAGCCCGTATAATGCGCAGCCAAACGTTGATTAGAAGCCGGAGAGAGCCCATGCGTCCTGCAGGCAGAGCACCACAACAAGTTCGCCCCCTGACATTGACCCGTCACTATACGAAACACGCTGAAGGTTCAGTGCTGGTTGAGTTTGGCGATACCAAAGTTTTGTGCACCGCCACGGTTGAAGAAGGCGTTCCGCGCTTCCTGAAAGGCCAGGGTCAGGGTTGGATCACCGCAGAATACGGTATGCTGCCGCGTTCTACCCACAGCCGTAATGCCCGCGAAGCCGCCAAAGGCAAACAGGGTGGCCGCACGCTGGAAATCCAGCGCCTGATCGCTCGTTCGCTGCGTGCGGCAGTCGATCTGAAAAAACTCGGCGAGTTCACTATTACCTTGGACTGCGACGTGTTGCAGGCTGACGGCGGCACTCGTACCGCGTCTATTTCTGGTGCCTGTGTGGCATTGGCCGATGCGCTTAATGCGCTGGTGGCCGCTGGCAAGCTGAAGGCTAATCCGATGAAAGGGTTGGTGGCTGCGGTTTCGGTGGGCATCGTTAACGGCGAAGCGTTGTGCGATCTGGAATACGTTGAAGATTCCGCCGCAGAAACTGATATGAACGTAGTGATGATGGAGGATGGCCGCATGATCGAGGTGCAAGGCACTGCTGAGGGCGAACCGTTCAGCCATGATGAGCTGCTGGCGTTGCTGGCACTGGCCCGAGGGGGCATCGAAACCATTTTCCAAGCGCAGAAAGCGGCGCTGGCAGATTGATTTTTGAAGGCGACGGAGAAGTCGCCTTTTTTACGCCCGGTGATCGGGCGGCAGTAGAACAGACGTAACAGAACCAGACGAGGAGATGCAGTAATGAAAGCCTATCAGCGCCAGTTTATCGAGTTTGCGCTTAACAAACAGGTATTGAAGTTCGGTGAATTCACCCTGAAATCCGGCCGTGTCAGCCCATATTTCTTCAATGCCGGCTTGTTTAACACCGGGCGTGATCTTGCGCTGTTAGGGCGTTTCTATGCAGAAGCATTGGTTGATTCCGGCATTGATTTTGATCTGCTGTTCGGCCCAGCCTATAAAGGGATCCCGATTGCCACCACCACGGCGGTGGCGTTGGCGGAACATCATGAGCGTGATGTGCCGTATTGCTTCAACCGTAAGGAAGCCAAAGATCATGGCGAAGGTGGCCTGCTGGTGGGCAGTCCATTACAGGGGCGTGTGATGTTGGTGGATGATGTGATTACGGCGGGCACGGCAATCCGCGAATCAATGGAAGTCATCAGTGCCAATAACGCTACACTGGCGGGGGTGCTGATTTCTCTCGATCGTCAGGAGCGTGGCCGTGCCGATGTGTCTGCGATTCAGGAAGTTGAGCGTGATTATCACTGCAAAGTGATCTCCATTATTACCCTGAAAGATTTGATTGCGTATCTGGAAGAGAAACCAGAAATGGCGAGCCATTTGGCGGCAGTGCGGGCGTATCGCGAACAATACGGCGTTTAACATGATAACGCCGGGCATAAACCCGGCGTTATCATTATCTTTCACGCTGCAATAGTAGCGATTATTGCAGTTGTGACGCCAATAGTGGCCAGCGTGCATCGAAATCCTGCGTCGGGCGGTAGCGGAATTCGGAGCGGATATAGCGCGACAGCATACCTTCGCAGAAGGCCAGCAATTGGCTGGCCAGCAGTGTTTCGTCCATGACAAAACCTTTGCCTTCGCGCAGTTTCCGTTCTTTCAGTACCTGGCGTAGCTGTGCCTCGATACGTTCAAACAACTGGTTGATTCTGCCCTGTAGGCGATCCTGTTCAAACATCAATGCGTGCCCGGTCATGATGCGTGTCAGCCCCGGATTGCGCTCAGCAAACCCCAATATCAGCAACAGAATCAGGCGCAGGCGGTTGAACGTCTCTTTCTCATCCTGCAAGATCAGGTTGATGCGTGATATCAGGCTGTCTTCAATGAACTCGATCAGGCTGTCAAACATCCGTGTCTTGCTGGGAAAATGCCGGTAAAGGGCAGCCTCAGAGACACCAACGTTTGCGGCAAGCTTTGCTGTGGTAATACGCTGGCTGCCGTCGCTGGATTCCAGCATCTGGGCTAACGCCTGCAGTATTTCCTCGCGCCGATTCCTTTTCGTATTTTCTTTCTCTGCCATGTTTGATTAGACCTTTGCTAAAACGGTTATACCCCTTTGTTTTGCAATCCATTGGGTATAGATTCTCAAGAACCCAAACACTGACCGCGGCAGAGCAAACTCCAGGCGGCTTATGTCATCGTTTTTTATGGTGTTTGGGCCAATGGTCTGTTCAACCATTATTCTCTACGCGATCGGGTGCGCGGTACTTTCATTGCCGAACAAACCTTGCCATAAAGATTTCCTTCTCTCTGACGCGGCATGTCGGCTTCGGCTATCACATCACGGGCTGAACTTAGTGGCGGCCAGAGTGGCCAAAACCACCGGCACCGCGTTCGCTGCTGTCGAATTCGGTCACCAGATTGAATTCGGCCTGCACGACCGGTACAAACACCATCTGTGCGATGCGTTCACCCGGTTCAATGGTGAAGGTTTTTTGGCCACGGTTCCATACGGAGACCATCAACTGGCCTTGATAATCGGAATCGATCAGCCCTACCAGGTTACCCAGCACTATGCCGTGTTTATGCCCCAACCCGGAACGTGGCAGGATCACCGCCGCCAGATCGGTATCGGCGATATGAATGGCCAGGCCGGTAGGCAGCAAGGTAGTTTCACCTGGAGCCAGTTCAACCGCGCTATCCAGGCAGGCCCGCAGATCCAGGCCGGCAGAGCCAGGGGTGGCGTAGGTTGGTAAAGGGAAATCCTGACCGATACGCGGGTCGAGGATCTTAACGTCGATTTTTTTCATCATAACGGCTGACTATCTCGTCTAGTAAACGTTGGCCAAGGAGTGCCTTGTCGCTGTGCGGAAGGCGCTTTTCTCCATCCTGCCAAAAAAGATGCAGGGCATTGGTATCACTGTTGAAACCGTGCTCTGCAAGCGATACATCGTTAGCGCAGATTAAATCCAGTTTCTTCCGCGCCAGTTTTTGTCGCGCGTATTCTTCCACATTCTGGGTTTCGGCCGCAAACCCGACAACAAACGGACGATTTTTGTTCATCGCGGCCACACCTGCGACGATATCGGGGTTTTTTATCATCTTGAGAGTGATTTCATCACCCTGTTTTTTGATTTTTTCATCGGCAATCTGTTCTGCGCGGTAATCCGCCACGGCGGCACAGGCGATAAAAATGCTCTGCTGCGCGGCATGCTGCTGCACCACCTGTTCCATCTCCAGAGCACTGATGACATCTATACGCGTCACCTTGGGCGGCGTCGATAGGCTAACCGGCCCGGCAACCAACGTTACCTGCGCACCGCGAGCCGCCGCCGCATGTGCGATGGCAAAACCCATCTTGCCGGAGCTGTGATTGCTGATAAAACGCACGGGATCCAGCGCTTCACGCGTGGGGCCTGCGGTGATCATAAGCTTTAAATGTTGCAGATCCTGTGACGCGGAGAAATAACCGTTAGCCAGTTCGACGATGTCCAGCGGATCCAGCATACGGCCAGGCCCGACGTCACCGCAGGCCTGGCTGCCGCTGTCTGGCCCCCATAGCAACATACCACGCGTTTGCAGGGTGTGCAGATTGGCCTGCGTAGCTGCGGCACGGTACATCTGCTGGTTCATGGCCGGCGCTGCGGCGATCGGTGCAGCAGTTGCCAGGCAGACCGTGGTCAGCAGATCGTTAGCCATACCGGCGGCAACGCGTGCCAGCAGATCGGCTGTGGCCGGTGCCAGAATCACCAGATCGGCCCATTTGCCTAATTCAATATGGCCCATGGCGGCTTCTGCTGCGGGATCCAGCAGATCGTCAGAAACTGGATAGCCGGAAACGGCCTGCAATGTGAGCGGGGTGATAAAGGCTTTTGCTGCAGAAGTCATGACGACCCGCACCTCGGCGCCCCTGTCGCGCAGGCGGCGTACCAGCTCAGGGCATTTATAGGCAGCAATGCCGCCGCTGATGCCAAGCACAATATGTTTGCCGGAAAGTCCCGTCATCATGATTGTCCGATTGAAAACCGAAAGATGCAGCATTTTAGCATAACCGTTGACGAGGTGAGCGATTCTGCTGTGTATGCAGCCAGTTACATTCCGGTTTGCGCAATACTTCGCAATGTTATCAATCACCTGTCGCGATCCAGAATGCCTCATGGCATGCTCGGTTGATTGCAGGGAGGTAGTGATGAGCAGCCAGGATATGTCGTTATGGCCGGGAGAGTTGGCCCCGAGAGAGAAATTGATGCGCGATGGTGCGGCGGCGTTGTCAGACGTGGAACTGCTGGCGATCTTTCTGCGTACCGGTTTGCCCGGTATTCACGTTTTACAGCGGGCAGAACAGTTACTGGCTCATTTTGGTTCGCTGTACCATTTGATTTCGGCAGATTATGCGCAATTCTCCAGTCAGAAAGGGTTGGGAAATGCCACCTATGCCCAGTTGCAGGCCATTTCGGAATTGGCTTTGCGGCTGTTTTCTGGCCCGCATTTGTTGGAAAACGCCTTGCTGAATCCGAAAGTAACCCAGCATTATCTGCACAGTTTGCTGGTTCACCATGAGCGCGAGGTGTTTTTAGTATTGTTTTTGGACAATCAGCACCGGGTTATTCGCCATCAGGAGATGTTTGCTGGTACCATCAGCAGCGTCGTCGTACACCCAAGAGAAATTGTGCGTGAAGCGTTGAAGGCTAATGCAGCCGCCATCATTCTGGCGCATAATCACCCTTCGGGTAAGGCTGAACCCAGCCACGCCGACCGTTTGATAACCGAGCAAGTGGTCAATGCCTGCCGGTTATTGGAGATCCGAGTGCTCGATCATTTGGTTATAGGCCGGGGTGAATGCGTCTCTTTTGCCGAGCGCGGATGGCTTTAAGCCATTTTTTCGCGATCCTTGAGGGATCTTTAGCTGTTCGGGACTTGAGCACTTACGCTTCAGAGCGTATACTACGCCACCTTTGAGAATCTTGGGTTTGGCGTTAAGAGCCTATCTCAGCAGGTTTCTAACCTGATGTGTAGTTTCTGACCTGATGACGAGAGTCTCCTCAGTGTGAAGTTTGCTGAGATGGGCTCTAAAAGCCTGACGAGGCGGCCATACCCTATACGAAGCTCGAGCTGATTTGATTTTTGGAGAATAGACATGTCCCGAGTCTGCCAAGTTACTGGCAAGCGCCCGGTGAGCGGTAACAACCGTTCCCACGCAATGAACGCGACCAAACGCCGTTTTCTGCCGAACCTGCACTCACACCGTTTTTGGGTTGAGGCTGAGAAGCGCTTTGTAACTCTGCGTGTATCTGCTAAAGGTATGCGTGTTATTGATAAGAAGGGTATTGAGACGGTCTTGGCCGATCTGCGTGCCCGTGGTGAGAAGTATTAAGGAACTGAATCATGGCTAAAGGTGTTCGCGAGAAGATCAAGCTGGTTTCTTCTGCTGGTACTGGTCACTTCTATACCACCACGAAGAACAAGCGTACTAAGCCGGAAAAATTGGAACTGAAGAAATTCGATCCAGTTGTCCGTCAACACGTGATCTACAAAGAAGCTAAAATTAAGTAATTTTAGTGGATTAATAAAAACCCGGCTAAGGCCGGGTTTTTTGTTATATGAGGTGTACGAAAGGGAGCGCAGCATGCCTGAATTACCAGAAGTCGAAACCAGCCGCCGCGGCATTGAACCTTATCTTGTCGGCCATAACATCCAGTATGCAGTAGTGCGTAATGCCCGTCTGCGCTGGCCCGTCTCCGAGCAGATCCTGATGCTGAGCGATCGGCCGGTGCGCAGCGTGCAACGCCGTGCCAAGTATCTGCTGATCGAGCTGGATTACGGCTGGATTATCGTCCACTTGGGGATGTCTGGCAGCTTGCGCATGCTGGCGGAAGAAACCGAAGCTGGCAAGCATGACCACGTCGATCTGGTGATGAGCAACGGCATGATCCTGCGCTATACCGATCCTCGCCGTTTCGGTGCCTGGCTGTGGTGCGAAGATCTGGCAACGAGCAACGTGCTGACTCATCTCGGCCCAGAACCGCTGAGCGAGGCGTTTGATGGCAACTATCTGTATGAAAAATCGCGTAATAAACGCACGCTGATAAAACCCTGGCTGATGGACAACAAGTTAGTGGTGGGCGTAGGGAATATCTATGCCAGCGAATCGCTGTTTACCGCCGGGATCCTGCCCGATCGTCAGGCAAGTTCACTGAGTCATGCGGAGGCGGATTTGCTGGTGGCCACCATCAAGGCAGTCTTGTTGCGTTCTATTGAACAGGGAGGCACTACGCTGCGTGATTTTCTGCAATCAGACGGAAAACCTGGCTATTTTGCGCAGGAACTGCAGGTTTATGGCCGGGCAGGCGAGCCTTGCCGCGTATGCGGAACCCCGATTGAAAGCGCCAAGCACGGGCAGCGCAGCACCTTTTTTTGCCGCTGCTGCCAGCACTGATTTACTCTGCGGCGAGCTTTTCCATCAATGCCTTGGTGACGACATCCGGTAGGAACGGTGCGATGTCGCCGCCATGGCGTGCCACTTCCTTCACCAGGGTAGAAGAGATAAACGACCACTCTTCGGACGGCATCAGGAACACGCTTTCAAGCGTTGGCATCAGATGGCGGTTCATATTCGCCAACTGCAATTCATATTCGAAATCAGACACCGCTCGCAGCCCACGAACCAGAATGTTAGCGTTTTGATGAGCGGCAAAGTGTGCCATCAACTCGCTGAAACCGAGCACTTCCACATTATCCAGATGCGAGGTTACCTGCGTAGCCAGTGCCACGCGTTCTTCTAGCGTAAACAGGGGCTTTTTGCTTGAGCTGGCGGCAATGGCCAGAATCACATGGTCAAACATCAATGAGGCGCGGGTCACTAAATCCAGATGGCCGTTGGTCATCGGATCGAACGTTCCTGGGTAGATGGCTTTAGTGGTCATGATTCACTTCTCTGAATAAACCCTTCATCCTTAAAGATGTGGGGGTGTTGGCTGCCTTCACTCACCCCAGTTACTTACTTGTGTAAGCTCCTGGGGATTCACTCAGTTGCCGCCTACCCACATCTCGAAGGCTATAAGGTTGTGTTACGATCCAATGCCCACAATGCGGCATATTTATTGAAGGTATATTGCGCGTTGACCACGGCTAACAGCAAGCCCTGTTTACCATCAAGGAAACCGGCACGTAGCAGCCAGGTTTTGCAGAAAGCGCCCACCGTGTGAGTGAAAATAGACAGAAAACCGCAGCGTTTACCGGCCTGATGGCGTTGAATGGCCCATTGCTCGGCGTAATGTAGCTGCTTGCGCTGGAAAGCAAAAAAATCGCGGCAGGTCAGATGCAGCAGATCGCCCTTTAGCGGCATCACTTTTGCGCCGTTGGTATTGAGGGATTCATGCACCAGGTCGTCATTGTAACGGTAGCGCTGATTAGCATAAAGACGGTTGACCCGATCCGGATACCAGCCGCTGTGGCGCATAAAGCGGCCCAGAAACAGATTGCGGCGGCCAAGACTATAGACCACGCTGTCGTCTGCGGCTGCCAGCGCCTGTTCGATTGATTGGCGTAACTCCGGCGTCACGCGTTCATCGGCATCGATCATCAGAACGTAATCTTTAGTGGCATAGCTTTGCGCTTGCTGCCGCTGTTTGCCGAAGCCCTGCCAGTCGGTATGGGTAAAAACTTTGGCGCCCAGGCTCTCGGCTAGGGCGACGGAACCGTCTTGGCTGCCGGAATCAAGCATGATGATTTCATCCGCCCAGGCCACCGATTGCAGGCATTCAGGCAGCAGATCGGCTTCATCTTTAGCAATCATCACCACCGACAGGCTTTTACGATCGCTCATCTAGTGGCTCCGCGGCGGCAAGTAGGGCTCCAGCAATTGCAACAGACGCTGCAGCGCTCCCTGATTCTGATACAGCACTTCAACCGCATGGCGGCCGTGGTAACGGCGATAGTCTTCGTCCGTCAGCAGCGTTGTTACTTCCTTCACCAGAGAATCCACATCGGTGACGGCAATCAGCCCGCCAGCCTGCGAGAGCTTGGCACAGATATCTTTGAAGTTGAAGATATGCGGGCCCATCAGCACCGGGATAGCATGCGCTGCCGCTTCCAGCGGATTATGCCCACCGCGCGCCACCAGGCTGCCGCCGACAAAAGCCAGATCGGCAATACCGTACAGCAACATCAATTCACCCATGGTATCGCCGATCACCACCTGCGTACTGCTGGAGGGAATTTCGCCGCTACTGCGGGTGGTGTAACTGAAGCCTGATTTCTGTGTCAACTCTTTGGCGGTGAGGAAGCGTTCCGGATGGCGTGGCACCAGAATCAGCAGCAGGTCAGGGTGCTTTTCCAGCAGTTTGCGATGCGCTTCCAGCAGAATGGCCTCTTCACCTTCGTGGGTACTGGTGGCGATCCACACCGGGCGGCGCGGCGCCCATTGGCGGCGCAGCGTTACCGCGCGTACCGCCAATTCTGGCGTAACGGAAATATCGAATTTCAGGCTGCCGGTCACGGTGAGCTGTGAACGTTTCAGGCCCAGTTCGATAAAGCGTTCCCCGTCTTCTTCATTCTGCGCTGCGATCAGAGTAATGCGGCGCAGGATATCGCGAATGAATCCGCTGATTTTCTTATAACCAGCGGCTGAACGGACAGAAAGACGGGCATTGGCAATCACCAGTGGAATTTGGCGTTGATGCAGCGCATTAATCAGATTTGGCCAGAGTTCGGTTTCCATAATGATCACCAGCTTCGGATTCACCTGGTCGAGAAAACGGCGCATAGAACCGGGCAGATCATAAGGCAGATAAACATGATGCACGTCGTTACCGAAAGCAGATTGCACACGCTCGGAACCCGTCGGCGTCATTGTGGTCACAGTAATCGGTAAATAAGGGTAGCGATGGCGTAGTGCGCGCACGAGCGGAATAGCTGCCAGCGTTTCGCCGACAGAAACGGAATGCAGCATAATACCGCCCGGCACCACTTTACCGGCGCAGAAGCCATAGCGTTCTGCCCAGCGTTTACGGTAGGCTGGTGCTTTGCGGCTGCGCAACAGTAAGCGAAGCCAGATCAGGGGTTGGATAAGGTAGAGTAGTACCTGATATAAACGGAGCAGCATTCTATCAATTTCATTTATATGGGTTATCCAGAATAGTATCATAACCGCAAGGGAAAGGCGCTAATTTGGTAACCTGGGGCTAAGGTTGGAACAACAGGCGAGAGTTTCGCCGAAAGGCTTGGAATGAAGAATATTTTAATTATTCGCCGCGACAACATTGGCGATCTTGTTTGTACCACTCCATTGATTGAAGCGGTGAAAATTGCTTATCCAGAAGCCAAAATTTATTTGTTGATCAACAAAGCTTGCCAAGATGTGGTGAAAAATAACCCAAACATCGAAAAAGTGTTTGTTTATAAAAAAGCAAAACACAAGGCAAAGAGTGAAACTACGCTGGGCGTCTATTTTGAGCGCTTAATGGTATTTTTGCAGCTGCGTAAAATAAATTTTGATGCGGCGATCCTGGCTAACCCTGTTCCTTGTAAATATAGCCTGCGGCTGGCAAAGATGGCTGGAGTGAAACACATTATTGGCGCTGATTTAGGTAAACCTGAAATCACTCATGCTTTTCGTAAGGAAGATTTTCATGGCAAGCATCAGGTTGAATATGCCTTCAGTTATCTTTCTGCCATCACCGATAAAACCATCCCTATTCCGCCCGTGCGTGTTTATCTCAGTGAGGATGAACGCCAGGCCGCTGCCCAACGTTTAAAGACCCTGCTGCCGGTGAGTTCGCATATCTGTGCGGTGCATTTCAGCAATCGAAGAGAAAAGAGCACATGGCCTTTGGAGCGTTATGCCGAGATCATCCGCCGTTTGACGGCTGATCCACAAACCTCAGTGCTGATTTTTTGGTCGCCGCAGGGAACCTTGGCCCCAGATGATATCGGCGATCAGCGGCGCGCTGAACAACTGTTGGAGCAGTGCCAGAATGGGCGTGTTGCACTCTATCCCACGGCCTCGTTACGTGAGCTGTTAGCCGCGTTCGATCTCTGCGATCTGGTGTTATGCAGCGATGGTGGTCAGATGCATTTGGCTGCGGCGCTGAATAAAAACCAAGTGGTATTTTTTGGTGAGACGAGCCAGGAAGAGTGGCACCCGTGGTCAGGGAAATACCAGATATTACAGGCGGAATCGGGTGATTGTAGTGATATTCCTGTCGAAGAAGTGTGGCGTAGTATTGAAGCAATGAAATAATCTCTGATGGCAGGGGATGCCCTGCCATTTTAGTTATTTCTTTAATGCCAAATACTGTTGGCAAATAGGTTGTAAGCCGTAGCTTAACAACTGCTGGCGATTAATTTCTGGTGGCCGAGCATAAATTTCTGCCATTTTCTCCGCCAGTGATTTTTCATTTAATTCCGCCAGGGCATGACTCATTCCCGCATTTTCCAGAATTTCCTCAGGCCCGCCAGGGCAGCGAGTACTCACCACCGGGGTATCGCACAGCAATGCTTCAACCAGTACGTTACCGAAGCCCTCGCTATCTGAACTGAGTACCAGCATCGTTGCGTGTTTGATCAAGGGATAAGGGTTAGCCTGAAAGCCGAGAAACAGCACACGCTCGGCAATATTCAATTCAGTGGCCAATTTCCTGATGACATTAATATGCTGTTCATCGCCCGTCCCAACCAAAGCCAGCGGAGCTTGGATGCCGGAAAGCGCATAGGCTTTCAGCAGGCGATCGTGACGTTTATGCGGATGAAAACGGCCTACGTGGATCAGATAATCTTGGCCCGCCAGTTCGCAGGGTTCCGCCGCCTGTTGTGCGATCGCATCAATATCGAACGGATTGTTAATCACGGCCAACTGCTTGGGCTGAATCGACAGGTTTTGCCGCAGGTCACTCCCCACCGCTTGCGAGACGGCAACGATATTTTGTTCCTGATAAACACGGGCAACCTTACGCTTTTTCAGCCAGCGATCCAGACCGGTACGGTGACCCAGGTAGGACGTCGATAGAATACCGTGAATACAGAACCACAGCTGTTCGGAAGAAAGCACTTTGCTGTGGCTGACGATACGGTCGGTTTTATGCAGGTTTGAGAACACCAGTTCGTAACGGCCGTTCTGCTGCTCGTTGGCGGCGATCGCCTGGTCCAGCATGTTGGCACGGCGCGTAAGTTCTGTCAGTTTCCGCCAGGGTTTGCGGCAGTTATCCGCCACCACCTGATAATCGATGCCGTCAGGGATCGGGTAATTACACACGTCACGCAGTGAAATCAGGCTGACGTCATGCCCCATTTGCTGCATGCCTTGGCTCAGTGTCAGTACTACTTTCTCTGCGCCGCCACCGGGTAAACCGTCGATAATCATCAGGATACGCATAATCAGTCCAACAGTCGGTTATAAAGATCGATCAGTTGCTGCGAGAGATGGGCTGGCGTGGCAGGCATGATGCGTAACCTGGCAGCTTCTCCCATGCTTGAACCCAGCGCCTGCTGTGGCAAGGCGTGGATAGCGTCGGTGAGGGCACTGACATCCAGCGCGTCGGTGACAAAACCGTTTTTCCCCGGCGTGATAAATTCAGCGCCACCGCAGGTGGTGCTGGTGATCACCGGTAATCCGCATGACATCGCTTCCAGAATCACGTTGGGGAAGGGGTCGTACAGCGTAGGCAACAGCAAAGCATCCGCAGCCTGATAGAACGGCAACGTCTGTTTCTGCACGCCCATAAAGCGCACCCGATCGCTACAGCCCAGCGATTGCGCCAGCGCGCGGTAACGCTTCTCTGCTTTGTCTTTGCCAACAACCAGTAAGTAACTCTCGGTCGGGGCGATTGCACGGATGGCCGCCGCCAGCCCTTTGCGTTCAAAGCCTGAGCCGACAAAGATCAGACAATGTGCCTGCGGGGGAATTTGGTATTGCATGCGCAATTGTTGCCGCTGCTGTTCGCTGGCCGGTAAAAACGCCTGATTGTCGATAGCGTTATAGATCACCGTGACTTTATCGGCAGGTACGCCGAAATCGGCAATGATCTCTTGCTTGATCATCTCTGCGTTGCAAATCACCGCTTTCAGCTCAGGTGCGGCATACATGGCGCGCTCGGCACACATCACATAGCGATGATAACGATTGGAGAACAGCCATTTGCGCCGCCACTCGGGCAGCAGCCGTGCGCGTTGCAGCAACCAGCGGCGGTGCACACCATCGCCAGCGCGGTAGATATCACAGCCGGGAATGCGCTCATGGCTTTGCACTAAATCGAAATTTTCTTTCTGCCACAAGGCTCTGGCCGCTTCGGCAAAACCACGTTCGCGGCTGATGCGCCCGAACTTCATCGGGTTACACAGGTGGATGTGCCAATTCGGATGAACGTCACCCTGCCATTCGCGGGTAATGACGTTCAGATCCAGATCTTGTTGCTCCAGCGCCTCTAGGGCACGGGAAACGAAACGCTCTGCCCCGCCGTCCGGGCGGTATTTTTGGCGGACAATCGCCAAACGAAATGCTTTCATGCAAGCGTGCTCCGCGCGGCTGCAATCACCGCGTCTGTAGGAATAAGGTCGAGATAACGCTCATCGGTACCGGTATTGATGGCATCAGGGTCGGGTAGCGTGCCGTAGTCTCCGGCCCAAATAACGTGGCCAATCGCCTGCCAGGGGCGCCAGAATACCAGTTTGGATGGCCCAAACAGCGCAATGCAAGGGGTTTGCAGCGCAGCGGCCATATGCATCGGTACGGAATCCACACCGAGGAATAATGTTGCGTGATCGATCAGCGCCGCGAGTTGGCGCAGGGTCAACTGCCCGGCCAGAGAAACCACGCCATGCGGTGGGCATTGCTCTAGAATCCGAGCCACCATTTGTTGCTCTTTAGCGTCTGGCCCTGAAGTGATCACCAACTGGTGTCCATCTGCCTGTAGCGCGCTGATGGTAGCAGCCATCTTTTCTTCACTCCAGCATTTGAAAAACCAGCGTGAGGTCGGTTGTACCACGATATACGCACCGGTGATGCCCTTTTGTTGCAGAAGCTGAAGGCTGGTTTGCCAGTCCTGCGGGCTATAACTCATGGTCACCTGCTGGCTGACGGTAGGCAAACCGAGCGGTTGCAGCAGTGAAAGGTTTTGCTCAACGGTATGCAGATGGGCATGATCGGCCACTGAAACCAGATGGGTATGGCAATGGCGCCATAAAAAACCGCGGCGTTTAGGGAAGTCAAAACCCAAGCGGATGCGCGCACCGGTCAGTTTGGCGAGCAGCGCGCTGCGCCATTGATCGGCGAGATTGACCACCAGATCGTAACGCTGTGCTTTTAACTGGCGAATCAGCTTTAGTTCGTGGCCGAGATGCGCCTTAGTTCCCTGTTTTTTCCATTGGCGATCGATGACGAATATCTGCGACAGCGCCGGGTTGCTGACCAGCATATCCTGCGTTTCTTGGTATAGCAGGACGTCAATCTGTGCATCAGGGTAGTTTTGCCGCAGGGTATTGATGACCGGTGTGGTAAGCAGCATATCGCCATGATGGCGGAGTTTAACGATCAAAATACGCTGTATTGGCGTGGCAAAAGCTAAGGCTGGTGCATCGTTCATCATGAGTCGCTTTCAGAGAAACCAATCACTGATTCTAAATGACCCGATTGCATGTGGCTACTGTTGCTCAATTTTCTTGCCAGTAACGAAAAAATAATCGGTTCTGGAGATAAACGTGGCGTAACGTTGTCCAAACGAGGCAGCAAAGTTGTTTGCCCTCGCTAAACAGGCTGCGTAACATAATGTATTCCGTTGAGATCAGGCTCGATATTTATGACCAAACCGGCGTTTCTTATCACGATTGATACCGAAGGCGATAATCTGTGGCAAAACCACGATCGCATTTCGACCGAGAACACGCGTTTTTTGCCGCGCTTTCAGGCGCTGTGTGAAAAATATGCCTTCAAGCCGGTTTATCTCACCAATTATGAAATGGCGGTGGATGCGGAATACGTCGAATTTGCCCGCGATGTGATTGCGCGCGGAACCGGTGAGGTGGGGATGCATCTGCACGCCTGGAACAGTCCGCCGCTGACGGCACTTACTGATGATGACTGGCGTCATAAACCCTATTTGATTGAATATCCTGCCGAGCAGATCCGCGCCAAGGTCGATCATATGACCAAACTGCTGGAGGATGCTTTCCAGACCAAAATGCTTAGCCACCGCGCTGGGCGTTGGGCGTTTAATGAGTTTTATGCCTCACTATTGCTGGAGTATGGCTATCAGGTGGATTGTTCCGTTACGCCGCGCGTCAACTGGCAGTATTCGCCGGGTAATCCGCAGGGTAAGGGTGGCACCGATTATCGTCACTTCCCGTCGCAGGCTTATTTTATCGACCCGCAAGATATTGCCAAACCGGGCCATTCGACGCTGTTGGAGGTGCCGATGAGCATCCAGTATAAACACTCGGCGCTGATGAATGCGGTAAAACAGGGCTATGATCGCCTGCGGGGTAAAAAACGTTCGCCGTCGGTACATTGGCTACGCCCAGCAGGTGGCAATCTGGAGCAAATGAAGCAGGTTGTGCAGCGTTCGTTGGCTGAAGGCAATGATTACGTTGAGTTTATGCTGCACTCTTCCGAATTTATGCCCGGCGGCAGCCCAACGTTTAAAACCGAGCAGGATATTGAAGCCTTGTATCGCGATCTGGAGCAGCTTTTTGCCTGGTTGCAACAACGTACGGTAGGAATGACATTGGCTGAATATTATCAACTTAAAGTGAATTAACATGTCGAAGCAATGGAAAGTAAAACTAGCGAATGCCTGTCTTTGGCTTTATACAAAACTTGGTAGCAATTTTAAAGACAAGAGTTCATTCGATACAAATCGTGAGTTTGATCGTATTGCAATATTTTCGACTACCGCTCTGGGTGATCTGATGTTCAATACACCAGCGATCCGTGCGCTTCGTGAACGCTATCCATTAGCTAAAATCACTATGGTATCCAGCTATAAGAATAGCGGAATGGTGGAGACCTGCAGCTATTTTGATGACGTGATTTATTGGGACCACAAGGCCAAGAGTTTGCTCAGCGTTATCCACAAGCTGAGGAAAAATCAGCCGCAGTTGGCGGTGATACTACATTCAAAAGCTCCCTATGATGTCCTTGCGGCGATTTTTTCTGGCTGTGAGTATCTGTTTAAAGATGTGTATAAAAATGAGCTGCCTGGTGTGGATCAGTGGCTTGCTGGCACTAGTGTTCGAAGTTGTGGTCATTTGATCCAGCGTAAGCTGGACTTGGTCGGCTTGTTAGGCTGCGATACACAAAACCGAGAAATGTTTATCCCGATAGATTTCCCGCTCCAGCAAAAACAACCGGGCAAAGTTATGTTTGGTTTCCAGATGGGGGCTTCTGAGCTGTTGCGTTGCTGGCCAATAAGCCACTTTGTCAGCTTGGCGAAAATGCTGCTGGCGCGTTCACCAGATTACTTGATTATCCTGATTGGTTCGCCCAAAGAGCAGATGATCGAGAGCGAGTTCATGGCAGGATTGACGATGGAAGAGCAGAGCCGGGTTATCAGTTATATTGGTAAAACTACGCTGCCACAGTTGTTGGCAGTGATAAAAAACATGGATATGCTGGTTACCGGTGATACTGGCCCGTTACATTTAGCTATTGCGTTGAAAACTAAAACTGTAAGTCTGTTTGTTACAGCCGATCCGTTACAAACAGGGCCTTATCAAGATATCGAGCGGCACCAGGTTATATATTTGCCGGCAGAGTCGATCAACCTAAGTAAAGAGCAGCGTCATCAACCCTTGAGCGTTATCTCCAGCGATGAAGTGATGGATAGGGTGATAAGAATGATCGCCGAATAACTGGGAGACGGAGTTTTAATAATGTCAGCAAGTTTAAAAGTATATGCTGATATAGTGAGCTATTAACGATGATTGCAGTTAGGGACAAAAGAGCGGGCTTGATTATCCCCTCAGATACTTCGGTGGTAAATATGGTCTGCGCGTTTGATAAACGCTTGGTTGCCATTTATAACCAACGAAAGCTCAAGGATACCAAATTGCCTGGTCATATCATCTGGTCACCCAACTATGACAATGCAGTGCAATTTGTGACGGAGGAGAAGAATGTGAGTGACGTACAGATTGAACAGATTACCCAGTTGATTGGCGAACAGATTGCGATGATGATTGAAGTGCCTGCGGCACAGAAGAGAACATCTTAAAATATAGAAAAGAGCTACTAAATAGGTAGCTCTTTATCCGTCAATCAATAAACGCGGGAATTCAAATTAGTGGTCATGAGTACTCCTAGCGGGAACCAAAACAAGTACCAGAACTCAGCTGGATTACCTATCATAAACATGCCCTGCGAGGTATAAAACAGCAGCGTGAAGATAAATAATCCTACCTCCAATCGCATGCCGTTGCGTAGATGCCGCGTAGCCAGAATACCGCAATAGCTTAATATCGCGACCAACATTCCTAACCCCACCATGCCGCCTTTCAGCAATGTACCCCAGTATAGGCTGTGGGTGGTACTGATATGTTCGCCAGAATAGTTAGTGAAATCCAGTTCATAATTAAAGCCATAGCCAAAATAAGGTGCTTGCTTTACTAAGTCGAATGTATGGTGCCAAATGCTCAAACGCAGGAAGCTTTGAACGTATATACCTTCGAAACGGGCGATCAGTTGTTGCCCTATTTCTGTGAATAGTATCGCTATACCCATAGCGATCAACATGAATAGAAAATAAGTGAGGTGTTTCAATTTCAAATGTTTGTAGGGTAGAGTCAGTATTAGGGCAATCAGTAAAGAAAGTACTGGTCCACGGCTTTGGGTAAGCAGCATGGTACCGAAGAGTATGAGAACAGCGAGCAACATAAATTTGCTTTGTTTTTCGCGAAAGACGATTAGGCTGAGTATAACGCCAACTCCTGCTAAACCAGCTAAGTCGATCACATTGTCCGGACCAGGATTGTTTTTTGATACCAATCGATTGGTCAGTATGTCGTTATAATCAAAAAATATCGAATATAGACACAGGATGGTTAAACCTAAAACAATTATGCTGAACAACAGATTACGTTGCTGGCTGTTAAGCACAGTGATTAGCATTGCTAAATATAGCAGCAGGTAAACGCTGTGTGTCAAGGTTGATTCAATATTGAATGGCTCGCTTGACCAGAGGTTGCTAAAGGAGAAGTAGAGCAGCATCGCAGCAATAAGCGCTAGACCCTGGCGGCTTTCACGATTACGGAAAAAAGACAGCCTGAGATCTTTATCAAGATACAGTGTGATAATGAAAAAAATAGCAGAAAGATGGAATAGGTTATTAACTTTAGTAAAACCACAAAAAATAGCACTGAAAAAAGAAAAAAGAAAAAAGAACATCACATACAGCTTTTTCGGCCGAAAAGGGTTACTTAAAGATATCATCGGGGGTGACCTTGTCGAAAATGTCATTGCTGATAGCGCTGGTAATTGAAAGATTTTTAATAGTGATATTCTTGGCTTTCATAAGGTGGCTGGCATGACGGAAAGACGGCATAACCAGACCAGCAACTTTATCGCCTAGAGCTGTAGGGAGCTTATTCTCTGCGGCCTCATAAAAGCGTGGCTGGTGGAAGTTATTCATATCCAGGCCTATGATATACAGCCGATTAAAACCGAGGAAAGTCAGGATCTGTAATGCCCAGTAAACGACTGTTCCAGCATCAAAGATACCGCTGCGAATGTCGTGATTAAAGGCGATGTCTTTTCTGTCGGCAGCAAAAACCACATTACGATTATCGCGGTAGGCTAACCACAGTGAGTCGTTGGTGATCATCGGCTGATAGATTTTAAATGTGGCGTCTTCAATCACCGCAAAACGGCAGTGGACCTGTTGTAGACTGAACCTGTCGATGATTTTGGCAACGCCGTGTACTGTGGTGAACAATGTTAGCCTTTTGTCATCTATAATATTGCGGATAATCTCAGGCTTTTGGTCAATAAACCCCATATCTACAATGACATAAAATTTAAAATCAACACTGTCATGCAAGAAGTAAGCGCCGTTAACACCCATTGCAGGCATAGCGGGAAATTTTTCTAGGCAGAGATTTTTCACCGATGGACCTGTGGCGGTCAACAGGAGATCACCGGAAAAACTCCCTTTCAGGCCAGCCAATTGCACTATCGGTACCCGCTGCTGTTTGTAATTCAGCTCAATAATTTCCCCGCTGGCTGCACGTTTGATTTTTACGTAGGGCCAGAGATTTTCGTTATGCCGAAAAGAACGAGCATGGGTATAGCGGTAAATTTGCTTAAATAAAGTTCCCATTACAGCAGCATCCTGTATTGAATTAGCGCGGCAACTTTTTGCGCAGAAATATCAGCCATACTATTCCCTGCCTCAGGGCGGCAGGCATGTTGATTCCGCCCATACCCCCCAATCAACCCCGGATCGGTCGGGCCGAATAGCGTGATATTCGGGCGATCCAGCGCGGCGGTCAGATGGCTGAGCCCGGTATCCACCGACACCACGCCTTTTGCACCGGCCAGCACTTCCGCTACTTGCTGTAAGCTGAGCTTCGGCAGCACTTCAACATGCGCAAACCCTTCCGCCAGCCGCAGGGCGCGCTGATGTTCATGCGCTGCTCCCCATGGCAGTTTTACCTTCAGCCCGGTCGCGGCAACCAAATCAATCAGTTCGCGCCAGTTTGCTTCCGGCCAGTGTTTTTCATCACGCGTGGTGGCGTGCAGGAAAACCAGATATTGCCCGGCATCCACCGGTGGTTGGCTGAGAAAACGGGCGGCAATGGCGTAATCACCCGCGCTCTGCGGTTTTTCATAGCCCAAGCTTTTGGCAAACAGCTCACGCAGGCGTTCCACCGCATGCTGCTGCTTATCAATTTCATGGCGATGATTATAGAACCAACTGGCAAAGGGCTCACGTGCGCTTTTGCAGTCCGGGCCGTGCTTGCTACCGCGCGCGATACGGGTTACCAGCGCGGCGCTTTTCATCAAACCCTGAGCGTCGATCACGATATCATAACTGCGTTCCCGAACCAGGCGCTTGAAATCGCAGCGCTGCTGGCGGGCTTCGGGGCCGAACCAGTTTTTGCGCCAGCGGCGAATGGCCACCGGAATAACGCGGTCCACCGCCGGATGCCAACTGGGGATCTGGCTGAACCCTTCTTCCACTACCCAATCGAAACGGATGCCGGGGATGGCATGCATCGCATCGGTCAATGCCGGCAGCGTATGGAGCACATCCCCCATGGATGAGGTTTTGACGATCAGAACCTGCATGTTTATTCCTCGCTGGCGGCAAGTAACGGCGTCAGCGCGTCCAACACCTGCTGTGGTTGAATGTCGATCAAGCTCTGGTGATAGCCCTGATCGGCATCACCCTTACGCACTTTGTGATAGCCGCTAATCAGGCGGATGACTTTTGCCTTGTTGGAAAGCGGCGGGGTGAAGTCTGGGCTGCTTGGGCCATACAAGGCTATCAATGGTTTATTCAATGCCGCGGCAACGTGCATCAATCCTGAGTCATTACTGACCACCGCCTGGCAGGAGGCCAATAGAATCACCGCTTGTTCCAACTGGGTTTCCCCGGCCAGATTGAGGCAGAAATCACGCGCTTCTTCGGCCAGCGCCGCACGGATCTGTTCCCCGGCAGCGTGGTCTTTGGCCGAACCAAACAAAGTGATCTGATAGCCTTGGTCGATCAGCAGTTGCGCCAGCGCGGCATAGTGGTAATGCGGCCAGCGTTTTGCCGGGCCAAATTCCGCCCCTGGGCAAAAGCCGATAATCGGCCGGTAATCGGTGAGGTTAAAGGCGGAAGTGGTTTCGGCAATCTCTTCGTCGCTCACCTGCAGTTGCGGCCATAGCAGCGGCTGTGGCAAGTCTGCGGCTCGCTGTATCCGCTGTTTGTCATAAGCCAGCGCGACATAGCGTTGCACCATCAGCGGGAAGGCGGCTTTATCCAGCACGCGGATATCATTGAGCAGGCCGTAGCGCATTTCACCCCGCCAGCCGGTGCGCAGCGGCACGTTGGCGAACAACGGCACCAGGGCGGATTTGAACGAGTTGGGCAACACGTAGGCGCGATCGTAACCGTTGGCACGCAGGCTGTGCCCCAAACGGCGGCGCTCGCCCAGCCCCAACGCGCCGTGGCCCAGCGGCATAGCCAGCGCCTGGTTGACTTCCGGCATGCGCGCCAGCAATGGGCGGCACCACGCGGGTGCCATCACATCGATTTCCGCTGACGGATATTCGGCCTTCAGGGTGCGGTAGAGACTTTGCGACATCATCATATCGCCAACCCACGAAGGGCCGATAACCAGAATTTTCATACCCTTTGCAGGTTCCTTCCGCTTAAGCGGTGCGATTCAACCAGGCCATATATTCTTTGACGCCTTCAGCGACCGTTTTGAACGGCGCGTTGTAACCGGCAGCGCGCAGTTTGGTCTGATCGGCCTGGGTATAAGCCTGATAGCGGCCTTTCAGCTTTTCAGGGAATTCAATGTACTCCACTGCGCCTGATTGATGGTATTCCACCACCGCATCGGCCACCGCCTGGAAGGTTTCCGCCCGGCCAGTTCCGCAGTTGAAGATGCCGGACACGCCGTTTTGCCAGAACCACAGGTTAACCGCCGCAACATCGCCCACATAGACGAAATCACGCTTGAAGTTTTCGCTGCCAGAGAACAGTTTCGGGTTCTCGCCACGGTTAATCTGGTTGTTCAGATGGAACGCTACGCTGGCCATGCTGCCTTTATGGCCTTCACGCGGGCCATAAACGTTGAAGTAACGGAAACCACACACCTGTGATTCGGCCTCTGGCAGGATTTCACGCACGTATTGGTCGAACAGGAATTTGGAGTAACCGTAAACGTTCAGTGGCTGCTCGTACTGGCGCTCTTCGATAAAGTTATCGGTCCGCCCACCATAGGTGGCGGCGGAAGAGGCATACAGGAACGGGATTTGGCGATCCAGGCAGAAGTGCAGGATGTCTTTGGAGTACTGATAGTTATTATCCATCATGTACTTGCCGTCCCACTCGGTGGTAGACGAACAGGCACCTTCGTGGAAAATGGCGTCGATGTCGCCGAGATCGTCACCGGCCATGATGCTGGCGATAAAATCTTCTTTATCCACATAATCGGCAATATCCAAGTCCACCAGATTGACGAATTTGGTGCCGTCTTTCAGGTTATCCACCACCAGGATATCGCGATACCCGGTGTCATTCAGTGCTTTGATAATGTTGCTGCCGATCATGCCAGCGCCGCCAGTGACGATAATCATTGGGTTTACCCCTGTATTCTTCCCGGTGACGCACAATGCTCCACCCGATATGCTGCCTATAATAGCATTTCATGCCAGCGGGAACAGCGTAACGGTTCTTAATGTCCCGTTCGATAAGTACATATCCTAGTTTGCCGTGATATCTGCTGCACTTTTCATATTCTCTACCGCGCATTGTCGTCAGTTTGCCAGTAAATCAGTAAAATATGTTGAAAACGTCCCTATTCTGGAGATTACCGAATGTCCACGTCCTTTTACCAGCAGCTGGAGCAACAGCTTGCGACCACCCGTGCCGAAGGGCTGTTCAAAGAAGAGCGCATTATCACCTCTGCGCAGCAGGCCGATATCGCCGTCGCTGATGGCCGCCATGTGATCAATTTCTGCGCCAACAACTATCTGGGGCTGGCGAATCATCCGGCACTGATTGCGGCCGCGAAGGCGGGCATGGACAGCCACGGCTTTGGTATGGCATCGGTGCGCTTTATCTGCGGCACGCAGGACAGCCATAAACAGCTGGAACAGAAACTGGCCGATTTTCTGGGTATGGAAGATGCCATTCTGTACTCCTCATGCTATGACGCTAACGGCGGCCTGTTTGAAACCCTGCTCGGCCCGGAAGACGCTATTATCTCCGATGCGCTGAACCATGCCTCGATCATCGATGGTGTGCGCTTGTGCAAAGCCAAGCGTTATCGCTATGCCAACAACGATATGCAGGAGTTGGCCGAACAGCTCAAGCAGGCTAAGGCCGATGGCGCTCGCCACATTATGATCGCCACCGACGGGGTGTTCTCCATGGACGGCGTGATCGCCAACCTGCAAGGCGTGTGCGATCTGGCCGATGAGTACAATGCGCTGGTGATGGTCGACGACTCTCACGCGGTGGGTTTTGTCGGTGCGCACGGGCGTGGAACGCATGAATACTGCGAAGTGATGGGCCGCGTCGATATTATTACCGGCACGCTGGGTAAGGCGCTCGGCGGTGCTTCCGGCGGCTATACCGCCGCGAAGAAAGAGGTGGTGGAGTGGTTGCGCCAGCGTTCGCGTCCGTATCTGTTCTCTAACTCACTGGCACCGGCGATCGTTGCTGCGTCAATCAAAGTGTTGGAACTGCTTGCAGACGGCGACGCGCTGCGCGATCGCCTATGGGCCAACGCTCGATTGTTCCGTGAAAAAATGACCGCGGCAGGTTTTACGCTTGCCGGTGCCGATCACGCCATCATTCCGGTGATGCTGGGTGAGGCGAAATTGGCACAGGATTTCGCCAATGCTTTGCTTAAGGAAGGCATTTATGTGACGGGCTTCTTCTACCCGGTGGTACCGAAAGGCCAGGCACGTATCCGTACCCAGATGTCTGCCGATCACTCACCGGAGCAGATTGAGCGTGCTGTTGCTGCGTTCATTCGTATCGGTAAAGAACTTGGAGTCATTGCATGAAAGCATTAGCAAAGCTGAAAGCGGAAGAAGGTATCTGGCTGACCGATGTGCCCGAGCCTGAACTGGGCCACAACGATGTGATGATCAAAATCCGTAAAACCGCCATCTGTGGCACCGATATGCATATCTACAACTGGGACGACTGGTCGCAGAAAACCATTCCGGTACCGATGGTGGTTGGCCATGAATACGTCGGTGAAGTGGTGGCGATCGGCCAGGAAGTCAAAGGTTTCAGCATCGGCGATCGCGTGTCTGGCGAAGGGCATATCACCTGTGGGCACTGCCGCAACTGCCGCGCTGGCCGCACGCATCTGTGCCGTAACACCATTGGCGTGGGGGTTAACCGCCCAGGGGCGTTCGCGGAATATCTGGTGATCCCGGCCTTCAACGCCTTCAAAATACCGGACAATATTTCCGACGAACTGGCCTCGATCTTCGATCCGTTTGGTAATGCGGTGCATACCGCGCTGTCTTTCGATCTGGTGGGTGAAGACGTGTTGGTTTCCGGCGCAGGCCCGATCGGCATTATGGCGGCTGCGGTGTGCAAACACGTGGGCGCGCGCCATGTGGTGATCACTGATGTGAATGAGTATCGTCTGGAACTGGCGCGTAAAATGGGCGTGACCCGCGCGGTTAACGTCAGCAAAGAAAACCTGAATGATGTGATGGCCGAGTTGGGCATGACCGAAGGGTTCGACGTGGGCCTGGAGATGTCTGGCGCGCCACCGGCCTTCCGCACGCTGCTCAATGCCATGAACCACGGTGGCCGCATTGCGATGCTGGGGATCCCGCCGTCGGACATGTCCATCGACTGGAATCAGGTGATCTTCAAAGGGCTATTTATCAAAGGGATTTATGGCCGTGAAATGTTTGAAACCTGGTACAAGATGGCGGCACTGATCCAGTCTGGCCTGGATCTGACACCGATGATCACTCACCGTTTCCCGATTGACGATTTCCAGCAGGGCTTCGATGCCATGCGTTCGGGGCAGTCTGGGAAAGTAGTGTTGAGCTGGGATTGATATAGCCTTCGTCTTTCAAGTTGCAGCGTTGTTGGCTGCATGCGCTAACCCCAGTCACTTATTGTGTATAAGCTCCTGGGGATTAGCGCATTTGCCGCCTAGCTGCCACTCGAAATCCATTGGCTACTTACCGGGGTGGATTTCATACCTTATGCTTATGGCGTAGTCTGCTCCGACCCCAACCAATTCTGCCAATGGTGTTTCAGCAACAGCACCACTGGCGACTGTGCAACGCTCTCCCCGATCACCTTCAGCGCTTGGCTGGCATTCACTTTTTCTTTCGGCAGCTTAACCTTGCACTGCTTGATTGCGCCGGTAAACGGATTCTTCGGTTGCACGGTGTGCGGCTTCGCTGGTGGAACATAGCTGCCCCCGCTTTGCTGCGGTTCATTCAGCAGGGCACTGGGTTTTACCAGCACGATATCGCTCGGCAACGTGGCCAGCATCTGTTGCAGCACTTTCACCGTGGCAGGCCGTGGGTGGCCGATGGCAATGGCAGAACCGCTGCGGCGTGCCAACTCAACCGCACGGTTGAACTGACGGCGGATATCGTCCGGGTTGGCGGTATCGTCAAGAAACACTTTGCGTTTGATCACTTTGACATGGGTACCGGCCGCAGCGCGCATCGCCTGGCTGTTGCCGATGGTCATGCTGTCGAGAAAATAGAGCTGATAACCGTCAAGCGCCTGCATCACCTTCTGCATACCCGGCAGGCTGGAGGTCATCGCGCTACCCATATGGTTGTTCATCCCCACTGCATAGGGCACGTTATTGACCGCGTTACGGATGATACGCTGAATTTCTTCACTACTCATTGAGGGTTGCAGCGTATTGGGTTCCAGCGATTGCTTGCTGAGCGGCGCCATTGGCATATGGATCAGCACTTCTCGCCCCTGGCTGTGGGCTTTGGTTGCCATCATCCGGGCGTGGGGCGCGTTGGGCAGAACGGCGACTGAGACGGCCGTGGGCATTTGCATCACAGCATTCTCTTCATGCGGGCGATAGCCGACATCATCAATCACGATGGACAGCTTTCCAGCCTGTGCGGCACAGGCCAGCAGCAGAGAACCCATCAGGATAGCGGTACGCAATTTGCTATAGTGCACTCTATCTTCCCAACCACGGCAGTGGGTTAACGGCCTGACCCTGGCGACGGATTTCAAAATAGAGCGATGGCGTTCCCTGACCACCGCTGGTGCCTACCAGCGCGATAGGCTGGCCTGCACGCACTTGCGCACCGACGTTGACCAGTGCGCTCTGGTTGTAGCCATACAGGCTCATATCACCTTTACCGTGCTCGATCACCACCACCAGACCATAGCCTTGCAGCCAATCGGCAAGCAGGACGCGGCCATCAGCGATGGCTTTCACTTCGCTGCCTTCGGCAGCCGAGATCACCATCCCTTTCCAGCGTAATTCACCTTGCAGTTGTTCGCCAAAGCGATGTTCGGTGCGGCCACGCACTGGCCAAACGGCCTGTCCTTCAGGGCGACCTAAACCGCCGGTGCGCGCCATCAGTGAACGTTCACCTTCGCTAGGCTGATAGCGGGTACCGGTTTTTTTCGCCTGCTGTTCTTTGACTTTAACCTGTTCACGCACTTTGGCGGCTTCACGCGCTTCGCGCTCTGCGCGAGCCCGTGCCTCACGCTCGGCGCGGGCGATCTGGTCACGCAGGCGGGTTTCGTTCTGGCGTAGTTCCACCAGCCGCTGCTGATCTTTTTCCAGCGAGGCTTCCAGTGAAGTCAGGGTTTTCTTGCGTGCGCTGCGTGCCTGTTCCAGCTTCTGTTGCTGGGTTTGCTGCTCGCCGAGTAACGATTTCTGTTGGCCCTGTTTGACCACCAGCGTGCCTTTCTGCTCGGCCAACTGCGTGCGGGTTTGTTGCAGTTGTTCAATGGATTGCTGGCGCGCCACATTCAGATAGCTGAAATAGGCCAGAATACGTTCACTGCGCTGGCTCTCTTCACCGCTGAGGATCAGCTGCAACGCGCTGTGTTGCCCCTGCCGGAACGCGGCATCGAGCTGTTTGGCGAGCATTTCCTGCTGGGTAGATTGCTGTTTTTGCAGTTTGGCGATTGAGGCATTCAGGCCAGAAATATCTTTGCCCAGTTCGCTGAGCGTGCCTTGCGTATCACGCAGTGAACGGCTGGCTTGCGCGATGGTTTTTTCTTGCAGTTTGAGTTGTTCTTGCAATGAGCTGCGCTGTTGCTGTTGTTGCTTCACCGCCTTTTCTTTTTCGGCGATGCTTTGTTGCAGGTCTTTGAGCTGGGATTTGTTGTCTTCTGCCGCATTGCTGGTTAACGGCAATAGCAATGCGCCAGCGAAAAGTACGCTGGCGCAGACGGTGGTCAACTTGCGTAGCGCAGAGCATTCAGGCAGTAATTGGCTGTCTGAGCTTGCGCTACGGATGACCCTTGGTAGTGCAAAATTCGCCTTCTCCCTCATGGAGAAGGATTATTCCACGATGAACAGCGGCTTACCAGTCATCTCTTGCGGGATTTCCATACCCATCAGCGCCAGCATGGTTGGTGCGATATCGGAAAGCTTACCACCTTCAACCGCCTTGGCCGGTTTGCCGACATAAATCAGCGGCACTGGCAGGCTGGTGTGCGCGGTATGCGCCTGGCCGGTAGCCGGATCGCGCATCTGCTCGGCGTTACCGTGGTCCGCAGTGATCAGCAATTGGCCATCAACGGCTTTCACCGCATCAACCACCTGCGCAATGCAGTGGTCCAGCGTTTCTACCGCTTTGACTGCCGCATCATAAACGCCGGTATGGCCCACCATATCGCCATTCGGATAGTTACAGATGATGGCGTCGTACTTGCCGCTGTGGATAGCGGTCAGTAACTTTTCGGTCAGCTCTGCGGAACTCATTTCCGGTTGCAGATCGTAAGTGGCCACTTTTGGTGAGTTGATCAGCACGCGTTCTTCGCCTTTGAACGGCTCTTCGACGCCGCCATTGTAGAAGAAGGTGACGTGAGCGTATTTCTCGGTTTCTGAAATGCGCAGCTGGGTTTTGTCGTGCTTCATCAGCCACTCGCCGAAGGTGTTCGCCAGCGAAGCCGGTGGATAGGCACAGGCGGTCTGGATGTCGGCGGCGTATTCGGTCAGCATCACGAAATCACCGAATTTCACCACTTTAGCCCGTGGGAAACCGTCGAAATCGGCATTGATAAAGGCGCGGGTGATCTGGCGCGCGCGGTCAGCACGGAAGTTCATGAAGATCAGCGCATCGCCGTCATTCATCTGTGCAGTGGCTTCGCCTGCGGCCTGAATCACGGTTGGTTTCACGAATTCATCGTTTTCATCGCGGGCATAGGCGGCTTGCAGCGCGGCAACGGCGTTATCGGCGGTGTATTCGCCTTTGGCCTGAGTCATCAGATCGTAAGCCAGTTGCACGCGATCCCAACGGTTATCACGATCCATAGCGTAGTAACGACCAATCACGGAGGCAATGCGCCCGGCACCCAGTTTGGCGAACTCATCACTGAAACGTTTCAGTGTGTTTTCAGCACTGCGCGGTGGGGTATCACGCCCATCCAGGAACGCATGCAGGTAAACGGCTTTAGCACCACGCTGTGCGGCGAGTTTGATCATCGCCAGAATGTGGTCTTCGTGGCTGTGCACGCCGCCAGGGGACATCAGGCCCATGATGTGTACCGCTTTACCGGCTTTCACCGCGTTGTCTACCGCAGCGGTCAGGGTGGCGTTGGTGAAGAAGTCACCGTCTTTGATTTCTTTGTCCAGGCGGGTCAGATCCTGATAAACGATGCGCCCAGCACCCAGGTTGACGTGGCCCACTTCCGAGTTGCCCATCTGGCCATCAGGCAGACCAACATCCAGACCGGAGGCGGCAATCAGGGTGTGTGGCTGTTGTTGCCACAGACGATCCATGACCGGCGTTTTGGCATTCAGGATCGCGTTGTCCTGCTGTTCTTCCCGGTGGCCATAACCGTCCAGGATCACCAGAACCATGGGCTTTTTCGTACTCGACATTGCTATAACCTCGTTATGATCGCTTAAGTTGTGAATAGCCATCAACCCCTTGGAATGATGGCTATTCACCCTCCAGAACCGAATGATTTTACAACAAAGCCGGGAAAAAAGAGCCTAGAAAGATCAAAGTTGCGTTGAACAATGGCGACTTTCCTTGTGCCATTGCGGTAATTTTTCGGCGCAGACCGCAGTTTCTGCATTCACGCTTGCTTATTGGCTGTATTTGCCGCATTCGGCAGGTATACTCTGAAACCTTGACTTATTTTCCCCTAACTGACGGGAGTTGTTACACCCCATGCTGCAAGAAATTATGCAATTTGTTAGCAGGCATCCCATACTGAGTTTGGCTTGGGTGGCGCTGCTGGCTGCGGTGATCGTTATGACCATCAAGGGCCGTTTCTCTAAAGTGAAAGAGATCACCCGCGGCGAAGCTATTCGCCTGATCAATAAAGAAGATGCTGTAGTGGTAGATACCCGCAGCCGGGATGATTTCCGTAAAGGTCACATTGCCAATGCCATCAATCTGACGGCAAGTGAGATCAAAAGCGGCAGCCTCGGCGAGTTGGAAAAACATAAAGCCCAGCCGATCATTGTGGCTTGCGCTAATGGCACCACATCACGCGAGCCAGCAGAAAATCTGGATAAAGCCGGTTTTGTCAGCGTCTACACCCTGAAAGACGGTATTGCGGGCTGGAGCGGTGAAAACCTGCCATTGGCACGCGGCAAGTAATTTATTTACGTAGTTGTAGTTTAAGGTGGTTTTTTCCATGGCTAGCATTGATATTTACACCAAGGCAACCTGTCCGTTCTGCCATCGCGCCAAAGCGTTGCTGAACAGTAAGGGAGCTGCGTTCAACGAGATTGCTATCGATGGCAATAACGTGAAGCGCGAAGAGATGATTGCGCGCAGTGGGCGAACCACCGTGCCTCAGATTTTCATCGACGGTCAGCACGTGGGTGGCTGCGATGATTTACATGCACTCGATGCTCGCGGTGGCCTTGATCCGCTGCTTTAAGCGGGTAGTTATACCCACAGGGCTTGGCGCTGCAGTCTGCAGTTTCAAGCTGCTTAGGGTATACCGGTTACTGAGTGTCAATAAGGATATTTAACTAAGGGTATCAGACAAATGTCAGAACAAAACACCACAGAGATGGCTTTCCAGATCCAACGTATCTACACCAAGGATATCTCTTTCGAAGCGCCAAACGCTCCGCAAGTATTCCAGCAGGAATGGCAGCCAGAAGTTAAACTTGATCTGGATACCGCTTCCAGCCAATTGACTGATGGCGTGTATGAAGTGGTACTGCGCGTAACCGTAACGGCGTCTCTGGGCGAAGAAACTGCGTTCCTGTGTGAAGTTCAGCAGGCGGGCATCTTCTCCGTAGCCGGGATCGAAGGGACGCAGCTGGCGCACTGCCTGGGTGCATACTGCCCGAACATTCTGTTCCCGTATGCGCGTGAGTGCATCACCAGCCTGGTTTCTCGCGGTACATTCCCGCAACTGAACCTGGCACCGGTCAACTTTGACGCGCTGTTCATGAGCTATCTGCAACAGCAGCAACAGCAGGCCGAAAGCGAAGGTGCCGAACCACATCAGGATGCCTGATGAACACCGTCAATGCTTCAATGACTGTTATCGGTGCCGGCTCGTACGGCACCGCATTAGCGATTACGCTGGCGCGTAACGGCCATCCGGTCATATTGTGGGGGCATATCCCCGAAAAAATTCAGATTATGCAGCGCGATCGCTGCAATCAGGCGTTTCTTCCCGACGTTGCTTTCCCCGATACCTTGCTGCTCGAAGCCGATCTGGCCCGTGCGCTGGCGGCCAGCCGTGATGTGCTGGTGGTGGTGCCGAGCCATGTATTTGGTGACGTGCTGCGCCAGTTGAAACCGCATCTGCGCCCGGATGCCCGCATTGTATGGGCTACCAAAGGCCTGGAAGCGGAAACTGGCCGGTTGCTGCAAGACGTGGCGCGCGAAGCGTTGGGCGATAATATACCGCTGGCGGTGATCTCTGGACCGACGTTTGCCAAAGAGCTGGCAGCCGGGCTGCCGACGGCGATTGCGCTGGCGGCCACCGACGAGCAGTTTGCCGAAGATTTGCAGCAGTTGCTGCACTGCGGCAAAAGCTTCCGCGTGTACAGCAACCCTGATTTTATTGGGGTGCAGTTGGGCGGCGCGGTAAAAAACGTCATCGCCATCGGCGCTGGCATGTCCGACGGTATCGGCTTTGGTGCCAACGCGCGTACCGCGTTGATCACCCGTGGGCTGGCGGAAATGAGCCGTCTTGGTTCCGCACTGGGCGCTGACCCGTCAACGTTTATGGGCATGGCGGGGTTGGGTGACCTGGTGTTAACCTGCACGGATAATCAATCGCGCAACCGGCGTTTCGGTATTATGCTGGGGCAGGGCATGGACGTGAATGAAGCACAGGCCAGCATTGGGCAAGTGGTGGAAGGCTATCGCAATACCAAAGAGGTCTTGGCGCTGGCGCAACGTCATGGTGTGGAAATGCCGATTACCGAGCAGATTTACCAGGTGTTGTACTGTGATAAAAATGCCCGCGAGGCCGCGCTGAGTCTGCTGGGGCGTACCAGAAAAGACGAAAAACACAGCGCTTGACCTAAGGAAGGGTTCAGGACCAGAAGTCTTGTGCCTCAGGATTGGATTGAGCCACCTTGCCGGAAACCCTGGCAAGGTGGCTTGTTTTGTAAGGCAGAGAGGAAAGCGATGTCAGTAGAAGAGTTAGAGCAGGTCTGGAGCAATATAAAATCAGAGGCGAGAGCACTGGCTGATTGTGAACCGATGCTGGCTAGCTTTTTCCACGCAACGTTGCTTAAGCATGAAAACCTGGGCAGTGCGCTCAGTTATATCCTGGCCAACAAGCTGGCCAATCCGATCATGCCAGCGATTGCCGTACGTGAAGTGGCGGAAGACGCTTACCGCTCTGATTCACAAATGATTGTTGCAGCGGCTCGCGATATTCTTGCGGTGCGGCTGCGCGACCCGGCGGTGGATAAATACTCTACGCCACTGCTGTACCTTAAAGGTTTTCACGCTTTGCAGGCCTATCGCATTGCGCACTGGCTGTGGATGCAGGGGCGTCAGGCCCTGGCGGTTTATCTGCAAAATCAGATCTCTGTCGCCTTTAGCGTGGATATCCATCCGGCGGCCACCATCGGCTGCGGCATCATGCTCGATCATGCGACCGGCATTGTGATCGGTGAAACCGCGGTGGTGGAGAATAACGTCTCTATCCTGCAATCGGTGACCCTCGGCGGGACCGGCAAAACCAGCGGCGATCGCCACCCTAAAATCCGTGAAGGCGTGATGATTGGCGCTGGTGCCAAAATTCTCGGCAATATTGAAGTGGGCAAAGGGGCGAAAATCGGTGCTGGTTCGGTAGTGTTGCACTCCGTGCCACCTCATACCACTGCCGCAGGCGTTCCTGCCCGCCTGGTTGGGCGGCCTGAAAGTGATACGCCGTCGATGGATATGAATCAGTATTTCAACGGCGTGAATCACGGGTTTGAATACGGCGACGGGATTTAACCCGCCGCCTTATCAGTTACTCCAAATAAAACACCTCACGCAGTGCTGAGCTGACCGGGCTGTGATCCGGGTTGCTTGGCATCACGTCGCTCATAAAACGCCACCAGCGCTGGCAGGTGGCGGTATTAGCCACGGCGTTCCAGCGCTCTTCCGACTCGATCTCAACATAGCCAAACAGCAGGTTGCGCGCTTCGTCCAGAAAGATGGAGTAGTGGTGCGCTCCGTGCTCTTTCAGCACTTGTTCCAGCTCTGGCCAGATCGGGTTATGGCGCTGTTGATATTCCGCGTGGGCACTCGGGTTAACCTGCATCACAAAAGCTTTACGGATCATGGATTTTCCTCCGCTATTACAGCGCCGCTAAATACAGCTCGCGCACCTGTTCGCGATCGGCCGGGCGTGGGTTGCAGGGTGCACAAGGGTCGGCCAGCGCTTTATCCAGCCAGTTTTCAATATCCTGTTCCTGGATGCCGAGCGCCGAGAAACCTGCTGGGATCCCCACGCGCAGCGAAAGTGCACGAATGGCGGCGATCGCCTGATGGCTGGCCTGCTCTTCATCCATTCCCTGGGTATTCACGCCCAAAGCCTGCGCGATGCGAGCAAAACGCGCCACGGCATTGGGGCGGTTAAACGCTTCGATCACCGGCAGCAGGATGGCATTGCACACGCCGTGCGGCAGATTGTGGGTGGCGCCGGGTTGGTGGGCTAACGCATGCACCAAGCCAAGCCCGGCACTGTTAAATGCCATGCCAGCCAGATATTGGCCATATGCCATCATTTCCCGCGCTTGCAGGTTGTTACCGTCGTCCACTGCGGCGGGTAGCCAAGTGCCGATCAGGCGAATCGCTTCCAAGGCTGAGTGATCGGTCAACGGATGGGCTCCGACAGAAACATAGGCTTCTATTGCATGAGTTAGTGCGTCCATGCCGGTGGCGGCGGTCACGCTGGTGGGAATGTTCAGCATCACGGCCGGATCGTCCACGGCAATATCCGGGATGATATTGGTGTCGATAATCACTTCTTTGACGTGGCGCTGGCTGTCGGTGATCACCGCATTGCTGGTCATCTCGGCTGCGGTGCCGGCGGTAGTGTTGATGGCGACCAGCGGCGCACCCGCCTGTTTGACCTTACCTACGCCCGAATAGGCGGTGGAAGGGCCGGGGTTGCCGGTGAGGATTTTGATCGCTTTGGCGGTGTCGATCGGGCTGCCGCCGCCGAAAGCAATCAGGTAGTCACACTGGTGCTGCTTGAATGCTTGCCAACCCTTCTGCACCAGTTCTTCGGTGGGATTGGGGAATACTTCATTGAACATCGCGTAGGGCAGCGCCTGTTGTTGCAGGGCGCTGAACAGCCCTTCCAGCAGGCCAAGCTCAACCAACTGACCATCGGTGACAATCAGCGCTTTACCCCATTGTTTTTGCGCCAGCAGCTTAACCATATCTTCAATGGCGCCACAGCCGTGCAAACTGATTTTTGGTAATGCCAGCATGAAACTCATATGTATTACTCCTGAAGTGAGAATGCATTGTGATGCGCCCACCTAAGTGGACGCAGGGAATGCATTCTCAGTCTTCGAGCGCCGCTGCCAGCGGCGTGACGCCAAAGCGCTGGGCCAGCGCGGCTAACTGGCTGCCAGAAATGGTCTGTTTCTTGCCGCCCATCGACAGCACTTTCACCATGATTTCGGCAGATTTCTCTGCGGTGTCGATCAGGCCGAAAGCGTCATCCAGCGTTGGGCCGGTGCCAAAGATGCCGTGGAACGGCCACAGTACCAGGCTGTGCGCCTGCATCTGTTCGGCGGTATGGGTGCCGATCCCGTCGGTACCCGGTACCATCCACGGCACAATGCCGATGCCGTCCGGGAACACCACCAGGCATTCGGTGCTGCCTTCCCACAACAGGCGGGTAAAGCGGGCATTATCCAGTTCCTGCACAAAGCTCAGTGCGATCAGGTTGGTGGCGTGGCAGTGCATGATGACGCGATCGCTACCGCCGCTGACCCGCATACGTACGATGTGTGACTGGAAGTGGGCCGCCAGTTCCGAGGTCGGCAGGCCGCCTTGCGCAAGCCCCCAGTGGATGTGATAGGCGGTACCGTTATGGTTAAGTTGCAGCAGCACCAGGTTTTCTTCTGGGGCCAGTTGCACGTTGCGGAAGAACTTGCCGGATCCGGTGACCAGGAACCAGCAGTTGGCCAGTTCGCTGGCCGGTTGCGTTAGTTCTACGCAGCGTGGCTGGGTGACGAAGTCGTTACGGAAAGGCTCAACGTCTTCCGCCGTCAGTCGCAGGCTGACATTGCCGCCGTTGCGTTCATCCCAGCCTTTGAGCCACATATCGCTGGTGGCTTTGATCATGCCCTGGATAAACCAGGAGGAAAGTAGCTGTTGCATTGCGCGGTATCCTTAACGTTGGCTGAGAATCTGTTGTTCGTAGCTGCGCACGTTGTCGAGCCAACTGGCATCGGCCGGGACATCGTTACGCTGGCAGTAGGTTTCCCACACGGCTTGCCACGGCAGGCATTTTTGCTCTTCCAGCAGGGCCAAGCGTGCGGTGTAATCACCGCGTAGTTCGAGCTGACGCAGCATTGCGGTCGGCTCAAGCAGGGCGCGTAGCAGTGCTTTTTTCATATTGCGCGTACCGATCACCCAGGCGGCGATGCGGTTGATCGAGGCGTCGAAGAAATCCAGGCCGATATGTACGCGGTTGAACAGGTTGTGGCGCACGATCTCACTGGCGATGGCCTGGGTTTCGTCATCCAACAGCACCACGTGATCGCTGTCCCAGCGCACCGGGCGGCTGACGTGCAGCAACAGGCGCGGAACATACAGCATGGCGCTGGAGATTTTGTCGGAAATCACTTCGGTGGGGTGGAAGTGCCCGGCATCCAGGCACAGCGCGGTCTGGCGGCTGGCGGCGTAGCCGAGGTAGAACTCATTGGAGCCGACGGTGTAGCTCTCTGCGCCGATGCCGAACAGTTTGCTTTCCACGGCGTCGATATGGTGGGCCGGGTCGAGCTTTTCGGCGATCACTTCATCCAGTGCGCTCAATAAACGTTGGCGCGGGGCCAAGCGATCGATCGGCGTGTCTTTCATGCCATCCGGGATCCAGATATTCATCACCGAAGGCGTGCCGAGCTGCTCACCGAAATAGGCGGAAACGCGGCGGCTAGCCTGGCAGTGTTCAATCCAGAACTGGCGGATGGCTGGATCGGCGTGCGACAGGGTAAAACCGTCTGCGCTCAGCGGGTGCGAGAAACACGAAGGGTTGAAATCCAGGCCCAGCCGGTGCCGTTTTGCCCATTCCACCCAGTTCTTGAAATGACGTGGCTCAATCTGGTTACGTGCTACCGGCGTCTCGGATTCGAGATAAATCGCGTGCAGATTCAGGCGGTTCGGGCCGGGGATCAGCGCCAGCGCCTGCTCCAGATCGGCACGCAGCTCTTTGGCATTACGCGCTTTGCCGGGGTAGTTACCGGTCGCCTGAATGCCGCCGGTCAGCGAGCCTTCCGGGTTTTCAAAACCGGCCACGTCATCGCCCTGCCAGCAGTGCATGGAGACTGGCAGAGTATCCATCGCCTGAATGGCGGCCTCAACGTCAACGCCAACGGCGGCAAAGCGCTGTTTTGCCAGTTCCCAGGCTTGTTCAATAGAGCTTTTCATATACAAAGTTCCTTAGGTAATTGACTCAACGACTGAAATTGCGGCCAGTGGGCGGCAAAGTCGGGATTGTCGCGAGGGGTGAAATGTTGCAGCGGGAAATTCTGCGCCACGATGCGGCGGAATTGCCCGATATCGGCGACGGCATCCAAGGCCATCAACTGGCAGCCGACGTTGCCCAGCGTAGAGGCCTCGATCGGCCCGGCGCTGATGGCCAGCCCACAGGCATCGGCACACAGTTGATTGAGAAAATGGTTCTGGCTGCCGCCGCCAACGATATGCAAATGGCTCAGCGGGCGGCCATGCAGGGTGGCCAACTCCTGTGCCACCTGGCGGTAGAGCATGGCCAGGCTGTCGAAGATACAGCGCACCAGTTGCGCAGGGCTCTCCGGTACCGGCATCTCCTGTTCACGGCAATAGGCCTGAATGGTCTGGCACATGTTGGCCGGGTTGATAAAGCGATCGTCATTGGGGTTGATCAACGAGCGGCAGGCGGGTTGCTGCGCGGCTTGGGTAATCAACGCCGGTAAATCGCCGATATTCAACTCCTGAGTGGCGCGTTGCAGCAGCCACAGGCCCATGATGTTTTTCAGTACCCGATAACCGGTTGCGCCGCCTTCGTTGGTGATGTTGGCCGCCAGCGATCTGGGGTTAACAATCGGTACCGGGCTTTCAATGCCCATTAGCGACCAGGTGCCGGAACTGAGGTAAGCAGCATTGGCATCCTGCAACGGCGTGGCGAGCACCGCGCTGGCAGTATCGTGAGTGGCGACGGCGATAACCGGCACTTGCTGGCCGCTGGCGCTGGCCCAATAGCCCACGCGGTTGCCCGGCGGGGTCGGCTTACCGAACCAACGTGTTGGCACGCCCGCCCAGGCAAGCAGCTCGGTATCCCATTGATCAGTATCGATATTCAGTAATTGGGTGGTGCTGGCGTTGGTGTATTCCCAGTTCAGTTGCCCGGTCAGCCGGAAGTGCAGATAGTCTGGGATCAGCAGCAGGTGCGCTACGCGCTCTAACAGCTCAGGCTGCTGCTCGCGCAAGGCGCGTAACTGATACAGGGTGTTGAAGGGCAGAAACTGAATGCCGGTGCGATGGTAGATATTGCTCCGCCCAAGAGTGCGCTGGGCTTGCGCCATTGTGCCCTGCGTGCGGGCATCGCGGTAAGAGACCGCTTGGCCGACTCGCTCGCCTTGGGCATCCAGCAGCACAAAATCCACCCCCCAGGTGTCGATACCGATGCTGTCGAGCACGATGCCCTGCTCATCAAGCTGAGCGAGCGCCTGGCGGATGTGCTGCTCCAGCGCATCCAAGTCCCAGCAGTCCTGCCCATCCCGCTGTTGCAAACGGTTGGTAAAACGGCTGACTTCCCGTAGCTGGAGAAGCTGTTGTTCCGGTTGATAGCTGGCCAGCATCACGCGCCCGCTAGAGGCACCCAGATCGATGGCAGCAATGTTGCGTGTAGTCATGAGTGAAAGCCCGTTATTGCTTGATGACGGGCAGTGTAGAAAGTTGCGGGTAGCGAAGCCTTCTCGCTACTGCCAATGCCGAGGGCGGGTTGGCAAAATGGCAAAGGTAAAGGTGAAGCAGCTCACAGTTTGCCATTCAGCCCGGTTTTCTGCGGGTTGTGACCTTGCACGCATTTCTCAACATTGCTGCGGCTTTCTTAAAAAACGCACAGATTTAGCGTGCTTTTCGGTCAAAAACTTAAGGTATCTTCCTTGATGCTTCTCTTACTATCGTTAACCGACGTTGCGCGGTAATCCCGCCGCGCCAAGGAACGGGGGGTAAGATGAATCTATTACACAGTAGTGATTTTTTCCCTTCCTGTAGCGCGCCCGTGGTGATTGAACCCCGTGAACCGCAGCAGGCTTTTCCAGAACATCATCATGATTTTTACGAAATCGTGATTGTTGAACAGGGAGCCGGTGTCCATGTGTTTAACGGCAATCCTTATACCCTTAACAGTGGCTGCGTCTGTTTTGTGCGCGATCACGATCGCCATCTGTTTGAACAGACCGACGGTTTAATCCTGACCAATATCCTGTTTCGCGCCCCAGGGGCGTTCCGCTTTGTTTCCGGCGTGGAACAGTTCCTGCCCCGCGAGCGCGACGGTATTTATCCCGCGCATTGGCGCATCAACCATCAGGTGTTGCAGCAGGTTAAGCAGCTGATTGCATTACTGATGAGTGCGCCAGCAGGTGACCAGCCGGAAGAGATTGCGCTGCATGAAAGTGTGTTTATGCAACTGCTGGTGCAGCTGTGGCGCGGGTGCATGGCGCGGCAGGGCGACGATCAGGAAGGGCGTTTACACCAACTGCTGGACTGGTTGCAAAACCATTACGCCGAACAAATCGAATGGCCGGAATTGGCAGAACGCTTTGCCATACCGTTACGCACGTTGCACCGGCAGTTGAAGAACCACACCAATATGACACCACAGCGTTATCTGACTCACCTGCGGCTGTTGCAAGCGCGCCATATGCTGTGCCACAGCGACCGCAGTATTACCGATATCGCCTTTCGCTGTGGCTTTGGTGACAGCAACCACTTCTCAACGCTGTTCAAGCGCGAGTTTACCTGCCCACCGCGTGCGCTGCGGGGTTTGCGTTAGCGGCGTGAAATCGCGATCGTATCAATTTTCCTCGCTTCAGGTTCGGTAATAATGCCCAGTGGTGATGAATAAAAAAGGTGTACAGATGAGGGAATCATTACTGTTGGAGAGCCGCGATTATCTGCCCTCTGAGCAGATGCCGGTAGCGGTGGCGGAACGCTATCCCCAGGAAGGGTTTGCTACCCATACTCACCAGTTTTGCGAGATCGTCATCGTCTGGCGCGGCAATGGCCTGCATGTGCTGAACGATCGCCCTTATCGCATAACCTGCGGGGATATTTTTTATCTGCGCGCCAGCGATTGCCACAGCTATGAGTCCGTACACGATCTGGTACTGGATAATATCATTTACTGCCCTGAACGCCTGCGGCTGAATGCGCAATGGGAAAGCCTGCTGCCACCGTTTGCTGCATTGGACGAGCGTTACTGGCGGCTATCCACCCAGGGCATGGCACAGGCGCGGCCGATCATTGCTCAGCTTTCGCAGGAGAGCCGTAAAACCGATTCGCTGTCGCTGCAATTAACCGAAGCGCTGCTGCTGCAACTGGCGATCGTGCTGAAACGCCATCGCTATGCGGTGGACAAAGCGCATATGCTACCGGATGGCGAGCAGTTGGATTTATTGATGGCGGCGCTGCAAAGCGGCATCGACGGGCATTTTGAACTGGGGTTATTTTGCCAACAGCACCGTTTAACCGAGCGGGCGCTGAAGCTGCTGTTCCGCCAGCAGACCGGCATGACCATCAACCACTATCTGCGGCAGATCCGGCTATGCCAGGCCAAGCGCTTGCTGCGCCGCAGCGAGTTCCGTATCAGCGACATTGCGGCTCGCTGCGGTTTTGAGGACAGTAACTATTTTTCTGTGGTGTTTGCGCGTGAGGCCGGAATGACCCCACGCGAATATCGTCAGCGGTTTGTGGCGATGGAGGCGTTGCTGTAATCGTCAGCCCTTAAGACGCCATCCCCATACCTACAATGTTGGCCGCCAGAATGATCACCAGGCAGCCGATACACAAGACGGCAACCGGTTTTCTGGTGCCGCATTTCCACTCTTTCAGCAGCAACCCGACGATACCGCCGCACAGTACGTAGAAGCTCATATGCAGCATCCAGCTCATGTAATCGTATTGTGTTGGGATCTTGGCGTGGCCCCAGGCGTAGAAGAAGAATTGCAGATACCACATCAGGCCAGCCAGCATGGAGAACAGCACGTTGATCACCAGCAGCCGCTTCGGTAGCGAGAAATCCGCTTTGACCGACAGGTTGTTCAGAGTTGCCAGGCGGATAAAGCAGTAACCGAGGTTAATCAGCGCACCTCCGCCCATAATCACCACATAGCTTGGCAATGCGACGTACAGCGGATCGATGCCCAAGGCACTCGCCGCTTCATGCATCGGTTTGGCGGCGTCCATGGCAAACGACATCCCTGCCGAGAAAATACCGCACATCACCGCCAGTACCAGCCCTTTTTTCAGGTTGAACTCTTCGGCGCGGATGCCCATGGCCCGCTCTTTCAGCAAGCCCGCGTAGCTGACGATTAACACACCGATCAGCGCAACGAACACGCCAAGCAGCGACATGCGGCCACCGGCGGTACCGAACAGCAGTTCAAACCGGCCTTGCAGCAATGGAGTCATCAGCGTACCGATGATCAGCGTGATGCCAATGGCGATACCAATCCCCATCGACATGCCGAGATAGCGCATGGTCAGGCCATAGTTGATGTTACCAATGCCCCACATGGCACCGAACAGGAACACCGGCAGCAGGGTGGCTGCGCTGAAGGAGCCGTAGTATTGCCAGAAATCAGGCAGCAGCACATAGCTGACTGCCCAAGGTAGAATCAACCAGGAGACGAAGCCGCCGATCGACCACATGGTTTCCCAGGACCAGTTTTTTACCTGTTTGAATGGTGCGTAGAAGCAGGCAGCGCTGGCTGCCCCGACCAGGTGCCAGAGTATCCCCAGCATAATGGCGTTGTTCATCTTGTTTATCCTTCGTTGTTATTGGCGCGGTAAGCCCACGGATGAACAGGAAGTCTAAAGAGAGGTGGCAAAGGGAACCTTCGGGTGGCTGCCGGATGGGGCAACAGCATGGCAAAATTCAGCGGGTGCGTATGCCGACGATCACAGATTTAGCGAGAATGATTTAGGGCGATGTCTGTACGGTAGGCCATCGCCTTGAGGTGGCATATTTTATTCTTTTAGCAAAGCACCTGCGTAACCTAGCTGGCGCCAAGCTTCATACACCACCACGGAAACCGCGTTTGACAGATTCATGCTGCGGCTTTGGGCCTGCATGGGGATGCGGATTTTCTGCTGTGCAGGCAACGCATCGAGAATGCTGGCGGGCAAGCCGCGGGTTTCTGGGCCGAACAGCAGATAGTCACCCGCCTGATAGCTCACCGCGCTGTGCGCTGGGGTGCCTTTGGTGGTCAGGGCAAACAGCCGCTGCGGGTTTTCGCTGGCGAGAAACGCGGGGTAATCGGTATGGCGTTTGATGCTGGCAAATTCATGGTAATCCAGCCCGGCACGGCGCAGGCGTTTGTCATCCCACGGGAAACCCATCGGTTCGATCAGATGCAGCTGGAAGCCGGTATTGGCACACAGGCGGATAATATTGCCGGTGTTGGGTGGAATTTCAGGTTCAAATAAAACGATATTCAGCATGTAAAAGGCCCCTCATGATGAGGGGCGCAGAATAGCAAACTCTTGGCGTGCTGGCGATTAACGCTGATGCAGCGGCAGCCACAGTACCAGGCGCAAACCACCCAACGGGCTGTCTTCGGCCTTTACCCAGCCGCGATGCTGGTTGGCGGCTGCCTCGACGATTGCCAGCCCCAGGCCGGTGCCGCCGGATTCACGATCGCGGGCTTCATCGGTGCGGTAGAACGGGCGGAAGATCTGCTCGCGATCTTCCGCGCTAACGCCAGGGCCGTCGTCATCGACCACGATGGTGACCCCCTGATTATCGGCGCTGAATGCCACCGTAATGCGCGTATGCGAGTAACGCAGGGCGTTACGCACAATGTTCTCCAGCGCGCTGTCCAGCGCACCTACATTGCCGTAAATCGTCCAAGGGCCAGGAGGGGAAGTGACCTCCAGATGTTTGCCCATCTGTTCGGCTTCGAAGCGAGCATTGTCCAGCACTTCGGCCCACAGTTCGTTCGCTTTCAGCAGTTCGCGCACCAGTTCGCTTTTCTGCTGCCCGCGCGACAGGATCAGCAGATCGTTGATCATCGAATCCAATCGTTGGGCTTCGGTTTCAATACGCGCCAGCTCATGCCCTTCGCCGTGACGGCGGCGCATCAAGGCGGTGGCCAGTTGCAGGCGGGTCAGCGGGGTGCGCAGTTCATGGGAGATATCGGAAATCAGCCGTTGCTGGGCCGTCATCATTCTTTCGAGCGCGCTCACCATCTGGTTAAAACTGGCACCGGTGGCGAGGAATTCCTGCGGGCCAGACTCCAGCTCTGGATGCTGTTTCAGGTTACCGCGTGCCACATCGTCGGCGGCATTTTTCAGCTTACGTGCCGGTTTCGCCAGGCTCCAGGCCAGCCACAACAGCAGTGGGGCGCTGATCAGCATGGTAACGATCAGCAGCAACAGCGGGCGGTCAAACATCAGGTTGATAAAATCGGATTGCGGACTGTTCGCCGGGCGGATCAGGTAGAGCTGATAGTTATCTTCGCCATCGCGCACCGAGAACGGGCCGACCAGCTCAACACGGCCATATTTTTTCTTTTTCGGAAAATCTGAGTTATCCGATTGGCCGATGAAGTTGCGCACAATCTGCATTTCGTTGCGCTGGGCACCAATCACCCGCCCTTCGCTGGTGACCAGAATCAGGCGCTGGCCTGGGGGAGCCCATTTATCGATAGCGCGAAACAGGCGGCGCCACCACATCAGATCGTTGGCCGGATCGTTTTGCAACTCGGCCTCGACGTGTTGTTCCAGCATCAACCCCTGCCGCTGCTCGCTGTCCAGCAGCGAGGTTATCTGGCGGGAGTCGAGTTTCGGCACCATCAACACCAACATCAGCACCAAGGCTAATGTGAACCAGAAAATGGCGAAGATGCGTGCCGTCAAACTGTTGATCATGTTGCTGATACCATCAAATAGCCCCGTCCACGCAGGGTTTTGAACCACGGGTGGCCGTCTTTGCGATCCGGCAGCTTACGCCGCAGGTTGGAAATGTGCATGTCAATGGCGCGGTCAAACGGCGTCAGGCGTTTGCCCAACACTTCCTGGCTCAGTAATTCACGTGAGACAACTTGGCCGAGATGCTGTGCCAGCAGGTAGAGCAGGGTAAATTCGGTGCCGGTGAGATCGAGCGCATGCCCGTCAAAAGTCGCCTCTTGGCGACCAGGGTTGAGTTGCAGGCCGTCTACGTCCAGCGTAGGGGCGCTGGTATCCACATTCTGCTGCTGTTCGCTCCAGTTGGAACGGCGGAGAATGGCGCGGATGCGGGCTACCAGTTCGCGATCGTTAAAGGGTTTCGCCAGATAGTCATCGGCACCCAATTCCAGGCCAAGCACCCGGTCCAGTTCGCTGCCACGCGCGGTCAGCATGATCACCGGAGTTTGGTGATGTTGGCGCAGTTCTTTCAACGTATCGATACCGTTTTTCTTCGGCATCATGATATCGAGCAACAGGAGATCGATGGAGCTGTCCAGTAACGACAACGCCTGTTCACCGTCGTGGGCCACGACGATGTTAAAGCCTTCCATTTCAAGCAGTTCTTTCAGCAGCGAGGTTAGCTCGCGGTCATCGTCAACTAACAGAATTTTGTTCATTATGATTTACCTCCTGACGCAAAATACGTCATCAACTGTTGACATTCCATGACTTTACGTAGTTTTACATGCACTGACGCATGTTTGCAGGTGCAGCAGTACACTGCTCCTCGTTGATTCGCAAAGAGAGAATGCTTGAGGAGTGAAAATGCGTAAGTTTACCGCAGTAGCGATGGCATCAATGTTGGCGATAGGTTCTTCCGCTGCCTTTGCTGCCGATACTACACCGGAAACTGCTCAAGCTCCTGCCAATGATGCGATGATGAGAACACCTGGCCAATACCACATGTTTGAGGGTATCAGCCTAACCGAGCAGCAGCGCCAGCAAATGCGCGATTTAATGCGCCAGGCTCGCCACGATCTACCTGATGTTAAGATAGCGGAAATTGAAGCCATGCATCGGCTGGTGACCGCAGACAAATTTGATGAAGCCGCCGTTTATGCCCAGGCGGAAAAGATGGCTCAGGAACAGGTTAAGCGGCAGGTCGAAATGGCCCACATACGCAACCAGATGTATAACCTGCTGACGCCAGAGCAAAAAAGTGTTTTAGACCAGAAACATCAGCAGCGCATGCAGCAGATGGAGCAACAAATTTCTGGTTTGCAGCAAACTTCTGCCCAGAAGTTGAGTACGACTGAGTAGTCCCCTGTTTTTTCCTTGCCATAGACACCATCCCTGTCTTCCCCGCCTTTATGGCGGGGCTTTTTTTGCCTGACATTCCGTTATACTAACGCCATGAGTTTTAGTTGGGGTTCTTTATGGAACAGCAATATGCGCGTCTGGTGAAATCCGCTGCTTTAGCCGCCACCGCGACGGCCTCTGTTTTGCTGCTAATCAAAATCGTTGCCTGGTATCTCACCGGGTCGGTGAGTTTGCTGGCGGCGCTGGTGGATTCTCTGGTTGATATCGCTGCTTCGTTAACCAACCTGTTCGTCGTGCGCTACTCATTGCAACCCGCGGACGAGGAACATGCTTTTGGTCACGGCAAGGCCGAGTCATTGGCGGCGCTGGCGCAGAGCATGTTTATTTCCGGTTCTGCGCTGTTCCTGTTTCTGACCGGTTTCCAGCACCTTTTCTCACCACAGCCACTTAATGACCTCGGTATCGGTATTGCGGTGACGGTCATCGCGCTGGTGAGCACTCTGGTTCTGGTCACCTATCAGCGCTGGGTGGTAAGAAAAACCCGCAGCCAGGCAATACGAGCAGATATGCTGCATTATCAGTCAGATGTCCTGATGAATGGTGCTATTCTAGTGGCGCTGGGGCTCAGCTGGTACGGATTTCACCGTGCGGATGCGCTGTTTGCTTTGGGGATCGGGGTCTATATCCTCTACAGTGCACTGCGGATGGGGTATGAAGCGGTGCAATCTCTGTTGGATCGGGCCTTGCCGGATGAAGAGCGCCAGGCGATTATCGACGTGGTATCCTCCTGGCCAGGAGTAAAGGGGGCGCACGACTTGCGTACCCGGCAATCCGGGCCGACGCGGTTTATTCAGCTGCATCTGGAAATGGAAGACTCGCTGCCGCTGATGCAGGCGCATATTCTGGCTGAGCAGGTTGAGCAGGCGCTGTTGCATCGTTTTCCGGGGGCGGATGTGATTATCCACCAGGATCCCTGCTCTGTAGTGCCAGTAGGCCAGCAGGGTCATTGGGAACTATAGTTAGTTGATTTGGGTCAATAGGGTAGACATTGCGGGAATATCGCCTTAGCTCGGTGTGCTATACGCGGTTTTTTCCGCGATATTGCGTGACCTGAATCAATTCAGCTAAGTCTTTTTGTTATAATATCCAGCAATAAAAGCCGTAAAGCTGGTTTTCTGCAGTCGGAAAGAGTCCAGGGCAATCGGCGAATACAGAATTCTTTACAAGTTCAGAGGTAGTCATGATCAAGAAAATCGGTGTACTGACGAGTGGCGGCGATGCGCCAGGTATGAACGCTGCCATTCGCGGCGTTGTGCGTGCTGCACTCACAGAAGGTCTGGAAGTTTTTGGTATTTACGATGGCTACCTTGGTTTGTACGAAGATCGCATGGATAAATTGGACCGCTATAGCGTGTCTGACATGATCAACCGCGGTGGTACCTTCTTGGGTTCTGCGCGTTTCCCTGAATTCAGAGATGAAAACGTACGTACCAAGGCGATTGAAAACCTGAAAAAGCGTGGTATTGATGCGCTGGTTGTCATTGGCGGTGATGGTTCCTACATGGGGGCGAAGCGCCTGACCGAAGAGGGCTTCCCTTGTATCGGTCTGCCAGGCACCATCGATAACGATGTGGCGGGCACTGACTACACCATCGGTTATTTCACCGCGCTGGAAACCGTGGTGGAAGCGATTGACCGCCTGCGTGATACCTCTTCATCACACCAGCGTATCTCCATCGTTGAAGTGATGGGCCGTTACTGCGGTGAGTTGACGCTGTCTGCCGCCATTGCCGGGGGCTGTGAATTTATCGTGCTGCCGGAAATCGAATTCAGCCGCGACGATCTGGTTAATGAAATCAAAGCCGGTATTGCCAGAGGTAAAAAGCATGCCATCGTGGCTATCACTGAGCACATCTGTGATATCGACGAACTGGCGCGCTATATCGAGCAGGAAACCGGTCGTGAAACCCGTGCGACCGTGTTGGGCCATATCCAGCGTGGCGGTTCGCCGGTGGCTTATGACCGTATCCTGGCGTCTCGCATGGGGGCTTACGCCATTGAACTGCTGCTGCAAGGTTACGGCGGCCGTTGCGTGGGCATTCAGAACGAGAAGATGGTGCACCATGACATCATCGATGCTATCGAAAACATGAAACGCCCGTTCAACATGGACTGGCTGGAAACGGCGAAAAAGCTGTACTGATACGTATTTATTTGCTGCAAACAAGCCTTCGTTTACCGGAGGCTTTTTTTTACGTGTTGCCGTCATATTCCAGAATGGTCTAGCAGGAAATTTTTTATTCTTTAATGGTGAGGGAAATTTCTGGCAGGCTTTGATGTTAAATCAACCTACTGAGGTTGCGGTCATTTTTCTGGGGGAGTAGGCAATGCGTAAATGGGGTGTAGGTGTGACTTTGCTGCTGTTGGTATCCGGTGCCATGGCGAAAGATATTCAATTACTGAACGTTTCATACGATCCAACGCGTGAGTTCTATCAGGAATACAACACCGCTTTCGGTAAATACTGGCAACAGCAGACCGGTGATAACGTCACGGTGCGTCAGTCACACGGTGGTTCCGGCAAGCAAGCCACCTCGGTGATCAACGGCATTGAGGCTGATGTGGTGACGCTGGCATTGGCTTATGATGTGGATGCCATTGCCGAGCGTGGTCGTATCGATAAAGACTGGATCAAGCGCCTGCCAGACAACTCAGCACCCTATACTTCCACCATCGTATTCCTGGTGCGCAAAGACAATCCCAAGCAGATTCATGATTGGCCCGATCTGGTGAAATCAGGTGTGTCGGTGATTACGCCGAATCCAAAAACCTCCGGTGGCGCTCGCTGGAACTATCTGGCGGCCTGGGGTTATGCCCTGCATCACAATAATGGCGATAAAGCCAAGGCGCAGGAATTTGTCAAAAAACTGTACAAGAACGTTGAGGTGCTGGATTCCGGTGCGCGTGGCGCAACTAACACCTTTGTTGAGCGTGGGATCGGTGATGTGCTGATCGCTTGGGAAAACGAAGCGTTATTGGCGGAAAAAGAGCTGGGGAAAGACAAATTTGAAATCATTACCCCGAGCGAATCGGTTTTGGCTGAGCCAACCGTGTCGGTGGTCGACAGAGTGGTGGATAAGCGCGGCACCCGTGAGGTGGCCAATGCCTACCTGAAATACCTGTATTCCACCGAAGGCCAGACTATTGCAGCGAAGAATTACTATCGCCCACGTGATGAGGCGGTTGCCGCCAAATTTGCCGAGCAGTTCCCGAAGCTGAAATTGTTCACCGTGGATGATACGTTCGGCGGCTGGACCAGCGCACAGAAGGTCCATTTTGCGACCGGCGGCGTGTTTGACGAGATCAGTAAGCGGTAATTCATTGAAGATATACACAAAAAACCCCGGCGCGCCGGGGTTTTGCTATTTCAGGCCGGAAAAATCAGGCTTTTTTCGCTGCGGCAGCGGCTTTGACGATCACGGCGAAAGCGTCAGCTTTCAGTGATGCACCACCAACCAGCGCGCCATCGATATCTGGCTGAGCAAACAGTTCTGCGGCATTTTTGTCGTTCACAGAACCGCCGTACTGGATGATCACTTCAGCGGCCACGGCAGCATCCTGCTTGGCGATATGATCGCGGATAAATTTGTGTACTGCCTGTGCCTGCGCAGGGGTAGCAGATTTGCCGGTACCGATGGCCCATACTGGCTCATATGCGATCACGGTACCTTTGAAGGCTTCAGCCCCTTGGGTTTTCAGCACGGCATCGAGTTGGCGTGCGCAAACTTCTTCGGTTTTACCCGCTTCGTTTTCTGCTTCGGTTTCACCGATGCACAGCACTGGGATCAGGCCAGCGGTTTTCAGCACGGCAAATTTCTCAGCGATCGCAGCATCAGTTTCTTTGTGATAAGTCCGGCGCTCAGAGTGGCCGATAATGATGTATTGCGCACCGATGTCTTTCAGCATGTCGGCAGAGACTTCACCGGTGAAAGCGCCGGACAGATTAACGTCAACGTTTTGTGCGCCCAGCGCGATGCGGCTACCGCCCAGCGCGTGCTTGGCCTGATCCAGATACATCACCGGAGGTGCGATGGCAACGCCACAACCGTCAACGCTGCTCAGTTCTTTGCGCAGGCCAGCGATCAGTTCATTGACCATATTGATGCTGCCGTTAAGCTTCCAGTTACCCATAACTAATGGATGACGCATGTGTTTTTCTCCAAAAAAGGGACGCGAGAGTCGAAATAACCACTGCCGGACCGGCAATTTACCTGCCCAACAGTATAGAGATGAATAAACGCAAAGGCTTTGCTTTTTGTCATTAATTGCCGGGGTATCAGGGTTCAGATAGCGACAGCTTAATCGGTTCAACCGCGAAGGTGACTCCCTGATCGCCGTTATCTGCCACCACATAGCGTATTGCGCCAATCTGATGCTGATAAAAATGCAGACCTTTGCCTTTTTCCAGTAAATTACTCACCTTGATGATGCTTTCTTCCACGGTCAGCGCGGGTTCGAACTGGCGCATCAGGGCGGCCATGTAGTTGACCGAGATCGCCCGTGCGGTCTTTTCTTCGTTACCCTGCAAGGGCAAATGGGTGATTTGCAACGTTTTGATTTTACCGGTGCCTTTTTCCAGCGCGGTAGAGGCATACAGATTTTCGTTCAGCTTACTGGCGGCGCGGGTCAACAGAGGGGAATCGTCTGCCTTGGAGGCAATCGCGCGGAACTCACCGATCGGTAACATCGGATTATCACGGTTATATTTTTCGCGAAATTGTACCACCGTCAAATCAAATGTCGGTGCTCCGGCCAGCAGATAAGGTGCGTTCGGAGGTGCACCAGCAACGGCATCTGGCGGATCGGCCCAAGCATTGCCGATACCGAATAACAGGCAGGCAATAGCGATGATTTTTCTCAGCATGATAGGCGGTATCGGTAACAAGGATGACTCCGATTAAAGCGATATACTCGTCATACTTCAAGTTGCATGTGCGATGGCCCGCTTTCTGCCGGGCAGAAATCTCAACCCGGTATGGCCTATGTTACACTGCGTCGCTGAATATGGGCAGGCCAAGAGTGCATGAATCAATGACCTTACAACAGTGGTGTTTCTCATTTAAAGGCCGCATCGGGCGGCGCGATTTCTGGATCTGGATCGGTATCTGGCTGGCGCTGATGGCGGCTGCTTTCACGCTGGCCAACTATCATCTGGTGGCGATCCAGTCGATTGCCTTTTTTATTGTAGTATTGCTATGGCCAACGGCGGCGGTGCTGGTTAAACGCCTGCACGATCGCAACAAGGCGGGTTGGTGGGCGTTGCTGCTGATCCTGGCATGGATACTGGCGGCGGGGAACTGGCAGATGCTGGCACCGATCTGGCAGTGGGGTGTCGGCCGGTTTATCCCGTCGCTGATTATGGTGATGATGGCGCTCGATCTGGGCGCTTTTGTCGGCACACCAGGGGATAACCGATTCGGCCCAGAAGCCGAGCCGGTAAAATTCCGCTAAATTACCAGTAATGCTCGCTGGTGATATGCCCTGGTTTGCGGCGCAGGTGCTTGCGCATCTGATGGCGTTCTTTCAGCGTTTGCTGGGTGTCACGCACCATCTGCGGGTTACCGCACAACATCACATGGCTGGTTTCGGCATTGAGGGTTAACCCCACGGCTGCTTCCAGCCGCCCATCTTCGATCAGCGCTGGCACACGCCCGGTTAACGATCCGGTTACTTCTTCGCGGCTGACGATGGTTTGAATGCGTAGCTTGCCGTGATAGCGCTGTTGCAGTTGCTGCATCAATGGCAGGTAGCTGAGATCGCGGGCAAAACGTGCTGCATGAACCAGAACCAGGTTGTTGAATCGCTCCAGCCCTTGGCCTTGTTGCAGAATCGACAGATAAGGGCCGATGGCGGTACCGGTGGCCAGCATCCACAGCGTGTCGCAATCCGGCACCTCTTCCAGCACAAAGAAACCGGCGGCCTCTTTGGTGACCATCACGTCGGCACCCGGTTGCAACTGGTGGAGCCTTGGGCTGAGTTTCCCTTCCGGCACGGTAACCAGATAGAACTCCAAGTTGGGATCGCTGGGGGCGTTGACATACGAATAGGCGCGCTGAACGCGTTCACCGTCGATCTCCAGCGCCAGTTTGGCAAATTGCCCGGCGCTGAAGCTGTCGATAGGGGCATTGACGGTGATACTGAACAATCCATCCGTCCAGTGTGTTACCTGAGTGACTTTGCCATTAACCCATTCAGCCATACTGTTTAAAGCTCCTGCGTTTGAATCAAATAAGCACAATGTCGTGAGCCGGAAATGGCATGTGCCGTGCGCTCTATCCGGTAACCCTGACCAAGCAGGCGATGGAACAGTTGCAGTTCCGAGTTGCACAGTTTGCTGCAAGCATTGGCCGCCACGCCGATGGGGCAGTGGTTTTCCACCAGCAGCATACCCTGCGGGTGATCAAGCAGTTCCGCCATATAACCGTCGTGCTGGCGCAGGCGCACCAGGCGAGAAAGCTTACCAAGCGGGTTTTCCTCTTCTGCCAATTCATCAGCATAGCGGCGAAAGAGCTTTTCCTCCCGTGCAAGAATCAGTTTCTCAACGCCTTCGGTACCGAACAGCTCATTGGCCGACTCCAGCAACGTTTTCGAAAGCCGGTCATGGCTATCGGCAAACTGGGCATGGCCCTGCTGAGTGAGCGACCAATAGCGCGTCGGGCGGCCTACTTTAGTGCGCGTTTCCTCGTAACAAACCAACTCACGCTTTTCCAGGGACTGCAGATGCTGACGGATACCCATCGGCGTGATCTCAAGCCGTTCGGCCAACATTTTGGCAGAGTGAGGTCCTAAGGTTTTCAACTGCAATAAAATAAGTTCTGGTGTTTTCATAAACCAAATCCCTGTGGCAGTCATATTATTTCAAGTTGATGAAAATAATTATCGATTAAATGCTAAAGCCGGATTGCCGCAATTCCCCTGACATTCTTAACTCTTTCTAGCTATTCGTACAATTTAATTTACGAAATTGGCGGTGATTTTTGCCAGTATGACGATGATCAATATCTACCTTAAATTCGCTGAAAAATCAGATTTGTTCGCTTATGCGACACAAAGAGGGTGCCCTTAGGTTTATCTCTGGCACTTTGCGTGGTAATGGGTGTAATGAAGGGTGAACACGTTAACAACGATAATGAGAAAATGGTGAGGCGGCCTGACAAGAATAGGTGGGCACCCTATAGGGTGCCCTTGATATTTACAGCAGGAATTCGTGCAGCGCAGCGTCTTTGCGATCCAGATAATGGGTCGAGCGGATGCGGCGGATGGTGCGTGACTTACCGCGGATCAACAGGGTTTCGGTGGTAGCCATATTACCTTTGCGGGTGATGCCTTCCAGCAGGTCGCCTTTGGTGATGCCGGTAGCGGAAAAAATCACGTTATCGTTGCGCGCCATGTCATCAAGAATCAGCACTTTACCGGCTTCGATGCCCATCTCTTGGCAACGGGCCAATTCCTGCTCACCGATCCGACGGTTTTCTGCGGTGTCGCCCTTCACCTGATGGCGTGGCAGCAAGCGGGCCTGCATGTCACCATCCAGCGCGCGGATCACTGCGGCGGATATCACGCCTTCTGGCGCACCGCCGATGCCATACATCACATCCACTTCGCTATCCGGCATGCAGGTTAAAATAGAGGCGGCCACGTCACCGTCAGGAATGGCGAACACTTTCACACCAAGCTGCTGCATCTGGGCGATCACCGCGTCGTGGCGTGGTTTCGCCAGCGTGATCACTGTCAGTTCTGTCAGCGGTTTACCAAGGCGGGCAGCGATATTGTGCAGGTTTTCGGCCAGCGGCAAATTGAGATCGATAGCCCCGCTCACTTCGGGGCCAACCACCAGCTTTTCCATATACATGTCTGGCGCATGCAGGAAGGTGCCGCGATCGCCCACGGCCAGCACCGCCAGCGCGTTGGACTGGCCCATGGCCGTCATCCGGGTGCCTTCGATCGGGTCGACGGCGATATCCACGGCATCGCCCTGACCGGTGCCTACCTGTTCACCAATGTACAGCATCGGGGCTTCATCAATCTCGCCTTCGCCGATCACAATACGGCCATCGATATCCACTCTGTTGAGCATAATGCGCATGGCATTGACGGCGGCTCCGTCAGCAGCATTTTTGTCGCCGCGCCCCAACCATTTGTAACCCGCCAGAGCGGCGGCTTCGGTAACGCGGGAAAATTCGATGGCTAATTCACGTTTCATGGCAAACCTGTGAGTGATTAAAGGGAAGAAAATATCAACAAAGTTTATCACAGGGCGGCGGCGGTCGGGCGGGGCAAAAAAAGCGCCGCCCGCAGGCAGCGCATTGTCAGGGCAAAAGCAGCCGGTGAACTTAGTCGTGATCTTCCCACGCCTGCGCACGAGCCACGGCTTTTTTCCAGCCGCTGTAACGGAAATTGCGCTCGGTGGTTTCGATACCAGGGCGGAATTCACGTTCAATGTTGGCTTTGCTCTTCACTTCGTCCAGATCGTTCCAGTAGCCGATCGCCAGGCCTGCCAGGTAAGCCGCACCCAACGCTGTGACTTCACGCACTTCAGGGCGCTCCACACGGGTACCGAGGATGTCGGACTGAAACTGCATCAGGAAGTTGTTGGCCACCGCGCCACCGTCCACACGCAGCGATTGCAGGCGGGTGTTGGCATCGGCCTGCATCGCATCCAGCACATCGCGAGTCTGGTAGGCGATAGATTCCAGCGTGGCTCGGATAATGTGGTTGCTGTTCACGCCGCGCGTCAGGCCAAAGATGGCACCACGAGCATACGGATCCCAGTATGGCGCGCCCAGGCCGGTAAAGGCGGGCACCACATATACCCCGTTGCTGTCTTTTACCTTGGTGGCAAAGTATTCGGAGTCGGCCGCATCGCTGATCAGTTTCATCTCATCGCGCAGCCACTGGATCGAAGCACCACCGATAAATACCGCACCTTCCAGCGCATAGTTCACTTCACCACGCGGGCCACAGGCGATGGTGGTCAGCAGGCCATGGTTGGAGCGCACGGCTTCAGTACCGGTATTCATCAGCAGGAAGCAGCCAGTACCGTAGGTGTTTTTCGCCATGCCCGGTTGGACGCAGAGCTGGCCGTACAGCGCCGCTTGCTGGTCACCGGCGATCCCGGCAATAGGAATACGCGTACCGCCTTTACCACCAATGTTGGTCTGGCCGTAAACTTCTGAAGACGGGCGGACTTTCGGCAGCATGGCGCGTGGGATATCCAGCACTTCCAGCATACGATCGTCCCAATCCAACTGGTGGATGTTGAACATCATGGTGCGTGAGGCGTTGGTGTAATCGGTCACATGCACCCGCCCTTGGGTCATTTTCCACACCAACCAGGTGTCGACGGTGCCGAACAGCAGTTCGCCGCGCTTGGCGCGCTCGCGGGCACCTTCGACGTGATCGAGGATCCATTTGACTTTGGTGCCCGAAAAATACGGGTCAACCACCAGCCCGGTGTTGTGGCGGATGTACTCCTCCAGCCCGTCACGCTTGAGCTCTTCGCAGATTTCTGCGGTACGGCGGCACTGCCAGACGATGGCGTTATAAATCGGCTTGCCGGTCTCTTTTTCCCAGACGATGGTGGTTTCGCGCTGGTTGGTAATACCGATACCGGCGATCTGGTCAGAACTGATGTCCGCTTTGGCCAGCACTTCCACCAGCGTAGAACTCTGCGAGGACCAGATCTCCATCGGATCGTGTTCCACCCAGCCGGGCTTCGGGTAGATTTGGGTAAATTCACGCTGTGATACCGCAACAATGTTGGCATCGTGATCGAGCACTACGGCACGTGAACTGGTTGTTCCCTGATCGAGAGCGACAATGTATTTTTTTTCTGTTGTCATGAGTTTAATCCTGTTGTTGTTAACCGTTAAAACCGTGCCAATCACGCGTTACGTTGTTCTGGCTTAGCGGCGGGTTGGTCTTCTTCGACGCAAACGTCGCAAGGCAGATGGCGGCCAATCAGCGCGCGGTAACCGAAAGCCCCCAGACCGGCACCGACGATAGGGCCGAAGATCGGTACCAGGAAGTAAGGGATATCACGTGCGCCGGTGAAGGCCACTTTGCCCCAGCCTGCCAGATAAGCGAACAGTTTCGGGCCGAAGTCACGCGCCGGGTTCAGTGCGAAGCCGGTTAATGGTCCCATAGAGGCACCGATGACGGCAATCAGAATACCGATCAACAGCGGGGCCAGTGGGCCACGCGGAATGCCGTTGCCGTCGTCGGTCAGCGCCAGAATCAGGCACATCAGAATGGCGGTGATCACCGTTTCTACCAGGAAGGCCTGGCCGACGGAGATATGGGCATTGGGATAGGTGGAGAAGATACCGGCCAACGCCAGGCTTTCATCACTGCCGCGCACCATCTGATTGGCGCTCTCAAAGTCGAAGAACAGGTTGTAATACAATCCGTAGACCAGTGCTGCGGCGCAGAAGGCCCCGGCAACCTGCGCCACGATGTAAGGGAGGACTTTGCGGCCATCAAAGCAAGCGAACAACCACAGCGCCAGCGTGACGGCCGGGTTCAGGTGTGCGCCGGAGATCGCGGCGGTCAGATAGATGGCCATGGCAACGCCCAGGCCCCAAATGATACTGATTTCCCACTGACCGAAGCTGGCACCGGCCAGTTTCAGCGCTGCAACGCAGCCTACGCCAAAGAAGATCAACAGACCGGTACCGAGGAATTCCGCGATACACTGGCCTTTTAAAGTCGGACTGGTGGTTTGGCTCATAATATTATTGTCCTGCAGACGATGGTTATAGGTTTATATCCTGCTGGGTATACAGACTTGGCGCGTTTCGCGTTGTGGCCAGAGGTACAGTTTTTTCATCTCGTCCACTTATAGATTGAGGACGTGATGTAAATTTATCGTTAACGAACATAAACGAGAAATAGCGAAATCAAAATGTGTGTACTTCGTCATAAAATTGAGCGAATTCGCGTTATTTAGTGTTTTTTATGAGCCATGAAAGTGTGATCTGACCATAGGTTTGATTTTCTTTTGTTAACAACGACTAAAGTGGCGGTAAGAAAATTGCAACAGACTGCGCGTTGGGCCGGTATGTTGCTAGACAGTGAGAGGCAGGCTACATACAATCGTTTTTATTGAAAGAAGCGTTTTATTGAGACACGCGCGTTTTCCATAACAGTGCGTGTCATTTGGCGCGATGCATATTCGCAGTAGCTGCAGCCGATGTTGCGGCGCTACTTATAGATGTACGCCTTGCTATCATGAGGGGACTGAAGAATGTCATTTGAAGTATTTGAAAAACTGGAAGCAAAAGTTCAGCAGGCGATTGATACCATCACTCTGTTGCAGATGGAAATTGAAGAACTGAAAGAGAAGAATAACGCTCTGTCTCAGGACGTGCAGAACGCTGCGGGTAACCACGAAGCGCTGGCGCGTGAGAATCAGCAACTGAAAGAAGAGCAGCATGTTTGGCAAGATCGCCTGCGTGCACTGCTGGGCAAAATGGAAGAGGTCTAATCTCGTCCGTTAGCTGAGATCGAAAAGGGCGCCTAGGCGCCCTTTTTCATATTCTGCGGTTACTCGATATCAAGAGGATCTTCGGAAAGAATGATACCGGTATTGTCGGCGTAGAGGTGATCGCCAGAGAAGAAGGTGACGCCACCGAAGTTAACGCGGATATCACTCTCACCCACGCCTTCACTGGTAGCACCCACCGGGATTGCGGCCATAGCCTGAATACCGATGTCCAACTCTTCCAGATCGTCCACCTGGCGTACCGCACCGTAAACCACGATGCCTTCCCATTCGTTCTGGGTTGCCAGGCGTGCCAGCTCAGCGTTGATCAGCGCGCGGCGCACAGAGCCACCACCGTCGATCAGCAAGACGCGGCCACGGCCGTTTTCTTCGAGCAGTTCGAACAGCAGGCCGTTATCCTCGAAGCATTTCACCGTAGTGATTTGCCCGCCAAATGAAGTACGCCCGCCAAAATTAGAGAACAGAGGTTCAACTACGTTGACCTCTTCCTGATAAATATCACAGAGTTCGGAAGTATCGTATTTCATAGGATTTTACGTCAGTTTGCCGCTGGAATAGTCAGTATATCCCTTTATTCGCCCTGTTGGCAAAATCATCAGTTTTTAACTGAGCACCACGCCGATAGCGAATAACAGGTTGGCCAGTAATGCTGCCTTCACCATGTGCTCCAGCATCGGGCGCATGCCGATGGCGGTGGGATCGCGCAGCACGCGCATACCGTGGCGCAACAGCAGCGGTATGGCCAGCACAAACAGCCAACCCCACAGGCTGTGCAGGTTGAGCAGGGTAAACAGCGCGAAGCACACCACGGCGGCGATCAACAGAAAGGCGTGGTAGTAACGTGCTTTCTGCGGCCCGAGGCGCACCGCCAGGGTATTTTTGCCGTTGACGCGGTCGCTTTCGATATCGCGCAGGTTATTGATGTTGAGCACCGCCGCCGCCAACAGGCCGCAGGCGGTGGCTGGCAGCATCACGATGCTGTCAAAGGTGTGTGTTTGCAGATAGTGCGATCCCGCCACGCTGAGCCAGCCGAAAAACACCAGAACCGAAATATCCCCCAATCCCAAATAGCCATAGGGTTTGTTACCCACGGTATAGGTAATGGCAGCGACGATCGCCAAGCCACCCAGCACCAGGAAACCGACCACATCACCCGGTTTTTCGCAGGCGACAGCAATCAGCCAGCAACCGGAAATGGCAATCAGGATCACCGTCAGCACCAACGCCCGTTTCATCTGGGCCTGAGTGATCATCCCTTTCTGCATGCCGCGCAGTGGGCCGATGCGATCTTCGTTATCACTGCCTTTTACCGCGTCGCCATAGTCATTGGCCAGATTGGAGAGGATCTGCAACAGGCCAGCGGTCAGCAAGGCCAACAGGGCTACACCCGGTTTGAGGCTGCCTTGCCAGGCGGCGATAGCAGAACCGACAACGATGGAGGCAAACGCCAACGGCAGGGTACGCGGTCGTAAACTTTCCAGCCAGGCTTTAGCCGGGGTGGTGGGGGTTGATAAGCTCATGTTTCGCTTCAGTAAGTCAAAAGGCGGTGTCCGTTCGAAATAAATGTGGGAGGCAATGCCTCCCACAACGATAACTGACAGGACAGTGATAGCGCGATTATAGGATAAAACGACTCAGATCTTCATCCGCTACCAGTTCATCCAGGTGATTGCGCACGTAATCGGCGTCAATTGTAATAGATTGACCGTTAATTTCACTCGCGTCATAGGAAATATCTTCCATCAGACGTTCCAAGACGGTGTGCAGACGACGTGCGCCGATGTTTTCGGTGCGCTCATTCACTTGCCATGCGGCTTCGGCGATGCGGCGGATGCCCTCGGCAGTGAAGTCGATCGTCACGCCTTCGGTGCCCATCAGCGCTTTATATTGTTCGGTCAGCGATGCGCTAGGTTCTGTCAGGATACGTTCGAAATCCTCCGTAGTCAGCGCCTGTAGCTCAACGCGGATTGGCAAGCGGCCTTGCAGTTCCGGGATCAGATCGGCAGGGCTGGCGGTCTGGAAAGCGCCGGAAGCGATGAACAGGATGTGATCGGTTTTCACCATGCCGTGCTTGGTGGATACCGTACAGCCTTCCACCAGCGGCAGCAGATCGCGCTGCACGCCTTCACGGGAAACGTCTGGGCCGGAACTTTGGCCGCCACGCTTACAGATTTTGTCGATTTCATCGATAAACACGATGCCGTGCTGCTCAACGGCTTCTACCGCCTGCTCTTTCAGCTCTTCCGGGTTCACCAGCTTGGCGGCTTCTTCTTCCACCAGCAGTTTGAAGGCTTCTTTGATCTTTAACTTACGGGGTTTCTGCTTCTGCCCGCCGAGGTTCTGGAACATCGACTGCAACTGGTTGGTCATCTCTTCCATGCCCGGAGGGGCCATGATTTCGACGCCCATCGGTGCGGCGGCCAGATCGATTTCGATTTCTTTATCGTCCAATTGGCCTTCACGCAATTTCTTGCGGAATACCTGACGGGCGGCAGAAGGTTCCTGCTGCTCTTCGGCCTGGCCCCAGTTGTTTTTGGCCGGTGGGATCAGTACGTCGAGCAGCCGTTCTTCGGCCATCTCTTCGGCGCGAGTACGGTTTTTCTCGATCGACTGCAAGCGCACCATTTTCACAGCGGCATCGGTCAGATCGCGGATGATGGAATCCACTTCTTTACCGACATAGCCCACTTCGGTGAACTTGGTGGCTTCCACTTTGATAAACGGCGCATTGGCCAGTTTGGCCAAACGACGGGCGATTTCGGTTTTACCGACGCCGGTCGGGCCGATCATCAGGATATTTTTAGGGGTGACTTCGTGACGCAGCGTCTCGTTGAGCTGCATCCGGCGCCAGCGGTTGCGCAGGGCAATGGCAACAGCGCGTTTGGCCTTGTTCTGGCCAATGATGTAGCTGTCCAGTTCGCTGACGATCTCGCGCGGGGTCATTTCAGACATAGTATTCGATCCTTACGCTTTGGAAGGCAATTCTTCAATAGTGTGGAACTGGTTGGTGTAAATACAGATGTCACCGGCGATGCTGAGGGATTTCTCAACGATTTCGCGGGCGCTCAGTTCGGTATTTTCCAACAGTGCGCGGGCCGCCGACTGGGCGTAGGGGCCGCCGGAGCCGATGGCGATCAAATCATTTTCTGGCTGCACCACATCACCGTTACCTGTGATGATCAGCGAGGCATTCTCATCCGCTACCGCCAGCAGCGCTTCGAGTTTGCGCAGCATACGATCGGTACGCCAGTCCTTCGCCAACTCAACGGCGGCTTTCACCAAGTGGCCTTGGTGCATCTCCAGCTTGCGCTCGAACAACTCGAACAGCGTGAAGGCGTCAGCAGTACCACCAGCGAAACCGGCAATCACTTTATCGTTATACAGGCGACGGACTTTCTTGACGTTGCCCTTCATGACCGTGTTGCCCAGTGTGGCCTGGCCATCGCCACCGATCACTACTTGGCCGTTGCGGCGTACGCTTACAATTGTTGTCACGAGCAAATCCTCGTTGCAGACGGAAAGAAGACCCCGTTGTCTCTGCTTGCGCAGAAGCAACGGGGCATATTGAGAATATAGTTGGGGGAGAAGTGACGCTTTTCAACCCCCGACGGCGAGGGGAATGCAACTCGACATGCCAGAGCTCTTCAGGCGGGCCAGGGTTTTGTCGGCAGCAGCACGGCTGCTGTAGGGGCCCAGCATCACGCGATTCCAACCACCACCTGCCGTGATGCGGCTTTCGATGCCTTCAAACGCCAACTGTGCGCGTACCGATTCGGCCTGATCTGTGGCACGGAACGAACCACATTGCACCATCCACTTCTGTTTCTGCTCTGGTTTGGCTTCCTGCTTGGCCGTTTCCGCTTTCACTTCGGGCTTCACTTCCGGTTTCGGCTGCGGCTTAGGTTCCGGCTGCCGGGTTTGAACCGGCGGAGTGACCGCTTGTGGCTTTGGCTGTTGCACCGGTTGTTGGTGCTGCTGTACCGGTGCCGCGTCGTTGTTGAACGGGTTTCGTGATTGGCTCACCGGCTGCTGCTGTTGCACCTGCTGCGGTATTTGCTGTTGTGGTATCTGTTGCTGCTGACGACCATTACCGCGGAGCTGTGACGGATCGTTATAAGGCACTTCAGACAACTGCGTCGGGCGCTGCTGCATGTCAGCCTGCATCTGTTCAAGCAACTGGCGCTGTTCGGCGGTCAGTTGGGTTTTGGTATTATCATCGCCACCGGCCCTAGGTTCGGTGGGTGATTGCACGCCAATCTGACGATTCTCCAGCTCTTTGATATAGCGCCAACGCTCTTCCGGCTTCGGCGGCAGGCCGTTACCTGGGCGAGTGCCGTGCGTAGGCAGCAACGGAGCATCGGCCGGTTTGTTGTGCGTAATGAAATAGAGGCCACCGATAAAGACAACCAGAAGGGCAACGGCAAGCGCCACCACGGTTTTGGATACCTTCGGAGAACTGCGTTTACGGCTGGGGGTCTTGCGCCGCGCTGCCCCTGAGCGCCCGCGGCTTACATAGTCTCTCTGTGCCACTATAATTCCGCTGTGTCCTGATGAGGTTAAAGCCTATCCTCTAGGCTGTTTGATTGGCCACCTTTGCCGTCTCGGCAGAAATGACCACAACAATAATTATACCTATCTGATAGGTTTTGAGTCCGCCATGTTACTTAACCCAAAAATGTTTGACTAGCGTTTCGGGGCCGCAGTGCTGTCACGGATAATCAATTCGCTGTCCAAAAGCCGGGATCCGCTGTTTACCGTCTGCCCGTGCAATTGTTCCAGCAGTAGCAGCATGGCTTGCTGACCGATCAGGAAACGAGGCTGCGCCACCGTGGTTAAAGGGGGATCACAATACTGTGCCGGTTTGATATCGTCAAAGCCGACAACGGAGAGATCCTGCGGTACCCGCAAGCCCAGCTTTTTGGCCTGGAACAGTACGCCAATAGCCATAATGTCGTTGTGACAGAAGATGGCTGTAGGAGGTTTTGGCAGGGCCATCAGCGATTTCAGGGCTTGAGCGCCTGCTTCATAGCTGAAATCACCCCGGGTAATATAACTGCTTTCAACGCTAATACCATTACGGCGTAGCGCCTGAATGTAGCCCTGCAACCGATAATGGCTCAGCGGCATGTGTTCCGGCCCCGCCACACAGGCGATCTGTTTGTGGCCAAGCTGATGCAGATAATGCACGGCTTCGAAGGCAGCGGTCAGGTTGTCGATATGCACCGTCGGCAGTTCCAGTTCCGGTGCAAATTCGTTGGCCATCACCATCGGTGGCAGGTTGCGTTGTTCTTCCTTGCTGGCGTCGAACGGCAGGTTAGAGCCGAGCAGCAGCATACCGTCAATTTGCTTGGTGATAATCAGGTTAACGAAAGTGCGTTCCTGCTGGTTCTGTTGCGCACAGTCGCCGATCAGTACCAGATATCCCTGTTGCGCTGCGGTTTGCTCGATCCCTTGGATCACGTCGGCAAAAAACGGATCGCAGATATCGGGAACGATCACCAGGATGGTACGGGATTCATTGCGTTTGATATTGCGTGAGAGGGCATGAGGGGAGTAACCCACGGCCAGCACGGCCTGTTCTACTTTCTGACGCGTTGGCGTTGACACCTTTTCCGGATTCATCAGCGCACGGGACACGGTTGCCGTTGAAACGCCGGCCATTTCAGCAACGTCTTTCATGGTGGCCATGGATAGTTCTTTCTTGTGTTCCAACGCCTTTCTCCTTGCGTTGGCCCATGCCAACGCGACAACTGGGATTGACTCATACATTCTGGCGTGCGGTGGTGTTGTTATTGTTAGCGCCATCCACGTTCAAAGCTTCCATCATGCTGCTTGCCTGCACTGACATTCTAAACAGATTACGCTCGGCTTTTGTTACCTAAATTTCATAAAAAGTGTGAGTTAGGGAGGTTTTTTCGTGTTACCTCGCAAATTCAAGGGTCTTTGTGCTCTGAATCAGATTGCTCCGGGTTTAACTGTCGATCGGATCGACGTCCAGCATCCACTTCACTTTGCGTGCCTGGGGTAGGGTGCCAATCAGCGGCAGCGTGGTTTTCATCAGGTGTTGCAGCAGGCGTCGGGAAGGGTGTTGCAACAGCAACTGCCAACGGAAACGGCCACCGCGCTTCGACTGTAATGCCGGAACCGGGCCCATGACCCACAGCGAATCATCCTTCAGCGGGCTGGCCTCCAGCAGATTGCGCAGTTGCTGTAAGAACAGCGGTGCCTGCTGATTATCGTGATCTTCCGAACGCACAATAATGTGGCTGGTGTAAGGCGGCAGAAATACGCTGTTGCGCTCCGCCAGCGTCTGTTTGGCGAAGGCGTCATAGCCCTGTTGCAACAGGATCTGCAACAGAGGGTGTTCGGGGTGATGGGTTTGCAACAGCACTTCACCCTGTTTACCCGCACGCCCGGCGCGGCCAGAAACCTGGGTATACAACTGGGCGAAACGCTCGGCAGAGCGGAAATCGGCGGAGAACAGCGCACCATCGACATCCAGCAACGCAACCAGCGTCACATCCGGGAAGTGGTGGCCTTTTGCCAGCATCTGGGTGCCGATCAGAATACGTGGGCCGCCGCGGTGGATATCCGCCAGATGTTGTTCCAGCGAGCCTTTGCGGCTGGTGGTATCGCGATCGATACGGGTGATGGCCGTTTCCGGGAACAGCGGTGCCAGCTCATTTTCCAACTGTTCGGTACCGACCCCGACCGAGACCAGATGCGTGGAACCGCACTGCGGGCACTGGTGTGGTACCGGGCGCTGGCTGTCGCAGTGGTGGCAACGCAGCTGGCGCTGATTCTGGTGGATAGTGTAGTAGTGGTCACAACGTTGGCACTCGGCGATCCAACCGCATTCATGGCATAACAGCGCAGGTGCATAGCCCCGGCGGTTGAGGAACAGTATCACCTGATTACCGTTCTTCAAGTGGTGCTGCATGCTTTTCAGCAGCGGTTGTGACAACCCAACCTTCAGCGGCAGGCCCTTCAAATCGATCAGGTGCTGGTTGGCCGGTTTGGCATTACCTGCGCGCTGGGTCAGCTTAAGCTGGCGATATTTACCCAGTTGCACGTTGTGCAGCGTTTCCAACGCCGGGGTGGCAGAACCCATCACCATCGGAATATCTTCGGCGTGGGCACGGAACACTGCCAAATCGCGGGCATGGTAACGCCAGCCTTCCTGCTGTTTATAGGAGCTGTCGTGTTCCTCGTCGATGATAATCACCCCAAGGCGCGAAAACGGGGTGAACAGCGCCGAACGGGTGCCGATCACAATGGCCGCTTCACCGCTGCGGGCGCGCAGCCAAACGGCCAGCCGTTCGCTGTCGTTCAGGCCGGAATGCAGCACGTCCACCGGTGCGTTGAACCGTTCGCGAAAGCGGGCGATGGTCTGCGGCGTCAGGCCGATTTCCGGCACCAATACCAGAGCCTGTTTACCTTTGGCCAGGATGTTTTCCAGCACGCTGAGATAAACTTCGGTCTTGCCGGAGCCGGTTACCCCTGCCAGTAACCAGGCAGCGAAATGGTCGTCTTCACTGCGGATGGCTCCCACAGCGGTGGCCTGTTCGGTATTGAGCCGCAGCCGTTCGCCGAGGATCTCAAAGCCGGGCCGCCAGTCCTGCGTTGCCAAAACCTGAGCGCGGAGATCGGCCAAGCCTTTGGCACGTAATGCCTGGAATGCACTGTCGGTCAGCTCGAGTTCGCTGACCTGGTGGCGATAAACCGGGCGTTGCAGCAGTGCCGCCAGCGCCTGCTGCTGTTTGGGGGCTCGTTTGAGGCTTTCCGGTGGTGTGGCGCGCCCCTGTTCGGTGGCAAACCATTGCCACAGCGGGGTTGTCTCTGCTGATTTGCCTTGGCGCAGCAGGATCGGCAACGCGTGGAACAGCACTTCACCAATCGGGTAATGGTAGTATTCAACCGCCCATAGCAGGATGCGCCACAGGCTGGGGGAGAATAGGGAGTCGTTATCCAGCAGGCTGTCGATGGGTTTCAGCTTTTCCAGCGGCAGTTCGCTGGTTTCGCTACAGCCGACAACAATCCCGATCGCCCGTTGCTTTCCCCAGGGCACACCCACACGCGCGCCGATGACCGGCTGCAAGCCTTCTGGCAGCAGATAATCGAAGGTACGGGCGAGGGGAACCGGTAAAGCAACCTGTACAACGGGCATGTGGCGATCCAGCTAGAAAAAAGTGGTGGCTAGTTTACACTGCGGGCCGCTAAATGTACGGATCCGTTTGCGCAGTCTATTTAATTCTGTATAATTTGCCGCCTTTGATATAATTCCATATCAAAATTTATCAACCACGTGTGGTGTCTGGCGGAACAGGGCTGGATAGCGACACGGCCTTAACTGAGGTTTCCCATGAAACAAGGTATCCACCCAAAATACGAAGAAGTTACTGCTAACTGCTCTTGCGGTAACGTGATCAAAATCCGCTCTACCGTGGGTCACGATCTGAACCTGGACGTTTGTGGCGAATGTCACCCGTTCTACACTGGCAAGCAGCGTGATGTTGCTACCGGTGGCCGCGTTGACCGCTTTAACAAGCGTTTCAGCGTACCAGGCGCTAAGAAATAAGATTTCTTACCGTCAGATGAAAAAGGCGCCTTCGGCGCCTTTTTTCGTTTCTGCCATCTGCATTGGCAGGTTGGGATCAGTAATCCCAGGTATCGGGATCCACACCCAATTCACGCATCAGCACTTTCGCGGCTTCCGGGATTTCATCGCTGCGTTCTTTGCGCAGATCTTCATCGTTCGGCAGCGGCTGGCCAGTAAAAGCGTGCAGGAATGCTTCGCACAGCAATTCGCTGTTGGTCGCGTGGCGCAGGTTGTTGACCTGGCGGCGGGTTCGTTCATCGGTCAGGATCTTCAGGACCTTCAGCGGAATGGAGACCGTGATTTTTTTTACTTGCTCGCTTTTTTTACCGTGTTCAGCGTAAGGGCTGACATACTCGCCGTTCCACTCAGCCATGGGACACCTTAAAATTTGTCAGAAAAACTACCATCATTCTAGAAACCGGCCAATTATGCCCGATCTTCACTGTTCTCACTAATAAATGTCAATTTCACGCGATCATATTCACCGAATTGCGACCTTCAGTAGACCTTGTGCATGCATTTTTGCATTAACATCTTGTCGTCATAACAAACCGCTACAATTTTAGCGGGTATTGGCGCTTTGCTCAATCTATACGCAAAGAAGTTTAGATGTCCAGATGTATTGACGTCTATTTCGGCTGCGAGTAATCTTTAGGCCTCATTCACCCACTTTCCGAGAGCCTAGCCACCCTATGACGCGTAAACCAGCCACCATTGCCGTGCGTAGCGGTCTGAATGACGACGAACAGTACGGCTGTGTCGTCCCGCCGATCCACCTTTCGAGCACTTATAACTTCACCGATTTCAATCAGCCCCGCGCCCATGATTATTCACGCCGTGGTAACCCGACGCGTGATGTGGTGCAGCGTGCGCTGGCGGAGCTGGAAGGCGGTGCAGGCGCGGTCATGACCGGCAGCGGGATGTCGGCGATCCATCTGGTGACCACCGTGCTGCTGAAGCCGGGCGATCTGCTGGTGGCTCCGCACGACTGTTACGGCGGCAGCTATCGCCTGTTCGATAGCCTGAGCAAGCGCGGTGCCTATCGCGTGCTGTTTGTCGATCAGGGGAATGAAGCCGCGTTGCAACAGGCGCTGGCGCAAAAGCCGAAGCTGGTGCTGATCGAAAGCCCAAGCAACCCGCTGCTGCGCGTGGTGGATATTGCGGCTATCTGTCACGCGGCGCATGAGGCGGGTGCGCTGACGGTAGTGGATAACACCTTCCTCAGCCCGGCATTGCAACAGCCGCTCAAGCTGGGTGCCGATCTGGTGGTGCATTCTTGCACCAAATACCTCAACGGCCATTCTGACGTGGTCGCCGGTGCGGTGATTGCCAAAGATCCGGATCTGGCGGTGGAACTGGCGTGGTGGGCGAATAACATTGGCGTTACCGGGGCTGCGTTTGACAGCTATCTGCTGCTGCGCGGCATCCGTACTCTGTCACCGCGCATCAAGGCGGCACAGCACAATGCCGGGGCGATTGTCAGCTATTTACAGCAGCAACCGCTGGTCAAAAAGCTGTATCATCCTTCTCTGCCGGAGAACCCAGGCCATGAGATTGCATGCCGTCAGCAACTCGGGTTCGGTGCCATGCTCAGCTTTGAACTGGATGGTGACGAAGCGCTGCTGCGGCGTTTCCTCTCCGCTCTGGAATTGTTTACGCTGGCAGAATCATTGGGTGGCGTAGAAAGTCTGATCTCGCATGCCGCGACCATGACTCACGCCGGGATGGCGCCAGAAGCCCGTGCTGCAGCCGGTATTTCCGAAAGCCTGCTGCGTATTTCCGTAGGTATTGAAGACTGTGATGATTTGATTGCCGATCTGGAACAAGCCTTCCAGGCGGCGGCAACGAGGTAAGCATGAATGCAATTGCGGTAGCAGGGGCGGTTAACGGGCGTCAACTGCACAAATTTGGTGGCAGCAGTCTGGCCGATGTGAAGTGTTATCAGCGGGTGGCCGGGATTATGGCCGAGTACAGCCAGCCGGGTGACATGATGGTGGTTTCGGCGGCCGGTAGCACCACTAACCAATTGATTAGTTGGTTGAAGCTGAGCCAGAGCGATCGCCTTTCCGCACATCAGGTGCAGCAAACGCTGCGCCGTTATCACAGCGAATTGATCGGGGGCTTGTTGCCGCCGGAAACGGCTGAACCGCTGATTGCCGAATTTATTCAGGATCTTGAGCGCCTGGCAGCTTTGCTGGACGGTAAAGTTGATGATGCGGCGTATGCGGAAGTGGTCGGCCATGGTGAAATCTGGTCGGCGCGCCTGATGGCTGCCGTACTGAACAAACAGGATATACAGGCGGCGTGGCTGGATGCGCGTGATTTTCTGCGCGCTGAACGTGCGGCGCAACCGCAGGTGGACGAAGGCCGCTCCTATCCTTTATTGCAGCAGTTGCTGGCGCAACACCCAGGCAAACGCTTGGTGGTAACCGGTTTTATTTCGCGCAACGATGCTGGTGAAACCGTGTTGCTCGGGCGTAACGGCAGTGACTATTCTGCTACGCAGATTGGCGCATTGGCCGGTGTGGCGCGCGTCACCATCTGGAGCGACGTGGCCGGGGTTTACAGCGCCGATCCGCGCAAAGTGAAAGATGCCTGCCTGCTGCCGCTGTTGCGCTTGGACGAAGCCAGCGAACTGGCTCGCCTGGCGGCACCGGTATTGCATACCCGCACGTTGCAGCCGGTTTCCGGCAGTGACATCGATCTGCAACTGCGTTGCAGCTATCAACCGGAACAGGGGTCGACACGCATCGAACGTGTGCTGGCTTCCGGCACCGGTGCCAAAATTGTGACCAGCCATGATGACGTTTGCCTGATTGAATTCAGCGTGGCTCCACGGCATGACTTCAAGCTGGCGCAGAAAGAGTTGGAGCTGGTGCTGAAGCGTGCGCAGATCAAACCGCTGGCCGTGGGTATCCATCCTGACCGTAACTTGATCCAACTGTGCTACACCTCGGAAGTGGTGAACAGCGTCTTGCGCGTTCTGCAAGAGGCGGTGTTGCCGGGTGAACTGCAACTGCGTGAAGGGTTGGCGCTGGTGGCACTGGTCGGTGCTGGCGTGTGCAAGAATCCGCTGCACAGCCACCGTTTTTACCAGCAGTTGAACGATCAGCCGGTAGAATTCATCTGGCAGGCGGAGGATGGCATCAGCCTGGTGGCGGTGCTGCGTCAGGGGCCGACCGGCCTGCTGATTCAGGGCCTGCATCAGACGCTGTTCCGCGCGGAAAAACGCATCGGCCTGGTGCTGTTCGGCAAGGGCAACATCGGTTCGCGCTGGCTGGAGCTGTTTGCCCGCGAGCAGAAGAACCTCTCGGCGCGCAGCGGTTTTGAATTTACCTTGGCTGGAGTGGTGGATAGCCGCCGCAGCCTGTTGAATTACGATGGGCTGGATACCAGCCGCGCGTTGGCGTTCTTTGAAGAAGAAGCCCAGGAACTGGATGAAGAATCGTTGTTCCTGTGGATGCGTGCCCATCCGTTTGACGATCTGGTGGTGCTCGACGTCACCGCCAGCGAAAACCTGGCAGAACAGTATCTGGATTTTGCCAGCTACGGTTTCCACGTGATCAGCGCCAACAAACTGGCGGGCGCTTCGTGCAGCGCTAACTACCGGCAGATTCGTGATGCGTTCGCCAAAACCGGCAGCCACTGGCTGTATAACGCCACCGTGGGTGCAGGTTTACCGGTGAACCACACCGTGCGCGATCTGCGCGACAGCGGCGACAGCATTCTGGCGCTCAGCGGTATTTTCTCCGGCACGCTGTCTTGGCTGTTCCTACAGTTTGACGGCACGGTGCCGTTCACCGAACTGGTAGACCAGGCTTGGCAACAGGGCCTGACTGAGCCGGATCCGCGCGTCGATCTCTCTGGGCAGGACGTGATGCGCAAGCTGGTGATCCTGGCGCGTGAGGCGGGTTACGACATTGAACCGAATCAGGTGCGAGTGGAATCGCTGGTGCCTGCCGGGGCGGAGCAAGGCTCCATCGATCAGTTCTTCGAAAACGGTGAGGCGTTAAATCAGCAAATGCTGCAACGCTTCGAAGCTGCCAGCGAAATGGGATTGGTGCTGCGTCATGTGGCGCGTTTTGACGCCAATGGCAAAGCGCGCGTCGGCGTCGAAGCCGTACGCCCGGAGCATCCGCTGGCTTCGCTGTTGCCGTGCGACAACGTGTTTGCCATCGAAAGCCGCTGGTATCGTGATAACCCGCTGGTGATCCGTGGGCCAGGGGCGGGGCGCGATGTGACCGCTGGCGCAATCCAGTCGGATCTTAACCGCTTGGCGCAACTGCTTTAATCCTCAACGGGCGCTGCGGATGGCGCCCGGTTTTTCTCCCGCTGTTAGCGCAATCATGAAATTCTCTCATGTTGTGTGAGGATTACTCATCGTATTACCCTCACTTTCCTGTTGACTCTTTAGGTCACATACGGCATTTTCTATCTAGACGTCTAAACGTATAGACGCTTAATAAAATAAAGCAAAACACAGTGATCGATAAGAGGCGGACAGGGTATGAGTTTTTTTCACGCAAACCAGCGGGAAGCGCTGAATCAGAATCTGGCGGAGTTAAGCGGCCAGATTAATGTGTCGTTCGAGTTTTTCCCGCCGCGTACCAGCGAGATGGAAGACACCTTGTGGCAGTCGATCGATCGTCTGAGCAGCCTCAAACCCAAATTTGTCTCCGTGACCTACGGTGCCAACTCTGGCGAGCGCGATCGCACCCACAGCATTATCAAAGGCATTAAAGAGCGCACCGGCCTGGATGCCGCACCGCATCTGACCTGTATCGATGCCAGCCCTGCACAACTGCGTGATATCGCTACCGATTACTGGAACAGCGGTATTCGCCATATCGTTGCCCTGCGCGGCGATTTGCCACCGGACAGCGGCAAGCCGGAAATGTATGCTGCCGATCTGGTCACGTTGCTGAAAGACGTCGGCGATTTCGATATCTCTGTGGCGGCCTATCCGGAAGTGCATCCGGAAGCGAAAAGCGCCCAGGCAGACTTGATCAACCTGAAGCGCAAAATTGATGCCGGTGCCAACCGGGCCATTACTCAGTTCTTCTTCGACGTGGAAAGTTACCTGCGTTTTCGCGATCGCTGCGTGGCGACCGGGATTGATGTAGAAATCGTGCCGGGGATCCTGCCAGTTTCCAACTTCAAGCAGTTACAGCGCTTTGCCACTATGACTAATGTGCGGGTGCCAAGCTGGATGACCAGCATGTTTGCCGGGCTGGACGACGATCCGGAAACCCGCAAAATGGTCGGTGCCAATATCGCGATGGATATGGTGAAGATCCTCAGCCGCGAAGGGGTGAAGGATTTCCATTTCTATACGCTGAATCGCGCTGAAATGAGCTATGCCATCTGCCACACGTTAGGGGTTCGTCCAGCAATCGCCTGATTTATTTGATTATTATTGAAAAAAAAAGCGCGGTGTATGATCACTGCGCTTTTTATTATTTAAAGGGAAGGCTAATCAGCCCCTTCACTCTGTGGGCGAAGGGGCGTTATTTTAGCCGGTATTACGCATCCCGGCGGCAACGCCGGCAATGGTCACCATCAGCGCCTGTTCAACCCGTGCGTCCGGGTGTTCCTGCTGGCGTGAACGGTGTAGCAGTTCGGCTTGCAGCACGTTGAGCGGATCGGTGTAAACGTTACGCAGCGCAATGGATTCGGCGATCCACGGCAGGTCTGCCATCAGGTTATCGTCGTTGGCAATGGTCAATACTACTTTGATATCGCTTTCCAACTGATCGCGCAGCTGTTTGCCCAACGGCCACAGCGATTTATCTACCAAGCGCTGATCGTAGTATTCCGCCAACCACAGATCGGTTTTGGAAAACACCATTTCCAACATGGCGATACGGGTCGAGAAGAACGGCCAGTTGCGGCACATGGCTTCCAACTGATCTTGCTTACCCGCCTTCACCGCTTCCTGCAAACCTGCACCGGCACCCAGCCAGGCGGGCAGCATCAAACGGTTCTGCGTCCAGGCGAAGATCCACGGAATGGCGCGCAGGCTCTCAACGCCGCCGTTCGGGCGACGCTTGGCCGGGCGCGAACCCAGCGGCAGTTTGCCCAGTTCCTGCTCCGGCGTTGCGGCGCGGAAATAGGGCACGAAGTCCGGGTTTTCACGCACGTAACCGCGATACATTTTGCATGAGGTTTCGGACAGTTCATCCATCAGCGAGCGCCACTCTTTTTTCGGCTCTGGCGGCGGCAACAGGTTGGCTTCCAGTACCGCGCCGGTGTACAGCGCCAGGCTGCTGATGGCGACTTCTGGCAGGCCAAACTTGAAGCGGATCATCTCGCCCTGTTCGGTAACACGCAGGCCGCCTTTCAGGCTGCCCGGCGGTTGTGACAGCAGAGCGGCATGGGCCGGTGCGCCACCACGGCCGATCGAACCGCCACGGCCATGGAACAGTGTCAGCACTACGCCAGCTTTTTCACAGGTTTTGATCAGCGCATCTTGCGCACGGTACTGCGCCCAGGAGGCCGCCATCACGCCAGCGTCTTTCGCCGAGTCGGAATAGCCAATCATCACCATCTGTTTGCCCTGAATAAAGCCGCGATACCAGTCGATATTCAGCAACTGGGTCATCACGTCGTCGGCATTGTTCAGATCGTCGAGGGTTTCGAACAGTGGTGCTACCGGCAGCGCAAATGGGCAACCGGCTTCTTTCAGCAGCAAGTGCACGGCCAGCACGTCGGATGGCGTGCGCGCCATGGAGATCACATAAGCGGCGATCGAACCCTGCGGTGCTTCCGCGACTACGCGGCAGGTTTCCAACACTTCCTGCGTATCGGCACTCGGCTCCCACTTCAGCGGCACCAGCGGGCGCTTGGAGTTCAGTTCGCGGATCAGGAAGGCCTGTTTATCGGTCTCAGACCAGCTTTCGTAATCACCCAACCCCAGATAGCGGGTCAGTTCGGCAATGGCTTCGGTATGGCGGGTGCTTTCCTGACGCACGTCGATGCGCACCAGCGGCACGCCGAAACAGCGCACGCGGCGCAGAGTATCCAGCAGTTGGCCGTTGGCGATAATCCCCATGCCACAGGCCACCAGCGATTGATAACAGGCGTACAGCGGTTCCCACAGTTGCTCGTTGTTCACCAGCAGATCGTGCGGACGCAGCACGCGTTCACCTTTCAGCCGCCCTTCCAGATACGCCTGGGAGCTCATCAGTTGGCTGCGCAGGCGCTTCATCAACTCACGGTAGGGTTCCTGTACGTCGTCACCACCGGCCAGTTCACGCAATTCCGGAGTACATTCGGTCATCGACAGCTCGGAGACCAGCACCTGAATATCGCGGGTGAACAGGTCACAGGCTTTCCAGCGGCTTAATAACAGCACATGACGGGTGATTTCTGCCGTGACGTTCGGGTTACCGTCGCGGTCGCCGCCCATCCAGGAGGTGAAGCGAATGGGCACAGCTTCTACCGGCAGGCGGTAATCGATGGAGTTTTCCAACTGCTCGTTAAATTCGCGCAGGAACGCTGGCACACCTTCCCACAGGCTGTTTTCTACTACCGCAAAGCCCCATTTGGCTTCGTCGACCGGCGATGGGCGGTTTTTGCGCATCTCGTCGGTATGCCAGGATTGCGCCACCAACTGGCGCAAACGGCGCATGATTTTATTGCGCTCGTAGTCGGCCAGATCGTTATGGTCGAGCTGGCTGAGGCAGGTATTCACCTCAACCAGCTTGTGGATCAGGGTACGGCGGGTGATTTCCGTCGGATGCGCGGTCAGCACCAGCTCGATAGAGATTTCGTCTACTGCCTTTTGCAGATCTTTGGTGCTGAGCTGTTTGTCTTTCAGCCGGGTAAACAGCTGCGCCAAGGCTTCCGGATTGCTCGCCGCCTCGCCGTGTGGCGAAATGCTGTGATACTGCTCGGCCACGTTGGTCAGATTGAGGAACTGGCTGAACGCGCGCGCTACCGGCAGCAACTCGTCGTTGGACAGGTTTTGCAGCGTCGACAGCAGTTCCTTGCGGTGTGCTTCATTACCGGCACGTGAAGATTTGGAAAGCTTACGGATAGTTTCAACGCGATCAAGAATATGCTCGCCCAGCGCGTCTTTGATGGTGTCGCCGAGCAATTTGCCGAGCATACTGACATTACTTCGCATTGCCGAATATTGTTCGTTCATATAACCCCTGGCTCAATTCTCTGTATACCTCCGTCACTCAAGTTGCCGTGTTGTTAACCACAACTTGAAATCTGTGGGTACCTGATTTTCATCTTGTAAGTAAATTTCACGTGTTAGGTAAAGAACCGCTGTTTTATCTCACCATGCACCTGCCCAATGGTTAATTGACACTATTTTTAGCAAAAAAACATCAAAATCGGCGCATTTTGTGAAATTTAATTACGGGCCGCTGGTTATCAGTCTGGCTTATCGGCTTAATTTTCTGCGCCTAAAGAGTAGGGAAACACCCTACTCTTTACGTGTTTTTATTGCTGGCAGAAGTGATCGACCAGTTGCCCCAGCAGTTTGCGGGTGGGTTCGATAAACGCCGTGTCGAGGTATTCATCTGGCTGATGCGCCTGGTTGATTGAACCCGGCCCCAGCACCAGCGTTGGGCACACTTCCTGTACGAATGGTGCTTCGGTGCAGTAGTTAACCACTTCGGTACGTGAACCCAGCAGTTTCTCAATCACTGCCACCATATGGTGATCGGTCGGGCACTCGTAGCCCGGGATCGGCGGATGCAGCTCATCAATCGACAAACGCCCAGGCCAGCGCTGGCTGACCGGTGCCAGTGCCTCGTGCAGCAGTTCGTTGATGTTATCCAGCGTCATGCCCGGCAGCGGGCGGATATCCATATGCAGTTCACAGCAGGCACAGATACGGTTGGCCGCATCTCCACCGCTGATATGGCCGAAGTTCATGGTGGGATAAGGCACGGCAAACGCCGGATTGTTGTAGCGCTCTTGCAACGTTTTGCGCAACTCCATCAAATGCCCGATGGATTCATGCATCAGATCGATAGCGTTGACGCCGCGCGCCGGATCGCTCGAATGGCCCGATTGACCCACGATGCGGATAGCATTGGAGATATGGCCTTTGTGCGCGCGCACCGGTTTCAGCGACGTTGGTTCACCGATAATGGCAAAGTCCGGGCGGATTTTGGTGGAGGCGGCGAAATAGCGCGCTCCGGCCATGGTCGTTTCTTCGTCTGCGGTGGCCAGAATGTACAGCGGCTTGGTCAGCTTGCTGGCATCAATATCCCGTACCGCGTCCAGAACGAAGGCGAAGAAGCCTTTCATATCGGCGGTGCCCAGCCCGTAAAGTTTATTGTCGTGCTCGGTCAAGGTGAACGGATCGCGCGTCCAGCGGCCTTCATCGTAAGGCACGGTGTCGGTATGGCCCGCCAGCAGCAGGCCGCCGCTGCCCGTGCCAATGCTGGCCAGCAGGTTAAATTTGTTGCGCGTATCAGGTACGGGCTGCACGTCAACGCGGAAGCCTAAATCGGCGAACCAACCGGCCAGCAAGTTGATTAATGCTTCATTACTCTGATCGAGGGCACCATCGGTGGCGCTGATCGACTTCGTTCTGATCAACGCCCGGTACAGCTCAATAAATGGGGGTAATTTCATCTTCACTGTTGACAGCCTTTGGTTAGGATAGTATCAATATTCATGCATTTATTCTGAATAAAAATACATTAAGCTGGAGCGTAAGGGAATACGAACCCTGGATGTTGATAAAACATCAACGCTCGACCACGTGGGTGAACGGCGCAACAACGCGACCAAGCCCTGCTGATGGGGCGCAAGTGCCTCTACTTTAAGCCAAAAAGGTGAAAGGCCACATGTTGAATACGCTGATTGTTGGAGCCAGCGGTTACGCCGGAGCGGAGCTCACGGCTTATCTGAATCGCCACCCACACATGAACATAACCGCTTTAGCGGTTTCAGCGCAAAGTGCAGATGCAGGAAAATTACTTTCTGAGCTGCATCCGCAGTTAAAAGGCATCGTTGATCTGCCGTTGCAGCCGCTGGTGAACGTGGCGGAAGCGGCAAAAGGGATCGACGTGGTGTTCTTGGCAACGGCACACGAAGTCAGCCACGATATTGCCCCCGAGTTTTTAGCGGCAGGCTGCGTGGTGTTCGATCTCTCAGGTGCGTTCCGCGTGCAGGACACCGATTTTTATCGCCAATATTATGGCTTTGAACATCAGCATGCCGAATGGCTGGCCAAAGCGGTATACGGCCTGGCGGAGTGGCAGAGCGAAAAAATCAAAGAGGCACAGCTGATCGCCGTACCGGGTTGCTACCCAACGGCGGCTCAGTTGACGCTGAAACCGCTGATCGACAAACAACTGCTGAATCTGGACCAATGGCCGGTGATCAACGCCGTCAGCGGTGTCAGCGGTGCCGGGCGTAAAGCCAGCGTCACCACCAGCTTCTGCGAAGTCAGCCTGCAACCTTACGGCCTGTTCAATCATCGCCACCATCCGGAAATTACTGCGCACTTGGGCATCCCGGTGATCTTTACGCCGCATCTGGGTAGCTTCCCACGCGGTATTCTGGAAACCATCACCTGCCGCCTGAAAGCGGGCGTCACCGCGCAGGATGTGGCTGCGGCCTATCACGCGGCTTACGACGATAAACCGCTGGTGCGGTTGTACGACAAGGGTGTGCCAGCGCTGAAGTCGGTGGTGGGCCTGCCGTTCTGCGATATCGGTTTTGCCGTGCAGGGCGAGCATTTGATCGCCGTAGCAGCCGAAGACAACTTATTGAAAGGTGCAGCCGCTCAGGCGGTGCAGTGCCTGAATATCCGTTTTGGGTTCCCGGAAACCCAATCATTAATTTAAATCAGCGTGAGCAAAGCGATGAACCCATTAATTATCAAACTCGGTGGTGTGTTACTGGACAGTGAAGAAGCGCTGGAGCGCTTGTTTACCGCGCTGGATATCTATCGCCAGGAACATCAGCGCCCGCTGGTGATCGTCCACGGCGGCGGTTGCGTGGTGGATGAACTGATGAAGCAACTTTCTCTGCCCGTGGTGAAGAAGAACGGCCTGCGCGTTACGCCTGCCGATCAGATCGACATCATTACTGGTGCACTGGCCGGTACTGCCAACAAAACTCTGCTGGCGTGGGCGGTTAAACACAAGATCAGTGCGGTTGGGCTGAGCCTGGCCGACGGCGGCAGCGTTGCCGTAACCCAGCTCGACCCGGCGTTGGGCCACGTTGGCAATGCACAGCCGGGTTCGCCTGCGCTGCTCAATACGCTGCTGGCGGCTGGCTATCTGCCGGTGATCAGTTCTATCGGCATTACCGCCGAAGGCCAACTGATGAATGTGAATGCCGATCAGGCCGCTACGGCGCTGGCCGCAACCTTAGGTGCAGATTTGATCCTGCTGTCGGATGTCAGTGGCATTCTCGACGGTAAAGGGCAGCGCATCGCGGAAATGACGGCGCAAAAAGCAGAACAACTGATTGCTCAGGGCATCATTACTGATGGTATGGTAGTGAAGGTGAACGCGGCACTGGATGCAGCGCGTACCCTTGGCCGCCCGGTGGATATCGCCAGCTGGCGTAATGCCGAAAAGCTTCCTGCTCTGTTTAATGGTGTGTCGATTGGCACCCGGATCCTCGCTTAAATTTAGAATTAAAAAGGAATAACACAATGCAAAACAAAGGCATCAAGAAAATCGTTCTGGCGTATTCTGGCGGTCTGGATACTTCAGCCATCATTCCATGGCTGAAAGAAAACTACGGTGGCTGCGAAGTGGTAGCTTTCGTTGCGGATATCGGCCAGGAGCGCAGCGATCTGGAAGGCGTTGAGCAGAAAGCTCTGCAATCCGGTGCCTCTGAGTGTCACGTGGTCGATCTGCGTGAAGAATTCATCCGTGACTATGTTTATCCGGTGCTGCAAACCGGTGCGCTGTATGAAGGCAGCTACCTGCTGGGTACCTCTATGGCGCGCCCAATCATCGCTAAAGCCCAGGTTGAGCTGGCGCTGAAAGTGGGTGCAGACGCGCTGTGCCACGGTGCGACCGGTAAAGGCAACGATCAGGTGCGTTTCGAAACCACCTATACCGCGCTGGCTCCACATCTGAAAGTGGTTGCACCATGGCGTGAGTGGAACCTGCGTTCCCGTGAAGCGCTGCTGGATTACCTGAAAGAACGTAATATCCCGACCACCGCGTCGCTGGAAAAAATCTACAGCCGTGATGAAAACGCTTGGCACATTTCAACCGAAGGCGGCGTGCTGGAAAGCCCGTGGAATGCGCCGAACAAAGATTGCTGGGTGTGGACCGTAGATCCGCTGGAAGCGCCGGATCAGCCTGAGCACGTGACGGTGACCGTGGCGAAAGGCTGCGTGGTAGCGGTGAACGGCGAAGCGATGAGCCCGTACAAGTGCCTGGAAACCCTGAACGTGCTGGGTGCCAAGCATGGCGTTGGCCGTATCGACATCGTAGAAAACCGTTTGGTGGGCATCAAATCCCGCGGTTGCTACGAAACCCCAGGGGGCACCATCATGGTGGCTGCGCTGCGTGGTGTCGAGCAACTGGTACTGGATCGCGACAGCTTCAAATGGCGTGAGCAGCTGGGCCTGGAAATGTCTTACGTGGTGTACGATGGCCGCTGGTTTGCGCCGCTGCGTCGCTCCATTCAGGCTTCTGCCCAAGCGTTGGCCGAAGAAGTGAACGGCGAAGTGGTACTGCAACTGTATAAAGGCCAGGTGACGGCAATTCAGAAAAAATCCGCCAACAGCCTGTACTCCGAAGAGTTTGCGACCTTCGGCGAAGACGAAGTTTACGATCATAGCCATGCGGGCGGCTTTATCCGCTTGTTCTCGCTCTCTTCCCGTATTCGCGCGTTGAACGAGAAGAAAAAGTAACCTTGGTTTAGCGTCAATTTGAGGGGCGCAGCATGCTGCGCCCTTTCGCATACTTATTCAGGAGCAAGATTATGGCACTTTGGGGCGGACGCTTCAGTCAGGCAGCGGATCAGCGGTTCAAACAATTAAACGATTCTCTGCGTTTCGATTATCGCCTGGCGGAACAGGACATTGTTGGCTCCGTCGCCTGGTCAAAAGCGCTGGTGACCGTCAATGTACTGACGGCGGTGGAGCAACAACAACTTGAACAGGCGCTGAATGCGTTGCTGGTAGAAGTGCAGGCCGATCCGCTGGCGATCGTCAAAAGCGATGCGGAAGATATTCACAGTTGGGTAGAGCAGAAGCTGATCGATAAAGTCGGCGATCTGGGCAAAAAACTGCATACCGGCCGCAGCCGTAACGATCAGGTGGCTACCGATCTGAAACTGTGGTGCAAACATCAGGTCAGCGAGCTGCATCAGGCGATCATCCAACTGCAACAAGCGCTGGTAGAAACCGCCGAAGCTAATCAGGATGCGGTGATGCCGGGGTATACCCACCTTCAGCGCGCACAGCCGGTTACTTTTGCACACTGGTGCCTGGCCTATGTAGAGATGCTGGCGCGGGATGAAAGCCGCCTGCAAGATACGCTGAAGCGCCTGGATGTCAGCCCACTGGGTTGCGGTGCGCTGGCAGGGACGGCTTATCCGATCGACCGTGAGCAACTGGCCGGTTGGTTAGGTTTTGCCTCTGCGACCCGTAATAGCCTGGATAGCGTTTCCGATCGTGACCATGTGCTGGAACTGTTGTCCAACGCGGCCATCAGCATGGTGCACTTATCGCGCTTTGCTGAAGACCTGATCTTCTTCAACAGCGGCGAAGCGGCATTTGTTGAGCTTTCCGATCGCGTGACTTCGGGCTCATCCCTGATGCCGCAGAAGAAAAACCCGGATGCCCTGGAGCTGATCCGTGGTAAATGCGGGCGCGTACAGGGTGCGCTGACCGGCATGATGATGACCTTGAAAGGGCTACCGCTGGCGTACAACAAAGACATGCAGGAAGATAAAGAAGGGCTGTTCGATGCGCTCGACACCTGGATGGACTGCTTGCAGATGGCGGCGCTGGTGCTGGACGGTATTCAGGTGAAACGCCCACGTTGCCAGGAAGCGGCGCAGCAGGGTTATGCCAACTCCACCGAACTGGCCGATTATCTGGTGGCCAAAGGCGTGCCGTTCCGTGAAGCGCACCACATTGTGGGTGAAGCGGTGGTTGAAGCTATTCGCCAAGGCAAGCCGCTGGAAGATCTGCCGTTGGCAGACCTGCAAAAATTCAACTCAGTGATTGGTGACGACGTGTATCCGGTTTTGGCGCTGCAATCTTGCCTGGACAAGCGTGCGGCCAAGGGCGGTGTTTCGCCGCAGCAGGTTGCGAGCGCGATTTCTGAGGCGAAGAAACGTTTGGCGTGATGAGCTTAACAGGGCCGAGTATGCTCGGCCCTGATTGATAATGCATTGCTAGCCTGCCAACCGCGCACACAGGTAGCGGTTCAGGCTGACACCCTCCTCCATAGCGCTGATCGCCAAGCGCCGATGCTGCTCCGGCGTCAGGCGCAGTACCAATTTCCCACTGAAATTTTTCTCCGCCAGCGCTTCCGGTGGCGTTTCACCGTTGGCGATCATGTCTGCCACCACCTGTGCTACCAGTTGTTCAATGCCATCCAGCGCACCAGTACGGGTTGGAGCCAGCCAGGACAGAGAAGGGAATTCTGTACATAGCCCAACGTACTCGCCGTCTTCTGCTGACCAAGTGATACGGTAAGTGTAATGCTCATGCATTGCCATTTTCTTCCTCCAATCTGATCAGTGCCGCTATCACCTGCCTGACTTGATAAACCTTTGCCATACCGCTGTCTGCGCGTTGGATGTTAACTCGCGGATCACCCGGCCATGGCATGCTGTAAACTTTGTGACTACTACTACTCATCCGTGGGGCGCCAAACCAACGGTTGCAGATTTTTGCCAGTTCATGAAATTTGATATTGGTCTGCCGTTGGCGAAGACTGGCTATAACGTCGCTGAGTTCTTTCATCCGTGCACTCTCAATATAGTATCATTAATAGTATCATTCAAGATATCTACGGATAAAAATGACGGCAGAAGAGGGTTTCGGCAACCAAGGGATAATAAATCTGGAGTGTATTACGCAAAAAACCGGGCGCAGCGGCCCGGTCTGGTGTTTTGCAGAGATGAATATTTATTCACCAGGGCAACGTTGGCAGCGCTCCGCTTCGGTTTCACCCAATTTCAGCTTGGCTTGCAGATCGCGCAGTGCGGTACGCAAGCCTTCTTCAATCACCGGATGGTAAAACGGCATATCCAGCATCTGGTCGATGGTCATCTGTTGCTGGTGCGCCCAGGCTAGCAGGTGAGCGATATGTTCTACATCCGGGCCGATCATCTCGGCACCTAAAAAGCGCCCGGTACCTTGTTCACCATAGACGTGCAGAATACCTTTATTACGCAGCATCACGCGGGAACGGCCCTGATTTTCGAACGACACTTCACCCACTTCAAAGCAGCCACAGGCGCTAAATTTCTGGCTCAGCTCGCGGAAAGTGGAGCCGACCATGGCGATTTGTGGATCGGAAAACACCACAGAAATCGCGCTGCGGCGCAGGCCTGGGTTAACTTCCGGGTAGCTGCCGGCATTTTGCCCGGCAATACGCGCCTGATCGCTGGCTTCGTGTAGCAGCGGCAGTTGGTTACTGGCATCACCAGCGATGAAGATATGCGGCACGCTGGTTTGCATGGTCAGGCGATCGGCCTGCGGCACGCCTTTGGCATCAAGCTCCAGATGGGTATTTTCCAGACCGAGGTTGTCTACATTCGGGCGGCGGCCGGTGGCGGCCAATACGTAATCCACCCCTATTTCCTGCGTTTGGCCGTGGTTATCTTGATAGCGGATAAACACTTTTTCGCCTTCGCGCTGCATGATGTCTACCTTCACGTCTGGGTCGAGAGTGAACTCTTCCCCTAGCGTTTTAGCGGCATATTGACGCACGGTGCTGTCAGTTAGCGGACCAACACCCCCACCAACGCCAAACACTTTGGTGTTTACCCCGAGGCGGTGCAGCGCCTGGCCCAGTTCCAACCCGATGACACCCGGCCCGAATACGGCGACCGACTGCGGTAAATCATCCCAGTTGAATATGTCGTCATTGACGATCAGGCGATCGCCCAACTCGTTCCACGGCGCAGGCCAGCTTGGGCGTGAACCGGTCGCGATCACGATACGCTGTGCCACAATACGCGTATGTTCATCTACCTGCAGGGTATTGTCGTCGATAAAGCGGGCATAACCCTGAATTTTGTCGGCTGCCGGGATGCTGTCGACGCCTTCCAGCACAAAACCGACAAAGCGGTCGCGCTCGCGTTTGACACGATCCATCACTTCGCGGCCATTGATGGTGGTTTTGCCCGCAGGGTGTACGCCAAAACCCGGTGCGCGTTCAATCTGATGTACTGCTTCTGCCGCAGCAATCAAGAGTTTGGAGGGCATACAGCCAACGCGAGCGCAGGTGGTGCCATAAGGCCCGCCTTCAATCATCACCACATTAGGGGTAGAGAGTTTGGCTGCGCGATAAGCCCCCAATCCGGCTGTGCCACCGCCGATCACTGCCACATCAACATTCAACTGTTTCATATCCACTCCTGAATACCCTGAGTTTTCAGCCCATCTGGTATAAAAAAGGCGGGTCAGTGCCCGCCAAAAGTTCACGTGTTTTTCAAACGGCACATTGTTGAGTACCGAATGAAACCCGTCGGGTATTTTTTCTTATTAGGCTGACAGGAAAGCTTCCAGATCGTCGCTGCCACCGATATGGCGACCGCCGATAAATACCTGTGGCACGGTCGCGCGGCCACTGACAGCGCGCAGGCTGACGGTAGTAGCATCTTGGCCCAGCACGATCTCTTCGTACTGCATGCCGCGCTCTTGCAGCATTTGCTTGGCTTTGGCGCAGAATGGGCAGCCCGGCTTGGTGAACAGGGAGACGGATTCCTGCACTTTGAACTCTGGAGCCAGGTATTTCAGCATGGTGTCGGCATCAGAGACCTCAAACGGGTCGCCCGGCTTGTTGGGTTCGACGAACATTTTTTCCACTACGCCATTACGCACCAGCATGGAATAGCGCCATGAGCGTGGGCCAAAGCCCAGATCGGGTTTCTCAACCAGCATGTTCATCCCTTTGGTGAATTCGCCGTTGCCGTCTGGCACAAAGGTAATGTTTTCTGCGTGCTGGTCTGCCTTCCAAGCGTTCATCACGAAGGTATCGTTGACTGAAACGCACAGGATGCTGTCAACGCCGTGCTGCTTGAACACGCTGGACAGCTCGTTATAGCGCGGCAGATGGCTGGAAGAGCAGGTTGGGGTGAACGCACCTGGCAGAGAAAACAGGATCACGGTTTTATCTTTAAACAGGTCATTAGTGGTGACATCAATCCATTGGTCGCCTTGGCGAGTGTGGAAAGTAACCTGAGGGACTTTTTTGCCTTCTTGACTGGTAAACATGGATTAACCCCTTAATTAGAAAAATAATTTTTTGCTTCTTGCGCGGTATCGCTTCGTTGGGGGACATTATTCATGCTTGGGCTTGATAGATCTAATCACTCATTGCTATCTTATCTATCGCCATGAGCTATCATGGCTAGGAGGTAAATAATGAATATTCGTGATTTAGAGTATCTGGTTGCTTTGGCTGAGCATCGCCATTTTCGGCGCGCTGCTGATTCATGCCACGTCAGCCAGCCCACGCTGAGCGGGCAGATCCGCAAGCTGGAAGATGAACTCGGTGTGATGCTGCTCGAACGCACCAGCCGTAAAGTGTTATTCACTCAGGCGGGCTTATTGCTGGTGGAGCAGGCGCGTACCGTGCTGCGCGAAGTCAAGGTTCTGAGAGAAATGGCCAGCCAGCAGGGTGAAGCCATGTCTGGGCCGCTGCATATCGGCCTGATCCCCACCGTGGGGCCTTATCTGCTGCCGCAGATTATCCCAACGCTGCATAAAACCTTTCCCAAGCTGGAAATGTACCTGCATGAAGCGCAAACCCACCAACTGCTGGCACAGCTCGACAGCGGCAAGCTGGACTGTGCGATTCTGGCGTTGGTGAAAGAAACCGAAGCCTTCATTGAAGTGCCGCTATTTGACGAGTCGATGAAACTGGCCGTGTATTCCGATCACCCTTGGGCGCAGCGCGATCGCGTGGCGATGCCGGATTTGGCAGGGGAAAAACTGCTGATGCTGGAAGATGGCCATTGCCTGCGCGATCAGGCGTTGGGCTTCTGCTTCCAGGCCGGTGCGGATGAAGATACCCACTTCCGCGCCACCAGTTTGGAAACGCTGCGCAATATGGTAGCGGCGGGCAGCGGAATTACGCTGTTGCCAGCGCTGGCGGTGCCCAATGAGCGCGAGCGTGATGGTGTTTGCTATCTCGATTGCTACAAGCCGGAACCGAAGCGCACCATTGCGTTGGTGTATCGCCCCGGTTCCCCGCTGCGTGGCCGTTATGAGCAGTTAGCCGAAGCGATCCGCGAGCACATGCAGAATTACCTCGGCACTGCCTTAAAACAGGCGGTTTAAACCGTTCAGCGCGGCAACGCGATAGGCTTCGGCCATGGTCGGATAGTTGAAGGTGGTATTAACAAAATACTCGATAGTATTGCCTTCACCTTTCTGTTCCATGATCGCCTGGCCGATGTGAATGATCTCTGCCGCACGTTCACCGAAGCAGTGGATCCCCAGGATCTGCAAAGTTTCGCGGTGGAACAGGATCTTCAGGCTGCCGACGCTCATCCCGGCGATCTGTGCCCGGGCCAAATGTTTGAACTGGGCGCGTCCTACCTCATACGGCACCTTCATGGCGGTCAACTCCTGCTCGGTTTTACCGACGGAGCTGATTTCCGGAATGGTGTAAATGCCGGTTGGGATATCTTCGATCAGGTGCCCGCTGGCGGCACCGGAGGAAATCGCCTGCGCAGCGATGCGGCCTTGATCGTAGGCGGCTGAGGCCAGGCTTGGGTAGCCGATCACATCACCCACGGCGTAAATATGGGCCACCGCCGTCTGATACATGCTGTTGACCTTCAGCAGGCCACGGCTGTCAGACTCCAGGCCAACATTCTCCAGCCCCAGCGAATCGGTATTGCCGGTGCGGCCGTTGGCGTACAGCAGGCAGTCGGCCTTCACTTTTTTGCCCGACTTCAAGTGCACAATCACACCATCTTCCGTGCCTTCGATCTTCTCGAACTCTTCGTTGTGGCGAATCACCACGCCATTATTCCAGAAGTGATAAGACAGCGAATCCGACATTTCCTGATCGAGAAACGCCAGCAGACGATCGCGGGTGTTGATTAAATCCACTTTTACGTTTAAACCGCGGAAGATCGACGCATATTCGCAGCCAATCACCCCAGCACCGTAGATAATCACGTGGCGTGGTTCGTGGTTCAGCTCGAGAATGGAATCGCTGTCGTAAATGCGTGGATGTTTAAAATCAACGCTGGCCGGACGGTAAGGGCGTGAACCGCAGGCGATCACGATATTGTCGGCGCGAATGGTGTCCTGAGTGCCGTCTTTATAGCGAACGCTGACGGTATTGGCGTCGATAAAGCGAGCATCGCCGGCAAACAGTTTGCATTGGTTGCGCTCATAAAAGCCTTGGCGCATGCGGGTTTGCTGGTTAATGACGCTGTCGGCGTGGCGTAAAATGTCAGGGAAAGTGGCACTGAGGGTGCGGGAGTTATTGTAAAGCGGGTTCTGGTTGAATTCGATGATGCGGCTGACCGCGTGGCGGAGTGCTTTTGAGGGGATGGTACCCCAATGAGTACAGCCGCCGCCCACGTTGTTGTACCGTTCAATCACGGCCACGCGGGCACCTTGTTTCACCAGCCCCATAGCGGCGCCTTCACCACCAGGGCCCGAGCCAATGACAATGGCGTCAAATTGATAGTGCTGTTGCATGTAGGAGAGACCTGTTCTTATACAAAATTACAACGGTATCTTAACATCATAGCGCTGTGTGCCCAATGACCATTAGCCTTTTTGAGGCAAAGCGCCACCTGCGCAGCCCGAAACTGTGACAAAGCGCGTTTGTATAAATGCGGTTGCAATAAATTTGCTATATTGCCAATTCTGCGGCGTTAGACTGAGTGGATGGAATTTATCTGAATATGCACATTGGCGTCAGAGCACAACAAAAAGAACGGACGCGCCGTTCCCTCATTGAAGCGGCTTTCAGCCAGCTCAGTGCCGAACGCAGTTTTGCCAGCCTGAGCCTGCGTGAAGTCTCGCGGGAGGCCGGTATTGCGCCGACCTCGTTCTATCGCCACTTCCGCGACGTAGATGAACTGGGGCTCACCATGGTCGACGAAAGCGGCCTGATGCTGCGCCAACTGATGCGCCAGGCACGCCAACGCATTGCCAAAGGCGGCAGCGTGATCCGCACGTCGGTCTCCACCTTTATGGAATTTATCGGTAACAATCCCAATGCATTCAGGCTGTTGCTGCGTGAGCGTTCCGGGACTTCTGCGGCATTTCGCGCGGCGGTAGCGCGTGAAATCCAACATTTTATCGCCGAACTGGCGGATTATCTCGAGCTGGAAAACCATATGCCACGCAGCTTTACCGAAGCGCAGGCGGAAGCGATGGTGACCATTGTGTTCAGTGCCGGTGCGGAAGCGCTGGATGTGGATATCGAACAGCGGCGGAAACTCGAGGAACGGTTAGTGTTGCAATTGCGGATGATTTCCAAAGGGGCTTATTACTGGTATCGTCGCGAGCAAGAAAAAGCATCTGTATCCCGCGTATAACAAGGTGAAAATAATGGAAAAATCCTGTCGTGAGAATGGTACTTTACTGCTGGCGTTAATTGCCGGTCTGTCGATTAACGGCTCTTTTGCCGCGCTGTTCAGCTCGGTGGTGCCGTTTTCGATCTTCCCGTTGATTGCTTTGGTGCTGGCGGTGTATTGCCTGCATCAACGTTACCTGAGCCGACCCATGCCGGAGGGAATGCCGAAGCTGGCTGCCGCCTGTTGCCTGCTGGGTATCCTGGGGTACAGCGCGATCGTCCGGGTGGAATACCCGCAGATTGGTTCTAACTTCCTGCCATCCATTGTCTGTGTTGCACTGGTATTCTGGATTGGATTCCAATTGAAGAGACGTGATTCTGCCGCGCAATAAGCTTTATTCTCAATGAAATGGCGGGCATCGAGCCCGCCTGATAATCTATCAGCGGCGTTCCAGCAACACACCGCATTCCATATGGTGGGTGTAAGGGAACTGATCGAACAGCGCCAGGCGGCTGACTTTGTGGGTTGCCTGCAATGTTGCCAGATTGGCGCACAGCGTTTCTGGGTTGCAGGAAATGTACAGAATGCGTGGATAAGCCTGCACCATCTTCACTGTATCTGCATCCAGCCCGCTGCGTGGTGGATCGACAAAAATCGTCTCGCAATTATAACTCGTTAAATCAATCCCTTTCAGCCGGTTGAATTCGCGCACGCCGTTCATCGCCTGAGTGAAATCCTCCGCCGCCATGCGGATGATCTGCACGTTGTCGATCTGGTTGGCCGCAATATTGTACTGGGCTGCGGCAACGGAAGGCTTAGCGATTTCGGTAGCCAGCACGCGATCAAAGTTGCGTGCCAGCGCCAGTGAGAAGTTGCCGTTACCGCAATACAGTTCCAACAGATCGCCTTGCGAATCCTGCGTGACATCCAGCGCCCATTCCAGCATTTGCACGTTCATTGCGGCGTTGGGTTGAGTAAAGCTGTTCTCTACCTGGCGATAGATCATGTCACGACCGGCGACCGGCAAGACTTCGTCGACATAATCCTGATCCAGCATAATTTTCATCTTCGACGCGCGGCCAATCAATTGCACATCAAAGCCCTGTGCGCGTAGCGCATCGCGCAGTACCGCTGCATCTTGTTGCCATTGTTCATCCAGCTTGCGGTGATACAGCAGCGAGGCAATGATTTTACCGCTCTGCGTGGACAGGTAATCAATCTGGAACAGCTTATGGCGCAGCACCGGGTTGGGTTTGATGGCGGCGATCAACGCGCTCATCAGCCGGTTAATCAGTTCGCTGGCGGCTGGGAAGCTGTCGACGCGGATGCGCTGTTTGGTCTGTTGATCGAACATGATGTGGTACATCTCGTCTTCATCATGCCAGATACGGAATTCCGCACGCATACGGTAGTGGCTGACTGGCGAGCGGAACACCTCCGGCTCAGGCGCCGTGAACGGTGACATCATCGTTTTCAGACGGGCAGTTTTCTCTGCCAGTTGGTCGTCATAGCGTTCAGTGGGCAAAATTTCGGGCGTCATGGGGTTCTTCTCGTCAGGCAAATTGGATCAGCGTGGATTGTAGGGAATCAAGCCGTGAAGTCCAGTTTTGTTAGGTTCGCGACCTTATTGGCTGTCTAGACATCTATTTTCATTGATCGTAGCATGGCCGTCCGGCCTCAAGCAGCGAGTGAAAAGGGAATCCAGTGTGAATCTGGAGCTGACGCGCAGCGGTATGGGGAAGTCACGGCGATAGCGTTTTTACGCAGACACTGTCCACTGCTGGATGGGAAGTCATCGCCCGGTGTCGGTTGCCCACGGCAATCTGCAAATCCCAAGCCCGAAAACCTGCCGGTGTACGTCGCACAATCCATGGCCGTCGCGAATTATCGGCTGTGATCCTGCGGCATCCGCCAATTAAGTTTGGATGCTTTTCTTTATGACAATGATAAAAAATACACTGCTGGCGGTGGCCTCCTCCGTGACGGCAGTTTCTGGATGGGCGCAAGACAACACCACAACCAACAACAGCGATACCCTGGTGGTGAGCGCCAATCGCTTTGCGCAGCCGGTTTCTTCCGTGCTGGCCCCGACCTCTGTTGTTACCCGTAATGATATCGATCGCTGGCAGGCCAAGAGCGTGGCCGATGTCATGCGCCGCTTGCCTGGTGTGGACATCGCGCAGAATGGCGGCCTGGGGCAAAGTTCCGCCGTCTTTATTCGTGGTACCGATTCCCGACATGTGCTGTTGTTGATTGACGGTATCCGCCTTAATCAGGCCGGTATCAGTGGCTCTTCTGATCTGAGCCAAATCCCGATTTCGCTGGTGCAAAAAGTCGAGTTTATTCGCGGACCTCGCTCTGCCGTCTACGGTTCTGACGCCATTGGTGGAGTGATCAACATCATTACTACCCGTGAGAAGGAGGGCTCTTCGCTTTCTGCCGGTGTCGGTTCGAATGGCTATCAGCAGTACGACGGTGCTACGCAACAGCAACTGGGGCAAAACACTGTTGCTACCTTGGCGGGCAACTATACCTATACCCGCGGGTTTGACGTGGTGGCCAACCTGCCGGACAGCTTTGGTAATCCGGCACAACCCGATCGTGATGGCTTCATGAGCAAATCGCTGTATGGCGAACTGCAACACCAGTTTACCGAGCAGTTGGGTGGGTTTGTGCGTGGTTATGGCTACGATAACAGTACGGCCTATGATGGTAGCTATGCAGACACCCGTCAGCTATATAGCCAGTCGTGGGACACTGGCATGCGTTATCGCGAGGGTATTTATGCCACGCAGCTAACGGCCAGCTACAGCCATAGCAAAGACTACAATTACGATCCGAAATATGGCCGCTATTCCCCCTCCGCAACCCTGGATGACGTCACACAATATAATGTGCAGTGGGGAAATAACGTCCAGGTTGCTCAAGGCAGTGTCAGCACCGGCGTTGACTGGCAGGAGCAGAAGCTCGAACCTGGCACCGCTTATATCACCGACAGCAAAAGCCAGCGCAATACCGGGCTGTATCTGACCGCACAACAACAGTTTGACGCTATTACCCTGGAAGGGGCGGTGCGTGGTGACGATAACTCGCAATTTGGTTGGCACAATACCTGGCAAACTAGCGCTGCGTGGGAGTTTGTTGAAGGCTATCGTGCAATTGCTTCTTATGGTACCGCATTCAAAGCGCCGACTCTTGGGCAGCAATATGGCGACTTTGCTGGTAATCCGAATTTAAAACCGGAAGAGAGCCAGCAGTGGGAAGGGGGCTTTGAAGGGCTGACTGGCCCGGTAAACTGGCGTGTGACGGGGTATCGTAACGATATCGATAACCTGATTGGTTATACTTCCAGCAGTTCCATTCCTGCTTATTACAATGTGGATCAGGCTATTATTAAAGGTATCGAAGCCACGGCCTCCTTTGATACCGGGCTATTTACCCATCAGATCAGCTATGACTATGTTGACCCGCGCAATGCCAAAACCAATGAGGTGTTGGTTCGTCGTTCTAAGCAGCAGGTCAAGTACGAACTGGATTGGCAGATCAAGGACTTCGACTGGGCAGTCACTTATCAATATCTGGGGGAGCGCTATGACACTGATTACAGCACCTACCCGGAGCAGCGGGTCAGACTGGGCGGTGTCAGCCTGTGGGATCTCGCAGTTTCGTATCCGGTCACATCTCATCTGACAGTTCGTGGTAGAATTGCTAACCTGTTTGATAAAGATTACGAGACGGCTTATGGCTACGTTACTCCAGGAAGAGAATATTACCTCACTGGAAGCTATATCTTCTAAAAGCGCCGTGACACCGCGCCCGACGGTGCTGATATTTGATTCCGGCGTTGGTGGGTTATCGGTGTATCAGGAGGTTCGGCAGTTGCTGCCGGATCTCCACTATATTTATGCCTTCGATAACGTGGCATTTCCCTATGGTGAGAAATCCGAAGAGTTCATCGTTGAGCGTGTGCTTGAGATCGTCAGTGCAGTTCAGCAGCGCCATCCTCTGGCGATTGTCATCATCGCCTGCAATACCGCCAGTATCGCCTGCCTGCCTGCGCTGCGTGAACGCTTTACTTTCCCGGTGGTTGGTGTGGTGCCTGCCATCAAGCCTGCGGCTAAACTGACGGCGAATGGCATCGTTGGTTTGCTGGCGACACGTGGCACGGTTCAGCGCTCTTATACTCATGAGCTGATTTCCCGTTTCGCGACCGATTGCAAAATCGAACTGCTGGGTTCTTCGGAACTGGTGGAGCTGGCAGAAGCCAAGCTGCATGGCGAAGAAGTGCCACTGGCTGCGCTGAAGAAAATCCTGCAACCGTGGCTGAATATGCGTGAGCCACCGGATACGGTGGTGTTGGGGTGTACCCATTTTCCTCTTTTATCTGAAGAGCTGATGCAGGTCCTGCCAGAGGGAACGCGGCTGGTGGATTCCGGTGCGGCCATCGCCCGTCGTGCTGCCTGGCTTATCTCGGCGCAAGAAGGTTTGGTCTCAACCCAGGAAGAGAATCTGGCCTATTGCATGGCACTGAATGAAGATACTGACGCATTGTTGCCCGTTTTACAGGGCTACGGCTTTAAATCGTTGAAAAAACTGCCACTTTAAATACATTTTGATTAAACATTCAACGGTCGGCAGAAAAAGTGAATTTAGGGGTTGCGGCGTTCTGAGAACTCCCTATAATGCGCCTCCACTGACCGGGAACAACGACTACTCTAACGAGACAGTTCGCCCAGCCAGGAAGAAGCAACCCGGTGAAAACACCGCATCTCGCAAGAGAAAAAAGGTTGACTCTTCAGCGGGAAAGCGTATTATCTGCCTCCCGCGTTACCGAGAAACATGTCGGTAACCAACGCTCTTTAACAATTTATCAGACAATCTGTGTGGGCACTCACAAGACGATATCCAGCCACTTCGGTGGCAAAAAAATATCAAGTCTTGAAGAGTGACAAAAGCAGTATACATTGACCCGCAAGGGCAATGCATTTGCAGAAAGTAATCTTTGAGCATCGCTTTACTTGTTAAAGCAAATCGAACTTTTAATTGAAGAGTTTGATCATGGCTCAGATTGAACGCTGGCGGCAGGCCTAACACATGCAAGTCGAGCGGCAGCGGAAAGTAGCTTGCTACTTTGCCGGCGAGCGGCGGACGGGTGAGTAATGTCTGGGAAACTGCCCGATGGAGGGGGATAACTACTGGAAACGGTAGCTAATACCGCATAACGTCTTCGGACCAAAGTGGGGGACCTTCGGGCCTCACACCATCGGATGTGCCCAGATGGGATTAGCTAGTAGGTGAGGTAATGGCTCACCTAGGCGACGATCCCTAGCTGGTCTGAGAGGATGACCAGCCACACTGGAACTGAGACACGGTCCAGACTCCTACGGGAGGCAGCAGTGGGGAATATTGCACAATGGGCGCAAGCCTGATGCAGCCATGCCGCGTGTGTGAAGAAGGCCTTCGGGTTGTAAAGCACTTTCAGCGAGGAGGAAGGCAGTCGTGTTAATAGCGCGACTGATTGACGTTACTCGCAGAAGAAGCACCGGCTAACTCCGTGCCAGCAGCCGCGGTAATACGGAGGGTGCAAGCGTTAATCGGAATTACTGGGCGTAAAGCGCACGCAGGCGGTTTGTTAAGTCAGATGTGAAATCCCCGCGCTTAACGTGGGAACTGCATTTGAAACTGGCAAGCTAGAGTCTTGTAGAGGGGGGTAGAATTCCAGGTGTAGCGGTGAAATGCGTAGAGATCTGGAGGAATACCGGTGGCGAAGGCGGCCCCCTGGACAAAGACTGACGCTCAGGTGCGAAAGCGTGGGGAGCAAACAGGATTAGATACCCTGGTAGTCCACGCTGTAAACGATGTCGACTTGGAGGTTGTGCCCTTGAGGCGTGGCTTCCGGAGCTAACGCGTTAAGTCGACCGCCTGGGGAGTACGGCCGCAAGGTTAAAACTCAAATGAATTGACGGGGGCCCGCACAAGCGGTGGAGCATGTGGTTTAATTCGATGCAACGCGAAGAACCTTACCTACTCTTGACATCCACGGAACTTGGTAGAGATACCTTGGTGCCTTCGGGAACCGTGAGACAGGTGCTGCATGGCTGTCGTCAGCTCGTGTTGTGAAATGTTGGGTTAAGTCCCGCAACGAGCGCAACCCTTATCCTTTGTTGCCAGCACGTAATGGTGGGAACTCAAAGGAGACTGCCGGTGATAAACCGGAGGAAGGTGGGGATGACGTCAAGTCATCATGGCCCTTACGAGTAGGGCTACACACGTGCTACAATGGCATATACAAAGAGAAGCAAACTCGCGAGAGCCAGCGGACCTCATAAAGTATGTCGTAGTCCGGATTGGAGTCTGCAACTCGACTCCATGAAGTCGGAATCGCTAGTAATCGTAGATCAGAATGCTACGGTGAATACGTTCCCGGGCCTTGTACACACCGCCCGTCACACCATGGGAGTGGGTTGCAAAAGAAGTAGGTAGCTTAACCTTCGGGAGGGCGCTTACCACTTTGTGATTCATGACTGGGGTGAAGTCGTAACAAGGTAACCGTAGGGGAACCTGCGGTTGGATCACCTCCTTACCTAACGATATTGCATCGAGTGAGTGCTCACAACAGATTGTCTGATGAAAAAGTAACGAGCAGAAAAATCTTTATAGGCTTGTAGCTCAGGTGGTTAGAGCGCACCCCTGATAAGGGTGAGGTCGGTGGTTCAAGTCCACTCAGGCCTACCAAATTCGCACTTATGCTGCATTATGGGCTGAGCACGGATGAACAGGTTTCCTGAAAGGGAAAGGCTGTAATTCGCCGCGAGTGGTAATAAAGATTTCTGCCAGTGACTGTATGGGGCTATAGCTCAGCTGGGAGAGCGCCTGCCTTGCACGCAGGAGGTCAGCGGTTCGATCCCGCTTAGCTCCACCATATCCATATAGTCCTTGATAATACTTCAGAGTGTACTGGCAACAGTATGCTGCGAAGTATTTTGCTCTTTAACAATCTGGAACAAGCTGAAAATTGAAACCTGACAGCTGAAACTTATCCCTCCGTAGCGTTATTGGGGTAAGGACTAACCTGTCAGAGAGTCTCTCAATTGTTTACAGCACGACTGTTGTTTTCTGTTTACAGGAAACACCTTCGGGTTGTGAGGTTAAGTGACTAAGCGTACACGGTGGATGCCTAGGCAGTCAGAGGCGATGAAGGGCGTGCTAATCTGCGAAAAGTGTCGGTAAGCTGATATGAAGCGTTATAACCGGCAATACCCGAATGGGGAAACCCAGTGCAATTCGTTGCACTATCGTATGGTGAATACATAGCCATACGAGGCGAACCGGGGGAACTGAAACATCTAAGTACCCCGAGGAAAAGAAATCAACCGAGATTCCCCCAGTAGCGGCGAGCGAACGGGGAAGAGCCCAGAACCTGAATCAGTGGGTGTGTTAGTGGAAGCGTCTGGAAAGTCGCGCAGTAAAGGGTGATAGCCCCGTACACTAAAATGCATGCATTGTGAGTTCGATGAGTAGGGCGGGACACGTGACATCCTGTCTGAATATGGGGGGACCATCCTCCAAGGCTAAATACTCCTGACTGACCGATAGTGAACCAGTACCGTGAGGGAAAGGCGAAAAGAACCCCGGCGAGGGGAGTGAAATAGAACCTGAAACCGTGTACGTACAAGCAGTGGGAGCCTACTAGTTGGGTGACTGCGTACCTTTTGTATAATGGGTCAGCGACTTATATTTTGTAGCAAGGTTAACCGAATAGGGGAGCCGTAGGGAAACCGAGTCTTAACTGGGCGAATAGTTGCAAGGTATAGACCCGAAACCCGGTGATCTAGCCATGGGCAGGTTGAAGGTTGGGTAACACTAACTGGAGGACCGAACCGACTAATGTTGAAAAATTAGCGGATGACTTGTGGCTGGGGGTGAAAGGCCAATCAAACCGGGAGATAGCTGGTTCTCCCCGAAAGCTATTTAGGTAGCGCCTCGTGAACTCATCTTCGGGGGTAGAGCACTGTTTCGGCTAGGGGGCCATCCCGGCTTACCAACCCGATGCAAACTCCGAATACCGAAGAATGTTATCACGGGAGACACACGGCGGGTGCTAACGTCCGTCGTGAAGAGGGAAACAACCCAGACCGCCAGCTAAGGTCCCAAAGTCATGGTTAAGTGGGAAACGATGTGGGAAGGCATAGACAGCCAGGATGTTGGCTTAGAAGCAGCCATCATTTAAAGAAAGCGTAATAGCTCACTGGTCGAGTCGGCCTGCGCGGAAGATGTAACGGGGCTAAACCATGCACCGAAGCTGCGGCAGCGACGCTTAGGCGTTGTTGGGTAGGGGAGCGTTCTGTAAGCCGTTGAAGGTGGTCTGTGAGGGCTGCTGGAGGTATCAGAAGTGCGAATGCTGACATAAGTAACGATAAAGCGGGTGAAAAACCCGCTCGCCGGAAGACCAAGGGTTCCTGTCCAACGTTAATCGGGGCAGGGTGAGTCGACCCCTAAGGCGAGGCCGAAAGGCGTAGTCGATGGGAAACGGGTTAATATTCCCGTACTCGGTGTTACTGCGAAGGGGGGACGGAGAAGGCTAGGCTAGCCGGGCGACGGTTGTCCCGGTTTAAGCGTGTAGGGGGAGAGAATTGGTAAATCCGTTCTCTTATTCAACCCTGAGGCGTGATGACGATGCACTACGGTGCAGAAGTGGTTGATGCCAAGCTTCCAGGAAAAGCCTCTAAGCTCCAGGTAACACAGAATCGTACCCCAAACCGACACAGGTGGTCAGGTAGAGAATACCCAGGCGCTTGAGAGAACTCGGGTGAAGGAACTAGGCAAAATGGTGCCGTAACTTCGGGAGAAGGCACGCTGGCGCGTAGGTGAAGAGACTTGCTCTCGGAGCTGAAGCCAGTCGCAGATACCAGCTGGCTGCAACTGTTTAATAAAAACACAGCACTGTGCAAACACGAAAGTGGACGTATACGGTGTGACGCCTGCCCGGTGCTGGAAGGTTAATTGATGGGGTTAGCGGCAACGCGAAGCTCTTGATCGAAGCCCCAGTAAACGGCGGCCGTAACTATAACGGTCCTAAGGTAGCGAAATTCCTTGTCGGGTAAGTTCCGACCTGCACGAATGGCGTAATGATGGCCAGGCTGTCTCCACCCGAGACTCAGTGAAATTGAACTCGCTGTGAAGATGCAGTGTACCCGCGGCAAGACGGAAAGACCCCGTGAACCTTTACTATAGCTTGACACTGAACATTGAGCCTTGATGTGTAGGATAGGTGGGAGGCATCGAAGTGTGGACGCCAGTCTGCATGGAGCCAACCTTGAAATACCACCCTTTAATGTTTGATGTTCTAACTCGGCCCCGTGATCCGGGGTGAGGACAGTGTCTGGTGGGTAGTTTGACTGGGGCGGTCTCCTCCCAAAGAGTAACGGAGGAGCACGAAGGTTAGCTAATCACGGTCGGACATCGTGAGGTTAGTGCAAAGGCATAAGCTAGCTTGACTGCGAGAGTGACGGCTCGAGCAGGTACGAAAGTAGGTCTTAGTGATCCGGTGGTTCTGAATGGAAGGGCCATCGCTCAACGGATAAAAGGTACTCCGGGGATAACAGGCTGATACCGCCCAAGAGTTCATATCGACGGCGGTGTTTGGCACCTCGATGTCGGCTCATCACATCCTGGGGCTGAAGTAGGTCCCAAGGGTATGGCTGTTCGCCATTTAAAGTGGTACGCGAGCTGGGTTTAGAACGTCGTGAGACAGTTCGGTCCCTATCTGCCGTGGGCGTTGGAAGATTGAGAGGGGTTGCTCCTAGTACGAGAGGACCGGAGTGAACGCACCACTGGTGTTCGGGTTGTCATGCCAATGGCACTGCCCGGTAGCTAAGTGCGGAAAAGATAAGCGCTGAAAGCATCTAAGCGCGAAACTTGCCTCGAGATGAGTCTTCCCTGGGCCTTTAAGGTCCCTGAAGGAACGTTTAAGACTAAGACGTTGATAGGCTGGGTGTGTAAGTGCAGCGATGCATTGAGCTAACCAGTACTAATGAACCGTGAGGCTTAACCTTACAACACCGAAGGTGTTTTAGTGAGAGACAGAATATAAGTTTTGATTTTCAGCGATGTTCTTAGATTGGTTCTGGTGGTTACGTGTAGAGACATGTAACGGCCTGGAATGAAACAGAATTTGCCTGGCGGCAATAGCGCGGTGGTCCCACCTGACCCCATGCCGAACTCAGAAGTGAAACGCCGTAGCGCCGATGGTAGTGTGGGGTCTCCCCATGCGAGAGTAGGACACTGCCAGGCATCAAACAAAGGTTATCAGAGTGACATCTGGTAATAGCGAAATCGCAGAAGCGGTTTTGCCGGTATCGAAAGGTACCGCATGAAAGAATCGGTGGAGCGGTAGTTCAGTTGGTTAGAATACCTGCCTGTCACGCAGGGGGTCGCGGGTTCGAGCCCCGTCCGTTCCGCCACTTATTTGATTATGCCTGCTAAAATTAGCAGGCATAATGTTAAGCACGATTTAGGGGCGTAGCTCAGTTGGTAGAGCACCGGTCTCCAAAACCGGGTGTCGCGAGTTCGAGTCTCTCCGCCCCTGCCATATTAGAAACCCTTTGCGAAAGCGAAGGGTTTTTTTTGCTTCAAATTTTCCTCAAACAACCTCGTTTATCACAACATCTTGCCTAATACTCCTGCCGAAACCGTTCCCATTTTAGACATTTTTAGCTGAATCCATGCACAAATTGGTTGTAATACTAGGGTGTGATAGCGCTCATCATTCCAATCTGCAGTTCGGTTACATCTTATTAGCCCTAAAGTTTTTTGGGCACATCTCACTGAAGCGAATACACCAACAGCCATCTCTGCCTGAGCTTGTTGCATTCTGAGCAGAGCGAGGAGAAAAACATGTATAAGCGTTTACTGTTAGCGGCCGCTGTAAGCGGTGTGTTGATGGGGGCGGCTCAGGCCGAACCATTGGTTGTCGGCTTTTCTCAGATCGGTTCCGAATCAGGGTGGCGTTCGGCAGAAACCAAAGTGTCGAAACAGGAAGCGGAGAAACGTGGTATTACGCTGAAGATCGCTGATGCGCAACAGAAACAGGAAAACCAGATTAAAGCGGTAAGATCTTTTATTGCACAAGGTGTTGATGCCATTTTCATCGCACCAGTGGTCGCCACCGGTTGGGCTCCGGTACTGCAAGAAGCGAAAGAAGCCAAAATCCCGGTCTTCTTGCTGGACCGTATGATCGAAGTGAACGATCCGTCGCTATATACCGCCGCTGTGGCTTCAGACAGCGTGCATGAGGGCAAGGTCGCAGGGGAATGGTTGGTCAAAGAAGTGGCTGGCAAACCTTGTAACATTGTCGAACTGCAAGGGACGGTAGGATCCAGCGTGGCGATCAACCGCAAGAAAGGTTTCGCTGACGGCATTGTTTCTGCCGATAACCTCAAAATCATCCGTTCGCAGTCTGGTGACTTTACCCGCAGCAAAGGTAAAGAAGTGATGGAAAGCTTTATCAAGGCGGAACAGAACGGCAAAAATATCTGCGCTGTTTATGCCCATAATGACGATATGGCGATTGGTGCTATTCAGGCCATCAAAGAAGCGGGTCTCAAACCAGGTTCGCAAATCAAGGTTGTTTCCATCGACGGTGTACCGGATATCTTCAAAGCCATGATCAATGGCGAGGCCAACGCTACGGTTGAACTGACGCCAAACATGGCGGGCCCAGCATTTGATGCTCTCCTGGCGATGAAAAAAGACGGTACCCAACCAACAAAATTCATCCAAACCGAATCAAAGTTGCTGCAACCTGACACCGCCAAGCAGGAATTCGAAATGAAGAAAAGCATGGGTTATTGATGGCAACAGGCGGGATAAATGATGGCCACACCTCAGACAACGTTACTGGTAATAAGCGGTTTATCCGTTGAGTTTCCGGGCGTAAAAGCGCTGGATCAGGTTGATTTTACGTTACAGCGCGGCGAGGTTGTGGCGCTTTTGGGGGAAAATGGTGCGGGGAAATCGACGTTAATCAAAGCATTAACCGGGGTTTACCCGCGTTCCGCTGGTGAGGTTCGCTTGGAGGGTAAAGCAATTGCGCCGCAAAGCACCGCGCAGGCGCAGGCGCTGGGTATTGGCACTGTTTATCAGGAAGTTAACCTGCTACCGAATATTTCGGTCGCGGCTAACCTGTTTATTGGCCGTGAACCCACCCGTTTTGGTTTGGTCGATCAAAAAACCATGCTGCGTAATTCACAACAACTGCTCAAGGGTTATGGCCTGGAGTTGGATGTCAGCCAGCCGCTAGGCAATTATTCGATTGCCATTCAGCAAATTGTTGCGATTGCCCGGGCCGTCGATCTTTCCGCCAAAGTGTTGATTCTGGATGAACCTACCGCCAGCCTGGATGCAAAAGAAGTCACCATGCTGTTGGATATTCTGAGCCAGTTGCGATCGCAGGGAATGGGGATGATTTTTGTCACCCATTTCCTTGAGCAGGTATATCGCATCAGCGATCGTATTACCGTATTGCGTAACGGCAAACTGGTAGGAACCCGCATTACCGCCGAGTTGCCCCGGCTTGAACTGGTGCAGATGATGCTGGGACACAGTTTTGATGAAACCTTGCTGAAGCGCGCTGCGCATGAGGCGGTACAGGCTGCGCCGTTGGTGGCGTTTAGCGGTTATGGCCGGCGTGGCATGGTTGAACCGTTCGAGCTGGCGCTACGCCCAGGTGAAATTGTCGGCTTGGCAGGCTTACTGGGCTCAGGCCGTACCGAAACCGCACAGTTGATCTTTGGTATCAAGAAACCGGACAAAGGTCAGGCAACCGTCGAGGGCAAGCCGGTGGAGATCCGTACGCCGCGTAAAGCTGCCAGCCTGGGGTTTGGCTATTGCCCGGAGGATCGTAAAACCGACGGTATTGTTGGCGCCGCAACGGTAAGGGAAAACATCATCTTAGCGCTGCAAGCGCAGCGTGGTTGGCTGAAGCCTTTAGCCCTGCGTGAACAAACCAAAATTGCCGAAAGTTTTATCCAACTGCTGGGCATCCGCACGCCGGGGCCGGAACAGCAGATTCAGTATCTTTCTGGCGGTAACCAACAGAAGGTGCTGCTTTCACGCTGGCTGGCGACCAAACCCCGTTTTCTTATTTTAGACGAACCGACACGCGGTATTGATGTCGGGGCGCATGCGGAAATTATCCGCCTGATAGAGCGGTTGTGCGATGAAGGGCTGGCACTGCTGGTGATCTCCTCAGAACTGGAGGAACTGGCAGGGTACGCCGATCGTATTGTGGTGTTGCGTGACAGAAAGCATGTGGCGCAGCTCGATCATGATGCCATTACGGTTCCCGCCATTATGCAGGCTATTGCAGTGCAACAGGGGGCAGGATGAACCAGAGGAGTTTTTCCATGACCGGTGGAGCGCGCAAGATCAGATGGACTATGCCTACTGGGGCGACGCAACTGGGGGCGCTGGCGGTCATTTTGATCATAGATAGCCTGGTCGCTCCGAACTTTTTCTCGATTCATATTCAGGATGGGCGCTTGTTTGGCAGCGTTATTGATATTCTCAATCGTGGTGCCCCAGTCGCGCTATTGGCGCTAGGAATGACGTTGGTGATTGCCACCGGCGGTATTGATTTGTCCGTTGGTGCCGTCATGGCGATCGCGGGTGCGACCGCTGCCACGATGACCAGCGCAGGATACCCACTGGCCTGCGTATTAGGGGCGGCATTGGTTGTGGGAGCACTGTGCGGCTTGTGGAACGGTTTTCTGGTGGCGGTGTTACAGATACAACCGATCGTGGCCACGTTGATGCTGATGGTGGCCGGGCGTGGTATTGCCCAACTGATTACTGAGGGGCAGATTGTCACCTTCGAGCGTGAAGGGTTGGCACAATTGGGCAGTGGTACGCTGATGTATTTGCCGATGCCGGTGATTATTGCTGCGGTAATGCTGCTGTTGATTTGGCTGTTAACGCGCAAAACGGCGTTGGGGCTGTTTATTGAAGCGGTAGGTATCAATTTACGCTCGGCGCGCAATGCGGGTGTTAACACGCAGTGGGTCGTTATCGCGGTGTATGTCATCTGTGGCCTGTGCGCAGCGGTGGCCGGTATTATCGTTACGGCAGATATCCGTGGGGCTGATGCCAATAATGCCGGCTTATGGCTGGAGCTGGATGCGATTCTGGCGGTGGTGATTGGCGGAGGATCGCTATTAGGTGGGCGTTTCAACCTGTTGTTGTCGGTGGTAGGGGCCTTGATTATCCAGGGAATGAATACCGGCATTCTGCTTTCCGGCTATAAACCTGAATTCAATCTGGTGTTGAAGGCGATGGTGGTATTGGCGGTGCTGATGGTGCAATCCCCGAGCGTTTCATTACACCGGCTGTGGCGGAGACGAAAACCATGATGAAACGTAATTTGCCGTTGTTAATCACGATCGCGGTGTTCCTGCTTGGCTACGCTTTTTGCCTCAGCCAGTTCCCTGGTTTTGCCTCAACGCGCGTGTGGTGCGATCTGCTGACCGATAACGCGTTTCTCGGTATTGTCGCGGTGGGGATGACCTTTGTGATCCTGTCCGGCGGGATCGATCTGTCGGTCGGTTCAGTGATTGCTTTCACCGGCGTGCTGCTGGCGAAACTGATTGGCAGCTACGGTATTGCCCCCGGCTATGCTTTTATGATTGCGCTGCTGATGGGAGCCTCTTTTGGTGCTTTGATGGGGTGGATCATTGATGCTCTCAAGCTACCAGCATTTATTATCACTCTGGCAGGTATGTTCTTCGTTCGCGGTATGAGTTTTATTGTCTCGGAAGAGTCGATACCGATCGATCACCCGCTGTATGCCACGTTGGCAAACTATGCCTGGAAATTACCGGGTGGCGGGCGGCTTACCTTGCTGGCGTTGGTGATGTTGTTGGTAGTGGCAATAGGCATGGTGTTGGCGCACCGCACACGCTTTGGTCATAACGTCTATGCCATCGGTGGTAACCCGGTTTCTGCGGCATTGATGGGCGTGCCGGTGCAGCGCACGACGGTATTGATTTACCTGCTTTCCAGCACATTGGCCGCGCTGTCCGGGATTGTCTTTTCGCTGTATACCTCGGCGGGCTACGCGCTGGCGGCCAGCGGCGTTGAACTGGACGCCATTGCAGCGGTAGTCATCGGCGGCACGCTGCTGACCGGCGGCGTCGGCACCATACTGGGAACCCTGTTTGGCGTGTTGATTCAAGGATTAATCCAGAGCTATATCACTTTCGACGGTACGCTAAGCTCTTGGTGGACCAAGATCGTCATCGGCATTCTGCTGTTCTGCTTTATCGGCCTCCAGAAGGCGATGAGCGCGTTTTGGCTGGCAAGAAGGGCGAAGCCCAGTCAACCGCGACTGAAGCCGCTATAGCGCTTTAGGCTGCGGTATTTAAAGGTATTTTCAGCAGTTGGCGGATGAGCGGCTGCTGATCGCTGTTTTGCAGCCACACCGCGTATAGCGGGCGAACGATGGCTGGCGTATCGGCCGCCACAACCAACTGTGGGTACTCTTTTTCCCACTGGCTGGGCAGAAAGGCACAACCTCCGGTGGTTTCCAGCAGTTGACGCGTCAGATGTGCCGAGGTGGTGGTCAGCACCGGCATAGTTTCGCTGTCCAGCATGCGGCTTTCCTGTTGGTGAAAGTCTGCTCCCCATTCCAGCTTGATATAAGGCATCGGTGCCTGCTTGTCGCGCAAGGCGGAGGAGAATAGCCGCAGCGAGAAGTTACCCAGCAGTTGGCTCGCCAACTCCTCCATCTTTGGCGGCTCGGTGGTAATCAGTAAATCAAGCTGTCTTTCATGCAGCTGTTTCACCAGAGAATGGCGTAACGCGATTCTGGCCTCCAGTTGCAACGCTTCCCGCTGTTGGTAGAGCGATTGCAGCCAGGGTGTCAGATAAGCCTCCCACAACGATGCGGTTGCGCCGATCGAAAGCTCGGTGTGCTGCAACGATCGCACAACTTCCTTTTTTGCCAACTGCCAGGTATTCATCAGGCTTTCAGCGTAGGGCAGCAGTCGTTCGCCGGCTGGCGTCAGGCGGATATTATTGCGGTGACGGGTGAATAAATTTGCACCTAATTGATTTTCAAGCTGGCGGATGCGGAAACTCACCGCAGACTGCGTTAAGTACAGGGATTCCGCTGCCCGGCCAAAGTGACGCGTTCTACTGACCTCCAAAAAGGTTTTCAGTAATTCGGTATCCACACCTGTCTCCAAAATTTTTTGTCGTTAGGATTTAAATGTTTTGTTTTACACAATGTCAAGCCTATCTAATACTCCGCGCCATAAACAGCACGGCCATGAGAGAATTAGGAGCGTGTCAGATGGCGGATAGCTTCATCACGACCAATCGTTTTTTTGATAATAAACACTATCCTCGCGGGTTCTCCCGTCACGGCGATTTCACCATTAAAGAAGCGCAATTGCTAGAGCGTTTCGGGTATGCGTTCAACGAGTTGGATGCGGGCAAACGTCAGCCAGCCACTGAAGAAGAACAACAGTTCGTCGCAGTGTGCCGTGGTGAGCGTGAGGCCGCGACCGAGCAAGAGAAAGTATGGGCCAAGTATCTGGCGCGCACTCGCCGCCCGAAAAAGTTCCATACGCTGTCAGGCGGCAAGCCGCAGGCAGATGCGGTGGAAGATTACACCGACAGCGACGATTGATCACCATGGGGCCTTTGGGCCCCATTTTTTTACTCCAGGCTGCGGTGTAACTGCAGTAACAGCCGATCCATGCTGCGATAGCTGAGGGCTTCGCTCAGGTGGCGTTTATCGATATCCTTCTCCCCGGCTAAATCTGCCAGCGTGCGCGCCACTTTTAGGATGCGATGCCAGGCACGAACCGACAGCCCCAGCTTACTCAGTGTCGCTTCCAGAAAATCTGCTTCTGCCGCTGGCAAGTGGCAATCCCGATCCACTTCTCGGTTATTCAATAGCGCATTCACCTTGCCTGCCCTGGTCAGCTGCCGTTCGCGTGCCTGCAACACCCGCTGGCGCACCTGCTGGCTGCTTTCGCCGACGCTGCGTTGCTTACCCAGCATCCCCGGCGGTAACAGCGGCACTTCAATCGACAAATCAAAACGATCGAGAAACGGGCCGGAGAGCCGCCCAAGATAGCGCAGGATCTGTTGTGGCGGCGTACGATTATGCACGCCCTGGTAGTGGCCGGTTGGGCTGGGGTTCATGGCTGCAATGAGTTGCACCCGTGCCGGGAAGCGTACTTTGGCTGCGGCGCGTGAAATCACGATCTCACCCGATTCCAACGGTTCACGCAGGGCATCCAGCACCCGTCGTTCAAATTCCGGCAACTCATCAAGAAACAGAACGCCATTATGCGCCATAGAAATTTCCCCTGGCCGGGGCAGTGAACCTCCACCGACCAGTGCCGCCATAGAAGCGCTGTGGTGGGGCGCGCGGAATGGCCGCTGTCGCCATGGCAGCGTTTCATCAGGGTGATGCAATAAACTGGCGACCGCAACGCTCTCTAAGGCTTCCTGATCGCTCAGCGGGGGGAGTAATCCATTGAGTCGGCTGGCCAACATGGTTTTTCCGGTGCCCGGCGGGCCGAGTAACAACAGGTTATGGCCACCAGCGGCGGCGATTTCCAATGCACGCTTGGCCTGCTCTTGGCCGATGATCTCCTGCAGATCGGCGGTTTCTGCTGGCGCTTCAGCCGCAGGCGGAGCGACAGCGTTCGGTAGCTCTCCTTTTCCTTGCAGGAAGGCGCAAACTTCCAACAAGTGTTCCGCTACTCGCGTGTTGTTATCTGGCAGCAGGCCCGTTTCTTTGCCGTTGGCTGTCGCCAGAATCAACCCCCGGCCTGCTTCTGTTGCCGCTATTGCTGCTGGGATCGCCCCGTTGACGGCTCGCAGCGCACCCGAAAGCGCCAACTCACCGAGAAATTCATAGCGCATCAGTTGGTCGACAGGAAGTTGCCCTGAAGCGGCGAGGATCGCCAGTGCAATCGGTAAATCGTAGCGCCCGCCTTCTTTAGGTAAATCGGCGGGTGCCAGGTTGACGGTGATCCGCTTGGCCGGAAAGGTGAAGCCATTGTTGATCAGCGCGCTGCGTACCCGATCGCGCGCCTCTTTTACCGTGGCTTCTGGCAGGCCGACTAATGCCAAGCCAGGTAAACCATTGCTGATATGAACTTCCACGGTGACCGACGGTGCCTGAACACCGATAGTGGCGCGGGTATAAACGACCGCCAGTGACATAGTGCTCTCCTTGCTGAAGGCCACATGATGCGGGAGCTGCGGAAGAGATGCGCGTCGGGAATGGCTGACTTGCGCAACGCTGTGCAATCAAAATTTGTTTATTTCAGTTGGTGAACATCAACGTGCGAAGTTGTACGCATCTTGCTGCAATGCTCTTTCACAATTCGTTACGGGTGACGAGCGTGCTGAGTGCCAAGGCATCGGGTTAGCGTGTTAGCGTTTGAATTACCAGTAGTTTGTTTGAGGTATGACCAGATTGCGATGAATAATAACGCAAAAAAATGTTGTCATACCACCTGCTGCTATGGTAACTCTGTAGGCATTAGTTCGACGCGAGCACAGTGAACAAACCCATTATGAAAGCCTTTATCCAAGTGATTAGCCTAGTCGTGATTAGCGTGGTGGTGATTATTATCCCACCGTGCGGGGCTGCACTTGGACGAATAAAGGCTTAGAAAACAAGCCGGAATCGCAAGAGAACCCCCCGCACCGTCAGGTCCGGGGGTTTTTTTATGCCAAGAGAAAAGCAAAACGAGGAGCAGAGAATGAACAACGGAATAAAATCCTGCCTTTCCCGCAGTAAGGCGGGGAAATAACCATGAATGGTGCTCAGTGGGTAGTTCAAGCGTTGCGTGCACAGGGAGTGGATACGGTATTCGGCTATCCGGGCGGCGCAATTATGCCGGTCTACGATGCATTGTATGACGGCGGGGTAGAACACCTACTGTGTCGCCATGAACAGGGTGCTGCGATAGCCGCCATCGGTTACGCCCGTTCCAGCGGTAAAGTCGGCGTATGTATCGCCACCTCCGGCCCTGGTGCCACTAACCTGATCACCGGTCTGGCGGATGCGCTGCTGGATTCGGTGCCGGTGGTGGCTATCACCGGTCAGGTCGGTTCTGCGTTGATTGGTACCGATGCTTTTCAGGAGATCGATGTTCTGGGCTTGTCTCTGGCCTGTACCAAGCACAGTTTCCTGGTGGAATCACTGGAAGCGCTGCCTGGCATCATGGCTGAAGCCTTTGCTATTGCCACCAGCGGCCGCCCTGGCCCGGTCCTGATCGATATCCCGAAAGACATCCAGTTGGCACAGGGCGATTTACCGCCTCACCTGATGCCGGTAGAAGCCGAACTGGAACACCCGGTTGCTGAACTGGCTCAGGCCACGCGGCTGCTGGCGCAGGCGCAGCGGCCAATGCTGTACATCGGTGGTGGAGTGGGGATGGCGCAAGCGGTGCCCGCATTACGTGAGTTTATCGCGGTGACCCAGATCCCTGCCGTTGCCACCCTTAAAGGGCTGGGCGCACCCGATGCCGACCATCCTTACTATCTCGGCATGCTGGGTATGCACGGTACTAAAGCTGCCAACTTTGCGGTACAAGAGTGTGACCTGCTGATCGCCGTTGGCGCCCGTTTTGACGACCGTGTGACCGGTAAACTGAACGCTTTTGCGCCGCATGCCAAAGTGATCCACATGGATATCGATCCGGCAGAAATGAGCAAACTGCGCCAGGTGCACGTTGCTCTGCACGGTGATTTGAAAACCTTGCTGCCAGCCCTGCAACAGCCGGTGAATATCAGCGCCTGGCATCAGCGGGTGGCCGAGCTGAAAGAGATCCATGCCTGGCGCTACGATCATCCCGGTCAGCCAATCTATGCACCGCTGTTACTGAAGCAACTCTCTGAACGCAAACCGGCCAATACCATCGTGACCACCGACGTGGGCCAGCACCAGATGTGGGCTGCGCAACATATGACCTTTGATCGCCCGGAGAACTTCATCACCTCCAGCGGCCTGGGGACGATGGGCTTTGGTGTGCCTGCGGCGGTAGGTGCCCAGATGGCGCATCCTGAAAACATGGTGATCTGCGTGTCCGGCGATGGTTCTTTCATGATGAACGTGCAGGAACTGGGCACCATCAAACGCAAGCAGCTGCCGTTGAAGATCGTGTTAGTGGATAACCAGCGTTTAGGGATGGTTCGTCAGTGGCAGCAACTGTTTTTTGATGGGCGTTACAGCGAAACCAACCTCTCCGATAACCCCGATTTCCTGATATTGGCCAGTGCCTTCGGCATCCCCGGCCAGCGTATTACCCGTAAAGACCAGGTCGCAGACGCGCTCGATGCCTTGCTCAACAGCGAAGGGCCTTATCTGTTACAGGTTTCCATTGATGAGCTCGAGAACGTCTGGCCGCTGGTGCCGCCGGGCGCAGGTAACGAAACTATGTTGGAGAAAGTATCATGATGCAGCATCAACTCTCGATCCAGGCCCGCTTCCGCCCAGAAATGTTAGAGCGCGTATTGCGCGTGGTACGCCACCGTGGTTTTCAGGTTTGCGCCATGAATATGGCTGCGGGTATCAATCCTGACAATATTAATATTGAATTGACCGTTGCCAGCCAGCGCTCTGTGGATTTACTGTCATCACAGTTAAGCAAGCTGATGGATGTTTCCAGCGTTGAGGTTCAGCAACAACTATCACAACAAATACGCGCCTGATTGCGCCACAAGGAATGGAACAATGACAAAGAAAGCCGATTACATTTGGTTTAATGGTGAGATGGTTCCCTGGGCCGAGGCTAAAGTACACGTGATGTCACATGCGCTGCATTACGGCACCTCGGTATTCGAAGGCGTACGTTGCTATGATTCCCACCTGGGTCCGGTAGTATTCCGCCACCGTGAACACATGCAGCGCCTGCATGATTCGGCCAAAATCTACCGCATGCCGGTGGAGCAGAGCATCGACGAACTGATGGAAGCCTGCCGTGCCACGCTGCGTAAAAACAATCTGGTGAGTGCGTATATTCGTCCGCTGGTGTTTATCGGCGATGTTGGGATGGGCGTTAACCCACCGCCTGGCTATAAAACTGACGTGATTATCGCTGCGTTTCCTTGGGGCGCGTATCTGGGCGAAGATGCGCTGGACCAAGGTATCGATGCGATGGTTTCTTCCTGGCACCGTGTGGCACCTAACACCATTCCAACCGCCGCCAAAGCGGGCGGTAACTACCTTTCTTCCCTGCTGGTGGGCAGCGAAGCACGCCGCCACGGCTATCAGGAAGGTATCGCGCTGGATGTTCACGGCTACATCTCTGAAGGGGCCGGTGAGAACCTGTTTGAAGTGAAAGATGGCGTGCTGTTTACTCCGCCATTCACTTCTTCTGCACTACCGGGCATCACCCGTGACGCTATTATCAGGCTGGCGAAGGACATGGGCTTTGAAGTGCGCGAGCAGGTGCTTTCCCGTGAGTCACTGTATCTGGCGGACGAAGTATTTATGTCCGGCACGGCGGCGGAAATCACCCCGGTGCGCAGCGTTGACGGCATCCAGGTCGGGATCGGCAAATGTGGCCCAATCACCAAGCAGATCCAGCAGGCGTTCTTTGGCCTGTTCACCGGCAAAACCGCAGATAAGTACGGTTGGCTGGATCCCGTGAATCAATAACGACAGACATCAGTAAACGGGCGGCCCGTTCGCCGCCGGTAAAATGAATATATTTGGAGTGAATAAGCATGCCTAAGTACCGTTCCGCTACCACCACCCACGGCCGCAACATGGCGGGTGCCCGCGCATTATGGCGCGCGACCGGGATGACCGACGCCGATTTCGGCAAACCGATTATTGCGGTGGTCAACTCCTTTACCCAGTTCGTCCCGGGCCATGTGCATCTGCGCGACTTGGGTAAACTGGTTGCCGAACAGATCGAAGCCTCCGGCGGTGTGGCAAAAGAGTTCAACACTATTGCCGTGGATGATGGGATCGCCATGGGTCACGGTGGCATGCTGTACTCCCTGCCGTCGCGCGAACTGATTGCCGACTCGGTGGAATACATGGTGAATGCCCACTGCGCCGATGCGATGGTGTGTATCTCCAACTGCGACAAAATCACCCCGGGGATGATGATGGCAGCGATGCGCCTGAACATTCCGGTGATCTTCGTTTCCGGCGGCCCGATGGAAGCCGGTAAAACCAAGCTGTCGGACAAAATCATCAAGCTGGATCTGATCGATGCGATGATCCAGGGCGCGAACCCGAACGTCAGCGATGCCGACAGCGAACAGATTGAACGTTCCGCCTGCCCGACCTGTGGTTCCTGTTCCGGCATGTTTACCGCCAACTCGATGAACTGCCTGACCGAAGCGCTCGGCCTGTCGCAACCGGGTAACGGTTCGCTGCTGGCGACCCACGCCGATCGTAAAGAGCTGTTCCTCAATGCCGGTAAGCGTATCGTTGAGCTGACCAAGCGTTACTACGAGCAAGACGACGAAAGCGCACTGCCGCGTAATATCGCCAACAAGGCGGCGTTCGAAAACGCCATGACGCTGGATATCGCCATGGGCGGTTCCACCAACACCGTATTGCACCTGCTGGCATCGGCGCAGGAAGGCGAAGTTGACTTCACCATGGAGGATATCGATCGCCTGTCGCGCAAAGTGCCGCACCTGTGCAAAGTGGCACCGAGCACGCAGAAATACCATATGGAAGATGTGCACCGCGCTGGTGGTGTGATCGGCATCCTTGGTGAGCTGGATCGTGCCGGGTTGCTGAATCGCGACGTAGGTAACGTGCTGGGGCTGAGCCTGCCGCAGATGCTGGAAGCCTACGACGTGATGCTGACCAAAGATGAAGCGGTGAAGAAAATGTACTCTGCAGGCCCGGCAGGTATCCGCACCACGCAGGCATTCTCACAGGATTGCCGTTGGGATTCGCTGGATACCGACCGTCAGGAAGGCTGTATCCGCACGCGTGAGCATGCTTACAGCCAGGACGGTGGCTTGGCAGTGCTGTACGGCAACCTGGCAGAAGACGGCTGTATCGTTAAAACCGCCGGTGTGGATAAAGACAGCCTGATCTTCAGTGGTCCGGCCAAAGTGTTCGAGAGCCAGGAAGATGCGGTAGACGCGATCCTCGGCGGCAAAGTGGTGGCTGGTGACGTGGTGGTGATCCGCTACGAAGGTCCGAAAGGCGGACCGGGCATGCAGGAAATGCTCTACCCGACCACGTATCTGAAGTCCATGGGCCTGGGCAAGGCCTGTGCGCTGATCACCGATGGCCGTTTCTCCGGCGGTACCTCTGGTCTGTCGATTGGTCACGCTTCACCGGAAGCGGCCAGCGGCGGCGTGATTGGCCTGGTGCAGGACGGCGATATGATCGCCATCGATATCCCGCAGCGTGGTATTGCCTTGGATGTGTCGGACAGCGAACTGGCTGCCCGCCGTGAAGCGGAACTGGCACGCGGCGACGCAGCCTGGACGCCAAAAGCCCGTGAACGCCAGGTCTCTTATGCGCTGCGCGCTTATGCGACGCTGGCCACCAGCGCCGATAAAGGCGCAGTACGCGATAAAAGCAAGCTGGGAGGCTGATACAAATGGCGGAATCCCTTCCCCTATCCGACGCTCCCTGCGGCGCGGAGTATCTGCGAGCGGTGCTCCGCTCGCCGGTTTACGAGGTGGCTCAGGTCACCCCGTTGCAGGCGATGGACAAAATCTCTGCGCGCCTCGGTAATACCATTCTGGTGAAGCGCGAAGATCGTCAGCCGGTGCACAGCTTCAAGCTGCGCGGGGCTTACGCGATGATTGCCAGCCTGAATGAAGAGCAGAGAGCCCACGGCGTGATCACCGCTTCGGCCGGTAATCACGCGCAGGGTGTGGCGTTTTCCGGTAACCGGTTGGGGATCAAAACCCTGATCGTGATGCCGGTGTCCACTGCGGACATCAAAGTGGATGCGGTGCGCAGTTTCGGTGGCGAAGTGCTGTTGCACGGTGCCAATTTCGACGAAGCCAAAGCCAAAGCAATCGCACTTTCACAGCAGCAAGGGATGACCTTTGTGCCGCCGTTCGATCACCCGATGGTGATCGCCGGGCAGGGCACGTTGGCCATGGAACTGTTGCAGCAGGACGCACATCTGGATCGGGTTTTCGTTCCAGTCGGTGGCGGCGGCTTGGCGGCGGGTGTGGCGGTGCTGATCAAGCAACTGATGCCACAGATCAAAGTGATCGGTGTCGAAGCGGAAGATTCCGCCTGCCTGCGTGCGGCGTTGGATGCTGGCCATCCGGTGGACTTGGCGCGTGTCGGGCTGTTTGCCGAAGGCGTGGCGGTGAAACGCATTGGTGACGAAACCTTCCGCCTGTGCAGCGAGTATCTTGACGATGTGATCACCGTCGACAGCGATGCGATCTGCGCGGCGGTGAAGGATCTGTTTGAAGACGTGCGGGCAATCGCCGAACCTTCAGGCGCGCTGGCGCTGGCCGGGCTGAAAAAATACGTGCAGCAGCACAATATTCAGGGCGAACGCTTGGCGCATGTGCTTTCCGGTGCCAACGTGAACTTCCACGGCTTGCGTTATGTTTCTGAACGCTGCGAACTGGGTGAACAACGCGAAGCGCTGCTGGCGGTGACCATTCCAGAACAGAAGGGCAGCTTCCTGAAGTTCTGCCAACTGCTGGGCGGCCGTGCGGTGACCGAGTTCAACTATCGTTACGCCGATGCCGATCATGCGTGCATCTTCGTCGGCGTGCGCTTAACGCGTGGCCGCGCCGAGCGGCTGGAGATCATCAACGAGCTGAACAGCGGTGGTTATCAGGTAGTGGATCTGTCTGACGACGAAATGGCTAAGCTGCACGTGCGCTACATGGTCGGCGGGCGACCGTCGAAACCGCTGCGCGAGCGCCTGTACAGCTTCGAATTCCCAGAATCGCCTGGTGCGTTACTCAAGTTTTTGCAAACGCTGGGGACTCACTGGAATATCTCCCTGTTCCATTACCGCAGCCACGGCACCGATTTTGGCCGCGTGTTGGCGGGCTTTGAGCTGTCGCAGAGCGAGCCGGAGTTTGATCAGCACCTGACGGCGCTGGGCTACGATTGCCACGATGAAACCGACAATCCGTCATTCCGTTTCTTTTTGCAGGGCTGAAATCAGCGACAAGGACAGCGCATGGCTAATGAGTTCACCGGTTTCAGTCAGCAAGGGCTGAGTTTTCTTCAGCAGGTGCGGATTGAGAACGACAAAGAATGGTTTGAAGCGAATCGCGATGTGTACGATCGTGAGCTGTTAACGCCGTTCCGCGCGCTGGTGGAGGCACTCAGCCCGGCGATGTTGGCTATCGATCCGTACTTCGAAACCCGGCCAGCGATTGGTAAAACGCTGTCGCGTATTCATCGCGACACGCGTTTCTCCCATGACAAATCGCGCTATCGCAGCCGCATGTGGCTGACCTTCAAACGGCCAAGCAAAGACTGGAAAGATGCGCCGGTGTATTTCTTTGAACTGGGGCCGGACATGCTGCGTTATGGGCTGGGTTATTACAGCGCCAACAAACCGACGATGGATCTGTTCCGCCATACCCTGCGGCATCGGCCACAGCCGTTTTTAGAGGTGGCCGCTTGTTGCCGTGCGCCGTTTGAACTGATGGGGGAAAGCTACAAACGGCCGCTGGTGAAAGAGCAGGTACCCGAGATCGCCACCTGGTACAACCGCAAATCCTTTGCGGTGATGGCCACCGACAGCCAGGTGGAAAAGCTGTTCAGCGCCGATCTGATTTCCCTGCTGGCTCAGGATTTTTTGCAGCTTGAACCGCTTTACCACTGGCTGATGCAGGTGGAGGCGATGAAGCAGATCGATCCAGCAGATCTATGAATGCCCGTCGTCTTTCAAACCGTAGCGCGATTAGCTTCGCTTAGATTATTTTGGGTAGAGCAACTGCCAAAACGCCTCGATCAGCGGTTCGCTGAGGCGTTTTTTTTGCACGCAAACGCCCAGTTCGAACGGTTCAACCATGGAAATATGGTCCAGCGTTGAAATGCGGTTGCGTACCGGTTCCGGGCTGTTGTCCACCACCACGCTCGGGATCAGCGCAATGCCGCAGCCGAGGGCGACCATCGAGACAATCGCTTCGTGGCCGCCGACGGTGGCGTAAATCAGCGGGTTGGTAATGCGCTGGCGGCGGAACCACAGCTCGATACGTTTGCGCGAAGGGCCGTGCTCCGGCAGGATAAACGGAATATTGGCCCAGTCAGGTTGATCGGCAAAGGCCTGAGCGCGCACCGCGCACGGCAGGGCAGGGGCAATCAGCACCAGCGGGATCTCGCCGATCTGGGTAAATGCCACGCTGGTGGGCAGGGTTTCCGGCCGCCCGGCGATGCCGAGATCGGCTTCGTTGGACTGCACTTTATCCACCGCATCGGCGGCATCGCCGGTGGTCAGCTTGATTTCCACCAGCGGGTGCTGGGCGCGGAAGCGATCCAGGATCGGCGGTAAATGGCTGTAGGCGGCGGTGACCGAGCAGAACAGCCGCAGTTCGCCGCTTAGCGAAGGGCCGTGCTGGCCGAGCGCATGTTTTAGCTGCTGATATTGCAGCAGCGTTTGCTGGGCAAACACTTTCAGTTGTTCACCGGCATCGGTCAGCTGTACGGTGCGGTTATCACGCAGAAACAGCGGTTGCCCAAGAATTTCTTCCAGCCGTTGGATCTGGCGGGAAAGCGTGGACGGGCTGACGTGCATCGCCTTGGCGGTACGGCCAAAGTGATGACTTTCAGCAAGATGCAGGAACAGCTTGAGATCACGCAAATCCATATCAGTACGCTCGCAGTGAGAGTGTTGCATAAATTGCAATATCACATTCGTAATATATCAATTTAAGCAACGCAATTCCTGTTATACATTGAACGCAACTTATCCCGCATACACCGAGCGGGGAATGAACCTTACATCTTACCGGAGTAAACCATGGCTAATTATTTCAACACATTGAACCTGCGTCAGCAGTTGGCGCAATTGGGTAAGTGCCGTTTCATGGCGCGTGACGAATTTGCTGATGAAGCGGGCTACCTGAAAGGCAAAAAAGTGGTGATTGTCGGCTGTGGCGCACAAGGGCTGAACCAGGGCCTGAACATGCGTGATTCCGGCCTGGATGTGGCCTATGCGCTGCGTAAAGAAGCCATTGAAGAGAAACGTGCCTCATGGCGCAAAGCCACCGAGAACGGCTTCAAGGTAGGCACTTACGAAGATCTGATCCCTCAGGCCGATCTGGTGGTTAACCTGACGCCAGACAAGCAGCACTCCTCTGTAGTCCGCGCAGTACAGCCGCTGATGAAAGACGGCGCAGCGCTGGGTTACTCCCACGGCTTCAACATCGTTGAAGTGGGTGAGCAAGTGCGTAAAGACATCACCGTGGTGATGGTAGCGCCTAAGTGCCCAGGTACTGAAGTACGCGAAGAATACAAGCGTGGTTTCGGTGTGCCAACGCTGATCGCCGTTCACCCGGAAAACGATCCAAAAGGTGAAGGTATGGCGATTGCCAAGGCATGGGCAGCGGCCACCGGCGGCCATCGTGCGGGCGTGCTGGAATCTTCCTTCGTAGCAGAAGTGAAATCTGACCTGATGGGTGAGCAGACCATCCTGTGCGGTATGTTGCAGGCGGGTTCTCTGCTGTGCTTCGACAAGCTGGTAGCTGAAGGCACCGATGCTGCTTACGCAGAAAAACTGATTCAGTTCGGCTGGGAAACCATCACCGAAGCGCTGAAGCAGGGTGGCATCACCCTGATGATGGATCGCCTGTCTAACCCGGCCAAACTGCGTGCTTACGCGCTGTCTGAGCAACTGAAAGGCATCATGGCTCCGCTGTTCCAGAAACACATGGACGACATCATCTCTGGCGCCTTCTCCAGCGGTATGATGGCCGACTGGGCAGAAGACGATGTGAAACTGCTGACCTGGCGTGAAGAGACCGGTAAAACGGCCTTCGAAAACGCACCACAGTTTGCGGGCAAAATCAGCGAGCAGGAATACTTTGATAACGGCGTGCTGATGGTGGCTATGGTGAAAGCGGGCGTTGAGCTGGCGTTCGAAACCATGGTGGATTCCGGCATCATCGAAGAGTCTGCTTACTACGAATCACTGCACGAACTGCCGCTGATCGCCAACACCATCGCGCGTAAGCGTCTGTATGAAATGAACGTGGTGATCTCGGATACTGCGGAATACGGTAACTACCTGTTCGCCAACGCGGCAGTGCCGTTGCTGAAAGATTTCATGAAGACCCTGCAAGCGGGCGATCTGGGCAAATCTGTTGCTGGCACTTCCGTGGATAACGCGCAACTGCGTGATGTGAATGAAGCCGTTCGCAACCACCCAATCGAATCTGTTGGCCGCAAACTGCGTGGCTATATGACCGATATGAAACGCATTGCGGTTGCAGGCTAAATACCCGTCGTCTTTCAAGCGGTAGCGTTGTTACCTGCACTATCTCACCCCAGTCACTTACTAAAGTAAGCTCCTGGGGATGAGATAGCTTGGCGCCTAGCTGCAACTTGAAATCCATAGGGTATTAAGATTGGTTTTCGAGTCCAATAAAAAGGCCAGCATTGTCGCTGGCCTTTTGGCGTTTTAGTGGGCAGAGAAATTACTGCGGCATGGCTTCACGCGGGATGATGGCACCACGGTACTGAATCACCGTGCTGGCGGTCAGGTGGCCGCGCTGTGCGGCGCTGACGGCATCACCGCCGGTCAGGCGAATCGCCAGATAACCGGCGCTGAATGAGTCACCGGCGGCGGTGGTATCAATAACCTTCTCTTTCGGCAGTTTCACCGCAGGCACGTCGTGCGTTGCTCCGTCTGCGCTGAACACCAGGCAGGAGTCCGCGCCACGCTTGATCACAATCTCGCTCACGCCGAAATCGCGCGTGCGGCTCACTACCTGCTCAACCGGCAGTTGGCCCCACAGTAAATCTTCATCGTCCAACGTCAGGAAAGCAATGTCGGTGCAGGACAGGATATCGCGGTAGGCCTGCTGGGTTTCGTCTTTGCTTTGCCACAGGCGCGGCCGGTAGTTGTTGTCAAAGATCACTTTGCCGCCGTTGGCCCGGCACTGGCGCAGCAAGGTCAGCAGTTTTGCCCGGCTGGCAGGAGGGAGGATCGCCACGCTGATACCGCTGAGATAGATATAGTCAAACTGCGCCAGTTGCGCGCACAGATCTTCCGCCTGCGGCCCATCCAGCCAGTAACGGGCTGCGGCGTCGTTACGCCAGTAGTAGAAGGTGCGCTCACCGGTGTTGTCGGTTTCGATCACATACAGCCCTGGCAGCTTGTTTTCCAGTTGCTGAATCAGATCGGTTTTCACCTGTTCCTGCTGCCAGGCGTGCAACATCTCCCGGCTAAAGCTGTCGGTGCCGAGCGCGGTAACGTAATGCACGTTCAACGCCTGCTGCGGAACCTGACGGGCGATATAGACGGCGGTGTTAAGGGTATCGCCACCGAATCCACGGCTGAGATCTGCGCCTTTCTGCGACAGTTCGATCATGCATTCGCCGATCACGGCGAGATTTTTGCTGTTCATGATAATCCCTGACTGAAGAGTTGAGTCTGACTGATGTGAGATACGTTTAGTCTCAACGCAAGGGCGGGGGCAGTCAATAGAAATAAAACGGCGTTTTAATTATTTTATGATCGCGATCGGGAAACACCGGGTTTCCCGTCGTCCATGAGTGAAAGGTGGGCTATATGGCGGCTGCGCGCAGGTCCGTCACGCTCTTGCCGCCGATACCCCAGTTATCGGTATCCACCTCTTCGATCACCACCACGGTAGTTGCCGGGTTTTTACCCAGCGTATCGACCAGCAACTGGGTGACACCGGCGATCAACTGTTTTTTCTGATCCGCAGTGGCACCTTCACGGGTAATTTTGATATTGACGTAAGGCATGGTTATTCCTCTTTTTATTGTTCAAGGTAAGAACCGATAATAGTCGATTACCTCAGCACCTGGCAGCTATGATCCTGAATCTCTTCTGCCGAGGCCATATTCAACCGCAGCAGATCACGTTCGACCGCCAGCAGCAGAAAATCACCTGCGGGCAATGCGGTCATCGCCAGGCCATAACTGCCCATGCTTTCATGCGCGCCCGGTACGCCCTGTGCGAGTAAGCGAAACGCCCCCGATTGCTTAAGCTCGGCTGCGCTGACGCGGCGTGCCAGATAGCTATGCTCCAACAAACCACCAAGCAGCGGTTGCCACTGTTCGCTGATATCGCCACTCAATTGTGCCAGCCGATCTCTGACTGCCGGTTGCAGGCAGGAAATATGAATATGCAGCTGATTCTGCGTGCGGCCGTACTCTGAGTTGATCGCCAGCGAGAGGTTGGCATTGTCGATTGGTTTGCCGTATTTATCCGCCATAAAATGGCGCGCTTGCCAGGCTAAGGCGAAAAAGTTCGGTGTATCGGGTTGCAGTACCTGCGGGCTTTCGATACCGGTGATTTTAGTGCTGGGCAGCAACAGGAACTGTAGTGGCCCATTGCGATCCTTCAGTACCACAAATCCTGCCGCTTCATCCACCTGTGCGCAAGGTGCCGGATTGTTGCTTTGCTGCTGGTTTGGCAGGCAGTGCTGGCTGACGATACGCCACAAGGCGTCTGGATGCGCCGGTTTCAGCCAGAAATAGAGCGCAAAAAAGATAAGCACCACTAGCGCAGCACACACAGCCAACCAACGGCGAAATGACATAATGAGTTTCCGTAGAGAAGGGGTAGCAAACAGAATAGCCGGGTTTTATGACAAACGGCCCCAGTAAACCGGGGCCGGGAAGGATTACAACGACTGGTGACGGGTTTCTTTCATCAGCAACAGAGCGATCAGCGTCAGGCTCGCCATCGCCGCCAGGTACAGGCCAACGTAGAACAGCCCAAAATTGTTTGCCAACCAGGTGGCGATATAGGGAGCGACAGAGGCACCCAGAATCGAGGCCACGTTATACGAGAAAGAAGCCCCGGTATAACGTACTTCGGTCGGGAATAATTCCGGCAGCAGTGCGCCCATCGGGCCGAAGGTCAGGCCCATGATGCTCAGACCGCACAGCAGGAAGGCCATCACCAGCACCTGATTGCCAGAACCCAGCATGCTTGGGAACACGAAGGCAAAGGCGATCATCAGCAGGGTGATAACAATCATGGTCTTGCGACGGCCAAAGGCATCCGCCAGCAAACCGGCGATCGGCACCATTACACCAAAACCGATTACCGCAACCATCAGCATCCACAGGAAGCTATTGCGCGAATAGCCCAGCCCCAGCGGTTCCGCTGCCGTACCGAAAGTCATGGAGTAGACGGTCATCAGGTAGAACAGCGTATAGGTGGCCAGCATTATAAAGGTGCCGAGGATAGTGGCCTTCATATGCTTGCTCAACAGCGTGCCAAGCGGGATTTTTACCTGTTTACCCGCTTTGGCCACTTTGGCAAAAATCGGGGTTTCATGCAGCGAAACGCGCACGTACAGGCCAACCAACACCAGCGCGGCAGACAGGATAAACGGCACGCGCCAGCCCCAGGTCATGAATTGCTGGTCGGTCAGCAGCCAGGAAAGCAGCAGGAAAGTGCCGTTGGCGAAGAAGAAACCGATGGGCGCACCCAACTGAGGGAAAGAACCGTACAACGCGCGTTTATGTGCTGGCGCATTCTCGGTGGCTAACAGGGCAGCACCGCCCCATTCTCCCCCTAACCCCAACCCTTGGCCAAAACGCGCCAGCGCCAGCAGGATCGGCGCAAAGATGCCGATGGTTTCATAGGTTGGCAGCAGGCCGATCAGCACGGTAGAGATCCCCATGGTCAGCAAGGAGGCAACCAGCGTGACTTTGCGCCCGACGCGGTCACCGAAGTGGCCAAAGACGGCAGAGCCAATCGGCCGGGCAATAAAGGCGATCGCGAAAGTAGCCAGCGATTGCAGCGTTGCCGCAGCAGGATCGCCCTGTGGGAAGAAGATATGCGGGAAGACGATGACTGCGGCGGTGGCGTAAATATAGAAATCGAAGAACTCAATGGCGGTACCGACCAGCGAGGCGACAATGACTTTTCCCCGGGAGTTAACCGGTGTGGATGCCTCTTCGGCGTCCACAGTTGTTGCGATGGAAGCTTGCATAGTTGTTTCTTATATTTTGGATTTATAAAAACCCATTTTAGTCATAGCAAAATGCCATTTTCAATGGCGTAACTTTGTGCAATTCGGTAAATGACCTGTTAAAAAGACTAATGATTTAATAAGTGGCTTTTATTTAGTTTTAAACACCGTTGAATAATGAATGTGTAGGTATAACGGCTGTGAAATGAGAAAAGAAAAGTTGTAGGCTAGTAGGTTATGCTGGTTTTTGTTGTGCGACCGGTTTGTTATCGAAGCTATACACTGCTTTTTACCGCATTTATCAGGATAAAAAGCCAGTCATAACTATACGACTGGCATTAACGGTCGGGATTCACTTCACCTGTGGCAGGGTCTTATCCTCTTGGTACTGGGCTGTGGCGATCCAGGCGGCGCAAAACAGCGTCAGGCGGGCAAAGAAGTAGAAGAATGCCATCAGCCCAATCACGGAGCCAAAGGCTGCGCCGGAAGGGGATCTCGCCACCTGCGGCAGCGTCATGGTCATCACAAACTTAATCACCTCAAAGCCGATGGCGGCAAGCAACGTGCCGCGCAGCAGGGCCTTTTTCTTCGGCTTGTGGCGCGGCAGCATCCAGAAGATCCACAGAAACAGCAGATAATTGGCAAAGATCGAAATGGATAGCGCAATCAGCGTCATCGCTGGTCGTAGCCATTCGATACCGCCTAACCCAAGGGCATGCACAATGGCCGCCTGAGCGGAACCGGCGATCGAGGTCAGCGAAAGCGTCACGATCAGCGCCACCAGCAGGCCGATCAGGGAAATAAAGTCGCGGGTGTAGCGGAAGTAAATTTTCTCCTGATCCTGCGGATTGCGTTCCCAGACATCGCGCGACTGTGCGCGGATCGCCTCACGCAAATTGCCCATCCAACTGATACCGGAATACAGCGCCAGCGCCAAACCGGTAAGGCCGACGGTGGTACGCTGCTGGATCGCCGTATTCACGGTGTTCTTCAGCGTGCTGGCGAGCGTTGGGTCGCTGATGCTGTTGACGATTTTGCCGATCAGTTCAGCCAGCAAATCCGGGTTGGAAGCCAGCACAAAACCCACGGCGGCGAACGAGACCATCAGGATCGGAATCAGCGAAAGAAAGGAGAAATAGGTAATGGCGGCACCAAACTGGCTGCCCATGCGATCGTTAAAACGTTCGGCGGCGCGCAGCAGATGGGCAACGCTGGGCCAGGTTTTGACACGCTCGACTAAATGGGAAAAACCAGAAAGGGTTTTATTCTGCGGCTGATGGGGTTTTTTATCCGATCCTGTAAGCATTACGTCACGATTCCTTATCGATAAACACAGCAACTTCTTTCAAGCCGCAGAGGTTGTCGCGTTGATTATACCAAAATGAGCCTGGGATGTGGCCGTTATACCCGCGTTGTACCATTCACCAAACATATTCTTTCAGCCGTATACCTTCAATTTTTATCTATTGCCCTCCTCAAGAAGGCGTTTACTCATTCATAGGGCGCAGCGTGTTTAGCTTTTCTGCGCCTGTAACTGTAGCAGCCGTAGGGGCTGGAACGGTTTTATCTCCCATCAATAGAAAAAATGGAAGGTCATATGAAATTATTCAATCACCCAAACTGTCGTCCGTTTCTTGAAGCGGGCAATCTGTCACAACTCTCTGCTTACTACGAGGAAGAGCGGCACATCATGTGGATGATGCTACGCGCTGAACCACGTCCTTGCTTCAATCATGCTCTGATTGAAGACATCATGACGCTGGCACAGGCGGCAAAAGAATCGTCGCTGCAGTTTGACTTTTGGGTAACCGGTTCGCTGGTTCCCAACATGTTTAACGTGGGGGGCGATTTGAACTTTTTTGCCGAGGCGATAAAAAACCGCAAACGTGAATCAATGATGGCTTATGCACGCGCCTGTATTGACTGCGTTCACGCCGCCGCTCGTGGTTTTGACACCGGAGCTATCAGTATCGCTATGGTAGAGGGCAGTGCGCTGGGAGGAGGTTTTGAAGCAGCACTGGCGCATCACTTTGTGCTGGCCCAGAACAATGCACGCATGGGTTTTCCGGAAATTGCCTTCAACCTGTTCCCTGGGATGGGAGGATATTCTCTGGTGGCGCGTAAGTCAGGCATGAAGCTGGCGGAAGAGCTGATCTGGACCGGTGAATCCCACACGGCTGAATGGTTTGAAAGCCGTGGATTGGTGGACCATCTGTTCCAGCCGGAAGATGGCTATATGGCGACCCGTACCTTCATCGATACCATTCGGCCCAAGCTGAACGGTATGCGCGCCATGTTGCGTGCCCGTCAACGGGTATTGCAACTGACGCGCTCGGAGCTGATGGATATTACCGAGGACTGGGTGCAGGCGGCCTTTACCATTGAGGAGAAAGATATTGCCTACATTGAACGATTGGTGATGTTGCAGGATCGCCATGCGCAGAACCTGCTGCGTGCTGGGTAATTAACGCTAGCCCGCATCATCTTGCTGATGGTGCGGGCTATATGATTTCAGCCACTGTTCCAACTCTTCCGGAAGCATAGGTTGTGCAAACAGGAACCCCTGCTTTTCGTCAACCCCGACGCAGTCCAGAAACTGGTTTTCGCTTTCCGTTTCAACACCTTCGGCAATCACCCGGAACTTCAGCGCCTCGGCCGTGGCGACGATCGCACGTATCAATGATTGCGACACCGGAGCGAGATTCACCCCACGCACAAAGCTTTTATCCAGCTTGATGGCATCGAGCGGAATACGCGCCAACTGCGCCAGTGAAGAGTAACCGGTACCGAAATCGTCCAGGTGAACCTGTGCACCCAGCGATCGCAACCGGCTGATCACCTCGTGCACCCGGCTTTCATCTTCAATCAGACTGCTTTCCGTTAATTCGAAATCCAGCGTACAAGGAGCGAGCTGGTTTTCTTTCAGCGCGTTGATGAAATCGTCAACAATGCTATCGTCCACCAGTTGCCGGGGTGAGAGATTGACTGCAACCCGCAGATTCAGCCCCTGCTGCTGCCATTTTGCCGCCTGTTTGGCCGCGGTTTGCAACACCCAGCGGCCAAGCGGGGCGATCAGCCCAGACTCTTCGGCATAGGAGATAAACTGCATCGGCGGGATCAGCCCACGCTCCGGTGAGTCCCAGCGTACCAGAGCCTCTACGCTGCGTGCGACACCGCTGCGCCTGTCGATCTTCGGCTGGTAATACACCACGAGCTGGTTCTGCTCCAGCCCTTTGCGCAGGTTGGTGTCCAGCCACATATATTCGGCGACGCGCCGGTTCATTTCCGGTGAGAACACGGTAAAGGTACGTTTGCCATTTTCTTTGGCGACATACATGGCGGTATCCGCGCTGCGGATCAGATCATCGAGATCCTTGCCGTGTTCTGGGCACAGAGCAATGCCGATCGAACAACCGGTATAGACCTCAATCAGGCCGATGCGGAACGGTATTTTCAGGCGATCGATAATGCGCTGTGATAATTCCTGCAGTGTGGGGATGTCGGCCTGACGCACCATAACCAGGAACTCATCGCCCCCCAACCGGGCCAGCATTTCGCCCTGCTTAAGGCAGCCGAGAATAGCTCGTGAAACTTCGACCAGCAAACGGTCGCCAAACATATGACCATAGGCATCATTTACTTTCTTGAAGTTGTCGAGATCGAGATACACCAACCCGACGCTGTGGTCACCGCGCTCGTTAATCGCCTGGCTGACGTAATCCTGGATGGCGTTACGGTTCGGCAAACCGGTAATGGTATCGGTATTGGCCAGCACCCGCAGACGTTCCTGGGCCCGGCGCTCTTCGGTAATATCGGTGCCGGAACAGATCAGGAAAACCTCTTTCTTGCCACTGCCGCTGTGCACGAATTTATTGCGGAACAGGAATAAACGTTCGCCCTTAACCGTTTTTATCCAGCGTTCCACCTCGTAAGAGGAGCCGTTACGAAAGAAACCGGCGATATTACGGCGTGATGCGCTGGCTTCTGCCGGGCTCATAAACATCTGAAAGACGTTTTTGCCGATCACATCCTGCTCTTGTAGGCCGGTGTACTCTTCACTCAAACGGTTAAAGCGCTGAATGCGGCCATGCTGGTCAACAATCACGATCACGGAGTTGGCTTCTGACACCACCTGTTCGGCAAACGACAGGCCGTGCACCAGATCGCGAGCAACCGCCTGAGTATCGGTGTAGGCGGAGGCTGTGCCCGCCCATTCGTGCTTATTGACCCGGCGGCCGACCAGATGCAGGTGAATGGGCTGGCCACCCAGCTGAATAGTGATATCCAGACTGGCGGTGATCCCGCTCAGGCGGCGGATTTTTGCCGCCTGCATATCGCTGAGTGCTACGGCAATATGTGTTTTACCTTTAATCGCAGTCAGTTCCAGAGCATTGCTGTCAAACGCCAGATGCCAATAGGGGCTGCTGGTGCCAAAATGGGCGCTAAGTAGCATCGGGCCTTGGTCTGCGAGCATTATCATTCCTCAAAAAGCAGAGCAACCGGGCGTTTTTGATGGGTAAACGGCTGACTTCAGGCCCGGTAATGCGGGCATTCCCATCAAGTAAAACGCCTTTGCGAGTCATTTGGGTGGCAGTGGAACAATTATAGAGGCAATTTTCGCTTTGATAGGTCACTTTTGCCTAAGTGACGTTTGCAATAGAGTGTAAAAGAGAACCGCAGACTGCGCGAAAATCTATTTTTATCCACCTTGTTGAACCTGGGGTGCTGCCGAGGTGGTTAAATTATGCCAACCGCTGTTGCAGGCAGAAATAAAGCGGAACCTCTTTCTGGCGCAACGCAAATTTCCATATCACTGACACCTTCTCCATAATTTATTCATAATTGATGCATAAAGCTATTTAAGGTTTTAAAAAGTTTACACTCCATCGCATTACTCTATGTTTATCAGCCTACTATTATTTCCGACGACACGATGAGCCTGTTAACGTACAGCGCTCCTGATGAAGAGTAATTTTAAGGAAATAATCATGCGTAAACTAACGGCTTTATTTGTTGCTTCTACTTTGGCTCTGGGTTCAGCTTCTGCGGCATTTGCTGCTGATACCGCGGCCACACCTGCCACGGGTGCCGCACCAATGAAAATGATGCATCACAATGGCCCAGGTAAAGGTGGCCCGTTTGCCGGTTTGAATCTGACTGAACAACAGCGCCAGCAGATGCGTGACATTATGAAGGAGTCGCACCAGAATCGTGGGCCGGGGGCGAAAGATGAGCGTCAGGCGCTGCATAACCTGGTTGCTTCAGACAGTTTTGATGAAGCTAAAGCCAAGACGCAAATTGATGCGATCGGTAAAGCGCAATCTGAGCGGATGCTGGAGCGCGCCAAAGCGGAAAATAAAATGTATAACCTGCTGACTCCAGAGCAGAAAAAGCAATACAATGAGAACTATCAGAAACGTGAGCAGAAGATGATGGAGCGTATGAATAAAATGAAGGATCAGCAACCTGCCGCGCAGTAATTAAGAATTCACCCTATATAAAAAGGCCGGATTAATTATCCAGCCTTTTTTATTTCGCTTTCCATTAAAAATGGATTCCCTGGTGAGGCGTGCGAATTATGATTATTCAGCCACAGGCGAAATGGCATGAAATTGTTCGACAATCACCTGGGCAAACAGCGGATCGTTGATGTGATAGGGCGTTTTAATCAACTGGCGTTTATCGGTTTGTTCCAGCGTCTGCTCCAGTGAATGGGCAAAGGCACTCAGCGCGGCCGGATCCCAGAAAGGTTGCCCTGGGGCATCCAGCGCCGAAACACCGCCTGTTGGTAGCACGAAGCGTATATCACCCTCACAAGCATTTAGCTTTTCACCTATCCAACGGCCCATGTGAGTATTTTCTTCCACCGTCGTGCGCATCAACGTCACCTGGGTATTGTGATTGTAGAAATGCCGATCGGCATAGCGCGCCGGGATGGTTTTCGGATGGCCAAAGTTGATCATATCCAGCGCCCCGCAGGACATCACACAAGGGATGCCGGTACGGGCAATGGCGCCAAAGCGATCTTCATTGCAGGCTAAAACACCGTCGAACAGATAATCACAGACTTCAGTGGTGGTCAGATCCAACACGGCGTTGAGCAAATGGCTGTCGATCAGCTTTTCCATTGCCCGGCCGCCGCTGCCGGTGGCATGAAATACCAGGCAATCCCAGTCAGCTTCGATCGCATGGGTAACGGCTTTGATGCAGGGCGTGGTGACGCCAAACATGGTCAAACCGGTTGCAGGCTTGCTGTCGGCATCATCATCCACATGAAAACGTATCGCCCCGGCAATCTGATTTGCGGCATTGCTCAAGACTTTGCGTGAAATCCGATTCAGCCCAGCGATGTCGGTGACCGAATACAGCATGGCGATATCGCTGGCCCCGACATAGCCGGAAACATCGCCCGCCGCCATACTGGAAACCATTAATTTTGGCAGACCAATCGGCAATTGCTGCATGGCCGGTGTTATGATTGCGGTTCCGCCTGATCCACCCAACCCGAGCAGGGCGGCGACATCGTTGCGTGTCAGCATGAAACGCTCGAAGGCGACCGCCATCGCAGCAATGGCCAGGCCACGGTTGCGGCAAAAAACGGCCTGTGCACCTTCGGGATGATAACGGGCAATTTCCGCAGCAGAAACGTCGACCTGATAAGGAGAAGGCGTTCCTGAAGTGGAAAGATCAAGGGTCAGTGGGGGTAAACCGAGATTGGCGATCAGGTTGCGGACATACTCCAACTCTTGTCCTTTGGTATCTGCTGTGGTAGCAATATAGACAAAAGCCGGGGTGTTTCTCATCGTCTGTTCCTGAAAAAGGTTCGGACAAATGTCCGAACAGTTTGTTTATAAAGACAATTATTATTTTAAGTTTGGAACCCTGGTGTTGGACAATAAGATACAGCAGATTATTTTGTAGACATAATGAGACTGTCGTATCATTTATGCAAGTGTTAATTAGCTGATAATGTGACTCCCGTCTCATTATTGGCCGTTTTAGCTTGTTTTTTGTGCTGGTGGACCAGGATCCTACCGGTTACGTTTCTATCGTATTTGCTCCAGGGTTGGATGATACGAGGAAGTTCGAGGTTGACGTGCCAATAACCGCATTCCCCGCACCGCGGGATGAATCTCTGACGCATACCAGGGCCAAAACCCGTCATTTGCTGCTGAGCAGCGCAATGGAACTCTATGATGGCGGCGTTTTCCCCTCGATCACTGAACTGGCTGCCCATGCGCAGGTTTCCCGTGCTACCGCCTATCGCTACTTCCCCACTCAGAGTGCGCTGATCGCTGCCGTGGTGGCGGAAAGCCTAGGGCCTATTCTTGAATGGCAACCGCAGGATAACGATGCGCTGAAGCGTATTCAGCAACTGCTGGCGTTTGCTTATCCGCAGATGGAACGGCATGAGGGGGCGTTGCGTGCGGCGTTACAACTGTCGTTGCAGCAGTGGGCCCATGCCGTACCGGGTGAAAAGTTTGTGCGCGGCAACCGTAAGCGCTTGCTGAAGCTGGCGGTAGAACCCTTGCAGGATAAACTGCCACCCGAAGCCCTACAGCGTGTGATCCATGCCTTCTCGCTGATTTATGGCTCGGAAGTTTTTCTGGTGCTGAAAGATATTTGGGGTTTAGAACTCGACGGTATTCAGAATGTGACCCAATGGATGGCGAAAGCCATTATTCGTCAGGCCGAAGAAGATGCGATAAACGGTGGCAAATAGCCAGCACTACCCGCCCACGCGATGGCCGAGCACGCAATATTCTTCTCTCTATCTCACTGTTAATCCACTCAAAATAAAAAAACCGGAACCCTTGCGGGGCCCGGTTTAACAGTGGGTAAAACGGCTAGCACGATGGCTAAACTACACACGGCTTGCAGAGCATCCTGATGCATACATCCATTCTCAGGAACCGCGACCGGTTCAAAATTTCCCTGGTGTCGTTATGGTTATTATGAACAGATAGGTCTAGTATCGTTTTTATAATATGTTGTTTCTCATACCATGTTTGACTATAAAAGATGGCATGTCAAGCAAGCTTTCGGTTTTAAGATTGCATAATATGTAAGTTTTCGATAACGTTTCTACATAGAAAGCATCAAAGCGACTGATAAATCAGTAAAAAAGATCGAAGGATAAAATGTATAACAATCATCAAAAATTCGATTCGCAGTCGATTGCAGGCAAGGTCAGGGAACTCTTTCTACACCATGGGGTTGGTAAGCGTCAGCAGGCAAAAGAACTCAGCCGTATTCTGGATCTGAGTTTTTCTCATGCCCATCGTAAGCTAAAAGGGCAGAGCCCGTGGACGCTGGAGCAAATTAATCGGGTGGCCGTGGCGCTGGGAGAAAACTTGGCTGCCATTGTTGATATCCTCCCCGAAAACGACGTGTTGGCACAAACTATGGTGCAGGATGCCATCTTTTCGGTTGCGGGGGTCGAACTTCCTTGTATCGGCCATATCGGTGACGAGCTCGCCGGAGGCCGCTTGGCGGAATTTGTTGCCTTGCAGCAGGAAGGGCAATGGAGGATCTACCGTGCCGATGAGGCGCCGGCGGGGCAGCGTTTCTGCGTAGAGCTGATAGAGATCCGCCCAGGCAGCGTTGACGATGAGCGCCTGAGTATTGCGGTATTGGATGATGCCCATCAGGCGGCAGACGAATTGACCAAGTATCTTAATGCTCAGGGTTTTAGCGCCGTTGCTTTCTACGACGTTGCCAGTCTCTGTCAGGCGCTGCACAAAAGCCCGTTCGATGGCTACGTAGTGGATTGGCTGATTGGGCAGGAAACGGCACAACAGTGCATCGAAACCATTCGCAGCTCAGACCACCCTGATGCGCCGGTATTGGTATTGACCGGGCAACTGGGGACCGATCTGCGCGAATCTGAAATTGCCAGAGCGATGCGTGATTACGACGTGCTTGGCCCTTATGAAAAACCGGTGCGGCTTCATGTGATCGAAGCCGCACTGCAACGCTGTTTTAATCTTTAGTGGCAAACAAGGCTGCCAATGATGTGGACAGTGTGCCCATGCGCACGGGCTTCATCAGATAGTCATCAAACATGGCTCGCTGCTCGGTGGCAAGTAATTCGGGCGCGTAGGCGCTGATACCGATAATTGGAATGTTGCGGTTCGGGCCACGCTGGCTGCGCAACTGTTTTGCCACCGTACTCCCGTCAATCCCAGGCATTTGCAGATCGAGCAGCAGCGCGTCATAAGGGCGTCGCAGCAGTTTTTGCAGTGCCCGTTCCGATGAATCGCACAATTCATACTGATACCCCAGTTTGTCGAGCAAGGTGATAAACGCATGGCCGGCGGCCGGGTTATCATCCACCACCAGAATCTGTTGTTCTTTTTTCAACGACGAGGCTTCGAGCTGCGGGCTTGCTGCGGGCAGCTCTTCCGTGCTGATTTCAACAGGAATGCTGACGACAAAGGTGCTGCCTTTTTTCACTTCGCTGGAAACCTTGATCGTCCCCTTAAGCAGCTCGACCAAGCCGTGGACAATCGCCAGCCCCATGCCAATGCCGCTGTATCGACGCGTATGTGACTGATCCAGCTGGGTGAATGGCTGGAAAATCTGTGGTAACACTGTTTCTTCAATGCCGATCCCGGTGTCTGTCACTTCGACAATCAGCGCAACGCCATTGGGTTGGTGACGCAGGCAACTGCGTAAGGTGATCGTGCCGTGCTCGGTGTATTTAAAGGCGTTGGTCAGCAGATTGATGAGAATCTGCCGGATGCGCAGCGGATCGGAATCAATCAGCGGTGTATTGGGCTCCAACTCACAGATTAATTTGATGTGTTTCTTGTGCGACAGCAGGCTAACTTCGTCGGCCGTTTCTTCAATCAGTTTTCGTGCGTTAAACGGCACGATGCGTAACTCCATCATGCCGCTTTCCAGGTGGGCATAATCGGTTAAATCTTTCATCTGGCTTTCAATTTGCTGTGCAGCGCTCTCCAACCGCTGGAAGGTATCCCCATGCTCAGCCGAGAATTTAGTATTCACCAGCACATCAATGGCGGACATAATGCTTTGCAAAGAAGTCCGTAGCTCGTGGCCGATGGCACCTAAGAAGGCATTTTTAGTGCGGGTGGCCTTTTCTGCTTCAATTGCCAGCGCCTGTTGCTGAATGGTCAGGCGTTGCTGGCGCAAAACCAGCAACGTGATCACGATCAGGGCGATGACTGAAAATATGATCATCACCAGCCCATAGAAAATAATGCGGCGTTTCTCAATAAAATCTTCGTAAGCATCGCTGCGTTGTTTCACTTCCGCATGATCTGTCAGGTTGGCCATCTCAATGGATAACGGTTTGAGTCGGGCTAAGGTTTGTGAAATCTGCTGAAAGTTAACGTTTGGATGGCTAATCAGCGCATCAAGGTTATCCATCTGCTGGCGTATTTCTGTAATGACTTGTGGATAACCGGGCTCGCGATACAAAGGCTCCGTGGATTCTGACACGGTTTCAAGCACATAAAAGCGTGAGTAAAGGATCTCGAATTTTAGTCTGAACTCCTCAGCATTATATTGGCTGGCACTTTTTCGTTGCTCAATAAAGGTTTCAAACTCGGCAAGCTTGATGGCAAATTTGGCGATCGACCACGAGTAGTTTTCCTGCGTGCCAGCAATCGCATACAGCCCCTTCTGGGAGAGGATTGCGCTGTAAGAATACAGCGTTACCGCGGAGGCGACTAAAAACAGGGCAGCAAAAATGGCCGGAATAGCCAACTTGCGGCCATTTTTAAATGACATCAGCATCATTTGATATCTATCCGAGTGATTTGCCAGATAAAGCGCGAGTTATACAGTGGGGAATTCAATTCCTTTCCGCCACTGTCGCGGGGGTACACGAGAAATAAGGGGCCAAAATTTCTTATTTTCAGCAGGGTGCCCCCCATTTTATAGGCCAGGATCATGCGATATTTTTCGACATCGGTGATGGGGATTGTGATGGAGTAATCATTCAACGCGTAAAACGTCATCGTGGTCCCTTTGGCGCCTACCATGGTCAATAATTCAGCCAGCGCGACGCCTTCAAATTTTTCCAGTGGAGTCCATGATGTGCTGGTGGTAATCGTGTGTACCGGCATGGAAAATAACTGCTTATCGGTAAAAATATAGCTGTGATTTTTTTCATCAGTGAAGTGGCTGATATTCCCTGTTATTTCCAGCGTAAAACTTAATGCGGAGGATTGGCAGATCGCCAGGGCAGCTAATGCCAAAGTGATAATTCTGAGCAAATGGGTGAACATCAGTGTATCCCAATCATCATCGGTAAAGATTTTAGAGTTACGAATTTATCAGGCCGCCGCGTTACAGAGAACACCCAATTTACCGTTCAGGACGCTACGCAGCGCCATCATGCGTCAATATTGCGTTCTTGCAACCCCGTAGAGAAGAAACGTGACGCCGGTCAGCTTTTTTGACGGGCAAAAAATGAGCTTTGAATCAGCCAGTATTTGGCCTTGATGGTGGCCGCTCCGGCATTGTTTGATAGGGGTGTTAAGTAAACCAGGGGTCCAGATTATGACATCTAACTTTAAAAACGAAATACAGACATTCGGACGCTCCCTATTATTGCCTATTGCCGTTTTAGCACCAGTAGGGATGTTAATGGGGATCTGTAGCGCGCTGGGTCAGGCGTATATGATCGACAAACTGCCGTTTCTGGGAAATGCCTATTGCAAGGCGATATTGTCTTCAATGGGGTTAATCAGCAGCGTGGTATTCCAGAATATCCCATTACTGTTTGCCATGGGGGTTGCCTATGGGATGTCGAAGAAAGAAAAAGGCATTGCGATTTTTGCCTCGGTTATCGCTTATTTAACGCTCTTGATCTCAATGCATGTGCATCTGAAATTAATGGATCAGTTGATTACGGATAATATGGCGCTGGTCGGGCAGGGCATGGTGCTGGGAATACACACGCTGAAAATAGAGGCGCTGGGGGGCATTATTGCCGGTCTGCTGGCTGCCAAGGTGACCGACAGATTCTATCGGCTGCAACTGCCATTGGCATTTGCCTTCTTCAGCGGTAAAAAATCGGTCGCCATCCTGTCAATCGCCTTTACCATTCCGATCGGCCTGCTGCTGCCCTTTGTCTGGGATCTGTTTACCTACGGGATGAGGAGTATTTCCACCATCATGATGGCACCGAACATCGGTGCCGGGATCTACATGACCTTGAATCGTTTGCTGATCCCGTTTGGTTTACACCATGTGCTGAGCTCGACGGTGCGCTTTACCGAGGCGGGTGGCACCTACCTGATCGACGGGCAAACCTACGTCGGCATTCTGCCGGCAATGAATAAAATCCTGTTTGAACTGGGGCCAAATCATCCGGCATGGAATGAGCTTATGCCGACGCTGTCGAGCTACCTGGCCTCATCACAGATGTTGACCACTTTGTTCCGCGTTCCGGCGATCGGCCTGGCGATGTACCACATGGCCTATCTCAAGAACAAGAAGTTTGCCAAGGGGATGATCCTCACCGTGGTACTGACCGCGTTCCTTGGCAATATTACCGAGCCGCTTGAGTTCTCTTTCCTGTTTATTGCGCCGAAGCTGTTTATTATCTATGCAATATTGTGTGGCCTGTTAACCATTCCTCTACAGATATTAGAAGTTTCGATTGGCTATATTCGCGGGACAATCTTTGACTTCGGTATTTTTGGGCTGATGTATGAGAATACCCACTGGGTGAACCTGATTCTTCTGGGGATGGTTAACTTTGTGGTGTTCTATTTCTTCTTCCGCTACGCCATTGGCAAGTTCGACATTAAAACACCGGGCCGTGAAAATGAAATGGCGGACAGCGCTCTGCTGAATAACAAAGAGTACGACAAGGTGGCGCAACTGGTGGTGGAAGGTTTGGGCGGTAAGAGCAATATCAAGCGGGTGGAAAACTGTGTATCACGTCTGCGTATCGATCTTGGCGATCAGAAGCTGCTGAATATGGATCTGCTGAAAGAAGCCGGATCCTTGGGGACCTTTATTCCCTCCAACAACCATATTCACGTCGTCTTTGGGCCACACGTCGAGTTTGTCCGCAATGCGGTAGACGATCAACTTGCTGGCATTACGCAACGTTAAGAGGAAACAGCATGCGCGCACTCTATGACTCTAAAAGTAAAACCATCGACCATCAGGGCATGAAAGATCTGTTCACCCACGAAGCCAGGGTGCAGTCATGGCTTGACGTGGAAGGCGCACTGGCGCTGGCGCAGGCCAAGGTTGGCATGATCCCCGCCGCAGCGGCTGAAAATATTGCTGCCAACTGCCGCTTGGAGCGGATCGATCTCGCCGAGGTTGATCGCTTGCTGCGCCAGATTGGCCACGGTTTTGTACCGGTGATCAAGGTGTTGGTTAAAGCCTGTGATGCGGAAAGCGGCAAATATGTGCATTACGGCGTAACCACCCAGAATATTCAGCAAACGGCCCATCTGCTGATCGTAAAAAAATTCCACCAGAAACTGATGAAGTTCGTGGATGACACGCTGGTCAATCTGGCGCGCCTGGCGAAAACGCATAAAAACACCCTGATGGCGGGGCGCACTCACGGTAAACACGCTTTGCCCATCACCTATGGCTATAAGGTTTCAGTGTGGATTTATGAACTGTTGGCGGCGGTGGAGCGCATGCAGGAGGCGGAAAAACGGGTGTTTACCGTAATGATGGGCGGTGCGGTGGGGGCGTTTCACGCCACGGGTGAAGCGGGCAGAACGGTGCAGGATCTGGTTGCCGAGCAGCTCGGCATGTACTCGATGCTGGTGCCTTCGCGCAATGCTCGGGTGTTCCGCGCCGAGTACATCACCAATCTTTGCCTGCTGGCGACGACCCTGCATAAAATCGCTGAAGAAGTTTATCAGACCTCCAGCGAAGAGTTTGGCGAGGTATCGGAAGCGTTCACCAAGGGCACCGTGGGCAGCAGCACCATGCCGCAGAAGGTCAATCCCAAGCTGGCCAAAGGCATTATTGCCAACGCGCAGAAGCTGTATTCGGTACTGACGGCGGCGCTGTATGTCTGCCCACGGCCGTTTGAGGCCGACAGCTCCGCCTACTTCATCTTTGATGCCAGCCTGCAAGAAAGTATTGAGCTGATGGCTGAAATCATCCTGCGCGCCGAAGAGCTGACGCGCACGCTGGTGATTAACCCTGAACGGATGCATGACAACGTAATGCTGACGCACGGGCTGATTAACAGCGAAAAAATCATGATGAAACTGGTGGATAAGCTGGGCAAGGATCCGGCTCACGAGCTGGTTTACCACATGGCGATGCGCAGCACGCACGAGCATCTCGAATACAGTGAGATATTGAGTAACGATCCGCTGATGGCGGAAAACTTCACCGCCGATGAGATTGCGGAGCTGCTGGACCCTGCATGCTACACCGGCCTGTGCGCCGTACTGGCCGATGAGTTGGCCGAGCGAGTGCTGGCCCGTGAATAGCCATCGTTCTGATTAATAAAGGCCATTGCATCAGCTCACCGCTGAAAGTTGTAAAAAAATATGTTGATACTTATCAATGTGTGACAGATTGAAAAGCGAGCAAACTAGCGCTGCCCAATTGGCACAGAGAAGTCGTCTATAAGCATCATTAAAAGGAATATCAGCATGAAATTGATTTCAAAGATATTTTTTTACCGGGCTTACCAAGAACATAACAGAACCCAAAGGGAAAGAGTCACACCCAATAAATCCCTGATTGCCTTGGCGATTACCGCAGCCATGTTGCCGATAGCAGGTTCGGCCGTTGCCGCCTATGCAGAGCCTGGCCAGATTGGCGATAAAGCCAGCTGGGAAACCGAAGAGTACGGCAAAGATTGGGGCCTGGCCGCGATAAAAGCCTCCGGTGCCTATGCGCTGGGGTTCTCCGGGCAAGGGGTTAAGGTTGGCGTGATGGATTCCGGTGCGCTGCTTTTTATTCATCAGGATCTTAATAGCGATCGCTTCCATGCGGTTGAAGCTGCTGGCACCTACGGCTCTTCTGGCTTGCGTTATCCCCAGTCGGCGGTGGGCTCGCAGGGGGAATATACTGAGGGCGAAGTATTCGATCTTAGCGGCCAATGGATAGCCGGGGTTAACGACGGGCACGGAACCCACGTCACCGGCACCGTTGGGGCTAATCGCGACGGTGAAGGGATGCACGGGGTTGCCTGGGGGGCTGATGTGTATGTCGGTAACACCGGCGGGACCGATGGCAATAACTATGGCCCGTTCCAGGATTATCAGTTCTTCTATAGCGGTTGGAAAGCGCTGGTGGATTCCGGTGCCGAAGTGATTAATAACAGTTGGGGCACCAACATTCGCATTACTGACAACGGCTCAACCGGTAATGACGGCGGCAACACCGGCGTTCATCTACCGGCAAATAATATGGCCCAGTCGGAATATGAGTATTTCTATTTCAACAAAAGGTATGGCGCAAATCCCTCCTTTGTTGATGCCGCTTACGATGCGGTGAAAGGAACCACGGTGGTGCAGATATTTACCACCGGCAATCGCGATTTCGCTAATCCATTCTATCGCGCGCTGTATCCCTATTATCATCCTGAGGCCGAACAGCACTGGATTGCGGTTGCCGGGCTACAGCGGGTAACGAGTAGCGATAAATACGCGCTGTCTTATACCTGGAATGAGGCTGGCGAGGCCAAGTGGTGGACCGTGGCGGCACCGGGAAGTGGCATTTACTCAACCACGGTGAATGCGGCAACCGGTGCGGCTGGCTGGGGGAATTCATCCGGCACTTCCATGTCTGCGCCGCACGTTGCCGGTGCCATGGGCGTTCTGCTCTCGCGTTATCAGGATATGAGTGCGCTTCAGGTGCGTGATGTGCTGTTTACCACCGCCAGCCACCAAAACCCAGACGGCAGCACCTTGGATAGCTGGACGGCGGCTGACGGCGTGCCTGATATTCGTTACGGCTGGGGCGTGCCCGATCTGGATAAAGGCATGTATGGGCCTAGCCAGTTCCTCGGCAAGTTTGAATACAACATCGCCAGCACGCCGCTTGATGTCTGGAGCAATAATATCAGCCAGCAAGCGCTGGATGCACGCGAACAGGAAGATCTGGCCTGGTTACAGCGCTATCAAGCGCAGGGCATCGCGGCGGGCGGAGCCTACGAGTTAGGCAACAGCTTCGTGGTCAATGACGGTAACAGCGATCCAACGGATCACCTCGTTAGCCAAGCGGATGCTGAACAGTGGCGGCAAGACTATTACAGCCAGCGTGCAGCGGCTATTCAGGCCAGGATTGATGCCGATCTTTATACCGGTTCTCTGGTTAAGCTCGGCGCAGGTACGCTGATCATGACCGGCGATAATACCTATCAGGGCGGCACCCGCGTGGATCAGGGTGAACTGTATGGTTTCACGGAATCATTTGGCAGCGGAACCGTGGCGGTCAACGGCGGTAAATTCGGTGTCCTCGCCCGCTATAACGATACCTTTACGTTGAAGGGCGAACTGGCCTCAACCGAGAGTCATAAGGCGAATATTGCCGTTAATGCGGGTGGGACTTACGTGGTCAGCACGGGCGAAAGCGTCAACGTAGGCCAGTTAACCTTTAATAACGGCTCAATGATTACGGTGGGCTCCACCAATAAAGACGTATTCGAGGAGGTGTTTAATCATGGCACCGTGGTTAGCGGAACCGTCACTGCGGATAGGTTAACCGGCGCTGATAAAGCCATCGCCACACCTCAGTATGCGTTCTTCAAAACCGATGTCGATATTTCCGGCAATTCGCTCACTGCCAGCTTTGGCCGTAATAAGGACGTGACCTTTGCCTCTTATGCATCAAGCCACAATGGCCGGTCTATTGGCCAAGCGATTGAAGGCAGCGGTTCTGGTGCGCTGTTCGATAGCCTGTTAATGGCGTCTGGCGATGAGGTTCGTAATACTCATGATTCACTCGGCAGTGATATGTACCTGAATACGCAAAATGCCAGCATTGTTAATTCAATGACTTTGTCGCGCGTGATTAAGGATCAGGCCGTTGGCGTGGGCGGTGGCCGCTATGTTGAAACGGTTGATGGTGCAGGCCGCCTTTGGGTTGCGCCGATCGGTAGCTGGTCCAAGGTGGATTACGGCCAATCCAGCATGGACGTCGATTTCTATGCGGCTTTAATCGGTGGTGAAATTAATGCCAACGCTAGCACCAAACTGGGCCTGTATTTCGGCGCGGGCAGCACCGATTTTAAAGGGAATAGGCAGAGCAGAATCGACAGCGATGATCTGCATTTTGGGGTGTACGGTGTTTCCAACATAGCCGATATGGCCTCGCTGAATTATGGTGCGATGCATACCCGGCAAAATCGCGATGCTCATCGTACTTTGCTGGTTGGCGATCAAATGGCTAGCAATTCAGTTTCCCCGGATGTGGATATTACCCAGCTGTTTGCCGAAGCGGCCTATTCAGGATTGACTACGGACACTTATTCCATCGAGCCGTATGCCGGTTTCAGTTGGCTGCATATTAAATCCGATGGCTATGTTGAAACGGTTAACAATATGCAGTTTACCACCGACGTTGATAACCAGGATCTACAGGTCACCACGCTTGGTGCCCGTGCTGCGCTGCCGTTTACCTTGGGTGAAATGAAGATGGCAGTGAAAGGCGATCTGTATGGCATGCACTTCTTTGGTGACAGCACACCGGAAGCGACGATGCGCCTGGCCGATAGCGGAGTGGCTAAAATCCAAGGCGGCAAATTGTCTACTCTGGTTGGGGTGGGTTTGGGCATTGAAACCAAGCTCAACAACGCGGCTACGTTCGGCATATCCTATACCGGCGCATATAATAGCGATGTCACCTCAAACGGTTTTTATGCCAAATTAAAAATCGACTTCTGACATTGATACGAAACGGAACGGCCAATATTCAGCGGCCGTTCTGTTTCAAATGAAAAAGTCGGGGTATTTCTGCTCTAACAGCGCACGCAGTTGCTGCTGATCCAACCCTGCGGTTTCCTGAATAAACGCCTCTGCGGGGATCTTCTTTTTAGCACGCGAAAGCCCGTGCTTACCCAGCAGCGAGATATCATCGCGGGTCAGATAGAAATTCACCTTGATATAATCCAACTGGTAATACTTCAGATAGCTGGAGATTTTATTGGTAAAAGTAATCAGCAAATCGAAAGGGATCTGCTCCAGCGTGTGTAATTCGTTGATATTGACGCAGCCGACGATCTCAATATGAAAGTGCGATTTCAGCACCTCCTTAAAATAACCGACCTTACTTTCCGACGAATTGGTAACGATAATCACGCGTTGTTTATATTCACTGTGGATGCGGTTTTGCAGCTCGTATTTTTTCAGGATTAATACCAGCGTCGACAGATGCACGGTGGAAAAGGTGGTGTGATAGTGCTGGGCGATGGGCGCAGTGGCTTCAGCCACGCCCTGATAGAGCAGGGCGTGCCGGGTCTGCACCTGATGCAGCTTTTTGTCGTCAAAATATAAATTGAACCGGCTTTGCACAATGGTCGCATAGATGAACTGATAAACCTCGGCAAAGAACGGCGACGCGTTGTGTATTTCTGCTCTCAACAGCGGGGAAATATAGTCACACAGGCGTGTGACCAGCGTAATCAGCGTGGGATCGTAGACATCGAACGGTCGCCAGGTAGAGGTCAGTGAGGAAATCAGCAGATCGAGAAAGCGATCTTCATGTTCACTGCCCAGCAGCGCAAAGTCGCAGGACTGAATAAAGTTAAGGTTAGCGCTGCTGGTAATCCCATGCCCGCGCCGCATCCGGTGCAGCGCAATGCTCATGTACACCAGAAAGTATTTTTTGCTGTTATAGCCCAGCGTAATCATGCGGCTTAGCCGTTGCTGACAAAGCTCGGCGGCAGCGTGAATCTCCTGCTGACACTCGCGTAAAAACTGCGTGGCAATGGAGCGATTAATCGGCTCATTGGCTTTGTGCGGCACCAGCAGGTGATCTTCACCAATTTCCACCGTTTTGAGAATGGTTAGGCACACCGCGATGCGCAGTAGAATCTCGTCGCCGTCCAGCCGCGATCCCTGTTTGGGAATGGCAGTCACACTGAGGCGGTTGGCTTGTAAAAAAGCTAAGAGCGCCTGATTATCGTTTTTGAGCGTGGTCGGGCTGACGTTGAACTTGCGGTAGTATTCGCTTTTATTCACCACCTCCTGCAAACACAGCGCCACGCTGAGATCCTTAATACGCTCCTCTGCGGTGGTGATATAGCGGTTAAACGGAATATGTTCCAGCAAGGCAATATATTCCCGATAGGTAATGGCCGTGACGATCGACTGCCCATCTAGGTGTAGGTGGTAGTCAGGCTCAAGCAGCTCGTTAATCTCTTTCATTGCCCGCTTCAGCGTCGATGTGGTTTTACCAAATCTGGACGTGACATCCTCGATTAATACCGGGCTGTGTTCCTGAATATATTTTAACAATGACAGGTCAAAGCTGTTCACTATGGCATCTCAAGGTCGCGTCAGAAGGGGATAATTTAGAATATAGAAAAGCCGGGATCCTGTCTGTGAACTGCGTGGAGCATCTTCAGAAGTAAAAAGGCCAGATGCGGTTGCATCTGGCCTCAGGCTGCTGACAAAGTCAGATATTAGGGAGAGCGCCCCTCGGTGCGCTAGGCCCGGGTATCTCGAGCTTAAAGACCACTTTGTCATCAACCTCTGGTTAATCAAACTCTTAAAACCCTGCTTGTTAGCGCATGGTCACAAACTCTTCCGCAGCGGTTGGATGGATCGCCACGGTGTTGTCGAAATCTTTCTTGGTCGCGCCCATTTTGATCGCCACGGCGAAACCTTGCAGGATTTCGTCCATGCCGAAGCCAATACCGTGCAGGCCGACGATCTTCTCTTCTGCACCCACGCACACCAGCTTCATGCGGCACGGCTGGCGATGCTGGGTTACCGCGCTGTACATAGCGGTAAAGGCGGATTTGTAGACCTTCACGTTATCTTCGCCGAACTGCTCTTTCGCCTGCGGCTCGGTCAGGCCAATGGTGCCGATCGGCGGGTGGCTGAATACCACGGTGGCGATGTTGCTGTAATCCAGATGCTCGTCTGGCTTGTTGTTGAACAGGCGTTCGGACAGACGACGGCCTGCGGCAACCGCCACCGGGGTCAGCTCAACCGCACCGGTGTTGTCGCCAACGGCGTAGACGCCTTTCACGTTGGTGTTCTGGAATTTATCGACTTCAATGTAACCTTTGGCGTTGGTTTTCACCCCGGTGACCGCCAGGTTCAGGTTGTCGGTGGCGGGTTCGCGGCCAATCGCCCACACCAGGCTGTCGACGATAAACTCTTTACCGCTTTCCAGTTGCAGCGTCAGGCTGCCATCGGCGTTTTTAACGATGGCTTTTGGAATCGATTCGGTGTGCAGCTGTGGCCCTTCGGTGTTCATCACCTCAACCAGGGTTTCTACAATCATCGGATCAAAGCTGCGCAGCGGTGCATGCTTACGCACGAACAGATGGGTTTCTGCTCCCAGCGCGTTCATCACCCCGGCAAGTTCCACCGCGATGTAACCTGCACCCACCACTGCGACGCGTTTAGGCATCGCGTCCAGCTCGAAGAAACCGTCGGAATCGATGCCGTATTCTGCACCAGGAATCGTCGGGTGGCTCGGGCGGCCGCCGGTGGCGATCAGGATATGATCGGCAGTGATGGTTTCGCCATTAACTTCTACCGTGTGCGCGTCAACGAAACGGGCAAAGCCTTTGATCACATCAACCTTGTTTTTACCCAGCACGTTGTCGTAGGAATTATGGATACGATCAATGTACGCGGTACGGTTAGCCACCAGCTTCTTCCAGTCAAACGCGTTGACGGTGGTATCAAAGCCGTAGTCTGGGCCGTATTGATGGATGGCTTCGGCGATCTGTGCCGCGTGCCACATGACCTTTTTCGGTACACAACCCACGTTAACGCAGGTGCCGCCCAGCTCTTTGGCTTCAATCAGTGCGCATTTCTGGCCATACATGGCCGCCCGGTTGATCGATGCGATACCGCCGCTGCCGCCGCCAATTGCTAGATAATCGTAATGTTTCGTCATCTGGGGTTTCCATGAGTTGTGTGATTCGAAGAGGTAGAGTTTAACGCCTGACAGGGGGTTGTCGCAAAGATTGCGTCAATGGCTGTGATAGGCAGAGGTTTGGGCTCCGGCCAGATGTAGAAGAAGTGACTCTACGCGGTGCTGCCGAACGAATGGCATCATCAGGTTGTCAATGCCCCTGCCTGTGGGGATTAGAGGGTAAGCGCGGGCAGAATGAACCGAGCCATAAGACTCACCTAGGGAATCTAAGATAAAGCCTATAGCGATGGTTTTTTTGAGCTTGAATTTGACTTTGACTTTTAGGTTAACTATATAAAAATGACTGAGGTAAAAAAATTACATTGAAAGTGGATGTCAGCACAGTAGGTGGTTAACAATATTCTCTCGCATATTTCCCGTATTAGTTTAGATATCAACTCAATATCCTGGCCGATTGCAGGATATTTACTGATACATGGAAGTCTTTTTTAAAGTAAATATCAAAAGACATAACTGCAAGGGTTAATATTTTAAAGCATCTAAGAGGACATTTTATGGAAAATGTAAAATTACCTTTAAGTGGCAACCCTAACATTGATTTTATTTTGAGACAATACAAGGCGTTGCCTAGTAATGGTGGCAATACCTATACATGGAGTATGGCCAAAACCTCATATACTAACCCTGTACCCAGCACAGAGTTTGGAACCACCTACATCCCTATTCCAGCAGATAATCCTTATAATGATTTAATCAGGAAGTCATTGAATAATCTCAGCACTTTTGCCAATGTCACCTTTAAAGAGGTTGATGAAAGTAAAAATGAAATGGGTGATCTGCGCTTCATGGCGAGCAATGAGCTCAATTTCAGGGCTGCTGGAATAAGCACTCGTATTAATAATGTTAGCACCCTGGTATTCAAAATCGACCCCCCTAATGGTGTCACTGTTCCACCCTCATTTTATGTCTCTGCACACGAAATCGGCCATGCGATGGGGCTCAGTCATACTCAAGTCAAGGTTAATGGGCAATGGAGTGAGGTAAGCAACCTCACTGATGTTACACTCCTGGATACTCTTATGTCGTATAATCAAATGCGGAACTCTTTACACTATCCGCAGGAAAGAACGGCCTTATATAACTCTAAGGGGGGGTATCTGGGTGAGGCACAAACCATCAGTTACGGTATTCTTGATATTCAGGCCTTACAATATATTTATGGTAAAAACACCCACTTCAATGCTGATAATACCACCTATAAATATACACCCGATAAGCTGAATTTCTTTGATACCATCTGGGATGGCGGGGGCAATGACACGCTTGATTTCAGTGCATTCAGTCTTGGGTCAGTCATCGATCTTAATGGGGGCACCAGAAGTTCAATCTATGTTGAAGTCCCTAAACTTGCCCCTGCTAAGTCATACTTGAATTCAATAAGCTATGATGGAACCCATGCTATTGGTCTTGCCTATGGTGCAAATATAGAAAACGCCAATGGAACACAAGGTAATGACACAATATATGGTAATGAATTAAATAATATCATTAAGGGGAATAATGGGAACGATACTCTTTATGGTGGCAAAGGCAATGACACGCTCTATAGCGGCATAGGTAATGATATACTCTATGGCGGAGAGGGTAATGATATTCTCTACGGTGGTGCAGGAGTTAAAACACTAAATGGTGGTGATGGAAATGACTCTCTTTATATAGCGAGTAATAGCATTAACTATCTTTACGGTGGCAGTGGTAATGATAAGTATGTAATAGGTGCTACCAATGCCAGCTATGAGATTTTTGAAGATAAAAACGGTGGGGCATCCGATACTATTGAGTTTTTAGGTGGTATTCAAGCCAACACAACTTTTTATCTGCCTGCCAATGTCGAAAATTTCAGAGCGAATACGATGCTAACAGCAAATAACGCTCAGGCAACGTTGATTGGGAATGAATTAAACAACTCAATCAGTGGCAGCATCTACGCCAATGATATCATCATAGGCGGTAAGGGTAATGATACGTTGCAAGGCTTTAAAGGTAGCGATACCTATATTTTTAACAAAGGTGACGGGAAGGATATCATCTGGGAGTACAATAACGATACCTCTGGCAAGGGTGATACAGACACCTTGATTTTAAATAATATTGATGCAGACCAACTTTGGTTCAGTCGCACCAAAGGTTTATCTGGTGATAGTGATAACCTGCTTATTTCAATATTAAATTCTTCTGACAGTATAACGATACATCACTGGTTTGATAATAATAAGGGCGCTACTTTTAGTAATGGTAAACTAGAGAGCATAAATACTGCTGATGGGGAGTCATTAAATATTGCACAGGTTGATGGCCTTGTGGGAGTAATGCAGGGGGTATTACCACCTTCGTCAGGACACTCGTCAATTATTGATGACTATCTTTCGTTGACTCACGGGGCCATTATATAATTTTAGTTGCTAAGCAATTATACTTTCCGCATAGCAAGGTTAAATGACAGCTTAAAATTAAGGTCATGAGATTTAGCAAATCACGTAATCAGAAGCAAAGGATATGCTCTATACCCAAAATAATGCGAGTTGCAGGGGGCGGTATTCCCCTGCAACTGAATATACCCGTGATCATTGAAAACGCTTGATTTTGTTCGCTACGAGGATCATGCGTTTTACCATGAAGATATTTATCACCGCAGAACAGAAAATCGAACTCGAACGCCTACATGATCCCAGTAGGGATAAGTTCGTTTGTGATCGCATAAAAGCTGTCCTTCTCGCTTCTGAAGGCTGGAGTTCTGTGATGATTGCTCAGGCTTTGCGCCTGCACCAAACAACGGTTGATCACCATATCCGTGAATACCTGAATAAAGGCAAGCTAAAGCCTGAAAATGGCGGTTCTGACGGAATGCTCAACGCTGAACAAACCGAGCAACTTATCCGCCATCTTTCTCAATATTTATTTCATCACACTCTCCAGATTGTGGCTTATGTCGCCCAAACCTGGGGGATCACATATAGTATCCCTGGGATGAATAAATGGCTGCACCGACATGGCTTCAGCTATAAGAAACCCTCAGGCGTACCTCATAAATTCAGTGAAGAGAAACAGCAACAATTTATTGAGTATTATGAAAAATTAAAGATAGATGCAGGCGATGAACCTATTCTTTTTTTGGATGCGGTGCATCCTACTCAAGCAACCAAACTGAGCTTCGGTTGGATAAGAACAGGCGAGAAAAAAGCTGTTGAAACAACGGGCAGCTGTACACGAATGAACATACTGGGGGCATTGGCTCTGAACGATACTGCCCATCCGGTCATTGATGACTATGAAACAATTAATGACTACAGTGCTTGCCAGTTTTTCAATGAGATAAGGAAGGTTTACCCGGATTATAGCCAGCCAATTCATATTATTCTGGATGGCGCAGGATATAACAAAGCAAACCTGGTCAAAGATTGGGCATTTATCTGCAATATCACGTTGCACTACTTGCCCCCTTACAGTCCCAATCTGAACCCCATCGAACGGTTATGGAAGTTGATGCACGAGTGTGCAAGGAATAACCGTTACTTTGCCAACAAGCGAGATTTTCGCGCGGCTATCTTTAACTTTTTTACGGCAACGCTACCTGAGATGGCGGGTGCTTTATCATCCCGGCTTAATGATAATTTTCAGGTGCTGAAGCAAGCACCTTCAAGTTAATCGGGTATATACTCAATCAAAAATCACATTTTTGAAATGATTCATAAAGCACTTTTTGGTGTGTAGGGAGGTTAAGGGACACAGCCTAGATAATCGTAATGTTTCGTCATCTGGGGTTTTCATGAGTTGTGTGATTCGAAGAGGTAGAGTTTAACGCCTGACAGGGGGGGTCGCAAAGATTGCGTCAATGGCTGTGATAGGCAGAGGTTTGCTCCTCTGCCTGGCCGATTTTAAACAATGATCAGTTCAGGTTTTGCCTGACTAAGTGCTTTGTGATCATCGTTGTTGATGCCAGTATCGGTGATGATGATGTCGATCTTGCTCATCGGTAGCACCAGATTAAAGCCGCGACGGCCAAACTTGGTGGAGTCCACCACCGCCACTACGCGTTTTGCCGCCTGCGCCATGACGCTGCTGATGGAAAAACCCTCATTAAAGGTGGTGATGCCGTTGGTGGCATCCAGTCCATCGGCTCCAACAAACATCACATCGCCCGCAATACCTTGCAAGGAAAGCTCTGCGATGGAACCGTGCAGCGAGCGGGTTTTGTGGCGCAGCGTGCCGCCGCAGAGTACCAACGTAATGTCTTTATTATCGGAAAGAGCGAAGGCGGCGGGCAGATTATTGGTGATCACGGTGATATTACCCATTTTCACCAGCTCTTCGGCAATCAACATGGTGGTGCTGCCGCTGTCCAGAATCACCGTATCGCCGGGATTGACCAGCGCGACCGCTTTTAACGCAATGCGTTTTTTTGGGTCTTGCGCCAGTTGGTAGCGTTCTTCCAAGATAATTTCGTCATTGCTTTTCGCCACCTCAGCTTCCTGCTCCAGTGGGCTACCTAACCGGGCTGCGCCGCCGTGAAAGCGGATCAGCAGGCCTTTTTCTTCCAGTAAGCGCAGGTCAGCACGGATAGTGACTTCCGATATTCCGAAGGAATTCGAAAGATCGCTAACCAAGATGCTGCCGTTCTGCTGGATTAAGTCGACAATTTTGTTTCGCCTTTCAAAAGAATTCATCATCCTGACCTATCGAAATGTTTTGCTTTTATTTTATGCGAAAGGGATATGAAAGGGGAGCATAAAGATAAAGGAGATGAGAGATGAAGCAAAAATAATGGCTGCACAGGGCAGCCATTGGAGGTTAATCATCAGCGAGTTTGAGCATTATTTTGCCCTGCATCGGCCCGCCAGCCAGGGCAGACACGTTTGCGGCGTACTGTTCCGGTGGGGCGATGCTGGCAATCAGCGGTTCCAACGCCAGTTCAGCCGCTTGGAACAATTTGATGGCTTGCTGCCACTCTTCCCCCGGCCAGGGCGCGGAATAATTCATCCAACTACCCAACAGCGTCAGCTCTTTGCGCAGTATCTGGCTGAAGGTGGTGTAAGACAGATGCAAATCCTTATGCAGCGTACCGACCAGCGCGATTTGTGCCCGTGGTCCGGCGATCTCCAGTGCTAAGCTGACAGTCTGTGGTGTACCGGCAGTTTCCAGAATCAACTGGTCAAAGCGCCGTGTTTGCAGGTTTTCAGCGATCTGTTGTGCGCTGAGTTCTGCACTGTTAAAGGTGTCCACCGCACTGATTTGGCGTGCCAACTGCAACCGCTCCTCGTTGATGTCGATCGCCGTGACGCTGCGTGCACCCATCGCTTTGGCACATTGGATCGCCAGTTGGCCGATAGTTCCGGCCCCGATGATGATCACTTCTTTATCTTGGCAGCCACCGGCTAACTGAATGGCGTGCAGGCCGACGGTGATCGGCTCAATAAACGCCCCTTGCACCAGGCTGACGTTAGCTGGCAGTTTCACCAGATTAGTGCGCTTTACCACCACCAGCTCGGCGTTGCCGCCGTGGCTGCGTGAACCGATAAATTGGTAATTCTTGCACAATGAATAGTAGTGCCGCTGGCATTCTGGGCACTTAAAGCACGGCAGCAGCGGAACACAGGCCACCGCATCATGTTGTTGTAGGTCAGTTACCTGCTCACCCCAGGCGACAACCCTGCCACTGAATTCATGCCCGAGAGTGATCGGGTAAAAATGCGCCCCTTCGGCGAAGATGCGTGGGATGTCTGAACCGCATAAGCCGGAATAGGCCACCTTTACCAACACCTCATCGGCGGCTTGGAGAGAAGGGGCGGGGCGTTGTTCAACGCACACTTGCCCCTCCGTGTGAATCACGACTGATTTCATAACTTGGACTCCGCAGAAAGAGAGGGGGAGACAAGCTCCCCGGGCAATCAGGAAAGAGCGTTGAGGCTCGCAGCGGCCTGTTGCTTGGCGGCGACTTCTGCCTGCTCAAACTGGCGGGCGCGGCGCCAGGTGAGGAACACTCCGATGGCGTAGATACAGCCGATTACCAGCAAGCCTGCCATGTTTTGCCAGGTCAGCAGTTGGATTAGCAGGTAAGTGATCGGTGAACCTCCCTGGTCCATCGAAGCCACCACGCCACCCGCCTTCAGCGCCCCTGCATTGGCGGCCAGTTGGGTATGCAGACCGATGGTCTGGGTGGCGATCCACAGCGTAATGCTCATGATGATGAAGCCGGAGATCAGCGTGCGGAACAGGTTACCCTGATGCACTGCCACGGCAATGGCGACGAAGAAGCCGATAGTGGCCAGATCGCCAAACGGTAGCACTTGGTTACCCGGCACGATAACGGCGATCAGGATGGTCAGCGGAATAAAGATCAGGCTGGCGGAGACTACTGCGGTATGACCTAACAGCAGCGCCGGGTCAAGGCCGATCAGGAATTCCTGGCCACCAAAGCGTGCCTGTAGGCGTTTGCGCGCATGCTTGGCGATCGGCGTCAGGCCATCCATGATCGGTTTAATCACCCGTGGCATCAGCAGCATTACTGCGGCGGTTTTCACCGCTAGTTGCAGGATGCCTTTCAGATCGTACCCGGCCAGCGCGCCAATAATCAGCCCCATAACAAAGCCGACGGTGACCGGTTCACCGAACGGCCCAAAGCGTTTTTGCACGTCGTCTGCGCTGAAGTGAATGCGGTTCAGGCCGGGAATTTTCTCGATCACGGTATCGACCAGTACGGCGATTGGCCCCATATAGGCAGAGGTCCCGTGTGGAATCGCGATACCTTCCAGCCCGAAAAAGTCGCGGGTATCTTTGGCGAACCAATCTCCCAGCTTGTAGACGAACGCGGCATGCACCACCACGCCTAGGATCCCCAGCCAGTAAGAGCCGGTGGCCAAATGCACCATGGCACCGGTAAAGGTCATGTGCCAGATGTTCCAGATATCCACGTTAACCACCCGTGTCATACGCGTCAGCAGCATCACGATGTTCACCGCAATCGCTACCGGGATGGCGATCAGGGCGATCTGCGACGCCCAGGTCATCGGTGACGATCCGGGCCAGCCGATATCCACCACGTGCAGGTTAATCTGGAACTGTTCGGCCATCGATTTGGCCGCCGGGCCGATTGAATCCAGCATCAGGCCAATCACCAGCCCGATACCCACGAAACCGATGCCGATATGAATGCCGGATTTAAACGAATCCCCCAGCTTCATCCCCAAAATCAGCGAGAAGATGATGATCACGATCGGCAGCATTACAGTCGGGCCGAGATCGAGTATGTAACGCATGATGTCGGTAAACATAGGGCTACTCCGTCAGAAGAGTGAGTATTTTTTGTTTCAGTGCGTCGATACCAACGCCGGAAACAAACGGCATGCCGTGCACCAGCGGGATATCGCCAAATTGGCGATCGACACGCGCGGTGGTGCAGATCAGATCGGCATCGTCCATATAGGTTTCAATCTCGGCCACGCGGCATTGCACCAGATCCAGCTCGATATTGTGCTCCGCGCACAGCTCTTTAATCTCTTCTGCGGCCAGGGTTGAGGTGGCAACGGCACCCCCACAGGCAACGATAATTTTACGCTTCACAGTGTTGCTCCTACATAGGCTTGTTGTTGGGTGGCTGCGGGCGAAGTGAATATCTGTTGTGCAAAAATCTCGCCCAATTTTTCTTCAGGTGCAGTCAGTAACGCATTGATAAATTCGGGGTGCTGTAATTGGCCAAACAGCTTACGCAGCAAGACCAACTGTGCGGCCGGGTCGGTGACGATCAGCGCGATAATCAGCGCTGCCGCAATGGTGCCATCACCATCCGCCTGAGCGAACGGTACTGCTTTGTCTGGGCGGATCAGGTAAATCGCCGGTGTGCGAGCGTGTTCAGCTTCGCAATGCGGTATCGCTACCGCATGTTGCTCCAGGGCGATGCCGGTGGGGTATGTAGCTTCACGCACCAGCAACGCCTGCGGGTAACTGTTGTGTACCACTCCGGTGTTGAGCATGGCGGTACCGATATGTTCCAGCGCCTGCTGCGCATCGGCAAAATGGATGCAGGTGCGAACGAACAGTTGGCTGCTATGCATAGCAAGTCTCTCCGCTGTTTGTTTGCAGTTCAGCCGGGGAACAGCCGAAGCGGTAAGCGCGCAGCACATCCTGAATTTTGTCGATGAGTAACGCATGTGGTTCTTTCGCCAGCTTGTGTTCCATCACACGCTGATATTGCAAAGGAAAGTACTGGCTGAGTAGGCCACCGGGGATCTCCTGCTGGCAGAGGTTTTCCAGCAGTGTCGCCATACTTTGCGCAATACGCGGGTGCGGCCAGTAATAACGAATGCGATCCGACAGGCTGAAATGCAGGTCTATCAATGAACGGCTGAACGTGGGGTGATAGTACTTCTTCCAGTAGTCCGGTTCGTCGAGCATGACTGTGTCAAGTACCGCCAGGATCTGGCTGCGTTTTTCCGGCGCGATTAATACCTGCTCGATATTGGCCATCGCAAACACCGCTTCGCGCAGGGCGAAAGTCAGCGCCGGGCCAACCTTCAGAATCGCGAAGTGGTCGCGCACCAGTTGCTGATAGGCTTCCCGCGTCTGGTAATCGGTGGAATGCGCTTCGTAAACCAGAGGTGTCGTGGTGATGAAGTGGGAAAGCTCGCGGGCCAGTTCTGGTTGGTAAGCGATCACTTGCGAGTGATCGAACTCAACACCCGGTTGCACCACTAGTGCGATAATCCTTGGGATAGCATCTTCCAGCCCAGCTTGGCGGAATGCCTGATAGTGGGTTTCTAGCGTCGCGGCAGCGTCGCTCGCGTGAGTAATATGCACGCTGCCAATGGCGGAGGATTCGCCGCCGGGGACCGGCACTTCGGTGCCGATCACATAGGTTAGCTGCTGTTTTTGCTCAGGCGTGGCTACCTGTTCGGCGATCCGGCACAGGCGTGCGGCGCGTTCAGCTAAGGTGTGGGGATCCAACGGGATCGGATCGTCGGCGCAGGACATGGAAGCGTCCAGGTGGATCTTGCTGAATCCGGCTTTGACGTAATCGGCGATCAGCACTTCCGCCTTTTCCATGGCGCTGGCTGCTGGTTCATGCTGCCAGCAGTTGGGCCCCAGATGATCGCCCCCTAACAGCAGCCGAGAGGTAGGGAAGCCGACGGTTGCCGCAATTTCACTGACAAACTGGCGGAAATCAGCCGGTTTCATGCCGGTGTAGCCGCCAAACTGATTAACCTGGTTGGATGTTGCCTCGATCAGCACCTGACGATTGCTGTGTAAATCCAGGCGGAGTGCAGCTTCAATAACTAACGGGTGTGCCGAACAGACAGAGCAAATACCGATCGGCTCGCCTGCTTTGTGTCTTGCGATGATATTTTTCATTTAACCTCCGTTTACTTACGAATATAATCGTAATGTTTCGAAGTGTTAGCAATGCTCTTTTGTATTATTCGTGATCCAGATCGAAAACTTTGCTGCTGTCTTCAGCCTGCTGGTCTTTCGCTATGGTGGACATCACAAATAAAAGAACTAATTTTTATTTTTAATAATCAATAAGTTGTATTTTCACACGAAGAAGAGGAATAAAATGAAAGCGGCATGAGAGCCGCTTGGTGAAGGATTTTCAACAAAAAGGGAATGGGTTTTAGGTCGCTCAGAGTTTGCCTTCACAACCACACACGTGAATGACCTTTTTCACCACCTGCTGCATGGCCTGCTTAGCCGGTTGCAGATAGTGACGCGGATCGTTGGCCTGCGGGTGCTGCGCCAGATACTGCTTCAGCGCATCCGAAAAAGCGATCTTCAGTTCAGTTGCAACGTTAACCTTACAGACTCCGAGCCGGATAGCGTGCTGAATATCGCCGTCTGGTAAGCCTGAAGCCCCATGCAGAACAAGCGGTACGCTGACCTTATTACGGATTTGCTCCAGGCGAGTGAAATCCAGTTCTGGCGTTCCTTGATAGAGCCCGTGCGCCGTGCCGATCGCCACCGCCAGTGAATCTATGCCGGTGGAACGAACAAACTCCTCGGCCTGCTCTGGCGAGGTATAGTGTGCGTCTTTGGCATCGACGCTGATGCCATCTTCAATCCCGCCTAGCCGCCCCAGTTCCGCTTCAACGCTCACGTCGTAACGATGGCAAAATTCGGTCACCTGCCGCACCAGCGCAATATTTTCTGCCAGCGGCAGGTGTGAGCCGTCGATCATCGCCGAGCGGATCCCTACATTCACTTTGCTTTCAATATCCTGCATGGTTTCATGGTGATCGAGATGCACCGCCAGCGGGATACGATATTCGGCCGCCAGCTGCTTGACGATGGCGACAACATTGGCGGTGCCTGCATAAAGGTAAGTGCCTGGCGTACCGGCCAGGATCACTGGCGAACGCATCTCTGCCGCCGTCTCTGCCACGACCTGCATGGTTTCCAGGTTATGAATATTAAAGGCCGGTACGGCATAGCCCTGTTGTTGTGCTTTTAGCAGCATATTTTTGGTCGAAATGATGTACACCGCACGCCTCCTGTTCTCTTTTCTTACGATATATTTCGTATTCATAATCAAATCGAAATAAAAAATAATCAAATGGTTGTTTCTTAGTTGTGATCTGGATCAGGAAAAGATCGTGATTAAAACGCAGGTTTGCAGAGGGAGACGGGGGAAATAAGAATGGCCGCCCAGGCAGGCGGCCATGTTGGGCATTACTCGGGAACCACCCAGTTCACCAAGTGGTGACCGATACCGGATGGCACCAGCACCTTGTGCAGCCACGGCAGCACGTTGTTCATCTGTTGCTCCAGCTTCCACGGCGGGTTAATCACGATCATGCCAGAGGCGGTCATGCCGCGCTGATCGCTGTCGGGTTTGACCGCCAGTTCGATCTGCAGGATGCGGCGAATACCGGTCGCTTCCAGCTCTTTCAGCATGCGTTTGATCTGCTGGCGCAGTACCACCGGATACCAAAGCGCATAAGTGCCGGTGGCGAAACGCTTGTAGCCTTCCTGAATGCCTTTCACCACGTCCTGATAATCGGTTTTCATTTCATACGGCGGATCCATCAGGATCAGGCCACGGCGTGATAGCGGTGGTAATTGGGATCTGATCTGTTGGTAGCCATCGGCACGTTGCACTTTGGCGCGTTCATCTTTCTGGAACTCACTGCGCAGCAGCGGGTAATCGCTCGGGTGCAGTTCGGTGAGATGAATTTTATCCTGCGGGCGCAGCAACTGGCGGGCAATCAGCGGTGAACCCGGGTAGTAACGCAGGGTGCCCGAACGGTTGAAGTTGTGTACCACGCTCATGTAAGCCGCCAGCTCTTCCGGCAGATCGTCACGCTGCCACAGCAGGCCGATACCCTCCAGGTATTCCCCGGTGCGTTCGGCGTGTTCACCGCTCAGTTGATAACGCCCGGCACCGGAGTGGGTATCCAGATACAGCAGCGGTTTCTCTTTTTCTTTCAGCGCTTCAATGATCAGGCTCTGAACGGTGTGCTTGAGCACGTCGGCGTGGTTGCCAGCGTGAAAACTGTGGCGGTAACTTAACATTTGTATTTATCCGATTGAATTTAAAATACTATTATCGAAAGCATTTATTCTGGCAGGCTGATGAATCTAGGTGTGAAAAGCCCGGGCAAACCAGGCTTATGGTTATGCGACTTTCTGTGCCTGCATTGTGGCATATTTTTGGTCTACCTGGATATCGAAGTCAGTAAACAGTGCCACAGGCTTCACGCTGCGCCCGGTTTTTTCCAGCCTAACAAAGCCATGTGAGCTAAGTGTTTTCAGGGTAACCGACAGGTTGCTAATTTTTCGTCCTGAGAGCTCGGCTAACTCCGTTAGCGTTTCCGGTTTCTGTTCGTCCATCATGCGTAGCAGCGAAATATTCTCGTTGCTTAGCACCTGCGCTAGAGCAATCATGGAGGTAAACCAGACCTTTGGCTCATTAGGTTCAGGTTTGTACTCACCTTTGGCGATCGCCAGCGTTCTTTTGCGAATGAGTTCTTCTGGCATTACACCGATCAGTGCTTTCATTCCGCTAACCTCTCTTTTCTCTTTCCGCGATGACTTCATCCATCTTCTCAAAGAAATCCTGAATCAGTTGGGACGCGGAGGTAAACTCGTAAGGGTATCCCTTATCACTGGGGGTTCTATGAATATGGTCATACACCAATCGGCCCGCATATTTGCCTTTTTTCGGTGGCTTGATGGCATGGGCATTATCCATACCAAATACCCTCGTATTGTGCTTATCATGCACTGTAAGGCTGTATCGAATGCCATGTGGAATAAAACTATTGGGTTTAACCCGCCATGCTTCAACTTTCCACCAGTAACCATCTTCTCGGTTGACTTTTTGCCCATGTAATTCAAGTAGATATTCTAAACTAGAATCATGTTGCATATCGCTTCCTTGTGATGCTTATGATCTAATCATAACCTTGTGTTGCTTAAAGTTCAAACCATAAAAGACCCTATGCCCCCTAATGGCACTTTCCCTCAATCGCCGCCATTGATTTTCCTGTCATTTGGCACCATGTTAGTGAGACATTCGTATTTACTCGGCCTGATGTCCGCATCCGGCCCACAACGCCAATCAGGACTGCCCTTATGACCAATCCGTTGCTGACCCCGTTTTCCCTGCCGCCGTTTTCGGCGATTCGCCCTGAAGATATCGTGCCTGCGGTGCAATCCGCGCTGGCTGATTGCCGTGCTGCGGTGGAGCGCGTGGTCGCTCAGCCGGGGCCGTTTACCTGGGAAAACCTGTGCCAGCCGCTGGCGGAGTCTGACGATCGTCTGTCACGCATCTGGTCGCCGGTTGGCCATTTGAATGCGGTGAAAAACAGCCCAGAGCTGCGCGAAGCCTACGAGCAGGCGTTGCCGCTGCTGTCTGAATACGGTACCTGGGTGGGCCAGCACGAAGGTTTGTATCAGGCGTATCGCAGCCTGAAAGAGGGCGCAGGCTTCGCTCAACTGACTACGCCACAGCGTAAATCGGTGGAAAACGCGCTGCGTGATTTTGAACTGTCGGGCATTGGCCTGCCGGTTGAGAAACAGAAACGCTACGGTGAGATCGTCGCGCGCCTGTCTGAATTGGGTTCCACCTACAGCAACAACGTGCTCGATGCCACCATGGGCTGGAGCAAGCTGATTACCGACGTCAATGAACTGAGTGGCCTGCCGGAAAGCGCGTTGGCGCAAGCACAGGCGATGGCCCAGGCCAAAGAGCAGGAAGGCTGGTTGCTGACGCTGGACATGCCGAGCTATCTGCCGGTCATGACCTATGCCGACAATCAGGCGCTGCGTGAAGAGATGTACCGCGCCTTTGCTACCCGGGCTTCCGATCAGGGGCCGAACGCCGGTAAATGGGACAACAGCGAAGTGATGGCAGAAACGCTGGCGCTGCGCCATGAACTGGCGGAGCTGTTGGGCTTTGCCAGCTATGCCGATAAATCCCTCGCCACCAAAATGGCAGAAAATCCGGAGCAGGTGCTGGGGTTCCTGAACGACTTGGCCAAGCGTGCGCGTCCGCAGGCGGAGCAGGAACTGGCGCAGTTACGTGCTTTCGCCAAGCAGCATTACGGTGTGGAAGAGCTTGAGGCTTGGGACATTACCTATTACGGCGAAAAGCAGAAACAGCATCTGTTCTCCATCAGCGACGAACAGCTGCGCCCCTACTTCCCTGAACAGCGCGTCGTTGAAGGGCTGTTCGAAGTGGTGAAACGCATTTACGGCATTACCGCCAAAGAGCGTAAAGATGTGGATACTTGGCATCCGGAAGTGCGCTTCTTCGATTTGTTCGATGCTAATGGCGAACTGCGCGGCAGCTTCTATCTGGATCTGTACGCCCGTGAGAACAAGCGCGGTGGGGCGTGGATGGACGATTGCGTCGGCAGCCTGCGCAAGGCGAACGGCGAACTGCAAAAACCGGTGGCTTACCTCACCTGTAACTTTAACCGTCCGCTGGGCGATAAACCGGCGCTGTTTACCCATAACGAAGTCACCACGCTGTTCCACGAGTTTGGTCATGGCCTGCACCATATGCTGACGCAGATCGATACCGCCGGTGTCTCTGGTATCAACGGTGTGCCGTGGGATGCGGTCGAGCTGCCGAGCCAGTTTATGGAAAACTGGTGCTGGGAGCCGGAAGCGCTGGCGTTTATCTCCGGCCACTTTGAAACCGGTGAACCGCTGCCAAAAGCCTTGCTGGACAAGATGCTGGAAGCGAAAAACTATCAGGCGGCGCTGTTTATTCTGCGTCAGTTGGAGTTCGGCCTGTTCGATTTCCGTATGCATGCGGAATACAGCCCAGAAAAGGGTGCGCAGATCCTGCCAACGCTGTTTGACGTGAAGAAAACCGTGGCGGTCGTGCCTTCGCCGAGCTGGGGCCGTTTCCCACATGCCTTCAGCCACATCTTTGCCGGTGGCTACGCGGCGGGTTACTACAGCTATCTGTGGGCGGAAGTGCTGTCGGCAGATGCCTACTCACGCTTTGAGGAAGAAGGGATTTTCAACGCACAAACTGGTAAATCCTTCCTGGATAACATCCTGTCGCGCGGCGGTTCTGAAGAGCCGATGGAATTGTTCAAACGCTTCCGTGGCCGTGAACCGAAGCTGGATGCTATGCTGCGCCATTACGGTATTAAAGGATAACCCGCCACGTGAGCGTGTTTTTATTGTGTGAAGCAGGCGCCGATCCCGGCGCCTTGTCTATTCTGGCTGAGCGCTGGCAGCTGACTTCCGACGACGATGCGGTGGTGGCGCTGGTATTGACGCCGGAGCGGCTGGAACTGCGCAAGCGCGATGAGCCGAAGCTTGGCGCGATCTACGTTGATTTTGTTGCAGGCCCGATGGCGCACCGGCGGCGTTTCGGCGGCGGCCGTGGTGAAGCGGTTGCCAAAGCGGTGGGCATTAAGGGCAATACTCTGCCCAGCGTGGTGGATGCTACCGCCGGGCTGGGGCGCGATGCCTTTGTGCTGGCGGCGCTCGGTTGCCAGGTGCGCATGCTGGAGCGTAATCCGGTGGTTGCTGCGTTGTTGGACGACGGTTTGCAGCGTGGCTATCAGGACGCCGAGATCGGCCCGTGGCTGCGGGAACGTATGACGCTGCTGCACGCTTCCAGCCTGACGGCGCTGGCGGATCTCGATCCGCGCCCGGAAGTGGTGTATCTCGATCCGATGTATCCGCATAAGCAGAAAAGTGCGCTGGTGAAGAAGGAAATGCGGGTGTTTCAGTCGCTGGTGGGCAGTGATGATGATGCCGATGGTTTGCTTGAACCGGCTCGCCGCCTGGCCACCAAGCGCATCGTGGTGAAACGCCCAGACTACGCACCGCCGCTGGCGAATGTTCCAGCCCATGCGGCAACCACCACCAAAAATCACCGCTTCGATATTTATATGCCGCTGTAAAGCGGCAGATTATTCAGCCAAGAGGTTTTCCCCTGATCTTGCCCAGGTTAGGGGAGCGTTGCTGGTCAATCATTGAACCATCTCACATTTCCTATGCTCCTTCTGCAATGCTGCTGGTATGTCTGGAATGCACCTCGCATAATCCCATTTAATTACAATTATCTATGATTAAATCACATCATGAAAAAGACGCTTCTGTCCTTGCTGCTTTGCTTGAGCACCTCTGTTATGGCCGCTGAACCGGTAAATATCACCATTCTGGGCACTTCCGATCTGCATGGCACCTTTGTGCCTTGGGATTACTCCACCGATACTGAAAATCTGGCGGGCAGCCTGAGCCAGATCGCGACTCAGGTGCACCAGGTGCGTGCCCAGCAGCCGAACGTGATTCTGGTGGATGCCGGTGACACCATCCAGGGCAACTTTGTTGAAACCTTCAAGAATGACCAAACCAGCCCGATGATCCTCGGATTTAACGCGTTGGATTACGACGTGTGGGTGATGGGCAACCACGAGTTTGATTTTGGTTTGAAAGCGCTGGCAACCCCGATTAGCCAATTTAAAGGGGCTGCGCTGGCGGGTAATATTTTCTGGCAAAGCGGTAAGCCTTATTTGCCTTCCTACAAGATCGTTGAACGGCAAGGGGTGAAGATTGGCATTATCGGCATGGATACGCCGATGACCGCCGAGTTTGCCAAAGGCACCGATCGTATCGATGGCCTGACATTTACCGATCCGGTGCAGGCGGTGAAAAACGTGATCCAGCAGATCCACGGCCAGGTGGATGCGATCGTGCTGGTAGCACATATGGGGATCGATAATGAGAACCAGCGGCCGGGCACCGGCGTGGGGGATATTGCGCGCGCCAATCCGGAATTGGCGGCAATCGTGGCTGGGCATATGCACGTCAAAGTGGATAAAGAGCTGATCAATGGTGTGATCGTCACCGAACCGGATAAATATGGCCGTGCGCTATCGCGTATCGATCTGCAATTCGAGCAGCAGAACGGTAAGTATGTGTTGATCAATAAAGACAGCTACACCTACCCGATCAAAGGGATGGCGTCCGACAAAAAATTGGAAGAGATCTATCAGCCGTTCCATACCATTCTGCGTGCCAATGCTAACCGGCCGATTGCGCAATTGACGGGGCAGGATTTGGTGCCGCCGGATGCGGTGAAGGGCATCCCGCAGGTACATATTCAGGATACCGGCATTAGCGCGTTATATCAGGAAGCGGCTCGCTACTATGCACCGCAGGCGCAGGTGGTTGCGTTGCAGATTGATAACGATCGGCCAAAGCTGAACGTGGGCACTATTACCGCCAAAGACATCGCCTTTAACTATCAATATGCTGGGGGTGAAATCACCGTTTACCAACTTACCGGCAAAGAGTTGAAAAAGTATATGGAGTGGGTCGGGGATTATTTCAATCAGCAACAGGATGGCGATGTGACCTACAGCTTTAACCCGCAGCGCCGTGCATCTAAATACTCCACCAACGACTTTTTTGATGGTGTGACCTATACCATCGATCTGCGTAAACCGGTTGGGCAACGGATCACTGACCTGAAGCTGAACGACGGCACCCCTGTAACCGACAGCATGCCGATTCGTTTGGGGATGAACAGCTACCGCATGGGCCACCTGACGCAGAAAGGCGGGGTGTTGGAGGGTATGCAGTTCCCGGTTCTTTCAGACACCAAGGCCGAATATGGCGAAGAGGCGGGCACGATCCGCAATCTGACTATCCGCTATCTGACCGAGGTGAAGCAGGGCCAATATCAGGGCAAAGCGATGCAACGTTGGAAACTGGTGGGGCTGGAAGGTTATGAACGTGAGCGCAAGATCGTCGAAAAACTGCTGAACGACGGTAAAATCAGCGTACCTACTACCGACGATGGCCGCTACAGCAATGTGGCTTCCATCAACGTCAAAGAACTGTTGTTCAGCGATCCACAGGCGATGCAGCAGCAGATGACGGCGTTGCGGCAACAGGCGCAGGCGGCGACCGATCCGGTCATCAAACAGCGGCTGAACGATCGGTTAGTGATTATTGGGGCGATTAACTGAGGTTGCCTCAACAGGAAGGGGATCCATCAGGCAAAATTAATGCCGGCTTCAGCGCTAATGCTTGTCAGTTAAGGCTAACCAGTTCCCTCTCCCTTGGGGCTGTCTCTTATACACAACGTGTTCGTCTCTGTAAGTCAGGTGTAATGGGAATTGCCGTAAAAGATCATAATCCGATGGAACAATAATGGACGGCAATTGCAGGGCCCAAGGCGGGGCCCTGCACCCGCGCCTACGCTTAACATGGCCTGCCCGCTGCGCGGGTACCTTCGCTACGCCCCCGTTGCCGGACGGGTCGGCTCAATTCACGTCCCTGTTCATATCGCCTCAACCGGCCATCCATGGCCGGTTGCCCCTGGCAACGGTGTCTTGCTCAGCAGGCCATGATGCGCTTAACGTCAACACCCGAATCTGTAAGTAACGGGCAAATTTTATAATGGTATTGATAACAGCGTGTCAAACTCCGTTGTTGGTGAGATGAGCACTGATGTTGAAGCCATTGAAGGCGCTGAACGCAGACACGGCGCATAAGTGACCGCGCCACGGACGGCGCGTTCATCACATTGCCAATGTGTACACAATATGTTTAGCGACCTAAATAAACACTCATTCCCCTACTTCAAGATGTGAACAAGAGACAGCCCTTGGGGAGAGGGTTAGGGTGAGGGGAAGATCACCGAACTCAAGCCCCTCACCCCGGCCCTCTCCCACAGGGAGAGGGAGGCCACACCTTTAGCATCTGCTGCATCATTATTATGCAGTTTTGCGCTTAACTGACCGGCATTACGGCTTCAGCGCCGGCATTTAACAGGTCTATCTCACCGAACAGGGCTTAGAGCACGCCCTGAGCCAGCATCGCGTCAGCAATTTTAACGAACCCGGCAATGTTAGCACCGTGAACGTAATGCGTTTGCTTGCTTTCACCGCCGTATTCGACGCAGGCCTGATGAATATCCGCCATGATATGACGCAGGCGAACATCCACTTTCTCGGCTCGCCAGTTAAGACGTGCGGCGTTCTGCGCCATTTCCAGGCCAGAGGTGGCTACGCCACCGGCATTGGCTGCTTTGCCCGGAGCGAACAGCACGCCCGCTTCGAGGAAGGCATCGGTAGCCTGAATGGTGGTTGGCATGTTGGCGCCTTCTGCTACGGCTTTGACCCCGTTGCGGATCAGCGTTTGTGCGGCTTCCAGATCCAGTTCGTTCTGCGTAGCGCAAGGCAGGGCGATATCCACCGGTACGTTCCACGGCTGCTGGCCTGCCAGATAGGTCAGGCCACGCTCACGGGCGTAATCTTCTACGCGGCCGTAACGCTGGTTCTTGATTTCTGCCAGGTGAGCCAGTTTCTCGGTGGTGAAGCCCGCTTCGTCCACCACGGTGCCGCCTGAGTCGGAAACGGTGATCACGCGAGCGTCCAGTTCTAACGCTTTCTCGATGGTGTATTGCGCCACGTTACCGGAACCGGATACCGCTACGCGCATGCCTTCAAAACCCAGGCCGTGGCGTTGCAGCATTGAATCGGTAAAGTAAACCAGGCCGTAACCGGTTGCTTCCGGGCGTATCAAGCTGCCGCCGAACGACAGGCCTTTGCCGGTGAACACGCAAGAGGTGTTGTTGGACAGCTTCTTCATCATGCCAGCCATAAAGCCCACTTCGCGGCCGCCTACGCCGATATCCCCAGCAGGTACATCGGTATCTGGGCCTAGGTGGCGATAAAGTTCGGTCATTAACGCCTGGCAGAAACGCATGATTTCGCCCTGGCTTTTGCCCTTCGGATCAAAGTCAGAACCGCCTTTACCACCGCCCATCGGCAGCGTGGTCAGGGCATTCTTGAAGGTCTGCTCAAAGCCAAGGAACTTCAGAATGGACGTGTTGACCGACGGGTGGAAACGCATGCCGCCTTTATACGGGCCGATGGCAGAGTTGAACTGGATACGGTAAGCGCGATTCACACGTACCTTGCCAAGATCGTCCACCCAGCTGACGCGGAACTGAATAATGCGCTCAGGCTCAACCAGGCGCTCTAACAAGGCATGGTCACGGTAATGTGGGTTGCGTTCAATGAAGGGCCACAATGAGGTGAAAACTTCACGTACTGCCTGTAAATATTCCGGTTGATGCGAGTTATGGCGCTTTAGCGAGGTTAGAAACGATTCCAGTGATACAGCTTGTTCCATGAATAAACTCCTTTTAGCATTTGGGTTCCCCTGTTTTTATAGATGTAGCTCACAGTTGGGGAGGATGTTGTGTCTATATCGACTATATCACCGGGGGCAGGCTGAATAACAAGTAATAAATAGGGGGTATACAACGAAAAACGCCCGCATTAGGCGGGCGCTGGCAAGCGGGGTTAGCAAATACTTACTTTTCTTCTTCGTCACGCAGCGGCACAATCAGCATGTCGATGTGCACGGTGTTGATCAACTGGCGTGCAGAAGACATCAGTTTGCTCCAGAAATCCTGGTGGTGGCCGCACAGCACCAGATCCACGTCATATTTCTTGATGGCATCGACCAGCACCTGTGCCAGATCGCCGCTGCCGCTCAGGGTTTCGCTGATCGGATAGCCCGCATTTTGCGAAAGTTCGGTTAACGCCTGGTGAGTTTCTTCGGAGATACGTTTCTGCATATCGCCGAGATTGACATCGATCAGGCCGGTATACAGATCGGAATAGTTAACATCAACGTGGATCAGGGAGACTTTGGCATTGTACGGTCGCGCCATGGATACTGCTTTTTCTACCAGAATTTTGCTTTCCGGTGATAGGTCAACCGCGATCAGAATGTGTTTGTAAGCCATGAGAATACTCCTTCCAGATAATGCCGATTAAAGGGTTGGCAGGCATTCAGTGTTCCAGCTTGGCGCTTGCGCCTTACCTGCATAGTACCATTCAGATAACACAGTGATATGTTGGTGCGATCACACTGCATTGCATCAATAAACCTTCTTGACGTCTACCTCTTTAGTTTTACACCGATGTAACAAAAAATCCTATTGTTTATATGGTTATCTACCATTTTAACCGTTGAGTTATAAGCGTTCTTGAGTAAAGAGGAGTTTACATTTCCCCTTGAACAGCGCAAAAGCGCCGCGGGTTACGGTTATGATTTATAACCAAGTGGTAGATGACAAATTTAGCCATTGCGTTAAATTTTATACAGGATTCAAGTCAGTTTGTGCTTCGGTATCCTACAATAGTGAATATGGGCTTCACCCTATCCCCTCTGAGCCGCAAGGTGCTTCATATGCACTTTGCGTATCGATGCCCCGTCGGCCAGAGGTTGTGATAATGCGTGGCCACTTAAAAGGTGCTAGGAGGATGGGAGCCACAGGCTCCGGCAGCATTGGGTAGAGGTAGGGCCGTTGGCCCGGCGGTTGGCCGGGATCGCAACGCCCTTGAGGGGGCAATCATCATGAGTACTGTCGCGCTATTTTGGGCTTTGTGTGTGGTATGTGTGATTAATATGGCTCGTTATTACTCTTCTCTGCGTGCGCTGCTGGTGGTTTTACGCGGCTGCGACCCGCTGCTGTATCAATATGTCGATGGCGGGGGGTTTTTTACTTCGCACGGCCAACCGAGTAAACAGATACGCCTGGTGCGCTATATCTTTGCACAACGCTATTGCGAGCATCACGATCCGGAGTTTATCCGCCGTTGCCAGCGTGTGCGCGGTCAGTTTCTGTTGACGACAGAGCTGTGCGGGTTGGTGCTTCTCAGCCTGTTAGCGATGGCGATTTGGTATTAGATGTTTGATTTGTAGACATAAAGAAAGGCGGCCAAGGCCGCCTTTCTTATTTCATGCACGAGATTAAATCAGCTTCAGAGCCAGCCAGTACAGGCCACCGGAAAGCAGAATCGATACCGGCAGGGTCAGTACCCAAGCCAGCGCGATGTTCTTCACGGTTTTACTCTGTACGCCGCCGCCATCCACGAGCATCGTCCCGGCAACCGCCGAAGAGAGTACCTGGGTGGTGGAAACGGGCATTCCGGTGTAACTGGCCACGCCAATCGACAGTGCGGCAGTCATCTGAGCCGACACACCCTGTGCGTAAGTCATGCCCTTCTTACCGATTTTTTCACCGATAGTAGTGGCAACACGCCGCCAGCCCACCATGGTACCGAGGGACAGCGCCAAGGCTACCGCTACGATAATCCACATCGGTGCATACTCAACGGTTTCCAGCAGGTCTGAACGCAGGTTCTTCAGGAAACGCTGGTCTTCCGCCGAGGTTTCCGGCAGTTTGGCCACTTTACCTGCCGTATCCGTTACGCACATCAGCAGGCGGCGCAGTTGGCTGCGCTGTTCCACCGTCAGTTGATCGTAACTCTGCAGGTTGTTCAGCAGGTCAAGGGAGCGCTCTACGGCGATCATGGCGCGTGAACTGTCGCAGTGGAACTCAGCCGGTTGGTTAGGCGTCTGAGACGCTTCCTCCGGCGTAGGGACCAGCGGAGTCTGGGCGATCACATGGGAAAGGGAATCCCCATGCTGCTGATAGAATTGCTGCAGGTGAGCGACGGCATCACGCGTACGGGTGATGTCATAACCGGTGGCACTCATATTGAGCACGAAACCTGCGGGAGCAACACCGATCAGCACCAGCATGATCAGACCGATACCTTTCTGACCGTCGTTGGCACCGTGTGAGAAACTCACACCGATAGCCGACAGGATCAGGGCAATACGCGTCCAGAACGGCGGCTTACGTTTGCCGTCGACCTTCTCACGCTCTGCCGGAGTCATATGGATGCGCTGACGTTTTTTGGTCTTGCTCCAATAACGGCGCAGCACAAACACCATCAGCCCGGCAATAATCAACCCAATCAGCGGGGAGAAGATTAATGACAGGAAGATGCTGATCATTTTCGGCACATTCAGCGCGTCAACCACCGACGTGCTGGTGACGAGTGCGTTGGTTAACCCTACCCCAATGATGGAGCCAATCAGCGTGTGCGAACTGGACGCCGGTATCCCAAAGTACCAGGTACCGAGATTCCAGATAATTGCCGCCAACAACATGGAGAAGACCATGGCTAACCCGTGTGTTGAACTGACGTTCAACAACAGATCGGTTGGTAACAGGTGGACAATGGCGTAGGCAACACTCAGGCCGCCGAGCATGACGCCAAGGAAATTGAAAACGCCCGCCATCACGACCGCAACTTGCGAGCGCATAGCACGGGTATAAATTACAGTAGCAACCGCATTGGCCGTATCGTGAAAGCCGTTGATGGCTTCATAGAACAATACAAACATCAATGCGAGGATTAACATCAGGCCGGTATGGAAATCCAGGCCAGTGAACAAATGTAGCATAAGCGTTACGCCAGGTTGGTGGACATGAACGCCGCGCATTATCTGTGACAACCGGTGTCGGGGAAAAGGAAAATATGACGTTTTTTTGATTTCAATGTGACAAAAGAAGGTTAGCGGCATGACTAATCGAATAACTATCAGCATATTACCTGCATTTACGCTTACTAACATTTTCTTACGGTAGCGTCGGCCCGCCGATGCCTTTACAATCCTCCGCCGCAGATTTAACGCTGACTGGCAGCGAAACGGCGTAAAATAGCGCGCTTTTACCGCGATTGTGATTTTTTTGCTCAGAGAGGCTCAGGTGGAACAGTTTGATGTCGTAGTGATAGGTGCGGGCGCCGCAGGGATGTTTTGTGCTGCGCAGGCAGGGCTTCTCGGCTGCCGGGTGCTGCTGCTCGACAACGGCAAAAAACCGGGCCGCAAGATCCTGATGTCCGGCGGTGGGCGCTGTAATTTTACCAATCTGTATACTGAACCGGCGGCTTATCTCTCGAACAACCCACATTTTTGCAAATCTGCGCTGGCGCGTTATACCCAGTGGGACTTTATCGATCTGATTAATCGCCACGGCATTGCTTACCACGAAAAAACGCTGGGGCAGTTGTTCTGCGATGATTCGGCGCAACAGGTGGTTGATCTGCTGGTGAAGGAGTGCGAACTCGGTCAGGTGACGATGCGCTTGCGCAGCGAAGTGCTGAGTGTAGAAAAAATCGACGATGGGTTCGAGCTGGCACTGAATGGTGAGAAAGTAAGTGCTCGCTCACTTGTTGTGGCCTGCGGCGGGCTTTCGATGCCGGGCTTGGGGGCATCGCCCTTTGGTTACAAGCTGGCGGAGCAGTTTGGCCTGAAAGTATTGCCCACCCGTGCCGCGTTGGTGCCTTTTACCCTGCATAAACCGTTGTTAGAGCAATCCCAGACGCTTTCCGGCGTTTCGGTGCCTGCGGTGGTGACAGCGGAGAACGGCACCAGTTTCCGTGAAAGCATTCTGTTTACCCATCGCGGTCTTTCTGGCCCAGCGGTTTTGCAGATTTCCAGCTACTGGCAACCCGGTGAGTTTGTGAGCATTAACTTACTTCCCGCGCTAGACCTGATGGGCTTCCTGAATGAGCAACGGCAGGCCCATCCTAATCAGAACCTGAAAAACACCCTGGCGCTGCACTTGCCAAAACGTCTGGTTGAGTTCTTGCAAACGCTGGGGCAACTGCCGGAAGCGACACTGAAACAGCTCACCCTGGCCCAGCAGACCGCGTTGGTTGAGAGCCTGCAAAACTGGCGGGTACAGCCGAACGGCACCGAAGGTTACCGCACCGCAGAAGTGACATTGGGCGGCGTGGATACCAAAGCGCTTTCTTCCAAAACCATGGAGGCGAACAGCGTGCCGGGCCTGTACTTTATCGGCGAAGTGGTGGATGTGACAGGGTGGCTGGGGGGTTACAACTTCCAGTGGGCCTGGAGTTCCGCCTGGGCCTGCGCGCAGGCTGTGGCCGCTGTGCAGGAACAATAAAGTTTGCCCACGGTAACTGGCTTAGTTATTAGCGGGTCAAGAGTATCGGATGCAGGTTGTATGACTGTCCACTTGTACCGGCCCCTATTTTTCATCATCTTGCCGGCGACGGATTGTCACTGGCAGAAAAATTCTATCTGTTGGCCGCCTAAAAAATAGGTACGCCCTGTTTTTTGTCTTCTCTTCGTGAATGCGACAGAGTCGTAAAACATTTATCTGCAATGAAATCCAGAAATTGATTTTCATTCTCAAATAGACTTTTAGGGGCCTGCTGTAGAATTTTTTCTTTACTATCGCTTCTTATAAAAAATAGGGTAGAACCTGAAAAGTAGGATGGAGTGATAAAGTAAATAAAGACCCCTTCATTGAACAGCTCTATATACTTAGTGCCGGAAATTGTCGTTTTTTCAGTCAGCATTGTGTATTTTTTGGGCAATACAGATCTAGCCATACCAAAAATATCGTTTCTAAATTTCAGTTGCAATGCAACCAGGTCCTTATTTTCATCAAATAGTACAAAAGCTATTTCGAGATCTTCAGGGACTATATCCTTACGCACCTCTTTGTCCGAGTTAGGCGTTTCTTGATAAATGTTACCTTTCAGTATGTTATTAAAACCTATTTTTACTGCAGTAGGATGCGCTTTTTTATACGTATCCTCCGTTGTTTGTCCGAATTTTATTGTAATAGTACCTGTCGCAGTCGCACCTACATCATGACAAAGCAGGCAATTTAACAATAAGAACATAAAGAGGCTTAAAAGAAACTTGGCATCCATAATCACATCCTATGAACTATTTTTGTGTATTCAGGGTCATCGCCCGATATCATGCCCACAACAACCACAGATGACATGCACAGCATCAACGAGGTTCTGTATTTAATTTAGCATGAATTTTGCCTCCCGTTTTACGAATCTGAATACGTAATTGAAGCACCATTTACAATGGCCCAGACAGGAGGGGGGCTTGACGCTCTTGATTCAACCAGTCGGACAAATTGATCGACGGTTAATACTTTCACAAGTAGTCACTATTCCATCCTGCTTTCGCACGTTTCGTTTTGATGCTGGTCTTAGTTGTCTTCTTATTTTTCAATAAGTTAAGGCTTGGTCTGTTGAATATCTATATACCTGTGATCGTTGAAGATGCTTGATTTTGTCCACGTTGAGGATCATGCTCTCCACCATGAAGATATTTATTGCCGCCGAACAAAACATCGAACTTGAACGACTGCATGACTCCAGTTGCGACAAGTATATGTATGATCGTATTCAGGGAAATAATTGCTGAACGTGACTTCTGTCCCTCTGCCAATCCCACACGTTGTGTTTTCGCCAGAGGGAAAATATGACACCAATATTTTATCAATTAGCGGGTTGCTGGGTATATGCGGTACATATTCCTGAACGATTGCCGATGCTTTAAAAGTTTATAGCAAGTATGGCAGGTTCAACCTAGGGGGAGTAATAATGTTCTTTTTTAAAGAAAACGCTTGAAGTTCGTGACATATCTTGGCTAAAAACTTTGGTAGCTCTTGCATTACTACTGGAATCCTACTTTTTCTTTATCCGATAATGATATGTTTCTCTGGTTTTGATCTATTTGGCATGACTGGTTTCGATAAATAATTTTTTTATCTTCACTGAGTGCTATCACTCATTTTATTGGTTATTCATCTTTATAAAAAATGATAGTTACAAAAAATATTGCAAGATTTTACCTTTAATTCAATTTGTCATTTTGATAAACGGTGTTTTGAACATTATTCCCTATGTCGACTGTCGTCACTATCGCTTTTTGAACGGTATACGACGCAGTCTGGCAATGTCTTCCCTGATACGGTTACAGGACGTGCTTGATTAACTCAACCCAACCCCGAATCTCGTGACTCTGGCGTTGTTGTTAGCGGAGTTCTGTAGGGTATATGTTTTACTTATCGGTGATAAAAAAATGGTATGGATGTAATTTAAGTAAAAGCTGTAAATTCTTCTATAATCTATTTGGCATAGGTAAAGAGCGAGTCGGTTACGCTCACGCTACCTATGATTAATATCAATTGCGATAGGCTAGAACCATCGTACCTCAAGTTACATATGCGTTAGTTTCCCTGTCGTTCGAATTATTTATGCTAATAGGATTTCTCTGAAGGGTTGGACCCCAGCCGTTTGTCTGTAAACGATATTTCAGTATCAAAACACATTTAATGCTGATAAATCGTGGGCAGTCATTGCGGTAATACTTAATGTATTTTTATGGGTAATCAAATATGCGTATTAACAAACCATTACTGACCATAGTAGGCGGACTATTCTTCTTTTCAGGGATGATTTGTGCACAAGAAATACACCCCAGTGTGACGAAAACCATCAAGATCACCGCGAATATCAGTGACAGTATTTTTGTTTCACGGCCAGACGGTGGTGGGTGGTACGACACGGTAAGTTTGGCTGCCACGGACGGTACGCAGAAGTCTTTCGCGGCCGACATCCCGGTTCAAGTGTGGACCAGCACGCCAGGCGTTAATGTCTCTCTGGTTCACCCTCTTGATCTCACACGCACTGATGCTGCCTACAAAATGGAGCAGGTTAACGTTAAGTTTGGTGATGGGGTAGGTGCAGGCAAAGACCTCAGCGCGTCACAGACGTTTGTGCAGAAGATAAAAGTGGGTAACGGCTACCAAAGCGTCTATCACCTGCAAATCAAAGCTAATTCTCCCACGACCTCTGACCGGGCCACCACGCAAGGCCTTTATACGGGCGATCTGGTTATGCTGTTCGAGATCCCACCTAGCGCTATTTGAGGGAGAGCCCTGGTACTGAATCATCCCCGTCATAATCTACGGTGGCCACTCAGGTGGTCACCGCTATCTGATACGCACAGAGCCTCATCACCTGTATCAGCCACAACGTCATGTCACGGCTGGCACAGTCGTAGCCAATTCCTTTCGCTCGGGCAATACGCCCCCTTGCGCAATTCAGGTGTAAACTCCGCAAGGCTTGAGATGCGCTTAAAATCGCCATCATAGAATGTAAAAATATGAATATCACCATAGCTTCCTGCAGGGAATATTCTTACAAATAAGTGATGCCATTGAAAATAGGTTTTGCTGTATTTCAGTAAGTTCAGAATATAAAACCAAAAACGATTAAAAAAATATACCATTAAAAATCAATAGATCGTATAGGAATGCACATCAGAGCAATCAACTGTGTAAATGCTTTATTTTGAGTTTCAAGATCGAGAATTGTCATATTTACCACATAATCAACATGATTTATTTGCTGGGATCGCTTTGTTTTAACGGTTTTATTCTGGTTTTTTCATACAATTAAACTGTATATTTATCATAATAACCTGTTGATTTTAATTAAATTAATAGCATTGTCGAATGGGTTGTAAGTTGATTTTTCTTTAACAAAAAATTAACGTTCGTGGTGGGGGTTTTTAGTTATTTTACTGTTGCCATAATGAGCTGGTTTTTAACTGTTTTTGCGGTTAAGATTTTTCTGTGATTATAGCGAATCATGACCGATTGTTGAGGTGTTATTTGTCGTTATTAACTCAATGTGAATACTGTTTGATTACGAGTGGTGAATTCGCTGGTTTAGGCATAATAAGTGCGTTTGGCATCATTTTAATAACCATTAAAAAGGGGTAATTATTTACGATAACCGCGATGAAATAATAATTCGTGCAAAAAAAACACAGAAAGTTCTCAACTGATGGATTGGTGAGGCGCGCGGATGATTCCTCTATAAATAGAGTCGGGTTTCTGAGCGATATTAGTCGACAAAACGCTCGGGAACGCGGCCTCTGTATCGAGAGAGATAAGTGGGTCACTACCGTTTAGCCAACTGAGAGAAGCGTTATGTCACTATTTATGAAGGTGTTCACCACGCTGGTGCCGGGTGAGAGAGGGTTTTATCGACAGCTTGCGTGTGGTCGCCGCATATAGAGATGCTTAAAAGTCACGACCGGGAGAAAACTATGGGGAAAACAGCCATCAAATATGAACTTAAAAAACGGCATATGCTAAAGGTGTTACAAGATTTGTGTTCGTTGCACATGACTCCAGGAGAGTTGCAAGCCCTACCACCGCCGGAACTGTGGCCGAAAACGCGGGAGCTGGCAGACCAGTGTGGCGAGAACATCTATGTGGCACGCACGCTGCTCTTGGCGCTGGAGAAAGAGGGCAAGGTTCACTGCACTCATCGCAGCATCAATAACTCATTGCGTTGGTACATTTGCACTGAATAAAAAGTGGCAGCTTGGCTGTTGCATGCAAGATGAAAGGTATAATGAGTCATCCTGTAAAAACTGGAGCCACCATGCGGGGCAGTAATGACATACTGGTATTGGACGATATCCATTATCAAATCGGGGATGCGGTCATTCTGGATTCCGTCTCTTTCACGCTGAAGCCGGGCGAATTCAAGCTGATTGCCGGGCCCTCGGGGTGTGGGAAAAGTACGCTGCTAAAAATTGTCTCTTCTTTAATCAGCCCGACTCGCGGCTGCATTCTGTGTGACGGCCAATCCATCGATGATATTGCGCCAGAAGAGTATCGCAAACAGGTGTCTTACTGTTTCCAGACGCCATCGCTGTTCGGTACCACGGTCTATGACAACCTCGCGCTGCCTTACCAAATCCGTAAGCTGAAGCCGGATGAACAGAAAATGCAGCGAGAACTTGAGCGCCTTGCTTTGCTTGGCAGCATGTTGAAAAAAGGGATTAACGAGTTATCTGGCGGTGAGAAGCAGCGTATTTCCCTGATTCGTAACCTGCAGTTTATGCCCAAGGTATTGCTGTTGGATGAAATCACCAGCGCGTTGGATGAGGACAACAAGCGTAACGTCAATGCGCTGATCCACCAGTTGGTGGCCGAGCAGGGGCTGGCCGTGCTGTGGGTAACGCACGATAAAGATGAAATCAGCCACGCAGACGATGTGATTACCCTGCCGGTAAACCGCGCCAATACTCAGGAGAGCACCGATGAATCAGCCTAGCATTACCAATGAGTCATTGGGGCTTTCGATGATTTTGGTGGTTGTCGCCATTTTGATCAGCCACAGAGAAAAGCTGGCGTTAGAAAAAGAGATTATCTGGAGCATGTGCCGCGCGGTGGTGCAACTGATCATCGTCGGTTATGTGCTGAAGTATATTTTTGATTTAAATAATGAAATCCTGACGGTGCTGATGGTGTTGTTTATCTGCTTCAATGCGGCTTACAACGCGCAAAAGCGCAGCAAATATATCGATCACGCGTTTGCCATCTCGTTGATTGCCATTACCACCGGGGCGGTGCTGACGTTGGTGGTGTTGGTGTTAACCCGCGCTATCACCTTTACGCCGATGCAGGTGATCCCCATCTCCGGCATGATCGCCGGTAACGCCATGGTGGCCGTAGGGCTGTGTTACAACAATCTTGAGCAGCGTTTTAACAGCGAGCAGCAGAAAATCCAGGAAATGCTCAGCCTGGGGGCCTCCCCCAAGTTTGCCTCTGCGGCGCTGATCCGTGACAGCATCCGTGCTTCGCTGATCCCCACCGTGGATTCGGCCAAAACCGTAGGCCTGGTGAGTTTGCCGGGGATGATGTCGGGGCTGATTTTTGCCGGGATCGACCCGGTAAAGGCGATCAAATACCAGATTATGGTGACCTTTATGCTGCTTTCCACCGCCAGCCTGTCGACCATCATTGCCTGCTATCTGGCGTACCGGAAGTTTTACAATTCGCGTAAGCAATTGCTGGTGGAGCGGTTGAAATAAAGGGAGTGCATGGTTCGCGAGTTATTGGTTATGATGGCTGTGGTATCTACGATATTCCAGCCATCAAAACAAAGTAATACTATCTATGTTCAACCCGCACCTTGATGCTTGGTTTTCGGTGGTTAATTATACATTCATCGATAAGTCACACTATATTGCACAGTGACATTGGCATTACCAGGTTTGACATTGTTACTGAGTGCTTTATAGCGGGCAGAGAAATTCAGAGAGTAATTATCCCCTGGTGATGGTGATGTCTCGAAATAGTTTTCCACATTTGGCTGGATTAAGAGGTATATTTTAGAGTTAATATTAACTTGAAATGGGTGATGAGTTTTTTACCAAAACAATGATTGAATAACATATCGTCTTGTTTTTAAACATTAAGCAAATAGTATTCAGAGTAAACTTTATGTTATGGGGTTTATACCCTTCATACTTCAAGTGGCTTGGGTGTTGGCTGCGTCCGTTCGCACCAGTCACATAGTTATCTATGCTCCTGGCGACTCTCGGACTGGCCGCCTACAAGCCACTCGAATTATTTTGGGTATATCCTTATAATAATGAAAGGCAAATGGGGTTTTATAAGTTAAATTAACCTCAGGTAGGAGGGTGAGATAATTCGCTTTTGGGTTGTAAGATATTAAAGCCCCCCGCGATACGCAAGGGGTTGAGTGGTATTACCCTTGCAACAACGCAATACTTTGGCGGATCTCGCGCTCAATATCCTGTTCCGTCCATTTATCCAGCTGCGAAGAGAAGGGTTCGAAAGCATAGAGCCCGCGGTAACCCAAACGCTCCAGATTCTGCACCTGCGTTTTACTCTTCAAGCGATCCTTATCACTCAGCATAATGCGTTGCTCATCGCTCAACGCACTTTTGTTCATTGGATCTTCCACACCGGAAAGATGCACCAGACCAATTTGCTCAACCTGAATCTGCGTATCGAAGTCCGTCTGACTCACCTCGCTCAGGTAGTGATGAAAGGTATCCAGCACCATTTTATAGGGTGCTGCGGAATCGCGGATCAGCGCCTGGGTCAGTAGCGAAGAGCGCAGGGAACTGATGCCGAAACCCAAGGGTTCGACGTAACCCGCAACATCGTATTGCTTGAACAGCGGGGCCAGCAGTTGCAGCGATTCCAGCGTATCTTCGCGCTTTTGCGCCTCGCTGCGGCGATCGCCCGCGTTGCAGTTGGGGCACAGCACCACTGCCTGGCATTGGAGAGCCCGTGCCTGCACCAATAGAGCTTCGGTTCTGGTCAATAGCGCGGCTTTATCTTCCAGCAGGTTGAATTGCCCAAGGGCGTTGATGGTGACGATCTCAATCCCGTACTCGGCCGCTAGCGTATTGAGTTGTGCGTCGCTTAGGTTATCGGTGACGCTGCCGCTCGGCATATCGTTGCGCAGTTCAACCTTGTTGAGCCCGCACCGTTGCACCAGGCGGAAGAAACTTTCCAGACTGAGCTTGGGTGCAATCTTGCGGTTGATGCAAAAACGTTCTAAGGCAATGGTCATCCTGTTTAACTCCTGTATGTAACGGGGATTCGCGCAGCTTGCTGCTGCACTCCGGGCTTCTATTCAATCTTTAAAAGGAATATTTATTTCATATTTATATTATTTTGAAATTTTATTGTTTGATCGGGTTCAAGGAATCAGCAAAGCACTACAGGGTTAACGCGCTTTTAACCTGTCTAATGGCCAAGATTTGCGAGCTTCCGCACTAAAATTAAATTTTCTAAAATAATTTATTTGAAATATATTTTTCATTGAAATAGAGTCCATTGCATCTGGTCAGGATTTCGCCTGTCTGTAGCAGCTGGGACTTAAGAGGGTGGGGAGATGAAAACTGTAGGTAACTTTATTGGCGGGCAGGTTTGCCTGAGCAGCAGTAGCCAGACCGCTGACGTGCATAATCCGGCCACCGGCCAGGTTGAACGCCGCGTAACGCAAAGCACCGCCGCCGAGGTGAAACAGGCGATTGATGTCGCTCATCAGGCGTTCAGCGATTGGTCGCGCACCACGCCGCTGCGCCGGGCGCGCATTATGTTCAATTTCAAAACCTTGCTGGAGCAAAATCGTGAAGAGTTGGCGCAGCTGATCGTCAGCGAGCACGGCAAGGTCTATTCTGATGCGCAGGGTGAACTGACGCGCGGGATCGAGGTGGTGGAGTTTGCCTGCGGTATTCCGCATCTGATCAAAGGGGAATATTCAGCGGATGTGGGGAGCGGCGTCGACAGTTTCTCACTGATGCAGCCGCTGGGCGTGGTGGCAGGGATCACCCCGTTCAACTTCCCGGCGATGGTGCCGATGTGGATGTTCCCGATCGCGCTGGTCTGCGGCAACACCTTTATACTGAAACCGCCTGCGCTGGTGCCTTCCGCCTCGGTGCGCCTGGCGCAACTGCTGCAAGAGGCCGGGCTGCCGGACGGTGTATTCAACGTGGTGCACTGCGCTAACGAAGAAGCTTCGCAACTGTGTACCGATCCGCGTATTCAGGCGGTGAGTTTTGTCGGGTCGTCCACCGTTGCCGAGCATATTTACACCACCGCCAGCGCCCACGGTAAACGCGTGCAGGCGTTTGGCGCGGCGAAGAATCAGGCCATCGTGATGCCGGATGCCGATCTGGATGCGACGGTGAATGCCCTAATGGGCGGCGCATTCGGCTCTGCCGGTGAACGCTGTATGGCCTTACCGGTGGCCGTGGTGGTCGGCGATAGCACCGCCGATAAGCTGATCGCTAAGCTCAAACCGCTGATTGCCCAGTTGCGCGTTGGCCCTGGCATGCAGCAGGGTGGGGAAGAAAATGAAATGGGGCCGCTGGTTTCATCGGCTCACCAGAAAAAAGTGCTGGGCTATATCGATCTCGGTGTGCAAGAGGGGGCCACGCTGGTGGCGGATGGCCGCAATTATCAGGTGCCAGGCCATCCGCAAGGGTATTACGTCGGCGGTACGTTGTTTGATCACGTCACGCCGAACATGCGCATCTACCGTGAAGAGATCTTCGGGCCGGTGCTGGGCATTGTGCGCGTACCGGATTATCAGACCGCTATCGCTACGGTAAACAGCCATGAATTCGGCAACGGCAGCGCGATTTTTACCAGCAACGGCCACTATGCCCGCCAGTTTGTGCAGGAAGTGCAGGCCGGGATGGTGGGGGTCAATGTGCCGGTACCGGTGCCGATGGCGTTTCATAGCTTTGGCGGCTGGAAGCGCTCGGTATTCGGCGCGCTTAACGTACACGGCACCGATGGCGTGCGATTCTATACCCGCATGAAAACCGCCACCGCCCGTTGGCCAACCGGCCAGCAGACGCTGTCTGAATACAGTATGCCTACGTTGGGGTAACCGAGAAGAGACCAGGAGAATCGCTATGTCTTCATTACTCGCTAAATGCCAACCGCCGGATGCTCAGGGGCGCATTCAAGCGGTGACGCCAGAGAACGCAGGCTGGCGTTACGTCGGGTTTGAGGTTTATCGTTTGCAGGCCGGGCAGTCGCTGCAACTGGCAAGTGCGGATAAAGAACTGTGCCTGGTGCTGGTGGCGGGCATTGCCTCGGTGGCGACCCTGCGCGCGGAATATCCGCACATCGGCAAGCGCATGAGCCCGTTTGAACGCACCCCGCCTTATGCGGTGTATGTTCCGCATCAGGATCGCGTAGAAATCCGCGCTGAAAGCGACTTGGAACTGGCCGTTTGCAGCGCACCGGGCAACGGGCATTTACCTTCGCGCCTGATCACCCCGGCAGACGTCGGCGTCGAGCGGCGTGGCAAGGGCCGCAATCAGCGGTTGGTGCATAATATCCTGCCGGACAGTGCTCCTGCCGACAGCCTGCTGGTGGTCGAAGTCTATACCGACGAAGGCAATACCAGCTCCTACCCGAGCCATAAACACGATCGGGAAGATTCACCGGACGAAACCTATCTGGAAGAAACCTATTATCACCGCCTTAACCCCGAGCAGGGCTTCTGCCTACAGCGGGTGTATACCGACGACCGCTCGCTGGATGAATGCATGCCGGTGTATAACCGTGATGTGGTGAAAGTACCGCGCGGTTATCACCCGGTGGCGACGTTGGCGGGCTATGACAGCTACTATCTCAACGTGATGGCCGGGCCGGTGCGCCAGTGGAAATTTACCTGGGAGAAGGATCACGCCTGGATTAATAGCGAGAGTTATTCGTTGTAGGAATAGACCACAAAACCGTGGCTTTATCGGCTGCCATCCGATGCTGGCAGCCTTTATCGTTTTAAGGCCGAGAAAACGAAGCTCCAAGGCTATTATTCTGGCAGTTTGCCTTCTTGCTTAAGGAAGTCGGTCAAAAAGTATTGCGCATCTCCTTCATCAGAAAGCGACTTACTGTAGGAAATAGGGTGAATGGCATTTTCCCCAGGCAGGTATAATTCACCCGAGTTACCGTTGCTAATCACCAGAGCCACAAATTTTTTGCCGTTCACACTGACGCTATAGTCAGTACGATCGCCTTTGCTCTCCACATCCATCAGTTGGATTTTCTTATCCCACTCATGGTCGGCATTGGTGACCTGCACTAACGCTTTCTGTTCTGAGCGTTGGCCATAGCGTAGCGTCCACACCTGAATACCCTGGCTGCCCTCCCATGCCTTCACCCGTTCTGCCACTTCTGGGCGAGCAGGCTCAGCAGAAAAACCAGTGGCCGACATCACACATAACAGAGTAAGAAGGATACATTTTTTTAACATCACATCGTCCCATTTACGGATTGAAAAAGAAGATTCTGGCGCTGTACGACCTGCTATTCCTACAGATCTTTAGCGTTATTCAGCGCCAGCGACACTGCCAGCGTCTGTGCCAGGCACATCGAGGCCACCTGCGAGCGGAACCCATCGACCTGCGCTTCGCGCACCACAAAGCAGACATCGCTGAAGGCGGCCAGCGGGCTGACCTGGCTGTCGGTAATGGCGATTTGCAGCGCACCCTGTTTGGCTCCCAACTCCACCAGTTCAATCGCTTCTTTGGCGTATGGCGAGTAGCTGATGGCGATCACCACGTCTTTGGGTTTCACCATGCTGAGCTGTTCGGTAAACATCCCACCTAATCCGTCGATCAAGAATGCGCGTCTTTCCAGGTGGCGCAGGGCATAGGTGAGGTAAGACGCCACGCTGAACGAGCGGCGCAGGCCAATCACATAGATATTTTCCGCGTTATTCAACAGTTCTACCGCCCGATCCAACTGCTCGGCGCTGGTTTGCATCGCGAGCTGTTGCAGCGCCTGCGAATTAACCATGGTGAAGACGTTGAGGATTTCGGCGGGCTTTTCTGGCGCGACGCTGTCATCGGAAGAGGTTTGGCGGAACAAACGTGCGCGTTCGGTATAGTTAACCGTTTCTTCCATTAGGTGCTGGCGAAAAACCTGTTTCATTTCGTTAAAGCCGTTAAAACCAAAGGCGCTGGCGAAACGAATCAGGGTAGACGGCGGGACACTGGCCTGTGCGGCGATGGAAGCAACGGTATCGAAAGCAATGCTATTACTGTTATCCAGAATATAGCGCGCCACCTGTTTTAAACGCTTGCTGAGCGTTTCATAACGGCGGCGGATCTCATCTTGTAACAGCGAAAGTTGAGTTGGGTTATTCATCCATTCGGCTCGCAGTAGGGGGAGGAAGCGTATCGGTGTATACGCCTGAATTATCGGCAGGCCATTCTAACAGATGGAGCGGAAATTTCATTTCATCAAAAAGCGATTTATTCCATCGCAAGCTGCGTTGCCTCACAGAAAATCGGCAAAAAAACCCCTTAAAGCGGCGAAAAGCACCTTAAGGGGAAATGAGATAATGCCGGTCTGTTATGCCAAAAATGGCCTAATTATTCGGCATAATGCTGAAAGTTTAGCCCCCTCTACCTGTGGGAGAGGGCCGGGGTGAAGGGCTTTAGCTCGGTGAAATTCCCCTCATCCTAACCCTCAATTGTTGTCAGGTTTAGCGAAGAGCCGTTTTTCCTTCAGGCTGAGGGCGATACTGTCGCCACAGACCGATCAGCCTCAGGTATTTCTGTTTCACCTGTTCGATTAAGGCGGCATCGTCGATCTCACCCTGTAGCCAGAGACGGGAAGGGGGGCCAAAGATGGTGCGGCCAACCGCAAACCCTTTCACCCAGCGGGCGTCTGCGGCAGCGGCAAAGCCCGCTTGCAGCGTGGCTTCCGGTGCATCCAGCCCCAGGATCAGTACCCCACGGCAGAACGGATCCTGCGCCTCAATCAGTGCGCCCACCTCTTGCCAGTTGGCGGCGCTCAGCGGGGGCAGTTTCCACCAGTCGGGCTTGATCCCCAAGCGGTAGAAATGTTCCAGCAGGGTCAGATAGTGGCGCTGGTCTTTGTCTGCGCTGCTCTCCGGCAAAATCACCTCAAGCAACAGTTCGTGGCCGGACTTGCAGCAGCCGCGATACACCTCGGTAATCCATTCATCCTGTTCACGGCGCAGTTCAGCCGCATCCTGCGGATGATAGAACACCAGGCATTTCACCACATGTTCCTGCGGCCAATCGAGCAACTGTGAGCCGATATTACCGTGCTCCAGCCGCAATGGGCGCGAGCCTGGCTGCTCAACAGGGCGGCCAATCCACCAGCCTTGGCCAGTGATTTCATTCAGCACCGCCTGGCCGTAGGTGGTATCCGCCAGAATGCCGCTGTTGCCCTTAAGACCGCCTTCTGCCGCCGCTGCCTGAGCTGCGCTCAACAACAGGGTTTTCAAGCGGGGAATGCGATCTTGGCCAACGCCCGCTTGATGCGCCATATCTGCCAGCTGTTTACGGTGATCGAAGGCAAACACGCACAGCTCGGGCCATTGCTGCTTACGCGTGGTCACCCGGTGCAGATGGTTCAGGTGTGCATCGCGATCCGGGCGTGGCACCTGTTGTTCACGCTGCAAATAGTCATCCAGTTCCCGCTTGGTGGGCATCGCCGGTGCGCAGCCATGGCGCGACACCACCAGCGCTCCGCAGGCATTGGCGTAGCGGCAGGCCTGATCCCAACCTTCGTCATTCAGGTAGCCGCGCAGCAGGCCGGACATAAAAGCATCCCCCGCGCCCAGCACGTTGAGCACCTCAACCCGCACGCCGGAGTGCAGTTTTACCTGCTGCCAATCCTCGGCGATCGCCCCTTCAAAGACCGAACAACCCTGTGCGCCACGTTTGCACACCAGCGTTGCCTGGGTGGTTTTACGCACGTTTTGCAGGGCGGTCAGGGTATCGGTGCTGCCACCGGCAATATGGAACTCTTCTTCGGTACCGACGATCAGATCGAAATGATGCAGCACCTCCTGCAACTCGCGGGTGACTTTCTCTGATTCGACAAAGCGGGTTTCACCGTCCCCCAGCGAAGTCAGCCCCCACAGCACCGGGCGGTAATCGATGTCCAGCGCGGTGCGCAACCCGTGGCGGCGGGCATATTCCAGTGCTTTCAGCACCGCCGCACGGGTATTGGGGTGCGAAAGGTGGGTGCCGGTGATCGCCAGCGCTCTGGATGAGGCGATGTAGTTTTCATCGATATCCTCTGGCGTCAGGGCCATATCGGCGCAGTTTTCGCGGTAAAAAATCAGCGGGAAGGTTTCCTGATCCTTGATGCCGAGGATCACCAACCCGGTCAGGCGCTGTGGGTCGGTGATCAGGTATTGGGTATCGGCCCCAACGCGCTGTAGCTCTTCACGCAGGAAACGGCCCATGTGCTCATCCCCCACGCGGGCCAGCATGCCGGACCTGAGCCCCTGAATCGCCGTGCCGTATGCCACGTTGCCGGACGAGCCGCCAAGGTATTTGGCAAATGTGCTGGCATCTTCCAGGCGTGCGCCAATTTGTTGCGCATAGAAATCGACAGCGATGCGCCCCAGGCAGATGACATCAAGCTGCTTGTGTTGTGTAGCCATACCCGTTTCCTTCTGTATTAAGCGAAACCCGACTGCGATCCGGTCAAAGCGATGAGTAAATTATGAGGAATAAAAATTTCAATTTCAATGTTGAATGAAATTTAAACCCCGAAAATGTGAGATGGCTGAAAATGGCGTAAAACCGGGCGGAGCGGCAGCTAGACCGCGCTATTGCTGGCCTACGGCGATCGCTGAACAAAGCCAAGCCTGACGGGAGTTGGTTGACGATTAGGTGGTAATAGATTGGCGTTTTTTGCATCCTCACGATAAAGAAAATTAATAACCTTATGAATTACAACTATAAATAGGCTTTCGGATTCACTGGTTCTGCGATCCTTATCGCAAAATGAAATATTTTTTCTGTTATTAAATTTTATGGAAAATATATTTGTTTATAATCGGTGGCGTTTCAGATTGTTCGACATCGCACGGTTTCTCAGGCCCGAGCATGGCATCCCGTTGCAGGGCACCTACGGATAACGAATCGAAAGGGTGAGTAAATGGGGAAGATCAGGTTAACCATGGCGCAGGCGCTGGTCAGATTTCTCGATAACCAGTACCTGTTGGCAGACGGCGTAGAAACCAAGTTCGTCAAAGGCATTTTTGCGATCTTTGGCCACGGTAACGTGCTCGGTCTGGGGCAGGCGTTGGAGCAGGATTGTGGCGATCTGCGGGTGCATCAGGGGCGCAACGAGCAGGGCATGGCGCATGCCGCTACCGGCTTTGCCAAACAGAAACTACGGCGGCAGATCTATGCCTGTACCTCGTCCGTCGGCCCGGGTGCGGCCAATATGATCACTGCTGCGGCCACCGCCACGGCCAATCGCATTCCGCTACTGCTGCTGCCGGGCGATGTGTTTGCCTCGCGTCAGCCGGACCCGGTATTGCAACAGATTGAGCAGTCTTACGATCTCAGCATCAGCACCAACGATGCTTTCCGTGCCGTCAGCAAATATTGGGATCGCATCGTGCGCCCAGAGCAACTGATGAGCGCCTGCATCAATGCCATGCGGGTACTCACCGATCCGGCCGAAACCGGTGCCGTTACGCTGTGTTTGCCGCAGGACGTGCAGGGTGAAGCCTACGACTACCCGGATTACTTCTTCCAAAAGCGGGTACATCGTCTCGATCGCCGCCCGGCAACCGCAGGTATGTTGGCCGAGGCGCTGGCATTGCTGAAAGGCAAGCACAAACCGCTGTTAATCTGCGGCGGTGGCGCAAAGTATTCGCAGGCCGGGCAGGCGCTGAAGCAGTTTGCCGAGCAGTTTCATATTCCGTTTGCAGAAACCCAGGCTGGGAAGGGCACCATACCTTCAGACCACCCTTATAACCTGGGGGGGATCGGTGAAACCGGCTGCCTGGCGGCCAACATGCTGGCAAAACAGGCCGATGTAGTGATTGGCGTCGGCACCCGTTATAGCGATTTCACCACCTCATCCAAGTGGCTGTTCCAGCACCCGCAGGTAGCCTTCCTCAATATCAACGTTAGCGCGTTTGATGCCGGCAAACTGGATGCGGTGCAGGTGCTGGCAGACGCCCGCGAGGCGTTGGATGCCCTGAGCAACCCACTGGCACAGGCGGATTACCGTTCCGGCTGGGGCGATGATATCCGCAATGCGCTCAGCGAGCAGCAGCAGGAAACCCGGCGCGTTTATCAGGCAGCCTATACCGGTGCTGATTTTGTGCCAGAAATCGACGACGCCCTCGATCATGAACGCGTATTTGCTGAATTTATCGAAAAAACCGACTCCGTACTGACCCAAAGCCGGGTGCTAGGCGTATTGAATCAGCACCTGCCGCCGGACGGTATCATCGTGGCCGCTGCCGGTAGCCTGCCGGGCGACCTACAGCGCGTCTGGCAGAACCGCAGTGAGCACGCTTATCACGTGGAATATGGCTATTCCTGCATGGGCTATGAAGTTAACGCCGCGTTGGGCGTCAAGCTCGCCGAACCACAGCGAGAGGTCTATGCCATGGTCGGCGACGGTGCCTTCATGATGCTGCATTCTGAACTGGTCACCTCGATCCAGGAAGGCTGCAAAATCAACGTGCTGCTGTTCGATAACATGACTAACGGCTGCATCAACAATCTGCAGCTGGGCAACGGTATGGGCAGCTACACCACCGAATTCCGCTTCCGCAACCCGCAGGGCGGCAAGCTGGATGGCGAACTGGTGCCGGTCAACTTTGCCATGCTGGCGGCGGCCTACGGCTGCAAAACCTATAGCGTTACCAACGAGCAGCAACTGATCGACGCGCTGGCGGATGCGCGCAAGCAGCAGGTTTCTACCCTGTTGGATATTAAAGTGCTGCCCAAAACCATGGTGCACAACTATCTCAGCTGGTGGCGCGTGGGCGGGGCCCAGGTGGCCGAAAGTGAAAAAATCGCCACAGCGGTTCGCCAGCAGCAAGAGAACATTGATAAAGCCCGCGACTACTGAATTCCCAGACATTACATCTGCCGTACACATGCGAGGAAAGCGAGAATGACATTGAATATTGGGGTGATTGGTACCGGAGCCATCGGCAGAGATCATATTCGCCGTTGCAGCAAAGTGCTGCAAGGCAGCCGTATTGTGGCGGTGAATGATATTAACCGTGACAGCGCGGCCAAGGTGGTCAGTGAGTTGAAACTGGATGCGCAGGTGTACGACAACGGCCATGATCTGATCCGCGCCGCCGATGTACAGGCTGTGTTGGTCACTTCATGGGGCCCAAGCCATGAAGAGTTTGTGCTGGCGGCGATTGCGGCGGGTAAACCGGTGTTCTGCGAGAAGCCGCTGGCGGTCACCGCACAGGGCTGTAAAAACATCGTCGAAGCCGAAGCCAAACAGGGCAAGCGGCTGGTGCAGGTCGGCTTTATGCGCCCTTACGATCAGGGCTACCGTGCGCTAAAGCAGGTGCTGACCAGCGGCCAGATTGGTGAGCCCTTAATGCTGCACTGCGCGCATCGTAACCCGACGGTCGGCGAGGCCTACACCACGGATATGGCGATTACCGATACGCTGATCCACGAGATCGACGTGCTGCGCTGGCTGCTGGACGATGATTACGTCTCTGTGCAGGTGGTGTTCCCACGCAAGTCTTCCAAAGCCTATTCGCATCTCAAAGACCCGCAGATTGTGCTGCTTGAAACGGCCAAGGGAGCCCGCATCGATGTGGAAATCTTTGTGAATTGCCAGTACGGCTACGATATTCAGTGCGAAATCGTCGGTGAAAGCGGTATTGCCAAGTTACCGGAACCCTCTGCGGTGCAAATGCGCAGCGGGGCTAAGCTTTCCACCGAGATCCTCACCGACTGGAAAGAGCGCTTTATTGATGCCTATGACGTTGAGTTGCAGGCTTTTATCAACGACGTACAAACCGGCAAGCTGACCGGCCCTTCTGCCTGGGATGGTTATGCCGCAGCGGTTGCTGCCGACGCCTGTATTGCAGCCCAGCTCAGCGGCGAAATTGTACCGATCCGGCTGCCAGCCCGCCCTGATTTCTACGGTAAATAAATGGGCCGAGGGTGGCGTAATGCCGGTCAGTTAAACGCAAAACTGCATAATCATACGCAATGGCTAAAGGAGTCGCCCCCTCTCCCCGTGGGAGAGGGCCGGGGTGAGGGGCTTGTAGTGCGGTGTTCATCCCCTCACCCTAACCCTCTCCCCAAGGGAGAGGGAACTGGTTAGCCTTAACTGACAAGCATTACCGCAAGTGGCTGGCATTAACCGATTACCGAGGCTGAAAATGAATCAAGAACATGTGAAGTTGGCCATCGCCCCGATTGGCTGGACCAATGACGATCTGCCCGAGTTAGGGCAAGAAAACACCTTCCAGCAGTGTATCAGCGAAATGGCGCTGGCGGGGTTCACCGGTTGTGAAGTGGGCAGTAAATACCCGCGCGACCCAAAAGTGCTGAAACCGATGCTGGATATTCGTGGCATCCAAGTCTGCAATGCCTGGTTCAGTACCTTCTTTGCCGATGGTTTGGAGGAGAAAACCATTGATGAATTTGTGAATCATATGAATTTCCTGCATGCCATGGGCGCGAAAGTGATCGGCTGTTCCGAACAAAGCCGTAGCATTCAGGGCACCACCAAAGGGGTGTTTGAAGAGAAACCCTATTTCAGCGACGCAGAGTGGCAACGCATCGCCGCTGGCTATAACGAACTGGCGAATATTGCTGCCAGCAAAGGCATGCAGGTGTGCCTGCATCACCATATGGGCACCGGCATTCAGACGGCGGAAGAGATCGACCGTTATATGAGTATGGTGAACGACGATGTTTACCTGCTGTTTGATACCGGGCACGCCTACTATGCCGAAGGCAGCCAAAGCGCGATGTTGGCGATCCTGGAAAAATACCTGCCACGTATCAACCATGTGCATTTGAAAGACGTACGTGATGAGGTGGTTGCAGCAGTGAAAGCCAACAGGCTGAGCTTCCTAGATGGCGTGAAGAAAGGCACCTTTACCGTGCCGGGCGACGGCGTGATCGATTTCCGCCCGGTGTTTAAACTGTTGGACGAAGGTGGTTATCGAGGTTGGATGGTGGTTGAGGCCGAACAGGATCCGGCGATCGCCAACCCGTTTGAATATGCGGTGAAAGCGCGGCGCTATCTGCGTGCAACCGCAGGGCTTTGAGCTCGACGGGGCGCATCATCGCGCCCCGTGGTGATCTCAAACTGAACGTAACCGTGCCATATGATAGGCATCAACCAGTTCACCGTCGCGGAAAGCAAAGTGGCGGCTGGTGCCTTCAATCTCGAAACCGAATTTGCGATACAGCGCGATCGCGCTCTGATTGTCGGTGAACACCGTCAGCTCAATGCGTTCGATGGCACCCCAGTTGTCGCAAATATCGATCATCGCTTTCATCAGCGCGCTGCCAATGCCTTTGCCGTGGTAATTGGCATCGACGCAGAGACCAAAAGTGGCCACATGGCGGCGGCGGATGCGTTGGATAAGTTCCACCGTCAGTTGGCCGACCACCTGCTCATTAATACAGGCCACTAGGCTGTAAGTCCCGGGTTTCACCTCGGCAATGCGTTTTTGCCAGTGGGCTTTTGACGGTAGCGGCAATTGTAGCGTGTCACGGTAAACGGCGGGGTGCGAGAACAGTTGATGCAACGCTTCGGCATCTTTATCTTCTACGTGACGAACCACAATCTCGCTCATTATTGCTTCTCCCTTGAGTTTACCCTTTGAATAATCTCTAAAATTATCTGTTTACCCTAGGGAGTCAATATTCTTGTTAACTGTTCAAAAAAACGCTTTACAAGTGCGAATGATAATGATTATTATTAACGTGCATTCAGGGGAAAGCATCAACCTTTGATACTGTCGCTTGAAGGCACGACATTGCTCACATTGCTTCCAATGTTTACTTAGCCAGCTCGGGTGCTGGCTTTTTTTTTGCCCAAATTTCCTCGCCTGCTAACTTGGCCAACTTATTTGCAACTCTGTTGAAAACTCCATCTAATTTTTTGAATAGAGGGGTGAGATTTTTACGCTTTCTTATTCTGCCGCCAGGACTAGACTGTAGAAAACGTTGAGGAGAGTTGAAGATGATTTATTTACGTAAAGCAGAAGATCGCGGTCATGCCAATCATGGTTGGCTGGATAGCTGGCACAGCTTCTCATTTGCTGACTACTATGATCCTGATTTTATGGGGTTCTCAGCCCTGCGGGTGATCAATGAAGATGTGATCGATGCTGGTCAGGGTTTTGGTACCCATCCCCATAAAGATATGGAGATCCTCACCTACATCCTGAGCGGTACGGTGGAGCATCAGGACAGCATGGGGAATAAAGAACAGATCCATGCCGGTGAGTTTCAGATTATGAGTGCTGGTACCGGGGTGCGTCACTCGGAGTACAACGCCAATAACGATCGGCCGCTGCATCTTTATCAGATCTGGATTATCCCGGATCAGGTTGGGCTGAAGCCTCGCTATGAGCAACGCATGTTTGACGCACCGCAGGGCCGCCAACTGGTACTGTCGCCGGATGCCCGCGAAGGCTCGCTGAAAGTGTTCCAGGATATGACGCTGTCGCGCTGGGCGCTGAAAAAAGATGAACAGTCGGTTTACCCGATTCAGGCTGAACGCCGAGTCTGGATCCAGGTGGTGCGCGGTAATGTCGCCATCAATGGCCACAAAGTGGGCACCAGCGATGCGCTTGCCGTGTGGGATGAAGTTGCATTATCGATTCATGCCGACGAAGACAGCGAGATACTGCTGTTCGATCTGCCACCGGTATGATGGAGTAGGGGCCAGCATGTTGGCCCCTTTTTCTTGCCCGCAGGCCGCGTAAGCAACAATATCGGCCTGCCGTTTTTTTTGCTAGAATGGCCACCCATTCACGGTAAGCCAGTTCATTGATAATGAAGAAAAAACGGCCGGTGCTCCAAGATGTCGCAGATCAGGTTGGCGTCACCAAGATGACGGTGAGCCGCTATTTGCGTAACCCCGATCAGGTTTCTGCGGCTTTACAGCAGAAAATTGCGATCGCGCTGGACGATCTTGGCTACATCCCTAACCGTGCCCCGGATATTCTTTCCAATTCCACCAGCCGTGCAATCGGCGTGCTGCTGCCGTCGCTGACCAACCAGGTGTTCGCCGAGGTGCTGCGTGGCATCGAGAGCGTGACCGATGCGCATAATTATCAGACCATGCTGGCGCACTATGGCTATCTGCCGGAGCGTGAAGAAGAACGCCTGACGTCTTTGCTGTCTTACAACATTGACGGGCTGATCCTGTCCGAGCGTAACCACACTCCGCGCACCTTGAAGATGATCGAAGTCGCTGGCATCCCGGTGGTCGAGTTGATGGACTGCGTATCGCCGTGCATCGATCTGGCGGTGGGGTTCAACAACTTTGAGGCCGCCCGCCAGATGACTCAGCAAATTATCTCGCGCGGCCATCGCCATGTGGTGTATCTCGGTGCGCGTCAGGATGAACGTACTCTGATTAAACAGCAGGGTTACGAACAGGCGATGCGTGAATCTGGCCTAGAACCGCACAGCGTCATGACCGCGCGCTCTTCTTCCTATTCTGCCGGTGGCGAACTGTTGCTCGAGGCACAACGCGCTTACCCGCAGATCGACAGTATCTTTTGCACCAACGATGATTTGGCGATCGGCGCGGCGTTTGAATGCCAGCGTCAGGGGCTTTCGATCCCGCAGGATATGGCGATTGCCGGTTTCCACGGCCACGATATTGGCCAGGTGATGGTGCCGAAGCTGGCGAGCGTGCTGACGCCGCGTGAGCGCATGGGGCAGATCGGCGCGGAACGCCTGCTGGCCCGTTTGCGGGGTGAAACGGTTGGCCCACGCATGGTTGACGTCGGTTTCACCGTGATCCCCGGCGGCAGTATCTGAAGCCGGGCGCATATCTGCGCCCTCAGCCCATTTATTTCTGCAGTTCGGCCACGCAACGGCTGACCACGCCTTCGATATCGGTATCGATATCAATGCAGATCACATCTTTCTCATCGGCCGTGGGTTCTTCCAAAGCGTCAAACTGGCTTTTCAGCAGGTCGGTCGGCATAAAGTGCCCGGAACGCGCTTTCAGGCGCGCCAGAATCACATCGAAGCTGCCTTTCAGGTAGATAAACACCATGTTTTCGTTGTCTTTGCGCAGCAGATCGCGGTAGCGGCGCTTCAGCGCGGAGCAGACGATGATCCCATTTTCATTTTTGTGATTCAGGCTGTACGCCGCATCATTAAGACGCTGCAACCAGGGAACACGGTCATCGTCATTCAACGGTTGCCCGCTGGCCATCTTCTGGATATTGGCGCGCGGATGCAGATCGTCGCCATCAATGAATTTTGCCTGGATTTCCCGTGCGACAGCCGCGCCAATCGTGGATTTGCCGCTGCCGGAGACGCCCATCAGGATGATGCTTTTTCCCGCCATAAGTTTGATCTCTATCCCAGAATAAGAATTTTGCCTTGGTTGATGGTTTCGAATCTTACCATGTTACCGGTATCATGATACGGGTAACAAATGGAGATGTGATTGCCATCACAAAGGGTTAGAGCCAGGGATAGTCGTCTGTACTCAATCGCACTCAAGCGGCCCAGTAACACCAGGAAAGGGCCGTAAAACTAAAACCAAGCACCCTTTTTCGCTGCCGTTTTGCGAAGAGGCTAAGTGATAAAAGAGTTGGAGAAAAATTATGCCATTAGTGATTGTTGCAGTCGGCGTAGCCATGCTACTGCTGCTGATGATCCGCTTTAAACTGAACGGCTTTATCTCGCTGATTCTGGTCGCGCTGGCGGTTGGGATCATGCAGGGTATGCCAGTGGATAAGGTGATTGGTTCCATCAAGGCCGGCGTTGGCGGTACGTTGGGTGGTTTGGCGCTGATCATGGGCTTTGGTGCCATGCTCGGCAAACTGTTGGCGGACTGCGGCGGAGCACAGCGCATCGCCACCACTCTGATCGACAAATTCGGCAAACAGCATATTCAATGGGCGATTGTGCTCACCGGTTTTACCGTCGGCTTTGCTCTGTTTTATGAAGTGGGTTTCGTCCTGTTGCTGCCGCTGGTGTTCACCATCGCCGCTTCTGCACGTATTCCGCTGCTGTATGTCGGCGTGCCAATGGCTGCTGCGCTGTCCGTGACCCACGGTTTCCTGCCGCCGCACCCAGGCCCAACCGCTATCGCCACCATTTTCCATGCGGACATGGGTAAAACCCTGCTGTTCGGTACCTTGCTGGCGATCCCAACCGTGATTCTGGCAGGCCCGGTGTATGCGCGCTTCCTGAAAGGCATCGACAAACCGATCCCTGAAGGTTTGTACAACCCGAAAACCTTTACTGAAGAAGAGATGCCTGGCTTTGCCGTCAGCGTAGCAACCTCGCTGGTGCCGGTGATCCTGATGGCGCTGCGTGCGGTAGCGGAAATGGTGCTGCCAAAAGGCCATGCCGTTCTGCCTTATGCTGAGTTCTTCGGCGATCCGGTGATGGCAACGCTGATTGCGGTGTTGATCGCGATCTTCACCTTCGGCCTGAACCGTGGCCGTAGCATGGATGAAGTGATGGCAACCGTGACGGAATCCATCAAAATCATTGCCATGATGCTGTTGATCATCGGCGGTGGCGGTGCGTTCAAGCAGGTGCTGGTGGACAGCGGGGTGGACAAGTACATTGCCAGCATGATGCAGAGCAGCGGCGTTTCGCCGATCCTGATGGCCTGGTCAATTGCGGCGATACTGCGTATTGCGCTGGGCTCTGCCACCGTCGCGGCGATTACCGCAGGCGGTATTGTTGCACCGTTGATCGCTACCACCGGGGTCAGCCCGGAGCTGATGGTGATCGCCGTGGGTTCAGGCAGCGTGATCTTCTCGCACGTTAACGACCCAGGCTTCTGGCTGTTCAAGGAGTACTTCAACCTGACCATTATGGAAACCATCAAGTCCTGGTCGGTGCTGGAAACCATCATTTCAGTCTGCGGCCTGATTGGCTGCCTGTTGTTGGCGATGGTGATTTAACGCTTTAACGCCAGGGCGCAGCAGCGCCCTGGCGTGGCTACAGTTTCATATAGGCTCGGATGCCATCCAGGAACATTTGGGTAGAGAGCATCACCAGAATCAGCCCCATCAACCTTTCCAGCGCGTTCACCCCTTTGCTACCCAGCAGGCGCAGGAACAGGCTCGACATCAGCAGGATCGCCGCCGACAACCCCCAGGCAATCAACAGCGCCACCACCAGGTGTGACAACTGGTTAGGATACTGATGCGAAAGCAGCATCAGCGCTGCCAGAATCGACGGCCCGGCCACCAGCGGAATGGCAAGCGGCACCAGGAATGGCTCTTCACCGGCAGAAAGGCCGGTGCTGTTACCCTCCTGAGACGGGAAGATCATCTTGATGGCAATCAGGAACAGGATAATCCCGCCGGAGATCGATACGGTTTCGGTGCGCAAGTTGAGAAACGCCAGAATACGCTCACCGGCAAACAGAAAGACCAGCATCAGCAGCAAGGCGATCAGCAGTTCACGGATCAGCACCACCCGGCGGCGACGCGGCTCCAGGTGCTTGAGCACCGACATAAAAATCGGCAGATTACCCAGCGGATCCATGATTAAAAACAGTAGCACCGTGGCCGAAATCATCTCTGTCATCATTACCTCAAAATCTGAAAAATGCGCCGGTGACTCGGGCAACACCCTGGTCTCTACATCCCCATCTCTTAGAAGAATGGCAGATATATAAGAAGCATTGCTGAGAATCGCTCAGCCATCGAATAAATTCACTTTGCGCCTGCGCCGACATTTTGTAAGGTGGGTAGATATTGCACACCACTTACGACAGTGTCGTTTATCCCCAAGGCAGGACTGTAAATTATGAAAAACGTTGGTTTCATCGGTTGGCGCGGTATGGTCGGCTCTGTACTTATGCAACGCATGACAGAAGAGCGCGATTTTGACGCCATTCGCCCGGTATTCTTTACCACCTCGCAGCACGGCGCTGCCGCCCCGGTTTTCGGCGGCCAACAGGGTACGCTGCAAGATGCGTATGATGTTGAGGCGCTGAGCGCACTCGACATTATTATCACCTGCCAGGGCGGTGATTACACCAACGAAATCTATCCAAAGCTGCGTGCAACCGGCTGGAAAGGTTACTGGATCGACGCCGCCTCCTCTCTGCGTATGAAAGATGATGCCATTATCATCCTTGACCCGGTGAACCACGACGTGATCCAGGAAGGGCTGAATAAAGGCATCAAGACTTTTGTCGGGGGGAACTGCACGGTCAGCCTGATGCTGATGTCACTGGGTGGTCTGTTTGCCAACAACCTGGTGGAGTGGGCGTCGGTGGCGACCTATCAGGCGGCATCCGGCGGCGGCGCACGTCATATGCGCGAACTGCTGATGCAAATGGGCATGCTGCACGCCGACGTAGCAAAAGAGCTGCAAAGCCCGGCTTCGGCCATTCTGGACATCGAGCGTAAGGTCACTGAAGCCACCCGTTCCGGCAAGTTGCCGACCGATAACTTTGGCGTGCCTTTGGCTGGCAGCCTGATCCCGTGGATCGACAAGCAGTTGGATAACGGCCAGAGCCGCGAAGAGTGGAAAGGCCAGGCGGAAACCAACAAGATCCTCAATACCTCGGCGATTATTCCTGTTGATGGTCTGTGTGTCCGCGTCGGTGCGCTGCGCTGCCACAGCCAGGCATTCACCCTGAAGCTGAAAAAAGATGTGCCGCTGGCGGAAATCGAACAGATGCTGGCAACGCACAACGACTGGGTGCGCGTGATCCCGAACGACCGCGAACTGACCATGCGTGAACTGACGCCTGCGGCGGTGACCGGTACGCTGAATACGCCGGTCGGCCGTCTGCGCAAGCTGAATATGGGGCCGGAATATCTCTCCGCGTTCACCGTCGGCGATCAGCTGCTGTGGGGTGCTGCTGAACCGCTGCGCCGCATGTTGCGTATTCTGTTGTAAACCTCTGCCCAACAGACCTCAGGATGCACTGTAGCCTGAGGTCCAGCGGGATAAGCTGAACTTCCTGAGGGCTGGTCTCTTTCGGCCCTTTAACACCTTGTTTTCAACACTCTCTGTTCTCTGTGTACGCAACCCACCTTTTATCGTTTCTGGCGCGAAGGGAGATGGAAAATCGCTGAAAGAGGGAATGAAACACTGCTGTAACACGCGTGTCACAAAGCCGGTTGCAGCGCAAACAGGCTGCCAGATCTGCCGTTTTTCCAATGCAAAATTTTCCTTTGTAATCATCAATGCTTCTACAGACTTTGGCTATGCTTGTTAGGCTGGCGAATTCATGCCGATTAACGGTGAGTATTTGTCTGAAAAGTAGACATAAAGAGCGGTATTTCGGCTTTGAAGGATGCAAATTAATCAATAACCGACCGAAATCACGCTTTAGGTTCTGAATGAATTGCATGATAGATACAACGGCTGCTGTTAGGTGTAGCCCCTTAAGAGTCATGCTCTTAATCTAAGGAAGAATGCCATGCCTGTACTTCCCGATCGTGACGTGATCAATCAGATAATTTCCGGCCACTACGCCGATCCTTTTGCCCTGCTGGGTATGCATGTTACAGAGCGTGGGTTGCAAATTTGCGCTCTATTACCGGATGCGGGTTCCGTGTGGCTGGTGGAGAGCAAAACCGGTAACCGTTTGGTTCAGCTCAATTGTGACGATGCGCGCGGCTTTTTCAGTGCCATCGTACCGCGCCGTAAAACCCCTTTCCGTTATCAGCTGGAAGCCAGTTGGCGCGATCACCAGCAAATTATCGAAGACCCTTACCGTTTTGGCACTCTGTTGCAGGATATCGACAGTTGGCTGCTGGCCGAGGGCACCCATCTGCGGCCCTATGAACGACTGGGGGCTCACCCCGGCGAACTGGATAACGTAGAAGGTGTCAGCTTTGCCGTGTGGGCACCGAATGCGCAGCGCGTTTCTGTGGTTGGCGAGTTTAACTTCTGGGATGGCCGACGCCACCCAATGCGCCTGCGCAGAGAGAATGGGATTTGGGAACTGTTCCTGCCGGGCGTCAAGGCCGGGCAATTGTATAAATATGAGATTATTGACTGCTACGGCAACGTCCAACTGAAAGCCGATCCTTATGCTTTTGAAGCGCAGATGCGGCCGGATACGGCGTCGCTGATTACGCCGCTGCCAGCCGTGGTGGAAAATACCCCCGAGCGGCAGCGGGCTAATGATTTTGATCGCCCCATTTCAATTTACGAAGTGCACCTCGGATCATGGCGGCGTCATACCGACAACAATTTCTGGCTCAGTTATCAGGAACTGGCCGAACAACTGATTCCTTACGTCAAAGAAATGGGTTTCACCCATCTTGAGCTGTTGCCGATCAACGAACATCCATTTGACGGCAGTTGGGGGTATCAGCCGCTGGGAATGTATGCCCCGACGCGCCGTTTCGGTACTCCTGCGGAGTTCAAAGCCTTTGTGGCTGCGGCGCACGAAGCCGGGATCAACGTGATTCTTGACTGGGTGCCGGGGCATTTCCCAAGCGACGCTCACGGGTTAGCGAACTTCGACGGCACGGCGCTGTATGAGTATGCCGATCCGCGCGAAGGGTTCCATCAAGACTGGAATACCCTGATCTACAACTATGGTCGCCACGAAGTGCGTAACTTTTTGGCAGGTAACGCGTTTTATTGGTTGGAACGTTTTGGCATCGATGGGCTGCGTGTGGATGCCGTCGCTTCGATGATCTACCGCGATTACAGCCGTGCCGACGGCGAGTGGGTGCCAAACTACTACGGCGGCAATGAAAACCTGGAGGCTATCTCCTTCCTGCGCTACACCAACCAGACGTTGGGCAAAGAGCGGCCAGGCGCGGTGACGCTGGCGGAAGAGTCTACCGATTATCCCGGGGTGACGCTGCCGCCGGAAGCCAACGGTTTAGGGTTCCATTACAAGTGGGATCTGGGCTGGATGCATGACACGCTGGATTACATGAAATGCGATCCGGTACACCGTAAATATCATCACAACATGATGACGTTCGGCATGCTCTACTCCCACACCGAGAACTTTGTGTTACCGATATCGCATGATGAAGTGGTGCACGGTAAACGTTCTATTCTGGACCGTATGCCGGGCGATGCGTGGCAAAAATTCGCTAACCTGCGGGCGTACTACGGCTTCATGTGGGCACATCCGGGCAAAAAGCTGCTGTTTATGGGCTGCGAGTTTGCTCAGGGCCGGGAGTGGAATTTCGATACCAGCCTTGATTGGCACCTGCTGGAAGGGACGGATGGTTGGCACAACGGTGTACAGCGCCTGGTGCGCGATCTCAACCACTGTTACCAGAACCATGCGCCGCTGTATGAGTGTGATTATCAAGCCGGTGGTTTTGAGTGGCTGGTGGTGGATGATCATGAAAACTCGGTATTTGCTTTTGCGCGTTACGACTCGCACGGCAATGAACTGATTGCCATTAGCAACTTTACCCCGGTGCCGCGCCATCATTATCGCATCGGTGTTTCCCGCCCTGGTGAATACCGTGAAATCCTCAATACCGACTCGCACCATTATCACGGCAGTAATGCCGGTAATCAGGGGCGGGTGATTTCAGAGTCGATCGGCAGTCATGGCCGTGAGCATTCGATCAGCATCATGGTGCCGCCGTTGGCAACAGTGTATTTGTTGCGGGAGGTGCAATGATTGCACTGACACCCGGCCTCGCTGCGCCTTTAGGGGCTTATTACGACGGTAATGGCATCAACTTTACGCTGTTTTCTGCCCACGCCACGCAGGTGGAACTATGCCTGTTCGACGCCGAGCTGCGGGAAACACGTTTGCCGTTACCGGCACGCAGCGGTGACATCTGGCATGGTTATTTGCCAGGTGGCGAGCCGGGGTTGCGTTATGGTTTCCGGGTGCATGGCCCGTTCGAACCGCAGCGAGGGCTGCGGTTTAACCCCAACAAGCTGCTGCTCGATCCTGCCGCCCGCGCGGTGGAAGGGCCGGTGGCCGATCACTTGTATCTGCATGGCGGTTATGACCAGCCGGATCCGCAGGACAGCGGGCCGCTGATGCCGAAATGCATCGTGATCGACGAGCGTTACGACTGGGAAGACGATCGCCCACCGGCAACGCCGTGGCGCAAAACGGTGCTTTACGAAGCCCACGTGCGTGGCTTGACCTTGCTGCATCCAGAAATACCGCCGGTGTTGCGCGGCAGCTTCGCCGCCCTCGGGCACCCGGTGATGATCGCCTACTTCAAGCGGCTGGGGATTACTGCGCTTGAGCTGTTGCCGGTTCAGCAGCACACCACGGAACCGCGTTTGCAGCGCCTGGGGTTGATCAACTACTGGGGCTACAACGTGCTGGCGCCCTATGCGCCGGATAACCGTTATTCCAGCCTGAGAACCGGGATGACGCCGTTGCGCGAGTTTCGCGATGCGGTGAAGGCGCTGCATAAGGCGGGCATTGAAGTGATTCTCGATGTGGTGTTCAACCACAGCGCAGAATTGGATCTCGACGGGCCGACGCTGTCACTGCGCGGCATCGATAATCCGAGTTATTACTGGCTTGAACCCGATGGCGACTACGTTAACGCCACCGGCTGTGGCAACACGCTGCGGCTGGATCAGCCAGCAGGAGTGGCGTGGGTGATGGATTGCCTGCGTTTTTGGGTACGTGAGTGCCATGTTGACGGTTTCCGTTTTGATCTTGGCACCGTGTTAGGCCGTACACCGGCGTTTGACCGCGATGCACCGCTGTTTCAGGCGATGCTGGCGGACGATACGCTGGGGCGTTGCAAACTGATTGCTGAACCTTGGGACATTGGTTCCGGCGGCTATCAGGTTGGGGCGTTTCCCGGCCGTTTTGCCGAATGGAATGACCATTTCCGTGATGATATCCGTAGCTTCTGGCTGCAAGGGCATCTGTCACTCGGTCAGTTCGCCCGGCGTTTTGCTGCCTCCAGCGATGTGTTCAACCAACGTGGGCGCGCACCTTATGCCAGCATCAATATGCTGGCGGCCCACGACGGATTTACCCTGCAGGATGTAGTGAGTTTTAACCAGAAGCACAACCAGCCGAACGGCGAAGGAAACCGTGATGGCAGTGACCACAACTTTAGCTACAACCACGGTGTTGAAGGCCCAGTTGCTGACGACGCCATTGTGCAACACCGTAGGGTCAGTCAGCGGGCGCTTCTTGCCACGTTGCTGCTGGCTCAGGGAACGCCGATGTTGCTGGCCGGCGATGAACATGGACACAGCCAGCAAGGCAACAACAATGCCTATTGTCAGGATAACGAAACCACTTGGCTCAACTGGGCCAAGGCGGATGATTCCCTCACCGCATACACCGCCGCGCTGATCCGCCTGCGCCAGCAAATCCCTGCTTTGCAGCAAGATTGCTGGTGGCAAGAGGGAGACGGCAGCGTGCAGTGGCTGAATGTGCATGGGCAACCGCTCAGCGCACAGGAGTGGGAACAGGGCGATCGGCTGTTACAGATCCGCCTGTCACAACGCTGGCTGCTGGTGATCAATGCCACGCCGCAAGACGTTGAGATGACGTTACCTGAAGGGGATTGGCAGGTTGTCGCCCCCTTTACGCAGGAAGAAGATTCTCAGGCGAAGTTACCCGCCTGGTGCCAGGCTGCGCATTCGCTTTGCGTGCTGGCAGAAAAGAAAAATTAAAAGGAGTCAGCTATGGTTAGGTTTGAGAGTAAAGACCCCCTGATGTTAGCGCGCCAATTGCCGAATAAAACCGTTGCCCTGATATTGGCTGGTGGTCGTGGCTCGCGTTTGAAAGATTTGACCTCTACCCGTGCCAAACCGGCCGTGCACTTTGGCGGTAAGTTTCGCATCATTGATTTTGCCATGTCGAACTGTCTGAATTCGGGGATCCGCCGGATGGGCGTGATTACCCAATATCATTCCCACACGCTGGTGCAACATATTCAGCGTGGCTGGTCGTTCCTCAATGAAGAGATGAATGAATTTGTCGATCTGCTGCCTGCCCAGCAGCGCCAGAGTTCCGATCACTGGTACAAAGGCACCGCCGATGCGGTATACCAGAACCTGGATATCATCCGCCGTTACGATGCGGAATACGTGGTGATCCTGGCCGGTGACCATATTTATAAAATGGATTACTCGCGCATGCTGATCGACCATGTGGAGAAAGGGGCGCAGTGTACGGTGGCCTGTATTCCGGTGCCGATCGGCCAGGCCAGCGAGTTTGGCGTGATGAAGGTGGACGATAACGACCAGATCCTGGAGTTTCTTGAGAAGCCGGAAAATCCGCCAGCCATGCCGGGTAATCCGGAGATGGCGTTGGCCAGCATGGGGATTTACGTCTTCAATGCGAAATATCTGTTCCGGTTACTGGAAGAGGATATGGCGACGCCGGATTCCACTAACGATTTCGGCAAGGATCTGATCCCGAAAATCACCGCACAAGGTGAAGCCTGGGCGCATCCGTTCACCATGTCCTGCGTGACTTCCAGCCTGGATGCCCCGCCGTATTGGCGTGATGTCGGGACGCTGGATGCCTATTGGCGTGCTAACCTTGATCTGGCATCGGTAACGCCGGAGCTGGATATGTACGATCGCGCCTGGCCAATTCGCACCTATATGGAGCCATTGCCGCCTGCCAAGTTTGTGCAGGATCGTTCCGGCAGCCACGGTATGACCATGAACTCGCTGGTTGCTGGCGGCTGTATTGTTTCCGGTTCGGTGGTTGTCCATTCGGTGCTGTTCTCGCGTGCGCGAGTGAACTCTTTCTGTACTATTGACTCTTCAGTATTACTGCCTGATGTGAACGTTGGCCGCTCTTGCCGCCTGCGTCGCTGCATCATCGACCGTGCCTGCCAAATTCCGGAAGGGATGGTGATTGGCGAAAATGCCGACGATGACAGCAGACGTTTTTATCGTTCAGAAGAAGGCATTGTGCTGGTGACGCGTGAAATGCTGTCAAAGCTGTAGGCATTTGCTGAACCCGTGGGCGCTCGCTGCGCCCTCTATCTCTGCAAAGAAGTTTTTGCCGAATTTCAGGAGTGAGAATGCAGGTTTTACACGTATGTTCTGAAATGTTCCCTCTGCTTAAAACGGGTGGTCTTGCAGACGTTGTTGGCGCATTACCGGCGGCACAAATTGCCGCAGGTGCGGACGTTCGGGTGTTGTTACCGGCTTTTCCTGATATCCGTAACGGTATTCCGGACACCGTACTGGTGGCGGAGATCGACTCTTTCGCCGGGCGGGTGGGCTTGCGGTATGGTACCTATCACGGCGTCGGGGTTTACCTGATTGACGCGCCTTGGCTGTATGACCGGCCGGGCAGCCCGTATCACGATCAGTCAATGAACGCTTATCCAGATAACCATCGCCGCTTTGCGTTGCTGGGGTGGATGGCCTGTGAGTTGGCGAAAGGGCTGGATCATTACTGGCGGCCAAAGGTGGTGCATGCGCATGACTGGCATGCCGGGCTGGCCTGCGCTTATCTGGCGGCCAATGGTTATCCTGCACGCTCTATTTTCACCGTGCATAACCTGGCTTATCAGGGGTTGTTCTCTGCCCATCATATGCCGGAGCTGTGGTTGCCACCGTCGTTCCTTAATCTTTACGGTTTGGAGTTCTACGGTCAGATATCATTCCTTAAAGCCGGGCTGTTTTATGCCGATCATATCACTACCGTCAGCCCGACCTATGCGCGTGAAATTACCCACGCGGAGTTTGGTTATGGCATGGAAGGGTTGTTGCAGGATCGTCAGCGGCAAGGCCGGTTGAGTGGCATTCTTAACGGTGTGGATGACAAGATCTGGGATCCGTCCCACGACGCACGTCTGACCGCCCGTTATGACGCCGATCGTCTGAAAGACAAGGCTAAAAACAAGGTTCATCTGCAAAAAGCCATGGGTTTACAGGTGGATGAGTCTTTGCCGCTGTTTGCCGTGGTTAGCCGCCTGACCAGCCAAAAGGGGTTGGATCTGGTGCTGGATGCCTTGCCGGCGCTGCTTGATCAAGGGGGGCAACTGGCGTTATTGGGAGCCGGTGATGCGATGTTGCAGCAGGCTTTTCTGGCGGCTGCGGCCGATTACCCAGAGCAGGTGGGTGTGCAGATTGGCTATCATGAGGCGTTCTCCCACCGGATTATCGGCGGGGCGGATGTGATTCTGGTGCCGAGCCGTTTCGAGCCTTGCGGCTTGACTCAGCTTTATGGTTTGAAATATGGAACGTTGCCGCTGGTGCGTCGCACTGGCGGGCTTGCGGATACGGTAGTGGACTGCGCGCTGGAGAATCTGGCCGACGGCACTGCCAGCGGATTTGTGTTTGATGATTGTGACGCCGTTGCCTTGAGTAACGCGATCCGACGCGCCTTGGTACTGTGGAGCAGGCCGAAACACTGGCGCCACGTACAACGCCATGCCATGGGTCTGGATTTTGGCTGGCAGGTCGCGGCAAAGGATTATCTGTCGCTTTATCAACGCTTGTTGTAATTACGCACTTGGGAACAAATCGTTATGACTTCACCATTTAGTTACACCTCACCCACGGTCAGTGTGGAAGCGCTGAAACATTCTATCGCCTATAAACTGATGTTTATTGTCGGTAAAGATCCGGCTATCGCCACCCAGCATGACTGGCTGAACGCCGTGCTGTTTGCGGTGCGCGACAGGATGGTGGAACGCTGGCTACGCTCGAACCGCGCCCAGCTTTCGCAGGACGTGCGGCAGGTCTATTACCTGTCGATGGAGTTCCTGCTCGGCCGTACATTATCAAACTCTTTATTATCGATGGGGATTTACCAGGATATTGAAGATGCATTGGATGAAATGGGCCTGAGCCTGAGCGAGTTGCTCGAAGAAGAAAACGATCCCGGCCTGGGCAATGGCGGCCTGGGGCGTTTGGCGGCCTGTTTCCTTGATTCGCTTGCCACGCTGGCGCTGCCAGGGCGGGGCTACGGTATTCGCTATGAATACGGCATGTTCAAGCAGAACATCATTAATGGCCAGCAGATGGAGTCGCCAGATTACTGGCTGGAATATGGCAACCCGTGGGAGTTCCCGCGTCATAACACCCGTTATAAAGTGCGTTTTGGCGGGCGTATTCAGCAGGAAGGGGCGAAAGCACGCTGGCTGGAAACCGAAGAGATCGTGGCGATCGCTTACGATCAGGTGATACCCGGTTTTGATACCGATGCCACCAACACGCTGCGCTTGTGGAGTGCCCAGGCCAGCAACGAAATCAACCTGGGTAAATTCAATCAGGGCGACTACTTCGCCGCAGTGGAAGATAAAAACCACTCCGAAAACGTATCGCGCGTGCTCTATCCGGATGACTCTACCTATTCTGGCCGTGAATTACGTCTGCGGCAGGAGTATTTCCTGGTGTCGGCCACGGTGCAGGATATTCTCAGCCGCCACTGGACGATGCACAAAACCTTCGACAATCTGGCCGATAAGATCGCTATTCATCTCAATGATACTCATCCGGTATTGTCCATTCCTGAACTGATGCATTTGCTGATTGATGAGCATAAATTCAGTTGGTTGGATGCCTGGACCGTGGTGGAGAAGGTGTTCTCTTATACCAACCACACGCTGATGAGTGAAGCACTGGAGACCTGGCCGGTCGATATGTTGGGCAAGATCCTGCCGCGTCACTTGCAGCTTATTTTCGAAATCAACGACCATTTCCTCAAGCATGTGCAGGAAGTGATCCCTGGCGATAACAAGCTGTTGTCGCGTGTTTCCATTATTGATGAAACCAATGGCCGTCGGGTGCGTATGGCATGGTTGGCGGTAGTGGCCAGCCATAAAGTGAACGGCGTTTCCGCACTGCACTCTGAGCTGATGGTGCAATCTCTGTTTGCCGATTTCGCCCGCGTATTCCCGGATCGTTTCTGTAATAAAACCAACGGGGTAACGCCGCGTCGCTGGCTGGGCCTGGCTAACCGGCCACTGTCGAAAGTGCTGGACGACAGCATTGGCCATCACTGGCGTACCGATCTCAGCCAGCTCAGTGAAATCAAACCCAACGTGGATTACCCGAGTTTCCTACAGGCGGTACAGGCGGCCAAGCGCCAGAACAAAGAGCGTTTGGCGAGCTACATTGCGAAGAAACTCAACGTGGTGGTGAACCCGGATGCGTTGTTCGACGTGCAGATCAAGCGTATCCATGAATATAAGCGCCAACTGCTTAACGTGCTGCATGTGATCACCCGCTATAACCGTTTGTTGCAGGATCCGGAAACCAAAAGCGTGCCACGCGTGGTGATTTTTGCCGGTAAAGCGGCTTCGGCTTATTACGCGGCCAAGCAGATCATTCGTTTGATCAACGACGTGGCGAAGGTGATCAACAACGATCCGCGTGTGCACGACGATCTGAAAGTGGTATTCATTCCGAACTACGGCGTGAGCCTGGCGCAGATGATCATTCCGGCGGCGGATCTTTCCGAGCAGATCTCGCTGGCGGGTACGGAAGCATCAGGCACCAGTAACATGAAGTTTGCCCTTAACGGCGCGTTGACCATCGGCACGCTGGACGGTGCTAACGTCGAAATGCTGGATCACGTCGGGGAAGAAAATATCTTCATCTTCGGCAATACCGCCGATCAGGTGGAAGATTTGCGCCGTACCGGCTATAACCCGCGTCAATATTATGAGCAGGATGCCGAGTTGCATCAGGCACTGACGCAGATTGCCACTGGCGCGTTCAGCCCGGAAGAGCCACAGCGCTACAGCAACCTGTTTGATTCGCTGGTCAATCTGGGCGATCACTATCAGCTGCTGGCAGATTACCGCAGCTATGTGGATACGCAGGACAAAGTGGATGAGGTGTATCTGAATCAGGACGACTGGACGCGGCGCGCCATACTGAATATCGCCAATATGGGCTATTTCTCTTCTGACCGTACTATTCAGGAGTACGCGGATGAGATCTGGAACATTAAGCCGATAAAATTGTAATAAAAAAGGGCCGAATAACGGCCCTTTAGTGAAAGATGTTCGGAGGCTCAGCGTGCTGGGCCTCTTTTTTGCCTTGATATCAAGAGGCCAGCGGCAGCGCTTTCAGCTTCGCGAGTTCTGCCAGCCAGGTTTTCACCCGCGCCTGCTGTGCTTCATCAAGCCACATACCCAGTTTAGTGCGGCGCCAGATAGCATCATCCAACTCAACCACCCACTCTTTCTCCACCAGATACTTCAGTTCTGCCTCATACAGACCATGACCAAAGTCTTCACCCAACTCGCTCAGGCTAGTGGCATTCGCCAAGATCAGCTCGCTATGGCTGCCGTAAGTGTGGGTGTAACGGCGAGCCAGCGACTCTGGCAGCCAACCATATTGGCGGCGCAGTTTGGCAGCGTAACTATCACGGTCGCCGCCGATGTCGCCACCGGGCAGCGCGCCGTTCTTGGTCCACGCCGGGCCAGCGCCAGGGTAATAGTGCGCCAGTTTTTCCATCGCATGCTCGGCCAGTTTGCGGTAGGTAGTGAGTTTACCGCCAAACACGGAAAGCAGGGGAGCTTTGCCCTGATCGTCATGCACATCCAGCGTGTAGTCACGGGTGACCGCCTGCGGCGAGTCAGATTCGTCATCACACAGCGGGCGCACGCCAGAGTAGGTCCAGACGATATCGTCACGGCCCAACTGTTTCTTGAAGTGATTGTTATACACCTTCAATAGATAGTCGATTTCGTTATCGTCGATCTTCACGTCTTTCGGGTCGCCGTGGTATTCCACGTCGGTGGTGCCGATGATGGAGAAGTCATCCAGCCATGGGATCACGAACACAATACGGTTGTCTTCGTTTTGCAGAATGTAAGACTGCGGCTGGTTATGCGCCTTCGGTACCACAATGTGGCTGCCTTTGATCAGGCGGATACCGTAAGGGGATTTGAGTTTCAGGCCGTCGTCGAAGAAATGCTTCACCCATGGGCCGGTGGCATTGACCAACCCTTTGGCGCGCCAGGTCAAGGTTTTGCCGCTGTCGATATCGGTGGCTTCCACCATCCACAGGCCATTTTCACGCCAGGCGCGGGTGACTTTAGTACGGGTACGCACCTCGCCGCCACGTTCAACCACTTCCTGCGCGTTCAATACCACCAGGCGTGCATCGTCTACCCAGCAGTCTGAATATTCGAAACCGCGCGTTAATTCTGGCTTCAGTACCGATTCTGGTCCAAAACGCAAACCTTTACTGCCTGGCAGGCTGGTGCGCTTACCCAAGTGATCGTACAGGAACAGACCGGTGCGGATCATCCAGGCTGGGCGTAAATGCGGTTGGTGCGGCAGGCGGAAACGCATTGGAAAGGCGATATGCGGTGCCAGTTTGAGCAGCACCTCACGTTCGGCCAGCGCTTCGCTCACCAGGCGGAATTCGTAATGCTCCAGGTAGCGCAGGCCACCATGGATCAGTTTTGAGCTGGCGGAAGACGTAGCACAGGCCAAGTCTTGCGCTTCCAGTAGCAGAACGGACAGCCCGCGCCCGGCTGCATCTGCTGCGATGCCGGCACCGTTGATACCGCCACCGATCACGATCAAGTCTTTGGTTTCCACGTTAACTTCCTCCAGATGTTCGGAATAGCTCTTTAATGTTCGTTTTCGCTCATGATTGTAATCAAAAACCAACAAACAAGCCAAGAGTTAACCAAACAAAAACATTTTTGCGTGATAGAGGTAACGATTCGGTGATGATAGGGATACAAATTGAAGGGGTATTTGGTGGTGGATTTTGGGAGCCTATTTGCAGTTATTGTGAACCCAAACAGCGGGTAAATGCGAGCCCGCGCGATTTCAAACGCGAGCCGCTATAGCCAATGTGCTCTGTTTCAGAGCATCGATCCTCCGGAAACGTCGATGACCTGGCCAGTAGTCCAACGGCCGTCGTGTGAAGCGAGGAATGCAACGAGGCCTGCGACATCATCTGCACTGCCGATTTTGGAGAATATTGAAAGCGCTTCGGCCTGACGACGCGCCTCCGGCTCGTTCAACCAGTCGCCGTTCATGTCCGTATCGATCACGCCCGGCGCGACCGCATTGACGGTAATACCACGTGGACCAAACTCCGCTGCCAGAGCCAGGGTCAGTGCGTTGATTGCTCCTTTAGATGCAGCATAGACCGGCCTCGTAGGAGCGGCTATGCGTGTTAGTGCCGATGAAAAATTGATGATTCGGCCACCTTCACGAATGTGAGGCGAAGCCGCTTGAGTGAGAAAGAAGGTCGAGGCCAGATTGATGGAAAGGACTTCGTTGTAAAGTGCCTCGGTGGTGTCATCCAGCGTGGCAAGCGGTGCAACACCAGCACAGTTGACCAGGATGTCTACTTTTTCTTCGCCGGTATGTTCCTTCGCAGCCGCAGAGAACGCCCGCCAAAGGCCCCAACTGGCAGCGTGCCCCTCGTTCCTGAAGTCGGCATGAAGCGCAATCGCACGCGACCCCAGCTTTTCGACGCAGTTTACGACCCGATCGGCCGCCTGACGGTGGGTGCCGTAGTGGACACCAATAAACTCTGCACCTTCGGCGGCAAGCCGTTCGACAATGGCTCTGCCGATGCCTCGCGATCCACCTGTGACCAGAGCCACCTTGCCGCTCAGTTTCTTAGAATTGTTAGCAACCATGTATTTTCTCCTAGGGTTTGATGAGATGCGTATACGCCGGTTTTCACCGGTAATAGCTACTCGCTAGCTGGTAGTGCTTGCCAATCGCGACGCAGGTACGGAAGTAGGCTGATGAGGCCCAGGACAGCAAGAATGACGCCAACCCAGAGCGGCGATCGAAGCCCGTAACCCGCACTGATACCTAGGCCACCTACCCATGAGCCGACGGCCAAACCGATGTTAATGACGGAGGTATGGACCGTGTTCACCAACGGGCCCGGGTGAACGGCCGTTTTCATCACGCGCGTGATCATCGCCGGGTTCATAGGAATGCCGACCAGCCCGATGATAACGATCAGTATCACAGTGAGAACGGCAGAATGAGCCAGAAGTGCCAGGAGGAGCAACGCAGCACTAAGCATAATCAGGCCAAGCAGCATGATGAGCATCGTGTAGCGGTCTGCGTAGCGCCCGACGATCGAATTGCCAATCACGTTTGCCAGTCCGTAGAGGCCAATCAGCCACGGAATAGCCGCGGTTGTGAAACCAGTCACTTCAGTAAGAATCGGCGCGAAATAGGCAAATGCGGCAAACGTCGCTCCGATGATGAGTGCACTCGTGGTGTAGGCCGCCCACAGGTGAGGATTCTTGAACTCAGCCAGTTCGGCATCAAGACTGACCATCTGCCGGTGCTGTGACTTGGGGACCAGAACAGCGACAATGAGCCCACAGACTACCGTCAAGACGAAAACGAGCCAGAAGGTTGCACGCCAGCCCATATGCTGATCGACGATGGTCGCCATGGGTACGCCCAACACAGTCGAAAGCATCAGACCGCCGATGACGATCGAAACGGCTCTGCCGCGGGCGTTCGGGCTAACAAGCTCGGCGCATATCGCCAGTGCGGCCCCAAAGCAGGCTGAGGCGAAGACACCCGTGGCGACCCTTGCCACTGCCATGACCTCGTAGCTGGTGGCTGAAGCTGCGATAGCTTGAGCGATTGCATAAGCGCTCATCAGCCATAGTAAAGCCTGTTTATTGGGAACCCGCAGTTTCAGCAGGAACGTGGTGAGCAGCGGCCCACCAATCACCATCCCCCCAGCGTAGAGCGAGATGAGATATCCGATCTCAGTGACGGAAACGTCGAATGCGCTGGTCAGCGAGAGCATCATTCCAGCGACCATGAACTCGGATGTGGTCAACGAGAAGATCGTCAAACCCAGTATGTAAACGACTAATGGCATGTAAATTTCCTTAGGTGAGTCAATTGTGGACCAATTGGTAAAAAATTGGGCGAAAAAACGGCTGACTCTGTAGGATGTACGCCACATGTTCAGTTACAGTCTGGCAAGTGCCCCTTCCAAGGCGTCTTGTAAGAACGCCCGGTCAGGCATCGATTGGCCAAGGATGCGCAAGCCGAAGTAGCTGCTGAGGAAAGCACGTGCCTTTTCAAGCGCAGGCCTATCGCAAGCAATGTCCCCATCCCGCTGGCCGGCGGTAAAGACCTCGCATAAAACCGTTTCCAGATGCACGACATGGCTACGGACCATCTTCTGGATCGATAAATCTTTTTGTGCACGTTCCATGGCCGCGAACAGAGCCATGCAGGTCCGATGTTCGGTATCGTTGAGGTCTTCATCCACACCCCATTGAAGGAACTTACGGAGTCGTTCGATGGCGGTTCCTGGTCCATTCAGGATCTTTTTGTGCGATGTGAGGGCAAGCCTTTGGTAGTGCTGCAGAGCCAACTCGTAGAGTTTCTGCTTGCTACCGAAAGCGTTGTAGAGGCTGCCTTTACCCAGGCCAGTCCGCTCACAGAGTGCCTGCGTGGAGGTTCCCTCGTAGCCATTGAGCCAAAAGACCTGCATGGCCGTTTCTATGGCAGTATCCCTGTCAAACTCTCTGGGTCTGCCTGCCACGCTGTTTGTCGTCATGATTGCAACCTTAAAGGCTGTGACACGCTGCAAAATGCTTTATGCCGTACTCAGTAAGGCCATTTTGTACCACTCGGTCAATAACCTGTCAAGCAACCCGAATTATTTGGGGTATAAATATATTATTTATCAATGTGTTTAACATTCATGTCGTCATCCCTTTAGGCAAAGAAGTCAGCACGGCTGCAACTGTAGATCATACTGCTCGACGGTCTTCATTGCGCTCAGCGTCATGTTTTCTTGATCTAGATCGGGTTTTTGGTGTGCATCTCTGGTTATACTCGAAAAGTTAGTAGGTGTTTTTAATCTTTCAGAATAGGGTTATTAACCCTGTTGTGAATATGGTTAATCCATAAAACTACCGTTTTATATTAAATTTTCGTATAACGCCTTCCTCAATCTGGAAGAGTCAATTATTTGATTTTTCTAAGAATCCTCTTGTAGCTATAAAAATAGCACATTACATGAAACAAAATAACATCTCCTCGGCCATAAAAAAGATCTCTATAGTCCACCCATCGCAAAAAATACACATGCAACGTTAAGCCTTTAATGGGTGACTTTAGCAATCAATTAACCACATTTAAAACATGGCATAATGAGAGTCTCTGAAAAAAGCATTCATACTTCTTTTGCTCATGGTGGTATTTAATTGTCATTTTTATAAAAATCAGTACACATATGAAATACTCAAGATATTAATTACTTATCGATAGTTTGATGGCTATTTCATATGGTTAATACCCAGAAATCACAAAAGTGGAACGGCTTTTATATTAAATAATACCTGAGGTAAAAAATAATCCGTAAACAAAAAATTTGCTTGTGAATAATTATCTCAAGCATGTTAATCGGGAGCTATTGGCCGAACGGTTTATCAACCAAACCAATAGCATTATTTGCCCTAAGTAATTCGAGTTGCACGAAAGCCAACGCCTCGGCAAGTTGAACTATGGTTGGGATATGAAACGATGCTAATGCATCAAATTAAGTCATAAATACGGAACCCGTATTTTAAAGGAAAGTGTTAAATGAAAAAGAATATTATCGTTGCCACCTTGGCTGCTGTTGCTGCTATGAGCTCTGTTTCTGCATTTGCAGCAGATGGCCAGATCAACTTTACCGGTGAAATCATCGATTCTGCCTGTGAAGTGGTGAACAACGTTAGTGCCCCACTGAATGTTAACCTGGGGAAAGTGGCTAAAACGGCTTTCTCTGGCGCTGGTGATACGGCTTCCGCTACCAAGTTTACACTGCAGCTGAAAAACTGCCCAGCCACATTGACCGGCGCGGCAGTGAAGTTTGAAGGCGCAACCGCTGATGGTGACAGCAGTGTCTTGGCACTGACCCAGGGCGCTGGCGTGGCAACAGGCGTGGGCATTCAAATCACTGATACTACTAATTCAGCTGTACAATTGAACACCGCATCAGCCATCTACCCACTGGTATCAACCGGTGTGAATAACCTGGATTTCGTTGCGCGTTATATTGCAACCGCAACTGATGTTGGCGCGGGCCAGGCGAATGCCGTAGCCAGCTTCACCATTAACTACAACTAAAACTCAGCCCGATTATAAAGGGCTGTGAAATAACGGGGAGGCCATGCCCCCCGTTATTATTAAATCTTCATTTGTGGAACCAAGATATATGAAATTCTCACCTGCATTAATTTTAGCCCTGTTATTCACCATCAATGTCGCACAGGCGGGTGTCATTGTGGGGGGAACTCGGCTGATTTATGACGGCGATAAGAAGGAGTCTTCACTGAGCGTCAAAAACCCGGATAAAACGCCTTATTTAATCCAAACCTGGATTGAGACGACCGGTGGTGCTGAGAAAGCCCCCTTTATAGTGACACCACCGCTGTTTCGTCTGGATGGTGGAAGAGAAAACGTACTGCGTGTGGTACGAGCAGGCGGCAATCTGCCAACAGATAAAGAATCCTTATTCTGGATAAACATTAAATCTATCCCGTCTGCCGAACAGAATATCGATAGAAATACGCTGCAAATTGCCGTTAAGACGCGCATCAAGCTGATTTATCGCCCGCAAGGCGTGAAAGGTAGCCCAGAAGATGTGGCTGACAAAATCATTTGGCAGCGCAATGGCAATGACCTGCAAGTGACCAACCCCACACCCTTCTATATGAACTTCCAAGGGGTGCAGGTGGCTGGAAAGGACGTGAAAGAGGCGACCTATGTTGCTCCAGGCAGCACCGCCCGCTTTGCCTTGCCGTCAGGAGTGAGCGCAGGCCGCGTAAGTTGGAAAATCATTAATGACTATGGCGGTGCTGGCAAAGAACATACAGCAGCGTTGTAAATGATGTGAATCAGCCAGATAGCCACATATATCTGTAATACATCTAAGAAATAAAGGGCGTTAGGGGAAAGGACATTCTCCTAATGCCATTGGGTAAAACAAGTGAGTCGTCGTAAAGGTCAGTGACATGTCTAGGAATTGGGTAAAAAGTAAGTCTTCGCTGCGCATCAGCCCGCTCGCTTATTTCATTGCTACACAACTGATGCTGCTGGGGGGAGTCTCCTTCGGGGCGCAAGCCCGTGAGTCTTTCAACCCAGCTTTATTGGAGGTCGGTAACCCGCATCACGACAGCACTGACCTGACCGTGTTTGAAGAGGGGGCCTTACAGGCTCCCGGTACTTACCGGGTGGATATCTACATCAACAATGAACAGCAAGATACACGCAGCGTTGAGTTTCAGATGGGGAAAAATGCGCAAGGTGAAGACAGCCTGCAGCCTTGTCTAACGGTCGCTCAGTTGAATGAAATGGGCGTTAAAACTGACCTGTTCCCGGAGATGGGCAATGCTGAGGCACAGTGTGCCAACCTGAGCGCTATTCCAAAAGCCAATGCCGAATTCCGTTTTGATGCCCAGCAATTGCTGCTGAGTATCCCGCAGGCGGCCATGTCACAGCAGGCGCAGGGCGCTGTACCAGAGAGCCAGTGGGATAAGGGGATTCCATCCTTGTTGCTGAACTACAGCCTGAGCGGTGCTAACACCTTGGCACGTGACGGCAACCGCGGTGACAGCAGCAGCCAGTTTGCCAACCTGCGCCCCGGTATCAACGCTGGCCCATGGCGGTTGCGCAACTACACAACGCTGAACCGCGATGATCAAGGGCAAAGTGAATGGAGTACGGTGTACACCTACGTGGCGCGTGACATCGCTTTTCTCAAAAGCCAACTGGTGTTGGGTGACAGCACCTCACCAAGTGACGTGTTTGACAGCGTACCGTTCCGTGGAGCACAACTGGCATCGGACGACGACATGATACCTGACAGCCTGAAAGGCTATGCGCCAGTGGTGCGTGGTATTGCACGCACCCATGCCCAGGTGACCATCCGCCAGAATGGCTATGTGATCTACCAGAGTTTCGTGGCCCCGGGAGCATTTGAAATTACTGACATATTCCCGACCGGCGGTAGCGGGAATCTGTTTGTGACTATCCGTGAGTCTGACGGCAGCGAGCAGCATCTGGTTGTTCCCTACGCGTCACTCCCGCTGTTGCAGCGTGAAGGCCGCCTGAAATACGCCATAACCGGTGGGCAATATCGTTCTTACGACAGCAGCGTGGAGAAAACCACCTTCGGCCAGGCCACGGCAATTTATGGTCTGCCCTATGGGCTGACCGTCTACGGCGGCGGGCAGTTTGCCAGCGGGCAGTATCAGTCCGTGGCGCTGGGGATGGGGACCAACCTGGGCGATTTTGGTGCGCTGTCGACCGATGTGACCCAAGCTTGGTCCACTCTGCAAGATCAACCACAAGAAGACGGCCAGTCGTGGCGGATCCGTTACAGCAAAAACTTTGTGCAGACCGGGACCAACTTTGCCATTGCGGGTTATCGCTACTCTACCGATGGTTACTACAGCCTGCAGGAAGTACTGGATACCCACCGAGATCAAGGCAGCCAGCCGCGGGACGAACGCCGACGCAACCGCTCCGAACTGACCATGAACCAGAATTTGTGGGAAGGAGCGGGAGCTTTGTCACTGAGCTGGATCAGCGAAGACTACTGGAACAGTAATCGGACCATGCGCTCAGTGGGGGCCGGATATAACAACAGTTGGAACGGTATCAGCTACGGCTTGAACTACAGCTACAGCGAGAACTCGACCGCGAGTGGCAGCCATGATGGTGGGCGCGTATACGACAGGGACCAGATGTTCTCGCTTAACGTTAGCGTGCCGTTGGACCGCTGGATGAGAAACACCCATGCCAACTATATGGTAAACAGCAGCAAGCAAGAGGGAAGCACCCACTCTGTTGGGCTGGGCGGAACGGTGTTAGCAGACAACAATCTGAACTGGAGCGTGCAGCAGGGCTACGGTACCAAAGGTGTGGGTAACAGCGGCAATCTGAATGCAGATTACCGCGGCACTTATGGGCAGGTGAATGCGGGTTATGGCTATGACCGCAACAACCAGCGGCTGAACTACGGTGTGCAGGGCGGCGTGCTGGTGCATGAAAACGGTGTGACCCTCGGCCAGACACTGGGAGAAACCGTAGCGTTGGTGAAAGCACCGGGTGCAGCGGGGATTGGTGTGAGTGGCCAAACGGGAGTGAAGACCGACTGGCGGGGCTATGCCATCGTGCCATACAGCAGCCCATACCGTAAGAACCAGGTGCAGTTGAATACCGAAACGTTGCCGAACAATGTTGATCTGACGATGACCAGCCAGAATGTGGTGCCAACGCGCGGCGCCGTGGTGCGCGCCGAGTTTGAGACTAATGTGGGCCAACGTGTGCTGATGAACCTGTTCAGAGCAGGTGGTGCTCCGGTGCCGTTTGGCGCGACGGTCAGCAATCCGGCGCAGAAAGCGGTACAGGGTTTTATCGTGGGTGACAATGGGCAGGTTTATCTGACCGGATTGGCGGACAGCGGTGTACTGAATGTGAAATGGGGAGCGGGGGCAAGCCAGCAGTGTCAGGTGGAATATCGTCTGACAAAACAGACTACAGAAAATACCGGTGTTCTAACCCTGAACGGGCAGTGCCTGTAATTAATCAGCATGTGCATACATCGGCAATATTTATTGAAGAGATCGTTATGAAGCAAAGAATACCACTATTTATTTTACTGCTGATCGGTGCCTGGCTGGGAACTGTTCGGGAGGCTGCGGCGGATTCCTGCACGGCTATCAACAACACTTTTGTCATGCCCAGCACTTTGGTAATACCTCGTGATTTACCCGTAGGCGCGCAGATTGGTGCGGAGATCAGAACCGGAAGCTACACGGTGTATAACAACTGTATAAAGACAACGACGGGAAACCAGAACGTGGGGATTGGCACCAATGCTACCTTTGTACAAAGCATCACGGGCGCTCGTCTGTATGCCACAGGGATCCCCGGCGTCAGTTACTCTTTATCTGTCACACAGATTGGTGGCTGTACCACGGTTAACACGCTTGGTGGAACCTCGGGTTATCAGGGCAACCCGAATATGCGAAATCAGTGTATCAGTACCGGGTTTTGGGGGACCGTAACTTTTCAATATATACTGCGCTTTTATAAAACTGCTGTCGTCACCGGTTCTGGCAATGTGGGTTCTTTAGCTGCGGGCTATGCCTTTGTGAGGTTCGATGGTTCCGGTTTTATCACCCCATATGCCAACCTGACGGTGACGGGGATGACGGCAAAAACCACAACCTGCTCGGTGACTGACAGTAACATCAATGTCAATCTGGATACCGCCAAAGGCAGGGACTTTAGTGGAATTGGCAGTACAACGGGCAGCACGGCGTTCAATATCGGCCTGAGTAATTGTGATGCCGGGTTGAATGTCAGAATGACACTCAGTCCAGGCAGCGGCGGCAGCAGTAATAAAAGCCTCGGGCTGTTAACCACCGATGGCACCTCTACCGCCAGCGGTCTGGCATTGCAGCTATTGTACAACAACGCGCCCGTTCAACTGGATACTGCTTTTAATGTATTGGGTTCGGCGACAACCGATGGGGGCACTTACCAAATCCCGTTGGCGGTGCGTTATTACCAATCAGGCGAAAAGATAACCGGCGGTACGGTCAACTCCAACGCGACGTTCACCATGACGTATAACTGATCTTGGTGGCCGTACTATGAATCACCCGGGAGCATTCAATGCTGCCGGGTGATTATCGTTGGGGGGAGAGGACAAAAATCAGCACAGCTCCAACTGCACATCGTACTGCTCGATGATCTTCATTACGCTCGGCGGTGGAGCCTGGTCGGTAAACAGGTAATCAATCAGGTTCATATTGCCCAGGTTAACCATCGCATTACGGCCGAACTTGGAGTGGTCAGTCACCAGCATCACGCAGCGGGAGTTTTCGATAATCGCGCGTTTGGTGCGCACCTCATGATAATCGAACTCAAGCAGCGAGCCGTCCATATCGATCCCACTGATGCCGAGAATGCCGTAATCCAGGCGGAATTGAGAAATAAAGTCCAGCGTGGCCTCACCCATAATACCGCCGTCGCGGGTACGCACTTCGCCACCGGCCAGGATCAGACGGAAATCCTCTTTGGCGGTCAGCAGAGTGGCGACGTTCAGGTTGTTGGTCACGACACGCAGGTTTTTATGATTCATCAGCGCATGGGCTACCGCTTCCGGGGTGGTGCCGATATCGATAAACAGCGTTGCGCCATCGGGGATCTGGCTGGCGACGCGTTGAGCAATCCGCGCTTTCTCTTCGGACCACATCACTTTGCGATCGTGGTAGGCAGCGTTGACTGAGCTGGACGGCAGCGCCGCGCCGCCGTGATGGCGTTGTATCTTGTTCTGATCGGCCAGGTCATTCAAATCACGGCGAATGGTTTGCGGGCTGACGGCAAAATGCTCGACCAACTCTTCTGTACTGACGTAACCCTGCTGACGCACCAATTCGATAATGGCGTCATGACGCTGTGTCTGCTTCACGATAATCCCCTAAAACGCCCGGTGTCTTTCAGGCAGCCACCTAGTCGGCAGCCACCCGAAATCCGCAGAGTAAATTATTTTTCGTTGTGCGTGCGATGACGCGTGTCCCAAAATGCCATTAATAACCCTAACACTAAACCGGCTACGTGTGCCGCGTTGGCGATCGACATTCCTAAAATATCGAAATAGCCAGCGACCAGCCAGAGCACGGAAAACACCATTAAACCGCGTGGCAGATTGAGGCCGCATTGCGGATTGCGTTCACCGCTCAGCCAGACGTAGCCCATCAGCGCGTAAACTACGCCGGAAAGCCCACCAAACAGCGCACCGCTGAACAGGGATTGCGCCCAGCCGCTGAAAAAGGCCGAAACCACGGCGATCACGAACAGTTTTCCCGCGCCGAGACGTTTTTCTACCGGGCCACCAAGGTACCACCACCAGAGCAGGTTGAAGGTAATGTGCAGCAGCGAGAAGTGCAGAAACGCATGGCTGAACCAGCGCCACAGTTGGCCGTATTGCGAGCTGTTCTGCGGCCAGGAGAGCCAGTACATCACGGTATCATCCCCCAGCACCTGCATCAGGATATACACCAGAATACACAGTGACATGACCGTGAGCGTCAGCGGCCCGGCTTTGCTGCGGATAATTTGCAGGTAAGAGAATTGCTGGTAATGCAAACCGGCGTCGGTATTGCCCGCCTGCCAACTGGCGGCCTGATAGCGGCTATTCAGCGGATCGAGCAGAAACTGCTGCAACTCATGTTGCACCTGTTCCAAATGGCCGTCGTCCGCCAGCCAGATTTCTGCCGCCTCGCCGGTATTGCGGATCTCAAGCGGGATGTGCTGCGTTGCCATGTAATCGACAAAGGCTTGTGCCAGACGAGGGTTGGATACGGCGATCACTCGAACCATGGATTTTCCGTCTAAGTAGATGATTTTATCCGCGAGTTTACCCCTCTGCGGCATTGATGGCAGATTATACCGTTGAAATACTGAACGCAGCGATAAAAACAGCGGAGAATTGAGCAGGCCGCCTAAATGAACGGCCTGTAAAGAATCAAGCGGAGGTTTCGACATCCTGCGGGAACTGGCGTGCCCAGGCTTCAAAGCCGCCGTCGATGCTGTAAACCGCGTCAAACCCCTGATGCAGCAGGTACTGTGCGGCGCTGCGGCTGCTGTTGCCGTGGTAGCACATGACCATCACCGGGCGTTCGAACTCATTTTGCTGCATAAAAAGCGGCAGGCTGGCGTTGGTAAGATGAAACGCGCCCGGTGTATGCCCGGCGGCAAAACTTTGCGGATCGCGGATATCGACCAGCGTCGCGCTGCCTTCTTTCCAACGGGTATGGGCCTGCTCAATGCCGATCGCTTCAAACTGTTCCATGACTTCAGACTGCCTCGTAATTGGGGGGATCTGATTAGTGTAACCAAATCCACCCCATTTATGACCAGAGCAACCCTGTGGGCTTTTCCGGCAGGCAGATTACCAGCGGTAGCTCAGACCCAATGAGGCACCGTAATCCTGATAGCTATTGCTGCCCATGGTGGTGCCCCCTTCCATCCAGAGCTGGAATTGGCTGGAAGTTGGCGTTTTTATGCCGACTTTCACTTCGAATAGATTATTAAGGGAGCCTGCTTCTACTCGCGATTCATTAAAATAGACCGCGTTGCTGCCGTTATTATGCCACCAGTTGGTGGCCAGATAGGCGGTAATATTGTCGTCTTGATTGCTATACCAACGAATGCCTGCCCGCGAAGTGAAATCTGGTGCATCACTCTGCCGAATGAATGTGTCTGTGGCATCACGATAATTATCGGTACGGAAATCATTATAGATAAGCTGAAGCTGTGGCTCGATAATCAATTCCCACGCAGAGAGAGGTTGGAAAGCATAACCGGTTTCCAAAGAGAGGCTAAAGTTGTTGCTGTTATAATCCTCTTTCCCCGCACTATTGTTAAACCAAGAATACTGGAGCCACGAATCAATATAAGCACCTTCATGGTTTTTACTGTCTTGATACCAAGTGCTATAAAGCCCGACGGAATAACCGTTAACGCGGCCGTCAGATGTGGAGTTGGCGAAGTGCGACTCGGTATCAGCGCGGCCGTATCCCGTCATGAGACCCAAGGTCCACTCTTCGTTTTCCTGCTGTAACGCGAAAATATCGCCACCGAGCTGGAACACCTGGCGATTCATATCGATCGGCAGGTTATCATCGGCTGCGCTCAGGTTTTTGGTGCTATAGCCGGAGGCGCGTAACCATAACTGATCGCTACCTGGCGATGTTTTCCGCTGGTGCAAGGTTTGAGAAAATAATGAACGTGCGGCGATCTGATTACCTAAATAGGTGCCCGCATCTGCGCGATAGCTATAATCTGTGGTCGTATTTTCGCTGGCTATTGCTGGGAAAATAGCGAAAGAAAGGCCTGCTGTAATTAGAAATGTCCTAGTTATTGCCATTATTCCAACTCCTTATGGAAAATATTAGGCAATACTACTTACAGCAAGAGCTAATGTCATTGAGCTTGTGCAAAATAAGAATACGCCCGTCAATTTTCAAGCGGCAGTGTTCAGCTCACCGAGCGGCTGAACACCGAATGCCATTAATTCCCCGTTATGCCCCATAGCCCATCATTTTCAGCAACTGCTGGGCTTGCTGCACCGCTTCCTGTCGATGGGCAACCCCCAGTTTCTGATACAGATTACGAATATGGGTTTTGATGGTGGTGGCTGCCACCGCCAGTTCACCGGCGATCTGCTCGTTGCTGTAACCGGAATAAATCAGGCCCAGCACCTGCCACTCACGCTGGGTCAGCGGGCTGGTGCGGATCAGTTCCGGCACCTGTGGGTGGGTCAGCAGCTTATCGACGAAACTCTCGTCAAAATGGGCGAACTTGTGGCGATGATGTTGGTTGATGTCGCGCAAAATGCGTTGCGCGCGGTGCTGCTCCAGCTCAGGCAGCGTATTGAGTTGGATTAACTGACGCAGTTGCTGCGCCATGGTTTCCCCTTCAATCACAAAGTGGCTGATAAACCCGGTGCGGTTTGCCAGCGCCAGCGCTTCGATCAGCACCCGCAGCGCATCGCCTTTGCGATCCATCTGCCAATAAAGCTGATTGCTGAGCAGCAGGTTACGATTGAGATCGCTGACCAGCCGCAGGCGGCGGGCGTTTTCATTTAATTCGTCCAGCACCACTTCGGCTTCTTCGAATTGGCCGAGAATAATCTGCACGCGGGCAATATTGCGCCACTGGCCCTGCATAAAGTGGTTGTTCGCCATGCCCGGTTTTTCGGTATGGCGCAGCCAGTTGGCGGCGGCGGCGGTGTCTCCGGTCATCTGCCAATGGATCACCCGGGGTTTATCGGCGTTGGTCAGCCAATCGCGGTGATATTGCGAGCCGTGCAGCAAGACTTCGCAACGCAGCAGGTGGCTATTGGCATTATCCAGATCGCCCCGCGCCAGTGAACATTTCGCCAACATTGCCAGGCATTGCAACTGCTGCTGTGGCTGGTAGTTGGCCAGCACCTTCAGCCCTTCACGCGCGGCGTCCTCGGCCTCATCCAGCCGTGACCATGACCAGAGCACCTGCGAGCGGATACGCAGCAGGAACTCATGCATCGGCAACTGTTCCAGATGCTGTTCGCGCACCAGCTCAAAGGCTTTTTCCTGCGTTTCATAAGCGGCCTGCAAGAAGCCTTGGGCGATCAGAATTTCGCTTTGCTGCAACAGTGCCCACAGCGCGTAATGGTAAGCCTGATGGCGGCGGGCCATCTGTTCGGTCTGCTGCATCATCGGCAGCGCGCGAGCCAGCTCGCCTTTGCAATGGTGAACTTCGCCAGTGACCGAGGTGGCCACGATGCGGCTGTAATAGCTGGAAAGCGGCAGGAACTTCAGCGCTTCGGTAGCCAACCGTTCGGCCTCTTCCGGTTTGCCAGCGTTGATCGCCACCTGCGCGCGCAATGCATCGAATTCAGCATGCAGGGTTTGGTCGATGGCGATTTTCTGCTCGCACATGGCCTGTTCGGCGCGTTCCAACTGGGTGTTGACCTCGCTGTAGCGGTGCTGGCTTTGTGCCAGCCAAGCCTGCAACAACGCCAGTTTCGGGCTTTGGATCAAGCGTTCATACGGCAGTGCCTTTAGGCACTCTTCCAGCAGCGCTAACTCACTGTGGTGGAACAACGACCAGGCATGTTGCAGCAGGATATCGCGCAACATGCTGACGTCGCTGGCCGCCAGCGCATGATGGATGGCTTCCGCTGGGTAACCGAGTGCCAGCCAGCCTTCGGCGGCGGCACGATGCAGGCCCGGCAGCTCCAGCGCCAGTTCCCACTGGCAGCGCTGGCGCAGGAATGAGGCGAATAACGGGTGGAAACAGAACCACTCACCGGTATCGTCCATGCGGTGGATAAACAGCCCTTGGCGTTCCAACTCTTCGAGCCGTTGCTGGCCGTTATCTTCGCCGGTCAGGCGCACGATCAGCGTGTCGTTCATCGAACGCAATACTGAGCAGCGCAGCAGGAAGGCGCGGGCATCGGCATCGACGCGATCCAGCACCTCATCCACCAGATAATCCGAAAGATGGCTGGCATTCAGCCCGGCTAAACGTTTGGCGGATTGCTGGGCGGAAGAGGTGGACTGGCGGGCAGACAGCGCGATCAACTGCAATGCGGTGGCCCATCCTTCCACTTCATCGCACAGGCGGCTGCTGTCATGGTGTTCAAGCGGTGAACTCAAGCGGTAGTCAAAGAACTGCTTGGCTTCCTGGTGGGTAAAGGCCAACTGCTGCGTGCTCAACTCCAGCAGTTGGTCGCGCACCCGCAGGTTGGCGATGCCGAGAGCGGGCAGCGTGCGTGACAGCAGGATCAGCGTCAGGTTTTCTGGCTGATGGCGCAGGAAGAAGCGCATCGCTTCGTGGATCACGTCGTTGGTGATCAGATGATAATCATCAATCACCAGATATAGGGGGTGATGCCAATCGGAAAGCTCGATAAACAGCTGTGCGAATAGCGCAGACAGGCTAGCGTACTGGTGTTTTTGGCTGAGCGCCTCGCTTTTCACACAGTGCCCGCCGGTTGCCTGCTGCACTGCGGCGATCAGATAACTGGCGAAGCGCTCTGGCTGGTTGTCGCTTTCATCCAGAGAGTACCACCCCAGATCCGATTTGCCCGCCGCCCATTGGGCAACCAGCGTGGTCTTTCCATATCCTGCCGGGCAATTGACCAATGTCAGGCGATAATTTGCAGCGCTGGCTAATTTGACCAGCAGGCGATCGCGTATCACGGTATTTTGCAGCCGTACCGGACGGCTCAGTTTTGATGGGATCAGCATAATATTCCAGGTGTAAAGTGCGGTTCCCGCCGCCGAAGGACTGCCCGAAGGTTTTTTGTCGCGAATCTTCTTCGGGACCGGGGTAGCATTAATTATTTTGTAGCTCGTAATTAATCCCCCTCAATAACTTCGAACATCGCCAAACGTATTGCAACAAGCTTCCGCTTTGGCTTGGAGTTAAGTTGCTATCGATCACACTTTTTTACGCTCTCTGCCAGATCATAACCAAGGCATTTTTTACCGTGACGTTTAATTGCACTCGGTAACTGTAGTGGCAATTTTGTCGCATGACGAGACCAGTACAAAACTTCAGCGGCTGAAGTCACTATGTTAACGTCACAGCACAGCATCCTGCCGTTGTTTTTGTGCGCAACGATAGCCCTGATGGGGGATGTTGAGCCCCTTCAGGGGGGATAAAAAGTGCCCGAGATCACAATTCCGACTACGCCCCAACTCTCCTCCCTCGCTAACCCCTAGGCGGGATGATGCCGTTGTGCGTACTCCCCGGCACGATAGTGAAAAAATTGGCCCATTTATCGGATTAGAGAGTTCTCCCTATGTCACAGTCTATGCTTAAAAAGGACGTTTTTCTGGCTGCGCTGACTCGTCAGTGGCAGCGTTTTGGCCTCAGTTCCGCACAGCAGATGACCCAACATCAATGGTGGGAAGCTGTCAGTGCTGCGCTTGCCGAGCAACTGGCGGCACAGCCGGCACCGCGTAAAAGCAGCAAGTCGCTGCGCCATGTGAATTACATCTCAATGGAATTCCTGATTGGCCGCTTAACGGCCAATAACCTGATCAACCTTGGTTGGTACGACACGGTTGAAGCGGCGCTGGCGGAGCAGGACGTTAAACTGGCAGATTTGCTGGAGCAGGAAACCGATCCGGCGCTGGGTAACGGCGGGCTGGGGCGTTTGGCAGCCTGCTTCCTTGATTCAATGGCGACGGTGGAACAACCAGCCACCGGTTATGGCCTGAACTATCAGTACGGGCTGTTCCGCCAGTCGTTCAAAGAGGGGCACCAGCAGGAAGCGCCAGACAACTGGCAGCGCGAGAGCTATCCGTGGTTCCGCCATAATGCGGCGCTGGCGGTGGACGTTGGCATCGGCGGTAAAGTGGAAAAACTGGCCGATGGCCGCGAACTGTGGCACCCGGAGTTTACTCTGCGCGGCGAAGCCTGGGATCTGCCGGTACTGGGGTTCCGTAACGGAGTGACCCAACCGCTGCGCCTGTGGCAGGCAACGCACTCGCATCCGTTCGATCTGAACGATTTCAACGATGGCAAATTCCTGCAGGCAGAAAAGCAGGGCGTTGAAGCGGCTAAACTTACCAAAGTGCTCTATCCGAACGACAACCATCAGGCTGGCAAACGCCTGCGCCTGATGCAGCAGTATTTCCAGTGCGCCTGCTCGGTGGCGGATATCCTGCGCAAACACCATCAGGCGGGCCGCAAGATTGCAGACCTGCCAAAGTACGAAGTGATCCAACTGAACGATACTCACCCGACCATCGCTATTCCGGAAATGCTGCGCATCCTGTTGGATGAACATCAGATGGATTGGGATGCAGCCTGGGCGATCACCAGCAAGACCTTCGCCTATACCAACCACACGCTGATGCCGGAAGCCCTGGAGTGCTGGGATGAAAAACTGGTGCGCAGCCTGCTGCCACGCCATTTCTCAATCATCAAGCAGATCAACGCCAACTTCAAAAAGCTGGTGGACCAACACTGGCCGGGCGATGACGCCGTTTGGGCCAAACTGGCGGTACACCATGACAAGCAGGTGCGCATGGCGAACCTGTGCGTCGTGAGCGGTTTTGCGGTTAACGGTGTAGCGCAACTGCACTCGGATCTGGTGGTGAAGGATCTGTTCCCGGAATATCACCAGCTGTGGCCGAACAAATTCCACAACGTCACCAACGGTATTACGCCGCGCCGCTGGCTGAAACAGTGTAACCCGGCGTTGTCCGGTCTGATCGACGAAACGCTGAAGGTAGAGTGGGCCAACGATCTGGATGCGCTGAAAGGCCTGGAAAAATATGCCGACGATGCGGCGTTCCGCCAGCAGTATCAGCAGATCAAACGTGATAACAAGGTGGCTCTGGCCAATTACGTGCATAGCGTGATGGGCCTGACGCTCAACCCGGATGCGATCTTCGACGTACAGATTAAGCGCCTGCATGAATACAAACGTCAGCACCTGAATTTGCTGCATATCCTGTCGCTGTATCGCCAACTGCGCGATAACCCAGAGATGGATATGGTACCGCGCGTGTTCCTGTTCGGTGCCAAAGCGGCTCCAGGTTACTACTTGGCGAAAAACATCATTTATGCGATCAACCAGGCGGCGGAGAAGATCAACAACGATCCGATCGTGAAGGATCGTCTGAAAGTGGTGTTTATTCCGGACTACCGCGTTTCGGTAGCGGAGCTGATGATCCCGGCGGCCGATGTTTCTGAGCAGATCTCCACCGCTGGTAAAGAAGCCTCCGGCACCGGCAATATGAAGCTGGCGCTGAACGGTGCCTTGACCGTGGGTACGCTGGACGGTGCCAACGTTGAGATTGCCGAGCAGGTGGGCGAAGACAATATCTTCATTTTCGGCAATACCGTGGAGCAGGTTAAGGCGTTGTTGAAGAAGGGTTACGATCCGCTGAGTTACCGTAAGAAAGACAAACACCTGAAAACGATTCTGGATGAATTGGCCAGCGGCATCTTCAGCCAGGGTGACAAGCACGCCTTCGATCTGATGCTGCACAGCCTGCTGGAAGGCGGCGATCCGTATCTGGTGCTGGCAGACTTTGCTTCCTACTGTGAAGCTCAACGGCAGGTAGACAAACTGTATCGTGACCGCGACGAATGGACGCGCCGTACCATCCTTAACACCGCGCGCGTGGGTATGTTCAGTTCCGATCGTTCGATCCGTGACTACCAGCAGCGCATCTGGCAAGCCAAGCGTTAAGGAGTACGAATGAGTAAAGCTATCGATCAGGCGGCCTCCCAGGCAGGGATTGCGGCTGATTACATCAATGCCCATGGTAAACAGCAGGCTATTTCGCCGGAAACCAAGCGTAAGCTGCTGGATGCCATGAGTAACGCGTCGCTTCGTTCGGAGGCTGCGCCGTTACCATTGGTGAAAGTGTTCTATCACGGCAACCCGGTGGCTTTGCCGCTGGGCGGCAGTGGTGAGTACCACTGGGTGCTGCAATGCGAGGACGGTAGCCAGCAACAGGGCCGCGCCAGCGCGCGCAAAACCTTGACCCTGGCGGGCAAACTGCCGCTGGGGTATCACCAGCTCCAGCTGACGCAGGGCGAGCAGCAATGGCAGTGCCGGTTGATTGTCGCGCCGAAACGCTGCTACGAGCCCCAAGCCCTGCTGACCGGAAAAAAACTGTGGGGTGCCTGCGTGCAACTCTACACGTTGCGCTCTGATCGTAACTGGGGCATCGGTGACTTTGGCGATCTGCGCGTGATGGTCAGCGAAGTGGGGGAACGCGGTGGCGCCTTTGTTGGGCTAAACCCGATCCATGCGCTGTATCCGGCCAATCCGGAAAGTGCTAGCCCTTACAGCCCTTCTTCACGGCGCTGGCTGAACGTGGTGTATATCGACGTCAACGCGGTGGAGGATTTCCAGCACAGCGCAGCCGCGCAGAAATGGTGGCAGAAGGCGGCGACACAGAAGCTGCTGGCGAAAGCGCGCAGCAGTGACCAAGTGGATTATTGCGCGGTCACCCAGTTGAAGCTGGCGGCGCTGAAGCTGGCGTTCCCGCAGTTTCAGGCCCGCAAGGCCAGCGATGCGCTGAAGCAGGCGTTTGAACGTTTCGTGAGTGAAGGAGGCAGCAGCCTGTACCAACAGGCGGCCTATGATGCGTTGCATGCACATCTGTCTGCCAACGATAGCAGCATGTGGGGTTGGCCAGCTTGGCCGGAGGAGTATCGGCAGGGCAATGGGGCCGCAGTAGCGGCTTTCTGCCAACAGCATACGGATGAAGTGACTTTCTATCTGTGGCTGCAATGGTTGGCTGCCAGCCAGTTTGCCGAGTGCTTCGGCCAAAGCCAAGAGCAGCAGATGCCGATCGGCCTTTACCGCGATCTGGCGGTAGGCGTGGCGGAAGGCGGCGCTGAAACCTGGTGTGAACGCGAGCTGTATTGCCTGGGGGCTTCTGTCGGGGCTCCGCCGGATATCCTCGGCCCGCTGGGGCAAAACTGGGGCCTGCCGCCGATGGATCCGCATGTGATGGCGGCGCGCGGCTACCAGCCGTTTATCGATTTGCTGCGTGCCAATATGACCAGCTGCGGTGCTTTGCGTATCGACCACGTCATGGCGCTGTTGCGTTTATGGTGGATCCCTTACGGTGAAACCGCCGATAACGGGGCCTACGTCAAATACCCGGTTGACGATCTGCTGGCGCTGTTGGCGCTGGAAAGCCAACGCCATCGCTGCATGGTGATTGGTGAAGATCTCGGTACCGTGCCGGTGGAGATCGTCGGCAAGCTGCGTGATAGTGGGGTTTACTCCTACAAAGTGCTGTATTTCGAACGTGATAGCGAGAGCCAGTTCCGCGCGCCGCAGTCTTATCCGGTGCAGGCGATGGCGACCATTACCACGCACGATCTGCCCACGCTGCGTGGCTATTGGCAGAGCGGTGATCTGACGCTGGGGAAAACGCTGGGGTTATACCCGGATGCCGAGGTGCTCAAAACGCTGTTTGCCGATCGTGAACGCGCCAAGCAGGGCTTGCTGGATGGGCTGCACCGCTACGGCTGTGTGCCGCAGAAGGTCGGCAAAAAAGCCTCTTTGTTGGCGATGAGCCCATTGTTGAACCGTGGGTTGCAGCGTTATGTGGCTGACAGTGCTAGTGCGCTGCTGGGCCTGCAACCGGAGGATTGGCTGGATATGTCCGACCCGGTCAATATCCCAGGCACCAGCAATGAATACCCAAACTGGCGGCGCAAGCTGAGCCATACCTTGGAAGAGATGTTTGCCGATCGGCAGGTGAATCGTTTACTGAAGGATTTGGATAAGCGGCGCAAGAAGGTGTCGGCTGGGTAATTCGCAATATATAGGGCGCCGTATTGGCGCCCTAAGCATATTAGTAGTAAGAGTGCTCACCACGCTGGTGCTCGGTCAGGTCGCGTACCCCTTTCAGTTCGGGGAACTTCTGTAATAGCTCTTTCTCGATCCCTTCCTTCAGCGTTACGTCAACCATCGAACAACCGTTGCAACCGCCGCCAAACTGCAGGATAGCCAGCCCGTCATCGGTGATTTCCATCAGCGTAACGCGGCCGCCGTGGCCTGCCAACTGCGGGTTGATCTGCGATTGCAGCACGTATTCCACACGTTCCATCAACGGGGCATTGTCGTCGACTTTGCGCATTTTGGCGTTTGGCGCTTTTAGCGTGAGCTGGGAACCGAGTTGATCGGTGACAAAGTCGATTTCAGCGTCTTCGAGATACGGTGTGCTCAATTCATCAACAAAAGCAGACAGCTTTTCGAACTTCAGCTCGGTGTCTGTTGCTTCTACCGCATCTGGCGGGCAATAAGAAACACCGCATTCAGCCGTTGGCGTACCCGGATTAATCACGAATACGCGGATTTGGGTGCCTTCTTCTTGGTTTGCCAACAGTTTGGCAAAATGTTCCTGTGCTGCATCTGTTATACGGATCATGGCATTGACTCAATAGTTGACTGCTATAGTAGGATATAATACGCCCATTGCGGTGGTACTACAATGTGCGGCAGACGCACCAGATCTGCAAGGAGGCGACGCCCTGTTTCTGCAATAATTTAGCGATTTCTGCCACCGTGCTACCGGTAGTTACTACATCATCCAGCAGCGCCACATGCCTCCCTGCCAGGTTTTCATCACAACGGAATGCGCCGCGTAAATTGCGCCGCCGCGCACGGGCGATTAATTGCTGCTGTGGCGAGGTAGTCCTGATCCGGCGCAGCGCGGCGGGCCGATATTCACACCCCAGCCAGTGCGCCAATGGCCGGGCCAGCAGATCGCTCTGATTGTAACCCCTGCGCCAGCAGCGCTTATCCTGTAAGGGTACCGCTAAAATGATGTCCGGTTTGTTCAGATGTTGCTCTCGGTGAGCCCGTAGCCAATGCAGCAGGATCAACCGGGCCAGCGTCGGGGCCAGTTCTGGCGTGCGCTGGAATTTGAAACGCTTGATTAAGCTACTGATTGGCAAGCAATAGTCGGTGGCAAAAACCAGTGCCTGCCAGGGCGGTGGCTGTTGCAGGCAGCGGCCACAAGGCCGGTGCGGATCGCCGCTAGGTAAACCACAGCGTGGGCAACTGATGGGTTTGGCGGGCAGTTCACGCAGGCAATAACTGCAAATGCCCTGCTGCATTAGCCTTAATGGTTGCCGGCATAGCCAACAGCGGCTGTAGATTGATAGCATACCGTCCTCCGTGACGGAACGAGTTCAGAAGGACAATAACTGATGACAGCGCTGTATTGGCAAACAATGGGCGAAGGCGATCGCGATCTTGTGCTGCTGCACGGATGGGGATTGAACGCCGAAGTATGGGGTTGCATATTGGAGCGATTGACGCCGCATTTTCGCGTGCACCTGGTCGATCTGCCGGGCTATGGCCGCAGCCAGGGTTATGGTGCGTTATCGTTGCCACAGATGGCGGACATCCTGCTGGCGGCAGCCCCTGCGCGCGCGTATTGGCTGGGCTGGTCATTGGGTGGGCTGGTGGCCGGGCAGATTGCCCTGACGCAGCCTGAGCGGGTGGTAGGGCTGATTACCGTGGCTTCTTCGCCCTGTTTTGCCGCGCAGGAGGATTGGCCAGGGATCCGGCCAGAAGTGCTGAGCGGTTTCAAGCAGCAGCTCAGCGAGGATTTCAACCGTACCGTAGAGCGCTTTCTGGCGCTGCAAACCCTGGGAACCGAAAGCGCCCGCCAGGATGCGCGCCTGTTAAAAACCGTGGTGCTTAATCAACCGATGCCGGGTGTCGCGGTGCTCAATAGCGGGCTTGATATACTGCGTACCGTGGATCAGCGGCAGCAGCTGGCCAAGCCAGCGATGCCGGTGCTGCGCATTTATGGTTACCTGGATGGTTTGGTACCGCGCAAGGTCGCGACGCTGTTGGATGAGCGGTGGCCGCAGTCGTCTTCGGTGGTGATCCCCAAGGCGGCCCATGCGCCTTTTGTCTCTCACCCTGAAGAATTCACCAGCATTATTAATCAATTTGCTGCAACCCGGTAGGCGCGCGGCTTCGCGCTGATACCACCCTGATTGCGGCCAAAAAAGGCACAAAAGAGCGCTACAAGGTCGGCTAATTGGCGGATAAAAAAGCAGGCTGATTCGATATATGAAGGGCTAGATATGTGGCGAACGGTGAGAAAACTGCATGTATTTTTTCACTGGGCTCTTGAGCATCGCTGCGTATCGATGCCTGATTTATTGTTAACGGCTTTCATAACAACTCATTTATCCGCTTAGAGGTATGGTCATGAAATCATTGAAGATGACGGTTGCAGCATTGGTTGTGGGTTTAGCGTCTTTCAGCACAATGGCGGCAACATTACTCACTCAGGAAGATTTGGATAAGGCACCAGGCAAGTACGAGAAAATTGGCATGATAACGTCAACTGCCCAAGCCACCGATCCAATGGACTTGAAAGAGGAATTGTCCAAACTGGCTGACGAGAAAGGTGGGAAGTACTACGTGGTTGTGGCTGCCCGCGAGCATGGCAGGTTCAGTGCGGCCGCTGAAGTGTACAAAGATAAGAAATAATTTGCTAACGAGGGGCGCATAGCGTGCGCCCCTGTTTTTTGTCTCTAGTTTTTCAAGCGATAAACTACCGTACTGCATCTTTCCGGGCAGCGCTTGCAGCTGCCGCTCAGGCATTCACTGTTATCCTGCTCGATACGCTCCACTTTACCCATATCGGTTAAACGCTCCAGCATGGCTTCAACCAGCGGCAACGGCGTTGCCAGTTGGTGGCTCAACTGTTGAGCCTGAGCGCTGCCCCGCAGGGCGAGCGCATCACGGATTTGCAGCAGGCTGGCCATCAGTGGCAATCACCCTGCGGGTTTTGGCAGCAGGCGGCAGGCGTTGCGTTGCGCAGGCGGATGGTCACGCGGCTGCGAGCCTTACGTAATGCCAGCAGCAGCAAGGCATTGAAGGCCAGCACCGACAGGATCGCCACCAGGCTGTATTGCGGATGCTGGCTAAAGGTTGCTATCTGGTAGAACAGGGTGGCCAGCGAGTAGGCCACATTCAGCCCCCACAGGATGGAGAAGGTCATCCAGCCCCGGCTTGATTCGCGGGCAATCGCACCCATCACCGAAACGCACGGCACATACAGCAGCACGAAGATCAGATAGCTGTAAGCAGAAATAGAGGTGCCGAATTTGCTGCTCATAACCCCCATTGAGCCTGCGCCCATTTCGCCATCGCCTTTGCTGGCTTCGATAGGGTTGGCAAGTACGCTGAGGCTGAAAGTGCCTTTCAGACCTTGCCAGGTTTCATCCAGAGCGGCAGACAATTCATCCAGCAGGTTGAAATTGGCGGCGTCGAACGGTTGATTGGTGATGTGTTCGGCGGTGTACAGCGTGTTGAGCGTCCCCACCACCACTTCTTTGGCCATGGCTCCGGTAACCAGGCCGACGGTTGCCTGCCAGTTATCGCTGTGCACCCCCATCGGTTGCAGCAGCGGTGTAAGCACTTTGGAAACCGATGCCAACGCTGAATCATTGATGCTGTCTACCGGCTTGCCGCTGAACGAGAAGCTGTTCAAGCCACCGATCAGGATACTGGCAATCACAATGACTTTCCCGGCGCGCAGCACAAAACCTTTCAGGCGTTGCCAGGTTTGCAGCAGCAGGCTTTTCAGGTGGGGTACGTGATAAACCGGCAACTCCATGACGAACGGTGATGCTTCACCGCGCATGATGGTGTATTTCAGCACCAGGCCGGTAAGAATAGCGACTACGATACCCAGCATATACAGCGAGAACACCACGCCAGCGCCGTCTTGGCCGAAAAATGCCGCAGCGAATACGGCGAAGATCGCCAGCCGCGCACCGCAGGACATAAAAGGAGCCATCATGATGGTGATCAGGCGTTCACGTTGGGCATCCAGCGTGCGGGCACCCATGATCGACGGCACGTTGCAGCCGAAACCGACGATCAGCGGCACGAAGGATTTCCCCGGCAAGCCGAGCGCCTGCATCAGGCGATCCATAACGAACGCTGCGCGCGCCATGTAGCCGGAGTCTTCCAAAAAGGACAGGAACAGGTACATCATGCCGATCTGCGGCACCAACGGCAGCACGGTATTGATACCGCCACCGACGCCCTGTGCCAGGAAAATGGTCAGCCATTCAGGGAAATGCAGGGTATAACCCACCCATTGGATCCCCTGAATAAAGATTGCCGCCGAGCCGAGATCGAAGATCGGTTGCAGCGCACCACCGATGTTGATCGCCAGCAGGAACATCAGGTACATCACCAGCAGGAAAATCGGCACGCCGAGCCAGCGGTTGAGGATCACTTTATCCAGCACTTCAGTCAGTCGGTTCGGCAGAGCTTGTTGCGCGTTACTGACGGCGTCGCAAAGGGCTGCGATCGACTGGTAACGTGCATCGGCAATCACCAGCGCCGGATCTTCCTGCTGCTGCTGTTGCAGCGCTTGCCTGGCCTGCGGCAGCAGAGCGATAGCATCACCTGCCAACTGGTGGCTATAAATATCCCCTTCCAGCATTTGCAGCGCCAGCCAGCGGCGCTGTTCGGTGGGCAGATTCTGCGGCATGGCTTCGGTCAAGGCGTTGACTTGGTCTAGCAGCAACGGCGGGTAATTTACCAAGGCTTTGAGCTGATTGAACCGATGACCGTCGATCATCTGTTTCAGCATGCCAATCCCGTCGGCTTTGGTAGAAATCAGCGGTACGACCGGGCAACCCAGGCGTTCAGACAGGGCCGCAAGATCAATCTCGATGCGCTGGCTTCTGGCGATATCCAGCATATTCAGCGCCACGATGCAGGGAATGCCCAGCTCCAGCAGTTGCAGCGTCAGGTAAAGGTTGCGCTCCAGGTTTGACGCATCTACCACGTTGATCAACAAGTCAGCGTCGCCGCTCAGGATGTAATGGCAGGCGATCTGTTCGTCAAGCGAGGTCTGTTCGGAGATGGTGGTGAGCGAGTAGGTGCCGGGCAAATCGACCAGAGTAACCTGCGATTGCGCTGTGGAAAACTGGCCTTCTTTGCGTTCAACCGTGACTCCGGCCCAGTTACCAACCCGCTGACGCGCACCGGTAAGCTGGTTGAACAGTGTAGTTTTCCCTGAATTCGGATTACCTATCAAGCCAATGGTGATTTTTTTCATAATCCAACGTGATATCAGTAAATTAAGTACCGGCCATGCGCAGAAGCACGGCAAAAGCCTGAGGCGGGGGGCGGCGTGTGGTTACTGGCCGTCGAGCAGGATCAGGTCCAAATCTTTTTTCCGCAGCACCAGGCTGACGCGGCGGGTTTTTATTTCTATTGGATCGCCGAGTGGTGCAACGCGTACTACTTCAAATAATGAACCGGGCAGCATCCCGAGCGACAGCAGTTTCTGTCGGTAAGCGGGGCTGATTTCACTGGAGAAACCGGCAATTTTATAAGTCTGTTTAGGAAGAAGATGCATATTACCTTCTTGGTGATCAAAACGTTCCCGCTGGAACGTTGCTTTCAGAACAGTTTTGCCCAGGCTACCCGAGGGGGTAAATGGAGCCGAAACAGCTGAGCCATGGCGTGGCCCAATAAACACGCAACATAATAATAGTGAGAACGATTATCGTAATCAATACAAGAAACAGGGTTGTTGACTGCTAATTGTACTACTTTCTTGCGGTGCATCAAAAATAAGTGGAAATGTTATCCGGCAGAGGGCGGGGTGAACTCCGCCCTCTGCCGTTAGGCTTAACGTTTTTTGCCGAACGCCGCAGCCAACGCGTCACCCATGGCACTGTTGTTTGCCGGGGTGGTGGTGCGTGGTTTCGCTGCTTTGTTGGCTGGCGCGCGTGAAGCGTTGTCGCGTGCTGGAGCGCTGTTGTTGCTACCGCTGCCACGGCGTGATGAACCTTCGCCCGGTTGCTCGTCCAAGCGCATGCTGAGTGCGATACGCTTGCGTTGCAGATCGACTTCCATCACCTTCACTTTGACGATATCACCGGCTTTCACCACGGTGTGCGGATCCTGCACAAACTTATCTGCCAGCGAGGAGATATGCACCAGCCCATCCTGATGCACGCCGATATCCACAAACGCACCGAAGTTGGTGACGTTGGTGACCGAGCCTTCCAGAATCATCCCGACTTGCAGATCGTTCAGCGTTTCCACGCCTTCTGCAAAGGTGGCGGTTTTGAATTCTGGGCGCGGATCGCGGCCCGGTTTTTCCAGCTCTTTCAGGATGTCGGTAACCGTTGGCACACCAAATTTCTCATCGGTGAAATCGCTGGCTTTCAGGTTGCGGATGGCGTTCGAGTTGCCCATCAGATCCTGCAACGCCTGCTGGGTCGCGGCCAGAATGCGCTCCACCACCGGGTAGGTTTCCGGGTGAACGGTTGAGGCATCCAGCGGGTTATCACCGTGGTTGATACGCAAGAAGCCCGCACACTGCTCAAAGGCTTTTGGCCCTAAGCGACTGACTTTCAGCAGTTGCTCGCGGTTGCTGAAACGGCCGTTTTCATCGCGCCAGGTGACGATATTCTGCGCCATCATACGCGTTAAACCGGCCACACGGGTCAATAAAGGCACCGACGCGGTATTCAGATCAACACCCACGGCGTTTACGCAGTCTTCCACCACCGAATCCAGCTTCTTCGCTAACTGGCTCTGGCTGACGTCGTGCTGGTATTGGCCGACGCCGATGGATTTAGGGTCAATCTTAACCAGTTCGGCCAACGGATCCTGCAAGCGGCGGGCAATGGAAACTGCGCCACGCAGGGAAACGTCGAGGTTCGGGAATTCCAGCGCCGCCAGTTCTGAGGCGGAATAGACCGAAGCACCGGCCTCGCTGACGATCACTTTCTGCGCCTGCACATTCGGGAACTGTTGCTGTAGTTCGGCAAAGAAGCGCTCGGTTTCGCGGGAGGCGGTACCGTTGCCGATCGCCACCAGTTCCACCTGGTGCTTGATGCACAGTGCGGCAACTACGGCGGCAGCTTTAGCGGCCTGACCGGTGTGCGGATAAACGGTATCGGTCGCCACCAGTTTGCCGGTGGCATCCACCACCGCCACTTTGACACCGGTACGCAGGCCAGGGTCCAGGCCCATGGTGGCACGCATACCGGCCGGGGCGGCCATCAGCAGATCGTGCATATTGCGGGCGAAAACGTTGATCGCTTCGTCTTCTGCACGCTCACGCAGGGTGCCCATCAGTTCGGTTTCCAGATGCAGCAGCACCTTGATGCGCCAGGTCCAGTTGACCACCGCCTTGCGCCAGACATCGGCCGGCGCATTGTTCAGGCGCAGGTTCAGGTGGTTGATGATGATCAACTCGCCCTGGCTTTCGCGCGGCGCTTCTTCAAACTGCGGGTCGGCATTCAGCGCCAGTTGCAGTACCCCTTCATTGCGGCCGCGGAACATCGCCAGCGCACGGTGAGAAGGCACTTGTGAAATCGGTTCATGATGATCGAAGTAGTCGCGGAATTTCGCGCCTTCCTCTTCTTTGCCTTCCACCACCTTGGACACCAGATGGGCGTTTTTCCACAGGTAATCGCGCACTTTGGCCAGCAGCGTGGCATCTTCGGCGAAGCGTTCCATCAGGATATAGCGCGCACCGTCCAGCGCCGCTTTTACATCGGCAACGCCTTTGTCGGCATCAACATAACGTTCGGCCGCCTGTTCTGGCTGCTGCTGTGGATCTTGCCACAGCAAGTCGGCCAGCGGCTCCAGACCGGCTTCAATAGCGATCTGACCACGGGTGCGGCGCTTGGGTTTATACGGTAGGTAAAGGTCTTCGAGTTCGGTTTTGCTCTGCGTGGCGTTAATTGCCCCAGCCAGCTGTTCGGTCAGCTTACCTTGCTCGTCGATGGATTTGAGGATGGTCTGGCGGCGATCTTCCAGTTCACGCAGGTAACCCAAGCGGGTTTCCAACTGGCGCAGTTGGGTGTCGTCCAGGCCTCCGGTGACTTCCTTACGATAGCGTGCGATAAACGGCACGGTATTACCTTCATCCAGCAGACGGATGGCGGAGTCAACTTGCTCCGGCCGGGCCTGCAATTCTGTTGCAATAATGCGGCTCAGTGGGTCATTCATAAGTCGGGTATCTGTTCAGCACGATAATCAATAGGGGGATAGTTATACGGTTTGCAGGGATAAAATGCCAGCGCAGTGGGCTGACATGCCCCTTCACTCTTTCACATAGGTGATCTCATTGACCGACCAAAACGCTTCACCGGCAGGCGTTTGCACCGTGGCGCTATCGCCCACTTCCTTTTTCAGCAGTGCGCGGGCCATCGGTGAGTCGATGGAGATGTAGTCTTTACGGCCGAAAATCTCATCGTAACCGACGATACGAAAGCGTTTGATCTCACCCTCATCGTTTTCGATCTCCACCCAGGCACCAAAAAACACCCGGCCTTCCTGCTGCGGCGAATAGTCGACGATTTTCAACTGCTCAAGGCATTTGGTGAGGTAGCGCACGCGGCGATCGATTTCACGCAGCCGCTTTTTGTTGTACTGGTAATCGGCGTTTTCACTTCTGTCACCCAGGCTGGCGGCCCAGGTGACTTTCTTGGTCACTTCCGGGCGCTCTTCACGCCAAAGAAAGTCCAGTTCTTGCTTCAGCTTGTCGTACCCCTCACGGGTAATCAGCAATGTTTTCATCGTTATCCACCTTGCAGTCAGCCGTTAATCTGGGGATTCTCGCATAAACGGGTCATTGGGTGAGTTTTTTATCGGTATCTCTGCGGTACACTGCCAAAACCGCCAGTTTGGGATTTTCGGCTGTCTGTGTAAACAATCACAAGTAAGAGGCGGCCTGGCCCGATACTTAAGTGAAAACAGTTGATATCTGAGCAAAAGAATAAGCTTTGTAACAATTTCGGCTAGAATGTATACCATTAAATGCTGTCAGTAATGACAGGGTTTTTTAACAATACAAGGCTGTTGCCAAACCGTCGCCAGCAGTGCTTATACATCTGTGCCGGCCACAGCCTAGAATCAGGCAATACAGCCTTTGGGAGTAATACAATGCAAGAAAATCATAAGATTCTGGTCGTCGATGATGACATGCGCCTGCGTGCGCTTTTAGAACGTTATTTAACGGAGCAGGGCTTTCAGGTTCGTAGCGTGGCCAACGCTGAGCAAATGGATCGTTTGCTGACGCGTGAATCTTTCCATCTGATGGTGTTAGACCTGATGCTGCCGGGTGAAGACGGGCTTTCTATCTGCCGCCGTCTGCGCAGCCAAAGCAACCCGATGCCGATCATCATGGTGACTGCCAAGGGCGAAGAAGTGGATCGCATTGTCGGGCTCGAAATCGGTGCCGATGACTACATTCCTAAACCGTTCAACCCGCGTGAACTGCTGGCCCGTATCCGTGCGGTGCTGCGCCGTCAGGCCAATGAACTGCCAGGCGCCCCTTCACAGGAAGAAGCCATCATCGCCTTTGGTAAATTTAAACTGAACCTGGGCACGCGCGAAATGTTCCGCGAAGACGAGCCTATGCCGCTCACCAGCGGTGAGTTTGCGGTATTGAAAGCGTTGGTCAGCCATCCGCGCGAGCCGTTATCACGCGATAAGCTGATGAACCTGGCTCGTGGCCGCGAATACAGCGCGATGGAGCGCTCCATCGACGTGCAAATTTCTCGCCTGCGCCGCATGGTTGAGGAAGATCCGGCCCATCCTCGTTATATTCAGACCGTTTGGGGCCTGGGTTACGTCTTCGTGCCGGACGGCACTAAGGCATGAAGCGATTGCGCTTTTCACCGCGTAGCTCGTTTGCCAGAACTTTGCTGTTGATTGTCACCTTGCTGTTCGTCAGCTTGGTGACGACCTATCTGGTGGTGCTCAACTTCGCCATCCTGCCCAGCCTACAGCAGTTCAACAAGGTTCTGGCGTATGAAGTCCGTATGCTGATGACCGACCGGCTGCAACTGGAGGATGGCACGCTGCTTGAAGTGCCACCGGCGTTCCGCCGTGAAATCTACCGTGAACTGGGTATTTCCCTGTATACCAATGCTGCGGCGGAGGAAAGTGGCTTGCGCTGGGCGCAGCACTATCAATTCCTCAGCCAGCAGATGGCGCAGCAACTGGGTGGGCCGACGGATGTCCGCGTTGAGGTGAATAAAAACTCACCGGTGGTTTGGCTGAAAACCTGGCTGCAACCGGACATCTGGGTGCGCGTTCCGCTGACCGAAATCCATCAGGGTGATTTTTCACCGCTGTTCCGTTACACCTTGGCGATCATGCTGCTGGCGATCGGCGGTGCCTGGCTGTTTATCCGTATCCAGAACCGCCCCCTGGTTGAGCTTGAACACGCGGCCTTGCAGGTGGGGAAGGGGATTATTCCGCCACCGCTGCGTGAATATGGTGCCTCTGAGGTGCGTTCCGTGACCCGTGCCTTTAACCAGATGGCGGCCGGTGTGAAGCAACTTGCCGACGATCGTACGCTGCTGATGGCCGGGGTGAGTCACGATCTGCGCACGCCGCTGACGCGCATCCGGCTGGCGACAGAGATGATGAGCACCGAAGACGGCTATCTGGCGGAGTCGATCAATAAAGATATCGAAGAGTGTAACGCCATCATCGAGCAGTTTATTGATTACCTGCGCACCGGCCAGGAAATGCAGACCGAGATTAGCGATCTGAACACTATTCTGGGCGAAGTGGTGGCGGCAGAAAGCGGCTATGAGCGGGTCATTGAAACGGACATCCTGCCGGGCGAATTGATGATGAATGTGCATCCGTTATCAATCAAGCGCGCGGCGGCCAACATGGTGGTGAATGCGGCCCGCTATGGCAATGGCTGGATCAAGGTCAGCAGCGGGCGTGAGTTGCAACGCGGCTGGTTCCAGGTGGAAGATGACGGCCCAGGGATCAAGCCGGAAGAGCTTAAGCATCTGTTCCAACCCTTTGTGCGTGGCGATAGCGCGCGCAGCACCAGCGGTACAGGGCTGGGGTTGGCGATTGTGCAACGTATTATTGATGCTCATGCTGGGGTGTTGGATATCGGCACCAGTGAACGCGGTGGGTTGCGCATCCGCGCCTATATTCCATTGCCGATGGAGAAAAGAGAATCGGCCAACGGCCATCAAACGGCGAAAGACACCGCATAGCTTCCTGACCGGGCTGTGGCTCGGTCAGGGTTTTCTGCTCATCACGTAGTATTCCGCTGCCTCTTCATGCAAGCGCAGGCTGGTGGTGGCTTGCCAAGGGTCGATTAGCTCAATCCCGCAATGGTGAAAGTCTTTGGTATTGCGTGTTGCCAGTGTTGCGCCGTACTGCAGACAGGTGGCGGCAATTTGCGTGTCGGGAATACTCATTAACCTACCTTGACGCTGATTTCGTCCCATTAGCTGGGCGTATTGCATAGCGCAAAGCGTATCAAATGGCAGAATCTGCTCATCAAATCTCACCTGTACCGCCTCGGTCAACTTATGCCTGAGCTCAAGTTGCCGCTTTCCGTCAGGCATACAGGCAACACCGCTAAACAACTCTGCAAGTACAATCGCACTCAGATAAAGCTCGTCGTTGTCTCTTTCATTCAGCCAATTAATGACGTTGTAATGTGGATTGGGGCGTAACGTTTCTGAAATCACATTGGTGTCGAGAATAATCATGCTTGGTCATCATCATCGTCAAAGGTGACAATCCGCGGCGGTACGGCATCGCGAGGTGGGATCTCCAGTTCAACACCGCCAAATTCGGCAAAATGCTGGTGCATCCAGGTGCCTAAACCATAGCGCGGTGGCTTTTTCACCAGTGCCTGCTTCAAAATCATGCGAACTTCCTCCTCCATGGAATGGCCATTTTTAGCCGCTGAGATACGCAGCAATTCTTTTACTTCATCATCCAGATTCCTGACGGTTATGGTAGCCATTGATCCCCCTTTTGCTAGCAATGATTGCATTGCATGATTATCCTATCGGGCTGATTAAAAAACAAGCTACTGAAATGAAAAAAGGCGCGAAATCGCGCCTTAAGGTAGAAAATGTAGGGGGCTAAAACACTGAGACAACGCCCCCTACAAGAGGGTATTACAGCTTCGGCCCTACACTGACCAGCGCTGCGCCAGCCGGTGTATCTGTATATTTATCGAAGTTGGTGATAAAGCGATTCGCCAGATCGTGCGCTTTTTCTTCCCACTGCTCGACCTTGGCGTAGGTGGCGCGTGGGTCGAGGATCGCCGGATCAACGCCCGGTAAGGCGGTTGGCATCGCCAGATCGAAGATCGGCAGCGTGATGGTTTCTGCTTTATCGATTTCACCGTTGAGGATGGCGTCGATAATGCCGCGGGTATCTTTGATCGAGATACGTTTACCCGTGCCGTTCCAACCGGTATTCACCAGATAAGCCTGCGCACCGGCCGCCTGCATGCGCTTAACCAAGACTTCGGCGTATTGGGTTGGGTGCAACGACAGGAAGGCGGCACCGAAGCAGGCTGAGAAGGTCGGCGTCGGCTCGGTAACACCGCGCTCGGTACCGGCCAGTTTTGCGGTGAAACCAGACAGGAAGTGGTACTGGGTCTGGTTGGCCGTCAGGCGTGATACCGGCGGCAGTACGCCAAAGGCATCGGCGGTCAGGAAGATCACCTTGGTGGCATGGCCCGCTTTTGAAACCGGTTTAACAATGTTGTGGATATGGTAGATCGGATAGGAAACGCGGGTGTTCTCGGTTTTCGAGCCGTCGTTGAAATCCACGGTGCCATCGGCCAGTACGGTGACGTTTTCCAACAGCGCATCGCGCTTGATGGCGTGATAGATATCTGGTTCAGCCTCTTCGGAAAGCTTGATGGTTTTGGCGTAGCAGCCACCTTCGAAGTTGAACACCCCGTCGTCGTCCCAGCCGTGTTCGTCATCGCCGATCAACTGGCGTTTCGGATCGGTAGAGAGCGTGGTTTTACCGGTGCCGGACAGGCCAAAGAACACCGCTACATCGCCTTTCTCGCCCACGTTGGCCGAGCAGTGCATAGAGGCGATACCTTTCAGCGGCAGCAGGTAGTTCATCATCGAGAACATACCTTTCTTCATTTCGCCGCCGTACCAGGTGCCGCCGATCAACTGCATACGTTCGGTCAGGTTGAACGCCACGAAGTTTTCCGAGTTCAGCCCCTGTTGCTGCCAGTTCGGGTTGGTGCATTTGGCACCGTTCATCACCACGAAGTCAGGTTCGAAGTCCTGCAACTCTTCTTCGCTTGGGCGGATGAACATGTTTTTCACAAAGTGCGCCTGCCAGGCCACTTCGGTGATGAAGCGGACTTTCAGACGGGAGTCTGCGTTGGCACCACAGAAGGTATCAACCACAAACAGGCGTTTGCCAGAGAGTTGCTCGGTGACCAGCTGTTTCAGATCTGCCCAGACTTCGGGGCTGAGAGGTTTGTTATCGTTCTTGCCTTTACCCTGATCGGCCCACCAGACGGTGTCCCGGGTGATATCGTCGCGGACGATGTATTTATCTTTTGGAGAACGGCCAGTGAAGATGCCGGTATCAACGGCAACGGCTCCCAGGCTGGTTACGACGCCACGCTCAAACCCTTCCAATGAAGGATCGGTCTCTTCCTTAAACAGTAATTCATAACTCGGATTGTGAACGATTTCACCAACGTTATGAATACCATAAGCGGCAAGATCCTGGTGGGTTATACCTTTAACACGCATGTCACTGCTCCTTGATCACAGAATTTCTGGCAACAATTGTAGGGATTCAGCAGGGAGTAACCGCGATAGCTATCAAATATTTAACGTTTAAAACGTTTTTTAGCTACGTTATGAGATGTAGCACACGGAAAAAAGCAAGCGTGCAAACGGTGAGGCTTGGCGAGCGCCAGAACGCGCTCGCCAGAGTGTGGTGCAACTTAGTGTAGCTGTGGGCTGCTGTCGGTATTACCACTGTAAAGTGCGGCGATGTCCACGGCATCGAACAGGTAATGATTGCCACAATAGTCACAATGCATGTCGATGTTACCGTCTTGCTCCAGCATGTTGGTCACTTCCTCTGCCGGTAGCGTGATCAGCGCATCGGCACAGCGCTGGCGTGAACAGGTGCAGCGGAAGGTCACATCCTGCGGTTCGTAGAGCGTCACTTCCTCCTGATGATACAGGCGATAGAGCACCTCGTTGGCTGGCAGGTTGAACAGCTCTTCATTCTTGATGGTGGCGGTCAGTTGCACCAGGTGATCGAAGTCATCGGCATTGCCGTCCTGTGCCGGTAGCACTTGCAGCAGCATGCCGCTCGCCACGGGCTTACCTGATGATTCGCCGGTACGGATAAACAAGCGGGTTGGCAACTGCTCGGACTGACGGAAATAACCTTCCAGGCATGCTGCCAGGGTTTCACCTTCCAACCCGACGACGCCCTGATAGCGCTCGCCTTCGGTCGGGCTGATGGTGATCACCATAATACCGTTGCCGAGCATTTGATGCAGCGTGTTGCCTTCAACGATTGGGCCTTCTACACGGGCTACACCGCGCATTTCCTGGCGGTTGTTACCGTTGATAACGGCCAGCTTGAGTGGGCCGTCACCCTGTAGCTGCACGGTGATGTCACCGTCGAATTTCAGCGTGGCAGTCAGCAGACTGGTGGCAACCAGCAGTTCACCGAGCAGTTGTTGTACCGGTGCCGGGTAGTCATGGTTGGTCAGAATCTGCTGATAGGTTTCATTGACGGTAACCAGCTCACCGCGCACCGCGTAGTTTTCGAACAGGTAACGGTGTAATTGGTCATGGTTGGACATAGTTTTCTCTCATTGAGGCGAGGGATGATTCCGGCTCGCCAGGCTATCTTATTGTGCAGCCCTACTGGGGCTGGCTCTTGAATTTAATCAAATCACGCCGCTCTTTTTTGTCTGGACGGCGATCCGGGTGCGGCATGGTCAGTGAGTTCATCTTGCGGGCCAGCGCCACTTTTTCGCGGTTGGCGATGCTGGCCTCGGTTTCCTGATAGATCTGCTGGGCCTCGCTGGCCCCTCGCCGCTGGCCGGTGACGGCCAGAACCACCACGGTACGTTCTTCATTGCCTTGGCGCAGTTTGATCTCGGCATTAATCTCAACGATTTTGCTCGGCTTGCCGCGCTGCCCGTTGTAATGCACCTTACCGCCGTCGATCATTTCGCGCGCCAGCGCACGGGTTTTATAAAAACGTGCCGCCCACAGCCATTTGTCCAGACGGACGGCATCATCATTCTGCGTTGCTTTGGCTTTCATGGCTTCCCCTGTTGCAGCGCCGGTATCAACTGGCGATAGTCGCTCATTGACGGATAGCGCTGAAAAGTTTTACTCGCCATGCTGGAGTCCGGGTTTTGTACCCCCAGGCAGTGGCGGATACCAAAGGTTTGGGCAGCATCCAGAATAGGCTCACTGTCATCAACAAACAGCGTGCGATGCGGATCAAAGCCGGTTTGCTGCTGCACCGCCTGCCACAGACGCTGATCTTCTTTTGGATAACCAAATGTGTGGGTGGAAAGTAATAAATCAAGGTGCTGGTCCAACCCGGTGTGCTCAATTTTTACCGCCAGACTGTGCGGATGGGCATTGGTCAGCAAGATGGTCCTGCGGCCTGCATGGCGCAAAGCCTGTAGAAACGGCTCGGTATCTTCACGCAGCCGCGCGCGGCTGCCCACTTCGCTGGTCATGCGATAGATATCCAAACCCAGCCGATGGCTCCAGTAATCAAAGCAATACCAATTCATGGTGTGCTGTACGGCGAGATATTCGGCATAAATGATTTTACGGGCGTCATCGAACGGGATGGCCCGCTGCTCACTTAGCGCTTGTGGAACCAGCGTCAGCCAGAAATGGCTGTCGAACTCCAGATCGAGCAGAGTGCCGTCCATATCCAGCAGCACGGTATCAATATCGTGCCAGTCGAACTCGGGAACCATGAAAAAACTCCATAGGCAGGCCGGTGGTGGCCCATAGTGTTAGCGTAGCATAAGCCGAGTTCGGGTTGTGCACGCGTAATGACTAAACCACCGGGCGTATGGAAACCGGATTGAGCTGAGGATTGAAGCAGCTTTCGTAGTAGCGTTGGATATCAGCGAGACGATGTTGGTTCTTGCGCCAGCGCTGTACCAGCCGCCAGGTGTTATAGCCAAGGCTGGCCACCAGCGCCAGCAGTAACAGGCTGGTGCCAAGGTAACGCCACAAGGTGATCATATCGGGTTCGCTGTGTAAGGCGATATGGCGGGTGCCATTGGCATCAACAGAGATACTGGTAATGACCCCCTGAGCGCGGAACGGCGTATGCAGTAACAGGCTGGAGAGACGTTGCAGTTCGCTCCACTGGTCGAGCGCATTGTATTCGTTCAGCGGTTGAGTGGGCAGCGGATGATCGACCAGTTGTTTGCCTTCATCGCTGGTGATCAGAAAGCCACCCGGCGGTGGGCTGTTGAGTGCGGCAGCGGCCTGGCGGGTTTCATTAGTGACAAACGACGAGGTCGCTGCGTTGCTCAGGTTTTCCAGCGATTCTGCACTGACTGGCCGCAGCAGGACGTTAACGCCCTGAAGAGTGCCTGATTTGGCGCGTTTCACCAGGCTGGCCCAGTTTTTGGCATTCCCCAGATTGACCAGGGCGTTTTTCAGCCGGACACAGTCGCTTTCCATGTTGCACAGATCATGGGTTTTCAACACGATATCCGAAAAATCATCCAACAGGATCATACCGGATTTCTCAATGGCGCTGGCCAATTGCGGGTTCAGTTTCTGGTCAGCTCCGCTGGGGTGCAACTGCCGGTTAATCGTGGCCAGCAGGGCGGAGGCCTTGTCGATCACCTCCGACTCCGGTTGCGGTAACGGGGCGGCATTGTTCCAGTAGATCCCAGAGCAATCGAAAGGCATAAAGCCGGGCTGCGCAGCACTCACGTTGCCTGATGGCACATAGCACATGCCGTAGCCCTGGATTTTCAGGGTATCACCAATGCGCAATGGTGTAGCTTCCAGCGCCTGTACGCTGGTGACGTCGCTTCTCTGTGCGCCCTGTAGCCACGCGCTGCTCAGTTTAACCGGTAGGCTGAGCGGTACGTAGGTCAGCAGCAACAGCATCGTTACTAAGGCGCTGGCGGCCAGCACGGCGTGCTTTCCCCATGGCTGCAAAGGGAAATTTTTCACCTCATCGTGCAGGGAGAGATAACGCCCTTGGCGCACCACTTGCCGGTTGAGGTAGATATCCACATTGGTGACTTTACCCAGATCGGACGTGAGGTAAGGCTGCCAATGTGCTGGGTAAGTCAAATCGATCACCCCCAGCGAGATATTACTGAGCTGCCCCTGATCGGTTTCGTCGAACAGCCCCCAGCGCTTTGGCGTGCCGCGCAGGCAGTGGACTTCCTTCAGTTCGCTTTCGGTCGGGTGGCGCAGCAGATTCCAGCAGCCCCAGATGATCATCAGCACTGCAACAACGATCATCCAGGGGATAACCATCACCGGGCTGATCAGGCTGAAGAACAGCAGCAACAGGGCGGCAGAAATGGTGGCCGCTTCCTTGATACCGTTCGGGCGATTCAGCGCATGCTCCTGGGGGGTTTCCTTACGGATATTGACCAGTTCAATATGTTCACTCTCTTCCTGGCGGATGGAGGCATTCCTTACTGGCATCGCAGTAGTCACTACGGGCGGTTGTGGGCGCTCGTGAATATGATCGAGCAGCGAATGGCCATTGAGTGAGATAACAAGCGGCAGCGTCTGGGTTCTGATCACTTCAACATGATTATCGGCGCTGATGTATTGTTCCCAGAATGGCGGCAGATGTATTTCTTCGGAATCGAGATAATAGCGCAAATTATTGGGTTCATCGCTGGCCAGGCCATAGCGGGTAATGGCATGAGTGATAGGGTAAACCTTGTCGCTCTGTGGTATGAGTGCCAGCCTGACGGAAGGCAAAGCCGGGGAGGCGGGCAAAAGTTTGTTACCTAGCCTGCTCTGCTGATTGAGGTAATACTCAACTGCCGCACGTTCATCCGCAGTCAGTTTGCGGTGTGTTGGTTTAATGAACGGCAGAGAACCTGCCAATACGGGCTGTTTGCGGAATTTAAACCAGAAATAGAGGCCAGCAGGGATCAGGCAAGCTAGCACCAAGACCAATATTAACGCTATTGTGCTCATGCTGCCCTCATCGTGAACTCATAAAACCCACCAACCTCACTCATAATTTGCTGCCTATTATACGGAGTTAGCTTCCAGGGGATATATATACCCTTCATACTTCAAGTCGCTTGGGTGTTGGCTGCCTTCACTCACCCCAGTCACTTACTTGAGTAAGCTCCTGGGGCTTCGTTCAGTTGCCGCCTACAAGCAACTTGAATTATTTTGGGTATACCCTTCATGTTTGAAGCTGCTGGTAGGCGGCAACTTGGATACTGAATCACCCACGAATAAATGGTATGCCACAGGGATGCTCTGCATAACCCATGGCTCATATGATGATAGCAACCATGCCACAGACCCGATATCGGCTTTATCCTATTTTATTATTCAGTTTTTAGTGAGTTTTTTGGGAAAATGGCTTCGTACTGGCTACGCTTGTTAAAAAAAAGTAAATTAACGCTTAAGTTCGTTGCGACAGAGGTTCTCATTAACGCACAATGTGATCAAGATCGAGTTTGTGCGCCCCAGTTTGGTGCAGCACGCCCATCATTATCCTGGTTGCCTGCTTTCTGAGCGGACAGCCCATTTGAGGCAATCATGCATAAACACCTGCAAAAACCTAAAATTCTGAAAGTAGAAACGGTCGCGCGTTCGCGTTTATTCAACGTGGAATCGGTCGATCTGGAGTTCAGTAATGGTGTACGGCGGGTGTACGAGCGTATGCGGCCCTCCGAGCGTGAAGCGGTGATGATTGTACCGGTGGTGGGGGACGATCTGCTGCTGATCCACGAATATGCGGTGGGCACCGAATCTTATGAGCTGGGGTTTCCAAAAGGCCTGATCGATCTCGGTGAAGGGGTGCTGGAAGCGGCCAACCGTGAATTGATGGAGGAGGTGGGCTTTGGTGCAAGGCGCTTTGATTTCCTGAGTAAACTGACGATGGCTCCCTCTTATTTTTCCAGCCAGATGAATATCGTGCTGGCGCACGATCTCTACCCGCAAAGCCTGGAAGGCGATGAGCCGGAACCCTTGCCGCAGGTGCGCTGGCCAATTGCCAACATGATGGCGTTATTGGAGGAACCGGATTTCCGTGAGGCCCGTAACGTCAGTGCGCTGTTCCTGGCCGCAGCCTTCCTGCGTAACTCGCGTTAACATTGCCAGATAACGTTCAGTTAAAAAAACGGCCAGATTGCTCTGGCCGTTTTTATGTTTAGAACAGCTCGTGGCTTTCACCACCGGGGTCTGTCAAGGTGGTACCGGCGTCATGCACCGAGTAGCCTGTTGGCTGGGTGCCATCGATAAAGAACTCGGAACGGCTGCCACCGCCGCCATTGGACAGCTTGCCAGTGCTCTTGTCGATGGTTACGCTCACAATGCCCGGTGGTGGTGTGACCTTCTGCTCTGGAACGCCGTCCAGTGCCACTTTCATAAAGTCATCCCACGCCGGTTGTGCACTTTTCGCGCCACCTTCGCCGCCGGAGATCTGATCCTCAATCGCACCAGAAGCGGTTGCACGCCCCAGATCGCGGCGGTGATCGTCGAAACCAATCCAGACCGACGTCACGGTATCCGGGCCATAACCGGAGAACCAGGCGTCTTTTGAACTGTTGGTAGTACCGGTTTTACCCCCGATATCACGGCGTTTCAGATCGCGCCCGGCACGCCAGCCGGTGCCCATCCAACCCGGCTCACCAAAGATATTGCTATTGAGCGCATCGCGCATCAGGAACGCCAGAGGCGTACTGATCACGTGCGGTGCATACTGCTGATCGTTATCCTGCTGTACCTGGGTTGGCGTTACCTGCTCCAACTGTGGCATTGGCACATTGGCGTTGCTGTTTTCCTGCGATACCGCTACGTTTTCAACGTTATCATCAGAAAGCATGGCTGCACGCTGAGTATCGCCGTAGATCACCGGCAGATTGCAGCTTTCACACACCACTTTCGGCTTGATTTCAAACAGGGCTTTGCCGCTGTCATCTTCAATCTTGGTGATGAAGTAGGGGTCAACCAGATAACCGCCATTGGCCAGCACTGCGTAACCACGCACCACCTGCAACGGAGTGAAAGAGGCCGAGCCCAGCGCCAGTGATTCCGAATGCACAATGTTCTGTGCCGGGAAGCCGAAACGCTGCAGATATTCTGCCGCATAATCCACGCCCATTGCACGCATCGCACGTACCATCACCACGTTCTTCGACTGCCCCAGGCCCTGACGCAAACGGATTGGGCCGTCATAGGTTGGCGGTGAGTTTTTCGGCCGCCAATCAGTACCGGCACCGGCATCCCAGCGGGTGATGGGCAGATCGTTGAGAATGGTTGCCAGCGTCAGGCCCTTATCCATCGCTGCGGTATACAGGAACGGTTTGATGTTGGAACCGACCTGACGCAATGCCTGAGTCACGCGATTGAACTTGCTCTGGTTGAAATCGAAACCGCCGACCAGCGCTTTGACGGCACCGTTGTTCGGATCGATAGAGACCAGCGCCGAGTTGACATCCGGCACCTGCGACAGCCACCAGTTATCATTCACTTTGCGCACCCACACCTGCTGACCCGCCTGAACCACGTCGGTGACGCGCTTCGGCGTTGGGCCTTGCTGGGTGTCGGATTTGAATGAGCGAGCCCAGCGCATGCCGGACATCGGCAACGTAATGCTGCTGCCATCGGCCAACATCGCCGTGGCCTGGTTGACGTCGGCCTGGGTAACTACCGCTGGTGCCAGCGGGCCATAGCTCGGCAGATTTTTCAGGGAATCGACAATCTGTTTCTGATCCCAAGCTGCTTCACCCACTTTCCACAGTACGTTCGACGGGCCGCGGTAGCCGTGGCGCATGTCGTAGTCCAGTACGTTGTTACGCACCGCCTCCTGCGCTGCCAACTGCAGTTTCTTGGTGATGGTGGTGTAAACCTTGTAACCGTCGGTATAGGCGTTCTCACCGTAACGCGTGATCATTTCCTGACGCACCATCTCAGCAAGATAAGGCGCAGAGAAGCTGATTTCTGGCGCATGGTAGTGGGCAACCAGTGCCTCACTGCGGGCCTGATCGTATTGCGCCTGCGTGATGTAATTTTCATCCAACATACGCGACAGCACCACGTTACGGCGCGCAACGGCACGATCGTGCGAGTACAGCGGGTTGAAGGTCGACGGTGCCTTAGGCAGACCGGCGATGGTGGCCATTTCGCTTAAGCTGAGCTGGCTGACGTCCTTGCCGAAGTAAACCTGCGCGGCCGCCCCGACGCCGTAAGCGCGGTAGCCCAAGTAGATTTTGTTCAGATACAGCTCAAGAATTTCGTCTTTGGACAGCATCTGTTCAATGCGTATCGCCAAGAAAACCTCTTTGAGCTTACGCATCAGGGTGCGTTCCGGGCTCAAGAAGAAGTTTCTTGCCAACTGTTGGGTGATGGTACTGGCACCTTGTGACGCTCGGCCAGAAACCAGGGCGACAGACGCGGCACGGAAGATACCGACCGGGTCAACACCATGGTGTTCATAGAAACGGCTGTCCTCTGTGGCGATGAAGGCATGCACCATCACCGGTGGAATTTGATCCAGCTTGAGAGGGATACGACGCTTCTCACCGAATTGAGCGATCAGTTCGCCATCGGCACTGTAAACCTGCATTGGAATTTGCAGCCGCACGTCTTTTAGCGTTGCGACGTCGGGCAGCTGTGGCTCGACATATTTGTACAAGCCAAAAATCGAGGCTGCTCCCAGCAAGATGCAACACACTGCAAGGATTAGAAAATACTTTACGAACTTCACCTGAGATTTCCCATTTCATGTCATTTGGGCAGTTTATAAACAACCGCGCGGTAGTATAAAGGCAAGCCTGCGACATGGATATGTTCTTTTATCATTTGACGATACGGAAGCGGGGTGAAATATGTTCTCTCAAGCATGGCAGGTAGGCCTGGATATACAGAGCAACTGTGTGAGGGCATTGGCAGCACAGCATCGCCGCAGCGGTTGGCAACTGCGTCATTGGTGGCAACAGGCGCTGCCTCAGCCGGTGCTACGCGACGGTTGTATTGAGAAATCCGAAATGTTGATCACCCTGCTAAAGCAGTGGCGTAATCGGTTACCAAGACATATTTCCTTACGCATTGCTTTGCCTGCGCAACGGGTTCTACAACACCGGTTGCCGTTACCGGATTATCGTTTGCGGGAGCCGGTCCGCCATGATTACATCACCACTCAGGGGCTGAAACAATTCCCGCTCGACAGCCAGACTTTAGCGATGGATTACCGTATCGCCCCACCGAATACCAGCCAACTGCTGCTCACCGCCGCTCGCCAACAAGAGCTCCAGCAGTGGCTGCACTGCCTGCAAGAAGCCGATCTTCAGCCGCAGGTCATTGATATTACTCCCAGTGTTCTGTGTGCCATGGCGGCTTTTGCAGGCCTGACATGCGACGCGGGCCTGCTGCATCGTCTGGAACAGGAGTGGCTGTGGGTGGCTCCGCGCAGTACGCCATTTGCCTACGGCGTACTGCCTGTCGGTGAGATCGAGAGCACGCAGCAGGCGCTGGCCGCTATGCGTATGGCCTGCCCGGCTCTGGGCGACAAACCGGTGTATTACAGCAGTGTGTTGGACGAAGCCTTGCCTGCCGGAGTTGTGTCCTGGTCGCCTTTCACCGCTTTCAGCCACTTGCATCCCCCGTTGCCAGCACAGCCCACGGCTTTTGTTCTGGCAGGCGGGCTGGCTTTACGCCGTGAGGATCGCTGATGTATCAGGTCAATCTTTTGCCTTGGCGCCTTAGGGCGCAGCGGCAGCGCTACGGATTTTGGCTGCGAGTGTTCTGCATCCAACTGTTGGTTGCCTTGGTCCTTCCGGTCACGGCTTTCTTCCTGCTGCGTTATCAACATACGCAGCAACAGAGCGCTTTGCAGACGCTGACGCAACAGCACCTGGTGCTGGCTGGCAGGATCCAGCAGACGCAGCAGGTGATGGCAGCGCTGGCGCGGTTAACGGCTGAAGAGACACGTCGCCAGCAGAATGAAATACATAACCGGCGTTACCTGTATTTATTGCAACAACTCTCGGCAGTGATACCCGACGAGCTATGGCTGACGGCGTTGGAAGAGAATGCACAGGGCATCTCTTTGCGCGGTTTTAGTGGGCAGTACGCAGCAATTACCCTGTTTGAACAGCGCTTGGCTGCTTCGCCTTTGTTGGAAAGTCATCGTTTGGCGGAGGTGACACGGCATAAAAACGGGATATTGGCCTTCACCCTAACGGCGCGTTGGGGGAAAGATGGATAAACCGCTGCCGGATTGGATCAAACCTTGGCTCAACCGGCCCGGCTGGCAACTGCTGGTGGTTCAATGGCTGCTCTTGATCGGCCTGATGCTGCTGACCAGCGTGTTGCTGGTATACGGTGAATGGCAACAGTTGGAGCATCTACGCGCGCAACAGCAGCGCCTGGAGGTAGAGATTGCCGAACGTCAGCAGCAACTGACTCGCTTACCGGCATTGGAGGAGTTGGAACAGCGTCTGCAAGATCAGACCTTGGCGTTACCCGCACAGCCGGAAAGCTTTGGTAGCAAGCTCTATCAGGTGGGTGGTGTGTTGCTGCGTTGGCAACAGCAGGAGCAACCTGCACAGCAAATCGCGAAGTTGCAGGTGGATTACCCTGGGTTATTGCGCTTGCTGGAAGGTTTGTCGCCCACGCTGCGCATTAGCCAGATGGCGATCGAAAAGCAACCGGAAGGGCTGATTACCCAACTGATTTTGCTCGCAGCAGAAGGGAGGAGCGAATGAAGAAAGAATATTGGCTATGGCTGATGCTCTCCACTCCCGTTTGGGCTGTGCAAGAGCGCGATCCGTTCCAACAGCCTCTGGTTGCGTCCTGTGTTTCACCAGCCGTTTCACCGGCTAATTGGCAGCTAAAGGGCACTATTGGTGAACCTGGCTTGCGTCATGGCTGGCTGATCACCTCGCAAGGGCAGTGGTTAAGGTTACAGCCGCAGCAGACATTGCTGGATGGGCTCTGGCAGGTGGAGCAAATTCAGGCGCGACAGCTTGAATTCAGTGAAGTTGGCACGGAACGCGTTTGCCCCCCAGCCACGGGCAATATTGTTCTGACGTTGGGCAAACCATAAGGAAATGGAAATGAAGAAATATCATTGGCTGGTGGCGCTGTTGCTGGCGTTTCCCTTCATGGTGATGGGGGAAATACAGCAGGAAATACAGCAGGAAAAACCGGTCTCTCTGGAGTTTCACGATACGCCAGTGAGCCTGATCTTACAGGCATTGGCGGAATACCAGCAACTGAATCTGGTGGCAGCCGAGGGCGTAGATGGCAATCTGACCCTGCGCCTGGAGAATGTTCCTTGGCGGCAGGCGTTGGCGGTGGTGTTGCGTATGGGGAAACTGACGATGACTCTCGATGGCAATGTGATGCTGGTTTTCCCCGAACCTGACGAGCAGGAGCAGCAGCGTCGGCAGCAGGCACTGGCGCAACAACTGCCCTTGGAGAACCTGACGATCTCGCTGCAAAATGCCGATGCTGGAGAGATCGCCCAGAGCCTGGATAGCCAGCGCGGCAAGTTGCTGACCGAGCGCGGTAGCGTGGTGGTAGATAAGCGCACCAATGCGTTATTGCTGCGTGATACCACATCGGCTCTCGCGCAGATGAAAGCCTGGGTGGCGGATATGGATACACCACTGGAACAGGTGCAACTGGCGGCACATATTGTCACCATCAGCAGTGAAAACCTGCGGGAGCTTGGCGTGCGCTGGGGATTGTTATCAGACGAAAAACCTGCGCAGTCTTTACGGATAGATAATTTCAGCGTGGGTTTGCCGGTGGAAAACAGCGCGGTAACGGCCGGTTTTCATCTGGCGCGCATCAGTGGGCGTATTCTGGATCTGGAGCTGTCGGCGCTGGAACAGGAAAATGAGGTGGAAATCATCGCCAGCCCACGCCTGCTGACGGCACACCAGCAAACCGCCAGTATCAAACAGGGCACGGAAATCCCCTACGAGGTCGCGAGCGGCACCAGTGGTGCGACCTCGGTAGAGTTTAAAGAGGCGGTATTAGGGATGGAAGTTACGCCCAAAATCCTGCCCAATGGCCGTATTACGTTAACGCTGCAAATCAGCCAGAACATGCCTGGCCGCTCGATAAAACAGGGGGCCGGGGAGGCGTTGGCTATCGACAAGCAGGAAATCAAAACTCAAGTGACGGTAAAAAACGGTGAAACCATTGTATTGGGTGGTATATTTCAGCAGCAGAACCTGAACGGCGCGAACAAAGTTCCAGGCGTGGGGGACGTGCCATGGCTGGGATCGTTGTTCAAACACAGCAGCAAACAGCATAAAAGGCGTGAGCTGGTGATATTTATTACTCCAACGCTGATCAAGGTCTGATTTACCGGGGCCGCTGCCAACGAAAAAGGCGAAAGTTAATGGTCAGATAGACTTTTTTTCTCGCCTTGGGGGCATCTGCGTTTGACGCTGCGGCCGATTTAGCTTACAAGGGTTACCGAATTAGGCTCCGAGGTTTTTTTGTTAATGCTATACCCGGCGTCTTTCAAGTTACAGTGTGGTTGGCTGCACGTAATCCCCCAGTCACTTACCTTGGTAAGCTTCTGAGGTATTTACGCTTGCTGCCTGGTTGTAACTCGAAATCCATAGGGTATTAAGACGCCGTTAAAAACGTATGGTTTCCCTCCTGCGGCGTGGATAGCGATTTATTCGGTTGCCAAACTACCAAGAGTGTTGAGATAATTTTTCGTCTGATCTCGCACTATCGCTTATGAGGTTTCAGTTTAGGTCCCGCCGCTAATTTGATTGGCGGGGCGGGTTATCATTAACGAATTGTCTTAGTAATACCGAAAAACATGGCAGAGAAACGCAATATCTTTCTGGTTGGGCCTATGGGTGCCGGCAAAAGCACTATTGGCCGTCAGTTAGCTCAGCAACTCAATATGGAGTTTTTCGACTCCGATCAAGAAATTGAGCGACGTACCGGAGCTGACGTGGGCTGGGTATTCGACGTGGAAGGGGAAGAAGGCTTCCGCGATCGTGAAGAAAAAGTCATTAATGAACTGACGGAAAAGCAGGGGATCGTGCTGGCTACCGGCGGGGGCTCGGTTAAGTCGCGTGAAACGCGTAACCGCCTGTCGGCGCGTGGTGTCGTGGTCTATTTGGAAACCACTATCGAGAAGCAATTGGCCCGTACCCAGCGTGACAAAAAGCGTCCGCTGTTGCAGGTTGATTCTCCTCCGCGTGAAGTGCTGGAAGCGCTGGCTAAAGAGCGCAATCCGTTATACGAAGAAATTGCAGATGTCACTATCCGCACAGACGATCAAAGCGCTAAAGTGGTTGCCAACCAGATAATCAACATGCTGGAAAGTAACTGATAGCGGTTTCCGCGTTGGCTACGGGCAAATGCGGAAATTCTGATTGTGTTCCCCGCGTTGGCGGGGACAAACCACACCGAGAACTGAGCGCGACATGGAGAGAATTACCGTAACGCTTGGGGAGCGTAGCTACCCGATTACCATAGCCGCCGGATTGTTTAACGATCCGGCTTCTTTTATGCCGCTAAAGGCGGGTGAACAGGTCATGCTGGTCACCAACCAGACCCTGGCTCCGCTGTATCTGGAGCCTGTACGCAAGGTGCTGGAGCAAGGCGGTGTAGTGGTGGATCAGGTGATACTGCCTGATGGCGAACAGTACAAATCCCTTGCCGTGCTTGAGCAAGTGTTCTCGGCGCTGCTGGAAAAGCCACACGGTCGCGACACCACGCTTATCGCCCTCGGCGGTGGCGTGGTTGGCGATCTGACTGGCTTTGCGAGCGCGTGCTATCAACGCGGTGTGCGTTTTATCCAGGTTCCTACCACGCTGCTCTCGCAGGTGGACTCCTCCGTTGGCGGTAAAACCGCCGTCAATCACCCGCTCGGTAAAAACATGATCGGCGCCTTCTACCAACCCGCTGCGGTGGTGGTAGATCTCGATTGCTTGCGAACCTTACCGGCGCGTGAACTTTCCTCTGGTCTGGCGGAAGTGATCAAGTACGGGATTATTCTCGACGGTGATTTCTTCGTCTGGCTGGAAAACAATATTGATGCGCTGGTGGCATTGGATATGGGCGCGTTGGCGTACTGCATCCGCCGCTGTTGCGAATTGAAAGCTGAAGTGGTCGCCGCCGATGAACGCGAAAGCGGCCTGCGCGCGCTGCTCAATCTGGGCCATACTTACGGCCATGCCATTGAAGCTGAAATGGGCTACGGTGTATGGTTGCACGGTGAAGCCGTGGCTGCTGGCATGATGATGGCCGCACATACCGCGCGCCGCCTGGGCCAGTTTTCTGTCGCCGATATTGAACGTATCAAAGCGCTGTTGCTGCGTGCCGGGCTGCCGGTGTGCGGGCCGCAGGAAATGACGCCTGACGCCTATCTGCCGCATATGATGCGCGACAAGAAAGTGTTGGCAGGGGAGCTACGTTTGGTATTACCGAAGGCGATGGGTGAAGCGGAAGTTCGCGGTGGTGTGGCACGTGATATAGTGTTGGCTGCAATTGCGGATTGCCTGCCGTTGCAACACGCGTGAGTAAATCGGAATAACTGACAGTGGCTTAGCCGCTGTTTGCATCTGTTATTAATTAATGTGCAAAGCAATACGAGCATCGCTTTGCCATCATCGGGTTAATAGTCTCGAACCATACCGGGTTCAGGGTGGCGGGCTTTTGCCTCTAGTTGGAGGATTTCAGATGGACGAGTTTAAACCGGAAGACGATCTCAGACCTGATGCTAGCGATCGTCGTCCTTCACGTTCGCGGCGGCCAGCAACAGGGCCGAGTTTTTCCTTATCGCGCCAGCATTTGATGATTGGTGTCGGCATTCTGGTTCTGCTGGTGCTGATCCTGGGTATCGGATCGGCGTTGAAAGCACCGACCCAGCATGAGACGGCGCAGCAGGGTGCAGCCCGTGATATCAACCTGTCGGATTCTTCGTCGCTGACTACCAGTAACAATGGTGTTCCGGGGGGCACTACCGATACCCACGATAACAACGGTGTTGGTCAGGCTCAGCCGCAGCAGCCACAAAACATCAGTGTTCCGCCTATTTCCAGCACGCCGAGCGAAGCACAGCCAATGCCACCACAGGGTGGGGCGCAACAGCGTGTCGAACTGCCAGGCAACATGACGGACGCACTGTCATCGCAGCAGAATCAGGTTGATGCAGCCGCACAGAGCCTGAACGCCCCGGTTTCCGGGTTGCCAACCGCGCCAGCAACCGTGATGAGCGGTGCAGGTGCGCGAGAAACCACGCGTCCGATGCATAACAATGCCATTCCAGCGGCACAGCAGCGTAAAACACCGGCGAAAACCGCAGCTAAACCTTCTGCAACGACCACCACGGTTTATACACCACCGGCAGCGGTAAAAAGCGGTGTGGTGAGCGGTAGCACGGGTTCCATTACAGCGGCACCGGGTAGCCATTACACGCTGCAACTGAGCAGTGCTTCTCGTTCTGATACGCTGAAGGCTTTCGCCAAACAGCAAAATCTACAGAACTTTACCGTGTATGAAACCAAACGCGACGGTAAGCCGTGGTTCGTGTTGGTGAGCGGTAACTATGCTTCTTCGGCGGATGCGAAGCGCGCAGTTGCGACGTTACCGGCAGAGGTTCAGGCGAAAAAACCATGGGTCCGGCCTGTACATCAAGTACAGCAAGATCTTAAAAAATAAACCATTTAATTTTGTGCGCTGATGTGCTGTCTGAAACAGAGTACAATCCGCCGCTCTGAATTGTATAAGTAGCTAACTGACGGCATGAAGAAAAACCGCGCTTTTTTAAAATGGGCTGGTGGAAAATACCCGCTGGTTGACGAGATCCGTCGTCATCTGCCAGCGGGCGACTGCCTAATCGAGCCCTTCGTGGGTGCGGGTTCAGTCTTTTTGAACACGCAATACGATGCCTACATTCTCGCCGACATCAACAGCGATCTTATTAATCTGTATAACATCGTTAAGCTGCGCACGGATGACTTCGTGCGCGATGCCCGCATCCTGTTTGCTGATGAATACAATGTCTCGGAACAGTTTTACCTGTTGCGCGAAGAGTTTAATGCAAGCGGCGATGCTTATCGTCGGGCGCAGCTGTTCCTCTATCTGAACCGCCACTGTTATAACGGCCTGTGCCGATATAACCTGCGTGGTGAGTTTAACGTCCCGTTCGGGCGTTATAAGAAGCCGTACTTTCCGGAAGATGAACTGTACTGGTTTGCTGAAAAATCCCGCAATGCCACTTTCGTCTGCGAGCATTACCGCGATACCATGGCCAAGGCAACGCGTGGCGCGGTAGTGTATTGCGATCCGCCTTATGCACCGCTTTCGGCGACGGCGAATTTTACCGCCTATCATACCAACAGCTTCAGCATTGCCGATCAGCAAGGGCTGGCGCAACTGGCGCATCAACTGTCGGTGGAAAATCAGGTACCGGTATTGATTTCCAATCATGATACCGAACTGACACGCGACTGGTATCAGCATGCTGAATTCTTTGAAGTGTCGGCACGCCGGACGATCAGCCGTAATATCCTCGGCCGCAGTAAAGTGAACGAACTTTTGGCTCTATATATCGCTAAGCCGGGGTTGCACCCCGACGTATAACAACTCGAACCCTACGTTTGGAGAAGCGGATGAAAAAGTTTTTGATTGCCCCGTCCATTCTGTCGGCAGATTTTGCCCGGTTAGGTGAAGATACTGCCAAGGTGCTGGCTGCCGGTAGTGATGTGGTGCACTTTGACGTCATGGATAACCACTATGTTCCCAATCTGACGATTGGGCCGATGGTCTGCGAAGCGCTGCGCAACTACGGCATCACTGCCCCGATCGACGTTCATCTGATGGTCAAGCCGGTTGATCGCATTGTGCCGGACTTCGCCAAAGCCGGTGCGACCTACATCTCTTTCCATCCCGAAGCCTCCGAACACGTTGACCGCACCCTCCAACTGATCAAAGAACACGGCTGTAAGGCCGGTTTGGTGTTTAATCCGGCCACGTCGCTGAGCTATCTCGATTATGTGATGGATAAACTCGATGTGATCCTGCTGATGTCGGTTAACCCCGGTTTTGGTGGCCAGTCGTTTATCCCTGGCACGCTGGATAAGCTGCGTCAGGTGCGCAAACTGATCGACGACAGCGGGTTTGATATTCGTCTGGAAGTCGACGGTGGGGTCAAGGTGGACAACATTGCTGAGATCGCCGCAGCGGGTGCTGATATGTTCGTCGCAGGTTCCGCGATTTTTGGCAAGCCGGATTACCGCGCGGTGATTGACGAAATGCGTCGTGAGCTGGCGAAGGTGAATCATGGCTGATTTTAGCGCCATTCGCGGCCTGGCTTTTGATCTGGACGGCACGCTGGTTGACAGTGCTCCAGGGCTGGCGGCGGCGATCGATCTGGCGCTGGCAGAGATGGGCTTACCGCAGGCCGGTGAGGCGCGAGTCGGCACCTGGATCGGTAATGGCGCAGATGTGCTGGTGCAACGAGCGCTGCGCTGGGCGGAAGCGGCGGCCACGCCGGAGCATTGTCAGCAGATGCGCGAGCGTTTTGACTATTTTTATGCACAAACCGTGAGCAGCGGCAGTCGCTTGTTCCCGCAGGTGAAAGCCACCCTTGGCCGCTTGGCTGAGCTGGGCTACCCGATGGCGCTGGTGACCAACAAGCCGACGCCCTTTGTGGCTCCGTTGCTGACTGAGCTTGGTATTATCGATACTTTCTCGCTGATTATTGGTGGCGATGATGTGGTGGCGAAAAAACCGCATCCCGCGCCGCTGTATCTGGTATTCGGCAAGCTCGGCCTCCGGGCTGGCGAGGTGTTGTTCGTCGGTGATTCACGCAACGATATTCAGGCGGCGCAGGCGGCAGGTTGCCCGAGCGTTGGCCTGACTTACGGATATAACTACGGTGAAGCGATCGCCCTGAGCCATCCCGACCGCGTGTTGGAGCGCTTTGCCGATTTGTTGCCCGCTCTTGGGCTGTCATCTTTAGAGAATCAGGAATTTAATCATGAGTAAGCCCATCGTATTTAGCGGCGCGCAGCCGTCTGGTGAACTGACCATTGGCAACTACATGGGTGCGCTGCGTCAGTGGGTTCAAATGCAGGATGATTATGACTGCATTTACTGCATCGTTGACCTGCACGCGATTACCGCGCGTCAGGATGCGGAAAAACTGCGTAAAGCCACGCTGGATACGCTGGCGCTGTACTTGGCCTGCGGTATTGACCCGGCAAAAAGCACCATTTTTGTTCAGTCCCATGTGCCAGAGCATTCGCAACTGAGCTGGGTGCTCAACTGCTATACCTATTTCGGCGAACTGAGCCGTATGACCCAGTTTAAAGACAAATCGGCACGCTATGCCGAAAACATCAACGCTGGCCTATTCAGCTATCCGGTGCTGATGGCGGCGGACATTTTGCTGTATCAGACCAACCAGGTGCCGGTGGGTGAAGATCAGAAACAGCATCTGGAACTGAGCCGTGATATCGGCCAGCGCTTCAACGCCCTGTACGGCGACGTGTTCAAAATACCAGAACCCTTTATTCCCAAGTCTGGCGCGCGCGTAATGTCACTGCAGGAGCCGACCAAGAAGATGTCCAAGTCGGACGATAACCGTAACAACGTGATCGGCCTGCTGGAAGATCCGAGCGCGGTGACCAAAAAAATCAAACGTGCGATGACCGACTCGGAAGAGCCGCCGGTCATCCGTTACGACGTGGCGAACAAAGCGGGCGTTTCCAACCTGCTGGATATCTTGTCTGGCGTCACCGGCAAGAGTATTGCCCAGTTGGAAACGGAATTTGCAGGCCAGATGTACGGCCACCTGAAGGGTGCAGTGGCAGAGGCGGTTTCCGGCATGCTGAGTGAACTGCAAGAGCGTTATCACAGCTTCCGCAATGACGAGGCGTTCTTGCAACAGGTGATGCGTGATGGTTCGACAAAAGCCCGTGCTCGCGCGCAGGAAACGCTGGCGAAAGTGTATGAAGCGGTAGGTTTTGTGCCACATCCGTAATCGCTCACCCATTCCCTCTCCTTGGGGAGAGGGCTAGGGTGAGGGGAATATCACCGCACTACAAATCCTTCATCCCGGTTCTTTCGGGGCGTTAACATTCAGTGAATGGCCGCTTTTTTTACGCCATTTTGCTAAGATTTTCCGATAGTTCCCGGCTGGAGAACCAGTTCAGCTTGCTGCGCAGGCTGACCACGCTGCCAACGATGATCAGGCTCGGGCTGGCGGCCTGTTGCGCAAGCACTCCCAACCGATCCAATTCCCCTTCAATCACCCGCTGGCGGGTAGACGTGCCGTTTTCCACCAAGGCTATTGGCGTGGTGGCGGCCATACTATGCGCCATCAGTTGCCGTTGGATCTCTGCTGCCTGTGCCAGGCCCATATAGAACACCAGGGTTTGTTGCCCGGCGGCCAGCGTGGCCCAGTCGAGCCCGCCATCAGCCTTGGCGTGGCCGGTCACCAGCCGCACGCTCTGGGCGTGATCGCGATGGGTCAGGGGAATGCCGCTGTAGGCCGAACAGCCGGACGCAGCGGTAATCCCCGGCACTACAGAAAACGGAATGCCCGCTTCGGCCAAGGTTTCCAACTCTTCACCGCCGCGGCCGAAGATAAACGGATCGCCGCCTTTCAGCCTGACCACACGCTTACCCTGTTGAGCCTGCTCCAGCAGGATCTGATTGATATGCTCTTGCGGCACGCAGTGGTGCCCGGCACGTTTACCCACGAAGATTAGCTGCGCATCGCGGCGCACCAGCGCCATCACCTCGTCAGAAACCAGGCGATCGTAAACTATCACGTCGGCCTGCTGGATCTGCTGTAGGCCTTTCAGCGTCAGTAACCCGGCATCGCCCGGCCCGGCACCCACCAATACCACTTCGCCATGTTCTTCAGGCTGATGCGCAAATAGCTGCTCAACCTGTTGATCAACCAAAGCAGCATCATGGCTAGCCAGCGACTGCGCCAGCCGATCGTGGGCGAACAGCCTTTCCCAGAAACGGCGGCGCGCACCGATCTCGCTAAACTGCTGTTTTACCCGTTGGCGCAGCGAACCGCCCAACTGAGCCAGTTTACCGAGGTGTTGTGGCAGCATCGCTTCCAGCTTTTCCCGCAGCAGGCGCGCCAGCACCGGGGCTTTACCGCCGGAAGTGACGGCGACCATTAGCGGAGAGCGATCGATAATTGACGGCATGATAAAGCTGGCGCGTTTTGGATCGTCCACCACGTTGCAGAATACCCGCTGCTGATTGGCACACTGATAGACCAGAGCATTCACTTCTAGCCGATCGGTAGCGGCAATCACCAGCCATTTTTCTGCCAGCAGTTCGGCATAGAATTCACCTTCCACCAGCGTGACCTGCCCCTGTGCGGCCCAGGCCAGAAACTGCTGATTGAACTGGCAGGCATTGACCGTCAGCCGTGCACCGGCATCCAGCAGCAGGCGCGCCTTGCGTTCGGCGACTTCCCCACCGCCGACCAGCAGGCAGGCTTTATGTTGCAGTTGGCAGAAAATCGGTAAGTAATCCATCGGCAATCCTTGGGGGGAAGTGGCTAACGGGGCGATAATTCGCCCCTGCTTGATTATGCGGTTTGGCGAGTGGCGGCGTTTGCAGCCTGCGGGCGTTGCGCACGCGGTGTGGCATACCAGTAACCGAGGCCCATCAGGACCGCGCCAGACAGCGTATTCCCCAGCGTTACCCACAGCAGGTTATGGCCGATACCGCTCAGGGTATAGGCTTCGCTATGATTGCCGAACCAGGAGAGGGCAAACAGCGTCATGTTGGCAATTGAGTGTTCGTAGCCGGAAGCGATAAACGCCAGCAAACACCACCAGATGGCGATGAACTTGGCAGCACCTTCAACGCGCAGCGCCATCCAGATCGCCAAGCAAACCAGCCAGTTACACAGCACCCCTTTAAAGAACAACACTTCTGCCGGGGCCGTGGTTTTCGCCAGCGCTGCGGTATGGACCAGGCTGGTGTCGACCGGCAACAGGCTACCGCCGCCGTAGTAATACATCAGCGCCACCAGCACCGAGCCGAGCAGGTTGCCCAGCCAGGTTTGCGGCAACACGGCCCACATCTGGCTCTGTTTGATGGTGCCTGCTTTCACGCCGAGCGTCAGGAACATAGTATGGCCGGTGAACAGTTCGGAACCGGCGATGATCACCAGCGTCAGCGCGATGCCGAAGGTGGCGCCCATTACCAATGGGCGGATCGACGGATCCACCAGATTACCCAGGGTGAAGATCAGAATGATGCCAAGGCCGACGTAGGCTCCGGCCATGGCTGAACTAATCCAGAAGCCGAGCGGGCTCTCTTGCGCCAATTTGACGATGCGCGCCGCGTTGGCGGCAGATTTATTGATGGTATCGGTAAACATAAATTTCCCTGGAAAGTAAAAACAAAAAGTGTAAAGGCAATAAGCGGTAATGCTGCTTGGGCGGAGCTAACCAGTTCCCTATCCCTGTGGGGGAGGGGGAAACCCCCTCAGGCATAGTGCGTTTTTACTGCATAGCCACCTGAACCCTATCGCCGACGACCCGGCTGGTGAAACTGGCCACGGACCGGTTTTCATCCTCCATACACCGGCCATCGCGCAGGCGGAAATGCTGTTTCTTCAGCGGGCTGGCTACCCACAGTTCACCCTGATGTTCGGCAATCAGGCCGCGTGACAGCACGCTGGCCTGGGCGAACGGGTCGATATTGCTGATGGCATACAGTTGTTCATCGGCGCGCGGGCGGAAGATGGCGACCTGCTGCTCGCCAATCAATGCACACACGCCAGTGCCGGGCAGGATATCGGCGATCGGGCAAACGGAAATCCACTGGCTCATGCGTTGCTCTCCTCAGTTTCAAGCAAGACGACGGGGATGCGCTCATCCGGGCGCGCCGGGCGGTGCTGTTCGCGTTCTGGCACCACTTGCACGTTCGGGTCGCGCTGGCTGCTGTTGATGAAGTGAGAAAAACGTACCTGAGCGGCAGGATCCTCGACGGTGGCTTTCCACTCGCAGATCACCGCGCTGCGTAGGCGGGCGATTTCGGCTTCCAACTGATCGTTGATCCCCAGTTTGTCGTTGATGATCACCTTGCGCAGATAATCGATCCCGCCTTCCAGGCTTTCCAGCCAGACCGACGTACGCTGCAATTTATCGCCGGTGCGGATGTAGAACATCATAAAGCGGTCGAGGTAGCGCATCAGCGTATCGCTGTCGAGATCTGCCGCCAGCAGATCGGCATGGCGCGGTTTCATTCCGCCATTGCCGCATACATACAGGTTCCAGCCGTTTTCGGTGGCAATAATACCGACGTCTTTCCCCTGCGCTTCGGCACATTCACGGGTGCAGCCAGAAACGCCGAACTTCATTTTGTGCGGGGTGCGGATACCTTTGTAGCGGTGCTCAAGCTGCACGCCGAAGCCGACGCTATCGCCGACGCCGAAACGGCACCAGGTGCTGCCGACGCAGGTTTTCGCCATACGCAGCGCTTTGGCATAGGCGTGACCGGTTTCGAAACCGGCGGCGATCAGCCTGCTCCAGATGGCCGGTAGATCGTCCTTCTGTGCGCCGAACATGCCGATACGCATTGAACCGGTCATCTTGGTGTACAGGTTATAGTCTTTAGCGATCTGGCCGACGGCGATCAGACCTTCCGGCGTGATTTCACCACCGGCAGAGCGTGGGATCACCGAATAGGTGCCATCTTTCTGGATGTTGCCCAGGAAGTTATCGTTGGTGTCTTGCAGCGGCGTGTGCTGCGGCTTGAGTACATACTCGTTCCAGCAGGACGCCAGCAGCGAACCGACGGTGGGTTTACACACTTCGCAGCCGTAACCTTTGCCGTATTTTGCCAGCAGCTCCGCAAAGGTTTTAATGCCTTCGACACGGATCAGGTGGTACAGCTCCTGGCGCGAATAGGCAAAGTGCTCGCACAGGTGGTTATTTACCTCGATGCCCTGTTTGCTCAGCTCGGCGTTCAGCACCTGGGTGATCAGCGGAACGCAGCCGCCGCAGCCGGTTCCGGCTTTGGTTTCAGACTTGATGGCCGCCACGGTGTGGCAACCCAGATTCACCGCTTTGATGATGTCGCCTTTAGTGACGTCAAAGCAGGAACAGATCTGCGCGGTTTCCGGCAGCGAATCGACACCGATCGCCGGTTTGCTGCCCGCATGGGCTGGCAGGATCAGGCTGTCCGGGTTTTCCGGCAGTTCGATGTTGTTCAGCGCCAGTTGCAGCAGGTTGCCGTAGTCGCTGGTATCACCGACCAAGACCGCGCCGAGCAGAGTTTTGTTATCTGCGCTGACCACCAGACGTTTGTAGACCTCTTTGCTCTCGTCCAGATAGACGTAGCTGCGTGCGCCAGCGGTACGCGCATGGGCATCACCGATCCCGCCGACGTCAACGCCCAACAGTTTCAGCTTGGCACTCATATCGGCACCTTGGAAGGCGTTCTCGCGGCTTAGCAGATGATCGGCGGTGACCTGCGCCATCTTGTAACCTGGAGCGACCAGGCCGAAGGTACGCTCGCGCCATGAGGCACATTCCCCGATGGCGTAGACATCCGGATCGGAGGTCTGGCAGCTATCGTTAATCGCAATGCCGCCGCGCGGAGCCGTTGCCAGCCCACACTGGTGCGCCAGCTTGTCCTGCGGGCGGATGCCGGTGGAGAATACGATGAAATCGACTTGCAGCTCGCTGCCGTCGGCAAAGTGCATGGTTTTGCGCGCGCTCTGCCCACCGTTAACGATCTCGGTGGTGTTTTTGCCGGTATGAACTTTAACGCCCATGCGCTCGATCTTGCGGCGCAGTTGGTCGCCACCCATCGGATCGAGCTGTTCGGCCATCAGCATCGGGGCGAATTCGATCACGTGAGTTTCCACGCCCAGGCTTTTCAGTGCTCCAGCGGCTTCCAAACCGAGCAGGCCACCACCGACCACCGCGCCGCGTTTGCTACGGCGTGCGCAGGACTCGATGGCGTTCAAATCTTCAATGGTGCGGTAAACGAAGCAGTCCTGGCTTTCGGAACCTTTGATCGGCGGGATCCACGGGTAGGAACCGGTGGCCATGACCAGTTTGTCGTAATACACCGTGCGGCCGGTGTTGGAGTGGATCACTTTCTCCGCCCGGTTAATGGTGATGGCGCGTTCGCCCACCAGCACTTTCACGCCCTGTTTTTCGTAAAAGCCTTCGCGCACCAGCGAAAGTTCTTCGGCAGTATGGTGAGAAAAGTAGGAGGAGAGATGTACGCGATCGTAGGCGATGCGGGGTTCTTCACAAAAGATGGTAATTTCAAACTGATCTTTGTCTGCCTTCTCCAGCAGATCTTCGATAAATCGGTGGCCGACCATGCCGTTGCCGATGACAGCGAGTTTAACTCTGCTCATTGTTGCCTCAAAAATTCTGATTTCCTAGGCGTACCTTATTCCTCCCTGACATCGATTTATTGATACAAATCAATTCGCCTTTCATATACCTCTAATGTGGTATATGCATGATTTTTATAAATATTTGTTAAGTTGTGGTTTTTGTTCAACTTTAGCTGAATCGAGCCAGTTAATTACAGAGTGAGTAATTTGCTAACCGCTGGTGAGGTTATAAACATTCCGCCGCTTTGTCAGCCACAACCGGCACCCGTATGATGAAGAGAACGCTTGGCTGAATAGAGGTGACAAGGTGGCAAATCATCCCGTGAAGTTTATCGATAACCTGCGCCTGAGTGGGCAGGAAGGGTTATGGCAACTGGCGTTTGAGCAGGGGCGTATTACTCATATCATTCCGCAACCGAGTGGGTTGGGGCGGCGCAATGATGCTCTGGATGCCGAGGGCGGTTTGGCACTGCCCGCGTTTGTCGAACCGCATATTCATCTTGATACCACCCAAACCGCCGGGCAGCCCGCCTGGAATCAGTCCGGCACCTTGTTTGAAGGTATTGAGCGCTGGGCCGAGCGCAAGGCGCTGCTGACCCACGAAGACGTGAAGCAGCGCGCCTGGCAGACGCTGAAATGGCAGATCGCCAACGGCGTGCAGTATGTGCGTACTCACGTTGATGTCTCTGATCCCACCTTGACCGCACTGCGCGCCATGCTGGAAGTGAAGCAGGAAGTCGCGCCTTGGGTGACGCTGCAAATTGTGGCGTTCCCACAGGAAGGGATCCTGTCTTATCCCAACGGCGAAGCGCTGTTGGAGGAGGCGTTGCGCCTGGGGGCCGATGTGGTTGGGGCGATCCCGCATTTTGAATTCACCCGCGAATATGGCGTGGAGTCACTGCATAAGGCCTTCGCTTTGGCGCAGAAGTACGACCGGCTGGTGGATGTGCATTGCGATGAGATCGACGATGAACAATCGCGCTTTGTCGAAACCGTGGCGGCGTTGGCGCTGAAGCTGGAAATGGGCAGCAAGGTCACCGCCAGCCATACCACGGCGATGCACTCCTACAACGGGGCTTACACCTCGCGTCTGTTCCGCCTGCTGAAGATGTCTGGGATTAACTTTGTTGCCAATCCGCTGGTGAATATTCATCTGCAAGGGCGTTTCGATACTTACCCTAAACGGCGTGGGATTACGCGGGTGAAAGAGATGCTGGAGGCGGGCATCAACGTCTGCTTTGGTCATGATGACGTGTTTGATCCCTGGTATCCGCTCGGCACCGCCAATATGTTGCAGGTGCTGCATATGGGGCTGCACGTTTGCCAACTGATGGGTTACGGCCAGATTAACGATGGGCTGAAGCTGATCACCACTCACAGCGCGCGGACCATGCACTTGCAGGACTATGGCCTGAAGGTGGGCAACAGCGCCAACTTGGTGATCCTGCCTGCGGAAAGCGGCTTTGACGCGGTACGCCGCCAAACGCCGGTGCGTTATTCCATTCGCCACGGCGCGGTGATTGCCGAGACCCAACCGGCAACCACCACGCTGTATCTGCAAGCTGAGGAAAAGGTAGATTTTCGGCGCTAAGCGGAGTGAGGGGTTTTAGTTTGGTGACTTTCCCCTCACCCTAGCCCTCTCCCCGAAGGAGAGGGTGATCTTTGCCGATCAGTGCGTTGTATGCCCGTGGCTGCGGTGCTTAGTGACAAAACCGAGCAGCAGACACATCACAAACACCGCCAGATACAGGCCGTTGGCGGCGGTCAGCGCCGCATGTGCACCGCCTTTGGCCACCAGCGGGCCGGTCACCACAAAGGTCAGCATGGTGCCGATAGTGCCGCAGGTCAGGATAAAGTTGACCAGTTTCGGTGAGGAAACTTTAGTTTGCAGCGAACCGAGGGTGATCAGCGTGGTGTAGATGGCGCTGGAAACAAAACCTAAAGCCATGATGAAGTAGCTCAGGTGCTGTGGGTTATCACTGCTGACAAACAGGTACATCGCACCGGTGGCCAACGCCGCCAGCACGGTCACGATGCGTTGCAGATCAAAGAAGCGCAGGATAAAGCTGAACACCCACATGCCGATCATATAGGACGTCCAGAAATCGCTCACCAGCTTACCCGCTTGACTGATATCCATGCCGAAGGATTTGGTGGCGTATTCCGGTACCCACTGGATAAAGCCCAACTGACCGAGGATATAGCACAGTGCGGCGATCGACAGGAACAGCACGCCAATACCCCATTTCTCTTTCACGACTGGTTCAGCGCTTTTTGGCCCTTTGTTGCCCAGCACCGGGAACTCAGAGCACAGGGTTAACACGAAGATCGCAACGTACAGCAGGCCAATGCAGGCATAAACCCAATACCAGCCAATGCTGCGGGCCAGCAACATGGCGGCGACGATCGGGAAAATCATCCCGGCCATGCTGAAGAACGAATCGGTGAACAGCAGGCGTGAACCGCGTTGGCGGCCAGCGTACATATGGGTGATCAGGAAGGTGCCGATCGACATGGTAATCCCGCTGACCACGCCAAGCACAAACATGCACAGTGAGAACAGAGCCAGGCTTTTGCTGACCATAAGCCCGGCAACCGCCAGCAGCATCAGGACAAAACCAAACAGCAACTGACGTTTCAACGGGATGATTTCCATCAGCCAGGCATTGAGGAAGATCGAAATCAGAATACCGGCGTTAAGAAAGGTAAAGGTGTTACTCATGCTGGAAACTGGCAGATTGAAATATTCTGCAATGTTGCCCATCACCATCCCTGTGACGATCACTAAAGCTCCGGTCAGCGCGTAAGAAAAGAAGCTGATCCATGTTAGCCGGATGCGGTTGCTGTCATTCATTGTATAGGCCTGATTGATGGCTGTTTCGGTTGAGGGTTAATACTGGCATTAGGCATAAGGCCGCAGGGTTTTTCTGGAAAGACAGAAAAAATCCCGTTCAGGCCACCAGGAAGCGGATCCTAGCATAGCCAACGGGAGTTTTTGTGATGGTTGTCTGTTTTTTGATGCAAGAGATGAAAGTTGAAAGATATCCCTGTGATCTAACCAGCGACTGGCACGATCGAATCACGGCGCACGATCATCGGCTCAAAGGTTACAGCAGGCGTGAGCGGATCGATCAACCGGCGAGTGGCATACTGCGCCATCTCAGTGATCGGGAAATGCACGCTGGTCAGGGCCGGGCGGACAAAAGGCGCACGTTCGCCGCTGTCATAGCAAATCAGCGCGATATCCTGTGGCACGCGCAGGTGGTGCTCATTGATCGCCAGCAGAGCACCGATGGCCATCTCTTCGTTACAGCAATAAATGGCGCTTGGCAGTATTTCACGGCGCAGCAACTGGTCGGCACAGTCATAACCGCTTTTCAGATCGTAAACCCCTGCCAAGCAATCCACCGGTAGTAGATTGGCGGCCTGCATGGCGTTAAGGAAACCCTGTAGCCGCAATTGGCTGGAGGCGCGCTGCGGTGGGCCGCTGATGCAGGCGATGCGCCGATGGCCGGCATCGATCAGCTCTTGTGTGGCCATCTGGCTGGCGCGTACGTGATCAAAGGTAATACAGCGATCTTCCAAGCCCGGCACCAGACGATCCAGCAACACAAAGTGGCGCTGTTCTGCGGCTAACTGGCGGAGTTGATCGTCAGAAAGAAAACGTACGTGCAGGATCACGCCGTCGCAGCGCAGGTTGAACAGGCGTTGAATCGCCAGCAGTTCGTTCTCTGCGCTGTTACGGCCTTGGGTTACCAGCAGCTGTTTACCCTGTGATTCTGCCTCGGCTTGCACAAAATCCATCAGCGCACCAAAAAAACCACCGCGGTAAGAGGTGGTGACCAGGCCCAGCGTGTTGCTGTGGCTGGAGGCCAGCGCCCTGGCCGCCGGGTTGGGGGTGTAACCTAGTGCGGCCACGGCTTTGGCCACTTTCTCACGGGTGAGGGGTTTAACGTTGCTGTCACCATTGACCACGCGCGACACGGTGGCACGAGATACTCCGGCTAACGCTGCGACATCTTCCAGTGTCACCATTATTCTGCTCCTGATTACGTATCCCCCTTGGTTTTTCAAGCTTCAGCGTTGTGAGCTGTGTTGGCTCGTCTTCTCAGCGTGGTGTACGACATTTATTTAAACTGTGGCAAATAGGCCTGGTTTGCCTCCAGCACCTCGTCTAACAGCGGCTGGGCAATCTGGGCATTGGCTATCAATGGGTTGGTCACCAGCGCCAGCAGCGCACTGCGGCGATTGCCATGTACGGCGGCTTCGATCGTCAGGCGCTCATAGGCTTTGACCTGTTGGGTCAGCGCGTGCATCGATTCCGGTAGCTGACCGAAAGCGAGCGGGTGCGTACCCTGGGCGTCGACGATACAGTTGGTTTCTATCACAGCATCGTCCGGTAAACCGCGAATAGCGCCACGGTTTGCGGTATTTACGACTAATTGCGTACCGAGATTATTATGAATAGCACGAATTAGCTCCAGCGCGACCTCTGAATAAAACGATCCGCCACGGAAGCTGAGCTGCTCGGGTTTGCTGTCCAGATGCGGGTCGGCATACAGTTCGAACAGCTCTTTCTCCACTTTCATCACCTGCTCAGCACGGGTACCGCGCTCGGCAGCGGCAGCCGTTTCCTCTGCCAGCATCTGCTGAGTCTGGTAGAAATAACGATGATAGGGGCAGGGAATGGCACCCACCGCCCGCAGGAATTCCGGCGGCCACGGTTCCTCTTTGATGTTGTTCATGGTTAACGTCGCGCCGTCACACAGCATATCGATCACGTCAGCGGTGACGTTCTGGCCGTTGTGCAGCACCTGGTGCACCCAGACCATGTGGTTGAGCCCGGCAAACTGCAGCTGTACCTGGCCGTAAGGGGCTTGCAGCATATTGGCAATCATATGGTGCATGCTGATAGGCACGTTGCACAGGCCGATGATTTTCGCTTGGGTATAACGCGAAACCGCTTCGGTGACGATGCCCGCCGGATTGGTGAAGTTGATGATCCAGGCACTTGGTGCCAACTGTTCCACTTTACGCGCGATGTTCAACATCACCGGGATGGTGCGCAGTGCTTTGGCAAAACCGCCGATGCCGGTGGTTTCCTGGCCAATTAACTGGTATTTCAGGCCCAAGCGCTCATCGGCGGCGCGTGCCGGTAGCTGCCCGACGCGCAGTTGGGTCAGCACAAATTTGGCACCGTGAATGGCCTCGTCCAGATCGAAATGCACGCTGACTTTCACCTGTTCCAAACCGTTGCGCGCCAGCATACGCCGGGTCAAGGCGGCAATGATCGCCACTTTTTCGCGGCCGGGCTCGACGTCTACCAACGCCAGTTCGGTGACGGGGAGTTCTTCAATGCGCTGGATCAGCCCTTCTACCAGTTCCGGCGTGTAGCTGCTGCCGCCGCCGATAATGGCGATTTTTAACGAACTCATGAACGCGCCTCCTGCTGTGCCTGACGGCGGTAAAGTTCAATCATATCGCCTGCCAAGTCCTGAATGACCATCGCGTTCATCAGGTGATCCTGCGCATGCACGGTGATCAGGTTGATCGGCAGTTTGCCGCAGCCTTCGTCCAGGCCGATAAGCTGGGTCTGGATATGGTGTGCGTGTTTCACCGCCTGCTGTGATTCGGCCATATGTTCAGCCGAGGCGGCGAAATCACCGGCTCGCGCCTGTTGCAACGCCATCAGCGCGCTGCTGCGGGCGCTGCCGGCGAACACCAGCAGCTCCATAATGGTGCTTTCAAAATCCGGGCTGATATCAGCCATCCGTTCTGTCACGTCAATTCTCCTGTTACTGCGCGGCAACGGTATCGGCGGCTTCGCGCTCGGCGTCGGCCTGTTGCTGTTCCTGCGCCAATAATTGTTTTTCATATACTTTGAAGAATGGCAGCCAGATCGCCAGATCGATCACCATCAAAACCAGCACCAGTAACGCGGCGCGGACATCCCAGGAGGCAGAAATCATCGCCCCCAGCGGTGCCGGTGCGGTCCAGGGGGCCATGGCCACCATTTTTTCCACCAGCGCCCAGTTCAAGGCGAAGTAGGCCAGCGTAGCGTTGACCATCGGGACGACGATCAGCGGGATAAACAGCGTGGGGTTCATCACCACTGGCGAACCGAACAGTAAAGGTTCGTTGATGTTAAAGGCCGCAGGCACCACGCTCAGCTTGCCAATGGTGCGCAAATGAATAGATCGGCTGCGCATATACAGGAAGGCCAGCACCAGCGTAGAGCCGGAACCGCCGATGCAGACATAGAACGACCAGAATGGCGCGGTGAGGGTTTGCGTGCTGGCCGCACCCTGCGCCACCAGAGCGGCGTTGGTTGCCAGGTTGGCCATAAAGATCGGGTTGAGCAGGCCGGTCACGATGTTGTCACCGTGGATACCGGCAAACCACAGCAGGTTGGCGATCAGCACCGCCAGCAGAATGGCTGGCAGGGTATCACCGGCAGAAATCAGCGGCTGGAACAGGTGCATGATGGCATCAGGCAGCAGGAGCTGGAATTCACTCTGCATCAGAAGGCTGATGGGATACACCGTCAACAGAATGCCCACCACCGGATACAGCAGCTCGAACGAGCGGGCAATCGCCGGGGGTACCTGTTCCGGCATGCGGATGGTGATGTTGTATTTCTTCAGCAGGCGGATCAGTTCGACTGACCAGATCGCGCAGATCAGGGCGGTAAACACCCCCTGACCACCGAGAAAATCGAGCGACATCTTGTTATCAACCTGCGGTGCTGCGGCCAGCAGAAATGCCATCAGCGACAGTAATCCTGCGGTCAGGGCATCCAAACCGTAATGCTTGGCCAGGCTGTAGGCGGTGCCAATGGCAACAAATACGCTCATCAGGCCCATGGTCATGAAGAACGGCATGGTGATGGTGTTCCAGTGGGTTTTGGCAAAACCCAGCCAGGCTTGCCCGAAACGGGAAGTGGTAGTGGCATCAAACGGCGGGTTGGCGACGATCAGCATAATACTGCCGACAATCAGGAACGGCATGGCGGAAATAAAACCATCGCGGATGGCAATAATATGGCGCTGGCTGCCGATCCGGCCTGCCAACGGGGCGATATGGTTTTCCACCACGCGCATCAGGGAAGCGTAAAGGCTCATGATTCTCTCCGCAGAGTCAGGCAATCAGGCTGAGGGCTTGATCCAGCACCTTGTCACCACGCATAGTGCCGTAATCCATCATGTCGATGACGGCAACCGGCAGGTCGTGGGGTTCAGCGAGTTTGGTGAAGCGCGCCAGTTCGTACTTCACCTGCGGCCCCAGCAGCACAACGCTGGCGGTGGGCAGTTCGGCCTCAAAATCGGCAGCCGGCACTGCGACGATCTCCACGTTCAGTTCACGTTTCTGCGCTTCGGTCTGCATGCGTTTGACCAGCATGCTGGTGGACATTCCTGCGGCACAGCACAGTACTATCTTCGTCATTTTTGCTCCCCCGTTATTATTATGGCTTTAAGCGCAAATGAGAGCGCTCTCATTTGCGCAGCCTAGCGAGATTGCAGAATCAAACCGGGAGTTAGGTCGCAAAATATGAGGAGGAGAGAAAACGGGTGAATAATGCGTGATCGGCTTGGCAAAAATGAGTACGGCGATCATACTATCGGCAAGAAAAAACTAGTACCTATAAGAAATATCCGGCAATTACTTAAATATTGGTAAATGGCTGGCGCTATCAGGGGTAGCTCTTTAGAATCAAAGCGCTTTTCCGTTGTTTGTCTCTCAGAGAAAGGACCCGTTCATGTTCAAACGTACTTTAGTGACCTTTGTTGCGCTGTGTTCCCTGACGGCAATGGTTCCCGCCGCACTGGCCGCCGGTGAAACTCACGTCATGCTGACCACCTCAGCAGGGAATATCGAATTAGCGCTCGACAGCCAGAAGGCTCCAGTTTCCACCAAAAACTTCATTGATTACGTGAACAGCGGTTATTACAACAACACCGTTTTCCACCGCGTGATCCCTGGCTTTATGGTTCAGGGCGGCGGTTTCACGGCGGATATGCAGCAGAAGTCCACCGGTGCTGCGATCAAAAACGAAGCTGATAACGGCTTGCGCAACCTGCGCGGCACTATTTCTATGGCGCGTACTGCCGATAAAGACAGCGCGACCAGCCAGTTCTTCCTCAACGTGGCGGATAATGCGTTCCTCGATCACGGCCAGCGTGACTTTGGTTATGCGGTATTCGGTAAAGTGGTGAAGGGGATGGACGTGGTGGATAAGATTTCCCAGGTGCCAACCAGCAACGTGGGGCCATATCAGAATGTGCCAAGCAAACCGATTGTGATCTTGTCGGCCAAAGTGCTGCCATAAACCTGCCTACTCTTATTGCTTGAAGCTGCAGCGCTGTTGGCTGCAACTCCGAGCATGTTGGATATGTGCCGGCCTCCGCCCAGGGGCTGGCGCGCTTTCTTCCTGTCGAAGCTTTGCCTGCATCACTGTTTTCTTCCTACCGGCATGTTTTAATCAGCGCCCATAACCAGACCCTTTTAGTTGGCATTTTCTGTTTGCCTTTGTTGTTTATGATGAGCTGCTGTTTATGTACGAATTTAACCAGGTTTTGCTGCTGTTACAGCAGATGTGTGTTTATCTTGTTATCGCCTATTTGTTAAGTAAGACGCCGCTGTTTATTCCGCTGACGCAGGTCACCATTCGCCTGCCACACAAGCTACTGTGCTACGTCATATTCTCCGTGTTCTGCATCATGGGTACTTATTTCGGCCTGCATATTCAGGATTCGATCGCCAATACCCGTGCGATCGGCGCCGTGCTGGGCGGATTGCTTGGGGGGCCTTCGGTTGGCTTCCTGGTTGGTTTGACCGGCGGTTTGCACCGTTACACGCTGGGAGGCATGACCGATGTGGCCTGCGCGGTGTCGACGGTGGCTGAAGGGCTGGTGGGCGGTATCGTACACAGTATCGCCATGCGGCGTGGGCGCATCGATCTGCTGTTCAACCCGCTATTTGTGGCAGGGATTACTTTGGTCACGGAAGTGCTGCAAATGGCCATCATCCTGGCGATCGCCCGGCCGTTCCCGGAAGCGGTGCGGCTGGTGGAACATATCGCTTTACCGATGTTGATCGCTAATACGCTCGGCGCGGCGATGTTTATGCAGATCCTGCTGGATCGGCGGGCGATGTTTGAGAAATACACCAGCGCATTCTCCACTAAGGCGTTGAAGATTGCCGAACGTACCGAAGGTATCCTGCGGCAAGGGTTCGATCAGGAAAACAGCATGAAGGTGGCGCGCGTCATTTATCAGGAACTGGGTATTGGCGCGGTGGCGATCACCGATCGTGACAAACTGTTGGCCTTTATCGGTATTGGCGACGACCACCACTTGCCGGGTACGCCGATCTCTTCGGTGCATTCCCACCGCGCCATTGATAATAACGAGGTGGTGTATGCCGATGGCAACGAGCTTTCCTACTGCTGTTCGATCAACGCCGGTTGCAAGCTGGGTTCGACGCTGGTGATCCCGCTGCGCGGTGAGAATCACCGGGTGATCGGCACCATCAAACTGTACGAACCGAAAACCAAGCTGTTCAGCACCATCAACCGCACGCTGGGGGAAGGGATCGCCAGCCTGCTGTCGGCACAAATCATGGCCGGGCAATATGAGCGGCACAAACAGCTGTTGGCGCAGTCGGAGATCAAGCTGCTGCATGCGCAGGTGAACCCGCACTTCCTGTTTAATGCGTTGAATACGCTGGTGGCGGTGATCCGCCGCGACGGCGAACGCGCCTGCGAACTGGTGCAGTACCTTTCCACCTTTTTCCGCAAAAACCTCAAACGTTCCGATGATGAAGTGAGCCTGGCAGATGAAATTGAGCATGTGAATGCCTATTTGCAGATAGAACAGGCGCGCTTTGCCGATCGGTTGGAAATTACCGTTTCCTTACCGGAAGAGCTGTTGGCGGTGAGGCTGCCCGCCTTCTCGCTGCAACCGATTGTGGAAAATGCCATCAAGCACGGGACGTCACATCTGCTGGGGATTGGCCGGATCGACATCGGCGCACGGCGTGAAGGGGGCAATCTGCTGTTGCAGGTGACCGATAATGCCGGGCTGTTCCGCCAGCAGGTGGGCGGTAGCGGGCTGGGGATGAATCTGGTGGATAGACGCATCCGCATCCGCTACGGCGAAGGTTATGGGGTGCAAGTGGCCTGTGAACCGGAAACGTTTACCTGTATTACCTTGAGTGTGCCGTTGGCGAGGGCTGCATAATGTTAACCGTATTGATTGTTGACGATGAGCCATCCGCCCGCGATAACCTGCGCCATCTGTTGGAAGAGGAACAGGGCGTGACCATCATCGGCGAATGTGCCAACGCGATTGAAGCCATCAGCCAGATCCACCGCCTGCAACCGGACGTGGTGTTTCTGGATATCCAGATGCCGCGCATCAGCGGGCTGGAAATGGTGGGGATGCTCGATCCAAACCGCATGCCCTATATCGTGTTTCTGACCGCGTATGACGAATATGCGGTGCAGGCCTTTGAGGAGCACGCCTTCGATTATCTGCTGAAGCCGACAGACGCTCAGCGGCTGAACAAGACGTTACAGCGCCTGCATCAGCGCCGCGCGCCGCAGAATGTCGCTGCGCTGGAAGAGAGCGCGGGCTATCTGAAATATATTCCCTGTACTGGCCATAGCCGTATTTACCTACTGCGTTTTGATGAGGTGATCGCGATCCGTTCGCGTTCGACCGGGGTGTATGTGGTGCGTAATGATGGCATGGAGTGCTTCACCGAACTGACGCTGCGCACGCTGGAAAGCCGCACGCCGCTGGTGCGCTGCCATCGGCAGTATCTGGTTAACCTTGAACAGGTCAGAGAGATCCGTTTTGAAGAAAGCGGCACGGCGGAGATGATCATGCCAGTGGGCGAGCCGGTGCCGGTCAGCCGTCGCTACCTGAAATCGCTGAAGGAAGAGTTGGGGCTGCGCGGTTAACGCGCCTTGACGGTATTTCGTCATGCTTATAGCTTTAATACAATCAACGGGTGTTTTTGTGTCGTACAGGACTAAAGGAAAAGCACATGAGCGAAGCACGGATTATTGCCAAAGCAATGCACAATGGTAAGCCAGGGCAGGAACTGGTGATTTTACCCGCCCTGGCCAACCGCCACGGCCTGATCACTGGGGCGACCGGTACCGGTAAAACGGTGACGCTGCAAAAGATGGCGGAACAGTTTTCGCGCATCGGTATTCCGGTGTTTCTAGCTGATGTTAAAGGCGATTTGTCAGGTATTGCGGCTGAGGGTGTGCCTTCTGAGAAACTCCAGGCACGGCTGGCGGCCATTGGCGTCAGCGACTGGCAACCGCAAGCCTGCACGATGATCCCGTGGGATATTTTTGGCGAAAAAGGTCACCCGATCCGTGCCACCGTTTCCGATCTTGGCCCGCTGCTGCTTGGCCGCCTGTTGGATCTGAACGATGTGCAAAGCGGCGTGCTGCAACTGATATTTAAAATCGCCGATGATAATGCGTTGCTGCTGCTTGATATGAAAGATTTGCGGGCAATGGTGCAGTACGTCGGGGATAACGCCAAACAGTTCCAGACCCAGTATGGCAACATCTCTTCTGCCTCGGTTGGCGCGATCCAACGTGGTTTGCTGACGCTGGAAGAGCAGGGGGCCAATCAGTTTTTTGGTGAACCGATGTTGGATATCAACGATCTGATGAAAACCGACGGCGACGGGCGCGGCATCATCAACCTGCTGGCGGCGGATAAGTTGATTAACCAACCGAAACTTTATTCGGTGTTCCTGTTGTGGCTGTTGGCCGAACTGTTCGAGCATTTATCCGAGGTAGGTGACCCCGAACAGCCAAAACTGGTGTTTTTCTTCGATGAGGCCCACTTGCTGTTTAACGATGCGCCACCGGCTTTGCTGACCAAAATAGAGCAGGTGGTGCGGCTGATCCGCTCGAAAGGGGTGGGGATCTACTTTGTTACCCAGAACCCGCTAGATATCCCAGACAGCGTGCTGGGCCAGCTAGGTAACCGCGTTCAGCATGCGCTGCGAGCCTTTACACCGCGCGATCAGAAAGCGGTGAAGGCGGCAGCACAAACCATGCGCGCCAATCCGGCCTTTGATGCAGAAACGGCAATTACCGAATTGGGCGTAGGGGAGGCGTTGGTGTCTTTCCTGGACGAGAAAGGACGGCCGAACGTAGTGGAGCGCGCAATGGTGATCGCTCCTGAATCGAAAATGGGCATGCTGGGGGCCGAAGGGCTGAACAGCGCCATCAATAAGTCGCCGCTCTACGGGCGTTACGAAGATGGGGTGGACCGTGAATCCGCCTATGAGAAGCTTTCTGCCGAAGGTTTTGCCACCCTGGGAAGGCCACAGCCGGGCCAAGCGGCACCAAAGCCTGCCGCAGAGCAGGAGGGCGGCGGCCTGATGGGGGGCTTGAACGACATCCTGTTTGGCTCCACCGGCCCGCGCGGGGGTAAACGAGATGGCATCGTCCAGACCGCTGCCAAGAGCATGGCGCGCGATCTGGGCCGCCAGATCCTGCGTGGCGTCTTGGGTTCGATTATGGGGGGCCGCAAAAAGTAGGCTCTGCATTAATATTACCTGGCAGCTTTGATAAAGGTTGCCAGTTAGGTTTCTTGGTGTTTTCGTATTATTTAAGCGACTTTTATGAGTTTTAAGTTGCTTAAATCAATATCTTAAGCCCATGCTTCTGTACTACAGTAAGCAACTTTAGTGACAATCCACTTGGGCGTTTTACACCGCTTTCCCATTTCTGCACCGTTGAAACACTGGTATTTAGATAGCGGGCGAAAACCGGCTGGCTGACATTCAACTTCTCACGTAGTGCCTTAATTTCAATTGGTTGGAGCTCATTAACGCTACTGATGCAGGCTTGATCGAAGCTACGCATTGTTTCCAGCGGAATGGCATCAACGCTGAATAGCCCAGAAGCCGCGCTATGGATGGCTTCAAATGCAGGGCTTTTGAATTTACTTTTTGTGGTCATGATAAATCTCCACCAGTTCTTTACTCTTAACTAATGCCGTAATCTTTTCATCTGCAAGAGCGGCGTAGTGCTTTGCCAACTCGCGGAATGCGGCCAATTCGCGATCGTCAATGTTCGCCATATCTTGCTTGGTATAGAGGAACGTGTAAAACCAATGTATACCACCTTTGGCTAATATTATGGCTCTATCACGGTTCTCACTCAGGCGTTTTTTGTATACCCCGCCCTCTAGGTCGTCGGCTTTTCCTTCTAACACTGCATCAATTGCCTGACATAACTCACTATCTTTGATGCCATGAGATTTGGCCGTTTTGGCAAACCATTTGGTTTTAAATACGCGCATCAGGCTGACATCCTGTTACCTTAACTATAGCACTTAGTGCTACTTTTCTCTCCTTTTTAGCCCATTCAAAGTGCTTCAAATCTGCAAGATGGGCCTGCTTTTTAATCAACTATCGTGAGATAGTTCGAGCGCAGCTATGGGCGTGGCAAAGAAGGTTCGCTAAACTCCGCTAAGGCCTGAGTTATAGGTTCAAGCGTTATATTTGAAACGGTTTTTTTAATCATTAAGTTAATTTAAACATGCTGCTGTTGATCGATAACTACGACTCCTTTACCTATAACCTTTATCAGTACTTCTGCGAACTGGGTGCAGAAGTGCTGGTGAAGCGTAACGATGAACTGCAACTGGCCGATATTGAGCGGCTGGCGCCGCAGCGTTTAGTGATCTCCCCTGGCCCCTGCACGCCAAACGAGGCGGGTATTTCGCTGGCGGCTATCCGCCATTTTGCTGGTAAATTGCCGATCCTCGGGGTTTGCCTCGGGCATCAGGCGATTGGCCAAGCATTGGGTGCCGATGTGGTTCGTGCCCGTGAGGTGATGCACGGTAAAACCTCGGCCATTCGCCATAACCATCAGGGCGTGTTTAGCGGCCTTAATAACCCGCTGACCGTCACTCGCTACCATTCGTTGGTGCTAGACGCTGCGACCTTACCAAGCTGTTTTGAGGTGACCGCCTGGAGTGAACGCAACGGTGAGCGGGATGAGATTATGGGCATTCGCCACCGGACGCTGGCGCTGGAAGGGGTGCAGTTTCATCCGGAAAGTATCCTGAGCGAGCAAGGCCATCAGTTGCTGGATAATTTCCTTAAAAGTTAGCAGGTTAGGATTTTTTTTGCCGCTATTGATGATTTTGGTTTGCCCTTGATTGGTTTTTTATGCATATTTTGTGACTATATTTTCAATTATTCGCAACAATAATACTGAGTCAATTTCAGGGTGGAGCCCATAATGACGGAAAAAATCGCAGTCGACCGCAGCACCTTTGATCAGGTTATCCTACCTATTTATGCACCAGCTCAATTCGTGCCGGTGAAGGGCAAGGGCAGCCGCGTATGGGATCAGCAGGGAAAAGAGTATATCGATTTCTCTGGCGGTATTGCCGTTACCGCGTTGGGGCACTGCCATCCTGCTCTGGTTGCTGCGTTGAAACAGCAGGGTGAAACCCTGTGGCATACCAGTAACGTCTTCACCAATGAACCGGCGCTGCGCCTGGCGACCAAGCTGATCAACGCCACGTTTGCCGACCGGGTGTTCTTTGCCAACTCGGGGGCGGAAGCTAACGAAGCCGCGTTCAAGCTGGCGCGCCATTATGCCATCAGCCGCCACAGCCCTTACAAAACCAAGATTATCGCGTTCAATAACGCTTTCCATGGCCGCACGCTGTTCACGGTTTCTGTCGGCGGCCAGGCGAAATACTCCGACGGTTTTGGGCCGAAACCGGCCGATATCGTGCATGTGCCGTTTAACGATCTGGCGGCGGTGAAAGCGGTGATGGACGATCACACCTGCGCCGTGGTGATGGAACCGATCCAAGGTGAGGGTGGGGTGACCTCCGCAGATGCGGCGTTCCTGCAAGGCGTGCGTGAACTGTGCGACAAACATCAGGCGCTGCTGGTATTTGATGAGGTGCAAAGCGGCATGGGCCGCAGTGGTAAGTTGTTTACCTATATGCACTACGGCATTACGCCGGACATCCTCACCACCGCTAAAGCGTTGGGCGGTGGCTTCCCGGTGAGCGCGATGCTGACCACGGAAGAGATCGCCTCCGTGATGCACGTAGGCACCCACGGAACGACCTATGGCGGCAACCCGCTGGCCTGTGCGGTAGCCGAAGCGGCGCTGGACGTGATCAATACGCCAGAAGTGTTGAGCGGCATTGAGCAGCGCCATAAGCTGTATGTGCAGGCATTGCAGAAGATGGGTGAGAAGTACTCAGTTTTCAGCGATATTCGCGGCATGGGCTTGCTGATCGGCGCAGAGTTGACGCCGGAGTATCACGGCAAGGCGCGGGACTTCCTGACCGCTGCGGCAGCACGGGGTTTGATGATCCTCAACGCCGGGCCAAACGTGATTCGCTTGGCACCTTCGCTGGTGGTGGAATTGAAGGATATCGAAGAAGGTATGGCGCTGTTCGAACTGGCGGTACAGGATGTGATTAACGCTTAAGCCATGTGCAGGGGTGTAGACCCCTGCAATATCAGTTTTCCCGCAGTTTCCGCTTCAGCCAGATACCGTGATGTGGGCGCTGGCGCCAGGCCAGCGACGAAATGGTGTGCATCACGCTCAGGTGCGAAAGAATACGCAGCAGGTGGCGTTCCATCTCGCTTGGTGGCCGATCGTTATGCAGCATTGGGGGCTGCATAACGATTTTGCTGGTGCTTGGGCCGTCATATTCCAGCCTTTGTTGGCAGCTTTGCAGGGCAATTTCGCAACTTTGCAGATACTCTTTCGCCATCTCTGGCGTTAAGGTGTCGTGCTCGCGCGCCAGAATGGTCAGCGCATTCAGATGCTCGACAATAAACTGGCTGTGCGTGATCCATAAGCGCATATCCGCCAGATAATCCGACTCAAACCCTGGTTCCTGCATCGCCTGATTAAGCGAGGTGAACAGCGCATTATGTGCCTGATTGACCTGCATTCGTGCGTAGGCCAGCGTAGCAGGATCCGCTTCCTGTTCTTGCAACAGCAGGCGTAATGCCGTTTGATCCTGCTCCAGTGCCTGGTGTGCGTTCTTACGCAGCAGACCGCTCTGCCATTGCGGCCACAGCCAGATACTCCCGCCAAACACCAGCACGCAGCCAATCAGCGTATCGAGCAGGCGCGGTACCAGAAAATGGGTGCCGTTAAGCGCCAACAATTGCAGGGTATACACCGCGGTGACGGTAAACCCCATCACCGCCAGCCCATAGTTTTTGCGCAATATCAGGTAGGCAGCCAGCGTGATTGCCAGCATGATGCTCAGCGTCAGGTGCTCCGGCAGTTGCAACTGCAAGAGCCCGGCGGCGATGATTAACCCGGCCAGCGTGCCGAGGGCACGATGCTGGATCCTGACGCGCGTGGCGTTATAGCCGTTCTGGCTGACCAGCATAATAGTCAGCAGGATCCAATAGGGCTTCGGCAGGTTGAAAATCATACCCAGACTGCTACCCACCGCCAGTATGATGCCCAGTCGGGCGGCATTGCGCAGGGCGTTGGACTTCAACGACAGGTAGCTCACCACGGCGGGCCAGAACGGCAATCGTGCCTGGTTGGCCATCAGATCGCGCTGATACAGCGGGCGCTGGCTGCGCAACAGGCGGGCGATGCGGCTGAAGTGGTAAAAACAGAACTGGCCAACCGGGTTGTCGGCATGCTGCGTGGCCACCTTTTCCAGCGCCGCCAGCTCATTCTTCATACTGAAACGCGCTGAACGTCGGTGATAGAGAATATCGTTGGCCACGAGGCGCAAACGCCCGGCAATCACCTGGGCGTTGCGGCGGATAATCGCTTCGGCCTGGCTCTGCTCCACCAGTTTTTGCACTTCTTCTGGCTGATGCAGGCTGACGGTAATGTGTTCCTGCAGATCGAGTGCCACCTGGAAAGTGCGTTGCAGGCGTTTTTGCTCTTGGTTATTGGCATGGGGCAGGAAGTTTAACTGCTGATATAACAGGCTGATCAGATCCATGACTTTCTGCTGGCGTTGCAGCAGCGGCGGTAGTGCGGTTTCTGGATCGATGTGCTGGGTCAGCAGCGAATATTTGGCTTCGAAATAGTCTGCCAACTGGATATAGAGCTGGCTCAGGGATTCGCGCATCGGTTGCTCTTTCCACAGTTTGAACCAGAACCAGGTGAACAGCCCGTACCAGGCGGTGCCGACCAGATACAGCAGCGGTGCATACCAGATCGGCACGTGTCCGGCCATGCTGAGAGAAAAGATGGCAGCGACCAGCGCGGCGGGCAGCAGACGTGCGTGCAGCGGGCTGATTTCACCGCTGACGCCCAGCAACAGCGCCATCGCCAGCATCAGTAAGGGTAACGGGATATGCCACAGCAGCGCCTGTTGCAGCAGCAAACTGCTGAGAGCAAACAGGGAACCGCCAACGGCCAGACGTTTGAAAAAGCGTTTGTGCGGCGTGTCCAACCCGGCGATGTTACAGCAGGCAGGCACCAGAGAGAACAGCAGGCCGAGTTGCAGGTTGCCCATCAGCAGGAAGAAAACCACCGGCAGGCACAGCACCAGCGTTTGCCGCAGTGCATAGTTGACTTCCGGGTGGTAGATCAGGCGCCGCCACATGATGAATGGGGGAAGTTAAAAAAAACGGCGTATCGCTACGCCGTTTCTTCAATAATTAACGCGTGCCGTAAACGACAATAGTTTTGCCGTGGGCAGAAATCAGGTTTTGATCTTCGAGCATTTTCAGAATACGACCGACGGTTTCACGTGAGCAACCGACGATTTGACCAATTTCCTGGCGGGTAATCTTGATTTGCATGCCATCCGGGTGAGTCATGGCGTCGGGCTGTTTTGCCAGGTTCAGCAGGGTTTGTGCAATGCGGCCGGTAACGTCAAGGAAGGCGAGGTTACCCACTTTCTCTGAGGTGATTTGCAGGCGGTTTGCCATCTGCGCAGACAGGCGCATCAGGATATCCGGGTTAACCTGAATCAACTGGCGGAATTTCTTATAAGAAATTTCAGCCACTTCACAGGCTGTTTTCGCTCTAACCCAGGCACTGCGCTCCTGGCCTTCTTCAAATAATCCAAGCTCGCCGATGAAATCCCCCTGGTTAAGGTAGGACAGAATCATCTCTTTGCCTTCTTCATCCTTGATCAGCACCGCCACGGAGCCTTTCACGATGTAGTAGAGCGTTTCGGCCTTTTCACCTTGGTGAATCAGCGTACTCTTTGATGGATATTTGTGGATATGGCAATGAGACAGGAACCATTCGAGAGTCGGGTCTGTTTGCGGTTTGCCGAGAACCATTCGCTGTTATCCTCTGTTGTTATCGCTGCCTTGTATCACAGGGGTCAGAGTTCCCTGTAAAACGTGCTTATAGCCCGGTGTTTTATAGAGTGGCTATCAACAGGTTTTGAGGCATGTTATAGAAATACGCTTGTACCCTAGCATATTAACTTGCGCCAAGTGCTGCAAGCTACATTCTGTTAACATACCAATATAGGGTCCTTTCCTCGGACATTTCCCTGAAATCGGTGACCTGGAAAGAGTTCTTGCGGCTCTGTTTGTAGCACAGAGTGAGGCGGGTGTCTTGTGTTGTCTCGCTTCAGTATGATTAGCATCAGGTTCCGTTGCCAGTTTCTATGCGAAAGCGTACCCTGATTTTGAGAAATTAACTGGAGTGTACAAAATGCAGGCAAGAGTTAAGTGGGTAGAAGGACTGACATTCTTGGGCGAGTCTGCGTCCGGCCATCAGGTATTAATGGACGGTAACGCGGGCGATAAAGCACCAAGTCCGATGGAAATGGTGTTGATGTCGGTTGGCGGTTGTAGCGCCATTGATGTGATGTCGATTCTGCTGAAGGGCCGTAACGATGTCCGTGACTGCGAGGTAAAGCTGACCTCGGAGCGCCGTGAAGAAGCACCGCGTCTGTTTACCCATATCAACCTGCATTTTATCGTCACCGGCAAAGGGCTGACCGACAAGATTGTTGAGCGTGCGGTTAACCTGTCTGCCGAAAAGTATTGCTCGGTCTCGCTGATGCTGAGCAAAGCCGCCAGCGTCACCCACAGCTTTGAAATCTGTGAAGTTGCCTGAGTTACCAGCGGTAGCGGTGGCAGTGGTTACTCAATAAATGCAGAAAACGCCGCGCCGTAATGGTTAGCGGCGATTTTTGTGAGTGCAGCACGCAGTACTGCGCCTGCGGCAGGCTGTCGATCGGCAACGTCACCAGTTTTTGCTGCAAATGGAAAGGCGTGTTCATCGCCCGCGCAACAATGGTCAAATAATCCGCCTCCAACACCATATTCAATCCACATACCGCCGAATCTGAACGAATGGGCTTATTGGTTAATTGCTGATAAAAGCTACCGAGCACCGTTTGCAGTTGCTGGTAATAACCCATGTCGGTTTCTGGCAGCAGCCATTTGGCTCCGTGCAGTTGATCCAGTGATGTTGCCTGTGCCAGAGGGTGTCCTCGGCGCGCAATAATGCAAAACGGGGCTTTGAACAGCGGGGTACAGGTCAAATCTTGCAATGGCATGTCCGGGATCACCGTGCCGATGGCCAAATCCAATTGGCCTGTGTGCAACGCTGGCAACAGCGTGGAGATCTGTGCCTCACGGATCAGCAGATTAGCCTGTGGGGCGGAGGCCTTGAAGAGATCGACCAGTTCCGGGAGTACCGTCACGGCCAGTAGTGAGGAACAACCGATCGCCACGCTACCCTGCGAATGCTGGTTCAGCTGTTGGATCTCCTCGGTGGCGCGCTGTAATTCCTCAATCACTAATCGCATTCGCACAGCAAAAGTATGACCGGCTTCGGTCAGCGTCATCCCCTTGCTGCTGCGTACGATCAACTGGGTTTTTAGCGTTTGCTCCAACTCCTGGATAGCACGGCTGACCGCCGGTTGAGATTGTGCCAAGGCCCGCGCAGCGCCACGAATACTGCCGCAGCGTATCACTTGCTGAAAGGCTTTTAGCTGCTGCAACTTTGGTAAATGTGGCATTTGTGTCCCTCCTTAATCGCTTAAAAAACGCTATTTCAGGCAAGCTGATAATCACCTTGCCCACAGAAGGAATATCGGCGATGAGGAATCGTTCATTAATGATTTTTTGGTTTGTGAGGGAGTGGCGGGTGTTGGAATGAGAGGGGGCTAGGCGCGGTGATTGGCCGCGCCCAAGCCAGTTATTCGATTTTTTTGCCTTCGAGCAGCCGTTGCACTAACGGAGCCATGATCAGCTCCATCGCCAGCCCCATTTTGCCGCCGGGCACCACCAGTGTATTGATGTGCGAGATAAACGAGCCTTGCAGCATGGCCAGCAGATAAGGGTAATCAATCTGATCCAGGCCGCGGAAGTGGATCACCACAAAGCTTTCATCCAGCGAGGGGATGGCTTTGGCGGCAAACGGATTGGAGGTATCGACCGTCGGTACCCGTTGGAAGTTGATATGGGTACGCGAGAACTGCGGTGTGATGTAGCTGATGTAATCTTCCATCGAACGTACGACGGAGTCCATCACCGCTTCACGCGAATGGCCGCGCTCGCCGGTATCGCGGACCAATTTCTGGATCCACTCCAGGTTGACGATCGGCACCACACCCACCAGCAGATCAACATGCTTGGCGACGTCGACCTTATCGGCAACCACGCCGCCGTGCAGCCCTTCGTAGAACAACACATCGGTGGGGGCTGGCAGCGGCTCCCACGGCGTGAAGGTGCCTGGTACCTGATCGTAGGGTACGGCTTCATCGTAGGTGTGCAGATATTTGCGCGAGCGACCGGTGCCATTTTCGCCGTACTGGATAAAGCTTTGTTCCAGCAGGCTGAAGTTATTGGCTTCTGGGCCAAAATAGCTGATATGGCGGCCAAGATCGCGTGCCTTACGGATGGCTGCATCCATTTCTGGCCGGGTGAAGTGGTGGAAACTGTCCCCTTCCAACTGGGCGGCGCGAATATTCAACTGCTGGAAAATCTTGCGAAACGCCAGGCTGGTGGTGGTGGTACCGGCACCGCTGGAGCCGGTCACCGCAATGACGGGATGTTTGGCAGACATAAGCGGAAAACTCCATTAAATGTGCGAGGTATACTTCAAGCTGCATGACGAGTATAGAAAACTTCGATTCGTCCTCGACGAAATATACCCCTATTTCTTGCGGTTGCAGATACCCAGTTTGCTATTAAGGCCAATTTCAAATGGAGGGGCGCAGGAATTTGCGGCCCCCGGCGATGCCTGCAACGATGGCCATCGCACCAAGAAGCCGCGAGAGGCTGGAAAATGTTTCATCATATCCGAAGGCGGAAATCAACGGGGTGCTGAACAAAGGGGAAAGGAACTGACCAAGAAATATTGATGTGGTCAAGACTCCCCCAGCGAAGCCCCTGCGCCGTTCTGGCACCAGGCTAAGCGCAATGGCGACGAAATTCGGCGAAACCGTGGCATAACCTGCACCGATTGTCGCTGTGCCGGCAAAGATGATCCAGGGGTTTCCCCCAGTGCTGATGAGCGTAAACCCAAGGGCCATCATGGCATAGCCCAAGGCGTAATTACCAAAAAAGCCGATCGCACGTTTCATCCGGGCATAGAGCAAGGCTGTACAGCCACCCGTTAGCGTTAATACGCCCAACGCCGAGCCGGTCATCACGGCGCTGTTGTCACCTTGTGCATTGAAGAAAAAGGGCAACTGCGTCGGCATAACGAAGAAGATCATGTTGGTCATCATTTGCAAACAGGCTAACGCTAAAACGAGAGGTTTCCATGCGGGAGCCCCGTGATTCCCTGATATTGTGGCGCGTGGGGTGGGTCTGGCTGGCTCGGTAATGGCTACCCACATCAGCGGCAGGAAAAGGGCCGCCAGGCCGTAGATCGCGAAGGGCAGCCTGGGCGAGATGGCTGCCGCGTATCCAGCCAGAGAGATAAACAGAAAACCGCCAAAATTGCGTGCCGATACCTGTAGCCCTACAAAGTCGCTGCGTTGCTCGCCGGTGAAGTAGTCGCCGATCAGGGCCGTTCCCGCTGTCATGATAATCGCCACGGCGACACCCAGCGCCAGGCGGCTGGCAAAAATCGCAGGCAGGCTTGGAAGGTAGAGACCGGCGCTACCTGTGATGACGAACAGGATCACGCCGACCAGCAGCATCCAGCGCCGCCCAAAACGGTCAGCGAAAATACCCGCAAGCGGGGCACATAGCACCACGCTCAGGGAGGGGGCCGGCACCAAAAGGCGTGTCAGCATGCCCGCGTTTAGGGTATCTGAAAAGGCGGCCTCAATCCCTGCCAGTGCAGGGCTGATCGTTGCATTCGCCATCACGGTCAAACTTGCCGCCATCAAAAGAGCGATGGCCCTTGGGTCGCGCCAGACGGCTGTTTTGAGACGGGCCGGATCTTGTTTCATGCTCTGTGTTCCTATTGCAAGAGTTTGTGTGTTGATGCATCTTACAAATTCAAGTCAACTTGAGGTCAAGCATGAAAATTCTGGATATCGGCGAGGTGGCGCAACAATCCGGCCTATCGCCTTCGACATTGCGCTATTACGAAGAAATCGGGCTGATCGCATCCGTTGGACGGCATGGGTTGCGGCGGCAGTTTGAAACGGATGTTCTGTTGCGGCTCTCATTGGTGGCGCTCGGTAAGTCCGCAGGATTCTCACTGGTCGAAATTTCGGCAATGTTTGGCAAAGATGGCCTGCCGGAACTCCCGCGCGCCAGCCTGCATCTCAAAGCAGACGAGCTAGAGCGCCAGATCGATAATCTCACGGTCTTGAAAAACGCTCTGCGCCATGTTGCCGACTGCCCGGCACCGTCACATCTTGAATGTCCGAAATTCCGACGTTTACTCTTGACGGCAATCCGTCGCCAAAAGAGCAAAGCAAAATAGGTTATCGCCGCCGTGAAAATCAGCTCTACCCGCGGCCCTTCAAGATAGCGGAGTGGGGTAACCGATATCGAGGGGCAGTGTGGGCAGAATGACGACTACAGCTCTTCCTGCCCCGCGCGGATCTGCCCGCGTGGCATGATGTTGATGGTCTCGTGCAGCTCCGACCACACCAGCACGATCTCGCCGCTTTTCAACTGGCGGCGCACGTCATCCACCTTCTGTTCCAGCGAGCGTTCGTGCTCACCGTAGTCGGTGCCTTCGCGCAGCACGAAGGATTCGATCAGGCTGCTCAGGGTGGCTGGTTCAAGTTCTTGCCAAGGGATAATCACGTTGTTGATTCCAGAAAAGGGGAAAGCCAAGCTGGAATACGGTATTCCAACCACATTTGCGGTTTTTTCAAAGTGCCGCCGACAAAGCCGACGTGGCCGCCACACTCAGTCAGTTGATATTCGATATTGGCGGGTAGCTGGGTGAGATCGGGGATCACCTCGTCGGTCATGAACGGATCGTCCTTGGCGTGGATGATCAGCAAGGGGGTAGTGATCTGTGGCAGCAGGGGCAGGGCGCTACAGCGGCGATAATAATCGATCGCGCCGTCGAAGCCGTGTAAGCGCGAGGTAATCACCTCGTCAAATTCACGGATGCGGCGCAGGTTGTTCAACTGCGGCAGATTCAGCGGCAAGGTGCCGGGGTAATACAGCAGCTTGCGCATGGCGTTCTGCTTTAACTGGCCCAGCAGGTAGTGTTGATAAACGCGCGAAAAACCTTGTTCCATGCGCAGGGAACAAGGCTCCAGCATCAGCGGGGCCGATACCACTACCGCTGCCTGCAGCAGGCTGTCATTGCCTTGCTGTGCCAGATAGTACGCCAGCATATTACCGCCCAGTGAAATGCCCACCGCCGCCGTGGGCACTTCGCCAAAGCTGCTACGCAGCCAGCGCAGAAAGAAACGGGCATCTTCGGTTTCGCCGGAATGATAGATGCGGTGCTTGCGGTTGGGCACGCCGCTGCAACCACGAAAATGCATCACCACGCCCAGCCAGCCTTTCTCGCGCCAGGCGTTGAGCAGGCCGTGTGCGTAAGGGCTGTAGAAATTCCCCTCCAATCCGTGGAACAGCACCACGCGCGGTTTGTCGCGGGCTAGCTGCGGATCTTCACTCCAGGCGAGATCGACAAAATCACCATCGGGCAACTCCAGCCGTTGCCAGTGGGGCTTTAGCAACACATGGCGACGAACCAGCCGTGGCAGCAGGGTTTGCAGGTGTGGATTACTGGCCCCGGTCAAAGGGCGAAAGGATTCATGCATAGTTGAATAAAAATCTTGTGGGCGGCTATTGTGTGATCAATACCGCACTGTTAGCTTCAATGTCATGTATTAACAATAATACTGCAAAAAATCATTTGGGTGAGGAGCACCCGCTTCATGGAACTGAGTTTATTTCTTTCGATGTTAGGCTTTCTGTGGGTTGCCGCAATTACACCTGGCCCAAACAACATGCTGCTCACCACTTCCGGGGCCAATTTTGGCTTTATGCGCTCGTTGTGGTTGATGATCGGCATTATGCTCGGCATGCAAAGTATCATGCTGCTGGTGGCGTTTGGCGTGGGTGGCCTGATCCTGATTTATCCTTCGTTGCACCTGATCCTGAAAATCCTCGGCAGCCTGTATCTGCTGTGGCTGGCGTGGAAAGTCGCCACCGCCGCCTATGAGAAACTGGAAACCGATGTGGCTCCGCCCAAGCCGATTCGTTTGTATCAAGGCTGGCTGTTGCAGTTCCTCAACCCGAAAGCTTGGCTGATGGGCTTGGGGGCGGTAGCGAGCTTTAGCCTGGAAGGGGAAAAATACAATCATTCCATCCTGGCGATCGCTTTTGGCCTGTTTGTGGTGAATATAGTGGCTGGGGTGATTTGGTTGGGTTTCGGTACGGTGATTGGCCGCCTGCTGCGCAGTAAGAAGGCCTGGATTATTTTTAACGTTTCCATGGGGTTGTTAACCGCAGCCTGTGTGTTACTGATCTGGCACTAGAGGAAAGACGGATGAGCGAAAATTATTTCCATGTTGATGCGTTTATCGGCACAGGCCTGCGCGGCAACCCGGCAGGCGTCTGCCTGCTGAAACATCCGCTAGAAACCGCACAGATGCAGGCGATCGCTAATGAGCTGTCCCTGCCAGAAACCAGTTTTGTTTGGGAAGATGGCGATATGCATGCAATCCGCTGGTTCACCCCTACGCGGGAAGTGGATCTGTGCGGGCATGCCACGCTGGCAACGGCACACGTGCTGCTAAGCGTGGTAAACCCGGCATTGCGTGATATTCGCTTTCGCTCCGCCAGCGGCGAACTGCATGTCACACGGGATGCCGAGGATCGCGAACGTTTGATTCTGGATTTCCCATCCCGGCCGCCGCAGAAAGTGGCCGAACCTGCGCAACTGGCGGCGTTGCTGGGCGCTCAACCGCTGGAAGTCTGGCAGGCCACGGCAGTGATGGTGGTGCTGGAGAATGAAGCACAGGTGCGGGCATTGCAGCCAGATATTGCGGCGCTGATCGATCTACTCGGCCGTGGTGTGATTGTCACTGCGCCGGGCGATGAGGTGGATTTTGTCTCGCGCTATTTCTCGCTGGATCGCAGCGAAGACCCGGTCACCGGCTCCGCCCATTGCACGTTGATGCCTTACTGGACGGCGCGCCTTGGCCGCCATGTGCTGCACGCCAAACAGATTTCATCGCGCGGCGGCGAGCTGTTTTGCGAACTGAAAGGAGAACGCACGCTGCTGGGCGGTTATGCGCGTATTTTCCTGCGGGGTGAAATTAACCTCTAGTCTGAATTTATATTCACATAAGGAATAAAGAATATTTTTTTATTCCTTTATTGCCAAGTTCCGCTCAGATAAAACTGTCAGCCACTGAACAGCAGTTTATCAACGGAGCGGAATATGGTGAGCAAACTCTTTTCATTACGCAGCGTGGCGCTGCTGGTTTTATCGCTTGGTGCGGCTAGTGCTCAAGCGGTGGATGTTACCGTGGCATACCAGACTTCCGCCGAACCGGCCAAAGTGGCGCAGGCGGAAAACAGCTTCGCTAAGCAGTCTGGTGCGACCGTTGATTGGCGCAAGTTTGACAGCGGTTCTGGCGTGCTACGTGCGTTGGCCTCCGGCGACGTGCAGATCGGCAATATCGGCTCCAGCCCATTGGCGGTGGCTGCCAGCCAGAAACTCCCGATTGAAGTGTTCCTGATCGCCTCGCAACTCGGCAGTTCCGAAGCCTTGGTGGTGAAGAAGGACATCAAATCCCCCCAGGATCTGATCGGCAAACGCATCGCAGTACCCTTCATTTCCACCACCCATTACAGCCTGCTGGCTTCCCTGAAACATTGGGGCATCAAACCGGAACAGGTGCAGATCCTCAACCTGCAACCCCCGGCGATTGCTGCCGCCTGGCAGCGCGGTGATATCGATGGCGCTTACGTTTGGGCACCGGTGGTGAATGAACTCGCCAAGCAGGGCAAAGTGCTGACCGACTCTGAACAGGTGGGTGAATGGGGCGCGCCGACGCTGGATGTGTGGGTCGTGCGTAAAGATTTCGCCGAACAACACCCAGAGGTCGTCACCGCCTTTGCCGCCAGCGCGCTCAAGGCGCAAAAAGCCTATCTGGCGCAACCGGAACAGTGGCTGAAGGATAAACATCACCTCAGTACGCTGGCTCGCTTGAGCGGAGTGCCGGAAGAGCAGGTGCCGATCCTGGTAAAAGGTAACCGCTATCTGCCGGTTGCCGATCAAATTACTCAGCTTGGGCAGCCGGTGGATAAAGCCATTCGTGATACCGCCGAATTCCTGAAACAGCAGGGCAAAATCCCGCAGGTCGACAGCGATTACAGCGCCTATGTGACCGATCGCTTCGTTAAACAGGTACAGGCTGCGCCGCAGTCGTAAGGGGCCAAGATGCTAAACGTCAGCCACCTTTCAGCCGAGTACCAAGGGCGGCCAGCGCTGCATGATGTCTCGTTTCAGATTGCTACCGGGCAACTGGTGGTGGTTCTTGGCCCTTCGGGCTGCGGTAAAACCACGTTGTTGAATCTTTTGGCCGGGTTTATCGCACCTTCAGCGGGCAGTATTACGCTGGATGGCGTTGCGGTACAGGGGCCCGGGGCCGAGCGCGGCGTGGTGTTTCAGCACGAGGGGTTACTGCCGTGGTGCAACGTGGTAGATAACGTGGCATTCGGCTTGCAACTGGCCGGGGTGGGCAAAGCGGAGCGCCATCAGGTTGCGCAGCAGATGCTGCAACGCGTTGGGCTGGCGGGTTACGGGCAACATTTTATCTGGCAGCTCTCCGGTGGGATGCGCCAGCGCGTGGGCATTGCGCGTGCGCTGGCGGCCGATCCGCGCCTGCTGTTGCTGGATGAACCCTTCGGCGCGCTGGATGCCTTCACTCGCGAACAGATGCAGGAACTGCTGCTGACCATCTGGCGTGATACCGGCAAACAGGTGTTGCTGATTACCCATGATATTGAAGAGGCGGTGTTTCTTGCCAGCGAACTCTTGCTGCTTTCACCGGGGCCAGGGCAGGTGATGGAACGGTTGACGCTGAACTTCGGGCAGCGCTATGCCGCCGGTGAAGCGTGCCGCGCGATTAAATCTGACCCTGAATTTATCGCCCAACGTGAATATGTGCTGGGCAAAGTCTTCCAGCAACGTGAGGCATTGCTATGAGCCTGCATTCAACCCTGAAAATCACGGGAAAACCGTTAATTGTGCGGCGATTTCAGCTTAACTGGCCAAGTAATCTCTGGCTAAGTGCCGCTACATTGCTGGGGATCTTGCTGCTGTGGTGGGCAGTGACCGCTTTGCAGCTTATCAGCCCGCTATTCCTGCCTGCACCGCAGCAGGTATTGCATCAGATGATTACCATCGCCAGCCCGCAGGGCTTTATGGATGCCACCTTATGGCAGCATTTGGCGGCCAGCCTGGGGCGCATTCTGGTGGCGCTGCTGGCGGCGGTGATCATCGGTATTCCGGTCGGTATCGCGATGGGGCTGAACGAGAAGGTGCGCGCTATCCTCGATCCGCTGATTGAGATTTATCGCCCGGTACCGCCGCTGGCTTATTTGCCATTGATGGTGATCTGGTTTGGCATCGGTGAGACCTCAAAAATCCTGCTGATCTACTTGGCCATTTTTGCCCCGGTGGCGCTTTCCGCCGTGGCAGGGGTGCGCAGCGTGGAACAGGTACGCATTCGTGCCGCTCAGGCATTGGGTGCCAGCCATTGGCAGGTGCTGCGCTTTGTGGTGCTGCCGAGTGCGCTGCCAGAAATTCTCACCGGTATTCGCATTGGGTTGGGTGTTGGCTGGTCGACCTTGGTGGCCGCCGAGCTGATTGCCGCCACACGCGGCCTCGGGTTTATGGTGCAATCCGCCGGTGAGTTTCTGGCGACCGACGTGGTGGTAGCCGGTATCAGCGTGATTGCGATAATCGCATTTGGTCTGGAGTTAGGGCTACGCGCATTACAGCGCCGCTTAACTCCGTGGCATGGAGTACAACAATGAACGAACGTCTGGCGATTAGCCCGTTAGGGCCGTATATCGGTGCGTTGGTAGAAAACGTTAACTTGGCGCGGCCATTGGGCGACGGCCAGTTTGAGCAGCTTTATCATGCGCTGCTGAAGCATCAGGTATTGTTCTTGCGTAATCAGCCGATTACGCCGTTACAACAGCGTGAACTGGCTGCTCGTTTTGGCGATCTGCATATTCATCCGGTCTATCCGCATGCTGCTGATGTAAAGGAGATTATCGTACTGGATACTCATGACGATAATCCCCCTGATAACGATAACTGGCATACCGATGTGACCTTTATTGCCAACCCGCCGTTGGGAGCGATTTTAGCCGCTAAACAATTACCGACCACCGGTGGTGATACCCTGTGGGCCAGCGGTATTGCCGCTTATGAGGCGCTGTCCGAGCCTGTTAAACAGTTGCTGGCCGGATTGCAGGCGGAACATGACTTCACCAAGTCATTCCCGGAATACAAGCATCGTGGCAGTGAAGAAGAGCATCAACGCTGGCAACTAGCGGTGCAGAATAACCCACCGCTGCTGCACCCGGTGATCCGCACCCATCCGGTCACGGGTAAGCAGGCGCTGTTCGTCAATGAAGGGTTCACCACGCGCATTGTCGGTTTGGCCGCGAAAGAGAGTGATGCGTTATTGAATTTCCTGTTTGCGCATATCACCAAGCCAGAATTCCAGGTGCGTTGGCGCTGGCAGGCCAATGACATTGCGATTTGGGATAACCGCGTGACGCAGCATTACGCCAACGCGGATTATCTGCCGCAGCGGCGCATTATGCACCGTGCGACCATTCTGGGGGATAAGCCGTTTTATCGGGCATGAGGATAACGGTACAGGCGGGCACAATGCCCGCCTGAGGTTGATGACCAAGTCGCCTTCTAGCCCGAGATACCCGGGTTTAGCGCACCGAGGGGCACTCCGACGGCTTACGCCGTTACGACCCTTTCGGCACGCTCCCCCTAATAACCAGCTTTGTCAGCAGTCTGAAGCGCACACAAAGCGCGCCTGTTGTTACTTTGTGGATCAACGTATGAAGACATTAATTGCAGCTTGATTTACCGGTTTTATGGTTAATCGCCCCTTTTTCTATCAGCAGGTTTGCCACATCGGTAAAGCCGTGTTCGCAGGCACCGCTGAGAGGGCTGGCGTTAATTTTAGGATTCTCGTTTATCGCGACGACATTTAAATCTGGGTTAAATTGCAGAATGTATTTGACGGTGTCGAGTCTGCCATCCACCGCTGCAACCATAAATAGCGTTTCACCATCTTTTTCTTTGGCATTCCAGTCTACTTCGTTCTTTAAACGCTCATGCAGATATTTAACCACCTCCACATTGTTACCCATAACGGCAGATTTAACCGTATTGTAAACATCGGCTCTATCGGTAGCGCGAATATCAGCACCTTGTTCTGTCAGATATTGAACGATATCAAAATAACCAATGAACGCAGCCCAGCCTAACGCGGTTTGCCCTAAGGAAGCTTCATCTTTTGCCTCAAGATTTTGCCCCGCTTCGACCATTTTTTTAACCGTGGCTAAATTGCCTTGTTTAACCGCATCAAACCAGGCGGCGTCAGGGCCTACAGAGGGTTTTTCATAGAAAATACGGTGCGATAGCAACTTAGGGTTGGCAATTTGCTGCATTTCTGCGTAGCTAAATCTGAATTTTGATAAATCCACATTTCCTTTATTTTCTTGGGCGTATAAATTAAAAGAACTCGCGGCGACAATGCCGGCAAGAAATATTATTTTTGTTAATTTCATCATGTTATTTACCCTGAGGTGAATGAAAAAGTGTTTTTAGACTATTTTTACTGATAACACCAGTAGTTATATTGAGCATGATATTCAAAAAAATTGAGTATTAAAAACATACAGTAAAACGTCAAATTTGCGGAATACCCAACTCATATACCACCTGAAGTACGATGGGAGTACACGGCAGGTTTTGGTATGGGGTTTTATGAGGGAATTTAAGCGTATCTGCGGGGGTATTGGGTTGGCTCAACTTCAATCATGGGTTCACCCTGCTCTGCAAGGTGAACCCCAATGACTGATGTAAAGGGATGACTAGCTCTCTGATTCAAATATCTGAGTCAGATTCTCCAGCTGTTCTTGCGCGTCCAGCCAGGTCATTTCGGTCTCTTCCAACGCGGATTTAGCCTGGCTCTGCTTTTGCAGGCATGCGGTCAAATCGGCTTTACGACTGATGTCATACAGCGCTGAGTCTGCCAGTTGTTCTTCCACCGCCGCCAATTCGGCCGCCAATTTTTCCATTTGCTGTTCCAGCTTGGCGATCTGCTTGCGCAGCGGCTGGGTTTGCGTGCGGAATTCGGCTTCACGGCGCTTTTGGTCTTTACGGGCCTGCGCGCTGTTGCCGTTATCCTGTTTGGGCGCGGCATCCTGCTGGGCCTGCTGCTTTTGCAGATCGCTCAGCCACTGTTGGTAATCGTCCAGATCCCCGGCGAATTGCTCCACCTGACCGTCGTGTACCAGATACAGATCGTCCGTGGTGGAGCGCAGCAGGTGGCGATCGTGCGAAACCACCACCAATGCGCCTTCGAAATCGATTAGCGCTTCGGTCAACGCCTGGCGCATATCCAGATCCAGGTGGTTGGTCGGTTCATCGAGCAGCAGCAGGTTAGGGCGCTGCCAGACGATCAACGCCAGTACCAGCCGTGCCTTTTCGCCACCGGAAAAACGCTCGGTCACTTCGGTGACTTTGTCGCCCTGGAAGCCGAAGCCGCCGAGGTAATCACGCAACTGCTGTTCCAGTACGCGTGGCGCAATGCGGCTCAGGTGTTGCAGCGGTGATTCATCGGCGCGCAGGAATTCCAGCTGATGCTGGGCGAAATACCCGAGCTTGATGCCTTTTGCCAAGCCAATCTCGCCGCTCAGCGGTTCGAGCGTGCCAGCCAGCAGCTTGATCAGCGTCGACTTACCCGCGCCGTTACGCCCCAGCAGGCCGATGCGTGAGCCGGGCACCAGATTGAGTTTGATCGATTGCAGGATCACTTTGTCGCCATAACCTGCGCTGATTTTTTCCATTCGCAGCAACGGGTTCGGCAGGCTTTCGGGCTGGCGGAAGCTGAAGCTGAACGGGTTATCGACGTGCGCCGGGGCAATCAGCTCCATGCGTTCCAGCATTTTGATACGGCTCTGCGCCTGTTTGGCTTTGGTGGCCTGGGCGCGGAAGCGATCAATGTAGCTTTGCAGATGCGCCACTTTTTCCTGCTGGCTCTGATAAAGCGACTGCTGTTGCGCCAGCTTGGTGACGCGCTGGCGCTCGAACGACGAGTAGTTACCGGTGTATTCGTTGATGGTCTGATTTTCGATATGCAGAATTTTATCGACGATCGGATCGAGGAAGTCGCGGTCGTGCGAAATCAGCACCAAGGTGCCTGAATAGCTTTTCAGCCAGCGTTCCAGCCAGATCACTGCGTCCAAATCCAGGTGGTTGGTCGGCTCGTCGAGCAGCAGCAGATCGGAGCGGCAAACCAGCGCTTGTGCCAGGTTAAGACGCATGCGCCAGCCGCCCGAAAAGGCGCGTACCGGGCTTTGCAGCTGTTCGTTGGAGAAACCCAAACCGTGCAGCAGGCTGGCGGCACGGGAACGGATGGTCCAGGCATCGATGGCATCGAGTTTGCCGTGCAGCGTGGCAATGGCATGGCCGTCATTGACATCGTTTGCCAACTGTAATTCGGCTTCGAGCTGACGAAACTCCCGGTCACCATCGATCACATACTCAAGAGCGGGGACATCCAGCGCTGGCGTTTCCTGATTCACCCAGGCCAGCGCCCAGTTGCCAGGGAAGGTGTAGCTGCCGCCGTCTGCGGCGAGCTCGCCTTTCAGCATGGCCAGCAGCGTGGATTTTCCACAGCCGTTTTTACCCACCAAGCCGACTTTCTGACCGGGATTAACCGTCGCCGTGGCGTTGTCCAACAGGACGCGAGTGCCGCGTCGGATTTGTAGCGAGGAGAAAACAATCATAAAGCGCCGTATGTTCAGAGTATGTTAAATTGGGATGATTGTAAGTTAATAGGACGCTTGCTGTCCTATTATTAGCCTTTTTGGTCTTTGCGCTGCATGGTAACGGAAATCCGCTACCCTGACGACGCTTTGGAGGGGAATGATGTCGCAGCCGCCTAAGGTTTTGCTGCTGTATGCCCATCCGGAATCCCAGGACTCGGTAGCAAACCGGGTTTTGTTACAACCGGCACAGCAGTTGGAACATGTCACCGTGCACGATCTCTACGCGCACTATCCCGATTTTTTTATTGATATCCACCATGAACAACAACTGCTGCGCGAACATCAGGTTATTGTTTTTCAACATCCTATCTACACTTATAGCTGCCCGGCCTTGCTGAAAGAGTGGCTGGATCGCGTACTGGCGCGTGGTTTTGCCAGCGGCGTAGGCGGTAATGCGCTGGCAGGCAAATACTGGCGTTCAGTGGTCACCACCGGCGAACCGGAAGGCGCTTATCGTACCGAAGGTTATAACCGTTATTCGATCGAAGATATCCTGCGCCCGTTTGAGCTGACTGCCGCCATGTGCCATATGCACTGGTTGACACCGATGGTTGTCTATTGGGCACGTCGGCAAAAACCCGAAGTATTGAAAAGTCATGCCAACGCTTACGGTGATTGGCTGCGTAACCCGTTACCGCATACAGGGAGAGTGTGATGGAGGGGTCGTCCTTATTGACAGCGATACTGCTGTTTTTGTTCGCTGCCGTAGTGACCGTGCCCATCGCCCGCCGTCTGAGGATCGGTGCGGTATTGGGCTATCTGATCGCCGGTATCGCGATTGGCCCGTGGGGATTAGGTTTTATCCGCGATGTGGATGAGATCCTGCACTTCTCTGAGCTTGGCGTCGTATTTCTGATGTTTATCATCGGGCTGGAGTTGAACCCGGCCAAGCTGTGGGAACTGCGCCGTTCGATCTTCGGGGTGGGTGCCGGGCAGGTGTTGCTCACCGCAGCGATATTGGGCGCGCTGCTGTATTTCAGCCACTTCGCTTGGCAGGCGGCGGTGATTGGCGGTATTGGTCTGGCGATGTCCTCCACCGCGATGGCACTGCAACTGATGCGTGAAAAAGGCATGAATCGCAACGAAGGGGGGCAGTTGGGGTTCTCGGTGCTGCTGTTTCAGGATATGGCGGTGATCCCCGCGTTGGCCCTGATCCCGATTCTGGCCGGTGGCGGTGGCACCAGCGATGACTGGGCGGAAATCGCTCTTAAGGTGGCGGCGTTTGGCGGCATGCTGATTGGTGGCCGTTTTCTGCTGCGCCCGTTGTTCCGCTATATCGCCTCTTCTGGCGTGCGTGAAATCTTCACTGCCGCAGCGCTGCTGGTGGTGCTGGGGGCGGCGCTGTTTATGGAAACGCTCGGCCTTTCCATGGCGCTCGGGACCTTTATCGCCGGTGTATTGCTGGCCGAAAGCGAGTATCGCCACGAACTGGAAATCGCTATTGAGCCATTCAAGGGGTTGCTGCTTGGGCTGTTCTTTATCTCGGTGGGGATGGTTCTTAATATTGGCGTGCTGTATACCCACCTGGCGGAAGTGCTGTTGGGCGTGCTGATTTTGGTTATGGTGAAATCAGGCGTGTTGTATGGATTGGCGCGTATTTTCGGTTTACGCAGTTCGGTTCGCCTGCAGTTTGCTGGGGTGTTGAGCCAAGGGGGGGAATTTGCCTTCGTGCTGTTTTCTGCCGCCTCGGCCCTGCATGTGTTAGATAGCGAGCAACTTGCGCTGTTGATGGTGGTGGTGACGATATCAATGATGACCACGCCGATGTTGATGCAGGTTATTGACCACATTCTGGTGCGCCGCTACAACGCCAGAAAAGATGAGGGTGAAGAAGCACCGTACGTTGCAGATGACAATCCGCAGGTGATCATCGTCGGTTTCGGGCGTTTTGGTCAGGTGATCGGCCGTTTGCTGATGGCCAACAAGATGCGCATCACCGTGCTGGAGCGCGATGTTAGCGCGGTGGGTGTGCTGCGCCGCTATGGCTATAAGGTCTATTACGGTGATGCGACGGAACTAGAGCTGCTGCGCGCCGCCGGGGCAGAGAAAGCCAAATCTATCGTGATTACCTGTAATGAACCGGAAGACACGATGGCGATTGTTCATCTGTGCCAGAAACATTTCCCGCATCTCACCCTGTTGGCGCGCGCCCGTGGCCGTGTGGAAGCGCATGAGCTGTTACAGGCCGGGGTGAAGCAATTTAGCCGCGAAACCTTCTCCAGCGCATTGGAGTTGGGGCGCAAAGCGTTGACGGAGTTGGGGATGCATCCGCATCAGGCTTATCGTGCACAGCAGCATTTCCGCCGTTTGGATATGCGGATGCTGCGTGAGCTGATGCCACCACATCATGGTGACGTGGCACAGATTTCCCGCGTGAAAGAAGCCCGGCGTGAACTGGAAGAGCTGTTCCATCGCGAAATGCAGAAAGAAAAACGGCAGTATGACGGTTGGGATGAACACGAATAACTTGGAGCGCAATGATGTCTGCAACACGTAAAAGATTTATCGCTGGGGCGGTGTGCCCAAGCTGTAACGCAATGGATACGCTGGCGGTCTGGCGTGAAGATCAGGTTGAAGCGGTGGAGTGCGTCAAATGTGGCCACCATCAGCGCCAGACCGAACAGCAGGTGGAAAAGCACGTTCGCCCGCAGGAACAGGTGATCGGTATTTTCCATCCCGAGTAGCGTTATCTGCCGTGATTTTTTATGCTGAAGGGTACAGCGGTGCAGATTTCCTATACAATCTTCACCGATTTAGTTTCCAACGGTAGGAGATATCATGAAAGTAGCAAAAGACTTGGTGGTCAGCCTGGCTTACCAAGTACGTACAGAAGACGGTGTTTTGGTTGATGAGTCTCCGGTGAGTGCACCGCTGGACTATCTGCACGGGCATGGTTCTCTGATTGCAGGTCTGGAAAAAGCACTCGAAGGCCACGATGCGGGCGATAGTTTTGATGTACATGTCGGCGCTAACGAAGCTTACGGCGACTATGACGAAAACCTGGTGCAGCGCGTGCCGAAAGACGTCTTTATGGGCGTTGACGAACTGCAGGTAGGTATGCGCTTCTTGGCTGATACCGATCAGGGCCCGGTCCCGGTTGAGATCACCGAAGTGGATGGCGATCACGTGGTGGTTGATGGCAACCATATGCTGGCCGGCCAGAACCTGAACTTCCATGTAGAAGTGGTTGCGATCCGCGAAGCCACTGAAGAAGAGCTGGCTCATGGGCACGTGCACGGCGAACATGACCATCACCACGAACACGGTGACGGTTGCTGCGGTGGCCACGATCATGACCATGAAGGCCATGACCATGGTAAGAAAGGCGGTTGTGGTGGTAACGGTGGCTGCGGCTGCCATTAATCCCGGCATCGTCACTGTAAAGAAAGGTCGCTTCGGCGGCCTTTTTTAGTAATGTGGCGGCGGCGTTTCTTCTGACTGCGAGGCGATCATTGAAGGCTGTGTCGCGCGCAGCTTATCGGTGAGTAAACGCAGATGCTCTTGCAGCTTCAGCATTTCAAGCTGATGCTGAACGACGGTTTGGTTAAGTTCTTCAATCGTGACTTCCTGAAAAGCCTGACGGCTTTCCAACTCTTCCAGCCGTTTTAACAGACTTTCGTTGTCGGCATTGTGCATGATATTACCTCTGGCACTGTTCAATCTGGGATACTGGCGCTATGTTAACAGTAGCTGCCAGCTTTGCGCTGCGCTATTTGTGAACGTGGTGTTTGTCGCTCCCGTCGCATCTCTGGGATGTGCTGAGAATAAAGAGCGCTTCAAGCCGTAGGGTGGATAATCCAGCGCGTCTGCCATAGACGAAAATTCTGAATTATCAGCCAGCTAGGCAGAGGCTGGAAACTTATAGGCAAATCTAGGGTCACACTTTGACTCGATTGGTTAGCTGTGTGACTGTTTTGTTTTGTTTCAGGCAGCTATAGTAGCCCGGTTACTTACTTAATGATCGTTTGAGGCACTGCTTCAAACACTGGAGAAATGGATGAAATCTTTGTTTAAAGTCACGCTTCTGGCAACTACCATGGCTTTCGCTCTGGGTACCACTCAGGTAATGGCTGCTGATGCCGCTAAACCCGCTGACGCTGCGGCTGCACCCGCTGCTGAAGCCGCTAAACCAGCAGAAGCACCAAGCACTGGCAAGTTCAAAAATGACGATGAGCAGGCTGCTTATGCGTTGGGTGCCTCACTGGGCCGTTACATGGAAAACTCGCTGAAAGAACAGGAAAAACTGGGTATCGCACTGGATAAAGACCAGTTGATCTCCGGTGTTCAGGATGCATTTGCCAACAAGAGCAAACTGAACGATGCAGATATCGAGAAAACCCTGCAGAGTTTTGAAGCGCGCGTGAAGGCTTCTGCTCAGGCGAAGATGGAGCAGGACGCGAAAGAAAATGAAGCAAAAGGCGCTAAATACAGTGAAGCCTTCGCCAAAGAGAAAGGCGTGAAAAAAACTGAGTCTGGCTTGCTGTACCTGGTAGAGAAAGAAGGTACTGGTGAAGCACCGAAAGACAGCGATACCGTGGTAGTGAACTACAAAGGGACTCTGACCGACGGTACTGAGTTTGACAACTCTTACACCCGTGGTGAGCCGCTGTCGTTCCGTCTGGATGGGGTGATCCCTGGCTGGACCGAAGGTCTTAAGCAGATCAAGAAAGGCGGCAAAATCAAGTTGGTTATCCCACCAGCGCTGGCCTACGGTAAAACGGGCGTTCCGGGCATCCCTGCTAACTCCACTCTGGTCTTCGACGTTGAGTTGCTGGATGTGAAACCAGCGGCTAAAGCCGACGAGAAAGCCGTGGAAGAAAAAGCCGTAGAAGAAAAAGCAGCAGAGAAAGGGGCTGAAGAGCCAGCAGCAGACGCTAAAGCAAAATAAGCGTATTTTTCCCCAACCGCCGCGAATGCCCTTCGCGGCGGTTGTCATTTCAGCCTCACCGAATAATGCAAAATCCCCTGCAACTTTTATTTCTCCCCTTACTGATCGCTTGACGCCTGCCTGGCATCGGGCTTAACGTCACTATCACGCGCAAATGCAAGGATTTTGATCTGGCAGTTTTGCTAGACTCAGGGTCTGGATTTATGAATCATGCGTCTGCCCCTTAGGGCGTGTATCTAAAGCTGTTTCTGGCCTCCCGCTGATGGAACGGAATCTGCACGAGCAGTTTTAGCTGCGTCCCCTGGCACAGGCGATCTATGAGGGTGGTATCTTCGATGTCTAATTCGCTTTTATCCAGCGAAGCCAGCGAACTTGATTTGCTGAATGAGCGTCCGTTTAGCCAGACGGATCATGAAATCCTGAAATCGTACGAAGCCGTGGTCGACGGTCTGGCAATGCTGATCGGTGCCCACTGTGAAATCGTACTGCACTCGTTGGAAGACCTGAAATGTTCAGCAGTGCGTATTGCCAATGGTGAACATACCGGACGTAAAATCGGTTCGCCAATCACCGACTTGGCGCTGCGTATGCTGCACGATATGGCGGGTGCTGACAGCAGCGTCTCCAAAGCCTATTTCACTCGCGCCAAAAGCGGCGTGCTGATGAAATCGGTGACTATCGCTATCCGCAATCGCGAGCAACGCGTGATTGGCTTACTGTGTATCAACATGAACCTTGATGTACCGTTCTCGCAGGTGATACAGACCTTTATGCCACCAGAAATGCAAGAAGTGGCCTCTTCGGTCAACTTCGCCTCTTCGGTTGACGATCTGGTCGCACAAACGTTGGAATTCACCATCGAAGAGGTGAATGTCGATCGCAACGTGTCCAATAACGCCAAAAATCGCCAGATAGTGCTCAATCTCTACGAAAAAGGCATCTTTGATATCAAGGATGCGATTAACCAGGTTGCCGAGCGCCTGAATATCTCCAAACATACTGTGTATCTGTATATCCGCCAGTTTAAAAGCGGCGATCTGCTGGGAAGTGAGCGTTGATGCTGAATTACTGCCTGTTGGTCACCGGCCCGGCGTATGGTACTCAGCAGGCCAGCAGTGCCTGGCAGTTTGCTCAGGCGTTGCTGGCGGCAGGGCACAAGATCTCCAGCGTGTTTTTTTACCGCGAAGGTGTCTTGAATGGCAATCAGCTGACTTCTCCGGCGAACGATGAGTTTGATTTGGTACGTGCTTGGGCAACGTTGTCCAGGCAGCACGGCATTGAGCTTAACGTCTGCGTGGCTGCCGCTTTGCGGCGTGGTATCACCGATGAGCAGGAAGCCGCACAGCTTGGGCTGGTAGCGGCCAACTTGCAGGAGGGATTTACCCTCAGCGGTTTGGGATCGCTGGCGGAAGCCGCGTTGAGCTGCGATCGCCTGGTGCAGTTTTAAGAGAGCAACATGAAACGAGTGGCGTTTGTTTTTACTCATGGACCCCATGGCAGTTCCGCCGGCCGAGAGGGGCTGGATGCGCTGCTGGCCACTTCGGCACTGAGCGAAGATATTGGCGTGTTCTTTATCGGCGACGGAGTGTTACAGCTTTTGCCGGGTCAGCAACCTGAAAAGATTCTGGCCCGTAATTACATCGCTACTTTTGGTGTATTGCCGCTGTATGACGTTGAAAACTGTTATCTCTGCGAAACCGCGTTGCGGGAGCGCGGGTTGCAACAGGTCACTGACTGGGTGCTGGAGGCAGAGATTCTGCCCGCCGATACGCTGCGCCAAAAGCTAGCCAGCTATGATGTGGTGCTGACTTTCTAGTAGGATATTTTGATGCTGTATACCTTGAGCCATTCTCCGAGTCATTGCGATTTGCCCGCCTTGCTACGACTCACCACGCCAGATGATGCCTTGCTGTTGTTGCAAGACGGCGTGTTGGCGGGCCTCACCGGCAGCATCCACCTTGATTTGCTGCTCAATGCCCCCATATCCCTTTACGCGCTGCAGGATGATGTGGATGCCAGAGGGCTTTGTGGTCATATTTCGCACAATGTCACGCTCATCAGCTATACTCTTTTCGTTGAATTAACCGAAAGGCACCGCAACCAAATGAACTGGTAATGAACGGGATGTTGTATATTTCTTGACACCTCTACTGGTCAGCCATAAAATTCTGCGTCCTCGTACTTTGCCAGTAGTGCATACGAGGGGATTTATCACATGTTTACGAAGCAACAAACGAAGCAAAACCAGGAGCTTTTTAATGGCAACAATTAATCAGCTGGTTCGCAAACCACGCTCTGTGAAGGCTGCTAAAAGCAACGTTCCAGCGCTGGAAGCCTGCCCGCAGAAACGTGGTGTATGTACCCGCGTATATACTACTACCCCGAAAAAACCAAACTCCGCACTGCGTAAAGTATGCCGTGTGCGTTTGACTAACGGTTTCGAAGTGAGTTCTTACATCGGTGGTGAAGGCCACAACTTGCAAGAGCACTCCGTGATCCTGATCCGTGGCGGTCGTGTTAAAGACCTGCCAGGTGTGCGTTACCACACCGTTCGCGGCGCACTTGACTGCTCCGGTGTTAAAGACCGTAAGCAAGCTCGTTCCAAGTACGGCGTGAAGAAGCCAAAGGCTTAATGGTTCTTCGTTAAGTAAGGCCAAACATTTTCACTTTAATGTCAAAATAAACTCGTAGAGTTTTGGACAATCCTGAATTAAAAACGGAGTATTTCCATGCCACGTCGTCGCGTCATTGGTCAACGTAAAATCCTGCCAGATCCTAAGTTCGGATCCGAGCTGTTGGCCAAATTTGTAAATATCCTGATGGTAGATGGTAAAAAATCTACTGCAGAAGCAATCGTCTATACCGCGCTGGAAACCCTGGCCCAGCGTTCTGGTAAAGGTCACCTGGAAGCTTTCGAAGTCGCTCTCGACAACGTTCGCCCGACTGTAGAAGTTAAGTCTCGCCGTGTTGGTGGTTCTACTTATCAGGTTCCAGTTGAAGTTCGCCCGGTTCGTCGTAATGCCCTGGCAATGCGTTGGATCGTTGATGCTGCTCGTAAACGTGGTGATAAATCCATGGCTCTGCGCCTAGCGAACGAACTGTCTGACGCAGCAGAGAACAAAGGTTCTGCTGTTAAGAAGCGTGAAGACGTTCACCGTATGGCAGAAGCCAACAAGGCGTTCGCCCACTACCGCTGGTAATTACCACGCTGTAGTTATGCTAACCAAGCGGGCGCCTCAAGTGGCTAACCCGCTTGGATTAACCGAACTTGAACGCCTAAGGCAATAGAGGAATCAAATGGCTCGTACAACACCCATTGCGCGCTACCGTAATATCGGTATCAGTGCTCACATCGACGCCGGTAAGACCACCACTACCGAACGTATTCTGTTCTATACCGGTGTAAACCATAAGATTGGTGAAACGCACGAAGGCACCGCGACCATGGACTGGATGGAGCAGGAACAGGAACGTGGTATTACTATCACTTCCGCTGCGACCACAGCCTTCTGGTCAGGTATGGCTAAGCAGTTTGAGCCACACCGTATCAACATCATCGATACCCCAGGGCACGTTGACTTCACCATCGAAGTAGAACGTTCTATGCGTGTGCTTGATGGTGCGGTCATGGTTTACTGTGCGGTTGGTGGTGTTCAGCCGCAGTCTGAAACCGTATGGCGTCAGGCTAACAAATATAAAGTTCCACGCATCGCGTTCGTTAACAAAATGGACCGTATGGGTGCCAACTTCCTGAAAGTTGTTGGGCAGCTTAAATCTCGTCTGGCAGCGAACCCGGTTCCATTGCAATTGGCGATCGGCGCAGAAGAGAAATTCACCGGTGTTGTTGACTTGGTGAAAATGAAAGCGATCAACTGGAGCGATGCCGACCAGGGCGTGTCATTCGAATACGAAGAGATCCCAGCAGAGATGCAGGAACTGGCCGAAGAATGGCACCAGAATCTGGTTGAGTCTGCTGCGGAAGCGTCAGAAGAGCTGATGGACAAATACTTGGGCGGCGAAGAGCTGACCGAGGAAGAAATCAAGAAAGCTCTGCGTCAGCGTGTGCTGAACAACGAAATTATCCTGGTTACCTGTGGTTCTGCGTTTAAAAACAAAGGCGTACAGGCAATGCTGGATGCTGTAGTCGAATACCTGCCTGCACCAACTGACGTTGAATCAATCAACGGTATGTTGGACGATGGTAAAGATACGCCTGCAGTTCGTCATTCTGACGACAAAGAACCGTTCTCGGCACTGGCGTTTAAAATCGCTACCGACCCATTCGTGGGTAACCTGACGTTCTTCCGCGTGTACTCCGGTGTGGTTAACTCTGGTGATACCGTACTGAACTCAGTAAAAGCGCAGCGCGAGCGCCTGGGCCGTATCGTTCAGATGCACGCCAACAAGCGTGAAGAGATCAAAGAAGTTCGTGCAGGTGACATCGCTGCAGCTATCGGCCTGAAAGACGTAACTACCGGTGATACGCTGTGTGATCCTGCTAACCCGATCATTCTTGAGCGTATGGAGTTCCCAGAACCGGTAATTTCGGTTGCTGTTGAACCAAAAACCAAAGCTGACCAGGAAAAAATGGGTCTGGCTCTGGGCCGTCTGGCGAAAGAAGACCCGTCATTCCGCGTATGGACTGACGAAGAATCAGGTCAGACTATCATCGCAGGTATGGGTGAGCTGCACCTTGATGTTCTGGTTGACCGTATGCGTCGTGAGTTTAACGTTGAAGCGAACGTCGGTAAGCCGCAGGTTGCTTATCGTGAAACGATTCGTGACACGGTTAAAGACATTGAAGGTAAACACGCCAAGCAGTCTGGTGGTCGCGGTCAGTACGGTCACGTTGTGATCGATATGATGCCATTGCCTCCAGGCGGTGTGGGTTATGAATTTGTCAACGACATCGTGGGTGGTACGATTCCTAAGGAATTCATCCCAGCCGTTGATAAAGGCATGCAGGAACAGCTTAAGTCTGGTCCTCTGGCAGGCTACCCGGTTGTTGATATCAAGGTCCGTCTGCATTACGGTTCTTACCATGATGTTGACTCCTCTGAACTGGCGTTTAAATTGGCCGCTTCTCTTGCATTTAAAGAGGCGTTCAAGAAGGCTAAACCAGTTCTGCTTGAGCCAGTCATGAAAGTTGAAATCGAAACCCCTGAAGATTACATGGGTGACGTAATTGGTGACCTGAACCGTCGTCGCGGTATGATCGAAGGCATGGATGATACTGCCACCGGTAAAACCGTTCGCGCTCAGGTTCCGCTGTCTGAAATGTTTGGTTATGCTACTGACCTGCGTTCTCAGACCCAGGGCCGTGCTTCATACTCTATGGAGTTCCTGAAGTATGCTGAAGCGCCGAACAACGTCGCTCAGGCCGTTATCGAAGCCCGTGGTAAATAAGCTGTCGGGTTTAAAACATTGATCCAGTGCTCTCTCCATGAGGGGGGAGCATAAGAGTAAGGAATATAGCCGTGTCTAAAGAAAAATTTGAACGTTCCAAACCGCACGTTAACGTTGGTACTATCGGCCACGTTGACCACGGTAAAACTACCCTGACTGCTGCAATCACCACCGTACTGGCTAAAACCTACGGCGGTAACGCACGTGCTTTCGATCAGATCGATAACGCGCCAGAAGAAAAAGCCCGTGGTATCACCATCAACACTTCTCACGTTGAATATGACACCCCGAGCCGCCACTACGCGCACGTTGACTGCCCAGGGCACGCCGACTATGTGAAAAACATGATCACCGGTGCTGCTCAGATGGACGGCGCAATCCTGGTTGTTGCTGCGACTGACGGCCCAATGCCGCAGACCCGTGAGCACATCCTGCTGGGTCGCCAGGTTGGCGTTCCTTACATCATCGTGTTCATGAACAAATGTGACATGGTTGATGATGAAGAGCTGCTGGAACTGGTAGAAATGGAAGTGCGTGAACTTCTGTCTGCTTATGACTTCCCTGGTGATGATCTGCCAGTGGTTCGCGGTTCAGCTCTGCAAGCGCTGAATGGCGTGCCAGAGTGGGAAGCGAAGATCATCGAGCTGGCTGGTCACCTGGATTCTTACATCCCAGAACCAGAGCGTGCTATCGACCTGCCGTTCCTGCTGCCAATCGAAGACGTATTCTCCATCTCCGGTCGTGGTACCGTAGTTACCGGTCGTGTTGAGCGCGGTATCGTTAAAGTTGGCGAAGAAGTTGAAATCGTTGGTATCAAAGACACCGTTAAGTCTACCTGTACTGGCGTTGAAATGTTCCGCAAACTGCTGGACGAAGGCCGTGCTGGTGAGAACGTAGGTGTTCTGCTGCGTGGTATCAAGCGTGAAGATATCGAACGTGGCCAGGTACTGGCTAAACCAGGTTCCATCAAGCCACACACTCAGTTCGATTCAGAAGTGTATATCCTGAGCAAAGAAGAAGGTGGTCGTCATACGCCATTCTTCAAAGGCTACCGTCCACAGTTCTACTTCCGTACAACTGACGTGACCGGTACCATCGAACTGCCAGAAGGCGTAGAGATGGTAATGCCAGGCGATAACGTGAACATGGTTGTTACCCTGATCCACCCAATCGCTATGGATCAAGGCTTGCGTTTCGCAATCCGTGAAGGCGGCCGTACTGTAGGTGCGGGCGTGGTTGCTAAAGTTATCGCTTAATCGCGAATAATTTATAAGCACGAAAAGAGGGCACTTCGGTGCCCTTTTTTTATACGATTTATTTAAATGTTAATTGAAATAAAAACCATTCCTATTTAGAATTGCTGTACTGGTTAAGAAGTGAGTCTCTCCATGTACGTATGTCTGTGTAATGCCGTGACTGATAAAGCAATCCGTAAAGCGGTGCGTCAGCACAATCCCCATACCATGAAGCAATTGCGTGACCTAGTGCCGTTCGGCAGTGACTGCGGGAAGTGTATTCGTCAGGCAAGGCAAATTATGGCGGAGGAATGTGCGACTGTTATCCACATGCATGAAGTCGCTTAATTAAAGGTGTGGTTATTTTTTGACTCTTGGTCCGTAGGTTCTACACTTCTAGAACTGCCCAGGAGGACATACCCATGAAAGGCGATAAAAAACTCATTGCTCATCTTAACAAACTGCTCGGTAACGAACTGGTTGCCATCAATCAATACTTCCTGCATGCGCGAATGTTCAAAAATTGGGGACTAATGCGCCTTAATGATAAGGAATATCACGAGTCTATCGACGAAATGAAACATGCCGATCGTTATATCGAGCGTATTTTGTTCCTTGAGGGCTTACCTAATCTGCAAGACCTCGGCAAGTTGAATATTGGCGAAGATATTGAAGAGATGTTGAGATCTGACCTGGCGTTGGAACTGGAAGGTGCCAAGAACCTGCGTGAAGGTATCGCTTATGCTGATTCCATCCATGATTATGTCAGCCGTGACCTGATGAAGGATGTTTTGGCTGATGAAGAAGAGCATATCGACTGGCTGGAAACTGAGTTGAGTCTGATTGAACGCCTTGGCATCCAAAATTATGCCCAAGCACAGGTACTCGAACGTAAAGATTGATTGTTCATCTTTTTCTCTTGCTCCCCGTTTGATTCGTGCCGTCGTTGTCAGTAAAGGGGAGCAACTCATTACTATCGTTGTGTGCTCCCCTATGAACTGATCTTTTACCCCAGTTCGCCGCTGAAAATCCCAATTTGCCAGAATCGCCGTAATCCTGAGCATATTTCCATCCGTTACTTGCAACCTGGCTCGTTTTGCGTATAATGCGCGGGCTTACCTAATCTTGGTAAGCCTGATTTTAGCGAATCAGTCGATTGGCAAGTCCGCTTTGCCTTTCGAACAATACTCCCGATATGGGGGTTATATGTTGACGATTACACTCCCCCATCAATCGAAATGGGTGTGAGGAGTAATTATTTACGTTTATAAATAATTGGAGCTCTGGTCTCATGCAGAACCAAAGAATCCGTATCCGCCTGAAAGCGTTTGATCATCGTCTGATCGATCAATCAACTGCGGAAATCGTCGAGACTGCTAAGCGCACTGGTGCGCAAGTCCGTGGTCCGATCCCGCTGCCAACTCGCAAAGAGCGCTTTACCGTTCTGATCTCTCCGCACGTCAACAAAGATGCGCGCGATCAGTACGAGATCCGCACTCACAAGCGTCTGGTTGACATCGTTGAGCCAACCGAGAAAACCGTTGATGCTCTGATGCGTCTGGATCTGGCTGCCGGTGTAGACGTGCAGATCAGCCTGGGTTAATCAGGTCATTGAGCGATTGAGAGGTTGAAACAATGATTGGTTTAGTCGGTAAAAAAGTGGGCATGACCCGTATCTTCACTGAAGATGGCGTTTCTATCCCAGTAACCGTAATTGAAATTGAAGCGAACCGCGTGACTCAGGTTAAAGACCTGGCGAGCGACGGGTACCGTGCCGTTCAGGTCACTACCGGTAGCAAAAAAGCTAACCGTGTGACTAAACCGGAAGCGGGTCATTTCGCTAAAGCTGGCGTTGAAGCTGGCCGTGGTCTGTGGGAATTCCGCCTTGAAGAAGGTCAAGAGTTCACTGCAGGTCAAGAAATTAGCGTTGAGATTTTCTCTGACGTTAAAAAAGTCGACGTTACCGGTACTTCTAAAGGTAAAGGTTTTGCTGGCACTGTAAAGCGCTGGAACTTCCGTACCCAAGATGCTACCCACGGTAACTCCTTGTCTCACCGCGTTCCGGGTTCTATCGGTCAGAACCAGACTCCGGGCAAAGTGTTCAAAGGCAAGAAAATGGCTGGCCACCTGGGTGACGAGCGTGTAACCGTTCAAAGCCTGGACGTAGTACGTGTTGACGCTGAGCGCAACCTGCTGCTGGTTAAGGGTGCTGTACCGGGCGCAACCGGTGGCAACCTGATCGTTAAACCAGCTGTGAAGGCGTAAGGGGATAGCAATGGAATTAGTATTGAAAGACGCGCAAAGCGCGCTGACTGTTTCCGAAACTACCTTCGGTCGTGATTTCAACGAAGCGCTGGTACACCAGGTTGTTGTTGCTTATGCAGCAGGTGCCCGTCAAGGTACCCGTGCTCAGAAGACCCGTGCTGAAGTAACTGGTTCCGGTAAAAAACCGTGGCGCCAGAAAGGTACTGGCCGTGCGCGTGCAGGTTCTGTGAAGAGCCCAATCTGGCGTTCCGGTGGTGTGACCTTCGCTGCTAAGCCACAAGACCACAGTCAGAAAGTAAACAAAAAGATGTACCGCGGCGCGCTGAAAAGCATCCTGTCCGAACTGGTACGTCAAGATCGTCTGATCGTTGTCGAGAAGTTCTCTGTAGAAGCGCCTAAAACTAAGCTGCTGGCACAGAAACTGAAAGATATGGCCCTGGAAGATGTGCTGATCGTTACCGGTGAACTGGATGAGAATCTGTTCCTGGCTGCGCGTAACCTGTACAAGGTTGACGTGCGCGATGTAGCAGGTATCGACCCAGTTAGCCTGATCGCCTTCGACAAAGTGGTTATGACTGCTGATGCTGTGAAGCAAGTTGAGGAGATGCTGGCATGATTCGTGAAGAACGTTTGCTGAAAGTGCTGCGTGCACCGCACGTATCTGAAAAAGCATCCGCTGCGATGGAAAAAACTAACACCATCGTTCTCAAAGTTGCCAAAGACGCGACCAAAGCAGAAATCAAAGCTGCAGTGCAGAAACTGTTTGAAGTCGAAGTCGAAGACGTTAACACCCTGGTAGTTAAAGGGAAAGTGAAGCGTCACGGTCAGCGTGTTGGTCGTCGTAGCGACTGGAAAAAAGCTTACGTCACCCTGAAAGAAGGCCAGAACCTGGACTTCATCGGCGGCGCAGAGTAAGTCGGAGGAGTAAGAACAATGGCAATTGTTAAATGTAAACCTACATCTCCGGGTCGTCGCCATGTTGTTAAAGTGGTTAACCCTGAGCTGCACAAGGGTAAACCTTACGCCCCGTTGCTTGAGAAATTGAGCAAAAGCGGTGGCCGTAACAACAATGGTCGTATCACCACCCGTCATATCGGTGGTGGCCACAAGCAACATTATCGTCTGGTTGACTTCAAACGCAACAAAGATGGTATCCCTGCTGTGGTTGAGCGTCTGGAGTACGATCCGAACCGTTCCGCGAATATCGCGCTGGTTCTGTACAAAGACGGCGAACGCCGTTACATCCTGGCGCCGAAAGGCCTGAAAGCTGGTGACCAGATCCAATCTGGTGTTGATGCTGCAATCAAAGCGGGTAACACCCTGCCGATGCGCAACATTCCAGTCGGTTCAACGGTTCATAACGTAGAAATGAAACCAGGTAAAGGCGGCCAGCTGGCTCGTTCTGCTGGCGCTTACGTTCAGATCGTTGCACGTGATGGTTCCTACGTAACTCTGCGTCTGCGCTCTGGCGAAATGCGTAAAGTTCCAGTTGATTGCCGCGCCACCCTGGGTGAAGTCGGTAACGCTGAACATATGCTTCGCGTTCTGGGTAAAGCAGGTGCTGCACGTTGGCGTGGTATTCGTCCTACCGTTCGCGGTACGGCGATGAACCCAGTCGATCACCCGCACGGTGGTGGTGAAGGTCGTAACTTTGGTAAGCACCCGGTAACTCCGTGGGGCGTTCAGACCAAAGGTAAGAAGACCCGTAGCAACAAGCGTACTGACAAGTTCATCGTACGTCGCCGTAGTAAAAAATAATTAGAGGATAAGCCATGCCACGTTCTCTCAAGAAAGGTCCTTTTATTGACCTGCACTTGCTGAAGAAGGTAGAGAAAGCGGTGGAAAGCGGTGACAAGAAGCCTTTGCGCACTTGGTCCCGTCGTTCAACGATCTTTCCTAACATGATCGGTTTGACCATCGCTGTCCATAATGGTCGTCAGCACGTACCAGTGTTCGTTTCCGATGAAATGGTCGGTCACAAACTGGGTGAATTCGCGCCGACTCGTACTTATCGCGGCCATGCGGCTGATAAAAAAGCTAAAAAGCGCTAAGGTAGGAGGAAGAGATGGAAACTATCGCTAAACATCGCCACGCTCGTTCTTCTGCTCAGAAGGTTCGCCTTGTTGCAGACCTGATCCGCGGTAAGAAAGTGTCGCAAGCTCTGGAAACTCTGACCTACACCAACAAGAAAGCTGCTGGTCTGGTTAAGAAAGTGCTGGAGTCTGCCATTGCTAACGCAGAACACAACGATGGCGCTGACATCGATGATCTGAAAGTCACGAAAATCTTCGTCGACGAAGGCCCAAGCATGAAGCGCATTATGCCGCGTGCAAAAGGTCGTGCAGATCGCATCCTGAAGCGCACCAGCCACATTACTGTGGTTGTGTCCGATCGCTGAGACTCTGGAGACTAGCAATGGGTCAGAAAGTACATCCTAATGGTATTCGCCTGGGTATTGTCAAACCTTGGAACTCTACTTGGTACGCGAATACCAAAGAATTCGCTGACAACCTGGACAGCGACTTTAAAGTTCGCCAATTCTTGACTAAAGAACTGGCGAAAGCTTCCGTTTCGCGCATCGTTATCGAGCGTCCTGCGAAGAGCATCCGTGTGACTATTCACACCGCTCGTCCAGGCATCGTTATCGGCAAGAAAGGTGAAGATGTCGAAAAACTGCGTAAGGTCGTGGCGGATATCGCTGGCGTTCCTGCGCAAATTAACATCGCCGAAGTCCGTAAACCGGAACTTGACGCTAAATTGGTTGCTGACAGCATCACTTCACAGCTGGAACGTCGCGTTATGTTCCGTCGTGCTATGAAGCGTGCTGTACAGAACGCAATGCGTCTTGGCGCTAAAGGTATCAAAGTTGAAGTAAGCGGCCGCCTTGGCGGTGCTGAAATCGCGCGTACCGAATGGTACCGTGAAGGTCGTGTTCCGTTGCACACACTGCGTGCGGATATCGATTACAACACATCTGAAGCGCACACCACTTATGGTGTAATCGGCGTTAAGGTATGGATCTTCAAAGGTGAGATCCTGGGTGGTATGGCTGCAGTTGAACAACCGGAACCGGCTGCTCAACCTAAAAAGCAGCAGCGTAAAGGCCGCAAGTAAGGAGAGTCGCTGATGTTACAACCAAAGCGTACAAAATTCCGTAAGGTGCACAAGGGCCGCAACCGTGGTCTGGCGCAAGGTACGGATGTTAGCTTCGGCACTTTCGGTCTGAAAGCTGTTGGCCGTGGCCGTCTGACTGCTCGTCAAATCGAAGCAGCTCGTCGTGCAATGACTCGTGCAGTTAAGCGTCAAGGTAAGATCTGGATCCGTGTATTCCCGGACAAACCGATCACCGAGAAGCCGCTTGAAGTGCGTATGGGTAAAGGTAAGGGTAACGTGGAGTATTGGGTTGCCCTGATCCAACCTGGTAAGGTCCTGTACGAAATGGACGGTGTGCCGGAAGAAATCGCCCGTGAAGCGTTCAAGCTGGCAGCAGCGAAACTGCCGATCAAAACCACCTTTGTAACTAAGACGGTGATGTAATGAAAGCACAAGAGCTGCGTCAAAAAAGTGTTGAAGAGCTGAACACTGAGCTGCTCAACCTGCTGCGTGAGCAATTTAACTTACGCATGCAGGCGGCGAGTGGCCAACTGCAACAAACTCACCTGTTGAAGCAAGTGCGTCGTAATGTCGCACGTGTTAAGACTTTACTGACTGAAAAGGCGGGTGCGTAAATGACTGATATTATCCGTACTCTGCAAGGTCGTGTTGTTAGTGACAAAATGGAGAAATCCATGGTTGTTGCTATCGAACGTACGGTGAAACACCCAATTTACGGGAAGTTCATCAAGCGTACGACTAAGCTGCATGTACATGACGAGAACAACGAATGTGTGATCGGCGACGTGGTAGAAATCCGCGAATGCCGTCCACTGTCTAAGACTAAGTCTTGGACGTTGGTTCGCGTTGTAGAGAAAGCGATTCTGTAATAGAGTAGCTGGCTCTAACTTAATAAACGGCTCAGAAAGTGAGCCGTTTATTTTTTCTACCCATACTTTGGAAGCGGTGTTATAATGCTGCGCCCTCAGTTATGGGGCTTTTCAACGACCTAGTAATAGGTCCTAAAGTTGTAGTTGACATTAGCGGAGCACTAACATGATCCAAGAACAGACTATGCTGAACGTGGCCGACAACTCCGGTGCACGTCGCGTAATGTGTATCAAGGTTCTAGGTGGCTCGCACCGTCGCTACGCAGGCATCGGCGACGTCATCAAAATTACCATCAAGGAAGCAATTCCTCGCGGTAAGGTGAAGAAAGGCGATGTGCTGAAGGCGGTAGTGGTGCGCACCAAGAAGGGTGTACGTCGCCCGGACGGTTCTGTCATTCGCTTCGATGGTAATGCATGCGTTATTTTAAACAATAACAGTGAGCAGCCTATCGGTACGCGTATTTTTGGGCCGGTAACTCGTGAACTGCGTAATGAGAAGTTCATGAAAATTATCTCTCTGGCACCAGAAGTACTCTAAGGAGCGAACCATGGCAGCGAAAATCCGTCGTGATGACGAAGTTATCGTGATTACCGGGAAAGACAAAGGTAAACGCGGTAAAGTAAAAAATGTCCTGTCTGCTAGTAAGGTCATTGTTGAAGGGATTAACCTGGTTAAGAAACATCAGAAGCCTGTACCGGCCCTGAACCAACCAGGTGGCATTGTTGAAAAAGAAGCTGCTATTCAAGTTTCTAACATTGCTCTCTTTAACACGGCTACTGGTAAGGCTGACCGTGTAGGCTTTAGATTCGAAGACGGCAAAAAAGTCCGTTTCTTCAAGTCAAATAGCGAAACTATCAAGTAATTTGGAGTATGACGATGGCGAAACTGCATGATTACTACAAAGACGAGGTAGTCAAACAACTGATGTCTCAGTTTGATTACAACTCTGTCATGCAAGTCCCTCGGGTCGAGAAGATCACCCTGAATATGGGTGTTGGTGAAGCGATCGCTGACAAGAAACTGCTGGACAATGCAGCAGCTGACTTGGCAGCAATCTCCGGTCAAAAACCGTTTATCACCAAAGCACGCAAATCTGTTGCAGGCTTCAAAATCCGCCAGGGCTATCCGATCGGCTGTAAAGTAACTCTGCGTGGCGAACGCATGTGGGAGTTCTTTGAGCGTCTGATTTCCATCGCTGTTCCACGTATCCGTGACTTCCGTGGCTTGTCCGCTAAGTCATTCGATGGTCGTGGAAACTACAGCATGGGTGTGCGTGAGCAAATCATCTTCCCAGAAATCGACTACGACAAAGTCGATCGCGTTCGTGGTTTGGATATTACCATTACCACTACTGCGAAATCTGATGATGAAGGCCGCGCGCTGTTGGCTGCTTTCAAATTCCCGTTCCGCAAGTAAGGCAGGGTTACTGATGGCTAAACAATCAATGAAAGCACGCGAAGTTGTTCGCGTGAAACTGGCTAACAAGTACCGCGCTAAGCGCGAGGAATTGAAAGCTATTATTTCCGGTGTGAACTCTTCCGACGAAGATCGTTGGGATGCTGTTCTCAAGCTGCAGAGTCTGCCGCGTGATTCCAGCCCGTCTCGTCAGCGTAAACGCTGCCGCCAAACTGGCCGTCCACATGGTTATGTGGGCAAATTCGGGTTGAGCCGTATCAAGCTACGTGAAGCCGCCATGCGCGGTGAAGTACCAGGCTTGAAAAAGGCTAGCTGGTAATTACCAATTGAATCACGGGAGTAAAGACAGATGAGCATGCAAGATCCGATCGCGGATATGCTGACCCGTATCCGTAACGGTCAAGCCGCGAACAAAGTTGCGGTCACCATGCCTTCCTCCAAGCTGAAAGTGGCAATTGCCAACGTGCTGAAGGAAGAAGGTTTTATTGAAGATTTCAAAGTCGAAGGCGATGCCAAGCCTGTTCTGGAACTGGTACTGAAGTACTTCCAGGGCACGGCAGTGGTAGAAAGCATTCAGCGTATCAGCCGTCCAGGTCTGCGTATCTATAAGAAAAAAGATGCGTTGCCAAAAGTTATGGCCGGTTTGGGTATCGCTGTTATTTCTACCTCTAAAGGTGTTATGACCGATCGTGCAGCTCGCCAAGCTGGTCTTGGTGGCGAGATTATCTGCTACGTAGCTTAATTCGGGAGGAAAGAATGTCTCGTGTTGCAAAAGCACCCGTCGTCATTCCTGCCGGCGTAGAGGTAAAACTCAACGGTCAGGTTATTTCGATTAAGGGTAAGAACGGCGAGCTGACTCGTACAGTCCACGACGCCGTTATCGTTACGCAAGAAGCTAACGCACTGACTTTCGCCCCGCGCGAAGGTTTTGCCAATGCATGGGCCCAAGCGGGTACCACGCGTGCTTTGCTGAACGCAATGGTTGTCGGTGTTACCGACGGCTTCACTAAGAAGCTTCAACTGGTAGGCGTTGGTTATCGTGCTGCTGTTAAAGGCAATGTGGTGAATTTAGCCTTGGGCTTTTCTCACCCAATCGATCATCAGCTGCCAGCAGGTATTACTGCTGAATGCCCAAGCCAAACTGAAATCGTGCTGAAAGGCGCTGATAAGCAAGTTATTGGCCAGGTTGCTGCAGATCTGCGTGCCTACCGCCGTCCTGAGCCTTACAAAGGCAAGGGTGTCCGTTACGCCGACGAAGTCGTGCGTACCAAAGAGGCTAAGAAGAAGTAAGGTAACACTATGGATAAGAAATCTGCTCGTATCCGTCGTGCGACCCGCGCACGCCGTAAGATCAAAGAACTGGGAGCAACCCGCCTGGTGGTACATCGTACCCCGCGTCATATTTACGCACAGGTTATTGCTCCAAATGGTTCTGAAGTACTGGTAGCTGCTTCTACTGTAGAAAAAGCTATCTCTGAGCAATTGAAGTATTCCGGTAACAAAGACGCAGCAGCAGCCGTAGGTAAAGCTCTGGCTGAGCGCGCGTTGGAAAAAGGGATTGCAAAAGTATCCTTTGACCGTTCCGGTTTCCAATATCATGGTCGAGTCCAGGCACTGGCAGATGCTGCCCGTGAAGCTGGCCTTCAGTTCTAAGGAAGAGGTTTAAGATGGCTCACATCGAAAAACAAGCTGGCGAACTGCAGGAAAAGCTGATCGCGGTAAACCGCGTATCTAAAACCGTAAAAGGTGGCCGTATTTTCAGCTTTACCGCACTGACAGTTGTTGGTGATGGTAACGGTCGCGTTGGTTTTGGCTACGGCAAAGCACGCGAAGTTCCAGCAGCGATCCAGAAAGCGATGGAAAAAGCCCGTCGCAACATGATGAATGTCGCGCTGAATGGCGGCACACTGCAGCACCCTGTTAAAGGTGCTCATACGGGTTCCCGTGTGTTTATGCAGCCAGCTCATGAAGGTACCGGTATCATCGCGGGGGGTGCAATGCGCGCCGTTCTCGAAGTTGCTGGGGTGCACAACGTATTGGCTAAAACTTATGGTTCCACCAACCCGATCAACGTGGTTCGTGCAACTATCGATGCTTTGGCAAATATGAAGTCTCCTGAAATGGTCGCTGCCAAGCGTGGTAAATCCGTTGCAGACATTCTGGGGTAATTGACCATGGCTAAGACTATCAAAGTAACACAAGTTCGCAGCTCCATTGGCCGTCTGCCGAAGCATAAAGCTACACTGCTCGGTCTGGGTCTGCGTCGTATTGGTCACACCGTAGAGCGCGAGGATACTCCTGCTGTACGCGGTATGATCAACCTGGTTTCCTACATGGTTAAAGTTGAGGAGTAACAGATGCGTTTAAATACTCTGTCTCCGGCTGAAGGTGCCAAGCATGCGCCGAAGCGTGTAGGTCGTGGTATTGGTTCTGGCCTGGGTAAAACCGGCGGCCGTGGTCACAAAGGTCAGAAGTCTCGTTCTGGCGGTGGCGTACGTCGTGGTTTTGAAGGTGGTCAGATGCCTTTATATCGTCGTTTGCCGAAATTCGGCTTCACCTCTCGCAAAGCTATGATTACGGCAGAAGTTCGTCTGTCTGAACTGGCTCTGATTGAAGGCGACGTAATCGACCTGAACACGCTGAAAGCCGCTAACGTTGTTGGTACCCAGATCGAATTCGCGAAAGTTATGCTTTCTGGCGAAATCGCTCGTCCGGTTACCCTGCGTGGTCTGCGTGTCACCAAAGGCGCTCGTGCTGCTATCGAAGCTGCTGGCGGTAAAATTGAGGAATAAGTAGCAGATGGCTAAGCAACCAGGATTAGATTTTCAAAGTGCTAAAGGCGGACTCGGCGAGCTGAAGCGCAGACTTTTGTTTGTTATCGGCGCGCTGATTGTTTTCCGCATCGGCTCTTTCATTCCGATTCCTGGTATCGATGCCACTGTGCTTGCCAAATTGCTTGAGCAGCAGAGAGGCACCATCATTGAAATGTTTAACATGTTCTCTGGTGGTGCTCTCAGCCGTGCTTCTATCTTTGCTCTGGGGATCATGCCGTATATTTCGGCATCGATCATCATCCAACTGTTGACGGTGGTTCATCCAACGTTATCGGAGATTAAGAAAGAAGGGGAGGCTGGCCGTCGTAAGATTAGCCAGTACACCCGCTACGGTACGCTGGTATTGGCCATATTCCAATCGATCGGTATTGCTACCGGTCTGCCGAATATGCCTGGTATGCAGGGCCTGGTGTTAAACCCAGGCTTCGCATTCTACTTTACTGCGGTGGTGAGCTTGGTTACTGGGACAATGTTCCTGATGTGGCTGGGTGAGCAGATAACTGAACGTGGTATCGGTAACGGTATCTCGATCATTATCTTCGCGGGTATTGTGGCGGGTTTACCGCCGGCAGTAGGCCATACTATTGAGCAAGCTCGGCAAGGCGACCTGCACTTCCTCCTGTTGCTGTTGGTTGCAGTATTAGTGTTTGCAGTAACCTTCTTCGTTGTTTTCATCGAACGTGGTCAACGTCGTATCGTCGTTAACTATGCGAAACGTCAACAAGGTCGTCGTGTTTACGCAGCACAGAGCACACACTTACCGCTGAAAGTGAATATGGCAGGGGTAATACCTGCAATCTTCGCTTCCAGTATTATTCTGTTCCCTGCCACGATTGCATCCTGGTTTGGGGGCGGTACCGGTTGGAACTGGCTGACAACGATTTCGCTGTATTTGCAGCCTGGACAACCGCTTTATGTGTTACTCTATGCGTCTGCAATCATCTTCTTCTGTTTCTTCTACACGGCGTTGGTTTTCAACCCGCGTGAAACAGCAGATAACCTGAAGAAGTCCGGTGCCTTCGTACCAGGAATTCGTCCGGGAGAGCAAACGGCGAAGTATATCGATAAAGTAATGACGCGTTTAACCCTGGTGGGCGCGATGTACATTACTTTCATCTGCCTGATCCCGGAGTTCATGCGTGATGCAATGAAAGTACCATTCTACTTTGGTGGTACCTCGCTACTGATCGTGGTTGTCGTCATCATGGACTTTATGGCTCAAGTGCAAACTCTGATGATGTCAAGTCAGTACGAGTCTGCATTGAAGAAAGCAAACCTGAAAGGCTATAACCGCTAATCAGGTGCGTTTGAGAAGTTACGGAGAGTAAAAATGAAAGTTCGTGCTTCCGTCAAGAAATTATGTCGTAACTGCAAAATCGTTAAGCGTGACGGTGTCGTGCGTGTGATTTGCAGTGCCGAGCCGAAGCATAAACAGCGTCAAGGCTGATTATCTCGCATATTTTTCTTGCAAAGTTGGGTTGAGCTGGCTAGATTAGCCAGCCAATCTTTTGTATGTAGCTGCAACATTATTTGAGTATCCTGAAAACGGGCTTTTCAGAATGGTGTTGCCGTAAAAATAAGTAGGAGTGCATAGTGGCCCGTATAGCAGGCATTAACATTCCTGATCATAAACATACCGTTATCGCGTTAACGTCGATCTTCGGAATCGGCAAAACTCGTTCACAGTCCATCTGTGCTGCTACGGGTATTGCTGAAAATGTTAAGATCAGTGAGCTGTCTGAAGAGCAAATTGAACAATTGCGTGAAGCAGTTGCCAAATTCACTGTTGAAGGTGATTTGCGTCGTGAAGTTACCCTGAGCATCAAGCGTCTGATGGATCTTGGTACATACCGTGGTTTACGCCATCGTCGTGGTCTGCCAGTGCGCGGTCAGCGTACTAAGACCAACGCACGTACCCGTAAGGGTCCGCGTAAACCGATCAAGAAATAATCGGGGTGATTGAATAATGGCAAAGGCACCTGTTCGTACACGTAAGCGTGTAAGAAAACAAGTCTCTGACGGCGTGGCTCATATCCATGCTTCTTTCAACAACACCATTGTAACTATTACCGATCGTCAGGGTAATGCTTTGGGTTGGGCAACTGCCGGTGGTTCCGGTTTCCGTGGTTCTCGTAAGTCAACTCCGTTTGCAGCTCAGGTTGCAGCAGAACGTTGTGCTGACGCAGTAAAAGAATACGGTATCAAGAACCTGGAAGTTATGGTTAAAGGACCTGGTCCTGGTCGTGAGTCTACTATCCGCGCTCTTAATGCGGCTGGTTTCCGCATCACTAATATTACTGATGTGACTCCGATTCCTCATAACGGTTGTCGTCCACCGAAAAAACGTCGCGTATAACGCCCCTGCTTTTCGGATTGTTGGAGAAAGAAAATGGCAAGATATTTGGGTCCTAAGCTCAAGCTTAGCCGCCGCGAGGGCACAGACCTGTTCCTGAAGTCTGGCGTTCGCGCGATAGATTCAAAGTGCAAAATTGATCAACCGCCTGGTCAACACGGTGCGCGTAAACCGCGTCTGTCTGACTATGGTGTACAGTTACGTGAGAAGCAAAAAGTTCGCCGTATGTACGGTGTTCTGGAGCGCCAGTTCCGTAACTATTACAAAGAAGCAACTCGCCTGAAAGGCAACACCGGTGAAAACCTGTTGACCCTTCTGGAAGGCCGTTTGGATAACGTTGTTTACCGTATGGGCTTCGGCGCCACTCGTGCAGAATCACGTCAGTTGGTTAGCCACAAAGCAGTTATGGTAAATGGTCGCGTTGTTAACATCGCTTCTTATCAGGTATCTCCGAATGACGTAGTCAGCATCCGCGAGAAAGCTAAAAAGCAGTCTCGTGTTAAGGCTTCTCTGGAGCTGGCTGAGCAGCGTGAAAAGCCGACTTGGCTGGAAGTTGATGCTGCGAAGATGGAGGGTGTGTTCAAACGTATTCCTGAACGTACCGATCTGTCCGCCGACATTAACGAACACCTGATCGTCGAGCTTTACTCCAAGTAAAGCTTGAGTTTCAAAGAGAGGACACAATGCAGGGTTCTGTGACAGAGTTTCTAAAACCGCGCCTGGTAGATATCGAGCAAGTCAGTTCGACGCACGCCAAGGTGACCCTTGAGCCTTTAGAGCGTGGCTTTGGCCATACTCTTGGCAACGCACTGCGCCGTATTCTGCTTTCATCTATGCCGGGTTGCGCGGTGACCGAGGTTGAGATTGATGGTGTACTACATGAGTACAGCACCAAAGAAGGCGTACAGGAAGATATCCTGGAGATCCTGCTCAACCTGAAAGGGCTGGCGGTGAGAGTTCAAGGCAAAGATGAAGTTATTCTTACCCTGAATAAATCTGGCATTGGCCCTGTGACCGCTGCCGACATTACCCATGATGGTGATGTCGAAATCGTCAAGCCGCAGCACGTGATCTGCCACCTGACCGATGAGAACGCTGCTATCAGCATGCGTATCAAAGTTCAGCGCGGTCGTGGTTATGTGCCGGCTTCTGCCCGAATTCATTCGGAAGAAGATGAGCGCCCGATTGGTCGTCTGTTGGTTGACGCCTGCTATAGCCCTGTAGAGCGTATTGCCTACAATGTTGAAGCAGCGCGTGTAGAACAGCGTACTGACCTGGACAAGCTGGTAATCGAAATGGAAACCAATGGCACGATCGATCCTGAAGAGGCGATCCGCCGTGCGGCTACCATTCTGGCAGAACAACTGGAAGCTTTCGTTGACTTACGTGATGTTCGTCAGCCGGAAGTGAAAGAAGAGAAACCAGAATTTGATCCGATCCTGCTGCGCCCTGTTGACGATCTGGAATTGACTGTCCGCTCTGCTAACTGCCTTAAGGCAGAAGCTATCCACTACATCGGTGATCTGGTACAGCGTACCGAGGTTGAGCTGCTGAAAACGCCTAACCTGGGTAAAAAATCTCTTACTGAGATTAAAGACGTGCTGGCTTCGCGTGGTTTGTCTCTGGGCATGCGCCTGGAAAACTGGCCACCGGCAAGCATTGCTGACGAGTAACCGGATCACAGGTTAAGGTTTTACTGAGAAGGATAAGGTCATGCGCCATCGTAAGAGTGGTCGTCAACTGAACCGTAACAGCAGCCATCGCCAGGCTATGTTCCGTAACATGGCCGGCTCTTTGGTTCGTCATGAGATCATCAAGACGACCTTGCCAAAAGCGAAAGAGCTGCGTCGCGTTGTTGAGCCGCTGATTACTCTTGCCAAGACCGACAGCGTAGCTAATCGTCGTCTGGCATTCGCCCGCACTCGTGATAACGAGATCGTGGCAAAACTGTTTAACGAGCTAGGCCCGCGTTTTGCGAGCCGTGCCGGTGGTTACACTCGCATTCTGAAGTGTGGCTTCCGCGCAGGCGACAACGCGCCGATGGCATACATCGAGCTGGTTGATCGTGCTGAGTCTCAAGCAGAAGTAGCAACTGCAGAGTAATCTGTAGACGCGTAAAAAAACCGGGCTTGCCCGGTTTTTTTACGCCCATTATCAGTACGAAGACATTTCCTTGCACTGACGCAGCACATCTTAAGATCCTTCTTTTTTATCCGTTATGCTAATACTATCAATCAGGTTAATTGGGACTGAGGACTCTTGCTATGTGGTGGTTCGATGTCTGAGCTGGAATACCAAACGCCGTGGGTTAAAAACCCCGAGGAGTAGAGATGTTTAAAATCGGCCAACTGGCAAAGCTCGCGGGCGTTACACCAGATACTGTCCGCTATTATGAGAAGCAAGGCATGATGGACCATAATGTTCGTACCGAGGGTGGCTATCGTTTGTACAGCGATCAGGATCTGCAGCGCTTACGCTTTATCCGCTATGCCAAGCAATTGGGTTTCACATTGGAAACCATTGCGGAATTATTGTCGATCCGTGTAGATCCAGAACATCATACCTGCAAAGAATCTAAATCCATCGTTGATGCTAGGTTACTCGAAGTAGAGAATAAGCTTACGGAGCTGACCAGAATGCGTGAGTCACTCAAAAGGCTCAGTGATGCTTGCTGCGGTAGTGCTCACACCACGAACTACTGCTCTATTCTGGAGGCTTTGGAGCAAGGCGCGAGTGAAGAGAAGAGTAAAAAATCAGGCTGAATGCTTCGCGGTACTTTAATTTTTACTTGTGCAGCAGTATCATCAGCCCGTTTTAAGTCCATGCGATTTACAAGGAATACTATGATGACTAAATATCGGCACACTAAAGGCCAAATACAGGAAAACGCCATTGAGGCATTGTTACATGACCCGCTGTTCCGTCAGCGAGTAGAAAAGAATATCAAAGGGAAAGGCAGTTACCGGCGTAAAGATAAACATGCGAAAGGTGGTAGCTGGGAGGCCAGTGGTAAGTTATCCAATAACAACTTACCACTGGCTTTCTGGTTTTGAGGCATAAAAAAGCCACCAGGATAAGGTGGCCTTTTTCGCAGTGCATGGCTTGGTCTATTGCTTGTGTTGCTGCTGTTGACTCAGTAAATCACGGATTTCCGTCAGCAATTTCTCTTCAGCTGTAGGCGCTGGCGGAGCTGCCGGTTCTTCTACTTCTTTACGGCGCATTTTGTTCATTAATTTGATGGCCATAAAGATCGCGAAGGCAACAATGATAAAGTCAAAAATATTCTGCAGAAACGAACCATAATTCATGACAACGGCGGGGATATTACCCTCAGCTTCGCGCAATACCAGATGGAATTGTTTGAAATCGACGCCCCCGAGCAGCATGCCTAAAGGTGGCATGATAATATCGGAAACCAGTGAAGAAACAATTCTGCCAAATGCGGCACCGATAATGACACCCACCGCCAAGTCGACCACATTGCCACGCATGGCAAACTCGCGAAACTCTTTCAAAATACCCATAAAAACACTCCTTAAAAACTAATGATCCAAGTTTAACAAAGCGATTTCCTTTCGCCACGATGAGTATAGAAAAGTTTTTGGTTTTCCCACGCCAGCACACAGCGGGGAAGCCCATTCACATAATCAATGTTTCTATAGGAAGAACGGGCTTGGTTGGAACAGACGTTCAACGTCCGGCACGAATTTCTTATCGGTAATAAACATGATTATGTGGTCGCCTTGCTGAATTTTGCTATTGCCATTGGCAATGATGACATCATCCCCACGCACAATAGCGCCAATAGTGGTTCCTGGTGGTAGTTTAATCTCTTCTACCGTACGACCAACCACTTTAGAGGTGCTTTCATCTCCGTGAGCAATGGCTTCGATGGCTTCTGCAACTCCACGGCGTAGCGAGGAAACGCTGACAATATCGGCTTTACGCACGTGCCCTAGCAATGCTGAAATCGTCGCCTGCTGCGGTGAAATAGCAATATCAATCACGCTGCCCTGTACTAAATCGACATAGGCACGGCGCTGGATCAGCACCATGACTTTTTTGGCCCCCATGCGCTTGGCTAGCATGGCAGACATGATATTAGCTTCATCGTCATTGGTGATGGCGATAAATACGTCTACCTGGTCCACATGTTCTTCGGCAAGCAGTTCCTGATCGGAAGCATCGCCGTAAAACACAATAGTATCGTGCAGGTGCTCTGCCAACTCAGCGGCACGCTGTTGATTACGTTCAATCAGCTTCACGTTGTATGATTTTTCCAACCGCTGCGCCAACCCTGCTCCCACATTACCCCCGCCAACAATCATGATGCGCTTATAGGGTTTTTCCAGCCGCTGTAACTCACTCATTACTGCGCGGATATGCTGAGAAGCGGCCACAAAGAACACTTCATCACCGGCTTCGATGATGGTTGAACCTTGCGGGCGTATCGGTCGATCCTGACGGAAGATGGCGGCTACGCGAGTATCAATGTGCGGCATATGCTCGCGCATGGAAGATAGAGCATTACCCACCAGTGGGCCACCGTAATAGGCTTTCACTGCGGCGATGCTGACTTTACCGGCGGCGAAATTCACCACCTGCAATGCGCCAGGGTATTCAATCAGTTTATAAATGTAATCGATAACCAACTGTTCCGGCGAGATCAGATGGTCGATCGGAACCGCTTCTGGATGGAATAATTTCTCGGACTCACGAATATATTCCGGTGCACGGATACGTGCGATGCGGTTTGGGGTATTAAATAGGGAATAGGCGATCTGGCAGGCAACCATATTGGTTTCGTCAGAATTGGTGACAGCGACCAGCATGTCGGCATCTTCTGCCCCGGCTTCGCGCAATACGCGCGGATGGGAGCCATGCCCCTGAACGACGCGCAGGTCGAATTTATCCTGTAGCTGGCGTAAACGCCCAGAGTCGGTATCGACTACGGTGATATCGTTGTTTTCACCAACCAGGTTTTCTGCCAGTGTCCCGCCGACCTGACCAGCGCCAAGAATAATTATTTTCATCGGGTTCTCTGCTTCACACTGCAACGGCCGTGGCCGCTATTTGTAGGCGCACTGAGGTGCGCCCTGATAGTTACATTTTAATCAGCTTAGCGTAAAAGAAACCATCACCATCCTCAGGATGAGGAAGATTTTGCCTGCCTGGTGATTGATTATCACCCGTTTCTGCCAAATTAGCGTCGCTATGGCGCTGCAGGAAAGCGGCTATTTGTTCACTGTTCTCCTGCGGCAGAATGGAACAAGTGGCATATACCATCACGCCGCCTGATTTTAAATGCGGCCAGATGGCTTCCAGAATTTCGCTCTGTAGGCTGGCTAACTCAGCGATGTCGCTGTCCCGGCGTAACCATTTGATATCCGGGTGGCGGCGAATGACGCCGGTAGCGGAACAGGGGGCATCCAACAAAATACGGTCGAACTGCTTATCGCCGCACCATTCCGCCGGTGTTCGGCCATCGCCTACTTTTACTTCAGCATGAAGACGCAAGCGTTGCAGGTTTTCTTTTACCCGGGCCAGACGTTGTTCATCGATATCGACGGCCATCACATGGGCTTTCGGCGCAGCCTCCAGAATGTGGGTGGTTTTACCACCGGGTGCCGCGCACAGATCGAGGATCTGTTCGCCGTCCTGCGGATCCAACAGATCGACACAGCCCTGAGCGGAAGCATCCTGTACGGTGACCCAGCCGTCAGCAAAACCCGGCAGATCCGTCACGCCGCAAGGGGCCAGCAAACGTACCGCGTCGCGATATTCCCTATGTGGCTCAGCGGCGATGCCAGCCTGCTGCATTAATTGCAGGTATTCATCACGGCTATGATGCAGACGATTAACACGTAGCCACATTGGGGGTTTCTGATTATTGGCATCAACGATCTGTTCCCAGTTGGCAGGATAAGCCTGTTTGATACGCTTGAGCAGCCAGCTTGGGTGCAAGTGGCGGCTTTCGTTATTGGCGGCGCGTTGCAGCAGTTCTTCTTGCTGGCGTTGGAATTGACGCAGGACGCCATTGATCAAGCCTTTCAATTGCGGGCGCTTCAGGGCAACTGCACCTTCTACGGTTTCAGCCAGTACAGCATGCGGTGGAATGCGGGTATAGAGTAATTGATACAGACCCACCATCAGTAGGTAATGCAGCGTACGCTGCTTGCCAGTCATTGGTTTGGCCATTAATTGCTGAATGCACCATTCAAGCTGCGGTAGCACTCGCAACGTGCCGAAACAAAGCTCCTGCAACAATGCACGATCCTTGTCGGAAATGTTCTTTTGTAATGCTGGCAGAATAGTGCTGAGTGACTGCCCCTGATCCAGTACCTGGCCGATGGCTTTGGCTGCATGGCTGCGGAGATTGTAATTATTTTTCATAGGCTGAAGCTGATAATAATCGGCGTTAAGAGAGAAACAGCCCGGTAATGGTAACCGGGCAAGGGGTGTCTTTTATAACCGGTTACCCGGCATGAACCATTCGCGGCGTGAATTTAATAAATCCTGTGCCGACATCGGTTTTTTACCTGCTGGCTGCAATTGTGTCAGGTTCAGAATACCGTCAGCGGTGGCAACTTGAATCCCCTGTTTGTCGGCATGAACGATAGTGCCTGGCTGTGCGCCAGATGTTTCGGCCAAAACCGTCGCTTGCCAGACTTTCACCGGTTGGTCTTCGATGGTGAAATAGCTGACTGGCCATGGATTGAAAGCACGGATACAACGTTCCAGTTGCGCCGCTGAAAGGCTCCAATCTAGTCGTGCTTCTTCCTTGCTCAGCTTTTCAGCGTAGGTGACCAGCGTTTCATTTTGTACCTCACGCTTCGCCGTACCGGAAGCCAATTGTTGCAGCGTTGCCAGCAACCCCTGTGGCCCCAGTTCCGCTAACTTGTTGTACAGGCTGGCGCTGGTATCAGTGGTTTCGATTGGGCAACTGATCTTGTGCATCATATCACCGGTATCAAGACCAACATCCATCTGCATGATCGTTACGCCAGTTTCACGGTCACCAGCCCACAAAGCACGTTGGATCGGTGCCGCGCCGCGCCAGCGTGGAAGCAGGGAGCCGTGAACATTGATGCAACCCAAGCGCGGCATCTCCAGAACGGCCTTCGGCAGGATCAAGCCATAAGCAACCACCACCATGATATCGGCGTTGAGATCGGCAACCAGGTGCTGATTCTCTTCCGGGCGCAGTGATTTAGGCTGAAACACCGGGATCTGATGCTGTTCTGCCAACACTTTAACCGGGCTTGGCGTCAATTTGTTACCACGGCCAGCTGGGCGATCGGGCTGAGTGAAAACGCCAACAATTTGGTGCTCAGATGACAGCAGCGCGTCGAGGTGACGCGCTGCGAAGTCTGGAGTTCCGGCGAAAATAATCCGTAAAGAGTCAGACACGTTAGTTTCCTGATCGGTTAGGCACGGGCGTTAAGCTTGGCCATTTTTTCCAGTTTCTGACGGATACGCTGGCGTTTAAGCGGAGAAAGGTAATCGACAAACAGCTTACCGACCAGATGATCCATTTCATGCTGGATACAAATAGCCAGCAGTTCATCGGCTTCGAGCTCAAAAGATTGTCCTTGGCGGTCAAGTGCGCGAACCTTTACTTTCTCAGCACGTGGCACCAGAGCGCGATGCTCAGGCACAGAAAGACAACCTTCTTCGATACCGGTTTCGCCGTGTTTTTCCAGCAGTTCCGGGTTGATCAGCACCAGCGGTTCGTCGCGGTTCTCAGAAATATCAATGACGATAATGCGCTGATGGATATCCACCTGTGTAGCAGCGAGGCCAATGCCATCCTCTGCGTACATGGTTTCAAACATATCATCCACGATGCGCTGGATATCTGCATTGAATTCTTTTACCGGGGTTGCAACTTTGCGCAGCCGCTCGTCTGGGAAATGTAATACTTGCAAGACTGACATATATCTTTAGATCTGTATCCGAGTGATAAAAGTGAGTTAGCTTCTATTCTAGACATTTCCTGGCCTGATTGACAGCATCGTTGACCAATTGCACCCATGGGCAATACCACATTTTCAGCGAGGGAATGCGCGATGCAGCCAGAGGAAATCGCTCTACGTATGCATGCTGTGACGGGGATAAGTGCGCAGCAAGCCAGCCAAGTTATCGTTCAGTTGATCGCAGAAGGTAGCGATCCTTACCCGCTATTAAAGCCGCTGGGTTTGAATAATAAACAACAGGAGCAATTCCGTCATGTTCCCGCGCATTATCTGCAGACAACGCTCAAATGGTTAGAACAGGCAGGAAATCAGATGATGATTTACGGTGAGCCCGGTTTCCCTGAGCTTTTGACACATATTGCTGATGCGCCGCTATTGCTGATGGTGAAAGGAAATCCCACAGCCCTACAGTTACCGCAAATCGCCATGGTGGGCAGCCGCCAGTTCAGTCACTATGGCGAGCATTGGGGGAATCACTTTGCCACCGGGCTGGTACATTGTGGCTTTGCCGTCACCAGTGGGTTAGCCATCGGCATTGACGGTATTTGTCACCGTGCAGCCTTGGCTGCCCACGGGGTGACAATTGCCGTGCTGGGCAGTGGCCTAGCCAATATCTATCCGCGCCGCCACCGGCATCTTGCTGAACAAATTGTTGAGCAGGGCGGTGCGGTGGTTTCTGAACATCTGGCTACGGATTTACCTCTGGCCGACCATTTTCCCCGTCGTAACCGAATTATCAGTGGTTTGAGCATGGGGGTGGTGGTCATTGAAGCTTCATTGCGCAGCGGTTCACTGATTACCGCACGTTGTGCGTTGGATCAGGGGCGTGAAGTCTTCGCTCTGCCGGGAGCGTTGGGTAACCCGATGAGTGAGGGAACACACTGGTTGATTCAGCAGGGGGCCAGCCTGGTTACTGGTCCGAAAGATATCGCTGAGCAACTGGGAAGTGGTCTGCATTGGTTGTCCGTGAACGAAAATACAACTATTTCTGCATCTGAGGCCCAAGTTGAATTGCCATTTGCCGATGTGTTGGCTAACGTAGGAGATGAGGTGACACCTGTTGACGTCGTCGCTGAACGTGCCGGCCAACCTGTGCCAGAGGTGGTAATCAAGTTACTCGATCTGGAGTTAGCAGGGTGGATCGCAGCTGTACCCGGCGGCTATGTCCGATTAAGGAGGGCAGGCCATGTTCGACGTACTCATGTACTTGTTTGAAACGTATATCCACAATGAGCCAGAGATGTCAGTTGATCAGGATACCTTGACCGCCGATCTTGCCGAAGCAGGATTCGATCGGGATGATATCTACAACGCATTGAATTGGCTTGAGAAGCTTGCAGACCTCCAGGAAGGTGAGAATGCGCCTTACTTTATGGATGCCGATCCGCTGGCAATGCGGATCTACACCGAAGAAGAAAGTGTGCGTTTGGATGCCAGTTGCCGTGGTTTCCTCTTGTTTTTAGAACAGATTCAAGTATTGAACCTCGAGACCCGTGAAATGGTCATCGATCGTGTTATGGCTTTGGATAACACGGACTTTGATCTCGAAGATCTGAAATGGGTGGTGTTGATGGTGCTGTTTAATATCCCCGGATATGAGAGCGCTTATCAGCAAATGGAAGAACTGTTATTTGAAGTCAACGAAGGTTATCTGCACTGAGCCGATAACAAGCATAGAAAGAAGTTATGACAAAACCAGCGATTTTTGCCACCAGGCAAAATGAACCCTGTCCGGAATGCGGGGCCGAATTGGTGATCCGTAGTGGTCGCCACGGCCCCTTTCTTGGTTGTTCCCAATATCCTGAATGCCAATATATTCGGCCGTTGAAAGCGCAGGCCGACGGCCATGTTGTCAAGGTTCTGGAAGGGCAGGCGTGCCCAAAATGTCAGGCGACGCTGGTGCTACGCCAGGGGCGTTATGGCATGTTCGTTGGTTGTGAGCACTATCCTGAGTGCGATCACACCGAAGCGATCGATAAACCGGACGAGACCAGCATTGCCTGTCCACAATGCGGCCAAGGTAAATTGCTGCAGCGCAAATCACGCTATGGCAAGGTGTTCCACTCTTGCGATCGCTATCCGGCCTGCCAATTCGCCCTCAACTTTAAGCCTATCGCCGGTGAGTGTGCCTTTTGCCACTATCCGTTGCTGATGGAAAAGCGTACGGCAAAAGGCCCAACCCTCTTTTGCGCCAGTAAATTGTGCGGAAAACCCGTCGTTACCACAGAATAATCACGCCATGAGCTCAGAACAAACTTCCGCATTCGCATCTATCATAGAAGCATTGAAAAATCAGCAGGTTATTGCTTACCCAACCGAAGCCGTATTCGGTCTCGGATGCGATCCAGACAGTGAACTGGCAGTCAGTGAGTTGCTGGCATTAAAACAGCGCCCATGGGAAAAGGGCTTGATCCTGGTTGCTGCTGATTATTCGCAGTTAACGCCTTATATCGATGACAACGCATTGAGTGAACAGCAACGTGCGACGATTTTTGCCAGTTGGCCTGGCCCGGTGACTTGGGTGATCCCAGCCAAGCAGCAAACGTCGCGATTACTGACCGGCCGCTTCAGTTCGCTGGCGGTTCGCGTTAGCGATCATCCCTTGGTGCAGCAACTCTGTCGTCAGTTTGGTAAGCCGTTGGTCTCAACCAGCGCTAATTTAAGCGGCCAGGAGCCGTGCCGTACTGTTGCAGAAGTGAAGCTGCAGTTTGGCGAATCTTTCCCGGTGCTGGCTGGTCACGTTGGTGGGCGCCTGAATCCTTCTGAAATCAGAGATGCTTTGACGGGTGAGCAAATCCGTCAGGGATAGAGGTCATGTTAATGGAGAAGTTCGCGGTATTCGGTAATCCCATTGCTCATAGCAAATCCCCCCGTATTCATGCGCTGTTTGCCGAACAAACCCAGATAGATCATCCCTATGGGTCCGTGCTGGCACCGTTGGATGGATTTGAGTCAGTGTTACAGCAGTTTATTATTGAGGGGGGAAAGGGAGCCAATGTCACCGTCCCTTTTAAAGAGCGTGCCTATGAAGCATCAAGTGAGTTAAGTGACAGGGCGGCAATCGCGGGTGCAGTGAATACGCTCAAGGTATTGCCGGATGGCCGTTTGTTAGGTGATAACACCGATGGTATTGGCCTGTTGACCGATCTTGAACGTCAACAACTGATCCAGCCCGGCGATCGTATTCTGCTGGTGGGGGCGGGTGGTGCTGCACGGGGAGTTATCCTGCCATTACTCTCTTTTGGCTGTCGAGTAGTGCTTACCAACCGTACCCCTAGCCGCGCACAAGAGTTGGTGACGCTCTTTCAGCATTTGGGTGAGATCACATCATTACCGATGGATCAACTCGATCAACCACACTTTGACTTAGTGATCAATGCAACCGCTTCAGGGATCAGTGGTGAGATCCCGGCGCTGCCAGCAAGTATTGTGAATAGCACAACCCGTTGTTACGACATGTTCTATCAGCAAGGAAGCACACCATTTCTTGCCTGGGCAAAGAAACAGGGGGTGAAACGTTATGCCGATGGCTTGGGGATGCTGGTGGGGCAGGCAGCACATGCTTTCCTGTTATGGCATGGCGTTATGCCGGAGATCGAGCCAGTGCTGTTAACGCTGCGCAAAGAAATGGCTGTTTGAACAATAGCCCCGCTACAGTGAATTGGAGCGGGGCGTTCAATATTGGATTAGATATCTTTGGAAAGGTATTCGTCTTTCCAGCGTACATAGTTGTTGGACGAGTAGACTAACCCTTCCCGTTCAGCCTGCGTTAATGGTCTCACCTGACGCGCCGGGCTGCCCATATATAGATAGCCAGTTTCTAGGCGTTTGCCCGGGGCAACCAAACTGCCTGCGCCAATCATTACATCATCTTCTATTACCGCACCGTCCAGCAGGATCGAACCCATCCCTACCAAAACCCGGTTGCCGATGACACAGCCGTGCAGCATGGCTTTATGCCCGACGGTGACATCTTCACCAATCAATAGGGGATAACCTGCTGGATTGTAGTCGGATTGATGTGTCACATGCAGGACGCTACCATCCTGGATGTTGCTGCGAGCACCGATCCTCACGGCATTAACATCTCCTCGGATGGAAACCAGTGGCCAGATACTGACGTCATCGGCCAGTTCAACGTTACCGATCACAACGCTGGAAGGATCGATCATGACGCGCTGGCCAATCTGGGGGGAGTAATGAAGATAAGAACGTACTGCATCGGACATGGTATAGCCTCACGTCAGGATCATATTTACCGGCAATACTAGACGCTGACGGTGGAATTACAACCAGTCAACATGCCGGATCCCGTGGAAAACAGCCCGGATCGGATAAGATCCACGCGAAAGGGCTGAAAAGTACGCAGTCGGTTATAAAAGATCTAAAAAGGGCTTGTGGAAAAAACGAGGATCCCTATAATGCGCCTCCATCGACACGGAACATGTGAATAACTTCACAGAGTCTCCGGGGGTCGCAGAGAAAAAACCTGAAAATTAAGGTTGACTCTGAAAGAGGAAAGCGTAATATACGCCACCTCGAGTTAGCAAGCGAAAGCGCGTAACTCACTGCTCTTTAACAATTTATCAGACAATCTGTGTGGGCACTCACAAGACGATATCCAGCCACCTCGGTGGCAAAAAAATATCAAGTCTTGAAGAGTGACCAAAGCAGTATACATTGACCCGCAAGGGCAATGCATTTGCAGAAAGTAATCTTTGAGCATCGCTTTACTTGTTAAAGCAAATCGAACTTTTAATTGAAGAGTTTGATCATGGCTCAGATTGAACGCTGGCGGCAGGCCTAACACATGCAAGTCGAGCGGCAGCGGAAAGTAGCTTGCTACTTTGCCGGCGAGCGGCGGACGGGTGAGTAATGTCTGGGAAACTGCCCGATGGAGGGGGATAACTACTGGAAACGGTAGCTAATACCGCATAACGTCTTCGGACCAAAGTGGGGGACCTTCGGGCCTCACACCATCGGATGTGCCCAGATGGGATTAGCTAGTAGGTGAGGTAATGGCTCACCTAGGCGACGATCCCTAGCTGGTCTGAGAGGATGACCAGCCACACTGGAACTGAGACACGGTCCAGACTCCTACGGGAGGCAGCAGTGGGGAATATTGCACAATGGGCGCAAGCCTGATGCAGCCATGCCGCGTGTGTGAAGAAGGCCTTCGGGTTGTAAAGCACTTTCAGCGAGGAGGAAGGCAGTCGTGTTAATAGCGCGATTGATTGACGTTACTCGCAGAAGAAGCACCGGCTAACTCCGTGCCAGCAGCCGCGGTAATACGGAGGGTGCAAGCGTTAATCGGAATTACTGGGCGTAAAGCGCACGCAGGCGGTTTGTTAAGTCAGATGTGAAATCCCCGCGCTTAACGTGGGAACTGCATTTGAAACTGGCAAGCTAGAGTCTTGTAGAGGGGGGTAGAATTCCAGGTGTAGCGGTGAAATGCGTAGAGATCTGGAGGAATACCGGTGGCGAAGGCGGCCCCCTGGACAAAGACTGACGCTCAGGTGCGAAAGCGTGGGGAGCAAACAGGATTAGATACCCTGGTAGTCCACGCTGTAAACGATGTCGACTTGGAGGTTGTGCCCTTGAGGCGTGGCTTCCGGAGCTAACGCGTTAAGTCGACCGCCTGGGGAGTACGGCCGCAAGGTTAAAACTCAAATGAATTGACGGGGGCCCGCACAAGCGGTGGAGCATGTGGTTTAATTCGATGCAACGCGAAGAACCTTACCTACTCTTGACATCCACGGAACTTGGTAGAGATACCTTGGTGCCTTCGGGAACCGTGAGACAGGTGCTGCATGGCTGTCGTCAGCTCGTGTTGTGAAATGTTGGGTTAAGTCCCGCAACGAGCGCAACCCTTATCCTTTGTTGCCAGCACGTAATGGTGGGAACTCAAAGGAGACTGCCGGTGATAAACCGGAGGAAGGTGGGGATGACGTCAAGTCATCATGGCCCTTACGAGTAGGGCTACACACGTGCTACAATGGCATATACAAAGAGAAGCAAACTCGCGAGAGCCAGCGGACCTCATAAAGTATGTCGTAGTCCGGATTGGAGTCTGCAACTCGACTCCATGAAGTCGGAATCGCTAGTAATCGTAGATCAGAATGCTACGGTGAATACGTTCCCGGGCCTTGTACACACCGCCCGTCACACCATGGGAGTGGGTTGCAAAAGAAGTAGGTAGCTTAACCTTCGGGAGGGCGCTTACCACTTTGTGATTCATGACTGGGGTGAAGTCGTAACAAGGTAACCGTAGGGGAACCTGCGGTTGGATCACCTCCTTACCTAACGATATTGCATCGAGTGAGTGCTCACAACAGATTGTCTGATGAAAAAGTAACGAGCAGAAAAATCTTTATAGGCTTGTAGCTCAGGTGGTTAGAGCGCACCCCTGATAAGGGTGAGGTCGGTGGTTCAAGTCCACTCAGGCCTACCAAATTCGCACTTATGCTGCATTATGGGCTGAGCACGGATGAACAGGTTTCCTGAAAGGGAAAGGCTGTAATTCGCCGCGAGTGGTAATAAAGATTTCTGCCAGTGACTGTATGGGGCTATAGCTCAGCTGGGAGAGCGCCTGCCTTGCACGCAGGAGGTCAGCGGTTCGATCCCGCTTAGCTCCACCATATCCATATAGTCCTTGATAATACTTCAGAGTGTACTGGCAACAGTATGCTGCGAAGTATTTTGCTCTTTAACAATCTGGAACAAGCTGAAAATTGAAACCTGACAGCTGAAACTTATCCCTCCGTAGCGTTATTGGGGTAAGGACTAACCTGTCAGAGAGTCTCTCAATTGTTTACAGCACGACTGTTGTTTTCTGTTTACAGGAAACACCTTCGGGTTGTGAGGTTAAGTGACTAAGCGTACACGGTGGATGCCTAGGCAGTCAGAGGCGATGAAGGGCGTGCTAATCTGCGAAAAGTGTCGGTAAGCTGATATGAAGCGTTACAACCGGCAATACCCGAATGGGGAAACCCAGTGCAATTCGTTGCACTATCGTATGGTGAATACATAGCCATACGAGGCGAACCGGGGGAACTGAAACATCTAAGTACCCCGAGGAAAAGAAATCAACCGAGATTCCCCCAGTAGCGGCGAGCGAACGGGGAAGAGCCCAGAACCTGAATCAGTGGGTGTGTTAGTGGAAGCGTCTGGAAAGTCGCGCAGTAAAGGGTGATAGCCCCGTACACTAAAATGCATGCATTGTGAGTTCGATGAGTAGGGCGGGACACGTGACATCCTGTCTGAATATGGGGGGACCATCCTCCAAGGCTAAATACTCCTGACTGACCGATAGTGAACCAGTACCGTGAGGGAAAGGCGAAAAGAACCCCGGCGAGGGGAGTGAAATAGAACCTGAAACCGTGTACGTACAAGCAGTGGGAGCCTACTAGTTGGGTGACTGCGTACCTTTTGTATAATGGGTCAGCGACTTATATTTTGTAGCAAGGTTAACCGAATAGGGGAGCCGTAGGGAAACCGAGTCTTAACTGGGCGTCTAGTTGCAAGGTATAGACCCGAAACCCGGTGATCTAGCCATGGGCAGGTTGAAGGTTGGGTAACACTAACTGGAGGACCGAACCGACTAATGTTGAAAAATTAGCGGATGACTTGTGGCTGGGGGTGAAAGGCCAATCAAACCGGGAGATAGCTGGTTCTCCCCGAAAGCTATTTAGGTAGCGCCTCGTGAACTCATCTTCGGGGGTAGAGCACTGTTTCGGCTAGGGGGCCATCCCGGCTTACCAACCCGATGCAAACTCCGAATACCGAAGAATGTTATCACGGGAGACACACGGCGGGTGCTAACGTCCGTCGTGAAGAGGGAAACAACCCAGACCGCCAGCTAAGGTCCCAAAGTCATGGTTAAGTGGGAAACGATGTGGGAAGGCATAGACAGCCAGGATGTTGGCTTAGAAGCAGCCATCATTTAAAGAAAGCGTAATAGCTCACTGGTCGAGTCGGCCTGCGCGGAAGATGTAACGGGGCTAAACCATGCACCGAAGCTGCGGCAGCGACGCTTAGGCGTTGTTGGGTAGGGGAGCGTTCTGTAAGCCGTTGAAGGTGGTCTGTGAGGGCTGCTGGAGGTATCAGAAGTGCGAATGCTGACATAAGTAACGATAAAGCGGGTGAAAAACCCGCTCGCCGGAAGACCAAGGGTTCCTGTCCAACGTTAATCGGGGCAGGGTGAGTCGACCCCTAAGGCGAGGCCGAAAGGCGTAGTCGATGGGAAACGGGTTAATATTCCCGTACTCGGTGTTACTGCGAAGGGGGGACGGAGAAGGCTAGGCTAGCCGGGCGACGGTTGTCCCGGTTTAAGCGTGTAGGGGGAGAGAATTGGTAAATCCGTTCTCTTATCTAACCCTGAGGCGTGATGACGATGCACTACGGTGCAGAAGTGGTTGATGCCAAGCTTCCAGGAAAAGCCTCTAAGCTCCAGGTAACACAGAATCGTACCCCAAACCGACACAGGTGGTCAGGTAGAGAATACCCAGGCGCTTGAGAGAACTCGGGTGAAGGAACTAGGCAAAATGGTGCCGTAACTTCGGGAGAAGGCACGCTGGCGCGTAGGTGAAGAGACTTGCTCTCGGAGCTGAAGCCAGTCGCAGATACCAGCTGGCTGCAACTGTTTAATAAAAACACAGCACTGTGCAAACACGAAAGTGGACGTATACGGTGTGACGCCTGCCCGGTGCTGGAAGGTTAATTGATGGGGTTAGCGGCAACGCGAAGCTCTTGATCGAAGCCCCAGTAAACGGCGGCCGTAACTATAACGGTCCTAAGGTAGCGAAATTCCTTGTCGGGTAAGTTCCGACCTGCACGAATGGCGTAATGATGGCCAGGCTGTCTCCACCCGAGACTCAGTGAAATTGAACTCGCTGTGAAGATGCAGTGTACCCGCGGCAAGACGGAAAGACCCCGTGAACCTTTACTATAGCTTGACACTGAACATTGAGCCTTGATGTGTAGGATAGGTGGGAGGCATCGAAGTGTGGACGCCAGTCTGCATGGAGCCAACCTTGAAATACCACCCTTTAATGTTTGATGTTCTAACTCGGCCCCGTGATCCGGGGTGAGGACAGTGTCTGGTGGGTAGTTTGACTGGGGCGGTCTCCTCCCAAAGAGTAACGGAGGAGCACGAAGGTTAGCTAATCACGGTCGGACATCGTGAGGTTAGTGCAAAGGCATAAGCTAGCTTGACTGCGAGAGTGACGGCTCGAGCAGGTACGAAAGTAGGTCTTAGTGATCCGGTGGTTCTGAATGGAAGGGCCATCGCTCAACGGATAAAAGGTACTCCGGGGATAACAGGCTGATACCGCCCAAGAGTTCATATCGACGGCGGTGTTTGGCACCTCGATGTCGGCTCATCACATCCTGGGGCTGAAGTAGGTCCCAAGGGTATGGCTGTTCGCCATTTAAAGTGGTACGCGAGCTGGGTTTAGAACGTCGTGAGACAGTTCGGTCCCTATCTGCCGTGGGCGTTGGAAGATTGAGAGGGGTTGCTCCTAGTACGAGAGGACCGGAGTGAACGCACCACTGGTGTTCGGGTTGTCATGCCAATGGCACTGCCCGGTAGCTAAGTGCGGAAAAGATAAGCGCTGAAAGCATCTAAGCGCGAAACTTGCCTCGAGATGAGTCTTCCCTGGGCCTTTAAGGCCCCTGAAGGAACGTTTAAGACTAAGACGTTGATAGGCTGGGTGTGTAAGTGCAGCGATGCATTGAGCTAACCAGTACTAATGAACCGTGAGGCTTAACCTTACAACACCGAAGGTGTTTTGGTGAGAGACAGAATATAAGTTTTGATTTTCAGCGAAGTTCTTAGATTGGTTCTGGTGGTTACGTGCAGAGACATGTAACGGCCTGGAATGAAACAGAATTTGCCTGGCGGCAATAGCGCGGTGGTCCCACCTGACCCCATGCCGAACTCAGAAGTGAAACGCCGTAGCGCCGATGGTAGTGTGGGGTCTCCCCATGCGAGAGTAGGACACTGCCAGGCATCAAACAAAGCAGAAGGCCATCCGCAAGGATGGCCTTTTTGCGTTTTGTTTACGTCATAACTCCCTTTGTTATAAAGTCTTCTATTTGCAGTTTATTGCTAGCAGCCATTGTTAATGGTTAAATATAGCGAAGATTCTCATCTGAAATATCCTAAAGAAGTTTATTTTTAAGCATTTAACCTAATATCCATGCATATAGATAATATTTATTAACTTTATATAACGTAGAGAACAGAGTTGAGATAGATAAGGTGAGTTTTGTATCGATATGATCTTAAAATACTTTTCTAATTCCATCTTAAAAAACCCATTAAATAATGATGAAAATTCAACTCAATAAAAACAAATAATAGCCATATTCGTTGAATCGAGTAGACTAGATGACAATTTACTACGTAAGAGTATTTAACGTCATGTCTACTGAAAACACTTCTTTAAAAAAGCACAATACTTTCGCGCTCCCCGTTAACGCAGCGCATTTAGTTATTGCTGAAAAAATTGAAATGATGATTAAGGCTTGGCAAAAAGCGCAAAAGCGTCGTGAGCCACTACTGGTAATCGGTGAAGGGAGTAATGTCCTGTTCTTGGAGGATTTTGCCGGTACCGTCATGATCAATAACCTGAAAGGTATCGAAGTCAGAGAAGAGGATGACGCTTGGCATCTTCATGTCAGTTCTGGTGAGAATTGGCACTACCTGGTAAGTAAGACTCTTGAGCAAGAGATACCAGGATTGGAAAATCTAGCATTAATTCCTGGTTTGGTAGGCTCTGCACCGATTCAAAACATTGGCGCGTATGGCTTGGAACTGAAGCATGTTTGCGAATATGTCGATCTGCTGAATCTGAGGACTGGCGAGATTGATCGCATGAGCCCCGAACGCTGCGAGTTTGGTTACCGTGAAAGCGTGTTTAAACATGAGTTTAAAGTCGGCTACATCATTGTAGGTGTCGGTTTACGACTCAATAAGCTGTGGAGTCCACTACTGAACTACGGTGATCTTACCAAGTTGGATCGACAGACAGTCACGCCACAGCAAGTCTTTGATTCGGTATGCGCTATGCGGCGTAGTAAGCTGCCGGACCCACGAGTAATGGGTAACGCAGGCAGTTTCTTCAAAAACCCGCAGGTGAGCGCGGAAAAAGCCAGCATGCTGCTTACCCAGTATCCAACGATGCCTCATTACCCGCAGTTGGATGGGCAAGTGAAATTGGCCGCTGGTTGGCTCATCGATCAGTGCTCGTTAAAGGGGTATCAGATTGGTGGTGCTGCAGTACATCGTCAGCAGGCGCTGGTTTTAGTGAATGCAGATAATGCCAGCAGCAGAGATGTGGTCGAACTAGCAAGGCATGTACGTAATACGGTGGCAGCGAAATTCGATGTCTGGCTGGAACCGGAAGTACGCTTTATTGGGGCAACCGGTGAGCTAGATGCGGTCGAGGTTCTGTCATGAAAGATACCAAAGTACCACTTAAGATTATTTCGCTTCTAGCTGATGGGGAGTTTCACTCAGGTGAGCACTTGGGTGAGTTTCTGGGAATGAGCCGAGCTGCCATTAACAAACACATTCAGACTATCCGGGAGTGGGGGTTGGATGTGTTTACCGTGCCAGGTAAAGGCTATAGCCTGCAAGGAGAGATGAATTTACTGGATGCCGAACGTATCCTCGGCATGCTGGAAGATAAGCGTGTCACTGTTTTACCGGTTGTCGATTCAACGAACCAGTATTTACTGGATCGTATTACGGATCTAACCTCTGGTGATGCCTGTATCGCAGAATACCAGCAGGCTGGCCGTGGGCGGCGTGGCAGACAGTGGGTATCTCCTTTTGGTGCTAACCTCTATCTGTCTATGTTCTGGCGTCTTGAACAAGGGCCAGCGGCGGCAATGGGGCTTAGCTTGGTCATTGGTATTGTGATGGCCGAAGTGCTTCAACGCTTAGGGGCAGAACAAGTACGGGTTAAATGGCCAAACGATCTGTATCTCAACGATCGGAAGCTAGCTGGCATACTCGTTGAGTTGACAGGTAAAACTGGGGATGCGGCACAATTGGTACTCGGTGCTGGTATTAACATGGCGATGCGTGAAACACATGCTAATACGATCGATCAACGGTGGATTAATCTGCAAGAAACAGGGATCAATATCGATCGTAATGAATTGGCGGCCACCTTACTTAATGAGTTACGTCATTCATTGATGCAATTCGAAACCGAAGGACTCCCACCATTTATTTCTCGCTGGCGCCAACTAGATAACTTTATTGATCGGCCTGTTAAGCTTTTAATTGGTGAGCAGCAGATTTTTGGCATTGCTAGAGGTATCGATCAGCAAGGAGCACTATTACTTGAACAGGATGGCGTAATTAGGCCCTTTATTGGTGGTGAGATATCTCTGCGCAGTGCTGAGTAATGCTGTGAAATAAGAGAGGCTACAGCCTCTCTTATTTTTTGGCTATTTCCGCAACCGTACACTTTCCACAGCATGATTGGCACTTTTAGTCATGATCAAGCTGGCACGCTCGCGTGTTGGAAGTATATTTTGGTGTAAATTCAATCCATTAATCTCATTCCATAATTGAGTGGCAATATGAATAGCTTCCGTTTCTGGAAGTTTCGCATAGTTATGGAAATAAGAATCCGGATTGGAGAACGCACCCTGTCGAAATTTCAGAAAACGGTTGATATACCATGTTTGCAATAAGTCTTCTGGGGCATCGACATATATTGAGAAGTCAACAAAATCCGAGACAAAGACGCGATGGGGATCGTGCGGATAATCCATGCCACTTTGCAGGACATTCAACCCTTCAAGAATCAGGATGTCGGGCTGCTCAATAACTTTATTGCCTTCTGGAACAACATCATAAATCAGATGAGAATAAACCGGAGCAGTGACACGTCGGGCTCCCGATTTTACTTCTGAAACAAACTTCACCAGGCTGTGCATATCGTAGGATTGCGGAAATCCTTTTTTCTTCATCAAACCGCGTTCGTTCAGTACCTTGTTCGGATGCAGAAAGCCATCGGTAGTAATCAACTCGACGCTACGATGTTCAGGCCAACGGCTCAATAACGCCTGTAACAAACGCGCTGTCGTACTTTTACCCACGGCAACACTGCCAGCAATGCCAATGACATAGGGGATGCGTTGACCATCCGTGCCCAGGAATTGTTCAAGCACAGCTTGGCGACGCAGGTTAGAACTGATGTAGAAGTTCAGCAGTCGTGAGAGCGGCAAATAGATCTGTGCCACCTCTTCCAAAGAGAGATCCTCGTTAATCCCTTTCAGTTTAACAATCTCTTCTTCCGACAACGTCAGTGGTACTGAATTTCGCAATGCAGCCCACTGGGTACGATCAAACTGAAGATATGGCGTTGCTAAAGATTGCTCTCTTTTTATCATAAGCCAAATTCTGCCTGTTAACGCAGGTTGGGAACGGCGCCGGACGCCAACTCCAGATAATAAACAAGCTGCATATTATAGACAGCTTCGTTTTTGGCGTAGACTTTTTTCACAAATGTTACCGATTAGCATGAGTTTATGCCAATAGTGCGAACAGGCACGCAGTTGATTGATAGCAAGTTGCAAAGTGGTATCTCCTGGTGATGATACCGCTCTCAGGTCAACTGCGAGGGTGTGAGATACAGCGAATGAAACGAGTATTTACGTTCTATGGACGGCTATTTCCTGATGTAGTGCCTCGATCCCGATCACAATTTTTTGTCAGATTGCTCGTTATGCGATGCCCAGCATGAAGAAACGCCGGGGAACCCTTGCAAAAAATGAATAAAATTGTACAGAATGATGGTCGCGATGGATGAATATGCGTACGTCCAAAGCGGTGAATTGCTAGCTGGCATGCAAAATCGAATGATTTGTGAGCGATAGTGCGCGGAACGCAAATTTTTTGTTGCATAGGCCGTCAGCTCTACCTAGAATGCGCTGCACTTGATGCCGGCTTAGCTCAGTTGGTAGAGCAACTGACTTGTAATCAGTAGGTCACCAGTTCGATTCCGGTAGCCGGCACCATCAAGTATAATTAGAGTACACAATCTGGTGGGGTTCCCGAGCGGCCAAAGGGAGCAGACTGTAAATCTGCCGTCACAGACTTCGAAGGTTCGAATCCTTCCCCCACCACCAAATTAAATCCTGACAACAGGATTAAACCGGGATGACAGATAGTAATTGACGTTGTCACGGGGAAGGTGAAAGCCTTCTGAAAAGTTCGCGCCAGATAGCAGTATGAATATTGGCACGAAGGGTGAAGAGTTAAGCGACGAACAATCCTTTTCTCACACCTAAAAATTCTACAGATAAAGTCAGGTAGCCGAGTTCCAGGATGCGGGCATCGTATAATGGCTATTACCTCAGCCTTCCAAGCTGATGATGTGGGTTCGATTCCCACTGCCCGCTCCAAGATGTGCTGATATAGCTCAGTTGGTAGAGCGCACCCTTGGTAAGGGTGAGGTCGGCAGTTCGAATCTGCCTATCAGCACCACTTCTTAATTTCTCGCCCCCTGATTTTCTTTCTGTTCTGGATTCAACAAGCAAACGCTTGGTTGATGTGGTGATACCACCGATTTATCCGTGTCTTAGAGGGACAATCGATGTCTAAAGAAAAGTTTGAACGTACAAAACCGCACGTTAACGTCGGTACTATCGGCCACGTTGACCATGGTAAAACTACCCTGACTGCAGCAATCACCACCGTGCTGGCTAAAACCTACGGCGGTAACGCACGTGCTTTCGACCAGATCGATAACGCACCAGAAGAAAAAGCTCGTGGTATCACCATCAACACCTCTCACGTTGAGTACGATACCCCGACTCGTCACTACGCGCACGTTGACTGCCCAGGGCACGCCGACTATGTGAAAAACATGATCACCGGTGCTGCTCAGATGGACGGCGCAATCCTGGTTGTTGCTGCGACTGACGGCCCAATGCCGCAGACCCGTGAGCACATCCTGTTGGGTCGTCAGGTTGGCGTTCCTTACATCATCGTGTTCATGAACAAATGTGACATGGTTGATGATGAAGAGCTGCTAGAACTGGTAGAAATGGAAGTGCGGGAGCTTCTGTCTGCTTATGACTTCCCTGGTGATGATCTGCCAGTGGTTCGCGGTTCAGCTCTGCAAGCGCTGAACGGTGTGCCAGAGTGGGAAGAGAAGATCATCGAGCTGGCTGGCTACCTGGATTCTTATATCCCAGAACCAGAGCGTGCGATTGACAAGCCGTTCCTGCTGCCAATCGAAGATGTATTCTCTATCTCCGGTCGTGGTACCGTAGTTACGGGTCGTGTTGAGCGCGGTATCGTTAAAGTTGGCGAAGAAGTTGAAATCGTTGGTATCAAAGACACCGTTAAGTCTACCTGTACTGGCGTTGAAATGTTCCGCAAACTGCTGGACGAAGGCCGTGCTGGCGAGAACGTGGGTGTTCTGCTGCGTGGTATCAAGCGTGAAGATATCGAACGTGGTCAGGTTCTGGCTAAGCCAGGCTCTATCAAGCCGCACACTCAGTTTGATTCAGAAGTGTATATCCTGAGCAAAGAAGAAGGCGGTCGTCATACGCCATTCTTCAAAGGCTACCGTCCACAGTTCTACTTCCGTACTACTGACGTGACCGGTACCATCGAACTGCCAGAAGGCGTAGAAATGGTAATGCCAGGTGACAACGTGAACATGAAAGTCACGCTGATCCACCCAATCGCAATGGATGACGGCTTGCGTTTCGCAATCCGTGAAGGTGGCCGTACTGTTGGTGCGGGCGTTGTTGCCAAAGTTATCGCCTAATCGCTGATAATATTTGACGCGACCTGCGGTAAAAGGGCATCATTTGATGCCCTTTTTATACGCTGTGAACTAGAACCTATCTCATCAGCGATTTTGCGGTCATAATCATTGGTGAGATGGGCTCTTAAACCGTATTGACTGAAATACGTCATAGCGTAAACACCGAGTGCTGCTCAGCAGCATCTGATCGGTTTGGTTTGCCTCGCGTTGCGAGGCAAAGTTATTTGTTCGAATCATTGTGACAGGTTGGTTTATGAGTGCGAATACCGAGGCTCAAGGGAGCGGACGCGGCCTTGAAGTGACTAAGTGGTTGATCGTCGCCGTTCTGTTGGTTATGGCTATTGTCGGTAACTATTATTACCGTGATTTCAGCCTGCCATTGCGCGCGCTGGCAGTTGTACTGATCATTGTGGTTGCTGGAGCAGTGGCATTGATGACTACCAAGGGCAAAGCCACCGTTGCGTTTGCGCGCGAAGCGCGTACTGAAGTACGTAAAGTGATTTGGCCAACTCGTCAGGAAACGTTACATACCACGTTGATCGTTGCCGCGGTAACTGCCGTGATGTCACTGATTCTGTGGGGGCTGGATGGTATTCTGGTCCGTCTGGTATCGTTTATTACTGGCCTGAGGTTCTAAAATGTCTGAAGCCCCAAAAAAACGTTGGTACGTCGTTCAGGCGTTTTCCGGTTTTGAAGGTCGCGTAGCTCAATCGCTGCGTGAACACATCAAACTGCAGGATATGGAAGAGCTGTTCGGCGAAGTCATGGTACCTACGGAAGAAGTCGTTGAAATCCGTGGTGGCCAGCGTCGCAAGAGTGAACGTAAATTCTTCCCTGGTTATGTATTGGTCCAGATGGTGATGAATGATGCAAGCTGGCACTTGGTGCGTAGCGTTCCTCGTGTTATGGGCTTCATCGGTGGAACTTCCGATCGTCCTGCGCCTATCAGCGACAAAGAAGTGGATGCGATTATGAACCGTCTGCAGCAGGCGGGTGATAAGCCACGTCCGAAAACGTTGTTCGAACCTGGTGAACTGGTGCGTGTTAACGATGGTCCGTTTGCTGACTTCAACGGTGTTGTTGAAGAAGTGGACTATGAGAAAAGCCGCCTGAAGGTTTCTGTTTCCATCTTTGGCCGCGCAACGCCGGTAGAGTTGGACTTCAGCCAGGTAGAAAAAGGCTGATTGATTAATCAGCAATGCAAGCGGATTTGTTGCTTGTCAGAGGCGCGGAATTGAACTACAATTTCGCGCCTTTTGTTTTTAGATGCTTCGCTCTCGGAGCGGGGTAAAACACGGGGAGCCTCTTTAGAGGCGATACTACCCATACGAGGAAATTTCAATGGCCAAGAAAGTACAAGCCTACGTCAAGCTGCAAGTTGCAGCCGGTATGGCTAACCCGAGCCCGCCAGTCGGTCCAGCTCTGGGTCAGCAAGGTGTTAACATCATGGAATTCTGTAAGGCGTTCAATGCTAAGACTGACAGCGTTGAAAAAGGTCTGCCGATCCCTGTTGTTATTACTGTTTATTCTGATCGCTCCTTCACTTTCGTTACCAAGACCCCGCCAGCGGCAGTTCTGCTGAAGAAAGCGGCTGGTGTTAAGTCTGGTTCCGGTAAGCCGAACAAAGAAAAAGTCGGTAAAGTGACTCGTGCTCAGGTACGTGAAATCGCAGAGACCAAAGCTGCGGACATGACTGGTTCTGACGTTGAAGCGATGACTCGCTCCATCGAAGGTACTGCTCGTTCCATGGGCCTGGTAGTGGAGGATTAAGAAATGGCTAAGCTGACCAAGCGCATGCGCGTGATCCGTGACAAAGTTGATGCTACTAAACAGTATGACATCACCGAAGCTGTTGCTCTGCTGAAAGAGCTGGCCACCGCTAAATTCGTAGAAAGCGTTGACGTTGCTGTTAACCTCGGCATCGACGCTCGTAAATCAGACCAAAACGTACGTGGTGCTACCGTTCTGCCACACGGCACCGGTCGTTCCGTTCGCGTTGCCGTATTTGCCCAAGGCCCTAACGCTGAAGCTGCGAAAGCGGCTGGCGCAGAGCTGGTAGGTATGGAAGATCTGGCTGACCAGATCAAGAAAGGCGAAATGAACTTCGACGTTGTTATTGCTTCCCCAGATGCAATGCGCGTAGTTGGTCAACTGGGCCAGGTTCTGGGTCCACGTGGCCTGATGCCAAACCCGAAAGTGGGTACCGTTACTCCGAACGTTGCTGAAGCAGTCAAAAATGCTAAAGCAGGTCAGGTTCGTTATCGTAACGATAAAAACGGCATCATCCATACCACTATCGGTAAGGTTGATTTCGACACAGACAAGCTGAAAGAAAACCTGGAATCTCTGCTGGTTGCGCTGAAAAAAGCGAAACCATCTCAGGCGAAAGGCGTGTACATCAAAAAAGTTAGCCTCTCCACCACCATGGGTGCTGGCGTTGCTATCGATCAGAGCGGCTTGACTGCTGTAGCGAACTAATCGCTTTGACTTGGGGCAAAGATTCACCTAGAATCCTATGCCCCAAGGTTTTGCTATAGCGTTGCTACAGTGAAACAACAGATTTTTCGGTTGGAGCCTGGCCTATCCAGGCCTCCGTCCAAGACCGCAGGTGTGTCGAAAGATGCTTAATCTTCCTGCGTAGACGGTGACAGAGCCTAAAGAAATTTTTTCTTTTTATAAAGAATAGTCTTTGCTGGATTCTGCTCACCGTGTTAACCCGCTCAATATCGCGTGTTTACACAAAATATTGAGTGAAGTGAGTTCCGGGGAATTATCCCCGGCTAATCCAGGAGCAAAAAGCTAATGGCATTGAATCTTCAAGACAAACAAGCGATTGTTGCTGAAGTCAACGAAGTGGCCAAAGGCGCGCTGTCTGCGGTTGTTGCGGATTCCCGTGGCGTTACTGTAGATAAAATGACTGAACTGCGTAGAGCAGGTCGTGAAGCTGGCGTTTACATGCGTGTTGTTCGTAACACCCTGATGCGTCGCGTAGTTGAAGGCACTCCGTTCGAATGCCTGAAAGACACGTTTGTCGGTCCAACCTTGATTGCATTCTCTAACGAACACCCGGGCGCTGCTGCTCGTCTGTTCAAAGAGTTCGCGAAAGCGAATGCAAAATTCGAGGTTAAAGCTGCGGCCTTTGAAGGTGAGCTGATCCCTGCGGCACAAATTGACCGCTTGGCAACGCTGCCTACTTACGATGAAGCAATCGCACGCCTGATGGCAACCATGAAAGAAGCCGCTGCTGGCAAATTGGTTCGCACTCTGGCTGCTCTGCGCGATCAGAAAGAAGCTGCATAAGCCGCTCTTTCTTAGCCTTTGCTAACGTATTTAAACTATTTCTGAATTTTAGGAACAATTGTTATGTCTATCACTAAAGACCAAATCCTGGAAGCGGTTGCTGCTATGTCCGTAATGGACGTTGTTGAACTGATTTCTGCTATGGAAGAAAAATTCGGCGTTTCTGCTGCTGCTGCTGTAGCTGTAGCTGCTGGTCCTGCTGAAGCTGTTGAAGAAAAAACTGAGTTCGACGTTGTTCTGTCTGCTATCGGTGGCAACAAAGTTGCTGTTATCAAAGCAGTACGTGGCGCGACCGGTCTGGGCCTGAAAGAAGCTAAAGACCTGGTAGAATCAGCTCCAGCAGTAATGAAAGAAGGCATCAGCAAAGACGACGCTGAAGCTCTGAAAAAATCTCTGGAAGAAGCTGGTGCTTCTGTTGAAGTTAAATAAGTTTAACTTTTCAGAGTGCAGTCTGGCTTAACAGACTGATGGCTGGTGACTTTTGGGTCACCAGCCTTTTTGCGCTGTAGGGCGTCAGTAGAGTTTCACACTGTTTGGCTACTGGCTAACCCCAATATTTCTTTCTATCGACGACTTAATATACTGCTTTTTCTGCTTCAGCCGAATCTGTCGCAAAGGCAATGAAATGATTTAAGCGTGATAGAAACGAGTATTGCGGAAAGTGTTCCCGCTTTCCGATCGACAAAATGGTGTTGCATGAACTGTCCACATTCTGGGCAGACAAATGGTTCGACTTTCCAGCGAGCTGAGGAACCCTATGGTTTACTCCTATACCGAGAAGAAACGTATTCGTAAGGATTTTGGTAAACGTCCACAAGTTTTGGACATACCTTATCTCCTTTCTATCCAGCTTGACTCGTTCCAGAAGTTTATCGAGCAAGATCCAGAAGGGCAACACGGCTTAGAAGCCGCATTCCGTTCTGTTTTCCCTATCCAGAGCTACAGTGGCAATTCGGAGCTGCAATACGTTAGCTACCGTCTTGGTGAGCCGGTGTTTGACGTCAAAGAGTGCCAGATTCGTGGTGTGACGTACTCTGCACCGCTGCGCGTAAAACTGCGCCTGGTGATCTACGAGCGTGAAGCACCAGAAGGTACGGTCAAAGACATCAAAGAACAAGAAGTCTATATGGGCGAAATTCCGCTCATGACCGAAAACGGTACCTTTGTGATTAACGGTACTGAGAGGGTTATCGTATCCCAGCTGCACCGTAGCCCGGGTGTGTTCTTCGACAGCGATAAGGGTAAAACCCACTCCTCGGGTAAAGTGCTGTATAACGCACGTATCATCCCTTACCGTGGTTCATGGTTGGATTTCGAGTTCGACCCGAAAGACAACCTGTTCGTGCGTATTGACCGTCGCCGCAAACTGCCTGCGACCATCATTCTGCGCGCCCTGAGCTTTACCACTGAACAGATCCTTGACCTGTTCTTTGCGAAAATTGTTTTCGAGATCCGTGATAACAAGCTGCAGATGGAACTGGTTCCAGAGCGTCTGCGTGGTGAAACGGCGACCTTCGATATCGAAGCCAATGGTAAGATCTACATTGAGAAAGGCCGTCGCATCACTGCTCGTCATATCCGTCAGCTCGAAAAAGACGAAATTCAGAGTATTGAAGTACCGGTTGAGTACATCGCGGGCAAAGTGGTCGCGAAGGACTATATCGATACCAATACCGGTGAGCTGATCTGTGCAGCCAACATGGAGCTGTCTCTGGATCTGCTGGCCAAGCTGAGCCAGTCTGGTCACAAGCGTATCGAAACGCTGTTCACCAACGATCTGGATCACGGTGCGTACATCTCTGAGACCGTACGTGTCGATCCAACCAGCGATCGTCTGAGCGCACTGGTAGAAATCTACCGTATGATGCGCCCTGGTGAACCACCAACGCGTGAAGCGGCGGAAAGCCTGTTCGAGAACCTGTTCTTCTCTGAAGACCGCTACGATCTGTCTGCGGTTGGCCGGATGAAGTTCAACCGTTCTCTGCTGCGTGACGAGATCGAAGGTTCGGGCATCCTGAGCAAAGACGACATCATTGAAGTGATGAAGAAGCTCATCGATATCCGTAACGGTAAAGGCGAAGTGGACGATATCGACCACTTGGGCAACCGTCGTATCCGTTCCGTTGGCGAAATGGCCGAGAACCAGTTCCGTGTCGGTCTGGTGCGTGTTGAGCGTGCGGTTAAAGAACGTCTGTCTCTGGGCGATCTTGACACCCTGATGCCTCAGGACATGATCAACGCCAAGCCGATTTCGGCGGCGGTGAAAGAGTTCTTTGGCTCAAGCCAGCTGTCTCAGTTTATGGACCAGAACAACCCGTTGTCTGAGATCACGCACAAGCGTCGTATCTCTGCACTGGGCCCAGGCGGTTTGACCCGTGAACGTGCGGGCTTTGAAGTTCGAGACGTACACCCGACTCACTATGGTCGCGTGTGCCCAATCGAAACGCCGGAAGGTCCAAACATCGGTTTGATCAACTCCTTGTCCGTGTACGCACAGACCAACGAGTATGGCTTCCTGGAAACCCCGTACCGCCGCGTGCGTGACGGCGTGGTGACCGATGAAATCAACTATCTGTCTGCTATTGAAGAAGGCAACTTCGTTATCGCCCAGGCGAACTCCAACCTGGACGAAGAAGGCCGCTTTGAAGAAGACCTGGTCACCTGTCGTAGCAAAGGCGAATCAAGCCTGTTCAGCCGCGATCAGGTTGACTATATGGACGTATCTACCCAGCAGGTTGTTTCCGTTGGTGCTTCACTGATTCCATTCCTGGAACACGATGACGCCAACCGTGCATTGATGGGTGCGAACATGCAACGTCAGGCGGTTCCAACTCTGCGCGCTGACAAGCCGCTGGTTGGTACCGGTATGGAACGTGCTGTTGCGGTTGACTCCGGTGTTACTGCCGTAGCCAAGCGTGGTGGTGTGATCCAGTACGTGGATGCTTCCCGTATCGTTATCAAAGTTAACGAAGACGAGATGTACCCGGGCGAAGCAGGTATCGATATTTATAACCTGACCAAGTACACCCGTTCTAACCAGAACACCTGTATCAACCAGATGCCGTGTGTGAATCTGGGCGAACCAATCGAGCGTGGCGACGTGCTGGCAGATGGTCCGTCTACAGACCTGGGTGAACTGGCGCTGGGCCAGAACATGCGCGTCGCGTTCATGCCTTGGAACGGCTACAACTTCGAAGACTCCATTTTGGTCTCCGAGCGTGTGGTACAGGAAGATCGCTTCACCACCATCCACATTCAGGAATTGGCGTGTGTGTCCCGTGACACCAAGCTGGGGCCTGAAGAGATCACTGCCGACATCCCGAACGTGGGTGAAGCTGCGCTCTCCAAACTGGATGAATCCGGTATCGTGTATATCGGTGCAGAAGTGACCGGTGGCGACATTCTGGTCGGTAAGGTAACGCCGAAAGGTGAAACCCAACTGACGCCAGAAGAGAAGCTGCTGCGTGCGATCTTCGGTGAGAAAGCGTCTGACGTTAAAGACTCTTCTCTGCGTGTGCCTAACGGCGTTTCCGGTACGATTATTGACGTGCAGGTCTTCACCCGCGATGGTGTGGAAAAAGACAAGCGTGCGTTGGAAATCGAAGAGATGCAGCTGAAGCAGGCGAAAAAAGACCTGACTGAAGAACTGCAGATCCTGGAAGCTGGCCTGTTTGCGCGTATCCATGCGGTGCTGGTTGCCGGTGGCATTGAAGCTGAGAAGCTGAGCAAGCTGCCACGCGATCGCTGGCTGGAACTGGGCCTGACCGACGAAGACAAGCAAAACCAGCTGGAACAGTTGGCAGAGCAGTATGACGAACTGAAATCCGACTTCGAGAAGAAGCTGGATGCCAAGCGTCGTAAGATCACCCAGGGCGACGATCTGGCACCAGGCGTGCTGAAAATCGTTAAGGTTTATCTGGCCGTTAAGCGTCAGATCCAACCGGGTGACAAGATGGCAGGCCGCCACGGTAACAAGGGTGTTATCTCCAAGATCAACCCGATCGAAGATATGCCTTACGATATAGACGGCACGCCGGTTGACATCGTACTGAACCCGCTGGGCGTTCCATCACGTATGAACATCGGTCAGATCCTGGAAACCCACCTGGGTATGGCTGCGAAAGGCATTGGTGAGAAGATCAACCAAATGCTCAAGCAGCATCAGGAAGTGGCCAAACTGCGTGAATTCATCCAGAAAGCTTACGATCTCGGCGACGGCGTTTGCCAGAAAGTCGATCTGAACACCTTCACCGACGACGAAGTGCTGCGTCTGGCAGAGAACCTGAAAAAAGGTATGCCAATTGCAACGCCAGTCTTCGACGGTGCGAAAGAGACCGAAATCAAGCAATTGCTGGAAATGGGCGGTATCCCGACTTCGGGTCAGATTACGCTGTTTGATGGCCGTACCGGTGAGCAGTTCGAGCGCCAGGTAACCGTTGGCTATATGTACATGCTGAAACTGAACCACTTGGTCGACGATAAAATGCACGCCCGTTCTACCGGTTCTTACAGCTTGGTTACTCAGCAACCGCTGGGTGGTAAGGCGCAATTCGGTGGTCAGCGCTTCGGTGAGATGGAAGTGTGGGCGCTGGAAGCCTACGGCGCAGCTTACACCTTGCAGGAAATGCTTACCGTTAAGTCCGATGACGTCAACGGCCGTACCAAGATGTACAAAAACATCGTGGATGGCGATCACCGTATGGAACCTGGCATGCCGGAATCCTTCAACGTACTGTTGAAAGAAATCCGCTCGCTGGGGATCAACATCGAACTGGAAGGCGACTAATCGCTATTCCGGCTCTGGTTCCCGGCCTTAGGGAACCAGAGGGTGGTTGTTCAGGTCACACGGGCGCGCGATTTGTCAGCGTGCGCCCAACAGGTTTAACTCCGACAGGAGCCAATCCGTGAAAGACTTATTGAAGTTTCTGAAAGCGCAAACTAAGACCGAAGAGTTTGATGCGATCAAGATTGCTCTGGCATCGCCAGACATGATCCGTTCGTGGTCGTTCGGCGAAGTGAAGAAGCCGGAAACCATTAACTACCGTACGTTCAAACCAGAACGTGACGGCCTTTTCTGTGCCCGTATCTTTGGGCCGGTAAAAGATTACGAGTGCCTGTGCGGTAAGTACAAGCGCTTGAAACACCGCGGTGTGATCTGTGAGAAGTGCGGCGTTGAAGTGACCCAGACCAAAGTGCGCCGTGAGCGTATGGGCCACATCGAACTGGCTTCCCCAACTGCGCACATCTGGTTCCTGAAATCGCTGCCATCGCGCATCGGTTTGCTGCTGGATATGCCACTGCGTGACATCGAACGTGTACTGTACTTCGAATCCTATGTGGTGATTGAAGGCGGTATGACCAACCTCGAGCGTCGTCAGATCCTGACTGAAGAGCAGTATCTGGATGCGCTGGAAGAGTTTGGTGACGAATTCGACGCCAAGATGGGTGCGGAAGCTATTCAGGCACTGTTGAAAAACATGGATCTGGAAGCCGAGTGCGAGCAGTTGCGTGAAGAGTTGAACGAAACCAACTCCGAAACCAAGCGTAAGAAGCTGACCAAGCGTATCAAGCTGCTGGAAGCGTTCGTTCAATCTGGTAACAAGCCAGAGTGGATGATCCTGACCGTGCTGCCGGTACTGCCGCCGGATCTGCGCCCGTTGGTTCCGCTGGATGGTGGCCGTTTCGCGACTTCCGATCTTAACGATCTGTATCGCCGCGTCATCAACCGTAACAACCGTCTGAAACGCCTGCTGGATCTGGCTGCGCCTGACATCATCGTGCGCAACGAAAAGCGTATGCTGCAAGAAGCGGTAGATGCCCTGCTGGATAACGGCCGTCGCGGTCGTGCGATCACCGGTTCGAACAAGCGTCCTCTGAAATCTTTGGCCGATATGATCAAAGGTAAGCAGGGTCGTTTCCGTCAGAACCTGTTGGGTAAACGCGTTGACTACTCTGGTCGTTCTGTAATCACCGTAGGTCCATACCTGCGTCTGCATCAGTGCGGTCTGCCAAAGAAAATGGCACTGGAGCTGTTCAAACCGTTCATCTACGGCAAGCTGGAACTGCGTGGCCTGGCCACAACGATCAAAGCTGCCAAGAAAATGGTTGAGCGCGAAGAAGCGGTCGTTTGGGACATCCTGGATGAAGTTATCCGCGAACACCCGGTACTGCTGAACCGTGCACCAACCCTGCACCGTTTGGGTATCCAGGCGTTTGAACCGGTTCTGATCGAAGGTAAAGCGATCCAGTTGCACCCATTGGTTTGTGCGGCATACAACGCCGACTTCGATGGTGACCAGATGGCTGTGCACGTACCGCTGACGCTGGAAGCCCAGTTGGAAGCGCGTGCGCTGATGATGTCTACCAACAACATCCTGTCACCAGCGAACGGCGAGCCAATCATCGTTCCTTCTCAGGACGTTGTATTGGGCCTGTACTATATGACTCGTGACTGTGTTAACGCCAAAGGCGAAGGCATGGTTCTGACGGGTCCTAAAGAAGCTGAACGCGTTTATCGCGCCGGTCTGGCCTCTCTGCACGCACGCGTCAAAGTGCGTATTACAGAAGAGATCAGGAATACCGAAGGTGAATCTATTCACCAGACCACAATCGTTGATACTACCGTTGGCCGCGCCATCCTTTGGATGATCGTACCACAGGGTCTGCCGTACTCGATCGTTAACCAGCCTCTGGGCAAGAAAGCGATCTCCAAGATGCTGAACACCTGTTACCGCATCCTGGGCCTGAAGCCGACCGTTATCTTCGCTGACCAGATCATGTATACCGGTTTTGCTTACGCTGCCCGTTCAGGTGCTTCCGTAGGTATCGATGACATGGTTATCCCGGCTAAGAAGGCGGAGATCATCGAAGAAGCGGAAACCGAAGTTGCCGAGATCCAGGAGCAGTTCCAGTCTGGTCTGGTAACCGCTGGCGAACGCTATAACAAAGTGATCGATATCTGGGCTGCGGCGAACGAACGTGTTGCTAAAGCGATGATGGAAAACCTGTCGGTTGAAGACGTGGTTAACCGTGACGGCGTGGTGGAACAACAAGTTTCCTTCAACAGCATCTTTATGATGGCCGACTCCGGTGCTCGTGGTTCTGCTGCTCAGATTCGTCAGTTGGCCGGTATGCGTGGCCTGATGGCGAAGCCAGACGGCTCAATCATCGAAACGCCAATCACCGCGAACTTCCGTGAAGGCTTGAACGTACTCCAGTACTTCATCTCCACCCACGGTGCGCGTAAAGGTTTGGCGGATACCGCGCTGAAAACAGCAAACTCCGGTTATCTGACCCGTCGTCTGGTTGACGTGGCGCAGGATCTGGTGGTGACTGAAGACGACTGTGGTACTCACAACGGCATCATGATGACTCCGGTTATCGAAGGTGGCGATGTTAAAGAGCCACTGCGTGAGCGCGTTCTGGGTCGTGTGACCGCTGAAGATGTCATCAAGCCGGGTACGGCAGACATCCTGGTGCCACGTAACACCCTGCTGAACGAGAAGACCTGTGACCTGTTGGAAGAGAACTCTGTCGACAGCGTTAAGGTTCGTTCCGTAGTAAGTTGTGAAACCGACTTTGGTGTGTGTGCTAACTGCTATGGTCGCGACCTGGCACGTGGTCACATCATCAACAAAGGCGAAGCCATCGGCGTTATCGCGGCGCAGTCTATCGGTGAACCTGGTACACAGCTGACGATGCGTACGTTCCACATCGGTGGTGCGGCTTCGCGTGCGGCTGCTGAATCTAGCATTCAGGTGAAGAACAAGGGTACGCTGAAGCTGAGCAATGTGAAGTTCGTTATGAACGCCGCAGGCAAGCTGGTGATCACCTCTCGTAACACCGAACTGAAGCTGATCGACGAATTCGGCCGTACCAAAGAAAGCTACAAAGTGCCTTACGGTTCCGTAATGGGCAAAGGTGATGGTGCAGAAGTTAACGGCGGCGAAACCGTGGCTAACTGGGATCCGCACACCATGCCGGTTGTTACCGAGGTGGGCGGTTTCATTCGCTTCGCCGATATGGTTGACGGCCAGACCATTACCCGCCAGACCGACGAACTGACCGGTTTGTCTTCTCTGGTGGTACTGGACAGCGCAGAACGTACCGGTAGTGGTAAAGACCTGCGTCCGGCACTGAAAATCGTTGACGCCAAAGGCGACGACGTATTGATCCCAGGTACTGATATGCCTGCTCAATACTTCCTGCCAGGTAAAGCGATTGTGCAGCTGGAAGACGGCATTCAGATCGGTGCGGGTGATACCCTGGCGCGTATTCCTCAGGAGTCCGGCGGTACCAAGGACATCACCGGTGGTCTGCCACGCGTTGCGGATCTGTTCGAAGCACGTCGTCCGAAAGAGCCGGCAATCCTGGCTGAAATCAGCGGGATTATCTCGTTCGGTAAAGAGACCAAAGGCAAACGTCGCCTGGTGATCTCGCCACTGGACGGCAGCGATGCTTACGAAGAGATGATTCCGAAATGGCGTCAGCTCAACGTGTTTGAAGGTGAAATTGTGGAACGTGGTGACGTTGTTTCTGACGGCCCAGAATCTCCACATGACATTCTGCGTCTGCGTGGTGTGCATGCGGTTACCCGCTACATCACCAACGAAGTGCAGGAAGTTTACCGTCTGCAAGGCGTTAAGATTAACGATAAACACATCGAAGTTATCGTTCGTCAGATGCTGCGTAAAGGCACCATCGTCAGCGCGGGTGGCACCGAGTTCCTGGAAGGCGAACAGGCTGAAGTTTCACGCGTCAAGATTGCTAACCGTAAGCTTGCTGCTGAAGGCAAGATCGAAGCAACCTTCTCGCGCGATCTGCTGGGTATCACCAAGGCTTCCTTGGCGACCGAGTCCTTCATCTCTGCTGCATCGTTCCAGGAAACGACGCGTGTTCTCACCGAAGCGGCAGTTGCCGGTAAGCGTGATGAGCTGCGTGGTCTGAAAGAGAACGTGATCGTGGGCCGTCTGATCCCAGCCGGTACCGGTTACGCTTATCACCAGGATCGTATGCGTCGTAAAGCACAGGGCGAAGTACCAGTGGTTCCTGTAGTCAGCGCGGCAGAAGCGACGGCTAACTTGGCCGAGTTGTTGAACGCAGGTAACCTGGGCGGCAACAACGACGAGTAAGTCGCCTTGACCTGATGTTTGATTGACTGCACGTTCTAAAGCCCCGGCTATCACAGCCGGGGCTTTTTGTTGTACAGTGCCTGTAAAGTTAAAACAACGGAATAGGCATGGATACCTCAACATCAGTTAGTAACAATACCTCTGTGAACGGCGTGGTTGCCCCACAAATCCAGTTAAACAGCCATTCTCAAAGCCGCGCGCGCCGCGCAGCGTGGGGCAGTTTTGTTGGCGCGGTGGTCGACTGGTACGATTTCTTACTGTACGGAATAGTTGCCGCTCTGGTATTTAACACCGAATTTTTCCCTCAGGTTAGCCCAACGATGGGAACGCTGGCCGCTTTTGGTACCTTTGGCGTCGGTTTCCTGTTCCGCCCGTTGGGTGGGATCGTGTTTGGCCACTTTGGTGACAAGCTAGGCCGCAAACGCATGCTGATGATTACCGTCTGGATGATGGGGATCGCCACCGCACTGATTGGCCTGTTGCCCTCTTTTGCCTCGGTTGGCTGGTGGGCACCGGTCATGCTGGTAGTGCTGCGTGCTGTTCAAGGGTTTGCCGTTGGTGGTGAATGGGGCGGTGCTGCGCTGTTGGCGGTTGAAAGTGCACCTAAAAAGAAAAAAGCTTTTTACAGCAGCGGCGTACAAATTGGCTTCGGCGTCGGGTTGTTATTGGCGACCGGCTCAGTTTCCATTGTGAACCAATTTACCACCAATGATCAGTTCGTAAGCTGGGGCTGGCGTTTGCCGTTTTTATTCAGCCTAGTGCTGGTCGCGATTGCCTGGTGGGTGCGTAACGGCATGGATGAGTCGCTGGAGTTTGAAGCAAACAAAACGTTGCAGGACAGAGCCGACAAAATACGCAAGTTCCCGATTTTAGAGGCATTGCGTCAGAACCCTAAAGCATTCTTATTGATCATCGCCTTGCGATTGGGTGAATTGCTCACGATGTACATCGTGACGGCGTTTGCGCTCAATTACTCCACCACCCACCTTGGCCTGGCGCGTGACATGTTTCTCAACATTGGCTTGCTGGTTGGGGCGGTGAGCTGTGTCTCTATTCCCAGCTTTGCCTATTTAGCCGATCGCTTTGGCCGACGCCGCATCTATGTCACAGGGGCACTCATTGGCTGTGCCAGCGCAGTACCGTTTTTTATGGCGCTGGAAAGCCGTAATACCCTAATGATTATCTTGTTTGCCATCATGCTCGGGAATGTGGCGCACGATATGCTCGTCAGCGTACAGCAGCCGATGTTTACCGAATTGTTTGGCACCGCCTACCGTTACAGCGGTGCTGGCGTTGGCTATCAGGTCGCCAGCGTCGTCGGTGGTGGTTTCACGCCTTTTATCGCCGTATTGCTGGTGGAGTTTATGGATGGTTCTTGGCATGCGGTTGCAGCCTATCTGGCAATAGGTTGTCTGCTATCGGCCATCGTTGGGGCAAGTATGAAGCCTCAGGCCACGGATTGATCAAATCAGAAACCGGAGACGCGCGGGGGACATCCGCGCGCTCCGGGGTTTGGTAGGGCAAGGCTATCAAGAGGGGTAGACAGCCTTGGTTGGCCTCGGGTTTGATAACCAACGCAGTCACTATAACGGTGCCAATTTTCTGTTCCAGCCCGGCTTTTTAGTTTTGCGTATGGCTTTCAGCGCTATTGGATCGCCTATGTAACCGTTGCAGGTTATTGCGCAGCACGCCCCAGATAATCATCCCAATCTTTCCACACCGGCTGCAATCCCGCGGCGCTAATAGCAAGGGCGACCTGCTGCGGTGTCCGGCCATCGTGCGGTTCAAACTGCTCCAGTTCCGCAGGTGTATTGTCGGCATAACCGCCCGGCTGGGTTTTCGAACCGGCGCTGACGCTGTTGATTGCCAACGGGATCATATGATCGCGGAAGAACGGTGACTCACGGGTCGATAATGACAGCTCAACGTCAGGGGCAAACAAGCGGAATGCACAGATAAGCTGCACCAGTTGTGGTTCACTCATCACCGAGGCCGGTTCAATACCTCCGGCGCAGGGCCGCAAACGGGGGAACGAGATTGAGTAACGGCTCTGCCAGTAGGTTTGCTGCAAGTAGAACAGGTGTTCCGCCAGCATGTAACAATCGGTGCGCCAACTGCTGGAAAGCCCGATTAACGCGCCAAGGCCGATCTTGTCGATCCCGGCACGGCCCAAGCGATCCGGCGTTGCCAGCCGCCAGTGGAAATCCTGCTTATGCCCGCGCAGATGATGCCGTTGGTAAGTGGCAGCATGATAGGTTTCCTGATAAACCATCACCCCGTCCAGCCCCAGGTTTTTCAATTCGGCGTACTCATCCTCGGCCAGTGGCTGAACCTCCATCATCAACGAGCTGAAATGGCTGCGGATTTGCGGCAGATGCTGGCGGAAGTAAGCCATACCCACTTTATTCTGGTGCTCACCGGTCACCAGCAGCAGGTGCTCAAACCCCAGAGCCTTGATCGCTGCGCATTCCCGTTCTATCTCATCACTATCCAGCGTTTTGCGTTTGATGCGGTTGCTCATAGAGAAACCGCAGTAAGTACAGTCGTTGGCGCACAGGTTGGAGAGATATAACGGCACGTAAAAGCTGACCACGTTACCAAAACGCTGGCGCGTCAGTTGTTGTGCACGCTGCGCCAGCGGTTCCAGATATGGCGCGGCGGCAGGGGAGATTAGCGCCATAAAGTCATCGCGCGTCAGCTTCTGTGCATTGAGTGCCTGTTCAACATCGCGCGCTGTTTTGCTGTTGATACGCAGTTGAATATCATCCCAATCCAGCTGTTGCCAGCGGCTACTGAAATCATCACTCATCAGCGTATCTCCTCTGATTGGCTGAGAAACGCGGTCAGCGGGCTGGAGGCAACGGCAATCCGCTGGCGATGGCCCAAACCGGCGCGGCGTGCCAACTCACCGGCTTCCAGCGCCAGCCGGAATGCCTGTGCCATTTGCACCGGATCGCGTGCCACGGCGATGGCGGTATTGACCAGCACCGCATCGGCACCTAATTCCATGGCTTCCAGCGCATGGCTTGGCGCACCGATACCGGCATCAACCACCACCGGCACCTTGGCTTGTTCGATGATGATTTCGAGGAAATCACGGGTGAGCAGGCCACGATTAGAACCAATCGGCGCTCCGAGCGGCATGACCGCCGCACAGCCGGCTTCTTCCAGCCGCTTGCACAGTACCGGGTCGGCACCGCAGTAAGGCAACACGACGAAGCCCTCTTTGACCAGAATCTCTGCGGCTTTCAAGGTTTCGATCGGATCTGGCAGCAGGTATTTCACATCCGGGTGGATTTCCAGTTTTACCCAATGAGTACCGAGCGCTTCGCGTGCCAATCTGGCGGCAAACACCGCTTCGGCGGCGGTTTTAGCGCCGGAGGTATTCGGTAGCAGCTTCACACCCAACTGTTGCAGCGGTGCCAGAATGGCATCGTTACCGCCGCGTAGATCGACGCGTTTCATTGCCATGGTAACGAGTTGGGAACCGGATGCTTGCAAAGCTGCCAGCATTAAGGCCGGGGTGGCGAATTTGCCAGTGCCGGTAAACAGGCGTGAAGTAAAAGTGGTATCGGCGATTTGCAGCATATCAGCCTCCGGCAATCGCTTGAAACAGCAGGATATCATCACCGTCCTGTACCTGGCGGCTTGCCCAGTCGGCGCGTGGGATGATGGTCTGGTTAATGGCCAGCGCGGTGCCTGGCTGGTGGCGGTCCAGTTGTTCGAGCAGGGCGGTGACGCTTAAGGCTTGCGCCAACTCCAACGGCTGGTCATTCAGCGTGATTTTCATGCGGCACCTCGGCAAACTGGGCAATTGCTGGCTTGGCTGAGTTGCAAGGTGCTCCAGCTCTGCTGCTTGCCGTCGAACAAACGCAGCTTGCCGCTGAGGGGCGAAGCCATTCCTGCCAGCATTTTGATCGCCTCCAACGCCTGGAGCGTGCCGATCACCCCTACCACTGGGCCGAGCACGCCCGCCGTTCGGCAGTTACGCTGTGGTTCGGTTTGTTCAGGGTAGAGGCAGGCGTAGCAGCCTTGGGCATACGGCGGTTCGATCACCAGCAACTGGCCGCTGAAACCTACCGCGCTGCCGCTGATCAAGGGCTTGCCGATGGCTACACAGGCGGCATTAACCGCGTGGCGCGTCGCCATATTGTCACTGCAATCCAGCACCAAATCGGCACGAGCCACGGCTTCGCTGAGTATTGACCCTTGTAAACGCTGTTCCAGCGCGATACAGGCTACCAGCGGGTTCAGCGCCTGCAATTGACGTTGGGCTAACCGCGCTTTGCCTTGGGGAACTTCGTTACTGCGATAAAGGATTTGCCGCTGTAGGTTAGTGATATGCAATTGATCGTCATCGGCCAACAGCAGCTTGCCGACGCCTGCGGCGGCCAGATACAGTGCTGCCGGGGAACCTAAACCCCCTAGGCCGACGATCAGCACCGTGGATTGCTTTAGCTTTTCCTGGCCTTCCGGGCCGAACTCTTCCAGCAGCAGTTGGCGGCTGTAACGCAGAAATTCCTGATCGTTGAGCATCGCATTACTCCTTGCCTTCAATCAGCTTCAGCAGCTGTGCGGTGGCTATACGCCAATCCGCTGCCTGAGTGATGGCGCTGACCACCGCCACGCTGCCCACGCCGCACTCGAGTACGGCGGGTACGCGATCGAGGCTGATCCCGCCGATCGCCACCGTCGGGTAATCTTGTAATCCGGCGATATGACGCTTCAACTCAGCCAGCCCCTGCGGTGCGGAAGGCATCTCTTTGGTTTGGGTGGGGAAGATATGCCCCAGCGCAATGTAGGAAGGTTTGACCGCGATGGCCCGGGCGATCTCGGCGTCGTCATGGGTTGATACCCCCAGGCGCAATCCGGCCCGATGAATGGCGGCCAGATCGGTGGTATCCAGATCCTCCTGCCCCAAGTGAACACCATAGGCACCGTGTTTGATCGCCAAGCGCCAGTAGTCGTTGATAAACAGCCGTGCACGGTATTGCTTGCCAAGCGCAATGGCGGCGGCAACGTCGGTTTCAACCTGTTCGTCCGGCAGGTCTTTGATGCGCAACTGAATGGTGGTTACGCCTGCATCCAGCAGGCGGGCAATCCATTCAACGCTGTCGACCACCGGGTAAAGCCCCAGTTTGTGCGGGGTGGCAGGAAAGGGCGTGGTGATTTCAGTCATTATTCACCTCTTCCTGTAGGTTAGATGCGCTGTGGTACAGCTCGCTGCCGCGTGAGCGGAACTCGGCAGACATTTTCTCCATACCGGAAAGCTGAACTTCGACCGGTTTAGCGGCCTCAAGAACTGCGGCGTAATCGCGTACCTCCTGCGAGATTTTCATTGAGCAGAATTTCGGCCCGCACATGGAACAGAAGTGGGCGATCTTGCCGGATTCCTGCGGTAGGGTTTCGTCGTGGTAAGCGCGGGCAGTGTCTGGATCAAGCGCCAGGTTGAACTGATCTTCCCAGCGGAATTCGAAACGCGCCTTGGACATGGCGTTATCACGGATTTGCGCACCCGGATGGCCCTTCGCCAGATCCGCAGCGTGGGCCGCGATCTTGTAGGTGATCAGCCCTTGCTTCACGTCTTCCTTGTTTGGCAGGCCGAGGTGCTCTTTTGGCGTGACGTAGCACAGCATTGCGCAGCCGAACCAGCCGATCATGGCGGCACCGATCCCCGAGGTGAAGTGGTCGTAGCCTGGAGCAATATCGGTGGTCAATGGGCCAAGGGTATAGAACGGCGCTTCGTGGCAATGCTCCAACTCTTCGGTCATGTTGCGGCGGATCATCTGCATCGGCACGTGGCCTGGACCTTCGATCATCACCTGCACATCATATTCCCAGGCGACTTTGGTCAGTTCACCCAGCGTGTGCAGTTCGGCAAACTGGGCTTCGTCGTTGGCATCCTGAATTGAGCCTGGGCGCAGGCCATCGCCGAGCGACAAGGCAACGTCGTAGGCGGCGCAGATTTCGCAGATTTCACGGAAGTGCTGATAGAGGAAGTTTTCCTGATGGTGCGACAGGCACCATTTCGCCATGATCGAACCCCCGCGTGACACGATGCCGGTCAGGCGTTTGGCGGTCATTGGCACATAGCGCAGCAGTACGCCCGCGTGGATGGTGAAGTAGTCCACGCCCTGTTCTGCCTGCTCCAGCAGGGTATCGCGGAACATTTCCCAGGTCAGATTTTCCGCCACGCCGTTCACTTTTTCCAAGGCTTGGTAGATCGGCACGGTGCCAATCGGCACCGGGCTGTTACGCAGGATCCATTCACGGGTTTCGTGGATGTAGCGGCCGGTGGAGAGATCCATCACGGTATCCGCGCCCCAACGGGTAGACCACACCAGCTTTTCTACTTCTTCTTCGATCGACGAAGTGACCGCCGAATTACCGATATTGGCATTCACCTTCACCAGGAAATTACGGCCAATGATCATCGGCTCGGATTCCGGGTGGTTGATGTTGGCAGGGATGATGGCGCGGCCAGCGGCCACCTCCTGGCGCACAAATTCCGGCGTGATGTTTTCCGGCAGATTGGCGCCCCAGTGCTGACCAGGGTGCTGCTGGCGTAACACCTCGCCACGAATGCGTTCACGGCCCATATTTTCGCGGATGGCGATAAACTCCATCTCTGGCGTAACGATACCAGCGCGAGCATAGTGCAACTGGGTGACACATTTGCCGGGTAAGGCCTTGCGTGGTAACGGTAAGTGTTCGAAACGCAGATGATCCAGCCCTTCGTCCGCCAGCCGTTGTTGGGTAAAGCCGGAGCTGACCCCGCTCAATGTTGCAGTATCGGCACGCTCTTCAATCCAGCCTGCCCGCAGTTTTTCCAGGCCACGATGGACATCCAACGTGGCGTGCGGATCGCCATAGGGGCCTGCGGTGTCATACACCGGGATCGCCTCATTCTGTTCATACTGCGGGTTATCTTTATTGCCGCCGATCAGCGTAGGGCTAAGCTGGATCTCACGCATCGGAACACGGATGTCGCCGCGTGAGCCTTGCAGATAGATACGGTGAGAGTTGGGGAAAGTCACGCCTTGTAAGGCATCGATAAACTGCTGCGCTTCGTCGCGCTGCTGTTTGCGGGCACGGGGCTTGTTCATCGTAGACATAGCAAATTCCTATCAGTGGGTGATGTTTGGAAAATTGCTTGTCTGGAGCTCGGAGGGAGTAATGATGCTGGCCAAGAAAGCAGCGAGACCCTGGATCGGGTAAGCTGTTTTTGGCGGTAGATTACTCTTGTTCCCTTCGCGGGTCTTAACCCGATCAGGTTCCGCGGATCCCGAATTAACGGTCTCAGCCTGGCTAATTTGTTAAACAGATCAGCGCTAGGCACTCCGACAAGAAGCGTCCAGTATAGGAGAGTGAGTAAAAACTACAAGGTTACCTTCGATCTTTCATGTTGCAGCGTGGTTGGTTGTGCGAGGTGACTCAGCCCGTCCGTGGGCTAAAGTTTATTGATGGGTTTAGGCGCGGTTTTCCAGCGAATCGGCGTTGGAAGCTCCTGGCTGAGCTTGCTGTAAGGTTTCTGCAGCCAGTTGAATCAGGTGATCCTCCAGGGCAAAGCGTGACGCCAAGGCTTCGCCGATATCTGACAGTGCCTGATGAAATTCCAGACAGACGTCCTGATCGATATCCACTTCGGTATAGCGATCGTGGAACGCCATGATCGTTTCGGTATTGGCCTGTAGCTTCGGGTAGAACTTGGTGGTCAGCGCCATTTTGGGGCTGGCTGAGCCTTCCACCCGCTTGATAATTTCGCCATAGATGTGAAAATGTCCATCAGAGAGATAATCCACCAGATTCTGGCAAAAGTTCTCCAGCGCTTTTTCATTCAGCGGCGTATGCTTTTCTTTGTTCGGTTTGATGCCTACCAAGGTGCAATAGGCGACCAGTAATTGCTTGCGTGCCTGTAGCCATTGATCAACTAATTCATTACTGCCACCAACGCGTTGAGTCAGGTTTTCCAACTTATTGAGCATGTTTGACTCCGTGAGTAATAGAAAGAAAACAGTAATTTATTAAAATCTAACCAAGAACAATTCCTAGATTGCCAGTGAAGCAGAGGTTGTGCAACAACATATGGAACTTGCATTAACGGGTAACGAAAATGGCTGGTGGATCGTCAGCCATGAAAGCAAAATTTGGCTGCCAAATGGTGAGTTGCCGTTGGGTTCAGCGGCGTCATATTCATTGTCGGGCCTGCATGCTCGCCAGATTGGTGAATGGGAAGGGGTACCGGTATGGCTGGTATGCCAGCCGATGCCAAAAGAGATGGGTTCGGTGCGGCAATTGCTCGATCGTGAACGCGGTCTGTTCCAACTTGCCGGGCGTGGTGTGCAGTTGGCCAACTTTTACCGTTCACATAAGTTTTGTGGCTATTGCGGCCATGAAATGGTGCTCAGCCGCACCGAGAGCGCCTGCCTGTGCAATCACTGCCGTGAACGCTATTACCCGCAAATTGCGCCTTGCGTGATCGTCGCCATCCGCCGTAATGATGAGATCCTGCTGGCACAGCACGTGCGCCACCGTGGTGGGATCCATACCGTGTTGGCCGGGTTTGTGGAGGTGGGGGAAACGCTGGAGCAGGCGGTAGCACGTGAGGTGATGGAAGAAAGCAATATCGCCATCACCAACCTGCGTTATGTGACATCTCAACCCTGGCCGTTTCCACATTCGCTGATGATGGCCTTTATGGCGGATTATCAGAGCGGTGAACTGCGCCACGATCCGAAAGAGTTGCTCAACGCAGGCTGGTATCGCCACGACCAATTGCCGTTGTTACCACCACCGGGCACCGTGGCGCGCCGGTTGATCGAGGATACCGTGGCGCTGTGTCGGGCAGAATAGAATCATGTACAATGGCGCCAGATGATCACGGGAGCCTGATAAATGAATGAGTTGAAGAACGATCGTTACCTGCGTGCTTTGCTGCGCCAGCCGGTGGATGTGACTCCTGTGTGGATGATGCGTCAGGCCGGTCGTTATTTGCCGGAGTACAAGGCCACGCGTGCCCAGGCCGGTGATTTTATGTCGCTGTGCAAAAATGCAGAATTGGCCTGCGAAGTGACGTTACAGCCGCTGCGCCGCTATGCGCTGGATGCCGCCATTTTGTTCTCCGACATTCTCACCATTCCCGACGCCATGGGCCTGGGGCTCTATTTCGAAGCCGGTGAAGGGCCACGCTTTTCATCCCCCATTACCTGCCGTGCCGATGTAGACAAGCTGCCTGCGTTTGATCCAGAAGATGAACTGGGTTACGTGATGAATGCGGTGCGTACTATCCGTCGTGAGCTGAAAGGTGCAGTGCCGCTGATCGGTTTCTCCGGCAGCCCGTGGACGCTGGCGACCTACATGGTGGAAGGGGGGAGCAGCAAGGCGTTTACCAAGCTGAAGAAGATGATGTACGCCGAGCCACAAACGCTGCATCTGTTGCTGGATAAACTGGCAGACAGCGTCATTCTGTATCTCAATGCCCAGATCAAAGCCGGTGCGCAATCGGTGATGGTGTTTGATACCTGGGGCGGCGTGCTGACCGGCCGCGACTACCTTGAGTTTTCGCTGCATTACATGCATAAAATCGTTGATGGTCTGCTGCGTGAAAACGACGGCCGCCGGGTGCCGGTGACTTTGTTCACCAAAGGCGGCGGTCAGTGGTTGGAAGCGATGGCCGCGACCGGTTGTGATGCGCTGGGTCTGGATTGGACCACGGATATCGCCGATGCACGCCGCCGTGTGGGTCACCAGGTTGCGCTACAGGGCAATATGGATCCTTCCATGCTGTATGCCGCGCCGGAACGTATCGCGCAGGAAGTGGAAACCATCTTGGCTGGCTTTGGTCACGGCGAAGGGCACGTCTTTAACCTGGGTCATGGCATCCATCAGGATGTGCCGCCAGAGAATGCGGGTGCCTTTGTCGAAGCCGTGCACGCGCTTTCGGCTAAATACCATCGCTGAGCCTGTAAGGAGACGCTGTGATTGATACTCAGGCCCTGCGGACGGAGCAGTTACAGCGTGCGGGCGACGTCATTCGCCACGATGATTTTCTGCAAAACCCGCCAGCTTTTATTGCCGGTGCTGACGTTGGTTTTGAGCAAGAAGGTGCGGTGACGCGCGCTGCCATTGCCATTCTGCGCTATCCTTCTTTGGAACTGGTGGAATACCGGGTGGCGCGCATCAAGACCTCGATGCCCTATATCCCCGGATTTCTTTCGTTCCGTGAGTATCCAGCTTTGCTTGCCGCGTGGGAGCAATTGCAACAGAAGCCCGATCTGATCTTCGTCGATGGGCATGGTATTTCGCACCCGCGGCGTTTGGGCGTGGCCAGCCACTTTGGCTTGCTGGTGAATGTGCCGACGATCGGCGTGGCCAAAAAGCGTTTGTGCGGCACCTTTGCCCCGCTTGATGCGGCGGCTGGTGCGTTGGCAGCGCTGGAAGACAAGGGCGAGCAGCTTGGTTGGGTGTGGCGCAGCAAGGCGCGCTGCAATCCATTGTTTATTGCCACCGGCCATCGCGTGAGCACGGCTAGTGCGCTGGCTTGGGTGCAGCGCTGTATGGCAGGGTACCGTTTGCCGGAGCCCACGCGTTGGGCCGATGCTATCGCTTCGCGCCGTCCGGCCTTTGTACGCTGGCTACAGCAGCATCCAGAGATGTCGACCTGCGCGATTTCGGGTACACTGCGCGGCAGATAACGAGTAAGAGAGTACACAATGCTACGTAACCCCATTCATTTACGCTTGGAAAAGCTCGAAAGCTGGCAACATTTGACCTTTATGGCGAGTTTGTGCGAGCGTATGTACCCGAATTATCAGATGTTCTGCCTGCAAACCGAGTTCGGCGATCCGGCGATTTATCGCCGTATTCTGGATCTGGTGTGGGAGACGTTGGTGGTAAAAGATGCCAAGGTCAACTTTGACAGCCAACTGGAAAAGCTGGAAGAGGCGATCCCGTCGGCAGAAGATTACGATCTTTACGGCGTTTACCCAGCAATTGACGCCTGCATCGCATTAGGTGAACTGGTCCATTCGCGCCTCAGCGGAGAGACGCTGGAGCACGCCATTGCCATTAGCGAAACCTCAATTCGCACCGTGGCGATGTTGGAAATGACCCAGGCTGGCAAAGAAATGACCGACGAAGAGCTGAAAATTCTGCCTGCCGTTGAAGAAGAATGGGACATCCAATGGGAGATTTTCCGCCTGTTGGCCGCCAGCGAAGAGCGCGATTTGGATCTGATCAAAGGGTTACGATCTGACCTGCGTGAGGCGGCGGTAAGTAACATCGGGATAAATTTAACGCAATAAGGCAAGAAAACGTGATTTAACGCCTGATTTGTCATGCCTTAAGGCTTCACATCCGCACCCTGTCTGGTCTACATTTGGGGGGCGAAAAAAAAGTGGCTATCGGTGCGTGTATGCAGGAGGGTGCTGTCAATCGGCATATCCGTCGCACTCGATGCTTTGCAAACGATAAACACACTGTAAGGATAACTTATGAACAAGACTCAACTGATTGATGTAATCGCGGACAAGGCTGACCTTTCCAAAGCACAAGCTAAACTGGCTCTGGAATCTACCTTGGCTGCTATTACTGAGTCTCTGAAAGAAGGTGATGCAGTACAATTGGTTGGTTTCGGTACTTTCAAGGTAAACCATCGTAACGAGCGCACTGGCCGCAACCCACAGACTGGTAAAGAAATCAAAATCGCAGCTGCTAATGTGCCTGCGTTCGTTTCTGGCAAAGCACTGAAAGACGCAGTCAAATAAGACGCGTATTGGTGAAAAGATTAAACAGAGGGGCGATGGCGCCCCTTTTGTTTGCCCGCCGGGTACTGATGGTGGTTGCCGTGATCGGCGGCCTGAGCGCCTGTAGTTTTCGTTCTACCCCTCCTTCATTTACTGCCAGCGGTTTTGTTGCCGATCAGGGAGTCATCCGCCTGTGGCGCAAAGACGATAACCAGCAGCGTCCCATGGTGCTGATGAGCGTCTATAGCCCTTATCGTGGCCCAGGGACGATAACTACCCTGTATGAATACCAGAATGGTGTACTGCGCCAGATCAGGCGTACCGATGCTGACGGCGATAAGGACTCGATTCAATTACGCTTTACCAACGACGGTACGGTCAGCTTTATGCAGCGCCAATTGGCGACGCGGCGCGAAAAACTGTCCAGCGACGATATCGCACTCTACCAATATCAGGCTCGCCGCATTCTGGAAGTGAGCGATGCCCTCAATGCTGGCCGGGTAAGGCTGTTGCAGGGGCGTTGGCAGCAGGGGAATGTGCAGTCGTGCCGTGGCGAAATGCTGAAACCAGACTTTGGCAAGCAGGCGGAAGCCTGGATTGCGCAGCGTGCTGCCAACAGCAGCCAACCGGTGAGTGTAGCCTGGCTGGATGGGCCGGACGGACGTGAACTGCTGCTGGTGGCGAACGACGATTTCTGTCGTTGGGAACCTACAGAAGATTCGCTTTAGAAAAGCCAATAAAAAAGGCTCTGCGAACAGAGCCCTCTCGTTTTACCTTGGTCGAGCTTATTTGCCACGCGCAATCGCGCGGTAGCCAATATCTTTGCGGCAGAAGCAGCCTTGCCACTGAATATTTTCCGCCAACTGATAAGCTCGTTGCTGTGCTTCAGCCACCGTTGCACCCAAGGCCGTCACGCACAATACGCGGCCGCCGCTGGTGACCACATCATTCCCTTGCAGACGCGTACCGGCATGGAACACTTTCCCATTGGCACTTTCCTGCTGCGATAAACCATGGATCACATCACTATTGCGGTAATCACCAGGATAGCCTCCGGCAGCCAGTACTACGCCTAAAGCAGGACGCTCGTCCCACTCGGAGGTTTTCCCTCCCAACGTACCTTCGGCACCCGCCAGACACAGTTCAACCAGATCGGAGCGCAGGCGTAACATGATTGGCTGAGTTTCCGGATCGCCAAAGCGGCAGTTGAATTCAATCACCTTAGGTTGACCGTCGGCATCAATCATCAGGCCAGCATACAGGAAGCCCACGTAAATATTACCTTCTGCCGCCATGCCGCGCACGGTTGGCCAGATCACCTGATCCATTACGCGCTGGTGGATTTCATCGGTGACCACCGGAGCCGGTGAATAAGCTCCCATACCACCGGTATTCGGGCCGGTATCGCCATCGCCCACACGCTTGTGATCCTGGCTGGTGGCCATTGGGACCACGTTTTCACCATCCACCATCACAATAAAGCTGGCTTCTTCGCCTTCAAGGAATTCTTCGATCACGATACGGTGCCCTGCGTCGCCAAAGGCATTGCCCGCCAGCATATCCTGAATGGCGTCTTCTGCTTCTTTCAGCGTCATGGCAACAATCACGCCTTTACCTGCTGCCAAGCCGTCAGCTTTGATCACGATCGGCGCGCCTTTGCTGCGTACGTACGCCAGCGCAGCGTCCACATCGGTGAAGTTCTGGTATTCCGCGCTTGGGATCACATGGCGAGCCAGGAAATCTTTGGTGAACGCTTTGGAGCCTTCTAACTGGGCGGCTGCCTGCGACGGACCAAAAATTTTCAGACCAGCGGCCTGAAAAGCATCAACCACGCCAATCACCAACGGGGCTTCAGGGCCAACAATGGTGAGACCGATAGCATGGCTTTTGGCAAAGGCCAGCAGTGCCGGGATATCGGTTGGGGCGATATCAATGTTGGTCAGGTTGACTTCCAATGCCGTGCCCGCATTGCCCGGCGCAACGTAAACCTTATCCGCCAATGGTGATTGGGCCGCTTTCCAAGCCAACGCATGTTCGCGCCCGCCGTTACCGATAATCAGAATATTCATCAGGTGCTCCATAAACAGCGTGCGCTTTGGCGCACGCAGCGAAAGGGATTAATGGCGGAAATGACGCATGTCGGTGAAGATCATCGCAATACCGTGCTCATTGGCAGCGGCAATCACTTCGTCATCGCGAATCGAACCGCCTGGCTGGATAACGCAGGTAATACCTACTGCGGCTGCGGCGTCGATACCGTCACGGAACGGGAAGAAAGCGTCAGACGCCATGGCGGAGCCGGGTACTTCCAAGCCTTCGTCAGCGGCTTTGATACCCGCAATCTTGGCCGAGTAAACGCGGCTCATCTGGCCCGCCCCGATGCCGATGGTCATGTTGTCACGCGCATAAACAATGGCGTTGGATTTAACGAACTTAGCCACTTTCCAGCAGAACAGCGCATCACGCAGTTCCTGAGCGGTTGGCTGACGTTCAGAAACCACGCGCAGATCGCCTTCAGCCACCATGCCCAGATCGCGATCCTGCACCAGCAGGCCACCGTTGACGCGTTTGAAATCCAGACCGGCAACGCGTTGCTGCCACTGGCCACAGGCCAGTACGCGCACATTCTGTTTGGCCGCTAGCAGAGAGCGAGCTTCGTCACTGATGCCTGGTGCGATGATCACCTCAACGAACTGGCGGCTGATGATCGCTTTCGCTGTCTCAGCATCCAATTCACGGTTGAAAGCGATGATGCCACCAAAGGCAGAGGTGGGATCGGTCTGGTAGGCACGATCATAAGCAGCGAACAGGCTTTCGCCGATCGCCACACCACAAGGATTAGCGTGTTTGACGATCACGCAGGCAGGCTCGGCGAACTCTTTCACACATTCCAGCGCAGCGTCGGTATCGGCGATGTTGTTGTAAGAGAGAGCCTTGCCTTGCAGCTGTGCGGCGGTGGCGACGGAGGCTTCCTGCAGGTTCTCTTCTATATAGAAGGCGGCTTGCTGGTGGCTGTTCTCGCCGTAGCGCATATCCTGCTTCTTGATGTAGTTCAGGTTCAGGGTGCGTGGGAAGCGGCCAGAAGGCTGCTCAGTTTCGCCGTGATAGGCCGGAACCAGAGCACCAAAGTAGTTGGCGATCATGCTGTCGTAAGCTGCGGTATGCTCAAAGGCCTTGATCGCCAGATCGAATCGGGTTGGATAGCGCAGCGAGCCCGCATTGTTATCCATTTCTGTAATGATGGCGGCGTAGTCGCTGCTCTTCACCACGATAGCGACATCTTTATGGTTCTTGGCGGCAGAGCGCACCATGGTTGGGCCACCGATATCGATATTCTCAACGGCATCCTCCAATGAACAATCTGGACGAGCTACGGTTTGGGCGAAGGGATACAGATTCACTACCACCATATCGATCGGCTTGATCGCATGTTGCTCCATGATGGCATCATCCTGGCCACGACGGCCCAGAATACCGCCATGCACTTTCGGATGCAGGGTCTTCACTCGTCCATCCATCATTTCCGGGAAACCGGTGTAGTCAGAAACTTCGGTAACGGGCAGACCGGCATTCGCCAGCAGGCGGGCGGTGCCGCCGGTGGAAAGCAGTTCTACGCCTCTCTGGGAGAGAGCTTCGGCGAATTCAACGATACCGGCTTTATCAGACACGCTGAGCAGAGCTCGGCGGATTGGACGAGGTTGTTGCATGGTTTTATCCCTTGGCTTTGAGTCGCAATATAAAGAGCGTTACGTGAATCTCTACCTTCTTTCCTTATATATAGGAAGGGCAGGAACAGATTCAGGTAACGCCCCCGTAAAAAGGGGGGATCGTTTTGTCGCGGGAATTGTAGCGAAAACGTTTGCGCGGTGCTCGTAAATTTTCCGAGCAAATGCGCTCTGTGGATAAGTTAGTGCATAACCGGGTATAAGGACGGGTTTTGCTGTGGAATGCAGCAAACGGTGTTTTTTATCGAAAATACCTGTTGCGGCCTGCGTGGAACTCCCTATAATGCGCCTCCATCGACACGGAACATGTGAATAACTTCACAGAGTCTCCGGGGGTCGCAGAGAAAAAACCTGAAAATTAAGGTTGACTCTGAAAGAGGAAAGCGTAATATACGCCACCTCGAGTTAGCAAGCGAAAGCGCGTAACTCACTGCTCTTTAACAATTTATCAGACAATCTGTGTGGGCACTCACAAGACGATATCCAGCCACCTCGGTGGCAAAAAAATATCAAGTCTTGAAGAGTGACCAAAGCAGTATACATTGACCCGCAAGGGCAATGCATTTGCAGAAAGTAATCTTTGAGCATCGCTTTACTTGTTAAAGCAAATCGAACTTTTAATTGAAGAGTTTGATCATGGCTCAGATTGAACGCTGGCGGCAGGCCTAACACATGCAAGTCGAGCGGCAGCGGAAAGTAGCTTGCTACTTTGCCGGCGAGCGGCGGACGGGTGAGTAATGTCTGGGAAACTGCCCGATGGAGGGGGATAACTACTGGAAACGGTAGCTAATACCGCATAACGTCTTCGGACCAAAGTGGGGGACCTTCGGGCCTCACACCATCGGATGTGCCCAGATGGGATTAGCTAGTAGGTGAGGTAATGGCTCACCTAGGCGACGATCCCTAGCTGGTCTGAGAGGATGACCAGCCACACTGGAACTGAGACACGGTCCAGACTCCTACGGGAGGCAGCAGTGGGGAATATTGCACAATGGGCGCAAGCCTGATGCAGCCATGCCGCGTGTGTGAAGAAGGCCTTCGGGTTGTAAAGCACTTTCAGCGAGGAGGAAGGCAGTCGTGTTAATAGCGCGACTGATTGACGTTACTCGCAGAAGAAGCACCGGCTAACTCCGTGCCAGCAGCCGCGGTAATACGGAGGGTGCAAGCGTTAATCGGAATTACTGGGCGTAAAGCGCACGCAGGCGGTTTGTTAAGTCAGATGTGAAATCCCCGCGCTTAACGTGGGAACTGCATTTGAAACTGGCAAGCTAGAGTCTTGTAGAGGGGGGTAGAATTCCAGGTGTAGCGGTGAAATGCGTAGAGATCTGGAGGAATACCGGTGGCGAAGGCGGCCCCCTGGACAAAGACTGACGCTCAGGTGCGAAAGCGTGGGGAGCAAACAGGATTAGATACCCTGGTAGTCCACGCTGTAAACGATGTCGACTTGGAGGTTGTGCCCTTGAGGCGTGGCTTCCGGAGCTAACGCGTTAAGTCGACCGCCTGGGGAGTACGGCCGCAAGGTTAAAACTCAAATGAATTGACGGGGGCCCGCACAAGCGGTGGAGCATGTGGTTTAATTCGATGCAACGCGAAGAACCTTACCTACTCTTGACATCCACGGAACTTGCTAGAGATAGCTTGGTGCCTTCGGGAACCGTGAGACAGGTGCTGCATGGCTGTCGTCAGCTCGTGTTGTGAAATGTTGGGTTAAGTCCCGCAACGAGCGCAACCCTTATCCTTTGTTGCCAGCACGTGATGGTGGGAACTCAAAGGAGACTGCCGGTGATAAACCGGAGGAAGGTGGGGATGACGTCAAGTCATCATGGCCCTTACGAGTAGGGCTACACACGTGCTACAATGGCATATACAAAGAGAAGCAAACTCGCGAGAGCCAGCGGACCTCATAAAGTATGTCGTAGTCCGGATTGGAGTCTGCAACTCGACTCCATGAAGTCGGAATCGCTAGTAATCGTAGATCAGAATGCTACGGTGAATACGTTCCCGGGCCTTGTACACACCGCCCGTCACACCATGGGAGTGGGTTGCAAAAGAAGTAGGTAGCTTAACCTTCGGGAGGGCGCTTACCACTTTGTGATTCATGACTGGGGTGAAGTCGTAACAAGGTAACCGTAGGGGAACCTGCGGTTGGATCACCTCCTTACCTAACGATATTGCATCGAGTGAGTGCTCACAACAGATTGTCTGATAGAAAGTAATGAGCAAAAGCGCTACCTGTTGATGTAATGAGTCTTCCGGACTCATGCTGATACGAACCGATTAAGAATTTCTATTTAATCGGATTTTCGTGTCCCCATCGTCTAGAGGCCTAGGACACTGCCCTTTCACGGCTGTAACAGGGGTTCGAATCCCCTTGGGGACGCCATCCGATAATGAGTGAAAGACATTATCACCGGTTCTTGCGGAACCGAAAATAACGTAAAGATGACTTTCACAAGTCGTGTTTACGATATTGCTCTTTAACAATCTGGAACAAGCTGAAAATTGAAACCTGACAGCTGAAACTTATCCCTCCGTAGAACTATTGGGGTAAGGATTACCCTGTCAGAGAGTCTCTCAATTGTTTACAGCACGACTGTGTTCTCTGTTTACAGGAAACACCTTCGGGTTGTGAGGTTAAGTGACTAAGCGTACACGGTGGATGCCTAGGCAGTCAGAGGCGATGAAGGGCGTGCTAATCTGCGAAAAGTGTCGGTAAGCTGATATGAAGCGTTACAACCGGCAATACCCGAATGGGGAAACCCAGTGCAATTCGTTGCACTATCGTATGGTGAATACATAGCCATACGAGGCGAACCGGGGGAACTGAAACATCTAAGTACCCCGAGGAAAAGAAATCAACCGAGATTCCCCCAGTAGCGGCGAGCGAACGGGGAAGAGCCCAGAACCTGAATCAGTGGGTGTGTTAGTGGAAGCGTCTGGAAAGTCGCGCAGCAAAGGGTGATAGCCCCGTACACTAAAATGCATGCATTGTGAGTTCGATGAGTAGGGCGGGACACGTGACATCCTGTCTGAATATGGGGGGACCATCCTCCAAGGCTAAATACTCCTGACTGACCGATAGTGAACCAGTACCGTGAGGGAAAGGCGAAAAGAACCCCGGCGAGGGGAGTGAAATAGAACCTGAAACCGTGTACGTACAAGCAGTGGGAGCCTACTAGTTGGGTGACTGCGTACCTTTTGTATAATGGGTCAGCGACTTATATTTTGTAGCAAGGTTAACCGAATAGGGGAGCCGTAGGGAAACCGAGTCTTAACTGGGCGTCTAGTTGCAAGGTATAGACCCGAAACCCGGTGATCTAGCCATGGGCAGGTTGAAGGTTGGGTAACACTAACTGGAGGACCGAACCGACTAATGTTGAAAAATTAGCGGATGACTTGTGGCTGGGGGTGAAAGGCCAATCAAACCGGGAGATAGCTGGTTCTCCCCGAAAGCTATTTAGGTAGCGCCTCGTGAACTCATCTTCGGGGGTAGAGCACTGTTTCGGCTAGGGGGCCATCCCGGCTTACCAACCCGATGCAAACTCCGAATACCGAAGAATGTTATCACGGGAGACACACGGCGGGTGCTAACGTCCGTCGTGAAGAGGGAAACAACCCAGACCGCCAGCTAAGGTCCCAAAGTCATGGTTAAGTGGGAAACGATGTGGGAAGGCATAGACAGCCAGGATGTTGGCTTAGAAGCAGCCATCATTTAAAGAAAGCGTAATAGCTCACTGGTCGAGTCGGCCTGCGCGGAAGATGTAACGGGGCTAAACCATGCACCGAAGCTGCGGCAGCGACGCTAAGGCGTTGTTGGGTAGGGGAGCGTTCTGTAAGCCGTTGAAGGTGGTCTGTGAGGGCTGCTGGAGGTATCAGAAGTGCGAATGCTGACATAAGTAACGATAAAGCGGGTGAAAAACCCGCTCGCCGGAAGACCAAGGGTTCCTGTCCAACGTTAATCGGGGCAGGGTGAGTCGACCCCTAAGGCGAGGCCGAAAGGCGTAGTCGATGGGAAACGGGTTAATATTCCCGTACTCGGTGTTACTGCGAAGGGGGGACGGAGAAGGCTAGGCTAGCCGGGCGACGGTTGTCCCGGTTTAAGCGTGTAGGGGGAGAGAATTGGTAAATCCGTTCTCTTATTCAACCCTGAGGCGTGATGACGATGCACTACGGTGCAGAAGTGGTTGATGCCAAGCTTCCAGGAAAAGCCTCTAAGCTCCAGGTAACACAGAATCGTACCCCAAACCGACACAGGTGGTCAGGTAGAGAATACCCAGGCGCTTGAGAGAACTCGGGTGAAGGAACTAGGCAAAATGGTGCCGTAACTTCGGGAGAAGGCACGCTGGCGCGTAGGTGAAGAGACTTGCTCTCGGAGCTGAAGCCAGTCGCAGATACCAGCTGGCTGCAACTGTTTAATAAAAACACAGCACTGTGCAAACACGAAAGTGGACGTATACGGTGTGACGCCTGCCCGGTGCTGGAAGGTTAATTGATGGGGTTAGCGGCAACGCGAAGCTCTTGATCGAAGCCCCAGTAAACGGCGGCCGTAACTATAACGGTCCTAAGGTAGCGAAATTCCTTGTCGGGTAAGTTCCGACCTGCACGAATGGCGTAATGATGGCCAGGCTGTCTCCACCCGAGACTCAGTGAAATTGAACTCGCTGTGAAGATGCAGTGTACCCGCGGCAAGACGGAAAGACCCCGTGAACCTTTACTATAGCTTGACACTGAACATTGAGCCTTGATGTGTAGGATAGGTGGGAGGCATCGAAGTGTGGACGCCAGTCTGCATGGAGCCAACCTTGAAATACCACCCTTTAATGTTTGATGTTCTAACTCGGCCCCGTGATCCGGGGTGAGGACAGTGTCTGGTGGGTAGTTTGACTGGGGCGGTCTCCTCCCAAAGAGTAACGGAGGAGCACGAAGGTTAGCTAATCACGGTCGGACATCGTGAGGTTAGTGCAAAGGCATAAGCTAGCTTGACTGCGAGAGTGACGGCTCGAGCAGGTACGAAAGTAGGTCTTAGTGATCCGGTGGTTCTGAATGGAAGGGCCATCGCTCAACGGATAAAAGGTACTCCGGGGATAACAGGCTGATACCGCCCAAGAGTTCATATCGACGGCGGTGTTTGGCACCTCGATGTCGGCTCATCACATCCTGGGGCTGAAGTAGGTCCCAAGGGTATGGCTGTTCGCCATTTAAAGTGGTACGCGAGCTGGGTTTAGAACGTCGTGAGACAGTTCGGTCCCTATCTGCCGTGGGCGTTGGAAGATTGAGAGGGGTTGCTCCTAGTACGAGAGGACCGGAGTGAACGCACCACTGGTGTTCGGGTTGTCATGCCAATGGCACTGCCCGGTAGCTAAGTGCGGAAAAGATAAGCGCTGAAAGCATCTAAGCGCGAAACTTGCCTCGAGATGAGTCTTCCCTGGGCCTTTAAGGTCCCTGAAGGAACGTTTAAGACTAAGACGTTGATAGGCTGGGTGTGTAAGTGCAGCGATGCATTGAGCTAACCAGTACTAATGAACCGTGAGGCTTAACCTTACAACACCGAAGGTGTTTTAGTGAGAGACAGAATATAAGTTTTGATTTTCAGCGATGTTCTTAGATTGGTTCTGGTGGTTACGTGTAGAGACATGTAACGGCCTGGAATGAAACAGAATTTGCCTGGCGGCAATAGCGCGGTGGTCCCACCTGACCCCATGCCGAACTCAGAAGTGAAACGCCGTAGCGCCGATGGTAGTGTGGGGTCTCCCCATGCGAGAGTAGGACACTGCCAGGCATCAAATTTGTGTGCTGATATGGCTCAGTTGGTAGAGCGCACCCTTGGTAAGGGTGAGGTCCCCAGTTCGACTCTGGGTATCAGCACCACTTTATTAAAGTGGTTTAGAAGTTCGGCAGAAAAAGAATTAAAAGAATTTGCTTGGCGGCAATAGCGCGGTGGTCCCACCTGACCCCATGCCGAACTCAGAAGTGAAACGCCGTAGCGCCGATGGTAGTGTGGGGTCTCCCCATGCGAGAGTAGGACACTGCCAAGCATCAATTAAGCCGAGAGGCCATCCGCAAGGATGGCCTTTTTGCTTTTCCGGTCTACCAAATCCTCCTTTTCCTCTCTGGCGATGAAACATTTTCACCTTCCTGTTGAAGACTCGACATGGTGGTAAAAAAACGTTATCTTCAGGCATCTAGAAGTCTAAACGTATAAACGGATATGTGGGGGTTAGGCAATGCCGATTCGTGTTCCTGATGAGTTACCTGCGGTGAGTTTCTTGCGCAATGAGAATGTCTTTGTGATGACATCTTCACGAGCAAAAACACAGGAAATCAGGCCGTTAAAAGTGCTTATCCTCAACCTGATGCCAAAAAAGATCGAGACTGAGAACCAGTTCCTGCGCTTGCTCTCCAATTCTCCGTTGCAGATCGATATCCAACTGCTGCGTATCGACAGCCGCGAATCGAAGAACACGCCTGCCGAGCACCTGAACAATTTCTACTGCAACTTTGAAGATATTCAGGATGAGAATTTCGACGGCCTGATCGTCACCGGCGCGCCGTTGGGCCTGGTTGATTTTTGTGATGTTGCCTATTGGCCGCAGATTGAGCGTGTAATCGATTGGGCTAAGAACCACGTGACTTCCACGCTGTTTGTCTGCTGGGCAGTCCAGGCGGCGTTAAACATCTTGTACGGTATTCCGAAGATGACCCGCGAGGTGAAGCTCTCGGGTGTGTATCAACATCAGACGCTGCAACAGCATGCCTTGCTGACCCGTGGTTTTGATGAAACCTTCCTGGCTCCACATTCACGCTATGCCGATTTCCCTGCCGACGTTATCCGTCAGTATACGGATCTGGATATTCTGGCCGAGTCGGAGCAGGCTGGTGCCTATCTGTTCGCCAGCCGTGACAAGCGCCTGGCATTTGTTACCGGGCATCCTGAATACGATACCCTGACGTTAGCGGGTGAGTATTGTCGTGATAACGATGCAGGCCTTAACCCTAGCGTTCCGCTAAATTATTTCCCTAACGACAACCCTGAACTCCCCCCTAAAGCTTCATGGCGCAGCCATGGTCACTTACTGTTTGCCAACTGGTTGAATTACTACGTCTACCAGATCACCCCGTTCGATCTGCGTCATATGAACCCTACTCTCGAGTAACATTTCCTCCTGGTATGGTGGCTGAATCGAGGCCACCATGCACTGCTCTGCGGCTTTTCTCCCCCTTTCTCGATGCCTTATCACCAATAATTTCATTTAAAACAATCCACTACATCACTTTTCCCACTTTATCGGAATTGGGTTCCTAGTTTGTTATCAATGATAAATTCTGTAATTTATTGATAATAAAAGGTTAATAAAATATTTAATAAAAAAATGGAAATCGTTTTTGATTTTTAATTTTTGTTGGTTATTCTAGAGTCAAAAGGGCTGATATCTAACCAATTAGCGGTTGTGTTTTCACCCTGAAATGCCGTGGTTTCCGACAATAATACTTTGCTCAGCCAGCAATGGCGGAGCGGGATGATGGGAAGGAGCAAGACAATGATGCAACAGATAGCAGGCACGGAGTTAACGTTTACGCGGGGTTTCAGCGCGGCTGAGCGACAGGTATTAACGGATGATGCCGTCGAATTCCTGGCGGAACTGGTGGCGAAGTTTACTCCGCAACGCAACAAGCTATTGGCTGCACGCGTCTGCTGGCAGGAAAATATCGATCGCGGCGGTTTGCCGGATTTTATTTCGGAAACTGATTCCATTCGTAATGGTAGCTGGAAAATCCGTGGCATTCCTGACGATTTACGCGATCGTCGGGTCGAGATTACCGGCCCTGTTGAACGCAAGATGGTGATCAATGCGTTGAACGCCAACGTCAAAGTATTCATGGCCGACTTCGAAGATTCGCTGGCCCCAAGCTGGGACAAAGTGATCGAAGGGCAAATCAACCTGCACGACGCGGTGAACGGCACTATTTCCTATACCAACGAAGCGGGTAAGATTTACCAGCTCAAACCGAACCCGGCGGTATTGATCGCCCGCGTTCGCGGCCTGCATCTGCCAGAGAAACATGTGCAGTGGCAAGGCGAGGCCATTCCCGGCGGGCTGTTCGATTTTGCCCTCTACTTCTTCCATAACTACCGCCAGTTGCTGGCAAAAGGCAGCGGTCCGTATTTCTATCTGCCAAAAATGCAGTCCTGGCAGGAGGCGGCCTGGTGGAGTGAAGTATTCAGCTCTACCGAAGATCGCTTCGAGCTGCCGCGCGGTACGATCAAAGCGACCGTACTGATCGAGACCTTGCCCGCCGTATTCCAGATGGACGAAATCCTGTATCACCTGCGCGATCATATCGTCGGGTTGAACTGCGGCCGTTGGGATTACATTTTCAGCTATATCAAAACGTTGAAGAATCACGGCGAACGCGTGCTGCCGGATCGCCAATCCGTCACCATGACCCAACCTTTCCTCAGCGCTTATTCACGCTTGCTGATCAAAACCTGCCACAAGCGCGGTGCTTTTGCGATGGGCGGCATGGCAGCATTTATCCCCAGCAAAGATGCAGAACAGAATGCCATCGTGCTCGGTAAGGTGCGGGCAGACAAAGAACTGGAAGCGACTAACGGCCACGACGGCACCTGGGTTGCGCATCCAGGGTTGGCCGATACGGTGATGGAAGTCTTCAACCGTATTCTGGGCGATCGCCGCAATCAGCTGGAAGTGCTGCGCGAGCAGGACGCACCGATCACCGCAGCCCAGTTGCTGGAACCTTGTGACGGTGAGCGTACAGAAGCGGGGATGCGCGCTAATATCCGTGTGGCGGTGCAATACATTGAGGCCTGGATCTCCGGCAATGGCTGCGTGCCGATTTATGGCCTGATGGAAGATGCCGCCACCGCTGAGATCTCCCGTACCTCTATCTGGCAGTGGATCCACCATGAAAAGAGCCTCAGCAATGGCCAACTGGTGACCAAAGCGCTGTTCCGCCAAATGCTGAAAGAAGAAATGCTGGTAGTACGTGAAGAATTGGGTGAGGCGCGCTACAACGCTGGCCGGTTTGAAGAAGCGACGCGCCTGATGGAGCGTATCACTACGCAAGATGAGCTGATCGATTTCCTGACCTTACCCGGCTACGAATTACTGGCCTGATAAACCGTTCCTGACTATTAACCCTACATTAATGACAAAGGATAAATATATGACAACCTCTCGTACCCAACAGATCCAACAGCTGGAACAGGAATGGAAATCAGCACGTTGGGAAGGCATCACCCGCCCATACAGTGCCGCAGACGTGATCAACCTGCGCGGTTCGGTCAACCCGGTCTGCACGCTGGCGCAAAACGGTGCGGCCAAACTGTGGGAGTTGCTGCACGGTAAATCCCGCAAAGGGTACGTTAACAGTCTGGGTGCGCTGACCGGCGGCCAGGCGTTGCAGCAGGCGAAAGCGGGCGTAGAAGCGATTTATCTGTCCGGCTGGCAGGTGGCTGCGGATGCGAATACCGCCTCTGCCATGTACCCGGACCAGTCACTGTACCCGGTAGATTCTGTTCCAGCGGTGGTTGAGCGTATCAATAATACCTTCCGCCGCGCCGATCAGATCCAGTGGGCGAACCAGATTGAACCGGGTAGTAAAGGTTATACCGACTATTTCCTGCCGATCGTTGCCGATGCGGAAGCCGGTTTTGGCGGCGTGCTGAACGCGTTTGAACTGATGAAGGCGATGATCGAAGCCGGTGCCGCAGGGGTACACTTTGAAGACCAACTGGCAGCGGTGAAGAAATGCGGCCATATGGGCGGCAAAGTTCTGGTACCGACCCAGGAAGCGATCCAGAAACTGGTAGCTGCGCGCTTAGCGGCCGACGTGCTCGGCGTGCCGACCCTGTTGATTGCGCGTACCGATGCCGATGCGGCAGATCTGCTGACCTCCGATTGCGATCCGTACGACAGCGCCTTTGTGTCGGGTGAACGCACGGCGGAAGGTTTCTTCCGTACCCATGCTGGCATTGAACAAGCGATTAGCCGTGGCTTGGCTTATGCTCCTTACGCCGATCTGGTGTGGTGCGAAACCTCAACCCCAGATCTGGCCGCAGCGAAGCGTTTTGCCGACGCCATTCATGCCAAATTCCCTGGCAAGCTGCTGGCCTACAACTGTTCACCGTCCTTTAACTGGCAGAAAAACCTGGACGATCAGACCATCGCCCGCTTCCAGGATGAGCTGTCTGCCATGGGCTACAAATACCAGTTCATCACCCTGGCCGGTATTCACAGCATGTGGTTCAACATGTTCGACCTGGCCCACGCCTATGCTCGCGGCGAAGGCATGAAGCACTATGTTGAAAAAGTGCAGCAGCCGGAGTTTGCCGCCGTCGAACGTGGGTATACCTTTGCTTCGCACCAGCAGGAAGTGGGTACTGGCTACTTCGACAAAGTCACCACCGTCATTCAGGGCGGGGCCTCTTCCGTCACTGCGCTGACCGGTTCGACCGAAGAACAGCAGTTCTAGTCTCACCACCGTAACAATGCGTAATTCAGGGCCTGCATTTGCAGGCTCTGCCTCGTGGGCAGGGAGGGGTAAAGATGGTGGCAAAACGGGAGTTGTTGATCGCACAGACGATCTTACAGGGATTTGATGCACAATATGGTCGCTTTCTGGAGGTTACCGCCGGGGCGCAGCAGCGTTTTGAGCAGGCCGACTGGCCCGCCGTACAGCAGGCGATGAAAAAGCGTATCCATCTTTACGATCACCATGTTGGCTTGGTGGTAGAGCAGTTGAAATGTATCACCGGGCAGCGCTATTACGATGCGGATTTCCCCAGCCGGGTGAAGGCGGTGTACACCGAATTACTGCCGGATTACCCACGCTTTGAAATTGCCGAGAGTTTTTTCAATTCGGTTTACTGCCGCCTGTTTAAGCACCGTGATTTAACCCCGGACAAACTGTTTGTTTTCAGCTCGCAGCCCGAACGGCGTTTTCGTGATATTCCACGGCCGCTGTCGCGCAATTTCCTGCCTAATGGCGATATGGCGGCGATGCTGCACAGCCTGCTGACCGATCTGCCGCTGCGTCTGCCGTGGGAAGATCTGCCGCGTGATATCGGTTATATCACTCAGGTATTGCAGCGGGACTTTAACCCCGAGCAATTGGCCGGAGCGACGCTCCAGGTGGCCAATGAGTTGTTTTACCGTAACAAAGCCGCCTGGTTGGTGGGCAAACTGCGGCTGGCAGACGGCGTTTATCCGTTCTTGCTGCCGATCCATCGCAGCGATTCCGGCGCTCTGTTTATTGATACCTGCCTGACCAGTAAGGCCGAGGCCAGCATCGTGTTTGGCTTTGCCCGTTCTTACTTTATGGTTTATGCGCCATTACCGGCGGCGCTGGTGGAATGGCTGCGTGAGATCCTGCCGGGCAAAACCACCGCCGAGTTGTATATGGCGATTGGCTGCCAGAAGCACGGCAAAACCGAATGCTATCGCGAATACCTGACCTTTATGGCGCAATCTCAGGAGCAGTTCATTATTGCCCCGGGCGTGAAAGGTATGGTGATGCTGGTGTTTACCTTGCCGTCTTTCGATCGGGTGTTCAAAGTGATCAAAGACCAGTTCGCCCCGCAGAAAGAGGTTACGCAAGCTCAGGTGATGGCCTGCTACCAACTGGTTAAAGAGCACGATCGCGTTGGCCGCATGGCGGATACGCAGGAGTATGAGAACTTCGTGGTGGATAAGGCGCGCCTCAGCCCGGAGTTGTGGGCAGAGTTACAGCTGGAAGTGCCGGAAAAGCTGGAAGATCTTGGCGATCGCGTGGTCATTAAGCATCTGTACATGGAACGGAAGATGACGCCGCTGAACCTGTATCTGGAACAGGCCAACGACCAGCAACTGCACGATGCGATAGAAGAATATGGCAACGCGATCAAACAGTTGGCAGCGGCCAATATCTTCCCCGGCGACATGCTGTTTAAAAACTTCGGCGTGACCCGCCACGGGCGCGTGGTGTTCTACGACTATGACGAAATTTGCTATATGACCGAAGTGAATTTTCGCGATATTCCGCCGCCGCGCTACCCGGAAGACGAAATGGCCAGTGAACCCTGGTACAGCGTCTCACCGAATGATGTCTTTCCGGAGGAGTTCCGTCATTTCCTGTGTGGCGATCGGCGCATCCGGCAGGTCTTTGAGGAGATGCACAGCGATCTGTTCGAAGCGGATTACTGGCGCGGTTTGCAACAGCGGATTAAGGATGGGCACGTAGAAGACGTGTTTGCCTATCGCAAAAAGCGCCGTTTCAGCCAGCGGTTGACTTCAGGTTATGCGGGGCTTCCACAGGCTGAAGTCATTGAGCGGGCTGGCTGAGGTTTGCCTCTTAAAACGGGATGCAGCAGGCTCCTTGTTCCGCGCCGGAAAGTTGGCTGCGTAACGCACTGAACAGTTCACGGCCACAACCGATACGCCCGGCGTTCAAATCCGGTTGGTAAGCGTTGCGCTGAGCCAGTTCGGCGGCATCAACCAGCAGTTGCAATTCGCCGGTCTGACCGTTAACGCAGATCAGATCGCCGTTTTGTACTTTTGCCAGCATCCCGCCGGTATAGGCTTCCGGCGTGACGTGGATCGCCGAAGGCACTTTACCGGAGGCCCCCGACAGGCGGCCATCGGTCACCAGTGCCACCTTAAAGCCGCGATCCATCAGTACGCCGAGCGGCGGCATCAGTTTATGCAACTCTGGCATACCGTTGGCCTGTGGCCCCTGAAAGCGCACCACCACCACACAGTCCTGGTTCAGCTTGCCCGCCTCGAAGGCCGGTACGATATCGTGCTGGCTTTCAAACACCACCGCTGGTGCTTCGATAATCTGGTTATCGGCGGGTACCGCCGAGGTTTTCATCACCGCACGCCCCAGATTGCCGGCAAGCACTTTGGTGCCGCCGTGGTGCTCGAACGGTGCGGCGATGCTGGCAATCACGTTGTTATCCAGCGAGCTCTGCGCCCCAGCGCGCCAGGCCAGTTGACCATGATCCAGCCAAGGTTCCTGCGTATAGCGCTCCAGGCCGAAACCGGCAACGGTGTGAACATCCTGGTGCAGCAGGCCATTTTTCAGCAGTTCACCTATCACCAGTTGCACGCCCCCGGCGGCCTGGAACTGGTTGATATCTGCTGGGCCATTGGGATAGATACGGCATAACAGCGGTACGGCGTCAGAAAGCTCAGAAAAATCATCCCAGTTGATGATGATGCCCGCAGCCCGCGCCATCGTGACCATATGCATGGTCAGGTTGGTAGAGCCGCCGGTGGCCAACAGCGCGACAATGCCGTTAACCACCACTTTCTCATCGACCAACTGGCCGATCGGTAAATAATGGCCGCTGGTTTCGGTCAGCCGGGTCACCTGGCGTGCCGCGGCGTCGGTCAGCGCATCGCGCAGCGGCGTATCCGGATGCACAAAGGAGGCGCCCGGCAGATGCAGGCCCATCACTTCCATCACCATCTGGTTGGTGTTGGCGGTGCCGTAGAAGGTGCAGGTACCGATACCGTGATAAGACGCCGCTTCGGCTTCCAGCAGCGCGTGGCGATCGGCCTTGCCTTCGGCATAGAGCTGACGTACTCGCACTTTCTCTTTGTTTGGCAGGCCGCTGCTCATCGGCCCGGCAGGCACAAACACCGCTGGCAGATGGCCGAAAGACAGCGCTGACATCACCAGCCCCGGCACGATCTTGTCGCAGATCCCCAGAAACAGCGCGCCATCGAACATGTTGTGCGCCAGCCCGATAGCGGCGGACATGGCGATCACATCACGGCTCATCAGCGAAAGCTCCATGCCATCCTGCCCCTGAGTCACGCCATCGCACATTGCGGGTACGCCACCCGCCACCTGGCCGACCGCCCCCACGCTGTGCAGCGCCTGTTTCAGCCGTTGCGGGTAATTTTCGTAAGGCTGATGGGCGGAAAGCATATCGTTATAGGCAGTGATGATGGCGATATCGCTACGCACCATATTTTTCAGCGCGGCTTTATCGCTGGGCTGGCAGGCAGCAAAGCCGTGCGCCAGATTACCGCAGGCCAACTGCGAGCGGTGTACGGTCTGCGATCGGGCCTCGGCGATGCGCGCCAGATAGGCAGAGCGGCTCTGTTTTGAACGTTCGATGATGCGCTGTGTTACGCGCGATAGGCTGTGGTTAATCATTCCGTCCTCACATGGCAGCCCTGCTACGCGATTGCTGAGGGCCGGTTATGTTGTTACTGTCAATTAAAGTTACCGGTAACATGTTATCGGTAACAATATCGAGGGAAATGTTCTCAGTGGCAATCGGCTTCAGCAGGCAGGATCGCTAACTGTGATCGGCTTCATGCTTCTAGCGAGCAGGGAAACAAGATCTCTACAAGCAGTCACAGAAATACAACAGAGGAGACTTGCCCCCACCTCAGCCGGTTGACCAAGATGGCAGGCAGGTGAGAACGTTAACGCACGCCACCATATTCGAGGCTGATCTCTTTGGCGGCGTGTATCACCAACGCCCCGAGTTCCGTCACGCGATCGTCGGTGATGCGTGAAACCGGGCCGGAAATGGAGATCGCCGCAAAGGCCTCGCGGTGCTCATCAAAAATACAGGCCGCTACGCAGCGCAGGCCGAGCGCATGTTCTTCGTCGTCAAACGAGAAACCCTGCTTGCGGATCAGCGCCAGCCCTTCTTTCAGGTTATGCGGTGTCAGCGTGCGCGCGGTATAGGTGTGCATGCCTTTTTTATGCAGCAGCTTGGTGACCTGAGCGTCTGAAAGCGTAGCCAGAAACGCTTTGCCTGCGCCAGAAGCGTGCATCGGCAGCTTGCCGCCAATCGGGGCCGACATGCGCATCAGCGCGGTGCACTGCACCTGATCGATAATTACCGCCTGATATTCGCTGGTATCCAGTACTGCCAGGTTAACCGTCTCGCCGGATTCCTCCATCAGGCGGCGCAGCGTCGGGTGCACCATCGCCAGCAGATTGCGGCTCTGCAAGAAGCTGCTGCCGACCACAAACGCATGTGCGCCCATGGTCCACAGGCCAAGATCGCCCACCTGGCGGACAAAACCTTGCTGTTGCATGGTGGTGAGCAGGCGATGGGTGGTGGAATTAGGCAATCCGGCCTGCTGGGCCAGATCGGTCAGCGCGACGTTACCGTGCGCTTCAGCAATATATTCCAGTAATTTCAGGCCACGGGTCAGTGACTGGACCTGGCCGGTTGCGGCACTGGCGGCGGGTGCTGCGGTGCGCGGCTTCTTGCCTCGCTTGGCGGGTACGGGTGTGGCCATGATTCACCTTCTATTTTCCGTATGGTGGAATTCATTTTCGTTTTTTGAGTATGAATTGCAAGGCGCATCTTTGCTCATCGGATCTGTTGGCTAGCCAACCTGAAAAACTCTCAATGAGCGCTCACACCTTTGCTTCTACAACCTGTGCTAGGATGACTCGTTTGTTTATATGGCATTTGGGCGATGGCGATTATCTATATCCGGTAGATGTTGAAAGCAATTTGAACGTCGGCGGGTATAAGGGGTGACAGTGACGAATCGAGTAGAACAACTGCGTCAGCAGTTAGCGCAGCGTATTTTAGTGTTGGACGGCGGTATGGGCACCATGATCCAGAGCTATCGGCTGGAAGAGCAGGATTACCGCGGTGAACGCTTTGCGGACTGGCAAAGCGATCTGAAGGGCAACAACGATCTGCTGGTGCTGACCAAACCGGAGGTGATCACGGCGATCCACAACGGCTATCTGGAGGCCGGCGCCGACATTCTGGAAACTAACACCTTCAACTCCACCCCGATTGCCATGGCCGACTACCATATGGAGTCGCTGTCTGCCGAGATTAACTATCAGGCCGCGTTGCTGGCCCGCGCCTGTGCCGATGAATGGAGCGCGCGTACTCCGGAACAACCGCGTTACGTCGCCGGGGTGCTGGGCCCGACCAACCGTACCGCTTCTATCTCACCCGATGTAAACGATCCGGCATTCCGTAATGTCTCTTTCGACCAGTTGGTGGACGCCTACCGTGAATCGACCCGTGCGCTGGTGGCGGGCGGCGTCGATCTGATCATGATCGAAACGATCTTCGATACCTTGAATGCCAAAGCTGCGGCCTTTGCGGTAGAAACCGAATTTGAAGCCTTGGGTGTGGCGCTGCCGATCATGATTTCCGGCACCATTACCGATGCTTCCGGCCGTACCCTGTCGGGCCAGACCACCGAAGCCTTCTACAACTCGCTGCGCCACGTTAAACCGCTGACCTTTGGCCTGAACTGTGCGCTCGGCCCGGATGAGCTGCGCCAATACGTGGCGGAACTGTCGCGCATTTCTGAAAGCTACGTGACCGCGCACCCCAACGCCGGTTTGCCCAACGCCTTTGGTGAATACGATCTGGATGCCGAAGAGATGGCCAAACAGGTCGGCGAATGGGCGCAGGCCGGTTTCCTGAATATCATCGGCGGTTGCTGTGGTACCACCCCGGCTCATATCGCCGCGATGGCGAAAGCGGTAGCCGGCGTGCCGCCGCGCAAGCTGCCAGAACTGCCAGTGGCCTGCCGGTTGTCCGGCCTGGAACCGCTGAATATTGATGCCAAATCGCTGTTTGTCAACGTGGGTGAGCGTACCAACGTTACCGGTTCGGCACGTTTCAAACGCTTGATCAAAGAAGAGAAATACAGCGAAGCGCTGGCGGTGGCGCGCCAGCAGGTGGAAAGCGGCGCGCAGATCATCGACATCAATATGGATGAGGGCATGCTCGACGCCGAAGCGGCGATGGTGCGCTTTCTCAGCCTGATTGCCGGTGAGCCGGACATTGCCCGCGTGCCGATCATGATCGACTCCTCCAAATGGAGCGTGATCGAAAAAGGCCTGAAATGCATTCAGGGCAAAGGCATCGTGAACTCGATCTCAATGAAAGAAGGCGAAGAAGCCTTTATCCATCATGCCAAACTGGTGCGCCGCTATGGTGCGGCGGTGGTGGTGATGGCGTTTGACGAAGTCGGCCAGGCCGATACCCGCGAGCGCAAGTTCGAGATCTGCCGCCGAGCCTATAAGATCCTCACCGAACGCGTCGGCTTTCCGCCGGAAGACATCATTTTTGACCCGAACATTTTTGCCGTCGCGACCGGGATCGAAGAGCATAACAACTATGCCGTCGACTTTATCGAAGCCTGCGGCGACATCAAAACTCATCTGCCACACGCGATGATCTCCGGTGGTGTCTCCAACGTGTCGTTCTCGTTCCGTGGTAACGATCCGGTGCGTGAGGCGATCCACGCGGTGTTCCTGTATCACGCCATCCGTAACGGCATGGATATGGGGATCGTCAACGCCGGGCAACTGGCGATCTACGACGATCTGAGTACCGAACTGCGTGAAGCCGTAGAAGACGTGGTGCTCAATCGCCGCCAGGATGGCACCGAGCGCTTGCTGGATCTGGCAGAAAAGTATCGGGGCAGCAAAGATAACGAAGTGGCGGTGCAGCAGGCGGAATGGCGCGGCTGGCCGGTGGCGAAACGCCTGGAATATTCACTGGTTAAGGGCATCACCGAGTTTATTGAGCTCGATACCGAAGAAGCGCGTCAGCAGGCGGATCGCCCGATCGAAGTGATCGAAGGCCCGCTGATGTCTGGAATGAACGTGGTAGGCGACCTGTTCGGCGAAGGGAAAATGTTTTTGCCGCAGGTGGTGAAATCCGCCCGCGTGATGAAGCAGGCGGTGGCTTACCTCGAACCTTATATTGAGGCCAGCAAGCAGAAAGGCACTACGGCGGGCAAAATCCTGCTGGCGACGGTGAAGGGCGACGTGCATGACATCGGCAAGAATATCGTCGGCGTGGTGCTGCAATGCAATAACTACGAAATTATCGATCTGGGCGTGATGGTGCCGACGGACAAGATCCTCAAGACCGCACGCGAGCAGAAGGTGGATATAATCGGCCTGTCTGGCCTGATCACCCCATCTTTGGATGAGATGGTAAACGTGGCGAAAGAGATGGAGCGCCAGGGCTTTACCCTGCCGCTGTTGATCGGCGGTGCCACCACCTCGAAAGCGCATACTGCGGTGAAAATCGAGCAGAACTACAGCGGCTCGACCACCTATGTGCAAAACGCCTCGCGTACCGTCGGCGTGGTGTCGGCGTTGCTGTCAGATACCCAGCGTGACGAGTTTGTCGCCCGCACGCGCAAAGAGTATGAAACCGTGCGTATTCAGCATGGGCGCAAAAAGCCGCGTACTCCACCGGTGAGTTTGCAGCAGGCGCGGGATAACGCCATGGTGCTGGATTGGGAGAACTACCAGCCGCCGGTGCCAAACAAGCTGGGCGTATTCCCGGTGACGGCGAGCATTAACCAGTTGCGTCACTATATCGACTGGACGCCGTTCTTTATGACCTGGTCGCTGGCGGGTAAATACCCACGCATTCTGGAAGATGAAGTGGTGGGTGAAGAAGCCAAACGCCTGCTCCAGGATGCTAACCAGATGCTGGATATGTTGGCGGAAAGCGGTAGCCTCAATCCGCGCGGTGTTTATGGCCTGTTCCCGGCCAACCGCGTGGGTGATGACGTGGAAGTCTATCGCGATGAAAATCGCGACGAGGTGCTGGTAGTGAGCCGTCACCTGCGCCAGCAGACCGAAAAAACCGATTTCCCTAACTACTGCCTGGCGGATTTCGTGGCACCGAAAAGCAGCGGCAAGGCCGACTACTTTGGCGCGTTTGCCGTCACCGGCGGGCTGGAAGAAGATGCGCTGGCGGCAGCCTACGACGCTAAACACGATGATTACAACAAAATCATGGTGAAAGCGTTGTCGGATCGTTTGGCGGAAGCCTTTGCCGAATACCTACATGAGCAGGTGCGTAAGCTGCATTGGGGCTTTGCGACGGATGAAAACCTGAGTAACGAAGAGCTGATCCGGGAAAATTATCAAGGCATCCGCCCGGCTCCCGGCTATCCGGCCTGCCCGGAACATACCGAGAAGGCCGAGATCTGGCAGTTGCTGGACGTTAACCGCCATACCGGCATGCAACTGACCGAATCCTTCGCCATGTGGCCGGGGGCGGCGGTTTCCGGTTGGTATTTCAGCCATCCGCAGAGCAAATATTTTGCCGTGGCGCAAATCCAGCGCGATCAGGTAGAAGATTACGCGGCGCGTAAAGGGATGAAAGTCAGCGAAGTTGAGCGCTGGCTGGCTCCTAACTTAGGATACGATGCGGATTAACAGGGTTTAGATCGCTTAATGTGGAAGCCAGAAGCCCCTTCTCTCTTTCGGAGAGGGGGTTGTCATTAACTGACCGGCTTGAATCATCGCGGGTTGTTTTTTAGGGGAACACCTTGTCTACTGTTGAACAGCAAAAAGGTGAATACCAGCAGGCTGGTGGCCCCTAGCCCCATCATCCACATGTTGTGATAGGCCTCAGCGGCGGGCAGCGTATCCTGCTAGTGGTAATGATTCTCAGCCAAAACGGAACTCAATGCCGTAGCCCGCATCGGGATAGCACCAGCGGGCAATGGTCTCCTCCCCGCACAGCAGGCGACAGGTACCACATTCCAGGCAACCCCGCACATCGAAGAACAGGCTGCCGTCCGGTTGGAGCTGGAAAAGCCCAGCCGGGCAGGCAATCACCAAACGCATCAGCATTTTACGATCGTGTGCACCGGCCAGAATAATGTGCGGTCGGGTATTATCCACCCGATAGTTATTGTGACTCTGATCGGGTTTATTCATAAACAACGCATTCCATTGACGGTATCTTTCAGCCATTGTCTCAGGCCAATACGGCGCGCATGCCGCCACAGCAGCTTGCGCAGTATGGAGGGCGCCGAGCCATTGACGTCGTTGCTTGCTCCCGCATTTAGCGAACAAGCTCGTCAGAATAACACCTGCTGCCACGACTTTATTGATTTTGCACAGTTTCTGCGCGATTGAGGCCGGTGGGTAAACCGATCGTTCCCACAGGTAAAGCAGAGCTGTGTTCATCATCAGAGCCGAAATGTAATAAAACCGCTGTTTTTTTATACTGACATATAATTATCACAATTGTCCGCTATACCCTTCTTACCCGCAGTTGCAGCTTGGGGTATAGGTTCTTGCTGGAATCATCCAGCTCATCTCACACCATCACACCACCTGGAGCATCAGTTATGAAACGTTTGTGCGCTTGCGTGTTAACCAGTGCCATTGCGCTGACCAGCCAGATGAGCTGGGCCGCTGACAGCGATCTGGCCGCGCTGATTCAGGCGGCCAAGAAGGAAGGGGAAGTGAATAGCGTTGGCATGCCGGACAGCTGGGCTAACTGGAAAGGAACCTGGGCCGATCTGCAAAGTCAGTATGGCCTGAAGCATATGGATACCGATATGAGTTCGGCGCAGGAGATCGCCAAGTTTGATGCCGAAAAAGGCAATGCTACGGCGGATATTGGCGATGTGGGAGCGGCTTTCGGCCCGATCGCGGTGCAAAAAGGCGTAACCCAGCCGTATAAACCCACCACCTGGGCGCAGATTCCTGTTTGGGCGAAAGACCAGGATGGCCATTGGGCGTTGGCCTATACCGGCACTATCGCCTTTATCGTCAACAAACAGCAGGTGCCGGATATTCCGCGCAGCTGGGCCGATCTGTTGAAAGGTAACTACCAGGTCACTATCGGCGATGTGGGTACTGCATCGCAGGCCGCCAGCGGCGTATTGGCGGCAACCTATGCCATGGGCGGTGACGAGAAAAACCTCAAGCCGGGGCTGGAGTTCTTCGGCAAGCTGGCCAAAGCCGGGCGGCTGAGCATGACCAACCCGGTGATTGCGTCATTGGAAAAAGGTGAAGTGCAGGTGGGCGTGGTGTGGGACTTTAACGGCCTGAACTACCGCGATCAGATCGATAAAACCCGTTTCGAAGTACTGATCCCGTCTGACGGCTCCATCACCTCCGGTTATACCACCGTCATCAATAAATACGCCAAACACCCGAATGCCGCCAAACTGGCGCGCGAATATATCTTCTCAGATGCAGGCCAGATCAACCTGGCGCGCGGCTATGCCCGCCCGATCCGCGCTGAACATATTACGCTGCCGGACGACGTAAAGGCCAAGCTGCTACCGGCGGAACAGTATAAAAATGCCCACCCGATTGCCGATCTGGCTGCCTGGGAAAAGAGCGCCAAACTGCTGCCACGCCTGTGGCAGGAAAACGTCATTATGCAGATGCAACAGTGAGTTAACGTATTATGAAGACGATCCTCGTACTGCTGGATGGCCTCAACTATCAGGTAGCCCATGATGCTATGGGCTATCTCCAGGCGGAATGTGTGGCAGGGCGCGGGCGGTTGTATCTGATGGAGAGCGAGTTGCCCTCGCTCTCCCGGCCGTTGTATGAATGCATTCTCACCGGCGTAACGCCGGTAGAAAGCGGTGTGGTACACAATCAGGTATCGCGGCTGTCGCGGGAGAAAAGCGTATTTCACTATGCGCGTGCCGCCGGGTTGACCACTGCGGCAGCGGCCTATCACTGGTTCAGCGAACTGTATAACCGCACGCCATTCGATGCCGCCCGCGATCGCCATACCGATGACCCGGCATTGCCGATCCAGCATGGTCATTTCTATTACGACGATTGCTACCCGGATTCACATCTGTTTGACGATGCGGAAAATCTGCGCCGTCGTTACCATCCTGATTTTCTGCTGATCCATCCGATGAATATTGATGATGCCGGGCATCGCCATGGGCTGTCTTCCCCCCAATATCGCAATGCTGCCCGCAATGCCGACGGCCTGTTGGCACGCTATCTGGCGGATTGGCTGGCAGCGGGTTATCAGGTGATGATCACCGCCGATCACGGCATGAATGACGATCATAGCCACGGCGGGGTATTGCCGGAAGAGCGGCAGATACCGCTGTTTGTGTTTGGGGAGGCATTCAGCCAGAACGATGCCAATCCGCAACAGACCGAGCTGTGCGGCACCCTGTGCGAGCTGTTGCAGGCGGTACACGACAAGCCTCGCTGCCGGGCGTTGCTGGCATGAAGGTGAAGAGATGAAAGCCAAGTGGATTGCTGCGCTGTGCCTGCTGCCGTTTATCGCGCTGTTTGGCGCGTTTCAGATTGTCCCGCTGATATGGATTGCGGTCAGCAGCTTTTTCAGTGAAAGCAGCGGCTGGGGCTGGGGTAACTATGTTGATGTGCTGACCTCGCCGTTTTACCTACAGGCATTCCAGTTCTCGCTGGAGATCTCATTGTGGTCAAGCGTTTACGGTTTGCTGATCGCGTTAGTGGGCAGTTACTCACTTCGCCAGCTAGGCCCAACCCGGCTGCATGATTTTGTGATGTCATTTACCAATATGACCAGCAACTTTGCCGGAGTACCGCTGGCGTTCGCGTTTGTCATTCTGCTGGGGCTGAATGGTTGCCTGACCCTATTGCTGCACAAGTGTGGCCTGATGGACAGTTTTAACCTCTATTCGAAAAGCGGGCTGATTGTGCTTTACACCTACTTCCAGATCCCGCTTGGTGTGTTGCTGCTGTATCCGGCGTTTGATGCGCTGCGTGAGGACTGGCGCGAGTCTGCGGCGTTGCTGGGGGCAGGGCCATGGCACTTTTGGCGCTATATCGGCCTGCCGGTATTGGCACCGGCGCTGATGGGCACTTTCGTCATTCTGCTGGCCAACGCTCTAGGGGCCTACGCCACGGTGTATGCGTTGACCACCGGTAATTTCAACGTGATCCCGATCCGTATTTCAGCGCTGGTGGCCGGGGATATTTCTCTCGATCCGAACCTGGCCAGCGCGCTGGCCATGATGCTGGTGGTGATGATGGGATTTATCACGGTGGTGCATCAATGGCTCCTACGCAGGAGTTACCTTAATGCACGTTTGTGAGTTGGCAGGGGATGTCTATGCGGCGTTTTGAAACGGTTTATCACCGGGTGGTGGTGACCCTGTTATTTCTGATCCTGCTGCTGCCCTTGGCGGCGACGCTGGTGTATGCCCTAGCGACGCAGTGGGGCGCGACCATTTTGCCGGAGGGTTTTACCCTGAAGTGGCTGGTGGCGTTATGGAGCGATCCGCGCTTTCTACAGGCGCTGTGGCACTCACTGCTGATCTGTTTCGGCACGTTGGTGCTGGCGGTGGTGGTGATCCTGCCGCTGATGTTTGTGATTGCTTACTATTTTCCTAAGCTGGATGCGGTGATGAACGTGCTGATCCTGCTGCCGTTTGCCGTGCCGCCGGTGGTGTCCTCTGTGGGTTTGATGCAGCTATTTGCTGCCGATCCGCTGCCGCTGCTGGGCACACCCTGGATCCTGATTGGCTGCTATTTCACCATCGCTCTGCCGTTTATCTACCGCGCCATCAGCAACAATATGCAGGCAATCAACCTGCGCGATCTGATGGATGCCGCCCATCTACTGGGGGCCAGTACCTGGCAGGCGGCGTTGCTGGTGGTGCTGCCAAACTTGCGCAAAGGCGGGATGATCGCAGTGCTGCTGTCGTTCTCATTTCTGATTGGTGAGTTTGTATTCGCTAACCTGCTGGTCGGCAGCCAGTATGAAACGCTGCAGGTTTACCTGTTCAATATGCGTAATGGCAGCGGCCACTTCACCAGCGCGTTGGTCATCTCTTATTTTGCCGTGGTGCTGCTCGTCACCTGGCTGGCCAATCTGCTGAATAAAACCAGGGGTTAATCATATGGCTTATCTCAACGTCACTCGCCTTAACAAACACTATGGTCACACCCAGGTATTTCACGATATCGATTTCAGCGCCGAAGAGGGTGAGTTTGTCACCCTGCTTGGGCCCAGCGGCTGCGGTAAATCGACATTGCTACGTTGCCTGGCAGGGCTGACTCCGGTGGATAGCGGGCAGATCCTGCTGCAAGGTCAGGATCTGGTGCCTTTGCCACCGCAAAAGCGCGGTATCGGCATGGTATTCCAGAGCTACGCGCTGTTCCCCAATATGACCGTAGAAGGTAACGTGGCCTTTGGCCTGAAGATGCAGAAGCTGCCCGCCGAGCAGATCCGCCAGCGGGTACAGGAGGTGCTGGCACTGGTGGAGTTAACCGAACTGGTGAAGCGCTACCCGCATCAGCTCTCTGGTGGCCAGTGCCAACGCGTGGCGCTGGCGCGCTCGCTGGTAACGCGGCCACGCCTGCTGCTGCTGGATGAGCCGCTGTCGGCATTGGACGCCCGCATTCGCAAACATCTGCGTGAGCAAATCCGCCGTATCCAGCGTGAACTGAACCTGACGGCGATTTTTGTCACCCACGATCAGGAAGAAGCGTTAACGCTTTCCGATCGCATCGTGTTGATGAACAAAGGGGAGATTGTGCAAAGCGGCAACGCAGAAACGCTGTATACCCAACCGGCCAATGCCTTTGCCGCCGGGTTTATTGGCAGTTACAACCTGTTGAGTGCTGAACAGGCGCAGGCTCTGACCGGGCGAACCTACCGTGGGCAAGTGGCGATCCGCCCGGAATCGATCCAATTGCTGCCCGCTGGGGAAGGGATTGCCGCCGTCGTTCTCCACCACAGCCTGTTGGGCAATGTGGTGCGTTATCGCGTTCGGGCCCATGGCGTTGAGCTGTGGGTGGACGTGCTCAATCGTTCCATTGCCGATTTGCGCGCCAATGGCAGTGAAATTGGGTTACAATTAGAAATAGTAACATTACGCGAAGTTGCATGATTTTGTCGCGATCTTCAACGATAACAACAGGATGATAACCCATCGCAGCGTGATGCTTCTTTTCGGCGAACTGCGTTTTATCGTCGCGCCTATCGGTGGGAAATCACTGCTGCAACAACAATGACTTTAGGCCTGTGACTTGCCGGGCGTTAATGGAGTACTCCGTCTGTGTTAACCCTTCTTCACCTGCTTTCCGCTATCGCCATGCTGGTGTGGGGTACCCACATCGTACGTACCGGGATTATGCGGGTTTATGGCGCTAACCTGCGTCAGGTGCTGAGCCACAGCGTAGAGAAAAAGCCGCTGGCTTTTATGGCCGGGATCGGCGTCACCGCGCTGGTGCAGAGCAGCAATGCCACGGCGTTGCTGGTCACCTCTTTTGTCGCTCAAGGGCTGGTGGGCCTGGGGCCTGCGCTGGTGATCATGCTTGGTGCCGATGTCGGTACCGCAATCATGGCGCGTGTGTTGACGTTCAATCTTTCCTGGCTTTCGCCGCTGCTGATTTTTGTCGGCGTGATCGTATTTCTCAGCCGCAAGCAGACTCGTGTCGGGCAGATGGGGCGTGTGGCCATCGGCCTGGGCCTGATCGTGCTGGCACTGGAACTGATTGTGGCCGCCGCTACGCCGATTACCCAAGGGTATGGCGTGAAGGTGCTGTTCTCATCGCTGACCGGTGATGTGATGCTCGACGCGCTGATTGGCGCGCTGTTTGCCGTCGTCAGCTATTCCAGCCTGGCGGCGGTGCTGTTGACTGCTACTCTGACCGCGTCCGGCGTGATTTCCCTACAGGTTGCGCTCTGCCTGGTGATTGGGGCCAACCTGGGCAGTGGCCTGTTGGTCACCCTCAACACCGGTGGGCAAAATGCCGCTGCGCGCCGTGTGGCACTCGGCAGCCTGTTGTTCAAGCTGCTGGGCTGCGCATTGGTACTGCCGTTTGTCTCTGTTCTGGCAAAGGGTATCGAAGGATTGCCGGGCGCTGCGGAAGAATTGGTGATCTATTTCCACATGTTCTACAACCTGATTCGCTGCCTGTTGCAGGTGCCGTTGTCAGGGCCGATGGCGCGTCTGTGTGAGCTGTTGATTGCTGATGTGCCCGAGGTAGACCCCCGCTTGCGGCCACGCCATCTTGACGCCAGTGCGCTGGATACTCCCTCTCTGGCGCTGGTTAATGCGGCGCGGGAAACCCTGCGCATGGGGGATGTGATCGAGCATATGATGATTCTGCATGGCGAGGTGCTGCACGGTAAGCTTGGCCAGAATAAGGAAGTTCGCCGCCTGGATGATGATGTGCACGTGTTGTACACCGCGATAAAACTCTATCTGGCACAGATTCAGAAAGAGGATTTGGGCGAGGCGGATTCGCGCCGTTGGGCGGAGATTATCGAAATGGCGCTCAACCTGGAACAGGCAGGCGATATTATCGAGCGTATGGCCAATGATGTGGCGGATAAATCGCGCGGTTCACGAAATTCGTTCTCCGCTGAAGGCCTGGCAGAGTTGGATACGTTACACGAAAGGTTGACCGGCAACCTGCGGCTGAGTATGTCGGTATTTATCGCCGGGGACATCACCAGCGCCAAGCGCTTGCGCCGCTCCAAACACCGTTTCCGTATTCTGGATCGTCGCTATGCGCATGCTCATGTTGAACGTCTGCATCAGCAAAACATACAAAGCATAGCCACCAGTGCGCTGCATCTGGGCCTGCTGGGGGATATGAAGCGGCTTAACTCGCTGTTTTGCTCGGTAGCCTATAACGTGCTTGAGCAAGATGAAAAAGACGACGATCGTGATTGGGAAGAGACCCCCAGCACAAGGTAAAAAGGGCCGGAGACGGCCCCTTGGCGAGAGTTACTCTTTCTTGGTGGGGCGGCCAGACCAGTAACCGGCCAGCAGGGAGCCGGAAAGGTTATGCCACACCGAGAATAGCGCGCCGGGCAATGCCGCCAGCGGTGAGAAATAAATCTTGCCCAGCGTGGCCGCCAGCCCAGAGTTCTGCATGCCCACTTCAATCGCCAACGTGCGGCAGGTGGATTCATCGAAGCCGAACAGTTTGCCGCCCCAGTAACCACTCAGCAACCCGATGCCGTTATGCAGGATCACCGCCACAATCACCACCAGCCCAACCGAAGCGATATGGCTCTGGCTGCCCGCCACTACCGCGCTGATGATGGTCACGATACAGACCATCGACAGCGCAGGCAGGAACGGCTCAACGCGCTTCACCGTTTTGGTAAAAGTATGGTGGATGATCAGGCCAAGACCGATTGGGATCACCACGATCTGCAGGATGCTTAACAACATCCCCATAATATCGACGCTGATTTTGGCATCGACATACAGGCGCGTCAGCAGTGGTGTGGCAAACACGCCAACCAACGTAGACACCGCAGAAATGGTCACCGACAAGGCCACGTCGCCCTTTGCCAGATAAATGATCACGTTGGACGCCGTACCGCTGGCGACGCTGCCCACCAGCACCATACCGGCGGAGAGATCCGGCGGCATACGGAACAGTATCGCCAGGATCCACGCCGCCAGCGGCATGATCAGGTAATGCAGGAAGATCCCGGCGGCTACCGGGCCGGGGCGCGACAGCACGCGTTTGAAATCACCCAGACGCAGCGTCACGCCCATGGCGAACATAACCAGCATCAGCAGCGGGCTGATGTAGGGGCTGATGCCCGTGAAGGTGGCAGGGGTGTAGTAAGCCGCGACGGAAAGCAGCACGGCCCACAGCGGGAAAAAACGGGTTATTTTTGCCAGCATTGATAGTGTTTCCCTTCACAAGGCATCTAGTCGTCGTGTTATTCAAACAGGTTGCGGTGCAGCGTTCGTACCACTTGTTCTGCATCGTCACCCGGTACCAGGAAGCACAGATTATAGCTGCTGGCCCCGTAGCAGATCATGCGGATATTGAACGGATCCAGCACGCCGAACACCTCTTTGCCCACGCCGCAAGCTTGGGAAAGCTTGTTACCGATTAAGGCAACCAACGCCAGATTCTCTTCCACCTCAACCCGGCACAGCGAAGATAGATCGGTGAGCAGGGAAGTGGTCAGCAGGCTGCCGCCGGTTGAGGTAGGGCCGGTGGTATCCATGGTTAGCGCAATGCTGACTTCGGAAGTGGTGATCAGATCGACAGAAATATTATGGCGCGCCAGAATGTTAAACACTTCCGCCAAGAAACCGCGTGCGTGCAACATGTTCAGGCTGTGCAGCGTCAGCAGCGTTTGCTTGCGGCGCAGTGCCAGCGCACGGAACAGCGGTGGGTTTTCGGTGGTGTTGCACACCAGCGTGCCACCTGCGGCGGGATCTTTGCTCGAGCCGACAAACACCGGGATATCACTGCGCACGGCGGGCAGCAGCGTTGCCGGATGCAGCACTTTCGCACCAAAGGTGGCCATTTCTGCCGCTTCTTCGAAGGCGATTTTATCGATGCGCTTGGCGGCAGGCACCACGCGCGGATCGGTGGTGTAGATGCCCGGTACGTCGGTCCAGATATCCACGCGGCTGACGTTCAGCGCTTCCCCCAGCAGGGCGGCGGTGTAGTCGCTGCCGCCGCGGCCTAGCGTGGTAGTGCGGCCTTTCGCTTCGCTGCCAATAAAGCCTTGGGTAATGATCAGGGCTTCCTGCAGGCGCGGTTTCAACAGCGTTTGGGCCAGTTCCGTTAATGCCGCATTGTCTGGTACCGCACGGCCAAAATGATCGTCGGTGCGCATCACTTTGCGCACGTCGAACCACTCCGCCTGTACGCGGCGCTGGCGCAGGATCTCAACAAACAGCAGGGTGGACATCAGTTCGCCATGGCTGACCAGTTCATCGGTCAATGCGGGGGAGGTGGCCAATGCCGCGGCTTCCGACAGCATGGCGATGTTTTCCAGCATGCGGTCGATTTCATCACGGATCACCGCCGGATTATCGAGGCGTTCGAGGATGGCATATTGAATACGGCGAATTTCATCGAGCTGGTAGGTGCGTTTCTCGGTGTTGCAACCTTCAGCCAAGGCCACCAGCAGGTTGGTGATGCCGGCAGAGGCGGAAAGGACCACCAGGCGCACGTTAGGATTGGACAGCACGACATCGGCACTGCGGTTCATCGCGTCGAAATCTGCCACGCTGGTACCGCCGAATTTTGCCACTACGGTATTGTTCAGGGATGCTGCTTGAATCATGTAAAACCTCGTGTCAGGGATGCCATATCATGATGGCAATTGATTTCCATAGCCTTGGCACAAGGGAAGAGCGGTAAACAGGGAGCAAGCGTAGAGGTTAAGACTACGGTACACCCAGAAGCGCCCCACCTTGCTGAACCCCCTTGCAGGGTGTTCCATGGTGACAACTCAGGGGATTCAGCCCCTGTAGCCGACGTGATGATTGCCGCATTCACCGCGCCTCGGCGTCGCTCCCCCTCAAATGTCGTCATCGGATAACGGCTCCTCTGACACTCTACCTGGGCGACGCGCCTCTTCTGGCTTGCGCACCGGGTGCGCAAGTAGGATGTTAGGAATAACGGGTTTACGTGCCGCTGTCAACGAGCAAACGTTGAGGGATCTTCATCTTGTCAGCGTACGGGGCATCTTGCGAACTGATCGATGGCTAAACTGTGGGTGTTTGGCACCGTTTTTATCGCGGTGATAACGGGTTGTTACCTGAAAGACAGAGGGTTTGTTGTGGAAAGGTAAAAAGAGAGCGTTCCGGTTTGACAGTTAATCCCTATCGCAAGAAAAGAGATCGTAATCACAGGTGAACAGGCTACAATCGGCCAATCACCTCCCTTCATTCTCAAGCATAAGAGCGTTGCTATGAAAAATATTAATCCTAGTCAAACCACTGCTTGGCAAGCCCTGCAGCAACATTTTGAACAGATGAAAGACGTACAGATCGGTGATCTGTTTGCTCAGGATAGCGAGCGTTTCTCCAAGTTCTCTGCCACGTTTAACGATCAGATGCTGGTGGATTACTCCAAAAACCGCATCACCGCAGAAACCCTGGAAAAACTCCAGGCGCTGGCCAAAGAGACCGACTTGCAGAGCGCAATCAAGTCGATGTTCGCCGGTGAGAAGATCAACCGTACTGAAGATCGCGCCGTACTGCATGTGGCGCTGCGTAACCGCAGCAACACGCCAATCCTCGTTGACGGTAAAGACGTGATGCCGGAAGTGAATGCGGTGCTGGCAAAAATGAAACAGTTCTGTGACCGCGTGATTGGCGGTGACTGGAAAGGCTACACCGGCAAGCCGATTACCGACGTGGTGAATATTGGGATCGGTGGCTCTGACCTCGGCCCTTATATGGCGACCGAAGCGCTGCGTCCGTATAAAAATCATCTGAATATGCACTTCGTTTCCAACGTGGATGGCACCCACATTGCTGAAACGCTCAAGCCGTTGGATCCGGCCACCACGCTGTTCCTGGTCGCCTCTAAAACCTTCACCACCCAGGAAACCATGACCAACGCCCACAGCGCGCGCGATTGGTTCCTGAAAACCGCCGGTGATCAGAAACATGTGGCGAAGCATTTTGCCGCGTTGTCCACTAACGGAAAAGCGGTGGCCGAGTTTGGTATCGACACCGACAATATGTTCGAGTTCTGGGACTGGGTGGGCGGCCGTTACTCCCTGTGGTCGGCTATCGGCCTGTCTATTGCGCTGTCGCTGGGCTTTGATAACTTCGAGCAACTGCTGAGCGGTGCGCACGAGATGGATAAGCATTTTGCACAGACGCCTGCTGAGAACAACCTGCCGGTGCTGCTTGCGCTGATCGGCATCTGGTACAACAACTTCTTCGGCGCAGAAACCGAAGCGATTCTGCCATACGATCAATACATGCACCGTTTTGCTGCTTATTTCCAGCAGGGCAACATGGAGTCCAACGGTAAATATGTCGATCGCAACGGCAATCCGGTGGATTACCAGACTGGCCCAATTATCTGGGGCGAGCCTGGTACCAATGGGCAGCATGCGTTCTATCAGTTGATTCATCAGGGAACTAAACTGGTTCCTTGCGATTTTATCGCCCCGGCCATCAGCCATAATCCGTTAAGCGATCATCACGCCAAGTTGCTGTCGAACTTCTTTGCTCAAACGGAAGCGCTGGCGTTTGGCAAATCACTGGCAGCGGTAGAAGAAGAGTTCGCGGTACAGGGTAAAAAACCGGAAGAGGTCAAGCACGTCGCGCCATTCAAGGTGTTTGAAGGCAACCGCCCGACCAACTCTATCCTGCTGCGTGAAATCACCCCTTTCAGCCTGGGCAGCCTGATTGCCCTGTATGAACACAAGATCTTTACCCAAGGTGTCATCCTTAATATCTTCACCTTCGACCAATGGGGCGTGGAGTTGGGTAAACAACTGGCAAACCGCATTCTGCCAGAACTGGCGGGTAAAGAGGCCGTGGCGAGCCACGACAGTTCAACCAACGGTCTGATCAATCTTTTCAAAGCGTGGCGTTAAGCCTGTGGCTTGAAACCCGCCTGCAAGCGCTGGTGCGTTAGCCTAAAGGATGAGCCTCACTAATGAGGTTCATCCTTCCTAACATAAGTAAATTGGCAGAGTGCACAATTTATTTATGGCAAATGAGATACTCTGAACGCTAGTTTGACTAGATTCTATATTCTGAACAATTCGAGCTGTGGCAAGGTGATGACGTAGCGAGGCTACAGATAACCTGAGTGACAAAGTCAATGCCCATGCAACTTGACGATGACGGATATAGAGGATTCGTTCAGTTAGCATATAGTTGCGATATCAAATACTCCGGCTATAGTTGGTCTATATATTTAATGCGTAATAAATCTATTTTGTCAGAAATATAAGATTTATTATAGTGGTGAGCTTTTTCCTAAATTTCGTACGAAGTTTGTTTTTATTATTTATTATGTTATAAAAATTAAGTTTACTGGCTATACCCTTTTCCTTTAAAGCTGTAGGGTGTTAGTTGTAATCGACCTATCGGTGGCGTAGCCTCGGTGGGAACGTTACGGCTACAAGTTCGAAGGGTGTACTATAAGTTTAAGAAAGTGTTCTTTAAACACTTGATTTAATACTATTAAGAGGGTTGTGTATGAAAAAGGTATTGTGTCCGGTATTAGTCGCGCTTGCTTTGTTCGGTGCTTCCAATTCTTGGGGGGCTCCTTTTGTTGCTCTCGGGGCAAAAGGTAAGGCGGTCGCTGTAGGGACCAGTGCTGTTGCCATTGCTGCCGCGTGCGGTTTAGTTGCGGAAAACCAAGGTGGTGAGGATGGCATTTCAGCTACCACCACTACCACGACCAGAACGAAATAAACAGTAAAAGAGTAACCGCATAATAGCTACAGTGCTTGGTGTTGCAGGTAGTGAGTAGAGCCTGATTGGTTTAGTTGAGTCAACGGTTCTTCTGCCGCAACTTCAGGGACCAAGGATATAAAAGCGGTTATTCTTTTTTTTTATCTACGTGCCGGGATTGCTCAATTGCGCTATCTACCTTTGTTAATCATATGCTTATCCCTCCAGGCCTGTACCTCAGCCCAGAAAAACGTTAATGATGCAATTTATCATTTGGTGTTTGAGTCGTCGGACGTTGAACTGACAGACCAAGAAGTCCAGAGCCTATCCAGCCCTAGTGCGTATGTCCGTATTGACGATCAGCTACAGATTGTGATGGTGCTCGGGGCGTTTGAAAACGGCGAAGAGAAATGGGTGAGTCAGGACCGTACTCTGATGACGTTAAGAAACGGACGCGTGGTCAAAACGCTGGGGTGGAAGGATAATTTGCTCAGTGTGTCTAATCTTGAGCAGGATCCTTTGGCAGACCCACGGCGATTGGTCAATGGAGCACGTTGGTCATCTATGATCTCCTGGACAGAAGAAGGCCAGGCTCGCTCTGGTTACGCTGAATCTGTATTCCATCGATTAGAAGATAAACCTCTAGTTATCGGCGGTAAGAGCCAGAATTATCAGGTCATTGAAGAGACGGTTAATGTTGATGACTTGGGTAAAAGCTGGGTGAACCGCTTCTGGTTGGATCCGCAAACGGGCACGGTAGTTAAATCAGTGCAATTCATGGGCGCGGACTATTTCCCAATTGAGATTACATTGTTGAAGCAGAGGCATAATGAAAAAAATTAATCTGCTTTTGAGTGCACTCCTGTGCTTTTCGCTGAATTCTGCCAATGCAGAAAGTCGGGTAACCGTATTTTATCCGGACAAGGCGTCAGTCACGCTTAAAAATGTGCCCACGTTAGAGAACCTGGTGGTGGATAACCCGGCTTTGCAAGGCAAAATCTGGTGGCCAGGTGCGGCGATCGCAGAACAGAGTGCGACCCGGTTCGAACAGCAGAAGCAGCAGCAACTCTTAGCGCGCTTGAAGGCGCTAAGCGCGGTTTTGCGACAGGATGACGATACGTCTTTGGCGGCAACGGTGGACGCGGTGCATTCGCAACTTGCTGAACTTAACGTCATCGGTCGCCTGTTTGTTCCGCTTGATCCTGACATGATCCGCTTAGATCCGGTGCTTGATCGTCGGCTGCAGGGCGAATATCAGGTCTATGTCGCACCAGAGCCGAAAAGCGTCAGGCTGTTGGGCGCATTGGCACCGCATGGTAAACGTGATTTCTTACCGGGAAAAGATGTCAGTGACTATCTTATCGGGCTCCAGCCTCTTGAGGGGGCTGAACATGATACCGCCTGGATTATCACTCCACAGGGTGAGGTGAAGCCTGTCCCTATCGCTTACTGGAACCGGCGGCATAATGAAATGACGCCAGGGAGTCTTTTATTTCTGGGGTTTGCTGTTTCCGCATTGCCTGACGATTTCAAAGACATCAACGAGCAAATTATTTCGTTATTGACGCACCGGATGCCAGACTGATGAAAAAACGTTACTTATTTAGCTTGGTTGCGCTGTCTGTCGCCAACGCGTGTCAGGCGGCTTCATATCCTGCCCCATTAGGGCCATCTCAGACTGACTTCGGCGGCGCTGGTTTGCTGCAAACCCCGACTGCGCGTATGGCGAAAGAGGGCGAATTCAGTTTTAACTACCGTGATAATGACCAGTACCGCTTTTATTCGATTTCTGTTCAACCGATGCCATGGTTGGAAACTACTCTCCGTTATACCGATGTGCGAACGCGAAAATACAGTAATGACCCCTCATTCAGCGGTGATCAAACCTATAAAGACAAATCTTTTGATGTGAAGTTACGTCTTTGGGAAGAAGGATACTGGCTGCCTGAGATGGCTGTAGGGGTGCGTGACATCGGTGGTACCGGGTTGTTCGATGGTGAATACCTGGTGGCCAGTAAAGGGTGGGGACCTCTCGATTTTACTTTGGGTATGGGATGGGGCTATCTGGGTAACAGTGGTAATGTCAGGAACCCATTCTGTGATGCCAGCGATCGCTTTTGTACGCGTAACAACGTACATACGACGACTGGCGGAACTGTCAGCCTCAGTGAGTCTTTCCGCGGGCCTGCGGCGATTTTTGGCGGCGTAGAATATCAAACCCCTTGGCAACCACTGCGCCTGAAGCTGGAATATGAAGGGAACGATTATCAAGGTGATTTTGCCGGTAAGCTTAAGCAAGACAGTAAATTCAACTTCGGCGCGGTTTATCGCGTAACAAATTGGGCCGACGTCAATATGAGTTATGAGCGCGGTAATACCTTGATGGCTGGGTTTACCTTACGCACTAACTTTAATGAATTAACACCTTCTCATGTTGATCAATCAAAGCCCGCTTATCAGCCCGAGCCACAGGGCAGCGGGTTGCAGCAGGATGTGGTCGCCAACCAGCTTTCTGCGCTTGAAGATCAAGCGGGTTTCTCTGCACCTAAGATTCAGGTGAAAGATAATACGCTGTACATGACCGGAACCCAGTCTAGGTATCGCTATAGCGAAGATGGGGTCGAGCGGGCCAACATTATTCTGATGAATCATCTTCCAGAAGGTGTTGATACGCTGGCGGTAACCGAGACGCGTTATAATTTACCGCAGGTGACCACCAAGACCGATGTCAACAGTTTACGTGCGCAGTTGGAAGGATATCCACTGGGGCATGAACAAACGTTGCAGCAAAAACGTCTTGAACCGTTATTGCCAGAAAATACCGATCAAGGCTATTACATTGAAAATGACAGGTTTGGTTTCAGCCTTTCACCGACGTTAACCCAGTCTGTGGGTGGTGCAGAGTCATTTTACATGTATCAGATTGGTTTGTTAGGGAGCGCCAACTGGTGGGTAACAGACCACTTGTTAACCAGCGGCGGCATTTTTGCTAACCTTGCGAACAACTACGATAGATTTAACTACACAGCGCCACCTCCAGACTCCCAATTGCCACGTGTTCGTACGCATATTCGTGAATACGTTGGCAACGATGTGTATCTCAACGATCTCCAAGCCAACTACTTCCAATCTTTTGGTGATGGTATCTATGGCCAAGTGTATGGCGGATATCTGGAAAGCATGTTCGGCGGCGTCGGTGCGGAAATGCTGTATCGTCCGTTAGACACTGATTGGGCGGTCGGTGTTAATGCCAACTGGGTGAAACAGCGTGACTGGGAGGATATGATGCGTTTCGCTGATTATGATGCCGTTACCGGGCATGTCACCGGTTACTGGAAACCGCCTTTTGCTGATGGCGTGTTGGTGGCTTTGAGCGTAGGCCAGTATCTGGCTAAAGACAAAGGTGCGACGGTCGATCTGTCTAAACGCTTTGATAGCGGAGTTGTGGCGGGCGTTTACGCTACGTTTACCGATGTCACACGGGAAGAGTATGGTGAGGGTTCGTTTACCAAGGGCTTCTACATTTCCATCCCGCTGGAGTTGATGACCACTTCGCCTTCCCGCAGTCGTATGCAGGTCGGTTGGACCCCGCTTACCCGCGATGGTGGGCAAATGCTGGGCCGCAAATATCAACTGTATGGTTTGACGTCCGATCGGGATGTTCGCTTCCGTTAATCGTTTATCACTGCTCAATTTGGGGGATTTTTAATCCCCCAAAATCTCTCTGCTCCCCCCATCGCTCACACTACTCACTCGTTTTGCTTCTGCAGAGCAATTCAATTGTCCTATGGCTTCAGCCTGAAATCACAGACATAAAAATGGCGGCCTAGCGCAGGCCGCCCAAGACACAGGTATTGATCAGATTAAAGCAAAGTACATCAAACGTATTGCAGTAGACAAAAACACAGGATTTAACACTTACCGGGCCCGGCATCACCGAACCTGGTAATTTATCAGCCTTTCACACCGCCAGAAGTCAGGCCACCCACCAACCAGCGCTGTGCCAACAGGAACACGGCGGTAATCGGAATTGCTGACAGCACGGCGGCGGCGGCAAAGTCACCCCACAGGTAGTTTTGCGGGTTCAGGTATTGCTGCATACCGACGGCCAGCGTGTAGCTGTTTACATCACGCAACAACAGAGAAGCGACCGGAACTTCGGTGATCGCCGCAATAAATGACAGAATAAATACCACCGCCAGAATTGGCACTGAAAGCGGCAACAGCACCAGGCGGAATGCCTGCCACGGGGTTGCCCCATCCAGCGCAGCCGCTTCTTCCAACGAGTTGTCGATGGTTTCGAAGTAGCCCTTAATCGTCCAGACGTGCAGCGCTATGCCGCCCATATAGGCAAAAATCACGCCGCCATGGGTATTCAGGCCGATAAACGGAATGTATTGGCCCAAGCGGTCGAACAGGGCATACAACGCCACCAAGGACAGCACGGCCGGGAACATCTGGAAAATCAGCATGCTTTTCAGCAGGGTGCTTTTACCGCGAAAGCGCATGCGGGCAAAGGCGTAGGCGCAGGTAGTAGACAGCGTCACAATACCCACGGCGGTGATTGCCGCCACTTTAACCGAGTTCCACAGCCACAACAGCACCGGGAAAGGCGGCGGAGTGACCGTGCCGTCAGCATGGGTCACGCTCATACCGAGCGCCAATCGCCAGTGATCCCAGGAGATCTGATCCGGGATCAGGCTGCCGGTGGCGAAGTTCCCTGAACGCAGCGATATCGCGATAACCATCAGCAACGGGAACATGATCAGAGCGATAAAGCTCAGCATCAGAATATGGGTGATCAACAGACGCACGCGCTGTGATTTGGGTTGGACCATAGCCATTATCGTTCTCCCTTAGTCAAAATTCATCTTGCTGGCTTTCAGGTTCAAGATCGCCAGTGCGCCTACCAACAGGAAGATCAACGTAGCAATGGCCGCTGCCAAGCCAAAGTCCTGCCCGCCGCCGCCTTCAAAGGCTATGCGATAGGTGTAGCTCACCAACAGATCGGTATAACCGGCTGGCGTGGTGGTGCCAATCATGTCCGGCCCGCCACGGGTCAGCAGTTGGATCAGGACAAAGTTGTTAAAGTTAAAGGCAAAGCTGGCGATCATCAGTGGCGTCAGCGGTTTGATCAGCAACGGGAGCGTGATGCGGAAGAAGTTCTGCATCGGGGTGGCACCGTCCATTGCCGAGGCTTCGTACAAGTCGTCAGGAATGGCTTTCAGCAGCCCCATGCACAGGATCATCATGTACGGATAACCCAGCCAGGTATTGACGATCAGGATCATGCTCTTGGCGGTGATCGGATCGGTGAACCAAGCGGGTTTAATGCCAAACAGCGCGCTGAGCATCAGGTTGATCTCGCCGAAGCTCTGGTTGAACAAGCCTTTGAAGATCAGGATCGAAATAAAAGACGGTACGGCATAGGGCAGGATCAGCAGCACGCGGTAGACCGCTTTGCCCTTCAGCGCTTCCCACTGCACCACGCAGGCCAGCACCATACCGACTGCGACGGTGAAAATCACGGTCAGCACCGAGAAAATAATGGTCCAGACGAAGATCGAGACGAAAGGCTTCTGAATGCCTTCATCGTTCAGTACGCGCAGGAAGTTTTTCCAGCCGGTGGTGACGGTATAGCCTGGGCTGAGAGTATCTTTCGCCCAACTGCCGTCGGCATTAATCGCCTGATAGAAACCGATCTGCGGATTAGGGCGATATTGGACCTGGGTCTGATTGTCGGTCAGTATTTTGCCGTCTTTACCCAACGTATAAAGAGGGCTGGTGCCTGAGAACTGGCGCAGTGAACTCATTCGCAGCTCACCGCCGTCCGGTAATATTGCGACCATCAGGCTCAGCGCCTGGCGGTTTTGAGTAATCACCCGCAGCGTAGCGCGCTCGCTATCAGGGGCGGCACTTTCAGCGCTCAGTTTCAGCGTCTGCGGTTCACTGCTATTGAGACTGAACGGCTCAGAAATCAGTAATTGGCCGCTATCCGGGTGGGTTAACTGCATCAGCCACTGCTGGTTTTCCGTCGGATAGAGCTCGAAGGTAAAGGTTTTACCGGTCTGGAATTGGCGTTGCATCAGTACTGACTGAGCCCGCTCAAAGGTTAACTGGTTGGTACTGCTGTAGTTGGTAAACGCGATGGCGATGGTACAGATCAGCGGGAACAGGACGAACAGCCCCATCCCGGCGACCCCTGGGTACACATAGCGCCAGGCATAGGCACGACGATTGGCGAACACATACAGCCCGGCACTGACCAGCACCAGCGTCAGAATCGCGAACAGGTATTCTCCCTGTGCATACATCAACACAATCAGATAGCAAGTCACCAGGCTGAACAGGCCGACGAACAGCCATTTCAGAATATCACTTTGCCACCACTTCGATTTTTTTCGCGCGGGCAAACCGGCGTGAGCTAATTGCATAGGGAATTCCTTTCTGGGGTATTACAGCGGGATGCTGACCGCATCCCACACAGCTAAGGGCACGGTGGGCACAGAGCCCACCGATTGCCGGGTATTACTTGATGATACGGGCGTGTGCATCTTCCAGTGCGGCCATTACCGTCTGGCGCCCGGTAATGGCGTTGATCACGGCACTGCGCATCGCATACCAGAAGGTGCTCATCTGTGGGATGTTTGGCATGATTTCGCCGTTTTGCGCGTTCTTCATGGTGGCAGCAATGCGTGGATCTTTCGCAAGATGCTCCTGGAACGATTTCAGCGCCACGGCACCCAGCGGTTTGTCTTTATTGACGTCAGCCAGGCCCTGATCGGTGATCAGATAGTTTTCCAGGAATTCGGTAGCCAGTTCTTTGTTCGGGCTGGCGGCGTTGATGCCGGCGGTCAGTACACCGACGAACGGTTTAGACGGCTTGCCTTGGAAGGTTGGCAGCAGAGTCACGCCATAATTGATTTTACTCTGCTCGATGTTTGACCAGGCCCACGGGCCGTTGATGGTCATGGCGGTCTGGCCTTTATTGAATGCGCCTTCAGCAATCGAGTAATCGGTATCGGCGTTGATGTGCTTGTTTTTCACCAGATCGACGATGAATTGCAGGCCAGCTTGTGAACCCGCATTGGCTACGCCCACGTCTTTAACATCGTATTTGCCGTTTTCAAATTTAAAGGCATAACCGCCGTTGGCAGAGATAATTGGCCAAGTGAAGTAGGGTTCTTGCAGGTTCCACATGATGGCGCTCTTGCCTTTGGCGCGCAGCTCTTTATCCAGTGCCGGGATCTCTTCCCAAGTCTTTGGAGCGTCTTTGACCAGATCTTTGTTATAAATCAGTGACAGGGCTTCAACCGCGATCGGGTAACCGATCAGCTTGCCGTCAAAGCGAACCGCATCCCAGGTGAAAGGATAGATTTTTTCCTGGAAGGCTTTGGAAGGATGGATTTCTGCCAGCAGGCCAGACTGTGCGTAACCGCCAAAGCGGTCGTGTGCCCAGAAGATGATGTCCGGGCCGTCACCGGTCGCGGCAACCTGCGGGAATTTCTCTTCCAGTTTGTCCGGATGCTCAATGGTCACCTTAATGCCGGTGTCTTTCTCAAACTTTTTGCCAACTTCGGCCAGGCCGTTATAGCCTTTATCGCCGTTAATCCAGATAACCAGTTTGCCTTCTTCAATTTTGGCAAAGGCAGAAGAAGACAGCACCAGCGTGGTTAAGGCCGAAAGCGCCAGTATGCGTGCGCTTTTTTTCATTCTGAGATTCATAATTCCATCCTTTATGTAGGCACTGCGGTAAGGAGAGCAATTTCGCGCTCATAGTGGGTCACAACCGGATACTTTCTCATCCTCCCCCCGTCTACGCCCCACGCCTGAGTAGTGTGATCCAGCTAACATTGCGCCCTATTCTGTGGTGTCAGGCACATAAAGGGGGGGCGATTTTTGCAAAGGAGATCACAGATTTGCCCTATGCTGGGAACTTCGACCGGGAACCGTAGTTCCCTCATCCTCCCATCTCCTCCCCCATGAAAAATCCTGTTACGGATGATTACCCCTTCCTGTCATTACCTCACTATCAGCAACATTGATTTTTTCGCCATGTACAGCAGGAACCCAGACTTATGTCGTTAATGCGTACTGCCACTCACCCAACGTTGTACCGGATCCATCCGGTCAGTTTCCGCGATGGAAACGGCGATGGTGTTGGTGATGTACCCGGCATGATGGCGGCGCTGCCCTATCTGAAGATGCTAGCCGTGGATGGCTTGTTGCTGCCGCAGGCGTTGCCACCAGAGGCCGGTGCGGAAGTGGCGGGGCACGGGTTGGCTCTCTGGCACAGCGAAGGGCCAAACCGTATCTGCCGCAGCGCAGCACCCGATCAGCATTATGCCCGTGGTGTGCTGGCGCTGGAGGTGATGCCATTCAGCGTTGAGAAACTGGTGGCGGTCCTTAATACCCACCGTCATCGGCTGGCGGAAAACGTCTGGAGTACCGGAGAAGCCGATCAGCCCCGCGTGGTCAGCCACTGGGGGCAGGGTGATCTGCGTTCCGCCCAGGCTTTTCTGACGTTGCTGGCGTTGCTGCCTGCCCCTATTTGCCTGTATCAGGGGGAAGAACTTGGCCTGCCACACGCAGCCGGTTTGCAAGAACCGCATGGCGCACAAACGCCAATGCCCTGGCACGAGGCCCCGGAGCAGGTGACTGCCGGTGAAATTCACTGGTATCAGCAGGTGGCTATCGAACATCGTGCGTTGGCGATCAGCCGCCAGCAGCATGACAACAACTCAACGTTACGTTACTGCCAGGCTTTGTTGGCTCTGCGCCAGTTGCCGGTGATTCAGCATGGTGAACTGAGTTCGGTCAGCCAGCAGGATGGCGTAATTCGTTTACTCATTACCCATCAGGATCAATGCCTTGAAGCGCTAATCAACCTGCAGCCATATACTCAGCCGGCCGTGCCGTCTGAGGCAACTATTCCTTTGGCTTGGCAGCACGGTGCGCAGCAAGAGGATCAACAATGGGTTTTGGCGGGTTTTGCATCTGCCATTTTTACACGAAATGTTAACTGCGAAAGCAGGGGAGTAACGCATGGCTAGCGTCACACTGCGCAGCGTTTATAAGGCCTTCGGTGAGGCCGTGATTTCCAGGGACGTTAATCTGACCATCGATGACGGTGAATTTGTGGTGTTTGTCGGGCCATCGGGCTGCGGTAAATCGACGCTGTTGCGCATGATTGCCGGGCTTGAGGATATTACCTCCGGCGATCTGTTCATTGGTGAAAAACGCATGAACGAAGTGCCGCCTGCTGAACGTGGCATCGGCATGGTGTTCCAGTCCTATGCGTTGTATCCGCACCTGTCGGTGGCCGACAACATGTCGTTCGGCCTGAAGCTGGCCGGGGCGAAAAAAGCGGAAATTACCCAACGGGTCAACCAGGTTTCCGAAGTGCTGCAACTGGCGCACTTGCTGGATCGGCGGCCAAAAGCCCTGTCCGGCGGCCAGCGTCAGCGGGTCGCAATCGGTCGTACTCTGGTTGCCGAACCGGATGTGTTCCTGCTCGATGAGCCGCTTTCTAACCTGGATGCCGCCCTGCGTGTGCAGATGCGCATCGAGATCTCGCGCCTGCACAAGCGCCTACAGCGCACCATGATTTACGTCACCCACGATCAGGTCGAAGCGATGACGCTGGCAGACAAAATCGTGGTGCTGGATGCCGGGCGTGTCGCTCAGATCGGCAAGCCGCTGGAGCTGTATCACTACCCGGCCAACCGTTTTGTCGCCGGTTTTATCGGCTCGCCGAAGATGAACTTCCTGCCGGTTAAAGTGACTGCCGTTGAGCACAATAACGTGCAGGTTGAACTGCCGATGCCTAATCGCCAACTGGTGTGGTTACCGGTTGAGTCTGAGGGGGTCGTGGTTGGAGCCAACCTGTCGTTGGGCATTCGCCCTGAACATCTGTTACCGAGCTCCGAATCTGCGGTATCGCTGATGGGCGAAGTGCAGGTCGTAGAGCAACTGGGCAACGAAACCCAGATTCATATTCAAATTCCAGAAATTCGTCAGAACCTGGTGTACCGCCAGAATGACGTAGTGCTGGTAGAAGAAGGTGCAACATTCGCTATCGGGTTGCCGCCTCACCGCTGCCATCTGTTCCGTGAGGACGGTACGGCATGCCGCAGGCTGCATCAGGAACCGGGCGTTTGATCCCCAAAGTACTTGGAGTTGCAGGTAGGCGGCAACTGAGCGAGGTCCGATGAGCTTACTCCAGTAAGTGATTCGGGTGAGTGAAGGCAGCCAACACCCCTGCAAATTCAAGTAACAAGGGGAAAAGCATGCATGCCGACAGGCAACTATAACAGGAGAATAATGATGACTACTCTGCGCAAACTTCCTTTGGCACTGGCTATCGCCGCGGGAGTTTTATCTACGCAAGCAATGGCAGTGGATTTTCATGGTTACGCACGTTCTGGTATTGGTTGGACCGGCAGCGGCGGCACACAGCAGTGTTTCCAGGCTACCGGAGCCCAAAGCAAGTACCGCCTTGGTAACGAATGTGAGACTTATGCGGAATTAAAACTGGGTCAGGAGCTGTGGAAAGACGGTGATAAGAGCTTTTACCTGGACTCAAACGTTGCGTATAGCGTCGATCAGGCCAATGATTGGGAAGCCACCAATCCAGCCTTCCGTGAAATCAACGTACAGGGTAAAAACCTGATTGCTGCATTGCCTGGTGCCAATATGTGGGCAGGTAAGCGTTTTTATCAACGTCATGACGTTCACATGATCGACTTCTACTACTGGGATATTTCAGGCCCAGGTGCGGGTCTGGAAAACGTCGATCTGGGCTTTGGTAAGCTGTCGTTTGCTGTGACTCGTAATACCGAAGCGGGTGGTTCTGCAGCCTTTGGTGATACGAGAACTGAGTGGTTTGTTGATCCAGTATCTGGGTTGCAACAACGTCAGGTGAGAAATACTGCAGATGTCTACAACGATGTCTACGACGTGCGTTTGGCAGGGATGGAAACCAATCCAGGCGGTACGTTGGAGTTCGGTGTTGATTATGGCAATGCCACCACCAAAGATGGTGTTGAACTGCAGCCAGGCGCTTCGAAAAATGGCGTAATGGCAACGGCGGAACACACTCAGAGCATGCTCGGTGGCTTTAACAAGTTCGTTGTACAGTATGCCACTGACTCTATGACATCATGGAATACGGGTCATAGCCAGGGTGCCAGCGTCAATAACGACGGCCATATGCTGCGCTTGTTGGATCATGGTGCGGTGAAGCTGAGCGACGATTGGGAAATGATGTACGTTGGTATGTACCAGAATATCAATCTGGACAACAACAACGGCACCACCTGGTACACCGTCGGTATCCGTCCAATGTATAAGTGGACTCCGATCATGAGCACCCTGTTTGAAGCGGGCTATGACAACGTCAAGTCGCAGAGAGCCGACGATCGTAACAGCCAGTACAAACTGACCTTGGCCCAACAGTGGCAGGCTGGCGACAGCATCTGGTCACGCCCGGCACTGCGCGTTTTCGCCACCTACGCCAACTGGGATGAGAAGTGGGGCTATGACAACAATGGAGCTGCGGTCAATAACGGCGGCCGTGGTAGCGACAGTGAAGTGACCTTCGGTGCGCAATTCGAAGCCTGGTGGTAAGCAATCTCGCAGCCGAACGTAAGTTCGGCTGCATCAACTTTTCGTTAATCTGTTTGGCTGACGCGTTCTTCTTGCCAGTTGCGCGTCAGTTTCCCCGCCTCTTTTCGAAAGGGCCATCACAATGAAAAAAAATCTACTCGCTTTTTATCTGTCACTGATTTGTGGTTCTGCACTGCCGTTGATGGCGCACGCCACAGCATTTAACGCGCAGGCGGATGTCTCGGTTGCCCCGGCGATTTCCCATGACACGCTGCAGAAGCTGCCTTGGAAACCTGTAGTACCGCCAGCCAGCGAAAGTTTTAAGATCACCGAGGCCAACCCGCAGGTTAGCCAAGGCGATATTCAGGGCCAAGTGGCCGCATTTACGTTGCCAGCGGATCGCGGTTCGCTGGAGATTACCCTCAGCAGCCTGGTGAACGATCGTAGCGTGTTTGCACCGAGCGTGCTGGTTCTGGATGAGCAAATGCGGCCCGCCGCGTTTTATCCCAGCAGTTATTTCCCGTATGAGCGAGCGGGCGTGATGTCTGGCGATCGCTTGGAAGGCACGATGAAGCTGACGCCCGCTCTGGGGCAGAAGCAGATCTACGTATTGGTGTACACCACCCGCCAGGATTTAGCGGCTACCACTCAGCTCCTTGACCCTGCCAAAGCTTACGCCATGGGGGTGGGGAATGCGGTCCCGGATATTCCAGACCCAATTGCCCGGCATAGCCCAACGGGTGAGCTGAACTTGAAAGTTCGCTCAGAGCAAAATATGGGCAGCGTCATGATTGGCTTACCGCTGACAAACTCTTCAGCACCTGCGCCGGTGGTGGTGGGTTCAACGGCCCCAGCACCTGCTGCACCTGTCGCCGCCCCGGCACCTGCTGCTCCAGCAGAACCGATGCTCAATGACACCGAAGCCTACTTCAATAAAGGTATCAAACAGGCGGTTAAGGCTGGTGATATCGATAAGGCCTTGAAACTGATGAATGAGGCCGAAAAACTGGGTTCTACCACCGCACGTGAAACGTTTATTGGCAGTGTGAAAGGCAAGGGGTAATCCCCACGCTGCTGATGCTGGCTTGATGATTGGTGCGCCTCCAGCGCACCTTTTTTGTGCGCCCAGCATGGGCGCACTCTTGCGGGTGCAAGTCCCGCCGTGAGTTGACCACAGCGACCGACCGTGGGGAGGAAGCGTGGAGCGAAACTGCGAGCCGATGTACAAGTGTGTGGCAGAGGCTTTTCCAATGGCTGCTCTTCCGTTTTACCCGTTCCCTTCCTGTTAAAAACTCTACTGATTTCACTGCGAATCAACCTGCCGCTTTCGGGTTTCTGCGTTACAATGACAATCTGTTAACGATTTGTAGGGTCAGGAACCGCTCGTCTGGCGTGGTTTCTGCCATGGAGTAGAACATGTCTGGCAATAGGGATTCCATCCTACCGCCCATTGCGTGGTTGCCTGAAAACTCCCCGATACCCGCCGCCATTAGCGATTGGCTGATGGAGTTGGGCTCCATGACTCGCCGTTTTGAGCGCCATTGTGGCCTGGTGCAGGTCGAGCCCCAGCGCGAATGTTTTGTGACCTGCGAGCAGTTGGGCGAAGAAGCCGAACATTTACCTTACAGCGAGCGTTATTGGCTGCGCGAGATTGTATTGTTGGGGGATGGCCAGCCCTGGCTCTTGGGGCGAACGGTGATCCCACAGGAAACGCTGACCGGCCCGGATCAGGCGCTGGTCGATCTGGGCACCTTGCCACTGGGCCGTTATCTGTTCAGCAGCAATACGTTAACGCGCGATTATATTCATGTTGGCCAGCAGGGAGAACGGTGGGCCCGGCGTTCCCGCTTACGCCTGGCAGATAAACCACTGTTGCTGACCGAACTGTTTTTACCGTCTTCTCCGCTGTATGCGGTGTAGAAAGGTATTCCGGCAAAATAAGGGGAGAAAAGGATCTTGGAAGGAAGCGTGACTCAAAGCAAATGGCAGGCTTATAGCCACCTGATGCGTATCGATAAACCGATTGGCACGCTGTTGCTGCTGTGGCCGACGCTGTGGGCATTGTGGCTGGCCGGGCAGGGGGTGCCGTCGCTGCCCGTATTGCTGGTGTTCGTGCTTGGCGTATTCCTGATGCGTGCGGCGGGCTGTGTGGTCAATGATTATGCCGATCGGGCCTTTGACGGGCATGTGAAGCGTACCGCGGGCCGCCCATTGCCGAGTGGTCGGGTCAGTGAAAAAGAAGCCAAAATTCTGTTTGTCGCGCTGGTGCTGATTTCCTTTGCCCTGGTGCTGACGTTGAATGCCATGACTATCTGGCTCTCGCTGGCGGCGCTGGCTCTGGCCTGGGTTTACCCGTTTATGAAGCGGGTGACCAACCTGCCGCAGGTGGTGTTGGGGGCCGCATTTGGCTGGTCGATCCCGATGGCCTATGCTGCCGTTAGCGAATCATTGCCGCTGAGCTGCTGGTTGCTGTTCCTGGCGAATATCTGCTGGACGGTGGCTTACGATACGTTGTATGCCATGGTGGATCGTGATGACGATGTGAAAATCGGCATTAAGTCCACTGCCGTGCTGTTTGGCCGCCATGACAAGCTGATTGTCGGGTTGTTGCAGTTTGCCACCCTGCTGTTAATGCTGTGGGTGGGTTATCTGATGCAGCTTGGCGGTGCCTATTATTGGTCATTGCTGCTGGCCGGAGCGCTGTTTATCCATCAGCAGAAACAGATTGCCAGCCGCGATCGCGATGCCTGCTTCACTGCCTTCCTGAACAACAACTACGTTGGCTTAGTGCTGTTTATCGGCATTGCGCTGAGCTATCTCTGAGCCTGATTGCAGGCAAAGAAAAGGCACCCAATTCGGGTGCCTTAGTCTGTTGAAGCACGACGCTATTCGCCAGCTTTTTCCACGTCTGCCGTTTCCGGCAACTCGTTAGTCTCTTCCGGCGTGCTGACGCTTTCGATGGTCAACTTGATTTCCGGCGTGATCAGATCGCTCAGCATGGTGTAAACCTCCATAGTGTGCTCACGGATCGCATCGCCAATGTCGTTGATGTAGCCTTCTTCACGCAGCGTCGCCACCAGGGTGGAGAACACCGCCTTGTCGAAGAATTCCGGCGCATTGATCCCGTGCAGCACCGACAGGCGCTGAGCCATGATGCGGCTCTCTTTCTCCAGCGCGCCACGATTGATGCTTGGGTTGGCGCTGAGGATCGACATGGTAATTGCGTAACGCTGCAAGGTTTCGCGCACACCGGCCGCCAGCAGTTGCAGCGGGCGAATACGCACCGGGTTCAGCACCAGTTCGTCACCTTTGTGGCAAATCAGCTGTTGGCGCGCCAGTTCGTCGATCAGCGGTTGCAGAACCTCCGGTAACTGTTCTTTTTCATAGCGCAGGAACAGTTCGGCTTTCAGCATCGGATAGATCAGGCTGACCTGGCGCAGCAACTCATCGCGGGATACGCGACGGTGATGCATCACGATGGTGGCAATCAGCGAAGGCAGTACCAGCATATGGTGAATGTTGTTGCGGTAATAGGTCATCAGCACCGCCTGCTCGCGCGGCAGGATGATGATGTCACCGATGCTGTCTTTTTCCACCTCGAACTTGTTCATGTTCAACGCGTGATCCAGCAATTGCTCTGGCGTTTGTGCTGGCACGGTGGCATCAGGCGCATAAGGTGCATTACGCATCAACTGGAGGTAACAATCCAACTGCTCAATCAACTGTTCACGAGTCAGCGCCCGCTGGCGCGAGGCCAATAAGGCGGTAACACACAGGTTCATGGCGTTGGCCGCCGCCGCATTGTTGATACGCACCATGATCCGGGCAGCCAGATCGTTGACCGCTGGCGTCAGCCAGCTTGGGCGCTGGGCTTCGATCGGATCGATAGACTCGCGCCACTGTGGCACATGGTGATTGAGGTAAGAGGTCAATGACAGAGGTTCGCCAAAGTTGACGTAGCCCTGGCCGAGGTTGCGCAGTTTGCGCAGGCCGCGCAGCATCTGCAACAGGCTCTCTTTCTCTTTGGTCGCACCGCGCAGCTCTTTGGCGTAGGTCCCTACCTCCATCACATGCTCATAACCGATGTAAACCGGCACTAATGTGATTGGGCGAGTCCCGCCACGCAGCATCGCCTGGATGGTCATCGACAGGGTGCCGGTTTTCGGTTCCAGCAAGCGTCCGGTACGGGAACGGCCACCTTCCACAAAATATTCTACCGAATAGCCACGGGTGAACAGCTCACCAAGGTATTCACGGAACACGGTGGAATAGAGCTTGTTGCCCTTGAAGGTACGGCGGATAAAGAACGCACCCAAACGGCGGAAGATCGGCCCGGCTGGCCAGAAGTTCAGGTTGATGCCTGCGGCGATATGCGGCGGCACCAAGCCCTGATGATAAAGCACGTAAGACAGCAACAGGTAATCCATGTGGCTGCGGTGGCAGGGCACATAGACAATCTCGTGGCCGTCTTGCGCCAGTTGGCGCACGCGCTCGGCTTTAGTGACGTTGATGCCCTGATACAGCCGGTTCCAGGTCCAGCTCAGCACGCGATCGGAAAGGCGTACGGCTTCGTAAGAGAAGTCGGCGGCAATCTCTTCCATCAGCGCAATGGCATTCTGCTGGGCTTTTTCGTGAGTGATTTTTTTGCTGCGCGCTTCGTCTTCGACCGCTTTTTCAATCGCTTTAGATGCCAGCAACTTGTTGAACAGATCCTGACGGGCCGGCAGGCTTGGCCCAACGGCGGCCAAGCGCTGACGCGAGAAGTGCATGCGCGCGACACGCGCCAGTTTCTGCGCAATGGTTTTATCAGTACCGTGCTCGGTAGCCATGCGCCGCAGAGAAACGGTATTGGAGAAGCGGACAAAACTGTCACGCCCTAACCACAATATGGCGAAGAATTTCTGTACGCCGTTCAGCAGGCGCAGATGCGGTGTTCCGTGCCCTTCACGCCCCGGTGAGCGGCCGAACATCACGGATACCGGAAGCATCTGAATATCGAGATCCGGATTGCTGCGGTGCAGATCCAGATAGTCGTGGAACAGTTTTACCGATTCTTCTTTTGGCGTGTAATAGCGGAATACGCGCGGGCCTTCATGGATAAACACGTGGCTCGGCAGAACGGCGCCGTCGATCTCCAGCGAGTTAAGGGGGTCGGGCAGATCTAACGCCAAGCACTGGGTGCGCAAGGTGAGCAAATCTGCCTTGGAATTATAAGGTAAAACATACAGAATTGGCCGCGAGGGATCTAACCCTAACTCCGTGACCGGATCCGAAGGGATAACCTTACTTTTTACCAACATTTTCAGTGGTAAATTCAATAGTTTATAATATATTTTACGCCAACCTAACATAACAACATAAAGCCTCTTGTTAGCAATGCGCCGCAAGCATACCAGAAACCAGGTAGCAGATCTGTGGTGTTGGGAATTCCAAGGCCGTTAACGGCTCTGGAAACACATAGGTAAATTATGACTCACCTTAGAGAAAGGTGCTCTTACATGGCAAATAAAGCAACGGGCCTGACACGCATCATTAAGGCGGCAGGCTATTCATATAAAGGCTTAACCGCAGCCTGGCAGAACGAAGCCGCATTCCGTCAGGAATCGGTCGCGGTCATAGTGGCTATCATACTGGCGATTTGGCTGGATGTGGGTGCGATAGCGCGCATTTTATTGATTGGCTCGGTACTGCTGGTGATGATTGTCGAAATCCTCAACAGCGCGATCGAGGCCATCGTCGATCGTGTGGGGACGGATTACCATGAACTGTCTGGTCGGGCAAAAGACATGGGGTCGGCGGCGGTTTCGTTGACGATTATGCTGGCGCTGTTCGTCTGGGGTTCGGTGCTGTGGCAGCATTTCAGTTGACCTTGAAAAGGGGCGTAATGTTGCGAACTGCTTCGCTAATCCCTGATTTTTATTTATTCTTCGGTTCCCAATCCCGGCTTACCTGTATATACTCACAGCAAGACTGTATAAACAAACAGGGGGCGGAATGAAAGCATTAACTACCAGACAGCAAGAGGTCTACGACCTGATTCGCGATCATATTGCGCAAACGGGTATGCCACCAACACGTGCCGAGATCGCCATGCGTTTGGGATTCCGTTCGCCTAATGCCGCCGAAGAGCATTTGAAAGCGTTGGCCCGCAAAGGGGTGATCGAAATCATCTCCGGTGCTTCGCGCGGTATCCGTCTGCTGATGGAAGATGAAGAAGGGTTACCTCTGGTTGGCCGCGTTGCTGCCGGTGAACCTTTGCTGGCCGAGCAACACATTGAAGGGCACTACAAAGTCGATCCTTCTTTGTTCAAACCTAACGCTGATTTCCTGCTGCGTGTTAACGGTATGTCGATGCGTGATATCGGTATCCTCGACGGCGATCTGCTGGCGGTGCATAAAACTCAGGACGTGCGTAACGGCCAGGTAGTGGTAGCACGTATCGAAGATGAAGTGACGGTTAAACGCCTGAAAAAGCATGGCAACATGGTTGAGCTGCTGCCGGAAAACAGTGAGTTTCAGCCGATTGTGGTCGATCTGCGCGAGCAGAATTTCACTATCGAAGGCTTAGCCGTCGGTGTGATCCGCAACGGTGATTGGATCTAAGCGTTATACCCCTGATTGATATTTCAATTAATAAGAATTATATCGCCCCAACTCTGGGGCGATACCTTTTCTAAACTATCTTCACCGCACTGCCACGGGAACATTTCACTATGCGCCTGATTTCTGCTTTTACCAGCGACACCGATAAAGCGTTGTGGCGCCTGGCGTTGCCGATGATCTTTTCCAATATCACTGTTCCCTTGCTTGGCCTGGTGGATACCGCCGTTATCGGCCATCTCGATAGCCCGACTTATCTCGGTGGGGTTGCCGTGGGCTCAATGGCGACCAGCTTCCTGTTCATGTTGCTGCTGTTCCTGCGTATGAGCACCACCGGGCTGGCGGCGCAGGCGTTGGGCGCGCAGGATCCGCAACGGCTGGCTAGGGCTTTTATGCAACCGCTGCTGTTGGCGCTGGTGGCCGGGGTGGCGATTGTGCTGCTGCGAGCGCCGCTGATCGCACTGGCCTTGCAGATTGTCGGGGGCGATAAAGAAGTCTTGGCACAGGCGCGGTTGTTTCTGGAGATCCGCTGGTTGAGCGCGCCAGCGGCATTGGCCAACATGGTACTGCTCGGCTGGCTGTTGGGTGTGCAGTACGTGCGGGCACCGGTGATCTTGCTGATCGTCGGTAACCTGCTGAATATTGTGCTGGATATCTGGCTGGTGATGGGCTTGGGCTGGAATGTGCAGGGGGCCGCAGCCGCAACGGCGATTGCCGAGTATGCCACGCTGTTGCTGGGTCTGTGGCTGTCGTGGCGGGTGCTGCGGATGCGCGGGATTACTCTGGCGATGCTGCACAACGCCTGGCGCGGTAATCTGCGCCGTTTGCTGGCGCTTAACCGTGACATCATGCTGCGCTCGTTATTGCTGCAACTGTGCTTTGCCTCGCTGACTATTCTGGGGGCGCGCATGGGGGGTGAAATCGTGGCGGTGAACGCGGTGCTGATGAATCTGCTGACGTTCACTGCTTACGCTTTAGATGGTTTTGCCTATGCGGTTGAGGCACATTCTGGCCACGCCTACGGAGCGCGGGACGATCGCCAACTGCATAAAGTATGGCGTGCGGCTTGCAGGCAGGCGTGCCTGGTGGCGTTCGGTTTTGCCATGATTTATGTGCTTGCCGGGCAGCACATCGTGGCAGCGTTAACCTCGCTGCCCGAATTACGAGCTTTGGCGAACCATTACCTGCCTTGGCAGGTGGTGCTGCCTTTGGTGGGTGTCTGGTGTTATCTGCTGGACGGCATGTTTATCGGTGCGACTCGCGGGGCAGAAATGCGCAATAGCATGGCGGTGGCCGCTGTCGGTTATGGATTGACTTTATTTACGCTGCCGTTGTTGGGCAACCACGGTTTATGGTTAGCTCTGATGGTGTTTCTGGCCTTGCGGGGGTTGGCACTGGGTTGGATTTGGCACCGCCATCAAGTGCGCGGCACCTGGTTTCCGGCTAATCATAACGTCTGAAAACAGATGAGCGCGGCGCTACGTTGCGGCATTGCTACCGCACCGCTTATTTCTTCTTGATCACAATACTGTGGTCATGATCGCAATCCTGTTTGTTTTCGCATGCTTCAACCTCAACGCAGGCAGAACACAGACCGTGGGCTTCAACCACGCTGTGGCGCAGCGCAAATCCTGATTCTGTTGCCAATTTCTGCAACATTTCTTCCACGCCTTCCGTCGTGCGCTCGGTTACCTGCCCGCAGCGATCGCAGATAAACAGCGCAGAGGTGTGCATCGGCTGTTCGAAGTGATGGCACAGCACATAGCTGTTAGCCGATTCGACGCGGTGGATAAATCCCTGTTCCAACAAAAAATCCAGCGCACGATACACCGTGGGGGGCTTAGCCTGGGGTTCGGCGACGCGCAGCAAATCGAGCAGATCGTAGGCGCTGATGGCACCGGGTTGCTCCGCCATCAGGCGTAACACTTCCAGCCGTTGTGGGGTCAGTCGCACGTTACGCTGCTGACAGAGTCGTTCAGCCTGCGCGAGCAGCTTTTCCTGGTTGGTTGAGTTCATAGCAGATATTCCGGTGCGCAAAGAAGCTGATTTTAACATGTTTCAGTGGAATCGCCGAGGGTTGTGCCCTTTTCCCCACATAATGCGTTACTAGCCGACAGCATGCGGGCGTTGGTATGGCTTGAAATGAGAAACAGATCACGATTTATCGCAGTTGTACCTGAATAGGTCACTTTTACTGCTTTCTGGGGTAGGTTCTGGCGCGGGGTAGCGGTATAACGCGCAGCAAGAACGATGCTTCTCAGGAGCTTTAGCATGACAGAAAGAGAGAAATTGCTGCGCGGCGAAGTTTATAACAGCCGTGATGAAGAGCTGATCGCACTGTATCACCGGGCGCGCGGCCTTACCAAACAGCTTGCTGCGTTGGATTCGCATCAGGCGGAAGAGAAGAAAAGCCTGCTGCGTGAACTGTTTGCTGCTTGGGGAGATGAAAGCTGGATCGAGCTGCCATTCTGGTGTGATTACGGCCAGCATATCAGCATCGGTAAAAACTGCTTCATCAACGTTAATGCGGTGTTTCTCGACTGCAATACCATTACCATTGGCGATAACACGCTGATCGGCCCGAACGCGCAAATCTATACGCCAAGCCATCCGCTCAAGGCCAGCGAACGCTTTAGCGGCAATCCTGATTTCCCATTTCAAACCTCGGCCAAACCGGTGGTTATCGGCAGTAACGTCTGGATTGGCGGGAACGTGGTGATCCTGCCGGGCGTAACTATCGGCGATGGCACGACTATTGGCGCAGGCAGCGTGGTTACCGGGGATATCCCGGCTAACGTATTGGCGCTGGGGCAACCGTGCCGGGTGGTCCGCGAGTTGGAATAACCGTTTTAGCTTGTGAGCGCTTGCCGTAATTGATCGGCAAGCGTGCTCATCTGTTGGGGCGGATTATGGCCAATCAACATAAAGCTGTGATCGCCGCCAGACCAGTACACCAGGTTCATTCCCATGCGCTGTTCATTCTCTGGCGCATCTTCACCGGGTTGTTGAATAATGCACAATGCCAGTGGCCCATATTGTTCATCAAGATAGGTCAGTTGAGCGATGCGCTTGCCATCGTAGGCCAAGACCCGGGCATTTTTCAGCGTCGCTCCTGGCAATGCCAACTGCTGTGACAGTAAGGTGATGCCGAGCTGTTCGCCGGTATGTTGCAACTGAACGGCGAGCTCCTGAGGGGAAAGGGAATTGTCAGCCAGTGTTTCTGGCGTATACAGCGCCATATATTGCGCCACTAGGCCGCGCCAGTTCTCTTCCGGTGGGTTGAACCGCAGGAAGGCGCGGTCGCCTGCTACTCCTAAAGCCAGTAAACCCATCGCTGCTGCAATCAGCCTGCGGCGGGTGATCCTGGGTGATGCAGGTTGCAAGAGAGTTTGCAGGCCTGCCTGTAGCCGTTTTTTCGGCGCTTCGTCGAGCAGTGGCTGAAAAGCGGCTTTGAACGGCAGATTACTGCCAGCCAGAAAGGCCAGACGAGCGGCCAGCTCCGGTTCTCTGGTGAGCCGTTGTTCCAGGTGATGTCGTTGTGAGCGCTCCAACTGGTCATCCAGATAAGCGACCAGCAGTTCGTCAATATCGCGATGAGCGCTCATGATTTTTCTCCTTTTGACCGCACGGGTGTGTTTTGCAACCCACTGTCGTTCGCCAGCCTCAGACGCGCGGCTGCCAGGCGGCTCATGATGGTGCCGATTGGCACGCCAAGCACTTCTGCCGCTTCCCGGTAGGAAAGCTCCTCTACATACACCAGAAAGACCGTATTGCGCTGGGCTTCCGGCAGCCGATTAACGCGCTGCATCACCTGATTGGCCCAGATCGGGTCGTCGTTGCTAGCCGAATCAGCAAGTTCCTCCACATCCACAAAACCTTGCCCCTGGCGAATATGCTGCGCCCGCATTTCATTGAGCCAGATGGAGTGCAGGATCGAGAACAACCAGCGATCCATGCGCGTACCCACGGTAAACTGTGCGGCACGCTCAAGCGCCCGCACGCAGGTGGCCTGAACCAAATCGTCGGCAATATCCCGCCGGTGGCAAAGCACCAGGCCATAGCGCCACAGGCGGGAAAGGTATTGCCCGATATCGTTGCGAATCGCGTCGTTGCTGATAGCGGCCTCCAGGGTGCAACCTCATGATTCAGGGTGATGGTCGATAGCCGCTGCCAGATCGCGATACTCTTCACATCCGGTTCCGCACAGTGATTTGATCACGGTCAGTTGCTGTTTGGCCAGATCCGGGCGGCCTTTAATCATGTAGGCTTCACCCAGATATTCGCGGACTTTCGGGTAGTTCGGATCCAATGCCACTGATTTTAAATAGTAGCTGATACCTTCATCGGTGCGGCCGAGTTTGCGGGTGGCATAACCACGATAATTCAGCGCTACGGCGGTGTTGGGATCCTGTAACGTGTTGAGGACATCAAGGGTCTCCTGATAGCGGCCACTTTTCGCCAGCATGTAGGCATAGTTAGTTCGATCGCCGTCGCTAAGCATGCTGCTTTTTTCCACCGTGCAGGTTTTGGTTTTACTGTCGTAGATTTGGCCTTTCGGGCAGGTTGGCGTGCTCTGGCTGTTGTCGCCCATGGCATGGGTAAAACCAGAAAACAACAGGGTGCTGGCGATGGCAGGCAGCAACAGGTTTTTGATGAAACGGTTCATGGTGTGTTCCTCGGTGGGGTAAGGCGTTCTGGGTTACGCCATTGAGTAGAGAACACCTGTGAACGCCTATTTATTCATTTCTTTTTAGGCAGTTTTCCCAAGACCGTCGATTGCCGTTATAATAGCCGTTTGCGACACTGGCACAGACCGCCGGTTGTTGAACTCCAGACATTTCAGGTAGCCAGTAATTCAGCATGACGACAGATAACCACGCCTCTCAATACGCCGCCAATCGTTTCTCCATCGCGCCAATGCTCGACTGGACCGATCGTCATTGCCGTTATTTTCACCGCCTACTGACCAAGGAAACGCTGCTGTACACCGAGATGGTGACCACCGGCGCGATTATCCATGGCAAAGGTGACTATCTGGCCTACAGCGAAGAAGAGCATCCTGTGGCGTTGCAACTGGGCGGCAGCGATCCGGCGGCGCTGGCGCACTGCGCCAAGCTGGCGGAGCAGCGTGGTTATGATGAGATCAACCTCAACGTCGGTTGCCCGTCCGATCGGGTGCAGAACGGCATGTTTGGTGCCTGCCTGATGGGGCAGGCGGCGCTGGTCGCCGACTGCATCAAGGCGATGCGCGATGTGGTTTCGATCCCGGTGACGGTGAAAACCCGCATCGGCATCGACGATCAGGACAGCTATGCCTTCCTGTGTGATTTTATCGGCACGGTTGCCGGGCGTGGTGAATGCGATATGTTCACCATTCATGCGCGCAAAGCCTGGCTTTCCGGGCTTAGCCCGAAGGAGAACCGCGAAGTGCCGCCGCTGGACTATCCGCGTGTCTATCAGCTAAAGCGTGATTTCCCACAGCTCACTATCGCGATTAACGGCGGGGTGAAAACGCTGGAAGAAGCGCAGCAGCATTTGCAGCATCTGGATGGCGTGATGATGGGCCGTGAGGCTTATCAGAATCCGGGTATTCTGGCGCGTGTCGACAGCGAAATTTTTGGCTCCCCGGCCGGTGTGCTCAGCAGCGTGGAGATTATCGAATCGCTGTATCCGTACATCGAACGTGAACTGGCCAACGGGACGTATCTTGGTCATATCACCCGCCATATTCTGGGCCTGTTCCAGGGGGTACCGGGGGCGCGCCAGTGGCGTCGTCATCTAAGTGAAAACGCCCATAAACCGGGCGCTGATGCACGGGTTGTCGAGCAGGCACTGAGCTTGGTGCGTTCGCCACGCGCCGAAGTGGCATAATTATTAATTTATTTGACTAAAACTTGGTCTTTTTGACTAAGAGTGCCAGAGGCGCTGGCACTCTTTTCACCGTATTTCAATAGGTTAAATTTCCTGCCAAGTTGGCATGCTTCTTGTAAAGAACAACGTATGCCCTAAATAATTCGAGTTGCAGGAAAGCCAACGCACCTACAACTTGAAGTATGACGGGGATAGACACATTGTTTTGCCAAGGAGCCACTCATGTTAGAACTCTTCTTTATTATTGGTTTTGTGGTCATGCTGCTGGTCACCGGTATTTCTCTGCTGGGCGTCATCGCTGCGCTATTCGTGGCTGCGGCCTTTATGCTGTTGGGCGGGTTGTTCGCTATGGTGATTAAACTGCTGCCGTGGCTGATTTTGGCGGTGATTGGCGTGTGGATATACCGTTCAATGCAGAAACCGCAGATACGCCGCTATTAACATTTTTTGCTGATTTATCAGACTGTCACACTGAAAATTACATCACAGTTTGCTTACGCGATGCGGCAGAGATCACACCTTGATGTTTTAGAGATGAATACGGCACGTTAAGCGTATGTTTTATTTTCAGCGGCTGTTAGGATACTTCCCAACAGCAGTGATGCCGATGATTTCATCACCGCGAGAGACAATAATAGTGTTGCTTAAGCAACCCCCCGTGTTTCTTGTGGACTCTGCTCTACCCCTACAAAATGCAGTAACAAGAAAGGGTTCCTCGCGGAACCCTTTTCTTTTGCTTAACGCCCTGGGATCAACAGGCAAGAACCGCTGGTTTTGCGGCTTTCCAGCACTTGGTGAGCCTTCTGCGCTTCCGCCAGCGCAAATTTTTGCTCCTCCTTCACCTCGATCTTGATCGCGCCGCTGCCGATCAGTGAGAACAGTTCATTACTGGCGAACTGCAACTCCTGGCGGTTGGTGATATAGCCGTAGAGCGAAGGGCGGGTGACATACAGCGAACCTTTCTGGTTCAGCAGCCCCAGATCGACCCCGGTCACCGGGCCGGAGGCATTACCGAAGCTGACCATCAATCCGCGACGCTTCAGGCTGTTCAGGGAATCCTGCCAGGTGCTTTTACCGACGGAATCGTACACCACGCCGACTTTCTCGCCGTTGGTCAGTTCCGCTACGCGTTGGGCAATATTTTCCTGATGATAGTTAATGGTCGCCCAGGCTCCAGCGCGCTTGGCCAGCTCCGCCTTTTCATCAGACCCGACGCTGCCGATCAGCTTGGCACCCAAGGCTTTGGCCCACTGGCAGGCGATCAGCCCAACGCCACCGGCGGCGGCATGGAACAGAAATACCTCACCGGGCTTGACCTCATAGGTCTGGCGCAGCAGATAGTGCACGGTCAGGCCCTTGAGGAAAGCGGCGGCACCTTGTTCAAAACTCAGGTTATCCGGCAGGATCGCCAGCCTTTCCAGCGGTACGTTGTGGATCTCGCTGTAAGCACCGAGTGCAGACTGAGCATAAACCACGCGATCGCCCGGTTTCAGCGCGCTGACGCCCGCCCCGACTTTGAGCACCACCCCGGCCGCTTCAGTGCCTAGGCCGCTCGGCAAGGTGGCCGGTGGATATAAACCGCTGCGTACGTAGGTATCGATAAAGTTGATGCCGATGGCTCGGTTCTCAACCTGGACTTCGCCCGCTGCCGGATCGACAGGCGTAAAATCAACATACTGCAACACTTCTGGGCCGCCGGTGGCGGAGAATTGAATACGCTTTGCCATGTCATTACCTCGTCTAGATGTTTGGCTCCACCCTACTCTTTACCGTATCGGCTAGCCAGCCTGTAGCGCAGCAGTTAATCCTTTTTTGCCATGGTGATGGCGCAAGAATCATGGATGAAAATCACGTATACTCTCGCGTCAGGATCTTCCATTCGCCACCGGATAAAGAATACGCTTCATGGCAGGAAAAAAACCAACCAACAAAACATTCGCGAACGAACCCAGAGATCGCCAGATGGAAGGGCTGAAGATGCCACCGCATTCGCTGGAGGCAGAACAGTCCGTGTTGGGCGGTTTGATGCTGGATAACGAACGCTGGGACAACGTGGCGGAACGCGTGGTTTCCAATGACTTCTTCAGCCGCCCGCACCGCCTGATCTTTACCGAGATGCAGCGCCTGCTGGAAATGAACCGGCCGATCGATCTGATCACCCTGTCCGAGTCGCTGGAGCAGAAGGGTGAATTAGAGTCGGTGGGTGGTTTTGCTTATCTGGCGGAACTGTCGAAAAACACCCCAAGCGCTGCCAACATCGGCGCTTATGCCGACATCGTGCGTGAACGTGCGGTGGTGCGTGAGATGATCTCCGTGGCTAACGAGATCGCCGACGCCGGTTACGATCCGCAAGGGCGCAGCAGCGAAGATCTGCTCGATCTGGCCGAATCCCGCGTTTTCCAGATCGCTGAAAACCGGGCCAGCAAAGATGAAGGCCCGAAAGGCATTGAACGTATTCTGGAAGATACCGTTTCCCGCATTGAGCAGCTCTACCAGCAGCCGCATGACGGCGTGACCGGGGTGGACACCGGCTATCACGATCTCAATAAGAAAACGGCCGGTCTGCAAAAGTCTGACCTGATTATCGTTGCCGCCCGTCCGTCGATGGGGAAAACCACCTTTGCGATGAACCTGTGTGAACATGCCGCGATGACGCAGGATAAACCGGTGCTGATCTTCAGCCTCGAGATGCCCGGCAACCAGATCATGATGCGTATGTTGGCTTCGCTGTCGCGCGTGGATCAAACCCGTATCCGTACCGGTCAGCTCGACGACGAAGATTGGGCGCGGATTTCCAGCACCATGGGGATCCTGCTGGAGAAGCGCAATATGTATATTGATGACTCCTCCGGCCTGACGCCTACCGAAGTACGCTCCCGCGCGCGGCGTATTTTCCGCGAACATGACGGGCTAAGCCTGATCATGATCGACTACCTGCAACTGATGCGCGTACCGGCATTGTCCGACAACCGCACGTTGGAAATTGCCGAAATCTCTCGTTCGTTGAAAGCGCTGGCGAAAGAGTTGCAGGTGCCGGTAGTGGCGCTGTCGCAGTTGAACCGTAGCCTGGAGCAGCGCGCCGATAAACGCCCGGTTAACTCCGACCTGCGTGAATCCGGCTCCATCGAACAGGATGCTGACCTGATTATGTTCATCTACCGTGATGAGGTTTATCACGAGAACAGCGATCTGAAAGGGGTGGCTGAAATTATTCTGGGTAAGCAGCGTAACGGCCCGATTGGCTCGGTACGCCTGACCTTTAACGGCCAGTGGTCGCGTTTTGATAACTACGCGGGGCCACAATATGATGACGAATAATAAGCTAAGGAATTGCAATGAAAGCGGCAACTGCGGTTATTGACCGCCGCGCTCTGCGCCATAATCTGCAACAGGTGCGCCGCCTGGCGCCGCAAAGCCGCCTGATTGCCGTGGTGAAAGCCAATGCTTATGGGCATGGCCTGCTGGAAACAGCACACACTCTGCAAGATGCCGACTGCTACGGCGTAGCGCGTATCGGCGAAGCCCTGATGCTGCGTTCTGGCGGTATCGTCAAGCCGATCCTGCTGCTGGAAGGGTTCTTCTGCGCCGAGGATTTACCGGTGCTGGTGGCGAATAACATCGAAACCGCCGTGCACTGTATTGAACAGCTTGAAGCGTTGGAGCAGGCCGAACTGGCGCATCCGGTGCCGGTGTGGATGAAGCTGGATAGCGGTATGCATCGCCTGGGCGTGCGCCCAGAGCATGCCGAGGCGTTTTATCAACGCCTGTGTGCCTGCCGCAATGTGGTGCAGCCGGTCAATATCATGAGCCACTTCAGCCGTTCCGATGAGCCACAGTCTGATGCCACACCAAAGCAAATCAGCTGTTTCGAGCGTTTTGCCAATGATAAACCGGGCCAGAAGTCGATCGCCGCGTCTGGCGGGATCCTGCTGTGGCCGCAGGCACATCGCGACTGGGTACGGCCGGGCATCATTCTGTACGGCGCTTCGCCGATAGATAACTCGTGTGCCGCTGACTTTGGTTTTCAACCGGCGATGACGCTGAAATCCAGCCTGATTGCGGTACGCGAGCATAAAGCCGGTGAACCGGTGGGTTACGGCGGCATCTGGGTGAGCGAGCGCGATACCCGTTTGGGTGTGGTAGCCATTGGATACGGCGACGGCTATCCGCGCAGTGCACCTTCCGGTACACCGGTCTGGCTGAATGGCCGTGAAGTGCCGATCGTTGGCCGCGTATCGATGGACATGGTCTCGGTGGATTTGGGGCCGGATGCCACCGATAAAGTGGGCGACGAAGTGGTGCTGTGGGGCAACCCGTTACCGGTTGAACGGGTTGCGGCCTGTAGCGGCATCAGCGCCTATGAGTTGATCACTAAACTCACCCAGCGCGTCGAGATGGAATATATCGGCGAGTAATCCGTAGTTGCCAGCCCCCTTTTCTCACAGAGAGAAGGGGACGGGCCTGCACTCACCTCAACTACTTCTTCACCGCCAGCCACTGATCGATAATCTGCTGATACTCGCCGGTGGCTTTGCTCAAGTGCAACCACTGATCCACATACAGCTTCCAGCTCATATCATCACGCGGCAGCATGTAAGCTTTCTCGCCGTACTGCATCGGTTTGTCCGGATTCACCGCGCAGAGTTTTGGGTAGCGCTTCTGCTGATACAGCGCTTCTGAGGCATCGGTAATCATCACGTCGGCTTTGCGATCCACCAACTGCTGAAAAATCCCCATATTGTCGTGCGACAGCGTCAGGTTGGCCTTCGGCAGATGAGCGCGGACAAAGGCTTCGTTGGTGCCGCCAGCCGGTTCGATCAACCGTACCGAGGCCTTGTTGATTTGTTCAACGGTGCGATATTTCTTCACGTCGGTACAGCGTACCAGCGGGATCTTGCCATCGGTATCCAGACGTTCGGCGAAAAACACCTGTCTTTGGCGCGGTAACGTCACCGAGATGCCGCCCATGGCGATGTCGCATTTGCCCGCGACAAAATCAGTCATTAGGGTCTTCCAACTGGTTTTCACCCATTTCACTTTGGCATCCAGGCTCTTGGCCAGCGACTCCGCCATGGCGATATCAATACCTTCATAGCTGCCATCTTCCTTCAGGAAGGTATAGGGCTTGTAGTCACCGGTGGTGCAAACGTCGAGGGTTTTTTGCTGTAGCACCTTATCCAGATGCGATTGAGCACTGGCGCTCCCGGTAGCAACCAGCAAAGCGAAGGGGAGTATTTTCTTCATAAACATCCTTATATTAATGGTTTTATGCACTATTTAGCCGTTGATTGTTGTTGGTTTGCGTAATTTACCCGTTTTTTATGCCATCGATGAGCGGAGATCTCGGCTTTGCTGCTGCGCAGCTCACAACCCACTAGGGGCGATGGTTTCAACGCTAAAAAAACTGATAGGCTGTAACGTCAACATTTCTTAACACAGTTTACAGGTGGTTATGTACAACATTGACGATTTTGATATGAAAATCCTGACGCTGCTACAGGCCAATGGCCGCCTGACCAATCAGGAACTGAGCGAACTGGTCGGGCTTTCGGCCTCGCAATGTTCGCGTCGGCGGATCAGCCTGGAGCAGGCACAGTTGATCAGGGGCTATCACGCACGGCTGGCTCCAGAAGCGGTTGGGCTTGGGTTGGTGAGCCTGATTGAGGTGAGCCTGCTGACCCACACGCAGGAACAGATCGACAGCTTTCATCAGATGTTGGAAGACGTGGATGCTATCCTTGACGCTTATAAAACCACCGGCGATGCCGACTATCTGTTGAAAGTGGCGGTGGCCGATCTGCCTGCGCTCAGTGATTTCATCAGCCAGACGCTCTCGCGGCATAACAGCGTGGCGCGGATTAAAACCGCAGTGGTGCTCAATCGCATCAAAGAAAATGGCTTACTGCCGTTGGCGAAATAAAACGGTGGCTGCTAAGAGCGACAGTGCAGTTTGCAAGACGAAGAGTATATATTGTAACTCGAACCCCTAAAATCAGGAGAACCAACCCGTGTTCCAGAATGTTGATGCTTATGCCGGTGACCCGATCCTGTCGCTGATGGAAAAATTCAAAAAAGACCCCCGTGCGCACAAGGTGAACCTGAGCATCGGCCTTTACTATAACGAGCAGGGCATCATACCACAGATGCAGGCAGTGGCCGCCGCAGAGGCGCAGCTCAACAGCGTAGAGCACGGCGCATCGGTCTATCTGCCGATGGAAGGCTTGCAACCCTACCGCAGTGCGATCCAGCAACTGCTGTTCGGAGCCGAACACCCGATGTTGCAGCAGGGGCGCATTGCCACCATTCAGACCGTGGGCGGTTCCGGCGCGTTGAAAGTGGGTGCCGATTTCCTGAAGCGCTATTTCCCTGATTCGCAGGTATGGGTCAGCGATCCGACCTGGGAAAACCACGTCGCCATCTTTGGCGGTGCCGGTTTCACGGTCCACACTTACCCGTACTTTGACGGCGAAAGCCTGGGCGTGAAGTTTGATGCCATGCTGAACGCGCTGAAAAAACTGCCCGCCAAAAGCATCGCGCTGCTGCACCCTTGCTGCCATAACCCGACCGGTTCCGATCTCACGGCGGCACAATGGGATGAAGTGGTAAAAGTGATTGCCGAGCGTGATCTGATCCCGTTCCTGGATATTGCCTATCAGGGTTTCGGTGGCGGCATCGATCAGGATGCTTATGCCATCCGCGCCATCGCTGCTGCGGGCTTGCCGTGCCTGGTGAGCAACTCGTTCTCGAAAATCTTCTCGCTGTACGGTGAGCGTGTCGGCGGGCTTTCCGTGGTGTGTGAAAGCAGCGAAGCTGCCGAGCGCGTGCTGGGCCAATTGAAAGCGACCGTGCGCCGTAACTACTCCAGCCCGCCGAACTTTGGTGCGCAGGTGGTCGCCAAGGTGCTGAATGATGCGCAATTGAAAGCGCAATGGCTGGCAGAAGTGGAAACCATGCGTACCCGTATCCTTGAGATGCGCCAAGTGCTGGTGGAGTCACTGAAAAGCGCGTTGCCGCAGCGTAACTTTGATTATCTGTTGGAACAGCGTGGCATGTTCAGCTACACCGGTTTCACTGCGGAACAGGTTGATCGCCTGCGTGAAGAGTTCGGCGTTTATCTGATCCACAGCGGCCGCATGTGTGTGGCGGGGCTGAACCATAATAACGTTCGCCAAGTGGCTGAGGCGTTTGCTGCCGTGCAATAAATGAGATCTGGGGCTTTATCAGAGGAGATAACCGTGAACAAACAGCAGCTGCTGGATTACTGCCTGGCCAAACCGTGCAGCGAACAGGATTATCAGAGTGACTGGCAGGCCGATCGGTTCAGAGTCGGTGACAAAATGTTTGCGCTCCTTGGTGAAGCCTATGGTCGGCCAGTGATCTCGTTAAAGTGCGGCGTAGAGCTGGCAGAGCAGTTGCGTGAGCAACATGCGGAAATTATCCCCGGTTACTATTTGAATAAAGCGCACTGGAACAGCGTCTATCTGGATGGTGCCTTGCCGGACTCACAGTTTTATCAACTGATCGATATTTCATATCAACTGGTGGTGGCCGGATTAACCAATAAGAAGCGCCAGGAACTGGGTATCTGAGAGTAAAAAACCGCTCCTGCTTGCTACAGGAGCGGTAACCATCACTTTTTATCCAACATTGGCTTCAGGAAGCGAGCGGTATGCGACTCTTTGTAGTTCGCGACGGTCTCTGGCGTGCCGGAAACCAGGATCTCACCGCCGCCGCTGCCGCCTTCCGGCCCCAGATCGACAATCCAATCTGCGGTTTTAATCACGTCCAGGTTGTGCTCAATCACCACGATGGTGTTGCCCTGATCGCGTAACTGATGCAGAACTGCCAGCAACTGCTGGATATCCGCAAAGTGCAGGCCGGTGGTGGGTTCATCGAGGATATACAGCGTCTGGCCGGTGCCACGTTTCGACAGCTCACGCGCCAGCTTCACGCGTTGCGCTTCGCCGCCGGAAAGGGTGGTGGCCGACTGGCCGAGGCGAATGTAAGACAGCCCTACATCCATCAGCGTTTGCAGCTTGCGCGCCAGCGCTGGCACTGCATCGAAGAAATCACGAGCTTCTTCAATGGTCATTTCCAGCACTTCGTGAATGCTTTTGCCCTTGTACTTCACTTCCAGCGTTTCGCGGTTGTAGCGCTTGCCTCTGCATTGATCGCAAGGCACGTAGATATCCGGCAGGAAGTGCATTTCTACCTTGATCACGCCATCGCCCTGGCAAGCTTCGCAGCGGCCGCCTTTCACGTTAAAGCTGAAGCGGCCCGGCGTATAACCACGGGTGCGCGATTCTGGCACGCCCGCAAACAGCTCACGCACCGGCGTAAAGATGCCGGTGTAGGTCGCTGGGTTAGAACGTGGCGTACGGCCAATCGGGCTCTGATCGATGTCGATCACCTTATCGAAATGCTCCAGCCCGGTGACTTCGCGGTAAGGAGCCGGTTCGGCAATGGTGGCACCATTCAGCTGGCGCTGAGCGATCGGGAACAGGGTGTCGTTGATCAGCGTGGATTTACCGGAGCCGGAAACCCCGGTGATGCAGGTAAACAGCCCAACAGGCAGCGTCAGCGTGACGTCTTTCAGGTTGTTACCGCGCGCACCGCTCAGTTTCAATACCTTGGTCGGATCCGCAGGAACGCGTTCTGCCGGGATAGCAATCTCACGCTTGCCGCTGAGGAACTGGCCGGTCAGCGATCCTGGCTCGGCCATAATGTCGTCAACGGTGCCTTCTGCTACCACATGGCCGCCGTGCACACCGGCACCAGGGCCGATATCGATCACATGGTCTGCGGCGCGGATCGCATCTTCGTCGTGTTCAACCACAATCACCGTGTTACCCAGGTTACGCAAGTGGATCAGGGTTTCCAGTAGGCGTTCGTTATCGCGCTGATGCAGGCCGATGGAAGGCTCATCCAGCACGTACATCACGCCCACCAGGCCCGCGCCGATCTGGCTGGCCAGGCGGATACGCTGTGCTTCACCGCCGGACAGCGTTTCAGCCGAGCGTGACAGTGACAGGTAGTTCAGCCCGACGTTGACCAGGAACTTCAGGCGATCGCCAATCTCTTTCAAGATCTTCTCGGCGATCTTGGCGCGCTGGCCGCTCAGCTTCATATTCTGGAAGAAGGTCATCGCATGGCCGATGCTGAGATCGGAGATCTGCGGCAGGGTGGTGTCTTCCACGAATACGTTACGGGCTTCTTCGCGCAGGCGGGTACCGCTGCACGAGGTGCAAGGGCGATTGCTGATAAACTTCGCCAGCTCTTCGCGCACCGCGCTGGACTCGGTTTCTTTATAGCGGCGTTCCATATTGTGCAGCACGCCTTCAAACGGATGGCGGCGCACGGTGGTGTCACCGCGATCGTTGATGTATTTGAATTCGATGGTTTCTTTGCCGGAACCGCTGAGCACCGCTTTCTGTACGCTGGCATCCAGGCTGTTGAATGGCGCTTCCACGTCGAATTGGTAATGCTCCGCCAGCGAGCGCAGCATCTGGAAGTAATAGAAGTTGCGGCGATCCCAGCCACGGATCGCACCGCCAGCCAGCGAAAGCTCGGGGTTCTGCACGACGCGTTCCGTATCGAAGAACTGCTGTACGCCCAGCCCGTCACAGGTTGGGCAGGCACCCGCCGGGTTGTTGAACGAGAACAGGCGCGGTTCCAGCTCGCGCATGCTGTAGCCGCAGATCGGGCAGGCGAAGTTGGCGGAAAACAGCAGCTCTTCGGCTTTGGCGTCGTCCATATCGGCCACTACCGCTGTGCCACCGGAAAGCTCCAGCGCGGTTTCAAACGACTCTGCCAGGCGCTGTGCCAGATCGTCACGCACCTTGAAACGATCCACCACCACTTCAATGGTGTGCTTTTTTTGCAGTTCCAGCTTGGGAGGATCGGAGAGATCGCACACTTCGCCGTCGATACGCGCGCGGATGTAACCTTGAGTCGCCAGGTTTTCCAGCGTTTTGGTGTGCTCGCCCTTACGATCTTTCACCACCGGAGCCAGCAGCATCAGGCGTTTGCCTTCTGGCTGGTTGAGCACGTTATCCACCATCTGGCTGACCGTCTGCGCCGCTAGCGGAACGTGATGATCCGGGCAGCGTGGTTCGCCGACGCGGGCAAACAGCAGGCGCAGGTAATCGTGGATCTCGGTAATGGTCCCGACGGTGGAACGCGGGTTGTGCGAGGTAGATTTCTGCTCAATGGAGATCGCCGGTGACAGACCTTCAATATGGTCGACGTCCGGTTTTTCCATCAGCGAAAGAAACTGGCGTGCGTAGGCGGAAAGCGACTCGACGTAACGCCGCTGCCCTTCGGCATACAGCGTATCAAAAGCCAGTGAAGATTTGCCGGAACCCGACAGACCGGTGACGACAATCAGCTTGTCGCGCGGGATAGTCAGGTTAATGTTTTTGAGATTATGGGTTCGAGCACCACGAACTTCAATATTGTCCATTTACACTTCCCGTCATGATGATACACCGTGCTTGTCTGGGTTCTTTTGTCGGCAATTATGTGATCTGACGCGCAAAAAAACGGCACAGCCAATACGAAACGCATAATTATGACACAAAATAACCTGAATGAATATCCAGTATATGTATGCAACAAGGTCGAGTGCGGAGACAATTTTGCAGGGTGCTTCGCAGGTATAATCTAAGCAGGTGGCATGCTACAATTTGTGGTTTAGACTACGCAAAATGTGGTTTAAACCCACTTAAATGATTCATCAGGAGATCTAACATGGCCAGCAGAGGCGTAAACAAAGTAATTCTGGTCGGGAATCTGGGCCAAGACCCTGAGGTCCGTTACATGCCTAATGGCGGCGCGGTTGCCAACATTACCCTGGCGACCTCCGAAAGCTGGCGTGACAAGGCTACTGGCGAGCAGAAAGAAAAAACGGAATGGCACCGCGTGGTGCTGTTCGGCAAGCTGGCGGAAGTGGCGGGTGAATACCTGCGTAAAGGTTCTCAGGTTTATATCGAAGGTGCTTTGCAGACCCGTAAGTGGACCGATCAGGCTGGCGTAGAAAAATACACCACCGAAGTCGTGGTTAACGTAGGTGGCACCATGCAGATGCTGGGTGGCCGTCAGGGCGGCGGTGCTCCGGCAGGCGGTGGTCAGCCAGCAGGCGGTCAGCAGGGCGGTTGGGGTCAGCCTCAGCAGCCACAGGGTGGCAACCAGTTCAGCGGCGGCCAGCAGGCGGCTCCGGCTCGTCCGGCACAGAACAGCGCACCAGCCAGCAGCAATGAACCACCAATGGATTTTGATGACGATATTCCGTTCTAGGATTGAACTTAGGCAATATTGTTAAAGTATTTGATATAAAACCCCGATTTTTCGGGGTTTTATATTGTTAGTGCTAATCCGGAGAAGAGGGCAAAATCCCGTTAGATGCCTTCATTGACACTAAGAATAAGTGTTCTTATTATTGTGTTGATAGTTAACACAGGAGGCGTTATGGCCAGAACAACAAGTGTTACGATTGGTGAGCAACTCGATTCGTTTATCAGTCGATTGATAGAGAGCGGCCGTTACGGCTCTGCGAGTGAAGTGATGCGTTCTGCATTGCGCTTGCTGGAACAGCAGGAAGCCAATGATGAAGTTGTTCGTCAGGCTGTTATTGCCGGATTGGAAAGCGCTGAGAGCCATTTGTCACTGCGGGATATTGCAGCACAAAGAAAGCTGAAACATCGTGTATAAACTGAGTGAACTCGCCGTAGAAGACTTCACCGGAATTTATGACTATACGTTTCTTCAATTCGGTGAAGCTCAGGCAGACTACTATACAGATGCCCTTGAGGCATTCTTTGAAACGCTGTCTGGAATGCCGAATATGGGGCGGAACTACCATGCTGTCTCTGGCGTAATGCACATTGAATTTCAGCGACATACTATTTTTTATACTGTTCGTGATAGAGAGATTCTGATTGCGCGTATTTTGCACCAACAGATGAATCATAAACGCCATTTATTGTAATCTACGCACTGTCGCGTTTTACTTGGGATTGTACCAACTCCCTATTTTTCATATGAAATAACCACTCTGTTAAACCCCCCTCAATCGAAGTCGATCCCCCGAAAATGATGTGCCACGTCTAGCCCCTAATTGGCGAGAGGTTGAGATCACCGCTACCTTTAACGGAACTATTACCGGAGAAAACGCATGCTAATCGTCCATCACCTGGAAAACTCGCGCTCGCAGCGCATTTTGTGGTTCCTCGAAGAACTAGGCGTACCCTATCAGGTACAGCGCTATGCGCGTGATAAAACCACAATGCTTGCACCGTCGGAACTGAAAAAAATTCACCCGTTGGGGAAATCACCGGTGATTGCTGATGGCGATCTAACGCTGGCGGAATCCGGCGCCATTATCGAATATCTGCAGGAAGTCTATGATGCACAAGGGTTATTCACCCCCACCGATTTTCATGCCCGCCAGGAGTATCGTTACTGGCTGCATTATGCCGAAGGTTCGCTGATGCCGCTGCTGGTGATGAAACTGGTGTTCAGCCGTTTAGGGCATCCGCCGATCCCGTGGCTGATTCGCCCGGTGGCTGGCGCAATCGGCAAAGGGGTGCAGAAGGAATATCTGGATAAGCAGATCGCTACCCATCGGGCTTATCTGGAGCAGCATTTAAATAAAAGCCTGTGGTTTGTCGGCAATGAATTCAGCGCTGCGGATATTCAGATGAGCTTCCCGGTGGAGGCAATGGCAGGGCGCGGTGGGCTGGAAGGTTGCCCGAAATTGCAGGACTATCTGCAACGTATCCACGCTCGGCCAGCCTATCAGCGGGCGCTGGAACAGGGCGGGCCGCTGAAGATACTCGAGTGAGCACCCGATGCCTTTTTGTATAAATTGTCGCGATCTTTAGTTGATCAGACGGCATGGAAGGCTAGATAATCGTTTGCCTTAAATATACTCGTCATACTTCAAGTTGCAGGTGCGTTGGCTTTCCTCACTCACCCCAGTTACTTACTGGAGTAAGCTCCTGGGGACTCGCTGCGTTGCCGCCTTCGCGCAACTCGAATTATTTAGAGTATAGACCCGCCAGATCTCAAGCCTCGATGTTGTTGGCTTTACTTGGGCTCTGTTGGGTAAAAACCGCCATAAATCACCCACTTCATGCAATAAGAGTTAAACGTTTGCTTTTTTACACGGCGTCTTTTGTGGCGTTCAAGAAGGGTATGGCAGCGAACGTGACGGAAACGGTTTCGTAATGACCATGCATGAGTGGAACAACCAGCCATATTTATACCAGATGTCAATGAAACACAGGGGATAGCAACATGTCGAATTCTCAAGCGAACAACGCCGCGAAACCTAAAGGCGGGCTTGATGCGTATTTTAAACTCTCAGCACGGGGTACCAACGTGCGGCAGGAAGTGGTGGCGGGTTTAACCACTTTCCTGGCGATGGTCTATTCGGTGATCGTGGTGCCCAGCATGTTGGGCAAAGCGGGTTTCCCGCCAACCGCCGTGTTTGTAGCTACTTGCCTGGTGGCGGGTTTGGGTTCTCTGCTGATGGGGTTGTGGGCCAACCTGCCGATGGCGATTGGTTGTGCGATTTCCCTGACCGCTTTTACCGCCTTTAGCCTGGTGCTGGGCCAGCACATCAGTATTCCTGTGGCGCTGGGTGCGGTATTCCTGATGGGGGTGCTGTTCACCATTATCTCTGTGACCGGCATTCGTTCCTGGATCCTGCGTAATTTGCCGATGGGCGTTGCACACGGCACCGGGATTGGTATCGGCCTGTTCCTGCTGTTGATCGCCGCCAACGGTGTCGGTCTGGTAGTGAAGAACCCGCTGGATGGCCTGCCGGTGGCGCTGGGGGCATTCACCTCTTTCCCGGTAGTGATGACGCTGCTGGGGCTGGCCGTGATTTTCGGTTTGGAAAAGCTGCGTGTGCCGGGTGGCATCCTGCTGGTGATTATCGCCATTTCCGTGATCGGCCTGATTTTTGACCCGGCGGTGAAGTATCAAGGGCTGTTCGCCATGCCTAGCCTGGCGGATGCTGACGGCAACTCCCTGATTTTCAGCCTGGATATCATGGGGGCTTTGCAGCCGGTAGTGTTGCCGAGCGTATTGGCGCTGGTGATGACTGCGGTATTCGATGCCACGGGCACCATTCGTGCGGTCGCCGGGCAGGCCAACCTGCTGGATAAAGACGGCCAGATCATCAACGGTGGCAAGGCGCTGACGTCAGACTCCCTGAGCAGCATTTTCTCTGGGCTGGTTGGCGCTGCTCCTGCGGCGGTGTATATCGAATCTGCGGCCGGTACGGCGGCGGGCGGTAAAACCGGCCTGACGGCCACCGTGGTCGGGATCCTGTTCCTGCTGATCCTGTTCCTGTCACCGTTGTCTTATCTGGTGCCGGTGTATGCTACTGCGCCAGCGCTGATGTACGTGGGTTTGCTGATGCTCAGCAACGTCAGCAAGCTGGATTTCGACGATTTTGTTGATGCGATGGCGGGCTTGTTGTGTGCGGTGTTTATCGTGCTGACCTGCAACATCGTAACCGGCATCATGCTGGGCTTCAGCTCCCTGGTGATTGGCCGCATCTTCTCGGGCGAGTGGCGCAGGCTGAACCTCGGTACCGTGTTGATCGCGGTCGCGCTGGTGGCGTTCTATGCCGGTGGTTGGGCTATTTAATCATTTATATGCTCTCTCTTGCGTGAGAGGGCATTCCTCTTCAGATAAGTCTCCTTCTTTCTGTGCTTTGTTTTAAAAGGCATAACAAGCTTTTCCTACTGCGAAAAAAGTGATCTATTATTCGGCATACTTTGCAGTGAGCCTAGGTGTTCTGAACCATAGAGTCTAAGGAAAGCATGGAAATCTTTTTTACAATCCTCATTTTGATCCTGGTGGTTTCCCTTTCTGGGGTCGTGACGCGCATGTTGCCGTTCCAGGTGCCGCTGCCGTTAATGCAGATCGTCATCGGGGCCTTGCTGGCCTGGCCGCATTTTGGCCTGCATGTTGATTTTGATCCTGAACTGTTTCTGGTGCTGTTTATCCCTCCACTGCTGTTTGCTGATGGCTGGAAAACCCCCCTGCGTGAGTTTTTGCATCATGGGCGCGAAATCCTCGGATTAGCGCTGGTTCTGGTGCTGATTACCGTGGTCGGGGTGGGTTATCTCATTTATCTGATGGTGCCAGGGATCCCGCTGGTGGCAGCGTTCGCTCTGGCGGCAGTGTTGTCGCCCACCGATGCCGTGGCGTTGGGGGGGATTGTCGGCAAAGGGCGGATCCCGAAGTCAATCATGGGCGTGCTGGAAGGTGAAGCGCTGATGAACGACGCTTCCGGCCTGGTATCCCTGAAGTTTGCCATCGCGGTAGCCATGGGTACGATGGTGTTTACCGTGGGCGGTGCCACCATGGAGTTCCTGAAGGTGGCCATCGGCGGTTTGCTGGCCGGTGTGGCGGTGACCTGGGTCTACAGTAAATCGCTGCGGGTGATGAGCCGCTGGAGCGGTGATGATCCGGCAACGCAGATCGTCTTCCTATTATTGTTGCCGTTCGCTTCTTATCTGATCGCCGAACATATCGGTGTTTCCGGCATCTTGGCGGCGGTCGCGGCCGGGATGACTATCAGCCAGTCTGGCGTGATCCGCAACGCTCCGCTGGCGATGCGCCTGCGTGCTAACAGCGTCTGGACCATGCTCGAGTTTGTGTTCAACGGGACGGTGTTCATCATGTTGGGGCTGCAACTGCCGGGCATTATCGAGACCTCCATTCTGCAGGCTGAGCTGGATCCGACCATTGAGACCTGGTATCTGTTCACCGACGTGGCGATTATCTACGCTGCGCTACTGATGCTGCGTTTCAGCTGGCTGTGGCTGATGAAAAACGCCAGCAAACGCTTTATGAAAAAACGCCCGTTGCAATTTGGTGATTACAGCACGCGTGATCTGTGGGTGGCGTCATTTGCTGGGGTTCGCGGGGCGATCACGCTGGCGGGCGTGCTTTCTATCCCTCTGTTACTGAGCGATGGCACCGCTTTCCCGGCCCGTTATCAACTGGTGTTTATTGCCACCGGTGTGATTCTGCTGTCGTTGATTATCGGTGTGCTGGTCTTGCCATTGCTGCTGCGTGGTGTGCAGATGGCTGACAAAAGCGTCAGCAAAGATGAAGAGCGCATGGCCATTGCCATCGTGGCGGAAGTGGCGATCGAAAGTATCAACAAGATGGAAGAGCGCTTGGCCGCCGACACCGAAGAAAACTTCGATCCACAGATTCTGAAAGAGGTCAGTTCGCGGGTGATTGGTACGCTGCGGCGGCGTATTGCCAACAAAGATGATATCGAGAACGCGCTGGCGCTGGAAAACCTGGAACGACGTTTCCGCCTGACCGCATTGCGGGCCGAGCGCGGTGAGCTTTATCACCTGCGGGCCACACAGAAGATCAGCAATGAGACGCTGCAAAAACTGCTGCACGATCTCGACTTGCTCGAAGCCTTGCTGATAGAGCGGGAAGGTTAAGAGAGATTACTGGAAGGGCCGCGACGCGGCCCTTCATGCAGCTAACCTTTTAACAGGGCCTCTGCGTCTCGTTCCCCCTCAGCCTTGAACTCCTTACTTTGAATCAGCCTCAATGCCAGATACAGATCGGGAACCAGGATCAGATCGCGCTCGTCACTGCCGGAGCGATGCAGACGGAACCAGCGTGTCAACTCGGTACGCCTGCCCGCGAGTACCAGACTGATCCCGCGCAGTTTAAGCTCCTGCTTCAATTCGTTGATTGCTGCGAGCACGCTGATGTCCGCATGGGTGAAGCTGGCCACCGCGTCAATCACCACCCAACGCGGTTTTGCGGGGCTGCTATCCACCAGATTGGTGATCCGTCGTTTAAAATAGGCCACATTAAAATAGGTCAACGGTGAGTTAAAGCGATACATAATCACCCCGTCGACCGGCTTAATGCCGTTACCGTCAGCAATCGAATGAATCATCCCGTCATCATTCACCCCGAGCAACTGTTCGGTAGGCCGGAACACCGTTTGTAGAAATTGCAGCAGGCCCAGCAGGACCGCCAGCCCGATGCCGGGAATGATCCCCACCAGCAGCACGCTAAGGAAAGTAAACAGCGCCAGATTGAATGCGGAACGATTGCGCTTGCGCAGCCGGAAAATACTGCGCATATCCAGTAACGACCAGGATGCGTAAATCAGCACCACGCCCAGCACCGGTATGGGAATAAATTGCAGCGGCTCGCTGAAGAACAGCACCACCACAGCGATCGCCAGCGCAGCAATCACCGACACCAACTGGCTTTTGCCGCCGTTGGCATCGTTAACCGCGGTACGGGAATTGGCTCCGCTGATAGCAAACCCCTGCGAGAGCGCAGAGACGATATTCACCAACCCCAGCGCACGAAACTCACTGTCGGCATCCACCTCGTAGCCATTTTTGGCCGCAAAGCTGCGCGCGGTGAGCATCATGCTGACAAAGCTGACAACCGCCAGGTTTAACGCGGGGATCACCAGATCGCGCAGCAGCCCTGGTTGAAAATCAGGCCATGACACCATGGGCAAACCGCCACCGGTATAGCCTGATACCGTTTCGATACCAAAGCGCGGCAAGTTCGCCGCCCAGGTTAATGCCGTCGTCAACACCACGGCGAACAGCGGTGCTGGCCAATTTGGCCTGGCATAATGTACGCCAAGCAGGATGAGCAGCGTCAGCAGCGAGATACCCATGGTGGGCCAGTGACTGTTGAGTAGGTTTTCCGGTAGCGCCAGAATGCGTTCAATCAGCTCATTGGAGGGGGAGGGGAAACCAAGCACCTTGCTGATCTGGTTGACGATAATCGTCAGCGCAACGCCGTTCAGCAGTCCATTCAATATCGGGCGCGACAGCAGATCCGCAATGGCTCCCAACCTGAAGCGGCTGGCGATCAGACACCATGTGCCCATCATCAGGGTCATCACGATGGTTAACTGCCAGTGGAGTTCGGTGTTGCCAGCGGCCAGCGGCGTGACAACGGCGGCAATCACCGCACAGGTTGCCGCGTCAGGCCCGACAATCAGTTGCCGCGACGAGCCAAAGATGGCGTAGGCGATCATCGGCAGAATGCAGGAATAAAGCCCGACGATTGCGCTCACACCGGCCAATTCGGCGTAGGCAATCGCCACCGGCAGCGCCACCGCCGCAACGGACAGGCCAGCGCGAATATCAGGTTTCAGCCAACTGCGCTCATAAGCGAGCAGATTCATCAAGCCGGGGGTCAGATTCTGGACGGATTTCCACTGCATATATTTTCCATCAGGCATAAGAATGGGAACGCTGATGTTATGCGGTCTCTTCCATAGGCTGAAGGAGAGTCACCCAGCGTGTTTTTAGGTATTTTCTGCAACCTTTAGCCGAAGTATAGCAGGCGATTTTGAGGTGAATTCCTTGGCGCAACAGGCCGGTTACTGAGTCGCAGGCCAATAGTCGCGGCAGCAGGCAATCCAGGCTTGAGCACTGTGGGAAAGATAACTCCCCTGGCGCCATATTAGCCCCACCCGCCATTCCATGCGTGGCTCCAGCGGCAGCCAAAGCAGGCTGCTCTTATCCAGCCATTGGCACACCGGCTCGGGTAAGGTGGCAATGCCAATGCCCGCCTGCACCATCGAAGCCAGAAAATCCCACTGGCCGCTGCGCACGGCAATCTTGGGCTCGAAGCCTGCCTGATGGAACGCCGCCATCAGCATTTTATACAGCGTAAAATCCTCGTTATAAATCAGGATCGGCCACTCGGCGAGCTCGGTGATATTGATCGTGGTGCGGTTGAGCCAGTGCGCTGTGCGTGGCATCACGACGCACATCGGGTGGCTTAGCAGCGGCAGAAAGGTCAGCGGTTGTTCGGTGCCAGAGGGGCATATCGTCATCGCCAGATCCAACTCGCCAGTCAGCACCGCCTGTTCGACCGACTGGCCACCCAGTTCGGCAATTTTCAGTTCGATGCCGGGATAGGTCTGGCGAAATTGTTTGATCAGCCCAGAGATCTGCCTGCCGACCATCGGCGGGATCCCCAACCGCAGCACGCCTTTTTTCACCGAACTGATGTCTTCCAGTTCAGCCTCTAACTGGCGGAACTCATCCAGAATCGTCAGCCCGCGCTGATAAACCGCCTGCCCGCTGTCGGTGAGATGCAGCTTGCGCCCTTCGCGGATCAGCAGCGTGCATTCCAGTTCTTCTTCCAGATGGCGCAGCATTTTGCTGATGGTTGGCTGGGTGACAAACAGCTTCTCGGCCGCGCGGGTGAAGCTTTGCTGACGAACCACTTCAACGAAATAGCGCAGGGTGCGGACATCCATTTGGGCTCTCCTCAGGGCGTTGCCGTGGGAAACTATTCCTTTACGGCATGATGTTGATGATTTTAATTCATTTCAGGCAGGGTTTCCTCGCTGCGTATACTGTGAACCGTGATTTTTTGTTTGAGGTTGCTGTTATGTACCTGGCGTTACGCCGTACTGCGCCATCTTTGTTAAACCGCTTACAGGTGCCGGTTCAGGTGGTGTTGTATGCCCTGTTATTTCTGCTTGCCGATCAGCTGGTAAAAAGATTCCATCTGCCGCTACCGGCCAATATTGTCGGCATGCTGATGATGCTGGCGCTTATCCTGCTGCGCATTCTGCCGCTGAATTGGGTGAAAGCCGGTGCGCGCTGGTTGCTGGCTGAAATGCTGCTGTTCTTTGTGCCCGCGGTGGTGGCGGTGGTGAACTATGCCCAGTTACTGATGGTAGAAGGCTGGAAAATTTTCCTGGTGATCGCTATCAGCACCATGCTGACGCTGGGAGCCACCGGGCTGGTGGTGGATCGCGTCTACCGTTTTGAGCTTTGGCTGCAACAACGGAAAACGCGCCATGAATGATGTGATCCTCAGCCTTGCCTGCTTTGTAGCGACCTTGGTGCTCTATTTTGCCAATAAGAAACTCTACCACCGCCGCAGAACGCTGCTGCTGATGCCGCTGGTATTAACCCCGATGATTCTGGTGTTGCTGCTGGTGGTGACCCATATCTCGTATCAGGACTACATCGGTGAAACGCACTGGCTGCTGTGGCTGCTTGGCCCGGCGACCATCGCTTTTGCCGTGCCGGTGTATGAAAACCTGCAGATTATCCGCCGCCACTGGCTCTCGCTCAGTGCTGGCGTGTTCACTGCGGTAGGCGTGGCCGTTTGCAGTTCGGTGTGGCTGGCGCGTTGGCTGACTCTGCCAGATGAGGTTCAGCGCAGCCTGGCGGTGCGCTCCATCACCACGCCGTTCGCGCTGGAAGCGGCAAAACAGATGGGGGGCCAGCCGGATCTGGTGGCGCTGTTTGTGGTGATCACCGGCGTATTCGGCATGGCGGTGGGGGATGTGTTGTTCCTGCGGCTTTCGGTGCGCAGCGGTTTGGCAAAAGGGGCTGGGTTTGGTGCTTCATCGCACGGCGCCGGTACTGCCAGAGCCTATGAACTGGGTCAGCAAGAGGGCGTGGTTTCCAGCCTGGTGATGATGCTGGCGGGGGTGATCACCGTGATTGCCGCCCCGTTGATTGGTCGGTTGATGTGGTGATAGCAGCAGGGGGCCGCTCGGCCCCCTGAAGACTCAGCGAGCGGCCTGGATCAGGGCCACCACCAGCGGTGGCAGTTCGCCACGCAGCGCCGCACGTTCCGACTGGAACAGCGTAGCGGCATAAAAACGGTGCCCCGGCAGTTCTATCGAACGCACATCCCCTTCGGAGTCGTGGCCGCTGACGATCAGCGGGTGCTGCTCCAAGTCGGCAACAAACTCAGGGTTCACGCCAAAGTTACAGCGGTAACCTTCGTGCGTTTCCAGTTTGCCATAGGCGCGGGCGATCAGCGTTTCCGGCTGGAACAGGATGGTGCCGGTTTGTTCGACCAGCGAACAGCTCAGCGGGGCGATCACCAACCGGCCACCCTGATCGGTTTCCGCATGTCCGGCATCGTGCCAGCCCATCACATTGCGGGCATATTCCACAATCGCATACTGAAAGCCGCCGCAAGATCCCAGGAACGGCACATTCTGTTCACGGGCATAGCGGATGGCCATAAAAGCGCCATCATCAGAGCGATAGGGGCTACCAGGCACCACCCAGATCGCATCATAGCCCTGCAATACCGAGGTTTCGGTAAGGGTTTCTGTGGCAAGCCACTGGAATTGAAGATCGATATCGAGGTGTGAGGCAGTAAGTTGCAGAGCGACGGGGATAGCTTGGTGGGCAACAGCTTCTGGTTTGTAATCACCGACCAGAGCAAGACGAACCTGAGTTTTCATCATTTCCTTTTCCTGTGCGGGTAAAAAAGGAGGTTACAGCAAAGTTAAAATCTGTTCAGCGGGTTTTTCGACGAGGAGCACAAAATGCCTGAGAGGGAGAAAATACTGGGGCGCGGTTGGTTGCACCCCAGAATGTGATGCTCAATACAGCGAAGGCGATCCTTCCGGGCGCGTCTTGAAGCGGCGGTGCAGCCACAGATACTGCTCTGGCGCACGCATGATCTCTTTTTCCACCACCTTGTTAATGTAGGTTGCGGCGGCAATTTCATCGTCGATAGGGTAGCCTTCCAGCGCGGGTTGGATCAGCAGATCGTAACCGCGGCCCTCAGGGCGACGAATCAGCACTACCGGCAGCAATGCTGGCTTGGCCAAGCGCATCAGCATAAAAGTACCGCTGGTGGTGGCGGCCTGCTCGACCGCAAACAGCGGAGCAAATACGCTGCCGCGCGGGCCGTAATCCTGGTCTGGCGCGAACCAGACGGCTTCGCCGCGTTTCAGGGCATTCACCATACCGCGCAGGTCTTTGCGATCCAGCATCGCCTTGTTGGAGCGCATACGGCCTTTGGTTTGCGCCCATTCCATGGCTTTATTGTTGTGCGGACGATACATCGCCATCATCGGCTGACACAGGCCCATCGCCCTGCCACCGAGCTCCAGCGACATAAAATGCACACCAATCACCAGCACGCCGCGATTGTTCTGCTGCGCGGCTTGCAGATGTTCGAGGCCGGAAACGCTAAACCAGCGCTTGACGCGTTGGTCGGGCCAGAACCAGGCCATACCGGTTTCCATCAGGCCCATGCCGAGGGATTCAAAATTACCGACCACCTGGCGCTCGCGTTGTTCTGCACTCATCTCTGGGAAGCACAGTTCAAGATTACGGCGAGCGATGGTGACGCGGCGCTTCAGGAAGCGCATGGAAGTGCGGCCCATCCACATACCGAGCTTGTGCAGTACTGGGTAGGGGAGTTGCACCAGCAGGAACAGAACACCCAAGCCAAACCAGGTCAGCCAGTAGCGTGGGTGCAGAAAAGCACGTTGGAATTTTTGCGGGGGCTTCATCATTAACTCATTATGCGATTGGGTACGGAAACCTGTAACGCATAAAGAAGCGACTCAATAGCGGTACAAGGTTCAGACAGCCAGTCATAGCGATCGTTTAGCCAACTTATGGAATTAGCGAAATATTTACACTCGGGGGCCAGAAAGCACGCATAACCCGACGTATTTCGCGGAGCCATAAATAAAAAGGCGCTTACCCCAATGAGGAAAAGCGCCTTTTTTCAATACGTTAACTGATTAGTATCAGTTCATGCCGTATTTTTTCAATTTCTTGCGCAGCGTACCGCGGTTGATACCCATCATCAGGGCTGCACGGGTCTGGTTGCCACGGGTGTATTGCATCACCATGTCCAACAATGGCTGTTCAACTTCAGCCAATACCAGCTCATACAGGTCACTCACATCCTGACCATTCAGTTGAGCAAAATAGTTCTTCAGTGCTTGCTTAACCGAGTCACGCAGAGGCTTTTGAGTCACTTGATCCTGTGAGTTCACGGTTGAAACGGTCAGTACGTCAGAATTTACGCGTTGTTCGAACATAGTTCTGTCAGCTCTTTTTTTACGCTAGATTTTCGAAATATGCCTCCAACGCCTCCAGCTGTTCGCTGGCATCCTCTATGGCGTTGAATGTGCGCCGAAACTGGTCATTTGGGGCATGCTCCTGTAGGTACCAGGATACGTGCTTACGAGCAATCCGGAATCCCTTGCCTTGGCCGTAAAAGCCGTGCAATTCCCGAATATGCTCTATCAACAAGCGCTTCACTTCGCCCAGTGGCATCGGTGGCAGCAGCTCCCCTGTGTCCAGATAATGCTGGATTTCCCGGAAGATCCAGGGTCTCCCCTGAGCAGCACGGCCTATCATCAGGGCATCGGCCCCGGTGTAGTCAAGCACTGCTCTGGCTTTATGCGGGTCAGTAATGTCGCCATTCGCGATAATCGGAATGGAAACACTCTGCTTAACTGCCCGAATGCTGTTGTACTCCGCGTCGCCGTTGAACAGGCAGGCACGGGTTCGGCCATGAATCGTCAGGGCCTGTATACCACAGTCTTCGGCCAGTTGGGCAATCTCTACACAGTTACGGTGTTCTGGTGCCCAGCCGGTACGAATCTTAAGTGTTACCGGCACATCCACCGCGTTAACTACCGCGAGGAGGATCTGTTTAACCAGATCCGGGTACTGCAACAGCGCAGACCCTGCAAGCTTCCGGTTCACTTTCTTGGCCGGGCATCCCATATTGATATCGATGATCTGTGCGCCGCTGGCCACATTAATGCGCGCCGCGGCAGCCATATCATCAGGATCACATCCGGCAATCTGCACGGAACGGATCCCTGGTTCATCGCTATGTACCATACGCAGACGTGACTTATCCGTGCGCCACACCTCCGGATTGGAGGAGAGCATTTCAGATACAGCCATCCCAGCACCCATTGCATGACATAAGGTTCTGAACGGGCGATCGGTGATCCCGGCCATCGGGGCCGCAATCAAGCAATTTGTTAACTGGTGGTTTCCAATGCGCATAGACAAAGACTGACCATACTGTGTCCGCAAGGGCGCGTATATTACGCATTTTTTCGCTGAGATGAAAGGCCAAACTTTGACCAATTTACGGCTATTTACCAATGAAAATGCGGCTCACAGCGATTTATAAAAATATTATAGTTATTTAACAATGGCTTGACGTATTGTGCTTAATTTGTGTGCAGTAAAATATTCCCGGCACAACAGGATTTTATCTTTAAACGGTGCGAATTTAAGCATGCAACATCAGGTGTACAGCAGAATTATCAGGGTAATACTTTGATAAAGCGTTAAAGATTCCTATCGGAAATCTATGACTGAATCGTTTTAGCGGCCCACCGCCTCCCCAGAGGGGGCAGCGGTGAGCATGCCTTAGATATTAATCGACGATAACGCGGCCATTCAGCGGCTGTACCGGACGATTGTTGGCATGGTGGACAACTGAACGGAATTGACCGATCTGCTCGGCAGAAGCGCTTACAGGATGATCCAGCACCATCCAGGTCACACCTTCAGAGCAAGGCGGCGTGGTTAGCGAACCACTGAAGCGGTAGAAGTTGAACTCTTTAGGCAACAGCGCCTTGATATCCACCGGTTTGGCCAATACCGCGGTCTGATCAACCTGAGCTGGCATCTGCTGCCAAGCCTGTGCCAGTTGCGGGTTGGCTTTGCCTTCTTGGAACATCAGCGCCAGTACCGCCAGAGCACCGTCTTTGTCTTTAAAGACGAAGTGCGCTTCCAGTGGGAATTGCTTGCCGTCGATCTCGTTCTCACTCGGTGCGTGGAAGTGGAACTGCTGCAACGTAAAGGTATCGTTATCCAAGCGCAGGGTATTGCCTTCGCTGACGTTTACCTGAATGGTGTGGCCGTTATTGATGATTTGCTGCTTACCCGGCTTGAAAGCCAGCTCAAGCTTGCCATGATGCGTCTTCAATGCACCCTGGATATTGACCGGTGACTGGTTCTTACCGGTTTCACACAGTGAGAAATCAGGTGAGAGTTTACCCCAGTGTGCCGGATCTTCCTGACCTTCATAACTCCAGTGCTGATGCTGTTCGGCTGCACCGATTGAGAAACTGGCTGCCAGCATGGCGGCCAACAATAATTTTCTTTTCATTTTCAATCCTTTCAAAACAAAAATCTGAATAACCCTCGGCGGACAACGCGCGGGTTGTCATCGCTTGCGCAGGAGAATACGCTCGCGATTTATCAGTATAAACCAGCGTTTTATGACCAAAATAAACAAAACCACCGGAAGTGATTAAATTTCAGGTGGTTTTTAGCGGTAAGGAAAAATGTAACTATTTGCGTTGGCCGGTAATACGGCACCACTCTTCGCGTTCGGCAACCGGATCGAGATTGAATTTATCCGCGTAAGCATCCGCAACGCTATGGGCCTGCGTGGCCAGAACGCCGGAAAGGCCGAGATAGCCACCGGCTTTTGGCAGGCAACCGATGAGCGGAGCCAGTTCACGCAGCGGGCCTGCCAGAATGTTGGCGACCACGACATCCGCCAGCAGATCGGCCGGTTGGTCTTTTGGCAGATACAGATCCAAGCGTTCAGAAACGCCGTTACGCTGCGCATTGTCGCGGCTGGCCTGAATGGCTTGGGGATCGATATCAATGCCAATGGCGCGTACCGCACCGAGTTTCAGTGCGGCAATCGCCAGAATGCCGGAGCCACAGCCGAAGTCGATGATGGTTTTGCCCGCGAGATCCAGGCCATCGAGCCATTGCAGGCACAGCGCCGTGGTAGGGTGAGTGCCGGTGCCGAACGCCAGGCCTGGATCGAGCATCACGTTAACCGCCGCTGGGTCCGGCACGTCGCGCCAGCTTGGGCAGATCCACAGCCGCTCGCCGAAACGCATCGGGTGGAAGTTATCCATCCATTCACGTTCCCAGTCTTTATCCTCCAACTGCTCGATTTTGTGGCGGAAACCGGCGCCCAGCAGCGGATGCTGCTCCAGCATGGCGACCACGTCGGCCATATCGGTTTCGGCATCGTACAGGCCGATCACATCGGTATCGCCCCACAGCAGGGTTTCGCCCGGCAAAGGTTCAAACACCGGATTATCGTGGGTGTCCTGAAAGGTCACCGACACGGCGCCGCTTTCAACCAGCGCATCGCTCAGGTCTTCTGCCAGTTTGCCGGTGGTGTTCAGTTTTAGTTGGATCCAAGGCATAACAATTCTCTTCAAGAGGGTAAGGATGACGCCAGCCGACGCTTTTCGCCGCACAGGTTACCGATATAAAACGCCGACAGGCTGAGCAGCAGCGCAGGCACAATCGGGTGCAGCCCTGCCAGTTGCAGCTTGAAACTGGCCAATAGCGTATAGCATAACGCACCTGTGACCATTGAGCTAAGCGCTCCCTGCGCGTTGGCGCGCTCCCAGTATAGGCCCAGCACCAGCGGCCACAGGAACACGGCCTCCAGGCCGCCGAAGGCCAGCAGGTTCAGCCAGATAATCATTTCCGGTGGCCGCCAGGCGGCCAGCAACACCAGCAGCCCAAGGAGCAGCGTGGTCAGGCTGGAGAAGCGTTTGATCATCTTCTCGTTGTGCATCTGCTGTGGCCGCACGCCCAGATAGAGATCTTTGATGATGGTGGCGGAGGATTGCAGTAACTGGGCATTGATGGTCGACATGATCGCCGCCATCGGTGCAGCCAGGAAGATCCCGGCGGCGTAAGGCGGCAGCACGGTGATCATCAGCGTCGGGATCACCTGATCGGGGATCTTCAGGTCCGGCAACACCGCACGCCCCAAGGCTCCAGCCAGGTGCATGCCGAACATTAGAACCGCTACCACGATGGTGCCGAGGATAATCCCGCGATGCACCGCTTTGCTGTCTTTGTAGGAAATGCAGCGCACGGCGGTGTGCGGCAGGCCAATCACGCCAAAACACACCAGGATCCAAAACGAAGCCATAAACGGCAGGCTGAGGATCTGTTCGCCCCCTTGCGGCGTTACCAAGGCCGGATCGATCTGTTGCAGTTTATCTACCGCGCTGTGCAAGCCGCCCGCTGCGTGGATCACCGCCACCAGCAGCAACACGGTACCGAGCAGCATCACCAGTCCTTGCATGGCATCGTTGAGCACGCTGGCGCGGAACCCGCCGAACGCGGTGTACAGCGCAATGCTGATGCCAAAAATCAGCAGGCCGGTATCGTAAGGGATGCCCGCTGCGGTTTCCAACAGGCGCGCCCCACCGATAAATTGCACCGTCATGGCCCCCAAAAAGGCCACCAGCAGGCTGAGGCTGGCCAGCCATACCAACAGGCGGCTTTGGTAGCGGGCGAACAGCATGTCGTTCAGGGTGATGGCATTGTAGCGCCGCGCCAGAATGGCGAACTTCTTGCCCAAAACGCCGAGCGAAAGCCATACGGCGGGCAGTTGGATCATCGCCAGCAGCACCCAACCGAGGCCATATTTATAGGCAGCGCCGGGCCCGCCGATAAACGAACTGGCGCTGATATAGGTGGCGGTGAGCGTCATTGCCAGCACAAAGCCGCCCATGGAGCGGTTGCCGAGGAAATATTCGCTGAGGAAGTTGCCGGTCTGGCGGCGGCTGTAGGCATAGATCGACAGGCCGAACACCAGCAGCAGGTAGGCAATCAGCGGCAGGATCACTTCAATTTGCATCGCTATCCTCCAGGGGAATGTCGCGGAAGACGCAGCGCACCATCAGCCAGCACAGGCCGATAAACAGCAGTGGTACCAACAGGCACGCCATTTCGAACCAATGCGGCAGGCCGGTGATGCCCGTGGTGTTATCCGGCAGGTAGGCCGCCAATGACCAGGCCAGCAGATACAGCAGCGTCAGACCTAGCGCCCAGCGCGCTTCGCGATGAGCTTGAACAAAGCGTTGTTCCATCCGTGCCTCCAGGGGGTTTACGGTGATGGATTGGCAAAGGAGGGGATTTTACGACAAGATCGGCATTTGCCCAGCGTTAAGTTGGCGGCTGCCACAAAGAAAAAGGCCGATGAATCATCGGCCTTGGTCAGACAATGTACAACCTGTGGGCTTAGGTCTCTTGCAGACCCAGCTTCTTCTCCAGATAGTGGATGTTGGTGCCACCGTGCTGGAAGTTTTCGTCGTTCATGATCTTTTGCTGCAGTTCAACGTTGGTTTTGATGCCATCGATGATCAGCTCAGCCAGTGCGTTCTTCATGCGGGCAATCGCCACATCACGATTTTCACCGTAGGTGATCAGTTTGCCGATCATGGAGTCATAGTACGGCGGTACGGTATAACCGGCGTAAATATGAGATTCCCAACGCACACCGAAACCGCCTGGCGCATGGAAACGGGTGATCTTGCCTGGGCTCGGCAGGAAGGTGTTCGGATCTTCGGCGTTGATGCGGCATTCCACCGCGTGGCCGTGGATCTTCACTTCATCCTGTTTGATCGACAGCGGCTGACCGGCAGCGATACGCAACTGCTCTTTGATCAGATCCACGCCGGTGATCATTTCCGTTACCGGGTGCTCTACCTGAATACGGGTGTTCATTTCGATGAAATAGAACTCGCCGTTTTCGTACAGGAACTCAAAGGTACCCGCACCGCGGTAGCCGATCTCCACACAGGCTTTCGAGCAGCGCTCGCCGATGTAACGGCGCAGTTCCGGGGTGATCCCTGGCGCTGGCGCTTCTTCAACCACTTTCTGGTGGCGGCGCTGCATCGAGCAGTCACGTTCCGCCAGATAGATGGCATTGCCCTGGCCGTCTGCCAACACCTGAATTTCGATGTGGCGCGGGTTTTCCAGGTATTTTTCCATATAAACCATGTCGTTGCTGAAAGCCGCTTTGGCTTCCGCTTTGGTCATGGAAATGGATTGCTCAAGATCTTTGTCGCTGCGCACAACGCGCATGCCACGGCCACCGCCGCCGCCAGAAGCCTTGATGATCACCGGATAACCGATGCGCTTGGCGAAGGCACGGTTTTTATCCATGTCGTCGGTCAGCGGGCCGTCGGAGCCCGGTACGCAAGGCACACCGGCTTTTTTCATCGCGCTGATAGCCGAAACCTTGTCACCCATCAGGCGGATGGTTTCAGCACGCGGGCCGATGAAGATAAAGCCGGAGCGTTCAACCTGCTCAGCAAAATCGGCGTTCTCGGACAGGAAGCCGTAGCCCGGGTGGATCGCCACTGCGCCGGTGATTTCAGCCGCAGAGATGATGGCCGGGATGTTCAGATAGCTTTTAACCGAAGGCGCAGGACCGATACACACGGTCTCGTCGGCCAGCAGTACGTGTTTCAGATCGCGATCGGCGGCAGAGTGAACAGCCACGGTCTTGATGCCCAGCTCTTTACAGGCACGCAGAATACGAAGCGCAATCTCGCCACGGTTGGCGATAACAATTTTATCAAGCATGATGCGCCTCGTTATTCGATGACGACCAATGGCTCGTCATATTCAACCGGCTGGCCGTTTTCTACCAGGATGGCTTTCACCACGCCTGATTTGTCGGCTTCGATTTGGTTCATCATTTTCATTGCTTCAACGATGCACAGGGTGTCGCCGGCGTTCACTTTCTGGCCCACTTCCACGAAGGATTTCGCATCCGGGCTTGGTGTGCGGTAGAAAGTACCGACCATCGGGGAACGAACGATGTGGCCACTCACGGCCGCAGGTGCAGCAGGGGTTTCTGCGGCAGCTGGTGCAACGGCAGTAGCCAGAGCGGGTTGCTGCTGGGCTGGCATCGCGTACTGCTGCATCATCGGGTAAGCCTGCACCGGTGCGGCGCGGCTGATGCGAACTGACTCTTCGCCTTCAGAGATTTCCAGTTCAGAAATGCCTGACTCTTCAACCAGTTCGATCAGTTTCTTGATTTTACGAATATCCATGAGTGTGATTCCGACTCTTTTTTGCGTAGCAATTAGTTGGATTTTGACAAGCGGCGAACCGCTGCCTGTAAAGCAAATGTGTAGCCATCTGCGCCGAGACCGCAAATCACGCCTACCGCAATATCAGAAAGGTAAGAGTGATGGCGGAAAGGCTCGCGGGCATGCACGTTGGACAGATGGATCTCGATAAACGGGATCTGCACCGCCAACAGCGCATCGCGCAGCGCCACGCTGGTATGCGTGAACGCGGCAGGGTTAATCAGAATAAAATCCGTATTACCGCGCGCCTGATGAATGCGATCGATTAGCGCATGTTCGGCGTTAGATTGCAGATGGCTCAGGGTAGTATTTAGCGCGAGCGCCTGGTTTTCCAACCCGCTAACAATCTCGGTTAACGTCGTGCTGCCGTACTTCTCCGGCTCACGCGTCCCCAGCAGATTCAGATTGGGGCCGTTCAAGAGCAAAATGTGAAACTTATCCGCCATTGTGCTGGTATCTCCGGCAATAAAACCATCATTGAAGAAAATAACCCGATGTCACCGATTTGTCACCTGCCAGGTGACGATTTCACGCAGTCAGCAGGTGCAAGGGCGGGCATTATAACGATATCGTAGCAATTCGCAGCTAAATACTGGTCTTATCAGCGAAGATATTCAACCCTGAATTGACAAACAGATAACCTCATTATCGGATTATGAGGGATAGAACACAGAAAAGTTCCGTGCCGAAAGCGCTGATTTTCGCCGTCAATCGGCCCCGTTGCGGCTGGATTTACTGCCACCCCGCCGGAATTTCTTGTAACGCAGGGCCAGTAACAGCAGTGCCAGAACAGCGTAAATAAAGGGCTGCGGCGAAAAGGTTTTTACCGACCATAGATAGTGAATTGGGACCAGAATAACGATCAGATAGACGAAGTTGTGCAACTTTTGCCATTTTGAGCCCAGTTTGCGCTGTGCCCAAAGCGTTGAGGTGGCGGCCAGCGCCAACAGCAGCAGCCAACTGACGATACCGAGCGTCAGATACGGGCGGGTAACCAGCTCGCGCCCCAGCAGGCTGATATTGCTCAACCCCAGTTCCAGCGTCGAATAGCTGATTAAGTGTAAAGTGGCCCAGGCAAAACACCACAAACCCAGCATACGGCGGCAGCGGATCAGCATCGGCTGGCGCGCGTAGCGGGCGAGAGGCGTGACACATAAGGTCACCAGCAGTAACTTCAGCGCCATTCTGCCGGTAAAGTGCTGAATATCTTTGGCCGGATCTGCGCTAAACCAGCCCTGATCGACCGCCAGAATCAGCCACAGGAACGGCAGAAAAGCCGCCAGAGTGATCACTACTTTCAGCCAGCGGATATGCGTTGGGGTTAATCTCACTCAGAAGTTCTCCCGTAAATCCAGGCCACGATATAGCGAGGCAACCTGATCGGCATAGCCATTGAACAGCAGCGTCGGCTGGCGCTGAACGTCCAGAATGCCGCCGGAGCCGATGAAACGCTCGGTGGCCTGCGACCAGCGCGGATGATCGACATGCGGGTTCACGTTGGCGTAAAAGCCGTATTCATTGGGGGCCGACAGATTCCAGGTGGTCGGTGGCTGTTCGCGGGTCAGGCTGATCTGCACGATCGACTTGATCCCTTTGAAGCCATATTTCCACGGAGTGATCAGCCGCAATGGGGCTCCATTCTGCGGTGGCAATGCTTTGCCATACACGCCAACGGTCAGCAGGGCCAGCGGATGCATGGCTTCGTCGAGCCGCAGCCCTTCCACATAGGGGTATTCCAGACCACCGCCGATAAAGCGATCTTTCTGGCCGGGCATCTGCTCGGGATCGTACAACGTCTTGAAGGCCACATAGCGTGCGTTGCTGTTGGGCTCCGCCAGTTTAAGCAGTTTACCCAGCTCAAAGCCGATCCAGGGCACCACCATTGACCAGGCTTCCACGCAGCGCATGCGATAAATACGCTGTTCGAGCGGGAAACGCTTCATCAGATCGTCGATATCCAGTGTGATCGGTTTGCCGACCTCACCGTCGATCTGCACCTTCCAGCCTTCGGTTTTCAGAGCGCCAGCGTTAGCCGCCGGATCTGCTTTATCCAGACCAAATTCGTAGAAGTTATTGTAGCCGGTGACTTTTTCTTCCGGCGTCAGCGGCAGAGCAGCCTGCCAGATCTCCGGTTTGCTGAACTCCAGCGCTTTGCCCGGCGGGGCTTTGGGCCGGTCGTTACCTTTGAACCATGACAGTAAATCGGCTTGCGCAGGGGTGGGTAAAGCCAGAGACGCGGCGGTAATGCCCAATGCCTGGAGCACTTTGCGCCGCTGATAGAACACGCTCTCCGGCGTGACATCGGCTTCGGTGAGTTTTCGTTGTTTGTTCATTATTTGTTCTCCGCAGGTTACGGTCTTAGCATGGCGTGAAAGCCAACGTAATGCGAGAGGTGGGAGGTAAAAATGGATGGCACAAGGCTTAAGGGGACTTTCCCTCTCCCGATGGAAGAGGGAACCGGTATCTGTTATTTCAGCGGATCTTCACCAGCGTACGGCCGGTGACTTGATTGTTCATCAGCGCAGCGGCAGCGGCAGGCACCTCTTCGAGCGGGATCTCCTGCGTTGCTTGCTCATAGAAGCTGTCTGGCAGAATGCTGGCCAAGCGTTCCCAAGCTGCCTGACGGCGCGGGAAGGGCGTGTGTACCGAATCAATCCCCTGTAGGCGCACGTTGCGCAGAATAAAAGGCATTACCGTGGTGGGTAACTGGTAGCCACCCGCCAGACCGCAAGCGGCCACCGTGCCGTTGTAATTCATCTGGGCCAGAACGCGGGCCAGCAGTTTGTCGCCCACCGTATCGATGGCTCCAGCCCACAGCTGTTTTTCCAACGGGCGTGGTGTTTCGAGATAATCGCTGCGGGGTAATACTTCTTTAGCGCCGAGCGATTTCAGATAGTCGGTATTGCTGTTGCGGCCGCTGATTGCCGTCACGCGGTAGCCCAGCGCCGCCAGCAGAGCGATGGCGGTGCTGCCCACGCCGCCGCTGGCACCGGTCACCAGAATATCGCCGTCTGCGGGTTTTACCCCACCTTCTTCCAGCGCCATCACGCAAAGCATGGCGGTAAAACCCGCAGTGCCGAGGATCATCGCTTTACGTTCATTCAGCCCTGCTGGCAAGGGAACCAGCCATTCGCCGCAGACACGAGCCTGTTCGGCCAAGCCGCCCCAGTGGTTTTCGCCGACTCCCCAGCCGGTGAGCACCACGCTCTGGCCTGCTTTAAATCGTGGGTCTTTACTGCTCTGCACCCGGCCAGCAAAGTCAATGCCGGGTACCATCGGGAAGTTGCGAATAATCTTGCCTTTGCCGGTGATCGCCAGTGCATCCTTATAGTTAAGGCTGGACCAGTTGACGTCGACCGTCACATCGCCCTCAGGCAACCGACTACTGTCGATATCTTTGACCTGCGCCAGGGTTTGATCGTCTTGTTGTTCCAATAACAATGCTCGCATGTCACTCTTCCCCTTGGTTTCATATTTTATATGAATGTTTAAATCGGTTTGGTTTGACTATATGCATAATAAAAATAAGTGTCCTGATAAAGGACAAAAAAATGGTGCTTAATAGTTTTCTTCATCAGCTATGCTTGATAGGTTGGTAAGGGTAAGCTGATGCTGGCTAAGGAAAAAAAACGCTTTCTTAATTTTTTAAAAATCAGGCTATTACGTTGTGCTTAATTCGTTCATGAACAGGGCCTTTATCTATTAAAGGATGATTTTCTTTTAACTATTGCGGACAAGGCTCGGGGATGAGATTTACCACTAAACTCTCTGCATTGATCACCCTGCTCGTTGCCTTGGCTATGTTTCTCATGCTGATGGGGTGCTCTTACAGTTTCTTTTACGTGACTCAAGAGCGTCTTGAGCGCCGTTTCGATGCATTGGCGACTTCTCTCGATCAGGCGATGCTGCATGAGGCTCCTAAGGCACAGGATCACTGGTTGCCGCTGGTTATGCGGCCACTCGGTATCATTGCCATCAGCGTGGATGCCGGGAAAAACAATCTTCTTTCCTATCGCCTGCCAAGGGTAAGAATGCCGTGGGAATCGCTCAATGGTTATCGGCAGACTTCGCTGGTGATGATGCATCATCCCGGAACCATGCTGAATATCACCTATCGCGATCCTTTCGCCAGTGACGTGCGATCGTTGCAATCTACGGCGGCGGTCACCTTATCGATCGTCGTCATGGTGATCATCCTGTTGTTCAGCCTGCGCTGGCTCCGCGAACAGGCCGATGGTGAAGAGCGTCTTGAGCGCCGTGCTCGGCGTATTCTCAATGGTGAACGTGAAGAAGTGCTCAAGGGGGATGTGCGCGAGTGGCCCGCCAACGTCAGTGGTGCGATCGACCGTCTGCTGGCGGATCTGGCCGAGGCGCGTGAGGAGCGCAACCGTGTCGATACCCTGATCCGCGCCTTTGCCGCACAGGATGCGAAAACCGGCCTCAACAACCGTCTGTTTTTTGATAATCAGCTGACGACGCAGTTGGAAGAAGGGGGAGCACACGGCATCGTCATGATGGTGCGCCTGCCTGATTTCGATACGCTGCGTGAAATTCACGGTAACGCAGCGGTACAGGAGCTGATGTACTCGCTGGTGAACCTGCTATCGACGTTTGTCATGCGCTATCCCGACGCTTTGCTGGCCCGTTATTTTCACAGTGACTTCACCGTATTGCTGCCGCACCGTACCTTGAAAGAAGCAGACGGCATTGCCGCGCAGTTGATTAACGCTATTGATTCATTACCTTCCACGACGCTGATCGATCGTGAGGCCTTCCTGCATATTGGTATTGTTGCCTATCGTAGCGGGCAAACCACCGAGCAAATTATTGATAACGCCGAGCAAGCCACCCGTAATGCCGCGCTTCAGGGGGAAAACAGTTGGTATATCTACGACATTGATGTGCCAGAGAAGGGACGCGGTAATGTCAAATGGCGCACTTTGCTCGAACAGGTATTGGCTCGCGGTGGGCCGCGCCTTTATTTGCAACCGGTGATCACGGTGGAAGGCGAAGTGCATCACCGTAAGGTGATGAGCCGGATCCACGACGGCGTGCAGACATTGTTGCCCGCCGAGTATTTGCCCCTGATCAAACAGTTCGGGCTGGCAGAAAGCTATGATCGCCAGCATGTGAGTCGGATAATTCCGTTATTGGCCCTTTGGCCTGAAGAGACGCTGGCATTTCCGCTGTGTGTCGATTCATTATTACAGCGCAGTTTTCAGCGTTGGGTGCGTGATATGCTGCTACAGTGTGAAAAAAGTTCTCGCCGACGAATTCTGATTGAACTTGCTGAGGCAGAAGTGTGTCAACATATCGACCGTTTGCGTCCGGTGTTACGCTTGTTCTCGGGTTTGGGCTGCCGTTTGGTGGTTTCTCAGGCAGGGTTAACCGTGGTAAGTACCTCTTATATCAAGTCTTTACCGGTGGAGATCGTCAAGCTTCACCCAGGTTTGGTGAGGAGTATTGACCGACGGGATGAGAACCAGTTGTTTACTCAGAGCCTGACCGGAGCCTGTGAAGGAACTCATACGCAGGTTTTCGCCGTGGGCGTGCGTACGCGCAATGAATGGCAGACGCTGAAAGAGTGTGGAATTCTTGGCGGACAGGGCGACTTTTTTGCCTCGCCTGAGCCGATCGATGTCAGTCGTAAAAAATATTCGCGTCGTTATCGTGTTTAACCTGATGACCGGGCAAAAATTGACGTAGAATGGTCCGTCTTTTCCTGTGGGCGTCAATAGGTGCTTACCACCGATGACAATCAGGAAAAATGTTAGATTTTATGAGCTGTGTTACGCCGCCTGGTACGTTGATTTGGTGGGGAACTGAGCCTTTATTGAGGGATTTCAGCCTCCATTCGTTTTCCGTGCATTCGGTCAGAAACAACACAGACTATTTTTCACCGAAGCAGAACATTTTTGCGCCTTGTCGCTGCTTCGTGTGGTTGGTAAAGTAGGCGGATTTTATTTTCCGCCCCCAGCTTGCAGGATTATCCTTTCGTTATGTTTAAGAAATTTCGTGGCATGTTTTCTAATGACTTGTCCATCGACTTGGGTACCGCCAATACCCTGATTTATGTTAAAGGACAAGGCATTGTATTGAATGAACCGTCGGTGGTTGCCATTCGCCAGGATCGTGCCGGTTCACCCAAGAGCGTTGCGGCCGTGGGTCATGACGCCAAACAGATGCTGGGGCGTACGCCTGGCAATATCGCCGCTATTCGTCCGATGAAAGACGGCGTTATTGCCGACTTCTTTGTGACTGAAAAAATGTTGCAGCATTTTATCAAACAGGTTCACAGCAACAGCTTCATGCGCCCAAGTCCGCGTGTGCTGGTTTGCGTTCCCGTTGGGGCAACTCAGGTTGAACGCCGTGCGATCCGTGAGTCCGCTCAGGGTGCAGGCGCGCGCGAAGTGTTCCTGATTGAAGAACCTATGGCTGCGGCTATCGGTGCTGGCTTGCCGGTATCGGAAGCAACCGGTTCCATGGTGGTTGATATCGGTGGCGGCACCACTGAAGTTGCAGTGATCTCGCTGAACGGCGTGGTGTACTCCTCTTCTGTGCGTATCGGCGGCGATCGTTTCGACGAAGCCATCATTAATTATGTGCGCCGTAACTACGGTTCACTGATCGGTGAAGCCACCGCAGAACGTATCAAACACGGTATCGGTTCAGCCTATCCGGATGATGAAGTGCGCGAAATTGAAGTTCGTGGCCGTAACCTGGCCGAAGGTGTGCCGCGTGGCTTCACCATGAACTCCAATGAAATCCTTGAAGCCTTGCAGGAGCCGTTGACCGGTATCGTCAGCGCGGTCATGGTCGCGCTGGAACAGTGCCCGCCAGAACTGGCTTCTGACATCTCCGAGCGCGGTATGGTGTTGACCGGTGGTGGTGCGCTGTTGCGTAACCTGGATCGCCTGCTGATGGAAGAAACCGGTATCCCTGTAGTGGTTGCAGAAGATCCGCTGACCTGTGTGGCACGCGGTGGTGGCAAGGCGTTGGAAATGATCGACATGCATGGCGGCGATTTGTTCAGCGAAGAATAGTCAGCCCCAGATTGGTGGGATCGTATCGGATAACGGTAGTCGCATGGTATCAGGTGCGATCCCCCTTTCTGTTGTCGAGGAACTCGCATAATTTATGAAGCCCATTTTTAGCAGGGGGCCTTCCCTGCAACTACGACTTTTTTTGGCAGTGATCGCGGCCATCGCCTTGATCGTTGCCGACAGCCGGCTCGGTACGTTTGCTAAAATACGAAACTACATGGATACCGCCGTCAGCCCTTTTTATTTTTTGGCCAATGGGCCGCGTAAAGTTTTGGACAGCGTTTCAGAAACGCTGGCTACCCGCCAACAGCTTGAGCTGGAAAACCGTGCTCTGCGGCAGGAACTGCTGCTGAAAAACAGCGATATTCTTCTTCTTGGCCAATTCAAGCAGGAAAATGCCCGCTTGCGAGAACTGTTAGGCTCGCCGCTGCGCCAGGACGAACACAAAATGGTCACGCAGGTGATGTCGACGGGTTCCGATCCTTACAGCGATCAGGTGGTGATCGACAAAGGTTCGGATAACGGCGTCTATGAAGGTCAGCCGGTGATCAGTGATAAAGGTGTGGTTGGTCAAGTGGTGGCAGTGGCCAAAATGACCAGCCGCGTCTTATTGATTTGCGATGCCTCGCATGCGTTGCCGATTCAGGTGTTGCGTAATGATATCCGCGTGATTGCCGCAGGCAGCGGTTGTGCCGACGATCTGCAACTGGAGCATTTACCAGGTAATACCGATATTCGCGTTGGCGATGTGTTGGTCACCTCGGGTTTGGGCGGCCGCTTCCCTGAAGGTTATCCGGTGGCGGTGGTTTCCTCGGTGAAAGTGGATAACCAGCGTGCCTATACGGTGATTCAGGCGCGGCCAACGGCCGGCCTGCAACGCTTGCGTTATCTGTTGCTGCTGTGGGGCGCCGATCGCAACGGCACCTTGCCGCTGCCGCCCGACGAAGTTCATCGCGTCGCGAACGAACGCCTGATGCAGATGATGCCGCAGGTTCTGCCGCCGGCTGATGCCATGGGCCCGCCGGCCCCATTACCGGCCGCCAGTAACACCGTGCCACCGGCTGCTACCGGGGCAACTACGGGCTCTGGAGCAACACGATGAACCGCTACCGCAGCAACGGGCGTTGGATGATCTGGCTGTCATTTCTTGTGGCGCTGGTGCTGCAGATTATGCCGTGGCCGGAGCAAATCTATATGTTTCGGCCATCCTGGTTGCTGCTGGTTCTGACCTACTGGGTGATGGCGTTGCCGCATCGGGTTAACGTCGGTACCGGCTTTATTCTGGGGCTGGTCATGGATCTGATCCTGGGTTCAACCCTCGGCGTGCGTGCGTTAGCGATGGGTATCATTGCCTATCTGGTAGCCTTTAAATTCCAACTGTTCCGTAATATGGCGCTGTGGCAACAGGCTTTAATTGTGGTGCTGCTGTCGTTGGCGATGGATGTGGTGGTCTTCTGGGCTGAGTTTTTAGTGATCAACGTTTCTTTCCGCCCCGAGGTATTCTGGAGTAGTGTGGTAAACGGTGTGCTCTGGCCGTGGTTGTTCCTGCTGATGCGCAAAATTCGCCGCCAGTTTGCCGTACAATAACAAGGATATACCCAATGAATTTCAAGTTGCTGCTTGAAGGATGAGAGATATATCAATGGTTTCGCTTTATCTTGCATCCGGTTCCCCACGTCGACATGAATTACTGACCCTGCTAGGCGTTCCGTTTGAAATCCTTCTGACGCATACCGAAGAACAACGTCGGAGCCGTGAGGGGGCAGAAAACTATGTCTGCCGTCTGGCGCAGGAAAAAGCCGTAGCGGGAGTGGCGCTGGCAACGCAGGATTGGCCGGTGCTGGGTGCGGATACCATTGTGGTGTTGAATGGTCAGATATTGGAAAAGCCACGAGACAAAGAGGATGCCGCACAGATGTTGGCAGCCTTGTCCGGCAAACGGCATCAGGTGATGACCGCCGTGGCGATCGCCGATCGGCATGACGTGTTGCGTCAGTTGGTGGTGACGGATGTCGTATTCCGCAGCCTGTCATCACAGGATATTCGCGACTATATTGCAACAGGCGAACCGATGGATAAAGCGGGCGCCTATGGAATTCAAGGAAAGGGTGGTTGTTTCGTCAGAACGATAACCGGGAGTTATCACGCGGTAATGGGTTTACCGCTGGTCGAAACACATGAGCTGCTCAGCCATTTTGTCGCATTACGAGATGCAAGAACCGGCCAATAGACTTGCTTGAAAGAGGCAGAGGCAGGCATTATCGACCGGCTCTGAGGAGAAAACATGACAGCTGAGCTACTGGTTAATATCACACCGTCTGAAACGCGAGTTGCTTATATCGACGGTGGTATTCTGCAAGAGATCCACATCGAGCGCGAGGCCAAACGCGGCATCGTCGGCAATATCTATAAAGGGCGTGTCAGCCGGGTGTTACCGGGGATGCAGGCGGCTTTTGTCGATATCGGTCTGGATAAAGCGGCCTTCCTGCACGCCTCCGATATCATGCCGCACACTGAGTGCGTTGCCGGTGACGAGCAAAAAAACTTCCATGTCCGGGATATTGCTGAGCTGGTGCGCCAGGGGCAGGATCTGATGGTGCAGGTGGTGAAAGATCCGCTGGGCACTAAAGGCGCGCGCCTCACTACCGATATTACCCTGCCTTCGCGCTATCTGGTCTTTATGCCAGGTGCCGCTCATGTAGGCGTTTCCCAACGTATTGAAAGTGAAGCCGAGCGTGAACGCTTGAAACGCGCCGTGGTGGGCTATTGCGACGATCTGGGTGGTTTTATCATCCGCACCGCTGCGGAAGGGATCGGCGAAGAAGAGTTGGCGCAGGACGCCGCCTTCCTCAAACGCTTGTGGACCAAGGTGATGGAGCGTAAAAAACGCAACCAGACCAAATACAAGCTGTATGGCGAACTGGCACTGGCGCAGCGTATTCTGCGGGATTTCGCCGGTTCCGCGCTGGATCGGATCCGGGTCGATTCCCGCCTGACCCATGACCAACTGCTGGAATTTACCGGCGAATATATCCCTGATATCACCAACAAGCTGGAGCTGTACACCGGCAGCCAGCCGATTTTCGATCTGTATGATGTAGAAAATGAGATCCAGCGAGCGCTGGAGCGCAAGGTTGAGCTGAAATCCGGTGGTTATCTGATCATCGATCAAACCGAAGCCATGACCACCGTTGATATCAATACCGGTGCTTTTGTTGGCCACCGGAATCTTGATGAAACCATCTTCAATACCAATATCGAGGCGACGCAGGCGATTGCCCGCCAACTGCGGCTGCGTAACCTGGGTGGTATCATCATCATTGATTTCATCGATATGAACAATGAAGAGCACCGCCGCCGGGTATTGCACTCGCTGGAGCAGGCGCTGAGTAAAGATCGTGTGAAAACCACGATCAACGGCTTTTCTCAACTAGGATTAGTTGAGATGACGCGTAAACGTACGCGTGAAAGCATTGAACATGTGCTGTGCAACGACTGCCCAACCTGCAATGGCCGCGGAACGGTAAAAACGGTGGAAACCGTCTGTTATGAGATTATGCGCGAGATTGTGCGTGTACATCATGCTTACGATTCCGATCGCTTCCTGGTTTATGCGTCGGCGGCGGTAGGTGAAGCGTTGAAAGGTGAAGAATCACATGCGCTGGCCGAAGTGGAGATCTTCGTCGGTAAGCAGGTTAAAGTGCAGATCGAACCTTTGTACAGCCAAGAACAGTTTGATGTCGTCATGATGTAAGCGTCTCTCCCGCCCAATGGGCGCAATGAGTGGCGTTGAACTCTGCCAAGCCCGCTGCTTTATCGTGCCGGTGGAGGGGCAACAGTTAAGAAATTCCCGTTGCCAGGCAGCGGATGCAAGGAGAAATGCGTGAGGCGACTGCCCGGGATCCTGTTAGCCACAGGCGCCATTTTGATTGTTATTGTGGCGTTGCTGATCAGCGGGTTGCGTCTGTTGCTGCCTGAGCTGAACAACTATCGCCCTCAATTGCTGGAGAAAGTGCAAGCGCTCTCCGGGATCCCTATTGAGGCCGATTTTGTTCAGGGCAGCTGGGAAACTTTTGGGCCAACGCTGGAAGTTCGCGACATCCGCCTGACCTTGCCAAAAAGCACCATGCAAATTGAACGGGTGACGCTGGCGCTGGACGTGTGGCAATCTCTGCTGCGTTGGCGCTGGCAGTTCCGCGATCTGACCTTCTACCAGTTGCAGCTCGATCTCAACGCCACGCTTGGCGGCGATAGCAATAATGGTAATACCCTCACTCCCAGCCGGATCAGCGATCTGTTCCTTTACCAACTGGATCATTTCGATCTGCGCGATAGCCGCATCTCTTTCCTTACGCCGTCAGGCTCGCGTGCCGAATTCCACATCCCGCAGCTTACCTGGTTGAACAGCCTGAACCGCCACCGCGCCGAGGGGCAGATTAGCCTGTCCACCCTCAATGGGCAGCACGGCGCGGTGCAGCTACGCCTGGATCTGCGTGATGAACAGGGGCTGCTGAATACCGGTATGGTCTATATGCAGGCCGACGATATCGATATGAAACCCTGGTTTAGCCGCTGGCTGAAAACCAATACCGGTCTGGAAAGTGCCGATTTCAGTCTGGCGGCCTGGTTACAACTGAAGAATGGCGAAATTTATGGCGGCAATGTCTTGCTCAAGCAAGGGGTTGCCCGTTGGTCGGCAGCGAATGCGCCACATCAATTGGATGTGGATAATCTGGCACTGGCGTTGAAGCGCGAAGGCAATGGCTGGCAGGTTAATGTGCCGCAGCTGAATCTGAAAACCGACGGCCAGGCTTGGCCGCCGGGTACCTTGGCGGCGCTGTGGTTGCCGGAAAATAACCAGTTTATCGGGCCAAGTCAGAACGAAGAGCTGCGGATCCGTGCGGCCGGGATTCAGCTTGAGCGGCTCGACGCGTTGCTGCCGACTTTTTCTTTCCTCAGCCCAGACTCGCTGGATCGCTGGAAAGACCTGCAACCGCAGGGCAAACTCCGCGCGCTAGCGCTGGATATTCCGCTGAAACAGCCAGAGAAAACCCGTTTTCAGGCACTGTGGCAGGATTTAAGCTGGCAGCATTGGAAACTGCTGCCGGGAATGAATCATTTCTCGGGGGCGTTATCGGGCAGTGTGGAGCATGGCCGTTTGACGCTGGGTTTGCGTGACAGCACGCTGCCTTACGGCGACATGTTCCGCGCTCCGCTGGAGATTAGCCGTGCGCAGGGAGCATTGACCTGGCAGAACAGCGATAAAGGCTGGGAGTTAGCCGGTAGAGATTTGGATGTAAAAGCCAAATCGCTGTGGGTTAACGGTGATTTCCGTTACCAGCAGCCGGCCAATGGCGAGCCTTGGTTAGATATTCTCGCCGGTATCCGCCTGTATGATGGTGCCGATGCCTGGCGTTATTTCCCGGAGCCGCTGATGGGTAAACACCTGGTGGATTACCTCAGCGGCGCCATTCAGGGCGGCCAGGTAGACAATGCCTCACTGATTTATGCCGGTAACCCGCATCAGTTCCCGTACAAACAAAATGACGGTCAGTTCCAGGTTTATGTTCCGCTGCGGCATGCCACTTTTGAATTCCAGCCGGAATGGCCAGCGTTGGAAGATTTGGCGATCGATCTTGATTTCGTCAACGATGGTTTGTGGATGAACGCGCCGCAAACCCGGTTGGGTAAGGTGGCGGGCAGGAATATCACCGCCGTGATCCCGGACTACCTGAAGCAAAAGCTGTTCGTCGATGCGGATATCGCCGGGGCCGGGCAGGATATACAAGACTATTTCCAACAGACGCCGCTGGATCACTCAATAGGGGCGGCATTGGATGAACTGCAGGTGGGCGGAAATGTCAGTGGGCGCTTACACCTTGATATCCCGCTGGACGGGGAGTTGGTGACGGCGACAGGCGAAGTGACGCTGCATAACAATTCATTGCTGGTAAAACCGCTGGCCAGCCAGTTGGAGAATGTGACCGGTAAATTCCGCTTTAATAACGGTAATCTGGATAGCGATACGCTGGCGGCCAACTGGTTTGGCCAACCGCTGGCCATCAACTTCACCACTCAGGAACAGCCGCAGGATTATAAGGTGAATGTGGCGCTGAAAGGTGACTGGCAACCGGCCAAGCTCGAAGGTATACCGCCAGAGGTGGCAAAATCCCTCAAGGGCAGCGCCGCGTGGCAAAGTGAGGTGGCCATCCATCTGCCGCACCAGGGCGAACCCAGCTATGAAGTGGCGGTGAACGCCGATCTGAAAAAAGTGAGCAGTAACTTACCTGCGCCGCTAGACAAACCGGCGGGAGCCGCCTTGCCCGTCAGCGTGAAAGCCAAAGGTGGCCTGCACGGTTTCCTTCTCAGCGGTAACGCGGGTAAGCAAAACCACTTTAACAGCGAATGGTTGCTGGCCGATCAACAGGTAGCGCTGGCCCGTGCCGCGTGGCAAACCGGCGTGAGTGCGGTTCCCGAACTGCCAAAAGACCCATCGCTGATGCTGAATCTGCCGCCGCTGGACGGCGAACAATGGCTGGCACTATTGGCACCGGCGATCAAGCAGAGCGGTGAAGCCGGTAAGGCGGGCAATGTCAGTTTCCCAACCAAGGTTACGCTTAATACGCCGCAGCTTTTATTAGGTGGGCAGGCGTGGCACAACCTCCAGCTTGCGGTGGAAAAACAGCTTGGGGGCATGAGTAGCGTCACCGCCAAGGGGAATGAAATTGATGGCAGCCTGAAGATGCCGGATCGCGGCCCGTGGCGGCTGGATCTCAGCTCTCTTTATTACAATCCGCAGTTTTCTGACGATAAGAACGCTCCAGGCACTACCAACCCGCTGGCGGCTGACAAGATTTCGTTCCAGGGCTGGCCTTCGGTCATGTTGCGCTGCGAATCATGTTGGGTATTAGGGCAGAAGCTGGGCAAAGTTGAAGCCGATATTAAGCATGACGGTGATTCCCTGGTGCTGACGCACGGCCTGGTGGATACCGGCCAAGGCCGGATGACGGTGTCTGGCCTGTGGAAACAGAACGGCCATGAAGAGCGCAGTGCGCTGGAAGGCAAACTGTTGGGCAGCAAGATCGATCAGACAGCCAGCTTCTTTGGCGTCACTATCCCGCTGAAAGACGCCCCTTTTAAGATTGATTTTGATCTGCACTGGCATGGCCAGCCGTGGAAACCGCGGCTCGATACGCTGAATGGCACCATGAAGATCGATCTGGGCAAAGGCGAGATTGACAGTATCGGCGGTGGCCGGGCTGGCCAACTGTTGCGGTTGGTGAGTTTTGACGCCCTGCTGCGCAAGTTGCAGTTCGATTTCAGGGATACTTTTGGTAATGGTTTCTACTTTGACTCCATACGCGGCAACATCTTGACGAAAGATGGCATAATGCATACAGATAATTTATTCATTGATGGCTTGGCAGCCGATATTGCCATGAGCGGCCAGATCGATCTGGTACGTCGCCAGATTGATATGCAGGCGGTGGTTGCGCCGGAACTTTCGGCCACGGTGGGCGTCGCTACGGCGTTTGTGATTAACCCGATTGTCGGTGCGGCGGTGTTTGCCGCCACTAAAGTGCTGGGGCCGTTGTGGAGCAAGATCTCGTTTATTCGCTATGACATCAGCGGTAGTCTGGATCAGCCAAGTATCAATGAGGTGTTGCGTAAGCCAAAAGAGGATAAGGCGCCATGAAAAATGCTAACGTTGCGTTGTTACAACTGTGTAGCGGTGACCAGGTGCGGGACAACCTGGCTCAGATTGAACAGCAAATCAAGCAGCTCAATGCCGGGGTAAAACTGGTCATGACGCCGGAGAATGCTTTGCTGTTTGCCAACTCGGCCGCCTATCGGGAACACGCAGAACAGCAAGGTGATGGGCCGCTGCAGCAGGCGGTGCGTGACATGGCCCGCCGTTACGGCGTCTGGCTGTTGGTGGGTTCCATGCCGCTAATCAGCCGTGAAGATCCGCAACGCATTACCACCAGCAGCCTGTTATTTGACAGCCAAGGCGAGATTCGTGCCCGTTACGACAAAATGCATATGTTCGATGTTGATATCAACGATATGCATGCACATTATCGCGAGTCGGATACCTATCAGCATGGCCAGCAGTTGACGGTGGTCGATACCCCCGTTGGGCGCTTGGGCATGACGATATGCTACGATTTACGTTTCCCAGGCCTGTACCAGGCGCTGCGGGCGCAGGGTGCTGAGCTGATCTCGGTGCCAGCGGCATTTACCCGCCTCACCGGCGAGGCGCACTGGGAAATCCTGCTGCGCGCACGGGCGATTGAGAACCAATGTGTGATCCTGGCTCCGGCACAGGTAGGGCGCCATGGTGCCACCCGCCGCACCTGGGGCCATTCCATCGCGGTTGACGGTTGGGGTAATGTGCTGGCAGAAAACGCCGATGCCGTCTCCGCGCTGAAAGTGCGTGTGGATATTGGCGCATTGAAAACCATTCGCGCCCAGATGCCAGTGATGCAGCACAACCGATTCCAGCCGTCGCTGATCGCGCCGGTTGAACCCTCCTCCTCACATCAAGAGTGAAAAAACTATGAGCCTGACGTTTGTCAGTGAGCAATTACTCGCTGTAAATAAGCTGAGTCACCAAGACCTGTTCTCCGTATTGGGTCAACTGGCCGAACGCCGCCTCGATTATGCCGATCTCTATTTTCAGTCCAGCTACCATGAGAGCTGGGTGATTGAGGACAGCATTATCAAAGATGGCTCTTACAATATCGATCAGGGCGTTGGCGTGCGCGCCGTCAGCGGTGAGAAAACCGGTTTTGCCTATGCAGACCAGATCACCCTGAATGCCCTGAATCAGAGTGCCCATGCCGCACGCAGTATTGTGCGCGACAGCGGTAATGGCAAAGTCCATACCTTGGGTGAAATCAGCCATCAGGCGCTGTATCCGTTGCTCGATCCGCTGCAAAGCTTGCCGCGCGAAGAGAAAATCGCCTTGCTGCACCGGGTGGATAAAGTGGCGCGCGCCGCAGACAAGCGCGTACAGGAAGTGACGGCCAGTATCACTGGCGTGTATGAGCAGATACTGGTGGCAGCTACCGATGGCACGCTGGCGGCGGACGTTCGCCCGCTGGTGCGTTTCTCCGTCAGCGTGCTGGTGGAAGAAGACGGCAAGCGCGAGCGGGGTGCCAGCGGCGGCGGTGGCCGTTTCGGCTATGACTACTTCCTGGAAGTGGTCGACGGCGAAGTGCGTGCCGATGCGTTTGCTAAAGAAGCGGTACGCATGGCGCTGATCAACCTCTCTGCGGTTGCCGCCCCCGCTGGCACCATGCCGGTGGTATTGGGCGCCGGTTGGCCGGGTGTACTGCTGCATGAAGCGGTCGGCCACGGGCTGGAAGGCGATTTCAACCGCCGCGGCACCTCCGTATTCAGCGGCCAGATGGGCCAACTGGTGGCTTCCGAACTCTGTACCGTGGTGGATGATGGCACGCTTCAGGGCCGCCGAGGTTCATTGGCGATTGATGATGAAGGGGTGCCAGGCCAGTACAACGTGCTGATCGAAAACGGCATTCTGAAAGGTTACATGCAGGATAAACTCAACGCGCGCCTGATGGGCGTTGCGCCTACCGGCAACGGCCGCCGTGAGTCTTATGCTCATCTGCCGATGCCGCGCATGACCAACACCTATATGCTGGCGGGCAAATCGACGCCGGAAGATATCATTGCCAGCGTCGAATACGGCTTGTATGCGCCGAATTTTGGCGGTGGCCAAGTGGATATCACTTCAGGCAAGTTCGTGTTCTCCACCTCCGAAGCCTATCTGATCGAAAACGGTCGCATCACTAAACCGGTGAAAGGCGCGACGCTGATCGGCTCCGGCATTGAAGCGATGCAGCAAATCTCAATGGTCGGTAACGATCTGGCGCTGGATAAAGGCGTCGGCGTGTGCGGTAAAGAAGGACAAAGCTTGCCGGTCGGCGTCGGCCAACCCACGCTGAAGCTGGATTCATTGACCGTCGGCGGCACAGCGTAACTCGATTTAAACGATGGGATGCGCTTTCTGCATCCATGGGGGCGTAAGCCTAATGCCGGTCAGTTAAGCGCAAAACTGCACAATCATGCGCAATGGCTAAAGGAGTCGCCCCCTCTCCCTGTGGGAGAGGGCCGGGGTGAGGGGCTTGTAGTGCGGTGTTCGTCCCCTCACCCTAACCCCAAGGGAGAGGGAACTGGTTAGCCTTAACTGACAAGCATTAGGGCGAAAGCCCCCTTTTTTATGTTTTTTGTACAGATTTAAAAAATTACTGAACGGTATAATTTACTGCCGTTATCATCTGCCACAAATGAAACGAACTGCTTCAAAATTTTTTTAGATATTTATCACTGAATAAAGCGGGAATAATCTTGCTTAGTGCTAACTGAGTGCAATGAATAACAAAAGTAGAGACTTGTTTGGTACTGGCCTACATGGTTAGAATGCGCGCGAATCATTAAAGTGACTTATCTGAATGGACTCAGTAGCAACGGATCGCAGCAATATTCCAATGTATCCTGTTCTTTTGGCGCACATCTACATGCCCAGCCACTTCCCTTCTATGTCACTGTGAGCAGCCTTCAACTTGCTTCTGGCAGTGTTGTCATCCAAATCAATTAATTGATTAAGCTCAGCAGGATAAATACGCCTCATTTGCGGGCCAGCGTTTGCGTTGGTTGGCAACTTGGGATCCTGCGGATAGTTCTATTACAAAAACAATGAGTTGTTTTTAGTTAAATTTATCAAGGGATAAGATGAACCACAATTACGGTAACCCTCTGGCGTTGTTCTTCAAGGCCAGCCTCTTCTGTTTGGCGACACAGCCTGTGTCGCTGGTGTCAGCCAATATGCTCTCACCTGCCGCGCCACAGAATGCGGCGGCCATTGATGCCCAAGAGCAAAGTCGGCAGCAAGAAAGGGAACGGGTTTTACAGCAGCAAAATACCCCGCAAACCGATGTGCGTCTCACTCGGCCAACGGCGTCATTGCCGGATTATCCGGTTGATGAATCTCCGTGTTTTACGATTAATACCTTTACGTTGGTCGGGGACGAAGCCAGTCGTTTCCAATGGGCGCTGGACGCTGCCGATGGCGCGAAAGGCCGTTGCTTAGGGTCGCAAGGGATCCTGCTGGTGATCAACAAAGTCCAGAATGCCATTTTGGAGCAAGGGTACGTCACCACGCGCGTGATGGCGCAAGAGCAGGATCTCACCAAAGGCGTCTTTACGCTCACGCTCCAGCCCGGCCGTATTGCCAACATTCACTTTGCTGAGCCGGTGTCTTACCGCGCCAGACTGTGGAATGCCGTGCCAGCGCGCTCAGGGGACATCCTTAGCCTGCGTGATATCGAGCAGGCTTTAGAGAACTTCAAACGTGTTCCGAATGTTGAGGCGGATATCCAGATTGTGCCGGGGGCACAAGAAGCGACCAGCGATCTGCTGATCGCCTGGAAAGAGAGCCGCCCTTTCCATCTCAGCGTTGGGCTGGACGACAGCGGCTCTGACAGCACCGGTAAGTACCAGGGCTCAACCACCCTGTCGATCGATGCGCCCTTTGCCCAGAACGATCTTTTCTATGTCAACCTCGGCAGAAGCCTGTTCCGCGATGGGCCCTATGACAGCCGCTCGAATACGGTGAACTACACCTTTCCTGTGGGTTACTGGAGCTTCTCCGCCAACTACAACGACTACGACTATCACCAGAATATTGCCAACGCCAACGAGATCCTCAGCTACAGCGGCAAAAGCGAAAACGCGCAATTCACCGTCTCCCGTTTGTTGTTCCGCAATCAGGTACACAAAACCACGCTGAATCTGCGTGGTTATCGCCGCCATTCGACCAACGCAGTTGACGACATTGAACTTACGCAACAGGAACGGCGTGCAACAGGCTGGGAACTGGGGTTCAACCAGCACAGCTACCTCGGTGATGCCACGTTGGATGCCAACCTCAATTGGCGGCGCGGCATCGGCGCTTTTGGTGCCCTGCGTGTACCGGAAGAAGATAATAACGAAGGCACATCGCGCCCGAGCCTGGTCACCGGGGATATCAGCCTGAATCAGCCATTTCCAATGGGCCAGTCAATCCTGGCGTTATAACACCAGCCTGCGTGGGCAATGGAGCAATCAACCGCTAATCCCACAGGATCGGCTGTCAATTGCTGGGCGTTACACGGTGCGTGGGTTTGATGGCGAGCAGAGCTTATCCGGTGAGAAAGGCCTGATCTGGCGTAACGAACTGGCCTGGAAGGTGTTAGCAAGTGAGCATGAGCTGTATTGGGGCGTGGACACTGGCCGGGTAGATGGCCCAGGGACGCGCAATTTGGCTGGGCAACAGTTGACGGGCAGCGCCATCGGCCTGCGCGGTGCCTTGTGGCAGCGCTTCAGCTACGACCTGTTTGCTGGCGTGCCGATCGACAAACCGGAAAGCTTCCACACCTCGGGTGTGACCACCGGTTTCAGCATCAACCTGCAAATCTAGCGATCGCTGCACAAAAGCACTCGTAGACGCCTTTTTACTGATTTTATTAGAGAATTCGCTCCATGAATAAGCATTGCTACCGCATCATTTTCAGCCGTACTCAAGGTGAGTTGAGGGTGGTGTCAGAACTGGCCCGCAGTTGTAGCACCCAGCCTGGGCAAAGCCGCAGTGCCGGGGGCGCTCGCCTGTGGGTCACCGTGCGCCGCTCCTTGTGGCTGATTGGACTGGCCTTGTGTACCGAGCCGGTGCTTGCCAACGGCATTGTGGCGGATGGCCAACTGGCACCCGCGCAGCGCCCGGAAGTGATCAACACCCAGAACGGCTTGCCGCAGGTCAATATCAATGCGCCGAATCAGGCCGGGGTATCACACAACCAGTACCAGCAGTTTGATGTTGGCCAGCAAGGGGCGATCCTCAATAACTCTGCGGTGATGACCTCTACCCAACTGGCAGGCTATATCCAGGGTAACGCCAAGCTCAACCCAAATGCGGCACCCGCCAAAGTCATCATCAATGAAGTCAACAGCAACAACCCTAGCCAACTGCGCGGTTTTCTGGAAGTCGCGGGCGGCAAGGCACAAGTGGTGGTGGCTAACCCGTCGGGCATTATGTGTGACGGCTGTGGCACCATCAATGCCGGGCGCATGACATTGACCACCGGTAAACCGCAGCTGAATGCGGATGGCAGTGTGGCGGGTTACCGCGTTGAGCGTGGGGTGATTCAGGTTCAAGGCGGCGGCCTGAATGGTGATTCGCGTCACGATACCGAATATGTCGATATTCTGGCGCGAGCGGTGCAGGTGAACGCCGGGGTTTGGGCGAAAGAAGGCGTTTCTGTGGTGGCAGGGCGCAACCAGATCGGCGCAGATGGCAAAACGGCCACTGCACTGGCAGGCAGTGATGGCAATGCCCCTGAGTTGGCGATCGACATGGGCCAGATGGGCGGCATGTACAGCGGCCATATCCGCATGGTCGGTACAGAAGCCGGGGTGGGTGTACGCAATCAGGGCGGGCATTTGCAGGCCGAAAAGACCCTGGTGGTGAGCAGCGAAGGCAAGCTTACCTGGCAGGCTGGCACGGCGGAGCCTTACACGCAGGCCGGGAGCGATATCACCCTCGCCGCTAAAGACAGCGTTGAGCATCATGGCAAACTGTACAGCGGTGGCCAGCTCAGCGTGCAAAGCCGCCAGGGTGAGATCACACAATCTGGCACCTTGGCCGCGGCGGGCAATGTCACGCTGCAAGCCGCGCAGGCGATCCAGAGCAGCGGCCATCTGTTAGCAGGCAGTGATGCAAACAGCACCCTGATCCGCCCGGCGGATTTAACGCTCGAGAGCCAGGCGGATATTCGTGCCAGCGGCAGCCTGATGAGCCAGAAAAAGGTGAGCGTTACCGGCCGCAAGGTGGATATCAGCCAGAGCCGTGTGGCGGCCGAGCAGGCAGTATTGACGGCGTTTGCCGGGGATGTTGCCCTGCAACAGGCGCAGGTGGATAGCCAGCAGTTCACGGTGAACAGCCAGAGCAATATTTACTCGCAGCAGGCGCAAATCCGCGCGGGCAGTTGGCAAATCACCGCCGATAGCCTGTTTAACCAGGCGGGTATCTGGTCACAGGTGGGGGCCGGTGAAAGCCGTTTTGCCCTGACCGGGGCGTTGGATAATACCGATGGCAGCATTGAAACCCAACAGCTCAGCCTGAATAGCGCCACCCTCAACAACCTGCGTGGCCGACTGGTGGCGTTGGACGGTACCGCGCAGCATTGGCGTGTCAGTGGTCTGCTGGCTAACCAGTCAGGGATTATAGGTAGCAACGGCAGCTTACAGCTGGATCTCGGTGCGTTAGACAACCAGCAGGGCACACTGCAAAGCCAGTCACATCTGGCGCTCATTACACAGCAAGGCGCGGATAACCGCCAGGGCAAGTTACTGTCGGGGGCGAATTTAACCCTGAACAGCCAAGGCGTTCTGAATAACAGTGCCGGTGAGATCCGTGGCCAGAACCTGCAACTCGCTGCGCAAGCACTGAATAACGCTCAAGGCCAAGTCATCAGTCAAGGGGGAATACGTCTTGACGCTCGCCAGTCGATCGATAACCAGCAAGGGCTGATAGAAGCGGGCGATGCGTTGGATGCCAGCACCGCAGGGAACTGGGATAACCGCAAAGGCACCGCGCTGGGGGCGAAGCAGGCCAATGTCACGGCAGGCAGCCTGGATAACACCGCAGGCAAGCTGCAATCGGGCGGCGAGTTAACTTTTAACACCACCGGCAATATCAACAACCAATCGGGCATCCTGACGGCGCAGCAAAACCTCTATTGGCAAGGTAGTGCGCTCAGTCTGTTTAATAACGATGAGGGCAAGCTGTTAAGCGGAGGGGCGCTGTCACTGAACGGCGGGCAACTGAACAACCGCCAGCAAGGGCTGGTGCAAAGCCAGCAGGCGCTGACCTTGAACCTTGCCGGGGCGTGGGACAACCAGGGCGGCAAGCTGGCCAGCGGGGGCAGCAGCACGCTGCGTGCGCTCAGCCTGCTCAATGCGCAGGGTGAGATCCAGGCGTTAGACTCGCTGGATATGCAGTTCACCCGTGCACTGGATAACCGCAACGGCAACATCATCAGCCAACGGGCACAGCGCTTGCAGGCCGAGAATATCTTTAACACCCAAGGGTGGATTGGCAGCCTGGGCACGCTGACGGCAATCAGCCAAGGTTTTGATAACCAACAGGGTGAAGTGGTCAGCCAGCAGGATGCTGATTTAACCGCTACCACGTGGAATAACCAATACGGCACATTGCAATCTGCCGCCAATCTGGTGCTGCGCACGGCGCAAGACATCACCAACCAGGGCGGGAAGATCAGCGCACAAGCCCGCCTGTGGCTGCAAGGGCTCACCAACGCTACGCCTGCCGGGGTGCTACACAACGCGGGTGGGCAACTGCTGGCGGGGGAGCAGCTCTGGATCCAGGCTCAGGGCATTGATAACCAGCAACATGGCCTGCTCTATAGCCAGAAACAGCTGCAGTTAACGCTAAACGATACGCTGGATAACCGCCTAGGCAAACTGCAAAGTGGCGAAGGGATGCAGATCAGCGCTGCACAGCTGCTGAACGCCCAAGGGGTGATTGATAGCCAACAACAGCTCAATCTGCAGCTTTCTGGCGTTTTGGATAATACCCAGGGCACGCTGCGTGCCAATCAGGCGCAACACATCTCGGCCGATCGTTTATTGAACGCTCAAGGGGTGATCAGCAGCCTGGGGAGCCTCCAGCTTACGACCCACCAGTTGGACAACGCCACAGGTATGGTGATCAGCCAAGGCGCAGGCGATTATCATTTCAGCACCCTCAATAATCAGCAGGGTAAAATCCACAGCGGCGGTGCGCTCACGCTGAGCGGCGGCAGCGTGGATAACCAGGCGGGCCAATTGGTCTCCAGCCAGGCACTGACGCTCAACGGCGATAGCGTGGATAACCGCAACCAAGGGATCATCAGCAGCCAGGGCGCATTGACCGTGAATGCCCAGCAGGTGAACAACCGCGACGGTGGCCTGCTGATTGGCACCACGCAGACCGACGTGAATACGCGCACTCTGGATAACACCGCCGGACGCGTGCAGAGCGCAGGCACCCTGACGCTGTCGCAACTGGATTCGCTGGATAACCGTCAAGGGTATCTGCTCGCCAATAACGCGCTGAGCATCAGTGGCGGATCTTTGTCGCTGTTTAACCAGGGCGGTAACATCCAAAGCGGCGGGACATTAACGGTCGCGACTCAATGGCTGGATAACCAATCGGGCACTCTGCTCAGCCAGCAGGCGCTGCAACTGAGCGTGCAGCAGGATTACACCCACCGCGCTGGGGATACCATTAGCAGCAACAGCGCAGTGACCTTCAGCGTCGCAGGCGTGTTGACCAACCTGGCGGATTGGTTACTGCCGGGCGATCTGACGCTTTACAGCGCTCATTTAAACAACCTGGCCAGCCTGGTGGCTAACCAGCTGCATCTGACCACCGGGGCGTTGACCAACCAGGGACGTATCGAAGCCGATACGTTAACCATTAATGCCGATAGCCTGGATAACCAGACCACGCTGATGGCGGATAATCTGGCGGTTAATAGCCGGATCATCGACAACCATGGCCGCGCAGCACTGATTGCCGCCACGGAAAACATCAGCCTGATAACCGGCGAGCGGTTAACCAACCGCGACGGCGCACTGATTTACAGCGCCGGAACGTTGCAGTTGGCAAGCGGCGATCTGATTGAAAACCGTGCCAGCAATATTGAGGCGGAAGGGGATCTGACCCTGACCGCCAAACGCTTCGACAACCTGCGTGAAGGGCTGGAAATTGTGCGTGACGCGGAAACCAGCGACTACAGCTGGCACCGTTACCACTACTACTGGCGTTCTTACGGTGAAGATGTCAATACTGATGTTGGCACCATGGCACCGACCACTCAGCAGTTGACCTTCCGCGATGATACGACGGCCGCCAGCAATCCGTATGGCACCCTGCTGAATATTGATGCTGCCACCAAGCGGGCGGAAGTGCAGGTGAAGGACAATCAGGGGCAACTGATCAGCCTGTGGGTGAATTACCTGGCCCTGATCCCGAATGCCGATGGCAGCTATGCCATGACGTTTTACGAAACGCGTGGATGGAACCAGCGCACGACCATTCCAACTCCCTATCAAAACGCTTTCCACTGGGAACACGACTGGGTGCAAGTCATGACGTGGGATCCGGAACAGCATATTGATATCGGTATAGCGCCATTTGTCGCTGACTACAACAACCTCCGTGAGCGCACGGCGACCGGCACAGTGACCCGCGACAAATTGGTCTCGGCTGGCGTTGGGGCGACCCTGCTCTCCGGTGGCAATATGGCTTTGCATATTGGTGAACAACTGCTGAATGACGCCAGCACCATCAGCAGCAACGGGAACCTGGCGATTGACGGCACCGCCAATATTATTAACCGAGGTTATTCGGTGAATGAACGGCGGCAGGAGTTTATCGTCGATCACTACGACAGAGCGGAAACTCACTGGTACCCAACCTACAATCTGGATGAAACCACCGCCTTGATGACCATTGACGGGGTGATCAGCGGCTACGGCGACGTGACGATCGGCGGTGCGCATCTGGAAAACACCACGGTCAATCAGGCACAGATCAGCGCCGTAGAAGCGGCGCAGAATGCCGCGGCGGCCGAGCGCGCCGAATGGGAGCGCAACCCGCTGGCGGTCAACGTTGAGGGTGGAGCTTGGCAGGCCGCAGATACCGGTTTGGCAGCAGGTAGCCGGCCATTGACGCCGGGAGAGCTGGCGTTAACCGATAAACAGCATCTGGCCAGCGTGGCAACCACTATTCCCAACAATGGCCTGTTCCGCCAGCAAGCAGCAGCCAACAGTCCGTTCCTGGTGGTGACCGACCCGCGTTTTGCCAACAAGAACAATTTCCTCAGCAGTGACTATCTGTTGCAGCGCGTAGGTTATGACCCAAGTCAGGTGCATAAACGCCTGGGAGACGGTTACTACGAGCAACGGGTGGTACGTGAACAATTGCTGATGCTGACCGGCCGCCCATCGTTGAAGGGTGACGATGCGATGGCGCAATACCAGGCGCTGATGAATAACGCTACCTTGGTGGCGGAAGACTTCCATCTGGTGCCTGGTGTCGCGCTCACACCGTCACAGATTGCCGCCTTGCAGCAGGATATCGTCTGGTTGGTGAGCGAAACGGTAGAGACGGCCGAGGGGCCGCAGATCGTGTGGGTACCGAAAGTCTATCTGGCCAACAGTACAATCCGTGTGACGGGAGATGGCGCAGTGATTGCCGGGGGCAACCTCCAGTTATCCACCGGCAGCCTCAGCAATGCGGGCAACCTGTTTGCCGACAAAGCCATGAGCATTGATACCGGCACGTTCCTGCACCAGGGGGGCGAACTTCGAGCAGACACCATCAATGTGCAGGCCGACAGCATCAGCCTGAGTACCAACCTGCAAGATGCCTTGCGCCAGGCGAGCATGAGTGCGCGTGAACTCAGCCTGAGCGGTGGCGATATCAGCCTGCAAGGCGCGAAGCTGAGCGCCACCGAAAACCTGAGCCTGAGTGCCAGCAATAGCATTAACATCACCACCGCGCGCAGCAGCACCACGGCGGATGTGAGTGTGATCTCCGGCGCAATGGGCAACCGTAAACGCGAAGGGATGGAAGAGGCCGGGGAGCGGAAGGCGCAGGTGAGCGGTGAATGGCAGCAGGCATTGGGCAGCAGCCTGACGGCTGGGGGCAACCTTAACCTGAAGGCGGGCCAGGACATTACTCTGCAAGGCAGCCAGGCCAGCGCCAGCGGCAAAACGCAGGTTCAGGCGGGTGGTAATGTGTCGTTACTGGCGGACACCACCACCAACAGCACGCATCTGGAAGCCAACAGCCGCACCTCGACGGTGAGCAACAGCCGTCAGGCGGACACGCTGCACACCAGCGGATTAAGCGGTGACAATGGCGTCACCATCCTGGCTGGCGGCAACTTTGTGGCCGAAGGGGCACAAGTGGAGAGTGCGTCGGGCAGCATCGGGCTGAGCGCACAGCAGGTGACGATTAAAGAAGCCCGCCAGCAGGTAAGCGACATCGACAGCGAACAAAACAAGGTGGGCAAATCGCAAAGTCAGCGCCAGAGCGAGATCACCAGCGATACTTCTCACGGTAGCTTGTTCAGCGCCAAAGAGGGGGTAACGGTGATCGCTGAACAGGGGGATATCCTGTTACAAGGCAGCACGTTGCAAAGTGAGAAAGGGACGATAGGGCTGAAGGCAGCCGGGGATATCTCGCTGAATGCCAGTCAGGATGAACAGCATCTGACGCAGCAGGGTAGCAGCAGCAGTAAAGGGTTCCTGAGCAGCAAACAGAGTGCCTATCAGCGTGAAGAGCACAGCAGCACGGCCAATGGCAGCCTGCTGAGCGGCCAGGAAGTGATCCTGCAAAGTGGCAAGGATATCAATGTGCAGGGCAGCAGTATTGTCGCTACCGACGATATCTCACTGACGGCGAAGAACAACATCACTGTGGATACGGCGGAAAACCAGTATCAGTCGAGTGCGGCGAGCCAGAGCAAGAAATCCGGCCTCTCCGGCACCGGTGGGATAGGTTTCAGCTACGGCACGCAAAGCCTGAAGACCACCGACACCGAGAACAGCATCAGCCACACCGGCAGTACGATAGGTAGCACCCAAGGCAATGTGACGTTAAACGCAGGCAATGCTTTGACGGTGAAAGGCTCGGACCTGCTGGCAGGGAAAGACATCAGCCTGACGGGTAAAGAAGTGAATATTCTGGCGGTTGAGAACCAGAGTAGCCAGAGCCACAGCGTTGAACATAAACAGAGTGGGTTGACGCTGGCGTTGTCGGGTGCGGCAGGCGGTGCGGTGAATACTGCAGTGAGCACCGCGCAGCAGGCGCAGAAAGAAACTGACAGCCGCCTGGCGGCGTTGCAGGGCACCAAAGCGGCTTTGTCTGGCGTGCAGGCGGGCCAAGCGGTGGCATTGGAGCAGGCCAAAGGCGGCAATCTCGCCAATACCGTGGGGGTCAGTGCCTCATTGGGGAGCCAGAAGTCCAGCTCTGAGTCCCATTCACAATCCACAACGATCACCGGCTCAACGCTGACGGCGGGTAACAACCTCTCCGTCACGGCCACAGGTAAAGGTAACAGCGCCAACAGCGGGGATATTGTGATTGCGGGTAGCCAGTTGAAAGCGGGTGGAGATACCACGCTCACCGCTGAACGCGATGTGCTGCTCAGCGGCGTGGCCAACACCCAACAAAGCAGCGGCAAAAACAGCAGCAGCGGTTTTGGTGTGGGGGTGGATGTATCAACCGCAGGTGTGGCGGTTTCTGCCAACGCCAACAAGAGTCAGGGTTCTGAGAAAGGTAACGGCACCCAATGGACGGAAACCACACTCGACAGCGGTGGTAAAGTGAACATCACCAGCGGACGCGACACCACGCTAACTGGTGCGCAGGTGAGTGGCGACAGCGTGAAGATGGACGTTGGGCGTGACCTGACGCTGAGCAGCCAGCAGGATAGCGATCGTTACGATGCGAAACAGACCAGCGTATCGGGTGGGGTGTCGGTACCGATTACTGCTGGCGTCGGCAGTGCGCAGTTCTCGACCAGCCGTGACAAGTTGCAGAGCAACTATGACAGCGTGCAGGAGCAGACGGGTATTTACGCTGGCAAAGGTGGTTTTGATATTACGGTGGGTGAGCATACCCAGCTCAATGGGGCGGTGATTGGCTCAACGGCGACGGCCGATAAGAACAAGCTCGATACGGGTACGCTGGGCTTTAGCGATATTGAGAACAAGGCGGAGTTCAAGACCGAACATCAGGGCGGCAGTTTTAGCACCAGTGGCAGCATCCTGGGCAATGTGCTGTCAAACAGCAATAACCTGTCGCTGGCCGGTGCCAATAACAGTGGTCATGCGGAAGGCACTAGCCAGGCAGCGGTCAGTGAGGGTACGATTATCATCCGTGACCAGGCTAAGCAGAAACAGGATGTGGCAGAGCTGAGTCGTGATGTCGAGAATGCGAACGGCAGCATTGCGCCGATTTTTGATAAGGAAAAGGAGCAGAACCGGCTGAAGCAGGCGCAGCTGATAGGGGAGATTGGTGGTCAGGCGATAGATATCATCCGGACACAGGGTGATATCAACGGGCTTGAAGCGGCGCTGAAGGCCAATCCGAAGCTCAAAGGTAATGCTGAAGAGTTACGTAAAACTGATGCCTACAAAGCAGAAATGCAGAAATACGGCACCGGCAGCGACGTGCAGAAAGCAGCGCAGGCCGTCACAGCAGCGTTGCAGGGCCTTGCCGGTGGCAATATGGCCGCAGCCATTGCTGGTGGGTTAAGCCCGTATGCGGCAGAGCAAATCAAGAAGTATACGGGGGATAATGATACCGCCAACGTGCTGGCTCACGCTGTGTGGGGCGCGATAGGGGCAGAGATGAGCGGCAACTCTGCTGCTGCCGGGGCAGCGGGTGCGGCAGGTGGAGAACTGGCGGCGCGTTATCTGGCTGGCCAGTTGTATGGCGCAGACACGGATGAGAAAATCGCCAAGCTGAGTGAGGAGCAGAAGCAGAATATCAGCGCGCTGTCGACGCTGGCGGCAGGGTTGGCGGGTGGTGTGACCGGTGATAGCAGTGCCAATGCCCTGGCAGGAGCACAGGCCGGTAAGAACGCGGTGGAGAATAACTTCCTGAAGGTTGTAGCTGAAGGTTGTGCCATCGCTGCCCCATGTCGTAGCAAGGTTGCAGAGCAGTTGCTGGAGATCGGAGCTAAGGCGGGTATTGCAGGGCTGGCAGGGGCAGCGGTGAAGGATATAGCGGACAAGATGACGTCCGATGAACTGGAGCATCTTGTTACCTTGAAAATGATGGGTAACGATGAGATCACCAGTAAATATCTGAGTTCGCTTCAGGATAAATATGCACCAGATACAGCCTCGAACCCGAATATAGGCAAGGATCTGACTGATGAACAGAAGAAAGAGCTGGGTGGTTCGGGGTCTGGAACAGGAACACCACCACCGCCAGAAAATGACCCGAACAAATCTGAAGAGAAAAAAGTCGATAAGCTGAATCAGAAGCAAGAAAGTGCTATCAAGAAGATTGATAACACTATAAAAAATGCTCTGAAAGATCATGATATAACAGGAACCCTCAAGGATATGGATGGTAATCCTGTTCCTAAAGAGAGTGGTGGTCATTGGGATCATATGCAGGAAATGCAAAACACTCTCAGGGGATTGCGGAACCATGCGGATACGTTGAAAAACGTAAATAACCCTGAGGCTCAGGCTGCATATGGCAGAGCAACTGACGCCATTAATAAAATAGAATCAGCCTTGAAAGGATATGGGATATGATTACCTTCCGTAAATTGATAGGAAACATCAACTTAACGAAGGATCCAAGTCAACAATCTCCGCTTGAACTATGGTTCGAACGCGTCATTGACATACCTATCGAAGAGTTGGCCGTAGAAGATCTTTGCCGTGCCATTCGGCAGGATCTATGTGTTGATCAGTTGATGCCAAGAGTTTTGGGTGTTCTGACTGAAGATCCGCTGGCTGGAGAATATTATGATGGTGAACTTATAGCAGCTTTATCGACGATAAAAGGCGAAGATCTAAAAGATCATAAACGTACTTTTGTCCAAATAAAGCAGCTTATAAGTCAGTTAGAACCTTCGGATATTAACGACGACTTAAGAAAAGATATATTAAAAATCAATCAAATAATCGTATAACTGACCCCGGCCAACTGGCCGGGGGTGTTACGTCTAAGCCCTAAAAACGTCCACTTCTCGCCGCTGCAACCGGAGCACACCGGGGGCGGCGGTGACTTCCAGTTGTTCAGCGTCGGTAATGCCGGACTCGGTGAGCCAGTCGCCGCCGATAATCACCTCGCCGTTCTCCCGCACCCAATCGGCCCCTAAATCTTGTCGGTCTTGACTGGCCTCGCAAAGCGCTTTCCAAGTGGCGTCGTCGGTGACGATAGTGATCCAGAGCCGGTGATGCTGTAGCGTTAGTTGTAGCGGGGTGCCGGGGGTAAATCCGAGCTTGGCCAACATAGCGCCTTCAATCATCAGCTCCGGGATCGGTTCAGGGGTAAAGGTGATGTTCATGCGTTACCCTCCATGGCGGGCGCGGTGCGGATAATCAGTTGGCCGTGTTCGGCGATAATGCACACCGATTGGCCCTGAGCAAAGCCCAACGCTTCCAGCCAGCGGCCCTTGATGGTCAGTTGTGGCAGCGGGTTCGGCCTGCCGCCGTTGGTGCGGTAATCCGCTTCAGCTTCGCAAACGGCAGGCCCGTTGTGGCGCGCTGCTCGCAGGCTCCCGCCGCTGTTGGCGACAGCCTCCTTCCTCAACATCAAGGTCAACTGCAAAGGGTTGTCGGCTTGGCGGCCTCCGCTGAAAGGCTTAATGCCCCCCCGGCTGCGTCTGGCTGCGCCGGGTCGTGCCCCGCGATAAAGAAGCGGTCACTCCTTCCCGTCTCGCCAACTTCCGCACCCGCCCTGGTTCTGTGTGGTCATGCAAAGCCAAACCCGGCTTGGGCAGGCGGTTCGGGGCGGAGAAAACCGGAAAAGCGGTAATGGCAGCGGCTAACGCCGCTGCTATGATGTGGGTGTAGTTGCTCTTTAACAGGTCGGGGAAATGGCGTCACGGGCGTAAAAGTCGCGTCGGGGAAAAAAGTTGGTGGTGTGAAAATGCACTGGCGAAAAATTTTTGTAACAGTATGATTAAAAACAGAAAAATAGGTTTTTTTGCGGTAAGCTTCACAATGGATCACGTTGTTGTGGAGAATAACGCGCTGAGTGATATCGGCGAGAACAAAGTCTCTGGCGTGACGCAGGAACAGAAATACCAAAAAGCTCAGGATGAGCTCAAAGCACTCGTAGAAGACGGTGGTGAGGTAAATATATGTTTATAGTATATTTATGGGATAAAAAAGTAGGTGAAAGTATCACCTCGTTGAAGGATTTTTCAGGCAACGAAAAATTTTTAATTAAAGGTGATCATCAAGAATATCCCCTGTTATCAGAGCTATCTAACTGTGACATGGAACTCTTCAGTGATGAACAGCTCATTGATCTTCGTAAAGAGATTGAGGAGTTAATGGTGGACAAATTATCTGAGCGAGATGTCCATGATTACTTATCATCAATTATTACGTTAATTGATCGCGCTGAAAGAGACTGTCAAAGCATATTATTTTCACCCTTTTAAACAGGAACCCCGGCCATCTGGCCGGGATTTTTGCTTTTACGCCTTGAAATCCTCCCTCTTCCCGCCGCTGCAACCGGAGCACACCGGGTGCAATGGTGAGTTCCAGTTGTTCCGCATCGATAATGCCGGACTCGGTGAGCCAGTCGCCGCCGATAATCACCTCGTCGTTCTCCCGTATCCAATCCGCGCCTAAGTCTTGCCGGTCTTGGCTGGCTTCGCACAGCGCTTCCCAGATGGCGTCGTCGGTGACGACGGTGATCCACAGGGTGCGATGCTGGCGCGTCAGTTGCAGCGGGGTGCCAGCGGTAAATCCGAGCCTGACCAACGTAGCGCCTTCAATCACCAGCTCCAGGATCGGTTCAGGGGTAAAGTTGATGTTCATGCATTACCCTCTGTGGCTGGCGCGGTGCGGATAATCAGTTGGCCGTGTTCGGTGGTAATGCTCACCGGTTGGCCTTTGGTAAACCCCAACGCTTCCAGCCACCTTCCCTTGATGGTCAGTTGTTGCAGCGGGTTCGGCCTGCCCACACAGGCGCAGACGGTGCATCTGCGCCTAAAGAACCTTGCCATATTCTCTAACTATTACACCGTCGCCGTACTCTGATCCGAACCATTAACGGTGACGTCAATCAGTGCTGGGGCTTGCAGACCCGACAGTTCTGGCTCTGGTGCTGATAGCTGCGGTGTACCCGCTTTCCCCGATTGCACGCCCAGGTTGTAAACCACTGCGGCAACCCCGGCGGGATCGCGCGCGGTGGTTCCAAAACTGGAATGGCGCACGTTGATATTTTCAATGATGCAGTTTTCTCCCGGCGCACTGCTTGCGGCGGCCAGATCGGGGGCATAGATATTGATAAATATCGGTGCGTTGGAAGGCCCACATTGGAAGTCGCTGACGTAGATATCGCGCATCTCATAGTTGCGCGTTCCTCCGGTATTCTGCTGGGGGCTGGCATAACCGTTGTAATTACCATCCAGCAGGATCGCACCGTAGAGGTTATTAGCGGTTGACGTACCGGCAGGCACGTTGATATTACGCATGTAGATATTGCGGATGTAGCCACCAATCCCACTATTACTTTTCAGGCGTAGTGCAGCATATAAATTGGTACTGCTCATGGTGATGTTCTGCGCATAAACGTTATATACGCCGCCAGAAATTTCACTGCCCAGCGTTACGCCACCATGCCCTTCGGCCATTTTGCAGTTTTGTATCACGATATTGTAAGAAGGGCGAGGGCCACCGGTGCCATCAGGAGAGAAGTTGAAACCATCTCCGCCACGGCCAGACTTGATGGCGATGCAGTCGTCACCGGTGTTAAAGGTACAGCCATCGATCAGCACGCCTGAACAACAGACCGGATCGCAGCCGTCGTTGTTGGTGCCAAGGCTTTCGGCAGTCACCCCACGTACCGTCACATTTGTACACAGCACCGGAGCCACTATCCACATGGGCGATCGGGTGAAGGTAACGCCTTCTATCAGGACGACTTCGCATTCCCAGAATCCGACAAAGTTGGGCCGCAAAAAGCTCATCTTGCCGCTGTCGGCATTGGGCCCGAAGGTGGGTGTGTTGCCCAGTACCCGCTCGCTCCAGGGCTGGTAGCTTTGCTCATCAGCACTGTTTTTCAATGCGTCACTTTCGGCTGCCTGATTACCGGAGATGATGGGATCAGAGTTGCTTGGATCGTTGCCATAGGTAGTAGAACCTTTCCATGGCCACCACGCTGTTTTGCTAGCTTGGCCGTCAAATGTCCCTAATCCGGTCACAGCAATATTGTTCGCCTGGTAGGCATACAAAAATGGCGAGTAGTTGTAGCAGGGATTAGCCTCGAAGTGCGTCAGCACGGTGGGGTAGAACGCCGGGTCAGTCCCAAACAATACTGTGGTATCAGCACTCTCAAGATACAGGTTAACGTTGGAAAGCAGGGTGATAGGGCCATTCACTAACCAGGTACCTGATGGCACGACGACACGGCCACCCCCGGCATCATGACAGGCCTGAATAGCCGCAGTAAAAGCACTCAAACAGTCATCGGTGCCTCCAGACAGGGCACCGTAGGTGGTTATCGAAAAATCTCGTGTGGGGAAAACCGGTAGGCGAATATCGTTAATAATCTTCTGTACGGCGGCATCATCCCAATAAGGGTCTGCAGGGGCAGGCGGTTTATTATCTTTACCATGCGATATCGATGTACCGCTCCAATCATTACAGGCTGAAAGTATAAAAGGTGATAGTACGGTCGATAATACAAAGGTCCTACGCTTCATGAAAACTCCCTTTGATAAAAAAGATATATCCTTCATGGATTTCAAGATGCAGCAACACATTGAGGTGAGTACAATCAATGTATCTGTAACGCTAATTACTGTTGGCGTAATTAAACGTATTCTCAGACCCTGGTAAAGGTAGAAAAGTATATTAAATGGATTAATAACTAAATGTTATTATTTTATTGTTGCTTTATTTATTACTCTGACGAGTGTAAAAATATCTTCTGCGTGATCAATATGCCCCGGTATTAACCGGGGCATATTGATGGTATTACCCTTCCAATTCCAGTACTGGTTTACGCTTCAGCACCACGCGCAGCACGAAGTAATAGACAATGCCCACCGCCAGCCAGCTCAGGCCGAGGATTTTGGCTTCCATATCCATTTCGTACAGCACAAAGCCGATAATCGCCAGGCCAACCAGCGGGAAAAGCAGGTGCTTTACCCAGGCGGTGGATTTCTGGCGGATGATGTAGTGGTTAATCACCGACAGGTGCAGGATCAAAAAGCCCATCAGCGCGCCGAAGTTCACCAAGCGGCTCAGGTTGTCGATGCTGCCGTTGAAGTACAGCCCGGAACCGAGGGAAATCACCGCCACTAGCAGGGTGCTGACGTAAGGGGTTTTGAAACGAGGATGCACCTTCGCCAGGATTTTCGGCAACTGACGATCGCGCCCCATGGCAAACAGAATGCGCGAAATTGCCGCCTGTGCCACCAAGGCGTTAGCGATACCCCAAGAGAGCGCCGTGGCCCAGATGGTCACCTGCTTCAGCCAGGCGCCACCGGCCAAGTTGGCGGTGTCGTAAAACGCGGTATCCAGGTTGGTGAAGTTGTTGCCTGCGGCCAGATCGGCGGCGATCCAGGTTTGCAGAATAAACAGCGACCCGACCAGCAGCAGGGCAAACAGCGAGGCTTTGCCCACCGCATCAGCTCCGCCTTTGCTCTCTTCAGAGAGCGTCGAAATACCGTCAAAGCCCAGGAATGACAGCACGGCGATCGACACCGCTCCCATTACCAGCGGCAGGCTGAATTTCTCGGCGTTGTAGAGCGGATTGAGCGTCAAACCGCCCGAACCTTCACCGGCGTACAGGGCAATCAGCCCCATCACCACGAAGATCGCCAGGATCACGATCTCTGCCACCAGAATGTAGCGGTTGGCTTTGGCGGTAAACTGAATGCCGATCAGGTTGATCACACTGTTAATGGCGATAAACGTCACGATCCACACCCAGGCAGGTACGCCCGGCAGAATCGGGCCAAGGGCCGCAGCGCTGACGATATACAGCAGCGATGGCACCAGAATGTAATCCAGCAGGATCAGCCAGCCAGCGAAGAAGCCGACGGTTTCATGAATACCGCGCTGTGCGTAGGCATACACCGAGCCGGAAACCGGGAACGCGCGCGACATCGACCAGTAGCTCATCGCGGTGAAGAACATCGCCACCATGCCGATCAGGTAAGCCAAGGCAACCATGCCCTGCGAGCCTTCCCACACGTAGCCAAAGACGCCAAACGGCGCGATCGGCACCATAAAGATCATGCCGTAAATCACCAGATCTTTCAGGGTGAGGGTGCGATGCAGCTCCTGCTTATAGCCAAATTGTTCAACAGACATTGCTTTGGCTCCTTAATCCAACTGAATATTTAACTGAGCGGCAACGCTGCGTGGCAGAGCGAAGCGGCAGGTTTTCAGCGGATCAACCACCTGGCAGATTTGCAAATCGCCGGTGATGCTCATCAGGTTGATGGCGTCGGCCAGCGTCACTGTGCTGTGATCGGCAATAAAGTGCGCCATATTGCGGGTCGCCAGTTGGGCGGCCTCATCCAGCGTTTTGGCGGAGGCCAGGGTGTACAGCGCGTCTGCGGTGCTGATCATCGGCGTTGGCAGCGGGCGGTTTTTCACCACGCTCAGATTCACCACCACTTCACCGGGGATCTCCAAGCCGCATACCGAGACTTCACCGTCGCCCATGGCGGCATGCAGATCGCCGAGTGCAAACAGCGCGCCTTCCACGTTGACCGGCAGCCACAGCGTGCTGCCTTCGGTGATGATCTTGCAGTCCATATTGCCGCCGTGCGCATCCGGCGTGCCGCATGGCACCGCTTCACCCGCAGGTGCCACGCCAATCACACCAATCATCGGCTTGAGTGGCCAACGCACGCCGCCCGGCAGCAGGGCAAAACCCTCTTCCAGCGGCACGGTGCGGATCTGTGGTTGTTGCAGTTCATCGCCGATCACGCCCAGACCCGGTGCGGTCACCATCACCGCTTGGTGGCTGCGTGGGGTGATGCGTTTGATCTCTACCCGCAGTACGTCGCCCGGTAGCGCGTCCTGCACGTAGACCGGCCCGGTGGCCGGGTTGATGCGGTTCCAGTCCAGCTCGGTAAATGCGGCTTGCTCAGAAGCAATCTGATCTTCGAAACAGTCGCAGGTTTCAAAGCAAACGTCGCTGCCGCTGGCAATTCTTGCCACGGGAGCGTTATCACGCGACATGGCATAAACCACGTGCGTGCGGGGAATTCTTTCCATGGTGATTCCTGTAAAGTTGTGCTGAGTTTTTTCTTATGAGAGGCGTTAATTGCAGTCTGCCAGAGACAGTGTAAATAACCTTGCCTGAAATAATTAATCACATCCGCCGGGGCAGAGGCAAGTGCGGCAAAATCCTGCCCGGCGGCCGTTCGGAGGAATATCCTTTAATTAAAAATCATGCTGGTTTTTTACGTTAGCTAAAAGCGAATAGTGCCGTATAACTGCTTTGCCATTGAGCGAGTAAGCAGCAGGTAAAATATCAATCAGCGATAACCCTGATAGGCCGCCGCCACGCGTTTAAAGTATTCCGTCAGGTAGTTAATACACACTTGCACTTTTAGCGGCAGCTTGTCCTTCTTGGTGTACAGGGCGTATACCGGGCGGGGATCTGAGTGGTAGCGCTTGAACAGAATTTCGATCTCACCGCGTTTGATCTCTTCGATCACCCACATCAGCGGGACATAAGCGATGCCAGCCCCGGCATTCAGCCAGCGGACCATGGTTTGCGAGTCATTGGTCACGAAGCGCCCCTGTGGGGAAATGCGCGTACTGATGCCTTCCGGGGCCATCAGCTCGAATTCGCTGTCTGGCCGCACGCTGTATTCCAGCCAGGAGAAATTCACCATATCGCTCGGTTTTTGCGGCGTGCCGTGTTGGTTGAGGTAGCTTTTGGCGGCGCAAACTACCATCGGCATTGAACCCAAACGCGTGGAAAACAGGCTGGAATCCTGCAACGCACCGGTGCGGATCACCAGGTCCAATCCGTCGGTAATCAGATCGGGGGCCGGAATACCGGTGACTAGATTCACCGTTAAGCCTGGGTACTCTTGCAACATTTCGGCGGTCATGGTGGCCAGCACGTTTTGCGCCATGGTGGAGGAACTGCCAATGCGCAGGGTGCCGATTGGGGTATTGTTCAGCGCATACAGTTGTTCATGCACTTCGGTGGCTTCCTGCAGCATCCGGCGGCAACCTTGATAGTAGATTTTGCCCGCTTCGGTCAGGCCGATACTGCGCGTGCTGCGGTTAAGCAGCTTCACTTGCAGATCATTTTCCAGTTTGGACACTGTCTGGCTGATGGACGAAACGCTCATATCGAGCTGGCGCGCCGCCGCAGTAAACGACCCACACTCAACAACTTTGGCGAACACTGACATCCGTTTGAGTCTTTCCATTGTTCACTCTGGCTTAAAAGTGATTTAGATCACATATTGTAGATGAGCTTATAGTAAGCAGGCTAATATAACCGGGTCGGGTGTATCCTTCTGAGCGCTTGAGCGTGGTCAGCAATGTCGCGGTTTATTGTCGTCTGTCATGCATTCCCTTTCATGAGTCTAAGTTCGTAGTTTAACCCTTTTTTCAGGTTCGTGGCCTGGCAACTGTCTAGGTGCGACGTTTGGCGTCCGTTAGCCAAAATGTAAAGAGAATGTGAAATCAGCAGGGCGCGATCCCCGGTGCAGTAAACAATTAAGGAAAAAGTGATGAGTTTGCTTCCGGTTATGGTCATTTTTGGGATGTCGTTCCCGCCGGTGTTTTTTGAGCTGTTGGCGTCGTTGGTGCTGTTTTTTGTCATGCGCCGCCTGCTACTGCCGACCGGGATTTACGATTTTGTCTGGCATCCCGCGCTGTTCAATACTGCGCTGTATTGCTGCTTGTTTTATCTGGTTTCATGTCTTTTTGTTTGAGGTGGCTGTGAAAACTTTTTCAATACAAATAACCCGAATCGCGATCACGTTGATTTTTGTCGTGCTGGCCGCTATTGCGGTGTTCAAGTCCTGGTCGTTTTACACCGAATCGCCGTGGACGCGTGATGCCAAATTCACCGCCGACGTGGTGGCGATTGCCCCAGACGTCAGCGGCCTGCTGACCGAGATACCGGTCACGGATAACCAACTGGTGGAAAAAGGCCAGATCCTGTTTGTGATCGATAAGCCTCGCTACCAGCAGGCGCTGGCGCAAGCCAATGCTGACGTGGCCTATTATCAGGCGCTGGCCGAAGAGAAGAAACGTGAGGCTGGCCGCCGCGTACGCTTGGGCATTCAGGCGATGTCGCAGGAAGAGATCGATCAGTCGAGCAACTCATTGCAAACCGTGCAGCACCAGTTGGCAAAGGCGATGGCTACCCGCGATCTGGCACAGTTGGATCTCGATCGCACTACGGTTCGTGCACCCGACGACGGCTGGGTAACCAACCTGAACGTACACGCCGGGGAATTTATCACCCGTGGTTCCACCGCCGTGGCGTTGGTGAAGAAAAACACCTTCTACATTCTGGCCTATCTGGAAGAAACCAAACTGAACGGCCTGCAGCAAGGCGATCGGGTGGAAATCACCCCGCTGGGCAGCAACCGCATTATGCATGGCACCGTCGACAGCCTGGCGGCGGCGGTCAATAACAGCAGCAGCACCGTTAACAGTAAGGGATTGGCGTCGATCGACAGCAACCTGGAATGGGTGCGCTTGGCGCAGCGCGTGCCGGTGAAAATACTGCTGGATGAGAAAGATCAGCAGCACCCCTACCCGGCGGGAACCACCGCCACCGTGGTGATTACCGGCAAGAACGACGGCAACGATAATGGTTCGCCGTTTATCCGGCTGATGCACCGGTTACGTGAGTTTGGCTGATGACGAGCCCAACCTTTATTCGCCTGAGATTTGCCTGCAAACTCAGCTTTGCGATTGTTTTTGCGCTGTTTGTCGGTTTTCACCTTAACTTGGAAACCCCGCGCTGGTCGGTGCTGACGGCAGCGATCGTCGTGGCAGGGCCTGCGTTTGCCGCGGGGGGCGAACCGTTTTCTGGTGCCATCCGTTATCGCGGCTGGTTACGCATTATCGGCACCTTTGTGGGCTGCTTTGTCGGCCTGGTGATTATCGTCACCTGCGCGCGCGCGCCCGTGGTGATGCTGATGCTGTGCTGCGTCTGGCTTGGAGTCTGTACCTGGATTTCATCGCTGGTCAGAGTTGAGAACTCCTATGCCTGGGGGCTGGCGGGCTATACGGCGCTGATTATTATCGTCACCTCGGCCAGCAGTACCTCTGCGCTGATGCAAGCGCCGCAGTTCGCGCTTGAGCGCTGTAGCGAGATTGTGTTCGGTATTCTCAGCGCGGTGTTGGCCGATCTGCTGTTTTCGCCGCGTTCAATCAAACAGGATATCGATCGCGCAGTCGATCAACTGCTGGTGGGGCAATACCGGCTGATGCAGATGTGCATCAGCAATGCAGAGAAAGAAGATATCGACCGTGCCTGGGGCGATCTGGTGAAAAGCACCACCGCTTTGAACGGGATGCGCAGCAACCTGATGTTGGAGTCTTCGCGTTGGCAGCGGGTAAACCAGCGGGTACGCGTACTGCATACCCTTTCGCTGACGCTGATTACTCAGGCCTGTGAAACCTACTTGATCCTGCTGAATTACCCCAATGCGGTGAAGGATAACATTCGCGAGTTGCTGATGATGCCCGCTGAAACGCCGCAGGAAGTGCATCAGCACTTGAAACGGGTACGTCAGGTATTGGCCACCAACCTCACCAATGAAACCCTGGTTACGGTCAGTACCTGGGTGGGTACGGCGACGCGCTACCTGCTGGTGGCGAAAGGGGTGCACACCAACAGCGGCATCAACGCCGTTGAAAACGAGATACTGGCCAGTGAAGTGGTGGTGAAAACCCCTTCGGCAGAAGGTCATCATGCGTTGATCAACGGCCTGCGCTCCTGGGCAGCCACCTCGATTGGCTGTTTGTTCTGGCTGTGGACCGGCTGGACCTCCGGCAGCGGCTGCATGGTGATGATCGCCGTGGTGACCGCTTTGGCGATGCGTACGCCGAACCCAAAAATGATGGCGTTCGATTTCCTGTTGGGGGTGCTGATCGCCTTCCCGATGGGGGCGCTGTTCTATATGTTTATCCTGCCACAGACCCAGCAAAGCATGTTCCTGCTGTGCCTGAGCCTGGGCACGCTGGCGTTTTTCATCGGTATTGAAGTGCAGAAGCGCCGCCTGGGTTCGCTGGGCACCTTGGCGAGTACCATCAATATCATCGTGTTGAGCAACCCGATGCATTTCTCGGTGACGACGTTTATCGACAGCGCCATCGGCCAGATCATCGGCTGTTTTGTCGCGATGATCGTGCTGTTCCTGATCCGTGATACCTCACGCGAGCGCACCGGCCGCACGCTGATGAACCAACTGGTCAGCAGCGCCGTTTCGGCATTGACCACCCAGGCGGCGCGTCGCCGTGAAAATCACCTGCCAGCGCTGTATCAGCGCTTGAACCAGTTGCTGATGATGTTCCCGAACGACATTGCCAAATACCGCCTGGGGCTCAACCTGATTATCGCTCACCAGCGCATGCAGATGACCGAGATCCCGGCCAAGGAAGAGCTGTCGGTGTTCCATAAGCAGATCCGCAATACCGCCGATCACGTGGTCTCCGCCAAGAGCGACGGGAAACGCGCTTATTACTACAATCGGCTGCTGAAAGAGATGAATGAATACCAGCAGAAGCTGGTGGATAACAGCGCGCCACTCAGCGTGACCGGGCCGGTCAAACGCTTGGCGGATATGCTGCATCTCTATCGCCACGCCTTGATCGATTGAGCACTTTTAGGCTGAAAATCGGGGCGTGTTCCGCGTGTCAGCGGCGCTGGAAAGTGGCATGATTGATAGCAAGAGCGCAGACTCTGCGCGGGATGAAGGTTAGCAGATGAAACGGTTACATTTCAGTCATCTCTGATTCATTATTTTTTGCTATAAGTTTAGCCATCATGGGGCATTCACCTCATTCAGGGAAAATATGAATAAACGTACCCTTGTGGCGATGCTGATCGCCATTGTGGTCGCCGGTTTTAGCGCGCTGCGTGGTAATGATACTGACCGGGTGATCGCCCCTGTGCCTGCGGCCACCGTTGCCGCTGAGAGTATCGATAAGCTGACGGAACCCAAGCGCGTTGCCCGTTATCTGCAACAGCATCAGCGGTTGCCGGATTACTACCTCACCAAAAAACAGGCGCGTGAACAGGGCTGGGATGCGGCTGATGGCAACCTGTGTCTGGCGTTGCCGGGTAAGGCGATTGGCGGCGATCGTTTCTCTAACCGTGAAGGGCGTTTACCGGTGGCCAACAACCGGGTATGGCGCGAGGCGGATGTCAATTACCAATGCGGCCGACGCGGGGCCGATCGCCTGCTGTATTCCAGCGACGGTCTGATTTTTGTCACGCGTGACCATTATAAAAACTTCATTCGGATGGAGTGAGTTGATGGTGAAAATAGAGTTCGATTTTAACCAGATACCCGATCTACCGGCGTTCTATCAGCAATTTGCCGACCGGTTCGCGCTGGGTGAAGGATTTGGTGCCAATCTGGACGCGCTGTGGGATGTGGTTACCGGCGATATCAGCCTGCCGGTCGAGATTGAATTTGCCAATCTCAACGCCCGCCGCAAACGCCGTTTTGGTGCCATTATTCTGCTGTTTGAAGAGGCGGAAGAAGAGTTGGAGGGGGACCTGCGGTTCAATATTCGTGAAGCCAGCGGTGCAGCGGTGCATCACCGGGGATGAACAAGGTTCATCCCATCGTGATGCTGCTGACGATCACTGTTGCGCCTCGGCCAGATCGCGTAAGTACTGGAAGATTTGGCGGAACGATTTCGGCGGCTTGTTAGCAGCCTGCTCTTTTTGCGCGTTACGCACCAGCGCACGCAGCTGCTGGCGATCGGCCTCTGGATAGAGTTCCAGCACGGACGGGATCGCATCATCACCTTCAGCCACCAGGCGATCGCGCAGTGCTTCCAGCTTGTGGAACAGCGACACCTGTTGGTTATGGCGGTTCTTCAGCTTATCGAGCGCGGTCTGGATCGGCTCAACATCACGGGCACGCAGCATTTTGCCGATCAGTTGGATCTGGCGGCGGCGGCCTTCTTTTTTGATCTTCTGCGCCAGTTCGATGGCGGCACGCAAATCTTCATCCAGCGGAATGCGTTCTAGCGCATTTTTACCCAGTTCGACCAACTCGGTCCCCAAGTCTTTCAGCGCTTCAGCGTCACGCTTAATTTCACTTTTACTGACCCAGATAATCTCGTCATCGTCCTCATTTTCGTTCTCAGGGACATCGTCGAGCCAGTCTTCAGGCTGTTTGTTCATGGTAGGCTCCGTCAAAAAGAGGCTAATCCTAACAGGTTGCTGGCTGTGTACCCAAAATAATTCGAGTCACTGAGCGTAGCCAACGCCTATGTGGCTCGAAGTATTAAGGGTGTATGCGAAATTCCACGCAGTTCCTGTTAGACTCAAAAGCACATCAGGCTGTGTTCCGCGTTGCTGCAAGCGGATATAGTCTGGCATTATTTTGGCGCGTTATACTCGTCATACTTCAAGTTGCCTGGGTGTTGGCTGCGTCCGTTCACACCAGTCACATAGTGGCCTATGCTCCTGGCGACTCTCGGACTGGCCGCCTACATGCAACTCGAATTATTTAGAGTATATGCCGCGCAAAACCACGCCGATACGTGATGCAGGTCAGTTAAGACTCACCAATTCCCTCTCCTTGGGGAGAGGTTAGGGTGAGGGGAAGATCACCGAATTACAGCCCCTCACCCCGGCCCTCTCCCACAGGGAGAGGGGGCGCCGATGATGCACTTTTCTGCTTAACTGACGGGCATTGCGCCGATACGGCACTTTTCTCAGCGATTTCCTGATTAATTATGGCAGATTGATGAAAGTAGTCACTCAAGTTGCAGAACAGCGCAAAGCGCTGGAACAAGCCGTCTCACAGGCTTTGGAACTGGCGCGCGCCGGTTCCGATGCGGCAGAAGTTGCCGTGACCAAAACCACCGGTATCAGCGTCAGCACCCGCTTCGGTGAGGTGGAAAACGTCGAGTTTAACAGCGACGGGGCGTTGGGTATCACCGTTTATTACCAACAGCGTAAAGGCAGCGCCTCTTCCACCGATCTGAGCCCGGATGCCATTTCTCGCACCGTGCAGGCGGCGCTGGATATTGCTCGCTATACCTCGCCAGATCCTCATGCCGGCCCGGCAGAAAAAGATCTGTTGGCGTTTGAGGCACCGGATCTCGATCTGTTCCACCCGGCCGAACTGGATGCCGAACGCGGGATTGAGCTGGCGGCGCGCGCCGAACAGGCAGCGTTGTCGGCAGATAAACGCATTACCAATACCGAAGGCGGCAGTTTCAACAGCCATTACGGTATTAAGGTGTTCGGTAACAGCCACGGTATGCTGCAAAGCTATTGCTCCAGCCGTCATTCCCTCTCCAGCAGCGTTATTGCCGAGCACAACGGTGATATGGAGCGTGACTACGCCTATACCATCGGCCGTGCTATGGGAGATATGGCAAGCCCCGAGTGGGTTGGTCAGGAGTGCGCTCGCCGTACGCTGGCGCGCCTTTCGCCACGTAAGCTTGCCACCATGAAGGCACCGATTTTATTCGCTTCTGAAGTGGCAACCGGCTTGTTTGGCCATCTGGTGGGCGCTATCAGCGGCAGCAGCGTTTATCGCAAATCCACCTTCCTGTTGGATTCACTGGGTAAACAGATCCTGCCGGAATGGATGACCATTGAAGAACATCCGCATCTGCTGAAAGGTTTGGCTTCCACGCCGTTCGACAGTGAAGGGGTACGTACCGAACGCCGCGATATCGTCAAAGATGGCGTATTGCAAACCTGGTTGCTGACCAGCTACGCGGCGCGCAAGCTGGGTATGCATAGCACCGGGCATGCGGGCGGTATCCACAACTGGCGCATTGCCGGGCAGGGTAATGATTTTGCCGCGATGCTCAAGCAGTTGGGTACCGGTTTAGTGGTAACTGAACTGATGGGGCAGGGGGTCAGCGGTATTACCGGTGACTACTCGCGCGGAGCCTCCGGTTTTTGGGTAGAAAATGGTGAGATCCAGTATCCGGTCAGTGAGATCACCATTGCCGGTAACCTGAAAGACATGCTGCGTAATATTGTCAGCATCGGCAGTGATATCGAGACTCGCAGTAATATTCAATGCGGTTCTATTCTGTTGCCGGAAATGAAGATTGCCGGTCAGTAATATATGCCTTTCGGCCGGTATTATGCCGGCCATGTCTTCTTTTTAACCCTGCTTACAAATATAAGGTTTCGATTTCACCATTCTCTGCCTATGTTATCTATGGGTTAAATAAAACAATAACTGGAAGGTGAGCATGAAAAAAACATGGAAAGTATTAGCAGCATTGACGCTGCTGGGCGCGAGTTCGGCATTGATGGCGTCCGATCTGGAAACAGATATGGGTACCATCGCCAGCAATTACAAAACCGTATTGAAAACCGATTCTGCCGATACGTTTAAGCAAAGCCTGCAAAATATGCGTGCTGCCGCAGTAAGCGCAGAGCAAGGCACGCCATCGAAGCTGGAAGGTAAAGCGCCTGACAGCGCCGAGATGAAAGACTTCCGCCACGGCATGACCACGTTGATCGGGCAGATCGACCTGTCACTGGCGTTGGCGAGTCAGGGCAAACTGGAAGAGGCGCGTAAAGTCGCGCAGGATTTCAAGCAAACCCGCGATACCAATCATAAGAAGTTCCGCTAACTGCCAGCTACGGGCGGAAGTGTTTCCAAGCCGCCCGTTTATTCCCGTCGCCTTCCGTCATAAGCTATCAGCGGTGATATTCACCCGCGGCTTCCGGCTGATACAGCAGTTCCAGTACTTCAATCCATGCCTCTTCGCCATTCGGCAACTGCCAGTTGATCCGCTTACCCACGTGCATACCCAGCAGTGCTGCACCCAAGGGTGCCATCACGGAAAGCTGTTCGTTGCTGTCTTTGAGCGAAGCCGGATACACCAGCGTGCGCACGTGTTCTTCTGCGGTGTGCAGATCGCGGAAACGCACGCGGCTGTTCATGGTGACGACATTGGCCGGGATCTGGGATGGCGGCACGATGTCAGCGCGATCCAGTTCGGCATTCAGCGCGGTTGCGACGTCAGTGTTGGCAAAGGCAGGCTGCGCCAGCAGTGCATCCAGGCGTTCCGCATCCAGCTCATTAATGGTAATGGTTGGTTTGGTCATTCCACTCTCCAGTCAAATCAAAGGGCGCCCTTTCTGCGCCCATAAATTCGGAAAAACAACACAAAGCAACACCCCCGCGCCGTTTGGAGCGGGGGTGTAAGAAATATCGACTTGTCCTACTGATAGTAGGCGGTTAAGCACGGAAAAGGAAGAGATCCCGATCACGAAGTTTTTTGCCGCGTTCTCGCCCACTGTAAACAAAGGGTTGCGCTATCTTTTTGTAATCTCATTAACTTATTGGCCAAAACCACGTTTTGCGAAATGGATCCCTAAGCGTCACGCAATTTCCAGTTTGAACTGGAAAAAAACAGGCTACACACGAAATGCCCTTAAGGTTAGGGTAAAAGCATCCGATAAAGTGAATGGTTTGATGATGCGCTTTACGATTGACAGATTAATGTCCGAAACCAGGGGTGACTGAAAAGTGAATGAAGAAACTGCTTCGGTAAATGAAATAGAACAGGTGGATATCAGCAGGGCGGCAACTATCACCACCCAGGTGCTGGCAGATATCACCGCAATGTTGGGTGCAGAGAATATTTTTACCAATGCGGTGCAACAGCAAATGCTGGAGTCACATATTCGCGCCATGGTATTGCGCTCGATTACCGGTGAGCCTTTGCCGGAAGTGGATAAATCACTGTTTGACGAGATCTCTGCTGAATCAATGCGAATGGCAGAGCGGGTAGTGGATAAATTTGCCACGTTACCTATTGAGGAGGCTTATTTACTTTCCGTGCACTTTGAAGTAGCTAAAGATAATAACCAATAGGTTTTGCTGGATTAAATTCAATCAGGAGAGAATACCATGGGTCAAATTACCGTAGTGATTGGCGATCGTTTGGGCAAAGGCCAGAAAGTCGGCTTAGGCATTGAAAATGCTGGCGCAAAAGCCATCGTCATCCCAGGCGTGGCGGCAGATATGAAACTGGGCGATGTGATGAAAGCTGAAAACGCACAGTTGGGCATTTCCTTCTGCGGCAGCGGCGGTGCCGGTGCCATTACTGCGCAAACCAAGCATGGCTATAAAGCCAAATATGGTATGCGCTCCGTAGAGGAAGGCGTAACGGCCATTAATGAGGGTTACAACGTATTAGGCTTTGGTTTTATGGATAAAGAGGAGTTGGGCCAGCGGCTGGTGGAAGCCTATATCAAAAAATACGGCAACGCGTAATGAAAGAACAATATACCACCTCGGTAAAAGTGGAAGGTAAAGGCGACAGCAAGGCGAAAGCCTTTGCTTCCGCATTGGCGAATGTGCAGGGGGCAATATTAAAGTCCACCAGTAATATTCTGCTGCGCATTGAGCCACAGGACGTCAAGGTATTAAAAGCGGAAGAGAAAACCACCAAAGAGAAATTTCTTTTCTTCTTTCTGCCACGTGAAAGAAAAAGTTATGCCGTCTCTTTGGAAATAACCGTGAATGTGACGATCATCAATACCGAAAAAGTGGTCTTCACCACGAAATAAAAACGTTATATCCACCCTGTTTCAAACGCTTGCGTCACTGCTTGGCGACAATTTGAAAGCAAGGGGATATAGCATAAAAAGGGGATGTTAATGTTTTTAATCATCTTATTTAAGTCGATTATTATCGGCGGGCTGGTTGGTGTCGGCGTAGGTGCCGGTGCCGCACGTATGTTCCACGCCCCGACGACACAGGGTATGGGTGCTTTCCGCACCTTGGGTGAGCTGAATTCCTGCGAAGGCGATCCGGCTTCTCACTTCTCATTTGGTCTGGGCTTCTTCTTCAACGCCTGGGCGTCTTCCGTGGCGGCGGGTGCCTTCACGCAGGACGTTGACCACCGCATTATCCCCAACTGGGGCGCTGCGGCCTTGATGATCAAGAACCGTAACGTGGCCGAAACGCTGCACGATCCGAAAAAAATGGCGATTGCCTGCGGCCTGATCGGCATCTTCGTGGTGACCTTCCTTAACACCACCGCGTCGGCGGTGCCTGCGGCCTTGCAGGTGACGGCGATCAAGGTGCTGGTACCGGCGGCTAACCTGCTGGTGAACACCGTGATGCCGGTGATCTTCTGGCTGGCAGCGATTGAAGCCGGTAAGCGTTCCGGCTTCTGGGGCACCATCTTTGGTGGCTTGGCGCAGCTGATTATGGGCAACGCCGTACCGGGGCTGGTACTGGGGATCCTGATCGGTAAAGGCGTAGAAGAGAGCGGTTGGAACAAAGTCACCAAGATCATGATGGCGGTGATTGTGCTGCTGTTCGTGATGAGCGGCTTCTTCCGCGGCTTCGATATGAAACTTCTCGAATCCTTCAGCCTTGGCGTGCCTGGCTGGTTGGATGCCATCCATAACACCCTGAGCGGTAAATAAGGAGCTGAATGATGGAAACACAAACTCAAAAAGGCTTCTGGTACGCCGACTGGTCGTTCCCGATTTTTGTTGGCCTGCTGTCGTCCGGCGTGTTTGCCGGGACGCACATGTATTACCTGTACGGCATTGGCGCGTTTAACGAAGTGGCGTTCGTCTCTATGCTGCGTGCCGGGATGGATACCGGGGTGTATGGCGCGGTGGCAGCGTTCGGTGCCAGCTTCCTGTTTGCTCGTATCATCGAAGGTTCACTGGTGGGGATCCTGGATATCGGTGGGGCGATCCAGACCGGTGTTGGCCTTGGCGTTCCGGCGCTGTTGCTCGGTGCCGGGATTATTTTCCCGGTGGCTAACTTTGCCGCATCGCTGGTCACTGGCTTGGTGGTTGGCCTGGCGATTGGTTACCTGATTATTTTGGCGCGTAAATTCACCATCAACCAGAGCAACTCCACCTACGGTGCTGACGTGATGATGGGTGCCGGCAACTCCTCCGGGCGTTTCCTTGGGCCGTTGATCATCCTGTCTGCTATCGCCGCTTCGATTCCGATCGGCGTCGGTTCCCTGCTGGGTGCACTGCTGTTCTACATCTGGGGTAAACCGATCACCGGCGGTGCAATCCTGGGTGCGATGATCTTAGGCGCGATTTTCCCGGTGGCGATTGCTTAACGTGGTACGCGTTATGCGTACCCGCTGAAAGGAGTAGCCCAGTATGTATGATCTAATCATCCGCCGCGCGAGGTTGGTGGATGGCACCCTGGCCGATGTGGCCATCCAAGACGGCAAAATTGCCGCCGTAGGGCAGGTGGCGGCAGACGCCAGTGCGCATCAGCAACGGGATCTGGCGGGGAATTATTACCTGAGCGCTGGCTGGATCGACTCGCACGTACACTGCTACCCCTCTTCGCCGATCTACCATGACGAACCGGATCGGGTGGGCGTTGCCAGCGGTGTCACATCGGTGGTGGATGCGGGCAGCACCGGCACCGACGATATCGATGAGTTCTACGCCCTGACGCGCAGTGCTAAAACTAACGTTTTTGCCTTCCTGAATATCTCGCGTATCGGCCTGCTGCGGCAGAACGAACTGGCGGAGATGGCGGATATCAATAAATCGGCGGTCAAACAGGCCATCGACGGCAAACCGGGTTTTATCATCGGCATCAAGGCGCGCATGAGCAGCAGCGTGGTGGGGCAGAACGGCACTCAACCGCTGGTGTTGGCGAAAGAGATCCAGCAGGAAAACCATCAACTGCCGCTAATGGTGCACATCGGTAATAACCCGCCGGATCTGGACGAGATTGCCGATCTGCTGACCCAGGGCGACATCATTACCCACTGCTATAACGGTAAACCGAACCGCATCCTGACCCCAGCCGGTGCGCTGCGCGAGTCGATCCAGCGTGCGTTGAAGCGCGGGGTGCTGTTGGATGTGGGCCACGGCACGGCCAGCTTCAGTTTTGCGGTCGCCAGGCAGGCGATTGCGCTGGGTATTTTACCGCACACTATCAGTTCCGATATCTACTGCCGTAACCGCATCAGCGGCCCGGTCTACAGCCTGGCGGCGGTGATGTCCAAATTCTTTACCGTTGGGCTCTCATTACCGCAGGTGATTGACTGTGTGACGGCAAACGCCGCTGCGGCGCTGCGCCTGACCACCAAAGGGCGCTTGCAGCCGGGCTTAGATGCCGACCTGACTATTTTTGAGCTTCGCACCGCGCCGCAGGTGTTTGCCGACTCCGAAGGGGAGTCAGTTAACGGCGAACGGTTGCTGGTGCCGCTGGCCGCCGTGGTGGCCGGGGAAGTTCTATTAACCGATGAAGGGAAAGCCACCCATGTCTTCAGTCTATGAAAAATATAATTTAAAACAGGTGATCAATACGTCTGGTCGTATGACCATTCTTGGCGTCTCTACGCCGCGCCAGGAGGTGATTGACGCCGTGGATTACGGCCTGAATCATTACTTTGAAATCAAAGATATGGTCAACAAAACCGGTGCTTATATTGCTGGCCTGCTGAACGTGGAAGATGCGGTGATTGTCTCCTGTGCTTCTGCCGGTATTGCCCAGTCGGTGGCGGCGGTGATCGTCAAAGATAACGCCAACCTGCTGGTCAACCTGCACTCGGCGGCGGTGAATGAACCGCGCGAAATCGTGCTGCCACGCGGCCATAACGTTAACTATGGTGCGCCAGTGGACACCATGATCGCCCTCGGCGGTGGCAAAGTGGTAGAGGCGGGTTACGCCAACGAATGTTCCCCAGAGCAGATCGAAGCCTGCATCACGCCACAAACTGCGGCCATCATGTACGTGAAATCCCACCACTGCGTGCAGAAAAGCATTCTCTCCGTCGAACAGGCGGCGATCGTGGCGCGTAAGCACAACCTGCCGCTGATCGTCGATGCGGCGGCTGAAGAAGATCTGATGTGCTACTACCAGATGGGGGCCGATCTGGTGATCTACAGCGGTGCCAAGGCGATCGAAGGGCCAACCAGCGGGTTGGTGATCGGTAAAAAACAGTACGTTGCCTGGGTGAAGCAGCAGTCCAATGGTATTGGCCGGGCGATGAAGGTGGGCAAAGAGGGCATTCTGGGCCTGACGCAGGCGATTGAAAGCTATCTGACCCTGGAGAAAACCAGCGGTGCGCAGATGGTAGAGCGCATGACGCCGTTTATCACCCATCTCAATACCCTGAACGGCGTCAGTGCCAAAACCGTGTGGGACAGCGCGGAGCGTGATATCGCCAGGGCTGAAATCACCTTTGATGAAGCGGTGCTGGGCATGTCGACCGTCGACATCGTGCAACGGCTGAAAACCGGCGATATCGCCATCTATTTCCGTGGCTATAAAGCCAACGAAGGCAAGATCGAAGTGGATGTGCGCAGCGTCAATGAGCAACAGCTGATGACCGTTTTCACCTGTATTAAAAACCTGTTTACGGAGCAATAAGCATGAAGCTGAAGCCGAATTACTATAAAGACCGCGTATGTCTGAACGTGTTGGCCGGTTCGAAAGACAACGCGCAGGAAATCTATGAGGCGGCCCAGGGGCATGTGTTGGTAGGGGTGCTGTCCAAAAACTACCCGGACGTGGACAGCGCGGCAGCCGATATGGCGCACTATGCCCGGCTGATCGAAAACGCGCTTTCCATCGGCTTGGGGGCGGGCGATCCAAAGCAGTCCAATATGGTCAGCCAGATCGCCTGGAAGGTGCAACCGCAGCATGTGAACCAGGTGTTTACCGGCGTCGGTGCCAGCCGTGCGCTACTGGGGCAGCGCGAAACCGTGGTCAATGGCCTGGTATCCCCGACCGGCCGCGTGGGCCTGGTAAAAATCTCCACGGGGCCGCTGAGTGCGCAGGCACCAGACGGCATCGTGCCGGTCGAAACGGCGATCGCCTTGCTGAAAGACATGGGCGGTAGCTCCATCAAGTATTTCCCGATGGGCGGTCTGAAGCATAAAGACGAATTCCAGTATGTGGCGCAGGCCTGTGCCGAGCACGACTTCTTGCTGGAGCCAACCGGGGGCATCGATCTGGATAACTACGAAGCCATTATGGAGATCGCGCTGGCTGCCGGTGTGAAGCAGGTGATCCCGCATATCTACAGCTCGATCATTGATTCTGCCAGCGGTAATACCCGCCCGCAGGATGTGAAAACCCTGCTGGAGATGACCAAAAAGCTGGTGGGTTAAAACCGGACGCCGAGAGTTGTATTTTCCCCCGGCCTTCTCCTGAAAGGAGTGGGTTCGGTGCTGTAGTCAAGTGTAGGAGCAGATTTGTGGCACGTTAAGCCCCTCGTTATGGGAGGTGTAGGGTAAGGGGCGTCGTGCCGGGGTTAAGAGTTAACGTCTTTTCCAATCGCGGGTGCAACAGACTGCGCCCCTTTATCTGTTAAAAAGGATATTTATGCGAAACTCTCTACGAATCACAACGCTCTCCCTGGCACTGCTGACGGTTGCCAGCCCGGCACTGCATGCTGAGGATACCATGACATCCCCATCGTCACATTTTGCTTATATCGGCACCTATAATCCTAATGGTGAGGGCGTCTACCGGGTACGGGTGGATGCCAAAAGCGGGGCGCTGAGCGACAAAACGTTGGTCAGCAAGCTGCCGAATCCAGCCCAACTGGTGGTGGATGCTAAAGGGCAGACGCTCTATGTGGCCAGTGAAGTGGCGGATTTTAATGGTACTAAGCACGGTGGCATTGTTGCCTATCGTATCAACCGGCAAGACGGCAGCCTGACGCCGCTTAACCAGGTGGATTCGCAGGGGGCTGGGCCGGTTTACCTTTCCCTGCTGCCTGACGGGCGGCATTTGCTGGTGGCTAACTATGTCAGCGGCAGCGTGGCGGCCTTTCCGCTAGACGGTGAGGGTAAACTGGGTGAGGCCAGCTCGGTGCAGCAGGCTGAAGGTCCTGCGGGTGCGGCTAAACCTGCCGGCGCGGTGGAGGGCAGTTTTGCCATCAGCGATCACAACGGCCCGCACGCGCATATGATTGCCAGCGATCCGAGCGGCAAATTTGTGTTTTCCACCGATCTGGGGTTGGATCGCATCTACCAGTGGCGTTTTGATAACAGTAACGGCAAGTTGACGCCGAACGATCCGCCATGGATTAGCGCCTCTTCTGCGGGGGCCGGGCCGCGCCACTTCGTGTTCCACCCGGATGGCAAAACGGTGCTGTTGATCAACGAAGAGGCCTCGACATTGACCAGCTATCGTTTCGACGGCCAGAAAGGCACGCTGAAGCAGTTGCAGGTTATTTCGAGCTTACCAGCCGATTATCGGGGCACCAGCTTTGCTGCTGGCTTGGCGTTGAGTGCCGAGGGTAAAAACCTGTATGTCGCCAACCGCTTACATAACAGCATTGCGCAGTTCAGCGTCGGCGGCAATGGCGAACTGAAACCGGTGGCAGAGGTTTGGACGCGTGGGGATTATCCGCGCACTATTACGTTGGATCCGAGTGGTCGCTACCTGTACGCACTGAACCAGCGCAGCGATAACATCACTCGCTTCAGCGTGGACAAGCAGAGCGGTAAACTCAGCTTTGTTGCTGGCTATACCCCGGTTGGCAGCCCGTCACAAATGGTGTTTATGCCATAACCTGTGGCCCGTCTGGCGCGAGCGGACGGGCACGTTAATAACGGAAAGAGAATGGTGCGCTTCCCCTATCCACGTTTGGCTTATCTGTTTGATGCTTTGCAGTCTGAGACTTTGCCTCAGGAAGAACTGGCGAAGCGTTTTGCCGTGTCTACGCGAACCGTGCGTGCGGATATCACTGCGCTGAATGACATTCTGGAAAAATACGGTGCGCGGTTTGTGCATAACCGTGGAGCGGGTTATCGCTTGCAGGTGGACGATGCGACGTTGTTCAGCGCATTGCAGCATCAGGAACGCAGAAAACAGGCCACTCCGCGCAGTGGGCAGGAGCGGGTGCATTATCTGTTGATTCGTTTTTTGACCTCAGCCTTTTCCCTCAAGCTGGAAGATTTAGCTGACGAATGGTTTGTCAGCCGTGGCACCTTGCAAAACGACATGGCTGAGGTGAGAGAGCGCTTGGCGCATTACCAGCTCACCATTGAAACCAAACCGCGTTATGGCATGAAGCTGTTCGGCTCGGAAATGGCGATCCGCGCCTGCTTGACCGATCTGCTATTTCAGTTGCATCTGGCCGACCCGGAAAATCCGCTGCTGAACAATGAGATCCTGCATCAGCCGCAGGTGGTGGCGTTTGCCGGGCTGCTGCACCCGCTGTTTTCGCAGTACGCCATCCGGTTGACGGACGAAGGTGAGCAATACCTGATTTTTTACTGTGCGGTGGCGCTACGGCGTATTATCGACGGCTATCCGCTGCCGGATTTTGACGTTGAGGACGGTGATGATGCGGTACGCAAAGTCTCCAGCCGGTTGGCAAGCGAACTGCGCAAAGCCGCGGGCAAAGAGATCTCGGCGGCGGAGGAAGCTTATTTACGGGTGAATATTGCCGCCCGGCGGGTGCAGGAAGTACAGCCGACGGAAATCAATGCTGATGATGAAGACGCGCTGGTGGATTACATTCTTTCTTATATCAATACGCACTATAACTACAATTTACAGGGCGACAAACAGCTGCGCGCCGATCTGCTCACCCATATCAAGACCATGATAACCCGGGTGAAATACCAGATCACCATTCCGAATCCTTTGCTGGCCAACATTAAGCAACACTATCCGATGGCCTACGATGTCACGCTGGCGGCGGTTTCCAGTTGGGGTAAGCACACGCCTTATATCCTGAGTGAGAATGAAATCGGCTATCTGGTGCTGCATATCGGTGTTGGCCTGGAGCGGCATTACAATATCGGCTATGAGCGCCATCCGCAGGTGATGTTGGTGTGTGATACCGGCAACTCCACGGTACGCATGATCCAGGCGCAGATTGCGCGCAAGTATCCGCAACTGGTGATGACGCGCATCGTTTCGCTGCGTGATTACGAGATCCTCAGCCAGATCGACGAAGATTTCGTGATTTCCAACGCGCGTATCAGCGAGAAAAATAAGCCGGTGGTGGTGATGTCGCCGTTCCCGACCGAATATCAGCTCGAACAGTTGGGTAAGCTGGTGCTGGTGGATCGCACCAAGCCGTATATGCTGGAGAAATTCTTCGACGCCAATCATTTTATGATCGTCAACGAGCCGCTGACGCAGGAACAGCTGTTTAAGAAAGTCTGCACCCAGTTGGAGCAGGAAGATTACGTAGGCAGCGATTTTTATCCTTCGGTGGTTGAGCGCGAGGCGATCGTTTCTACCCTGTTGGGCGAGGGCATTGCCTTGCCACACTCACTGGGCTTGCTGGCGAAAAAGACCGTGGTGGTCACCTTGTTGGCTCCGCAGGGCATTGCCTGGGGGGAAGGGGAGATCGCCCATGTGATATTCCTGCTGGCGATCAGTAAAAGCGATTACGAAGAAGCGATGGCGATTTACGATCTGTTCGTCACCTTTGTGCGCGAACGCTCAATGAGCCGCCTGCTGGGCAGTGATAATTTCGACAGTTTCAAAGCGGTGGCTCTAGATTGCCTGAGCCGGATTTGACAGTCTCCTCTCTCCCGGCGGGAGAGAGGAGACTGTCAGTTTATTTCTCTTTCTTCTTGCCAAAGATCTTGATCAACGCGCCAACGATCAGGCCAACCGCAATGCCGGTTAAAATCCAGTCGATAATACCCATATTCGTTCTCCCGCTATTTTTTACCCTAAATAATTCGAGTTGCAGGAAGGCGGCAAGTGAGCCCCCAGGAGCATAGACCACTATGTGACTGGGGTGAACGAACGCAGCCAACGCACATGCAGCTTGAAGTATGACGGGTATATTGATCTGATTATATTATCATGTAATCGGGAACGCCCCTTCGATCATCAACTGTTGTTGTTGTTCTGAATAGGTGACCCAGGCATTTTTACTGTTGGATTTCTCCAAGACGATGTTCAGTTCGTTACGGGTGAGCGGTAAATCGTTCTGCCAGAATGGCACGATGGCATTACGGGTAATGAAATCGATCAGGAAATGCTCCGGGCTGCCCTGTTCCTTAGGGAACAAGCGCTGGGCGAGTTCTGCCATCAAGGCCCGCTGCTGCGGGTGTTCACTTTCATTGAGCAGCTCCAGGAAGGGCAACAGCAGGCGGGCGCATACCTGGCCGTGGTGGTAATTACGCAATGCGCCAATCTCACCAGCAATGCCGTGGATCACCCCTAGCCCTGCCATACTCAGCGTCAGACCGCCCAGGTAGGAAGCCTGCATAATTGCTGCCCGCGCCTCATCGCTGTGTTTCAACGTCGGCCAGGCGCTGAGGAAGTGTTGGAGACCCGCCAGCGACATGGCGCGCGACATGCTGCTGGCGGTTTTGGAAAGATACGACTCAAGCAAGTGAGTGAAAGCATCAATGCCGCAATAGACCAGCACGTTGTCAGGAGCCCCTTTCAGCAGCTCGGGATCGAGGATCGCCACCTGTGGGACAAAATTAGGGTGGCGTAATGAGGCCTTCACTTTAGTGAGCTGGGTGTCGGTGATCACGGCGTTTTGCGTGGCCTCGCTGCCCGTACCTGCGGTGGTAGGAATGGCGATCACTGGCAGCGTAGCCCCACTGATCTGGCAGTCACCGATTTTTTCCATATAGCGCCGCGTAGGCAATGGGTGCTCGATGATGGCAGCAAAGGCTTTGGCGGCATCCAATACGCTGCCCCCGCCAATAGCAACCACCCTTTTTACCTTGCCACGCCAGCGTGCTACCCAGGCGTCGATCTCCTGCGGTGAAGCTTCATGAGTAACAACTTCGCTGCCAACCAGCAGTGGCGTCAGCGCATCCGCCAGCGAAGAGTAAATGGGACTATTAATAAATGAGCGGCAGGTGAACAGCAGCGTCGCCTGAGGCTCAGTCTGCAACAGAGGGATCAATTGCTGGATACTACCGTTGCCGAACCAGGTCTGCCGGTTAGTAATCATCAGGCTAGTGGTCATGCTCTCTCCTTGGTGCTCGTCGGCATGGAAACCACAGCATAATTCAGCCCTTGAAGTGAACCAACGCTTTTTACGGTACTAACTCGTAATTGTTAATATGTTAATTTCTGCTATTTAGCCAAACTGCCGAACTTGTGATTTGATTAACATGTAAACAGTTTCGGCCTTGCATTCTTGCTGGTTGAATGCTTTTTATAGCCTATGGCCCAAACCGGAAGGTTATGATCGGGAAAAAGCTTATTGTTAATTTGTTAATGATTTTGGGGGCGGCATGGATATTCAGATCGAAAGATTATCAGCGGTGATCGACGCAGTGGCGACCCGCCAGTTTTATCCTCATCTGCTGGCTTACCTGGAAGGGTTCTTTGCTTTTGATAGTGCCATCGTTTATGCCTTCGAGCATGGCCAGGCACCGCGTTGCCTGATGAAGACCGAAAAAGAAAATAGCGATGCGGTAAACCAGATTTATCAGCAGGGGGCTTACCTTGAGGATCCTTTTTACCGGGTGCTGAATGACAGTGGGCATGGGGAGGTGTTTACCCTGCGCCAATTGGCCCCGTGCGGTTTTTATCAGACGGATTATTACCGCAACTTCTACCGTAAAACCGGCTGGCACGATGAGGCCGGTGTGTTGCTGCAACTGACGCCGGAGCGTGGTTTGGGCGTGTTTTTCGGCTCTGCACGGCAAACGGTAGGGGTGCGCGCTCCCCGTCTGGCGGATTTACGCGGGGCGTTAACGCTGGTAAAAAGCGTTGCGCGGCTGCACAGTGAGGTGGTGCCCGCTAACGTGCCGGTATCTGCAACTCCGCTGGCAGATAATGCCGCTCAGGCGCGTTATGCATTGACGCCGCGTGAGCGTGAGATTGTCGATCTGATCCTCAACGGTAACGGCTCGCAGCAGATTGCCGAACGGCTATTTATCAGCCTGGGTACGGTAAAAAATCACCGTAAAAACATCTACAGCAAGCTGAAGATCGGTTCTCAGGCCGAGTTGTTCAGCCTGTTCCTCACTACGCCGCTGCGGCGCACCGCATAATGTTAAAATTCTGTTGCAAATATCCCTAAAGGGACATAGCCGCCCGCACTCACTCTCCTGATAATCCAGGCTAAGGCAATGGGTAAACGGGAGTGCAGGAATGAGTAATGAAATCGAATCGTTAACCTACTACGCGGCGACCAAGAAATACGATCTGCGCTTCCCGACGCTGGAAGAAGATCTGGACGTTGATGTGGTGATCATCGGCGGTGGTTTCTCCGGCATTAACACCGCGCTGGAGCTGGCGGAAAAAGGCATCACCAACATTGCCATTCTGGAAGGCCGCTATCTGGGCTATGGCGGCACCGGTCGCAACGGCGGGCAGGTGATGGCCGGGATCGGCCACGATCTGGAAAAGATAAAACGTCACGTTGGCCCGGCCGGGCTGGAAACTATTTTCAAGATCAGCAATCTGGGTGCCGGGATCATCCGCGAGCGGATCAAAAAATACGCTATTAATGCCGATTTCTGCTTCGGCTATGGCTACCTGGGCAGCAATGCGCGGCAGGAGAAAACCCTGCGTAGCTGGCTGAAGGAGTTCAAGGCAGTTTCACCGGATGAAGAGATCGAACTTTATACCGGCTCGGAGGTGAAACAGGTGGTGGGTTCCGATGCCTATACCTGTGCGCTGAAACATATGGGTGGCGGCCACGTCCACTCGCTCAACCTGTTGCTGGGTGAGGCGCAAGCGCTGACGGGTTACGGCGTAAAAATCTTCGAGAACAGCAGCGTGCTGAATGTGGAATACGGTTCGCATATTACCGTGCGCACGGCGATGGGCTCGGTGCGTGCCAAGAAAATGCTCTGGGCCTGCAATGGTTTCCTGAATGGCATGGAGCCTTTCATCTACAACAAAACCATCAACACCTATGCCTTCCAACTGGCTACTGAGCCTTTATCTGACGAGTTGATTAACCGGATCAGCCCGATTCGCGGCGCTTACAGCGATATCCGGCCGGTGATCGACTATTACCGCGTCACCAACGAGAACCGGCTGCTGTTTGGCAGCACGACTCGCTTGATCGAGTACATTCCATCAGATCTGAAAGCCTGGAACCGTAACCTGATGCTGAAGGTGTTCCCTTATCTGAAAGACGTGAAGATCGATCTGGCCTGGGGCGGGCCACTGTGTTGCAGCGCCAATCTGTTCCCGCAGATCGGCACATTGCCACAGCATGACAATGTGTTCTACGTGCAGGGGTATTCCGGCTTTGGCGTGACGCCGAGCCACATCGTTTGCAAGGTGTTGGCGGAGGGCATGAGTGAGGGATCCGATCGTTACGATCTGATGAGCTCGATCCCGCACATCAATATTTTCGGCAAAGACAAACTGCGCCGGGTGATGACCACCGCCGGTAAAGTTTGGCACCAGACTTCGGGCTACTGGAAGGGCCGCCGTTGATTCTGTCGCCCCTCACCCCGGCCCTCTCCCTTGGGAGAGGGGGAAAAGATGTTAGCGGCGCAAGGCACCACTTTGCGGGCGAACGTTGTTGCTGCGGCTATGTACCAGACGGTTCCCTGTCTCGAGGGAGAGGTGAAAAGACGTTAGCGGCTCTGTTTGTGCAAGGTGCCACTTTGCAGGAGAGCGCCGTTGTTGCAGCGATGCGCTAGACAGTCCCCTCTCCCTTGGGGAGAGGGTTAGGGTGAGGGGAAAATCCCATCATTGATTTTAAAAGGAAAAACCATGAAACCATTACTGCTTAAACAAACACTACCAGAGCTGCTGCAAATCGGCAGCGTTAGCAATCTGGGGGCGACGGTTGTTGCCGGTGAACCTAACGTCGGTGTGGCGATGATCTTTGGTGAACCGTCAGACAACCTGAATTGCGGCGTCTTTAGCTGCACCCGGGGCTCGTTCGTGATGGAATATCCGTTTACTGAGCATGCCACCGTGTGGGAAGGCACCGCGACGCTGACCAACCAGAACACCGGTGAATCGGTGCAATATCAAGCCGGTGACTCCTGGTTTGTGGAAAAAGGCACCCCGGTACGCTGGGAAATTACCTCCGATCGTTTTATTAAGCACTATCTGGCGATTGTGGAAGGTTGAGGAGGATGCGATGACTGACATTACGCTGCTGCCGCAGGTGACAGCATTTCTGGGCCGCGATCATGGTCACTACATCAACGGCCAGTTACTGACCGGAACAGGAACGGAAAGGTTTGCGGTGGTGAACCCGGCAACCGGGCAGGCCATTGCGCAGGTCATGGAAGGCGAACAGAAAGAGGTGGATGCCGCAATGCAGGCGGCATTTAGCGCTTTCCACGGTGCCTGGGCGCAGGTGTCGCCGATGGAGCGCGGCAACTGCCTAACGCGCTTGGCCGATTTGCTACAAGCACACCGCGAAGAGTTGGCGCAGTTGGAAAGCCTGTGTTCCGGTAAAACCATTCAACTGGCGCGTGGCTTGGAAATCGACATGGCTGCGCAGTTCCTGCGTTACTTTGCCGGTTGGTCGAGCAAAATCAGTGGGGAAACGCTCAACGTTTCATTGCCTTCCTTCAAGGGAGAACAGTACACCGCCTTCACCCGGCGCGAACCGCTGGGCGTGGTGGTGGGTATTATCCCGTGGAACTTCTCGATCATGATCGCCATCTGGAAGCTGGCTGCGGCGCTGACCTGCGGCTGTACGGTGGTGCTGAAACCCAGTGAATATACGCCGCTGACCATGTTGCGGGTGGCTGAGCTGGCGAAAGCAGCGGGGATCCCGGATGGTGCGCTTAATGTGATCAACGGCTCCGGTGCGCGTTTGGGCCCGGCGCTGATCGCTCACCCTCATTGCGCCAAAGTGACCTTTACCGGCTCGGTGCCGACCGGCATTGCCGTGGGTAAAGCCGCCATGGAGCAGGGGATTGTGCGTACTACGCTGGAGTTGGGTGGTAAAAATGGCGCAGCGTTTCTGGCCGATGTCTCAGTCGACAAGATGGTCGACGGCATCATCGAAGCGGGTTACCTGAATCAGGGGCAAATCTGCGCGGCGGCCGAGCGTTTTTATCTGCCGGCCAGCCATATCGACGAGGTGTTGGAAAAGCTGACGCAGCGTTTGGGCGCCATGAAGGTGGGATCGTCACTGGATGAAACCACCGAAGTCGGCCCGTTAGCTAACGAAGCCCATTACCGCAAGGTGCTTGGCCTGTTCGATAAGGCGCGTGCCGAAAGCAGCCAGATTGTCTGCGGCGGCCATGCGCTCGCTGGCCCCGGTTTCTTTGTGGCCCCGACGGCGATCCGCGCCAATGGGCCGAACGATCTGTTGATGCGTGAGGAAACCTTCGGCCCGGTGGGCACCTTCCTGGCTTATGACGATGAAGAGCAGATGATCGCCATGATGAACGACTCGCCTTACGGCCTGGCGGCCAGCCTATGGACCAACGATCTCAGCAAGGCGATGCGCATGATCCCACGGATCGAAGCCGGTACGGTGTGGATCAATATGCACACCTTCCTCGATCCGGCATTGCCGTTCGGTGGGGTGAAATCGTCAGGGATTGGGCGTGAATTTGGCAGCGCGTTTATCGAGCATTATACCGAGCTGAAATCGGTGATGATAAGGTACTAAGCATACCCGTCGTCTTTCAAGCCGCAGCGTTGTTGGCTGCGTGCGTGAACCCCAGTCACTTACCTAAGTAAGCTCCTGGGGATTAACGCCCTTGCCGCCTGGCTGCAACTTGAAATTCATAGGGTATTCTGGGATGGGGAGAGGATTAATCCTCATCAAAGCCGGAATTAAACAGCTCAATCACCGCCGCCAGGGCCTGTTGTTCTTGCGGCCCGGTGGCTTCAATTTCGATCTGACGGCCTTGGGCGGAATCCAGCATCAGTAGGGCTATCACGCTGCTGGCCTCCGCTTCGGTGCCGCTGTCATTACGCAGCAGCACCTCGGCGTCAAAACTCTGCACCAGTTCAAACAGCTTCATCGCTGGCCGGGCATGCATGCCCAGCCGATTTTTGATTTCTACCGTCTGCTTGACCGTCATTGCTTGCGTTTTTCCAGCGTGCGGTGGCGTGATTGCACGTTCTTGCCGCGCGAGCGGAAATAATCAGCCAACTGTTCAGCGACATACACCGAACGGTGTTTACCGCCGGTACAACCGATAGCCACGGTCAGATAGCTGCGATTGTTGGTTTCCAGCATCGGCAGCCACAGTTCCAGATAGCTGCGCGTCTGGTAGATGAAGTTATGCACTTCGGTGTGGCGATCGAGGAACGACGCCACCGGTTTATCCAGGCCGGTCATCGGGCGCAGTTTTGGATCCCAGTGCGGGTTTGGCAGGAAACGCACGTCGAACACATAGTCGGCATCAATAGGAAGGCCATGCTTGAAGCCGAAGGATTCAAACACCATGGTCAATTCGCGTTCGCGTTTACCCAGCAGGCGGGTACGCAGCATTTCGGCCAGCTCATGCACCGACATTTCTGAGGTGTCGATGATCAGATCGGCGCGCGAACGCAGGGGTTCGAGCAAATCGCTTTCTTCATCGATCGCGCTTTCCAGCGACAGATTTTTGGCAGAAAGAGGATGCAGGCGGCGAGTATCGCTGTAGCGGCGGATCAGGGTATTGCGATCGGCGTCGAGGAACAGCAGTTGCGGTGAAAAGCTCTCTGGCAACTGCGTCATTGCATGTTCGAACACTTCCGGTGATTCGGGCATGTTACGCACGTCAATGCTCACCGCCGCAGAGGTATTACGCTCAGCCAGCGTTTGAGCAAGCTGCGGCAGCAGTACTACCGGCAGGTTATCAACGCAGTAAAAACCCATATCTTCCAGCGCCCGTAGGGCGACAGACTTCCCTGAACCGGAACGGCCGCTGACAATCATCAGCACCATGTGGCAACTCCCCCTGGCATCTCAATGGCGCTTATCGCCACCGTTAGGATCTTTTATTATCCAGGCCGAAGCCTGGATGCATTATCAGTAAAACAGTAGCTTTTTCATGGCTGAAAGTCACGTCAACCAACGGTTATTCGGTGATAATCTGATAGAGCTCTTCATCGGTCTGTGCAGCCCGCAGGCGGCGGCAGACGGTTTTGTCCGCCAACCGTTTGGCGACCAGCGACAGCGTATGCAAATGCGTTTTGCATTGGTCGGCCGGGACCAGCAAGGCGAACAGCAGGTCGACCGGCTGGTTATCAATGGCGTCAAAGGCGATGGGTTGTTCCAGACGGATAAACACGCCAACGGCACGCAGGGTGTCCTCTTCCAGTTTGCCATGGGGGATCGCGATACCGTTGCCGATACCGGTACTGCCCATGCGCTCCCGGGTGAGAACCGCCTCAAACACCACCTGCGAAGGCAGGTTGAGCTGTTTGGCTGCCAATTCGCTGATAATTTCCAACGCCCGTTTCTTGCTGGTGCAGTGTACCGAGCTTTTGGTGCACTCGATGTTTAATACCGAGCTTAATTGCATTATTTCGTTGTTCATCTCATCTTCACTTAAAAAACCTCATCAAACGCTGTGACTGGCGATTTGAAACCACAACGGGTGGTGTGCAAACTGCCTGTGCCGATTACGCTTGATGAATCGGTTTTTTTCGCCGGTTTAACCCTGATGGCTGATCGGCGTGCCCCATTCAGGGTAACACGCCGATGGTTGCCTGGTAGCCAATGACTACAATTTGGGCTGCTTTCGCCTGGGCGATCGCGGCCTTAATGTCAGTGCTGCTTGAGTTTGTCTTTATGCTTGTTCAATTGGCGCGCCAGTTTATCGATCAGGCTGTCAATTGCGGCATACATATCTTCTTTTTCCGAGGTGGCGTGCAACTCGCCTCCATTCACGTGCACCGTTGCTTCAGCAATCTGCTGCACTTTTTCCACACTAAGAACGACATACACCTGATTTATGCGATCAAAATACTGTTCGAGTTTGGCGAACTTGGTGTTCACAAACTCACGCATAGGTTCAGTGACTTCGATGTGGTGTCCGGTAATGTTGAGCTGCATAATGTCTTCCTTCTCTAGTGAGGTCAAATCAACTGTTTGCGCTGATTTGACGGCGGGATGGACAAAGACTCTCGGTACTTGGCAACGGTGCGCCGTGCCACCATGATCCCCTGATCGGAAAGCATCGTGGCCAGCTTGCTGTCGCTAAGCGGTTTAGCGGGGTTTTCCGCCGCAATCAACTTCTTCACCAACGCACGGATCGCCGTGGAGGAGGCTTCGCCGCCGCTGTCGGTATTCACATGGCTGGAGAAGAAATATTTTAATTCAAAAATGCCGCGCGGGCTGTGCAGAAACTTCTGCGTGGTCACGCGCGAGATGGTCGATTCGTGCATCTCCACGGCCTGGGCGATATCGGCCAGCACCATGGGTTTCATAAATTCTTCCCCCTGTTCAAAGAACGCTTCCTGCTGATCGACAATGCAGCGGGTCACTTTGAGCAGAGTGTCGTTACGGCTTTCCAGGCTTTTAATCAGCCACTTCGCTTCCTGCAGATTGCTGCGGATAAACTGGCCGTCGGCATCGTTGCGCACGCTATTGCCAAGCGCAGCATACTGCTGGTTGATCTTCAGCCGCGGGATGCTGTCAGTATTGAGTTCAACCTGCCATTTATCCTGTACCTTGCGCACCAGCACATCCGGGATCACATACTCTGATTCACCGGTGTTGATTGACTGACCAGGACGCGGGTTGAGCGACTGAATCAGCACCATCGCTTCTTTCAGTGTATCTTCTTTTAAGCGGGTTGTTCGCATCAGGCTGCGAAAGTCGTGATTGGCCAGCAAATCCAGATGATGACTGACGATTAATTGTGCTTCGGCGAGATAAGGCGTGTCTTTGGCGTATTGAGAAAGCTGGATCAGCAAGCAATCACGCAGATCGCGCGCGGCAACGCCGATCGGGTCGAAGCGCTGTACGCGTTTCAGTACCGCCTCGACCTCGTCCATGGTCACATTGTCATCACCGATGCTTTCCAGAATGTCTTCCAGCGGCACGGTGAGATAGCCGGTATCATCAACGGCGTCGACGATCGAGGTGGCAATGGCCGCGTCGGTATCGGAAAACGGCGTTAAATCCACCTGCCACATCAGATAGTCTTGCAGCGTCTGGGTGGTTTCCCCCTGATAGACCGGGAGTTCATCATCGCTGTAATCGATGCTGTTACCTGATGGGGTACCTGCGGTGTAGATTTCGTCCCAAGTGGCATCCAGAGGCAGCTCTTCGGGCATATCCTTCTGTTCCAGCGCTTCACGGGTATCCAGCGCTTCGGTCTCGGGGCGTTCTTCAGTGTCGATCTCGTCGTGCAGGTCGGTTTGTTCAAGCAGTGGGTTGCTCTCTAACGCCAGTTGGATTTCCTGCTGGAGCTCAAGCGTGGACAGCTGCAGCAGACGTATCGCCTGCTGTAGCTGGGGAGTCATCGCCAATTGTTGGCTGAGCCTGAGTTGCAAACCTTGCTTCATAATCTTCAGGTTACTTCCGTTTGCTAGAACCTAGAGGCGGAATTCTTCGCCCAGATAAACGCGTTTCACTTGCTCATCGGCCAGAATAGCATCTGGTGTGCCATGGGCAATCAGTTTGCCTTGGCTGACAATGTAGGCGCGTTCACACACGTCCAGCGTTTCGCGCACGTTGTGGTCAGTGATCAGCACGCCCAGGCCGCTGTCACGCAGGTGCTCGATGATTTTCTTTATATCGATAACGGAAATCGGGTCAACCCCGGCAAAGGGTTCATCCAGCAGGATGAATTTCGGGTTGGCGGCCAGCGCGCGGGCAATTTCCACGCGGCGGCGTTCACCACCGGAAAGTGACTGGCCCAGGTTGTCGCGCAGATGAGAAATATGGAACTCCTCCATCAGTTCTACCGCACGATCGGTACGCTGTTCGCTGGTGAGATCGTCACGGATTTCCAGCACGGCCATCAGGTTGTCGTAAACGCTCAGGCGACGGAAGATCGAGGCTTCCTGCGGCAGATAGCCGATACCGCGGCGTGCACGCGCATGCAGCGGCAGAATGCTGATGTCTTCTTCATCGATGGCGATACGCCCGGCATCGCGCTGAACGATACCCACGACCATGTAGAAAGTAGTGGTTTTCCCTGCGCCGTTGGGGCCCAGCAGGCCGACGATTTCGCCGGATTTCACTTTCAGGCTGACGTCTTCAACGACTTTGCGGCCTTTATAGGCTTTCGCCAGATGTTCTGCGATGAGTGTTGCCATAAGTGATTAGTTACTCTTCTTTTGACCGTTTTTGTCTTGCAACTGTGATGGCACCAGCACCGTGGTCACGCGTTTGCCTTTATCGCTGAACGCCTGCATCTGCTGCTGCTGTACCAGATAGGTGATGCGATCGCCCTGCACATTGCTGTCGAGCTGTTCCAGGTAGGCATTGCCAGTGAGCGTGACTAACTGGGTGGCAACGTCGTAACGAACTTTTTGTGCATGGCCTTTCACCGGCTTGCCGTTATCTTGCATCTGGTAGAACGTGACCGGGTTGCCAAAGGCTTCAATGTAGGTCTTGTTCTGATCGCCATCTGGACGAGTAACCACCACTTTATCGGCTTTGATCTCAATGGTGCCCTGCTTGATCACCACTTCGTCGGTAAAGGTGCTGACGTTGCTCTGCATATCCAGCGATTGTTTCAGTGAATTGATATTCACCGGCTGATCGGCGTCGGATTTCAACGCCAGAACCGGAGTGCTGGCGGTCAAAACGAGGCTGGCGATCAACAGATTACGGAGTTGTTTTTTGGTTCTGAATTTCATAGTTGGTCTTGACCTTATCAATCAGCTCAGCGGTTTTGTCCCGCAAGTTCCCACGCATTTTCATGCCGTTAGAGGTAAAATTGGTCCCGAACAGGGTCACTTCGTCATCGGAGTAGACATCCTGTGTGACCAGATTAACCCGAGCATTGTCCGTTTTGATTTTTTCTAGCTGCGAGGTGGTGGTCAGGCTGTTCACCTCAACGTGGCCGTACAGATACAACATACGATCCTTGGTCAGCTTGGCGCGATCGGCGCGTACCGACCAGGTGGCTACGGCGTTCTGATCAAACAGCGTCATCACCGGCTGGGTAAACCAGCTTAATTCATCGGCGGTGTAATACTTCACCTCTTCGGCCACCAGTTTATAGTTCAGCTTACCGGTTGGGCTGTACACCACGGTCACCGTATGCTGACTCTGGTAGGTCGGATCCTGATGATTGATCGGCACCGAACTGTCGTCATCGCTGAAGTCGGCCATATTCCAGCCGATCAGCGCCAGTACGATCACCGCCAGTATCAGGGTGATCCAAAGCTTGGTTTTACTCATATTGACAACCCTTTGGCCCCTTCCAGCTTGTTCTGAGCCAAAAGAATAATGTCACACAGTTCACGCACGGCACCACGCCCACCGGCAATGCGGGTAACGTAATGAGCACGCGGTGTCAGCAGCGGATGCGCATCTGCTACAGCGACCGCCAGACCCACTTCGGCCATCACCGGCCAGTCGATCAGATCGTCACCGATATAGGCCACTTCATCATGCGCTAACGACAGTTTATCCAACAGTTCGCGGTAGGCCAAAAGCTTATCGGATTGCCCTTGATACAGATGGGTGATATCCAGCGTTTTTGCGCGATCTTCCAGCAGTTTGGCAGAACGGCCGGTGATGATGGCGACGTCAATGCCTGAGGTTTTCAGGCAGCGGATGCCGTAGCCATCACGCACATTGAAGGCTTTCAGCTCTTCACCCTGGTTGCCCATGTAGATCAGGCCGTCTGACAGCACGCCGTCGACATCACAAATCAGCAGGCGGATCTTCCCGGCTCGTGCCATTACGCTTTCAGTTACCGGCCCGTAGCAGGTTTCGACCATACTCATTCACTTCGTTCCTTTCATTAGACGACGCCGGCGCGCAGCATGTCATGCATATGTACCACACCCAGCAACTGGTCGCCATCAGCAACCAGCACGGCGGTGATATGGCGCTGCTGCATCAGGTTGAGTACGTCAACCGCCAGCATGTTCGGGCGCACCCGGATGCCGCCCAGCGTCATCACATCGGCGATTTTGGCGTTGTTGAGATCGATACCCATATCGAAGACCCGGCGCAGGTCGCCGTCGGTAAAGATCCCGGCGATTTTCATCAGATCGTTGCAGATCACGGTCATGCCGAGATTCTTGCGGGTGATCTCCAGCAAAGCATCGCGCAGAGAGGCATCGGCGCTCACCTGCGGGATCTCATCGCCGCTGTGCATGATATCGCTGACGCGCAGCAACAGGCGGCGGCCAAGCGCCCCGCCAGGGTGCGAAAGTGCAAAATCTTCCGGCGTAAAACCGCGCGCTTTCAGCAGCGACACCGCCAGGGCATCGCCCATCACCAACGTAGCCGTGGTGCTGGTGGTAGGAGCCAGGCCGAGCGGGCAGGCTTCTTGCGGCACCTTAATGCACAGATGTACTTCTGCCGCTTTGCCCATTGAGCTTTCCGGGTTGTTGGTCAGGCAAATCAGCGGGATCTGCTGGCGTTTCAGCACCGGGATCAAGGCCAGAATCTCATTGGACTCGCCGGAATTGGAGATGGCCAACACGATGTCCTGCGCTGAAACCATGCCAAGATCGCCGTGGCTGGCCTCTGCCGGGTGCACGAAGAACGCTGGGGTGCCGGTGCTGGCCAAGGTAGCGGCAATTTTGCTGCCGATGTGGCCGGATTTGCCCATACCCATTACGACGACTTTGCCGCAGCAGGCGGCGATCATTTCACAGGCGCGGGTAAAATCGGCATTGATGTACTGATCAAGCTGTGCCAGGCCGTCGCGCTCAATCTGGAGCACTTCTCTGCCCGCCTGCTGAAAATCAAAGCCTGGTTGCCACTGAATGTTCGACATACTCATTCCCATCACTTAGCCAAAAAACGCGCTGAAAGGGTTAAACAACAACACCGCAAGATACGCAATAAAACCACATAATAACAGAGCACCAGCCAGATGGCCGATGCGATGTTTACGCCCGATACACAAGGCGCTGAGCAGGATACTGGCCGCCAGCATCACCCAGTAATCGCGCTGGAAAGCGGCAGAATCAATACTGCCCGGCGACAGCAGGGCAGGGACGCCCAGAACAATCACCGTGTTAAAAATATTGGAGCCGATGATATTACCAATCGCCATATCATCTTCACCCTTTAGTGCTCCGGCAATCGAGGTGGCCAGTTCGGGCAGGCTGGTGCCGATGGCAATAATCGTCAGGCCGACCACCAGTTCGCTCAGGCCAAAGTAATGGGCAATCACCGTGGCGTTGTCGACGATCATCTTCGAAGAGAGCGGCAGGATGATAAAGGCCAGCACCAGCCACAGCACCGCCACGGTGTTGCTGCTGTCCTGCGGCAGTTCGGCAAGCTGTTCCATGGTCAGGCTGTCATTGCCTTCGCGCTGGGCCTGGCGGGCGATTTTCAGCATCAGCAGGATAAACCCGGCGGCCGCGGCCAGCAGCAGCACGCCATCCAACCGGCTGAGGCTGTTGTTCATCAGCACAAAACCGCACAATACGGTGACCGCTAACATCAGCGGCAGTTCGCGCCGCAGGATTTCAGAACGCGCTGCCAAAGGGTGGATCAGGGCAGCAACCCCCAGGATCAATAAAATATTGGCGATGTTGGAACCTAACACGTTGCCAACGGCCATATCGGTCTGCCCGTTCAGCGCCGCCGTCACCGAAACGATCAGCTCCGGCAAGGAAGTGCCGATGCCGACAATGGTCATCCCGATAATCAGCGGTGGTACGCCCAAGGAGCGGCTAATCACCGCCGCACCATAAACTAATCGATCCGCTCCATACACCAGTAAAAATAAACCAACGATTAACAATACTATCGCGAGAAACATGCAGGGTCCTTTATTGGGTATAATCCCCCTGGCTTTTCAGGTTGCAGTGTTGTGGGTTGTGCACGTTCACCCCAGTGATTGGGGCACCGACTGACCGCCTGGCTACAACTTGAAATCCATTGGGTATCATCCCGGTTCGTTGGTAAAGCCGAAATTCGGCCATCTTGCTTGCCCATCGTTGTACAAAGAACAACGGATTTTCCCGGCTAAAAGTCAAACAGTTTCATTTTTTTGCGTTATTTCTCAATTTTGACTGCCTGAAGCCTAAAAGTAAAACCAATGGCATCATTGGTAGCGAAATGACGATAAGTTTTTGTAAAGATAAGACGCATCGCGTCTGTTGCTTTAACATCACGGATAGATTTAGAGCCTGCCCAATCGTTCTATTAGAAGCAGGCCCCTAGCAAGAATGACCGGTAAAGGATCAATAAACATGTACCAGAAGGCAGATAATCTGGTCGAAGTGCGCGGTATGAGCTTCTCTCGCGGCGATCGGCTGATATTTGAAGACATCAATCTGACGGTCCCCCGTGGCAAAATAACGGCGATCATGGGGCCATCGGGGATTGGCAAAACCACATTATTACGCCTGATCGGTGGCCAGTTAGCGCCAGATCGCGGCGAGATCTGGTTTGATGGTGATAACATTCCTGCATTATCGCGCCATCAACTGTATGAATCGCGTAAAAAGATGAGCATGCTGTTCCAATCGGGGGCGCTGTTCACCGATCTGACGGTATTTGAAAACGTGGCTTTTCCGCTGCGTGAGCACAGCCGCCTGCCGGAGCCGATCCTGCGCAGCACGGTGCTGATGAAGCTCGAAGCAGTGGGATTGCGTGGCGCTGCCGAACTGATGCCCAACGAGCTTTCGGGTGGGATGGCGCGGCGTGCCGCACTGGCACGGGCCATTGCGCTGGATCCGGAATTGATCATGTTCGATGAGCCTTTTGTCGGCCAGGATCCGATCACCATGGGCGTCTTGGTCAAGCTGATTGACGAGTTGAATCATGCGCTGGGCATCACTTGTATCGTGGTGTCACATGATGTGCCAGAAGTGTTGAGCATCGCTGATTACGCCTATATCGTGGCGGATCACCATGTGATTGCCGAAGGCACAGCACCGCAGTTGCAGAACAACGCTGATGCGCGCGTGCGTCAGTTTCTGGATGGTATTGCCGATGGGCCGGTACCGTTCCGCTATCCGGCCAGTGATTATCAGACTGAGCTTCTAAGGAATGGGAGTAATTAATTTCATGTTTTTACAGGCGTTAGCGTCGTTAGGGCGCCGTGGCATCAACACCAGCGCTTCCTTTGGGCGTGCCGGGCTGATGCTGTTCCACGCGCTGGTCGGGCGCCCGGAACCGCGCAAGCAGTGGCCGCTGTTGATCAAGCAACTTTACAGCGTGGGCGTGCAATCGTTATTGATCATCATGGTTTCCGGCGTGTTTATCGGCATGGTATTGGGGCTGCAAGGTTATCTGGTACTAACCACCTACAGCGCAGAGGCCAGCTTGGGTATGATGGTGGCGCTATCGCTGCTGCGTGAACTGGGGCCGGTCGTGACCGCGCTGCTATTCGCTGGCCGTGCCGGTTCTGCCTTGACCGCCGAGATTGGTCTGATGAAAGCCACAGAGCAGCTATCGAGCTTGGAAATGATGGCGGTCGATCCGCTGCGGCGCATCGTTGCCCCGCGTTTCTGGGCTGGCCTGATCAGCATGCCGCTGCTGACGATCATTTTCGTTGCCGTCGGGATCTGGGGTGGATCGGTAGTGGGGGTGGATTGGAAGGGGATCGACAGCGGTTTCTTCTGGTCTGCCATGCAAGGAGCGGTTGAATGGCACAAGGATTTACTCAACTGCCTGATCAAAAGCGTGGTATTTGCTATTACCGTCACCTGGATTGCGATCTTCAACGGCTATGATGCGGTGCCGACTTCTGAAGGGATTAGCCGGGCAACGACAAGGACCGTGGTACATTCGTCACTGGCGGTGTTGGGATTGGATTTTGTGCTGACTGCACTGATGTTTGGGAATTGATTCGATGCAAACGAAGAAGAGTGAAATCTGGGTTGGGGCGTTCATGCTGATTGCACTGTGTGCCGTCGTCTTCCTCTGTCTCCAGGTAGCAAATATTAAATCGATCGGCAATGAGCCGACTTACCGTATTTATGCCACCTTCGATAATATCGGTGGCTTGAAGGCGCGTTCCCCGGTGAAAATCGGTGGTGTGGTGATTGGCCGGGTGGCTGAGATCTCTCTCGATGCGAAAACCTACACCCCGCGTGTGGCGCTGGATATTCAGGATAAATACAACCAGATCCCGGACACCAGTTCGCTGGCGATCCGTACCTCCGGTCTGTTGGGGGAGCAGTATCTGGCGTTGAACGTCGGTTTTGAGGATCCCGATATGGGCACCGCCATTCTGAAAGATGGCGGAACCATTCAGGACACTAAATCGGCCTTGGTTCTGGAAGATTTGATCGGCCAGTTCCTTTACAAGAGTGGCAGCGATAATGCGGGTAAACCGGCCGATGCCGCTGCTCCGGCAACGGATGCTGCTCCGCACACTGTTACAAGTCATTAAGAGAGGAAGCCTGCATGTTTAAACGTTTACTGATGGTGGCTCTGCTGGTGGTTGCACCGCTGGCTTCTGCGGTTGATCAGACCAACCCTTATAGCCTGATGCAGGATGCTGCGAATAAAACCTTCACGCGCCTGAAAACCGAGCAGCCGAAGATCAAGCAGGATCCCAACTATCTGCGGACCATCGTACATGAAGAGTTGATGCCTTTTGTTCAGGTGAAATATGCCGGTGCGCTGGTGTTAGGCCGTTACTACAAAGAGGCCACTCCGGCGCAGCGTGAGGCCTATTTTGCCGCCTTCCAGGCTTATCTGGAGCAGGCTTACGGCCAGGCACTGGCGATGTATAACGGCCAGACTTACCAGATCGAACCGGCACAGCCTTTAGGTGATGCCGATATTATCGCCATGCGTGTGACGATCATTGATAACGGTAGCCGCCCGCCGGTGCGCCTGGATTTCCAATGGCGTAAAAACAGCAAGACTGGCTACTGGCAGGCATATGACATGATCGCCGAAGGCGTCAGTATGATCACTACCAAGCAGAACGAGTGGGCGTCTACTCTGCGCACCAAAGGGGTTGACGGCCTGACTCAGCAGTTGCTGGTAGCGGCACAGCAGCCGATCACGCTGGATCAGAAAAAGTGATGGCTGAGGCTCTGAGCTGGGAATCACAACAGCAAACTCTGACCCTGCGCGGTGAACTGACTCGCGAAACGTTGTTGCCGCTGTGGCAACAGCGCGAGGTGTTGATGGCGGATAAAACCACCCTTGATGTAGCGCAGTTGCAGCGTGTTGACTCTTCCGGCTTGGCAATGTTGCTGCATTTGCGCGAGCAGCAGCACCAGCAAGGTATCGAGTTAAAAATTTCCGGCGTGACAGAACGGTTGCAAACGTTGATCACGCTCTACAATCTGCAAGCGATAATGCCTGCCGAAACCGTCAGTTAGCCATATTTTTAGCTGGCTGCGCGCTGAAAGCCCCTGTTACCGAGGGGCTTTTTCTTTAGTTTAAGAAAGCGCCGGATTCCACTAAGATACAGGGCTGATGATGATCCTTTTGATACAGAACTGGATACTATGGAAAATAGCGAAATTAAAGACGTACTGATGCGCGCGTTGGTACTGGATGAAGTCCATGTTACCGGTGATGGTAGCCACTTTCAGGTGATCGTGGTTGGTGAACTGTTCGCCACCCTGAGCCGCGTCAAAAAACAGCAGACCGTCTATGCGCCGTTGATGGAATACATCGCGGATAACCGCATTCATGCCTTGTCGATCAAAACATTCACGCCAGAAGAGTGGCGGCGGGATCGCAAGCTCAACGGATTTTAAGGCTGTTTGCCCTGTCAGGCAGGCAGCTCAGAACAAATAACAGAGAGTAGTCAAATGGATAAATTTCGTGTGCAGGGCCGGACCCGTCTGAGCGGGGAAGTGACCATTTCCGGGGCAAAGAATGCCGCCCTGCCGATCCTGTTTGCCGCGTTGTTGGCGGAAGAGCCTGTCGAGTTACAGAATGTCCCGAAGCTGAAGGACATTGACACTACCATCAAATTACTCAGCCAGTTAGGCACCAAAATCGAGCGTAATGGCTCGGTGTTCGTTGATGCCAGCGAGGTGAATGAGTTTTGTGCGCCGTACGATCTGGTGAAAACCATGCGTGCATCCATTTGGGCCTTGGGGCCATTGGTCGCACGCTTTGGTCGTGGTCAGGTTTCGCTGCCCGGTGGCTGTGCCATCGGCGCGCGTCCGGTTGATTTGCACATTACCGGCCTGGAACAACTGGGTGCTGAGATCAAACTGGAGGAGGGTTACGTCAAGGCTTCTGTGGACGGGCGCTTGAAAGGTGCACATATCGTGATGGATAAGGTCAGCGTAGGCGCTACCGTGACCATTATGAGCGCGGCAACCTTGGCGACGGGTACCACCATCATTGAGAACGCCGCACGTGAGCCGGAAATTGTCGATACCGCCAACTTCCTCAACACGCTGGGTGCCAAAATCAGCGGTGCAGGCACTGACCGCATCACGATTGAAGGCGTTGAGCGCCTGGGTGGCGGCGTTTATCGCGTGCTGCCTGATCGTATCGAAACCGGTACTTTCCTGGTGGCGGCAGCGGTTTCCGGTGGCAAAGTTCTGTGCCGCAATACGCGCCCAGATACGCTGGATGCGGTGCTGGCCAAGTTACGCGAAGCCGGAGCCGACATTGAAGTGGGTGCCGACTGGATTAGCCTGGATATGCATGGCAAGCGTCCGAAAGCGGTAACCGTGCGTACTGCGCCGCACCCTGGCTTCCCGACCGATATGCAGGCGCAGTTCAGCCTGCTGAACCTGGTGGCAGAAGGCACCGGTGTGATCACCGAAACCATCTTTGAAAACCGTTTCATGCACGTTCCTGAACTGATTCGCATGGGGGCACATGCGGAGATCGAGAGCAATACCGTGATTTGCCACGGTGTTGAGCAGCTTTCCGGTGCGCAGGTGATGGCAACGGATCTACGTGCTTCCGCTTGCTTGGTGCTGGCAGGCTGTATTGCTGAAGGCGTGACGATGGTTGATCGTATCTATCATATCGATCGTGGTTATGAGGGTATCGAGCACAAGCTGCGCGCGCTGGGTGCCAATATCGAGCGTGTGAAAGACGCATAAGGCCACGGTTTGTCGCTACAGAGAAGCCTGGGAAACCGGGCTTTTTAGTTATTATCTTCCGGGAATTCTCCCACCGCCATCTTCAGCGTCAGGCGTTGACCTTCACGTAATACCACGACCGGGATTTCGGTGCCTGGGCGAATTTCGGCCACCTGATCCATGGTTTCCAACACGGCCACTGCCGGTTTGTTATCGACGTTGATAATGATGTCGTTGATATGGAAACCTGCTTTGGCGGCTGGCCCATTGGGCGTGAGTTCGGTAACGATAATGCCTTGCAGGCGATCGATGCCGGTATTGGATGTGCGAACCGGAATAATCTCTTTCCCCTGAATGCCGAAGTAACCGCGGATCACCCGGCCATCGCGGATCAGCTTATCCATAATCTTGGTTGCCAGCGCCGTCGGAATGGCGAAGCCCAAGCCTTCAGGCGTTTCCCCATCGGTCACTTTGTCGTAAGTGAGCGTATTGATACCCATCAGTTCACCCAATGAGTTGACTAGCGCACCGCCAGAGTTGCCGCGGTTGATGGAAGCATCGGTTTGCAGGAAGGTTTGCCGCCCGGTAGTGCTCAAGCTGATACGGCCGGTGGCACTGATAATCCCCTGCGTGACCGTTTGCCCTAGATTGTAGGGATTGCCGATCGCCAGCACCACATCGCCGATATGCGCCGGGCGTTGGCTATTGATCGGGATCACCGGCAAATTGCCGGGATCGATTTTCAGCACCGCTAAATCCGTCAGGCTGTCGGAGCCCACCAGCAGCGCCTCATAACGGCGGCCGTCTTGCAGCACAACGGTAATCAGCTGAGCATCTTTGATCACATGGCGATTGGTGATGATGTAACCGCGATCGTTCATGATCACGCCGGAACCCAGCGAAAGCACGTTGGCGGTGCCACTCATGTTGCGATTATAGATATTCACCACCGCAGGCGCAGCGCGGCGTACGCCGGTATTGTAACTGGCAGGGGTTTCGTCACTGGTATTGCCAGGCTTGTTCGCGAAAAGATTACTGGAAGAACGCAGCACGGGCAGGGCAACCAACAACAGGCCGGCGACAATCAAACCAATAACAATGGAACGCAAAAGCTTAGCAAACATGGATTTTTAATATGAGAAATGGAAGATAAATGGAGGATAGCATGAGTTAACCGGGTGCAGTATGTTGCCGCACCCGGTTTTAAGACAAATTAACGCATTAACAGATAAATGTTTTCATTGCCGCGCATGATGCTCAATGCCGTGACGGCTGGCTTAGTTTCGAGCAGTTTACGTAACGCAGTGATGTCTTCAATCCGTTCACGGTTGACACCGATGATCACATCCCCTTTTTGCAGGCCAATCTGCGCCGCCGGGGTGCCTTTTTCGACGTTTTCAATTTTCACGCCTTTGTCACCGCTTGGCAGAGCACCGTTACTGAGGGATGCCCCTTGCAGCGACGGAGACAGCGTCTCGGCGTTGGTGGCGGCACTCTCGCTGTTGTCCAGGGTGACTGCAACCTCCATCGGCTTGCCTTCGCGCAACAGACCCACCTTGATGGTAGTGCCTGGTGCGGTGGTGCCGACTTTGGCGCGCAGTTCAGCGAAGCTGCTGATCGGTTTGCCTTCAATCGACACCAGAATGTCACCGGCTTTGATGCCCGCTTTAGCGGCGGCAGATTTTGGCAGCACTTCGCTGACGAAGGCACCACGCTGAACGTCGGTATTAAAGGCTTTCCCCATATCGGCGGTCATTTCGCTGCCCTTGATACCCAACAGACCGCGTTTGACTTCACCGAACTCAATCAGTTGCTTGCTCAGGCTCTGCACCATATTGCTAGGGATCGCGAAACCAATACCGATATTGCCCCCGCCCGGCGCCAGAATGGCGGTGTTGATACCGATCAGTTCGCCGTTAAGGTTAACCAGCGCGCCGCCAGAGTTGCCACGGTTGATGGAAGCATCGGTCTGGATGAAGTTTTCCAGCCCTTCCAGGCTCAGGCCGCTGCGGCCCAAGGCGGAGATAATGCCGGAGGTTGCTGTCTGACCGAGGCCGAAGGGGTTACCGACCGCGACGGCAAAGTCACCCACGCGCAGTTGGTCGGAGTCTGCCATTTTTACCGCAGTCAGATTTTTGGCTGCGCTGACCTGTAGCAGAGCAATGTCGGACTGCTCGTCACGGCCCAGCAGTTTGGCATCGTATTCACGGCCATCATTGAGCTGGATGCTGATCTTGTCGGCGTTATTGATGACGTGGTTGTTGGTCAGGACATACCCTTTTTCCGCATCAATAATCACACCAGAACCCAGTCCTTCAAAAGGACGCGAGCTTTGCCGCTGTGATGGCATATTGGGGCCAAAGAAGAATTTAAACTGCTCTGGCAATTGTTGCTGATTTTGTACCTGGGTGCCTTCCACTCGCACGCTCACCACGGCGGGCAGGACTTTTTCGAGCATCGGTGCCAGGCTTGGCAGCGGTTGCCCCTGAACGGCAACCGGCATTACTGCGTTGGCTGCCGGTACAGAAGTCAGCGTCAGGCTAATACTAATTGCTAACACGCTAAGAATTAATGATTTTTTCTTCATTGATAGTAACTCTCTCAATACCTGCCGGTGAAATTCTGATGATAAAGCAATAGCGATACCCATGTAAGACTGTGAATTTGCGTGAAAAGTTCACTTAATCGTCAGTAGCAAGAATAGCTCAGATGCAGGGGGTAAGGCGTGGACAAAATCAAGAAACCCGTGGGATGGCCCACGGGTTACATTAGAGAGATTAATCGCGGCGTGGTGTTGCACCACGCAGCAGACCAGATGCTCCTTCGGAATAGTCCCGCGGCATTTCTACGGGTGCCTGATCGTTATCGGCTTCCGCTTCGGTCAGACGATAACGGAACGGATTGTCTTGGAGAGGTAGATCCGGCAGCAGATTGTTGGAGCTTTTCGCCATGTGCTGATACAGCTGACGATAGTCGCGCGCCATGTTATCCAGCAGTTCGGCACTGCGAGCAAAGTGGCCAACCAACTCCTGACGGTATTCCTCGAGCTCGGTTTTGCTTTTATCCAACTCGCTTTGCAACTCTTGTTGTTGGCGTAGTTTACTGTTACCAAAACGCATCGCTACCGCACCAATCACGATACCGACGGCCAAACCAATTAGCGCATACTCCCAGGTCATGATGACTCCTATTTTGACTTCGTTGTTCCGCAGGGATTTTTCACTTAATAATGTCCACTATAACCGTTAACCTTGTCTGAGTGGAATCCTGATAAACCGTAACCGAATGTTTGCCGGGTTTTTCTCCGGCCACAGCGCGGGTAAATGTGGCGAACAGGGTGCGAAGCGGCAGCGAAACGCCGCGAAAATGGGTTAAATAAATTCTCAGCGTTCTTAGGGATCGTCGAATAAATGCAGGCACAGTCACCGTTATCACGCTACCAGCAGGCGCTGGAGGCAGGGGAATACCAGGCCGATGCGGTTCAGCGTCAGGCCGTTACGCAGTTGGATCAGATTTACCAGGCATTGCTGCAACTGCCTGCCCAAGCGGTAACAACGGGAGGTCTACGCGGCAAACTCAGCCGACTGTGGGGCAAAAGTAGCGAAACGCCGAGCCAGCGCCCAGTGCAGGGGCTCTATATGTGGGGGGGCGTTGGCCGCGGTAAGACCTGGCTGATGGACCTGTTTTTCCACAGCCTGCCTGGCGAACGCAAACTGCGGCTGCATTTTCACCGCTTTATGCTGCGGGTGCACGAAGAACTGACGGAATTGCAGGGGCAGGAAAATCCGCTGGAGATCGTGGCCGACGGTTTCAAGGCACAGACCGATGTGCTGTGCTTCGATGAGTTTTTCGTCTCGGATATCACCGATGCCATGCTGTTGGCAACGCTGTTGCAGGCACTGTTTGCCCGTGGGATTACTTTGGTGGCAACCTCCAACATTCTGCCGGATCACCTCTATCATAACGGCTTGCAGCGTGCTCGCTTCCTGCCCGCCATCGCGTTAATCAAGGAACATTGTGAGGTGATGAACGTCGATGCCGGTATTGATTATCGCCTGCGCACCCTGACGCAGGCGCATCTGTATCTGACACCGCTCACGCCACAAAACCAGGGCGCAATGGATCAGATCTTTTTGAAACTGGCGGGAAGAGCAGGTGAAGATGCGCCGGTACTGCAAATCAACCATCGGCCGTTGCCGACGATCCGTGCGGTGGAAGGGGTTTTGGCTGTGGATTTTCACACTCTGTGCGAAGAGGCGCGCAGCCAGTTGGACTATATTGCGCTGTCGCGTCTGTATCACAGCGTGATGCTGTATAACGTGCGCATTATGGGGCCGCTGAAGGAAAATACTGCCCGCCGTTTTCTGGCTCTGGTGGATGAGTTCTACGAGCGTCATGTCAAACTGGTGATTACCGCCGAGGCATCGATGTTCGAGATTTATCAGGGCGAGCGGCTGAAGTTTGAGTTCCAGCGCTGCCTGTCGCGGTTGCAGGAGATGCAGAGTGAAGAGTATCTGAAGCTGCCGCACTTGCCATAAATACGTTGCCAGTAACAACCCGTTACTGGCAACGTTTCTGGTGTAAATCCATCCCCACCGCAAAAACTGTTCGACCTTTGTGGGGGACTTCTCTATAATCCTGCGACCCCACGTTACAACAAAGTTTTTTTCCCAAAAACTTTATAGTGCCGGCAATGGCTATTCGAAGGGGTAGGTTTGCTGGACTTGATGGTCGTGTGAGCCTCAGCTGTTTTCGAGCGTTTGGGTGTTCACCAACGTGTAACTAATTATTGGGTAAGCTTTTAATGAAAACTTTTACAGCTAAACCAGAAACCGTAAAACGCGACTGGTATGTTGTTGATGCAGACGGTAAAACTTTAGGCCGCCTTGCTACTGAACTGGCTCGTCGTCTGCGCGGCAAGCATAAAGCGGAATACACTCCGCACGTTGATACCGGTGACTACATCATCGTTCTGAATGCAGAAAAAGTTGCTGTAACCGGCAACAAGCGTACAGACAAGATGTACTACCATCACACCGGCCACATCGGTGGTATCAAAGAAGCGACCTTTGAAGAGATGATTGCTCGCCGTCCTGAGCGTGTGATTGAAATCGCGGTTAAAGGCATGCTGCCGAAGGGCCCGCTGGGTCGTGCAATGTACCGTAAACTGAAAGTTTACGCGGGCACTGAGCACAATCACGCGGCACAGCAACCGCAAGTTCTTGACATCTAATCGGGATTATAGGCAATGGCTGAAAATCAATACTACGGCACTGGTCGCCGCAAAAGCTCCGCCGCTCGCGTCTTCATCAAGCCGGGCAGTGGTAACATCATTATTAACCAGCGCAGCCTGGAACAGTACTTCGGTCGTGAAACTGCCCGCATGGTAGTTCGTCAGCCGCTGGAACTGGTCGACATGGTTGGTAAATTTGACCTGTACATCACCGTTAAAGGTGGTGGTATCTCTGGTCAAGCTGGTGCTATCCGTCACGGTATCACCCGTGCACTGATGGAATATGATGAGACTCTGCGTGGCGAACTGCGTAAAGCAGGCTTCGTTACTCGTGATGCTCGTCAGGTTGAACGTAAGAAAGTCGGCCTGCGTAAAGCACGTCGTCGTCCGCAGTTCTCCAAGCGTTAATTCTTGCTGCTTCGGCAGTGCGATTTGCGCGAAAAACCCGGTGCTTCGCCGGGTTTTTTTATGCCTGAAATTCCTTGAAACTTCATGAAAATTTGCAACTCGCTTGACAATTCAACATGAAATCGCCGTATAGTCCCCACAAAACAGTCAAAATCTGGTAGACTATCACCCACTTTTGCGCCTGTTCGCCGTGCAGTTGCCGTCAGTCTACCTCCGAGGCCCGTTTCTCGATCCAGGTTTATCTGCGAGCTGCTGGCTTGCGGTCAAGAATATTCAGGATAGCAGCCTGATAGACCCAATAGATTTCAAATTGCCGCAGGGTAGTATTTGAAAGACGAAGGGAAGTTGGCTATTCGCAGTATTTTCTAGATAAAACTTGGAGGTTTTCATGGCTGTCGCTGCCAACAAACGTTCGGTAATGACGCTGTTTTCTGGCCCGACCGACATCTTTAGCCATCAAGTACGTATCGTACTGGCGGAAAAAGGTGTCAGCGTCGAGATCGAGCAGGTTGAACCGGATAACCTGCCACAAGATCTGATTGACCTCAATCCTTACCAGACGGTACCTACGCTGGTCGATCGCGAACTGACGCTGTATGAATCCCGCATCATCATGGAATACCTTGATGAGCGTTTCCCGCACCCGCCGTTGATGCCGGTTTACCCGGTTGCTCGTGGTGAAAGCCGCCTGATGATGCTGCGTATCGAGAAAAACTGGTACTCGCTGATGTACAAAATCGAGCAGAGCAACGCTCAGGAAGCAGAGTCAGCACGTCGTCAACTGCGTGAAGAACTGTTGGCGATCGCGCCAATCTTCGGCCAGACGCCGTATTTCATGAGCGAAGAATTCAGCCTGGTGGATTGCTACCTGGCACCGTTGCTGTGGCGTTTGCCACAACTGGGTATTGAATTGAGCGGTACCGGCTCCAAAGAACTGAAAGGCTACATGACCCGTGTGTTCGAGCGTGATGCATTCCTGGCCTCCCTGACCGAAGCCGAGCGCGAAATGCGCCTGCAGACTCGGGGCTAAGCGTCATGGATATGTCTCAGATGACCCCGCGCCGTCCTTATCTGTTGCGGGCATTCTATGACTGGCTGCTGGATAATCAGCTCACCCCGCATTTGGTGGTGGATGTTATGCGCCCTGATGTTCAGGTGCCGATGGAGTTTGCCCGTGACGGCCAGATCGTTCTGAACATCGCGCCGCGTGCCGTTGGTAACCTGCAACTGGGTGATAGTGACGTGAGTTTCAGCGCCCGTTTTGGCGGTGTACCACGTCAGGTGTTGGTGCCAATGGCAGCAGTGCTGGCGATCTACGCACGCGAAAACGGTGCTGGCACCATGTTCGAACCTGAAGCCGCCTATGAAGCGGAAGGGACTTTCGAAGGCCTAGAGAATCAAACCAGCCCCGCAGAGAATCTGATGTCAGTGATCGATGGCGATCGTCAGGACAACCATGATGATCATAGCCCTGATGATGAACCACCACAGCCGCCACGCGGTGCTCGCCCGGCGTTGCGCGTCGTGAAGTAATCGCGGCAAGCAGGATAAAAAGGTACAGCATGCTGTACCTTTTTTGTTGCCCGCAGATCTTCGGAGAGGGGCTTACGTCAAAACTTCGCCCCTTCATTCTCCGCCAGACTATTAGGAAGAACATATAAAAAACAGGCAATTACATAATTAAAATTACGGTCTCCGAAGGTAAAGTGCCCGAAAACGCTGTATTAATAACCTTACCTTTACCATTGGTATTTCATCAGAGTTAATTTTCATGAAATATTTTTAAAAAACTTTTTTTAGTGAATTATTTTTGTCTTTTATTGATTTTCATTGTTTTAATTTTTTTTGTTTCTTTGTTGTTAATTTTCACAATGGTTTCATCTCTCTAATGCCTTTTTTATATCATATAAAACAAAATATCATCTTCTCAGTTTCAGAGTTCAATCCTATAGTGCGTTCGAATTAAATTTTGGCGTTGAAAATGCCATATTAAGTGAAGGGTTATTTTATTGATGAGTCGATTTCAAATAATCATTTTAATAATGGTTATTTGAACAAAACTCAAAAATAAACGAGAGAGACGTTTCCTAACGGAAAGGGCGTCGTATTCATTTTAAAAAGGAAAGTAAGTAATGAATAAATTTATTTTATCTACTATTGCTGCCGCAGTTCTGTCTACCAGCATGGCTCATGCGGCTACTGGGGTGCAAAAAGAGATTACTATTGTTGCCAATATCAACGATGCCATCTTTGTTTCCAAGCCTGATGGTAGCACTTGGTATGACAAAGAAGAGTTGTTCGCCAAGGACTATACCCAGACTTCGTTTGCCTCTAAGGATCTGCCAGTGCGTGTCTATACCACTGATAATGAAGTGAACGTTTCTCTGGTGCAGAACCCAGTTATTGCACGTACTGATGGTGCACAGTTGTCTAACGTCGCGGTCAGCTTTGCAGGTAAACCAGTGGTTCAGGGGACTCCACTGAAAGTGATGCAGACCACCGTAGCTCCGGGCGGTTATGACAACACCTATACCTTGCAAGTGACCGCTGGCGCACCGACCAACATCGGTTCTGGTCCGGGTGCCACGACTAACGGTTCATACCAGGGCGATCTGGTTATGATGTTCGAACCAAAGCCGTAATATCATACTGAAATACGTTTATTAATGATTTTCGCATGATGAATAATAGGGTTATTATTTGTAACCCTATTATTTTAATGATTTATACCCTAAATGATTCGAGTTGCAGTCATATCCATAAAATTTGAAATGTGGCGGGTATAGGATGCAGGGTATTTAGTTAGAGTAGATTGACGATATAACTCATTACATGGCAGGAATGTTGAGTGAACCCACATTTAAGTGACTTATTAATTGTTGTGTAATTACGCCAATCAATAAGTCATTGACTCTATATGGAATATAAGATGGGCAGAGTTATCCCGGGATGGGCGACAGGTTTATTATTATTGACACCGTCAGCAGCCACCTTTGCTGATGGGCTCCAGATCGAATATCAGGTACCCGCAGGTTTTTCCGAGACTGAACAGGATTCCTCCATGCAGTTTCTGGCTACCCTCGACAGTAAACCTTTGCCGGGGCCCGTTAGCTGGTCGGCCAAAATGAATCGTCTCTCTTTTGACGAGGTGCTCTATCGTCAGAATGGTATCTCAACCGAGCAGATCGATCTGCTCAACAAGGTACTGACTAGCATCCCTTATGCCGTCTGTCCGAATGGCTGTGACTATAACGTCAATGGTCAGACTGTATCGCTGGACAAGGTTAAGCAGTCGTTGACTATCACTGATGGTAAGCAACGTTACGTACAGCCCCAGACCATGATGGGATTTATCCACAATCAGTCGCTGGATGTCCGCGTCGCCTCCAATGAGTACCAGGCTGTGTCTGCCTACGGTCAGGGTTATCTTGGCCTGCCTGCGCAGAGCTATGGCTATCTCAACTGGTACTACAACGAGAGTAAGAATTTTGATAACCGGACTACCGACCAGGGGGTAAGTACTTGGTATCTGCAGAAAAACTTTGCGACTACCTATCTGCGCAGTGGTCGTCAGGACAGCCGAGACAGTGCTGCGGGTAGCGTCAGCACCTCGCTCAATCCGAGTTTTGATCAGTTTGTCACTTTGGGGAGCCAGGATAATCTCCGGCGCGATAACCAGTCGGCCGGCAAGATGGTGCTTTTCGCTACCGCCGACGGTGACTATGAATTCTACCGCGATGGCCGTCTTATCCGTCGTCTGCCTGCGGTTATTGGCCGTAATGAGATCGACTATAACCAGTTGCCCGGTGGTTTTTACAGTGTCGAAGTTCGGCTGGTCAATCGCGGTGGTCAGGTGGTCAGTACCGAAACTCAACAGATTGCCAACATTAACTACGGCGGTAACAGCGGCTGGTACCTCACGTTGGGTAAAGAACTCGACACCGAGAGAAACCTCCTCAGCGCCGGGGTCAGCTTCCAAACCAACTGGTTTGCCGCCAGCAGTGCCTTGCTGAAGGGGGCAGGTAAGGCCTGGGCAATGGAACATAACATTACCCGACCGACACAAGTGGCTAATGTGGACATTACCCCTACCGTCGGTGTGATGGCGGGCGAAAAACGTGTTGGCGGCTATGCCAGTCTGAGTGCAGGTAGCCAGTTACTGGGTTATCTGACGGCATCGAAGTATCAAAATACAGCGGTATCTGACTTCTACCCGGCTAACAACAGCATAGCGTTTGGTTACAGCCGCCAGTTTGGCCCTACTCGTCTGGGTTACAACTACAGTCGTTATGACCGCAGCGAACGCCATCAACTGCAAAGCTCATGGGACTGGCGAGGCAATGGTGTCTGGGCAGTGATTTCAGCCGGGGTGCAAAAAGGCGGATTCAACGACAGTAATAACAATTACGGGTTGTATCTGAACACAACACTCATGCTTGACCGTAGTGCCGGCACGCTGAACGCTGCCTATAGCGACGGTAAGCTCCACACTGGCGGCAGCTATACCCGTGAATTCGAAGACAGCACCGGTACCACCTATGCCGGTGTGGATTTCAGTGAAGTCGGCCGCACCAATGCGGTTGGCCTCAACGCCCGCCGCAGCGGTACACGAGGGGATGCATCTCTGCGTGCCGGTGTGGACGATCATATTACCAGCGGTAGCTTCAACTATAACGGCATGCTTGCCGCCAGCCGCGATGGGATTGCCCTCGGCCGAACCAGCCCGAGTGGCGCAGCCATGTTGGTCACCACCCCCAAACTGGGGGATGCCAAATATGGCTTCAAGGTTGAAGGTAACCCGGTGGGTGGGGGGAGCACCTACGCGGTGCCATTGGCCAGCTATCAGGACGTGACTTTCGCCAGAGCTCAGACGGTGGATGCCAATGTTGACATGAATATTCGTCTGCCAGCCAACGTCGTACGTGCCCATCCGGGGCAGGTGTATCCGGTAAGGGCAGAAGTGGACATGAACCTGTTGTACAACGGTTTCTTGGTTGATAGCAAGGGAGCGCCGGTTAGCGGTGTCTTGCTGGAAACCGGTGATACGGTTTACCCGAATGGCCTGTTCTCAGTGGCTTCTTCCATGCTGCTCAAGGAGATCACTGTTACCGGTAAACAAGGGCGTTATCGCTGTGACCTGAGCCAGCCCAAAGACAAACGATATTTCTGCGTTGCTGGCTGATACTGGGAACGGCAAGCGATTTAACCTACTGGATATAGTGAATACAGGTGAGAAGGGCCATGAAATCAATAATGAGTACATTACGTATTGCCATAACGTTGGGCCTTCTGGCCCTGAGTGGTGTAGCCCAGGCCGACGGCCAGTTAATGGTGATGCCTGCTCGCAGCACCGTCGAAGGTGTACTGAGCCGCACCGTACAGGTCAGCAATCTGGGCGATAAGCCGCTGTATTTGAAGATTGACCTGCAACGAGTTGAAAACCCAGGTGAAGCTCCAGAGCGCAAAACGGCGATCGGCGATATTACCGTGCCTGAAATGATGGCCAACCCAGCAAAATTGACCTTAGGCCCTGGACAGAAGCGCGATATCAGCTTGGTGGCGCTGAAAGCCCCGGCTAAAGAAACGCTTTACCGTCTGTATATCGTGCCAGTTTCCAGCATCAAAGTGGTTGGGGATGAGCGTAAGGACAAAATTAGTGCACCGCTCACCTTTGGAGTGGCTTACGGCGTGCTGGTCCATCATCTACCTCCTTCTGGGGCGCAGACCCGTGGCTGGAGCCACCAATGCACAGCAGGCAAGCTGCAAATAACCGCCACCGGCAATGTGCATGCGCAGTTCAGCCAGTTACAGAGCACACCACCGGGCGCTATCTCTGCAGAACAGAAAGTGTTCCCCGGAATGCCGCTGGTGTTTGCGGTGAAAACTTTGAAAGGAAACGCTGATGGTCAGCCTTTTGATGTGCGTTGTCCGTAAAGCCACCATCGGATTGCTACTGTTTGCGTTCCCTTGGGGAACGGCACTGGGGCTGATAGATATCAGCCCCAAGGTGTTGGAAATAGAGGGGGATTCGTTGCCAGTAACGGTAATAAATACGGGGGATACGGTGGAGTTTGTAGAAATAAAATTGTATCAGCTCGAAAACCCCGGTGAACCTCCAGAGCAAGAGCAACTGATCCCGCTCGGGCTGGTAAAAGAGCCCTATCTGTATGCGGCGCCGTTCAAGCTCTCTTTGGGGCCGCGCCAGCAAAAGCGGATCCAGTTGACGGTGCTGAAACAGCCTGAAAAAGAGAAGGTATACCGTTTGTCTGTGCTGCCACAGCGACAGGTCAATATTACCGGTACTAACAGCAATGTCATGTTGGTTGGGCTGGGCTATATGGGGCTTATACGTCAGTTGCCATCAAATAAGACCCAGACCTGGCAGCATCGCTGCAATGCAGCAGGCCTGCTATTGGAGGCCACCGGCACGGTACGGGTTGAATTCAACGACTTGGTGTTGAGTGGCAAGACGGTAGATGATTTTAACGTCTACCCGGGAACACCACGGCAGATTGTGGGAAAAGCATTGAGTGGCAAGGCGCAAGGTAAAGATTTTACGTTGCAATGTAATGGATAGCAGATAACAACAACAGGAGTCACACAATGAAGATGTGGAAGCAAATCACAGGCGCAATGTTGTTACTGCCTGGGATCGTGGCCAGCGCAGCAGATATTCCATTGGGTGGAGTGCCGGTGAGCGTCATGTTGACCAATTTGCCGAAAATCACGGTAGCGAAGCCAGGCGGCGGTTGGTATGACATTTTGACGCTGAGCAACAGTGGTGGTAGCGATGTGGCAGTTTATCGTGCTCAGGTTCCGGTCGAGGTTGAAATTCGTAATGAACGTAACTTTATGGTGTCACTCACTGAACCGTTAGTACTTATGCATGAAACAGATACTTCGCTGACGTTTACCACGGAGAATGTGTCATTTGGCAACAGTAGCACAACGCTACAGCCACTAAGTACCACGCCGATTGATTTCAGTAACCCGCCAATGACGGGTGATATATCTACCGGCGACTACTTGTTATCGATATCTGGGCGGCAACCCATGGGGGTGTTGGGTAATATCTCCGGTAATTATCAGGGGAAACTGGTGCTGCTGTTCGAAGTGAAAGTATGAATTACCTAATAGAAATAAGTGCGGGACGCCGTTATCTGAGAGTTTTGAATAATGTCCATCGCTACGCCATATTAACGTCCGCTACGAAACCATAATGGAACAGTAAGCATGAAAATAACTACCTCAAAACTGTCCCGATTGATAACGGGCTGTTTGTTGGTGCTGGCGACTCCGGTGCTGGCAGATACATACGAGACCAGATTCAGTAATTGTGATGTTGTCAATGTGGGTCCTGAACGATGGAAGGCGACGTTTACTTTGAATGTTAGATTCCAAAGTAGTTCGGTTGCAAACACGACAGATAATACTTTTACGGTATGGATGCCGCAGTTAAACCCAATCACCGGTCTGCCCAAGTTTCTGTATGCCGATCGAGTCCTCAACCCCGGATGGAGCCGCAATAGTGTGGTGACTCCTAATGGAGTGAACGCCTTCGTCGGCGCGTCTCTTATCGAATATACCAGCAACTGGGTTGGCGGCTCGACAGTGATAGTGAACTCCGGTAATTTTTCTATCGAGTTTAGTACCTCTGGGTTAAATGCCTACCCTGCTATATTTATGAGATATAAAAATCTTATTAATGGCGCTGGGAATTCATCTGTACCCATGTTTATTCTGCCAGGTTTATCGGGGGTTTGCTATTCTAACTCGATACCTCCTGATGTAGTCATACCACCAATAGATGAGTTGGTTCCACCAGAGCCGGAATTTAACCTGAAGTCTGCGGTTTGGGAGTTAAATCCAGTTGAAGTGGGCAATTTACCCGATGTTGCCACAGCGGGTAATGGATTTGAGGCCACCATTAAAAATATTGGTAGCAATAACTTATGTTTATCCTATGTCACCGCCGGTATTAAAAATAAAACTTACGCGCTGAGCGTCACAAACGGCAGCAGTAATTACAGTGGTCGCAACCTATTTGCCATGAGTGGTAGTGCAGGCAGTCAATTACCTTATAATCTTCAATTGATCAGCAATGATGGTGCGACAAGCAAAAACTTTGATTTTCCAATAAGTACCGCCAAGTACATTTCATTATCGCAACTTGCCAGTAGTGTAGATAAGAGAAGTGAAATGTGCTGGACGCCAAAAGTGAATTTATTTAAAACCGATGTGACAAAAGAGGGTATGCACTCGGATACGATAAATTTCATTATCACTCCAAAGGCATAGGTTGCTAATTTTGATTGAGGCGTGTTAATGGGGTTGTTGCGGGTGAGTTGTTATACCCGTCATACTTAAAGTTGTAGCTGCGTTGGCTTTGTTATTTGGCCCATCCGTGGGCTTGGCCAAGCAGCGTTCAAATCTGCTCCCTGTTCACCTCAGTCGGGGCCAGCATGCTGGCCCCTCGGGATAATGCAGCGCAATTGATCACACTTCGAGATAGCTCATAATGCCTTCTGCGGCTTTACGCCCTTCGGCAATTGCGGTCACCACCAGATCGGAACCGCGCACCGCATCGCCACCGGCGAAGATCTTCGGATTACTGGTCTGGAAGGCATTATCGATACTTTCTGGTGCTACAATCCGGCCCTGTTTGTCGAGCTGCACGTCGTGCGCTGCCAACCAGTCCATTTTGTGCGGGCGGAAACCAAACGCCATCACCACTGCATCGGCGTCGAGCACGTGCTCGGAGCCTGCAACCTGTTCGGCTACCTGGCGTCCATTGGCATCCGGGGCACCCAACTGAGTGCGCACCATCTTCACGCCAGCCACGCGGCCCGCGCTATTCAGCTCAATGCTCAGCGGTTGCAGGTTGAATTTGAACTCCACCCCTTCTTCACGCGCATTCTTCACTTCGCGTTTGGAGCCCGGCATGTTGACTTCATCACGGCGATAGGCACAGGTTACCTGCGTTGCGCCTTGGCGGATGGAGGTACGCACGCAGTCCATCGCGGTATCACCACCGCCAAGCACCACTACGCGTTTACCTTCCATGCTGACATAAGGCTCGTGCTGCGTAGCGTCATAACCCATCAGCTGTTTGGTATTGGCGATCAGGAATGGCAGAGCATCGTAAACGCCCGGAGCCTCTTCGTTCTCCAACCCGCCGCGCATCGACTGGTAAGTGCCCACGCCAAGGAATACCGCATCGTATTCGCTTAACAGCGCATCCATGGTGATGTCTTTACCGATTTCGGTATTGAGCTGGAACTCGATACCCATCTCGCTGAAGATCTCGCGGCGTTTGAGCATCACCTCTTTCTCCAGCTTGAAGGCCGGAATACCGAAGGTTAGTAGGCCGCCGATTTCAGGATGGCGATCGTAAACCACCGCTTTGACCCCGTTACGGGTCAGCACGTCGGCACAGGCCAAGCCCGCAGGGCCAGCACCGATCACCGCCACGCGTTTGCCGGTGGGCTGCACGTGCGACATATCCGGCTTCCAGCCCATTTCGATGGCTTTATCGCTGATATAGCGCTCGATATTGCCGATGGTGACCGCACCGAATTCATCATTCAGGGTACAGGAACCTTCACACAGGCGATCCTGTGGGCAGACGCGTCCGCAGACTTCCGGCAGGCTGTTGGTCTGGTGCGCCAGATCGGCGGCTTCCATAATACGGCCTTCGTTCGCCAGCTTCAGCCAGTTCGGAATGTAGTTGTGTACCGGGCATTTCCATTCGCAATACGGGTTGCCGCAAGACAGGCAGCGATCAGCCTGCGCTTTCGCCTGGGTTTCCGAAAACGGCTCGTAAATCTCTACAAACTCAATTTTACGGATCTTCAGCGGTTTCTTTGGCGGATCAACACGCTGCAGGTCGATAAATTGATAAACATTCTGACTCATTTCATGACCTCTTACTGTGCCTGAACCCGCAGCTCGGCGGCGCTTCGACTACGGTGACCCAACAATGCTTTAACATCACTGGACTTCGGCTTAACCAGAGCAAACTTCGGTGCCCATTCCGGCCAGTTGGCCAGGATCTCTTCGGCGCGTGATGAACCGGTGGCCTGCACGTGCTCGGTAATCAAACCACGCAGGTGCTCTTCGTGGATCGCCAGTTGGTCGACGTCTAACACTTCCACCAGTTCAGGGTTCACGCGTTTACGGAACTCGCCGTCTTCATCCAGCACATAGGCGAAACCACCGGTCATGCCTGCACCAAAATTGATGCCGGTTTTGCCCAACACGCAGACGATACCGCCGGTCATGTATTCACAACCGTTATCACCAATCCCTTCAACCACGGTAATGGCACCGGAGTTACGCACCGCGAAACGCTCACCAGCGCGGCCAGCGGCGAACAGCTTGCCACCGGTTGCGCCATACAGGCAGGTGTTACCCACGATGCTGGCTTCATGGCTGCGGAAGGCAGAGCCCACCGGAGGGCGCACGGCGATGCGGCCACCGGCCATCCCTTTACCCACATAATCGTTGGCGTCACCGGTCAAGGTCAGCTCAACCCCGCCAGCATTCCATACGCCGAAGCTCTGGCCTGCGGTACCGGAGAAGTGCGCCTTGATCGGATCGGCAGCCATGCCCTGATCTCCGTGCAGAGTCGCAATCGCACCCGATAAGGTCGCCCCGACGGAGCGATCGGTATTGCGGATATCGAAGTAGAAGGTCTTGCTCTGCTTGGCTTCCACATGCGGTTTTGCCTGCGCCATCAGCTCTTTGTTCAGCAAGCCCTGATCGAACGGCGGGTTGCTGCTTTCGGTGCAGTGCAGAGCTTTGCCCACGTGTGGCGTGGCGGTTTTCAGCAACGGCGACAGATCCAGTTTGTTCTGCTTGGCAGAGATCCCAGGAAGTGAAGTCAGGAACTCGGTACGGCCAATCAGATCGACCAGTTGGCTGACGCCCAGCTCTGCCATGATTTCGCGGGTTTCCCGGGCGATAAAGTGGAAGTAGTTAACCACGCGCTCCGGCAAACCGTGATAGTGATCGCGGCGCAGTTTTTCGTCTTGCGTTGCAACGCCGGTGGCACAGTTGTTGAGATGGCAGATACGCAGGTATTTACAACCCAGCGCTACCATCGGGCCCGTACCGAAGCCAAAGCTTTCTGCACCGAGGATCGCCGCTTTAACAATGTCGACGCCGGTTTTCAGGCCGCCATCCACCTGTAGGCGGATTTTGTGGCGCAGACCGTTGGCCACCAGCGCCTGCTGGGTTTCCACCAGGCCCAGTTCCCACGGGCAACCGGCATATTTCACCGAAGACAGCGGGCTGGCACCGGTGCCGCCATCGTAACCGGCAATGGTGATCAGATCGGCATAGGCTTTCGCCACGCCGGTCGCGATGGTGCCTACGCCCGGCTCGGAAACCAGTTTCACCGAAATCATCGCCTTCGGGTTCACCTGTTTCAGGTCGAAAATCAGCTGTGCCAAATCTTCGATTGAATAGATATCGTGGTGCGGCGGTGGCGAAATCAGGGTCACGCCCGGCACCGAATAACGCAGTTTGGCGATATACGGTGTGACTTTATCCCCTGGTAACTGGCCACCTTCACCCGGCTTGGCACCCTGGGCGACTTTAATCTGGATCACGTCGGCGTTAACCAGATAAGCCGGGGTCACGCCAAAGCGGCCGGAAGCCACCTGCTTGATACGGGAAACTTTGTTGGTGCCGTAACGCGCTGGGTCTTCACCGCCTTCGCCGGAGTTGGAGAAACCGCCAAGGCTGTTCATGGCAATCGCCAGCGATTCATGCGCTTCCGGGCTCAGCGCCCCGATGGACATGGCTGCGGTATCGAAGCGTGTGAACAGTGACTCGGCGGGTTCAACCTGATCGACCGGGATCGGCGTGCCTTGTGGTTTGATCGCCAGCAGATCGCGCAGCGTGGCGATTGGGCGCTCGTTTACCAGCTTGGCATAAGCCTGATAATCGCTGTATTCGCCGCTGTGTACCGCTTTTTGCAGCGTGTTCACCACGTCCGGGTTGTAGGCATGATATTCGCCGCCGTGAACGAACTTCAGCAGGCCGCCCTGTTCCAGCGGTTTGCGTTTCAACCAGGCGCGCTTGCTCAGATTCTGCAGATCCTGCTGGAAGTCGCTGAAGTTGGCACCGCCAATGCGGCTGACCACGCCCTGGAAACACAGATCGGAAAGCTCACGGTGCAGGCCGACGGCTTCAAACAGTTTCGAGCAACGGTAAGAGGCGATAGTAGAGATGCCCATTTTGGACATGATCTTGTACAGCCCTTTATTGATGCCGTTGCGGTAGTTCAGCATCACTTCACGGTATTGCTTGTCGATCGCCTGGCTGTCTACCAGCTTGGCCAGGGTTTCGTAGGCCAGATACGGATAGATAGCGGTAGCACCAAAGCCCAACAGCACGGCAAAGTGGTGCGGATCGCGTGCGCTTGCGGTTTCAACGATGATGTTGGCATCGCAGCGCAGGTTTTTTTCTACCAGACGGGTCTGGATCGCACCCACGGCCATCGGGGCCGGTACCGGCAGGCGCTGGCTGCTGATGGCGCGGTCAGACAACACCAGCAGTACCGCGCCGTCACGGACTTTACGTTCGGCTTCATCGCACAGGATACGGACTGTCTGCTCCAGATCCTGCTCGGCGGGATCGAAGGTCAGATCGAGCGTATCGGCGCGATAATATTCCCCTTCCAGCGTGGTGAGCTGTTTGAAATCTGAGTACAGCAGGATCGGCGATTTAAAGCTCAGGCGGTGTGCCTGGCCTTCGGCTTCACAGAATACGTTCATCTCGCGGCCGATGCTGGTGGCCAGCGACATCACGTGCGCTTCACGCAGCGGGTCGATCGGCGGGTTGGTCACCTGCGCAAACTGCTGGCGGAAGTAGTCATAAATGATACGTGGGCGGCTGGAAAGCACGGCAAACGGGGTGTCGTCACCCATTGAGCCGGTCGCTTCCTGGCCAATCTCACCCAGCACGCGGATCACCTGATCCAGCTCTTCGCTGCTATAGCCGAACTGTTTCTGGTAAGTTTCGAGCGTGGCGTCATCCAGTTCGCGTTTACCCACCTGATCGTCCGGCAGATCTTCAAACGGCACCAGGCGCTTAACGTTTTTCTCCATCCACTCTTTATACGGATGGCGGCTTTTCAGATCGTTATCGGTTTCGGCGGAGTGCAGGATCTTACCGCTGCGGGTATCGATCACCATCAGTTCACCCGGCCCAACGCGGCCTTTTTCCACCACTTCATCGGGCTGATAATCCCAGATGCCGACTTCCGAGGCACAGGTGATCAGCTTGTCTTTGGTGATCACGTAGCGCGCTGGACGCAGCCCGTTACGATCCAGGCTACAGGCGGCGTAGCGGCCATCGGACATCACGATGCCCGCCGGGCCGTCCCACGGTTCCATGTGCATCGAGTTGAAGTCGAAGAACGCACGCAGATCGGTGTCCATATCCGGGTTGTTCTGCCAGGCCGGTGGCACCAGCAGGCGCATGGCGCGGATCAAGTCCATCCCGCCCGCCAGCAACAGCTCCAGCATGTTGTCCAGCGAACTGGAGTCGGAGCCGGTTTCGTTAACGAAAGGCGCGGCGGAATGCAGGTCCGGGATCAGCGGCGTCTGGAATTTATAAGTACGGGCGCGTGCCCACTGACGGTTACCGGTGATGGTGTTGATCTCGCCGTTGTGCGCCAGATAGCGAAACGGTTGCGCCAATGGCCAGCGCGGCACGGTATTGGTGGAGAAACGCTGGTGGAACAGGCAGATGGCGGATTCCAAGCGCAGATCGGCCAGATCGAGATAAAAACGTGGCAGATCCGCAGGCATACACAGGCCTTTGTAGATCGTCACCAGGTTGGAGAAACTGCACACATAGAAGCTGTCGTCCTGAACACGCTTCTCGATACGGCGGCGCGCTATAAACAGGCGGCGCTCCATATCACGCGGACGCCAGCCCGCAGGGGCGTTCACGAAAATCTGTTCAATACGCGGCAGGGAAGAGAGGGCGATTTCACCCAGCACATCCGGGTTAGTGGGAACTTCACGCCAGCCGACAATCGACAGCGTTTCGTTTTGCAGTTCTTCTTCCACAATGCGGCGGCTGGCGCGGGCTTCCTCTTCGTTGGTGCTGAGGAACATCATGCCAACCGCGTAGTTCTTGGCTAAACGCCAGCCGCGCTCTTCCGCCACCATGCGGAAAAAGCGATCGGGCTTTTGCAATAACAGGCCACAACCGTCGCCAGTCTTGCCATCAGCAAGGATTGCGCCACGGTGCTGCATGCGGGCCAGTGCGTGAATAGCCGTTCGCACTACCTTGTGGCTAGGTTCGCCTTCTATGTGGGCGATCAGGCCGAAACCACAGTTGTCCCTCTCTTGGGATTTGTCGTACAACATATCAGTGAACCTCCCCAGGCTCTGCGTGACTCTCACAACCACCCACGAGGGGGCTTCCTGGCTTCAGGCGGAAGTCCGAACGGCGAGGTGAATAGCGCCGAACTGCTTTTCCGCCCTCCATCAATGGCCTCTCGTGACGGTTTTCACAAGTGGTAAATGACTTGTTTTAAGAGGGAGTCTTAAAATACTGCATAAATATGACGAGACGTTTGCCCGTCCAGAAAGCTTCCAGCGGACTTCCAACTTATACGAGAAAGAATACGCAGGTCAAATATGGGCTTAATAGAGTTTCCTGATGGATAAATCGTGCTTATTTTTATGAAAAATAAGCTTTTTTAGGCATTTTGCTCGTGGTGTGGCGGTAAGGGAAAGGCCAGGAAAATGTGAGCTGTCTCACTATAGTGCAGGGGCTGAATCTCTGCACCATGCTAGTGCGGATGGGAATGCTAGAATTTTATTCCAATAAATGTCGATTTATTGTTGGTTATGACTATTTTTCATGGCTTTGTCATAAAGAGGTTAATAACGGTGCGCAAATTAGAAAAATTCATCGTGATGGAAGTGATTTTATTTGCATTAATAGTGAATAGTTATGTCTAAAGCGGCCTTTGGAGAAAAGCGTTGATCTCTGTCATCGCGGGAAAAGCCACCTTTGATTAACATCACGGGCTTTGAACACAGAGAAGCACCAGAATTATGCAGTTGCCGCAATTAGTCAATATGTTTGGCAGCGATCTTCAGCACCGCTATGGCGAAAAGATCCACAAACTCACGCTGCATGGCGGGTTTAGCTGCCCGAATCGTGACGGTACGCTCGGCTTTGGTGGCTGCACTTTTTGCAATGTGGCGTCGTTCGCCGATGAACAGATGCAGCAACAGAGCATCGCTGAACAGTTGGCCGTGCAGGCACGCAAGGTCAACCGGGCAAAACGCTATCTGGCCTACTTCCAGGCCTATACCAGTACTTATGCCGAAGTGGAATTGCTGGCCAACATGTATCGGCAGGCATTGTTGCAGGCAGAAATGGTCGGCATCTGCGTGGGCACCCGCCCAGACTGTGTACCTGATGCGGCGCTTGATTTACTGGCGGGTTATCGTGAACAAGGGTTTGAAGTGTGGCTGGAGCTCGGGCTGCAAACGGCACACGATAAAACGCTGAAGCGCATCAACCGTGGCCATAATTTCTCCTGTTACCAGCAGACCGCGCGGCGGGCGCGTGAGCGCGGCCTGAAGGTCTGTAGCCACTTAATCGTTGGCCTGCCGGGGGAAACCCAGGCAGAACATCTGGCAACGCTTCAGGCGGTAGTTGAGAGCGGTGTGGACGGCATCAAGCTGCACCCGCTGCATATCGTCACCGGCAGCATTATGGCGCGAGCCTGGCAGGCGGGCCGTTTACCGGCGCTGGCGTTGGACGATTACGCCGCCAGCGCCGGTGAAATGATCCGCCATACGCCAAAAGAGATCGTCTATCACCGCATTTCTGCCAGCGCACGTCGGCCAACGCTGCTGGCACCATTATGGTGCGAAAACCGCTGGAATGGCATGCAGGCGGTCGGCGGTTATCTGCAATGTCGCGGCGGCCAAGGCAGTGCTCTTGATGTTTCGCATCACTACTCTCTTTAAAAACCATTCTGTTAGTTTGGGTTTGTAATCATTCCCACACTTCCCATCAAGGTTTCTTATCTCACCGAGGTTTTACGGTATGATTTAAACGATTATGTCTGATGGGAATGGCTCATGAAGCAAATCCGGGTGTTAGCCCAGTACTACGTTGATTTAATGGTAAAGCTTGGCCTGGTGCGCTTTTCGCTGTTGCTGGCTTCTGCGCTGGTGGTGCTGGCGATGGTGGTGCAGATGGCGGTCACCATGCTGCTGCGCGGTCAGGTGGAAAGTATCGATGTGGTGCGCTCCATCTTCTTTGGCCTGCTGATTACGCCGTGGGCGGTCTACTTTCTTTCGGTGGTGGTTGAACAGTTGGAGGAGTCGCGCCAGCGCCTGGCACGGCTGGTGGATAAGCTTGAGGAGATGCGCTATCGCGATCTCGCTTTGAATCAGCAGATGAAAGAGAACATCACCCAGCTTAATCAGGAAATTGCCGAGCGCATCAAGGCGGAAGAAGGCCGCCAGCAGGTGATGGACAAGCTGACCGAAGAAATGGAGCAGCGCGAGCGCGCGCAGGTCGAACTCGGCCAGCAATCGGTGCTGTTGCGCTCTTTCCTCGATGCCTCACCGGATTTGGTCTATTACCGCAACGAAGACAAAGAGTTCTCCGGCTGCAACCGGGCTATGGAACTGCTGACCGGCAAGAGCGAAAAGCAGCTGATTGGCCTTACGCCGTTTGATGTTTACAGCCAGGATGTCGCCGAGAAGGTCATCGAAACCGATGAAAAAGTGTTCCGCCACAACGTTTCTCTCACCTACGAGCAGTGGCTGGTGTACCCGGACGGGCGCAAAGCCTGTTTTGAGCTGCGCAAGGTACCGTTTTACGATCGCGTGGGCAAACGTCACGGGCTGATGGGCTTTGGGCGCGATATAACCGAGCGTAAGCGCTACCAGGACGCGCTGGAGAATGCCAGCAGGGACAAGACCACCTTTATCTCAACGATCAGCCACGAGCTGCGTACGCCGCTTAATGGCATTGTCGGCCTGAGCCGCATCCTGCTCGATACCGAGCTGAATGATGAGCAACTCAATTACCTGAAAACCATCCACGTCAGCGCCATCACCCTCGGCAATATTTTCAACGACATTATCGAGATGGACAAACTCGAACGGCGCAAAGTGCAGTTGGATAATCAGCCGGTAGATTTTACCGGTTTCCTGGCAGACCTGGAAAACCTCGCTGGCCTGCTGGCGCAGCCAAAAGGGCTGCAGTTTGTGATGGAGCCGCAGTTGCCGTTGCCGCAGAAAATCATTACCGACGGTACGCGCCTGCGTCAGATCCTGTGGAATCTGATCGGCAATGCGGTGAAGTTCACCCCACAGGGCCGGATCGTGGTGCGCGTGCGGCATGAAGATCACCAGCGGATGACGTTCGAAGTGGAAGATTCCGGCATGGGTATTCCGCAGGATGAACAGGATAAAATCTTCGCTATGTATTATCAGGTGAAAGATCAGCACGGCGGGCGGCCTGCCACCGGCACGGGGATCGGCCTGGCGGTTTCCAAGCGGCTGGCGCAGAGCATGGGCGGTGATATTAGCGTGCAAAGCGTGCAGGGGCATGGTTCTTGCTTCACGTTGACTATCCTGGCCCCGGCGGTGGAAGACGTCGTGAGCGAAGCCGAGCAAGAAGAACTGCCACTGCCAGCACTGCATATTCTGCTGGTGGAAGATATTGAGCTGAACGTGATCGTTGCCCGTTCGGTGCTGGAGAAGCTGGGTAACAGCGTGGAAGTGGCGATGAATGGCCATGACGCGCTGGCGATGTTTGACCCGGATGAATTCGATCTGGTGTTGCTGGATATCCAGTTGCCGGATATGACCGGGCTGGATATTGCCCGTGAACTGCGCAGCCGCTACAGCGGCCAGGCGCTGCCGCCGTTGATTGCGCTGACGGCCAACGTACTGAAAGACAAGAAAGAGTATCTTGATGCGGGTATGGACGATGTGTTGAGTAAACCGTTGTCAGTGCCAGCCTTGACCCAGATGATCAAACATTACTGGGATCTACAACCCTCGCATACCACAAAAAAAATGGAGCAAAAGGCAATGCAGATTAACGAGTCGTTACTGGATACCGTCATGCTGGAGCAGTACATGGACCTGGTGGGGCCGCAGCTGATTTATCAGAGCCTGGACATGTTCGAACAGGTGATGCCTGGCTATCTGGCGCTGCTGGATTCCAACATGACCGCACGGGATCAGAAAGGGATCACGGAAGAAGGCCACAAAATTAAGGGTGCGGCGGGTTCCGTGGGGCTGAAACATCTGCAACAGCTGGCACAGCAGATTCAGACACCGACTTTACCAGCATGGTGGGATAACGTGCAGGATTGGGTGGATGAGCTCAAACAGGAGTGGCGTAACGATGTGGCAATGTTGCGGGCATGGGTAGAGAACGCTGAAAAAAAATGACCCCGACCTAGGCCGGGGTGCGCGAATATTGCGCCAACACCAGGGAAATTGTGAACCTGCGTATTGGTTTTCAATGTTCAGATAGAGCAGGTTGCAGAAAATTCGTGTACATCATACAGCGAACAACATAGCAAATGTAAGCGCTCTTGTTAGAAGATTCATTAAAATGTGTGATGTAGTTAGTGTTTGTTGGTTTTAGGTGCTCATCCATTGGTCGTCCTGATTGGGAGAATATCGATGAAACAGGTAGGTGTGGTACTGAGTGGTTGTGGCGTTTATGACGGTGCGGAGATCCATGAAGCCGTCCTCACATTACTGGCATTGGATCGTGCCGGTGCACGGGCGGTGTGCTTTGCCCCTGATGAGGAACAACTCCATGTTATTAATCACTTATCTGGCGATTTTTTGGCTGAAAAGCGTAACGTGTTAGTGGAATCTGCGCGCATTGCGCGAGGGAAAATTCAGCCCCTTTCCCAGGCGGATGCCAGCCAGTTGGATGCCCTGATCGTACCCGGTGGATTTGGTGCGGCTAAGAATCTCAGCAGTTTTGCCGAGGAAGGCAGTGAATGTTCCGTTAATACAGATTTTGCTGAGATTACGCAAAAAATGCATAAGGCACATAAACCAATTGGTTTTATGTGTATTGCTCCGGCCCTGTTACCCAAGATCTTGGGCCAACAAATCCGGTTGACGATTGGTAACGATCCCGATCTCGGTGAGGTGATTGACGCTATGGGGGGAGAGCCAGTGATTTGCCCTGTGGATGATATTGTGGTCGATATAGAGAACAAAGTGGTCACAACGCCGGCCTACATGTTGGCCCAATCGATCGGTGAAGCGGCGCGCGGAATTGATAAGTTGGTTTCACGGGTGCTGGATTTAACCGAATGAGCAGATTTGCGTCTAAGTCGGTGATTCACCGGCTGTGGTATTGGTTTAAGCGTGCTTTGTTGGCGTTGCTGGGCCTGTGGTTGGCGGGGATTATCCTGTTTGCTTTCCTGCCGGTGCCCTTTTCTGCGGTGATGGTAGAGCGGCAAATCAGCGCCTGGCTGAGCGGTGATTTCAGCTATGTTGCCCATTCAGATTGGGTGTCGATGGATGAGATTTCACCGAACATGGTGCTGGCGGTGATGGCTGCCGAAGATCAGAAATTCCCCGACCATTGGGGTTTTGATGTGGCGGCCATCGAGAAAGCGATCAGCCACAATGAACGCCGCCCGACACGCATTCGTGGCGCTTCCACGCTGTCTCAGCAGACGGCAAAGAACCTGTTTCTGTGGGATGGGCGCAGTTGGGTGCGTAAAGGGCTTGAAGTCGGGCTGACGGCGGGGATTGAACTGGTATGGACCAAACGCCGAATTTTGACGGTGTATCTGAATATTGTCGAATTCGGTGACGGTATATTTGGTGTAGAAGCCGCGGCTCAGCATTTTTTCAATAAACCGGCCAAACGCTTAACGGCATCTGAGGCCGCATTGTTAGCGGCGGTTTTACCCAACCCTCATCGCTTTAAGGTCAACGCCCCTTCAGGGTACGTGATTGGGCGCCAGCAGTGGATTATGCGTCAGATGCGGCAGTTGGGCGGGGCGGAGTTTCTTAAAGAGAATGAGCTGAAGTGATTGGCTATGTGTTCTCTTCCTACGCTGATCACTTGTTGACGAGCGTGGGAGAGGGCTGGGGTAAGGGCATCAGATAACGCCGCCCTTACCCCGGTGCGCGAGTTTACTTAACGTAGGTAAATGCCGTGGTGACGTGTTTTACGCCACTGATCTGGCTGGCGATCTGTGCTGCTGACTGCCCTTCTTTTTGTGTTACCAGGCCCAGTAAGAACACTTCGCCATTCTCGGTCGTCACCTTGACGTTCGAGGATTTGACCGTATCGCTGGTCAGGAGCTGCGAACGCACTTTAGTGGTGATCCAGGTATCTGAAGACGCGGTTCCCAAGCTAACCGGCGTACCCTGGCGGATTTCGTTATACACTTCTACCGCACCGTCTACGCCAAGCGCGATCTGTTTTGCACGGCTGGCAAGCTCGCTATTGGGTGCCTGACCGGTCAGCAGGACTTTGCCCTGATAGGCGGTTGCGACCACCCGGGCTTCTTTCTTCAGTTGCTGATCTTTGCTCAGGGCATTTTCAACCCGAGCTTCCAAGGTTCCATCATCGACCTGAGTTCCTACGGAACGCGGGTCTGTGGCAGTTTTGGTGGCAACGGCCGCACTGCCGACCACGACAGCGCCGACACAGCCTTGTAACAGCAGAGCGCTGAACAGCACTGCCAATGTTGTTTTCAGCTTCATCTCAGTTCCTTTAATCGTCCTGGTGGGGGAACAACGTATTATCAATCAGGTCACATAGGCAATTTACGGTAAACATATGCATTTCCTGAATGCGCGCACTGCGGTGGGAAGGAATACGGATCTCAACATCCTGTTGGCCAAGTAAACCTGCCAATTCCCCGCCGTCGTGGCCCGTGAGTGCAACAATGGTCATATCTCGCGTTACTGCGGCTTCAACCGCTTTCACAATATCACGGCTATTACCGTGAGTGGAGATCGCCAGCAACACATCTCCGGCATGGCCCAACGCGCGCACCTGCTTGGCATACACTTCATCGTGCAGACGATCGTTGCCGATCGCGGTCAGCACCACGTTATCGGCATTCAGCGCGATGGCAGGCAGGCTGGGGCGCTCGGTTTCAAAACGATTGATCATACTGGCAGCAAAATGCTGAGCATTGGCGGCTGAAGTCCCATTGCCACAGCACAGGATCTTGTTGCCGTTCAATAACGATTGAACCAGAGTCATCGCGGCACGGGAGATGGCGTCAGGCAGGGCTTCCGCCGCTGCAATCTGGGTTTGGATACTTTCGGTAAAACAGACTTTGATTCGATCCAGCACGTTGTTTTTAATCCACTAAGTCAAAGGCCGGTTACACCGGTAAACCATAATTAATCCGCATTGAAGGCATTCGGTATCCATTCTAACTGGTTACCGGTGATGGCAAAAACATCAAAACGGCAAGATGATGTGTCAAAACTGGCTCCGCGCCCCGCCAGCCAGACGGCAGCGGCATGCAACAACCGCTGCTGCTTGCGGTAAGTGACGCTGGCGGCGGCATCACCAAATGCGGCGCTGCGCCGATAGCGTACTTCAACGAACACCCAGGTTTGACCATCGCGCATGATAAGATCAAGCTCACCACCGCGCACCGCCACGTTGGCGGCGGTGAAGGTCAGCCCAGCGCGTTCCAGATAGCGGCGGGCCTGTATTTCGTAGCCCGCCCCTGTGGCGCGTCGGCTCAGGAGACCGGAACGACCATGCCCTGGTGGTATTGCAACCAAGTCAGTTTCCTGGTGATCACACAGTGAGGTGACGAACTCAGCACACCGCTGGCTCCAGAGACCTGGAAGCCTGGCAGCTGGCGCATTTCAGCAAAGTGGTTGGTCAATGTCCAGGCATCCATGCCCATGGCGTAAAGACGTACCAGAGAATAGTCGTTGCCGAACTTGGCACTGGCCTGCTGCTGCAATGCTGGGTTGACGCCCGCCAGCAAAGGAATGTCACTGAATTGCAAACCTTCCATTTCCAGACGGAAATCCGGGCCAGCACCGGCCTGATAGCTGCGTGAGCTGGCGAACATGGCGGGTTTGCTGCGGGAATTGGTGGTCATGTCGATCATCGGTTTGATCAGCGTCAGCTGATCCTGGGTGGCCACGATGTACACCGCGTCAACGCCGCCGCCGGTAGAGGCAGCAGGGATCTCGCTTGGCTGAGCTGGAATGGTCAGGCCAGCGATAGTCACCGACTGCGGTGCTTGCGCGGGTGCCGAGACCGGCGTACCGCTCATGCGGATACCGCCGCTGTTAACCATCTGGCGCAGTTCGGTGGTAGAACCAATACTCTGCTGCAAGACGGTTTGCCCACCCTGTTTCTGCCACTCTTCGGCAAAGGCTTTGGCAATGCGATCGCCGAACGCGCCGCGCGGGATCAACAGCAACGGCAGACGTTTCTGCTGTGCCCAGATATGCCGCGCTGCATCACGGGCCTCGTCTTCTGGAGAAAGCGCGAAGTAGCAGATGTTCGGGCTGTCTTGCGGCTGTTCCGGCTGGTTGAGTGCCAGTACGTTCAGCGCAGTAGGCGTGCTGGCAAGCTGATCAACATCGGCCTTCAGTAACGGGCCAACCACCAGCGTTGCCCCATCCTGCTGGGCCTGGGCCAGTAGAGCAGGTAATGGCTGGCTGGAGGTATCGTATACCTTCACCTGAGCATTGGCAGGCTGCGCGATGGTAGTGGCTGTGGCGACAGGGGCTACCGGCTGTGCCGTGGCAATATCCGCAGGAAGTGCGGAAGGGCTCACTGCACCGTCGGCATTGGTCAGCGCTGCGGCATTTTGAGCCGGATCATTGCCTGGCTGCGTTGGCTGGACCGGTGCGGCCAGCGTGATGCCACTTTGGGCGGCGGCAAAGCCTTGCTGGATAGCGTCGGCAAACACCTTGGCCTGACCATTCAGCGGCAACAGCAGCGCGATACCCGAGGTGGAAGCCTGGCTGAAATTCTGCACCTGGCTTAATTGGGTTGGCAGGCTTTTGGCCGCCGGGTTTTGTGGATAGCGGTTTTGCCAATCTTTAATTCCGGCTTTCAGCAGTTCTGGGTCCTGCTTGTTTTCCTGATAAACCCGCAGCAGATCCAGCCAGCCTTGCAGCACGTTTTCGTTGGCGTTGATGACCAGGCTATTCATCTCTGCTGGTTTGAGGCCGAGCAGCGCCTGCCAGGTCTGATCCAGGTTGTCTTGCCGTGCATTGACTGGCAGCAGCGGTTCCTGAGCGATATAGGCACGGAGCAGTGGCAGAGACGGTTGGCCCTGATAGGCGGCAATCTGGGCCTGATACAGGCGCACCAACTGATTAGGCGAGAGCGAGTTGCTGTCGATGTTGCTCAGCAAATTACGCGCGGCGTCATAATTTTTGTTGCCAACTTGCAGTTCTGCAAGCAACAGTTGGCGTTCCACCTGTTGTTGGCTGTTCATATCTTGCGGCAACGTATCCAACTGCGCAGCGGCCTGTGGTAATTGGCCTTCGCGGATTAATGCGCGAATAGCAAGTAATTGCCAGTCAGCCTTGTTATCATCGCCGCTTTGCTGCAGTTGTTGCAGATAGTAATCAGAGTTGGCGCTCGCTTCATTTTGTATATTTATCTGCGGAGTTTGCGGCGCCTGACTCGGGCAGCCTGCTAACAGCAGGGCGGCCAGTACAACAGGGAGTAAACGCCCTGCTTTGGTACGAATGAATGATGAGGAAAGCATACTGTATCCAGTGATGTTTTTTTCAAGATGCTCAATATTAAATCGGCAATCCGGATGAAACAATGAATCAACAGCAACAATCAGTCATTTCTGCCTCAACGCTGTACGTGGTGCCCACTCCCATCGGTAACCTGGGGGATATCACTTATCGGGCACTCGAAGTACTGAAAAGCGTCGATCTGATTGCGGCGGAAGATACGCGTCATACCGGGTTGCTGTTGCAACACTTTGCAATTAGCGCGCGGTTGTTTGCGCTGCACGACCATAACGAACAGCAGAAGGCGGACCAATTGCTGGCGAAACTGCAGGAAGGCCAGAGCATAGCATTGGTTTCCGACGCTGGCACGCCATTGATCAACGACCCCGGTTATCACCTGGTGCGCCGTTGCCGTGAAGCGGGGATCCGCGTCGTGCCGCTGCCAGGAGCCTGTGCCGCCACCACGGCGCTGTGCGCTGCCGGGTTGGCGTCCGATCGTTTCTGCTACGAAGGATTCCTGCCTGCGAAAACCAAAGGCCGTAAGGATACTCTGCTGGCGCTGGCAGAGGAACCACGTACGCTGATTTTCTATGAATCAACCCACCGTTTACTGGACAGCCTGCAGGACATGGTTACGGTGTGGGGGCCTGAACGCTACGTAGTGCTGGCTCGTGAGTTGACCAAAACCTGGGAGTCGATCCACGGCGCGCCGGTGGGGGAGCTGCTGGCCTGGGTGCTGGAAGATGAAGTCCGCCGCCGGGGGGAGATGGTGCTGATTGTCGAAGGCCACAAGGTACAAGAGGACGATCTGCCATTGGAAGCGCTGCGCACGCTGGCATTACTGCAAAAAGAACTGCCGCTGAAAAAGGCGGCGGCCCTGGCGGCAGAGATCCACGGCGTGAAGAAAAATGCGTTGTATAAACATGCGCTGGAACAGCAGGCAGAGTAAAGCTGTTGACCTGCTGCGGCCACGACGCTACTATCCGCGCCGGAGTTGACCAGACAGTCGCCGCTTCATTGCCGTCCTCTTCGGGGGAGACAGATGGAGGGGAGGAAAGTCCGGGCTCCATAGGGCAGGGTGCCAGGTAACGCCTGGGAGGCGCAAGCCTACGACTAGTGCAACAGAGAGCAAACCGCCGATGGCCCGCGCAAGCGGGATCAGGTAAGGGTGAAAGGGTGCGGTAAGAGCGCACCGCGCGGCTGGCAACAGTCCGTGGCACGGTAAACTCCACCCGGAGCAAGGCCAAATAGGGGTTCGCATGGTACGGCCCGTACTGAACCCGGGTAGGCTGCTTGAGCCAGTGAGCGATTGCTGGCCTAGAGGAATGACTGTCCACGACAGAACCCGGCTTACCGGTCAACTCCCTCTATAAATAGAAAACCCCGCGTAGCCTGAGCTGCGCGGGGTTTTTCTTTTCTGCCTAAATCGGTAAATCAATCAGCAGCGCGCGCAGCGGTGTCTCTGCCCGAACGGTGAGGCGATTCTCCTCGCGGATAAACGCGCCGTCTCCGCAGGTCAGCGTTTGGCTGTCGTGATGCTCACCGTTGGCTGAAAGCGTGCCGTGGATCGATTGCAGGTAAGCGCGCGGCCCGTTCAGCGCCAGCGTTTGCTGCTCACCGGCCTGTAAATCCAGATGATGGATCCACACCTGTTGCCGCAGTTGCAGGCTGCCTTGCGCGCCATCGGGCGAAGCCAGCAACTGGTGCGGCTGTGATGGCAGATTCAGGCGCTGTACGCGATCGTTGCTGCGTTCCGGGCAGGCATCCAGCCACAGTTGCATCCGGGTGAGCGGTGTGGTGCTGCTGATGTTCTGTTCGCTATAGCTTAGCCCGGCCTGAGTGGCCAGCAACAGTGCTTCTCCGGCCGCCGCGCGCACGGCATTGCCATCGCTGTCGCGGTATTCGGCCTCCCCTTGCAGGATCAGGTTCAGAATATCGACGTTAGGGTAAGTACGTGGCTGGAATGAGGCACCCGGCGCCAGCACTTCCTGGTTCAAGACCCGCAGCGAGGCGTAGCCCATCAGTTTTGGATCAAAGTAATGCCCAAAGGAAAAGGTATAGCGAGCCTGTAGCCAACCAAAGTCAGCTTGCCCGCATTGTTGTGCTGTTCTGCATGTGATCATGGCAATTGGCTCTTTAAATATTCATTACTCGAATGGTAAGCATCTGGACGCCAGATTGTTAGCCAGTTAATCTGGTCGGCATATTCAAATTTCCTGAAAGAGAGACTCGATGGCCAGAGATCGTGCATTAACGCTGGAAGCGCTGAGGGTAATGGATGCGATTGACCGCCGTGGCAGCTTTGCTGCTGCTGCCGATGAACTGGGGCGAGTGCCCTCAGCACTCAGCTATACCATGCAAAAGCTGGAGGAAGAACTGGACGTGGTGTTGTTCGATCGTTCAGGGCATCGCACCAAATTTACCAACGTTGGGCGGATGTTGCTTGAGCGCGGGCGCGTTTTGCTTGAGGCCGCCGACAAACTGACCACCGACGCTGAAGCGTTGGCGCGCGGTTGGGAAACCCATCTGACTATCGTCAGTGAGGCGCTATCACCAGCGGCTAAACTGTTCCCGTTGATCGACAAACTGGCGCTGAAGGCGAATACCCAGGTTTCGCTTTTTACCGAAGTGCTGGCCGGTGCCTGGGAGCGTTTGGAGCAGGGGCGTGCCGATATCGTGATCGCACCGGATATGCACTTTCGTGCCTCGTCGGAAATCAATACCCGTAAATTGTACAAAGTAATGAGCGTTTATGTGGCTGCGCCGGATCATCCGATCCACCAGGAGCCGGAACCGTTGTCGGAAACCACCAGGGTGAAGTATCGCGGCATTGCGGTGGCCGATACCGCGCGTGAGCGGCCGGTACTGACCGTGCAACTGTTGGATAAGCAGCAGCGTCTGACGGTCAGCACTATTGAAGATAAACGCCGCGCTCTGCTGGCCGGATTGGGCGTAGCCACCCTGCCGTACAGCATGGTGGAAAAAGACATTGAGGCCGGGCGCTTGCGCGTGGTTGGGCCGGAGTATAGCCAGGAAGTCGATATCATCATGGCCTGGCGGCGTGACAGCATGGGGGAAGCGAAATCCTGGTTCCTGCGCGAGATCCCACGCCTGTTTGCCCGGCAGGAAAATCAGTAACCCCGCCAGCTAGACGGGGTTTGCACCTCAATCAAAGTGCCGATCGCGCCCGTGCGGCGCATTAAGATCCTGCGTTGGCCCGATCGAAATAATGCCATGCGGATTAAGGGTGGCGTGGCTGCGGTAATAATGATGGCGGATATGCTCCATGTTGACCGTATCCGCCATGCCCGGTATCTGGTAGATATCGCGCAGGAACCCGTACAGATTAGGGTAATCGCTGATGCGGCGCTGATCGCATTTGAAATGGGTGACATATACCGGATCAAAGCGCACCAGCGTGGTCCACAGGCGCAAATCGGCTTCGGTCAGGCGATCGCCGGTCAGATAGCGGTGCTGTTCCAGAATCCGCTCCAGCCGTTCCAATGCGGCAAACACCCCGTGCACGGCTTCGTCATACGCTTCCTGGCGGGTGGCAAAACCAGCTTTATACACTCCGTTATTCACGCTGTCATAAATCCAGCCATTCAGTTCATCAATCTGTGCGCGTAACTCCGCAGGGTAATAGTCGCCTGCGCGCGCACCTATGGCATCAAACGCGCTGTTGAACATGCGGATGATATCGGCAGATTCATTGCTGACGATAGTCTGTTGCTGTTTATCCCACAGCACGGGTACGGTCACGCGGCCGCTGTAGTGTGGATCGGCGCGCAGGTAAATCTGATAGAGAAAATCGGCGTGATACAGCGCATCGCCGGTGGTGGCAGGGAAATCTTCCCCGAAGGTCCAACCGTTTTCCAGCATCAGCGGATGCACAACGGAAACCGGAATGATCTGCTCCAGGCCCTTGAGCTTGCGCATCAGCAGAGTACGGTGCGCCCAAGGGCAGGCGAGGGATACATACAGCTGGTAACGATCGGCTTCTGCCTTGAATCCGCCGTTGCCATGTGCGCCAGCCTGGCCGTCCAACGTCACCCAGTTGCGGAACTGAGCGGTTGAACGTTTGAAACGGCCTCCGGTAGCGGTGGTGTCATACCAGGTGTCTTGCCAAACGCCATCAACGAGTTGCCCCATGGTGATCCCCTTAATATCTGAGTGAGAAAAGACCAAAGGCCCGGAATTCCGGGCCTTTGGCTGAGATATTCAACTTACCATTTCTTGTTCAGAAGACGATCGATGCTGAAACCACCAGGGCCGGCGATGGCCAGAACGATGTAACCACCGGCAATGGTCAGGTTTTTCATAAACATCAGTTGGTTTACACCTTCTGCAAAGTTAGTGTGGAACAACAGTGCGGTCAGAATGGTGAAACCGGCGGTGAACAGCGCCACGGTACGGGTCAGGAAGCCGAACAGAATCGCCAGACCGCCGCCAAGTTCCAACAGAATAGTTAATGGCAGTAGAAAACCAGGTACACCCATTGACTGCATGTATTGTTGGGTGCCTGCATAGGCATCACCCATCTTGCCGTAACCCGCTACGATAAACAGGATTGGCATCAAAATACGTGCAACCAGCAAACCTGTATCTTCTAATTTTTTCATCATTAACTCCAAAAGTAATTTTGTTCGCCAATCTTGGCATCTGTTCGGCTAGGCGGCGTTGTGCTGCCCATGACCTGTTGATGAAATTAATAGTAGACGAGAATGATTGCGGTTGTTAGCAAGTAAATCTGTCATATTTTTTCAAAAAAATTGAATATTTAGCCTGCTTATAAAGTGATATGAATCAGAACGTTGGTGATAAAAAAGAAGAGGTTGCGCAGGATGTAGGGTTTTACCACGGGATAATTGAACGAACGGTGAAGGTGTTACTTGGAAGGAAAAACTTTGCGGATCAAACGAATAGTGCCAAAAACGCCAATGGCGCGGCGTGACCAACGGATAAATTTTCCGGGGTGGCGGATGCCATACAGGGCAACAACGCTGGAAGCAATAGCTACATATTTACGCAGGCTGAATAGCGTTTGCCAGCCTTGATCGAGGCATTCGGTCTTTTCCAGCCATAGCGTCTTGTTTGCCGCCAGATCCAGGCGTTGTTGCTGGATCTGCTGAATCAACTGCTGTTTTTTCCATTCACGGTACTGGCGGTGATTCATTGCTCCCCTCCAGCGTGGAACGATCCAGCTCCAGTTGCTTGCGTGTGGCGTTCAGCAGCGTGGAACGACGAGCTTTAGACAGCGTCCAGATGATGCCCACGAGGGCTAGCGACAGCAACACAGCGGTGGTGGTGCCCAGCGCAATCAGACGATAAGCGGGGTCGATCGCCCAGAAAATCAGTAACAGCAGGCTCATCAGGCCAAAAGCGGTGAATAGAAGAGTGATCCCGGCCATGAGCAGTAGTTGAACGAGGTTGGCTTTCTCCTCTTCCAATTCGATAACGGCCAAGCGCACCCGCGTTTCCACCATGTTCACCAGAATGGTGAGGATACGTTGGCCGATATCCAGGACCCCTTTAGCAGGGCCCTGGGCGCGAGTTTGCGGTTTTTCGCTCATCATCAGCGGCGCGCGAGTAGAACGCCTAACACTATGCCGACCGCCGCGCCGATACCGATACCGGTCCACGGGTTTTCACGCACATAATCGTCGGCCTGGCAGGCCATCTGCTTGGTTTGATGGGCCAGTTTGTCGCCAGCATCGCTCAGGCGTGCACGAGTATCTTTCAGTGTGCCTTCGGCTTTAGCGCGCAGTTTTTCCAGCTCGGCTTTAGATTTATCGGTGGAAGAGTTCAGAACTTCTTCCAACGTATCGGCCAGAGACTTCAGTTCAGCGCGTAAGTTTTCTGCATTTGAATCTTGTGCCATTTCGATAACTCCTTAACGTCGACAGGCTTTCAACATAGCGGATTTATTCGTCGGAGCAAAGGCTTATGTCTGGTTGATCTCACTGACCAACTACGCGATAGACTGCAAAAATCCCGCCAGGCGTGGCTCTCATCGATAAATCCGCTAGTGTAAAAAAATTATTCCGCCTGAGCCGCTTTCAGCTCAGCCTGTGCTTCGGCCAGTTTTTTCTGCTTATTGGCCACTTTATCCGCTTTGCCTGTTTGCTGAGCTTCTTGCAATTCTTGTTCGCGCTTGGCGACTTTATCTTGTTTATCAGCGATTTTCTGTTGGCGTTCTGCGGCTAAACTGGCCTCCGTACAGTGGCTTTTTACCTCGTTGAGCGCTTTTTCCAAGCCTTCCACACGATGGCGGTTGCCGTGCTGCTTGGCGTAATCGACTTGTGTTTGAATCGCCTGTGCTTTTTTGGCACAAGTATCGGTGTTGGCCGCTGAAGAGAGGGTCGCATAGGCCAACAATGGGATGGCCAGTAAGAGTGTGTGGCGTATTTTCATGATATTCAATTCCTTATTGAGGGATGACTCCCGCTGCCCAAATGATAGGCGCTGACATTCAGCGTAGTCATAAATAGCCGATAATCCCAATGAGTTATTGAGGATCAGCAGGTGATGGCGGATTAATCAAACGGGATAACCCTTTTAATAGAAAAGAATTATCCCAGATTGAACGGCGCGCGGGCAAACTTGCGAACCCAATGGCTCGGTGCCGGGGATTCGCTCAGGGCGATGGTATAACCGGGGGGAAGAATAGTTTGTAAAGCTTCGCGTGCCAGCAGTTGCTGTTCTGGGGAATCCAGGCGGATCACCAAACTATCACCTTCAGGCGTAATGCTTTTGATGCGAATGCCGCGTTCATCCAGGCGTTGATAGACATAAAAACCGTCGGGCAGCGATAGCCCTTGATGAAGGGTATCAATACGCAGTTCGCTTTCTGTACGTACCATATAAGGCACCAGCACCGTGGCCAAGGCCAGCAGTGCCAGTGCGATAACCAGTGCGTATTGCCAGCGTGGTCGTTGGGTGATCACACGCCTTTTCCCTGATCGTGATTGCCTGAGCGTTTTTTACGCCACAGCACGACCAGTGAACCGACCAGCCCGACGACTAACAATACCAGTGGCAGCATCATCAGGCCGAACATCAGCTGATCTTCATACTTGCGGAACATCGGGGTATTCCCCAAAGCGAAGCCGACAGAAACCAGGATCAAAACCCACAGCAGACCGCTGATCCAGTTGAAGAACTGAAAGCGAGCATTGCTCAGGCCAGACAGGCCGGCGATGGTTGGCAGCAGGGTACGCACGAAGGCCAGGAAACGCCCAACCAGCAGGGCAGATAATCCGTGGCGGTGGAACAGTTGGTGTGCCCGCTGGTGATAGTGGGCGGGTAAGTGTGAAAGCCAGCTCTGCACCGTTCGCGTATTCCCCAGCCATCGGCCCTGTATATAACTGAGCCAACATCCCAGACTGGCGGCGGTGGTCAGGATCAGGATCGTCACTGGGAAATTCATGGCGCCTTTTGCGACCAGTACACCAACCAGGATCAACAGACTGTCACCCGGCAGAAAGGCCGCAGGCAACAGGCCGTTTTCCAGAAATAAAATCATAAACAGCAAGACATAGAGCGTCCAAACCAGCGAAGGGTTGGCCAGCGTCTCGAAGTCTTGCTGCCATAAGGCATCCAACAATTGCTTAATAATATCCATCCGGTGTTCCTAAAACGTCATTGTTTGTTTTATTCAGCGGTAGGGCGGCGATGAGCGGAAACCCTGATTACTGATGGTGATGAAACGGTGTTGCTTTATTCGTTAGTTCTAATGGGTGCGACACCGGGTCATGAGTGATAAGTCAATGAACCACGGTAAAGAATATTGCTGTCTTTCCAGCCACCGATCCTGCTTTGCTGCTGGGAGGAGTGCAGGGCCCAGTTGATTTGCACAAGCCGGTTAGGTGCGGGTGAATCTGCCTGCCGCTGAGGCTTGGTATTACTGGCTGGGTCCGTCGCTAAAGTATAGGTTGGAACCTGCTGTGCGGGGGAAAGCAACGAACTGGGAAAGGACTGTACCCGCGGCAGCAACAGCAGCAATTTGCCAGGGGCTTTACGACGAAGTTCCGCATGTGGGCGATAAACAGGGTCGTCAGGAGAGAGCATCGGCTGCTCAGGAGATACCAGAGAGTTTAACGCAGTGGCTTTGGTTTGTACTGCACATAGCTTTTGACCGGAAACCGAACTGGTCCAGCAAAAAAGAGCAATAAGCATGGCAAACAACCAGCGCATGTATTCGCGTTCCGCCCCCAAGCCAATAGGTAAAAAAGTGGTCTAACTCTACCAAAATAGCATGATTGGCAACAGGGAAATCTGCGTTGCCGCAGGCAAAATGTTAGCGGGCCAGCGCCAGTTATGGCATCGATTCAGCCTATTTTACATTACCTGACACAAGCCAAGCTTGTTTGACGGTTAAACGCTATTTGTTGCCAGCGGCAACGTTTTCAAGATGCACCACCGGATTTTCTGAAAACAGATAACGGTCGGCGTTGTATTCGAAGTCGTCGGTCGTGGCGTTGAACAGCATCTGTTTGGTGTTTTCCAGGTGCTGCCACATGGCCAGCTTGGCGGCATGAGGATCTTTGCGGATCAGCGCCTTGAGGATCTCATCGTGATCGTCACACCAGCTGGCGATCGAACGATCGTCAATATGCTCGTGCAGTTTGATCCAATACGGGTTGTTTACCCTCTGCGCCCACATTTTTTCGACAATCGTCGCCATGGCGGTGTTCTGGGTCGCCAATGCCACCTGAACGTGGAATTTGAGATCCCACTCTGAATCACGGAAGCGATCTTCCTTGCGAGCCTGCTCCTGGATCTCCATCAGGTTAACGATATCCTGTTTGGTCACCTGGGTGGCGGCGAACTCGGCGATATTGCTTTCGATCAACTGGCGGGCTTGCAGCAGCTCAAAAGGCCCTGCGGTGGCAAATTCAAGGCTATCGCCCGGTATCACCAGGTTTTTCTGCTGGTTGGAGATCACATGGATCCCAGAACCCTTCCGTACTTCGACATAGCCTTCGACTTCCAGCATGATAATCGCTTCGCGCACTACGGTGCGGCTAACGTTCATTTCTTCAGCGATATAGCGCTCTGCTGGCAGCTTATCACCCACCAGGTAGACTCCGCTCTCAATACGATGTTTGAGCTTGGCGGCCAATTGCTGATAAAGGCGTCTGGTTTCAGTGAATTCCATAGTGAGTACTCTGTGGTAGGAAGGCTCGATGCCATAACAGTTGTTATACCACTTATCCACTACGGCTGCCAGTAGCGCAAAGGTGGAAAACCCGGCACAGGGGCCGGGTGGCGTGGGTTAACTGCTGGCGCTTGCCGCTTGCAAGAGTTCTTGCGGGGGTTCCGCGGCGGTGCGGTTTTGCAGCACGGTCCAGATGACAATCGCGCCCAGAATATCGAACACCGACAGGGCGGCGAACAGCGGGCTGAAACCCAGCGTGTCGGCCAGTGCGCCTACGACCAGGGCAAACAGGGTACTTGCCGTCCAGGCTGCCATACCGGTCAGGCCGTTGGCGGTAGCGACTTCGTTACGGCCAAACACGTCTGAGGACAGGGTAATCAATGCGCCAGACAGCGACTGGTGCGCAAAACCACCGACGCACAGCAGGGCAATGGCGGCATACGGGCTGGTGAATAAACCGATCATTCCTGGGCCAATCATCAGTAGCGCGCCCATGGTGACCACCAGTTTGCGCGACACGATCAGGTTCACTTTGAAATGTTTCTGGAAGAACGGCGGCAAGTAGCCACCCACGATGCAGCCGAGATCGGCGAACAGCATCGGCATCCAGGCGAACATGGCAATCTCTTTCAGGTTAAAGCCGTAAGCTTTGAACATGAATAGCGGGATCCAGGCGTTGAAGGTGCCCCAGGCCGGTTCAGCCAGAAAACGTGGCAGTGCGATACCCCAGAACTGCCGGTTGCGCACGATCTGCCAGGCGGACATCTTTTTGGCATTGCTGGTCTGGTGCTGCGCTTCTTGCCCCTCCAGAATATAGGTGCGCTCTTCACTGCTGAGTTTTTTCTGGTCTTTCGGGTGTTTATAAAAAATCAGCCAGCAGATGGCCCAGATCAGGCTCAGTATCCCGACGATGATGAACGCCAGTTCCCAACTGTGGGCGACGATGGCCCACACCACTAAAGGCGGAGCGAGCATGCCGCCGATGGAAGAACCGACGTTGAAATATCCCACGGCGATCGAACGCTCTTTGGCGGGAAACCATTCGCTGGTGGCTTTCAGCCCGGCGGGGATCATGGCGGCTTCGGCCATCCCTACCGCACCACGGGCCATGGCCAGGCCGCCCCAGCTATTGGCCAGAGCGGTACCCATACAGAATAGGGCCCACAGAATGGCAAACATTGCATAACCGATCTTGGTGCCGAGCACGTCCAGTATGTAGCCTGCGACGGGTTGCATGACGGTATAACAGGCAGAATAAGCGGCAACGATATAGGAATATTGCTGCGTAGTGATATGCAGCGTGCCTTCCAGCGTGGGTGCCGCGACAGCCATTGCGTTACGGGTCAGATAACCGAGCACGGTACCGATGGTCACCAGACCGATCATGTACCAGCGTAACCCTTTAATTTTACGCATCCAAAACCTCTCCCAATCTTGAAATTCCTGCCACCGGCAAACCCGTGGCGTTTCATGTGGTGATTCCCTTTCATTTATGTTTGCCAGTCTTCCTATACCGGCGTCCCCCCTGCACATTGCCATAGTGAACTGTTGAAAAAAGGTGCAGGGCGGCGAGACGATAACTTGTCATACAGATTTAAAAGTTGAGTGACATCACAAAAGCCGCGAGTCGATTAGGCAATAATAAGTTGCAAATTGTTACGCCGTTTTGGTGATGTTTTGCCCTGAAATGTGTTTTAAACGGCTTTAGGTGGTGAGCTAACCGAGAGCAGGATGAAATATTGCTAGACGTTGAATAAAATTGGTGTGATAACTTCCAAAAATTAACCGCAAGGTTAGCCAGGAAACCAGGTGAGGAACCGATATGGCCACGTTTTTGAGCGATGATTTTTTGTTAGACAGTGAATTTGCCCGCCGCCTTTATCATGATTACGCTGCGGATCAGCCAATTTTCGACTATCACTGCCATCTGCCACCGCAGCAGATTGCCGAAAACACCCGTTTTCATAACCTGTATGATATTTGGCTGAAGGGCGATCACTATAAATGGCGAGCCATGCGCACCAATGGGGTGGCCGAGCGTCTGTGTACCGGCGATGCCTCTGACCGTGAAAAGTTTGATGCCTGGGCCGCTACGGTGCCGCATACCATTGGTAACCCGCTGTATCACTGGACCCACCTGGAACTGCGCCGTCCGTTTGGTATCACCGGCAAACTGTTGTCACCGACCACGGCAGACGAAATCTGGCAGCGTGGTAATCAACTGCTGGCGCAAGATTCGTTCAGCGCACGCGGCATCATGAAGCAGATGAAAGTGAAGATGGTCGGGACCACCGACGATCCGATCGACGATCTGCGCCATCATAAAGCCATCGCCGCCGACGGCAGCTTCGACATCAAAGTGTTGCCAAGCTGGCGGCCGGATAAAGCCTTCAACATTGAAGCGTCAGGATTCAACGACTACCTGCAACAGTTGGAAGCCGCTGCGGATACGTCGATCGCGCGTTTCAGCGATCTGCGCGATGCGCTGAAAAAGCGTATGGATCACTTTGCTGCGCACGGCTGCAAGGTTTCCGACCACGCGCTGGACGTGGTGGTTTACGGTGAAGCCGACGAAGCCACGCTGGACAGCATTCTGGCGCAACGGCTGAGTGGCAAAATCCCCACTCCACAGCAGAGCGCACAGTTCAAGACCGCCGTGCTGCTGTTCCTGGCCACTGAATACCAGCGCCGTGAATGGGTGCAGCAATATCACATTGGCGCGCTGCGCAATAACAATAGCCGGATGTTTGAAACCATTGGCCCGGATATCGGCTTTGACTCGATTAACGATCAGCCTCTGGCCGAACCGCTGTCGCGCTTGCTGGATGCGCAGGCCAAACAAGGCAGCCTGCCAAAAACCATCCTTTATTGCCTCAACCCGCGTGATAACGAAGTGCTTGGCACCATGATCGGCAATTTCCAAGGGGAAGGTACACCGGGCAAGATGCAGTTCGGTTCCGGCTGGTGGTTTAACGATCAGAAAGACGGCATGCAGCGCCAGATGACGCAGTTGGCCCAGCTTGGGTTGCTCAGCCGCTTTGTCGGCATGCTGACCGACAGCCGTAGCTTCCTGTCTTACACGCGCCACGAATATTTCCGTCGCATCCTGTGCCAGATGATTGGCCGTTGGGTGGAAGACGGTGAAGCTCCGGCGGATATCGCATTGCTAGGCGAAATGGTGAAAAACATCTGTTTCGACAATGCTAAACAGTATTTCGCTATCGAATTGGCGTAGGTAGGTTTATGCAAAGCATCATAAAAATTCATTCAAAAGATAACGTAGCGGTAGCATTGCGTGATTTGGCTGCCGGTGAGACGCAGACGCTGGGCGAATGCGTCATTACGCTGGTGCAAGACGTGGTGCGTGGGCACAAGTTTGCGCTTGAGCCGATTGCCGTTGGTGGGATGATCGTCAAATACGGTTTACCGATTGGTCATGCGCTGGTGGCCATTGCGCCGGGTGAACATATTCATTCGCAAAATGCCAAAACCAACCTGAGCGATCTCGACAGCTATCAGTATCAGCCAGAATTCCAAATTTTACCGGCGCAGGCGGCGGATCGTGAAGTGCAGATCTACCGGCGCAGCAATGGTGAGGTGGGGATCCGCAATGAGTTGTGGATCATCCCGACCGTGGGCTGTGTCAACGGCATTGCCCGCCAGATCCAACAGCGCTTTCTGAAAGAAACCAATGAGGCGCAGGGGATCGACGGTGTGCATCTGTTCAGCCACCCGTTTGGCTGTTCGCAGCTCGGCCAGGATCATGAAAACACCCGCACCATGCTGCAAAATATGGTGCGTCACCCGAATGCCGGTGCGGTGCTGGTTATCGGTTTAGGATGCGAGAATAATCAGGTGGACGCATTCCGCACCACGCTCGGGGAGTTTGATGAGCAGCGTGTGCACTTTATGGTCTGCCAGCAGCAGGATGATGAAGTCGAGGCCGGGCTGGAGCATATGCATCAGTTGTACCAGATCATGCGCGACGATCGCCGTCAGCCGGGCAAGCTCAGCGAACTGAAGTTTGGTCTGGAGTGCGGCGGATCGGATGGCCTGTCAGGCATTACCGCTAATCCATTGCTGGGCTGCTTCTCGGATTATGTGATCGCCAACGGCGGTACCACAGTACTGACGGAAGTGCCGGAAATGTTTGGCGCTGAACGTATTCTGATGAGCCGCTGCCGCGACGAAAGCACGTTTGAAAAAACCGTCAGCATGGTTAACGACTTCAAACAGTATTTTATCGCCCACGATCAGCCGATTTATGAGAATCCATCACCGGGTAACAAAGCGGGCGGTATTACTACCTTGGAAGAAAAATCACTCGGCTGTACCCAAAAAGCTGGGCAGAGCCAGGTGGTGGACGTGCTGAAATATGGCGAGCGCCTGCGCCAGCCAGGGTTGAACCTGCTGAGTGCGCCGGGTAACGATGCCGTCGCTACCAGCGCCTTGGCCGGTGCCGGTTGCCATATGGTGCTGTTTAGCACCGGGCGAGGCACGCCATACGGTGGGTTTGTGCCGACGGTGAAACTGGCGACCAACTCGGAGCTGGCGGCTAAAAAACCGCACTGGATCGATTTCGATGCCGGGCAACTGATCCACGGCGTGCCGATGGATGAAATGCTGGAGCAGTTTGTTGAACTGATCGTCGGCATTGCCGATGGCAAACCGGCACGTAACGAAGTTAATGATTTCCGCGAGCTGGCGATCTTTAAAAGCGGGGTAACATTGTAAAGCCTGGCGGGTGGGAGTAGCATAAAACGGCGTAATATCGAACAGTTAGGCAGAAAAGTGCATAATTACATGTAGCACAATGCTAAAGGTAACGCCCCCTCTCCCAGTGGGCTGTCTCTTATACACATTTCCCCGGCACAAACGCCGGGGAGTTTTTGAACTTTCTCCCCGTCTGTTGATCTCTCTTTATATTCTCCTCTTCTTCGGTTTTTAGTATGGTGCTTTCTGATTGTTATTCATGGGCTAATGACACTTTTGGGCTCGCTCAACTTGGCGACTATCGGCGAACTCAGCGTCTCGTCAAATTCACTGCCTCGTTGGCTAAAAATACAGGACTTTCTATTGTGAAATCATCCCAAACCACCGCTGAAGTTGAAGGGGCTTATCGTCTGATCCGCAATCCCAACGTCTCACCCGATGCCATTGCCGAGGCCGGCTTCAACGCCACGGCAATGGCCGCCAAGACGCACACCCTGCTACTTGCTTTGGAAGACACCACCTCCATTAACTTCGCTCACACCACCGCGTATGACGAGTTGGGAAATACGACAACCAGCAAGAATACGCATGGCCTGTTAGCCCACACCGTCCTGCTTTATGCTCCCGAGCACGCACTGTTCTTGGGGCTCATCGACCAGCATCGCTGGAGCCGTGAAGCGAACAAATACGGTAAAAAGCACCAACGTAAACACGTGCCTTATGAAGAGAAAGAGAGTTACAAATGGCAACAGGCATCTGAACGAACGGCACAGCGTCTCGGTGACACACAAGCACACGTTATCTCCGTCTGTGACCGGGAAGCGGATATCTGGCATTACCTTGATTATAAAACGAAAAACAAACAGCGCTTCATCGTTCGAGCCGCTCAGAACCGGTTGCTAAGTGGACACAATGAGAAGCTGTTGGAGTTGCCAGAAACACTAACAGAAGCAGGCAGTTATCGACTGAATGTGGTCCAGAAAGGCGGACGTGCTGCGCGTGAGGCACAAATGAGTATCCGCTATAGCTCGGTCGAACTCAAAATGCCGGGGAGTACGTCAGAAGAAAATACCGTCCCACTGACGTATATCTGCTGTCGTGAAGAAGGAGAAGACGGAGCGTGCTGGCACCTTCTGACATCAGAAAAAGTCACATCAGCGGAAGAAGCCCGGGTGATTATCAGTTACTACGAGCGTCGCTGGCTGATAGAGGAATACCATAAAGCGTGGAAAAGCGGTGGAACGCAGGTGGAACAGCTACGGATGCAAACGCGAAATAATCTGGAGCGAATGATCGTCATCCTGAGCTTTATAGCGGTGCGGGTGTTGTCGTTACGCCAGGGCGGGTTGAGTGAAGAGACGCTCAATGCAAGCTGTGAACGGGTACTGAGTCCACTTGAATGGAAGTTGCTGTGGGTGAAACAGGAAGGTAAAACGTTGCCGAAGAGGCCGCCGAGTGTGAAGTGGGCGTACCTGAATCTGGCGAAGCTGGGGCGTTGGTATGACAGTAAACGGACGGGACGAGCAGGATGGGTAGTGATGTGGGAGGGATGGTTCAAGCTTCAGGATATCGTCGAAGGGTATAAACTGGCGAAGTCTCTTGATCAGGAGATCTGATCAAGAGACAGCCCAGTGGGAGAGGGCCGGGGTGAGGGGCTTTAGTTCGGTGAGCCTCCCCTCCCACCAATCTTCCCCCGCAGGAGAGGAGATTAGTTAGTCTTACTGATTGGCGTATACGTTTCAATTCCAGCGCTTGTTATTTCCGCCCCAGGATCCCTTAATGACGTTTTATTGGTTTGCCCAGTCCGTTGGCGTACTGGCTTTTTTGGTCGGTATCACCAGCTTCTTCAATCGCAACGATCAGCGCTTCAAACTGCAACTCTCGGCTTACAGCCTGATTATTGGCGTCCATTTCTTCCTGATGGGAGCCAGCGCCGCTGGCAGCAGCGCACTGTTAGGTGCCTGTCGCAACCTGATCTCCATGCGTACCCGCAGCCTTTGGATGATGTGGTTCTTTATCATTCTGACGCCGATCGTCGGCCTGTCTCATTTCAAACACTGGGTGGAGTTATTGCCTATTTTGGGCACTACGGCCAGCACCTGGGCACTGTTCCGCAGCCGTGGCCTGACAACTCGCTGTGTGATGTGGTGCTCAACCGCCTGTTGGTTTACCCACAATATCTGGCTGGGATCGATTGGTGGTTCGTTGATTGAAGGCAGTTTCCTGCTGATGAACGGCTTCAACATTATCCGTTTCCGCCGCTTGCAGTTACGCGGTATCGATCCTTTTGCGGTCGAAAAAAAGGCGCCCGATGGGCGCCTGGCTGACGATCGTTAACTATCGACGCATCTTCAGCGGATCGTTGCTTGCCAGCCGCTGATCTTCTGCCTGACAGGCGGCTGCGGTAAACAGCACGTCGGTGGAAGAGTTCAGCGCGGTTTCTGCCGAGTCCTGCAATACGCCGATGATAAAGCCTACCGCCACCACTTGCATCGCGACATCGTTCGGAATGCCGAACATGTTACACGCCAGTGGGATCAGCAGCAGTGAACCACCGGCCACGCCGGAAGCACCGCAGGCACAGATGGCTGCTACTACGCTCAACAGCAGAGCGGTTGGCACATCCACCGGGATACCCAGCGTATGCACCGCGGCCAACGTCAGCACGGTGATGGTGATCGCCGCACCGGCCATGTTGATCGTGGCACCCAACGGGATAGAAACCGAATAGGTATCTTCGTTCAGATTCAGTTTTTTGCTGAGCTCCATATTAACCGGAATGTTGGCGGCGGAGCTGCGGGTAAAGAAGGCGGTCACGCCGCTTTCGCGCAGGCAGGTGAACACCAGTGGGTACGGATTGCGGCGGATCTTCCAATAGACGATCAGCGGGTTAAGCACCAGTGCCACCAGCAGCATACAACCGATCAGCACCACCAGCAGTTGGGCGTAGCCCCACAGTGCGCTAAAGCCGGTTTCGGCCAGCGTGGAAGCCACCAGGCCAAAAATCCCCAGCGGCGCACAGCGGATCACCGCACGTACTACCAGAGTGATGGCGTGTGACATGTCGGTGATCAGCGTTTTGGTGGTATCAGAGGCATGACGCAGCGCCAACCCAAGGCCAACCGCCCAGGTCAGAATGCCGATGTAGTTGGCATTAATCAGGGCATTGAACGGGTTAGCGACCACGCTCATCAGCAGGTTTTTCAGCACTTCAACGATGCCACCCGGCGGGTTGATATCGGTATTTCCCACCGCCAGAGCCAGTGTTGAAGGGAAGATAAAGCTGATGATAACGGCGGTCAGTGCGGCCGCAAAGGTGCCCAGCAGGTAGAGAAACAAAATCGGGCGGATATTGGTTTTCTGCCCCTGCTTGTGGTTGGCGATGGAGGCCATCACCAGCACCAGCACCAATACTGGTGCAACGGCCTTCAGTGCGCCGACGAACAGCGCCCCGAGCAGGCCAACGGCGCTGGCGGCGGCAGGAGAAACCAACGCTACTGCAATACCGGCCACCAGGCCGATCAATATTTGTTTAACCAGGCTGCCCTGAGTGATGCGTACTAATAGTTTATTCATGATGCTGTTGCGTTTCCGCTCCCCTGAAATGTGGCGTACAGATGATTGCGCCTCGGCAGGAACGCTGCCGGGCAAATTTTAGTTGTATCTGTAACTAAGTATGTTTGCCCGATCAGTATTCAGTAAATGAGGGTGGTTGAAAAGAGGTGATGCTGAAATTACGTGCGCGGAGTAATCGTTTATAACATTCTGTTTACATTTATGTGATCGCAATAACATTTGGCCTTTAACGGTTATTGCCAAACAATCGCGGGGCGGCTAGCGCCCCGGATGACAGATTATGGCGTGTTTCTCGTTTTCACATCGTTACGGTGGTTAACCCAGGCGTTGATCAGCAGCGTCAGCACCAGAATACCGGCAACCGTACTCAGGGAAACGGCGATCGGGATATGGTAGAAATCGACGATCAGCATTTTGATACCGATAAATACCAAGATCACCGACAGGCCATATTTCAGCATCGAGAAGCGTTCCGCCACGTTAGCCAGCAGGAAGTACATGGCACGTAGCCCCATGATGGCAAACAGGTTGGAGGTCAGCACGATGAACGGATCGGTGGTCACGGCGAAGATTGCAGGGATGCTGTCGACGGCGAAAATCACGTCGCTCAGCTCCACTAGGATCAGCACCAATACCAGCGGTGTGGCAAACAGCACACCGTTGCGACGCACGAAGAAACGTTCACCCTCCAGGTTATCGGTCATGCGCAGGTGACTACGCAGCCACTTCACCAGAGGTTTGTCGCCGATAGCCGCGTCATCTTCCTTCGCCAGCGCCATCTTGATACCGGTAAACAGCAGGAAAGCGCCAAACAGATACAGCAACCAGGTGAACTGTGCGATCAACCAACTGCCCGCGAAGATCATGATAGTACGCAGGACGATAGCGCCAAGAATACCGAAGATCAGCACGCGGCGTTGTAAGTGGGTCGGGATGGCGAAATAGCTGAACAGCATCAGCCAGACGAACACGTTATCGATCGCCAGTGCTTTCTCAATCAGGTAACCGGTCAGGAAGGCCAGAGCTTGCGTATCCGCCACGGCGCGCCCGGCGGTTGCGTTCAGGTAGTACCAGAAACCGGCGTTAAACAGCAGCGCCAGGCTCACCCACAGCAATGACCAGCAGGCAGCCTGCTTCAGCGTCATGGTTTGTGCGCCTTTACGCCCTTGTAACAGTAAATCAATGACCAGCATCACGACTATGATGGCGGTGAAACTGGCCCAGAGCCAGGGAGTGCCAACGGAATTCAACATCAGGGATATCCTTCAGAAAACAAAAACGGCCAACGTCGGAAGACGCTAGCCGCTCTGTGAACGCTGCAAGCAAACCTCGCCTTCCGGCAAGGTCTCACTTACAACGTTGATGAAGGTAATGACACCTTAGACATCAGGTTGCCCGGTAACCGGATGCTTACGCATCGTAATGACGATTAACCGGCAATGAAGTTACTCCCCTTTGCACGAAAAAAAATAGTGCAAAATGTGCGTTTGGTCAATGTTTAAAATAATTACCTGCTATTTTAACGTTGTGCGCCGAGGCTGATGACAAAGCCTTGCAACAGCATCTGGCTGAACGGGGTATTGCTAACCTGTTGTTGTTTAACCTGGTAGCTTTCCTGATTTTCTGGATCCAACTCACTGAGCCAACTCAGGTAGCGTTGCATGGCCGCACCGTTAAATTCTGGGTGGAATTGGGTGGTTAAGGCGTTGTCACCGTAGCGCAGGATCTGATAAGGATCCTGCTGCGAGCGTGCCAGCACTTCGGCACCGGGCGGCGGCGTCAGAACCGACTGTGCATGGATCAGATTCGCTTTGAAACGCGGCGGCAGTATTGCGAGGCGCTTATCATTACCCGCTGCAGGCAGCAATTCGATCTCCAGCGTGCCGACTTCCATCCCCTGCGGGTGATAACCCACTTCTCCTCCTAGCGCATGCGCCAGAAGCTGATGGCCGTAGCACACGCCAAAAATCGGCAGCCTGATTTGCATCGCCTGGCGCAGCCACGTTGCCGCTTGTTCGCTCCACGGTAGCTGTTCTGTCACCATTGCCGGTGAACCGGTGATCACCACACCGCAGTAGTTTTCTGGCGGTAACAAGGGGTCACCGGCAGGGAGATGCACGATCTGCACCCGATCGGCGGCGATATTACCCTGTTGCAGGAACATCTGGTCAAAGTTGGCCAATTCACGCTGAATGGCTTCCGGCGCATCACCAGTTTGCATTAACAGCAGCGGTTTCATTTCATTCTCCATCCGCAGGGAATACCACCCCGGTCTGACGGCGGATTTCAGTCAGCAGGCGGGCGACGATCAATGAGTTTTCCAAGCCTGGGTGCTCGATCTGCTGTTTTTCCACCAATGCGGCAAAGGCTTCTGCCTCATACAGCATGGTGTTGATGTGCTGCGGCTGGGTCAGATCCTGCGGGTTTGCACCGCGCGGCGTCAGCACCACCTTCTGATATTCGGAGATCTTCTCGATCATCAGCGTGCCATCTTCACCCTGGATCTCGCTTGAGATATCCGAGTTGCTCACCTTGGAATGCGTAATGGTTACGTCGAAGTCGCCGTAGTTCAGGCAGACGGTGCCGTGCGCATCCACGCCGGTATCCAGCAGCGAGGCACTGGCCATCACCGATCTCGGCTCGCCGAACAGAGACACCGCGTTGGCAACGCAGTAGTAGCCAATGTCCATGATCGAACCGTTGGAAAACTGCGGATTAAAGGTATTCGGGTTTTCACCGGCCAGATAGCGCGGGTAGCGCGAAGAGTATTGGCAAAAGTTGAGGAAAGCTTTACGCAACCGGCCGATTTTGCTCAATGCCTGTTGCAGCACCAGGAAATTTGGCAAATAGGCGCTTTTAAACGCCTCAAACAGCACCACCTGGTTTTCACGTGCGCAGGCCACCAGCTTTTCCACGTGTTGCAGATTGGACGCCAGCGGCTTCTCACAGATCACATGTTTTTTATGGCTGAGGCACAGCAGCGATTGTGGGTAATGCAGCGAGTTAGGGCTGGCGATATACACGGCGTCGATCACATCGGACTGGGCCAGCGCGTCGAGAGAATCGAAAAAATGCTCGACCGGGTAGTTGGCCCCAAATGCCCGCGCCTGCTCGAGGTTGCGCGAGTAGATGGCGGTTAGTTTCATTTTACCGCTCTCATGAGCCGCATCAATAAAGCGTTCCGTAATCCAGTTGGTGCCGATGACAGCAAAACGAATCATAGGTAACTCCGGTTCCCGCAAACAAGTGGCTTAGTAAAGCAGATTATGGCTCTGTGGAATGTGCTTAAAATCCCTATTTATTCATACAGTTCACCGAAAATTGACAGATGCGTCAGATACAGCCGGGTGTCAAATTCCAACTGGTGATAGCTGGGTTCCATATGGCAGCACAGGCTGTAAAACGCTTTGTTATGATCTTTCTCTTTCAGGTGCGCCAGCTCATGCACCACGATCATACGCAGAAAAGGCTCCGGTGCGTTTTTGAATACCGTCGCCACGCGGATCTCCGCTTTGGCCTTCAGCTTGCCGCCCTGCACGCGAGAAATGGCGGTATGCATACCCAGAGCATGTTTCATTACCTGGATTTTGCTGTCGTAAGCCACTTTGCTCAGCGGTTGGGCATTGCGCAGATACTGGTTTTTCAGATCGACAGTAAATTGATACAACGACTTGTCGGTGGTGCAATCGTGGATCTGCGGGTAGCGCTGTAATAGCACTGCGCCCAGCCGTTGTTGCTGGATAAGCTGCCGCACCTGCGCTTGCAGATGTTCGGGATAGCCTTGCAGGTAGGTCAACTCAGGCATGTTGTTCAGGATTCAGTAGCAAAACGGGGCGTTTATTGTATGACGTTTTTTCGCGCAAATCCCGCAAACGGCAATTAATCCCAAAAAACATTTTACTGATGCGCGTTTTTAAGGGATAAACAGCTCAAATTTTATCAGTCAGGAGGGGCAATGAGCCAACTCGATCTGGGAACACAGCAACTTGAGCTGGAGCGTTATCCCCAACAAGAAGAATCCACCCAATTGCAGGCGTGGGAAGCGGCGGACGAATATCTGCTGCAACAGCTTGAAAATAGAGAAGTGGGCGAGCGGCCAGTGCTGATTTTCAACGATCATTTCGGCACGCTGGCCTGCGCTCTGCATGCTCATAAGCCTTACAGCATCAGCGATTCCTACATGAATCAACTGGCGACGCGCCATAATCTGGTGCTGAATGAGCTGGACGTTGAACAGGTTACGCTGCTGGACAGCCTGGCGGATCTGCCAGCCAACCCGGCAGTGGTGCTGATTCGGGTACCGAAAGCGCTGGCCTTGCTGGAGCAGCAACTGCGGGCGCTGCGCAAAGTGGTGTCTGCCGATACGCTGATTATTGCCGGTGCCAAAGCGCGTGACGTACATACCTCGACCATGCAGGTATTTGAGCGCGTGCTTGGCCCGACCCGCACCAGCCTAGCCTGGAAAAAGGCGCGCCTGATTTATTGCCAGGTGACTGACATCGTGCCACCGGCCGCGCCGGAAACCACCAACTGGCTGCTCGACGGCACGGATTGGCTGATCCACAACCATGCCAACGTGTTTTCACGCGGCGGCCTGGATATCGGCGCGCGTCTGTTCCTGGAATATTTACCGCAGGATCTGAACGGCCATATCGTCGATCTTGGCTGTGGCAACGGCATTATCGGTATGAAAGCGCTGGTACAGAATCCAGAAGCGCAGATGACCTTTGTCGATGAATCTTATATGGCGGTGGCGTCCAGCGAACTGAACGTGGCGCACAACCTGCCGCAGGAGATGGATCGCTGCCAGTTTGAAGTGAACAACTCGCTGGCGGGCATTGAGCGTGAAAGTTTGCAGGCGGTGTTGTGCAATCCGCCGTTCCACCAGCAGCATGCGATTACCGATCACACCGCCTGGCAGATGTTCTGCGATGCCAAGCGCTGCCTGCAAGTGGGCGGTGAACTGCGCATTGTCGGCAACCGCCATCTGGACTACTACCAGAAGCTGAAACGCCTGTTTGGCAACTGCACCACCTTGGCGTCGAACCAGAAGTTTGTGATCCTCAAAGCGGTCAAATCTGGCGCTCGGCGTTAATCAGTGGTGGGCGCAGTTTTTTTACTGCGCCCACTCTTTTACAGTGCCATCGCCAAGCGGGTTCCCTGATCGATAGCGCGGCGCGCGTCCAGCTCAACGGCCACATCGGCACCGCCGATCAGATGCACGGTTTTCCCCATCGCCAACAGCGGCTGCTGTAATTCACGACGCGGTTCCTGCCCGGCGCAGATCACAATGGTATCGACCGGCAGGCAGCTTTTATGCTCGGCCCGCACGATATGCAATCCTTGCTCATCAATACGCTGATAGCTGACGCTGTTAAGCATCTTCACGCCGCGCAGCAAGAGGCTGGTGCGATGGATCCAACCGGTGGTTTTGCCCAACCCTTCACCCACTTTGCTGGCTTTGCGCTGTAACAGGAAGATCTGGCGTGGCATCGGCGGCACGACGGGCCCCTGTGTGCTCAATCCGCCGCGTTGGCTGAGTTGTGAATCGATCCCCCACTCGCGGTTAAACGCCTGTAGATCCAGGCTGCTGGAAAGTTCGTGCTGGCTGAGGTATTCGGCGGTATCAAAACCGATCCCTCCTGCGCCAATGATGGCTACCCGCTGGCCGACCGGCTTTTTATCACGTAAAACGTCGAGATAACTCAGCACGTTAGCCTGCTCAATACCGGGTATATCCGGCATGCGCGGTACGATGCCGCAGGCGAGGATCACCTCATCGAAATCAACTAAATCCTGCGCTTGCACCTTGTGCCCCAGTTTCAACGTGACATCCAGCAGCACTAGCTGACGGCGGAAGTAGCGCAGGGTTTCGTGAAACTCTTCCTTGCCGGGGATCTGCTTGGCAATATTGAATTGCCCACCGATCTCATCGGCGGCGTCAAACAGCGTCACCTGATGCCCACGGCTGGCGGCGGTAGTGGCGAACGCCAACCCGGCAGGGCCAGCACCGACCACTGCCAGCCGTTTAGGTTTCTCTGCCATTATCAGCGGCATTTCGGTTTCGCGGCAGGCGCGCGGGTTCACTAGGCAAGAGGTGAGTTTGCCTTCAAAAATCTGGTCCAGACAGGCCTGATTACAGCCGATACAGGTGTTGATCTCGTCGGCGCGGCCTTCGGCGGCCTTTTGGACAAAAGCGGCATCGGCCAAGAATGGGCGCGCCATCGACACCATATCGGCACAGCCTTCCGCCAGCACCTGTTCGGCCACCGCCGGATCGTTGATGCGGTTGGTGGTGATCAGTGGGATCGCCACTTTGCCCATCAGCTTGCGCGTCACCCAACTGAACCCGGCGCGCGGCACCATGGTGGCAATAGTCGGGATACGCGCTTCATGCCAGCCGATGCCGGTGTTGATCAGCGTGGCACCCGCCTGTTCGATCGCCACGGCGAGCTGTTCGATCTCCTGCCAGCTCGAGCCATCTTCCACCAGATCGAGCATCGAAAGGCGGTAGATCAGAATAAACTCTGGGCCCACCGCTTGGCGCACGGCGCGAACAATCTCTACCGCGAAACGCATGCGGTTACTAAAACTGCCACCCCATTGATCGCTACGCTGATTGGTGCGCGCTACCAGAAACTGGTTAATCAAGTAGCCTTCGGAACCCATCACTTCGACGCCGTCATAACCCGCCTTTTGCGCCAGCGCAGCACAAGCGGCGTAATCGGCAATGGTCTGTTCAACCTCTTCGGCCGTCAGCGCCGTTGGGCTGAATGGGCTAATCGGAGCCTGCAGTGCGGAAGGGGCTACCGGCTGTGGTTGATAGCTGTAACGCCCGGCGTGCAGAATTTGTAGCGCGATTTTGCCGCCTGCCTGATGGACCGCATCGGTGATAACCCGATGATGCGCGACCTGCTGTGGCTGATTCAATATTGCCGCACCGCGCTGTACCACCCCTTTCTCATTGGGGGCGATACCGCCAGTGACGATCAGTGCGACACCCGCGGCTGCCCGTTCGGCATAAAATGCCGCCAGGCGCTCCGGGCCATTCGGCAATTCTTCCAGGCCGGTGTGCATCGATCCCATCAGCACCCGGTTTTTCAGGGTGGTGAAGCCGAGATCCAGCGGCGCCAGCAGGTGGGGGTATGCGCTCATTGCAGTCTCCATAGGGTAGATATCGTTATAGTTATAGATGGTTATCGAGTGGTCGGATGAGCTAAATCTAGCCGTTGTCGGCGGCGTTGGGAACTAAGGATGCGCTGAATGTGATTAATATCATGAATCTTTGCCGTTATTTGCAATGTATATAAAAAGATCGGCTAGTATCTGCGTGCTGTATACCCATTAGCCATTTAGGAAATACGTTTCCAATCCTTTTCTCTCTGCGGAGCCATTAGCGAAAATGAACAACCACACCTGTTGATATCTTGTCCCATGCCGTGCACGCCAGTGCCGAATGGGGATGTTTTGATTTCATTCAGGAGTGCTTATGGCTCATTTTGCGCAGTCCCCTTACTTCGTTTTACATCAATTAATCTGTCAGTTCGCGAATGGCGAAACCTTGTTTGGTCCGCTTAACCAAACTCTGGAACAGCAACACTATGGGTTGGTGGGGCGAAATGGCGTAGGGAAAACCCGTTTGTTACGCCTGATTGCGGGTTTGGATAAACCCGCTTATGGGCATGTTGAAGCTCATGCTTCTTTCGCCTATGTTGCACAACAGCCGCATCTCACCAAACAACTCACTCTGGCGCAAATGCTGGGCTATGGGGCAATTTTTGCCGCACAGGCACGCCTCGAACAGGGATGCCCACAACATGATGATATTGATTGTCTGGAAGGCCACTGGGATCCGGCCGAACGCCTGAAAATGGCGTTTGCCACCGCAGGGTTGCCCGCTTTTGACCCGCAACGACCAGCCAGTGGCCTGAGTGGTGGTGAGCGTATGCGTGCAGCTTTGTGCGGTGCATTGCTGACGGGGGCGGATTTCCTGCTGCTGGATGAACCCACCAATCATCTCGACGTTAGCGGGCGTGAATGGTTGCATCAACAGATTGCACAGTGGCATGGAGGCCTGTTGATAGCCAGCCACGATAGGCAATTATTGGCACGGATGCAGCGAATTGTTGAACTTAGCCCAGGCGCACTGCGTAGCTATGGTGGCAATTATCATGATTACCATCGGCAGCGGGAGCAGGAGCAGCAAGCGGCGCGTAATCAACGGGAACATACAGTACTGGAAAGGCGACGTGCCCGAATCCGTCTGCAGAAGGAGCATGATAATTACCAGCGCCGTTCCGCCCATGTGCTGAGATCTTTGAACACCCGGAACGTTGCCTCTTTTGAGAAAGCAGCCATCAAAGGCGCGGCCCGCGACATCATGGGGACAATAAGTAAACAGCATCAGGGGCAAAAGAGCTCGTTGGATAACGCCGTGCGTGACGCTCGGGAGCGGGTGGTGGAAGAGAAACCGGTGATGCTGACCTTGCCAGGTAGCGCAGTGGCGACAGGTAAGCAGGTGCTGGTCTTGGAGCAACTGCAACTGCCTTTTATCACTATGCCGCCACTCGACTGGAGGATGGATGGTCCAATGCGTGTCGCTATCACCGGCCCGAATGGCTGTGGAAAATCTACCTTGCTGAAGGTGATTATGGGGCAGTTACCCGCCGTTAGTGGTCATTGTCACTGTTCGGTAGTGCCAGCTTATCTCGATCAAAATCTCTCTCTGCTTGATCTGACTTGTTCGGTTGTCGATCACCTTGGCTTGCAGGAGACTCCGCTGGCTGAGGGGGTTCTGCGCAGCCAACTGGCGCACCTGCAATTGGACGCAGAGCGAGTGATGTTGCCATTATCGGCACTGAGTGGGGGAGAACGTTTGAAGGCGGCGCTAGCCTGCGTGTTATGGCGTCGGGAGCCTGCACAGCTACTGCTGCTGGATGAGCCGACCAACCATGTGGATCTGGCTTCGTCGCAGGCGATTGAAGCGGCGCTGACCGAGTTCCCCGGCGCGATGCTGGTGGTCTCGCACGATGAGGATTTCCTAAAGGCATTGAAACTGACTCATCGGCTGCATTGGCAGAATGGGAACTGGCACTTTCAGGCGATGTAGCCGGGCCAAGGATTTCAGTTTTCGCCTGAGTCAGATCTATACTTAGGATCGTTTTGTGTGATTTTGAGAGCTTTGATATGACACCAGTGGCAAAAGTGGCCGACGTAATTTATTACAACGGCATTATCTTCACGGCGGATGCTGCAAACCGGGTTTGCAGCGCGCTGGCGATCGGGCAGGGATACGTGCTGGCGGTCGGGGATGACGAGCAAGTGCTGGCGCTTGCAACACCGGCGACCGAGCGTATCGATCTGCACGGTAAAATGATGATGCCGGGCCTGATCGACAGCCATATGCATCCGTTCTGGGGCGGCAAGCAGCTCAAAGGCTGTAGCCTGCACTATGCGGCGCTGACGGTGGAACAGACGTTGCAGCATATTCAGGCACACCTGGACAAATACCCGGCGCACGATGATAACGAATGGCTGACGGTGCGCGCCTGGCAGCGTCAGGCGATGATCCCGGTGGGGGCGGATATGAGCCGCGCCGTGCTGGATACCCTGAATACCCGCCGCCCGGTGGCGCTGTTCTCCAACGATTGTCACACCTTGGCCGCCAACAGCCGCGCGCTGGAAATGCTAGGGATTGATGAAAATACCCCGGTGCCGCCGGATGGTAAGATTGCCCGCGATGCCAACGGCCAATTGACGGGGATTTTGGAAGATGCACCTGCGATGCGCGCCTTCGACAGCATCCCTTCCGGCACCGCAGAGCAGAACGTGCAGATTGCGGCCCACGTGCAGCAGGTGCTGCATTCCCAAGGTGTTACCACCGTGATGGATACCCGCGTGTTTGCTGAACAGCTTGCGGCTTTTGCCGCATTGCGCGATCGCGGTGAACTGACGCTGCGTGTCCTCGGTGCCAAAGAGGTGACGCCAGACAGCGTGCAGGGCCCGGAAGATGCCGCCCGTGCGGTGCAGGACGTGGTCGCGTTCGCCAAGCAGTGGGGCGATAAAGAGTGGACGCCGCAGGCCGGTATTGCGGTTGATCATCTGAAGCTGTTTGTCGACGGCGTTTTGCAGCCGCCGACCATGACCGCCGCGCTGTTGCAGCCGTATCGTGAACATCACGGTGAAGCGCAAAGTGAACGCTATGGCGATCTCTACTTCACTACGCCGGTGTTGAACGCGTTGGTGGTGGAATGCGGCCGCGCTGGCCTGCATCCGCACACCCATACGGTGGGCGATGGGGCGATCGAGCAGGTGCTGGACGCGGTTGAGCTGATGCGTGCCGCCTGCCCAGGTAAGGATATTCGCCCTGGCTTGGCGCACAACGAACTGGTGGCGGCGCATCAGTACGCACGTTTTGCCGAATTGGGCGCTACAGCGGTGCTGTCATTCCAGTGGGCCGGTTTGCCGGGCGTGTTGATTGACGAAGAGCGGGAAATGCTGGGTGAAGAACGTTTCCCTCATTTGGAACCGGCAGCGCGTTTTCTGGATGCCGGGGCGCGCGTGGCGTACGGCAGCGACTGGCCGATCGATCGGTTAGACGAGTGGTATAACCTGCAAGTGGGGATGACCCGCCGCGCCTGGGACAGCGAAGGTAATCCCGCCGGGCCGCGTTTGGACAACGATCGCGACTTAACGCTGATCGAAACGCTGCGCGCAGCGACCATTGATGCGGCCTATATGATCGCCAAAGAGCAATACATCGGTTCGCTGGAAGTGGGCAAGTTTGCTGATGCGATCGTGTTGCAGCAAAACCTGTTTGAGCAGCCTGCCGAGGTTATTTACCAAACCCGTATCGAAAGAACCTTAGTGGGTGGTCAGGTGGTTTACCAAGCATAACGGTAACGTTTTTTAGCTTAAGCGTCGCGGGCGGGAAGGGTAATTTCGGCCATTCCCGCCTGATTAAAAAACGGAAAGCTGATTGTTGCTTCCCCGGCACCTTTTCTTGTGCCAGTATTCGTTTCCTTAATTTTTACACAGCTCATAAGTGCTGATGAACGATGCAGTTTTGTGTCAGGAGATGATACGGTAATGCCGCAAAATATTCGGTTGCAACGAGTTCTTAAAACCCCCGCCTTGGTGGCGTTTGGCCTCGCCTATATGGTGCCGCTGGGCGTATTTACCACCTATGGTCAGGTTACCGTTTTGAGTCAGGGTCATTTGCCTGTCGCTTATCTGGTAACCATCGTCACCATTCTGTTTACCGCTTTGAGCTATTGCCGGATGACCAACGCGATGCCGTTGGCCGGGTCGGCCTACTCCTATGTTCAACGCAGCTTTGGCGGTAAAACCGGTTTCCTGGTTGGCTGGGCGCAGATCCTCGATTATCTGTTCCTGCCGATGCTTAACTATTTGGTTTTAGGTATTTTCTTGCACGAGGCATTTCCGTCGATTCCTGCCTACGTGTTTATTCTGGCTTCCATCGTCAGCGTCAGCCTGTTGAATATTCTTGGGGTGCGCCTGCTCAGCTCTGTGAACTTCACGCTGATCGCCTTGCAGATGGTGTTTATCGTGCTGTTTATTGCGCTGGCGTTCAGCGGAGCCGATCTCAGCCCAGAGGCGCTGATGAAGCCACTGCTGGTGGATGCTGGTAATTTTTCTGGCCTGATTGCCGGTGCGGCGGTGCTGTGCCTGGCGTTTCTGGGCTTTGATGCCATCGCCACCATGGCCGAGGAAGCCGCCGACGCCAAACGCACGCTGCCGCGCGCCATTCTGATCACCGTGATCAGTGCTGGGGCGATTTTTGTCGCCGTCTCTTACGCCGCACACTTGGCGTATCCCGACTGGCAGGCGCTGATCCCTTATCAGGATACTTCCAGCCTGATTATCTCGGAGCACGTGGGTGGGAAGTGGATGTATAACTTCTTTATGGCCACTTATCTCACCGGGGTTTACGCCTCATCAATGACGGCGCAAACCGGCGTATCCCGTATCTTCTACGCCATGGGGCGCGAAGGGGTGCTGCCGCGCAGAGTGTTCTTCCATCTCCATGCCCGTTTCCACACGCCGTGGCGTGCGATCGTGTTTGTCGCCATCATCTCCCTGCTGGCGCTGTGGATGGATCTCAGCATGGTGGTGTCGATGATCAGCTTTGGTGCTTTGGGGGCGTTCACCTTCGTGAACCTCAGCGTCATCAAACACTTTCTGGTGAATGAAAAACGCCGTGGGTTGAGGGCGATGTTCAAATATGGCCTGCTACCGCTGATCGGTTTTGCCATGTGCATCTGGCTGTGGTTTAACCTGGATCCGGAAGCGCTGAAAGTCGGCTTTATCTGGCTGTTTGCCGGTTTTCTTTATCTGCTGTGGTTAACCAAAGGGATGCGTCAGGATCCGCCAGCGGTTGCCCATGATGATATTTCTCACCTGATGGATTAATCCGTTTTTACTCAACGCTGAATGGGCCATTGATAGCACCTTTAAAGGTGCTATTATTAGCGCTAATTGCACTTGGAGGTAAAAATGACATACCAAATATTGACCACAACGGCAGCAAGTATCACTGACTTAAAGCGTAACCCGATGGGAACGGTGGCTGAAGGTGAAGGTCATGCTGTCGCCATTCTCAACCGTAACGAACCTGCGTTCTACTGTGTCCCGCCCGAGCTGTATGCTTATTATCTCGAGCTTGCCGAAGATGCTGAACTGAATGTGATAGCCGATGAGCGCATGAAGGATCTGGATACGGTGAGCGTGACTCTGGATGACCTTTAAACTCGAGTTTGACAAGCGTGCGCTTAAAGAATGGCAACGGCTAGGGCATCCGGTACGTGAACAGTTTAAAAAGAAACTGGCTGAACGCCTTGATAACCCGCATGTTCCTGCGGCAAGGCTCAGTGGTCGCCATAACCGCTATAAAATAAAACTCAGGGCTTCAGGCTACCGCTTGGTCTATGAAGTGCTCGAAGACCGGATCGTTTTGCTGGTGATTACCGTGGGTAAGCGTGCTGGAGATGACGTCTACAACATGGCGAACAAACGATAAACTCCTTATTTCAATCCCCCTGAGAATAAATACATTCCAGCAGCACGCTGAACGCCGCTGCCATTTGTTCTTCCGGCACACAGGCAAACCCCATCAGCAGGCCGCGCCGGGCGCTGGGTTGCATGTAATAACGCGACAGAGCCCGCACTAATACCCCGCGCGTGCTGGCAGCGGCGGCAATGGCAACATCGTCGGCATCATTGGGCAGATTGAGGATCAGGTGCAGCCCGGCATTGCTGTTGAACTCACTCAAGGCCTGTTTACCCAAATGTTGCTCAATCAGCGCGCTAAGAAACGCGCGACGCTTAGCATACAGCAAACGCATACGGCGGATGTGGGCCGTGTAGTGCCCTTCCTGAATAAACTGTGCCAGAGCTGCCTGGATCAACAGGTGGCCCCCGCGATACAGCTCGGCATGGGCGATTTTGAACTCCTTCACCAGCGGTTTTGGCAGCACCATATAACCCAGCCGCAGGGCCGGATACAGCGTCTTGCTGAAGGTGCCGATATAAATCACCGGCGCATCGGCCTCTAACCCTTGCAGCGCGGGGATCGGCTGCCCGGAGAAGCGGAACTCGCTGTCATAATCATCTTCCACAATCCAGCTACCGGCATGGCGTGCTAACGCCAGCAGCCGTTGTCGCCGCGCCAAACTCATCACCGAACCCAGTGGATATTGGTGTGAAGGGGTGACGAAAATCAGCCGTGGCGCACCGCTGGTTTGCTCCGGCGGCACCATTCCTGCTTCATCCACTTCGCACGGGTAAATATTGACGTCGTTTATGCGCAGAATATTGCGGATCCCCCAGTAGCCCGGCTCCTCGATCCAGGCAGCATCCCCTGGATTGCACAACATGCGGGTAACCAGATCGATCGCCTGATGAATACCTTCGGTAATCAGGATCTGTTCCGGCGAGCAGCGCACCGAACGTGCCACGCGCAGATAGTCCACCAGCGCATGTTGCAGTTCCGGGCTGCCGCCCTGATTGCTGTAGGTCAGGCGTTGTGGCGTAGGGCGGCGGCTGATGCGCGCCTGGATCTTGCTGAAAATCTGATGTGGGAAGGCATTGACGTCGGGCACGCCGGGAATAAAAGCCCCCCATTGTTTCGGGCTGGCGCTGGCGTGCTGCAACAAAGTGGCCCCACGTTTTGACAGCTCAACGCGCCGTGGCTCGCCATTTTCGCTAATCGGCTGGCTGGCGGTGGAGAGATAGCTGTCGGGCACCGTTTCTGCGACGAAGGTTCCACTTCCCTGACGTGAAAATACATATCCTTCGGCCAGCAGTTGTTCGTAAACGGTTAACACCGTGTTGCGTGACAAACTGAGCTCCTGAGCCAGATCGCGCGATGCAGGCAAGCGGCTGGAAGGGGGCAGACTGCCATCCAGAATGCTGGTGCGGATCGCATTATATAGCCGCTTATGCAGCTTATCATCAGGCTGGTCGCCGAGGCGCTGCAATAACAGGTCACCACTCAATGAGCGCAATTGGATCCCTCAAGTAAACGTAACTGGCACTGGATTATAGAGCCACATCCTGTGTAAATAAACATCATTGTTTCGTAGTTGTGAACAAAATTGACAACGGGCACTGTCCGGAGAGAACAAGATGAAAAACGCAGAACTGAATCAACGTCGCTTGGCCGCTACCCCGCGTGGGATTGGTGTGATGTGTGGTTATTACGCAGAGCGCGCGGAGAATGCCACTTTGTGGGATGTAGAAGGTAATGAGGTTATCGATTTCGCTGCGGGCATTGCCGTGCTCAATACCGGCCACCGCCACCCGAAAGTGATTGCCGCGATTGAAAAACAGCTCAAAGCCTTCACCCATACCGCTTACCAGATTGTCCCGTATGAAAGCTATATCGCGCTGGCGGAGCGTATCAATAATATTGCGCCGATCGATGGGGCCTGCAAAACCGCCTTCTTTACCACCGGGGCGGAAGCGGTAGAAAACGCGGTGAAAATTGCCCGCGCCTATACCGGCCGCCCAGGGCTGATCACCTTCGGCGGTGGCTTCCATGGCCGTACTTACATGACCATGGCCCTGACCGGCAAAGTGGCCCCGTACAAATTGGGCTTTGGCCCGTTCCCAGGTTCGGTGTTCCACGGCCAGTATCCGAATGCGCTGCATGGCGTCAGCACCGAAGAGGCGATGAACAGCCTGGAGCGCATTTTTAAAGCTGACATCGACCCTAAACAGGTCGCAGCGATTGTGCTGGAGCCGGTACAGGGTGAGGGCGGTTTCAATATCGCACCGCCGGAATTTATGCAGGCGTTGCGCACGCTGTGCGATCAGCACGGCATTCTGCTGATTGCCGATGAAGTGCAGACCGGTTTTGCCCGTACCGGCAAGCTGTTCGCCATGGATCATTACGCCGTGAAGCCCGATCTGATCACGATGGCGAAAAGCCTGGCAGGGGGCATGCCGCTGTCGGCGGTAGCGGGCCGTGCCGAGGTAATGGATGCTCCAGCACCGGGCGGGCTTGGCGGTACATATGCCGGTAACCCGCTGGCGGTTGCGGCGGCGTTGGCGGTGTTGGAAGTGATCGAAGAAGAACAGCTCTGCCAGCGCTCGCAGCGTTTGGGCCAACACCTGGTGGAAGTGTTGCAGCAGGCGCGTAAACATTGCCCAGCCATTGCCGATATTCGTGCCAAGGGTTCGATGGTGGCGGTGGAGTTCAACGATCCGGCCACCGGCAAGCCCTCTCCAGAGTTTACCCGTCAGGTGCAGCAAAAGGCTCAGGAAGAAGGGCTGCTGCTGCTCAGTTGTGGCGTATATGGCAACGTGATCCGTTTCCTGTATCCGCTGACCATTCCTGACGCCCAGTTTAGCCAGGCGCTGACGATCCTTTCCCGCGTGCTGGCCCAATAAGGAGCAAGAACGATGAAATTACAAAATCCAGAACTGCTGCGCAGCCAGTGCTTGATCAACGGTGAATGGTGCGATGCACGCAGCGGCAAGCGTGAAACGGTGATCAACCCGGCCACCGGTGCAGAACTGACCACGGTTCCACTGGTCAGTGCGGAAGAAACTCAGCAGGCGATAGTTGCCGCACAACAGGCACAAATCGGCTGGAAACAGCTGACGGCCAAACAGCGTTCGGCGCTGCTGCTGGCCTGGGCCGATAAAATGATGGCGGCCCAAGAGGATTTGGCGCAGTTGATGACCGCCGAGCAAGGCAAATCATTGGCCGAAGCGCGCGGTGAGGTGGCCTACGCCGCCTCGTTTATCACCTGGTTTGCCGAAGAGGCCAAGCGCGTCGACGGCGCGGTATTGCAGGCTCCACTGGCGTCGCAACGCTTGGTGGTGGTGAAGCAGCCGATCGGCGTCTGTGCGGCGATCACCCCGTGGAACTTCCCGGCGGCGATGATCACCCGCAAGGCTGCCCCGGCGCTGGCGGCGGGTTGCACCATGATCGTTAAACCGGCTGAGCAGACGCCGCTGACCGCACTGGCGCTGGCCAAGCTGGCGCAGGATGCTGGTATTCCGGCGGGCGTGTTGCAGGTCGTCACCGGCGAAGCCGCACAGGTTGGCAAAGTGCTGTGTGATAGCCCGGTGGTGCGCAAGCTGAGCTTCACCGGCTCGACCGAAGTGGGCCGCATTCTGATGGCGCAATGCGCACCGACGATTAAAAAGCTTTCATTGGAACTGGGCGGTAACGCGCCGGTGATCGTCTTCGATGATGCCAATCTGGATGCCGCAGTGGCGGGCATTATGGCGTCAAAATTCCGCAACAGCGGCCAGACCTGCGTATGCGCCAACCGGATCTACGTGCAGGACGGTATCTACGATCGTCTGGTGGATAAGCTGGTGGCCGCCGTCGAACAACTGAAAGTGGGGGATGGCACGCAGGAAGGCACCACTCAAGGGCCGCTGATCGACCAGGGCGCGGTGGAAAAAGTGCAGAGCCACATTGATGATGCGCTGATCAAAGGGGCACAAATTGCCACCGGCGGGCAGCCACACGCGCTGGGCCGCACCTTCTTCCAGCCGACGGTGGTGACCGGTGTGACGCAGCAAATGCTGTTTGCCAAAGAAGAAACCTTCGGCCCGGTGGCGCCACTGTTCCGCTTTCATGATGAAGCAGAAGCTATCGCCATGGCCAACGATACCGAATTCGGTTTGGCAGCCTATCTGTTCACCCAGAATGCCGCACGCCAGTGGCGGGTACCGGAGGCTTTGGAATATGGCATGGTGGGCATCAACACCGGGTTGATTTCCAACGAAGTGGCGCCGTTTGGCGGCGTGAAACAGTCAGGGCTCGGACGTGAAGGATCGCGTTACGGCATTGAAGAATATCTGGAGCTGAAATACCTGTGTATCGATGTGAGCTGTTAACCCCCTGGACTTCAACATTTCCCGGTGGCCAGCGCCACCGGGATTTAAAGGATGAACTATGCCTTCCGAAAACATCGCTATTGCCCCGGCGACTGCCGCCGGGGAGCGGGCACCTGCACCCGCCAAATCACTGAGTTTCCTCGAAGGAGTCGCCATGATCGTCGGTACCAACATCGGTGCTGGCGTACTTTCCATCGCATATGCCTCCAGCAAGGCGGGCTATTTACCCCTGTTGTTCTGGCTGGTGCTGGTCGGTTGCCTGACCACTATTACCATGCTTTACGTGGCTGAATCGACTCTGCGCACCCAAGCGCATCTGCAACTGAGCGGTTTAGCCCGGCGCTATGTTGGCGGCTTTGGCTCCTGGCTGATGTTTGCTTCGGTCTGTGTCAACAGCGTTGGCGCACTCACCGCCTATATGACCGGCAGCGGCAAACTGCTGCAATCCCTGTTTGGTATTTCTCCCGCCCTCGGTAGCCTGCTGTTCTTTATCCCAGCCGCGCTGGTGCTGTATCTGGGCCTGAAAGCCATCGGCCGTGGTGAGAAATTTATCAGCATCGGCATGGTGGTGATGATTGCCACCTTGGTGATCGCGACGCTGCTGAAAGAAACCACTCAGATGCGCAATCTGCTGGACGGTGACTGGCGCTTTATGGTGCCGGTGTTCAGCGTGGTGGTGTTCTGTTTTTCCGCGCAGTACATCGTGCCTGAGATGGCGCGTGGTTTCTCGGATAAGCCAGCGCAACTGCCGAAAGCGATTATCGTCGGTATGGTGATCACCTTCGTGTTACTGGCGGTGGTGCCGATGTCGGTGATTGCTCTCAGCGGGCTGAATAATATTTCCGATGTTGCCACCATTTCCTGGGGCCAGGCACTGGGGCAATGGGCCTTCTTCTCGGCCAACATCTTTGCGCTGTGCGCGATGCTGACCTCTTACTGGGGATTGGGCGGCAGCTTCCTGACCAATATCTTCGATAAGTTCCGCTTGGGGGATGATGAACAACCTTTCCGCCGGTTCAGCGTACTGTTGCTGGTGGTGTTACCGCCGTTTGCCTTGGCTTACAGTGGCCTGGTTTCCTTCGTCAATGCGCTGTATTTCGCCGGGGTATTCAGCGGCGTGATCCTGTCGATCATGCCGATGCTGATCCTGCGGGGAGCACGTAAATCTGGCGATCAGGTACCGCTCTGGCAGTGCAACTGGATCACCCATCCCATCCTGCAAGTGAGCATTGTGCTGCTGTACATGGGCGGCGCGGTGTATGCCATTGCCTCGCTATTTGGTTACCTGCCTGCCGGGTGGTGAGGCTTTCCCAAAAGTGATGTTGTGTTTCTCAGCGATGAAAACGGCGGTGCCGTGGCCGCAGTGCTGGTCAGTTAAGCGAAAAACTGTATCAGCATGCGGCCAATGTTAAGGGCAGTACTCCCTGCGGATTGACTCTTGTCCACATTTTAAGAGAGGGATCACTGCTGAACGCTGAATAGGTGGTTTAAAATGGACGCGAGTCGTTCGATTTGACCATGTTGAGCTATCGGGTCGTTTTCAACGTATATCATTGCCATTTATGAGTTGCACCATTGGCTTTTTAATTATGGAAGACCCAAGTGTTAAATTAATTATTATAAATTTAACACTAAAAAGGAGTTAAGAAATGAGTAACCCATACAAAGAATGCCCAACGTATGAAACATCACATTTTATAATACGCCTTATTTCAGAGAATGATGCGGAAGGTTTATTGAAATGTTATTCGGATGTAAACTCCAGACCGCTATTCAATTCAGATATGTGCATGGGGGATTTCAATTTTAATACGATAGACGAAATGAAAAGCGCAATAATAGGCTGGCTGGGTTGTTATGCGCGTGAGGAGTTTATCAGGTATTCAATTGTGAATAAGGAAACCAGTCTTGCCGTCGGCACATTAGAAATGTTTGGCGATGATAAAGTGAATACCGGGGTTTTGAGGTTGGATATATTATCAGAATATGAAAGAGAAAAATATCTAACGGAAATTTTATCTTTATGTTCTGAAAATTTCTTTGATGATTTCAGTGTTGAAAAAATAGTGACTAAAGCTATTCCTATAGCTAAAGAAAGGATAAATTATCTGGTGGCGCTTGGGTTTGAAAAATATAAATTGCCAGACAGAGAGAACTATTATGCATTGTCTAAATAGACCACTATTTTAAACAGGAGTGCACCAATCTGACCCAGTGAGTTGCAAACGCTCTGGGCCAGTTCAGAGATGTACCGATACTATGTTCCAGCCTTAACTGATGAACATTCGGCATTAACCCCGTACTTTTTCCGGCAGCGCCAGCCAGGCCTGCACCGAAGGGCGTTGCCACTGCTGTTGTGCATAACGACGCAGGTTCTCCGGCACGTCGTCACCATGCATCACCAGCCGGTTGAGCATCAGGGCCAAATCGGCATCGGCGATGCACCACTCGCCAAATAGATGATCCTGGCCGTGACTCAACAGCTTTTCCGCAGCGGCGATCAGCTTCTGCGCTGCCTGCTGGGCGGCGGTGCTCAGCGGGGCGAATTTACCTTGGCTGAAAATGACCTCTGTCGGGCGTTCTGCGCGCAGCGGCAGCAGATCGCTGCGCAGCCAGGCCTGAATCTCACGCGCCTTGGCGCGCTGTTTGACATCGCGTGGGTAGACCGGATGGGCAGGGTGGATCTCTTCCAGATATTCATCAATGGCGGAGGATTCGGAAAGATGAAAATTATCTATCACCAGCGTGGGTACGCGGTGGGTCAGCGACAGCGCGCCGTAGGCTTGGCCTTGGTTTTCCCCCTGCGATAAATCCACGGGTTTGATAGTAAACGGCATCCCCTTTTCGGTCAGAGTGATAAATACCGACATGGCGTAAGGACTGAAAAAGTGTGCATCTGTGTAAAGTACGGCGGCCGAGGGATTCATAGGTGATCCTGATGATTAAAGAGGAACGGAAATCATTGGTGAAAAAGAAAACCAAATCAAGACACTGTGCCGATGATAAAAAGTAATACGGCATTAGGCTGATTAATGGATCGACTACGAATCACTGACGAGCACAATGCCCAGTCGATCGATCAAACCGACAATCTGCTGGCTATCCAGTTGCGCCCCTTCCAGATCGACCTGGCGGAGATCCAGTTCACCCAACTCGGAGCCGGTAAGATTACAGTGATTGAACGTGGCTGCCCGCCAGTCGAAATGGTTGAATTCACCGCCGGAAAGGTCTGAGCCGATAAAGCTGGCACCGAGCACGTTGGCACCGTTCCAGCGGTTTTCCCACAGTTCACATTTTTCCAGCACCACCTTGGAGAAGTTGGCATAGCTCAGGTTGCTTTTGATGATGAAAGCGCTGCAAAAATAGCTGCGCTGCGAAATCATATTCATAAAGTTGGCACCGCGAAAATCGGCCCCTTGCACTTTGCACTCGCGGATCTCCAAACCTAATGCGCTGGTATTCCGGAAATCCGCCAAAGACAGATCGCAGCTTTTGAAGCTGGCATCTTTCAGCACTGCACGGTTGAAGGAACAGCCGAGCTGGGTGGCTTCATCATAGAACAGGCAGCCGATAAACTGGGTATCGGTCAGGTCGGCACCCGAAAAATCACAATTGAGGAACTTGCCGTTGGTGATGGTTTCACCACGAAATCGATCGCGTTCGATCCGTGTGGATTGCAGAACTATGGGTTGCATCGTATCACCTGTTTTTTTATACAGTTTTTAAGATGGTACCTGAGATAAAAGGGAATAGAAATCCCTATAAATCAGATTGTTTTTTATATTAAATAGTAATATCGATTTGAATGATTTTATTTTAGTTAGTGAAGTAGGGCTATTATTACAAAATCAACTATCAAGATACTTCACTACTAATTTTTACAGTGTTTTCTTTCTATATTATTACCTGATTTCACCGGTTGTTAAATTAAGTGATCGCAGTCTGATTCTGGTGAAAAAAATAGCAGGGCAGAGTTTTTTTATATAAATTGGGTGGGTGAAAAACTATAACCATTTGACGTGGGGTATTTTATGGCACTTTTAGACGAACTATACAGTCTTTCGGCCAAGATTAAACAGCAGGCTGTGGTTATTCAGACGGAAGAGGCGACAAAAAGTGCTTTTGTTATGCCTTTCATCAATAGAGTGCTTGGTTATGATGTTTTTGATCCAACCGAAGTGACACCTGAATTTATTTGTGATGTCGGTACCAAGAAAGGTGAGAGAATAGATTACGCTATTTTAAAAAATAGTGAGATACAAATACTGGTTGAGTGTAAGAAAATCGGCGAACCGCTGAATGTCAATCATGCGTCACAGTTATTTAGATACTTCCATGTTACTAACGCGAGAATATCTATTTTAACCAATGGGCAGATCTATAAGTTTTTCACCGATCTTGATGCTCCAAACAAGATGGATGAAAAGCCGTTTTTAGAATTAGACTTGCTGGATATTGATGAGAATGTGGTTCCTGAAATCGTTAAGTTAACTAAATCAGCGTTTGATGTAGAATCAATAGTTAATGCCGCTGGAGAGTTAAAGTATGTCAGCCAAATAAAGAAAATATTCTCCACGCAGTTTACCAATCCAGAAGAGGACTTTGTTAAGTTTTTTGCCTCCAGAGTTTATGATGGCATGCTGACACAAAAAGTACGTGAACTGTTCGCAACCTTAACGAAGAAGGCTGCCAGTCAATGGTTAAATGATCAAGTCAATGAACGTCTAAAGTCTGCGATTAGCGGTGCTTCTCATCCTCAATCCACGGTAGTCAATGAGCCGAAAGAAGACAGTGCTGATTTGATAGGAACACCAATCACAGAGCCTGAGAGTATTGTTACTACTGAAGATGAGATTGAGGGATTTCATATTATTAAATCTATCATTCGAACCGTAGTTGAACCCAGTAGAATTTCTCATCGAGATACTAAAAGCTATTTCGGAATATTGCTTGATGATAATAATAGGAAACCTATTTGCAGATTGCACTTTAATCGGAGCCAAATGTATATTGGCCTGTTTGATGCTGACAAGAAAGAAACTCGGTACCCTATAGATGCACTGGATGATATTTATTCTCATTCTGAGCATATTATATCTACCGCAGAAAGTTACAATTGATAGGGATTTGGCCAGGTTTTTCTGGCCAAATCATTAGTAAAAATAATATTTTCACACAATTCGTTTGGTTGAACTCTCAATTTACATTGATTATCAGGAATATGTCTGTCTATGTAGCCTGATAATAGGCTGTTACCATTTCAGTCTTAACATGAAAGAAATACCTTGCAGTGTAAGCGCTTATAAATCATTATTGAAACGTCGTTTCACTTCCAATCTTCAGGCCAATTTTGAACTTACCTGCGGCACTGCGCCAGAGCGTGACCAACACGCGTTGGTATGCCAAACGAAAAAGCTATCGGGTGCTCTTCTGGCGCGAGATTACCCCGTTGGCGCTGCCTATCTTTTTAGAAAATACCTGTGTATTGCTGATGGGGGTGCTGAGCACTTTCCTGGTGAGTTGGCTCGGTAAGGAGGCGATGGCCGGGGTTGGCCTGGCAGACAGCTTCAACATGGTGATTATGGCCTTTTTCGCCGCGGTCGATCTGGGAACCACGGTGGTGGTGGCCTTTAGCCTCGGCACGCGGGATCGCAAACGGGCGAGAGCGGCGGCGCGTCAGTCGCTGGTGTTGATGACCGCATTGGCGATATTGCTGGCGGTGGTGATCCACCTGGCCGGTGAACAGATTATCAATGTGATCGCCGGGGCTGCCACGCCCGAGGTCAAAGCGCTGGCCCTTTCCTACCTGCAAACCACGGTGTGGAGCTACCCGGCGGCGGCCATTGCGCTGATTGGTAGCGGGGCGCTGCGTGGGGCAGGGAATACCAAGATCCCGCTGCTGATCAATGTCGGCATGAATATCCTCAATATTCTGATCAGCAGTACGCTGATCTACGGTCTGTTTAGCTGGGATGGGCTGGGCTTTGTCGGCGCTGGCTTAGGGTTGACCATTTCCCGCTATATTGGCGCGATCGGTATTATTTATGTGTTGATGATCGGCCTGAACCCGGCACTGCGTATTTCATTGAAGAGCTATTTCACCCCGCTGAACAGCAATATCTTGCGCGATGTGCTGGGGATTGGCATCCCTGCCAGTATTGAGTCGGTGCTGTTCAACTGCGGAAAATTACTGACGCAGATGTTTGTTGCCGGTATGGGCACCAACGTGATCGCCGGTAACTTTATTGCCTTTTCCATTGCTGGGCTGATTAACCTGCCGGGAAGCGCTCTGGGATCGGCCTCAACCATTATTGTCGGTAAACGCTTGGGCAAGGGGCAGATCGCCCAGGCCGAGAAACAACTGCGTTACGTGTTCTGGCTGGCAACCGTCGGCTTGACGATCCTGGCCTGGGGAACCGCGCCGTTCGCCGGGCTGTTTGCCTCTTTTTACACCCAGGAAGAAGATGTGAAAGAGGTGGTGAAAATCTTGATCTGGCTGAACGCGGCGTTTATGCCGATCTGGGCGGCCTCCTGGGTATTACCTGCCGGGCTGAAAGGTGCTCGCGATGCCCGCTTCACCATGTGGGTCTCAATGTTGGGCATGTGGGGCTGCCGTGTGGTTGCCGGCTATACCTTGGGCGTGCTGCTCGGTATGGGCGTGGTCGGGGTCTGGTTGGGGATGTTCAGTGACTGGGCGGTGCGCGGAGCGTTCTTCTATTGGCGCATGGTCAGCGGGCGCTGGCTGTGGAAGTACCCGCGCATCAAAAAAACTCCGCCTGCAATAGCCGAGAATAAAAAACCGGCTGAGTGATCAATCCCATCTGATGCAGGTGAATAACACCTGCATGCAAATACCTAGGCTACCTCAGGGATCTTCTCGTCGATGCTGACAAACAGGCGCGCATAAGCGGTTTCGCCGAGCACCTGAAAAACGTGGAACTTTTGTTCCAGCAGTAATATGCCAAACACCTGTAAATCACCCAACACTCTGATTTCCAACGGCTCCAACTGTGAACCCTCTTTGCAAAAGACGCTATTAAGATGGTTCATCTCGATCATCAGCGCATTAATGCCATTCACACGGGCAGGGACTTTTTCCGTTATCCATTCTTCAGGCGTCAGCACATAGTAGCGCCAGCCTGCATTTTTCAATGCCTCGATAATATAGGTCAGCCGATGCAAATCTGGCTGCTGCTCGATAGGATCTACCCAGGAAAAATATAAATACTGCACCCGCTCATAGAGCCTGCTTTGCATGCCTAACTGACGCCCGCGTGCGATCAGCCAGGCTATTTCTGGCGCGACTTGTTTAGGAAAACGTTTTTGTTTTTGTGCCGTGATGAGCCAGCGTAGTAAGAAAAGATGTCCATCTAAAAAAGAAGTCACCTTCCCATCTTGTTCAGCCAGCTTCATGGCAACCTGAGCACAAAAAGCAAAGTGGGCTAATTCCCGGTTTTTATTATCGATATCAGTCATAACCAATGCCGTAAAAGAAGAACTATCATGTTGAACATAAACTTTCTGGTGAATTCCCCCACCTCTTGGTTGTTCATCTGGGTTTCAATGGGGGAAAAGATTTCGGGAAGCAAAATCTCGCCTCCCGAAAAGTGACTATTTTTGCGCCGTTAACTCGGTCAGTTTTTCCAGCGGCGCTTTTTGCCCTAACGGATTATTGCCCCAGCATTGCTCGTATTTCCAACCGGTCAATTCTTCGACAATGGCACGGTGAGCCGGAGAGATATCCGCCATGGTTCCTCCTGCTTTAATCCGCGCAATCTCTTCTAACAGGATCATATGGCTCTTTCTATCCAGCTTCATTTGCGTGGTGTAGAAAATCGCCACTATTGCCAGCGCTATTACACCAATGGCAAACACGCCGACAATCGCCTGTACTGCCATTTCTGGTTGTACTGATTGCCCTGAGACAAAGCCAAATTTGCTGAGCGTCCAGCCCATGGCGAAGACGATGATAGAGCGCACCATTTTCCCGGCGAATGTCATGGCACCAGCATACAGCCCTTCACGACGACGCCCGGTCAGCACCTCATCCACGTCCGCCAGGAAGGTATAAACGGTCCAAGGGATGTAGTAGATCCCGCCGGTGCTCAGGCCAAAAACAGCGGTGATGGCAAACAAGACGATCACGGTGGCAGTATCTGACCAACCGGTAAAGTAGAGCGCTGCGTAAGCAATAACGCTGACAATCACTACCTGCAAGGCGATGCGGAACGGCCGGGCAAAGCCCATTTTTACGCAGATGCCAATAAAGAATGCGGTTGAAATCAGCTGCATCACCGAGCTGAAACTGTTGAGCTGCGAAACCAGCACGGCGCTTTGGCGCAAGCCGAAGATGATGAAATAGGTAAATGAAGACGCAAACAGCCATTCTGCGCCGAAGCCGAACAGATACATCCCCAAATGCTTGCGGAAAATACGTAAGCGGAAAGTGGAGATCATATCAATACAGAGTTTCTTCAGTGCTTGCCCCAGGCTGCTGGTGGTTTCTTTTACCACTTCGCTGGCCGGGCGTTCCCATGAGGAGACATACAGAGAAATCATGGCGAGACACATGATTGCGCCGTAGGCGATGCCGGTATAAAGGAACGGGGTTGGAGAGTCTTTACCGTAGATAGCAATGAACTGGCCAGGAATAAAGGCCGCCATAAAGTTAGCGATTTTACCAAAGATCGCTTTTGAGCCAGTCAGCTTGGAGCGTTTGGCAAAATCCGTGGTCATTTCTGTCGCTAAGGTTTCGTACGGCACCATGATGGAGGTGTAGATCAATTCAAACAGGGCGTAGGTGAGCAGGTAATACCAAAACCCGAAACCGCTCATCCACAACATCGGGTAGAACAGCACCAGAGGGATCCCGAGGAGGATGAAGAATCGACGGCGGCCAAATAGCCGGCCAAGCCGCGTGTTGTAAAAGTTATCCGTGATGTAACCCATGATCGGGTTGCTGACGGCATCAAGAATACTGGCCAGGGAGAAGATGGCTGCGGCTTCTACGACAGAAAGGCCACAAAAGGTCGTATAGAAGTACATCAACCAGGCGCCGCTGATCGCCAGCGCGCCACTTCCTAGTAAGTTCGCACTACCGTATGCGACCGTATGCCTGACTGTTATCTGCTTTTCCATGTATCCGCCATATATAAAACATCGTTTCAATTTATCTGACACATTGTTTCTTTATATTACTGTTGTGGGGTGTGAAACGAGACGGGGATCACACAACAGCGTTTTGCACGGAAAAGGTTCAAGGGGGAATATTTTGGGATGCTTTCAGTTATTTTTTAAATAAAAAACAATATAAATCAATTGATTGTAAGTTTTTTGCTCTGTTGAACGAAGGGAGAGGTCAGTTAGCCGAACCTGTAAAATCGTATTTTTTGTGATTTATGTCACAAAAATATTGAAATGCTGTTTTGAAAAGAGTAGATTCATTTGTGTGACACAGGTCACACTAAAAGACACTAAGTACAACTGAGGAAACGACCATGAAAATCATACTGACTATCTCTAAATTTTTCGACAAGCTGGACGAAGCCTACTCTGATCTATGCAAGCGGATTGGCTCAATTGTATCACCTTTCTGATCTAAGCCATCTAGGGCTTCATCAGCTAAGATCGTAGGCGCTTACTCTATCCTCGCCATAAAGTAGGATACGGTCACGACAATTTGACGTTGATCATCAAATGATGAGTGGTAACTAATCACGTCATTTGTCGTAGCGCCTGCTATAACCTCTCTTCATCCCTTTCTCTATTAATAACCCGAATTTCGGCTTAAGTTAAAGCGCTTCTGCCATTGCGGAACTCTCATCCCTAATTCCTCCTGGAATAAAACTAAGATAAATCTGTATTCGCAAATGATATTTTTAAGTCGATCTTAGTGACATCATCATGAACGAAAAAGAGGTTTTTACTACTGAGATTTTTCAACAGACACGTCACTTCTAGAAAAATACAGCGTGAAAAATTAGAGTGCTAACATAACAGGGAGACGCTGTAATGGTTTTTTCTAATGTTTATCAATGGATTGAAGTGGCCCAGTGAATCTGCCTATTGGGTTGATATCGCTGAGGGGGTCGACATACCTAACATTTGCGAAGAGATGTATTTATAATCAGAGTATAACAAAACTGCATTGTGTATAGAAAAAAAGCATCTGCCCTGGCACAAAGAAAAATCCTATATTGCTTGCCATTGGCATGTTAGACTGTTCGTTTACTGCGTATATTATTCTTGTGCTTTCATTTTTAAGGTTTTTCTCTTTCGTTGAATAAAATACAAATAACTTTTTGTTGAGGATTATCTGTAGTGCATTCGGTGTTGAACGGAAGTATTAAGGATTTTTTGTTAATTAAGAGAAGGAAATAAAAATGTAAAATCCCTCCATCTGTTATTATGGCTTCTATTCTGTTTGCCTGAGGATTTAGGAATAATTACCCATTCACCTCAGGATTAACTATCAGTTGAGAGAGATATCGCCAGTTACAATATAGCCTATAAGTTATATTTCCAACATGGAATTAAAGATGGTCTCATGATTGTTTTTTATTTAATAGATTAAACTATAATACGTATAAATAGAGGTATTATGAGGTACTTGCCAAAACTCCAACAGCTACAGGCATTTCAAGCAGTAATACTGCATGGTAGTATCCGTTCTGCTGCCAAGGCGCTTGACCAATCACAACCAGGAATCACACGCAGTTTACAGGAGTTGGAGCAGGTATTGGGCACGGCATTGGTAATAAGAGGTGGTGGCGGTGTGATACCTACTGAGGCGGGGCGATTATTTAATGCGCGTATTGAGTTGGTGTTAAATGAGTTAGACCGTGCTTTGGATGAGATTGAGCACCTCAATCTTTCGACATCAGGGCCTGTTGTGATAGGGTTGTCATCGTTACCTATTTTAACTATATTTCCAGGGGCTTTGAAAAGATTTAAAAAAAAATATCCAAAAGCAAGCATTACCAATATGGAAGGGCAAATATCCGAACTGCTGCCATCCCTGCGTATAGGCAAACTGGACTTTATTATTGGTGCCAATATACCTTCTGAATACTTGAGTGGCCTTGTGCAGGAACCTCTATTTAATACTGCATATGCTGTATACGTTCGCAAAGGACACCCCTTGGTGAGTTGCACGTCATTAGCCGAGTTACAGGAGGCAGATTGGTTTTTGCCTGTGACAACGATGGGGCATTACGACCAATTGGAGTTATTGTTATTTGGTTCTAAAACTTATCAGCAGAAGGCAATAATGCGGGGCACCGGTACCGCCGCTTTACAAATGGTTATGAATGCGGATTACCTGACTATTGCGACTAAAGCGATGGTTCGTACACATTTTCTCGCGCAAAACCTTTGTACTATTCCAGTGAAAGAAGCTATGCCGAATGCTGAATTCTGTTTAATCTACTCCTCAGAGCGCCCTTTAACGTTAGCGGCGAGAAATTTAATGGATGAGTTTCATCGGGAATCTCAAAATTACAACTGGGATTGAGTTTGTACACAGGTTGTGCCATGGTCCGATATTGATATGCTCATTATATTTCAACTGATATACGCCGCACTGTAATTTGAACTGTTTGTGGCGTAAATTTAGTGGGCTATCAGAAGTTAACTGACTCCTGAGTAATGAGGAAGTAGCTCATGGAATAGGAAAGCTGTTATGGTCAGTAACTATAATCAATCGGGCAGGTATTGCCGAATCAGTGATGATATATTATCTGAATATAAAATTCGTTAATATAGTCGGTGATATAAAACCCCTTTGGTCTTGAGTTTTATACCCTCGGTAACATGCCTGTCCTTTCCTCTGGTTACGAAAGGATTCGATTGCAGGTTCATCCAGATGTGACCATTAATTATGGTTAATACTATGGGCTGAGGAATCCCGCCCGAGCGTAGCCCTACTGTTCCGGCGAGGTGTTGCCCGCTTTTAGATATTTTTGTTTATACATAAAGACAGGTTGTTCCTGTTAAACTTCGCCTTAAGTGCGTTGTTATCCAAAGAGATACCGCATGATGTTAGAAAACAATCGACTTGAACCTGGCCGCATTGCTGGCCGTATAGAGTACCGTATGACGGATATTTCTGTGCCCTAGATAGTCTTGAATTAAACGTGTATCCATACCTTGTTCTGCTAGTGCATAACCGCAAGAGTGGCGCAACATATGCGGGGTAACAACCACGCTGATCCCTGCGGTTTCCCCATAGCTTTTAACCGCTTTATAAAATCGTTGGCGCGAGATCCGTGTTCCGTGGCGCGAAAGGAAAAGCCACTCACTGTCCGCGTTTAAATAACTTGAGCGTTGCCCAAGCCAAGCGTTGAGCAATGTGATTTCAATATCGTGTAACGGATGCTGAACTGAAAAGCCATTTTTTAGCCTGCTAACGTGAACTTTTCTGTTCACTAAATCAATATCGGAGAGTTTTAGAGCCGTTAGCTCACTCACCCGAAAACCATGGATATAACACATCAAAATCATACACTGATCCCGATAGTAGTTATTCCCGCGTGCAACACTTACCAGTAAACGATCCACCTCGTTTTTATTTAAGTACTTTCTTGTTCTCACCACTTTTCCTGTTGCTACCTGTCACTGATTGATGCATGTATCCTACTGATTTTATGTGCTCTTAGGTGGTGGGTTTGGTTACTCTTTGGTTGCGTTTTGGTTGCCCTATGTTGTCTTTTGTAGCTAATGTTTCTAAATGTAAGGCTGTTATTGATGTTGATAATCACAAGGTATCTCTACGACGAAACTGGCGCCGCCGAGTTCTGAAGTTTTCACGAAGACCGTGCCCCGGTGCAACGCAACGATTTTATCTACGATCGTCAGCCCTAAGCCAAAGCCTCTAATCCCTAATTTCTTGTTGCCTTTTCCCCTGTAGAACGGTTTAAAGACTTTCTCTATATCTTCAGCAGCGACCCCTTTACCATTATCTTCGATAGAAAAAGTGAGGATTTCTTCAGTACGTGTTACGTTCACCTGAACTATGCTCTTAGTGTACTTTTTGGCATTGCCGAGTAAATTGCTCAATACACGTTCCATTAAGTTCATGTCCATATAAACCCAACCAAGATTGCTGTCATAATTTTTTATAAACTGAATATCTTTACTCCCTTTAATGGCTGTATCAATCTGTTCATCAAACCAGGTGGAGATATACTGCTTTTGCGGAGAGAATATTTTATTATAGTTTGCAATGCTGGCATAACTGAGTGCGGTATCAATTAATGACTCTACGCAATTAATTTCATCGTAGATATTATTCATTATCGCTTCTTTATTATCAACATCCTTCTCTTCGAGATAGTTATGGAGATGAAACCTTATCCTGGCGATCGGTGTCCGAAGCTCGTGAGCCATGGTCGTCGTCATAGCTCTGCGCATCAGGGTTGCATCCTGAATTTTATCCGCCATCTCGTCCAGCGCGCTAGCAATGGGTTTGAAGATAGCCGATGATGCACCCTCCACTCTAGCCTTCAGATCCCCTGCACTCAGAAGCAGGGCTTTTTGACGTATTTTCTTTACGTCACACCAAATAGGGTTGAGCCAACTGTAACAAAATAGTGCAATTAATAAGGCAAGCCACAGCATTCCATTAATATATACACGATATCTTATAGTCCGATCTTCTGATATTATGTTTACAATACCAAACTGGCTTGCATTGAGAGAAAGAACTTTATTGGTTCCTCTGATTTTTTTAAGGGCAGTGTTATCATTAATGATGACTATCTCTCCTTTAAGTATCCTGGCGTATTTATCTGCGGGAAGTTCCTTTTGGAGGTTAACCACACCCACGACACTGACAGAGTAAATTGAGTATTCATTCAGTTCATTAAATTTTCCATCCAACTCTCCCTCTTTATGTAAAAGGTATTTTTTTTCTAATAAATTAATGGTTTCCTGAATAAGTTCATAGTGCGCCCGGGCTGTTAAGACTGTCATAGTGCGTATTTTTACAAAGTCTATAATGGCATAGATAACAAAGCCAAATAGCAGGCAGAATAGATAAAACCTCAAAAACATGATGACTCTAGGCCAGTTGTTTATTTTCATCTTTTAGGCACCCTGACTGTGCTATTCATTCCAACCATCGCGATTCAGAAGATACCCTTTTCCTCTGATTGTTTTGATTTTTTTGGGATTTTCGGTGTTATCGTCAAGCTTCCTGCGCAACCGGGATATGTGAATATCTATTGTGCGATCCAGCCCATCGAAATCAATGCCTTTCAGCGCCATTAACAGCTGATCGCGCGTGAGAACTTTGCCTGCGTCTTTAGCCAACAACAGCAGCAGATCAAATTCCGCCGTCGTCATAGGGATTTCTTGCTGATACAAAAAAACGGTTCGAGAACTTGGCATAATGACCAACTGCCCGAGCTCCAATGCTGGATTCGCCGGCTCTTTCTTTTCTGCTACGACGGGTTTACTCACACGACGGAGTTGGGCTCTGATCCTGGCCAGCAACACTCTGGGTTCAACGGGTTTAATGATGTAATCATCAGCCCCAAGTTCTAACCCCAAGATCTGATCGAGACTTTCCCCCAGAGCCGTTAACATAATAATGGGCCCATGATATAACCCCCCGAGTTCCTTACAGATATCCATACCACTTTTGCCCGGCAGCATGATATCCAGCAATACCAGGTCAGGATGATGTTGCAGGATATGGGTTACGGCAGATTCACCATCACCGATCACGGTAACGTCGAACATATGATTTCTTAAAAAATCGGAAATCAATGTTGCCAAGGGTTTGTCATCCTCAACCAGAACGATAGTTTTTCTTTCATTCATAAAAACTCTCATTAAATTAGTGCTATAAGAAAAGTCTATCAATTTGCGCTAAAACGACAATTTTTATCATTTAAAAAATGTCATTGTATGCGCGTGCTATAGAACAATGAATTCACTTATTTAAATGAGCCCACTCTGCTTTTTAATTATGTACGCAGTTCGGTTTTTACGACAGTTGAAATGCTTAATTAGATATTTAGCGCTTGGTGCTGCACATCCAGAGCCGTTATCACTCTTTAGCATTATGACGCGTTCGGGATGGTGTTAGGCAGGCTTGGGGTATTGCGGCACTCGCAAATTAATTGTTAACTGTGATTAAAATCATTAGGTTATGAGAGTCTGTGCTGCTTATGCCGTTGGGGTAAAGGGGCAACCATGGCGTTAGGGTTCTGGATTTATGAGAGAGATATCGGGGGTTGTTTACCTGGTTTGATCTGTGGTGAATGGATAACAAAGAAAAGATATTTCACCGGGTGAAAAAGTGAGAAAGACGATAGTGCAATGGCAGATAACCATCAGGCACCACCGTCGTTTATGAGACAGGCAACAAACGCCATGTCCGGTAGAATAAAAACGTGCAGCGAAGCCATTGAGTATTCAATGGCTTCGCTGCCGATAGGTTTACTTATAAATAATCGTGAACTGGGCGCTGGCGTTGGCCATACCGGCAGTAATGGTGTCGGAGATGGCTTTGTAACGAGCAATAAAGTTCAGATTGGTGACAGAGCCTACGCCGGTTTCCAGAGTATAAGGCTGGGATTCCTCAAACAGATTAACCACCTGCTGGCTGGCATCGGAAAGCTCGATGGCTACACCTTCAGCGGTGTCTACGCCAGGGGTCAGTGCCAGTACGCTGCTGTCACCAGAAACGCTGGTGCCGTCAAATTTCACCACTGCGGTGGTGGCTGCTACCGGACAATCTTTCAGTACCAGTTGGAACTGGGTCGGTGCTGCCGTGCTGCCGATGCCGTTAAAGGCGCTGGAGGCGACTTTACCCAGTGTTACCGTCAGGTTCTGTGAATCGGTATCAACCGTACAAGCGACATCGGTAATTTCGCCCATAAAATTAATGGTACCGTCAGCAGCAAATACGGCTGGGGTGGCAACAACCAGAGAAAACAACGCAGCGCTAATGATGTTCTTTTTCATAAAATCTCTATTCAATCCGTCTTTTGGGCATAGCTAAATGCCGCTTTATGTAATTAAACCCAATGATAATTTGAGGTGGGGTGTCATCATCGAATTATCTTCTGTGCCACCGCATGTGGTGGTTTCATTTGATTTCGGTGAATCACCGGCTCTAAATGATGGGCTTAGCTTACGTTTATTCCGAAATTCATGATGGAGACTTTGGTTATCCCTGTGTTGTTATTTGTACAACTTATAACAAAGTGTAAATACTCGCCGTGTTACCTCATTATTGATAAGTGATATTCAGCGTTGCGGTGGCATTGGCCTTGCCCGGCATTACCGTTGCCAGAGTTTGGTAATAGCGCGCCTGGAAGCCTAGGGTTTCAACACCGCCAGCAGAGGTTTTTAGCAGTAGGTTTTCATCAATATTCATAGGGATGCCGTTATAGAGAATCTGCGCTCCCACACCTTTGGCTACATCAGCATTGCCTGCACCGCTGAGGGCTAATACGCTGGTATTGGTGGTATCAGCATTTTGGGTGCCTGACATTGAGACATTGACTCTGGCATTGGCATCGCAATTCAGGCCCAGATTGAAACTCTGGGTTGCCAGGGTGCTGCTCACGCCGGTAAACAGCGCCGCCTGTACGTTCCCCAGTGGCACCGAGACGCTAGGCGTATTCAGGGTACAGGCCAGCACGGTAACGGTGAGGGCGTTGAGGTTGATCGGCACTTCGGTCGCCCATCCACCGCCACCTGACACGCTGGAGCCAAGAATAAAGGCACCCACTTTGCCAGAGATGACTCCTGAATTGATTGGGCCCGTTTTATACAGTTGGATTTTGGCGGAACCACTGCTGGAGAGAAAACTGCTATTTTGTATCGCAACCAAAGCTATCTGATGGATATTACCATCCAGCGGGGTGGCTGACGGCGTGGGTAGCCTGTAGACCGTTGTTGAAGCTCCTTGGATTGCCCCTAATGTGAAGCCGATACCGGGAGTACTGGTCGCATAAATATAGTCTCTGCCCGATTTAAGACCTGAAAAGGCGCTGGTGGTTTTGAAGCCAAAATTCTGCCAGACCCCACTATACTTAGCCGTGCTAGGGCAGGTATAAATCGTTTGCAGTGGTGAGCTTAGTTCCACCTCACTCAGCGGATCTCCCACCTTGACATCCCGTTGTACAATTAAGGCTGCCCCTGAGATGTTGACCGACGGCGTTGCGGTACTACAGACACTGTAAGCCCAGACAGGGGCTGTGTAGGCGAGTGATAGCGTTAGGGTAAACTTAAACAGGTTTTTCATCGTATTTTCTCTTCACAGGCAATTGCCGTTGACCGTGATCAGGCCGGTGGTTTGCTTTGTGCGTGATTGTGGGGGTAACTGATAACTGACTTGGCATTGTTGTGTACTCTCTTTGCCCCATTGCACCAGCAGGGCTCCTTTTGCCTCCATTCCTGTTAGATAGACTTGGCCACCGTCGCCGACAATGCTGCTATGTACCTCGGTGCTGGTCGCTTCGGTGACGGTGGCACCAAATGGCACCGGTTCTCCATTAGCCCGCAGCAGAGTCATCATGATTCGCTGGCCGATACGGGGTTGATAATCAGCCACCACCACCGCACCGCGCGTCGGGGTGACCGTTTTTGAGGTCAATTCCAGCTCGACATCTTCAGGCAGGGTGGCGGTATCCAGCCCGAGTGCATTATTGCGGTAAGGGGTGACGTAAGGCACCACGGCATAGCCACGCCAGTCGGTTTTCACGCCAATATTGTTAGCCACGCCAACCCCTTTAGCACCCGGTGCTTTCACCAGTGCTACCGTTTCGCCCAGCGGCTGTGACAAAGTGATGCCATTCGCGTGAACCAGAATACCGCCTTGGACACCGTAGTTGAGCCGTTGCTGCTGACTCCCGTAGCTGTAGCCCGCGTTTAGCTGGCCACTGTTGCCCCGGTAGCTGGTTGATAGGTTGCCGTTACTGCCATTTTGTTGGCTGTTGTAGCCCTGTGTTACGGACCAGCTCAGATTGTTTTGTTCCAAAGCGGTGCCGTTGAGCCCCACGCTGTGGCTGACCCGCCCTTGATTGCTGCTGTTCATGCTGTAGGTCGCCCAGGAGTTATTGAGCCAGCCGGACAGCGGAATGCTGATGTTCAAGGCCAGTAAATGTTCGGTACTCCCGTTGTTAAGGGGGTTCTTGCTTTGGCTGTAGTTGATGCCGTAGCTGATGGCGCGCCAGTTGTTGTTATAACCCAGGCCGAAGGTTTGGGTTTTCTGCCCGTCCCAGTCCCTTTCATCCACCAGGCTCAGTGACAGAGAGCCCGCCTGTTGCCCCAGACTCTGGTTAACCGTCAGCTCTATGCGGCCACGCCTGTGCTGCGGGGCGTCAGTTGATTGCGTGGTTGCCTGAGCGTAGGTATCCAGCGTTTCCTGTAGCGTATAAAACCCTTTGGAGAAGTAATGATAACTCGCCAGACTGACGTTGGTCCCGGTATCGGCAAAGCTCTTGCCATAACGCAGGCGCAATGACTGGCCGCTACTGCGTTGCTTGTCTGCTGGTGTCGCTTGGGCTTGGGTGACATCAGCGGAAAAAGCCCCGATCGGCCCCATATTTTTGCCGAGCCCCAGCGCGTATGCGTTGTAGTGGGTGGCTGTTTGCCCACCGCCGTACAAGGTGATCCCCCAGGGCATCCCATAGATCGCGGTGGCCTGAACAAAAGATGCGTTTTCAACCCGATCATCGGCCGGGCGATAACGCCCGCCAGCGAGGCTGTATTTCAGTTGCCCTTCACGCTGTAATACCGGCACCGAGGCGAAAGGCACCACCAGATGTTGTTCACTGCCATCGGCTTCAGTAATGGTGACGTTCAGATCGCCACTACCCCCGGTAGGGTAGAGATCGTTGATAACAAACGCTCCGGCAGGCACGTAGCTCTGATAAATCACGTAGCCATTCTGGCGGATGGTGACCTGGGCGTTGGTTCTGGCGATGCCGCGCACCACCGGTGAATAGCCGCGCAGGCTTTCCGGCAGCATCTCTTCATCCGACATCAACTGGCCGCCGCGCAGCGGCACGCTGTCGAACACTTCGCTGGAGGAGTTGGTATCTCCCAGCGTCAGTTGGCTCTTTAAAAAGGTGATATCGCGTTGCAGATAGGTATTGATGGATTGCCAGTGGCTTTGCTGCTGGCGATCGTCGTTGCCACTTTCCCGGTTCCAGACTGAATAGTTGCGCAGGCGCCAAGGGCCGGCGTTCAGGCCGCTGCGCAGGTTCAGGTAGTAACTGTTGCTGGCCGCCGAATTTTCACCGGCACGGGTGTTGGAGCCGCTGAAACTGTAGTTGGCTAACAGGGCCGTAACACCCTGCTGCCATTGATCCGGTGCCACATAGCCACGGGCCTCGCTCTTCAGTGCCGCCTGTGGAATGCTTAGGTTCAACTGCTGGTTGTTGAAATAGAATTCGGTATAGGCACCAGGGATCGCGGTTGGCAGATCGACACAATGGTTGTTTTCCGTCAGGGCACTGAATGCGGCGACGTTCACCCCGAGCGTTGCCAGATCGCTGGTGCTCAGGCAGGGTTGCAGGCTGCTATTACCGGCATCATCCTGACGCTGAACAAACTCCATCTCGCGGGAATCAATAGCCTGGTTATTCAGCAGCAAGTCGATCCGGTATAAGCCAGGAGCCTGGGTACCGCCCTCTTCAAACACCGACAGGTCCGCCCCTGCCTGTGCCGGATTATCGATCTGCAGCAGTTCCGGGTTAAAATATTCACGAGCCTGGAGCACGTGCAGATCGAGTATCAGTAAGCCCATTAGACACACCCAGGGTATCAGGTGGCAGTGGGGGCGGTTTTTTTCAGGCACGTATGTATCAGAGATATCACCCACTCGTACATTGCGGTTCACAGGTTTAGCCCTGATTTATTTAACACTGCTGCATGGGCGCTCACGTTAACCGTGGTTAACGCTCATTATGGTCGCCAGCGTTATAAGGAAAATTGGAAGGCATCGCTGGTGCCGCCATAGTCATTGATGATCTTCCAACTGACCGCATTGCCCGTCATGCCCGCAGTCAGCGCAAAGCTCGCCGTGGCATTTGGTGCCACCATGGTCACTTCCGGCAGTTCCTTACCGCCAACGGAGATGGAGAAGAAGCTCAGGTAATAAGGGGAGTTGTTGGTTGCCTGTAAGGTATTACCGCTGCGCTGCCATTTGAGGCTTTTCGCCGCGTCATTAAGGGAGCCTTTTACGCCAGCCGGGCGATAAATCAGCTTGATGCGGGTCTTGACCGCGATCTGCAGGGTGTTATCCACCTTCTCCGCAGAAGGAATGGACTTTATATTCAGCCAGAACAGGGATTCTTTATCTTCCGGCAGGTTGCCCCCAGCGCGGACGATGCGCAGTACGTTATCTTGCCCGCCATTCAGCCTGAACAGCGGTGGGGTAATGATGAAAGGCGCTTTAGTTTGGCCTCCTTCCTGTGTCTCAACCCAGGATTGGATAAGATAGGCCGTTTTATCCGGGTTTTTCACGCTGAGCGCGGTTTCTTTCTTGCCGCCGTCATAGATCACCCGGGTACCGCCGACGATCACGCCTGCTGAGGCGCTCAATGAGGTCAGCAACAGTCCGCCGAGTAGTGCCTTATGCCATAATTTCATCTTGGAATCTCCAGCCATCTGCGATCAGAAAATCAATAAACCCGCAGATTTATTGCCAAAGGTTTGCAAAGTGAATGTGCTCGTCGCAAACATGGCATTACGGTTTATTACTTATGGGCTACATACGCTCTGAAGCGGTTCTTGTACGCCTTTAGAAAGTATATGAACGCAATGAACATTGTGTGGGCTTTTTTGTCGTTAGTTTGGTGTGGCTTATTACCAATCGTTTTTTGAACGAATAAATCCTCTTTTTTAGCGTTCAACAGAAGGGTTCCTTAACAAGGGGAATTCCCGGTTTGGGGCAAGAAGCGTACCGTTACGGCATAGGCACCAAAGCAGCCTAAAGTACGGTAAAACTACCCGGTACAATCCAATAATGACTACATCTTCACCGGAACCGAGGATAGCTGTCCGTCGGGTCACGACTTAACGGCAAAGCAGATGGCTTTGCCGTTAAGTGCATGACATTAGTTGTAGGTGAACGAGGCAACTACGGTGGCATTGATAGTGCCTGGCATCACGGTACCGGTGGCATAAGCACGCGTTCTCAGTGCGAAGGTGGCGGTATTGGCTGCCACGCTGATAGTGGTTCCTTTGGTATTGCCAAAATTCATGCCACCACCGCCGGTTAACTCGACAGCGAGGTTGGTTGCCGTACCGGTGTTTTTATAGCGGGTGGCATCCCCGGTGTCTGGCGTTCCGCTAAATACCACGTTGACCTTGGTGGTTGAAGCCGGGCAACTTTTCAGAACGACATCAAAGGTTTTCCAATCACCGAATGTTCCGGCCGTTGCCAGAGAGGCGGCCTGAATACTCCCCAGGTCGATATTGACGGTGGCGTTGCTGGCGTCAATCACACAAGGTGAGGCTACGACATTCCCCGTCACGTTGATGGTGCTGATATCAGCAGCGTTAACGGCCATGCTGTGCACTGCTAATAACGCTAAACTGCAATATCCCAATTTAACTGACTTTTTCATTCTATAATCCCAACGTTGATATTTGACTGTGTATTTCTCTGTGAGAAAACGCTTTATATTTTTTATAGTCGCCCAGTAGGTTATTTACTGGTAAGTGAAATTAACCTGCACTGCACCTGCAATGGTTCCACCCTCGCTCATGCCGTTGACACTCAATAACCGGCTGGCAAGGGGGATGGTGGCGGTTCTTGAGGTGGAATCCACCGCCACGGTCAGGCTACTCCCCGTTCCCAACTTCTGTGTGCGCGTGACATCAGCCAGATGAATAGCGATATTCCTTGCCGTGCCCGTATTGGCATAAAGCGCGCCGTCATCATCACTGGCAGTACCGCTAAAGTTGGCTATCACTTTGCTGGTTGATATTGGGCATGCTGTTAACTTGAGGGTGATGGGTATCCACTCACTGGCATTGCCAGCGCCGGACAAATCACGCAACTGCAATTTGCCAAAATTAACCGTTTGATTAACCGTGCCGATATCGATAATGCAAGGAGAGGCAACGACTCGGCCGCTGACGTTAATGTTCGAAGCATTAACGTTAAATAAAAAGCCTTGCAATAATAGACCAACAGAAATTATCGTCCCGATCTTTCCCATTTAAACCTCGATGAATAAATCATGTTTGTCTTGCTATAGGCTGCCGTACTCTTTTTCCGAGAGAATACCTGCCTGCAATATGTAAATTTGGCCAATGCGATTGATGTTGCCTTGACCACCGCTGACCATTTTTCTGGCTTACATGCGGTGGCTTCATTTAATGCCGAGTAACACAGGCGTTCTAAATGATGAGTTTAGATTACGTTTATTTTGAGTCCCTTGATGGGGACTTTGGTTATACCCGTGTTACTTTTTGTACAACCTATGACAAAGTGTAAATACCGCTCGCATCGCTCACTTATTGATAAGTAATATTCAGCGTTGCGCTAGCATTGGCCTTGCCCGGCATCACCGTGGCCAGGGTCTGGAAATAGCGAGCCTGGAAGCCGAAGGTTTCAACTCCACCGGTTGAGGTTTTCAACAGCAGATTTTCGCCAATCTTCAGCGGTGCGTTGTTGTATAAGATCTGCGCCCCTACGCCCTTAGCGACATCGGCATTGCCTGCGCCACTGAGTGCCAAGACGCTGGTATTCGCCGTATCGGTATTCTGGGTGCCTGACATCGAGACGTTAACATTGGTGCCGGCATTGCAATTCAGACCCAGGTTGAAGCTCTTGGTCCCTAGCGTGCTGCCCACACCGGTAAATAACCCGGCCTGCACGTTTCCCAGCGGTACTGAGATACTGGGCGTACTCAAAGTACAGGCCAGTACGGTAATCGTCAGGGCGCTGACATTGATCGGCACTTCGGTGGCCCATCCACCGCCGTCGGCAGCGCTGCTGCCGAGAATGAATGATCCGACCTTGCCGGAGAACACCCCTGAGCTCAGGGGGCCGGTTTTATACAGTTTTATCCAGGCAGAACCACTGCTGGAACTGAAATTCCCATTTTTTACCGATCGCATAGCTAACTGATTAGGGTTGCCGTCTAGCGGTGTGTCGAGAGTCGATGGTAACCAGTAGCTCACCGTACCTGACTCGGTTGCTCCCAGCATAAAACCGAGTCCGGAATAGTTGCTCGTATAAATATTATTGCTACCCGACCAGAGAGTACTGGTGGCCTTGAAACCAAAGTTCTGCCAGACATTGCTATAAATAGGCGTGCTGGGGCAGGTATAAATCACCTGTATCGGCGATGCCAGGACCACATCGCTCAGCGGATCGCCAACCTTCGCATCCCGCTGGACCAGCATTGTCGCGCCGCTGATCGTTACGGAAGGCACCGACGGAGTACAAATTCTGTAGGCCCATGCCGGGGCAGCGCAGACCAGTGACAGCGCCGCAATCATCTTGAACATTTTTTTCATCACGCTCTCTCTTCTTACTGACAGGAACCGTTAACTATCACCACACCCGCGGCCGGTGCCGTTTTGGGTTGTGTTGGTAACTGATAATTTACCCGGCACTGTTGAGTACTCTCTTTGCCCCACTGCACCTGCAGGGTGCCTTTCTCGGTCATCCCGGTCAGGTAAGCCTGGCCACCTTCGCCAACAATGCTGCTATTTTCCCCGTTGCCGCCCACTTCAGTTACCGTGGCACCAAAGGGAACGGGTTGGCCGTTGGCGCGCAGCAGCGTCATCATCATTCGCTGGCCGATACGGGGTTGATAGTCTGCGACCACGACCGCGCCGCGCGTCGGCGTCACCGTCTTGGAAGTTAACGCCAGTTCGACATCATCCGGTAGCGTTGCCGTATCCAGTCCGATCGCGTTATTGCGGTAAGGGGTGACGTAAGGCACCACGGCATAGCCACGCCAGTCGGTTTTTACCCCGACATTGTTGGCCACGCTGACCCCTTTGGCACCTGGCGCTTTCACCAGCGCTACCGTTTCGCCCAGTGGTTGTGACAAAGTGACGCCGTTTTCATGCACCAGAATGCCGCCCTGAACGCCGTAGTTCAGCCGCTGCTGCTGGCTGCCATAGCTGTAACCCGCGTTGACCTGGCCGCTGCCGCCCTGATAGCTGGCTGACAGGTTGCCGTTACTGCCGTTTTGTTGGCTGCTGTAGCCCTGTGCCACGGACCAGTTCAGATTGTTTTGCTCCAGCGCGGTGCCGCTAAGCCCCACGCTGTGGCTGACCCGCCCCTGGCTACTGCTGTTCATGCTGTAGCTGGCCCAGGAGTTATTGAGCCAACCGGACAGCGGGATATTCACGTTCAATGCCAACAGATGATCGTTACCGTTGCTACCGACCGCATTCTTGCTGTAGCTGTAGTTGATGCCATAGCTGATACTGCGCCAGCTATTGTTGTAGCCCACGCTGGTGGAGCGGGTTTTCTGCCCATTCCAATAGCCTTCATCCACCATGCTTAGTGACAGAGAACCGGCCTGTTGCCCCAGACTCTGGTTAACCGTCAACTCCACTCGGCTGCGCTTGTGTAATAGGTAATCTGACTGCAATTTGGCTGACTGGGTGTAGGTATCCAGCGTTTCCTGTAGCGTGTAGAACCCTTTGGTTGAGTAGCGATACCCTGCCAGGCTGACGTTGGTTCCACTATCGGCAAAGCTCTTGCCGTAACGCAGGCGCAGGGACTGGCCGCTGCTGCTGTGATCCTCCGCCAAGGCGGCACGGGCTTGGGTAACATCGGCAGAGAACGCACCGATCGGCCCCATATTTTTGCCGAGCCCCAGCGCGTATGCGCTGTAGTGGCTGGCGGTCTGCACGCCGCCGTAGGCTGTTATCCCCCAAGGCAAACCGTAAATGAGGCTGCCTTGAGCAAAGGGGGTTTCGTCCACCTGGCCATCGACCGGGCGATAGCGCCCGCCGACCAGGCTGTATTTCAGTTGCCCTTCACGCTGCAATACCGGAACCGAGGCAAAAGGCACCACCAGGCGCTGTTCACTGCCATCGGCTTCAGTAATGGTGACGTTCAGATCGCCACTGCCTGCGGTAGGGTAGAGATCGTTGATGACAAACGCCCCGGCAGGCACGTAGCTCTGATAAATCACGTAGCCATTCTGGCGGATGGTGACTTGCGCGTTGGTTCTGGCGATACCGCGCACTACCGGTGAATAGCCGCGCAGGCTTTCCGGCAGCATCTCTTCATCCGACATCAACTGGCCGCCGCGCAGCGGCACGCTGTCGAACACTTCGCTGGAGGAGTTGGTATCTCCCAGAGTCAACTGGCTCCTCAAAAAGATGATATCGCGCTGGAGATAGGTATGGATGGACTGCCATTGGTTCTGGCCCTGATCGCTGCCACTTTCCCGGTTCCAGACTGAATAGTTACGCAGGCGCCAAGGGCCGACGTTCAGGCCGCTGCGCAGGTTCAGGTAATAACTGTTGCTGGCTGCCGTATTATCCCTGGCACGGCTGTTGGAGCCGCTGAAACTGTAGTTGGTCAACAGTGCAGGGATCCCCTGTTGCCACTTTTCTGGCGCCACATAGCCGCGGGCCTCGCTCTTCAGCGCGGCTTGCGGAATGCTCAGGTTCAACCGCTGGCTGCTAAACTGGAATTCGGTATAGGCGTTAGGGATCGCGGCCGCTAAATCGATGCACTTACTGTCTGGCTTCAACGCGCTGAACGCGACAATATTCACCCCAAGAGCGTCCAGATCACGGGTGCTCAGGCAAGGTTGCAGGCTGACCTTTCCCGCCTCATCACGATGCTGGATAAACTCCACTTCACGGGAGTTGATCACCTGACCATTCAATAAGACGTCTACACGATAAGTCCCAGGCGCCTGAGTATCGCCTTCTTCAAATACCGACAGGTCGGCCCCCGCTTGTGCCGGGTTATCGATCTGCAACAGTTCCGGGTTAAAATATTCACGTGCCTGGGCCACGCGCAGATCGGCCACCATCAAGCCTATCAGACAAGCCAACGGCAATAGCTTGAAGTTCTGCATCTTGTTTTTAGTGCGGTAATTGCTTGGCGTATAGCGCATTCTCAGATTCCTGTTCACGGGTGAAACTCTGATGTTTTCTGGTTTACCTGTGTTACAGAGAGGACTGGAAGGCGTCGCTGGTGCCACCATAATCATTGATGATCTTCCAACTGACCGTATTACCGGCTACGCCTGCGGGCAGCGCAAAGCTCGCCGTGGCATGCGGAGCTACCATGGTCACTTCTGGTAGTTCTTTACCGCCAACGGAGATGGAGAAGAAGCTCAGGTAATAAGGTGAACTGTTGGTTGCCTGTAAGGTATTACCGCTACGCTGCCATTTGAGGGTTTGCGCCGCGTCATTCAACGTGCCTTTTACGCCATCCGGGCGATAAATCAGCTTGATGCGGGTCTTGACCGCGATCTGCAGGGTGTTATCCACTTTCTCTGCGGAAGGAATAGACTTTATATTCAGCCAGAACAGGGATTCTTTATCTTCCGGCAGGTTGCCCCCGGCGCGGACAATGCGCAGCACATTATCTTGTTCAGCATTCAGCCTGAACAGCGGTGGGGTAATAATAAAAGGTGCTTTGGCTTGCCCACCTTCCTGTGTATCAACCCAGGATTGGATGAGATAGGCCGTTTTATCTGGGTTCTTCACGCTGAGAGCGGTCTCTTTTTTACCGCCGTCATAGATCACTCGGGTACCGCCAACGATGACGCCTGCTGATGCGCTCAGTGAGCTCAGCAGTAACCCGCAGAGCAATGCTTTATGCCATAATTTCATAATAGAATTTCCTATATCCTGTGGACAACAAAGTAAAAAACCAACAGCAGCTTTATCCTCCACGCAGATCTCATCATTTGAGGTTTATTTTTTATGTGGAAAAAACACCCTGAAGGTATTCTTCCATTGGGCAGTTATACTGCCCATTTTTAATCTGCCGTGATGGTAACTTTGGTTATGCTGATGTTATGTTTTGTACATTCCATTTCTAATTGTAAAAATGCCGGCTTACCGTGAATCCAACGATTTTTTTATTGCATAACGAGCCCAAGCTATATCGTTTAACTCTTTTTATTCATCTTTTTTGCTATCACCAGCAGGTCAGCAGCGCTCGAAATCTCTCACGTGCATTTCACTGCCTTGATAGTTAAGCAGGCTATTGCCCGATGCCGTTTTGGCAAAGGCAACCAAGCCGGTATTCCCTTTGACCCCCAGTTTTCGCATGGCATTACGCTTGTGACAACTGATGGTTTTTGCACTTCTATTCGTGAGGTCAGCGATTTTTTTCTGCGTGACACCACGTAAGAAATAGTTCAGCACAGTAAGCTCAGCCTCCGTCAAAAATGGGTGCATGGGTTTTGCTTTGCTATTTAACAGCCTGCTAATGTGTGGGCTACAAACATTGTTGTTCTCAATCACCTGAGCAATCAGGCTCGATATTTCACCAAGGCGTTCATCTTTAGAAATAAGCGCATGAATATCGATATTGTAGAGAGAGCGTAGCGTCGTCTTATCCTGAATCCGTGTTAATATCACAATTTTTATTTCAGGCAGGGTATGCTTTACCCAATGGATAAAATCAATAACCTGAAATAATGCTTTATCTGCACTAAAAGGTTCTATCACAACAATCTGTATCTCTTCTTTAATCAGAACGCTTTTTAACGCAGTTAAATTATTGGCGTGATGAAGATTACAGGTCATCGGCATGCAGGAGAGCAAAGACTCAAAGCCTATTGTTGACATCGTACAGTCATCAATTAATGCGATTTGAAATGCAGTGCTGTTTTCCTCACATGCTACTTTCGTCTTGTTTTTTAACACAGGTCCTCTATAAAATTTATTAATATTAAAAAAGGCCGCTCATTAATTACGGCCTTGGTTAATATGTATTACCGTAAACGGCTACTGAGCTTACTGGTAGACAACCGTAAACTGGGCGCTAGCGTTAGCGGTACCGGCAACGATGGTATTGCTGATAGCTTTGTAGCGTGCAACAAAGTCCAGTTTGTTTTGGGTGCCAGCACCTGCAACTAATGCGTAAGGCTGTGAGCTTTCGGACAGGTTGACCACGTTCTGGCTGGCATCAGACAACTGGATTGCCACACCTTCTGCGGTATCTGTACCTGTGGTCAACGCTAGCATGCTGTTATCGCCTGCAACGCTAGTACCGTCGAATTTAACGACGGCGTTGGTTGCGATTGGGCAATCTTTCAGGATCAGTTGGAATTTTGTTGGTGCTGCAGTAGAACCGGTACCTTTCAGGGCTGAAGATGACACTTTGCCCAATGTGACGGTCAGGTTTTTAGAATTAGTATCTACCACACATGCATCATCAGTCACTTCCCCTTCAAACTTAATGGTGCCATCGGCTGCTACTACGGCAGGAATAGACACAACGGAAGCCAAGAATGCTGCAGCGATAATTTTGCGGTTCATGAAAACAATCCTTTTAACTAACACATCATAATGTCGTGCAATAGCATCTGATGATGCGGTTGCATTCTATTTATCCCTTGATTAACATCTTGATCAGAAAGGCTCACTAATACTTAGTGAGCCTTTCTCGAGGTGGTCATTTTGGGCTATTTTGTATACCTTGGTTTTTTGAGCCAAAAAGAAAGCAAATGGCCCATATACTTGGAGTTAACCGCTAATTATAGGTTGTTAGGTAGCATTATATGCTTACTGGTTTTTTTATGGAAAATTTGCTGCCATAGGGGAACATGCGGGGTTTCTACGATCCAGACGTGGATACGGGCGGTTTTTAATGATTAATCTTTTGAATTTAAATGGTTTTTTAAAAATTAGTGATGTGGATCATAGGAGAGTTGACATGAAGGAATTGTGGCCATTACTATGGGCTCCAGTTTAGCCCAAAATGATCACCTGGTAATTCTTTGTTACAATTCACCAGATATTTAAAAACCGCCTCGAATTACTTGCCGTATATAGCACCGTATGACGAATGTTCCTATGCCCTAAATAATCTTGAATTAAGCGTGTATCAATTCCTTTATCCGCCAGCGCATAGCCACAAGCGTGACGTAACATATGCGGATGGGGCGCAATTGACAATGCTGATTCACGTCCATATTTGCGCATCATTTTGTAGATTTGCTGGCGGGAAAGGCGGTTGCCTTGGCGTGAAAGAAACAGCCATTCACTATCACTACCGTTGTAATTCAATCGCTTACTTAACCATTGTTGCAATGGTTTTATCTCGATTTCAAACAGCGGATGTATGGTCGAAAACCCATTTTTTAGTCGATTAATCATGATGGTTTTACCTTCCAGATCGATATCTGAGAGGCGTAACGAATTGAGTTCACTGACGCGGCAGCCATGCAGAAAACACATCCAGATCAGGCAACAATCTCTGGCGGCATGATCTCCTTCCCCAACAGCATTAATTAATCTCTTTACTTCTGATGTGGTTAAATACTTCCGACTTTTCATAAATACCCTCTCTGTAGTCATAAATTTAACTAGGGTTAACGGGGTTGGTATCAAATAAAAATACCACCGTTAAAGAAGATAGAGTGTGCTATCACCTCCATTAAAAATATTGTGCATAAAAATAACGCTCCCCAAGTTTTATTTTAATTGCAATATGTCACATCCTTGTGTGTGGTATTATACTAACCTATTAATAGGGTAGTTCTTTTTTTTGTTTTTGCACAAGGATAATTCTTGTTTACCAAGAAAAGTAAGCAATTATCGGATTATTACTAAGAAAATCACGTCTACAATGGTTAATGCTGCTTACGGGTAATCCAACGGGCTACTAAGATAATACGTGGTTTAATAAGATTATTACCGGTTTTCTTGAGAGTATTCTCATTAGAAGCTCAGTTGATAATTTTAAGCAAGTAAACGTTAGAGTAATCTGTTTTTAGATACATTTTTTTATACTTATTATTGAAAGTTATAGGGTGACTACCCTTTAACTGTGGCTATTTTAACGCAGTAGCTCATGCGGATACGGATCATTACGAGTGAGTAGATGCACAGACTTATCAAGGCGTTAGGCATCTTTCACGCTTTAGGGCTAACATATCTCGCTGTTTGAACCCTGCTTACCGGAGGGCTTGATTGCTACTGACTTACCGATTCGGTGATTTTTTATAATATTATTTAAATCAATGGATTACCTAGCTATCTTATTGTCACGTTGAATGATGATAAAACACTCATTTCATTTCTCATGGAAACTCATTAAATAAGGTAGGTTTTTTTAACGATATTCTGCGGTGTGCAATATTTATTAAGGTAACACGATTATCTGACGAGGCGGTTAAAGAGATAATTATCAGAGAGTCGACAGTATCCTACTCAGGGAGTTATCCATATCCTTTCAACTCTGTGGTAAATAGAAGTGACTGCGGTCAACGCAGTGCCTGGCGTCGCGCGGGAGGATATTCACCAAGCTGCTATAAGAACGAAGTGACCAAAGAGATGATTAATGAAAGGCGGGGATCACATAGCCAATAGAATAAGAAATAGGTGTTGCGCCGACGAACTCATAAGGATGATTTTGTCGTTGTGCTGAACAGGTGGTACTGAATGCTCAGTGGGCGCTTCTGGTGAATTGAAGAGACCGATATCAATATCAAAGGCTACTGCAAATAGTGGTATTGAGCAGCAAAAGGCAGGTTCAGCATTTAGACGGGGGACGGCTATCTCTTGTAGAGCAATGTGGCCTGTTGGTTGATCAAAAAGCAGGCTGCGCAATTTCTGCCAACTTTTTAACGTTAATACAACAAAGCCTTGTAAGTCAGGTGGTAAACCTTGAGAAAGAAAATCATTTGTCGTTCGACTCAAACTATGGAGGTGGGTATACTGCCGCAATAATCAAAGCTTGCAGGTTTAAGGTTATTTCATATTTGTAATCATAATAATATGCCCTGCAAAGTATTATTAAAGTAATGATTTCTGGCTTTTTGTTGACCTAATCTCTTGGCGCATGGTTATTCAAGCGTCGCATTATATTTCATGCCTGGTGTGGAACGGCCATAATGACTGTTGATAACAAGAATGTTACATCTGCGGCAAAACAGAGCCGCAGCAAATATGGGTTTTGGGCAGTGGGCATTATTCTGGTGATTTCTGCCGCTGCATGGGGTATTCAACGCTTTTTAATGTTGCCTCATCACGTTTCTCCTCCCAAAGAATTGGTCTGGCACAACGATCTGCAGATTGATCTGCATCACCCCGATGTGCTGATCGAAAGCGAATCCCTGAGCCGATTGCCTAAAGATCTGCTGGCGATCCCGTTTCTGCGCGACACCCTGACTGAGGATCTGGTTTTCTATTACCAGAACAATGCCGATCGTCTGGGTCTTGCCGGTAGCCTGCGGCGCATTATCTTCGAACATGAGTTAACGCTGCGCGATAACCTGCTGGAAACGCTCCTCGACCAACCAGCGAATATTGCGCTTTGGCATGATGAACGCGGCAAGCTCAATCATTTTATGGCAGTGATCAAGCTAGGTGGATTAGCGCGCCTGCTGGAGCCATTAGCCAAGGTGGCGGCGGATGATACTCAACTGGAACTGATGGATTTTGCTCCCTTCAAAGTGGGCAATGAAACGGTTTCGGTTTATCAATTACGCTACAGCGGTAATCAACGGCTGCTGTTTGCCAGCCACGGCGACAATCTGTTGCTGTTTTCCGATATCGACATGCTGTATGACCAGCAGGCTCCTTCGCAAGACTCCTCACAGATCGCCAGCGCGCTGCTGAGCGGCGGCACGCCGTGGCCGGAAAGTTTTGGCCTGAAGGCGCGCAATGCCGCTGGTGATAACACAGCGGGTGCCGATAAAACGGCCCACCGTATTGCGGTTAGCGCCAACTATCTCGGGTTTGGCTATCAGCGCTTTGTCCCGGCGTTTGCCGGTGTTCGCTTTGAGATGCAGCCGCAAGGGTGGGCAAGCTATCTGGCGCTGAACGATCCGTCAACTGCGGGCAATGCCACGTTTGATTTCAGCCCAATCTGGAAAACCATGCCGATGGGCGCCAGTTTCTGTGTGGCGCTGCCGGTTTCGCAAAGCGTGCCGGAATACCTGTTGCAGCGGGTCGATGCCATCAGTGACAACGCCAGTTCTACTGAACAGGCCGATGCACCGGCGTTGGCGATGAGCGGGATCAGCGGTTTGTGCTGGTATCCTGATTCCCATCTTTATACGCCGCTGTTTGTCAGCCGTTTGGAGAGCGCTGCGGATGCGCAGAACGATAACAAACTGGCTGGGCTGTTTGACACGGTGATCGGCGCCAGAGAGAAGCAGCCGGTGCCGGTGGTGGCAAGTAACAAAAACCAGGCCAAGCTGTGGCAGCGCGAAGTCAGTTCCCGCTACGGCCAGTATCCGCTCAGTGAATCCACGGCGCAGGAAAGTCTGGCAGGCAGTCAGTTCTTCCGCGTCAGCCTGGCGCGCCATCAGCAGACCCTGCTGTTTTCGCTGGATGACAAACTGGTGAACAAAGCTTTACAGACGCTGGATAAAAACTTCCCGCCGATCGCCGACGTATTGCCGCAGCAGGCGGTGGTTCCTGCTTATATGGCCCCGGAAGCGTTGTCTGGGTTGTTCAAACAGGAAGTGTTCGCCAGCCTGCCGAAGAACCTGGAACCCATCTTCTATAACGCGGCTCAGACCCTGCTGCTACCCAAGCTGACCGCTTTGGCCGGGCAGCAGAGTTATGCCTTGGTCCTGCCCGCTAATACCGAGATGAAAGCCTCCTGGCAGTGGTTACCGCTGAAATGGCAGGGGCTATGAGGCTTACAGCGGTATTTCTGCTGGGCATCACGCTGCTTTTTACCTGGCGAGCACAGGCTGAAGCCCAGGTTGCGCCGCTCGATCCCGAGCAATCCAGCCGGTTTCGCGCCTGGTTTGTGCGCATTGCTGAAGAGCAACTGAATCAGGGGCCGAGTGCGCGCTGGTATCAGCAGGACTGTGCCGGGCTGGTGCGGTTTGCCGCCAACGAATCGCTGAAAATTCATGACAGTAAATGGCTGCGGGCAAACGGTTTATCCAACCGTTACCTGCCGCCAGAACTGGTCATCAGCCCGCAGCAGCGCCAGTTTGCCCAGCGCTGGCAGCAAGGTGGCGGCCAGCAGGGCCCCTATGTGGATGCCATCAAGCTGATTCAATTCAATAGCCAACTGCTGGGCCGCAACCTGAATCAGGCACAGCCCGGCGATCTGCTGTTTTTTGATCAAGGCGATGAGCAGCATTTGATGATCTGGATGGGGCGCTATATCGCCTATCACACCGGAACAACTACCCCGACGGATAACGGAATGCGTGCGGTGAGCATGCAACAATTGATGAAATGGAAGGATACCCGATGGATACCCGACGAATCGAACCCCAACTTCATTGGCATTTATCGCTTGGGCTTCCTGTCACGATGAATAGATTCCTACGCCAGTGTCGCAAACTGCTGATCGGGGTAGCGCTGTTACTGCCGATGGCCCAGGTGCAGGCCGAGGGCAGCCTGCCAGCGAGTGATTACGCGATCCCCAAACAATCCTTTTTCCTGCTTTCTGACAGCAGCTTTGCCAGTGATGAAGTGGCCAAAGTGCGCCTGGAGGCGCCGGGGCGCGACTATCGTCGTTTTGAGGTGGAGCAATACGGCGGAGTAGATATCCGGCTGTACCGCATCGATCAACCGATGGAGTTCCTGAAGAAACAGAAGAACCTGCATCGCATCATGTTGGAAGGCCAGTACCAGGGGGAAGGTTTATCCAACACTCTGTCGTATCTGTGGGATAACTGGTACGGCAAATCGCGCCGTGTGATGCAACGGACCTTCTCTTTCGATACCCGCCAGGAAGTGACCAACGCATTGCCTGAGCTGAAAATGGGTGAAGCGTTAGCAGCACCGAGCAAATTCGTGGTTCAGCCCCAGTTTGCTCCGCTGAAAAACCTGCCGCTGATTAGCCAGTTCCGTTACCCGCTGTGGGATGCACTGCCGATCCAGCCGCCGGAGCAGGTCAAAATGGAAGGCTCATCCAGCCGTTTTGTTGAGCCGCTGCCGGGTAATGTTTACATCCCATTAGGCAAACTGAAACCGGGTTTATATCTGGTAGAAGCCCTGATTGGCAGCTATCGCGCAACCACGGTGGTGTTTGTGGCCAATACCGTTGCGCTAAGCAAGATCTCGGGTAACGAACTGCTGGTGTGGACGGCTAACCGCCATGACGGCCAAGCGGTGGACGGCAGCCAGATCCTGTGGAGCGACGGGCTGGGCATCTTGAACAGCGGCCAGACGGATAGCAATGGCTTGCTGAAGCTGAGCCATATTGCGCCAGAGCGTTCCTATCTGCTGGGCGAAGACCGCGAAGGCGGGGTGTTCGTTTCAGAGAACTTCTATTACGACAGCGAGATTTACGACACCAAGCTGTATGCCTTTACCGATCGCCCACTGTATCGCCCGGGTGATTGGGTCGAGGTCAAACTGCTGGGGCGCGAATTCAAGAATGCGCTCGATTCCGTGGCGATCACGCCTGCATCTGTATCCTTAACCGTACTGGATGCCAACGGTAGCGAACTACAGACCTTAAACCTGCAAATTGATGGCAAGTCGGGCGCTCAGGGGCGTTTCCAACTGCCAGAGAACGCGGTAGCGGGGGGCTATGAACTCCGTACCACTTACAACAGTCAGGTCTATAGCAGCTCATTCCGCGTGGCCAGCTACCTCAAGCCGCATTTTGAAATCTCACTGGCGATGGCGAAAACTGATTTTCGTACCAACGAGCCGGTGACCGGTGACATCGTACTGCTCTACCCCGACGGCAAACCGGTGGCTAACGCGCGCCTGGATCTTAGCCTGTATAGCCAGCAACTCTCGATGGTGAGCAACGATCTGCAATACCAGGGCAAATTCCCGGTTGCGCTGAAAACGGCGCAGTTGACCACCGATGATAAAGGCCATGCCAAGCTGGATCTGCCCGCGGTGGATAAACCGAGCCGCTATCTGCTGACTATTTTTGCCAGCGACGGAGCGGCTTATCGGGTCAAAACCACCCGTGAGATCCTGATTGAGCGCGGGGCATCGCGCTATGAGATCGCTGCGCCAAAGCGTTTTAGTCAGGCTGGCGAACAAGTGGCATTCAGCTTCCGTAATGTGCAGGGCAGCGGTGCGACGCCAACCACTTATGAGTGGTTGCGGCTGGAAGATCGTCAACTCACCACCGCACCGTTACCGGCGGCGGATCAATCCTTCACCATTGCCTTCGAGAAACCCGGCACTTACACGGTGACCCTGCGAAGTGAGCAGGGCATGATCCTCGGTGCCACCAGCCATACGGTCAGCGGCCCTGGGGAGAAAGCCGTACCGGGCAGCGTCGAGATCGTGATGGATAAAGGCCAGTATCAGGTGGGTGACGTTGCCCAGGCGTTGATCACTTTCCCTGAGCCAGTCGACCACGCGTTGCTGACGCTGGAGCGCGATAAGGTGGAGAAGATCGCACTGCTCGCCAGCGGTGCCGAGTGGATCAAAATGCAGCGCCTGAGCGATACCCAGTATCTTGCGCGCATCGCTGTGCAGGAGAATTTTGCGCCTAATCTCACGTTCTCCGTGCTGTACAGCAAGGGCGGGCAATACAGCTTCCAGAATGCCGGGATCAAAGTCGCGATGCCGAGCATTGATATTGCTATCAAAACCGATAAAGCCGTTTACCAGCCGGGTGAGACGGTGAAGGTGGCGCTGGATACCCAATTTGCCGGTAAACCGGTTGCCGCTCACCTTACCGTGAGCGTGGTGGATGAGATGATCTATGCCTTGCAGCCGGAGATCGCCCCGACTATCGAGCAGTTCTTCTATCATCCGCGGCGCAACAATGTGCGTACCAGCGCCAGCCTGTCGTTTATTGCCTACGATCTGGCGCTGCCGGGCTCGCTCACTGCGCCCGGGCGCGCTAACCGCAGCGATCGCAGCGTTAAGGTGCTAGAACGCCCGCGCCGTGAAGATGTGGATACGGCGGCCTGGCAGCCGGATATTGTCACCGATGCTAACGGCAAGGCCACCTTCAGCTTCCGGATGCCGGATTCTTTGACCCGCTGGCGGATCACCGTGCGCGCGCAGAATCCGCAGGGGCAGGTGGGGCAGAAACAGGGCTTTACCCGCTCGGAAAAACCGCTCTACCTGAAATGGAGCGGTGCAACGCAGTTCCGCCAGGGCGATCGCCCGCAGCCGGGGCTGTTTATCTTCAGTCAGGACAAGCAGCCAGCAGCGGTAGAGCTGCGCACGCGCTATGGCGATCAGACCCTGACTCAGTCGATCACCCTGCATGAAGGGGTGAACTATGTCAGCCAGCCGGTGGAAGCGGTGCATTCCGGGCGCTGGATCTCTGAGGTAGTGAAAAACGGCCAGGTGCTGGATACCCTGAGCGTTGACCTGAAAGTGCTTGAAGATAACTGGTCGGTGCCGCAGCAGCGGGATATCCGCCTGCACAGCGGCAGCAATAATCTGAATCTGCCCGCCGGAGCTTATGACGTTCGGCTGCGCATCAATGGCGATGCGCAATCGCTGTTCCGCAGTAGCCTGGACGATCTGCTCAATGAACCTTTCGGCGGCGTCATCAACACTGCCAGCCGGTTGTTGCCGCTGAGCCTGGCCTACAACATGCTGGCGAAAGAAGACACGCAGCGGGGGGATGCCCTGCGGCAGATCATGCAGAATAACCGCCAGCGTCTGATGCAGATGGCGGGGCCTGGGGCCAAGTTCACCTGGTGGGGAGAGGATGGGGATCCTGATGCCTTCCTGACCGCCTACGCCTATTACGCGGATTGGTACGCCAGCCAGGCGTTGGGCGTGGCCATTCCGGCAGAGCACTGGCAGCGCTTGCTGGATGTATATGCGCAACAGGCGGACGAAATGCCAATGCTGCATCGTGCGCTGCTGCTGTCCTTTGCGCAGGAGATGCATTTACCGGTGACCAGCATGCTGCAAGGGTTGGCAGAATCACTGCCGGATGCCACGGCGGTTGAAGGCCATGCACTGGCAGAAAACGACAGCCTGGTGATGGCCGCTCCTGATTCTAAGCTGGGGCTGGCAGTGGCACGGGTGCTGACCTATTCGCTGTTACAGCAAATTCCAGGCTACCGCTTGCAGGAGCAGGAATTACAGGCGTTAAAGCAAAGCCAGCAGTTTATCGCCTATAGCCAGCATCCGTTTGCCTATGCGGCGATCTGGCGCACCAGCGGTGCCGATGCCGAGCAGGTCGCTTGGCTGTTGCCGCAACTGCTACCTTCACAGCAGGGCCCCGAGCGCGCGTTGGCTCTGACCTGGCTGTACAATTCGCTGGGTTCTGCCGCGCAGCCGATAGAATTTAACCCGGGAGCGGGCTGGGCAGAGCTACAGGGAACCCTCGGTGAGCGTTACTGGCAATGGTCGGGCAAAGAGCCGGTACCACCGCTTGAGCTCCCGGCTGATTTGGCACAATCCATTGATGTTTCAGTTAACTTCAGCCTGCCGCTGAGCGCCACTGGTATCGATCAGGCAAAACAGCCGCTGCCGGTTGGCATCAGCCATCGCTTACTGAGGCTGGTTCCCGGCGATAAAGCCTTTGAGTTTTCGGTACTCCCGGTGGGGCCAAATGAAGCGCTGGCCAGCGATGCGCTCTATTTGGATGAGGTGACGTTAACCAGTAAAAGCGATGTGCCGCAGCGTTACATGCTGCTTGAGGTGCCATTGCCACCGGGAGCAGACGTTGAGCGCACGACTTGGGGCATCACGGTGTCTGGGTTGAGCGGTAAGAACGGCATCCCGCTGGAAAAGGCGCGCAATGAAATCGGTCAACTTTCTTATGTGGTGCCGGTTGATGAACTGGTGGAAAGCAAGGTCTTCCGTCATCTGATCCGTTTCTCACAGAAAGGGGAGTTCCTGCTGCCGCCGATCCGTTATTCACGGATGTATGCGCCGCAGGAAGCCGCAACGGAAAACAGCCGCGGCCTGAAGACCGTGACGGTGAAATAGATGTGGCGCTGGTGGTGGTTGCTGATGCTGCCTGCGGTTGCGATGGGGGCGGAACCGCGGTTGCAACTGGCGTTGCCGCAGGGGCAGGAGAATCAACTGCTGATCCTGAATCAGAGCCAGCAGCTTGCCCAGCAACCGCTGCCAGCCACGCTGACTACGCCGTTGGGCAGTATCTGGAAGCTGCTGGTGTATGCCTATCTGGTGGATACCCAACAGCATGAAGCGGATTACACCTGCAACGGCAGCCAGCCGCAGGAAGAGGTTTACTGCTGTGAGGTGGGGCAAAAGATCGGGCGCGATCGGGCCTTGGTGCAATCGTGCAGTCTCTACTTCAACCCCCAGCGGCTGCAACTGGATCCGCAGCAGTGGGCCAGCTATTGGCAATGGCTACAAAGCCCCGGCTGGTTGCAGGATCTGGCCCAGTTACAACCTGCGAAACGGGTATCGGTCGCCGAACTGCTGGGGGTTTTGGCTACGCTGCCCGGCCAACAACAGGCGCGTAATGTGTTGCTGGATGTGCTGCTGCCTGCTGATGGCAAGCTGGTGGGCGCATTAGGCAGCCGATTGCGGATAAAAACCTGGAGCTGGCATGACGAGCAGGATCCCGAGCAGCGCCAGGGCGGATTTGCGGGCTGGCTGATGGACGGCACGCCGCTATGGGGGCAAGGCCAGGGGACCAGTAAAACGGTCCTGCAAAATTATGCCAATGTGCTGAACAGCGTGCTGCCGCAGGCACAACCCGTCGATTCTCTGGGTTGCGTAGTGGTGAACATGTTTGATCGTTACCCGATCGTTGCCGTACGCCGCAGCGGTGAGCCAACGCCGGTAGAACCGGGGGCATTGCGCGGGCGCTATCAGGTTGAGTTCAGCAATGGCAATTATCAGGCGATCGAGAGCCAGGGCGAGCTTTTCCTGCGTGCGGATCCTGGTCAATTAACCCTGACGGCCCGTCTTGAGCGGGAAGAATATGTGGCTCGGGTATTGCAGCGTGAAGCGGCAGCCCAACCCGCCGAAGCGGCAAAGGCCTTGGCGGTGGCAATTCGCACTTATCTGCTGCAAAACGCCACGCGTGCAGGGGACTGCCTGCTGATCGCTGACAGTAGCGCCAGCCAGCGAGTGGCCCCGGAGCCGTCAATGGCGGCAGCACGCGAAATTGCCGCCTGGAGCGCCGATCTGGTACTGGCCGGTGCGCCGGTCACTTACCATCTTGATCAGGCCGGTAATAACCGTTTGTCGTGGCAGCAGGCGGTGTCTCAGGCCAAGCAGGGGATGCGTTATGATGCGATTTTGGCTCATGCCTATCCGCGCGCTAATTTGGGGCGCTGGGATAAGCCGGAGGCCTTATGTCAGGCGATGCCGGAAGCCGAAGCCTGGTTAGCAACTCAACAAAAGCGCTGGCGTGAAGCCCTGTACGCTCAGCCGGGTTACGCACCCGTGGGGCAGTTCACCGTATGCCGCTTGCTCTCCGGCAAGCCCCATGTTGATCGCATGTATAGCCGCATCTATGTTCGGGATCTTTACTCACTGCAAGACCGGCTGGATTTGGCTCATGAATATTTACACTTGGCCTTTGCGGCCCACCCTAGTGGTCAGGATGAAGAGTTTGTCGAGCAGCTTGCCCGCCATCTCTTGCTGGAATAGGGCTTCACTAAAGGATTTAGGATAACGCTATGATTATTCGTCGGTTATGTGGCATAGGCTCGTTACTGTTAATGGTAGTGACCCCCTCGGCGTTGGCCGAACAGCGCGTTGATATTGATACGCCGCTCGCCGGGTGGCATGACACGTCGGGCGAGGGAGCCGAGTTTTCCCAGCAGGTTAACTATCCGGCATCGTCGGTGAATTCGCCAGCGACTCAGGCAGCACAGGCGCTGATCAAGGGGCAGATTAAAGATTTCCCTAAGCCGGACAGCAAGGCCAAACAGGAACCGGGGCGGCTGATTGTCAATGGCGTCAGCATGCCGCTGAAAATTCAGGAAGATGGCAGTTTTAACCGCCCCTATATCTTCCCGCAGGGCAGCAACGGCGTTGAAGTCCGTAGCCCCGATCGGGCAGCTAAGCACCGTACCCAGTTTTATGCGCAAAGAGGTAATGGGGCGATCCCGGCGCGTTTACGCTTGGTGCTCTCATGGGATACGGATAATACCGATCTCGATCTGCATGTGGTGACTCCCGACGGTGGGCATGCCTGGTATGGCGGGCGGCAGTTAGCCAACGGCGGGGCGCTGGATGTGGATGTGACCACCGGTTACGGCCCTGAGATCTTCTCTTCACCGGCACCTGAAAGCGGCCAGTATCTGGTGTACGTCAACTACTATGGCGGCAGAGGGGAAGAGATCCTGACGACGGCGCAGCTTACTATTGTGACCGAAGAGGGCACCACCAATGAGAAACAAGAGACCGTGATTGTGCCGATGCGTAATCCTGGTGAACTGACGTTGGTAAAAAAATTCAGCTATTCGAGCCGGGGATAGGTGGGGAAGGCTCTGTAATTTAACACCCGTCCTGATAACCAAATCCCAAGCAACATAAAAAGTTAGGTGAGCACAGGTGTTGACGCCATTGAAGGCGCCGAACGGAGACACGGCGCATAGGCGAACGCGCCAGGGACGGCGCGGTCAGGCGAGACAGTCAGGGACGACTGTCGTAGCCGGCCGTCATGCGCAGTGGCGGAGTGAGACAAATCTGCCGGGAGCAGATTTGAACGCTGCTTGCAGCGGCCCCGAAGGGGCGAGGCCCAGGGATGGGCCGAGTACTAGTCGCGCAGCGACCGCCTGATATGGCAAGGGCCGGGGTGCAGGGGGCTGGCTCTTGAGCCCCCTGCTCGGTCGCGTTCACTACATTGCCAAGTGAACACAACATGTTTAGCGACCGAAATAAATACTCGTCCAACATGCGAATAAGAAATAGCCCACGAGGCCCCCTCACAAATACGCTTAACGCTGTCTGGCATCCCGATATTGCAGATAGGTGCGTTGCGTCGCGATATGGTCCGCAACGTATTTAGCGTCATGCCAGACGCCCCAAATAAAGGTTGAGCCGCGCCGTGATAGCCAAGGCAACCCTAAAAAATAGACGCCAGGCTCGCTGGAAACCCCGCGTTGATGCTGTGGCTTGCCTTGTTCATCGAAGGCGTTGACCTCAAGCCAGCCATAATCAACCGTATAGCCGGTTGCCCAGACAATCGAGGTAATGCCCGCCTCAGATAAGTTCAGCTGCAAAATCGGGTCAGTGATGCAACCTGGATCGGGTAAAATGTGGCGGGCCGTCGGCTCTTCAGGCAGATCCAACCCATTGCGGGCGATATAAGCATCTGCGGCATCCAAGAGTTCCAGGTAATTTTCATCGCCACGGGCAATATTTTCTTTGAGGTCGGCGGCGAAAGTGACGGTTCCATCCTGGAAAGAGCGTGTCAGGCCAACCAGCGTCACCCCCTCATGCGCCAGTTCGCGGAAATCAACCGTATAGCCCCCGTGAGCCCCCGTGACGGCAATCGTTACGTGCTCTTTACCCGGTTGGCTCACTGCCGCATCCCACAACCCCAGCACGCCTAACCACCAGCAGAAGTCTCGGCCACGATAAGAGCGGGGTGGGCGATCGTGCGCGCCGACGGAGAGGTACACCCGTTTTCCGGCACGCCTCAGTTCATCGGCAATCTGTACCCCGGATGAACCCGCGCCGACAATCAGCACCGCTCCTGCGGGTAATTGCTGCGGGTTGCGATAATGCGCCGAGTGAATTTGGGTGAGCTTTTCATCTTGGGGAGCAACTGCTGGGATCACCGGGCGTTGAAACGGGCCGGTGGCGGCCACCACATGGTTTGCCTCGATAATCCCCGCGCTGGTTTCAATGCTAAAGCCTGGGCGGCCAAGGTTGCGTTGCACCCGCTTTACCTCTACGCCGATGCGAATCGGCGCGTTGAATTTATCCGCATAGGCAGCAAAATAATCGGCAATCTGCTCTTTGGGCACAAAGCCATCGGGATCGATATTGGTAAACTCCATCCCCGGAAAGCGATCGTGCCAGGCGGGGCCGTTAGCCACCAGAGAGTCCCAGCGCCCAGTACGCCAGGCTTCGGCTATCCGATTTTTCTCCAACACTAAATGAGGGATGCCAAGTTTAGTCAGGTGTTCACTGATCGCGACCCCAGCCTGACCTGCCCCTACCACTAGCGTATCAATTTTGATGTTGTCTGATGTCATATCTGCATCCTTAGCCTGGTTATTCGGTTACGTGAAATAGCTTGGGCATAGGCTGGCAAGACTATGGAATAGAAAAGCAGGGGTAAAATATTATTAAACTAAGGATTGAACATAAATTAATGATGCAAGCGGCAACATTGGATTATGTGGAATAACAGGCAAGGCAGTTTTTTTATTCTCTCAGATAACAAAATTAATATTTTATCTCTCCTTCCATCAGTGCCCATTATCACGCCAATAAGAAAATACTGCCGATAATAACGGCTACCGCACTATCACAATAATAATTTTCTTAACTGGAGTTCACCATGTCCATCACTGAATCATCGCCACCGCTGATTGAAAAGCACACGATCGGCTATATTCCCCCTGAAGAGCGCCATGGCAAGGTCAGAGATTTATTCACGCTGTGGTTCGGCGGCAATATTGCTCCTTTACCTATTGTGACCGGTGCGCTTGGCATACAGCTATTTCACTTAAATCTGTTTTGGGGGGTGATCGCCATTCTGGTGGGGCACTTTATCGGTGGGGTTTTTATGGCCCTGCATTCGGCCCAGGGGCCGCAAATGGGCATTCCGCAAATGATCCAGAGCCGTGCTCAATTCGGTTCATTAGGATCGCTGCTGGTGGTGGCGATCGCCGGGGTGATGTATGTCGGTTTCTTTACCTCCAATATTGTTCTGGCGGGCAAATCCCTGCATGGCGTGGTGAGCAGCATATCGGTTCCGGTGGGGATTGTGGTGGGTGCGGTCGGTTCCTGCGTGATCGGCATTATCGGTTATCGCTTTATTCATGTGCTTAACCGCATCGGGACTTGGGTATTGGGGATCGGCATTGTGCTGGGCTTTGGCTATATTTTTACCCATATACACACCGCCGACTTTCTGACGCGCGGCAGCTTTAATATTTCCGGCTGGCTGGCCACGGTGTCGCTGGCGGCGTTATGGCAAATTGCTTTTGCGCCTTACGTTTCTGATTATTCACGTTACCTACCGGCAGACGTTTCCGTATCGGCCACCTTCTGGACCACCTATCTGGGCTCGGTATTGGGTTCGAGCCTGTCGTTTATCTTCGGTGCGGTCGCGGTGCTGGCCACGCCCATCGGCATGGACACCATGGATGCGGTGAAGCTGGCTACCGGCACCCTTGGCCCCTTAATGCTGGTGCTGTTCCTGTTGAGCGTGATTAGCCACAATGCGCTGAATCTGTATGGCGCGGTGATATCGTTGATCACGCTGGTGCAAACCTTTTCCTGGCGTTGGATCCCTACCGCCAAGAGCCGGGCGGTGTTATCCGTTATTGTTCTGTTGTGCTGCTGTATTGCCGCTATTTATTCCTCGGCAGACTTTATCGGCCATTTCGTTGATTTGGTGCTGGCTCTGCTGGTGGTATTGGTGCCCTGGACTGCTATCAATTTAATCGACTTCTACGCCATTCATAAAGGCCAATACGATATTAACTCTATTTTTCAAGCTAATGGCGGTATCTACGGTTACTTTAATCCGCAGGCATTATTAGCCTATGCCATTGGTATTCTGGTACAGATCCCATTTATGAACACGCCGTTATACGTAGGGCCAGTTTCAGCCCATATTAATGGGGCCGATCTTTCCTGGCTGGTGGGGTTAGTGGTGACGTCACCGCTGTATTACTGGATGGCAAGCCGTGATAGCAGCTATCGCCGCCAAGTGCTATCAGATTAGTTTTTACCTTGCTAAACCTAACTAAAAATATCGTTTCAGCAGCAATGCTTTTCTTGGATGATGAATGAGCGGTTTGGCGGTTTTCTATTTTATCAAAGGTCATTTATTTCATATTTTGCGTTAACAGGAGTTGTTAATGAGCAACGTTACTCATACTCGAATTCGCATGTTTAATACCAAAGAAACCTATCCTAATCAGTCATTGGATAACGATCTGTGTCAGGCGGTGCGGGCGGGAAATACCGTTTATGTCCGTGGCCAGGTGGGAACCGACTTTGCCGGTAATCTGGTGGGTTTGGGCGATCCACGTGCCCAAGCCGAGCAGGCGATGAAAAACGTGAAACAGCTGCTGGCGGAAGCGGGCAGCGATCTGTCACATATTGTCAAAACCACCACTTACCTTATTGATCCAAGATATCGTGAGCCGGTTTATCAGGAAGTGGGTAAATGGCTCAAAGGGGTATTTCCGATCTCGACCGGGATTGTGGTGGCAGCACTGGCCCAGCCGCAGTGGTTAATGGAAATCGATATTATCGCCGTGATTCCCGAAGGCTGGGAAACGAAGGAGCCGCTATGACCTTTTCTATTGCTGCACGCTGTGCAGAGACCGGGCAGCTCGGTATTGCGCTGAGTTCTTCCAGCATTGCGGTCGGCGCTCGCTGCCCTTGGTTGCAGGCTGGCGTTGGCGCGGTCTCCAGCCAGAACATTACGCTGCCGATGCTCGGCCAGCAGGTGTTGCAACAGCTGGAGCAGGGGGTGAAACCTGAACATGCGTTGGAAAACGTGCTGGCGGATAACGCGTTTAGTGAATACCGCCAAGTCATCGCCATCGACAGTGTTGGCGCAACGGCGGTATTCAGCGGAGCAAAATCATTAGGCCTCTACCATACGGCGCAGGGCATAGACTGCGTTGCGGCGGGTAACCTGCTGGCAGATATTGAGGTGATTAATGCCATGGTACGCGTATTTGAACAGGCCAGCGGCCAACTGACCGATCGCTTGCTGGCGGCGCTGCAAGCGGCAAGAGATCATGGCGGTGAGGCAGGGCCGGTACATTCTGCGGCGGTTAAGGTGGTGGGGAATTACTCCTGGCCCATCGTTGACCTGCGGGTCGACTGGGCTGATAAAGATCCGATTGCGCAACTGGATGCGCTTTGGCAGGCCTATAAACCACAGATGCAAGCCTACCTCACGCGTGCGATAGACCCCCGTGAGGCACCAAGCTATGGGGTGCCGGGCGATGAGTAATGCAGTGCGTAACCTGTTAGCCAAGTTGTTGGCTTTTGATACCACCAGCCGTGAATCCAATCTTGAGCTGATTGATTTTATTCAGGCTTATCTGGCTGACCTGGGCGTGGAAACTCAACTGTTCCTCGATGCCAGTGCAAGAAAAGCCAACTTGTACGCGCGCACCGGCCCGGCTGGCAATGGTGGGGTGATGCTGTCTGGCCATACCGACGTTGTGCCGGTCGATGGGCAGCAATGGACCGTGCCTGCGTTTGCGCTGACGCAGCAGCATGGCCGTTACTATGGCCGTGGCAGCGCCGACATGAAGGGCTTTCTGGCGTGTGTGTTAGCCTCTGTGCCTGATTTTGTTGCTCAGCCGCTGCGCATGCCGCTGCATCTGGCTTTTTCCTATGATGAAGAGGTCGGTTGCCTGGGGGTTCGCAGCCTGGTGGCCCACCTTAAAGCCTCGAAGGAGAAACCGGCGATGTGCATTGTGGGCGAACCGACGGAAATGAGGCCGGTGTACGGCCATAAAGGCAAATTGGCGATGCGCTGCCAGGTACAGGGTCATGCCTGCCACTCGGCCTATACGCCGCAGGGGGTCAATGCCATTGAGTACGCAGCCAAACTGATTAATAAATTAACCCTGCTTGGCAGCCAACTTGCCACCACGCAGAACCGCTGTTTTGATCCTCCTTACAGTACGTTGCAGGTGGGTACCATCCACGGAGGCACTGCGCTCAACATTGTGCCGCAGGGCTGTCAGTTCGATTTTGAAATTCGTCATCTGCCCGGCGTATCGGTTGATGCCGTGATGAGCGAACTGCAACAGTATGCTCAAGAGGAGCTGCTACCCGCTATGCGGCAGGTTGCGGCCAGCAGTGATATCCGCTTCCAGCCGCTTAGCCAGTACCCAGGGTTATTCACCGATCGGCAATCGGACTTTGCCCGCTGGTTGGCGCAGTGGTGCAGCAGTGATGAGTTCACCACGGTGGCCTTTGGTACCGAAGGTGGCCTGTTTGATGAAGCCGGGGTGGCTACGTTGATTTGCGGGCCCGGCAATATGGATCAGGGCCACAAACCTGATGAATACGTTAGCGCTGAGCAGTTGGATCGCTGCATGACAATGTTGGCTAACTTGCGAGCCTGGATGCGGGCTTAGAGCATGCCCGCCAGTTCGGTCTTGCAAAACTCCACGAATAACTGCGCCGGTTTGGTCAGTTGGTTGCGTGTAAGCCATGCCACGACCAGCCCGGAACCTTCCACTTCATCTTGCAGCTCTATGGTCACCAGCGGCTGACCATCGTAACTGTATTGACCATAAGGCCGCGTGACCAGAATGGCAAAGCCCAACCCTTGGCCGACCATGCCACGTACCATTTCAATGGAGGGTGAGCTAAAGACGATATTGGGTGTAATACCCATCTGCGTGAACAAATTGACGAAGTAATTGCGGCTTGGCAACACGTCCAGCAGGATCATCGGCTCAGCGGCTAACTCTGCCAGAGACACCTGCGTTTGCTGCGCGAAGCGATGGTTGGCGGGTAATAAAACATAAGGCTTTCTTGGCTCAGCCAGAATGTCCGTTGAAATATGGCTGTTCAGTTCATGGTGATATAACAGGGCAACGTCAAGATTCCCGGTAGTTAAGCTTTGCACTAATTCATGCTGCTCGCCATCGCGAATAATGGTTTCTACGCCGGGATAAAGCGTTTTAAACCCTCTAATCAGTTTCGGCAAAATTAATGGGGCGACCGTTTCAAAGCAGCCAATGTTGATTTGCCCAGAAACCATATCATTATCGGCTAACGCATTTTGCTCAAACATATGAGCCATTCTTAATAATTTTTGCGCTTTGCTGTAAAAACGCGCGCCCGAAGGAGTGAGTGAAACGCCCTGAGCATGGTGACGAATAAAGAGCTGCACCCCAAAGCTGTCTTCAAGGCCTTTTATTGCGGTGGAGATAGAAGGTTGCGCGATATACAACTTACGTGAGGCTTCTGCCACGCTCCTGCATTTGGCAGTGGTAACGAAGTATTTAAGCTGGCGTAAGGTGTAGTTAGCCATCGTTGACTCCTTGATTTCCTGTAGGGATAAACGTTACTGACGGTTAACCCGCTCCCGGTTTTTTTGGCAATCAATGCTTAACAGTTAAGCTTAATATTTTAATTAATTGTTATTTAAATGTAAAAAAGAGACCTGAAGCATAGAGTAACTCTGGCTGTTTAACAGTGAGACAGCTCAAAGAATTCAGCGCGATTCTGGCGGTAAAATATATCGGTGTCGCTCGATATATTTATTCATCATGGCTCATGCAGCTATTCTTAGCCTAATTCCCCCTGCTAAGTTTTTTTATCACTACTCACCATATTTTTACTGCTTTTCCCCAACCTGGTTGCCAGATAGCATCAACTGTCTTATTTAACACTAAATAAACATATTATTCACATGGTGAGGGGATAGGCATGTTTAATCTCAGCGACTGGCAGGAGCGAGCGGCTCGCCAAGGCTTCATCGATAAGGCCATTATTGATGGCCAACAGGTTGCCGCAAGATCGGGTATGACGCTTGATGTGATCAACCCGGCCACTAACCAGCTCTTGGCAAAAGTCGCCGCTTGCGATGAGCCGGAGGTCGATCAGGCGGTAGGTGCTGCGCGCCGCAGTTTCGAGCAGGGGGTATGGGCGCACCAGTCACCCGCAGAGCGCAAAAAGGTGCTGCTGCGCTTAGCTGAACTGATGCTGGAACATCGTGAAGAGCTTGCTCTGCTTGATTCACTGAGTATGGGCAAACCGGTGATGGACGCCTGGAACGTTGATGTTCCCGGTGCTGCTCAGGTGTTCTCCTGGTATGCCGAAAGCCTGGATAAACTCTATGGCCAGATTGCGCCGACGGCGCAGAACGTTCTGGCGACGGTGACCCGTGCGCCACTCGGGGTGATCGCCGCAGTGATCCCGTGGAATTTCCCGCTGGATATGGCGGCCTGGAAACTGGCCCCGGCGCTGGCGGCAGGCAACAGTGTGGTGCTGAAACCTGCCGAGCAGTCGCCGTTTTCCGCCTTGCGCCTGGCGGAGTTGGCGCTAGAGGCGGGGTTGCCCGCCGGGGTGTTGAACGTGGTGCCCGGCTTGGGCGAACGGGTAGGTAAAGCGCTTGGGCTGCACAAGGATGTCGATTGCCTGGTGTTTACCGGTTCAACTCAGGTGGGCAAGCACTTTATGCAGTATTCGGCACAGTCAAACCTCAAACAGGTGTGGCTGGAATGCGGCGGTAAAAGCCCGAATCTGATCTTTGATGATTGCCAGGATCTGCATCTGGCGGCAGAAAAAGCCGCTTTTGCCATTTTCTATAACCAGGGCGAAGTCTGCTCGGCCAACTCCCGCCTGCTGGTGCAACGCGCCATTCATGACGAGTTTGTCGAACGCCTGATCGCGCAGGCGGCTTACTGGCAGCCCGGCGATCCTCTCGATCCGCAGAGCCGTGCCGGTGCACTGGTGGATGCCCGCCATACCCAACGCGTGATGAGCTTTATTGAACAAGCCAAGCGCGACGGCGCTCGCCTGGTTTATGGCGGTAACCGCCTGAGCTGCAACGGCTCCAGCAACTTTGTGCAACCCACGCTGTTCACCCAGGTTGATGCCGATATGCACCTGTTTCAGGAAGAGGTTTTCGGCCCGGTGCTGGCGATTACCGCCTTTGATACGGAAGACGAGGCGATCGCCATGGCAAACGGCAGTGTCTACGGGCTGGCGGCTTCGGTATGGAGTGATGATCTCAATCGTGCCCACCGGGTGGCACAGCGCCTGAATGTAGGGACGGTTTCGATCAATACGGTCGATGCGCTGGATGTGGCCGTGCCCTTTGGCGGCGGTAAGCAGTCGGGTTTTGGGCGTGATTTATCTTTGCACTCGTTCGATAAATACACCCAATTGAAAACGACCTGGCTTCAGTTGCGCTAGCTCCCTGACAATGACGAGGGTAAAACGATGACTCAAAAAGCCAATCTATTATTAGACGCTATCCCCAAAGCCAGTCAGATCGCCGGGGCACGGCATAAAACGCTGGGCCTGGTGGCGTTACTGTCGGTCTCGATCGGTTTAGTGGTGTCACAAGGCGTGATGGTGTTGATGTTGCAGGCCGTCGGCATTGCAGGATTCGGTTTTATCATCCCGCTGGGGCTGGCTTATCTGCTGGCGCTCAGTTACGCATTTTCATTTTCTGAGCTGTCGCTGATGATCCCGCGCGCGGGCAGCCTGAGCAGTTATACCGAGGTGGCTATTGGCCAGTTCCCGGCGATCCTGGCGACGTTCTCCGGCTATATCGTGGTGGCGATGTTTGCGCTTTCTGCCGAACTGCTGCTGCTCGATATGATCATCGGCAAAGTCTTCCCTTTGCTGTCATTACCCCCGCTGACGGTCGCTTTCGGCATATTGGGCTTATTCACCCTGCTCAACCTGATGAATATTGATATTTTCGCTCGTTTGCAATCGTTGTTGGCGGTGGTGATGCTGGTGGTGCTACTGCTGTTAGGCCTGAGCGCCATCAGCCATGAACAGGCACAGCCCTTGACCAATCTGCTGGCCAATAGCCCGGTAAACCCACTCGGTTGGGGCGTGTTGACGCTGGTTGCCATGGCAATTTGGGGATTCGTCGGTGCGGAGTTTGTCTGCCCGCTGGTGGAAGAAGCCCAGCGCCCAGAGCGCGATATCCCACGTTCGATGATCATCGGTTTGAGCGTGATTTTCTGCACCATTGTGATTTATTGCCTCGGCGCACTGTTGATGATCCCGCCCGAGGAGTTAGCCACTAACGGCTTGCCACATTACCTGTTTGCCACGGCGGTGTTTGGCGAAACGGGCCAGATCTTCCTGGTGACCGCTGCGGTCACCGCCACCTGTAGCACCTTGAATTCCTCGCTGGCCACCATTCCTCGCATGCTGAGCGGGATGGCGCAAAATGGGCAGGCGTTCCCCTGCTTCAAACGCCATAGCGCCAAAACGGGTTCTCCTTGGGTTTCGGTTCTGTTTGTTGCCAGCATTACCGGGCTGCCGCTGCTGTTGATGGAAAACGATTCTATCAACCTGCTCCTAAGCGCTGCCGCACTGGCTTGGCTGCTGGCTTACATCATCACCCATATCAATGTGCTGGTGCTGCGCAGACGTTATCCCGCTCGGCACCGGCCTTTCCGTACCCCGTTTTACCCACTGCCGCAGGTGATTGGCATCGTCGGTATGTTGTATGCCATCGCGAATATTTCACCTTCAACCGAGCAAGCGATACAGATCTACCAGGTGGCAGGAGTGGTTCTGGGGCTGGTTTCACTGATTGCGGTGTTATGGATCAAATTTGTGATGCGTAAACCCTTGTTCAAGCCAGAGCCGCTGGTACATGCGCCGCAGCCTAACGTCGATACTCATACTATGTGAAAGGATAATCGCCAATGAATATGCAAAGTAACCACAAGCGTGCAACCCGTGACTATCAGGAACTGGATGCGAGCCATCATATCCACGCGTTTCTGGATCAAAAAGTATTGAATGCCGAAGGCCCACGGGTGATGGTGAAAGGTGAGGGGCTCTACCTTTGGGATAACGATGGCAACCGTTATCTGGATGGCATGTCGGGCCTGTGGTGTACCAATCTTGGCTATGGGCGTGAAGACTTGGTGGCTGCGGCGACTCAGCAGATGCAACAACTGCCGTACTACAACATGTTCTTCCACACCACGCATCCAGCGGTGGTGGAACTATCAGAAATGCTGTTCAGCCTGCTGCCGGGCCATTACAGCCACGCTATTTATACCAACTCAGGCTCTGAAGCCAACGAAGTGCTGATCCGTACTGTACGCCGTTACTGGCAGGTGGTCGGGCAGCCGAAAAAGCGCATCATGATTGGCCGCTGGAACGGTTACCACGGTTCTACGCTGGCCAGCTCGGCGATGGGTGGGATGAAGTTTATGCATGAAATGGGCGGCATGCTGCCGGAGATCGCCCATATTGATGAACCTTACTGGTACGCCCACGGCGGCAATATGACGCCCGAGGAGTTCGGCCGCCGCTGTGCCTTACAGTTGGAGGAGAAAATCCTCGAACTGGGGGCCGAAAATGTGGCCGGGTTTATCGCCGAGCCTTTCCAGGGCGCGGGCGGGATGATCTTCCCGCCAGAGAGCTACTGGCCGGAGATTCAGCGCATCTGCCGTCAATATCATGTGCTCCTTTGTGCCGATGAGGTGATCGGCGGTTTTGGCCGCACCGGAGAATGGTTTGCCCATCAGCATTTCGGCTTTAAACCCGACACGCTGTCGATCGCCAAAGGGCTGACCTCAGGGTATATCCCGATGGGTGGTCTGGTGCTTTCCCACACCATTGCCGAAGCGCTGGTGGAAAAGGGTGGGGTGTTCGCGCATGGGCTGACCTACTCGGGCCACCCGGTTGCGGCCGCGGTTGCGTTGGCGAATCTCAAGGCGTTGCGTGACGAAGGGATCGTCAGCCAGGTGAAAAAGGATAGCGGGCCATATCTGCAAAAAGGGCTGCGTGAGATCTTTACCCATCACCCGCTGATCGGCGAGATCCAAGGCACTGGCATGGTGGCCGCATTACAGTTTGCCGAGGATAAAACCCGCCGCCAACGTTTTAGCAATGAAAGCGATATTACCTGGCGTTGCCGAACCTATGGTTTTGAAGAGGGGGTGATTATCCGTTCCACCGCAGGGCGGATGATCATGGCGCCAGCGCTGGTGGCGAAGCACGGTGAGATTGACGAACTGCTGGAGAAAACCAAACGCGCGGTGGATCGTACCGCGCGCGATCTGGGGCTGATGTGATGGCTCAATAAGCGATAAGCCGCTGAGCAGGGCGGCTTATCTTTCCTGACACTATTCCCCCATCGATTCGACCAGTGCCTTTATTTTCACCGCCTTCTCAAAGTGATCCAGCTTCATGTCTTTGATCCACCAACTGGCGGCTTCCATCAGCAGTTCAGGATCGTCATTTCTGTTGGCAAAAAAGGCATAAAACGAGAGCCCAACGTTATCTCCCTTCGTACGGATTTTCTCATCACAAACCTGGATAATTTTGGTTCTTAACGTTTTTCTCATGGTTAATCCTCAATACGGAAGATGGGCTTATTGTTGAACGCTGCTATTTTTCAGAGGCATCTTTAGCCTTGCTGCTTGAGTAAATGAAGCAAAAAGCTATATCCAAGCAGGCGCGTCAGCGAGAAGTGGATTGCCTCGTTACCTTGATTGGATGTCTTATTGTGAGGTGGCAATCAACACTGAGCCACAGCATATCGCCATGGTTTATCCCAATGCACGTCATCCTGTTCTCAATTTCCGATCGGTGATTGATTATGTTGGAGAGGTTTATGGCGTACCACTTTACTGGCGGTTTGATTGATGCCTGGTTTGCTGGTATTCCGGGGCGTTCACAACGGCGGGTTATCGCCGTTGTGAAGATGAAAATTAAGGGAAATAGGCGACGAGTGCGTCCTGATATTGTTATCCACTACCGTTAGATTGAGGTAAAAACTGAGTGACACTATTCCCTTTTATATAGGGAGCCAGCGTGATTCATTTTTAGACTGCCCCATTTTTATGCAAGAGTAGAATGACATCCGGCATTTGAGTGAGTCATCACTTCCAGTAACAAGGTGGGCAGCGCATGCAGTGTTACGGAGCTGTCAACCCGCTCCAAAGCGTGGGCCGACAGAAAAGGCATTCTGGGTAGGATGGCGATGCTCTCTGGGTCATACAGTAGCAGAGTAGGGCAATGGAGTCCTTGGTGGCAAAGAGTGCTATCAAAGGCATGCCAGTCGTCAACTAACAGCAAAGGTGTGACATGTACCACCAGGATTGCCACACCAGAAGAGGCAGAAAGCACCTGTTGTGCCTGAACGGCGGTGGCGACCGCGAATACCGCATCCAGCGGGTGTAAAGGACGTAGGTTATTAAGCACCGTGCACAATCCGGCGCGTGTAAAGACGCAGGGGGAGAAAATCACGGCCTGCTGTTTACTGCCCATCTACATATCCTTTTGCCTGTAATTGATTAGACTGATTGTGTATGGCAATAGCCTCTGTTTATTCGAAAGTGCTCGCCCCCACTTATCTTGCATCACTACAGTGCATCGGGAGTGCATTTTTTAGTCATTTCTAAACTTTCTAAACGCCTAAATCAATGATAAAATTCAATCAAGCAATCTAATTTATGGTGATTAAGTGGTGTATCATGCTTTTATTCTGATGATTAATGGTTTTTAAGTGAGGTTTTTAAATCAGTTAATGAACTAATGAATCTAATGCACAATAATAGCCGGTAATTAATTTTTTTTATGGCTTATTCTTAATCTGAAATTTTCATCTGGATTGGTATAGGCATGAAAATAATGGGCGCTGAATGTGCGAGGAGAGCATCAAAAGAGGGGCTAATTTATCAGGAATGCAATAGTTAGCTAATCTGTTTATCTGGCGGTAAAAAATCCATTAATATTTTTACTGGCATGGAACCCCCTGAATATCTGCTCTTGATTATGCTACATATTTATCTGATCTATATTGTGGAGAGGTTGGCTATCAAGCCAGTTCTCAGACCACAACTGAAGTTGCATTCATTAAAGTACGTAGGCATACGTATGACAGTACTCTGACATTGTAGTCGTGATATGCCTTCTATGCGAATCTGTAGGCCGCCAATTTATTCTAGGATGCGATATCCCAGCTTGTTTACCTGCTGGTGAAAATCCTCGAACTGTTGCAACAAAAATGTCATGGCCTGTGAGATTGCAATGGGGTCTGGTGTATTTTCGTTACACAGCGCGTCTAATTTATTACAGGTAATCACAATGTCATCTTGATGAATAAAACTGAATGGACCTTTGATCCTATGGATAGTTTCGGACAGCAACCGCCAATCTCCATTCTGCTGATGACGTTGTGCTTCGAGCCGATCGGCTAACGTGCTCTGCCAAAGTGACTGCAAGAATAACGTGACTGCCGGTTGTTGATTTGCCAGTGCTGCCAGCAAGCGCTGCTGCAAACTCTGGGGCAGGGAAAGTTCGGTGGTAAGGATCGAAGGGGACAGACAAAACTGTGGCAATATCTCAGCCCATTTGAGCAGACTGATTGGCTTACGTAAACAAAGGTCCATTCCCGCCGCAATGGCTTGATCAAATATTTCAGGTTGTACAAAGGCAGTTAAACCTATGATCGGGATCCTGACTTCCTCAAGAGCCATTTCACGTTGGCGTATTTTTTCTGCCAATGCCATTCCTGACATTCCAGGCATAGAAACATCCGTAATCATTAAGGAGAATCTATTCTCAGCTATCAATTCCAGAGCTTGCTCCCCGTGACTGGCGGTTGTGACCTTGGCACCTAACTGCTGCAATTGAGTAGAGAGCAATATCCTATTAGCAGAGTGATCATCAACGATGAGTATTGGGGTCAGTTCAGGCAATGGCGGTGCTACTGCGGCAGTATCAATCGGCAAAGAGCGCTTAACGGGGTCTGCAGTGGGAAAAGTGACGCAGACATGCAGTTGCGTACCTTTGCCCAGTTCGCTGGTCAGCGTAATGGTGCCTCCCATCATCTCCAATAGGTTTTTGCTAATGGTTAAACCCAAACCGGTACCACCAGTATATTTTGCCGTTTCCTCAATCTGGCTAAAGGGGGAGAACAATATGGGGAGGTCGGCTGTGGCAATGCCTATACCGGTATCACGGACTGTGAATGCCACTGTGACAGAAGTGCTATCAGGTTTTCCATTGACCGTGCATTCCAAGGTAATCTTACCCTGCTGAGTAAACTTAACCGCATTGGATAATAGATTGGCTAAAATCTGGCGCAATCGTAAAGGGTCCGCCAGTAGCCAACAATCTGTCGCATTGCCTTTGAGCTCCAAAATAAAATCAAGGCCTTTACTCCGGGCCATAGGAGAAAACATCCGTTCTAACAATCCAAGCTGTTCAGACAGATAGATTGGCTGTGGCTGCAAGACCATTTTCTCCGCTTCGATCTTGGATAAATCCAGAATATCGTCAATCAGCATTAATAAATGCTGTGAAGACTCGTTGGCGATCGTCAAGGCATTACGCTGTTGCAGCGTTAACTCATTACCGTGTAGCTGTAATTCCAACATACCAATGATCACATTCAACGGGGTACGAATTTCGTGACTCATTGTAGACAGGAATGTTGACTTGGCACGATTGGCTTTATCGGCCACCTCCTTAGCCTGGCGCAGCGCAACTTCAAGTCGCGTGCGTTCGCTGATATCTAGCCAACCACTTAGCAGACCTACAATTTCGCCAAGGCTATTAGAAAAAGGAATGCTCCAGGTATATAAATGGTTGGTTTCATGTTCGGCCGTCAAACTTAAATCTTTAAAGCACGCCTTGCCCGTCTCCCTCGATTGATGGTAGATCTCAGTGAGTTGAGCGAAAAAATGTGGATACTCATGAGATATGAATGGAGTAGGATCCTCTATGTCAGAGGTGGGGATCTGTAAAAAATCAATAAAGGCTGGATTACCCTGCTCTATTTTATAGTCAGATTTCACAACAAACATTGCCAACGGTAAGTTATCAAACAGTACTCGTTGGAAAGCCAGCTCGTCCAGCAACTTTATTTCTGAATGTCTTCTTTTAGCTATCTGTACCCACAATAGTTTAATCCAGATTAAGGAAGTGAAAATAATAATAAAAACAACGACAGCGCCCACGAAAAATGTATTCTGATACCTCAGAAATGGTGTATCAGGGTGAGAGGGAGTGGTATCGTATTGCTGTTTAAATTCAAAGTAATTTGTTGGCAAGCTAAGTATTAATTTATTCATTATACTCAGTAGTTCAGGTTGGTTTTTAGCCACACCGATACTGTAAGGAATATACTGTGGGTTCTTATCAAATACAGGCCCGTCAATCACCAGTTCATTCGGGTAGTTTTGTGATATTTCATATCTTGCGAGAGTAAAATCAGCGATAACCGCATCGACATCACCTTGCATTAATAGATTTAAGGCATCTGTGGTTTTTGATTGCAGTGTCATATTCACCTGAAAAGTCTTGAGGTTATCCAGTAATATGCGCTTAGGTGATGCTGTTAATGCAATAACCTTTCCCTTTAATGCCGCCGTACTCTCAAAATGTGGCCCTTCTTTACGTGAAATGATGACCAGCAATGAATAATTGTAGGGTACTGTGAGCCGCATTAAGTCAGATTGTTCGTTAGATAATTTATTTACATAGGGTATAAATGTGCTTTTACCTTGCTGGATATCAACGAACAACTCTTGCTGCGTACGCCTTAATCGCCCCTGAAACACGACCCCAATTCGCTGTCCCAAGTCATTAAGTTTGTCAGCAGCAAACCCTGCGGGCATTCCTGAGGCTGAGGAAAATGACAATGGCGTTTCATCATTCTGCATACTGTAATAAACGAAAGGATGAGATTTTATCCAATTTTTTTCATCCTGACTAAAAAGAATCTCTGGCTCTACTTTCTGAGTGTTGTTAAACAATGGAGGTTTATTTTGCGGCGGCAGTCCTGGAGAGTTTAATGAATAGGACTCTTTTCTCACACCGGATAACAAAGGGGATTGCTCTACAGTTTCCACTATAGCTATAGAAGGGTTTTTTATCGCAGAGGTAGCTCTTGCCCTAAAAGTGAAGCATTCACTCGCAATAATTAAAGCTATAAAAAATATTTTAATATTAGCTCTATTCATAACATGCCGTCCATATGAATATATTAAATCAACCTCCATTGATTAATCCATTAAGTATGGCGAATGAAGCTATCTCTACTGAGCTGTTAAGATTAAGCTTTCTTTTAATGTTCAACTTATGAGTGCCGACTGTTTTTTCACTTATATTTAATGCTATTGCGATATCTTTGTTCCCGCGACCTCTAGCCAGGGCAAGAAAAATAGTTAATTCACGGTGCGTTAACTTTTTCAGAATATCGTTGCTTTCGGATTTTTTACCTTCCTTTCTTAATTGAGGGCTGGAAGGAAAACAATTATACCCAGAGAGCACGGCTCGTATCATGCTCAATATTTCTTCCGTAGTACAACTCTTACTGATATATCCATTACATCCGATCGAAGCCAGTTTATCAGCATAAATACGTGGTTCATGACTTGACAAAATTAAAATCTTTGAGCTTGTTGCATGCTTTTTAATGTTAACAACAAGGTCAAGACCATCGACATCGGGTAAAATTAAATCAAGGATGATTAGGTCAGGCATTAGCTGTTTAATAACCAGCATACCTTCTCGCCCATTACTTGCCTCACCAACAATATCAATGTTTTTTTCTGTTGCTAGAATGGTTTTAAGTGCAAACCGCATTGATGGGTGATCCTCAATAATCACTATCGACTTATTCAACTGAGCGTCAAGAGTCATGATGCTACTCCAAGATAGAGTCATATGTAATAAAGATGAGTATTGATTGATAGTAAATGACTTATTTTTTAATGGTTATTATCATTGTAGTTCATCTATCAAATTATGTTTAATTTTTTTAATTAATGCTCTAGAATAGGCTCGAAATCCCTTTGTTGAGTGAACGCCTGTTGTGAAATTTTCATCCTGTCGACCAGGCTCTGCATGCAGTAAGATTTTATGTGGCTGAGTTTGCCATTGCACGCATTCAGCAACAAAAATACCAGAGTATCTATAGAGAAAATGGCCTGATGTTTTTCCATAAAGGCAGGCCTAACTTTGGGGGGAGGGAGTATCATAGTAATTTCAGGAGGTAAAATTTATCTTGCCTTACCACATAATTCGATTACTTGCCCTATTCACTTCTTAAACCGTGTTTATATCTTCGGGCCACACTTTTAATGTCAAAAATAAAGTCAGCAATTTAAAGCATATGTAAGTGAGATAGTGTTCTAACACCGAGTTTTTTTAAAGCGCTTTCCTGGTGTGTATAAATTGTTTTTATATTTACCGCTAATAAGCGACTCAGACTGTATACTTCCATTCCTTGTAGCCTGTAGCTTAAAACGGTGGCTTCTTTATTGGTTAATGACCACATTTTTGGGGTTTTCAATGTGATATTCCCTTTGACAATATTCTTAATGTAACTGTCATCCACTTTGCAGGGTAAAAATGAAGAAAAAAAATGCGTGTTCATCAGTACGTTTCTTTTGTAGGGGAGTAAAAATGCACTGACCGATAAATAATCGAGCATCACTAATACTGATGTAGTGAAATTAAACTCCTCTGTGGCTATCATAAATATATCATCATCTTTTATAACAAAGCTTTCACTTAAACGCATCATCATTCTAATTGTAATAAGTTTAACTGAAAATCCGAATTCCTCTTCGACAATTCCATTGACGCCAGCATAGAAATACATATTGTTTGAAAATAAGTAAACATTCAACTTAATACCTGCCTGAAATATTTCAGTTAAGATTTTTGCGCCAATAATTTTAAACGCTATTATATATTTCTATGTGGCAAAGAACACACAACTCATTCGAGTATCAATGGTTTTTCATACAATCAACTCGAGGTGTATATAAAGATACACTAAAATATATTGTAATATTTTCATGGGAATTATCTATCTATGCAGATCATTATTGGGGAGTTCAAGTTCCCAATCAAATAACCATTTGCCAGTAATTTTTTAAAATTTAAAATACGTACGGGTTGAGAGTGATCACCGACAAGATATTTTTCAACGATACCTGGAGGTGACTGGTCATGCTCAAGAGAAAGACTATTGATAGCGTGAATAGTCAATAACTGAGTCTTATCGGTTGCATCTTTTAAGTCATGCTTGATATTCAACCGCTTGGATACGGGATAAGTGTCTCCTTGCCATTTAATAATGCCTGATACTTCTAGAAACCCGTAACCATTATTACTCAGATGAATATTTAAAATGCCATTAATAATAGGTCCAGATGAGGTATTATCTGATAAGTTAAAGTTGATATTAGATGCACAGGATAAAACGTCTTCCTTTTTCTCATCCAGCCAACTAAATGTATAGCCGAAAAATAAAATAATAATCATACCGAAAAATATTAGTGAAGATGCTTTTTTAATAACCTTCACTCGACACCTTCCAGATAGTAATAATTATCACACATATATAGATGATTTTTATTAATGTCACAAATAGAGAAAAAGTCTCTATTGGCTCTTATATATTTTTTGCCCTTTTCTTGAGAGTTGGCAATGACAACCTTGCCATCATTACAATCTATTTTCTCATTTTTAACAAAGGTATTAGCGTGTGCTATTAATCGTGTTGACTCAATGCTAGATAACTTTTCAAGTGAAAAAACCTTACACTTACCAACATCTCCAATATGAATGAGCGGATCTGATTCACCAGAGTGTAGTAATAGGAAAGATAATGAAAAGGACAAAATAGTCCCGAATAAAATGGCCCCTCCCCATTTTACTGTATTTGACATACTTTTATTAGCAACCTCTGTACAGGCATAACCCTCAGTTTTATCCGGTACAATCTCCTCAGAGAAAAACGCAATGCTAGTCCCCTGTCTAAGGCTTACCCCTACTCTCGGAGTGGTAACAATCAAATCGCTCATCCCCATTTCTTTAAAGAATTTCCTTAAATAACTGAGGTTGTTATTTATACTGGCGATAGACGCATCGACCGAACACTCTTTCCATAGGTAGTCATGAATTTCCTGCTTTGAAACAGCCTCGGTATTCAAGGTGACCAATAAAAAAAGTACGCGATCCGAGATTAATGATAGTTTAAATTCTACTGATTCTGATGTGACATGATAAAGCCCATGACCAGGAATAAAAACAATTGTGTCATCTATAATGTATTTCACTCTAACTCCATGGATATAACCACTACTTCTAACACTGTCTTACATAACACCCATTATGTAAGACAGTGTTAGAACTTGCAGTTGTTAGATAATATCTTTACAGCCCCGTTAGGTAAAAATCATCTTATCGTTAACAATCTAATCGTTCTTCCTTGCAGTACAGGTACGGTTCAAGTGAGTTCCCGACAATTTGTCCTACTATTACTTCTGGCAGTAATTGATAATCTAACTTGCTTAATTTTTTTACATTCTATTGTTTTTTCATGAGAGCGGAAAACAGTCTTAGTTCCCTCATTCATGATACTAAGATAGAACTTTATTGTGTATATATTTCATTGTCATATAAAAAAGCGGTTTTTAATCCTGAAAAATTAAATAAATTATATATATAATATTGAAAAATAATAGTAATTAAGCACGATAAATTGGCTCATATAGGATAAAGCAAATCACACAAATCCCACAAATCAGGTTAACGATTTGACCTGCAGCAATAGAGTAGATAATACAGGCAGGTAACTCGTCATAATGGCAAAACGACTTTTCGATGGTTATGCCATTGGTTAACTAATGCTCGCCACGAGAAGTTGTCTGAATGTCAGAGAGATGGCATCTCCATCCTATAAAGCCCTGGTCGTATAGTGAATGGAAAGCTCAAAAACTAATCTGTGTTTTTCAACGCAATCTCAACGTCTCTTTTGTTAGTCGCGAACCGTGAGTGATACATCACGGTGAAGCCTGATATGCGGTAGGTGGAGTCAATGTTTTCTATGGAAAACCTTAATTAATTATAATTATCAGAATTAAAAACTTAATTTAAATGAAGTAAGGAATTACGGTTATTTCTTTGATTGATGTGGCTAAGATATTTCTCGTCAACTAGGCCAGCTAAAAAATTCATGCAAGAGGTTGGCTGATGGCATCTCTTCCGCCAGCGATACCAGGGTTTCTTTATTGGCTGTCAGAAGAAAAAGGACACGTCACTCTTAAGAGAGTGGCATCACAATTTGTTAAGTTGAAAGGAATTTTGACATGAAGAAAATCGCGCTGGCTCTGGCTATTGTTTCTACATTTGCCGCTGTTAGCACTGCCCAGGCAGTTGATGTGACTGCTCAGGCTTTAGCGACCTGGTCTGCCACTGCCAAGAAAGATACGACCAGCCAACTGGTTGTTACTCCGATTGGCAGTTTGTCTTTCCAATACGCTGAAGGTATCAAGGGCTTTAACAGTCAGAAAGGTCTGTTTGATGTCACTATCGCAGGGGACACAGCAGCTACCGACTTTAAATTGACCTCAAGAGTGGTTGCTAACACCTTGACCCAATTGGATACCTCCGGTTCAACTCTGACCGTTGGCGTTACTTACAACGGCGCAGTGGTAGATACAACGAATGAAACCACCATGATTGACACTGCCAGTGGTGCTTTGGGTGGCAACCTGAGTGCGTTGTCCAATACTTTCGATCAGGCAGGCCGCGCCAGTGCACAGGATCAGTTCACCTTCAGCATCATCGGTGCGACAACCGACGGTACCAGTGATGTGACTGACTACAGTACGCTGCCAGAAGGTATCTGGAGTGGCGATGTGAGCGTCGAATTTAACGCCACCTGGACTGATGCCTAACTTTTTCTCACTAATAAAGCAGGGGCATTCCCTGCTTTATTTCTTCGTATCAGCTATATGGAATAACGAATGAAACGTATCCATTTTGCCGTTTCACTCTTGCTACTATGCCACTCTGCTATGGCACTGGATGTAGGCGATATCAGTTCATTTATACCAAGCGAACAATCACAGTTAAGCAAAGAAATTAAAAACACCACTGATAGCGGCAGATTGGTCAATATCAAGATTGAACGTATATCCAGTCCGTTAGACTCCGGTACCGCGATCCCGATGGCCACACCGGACGAAATATTACTGACACCGGCCAGCATGGTATTGCCAGCTAATGCCAAGGATGTGGTCCGTTTTTACTATAAAGGCCCGAGCGATGACCAAGAGCGCTATTACCGCATTATCTGGTTTGATCAAGCGCTCAGCGAAGCTGGGCAAAATTCGTCTAAGCGTAATGCGGTAGCCACCACCTCAGCACGTATCGGCACTATTTTGGTAGTGTCGCCACGCCAGGACAAATTTAACTATCAGTACAACCATGGCCGTATCAAAAATACCGGTAATAGCACGTTTAAGTTGGTTGCCTATGGTCCTTGCCGCGACCAGAAAACGGCTAATGACTGCAAGGAAAACTATTTTTTGATGCCGGGCAAGGAGCGCACTTTAAGCAAAGTGAATACCGAGGATAAAAAAGGCCACGTGGGATTGTGGCACGGTGAGCTGTTCATTCCTGTCAAATAAACTTGATAACACGCCAGGGATGGAACCATCAGAATATTCAAGGATCTGGATATGAAACGAGCGTTGGATCAGGTGCTATTGCACACATTGATTACCGCTGGAGTGACTGTCTTACCGGCGGTAATAATACCCACTCAGTCAGTGATGGCCGCAGAGTTGGCGCAAATTAATGGTGTACTGATCCCGCAGACGTTTGCGCTGGCGCTGAATGAAGGGATGAGCATTCCCTTGATGTTGCACTTCGATAAAAACAGTACCGCCAAAACCGATCAGCGTATCGGCCACGCATTTTTGTTACTGGACAAGGGGCAATTGAAAATCCGCCAGATCGTGTTAGAAGACAACGACGATGGTACGCAATTAGCCATCGCCACCATCAAACAGATCGATGCGTTGCAAAATGCGGCATTCGACAAACAGTTACGCATTCAGCTTGCAGAAGATGCCTGGTTGATGCTGGATTTCCGTCAGCTCAATCTGCAACTGATCGTGCGTGAGTCGGCAATAGGAACAGCGCTGCGCGCGCGCTCCAGCGATATCGGCGCCTCCAGCGTTGACAAAATCAGCAGCACGCTGGATTACAACCTTGGTGTGTATGACAACCGTAAAAAAACCAGTGAAGGTTTTACCTCCAGCTATCTGTCACTCAACAGTGTGACCGCGTTGCGTGAACATCATATTGAGGTTAATGGTTCGCTGTATGGCATAGGTAGCAGCAATGAGAATGTTACGATCTACAAGGCGATGTATGAACGTGACTTCGCAGGCCATCGGCTGGCGGCTGGCATGCTCGATAGCTGGAATTTGCAGTCATTAGGACCGGTGACCACGATCAACGCCGGTAAAATCTATGGTTTGTCCTACGGCAACCGAGCCAGTTCAACCCAGTTTGACAACTCGCAGTCGTTGACGCCGGTGGTGGCGTTTTTGTCTTCGGCTGGCGAAGTGCATTTATCGCGAGATGGTCGCTTGCTGAGCGTGCAGAATTTCACCATGGGCAGCCATGAGGTAGATACCGGCAATCTGCCATACGGTATTTATGACATCGAAGTTGAGGTGGTGATCAATGGCCGGGTGACTGAAAAACGCATGCAACGGATTAATAAACTGTTCAGCCCAGGTAGCGCGGCCAATGCACCTCTGTCATGGCAGGTCTGGAGTGGCCTGATACATATGGATGAGTGGCGAGGTGAAAACAACCGCCAGGAGTTCGCTCAGGACTCGTACCTGATCGGTGCCTCTGCCACCGCCAACGTGCATCAGACGAATTGGGCGCTAGCGGGTTATTCTTTCAAGCGCAATACGGTGGCGGAAGGGCGCATCGTGGTACCGATGAGCGAAGTATTCCAGTTCACCGCGCAGAATATGGTCGCCACAGATAACTCATGGAGCCTGATTGTTAACGCCAGCGCTCGCCTCCCTGGGGGATTCAGCTCTATCTGGGTTAACCAGGAAAAGCGGGTGATCGGTAATAGACTATTGCAAAACGACGTCTATAACCGTGCCTGGGGGGGAACCTTGAATCTGGGGACGATAGTGCCTCACCTGGGTAGCTTGAGTGCCAGTTATAACAACGACAAAAAAAATGGCAGTCATTACTACAATATCGATTATTACCAAACGCTGTATTCCGGGCGCTTTGGCTCACTGGGCCTGCGTACAGGCATACAACGATTCAGTAACAATAATTCCAACCCTAACACGGGTAAATATATTGCTCTGGAATTCTCGCTGCCGTTGGGTAATTGGTTCAGCGCCGGTTTTTCCAATCAGAATGGTTACACCACGGCAAACCTGGCCGCCCGTAAAGAGTTCAGTGATGGCGCGATTCGCAGTGTGGGCGCCAACGTTTCAAGGGCTATTTCCGGCAATACCAACTTGGATAAAAGCTTTAATGGCGGCGGTTACGCGCGCTTTGATACCAAATATTCAACGGGCACGCTCAACGTCAGCAGCTCTGCAGACGGTAACGTCAATAGCAACCTGACTGCCAGTGGCAGCGTGGGGTGGCAGGGACGCAATATTGCCGCCAGCGGACATAACGAGGGTAGTGCCGGGGTGATCTTCAATACTGGCATTGAGAATGAAGGGATGCTCACTGCACGGGTTGATGGCCGTAACGTCAAGCTGACCGGTAATAAAAACTATGTGCCTTTATCGCCCTATGCTCAATATGAGATTGAGCTGATGAACAATAAAAACTCGGCGGAAAGCTTTGATATTGTCACCAAACGCAAAAGTAAACTGACGCTCTATCCCGGCAATGTGGCGGTAATTTCACCAGAAATCAAACAGATGGTCACAGTTTTTGGCCGTATCAAGGCCGAAGACGGCACATTACTGGCTAATGCTTATATCAAGAACCATATCGGCCGAACCCGCACCGACGAGCAAGGCGGATTTATTATGGATATCGACAAAAAGTTCCCGGTGATCGACTTCACCCATAGCGGTAATCAAACCTGTGAAGTAGGACTAGACCTGAGTAAGGCGCAAGGGGCGATCTGGGTCGGTGACGTTGTCTGTAACGGGTTGAAAACCTACGTCAGCAGTCGGCAGGCCGAGGAGGTTGGTTATGAAGGCTAAGTTATGGCTAATCGCTGCACTATGTGGGCTATGGTGGTTTTGTGGGGCCGCGAATGCGGTAACCGTCGAGAACCGGGCTGCGGCCGCCCCGATGACATTTGTGTTTGTCGAAAACAACAACGATAACAACTTCTTCGTTACTCCAGCCGCTGGCCTGGATCCGCGCTTGACCGGGGCTAACCAGTGGACTGGGTTGAAATCTGGCAGCTCTGGTACTCATTATCAGCAAAGTCTGGGGTATATCTCCAGCGGATATAATGACGGTCTGCTGTCGGCGGTGCCTAACTATTATTTTGATATGTGGCTGGAAAATGGCCCGGTTGCCAACCCGTTGCTTGGCCTGCGCTGTATCAACTGGTACACAGGCTGCAATCTTGATACCAGCCTGATACTGCCAGCACTTACCGATAGCAAGGGGTTTTATGGCGTACGAGTTCCATATCCTAATGCCGGGATGTGGATGCAAGGGATGATGTCACCCAGTTTTTATTCGTACCTGCAACAAATGGCGCCAGGTGCCAGCTTCAGCATGCAAGTTAACGGTTGCCAGACCAGTATCCCCTACGATGCCACTAAAGGTGGTCGTTGCAAGGATCAGACTAGCGGTCTTTGGAACGCCCGCACCGTTACCCACAAGAAGGGGGCGCATCTGCGATTTATCAATACCGATGCGGTGTCGGAAGTGTTTATCAACAGCAATGGCATCCCCACCCTTGGTGAGGGCAATGCCGATTGTAAAACTCAGACCATCGGATCGGGTCTTTATCGAAGAGATGGTGTGATGTGCAAAATGGTCACCTACACGTTGCAAACCGATGGTAGCGTCAGCAATACCTCGATCAACGTGTTCCCGTCGATCAATAACGTGCCACTGGGGGCGGCGATGACTGCGTTACCCCTTAATGGCATATACGATCTGCAATATAGTCTTGATGGCAACACTTGGCGACTCAACTACAACAATAACCTCGGCTACGTCTTCGACCAACTGAAAAACAGCCATGCTATTTATGTGTTCTTTTCCAGTAATTTTTTCCAACAGATGGTAAAGCTGGGTATGTCAGATAGTGGTATGCAGGATCTGATCAACTTCCGCTTTTATAACAGCACCTCACCGGAGTCTGGCTGGTATGAGTTTTCCGCCTCTACCCAGTTGATCATCAAGCCCCGTGATTTCGGTATCAGCATCATTTCCGATGATTTTGACTACCAACCGCAACGTGAAGGTTATGTTGGCCCCACAGAACCCCCGTTGGAGTTTGGTTATGTTGTCACCACCAGTGGTAAAACCGCCGCAGACCAGGTACAGATTATGGCGACCGGCCCCACTCAAACCATCAATGGTCACAATTACTGCATTTTCTCTTCCGCTGATGGGGCTACACGAGTCCCGTTCCCGGCGATACTGAGTATCACAACCAGCAGCGGTGCGCAGCAGGCATATGCCGCCGGTTGCGACAGTCAGTGGCACGACATGACCAATGCATTATGGAATAGCACTCCCTGGAACGATATTTCTGGAGATGTCGGGATTTTGAACAAAACCAAGGTGAAATTCAGCATCCCGATGAATGATAGAATTTCGCTGAAAGCAGTAGACGGCAGCGGCTGGTATGGGGACGTCAGTGCCTCTGGAGAGATCCATGTTAAAGCAACCTGGCGTAATATTAATTAGAGAGCATGTATGAGAACTCTACTGTTTTGGCTGTGTTATCTACCCTTTACCGCCATGGCAATTAATGTTGGCTCACTGACTTTTGCGATGGGGCAGGATAAGAACTTCACCGCCAAGCGCGTGCTGAATAACAATAAAAGTGCACGTTTCTACCAGGTGACTATCCGCGCCATCGATCGCCCTGGGGAGCATGAAATCAATAGCCGACCCGCGGATGGTGAACTGTTGTTTGCGCCTAAGCAGTTAACGCTGCAGGCCGGGCAAGCCGAGTATTACAAGTTTTTCTATCGTGGCCCGCAGGACAGTCGCGAGCGATACTACCGGGTTTCTTTCCGGGAAGTACCAACTCCGCCACCTGCGGTACTGCGCCGGCAAAAGGCTGGCGCTAACCTGGAGCCGATTGTGGTGATGGATACCATTCTGGTGGTGCGCCCAAGGGAGATCAATTTTGCCTACAAGCTAGACCCTCAGCGTGGCATTTTGACTAACAGCGGAAATACCTACTTCAAGCTACTACTCAAGCCGGGTTGTAACAGTAGCGATGAAGAGGGAAACACCTTTTACCTGCGTCCAGGGGATAGCTTGGTCAATCCGGCGATCAAGCAGCAAGGTGAGAAATTTATTATCTATAGTGGCCGCTTTATTAGCCTTGATAAGAGCTGTGTTTAATAAATTGTGTGATCGTGATAACCCGTGAAGAATCAATGATGGACAGAGTAAATCGTATTACAGTATACCTATTATCCTGTACTCCAAGTATCAATGCTTATCAATGAATATGAGGATAACTGGTGCATAAGTAAGAGAGCAACAGTAATGCACTTATACGGCAAGACATTACTCCGATTATTAACTAAGTAATTTCTTAGGTAAAATCAGGAAAAGGCCCACCATAAAATGGGTGGTTCATAGCTATACACAAATAGGACAAGATAACTATTATAGTCAGGCATTCAAGGTTAAGTGCTTTCCGCTTTATCAGAATGCTGGGTCTTTAATATTCCATAGTTAACTACGGAATTACTCATATGAATATGATCTAGTCAATAGATTATAGGGAATTTTACTTCAATAAATGGTATTTAAAATGAAAAAAATTGCATTAGCACTGTCATTCATCTTAGCGGGCGTCTCTCATTTTGCAACTGCTGCAGATGGTCAGATTAAATTCACCGGTAACATCACTGCAAATACCTGCTCCATTAACGGTGGAACGCCTGGCCAACAGCAAGTCCCTCTTGGCGATGTTCCAGCGTCATCCCTGGCAGCTAGCGGGCAGACTGCTGGTGCGAAAAACTTTTCATTGGTACTGACTGAGTGTACCGGTGGAACTACTGCGGTTGCCGCTCGTTTTGAATCTATTGCGCTGGGTACCCTTGCTGGCCGCCTGCTTCTGGACTCATCATCTGTAGCCGAAAACGTTGAAATCGCACTGTATGACAGCATGGGTGTACCACAGCCGGTCAACGGCGCTATTCCAGCGTCAAGCTATGTTACGCTGACTGGCGGTAATGCGACGCTGGAGTACGTGGCATCCTTTTATGCCACCGGTGAAGCCACCACAGGGGCTGCAAACTCAGAAGTCTCTTACACTCTGTCCTATCAGTAAAAGAGTTAATTTATTATAGAGGGGGGAATCCCCTCTCTATACTCACAATATTCAAGTTGCATAACGGCGGCAAACTTGTGAGCTCTCAGCAGCATAGTCAACTATGTAAGTGGGGGGCTCGCATAGCCAATATAAGGCAATATGAAGCATGAATAATATATTCACTTAGTTATACATGAGAGTAATATGAACAAAAGAAAATTATCTGCAATTCTAGCGTTAGTATTCAGTAGCTACGCAACCTATGCACAGGCAAGCGTTATTTTGCACGGTACGCGTGTTATTTTTCCTGGCGATAAACAAGAAGTTTCCTTGCGCACTGAAAATGATAATAATCTACCCGTTCTAGTACAAGCCTGGGTTGATGATGGTAATTCAACCATGTCAGCCAAGATGCCTAAAACGCCATTTGTTATTACGCCGCCAATGTTCCGCATGGAGCCAAAGCAGGGGCAGACGTTACGCATAATTTATAATGGCAGCATATCTGTTAAAGACAGGGAGTCGGTATTTTGGGTGAATGTTTTTGAAATTCCACCAACAGATGCCAAGAATAGAGAAAACAGTTTGCAACTGGCATTTAGAAGTCGGATAAAGCTGTTTTATCGCCCAGCAGAACTCGCGACGCCAAAAACAGACGATTTGGCTAAACAGATGCAGTGTACTGGCAAAAAAGAGAGTTCACAGATGCTGGCGTTAAGTTGTAAGAACCCATCACCTTACCACTTATCATTCTCTCAGGTTAACGTTATGGTGAATAATAAGCCAGTAATGGTTTCATTACAGAGTTTTGGCATGATCGCCCCCTTCGGTTCCCTGAGTACTAAAGTTAAAGTACCTGAAAGTACACAGCCAGTGACATTAAGCTATTTTCTCATTAACGATCAAGGCGGAGCAAAGGAATATAGCGCAACGCTTTAATGAACCACTTCACTTTATATAAGGATACATTATCTTCCTATGGATCGGCTAAGTAAAGAAAACGCCAGTGATAACACTAACTCAACAACTAAAGTTGTTCTGGCTTTATTGTTAGTCAATATGCACCTGGGAGAGTCGGCCTGGGCCGCTGATACAACAGAATTATCACAGGGCAGTTCAGAGGGCCAGTCATACTTATATAACTCGAGTTTTTTAGTGGGTTCAGAAACGGTTGATGTCGCGCGTTTTGCCTATGGCAATGATATTACACCGGGTAGCTATAGTATGTCTATCCTGGTTAATAAAAAGCTTGTGGGTAATGTAACCCTGCTTATTAAAGATATTGCCGACAAAAAAGTGGTCTGTTTGAGTAAAGAACTCATCAGCTTGTTGGATATTAAAGCTGATAGCAACTCTGTTGCTTCAGAGCACGACGGTTGTGTATTACTGGAGTCACTGATCCCTACAGCCAGCTATGTGATAAACATACCCGATCTGGCAGTGGATTTTTCTATCCCTCAGGCTTACTTGCAACGTCAGTCTCAAGGGAGCGTTAGCCAAGAACTGTGGGATGCCGGTATTAATGCGGGGTTTATCAACTATAATGCAAACTATTATGAATCCCGAATTAACGGTGACCCGCGGTCACTCACCAATACTAACTTTTTTACTGTATTCAATAGTGGTATCAACTTGGGTTTATGGCAACTGAGAAATAACTCCAACTACAGTACCAGTAATAATGGCATTAGCAAATGGACAACGTTGAACAGCTATCTACAGCGCCCATTACCCAGCTTTAAAGGGCTGTTGGTTGCCGGTGAGTATAATACTTCCGGGCAATATTTCGATAGTCTGAGCTTTCGCGGCATCCAACTTGCTTCTGATGACCGTATGCTGCCAGCCTCACAACAGGGATTTGCACCTGTCGTGCGTGGCGTAGCCCGTACCAACGCATTGGTGCAGATCAGTCAGCGCGGTGTCTTGCTGAACAAAACAACCGTAGCCCCCGGTGCTTTTGAGATTGATGATCTGTACCCTACAGGATTTGGTGGTGAACTGGATGTTGTTGTTACAGAAACTGATGGTACGGTACAGACATTCTCTGTGCCTTATTCTTCGATAGCATCATTGTTGCGTGAAAATAACTCCCGTTATTCCGTCACCGCTGGCCAATTGAATAATCAGATTTTACGCGACAAACCGACATTTGTGCAGGCACTCTATTCCCGTGGGTTATCCAATCGTGTAACAGCCTATACGGGGAGTCAACTGTCAGAAAATTATAAGTCTGCCGTCGTGGGTTCAGCCTTCAATACCGGTCTGGGTGCACTGGGATTAGATATTACTGGCTCATCGGCAAATTTGCCCTCGGGTAATAGCCGAGGCTGGAGTGTGAAAGCCTCTCACAGTAAGCTTTTTGAAGCTAGCCAGACGTTTTTATCACTGGCGACCTATCGATACTCTGATAAGGGCTATTATGGTTTTAATGAAGCCGCACAGCAGCGAGAGCAGGGTTATAACCATATTCTACGGCAGAAAGGGCGTTTTGAACTGGCAGTTAATCAACAAGTTGCAGATTACGGTAACCTATTCATATCTGGTTCAATCGTTTCACATTGGGATAAGCCAGGCTCGTTTAATAACTATCAGGCCGGGTACTCCCTTATGGTAAAAAACATTAATATTGGCGCTTCTATTTCGCGAACCAATAATAATGCTGGTGAAAGTGAAAACCAGTACATGCTGACATTCAGCGTGCCCTTTGGTAATGAACGTAATGGATACCATAGTGTTAACACTAATCTTAATACCAGTAGTGATGGTTCATCGCAAACTACTTTAGGTCTGAATGGCTCACTGGGTCAGGACAATGCGGTTAATTATGGATTATCGGCCAGCTCTGATTCGCGCAATCAAACTTCCGTGTCCGGGAACATGGCAAAAAGATACTCCCAGGGTCAAGCCTCAGCGTCAGCCAGCCAAGGAAAAAACTTCCGCCAATATGCCTTGGGGATGTCCGGTTCTGCGGTGGTTCATTCTGGTGGGCTGACTTTGGGGCAATATGCGGCAGAGTCTATGGCACTGGTAGAAGCCAAAGATGCCGCCGGTGCCAGAGTAGAAAATATTCCAGGCTTAACTATTGACCGTTTTGGTTATGCGATTGTGCCTTATCTTAGCGCCTATCGCAGCAATACTATTAATATCGATCCGCAAGGCATGTCTGAGAATACTGAACTTTTAAGCAGTGGCAGCAAAGTTGTGCCTTACAGTGGCGCAGTGGTCAAAGTGAAATTCGATACCCGTGCAGGCAATAAGGCATTCATCGAAAGTACTACACCAGACGGTGAGCCTTTACCTATGGGGGCTGTGGTTACGGATGAGAATGGCAATAGTATCGGTATGGTTGGTCAGAGTGGAATTATGTATGCCAGTGGCTTAAATGATAATGGCCTGTTGCTTGTCACTTGGCGGTCTGATTTAACCGGTCAGTGCCAGATTCGTTATCATTTCGCTAAAGAGAAACAGGCTGACAAAACTAGCGGTATTCGCCAATTGGCCCTGCCATGCAAAGCCGTGAAACAAGCGACCAGAGAGCAAAAATGAAACTATTTCCCTTGAAATTTATACGTAATGAACGTGCGATAAGATTATTGCTTATCACACTGTTGTCTGGCCTGTTACCGCAACAGGCACTGGCCGTTCGCGCCTGTGTTTTTACTCCGGGTATCCCCGCGCTGAGTCCTAACGTAGAGATCCCCTCAGCTGAGGGTATTGTTGGCGTCAATGACGGTAAATACCCTAGCCCAACTAATACTACCTATGCCAACACGACCTCGAATTCCGGCAGTGCCTCATGGAGCCTGACCTGTACGGCCCCGGTGCAGGTTACCCCGGTATTACAAACTCACCTGGCTCCAGATACACGCTATACCACTAAAGGTTATCCGAATATGCAGATGACCACGGCTTTTGGTAACGGTAACTATTATTATTCGACGGAAATGTGGTACACCAGCCCGGCCGGGCAGAAGACTTGGTTTACCGGTGCTCCAGGTACTAATACTCTGGGCACACCTTTTATTCTGGCGGCTAACGCAACACCAACAAATCCGGTGGTGATTACCATGCGGGATCTCGGGGTGCAGAATGTGGGTTTTCAGGGGTATCAGTCGGCTAATGCCGCAGCCGGTTCGTTTAACTGGGGAACAGGCGGGCTTCTGCACTATATGCGATTTCGGATGGTTAATTATACCAGCAGCGACAAAACCGTTTATGATGACTTTTATTTCGCCTTATATGTTGACCACGTAAATTTTTCGGTGCGCACCTGTGGCATCGTTTCCAGCGATCTGTATAAATCAGTGAACATGGGTAACCGGGTTTCCTCCGATTTTGCCAGTCAGAGTGTAGGAGCAACCACGTCACCGGTACCATTCCAGATCGGTTTGCGCTGTCTGCCGAAAACAGCGGTTACCTATCGAGTCAATGCCAATTTACCGGATACCATCCATGATCCTAGCAATACACGCGGGCTGATCGCATTAAGCGGCACGAATGTGGCAACAGGTTTTGCTCTTCAACTCAACGCGTTACCTTTTGGACAGTCCAGCGGCCAATATCAACCAGTTAAATTTGGTGTGGCCAACACCTCTGCTGCACTTGCCGTTGGTGATGCGGTGGGTAGCGTGACCTCGGATGTTATTCGATTTACGGCTAACTATTATAGAACAACTAATGCACAGAGTTCCCGAAGTGGAACTGCAAATGCAACGGCAACTATTGATATCAATTATCAGTAAAGAGTTCAAAGGAGTTAGCTGTTCCTTAACAAAATCAGTGACTGTTTATTTTTAAGTGATATTTTTGCAGAGAATGTTTTTATGAACACTATGAATACAGAGCTTAACTCATCAGTATATATTATTGATGAGCATCCTATAGTCCGTGATTCTTTAGCGATGCTAATCAGCACCCGATTAGGCATGCGGGTTTCCGGTGGCTCTGAAAATAATTCAGATCTTTTTGTGGAGATCGCTAAAGAAAAACCAGGGTTGATTATCACTGATATGAACATGTCAACCATGAAGGTGATTGCCAATATCAGAAGGGAATATGTAAAAACTAAAATACTGGTTTACTCGGGAAGGAGTGAGGGAGTTTACTCACGTAGGGTTTCTCAAATGGGAGCCAATGGTTTTATTTCTAGAAAATACTCATTTGAAATTTTGCTGAATGCTATCAACTTGGTTTTTAACGATATTAACTGCTTTCCAAATTACAATCATGATAATGAAGAGGTTCATCCTGGTGTGTTTGGCCAGCTTTCAAAACGTGAGGTTTCTATTGCGATCGCTTTAACTAAAGGCCTTAAAAACCATGAGATATCAAAATTTTTCAATATCAGCGAAAAAACAGTAAGCTCTCACAAGAGAAATATATTAGGAAAGCTGAAAATAAATAACGTAATAGACCTGGTTGGCTTGCTTGAAGTTAATAATTTCATTGACTAAGAGTTAGGTTTAGAAAACGAATACGTTGAGCATAAAATGCAGGTCATCATCCAACTTTTTGCTATTTAATGACCTCCCCTGTTCTTAATGATACCAATTAAAGGTGTCTGCTGTAGAAAGTATATAGAATATTTAAGGTTTTAGAAATGACTGTCGAGTATGCTACTATTTTGCACCCGTGCCAATTTACCCGATTTGGGTTAATTAATCTTTTACCCTCAAGTTGCAGAGTATGTAGTACGGAAAAAATTCGCCAATGCCAGTTATATTTACTCTCAGTAAAGAAACCCAATCTGATAATCCTCTCCTTGCAGGGTGCTGATTATACCGTAATGGATGTTCTGTCGTTAATCAACATGATATACCAAGAAAATCGACAGCACCGAGTTCTCGTCATTATGGATATATACAGAAACTCCGGGTTGGTGGAATATCTACGGGAAACCAGGAGTCAGATTGCGTTTATTGACACACAACGCTCTATGTCATTCGTCGCTCGGCAGATTAATAATTTTATTATCAATAATCTGTCTGCAGTTGTTGCAACTGATAAAAAAGCAGCTAAATTTTTGTCGTTACGTGAGCGGCAGATACTAGATGGCATTTTAATGGAATTTAATTACAAACAGATAGCTCAAATGCTCTCTATTAGCCCTAAATTAGTGGGGCATTATAAGCGGCAAGCATTAAGAAAGTTGCGAGCAAAGAGTATGCAGTCACTGTTAATGCCGACTAACCAATCGTTTAAAGTTACAGCTACTGTAAGTATCCCAGCTTTAGCTCCACGCACTTTTTGAGATTTTCGGGTCTTCAGCCATCAGCCGGTATTCTTCCGGTGTCAGGTTATTCACGGGTTCATGCGGACGCTCGCTGTTATATTCGGTCAGCCAGCGCTCCGTGATTTCTCGTACTTCATTCAGGGTTCTGAACAGATAAAAATCCAGTATTTCTGTCCGGTATGTCCTGTTAAACCGTTCGATAAACGCGTTTTGTGCCGGCTTACCCTGCTTGATAAATTCCAGCATCACGCCATGTTCTTCAACCCATTGCGCCAGAGTCAGTGATATTGATCCTGCCCCCAAATATGATCCAGTCATAATCAGGAATAATCGGCTTCCGGGATTTTGGTTGGGGTCATCTGCGTGCATTGCTGCGTTGTTCGCCACTTATTTGGTCTACCAAGCCTCACGGCTCATACGTGCAAATGACAGCCAACGGTACCGAGGATAAAACCCGCCGCAAAGTGATATTACCTGGCGTTGCCGGACTTATGGTTTTGAAGAGGGGGTGATTATCCGTTCCACCGCAGGGCGGATGATCATGGCGCCAGCGCTGGTGGCGAAGCACAGTGAGATCGACGAACTGCTGGAGAAAACCAAACGCGCGGTGGATCGCACCGCGCGCGATCTGAGGCTGATGTGATGGCTCAATAAGCGATAAGCCGCTGAGTAGGGCGGCTTATCTTTCCTAACGTTATTCCCCCATCGATTCGACCAGCGCCTTTATTTTCACCGCTTTCTCAAAGTGATCCAGCTTCATGTCTTTGATCCACCAACTGGCGGCCTCCATCAGTAGTTCAGGATCGTCATTTCTGTTGGTAAAAAAGGCATAAAACGAGAGCCCAACGTTATCTCCCTTCGTACGGATTTTCTCATCACAAACCTGGATCATTTTGGTTCTTAACGTTTTTCTCATGCTGGATCCTGAATGTGGGGATGGAGACTGTGGCCATCAGTTACCCTAAAAACTATTTTTTTGACAGAAAGTTTAGCCAGTCGTCATTAAATAATATGCGTTCAAATGGGGCGACATATTTTCTGATATAAGAAAGAATATCAGCCTCGGTCATTTTAGAGGCCTCGGAAGGGTAAAGATCGCTACAATCATCAAAGATGCTGTAATAAAGCCAATTGAGATAGTCACACGTTTTGGAGAAAAAACGCGGACCGAACCAGAAGTATGTTTTTACAAATAAATATAAAAGAGACTCAGCCGTATTTGCATCTTCTGAATGGGTTAGTTGCCAAAGCTGGATCCTAAGCCATATCAGAGCGCTCAATTCTCTGCTTGGATAGCTTATCCCTACCTCGATAAGATAACGATCAAGATAAAGCATGACCTCGTATTCATCTAGTGTTTTATCAAGACTCAGTGCAGCAAGAATCAGCAATGTTTCGGAACCGTTGCCTGACATGACTTCACGCTCCGCCCATTCAGTAACAGCTTTGATATGATCTATTGGCCGATCAATCTGCATTAGGCAAAGGAGGTCCGTTAGGGTGTAGTTGTAAGTATTGGATTCCATTCTTAACTCACTATTCAATATTTTTCAAGGACTAAACGTAATGGTTTTATTGAAGATATTTAGGGGGAAGTGAGCATAGCTCATTGTCAGGCTAATGTCCGTATGTTCGAGGATAAAATGTAACCACAGAGTGTTACCGCAGCAGATTATGAAGACAAGCCTCCGTACAGGTGAACATTCAATAGCAAGGTTTTTATGACACCGACGGTGTTCATTTTTCCGATACAATCGGTCAACACGGTGCATGTTGGATACTGAACGCCTTAACGAATGGAGGTTTTTTAATGGACGAATATAGTGATACTGAGGAGTGGCTAAATGATAGGCCAGCGTTAGCGGAAGAAAGGAACCATCCAAACCATTGGTATAATCGAGCGTCGGACTTACATGCGTCTGCTGGTGCACTTTGGTATGTCATGAAGTTGAAAGACACGGAAGTTGTGGAATCTCTAGGTCTAAGCTCAGGTTTTTCTATGGGGGTTGCATGCAGGCCAGTTTACCACATGCTGTGCGGTTTATCGCTTGAGTTAATACTTAAGGCAGTGATTGTTAAAAAAGGGACTGAGCCACCCAAAAAACATTATCTAAATAAATTAGTTTCAGACTTAGGCATTAAAAAAACACCTCATGAAGCTAAGTTGTTGAGATTCTATGAAGAATCTATCCTATGGACTGGAAAGTATCCACTCCCTATTCCTAATTTGTGTGGAGATGATGACTTGAAGAGATACTGGACGCTTGCAGGTGATGTACTCACGACCCCCATTTCTCCACCGCCAACAGATAGCAAGATTCTTCAGTTTCGGGAATCTAGTGGTGCTACAGATTGGGAAAAGTATGACCTCTTATGGCTTAAATATTCGTCAATATTCACTTCTGCATGATTGATACTTACCGCATATTACCGCTCTGATGTATCCCATAAGTATCCCAGAAAAAACAAAGGGGCTACGTTTTTAACGTAACCCCTTGTTTTATATGGTGGCCCCTGCTGGGTTTGAACCAGCGACCAAGCGATTATGAGTCGCCTGCTCTAACCACTGAGCTAAGGGGCCAAGCGGCGTGATTATACGGTAATCACCGGACGCAGGTCTACTCTCTTCAAACCATATGTTGCTTTTATGTTCAGTTCTAGCCTGTTGTAATTGCAGGCAGATTTTGCGATAACCCCTCTAAATGCTTTAACGGAACATATCATGATCACGGATATTCTGGCACCCGCTCTGCAAGTTGTCTTTTGTGGCATCAATCCCGGCCTTTCTACTGCACACCATGGCTATCATTTTGCCAATGCCAATAATCGCTTCTGGAAGGTGATCCATCAGGCAGGTTTTACCGAGCGTTTATTGGCTCCGGAAGAAGAGCGGCATCTGCTGGATACCGGCTGTGGTATTACCATGCTGGTCGAACGCCCAACGGTTGAGGCCAGCGAGTTGGCGCGCAATGAGTTACGTGCGGGGGGGGACGCATTAAAAGAAAAGATCCTGCAATGCCAGCCTCAGGCGCTGGCGATCCTCGGCAAGCAGGCATTCAGCAGTGCATTTGGTATCCGCAAGGCGCCTTGGGGGCGTCAGGAGATGATGATCGGTAAAACCGAGGTGTGGGTGCTGCCTAACCCAAGCGGGCTGAACCGTGCCACGCTGGAGCAGTTGGTGGCAAGCTATCGTGAATTGTTTTTAGCGCTGAAATAAAGGCAATAAAAAACCCCGGCAAGCCGGGGTTTCAGACCGTATCAGCGAACCTTAGTCATCCAGGAAGCTGCGCAGCACTTCTGAACGGCTTGGGTGGCGCAGTTTACGCAACGCTTTGGCTTCGATCTGACGAATACGCTCACGGGTAACGTCGAACTGTTTACCCACTTCTTCCAGCGTGTGGTCAGTGTTCATATCGATACCGAAACGCATACGCAGCACTTTCGCTTCACGTGCGGTCAGGCCTGCCAGAACGTCGTGCGTTGCAGAACGCAGGCTTTCAGAGGTGGCAGAATCCAACGGCAACTCGAGGGTGGTATCCTCGATGAAATCGCCCAGATGTGAATCTTCATCATCACCGATCGGCGTTTCCATGGAGATCGGCTCTTTAGCGATCTTCAGCACTTTGCGGATTTTGTCTTCCGGCATCAGCATACGTTCAGCCAGCTCTTCCGGCGTTGGTTCGCGGCCCATCTCTTGCAGCATCTGGCGCGAAATACGGTTGAGTTTGTTGATGGTCTCAATCATATGCACCGGAATACGGATGGTACGCGCCTGATCGGCGATAGAACGGGTGATCGCCTGACGGATCCACCAGGTGGCATAAGTCGAGAACTTATAACCACGACGGTATTCGAACTTGTCTACCGCTTTCATCAGGCCGATGTTGCCTTCCTGAATCAGATCCAGGAACTGCAAGCCACGGTTGGTGTATTTTTTGGCGATCGAGATAACCAGACGCAGGTTGGCTTCAACCATCTCTTTCTTCGCACGGCGGGCTTTTGCTTCGCCGATCGACATACGACGGTTGATGTCTTTTACCTGCTCAATGGTCAGGCCGGTTTCTTCTTCGATCTGACGCAGTTTCTGCAGGCTGCGCTGTACATCATCGCTGACGTCTTTCAGTTTTTCTGACCATGGCTTAGCCATTGCCAGTGCCGCTTCGAACCAGGTGGTGCTGGTTTCGTTACCGGCAAACAGAGTGACGAAGTTTTTCTTCGGCATTTTGCACTGTTCAACGCACAGCTTCATGATGAGACGTTCTTGAGTACGAACGCGATCCATCATGATACGCATGCTGTTGACCAGGAAGTCGAACTGCTTTGGCACCAGGCGGAACTGCTTGAACACTTCAGACAGCTTCAGGATCTCTTCTGCTGCACTGGCGTGGCTGCGGCCGTTCTTTTTGATCATCAGACGGGTCGCTTCGTACTGATCGCGCAGATCGGCGAACTTCTGACGTGCCAGTTCTGGATCGATGCTGTTGTCATCTTCAGCATCGTCTTCTTCATCTTCGTCTTCGTCGTCGTCATTCTGCTCTTCGGTCGTTAATTCGGAACCGATGTGCGTGGCGGTTGGGGCAATGTCTTCTTCCGCATTTGGATCGACGAAGCCGGTGATCAGATCGGACAGGCGAGCTTCACCTGCTTCGACGCGATCGTACTGTTCCAGCAGATAAGTGATGGCTTCAGGGTACTCGGCTACGGAGCACTGTACCTGATTAATACCGTCTTCGATGCGCTTGGCGATGTCGATTTCGCCTTCGCGCGTCAGCAGTTCAACGGTACCCATTTCACGCATGTACATGCGCACCGGGTCGGTGGTACGGCCAATCTCAGATTCAACGCTTGAGAGCACCTGAGCTGCAGCTTCTTCCGCGTCTTCGTCTGTGTTGTTTGAGTTTTCAGCAAGCAACAGGTCGTCGGCGTCCGGTGCCTCTTCCAGTACCTGAATGCCCATGTCGTTAATCATCTGGATGATGTCTTCGATCTGGTCAGAGTCGACGATATCTTCCGGCAGATGGTCATTGACCTCAGCATAGGTCAGATAGCCTTGCTCCTTACCACGGGTGACAAGTAGCTTAAGCTGTGACTGCGGGTTTTGCTCCATAAGACGGTATCCACACTTCAGAGTATTTGGGTTGGTGTCGGTCGGCGAAACCGCCAACAATAGCATTTGGGGCGTTTTAGTTGTTGCCGCGGCCCACTATGGCGGCATATTGCAGGGTTTTACCCTCGCATTTATCGGCACTTAAGCCGTTTGGTATTCAGTTTTTCTTCGCTAACACCTGATTCAGTGAATGAACTTCTTCACGTTCTTCAGGGCTCAGACCGTGTGTTCTGGCCTGGGCGATCAGTGTTTCCAGCCGCTGCTCTAGCACCGAGTCATACAGGCTGGCCAACGTATCTAAAAAGGTCTGTTCAACCATATCCTCAACGATCATATGGTTCCATGTCGCCAAGGTTTCAAGCTGCTGGCTGAATTTGTTGTCGCGATACAGCTCCAGCAGTTGGCCAGTTGTCAGGCCAGGTTGCGCCAGGCAGGTCTGCACCAGTTCAACAAACAGCGGTAGTCCTGCCTGCTTGGTCTGCTCTAATCCTTCCAGTGAAGGGATAAGTGTAGCCAAACGCGGGTTTTGTACCAGTAACCCTATCAGTATACGCATGGTTGTGCGTTTTAGCTGGGGCACCTGATAATTATTCGCATTTTCAGCCTGTTTTGGCATCAGCTTGTCGAGCTGGCTGTCATCCAATAGGCCCAACTTGCTGCCGAGCTGTTGGCGCAGATACAGGCGTAAGGTTTCGCCCGGTACCTGAGTAATCAACGGCAATGCCAGCGTGCTCAGCTTGGCGCGGCCATCTGGGCTGCTCAGATCGACCTGCGGCATCAACGTTTCGAACAGGAAAGTGGAAAGCGGCTGCGCCAGCTCCATCCGTTGTTCGAATGCGTCTTTGCCTTCTTTACGGACTAACGTGTCCGGGTCTTCGCCGTCAGGCAAAAACATAAACCGCAACTGGCGCCCGTCGTTGAGATAAGGCAGTGCGGTTTCCAGCGCGCGCCAGGCCGCTTCGCGACCGGCTCTGTCGCCGTCATAACAGCAGACAACCTGATCGGTGGCGCGGAACAGGAGCTGAATATGTTCCGCCGTGGTCGAGGTTCCGAGTGAGGCGACGGCATAATCAATGCCGTACTGCGCTAGCGCCACCACGTCCATGTAGCCTTCCACCACCAGCAAACGCTGCAGGGTAGGGTGGCTCTGCTGTGCTTCATACAGGCCGTACAACTGGCGGCCCTTGTGGAATACTTCGGTCTCCGGCGAGTTCAGGTATTTTGGCATACCGTCGCCCAACACGCGGCCACCAAAGGCGATCACCCGCCCGCGTTTGTCGCGAATGGGGAACATGACACGTTCACGGAAACGATCGTATGTACGACCCTGATCGTTAGTCACCAACATTCCGGCATCGTTCAATGCTGCACGGCTGTCGGCGTCGCGGCCAAAGCGTTTTAACGCATTATCCCAACCGGCAGGTGCAAAACCGATGGCAAAATGCTGGATAACCTGCTCACTTAGCCCACGTTGTTGCAGGTAATCGCGCGCCTGCGCACCGTTGGATTGATGCAGTGACTGTTGATAGAACGCGCTAAGCTGTTCCATCAGTTGATAGAGACTCTGGCGCTGATGGCGCTCAATCTGCGTCGGCCCGGTACCTGCCTCGTAAGGCACTTCCAGCCCGTTCATGGTGGCCAATTCCTCGATGGTTTCGACAAACTCAAGTCTGTCGTAATTCATCAGGAAATCAACGGCGTTGCCGTGCGCACCACAACCAAAACAGTGATAGAACTGTTTTTCGCCATTAACGGTGAATGAAGGCGTTTTTTCGTGGTGGAACGGACAGCACGCGTGATAATTCTTGCCTTGCTTCTTGAGCTTTACCCGGGCGTCGATCAGATCGACGATGTCGGTGCGAGCCAGCAAGTCATTGATAAATACACGCGGAATTCGTCCAGCCATAAGCCCCTGTTCGATTGCTTATAAACGAGAACAAGCCGCGCATTCCTTTCGGAAAGCACGGCCTTCGTATGCAACTACTCAGTCTGCGTGTTCTTGAAAAAGAAAAAATCACGCGGTGGGGTTACCCCCGAAGGATTAATACAGACGAGTGCGGCGTGCGTTTTCGCGAGCCAATTTCTTCGCGTGACGTTTTACAGCAGAAGCTTTAGCGCGTTTACGTTCGGTAGTCGGTTTTTCATAGAACTCACGACGACGAACTTCAGCTAAAACACCTGCTTTTTCGCAGGAACGCTTGAAACGACGCAGTGCAACGTCAAATGGCTCGTTTTCACGTACTTTAATTACCGGCATGTGCCTCTCACCTCAATGGAATTCGGTTTGCTGCTGGCCAAGCGCCAGCCTTTTCAAAATGGTGCGGAATTTTACTTCAATGGATGCTGCTTTGTAAAGCACCATAGCAAATTGAAACATGCCACGTTCCGGCAAACTCGCGCAATTATGCATTGGTCGTGGATTATAGACTAATCAGGGAGAATTGCTTGTTTTTAATCGTTCCCGCTGCGTCGTTGTGAATCATCGACATAGCGTACAGTGGCGGTAAATGGCCGCAATTATGGTAAACTGGCGGCCGCACGTGAATGATGGGAAATGTAATGCGAGTATTGGGTATAGAAACCTCCTGCGATGAAACCGGAATTGCAGTGTATGACGATCAAGCCGGTTTATTAGCCAACCAACTCTACAGCCAGGTGAAACTGCATGCCGATTACGGCGGCGTGGTGCCGGAGCTGGCTTCCCGCGATCACGTGCGTAAAACCGTGCCGCTGATCCAGGCAGCGCTGAAAGAAGCGAACCTGACCGCCGCGGACATCGACGGCGTGGCGTATACCGCAGGTCCTGGCCTGGTGGGGGCGTTGCTGGTGGGGGCCACTATTGGCCGCGCGCTGGCGTTTGCCTGGAACGTGCCTGCGGTGCCGGTGCATCATATGGAAGGCCATCTGTTGGCACCTATGTTGGAAGATAATCCTCCGGCGTTCCCGTTTGTGGCGCTGCTGGTGTCTGGCGGGCATACCCAGCTCATCAGCGTTACCGGCATCGGCGAATATGCATTATTGGGCGAATCCATTGACGATGCGGCCGGCGAAGCCTTCGATAAAACCGCCAAGCTGCTGGGGTTGGATTATCCCGGTGGCCCGATGCTGTCTAAAATGGCACAGCAGGGCACCGAAGGGCGTTTTACCTTCCCGCGCCCGATGACCGATCGCCCCGGGCTGGATTTCAGCTTCTCCGGGCTGAAGACCTTCGCTGCCAATACTATCCGCTCCAACGGTAACGACGATCAGACGCGTGCCGACATCGCCCGCGCGTTTGAGGATGCGGTGGTGGATACCTTGGCGATCAAATGCAAACGTGCGCTGGAGCAAACCGGATTTAAACGCTTGGTGATGGCCGGTGGCGTCAGCGCCAACCGCACATTGCGCGCCAAATTGGCTGAAATGATGAAAAAGCGCGGCGGGGAAGTGTTCTATGCCCGCCCGGAGTTTTGTACCGATAACGGTGCGATGATCGCCTATGCGGGGCTGATACGGCTGAAAAGTGGTGCTAATCCCGAGCTGAGCGTTTCTGTGCGCCCACGCTGGCCGTTGGCGGAATTGCCAGCGGTATAAAAGCCAAGGGCCGGAAATCTCCGGCCCTTAATTATTCTTCTTTATGATCTTGCTGCTCCGCCGCGTCTTGTTTCTTCCTGCGTAACTTACCCCAGATCTTGCCCTCCTGCCCGCGCCACAGGCGCTGGATGTTATCGTGATGGCGCATCAGGATCAGGCATGAGAGCATCGCCACCGGGAAGGTAAACTGGGGTTTGAACCACCAGACGTAGAACGGTGCGATCAGCGCACTGACGATCGCGCCCAGCGAGGAGTAACCACTCAGCAGCACCGTCAGTAGCCAGGTGCCGGTCATCAGGCCGGTGAGATCCCAGCCGATCGGGGCGATGGCACCGAACGCGGTAGCAACGCCTTTACCGCCGCGAAAGTGGAAAAACACCGGATAAATATGGCCGAGGCAGGCGGCGATCGCCGTCAGGCCAAGGTACAGCGGTGGAACATTCAGTGCGTAAGCCAGCCAGACCGGCAACATCCCTTTCAGAATATCAAACACCAGCACGGTTGCTGCGGCTAGCTTGCCACCAATGCGCAGGACGTTGGTCGCCCCGGGATTTCCTGATCCATGTTCACGCGGATCCGGCAGCCTGGCGATCCGGCAAACCAGGATCGCACTGGAAATTGAGCCACACAGATACGCGAAGATAATCATGCCAAGCGCGGTAGCACTCATAACGCGGTTCCGTTTAATAATGGTCGTTTTACTCGCAATATCTATGGATAATACGCACATTCCGCTGGAAGTGGTATCCGGCAGGGCCAAAAACTGAGAATGACGTGATGGATATCGTATTTATCGAAGAGCTTACCGTAATCACCACCATTGGCGTTTATGACTGGGAACAAACCATTCAGCAGAAGCTGGTGTTCGATATCGAAATGGCTTGGGATAACCGCCAAGCGGCGGCCAGTGACGATGTGAACCATTGCCTGAGCTATGCGGATATCAGCGATGCGATCATTCAGCATGTGCAGCCGAAGCGTTTTGCGCTGGTGGAGCGTGTGGCAGAGGAGGTATCCGAAATTTTACTACAGCGCTTTAAATCTCCGTGGGTCCGTATTAAGGTCAGCAAGCCGGGAGCGGTTGCACAGGCCAACCGGGTTGGGGTAATCATTGAGCGTGGCACGCGTGGTGCGTGATTGTCATCCAGATGCAACTCAGAAATTTATTCTGAGCGGTAGATAATATTGGTCGAAGCGGCAATGTATTGAGCACTGCCGCTTTTTTACGTTTATACCCTATATTTTTCAACGGTTAGCTGTGCGTATGGGCTGCAATTTGAAAACGATGGGGTATAGAGCCTTAAACTTGACATGGGGTAAGACAGGATCATGGCTGACATGCATTCACTGTTTGTAGCGTTTGTTCTTGGGGTGGTTGAAGGGTTAACCGAATTCCTGCCAGTTTCTTCTACCGGGCATATGATTATCGTCGGTGAATGGCTGGGGTTTACCGGCGATAAAGCCAAAACCTTCGAAGTGATCATCCAGTTGGGATCGATTCTGGCGGTAGTTGTCGTGTTCTGGCGTCGCCTGTTTGGCCTTATCGGCATTCATTTCGGCGGTAAGCCGGTGGAGCATGAAGGTAAAACGGCGGGCCGCTTAAAGCTGAGCCATATTCTGTTGGCGATGATTCCAGCGGTGGTGATGGGGTTGGCGTTTCACGACTTTATCAAATCGCTGTTTGAACCGAAGAACGTGATGTATGCGCTGGTTGTTGGTGGTGTGCTGCTGCTGGTGGCTGAATGGCTGAAGCCGAAGAATCCTCCGGCCGTGGGGCTGGATGACATCACTTACCGTCAGGCATTTGCCATCGGTTGCTTCCAGTGTTTGGCGCTGTGGCCGGGCTTTTCCCGTTCAGGAGCCACTATTTCCGGCGGTATGCTGATGGGTGTGAGCCGTTACGCGGCGTCTGAGTTTTCCTTTATCCTGGCGGTGCCGATGATGATGGGGGCCAGCGCGCTGGATCTGTACAAGAGCCTGCACTTCCTGACGCTGGGTGACTTGCCGATGTTCGCCGTCGGTTTTATTACCGCCTTCGTCGTCGCGCTGATCGCGATTAAAACCTTCCTGCAACTGATCAAGCGCATTTCGTTTGTGCCGTTTGCCATTTATCGCTTTATCGTCGCGGCCGTGGTGTACATGGTGTTTATGTAATACCCACCATTTCAATAGTGGGCTTTGCCCACTATTTTCAGATTAATACCTCCCTCTCTCTTGCCATTTGGTCCTACCAATCAATAAAAAATGTGAATCTTCTACACAGAATGGCAAAAATAAAAACAGAGTCATTGCATATTTTTAACAGTGAATTAACTATCGCATATCAAATATATTACTCCGCTATATTGGTCTGACCAATCGGGCGGGGGATAAGTGCGAAAAAATCGCTGGAGATACCTGCATGCAAGTCTGGCAACAAGTTTATGATCCGATTGGTAATATCTGGCTGTCGAGCCTGATCGCAGCGCTGCCTATCCTGTTTTTCTTTTTTGCTCTGATTAAACTCAAGCTCAAGGGGCACATTGCTGCAACATTCACCGTAGGGATTGCCCTGCTGGTGGCGCTATTCCTTTACCGCATGCCCGTTGACCGTGCGATCGCTGCGGTGGTTTATGGCTTTTTCTATGGGCTATGGCCGATTGCGTGGATCATTATCGCGGCGGTGTTTGTCTACAAAATCTCGGTCAAGACCGGGCAGTTTGACATCATTCGCTCTTCCATTCTTTCGATCACCCCCGATCAACGTTTGCAGATGCTGATCGTCGGTTTCTGTTTTGGCGCATTTCTGGAAGGTGCCGCCGGGTTTGGCGCGCCGGTGGCGATTACCGCCGCGTTGCTGGTTGGGCTGGGTTTTAATCCGCTGTATGCGGCGGGGCTTTGTCTGATTGTTAACACCGCGCCGGTGGCTTTCGGCGCGATGGGGATCCCGATTATTGTGGCAGGTCAGGTGACCGGGATAGATAGCTTCGTCATCGGCCAAATGGTTGGGCGCCAATTGCCTTTCCTGACGATCATCGTGCTGTTCTGGATCATGGCGATTATGGACGGTTGGCGTGGTATCAAAGAAACCTGGCCAGCGGTGGTGGTGGCAGGGGGGAGCTTTGCCTTGGCGCAGTATCTCAGCTCCAACTTTCTTGGGCCGGAACTGCCAGACATCATCTCCTCGCTGGTTTCACTGGTGTGCCTGACGCTGTTTCTGCGCGTTTGGCAGCCCAAACGCATCTTCCGCTTTGAGAACGTTGCAAGCCCCGTTACCGATCAAGCATTGGTGCAGCACAACTATCGCTTAGGGCAGATTATTCGCGCCTGGATGCCGTTTATTTTCCTGACTGCCACGGTCACCCTGTGGAGCATCCCGCCATTTAAAGCGCTATTTGCCAAAGGCGGCGCGTTACAAGATTGGGTACTCAATTTCCCGGTGCCATTCCTGGATAAGCTGGTGGCGAAAGTGCCACCGGTGGTGGCGGATATCACGCCCTACGCCGCGGTGTTCAAACTCGACTGGTTCTCTGCTACCGGCACCGCGATTATGGTTGCGGCGATCGCTTCGGTGATCTACCTGCGGATGAAGCCCAAAGATGCGGTCACCACATTTGCCGAAACGCTAAAATCGTTGGCACTGCCCATCTATTCCATCGGCATGGTGCTGGCGTTTGCCTTTATTTCTAACTATTCCGGCCTGTCGGCAACGCTGGCGTTGGCATTGGCGCATACTGGCAAGGCGTTCACCTTTTTCTCGCCGTTCCTTGGCTGGTTGGGGGTGTTTCTTACCGGTTCCGATACCTCGTCCAACGCGCTGTTCGCCGCCCTGCAAGCCACCACCGCGCAGCAGATTGGTGTTTCGGATGTGTTGTTGGTGGCGGCTAACACCACCGGCGGGGTCACTGGGAAAATGATTTCGCCACAGTCTATCGCCATCGCCTGTGCCGCCGTTGGCTTGGTGGGGAAAGAGTCAGACCTGTTCCGCTTTACGGTAAAACACAGCCTGATCTTCACCTGCATGGTGGGTGTGATCACCACGCTACAGGCCTACTGGCTGACGTGGATGATCCCATGACCGCGTCTCATCCACCGCGCTTGGCCGATCGCTTGGCTGAGCGCCTTAAGGCGATGATTCACGAACGTAAACTGGAGGCGGGCATGCGTTTGCCCGCTGAACGCCAGTTGGCCAACGAGTTGGGCGTCTCGCGCTCTTCTTTGCGCGAAGCGATCCAAAAGCTGATCAGCGAAAAGGTGCTCATCAGCCGACGCGGCGGTGGGACCTATCTTTATGACGAGCTTTCCCCTTGGTCGGAGCAAAGTATCGTGGAGCCGCTGAGAACCTTGGTGGCCGACGACCCTGACTATCGCTATGACATTCTGGAAGCCCGCCACGCCATTGAGGCCAGCACCGCCTGGCACGCGGCGATGCGTGCTACCGCCGCAGACAAGGAGAAGTTGCAGGCTTGTTTTGACGCCACGCTGGAGTTTAAGGAGAGCGATAACCCTGACCTGGCGGCGCAGGCGGATGTACGTTTCCACCTGGCGATTGCCGAAGCCTCACACAACGTGGTTTTACTGCAAACCATGCGTGGTTTTTTCGATTTAATGCAGTCCTCCGTCATGCATAGTCGCCAGCGTATGTATACCGTGCCGACCATTTTCACGCGGCTTACTGAACAGCATGAGGAAATGCTACAGGCTATTTTGGCCGGCGATCCCGAGCGCGCGGGCAAGGCGGCGAAATCCCATCTGGGATTTGTTCACTCCACCATTAAAAGCCTGCATGAAGATGAGGCTAGGCTGGCGCGCATTACCCGCCTGCCAGATGAAAATTCACTGTAATAAGGGAGATCGTTCCATGATTATCTCAGCAGCCACCGACTACCGCGCTGCGGCACAACGTAAACTGCCACCGTTCCTGTTTCATTACATCGATGGTGGCGCTTACGCTGAGCATACTTTGCGGCGCAACGTAGAAGACCTGGCGCAGGTTGCGTTGAGGCAGCGTGTTCTGAAAAACATGTCGGCGCTCAGCCTGGAAACCAAACTCTTTAACGAAACCTTATCAATGCCTGTCGCTCTGGGCCCGGTTGGGCTGTGCGGCATGTACGCCCGCCGTGGCGAAGTGCAGGCCGCGCGGGCCGCAGAGCAGAAAGGCATTCCTTTTACGCTTTCTACCGTCTCCGTATGCCCGATCGAAGAGGTGACGCCAGCCATTAAGCGCCCGATGTGGTTTCAACTGTATGTGCTGAAAGATCGCGGATTTATGCGCAACGCCTTAGAGCGTGCGAAAGCTGCCGGTTGTACCACCTTGGTATTCACCGTGGATATGCCTATACCGGGGGCTCGTTACCGCGATGCGCATTCTGGCATGAGCGGGCCGCATGCCGCACTGCGGCGCTATTGGCAAGCGGTTACCCATCCCTCTTGGGCATGGGATGTTGGTTTGAACGGGCGTCCGCACGATCTGGGGAATATCTCCGCGTATCTCGGTAAACCCACCGGATTAGAAGACTACATTGGCTGGCTGGGATCCAACTTTGATCCTTCGATCTCGTGGAGTGACCTGGAGTGGATCCGCGACTTCTGGCAGGGGCCAATGGTGATTAAAGGCATTCTCGACGCTGACGATGCGCGTGATGCGGTACGCTTTGGTGCCGACGGCATTGTGGTTTCCAACCACGGTGGTCGCCAGTTGGATGGCGTGCTCTCCTCGGCGCGTGCGTTGCCGACGATCGCCGATGCGGTAAAGGGTGATATCACCATCCTTGCAGACAGCGGGGTGCGCAGTGGGTTAGACGTGGTGCGGATGATCGCACTCGGCGCTGATAGCGTGCTGTTGGGGCGCGCTTATCTCTATGCGTTGGCGACCGCAGGCCAGGCAGGGGTGGAAAACCTGCTCGATCTGATCAAAAAAGAGATGTGCGTCGCGATGACGCTGACCGGGGCGAAAAGTATCGCTGAAATCAGCCGTGATTCATTGGTGCGGGAGGGTTTTTAAGCTAGGCAGCTCCTCTTTCCCGAAGGTGGGAAAGAGGAGCTGAACAACCGGCTTAGGCCTGCGGTTCCTGCGTTTTCTTCCATTCAGCCAGTGCCTGCTGGCGACGGCGTTTAAGCTCATCGCGGATCGCTAACCCTTGCAGGCCGCTTTCCACCACCTCTTTGATCGACACGGCGTTGGCAACCTGATACGCCTCACGCAGATAATCCCCCTGTGGATAGGGGTTGTTTTCAAAACCGGTGCGGCCACGGGCATCAGCCTCGCTGGAGAGGATCATCTGTTCCAGCCGTTGCGGTTTACGCCATACGTCGATGGCATCAAACAGCTTCAGCAGGGTCTCCGGGCGCAGTTTATTCACCGTATGGATCAGATCGTGGTATTCAGCCACCAGCTTGGCCAGTTCGCGTACGGGATTGGGCACGCGCAGCCGCTTGCACAGGGCTTCAACCAGTTTGACCCCGGCTGGCCCGTGGCCATAGTGATGTGGCCACAGCTCCGGTGGCGTTTTGCCCTTGCCGAGATCGTGGCACAGTGCCGCAAAGCGGATATCTACTTCAGGGCTGAGCTGCGTGGCGATCGCCAGCGTCATCAGGGTGTGCACTCCGGTATCGATCTCCGGGTGCCACTTTTCTGGCGCGGGTACGCCAAACAGCGCGTCGATTTCAGGGAATAACACCTTCAGCGCGCCACAGTCGCGCAGTACCTGAAAGTAAACCTGCGGGCTTTGGCTCTGTAACGCTTTCTCGGTTTCTTTCCATACGCGTTCTGCCGTCAGCGCAACCAGTTCGCCGCTCTCAGCCATCTGCTGCATCAGTGCGGCGGTTTCTGGTGCGACGGTAAAGCCCAGATGGGCAAAACGGGCGGCGAAACGCGCCACACGCAGTACGCGCAACGGATCTTCGCCAAAGGCCTCGGAAACATGGCGTAAGACCCGTGCCGCAAGATCGGCCTGGCCGTGGTAAGGGTCGACCAGTTCGCCATCGTCACTTTGTGCCATGGCGTTGATGGTGAGATCGCGCCGCAGCAGATCTTCTTCCAGCGTCACGTCCGGTGCGGCATAGCAGGTAAACCCGGTGTAACCCTGGCCGGATTTGCGTTCTGTTCGCGCCAGCGCATACTCTTCATGGGTTTCTGGGTTGAGAAATACCGGGAAGTCTTTACCAACCTGCTGGTAGCCGCGCGCCAGCAGATCGGCAGGCTCAGCGCCGACCACCACCCAGTCGCGATCGACCACCGGTATATTGAGCAGATTGTCGCGCACGGCGCCGCCGACCAGGTAAATCTTCACGGTTTAACTCCTGAATGTATTCGATAGCTTGTTTGATCAGCTTACATGAATTGGGTGTCAGATGCCGAAGCCAATAAAAATGGCGCCCGCAGGCGCCTGATTTGGCTAACAACGCGATCAGTTCATCCAGCGATTATTTTTACGGCGTGGAACCAGGCGCGGAAGCAGCAGGCCAAGCAGCAAGCCAGCCCCAGCAACGCCGCCGCCATACAGGAACCACTGCAGGATAATGGTGCGCTGTTTGTCATCGAGTTGCAGATTAACCGCGTTCACCTTCTTCTGGGCGACAACCAACTGATTTTTCAGATCCTGGTTTTCTTGGCGCAAGCCACTGATGGTGCTGTCGCTGGCGGCCACTTTTTGCTGCATTTCGGCGGTGCGCTGGTTCCAGCTGTTATCGATATTGGCCAGCTTGTCGGTCAGGGTTTTCACCTGTTGTTCCAGTTCCGGCACCTGAGTCCGCAGGCTCGGCGTTTGGCTCAACTGCTCCAGTTGGATCCACACGGTGCGCCCTTTAGAGTCACGGATCTGGCCATAGGTATTGTTTTCGTTCACGCTCAGCAGCGTGACTTCTTCACCCGCATTCAAGGTGCCAACAATACGGTATTGCGTACCGGGGCCACTGTGGACATAAGTATTTAATTCATCGGAGATATAGCGCTTATCTTCGGCATGTGCGCCCCAAGTGATGCTGAAGCTCAGCACGGCAAGGTAAATCAGGCGTAATTTCTGCATGAGTTAATCGTTTCTAGGTGAATTAATGGAATGATAGTAGAGCGTTCAGTCTGATGGTGCAACGCTAAAGCCGGAAGTAAGAACACTCTTAGTATCATGGATTCTCTGTGTTGCGCGGCATTTTATAGCCTAACAGGTTTTTTCTACAGTCGGCAGAGTCAAGCCGGGGGGAATCGCGGTAAGATAATAGCCATTGTGCGTTGTCGGGCAGTTCATGGCCGGTGACTCCGCCGCCGTGAAGATCCACGGGAATGCCTAACCTATTGGTGTAGAAGAATTATGAGCGTTGAAATAGAACTGAAGTTTATTGTTTCCCCTGAAGCGATCGCCATACTCCCGGCTCGGCTGGCCGCTTGGCCGCATCAGCATTCTGCACCGCAGAAGCTGATCAATATTTATTTTGAAACCGCCGATAACTTCCTGCGCAACCACGATATGGGCCTGCGTATTCGTGGCTTTGACGACAGCTATGAAATGACCATCAAAACTGCGGGTTCGGTAGTGGGCGGCCTGCATCAGCGGCCAGAATACAACGTTGCCATCAGCAAGCCAGTGTTGGCATTGAAAAAATTCCCTGCCGATATCTGGCCGGAAGGCTGCAAGCTGGCCCCATTGCAAAAGGCGCTGCAACCGCTGTTCCGTACCGACTTTGTGCGGGAAAAGTGGGTGGTCACTTACGGTGAAAGCGAGATTGAGATTGCGCTCGATCAGGGCGAAGTTCATGCAGGTGAACTGAGCGAAACGCTGTGTGAGCTTGAGTTGGAACTGAAACAGGGTCAAGCCAGCGATCTGCTGGCCTTGGCAACGGTATTGGCGGAACAGGGGGGGTTACGCCAGGGCAGCCTGAGTAAAGCGGCGCGGGGTTATCATCTGGCGCAGGGCAATGCCGAGCGTGAGCGTCGTCCGCTGGCAGTGCTGAAGCCAGCCGCCAAATCCACGGTTGAACAAGGCATGGTTGCCGCTTTTGAGCTGGCGCTGAGCCACTGGCAGTATCACGAAGAGCTGTGGCTGCGTGGCGATAAGCACGCACGCCGCTCGGTAATGGAAGCGATCGCCTTGATTCGTCAGGCGCTGGTGATTTTTGGTGGCCTGGTGCCGCGCAAGGCCAGTGCCGATCTGCGCGCCCGCCTGACGGCGCTTGAGCCGCTGCTGGAAGATAAAACCACCGAGCCGCAGGTGCTGTGCTACAGCGCAGAGTATCTGCAATGTAAGTTGGCGCTCACATCATGGTTGGTGACCGGCGCATGGCGGCCGTTTGTCGATGCCAAAGCGCAGGCCAAACTGGATGGTTCATTCAAGCGTTTCAGCGATATCATGCTGGGGCGCAGCGCTGCCGAGCTGAAAGAAGCCTTTACGCGCCCCCTGAATGAAGATGAATATCAGGAACAGTTGCCGCGTTTGACGCGTCAGGTGCTGGCTTTCATGCTGCTTTCCGGCGCCTACCCGGACAGCGAATCCGGGCCGTACATTGACAGCTGGCGCGAGCTGCAACTGGCGGTCGCGGAACGCCGTCAGGGCTGGTATGAAGGTAGCCGCAAACAGGCCTTATCCCATGCGCCATTCTGGTTAAACGGCGCAGTTCGTTAATCACACCGCAGGCCTGCTAGCTTGCAGGCCGTAGAATAGGTCACTCACTTATGTTGCCACTCTCTGCTGCGTTACAGGTTCAGGCACAGAACATCGTGCAGCGATTTCAGGAAACTCAAGGCGCTGGGATGCTGCTCAGCGCTGCGGAACAGGGCGTTTTGGCGTCGAGCGATTTTGTCAGTGACATGTTGCTCAACCACCCCGAATGGTTGGCAAGGTTGCGCCAACAGCCTCCGGTTCCTGAAGAGTGGCAGCACTATGCGGCCTGGTTGCAGGACGAACTTGAAGAGGTGCGCGACGAAGCGCACTTAATGCAGGTTCTGCGCCTGTTTCGCCGTGAGAGCCTGGCGCGGATTGCCTGGGCGCAGGCCCAGCAGCTCTGCACCACAGAACAAACCTTGCAGCAACTGAGTGCGCTGGCGGAAACGTTGATTGTCAGCGCCCGTGATTGGCTATACCAGACCTGTTGCCGTGAGTGGGGCACTCCTTGTAATGCCGCAGGCGTGCCGCAGCCGCTGCTGATCCTGGGTATGGGCAAGCTGGGCGGCGGTGAACTGAATTTCTCTTCTGATATCGATCTGATCTTCGTCTACCCGGAAAACGGCCAGACGCAGGGCGGCAGGCGTGAGCTGGATAACGCCCAGTTCTTTACCCGTTTGGGGCAGCGGCTGATCAAAGCGCTGGATCAGCAAACTATCGACGGCTTTGTCTACCGGGTTGACATGCGCCTGCGGCCGTTTGGCGACAGCGGCCCGTTGGTGATGAGCTTTGCCGCGCTGGAGGATTATTATCAGGAGCAGGGGCGCGACTGGGAGCGCTACGCCATGGTGAAAGCGCGCCTGATGGGCGGAGATGAAGATCCGTACAGCCAGGAGTTGCGTAACACCCTGCGGCCTTTCGTGTTCCGCCGTTATATTGATTTCAGCGTGATCCAGTCGCTGCGCAATATGAAAGGCATGATCGCCCGTGAAGTGCGGCGGCGCGGGCTGAAGGACAATATCAAACTGGGTGCCGGTGGCATTCGGGAAATTGAATTTATCACTCAGGTATTCCAACTGATTCGTGGCGGGCGTGAGCCTAGCTTACAAGGGCGTTCACTGCTGCCCACGTTGCAGGCGGTGGGCGAACTGGGGCTGCTGACAGCTCAGCAGGTGGCGGATCTGAGCGCTAGTTATCTGTTCCTGCGGCGGCTGGAGAATCTGTTGCAGGCCATTGCCGATCAGCAAACGCAAACGCTGCCGCAGGATGCGCTGGATCAGGCTCGCCTCGCCTGGGGGATGGATCAGCCGGACTGGCCGTCACTGATGGCGGCGCTGGAAGCGCATATGCAGAATGTGCGCGCCGTGTTTGATGACCTGATTGGCGACGATAGCCCTGACGTAGGCGAAGATCCCAACTATCAGCACTATCACAGCCTGTGGCAGGATGAGCTGGAAGAAAACGAACTCGCTCCGCTGACGCCACATCTGGCCGAAGAACCCCGCCGCCAGATGCTGCGCACGATCGCTGAATTCCGCCGCGACGTGGACAAACGCACCATCGGCCCGCGTGGCCGCGATGTGCTGGATCAACTGATGCCGCGCTTGCTGGCAGAAGTCTGCCCGCGCAACGATGCGCCCACCGCGTTGGTGCGCTTAACCCAACTGCTGCTGAGCATTGTTACCCGCACCACCTATCTTGAACTGCTGGTGGAATATCACGCCGCCCTCAGCCATTTGATTCGTTTATGTGCCGCTTCGCCGATGGTCACCAGCCAACTGGCGCGCTATCCGTTGCTGCTGGATGAACTGCTGGATACCGCCACGCTGTATCAACCGGTGGCCCCAGACGCCTATCGCAGTGAACTGCGCCAATATCGCCTGCGCGTGCCGGAAGACGACGAAGAACAGCAGTTGGAAGCGCTGCGGCAGTTCAAGCAGACACAGCAACTGCGTATTGCCGCTGCGGATATCGCCGAAGCGCTGCCGGTGATGAAAGTGAGCGATCACTTAACCTATCTGGCAGAAGCGATGATTGATGCGGTGGTGCAGCAGGCGTGGAAAGACATGGTGGCGCGTTACGGCCAGCCGACGCATCTGCATGAACGGGAAGGGCGCGGTTTTGCGGTGATTGGTTACGGTAAACTGGGGGGATGGGAACTGGGCTACAGCTCCGATCTTGACTTGGTGTTCCTGCTCGACTGCCCGCCGGAAGTGATGACCGATGGCGCTCGCAGCATTGATGGCCGTCAGTTCTACCTGCGTCTGGCCCAGCGTGTGATGCACCTGTTCAGCACCCGCACCTCTTCCGGCATTCTTTACGAAGTGGATGCGCGTCTGCGCCCTTCCGGTGCCGCCGGGATGTTGGTCAGCACCGTCGAGGCCTTCGCTGATTATCAGCACAATGAGGCCTGGACCTGGGAACATCAGGCACTGGTGCGCGCACGTATTGTGTATGGCGATCCGGCGTTGCATCGGCAGTTTGACGTTATCCGCCACGAGATCTTGTGCAAAGCGCGTGAGGCAGAAAAATTGCAGCAGGAAGTGCGCGAAATGCGCGAGAAAATGCGCAACCATTTGGGCAATAAACAGCGAGATCTGTTTGATATCAAAGCGGACGAAGATGGGATCACCGATATCGAATTTATCGCCCAATATCTGGTCTTACGTTACGCGAGCGAAGAACCACGCCTGACGCGCTGGTCGGATAATGTGCGCATCTTTGAGCTGATGGCCAACTACGACATCATGCCGGAGCAAGAAGCGCGGGCGCTGACCCAGGCTTACGTCACCATGCGTGATGAAATTCACCATCTGGCACTGCAAGAGCACTCCAGCAAGGTCAGCAACCAGCTGTTTGTTGCTGAACGTGAGCAGGTGCGCGCCAGTTGGAAGAAATGGTTAAGTTAATCGGTATTACTGGCTCCTATGGTAATATCTGCCGAATTTATTTTTATGACTTGTTTGGAGTTATCGGATGAAAGTTACACTGCCTGATTTTCGCCGCGCCGGTGTGTTGGTGGTTGGTGACGTCATGTTGGATCGCTATTGGTATGGGCCAACCAGCCGTATTTCACCGGAAGCGCCGGTGCCGGTGGTCAAGGTAGATACTATCGAAGAGCGTCCCGGCGGTGCGGCTAACGTCGCAATGAATATCGCGTCACTCGGGGCCAATTCACGCCTGGTGGGGCTGACCGGTATTGACGATGCGGCGCGTGCGCTGAACGCCAAGCTGAATGAAGTCAACGTGCGCTGTGATTTTGTCACGGTGCCGACGCATCCGACCATCACCAAGCTGCGCGTGCTTTCCCGCAATCAGCAGTTGATCCGCCTGGATTTCGAAGAAGGCTTCTCCGACGTCGATCCGCAGCCGATGCTGGAACGTATCCAGCAGGCGTTGCCGCAGATTGGCGCACTGGTGCTGTCGGACTACGGCAAAGGTGCGCTGAGCAAAGTGCAGGGCATGATCGCCTTGGCACGAGCGGCGAAGGTGCCGGTGCTGATCGACCCGAAAGGCACCGATTTTGAACGTTACCGCGGTGCTACGCTGCTGACGCCAAACCTGTCTGAGTTCGAAGCGGTGGTCGGTCATTGTAAAAATGACGATGAGCTGGTCGAACGGGGCATGAAGCTGGTGGCGGATTACGCGCTTTCTGCTTTGCTGGTCACCCGTTCTGAGCAGGGAATGACGCTGTTGCAGCCAGGCCATGCGCCGTTGCATCTGCCGACTCTGGCGCAGGAAGTGTTCGATGTCACCGGTGCCGGTGATACGGTGATTGGCGTGCTGGCGGCGGCGCTGGCTGCGGGCAACTCGCTGGAAGAGTCCTGTTTCCTGGCTAACGCTGCCGCAGGCGTGGTGGTGGGCAAGCTGGGAACCTCGACCGTTTCACCTATCGAGCTGGAAAACGCTATTCGCGGCCGTGCTGAGACCGGCTTTGGCGTAATGACCGAAGCTGAACTGAAAAATGTAGTGGCGCAGGCTCGGCAACGCGGCGAGAAAGTGGTAATGACCAACGGCATCTTTGACATTCTGCATGCCGGCCACGTGTCCTACTTGGCGAATGCCCGCAAGCTGGGCGATCGCCTGATTGTGGCGGTTAACAGCGATGCTTCCACCAAGCGCCTGAAAGGGGAAACTCGCCCGATCAACCCGTTGGAAAACCGCATGATCGTGCTGGGGGCATTGGGGGCCGTCGACTGGGTGGTGTCGTTTGAAGAAGATACGCCGCAGCGCCTGATCGCCGACATCCTGCCCGATTTACTGGTAAAAGGCGGTGATTATAAGCCGCAGGACATCGCTGGCAGCGCCGAAGTCTGGGCCAACGGCGGTGATGTGAAAGTGCTGAACTTTGAAGATGGGTTGTCGACAACCAACATTATCAAGGCCATCAAGGATGGGCGTGATTAACGCTCAATAAGGCTTAGCGTGAGTGGATTAAAACAGGATCTGAGTTTGGCGCAGGGCGTTGGGCTGTTGTCCACTTCGCTGCTGGGGACGGGCGTGTTTGCCGTTCCGGCACTGGCGGCGCAGGTTGCTGGCAATGATAGCCTGTGGGCATGGCCGATACTGATTGCGTTGGTGTTCCCCATTGCCATCGCTTTTGCAGCGTTAGGCCGCCATTTTCCCAGCGCGGGCGGTGCGGCGCACTTTGTTGGCATGGCCTTCGGGCCGCGCATGGCTAAAGTGACCGGCTGGCTGTTTCTCTCGGTGATCCCCGTTGGGTTGCCTGCCGCACTGCAAATCGCGGCGGGTTTCTGGCAATCCGCGTTTGGCTGGAGTGCCAACGGTTTGCTGCTGGTGCAGATCGCCACGCTGGTGGTGATCTGGCTGCTCGGCACGCGCAGCGCCGGTTCCAGCGCCAATATTCAGACGTTGATCGCCACTCTGGTTGTCGCGCTGGTGGTGGCGATCTGGTGGAAAGGTGGCATTACGCCTGCGCAGATCCCTTGGCCGTTAGTCAGCGATATTTCCCCGCCTAATATGTTCCACGCTTTGGCCGTGATGTTCTGGTGCTTCGTCGGGCTGGAGGCTTTTGCCCATCTGGCCACCGAGTTCCGCAACTCTGAGCGTGATTTCCCGCGCGCGCTGCTGATTGGCATGCTGGTGGCCGGTGCCGTTTATTGGGGCTGCACCGTGGCGGTGTTGCACTTCCATGCCTACGGTGCCGATCGGGCCGCCGCCGCTTCACTGCCCGGCGTGGTTGTACAACTGTTTGGTGAAGGTGCGCTGTGGATCGCCTGCATCATCGGTTATCTGGCCTGTTTTGCCAGTGTGAATATCTATACCCAGAGCTTTGCCCGCCTGGTGTGGTCGCAGGCGCAGACCAGGCCATCAGGCGCGTTGGCCAAACTTTCCGCAGGCCGGGTGCCGGTGAATGCCTTGAGCGCCGTAGTCGGTTGTTGCCTGATCTTCACCCTGCTGATCTATACCCTGAATCTGCCGCTCGATACGCTGTTGGTGTATGCCAATGGGATTTTCGTGCTGATTTATCTGCTGTGTATGCTGGCAGGTTGCCGGATCTTGCAGGGCCGTTCGCGGCTGATGGCGGTGATTGGTTCAATACTGTGTCTGTTGCTGCTGGTGATTATCGGCTGGAAAAGCCTGTATGCGTTGGTGATGCTGGCGCTGATCTGGCTGGTATTGCCGCGCAAGCCGCAGGTGGTTGTCAGGAAGCAATAAGGGCGCGCAACCGCGCCCTCGTCAATCTTATTCGTCTGCGGGTTTGGTGGCTGGCGCGGCATTCAGCTTGCCTTCCAACTCGGCCAAACGCTGCTCCAGCAATGCCAGTTTCTCACGGGTGCGCAGCAGTACCTGGGTCTGCACGTCGAACTCTTCGCGGTTAACCAGATCCAAACGGGTCAGCTGCGATTGCAACACTTGGCGAACCTTTTTCTCAACGTCTTCCCCGAATTCCCGTACGCCTTTAGGCAGAGATTCTTGTACCTGGCGTGCGATCTGTTCAATTTTTTTCGGGTCAATCATGGCATTTCCCTTTCTGATATTGAGTGGCTGATGCTTAGTGTAATGCGAGTTGCCCGCCGGATAAACCAATACTCGTCATCTGATGCCATGGCTTGAAAGACGAAGGTGATGGCGTTATAGTCGAAGGGCTTATTCTCAGGGCGGGGTGAAAGTCCCCACCGGCGGTAAATCACCTTCTACGGTGAAAGCCCGCGAGCGCTCAGCTTCTCTCTTGGGGGAGGTTAGAGGTCAGCAGATCCGGTGTAATTCCGGGGCCGACGGTTATAGTCCGGATGGGAGAGAGTAACGACACCTGTCGGGCTTATGCCCGCTTGCGTTATTTTTTCGGCTATGGTTATAGCCACTCCTCAAGCTAGCCCTGGTTCTGGTAATCCATAATTTTAATGAGGTTTTTTACCATGAATCAGACTCTACTTTCAGATTTCGGCACGCCGTTAGAACGCGTTGAACACGCGCTCGATGCACTGCGCAATGGGCGCGGTGTGATGGTGCTTGATGATGAAAACCGTGAAAACGAAGGTGATATGATCTTCGCCGCAGAAACCATGACCGTTGAGCAGATGGCGCTGACCATTCGCCACGGCAGCGGTATTGTGTGCCTGTGTATCACCGAAGATCGCCGCCAGCAGCTCGAGCTGCCGATGATGGTCACCAACAACTCCAGCCAGTTCCAGACGGCGTTCACCGTGACCATCGAAGCTGCGCAGGGCGTAACCACTGGCGTATCGGCAACCGATCGCCTGACCACCATTCGTGCCGCGATTGCCGACCATGCCAAGCCGAGCGATTTGAGCCGCCCAGGCCACGTGTTCCCACTGCGTGCCCAGCCGGGTGGCGTACTGAGCCGCCGTGGTCACACCGAAGCGACGATCGATCTGGTCTCTATGGCCGGTTTCAAACCTGCCGGTGTGCTGTGTGAACTGACCAACGATGATGGCAGCATGGCCCATGCGCCGGAAGTGATCGCGTTTGCCAAACAACATGATATGACTGTGCTGACGATTGAAGATCTGGTGGCCTACCGCCAGGCGCAGGAAAAAAAAGCCAGTTAATACCTTGATTGATATAAAAAAGCCGCTTTATCAGCGGCTTTTTTACGTCTAAATAGCTTAGCCAATCCCGCCGCTTTGCAGCAGCGACAGGCTGAAACCCATCACTGCCATACCACATAACACGCCATAACTTGGGTTATTGTGTGGATCGATCTCTTTCGCCAGCGGCATTAGCTCATCTACCGACAACGCCACCATAATCCCTGCGACCGCCGCCATAATTGACGCCATCACTACTGGTGAGATCATCGGGCCCAGCAACAGGAAGGCCATCACGCCCCCCAGAATTTCAGCCAAACCGGAGATCCCCGACCACAGCAGCGCCTTGGTTTTGGAACCGGTTGCCGCATACACCGGCCCGGCGACCGCCAGCCCTTCAGGAATATTGTGGATCGCTACGGCTAAAGCAATCCCCATGCCCAGTTCCAGATCGGCACTGGCCGTCACAAAGGTGGCGATACCCTCAGGGAAGTTGTGCAGGCTGATACCCAGCGTTAACAGCATCGCCGTACGCTTCAGGTTGTGCGGCTTAATCGGTTTTTGCATCAGATCCTGCGGATGCTGGTGTGGCAGCATGCGATCGAGCGCAAAATAGCCCAGCAGCCCGAGCATGAACATGCCGTAGCCGAGCATCGGTGACATCCCTGGGGTATGCAATGCGGCAGGCAGCATTTCCATCAGGGAGATCAGCAGCATAATCCCGGCGGCAAAACCGAGGGAAAACGCCAGCAGGCGGTTGGATGGCTTCTGGCCAATAATGCCGAACAGGGCACCGACAAAGGTTGCGCCACCGGCCAGCAGGGTCAGAATCAGCGGTACTGACAAGATATGTTCCTTCACGCTAATGATTATTGTTTATGTTCCGATACTAACAGAGTAAAGGCATAAATCGAGCGGATTTGGCTGATTGCTTCCATTGATATAGCCGTTCAAATTTATTGAAGATCATCATCACGGTTATCCGGCTGTCTCCATAAAGCAAAGAGCGTAATGTAGTCGGCAGAAAGCCTATTACGCTAACCAAAGGATAACTTATGACCACCTCTCGTATGCCTGCACTGTTTCTTGGCCACGGTAGCCCGATGAACGTGCTGGAAGAGAACCGTTACACCCAGGCATGGCGTGCGTTGGGTGAACAGTTACCGCGTCCGAAAGCGATCGTTGCCGTTTCTGCCCACTGGTATACCCGGGGCACCGCTGTGACGGCGATGGATCATCCAAAAACCATCCATGATTTTGGTGGTTTTCCTCAGGCATTGTTTGATACCCAGTATCCGGCTCCGGGCTCACCTGAACTGGCGACTCAATTGCAAACCTTGCTGGCTCCGACCGAGGTGGGGGCGGATACTGGTGAATGGGGATTGGATCACGGCACTTGGGGCGTACTGATCAAAATGTACCCGAAAGCAGATATCCCGGTGGTGCAGCTCAGCATTGATGGCACTCAGCCTGCGCAATATCACTATGAACTTGGGCGTAAGCTGGCGGCGCTGCGCGATCAAGGCATTATGATCGTTGCCAGCGGCAACGTGGTGCATAACCTGCGGATGGTGAAATGGCAGGGGAATGCCAGCCCGTACCCATGGGCAGAATCATTCAACCAGTATGTGCGCGATAACCTGAATTATCAGGGTGAGAATCATCCACTGGTGAACTTTATGCAGCATGAAGGTGCAGCGCTGTCGAACCCGACGCCGGAACATTACCTGCCGTTGCTGTATGTGCTGGGCGGCTGGGACGGTAAAGAACCGATCTCAATTCCGGTCGATGGCATCGAAATGGGCGCGTTGAGCATGCTGTCGGTGCAGGTAGGATAATGTGATTGGGCGTAACCGAGCGCTACGCCCAATCTATTACAACGGGCTATCAGCCAAGAATAATATGCGGATAGAAGCGTGACAGATCCTGAGTGATCAACTCGCGATCTTCCCGCAGGCCGATGCCACAAGGCTGATCGTTAACCAGCCAGCTACCAATCAGCGTATAGCTGCCTTCAAACTGCGGCAACGGATGGAACTGCTGCACAATCATGCCTTCTTCGCCATATGGCCCTTCAACACGCGCCACTTCCTGGCCGTTCTGTACGATCTGGATATTCGCCCCTTCGCGTGAGAACAGCGGTTTGGTGACGTAGTGATCCATCTGCGGATGATCGTCTTGCGCAAAGTAAGCCGGTAACAGGTTGGGATGGTTGGGGAACATTTCCCACAGCAGCGGCAACAGCGCCTTGTTGGAGATAATGCTCTTCCAGGCCGGTTCCAGCCAGCGCACGCCAGCGTCTTCCAGCTTGGTGGAAAAATTCTCGCGCAGCATGAATTCCCACGGGTAAAGCTTGAACAGGTTACCGATAACCTGGTTTTGCAGATCGGTAAACTGGCCTCTTTCCCCAAGGCCGATCTCTTCCATAAACAGGAATTCGGTCGGCAGACCTGCTTCCAGCGCACAATCTTGCAGATATTGCACCGTACCGCGATCTTCTTCGCTGTCCTGGCAGCAGGCCAGATGCAGCAGGTTAAAACCGTGATTGGCTTGCAGATCGGCAAAGCGTTCGATCAGTTTTTCTTGCAGGCTGTTGTACTGATCGGACTCAGGATCCAGCTTGCCGGCGTTGATCTGATCTTCCAGCCACAGCCATTGGAAAAAGGCCGCTTCATATAGCGATGTGGGCGTATCGGCGTTGTTCTCCAGCAACTTGGGTGGATTCACACCGTCGTAAGCCAGATCGAGACGCGAATACAGCGAAGGCTGATTGGTGCGCCAGGAACTGCGAACGAACTCCCAGGTATGCTTTGGAATACAGAACTTGGTCATCAACTCGTCGCTGTTGACCACTCTCTTCACCGCTTTCAGGCACATTTGATGCAATTCTGCGGTGGCGTTTTCGATCTCTTCGATCTGTGCCAGGGTGAACTGGTAATAGGCGTCTTCACACCAGTACGGCTCGCCGTACATGGTGTGGAACTGGAAACCAAATTCAGTGGCTTTTTCGCGCCAGTCCGGGCGCTCGGTAATCGCAACGCGTTTCATGCCTTAACCGCCCATGCTGCGCGAGCTGGAACTGGAGGTGGCGCTGCTGCGCTGCATGCTGGTCTGTTTAGCGACGCTTTCACCGAAGCCACCACGGGTGATGGTTTTGGTCACTGCCGGTTTAGGGGCCATGGCGGTTTTTGGCACGGTCATGGTACGGCCACCTGCGGTTGCCGGGCCATAGCTCTTGCCGGTGGCATCAACGAACTTGCCGTTTGCCGGGCTGGCACCGTTTTTAGAGGTGAACAGCGGCTGCTGGGCAAAACCCGAACCGCCCATCATACGGCCCATCATGTAGCCCGCCATCAGTGGCATCCACATGCTGCCGCTGCTTTGTGACTCTGCGGCCATACCTGCCTGCGCAGGAGCCTGAGTTTGCGCACATTGCGTTTCGCCGAATTCGGCTACGCAATCTTCACGGGTGGCATACTTCGGCGCGGTTTTCTCTGCTTCTTTCATCGCGTTGTTGTACGCGGTGGTGCATTGCTCGCTCATCGAAGGGTTGGCGCGCGAACAGTCGTCGGCATTCTGATACAGAGAAACCGTTTCATCCGCTTGTTCGCAGCCGGCCAGCATAAAGACTGCGCTGATCGCCAAAGCCACGGGCGCAACACGCCAGGATTTGCGGAATGTATCTCGGTTGATGTTTTTTGTCCGTTTCATCGTTAGTAATCCCATCATTTGGGCTGTATTCGCCCTTACCCAGTAGTAGGCCGTAAGGATAGGGGAAAGATGGTCACAATTAAAGCGAAAATGCCCACAGAATCCACTCTTTACGCAGTTATACGTTGCGATGTGCGCCAGTTCGCTTTACGGCGGGAGAAAGCTTTATATGAGAGCGGTTATACAACATCATGCAGCCTGTGATGCTTAAATCTTCTCCAGCCCGCTAACGGGCGCTCGGCGTATCGGCATTTCCAACAGAGGAGTGAATCGTGAAGAAACTGATCAATAGTCTTGAGTCGGTATTGGATGAACAATTACTGGGAATGGCGGAAGCCCATCCGGAACTGCTGGTACATCAAGACCCTCTGTTTGTCACACGGGCTACGGGGCCAGTTCCCGGTAAGGTGGCGATTTTGTCCGGCGGCGGTAGCGGGCACGAGCCGATGCACTGTGGCTTTGTCGGGGAAGGGATGCTGGATGGCGCTTGCCCAGGGGAGATTTTTACTTCACCGACGCCGGATAAAATGTACGCCTGCGCTCAGGCTATCGACGGTGGTGCTGGCGTCTTGCTGATCATCAAGAATTATACCGGCGATGTAATGAATTTTGAGACGGCGACCGAATTGCTGCACGACAGCGGCACGGCGGTGGCTACCGTGCTGGTGGATGACGACGTGGCGGTCAAAGATAGCCTGTTTACCGCCGGGCGGCGCGGCGTGGCTAACACGGTGCTGATGGAGAAGTTGCTTGGCGCAGCGGCGGCACGGGGCGACGATTTGGATGCCTTGGTGGCGATGGGCCACAGAATCAACAATCAGGGGCATTCGATCGGTATCGCGCTCGGTGCCTGTACCGTTCCGGCTGCTGGCAGGCCATCGTTTATTCTGGCGGATAACGAAATGGAGTTCGGTGTGGGGATCCATGGTGAACCGGGCATCGAACGGCGGCCCTTTACCACCCTTAACCAGGCCATAGATGACATGTTCCATACCCTGATTGAACACGGCCCCTATCAGCGCCAGATCCGCGTTTGGGATCGCACACATGGGGAGTGGCGTGATGAAAGCCAGAGCAAGCGGGCTCTGGCTCGGGGCGATCGGGTCATTGCGCTGGTCAATAATCTGGGGGCTACACCCCTTTCTGAATTGTATGGCGTTTACCACCGCCTGGCCGAGCGCTGCGCGGAGGCCGGGATCATCATCGAACGTAATCTGGTGGGTTCATACTGCACTTCGCTGGATATGCAGGGGGTTTCCATTACCTTGCTGCACGTGGATGACGAGTTGCTATCGCTGTGGGATGCGCCAGTGAAAACCCCTGCGCTGCGCTGGGGTTGAGGAGGAAACATGACGTTAAGCAAACAACAGGTCGTGGGCTGGTTGCTGCGTTGCGCTGAGGTTTTTACCCGCGAGCGTGATTTTTTAACCCAGTTGGATACCGACATTGGCGATGGTGACCACGGCCTGAACATGAGCCGTGGTTTTAACAAAGTGGTAGAAAAGCTGCCTTCAGTGGCGGACCAAGATATCGGCTCCATTCTGAAGTTCACCGGTATGACGCTGCTTTCCAGCGTCGGCGGTGCCAGTGGCCCACTGTTCGGCACTTTCTTTATCCGCGCGGCACAGGCAGCCAATGCCAGGCAAAGTCTGGATCTGGCGGAGTTGCAGCAGATGATCCAGCAAGGCGTTGAGGGCGTGGCGATGCGTGGCAAGGCGGAACCGGGGGATAAAACCTTGTGTGATGTCTGGTGGCCGGTGGTGGATAGTTTCGGCCAATCGGTGCAGCAACAGCTTGGTATAACGCAGGCACTGCAGCAGGCCGCCATGTGCGCTGAACAAGCGGTGCAGGCCACGATCCCGATGCAAGCGCGTAAAGGGCGGGCCAGCTACTTGGGCGAGCGCAGTATCGGTCACCAGGATCCGGGGGCGACCTCGGTCATGCTGATGATAAAAGCGCTGGCTACGGTAGTGGAGGAGGCCGGATGATCAATATCGTTATTGTTTCACACAGTGCTCAACTGGCGCGTGGCGTAGAGGAACTTGCCCGGCAGATGATGCGTGGCGACGGCTGCAAACTGGCACTGGCTGCGGGGATCGACGATGCCGATCACCCGATCGGTACGGATGCGATCAAAGTCATGGCAGCGATCGAGTCGGTATCAGAGGGGGATGGGATCCTGGTGCTGATGGATCTTGGCAGCGCGTTGTTGAGTGCGGAAACGGCGCTTGATCTGCTGGATCCGGAACTGGCCGCCAAGGTGGTGTTGTGTTCTGCACCGTTGGTGGAAGGCACCCTGGCGGCGGTCGTCGCGGCCAATTCCGGTGGTGGCTTGGAACAGGTATTGGCAGAAGCGCAGGGCGCACTGCTGGCTAAACAGGTACAACTCGGCGAGGGCAAGCCCGCCAGTACCCCGGTGGATTTGCCATTGAAAGAGGGTAAAAGCCTGAGCTGGAAGATACGCAACCCACATGGCCTGCACGCCCGCCCAGCGGCGCGTTTGGCGGAGGTGCTAGCCCCCTTTGACGCGGAACTGGTATTGGAAAAACACGGCCAATGCGCCAGCCCCCTGAGCCTGAATCAGCTAGCACTGTTGCAAATCCATCAGGGTGATACCATCCGCCTGATCGCCAACGGCCCGCAGGCGGATGCCGCACTGGCCGCTTTCAAGGCATTGGCAGAGCAGCACTTTGGCGAGACGGTTTCTGAACCGCAGCAGCCTTCGTTGCACGGTATACCGGTAGAAGATAGCGTCAGCAGCGGTCCGATCTGGCAGGCTTTCAGCTTTTGGCCGCAGATGAGCGTGCGGCTGGCGGCGTCAGACGATGCACTGCATGAGCAGCAGCGGTTGCGCATCGCCTTGCAGCATACGTTGAGCGATCTTAACAAGCTGGCGGATCGCACCGCTACGTTGGTGGGTAAACCGCAGGCGGCCATATTCGGAGCACACTGCATGTTGCTGGACGATCCTGATCTGCAACAGGCTGCCTATACCCGTATCGCCCAAGAGCGCTGCAGTGCCGAACAGGCGTGGCAACAGGAACTGGATCAGGTGGCGGCTGGATACCGGGCACTGGAGGATGAGTATCTGCGGGCGCGTGAGCAAGATGTACGCGACATATTGCGCCGCACGCTGAGCCACTTACAGCAGCAACCAATCCCGCCGATCGCTCTCAGCGCGCCATCCATTCTGGTGATGGATGAGCTGATGCCTTCGGATGTGGTGATGCTCGATCGGCGGATGGTGCTGGGTATTTGCCTGAGTGGTGGCAATGCGTTATCACATTCCGCCATTCTGGCGAAAGCGATGGGGATCCCGATGGTGGTAGGGATGCATGATTGCATGAGCAAAACCCGCACCGGGCAGAAAGCGATGTTGGATGCCGCGCGCGGGGTGTTACAACTCAGTCATTAGATGGCACAAAAACGAGGGGACGATATGGAATATCATCAGGTTCACAGAGAGGCATTTAGCATCACCGGTATCCGCAAGGTAACCCCCCATGGCGGTGGTATTTGGCAGGTCATCAAGTCAGACGGCAGCAAACAACAGTTGGAAGCATTATCTGGCAAGGTCTGTGATATTGGGCTGTGTTTTGGTTTTGATTCTGGTGGGGGTAACGACTCCCTGGCGGGTGTTGAAAACGTCAGTCTTGAGGGTTTTGCGTGCTATGAATACCCGGCGACCAATTTTTTACTGATTGAAGTAAAAGGCAAAATCTCTGATGGTTCGTTGAGAAAAACGTGGGAAATGCTCAAAGAGCAGGGGTTACCTGCCGGATATACGCAGAGCCACTTACCCACGTTGGAGCGTTATAAAGTGTGGAGTGAGGCATCGGACCAATGCCATGTTGAGATCATGATACCGCTCAAATAGAGCAGCTTGGCCTATAGATAATAAAAAACGGGGCCCGGCGCATTGCCAAGCCCCGTTGTGGTGACAACGATCAGTTACGCGTCATATTGCCGCTTGCGGGCTTTGCCGCGGTTTCGGGTGCTACGACGTCCGGGGAGGTCGAGGTAGGTTTACCCAACACGCCATTCATCATCATCAGATCGTTTTCATTCAGCGTACCGAGTGCCGACTTGATGTTCAACTGATTGATCAGATAGGAATAACGCGCGCTGGAAAGCTGCTGCTTGGCGTTATACAGCGTGGTGGTAGCATTCAGCACGTCGACGATGGTACGTGTGCCCACCTCATAACCGGCTTCGGTCGCGTCCAGTGAACTCTGGGCAGAGATCACCGCCTGTTTGTAAGCGTTGATGCTGCTGACAGAGGCAGAGACGTTGTTGAAAGAAGAACGCACGGTTTGCACTACGCTGCGGTGTGCGCTTTCCAACTGCTCACTGGCACCAACAAAGTTGTACTGCGCCTGTTGCACCCGAGAGTTAGTCACACCGCCGTTATACAGTGGCAGGTTCAAGCTGACGCCGACCTGATTTTGACCATTATCACTGTTAGGTGAAGGGTTGTTGGAACCGCTATTTCTGGTATTGGTAATACCGGTAGATGCAGACACATCGACGGTTGGCATATAGCCGGTTTCTGCCGATTTGATCTGCTCGCGGGCCAGATCCTGACTTAAACGAGCCGAAAGCAGGCTCAGGTTGCGCTTCTCAGCTTCTTTCAGCAGGTTGTTCACCGCATCCGGGCGTTGAGTGCTGAATTTGTCAGTATTGAGCGAAGCCAGTTCCGGGTAGAAAGTACCGGTGATCTGGCGCAGGCTTTCAACTGCGTTATCCAGATTGTTACGTGCGGTCACTTCATTGGCCAGCACGGTATCGTAGTTGGAACGGGCGTTCTGCACGTCGGTAATTGCCACCAGGCCCACGTTAAAGCGCTGGGTGGTCTGATCCAGAGTACGATAAACCGCCAGTTTGTTGGCCTGAACGTAAGACAGCGAATCAATCGCCTGCAGCACGTTGAAATAGGCGGTAGCAGTATCAAGGATTAACTTCTGAGACGCGGTTTGGAAAGTGACATCCGAAATACCGGCGGTTTTTTCCTGCAGCGTCAGCGCACGCCATTTGGACATATCAAAAATGGTCTGTGTCAGCGCCAAGGAACCGCTGGTGGCATTGCTGTTGACGCCGTTTGCATCACGGAAACCGTTGCTATGGCTGTAACCGGCAGATAATCCAAGCTGTGGCAGCAGCGGGCTGCGTGCCTCGCTGATCTTTTCGAACGCCGCATCACGGTCAGCAGCCGTTTTACGCAGATCAGGGTTACTTTCCCGCGCCTGTTTGTAAACCTGCAACAGGTTTTCTGCTTGACTCATGGCACTGAAGCCACCCAGGCTCAGTCCGATAAGAAGGGGGAGCAGTTTCTTCATTTGCATTCCTTGTTGTGCAGCAATATTGCTATGTTAGCGCTGACGATAGACGAAATAGTTGCCGATTCTAGCAGAGTCCGCTGATGGCTTAAGTTGGCTTAATGTGCCATCTCACAGAACTTTTACCTTTCAGGACGCTACGTTGACCTACGCTTGACTGTTTGCACATGCATCACCTGATATCATGGTTCACAATCTATCACAAAGCCGGGAAAGATGACCTTGCCGTTTCTGTCATCGAAACTGTTTATTTTGCCCGCATACTGACACAGGAGAATTCGCCAGATGAACCGCTTGCAGCCTTCGCCCGTTACTTTTGATGAGAATGATGTAGAAATTATTGCACGTGAGACGCTATATCGTGGTTTTTTTTCACTTAATTTATACCGGTTTCGTCACCGTTTGTTCAATGGTGAAATGAGCGGAGAGGTAAAACGCGAGATTTTTGAGCGCGGCCATGCGGCTGTGCTGCTACCCTATGACCCTGTACGTGATGAAGTCGTATTGATTGAACAACTGCGTATTGCGGCGATCGACACCTCGGTTTCCCCCTGGCTGCTGGAAATGGTCGCAGGCATTATTGAAACCGGGGAAAGCGTTGAGGACGTCTGCCGCCGCGAAGCGTTGGAAGAGGCAGGCGTGGTGGTCGGGCGCTGCAAGCCGGTGCTGAGTTACCTGGCTAGCCCCGGCGGCACCAGTGAACGCCTGTCGATCATGGTGGGTGAGGTCGATGCCCTGACGGCGGAAGGGATCCATGGACTGGAGGAAGAGAATGAAGACATCCGTGTCCATGTGGTTAGCCGTGAACAGGCTTACCGCTGGGTTGAAGAGGGCGCGATTGACAACGCCGCATCAGTGATTGCATTGCAGTGGCTGGCGTTGCACCATCAATCGCTCAAAGCAGAGTGGGTCGACTAAATGCAAAAGCGCTATACCCCTGATTTTCCGGAAATGATGAGATTGTGTGAAACCAATTTCGCACAATTACGCCGTTTGCTGCCGCGCAACGACGAAGTGGGTGAAATCGTGACTTATCAGGTGAACGGCGCCAGTTATCGTCTGACTATTGTTGAATCTACGCGTTATACCTCGCTGGTGGAAATTGAGCAGATTGCGCCTGCGGTCAGCTACTGGAGCCTGCCTGCCATGACGGTGCGTCTGTATTATGACGCGATGGTTGCGGAAGTGTGTTCCAGCCAGCAGATCTACCGCTTTAAAGCGCGTTATGATTATCCGAATAAAAAGTTGCATCAACGTGACGAAAAGCATCAAATTAACCAGTTTCTTGCTGATTGGTTGCGCTATTGTTTAGCGCATGGAGCGGTGGCGGTTCCGGTTTGTTAGACAGACTGCAATAACAAAGGACACCATTTGGAAAGCCTGTTGAAACTGCCTGTGGCGAGTGGGGCCAGGGTCAGGATCCTGCAAATAACAGATACCCACCTGTTTGCCGGCAAAAATGAGACCTTGCTGGGCATCAATACCTATTCCAGCTATCACGCCGTGCTGGATGCGATCATCGCCCAGCAGCGGGAGAGCGATTTGATCGTGGCAACCGGCGATCTGGCGCAGGATCATTCGCTGGCAGCCTACCGGCATTTTGCTGAAGGTATTATTCGCTTGCCCGCTCCCTGTGTGTGGCTGCCGGGCAATCACGATTTCCAACCGGCGATGGTTGACGCACTGGCGGCTGCCAGGATCACCCCTTCAAAGCATATTTTGCTGGGAGACAGCTGGCAGGTACTGCTGTTGGACAGCCAGGTTTTCGGCGTGCCGCACGGCGAATTGAGCGACTACCAGTTGGCATGGATGGAGCGTTGCCTCACGGCTTACCCAGAGCGCTATACGCTGCTGTTGCTGCATCATCACCCATTCCCTTGTGGCTGTAGCTGGCTCGATCAGCACAGTCTGCGCAACTCGCATCAACTGGCTGCGGTGCTGGCGAATTATCCAAAAGTGAATACCCTGTTGTGTGGGCATATTCACCAGGAGCTGGATCTCGACTGGCATGGGCGTCGCCTGCTGGCTTCTCCCTCTACCTGTGTGCAATTCAAACCGCACTGCACCAATTTTACTATCGACGAAGTCTCCCCTGGCTGGCGCTACCTTGACCTGCTGCCCGATGGCCGCGTGGAAACCCAGGTATTCCGCTTGGAGAACGACGATTTCCGCCCCGACATGGATTCGGACGGCTACTGATGCCTTCAACATTACTCTACCTACACGGTTTTAACAGTTCGCCGCTCTCGGCCAAGGCAACCTCTTTCAAGGCCTGGCTGGCTGAGCATCACCCAGAGATTGACATGCTGGTGCCGCAGTTGCCGCCTTACCCGGAAGACGCAGCCGAAATGCTGGAAAATCTGGTCATGGAGCGTGCTGGCCATACGCTGGGCGTGGTGGGCTCTTCATTAGGGGGCTATTATGCCACCTGGTTGTCCCAGTGTTTTGCTTTGCCCGCGGTGGTGGTTAACCCGGCGGTGAAGCCGTTTGAGCTGCTGATCGACTATCTCGGGCCAAACGAGAACCCCTACACCGGCCAACAATATGTGTTAGAGTCACGCCACGTTTACGATCTGAAAGTGATGCAGATCGATCCCTTGGAGTCGCCGGATTTAATCTGGTTGCTACAACAAACGGGCGATGAAATCCTCGATTACGGCCAGGCTGTGGCTTATTACACCGCCTGTCGGCAAACGGTGGAATCCGGTGGAAACCACGCCTTCGTCGGTTTCGAACACTACTTCCCCCAGATTGTGGATTTTTTAGGGCTATAACACCGCTGCAACTTCATGTGCCGCAGGTATACTGAAGAGGTAGGCGGTTCCAGCACCTCCCCTTAACCACGAAAAATAATCAACGATGACTCAATCCAGCTATAACGCTGATGCCATTGAAGTACTCAGCGGTCTAGAACCAGTGCGCCGCCGTCCCGGTATGTATACCGACACGACGCGCCCGAACCACCTCGGCCAAGAGGTGATTGATAACAGCGTCGATGAAGCGTTGGCGGGCCACGCCAAGCGTATCGATGTGATTCTGCACGCCGATCAGTCACTGGAAGTGATCGACGACGGCCGCGGCATGCCGGTGGACATCCACCCTGAAGAAGGCGTACCGGCGGTTGAGTTGATCATGTGTCGTCTGCACGCGGGCGGTAAATTCTCCAATAAAAACTACCAGTTCTCCGGCGGCCTGCACGGCGTGGGCATCTCGGTGGTCAACGCCCTGTCCAAACGGGTGGAAGTCAGCGTTAAGCGCGACGGCAACGTCTATAGCATCGCTTTTGAGAACGGCGACAAAGTGCAGGAATTGGCGGTGACTGGTAGCTGCGGCAAGCGCAACACCGGCACCAGCATTCACTTCTGGCCTGACGAGCAGTTCTTCGACAGCCCACGCTTCTCGGTTTCCCGCCTGTCGCACCTGCTGAAAGCCAAAGCGGTGCTGTGCCCCGGCGTTGAAATCTACTTTATCGACAAGCTGAATAACACCGAGCAGCGTTGGTGCTACCAGGATGGTCTCACCGATTATCTGATGGAGGCGGTGAACGGCCTGATTACCCTGCCGGAAAAAGCGTTTGTCGGTAACTTTGCCGGTGACACCGAGGCGGTGGATTGGGCGCTGCTGTGGCTGCCGGAGGGCGGGGAACTGCTAACGGAGAGCTACGTCAACCTGATCCCGACCATGCAGGGCGGTACTCACGTTAACGGTTTGCGTCAGGGCTTGCTGGATGCCATGCGTGAATTCTGCGAGTTCCGCAATATTCTGCCACGCGGCGTGAAGCTTTCTGCCGAAGATATCTGGGATCGCTGTGCTTACGTGCTGTCGGTGAAAATGCAGGATCCGCAATTTGCCGGGCAGACCAAAGAGCGTTTGTCTTCGCGTCAGTGTGCGGCGTTTGTTTCCGGCGTAGTGAAAGATGCCTTCAGCCTGTGGCTGAACCAGAACGTGCAGGCGGCCGAACAACTGGCTGAACTGGCGATCTCCAGCGCCCAGCGCCGTTTGCGTGCGGCGAAAAAAGTGGTGCGTAAAAAACTGACAAGCGGGCCTGCATTGCCGGGCAAGCTGGCGGATTGCACCTCGCAGGATCTGAGCATGACCGAGCTGTTCCTGGTGGAAGGGGACTCGGCGGGTGGCTCGGCCAAACAGGCGCGCGATCGTGAATATCAGGCGATCATGCCGCTGAAAGGCAAGATCCTGAACACTTGGGAAGTCTCTTCTGACGAAGTGCTGGCCTCGCAGGAAGTGCATGATATCTCAGTGGCGATCGGCATCGATCCAGACAGCGAAGATCTCAGCCAACTGCGTTACGGCAAAATCTGTATCCTGGCGGATGCGGACTCTGACGGCCTGCACATCGCCACGCTGTTGTGTGCGCTGTTTGTGCGCCACTTCAGTGCGCTAGTCAAAGGTGGGCACGTCTATGTAGCGATGCCTCCGTTGTACCGTATCGACTTGGGTAAAGAGGTTTATTACGCCCTAGACGAAGAGGAAAAAGCCGGTGTGCTGGATCAATTGAAGCGCAAGAAAGGCAAACCGAACGTTCAGCGTTTCAAAGGGTTGGGCGAGATGAACCCGCTGCAACTGCGTGAAACCACGCTCGATCCCAACACTCGCCGATTGGTGCAGTTGACCATTGATGACGAGAATACGGATCAAACCATGGCGCTGATGGATATGCTGCTGGCGAAGAAGCGTTCGGAAGATCGCCGCAACTGGCTGCAGGATAAAGGTGACATGGCCGACTTGTCGGTCTGATGCCTGGGGGCCGGGATACCGGCCCCTGCCTCAATCCCCTAGAGGCGCGGCAGACTGCGCCCGATATTCAGGGCGGAAAGCATGAAGATCACCCTCGACGAATTGCTCGCGTTCACTTCGGTGATCGACAGCGGCTCCATCACCTCCGCTGCTGAGCAGCTCGGCCAGACCACTTCCGGCATCAGTCGTGCCCTCAGCCGCCTGGAAAAAAAACTCGATACCACCTTATTGCGCCGCACCACCCGCCGCTTGGAACTGACCGAAGAGGGACAGAGTTTTCTCGTTCACTCGCGGGAGATTATTCACTCGGTGGAGAATGCTGAAGAGCAGATGGCGTTACGCCGCCAGATCCCGGCCGGTCGGCTGCGGGTCAACGCCGCCGCCCCCTTTATGGAGCACGTGATCGTGCCGCTGGTGGCAGGTTTTCGCCAACGTTTTCCGCAGATTGAGCTGGAACTGCATACCGATAACCAGATTATCGATCTATTAGAGAAACGCACCGACATCGCCATTCGCATCGGCACATTGCGCGACTCGACCATCCACGCGCGCCTTCTTGGGGCTAGCAGGCTACGCATTCTCGCCAGCCCGGAATATATTGCCCGCTTCGGTGCTCCGCAGAGCGTTGACGAACTCAATCAGCATTGCCTGTTGGGGTTTACCCAGCCAGAATCGCTGAATCTGTGGCCGTTGCGCAACCAGCAGGCGGAGCATTTTGCCATTACCCCAACGCTGTCGGCGTCCAGCGGTGAAACGCTGCGGCAACTGGCGCTACGTGGGGTTGGCATCGTTCAACTGGCAGATTTTATGACGCGCGAAGATCAGCGGGAAGGGCGGTTGATCGCACTCCTGGAAGAGGAAACGCTGGACGTGCGCCAACCGATTAACGCGGTGTATTACCGCAATACGCAATTGGCCGCACGCATTACCTGTTTTCTGGATTATGTCAGCGCAAACCTTGATGTGCAGACGCTGTAGATCTGTGTGAGAGATAAGGGGGCATGCTGCTAATCTTTAAGCCTAACCAGTTCCCTCTCCCTGTGGGAGAGGGTTAGGGTGAGGGGCGACGCTTAAGCAAAAACCTCAGCCAGATGCGCGCGAAAGCGTGCGATATCACCCGCAATATCCGGCTGCTTAATCACATCATTACAGATAAAGGTTGGCAGAGCTTCCATTCCCAGGAACTGGTTGGCCTTGTGGAAGTGCAGGTAAACCCCGTCAACGCCCACGCCTTCGAAGAACTGCTCCGGATCGGTAAAGGCTTGCAGCGGAGCGTTCCAGGTCAGGCTCAGCATATATTTTTTACCCTGAATCAGGCCGCCTGAACCGTATTTTTTCGCCGCATCGGCGCGGGTGCGGCCATCGCTGGCATACAGGCTGCCGTGGCCCGCGGTGAACACTTCATCGATGTATTTTTTCAGGATCCAGGGTTCACCCATCCACCAGCCTGGCATCTGATAGATCACCGCATCGGCCCACAGGTATTTCTGTACTTCGGTTTCAATGTCGTAGCCATCATCGACCACGGTGACCTGCACATCGTGCTTGCCGTCGCGCAGAAAACTTTCCGCTACGTCGCTCAGGGTTTGGTTTAGTTCGCCCTTGGAATGGCCGAAATGCTTCTTGGCGTTGATAATCAGAATATTGCTCATCGGTACACTGCCCCTGTCAGAATCAGAATAGGTTATGGTCACCGCTGCTGTGCGGTCACCATATTGCTGAAACGGAGTGTAATCTTTTACACCTCAGGGAAAAATGCGAACTGGCGCACAACAGTGTTGACTGTGAGTCAATAAAGAGAGCCGTCGATGGCAGGGTTTTGCATAAAATAGATAAATTATCGATGCCGCTGGGCGATCAATGCGCCATCTGTGACAGCTACCCTGCAGATGAGTTACTATCGCGACCAGAATCGACAACCCATTAAATTGCGGGCGCTGTTGTTATGCACCATACACTGCGCCCCATTGTCAGGGATAGCCAAACTACGGTCTGAGGATATTTGAGTAATGAGTGAACTGACTCATGACGGTGTTGAGCGTTTACCGCTGCACACATTCACTGAAAAAGCCTATCTGGACTATTCCATGTACGTCATCATGGATCGGGCGTTGCCGTATATTGGCGATGGTTTAAAGCCGGTACAGCGCCGTATCATCTATGCCATGTCGGAACTGGGGCTGAGCAACAACGCTAAATTCAAAAAATCGGCCCGTACCGTGGGCGATGTCTTGGGTAAATACCATCCGCACGGTGACAGTGCCTGCTATGAAGCGATGGTGCTGATGGCGCAGCCGTTCTCTTACCGCTATCCGCTGGTGGATGGTCAGGGGAACTGGGGGGCACCGGACGATCCGAAATCCTTCGCCGCGATGCGTTATACCGAATCGCGCCTGTCGAAATACGCCGAAGTGTTGCTGGGTGAACTGGGGCAGGGCACGGTCAATTGGGTGCCAAACTTCGATGGCACCATGCAGGAACCCAAAATGTTACCGGCGCGCCTGCCGAACATCCTGCTCAACGGCACTACGGGCATTGCCGTCGGTATGGCCACCGATATCCCACCGCACAACGTACGCGAAGTGGCGGCGGCGGTGATCGCGTTGATCGACAAACCAGATACCTCGCTTGAGGATCTGCTGGAGTTTGTGCAAGGGCCGGACTTCCCGACCGAAGCTGAAATCATCACCCCGCGCGACGAAATCCGCAAAATTTACCAGAATGGCCGTGGCTCGGTACGCATGCGCGCCATCTGGAAGAAAGAAGACGGTAGCGCGGTGATTACCGCACTGCCGCACCAGGTTTCCGGTGCCAAGGTGTTAGAGCAGATCGCCAGCCAGATGCGCGCCAAGAAGCTGCCAATGGTGGAAGATCTGCGCGATGAGTCGGATCACGAGAACCCGACCCGCCTGGTGATCGTGCCGCGTTCCAACCGTATCGACCTGGATCAGGTGATGAACCACCTGTTTGCCACTACCGATCTGGAACGCAGCTACCGCATCAACATGAACATGATCGGCCTGGATAACCGCCCGCAGGTCAAAGGGCTGTTGGAGATCCTCACCGAATGGCTGGTTTTCCGCCGCGATACGGTGCGCCGCCGCCTGAACTACCGCCTGGAAAAAGTGCTGAAACGCCTGCACATTCTGGAAGGTTTGCTGGTTGCGTTCCTCAATATCGATGAAGTGATCCACATCATCCGCAGTGAAGATGAACCGAAGCCGGTACTGATGCAGCGTTTTGGCATCTCCGACACCCAGGCTGAAGCGATCCTCGAACTGAAGCTGCGCCACTTGGCCAAGCTGGAAGAAGTGAAGATCCGCGGCGAACAGGATGAACTGGCGAAAGAGCGCGATCACCTGCAAGCGCTGCTGGCGTCCGAGCGCAAGCTGAATACGCTGATTAAGAAAGAGATCCAGGCCGATGCGCAGGCCTACGGTGACGATCGTCGTTCACCGCTGACCGAGCGTGAAGAAGCCAAGGCGATGAGCGAGCACGACTTTGTGCCTTCTGAGCCGGTGACCATTGTGTTGTCTGAAATGGGCTGGGTGCGCAGCGCCAAAGGCCATGATATCGATCCAACGGGGCTGAGCTACAAAGCCGGTGACAGCTTCCGTGCCGCCGCGCGTGGCAAGAGTAACCAGCCGGTGGTGTTTATCGACTCCACCGGGCGCAGTTATGCGCTCGATCCGCTGACGCTGCCTTCTGCGCGCGGGCAGGGCGAACCGTTAACCGGTAAACTGACGCCACCGCCGGGTGCAACGATCGCACAGGTGCTGATGGCGGCTGACGATCAGAAACTGCTGATGGCTTCCGATGCCGGTTACGGCTTCGTGTGTACCTTCAGCGATCTGGTGGCACGCAACCGTGCCGGTAAAGTGATGATCACTCTGCCGGATAACGCCAAGGCGCTGCCGCCGATGGAGATCCACGGTGCTGATGACATGCTGCTGTCGATTACCGCCGCGGGCCGCATGCTGATGTTCCCGGTGGCCGATCTGCCGCAGTTGTCGAAGGGTAAGGGCAACAAGATTGTTTCGATAGCGTCGGCGCAGGCGGCGTCGGGTGAAGATAAGCTGATCTGGCTGTTCGTGCTGCCACCGCAGACTTCCGTCACCCTGCACGTAGGCAAGCGCAAGCTGACGCTGCGGCCAGAGGACCTGCAGAAATTCCGCGCTGAGCGTGGTCGTAAAGGCACCTTGCTGCCGCGCGGCCTGCAACGGATTGATCGGGTTGAGCTGGATATGCCGGAGCGAATATTGCCGAGCGATAGCGAAGAGTAAGCCGGTATCAGAGGATCATTCGGGCGTAGCAGGCTGCGCCCGCTTTTTTACCGGTGTCCCCTAAATGTTTGGAGTGGTGGGGTAGATTCCAAATTGTGGGGGTTCGCTGCATAAATGTATTGTGCCGATCGTCTGCTGGCGAGAAAATAGTGAAAACAGCAGGGACGTAAAGTGCTGCGCCAGCAGTGTGCTAATGAGGTGGTTATGTTATTGATATTACGTGCGATTATTGTCGCGATATATTGTATTCTGGTCTGTATTTTTGGTTCGATTTACTGTTTGTTCAGCCCGCGTAACCCCCGTCATGTGGCGACTTTTGGCCACCTGTTTGGTCGTTTGTCGACGGTATTCGGTATCAAGGTCGAAGTGCGTAAACCTGCCAGTGCGGCCAATAACGGCAAGTGCATTTATATTGCCAACCATCAGAATAACTACGACATGGTAACGGTTTCCAATATTGTGCAGCCGCGCACCGTGACGGTTGGCAAGAAAAGCCTGGCGTGGATCCCGTTTTTCGGCCCGCTCTATTGGCTGGCCGGTAATCTGCTGATCGATCGGAATAACCGTGCCAAAGCGCACGGCACTATTGCCCAGGTGGTTGAAGCATTGGCGGAAAAAGACATTTCTGTCTGGATGTTCCCAGAGGGTACCCGCAGCCGTGGCCGTGGATTGTTGCCGTTCAAAACCGGTGCATTCCATGCGGCAATTGCGGCAGGGGTGCCGGTTGTGCCGATTTGCGTTTCTACCACCAGCGGCAAGATCAACCTCAATCGCTGGAATAACGGTCATGCGATTGTGGAGATGCTGGAACCGGTCGATACGAGTGCTTACAGCAAAGAGCAGGTGCGTGAGTTGGCGGCCCATTGCCGCGATCTGATGAAGGCGAAAATTGAGCAGTTGGATGCAGAAGTTGCCCAACTGGACGCCAACAAAAAATAAAAGTATTCAGCAGGTCAGTGCCGATAGTTAAAGGCTGGCCAGTTCCCTTGCTTCGGGGGAGAGAATGAGGGTGAAGGGAATATCACCGGCTAAAGCCCCTCACCCCGGCCCTCTCCCAAAGGGAGAGGGGGCGTAATATTAGGCATTGCATCTATGCTCGGGTTAGCTGTAATGCTGGTCAGTAAAGACTAACCAGTTCCCTCTCCTTCGGGGAGAGGGTTAGGGTGAGGGGAATTCACTGAACTAAAGTCCCTCACCCCGGCCCACCCATAGGGCGCGCGATATTAGGCATTGCGCCTATGCTCGGGTCAGTTGTAATGCTGGTCAGTTAAGGCTAACCAGTTCCCTCTCCTTCGGGGAGAGGGTTAGGGTGAGGGGGAATTGACTGAACTAAAGTCCCTCACCCCGCCCCCCATAGAGAGGGGTTGTACACTTATGCCCCGGTCAGCCGGGGCTTTTCATACAGTTTAGTTTGGTTTCCATGGAGAAAATATGTCACTCAGTCGACGTCAGTTTATTCAGGCATCGGGCTTGGCGCTGTGCGCTGGAGCGGTGCCGCTGAGGGCTGAGGCGAGCGGAACGCAGACCCCGTTACCCATTCCGCCCCTGTTGGAATCCCGCCGTGGGCAGCCTCTGTTTTTAACGCTGCAACGCGCCCACTGGGCCTTTATGGATAACCGCAAAACATCGGTGTGGGGCATTAACGGCACCTACCTGGGGCCGACGGTGCGGGTATACAGCGGTGACGACGTCAAACTGATCTACAGTAACCGCCTGACCGAGCCGGTATCGATGACCATCAGCGGCCTGCAAGTGCCGGGCACGCTAATGGGTGGCGCGGCGCGCATGATGTCGCCGAATATTGATTGGTCGCCGGTGATTCCGATCCGCCAGGCGGCAGCCACCTGCTGGTATCACGCTAACACCCCCAATCGGATGGCACCGCACGTTTACAACGGCCTGGCTGGTTTATGGCTGGTCGAAGATGAGATCGGCAAAAATCTACCCTTGCCAAACCATTATGGTGTGGATGATTTCCCGCTGATCATTCAGGACAAGCGGTTGGATAATTTCGGTACCCCTGAATACAATCCGCCCGCACACGGGGGTTTTGTGGGGGACACGCTGCTGGTGAACGGTGTGCAAAACCCCTATGTGGAAGTTTCTCGCGGCTGGGTGCGGCTGCGTTTGCTGAATGCTTCCAACTCACGGCGTTACCAGTTGCAGTTGAGCGACGGTCGGCCGATCAGCGTGATCGCCAGCGATCAGGGCTTCCTGCCTGCTCCGGTGTCGGTACAACAGCTTTCTTTGGCTCCGGGTGAGCGCCGTGAAGTGCTGATCGACATGTCGAAAGGTGATGATGTGACCATTACTGCCGGTGAAGCGGCGAGCATGATGGACCGTCTGCGTGGCCTGTTTGAACCTTCCAGCCTGCTGGTTTCCACTCAGGTGCTGACCTTGAAACCCACCGGCCTGTTGCCGCTGGTCACCGATAACCTGCCAGCGCGCCTGCTGCCGGATCAACTGCTGGAGGGGAACGCAATCCGTTCGCGTGAGTTCACTCTAGGCGACAAGATGGCCGGAATTAACGGCGTGATCTGGGATATGAACCGCATTGATGTGCAAGCGCAGCAGGGCACCTGGGAGCGCTGGACGATCCATGCCGACACCCCGCAGGCATTTCACATCCAGGGCGTGCAGTTTCTGGTGAAACGTGTCAACGGCGCTCAGCCGATGGCGGAAGATCGCGGCTGGAAGGATACCGTTTGGGTGGATGGCGATGTCGAACTGCTGGTGTATTTCAACCAGGTTTCCTCAGAGCACTTCCCGTTCCTGTACTACAGCCAAACGCTGGAAATGGCCGATCGCGGTTCTACCGGCCAGTTTGTGGTGCAAGCGGCACCTTAAGCCTCCTGCGGCGTGCGCAGCATTTTCAGGAACGCCCGTACCACCGGTGTGGCACTTTCGGCATGATAGATCGCATACAGATCGGCCGAGGGTGCCGCCAGCAGCGGGCAAAAACGCACGCCGGGCCATGGGATTCGCCCATAGCTGTCCGGCAGCAGCGTAATACCATATCCTTCCGCTACCAGCGCCATCAGCGTTTGCGGTTCATTGACCTGATGCGAAATCTCCGGCACAAAACCCTGTTGCAGGCACAGATTGTGCAGATACAGCCCCAAACTGGCCTCGTGCGGCGGCAGCACAATAAATTTGTCATGCTGCAATGCTTGCAGCGGGATCGCCGTGCCGTCAGCCAACGGATGTGATACCGGCAGTACCACCGCCATCTTCTCCCGTGCCAATAGCTGGCACGCCAGGCCCGGCAGCGCCTGTTGCTTGGCCTCGCGCCACACGCCAATATCTATATGCCGCTTTTGCAGTGAAATAATCTGCTGGCTGGGGGTCTGTTCGTTCAGTACCCAGGTCACCTTGTCGGCTTGTGCGGTAAAACGTTTCAGCGCCGGGATCAGCCCACCCCACACCGACGTGCCCACCATGCCAATCACCATATGGCCCGCCTCACCACGCCCCAGTTGCTGCACCTGATTGAGCGCGTTGCCCGCCTGATCCAGCAGCATCTCGACGTTATGAAACAGCGTGCGGCCTGCCAGCGTCAGCGCCATGGAGCGGGTGGTGCGCTTAAATAATTCTACGCCCAGCTGGCTTTCCAGCTCTTTGATATGTTTGCTGAGCGGGGGTTGAGAGATATTCAGCCGCCGCGCTGCCTGTGTGAAATTCATCTCTTCCGCCACCACGCGGAAATAATGCAGCAGACGGAAATTAATCCGGCTTGGGTCGGGCATTGGCTGTTTCATCAGTGGTGCGCCTCCCGGCAGGTATTTATAGGTAAATGGAATAAATCAGCGGGCAATAATGTATTGGTCGCCGCCCTCAATCGCTCTCTACTATGGGGAACACTCCACCCTTCCACAGAAGAGAATACTATGTTTAATCAAGAAGATGCTTTTTCCTGTGCGGATATTTTGCGTACCCGGCTGCCCGGCTTTCAGCCGCGTGCTGCCTTGATTCTGGGATCTGGGCTGGGAGCGCTGGCCGAGGTGATGAAGGATACCGTCACCATCGACTATACCGAATTGCCGGGCTTCCCGGTAAGCAGCGTCGTTGGCCACGCCGGGCAACTGGTGGCCGGTTGGCTGGAAGGGGTGCCGGTGTTGTGCATGAAGGGGCGCGGGCATTTCTATGAAGGGCGCGGCATGCAGGTGATGACCACGGCAATACGCACCTTCAAACTGCTGGGCTGTGAGTTCCTGTTGGCGACTAATGCCGCCGGTTCGCTGCGCAAGTCGGTTGCGCCGGGTAGCCTGGTGGCACTGACCGACCACATCAACTTTATGCCGGAATCCCCATTAGTGGGCAGCAACGACGAGCGCTTTGGCCCGCGCTTCTTCAGCCTGGCCAATGCCTACGATCGTGACTTGCGTGCGCAGCTGGCGCAGGTAGCGGAAAAGGTCGGGATCCCGCTGGCCGAAGGGGTGTTTGCTGCCTATACCGGCCCGAATTTCGAAACCCCGGCAGAGATCCGCATGATGCAAACGCTGGGCTGCGACGTGGTGGGGATGTCGATCGTGCCGGAAGTGCTTTCTGCCCGCCATTGCGGCCTGAAGGTGCTTGTGGTGTCGGCGATGACCAACTACGCCGAAGGGCTGTCGGATACCCCACTTTCTCACGAGCAGACGCTGAGCTGTGCCGCAATGGCGGCCGACGATTTTATGCGCCTGATCCGCGAGTTCTTCAAAACGCTGTAAATATTATTTCCGTCCGATACCCCGCGGCAAACCCTACTTTGCCGCGTAAATCATCGTTAAATCAGAATAACAAGGTGATGGTAATGGCAATAAAAACCAGATTGAAAGTGATGGTCTTCCTCCAGTTCTTTATCTGGGGTGCCTGGTTAGTGACCTTAGGGTCTTACATGATCAACACCCTGCATTTCAGCGGGGTACAGGTAGGAATGGTTTACAGTTCGAAAGGCATTGCGGCACTGATTATGCCGAGCTTGGCAGGGATTATTGCCGATCGCTGGATCAAGGCCAATTACCTCTACGGCCTGTGTCATTTACTTGGCGCGGTGGCGCTGTACTGCGCGGCCCAGGTCGAACAGCCGATGGTGATGTTCTGGGTGATGCTGTTCAACGCCATGGTGTATATGCCCACTATCGCGCTGTCCAACGCCATTTCTTACTTCTGCCTGGAAAAGCACGGCTGCGATACGGTAAAAGATTTCCCGCCGGTGCGGGTCTATGGAACCGTGGGCTTTATTCTGGCGATGTGGCTGATCAGTTTCGGCAAAATTGAACTGAGCAATATGCAGCTATACCTGGCTGCGGCGGTATCGCTGGTGTTAGCCGCTTATTCGCTGACGCTGCCCCATTGCCCGACCAACAATGTGAAGCGCTCGCAAAGCTGGGTCAGCCTGCTGGGGCTGGATGCCTTTGTATTGTTCAAACAAAAGCGCATGGCGGTCTTCTTCCTGTTTGCCATGCTGCTGGGGGCCGCGCTGCAGATCACTAACACCTTCGGTAACCCATTCCTGCACGATTTCTCGCTCAACCCGCTGTATCAGGAAAGTTTTAGCGTGCGTTATCCTTCCGTGCTGCTTTCCCTGTCACAAATCTCTGAGGTGTTCTTCATCCTCACGATCCCGTTCTTCCTGCGTAAATACGGCATTAAACAGGTGATGCTGATCAGCATGGCCGCCTGGACGCTGCGCTTCCTGTTTTTGGCCTATGGCACCCCGGCCGGATTCGGTTTTATCTTGCTGCTGCTGTCGATGATCGTTTATGGCTGCGCGTTTGATTTCTTTAATATTTCCGGTGCGATCTTTGTTGAAAAAGAAGCCGACCACCGCATTCGTGCCAGCGCGCAAGGGCTGTTTATGAGCATGGTCAACGGTGCGGGTGCCTACGTTGGGGCGATCGCCAGCGGTGAAGTGGTGGACTTCTTTACCCAGGATGGCGTGAAAGACTGGCAGAGTATCTGGCTGGTGTTTGCGGCTTATACGCTGGTGCTGGGGGTGATCTTCGCGCTGACGTTCAACTATCAACATCAGCCAGAAGAGGTGGTCGGAGAGATGCAGAAGGCGCATTAAGCGATGTCAGGGTTAAGACTAACCAGCTCCCTCTCCTTTGGTGAGAGGGAGCTGCGCTGTTAGCGTATTGCCAAATGATTATGCATTTTTTTGCTTAACTGGCCGGCATTACCCTATGTCTGGCCCTGAACGCATCAGGCAGGAAAGCGCTGTTGTAGCTGCTGCCAGTCCGGTGCCCCTGCAGCTCCCCGGCTGGCGACCACGCAGGCGGCAACGCGGTTGGCGAGATCGACCGCCTGTGGCAGTGGCCAACCGGCAGAAAGCCCGGCCAGCAAACCGGCGCAGTGAGCGTCGCCCGCACCGATGGTATCAACCACTTCAACCGGATAGATCGGCACATGCTGCGGTGGCTGGTGGCCATCGCAAATCCAGGCCCCGTCACGATCCAAACGGCAGATCAATGTAATATTATGCGCGCTGGCAAAGCGCTGTGCGGCGCTGACCGCATCGCCCTCGCCACACAAGATCGCCACTTCGTCGCGGTTCAGGGTCAGCAGGGTATGGCTGTCGCTGAGCATGGCAAAGAACTCTGCACCCAACTGACCAACCCGTGGGCCGGGGTCGATCAACCGCTGCTGATCGAACGGCAGGCGCGTCAGCCAGTCACGTAACGCTTCGCCCGGTTCACCCACCAATTCGTAACCGTTGGCATACACCACGGTCTCTGCTTCCAGCGGCAGAGTGGCTAATTGGGCCTTGTTCCACTGTGCTTCACAGCCGGTGATGGTGATAAACGTGCGTTCACCGTTGGGTTCCACTAATGCCAGGCACCAGCCGTTATCCATCTGACCGTGGCGCAGCAGCACCGGCAGATCCAGCTCCTGCATCGCGCTTTCAATGGTGGCACCCCAATCTCCGTTGCCGACCGGCATACCGTTGATCACCGGCACATTCAGGCGGCGCAGCGCGCGCGCCACGTTAAAGGCACAGCCACCAATCTGCCGATCTTGTGGCACGGCTTCAATATCTTCACCGCTGCTGGGCAAGTGTGGCAGCGTGAGTACCAGATCACCCACTGCTCCCCCGACCACCAGAATCGGTCTTACGGCTAACAGCTCACTCATTGGCGCGCCCCGCACTTAGCCAGATACAGGCCATAACCGAGCAGGCTGACCAGGAAGGAAACGAACAGCCCCAGGCTGGAGTCGGCAAACAGGCCTTTAGCCAATGGGCCATCGATAAAACCGGTTTTGGTCACCATCAGCCCGCAGAAAGCACCGAGGAACCAGCAGAGCAGCGGTACTTTACGCACGCCGCGATTCTGGCCGTTCAGACCATACAGCGCGTTGGCATCGTAGCCGTGGTGGCGGCGCAGCTTGGTGTAATCGAGGATGAAAATCGCCGCCCAGGCCGCGAGGAAGACGCCGCAGAACACCAGGAACGAGATGAATGGCCCCAGGAAATCTTCAGAGACAAACAGCACGTAGATGGCAATGCCGAGCACCAGCACTGCATCGATAGACACTGCCAGCGACTGCTTCACTTTCACCCCCAGCGTCAACAGGTTCAGGCTGGCGGAGTAGAGGCTGAGCACTGCGATAGTGACGATCCCGGCGGTAGCGGCCAGCAGATAGGGGATGGCCATCCATTTCGGCAGCACCGAGCCGATCAGCGCAATCGGGTTGGCGGAGCTGGCCAGGTCCGGCAGTTGCACCGACAGCAGGATCCCGGTGAACATCAGCAGCATCAGCGGCAGGCAGGCACCGCCTACCACGGCGGCAAAAATGCTTTTATCGGAAGACTGCGGGCTCTGGTAACGGCTGTAATCCGCCCCGGCGATGGCCCAACTGATGCCGGTACCGGCGGCGATCACCGAAACCGCTGGCAGGAAGCCGGTCAGCCAACTGCCGGAAGGCAACGACAGCACCTTGCCCCACTCAGTGGTAAAGACGATATACAACACCACGATCAACGTCATGGTGCCGAAAATCCGGCTGAACCAGCTCTGCATCCAGACCACGGTATTCTGGCCGAGCAGGCTGACGACGATGGTCAGGCCGCCAAACAGCAACAGGCTGATGGCAGTGAGAGAATGGCTGGCGCTGATGCCCGCCGCCTGGAACAGGGCCGCCAGCGTCAGCGTGCCGGTAATCACGTTGACCGCCTCCCAGCCCATCAGGTTGACCCAACTGAAGGTGGTAGGGGCAATATTGCCTTTCAGACCAAAAATCACCCGCGATAAGGTCAGGGTAGAGGTACGGCCGCGTTTGCCAGCGAAGCTGGTGTAACCCACCAGAATAAAGCTGGCGACGCCAACCAGGGCAGCCAGAATCGACTGAACGAACGACAGGCCAAAGGCGACGATAATCGCCCCATACACCACGCCAAGAATGCCGATGTTGGCAGCTGACCAGACCCAGAACAGCTCGATAGGTTTACCGGTCTGTTCCGCATCAGGTACGCGATCGATCCCGGTACTTTCTACTTTCCATGTCTCATTGCGGTTGATTTCACTCATGTATCGCTATCCTTGGTTGCGCAGCCTGGTAAGAGCCGCTGCGTAAGGCTGAAAATCAATCTGATTGGCATGGTTGATGGTGTCAATCCATTCCGCTGGGAAGGCACCAATTCCGTGCAGTGCGCCGCAAATCGCCGTTGCCATTGCACCGATGGTATCGGTATCGCCACCCAGATTGGCGGCCAGCACCGCGCAACGTTGCGGATCGGTTCCGGCCAGTTCAACCAGTGCCAGCGTCATTGGAATGGACTCGATATTGTCCATCCCGGCACCGACGGTATGGTACAGCTCTGCCAACGCTTCGGCCTCGGGCAGCGCGCTGGCTTTAGTGGCACATTCTAACGCCCAGACCAAGCGGCGGCTGAGCGATGGGCTGAAGGTGGTGATCTGCTGCTGTTGCACCTGTTCTACCCGTTCTGGCAGTTCTTGTTTGATGGTGGCCCAGTCTGCTCCTTCAATCGCTCGGCTAATCGCCCAGGCGACGGTAAAAGCCCCGGCTACGGCGATGTCCGATTTGTGGGTCGGGCTGCATGATAGCCGTACCGCATCGATAAACCTGGGCAGATCGGCGCTGGGCATCAGGCAACCGATGGGGGCTACCCGCATCGCCGCGCCGTTGGTGACACCATTGGTGGGGATCTCCACCACCGGCGTACCGGCACGTACTGCCAGCAGCGCGGCTTTGGAGCTCGGGCCAAGGATGTTTTTATCAAAGGCATTCACCCGCTCCGCCCACAACATAATGTGGTGGGCGATGAGCTCCGGTTCGACGCGGCCATCGGCGGCTAACAGCGCATCCATCAACGCTACCGCCTGTTGGGTGTCGTCGGTATATTCTCCGGCGGTAAATTCGTTTGCGGCGATATTCTCTTCTGGACCTGGCAGAAATTGAGTGATCCAACCAAAATAGTGACGAACCTGCTGCAAGGGCCACAGTTCAGACGGCATACCCATTGCATCACCTACGGCCTGGCCATAAAGCGCGCCGAGAATGGCTTGGTAGGTGTTATTTTTATTTATCATTTAATTATTTTGTTCCCTGGTGTTGGTGCGTATTGATATAGAACATCAATGCAGTGACATTATAGTCAAAATAAAGCCAATTGCAGTCCAGTTAGTGAAAACTGTGATACCAATCCAACTCCACTGTAAACCTGGGTCAGGCGGTTATCTTGCAGGTGGCAAATATGGTAAAAATGAGGTTGGAAAGGGGGATAGACAGCAGAGGCAGATCCAATGAGTGATTTTATTACCTGGCTGCGTCAACAGTTTTTGCAGGCTGCGGCGGCACCACGCTATATCCAGTTGGCCACAACGATTGAAGCGGCGATTAAACAGCATGTGCTGGCCGTCGGGGATTTTCTGCCGCCGGAACGCCTGATCGCTGAATCGCTGGATGTGTCACGCGTGACCGTCAGCAATGCGATGAAGTTGCTGGATGAAAAAGCGCTGATCTCGCGCCAGCAGGGTATCGGCACGCGGGTGGCGATGCATATCGGTTACTCCCTCAATCAGGATCACGGCTTTACCGCTCAGGTGCTGCGTAATGGCAGCAGCGTCAGCAACCAGTGGCTGCTGCGTATCCGCATGGAGGCTCCTGCCGATGTTGCCAAAACGCTGGAAGTGGCCAATCACAGCGAAGTGATCAAGCTGCGCCGCCTGCGATTGGTCGATGGTAACCCGGTTTCACTGGAAACCACCTATATCCCACTGCGTTTTCTGCCCGATCCTGAAGTGTTGGAGCATTCACTTTATGCTCTGTGGCAGTCGCGCGGCATTGTGCCAGAAGGGAGACATTTTCGCTTAAAGGCCATTGCCAGCACCGACGAGATTGCCGAGCTGCTCAACGTACACAGCGGTATGCCGCTGCTGCGGATTGTGCAGACCAGCCGCAATGCCAGAGGGGAGGTTCTTGAACTCAGCGAAACCCTGTGCCGCAGTGATGTGTATGAGTTTGAGGTCAATAGCTGATCAAACTGATAAATAACCATGCTCTTTTGGCAACGAGTGCGTATAATCGCCGCCCGGCGATAAATTAACCTGCACAAGAGTACCCGCAATGAGCACCACCAGCCTGATCCAACCCGAACGTGAACTGTTCTCCTATAAGCCCTATTGGGCGGAATGTTTTGGCCCTGCGCCGTTTTTACCGATGTCGCGAGAAGAAATGGACCAACTGGGTTGGGACAGCTGCGATGTGATCATTATCAGTGGCGACGCTTATGTTGATCACCCGAGTTTTGGCATGGCGATCATTGGCCGCATGCTGGAAGCGCAGGGGTTCCGCGTCGGGATCATTGCCCAGCCGGACTGGAACAGTAAAGACGACTTTATGCGCCTGGGCAAACCGAACCTGTTCTTCGGCATTACCGCTGGCAACATGGATTCGATGATTAACCGCTACACCGCCGATCGCAAACTGCGCCATGACGATGCCTATACCGCAGGCAACGTGGGGGGTAAACGCCCGGATCGTGCCACGCTGGTGTACAGCCAACGCTGCCAAGAAGCATATAAAGACGTGCCGATCGTGTTGGGTGGTATCGAAGCCAGCCTGCGCCGTATCGCGCATTACGATTACTGGTCGGATACCGTGCGCCGCTCGGTGCTGGTGGATTCCAAAGCAGATATCCTGATTTACGGCAACGGCGAACGCCCGTTGGTGGAGTTGGCACATCGTCTGGCGGCGGGTGAAAATATTCAGGATATCCATGATATCCGCAACACTGCGGTGATGCGCAAGCAGCCGCTGCCGGGTTGGAGCGGAGTGGATTCCACCCGCCTGGACAAACCGGGCCGCATTGAGCCGATCCCCAATCCTTACGGGGAGGATTTGCCTTGTGCCGATGGTAGCGTGCCAGAGCCAGAGGCCAAACCGGTTGTGGTGCGTGCCGCCAAGCCCAAGCCGTGGGAAAAGACCTACGTGCTGCTGCCTTCTTTTGAAAAGGTGAAGGCGGACAAAGTGCTGTATGCTCACGCTTCGCGTATTCTGCACCACGAAACCAACCCCGGCTGTGCCCGTGCGCTGATGCAAAAGCATGGCGATCGCTACGTGTGGATCAACCCACCGGCGATCCCGCTGACCACGCCGGAAATGGACAGCGTTTTTGCCCTGCCTTACCAGCGTATCCCGCACCCGTCGTATGGCGAAGCGCGTATTCCAGCCTATGACATGATCCGCTTCTCGGTGAACATCATGCGCGGTTGCTACGGTGGCTGTTCGTTCTGCTCGATCACCGAGCATGAAGGTCGCATCATTCAGAGCCGTTCCGAAGACTCCATCGTGCGCGAGATCGAAGAGATCCGTGACAAAGTGCCGGGCTTTACCGGGGTGATTTCCGATCTGGGTGGCCCTACCGCTAACATGTATATGCTGCGCTGCACCAACCCGCGCGCGGAGCAGACCTGCCGCCGTGCGTCGTGCGTATATCCGGAAATCTGTACCTACATGGATACCAACCATGAGCCGACCATCAAGCTCTACCGTCGTGCCCGTGAATTGACCGGCATCAAGAAGATCCTGATTGCTTCCGGCGTGCGCTACGATCTGGCAGTGGAAGATCCGCGTTATATCAAGGAATTGGCCACCCATCACGTGGGCGGCTACCTGAAGATCGCGCCGGAACATACCGAAGAAGGGCCATTGTCGAAGATGATGAAGCCGGGTATGGGCAGCTACGATCGTTTCAAACAGTTGTTCGATCAGTATTCCAAACAGGCTGGGAAAGAGCAGTACCTGATCCCTTATTTCATCTCTTCGCATCCAGGCACCCGCGATGAGGACATGGTGAATATGGCACTGTGGCTGAAGAAGAACCGTTTCCGCCTCGATCAGGTGCAGAACTTCTATCCTTCGCCGATGGCTAACTCCACCACCATGTATTACAGCGGTAAAAACCCGTTGGGCAAAGTGGGTTACAAGAGTGAAGACGTGTATATCCCGCGTGGCGATCGCCAGCGCCGCCTGCATAAGGCGTTGCTGCGCTATCACGATTCGGCTAACTGGCCGTTGATCCGCAGCGCGCTGGAAGAAATGGGCTTGAAACACCTGATCGGTAGCCGCCGTGAATGCCTGGTGCCAGCGCCAAGCCTGGATGAGCAGCGCGAAGCCAGACGCCTACAGCGTAATACGCGCCCGGCGCTGACCAAGCATACCGATATCACCCGTCAGCGTACGCCATCGAACAAACCGCCGGTGCGTAAACCGACACGCAGCGGCAAGGCGTAAGGTCAGCTTGAAGTTAAAGGGGCCACTTGCCTAATGCTTGTCAGTTAAGGCTAACCAGTTCCCTCTGCCTCGGGGAGGGTGAGGGGAAGATCACTGAACTAAAGCCCCTCACCCCGGCCCTCTCCCACAGGGAGAGGGAGGCCACACCTTTAGCACCTGCTGCATAATTATGCAGCTTTGCGCTTAGCTGATCGGCATTAGGGCCATTTGCCCCTACTTTAATAGTGAAGTGGCTATTAGCCGGAGATAAAACAGTAGATTTACGTTCTCACGCAGGCCCACAGATGGTTTTGAACTTATTTTTGAACCAGACTACGGTGTTATCCCCCTCGGCATAGATTGCATAGAATTTGTTGTCTTTCAGCGGCGGCGTCTGTTTGCTACAAATACCTTGCAGCAGATCGGGATAAGTATCTTCCCAACCTAGCTCTATGTTGGTAATCCCCATTGCAAATAGGGTACGCCTAGAGATCCACCCATAGGCTGGTGTATATATCAGGTCGATGATTGCCTGGTGGTCGAGAATATGTTGGGTAACTGGTGATGTGCTTGGGTAGTTATTGATGAAAATGGTGCCATGTGTGTTGGCGTTCATTGCCATCAGGTCATAGCTCAGCCATGAGAATATACGATTTTCATAGATATGCTGATTTTTTAACGCATTGCCATATTGGAAACTCACTACGATAAAATAAAGTACAGGAATGATACTTAAGAACATCAGTTTAGGATTTAATTTTTTCAAGACCAAATATAAAGAGTAGCCAAAAAGAAAAAGAGTTGCAGAGAAACCTGGCAGCACCCTTACATCTGTTACACCTTCCTTAAGCAAAAATAATGGGCCAAGGAAGGAAAGGACGATAACAATCGGTGACAGTAAAATAAGTAGCAAAGATAACAGCGTGTTAGCATTCCATTTTTTATCTTTTAGAAAATCATGCACATGTAACATAAATGCGTACATCACACAGACTGATGTGATGTAAATGATAATTTTAAGTTCACGGGTAATAGCGAATCTAATAAATCGTAGTAGAGCTTTAATATCTCTGAGGATATAATTCCCAGCGTCATTGATAGCGATCATTTCGCCACGGCCACCGCTAAGGCCTAGCATTTTATTGACAATGACAAAATAAAAAATATAGGCACTGAGCAATACAATGCCAGCCCATAATGTTTCTTTTAACGGCGGATTACTATTTTTATTGAACCCAATGAATAGGTTAACACCATATAAGCCAATAAAAATGTTAGTGCAGGGTTGATACAATGTCAGTGCGATAAACAAGCAGACAATTGGGACCAGATGGCTTTTTACCCCTTTATTACGCGGATAAAAAAATGCCAGTATAGAAAGGCCAAGCCCGACAATCATCGGGAAGCTGTCATACTTGTATGAAATGTTCTGCAGAAAGAAGGGGCTGATCAGCAGTAACACATAGGGGGAAACAGAGCCTATTGTCAGCGTTGTTTCAGTTTTTATTGCAACTGACCAGAGCACCCAAGAGATAAACAGAATCCCCAATAACAAGGTCAGCGGCGCGGTATCGGTTATCTCAAAAATATTGAAAGTGAAAATCCGCATGAGCAGATCAGCAGTGGGTCGGCCCAGCGTATACCATCCAGCAGCAGGATTTATTACCCTTTCTACATCGTCACGATAATAGACGTCGGCCAGAATAATAGGAAGTGCATAGAGTAAGCAACAAGTAAAAACAAAGACGAAAGCATTCCTTGCAGAAATCTGATTATTAAGTGGATGGTTCATTTTTTTCCCTTCAAACTCTTCACGATAAAGCGAGGTCTTTGTTTGGTCTCAACATATATCCGGCCTATATACTCACCTAGAACACCAATTCCGATCAGCTGCACACCACCTAAAAAGAGAATAATAGAGATCAGTGAAGGGTAGCCAGGTACCGGGTTGTCATAAATAATTTTATGAATAATCATAAATATGGCATAACAAAATGACAACGACGCAATGGTCAGGCCGATATAAGTCCAAAAACGCAGAGGAATGGTACTGAACGATGTAATACCTTCTAATGCTAAATTCCATAGTTTCCAGAAACTGAATTTGCTTTTGCCATTAACGCGTTCTACCCGTGTGTAAGTTACAACTTCGGTTTTAAATCCGACCCAGCTTAGAAGGCCTTTCATAAAGAGGTTGCGTTCATTGAGCATCATTACAGCATCAACAACCTGACGGCTCATCAGGCGGAAATCGCCCACATTGTCTTCAATTTCCGGGTTTGAAACCATATTATGCACTCTGTAAAACCATGTTGCACTGAGCCGTTTCAGTATGCTGTCTGACTTTCGGTCTATCCGTTTTGCCAGCACTACATCGGCTCCATTCTGCCAGCGTTCAACTAATTTGGGGATAACAGAGATAGGATCCTGCAGATCGACATCGATAGGAATGACGGCATCACCCGTTGCATATTTCAGTCCCGCATACAGAGCGGGTTCTTTGCCAAAATTACGTGAAAAGTTGACCTGTAAAACGAGAGGATCGGTTTTAATTAACTCATCCACAACCATTTCTGTATTGTCAGAGCTACCATCGTTAACAAACACAATCTCAATGGAGTGCTGTGACAACTCAGGCTGATTACGTACCGCCTGATAGAAGATTGGGATCGCTTTTTCTTCATTAAAAACAGGAACTACCAGGGAAAGCATCATTGGGATTTCTTCCTGAAAACAACATATTTAGAATAAATGAATCCGAGCAGTAAACTTATCAAAGAGAAAATAATCATTGTCAGGATGGGATTTATCTTCCTGTTATCAGCGATAGCGCCTACCAGCCAACTCATGGCACCCATAAAAGTGACATAAAGTACATATCGCTGTAGCGACACACTGCTGTCAAAGGTGAATCGTGCATTGACGAAAAACGAGAACGTGACCGCGATAAAAAAAGCGAGCAGGTTACTGAAGGCTTGTGTTTGCAATAGTTCGTAGTAGAAAAAAAGAAATATTGCCCAATGTATTAGGGTGTTTAAAATGCCAACGGCACCGTACTTGGTAAATAACTTCCACATGTAGACACTCGGTTAGAATTTTAATTTGTATAAATTATAATAGTGAACTCAAAGCATGCCCTGTTGCCGATGTTTAATCGGCTCTGATTGTGATCTACATCACTAAACTAAGCACATTTATAGCAGTGAGTGAATAAAGTATGATTAATGTATCGATTGAACATATTTAATTGGAAAATAATCCCATTACGTGACTGTTTTTAGTGCATCAAAATGACGGGTCTGATGTATGATTGTAACGGCAGATTTTGATAGAAAGCGGAAGTTAACGTATTAATAATCATTATTTTGTAAACTCAGCCTCTTTGAGAGTGACAATATGTACGTTTTTTCTTACGCTGAGATCAACGAGCATGTTAGGAGCAGGTATATCGGTATGCCGAATACATCTAGGCACCATATCAGTAAGTTTTATCGTCTAATCCCCGTTTTTTATAAACTACCTACGCTATGTCTGCTCGCTGCATACCTATTTCCCATCGCACATGCGGAAAACACTAGCAAAGCACCGGTGGTCAATGTGTTTACGACCCCTTGGTCACGTCTTTTTTCCGGCAGTGAGTCCTCATTTTCTGCCGCATTGACCTATAACGTTCCGCTGGAAAGGACGATGACAACCACTCCAACTGGCAGAGAGAGTTCTGAAACTCGGAAGACGTTGAATCAGCGCGGGTTGCTGAGCTTGCAGTATTCACCCTTGAGTTACTTTTTTGCCAACACTACTTTTGGTGTTCCATTACGGGAAGTGAATAAATACAGTACGAACTTTTCTTACAGCTTTGGCTATGACGATTGGCACCCTGGCACCTACAGCTTCATATACAGTAACTATTCGCAAGATAATCATTTATTCACGCAAACAGGCCGTTCAGTCACTACCTTTGAGAAAGGGGCATTCACTGCTGCTTATAAGTTTCGACTTCCTGAAAAAATAGAAAGTAAATTGCTGATTAATAAAGAAGATAACTTGGGGTGCCAAGTCGGTTACACTTATTCCCATCGTTACTTTGATAACGTCAGTAATACAACAAAAAACAATAAAAACATTCTCTTAGCCAGTTGTGGTTACACTGTGAAAGGGCACTATTTTGTCCGGCTATCTGGTTTTTATTATCCGGATAAAACACAGCAACAACCGTGGGATTCAGACTATACCTACAGCTTCGGATATGTTTCGGGTTATAAACCCGGAGCTATCTCGGTACATTATGATAACTACAGTGGCACACGCTATCCATGGCGCGGAAATCCGACGGCCAACTTCCGTTCAGGAACTGTGAGCGTGAGCTGGATACTTCCCTTTTAGTTGATGGGCATGTTATCCAAACTCTATTGCCGCATACTGAGCTTCCAAGCGATGCTTGCGGGCTCAGTATTTAACGGTTTTATCGCTTCACTAAGGGCTGTGGAGCGTGAATATTACTGAAGGAGAGTTGGTTTTTCCCCAAAATGTTTCCAGCCTTATCCCGCAATTCTGCTTCGATCACCATGGTTTGCTGATTACGTGGACGAACCTTTAACTCCACTATTTTTTGGCCGCTGTCGGCAACCAAATCAAGCTTTACCGTCCCTTTACTTAGGGTTTTACCTGATTGCTGAATGTGCCAATACAGCACCGTATCTGGATAGGATTGCCACCGATCGTTAATTGCCCACAGGCCTATATTTCCCCATTGCCCCACTACCCAGTTTTTCGACGGAGGTTCAATGGAAGGCAATATGGGCTGATAGGCCCGTTGCAAGGCATAGTAACCGGGCTTAGGCTGCCGCAGATAATCGACTACAGCCCAATTGATCGAGGGCCATGTTTCAGAAAACATAAACTGAAACAGCATGTTAACTGGGTAATAGCGTTGTCGACGATAACTCTCTGCTGCAAGTTGAATCAGGTCTGCCTGATACTTTTGGGTATTGGCAACAAGCTCTTCAATATCTTTCCCCATTGGCACCTGTGCCAATGCAAAGGTATTGCTGGGCTGGAAATTATGGTAATGCCACTCCTTCCACGCAGGGGCTTTGGGATCGGGAGTTCCCGGCCACAGTTTATCCGCTGGAATAATGGTGCGCAGAGTTGCCAAGTTAGGTAATGCCTGAGCCCCAAACTCGGTAATAAATTTACTGGTGGTGGGCTTCAGATAATCCTGCATTTTACCCGAGTACCACCCCAACCACGGGTGCTCATTGACGGAAGACCAAGGGTGAGTGATCCGCCCGTGATCTTGACTTAATACCTGCGCAACCTGCTCGGTTAAGGCTTTATTCAGCGTCGGCGTCCAACCTTTAAATGATTTCATCCAGGGGGAGTCGAAAGGCGGTTCATTCTGCCCTGCCCAAACAATAATGGAAGGGTGGTTCCCCAGTTGCATCAACATATCCTGTGCCTGGCGTTTCGCTTCATCAACAAAGGCCGCGCTATCGTCATAAGCCCACTGCAACGGGAAGTCCTGCCACAACAGCATGCCCATACGATCCGCCTCTTCATACAGCGCCCGCCCGGCAATGTGTGCGTGTACACGCACGGCATTGATATTGGCATCACGCATTAATTGCAGGTCGCGGCGATATTTTTTGCCATCCATGGTGCCCAGCCATACCGAACCAATGTAGTTAGTGCCACGAATAAAGATCCGTTTATCGTTGATCATCAGGCTGTCATTGTGATCATCCTGGCTGATCTTGCGTAATCCGGTCTTGAGCGTTTGCTGGTCGAGCAGTCCTGCGGCATCACTGAGTGATACTCGGAGCTGATAACGATGAGGTTCACCATAGCCCGCTGGCCACCAGAGGGCTGGATTTGGCACTGGCTGGCTGAATGACAACTGCTGCACCTGATTCGGGGAATGCTTAAGTTCAACAGGATAGGTAAAGTGATAAGCACGCCCAGCGAAGTTATCCGGGATCAGTTCGATGGCCAGCATGGCGCGGGATGATGAGATTGCACGGTAGTCGATATCGACCCTGAGCTGCGGCTGGTTTAGCCCTGCCTGCCAGTCAACCGAGGTCAATAGGTTGTCGATGGTGGCAATACGGCTAAGATGTACTGAAACGGGCTGCCAGATGCCGCCAGAGTTCGCATCCTGTCCATGCTCAGACCAGGCGCCCCCTGGACGGGTATCATGATGGTTAAGCACACCTTTGATCAGTTGCTTTTGCATCGGCCAGTGTGTACCAAACTTCTCATTCGGGCTGTCGACTTTGAGCAGTAATTGGTTGTTAGGCTGATGGGCAGACGTGATGTCAAAGGCAAAACGCTGGAAATATCCCCTGTGCTGCCCGACAGGTTTTTGATTGAGCGTAGCGGCTGCTGAATAATCAACGCCATTGAATACCAGCGTTGCCATTTGATCGGAGGTCAAAACGGGCAAAGAGAAGTCGGTCTGATACCAGACGACGCCCTGATGATCCACACCCTGCGTGAACCAGTTGGCAGGCACCTGCATCGGTTGACATATCTTGTTATTGAACAAAGGCGGGGATTGGAGGGCCGAAGGCGTTAACTTGATGCACCAGGTACCATCCAGCGTGATATCTGCCACAGGAGGAGCGCTGGAAGGGGCATGCTCGGCACATCCAGCAGTCAATAATATCAGTAGCAACAAGCTAAGACGGTTCATTTCCATATCTTAACAATCCCCTGAGTGATGATAACGGCATACGACCCACATCAGTGGCATCGTCACATCGTGGCTTTCTCGGCAATGAATGGCAGGCAGGTTTTTGGGCGATTAAACACATCCTGACGAATGCGCTCGAAGGTGCCTGCAGGATTTTCACGGTTCAGAACGCCGTGAGCACTCTTGTACCACAAGGATTCAAGCACCAGAGTATTGGTGGAAAGCGTCAGGGCCTTGTTCAGTTTGCCAGATCTCTCTGAACGCCCTTCAAACCAGCCGCGATTAGGGTCGTTATGCCATTGCCCGAGATTCATCAACTGCGTGGTATAGGGGGTATCCCATAGCACCCACATACCAAACAGGGCTTTGGTGGAAAGTTGGGCAAGTTCGGGTCGATAGTTACCGCTGCCATCCAGCGTATTCCAGGGATAGCCACTGGCAAAAATGCTATCGACAATCATCCAGGGATCGGTACTGAGTGAAGACTCTGCTCGTGCGGTCAGTATTCCTTCCTTCTGAGCTCGCAGCTGTTGCACACTGTAAATGTTTTGAGCCTGGCGGCGCAGGGCTTTGCTCTGTTCTGTATTGCCTGGAATCTGCCACTGAAACTCCATTCCTGCCAGCAGATAGGGCGTTGATACCAGTGCATTACTGACCCCGGTGGTGCGCGGGTCACGCTCATCCAGTTTCAACGGTATGCCGTAAATCTTGATGTTTTTGTAAGGAAGAGCAATGTTATTGGCAGCGGAAAACCCCCACAGTTGGAAGCCCAGCGCACTGTATTCACTGTAACCCAGGCGCAATTCATCCTGCACACGCAACTTACCATTCTGGCGTGTACCGCTCAGCAGCGTTCCTTGGGAGTCAAACAGCGGGCAAAAATTCCAGTTCAGGACGGTTTTATCCACATAATAGGCATAATCAGGTGACAGATTGCGTACTAGACGTAAAGCGATCAGCAGGCGACCAATGTCTTGCGCAGACCAGCCCGTTGCTGCTGGTTTAACGGCCGAATTCACCATTGCCGCATCTGTTGTGCGGTAATGGCGATTCAGCACGCCGTCAGTTAATGGCAGCGCCTGCAGCGTAGCAAGCAAGGTGGTCAGCCGCCGATCGTATTCAGCCTTATCAATCAGCCCTATCTGCCTTGCAGCAAGAATGGCAATCACACTGTCACCGATCTGACTAATGGAGGCCAACGGGTAAAGATCGCTGCCATTAACCAAGCCAGTCACTGGCTGAGTGTTGTTTTCGATATAACGCCAGGCGACAGTTGCCCACTGGTGTTCTTCTGGCGTGAGCTGTCCAAGACGGCCCTGAGACTGCCAGCCACCCTGATAAACGTACTGCCACCCTTGCTGGACGCGCCCATGAAACAGCACTATTACCAATGCAAGACTCAACAACGTCAAAAAGAGTATTTTACCCTTTATTGTTTTGTACATGATGAGAGCGCCGGTGGAAGTTTAACTGGCATATCCTCGTTGCACTGAGCGCACTGGCATGCAGTGCAAGCGGCAGAAGCTTCACGCAACGCAACGCCTGTTCGTTGACACCAACTGCGAGTTCCTTTATCCGCCGAAATAAAGGGCCGATTGAGGCGCTTATTATTCTCTTCAAAAACGTTCAACAGCCTTTGGTTCCAGATAGAAGGGACAAAACTGCTGGCCTGCGAGTCTTGTGCTCTTAATTTCAGCAGATTGCCTTCTTTCTTGAATAGCAGGGCCTCTAGCATGATGCCATTATTGTTGGCCGTGAACTCATGAATTGGCCCTGAGCCGTTCTCATACAGCCCTTCATAATAACCTTTGCCTTTCTCTGTCGCATTTTCAATGGTATCGAAAAGGTGGTCAGTATAAGGGGAGTTCCACAGTGTCCACATGCCGAGCGCCGCTTTCATAGATACCGCAGCGGTGTTTGGCACAAATTCGCCTTTATCGGTGATCGTATTCCAGTCGTAACCATCAGAAAATACGGTGTCATACACAAAATACGGTGCACGATCGAGTTGATGTTCCGAACGGGCGGTTATCATCCCGGTGATTAAGTAACGGTTCTCTTGTGCCTGATACACCCGGTTAGCAAAATCCTGAATCCACTCTGGGGTGATTGCGACTTTTTCTTGCGCATTGCTTTTGTCGCCTCCCCAACCGAATTCCATGCCTTGCAGAATGAAAGGTTCCGTCAGCACATAGTTATGCTGGTGATGTTCACGGGGATCTCGGGAGTCATAGGGCACCATGACGCAATAAATGTCGGCAAGCTGATAAGGTTCTGGACGTGAAGCTTGGCAAGTATTGAAGCCCCACAGCTGAAAACCACGCGCCGCATACTCTTCATAGCCTAAACGCCCTTCCTGCACATACATAGGCTGCTTGTTGCCATCAAGAACAGCACCGTACAACGTCCCGCATCCATCAATCACATGGGTAAAATCCCATCTGAGCACAATGTTATCAACGCTGTTGGCATACTCGGGGTAGCGTTCTTTAATCACCCTAAGCCACACCAGCATGCGGCCACCGTCAAGTGCAGAGAATCCGATCTCACCAGGTTTGTTCACATAGTTAACTTTCTGTCCGCTGACGGTGTTGTAGGCTTTATTGGGCATCTGATTTTGAAATAACGATATCGTATTTAGCGTGCCCAGCAGTTTAAGCATTCTGTGGTCAAACTCTTCCTTGTTGATAATGGCCAGTTCCCGTGCCGAGACCAGTGCCGCAATGTAGGAAGCGGTATCCCACATGGTTGTAGATGGGTAATTGTTAACGGCATTCACCAGCCCGGTAGTGGGCTGATAGTTGGTGACAAAGTATTCCCATGCTCGATTGGCCACGGCTTTCTCACGATCTGTCAGTTCACCATGGCGCACGGGATAGCTCTGCGCAGGGAGTTTTTCAGCTTGTGCTATCACTGGGCTGGCGCTCCCCAGTGCTAGCGTGGTGATAGCCAAAATACTCACCATAAGATGACTAAATATCCTGAAATACGGTGGCAAAGAAAAAGGGGGCAAACGCATGAGTGCTCCTTATTGAGATCCTGAAGGTTGCGCCGCAGAGGCGAGTTCTGTGTTCTGGCAAGCCAGACAGACCATTTTTCCTTGAACGGTATACACCAGACTTTCTAGTATGGCCGCATTCGTTGTTGCTGTAATAAGTGCACTTGGTTTCTGACTGTATGCCTCCACACCATCAAGCCACCCTTTTCCTGGAACAAATAGGGTTGAGGCTTGCTGCCTTACTTGTTCGGTCCAAGGCGTGCTGAATAATGCATACCAGCCAAAAGCCGCTTGCGTTGAGAGCGACAGCGGGACTCGGTTCTGTAGCTGAATGTCATCTTTATTGGGCGCTGAAACATGCGCTTTAGATTTTTCTACATGCAAGAGAGGAAGATTGTTCGAAAATCCCATGTTGACATAGTTATGTCTGTAGGCATTCTGGTTAAACACTTCCTGCGCTTGAATAATGTTCCACGAGATTTCTGCAGACTCGGTATTAAAACCATTTTCCAAGCCGGTCAGGATATAGGGCAGGCTATTGATCACCGGATAAGACTTCTTTTGCAGCACTACGCTGCCATCCTTAGGGATATTTACCCCACCGACATTAATAAAATCGTGTGGTTGCTTGCTATTACTCAGCACTATGCCAGCCCAGGTGTTAATCAACGATAGACCATTCACGGAATACAATGCATAGCCGTATCCGCTACGATAATCGTTGGGCAGAAAATAGGCTTGATTGTGGCGGCTTTTAAGTGAACTGTTATCCTTTTCCATATCGAATAAAGCCACCAGATTCCAGTGGTTAACCGTTTGTTTGATCAAGGCGTTGTACTGCGGATATCGCCAGATAATCACTTTGAATGCCATCAGTAGCCGGCTGAGATCTATCAGGGAATAATCAACTCCGTAGGCTGTAGATATCGGTTTTAGCTCTGTGGCGCTGTAGTAAAGATAGGGCATCTTTCCCTGATATAATTGCAAGGAACTCAACGCATTTAACGCTTTCTGAATACGTATATCGAACTCGTGATCGTCGATGATATCGAGTTGATGAGCAGATATTATCGCCATCAGGTAGCTCGCACTGTCCCACAGGCTGGTATAGGGGAGGCCTTCGGCAGCGTTTGCCAGGCCGCTTTCTTGGGTATTGTTGACAAAGTATTGCCAGGCAATTCTTGCCCAGATGGCTTCGTGATAACTGAGTTCTCGTGGCGCAGGGAGATTGGGGAAATTTTCGCTTAGCTGTAATCGCGGGATTTTCATGTCCGCGGAGCCGGTATTTTTTTCAACATAAAACACAATGCCGAAAGCCAGCATAAATCCCAAAATAACAGTGAGATAACTTCTCGCTTTGAGCAAATCCTGGCTAAGAGACATCGGGCACCTCATCGGGCGATGACATATGTTCTGGTGACGCTTCTGGTCGCCAAACTGATGCACGGATCATCGGAATCATCGCAGCAATATTCATGGAACACCAAAATATATTGATTAAAAAACCCGCAGGGTCTTCAACTCGCCCAAAGAAAAGTTGTAATGCGCCAGCAGCCAGAGCCAGTATGGTTAATAGAACAATTGCAAGCTGTGGTTTCACTAAGACGAGGAAATTGCCTTGCTGCCGCTCTTTCGGGGTAACGTGAAATTTGACTTTCTCACCGCGTAATACGGTATCTATTGCTCGTAAGTTCATGGAAAATAACCCCAGATAAGAGGCTTTCCCATCCCAGGCGGAGATTCCCCAGGTGCCGAACATAAAAGCCAGTTCAGACAGCAGGAAGAAAGGCACGAAATGCAGATAGAAAGGGGTTGAATAGACCGCGAGAGGGGGAATCCCCGTAAAAAGATAGATCATGGGGGCAATCAGAAAAATGGCATTCCACAAACATGCCAGATAAGAGATAAAGGTAGAACCGTACATAATTTTCTGCGGTACGCTGAGGTTAAGATTCTCGCGCTTAAAGATATGATCATGGAGAAGAATATCTATCGAACCCGCAGCATATTTAAAACGCTGAGTCATCCAGGATAGCATATCCTGTGGCGATAACATCTTTGATTCCACTTCGGGATGCATCACCGAGCGCCAGCGGCGTTCATGATCGCCGTGTAGCATCAACGAGGTATAAATATCTTCAGAGACATGGAATTTATAAGGCATTAATTCCGTTTCGTTGGCCACCGGCATCAACATGGCGCTACGCAGTGAAGATTTAAACTCCTCATGATCAATCTCGTTTGTGTATTTACTGATTTCTGTTTCAATATCCTTGTGATACCTGCGCAATGCGGTTTGCATGACAGCTTCACGTCTGTGTATTGACGCAGCACCACAGCAGAATGCGGCGTTAGCCCAATTACGCCGCCTTAAAATGATGTCGTAAAACATCTTTGGGTCATTGGCGAAAGGATCCTGCCCCACAACGATTGGCCCTACGCAGAATTCAGCCACCTTTCCCAAGTAATAACCCACTTTACCGAACCGCTGCTGTAACTTTTGCGGTAAGGGTTTACCTTCAGGAATATCATAAAACCATTGAGGAGTTTGGACCCAGGCAACATCAGGATCGCGAAAGTAGCCTAAGGTATTGCTGAGTATTGAAGGAAAAACGCGGGTATCTGCATCACAGATAATAAAGAAATCACCGTCACTGTGCTCCATACCATTACGCAGATTACCTGCTTTAAATCCGGTATTTTTGTGACGCGTAATGTAATTAACACCTTCTTCTTCGGCCACTATGCGCATTTCTGAACGCTGACCATCGTCGAGCACATAAATTTTGTAGTCGATGGTACTCGGGTAATTCACTTTCTTGGCATCGATAATAGAGAGCCGAACCAACTCAACATCTTCAGAGTACGTTGCAATCAGCAGATCTACGCGAATCGGCCTATCATCATGAACCTGAGCGATCGGCTCCATGCATTGATTAATAGTTTCCGGAGGTGCGAGGCGTTTATAGTCCTGAATTTTCCACAGGCTGATGGTAAAAAACAGAGTTCCGATATAGGCAAAGGTTTCTGCGAGAGCCAATGGAACAGAATACCAAAGGGCATCATAGTTTAACGACTCCATCCAGCGCCAGCGGATGTAGTTTGCACCGCATACCAGCGCTGTAACGGAAAGGATTTGCCAGATACACTCTATACCTTTGCGATGGCGCAAAGGAGTGGGGGGCGTCCGTTTCTCAAAAGATGAAAAGTAAAATCCCATACTAAGCAATATCCTGTCCCAAGTGCTGCCTATATTTATCACACGCTAATTACAGGGTGGAAATTGGCAATCAACAATAAAATATAGTTGAGCTTCCATAAGTTGGCAAATCAGAGAGTAAAATATAAAATCATTGTGTATCAATAGCATAATGAATTGCGTTTAAAAAAAGAGCAATAAAATAAATTACGGTATAATTAATGTAGGAAACCAAAGAATAGGCATTGACGTTTAAAAGGAGGGATGTAATTCTTTCTAAAATGTGCAATTAAACGGCATTTTTTCCGTTCTGAAATGCTAGTTGAGCAGGGTAGTAGCGTCTGAAACTGGAAGTGATAAAAGAGTATGTCAGGCAAATTTATCGGTTTGTTGGCTGTGATGTGAAAAGAGTGCATCGTGCAATTATCTGCCCTCCAGTTTTTTGCCGGGTAACATTGAACACTTTCAGGAGATGTATGTCATTGTCAGCAGGAGCGTCTATCAAAGGTATATCACTCACCTATCACAGCAGTGAGACAGCTAAACGTGATTTGCGGATTGATTTCCTCCGTGGCATTGCCCTGATCATGATGGTCGCCGCACACCTGGAAATTACTTCGATAGTGAATATTTTCACCTGGGAACGCTTCGGTTTGACTACTGGAGCAGAGGGTTTTGTCATCTTGTCTGGCTTTGTGCTGGGCTTTCTAAAAAAGAAACAGCTGGAAAAAGATCATTTTATCACCGTGTCCTACTCAATATTTCGCAGAGCGGTAATGCTCTATGTTATTAATATTGCGATTATTGTCTCCATGCTGTTGCTTAACAAGATGGGTATCAACACCTATGAAACTACTCACTTCGTTGAAAGATTCTCTGGTGCGGAATACTCAATGTATCCCCTTGGTAACCCTTCATTAGCATCATGGCTGAATAATATTTTCTATTTGCAAATTGGTCCTCATCAAACGCAGATTCTGGGGCTCTACTTTTATTTGTTAATGCTTACTCCTATTGTATTGTATTTTCTTCACCAAAGAAGGACCGTATTGCTCATTAGCCTATCTTTAGCGATATATATTATTTATCAAGAGAATACGATTACTCTCACTTCTGCAGAGTTCGAGTTTGCATTTCCTCTCCTTGCATGGCAATTTATCTATGTTCTTGGTCTATGCTGTGGTTGGCATAAAGATGCACTGATTTCTTTGGCCAAAAGTCAGTTTGGTGTCTTCATTATTGGTATGATGATCTTTATTTTCTGGGTTATGTTTTTCATTGCACAGAATCATACTAACCCATTCCTACCAAAGTCATTGTTTATCCAGGTTATTTCTACAGAGAGTTTTAACTGGTTGTATGAAAATTTGGCATCAAAGAACGCTCTTGGCCCTTTGCGGGTGCTGAATGATTTTGCCCTTATCATTACTATGTATGTTTTTCTTAGTTATTTCTGGCGGCCGGTAAACTATCTTTTTGGTTGGTTTCTTATTCCGTTAGGTCAGAATTCTCTCTATACTTTTATCCTGCACGTGTATGTCATATTATTTGTCAGCCTGTTTGTTCGATTCGATCTTTTTGAACATCACTGGTTGAAAAATACATTAATACATTGCAGCGTGTTGCTTTTCTTATGGTGGTCTGCGAAATACCAAGTGTTTAGGCGCTTTATCCCAAATTGAATATCGCGCTGTTTTACACTTCAAATAATTCCAGTTGCAGCGACCCCTGGCCCAGTATGGGGGGATACATGCAACTTGAAGTATGACGAGGATAGCTATAACTGATTATACGCCGCCTCGACCTTGGCCATATAGCGCGGAGCCTGCGGTGAAGGATGGTGCTGGCGCACATGCCAGTTAAAGGCTTCTGGCGACAGGTTGTTGATCATGCTGACCGCCTGTTTGCGATCGTTGGAGAAGGTACGCAGCAGGGCACCCGCGCCGTTGACGTAGGCCACTTCGGTGGCATAGCGCAAGGTAACCGGATTATCGATGCCACTAAGTTGGCGCTGTAGCGAGGCCAGATAAGCGGTGCCGAGATCGATATTGGTTTGCGGATCCCGCAGATCGTCGTCATCCGGGCAACCGCGCTTGCCTTTGAATCGGTAAGCATCACAGCCAGCGGTGCTGGCCTTGAGCTGCATCAGACCTATGGCGTTAGATTTGCTCACTGCACCGGGGTTAAAGCTTGATTCCACCTGAATCATCGCGGTGATGAGCTTTTTGTCGACGCCGTACTGCGCCGCCGCCTCTTCAATCGTGCTTTGATAGGAGCGAGGCTCGTAGTGATAGCTGCTGTTGCGGGGTTTCTCGCCAGCACAGCCAGCCAGAAGCAGCACCAAGCTTATTATAATCAGGCGAGACTTGAGTTTCATGATGCTCCATGCGGTTGTTTCAGTCGGGGCGTTGAGACAGCATGATAGCCTCAGTGTAGTGCAATAAAAACGATTAAACATGTTCTGCCAGTTTAGCCCGTGATGCCAAACAGGTAAAAATTGTAGGTATGGCAGCGATCAATACTCTTTTAATAGATTTATCTTCCCATTAAATGTTCCATTTATGACTCATCATGTTCCAAAATGGATGCATTAAGTGCCTTTTAGGATACAATGAAGCTTATCAACGGATACAGTCAGGTGTGCCAATGATAGGAAGTTTCAGGGATGGAGAATCCGGCATATTGTGCAGGTTTTACCAGCACAATGAACGGAGTGGGGTGATCCCCACAAGTATTGAAAGCCAGTTACGGCGAAAGCTCAGTATGTTGGCGGCAGCCAGCACTGAGCGGTCATTGTTCCAGCCGCGTAGCAACAATTATGAGCGACTTTCGGGCAACCTGGAGGGCTGGTCAAGTATACGGGTAAACATTCAGTGGCGGCTTATATTCCGCTGGCGAGACGGAGCTGCCTACGATGTCTATCTGGATCCACATAAATACTAACGGGGGATAATATGGACACGATTACAGCAGAGCCTACCACTGTAGGTGAAATGTTGAACGAAGAGTTCCTGAAGCCATTGAATATTACCCAGCAACAATTAGCTGACGCGATGAAATTATCACGTAAGGTTATTGGTCAAATCGTCAATAATACACGTCGTCTGAGTGTAGAAGAAGCGAGCAAGCTGGCAGCGCTGTTTGAACTTGATGATGATTTCTGGATCAACCTACAGGCTGCGCACGATCGTTGGGAAGCCCACAACCTGATCGCTCTACACCGCTACCCACCGATTAATACTCTCCTTGCTGCGGGTTGATGCAAACCTGCACTGAACTGAAAAAGGGCCGATTCCCTATCGGCCCTTGCAGAGATACACCTCAGACTGAAATTACAGCGACTCGGGATCTGGCCCCAGGCGGTTGCCGACGTCCAGCGTGGCGATCTCGCTCAGTTCGTCTTTATCCAGTTTGAAATCAAACACCTCAAAGTTTTCGCGGATACGTGCAGGAGTGACCGATTTCGGGATCACTACCAGGCCGCTGTCCAAGTGCCAACGCACCACGATCTGCGCTGGAGTCTTGCCGTGTTTCTCTGCCAGTCGCTTGATGATGGGCTGATCGAAGACGCCTTCACCACCTTGCGCCAGCGGGCTCCATGATTCTGTGACGATGTGGTGCGTGGCGTTCCAGGCGCGTAGTTGCCGCTGTTGCAGCATCGGGTGCAGTTCGATCTGGTTGATCACCGGCGCGGTGTTGGTTTCATCCAGCAGGCGTTGCAGGTGCGGCATGTGGAAGTTACATACCCCGATGCTTTTTGCCAGCCCTTGTTCACGCAACTTGATCAGCCCGCGCCAGGCGTCGACATACTGATCCTGCTCTGGTTTTGGCCAGTGGATCAGATACAGATCGACATAGTCCAGCTTCAGCTTTTTCAAGCTGGTTTCCAATGCTGCTTGCGGATCGCCCTGATCGTCGTTCCACAGTTTGGTGGTGATAAACAGTTCACTGCGCGGGATCGAGGTGGATTGCAGCGCGTCGCCAACCCCTTCCTCGTTTTTGTAGATCGCAGCGGTATCAATGGAACGATAGCCGACTTCCAGCGCCTTGGTGACCGCATGGGTGGCTTCTGCAATACTTGCCTGCCAAACGCCGAGACCCAACTGCGGCATCAGATTACCATCGTGGAGTTTGATGATGGGTTGCATGCGTTGTCTCCTTAAATAACAACTTCCAAGACAAGATTAATTTTAGTTGGCAACCCCAGGCATTGCTGAGATTACCGCCTAAGCGTGCATATCCAGTACGATACGATAACGTGCCTTACCTGTTTCCAGATGCACCATAGCATCGTTTACTTTGCTGAGTGGGAAATGTTCCACCTGCGGTTCAATGCCATGCCGGGCGCAGAACGCCAACATATCCGCCAACCGCGAAGGAGCACCGGTCGGGGAAGCAGAAAGCTCTGCCTGTTTGCTGATAAACGCGAACACCTGAACGGGTACCGGATCGGGCACTGCGCCGACGAAGTGCAGGCGGCCTTTTGGTGCCAGCGTGCCGAGGAACGCGTTCCAGTCCAGCGACGCGCTGGCGGTGACCAGAATAAAATCGAGCTGGTTGGCAATGGCTTTCAAGGCCGCGCTGTCATTACTGGCGATAACCCGGTGCGCACCCAGCGCCAGGGCTTCGTCACGTTTGCTGTTAGATGAGGTAAAGGCGGTGACTTCACAGCCCCAGGCGTGCATAAAGCGGATTGCCATATGCCCCAAACCGCCGATGCCCACCACGCCGACGCGCTGGGTCGGGCGGACATTGTACTGCAGCAGCGGGTTGAAAACGGTGATCCCGCCGCAGAATAGCGGCCCGGCGCTGGTGATATCGACCCCTTCCGGCAGCGGAATGGCCCAGGCCCAGTGGCTGCGAATGCGATCGGCAAAGCCGCCGTGGCGGCCAATAATGGTCGGTTGCACCTTATGGCATAAATGCTGATCGCCAGACATGCAAGGGTGGCAGTGCATACAGCTGCCGCGGTTCCAGCCGACGCCCACCGCCTGGCCGACTTTCAGCCCTTTGTTCTGCGCGTGTACCCCGAGCTTGACCACTTTTCCGACCACTTCATGCCCTGGAACGAACGGATAGCGGGTGATGCCCCATTCGTTATTCAGCATCGATAAGTCGGAGTGGCAGACGCCGCAGTAGTCGATTGCCACCTCGATATCATCATCGCCTAACTCTCCGGCGTCGAAACTGAAAGGTTCAAGGGGCTTTCCCTTGCCGGGCGCGGCCCAGGCATGGATGGTATTGTCGGATTGGTTCGCCATAATATTCTCCCATTGGTTAACGAGACGATGTCATGCGATATGATCGAAAGCGCAGGTGCAGCGCAAAACTGTGCCCGGTGATCGGCCGGGCACAGAGAAGAACCAGAAACTAAAGCCTAGCAGGAAACTGTGATGTGTGTTTAACGAGCAGCCTGATAAATCCGCTGGCTGACTTCCAGCGTGATGTCCTGGTGCTCACCCAGCGCGGTCATACCGTGCTGATGCAGCTTGTCGATCAGCGCCGGGATTGAACTGCCATCGAGCTGGTAATCAGACAGACGGGTCGGTACGCCCATTTTTTCAAAGAATTCGCGGGTAGCGGCGATAGCGGCATCAATACGGCTGTCTTCAGAGCCGTCGCGCAGGCCCCAGACGCGCTCGGCGTATTGCAGCAGCTTGGCGCGTTTCTGCGCTTTCTTCTCCACCAGCAGCGCTGGCAGCACAATGGCCAGAGTTTGCGCGTGATCCAGACCGTGCATGGCGGTCAGTTCGTGGCCGAGCATATGGGTTGCCCAATCCTGCGGTACACCGGCACCGATCAGGCCATTGAGAGCCATGGTGGCGCTCCACATCACGTTGGCGCGAACCGCGTAGTTTTCCGGCTCAGCCAGCGCGCGTGGGCCATCTTCCAGCAGCGTCAGCAGCAGGCCTTCGGCGAAGCGATCCTGAACTTTGGCATCAACCGGGTAAGTCAGGTACTGCTCAAGAGTATGCACAAACGCATCTACCACGCCGTTGGCGATCTGGCGTGGCGGCAGCGAATAGGTCACTACCGGATCCAGTACGGCAAACTGCGGTTGCACATGTGGTGAGAAGAAGTGCTGCTTATCGCCGCTGCTTTTGCGGGTGATCACCGCACCGCTGTTGGATTCAGAACCGGTGGCGGGCAGGGTCAGCACACAGCCCATCGGCACTGCGCTGGTCACATCGCTGCCTACGGTCTTCAGGATATGCCACGGATCTTGAGCGGCAGTGTAGTGGGCTGCTGCGGCGATAAACTTGGTGCCATCAACCACCGAACCGCCGCCAACCGCCAGCAGGAAGTCGATATTTTCCGTGCGGACGATCCCTACCGCTTTCATCAGCGTTTCATAGGTCGGGTTCGGCTCAATGCCGGAGAACTCTTGCACGTTGCGGCCCGCCAGTGCGGAATAAACCTGATCCAGCACGCCATTTTTCTTCACGCTGCCACCACCGTAGGTGATCAGGATGCGGGCTTCTGCCGGGATCTGTTTAGCCAATTCGGCGATCTGGCCTTTACCAAACAGGATTTTGGTTGGGGTATGGAGAATAAAGTTATGCATGATCGATTTCTCTCGGGTATCAGGGAGGCGCCAGCGGCGCAAAAATAACTGGAGTGTATTGTCAGTAACTTAGCCCTGTTGCACAATGCACATTCCTATCGATGTCTTGCCTATTTCTACTGAATACTGTAGAAAAAACCCTGTTTTTTACTACTATCTGTGCTGGATTATTCTGGGTACAAGAGGGGTTTCCATGACTGAACTTGATGAGCTGCGTAGCCGCATGGCGCGCCAGGCAATGCGTTTTGCCAGCGCGAAAGGTTATACCTCTTCGCCGGTACCCAAGGTGAATATCCTGTACGTCAACGAGTATTGCCCGCGTCAGCCGGTGATGTACGAGCCCGGTATTGTGATCATCTTTCAGGGGCACAAGGTGGGCTACTGTGGCAACAAGGTTTTCCAGTACGATCCGCGCAATTATCTGCTGATGACGGTGCCGCTGCCGTTTGAATGCGAAACCTTCGCCAGCCCGGAACAGCCGCTGGTGGGGCTGGCGGTGAATATTGATATCCAAATGTTGCAGGATCTGCTGATCGACATTGGTGACGATGATTACCTGATGAAACCACGGGTTGAAAGCAGCGGCGTCAATCTTTCACCGCTGACGGACGAAATGCTGTGCGCCACCGAACGCCTGCTGGACGTGATGGAAAAACCGCTCGATGCCCGCGTCTTGGGGCCGCAGATTGTGCGCGAATTGCTGTATTACGTGCTGCGCGGCAGCTGTGGCGCGTCGTTGCAGGAATTGGTCAACCGCCATACTCACTTCAGCCAGATCGCCAAAGCGCTGCGGCGGATTGAAAGCCAGTATGCCGAAAACCTCAACGTCGAGCAGTTGGCGAACGAAGTGAATATGAGTATTTCGGCGTTCCACCATAACTTTAAAGCGGTGACCAATACGTCACCGTTGCAGTATGTGAAATCCTATCGCCTGCACAAAGCGCGATTGCTGATGGTGCATGATGGGCTGAAAGCCAGCACGGCGGCGATCCGCGTGGGTTATGAAAGCGCTTCCCAGTTCAGCCGCGAGTTTAAGCGCCTGTTTGGCATTACGCCGAGCGATGAACTCGCCCGGCTGCGGGACAGCAACCTGATGATGATGCAGGGTTAAACGCTAGCGCGGCTGGCGCGCTTCTTGCGCCAAATCACCAACATCGCACCGAGCAGGCCGAAGACCAGCAGTGCGACGGGTAGAATCATCAACCCGGCCATCACCTGATCTTCATGGCGTTTTACCAGCGGAATTTGGCTGAAGGCGTAACCCAGGGTGATCACGGAACCGACCCAGAGCAGGCCACTCAACCAGTTAAAGATCTGAAAGCGTGTATTGCTCAGGCCGGAGATCCCGGCCATGGTTGGCAATAGCGTGCGGACGAACGCCAGAAAGCGCCCAATCAGCAGGGCCATCAGGCCGTGGCGGTTAAAAAGGACGTGGGCGCGCTGATGATATTGCAGCGGTAGCTGTAGCAGCCAGCCTTTTACCAGTGAGGTATGGCCTAACCATCGCCCTTGCAGATAACTCAGCCAGCAGCCCAAGCTGGCGGCAACGGTCAGGATAATCAGGGCGGGGAGAAACCCCATTACGCCTTTGGCTATCAGCGCTCCGGTCAATAACAGCAGGCTGTCACCCGGCAGGAAGGAGGCGGGCAGTAATCCGTTTTCTAAAAACAGGGTGGCAAAAAGTACCAGGTAAACCACCCAAACCACACTGGGTTCAGCCAAGGCAGCAAAGTCGTGCGTCCAAAGTGCGTGAACAATCTCTCTTAATACATCCATTTCTTGTCCTGTGGTGCCTGATCTGATTCTTTGCGGGCTACCATGCTTTAATCATGCTCAATTGTGTGCTGAGTGTACCGCTATTCGCTTAAGTGGACATTAAACAGAACGTAGAAATGTGCTACGAAGGGTAAAACGTGTAAAAAAAGGGCGGCAGAGTTGCCGCCCGCTAACGTTACGAGGCGATGCGTTTAAAACCGGCGGCCAGATCGTCGATCAGATCCTGCACGTTTTCCAGCCCGATATGCAGACGCACCAGCGTGCCAGCGAAATCAACGCCCCCTGCCGGGCGAATGGCCGCCAACTCTTCCGGCTGATTGGCCAGGATCAGCGACTCATAGCCGCCCCAGGAATAGGCCATGCTGAAGTGGCTGAAATTGTCGAGATAGTCGGCCAGTTGTTGATCGCTCAGCCGTTGTTTCAGCACAAAGGAGAACAGGCCGTTGCAGCCGTTGAAATCACGGCGATAGAATTCGTGGCCTTTGCAGCTTGGCAGGGCCGGGTGATTGACCACTGCCACTTCTGGCCGTTGCGCCAGCCACTGTGCCACCGCGATGCTGCTCTGTTCATGCTGTTTCAACCGCACGTTCAGCGTGCGCAGGCCGCGGCTGGCCATGTAGGCGGTATCGGCGTCGACCATCTGGCCCATCAGGTAAGAGTATTCACGCAACTGATCCCAGCAGCGGGCATTGGCCACCGCCGTGCCGAGCATATAGTCGGAATGACCAATGATGTATTTGGTACCGGCCTGAATCGAAATATCGATATCAAACTCCAACGCCTTGAACAGCACGCCAGCCGCCCAGGTATTGTCGATCATAATGACGATCTCCGGGTTCACGGCGCGAATGGCGCTGACGATGGCCGGAATATCCTGCACTTCCATGGTGATAGAGCCGGGGGATTCGAGGAACACCACCTTGGTGTTGCTCTGGATCAGGTCGGCGATCCCGCTACCGATCAGCGGATCAAAATAGGTGGTGGCCACATTCATACGGCCAAGGATATGGGTGCAGAAATCCTGCGTGGGCTCATAAGCAGAACCGGTTACCAGCAGATGATCGCCCGCGCCGACGAAAGACAGAATGGCATTCGCTACCGCAGCGGCCCCACATGGATACAGCACGCAGCCCGCGCCGCCTTCCAGTTCGGTCATCGCGTCCTGAAAGGCAAAATGGGTGAGCGTGCCGCGTCGCCCGTAAAACAGTTCACCTTGGGCACGTTTGGCGGTGGCATGCTTTTTGGCGGCAACCGATTCAAACACCAGTGAAGACGCGCGTTGGGTGACCGGGTTAACGGAGCCCTGCGTATAGCGTTTGCTGCGCCCGGCCACGATCAGCGCGGTTTCGATATTTTTTGACGTCATGCTTGGTTTCCCTTTGCCTTGCTCCCCTGCGATAGCGCTTACGTTAGCATGGCGTTTAATAGCCATCCAGACGTTTTAACTGCTATGTAAGGAAATGGGGGGATCTCTGCTGCGGTTACGCCTAATGCATCACACCGCCACCGAAGATATCAGCAAGCAAGATAGAGCTGCGTTAGGGTAAATATGACTCTTTTGGTTTTTATTCGGTGTTGTTCATTTTATAGTTAATTGCAATAATTACTTTTATTAAATGCACTGCAATATCTTGAGAGAGCAATGTTATGACAACGGAAACTATCGATCATTCTACTTTGCACCGCTTGGTTGAAGCGGGTGCTGTCAGCGCAGCGCATGTCATTGGTACTCCGGGCGGTTGGGTGCTGATGATCAAATATGGTTTGATTGAACGCCCGCTGGCAGCGCAACGCAGTCGGCAAGTTCGGCTATTTAAAAAACTGGAAACGCTGGTTGGCTACCTGAAAGGTATTGGTATTGCACAATTTGATGTTGATGCATCCAACTATTCTTCGGATAGCCTGACCCAGAACCCACGTCCAGATCGATCAATTGCGCTTAAACGGGCGCATGAAGCCGCCGCTTACGATACGTGGTTCAGAGAACAGGTGCAGGCATCCATGGATGATCCCCGCCCGGCAGTTTCACATGAAGAGGCGAAGAGTCACTTTGCCGCCCGGAAGGCCGCTTTGCTTAAGGATCGTTAATGCGTGTGGAATGGAAACCCATGTCCCTGGCCGACAGGGAAAGCATTATGAATTATATCGCGCGTGATAATCCACAGGCCGCGATCGCATTGGATGACGCATTTGAGACGGCGGCAGAAAGGGCGTGTGAGCGGCCTGATATGTACAAAGCTGGCCGGATGAAAGACACCAGAGAAGTGGTTGTACGGCCTAATTACATCCTGATATATCGGATTAATGATGAAACTCTACAGGTTTTACGCATTCTTCATGCGGCTCAACAATGGCCGCGTTCGGAGTGACAACATTTGCAGTGGCTGAGGCATTATTAGGTAAATAGTAATGATAACCACTATCAATTGAAGATTAATTTGATATCATCGCCAGCGGAATTCTTCCGTAAATGTTGAGATTGGGTGGAGGCACAGCGTGAAAACGGCTGTCAGAACAATGAATCAAGAAGCCCGTGGGCAATGGAGTGCGCTGGGGCGCAAGGTGATCGCTTCACTGGTATTGGTGGCTGGGCTGGCGGGCACAGTGCAGGCGGCTCCTACCAATGCACCGGCAATCACTGAAAGCGTGGCCGCCGCAACGGCTCCGGCGGAAAATAGCATGATGCCAGTGAACCCGGCACCAACGCTCCAACCGCCAGAAACCCGTGGCATGGATCTCTCCGTCTGGGGGATGTACCAGCATGCGGACGTGGTGGTCAAAACCGTGATGATCGGCCTGGTGCTGGCCTCTATCGTCACCTGGACCATTCTGTTTGCCAAAGGCGGCGAACTGATTCGCTCCAAACGCCGTCTGCGCCGTGAGCAACAGGCGCTGGCCGATGTCCTCTCTCTGGACGACGCTACCGAACTGGCCCAAAGCTTTTCCACAGAAAGTATCAGTGCGGTATTGCTGAATGATGCACAGAACGAGCTGGATCTGTCGGCGGCCTCCAACGATAACAACGGTATTAAAGAACGCGCCGGCTTTCGCCTTGAGCGCCGCGTGGCAGCTTATGGGCGTCAGCTGGGGCGTGGCAACGGTTTCCTGGCTACCATCGGTGCGATTTCACCGTTTGTTGGCCTGTTCGGCACCGTCTGGGGCATCATGAACAGCTTTATCGGCATCGCACAATCGCAAACCACCAATCTGGCGGTGGTGGCACCGGGGATCGCCGAAGCGCTGTTGGCAACCGCACTCGGTCTGGTGGCGGCGATTCCTGCGGTGGTGATTTACAACATTTTTGCCCGGGTGATCGGCGGTCATCGTGCCGAAGTCGGTGATATGGCTGCGCAGGTGCTGCTGCTGTTGGGGCGCGATCTGGATCTGGCGGCCACGATTGAGGCTAAACGCGCGCAGCACCAGCACCAACTGCGGGTGGGGTGATTTATGGCGATGCGCTTAAATGAAGATCTGGACGACAGCGGCGAACTGCATGAAATCAACGTAACGCCGTTTATTGATGTCATGCTGGTGCTGTTGATTATCTTTATGGTGGCGGCACCGTTGGCTACGGTGGACATTCGCGTCGATCTGCCCGCTTCTACCGCCAAGCCGCAGCCGCGCCCGGAAAAACCGGTGTTTCTGTCGGTGAAAGCTGATAAGCAACTGTATGTGGGCGATGATCCGGTAACCGCCGAGCAACTGACGTCGGTGCTGGATCAACGCACCCAGTCGAATAAAGAAACCACCATTTTCTTCCAGGCGGATAAGAGCGTCGATTACGAAACGCTGATGAGCGTGATGGATATGCTGCGTAAATCCGGCTACCTGAAAGTGGGGCTGGTGGGGATGGAAGGCGTGGCTAAATAGGGGTTAATGGTGCGAACCAGCCTCGCTGCTAAAACAATCCGAAGGGGCGAAATGCCCCTGAGGTTGATGACAAAGTGGTCTTTAAGCCTGAGATACCCGGGCCTAGCGCACCATAGGTATCTACACAAGTTGCCAATAGACAGCCCCATCACCTCCGACGGACAGAGTATCACGGCTTTCTGCGGCTTTGGTGCTTGAAATGTGCACTGAACGGTCCCCTCTCCCCGCGGGAGAGGGCTAGGGTGAGGGGCTATTTACAGCGAACTTTCATTGATTAAATATCAATTAATTCAATGGGTTTTGTTGTCCATGACAATGAGTTTCCAACGGAGTCGCTGGCAATAGATCGTGATAAAAAGGCCCCTCACCCCCTCACCCCCGCCCTCTCCCCGAGGGAGAGGGAGTCCCACCTTCCGTGCAAAGATGTGTAGATACCTATGCCTAGCGCACCGAGGGGCGCTCCGGCGGCTTACGCCGCTACGACCCCTTCGGCACACTCTCCCTCATAACAGGCTTTGTCAGCAGTTTGAGGGGCGAAACGCCCCTTTTGCTTTATCTGGCAACAAGCGAAATAGATGGTCATATCTGATTTAACAGCGCCTGTGAACCTGCGTGGCGCCAGTGGATCTGGCCTGGCAGGTATAGCCTGTTCTGCTCGAGTGGACGCTCTTCAATCAGTGCGGTAACCAGATCGAAACTGTGCTGTGCCAGGCCATGGCAGTCTTGCGCCACGGTGTCGATTTTCAGCGTCATACAGTCGAACAGGTAATGATCGTCAAAGCTGCACAGATGAATCTTGCTTTCCATCAGCGCGTGCTGATTCAGATAACGCAGGACCCCTTCCAGCAAACCGCAGGCAGCGGTGAAGAGCGCTTTGGGCGGGCGACCAAGCTGAGCACAGAGTTGGGCAATCATTTCGTAGCCTGAGCTGGGGTGGTAATTGCCGTTGATGATCCATTCCGGCTGGTAGGTGACACCTGCGCGTTCCAGCCCAAGCTGGAAACCCTCCAGGCGATCGCGGGTCGGTGAAATACGCGGCTGCCCACCAAGAAAATAGAACTCATCAGGATGCTGGCGCGCAACGGTTTCTACCAAGGTGGCGGTTGACGCCACGGAATCGGTAATCACCAAGGGCAGGTTTGATCCTGGGATCAAGCGATCCATCTGTACTACTGGCAGATGAGCGTTGATCTTCTGGTATTCCACATCATTGAGTTGGCTGGAGGCGACGATTAAGCCATCAACCTGGCGCTGCACCAGGCTGTTCACGGCCATCATCTCCTGACCGGGGTTTTCGTCGGTGCAGGCAATCAGTAACTGCAAACCTGCTTCACGGCACAGGGTTTCCAACTCACGTGAGATGACGGCAAAACCGTAGTTGGTCATTTCCGGCACGACTAAACCGAGCGTGTGGCTGCGAGCGGAACGCAATGAGCGGGCGTGGAAGCTGGGCTGGTAGTGATGTTCATTGGCCAAGGCCAGAATGCGATCGCGGGTTTCGTTGGCAACCCGGAATTCCTTGCTGCGGCCGTTGAGCACCAGGCTGGCGGTCGACTTCGACACTCCAGCCAGCCCGGCAATATCGCTGATGGTTATGCGTTTACTTTTTTTCACTGACGGCATCTGTGTTCATCGTAGGATGCGTCATTCTAGCATGCATGGTGTCAGCAGCCAGTGATCCAGCACCACGATAGCCTCACCGCTCAACTGCAAGCAAGGGTGTGGTGAAGGGAAATAGCGTGAGCTCATGACGGCACGGCCTTGATTAATGAAAATCTCCACGCTGGAGCGATCGAACAGAATTTGCAGCTGTTGCAGGTTGCCGCGCCAATAGCGGTGTTCCGCTTCACCGCTGCGCAGATTACGGCGCGTCAGCCGCAGGCGTTCAGTATCCCATTCCAGCGTCATGGCATCACCAAAATGCGCCGTAAAAGCCCCCTGGGGTTTGAGCAAAAGTTCGGCGTTGCCAATCAGCCATGCCGGTGCCTGGCTGGCCATGCCTTGCCAGGTTTGGTGTTCACTGCGCAGCTGTTGCAGTTCGTGCGCTGGCTGTTGATGCAGTTGGCCATCGTGCAGGGTCAGTTCACGCGGACAGGTCATGGTGTGCAGCCAACCGTACTGTACCGTGGGGTGAAAAGACTCATCCTGCTCTGGCACACCCATCCAGCCGAACAACAGGCGACGGCCATCTTCCGCTAGCGTGGTCTGCGGGGCGTAGAACTCAAAACCGGCATCCAACTCATGGAACTCTCCGTGCGCAAAGTATGCTTGCGAGTAATCGAGTTTACCGATCAGGTATCCAGCCTGATAGACATTTAGATAACGCTCTTCCTGCGCCACCAACCCTTGCGGGCAACAGATAAGCACCTCAAGGTTACCCAATGTAAACAGATCCGGGCATTCCCACATGTAGCCAAAATCCCCCATCCCCTTTAGCTGTGAGCCTGCAATTTCACCCAGCAATTGCCAACTGTGCAGGTTGGCCGATCGCAACAGCAACACTTTGCCCCGGTCTTGCCGATCGCGTGCACCCAGCACCATGTACCAGTGATCCTGATGCCGCCATACTTTCGGATCGCGCACGTGGCCGCTGTACCCGTCTGGCAGCGCTAACACCGGGCCTAGCTTGTCATACTCTCCCTCACTGTTCTCACGCGCCAGGCACTGATAGGCAGTACGTGAACCGTCCGGGTATTTCACATTACCGGTGTACACCAGCATGATGCGGCCATCTTCAACCACCGCAGAACCTGAGTAGCAGCCGTGGCTGTCATAACAGGCACCCGGCACCAGCGCTAGCGGCTGGTGCTGCCAGTGCAACAGATCGGTTGATTGCCAGTGGCCCCAGCATTTGCGGGTGTGATCGCACGCCAGCGGGTTCCACTGATAGAACAGGTGATAGAGGCCGTTATGCTGGATAAACCCGTTCGGGTCGTTGAGTAAACCGACGCAGGGGGCCAGATGCCACACCGGGCGGTGTGGATCGTGCGCGGCACGTTGCTGCCCGTTCATCACGGCCAGTAGCGCCTGTTTTACTAAGCTCAGTTCGGTCATGCTTCACTGTCCGTTGGGTATTTCAGCAGCAATGAGAGCATAAAAGCGCTGCCGAAAGCGATAACCATGCCGATGCTATAGCTCAGCAACGAACTGGCCTGCACAATCGCCAACCCTGGGAGCCCCGTCAGCCCAACGGCATTCATGCCGACGTGGTTCGCCACCACCCAGGCACCGCCGAGCGCGCCGCCCGCTAACGCTGCCAGAAAGGGTTTCACAAAGCGCAGGTTGATCCCGAACAGCGCTGCTTCGGTGATGCCCAGCATGGCGGAAAACGCCGAAGGGATGGCAATGGCTTTGATCTTCACGTCGCGGGTTTTGAAATACACCGCCAGGCAAGCGCCCCCTTGGGCGATGTTGGCCATTGACCAGATTGGCAGCAGGAAGTTGACACCGATATTGGGGTTGCCCAGCAGCCCGGCTTCGATGGCGTGGAAGCTGTGGTGAATACCGGTGATCACGATCACCGAATACAATCCGCCAAACAGCAGCCCGGCAAACCAACCTGCGTGGGCGATCAGCGTACTGAGCAGCAGGGATATACCATCACCCAGTACCCGTCCAGCAGGGCCGATAAACAGCATGGCAACAAAGCCGGAGATTATCACCGTCAGGAACGGCGTCAGGATCAGATCCAACGCATTGGGGATCACCTTGCGGAGCTGCTTTTCCACCAGGCTCATAAACCATACCGCCAGCAGCACCGGGAACACCGTACCCTGGTATCCGATCATGGCGATCTCCAGGCCAAAGAAATTCATGGTGTGGAAACCGCCAGCGACCCCCCAGGCATTGGTCAGCGCGGGGTGCGTGAGAATACCGCCCAGCGTGGCCCCCAGATAGGGATTGCCGCCGAACTCCCGTGCGGCAGTAAAGCCGATCAGTATCGGCAGGATGATAAATGCCGCCGAGCTGAACATATCCAGCATCACGAACACGGCGCTGCCAGCATCCGCCCAACCGTAGGTTTTTACCATTCCCAACAGGCCCATCAGCAGGCCGGAGGCGACGATGGCGGGAATGATGGGAACGAAAATGTTCGACAGCAGACGTGCCAGGCGCTGTAGCGGGTTGAGCTTTCTGGCGGCGATATCGGCAGCTTCAGACTTGCTGGATTCGTTGATCCCCGCCACCTTGATAAATTCGGCGTAGACTTTATTAACCAGCCCGGTACCAAAGATCACCTGGATCTGTCCGGCATTGATGAAACAGCCCTTTACCCCTGTGATTTTTTCGATAGCCTTTTTGTCGATCTTGCTGTCGTCGACCAGCACCAGACGCAGGCGCGTCGCGCAATGGGCGGCACTGGCGATATTGTCTTTACCGCCGAGCAACGGCAACAGCGCATTGACGATTGCAGTAATATCCATGCTGTCCCTCTTATCAAGCAGAATACCGCCGTGGCTTACCATGGCGGTAATGGATTAAATCCTATCAGAATAAGTATTTGAATCTGGCGCGCACGCCGTAGCGTTGATCGTTATCGCCATTGGCAATTTTGTTCTCGGCATTGGCTTCAAGCATGGAGAAATAGGCCCCCAGGTAGAGATTGAAGTTCTTCATATCCATAATATTAGGGATGAGATACGAGGTGTGGATGGTATGAATATCATATTTACCTGGTTCACTCAGTGGGTTATCGATGTTTGCCGCGATCCCGCTGGTATTGAACTCTTTGATATCGTTGTGCGCATAGATATAGCCCAGCTCAAAGCGCCGCCACAGTGCGTTAATGCCGGTAGTGAAGTTCTGCTCGCCGGACGCATCCAGATAGGCGGTATTCAGGTTGGCGACAACACCGTTATCAGGATGCGTCGCCATATTGTTCCAGCCGAGCGTGATGCCATAACCATTGCGCTTTGACTGATTAACCCATTGACCCTCGGCGTTCTGGTAACCGTAGGCATTGTTCACCACGTTGCTTTCCATCGCCACTGCGGCGCTGAATTCCTGCTGCTTCCAAGCGATCACCGGGCGCAGATAGGCTACGTTCTTCTTATTTTCCAGGGTATTGCCGTGGTATTGATCGCCTTGGAACAGCGAAGTGCCGTCTTCAACCAGCGTATTCAGTTCAAAGTACCAGTTACCGGCATACTTGCTGAGCATCAGGTTGCCACCGCTGTTGCTGCGGCCTCGTCCCTCTTTCATCATGTAGATATAGCCGAAGCCGTCGGCATACAGATCGTTGGCGGTATTGCCGGAATACTGGACGAAGGTGTCCTGATTGAGCGGGAACATGTCGTAGGCTTCAAAGCGGCCGATTTTTGCCTGCCAGTTTTTCTCGTTGCCGAAGAAGAAGGCGGCATCATCGAGATTCATTTTACCTCTCATGTCTGCCAGCGGCTGGACGCTGAAGCCGGAGAAATTACCGTCCTGATTGCGGCGGTAACCGTCCAGCCCAATCAGAATGCGGCCATTGATATCCCAACGCTCTCCGTCGCCGGGTTTCCAGTCTTTATTACTAGAGCTTTTCAGCGAAGTGAGTTGGCCGCTGCGGCTGGCGCCGTCGAGGTTGAACTCGACATCGCCGTACAGCTTCAGATCGCCAAAGTTATTCAGTTTTAGCTGGCTGGCAGGAGCGGTCGTTTTCTCCAGCGTAGCGGTACGCTGAGCGACCTGTACGGTTTGTTGTTCGGTTTTGACCGTACGTTGTTCCAGCAACTGTGCGCGTTGCTCGGCGGAAGCGGCTCGGGCTTCGGCCTGTTGCACCCGCTGTTCCGCCTGTTGCACCCGCTGTTCCGCCTGTTGCAGGCGCTGTTCCAGCGAATTAAGGCGTGCTTCGATGCTGGTGCCGGGGGTGGCAAGGGCTGCGCCCGGGTTTGAGAGTAATAATCCTGTAGTAACAGCCAGATAGCGAAATTTTTTCATGATTTTCTATCACCCGAGAGGTTAATTATTATTGTTTGCTAAATTGCTAAACCGGTTTTTCAAGAAAAAAGATAAGCGAGAAGCTAGGTCACTGGCAATCAAGTTTGCTAACCCGATTTAGCCATTGTGATCCTGCTCGCAAATCTTTGGGAAATAGGGGGGAACGGTGAGTGGGAAACTCACCGTTGTAGATCAGGCGTGGCGTTGCAGAAAAGCGTTTAACTCTTTGGCGTGGGGTAACGCGGTCATTGCGCCTTTGGCGGTGGTGGCCAGTGCGCCGCAGGCCTGAGCCTGAGCGATAACGCAGGCCCATTCTGCTGCGCAAGGTAGGCGCCCCAGTTCTGCCAGCGCGGCCAGCAAACCGGCAACGAAGGCGTCTCCGGCACCGGTGGTGTCGATAGGAATAACCGGCATAGCAGAGAAATGGCGGAGCTTTTGGCGATCATGCACATAGACACCGTCGCTGCCCAAGGTTACCAGCAGCAGATGCAGCGGGAATTGATCCATCATCCAGTCAATGGCGTGCTCTGTTTCAGAGATTTCGCTGATGAAATGCAGTTCATCAAGAGAGATTTTCACTACGTCTGCCAGTTGCAGAGCCTGATGCAGGCAAGGGCGTAGCGCCTCTGGTTGCTGCCAGAGATCTTCACGGATATTAGGATCAAAACTGACCCAACCACCGGCTGCCCTGATATTTTCCATTGCGGTAAAGGTGGTGCTGCGGCTCGGCTCCCGTGACAGCGCAATCGAGCAGGTATGGAGCCACTCGTCATGCTGGAATCGAGGTAAATCATCGGGTTGCAGAAAGAGATCGGCGCTGGGGTTGACCATGAAGGTGAACGAACGCTCACCCTGCGGATCCAGATCTACCAGCACGGTAGAGGTGTGGTGATCACTGTCCGGTATCATACAGTGAGTATCTACCCGTTCGTCATCCAACACTTGGCGCAGAAATGTGCCAAAGCTGTCTTGACCTACCCGGCCAATAAAGGCACTGGTCCCCCCGAGACGTGCAATACCCACCGCCACATTGGCCGGTGCTCCTCCTGGGCATTTGAGGTAACGTTCTGAATCTTCTGGGATCAGGTCGACAACGGCGTCACCCAGCACCCATACGCGATTAGCCATATGACTTCCTTTAAAGTTGCGTTATCAAGTGTTAGCTAAATTAAAAGAACCGGTTTAGCAATGCAATGGAATAATCGGCAAACTGCCGTGCGCCAATCTTCTTGTACTCTTTTTTCTGACATCTTTCTGTCACACATCCTCTCTAATTTATATGTCTATACGTTTTCATATGTTGCCAATTAATACAAAAAAGACGTTTACCTGATTTAAATAGGGAGATTGAATGAAACGCAATATGCTCTGCCTGATGATTCTCGGTTTAGTTTTTGCTGCAACAGGCTGTAATGACAGTGATTCTGTTACCAATACCAGCAGCGAAACGCCCACGCCAACGCCATCACCGATGCCAACCCCTACCAAGAACGTGTTGTTCTTTCTGGGGGATGGTATGGGGATTGCCACGTTAACTGCGGCACGTATTTACAGCGTCGGGGAAGACGGTGATTTAACCATCGATACCCTGCCGGAAACCGCGTTTGTCCACACCTATTCGAGTGACGCGCAGGTCACCGACAGTGCGCCTTCCATGTCGGCCTATATGACAGGGATCAAAACCAATAACGAAGTGATCTCAATGTCCCCTGATACTAAAGCCACCAATCCACAGGGCAAGCCTTATCAGGTCAACTTCGACAGCACCTGCCCACCGGACAACGGCCATGCGGTTGAAACGCTGTTGGAACAGATGAAAGCGGCCAACTACGGCACCGGGATAGTGACCACCACCCGGATTACCCATGCGACACCGGCGGCGACCTACGCCCATATCTGCCATCGCGATGCGGAAAACACCATTGCCGCCGCGCTGGTGCCGGGCGGCCAAGGGTTCAACGCCAAGTTGGGGGACGGTATTGACGTGATCCTCGGCGGTGGAACCAGCTATTTCACGCCAGCGACGGCGGGCGGTACCCGTGGCGATCAGCGCAACCTGATTACCGAGTTACAGGCGGCCAATTACCACTATGCGGCGAACAAACAGCAGTTCGATCAACTGCCGATTAATGGCAGCAAGCTGGTTGGGCTGTTCACCCCGAATCATATGTCCTATGACCAGGATCGCGATCCTGCGCAGGAACCGAGTCTGGCAGAAATGACCGAAAAGGCCATTGACGCGCTGGCCGCCAAAGAAAAAGGCTTCTTCCTGATGGTGGAAGGGGGCCGTATCGATCACGCCCTGCATGCCACCAACGCCCGCCGTGCGTTACAGGATACGGTGGCGTTTGATGACGCGATCAAATTGGCCTTAGACAAAATGCAGCAGCTTGATCCCGGCTTGAAAAATACCTTGATTGTGGTGACTGCCGATCACGATCACACGTTGCAGATGAACGGCTATGCGCAGCGTACCGGCAAAACGCAAGAGGGCAACCCCGGCGTGCTGGGGGTGGTGAAGAGTTATGTCAGCGGGGCCAACTCAACGGACGTGGACGGTAATCCTTATACCATCATCGGCTTCGGCAATGGCCCGGCTCATCAGGCGACCCGTGGGCCGATCGACGAAAGTACTCTGGAAAGTGCCGATTTCTTGCAGGAATCCGTTATTCCAATGAAAAGCGAAACGCATGGTGGCGGCGATGTTTTCCTCGCGGCGCAAGGGCTGGGTGCTGAGCAGTTCACCGGAGCGCTAAATAACGATCGGGTATTTAGCCTGATTAAACAAGCGATTGACTTGCAGTGAACATCCGCACGCGAAGCGTAAATCCCTCTTTCCAGAATGAGCAAAATCATGAAAAAAAGACAATTTGTCGGCAAGATCAATAGCTGCACGCTGTTCCTGTTGAGCCTGTTATCGCTGGCGGGTGGCCATGCTCAGGCGGCAAACGAAGCCAAGAACGTGATCTTTTTCCTCGGCGACGGCATGGGGCCGGTAACCGTGACGGCTGCCCGTATCTATAAAGGCGAGAAGCAACTGGCGGCTGAGCCGGGTTCGCTTGGCAGCAGTGAGCGCGCAGAACTGACCATGCAGTCGCTGGGCACTGCGGCACGCGTCAAGACCTTCTCCAATGATGCTCAAACCACCGACAGTGCGCCGTCGATGGCTGCTTATATGACCGGCGTGAAGGCCAACAATGAGGTGATCTCCATGTCTGCGGATACGCAGGCCTACACCGCGACCGGTGAGCAATATATCTCGGGTGAAGACAGCACCTGCCAAGCGGATAATGGCCAGCGGGCCAAAACGTTGCTGGAGCTCTCCAAGGCGGCAGGGCGTTCGGTCGGCGCGGTGTCAACCACACGGGTTGGCCACGCTACGCCTGCGGCAACCTATGCCCATATCTGCAACCGTAATGGCTACAACACCATCGCGGAGCAATCGGTGCCGGGTAACCCTAACTACAACAGTGAGTTAGGTGACGGCGTAGACGTTTTGATGGGCGGCGGGCAACGCAACTATCTGCCGAAATCGCTCAACCCCAGCAGCAAGCGCAGCGACAACCAGAATCTGGTGAGTGCCATGCAGAGCGCGGGTTACACCTATGTCGACAGCGGTTCGCAATTGCGCAGCCTGAATACCGGCTCCGTCAATAAACTGCTTGGGCTGTTCGCCCAAAGTGAAATGGCTTACGAACTGGATCGGGTGAATCAGAATCTGGATCAGCCGAGCCTGGCGGAAATGGCTGAAAAAGCGTTAGAAGTGCTCAGCCGTAATGACAAAGGGTTTTTCCTGATGGTGGAAGGCGGGCGTATCGATCACGCCCTGCACGGCAGCAATGCCAAACGCGCACTAGAAGATACCTTGGCGATGGACGAGGCGATCAAAACCGCGCTAGCGTTTATGGAAGCCAAAGATCCTGGGCTGAAGAACACGTTGATCGTGGTGACGGCTGACCATGACCACTCCATCGCCTTCAACGGTTACGGCAAGATCGGTAACCCGATTTTGGGCAAGGTATACGATTACCAGAACGGTGAACTGGCCAAGGCTGCCGACGGTAAACCCTATACGGCATTGGTGTTTGGTAACGGTGGGCGTCCTAACGCCAGCGGTAGTAGCCAAGTTAACGTGGAAGATGGCAACGCTCCTTGGGTGGCTCCGGCACGCGGCGCAGAGCGCGAAGATCTGACCGATGTTGATACCACGCAGGATAACTTCCTGCAGGAAGTTGGTATTAATTTGGGTACGCCGGGTTCAGAAACCCATGCCGGTGGCGATGTGATGTTGTACGCAGGCGGTGCTGGTTCCCAGATCTTCAAAGGCACCATGGATAACACCAAGGTCTTCTTCAAAGTGAAAGAGGCGGCCGGTTTATGATCCACTGGCGAGGAATATTCAGCCTGGCGTTGCTGATGGCGGTGGCTCTGCCTTTGCAGGCTCAGACCACGGTGCAGCCCGCCGCTGCACCGGCGGTGAATCTGCGCTTGAGCTATGAAAACCGCTCGATAGGGCATGACGGTATCATCCGTGATAGCCGCTATACCGATCTGATGTACCGTCGTGCCGGTCTGGTATGGATCGAGCGTGAGCTGCCGGAAGGAGTGCGCGAAAGTGAAGCGCACGGGCATGACGATCGCGCTTCTCCGCATGCTGGCCATGCGCATAACGAAGCACAGGGCGCACCCTTGTTGATACGCCGCGATGCTGAAACCGGGAAGGTGAGCGTGCAGACGGTATTGCACAATCTGCGCCGGGTGATTGATGTGGAACTGGCCCATTATGGCAACGTGGGCTATGGCGGATCCTGGGCTGCGGCATATTGGCTGATCGAGCCTGCCGCCTTAAGCCGTATGGAAAAACAGGGGCCGGAGCAACAGGGCATCCAGCACTATCTGTTGCAGAAAGGGGAACGCACCACCAAGGTGGCCTGGGACGTTGCCGGTCAGTACGCTCGCAGTATTGAGCAGAGCGACAGCCATGGCACATCAGTCCAACGCATGACGGCGACCCCGTTTGCCGATCCACAGAGTCTGCCCTGGCAACAACTTGCTGATTATCAACGCGGTGATTACTCCGACCTGTTGGATTGACCTGGATAGCGTTTTTCCTAGGCGAATATGAAAATCAACGGAAAGGAGTGACGAGGGGGGCCTGGTTTGGTGATCCACGACAATTGGCCCCAAGGCGTAGAAACGATCCGCTATTCGCCGCTGTTCTCGATCCGTAATTCTCGCTCCTGACGTGGGACGGGAACCACTGCGGTGGCCGGTTTGCGCCGGCCACGGATCGTGCCTAGATTAGCCAGTTGCGTACGCAAAGTATTACGGCTGATGCCTAGCAGGGTAGCAGCCTGAGTTTGGTTCCCTTCACTCAGCGTCAGGGCATTGCTGATCAGCGTCTCGGTCAACCGCTGATAGACTTTGCTCTGGCCTGCTGTCAGTAATCGCAGAATAAACTGCTCAATCTCATCTTCATTCTTCACTATGCCTTGGCGATCCGGGCGCAGATTGAAGCGTAATTGATCCGGCGTAATCAGTTCTTCATTATTGAGGAGCACGGCGTTGTGCAAGGTGTTTTCCAGTTCCCGCACATTTCCTGGCCAACTGTAATTCAGCAGGGTAGCTATTGTTTCTGGCGTCAGTCTCTGGACCGGGCGCCCCAAACGACGCGCGTAAAGAGACAAAAAGTGGTGGGCAAGGACAGGAATATCTTGACGCCGCTGGCGTAGTGGGGGCAGTTCAACGGCAGCAATATTCAGGCGATACCAGAGGTCTTCCCGAAAGCGCCGAGCTTGAATTGCCTGCACCAGATCGACATGGGTGGCGGCAATAACCCGTACATTCACTTTAACCGGTTTACGGGAGCCTACCCGGGTGATTTCTCTTTCCTGAAGCACTCTGAGGAGCTTCACCTGTAATGGAAGGCTCAGTTCACCAATCTCATCCAGTAGTAGCGTTCCGCCCTCCGCAGCTTCAAACCAGCCCGCCTGGGCCTGCGTAGCGCCAGTAAACGATCCTCTTTCATGGCCGAACAGTTCCGCTTCGGCGAGGCTTTCCGTTAAGGCTCCGCAGTTTACCGCCAGAAATGGCCTATGGCGGCGGGAACTGTGGTGGTGCAGGTAACGTGCCACCACCTCTTTACCGGTCCCGGTTTCTCCCACAATCAGCACGGTGGCGTCAGTTGGGGCGAGCTTGTCCAGCAATTTCTGGAAGGCTTTTGACGCCGGATCAATAAGTACCGGAGCGCTGCTGTCTGCTGGCTGTACGTTTTGCATCATATTCTCCTGCCTGGCTGACCGTTTGACGGTATCCCTTGTTCATGCTCATGACTGCGTACAAACCCGTGGGCTATTGCTGCAAATACAACAGCTTCTGTCGACAAACTGCTGCATTTGCAGCAACGGAACTGAATAACGTTTATTTAATATATTGATAAATAACAGTAATTATAAGAATGCAAAGTTGGCACACAATTCGCTAACAATCATATAACCAAAATGGAAATCTAATAATACAAATATTAGATATGGTTATATAAGGGCTGCATAATGACTGAACGCACTGACGATAAAATCAACGTACTCTGGTTTTTGCCCACCCACGGTGATGGACGTTACCTTGGCACTTCCCACGGCGGGCGACCGGTCGATCTCGCCTATCTGCAACAGGTGGCACTGGCCGCAGACCATCTGGGCTATTACGGGGTGTTAATTCCGACCGGGAAAAGTTGTGAAGACTCCTGGCTGGTGGCTTCTGCACTGGCACCTATTACCCGTCGCCTGCGCTACTTGGTGGCTGTTCGCCCTGGATTACAACCCCCCACGCTGGCGGCACGTATGGCCGCTACTCTGGATCGCTTATCAGAGGGACGCTTGCTGATCAACGTGGTCACCGGCGGGGATCCGGTCGAAAACAAAGGAGATGGGATCTTCCTCAGCCACAAAGAACGTTATGAGGTCACCCGAGAATTCCTCGATGTCTACTCCCGTTTATTAAAAGGGGAGAAAGTGGATTACCAGGGAAAACATATTCATGTTGAAGGGGCCGAAGTGCTATTTCCACCGGTGCAGCCAAATGGGCCACCGCTCTGGTTTGGCGGCTCTTCTGAGGACGCCATTGATGTCGCTGCCGATCAGGTGGAAACCTATCTTACCTGGGGAGAGCCGCTGGAACAGGTGGCAGAGAAGCTGGCGGTCATCCGTGAGCGCGCCGCCACCCGTGGCCGAACGCTACAGTTTGGTATTCGTTTGCACGTTATCGTCCGGGAAACCGAAGAGGAGGCATGGGCGGCGGCCGAACGGCTCATTGCCCACCTGGATGATGAAACGATTGCCCAGGCGCAGCAGATCTTTTCCCGTATGGATTCCAGCGGGCAAGCGCGGATGAGTGCATTACACAATGGCTCCCGTGAAAAACTGCGCATCGCACCTAATTTGTGGGCGGGCGTTGGTTTGGTTCGTGGTGGGGCTGGCACTGCCTTGGTCGGGAACCCACAACAGGTGGCGGAACGTATCCGCGAATATCAGGCTCTGGGAATTAGCAGCTTTATTTTTTCTGGCTACCCACATCTGGAAGAAGCCCACCGCTTTGCGGAACTGGTGATGCCGCTTCTGCCGCTTGCCGGGAAGAATCCGCAGCGAGAAAAAACGGTGAATACCGGTCCGTTCGGGGAAACCATCGGCGGCGACCGCCGTCCGTTTAAACAGGTCAGCGCGAGCTGAGGAGGATATATGTCTGAACAACGTCCGTTGCAGTTTGCTTACTGGGTACCCAATGTTTCCGGTGGTCTGGTGGTGAGCAAGATCCCCCAGCGCACCCAGTGGGATGCCCCCTATAACCGGAAGTTGGCACAAATCGCCGAGCAGGTTGGTTTTGACTATGCCCTGACGCAAATTCGCTTCACCGCCGGTTACGGTGCCGATAATCAACATGAATCGGTCAGTTTTTCTCAGGATCTGCTAGCCGCGACCAAACGGTTGAAAGTCATTGCCGCTCTGTTACCGGGGCCGTGGAATCCGGTACTGGCGGCGAAACAAATCGCCACCATCAGCCATCTCTCCGGCGCACGCATTGCGGTAAATATTGTTAGTGGTTGGTTTAGGGGGGAGTTTAAGGCGATAGGCGAACCCTGGCTGGATCATGAAGAAAGGTACCTACGCTCTGCGGAGTTTATCCAGTGTCTTAAAGGGATCTGGCAGGAGCCCTCCTTCAATTTTGCCGGGGATTTTTACCGCTTCCGCGATTACAGCCTGAAGCCAAAGCCGCTCGCTCCGCGTCCGGAAATCTTCCAGGGGGGCAGTTCCAGAGCAGCACGGGATATGGCGGCCCGGTTATCCGACTGGTATTTTACCAATGGCAACAGCGTTGAAGAGATACGCAGGCAGGTGGAAGATATCGCCCAGAAAGCCAGCGCGCATCAGCATCAGGTGAAAATTGGGATGAACGCCTTTGTCATTGCGCGCCCTACGGAGCATGAGGCCCTGGCGGAACTCCAGGCCATTCTCGATCACGCGGATATTGAGGCTGTTAAAGGTTTCCGCCATGAGGTCCAGAATGCCGGAGGCGCTTCGCCAGAAAAAGAAGGTAACTGGGCGAAGTCGACATTTGACGATCTGGTGCAGTATAACGATGGCTTCAAACCGGGCCTGATCGGTACGCCGCTCCAGATTGCCCAGCGCATTATTGAATACAAAAAAGCCGGAGTGGACCTTTTATTACTGGGGTTCCTGCATTTTCAGGAAGAAGTTGAATTCTTTGGCCGTGAAATCATCCCTCTGGTGCGGGAGCTTGAACAACAATTGACGAAGGAATTGACTCATGAGTGATGCGCATGTGGTGGTCATTGGTGGCGGTTTCAGCGGCACAGCACTGGCCATCCATCTGGCGCGTCTGGCTACCGGGCCGTTGAATATCACGCTGGTGGAACCCCGCCCGGTCCCCGGGCAGGGGGTTGCTTACTCTACCACTGAACCCTCCCACCGGATTAATGTTCCCGCCTCCCGTATGCAGTTGAGCGGGGCGGAGCAGGGCGATTTTGAGCGTTGGTACTGTGAGCAGGAGGCGTATTATCAAGATCCGGCCGCCCTCAGTGCGGATGGGGCGCTCTATCCGCGCCGGGAGTTGTTTGGCCGTTATGTGGCTTGGCACTTCTCACAGGCGGCCTTGCAAGACGGCATCACATTACGCCACTTGCAGGATCGGGCTGTGGCGATCGCATCGGGGCAAGTCCTTACCGCAAGTGGAGAACACTTGAAGGCAGACGTTGTGGTGCTGGCGGTGAGCCATCCTCCTCCCGCGTTACCTGGGCTGTTAGGGCCGCTGGCAGATCATCCGGGCATCATCGCTAATCCGTGGCAGGTATCGCGTTTTGATGATATTGCGCCCGACGCCAGTGTGGCGATTATCGGCAGCGGTTTGACGATGGCGGATGTGGTGGCTTCACTCGATGACCGGGGCCATCATGGCCCAATACTGGCTTTTTCCCGACGGGGTTTGTTGCCGCGCCCTAATTTATCTGGGGATTACCCGGACTGGTCAGGGGACTACCAACGCCATGACATTACCCGTATCCGTCAGTGGTTACGCCTTATCCGGCGTGATATTCACCAAGCGACTCTGCAAGGTATCCCTTGGCAGAAAGTCATGGATGAGGTACGCAGTCATGGCCAGAGTATCTGGCAACATTTGCCTTTAGAACAGCAACAGCGTTTTCTGCATCATCTACGCAGTTGGTGGGACGTACATCGTTACCGGATCGCTCCCCAGGTGGCTGATATGCTGGATCGTCGTTGGCAGAAAGGGCAACTGGAAGTCCGTGCCGCCCGTCTGCTGGCTGCGACAGCCGATGGAAACCGCCTCACGCTGACGTTGGGCTTACGGGGAGGGAAACGGTTACAGCGCCAGGTAGAACATCTGATTGTAACCACCGGTCCGGCGCATAGCACTCTGGCTTCCAGCCAGGAGTTATTCCAGAGCCTGACTCAGATCGGGGCTATCCAACCCGATCCTCTGGGGTTGGGCTTACTGGTTAACGAACATTCACAGGCGATCGATCGCGGTGGAAGGGCAAATTCGCGCCTGCTGGTGGTAGGGCCTGCCGCCAGGGGATATTTTGGTGAATTAATGGGCCTCCCTCAGGTTGCCGATCATGCTCTGGCAGTGGCCTTGGAAACGCTGAATACCCTGCGTCATATGTAGCTGTCGTGATGCTGCAAACCTGGCTGTTTCACGTCAGCCAGTGCAAGCGGGAACAACAAGCCGTGGTTTTTGCTGGGGCAGTTCAATTGAAAGAGACAGGGTTAAAAATCTTGCGGGCTAAAAAATAAAAAGCCCGTTCTAGGTAAAACGGGCAAAGTCTAACAGCTTAAAGGAAATCGTTATCCGGTATGGACACCAAACAGCTTAGGCAGGAACAGTGAGATCGCCGGAACATAAGTTACCAGCATCAGCACGCTAAGCAGGGCGATATAGAACGGGATCATGGCTTTTACCACGTGTTCTATCTTCTGCTTACTGACCGCACTGGCGACGAACAGCACTGAACCCACCGGCGGCGTAATCAGGCCGATGCCCAGGTTGACCAGCATGATCATACCGAAGTGCACCGGATCGATGCCCAGATTGATCGCCACCGGCAGCAGCACCGGCGTCAGGATCAGGATCAGCGGCGCCATATCCATCAGGGTGCCGATCAGCAGCAGCATGATGTTGATCCACATCAGGATCACATACTTGTTGTCGGAGATGGAGGTGAAGAACTCGGTGATCCGCGTCGGCAGCTGCATGTAGGTCATGATGGCACCGAAGCTGGCGGCAAAGCCAATCAGGATCATCACGATGGTGACGGTTTTCACCGTGCGGAACATCAGCTTGGGCAGTTCAGACCATTTATAGTCCCGATAAATGAACATGGTGACGAAGAATGACCACAGGCAGGCGATGGCAGCGGACTCGGTAGCGGTAAAGACACCGGAAAGGATCCCGCCCATGATGATGACCACCGTCATTAAGCCCCACAGGGTATCAACGAAGATCTTCAGCGCCTGACGGAACGGCACGCGTTCGCCTTTCGGGTAGCCACGCTTGTGCGCGAAGCAGACGCACATCACCATCAGCGTCAGGCTCAGCAGCAGGCCCGGTAGAATCCCAGCGATAAACAGCGAAGCGATGGAAACGGTGCCGCCGGTCGCCAGCGAGTAGATCACCGAGTTATGGCTTGGCGGTGTCAGAATAGCTTGCACCGATCCGCTGGCGGTGACCGCGGCGGCGAAATCGCGTGGGTACCCTTTTTTGTCCATCTCCGGGATCATCACCGAGCCGATAGAGGCGGTATCCGCCACTGACGAACCGGAAATGGCACCAAAGAAGGTCGAAGCCACGATGTTGACCAATGACAGGCCACCGCGAATAAAACCGACAAAAATATAAGCAAAGTTAACTAATCTACGGGCGATTCCACCTTCTGCCATGATGGCACCGGCCAGAATAAAGAACGGAATGGCCAGCAGCGAAAACTTGTTCACGCCGTTGGTGATCTGAATCATCACGGCTTCGAGCGGTAGATCGATCCAAAACGCCCCAGCGACGGCGCTGATACCGACCGCGTAGGCCACGGGGACACCAATGGCGAGCATCACGCCAAGGGTTAACAACAGAATCAATGCGTCCATAATTTACAGGCTCCTAGTGACCGCTTAGGAATTACCCAGCATCACCACCGGGCGGTGATTCTGCGGGCCAAAAAAGATTCGCTCAATGATGAACAGTAGCGTGATGAATGAACCGATGGGCAGCGGCAGGTAGGTTTGCCCTGCGGTTAACACCGGGAATTCAGCCACGGGTTGTTCCCACAGTTCCAGGCACAGGTTATAGCCGTAATAGAGAATAAACAGGCTGATCGCCAGCATCATCAGATCGGTAAGCACTGAGCAGACCTTTTTCATCGGCTCTGACAGGCGGTCGGTCATCATGCTGACCGCGATATGCGAGCAGGAACGGTAACTGACGGCGGCGCCAATAAAGGTAAAGGTCACCATACAGATAATGGCCACCGGTTCCGGCCACGATAGACCGGCGTTCAATACATAGCGGGCAAAAATACCGACGGGGATCACGGCGGTCATAACGAGCAGGGCAAGGCCAGAAAGCCAGATGGAAAAACGGTAAAGAAAATCCATTAGCGATATATAAGAGTGAGACATGATAATCCCCTACATCCTAGTCAGGAAAAATTGGGGTGGATATACCCGTCGCCCTTCAAGCGGCAGGGGTGTTGGCTGCCATCACTCACCCCAGTCACTTGGTTTACCCAAGCTCCTGGGGCTTCGTTCAGTTGCCGCCTACCTGCAACTTGAAGTCGCTTGGGTATATTTGATATTCCACCCCTAGGCCATTATTTGACGGCTTCGATACGTTGAATCAGCTCTTGGTAATTCTTACCAAACTGGTCACGCACTGGCTGAGTAGCCTTATAGAAATAATCGCGATCGATGGCCTGAATATTCACGCTGCCTGCCTTCATCTTATCCAGGGATTCCTGATTATATTTGGCCCACAGTTCGCGCTGCTCGGCCTGTGCTTCTTTCGCCAGTTTGAGAACCAACTGCTGATCTTCCGCAGACAATTTGTTCCATTTGGTTTTGGAGTACAGGAACACTTCAGGGATGATCATGTGGCCGGTCAGGGTGTAGTTTTTCGCCACCGGCATGTAGTTATGCGCCACATAGGTCGGCGGGTTATTTTCAGCACCGTCGATAACGCCGGTCTGCATGCCGCTGAACACTTCGCTCACGCCCATGCTGACCGCGTTGGCACCCATGGCTTTCAGCGTGGCAAGCGCAACCGGGTTACCCTGAACGCGGATCTTCATGCCTTGCAGATCTTCCGGCTTGTTGATGGGATTTTTGGTGATCATGTTGCGCGTGCCACCGTCCATCCAACCGAGGAAGACCATTTTTGACTTGGTGTTATCGGTAATTTTCTGACCGATTTCCTGGCCGATTTCACCGTCGAGCACTTTGTGCATGTGGTCTTCATCGCGGAAGACATAGGGCAGGGTAAAGACGTCGACCTCTGGCAGAATGGCGGCGACCGGCGACATGGAGACGCGGATGATATCAATCGCACCGATCTGCGCCTGTTCAATTTCCTGCTTTTCATCACCTAACACACCACCGGGGAAGGTTTTGATTTCCAAGCGGCCATCGGTCGCCTGTTTTAACTTCTCACCCATATGTTGAACGGCGACGACGTTAGGGTAACCGGCAGGGTGAACATCTGCGGCTTTGATCTGCTGCGCGGCAATGGAAGAGTGGCTCATAAGCAACGTTGCCGACGTGAGGCAAAGGCTGAGTAGCGTCTTGGACAGTTTCATTGGGTGATCTCCAGAGGTGAGCTAAGGAACCTGGGGGATTCAGTGAATCAAAAGCCTGATGAAATGTGGCCCAGGTATCATTTTTAATCTGATATTGATCCGGCGTTATTTAGCCATGTTCAATAAGCCTGTTTGAGGCGTGAGCTGACCGTCAGACAATTAACGTCCGTACAAATCAGTAGGTTTTTTAATGTGTTGCCAACTATGTCACAAGCTAATCAGATACAACACAAGGTAACTTATTATACAACTTTGTAAATTGCGTGATATCACAAAAGGGGAAAGTGGGTTTAAACGTTCAAGGAATGAATATTTTTTAAAAACAAAACCGTATTTTATTTTTATGTGATTGATAAATATTGGTTATTATTTATTTTTCGGTTTTTTATAGCTTATGAAAAGGTAAATAACTTGGTTAAAATGGTGTGACAACTTTTCATGGCATCATACTTTTCGGTGTATCCGTAACAGCATTAAGCCCTGTTTTATCTACGCTAAAGCGTGCAGCAGAGGTTTGCTGTGGGAAAGCCAGATCCGCGCCGTTGCCTTCCTGCAATTCAGATTATTAAGGGGATGTCGCTCTCATCCTGAAATATTCATTCCCTATGGTTATTAATCATGTTTTATCCTGGTCTAAAAGCATCACTCTCTGTGGTTAACATATTTTTAACCAAGTCAATAAGAATCAATGAGGATTTAATTAATTGAATTTAATACAATAAATTTGGTTTCAATGCGTAAAAAAATCACGCACAGCAATAATTGACAAAAAAAATCCTATCCAGCATTTTCTAGATGCTAACAAGTCGAACCTGTCTGACCTGTTATGCCAAAATACTAAGGATCCTGTAGTGACGACCAAAATGTCTGTAGTGCAACAAGCCATTCAAGAGATTGAAACGCGGATTGGCGTAGGTGAATGGGCGGTGGGGCAGCGTCTGCCTTCACAGCATGAGCTGGCCAAAATGCTGGAGCTCAGCCGCGCTTCACTGCGAGAAACGCTCAGCCATCTTGAGTCGCGAGGGTTGGTCAGTATCAAGCCAGGGAAAGGGGTGTATGTCACTGCGCGCTTACCCACGGAACAGCGGCAATGGGGGTTTGAAAACTACTCGTTTGCTGAGGTGATGGCCATGCGCCAGCAGCTTGAAGGCTTTGCGGCTGCGCATGCTGCCGTAAACGCAGGGGCGGAAGAGATTGCTCTGCTGGAAACTTCGATTGCCGATGCTTATCAGGCGGCAAAACAGGGCGATCTGCTGCTGGTTAAGCTGTGCGATCTGGATTTTCACGCTCAGATCATCCGTATTGCGGGTAATCGCCTGTTGCAAGAGATCATCAAACTGATCCGTCAACCCTATGAGCAGAGTAAAACCCCGCCGCACGGCAGTTTTGAGGATATGGAACCGGCGCTGGCGGAGCATAAGCGGATCTTTCTAGCCATAAAAATGGGTGAGCCTCATTTAGCGCGGACGGCAATGGAGTTGCATCTGCAAAATGCCGCCAGACGCGCCAACGTCCAGCTCAGTAAGCCATTTTAATTAATTCTTCAGGAGCTATCATGATAAAGAAATTCACGTTGAGTGTCGGTGCCAGTGTGTTGCTGATGGCGAGCATGGCGAATGCTGCCGAACCGGTAAAAACCCTGAAAGTCTGTACGGAAGCGAGCCCCGATGGCTTTGACTACTCCTTATATCATGCCAACTCCACGGCAGATGCCTCCTCCGAGGCACTGTATAACCGCCTGATTGATTTTAAACCAGGCGCCACTGAACTCAGGCCTGCGCTGGCAGAAAGCTGGGAGATTAGCTCAGACGGTAAAACCTATACTTTCCATCTGCGCAAAGACGTGCAGTTCCATACCACGCCCTGGTTTACACCCACGCGTAATATGAATGCGGACGATGTGGTTTATAGCCTGCAACGCCAGATTGACCCGAATAATCCTTGGTATAAAACTGCTGTACAAGGCTGGTTTTATGCACAGGCGATGGGATTTAAGGAACTGGTTAAATCCGTTGAGAAGGTGGATGACTCAACCGTACGCATTGAATTAAATCGCCCTGAAGCGCCGTTCTTGGCGGATTTAGCCATGGGCTTTACCTCCATACTTTCGCGTGAATATGCCACCCAGTTAGAAAAAGAAAATAAGCTGCGAGATATGGATGTGAAACCGGTTGGCACCGGGCCATTCGTGTTTAAACGCTATAGCAAAGATCAGATGGTGCGTTATGAGGCCAACCCCACCTATTTCCGCGGCAAGCCGAAAATCGATCAGCTGATTTTCAGTATTGCACCTGATGCCTCCGTGCGTTTGCAGCGCCTGAAAGCGGGTGAATGCGATATTATGCTGTACCCAAGCCCGCAGGATTGGCCAGCGCTTGAGGCAGACAGTAAATTTAATCTGATTAAAGGCCAGGCGCTCACCAGCTCTTATTTACAGGTGAATACTCAGAAGCCGCCGTTGGATAATAAATTGGTACGTCAGGCATTAGCCTTGGCGGTGGATCGTCCTAACCTGATTAAAGTGGTTACTGCCAATGCGGCGTCATCAATGACCAACCCGTATCCCCCGTCGCAGTGGAGTTATAATACCGACATCAAACCGCTGGAACTGAATATTAATAAAGCCAAGCAACTGCTGGCAGAAGCCGGGCACCCTAACGGCTTTGATATGGATATCTGGGTTCGCCCGGGCACCAGCGGTTCTAACCCGAATCCTAAATTAACCGCCGAAATGTTGCAGGCCGACTTCAAGAAAATTGGTGTCAACGTCAATATCAAAACCATCGAGTGGGGCGAGTTGCTGCGCCGCGCACGTGACGGCGAACATACCTCGGTGGTATTGGGTTGGGCATCGGATAACGGCGATCCGGATAACTTCCTGTCAAACAATCTCTCTTGTTCAGGATTGGAAGATGGCAGTAATTTCTCGCGCTGGTGTGATAAACCCTTCGATCAATTGCTGAAAGATGCTCGGGCAGAATCGGATATCGGCAAGCGTACGGAAATGTATAAACACGCACAGGTGATCTTCCAGGATAATTTACCTTGGATCCCCCTCTTCCATCCGCTTAATGCGCTGGCAACCAATAAAAAAGTCACCGGTGTAGTGGCCAGCCCATTAACCTTAAATAATTATGCCGATGCGGATATTGCTAAATAATATTCGAGAGTTGTCGCTGTAATTATTTAACCCTGTTGATAAGTCTCATCATCCTTATTTTATAAGGGTGATGAGGCCGCTATTTTTGAGGAATATCATGAGCCATGCTCCATTAAAAGAGCAGGTCACTCGCCTGGGCGATCTGCTGAACGTGATTAATTTATTAAACTGGGATGCCAGCACCGGTATGCCTAATGGTGCCAGCATTCATCGTGGGCAACAAATTGCCACCCTAAGCAGCCTGGCACAAAATATGATTTTGTCCGATGAGTTGGCCTCGGCGCTAGCGCAGGAGAAGCAACTGGCGGGTTTAACCCAGCATCAGCAGCGATCGCATCAGGCGTTAGAGCAGGCGATCGCGCACTATAAAAAAGTCCCTGCCAGCCTGGTAATGGAACAGGCGCAACTGGTGGCCGTCGCCGAAGTGGCCTGGCGCGAGGCGCGGGAGCAGAATAAATTCCACCTGTTCCAGCCCTATTTAGAGAAAATCGTTGATTTAAAACGCCGCTTTGCCGATGTCGTCGGCTATGAAAACCACCCGTACGAAGCGCTGACGCATGAATATGAGCCTGGTTTAACCGTGCCTGCGCTGAAAACCCTGTTTGCCCAGTTGCAAGAGCGCTTATTACCGCTGGTGAAACGGGTGCATGCGGCACCTAAACCCGATAATGCCTTTTTACACCGCCACTTTCCGGTGGCGCAGCAGCGCGAGCTATCTACCCAACTGGCAGCCATGATTGGCTATGATTTCCAGCGTGGCCGCCTGGATACCACCACTCATCCGTTTGAAATATCGATCACTCGCGACGATGTGCGCATTACCACACGCTTTAACCCGCAATTTATCAACGCTGGGTTATTTGGCACCCTGCATGAAGCGGGCCACGCCATTTATGAGCAGAATGTTTCCCCTGCCTTAAGCGGCATGGCACTCACGCTGGATCTGTTTGGCCTGTATGCGGTGGCCGGTGCCAGCTATGGCGTGCATGAGTCGCAGTCGCGCCTGTGGGAAAACCGCGTGGGCCGCTCTCTGCCGTTCTGGCAAAACCATTACGCCACCTTGCAGAGCACCTTCCCCGGCGTGCTGGACGACATTTCGCTCGAGCAGTTCCATCGCGCGATTAACCGTTCGGAGCCGAGCCTGATCCGCGTGGAAGCCGACGAACTGACTTACGATTTCCACGTCATGCTGCGGGTGGAGATCGAGATGGGGCTGATCGATGGCAGCCTGAAGGTCAGCGACTTGCCGGGCTTTTGGGCAGAGAAAATCCAGGCTTATCTGGGGGTGAAACCCACCACGGATACCCAGGGCGTGTTGCAGGATATTCATTGGTCAAAAGGCATGATCGGCTCGTTCCCGACCTACACCCTTGGCAATGTGATGGGCTCACAGTTTATGGCCGCCGCCCTGGAGCAGCAGCCGTCATTAGCCACAGAACTGGCTCAGGGCAACTACGCACCGCTCAAGCAGTGGTTGACGGAAAATATTCTGCAGCATGGCCGCACCTATTTACCTCACGAGTTATTACAGCGCGCCACCGGTAAGGGCCTGGATGCCACGCCGTATCTGGACTATCTGGAGCAGAAATTCACCAAGCTGTACCCGTCATAATTCAAGCCGCAGGTGCGTTGACTACGCGCGCTCACCCCAGTCACATAGTTATCTATGCTCCTGGGGCTTCGCGCGCTTGTCGCCTTCCTGCAACTCGAATTATTTAGGGTAACTATGAGTTGTAGCTTTAAAAAAACGAGGGGAAATAATGAAAATTGCAGATATGAACTGGATGCAGATCGAAAGCTACTTACAGCAGGACGATCGCGTAGTGGTGCCATTGGGCAGCGTTGAACAGCATGCCTATTTAAGCGTGGCCGTGGATATGATCCTGGCAGAAAAAGTGGCGGTGGATGCGGCAGAGCCTTTGGGCATCCCGGTTTATCCGGCCATACCGTTTGGCGTTACGCCTTATTTTGCCGCTTTCCCCGGCACCGTATCTTTACGCGTCGAAACCTACGTGCGTGTGATCCACGATCTGCTGGACAGCCTGGCCCGCTCCGGTTTCAAACGCATCGTGCTGGTCAACGGCCATGGCGGCAATCAGCCCGCCCACAGCGCGGCAACCGAATGGATGCTCAGTCATCCCGAAGTTAAGGTCCGCTTCTATAACTGGTGGAATGCGCCCAACACCTTGGCTAACGTGCGCTCAGTGGACCCTACCTCTTCTCACGCCAGTTGGATGGAAAACCTGCCTTGGACGCGTTTAGCCAACGCTCCGTGCCCGGATGCACGTAAAGCGCCGATCGACTATCAGCGTTTCCACGTAATGAACGCGGCAGAGGCCAAAGACTATCTGGGTGACGGCAACTTCGGTGGCTACTATCAACGCCCTGCCGAGGTGGAGGAAGCCATGTGGCAGATCGCGGTAGCTGAAACCCGCGCGATTCTGGAAGGGCCATGGCAATGAGTGATTCACCGATTGTTGTATGGGGCGCAGGTGCCATGGGCGGCACGCTGGCTGCCTACTGGATCCGTGCCGGTAAGAACGTGCTGCTGGTGGATAACAATCCGGCTCATGTGGCGGCGATTAACCAGCACGGGCTGCGCATCAGCGGGCCGATAGAAGAGTTCGTTGTTACCGCTAAAGCGCTGTTACCGGAACAGCTTTTTTCTGCTGATGCTCAGGGCGTGGCGATCCCGAATCAATATCCCCGTATTTTCCTCTGCACTAAAGCGCAGCATACCGAAGCCGCCTGCCGGGCTCTGGCACCGCATCTCGCGGCGCAGGGCGAAGTGATCTCGGTACAAAACGGCTTAAATGAGTTGATCATCGCCGAGATCGTAGGCGAATCGCGCTGTATCGGCTGCTTTATCAACTTTGGTGCCGATATTCTGGAGCCCGGCCATATTCACTACGCCGGGCGCGGTGCGGTGGTGGTGGGTGAACTGAACGGTGCTTTAACGCCCCGGCTGGCCGATATTCTGCAACTGATGCAGGTATTTGAACCAAACGCGCTGCAAACGGAGCAGATCTTCAGCTATCTGTGGGGCAAGTTGGGCTACGGTGCGCTGCTGTTTGGCACGGCATTGACCAATGAATCCATCGTCGACGTGCTGGCGCATCCTGACTATCGCGCAGTGTTGATTGCCATTGGTAAAGAGGTTTGCGCGGTTGCCGAGGCGGCCAAGATTCCGCTGGAAGGATTCAACGGTTTCCATCCCCCGGCGTTCAGCGCCAATGCGCCTTTGGCAGAAAGTTATACCTCGATGGACGCGATGGTGGCGTTCAACCGGCGTTCAGCCAAAACCCACAGCGGCATTTGGCGTGATTTAGCCATTCACAAACGTAAAACCGAAGTCGATCAACAGCTCGGCGTCATCGTGCGCGAGGCCGCACAGCTTGGCATCGCCACGCCGCTGTTGCAGGCGGTGATCGCCGGTATTCACCAGATCGAACAGGGCGCAGCGCTATCTTGGGCCAACCTCGATCGGGTGGCAGCATTACTCAAAAGGAGTGAGCAATGAATCTCGATTTTTCAGGGCAGACCATCGTGGTCACCGGTGCGGCACAGGGGATTGGCCGGGCGATTGCCAAGTCTTTCGCTGCGTTGGGCGGCAAGGTGTGGGTATGTGACGTTGATGCCGAAACTTTGGCGATCACCCAGCAGGAGTGCGGTGCCATGACCCAGGCGCGGGTTGTTGACGTTACCGTTCAGGCCGAGGTCAGCACCTTTGTGGCCGAAGTGGGTAAGGTCGATGTACTGGTGAACTGCGCCGGTGGGGTACGCGGCCAGGAAGGTCACCCGCTGGAAAACGTGACGGCGCAGCAGTGGCACGCGCTGTTTCAGGTCAACGTGGATAGCACCTTCTGGTTTGCCCAAGCGGTAGCGCCATCGATGAAAGCCGCCAACTATGGCCGGATCATCAATATCTCCAGCGGGGCAGGGCTTGGTATCAGCCTGACTGGCATCCAGGCCTACGCGGCGGCGAAAGCGGCGCAGATTGGCCTGACCCGCCAGTTGGGGCATGAACTGGGGCCATTCGGCATTACCGTCAACAGCGTTGCGCCGGGGTTTGTGCGCTCCAACCCCAGCAGCGAACGTCAGTGGCAGAAGTTTGGTGAAGCCAGACAGCAGGCCATTCTGAGCCAAATTGCTATGCGCCGTTTGGGCAAGGTAGAGGATATCGCCAATGCCGTGCTGTTCTTTGCCTCGCCGGATTCGGGCTGGGTATCAGGGCAAACGCTGTCGGTGGATGGCGGTAAGTAACGGGCAGGTATTGCGATGATCAAATTTATTATCAAGCGGTTACTGATGCTGATCCCGACGTTTATCGGCATCACCCTGATCACTTTTCTGCTGGTCCGTCTGATTCCCGGCGATCCGGTGGAAATTATGATGGGTGAGCGTGGCCTGGATCCCGCCTATCACGCAGAAATGCTGAAAAAGCTCGGGTTGGACCTGCCGCTGCCGCAGCAGTATTTCAACTATCTGCTCAGCCTGTTGCACGGTGATTTAGGCATCTCGTTAACCTCAAACGAGACCGTGCTGCATGAGTTTTTAACCCTGTTCCCGGCAACGCTGGAACTGGCCACCTTAGCGATGATCCTGGCGATTATCGTCGGCATTCCGATCGGCGTGCTGGCGGCGGTAAAGCGTGGTTCTATTTTTGATCATGGTGTGATGGGCCTGTCGTTAACCGGCTTTTCCATGCCGATCTTCTGGTGGAGCCTGATTCTGATCATGTTCTTTTCGGTACAGCTGGGTTGGACGCCGGTATCGGGGCGCATCGATCTGGATTTCGACATTGAGCCGCACAGCGGATTTATGCTGATCGACTCGCTGATCGCGCAATATCAGGATCCTGACGCGAATCAGGGGGCGTTCCTGAATGCCCTGAAACACCTGATTTTGCCTTCTATCGTGCTGGCTACCGTGCCGCTGGCGATTGTTTCGCGCATGACGCGCTCATCAATGTTGGAAGTGCTGCGTGAAGACTACGTACGCACCGCCTATGCCAAAGGGCTATCTCCTTTCCGGGTGATCTTCGGCCATACGCTGCGCAATGCGCTGATCCCGGTACTCACCATTATCGGCCTGAGCGTCAGTTCGTTGTTGGGCGGCGCGGTGATGACGGAGACCATCTTTTCCTGGCCCGGCATCGGCAAATGGCTGATCGAAGCAATTGGTCGCCGCGATTATCAGGTGGTGCAGAACGGTATTCTGCTGGTGGCGACGCTGGTGATTATCACCAACCTGCTGGTGGATATTTTATACGGTGTGGTTAATCCGCGCATTCGCCATGCTTAACAGGGCCTGATTATGACTCAGACTATTTTGAATACTCTCGGTGCGGCGGCAGAACCAGACGATCTCTCCAGCAGCTATCCTTCGCCGCTGAAAGAGTTTTATCAGAGCTTTTTCGCCAACCGTGGCGCGACCGTGGCGTTCTTTTTTATGCTGTTGGTGCTGATTGCCGCTGTTTTTGCCCCGTGGATCGCGCCTTATGATCCTATTACCCAATACCGCGATCATTTAATGCAGCCACCGATGTGGCAAACCGGCGGCAGCGCCGCTTTTCCTTTAGGCACCGATGAAGTGGGGCGCGATATTCTTTCCCGCTTGATGCACGGTGGGCGGCTATCGCTGTTTATTGGTTTCTGTGCGGTGGTGTTTGCCCTGATCCCGGGGGCGATCCTCGGGCTGCTGGCGGCGTTTTATCCACGCGTTATCGGCATTGCCGTGATGCGTTTAATGGACATCATGATGTCGATGCCCACCCTGCTGCTGGCGGTTGCCATCATGGCGGTGCTCGGCCCTGGCCTGCTCAATGCGATGATCGCTATCGCCATTGCCTCCTTGCCCGGTTACGTGCGCTTGACCCGCTCCTCGGTGATGATGGAACTGCACCGCGACTATGTGACCGCCGCCCGCGTCGGCGGGGCCGGTACGCTGCGCCTGATGTTTTTCACCGTGTTGCCAAACTGCATGGCTCCGCTGATTGTGCATATGACCATGAGCTTCTCTTCGGCGATTTTAGAGATTGCCGCGCTCGGCTTTTTGGGGTTAGGCATTCAGCCACCGCAGCCGGAATGGGGAACCATGCTGGCCTCGGCGCGTGAATATATGGAGCGCGCCTGGTGGATCGTCACCATGCCGGGCCTGACGATTTTGCTGTCCGTCGTTTCGATCAACCTGATCGGCGACGGCCTGCGTGACGCATTAGATCCTCGGCTGAAGCAGGCAGGATAAGGTGAACTCATGAGTCTGTTAGCGATTCGTAATCTTTCTGTGGAATTCGGCGCGCGGGCAAAACCGTTTCGTGCCGTCGAGAATGTGAATTTAACCGTTGAAGAGGGGGAGATCGTCGGTATTGTCGGTGAGTCCGGTTCGGGCAAATCGGTCACCATGATGGCGATGATGGGGTTGCTGGAAAAGCAGGGGCGGGTGTCTGCCGACATGCTGCAATTTAACGGCAATGACATGCTGAATATGTCGGCCCGCGAGCGCCGCAAAATCATTGGTAAAGACATTGCCATGATTTTTCAGGATCCGATGTCTTCGCTCAATCCGAGCTATACCGTGGGCCGGCAAATCATGGAAGTGCTGACGCTGCACCACGGCCTGAAGGGCAGTGCGCTGCGGGATCGCGCCATTGAACTGATGACGCTGGTGGAGATCCCCGATCCTGCACGCCGGTTAGAAGCCTACCCGCATCAGCTGTCGGGGGGCATGAGCCAGCGCGTGATGATCGCCATGGCGATCGCCTGTAAGCCTAAGCTGTTGATCGCCGATGAGCCAACCACGGCTTTGGACGTCACCATCCAGGCGCAGGTGATGGAGCTGTTGTTGAACTTGCAGAAAACGCAGGGCATGGCGCTGATCCTGATCACCCACGATCTGGCAGTGGTGGCGGAAATCGCCCATAAAGCGGTGGTGATGTACGCCGGGCAGGTTGCCGAAGTCTCTGCGGTGCCTGCGATCTTCCGCCAGCCGCATCATCCTTATACTCAGGCGTTGCTGAAATCGATCCCTGAGCATAGCAAAGGTACGGAGCGGCTGTTTACCCTGCCGGGGATCGTGCCGGGGCAATTTGATCGCCCGGTGGGTTGTCTGCTGGCTCCACGCTGCCCTTATGTGCAGGATCAATGCCGCATTCAGCGGCCAGAACTCCGGGTGGCGGATCACTATGCCGTCAGGTGTCACTTTCCTCTCAGCGCCGAAGGTCAACGATGAAAACAATATTGCAGGCCACCGATCTGACTCGTCATTATCAGGTTGGCCAAGGTTTCTTGAGCAAACCCCAGCGCGTTAAGGCGCTCAACGGCGTCAGTTTTTCACTGGCAACCGGTAAAACCCTGGCAGTAGTCGGTGAGTCCGGCTGCGGTAAATCAACCCTGGCGCGTCAGTTAACCCTGATCGAAGCGCCGACTTCGGGTTCGCTGGTGCTGGACGGGCAGGACGTGGTGGGAGCCAATGCTGCACAGCGCAAGGCAATGCGCAGCAAAGTGCAGATGGTGTTTCAAAACCCCTATGCTTCGTTAAACCCGCGCAGCAAGATTGGCACGCAGCTGAGCGATCCGCTGGTGATCAACACCTCACTCAATGCCAAAGAGCGCGAAGAGCGGGTACGGATGATGATGGCGAAAGTGGGGCTGCGCCCGGAACATTATCAGCGCTATCCGCATATGTTTTCCGGCGGGCAGCGGCAGCGGATTGCCATCGCGCGCGCCATGATGCTCAACCCGAAGATTGTGATTGCGGATGAACCCACTTCGGCGCTGGATGTCTCTATTCAGGCGCAGGTACTGAACCTGTTTATGGATCTACAGGCGGAATTTAATACCACCTATGTGTTTATTTCCCATAATCTTTCCGTGGTGGAGCATGTGGCGCACGACGTGATGGTGATGTATCTGGGGCGTGCGGTTGAGATCGCCAGCAAAACTGCGCTGTATGCGCAGCCGTTGCACCCCTATACCAAAGCGTTGCTATCGGCGACGCCGACCATCCACCCGGAAGATCGGAAAATAAAGATTAAAATCACGGGGGAGCTACCCAGCCCGTTAAATCTGCCCGCTGGCTGCGCTTTCCATAAGCGCTGCCCGTTTGCCGATGAACGCTGCCAGCACGATGAACCGCAGTTACGCGCTTTTGGCGATACCCGGGTGGCTTGCCATCACGTTGAGAGAATTAATTAATAAAGTGATTTTTTAGCTCGAGATACCTGGGCCTAGCGCACCAAGGGGCACTCAGGCGGCTTACGCCGCTACGACCCCTCCGGCACGCTCTCCCCTAATAACGGGCTTTGTCAGCAGTCTGTTTAAGCAACTTATTAAGGTTATCAAATGCATGCCATAAAACCCGTAATCGTTATACATGGTGGAGCAGGGACAATCAGCCGCCAGGCAGTTAACGCTGAAAAAGAGCAGGAGTACCATGCCGCCTTGCGCAACATTTTGCTGGCAAGCCAGCAGGTTCTTACCGCGGGCGGCAGCGCCGTCGATGCGGTGACCCTGGCGGTAACCCTGCTGGAAGACTGCCCGCTATTCAACGCCGGTAAAGGCGCGGTCTTTACCCATGCGGAAACCCATGAGCTGGATGCGGCGATCATGCGTGGCGAAGATCTGCAAGCCGGGGCGGTTTCTTGCGTCAGCCAGATCAAGAACCCGATCAAGGCCGCGCGCGCGATCATGGAGCACAGCGAGCATGTGCTGTTCGTCGGCGCTGGAGCCGAGGATTTTGCCCAGCAGCACGGTCTGGAACGGGTGGACAGCAGCTACTTCTCTACCGAAGCACGCCGTGAGCAACTTTATCGGGTGCGGGATCATCAGGGGGGCACCGCGCTCGATCACAGTGGCGAAGCCTTAACCGTACAATCCGCGCCAATTAATGAAGAGCAGAAATTCGGCACCGTGGGTGCGGTGGCGCTCGATAGCCAGGGTAATCTGGCCGCGGCGACCTCCACCGGAGGAATGACCAATAAGCAGGTAGGCCGCGTCGGCGACAGCCCGATCTTCGGCGCAGGAACCTATGCGGATAATCACACCGCCGCTATTTCCTGCACCGGCACTGGTGAAACCTTTATGCGCCTGCTCTCCGCCTATGATGTTTGCGCACTGATGCGCTATGCGGGCTTATCTCTTGAGCAGGCCACCGATAAGGTGGTGATGGAAAAGCTACCGACGATTGGTGGAGAGGGCGGCCTGATTGCCGTTGATGCAGAGGGCAATATCAGCCTCAGCTTTAACAGTGAAGGGATGTACCGTGGCTACGCCTATGCGGGGGAAAAGGACGTGGTCACCGCGATTTTTAAATAAGTGCTTTAACTGACCGGTATTAAGCAAGGGGCGAGCCAAAGCGCGGGGATTTGTGAGCTGAATCACCGATCTCAGTCAGCTTATCAAATGATTTCTTCTGATTTTGGATGTTAACGGAATGTAGGCTCGTGGATGGCGGTAAAACACTGTGTTAGGATGATTTGCCGCTATTTCAGGCGCTCACTATAACTCTAAAAGGATGCCCCTATGCTTTTAAATAATCGAAAGATTTTTGTCGCCGTTGCCGCAGCCTTATTTGCAGTAAGCAGCTATGCGGCTACGCCGAAATCGGTGGCTATCGTCTCGATCGTTGACCATCCGGCGCTGGATGCGACGCGTGACGGCGTCATTGATGAGTTAAAAGCCGCAGGTTATGACAAGGATAAGGTCAAGATTCAATTCCAGAGTGCACAGGGGAATATGGCTACCGCCGGGCAGATCGCACGTAAATTTATTGGTGACAAGCCCGATGCGATAGTGGCGATCTCAACCCCGGCAGCCCAGTCGGTGATTGCCGCTACCAAAACCATTCCGGTGGTGTTTACTACGGTAACGGATCCGGTAGCCGCCAAGCTGGTCAAAAGCTGGGAGCCAAGCGGCACCAACGTGACCGGCGTTTCTGACCGCGTCGCCATGGGCCCGCAGGTGGATCTGATTTTAAAAGTTAAGCCAGACGCCAAGCGGGTTGGCATGGTGTTCAGCCCTGGTGAAGTCAATTCGACGGTGGTGGTTAAAGAGCTGAAAGAGGAATTAACCAAGCGCGGTATGACGTTGATTGAAGCCCCGGCAGCGCGCACCGTTGACGTGAGCCCGGCGGCGAAAAGCCTGGTGGGTAAAGTTGATGTGATCTACACCAATACCGATAACAACGTGATCTCCACCTACGAATCACTGGTTGCGGTGGCTAATCAGGCTAAAATCCCGCTGATCGCGGGCGACAACAGCGTTGCCAAACGCGGTGCTGCTGCTGCGCTGGGGATGAGCTATTACGACCTGGGGCGGCAGACGGGTAAGATCGTTGTGCGCCTGTTAGAGGGTGAAAAGCCCGGCACCATTGCGCCAGAGGTGGGTAACAAGCTCAGCCTGAGTGTGAATCCAGCCGCCGCGAAGAAGCAGGGCGCTACCCTGCCTGCGGATCTGGTGCAGTCAGCGCAGGAAGTGATCAAGTAACGTTCCGTGTTAAGTGATTTTTTATTCTAGGGAATGGCCCGCCAGATCTGGTGGGCCAAGGTTTTTTATGAGGTTTGCATGTCGTTAATTTCCCTGATGGGGGCTTTGGAGATCGGTCTGATCTTTGCGCTGGTGGCGCTTGGGGTGCTGATTTCCTTTCGTTTACTCAACTTTCCCGATTTGACCGCTGACGGCAGTTTCCCCTTAGGCGGTGCCGTTGCCGCAATCATGATCGTCAGTGGCTACAATCCTTGGCTGGCTTGTGGGCTGGCGGCTATCGCCGGAGCTGGCGCGGGTTGTCTGACCGCCTGGCTGCATGTGCGGCTCGGTATTCTGCAACTGCTGGCCAGTATTCTGGTGATGATTGCCCTGTATTCCATCAATCTGCGCATTATGGGTGCACCTAACCTGGCGCTCATTGGCTTGCCGAGCGTGTTCACGCCTTTCCTCAGCCAGGTTGAAGATAATGCCTGGCTGATCCAGCCGTTGCTGCTGCTGGTGGTGGTGTTGCTGGTTAAGGTGGCGTTGGATGCGTTCCTGACATCCGAAGTCGGCCTGGCTCTGCGTGCAACCGGCGCGAATCCGCGTATGGCGCGCGCTCAGGGGATTGCCACCAATCGGCTGACGGTGATCGGCATGGCGCTCTCTAATGCGCTGATTGCGCTGGCCGGAGCGCTGTATGTACAAACCCAGGGCGGTGCCGATATCTCTATGGGGATTGGTACCATCGTGGTTGGTCTGGCGGCGGTAATCATCGGTGAGACGCTGTTGCCTGCTCGCAGCCTTTATCTGATCACCCTGGCGACGTTGCTGGGGGCGTTGTTATACCGCCTGATGATCGCGCTGGCCTTGAATGCCGATTTTATTGGTCTTCAGGCGCAGGATCTGAACTTGATCACCGCAGTACTGGTTACGCTGGCACTGGTTCTGCCGAAGTTGAAACAGAAATTGAAAAGCAAGCAAGGAAGGCGATCATCATGATGCGTGCCGAGCAGTTGTTTAAAACCTTTAATCCCGGCACTCCATTGGAGAACCCGGTATTGCGCGGCCTGTCTCTGAACATTGAAGCCGGGCAGTTTGTTACGGTGATTGGCAGCAACGGGGCAGGAAAGTCCACGCTGCTCAATGCGGTCAGCGGTGATATTACCCCCGATAGCGGTCAGCTGTTTATTGGTGAACAGGACGTCACCTCAATGCCCGCCTGGCGCCGTGCTGGCATGGTGGCTCGGGTATTCCAGGATCCGCTGGCGGGGACCTGTGAAGGGTTGAGCATTGAGGAGAACTTGGCGCTGGCGTTGCAGCGCGGTCAAGCCCGCGGGTTTCAGCGCGCGGTAAAAAGCCAACAGCGCGAGCTGTTCCGTGACAAGCTGGCCACGCTGGAGTTGGGGTTAGAGAATCGCTTGGGCGATCATATGGGCTTGCTCTCCGGTGGGCAGCGGCAGGCGGTGAGCCTATTGATGGCTTCGCTACAGCCTTCCCGGTTACTGTTGCTGGATGAACATACGGCAGCGCTCGATCCTAAAACGGCGGCCTTTGTGTTGGCATTGACTGACCGCATTGTTGCTGAGCAGCAACTGACGGTGCTGATGGTGACGCACTCGATGCGCCAAGCGTTGGACCACGGCCATCGAACGGTAATGCTGCATCAGGGGCGCGTGGTGCTGGATGTCAGCGGTAAGCAGCGGGCAAACATGCAGGTGACCGATCTGCTGGAGATGTTTGAAAAAACGCGCGGCGAAAAGCTGGATGATGACGGGTTGCTGCTGAGCTAAGCCCGAAATAGTAAACCGAATGAGTAAAACCTAGAACCGTGCAAACGCTGATCCCGCTTCGCTTACTGGAAGTGAATTCCTCGCTGATCTGGCATTGGCCACATTTGCAGGAAGTGATTGCCGTCATGAAGCGGGATCGTTTTAACGGTCTGGTTGTTCATCAGCAGGATCTATTAGCCCTACTGGTATTGCCCTCTCTTTATTGCCTGCATAGCCGGGAGAACCTGCTGCGTGAACGGCAGGAGCGCCTATTGTATCTGCAGCGCTTGTCCCGTTATTGCAATCTCGCCGGTATCGGCGTTTGGCTCCAGGGTGAAGCCTTTCCTCATGGTGGGAAATTACAGGAAAAGTACCCTGAATATGCCTTGATAGAGAACAGCCATGCCGATGAACTGTTCTGGAAAAATTTCTATCAGCAGGCGCTGGTTGAAGCATTGCAACATTTACCCGGTATCGACGGGGTGATTGTCAATTTGCCCCGGCATCAGGCCTATCGCGCCAACTGGTCATCAACGCTCCCCTACCTTTATCAAACACTACGTGGCCTGGGGAAGAAAATGGTGTTGCGTGATTACATGGATGACGACGCCGCACCCTGGCAATTGATCAATGCGTTGCAGGTGCTGCCGCCGGATGTGCGGGTGTCATTAAAAGCGGTGGCTAACGGCTATCGCCCTGGGTTTGCCAATAACCCGTTGCTTACGCAGTTGGCTGGCCGCATCAAGTGGATCGAGTTTGACATGTGGGGCTTGGAGTATGGCTGGACACTGCTGCCTTGTTATCTGCTAGAGGAAATTCAGGGGCGGCTCAGTTGGGGTGAGAACGTGGCAGGCGATCGCCTGGAGGCCATCACCGGCAGGCTCAGTTGGGAATGGATTTCTAACAGCTCGCTGATTAACTCGGTCAATTCCGTCAACCTGCATGGGCTGGCGATGTTTGGCCGCGAAATGTGTCTGTCAGAAAAACAGGCGTTTCACTGTTGGTTAACCGATATGCTGGACCATAAAGTGGAAACGGCTGAACTGAACGCGTTCCATCAGTTATATACCAGCAGTTATGAATGGATGAAGAAAACCCCCTATATATTGGGCCACGTTCTGCATCACTACAGCCAGGTACCGGAAACCTATGCGCAGGCAGTGAAACTGTTGCAACTGCATGCGCGCCATGCGCAGGGATATCTGGGGGCGTCGTCACTTTTCCCCACCGACAGCCCGGATGCTGGCCGCGAACAGTACCAGCAATTGCTGCTGGAGAAGCAACGGGCACTTTTTCTGGCACAAAGCTCCCGCAGCCAGTTACATCAGCTATTACAGTGTGTTGATATTGCTGAGGAAAAGAGTGCGCTCTTCAAACGGGTCTGGGAGCGGGTCGCCTACTACACCGATATGTTTGATGCCGTGGCGCAAGGGGTAGCCATGAAGTTGATGCTTGAACGCTATGGCAGCCAGAGTGGCATCTCCTCATTTGATTTGGCGCAGCAGATCACGCAGCTGCGGCAGTTGGCGCTGCGCATTGATGAATGGCTGGAGAAGGAGGAGCAACAGCAGCCCCACTATCTGGCGATGCTGTTCGATCCCGCCAGGCTCATCAGCCTGGCGGATAGCCTGTGTCAGGATTAGTCAGCCTGTTTTAGTTGTTGATAGAAATCCCGCAGGATGTAAAAAGCCGCTTTGCGGGTGTGTTTATCGGCGGCGATCAACCCTTTGCAATTAAGCCCCCGTTGGTAAGGATTCTGCCGCCGTTCCGAGCGATAGTCGTACAGCAGCCATGGCGTGAAGCCGCGCACGTAGCCGAGTTTTGGCAGATAGGCGGTTTGTTTACGATAGACTTCCGCCATGTAGTGTTCAGAGAACGGGCCAGATTGTGGTGCGTGATCGCCCAGAACCCCTTCTGCCCCAGTTTCGGTAATCACCACCGGCTTGGTAGGCGATGAGTTTTCCCCCAACGCGATCAGATCCTCAAAGTTCTCTTCATACCAGCCGTAGTATTCATTCAGTCCGATGATGTCGAGATGTTCCGCCAGGCGATCTTCAATCTTCATTTTGGCATGGTTAACCAGGCAGGCCGCTGAAATCAACCGGCTGGGATCGGCCTGCCGCGCCGCCTCAACCAGCGTGGTCATAAAATGCAGCCGCTCGTCGGTATCGGCGTTTTCATTACCCACCGACCAGATAATCACGCTAGCGCGATTGCGGTCGCGTATGATCAGCTCCATCAGTTGGTTATGCGCATCGCGCTGCGTGGCCGGGTTGCTGAAATCGATAGCCCAATAGTTCGGGATCTCCTCCCACAGCAGCAGGCCCACTTCATCAGCAATGCGTGCGGCCATTTCGTGGTGCGGATAGTGAGCCAGACGCAGGTAATTACAGTTCAACTCCTTGGCATCGCGAAAGCGGCGGCGAATATCGGCTTCGCTGGTCATTTTCCCCAGCAGCAGGTCGTCTTCATGGCAGTTAACCCCACGCAGGTAGAGCGAGCGGCCATTCAGGCGAATATCGGTGCCCACCACCTCTATCTGCCGGAAACCCACGCGATCGCTCACCCAATCTCGCCCCAGTGACGCCATAACCTGGTAGAGCTTCGGTTGCTCGGGCGACCACAGCATCGGCCGCACGGGGAAGGTGGCTTCGGCGATCCCTTCAACCACCGGTAAGCTTTGGCTAATACCCAACTCAGTTAAAGTAAAATTAACCTCCGTTGCCTGCCCTTCAACGGCGATCCTGACGGCTATGCGGTTGTAACCGCCATCAGGAACCAGATAGACGAAAAGATCGCGGATATAATTTGCTGGCGTGCGGATCAAATCGATTTCGCGATAAATTCCGCCGTAGTTAAACCAGTCGTTATTACGCAGCGGCAGTCTGTCGGTGGTGCGGTTATTATTCACGCACAGCATCAGGATATTATTACCCGGTTGCAGCTCCGGGGTTAATTCCGCGCAGAAAGGTGTTGAACCGCCATAATGATTACCGATAAAGCGATGGTTAAGGAATACCTTGCAGTCGTAGTTGGCAGCGCCAACACGCAAGAAAATGCGTTCATCCTCATCGCGCACCACATAATCAATCTCACGGGTATACCAGGCGCTGCCTTCAAAATAAAACCACTTGTCTTTCATCATCTGCCAGCAACTGGGAACAGGAATGGTTTCCCCGGCGAATGGGTCATAGTCATAGGGATCTCGGCGTGTTTCCGCGTCGCTCGGTTGCAGCAAAAACCATTTCTGTCTCAGCCCGGTATCGTGCAGATCCAGGGTAAAGCGCCACTCTCCGCCAAGGCTTTCGCGCTCTCGGCCGTCACAGAACAGCAGGTTGTGGTGATTAAGATTCTGCCGGTTATAGGGGCGATCGTATTGTTCGTTATGCAGGCATTCAACGGCATTTTCGGCCAGGTCAGACTTTTCAAGCATGGTATTTCCCTTTAGCGCTAAAGTATTGTTGGAGAATAACCGCTGTCGCCTTGTGGTTGCGGAGTCTAGGGTAATGGCCAGGAAATAAGTCATGATGAAAAAAGAAAATTGTGATTAATGTCTGAATTCAGCCGGTTCGGAGAGTGATATTCATCACAGAGTTATTTTTATTGACGCGATCTGCATCACAATAACCTCTGGCAACCGCGAAGTGGCTCACAAAAAATAATCGGACGCCTTTTGAGTTCTCAATTCTATTTCGTGCCCGTCTGCGTTTTTAAACCGCCCCCATAGACTGGAATGGCGTGATTTTAGGCTGTTTCTATCTGGCACTGGAGGGTAATACGATGAGTGAATTACGAAGCGAGCTCAGTGAACAGGCGGTAAAGTCGGGCGTTACCATGAGCCGCTACCGATGGACCGTGTGCGCATTACTGTTCTTTTCTGTCACTATTAATAATCTTGACCGTTCTATTTTGGGGCTGTTGGCCCCGATGTTACAAAAAGACATTGGTTGGAACGAAATTGAGTACGGCAATATCGTTACCGCGTTTCAGGCCGCCTACGCCGTAGGTTTATTTATTTGTGGCCGGATCGTCGATCTGTACGGGGCGCGCCTGGTATTGCCGATTGCCCTGGCGATCTGGAGCGTGGCGGCAATGGCCCATGGCGCAGCCAGCACGGTAGTAGGATTTATTTACGCCCGTATCTTTCTGGGCCTGGGGGAAAGCGCCAACTTCCCTTCTGCGGTCAAGGTGGCAGCGGAATGGTTCCCTAAACGTGAGCGTGCCTTCGCCACCGGTATTTTTAACTCAGGCTCTAACGTCGGTAACATTTTTGCACCGATTATTATCCCCTGGATCGCGCTGCAATGGGGATGGCGTGAAGCCTTTGTGGTGACGGGGGCCGTGGGCTTTATCTGGATTGCTTTCTGGCTATTTTTATACGGCAAACCGGGCAAGACGAAAAAAGTTAATCAGGAGGAGTTAGCCTGGATCCATCAGGATGATGAGCCAGAAGTGGCTGAGCAGGCTCCGCAAAAAGTCAGTTGGTTAGGGCTGTTAAAACATCGCCAGACCTGGGCTTTTGCACTGTGCAAATTCCTGACCGATCCGATCTTCTGGTTTTTCCTCTTCTGGCTGCCAAAATGGCTGCATGACGCACGCGGTATTGATATGGCGCACATGGCAATGCCGCTGGTATTAATCAATATTTTGGCCACCTTGGGTGGGCTGGGGGGCGGTTATCTTCCTGCCTGGCTGGTGAATCGTGGCGTGGCGGTCAATAAGGCACGTAAATTAACGCTGCTGCTGTGCGCCATTTGCGTTTTACCTATTCTGCTGGTTTCTAACGTCTCTAATCTTTGGCTGGCGGTGGGGTTGATCGGTATTGCGGTTGCTGCTCATCAGGGATGGTCGGTGAATCTCTACACCAGCGTATCGGATATGTTTCCTAAACAGGCGGTGGGCGCAGTGGTTGGTATTGGCTGCTTAATTGGTTCAATCGGTTCTATTATTTTTGCCCAGGCCACGGGGCATATTTTGCAGGCCACCGGAAGCTATTGGTCTATTTTCCTGATGGGTGGTTTTGCCTATCTGCTTGGCTTCCTCATTATGCACTTCTTAATCCCCAATATGTCTGCGGCGAAACTTAACGATTAAAAGGAAATAAGATGAAATTGACCGATAGCCTGTTGCAGGAGCGTATTCTGGCGGCTAAAAATCAGAGTCTACGTTGGTTGAATAGCATGCAGTTGCCTGATGGCGTGCCGGGCGTATTGCGCGTTAGCGAATATCATCAGCCGGAACGGTGGCCGCAGATGTTGCTTTCCGGCACTTATGACGGAACTATGGCCCGAGTGCTGTTGGGCGATCATATTGAGGAGAAAAAGCGGCTGGCAGACTGGATTTTAAGCCATCAGCAGGAAGAGGGCTATTTCCTGTTACCGGGATTACGTTGGGAGGACACCTGGAAGCGCCCCGATATTGAAGCAACTCGCCAGTATATGCGCTTTCATGCGACCAACTATTGCATGGGGGCATTAGAGGTATTAGAGCAATTGGATCGCGTAGAACTGCCTTTTTTAACCCCGTTCCTTGATCCCCAATATTTCTGGGCATGGTTAGGCCAGCGCGATATGCGCGATCCCTGGCTGGAAGGGAATAATATCGTCAACCTCGGCAGCTTCTTACTGCTTGAACAGCAGAGAAAACCAAGCGGTGCTGCCGCCCAGCGCCTACAGGGTATGATCTTCTGGCATAACCAGCAAAGTGAGCCTTATTCCGGCTTCTGGGGCCCTGGCCAGCAGTTCAGCCAGGAGGCGCTGCTGTTTGCGCTCTGTGGGGCCACGCATAATCTCCACGTTTTCTATGCGCTGGATGAAAATATCCCCTATTTCAACCAGTCGATTAGCCGTTGCCTGGAGCAGCCGATCGCGATTCGCAGCGGCTGTATTGATGTCGATATTATCGATATTCTGGCTCACGGCGTTGCCCGTTGCCCGCACCGGCGCGATGAGATCGAGTTCTGGCTGCGTGGCATGCTGGCAAAATTGCTGGATTTCCAGAATCCGGATGGCGGTTTTCCTGACTCGCTGCTCGGTGAGCGCGGCTATGATGGCTGGGTAAAGGGCTATAAAGAGCCACAGGGGTATAGCAATACCTTTGCCACCTGGTTTCGCTGGATAGCGATCGCCATGATCTCCGAGGTGTTATGGCCAAGGTGGCAGCCATGGCGTTTTCGTAAAACTATCGGCATTGGTTACTTCAAACCTGAAATAGGGCAAAAACCTCAATAAAATTCCTTGGCAGGAAATTATTCACGGGTTCCCTGGCGGTAACGCTATGCAGGGAACCCGCACTATTTTTAATGCACAACATGGAAAAAATGAAACCGTGACATATAGTTATAGTGGTTATCAAGTCGATCTGGGTTGTGTTATGCCGTTAATTTTCAGGAGAACGAAGGGCACAGGAAAGTGAAAAGGTGGTGATGATTCAGCCACTGTTAAAATTATGCGGACATGACTTGGATTAAAAAAGATTTTTTATGCTTTGTTTGATGTTAAGGAACGATAATGACCGCACATTTACTGACTATTTGGGATGTTCTGGCAACGACATTCTCACTGTTCTTTTTTATTGCCTACCTGTTTATTCTGTTCCAAGTCGTCTCCGACCTTTTTCGAGATCACGAGCTAAGTGGTTTTTATAAGGCCGTATGGATTATTTTCCTGCTGTTCATCCCGCTGTTAACCTCACTGGTTTACCTGATTACGCGTGGTAAAGGTATGGCCGAGCGGCATCGTGCGCTGGTGCAGAAAAATGTCTCGGCGACCAATGAGTATATTCGCGAAGTTGCCGGGAAATCGCCCGCTGAGCAAATTGCAGATGCTAAAAAACTGTGGGATGAGGGGACGATTACGGAAAGTGAATACTTGCAGCTTAAGGCTAAAGCCTTAGCCTGAGGTTTTTAGCTGTTGATCTATTGCGTAAGCGCAGCCTGTTGTCAGGCTGCGCTTTTACAATAATACACACGTTATAATTCACGTTATTTATTCAGTGACTCACTAGCCATAGGGGAACATCTTTTTATATATTTAGATTACTTTTTTATTGGGCCGGAAATGATGTTTACCCAACCCCACAGCGAGAAAGCCCTCTGCAAAGTGCCAGTGAAAGAGAAGCTTCTTGATGGCACCTTTAGTCTGATATACAGCAAAAAAATGGCAATGACACTCGTTGCCAAACAGTTAGCAGATGAAATTCGTTACCAATGTAAAGTCTGTACGTAATTGTGGAATGAGAGAGGAACTGTGTAAGTGTGCAGGCAGAGTCGTTGGAAACTATCGCTATGTTTCTCGGTACAGTTCCGCCATACGCAGGATAATGCTTTACGACACCATAAGGCTATATTCAATCGGTGAAATATTCCACAGGGGTAAGGAATATCTTATATATGAGGCGGTGTATCTCTGGCTATTATGTCAGCATTTCAGAAGTGAATATGCAGATAAACAAACTTTCACGGTACATAAAGCATATAAATCTCATGAATAATTCTTTTGTTGTAACTTTTATTCTGTTGTTTTTTTGTGTTAAAAATTTTTAAATAAATGTATCCACATGTTATAAAACAGTCGGTTATATGATTTCTATCAGTGATTTCCACCCTAAGATTCATTAGATTTTTTTTAATAAAGCTATTTTTTTATCATTGATAAAAAATAAAGTCTTCACAGTTAAGAAGAAAAATCCTATAGTGCGTATATTGGCAATGAGGTACCGGGGGAGATATTCCTCTTGCTTGCTGCTTTACATCCCATAATAGAATGTTGATTTTTCTCTTATTGAATAAAAGGAACGTAAAACCTTGCTTTAGAGCCAGTGACCTCTTTCACTTCGCTCAATGTGGAGGCGAAAAATCGCCCTGCTTGCAGGTGGTTCTGGCAAGTATTAAAAAAGCCAGCGTGCAAAACTGCGATGGGTGAGATTACCCAGTTGAAATGAGAGCCAGCCCGGTCAAACTAATTCTGGGGCGCTGGCAGAGGCGTGATATTAATCTGGTGGTGCTGAATCTCTGCCAAAGAGGCGTGGTACCGGTTGTATAATTACTAACCGTAATGTGCTGAGCAAACGATTACGCCGGTTTGATTAAAGAACCCATCTGTTTGCCGTGCCCATTAGTCATGTTACGTGGTTATTAGCTTGCTCTTCATTATGGTACTGAAGCCATTTGTTGTGTAGGGGAATAGAGCAGAATGGCATTTTCACTCATTTATGGGCAGATAAATCCTAACTGATAATGTTTTTATAGTTTATTGATTTTAAATAAAAAAATAACACAATCGGCTTTTTTAACTTTTTTTTTAAAAAATTCAGAATTTTTGGTTGATGGAGTATTTCTAGTATTGACATGATTAACGCATATTGAATATATGATTTTTAATTTAAAATACCTAAAAATTTATTCATTTCAGCATTAAATTCTGAAATGCGTTTTTTAAGAGTGGGTAACATTATTGTTTTAGATAAGTTGCCATGAAGAGAATGACTTATATAATAAGCGACTCAATGGTGGGTTGTTATTTTTATTGTTAAAAGGGAAATAATGAACCGAGATTTGTGTGGAAATGGAAAATAGACTCTATGGCTTTCTGCTTGATGATAACATCCTATTTAATATTGCTAATAGAAAACTCTTTTATTACAGTGACGAATCCTCTGAACATTCCATTTATTTCAAGGCTGTCTCTTTAAATGAAACTCAATCTCGGTTGTTAATTTGCTTGCTGGTCAATAGCCAAAATGCAGTCATTGATAAGAATGACATTATGAAAAGCGTGTGGGAAGAATTTAGTTTGTCAGCGTCCAATCAACGACTTTGGCAAACAATCAATGAATTAAGAAAAAAGCTCTCCTCTATTGGTCTTCCTGATGATTTTATTGGGAATGTACATGGTATTGGCTATTCAATAGGGAGTTCTAAAGTCAATTCATTACATATTATATAAATTTTGCTCTATTAAGACCAGAGCAAGCTCAATATACCTATATATATAGGTATACATCACCCCATTTTAATGGATATTAAAATGGTTTAACAATACAAGGTAAGTAGGAATATATATGAAAAAGTTAGCAATCGTTGCATCTCTGTTCGCCGTATTCGGTTCCGTGGGTCTGGTTCAGGCGGCTTCTACCGGCACCATCACCTTTAACGGTAAGCTGACGGCGAACACCTGCGATGTAGTGGTTGATGGCCAGACTGCCGATGCTACGGTGACTCTGCCAACGGTAGGCACCAACCAGTTGGATGCTCCCACTAAGACGGCAGGCCAGACGGGCTTTATTATGGCATTGAACAACTGTGCTGGTACGCTGAGGACCGCTTCTGCCTTCTTCGAAGCGGGCTCGTCGGTCGATACCGTGACTGGCCGTCTGAAAAACCTGACCGGTACCGCCACGGGTGTCAGCCTGCAACTGCTGGATGCATCCAGCGCGTCTCAGGCAGTGATCCTGGCCGGTAACCAGAACCAGGTAACCCAGACTACCTATAAAGACGTTTCCGGTGGCAGCGCGACTCTGCCATACGCCGTGCGTTACTACGCTGAAGCACCAACCCAAGCGGGTACTGTGGTCAGCAACGTGGTTTATTCTATTCAGTACCAGTAATGGGCTGTGGGAGGGGGTATTCCCCTCCCAATCCGGGTGTTCGTCAGGAGTGTATTATGCAGTATATTTCTCTTAATAAGCGTCAGGTGTGTACCTTTGCCGTCGCTGCACTGTTCAGCGCACACAGCCTGGCCAGTGTGGTAATTAGCGGCACGCGGGTGATTTATCCTTCTGATGCCAAAGAGGTCAGCGTCAAGATCAACAATGTCGGTCCGTCTCCGGTGCTGTTGCAAAGTTGGATCGATAACGGTGACACCAATGCCAAACCGGCAGCCATCAAAGTGCCATTTGTGCTGACCCCGCCGATGAACCGCGTTGAGGCCAGCAAGGGCCAGACGTTGCGCATCAGCTACGCGGGCGGCACGTTGCCGATGGATAAAGAATCGGTGTTCTGGTTGAACGTGCTGGAAGTCCCGGCTAAAAGCCAGGCGAAAGACAGCGAAAACCGTCTGCAGATGGCTTTCCGTACCCGTATCAAACTGTTCTATCGTCCGGTGGGCCTGGAAGGCAATGCCAACGATGCGGCCAAAGCGGTGACCTGGAGCAGCCAGGGTAACAGCGTGCAGGCGACCAATCCTACCCCGTATTATGCTTCTCTCGTGGATCTGTCGGTCAATGGCAAGAAACTCGAAAGCGCCATGATTGCGCCACGCTCTACCCTGGTACTGAATTTACCCGGGCAGGTAGGCAGTAAAGTGACCGGCAGTTTTGTCAATGATTATGGTGCAGTGAATACCTTTGACGCTGTCGTGAAATAAGCCGCCGGATAGGCGTAAATAGAGTTAATTAGAGTTAATTACGATATCAATCATGATTCAGGAAATAAATTCTTGAAGGGATTCTTTATGTCAAAATCTTTGCAATGTGGCTTGTATGGCCGACTATCCCCCGTGGCGATGGCCATTTTATCGACTTTTTGCGTGGGACAGGTCAATGCTGAAACGGTTGCTTCTGCTCCACAGGAAGAGATCGCAAAGAATCTGGAATTCGATGCTTCTTTCCTGAATGTTGATGATCAGAAATCGGTTGACCTCAGCCGCTTTGCCAACGGATCTTCCGGGCTACCTGGGGTGTATAGAACCGCTTTATATATTAATCATCAGCTCATCAGTAATACCGATATTGAATTCAAGGCGCGAGCAGATAAATCGATATATCCCTGCCTGACCCATGATCTCGCTAAAAACATTGCGTTTAATTACGACAAACTGCCTGCCGATTTTTTAAACCAACAAAATGGCGGCGAATTGTGCCTAGACCTGCAACACAAGTTACCTGAAGCGCGGGTCAACTACGACAGTAATGAACAACGCCTGGATATTGTTATTCCGCAGGTCTATATGCTGAATACTGCCAGGGGAACCGTCAGCCCGGAATTATGGGATCGTGGCGTACCGGCATTATTGCTGGGTTATAACGTCAATGGGTACACCAGTGAATCGCAGGGCAATACCTTCAATTCGGTGTTTGCCGGGGTGAATGCCGGGGTGAACGTCGGGGCCTGGTACCTGCGGCACAACGGCTCGTATACCCATATGGACAACGGGCCAAACCAGTACAGCAATATCAATACCTACCTGCAGCGTGATATCCCGGCGCTGAAGGCGCGGCTGTTGATGGGGCAATCGAATACCACCGGACAACTCTTCGATACCTTGCCGTTCTCCGGTATTCAGCTTGCCACCGACGAGCGGATGCTGCCAGAGTCCCTGCGCGGTTACGCGCCGGAAATCCGCGGCATTGCCCGGACTAATGCCCGTGTCACCGTGCGCCAGAGTGGCCAGGTGCTGTATGAAACCACGGTCACGCCAGGGGAGTTCTTGATCAACGATCTGTACCCGACCGGCTACGGCGGCGATCTGGTTGTTAACGTGCGTGAGTCAGACGGCACCGAACAGACCTTCAGCGTGCCTTATGCCTCGGTGGCGCAACTGTTGCGCCCGGGGGCATCGCGCTATGCCGTCACGGCGGGCGAAATGCGCAGTGATAACCTGCGTGAAAAACCGGCGTTGTACCAGGCAACCTATCAGTACGGGTTGACTAATGCCATCACCGGTTATGGCGGCCTGCAGGCGAGCCAGGATTATTATGCGCTGCAACTGGGGACCGCAATCGGTGTGCCGATCGGGGCGCTGGCGTTTGATGTCACCCAGGCGCGCACGCATCTGGGGAAAGGCCCGGTGACCGATGATAGCCAACACCAGGCGAGCAACAGCCTCAGCGGGCAGAGTTATCAGGTGAGCTACAGCAAGCTTATCAGCGAAACCAACAGTAACCTGTCATTGGCAGCCTATCGCTTCTCCACCAACGGTTATATGGACTTTATGACCGCAATGCAGACCCGTGAGGCGGTCGCAAAAGGGTATTCGCCGGATGCAATTTCACGCGCCAAAAACCGCCTGACGCTGACCGCCGGGCAGGGATTACCCGAGGGCTGGGGGCAGTTGTACATCAGTGGTTCATTGCAGAACTACTGGAACAAAGACGGCAGCGAGAAGCAGTACCAGATGGGCTACAACAACCGCTATCAACGCCTTTCTTACGGTTTCAGCATCAACCGCAGTTTCTCCAGCCTGGGAACGGCGCAAACCAATTACCTGCTGAGCTTCAGCCTGCCATTGGGCCGCGCCGACCAGACGCACACCCCTCAGTTGCGCATGGACTTGTCGCATGACAGTACGGGGCGTTATGGCCAGCAGGCCACGGTGTCTGGCAGCGCAGGGGCAGGGGATCAGTTCAGCTACGGCGTCACGGCCATGAATACCAATCAGGGTGTGGGTTCCAGTGGCTCGGTGAGCGGTAACTACCGTAGCCCGGCGGCAGCGCTGAGTGGGACTTACAGCACCGGTAAAAACTACCAGAGCGCCTCAGCCGGGATAAACGGCACGATGATTGCGCATGCGGGTGGGGCGACCTTTACGCCGTACACCTCGGACACCTTCGCCCTGGTGGAAGCCAAAGGCGCGGAAGGGGCCAGCGTCTCGTCTTATCCAGGGGTGCACATTGACCCGTGGGGATATGCGGTGGTGCCTTATCTGAACCCGTACCAGATGAATGAAGTCAGCATTGATCCGAAAGGCACGGCCGCCAGCGTGGAGTTGGATAATACCAGCCAGAAAGTGGCGCCGTATTCCGGGGCGGTGGTGAAGGTGAAATACACCACCAAGCAGGGCACACCGATTCTGGTGAATGCGACCTATCAGGGTGAACCGGTGCCGTTTGGGGCCGATATTTTTGACAGTAAAGGCAACAGCGTCGGTTCGGTAGGCCAGGGTGGGCAACTGTTTGCGCGAGTGGCTGAAAGCAGGGGTCAACTGCGCGTGACATGGGGCGAAGGGAGCCAGATGCAATGCCGGGTGAACTATAGGCTGATGCCACGAGCAAAAAATAGCGTCGACTCGACAATACAGACTTTCAATACGGTTTGTGAAACCCAGCCAGGCTAACCACTGGGCAACCCCAGTTTCTAAGAGACACTGTCTGCGTTTTTACTCAGACTTCTATTTTCTGCCTGCAAGCGAGGCAATGACGGATGAAATTATCTATGAAAAACGTTCTCGGACTGTTTGGCAGCCTCTTGCTCAGCGTTATCAGCGCCAAGAGTTGGGCCGTGGCGAACTGTTCGTTTGATGCTGGAGCAATCCAAACGGAAACGGTGCCGCTGAGTCCGCCGGTGATTTCTGCCGGGGCCGATATTCCCGTGGGGACGGTGCTTTATCAAGGCAGTTGGGTGATGAAAAGCACCAAGATGGGGTGCCAATGGGCACAGGCCGACGTGGGTAAATCATTTTGGTACAGCAGCTCAACGCTGATTAGCAATGCTCCACTGCCTCTGAGCGGCTTGATGACCGGCCCGTTTGCTGGCGCAGTCTATCAGACGAATATTCCAGGGATTGGCGTAGCTATCTCACGAACCCCTGATGGCAACCCAATAATACCCAATAGGCCTGCAGTGACTACCGATATAGAGAGCCCTATTAGGCAGGTTAGTAATGAATTAGGTGGAGCCTTGAATTTCGTCGGTTCAACACGCTATGTCTCGCTCATTAAAACGGGGCCGATCACGCCCGGTAGCTTTACAATTAGCGGTGCAAATTTCCCGAGTATCAAGACAGCGCTGGAGCCACCGGTAAATAGCCACCCTGGCTCCGTCGCCGTCACCGGGCTGCCGTTTACTTTTTATAATATCAATTTCCAGGGAACCTTGAGGATCTCTACACAAACCTGCGCGACGCCAGATGTCACTGTGGCAATGGGGGTTTATGACGTCAGTGAGCACTTTACTCGGGTAAATTCGACCACACCTTGGGTGGATGCCTCCATTGCCTTAACCAATTGTCCGACATTCTACGGCTTTTATAACAGCACCAATACGACCTTGCTGATGGATTACGCTACGGGAACGAGTAACGCTACCACCTCACTCAATAACAGTATTGGCGTGCGATTGACTCCGGCGACTTCAGTGATCGATGCAGCCAACGGAATAATGGCTATCGACTCAACGGTCTCTGGTGCTGCGGCAGGCGTGGGGATTCAGCTTGGTTGGGGGGAGAGCAGCCAAACGCCGACGCCGTTTAACTTCTCGGCCGAACAGACAGTGACACTACCAAAAGACAGCAGTTCGACAATTCGTATCCCGTTAGCAGCCCGTTATATTCAAACTGCGACGAACAATGCTGACGTTTCGCCGGGCCATGCGAATGGCAAAGTGGTATTTACGATCAATTATTATTAATCGATAAACGACGATACCCTCAAGAGAGCATATAGGTATTATCTACATGCTCTCTTGCTTTCAGACCTTCCACACACCGTAGACCTGTTTGTTTTCATCGCAAACATCTACAGAGCATGTCGTTCCGTTTATCACAGCCATATTGCGTTTCTGCCTACTGTCAGAGAGCAATAGAATCCCACTTGATCATATCTGGTGGAAAGCGAGAGGATGATGAGTTGGCGATAAAATGATCGACATCAATGTAGCGTATTACCCGCCAGATTTTCCTGCTTACAAATTTGTCACAATCGTTAAAAATCCATCAGGCGTTATTGCCAGGGTAAGTTATTAATTGTTCTGACTTTGTTTTTTATACTGATGTTGGATTTTTAATTTGGACCTTTGTCAATAAATAAAACTACGGTTTAATTTAAATAAAATAACTTGCCACATCCTTTTTTGGCCGCTATTAATTAATGCAGTTAACGATTCCCTGGTGTTGGCCTATTGGCACCCTTACTCAGTTAACGGATTGAGTAAGGGATTTTTTTGCTATTGAACACCATAGCATAATTATTTCACAAACCTTGCGAATGATGCCGCTTGGTACCCTTAGTACTATTCTGTCAACGCATAATATGCCTATTTTTTTGTATCTCATACCATCAGATCAGAATTCGTTTTGCTATCTTGTCAGATCTGCTAGTTTATTCAGGCGTGTATTTCCGCTCAGAGCATAAACAGGGAAAGGTAAGGTACCTCTATGTTTATAACAATTGCAGATATTACAGATGTTGCAGAAATGTTTCGTATCCGCCTCAGTGTAAATGAAAATAAAGCAACCATGGCGGATTTAGCAAAGTACGGTGTAACGCCAGAATCCCTCCCTGAAATGTTATGTGGTAAAGGCCGAGGGTGGGTAGCCAAGATTGACGGAGTTATAAGAGCTTTCGCGATGGCTGATGCTGCTAATGCTACAGTTTTTGCATTGTTTGTTGAGCCAGGTTTCGAAAGGCAAGGTATTGGTCGCAAACTGATGGATGAAGCAGAGAAATGGCTCGCAGAGATGGGATGTGTACAAATTTGGCTCGAAACAGACAGAAACACAGGGGTGCGAGCGAACGGCTTTTATCGTCATATTGGGTGGACGGAAAACAATATACAACCTGATGGACAGGCTAAATTCATTAAGATATTAAATGAGTTATATTAACCTCATGCGCTTAAAAATAGTGATAGGCTCGGCAAACAGCGTTGGGGTATCCGTAGATGGACGTTTATCAATGGCAGGAGTATGTGATGAGTGATCAGAGAAAACACGGCTGTATAGATAATATTGAGTTTGCCGTCAGTGATATTGCACGTTCAAGAGAGTTTTATGGGGCGGTTTTTAATTGGCAATTTACTGTTTATGGACCCCAATATTGCGAGTTTACGGATGGACGCCTATGTGGTGGCTTAACAACGCTGAGTGAGGTTAAATCGTCAGGCGGTCCATTGGTTATCCTGTATACGGAAGATCTTGAGGGAACTCAGAAGCGGCTTGAGGCTTTGGGTGCCCCAATAGTCGTGCCTGTGTTTTCATTTCCGGGTGGGCGCAGATTCCATTTTACCGATCCCGATGGCTATGAACTGGCAGTCTGGTCAGATCGATAAATGCCAGTGTGCGATCTCTTCTCTGTCTGGTGAGATAGGCGGCTGGCAGCGTCTTTTTATCAGCCAGCCCGATCACCAGCAACTTTTTCCCTACGCAGATTCCGCAGGCCGTGGCTCATTTGTGAATACTGTAACTCATTGATGTAAAATTCCTTTTTCAGGACTCATTTATGTCTCAAATAAATAAAATACACATCATGGGGGCTTCTGGTTCAGGTACCACCTCGATTGCCGCGCGGCTGAGCAAAATCACAAATTATCAGCATATAGATACGGATGATATTTACTGGCATAACACTACGCCTCCCTTTACCGTTGCTCGTGAATACCTGGAAAGACAACAGAGATTATTGACCGCATTAAACGCAAACAAGCAATGGATACTGAGTGGTTCCCTTTGTGGCTGGGGGGATAGGTTTATCCCTTATTTCGATCTCGTCGTTTATGTGTACGTAAAGAACGATGTCAGGATCGAACGTATCAGGAAGAGGGAGTTGGCAAGATACGGCGAAGCCATTTCTCCTGGGGGTGAGTATTATGAGAAATCCCAAAGTTTTATTGAATGGGCTTCAGCCTATGATACTTCTACAGAAATAAGTAGAAATGCGTACAAGCATAAAAAATGGCTTGAAAGCGTGGAGTGTCCGGTTGTTGAGATAACAAATCATACGGAATGCGATGATGCGGTGAAAGCAATAATGGCTTACGTAGCATCCCTATGAAAATTAAGGCATAATTTTTCTTAAATAAAAATCACCTCCCATTCAGGGAGTATGAGCAGGTAGAACCGATGAGTCGAGCTTCCTGCTAAAACCTGACTACCTGGGATGGCGCAAGATTCTCTTACCGGTAGTGCTGCCCCCGATCTGCCAGAGAAGAGCTTTCACTTGTCACTTTCACCACCACACTGAGATTGTTCCCATGTGCGTAGGATGCCGATGGTATAAAGATCAGGTATGGCCGATTCCCTCCTATAAAAAATGAAATACATTCGTTGTATGAATGTATTTGTGTGTGAGAGACGCTTTTTAAAATCATGACATCCCCTGATCCCGATGCCTTTATAAAAAACATTGGGCAATAAATGCCTTTCTCAACCCTATTATTTACACGTTAATCGGTTGCTGATCGGCTCACTGCTCCGTACCGCCCCTTGCCTGATAAGCGTTGGTGACGCTTGCTTGGAAAATTCTTAATAATCATCACACTGAGGGAGGTCGGATGATGATTGTTTTGTAACATTTGGTTACATTACTGAGTTTCACTAATGTGATCAAGGTTTCTACACTGCCCCCGATGATTTTTATCCGGATGATCTCAGTATTCAGATAAACCTTATTTACACAGCGCTCTGCCATTGTCCCGTAAGGAATGTGCTGGCTTGTGACCCTCTTTTTCGTCTGCATCCGATGATGCAAAAAAGGAAGTTGTTGTCTGGCAGGGTTAGCCATTCTTATTGATCCCCCAGGGGCAGACCGTTCTTTATTGTCTTAATTGAACAGGGATACCCATGTCCAATTCCTACCAAAATGAATTGCCGAAAGCGCGCGTTAACATAAAACTCGACCTGCATACCGGTGGCGCACAGAAGAGTGTCGAATTGCCACTCAAATTGCTGGCGATGGGTGATTACAGTAACGGGCAGGAACACCGTCCGCTGTCCGAACGTGAAAAAATCGGCGTCAATAAAAATAACTTCGATAGCGTGTTGGCCGAATTCAACCCTCAACTCGCCCTGTCGGTGCCCGACACGCTGTCCGATGACCCGAGCGACACCGCCGTCAACCTCAGTTTCAGCGCTATGAAAGACTTCGAACCCGAGCAGGTGGCGCGTCAAATCCCGCAACTGCGCGCCATGCTGGCGATGCGCAACCTGCTGCGCGACCTCAAATCCAACCTGCTGGACAACGCCACTTTCCGACGCGAGCTCGAAATTATCCTGAAGGATGAGGCACTGAGCGACGAACTGCGGATGGAACTGGAAATACTGGCACTCGAAAACTGTTAATTGCCCGGGATGGGAATATAAAGGAATAGACCAATGTCTGGACAGGAAGAAACCCTGCAGGAAAAAACGGCACAACGTCAGAGCCACACCACCACCGTGCTGGAGAAAGACGCCCCGGCGGCACACAGCGTTTACGCGTCATTGTTTGAAAAAATCAACCTTAACCCGGTTTCCCAGTTGAACGGCATTGAGGCCTTTCAGGACGGCGATGCCCTGGCGGACGTCTCGGCTGATGAGCGCGTTACCGCCGCCGTCAGCGTATTTCTAGACTTGCTCAAGCAGTCAGCGCAGAAGGTCGAAAAACTCGACAAGAACCTGCTGGATAGCCATATCGCCGCGCTGGATGAAAAAATCAGCCGCCAACTGGATGCGGTGATGCATCACCCGGAATTCCAGAAAGTGGAATCCCTGTGGCGTGGTCTGAAATCCCTGGTGAACAAAACCGATTTTCGCCAGAACGTGAAGCTGGAACTGCTCGACGTTTCCAAAGACGACCTGCGTCAGGATTTTGAAGACAGCCCGGAAATCATCCAGAGCGGCCTGTATCGCCATACCTATATTGCCGAGTACGACACCCCCGGCGGTGAGCCGATTGGGGCGGTGATTTCCAACTACGAGTTTGATGCCAGCGCCCAAGACGTGGCATTGCTGCGCAACCTTTCCAAAGTGGCCGCCGCCGCCCATATGCCGTTTATCGGTGCCGTTGGCCCGGCGTTCTTCCTCAAGAATTCGATGGAAGAAGTGGCGGCCATCAAAGACATTGGCAACTACTTTGATCGCGCCGAATACATCAAGTGGAAATCCTTCCGTGACACCGACGATGCGCGCTATATCGGCCTGACCATGCCACGCGTGCTAGGCCGCTTGCCGTATGGCCCGGATACCGTGCCGGTGCGCAGCTTCAACTATGTGGAAGAGGTCACCGGCCCGGACCACGATAAGTACCTGTGGACCAACGCGTCGTTTGCCTTTGCCGCCAACATGGTGAAAAGCTTTATCGACAACGGCTGGTGCGTGCAGATCCGTGGCCCGCAGGCCGGTGGTGCGGTGCAGGACTTGCCGATCCACCTGTACGATCTGGGCACCGGCAATCAGGTGAAGATCCCGTCGGAAGTGATGATCCCGGAAACCCGCGAGTTCGAGTTCGCCAACCTCGGTTTTATCCCGCTGTCGTACTACAAAAACCGCGACTATGCCTGCTTCTTCTCCGCCAACTCGGCGCAGAAACCGGCGCTGTATGACACCGCGGATGCTACGGCCAACAGCCGCATCAACTCACGCCTGCCGTACATCTTCCTGCTGTCGCGTATCGCACACTACCTGAAGCTTATTCAGCGCGAGAACATCGGCACCACCAAAGACCGCCGTCTGCTGGAGCTGGAGCTGAACACCTGGGTGCGTGGTCTGGTGACCGAGATGACCGATCCGGGCGATGACCTGCAAGCCTCTCACCCGCTGCGCGATGCGAAGGTGACGGTGGAAGACATCGAAGACAACCCGGGCTTCTTCCGCGTCAAGCTGTATGCCATCCCGCACTTCCAGGTGGAAGGCTTGGATGTGGCACTGTCCCTGGTGTCGCAGATGCCGAAAGCGAAGGCGTAAACGGAGACACGATGAAGATTGATCGTCCTTTATGGACACGCGGGATCCTGGTATCCCCGCAGCAGTTTCAACAACAAGCCTCTCTGGAGGCCTGGACCAACGAATGCATTGCGCAGATGGGGGTCTTGCATCCCTGGGGCGTGTTGCAGGCCACCTTTGATCAGGACGCGCTGGCGCAAGGGCGTCTGAAAGCGGAGCGCCTGCAAGTGCGGTTTCAGGATGGTGTGCTGATCGACACGGACTGTGCCGATCTGCTGCCGCCCACGCTGACCCTGGCGGCCAACCTGCCCGCGGACGCCACGGACGTCACCGTGATGCTGGCCCTGCCGCAACTCTATGCCAACGGCGGCAACTGCCTGCAACCCGATGAGCGGGCCGAACGGCCGGTGCGTTACCGTCAGACGTGGCGTGATGTGCAAAATCAGTATGGCGACGATAAAAAACAGGTTGCGGTGATGAGCCATGAGCTCACCCTGCGTCTGGACACCCAGGAAAACGGGGACTATCAAGTCTGCCCGGTGGTGCGGTTATTGCGCGACGCACAGGGCCGCTGGGCGCAGGACACGCAGTTTATCCCGCCGTTGCTGAGCCTGCGGGCCAGCCCCTGGTGTGAGGGGCAGTTGGAGTCATTGATGGTGCAGCTGCGGGCGCGTCTGCAACGCCTGATGGGCATGCGCCGGGAAAGCAACGCGCGCATGGCCGACTTTGCCGTGGCCGATGTGTCGCTGTTCTGGCTGCTGAATGCCCTCAACGGGGCCGAGCCGGTGCTGGGGAATTTTCAGCGCTACCCGCAGGTGCACCCTGAACGTCTGTACCAGGAACTGGCCCGATTGGCGGGCAGCCTGCTGACCTTTTCCCTGGAGCATGACGTCACGGCCATTCCGGTTTATCAGCACGATCGCCTGACGGTGGTGTTCCCTCCGCTCTTCACCTTGCTCAATACCCTGCTGGAAGTGAGCCTGCCGTCACGGGTGGTGGCGATTGAACTGGTGCATGAGCCGCGCGTCAATCAGTGGCGCGGTGCCCTGCACGATCCGCGTCTGCGCGAAGAGGTGGATTTCTACCTGTCCGTGCGTTCCTCCCTGCCGGCGGCACAGTTGCAAACCCAGTTCCCGCAACTGTGTAAAGTCGGTGCGCCGGATGATGTCGGCAAGGTGGTGAACATCGCGTTGAGCGGGATCCCGTTGCGCCCGCTGAGCCATGTCCCTGCGGCCATTCCGTTGCGTCTGGAGAATCAGTACTTCTCCCTGGATCTGAACAACCCGGCGGCGCAGCAGATGCTGGAGGCGGGGGCCTGCGTGTTCTATGTTCCGGGTACGCTGGGTGACATTCAGCTTGAACTGTTCGCGGTGCTGCGCTCATGAGCCCGTCGATGAAGCGATTTGCCCCGCACGTGGATATGGACGCGTTATTGCAGGATACCTGGCTGCAGGTGATCAGCCTGCGTCAGGGCCTGACCTGCGCGGAAGGCGAGGGTCAGGCGTTCTGGCAGCGCTGCGTGGCCGATATCGAACACCTCCAGAAGGCGCTGATTGAGGCGGACGTCAGTGAGCCGAGCCGTCAGCACATCCTGTATGCCCAGTGCGCGATACTGGATGAAACCGTGAAAGGGCGAGGTGTGCAGGATGATGCCTACTTCGTGTGGAGCCATTCGCCGTTACAGGCCCATTTCTTCAACACGCTGGACGCCGGTAATCAACTGTATGAGCGGATGCGTAGCGTGTTGCGCGAGCCTGCGCCGGACAATGCCGTACTGACCTGTTTTCACCGGGTGCTGATGCTGGGGTTCCTGGGCGGGTATCGTTCACTGGCCGTGACGGAGCGTGAACAACTGGTCGATCAGCTCTCCGCATGGGTCCCTCCGTTCAATGTGGCACCGTCGCGTCCGGTTTTGGCCATCGCGGCTTCACGCAATCGCCTGGGTATTTGGCTGCGCTACTGGCCGGTGCGCCTGGTGCTGGCCGGGCTCACCGTGGCCTTGCTGTGGTGGGGGCTCGATCACCAGTTGTCTGGCCTGTTGCCGACTCTGTTGCCGAGGCCAGCGTAATGCATCCGCGGTGGCGACAGGGTCTCTGGTTGTGGGCAGGGTTATTGGCCAGTCTTCTGTGTCTGGTTTTTTTGCCCTTTTCACCGCCGGTTCGTTGGGGCGCTTTCCTGCTGGTTGTCGCTACCGGTGTGGCAGGGCTGTGGCGAGCGGGTCGCCAGCCTGACGCGACGTTGACCACGAGCCGCTTTGACGGGCTACCGGTGGACAACACCCGCTTGCCGGTAGTGCTTGCGGTGATGGTCTGGACTCCCTGTTCGGCACCGAGACGCTGCGCCAGAGTGCGCAGGGGTGCTGGCTGCGGGTGGATGACAGCCGCCAGCTTCGCCAGTATGTGCAGCAACTGCTGTGGCAACGTCCGGCGTGGGCCGCGCAGTTGGCGGTGATGGTTTCGGTCAACCCGCAGCAACAGGCAGACGCACGGGCGTTATCCACGACTTTGCATGAACTCCGCTGGCAACTGGTGCAACTGCGCCGGGATACCCGCTGCCCGCTGCCGCTGCTCCTGTGCAGCACTGTGGCGACCTCGCTTGCCACGACCCCGGTCTGGCTTTCTCAACAGCAGGCACCGCCTGTCACTCTGTGGCCGAACGTCACCCAGCCGGAAACGTTGGCAGACTGGCAACGCCAGGGCAGCAATACACTGCAGGCTGAGCGGATGCAGCAGACAGTGCTGTTCCGCCATCACCAGGACTGGCTGCAGGCGCAGGTGCTGCCTGCATTGCAGACACACAGCGACGATGTGGCCGCGGTATCCCCGCAGCAGGTGGTTCTGCATCAGGTCGCCGGGTTGCAGAGTCGAGTTGCGTCTTCGCTCTGGCAGCAGTGGCTGGCGGCGCACACTGCCCTGACCCGAGTGGTGGGCTGGCACCCGGAACCCACGACCGAAGATAACGTGCTGCCTTTCCCCGATTTTATTTTTTCCACGCTGCCGGTGGGCAGTGGCGTATCACCACGCCAGCGGGCATTGCGTTATGCCGTCACCCTGTTGGGGTTGGCCGCGGTGGTGGCCTTGTGTAGCAGTGCCTGGCAAAACCGGCAACTCGTGCAGCGTGTCGTGTTCGATATTCGCCATTACGACAGCGTGGAGATGAAAGACCACGACCTGAAAGCCCGCGCCGTTGAGGTGTTGCGTCAGGATATGGCGTTGCTGGATGAACAGTTTCGCAACGGTGAGCCCCTGCGTCTGGGCCTCGGGCTGTATCAGGGAGAACGCCTGCGTCAGCCACTGATGGCGGCCATCAAAGGCTATGTTCCTCCAGTACCCGCATCGTCACCGGTCTCCTCTACCGCGTCGACGGAGGAAACCCCGCAGACTGTGCGTCTGGACAGCCTGTCACTGTTTGATACCGGCAAGGCCACGCTCAAGCCCGACGCCACCAAAGTCCTGGTGGCGGCACTGATTAACATCAAGGCCAAACCCGGTGAATTGATTGTGGTGGCCGGGCATACCGACAGCACCGGTGATGTGCACACCAATCAGCCACTTTCGCTTAAACGCGCGGAAGCGGTGCGTGACTGGATGGTACACAACAGCGAGGTTCCCGCGAGCTGTTTTGCCGTGCAGGGCTTTGGGGCGACCCAGCCGGTGGCCAGCAATGAGACGGCTGCCGGGCGAGCGGCCAATCGCCGCGTTGAAATCACTCTGGTCCCGGCGGCTTCGGCCTGCCCGGGGCCAGGATCGACAACCGGGTCACCGGAACACGTGACCTTATTACGTCAATAAAAGGAGCTTTACATGGCAATTCCAGTCTATCTGTGGCTGAAAGACGACGGTGGTGCAGACATCAAAGGGTCTGTGGATGTCAAAGACCGCGAAGGCAGCATTGAAGTGGTGGCACAGGATCACAGCCTGTACATCCCGACCGATAACAACACCGGTAAACTCACGGGGACCCGTATTCATACGCCGTTCCTGTTTACCAAGGAAATCGATGCCTCCAGCCCGTACCTGTACAAGGCGGTAACTACCGGTCAGACGCTGAAAAAGGCCGAGTTCAAATGGTACCGCATCGATGACGCTGGCCAGGAAGTGGAGTATTTCAACACCACACTCGAGAACGTCAAGCTGGTGAAAGTGGCGCCGAAGATGCACGACATCAAAGACGCTGCCAAAGAGAGGCACAATCATCTGGAGCAGATCGAGTTGCGCTACGAGAAAATCACCTGGACCTACAAAGACGGCAACATCATTCATTCCGACTCCTGGAACGAACGTACGACCGCGTAAGTCTTGAGAGCAGGCGGTTTCCCGCCTGCTCTTTGTGTTTTTGGCTGAGTCTCGCCGTGCCGGTACTCAGCCAAGCACATTCACAATGCATCCAATGACCTTATGGGCCTCGGTTAACGGCTATGGGCGGTAGCGTGCCCGCACGGGATAGATCATTGCGGGCAGGAAAAGAGAACAGGGAAGAGGCATGAGCACTCACGCAGCACGTTTATTACATCGGTTAAATCCTTACTGTGCCCAGGCGCTGGCGGCAGCGGCGACGCTTTGCCAGACCCGTGGCCATGCGGAGATCACCGTGGAGCACTGGTTGCTCAAATTATTAGAGCAGGGGGATGGCGATCTGTCGGTGATCGCCCGGCGCTATGACTGGGATCAGGATGCGCTGTGGCACGGGCTGCTGGTACACCTTGAACCTTTACCCCATCAGATCCAGGGCAAACCACAGCTGTCAGCCCCACTACAGCAGTTGATACAACAGGCCTGGCTGGAGGCCTCGGCACAGGTCAATACGGAGGCGGTACGTTCGCTGCATGTGCTGATGGCCCTGGTCGCCGCCCCGCATCTGGTCACCCAGAATGCCACCTGGCCACTGCTCAGCCTCAGTGCCACACAGCTGGCCCACCTGCTACCGCTGCTGGATGCGCAATCGGAAGAGCGCCCGGAAAAGCCCCCGCGCCTGGAATGGCCGGTCGATGCCCCGGTGGAGGCCACGTTGCCCCCGGCTATCGAACCGAATCAGGCCTTGCACGCCGAGCTGGATAAATTTACCCAGGACCTGACCGCCAAAGCGCGGGCGGGTGAGATTGACCCGGTATTGGGGCGTGATAACGAAATCCGCCAGATGGTGGACATTCTCTCCCGCCGCCGCAAGAACAACCCGATTTTGGTGGGGGAACCCGGCGTGGGGAAAACCGCCCTGGTGGAAGGCCTGGCACTGCGCCTGGCCGAGGGGGATGTCCCGGCCAGCCTGAAAACCGTCAGCGTGCGCACCCTGGATTTAGGGCTGTTGCAGGCGGGGGCGGGCGTGCGCGGCGAGTTTGAACAACGGCTGAAGAACGTGATTACGGCGGTGCAGCAGTCACCGACGCCGATACTGCTGTTTATCGACGAAGCCCACACCCTGATTGGTGCGGGTAATCAGGCGGGCGGTGCCGATGCGGCCAACCTGCTGAAACCGGCGCTGGCGCGCGGTGAACTGCGTACCATCGCGGCCACCACCTGGTCAGAGTACAAGCAGTATTTTGAGCGTGATGCGGCACTGGAGCGGCGCTTCCAACTGGTCAAAGTCGAAGAGCCGGATGATGTGAACGCCTGCCGGATGCTGCGGGGCCTGAAGGCACGCTATGCCGCCTACCATGGGGTACATATCTGCGACTCGGCGGTGAAAGCGGCCGTGACGCTCTCGCGCCGTTACCTGACGGGCCGACAGTTGCCGGATAAAGCCGTCGACCTGCTGGATACCGCCAGTGCCCGGGTGCGCATGGGGCTGGACAGTGAACCTGAGCAAATCGTACACCTCAGAACAGAGCTGGCGGCGTTGACCCTCGAGCAACAGTCGATTGAACAGGACAAGGTGCTGGACCCCGCCATTGACCCGGCCAGACTGGCAGATATCAGCGACCGGCTGCGGGCACTGCAACAGCATCAGGTCCGGCTGGCGGTACAATACGAGAAAGAGCGGACGCTGACAGAACAACTGCTGGTGGCGCGTCAGGAAGGCCACCGCCGTGAGGAGTGTGACGCACTGCGGGCGCAGTTGCACGATATCCAGCGCTGCAACCCGCTGCTGTGGCTGGACGTGGATGCCAGGACGGTGGCGACGGTGATTGCCGACTGGACCGGCGTGCCGCTGGGCAGCCTGCTGAAAGACGAACAGAGCGAATTACTGCAACTCGAACGCCAGTTGGCGAAACGGGTTATCGGGCAGGACGTGGCGCTGGGTGACCTGGCGCAACGGCTGCGCGCCACCCGCGCTGGGCTGACGCCGGATAACGGCCCGCAGGGCGTGTTCCTGCTGGTCGGCCCGAGCGGCGTGGGCAAAACCGAAACCGCGCTGGCGCTGGCGGATATCCTGTTTGGCGGTGAAACGTCGCTGGTCACCATCAACCTCTCCGAATACCAGGAAGCCCACACCGTCAGCCAACTGAAAGGTTCGCCACCGGGCTATGTCGGCTATGGCCAGGGCGGCATTCTGACCGAAGCGGTGCGTCAACGTCCCTACAGCGTGGTGCTGCTGGACGAGGTGGAAAAGGCCCACCGCGACGTGCTCAACCTGTTCTATCAGGTGTTTGACCGCGGTTTTATGCGTGACGGCGAAGGGCGTGAGATTGATTTTCGCAACACCGTGATCGTGATGACCTCGAACCTTGGCAGCGATGCGTTGACGACGTATCTGGATAAACACCCCGACGCGCCCGAGAGCGAATTACACGAACGGCTGCGCCCGCTGTTGCGTGACCATTTCCAGCCTGCGCTGCTGGCGCGTTTCCAGACGCTGATTTACCGCCCGCTGGGCGCGGTGGCGCTCAAACGCATCGTCGCCATCAAACTGGCGCAGCTGGCCCAACGGTTACAGCAGCATTACGGCCTGCGTTGTGTGATGGAAGACAGCCTGACCGACGCTCTGGTGGCGGCCTGCCTGCAACCGGACAGCGGGGCGCGCCATATTGACAGCCTGCTGAACCAGCACATCCTGCCAGTGCTGAGCCAACAACTCCTCAGCCAGCAGGCAGCGAAACACCACCCCACCCGGCTGACGCTGGGGTGGGACAAGGACGCGGGCGTCACGCTCGAATTTTATGGAGAAAAAAGATGAGTGAACTATCCACCGCGCTATTTTTCGACCACAGTCACCATAAATTGGCGGTCCGCGGCAGCAATGCTCAAATAGATGTACTGGGCTTTACCGGTGAGGACGCGCTGAGCGCGCCGTTCCGTTACGCCATCCAGTTCACCAGCCGCGACAAGGCCATCGCCCCGGACACCATGCTGATGCAGGACGCCGCCTTCACCCTGCAGGCCCCGGTGGCCGAAGCTTTTGGCGTGTCCGTCCAGCAACCCCAGCGGGTTATTCAGGGGGTGGTCACCGGCTTTAAACGCCTCTCCACCTCCCGCGACGAAAGCCACTATGAAGTCTGCCTGCAACCGCGCCTGGCGCTGCTGTCGCGCAGCCACCAGAACGCGATTTATCAGGATATCTCGGTGCCGGGCATTGTGGAGAAAATCCTGCGTGAGCGCCACGATATGCGCGGGCAGGATTTTGTCTTCACGCTGGCCCATGAGTATCCGCGCCGTGAGCAGGTGATGCAGTACGGTGAAGATGACCTGACCTTTATCTCACGCCTGCTGGCCGAGGTGGGTATCTGGTTCCGCTTTACCGCCGACCCGAAGCTCAATATTGACGTGGTGGAGTTTTACGACGACCAGCGCCATTACCAACAGGGGATGACCCTGCAGGCGGTGCCGCCTTCCGGTATGCACGACAGTGGCGCGGACTCGGTCTGGGACCTGTCCAGCGCCCATCAGGTGGTGGAGAAATCGGTCAGCACCAACGACTACAACTACCGCACCGCCACCGCCGACTTGACCCAGCAGGTGGATGTCACTCGCGGTGACGCCACCACCTACGGCGAAGCCTATCATTACGCCGACAACTACCTGACCGCCGGCAGCGAAGGGCGTGAGCCAGAGCCGGAAAGCGGCGCCTTTTATGCCCGCTTGCGCCATGAGCGCTACCTGAACGCACAAACCCGGTTCACCGGCGTAGCCAATACCGCAACATTGGTTCCAGGTGTAGAGCTAAAGGTGACGGGCAGCTATGCCCCGGCCGCGTTTGCCCAGGGCGTGGTTATCGTGCGTACCACCAGTTCTGCACGGCGCGACCGCAGCTTTGAAGTGGCGTTCGAGGCCATCCCTTATTCCGAGGATTACGGCTTCCGCCCGGCGTTGCTCCCCAAACCCAAGATGGCCGGTACGCTACCGGCACGGGTGACCAGCACCACCGCCAATGATATCTACGGTCATATCGACAAAGACGGGCGCTACCGGGTGAACATGCTGTTCGACCGTGATAGCTGGGAGGCGGGTTATGAAAGCCTGTGGGTGCGGCAAGCCCGACCGTATGCGGGAGACGTCTATGGACTCCATCTTCCGCTTTTGGCAGGGACGGAGGTAGCGATTGCGTACGAAGATGGCAATCCGGACCGCCCTTACATCGCGCACGTTCTGCATGATTCGGCGCACGTCGACCATGTGACCATCCGCAACTACAAGCGCAACGTGCTGCGCACTCCAGCTAACAACAAACTCAGACTGGACGACACGAGAAATCAGGAGCATATCAAGCTCAGTACCGAGTACGGTGGCAAGAGCCAACTGAACCTGGGGCACCTGGTTGACAGCGAGAAGCAGCAGCGCGGTGAAGGGGGGGAGGTACGTACCGACGACTGGCTGGCCCTGCGGGGTGGCAAAGGTATTTTACTCTCGTCTCAAGCACAACCCCGAGCCGGTGGTCAGCAACTGAGCATGGACGAGATTAAGCGCCAGTTGTCTGATGCACTTGCCTTGGCGGAGTCCCTCTCCAACGTATTGCAGACAGCGCAAATCGACCCGCTTGACAACAGTACCCAGCAGGCTTTTTTGCAGCAAAGTGTGGATACCCTTCAGCAACCCGTTATTGTAGCCGGAGCCCCAGCAGGGATTGTCCTCTCTACACCGCAACACATTCAATTGAGCGCCAACCAGAACCAGATATTCACTGCAGGCGGTAATACGGAAATATCGGCACTGAAACGCATCGCGTTGGTGGCCAAAAAAACACTGGTGGTTTTTGTGCATGAAATGGGGATGAAGCTGGTTGCTGCTGCCGGGAAAATCGAAATGCAGGCACAAACTGGTGGTATTGATATCCTGGCCCAAAAGGGCATTACAGTCACCAGCCTTGACGATGAAATCATTATCTCGGCGAAGAAAAAAATCACGCTGCAGTGTGGTGGCTCTTATCTGACGATTGATCCGACTAAAATCGAGAGTGGCACCGGCGGTGATTTTAAGGTGAAAAGTGCCAATTTTGATTATGCTGGCCCGGCAAAGCTTGATGTGCCCTACCCGAAATTTACGGCCTGTGAATCCACCGCCTCTGACGCTGCCAGCCAGGGCGACGCCACAATGCCACTGAGCTAAGGAATGGCAATGACGATTGACTATCTGGAACAGGCATTACCACTGGAGGCGCACCAGTATGCTGTCATTGACCGTTTGCGGATACCTGTCTTGCCGGAGGGGTGGCCCTGTATCGAACTGGTGTCACCGATGTTGGCTCCACAGGCACACCTTTACCCGTGGTTAGTGCCGTTGCATGAGTTACCCTCGGGTGAATGGCTTGCATTGATAAAAGAACTGTCACAGCATGCAGACCTGCGCTCGCCGCCGATGTGTTCTCTTATGCTGTCCAGCACTCGCTCTCCTCAGGCGGTACGTAATGCCCTGGTCAATGCGTTGTATTTTAAGGATGAGCAACAGCAAGGACATATTCTGCGCTATTACGATCCCCGCGTGCTGTTTCACCTGCACTGGATGCTGAGCCCGTGGCAGTTGTTTAATCAACTTCCCGCACAGGAAATACCGCGCTGGACCTTCTGGCTGGAGGGGGGGTGGCACACGCTGGAATTCCCTGAACGCCTTTCTTACCAACCAGGCGAGGCCGTGGGAATACCGCTGGAGCAGTTGCAACGCAGCGGGCAGATAAATCAGGCACTGTTAAAACTGCCGCGCAGTGCGGATCTGACACAACGCCAGGACACCAGTCGCCGGATAGATGCTTTGCTGGAGCAGGCGATGAAGTGCGAACTCCCTAGTCAGGAAGACCGCATTGCGTTTGCACTACAGGGTCTGACGCAGCGTGAAGGATTCTGGACAGCGCCGAAGATGCAGGCCTTTCTGGCACAGGCCAGGCAGGCTGCAGACTTTTACCGTGACGAAACCAGTGACTGGGATGAAAGCCGCTGGCTGGAGATGACCCAGACTCAGTCCCGCAACATTCGATGGAACGATTAACATGAGCACACAAAAAGGCTGTAAATTCTGTATTCGTCGGGGGCTTCCTCTCTTACCTGCACGCCCGGCGGTAATATCACAAAGCGATACCTTACCCCATCTGCCAGCTTCCATTACCGTACCGACGGTGGCTCAAGGAGAAACCGCATGGACTGCGCGTTTGTTACGCGAAGGTTTTCTCTATATCTGGGCAGAATCGGGTAAACGCTGGATAAACTATTTCGCGACGAGTGAAGGCTATTACTACCCGTTGCCAGAAAACGGCGATGTGCCACAGGATATTGTCAATGGCAAGGTCAAGCCCTGTATTACGCAGCCTGCCGAACTGGCGAGCGCCTCACTGATTACCCTTCCGGTTAAACCGGCAGGCATGAAAAACGGGGTGTTCTGGTTTGTCTGGTCCGAAGTGGAATGGACGGAGGCGGTACGTAAAAAACATGAAGATGCCGCCTACCGCAGCAAGTCCATGCAATCGTTTGATATGGATGCATGGATAAACGGTGGGAAAGCAAAACAGACATTACCTATTGCCAAGCTGAGTGACACGATCGCGGAATACAGCCGCAGTGCGGCTCAATGCAAGGCAAAGCAATGGACGCGGGCGCCATGGAAAAAGGTGAATCCGGCAGCAGGAGAGAATATTAAACTCGCGGCTGATGCACTTTATGCCGGTAAAGGAGCCATTCTGCTGCTGGAAGATGCCCCTGCCATACTGCAGGATCTTTCTGCCGTTATTGATTATGACTTGCAAGAACAGGTATACAAAAAACCCGAATATCAGCGAGAACTGGCTTTAGCCAGTGCCATTACCGGCCTGAAGGAGTCGATGAAACGCCAATTTCAGCGTGATTACATCGAGAAGCGTGAAAGTGAGGAGAGGATTGCCCTTTATGGCCCCTTTGGCTACTCCGCAAATCCTGATGTGCCGGACAATATGTACACTGCGGTTGGTGACAGTCAAATGCACGCTGCTGCAGAAAAGAAATGGAAAGAATACGAACAGTATTACGACCCTAATCAAGTGACTAATTTTCAGGATAAATTCAATCAAGTCTTAAAGCAGTACAACGACAGCATCGTCAGCCCACGCACCGAGATGTACCTGGCGTGGTTCAAGAGCCAGACGTTGTTGGGGTATTTTCAGCATAACTTCGATACTCGCGAACTGAAAAGCGGCATTGAGTATGTTCAGACCCTAAATTATTGCATTGCAGGTATGCAGGATAAAGTCGGGGTTCTCCGTCACTTCACCGATTTGCTGTCAGGCACACCGACGGATGCCACCAATATCCTGGCGCGGGCGTTAGTACTGAATCAGGATGTATTGGCCGAGAAGTTAGCTGAAGCAACAAAAGGGTTTTCCGACTGGTTTTCTATCCCCTGGAATGGGATAGCGGATGCGTTCAGAGAGGGCATCGAGAAAAAACGTAATAACGCGGCTGGCGTGGCGGGTATTTTTATCGGTTTGCTGTCAGGTATACTGACGAGAAAGATCACTCAGGCGCTTGAGTCAAATCAGGTCTATGGTTGCCTGGTTGCAATGGGGGCGCTCACCAATAAAGCGCTGGTTCCGCTGGAAAAAACCGGTACCTACAGACAGTTTGTTGCTGAGGTGGTTAAGCAGTTGGCGAAAGAAAGCGGGCTTGATGGCAAAGCGCATCAAGGCAGCTTGCGCGGTTATGTCCGGCGGGAATTGAGGCGGCTCAGGATCGACGGGCTGCCGATGGAAGGGGTGGAAACGAAACGATTTCTGGTGATGGTGGATATCGACAAGGTCCATGAATTGGCCGCTTTGCCGCCCAAAGAACGTGCTGCTGCCCTGAGTAAATTGCTACGGACTTCGGCGGATGTTGAAGCACAGCAATTTAGCCGTTGGCAAGGGGCTGTGCAACGTGGTGTCAGAAAAGCCGGAGAGGCCATGCCGTTTACTTTGGGCGTTATTTCTGGCGTGTTGCAGGTTGCAGCGCTGTATACCACAGCCGATCTTAAAAATAAAAAGACGTTAACTGCCGATCAAAAAGAAGCACACTCCCGTTTTTGGGCAGGCGTGGCGGGACTGGGGAGCACGACGTTAAGTGTGATAGAAACCGGTATAAAACAGTTTCGGTTATTTGCAGATGCAACATCAAGAATGCGCGTTTTTAGTTCTGAAACCTTTATGAAATGGTTTATTGGCTATGGAGGAAAAGGATTGGGTGTAGTGGCTGGGGTAATTGCCGCTGGATTTGATTTATATCATCTTGGTGATGAGGCCTATAAAGGGCATGCCGGGCTTGCTATTGCTTATGGCTTGTCAGGATTGGCAGGTATCTGGATAAGTGTAGCAGTGGTTGCTGCAATACCTGTTGCGGGGACTTTTATTGCAGCACTAATACTGATAGGTACGGCCATTTATCTGGCATTTAATAATCGCGATAATATTCAAAAGTGGCTGGTGCAATGTCTATGGCGCACAATACCCGTAGATCCTGACGATACAAAGGAAGATCAAGATACATATATGAAAAGAGAAGCAGCAGACCTTCCTATCTGGCCAACCATGCAAATGGAAATGGATGAATTGAAACTGGCACTGGATTCAGAGGGATAATATGGATTACTACGGACTTTTTCCAAAGTTTAAAATTAATCGACCGCTTAACGACTCAGAGAGGGAGCAGCAATTAAAACAGAGTCACTCCATTGATCTTGAAGGGCAGTCAATTATCCCGGACAATAAAATAATTTCAATCAACTCTGGTTACTTGGAATTGGTGGACAAATATTACTCAGCAAAAGGATTTATTAGCCTGATAGGTGCATTTGGTTTTTTTAGTTGCTCGCTGTTATTAATTTTTTCAGTTATTGATGTACTCCCTCGTATTGGATGGAAGTTTGCAACACCTGAGAAGCTTTTTTTGTTTTCTAGTTTTTTTTTGGTCCCTGCAGTAATATTGACGTTTAAAATACTTAAAACAGAATGGTTTGCCTGGACACACTACCCGGTTCGTTTTGACAGAAAAAACCGACTGGTGCATGTTTTCCGGTTGGATGGCTCTACCTATAGTGTCCCTTGGGATAGCGTGTTTTTCACCTCGGGTTTGAACCACAGAAAAGACTTCAACAAAGACTACTATATCAGTGGCCACGTACTGGCTGATGATAACCAGACGGTGATTGATACCTTCTGCTTACCGGCAACGCATTCAGACAGAAAGGAATTAGAACGGCACTGGGAGTTTGTCCGTCGTTATATGGAAGATGGCCCTGATTCGGTGATTGGTGTGGTGGATTTTTGTCTGCCAATTGCCAAAAAGCGTGAAGGGTTCAGATTCGGTCTGTTATATCTACTGTCTGGCTGCAATGGTGCACCATTATTCCTCTTCCCGTTTTTCTTTGTGCTGTTCTTTATCTTTAGCGTACCGCGTTATATCGCGATGGTAACCAGTAAAATCCCTGTCTGGCCTGAAAGCATTGAGTCTCAGTGTCGTATCTCGGCAGATGACCCTTATGTGGTCGATGCATCCAGTAACTCAAAACACCCGTGGCGGGATATTTTTAAGAAATCGTCTCCCGATGAGACCCGTTGAGTAAAGATCCCTATTTTTTGTGTTCGGGTATGTTAAATGAAATTAAGCAGTTGGCGAAAGAAAGCGGGCTTGATGGCAAAGCGCATCAAGGAAGCTTGCGCGGTTATGTCCGGCGGGAATTGAGGCGGCTAAGGATCGACGGGCTGCCGATGGAAGGGGTGGAAACGAAACGATTTTTGGTGATGGTGGATATCGACAAGGTTCATGAACTGGCAGCTTTGCCGCCCAAAGAGCGTGCCGCTGCCCTAAGTAAATTGCTACGGACTTCTGCGGATGTTGAAGCGCAGCAATTTAGCCGTTGGCAGGGGGCTGTGCAACGTGGTGTCAGAAAAGCTGGAGAGGCTATGCCGTTTACTTTGGGCGTTATTTCTGGCGTGTTGCAGGTTGCAGCGCTGTATACCACAGCCGATCTTAAAAATAAAAAGACGTTGAGCACCGACCAAACAGAAGCACACTCTCGATTCTGGGCCGGAGTGGCGGGGCTGGGGAGCACGACGTTAAGTGTGATTGAAACCGGTATCAAACAGTTTCGGTTATTTGCAGATGCAACATCAAGAATGCGCGTTTTTAGTTCTGAAACCTTTGTGAAATGGTTTATTGGCTATGGAGGAAAAGGGTTGGGTGTAGTGGCTGGGGTAGTTGCAGTGTTCTATGATGGTTATCATACTGGTGATGAGTTTTATAAAGGCCACTTTGGGCTTGCCGCAGTTTATTTTTTATCCGCAGTGGCTGGAGCTTGGGTGACTGCTGCAGTAATCTGGACAATACCTGTTGTGGGGACTTTTATTGCGGTTGCTATTCTAATAGGTATGGCTATTTGTCTGGCGTTGAATAACCGCGACAATATTCAAAAATGGCTGTTGCAATGCATGTGGAGGGAAATACCAGTAAATACAAGTTTTTCAGAGGAGAATCAGAAAAAATATAAAGAAAGAGAAGCAGCAGACCTTCCTATCTGGCCAACCATGCAAATGGAAATGAATGAACTGAAACTTGCACTGGGCTAAGGGATATAATATGGATTACTATGGGCTTTTTCCAAAATTTAAACTTAATCGCTTGCTTAGTGATGAAGAGAGAAAATATCAATTAAAACAGAGGCAGAGTGTTAATATAGAAGGTCAATCAATAGTGCCTGATAATAAGGTTATTTCAATAAATTCTTACTATCTGGAGTTGGTGGACAAATACTACTCAGCGAAAGGCTTTGGTAGTCTATTAAGTGCCACTTTCTTTTTTATGCTTTTAGGTTTGTTTTTTTTCATGTTTTCTCTAAGCATTATTGATGGTCTTTGGAAAACCCCTGGTGGTGCGGCTATGATGTTTGCTTTTCTTATACCTAGTGGTGCGATGGCAATCTGGATGTTTATTCTATTAAAAACAGAATGGTTTGCCTGGACACACTACCCGGTTCGTTTTGACAGAAAAAACCGACTGGTGCATGTTTTCCGATTGGATGGCTCTACCTACAGCGTTCCTTGGGATAGCGTGTTTTTCACCTCGGGTTTGAACCACAGAAAAGACTTCAACAAAGACTACTATATCAGTGGCCACGTACTGGCTGATGATAACCAGACGGTGATTGATACCTTCTGCTTACCGGCAACCCATTCAGACAGAAAGGAATTGGAGCGGCACTGGGAATTTGTGCGCCGTTATATGGAAGAAGGGCCTGAGTCGGTGATTGGTGTGGTGAATTTTTGTCTGCCGATTGCCAAAAAGCGCGAAGGGTTCCGATTCGGTCTGTTATATCTATTGTCTGGCTGTAATGGTGCACCATTATTCCTCTTCCCGTTTTTCTTTGTGCTGTTCTTTATCTTTAGCGTACCGCGTTATATCGCCATGGTAACCAGTAAAATCCCTGTCTGGCCTGAAAGCATTGAGTCCCTGTGTGAAGTCGCGACTGATGACCCTTATTTAGTCGATGCATCCAGTAACTCAAAACACCCGTGGCGGGATATTTTCAGGAAATCGTCTTCCGATAGTGAGAGGCCATAACTTCACCAGATAGAGAGTAAGAATCTAACCAGCTTTCTTGCAAGTTAAAACGGATAGGCTGAAATTGGTATTGGGTTCAGAGGGGTAATATGGATTATTACGGGCTTTTCCCAAAATTTAAAATTAATCGACCGCTTAACGACTCAGAGAGGGAGCAGCAATTAAAACAGAGTCACTCCATTGATCTCGAAGGGCAGTCAATGATCCCGGATAATAAAGTTATTTCAATAAGCTCTACTTATCTGGAATTGGTAGATAAGTACTATTCAGCAAAAGGATTTGGCAGTCTAATAAGTTCACTTTTTTTTATTGCTTTTTTATCATTATATTCTTTTGTATTAATTATGATTGTACTTGATGGCAGGTGGAAGACATTAAGTGATATTAGTGTTGTTTTTTTTGTTTCTTTGATTTGCATTCCTGCAATAGCATGGATGTTTATTTTATTAAAAACTGAATGGTTTGCTTGGACACATTACCCGGTTCGTTTTGATAGAAAAAACCGACTGGTGCATGTTTTCCGGTTGGATGGCTCTACCTATAGTGTCCCTTGGGATAGCGTGTTTTTCACCTCGGGTTTGAACCACAGAAAAGACTTCAACAAAGACTACTATATCAGTGGCCACGTACTGGCTGATGATAACCAGACGGTGATTGATACCTTCTGCTTACCGGCAACCCATTCAGACCGAAGGGAATTGGAGCGGCACTGGGAATTTGTGCGCCGTTATATGGAAGAAGGGCCTGAGTCGGTGATCGGTGTGGTGAATTTTTGTCTGCCGATTGCCAAAAAGCGTGAAGGGTTCCGATTCGGTCTGTTATACCTATTGTCTGGCTGTAATGGCGCACCATTATTCCTCTTCCCGTTTTTCTTTGTGCTGTTCTTTATCTTTAGCGTACCGCGTTATATCGCCATGGTAACCAGTAAAATCCCTGTCTGGCCTGAAAGTATTGAGTCCCTGTGTAAAGTTGCGGCTGATGACCCTTATCTGGTCGATGCGTCCAGTAACTCAAAACACCCGTGGCGGGATATTTTTAAAAAATCGTCTTCCGATGAGGTCCGTTGAGTAAAGATCCCTATTCTTTGTGTTCGGGTATGTTAAATGAAATTAAGCAGTTGGCGAAAGAAAGCGGGCTTGATGGCAAAGCGCATCAAGGCAGCTTACGCGGTTACGTCCGGCGGGAGTTGAGGCGGCTCAGGATCGACGGGCTGCCGATGGAAGGGGTGGAAACGAAACGATTTCTGGTGATGGTGTATATCGACAAGGTTCATGAACTGGCCGCTTTGCCCCCCAAAGAACGGGCTGCTGCGCTGAGTAAATTGCTACGAACTTCTGCGGATGTTGAAGCGCAGCAATTTAGCCGTTGGCAAGGTGCCGTTCAACGTGGGGTTAGAAAAGCCGGGGAGGCCATGCCGTTTACTTTGGGCGTTATTTCTGGCGTGTTGCAGGTTGCAGCGCTGTATACCACAGCCGATCTTAAAAATAAAAAGACGTTAACTGCCGATCAAAAAGAAGCACACTCCCGTTTTTGGGCCGGTGTGGCGGGGTTGGGGAGCACGACGTTAAGTGTGATAGAAACCGGTATAAAACAGTTTCGGTTATTTGCAGATGCAACATCAAGAATGCGCGTTTTTAGTTCTGAAACTTTTATGAAATGGTTTATTGGCTATGGTGGGAAAGCATTAGGTATAGTGGCTGGGGTAATTGCCGCTGGATTTGATTTTTATCATTTTGATGATGAGCGTTACAAAGGGCATAAGGGTCTTGCTGCGGCATATTTTTTCTCAGGATTAGCTGGTCTATGGGTTACTGCTGCAGTTATTTGGGCAATGCCAGTAATAGGGACGTTTATTGCAGTTGCTATTCTGATTAGTATGGCTATTTATCTGGAATTTAATAATCGCGATAATATTCAAAAATGGCTGGTGCAATGTTTATGGCGCAGAATTCCAGTAAATGAAAACTATTCAAAAGAAGATCAAGAGAAATTTAAAAAAAGGGAGGCTGCCGACCTTCCAATCTGGCCAACCATGCAAATGGAAATGGATGAACTGAAGTTGGCACTGGACTCAGAGGGATAATATGGATTATTACGGGCTTTTTCCAAAATTTAAAATTAATCGACCGCTTAACGACTCAGAGAGAGAGCAACAATTAAAACAGAGTCAATCCATTGATCTCGAAGGGCAGTCAATTATCACGGACAATAAGGTTATTTCAATAAATTCCAGTTATTTGGAATTAGTAGACAAATATTACTCAGCAAAGGGGTTTGGTAGTTTAATTGCCTTTTTTGGTTTCTCAAGCATGGTTTTTATTTTAATATCTACAATATTTTTTTCTTTTTTTGATTCCAGTAATATATACTGGGATGATATTTTGTTTGCTTTGGTTATTCTTATTCCAAGTGGGGCAATGGCAATCTTGATGTTTATTTTATTAAAAACTGAATGGTTTGCTTGGACACATTACCCTGTTCGTTTTGATAGAAAAAACCGACTAGTCCATGTTTTCCGGTTGGATGGCTCTACCTACAGCGTTCCTTGGGATAGCGTGTTCTTCACCTCGGGTTTGAACCACAGAAAAGACTTCAATAAAGACTACTATATCAGCGGTCATGTACTGGCTGACGATAACCAGACGGTGATTGATACCTTCTGCTTACCGGCAACCCATTCAGACAGAAAGGAATTGGAGCGGCACTGGGAATTTGTGCGCCGTTATATGGAGGCGGGGCCTGAGTCGGTGATCGGTGTGGTGAATTTTTGTCTGCCAATTGCCAAAAAGCGTGAAGGGTTCCGATTCGGTCTGTTATATCTATTGTCTGGCTGTAATGGTACACCATTATTCCTCTTCCCGTTTTTCTTTGTGCTGTTCTTTATCTTTAGCGTACCGCGTTATATCGCCATGGTAACCAGTAAAATCCCTGTCTGGCCTGAAAGCATTGAGTCCCTGTGTGAAGTCGCGACTGATGACCCTTATTTAGTCGATGCATCCAGTAACTCAAAACACCCGTGGCGGGATATTTTCAAGAAATCGTCTCCCGATAGTGAGAAGCCATAACTCCGCCAGATAGGAAATAAGAGCCTAACCAGCTTTTTTACAGGTTAAAGTGGGTGGGTTTAAATTAGCGTTTGGTTTATAGGGGTAATATGGATTATTACGGGCTTTTTCCAAAATTTAAATTTAATCGACTGCTTAACGACTCAGAGAATGACCACCAATTAAAACAGAGTCAACTCATTGATCTCGAAGGGCGATCAATAATCCCGGACAATAAAGTTATTTCAATAAACTCTAGTTATTTGGAGTTGGTGGATAAATATTACTCAGCAAAAGGTTTTGGTAGTTTTATAAGTGCATTCATATTTTTTGGTTGCTCACTGATATTAATACTTTCAGTTATTGATACACTTCCTCGTATTGGGTGGAAATTTGCAACACCTGAAAAACTGTTTCTATTCTCTATTTTGTTTTTTGTTCCAACGATAGTGTTTTCGTTTAAGCTTCTTAAAACTGAATGGTTTGCCTGGACACACTACCCGGTTCGTTTTGACAGAAAAAACCGACTGGTGCATGTTTTCCGGTTGGATGGCTCTACCTATAGTGTCCCTTGGGATAGCGTGTTTTTCACCTCGGGTTTGAACCACAGAAAAGACTTCAACAAAGACTACTATATCAGTGGCCACGTACTGGCTGATGATAACCAGACGGTGATTGATACCTTCTGCTTATCGGCAACCCATTCAGACAGAAAGGAATTAGAACGGCACTGGGAGTTTGTGCGCCGTTACATGGAGGAAGGGCCTGAGTCGGTGATGGGTGTGGTGAATTTTTGTCTGCCGATTGCCAAAAAGCGTGAAGGGTTCAGATTCGGTCTGTTATATCTATTGTCTGGCTGTAATGGTGCACCATTATTTCTCTTCCCGTTTTTCTTTGTGCTGTTCTTTATCTTTAGCGTACCACGCTATATCGCCATGGTAACCAGTAAAATCCCTGTCTGGCCTGAAAGCATTGAGTCCCTGTGTGAAGTCGCGACTGATGACCCTTATTTAGTCGATGCATCCAGCAACTCAAAACATCCGTGGCGGGATATTTTCAAGAAATCGTCTCCCGATGAGGTCCGTTGAGTAAAGATCCCTATTCTTTGTGTTCGGGTATGTTAAATAAAATTTTATTTATTGGCTGACTATCTTCGTGGGTCTCTAAAAAATAGATATTGATTAATAATAACGACAATCAATATATATGTAATTTGGTGTGTCATAAATACATTGTGATTTAATAATGTTTAGGATGAGAATAGAAGTGAATAAACTAAGTAAGTTAATCTGGGTTGGTTTGATTGTTAATGCTGTTTTACTCGGTGTAGTGTGTTTTTTTTCAGCATCGGCAAAAGATATTTATAGCGAACTGAGTTATTCAGAGCGCGATCTTGTCGATGTTGTATCACTGATGAAAATCCCATTTATCATTGCGCTTGCTATGCAAATCGTCAGTTTGCCTGTGTTGTTTAAAGTGCCGAAGGTTGGGTTGACGCTGGCTATTATTGGCTCGTTGGTGATGTTGCCTTTGAGCCTGATTTTTATGACAGGTTATCTGTTTAGCTATGAGGAACACTGCAATAAAAATCTGGCAGTATTGACCCGAAGTGAACAAAACATGCTGACAATGGCGCTAAGCTTCAAAACCTCTCAGTTGCTTATGCAAGGGCTATTGTTTATCGCATTGGGTTTATTTGTCTGTTTCTTTAGCGGCATGGCGACAGGCTGGCTAGTTGTCGGAGCAGGGTTGTTATCATCGTGCAACTCTTTCCGTTTGAAAAATCGTACCATGATTGGCATGTCGCAGGACAAACTGGTTATTACCCCTAGCCTGTTTGCAGACACTTATCTGGTTCCTCTCAGTAATGTGACGCTGATTAAAGAAGATAAGCGGTTATTTAAATTACATATCAAGTCTGCTGGCATAGATAGAAAATGTACGTTCCGTAAAGGGCTTATTAAAGAGGATAACTACCCGGTATTGCTGGAAGGCCTTTTATCAAAATTGGCCAAGCAGGAATAAAAGGCACTGTTCATGTTGGCAAAAAACCTTGCGCCAGGGTTTATTTAAGAAAAAACTTGCCGCTTCTATATGTTGTTTGACATGCCTCTGCTTGCGGCATCATATCTATAAGCTAAGGATTGGTCGATTATGCTGATGGATTATCTCCCTGAGCACGCCAAATTTGATGAGCACCAATATGCGATTATCGATCGCGTACTCTTTAGTCATTTACCTGAACCTCTGCCGGTCATTGAATTGGTATCACCGTTGCTCGCTCCGCAGGCACGTCTCTATCCGTATTTACTGCCATTACGCGCAATCAGCGGAACACAGTGGCGTTCTCTGATGGCAGAAATACAGCAAGCCAGCGATCCAGTATCAACCCCGCTGATTTGCCTGCTGCTGAAAAGCACGCTTTCACCGTCCGAGGTCAGAAATAGCCTGTTGGATACACTTATCACCGAGGATGAGCAGCGGCAAAACCATGTCCTGCGTTTTTACGATCCTCGGGTGCTGTTTCATCTGCACTGGATGCTCACCCCGTGGGAGTTCAGCAACAGATTCAACACACGAGAAATCACTGTCTGGACGTTTTGGCTGGAAGGCCAATGGCATTCTCTGGAATATTCCCAACCAGCCCCCTTTGACCGTAACAGGTCAAAAACTGCTTTTGCCCAGATCCAGCGCATTGGTTTGATTAATCGCGTGTTAGCCGAACAGCCATTGATAACCGATCTCGCCGTAAGGCAGCAAACCAGCCAGCGCGTTGATGCCTTGCTGGTGCAATGTCCGCTAACCACCTTAGCCGACCAGGTTGCGTTTGCCACGCAAGGTTTACTGCATGGCGATGATTTCTGGCGATCAGCAAAAATAACTGCGTTATTGGCAGAGTCTCAGAATTCGCCCGGCTATTACGCCCGTCTGACATCAAGCTGGGATGACGCCGACTGGCAGGAAATGACGCGTAAAGATTATCGACAGATGAAGGGAAGTTTTCACCTATGAGCAACAGTAAAGGATGTACTTTTTGTATCCGCCACGGATTGCCTATTCTGCCCGTTCGTCCAGCGTTAATGGAAAACACGGAAGTACTGCCGGTATTACCGTCCAGCATAAAAATGCCGACGCCAGCGCAGGGCGATACGGCCTACAATGCCCGCCTGCTGCGTGATGGGTATCTCTACGTTTATGATGAGATGGTCAAAAGTTGGCTGGATTACTACGTCACAGCTGAAGGGTATTACTATCCATTGCCAACTAAAGGCCCGGTTCCGCCAGATTTAGCGCAGGGAAAGGTAAAACCATGCGCTGACCAGCCAGCCGAATTGGCCAGAGCATCATTGATCACGCTGCCGGTGATGCCAACTGGCAAGAAAAACGGCATCTTCTGGTTCAGTTGGTCCCAGGCACAGTGGACAGACGCGACTCGTAAAAAACACGAAGATGCCAGCTACCGTGCCCAATATATGCAACGTTTCGATATGGATGCCTGGATTAAAAGCAAACGCGCTGAAAATGTGGTGGCATTGAGCACGCTGGCAACCTGTGTGGCAGAATACAGCCCCAAGGCCAATGCAGCGACGGTCAAAAACTGGTCTCACGCTCCTTGGAAAAACCTCAAGCCACTTGAGGCTACCAATATTATCTCTGCGGCGGATGCGCTGTATGCCGGGCATGGTGCGATCATGGTGCTACAGGATCCGGTGGCGATGGCGCAGGATATTGCCTGGTTAGCCAACTATCGTATTAATAAACACTTTAATGAAAACCCGGCCTACACGCGGGGACTTGCACTCACCAGTGCTGTTAGCTGGTTAAAAGAGAGCACCTGCGCGCAATACAGGCGTGATATTGTGTTTAATAATCAAGTGGAGGAGCTCAATACCGAGATTGGTTATGACATGATCAGTGGTATGCCGGTCCCTGGTTCTGCGGCGATGAGTGCCGTCTTGCATAAAAATAACGTCAAGATGCTCGAGACTCGTGTTGAAAATAAATGGCAGAGCAACTACGGGAAATACTACGATGAAGAAAAACAAAAAGCATTTACTACCAGATTTAACAGCGCGTTAGATGATTATGATAAACGTGTCATTGTACCGATGATGAAGATGTATCTCGTCTGGCTGGGTAGTGAGGTCATGACGCATTACTTTCAGCATAACTTCGACACCACAGATGCAGACAGCGGCATTTTATATGTCCAGTCAGCTACGGACTGTATTGATGGCGTTCAAGACAAACTGCTGGTTTCTAAGCACTTCCAAACTCAATTATTGGCTGCCTGCACTGATAAAAACAATTTCATCTCCCGCGCAGCGGTTTTCAATAATGACCGTTTCGCTGAAAAAATAAATACCAGCGTCCGTATCTCTGGCGACGTAACTTCGTTACCTTGGGATAAAATCGTTGATGGCTTTAAAGATATTTTTGACCAAAAAATAGCAGGCGCACAGTTGGTACTGGAAAAGTTCCAGAATGCACTTAGCGGTGCGATCTATTCTCTGGTGGAGAAAGTAATTAACTCTAAACCAGCGGATGCACTGGTCTCCTTCGCAGTGGTCAGTAATAAACAAATCAAGGTGATTACCTTGACGGCTTCACGTAAAGATTTTGTTAGCGCGGTGGTTAATGAACTCGCTCAGACATTTGGTGTATCAGGGCGTGCCGGTATCGATCAGTTACGCCATTATGTGCAGGTTGAGTTGCGTCATATGGAAGCTCAGGGTATCAAACTGACAGGAACCCAGGTGAGTAAGTTTGCTGTTCTGACCGATATAAGAGAGGCTAACACCATCCCTACCGCGCCTGGGGCTGCACGGGCTGCGGCTATCGCCAGCACCCTGCGTTCAGCCGAAGAGGTGAAAGCGACGATTTTCCCGAATACCTTTAGAAATAAACTGGCGCAATTGCAAGGCAGTTCACCGCAAGCCATATCGACCTCGGCGTTAAAATCACTGCCCTTTGCCGGTAGCGTATTATCGGCATCATTTCAGACTTATGCCATCGTACATGCTGGGTTGCCTAAAGAGTTTACCGTGGAGACAAGCTCACGCTTTGCCGCCAATATTACGATGGCGGTAGGGGCGATGGCAGACTCTGTTGAACGCTTGTTAAATGATTTTAAAAGTGTTCGCTGGAAGGCTCAGCTCAGAATAGGTATGGGTGGAAACGTGCAAAGATTTATTATGAGTTCGCTTAAGTGGATAAAATGGTTAGGGGGGGCAGCGGGGATTGTGGGAGCGGCATTTGATTTTTATAGCTTTGTCACTGAAGCAAATAAAGGCCATGTTGACATTGCAGTTGCCTACTTATGTTCTTCACTTGGTGGCGGTATACTTGCTGTCGCTGTGATATTGAACGTTACCTTAGCTCCGGTATGGATTGTTATTGCCGTGGTATTGTTCTTTGGATCTGCGATTTATTTAGCTCTGAATATCAAAAATGATGTCCAACTTTGGTTAATGAGTTGCCTGTGGCGTAAAATCCCGACAGATGAAAAAGAAATCCCCCCCATCTGGCCAACCAGCAGTATGGAAATGGCAGAATTCAATAAAGCATTGACCTCGGGGGCACAGTAATCATGAACTACACCGGTCTCTATAGTCCGTTCTCCCTTAATCGCCCGCTAAGTGAAGAGGATATTAAATACCAGCTTAGGCAGGATTTTTCTGGCATGGGTAAGTCAGACTCATTGGCCTTGGCTGACGATGCGGTGATCAAAATGAACTCAACCTATCTGGAACTGGTAGACAAATACTACAACGATCGTGGTATGCCTGAAATATTTACTTTCATATTATCCTCAATGTTTATCTCTGCAGCCTTTCTTTGTATATATTTTTCTATAGTAGAGTTGGTAAAACCAGTTGGTTCTGTATTTGGTTTTTTTGCCTACCTGTTCATGTCTATCCCCTCCGGTGCATTTGGTTTTTTTTGCTATAGACTTTTACGCAAATCCTGGTTTACCTGGACCCATTACCCGGTGCGCTTTAACCGCAAAACCCAAATGGTGCATGTATTTAAACTGGATGGCTCTATTCTTTCGGTGCCGTGGCAAGAGGTGTTCTTTACCCGTGGCCGAGCGGGGCGTGGCCCAATGCCGGAATGCAGTATTGACGGGTATATTCTGGCAGAAGATAAGCAAACCGTGTTAGATACCTTTAGTTTGGGCTTTTCGACGGAACGCCGCGAACTGGTAAAAAACTGGGCGTTAATTTACAGCTATATGAATGTAGACTGTCTGGAGGAACTAAAAGATATCATCGCCTTATGCCCACCGATTGCTGAGAAAAAAGAGAGCTATCTATTTGGCCTGCAATATATGATGCGTGTGGACTCACGCCTGGAGTGGTTCTTCACGCTGACTTTGTTACCATTAACTTTGCTGGGCAGCGTTGCACGCTACATCGCCATGCGTACCAGCAAAATCCCCAGTTGGTCGGCAGAGGTAGAGGCGGATTGCCAGTTTGATCCCAATGACCCGATCAACGTCAGCGCTGCCAATAACCCTAAACATCTTTGGCGCTACGTGCTGGCTAATCAGTCGCTGGAGGAATATAACGCGCTCTACCAGCGTCAGGAGCAGGCGATGAATCGCTTGCGCGAGAAAGTGCAGGCGCAAAAAAACAGCTAACACTAACAGAAGAGAAGATGTCATGAACTCCATGTGGTGGATATTACAGACCTAATTTCAAAAACATGTCATGAACTGCGGAATTAAATTAAAATGAGTAAGTTTTATTTTAATCAATATGCGAAAGAAGTTGCAAAAACCGGTGTGAAGTTTAAGTTAAATTACACAGGGGGATTTATCGTTTTCCCTATTTTGCTATTGATTTTTAATGGGTGTTTTTTTTGGTATTCATTTTTAAACAAAAATTCCCCTCTGGATTTTGAGAGTCCGATGCTTGTCGTTACAGTATTCAATATTGTGCTTGGCGGCATGCTGTTGTTACTGCTTTGGCGGAAAAACATATATATATTTGGTTTTAAAGATGGCTGTCTTATCAGTGATAGGCTTGCCTCCCCTTACCCATTCAAGTATGTAAATGACTATCGTATAATCAATAGTTCAGGCACGAATGCAGGAGCAGTAAAACTATATGTGGACCAGGCACATCCCCCGATAGTAAAAAACTCACTGTTTTTTCGATACAATAATGAAAAAGGCGTTATTACTATTTCAATAAGTGACTGTATATCTGACAAGGGATATCATCTTTCAGAGAATCAAGTGACGAAATTATTTCGTCGACAGTTAAGGACTGCCAGTGCTACAGGCCAAGGTCAGGAGCAGGCACTGCGCGAGAAAGTTCAAGCTACACAACAAAGACAGAGAGTGTCATTATGAAAGGGATCATTCGCATCGGCGACAAAACCACCCATGGTGGCCAGGTTCTTGCTGGTTCGTCCAATATGAAGTTTGCTGGAATTGGCGTTGCACGTCTGGGAGATCTGGTCTCCTGCCCGATTATTGGGCACGGGCCGACAAAAATTGTCGAAGGGCATCCAACCATGAAGGATAACGGTCTGCCGGTCGCGTTTCACGGCCATAAGTGTGCCTGTGGCTGTACGCTTATTACGTCTTTAGGTAATGCGACTGCGAGCTGAATTATGCCTGTTGATTTGAGTACTATCCCTGCACCTGCTCAGCGTTCATCCCCGCCATCATTTAAACGCTGGTTGTTTTTTTTGACCTTGGTCATGCTCATTTGTGGAACAGCCACACTCTATTTCTGGCCTGCGAATAAACCGACTCAGACACCGATTTTCTGGATCTGCTTTATTCTTGTTCCTGCTCTTTCATGGTTATGCTTATTTGCGCTTCGCTGGCTGGTGTATACCTTCTCTGATTGTGTGGCCGATGGCTGGGATGAAGAAAGGGAATGGACTCTGCACAGGGAAATTCAACGTGGGCAGCGCTATGTCAATGTGCTGGCGCAGGTTGTCCATTTGCCTCATGCCATGATATCGACATCATTATCAATGCAAATGATTGCCCAGGAGGTCGTTTTACCCTCTGCTGCGGATGAAACATCATCGGAAGTGATCCGTCAGGCACGCTTTGAGGATAGTGATCTTCCACTACCAGAACGTTTGCGGAACAGGATTGTTGCGTTACTGGTTGAAAGTTCGTTAAATACGGCGCTGACACAACTTCCTGAATCAAAGCCTCTAACGGTTGCCCTACTGGCAGAAACGGGCGAGTATTCTGGCGATATTGATTTACCTTCATTGTGGAAAAGTGTTTTGCAGGTTATCACGCTTCCTGTTTCGGTTTCTGTTGTGCCGGGTGGTGGGTTGAAGACATTGGATAACTGGTTGGATAAGTCAATTGCTGGACAGACATTACTGGTTATTGCCGTGCATTTGGCTGATGAACCCAAGGATGGTGCAGGGGATGCCGCCGTTGCCCTGCTGTTGCAGACTCCCTTATCAGAGAAGCCCATGTCTGGCACTCTCGCGCGCATTCATCGCCCGCAAGCAAGTAAAGCAGCGGAACAATTAACGGCCGCCGTTGTGCAGTCATTGCATTGGGGGAATACTCAACCTGAGTGCATCGGGCAAATCTGGTTAACGGGAATGGGGTGTGACAATCAGGCACAATCTCTATTTTCCTCCGTCGAGGTGGTATTTCCGGCGGTTGTTACACCGGAGCAAACCTGTGATATCGATATTTTTACAGGGTTGACCGGCAAGGTGTCTCCCTGGCTAGCACTGGCTATTGCCTCTGATAATGCCGGGCTAGGGCAATATTCCCAGTTAATCATGAGTGTTCCTGCATCGGATCTCACTTTGCCCTGGTTCACCGTTGTTCATCCTGGGCAGTAAGGTACAAAGCAATAGCAGGTTAAATAACTTTTCAAAACAGCATCCACTCTGCCTAGAGCTGCAAGCCGCAATGCCAAGTGTGGATGTGGACGCAGATTGTGAGAGCAGGATATTGCCTGATTGAAAATCGACCAGAACTATCACTCTTTAATTCTCTGGGTGGAGAAAATAATGTGACGCGTTTTATTTTATGGATAAAAAAGCCTGAAGTTCGTTTGTGGCTAATCATGGTGATGTTTCTGATCGTGGGTGGGCTTATTTGCTGGTTACTCTGGCAACGTCCTGAGCTGTTGGGCGTTGAACCAGGCTCAACGCTGCGCGACCGTTTACTGGTGGGGGCCGGTGTCACAACTGTATCACTGCTGTTATTCGTTAACCTTTTCTTTATCAATACTCGCCTGCACGGTCGTCGCGCATTCAAGCAGGTCAGGATGCAAGCTGGCGGAAACGATACCGCTTTAAACGAAGAAAATGCTAAAGACAAGAAGTCACAACATTCAGAGCTCAGAACCTTAAAAAAACGCCTGCGCCGCCGCTACGGCCTGTTCTGGCGTTATAAAGTGCGGTTGCTGATGGTAGTAGGCGAACCTGAACAAATCGCCGCCCTGGCCCCCACACTGGCTGAGCAAGGTTGGCTGGAAGGTCAGCGTACCGTCTTGTTGCACGGTGGCAGTTTGCATTCGCAAAACGACGAGCCACGCCTTGCTGCGTGGCGAAAACTGCGCCGCAGTCGTCCGCTGGATGGCGTGGTCTGGGCTGTGACGCAGGCGCAGAGCCGGGTATCCTCGTGGATGGATGATGGGCTGCGCACGCTGGAAAAATCTGGCGAAGCGTTGCGTTATCAGCCACCGGCCTATCTGTGGCAGGTGTGTGAAAGCCAATGGCCGCAGGATGAACGGGTGACGCAGCCGGTTGGGGCGGTCTTTGCCGCCCATGCGACGCCGGATGCGATTGAACGTCAACTGCGGTCGTTAATCCCCCAATTGCGCGAACAGGGCATGCAGCAGGTGTTGGCTCAACAGCCGCACGATTTCCTGTTGCGTCTGGCACAGTCTCTGGGTACCAGCGAGGCCGCACGCTGGCGGCAGGTTCTGACGCCATGGTTCGCGGACTATGCCGCCCGCATTCCGTTGCGCGGGCTGATGTTCAGCCTGCCAGAGGTGTCCACGGCATCTTCTGCGAATGTGCATGAGAAGACCTGGACTGCCCCGGCCAGTTGGCAAGGGGTGCTGGACGATTGCCGTTCCGCCCGCGGCCGTCGTGTTGGTCTGCCGTGGCAGCAAACGTTGTGTTACAGCCTGCTGGCCCTGATGGTCTTGTGGGGCGCGGGCAGCGTGGCGTCGTTTGCCGTCAACCGTCAGCAGATGCTCTCTGCGGCTGAACAGGTGCAGCGTCTGGCGCAGCCACAGCCGGTGTCCGATGAACAACTGATTGCCTTGCAGGCACTGCGTAACCAGATCGGACGCCTGCAGGTGCGTGCAGCAGAAGGCTCCCCCTGGTATCAGCGCTTCGGCATGGATCATAATGCGCAACTGCTCGATACCCTGCTGCCGTGGTACGGCAAGGCCAATAACCGTTTAATTCGCGATGCGGCTGCAGACAGTCTGCAACAACAACTCGGCGTATTGGCCAACCTGCCCGCCAATAGCCCGAAACGGACCGCACTGGCCAAATCCGGTTATGACCAGTTGAAGGCCTACCTGATGATGGCACGGCCGGAAAAGGTCGACGCGGCGTTTTTCGCCCAGGTGATGAAAACCACCGCGCCAGTGCATCAGGGCATCTCTCCAGGGTTGTGGCAGAGCCTGGCTCCGGACCTGTGGCAGTTTTATGCCCACAACCTGCCCACCCAGCCGAGCTGGAAAATCGTGCCGGACAAAGCCCTGGTGTCACAGACGCGGCAGGTGTTGCTGGGTGAAATCGGCCAGCGTAATGCCGAAAGCACGCTGTATGAAAATATGCTGCTGTCGGTACGCCGCAATTATGCCGACATGACCTTGACCGAGATGACGGGTGATACGGATGCGCAACGCTTGTTCCACACGGACGAAACCATCCCTGGGATGTTTACCCGCAAGGCCTGGGAGGAACAAATCCAGCGGGCGATAGATAACGCGGTCACCTCCCGGCGTGAAGAGATCGACTGGGTGCTCAGTGATAACCGTCGTTCTATCTCTGATGACATTTCACCAGAAGCACTGAAAAAGCGCCTGACCGAACGTTACTTCACGGACTTTGCCGGTGCCTGGCTGAGTTTTCTCAACAGCCTGCACTGGAATGAGGCGAAAAACCTGTCCGATGTGATTGACCAACTCACCTTGATGAGCGATGTCCGCCAGTCGCCGCTGATAGCGCTGATGAACACCGTGGCCTGGCAGGGGCAAACCGGGCAGCAGACCGAAGCGCTGTCCGACTCACTGGTGAAGTCGGCCAAGGCCCTGATAAAGAAAGACGCCGAACCGGCGATAGACCAACAGGCCAGCGGACCGGTGGGCCCGCTGGATGAGACCTTTGGTCCGTTGCTGGCTCTGATGGGCAAAGGCAATACCCAGACCATGATGTCGTCGGACAGCTCGCTCAGCCTGCAGACCTTACTCACTCGCGTTACCCGCGTGCGCCTGAAACTTCAGCAGGTCGCCAGCGCGGCCGACCCGCAGGAGATGATACAGGTGCTGGCACAGACGGTCTTTCAGGGCAAAAACGTTAACCTGACCGATACTCAGGAGTATGCCAGCCTGATTGCTGCCAGCCTGGGGGAGGAATGGAGCAGCTTTGGCCGGACGATGTTTGTTCAGCCGCTGACCCAAGCCTGGGAAACGGTGTTGCAGCCGTCGTCTGCTAGCCTCAACGACCAATGGAAAAACGCCATCGTGGTGAACTGGAAATCGGCCTTTGACGGGCGTTACCCGTTTGCCGCGAGCAAAAGCGATGCCTCACTGCCGATGTTGGCCGATTTCATCCGCAAAGACAGCGGGCGTATCGACAGTTTCCTGACCAGTGAACTGAGTGGGGTACTGCATAAGGAAGGTACCCGCTGGGTACCGGACAAGGTAAACAGCCAGGGGCTGACCTTTAATCCCGACTTCCTGGCGGCCATTAATCAGCTGAGCCAGATTTCCGACATTCTGTTCACCGACGGCAGCCAGGGGTTACGGTTTGAATTGCTGGCGCGGCCGGTGCCGGATGTTGTGGAAACCAACCTGTCGATTGATGGCCAGAAGCTTCATTACTTCAACCAGATGGAAAGCTGGCAAAGTTTCCGCTGGCCGGGGGATACCTATAAGCCGGGTGCCATGCTGACCTGGACCAGCGTTGATGCCGGTGCCCGTTTGTACGGTGACTATCAGGGCACCTGGGGTCTTATCCGCTGGCTTGAACTGGCGAAGCAGCAAAAACTGGATGAAGGGCGTTATCAACTGACGTTTACCACACCGGACAACGCGCCGTTGCAATGGATATTACGCACCGAACTGGGTAAAGGCCCGTTGACGCTGCTGCAGTTGCGTAACTTCACGTTGCCGACGCAGATTTTCCAGATACAGAATACCCCGGAACCTGCTGCGCATACCCCTGATGATGAGTTTGTGCAGGAAGATAGCGTACCGACTCAAACACCTGAGAAACGGTGATGGCGACGTTACTCCACAACACCGCCCCGCTCCCGTCCAGGGTGCGAGAGCACGGTTTTCTGATGTTTCCCTCTGCGCTAGTGGCATAACGAACAAGAGAGCTATGGACGACTTAACCCTGCGTTATTTTGACGCCGAAATGCGTTACCTGCGCGAGGCGGGCGAAGAGTTTGCCCGCGCGCACCCCGACCGGGCTGCCGGATTGAATCTGGATAAAGCCGGAGCCCGCGACCCTTATGTGGAACGCCTGTTCGAAGGCTTCGCCTTCCTGATGGGACGCCTGCGGGAAAAACTCGATGACGACCTGCCGGAGCTGACCGAGGGGCTGGTCAGCCTGCTGTGGCCACACTACTTGCGCACCATCCCCTCCCTGTCGATTGTGGAGTTCACCCCGGAATGGCAGGGCATGAAAGAGCGTATGGTGGTCAACAAAGGCTTTGAAGTGCTGTCCCGCCCTATCGGGGAACGGGCGACGCGCTGCCGCTACACCACCACGCAGGATATCGAACTGTTGCCGCTCACCCTGAATCGCGCGGTGCTGGATACCGAACCGGATGGCCGCTCGGTGATCCGCCTGCGCTTTAACTGTGGTGAGTTGGCCGACTGGAGCAGCATCAGTCTGCGCCATCTGCCGCTCTATTTCGATGCTGATGCGCCACTGGCCTGCGCCTTGCACGAAGCCTTCACCCTCAATACGGCCAAGCTGTGGATACGTCTGCCGGGCCAGGCTGACCGTCAGCCGCTGGATGCGTTCTTTGCCCCGCAGGGCTTTAGCGAGAACGATACCCTGTGGCCGAAAGGTGACAGCGCCTTCAGCGGTTATCAGTTGCTGCTGGAGTATTTCACCTTCCGCGAGAAATTCATGTTTGTCGCGCTGACCGGGTTGGACTCCGTGGAGCTACCGGCAGAGCTGGCCTGGTTTGAAATCGATGTGGTGCTGGAGAAGCGCTGGGAGCACGACTTCTCGTTCTCGGAAAAACACCTGCGCCTGCACTGCGTGCCGGTCATCAACCTGTTCCCGCTGGAGTCGGACCCGCTGTCGCTCTCCTCGTTACAGACCGAATACCTGCTGCGCCCGATGCGCGTGCAGGACGGTTATACCGAGATTTACTCGGTGGACGCGGTGATTTCTTCCAAGCACTCCGGTCACCAGGTGTACGTGCCGTTCACCAGCTTCCGCCACAAGGGCGGCATGTTGCGCCACGACGCGCCGGAATATTACTATCACACGCGCGTCAAGCGCGGGCCATCGGGCCTGCACGATACCTGGCTGATACTGGGCGGTGAGGCGTTTGATAACCAACTGGTGCCGGAGAACGAAAACCTGTCCCTGAGCCTGACCGGCACCAACGGGCAACTGCCGCGTAAATCGCTGCAAAGCACCGTGCTCGACACCGCAGTGAAATCGACGGGGGCCAATGTGCGGATACGCAACCTGTCTGCGCCGTCGATGCCCTGTTACCCGCCGAACCGTGACCGTTTCCACTGGCGGGTGCTGAGCCATCTGGGCAGCAGCTTCCTGTGGATGATGGACAGCGCCGACGTGTTGCGTGGTACGCTAGCCTTGTATGACTGGACGGAAAGCGAAATGAACCGCCGTCGGTTGGAGGCCATCGCCGAGGTGAAACACAGCGAGATTGAGCGCTTTGAACGCGGCTATCTGCTGCGTGGGGTGCATATCGAAATCACCCTCGACAGTAACGGCTTTGCCGGTACCGGGGATATCTGCCTGTTCGGTGAAATGCTCAGCCGCTTCTTTGCACTGTATACCGACATTCACCTGTTTAATCGTCTGACCCTGATACTGCAACCGACAGGAGAGCGCCTGGAATGGGAAGAGAATCACACCCGCCGCATCCCCGGCTGACCGACAGGCTGGAACGGGACATCGGACGGATTAATTTTTACCGTTTCTGCCAGTTGCTGGAGCAGCCCGGTACGCCGCCGCTCGGCAGCACCGCCAACCCGGCGGACGACCCGGTGCGTTTTCGGCCGTGGCCTGGCATGGGGTTCCCGGTCAGCGAGTTGAAATCGCTGGAAATGGATGCGGAACATCCAGACGCGCCGCCGACCGTACGCACCACCTTTATGGGGCTGTATGGCGTCGATTCGCCGCTGCCCACTGCCTATATCGACGACATCACCCAACAGCGTGAAGGGCATGAGGCGTTAGAAGGCTTCCTTGATATCTTCAACCACCGGTTCATGACGCAGTTTTACCGTATCTGGCGTAAGTATTCTTATCCGGCGACGTTTGAATCCGGCGGCAAAGACCCTACCTCACAAAGCCTGCTGGGGCTGATTGGTATGGGCATCCCCGGCACGCAGCAGCATTTCACTACTCCTACGTCTCGCTTTCTGGCGTTGCTCGGGGTGATGCGCCAGCCGGGCCGAACCGCCGAAGGCGTTCAGGCGCTGGTGCGTTTGCTGGCACCGGACACACAGGCGGAGGTGACGCCCCATTGCCTGCGTACGGTGCGCATTGATTCCCCGATGACCTTTTCTGATGAAGGCGCGAACTGGCTGGATGGCTATCAGGTATTGGGGGATGAAGCCACCGATGCCAACAGCCAACTGCTGATTTCCCTGCACACCGGGAACCGCGACGAGGCTCACGACTGGCTGCCAGAGGGGGCGCTGTATGCGGATTTTCTGGTGCTGTTGCGGGTGTATCTGGGATGGCGTTACACCGCCTGCATTCAACTGACGGTGCCTACTCCGCTGCTGCCCACCATGGTACTGGGTGAGGCGCCAATAAGGTTGGGCCTGACCGGGGTACTGGGGCTGGATGATCAGAGCCCGTCGGACGATATGCCGGATTATTTTACCGTAGAACTGGGCCACTACCGTGGTATGGCCCCTGATAGGCCTCAAGAAGGAACGCGACGTGTTATCAACTACCGCCTGGAAAAATAAAATCGGCTTGGCTGCCTTGGTCGTATTGCTGAGTGGCTGCGGGCTGACGCAGACGGTGACGGACGGCACCGTGTCAGCGACCCAATCGCTGTTTTATAAGCAGGTGAAAGTCCTGCATCTGGACTTCACCGCCCGCGAAGCGCTCAACACCGACGCGCGCGAAGAGAATTCTGCCTCCGAGCCGGTGCTGGTGCGGGTGTATCAGTTGCGCGATGACAAGCTCCTCCAGAAAACGGTGTATCAGCAACTGGCAGCGGACGGGGAGGGTGCGCTGAAAGACGACCTGCTGGCCAGCCGCAGCGTGGTGGTCAAACCCGGCACTGCGGCCTCGCTGGATATGCCGATGGAAAAGGAGGCGAAGTTTGTCGCCGTGGTCGGTCTGTTCCGCCACCCGGATATGGAAAAAAACCACTGGCGTCTGCTCCTGACCCGCGAGGATTTAGACCCCGAAAAACCGCGCACCATTGAACTGAACAATAACGGCCTGACGCTGCGGGCGGAGAAAAAGTGATGCCCCATCGCCACTCGCCTTCACTGTACGAGCAACTGCTGGGCAACTTCGCCAGTGGCCTGGAGTTGAACGCGGTCAGCGAAGAGGAACAGGTCATCCTGTCGGTCCTCGACAACATGCAGCGCATTCTCAACTGCCGTGCGGGGACGCTCAGCCATTTACCGGATTACGGTCTGCCGGACATGAGTAAAATCCTGCAGGGCATGCCCGGTACGGCGCATTCGCTGCTGGTTACCCTCTCCGATACCTTGCTGAAATATGAGCCACGCCTGAAAAGCCTGACCGTGGTGCTGCTGCCGCAAAGTACGCCGGGGTATCTGGAATATGGCATCGATGCTGAGTTGAAAGGGCGCGGATTGGTACGTTTTGGCACCGCGTTTATGCCGGAAGGCCAGGTCATTATCCGCCATCTGAAACAACAGAACTACGTCTGAGCACCCTTTCCGCGACTTAACCGTGACACATTGATAAAACCGCAGGAAAAAGCACCATGATTTCACTTCCCGTCTGGTTCTCTGACGCCTTTGGTCATCTGGAAAAACAGGATGCTGATATCCTGAAACATCTCTGGGAAACTGAGCCGGTGTTGCGTGAAGCGGTGGCACGGCTGGATACCATCAACCCCGCATTGCATCCCACAACCTATTGCCCACACTGTGGCAGTGAGCATTACGTACGCAACAGCCGCGACTGGGAATACCGCTGCCTGATGTGCTTGCGGCAGAGTTCCCCTGCAACGGGAACCCCGTTTGCGGACCTGCATCGCCGAAAGTACTACATTCTGTATGCGGTACTGGTGACATTCTGGGTTAATGGCTATATCGAAGACGTGGTCTGGCTGTCAGGGTGCCACAACAAAATCAACTGGAAGGAGTATGCCCGTCGTCTGGAACCAGTACGGGGTGACTTGCCCGTGCCCGTTACCCTTTTCCCACGCTACCTGCATGGATTCACCCCCGAACTGTTCGTCCAGATGCTCAGCCCTATGAATATACGCAGCACGAACGCTGTTACGTTCCTGGTGACTCATCTGGCGCTCTACTGCATCCCTCGACCATAAGCCAGACTCAATCAGCGAACTACACGCCATCGCTCTAAATCCCTGACCGCAGACATCCACTTTCGTATCGTACCCCATAAGTAGTGGTACGTTATTCACGGTATTTTCACTCATGGGCTTCCAGGGATTGTGATCGCCAGTAAAGATCAACTCGTATCCCCCCGCTTATAGCGTGTATCTGTTGCAGAAGTTCCAGCACCTGGCGTGATAGAGGTACAAGGTGCTCAGTGCCCATTTTAGAACCACGGTGCGAGAATTTGACACCTTCAATCGGTTTGCGCTCTGGTGGGATTGCCCACATGGATTTTTCAAAGTCGATCTCTGACCAACGAGTAAAGCGCAATTCGCTGGAGCGGATAAAGATCAGCAACGTGAGCGTGGTTGCCAGCCTTGTCAGCGGTTGCCCTTTGTAGGCATCCAGTCGAGCCAACAGCTCAGGGGTACGGTTAAGAGCAAGGGCAGGCGGTGTTGACGTTTAACCGTGGTCAGTGCACCAGCCATATCTACGGCAGGGTTGTAATCAATTATCCCGGATTGAGCTGCATATCGCATAACGGCAGAGATTCGCTGTTGCAACCGGGCGGCTATTTCGTAGATCTCTTTTGCTTCCGCAGCTTTGACCGGGATCCGCAGGTCTGGCGTTTTAAGCGTGGTGATATCCCGTGAGCCAATATAGGGGAACACGTGGGACTCGAAGCTCTTCAGAATTTTAGCGCTGTGTGATTCAGACCATTTTTTGTTGCTTTTGTGCCACTGGAGAGTCACCGCTTCAAAGGCTAATGAAGTCTCAGGTACTGATTTCTTAACACGCTTTTGTTCGCAGGGGTCAATGCCGTCCGCGATCAATTTTCTGGCCACATCACGTTTATCTCGTGCCTCAGATAATGAGATGTCAGGGTATACGCCAAGCGCCAGCGTTTTTTCCTTGCCTAGAAGCCGATAGCGGAGTCGCCAGTATCTGGAGCCGTTGGGGTGAACGAGCAAAAACATATTGCCGCTGTCTGCGAGCTTATAGGGTTTATCTTGCGGTTTAGCTGCACGGATTTTAGCGTCAGTGAGTGCCATAGCCTGGTTTCCTGATGGAAAAAGGGTACAAACATTATCGAATCAGACTATACCCTCAAATATACCCGCACAAGGGTGTTGATGCCGGGTAAGTTCGGTGGAGTCTGGTAGAGTGAAAGTCTTATGGAAACGTGGATTATGGCGGGGTATACAAACAAAAACGGGCCTCCGTGGAGGTCCGTTGATATGAATTTGGTGCCGGACTCGGAATCGAAATAAACCAATAAAATCTTTGTTATTTAACGATATTGTTGTGTTCGAAAATTCAAAGGGCCACCAATAGGGCCCCCTGATGGTTTGGCATCAAAAAGGGAATAAGTTCGATACTGTTTTCTCCTGTCGGGGTATTAAATGTGATTCAGCGTGGTTCCGAGGCACGGACCCATATCAAGCACAGGTTATCCTCTGGTGAATATCTATCATCCAATTAGTGCCTTGGCTTTGGCTCTAATTTCTGCCAGTTCAGCAGGCGTCACTGTGCCTTTTTTGGTTATCTTCCTCGCTCTCCAGTCAACACAGGTCACTTGGTCGGCCAGGGCTACGCTTTCGCGGCTGCCCGATAATTCTACCTCAAAGGGATAGCCTTTGACCTTCGTGGTGCAGGGAACGCAAAGCAGCAGACCAACGGGATTATTATAAGAAAAAGGGCTGAGCACAACGGCTGGGCGGTAACCTCCCTGTTCGTGGCCTTCCACCGGGTCAAAATCAATCCAGATCAGATCTCCGCAAGTGGGAACAAAGCGTGAAACCATTTAGAGTAATTCCTTTCCAACGGGCGCACCGAAAGTTATCTTTTCGTGAAGGTTCTCTGGTGTGATGCCCGATAACAGCGACTCGAGGGAATATTCTTGCGTTTTTACCGGGATCAAAACGATTTGCCCCTCCTCGTTTATTTTCAAATCAAGTTTGTCTTCAACATGCAATGCTGCCGCTTGCATGATGCTGGCCGGTATCCTGATGGATGGGCTGTTGCCCCATTTCTTTAACGTTACAGTAGCCATTTTTCATTACCTCTCTTAAGCAAGTAGATACACTGTATAGGATAAACAATGTATCTACAACTGCGATGATTAACACGTTAGGAGCTTCGAAACTGCTGAGAGTGTACTGGTGGGATATCAGTGAGTTTGATCGAGGGTGGTTAGTCGCAGTCATTAGATATCGAGCATTCAATGCTGTTCACCTAAATAGCATTTCATAATACCGCTACAGTTGATAGATTTGGTTGCTTTTTAACCAGAATGCCATAGTGTGCTCGCAATCCGCACCAGAGTTCGATCTTGCTGTTTGAGGCTTGTAACCCTTACAGCTCAAGGCATAGCGCAAAGTAGAGCACTATTGTGAAAAGTTATTTAGGATTTCAGCCATTTCCTCTTGAAGGTTGTTGATACATTTCTTTGCCAATTTCAACGCCAGAACGGTACCGGTTTTTTAAAATTTTAACTATAAAAATCAAATTGATAATGGGTATTCAGTTCGGAAATCTCGCAGCCTTATGGGTTTTTTGTTTCTAATTAGTTAATGAAAAGTAAAAACATTAATTAATTTGTTGATTTTTGTTTAGTGGATATGTTAATTATTCTAAAGATTATCTATTTCTTAGGATGCTGGCATCATGGTTAGGGAAAGCGCAGCTGAGTCGTCGTTGGATAGTGTTGGGGATGGGATTGATTCTCTAAATGCAGCATGGAGTTTTGGCGGTAAGACACCCCAAAATTTCGACTCCCATGTTTCAAAGTCAGTACCAAAATATAAAGATGGGCACGACATAATCCTTTCGTTAAGTGATTTCTTTGTGAACAAGCATTCCGTGGTTTATGAACTGGGGAGTTCAACCGGATCATTAACGCGTAAACTAGCTAAACGCCACCCACATGGTGCCAAGTTTATCGGTATAGATATTGAAGAAGCAATGACACGTCAGGCTGGCATTATGCTATCCGAACAGGAGGTTAATCAAAATGTGACCTTCCTGACGGATGACATCCTCAATTTCCCTTATGAAAAAAGCGACTTTATCGTTGCTTACTACACCGTACAGTTCATTCCACCGCGTGTGCGACAGCAGTTATTCGATCACATTTATCAAAGTTTAAACTGGGGCGGCGCCTTCGTTCTGTTTGAGAAAGTACGTGGTCCAGATGCTCGTTTCCAGGACATCATCAGCAGTCTATATGTGGACTACAAGGTGGAGCAAGGCTATGCCGCTAATGAAATCCTAGCCAAATCACGTTCTCTGAAAGGGGTGCTAGAACCATTTTCCACTGTGGGCAATCTGGATATGCTCAATCGCGCTGGTTTTGTTGATGTGATGACTATTTTCAAACATATCTGTTTTGAAGGGTTCTTCTGTATCAAATAACGAGATGAATATGGATATCAAATCCGTTCGGTATTACCTGGGTTTATTGCAAATGCACCAGGATTACCAAGCAACTTCTATTGAGTGTGAAATTTGCGGTTCGTCAAGTAGCCTAACCTTATCGACACACATCAGCGGACCGCAAGAAAATACAGTGGCTTTACCCGTGGTTGGCTGTACTCAGTGTGGGCATATCTATCAAGCTTATCGTTTTGACGCACAGTTTTATCAAGACTATTACGACAAGTTTTATCGACTGAATTTATTTGGCGATAGTGTTCCTGATAAAAATTTTTTCCTCGATCAGATCAAACGCGGTGATTACCTCTACAAAAACTTAAGCCAATGGTTACCTGAGCGCGGTAAATTGCTCGATATTGGCTGTTCCGCTGGTGGGCTAATGATCCCGTTCGCTAAACGTGGCTGGCAGGTAAGGGGTAATGATCCCGACAGTGTCTACGCTCAGTACGGCAAAACGCTGGGGCTTAATATTGACACTGTCAGCGCAGAAGATATGGAGCCCGATGAAGAGGCGGATCTGATCATCATCAATGGTTCACTTGAACATGTCTATGATGTCAACCTTGTGATGGCCAAATGTCAGGCTATGACGGCACCACAGGGGCTATTGTTGATTGAAGGACGTGCATTGGGTTATGGCATGCAGCAGGGCTATCTGACACATAATCATCGGCGTTTTCTCACGCCGCATAGCATCGAACTGCTGATGTTAAAACATGGTTGGACACCGATACTGACGACAGATACTCCCTTGTGCGGCCCGACAAGACCTGGGGCAGTCTTCGTTCTGGGGCGTGCTGATGTGGCTGATAGTAAGGCGTTCGTTGCCATCAGTAACGCTGGACGTAACAAACTGTATCAGTTTTATCAACCTTGGTTTGAAGCTGTGGGTGCCGCATGAGCGAAAGCATACTGCCAGCGGTCCATGGTGAACAGCCCTGTCGCTACCGTGACGAATTGATTTGCGAGCAGCTATCAGAGGCGACAAAAACAAAATTCCGAATCTATGATCCCAAAAATGATATTGCCTATGAACTCGGTTTAACAGAATTGACCTTGGCCAGGTTGTTTAATGGCGAGCGCACTTTGGTGCAGATACAACAACTGGCTTATGAACGCATGCAGGTCACCATCAGCTTGCCAAAACTGGCAGGGTTCCAAGCCCGCTTGTTGCAACTCGGTCTACTGACCCATAACGGCGAAGAGGGCGGTTTGAGGCGTGATCCGGCTACCGGTATTACTTACGGCCCGCTTAAGCGTTTTTTACTGGTCAATCTGGTCAAAATGAACCCGCAAAGAGGCCTGGATACTATTTATCGCCTTGCCCCCTGGCTGTGTTCGTCAGCTCTCAATGCAATACTGTTGCTGGCTGTTGGTGTAGCATTTACCTATTTATTCAGCCAGTGGGCGCAGTTCAGTCAAGATGTGATAGTAACTTATACTCAGAGCTGGTCGTGGTTGGCTTGGCATTACCCGGTGATTTTGAGTTCCATTGCCATACACGAGCTGGGACATGCGCTGAGTTGCCGCCATTACCGTGTACGCGTTACCGATTTTGGTATCGGTATTTACACTCTGCTGGCGACCGGCTGGGTGCGACCAGAACAGCGTACGTGGTCCGCGCTAAGCTCAGGCAAACGTGCCATCACTATCCTTATGGGGCCCGTTACCAGCTTTTACTATGCGACTGTAGGCATTGCAGTCTGGGGAGTGACTACCGCCAGTTCGCCGTTACATGATATGGGGGTCGTGATGGTTGTAGCCTCCTGCTTATCGTTAATCCCTACACTGTTGCCAATTTTCAACGGCGACACCTATTTAGCACTCACTGAGTTCTTCAATCAGCCTCGTTTGCGGCAGCGTGCATTGCGCTACTGCCGCCAACGCCTCACAGGAAAAAATACTGAAGATGATCAAGATCACCGGCTCTACTGGTTGGTGAGTTTGTTGACCGTATTAGGCTGGGTACTGGCTTGGTGCGGTATTGCTACGATGATTATTCGCCTATTGCCATAAGGAGATCAAGATGAAGCCTGAAGTTAAAGATAGTGAACTGAGCCCGGTAGTTGAACAGCAGCCAACTGAAGAATCGTTAGATAATTTGTTCGAAGAATTTGACCTCGACGATATCGAAGTGATTGAAAGTAAAGTCTTTGCATAAACACTGCAGCCCTGTTCCCAGGGCTGTTCTGTTCCGATGGAGATGGTGGGCAATATGGCAGTAATGGCAAAACCCGCAATTGTTGGCGTAGGCATTCAATATAATCCGGAAATACTAGACTGGTTTCCGTTTGAAACGCTGCATGTCGATCTGCTTGAAATACTGTTAGACAACATCATGGCTCCAATGGATGGGCCCCATATTATTCGCCCCGAAATGGAAGCGATGTTGAAAAGACTCGGCGAACGTTTCACTCTACTGGCACATTCAAATTATGGTTGCGATTTTGGCTTTAATCCGCTGGAAGGTACCGCAGCAGTACAACGCCATATTCCATTAGCCAAGATGATCAATAGCCCGTGGGTGGCTAACCACTGTTTTTATGGCGATGATTCCTGGTTGGACATCTGGAGCAGTCCACTACAGTTTTCGCAGAAAGAGGTGATTCGCTGTTCCGATCGCGCAGCCGATCTACAACAACGTTACGGTATCCCTTTGGCCCATGAGAATGCTGCCTATTACCTGCCATGTCCTGGTGCAGAAATGCGCGAGGCCGAGTTTTTGGCTAGGCTGGTACAGCGTTCCGGCACCTTCCTGCATCTTGATTTGCACAATATCTATACCAACTCAATCAACCTGCCAGGTTTCGATTTAGCAGATTATCTTGACACTTTACCGCTAGAACGGGTGATTTCGGTGCATTTAGCCGGTGGTAGCTGGGCTGATGGGTTATATCACGATTGGCATGATGCCGCCGTGCCTGAACCCGTGTGGGATCTATACGAAGAGTTGCTATCGCGAGCATTGCCTTCTGCCATTGTGCTGGAATATCAAGGGCAGGCGCACCATGCGCTGACGCGAGTTATGGATGCCAATGATGAGTCAATGATTGTCAAAGACGTGAAGCGGGCCCAGGCCATCTGGCAGCGCGCCATTAGCGATCAAAAGGCGGTACACGATGGATGCTAAAATTGCCTGGAACACTTGGCGCAGAATCCTGCGGGATGAGGTTTTGCAACAGCAACTCTTTGAGCACCAATGGCAGGCACAAGACTGTGACGCGTTTACACCGGAAGAGCAGGCAGTGATCGCCGTCTATGCTGACAATATTGATCGTGCAAGATGGTTTATCGAAAACTATCAGTTTCGCTTGGTTAACTCATTTATTAACGCTTTGGAAAACGGTGCGCCCTTGACACTACGAGCACTGCTTAACAGCGGTATAGACTTACCGAATCTGTCGCGCGAGTTCTTAAGAGCACACCAATGGCATGATTATGGTCCGTGGGTTTACCGTTATTGCCGCGATATCCTTAACTGGCTGGTGTCTACCTTGCCAACCAGAGATCAACCAGAAGCGCTAGTGGACTTGATGGGACTGGAATCTGAGGTGGTCTCGTTGTATCTGTCGTTACAGCACGGCGCTCCAACGGTAATGGCTCAAGTTGGATATTCCCATACCGGTATGGCGCGTCTCTACCGCAGTAGGTTCAGGCTATCACAATGGCTGCGCGATAAAAAAACGCTGGGGTTGGTTATGCCGCCTGAAGGCGAAGAGCAACTGCTGGTGACCTTACCAGCTCTTAATAGCCGCCATAAATACCTGCTGTTGCCGCAGCGCTGTGCCGCATTGTTCAACCAACCGCCGACTGCTTGTGGTTGCCTTAATGAGAGTGACCTGCCGCATTTGTCGCGCTTAGTGGCCGCGAATGCTCTGATACTGCAGGAGGCAACTCATGAAGTGCTCTGATTATTTTTGGCTGCGTTCTACTGGGTTTTCAGCCGACAACGTGCTTCATGCTACGCCGCTGTCCAGTACGCCTGAATTTGCTTCACTGACAGCGCTGCACCAACGGCGCGAAAGTCTTCGGGAGCAATTTAAGCGGCACATTGCCACCATTGGGGAAGCGCAGTGTCGCAAGTTTGAACGCAAGCTGGATGCTTACCAAGCGGTGAGCGTCAGCGACTTGCCTTTATCGTTACGCGATATCCTGACGAAACCAATTAGCGAATGGCAAAATGTTATCGGTGCTATTGCCGCACAGGAAGAGTCCCTGCGTCCGGAATTTACTGCCTTCAGTGAGCAAATTCGTCAGAAATTGATTGATTTTCTTTCTATTTCTGACGTTGCAGAGGCAGTATTTATTTCCAACCCGGATGCAGCACAGCGAATTGCAGCATTGGTCGCCGAACGTCATGCTCCCAACGATAGCCGTAAAAAACAGAAAATTCGCCTGGGGTGGAGCTATGCCCAGCGTTTTTGCACTAAAAACGACACTTGCAGCTTTTTTGGACCGATCGCCTGGGGACACTTTACCGATCAACAAACTGCATTGGCAGGCGTCAGTATTCCTGTTGGCCCATGGCTTGCTCAGCGGGAAACTTTTTTTGAAAGCTGGGTGATACAGCGCCTTGTCAATCAGGTAAATGTGCAATGCCCAGATCCGACACGTTTGCCGTTGGCGCTTAGCCCCGGCTGTCACCTGCGTGGCGATGTATTACATTATCCATTGGATAAGTCACGCCGTCTTACAGGCCCTGTATTAGAGGTGTTGATCGCATTAGCTGCAGGAGCCACTAGCGAATCGCAACTGTATGATAGGTTGATCGAGGAACCAGGGCCGGCACTTAATCACCTGATCACCGCAGGAATTGTACAACGCGGTTTCCAACTTTCACCACGCGACCCACTTGGATTAACCACTTTATTGCGGGCAATGCGTGCTGCCGCGTTATCGGACGATTTTATTGCCTACTGGTCCGTATGTTTCCAGCGCCTGGAAGCGCAACGTGAATCCTATGCCAGTGGCGATCTACAGCAGCGACAGCAGGCGTTGGCGCAGATGAATCAAACGCTGAGCGAGGTGGGAGTTTCGTTAACTCGGGAAAACGGGAAAATGTATGTCGGACGCTACCCGGTTTATGAGGATTGTGCCCGTGCTACCACCGTGACGTTTAACCGTACTCTGCAGGGACAGCTAGAAGCAGATTTTGCCCCGCTCATGATGCTGTATCAGTGGCTAACTCGCGCCACGGGGGTATTACTGCATCAGGCTTGGTTGGAGATCTATCAAGCGTGTCAGTTGGGTTTATCTCAGCATGAATCAGGCATCAACCTGTTGGCATTTTTACACGAGTTGCAGCCACAACAAGCAGCGATTCAGCAAAGGATTTCCCAACAGATACGTACCATGCTCGACAACGCTTGGCGACCGTTATTGTCCACCTTACACACCGATGAGTTGCATCTTAGCACTGAGCAATTGGCGCAAGTGCTGGATGCCTTAAATAAACAATGCCCGGCAGCACAAAACTTTCCGGTGTTTGGTGATGATTTCCACTCGCCAGACTTTATGCTGGCAGCAGCTAGTCTGGAGGCGTTGAATCAGGGGAAATACCAAGTGGTTCTGGGGGAGACACATCCCGGCGTTCATACGCTTAGCCAGCCGGTCGCAGCGCCGTTTTGCCCGTTTACCAATGAGATCGAGCAAGCGGTCAGCGCGCTGTTTGGCCGTGAGCGGATAGTATTGGCCGACTCACCCGAAAGTTATCAACGTTCTCACATTGATTGGCCGCTCATTGAACGTTACGCCCAGTTGATATTACCTTCCGGTGGGGGCAGTGTTCCGCCAAAAAGATGCTATCCCATAGGCCGTGCATACCTGAGCTGCAAAACAGGGCGCCTGACTGTTGAAGATATCGACGGTGTCTTTCAGGAGGACTTACTGTGTGTCAGTAGCACCACCTTACACCAGCTTTTATTCCAACTGGCGGGTGACGTTTTACCACGAAGCGATCCACGCCGTATCCGCGTGAACCGGACTCTTTATAAACGGCGTACTTGGGTTTTTAACGCCAATATGTGGCCCATAGCAGTGGCCGACGAGTTTACGGCATTTATGCAATGGCAGTGTTGGCAGCAACGGCAAGGGTTACCGCGCTGGGTATTTATCAAGTGTGATAGCGAGCCAAAACCACTGTTTATTGATTTTGAAAATCCGCTTTCTCTAGATGCATTGGCAACAGCGCTGAAGAAATCACAAACGATTCATGTATCGGAAATGCTACCAACTCCTGATGATCTTTGGTTAAACGATGCGCGTGGTCGCGTCTGTAGTGAGGTACGCACCACATTTTCAACCATTAAACAGGAGGTGACCGATAATGCAGAATGAACAGGTTTCTGACTCGTCAGTACAAGAGGCGAAACAGAGTTTCGCCATGTTGTTCTTGACCATCTTTATTCCCTTTGGCATGGGGCACTTCATTTCGTACCTCTACCGTACAGTAAATGCGGTGATTTATAACGACCTCGCCAGCGAACTGCATCTACCCGCAGAAAGCCTTGGGCTATTGACTGGCGTGTATTTCCTGACGTTTGCCGCAGCCCAATTGCCCCTTGGCGTGATGCTGGATCGCTATGGCCCGCGTTCAGTTCAAAGTCCAATGCTGCTGATTGCCGCTTCGGGCTCAGTGGTTTTCGCGTTGTCGCACAGTGAAGTCGGGTTACTGATTGGGCGCGGCATGATCGGCCTTGGTGTGGCCGGTTCACTGATGAGCGCCATCAAGGCCTGTTCTATTTGGTTACCGGTAGATCGTTTGCCACTCAGCACAGCCTGCCTGCTTTCTGTCGGTGGATTAGGGGCGATGGCCTCAACAGCACCTTTACATGCTGCACTGCACTGGGTGACTTGGCGGGAAGCATTCCTGCTGCTGGCGGTTCTGACAGTGCTGGTGAGCGCAGTAATTCACTTTTCCGTGCGAGGCGCGTTTACACCGAAAAATACCCGTTTCAGCGACATGTGCCGCGAAGTGGGCCTTTTATATCGGTCATGGACCTTTTGGCGCTTGGCGCTCTATTCCGTGTTTGCCAATGCGACCTACATGGCCATACTGGCGTTGTGGATGGGACCATGGCTGCATGATGTTGCAGGCTTGAGCAACGCACAAATGGCTAATGCCCTGATGTCTGGCACGGTAGCGATGGTGGCAGGGTCTCTCAGCTTTGGTTGGTTGACCGACTACCTACGTAAATACGGTGTGCAGCCGATCATGATCTGTGGCAGTGGGGTGGCAATGTTCGTGCTATTCCAGGTATTAATGTTAAGCGGTTTGCGGGTTTCCCCCTTTGTGATCACGATGGGTTTCAGCTTCTTTGGTACGGCTGCCACCATGAACTACGCAATTGTTGCCCAATCGGTAGAACCGGCCCTGGCTGGCCGCGTGAGCGCCTCGTTTAATCTTGTGGTTTTCGGGCTTGCGTTTGCTGTCCAGTGGGTTGTAGGTGCCGTAATTGGTCACTGGAGCACCGAATCAGGCAGTTACCCGGTGGTGGCTTACCAGTGGTCACTGGTGTTGCTGATTGCACTGCAATTGCCGGGTTTGCTGTTGTGGTTGACCTTCAAACCTTGGAAGCGCATGCATACATAAAGCATCTTGCACTGCCAATCTGTCCGGGCGTTGAGTTCTTTCAAATTATATCCCCGATCTCATTGAAAACGCTTGATTTTTCTCGTCATAAGGATCATGTTTTTTTGCCATGAAGATATTCATCACCGCAGAACAGAAAATCGGTAACCGAACGGCGAACTCGCGTTGTGTGATTAAAGTAATGTAATAAGCTGGCAGATATTAACTGAAGCTGTTTTCGGCGTAGGGTAATAGCTCGCTGAGCCTATTGTTGGGCCAAGTCGGCAAGCGGGTCAGCACGTCTCGCAACCAGATATACGGGTCGTGGCCGTTGAGTTTGGCGGTTTCCAGCAGACTCAGGATAGCCGCCATCCGTTGCCCAGCCCGTAACGACCCGGCAAAGAGCCAGTTTTTGCGGCCTACGGCCACCGGACGGATACAGTTTTCAGTGCGGTTATTGTCGATGGGCACGCGGCCATCGTCCAGGTAGCGCAGCAACGCTGGCCAACGTTTCAGGGTATAGTCCAGCGCCTTGCGCAGCCCCGAGTTGGGTGCCGTGTGTGTTTGTTGCAACAACAGCCATTGATAGAAGGTCTCCAGCCGGGGTTTGGCGTATCGCCGTCGCCATTGGCGTTTCTTATCCGCCGACCGAGGTTTGATTTTACGCTCAAGCTTACAAAGCTCACGGATGGTGTCTAGCGCAACCTTGGCTACCGGGCTTTTGTTGGCGGTAAACAGCTCGAAGAACTTGCGCCGGGCGTGCGCCCAACACCCCGCTTCAAGCGCCTGGCCACTGTCGAACAACGCCTGGTAACCGGCATAACCGTCTACCACCAGAGTACCGCGCCAGCCCTCAAGCACATCGCGGGTATACTGACCACTGCGCCCCGGTTGGCAGTCATAAAGCACGATTGACCGGTCAGCCCCCTGCGCGGTGATATAAGCCCACAGGTAGTCGCGTTGGGTTTTGCCCTTGCCGGGGTCGAGGAGGGAGAGCGGCGTTTCGTCAGCCTGCAGGACCGGGTGTTGCAGCAGGTCCTGATGCAGCGCCTGGGCCAACGGTTTCAGAGCCGCCCCCACCGCGCCGAACCAGCCCGCCAGCGTACTGCGAGGCAGGTCGATACCGCTGCGCTGATATATCGCCTGCTGACGGTAGAGTGGCAGATGATCAAGGCTCTTGGCACACACCACCTGTGGGCACACTATACAGTCTTCTGAAGGATACGGTCATGCCTTGCAACAGCTCGATGCAGTTTATGTTCGAAACAGGTGGCCAGCACTCGTCTGGCAAATGGATATTGCTGAAATGTTTTCGCATTTCCGGCAGGTAGCTCTTTGATTATTTTTTCGATCAATCCTGGGGAACATCTGGTGACTTGTGAACAGTTATTAACATTTGATGCGCTGTTAGACCATTATTTTTTCAGTCACGCGGTCCGTAATGACACCGAGTGGAGTTATCGAAAGGTGGTGAGGACTTTTTTAAGGTTTACCACTAAAAATCCGAATGAGGTTGATAACAGAGTGGTGCTCGAATGGCGCAGGCATGTCTTGAAGGAGCAGCAATTACAGGCGACGACCTGGAATAATAAAGTCACACATATGAGGGCGCTATTCAATTTCGGGATGAAGAACGGGCTACTACAGCATAAGGATAACCCTTTTAATAAAGCGGTGGTTAGGGCAGGGAGGAAAAAGAAGAAAATCCTGACCGAGGCGCAGACGGATGCCGTCTATCGTTTGATGGCGCACTATGAGGAGCGTGAGCGTTTGCAGGCCATGAGTCTGGCGGTGAACTGGCGTGTCCATGCTTGCCAGCCTGCCTGGTTCTGGCTGACGGTGCTTGATACCCTCAGTTACACCGCGATACGTCAAAACCAGCTTCGTCATATACGTATCTGCGATGTCAATCTTGAAGAACGCTGGCTGGATTTGATTATCGCGGGAGCCAAGAATCACCGCGAACTGCGTATCCCCATTATTACCGAGCTATTCCCCCGCTTGGAGATACTGGTGACCCGTTCATTAGAAGCAGGTGCTGAACCGGAAGATCAATTGTTCAATGTGAACCGTTTTGATGTGGGACGCAGGGCAAAACAACAGGGTGCAATGACTGATATGGGCATCTATCCCATTCGGGCCTTTTTTCGGCGACTTTCCCGAGAATGCCGGTTTGTTGTCAGTCCTCATCGTTTTCGGCATACGGTGGCCACCAACATGATGAAGTCCCCGGATCGCAATATTCAGGCTGTCAAACGTCTGCTGGGGCATTCGAGTTTACGTTCTACGCTGGAGTACATTGATGAAGATGTGGAGAGTTTGCGGGAGATTATGGAGCAGGAGTTCAAGCGTTAGGTGAACTATACGGTGAGTATAGCGTATCCCCTTGACATAATTTGACATTTGAATGCGAAGTCTGTAAGAATTGGATGCGAAAAAAAACCGCCTGTTACAGCAGGTGGCTTTTCAAGAGCCTTTTTACAATAACCGGGTAATGGTAGCACTGAATAAAATCAATCAGTCATTTAACCTGGGTTATCGTGTGCTTTGACTCGTTTTCGAACCCGTCATTTTTTCATCCTGAATGAATGACAAGCGCTTCTGAATTTGATGGTGCCCGGACTCGGAATCGAACCAAGGACACGGGGATTTTCAATCCCCTGCTCTACCGACTGAGCTATCCGGGCAACGGGGCGCATTAAACCGTATTTGCCCGTATCTCGTCAATCGCTTTCTGTCATAAACCCGATCGGTTGCTCTATTTTCATTCAGTCTGTGGAGGCACTCTGTCGTCATAAGACAAATAGATATGCAATAAAATCGTGTATTTATATAATCATATTTTCTGGATTTTATTTTTTTGTATTAAATTACAAATAGTTAGCATGGCTATCATCCCAGGGTGAACCTCTTAATAGTTACTTGAACCTCATAAAAAAACGTGCAATCATTGCGCGAATTTTGCTATCCATCTATCGCACAATGGTGATCATGCTCATCAAAATCAGAGGGTTACAGACATGACTGGTTTCGTTATTCAAGCATTGCTGTGCGCCAGACATCTGATGATGCCGTTATCCCGCCGTCGTTATTCCCGAATAATATTCCCGCGATTACCTCTGCACACTATGCGGTAAGGCCACTTTATGCTCGCTGTTAGGCATTATTAAAAATAGAGCTAATGCTCTGATTTTACTGATGTCTATCGGTCGCTGCCGATCCCAGCCCTCGATAGCTGCCTGATGTTGACCCGCATCAGCCGACCCTGTTTGCGCCTCTGGCTACAACACCGTGCATCACTTTGCCGGGATAACCTTGGTTATCTCATTATGTGCCCTAGGGCACACCCTCATCCTTAACCGTTTGAGAGTCAGCACTATGAAAGAATTGAAAATAGCAACAAGTGCCAGCCTGGTTGCCAGCATCGAAACCCTACGCCAGATTGTCCGCGTGGAACAAACCGACTATACCGATGTGGCGGCGGCTGTGGTGTCCGTTGAGGACGTGAACGCCGGCATTCTCGAAACGCTTAAGACGACCGGTTTTGGCATCCCGACGTTTGTTGCTGTGGAAGGGGATGAACATCTTTCCCCGGATTACCTGCCGTTGATTAGCGGTGTGTTTGCGCTTGCTGCGGCGACCAAAGCGTTTTATATGGCACAGTTGGAAGCTGCCGCCGATGCTTACGAACAGGCGCTCCTGCCACCGTTTTTCAAAACGCTGAAAACCTATGTGGAAATGGAAAATTCAACCTTCGCTTGCCCAGGGCACCAAGGTGGTGAGTTTTTCCGTAAGCATCCGGCAGGGCGCAAGTTTTTTGAATTCTACGGTGAGAAGATTTTCCGTTCGGACATGTGCAACGCCGATGTGAAGCTTGGCGATCTGCTGATCCACGAAGGCTCGGCGAAAGATGCACAAAAGCATGCTGCTAAAGTGTTCAATGCCGACAAAACCTACTTTGTACTAAACGGTACCTCGGCGGCCAATAAAGTAGTGACCAATGCGCTGCTGACGCGCGGCGATCTGGTGCTGTTCGATCGTAACAACCATAAATCTAACCATCACGGTGCGTTGATCCAGGCCGGAGCGACGCCGGTGTATCTGGAAACCGCGCGCAACCCGTTTGGCTTTATTGGCGGGATCGACTCCCGCTGTTTTGATGAGCGCTACCTGCGTGAGCAAATCCGTGACATCGCGCCAGAGAAAGCTAATACGGCGCGGCCTTTCCGTCTGGCGATCATCCAGCTTGGCACCTATGACGGCACGATCTATAACGCCCGCCAGGTGATCGACACCATCGGCCACCTGTGCGATTACATCCTGTTTGATTCCGCCTGGGTGGGTTACGAAGGGTTTATTCCGATGCTGAAAGAGTGCTCGCCGCTGCTGCTGGAGTTGGATGAACTCGATCCCGGCATTTTTGTCACTCAGTCAGTGCATAAACAGCAGGCCGGGTTCTCGCAGACTTCGCAGATCCACAAGAAAGACGATCATATTAAAGGCCAAAAACGCCACTGTAATCACAAACACCTCAACAATGCGTTTATGCTGCATGCGTCGACCAGCCCGTTTTACCCGCTGTTTGCCGCGCTGGATGTTAACGCCAAAATGCACGCCGGGGCCGCTGGCCGCCGCATGTGGATGGAGTGTGTCAAGCTGGGGATTGAAACGCGCAAACAGTTGCTGGCACGCTGTACGCAGTTGAAACCTTTTATTCCGCAGCAGGTGGCTGGCAAAGACTGGCAGGATTACGATACCGAACTTATTGCCAACGATGCGCGTTTCTTTAACTTTGTGCCGGGCGAGAAATGGCATGGATTTGAGGGCTATGCGCAGGATCAGTATCTGGTGGATCCTTGCAAACTACTGCTGACCACGCCGGGTATTGATGCCGCAACGGGGCAATACACCGAGTTCGGCGTACCGGCGACCATTCTGGCCAACTTCCTGCGTGAGAACGGCATTGTGCCGGAAAAGTGCGATCTTAACTCGATCTTGTTCCTGCTGACCCCGGCGGAAAATCCGGCCAAGATGGATAACCTGGTGGATATGCTGGTGCAGTTCGAGCGCTACATTGAGCAGGATGCACCGTTGAGCGAGGTTTTGCCGACGGTGTACCGCAAGAACGAGCAGCGTTACCGGGGTTACACCATCCGGCAACTGTGTCAGGAGATGCACGATCTGTACGTCAGCTTCGACGTGAAGCAACTGCAAAAAGAGATGTTCCGCCAGGATCACTTCCCGCCGGTGGTGATGAACCCGCAAGATGCCAACGTGGAGTTTATCCGCGACAACGTCGAACTGGTGCCCATCGGCCAGGCGGAAGGGCGCATTGCGGCGGAAGGTGCGTTGCCGTACCCACCGGGCGTGCTGTGTGTGGTGCCGGGGGAAGTGTGGGGCGGGGCGGTTCAGCGCTATTTCCTGGCGCTGGAAGAGGGCATCAACCGCTTACCGGGTTTTTCCCCTGAGTTGCAGGGCGTGTATATCGAGAAGAAGGATCACGGCTGGAAGCGAATTTTCGGCTATATGATCAAGCAGTAAAACAGCAGGGCCGATGAGATTATGCATAGGCCCTGATGGTTTATGGCACTACATTACTTGCGGCGATAACTCTTCTGCGCGTTATTCACTTTCACCAGATAGCGGCGCGATTCACTCGCCGGATGCTTGGTGGTCAGCGTTTGATAAATATCACCCGGCTGCATGCCGTTGATAATCGTCACCGCCTTGGCTTTGTCGCTGTTGAACACCCGCAACACGCTGCCTGCTCCGCCGTTATAAGCGGTGATTACCGCATAGCGACGTGAGGTCGGGTTCTGAATTCCGCCCAGATAGTTGTTCTGCAGAATGGCCAGATATGCGGTACCGGTATCAATATTATTTTCTGGATCAAATAGATAGCTGCGGCTTGGCGTGCCCCATTTACCTTTCATCTGGAACACGTCTTTACCAGCGGTATGTTGCACTACCTGCATCAGGCCCAGCGCATCGGAACCGCTCACCGCATACGGGTTAAAGCTGGATTCGGTCTGCATGATAGCCAGGATCAGCGATTCTTCAATCCCGTACTTCTCAGAGGCTTTACGTACCATCGGCAGATATTTGTGCGCGCGTTTATCCAAGTGGTTAGGCACCAGTTGGATGGTGACCGAGGTAATCACGTGCAGGCCGGAGGTGCGCTTTTGCAAGCGGGTTTGCAGCAGGTAGTCGGCGAAATGCGCCGCACGCCATTCCCAGCGGATCGGTTGACCGTTGTTATCCAGCACCTGGCCGTACAGGAACGGCTCTTTACTGATCTGGATATCGTTGACGTCGGAATAAAGGTCGATAGACCCCGGATCGTCGCCCATCAGCAAGGTGCTGATAATCGCCTGGCGCAGATGGCTGGCAGGATCGGTAGTGGCAATAGTCTCGACCGTGATGGTGCCCGAATCAAAGTTGATGTGGCTACGGGTCTGATATTGGTCGGTATATTTAACGTAATCTTTTGGCCCCGCGATCAAAACTTCTTTCAGGCCCCAGATATTCTCAATGTTGTGGGCAAACTGACCCATCAGAATCTCGAAGCCGTTGGTATCTTTGACCAAGGCCTCGCTGGCTTCTTCATTTTTTTGGCCGGAACAGGAGATCAGCAAAGGCGCTATGACTAGCAAAGCTAAAATTTTCTTCATTTTAAAGCCGTCTACGAGATCAAAAGGGCCAGCGCCTGGCCCGGAAAATATTATTCGCTTGGCGGTGTGTAACCTTCAATATGAACGTCATGCCCTTCGAACAGAAAACGGATCATCTCTGCCTCCAGCAGTTTGCGGTCATCAAGGTTCATCATGTTGAGTTTTTTCTCGTTGATCAGCATGGTCTGCTTTTTCATCCATTCGCCCCAGGCCTCTTTGGAGATCTCGTTGAAAATACGCTTGCCGACGTCACCTGGATAGAGCTGAAAGTCCTGCCCTTCGGCATCGCGCTGTAGGAAGGTACAAAAAATGGTTCTGCTCATGCTAATTCCTCGTCAATGGCGCTGTTGCCAAATAAACCTTGTTGGATCGGTGGCTGCTTCGCCAGTTGTTGCAACAGGCGTTCGACCGGTGCGGCCAACCCGACCGATGGCGGCTGCGCTAAGTTATACCAGAGACCGGCACCCTCATCCATGGCGCTGGTGGCTTTGTCGATATTCAGCCACATAGGCACAATATCCAAGTGGAAATGGCTGAAGGTGTGGCGGAAAGCGGTCAGTTGCTCCAGGTGGTTACCCTTCAGGCCGCGTTGCTGTAGCCAGAACTCCAGGTCGATGCGGGTAGTGAACTGTGGGAAACAGAACAGGCCGCCCCAGAGCCCGCTGCCGGGGCGCTGCTCCAGCCAAACGCCGTCGCCTTGTTGCAGCAATAAAAAGTAGGCGGTTTTTTCTGGCAATGTTTGCTTGGGCTTTTTGCCCGGATACTTGGCCCAACTGCTGTTGCCGTTGGCGATACAGCCGGTATTGAGCGGGCATAAATCGCATTTCGGTTTGGAGCGGGTGCAGACCATCGCTCCCAGATCCATCATCGCCTGGTTGAACTGGCCCACGCCTTGCGCGGGTGTTACCTCTTCACTGATCTGCCAGAGGCGGTTTTCCACCTCTTTTTTGCCCGGCCAACCTTCAATGGCGTAGCTGCGGGCCAGCACGCGTTTTACGTTGCCGTCGAGGATCGGGTAATGCTGCCCCAGCGCCAAAGACAGAATCGCACCGGCGGTTGAGCGGCCCACGCCGGGCAGATCGACGATTTCTGCAAAGGTTGTCGGGAACTCGCCGCCATGCTGTGCGACAATAGTCTGAGCCGCTTTGTGCAGGTTTCTGGCGCGGGCGTAGTAACCCAACCCGGTCCACAGATGCAATACTTCATCCAGCGGCGCTTCGGCGAGTGCGCGCACGTTCGGAAAACGTGCCATAAATCGCTGAAAATAAGGAATAACGGTGGCAACCTGAGTTTGTTGCAACATCACCTCAGAGAGCCATACTTGATAAGGCGTTTTATCGATTTGCCACGGCAGCGTTTTGCGGCCATAGCGCTGGTACCAGTCAAGCACCACGTGCGAGAACTGTTGCGCTTGCATCATTAGCGGGTTTCGCTCTTCGGCTGATATTTGATGCGCGATTCCAGCATAGTGTGAGAGTGCTGTAAACCGTAACTTTCCTTAGCCGTACAGGATGAATGCTTGCTAAACCAGGGTATCTTTGCATAATGCGCGTTTCTACTCGACATACTTCAAGTTACATGTGCGCTCGCTCACCCCAGTCACAGAGTTATCTATGCTCTTGGGGACTCTCGAGCTTGCCGCCTGCTTGTAACTTGGATTATTTAGAGTATCTCCTAACTGGCAGCCAAACAGACAGAAAGCACTATGATTAATGACGTCATCTCTCCGGAATTTGATGAGAACGGCCGCGCGATGCGCCGTATCCGCAGTTTTGTTCGCCGCCAGGGGCGGTTGACCAAAGGCCAGCAGTATGCGCTGGACCACTATTGGCCGGTGATGGGCGTGGAATATCAGGCTGAACCTGTCGATATCTCCACCCTGTTCGGGCGCGAAGCGCCAACCGTGCTGGAGATCGGTTTTGGCATGGGGGCCTCGCTGGTGACCATGGCGGGCCATAACCCGCAGCAGAACTTCCTGGGAATTGAAGTCCATTCGCCGGGCGTTGGTGCCTGCCTGGCGGACGCCCACGAAGCCGAATTGAGCAACCTGCGGATCATGTGCCATGACGCAGTAGAAGTGCTACAGAACATGATCCCGGATGCTTCACTGGACATGGTTCAGCTGTTCTTCCCGGATCCGTGGCACAAAGCGCGCCACAACAAACGCCGCATCGTACAGACGCCGTTTGTTGAACTGGTGTTGAGTAAATTAAAAGTGGGTGGCGTGTTCCATATGGCCACCGACTGGCAACCTTATGCGGAACACATGCTGGAAGTGATGAACGGCAGCGCAGGATATCGTAATCTTTCCGAGAGCAATGATTACGTGCCGCGCCCAGAGTCACGCCCGGTAACGAAATTTGAATTACGTGGCCAGCGTCTGGGACATGGCGTTTGGGATCTTATGTTTGAGAGGGTGGAATAATGGCTAAGAATCGCAGTCGTCGTTTACGTAAAAAGATGCACATTGAAGAGTTTCAGGAGCTGGGTTTCTCCGTTGCCTGGCGTTTTGCCGAAGGCACTGATGTTGAAGAGATCGACAGCGCGGTAGATGCTTTTATTGACGAAGTGATCGAGCCAAACGGCCTGGCATTTGACGGCAGCGGCTACTTGCAGTGGGAAGGTTTGATCTGCCTGCAAAAAATCGGTAATTGCACCGATGAACAGCGTGAACTGGTTAAAAACTGGTTGGAAGCGCGTAAGCTGAGTGACGTGAAGGTCAGCGATCTGTTCGATATCTGGTGGGATTGATTTCTGCCCGATAAGCGTTGATGCAAGGTGCCTTCACGGCACCTTTGTTTTATCTGGAGTACAACCGCAGTGGTAACAACGTTGGATAACGCGTTGCTGGATGAGATCCTGCAACAGGTGCGCCCGCTGATTGGCCAAGGCAAAATCGCGGACTATATTCCTGCCTTGGCAGAAGTGGCGGCCGATCGTCTGGCGATCGCCGTTTGCACCGTCGATGGCGAAATGTTCCAGGCGGGAGATGCCACAGAGCGTTTTTCTATCCAGTCGATTTCCAAAGTGCTGAGCCTGACGCTGGCGCTAACGCGCTATCAGGAAAGCGAAATCTGGCAGCGGGTCGGCAAAGAACCTTCCGGCCTGCCGTTCAACTCGTTGCTGCAACTGGAAATGGAGCAGGGCAAGCCGCGTAATCCGTTTATCAACCCTGGCGCGCTGGTGGTGTGCGATATGCTGCAAACGCGGCTTAGCGCCCCCAAACAGCGCATGCTGGAAGTGGTTCGCCAGCTTGCGGGGGAGAATGATCTGGCGTACGACGTTCGCGTTGCGCGCTCTGAATTCGAACACTCCGATCGCAATGCCGCTATTGCCTATCTGATGAAGTCGTTTGGCAACTTCGAAAATGATGTGCTGACCGTGCTGCAAACCTATTTCCACTATTGTGCACTGCGCATGAGCTGCGTGGAGCTGGCACGCAGCTTTGCTTATCTGGCCAATCAAGGGCGTGCGCTTAATGGTGATGAGATCATCAGCCCGTTGCAGGCACGGCAGATCAACGCCCTGATGATGACCAGCGGTATGTATGACGGTGCCGGTGAATTTGCCTACCGGGTAGGGATGCCGGGGAAGTCTGGCGTAGGTGGCGGCATTATCGCGATTGTGCCGGACGAATTGTCGATTGCCGTCTGGTCACCGGAGCTGGATGCGTCTGGCAACTCTCTGGCGGGAACTGCGGCACTGGAACTGTTGTCTCAACGCATTAGCCGTTCGATTTTTTAGTTCCATCGCGGATGCAGGTGGAAGGGAGTCAGGAGAAATGATGTTAAATAAAACCGGGTTAGCCTTGCTGTTGTTAGTGGCCTCGCAGGCGCATGCCGAATATCAGTGCAACGTCAGACCCCAGGACGATGTGATTATCAGCCCGCAGAGCGTACAGGTGACTGGCGCCAGCGGTAACCTACAGATTTCCGCCGATGGTGATGTCACCCGTAACGGGCAGGTGTTAAACCTGAATGACACCCAGCGCCAGAAAGCTTTCAGCTACCAGAGTGCGCTGCGTAAAGATCTGCCCTGGATCGATCAGGGCGCGCAGCAGCACTTGGAAAAAGCACGAGCCTCATTGGATAACATCATCGTACAGCAACTGGGCAGCAGCAGTAATGTGCGTAACCGGCTGACTACGCTCAATACGCAGCTCAAGCAGCAGATGAACCGTATTATCGAGCATCGCAGCGACGGCTTGGCGTTCCACCATAAGGCGATCGCACAGGTGGAGCAGGACGGGCGCAATCTGGTTCAGCAAAGCATGGGCGGCGTACTGCAAGATAGCCTGAATGAAATGGGCATTAAACAGGCTGCCAATGCCAACGGTAATCCGCTACAGGCGCTGATGGGCAACCTGGGCGGCTTGCAACAGGCTATTCAGAGCGAATGGAGCAAGCAGGAACAGAGCTTCCAGAACTTCGGTAACGATGTGTGCAACCGCGTTACGGCACTGGAAACCCAGCGTAAGAATCTGATTAATGCGTTGAAGTAAAAAGTATTTAATGGAGCTCACTTTTGACGCCTTAGCGGAGAACTGGCAAGCTGGCTAAACTATAATCAATCAGCGAAAGGATTTGCGTTGATGCCAGTGATATTGCGTTTCAGAGGCTATAAGTTTTTCTTCTATTCAAATGAGGGGACTCCGCGTGAACCTGCTCATATCCATGTTAGGGATGTTCAATTTGAGGCGAAGTTTTGGTTAATGCCTGAAGTTCATTTGGCCCGTAATGACGGTTTCAATGCGAAGGCATTGAAAGAGCTGATCGAAGTGACGGAACTGCATCGCGCTCAGTTTCTGGAGGCTTGGAATGACTATTTCAGCTAAAAGTGTTCGTTTTGACGAGCTTAATATGTGGGTTGAGCTTAATGATGCCAGAACTATTGGCGTGCCTTTGGCTTGGTTTCCACGCCTTTTACAGGCGAGTGCTGAACAACGAGCCAATTATGAGCTCAGTGCTCGGGGTATCCATTGGGAGGATCTTGACGAAGACATCTCTGTTGAGGGGCTTCTAAAAGGGCGGGGTGATATCACCCGCCGCCCACATCATGCCGCCTGAGTAAGATGACAGATAAAAAGCGCTGAACTCTCAGCGCTTTTTCTTTACTCGTCCGGCAGAAAAAGTTCCAGTAGCGAATTGAGGAACAGTTTGCCTTTCTCAGTGATCTGCCAGTATTCCGCCGTTTCTGCCAGATAACCTTGTGCCAGGGCCTCGTCCAACTGCGTGCGGATTACGCTTTCATCCAGCCCGGTATAGCGGGTGAATTCCGCACGCGGAGCCGCTTCCAGCAGACGGAAACGGTTCATAAAGAACTCGAACGGCCGGTCGTGATCTGCCACTTCGTGCAGCTTGTCGCAGTATTCGCCGCGCATAAAGCCGCGTGGATGCTTGGTTTTGCTGGTGCGCAGAATTCGGCCATCGGCAAAGGTCAGTTTGCCGTGTGCGCCGCAGCCAATCCCCAGATAATCGCCAAACCGCCAGTAGTTGAGGTTGTGTTGGCACTGATAGCCCGGTTTTGCGTAGGCCGAGGTTTCGTATTGCTGATAACCGGCGGCGCTCAGCAGTTCGTGCCCTTGCTGATAGATATCCCACAGCGCGTCATCGTCCGGCAGCACCGGCGGGCGCGAACTGAACAGGGTATTCGGTTCAATGGTGAGTTGATACCACGACAGGTGCGGCGGATTCAGGGCAATCGCTTGGCGCAGATCGTCCAGAGCTTCTGCCAGCGATTGATCCGGCAGGCCGTGCATCAGATCGAGATTAAAACTGCGCAGGCCCAAACCGGTGGCCAGATGCGCCGCGCGCTTGGCCTCATCCGGCCCGTGTATCCGCCCCAGACGGGTTAACTTCTCGGCGCTGAAACTCTGCACGCCAATCGAAATGCGGTTCACACCGGCGCGTTGATAGCCACTGAAGCGATCGGCTTCCACGGTGCCGGGGTTGGCTTCCATGGTGATCTCCGCATCGGCAGCCACGTGAATGCGTGCGCGTACTCCGTCCAGCAATGCCTGCATGGCTTCGGCACTCAGCAGGCTTGGCGTGCCACCGCCAATGAAGATGGTGCTGATTTCACGGCCGCTGGTGAGCGGCAGATCGGCATCCAGATCGGCCAGCAGATGATCGACGTATTCCTGATGCGGCACTTCGCCTTTTAAGGCGTGCGAGTTGAAATCGCAGTATGGGCATTTCTGCACGCACCAGGGAATATGGATATACAGGCTGAGCGGCGGCAGTTGCACGGCTTTAGCTGGCATTACGCAGGGCTTCCAACATCAGTTTCAATGCCTGACCACGGTGTGAGATTGCACTTTTCTTCTCGCGCGACAGCTCAGCCGCCGTGCAGCCCAGTTCCGGCACGTAGAAAATAGGATCGTAACCAAAGCCGCCTTCGCCCGCAGACTCAAAGGTCACTTCACCGGCCCAGGTACCGTGGAACACCAGCGGGGTTGGATCATCCGCATGGCGCATATAGACCAGTACGCAGTGGAACTGTGCCGCGCGTTGGCCTGCTGGCACATCTTTCAGCGCTACCAGCAGTTTATCCAGATTCTGCTGGTCGCTGGCATCGACGCCTGCGTAGCGAGCGGAATAAATGCCCGGCGCGCCACCCAGAGCATCTACTGCCAGGCCAGAATCGTCGGCAATGGCTGGCAGACCGGTGATCTGCGCGGCATGGCGGGCTTTCAGAATGGCGTTTTCAATAAACGTCAGGCCGGTTTCTTCGGCAGAGTCTACGCCCAGTTCGGTTTGTGCCACCACGTCCAGGCCGAAATCGGCGAGCAGGCTGGCGAGTTCACGCACTTTTCCGGGGTTTCCGGTGGCAAGAACGACTTTTTGCATGATGATTACCTTGGAAATTATTCAATAAGCGCAGCAATCGCGGCAGGGATCTGTTGCGGATTGATGATGCGTAACTGCTTGTGCCGCCCCAACTCGCCCTTCTCGATGATAACGTTGCTTTTCGCCACCTTGAACTGCTTGGCAATAAACTTGATCAAGTGAGCGTTGGCCTGGCCATCAACCGGCGGGGCGGTGATGGCGACTTTTATCTCGTCGCCATGCAGGCCGATAATCTGGTCGCGGCTGGCTTTCGGCTGAATATAAAGCCTGATAGCCAGCCCGTCCAGCACGGGGGTCACTGCACTCACAGCAGGAACCAGAGCTCGCCGAACAGATCCATCCCCAGGTAGTTGATGAGATACAGGATCAGAATCACCACCATCGCGGAAAAATCAATGCCGCCCATTGCCGGGATCACGCGGCGGATTGGCGACATCAGTGGCTCGGTGAGTTGATGCATCACATAATCGATCGGGCTGCGGCCCTGGCTGATCCAGCTCATCAGCGCACGGATAATCATCACCCAGAAGATCAGGTAACCGGCGGATTTAATCAGCGAGATCAGGCCAAACAGCAGATTGTACGGGCTGAGCGACATAGCTCCACCCTGAATCAGCAACAGGAGCGGATACTTGATGGTCATCAGCAAAAATGCCACCAGCAACGACGCGCTGTCTACCGGCCCAAGCGACGGAATGATGCGGCGCAACGGGCCGACTATCGGCTGAGTGATTTTCACCACAAACTGCGAGAACGGGTTATAAAAGTCAGTGCGCGTTAATTGCATCCAGATGCGCAGCAACAGCACCATCACGTAAATATCAACAACGGTTTTGACCAGGAAAGTCAGCGTTAGCATGTGAGTTACCCTTCTCCTTAACTCTTGGTTATCCCTTGTGTCTTTCGGGCAGTAACTGCCAGAAATTCAGTCGGTAGCGTTAAAATAGCTTTTCCATTTCCTGCGCGCGGGAAACGGCAGCCTGCATCGCTTTGGCGACGGTTTCAGGCAGTTGTTGTTCGTTGAACACCCGCAGTGCTTCCGCGGTGGTTCCCCCTTTGGATGTCACCTGCTCACGCAGCGTAGACAAGGGTACTTCCGGGTTGGCTGCGGCCAGCGCGGCGGCACCAATGGCTGCCTGCTGCACCAGTTCGCGTGCTGCGGTGCTGCTAAAGCCCATGCGTTCGGCTTCCTGCTGCATCGCATCCATAAACAGGAAAAAATAGGCCGGAGCGCTGCCTGCGGCGGCAATCACCCCATTAATCCCACTTTCGTCGTCAACCCAACACACTTTCCCGACCGAACTCATCAGATCGCGGGTGTAATCGCGATCCTGCTGGTTGACCTGAGAAGGGGCATACAGCCCGCTCATACCTTCCCCCACCAAAGAAGGGGTGTTGGGCATAATGCGCACGATGTTCAGCGGTTCCCCCAGCATCTGATAGAAACGGCTGACCAGAATCCCGGCTGCGATGGAGAGCACCAGCTTGCCAGAAAAATTAACCTGTTCCTGCAAAGGTTTACACACATCTGCCATCATTTGCGGTTTTACTGCCAGCACCACCACATCGGCGGCCTGTGCGCAACTGATGTTATCCGCGCTGCTGATAACGCCATAGTCAGCAGCCAGCGCGTCACGGTTTTTGGCCGAAGGGGCGCAAACGCTGATGGATTTTGCTGGATAGCCCCCAGCAACCAGGCCAGCAATGATAGCGCGTGCCATATTACCGGCACCAATAAAGGTAATCTTGCGATGTTGCATCAAATCCCTCGTTAATTCAGTTGCGCCCATCAAGCCTGCGAGTAGTCACGGGCTCCAAAAATGGCGGTGCCAATACGCACCATGGTGCTGCCAGCCTCGATGGCGGCGGCCATATCGTCGGTCATGCCCATCGACAGCGTATCCACCTGCGGATAGCACTGCTTGAGGGCCTGGAAAGCATCGTTCATCTGGCCAAAAACCGCCAGTTGGCGCTGATAATCAGCTTCCGGTGCCGGGATCGCCATTAGGCCGCGCAACGTCAGGTTAGGCAATGCGGCGATGGTCTCAGCCAATACCGGCAGCTCATCCAATACAATGCCAGATTTGCTCTGCTCATCGCTGATATTTATTTGGATCAGCACATTGAGCGGCGGCATCCCCGCCGGGCGTTGATCGTTCAGGCGCTGAGCGATACGCAGGCGATCAAGGGTATGACACCAGGCAAAGTTTTCTGCCACCAGTTTGCTTTTGTTGGATTGCAACGGGCCGATAAAGTGCCATTCCAAACCTGCTCCTTCCGGCAATGAGGAAAAATGCTGGATCTTGTCCACCCCTTCCTGCACGTAATTTTCGCCGAATGCGTGCTGGCCAGCGGCGATGGCTTCTGCGATCGCCGCCACAGGCTTGGTTTTACTGACTGCAAGCAATATCACTTCTTCTGGAGCACGTGCGCAGCGTTGAGCTGCCGCAGCAATACGGCTCCTGACATCCTGCAGATTCTGTTGGATAGTGCTCATTGTTGACCCAGGAGATTGATATGGATATCGATGAATTTGTGGCGCTTAGTGTAAAGCATAATGCCTCCGATCTGCACCTTTGTACCGGTCATCTGCCCATGTTACGCATTGATGGTGAACTTAAGGCCGTGGAAGAGGCCGAAACCGTTTCGCCATCGCAGATGGCAAGCTGGTGCGAAACCTTGTTAACTCAAGAACAGCGGCAGCAGTTACAGCACAATGGCCAGCTCGATCTGGCGCTGGCATTGGCGGGTGGGATTCGCCTGCGTGCCAATTTCTTTTTGCAAAACGGCGGGCTGTCCGTGGCGTTACGGCGGATTGCCAGCGAGTGCCCGACCTTGGTCGAATTGGGCACTCCCGAAATTATTCCGGCGCTGGTGCAGCGGGAAGATGGCCTGATCCTGGTCACCGGAGCCACCGGCAGCGGTAAATCCACCACGCTGGCGGCGATGATCGACTTTATCAATCGGCATCAGCGCCGCCATATACTGACGCTGGAAGATCCTATTGAGTTTATCCATCACAGCCAGCGCTCGCTGATCCAGCAGCGCGAGCTGGGGCGCGATACGCACAGCTTTGATGAAGCGTTACGGGCGGCGCTGCGTGAAGATCCTGATGTGATCCTGCTGGGGGAACTGCGTGATACCACCACCATCCGCTTGGCGCTGACCGCGGCAGAAACTGGTCATCTGGTGCTGGCAACGCTGCATACCCGCAGTGCGCCGCAGGCGGTAGAACGGCTGGTGGATGTGTTCCCGGCAGAAGAAAAGCCCTATGTCCGCGCACAGTTGGCCAGCAGCCTGCAGGCGGTGATTGCGCAAAAGCTGTTGAGCAAACCGGGGGGAGGGCGAGTTGCTATTTATGAGATCCTGACCGCCACGGCCGCCGTGAGCAGCATGATCCGCGAAGGTAAAACGCACCAGCTTGCCAGCGTATTGCAAACCGGTGCGCAGTCAGGCATGCAGACCTTTGAACAGGGGTTGCAGCAGCGTATTCAGGCCGGGTTGCTCAGCGGGGCAGCTTAGGTGAGGTGGTTAACCCAGTTGTTGTTCGAACCAGCTTTCCAGAATAACCACGGCGGAAGCAGAGTCGACGCTGCCTTTGTCCAGCGCGCGGAAACCACCGCGATCGAACAGATGGGCGCGAGCCTCAACGGTACTCAGGCGTTCATCATGCAGGGCGATCTGCACGCCAAACCGGCCATGCAGGCGGTTGGCAAATTTACGTGCGCGTTCGGTGAGTGGTTGTTCGGTGCCGTCCATGTTCAGCGGCAGGCCGACCACCACCAGATCCGGCTGCCACTCTTTCAGCAACCGCTCAATTTTTTGCCAGTCTGGCGTGCCGTCCTGCGCTTTAAAGGCGGCTAACGCCCGAGCCGTGCCGGTAATCTCTTGGCCGATGGCGGCACCGATGCTTTTGGTGCCGAAGTCGAAGGCAATAATGGTGCGGCTGGTCATCAGGCGTGTCCTGCTTGGTTGGCAATGCTGCGAATATCGATGCCAAGGCGGTTCGCCGCCTCGCGCCAGCGGCTAGCGATCGGCGTATGGAACAAAATATCGATGTCGGCTTCGGTGGTCAGCCAGGCGTTCTCCAAAACTTCCTGTTCCAGTTGGCCTTCTTCCCAGCCAGCATAACCGAGCGCCACTAATACGTCTTTGGGTTGATCTGGGGTTCCGAGGGTTTCCAGCACGTCTTTGGAGGTGGTGATCATGGTTTGCGGCGATATCTGAATGCTTGAAGCGAATCCTTGACGCGGCGAGTGCAGAATAAAACCACGATCGTCAGCCAGTGGCCCACCGGCAAACACCGGTTTATCCAGGTTGATAGCGGGATCGCGCGGTGAAGGCTCGATTTGGAGTTTGCTCAACACCGACTCCACCGTGAACTGCTCCACGGGTTTGTTGATGACTAACCCCATGGCGCCGCTTTCATTATGCTCACAAATGTATATCACCGAACGTTTGAAGCGCGGATCTTGCATCCCAGGCATGGCAATAAGGAAGTGATGCTGTAAATTCATGTCGTTATACAAGGCGTTATCGATTAGAGAATAAACAACCGTCAGTATGCGGTTATACCCGCCATACTTCAAGTTGCGTTATTTGGGGCGGTGGCATGTGAACCCCAAGAGAGTCCTGAGGTTCACCAAGCTTAGGTTAGACAGGCGTCGGCTTATTTGGCCGCAAGACGTTTTTCAATGGCGTCCATCAGCATACCGGTGACGGAAACCGGGAAGGCGGCTTCGATTTCACGGGCACAGGTTGGGCTGGTGACGTTGATTTCGGTGAGACGATCGCCGATCACATCCAAGCCAACAAAAATCAGGCCTTTTTCTTTCAGCGTTGGCGCAACCGCACGGGCAATTTTCCAGTCGCTTTCGCTCAGCGGACGAGGCTCACCACGGCCACCAGCCGCCAGATTGCCGCGGGTTTCGCCCTGGGCAGGAATACGCGCCAGGCAATAAGGCACCGGTTCGCCATCCACCACCAGAATACGTTTATCCCCGTCCTTGATGGCTGGCAGGAAGTTTTGCGCCATGCAGAAGCGGCTGCCGTGCTCGGTCAGGGTTTCGATAATCACCGACAGGTTAGGATCGTCCTGTTTCACGCGGAAGATCGAGGCTCCACCCATGCCGTCTAACGGTTTGAGGATGATGTCGCTATGCTGCTGGTGGAATTTACGGATATGCGCTGCGCTGCGGCTGACCAGCGTGTCTGGCGTCAGTTCCGGGAACCAGGCGGTGAACAGTTTCTCGTTACAGTCGCGCAGGCTTTGCGGTTTGTTGACCACCAGCGTGCCTTTCACTTCGGCGCGCTCCAAAATGTAGGTGGCGTAGATGTATTCGGTATCGAAAGGCGGATCTTTGCGCATTAGGATCACGTCCAGATCCTGCAACGCCAGATCTTGTTCGGCTTCAAAGCTGAACCAGCTCTCTTTATCTTCTTTTACGCTCAACAGGCGCGTACGGGCGCGGCCATCACCGGCGTGCAGGTAGAGATCGTTCATCTCCATGTAATGCAGTTCCCAACCGCGGCGCTGTGCTTCGAGCAGCATGGCGAAGCTGGTGTCTTTCTTGATATTGATGGAGGTAATAGGGTCCATCACGATGCCGAGCTTAATCATTTTTTCTCCTTACGAACCGGTGTCAACAGGCTCTTAGCCCAGGTCGCCGAAACGGACCTGCAAAGCGGTAATTGCGGTAAGCGCTGTGGTTTCTGTACGCAAAACGCGTGGCCCCAGCAGAATATCAGTAAATCCGTAACCTGTAGTCATGGCGATTTCTTCGGCGGATAGCCCGCCTTCCGGTCCAATCAACAGACGAACGTGGTCCACCGGCAGCGGTAGCGTGTTGATGCTCTGGCTGGCTCGTGGGTGCAGGTTCAGTTTCAGGCTGCCATCCTGCTCTGCGCACCAGGCTTCTAGCTGCATCGCTTCACGGATTTCCGGGATGCGGTTGCGGCCACATTGCTCACAGGCGGCGATGGCAATTTTTTGCCACTGTTGCAGCTTTTTCGCCAAACGTTCGCCGTCCAGCTTAACGCCGCAGCGTTCGGAAAACAGCGGGGTAATCACGTTCACCCCCAGCTCAATGGATTTCTGGATGGTGAACTCCATCTTTTCGCCGCGCGAGATCACTTGGCCAAGATGCAGATTGAGTGGCGATTCGCGATCCTCAATCTGCCCGGCGCTGACGCGAACCAGGAGGTTCTTTTTATTCACCTGGGTGATTTCGGCGTCGAACACCTGATTGCTGCCATCGAACAGCTGCAACGCCTGCCCGGCGCTCATACGCAGCACGCGGCCAACGTGGTTGGTGGCATCCTCGCTCAACGCGATTTCGGCATTGGCGCTTAAAAGGTCTGGATGGTAAATGCGGGGTATACGCATAGTGATTATCAGATCCTGGCTCGATGAAACGGCGCTGCCAGCGGGCAGCGCGAAAGCTCTATAGTAGGTCAGCCTTTTCGCTGCTGACAAGCTTGTTGAATATAAGGGTTATGGTTGCCCTGGATCTGTGCGATGCGTGCTTCTCGCGTACATTCCCAGGGGGTTGCCGGGTATTGGCGGTTCCAGGCTTCAAACAGTTGGGTTTGTTGACGCGAGAGCTGTAACTGATAGCGATCGCGCATATAAAAGTAGGTACGGGCAATGGCGCCGCGCGCTCGTGCCGGTGGCTCGGCCTGTTTATTTTTGAAATCCACTTTCATTGGGCACTGGCCATATTGGCCTTCACCGCCGCGCCATTGGCTGTACATGAAGTTGTTGCGATCGCCATTCACTTCTCCAATAGCGGGTTGCAGGTTATGCAGGTCAGTTTCTATCTGGCGGTAAAGCGGGTCTTTGTTGCAGTTTTTACGCCCGCCGTCTTGCCAGCATTGCAACTGGTGGCCGAACTGCCAGGCCGGGACTACGTGTTCCCATTCAATCCGTTCGGCGCGCTGGGCACTTTTACGCACCTGATAGCCACAGCTGTTGAGGTCGGGAATGCCTTTTTTGCCCTGCCAGTCGATCTTGCAGCCACAATAGAAACTGCCGGGGGCATCCTGATTGATCTTGACCGCTGCGGCTTTGGCTTGGGTGAAGTTATTGATTTGCGCCTGCGCGCTGCCTGAGGAAATCAAGACCACCATAAATAAAATTTTGCGAAGCATATTCCAAAAACACCTGAAAGCGGAAAAGCGGGCAGGGTAGCGGAAGTAACCAGTGGGCGCAAATGGTGATAACGGCTTGTTCCAGGAAGGTATCAGATTGTCTATTAACGGTTTTCGTTAAGCAGAGAGCGCAGTTTTTCGCCGCATTGACGGCAACGATACTCACTCTCGCCGCGTAACACGCGATTATGGCGACGCACGGTTAACTGGTGCTGCTGACAGGCGCACTGATAGGGGAAAGTTTTGCTCTGTACCGAGCTGATTTCAAACTGATGGGTACGGCTGGCGGGCACTTGCAGCACGTTTTCCATCATCCAGCGCCATTCGCGGCCATGCGGTGGCACACGGCCAAACTGGCGAAATACCAGCAGATGGGCCAGTTCATGGGGCACAACTTCGTCGATAAACGGCTGCTGGTTTTCGATCAGCAAGACCGGGTTAAGGCGGATTTCCCAGGCTTGCAGCCAGGCAGTCCCCGCGCTGGTGCCGCGTTGCTGGTAGACGATCTTCGGCTCAGGGAATTCGATAGCAAAATGCTGGCATGCCAACTGCAGTTTGGCCCGCAGGCAGCGCATCACCGCTTGTTGCAGCGCAATAGGGATTCTTACTCTGTTCATTGTGGTTAGCTTAAGCAATGGCGTAACGGCTGGCAACTGTAGAACCTGTTAAGCCGTTATTTCCCCACAATGATAACCCGATCGACCCGTGTGGATTGTAATCAATGTGTTAACTGCGGGATAATAAAGCGTGCAGGATGAGTCTGTACCCGCAGTGCTCACCGGATAAAGTCAGAAAAGCGCCCGTAGTCATAATTCCCTACGTTAATAAAGGTATAGCGGCGGTTTTGCGATTTGGCGCAATAACTTACTACCTAAAAATACGTAAGGTGTGGGAAGTTTTTTTGACGCAGCGCGCCCGAGTACGCTGAGTGAGTGTGAATTTAACGCAGCTGATGTTGCAAGTGAGAGATTAATGTCGAATAAACCGTTCCATTATCAAGATCCGTTCCCGCTGAAGAAAGACGATACCGAATATTATCTGCTAAGCCGTGAGCACGTTTCTGTCGGCGAGTTTGAAGGCCAGGAAATCCTCAAAGTTGCCCCGCAAGCCCTGACCCTCCTCGCCCAGCACGCTTTCCACGACGCTTCATTTATGCTGCGCCCGGCGCACCAACAGCAGGTAGCGGATATCCTCAGCGATCCCGAAGCCAGTGAAAACGACAAGTACGTTGCGCTGCAATTTTTACGTAACTCAGAGATCGCCGCCAAGGGGATTTTGCCAACCTGCCAGGATACCGGCACTGCGATTATCGTCGGCAAAAAAGGCCAACGCGTCTGGACCGGCGGTAGTGATGAAGAAGCCCTGTCGCGCGGGGTGTACAACACCTTTATCGAAGATAACCTGCGTTATTCGCAAAACGCCGCGTTGGATATGTATAAAGAGGTCAATACCGGCAGCAACCTGCCAGCGCAGATCGATCTCTACAGCGTGGATGGCGAAGAGTATAAATTCCTGTGCATCGCTAAAGGCGGTGGCTCGGCCAACAAGACCTATCTGTATCAGGAAACCAAAGCGCTGCTGTCACCGGGTAAACTGAAAGATTATCTGGTGGATAAAATGCGCACGCTCGGCACCGCCGCTTGCCCGCCGTACCATGTCGCCTTTGTGATCGGCGGTACTTCGGCTGAAGCGACGCTGAAAACCGTGAAACTGGCTTCGACCAAATACTACGATGGCCTGCCAACCGAAGGTAACGAACACGGTCAGGCGTTCCGCGATGTCGCCTTGGAACAGGAACTGCTGAAAGAAGCGCAAAACCTGGGGTTAGGGGCTCAGTTCGGCGGTAAATACTTCGCGCACGACGTGCGTGTGGTGCGCCTGCCGCGCCACGGTGCCTCCTGCCCGGTCGGGATGGGGGTTTCCTGCTCGGCTGACCGCAATATCAAAGGCAAGATCAACCGCGAAGGGATCTGGCTGGAGAAACTGGAGCACAACCCAGGCAAATTTATTCCGCAGGAACTGCGTCAGGCTGGCGAAGGGGAAGCGGTCAAGATCGATCTTAACCGCCCGATGGCCGAGATCCTTAAGCAACTGTCGCAGTATCCGGTCTCGACCCGCCTTTCCCTCAGCGGAACCATCATTGTCGGGCGCGATATTGCGCACGCCAAACTGAAAGAGCGCTTGGATCGTGGTGAAGGTTTGCCACAATACGTGAAAGATCACCCGATCTACTACGCGGGCCCGGCCAAAACACCAGAAGGGTACGCATCCGGTTCGTTGGGGCCAACCACGGCAGGCCGTATGGATTCGTACGTCGATCTGTTGCAGTCGCACGGTGGCAGCATGATCATGCTGGCCAAAGGCAACCGCAGCCAGCAGGTGACTGACGCTTGCCATAAACACGGTGGGTTCTACCTCGGCAGCATCGGCGGCCCGGCCGCAGTATTGGCGCAGCAGAGCATCAAGAGCCTGGAGTGTGTGGAATATCCTGAACTGGGGATGGAAGCGATCTGGAAGATTGAAGTGGAAGACTTCCCGGCCTTTATCCTGGTGGATGATAAGGGCAATGACTTCTTCCAGAAGATCCAGGAATCACAGTGTACGCGTTGCGTGAAATAACCTGATAGATAGCCGCCCGGTAGCGGGCGGCTTATGGATAAACCCGCAGTTAAACCCCGCCTAAACACCAATCCATCAGCGAATCTGATTCTTCTGTTGCACAATATCTGCCATCACGGCCAGCGCGATCTCCGCCGGGGTTTTACTGCCAAGCGGCAGGCCGATAGGGGCATGGATACGTGCGAGATCCTGAGTGCTGAATTCAGCAATCTGTTGCAGCCGTTGGCGGCGGCGATCGCTGTTGCGTTGGGAGCCCATCGCACCAATGTAAAACGCCGGGGTGTAGATAGCCTCCATCAGCGTTAAATCATCCATGCGCGGATCGTGGGTCAGCGCCACGATCGCGGTATTGGCGTGGCAGCCCCCTTCTTCAATGAATTTTGCTGGAAATTGGCGCAGTAAAGTGATGTGAGGTTTTAGCTGGCTGGCGAAGTTCTCCAGCGCTTCTGGCCGGTTTTCGCATACCAGAACCTCGAAGCCTAATGCGCTGGCAAAATCGGCGCAAAACAGGGCGACGCTGGAAAGCCCGGCAATCAGCAACCTTGGCGCAGCGGCGATATGTAAGGTGATCGTCTGCTGGTTGCGCATGACTTGGGTTGTACTGGCAAAGTGGGTAGTTTCCAAACTGCTACAGGCATCGGGTAAGGTCAGGCGTTTGACCAATGTATGGTGACCGGCCAATGCTTCGGCAATGGTACGCATGTAATTGATGCTGGCTGCCCCAGGGGGCAAGCGCTCGATCAAAACGTCCAGAACGCCGCCGCAAGGGAGGGCAACGCTGGGGGCCAGCCCCTCTGCGCCGTAGCGGATCACCTGGCTGGCGGCTTGATATTCACCGGCGGCCAGGCGGCGTAGAAAGTCTTCTTCCACACAGCCACCGGACAGTGAACCACAATAATGTCCGTCGCGGGTTGCCACCATCAGCGCTCCGGGGGAGCGTGGGGAGGAACCGTAGGTGTTCAGTACGGTACACAGCCACACCGGCTGCTGTTCTAGCCAATTTATCGCCTGGCTGACTACGGTGATATCAAGGTGTTGCATGAGTGAATTGACTCGTTGGCTGCCAGCGGTGATGGCAGAAGTTTATGTTCAAATGCTGCGGTTTGAATTTACCTACCTGGATAAAGCGTTCACTACGTTCGGTAGCCATCATCACAATGTCTGTTGCCATCTCGTCTACCTGTTGTTGCGCAAATTACGCTCATAGCAAAGAATTTAAGTGTTTTTTATCTGTAATTTTTTTGAAACCAGTATGTTAATTCTTACATAAAATCGCTTATAAGCATATGCTTATAGCGCCTGCAGCAAGGTTACTCGCGTTTGCGCAACGAACCTGTTGATAAAAAAAGAATTACCCTTGATCCCCCAGTAACGGTGTTATTAGCCGCAGAGGGTGATTGTGGGTACACAAAGATGTGAAGGATATTTTATGAGCAATTTTAACCCGTCGCGGCGCCGCTTTATCAAAGGTGCCGTGATTGCAGGGATATCTGTTTACCTCGCCCCCCTCTACAGCCGTGCCTATGCTGCGCTGTTTGAGCAGAGGATCCTGCAATCGCCAAACTGGGATGCGCATGCCAGACGCATCCGTTACCGTATTGATGGCCGCTCCAAGGTAATGGGGCAGAAAGTGTTTGCTCGCGACATCCGTGCTGTTGATATGCCGCATTGGCCGCAAAAGCAGGCGCATGCCTTTATTCTCAGAGTAACGAAAGCCGATCGCTTGTTTAGCGGCATCGATCTTTCTCTGCTAGGTGACGATCTGCAACCGGATCGCCTGGTGACGGCAGAAGATCTGGCGCGTGACGGCCTGGCCTTCCCGGAATTCTATGGCGACGACATGCTGCTGCCGACGGGGAAAACCCCAGCCTATCTCGGCCAAGCGGTGGCGATCCTGATCTATCATGATTTTGCCCGTTTCCGCTTTGCTAAAGACAAGCTGAAATTCCGCGATGAAGTGATCCAATATGGCAGTGAAACCGGCCCGTTAGAGCGCGATCCTTGGGGCAGTTTCCGCTATGTGCGCGTTGGTGGAGATAAATCTTCTGATGACGATCGCTTCTCCAGCCTGAAAGACAGCCCGATCTTCCCGTTGGCGATGCGAAGGCACTTGCCAGTGTGGCCGGAAGGGCGCGAGGGCGGCAAACTGGATCAGGAGGGCATGTATTACGCCGGTATGATCAACCAGCAACTGCAAACTCCACCTGCGGACTGGCTGGTCATGTCACGCCGCTATACCACGCAATCTGCTGATACTTCTGCGTTAGAACCAGATAACGCCAACGGTTGGTTTGATAGCGCAACCCAAACTCTGCATCTGGTGATCCCGACCCAGTCTCCGCAAGAGGTGGCTGAACAAATGCCGCGCATGTTGGCCAAACGCCATCAGCCGGTAAAACAGCTGATCCTGCACCCTTGCTATACCGTCGGTTATGGATCAAAAGATCACTATAACTTCCCGTATTACGGTGCCGTTGCGGCGTTATATGGTGATGGATTGCCGGTACGGCTGGCCAATGACCGCTTCGAGCAGTTCCAGACATCAATTAAGCGTCACGCTTTCGATATGAACTACCGTATTGCGGTAAATAAGCAAACCGGCGTGTTGCAAGCGTTTCAAGGCGCGATGACGGCAGACGGCGGTGGGCGCAGCAACTTTACGCCTTCGGTGGTGATGGTAGCGGCCACGGCGGCACAGTCGATTTACTATTTCCCGAAAAGCGACCTTTCCGCCGTGGGGTTGGCATCGCGCGCCATTGATGCTGGCTCTGCCCGTGGTTATGGCACTCTGCAAAGCATGGCTGCCACCGAAATGATGATCGATGAGCTGGCGGAGGAGCTGAAACTCGATCCGATCGAGTTCCGTTTGCGCAACGTGCTCAAGTCCGGCATGAAAAATACGCAAGGTGCGATCCCGGCGGGGGCTATTCGTGCCGACGAGGTGCTGGAAAAGGCCGCTCAGCATGAAATGTGGCTTAAACGTGCCGAGCGCAAGGTGGAGTTTGAACGGCAAAACCCAGGTAAACGCTATGGCGTAGGCTTTGGTTGCGTACAAAAAGACTTTGGCACCGGGGCCGAAACTTCCTTTGCCCGGGTGGAACTGAGTGAAGATGGGCATATCACTCTACACCACAGCGGGGCAGAGATGGGTACCGGTATGTCGACCTCTCAGTCAGTGCTGTGTGCGCAATGGTTGGGTAAACCGGCGGACGAAGCTCATTTCTCGGTGACCGATTGGTCATTACTGCCGATGGTGACCAGCGGCGATCCTTACCTGATGTCGCAGGAAGAGCAGGACAAGCTGCAAACCAACCCCAATTGGACACCCAGCTATTGCTCACCTTCCAGCGCCAGTAACTCCGCTTACTATTTCTCTCACAGTACGCGTGAAGCAGCACGCGTGGTGTTTGAACAAGGGATATGGCCAGCTGCGTTGGCGATCTGGCAATCCGGCATTGGTGGTGGCCAGGCGGCCCCGTTGGTGGTGCGCAAAGAAGACGCTCGCTGGGTTGAAGGGGGCTTAACGGCGGCGGGGATGCAGATCTTGCCGCTGGAGTTGTTAGCGAAGAAAGCCCACGAGATGGGCGTTCTCACCGGCGCGGTAGTGCATGTGTTTAACCGCTGGCAGTGGGCTGAAGCAGAATTCATGCTGAATAATCAAAGCGAGCGTTTGCCGATCGACGGGCTGGCGGTGCGCATGGGTGGCGGTGAGTTCAAGACTTTGGCGCGTGAGCAGATTTTTTATCCACCGACCCAGCGTAATAACGCCGCAGTGACCTATTACAGCGCCGTTGGCACGTTGGCGGAAGTGGCCGTGGATATCGCTACCGGCAAGGTTGAACTCTTAAACCACCATTCGATTATGGAGTGCGGCAACCTGATTGTGCCTGAGCTGGTTTCTGGTCAGTTGCAGGGAGGGTTAGCGATGGGGATCGGCCATGCGCTGCATGAGTACCACCCATTATACGAAGACGGGCCGGGTAACGGCACCTGGAACTTTAACCGTTACCATTTACCGCGCGCCAGCGATGTGGCGGTCTGGAAGCAGAGCGGTGATATCCTGCCTGCGTTGTCGGAAACCGATCCACCGAAAGGGATGGCGGAAGTAGTGATGATTCCGGTGGTGGCTGCGCTGGTTAACGCCATTGCCCATGCTACCGGCCATCGTTTCCGTGATTTGCCTGTCCGCGCCGAGAATATTCTTGAGGTATTACCATGAGCATTAAAACCCAGCCCATTACTCTGACCGTTAACGGTAAACAGTTCGGCCCTATCGAAGTGCCGGAAGGGTTGATGATGATCGATTTTCTGCACGAATATCTCGATCTTACCGGTTCGCGCCTCGGTTGTGGCCAAGGGATCTGCCATGCCTGTGTGGCGATCCTCGATCACCCGAGCGGTACCAGCGAAGAGGTTCGCACCTGCATTACCGGCGCGCACTTTTTCAATGGTAAACAAGTGAGAACCGTTGAGGGCCATGCGGCAGTGGATAGTAAAGGGGAAGTGGTTGAACTCTCGCCGATCCAGCAGTCATTCCTTGAGCATTACAGCTTCCAGTGCGGCTATTGCACACCGGGCTTTGTCAATGCGGCGACCATTTTTGTTGAGCAGCTAAAGCGTGAGCCGATCCCGCGTGAACAGTTGGAAGACGCGATTGCACAGGCTTTGGAGAATCACATTTGCCGCTGCACCGGCTACGTGCGTTATTACGAAGCGGTGCGTGACGTGGTGTTGAAAACGCCTGGCTTGCTTAAGGAGACGGCGTAATGAAAAAGCGCTTTGCACTGTGGATAGTGCTGATTGCGGCGTTGGTGATCGCCGTATTGTGGTGGCGGGAAAACCGCCGTTATGACGGCCCAGTCCAGCAAGTGACTGCCAGCAGCGAACAGATTGCCCGTGGGCGCTACCTGACTCAGGCTGCCGATTGTGCGGCTTGTCATACCGCTTCTGGCGGCGCGCCACTGGCGGGTGGCTATCCGATGGATACGCCGTTTGGCACGATTTACGGCAGTAACCTGACGCCTTCGGCAGATCACGGCATTGGCCGCTGGACCAAAGATGATTTCTTCCTGGCATTGACCCAAGGGGTTGCTCCAGGGGGGCGCCATTTGTACCCGGCGATGCCTTACACCTCCTACAAAGGGATGTCGCGCGAAGATGCGGATGCCATTTATGCCTATCTGATGTCGCGTCCTGCGGTGGATGTTGCCACGCCGAAAAACGACATGCCATTCCCGTTTAACCAGCGTATGGCGATGATCGGCTGGAATTTGCTGTTCCGTAACAGCGATCCGTTGCCAGCCAGTTCACAGGGATCCTCTGCCGAATGGCTGCGTGGCCGCTATCTTGCCGATGTGCTGGGCCACTGTGGCGAATGCCATACGCCGCGTGGCGTATTCGGGCAGATGGAGTTGAGCAAGTCGATGCAGGGCGGCGATCTGGGGCGGTTTGTCGCACCGGATCTTACGCCAGAAGGGCTGGCACAGCGCGGCTGGACGCCAGAGGATCTGAGCCGTTTCCTCAGTACTGGCATCGCGCCACAGGGTTCTGCTTTCAGCGAAATGCACACGGTGGTCGCGCTCAGTATCGCTCATTTGACGCCGGAAGATCACCGAGCATTGGCAACCTACCTGATGGGCGATAAGCCACCGCAGGCAGTGGCTGCCAAAATTGGGCAGGGCAACGAAGCCGGGCGTATCACTTATCTTGACCAGTGCTCTGCTTGCCATGAGCGTGATGGTGCGGGCAAACCGCATGTGGCAGTGGCAATGCGCGGTAACGCTACGTTACGCCAGCCAGACGGCAAAAATCTGATCGTTTCGGTGTTGGATGGTCTGCCCGCGCAGCAGTTCCCTGGTAACGAAAGCATGCAGCCGATGCCAGGCTTTGCCGATCGGTTGGATGATGCGCAAATTGCCGAGCTGGTCAATTATCTGCGGGTGACCTGGGGAGGATTACCGGGGGATATCACCGCCGAACAGGTGAAGGCACTGCGTAAAGCGCATTAATGACGCGCTATCGCGGTTAAGAAACAGGCTCGCGGGTGCGAGCCTCAGATGGCTGACAAAGCCCGTTATTAGGGAGAGCGTGCCGAAGGGGTCGTAGCGGCGTAAGCCGCCGGAGCGCCCCTTGGTGCGCTAGGCCCGAGTATCTCGGGTTAAAAAGCAATCTCAACGAGCGGCTGTGTTTGCTGCCCGCTGGCTACGCTGTTTGATCGCGTAACCGATACCAAGAATGGCAACCCAAGCTGGGATCAGCAGGACGGAAATCTGGATGCCCGGCGTAAAGTACATGATCACCAGAATCCCAGACAAAAACGCCAGACATAGATAGTTGCTGAACGGATACCAGAAGGCCTTGAACTTCGGCTGCACACCCTCGCGATTTTTGGCCGCACGGAATTTCAGGTGCGCCAGACTGATCATCGCCCAGTTGATCACCAGAGCAGAAACCACCAGAGCCATCAGCAGTTCGAAAGCACGGCCTGGGATCAGGTAGTTAATCAGCACGCACAGCGCGGTTGCCAGTGAAGAAAGACCGATGGCAATGACGGGAACGCCGCGACCATCCACTTTCAGTAAGGCTTTCGGGCCATTGCCCTGTTTTGCCAGGCCGTACAGCATGCGGCTGTTGCAGTAGACGCAGCTGTTATACACCGACAGTGCCGCTGTCAGCACCACGATGTTCAGCACGGTGGCCACCAGGTTGCTGTTCAGCGCGTGGAAGATCAGTACAAACGGGCTGCCGCCTTCTACCACTTTGCCCCAGGGGTAAAGTGACAGCAGAATGGTCAGTGAACCGATATAGAACAGCAGGATACGGTAGATCACCTGATTGGTGGCTTTCGGGATGCTGGTCTCTGGGTTATCGGCTTCGGCAGCGGTGATACCCACCAGTTCCAATCCACCGAAGGAGAACATGATCACTGCCATCGCCATCAGCAGCCCCATGGTGCCGTTCGGGAAGAACCCGCCTTGCGCCCACAGGTTAGTGATGGTGGCTTCCGGGCCGCCCATACCGCTGAACAGCAGGTAGGCACCAAACACGATCATGCCGATAATCGCCACCACTTTGATAATGGCGAACCAGAATTCCATTTCGCCATACACTTTCACGTTGGATAGGTTAATGGCGTTGATGGCGAGGAAGAACACCGCAGCGGAGACCCAGGTTGGGATTTCTGGCCACCAATACTGCACGTAGATACCGACGGCGGTCAGTTCTGCCATCGCTACCAGCACATACAGCACCCAATAGTTCCAACCTGACGCGAAGCCAGCAAAACTTCCCCAGTACTTATAGGCAAAGTGGCTGAAGGAGCCAGCAACCGGCTCTTCCACGACCATTTCACCCAACTGACGCATGATCAGGAAGGCAATAAAACCGCCAATCGCATAGCCAAGAATGACCGATGGACCGGCCATTTTTATTGTTTGAGCGATACCGAGGAATAATCCGGTACCGATAGCGCCACCTAAGGCAATGAGCTGAATATGGCGGTTTTTCAAGCCGCGTTTCAGCTGATCGCCATGTTGTTGACCATCCATCAATAAACCCTCTGTTGTTGCATAACTCTCACGGCTGTAAAGCAATGATTACGATGTGTGTTATTTTTTGTTTACGGTGTTATCGCGATTAATTCCACGGAGCCGCTACCGTTTGGCAAAGAATAATGATAAGCGACAAGGTTTGCACCTGCTTTGTTGTGTGAGTGATTAAGATTGCAGCAGTTTAGGCAACAAAATGCGGGCTGTGTGACGAGGGAAGTGGTTTCGTGCGTGAAGTAAGCAATAAATCACATAAAGCGCAAAAATAGTCATTTTGCTTGTTGAAATAATGGACGCTCAACCGCGTTTGTTGTGGCTGAAATCAGCCACGCCCCGCAGTTTAATCATCGCCTAATCAGGGCCGATGATCGCCTAACCAGAGGTTTCACAAACGTTAAATTCGCCATCTACCTCGTAAATGGTATTACCAAGATTGCGTTATCAGCATGCAGCAGCCTAGAAGCTGAGTTGTTAAAATGTGCGGGAAACCATGATTTCAATCAAGGCCTATATGGACAGCAGGTGAATACTTTGTTACTTTACCGTCACGTTTTTGAAATTGGTATTACCAATTGACTACGCGCCATTCGCAGAGAAGAAATCACTCATGGCCTACAGCAAAATCCGCCAACCCAAGTTGTCAGACGTCATCGAGCAGCAGCTTGAATATCTGATCCTCGAGGGCACGCTACGTCCAGGCGAAAAATTGCCTCCAGAGCGCGAACTGGCGAAACAATTTGATGTTTCCCGCCCTTCTCTGAGAGAGGCAATCCAGCGCCTTGAAGCCAAAGGACTGCTCCTGCGCCGTCAGGGCGGTGGCACCTTTGTACAAACTAATTTGTGGCAGAGCTTCAGCGATCCGCTGGCTGAACTGTTGGCTAACCATCCCGAATCACAATTCGATCTGCTCGAAACCCGTCATGCTCTCGAAGGTATTGCTGCTTATTACGCAGCGCTGCGCGGCACCGACGAAGATCTGGCGCGCATCCGCGATTGCCACCATGTGATTCAGCAGGCTCAGGATAGCGGCGATCTCGACGCCGAAGCCGATGCGGTGATGCAGTATCAAATCGCCGTCACCGAAGCTGCCCATAACGTTGTGTTACTGCACCTGCTGCGCTGCATGGGGCCGATGCTGGAACAGAACGTCCGTCAGAACTTTGAATTGCTCTACTCGCGCCGTGAAATGTTGGCAAAGGTGAGCAGCCATCGCGCCGGGATTTTTGAGGCGATTGTGGCACGCGAGCCGGAAAAGGCCCGTGAAGCCTCGCATCGCCATTTGGCGTTTATCGAGGAAATTTTGCTGGATCTCAGCAGAGAACATACCCGGCGCGATAGATCGCTTCGGCGACTCCAGCAACGCAAGGATTAAGAGCGGCTCTCGGCAGGGTACACCAGCCTGTAGAGATAACGCTCGCAGTGCTTAATTAAGTACTTAAGCGGCAACTAAACTGATGAGCCTGTCTTCGTGTGTTTTGCTTCAGAATGCAGGAAGACAGGCTCCAAACAAACCATTAGACAGATAAGGAATACCACCATGTCAGAACGTTTAAACAATGACGTGGATCCGATCGAAACCCGCGACTGGCTGCAGGCGATCGAATCGGTCATCCGTGAAGAGGGTGTTGAGCGAGCTCAGTTTCTGATTGATCAGGTTCTGGGAGAAGCTCGCAAAGGCGGTGTTAAGGTTGCGGCAGGATCGGCAGCTAACCACTACGTCAACACCATCGCGGTAGAAGACGAACCTGAATACCCAGGTAATCTGGATCTGGAACGCCGCATTCGTTCAGCGATCCGCTGGAACGCCGTGATGACCGTGCTGCGTGCGTCCAAAAAAGATCTGGATCTGGGCGGCCACATGGCTTCTTTCCAGTCTTCCGCGACCTTCTATGAAGTCTGCTTTAACCACTTCTTCCGTGCGCGCAACGAGAAAGACGGCGGCGATCTGGTGTATTTCCAGGGCCACATCTCTCCGGGCGTTTATGCACGTGCCTTCCTTGAAGGCCGCCTGACCGAAGAACAAATGAATAACTTCCGCCAGGAAGTTCACGGCAAAGGCCTGTCTTCTTACCCGCATCCAAAACTGATGCCGGAATTCTGGCAGTTCCCGACCGTTTCCATGGGCCTGGGCCCAATCAGCGCCATCTATCAGGCCAAGTTCCTGAAATACCTGGAGCACCGTGGCCTGAAAGACACCTCTGGCCAGACCGTGTATGCCTTCCTGGGCGACGGCGAGATGGACGAACCGGAATCCAAAGGGGCGATTACCATCGCTACCCGCGAGAAGTTGGACAACCTGGTGTTCGTCATCAACTGTAACCTGCAACGCCTGGACGGCCCGGTTACCGGTAACGGCAAGATCATCAACGAGCTGGAAGGCATCTTCGCCGGTGCTGGCTGGCAGGTGCTGAAAGTGATCTGGGGCGGCCGTTGGGATGAACTGCTGCGTAAAGACACCAGCGGTAAGCTGGTGCAGTTGATGGGCGAAACGCTGGACGGCGACTATCAGACCTTCAAATCCAAAGACGGCGCTTACGTGCGTGAGCACTTCTTCGGCCGTTACCCGGAAACCGCCGCGTTGGTGAAAGACATGACTGACGACGAAATCTGGGCACTGAACCGTGGTGGTCACGATCCGAAGAAAGTCTATGCCGCACTGAAAAAAGCGCAGGAAACCAAAGGTAAAGCCACCGTGATCCTGGCCCATACCATCAAAGGTTACGGCATGGGTGAAACGGCGGAAGGTAAAAACATCGCTCACCAGGTGAAGAAAATGAACATGGAAGGGGTTCACCACTTCCGCGATCGTTTCAATGTGCCGGTTGCCGATGCGGATATCGAAAAGCTGCCACTGATTACCTTCGATAAAGATTCTGAAGAATACAAATATCTGCACGAACGTCGTCAGGCGCTGCATGGCTATGTGCCAACCCGCTTGCCTGCGTTCACCCAGAAGCTGGAAATGCCCGCGCTGGCAGACTTCAACTCCCTGTTGGAAGAGCAGAATAAAGAAATCTCTACCACCATCGCCTTCGTGCGCGCCCTCAACGTGATGCTGAAGAACCCGTCGATCAAAGATCGCCTGGTGCCAATCATTGCTGACGAAGCGCGTACCTTCGGGATGGAAGGTCTGTTCCGCCAGATCGGTATCTACAGCCCGAACGGCCAGCAGTACACCCCGCAGGACCGTGAGCAGGTGGCGTACTACAAAGAAGACGAGAAAGGCCAGATCCTGCAGGAAGGGATCAACGAACTGGGCGCAGCTTCTTCATGGCTGGCCGCAGCGACTTCCTACAGCACCAACGATCTGCCAATGATCCCGTTCTACATCTACTACTCGATGTTCGGGTTCCAGCGCATCGGTGACCTGTGCTGGTTGGCTGGTGACCAACAGGCGCGTGGCTTCCTGATCGGCGGGACTTCAGGCCGTACTACCCTGAACGGGGAAGGTTTGCAGCACGAAGATGGCCACAGCCACATTCAGTCGCTGACTATCCCTAACTGCATCTCTTACGATCCGGCCTACGCGTATGAAGTGGCGGTGATCATGCATGACGGCCTGGTACGTATGTACGGCGACGCGCAGGAAAACGTCTACTACTACCTGACTACGCTGAACGAAAACTACCATATGCCTGCGATGCCACAGGGCGCAGAAGAGGGTATCCGTAAGGGTATCTACAAGCTGGAAACGCTGGCTGGCAGCAAAGGTAAAGTACAGTTGCTGGGCTCTGGCTCGATCCTGCGTCACGTGCGTGAAGCCGCACAGATCCTGGCGAAAGACTACGGCGTGGGTTCTGACACCTACAGCGTAACCTCCTTCACCGAGCTGGCACGCGATGGCCAGGACTGTGAGCGTTGGAACATGCTGCACCCAACCGAAACCCCACGCGTACCTTACATCGCCCAGGTGATGAACGATGCGCCGGCGGTGGCGTCTACCGATTACATGAAACTGTTCGCAGAACAGGTTCGTACTTACGTTCCTGCCAGCGATTATCGCGTACTGGGTACAGACGGTTTCGGTCGTTCTGACAGCCGTGAAAATCTGCGTCACCACTTTGAAGTTGATGCTTCTTACGTGGTGGTTGCTGCACTGGGTGAACTGGCCAAACGCGGTGAGATTGAAGCTTCTGTGGTAGCTGATGCGATTAAGAAATTCGACATCAACCCAGAAAAAGTCAACCCACGTCTGGCATAAGAGGTAAATAGAATGTCTATCGAAATCAAAGTGCCGGACATCGGTGCAGACGAAGTTGAAATCACCGAGATCCTGGTGAAGGTCGGCGATAAAGTGGCCGTTGAGCAATCGCTGATCACCGTGGAAGGCGACAAAGCCTCCATGGAAGTGCCATCCCCGCAGGCGGGCGTGGTGAAAGAGATCAAAGTTGCCGTGGGTGACAAAACCGAAACCGGCAAGCTGCTGATGATTTTTGAAGCAGAAGGTGCTGCAGCAGCACCTGCGGCCAAGGCGGAAGAAAAACCTGCTGCGGCTCCGGTAGCCGCTGCCGCCAGCGCAGCCAAAGAGGTTGAAGTTCCAGACATCGGCGCTGACGAAGTTGAAGTCACCGAGATCCTGGTGAAAGTGGGCGATACCGTTGCTGCTGAGCAATCGCTGATCACCGTAGAAGGCGATAAAGCTTCTATGGAAGTGCCAGCTCCGTTTGCAGGCACCGTGAAAGAGATCAAAATCAGCACTGGCGCTAAAGTGAAAACCGGCTCGCTGATTATGGTGTTCGAAGTGGCTGGCTCCGCCCCAGCAGCTGCGGCAGCACCAGCAGCGCCTGTGGCTGCTGCTCCGGGCGCTAACGCAGTTAAAAACGTTGAAGTACCCGATATCGGCAGTGACGAAGTCGAAGTGACCGAAGTAATGGTGAAAGTAGGCGATAAAGTTGCCGCTGAGCAGTCATTGATCACCGTTGAAGGTGATAAAGCTTCGATGGAAGTCCCAGCTCCGTTCGCTGGCACCGTGAAAGAGATCAAAATCAGCACTGGCGCTAAAGTGAAAACTGGCTCGCTGATTATGGTGTTCGAAGTGGAAGGTGCCGCACCTGCCGCTGCTCCAGCTCAAAAAGCAGAAGCTGCACCGGCTCCGGCCAAGCAGGAAGCAGCAGCCGCAGCTCCGGCTGCAGGCAAGAACGAGTTCGCTGAGAACGATGCTTACGTTCACGCAACACCGGTCATCCGCCGCCTGGCGCGTGAATTCGGCGTAAATCTGGCGAAAGTGAAAGGTACCGGTCGTAAAGGCCGTATCTTGCGCGAAGACGTTCAGGCTTATGTAAAAGACGCGGTGAAACGCGCTGAAGCCGCTCCAGCGGTAACCGGTGGTGGCCTGCCAGGCATGCTGCCATGGCCGAAGGTGGACTTCAGCAAGTTTGGTGAGATCGAAGAAGTTGAACTGGGCCGCATCCAGAAAATCTCGGGCGCCAACCTGAGCCGTAACTGGGTGATGATCCCGCACGTGACTCACTTCGACAAAACGGATATCACCGATCTGGAAGCGTTCCGCAAGCAGCAGAACGAAGAAGCCGCCAAGCGTAAGCTGGACGTGAAGTTCACCCCGGTGGTGTTCATCATGAAAGCCGTTGCAGCCGCTTTGGAGCAGATGCCGCGTTTCAACAGCTCGCTGTCCGAAGATGCTCAGAAGCTGACGCTGAAAAAATACATCAACATCGGTGTGGCGGTTGATACGCCAAATGGTCTGGTGGTTCCGGTGTTCAAAGATGTGAACAAGAAGAGCATCACCGAGCTGTCCCGCGAACTGATGACGATCTCCAAAAAAGCGCGTGACGGTAAGCTGACCGCAGGCGAAATGCAGGGCGGTTGCTTCACCATCTCCAGCCTGGGCGGGATCGGGACAACCCACTTTGCGCCGATCGTTAACGCTCCGGAAGTGGCGATCTTGGGCGTTTCCAAGTCTGCTATCGAGCCGGTCTGGAACGGTAAAGAGTTCACGCCGCGTCTGATGATGCCGATGTCGCTCTCCTTCGACCACCGTGTGATTGATGGTGCTGATGGTGCGCGCTTTATCACCATTATCAACAATATGCTGGCTGACATTCGCCGTCTGGTGATGTAATTGTGTAGGGGCGCTCTGGTAGCGCCCCTGCCGATCCTACTACCGGTTTTGTCGGGTTGTTGCATGACTCGACAGAATTGTTGGGACACGGGTCACCCGAACATGCTTTGCAGACTATTAACAATTCTGTAAACTGCTCGCGGTGTAAGCGTCCCGGTGGATGAAGGGCGTTATGAGATCGATTAGTAATAAAAATGACGTCTGACCCGCCGGACAAACAATTAAGAGGTCATGATGAGTACTGAAATTAAAACTCAGGTCGTGGTACTTGGGGCGGGCCCGGCAGGTTACTCTGCTGCCTTTCGTTGCGCTGACTTAGGTCTTGAAACCGTTCTGGTAGAGCGTTATGCCACTTTGGGTGGAGTTTGCCTGAACGTGGGTTGTATCCCTTCCAAAGCACTGCTGCACGTTGCTAAAGTGATCGAAGAAGCCAAAGCGCTGGCTGAGCACGGCATCGTTTTCGGTGAACCGAAAACTGACATCGACAAAGTGCGTATCTGGAAAGAAAAAGTCATCAATCAACTGACCGGCGGTCTGGCTGGGATGGCTAAAGGCCGTAAAGTGAAAGTGGTCAATGGCCAAGGTAAATTCACTGGCGCTAATACTCTGGTTGTTGAAGGCGAAAATGGGGCTACTACCATTAACTTCGACAACGCCATCATTGCTGCGGGCTCCCGCCCGATCCAATTGCCATTTATTCCTCATGAAGATCCGCGCGTGTGGGACTCCACCGACGCACTGGCGCTGAAAACCGTTCCAGAGCGTATGCTGGTGATGGGCGGCGGTATTATCGGCCTGGAAATGGGTACCGTATACCATGCGCTGGGTTCCAAGATCGACGTGGTTGAAATGGCCGATCAGGTGATTCCAGCCGCTGATAAAGACGTGGTGAAAGTCTTCACCAAGCGCATCAGCAAGCAGTTCAACCTGATGCTGGAAACCAAAGTGACGGCGGTAGAGGCCAAAGAAGACGGCATCTATGTCACGATGGAAGGCAAAAAAGCTCCGGCAGAACCACAGCGTTACGACGCCGTGCTGGTGGCGATTGGCCGTGTGCCAAATGGTAAACTGCTGGATGCAGGCAAAGCCGGTGTGGAAGTTGACGAGCGTGGCTTTATCCATGTCGACAAGCAGCTGCGCACCAACATGTCCCACATCTTTGCTATCGGCGATATCGTCGGCCAGCCAATGCTGGCGCACAAAGGTGTGCATGAAGGCCACGTTGCGGCTGAAGTTATCGCTGGCATGAAGCATTACTTCGATCCGAAAGTCATCCCGTCCATTGCTTACACCGAGCCAGAAGTGGCATGGGTTGGCTTGACCGAGAAAGAAGCGAAAGAGAAAGGCATCAGCTACGAAACCTCCACCTTCCCGTGGGCGGCTTCCGGCCGTGCTATCGCTTCTGATTGTGCAGACGGTATGACCAAACTGATCTTCGACAAAGAAACTCACCGTATCATCGGTGGTGCGATTGTCGGCACCAACGGCGGCGAACTGCTGGGTGAGATCGGCTTGGCAATCGAGATGGGTTGTGACGCAGAGGATATCGCTCTGACTATCCATGCTCACCCAACGCTGCATGAATCAGTCGGCCTGGCCGCTGAGATCTACGAAGGCAGCATCACCGATCTGCCAAACCCGAAAGCCAAGAAGAAGTAATTCTTCCGGTTTAAGGGTTGATAAGCGGCTCCTGAAAGGGGGCCGTTTTTATTGGACGTAATAAAAAGGCCGCTTTGAAAAGCGGCCAGTAGCTTACTTGTTCTGGATTATGACGTTGAAGTTGAGATGGTTGCCGGAAACTGACCAGCCGCCATTACTGACCCCAAACGCTGAACCCAGTACAATGAGCAGGATAAAGAAAGAACTCCTTTTCATTGCGCGTTCCTTGTGGGACCACGACCACCGCGACTTCACCGGGAAAGCCCCGGTGGAACAAGCGTTCGGTAGCGCTTGTGTCGCAGTCGTTGTAGTACTGTTCTCAAGCCCGATGACCGGCTGCTAAACCGGCAGAACAGACCCAAAATCAGAGTACATAAAAAAGAGTTGTTTTACATCCTGATGGTTGATTTTTTGACCTGATTTACGCACAATGTTTCTGCTCGGTAGCGCTTGTATCGTTTCTGACGATGTAAAAAATCCGTTCGGTGCCTGCTAACACCGTATGGATACAAAAGAACCGTCGTAATTGGCGGTTTTTTTGTATCTGCTGCTCGCAAATCTCCCCTCGACACAATCAATAACCATTGTAAAAGTATGGATGTTGTGTTGTTCTCATCTGGCTGAGCTTTTGGACCGTAACTAACGTCCCGCCTGCGTTGCAGCCGATTACGCTGTGCTCAACGATTCAGCAAAGATTTAATGTTGCTTTTATGTGAACGAATTAACAAGCGTTTCAGATCCTGATATGCTGGCTGAGCGGAACCGGGCACTGTACCTTACAGTCCAGGATATCGACAGCAGTGCCCCGTCAGGATTATGCCTTTCATATTTGAAGCCAAAACAGCGCAACTCGAACGATGAAGGGTATAAAACGCCAGGCACCATAAATGACAATGAGAGCGAGGAGAAAGTCGTGCTAGAAGAATACCGTAAGCACGTGGCCGAGCGTGCTGCAGAGGGCATCGTCCCTAAGCCATTAGATGCGACACAAATGGCAGCGCTGGTTGAATCATTAAAAAATCCGCCAAAAGGCGAAGAAGAATTTCTGTTAGACCTGCTGATTAACCGTGTACCACCTGGCGTCGACGAAGCCGCCTATGTCAAAGCAGGTTTCCTTGCTGCCATCGCCAAAGGCGAAGCCACATCCCCCTTGGTTACCCCTGAAAAAGCCGTTGAACTGTTAGGCACTATGCAGGGCGGCTATAACATTCATCCGCTGATTGACGCACTGGATAACGCCAAACTGGCACCGATTGCTGCCAAAGCGTTGTCCCACACGCTGTTAATGTTTGATAACTTCTACGACGTAGAAGAGAAAGCCAAAGCAGGTAATCCGCACGCCAAGCAGATCATGCAGTCTTGGGCCGATGCCGAATGGTATCTGTCACGTTCGCCGCTGGCAGAAAAGATCACCGTTACCGTGTTCAAAGTTACCGGTGAAACCAACACCGATGATCTGTCCCCGGCGCAGGATGCTTGGTCACGCCCGGATATCCCGCTGCACGCTCTGGCGATGCTGAAAAATGAACGTGACGGCATTACCCCCGATCAGCCGGGTAACGTTGGTCCGATCAAGCAGATCGAGCAGTTGAACAAAAAAGGCTTCCCGTTGGCCTACGTCGGTGACGTGGTCGGTACCGGTTCTTCCCGTAAATCCGCTACCAACTCGGTGCTGTGGTTTATGGGTGACGACATCCCTCATGTGCCGAACAAGCGCGCTGGTGGTGTGGTGCTGGGCGGCAAAATTGCGCCAATCTTCTTCAACACCATGGAAGATGCCGGTGCATTGCCGATCGAAGTGGACGTGTCCAATCTGAATATGGGCGATGTGATTGACATCTTCCCGTACAAAGGTGAAGTGCGTAATCATCAAACCGGCGCACTGCTGGCCAGCTTCGAACTGAAAACCGACGTGCTGCTGGATGAAGTCCGCGCCGGTGGCCGTATTCCGCTGATTATCGGCCGTGGCCTGACCACCAAAGCGCGTGAAGCGCTGGGCTTGCCGCACAGTGAAGTGTTCCGTATTGCCAAGCCGGTTGCGGCAAGCAACAAAGGCTTCTCGCTGGCGCAGAAAATGGTCGGCCGTGCCTGCGGCGTGGCGGGCGTGCGTCCTGGTGAATACTGTGAGCCGAAGATGACTTCCGTAGGTTCACAGGATACCACTGGCCCGATGACCCGTGATGAGCTGAAAGACCTGGCTTGCCTGGGCTTTTCTGCCGATTTGGTGATGCAGTCATTCTGCCATACTGCCGCTTATCCTAAGCCGGTTGACGTGACCACGCACCACACTTTGCCGGACTTTATCATGAACCGCGGCGGCGTTTCGCTGCGCCCTGGTGATGGTGTGATCCACTCCTGGCTGAACCGTATGTTACTGCCGGATACCGTTGGTACCGGTGGCGATTCCCACACCCGCTTCCCGATCGGCATTTCCTTCCCGGCCGGTTCTGGTCTGGTAGCCTTTGCTGCCGCGACCGGCGTGATGCCGCTGGATATGCCTGAGTCGGTGCTGGTGCGCTTCAAAGGCAAAATGCAGCCTGGTATCACCCTGCGTGATTTGGTGCATGCGATCCCTTACTACGCGATCCAGCAGGGCCTGTTGACCGTAGAGAAGAAGGGCAAGAAGAACATCTTCTCTGGTCGCATTCTGGAGATCGAAGGTCTGCCGGAACTGAAGGTCGAGCAGGCGTTTGAGCTGACCGATGCCTCGGCAGAACGTTCCGCTGCCGGTTGTACCATCAAGCTGGATAAGGCACCGATTGCCGAATATCTGAGCTCTAACATCGTGCTGCTGAAGTGGATGATCTCCGAAGGTTATGGCGATCGCCGTACGCTGGAGCGCCGTATTCAGGGGATGGAAAAATGGCTGGCGGATCCGCAGTTGCTGGAAGGCGATGCGGATGCAGAATACGCGGCAGTGATCGAAATCGATCTGGCCGATATCAAGCAGCCAATCCTCTGTGCGCCGAACGATCCAGACGACGCGCGCCTGCTGTCCGACGTGGCCAATAGCAAGATCGATGAAGTGTTTATCGGTTCCTGCATGACCAACATCGGCCACTTCCGCGCGGCGGGTAAACTGCTGGATCAGCACAAAGGCCAATTGCCAACCCGCCTGTGGGTGGCTCCGCCAACCAAGATGGATGCGGCTCAACTGACTGAAGAAGGCTACTACAGCGTCTTTGGCAAGAGCGGGGCGCGTATCGAGATCCCTGGCTGTTCACTGTGCATGGGTAACCAGGCACGCGTGGCCGACGGTGCAACCGTGGTATCCACCTCGACGCGTAACTTCCCGAACCGCTTGGGGAATGGTGCTAACGTTTATCTGGCTTCTGCGGAGTTGGCGGCAGTGGCATCGCTGCTGGGCCGTTTGCCAACCCCGGATGAATACCAGACTTACATGGCGCAGGTTGATAAAACGGCAGCGGATACCTATCGCTACCTGAATTTCGATCAACTGAGCCAGTACACTGAAAAAGCTGACGGTGTGATTTTCCAGACCGCAGTTTAATTCGCTAAGCTGTTGCAATACTAGCGGGGGCCTTTGGGTCCCCGTTTTTTATTGGCTTGCTATATCTAGAATTTATCGTTACTATCGCCGCGTTTTTTCCATTCACATTATGCAAAGGAGGTACATCATGAATTATCAAGCACTGTTTACCCTTTGCAGGTCGTATCCTCAGGCTTAATTTCCTGTTTTCCGCGTAGTCGTACAGGTATTGCTCTGGCTCCGGCCTGCCACATCCAAATTATATTAATTAATCATCAGGATTGGTTATGGGCAATATTATACGCTCCGTTGCGCAGCGAGTTTCATTGATCGCGTCGGAACACACCTGGATTGAAGGAAATGCAATCCAGCAATTAGAAATTACGGCCAAGCTACCGGATATGGTACGCGTTGTCGGGATGCCCGATTTGCATCCAGGCCGCGGTTATCCTGTCGGTGCCGCTTTCTTTTCACAACATCGTTTTTATCCAGCGTTAATCGGTAATGATATCGGCTGCGGCATGTCGCTATGGCAAACAGATTTAACTGCCATGAAACAGTCGTTGGATAAATTAGAAAAAAATCTGGGCAATATTGATGGCCCGTTGGATGACGACAGCCTCGGCGATATTTCACCGACACTGGCACCTTTTGCACATAGCTTGGGAACCATCGGTGGAGGTAACCATTTTGCCGAGCTTTTACAGGTCGATGAAATATATCAACCGGACGCCATCTTCGATAAAAAACGCCTGATGCTGCTGGTACACAGCGGCTCGCGGGGGTTGGGCCAAATGATATTGGAACAGCATGTTCGTGCTCATGGGCACCATGGCTTGCTGGAAAATAGCGAAGAGGCCGATCACTATCTGCAACAGCATCAACAGGCGTTGGATTTCGCCGCTTTCAATCGGCAATTGATTGCCGGACGAATACTGAAGCGCTTGCGTGCCACGGGCAATTGCCTGCTGGATATTCATCACAACCTGTTGACACCTGCCACTATCGAAGGTGTACAGGGTTGGCTGCATCGTAAAGGTGCTACCCCCTCGGATGAGGGGCTGGTGGTGATCCCGGGTTCGCGTGGTGATTACAGCTATGTGGTTCAGCCGCAGCCTGCAGCCAGCAGTCTGTTCTCACTGGCGCATGGTGCCGGGCGTAAATGGATGCGCACAGAGTGTAAAGATCGTCTATCTGCGCGTTTTAGCGTGGAACAGCTGGCCAGAACGCGTTTCGGCAGCAGGGTGATTTGCCGCGACAGGCATCTGATCTATCAGGAAGCACCTGAAGCCTACAAACCTATCGATAGCGTGGTTGGGGCGTTGCAGCAAGCTGGATTGGTTACACTGCTGGCTCGTATGAAGCCGGTACTGACGTACAAAACCAGCGGAGGACGGGAATGATTCTGTTACAGATTTCTGCCGCCCATGGCCCCGATGAGTGTTGTCTGGCGGTGAGTCTGGCGCTTCGACAGTTTTACCAAGAAGCCCAGGCTATGCAGGTAGAACTGCACGAGGTTGAACGGGAAAGTGGCCGCCAGGCGGGCACCTTGCGCTCGGTGCTGCTGACGCTCAATGGTGAATCAGCCGAACAATTGGCCGAACGATGGTGTGGAACATTGCAATGGATCTGCGAAAGCCCGTGGCGTAAAGGGCGCGCCAGAAAGAACTGGTTTATCGGGGCCGCACGTTTTTCTCCGGCAGCCATGCCAAAAGAAAGCGAGATTCGGTTTGAAACCTTGAAATCATCCGGTCCTGGTGGGCAACACGTGAATAAAACGGAGTCGGCGATTCGTGCCACTCATCTTGCCAGTGGAATTAGCGTTAAGGTGCAGGCGGAACGCAGCCAGCATGCGAATAAACGTTTGGCATGTTTACTGATTGCGCACCGGCTGGAACAACTTGAACAACAGCAGTTGGGTGAACAACGAGCCCAACGGCGCATGTTTCATCATCAAATTGTTCGCGGTACGCCAGTGCGCATTTTTAAAGGGAATGACTTTACGCCATCTCAATAATAGTTAGCGCGTTAACGGCGAAGAGTAATAAATAGCCTATCGAACTGCTGGATTAACCCGATAGGCTAATCAAAAGAAGCAAAATAATGGACATACAAAGAAAATATGGTCGGACGTACCATTATCCTTTCTCTCCGGGTACCACCAGTGACGATCGGATCAACAAAGAATATTGGCAAGACATTCAGCTAATTAATCTATTAATACATACTGAAAAGCTCGACGGTGAAAATAACTGCCTGAATCAATATGGCGTGTTTGCTCGATCCCATGCGGCGCCGACGGTTTCTGCCTGGACGCGTCAGATCCGTCAGCGTTGGCAACAGATTAAAAACGATCTCGGCGATATTGAGCTGTTTGGTGAGAATTTATATGCCACACACTCTATCGAATATCGCGGGTTAGAACAGGACTTCTACTTATTCGCCGTTCGTTGCAAAGATATGTGGCTGAGCTGGGAAGAAGTGAGGTTCTATGCCGCATTATTTGATTTTGCCTGTGTGCCAGAGCTGACGCTTAGCGCTCAACGCCAGACAGAAACGGAATACCGATCGGCCATCATTGAACAAGCGGGTGGGGCTGGGTGTTTTGCACCGCATGATGTTCATACCGGTTTGCCCTGCAGCATGGAAGGGATCGTGACACGTAATGCGGCTGAATTTCCGGTGGCTCAATTTCCCCATCACGTCTTTAAATACGTGCGTAAAAACCATGTGAAGACGGACCGTCACTGGAGGGTAAACTGGCAGCGAGCCCGTATGGCACATGAGTATCATCAGGAGGAAAGTCATGTGGTGCTTAAGTGAGGATAAACAGTGGGCCAAGCTAACTGAGAAGTTTCGCTGGGTTGCCGATATGCATCAGGTGCCGCAAGATCCCCGGCACCATGCTGAAGGGGACGTGGCAATCCATACCCAGCGCGTGTTGGCCGCATTGACCGGGGCCAAGGAATTTATCGCGCAGCCTCAGCAGCAACAAGAGCTACTCTGGGCTGCCGCATTGCTGCACGATGTGGAAAAGCGCAGCACCACGCGTGTTGAGGCTGATGGTTCGGTCACCTCCCCCAATCATGCCAAACGTGGTGAACTGACTACGCGCTCGATTTTGTATCGGGACATCGTCACGCCGTTTCACCTGCGCGAACAGATTGCGGCTTTGGTGCGTTTTCATGGTTTACCGCTGTGGATCATGGGGCGTCCTTCGCCGGAGCGGGCGCTATTATCTGCCGCATTACGGCTGGATACGCGGCTGTTGGCGATTCTGGCTCGGGCGGATGTCATGGGGCGTGACTGCGAAGATCAAGCCAGCTTGCTGGATAATATTGAGCTGTTCGAACTGTTTTGCCAGGAGCAGCAATGTTGGGGGCAGGTTCGTCCTTTTGCCAGTGATTACCAGCGTTATCACTATCTGACGCACCCGCAGGCCAGCGTTGATTTTGAACCTTACGAACAATTTCACAGTGAGGTGATCTTGCTTTGTGCATTGCCGGGTATGGGTAAGGATCGCTATATCACGCAATATGCTTCAGGGATGTCGATCGTCAGCCTGGACGATATCCGCCGCCAGCACCGGCTATCACCTACGGATAAAAACGCCACGGGTTGGGTCGTGCAGCAGGCCAAGCAACAGGCGAAAGCGCTGTTACGCCGGGGTGAACCTTTCGTGTGGAATGCCACCAACATTACCCGGCAATTGCGTAGTCAATTGGTCGAACTGCTTACGGCCTATCGGGCAAAAGTGAAGATTGTTTATCTCGAAGTGCCCTATAAGCAGTGGTTGCAGCAAAATGCCGGGCGGGAGCACAGCGTGCCGATTAGCGCCATGGAACGTATGCTGAGCAAATTGGAGATTCCGCAGGTGGACGAGGCGCATGAAGTGGAGCTACAGATTCAGGATCTTAAATAAAGTTGCCGCCTACAAGCAACTCGAATTATTCTTGGTATATAATGTAATAAAATCATGTCATTAGGTTTTTTTTCTCGTTACTCGGCGGCGCAAGAGGCCGACCAAGAACAGAGGGTGACTCATTTACGGGTATCTGCACCCAGTTACCCACTTTGCGAGCTTTCACTGAGACAGTCGCGAATTAACGTTTAAACTTATAAAAACGGCTCAGGAGGGCATGCTATGGATTACGAATTTCTGCGTGACGTTACCGGTCAGGTGGTGGTCAGATTTTCGATGGGGCATGAGGCCATCGGGCATTGGATCAACGAAGAGCTGAAAGGGGATTTTAACCTGCTGGATCGTATCGAAGCCGGTGCGGCAGAAGTCAAAGGCAGCGAGCGTCAGTGGCAGTTGGAAGGCCATGAGTACACCCTGCTGATGGATGGTGAAGAAGTGATGATCCGTGCCAATCAGCTGGAGTTTGAAGGCGACGAAATGGAAGAGGGGATGAATTACTATGACGAAGAAAGCCTCTCTTTCTGCGGTGTAGAGGATTTTCTGGCGGTGCTGAAGGCGTATCGTTCCTTTATGCTGAATTACTGATTTCCCTTCATGTAAAGAGGTGCTCTCTACGGGGCATCTCTTTCACTTCATTTATTCGCCATACTTCAAGTTGTATGCGTTCGCTCACCCCAGTCACATAGTTATCGAGACACCTTTTTCACTTCACACCCGGCAATACCTTCAGACTGATTAAATGAAATCAAAAAATCATTTCTCTGATTTTTTAATCTGCGATCCAGCGCTCAGTTTGTCTTTTTTGATTTAATATAATCAAATTGATTAAAATAAATCAAGATCGAGAGGGAAGGATGAAAATTAAGGCGGCAATAGAAAAGATCCCTGGAGGGATGATGGTCGTCCCACTGGTGCTTGGCGCAATGATCAACACCTTTGCTCCCCAGGCGTTGCAGATCGGTGGTTTTACCACGGCATTGTTCAAGAACGGCGCGGCTCCGTTGATTGGCGCTTTCTTGCTGTGCATGGGGGCAGGGATCAGCTTCAAGGCGGCTCCGCAGGCGCTACTGCAAGGCGGTACGATCACGCTGACCAAATTGCTGATCGCGATGGCGCTGGGATTAGGCGTTGAACATCTGTTTGGCACGGAAGGGATTTTTGGTCTCACCGGTTTGGCGATCATTGCCGCTATGAGTAACTCCAACGGTGGCTTGTATGCGGCGCTGGTGGGGGAGTTCGGCAATGAGCGGGATGTGGGGGCGATTTCGATTCTTTCGCTGAATGATGGACCATTCTTTACCATGATCGCTCTCGGTGCAGCAGGCATGGCGAACATCCCGATGATGGCGCTGGTGGCGGTGCTGGTCCCGCTGTTGGTGGGTATGCTGTTAGGTAATCTGGATCATCAGATGCGTGATTTCCTGACCAAAGGCGGCCCGATCCTGATCCCCTTCTTTGCGTTTGCACTGGGGGCAGGGATCAACCTGGAAATGCTGTTGCAAGGCGGCGTTGCCGGGGTACTGCTCGGCGTATTGACCACGTTTGTCGGCGGTTTCTTTAACATCAAGGCCGATCGGCTGGTGGGCGGTTCGGGGATTGCCGGTGCGGCGGCATCCAGTACCGCAGGTAATGCGGTGGCCACGCCGTTGGCGATTGCCCAGGCGGATCCTTCATTGGCCAGCGTGGCCGCGGCCGCTGCACCGTTGATCGCCGCATCGGTGATCACTACCGCCATACTGACCCCGATTCTCACCTCCTGGGTAGCGAAGCGTAATGCCGCGAAGGGTACTACGGTGGAGAAAACGGCATGAAGATGATTGTGATCGCTGATGATTTTACCGGTGCCAATGACACCGGGGTGCAATTGGCAAAAAAGGGTGCGCGTACCGACGTGGTTCTGAATGGGTTACTTCGTTCCACACAGCGTACTGATGTGCTGGTGATCAACACGGAAAGCCGGGCATTAACTGCGGCAATGGCCAAAGCCAAGGTAACCGAAGCCTTGCAGCCCTACTGCCAAAGCGACACGCCACCCTTGGTCTATAAGAAGATCGACTCTACCTTTCGCGGTAACGTGGGGGCCGAAGTAGAAGCCGCCATGCTTGCCAGCGGTGCGCAACTGGCGATTGTTGCCGCCGCTATTCCTGCCGCAGGCCGGGTGACCCGCAATGGGCAATGCTGGGTTAATGCGGTGCCGCTGGCAGAAACGGAGTTTGCCAGCGATCCGAAAACGCCGATTGTGTCATCACACATCAAGACCTTGATTGAGTTGCAGAGCGATTATCCCGTTTATGAGCTGGATTTGCTGACGGTACGTGCTGGTAAGTTGGGCGCTGAATTACAAAAGATCGGCCAGGCAGGCACAGCGATGGTGGTGGTTGATGCAGAAAATGACGGCGATCTGGCGCTGCTGGCACAGGCCACCTCGCAGCTCAGCGTACGCTATTTACTGGTGGGGGCTGCCGGGTTAGCCAATGCGCTCCCTGCCAGTTGCTATCTTGCTGCTCGCCAGCGGTTGCCGGTGTTGGTGGTCGCGGGTTCGATGAGTGAGGCCACTCAGCAGCAGATCCTGTTTGCAGCAGAAGAAAAATTACTCGGCGTGGTAGAGGTGGATGTCGAAGGGTTATTGCAACCAGACCATCAGCAGGCGTTTGACGCGATCATCCACCAGGCAGCAGCGGTGCTGCGAGACAGGCAACACTGCGTGTTGCGCACCTGTCGCGATGCTAATGCCCGCCAGATGATCGATATACTGTGTGAACGGCATCACCTCTCGCGCCAGCAGCTCGGCGACCGGATCAGCGAGGCATTAGGCGCGATCGCGCTGGCGATTATCAATCAGTCACAAATTGGTGGGTTATTCCTTACCGGCGGGGACATTGCGATTGCGGTTGCCAGAGCGCTGGGGGCCGAAGGATATCGCATCACCCATGAGGTGGCTCCTTGTGTCCCGTGCGGCACCTTTGTTAACAGCGAAATAGACGATCTGCCGGTGATCACCAAGGCTGGCGGGTTTGGCGGCGCGTCCACGCTGCGTGATGCACTTTATTTTATTGAGGAGATGTACAGTGGTAAATAACACGATTGCAGTCACCATGGGGGATCCGGCAGGCATTGGGCCAGAAATTATCATCAAGGCACTGGCTGAAGGAGAGTTGGCGGGAGCGCCTGCGATCGTGGTGGGCTGTCTGCAAACGTTGCAACGTATTCAGGCTTTGCGGATCGCGCCAAATGTGGAGTTAAAGCCGATCCAACGCGTTTCGGAGGCGCGCTTTGCACCCGGTGTGATCAATATTATTGATGAACCTCTGGAGGATCCCGCTGCGCTAATACCAGGGAAAGTGCAATCACAGGCGGGCGATCTGGCCTACCGCTGTGTAAAGCGTGCCACCGAACTGGCGATGGCTGGCGAAGTGAAGGCGATAGCCACGGCGCCCTTGAACAAAGAGGCACTGCATCTGGCTGGGCATCTCTATCCTGGCCATACCGAACTGTTGGCGCATCTGACCAACAGCCGGGATTACGCCATGGTGCTGTATACCGATAAACTGAAGGTTATTCATGTTTCTACGCACATTGCCCTGCGTAAATTCCTCGATACCTTGAGTGCGGAACGCATTGAGACGGTAGTGGCGATGGCGAGCACCTTCCTCAAGCGTGTCGGTTATCAACAGCCACGTATTGCCGTCGCCGGGGTCAATCCGCATGCGGGTGAGAATGGCCTGTTTGGTGATGAAGAGATCAACATTGTCAGCCCTGCCATTGCTGCGGTGAAACAGCGTGGGATCGATGTTTATGGCCCATGCCCGCCGGATACCGTTTTCCTGCAAGCCTATGAAGGGCAGTACGACATGGTGGTGGCGATGTACCACGATCAGGGTCATATTCCGCTTAAGCTGCTCGGTTTTTATGATGGAGTGAATATCACCGCCGGTTTGCCGTTTATTCGCACCTCTGCCGACCACGGCACTGCGTTTGATATTGCCTGGACAGGTAAAGCCAAGTCTGAGAGCATGACGATCTCGATTAAACTGGCCACGCAGTTGGCATGATCAAACGGATGTTATGAAGCCACAAAGCCGTCAGAACCAGATTATGGAATTTCTGAAAGCCCATAATCTGGTCACCGTTGAGCAATTGGTCAGCGCTATCGATGCTTCCCCTGCTACCATCCGGCGCGATCTGATCAAGCTGGATGAGCAAGGGATTATCAACCGCAGCCACGGCGGTGTGGCGCTCAACCGGTTTATTCCTGCACAACCCACCACCAACGAGAAGCAACTGCGTTATCCGCAGGAAAAACGCGCGATCGCCCGCCATGCCGTGACGATGATTAAGGCAGGTGACTCGCTGGTGCTGGATGCCGGAACTACCATGCTGGAATTGGCACGGCATTTAACCCATCTGCCGTTGCGGGTGATCACCGCCGATCTGCATATTGCTCTGTTTCTCTCGGGGTTCAAGCAGATAGAAGTGACGATTATCGGTGGCAGAATTGATGATAGCAGCCAGTCCTGCATTGGCGATCACGGGCGCAGATTATTGCGCGGGATTTACCCGGATATTGCTTTTGTCAGCTGCAACTCGTGGAGCATGGAGAAAGGCATCACCACCCCCACCGAAGAGAAAGCGGGCCTGAAGCAGGATCTGATGGCCAATGCCCGGCAGCGCGTACTGTTGGCCGACAGCAGCAAATACGATGCCTACTCGTTGTTCTGCGTGGCTCCGCTTAGTAACCTGACGGATATTGTGACCGATAAATCCTTGCCTGCGGCAGCGCAACAGCAACTGGCTGATTTACCCTGTGGTTTGCATCTGGTGTGAAATACAGGGTAGGTTTGGTTGTCCCGCATTATCGCGCCATTAAAGCGAACACGCCCCATCCAAGATATTCACGCGTATACGTAACATAGCGTTTGGGTTCTGAGGTCAAATGCGCCCGAATCTCTTTCGCAAAATCGTCGTCAGGATTAGCGTTGAGCCATTTACGCATGGTGAGCCACATGGCTGCCGAGTATCTATCCCAGCCTTCCTGGTCAGCCAGAACCATTTCTACTACGTCATAACCGAGGGTTTCGAATGACCCAATAAGCTCCGGGAGCATAAGGAAGTCGGAAATGGCATTGGCCCCGCATCCCCTGGCTATGTCTTCCGCGGGCGGCAATTTCAGCCAGTAAGGTTCGCCGATAAGAATGATGCCTTCGGGGCAAAGGCTTTTCGCCAAAAGTTCGAGGGTTCCGGCAACGCCACCACCAATCCATGTGGCACCAACGCAGGCAGCTACGCCGACTTTTTCGTCGGCAACATAACCGGCAGCATCTGCGTGGACGAACTGGACCCTGTCGGCGACGCCAAGTTCTTCTGCTCGGCGTTTCGCTTGAGTGGAGAACAGTTGGCTCATATCAACGCCCTGACCAGTGATTTTATGATCACGCGCCCAGGTGCACAGCATCTCGCCCGAGCCGCTACCAAGGTCGAGTACTCGAGTCTCCGGCTCCAGGCGCAAGGCTGCCCCAAGCGTGGCGTACTTTTCCGGCGTGAACGGGTTATGGATGCGGTGAGCGCTTTCGGTAATAGTAAAAATACGTGGGATATCCAAGGTAAAAACTCCTTTTACTCAATGGCTTGATACTTGTGATATGCCAGTAACGTATGATGTATGGGGTGGCAATGCATCCTATTCATCGTTTCAGAAACGAAAAAGCGCCCAAACCAAGTTAGGGCGCTTTTATTTTTAGCCATTTTTACTGGCGTTAATGATTTTGTATATGGTTTTTTCCGACAAGAAATATTGTTCCGCCAAGTCACTAACAGAACAACCAGCCAGACGTTTTGCTAGAATTTCCCCATTTCTTACCTGGAGACTTTCCCTCGTCTCGGTATTTGTACCCCACTGCAGTTTGTTATCTGCCTTACGTGGAATATAAATATATTCACCGTCTATATACTGCTGAATCGCATGTAGTAAATTATGCGGTAATACATCATTGGCTTTTTTATAGCTCATTATGCTCCTCCTAAGTTTATGTCAGGATTGAGCAAGAGCTATTGCTTAAAATTTATGTTGGTATGCAATAGCCCTTGCTATGCATAACGAACCCGCTCCAATTGATTAAACATCCAGTGCTCCATTGAGTTAACATTTTGTTTTTAATATCAATAAGGCTAATGCCTTACTGATAAAGGTATGCCAGTCAGGTGGTCTAGTCAATATGCGATATGCAGGATTTTATTACCGACTCCCGATATTTTATACTTCGCCGCCTACAAGAAGTTTGAATTCTTTTGGGTATCCATCCATCAGTATTCACAAGTTTTATTGGTATAATAGTGGGTAAACTATGTGTAAAAATATTTATTATCTATTGGACTAACATTGTTAATAAATAACAACAGCTCGAACAGGGCAACGCCCGTTGCCCTGTTCGCCTGAATTACAGATGCGGAATATTCCGCCCGTAATAAATCTCCTGCATCTCTTTCCACAGCAGATCGGTGATCCTGTTACGTTCGGCGGTGCTGAGCTCTTCCGGTTTGGCATTGAACAGGTAGTGCTTCAGATCGAAATCCTTCAACAGCATCTTGGTATGGAAAATGTTTTCCTGATACACGTTCACATCCATCATGTGGTACAGCGACTTCATATCTTCCGACATAAAGTTCTGGATCGAATTGATCTCATGATCGATGTAGTGTTTTATGCCGTTCACATCGCGGGTAAAGCCGCGCACGCGGTAATCCATGGTGACGATGTCGGATTCCAACTGGTGGATCAGGTAGTTCAGCGCTTTGAGCGGCGAAATTACCCCACAGGTAGAGACTTCAATATCGGCGCGGAAGGTGCACAGGCCGCCTTCGGGATGGCTTTCCGGGTAGGTATGAACGCAGATATGGCTCTTATCCAGGTGCGCGACCACCGTTTTCGGCAGCGGGCCAGGATGTTCCGAGGTATCGACATCTTTAGGGTCGACCGGCTCCTCGCTCACCAGAATAGTGACGCTGGCACCCTGCGGTTCATAATCCTGACGCGCGATATTCAGAATATTGGCGCCAATGATCGAGCAGGTTTCGCTGAGGATCTCGGTCAGGCGGTTGGCGTTGTATTGCTCGTCAATGTAGGCGATATAGCCATCGCGGTCATCCGCGGTTTTGGCATAGCAAATATCGTAAATACAAAAACTCAGGCTCTTGGTCAGGTTGTTAAAGCCGTGCAGTTTTAGCTTATGCAATTAGGTTCACCTTCCTTATCTTCTCGCTTAACGTGTCACGTTCAGTGCGTTGAGCAAATACTGTGGCAGAGCGAAGCTGCCCACGTGAATTGCCGGGTTGTAGTAGCGGCAGTGTAAATCACTTTGAGCCACGCGCTGTTGCAGCGTAGCCACATCAAGCTGACGCAGTGCCGGGTTCTGGCTCGCCCAGGCAAAGGTCATGATACCGCCGTAATAGGTCGGGATCGCCGCCTGGTAGAAGCTGACATCGTTGAAATATTGGCTCAGTTTGGTATGGCTGTTGATCGCTTCATCCTGTTGCAGGAAGCAGACGCCGTTTTGAGCCACAAAGATACCTCCTTCATTCAGGCAGCGTGCGCAACCTTCATAGAACGCAGAGGTAAACAGGCTCTCGCCAGGGCCGATCGGGTCGGTGCAATCAGAGATAATCACATCGAATTTTTCAGCAGTCTGGGTCACAAAGTTGACGCCGTCATCGATCACCAGCTTGAAACGCGGATCGTCATAGGCACCGGCATGGTGATTCGGCAAGTACTGGCGGCAGAACTCGACGACACCGGCGTCGATCTCGACCATGGTGATCTGCTCAACACCCGTATGGCGGCTGACTTCGCGCAGCATGCCGCCATCGCCACCGCCGATGATCAGCACTTTCTTCGCCTGACCGTGCGCCAATAACGGCACGTGGGTCATCATTTCATGATAAATAAACTCGTCGCGTTCGGTGGTTTGCACCACACCGTCGAGCGCCATCACGCGCCCCAGCACCGGGTTTTCGAAGATCACCAGGTCCTGATGCCCGGTTTTTTCACGGAACAACACTTTCTCCACCGAGAAGTACTGGCCGAAGTTGGCATGTAACGTCTCGTACCAAATATCTTTCTGGGTCATGTTCGGGAAACTCCGTAAACAGCCATGAAAATGGGCGAAATATCATAGCTAACTCTGCCGGAGGATGCACGGCAGAATTCTGAATCGAGGGCGTTGAAAACAGGGGGATGTTTAATTCGCGTAAGCCAACAGACTCAGTGAGTCGCGGGCCAGAGACTTGCATTTGTTAGCGGTTGGGATAGCAATACCGCTGAGATCGCGATAGCTCTCTTCGCCCAGCATCTTCATATTAAAGCTATTGTAATTGCTCAAATCCCAACGATTCTGCTGAGCGAAATAGACAATCGCGCGTTTGATTTGCGCATTAGGCAATTCATTGTATCCGCACTCATTTTTAAGATAGACAAAAACCGCCGTCAGATCGGCCAGATCTTCTGCCTCAGATTCATTCAGCGCCAGACTGGTATTGGAAAAGCCCAGCGTGGCTAGCAAGAGCATCAATAACGTTGTTTTTTTCATCATAAAATAGACCTGTTCATTATTTACTGACGTTACCACACTTGCCTGCAAAGGCAGCAAATTTATTACTTATTCAGAGTATAACCAAAGTGCTTGGTACCGTAGTGGCATTGACAGCATCTTTAAATCTATTGCTTGACCTTCCTGCAGGGGGAGGGTTTAGGCTGCTGGCGTTGAGCTATCAATCACTGAAAAAATAGGGAGTCAGCGATGTTACGCCGTGATTTTATTAAATTGACCGCCGCGTTGGGCGCAGCCAGTGCCTTACCGTTATGGAGCCCTGCTGCCTGGGCAGCCGAACAACCCGCTTTGCCGATCCCACCGTTATTGCTGCCCGATGCGCAGGGCAAGATTGCACTGACGTTGCAGACCGGTGAAATGAACTGGTTGCCCGCCGCCGCGACTCGCACCTGGGGGATCAACGGTGCCTTGCTGGGCCCGGCGGTGCGTTTACAGCGTGGTAAACCGGTTACAGTAGATATCAGTAATAAATTGCCAGAAGCCAGTACCGTGCACTGGCATGGGCTGGTGATCCCCGGCGATGTCGATGGCGGCCCACAGGCGTTGATTCATCCGGGGAGCACGCGCACGGTGAATTTTACGGTCGATCAACCTGCCGCCACCTGCTGGTTCCACCCGCACACTCACGGCAAAACCGGCCATCAGGTGATGATGGGCCTGGGCGGATTGGTGCTGCTGGAAGATGATGAAAGCAGCCAGTTGCCGCTGCCGAAAACCTGGGGTAAAGACGATATTCCGGTGATCTTGCAGGACAAGCGCTTGGGGAAAGATGGCCAGATCGAATATCAGCTGGACGTGATGAGTGCGGCTATTGGCTGGTTTGGCGATCGCATGTTTACCAACGGTGCAGCATATCCGCAGCACGCTGCCCCGCGTGGTTGGTTGCGCTTGCGCTTCCTCAACGGCTGCAACGCACGCTCACTCAATCTGGCTACCAGCGATAACCGGCCTTTATATGTGATTGCCAGCGATGGCGGTTTCCTCGCTGAGCCGGTAAAGCTGAGCGAGTTGCCGATCCTGATGGGTGAGCGTTTCGAAGTGCTGGTGGATGCCTCTGACGGCAAGCCGTTTGATATCGTGACCCTGCCGGTGGTGCAGATGGGGATGACGTTAGCGCCGTTCGATCAGCCGCTGCCGGTGCTGCGCATTCAGCCTTCGTTGGCGCAGGGCGTGAAAGCCATGCCGGATAGCCTGGTAAAATTGCCCGCACTGCCAGCGTTAGCGGGCTTGCAAGATCGTTTGCTGCAACTGTCGATGGATCCAAAACTCGATACCCTGGGGATGCAGGCCCTGATGGATCGCTATGGTCACCAGGCGATGGCGGGGATGAGCATGGATCATGGCAACGCCGGCAAAGCTGACAGCAACAGTATGGCCGGGATGGATCATGGCGATATGAAAGGTATGGATCACAGCAACATGCCGGGGACGGATCACGGTAACATGGCCGGTATGAATCATGGTGAGAAAGCCTTTGATTTCAGCAATGGCAATATGATCAACGGTAAAGCCTTTGATATGGCCAAGCCGATGTTTACCACCAAGCGTGGTCAGTATGAGAAGTGGACCATCTCGGGTGAGGGCGACATGATGCTGCATCCGTTCCATATTCATGGCACCCAGTTCCGCATTCTGTCGGAAAACGGCCAAGCGCCAGCGGCGCATCGCGCAGGTTGGAAAGACACCGTGCTGGTGGAAGGCAAACGCAGTGAAGTGCTGGTCCGTTTCAACCATCTGGCCAATGCGGAGCATGCTTACATGGCCCATTGCCATCTGTTGGAGCATGAAGACACCGGCATGATGCTGGGCTTTAGCGTGACTGACTGATTTTAGAGCAAGCACGTGGCGATGCACTCGCGTCGCCACCGTCTGCCAGCTATGTTAAACTCTGCGCCTTTCTTCCGGCAACTGACCTGAAAACTATGAAACACACCGTAGAAGTAATGATTTCCGAGCAGGAAGTTAAGACCCGTATCGCTGAACTTGGCCGCCAGATCACCGAAGATTACCGCGACAGCGGCAGTGATATGGTGTTGGTCGGGTTGTTGCGTGGTTCTTTCATGTTCATGGCCGATCTGTGCCGCACGATTGAGGTGTCGCACGAGGTCGATTTCATGACCGCCTCCAGCTATGGCAGCGGTATGTCCACCACGCGCGATGTGAAGATCCTGAAAGATCTGGATGAAGACATTCGTGGCAAAGACGTGCTGATCGTTGAAGACATCATCGATTCCGGCAATACGCTGAACAAGGTGCGCGAGATCCTGGCGCTGCGTGGGCCAAAATCCCTGGCGATCTGTACGCTGCTGGATAAACCGGAGCGCCGCGAAGTAGACGTGCCAGTGGAATATGTCGGTTTCGCGATCCCGGACGAATTCGTGGTGGGTTACGGTATCGATTATGCTCAGCGTTATCGCCATCTGCCGTATATCGGCAAAGTAGTCTTGCTGGACGAATAACTGGCGCTTGCCCGGTTATTGAGGCAAGGCGCGGCAACCGCGCCTTGATGACAGGTTATAAGCCTTTGTCCTGCAACAGTGTGGCTATCGCCTTGCGGTAGCCCATCTCCAGGCTTTCGCGGCTGGTGGCAGTCACTTCCAAGTCGCGCAAGCGACCATCCTGAATCCCGTATACCCAACCGTGAATCATCACTTTCTGGCCGCGTTTCCAGGCGGACTGCATGATGGTGGAATGACCCAGGTTATAAACCTGTTCGATCACGTTGATTTCGCATAAAACATCCAGGCGCTGCTCTGGCTCCAGTTCGCCCAGTAGTGAACTGTGTTTGTACCAGAGATCGCGGATGTGCAGCAGCCAGTTATTGATCAAACCCAGTTCCGGGTTTTCTACCGCCGCTTCCACGCCCCCGCAGCCCAGGTGGCCGCAGATGATGATATGCTCAACTTCCAGTACGTCGACGGCATATTGCACCACCGACAGGCAGTTCAGGTCGGTATGGATCACCAGATTCGCCACGTTACGGTGCACGAACAGTTCCCCTGGTTCCAGGCCCGTCAGGCGTTCAGCGGGAACGCGGCTGTCGGAACAGCCAATCCATAAGAATCGCGGCTTTTGCGCCTGTGATAAACGTTCGAAAAAGCCGGGGTCTTCCTGATTGATGGTGTCGGACCAGGTATGGTTGTTGGCGATGAGCCTTTCGATTTCTTTCATGGCGGTTATTGGCCTGTAATGAACGAATTGCGTTGATGTAATATATGGCAAGCGTCACAATTTGGAAATCGGAACAGTGAGGCTAATTTTCCGCACGGATTCGACTCAGTAAGAATCCGGCTGATGATAAACTCGCTCTCATTGTCAGACACAGCAGCATACACATCTCCACAAGGTACTCTCTAACCTATGAATTATGCACTGGAAATAGCGCGATTGACCAAAACTTACGCAGGTGGCGTAAAGGCATTGCGCGGTATCGATCTGAACGTCGAGGCGGGGGATTTTTATGCCCTGCTGGGGCCGAACGGCGCCGGGAAATCGACAACCATCGGCATTATCAGCTCGCTGGTCAATAAAACCTCAGGCACCGTGAGAGTGTTTGGTTACGACATCGACAAAGATATCGTCAACGCCAAACGTCAGCTTGGGCTGGTTCCGCAAGAGTTCAACTTCAACCCGTTTGAAACGGTGCTGCAAATTGTGGTCAACCAGGCGGGTTACTATGGCGTAGAGCGGCGCGAGGCGCTGGTGCGTGCAGAAACATACCTCAATCAGCTCGATCTGTGGGGCAAGCGCAATGAGCGTGCGCGTATGCTTTCCGGTGGTATGAAACGCCGTCTGATGATCGCTCGCGCCCTGATGCACCAGCCGAAGCTGCTGATTCTGGATGAACCGACCGCCGGGGTGGATATTGAACTGCGCCGCTCCATGTGGGGGTTCCTGAAAGAGCTGAACGCCCAGGGCACCACCATCATCCTCACCACCCACTATCTGGAAGAAGCAGAAATGCTGTGCCGCAATATCGGTATTATCCAGAATGGTGAACTGGTGGAAAACACCTCAATGAAAGCGCTGTTGGCGAAGCAGCAGTCAGAGACCTTTATTCTCGATCTGGCGGCGAAAAGCCCATTGCCGAAGCTTGACGGTTACCCTTGCCGCTTGGCAGATACGTCCACCCTGGAAGTGGACGTGATGCGTGAGCAAGGGCTGAACGGTTTGTTCACTCAGCTGAGTGCGCAAGGCATTCAGGTGTTGAGTATGCGTAACAAGGCTAACCGGTTGGAAGAGCTGTTTGTCACCCTGGTTAACGGTAATGGGGAAATATCATGATGCATTTGTATTGGGTGGCGTTGAAGAGCATCTGGGCCAAGGAGATTAACCGGTTTACGCGCATCTGGATCCAGACTCTGGTTCCGCCGGTGATCACCATGACGCTCTATTTCATTATCTTTGGCAACCTGATTGGTTCGCGTATCGGTGAAATGCACGGTTTTGACTATATGCAGTTTATCGTTCCCGGCCTGATCATGATGGCGGTGATTACCAACTCCTATGCCAACGTGGCGGCATCGTTTTTCAGCGCCAAGTTCCAGCGCAATATTGAAGAGCTGCTGGTGGCTCCGGTTCCCACCCACATCGTGATCGCCGGTTATGTTGGTGGGGGCGTTGCGCGCGGCGTTTGCGTGGGTATTCTGGTGACGGTGATCTCGCTGTTCTTCGTTCCGTTGCAGGTACATGCCTGGTGGGTGATCGCAGTGACGCTGTTGCTGACGGCGATTCTGTTCTCTCTGGGGGGCTTGCTTAACGCGGTGTTTGCCACCACGTTTGATGATATCAGCCTGATCCCGACCTTTGTGCTGACGCCGTTAACCTATCTGGGCGGGGTATTTTACTCGCTGACGTTGTTGCCGCCGTTTTGGCAGGCGGTGTCCAAACTGAACCCGATCGTCTACATGATCAGCGGTTTCCGCTTCGGTTTCCTCGGTATTTCCGATGTGCCGCTGGTGTTTACCATGGCGGTATTGCTGGCGTTTATCCTGGTGTTCTATGCGCTGGCCTGGTATCTGATCGAACGCGGCCGCGGTCTGCGCTCCTAGTGGAAGCACGGTTTCCTCTCTCTTCCGCTTGCGGAGAGAGAGGTTTATTGATTTGACACAGCTACTAACGAAATCTATAGAATTGCATTAATAACCCTTTTCTCTCCGTTCTAAAAATCGTGCTATGCTGACGCTCCATATTTTCTCCATTTTCACTATGTACTCGTAAGCAGAGCAAATCATGCGGTCTCAACATAAGATAGCGGCGATGCTACTCGGCATTTTTATGTCGTTGATAGCCCCGGCAGCGTTGGCGAATTTGCTGTCGGAAGGCGGCGCTGTTAAACCTGAATACATGGAAGTGCAACGCGATAGCGAAGTTTATTCGCTGATCGGTGAGCATGTTATTCCGGTGGGTGAAGTGAAGCGGGGGCAACTGCTTAAAGTGTTTCCTGCGGTTGCGGAATACTATGAATTCAAGTTTGGTCACGGTACCGGTTTTATTGATAAAAATGACGTACGTGGCGTCAGCAAGCCGCGAAAAAAAATAAAGGACGACTTGGGGGAGCTGAATAAGCCGCTGACCAATCAGAATCTGATTACGCCACGGCCGATCAACGTTTACACCGCTGCTGATAATAAAAGTGAAATCTTCGGCGTATTGGACGAGAACCTGCGTTACCCGATCATCGGCAAGCTGAAAGACCCGTTGAATAACACCTGGTATGAAGTGAATATCGGCGAACGTCTGGGATATGTCAGTGAACTGGATGGTGAGATCGACACCGGGATCCCGGTACTGACTTATCACCATATGCTGAAGAACGAAGAGAACAAGCGTTTCCGCAATACGTCAACCACCACTTCAGACGTCGCATTCAGTAACCAGATGACCTACCTGAAGCAGGCGGGGTATGACACTATTTCTCTCTATCAGCTGGAAGCCTATCTGAATAATCAGATTAACCTGCCGGGCAAAGCGGTGGTGCTGACTTTCGATGACGGTTTGAAATCGGTGTATCGCTATGCCTATCCGGTGCTGAAAGCCTACGGCTTCCGTGCGACGGCGTTTGTCATTTCTTCGCGGATCAAACGTCATCCGCAGAAATGGAACCCGGATGCGTTACAGTTTATGAGCATTTCTGAACTGAAGGAAATTCAGGATGTATTTGATATCCAAACACATACTCATTTCTTGCACCGGCTGGACAACAAGCGTCGGCCAATTTTGCTGAGCCGTTCGCTGCATAACATTGAATTTGATCTTGAGCGCTCAAGGCGCGCGCTGTCGCAATTTAATCCGCATGTGCTGTACCTGGCGTATCCGTTTGGTGGCTATAACCAGAATGGTATTCAAGCGTCAAAAGATGCCGGGTTGCATATGGCGCTGACCACCGTGCAGGGAAAGGTGAAGCTCGGGGATAATCGATATACGTTGAAACGGTTATATATTCTGCGCACTGACTCTATTCCGACCATGGCAGAGCGGATTGCCAACAAGCCAGGCAAGCTGGTAACGCAATAAAGAAAACACCGGGTGCAGAAGCGCCCGGTGCTGTTTTATCCCTTAAGCTTAACGGCTTCAGGCAACCTGAACCGGCACCGCTTTGGCTTTGCGCTGTAGACGATTTTCGCCTTCAAAATAGGCGACTTTAGGATGATGTTGGCGGGCATCTGCGTCGCTCATCTGCACATAAGAACAGATGATCAGTTTGTCGCCCACGCAGGCGCAGCGGGCTGCGGCCCCGTTGACCGAGATGATACGTGAACCACGTTCAGCGGCGATGGCATAGGTGGAGAAACGCTGACCGTTATCAACGTTGTAAATATCGATGGCTTCATATTCCAGAATCCCTGCGGCTTCCAGAAAATCCTGATCAATAGCGCAGGACCCTTCATAATGCAAGTCAGCCTGAGTCACTTTCACTCGATGCAGCTTGCCTTGCAACATAGTACGTATCATGGCTTTACCTAACTGAATATCGGCCTTTTCAGGCGACCGGGGTTGAATATTCCTTGCAAGGTCTATCGTCACCAATAAACTCGCTCAGTCTACCGCTAACCAGCTAAAAACGGCAATGAGCGTACAAAAAATAGCTTAGAGAGTGAGATCAACCTGCTGATTATCGATCAGACGCGCTTTGCCTAGCCAGGCCGCCATCAGCACCACCGCACGGCGGCTTTCCACGTTGAGCGGTTGCAGGCTGTCGGCGTCACGGATAAACAGTTCGTCCGGCGTAAAACCGGCGGCGCGCAGCTGCTCTGCGGTCTGCTCCAGCAATGCGTCAATCTGGCGTTCACCGTTACTGAGTTTATCTGCCAGTTCATGCATGATCTTGCAGAGCTGGGGGGCGATTTTACGCTCTTCAGCACTCAGATAGCCGTTGCGTGAGCTGAGCGCCAGCCCGTCTTTGGCCCGCACGATCGGCACACCGACGATGTCGATGTCATAACCCATATCCGCGACCATTTTGCGGATCAGCGCCAGTTGCTGGTAATCCTTCTCGCCGAAGCAGGCCAAATCCGGTTGAACCAGGTTGAACAGCTTGCTGACGATGGTAGAAACACCGCGGAAATGCCCAGGGCGGCTGGCACCTTCCAGCATGGTAGAAATGCCAGGGACATCAACGTAGGTCTGATCGTGCAGCCCTTGCGGATAAACTTCCGCCGGTGCCGGGGCAAAAACCAGATCGACATTACGACGGTTCAGTTTTTCGCAGTCTTCCTGTAGCGTGCGCGGGTAACGGGCCAGATCGTTCGGGCGTTCGAACTGCATCGGGTTAACGAAAATGCTGACGATGACCACATCGGCACGGGCACGCGCCTCTTCAACCAGCGTCATATGGCCTTCGTGCAGGTTGCCCATGGTGGGCACCAGCGCGATGCGCTTGCCCTCCTGCCGCCAGCGCCGAATCTGTTGGCGCAGCAACAGCAGGGTTTCGATGATTACCATTCTATAACTCCTCGCTCTGCTCTAAACCGGCAGTAAGATCATGCTATTAATGAAAAGAGTGCTCTTCACCGGGATAGGTGCCTTGCTCGACTTCCTGAATATAGAGCTGCACGGCGCTGCGGATATCACCGCTCTGCGCCAGGAAATTTTTGGCGAATTTCGGCGTGTGGCTGCCGGTGATGCCCAGTGCGTCATGCATCACCAGAATCTGCCCGTCGGTGCCATTACCAGCACCGATACCGATCACCGGGATCGACAGCGCCTCGGTGATTTGGCGTGCCAGAGCGGCAGGAACGCATTCCAGCACCAGCAGTTGTATACCGGCCAGCTCCAGATTTTGCGCGTCTTCCAGCAGCTGTTTGGCCGCCAGTTCATCACGGCCCTGAACTTTGTAACCGCCAAAAACGTTAACTGACTGAGGGGTTAGGCCCAGGTGGCCACAAACCGGCACCGCACGTTCGGTGAGCATTTTCACCGTTTCGTACAGCCAACTGCCACCTTCCAGCTTAACCATGTTTGCACCGGCTCGCATCAGCTCGGCCGAACTGGCAAACGCCTGTTCCGGGGTGGCATAACTCATGAAGGGGAGATCGGCCAGCAGCAGGCAGGCTGGTGCACCACGGCGCACGGCACGGGTGTGATAGGCGACATCGGCGACGGTCACGGGCAACGTGGAGTCGTGGCCCTGCAACGTCATGCCCAGCGAATCGCCAACCAGCATCACTTTGATTCCTTGCTCTTCAAACAGCTGAGCAAAGCTGGCATCGTAGGCGGTAATGGTAGCAAACTTGCGTTGCTCCTGTTTCCACTGGCGTAAATGGCTCACGGTGGTGGGTTTCATCACAACGTCTCCTGAGAATAGCCGCGCAGCACAGGGCTGCGGTACGGGTGCAAAGTGCTGACATTCTACTGTAACCCTTCCGGGGTGGGTAGCACCGATCATGATGCTTAAGGGGTTCTTAAGAACCTTGTGATGTAATATACCCGCCATACTTCAAGTTGCATGTGCGTTGGCTTTCCTCACTCACCCCAGTCACTTACTGGTGTAAGCTCCTGGGGATTCGCTGCGTCGCCGCCTTCCTGCAACTCGAATTATGAGGGTATAGGCAGTAAAGCTAAAAGGGGAAAGCATGAGAATTCTGCTGATTGAAGACGATAAACTGATTGGTGATGGTATCAAAGCCGGGTTAACCAAGCTGGGGTTTAACCTGGACTGGTTCACCGATGGAGCGATCGGCAAAAATGCGCTGGAAAGTGCCCCCTATGATGCGGTGATCCTCGACCTCAGCCTGCCGGGCCTTGATGGGCTCGATCTGCTGCGCCAGTGGCGCCAGGCCGGGCATGACGTACCGGTATTGATTCTGACGGCGCGCGATGCCCTGGAACAGCGGGTTACCGGCTTGCAGAGCGGTGCAGATGATTACCTGTGCAAACCCTTTGCCCTGGCGGAAGTGGCGGCGCGTTTACAGGCGTTGATCCGCCGACGCCATGGCCAACTGACCCCGCAGTTGGTTCACGGTAACGTGGTGTTCGACGTGGCAGCTCGCGCGGTGAGCCACAACGGCGAGGCTGTGACGCTGACTCCACGTGAATTAGCAGTGCTCGAACTGTTTCTTAACAACAAAGGGCGAGTGCTGGCACGGCCATTGATTCAGGAAAAACTGTATAACTGGGACGATGACGTGAGCAGCAACGCGGTTGAAGTGCATATACATCATTTGCGGCGCAAGCTGGGCAACGGTTTTATTCGCACCGTGCATGGTGTGGGCTATACGCTGGGGGATGCGGAGTGAAACGCTTGAGCCTGCGATTGCGCCTGATCCTGATTTTCAGCCTGTTGGCGTTATTCACCTGGTGTTCTGCCAGCGTGGTGGCGTGGATGATGACGCGTAACAAGATTAACGAAGTGTTTGATACCCAACAGATGTTATTTGCCAAAAGATTGGCCACGACCAATCTGGGCGATCTGCTGGCTAATCAGGACGTACGCAGCCTGCCGAAGACCAAAAAAATCCTGCGTAATGGCAAACGTGGTGAACAGGAAGAGGATGCGCTGGCGTTCGCTATCTTCTCCCGCGAGGGCAGAATGCTGCTCAACGATGGTGAAAACGGCGAAGATTTTCTGTTTGATGGCGAGCATCAAGGTTTTATCGATGGCCAACGCAAGGGCGACGACGACAACTGGCGCCTGTTGTGGCTGACCAGCCCCGATGGACGCTACCGCATTGTGGTCGGCCAGGAGTGGGATTATCGGCGTGAGATGGCACTGGGGATGGTTACGGGGCAATTAATCCCCTGGCTGGTGACGTTGCCGCTGCTGATGCTGCTGATTGCCCTGATGGTTGGGCGCGAGCTGCGGCCGTTGAAAACCGTAGCCGCCAGCCTGCGCCAGCGGGCTCCTGATGATGCCAGCGCGCTGGATGGCCAGCAGGTGCCTACCGAAGTCCGCCCGCTGGTGGAGGCGCTTAACGCGCTGTTTGCGCGCATTAGCGCCATGCTGGTGCGTGAGCGGCGTTTTACCTCAGATGCCGCCCATGAACTGCGCAGCCCGCTGGCCGCGCTGCGGGTGCAGACGGAAGTGGTGCAGTTGGCGGGGGACGATGAGCAGATGCGGCAACATGCGGTGGAAAACCTGACGATCGGTATCGATCGCGCCACGCGGCTGGTGGATCAACTGCTTACGCTGTCGCGGCTGGATTCGCTTTCCGATCTGGGTGAATTTGAGCAGGTTGATTGGCAGCAACTGGTGCCGATGGTGCTGGCAGAACAGGACCGTTACGCTCATGCGGCAGGCGTCACGCTGCGTTATGAGCAGCAAGGGATACCGCAGCCGTTACCAGGCCAATCGCTGCTGCTGTCACTGTTGGTGCGCAATCTGGTGGATAACGCCGTGCGCTATACGCCCGCAGGCGGCACGGTCAGCGTCACGCTCGGTTCGCAGCAGTTACAGGTGGAAGATAATGGCCCAGGCGTAACGGTGGAACATCTGGCACGGCTGGGGGAGCGCTTTTATCGCCCGCCGGGGCAGGAACAGATCGGCAGCGGGCTTGGGCTATCAATAGTGCAACGTATTGCCAGCCTGCATGGCCTGCGGGTGCGTTTTGCTAATCGGGTTGAAGGGGGATTTTCTGTAACGGTACTGTTCTAGAGATGCCTGGTTATCGATGCCACAGTTCCATGCCGTTGTTTGGCACCCGTTTCAGGCAATCGGCCAGGGTTTCCCCGTCAGGGAAAACCAAGTCAGGTGCTATTTCGGCCAGCGGGTAGAGCATAAATTCGCGCTCTTTCAAGCCGTAATGGGGCACCGTCAGACGATCGGTATTAATCACCCGATCGCCATACAGCATAATATCCAGATCCAGCGTGCGCGGGCCCCAACGCTGATCCTTGCGCACGCGGCCCTGATTGCGTTCTATCGCCTGGGTTTCATCGAGCAGTTGTTCCGGTGGCAACAGAGTATCCAGTGCCACTACCGCGTTGAGAAAGTCCGGCTGGTTTTGTGGCCCCAGCGGCTTGGTGCGGTAAAACGACGAACAAACGATCAATCGGCTACGAGGAAGATGTTCCAACGCCTCCAGCGCAGTGCTCACCTGTTGCAGTGGCTGCGCCAGATTGCTGCCCAGCGCGATATAAACGCGGATCATCATGCCCCGTCTTTACCACTTGGAGCCCTGCGGCGCGGGCGGCGCGTACGTGTACGGCGTGGTGCCGGATCGTCACCCAAGGTGCTCAACATGTTTTTCTGCACTGCCGCAGTGGCATCCTGGAATTCATCCCACCATTCAGCGAGGCGCAGCATTTCCGGGTTGTTCTCTACTTGCGCACGCAGCGCCAGCAGATCGTAAGCCGCACGGAATTTAGGGTGTTCCATCAGTTTATGCGCACGCTTGCCCTGGCGGCGGGAAAGGCGCAGCTGCAATTGCCAGATATCGCGCACCATCGTGGTGATGCGCTTAGGGATGGCCAGTGAACGGCACTCTTCGTCCAGCACATCGTTCATGGCCAGCGCAAACGCGTCGTAGTAGGCCAAGCCACTTTCCTGTGCCAGTTTCTGCGCGTGCTCCAGCAGCGGATACCACAGCATGGCGGCAAACAGAAACGCCGGGTTGACGCGCATGTCGTTCTGCAGACGATGATCGGTATTTTTCAGTACCTGCACCAAAATGCGCTCCATCGGCGTGTCGTGATCCGGCGTAAAGTGCCGTGCGATCAGCGGGAACAGCGGTTGGAACAGCTGGTATTCACACAGCTTGAGGTAAGTCGGGTAACCAAAGCCGGACTGCAACAGTTTCAACGACTCTTCAAACAGGCGTGCGGGCGGGATCTCGTGCAACAGCGATGCTAAACGCGGGATCGGCTCGGCAGTTTCAGCGCTGAGGGTCATATCCAGCTTGGCGGCGAAACGAATGGCACGCAGCATGCGCACCGGATCTTCGCGATAGCGGGTTTCCGGATCGCCGATCAGGCGGATCACGCCCTGTTGCAGATCGTTCAGACCGCCTACGTAGTCACGCAGGGTGAAGTCCGCTACGCCGTAATACAGGCTATTGATGGTGAAATCGCGGCGCTGGGCATCTTCTTCGATCGAACCGAAGATGTTATCGCGCAGCAGCATGCCGTTTTGGGCCTGTTGTGATGAGTTCTTGTCTGATTCCGGAGTCTGTTCGTGATGGCCACGGAAAGTGGCGACTTCGATAATTTCCGGGCCGAACATCACGTGCGCCAAGCGGAAACGGCGGCCAACCAAGCGGCAGTTGCGAAACAGCTTGCGTACCTGTTCCGGCGTGGCGCTGGTGGTGATATCGAAATCTTTCGGTTTTTTGCCGAGCAACAGATCGCGTACGCCGCCACCGACCAGATAGGCTTCATAACCGGATTTATTCAGGCGATACAGCACTTTCAGCGCGTTCTCGCTGATGTCTTTACGTGAGATCGAATGTTGTGCGCGTGGGATCACGGTCATTGAGCGCGTTCCCTCAGCGGCAGGCAATGGCGGGCGTTTGTGCGCCGCCGGGCGGCGAGCAGAAGTCTCTCTACCGTTATTGGCAGTGCGCTGTGGCGCGGCTTGCTGCTGCTCTGCGGGGGTACTTTCTTCGCGGACTGGGTTTTTATCGTTGTCCGGCGCATCATCGCGGGTCAACTTGTCATCGCGGATTAGTACCTTACGGCAGAAATTGGCTACTCGGGTAAAAATGGTACACCTCGATAGTGACGGATCAAAATGGTGCTAACAAAAAAATAGCGGCTAATCATAGCTCACCATGGCTCCTTTGAGAATGCTGTTGTGTTTTCGTGCAGGGGAATGGCTAACCGGCGCGGCACATTCTCCCATTGCCAGTGTTGGATTGCCCAGCCCAATAATAACGGCAGATCAAGATCTTGCCAGCTTTCCGGCAGGGGCTGGTGCAGAAATTTCAGTGCTTCAACCAATGTTGGACGCGGATCGCCACTGGGCAGCGCCGGAGCGTGGTTCTGCTTCGACAGCTTAATCCCATTAGCGCCCAGCGCCAGCGGTAAATGGAGATAAGCCGGAACCGGCGCTTGTAACTGATGATAAAGCGCAATCTGGCGCACGGTGGGTTCGATCAAATCGGCCCCGCGTACGATCTCGGTCACGCCCTGGAAATGATCGTCGATCACTACTGCTAAATTATAGGCAAACAGCCCATCGCGGCGGCGGATGATAAAATCTTCCTGTGCCAATGCGGGATCTGCCTGCAATTCACCCTGCAACCGATCGTGAAACGCAAATACCGGCGCCGATTGACGTAAGCGGATCGCCGCACCCTGTGGGCCCAGTTGCAAACTGCGGCAGTGGCCGTCATACAAACCGCCAATCTGCTGGATACGGCTGCGGGTACAGGTGCAGTAATAGCTGAGATCCTGCTGCTGTAGCCAGTCAAGCGTTGCGCGGTAGGCTGCTTGGCGTTGGGATTGGTAGATGACCTGACCATCCCAGTGGAGGCCATAGTGTTCTAAGGCAGATAAAATACGGGCGGCGGCTCCGGCGACTTCACGCGGAGGATCGATATCTTCAATGCGTACCAGCCATTGCCCGCGTTGGGCACGAGCCTGGAGGTAGCTTCCCAGAGCGGCAATCAGCGAACCGAAGTGCAGATCCCCAGAAGGCGATGGGGCAAAACGCCCCACATAATGACTTTCTAACATATCAGAAGGGAGTGGTTCCCTTGGTTCTGTGCGGCGCGCGTAGTGAGCACGCGCCGCGAACGATAATAACTGCTTAGCCGGCCATCTGCTTTTCGCGGATTTCGGCCAGCGTCTTGCAGTCGATGCACAAATCGGCAGTCGGACGCGCTTCAAGGCGGCGAATACCGATCTCCACGCCACAAGATTCGCAGTAGCCGAAATCTTCGTCTTCTACTTTCTTCAGCGTTTTCTCGATCTTTTTGATCAGTTTGCGTTCACGGTCGCGGTTACGCAATTCGAGGCTGAACTCTTCTTCCTGCGCGGCACGATCGACCGGGTCTGGGAAGTTGGCAGCTTCGTCTTGCATATGCGAAACGGTACGATCTACTTCGTCCCTGAGCTGGTTGCGCCATGCTTCAAGAATGCGCCTGAAATGCGTCAGCTGAGCGGCGTTCATATACTCTTCGCCCGGCTTCTCTTGGTACGGCTCTACCCCAGCGATGGCGAGAATGCTCAAGGACGAGGTTTTACGGGTTTGCCCTTCTTGCATATTGCTTCTCCTACATACACACGCACTATACCCATCATCTATCAAGGTGCAGGAGTGTGGCTGCCTTCTTTCTCCCTGGTGACTTAGTGAACTAAGTCACCAGGGATTCGTTCAGTTGCCGCCTACCTGCATCTCAAATGCTATAGGGTATGTCGAATCCCCAATACGGGGGAAAAACAGGCCGCTATAAATAACAGAAGGGAAGGGGGATGGCAATTATTCCTGTCACCTGCTTGACAAGGGTGTGAAGGCAGGCGTATTTGCGACGCAATATCCAGCGATCAATTTATGACTACCTGGAATCGCTAATCGATAAAAAACGGTAATTTCCCGCAGAGAGAGATACCGTCAGGCGATAATGTTGCCCCATAACAAATCACTTCCACTCCTGCCTGCTGAACCTGCGCTAGTAGTGCCGCATAACGTGCATCTATGTGATGTGCCGGAGCGACCTGATCGATACCCGTGTGCAACACAGCAAAGAACAATATCGCCCGCTGGCCGTTTTCAACCACGCTTTGCAACTCCCGTAAATGCTTCTGCCCTCTCAGCGTTACGGCATCAGGGAAGTAACCACGTTGATGTTGCAATAGTGTGACTGATTTCACCTCAATATAGCAGTTAACCCGGTTTTCTGCCTGTAATAACAAATCGATACGGCTATTTTCGCTACCGTATTTGACTTCGCTGCTGATTTTACTGTAACCGGATAATTCATTGATTATATTCTGCTCGATCGCCTCGCGAACCAAGGTATTGGCTCGCAGGGTATTCACACAGATCCAGTCCCCTTGCTGAGTCTGCGTGAGCTCCCAACTGTGGGCATATTTGCGCTTGGCATTATCCGATGTGGAATACCAGATGGTGTCGCCCGGCGTGGCACAGCCGGTCATGGCCCCGGTATTGGCGCAGTGCAGGGTAAAGGTTTTGCCCTCGGGGGTGATGGCATCGGCCAGAAAACGCTTGTAGCGCTTAATCAGCGTGGCGGGCTTCAGGGGCGGTGTGAAGATCATGGATTATCCTGGTTATTAAGCGGCCACTGCGCCAACTGATGGTAGCGGGTGCGGCCATGCTCAACAGTTGACTGGTACAAAGAAAAATGGTCGGCGCTGAAGTTCCAACCCGGCGTAGACGGCGGAATGGCAACTGGCTGGGTTGCCGCACGCAATAAGGTGATATGCGGGTGAAACGGCAACGAGCTTTGATAGCAACCGCTGCGTGCTGCCTGCGAGCGCAGCAACTCTGCCAGTTGCAACAGCGCGCGCGGTGCTCGTTTGGTGCCGAGCCACACCACGCCGGGGCGCGGCCAGTGGCCGAGATCGTCAAGGCAGACGTTAAAGCCGGTTTGCCGGATGCGCCCGGCCAGCGTTTGCAGCGCCCGTTCTTTCTGCGTGCTGACATCGCCGAGAAACGCCAACGTCAGATGCAGATTGGCGGCGGCAACCGGGCGGCCATCTTCGGGTTGAAAAGCGTCGGCGCGCCAGCGGATCACCTGTTGCTGCAAGGCATCGGGTAACGACAGGGCGAAAAACAGGCGGCGCGAACTGGACATGAATCTCCGGTAAATAAATGAAACGCTGGGCGTAATGCTACAATGTGCGCCGTCCATTAACTACCCCATGGAGAGTTTTGTGTCTTCACTGCCCGTCAGCGCGGTTCTTGATGAGTTGCTCGCTGCATTGCAATCCGCCCCGCAGGTGCTACTGCATGCCCCAACCGGCGCAGGTAAATCGACCTGGCTGCCATTACAGATCCTGGCTAAAGCCGGGCTGCCGGGGCGCATCATTATGCTGGAGCCACGGCGGCTGGCGGCCAAAAACGTCGCTTACCGCCTGGCACAACAGCTTGGCGAAGAACCCGGCCAGACCGTGGGTTTCCGCATGCGTGCCGAGAGTAAAAGCGGGCCGCATACCCGGCTGGAAGTGGTGACCGAGGGCATTCTCACCCGCATGTTGCAGCAGGATGCTGAGCTGCAAGGTGTTTCGCTGATTATTCTCGATGAATTCCATGAACGCAGCCTGCAAGCCGATCTGGCTTTGGCACTGTTGCTCGACGTGCAGCAAGGGCTGCGTGACGATCTGAAATTGCTGATCATGTCGGCAACGCTGGATAACGCGCGCCTATCCCAACTGCTGCCGGAGGCACCGGTGGTGGTATCCGAAGGGCGCAGCTACCCGGTCGAACGTCAGTATCAACCGCTGGCCAGCCATCAGCGGTTGGAAGATGGCGTTGCCACGGCGGTGAAACGTTTGTTGGCTGAACAGCCCGGTTCGTTGCTGCTGTTCCTGCCCGGCGTCGTGGAGATCAACCGCGTGCTGGAGCGGCTCACCGGTGAGGTGGCAGCCGATACCGACCTCTGCCCGTTGTACGGCGCATTGCCGCTGGCACAGCAGCAAAAAGCGATCCAACCAGCGGTCGCTGGGCGGCGTAAAGTGGTGCTGGCAACCAACATTGCTGAAACCAGCCTGACGATCGAAGGCATCCGGCTGGTGGTCGACAGCGGCCTGGAGCGGGTGGCGCGTTATGACGTGCGTAACGGTCTGACTCGGCTGGTGACGCAGCGGATCAGCCAGGCGTCGATGATCCAACGCGCCGGGCGTGCCGGGCGCTTGGAGCCGGGCATCTGTTGGCACCTGTTTGCCAAAGAGCAGGCGGAACGTGCAGCGGAGCACGCGCAACCGGAGATACTGCAAAGCGATCTCGCCAGCTTTTGGCTCGAACTGTTGCAGTGGGGCTGCGTGGATGCCGAACAACTGACCTGGCTCGATCGGCCACCCACGGTGGCGCTGGCGGCGGCACGCCGTTTGCTGCAAACCCTCGGTGCCATCGATGGTGCTGAAAAGTTAACCAGCAAGGGCCGTCAGATGGCCGGGTTGGGCTGTGAGCCACGCTTGGCGGCCATGCTGTGCGCCGGAGCGGCTTTGGGGGCCGATGGTCTAGCGACGGCGGCGATGCTGGCAGCGCTGTTGGAAGAGCCGCCGCGTAATGGGCAGATGGACATTAGCTATTGGCTGAGCCGCCCGCAGCCGCATTGGCAACGCCGTGCTACCCAACTTAGTAAGCGCTTACCACAAAAAGCGGGGCAGATTGATGCCGATCTGGCGGCCCCACTGTTAGCGCAGGCGTTTGCCGATCGTATTGCTCAGCGGCGCGGGCAGGATGGTCGCTATCTGCTGGCCAATGGAATGGGGGCGGCGATGAATCAGGACGAAGCGCTGTCAAGAACCCCCTGGCTGATTATCCCCAGCCTGTTGCAGGGCCATAACAGCCCGGATGCCCGTATCCTGCTGGCGCTGCCGGTCGACATTGACGCGCTGGTGGCCCAGCTACCCGCGATAGTCAGCAGCCAGACGGCGGTGGAGTGGGATGAGGAGAAAGGCTCGTTGCGCGCCTGGAAGCGCCAGCAGATTGGCCGCTTAACGCTGCGTGCTCAACCCTTGGCGAAACCGGCCGATGAGGAGTTGCAACAGGCGCTGATTAACTGGGTGCGGGCGCAGGGTTTGGCTGTGCTGAACTGGAGCCTTGCCGCCGAACAGTTGCGGCTGCGCCTGCAATGCGCACAGCGTTGGCTGCCAGAGGCGGTATGGCCGGCGGTGGATGATGAATCCTTGCTTGATACGCTGGAAACCTGGCTGTTGCCTTCGCTGAGTGGTGTGCGCGATCTGCGCGGGCTTAAGCAGGTCAATATCGCCGAAGCGCTGGGCCGCCTGCTGAACTGGCAGCAAAAACAGCGGCTGGATCAGGCGTTACCCACGCATTACACCGTACCGACCGGCAGCCGCCTGCCGATCCGTTATGATGCCGACAATCCTCCGGCTCTGGCGGTGCGTTTACAGGAGATGTTTGGTGAACAGCGCAGCCCGATGCTGGCAGAAGGCCGCATCGCGGTGGTGCTGGAGTTACTCTCGCCTGCGCGTCGGCCGTTGCAGATCACCGGCGATCTGGCGGCCTTCTGGCAAGGAGCCTACCGCGAAGTACAAAAAGAGATGAAAGGGCGTTACCCCAAGCACTCATGGCCTGTTGATCCTTTGGCTACCCCACCGACTAAAAAGTGAATTGCCCTGGGTTTTTGGCGAGTGTTAACTCCATCAACCCAGGCAGCCTGTCTCTGTTAATGCACCGCAGCGCCATCTTTGGCGTTAATTAGCCATGTCCCTGCCTGGTCAATAGTGAACTGTTTCTGATACTGATATTGCGCGGTACGAACTTCTGCCTGGTACTGGCCAGCGGCCAGCTTCAGATAAACGAGGCCGTTTTCGTTCGGCGTAACCTTCTGCTGTTTGCCATTAATGCTAAGTTGTTCATCCGGTTGCAGTTTGAAATACACCACGGCAGTCGATGCCGGTGCGGCAGGTTCAGGCGCCGTAGGTGCTGGCGGTTGTGGTTCTGCAACGGGGGTGGCTGGCGTAGGGGTTGCTACCGTTATGGGAGCCGTGGATGGCTCACTCCTCAACCAGAGGATGAGCCCGGCGAGTAACACGACAACCACAGCTGCGCCGACCATCAGTGGGCGAAAGCGCTTGCTGCTGCGGGGAGGGTGATCGGCAACTGCTGTTTGCACTTTGGCTGCGGGCATCGGGCTGGCTGCGGCAGCTTGGGTGCTGATGATTTCATTTTCGCTGGCGATCGACAGGTGCAAGCGCTCCGCCATTTCACCAATGGTTTGCGGCCGATCTTCGGGCTTTAACAGCAATGCCCGATCGATCGCATCCAGCAGATCTAACGAGTACCCTTTCGGACGGCGCTCAGTCAGCGGTTGGTAGTGATCTTCGATGCTGCGCACCACGCTGACGGGAGGAGGTGCATCCACGATCAGCGTATGCAGAACTGCGCCGAGGGCATAGATATCGGACCACGGCCCCTGCTCACCATCGCTATTCTCAGTGTATTGCTCAATCGGGGCAAAGCCGGGTTTGAGCATGATCTCGGTTTGGTCCGACAGGTTACCGATCTCTTTGCGGGCAGAACCGAAATCCAGCAACACCGGCAACTGATTTTCCTGGATCTGGATATTGTCCAGCGAGATATCGCAGTGCAGATAACCTTCCTGGTGGATCGCGTTGATTGCACTGAGCAAGCTGGGCAGCAAATTGCGGATCCAGGTTTCGTTGATCTGCTCTGGATACTGAGCCTTGAATTTTTTCAGCGTGGTTCCGGTATAAAACTGTGTCCCGATGTAGGCGGTGCCATTTGCCTCCCAGAAACGCAGGACGTGGAGCAGGGCCGGATGTGAAAAACGTGCGAGCAAGCGCGCTTCTTGAATAAAGCTGTTCAGCCCGGCTTGAAAAGTGTGGCTAAAGCGCTCACTGCGCAGGCTGAGCGTGAGATCTTCATTGCGTGTAACCAACGTCGAGGGGATGTACTCCTTGATGGCGACAATGCGCTCTAGCTGGTGATCGTAGGCTCGATACACGATGCCAAAACCACCTTCACCAATGACTTCCTTGATCTCAAATTCATTGAAACGATAACCGATGGGCAAGCTGTTTGAATTGGGTTTTATTGTTTCGTGTCCTGACATAATAACGATTCTCTGTAATCAAGGCTGGCTGATGTTATGCCTGAAATGGGCAGTTAACCCCGTGGTTCTGCATTGAAATATCAATGAGCATCGTCCTTAACGGACAGATAACTGCCGCTGGCAGGATCGGCGCGCTCAACGGCCAGGGTTTCCACCAGACGGAACGTGAGAGACATTCCCTGTGCGTTGATCAAGGGCCGCCAGGTCTCGCGGGCGTAGGCGACTTTCTGGTCGACTTCTGCCTGGGTGGCCGCTTGCTCGCGCGGCATTTCAATAATCACTTCTCCCTGAAATGCCCAGGCGTGTAGCTGTGGGTTAAAGGGCAGCACCAGGGCACTGTCCGCGGCGCTCAGGATCAGGCGTTGGGCATTGGCACTGACCACATTCAGCGGGCGATCGTCTGGGGCGATCTTGAGCAGCGGATACCCTTGATAAAAGGTGATGTTGTAGGTTTGTGGAATGCCTTCCTGCTGAAGAACTATCGTGCCAAGGCCGTTCAGGAAGCCGCTGCTATCACAACGCAGCTTGTCAGTGCCGGGCACCGATAGGGTGCTGTCACCGGCCTCGCCGTTCCAAAAGGTACGGAACTGGCAGCCGGATGGCAGTTCAAAAGATGAAATCGTATCTTGCGTGGCTAAAGGCGACGTCACCGCAACCGCGGCGGGAATCGTGGGGCCAGACGGGCTTTTTGCCTTGGGCGGCTGGATTATTGGCTGCCAGTGTTGGCTTTTTTTCGCGCTGCCCGAGGCGATCTCATTGCCCTGTGTGTCGGTCAGCAGCCAAGGGAGTTGTGCCACCTTAGGGCACTGTTTTTCTACTAGCGTCCCCACCCGCGGCAGGAAATCAGCCAGCACCTGGGCATCGGTTTTCTGCGCTGAAGTAATGCGCAGTGGGATGCTTTTGGCACACCAGCTTGCCGGGGTGCTGTTTTTGACATTATCGATAAAAACTTCAAGTTTCAGGCTTGGGGAGTGTACCAACTGATAATTTGCCGCCTGTGCAGCAGGGACTATCAGCAGAGCAAGTATCCTGGGTATCCAATATTTCATAGTCGGCCTTGGACGTAGTTCGCATTAATTGTGGGAAAGAAAACGTTCAGCATCGGCAAGTGAGTGCAACAAGGTGGTTTCTTGCGGAGAGCCAATCCAAACGGCAATCGCGCTGTAGTTATCAGAACTGGCACCCTGGCCATTTTTATCCCAGGCTTGTTGCAGCAGAGAGAGCCATTCGCCGGGTGAATTCACCATATGCAGCGCCTGTTCCAGCTCATTGTGAGTAAAGTTGTGCCAGAAACCGTCGGTACACAGCAGGAAAACGTCACCGTCCTCCAGTTGCAGCACATCGCCATAGCTGGCATCGCGATCCTCATTGAGCCCTAAGGCGAAGTACAGGAGATTGCTGTTGATCCCGCTGGTTTGATAGCCAGCATCGGCCATTTGCTGCACCAGGCTGTGATCGCGAGTGATGGCATGCAAATAGCCCCGGCGAAACAGATACAGGCGGCTATCGCCTGCGTGTGCCCAGTAGGCAAGCTGGTAGTCACGATCGACAAACAGGCTCACCAGAGTGGTTCCCATCTTGCTGTACTGTGCCGATTGCTGCTGTTGCCGCTGAATGGCCTGATTGGCTTGCGAAATGTACTGGCGGATGCTTTGGGCATCCATGTGCTTTTCGCCATCAAAATTGCGCAGGATGGTGTCTCGCGCCACTTTGGCCGCAATCTCTCCCCCCGGTAGACCGGCAATGCCATCACAGACCACAAAACAAGCGGAGCGGTTGCCGATCACCTCGCCGATCTGATCCTGATTGCTCATGCGTTCTCCCTGATTGGAGGTAGAGGCGATGGTGATATTCATGGTGCCTCCGGTTTGATCTGTGAATCTTTGTATTGGTTGGCTTCTACGGCATAGGCATGCAGGAAGGCTTCACCAAACAGCGTATGGAAATCATCCTCAAGCTCACCGGAGGTTTTTCGGTAGCTTTTAACGAAGTAATCCCACAGCGCGGCCTTGCGGCTGGAAGGTAAGGCCAACCGAGGTACCGTACCCTCCTGGCGCGCTGCCTCTTCCAAAAGTTCCGGATTAAAGGATTGCAACATAGCGGCGATAATGGCGCGAATACCGGCGATCATGCCGAGTTGATGAGCCTGTAAGTCGATCAGCGCATCACGCACTGATTGCTCTGGCGGGATAAAACCCGGCATTTTGCTGCCAAACATTTGCATCAGCACGGTTTTGCCTGAGGGCAACAGCTTGAAGGGGTTGTTGGCTTCATCGAGGATCATGGTCATTTCTGCTTTGACGCCACGCTTGAGGATCGAGCGGGAAGAGAGTAACGCCACCGTCCCCTGTGAAAACAGGCTCAACAAGCGCCCCACCTGGCGTAGCTGCTGTTCGTCAAAGTGGGGCGCGGGTTGCAGGTCATACAGCCCGAGCCCTTGCAGTAAGGCCCTCAGTAATGGCCCTTCCAGCGTTTCGCCGTCAGAAGCGGGCAGGCTTGGCGGTTGATCGATTGAGTCGGCAATAGGATCGATCCCTAAGCGGTTTCCTGGGCGGCTCCTCGGTTTTGCCGGTGCAGTCTGGGGCTGAACCTTTGGCGGTTCGGGCTGGGTAATGGCCGCCCGGACCGGTGTTTCCGGCGTGAGGGATAATGGGGGGGCTGCCGATGGTACGGCACTGCTGAGTTGCAGGCCGAGCGGATCCTCACCGTTTAGGCTATCTGACACGGCTGCTGGAGCGGATGAGGTGCCAAACAGAGCCAAGGGATCCAGCTCTTGCGCGCTGGCGTGATTTTCCATTGAGGGAACAGGTTCAGGCATATGGCTCTCTGCCAGCAAGGTACTTGGCGTGGTATCAGCCAGAATATGCATTTGGTCAAAGGGGGTATCAGAGTTGAATAACGTGGCCGGGTCGATCGGCCTGGTTTGTAAATGCTGTAGGTCGATATTGCCGGTCAGCTGTTCCAGTGGGTCGTTAGGGTTCAGTTCGACGTGGGGTTCCGCCAGTAACGGATGGTGATTATCGTGGTAACTGGCCGGTGTTTGGGAGATCTCTCCTGGGGGGAATTCCTGTATCAGGCTATCCCAGATTTCATTGGGCACCGACACCGTGTTGGGTATAACCACCGGCTCAATATTGACGCTGTTGGCCATGGTGGGGGCCGGTACAGACGCTGGCTGTAGGCTGCTGACCTGAATCTGATAATCATCAATACCCAGAATATCGCCGTCCTGTAATTCAACCTGGCGGCCACGTTCTAGCGGAATATTATTGAGCTGTACGTTGGTGACATTGCCACGGTTGGTAATCCGGCATCCACCATCAACGGAAATATTTACGATGGCCTGTAGGCGAGATATGGCTCGCTCTTCATCTGGCAACACCAGATTATTATCCACGCTGCGGCCTATGGTTCCGCCTGGCGGCAGGAAGTCACAGCTGCTTTGTGGGGGGACCTGACCATTTTTGTTTTTTACAATAGCAAATCGCATAAGTCATTCCTGCTGATTAAGGCGCATACCCGAAATACGTGAGGCTATAGTTTCTGGTAGACGGCAACGGGATTACCTTTAAAAATTAATTTAATCAAATAGTTGTGGGTACTGGCCGCCACGGCCAGCGCTTGAACAACCCTCGGGATTAAACAGTAACGAGAACAGCTGCACGGTGAAATTGCCACTGTGTGCATGGGGCGATAATGGGCGAACATCGGCTTGATGGGGCCACCAAAAGCTGATGTATTGCGTGGGCTCAAAGCCATCAGCGGCCTGTTGCCACACCGGTCTGTTCTCTGGCTGATGTGGCAAACCGATAATTGAGAGAATCTCTGACTCCCCTGTCGCGGCGGGAATCGGCAACTCTGGCAGGGTGAGCAGCGCCTGATCAATTTGCGCGGCGGAGCAACCGTTACGTACGCCATGCAAGAGCGTCTGGCCGAGTTGGTGATACCACTGGGCAGCGGTATGCAACTGTCGCTGGTGCCAGTCATTCAGGTTCCACAGGCGCATCGCACAAACGGGGTAGTAACGGCCAACGCGGTCACGGGCGGGGAGCACACAGCCCATTTGTACATACTGATTGCCCAGCGGGGCGGGTATGACAAAGTTCCAGACCGGAGCCTGGTTGAAGGTATGTGTTCCGTTGCCAGGCCACTCCTGTTGCAGATTCAGTAAGCCGCTGTGAAACCAATCGGCCCAGCGGTTAACGACCACCTTGGGCAGACGGCGCTGAAGAAAATCCCCCTCAGCAGGCACTTTGCCATACCAGCCAATCTGCGTGGTTAGGTTTGGGTTGTGAACCATCATCATCACCTCTCGGGCTACGGGCAGGAAAATGCAGGTAGCTGGAAAGGATTGCGAATGCTGTTGGGGGTAAACTCCAACGTCACACTTTGCCCATCCAGATTAAAGGTCGCCTGTCGGCCCAGCGTACTGCCGTTATCAGACGATTTTGCCCGATCGACCAGGCGATTAAGCGCCCATGGCCCGGTGGTCACCATGCTGGCGGTGGTGCCGTTCGCCAAGGACAATTGCAAGTGCACCTGATTGGTATTGCGGGTGCCCGGCCAACTCACCACCAGCGGGACTTGCGGGCCGTGACTGTACTTGAACAACTGGCCGTCGATGTCCAGCGTCAGGTTCAGGATCGCGTTATCCATGCGCACTGGCCGTATGGTGACCCGGTAAGAGGGCACCGCAGTGCCGTTGGCAAAGAAGGCGTCCCGAATGCGTTGGGCCTGCTGGAATGAGGGCAGAATGCCCTCTCCTCCAGGCAGGGTTTTGCCATCGACGCCCGGCGTAAAACGCCAGATAGGGCGGGTGGTATCGACTTTCCCTTGTAGGTTGTCACGAAAAAAACTGTCCATCAGGCCGCTATTGGGGGCAAACATCCGCGCCAAATCGTCCGGCGTCACATCCTGCTGCGATCGAGGGTTAAGCGGATAACGGCCCGCAATCGCCTGGCGGCAAAAGCTGCCGACCTCAACGCTGATGCGCTTTTTGATATTCTCCATCTCTTTGCTTTGGGTATCGCTGCTGGCACCAATAGCCAGCGACAACAGCATTTGTTTGAATGGAATAGGTAAGCGGCCGGACTCTGCCTGTAAACGTGGAATAATATCGCTGGGGGGGACGGTCATACCGCTGTTGGCCGCGCCCTGAACCGCTGTCAGGTAATTGTAGAGGTCATCAACCTGCTTGAGTACGGCATCAAATGGGATGGTTTTATCGTCTTCTCCCTGACTCTGTGCCAGCTCCAGCAAAGGCGCAAAGTGTGCCATGACTACCTGTTCCGGCTGTGCAGAGACATCCCCATCAGCGTTGACCGGGCGCGTGGCAAAGAGCGTCTCCAGCGTGTGATTGGCCCCCTGATTTATTTTGTCTTCGGCTTTCCCCAGCAACGAGCGCCGATCGGCGTCACTCTGCTCGTCACGCAGGGTGAGGTATTGCCTTAGGTTCACCAACAGGTTGCGCATAGGGGAAGGGTTGCCAGAAAGTAAACGCGCGCTGCTGATGCGCTGGCTTAGCTCACTGATATTCGCCAGCTGTATATCCGCCAGCAGCGCATCCCAAACGGCGATAAAGTCCTGCATATAGAGTTGGCGTACCGTTTTTGTCAGGTCGGCACTTTTTTGTTCCGACGCCGTGCGGGCATTCAGCACCCAGCTATCTTCCTGACGCAGCGTTTCCGTGACCTGGCTGATGTTGTTATCAAACGCTTTCCAGTAACCTTGCGAGGTAAAAAGCCCAGGTATGCTTTCGGTCACCGGTTTGCCACTTTTGCGCGTAAAAGCCAGCTCTGCCTGTGGCCCGGCTAAATCCACCAGGCTGACCGGCTTGATCTCGGTTTGCTGCAACAGTAAACGCTTCAAACGGCTATAGACCCGCTGGGGGAGAGACGAACGTCCGAGGAGAGATTGCGCCTGTGCCACGAGCGATTCATCTTTGGCATAAGGCGAGGACTGGATTTGATCGTCAAGCAATTGGGCTAAATGCCATTCCAACCGCTCTAACTGTTGTTGCGTGACGCCCTGCTGCAGATGGCGCCGCAGGTTAAGCATCACCCAGGCACGCAGAAACTTCCCATCATATTGCTTTGGCAGATAGAGCATTTGATACGCTTTTAACGCTTCATAGCTGAAATCTGCATCGCTGTGATTGTCCTGGCGCAGCGTGAGGATAATCTGCTGCGCTACCTGTGGCAGCAGCAGCTCTTTCAGCGCCTTTTGGTAGAGCGCATTGCTGGCATAGCTGAGCTGCTCGCCCCGGTACAATCCCATACGGTAAGAGAGGGGGGGATCTTGCAGTGAAAAATGCTGTCTTTCGGGTAAATTCAGAATGCCGTCAAGGAACGGGATCAGGGGCAACATATCGCCAAAATCCAGCTGAGTCAGCCCTTGCCCTTGGTGCTCCAACTGCGGCACTTTAGCCGTTATTTCTGTCAGGTACTCTTTGTTATTGCCATAGCTGATAAACCAGCCGCTTGCCAGAATGACCAGCAGGCCCAACAGAGAAAAATAACCAGCCCAGTGCAAGGCACGGTTACGGTATTCCCACCAGCGGTTGCTCCCCGCCAGGCCCGCCTCCTGAAAGATCACCGTTTCCAGCATATCCTTTAGGAAAAAGCTTTGGCCTTTGGCCGCGGGGATCGGCGCTTCATGACTGAGGCTGTTCCAGTGGGAGTGCGCCGTTTCTGCTGATGGAGCGGTGGACAGTTGTAAATAGCGATTCAATTCGCCCATTACACGGTCAAAGGGCAAGCCTTCCTGGGTGCCACTGGTGAAATAGATGCCACGGGGAGTGAAACAGCTTTCAAAGTTGGAGCGGGTGAAAACCCGTTCCAGATATTGGTGCAGCAAGGGGCGCAAAGCCGCAAATTCCTGCGGGAACAGGTAACATCCGGCGCGTTGCCGAACATCGTGCTCGAGTAAAATGGTCTCTGGCAGGGCCGCGTTCAGCCGTTGCTGTAACAGGGTATATTGTGATTCGAAAGCCTGATTGAGGTCAAAATCAGCCTGGCGAGACTGTTCGTAAGGGAAGGTAAATCCCCAGATTTGCTCGCGCTGTGCTTTATCGAACTGGCTGAAATAAGCCATGAAACCGTTCAGTAAATCGGTTTTGGTGACCATCACATACACCGGAAAGCGAATACCTAACTGCTGATGCAGTTCGATCAGCCTTTTGCGTAGGGCATCGGCCTGCTTGGCGAGCGCTTCACTGCTTTCGCTCAGCAAATCGGCCACGCTAATGGTGATGATCACTCCGTTGATAGGCTGACGGGCGCGGTATTTTTTTAACAGTTCGACGAAGCTTTTCCACTCTTCGGCGTCCTCTAGACGCTGGCTTTCCTGCGTGGTGTAGCGCCCGGCGGTATCCAGCAAAATCGCCTCATTGGTAAACCACCAGTCGCAGTTACGTGTGCCACCGACGCCGCGCAGGGCGGATTGGCCAAAGCTTTCCGCTAATGGGAAGTGCAGCCCTGAGTTGCTCAGCGCGGTGGTCTTCCCGGCACCGGGAGCCCCGATGATGACATACCAGGGCAGTTGATAAAGATACTGGTGATTAAAGCGGTTCAGCCAAGGGTGCTTGCCCCCTTGCCCTGGGGCGAAGCGGGCTTTTTTTAACAGTTGCACCGCTTCATCAAACCGCTGGGACAGCAGGGGATCCTGCTGAGGCTGGGCTTTGGCCTGCCCCTTGGGGATTTCCTGGCTAGCCCGTAGGTTGCTCAGTAGCTTGCTGTTGAACCAGATACTGTAAATACGCGGAATGATGCGTAACAAAGCCCAGAGCAGATAAATAATGCCGATAGCGATCTGCCGGTTCAATTCTGGCTCGAGGGGCCGATAGTCGCCGATGGCGAGCAGTGGGCCTATCACCCAGATAATAAATGCCAATGCGGTAATGCCTATCGCCCCCCAGAGCAGGCGACTGGTGATAATGGAGAATAACGTTCTGAACATTACTGTCCGTTCCCTTGCTGCGATCGGTTGAGTTCTGCCTGTGTGTTTCCTGGTGCAACCAACAGGGTAATTTCGACCCGGCGGTTTAAGGCCCGGTGCTCTTCGCTGTTATTTTCCGCGACCGGATTGCTCTCGCCGCGGCCTTCCGTTTTGACCCGCAGTGGATCATCCAGGTGTTTTTGCAGTTGTGCGGTGACGGACGCGGCACGCGCCAGCGAAAGCTCCCAGTTAGAGGCGAAGCGGGGACTGCGGATAGGTAGGTTATCGCTGTATCCCGTTACCAGGATTTTGCCGCTGACGCCATTCATGGCGCTGGCGATCCGATCGATGACCGGAATATATTCCGTACGTACCGTGGTCGCCGCAGAGTCAAATAGCCCATCGCCTTTGAGGATCACCACGCTTTGTTGCGCCTCATCACGCACCGCGACCAAACCTTCGGCAATCTCCTGATGCAGAAAACCTTTCAGATCCAGCATCGGTGGCGGCGTGGGTGCCGGATTGCTGATGGTCATTTGCGGCAGATTGGCCTGATAAATGGAGGCCAGCACGGGAGAGGTCGTTTCACCCAGACGCCAGTTGAGAACAATAAAGAGCAATGAGGCAATAAACCCCGTCAGCGCGGCGCAGGCCCAGAGTGGCACCAAGGGACGCCAGTGTTTTTGCAATACAGGGAGATCCCGCGCATTGGGCGAGAGTGCGGTGGCATAACTGCCCCGCACCGAACGTATCATCTGTAACAGGCGCTGTTTGATGGTTTCTAACTGGGAGCGGCCGTTTTCGATCACCCGATAACGGCCTTCAAAACCCAGCAGCAGGCAGTAGTTGATCAGTTCCAGCAGTTGAATATGTTCACGTGGGTTCTGCGAAAGCTTGGCCAGCAGTTGGAAAAACTTTTCGCCGCCCCAGGTTTCATTATGGAAGGTCACCAACAGGCCACTGCCGGACCAGACGCTGTTACTGCCCCAAGGCGTTAAGGCGGCCGCTTCATCCAGCGCCGTACACAGGCAATAGCGAGCCCCGATGATCACTTCATAGGTCAGGTTTTCCCTTTTGGCGCGTACCTCGAAGTGGCGTACTTCATCTATCAACTGCTGGCGCAGCTGCGCCGGATCGGCATGGGTTGCCGACTGGCGGATCTGCAAAATCGCGTTCAGCAGTGGGTTAGCGGTGAGGATCAGTGGGTTATCCCATTGGGTTGCTTGAGTCATAAATTACCGATCCTGACCATGGGGGGCTTGCAGGCCGCTGGCCGTAACCACGATATGAGCGGTCAGTTCATCAGGGGATAATTGCCATATCTTGTAGAAGTTGGTTTCGGTGGGTTTGGGCAGTGGTAATGAAAGACGCCAGGTTTTACCGTCCAGCTCCCGGTATTCAGCAATAATGCCGATATAACGGGCATCCAGCGTGCTTTGCCCTGCCAGGGTTTTGCCTTTTTGCCCTGGAGCCAGGAAGAATTGATCGCTTTCAATCAGGCTATTGCCGAGTACGCTTTTCACATCGCCTTGCAGGGTAAAGAAGTCGGTTTCCATAAATTCAGCATCGGAGCGTAGCAGCAACACGCGGACTTTGACCGGGGCCGAAGATTGGCCGCCGCCCGCGTTGATCTGCGGATCGGCATCAAACATCAGGCTGTAGCGTGCTGGCACGTTTTTCGCGGATGACATACAGCCGCTGAGCAGAGATACGGTGAAAATCAACAGCAGCAGAGGCCAATAGCGCTGGATGGATTGTGATTGGATCATGATGCCTCTCATCATCAACGGTAGATTATTCAAGGATCCAAGTGGCTGACTTGGCGTCCTGACAGGCTTTGCTGTTCTTACCCAGGGTCACGCAGTTTTCAGCACCCTTTGTGGCACCGGCATGGTGGGTACGAGGGCGATCTTTACGGACCTCCGCCCGGTATTGGCTTTCAGCAACCCCGGCATTGCCCTGGATATAACCCATCAGTTCCCCTCCAGGTTCCTGCGAGACGGCCAACCATTTATTTTCTACTTCGCCTAAGGCGAAGAAAGGAGTGGCATTCTTCAGCCTGCCGAGCACTTGGCCGTTGTATCTCGGCTCGCTCATCAGGCTGGCGCTGTACAGGCTGCGATACTTTTTATTGATCGGTTTGAACTGTGCTGGTGGGGAAATTGTGGCGCGGTGTGTCAATGTCACGCCATCCACCTGATGGCTGACCAAAGCATCGGCAGCGATCGCAGGCTCTGTGCGTTCAGCACAAGCAGCGAGCAACAGCGAAAGCAGTAGTAGCGAAATCCGTATTTTCACAAGTGCCTCTTGGTCTCTTTTGGAGTTGCAATAACTCACTCAGTTAAGGGTTAGGGTGCAAGCAGCAACACTTTGAACTGGCTGGGTATGGTGCGCATGCCGGCCATATTGGTTGAATTTTGCAGGCTGAGACTGGTTAAACGCGTTGCTGGTGTTCCTTTCACTAACACGGTAAACGCACCGGTAGTGTGGCGTGATTGTCCCATGACCGTTCCAGACGCCACGCCCGTCCCAATGCCAACGTTATCCCCATTGGTGAGGGGGATAACCGTGGCCATGTTATGGGCTGGCACCCCCATAAACAGAATGTTGAAAGCATTAGGGATAGCAGTTTGCCCCGTGGCTATGTCTGGATAAGGGACAGGAGTCGGTGCTGGTGCAGGTGTCACGCAAACGTCGGGAAATGCCAGGTCGAGGCCCTGTAATTGGCAATTGGCAAACATGGTGTTACCCCATATGGATCTGTTCTGAATCGATTTTAGTCATGGCCTTGGAGGTAATAATGGTGTTCTGCGCGTGCATGCGCAGGTAATCCTCGGCCTGCATATCCAATTGGCCCGCGCGAACCTGCTCCATCTGTGTGGTTCTGCGCAAGAGTCGGTGGCTGATTTGGGTTACGGCTTGCCAGACGGACTCACACTGCCTGCCCACGATGCGAGACAGGCTGAGCCAGGCGGTGAGCGACTCACCGCTGTAATTCATCGCCTCAATATGGCAATCACTGGTTTTTGCCGTGATGTTCAATGCCTGGCTATCCAGACTGAGATTGCCCAGGGGGGCAATCTGTAAATCGCCTTCTACGCTGAGCACGGCGGGCTGCTGGCTTTCTGCCCGCGCCAAGACGGCCAGAAGCCATAGCTGCCCATCCGCGCTGGCGATCAGGACACGATCGCCGAACTCCGGAGTCAGCAGACAACTGGCGGCCCGGTGGCAGTGCCAGCCGCGGCCCTCGCTTTCAACCATCAGCGTACCGTCGCTGAGCAGGTTAACGACTTGTCCGGCGGCTTGTTGCGGCGGCGTTACGGGAAGCGTGTAGGGGGTAATTGCACTGGTCATGGTATTCCTTATTAGATTCGGCTCTGGCGCTGGGCGCTCCAGGTTTCTGCGTGCAGCAATTCTGGATCACTCTCCAGAATTCCATGGCGACCGGAAAAGTGAGAGCCCATTTGGTGAGCGCGATGAAAACGGCTGCGCATAAAATGGGCATGACGAAAATCTGCGGCCCTGAGGTCAGCGTAAGAGAAATCGGCATAGGTCAGATCGCTGCTACTGAAGGACGTACTCTCTGCGCGAACCTGCTGTAATACCGTTTGAAAGAGTCGGCAATGGGAGAAATCCGCGCGATCCAGGCAGGCCGAGACAAAAATGGCCTGATCGAACAGGCTGTGTTGGCACTGCGCTTCTGCCAGATTAGCGCTAAGAAACAGGGCCTGGCTGGCGTTGATGCCCTGAAGCCGCGCGCGTTGCAGTGAAGCGCCTTTGAAATTGCACTGGATAAGCTGGCAATGGGAAAAATCAGCGTCATCCAATTGGTTATCAGTGAACTGACAGCCACGAAAATGCTGGTGCTGATAGTTTTTGCCGCGTTGATCGCATTCAAAGAACGCCGCTCGATCAAACTGGCTGGCACTGAAATCGGTTTCGCGCAGATCAAGACGGAAAAAGGTGGTCAAGATGCTGTTGATATTATCCAGTTTTGCCTGCGTTAGCGCCGACTGGTAGAAGGTGACGCGATCCAAATGGGCATGGCTGAAGCTGGCGGCCTGTAACGATCCCTGCATAAACTGCGTTTTATCATGCTGGCTATGGCTGAAGTTGGCGTTATCCAGCGGACATTGGTTGAACGTGCTGTCACTCAGGGCGGTTTGATTAAACTGGCTGTTAGTCATCTCGCACTGATTAAATACCGTCTGTTTTAACCTGGCTTGCACGAATTTGGCGGCGGTCAGTTGGCATTCATTGAATACCGTTTCATGCAGATTGGCGCCGCTGAAATCCGCGCCACTGAAATCCGCTTCGCTGATGATCCCACCAGAGAGATCCAGCCCTGCCAACGATTGACCGGCAACGGAAACGTTCTGTACCGGTTCACCCTGTTTGATTTTTTGTTGTAGTTCCCTGGGCGTCAGCGTTTTCATATCAGCTCCTTGTCACGCTTTGGCAGCGTTTTGGTGCGCTGGGTGTAAGCGCCATCAATCTGGCTGGTGGCATCGATGGTTGACTGCGACATGTCCGTGCGAAACAGGTTGGCCCCACGCAAATCTGCACCGCTGAAATTGCACTTTTGCATCAGTGCGCCCATTAAATTGCTGTCGGTCAGTGTGGCGCCACGAAAATCCGTGCGTATAAACAGGCTACCGATGGCATTCATTTTGCTCATATCAGCCTGTTGGCAGTTGGCCTCACTCAGATCGCTGTTATCCAGTTTTGCCTTATGGAAAGAGGCTCCGCTCAATGGCATAAGGCGCAGATTGCACTGGGTTAGCGTCGCATCACGGAAATCCGCGCCGGTGAGGATGGTCTGCGCAGCGAAGGCGCAGGTCAGAAGCTTGGCTCCCTGAAAACGACTGCCTGTTGCCGAGGTGTCGATCCAGGAGCAACTGCCCAGTGTGGCATGGTCGAAGGCAGCCTGTTCCAGAGTGCATTTGATAAAAGCCACCTTGATCAGATGGGCATGTGAGAAATCCAGCGCGGGCGCGGTCAGTTCCAGAAAAAGGGTGTTTTCAATCCGGGCCTGATGGAAACGACAGCGGGAGAGATAGGTCTGATACAGCATCAACTCCCCGAGCGTGGCGTTATCAAAGATGCAGTTTTCCAGCAGCGTTTGCTGTAGCTGTACGTTCTTTAGACTGGCACCGGTGAAGTTGCTATCACGACATTGCGCCAGCGACAGGCTGGCATTGTTCAAAATCACCTCGCACAGGGAGGCATGGGTGATATCTGCCCGTGCCAGCATGGCGTTACTGAAGTTGGCACCATCCAACTGGCAGTGGCTGAGGTTGGCACTTTCCAGCAGAGCCTTGGAGAAATCTGCACCGCGCAGGTCCAGGCCAGAGAGATCGGCACCGGTGAAGTCCAGCCCGCTGAAGTCTCCCCCACGGCTCATCGTTAGCTGCGCGCGGTTGCGGATAATCTGGGCGATATCACCTTTCAATTTTGGGGCCGGGCTCTGCGCCTGCACCGACATCAGGTACATTTGGTGCAGTGAATGTTCAGTTTGTGCCAGTTTTTTATCTGACATCCCGTGCTCATTGTTGTGCAACATATCCAGCATGCGGTGCAGACTTTCCGGGCCCTTGGGTGTGTTGGCCTGTGCGGGGGGGTTATCAAGATCGACCCCATGTGCTCGGGCTTTGGCCTTGGCTTCTTCGCGTATCTTTTCGACTTGCTGCTCTATCTTTTCGACGAATTCCGGGATATCGGTCAAAGCAGACAGCTTTGTAGCTTCAAAAGTGGGGATAACCGCATGAATATCCTGCCCTCGTTGTGCCAGGCGCTCGCCATGCTCCTCACGTAGGCGTTGTACACGGTTTTGCATATTGCCGCGCATTGGGCCGTCATTTGTCGGTAGTTCGGTATCCAGCCAAGGGCCAATGGCGTTTTCGGGGATCAGATCTTTTTCACGGAACGAAAATAGAGCCCCTTTCTCTTTGTCCAGACGTTGGCGCAGCACCTTGCGGTAATGGTTGATTGAGCGCGGTGAACCGCTCTGCTCCAGCGCGGGCATGAGCTGTAAAACGTCGGCGGCATCGTCTTCATTGATCCGGGCGCTGCCATGCCAGATCAGCAGCATCTGTTCAAGATGTGGGAAAAACCATACCGTGGTATTACGCAGGGCAATTTCCTCAAATATCTCTTCGTCACCCCGTAATCGATTGATAAAACAGCGGGAGCGCCACGCCGGGAGGCGGCCTTCTTGCAGCGGTTTTTCCGGATGCATATTCCAGATGTGCCATGGTGCTTCGGGCGGAAGCGCATCGAGATTTTCCCACCACTGATCCTGCGGTGCGGCATTAAATAAGCGCCAGTCGATATCACGCGCGAAGCCAGGGAACTCATGTTGTAACCAGTGGGCATCATACTTTTTGCCAATACGGGAAAAACGGCGTGGCCACGTCAGATCCAACGAACTAAAGCCCGCTGGCTCTGGTTGCTGGTGCGGTGAGGTAAGGCGGTGGTGCAAAGGTTCGACATTTGGCAGACGATGAATCTGCGAGTTTTCAAATGGTTCTGGGCTTGCTCCGATCCCATGGGGATTTTCGGGGTGTTCCGGCCCACCGAATGCACGGCTCCAGTCCAGACGCATCTGTTGAAAAGGGAGAGGTGAAGAAGGGGTATTGTTAATCCAGTGGCGTTCACCAAATGCAACCAGCGTTTTTTCGCGTTGCTCCAGTTGGATCTTCACCGCACAGGCGGTTTTTTCCGCCTGATGATGGGTATAGGCATAACCCGTGGCAAGGAACTCGGCACAGGCTTTGGGGATCGCAAGATCGACAATGCCGCCGCTGGTTTGCAGCTCCTTTTCGGCAAGCTGCCACAGTTCGGGTTCAGGACGCAGACGCGGGGTACTCCCCATATCGGCTAATGCCAGCACGGAAACGCCGAGATAGTTTTTTTCCTGCCATCTGTAGGGGCGGTTCAGGATACTTAGCCGTAGTGGTTTGATGACTTTCATTGTTTTTATACGTCCGTGTGTACCGATAAATTAGAGTTTTTCTTTCCCCAAGTGCTCATTAATATTTTTCATAGGGGGTTAATTAAAAACCTCTGTTATTTAAATATAAAAGTCATTTCATTGGGGTTTTCTTTTAAGTATTTTATTTTTATCTTCATCCCTTTCTGTAGTTGCCCAGAGTAAAAACTAGGTATGATCTCTGTTTTTTTTATTATCTGTGGCTTATGTGTCGTTTCGTCGGTATACGAAAGTATAAAGAAAATTTTCGAGCCACCTGTTTGATTGGAGCTTATGTATCTATTTTCAATGATTTCAGCAGTGGTTATTATACCATTTTTTTCTATCTTACTATCTTTATAAAAAAGTCGCCCTATAAATAAAAATGCTGCTATTACAAGTAATGAAATGACAATGTAATTTGACATGCCCCCTCCTAATATAATTAAGATACGGAAAATAGCCCTGAGAAAAAGTTCTTAATCCCTGTAACGGTATAATCTACCGTTAAAATAAATTCAGTTCTTCCCTCAGCAGTTGCTAAATCAAAAGCCACGTTAGAATATGCGGTTCCTTTTAAATCTAAAGAAAAATCAATGATGGAAATATCAAGACCTTTGAATGACGCTGCGGCGAGTTCAACAGATACCATATCCTGTACAAAGCTCGTCTTCTTCACATCATTATGCTCAAACTCTGGGGAATCAATAAAAACCTTAGAGTCGCTTTTTAGTGTGATTAGTCCAGGTGTATGAATAAATACATCGCCTGAAACCTCTGTTACCCAACTGCCGGTAACATTGTAAGAAATATTACCAGTAACGGTATTGGTCATATTGCCGGTAACTGTTTCCGTTATATTGCCAGTGGTGGTTTCAGCTATGTCACCGGTTGTTACCTGTTTGATATCTCCAGTTATGGTTCGGGTGATATTTCCAGTTGTTGTTTGGGTTATATCACCGTTGGTTGTCTGAGTAACATCTCCTTTGGTCGTCTGGTTAACATTCCCTATGGTATTCTCTGTAATATTTCCATTAAACGTTCTGGTAATATCATCCGTAATGTTAACAATGTCCCCACCGCTTTTGATGGTGAACTCTCGGCCACTGGCGATCTCAACCTGCTGCTTATTATTAAAGGTGTTTTTCTCGAGTTCTTTAACGGTGATATCACGTTTGGAATTATAGGCAAAAACCGCATCACCCATAACGGTATCGAACTGTTGCCCACCGATATACGTCGTTCTGGTGCCATCAATGGTAATATTTTGATCGCCCTCGACGGAGATATTCATTTTGTCTTCGGCGTGCATATCAAGGGATTCACGGCCTGGGGCATCTTCAAAGAATAAATAGCTGGCATTGTCTGCGCTGCCATTGGTGCTACGTGACATAAAGCCCATTTTGGTGGCGTCGTTCGGGAGATCCCAAGGTGGCATGCTGTCTTCGTTATAGACGCGGCCGGTGATCAGCGGGCGGTCAGGATCGCCGTTGATGAAATCCACCACGACTTCTTCACCAACACGGGGAATTTGTACGCCACCATATTTCCAGCCAGCCCAGGAACTGGAAACACGTACCCAACAGGCACCGCTCTCGTCACCTCTGCCATGCCGATCCCAGCGGAATTTTAATTTCACGCGGCCATATTTATCCGTCCAGATAGGTTGGCCTTCTGGCCCAACAACCTCTGCGGTTTGGGGGCCATGCGTTTTTGGCCACGGAGTGATTCGGGCAGGGCGCCAATTTACATTGCTAGGTACGACGGTAAATTCGGTACGGTGCTCAGCGCTGCTCACATCGTCGCTGGAATAACTGCTTTCGGTCAGGAAATAGTGAGCCTCAATCGTCAGGTATTCGCGCTGATCTTCAACCCGTGGGGCGTTGGAAAGGGTAAAGGTATAGCCGGGAGCAATACCCAGAGTCGAACCCGTGCCAGTCATTCTTTCGTGTTGGGCTTCAAATTCCTGCTGGCGAACGCGTGCGTAGAATTGGCCATGGTCGTGATCGGTAAAATGCCCTGGCCAGTCGAACACTTCTGCTTTATCACCAGCAAAAGAGGTTGGGTTTTGGCGGGTTTCTAGCAGAGAGGCACGAGGTTTACGGAAATCATAATCATCCAGGCTATACAGGCTTGGGGTGATGGCATCGGAAACACTCCAACTTTGGATACCATTGAGAGTGGTACTTACCCCGGTATCTGTCAGTTGGTAGGGAATAATTTCATAACCTTCCAGTTTTTGGTGCGACTGCGGCGCGTCTGCAAGCACCATCGTATGGCTGCCCATGTCGTGACGGAAGTAGTAATAAATCCCTTCGTGTTCCATTAGCCGACTAATGAAGTTGAAGTCACTCTCCTGATACTGGACGCAATAGCCCCACTGGCGATAGCGGCTGGTGAGTTTGTTCTCTAGTTGGATTTGATAGTTGGCAAGGATACTGGAAATAATTTCAGGAATAGACTTTTCCTGCCAAATGCGGAAATCCCTGTTTTGTGTCAAATACCATAAGCCTGGTTGAACAGTTGCACGGTAAACATAATAGCGATCACCGCCAGACTCTCTACCGACGAGCGTCATACGAGTGATATAGCCATTTAAGTAGCGGGTGGAAGATGAGTTTGAACGTAATTCTATGGTTAGGGTTTTTCCTAATAAATCTCTAAGATTAATACTGCTATTGACACTTAAGAGTTCGATTTCAAATGAATAGAGTTCGGATATTTTTTCATTTCCAATGAGTGACTTAAATAACAAGGTATCATCAGCTAATGGAGTATGTGCCAAGATGACTCTGTTCATTGAATATCCTTATCCTTTAGGCATGGCTACCGCACAGAATCTGTGATGACAAATTCAGTACTAGATAAAAACAATTACAAATCAACATCATGGCCTGATTTTAAAAACTCACGTCAAACGATTTGTTTGCAGATACTCTGCTTTTAAAAAATGTAAATTATGCATAAAAAAACTGATGTATTACGGGTTTTTATTGTTTTTAATAATTAAAAATCATGAATGATAGCATTATGAAATCATCTCTTGGCTCGGGTTTTTCTGGGTTAAAGTCATGCTGGTAAATTAATCCATGCTGTTAATGTTACATTATTAAAATCCTTCTATTTATCTATGTCAAATACCTTATAAGGATTTATGACTACCAAAGCATTTTCTGGAACTATTAAACTGGCGTTATTAATTTTCATTTTTACCTTGCCAGAGTTAAATATAAAATTCCTTGAGTCATATCTATTTTCATCGCTAATATTTCCATCTTGCCTGATTTTGGGATTATTCCTAACCAGCCTAATGGCTAGCTGATTATGTTTGTAGAAATGAGAATGATGGGTAATACCCTCTATGGTGGGTATTCACCTGCTTTGCGACGGTAGGCGGTATAAAATGTATTTTATTGATTCACAATGTGATTGTGACTTTAGCCGCGTGGGTCGGTAGTAAAATCCCTGTTAAGCAGGCTAGGGTTTAGTGCTATTCTGTCACTCTTGTGCGAGGTGGGAAGCGTATCAATGTGTGTATCGAATAAATGACATATAGCATTGATTTTAATTAAATAATGCCTGGCAGGGTTGGTTGGCTGAGCTGGCCAACGCGGCGCCCACCAGGCGCACTAAAAAGCACCGCTAAAACAATTCAGATGTTTCTTCTGTTCAGCCTAGAGGCGTAAGAACAGATTAAGCGACCAATATCGGCTACCAGGGCCGTAAGCGTGGAGAGCGACAGCAATGGCTGGGGATGACCGTGAGCCTATCGGGCGCAAAGGAAAACAACCAAAACGTAACGTGCCGCGCAAACCGGCGCACCGTCGTCGCGATGACGATTATGATGATTACGAAGACGACGAGTATCAGGATGAGTATGACGATGATGAATATGATGACGAAGAGGAACGCATGCCACGTAAGGTAAAAGCGCGTCCTCCACGCAAAAAACGCCGCTGGCTTGGCCTGCTGATCAAACTGTTCCTGGTGGTTGCCGTGCTGCTGGCGATCTACGGTATTTATCTGGATTCCCAGATCCGCAGCCGTATCGATGGCAAGGTCTGGCAGTTACCGGCGGCGGTGTATGGCCGCATGGTCAACCTGGAACCCGGCATGCCCTACAGCAAAAAGGAGATGATCAGCCTGCTGGAAGGGATGCAATATCGCCAGGTGAGTCGGATGACGCGCCCGGGCGAATTCACCGTGCAGGGCAATAGTATTGAGATGCTGCGCCGTCCGTTCGATTTCCCGGATGGTAAAGAAGGCCAGATCCACGCACGGCTTGATTTCCAGAATAACGGTTTGGCAAAAATCGTTAACATGGAAAACCAGCGCAGTTTTGGCTTTTTCCGCCTCGATCCCCGCCTGATCACCATGTTGCAGTCGCCGAATGGCGAACAGCGGCTGTTCGTTCCGCGTGCGGGTTTCCCCGATCTGCTGGTGGATACGCTGCTGGCGACCGAAGATCGCCGTTTCTACGAACATGATGGCGTCAGCCCTTATTCTATCGGCCGTGCGGTGGTGGCCAACCTGACCGCCGGGCGCGCGGTGCAGGGGGGGAGTACCCTGACCCAGCAGTTGGTGAAGAACCTGTTCCTGACCAACGAACGTTCATTGGCGCGTAAGCTCAATGAAGCCTATATGGCGTTGCTGATGGATTACCGTTACAGCAAAGACCGCATTCTGGAGCTGTACCTGAACGAGGTGTATCTCGGCCAGAGCGGTAGCGATCAGATCCGTGGTTTCCCATTGGCCAGCCTGTATTACTTCGGCCGCCCAGTAGATGAACTGAGCCTGGATCAGCAGGCGCTGCTAGTGGGCATGGTGAAAGGGGCGTCGCTGTATAATCCGTGGCGCAACCCGCAGTTTGCTCTGGAGCGCCGCAATGTGGTGCTCAAGCTGTTGCAAAACCAGGGAATGATCGACGCTGAGCTGTATAACATGCTGAGTGCGCGCCCGCTGGGCGTGCAGCCGAAGGGTGGGGTGATTTCACCGCAGCCAGCGTTTATGCAACTGGTGCGTCAGGAACTGCAGAACAAGCTGGGCGACAAGGTTAACGATCTTTCCGGCGTGAAGATTTTCACCACGCAGGACCCGGTTTCACAAGATGCGGCTGAAAAGGCCGTGGAGGATGGGATTCCCGCGCTGCGTGCCGCGCGCCACCTTAACGACTTGGAAGCGGCGATGGTGATCGTCGATCGCTTTACCGGCGAAGTTCGTGCCATGGTGGGCGGGGCTGACCCGCAGTTTGCCGGTTTTAACCGGGCGCTTCAGGCCCGCCGTCTGGTGGGGTCGCTGGCTAAGCCGCCAACCTATCTGGCGGCGTTGTCAGAGCCGGATAAATATCGCCTCAATACCTGGCTGGCGGATCAGCCGTTGTCGATCAAACTGCCGAACGGCAGCCTGTGGCAGCCGAACAACTACGATCGCCAGTTCCGTGGTCGGGTGATGCTGGTGGATGCGTTGGCGAACTCGCTCAACGTACCCACGGTGAATCTGGGGATGTCGGTTGGGTTGAATCAGGTCAGCGCCACCTTGCAGCACCTGGGTATCCCCAAAACGGCGATTACTCCGTTACCTTCTATGTTGTTGGGGGCGATCGGCCTGACGCCGATGGAAGTGGCGCAGGAATATCAGACCATCGCCAGCGGTGGTAACCGTGCGCCGCTGTCAGCGGTGCGCTCGGTGATCGCGGAAGACGGTTCGGTGCTGTATCAGAGCTTCCCGCAGGCGGAACGCATGGTGCCTGCCCAGGCAGCGTATCTGACGCTGTATGCGATGCAGCAGGGCGTGGCGCGCGGGACATCCCGTTCGCTGTCGGTGAAATTCCCGAACTACAATTTGGCCGCAAAAACTGGTACCACCAACGATCTGCGTGACAGCTGGTTTGCCGGTATCGATGGCAAAGAAGTGGCGATTGCCTGGGTCGGGCGTGACAACAACGGCCCGGCCAAGCTGACCGGCGCTAACGGTGCCTTGACCCTGTATCGCCGTTATCTGGAAAACCAGACGCCGTTGCCGCTGATGCTGCAACAGCCAGAAGGGATCAGCCAGATGGGGATCGATTCTGCCGGTAACTTTATCTGTGGCGGCGGCAGTTCACGCACCATTCCGGTTTGGACTGAAGATCCTCAGCGGTTATGCCAGGCTAGCCAGGTGGCTGAACAACAGCAGCAACAGCAACAGCAACAGCAGCAGCCGTCAGGTGAACAGAAAGATGCTAATGGCGTTGCTGGCTGGATTAAGGATATGTTTGGCCAGTAGTTAAGCTGATTTGTGCTATCAAGCCCGTGACTTTTGTTGCGGGCTTTTTTCTTGTTTTTGCGCGGCGCTGCGCAACGTTGGCATTTACCGATAAAACGGTCATTAGTAAGGCCGGAGAGATGAATATACTGCGCGTGGGTGCTCTGGATCTTTGTATCTGGAGCCTGAGCGAAAGGTACAAAGAGAAAAGCCCCGAGTCGATAACATCAACCTGCACTGAACCCAAAAAGCTCTGACTCCGTGATAGGAGAGCCCCTTTGCTAACGTGGATAATCATGACACTCAGTGAAATCGGTCATGTGAGCATCCATCCATTTTCCATGGTGTACACAGTACTCCTATTGGTGTACTATGTACCTACATAAGGCGAATGTTCAGTGAGTCATGCGATAGAGTTTATCGAGACCCCAATGTTTACCCGACAGATAAAGCAGATCGCCACTGACGATGAGCTCAAAGATCTTCAGAAAGCGCTTATTGCATCCCCTGATAAAGGCGAGTTGATTCAGAAAACGGGTGGACTGCGAAAAATCAGGATGGCGACAGGTTCTCAGGGAAAGAGTGGCAGCGCCAGAGTCATCTACTTCCTCGCAACCGAGGAGGTTATCTATCTCGTTATGGCCTACCCTAAGAGCACCAAAGACAGCCTGAGCGATGCGGAAAAAACTGAGTTGAAGAAACTCACAAAATTACTGAAAGATGAGGTGTGAGATGAGTTTTTTTGATGACCTGAAAACATCTCTGGAAGAAGCTGTAGACATCAAGCACGGTATCAAAGCGCCAGCTAATGTTACCCGTTATGAGATAGCGGATGTCAGGGCTATCAGAGAACAGCTTAATGTTTCACAGGCTGAAATGGCAAAGGCGTTGGGAACCAGCGTTGATACGATCAAAAGCTGGGAGGCTAAGCGGCGCAACCCAACCGGCCTGGCGGCGAAAGTGCTGGCAACCATTCAGGCTAACCCTGCTTTCTTTCGTGAACTGGCAGCGCATTGACCATCCACTAAAACAACAACGGCGAGCCACTGGCTCGCCGTTGTTACTTCCGCAATACAAACTTACTTCAGGCCAGCCGCTTCGCGCAACTGAGCGGCTTTGTCTGTTGCTTCCCACGGGAAGTGCTCGCGGCCAAAGTGGCCGTAAGCCGCGGTTTCGCGGTAGATCGGTTGCAGCAGGTCCATCATCTGGATCAGGCCGTATGGGCGCAGATCGAAGAACTCACGCACCAGCAGGGTCAACTGCTCGGTAGAGACTTTCTCGGTACCGAAGGTCTCCACCATGATGGAGGTCGGTTCTGCCACGCCGATAGCGTAGGAAACCTGGATCTCACAGCGATCGGCCAAGCCAGCAGCAACGATGTTTTTGGCGACATAACGTGCAGCATAGGCGGCTGAGCGGTCAACTTTGGATGGATCTTTACCGGAGAACGCGCCGCCACCGTGACGTGCCATACCACCGTAGGTATCCACGATGATTTTACGCCCGGTCAGCCCACAGTCGCCCATTGGGCCACCAATCACAAAACGGCCGGTTGGGTTGATGTGGTATTTGGTGCTGGCGCTGAGCCACTCTGCTGGCAGAACCGGTTTGATGATCTCTTCCATCACCGCTTCTTGCAGATCTTTCAGGGCGATATCTTCGCAATGCTGGGTGGAAAGTACCACGGCGTCGATACCCACGATTTTGCCGTCATCGTACTGGAAGGTGACCTGGCTTTTGGCATCTGGGCGCAGCCAAGACAGCGTGCCGTTTTTACGCACTTCGGCCTGGCGCTGAACCAAGCGGTGTGCATAAGTGATGGGTGCAGGCATCAGCACGTCGGTTTCGTTGGTGGCATAGCCAAACATCAGGCCCTGATCGCCGGCACCCTGCTCCAGCGGATCGGAGCGGTCAACCCCCTGATTGATATCCGGCGATTGTTTACCGATGGCGCTCAACACGGCACAAGAATTGGCGTCAAAACCCATATCGGAATGGACATAGCCAATTTCGCGCACGGTTTTGCGGGTGATCTCTTCAATATCAACCCAGGCGCTGGTGGTGATCTCACCGCCAACCAAAACCATGCCGGTTTTCACGTAGGTTTCACAGGCTACGCGCGCTTTTGGATCTTGTTCCAGGATGGCGTCAAGAACCGCATCAGAGATCTGGTCGGCAATTTTATCCGGATGCCCTTCGGAGACAGATTCGGACGTGAAGAGGTGTTTAGCCATTGTGTTCTTTACCTTGCATAAGACGGGTTAGAAATTACTGCACAGCGCTGGAGATCCGGGCATCAAAGCGAAGGGTCTTCCGCCGATGGCGAGATGCATCCTGCAACGCCCCTCAGGCAAAGCCGTTAAGCAGTTTATCAGTCAAACAGTATAGATGGATTAACATCTGGACGTCTATTTTAGGCCAGCATTCGGCCGGATTGCCAGCAATTTTTTGCCATAGCGCTCTTTTACATTCGGCCCCGGACGCCATTTTCATCGCTTGAAACAGTTTCTGGCAAATTTTCATTTTGCATTTTACCCAGGGGTTCGGTATAAACTGCGCGCGCGGTTCATTTGGTGCACAGCGCGGTTTTGGTTAAATCCCGGATCGCCGCATCATTACCTGCCGTAGGCACCGATTACGGTGCCGCCGCTTCACTGAACGTTAACGTTCTTACACTACATTAGAGGCTTAGTCGTTCATTGCGAGCGACGTGCGTGGAGGTGGTTGGATTAATGATCCGTTGTCTACCGGTTGTTGGCTCTCAACAGCAGTGCCGTTCTGGCGCATATTCTTCTGTTATTTCCCGTCTTGTCTCCACACCATCTACCCGATGTTATACCCATATGGGCGCTACTCAGGATTCTCGGGCCGGCTAACGGTCATCTGAAGAACTGAACAAGGGTAGCCTGCAGCTTTCCTGTGGGATCTTTTTTGACCCGATTCACGAGGTTTGAATAGGGTGTCTTACAATAAATCTATTGGGTATCAACCGATCGTGAATCACGAACGGCAGATTAATTCACTGCCAGAGTAGCGCTTTACTGGGTTGTTCTCACGGATTTTAGCTGCGATAGTGGCTGACTGTATCGCCAGTGCGCGATATGAGGCGAGTAATGTCTGATGATCTGTTGATTCACCATCCGTCAGTAGCGGATGAAAATTTATCTTTGCGCTCCATGCAGGAGGTTGCCATGAATGATCTTAATGCCAGCAAGATGCTGCGTACTTATAACGTCGCCTACTGGGGCAACAATTATTTTGACGTCAACGAACTGGGCCACATCAGCGTGTGCCCGGATCCGGACGTCCCGCATGCGCGTGTCGATCTCGCTGAACTGGTGAAAGAACGGCGCAAAGACGGCCAGCGTCTGCCAGCCCTGTTCTGTTTCCCGCAGATTTTACAGCACCGCTTGCGCTCAATTAACGCCGCGTTCAAGCGTGCGCGTGAATCTTTTGGTTATGAAGGCGGCTACTTCCTGGTTTACCCGATCAAGGTTAACCAGCACCGCCGGGTGATCGAATCCCTGGTCAATTCCGGCGAACCGCTGGGGTTGGAGGCGGGTTCCAAGGCTGAACTGATGGCCGTACTGGCCCATGCCGGTATGACCCGTTCGGTGATCGTCTGTAACGGCTACAAAGACCGTGAATATATCCGTCTGGCGCTGATCGGTGAAAAACTGGGGCACAAAGTCTACCTGGTGATCGAGAAGATGTCAGAAATCCAGCTGGTGCTGGAGGAAGCCGAGCGTTTGAATGTGATCCCGCGTTTGGGCGTGCGTGCACGCTTGGCCTCACAGGGTTCGGGCAAGTGGCAGTCGAGCGGGGGCGAGAAATCCAAGTTCGGTCTGGCGGCGGTTCAGGTGCTGAAACTGGTGGAAACCCTGCGCGCAGCGGACCGCCTCGAAAGCCTGCAACTGTTGCACTTCCACCTGGGTTCGCAGTTGGCCAACATTCGTGATATCGCCACCGGTGTGCGTGAATCTGCGCGCTTCTATGTGGAACTGCACAAGCTGGGCGTCAACATTCAATGCTTCGACGTCGGCGGTGGTCTGGGTGTTGATTACGAGGGCACTCGTTCACAGTCCGATTGTTCGGTGAACTATGGCCTGAACGAATATGCCAACAACGTGATCTGGGGGATCGGTGATGCCTGTAATGAACATGGCCTGCCGCACCCGACGGTGATTACCGAATCTGGCCGTGCCGTTACGGCTCACCACACGGTGCTGGTTTCCAACGTGATTGGCGTTGAGCGCAATGAATTTTGCGATCCGGTTCCACCGGCTGACGATGCGCCGCGTGCGCTGGAAAGCATGTGGGAAACCTGGCAGGAGTTGAACGAACCGGAAAACCGCCGCTCACTGCGTGAATGGTTGCACGATAGCCAGATGGATCTGCACGACGTCCATACCCAGTACGCTCACGGCATGCTGGATCTGACCCAACGCGCCTGGGCCGAGCAGTTGTATCTGAACATCTGCAATAAGATTCAGCAGCAGCTTGATCCTAGCAACCGTGCGCACCGCCCGATCATTGATGAATTACAGGAGCGGATGGCGGATAAGTTCTACGTCAACTTCTCGTTGTTCCAATCCATGCCGGATGCCTGGGGCATCGATCAATTGTTCCCGGTATTGCCGCTGGAAGGGTTGGATAAGCCACCAGAAGGGCGCGCTGTGCTGCTGGATATCACCTGTGATTCTGACGGCACCATCGATCACTATGTTGATGGCGACGGTGTGGCAACCACTATGCCGATGCCGCCGTACGATCCCGAAAACCCACCTGCGCTGGGCTTCTTTATGGTGGGGGCTTATCAGGAGATCCTCGGCAATATGCACAATCTGTTTGGTGATACGGCATCGGTTGATGTTTACGTATTCCCAGACGGCAGCGTGGAAACCGAACTGTCTGACGAAGGTGATACCGTCGCCGATATGCTGGAATACGTACAGCTCGATCCGAAGGTGCTGCTGGCCCGTTTCCGCGATCAGGTGAAGGAAACCGATCTGGACAGCGAGTTGCAGGCGCAGTTTGTGGAAGAGTTTGAAGCCGGGCTGTATGGTTACACGTACCTTGAAGACGAATAAATAGTCATCAACGGCTGGGCGTTATCTCTGCGCTCAGCCGGTTTATCCTCTCACGCCTCCCTCTGATTTATCATTTTCAATCCCCCGAGTTATCACAAATTAGTTAACTCTCCGTGAGGATTTGGTCTAGGTTTTCCGCGTAAATTGTCATCATCGGTTATTCACTGAGGTAACGACGATGATCAACAGACGGCATTTTATTCTGGGTGGTGGTGCGATATCCGCTGCTTTTGCGGTGGGGCTGTTGCCCACGTTTTTCTCACGGGCCGCCAGCAAAGAACAGTTTGAAATCAGCTATAGCGATGAACAATGGCGGCAGCGGCTGGGCCCGGCGCAGTATGAAGTGTTGCGTGAGGAGGGCACAGAGCCGCCTTACAGCAGCCCGCTCAATGACGAACACCGCAACGGGATATTCTCCTGTGCAGGCTGCAATCTGCCGCTTTTCTCTTCCGCGACCAAATTTGACAGCCACACCGGTTGGCCGAGTTTCTATCAGCCGCTTGACCATGCCGTGGCCACGCGTCAGGACGGCTCATTCGGCATGATCCGTGACGAAGTCCACTGCCAGCGCTGCGGTGGTCATTTGGGGCACGTATTCGACGATGGGCCGCCGCCGACCGGGTTGCGCTACTGCATGAATGGTTTAGCGATGGTGTTCACGCCGCAATCGGCATAGCCAGATAAGTGAGGAATAAGATGAAAAGTGGAAACAGATTGGTTGTATTACTGCGTTCTTACGGAGTCTGGGGAGCGTTGCTGCTGGCGATGATGCTGGGTTTTCAGAGCCTGGCGGGGGCGTTTGACGGCCCTGAAACCGCAGTGGTGATTCCTGCGCCGCTCAAGGATGAAGCACCGGCCACGTCACACAGTGAAACCGCGATCTTTGCCGGTGGCTGTTTCTGGGGCGTACAGGGTGTTTTCCAGCACGTTAAAGGCGTGACCAACGCGGTGTCGGGCTACGCCGGTGGCACGGCGCAAACTGCCAATTACGATACCGTCAGCGGGGGGAATAGCGGGCATGCGGAGTCGGTGCAAGTCACCTTTGATCCTACGCAGGTTTCCTATGGCCAACTGCTGCAAATCTATTTTTCTGTAGCTCACAACCCGACCGAGCTTAACCGCCAAGGGCCGGACAGCGGCACGCAATATCGCTCCGCTATTTTCCCACTGACCGAGTCACAACGGCAGGTGGCCGAGGCCTACATTGCACAGTTGGATGCCAGCCATAGCTTTACCAAGCCTTTGGCAACCCGCATTGAGAGCAATGGACATTTTTACCCTGCCGAGGCTTACCACCAGAATTTTTTAAACGACAATCCTGATTACCCCTATATCGTGATCAACGATCTGCCGAAGGTAAAACAGCTGCAGCAGCTTTTCCCACAACAATATCGCCAAGATCCGGCGCTGGTTAACTGAATCTGGGGGCGTTTCTTCTATACTTGGTGGCGACGAGTGTCTTGAAGCGCAAGCGAAATGCGGCGATAATCCGCTCCTATCAGCAGTACTGAAACAGACATTGAATCAATCCCTTTCTCGTCGGGCTAACGACGCGGGAGGGATTTTTTTTTGCTACCGCCTGAGCGATTGATTGCGGGCGAACCGTTGAAATATGAGGATTTACTATGAGCACCTTAGGCCATCAGCCCGATAATTCTTTAGTGTCCAACGCCTTTGGTTTCCTACGCTTTCCGCTGAATTTTATGCCTTACAGCAGCGATGCAGAGTGGGTCATCACCGGTATTCCATTCGATATGGCCACCTCTGGTCGCGCCGGTGGCCGTCATGGTCCGGCGGCTATCCGTCAGGTATCGACCAATCTGGCCTGGGAAGGTGCACGCTGGCCGTGGGGGTTTGATCTGCGCGAGCGCCTGAACGTCGTCGATTGTGGTGACATCGTGTTCAATTTTGGCGATGCGCATGATATGAGCGAAAAATTGCAGGCGCACGCAGAAAAACTGCTGCAAGCCGGTAAGCGCATGCTCTCTTTCGGCGGTGACCACTTCGTCACGCTGCCGCTGCTGCGCGCACATGCCAAGCACTTTGGCAAAATGGCGCTGGTTCATTTTGATGCCCACACCGACACCTATGCTAACGGCAGCAAGTTTGACCACGGCACCATGTTCTTCCATGCACCGAACGAAGGCCTGATCGACCCGCATCATTCGGTGCAGATCGGTATCCGTACCGAGTTCGATCGTGACAACGGTTTTACCGTGCTGGATGCTGCGCAGGTTAACGATCGCGGCGTGGACGATCTGCTGACTCAGATCAAACAGATCGTCGGCGATATGCCAGTGTACCTGACCTTCGATATCGACTGCCTGGATCCGGCCTTTGCGCCAGGCACCGGCACCCCGGTGATCGGCGGCCTGACTTCCGATCGTGCGTTGAAGCTGGTGCGCGGCATGCAATCATTGAACATTGTCGGGATGGACGTGGTAGAAGTGGCACCTGCCTACGATCAGTCGGAGATCACCGCACTGGCCGCCGCCACGCTGGGCCTGGAAATGCTGTATCTACAAGCGGCTAAAAAGCAGGGGTAATGCCCGGCACCATGGAGCCGGCAGCTGTTTGCCGTGAAAATAAAATGGAGGAACCGTGCTGACTAAACCATCTACACGCCTAAATAAATATATTAGCGAGAGCGGTATCTGTTCGCGCCGCGAGGCCGATCGTTACATCGAGCAAGGCAATGTTTTTATCAATGGCAAGCGGGTCGGGCTGGGGGATCGGGTGTTTGCTGGCGACGTCGTCAAGGTTAACGGCCAGCTGATTGAGCCGCGCAACGAAGACAACCTAATCTTTATTGCGCTCAACAAACCGGTTGGCATCGTCAGCACCACCGAAGACGGTGAGAAAGACAATATTGTTGATTTCGTCAACCATAGCACCCGCATTTTCCCCATCGGGCGGTTGGATAAAGATTCTCAAGGGCTGATCTTCCTCACCAACCACGGCGATCTGGTGAACAAGATCCTGCGGGCGGGCAACGACCATGAGAAAGAGTATCTGGTCACGGTCAACAAACCGGTGACTGACGACTTTATCCGTGGCTTGGGTGCCGGCGTGCCGATGCTGGGAACGGTGACCAAAAAGTGCAAGGTGAAGAAAGAAGCGCCGTTTGTGTTCCGTATCGTACTGGTGCAGGGGCTTAACCGTCAGATCCGCCGCATGTGTGAGCATTTTGGCTATGAGGTAACCAAGCTGGAACGCACGCGCATCATGAACGTTGGCCTGGCCGGGCTACCCTTGGGGGAGTGGCGCGATTTAACCGACGATGAGTTAATCGATTTGTTTAAATTGATTGAAGGCTCTTCCTCAGAGGCTAAACCGGCGAAGAAAGCCAAACCTGCCCCAGCGGTAAAAAAACCGGCGGGCAGTGGGCCGAAAAGTGCCGAGAAGCCAAGCAGTAACACGGCAGCGCGCAAGCGTTTTGCCCAGCCTGGGCGCAAAAAGAAAGGGCGTTGAGTCGAGTTAGAGTTGCGCTGGCCGCTCTAACCAACGTCTCTGAAAGCGCGGATTGCAACGGGCAGTTCTTCAGCCCACTGCAATCCCGCGCTTTATTAATTTAACCGTTCTTTACTGGTTTCTTTAATAAAAGTGAAGGCCAGCAGCGATAGGCTGCAACCGACAATGACATAAAAGGCCGGTGCTGCCGCATTGCCGGTGATTTTGATCAGATAGGTGGCAATAGAGAGTGAAAAACCACCGAAAATACCCACCGCGACACTGTAAACCAGAGATAGCCCAGTAGTTCTGACATGGCGCGGATATATTTCAGGCAAAATGGTAATGGAAGGCGAAGCACCAATAATATTAATCGTGCTCAGCACGATCATAATGGCAAACATAAGATGCACGCTGGGGTAACTGCTTAACAGATAAAAAGCCGGGTAAATTAATAAGGTAAGGACGATCCTGGAACCGGCAATCAGCGGGCGCCTGCCGACCTTATCGGACCACATTCCCGCCAGCGGGCCACCAATCAGAGTAATTAATCCGCCGATGGCACCTATCAGCATGCTATAGCCGGTATCCAGCTTTAAAATGCTGATCGCATAGTTGGGGAGATAAAACATAATAATCATATGAGGGATGGTTCCCCCAATAGTTAATAAAATGCCCGACAAGGTTTCTTTATAATAGGTGGTGATCACTTCAATTAACGGGATTTTTGGGGCGTTATTTTCCGTAGCCTGCAATGTGTGGGTCGCAGTTTCCTCTAGTTTTGAACGGATATACAAACCGATAGGCGCAATAATCACCCCAAACAGAAAGGGAATACGCCAACCCCAGTCTTGAACGCTCTCTGCGGGCATCACGTTGACCAGGATCACCAGCGTCATAGCGGCAAACAGGTTCCCGGCTCCCTGGCTAGACACCTGCCAGCCGCCATAGAATCCACGATTGTGGGGTTTGGCATACTCCACTAATAACGTGGTTGATGCGCCCAATTCACCGCCAGCAGAAAAACCTTGTACCAATCTGGCCAGCGTAATAATGATCGGGGCAGCAATACCAATACTTTGATAAGAGGGGGTGATACCAATCACCATGGTACTGAGGCCCATCAGTAAGAAAGTGAGCGTCATGGCGGGCTTACGCCCTTTTTTATCCGCATAGTGGCCAATTACCAGCGCGCCGATCGGCCTGGCGAGATAGCCCATGCCAAAGATCATGAACGAGGTCATCAGGCTGACTAACGGATCTGACGCGGGGAAATAGGCTTTGGCGATATAAGTGGCGAAAAAGGCGTACAGCACCAGATCAAAAAACTCCAGTCCATTCCCTAATGTGGTGGCTAAAATCGCTTTTGCCGGTGAAATCTTTTTCTTGGCACTGTCCATAGTCTGTCCTTTATTTTAGAAACGCCTGGGTTAACGCACTCCAATAAGCAATGCCACGAGTAATAATCGCATCATTAAAATCATATCCAGGGTTGTGTACCATACAGCTCTTTTCACCCGCACCATTTCCCAATAATAAATAACTGCCTGGCCGCTGTTGCAGCATAAAGGCAAAATCTTCGCTGCCCATTAATGGCTCGGGAATGTCAATAACCTGATCGCCGTGCTGTTCACCCAACATATCCTGAGCCACCTGTTTGGCAAACTGCGTCATTTCAGGGTTATTGACTAATACCGGATAGGAGCGAACGTAATCAATGCTAACAGTGGCGCCAAAAGCCGCCGCCTGAGCGTTGACCAGCGTTTTAATCCGCTCTTCCAGCAGATCCCTTATTGCTGGGTTCAGCGCGCGCACGCTGAGTTTTAATACCGCCGAATCGGCAATCACATTATTGGCAATACCGCCCTGAAATGAACCGACCGTAATCACCCCTGACTCTTGCGCACTCAAATTACGTGCAACGATGGTCTGTAATGCCATAACGATGCTGGAACCCACCACAACGGCATCGATGGTGCCTTTGGGCATGGCACCATGCCCGCCTTTGCCATGGATCCTGATGGTGACATTATCGCTGGATGCCATAAATGCCCCTTCGCCGAACACAAACTGCCCTTCAGGGAATCCCGGCATGTTATGCATGGCAAAGATGGCATCGCAGGGGAATTGTTCAAATAAGCCATCGTCCATCATCTTCTGCGCGCCTGCCAAGCCTTCCTCCGCGGGCTGAAAAATGACATTTAACGTGCCATTAAAGGAGGGATGATCGGCCAGATAATGCGCCGCGCCGAGTAACATGGCGGTATGACCATCATGTCCACAGGCGTGCATGATGCCGTGGTGCACGCTGCAATAAGGCAAACCGGTGTTTTCGACAATCGGTAGCGCGTCCATGTCGGCCCGGATCCCGATCGCACGTTGGCTGTCTCCCTTTTTCAACTTACCGACAACGCCGGTGACACCCAGCCCGCGCGTGACCTGATACCCCCAGGCCGCCAGTTTTTCTGCCACCAGATCGGCGGTTTGCTGTTCCTCATAACCTAACTCAGGGTGTTGGTGAATATGCTGACGAAGAGCTTGGCTTTCTGCGGCATACTCTTTGAAAACATCTAGGTTTATTGCATTAAATATCATACTGATAGCCTCTGTATACTGGATCAGAATGGGACTTCCAAGTCTCCTGTGCAGCAACGCTTTGGCTGCATGTGAAGTTTATGGAGCTTATCAAGCTGCTCTGAATTGAATATACATTTCTCACTTTTCATTTCAGTACGTACTTTCGTGATCCACTCCGCATTTGCAACTTTTAAACAACTATTCATTAACATTTCCCCCATTGCTGACTTGACGAGAAATTCACCAGACTTATATTGAGTGTATTAAATAAGAAACTTAGTTTCATATATGAAACAATCAGATAGGAGACAAGAAGCGATGAGCTGGAAGAACGTGTGTGAAGTGTCTCAGGTGAAAGAGGATTTTCCTTTCTCCGCCAATGTGGAAGGAAAAGAGGTCGGTGTGTATTTGATCGACGGTCAATATTACGCGCTGGAAGACGTTTGCCCGCACGCCTATGCCTTGCTCAGCCAGGGATTTGTTGATGACGGTAAGGTGGAGTGCCCGCTGCACGAAGCCTTGTTCGATGTGCGCACCGGCCAATGCCTGCGCGAACCGGGTGGCCGCGACCTGCAAATCTATCCAACCCGGGTGATCGACAACCAAATCCAAATCACCTTTATTGCGGAGGAATAAGCATGCAGCACATTACCGATATCAATCCTTGGCTGCCGGACACCCAACAGGTGACGCCGGCGCGTGAGGGCGGCAATGGTCAGATCCATCAGCCAGGTCAATACCAAAACGTTATTTGGCAAACCCGTGCGCGAGTACCGGATGGTTTTGAAACCGCGTTGGTGGCAGCGTTGGAAGAGATCTTCGATCAGGGGTCGGAAGAGCTGGATCAGATCGTCAGCGCGCTGAATCAGCGCCGCCTGTTTGATCGCAGCGGCCAGTCTTGGAATGAAGCCACGTTCCGCGAATTCCTTCACGTAAACGGTTTCTGAGCCGCACAGGGAGAAGACCATGACAGCAAATACAGCATCCTCCGCACAGACATTGCAGAACTATCTTGATCAGGGATTGCGCGGCATCTGGTACCCGGTGTTGGCCAGTTGGGAAGTGGGTAACAACCCGGTGGGGATCACCCGCCTTGAACAGCAGATCGTATTGTGGCGCGATAAAGACGGGGCGATCCATGCGTTAGAAGACCGCTGCCCGCATCGTGGTGCGCGCCTTTCCATGGGCTGGAACCTGGGCGATCGCATTGCCTGCTGGTATCACGGCGTTGAAGTGGGCGGTGATGGCGAGGTAAAAGACGTTCCGGCGGTGGATCGCTGCCCGCTGGTGGGGCAAAAGTGCCTGCGCTCTTATCCGGCCAAAGAAGCCTACGGTGCCGTGTTCCTGTACTTCGGCATTACCGCCGACGAAGAACCTGCCGAACTAACCTTCCCGAAAGAGTTGGCGGACGAAGCCAGCTACAGCAACTTCCTGTGTACCGCCAGTTGGGACTGTAACTATCAATATGCATTGGAAAACGTGATGGACCCGATGCACGGCACCTATCTGCACTCCTCGTCACATTCGATGGCGGAAGGGGATCGCAAGGCCGATATGGCGCTGGAACCTACCGACAGCGGTTTTATCTTTAAAAAGAACGGCCAGATCGGTGTGAACTTCGACTGGGTCGAATTTGGCAGCAGCGGTGCCTACTGGATGCGCCTGTCGATCCCGTACAAAAAACGCTTTGGGCCTGGCGGCCACTTCTGGATCATCGGCATGGTGGTGCCAGAAGATAAAGATCATTGCCGCGTGTTCTTCTGGCGTATTCGTCAGGTAAAAGACTGGCAGCGCGACATGTGGCGCTTTATGTACCGCAATCGTTTGGAGCAACTGCACTGGGACGTACTGGAGCAGGATCGCATCGTGTTGGAAAACATGGCACCGAACGCGCGTGGCCAGGAATACCTCTATCAGCATGACGTTGGCCTTTCCCGCCTGCGCCGCATGATGCAGAAAGAAGCACAGAAACAGCTGGCGATCCTCAGCGAATTGGAGGCAGCACAGTGAATGGCTTGCTGGCGGGCAAACGCGTGGTAGTGACCGGCGCGGCGCGCGGCCTGGGGCGCAGCTTTGCGGCGGCGATCGTCCAAGCAGGTGGTCGCGTAGTGATGTGCGATATTCTGGCGCAAGAGCTGCAAGACAGCGCAGCAAGCCTGCGTGAGCAAGGGGCGCAGGTGGAAACGCAGGTGATCGATCTGGCGTCGCCACAGTCGATCACCGAGGCGTTCAGTGCTATTGCCAAAGGTGGCGCGATCGACGGGTTGGTGAACAACGCGGCGTTGGCGACCGGGGTCGGTGGCAAAACCATGATGGAATACGACATCGACCTGTGGGACAAAGTGATGCAGGTCAACGTGCGGGGTACCTGGCTGGTGAGCCAGGCGGCGGTACCGCTGCTGGCACAAACGCCGCACGCCAAGATCGTCAATGTCGCTTCGGATACTGCCCTGTGGGGCGCACCACGGCTGATGGCCTATGTGGCGAGCAAAGGGGCGATCATTTCGATGACCCGCTCCATGGCGCGTGAACTGGGGCCGCAGGGGATCTGCGTCAACGCCATTGCACCGGGCCTGACGCGGGTTGAAGCCACTGAATATGTGCCTGCCGAACGCCACCAACTGTATGAACAAGGGCGAGCGCTGGCGGGGGCGCAGCATCCTGACGATGTGACCGGCAGCGTGCTGTATCTGCTGTCGCCGCTGGCGAACTTCGTAACGGGCCAGCTACTGCCGGTCAACGGCGGTTTCGTATTTAACTGATTGCCCGACCGATAGGTTAAGGAGCACCACATGGCAGAAGATCAAGAGTGTAAATATCTGATCCCAGGTCTGGATCGCGGCTTACAACTGCTGCTGGCATTCAGTGAGCAACACAAGGAAATGACCTTTGCAGAATTACATCGCCTGGTCGATATGCCGAAGGCGACAGCCTACCGCGTGGTGCAAACGCTGGAGCACTTGGGGTTTCTGGAGCGCAACCCGCGTACCAACACCTTCGGGCTGGGGATCAAGGTGTTGCGACTAGGTTTTGAATATATCGCCTCGCTGGATGTCGCCCAGGCGGGCCAGCCGGTGATCGAACAACTGCGCGATCGCAGCCAATGCAGCAGCCACTTGGCGATCCGCGACGGGCGCGATGTGATCTACATCGCCCGCGTCAGCGCCGCCGGTTCGCAGATCAATCAGGTCAGCGTCGGCACCCGTTTGCCGGTACACCGTACTTCTCTTGGCCGCATGCTGCTGACCAGCACCAGCCGCGAAGAGTTCGAACGGCTGTTCCCAGATGAAACGCTGCCGGATGCGGCCCTGGGTACTCCGGCCAACCGCGAAGCGCTGTGGCAGATGGTGCAGCAGGATAAGGCGCGCGGCTACGTGATCGGCGAATCTTTCTTCCGCCACGGGATTTCCTCGATCGTCTATCCCATCTTTAACCGCGAACAGCGAGTGGAAGCGGTGGTCAGCATTATGGTGCCGTCCGACGAGATCCCGAAGGCAGATCGCGAACGGTTGCGCATGGAAGTACGAGACGCGGCGGAGAAAATCTCCGGATTCTTGGGCGCAACGCCACAGGCAAAAGTCGGCTAGGCATTTCTGCCAGCCAAACAGAATTTTTGACTCAGGTAGGGATAAGACTCATAGCAATCATGGGTCGGGGTTCGATCACGCCTGAAAAACGCATTCAGCGAGAACGTGAGGCACAATAATGAGCATAACCGGAATCGAAAAGCTGGAATTTGGCGTTGAAGATCTGCCAACGTGCGAAAAATTTATGCAAGACTTTGGTCTGCAATCTACATATCAACACAGAGGGGAACCACGCCGTGAATTCACCACGCTGAGCGGTGCCAGCGTGGTGTTGCATCCAAAAAACAGCGAGGTTTTACCGGCCGCATTTGAGGCTGGCTCTACCCTGCGCCGTATGACTTGGGGCGTTGACAGCCCGACCGCGCTGGCGGCGTTGCAGCCATGCTTGGAACAGATGCCGGGTTTCCGCCAGGTGGGGGAAGAGCTGGAGTGCTGCGATCCAAACGGCATGACGCTGCGCTTTGCTGTGACTGCTCTGCGTGAGGTGGAGCTGCCAGTGACCCCGATCAACCAATGGGGCGATGTGCGCCGCATCGATCAACCCAGCCCGGTATACGCCAAAGCTGAGCCGGTCAATATCGGTCATGTGGTGTTCTTTGTTGAGGATCTGGCCGCCACCGAAAAATTTTACTGTGAGCAACTCGGTTTTCAGGTGTCGGATCGCTACATCGATCGCGCGGTGTTCCTGCGTGCCCAGGTACGCGGCGGGCATCACAACCTGTTCCTGCTGAAGTTGCCCAACCGCTCGCGCGGTTTGAACCATGTGGCCTTTACCGTGCGTGATATTCACGAGGTGATTGGCGGCGGTATTGCGATGAACAAAGAAAACTGGAGCACCTTTATCGGCCCTGGTCGCCATCCGATATCCTCGGCTTATTTCTGGTACGTCAACAGCCCGACCGGCGGCGCGTTTGAGTACTACACCAATGACGATTATCTGACGGAAAACTGGCAGCCGCGTGAGCTGGAACATTCGCTGGTGTCGTTTACCGAATGGGCGGTAGAAGGCGGCATCGACCACGATACCCGCCGTCAGCATAAGAAAACGGGGGCCGCATGAGCCAACCCATCCAGGCGGGTATTGTCATCATCGGCGGTGGTCAGGCCGGAGGTTGGGCCGCCAAGACGCTGCGCGATCGCGGTTACGGCGGCAAGCTGACGGTGGTGAGTGATGAACCCTATGACTTTTACGAACGCCCGCCGCTGTCTAAAGCGGCCTTGCTGGATGGCAATGCGCCGCTCAGCCGCCTGTTTAGCGCCGAGGTGGTTGCTGGGCTGAATATCGACTGGCACCGCCCGTTGCGCGCCGAGGCAATCGACAGCCAGCAACAGATCGTCACGCTCAGCAACGGCGAGCAACTGAAGTTTGATCAACTGCTGATCGCCACCGGTGGGCGGCCGCGCTTGCCGGATGCCAGTTGGGCTAATCACCCGCAGGTGATGACCTTGCGTTCCTGGGACGACGCTGCGCGTTTACGCCAAGGGTTACAGCATTGCAAGAAGCTGGCGATTGTCGGCGGTGGCTGGATTGGGCTAGAGATCGCCGCATCGGCGCGCAAATTGGGTGCCGAAGTGACGGTGTTTGAGCGCCAGCCTGCGCTGTGCATGCGCAGCGTTGGGGCCGATGTTTCGCAGGCGTTGCTGGAACTGCATCAGCAGCACGGCGTCAGCGTGCTTTGCGGCTGTGGCGATATCCGGCTTGAAGATCGTCAGGGTACGCCCTGGATCGGCAGCGACATCAGTGACGCGCAGCCGTTTGATCTGGTGGTGGTGGGTATTGGTGTTGAGCTGAATCTGGAGTTGGCGCACAACGCCGGGTTGCAGGTTGAGGCGGGTATTGTGGTGGATGGGCAGGGGCGCACCAGCCATCCGGCGATTTTCGCCGCCGGTGACGTCGCGCGCCACCCCAAGCTTGGCCTGTGCCTGCAATCCTGGGCTTACGCGCAGAATCAGGCCATCAGCACCGCCTGCGCCATGCTGGATGCTTTTGCCGCGCCTTACGATGACGTCGCCTGGCTATGGTCGGATCAATACGACGCCAATATCCAGATCCTCGGCGTTCCGACCGGTGGCGTACATCACGTGGTGCGCCACACGCCACAATCGCAGGTATTTTTCACCCTGAATGCCGATCGGCAACTGGTACAGATGGTGGCGTTTAACGATGCGCGCACCATCAAGCTGGGTAAACGCTGGCTGGCCAGCGGCCGGGTACTGGATCCGCAGCAACTGGCGGACGTGGAGTTTTCTCTGATGGCGTTGAAATAACGTCCGACTGAAGGGAGCGTTTTATGACTACGCAAGATATTGACGCCCACGGCAGTCGGGCGAGGGATGCTGTTGCCGAAAATCAGCCCACCAGCGTGCGCTGGTCGGTGCCGATTGCCCTGTTTGCCTGCGTCTTGTTAGCGTTTTTCGACAAGATCAGCATTGCGGCGCTGTTTTCTGATAGTGGATTCCAAGAGGCAATGGGCATCGGTTTTGATCCCACCCGGCTGGGGTTATTGATGAGCGCCTTTCTGTTCTCCTATGGCTTCTCCTCCATGCTGTTGAGCGGCATTGGCGATCGGCTGAACCCGGTCAACATGCTGCTCGGCATGATGGTGGTGTGGGGCGTACTGATGGTGCTGATGGGGCTAGCGCGTTCTTATCACACCATGATGATCCTGCGCATTCTGCTAGGTATCGCCGAAGGCCCGCTGATAGCGATAGCTTACGCCATCGTCCGCCATGCTTTCCCGCAGCGTTTGCAGGCGCGTGCCACCATGATGTGGCTGCTGGGAACGCCGATCGGTGCGGCGCTGGGGTTCCCGGTAACGCTGTTTATCCTTAGCCGTTTTGACTGGCAAACCACTTTCTTCTTTATGGCTTCTCTGACCTTGCCGGTTATGTTGCTGGTGATGTTTGGTTTGCGCCACCTGAACGTGGCTCGCCCGGCGAAAAGCACCGTCACGCAACCGGCGATTGCCGAGCGCAAACAGCTGCGCCGTGAGCTGTTCCGTACCTCGCATTTCTGGATGATCTGCCTGTTTAACATCGCGTTTCTGACCTACCTGTGGGGCATGAACGGTTGGCTGCCGAGCTACCTGATCAAGGGTAAAGGTATTCATCTGGAACATGCCGGTTATCTGTCATCGCTGCCGTTTATCGCCATGCTGCTGGGCGAAGTGGTGGGCGCCTGGCTTTCAGACAAACTGGATCGCCGTGCGTTGTCCTGCTTTATCTCACTGTGCGGGGCCGGGCTTGGGCTAGGGATAGTGCTGCATCTGGAAGGAACGTACAGCGTGATCGCCGCGATGTCTTTCAGCACCTTTATGTGGGGGGCCGGTGCGCCGAATATCTTCGCCCTGTTGGCGAAGGCCACCAGCAGCCGGGTGAGCGCCACCGCGGGCGGTGTTTTTAACGGATTGGGTAATTTTGCCGGTGCCTTGGCACCGGTGCTGATGGGGGCGCTGATCGCTGCCACTGGCAATATGGATAACGGCCTGCTGTTCCTGGTGGTGACGGCCTTGGTTGGCAGCACCATTCTGCTGCCGTTGCTGAAGAAATACTGACAACGAAGGAGAAACAACATGTCCCAGGTTGAGAATAAAACTGGCATCAAGCCGCAGGATCTGTCGATGGCGCAGTGGGTGGAATCCCGTATCGCCCGGTTTGAAGGCCGTAAATATGACTGGAATGCGCTGAAGTTCCAGGCTGATTACGATCCGAAATACCGCCGTGCGCAGATGCGCTATATCGGCACTGGCGCGACTGGCGTGGTCAGCGACACCAACACCGTACCGGCGGAGCATTTTACCTTCTCTACCATGGTGCTGCCGTCCAAATGCGAAGGGCCACTGCACCTGCATGACGACGTAGAAGAAGTATTTTTTATGCTCAAAGGCAGCATTACGCTGATGATTCAGGACGGTGAGGAGTATTACGAAACCAAACTGAAAGAGCGGGATCTGATCTCCGTACCGGCAGGGATTTATCGTGGCCTGTTTAATCACGGTGAAGAAGAGGCATTAATGTGCGTGATGCTCGGCACCTCCAAGCCGGAAACCCCGACCTACCCGGCGGATCATCCACTGTCAAAGGTGAAACGTTACTGATGAGCAGATTACCGGAACGCCAGCAGGAGGATTGTAGTGGCTTTTGGCTGGGTTGGCGCGAAGCCGGGCACGGCCGGGCAGTGGTACTGCTGCATGGTATCAGTTCCGGTTCCGCGTCCTGGGTGAAGCAGCTTAGCGATGCTGCCTTGACCGACGGTCACCGCCTGATTGCCTGGGATGCACCAGGCTATGGCGGCAGTGCGGCGTTGCCACTGGCTGAGCCAAAGGCCGCCGACTATGCCAACGCGCTGGCGGCGTTGATCGCCGAGCTGGAGTTGGAGCAGCCGCTGATTGTCGGGCATTCGCTCGGGGCATTGATCGGCAGTGCCTATGCGGCGGCCTATCCAACGGGATTGAGTGGATTAGTGTTGGCGGATCCGGCACAGGGTTATGCCACCGCACCAGTCGAAAAACGCCAGCAGGTATATCGTCAGCGCAAGCAGATGATCGAAACGCTGGGGCCGCAAGGTTATGGCGAGCAGCGTGCCGCCGCGTTGCTGCGTAGCGATGCCGATCCACAGGATATCGCCTGGGTACGCAGCGGTATGCAACAGCTTAATCCGGCAGGTTTTCTTAGCGCCGCCTGGATGTTGGCGAATGACGATATCAGCCAATATCTATCGCGTTACCGTGGCCCGCTTCAGGTGTGGTGTGGGGGGGATGATCGCATCACGCCACCGCAGGCTGCGAAAGCGTTGGCGCAGCAGCAGGATGCCCAGTTTCGTCTGATTGACGCCGCCGGGCATGCCAGCTATCTCGATGCTCCAGCGCAATTCAACCGCTATATGCAGGATTTTACGGGGGTGATCCAACCATGAATTTTCAGATTGAACAGCGAGTCGCGGTGGTGACCGGCGGTTCCTCAGGGATCGGTTTTGAAACCCTGCGCCTGCTGCTGGCGGAAGGGGCGAAGGTGGCCTTCTGTGGCCGCAACTTGGACAAACTGGCCAGCGCCGAAGCCAGCCTGCGCGAGGAGTTCCCGCAGGCGGAGATCCTGGCGCTGCGTTGCGATGTGCTTGATGCAGAGCAGGTGGCGCAGTTTGCTCAGCAGGTCAGCAGCCGCTTTGGCGGGGTGGATATGCTGATCAATAACGCTGGGCAAGGGTTTGTCGCTCATTTTGACCAAACCCCGCGTGACGCCTGGCTGCACGAAGCGGAGTTGAAACTGTTCGGCGTGATCAACCCGGTGCAGGCTTTCTTACCCGCGCTGGAACGTTCGGAGATCGCCTCTATAACCTGTGTTAACTCGCTGCTGGCGTTGCAACCTGAGGAGCACATGATCGCCACCTCTGCCGCTCGCGCCGCGCTGCTCAACATGACGCTGACGCTGTCGAAAGAGCTGGTGGGCAATGGCATCCGCGTTAATTCCATCCTGCTTGGCATGGTGGAGTCCGGCCAATGGCGGCGGCGTTTTGCCGAGCGTGAGGATAAAGCACAAAGCTGGGAGCAATGGACGGCGGCGATCGCCGCCCGGCGCGGCATCCCATTGGGGCGCTTGGGTAAGCCGCAGGAACCGGCGCGGGCCTTGCTGTTCTTGGCTTCGCCGATGGCGTCATTTACCACTGGCGCAGCGCTGGACGTTTCCGGCGGCTTCAGCCGCCATCTGTAATCAGGGCCGAAAAGATGAAAAAGATCATGATGATTGGCTACGGCGCGATGGCAAAAGAGGTGCTGGCGCGCCTGCCGGAAGGTGTCGAAGCCGCTTGGATTGTTGCTCGTGAAAAACACCATGCCGATATCCACCAAGCCTTTGCCGGGCGGGTACAGGCGCTGACTCATCCTGAGCAGTGCAGCGAACAGCCGGATTTGGTGCTGGAGTGCGCCAGCCAACAGGCGATTGCCGAGTTCGGCGAAGCGATCGTCAAGCGCGGTTGGCGGCTGGCGGTGATTTCTACCGGAGCACTGGCGGATGCGGCGCTGCAACTGCGGTTGCAACAGGCTTGTGTACGCTTTCACGGGCGGCTGATCGTGCTGTCCGGCGCGGTAGCGGGCATGGACGGTCTGGCTTCGGCGCGGGAAGGTGGGCTGGAAAGCGTCACCTACCAATCCAGCAAAAGCCCGGCCAGCTGGCGCGGCAGCATAGCGGAAAAGCTTATCGACCTGAATGCCGTCAGCGAAGCGCGGGTGTTCTTTGAGGGTTCGGCGCGTGAGGCGGCGCAACTGTTCCCGGCCAACGCCAATGTGGCGGCCACCATTGCCTTGCACGGTATGGGAATGGATGCCACGCGGGTACGTTTGCAGGTGGATCCTCATACCCAGCGCAATACTCATCGCCTACAGGTGTGCGGTCAGTTTGGTGAATTCCAGATTGAGCTGTGCGGTAACCCGCTGGCGAGTAACCCGAAAACGTCCACGCTGGCAGCGCTGAGCGCGGTACAAGCTTGCCGTAGTCTGGTGGATGGCGGTTTCATGGCCTGAATGGCAGGAGTCATAAATGGAAACGTTAAAGATTTTTCTTGCTGGCCGCTGGTGTGAAGGGCGCGGCGAAGCGATGAGTTCAGTTTTTCCCGCCGATGGCAGTATCAATGCCCGTTTGCGCGCAGCCAACGTCGAAGACGTTAACGAGGCGGTAGAAGCCGCTGAACGCGCTTGGCGCGATCCGGCGTGGCGTGGGCTGGTGCCGCATCAGCGTGCGGCGATTTTACATCGCGTCAGCGATTTGATTACCGCTCAGGTGGAGGAATTGGCGCAACTGCAAACCCGCGACAACGGCAAGCCGCTGGCGGAAACCCGTGGTCTGGTGATGAGCGCCGCTGCTACCGCCCGCTATTTTGCTGCGGCCTGTGAAGTGTTGGAAGGGGAGTTACCGACCCAGCGCAACCGCGAAGTAATGACGCTGAGCCAGTATCAGCCACTGGGGGTGATTGCGGCGATCACGCCGTGGAACTCGCCGATCGCCAGTGAAATGCAGAAAGTGGCACCGGCATTGGCTGCGGGTAACGCGGTGATCCTCAAACCGGCGGAAGCCACGCCGCTGATGGCGCTGAAGCTGGCGGAACTGTTTGAACAGGCTGGATTACCTGCCGGGTTGCTCAGCGTGCTACCGGGCAAAGGTTCGGTGATTGGTGAAGCGCTGGCGCGCCATCCGCTGGTGAAAAAGATCTCCTTTACCGGCGGCACCAGCACCGGCCGCCATTTGGCGCATATTGCCGCAGAAAAACTGATCCCGACTTCGCTGGAACTGGGCGGCAAGTCACCCACTATCGTGCTGGACGATGCCGATCTGGAACAGGCGGCGCGTGGCATCTGTTACGGCATATTCAGCTCTGCCGGGCAGGCCTGCATTGCCGGTTCGCGGCTGTTTGTCCACCGTTCGCTGTACCAGCCGCTACTGACCCGTTTATGTGAGCTGACCGCCGGATTACGTATTGGCAATCCGTTTGAACCAGGGGTGCATCTGGGGCCATTGATTAACGAAAAGCACCGGCAGAGCGTGGCGGACTATGTGGCTCTCGCCAAGCAGGAAGGGGGCCGAGTGGTGATTGGCGGTGAAGCGCCAGCCGATCCGCAGTTGGCGCAGGGCAGTTATTACCTGCCGACCATTATCGAAGGGTTGAGCAACGGCGCGCGTACCTGCCAGGAAGAGATCTTCGGCCCGGTGCTGGTGGCGCTGCCGTTTGACGATGAGCAGCAGTTGATCGAGCAGGCCAACGACTCGGTCTATGGTTTGGCTGCCGGTATCTGGACGCGCGATTTTACCCGCGCCATGGCGTTGGCCGAGCAGTTGGAAACCGGCACCGTGTGGATCAACACCTACAAGACATTCTCGATTTCTACGCCGTTCGGCGGGTTTAAACAAAGTGGCTTGGGGCGCGAAAAGGGCCTGCACGGCATTCAGGCCTATATGCAGCAGAAGAGCCTGTATTTGGCCCTCAGCAATCAGGCTAACCGCTGGAGCGATTGAGCTGCGGTCCCTACGACATAAGACAATTAAGAAGGCAGATAATGAGCGAAAAAATAACGGTTGGTGAGGCGATAGCCCGAACTCTGGAGCAGTACGAGGTGGCCGCGATGTACGGCATTATCTCGATTCACAATCTGCCGATTGCCGATGCCGTTGGGCAACGTGGAGCGATCCGCTTTGTGCCTGCGCGCGGCGAGGCTGGTGCGGTGACGATGGCCGATGCCCACGGGCGCTTCAGCGGCCTGGGCGTGGCGCTGACCAGCACCGGTGCCGGAGCGGGTAATGCGGTGGGGGCGATGATTGAAGCACTGAATGCCAATACGCCACTGCTGCATATTACCGGTCAGGTAGAAAAGGCTTACCTGGATGCCGATGCCGGTTTTATCCATGAAACCAAAGATCAGCTTGGCTTCCTGCGCGCCTGTTCGAAGCAGGCTTATCGGGTGAATTCCCCCGAACAGGCGGTGGCGGTGATCCAGCGGGCGATTCAGGAAGCGCAAACCGTGCCCTGTGGCCCGGTGGCGGTAGAGATCCCGATCGATATTCAAAACAGCCTGGTGCCAGCCAATCTGGTCGGCAAAGCGATACGGCCGCCAGCGTTACCGGCGGCGGATGAGGCGGCGGTTGAACGTCTTTACCAGCAGTTGAAACAGGCCAAACGCCCACTGCTGTGGGTTGGCGGTGGCGCGCTGGCCTGCCGTGATGCGGTGAAACGTTTGGCGGATGCCGGGGTAGTGGTGATGTCCAGCACCCACGGGCGCGGTATTTTGCCAGACAGCCACCCGCGCAGCCTGCGCGCTTTCCATAACTCGCCGAGCGTTGAGGCGATCCTCAAGCAGTGCGATCTGACGCTGGTGGCCGGTTCCCGTCTGCGCAGTAACGAAACCCGTACCTGGACGCTGCCATTGCCGCGCCCTTTGGTGCAGATTGATATCGATCCGGCGGCGGCCAACCGCAACTATGTGGCGGATGAACAGGTTAATGGCGACTGTGGCGCATTGCTCAGTGCGCTGGCGGCCCGCTTGGCTCCCGGCGAGAAGGCCAATGCGGCATGGGATGCCGAGATTGCTCAGGCGGTGCAGCAGGCCGAAGCGGCGTTACGTCAGCAATCGGGTGAGTATGCCAAACTGAACGATGCAATTGCTGCTGCACTGCCCGCAGATGGTCTGCTGGTGCGCGATATCACCGTTTCTGGCAGCGTGTGGGGCAGCCGCCTGTTCCGGGCGATCTCTCCGTTGTGCAATATCCACTCCTTGGCCGGGGCGATCGGCATGGGGTTGCCGATGGCGATCGGCACCGCGATTGCCAATCCGCAGCGCAAAGTGGTCGGGTTGGTAGGGGACGGCGGCTTGGCACTGGGATTGGGCGAACTGGCGACCATGGCGCAGGAGCAGGCCAATATCACGCTGCTGATCATGAACGACGGCGGTTATGGCGTGATGCGTGGTATTCAGGATAAGTACTTCGCCGGGCGTCAGTACTATAACGATCTACATACCCCGGCATTTTGTCAGGTAGCAGAAGCGATGGGGCTGAAAGCCTGGAAAGTCAGTGATGCTGCGCAATTCAGCGGTGTGCTGGCGGAGGCGATTAACTATCCGGGGCCGTCGGTGGTGGAAGTGGACATGAAAAGCGTCGGGCCGCTGACGTTCGCCGGGCCACCGCAGAAGCTGTATTGATGATTTGATGGGGGAGTAACACCGTTTTGTCGGTTACCTGATAAGCGGTCTCCCCCTCGCCCTGTGGGCATAGGTATCTACACAAGTTGCCAATAGACAGCCCCATCACCTCCGACGGACAGAGTATCACGGCTTGCTGCGGCTTTGGTGCTTGAAATGTGCACTGAACGGTCCCCTCTTCCCGCGGGAGAGGGCTAGGGTGAGGGGCTATTTACGGCGAACTTTCATTGGTTAAATATCAATTAATTCAATGGGTTCTGTTTTCCATGACAATGAGTTTCCAACGGAGTCGCTGGCAATAGATCGTGATAAAAAGGCCCCTCACCCCCGCCCTCTCCCCGAGGGAGAGGGAGTCCCACCTTCCGTGCAAAGATGTGTAGATACCTATGCCCCAGAGGGAGGGAATTGATGCGGAGTCTTGGTGAGGCACAGGGGTTAATTTGTCGCAGGGCTAGTTCCCTCTCCCTGTGGGCTGTCTCTTGATCAGATCTCCTGATCAAGAGACTTCGCCAGTTTATACCCTTCGACGATATCCTGAAGCTTGAACCATCCCTCCCACATCACTACCCATCCTGCTCGTCCCGTCCGTTTACTGTCATACCAACGCCCCAGCTTCGCCAGATTCAGGTACGCCCACTTCACACTCGGCGGCCTCTTCGGCAACGTTTTACCTTCCTGTTTCACCCACAGCAACTTCCATTCAAGTGGACTCAGTACCCGTTCACAGCTTGCATTGAGCGTCTCTTCACTCAACCCGCCCTGGCGTAACGACAACACCCGCACCGCTATAAAGCTCAGGATGACGATCATTCGCTCCAGATTATTTCGCGTTTGCATCCGTAGCTGTTCCACCTGCGTTCCACCGCTTTTCCACGCTTTATGGTATTCCTCTATCAGCCAGCGACGCTCGTAGTAACTGATAATCACCCGGGCTTCTTCCGCTGATGTGACTTTTTCTGATGTCAGAAGGTGCCAGCACGCTCCGTCTTCTCCTTCTTCACGACAGCAGATATACGTCAGTGGGACGGTATTTTCTTCTGACGTACTCCCCGGCATTTTGAGTTCGACCGAGCTATAGCGGATACTCATTTGTGCCTCACGCGCAGCACGTCCGCCTTTCTGGACCACATTCAGTCGATAACTGCCTGCTTCTGTTAGCGTTTCTGGCAACTCCAACAGCTTCTCATTGTGTCCACTTAGCAACCGGTTCTGAGCTGCTCGAACGATGAAGCGCTGTTTATTTTTCGTTTTATAATCAAGGTAATGCCAGATATCCGCTTCCCGGTCACAGACGGAGATAACGTGTGCTTGTGTGTCACCGAGACGCTGTGCCGTTCGTTCAGATGCCTGTTGCCATTTGTAACTCTCTTTCTCTTCATAAGGCACGTGTTTACGTTGGTGCTTTTTACCGTATTTGTTCGCTTCACGGCTCCAGCGATGCTGGTCGATGAGCCCCAAGAACAGTGCGTGCTCGGGAGCATAAAGCAGGACGGTGTGGGCTAACAGGCCATGCGTATTCTTGCTGGTTGTCGTATTTCCCAACTCGTCATACGCGGTGGTGTGAGCGAAGTTAATGGAGGTGGTGTCTTCCAAAGCAAGTAGCAGAGTGTGCGTCTTGGCGGCCATTGCTGTGGCGTTGAAGCCGGCCTCGGCAATGGCATCGGGTGAGACGTTGGGATTGCGGATCAGACGATAAGCCCCTTCAACTTCAGCGGTGGTTTGGGATGATTTCACAATAGAAAGTCCTGTATTTTTAGCCAACGAGGCAGTGAATTTGACGAGACGCTGAGTTCGCCGATAGTCGCCAAGTTGAGCGAGCCCAAAAGTGTCATTAGCCCATGAATAACAATCAGAAAGCACCATACTAAAAACCGAAGAAGAGGAGAATATAAAGAGAGATCAACAGGCGGGGAGAAAGTTCAAAAACTCCCCGGCGTTTGCGCCGGGGAAATGTGTATAAGAGACAGCCCTGTGGGAGAGGGTTAGGGTGAGGGGGATTATTTCCCTGCTGCGATACGCTCACGGATATGCTGCGCACGAGCTTCTGAAGGCGGGTGGCCGTCAAACATGCTGCTTTTGCGGCTGCCTTCCATCTGTGACAGCTTCTCGAAACTGGTCACCAATCCGTTCGGATCGATACCGCGCTTCTTCAGCAGATCAAACGAATAATCGTCAGCCTGGCTTTCCTGTTTCTGCGAGAACTGGGCGTTGACCAGTTTTTCGCCCAGATCGGCCAACTGCGACTCAGACAGTGAACCCACGATGCCGCCAGCCGAAGAAGCTGCGGTGCGCAGTGCTACGGTGCCGTAAGCCACCTGCATCGCTTTGCGGGTATGACCCAACGCCACGTGGCCGATTTCGTGGCCCAGCACGCCTTCGACTTCGTTGTCGTTCATCAAATCCATCAGGCCGCTGTAAACGCGGATGCAACCGTTGGCCATCGCCCAGGCATTCACGTCTTTTGTCAGGTAAACCTTGTAGTTCGCGGAGGTACCGTCGATATTATCACCCAGTGCAGCAGCGATCTTGTTCAGGCGCTGTGTATAGGTGCTGCCTGCTGGCGCGATTTGAGCCTGGCTGTCCATCTCGGCGCAGGATTTATCACTCAGCGCTTTGACATCGTCATTACTCAACGTGGCAGCCTGGAAGGCTTGCGCCCCAGATTGCATCAGAGTATCGGTATTCAGGTTCTGGCAGCCGCTCAACAGAGTGGTAATGCTTAATGCAATCAAAGAAGTACGGATCTTCATAAAGCTATCTTCCTATGATAGTAAAATAATGTTTGTGCAATGTTCGTTGACGTCATTTCTTTCGCACGAGCCTATTGTATGTCAAGTATGGCGGGAATAGTGTTATTCCGAAAAACTGACCGAACGTGCCATGCCCAATTGTTTCAATAGGCAGTTAAGGTATCTGTCTTTCGAAATGCGACGGGTATAATAAGTTGCGTACTCGCTCACATTTGGCATTAGGGATTGCCGTTTTAATGCTGAGTCTGAGAAAATAGAAAACTAGACTGCTTTTTTAATCCGACCTGGAGTAAAACATGTCCTCTCGTAAAGAGCTTGCCAACGCGATCCGCGCCCTTAGCATGGATGCCGTGCAAAAAGCCAATTCCGGCCACCCTGGGGCCCCTATGGGGATGGCAGATATCGCCGAAGTCCTGTGGCGTGACTACCTGAACCATAACCCGACTAACCCACACTGGGCTGACCGTGACCGTTTCGTGTTGTCTAACGGCCATGGCTCCATGTTGATTTACAGCCTGCTGCACCTCACCGGCTATGACCTGCCGATGAGCGAGCTGGAAAACTTCCGCCAACTGCACTCCAAAACCCCGGGCCACCCGGAATACGGTTATACCCCTGGGGTAGAAACCACCACCGGCCCATTGGGGCAGGGGATTGCCAACGCCATCGGTTTTGCCATCGCTGAACGCACGCTGGCCGCGCAGTTCAACCGCCCAGGCCACGACGTTGTCGACCACCACACCTATGCCTTTATGGGTGATGGCTGCATGATGGAAGGTATCTCGCACGAAGCCTGTTCGCTGGCTGGCACCATGAAGCTCGGCAAACTGACCGCGTTTTATGATGACAACGGTATCTCCATCGACGGCCATGTAGAAGGCTGGTTCACCGATGATACCGCCCAGCGTTTCGAAGCCTACGGCTGGCACGTGGTGCGTGGCGTTGATGGCCATAACAGCGATGCAATCAAGGCTGCGATCGAAGAAGCCCATAAAGTCACCGACAAGCCTTCCCTGCTGATGTGCAAAACCATCATCGGTTTCGGTTCACCAAATAAGGCCGGTACTCACGATTCCCACGGTGCTCCGTTGGGCGAAGCTGAAGTGGCTGCGGCTCGCGTGCAGCTGGGTTGGAAATACCCGGCATTCGAAATTCCACAGGATATTTATGCCCAGTGGGATGCCAAAGAAGCAGGTAAAGCGAAAGAAGCGGCCTGGAACGATAAGTTCGCCGCCTACGCCAAGGCCTTCCCAGAACTGGCTGCCGAGTTCAAACGCCGTGTGAACGGTGAACTGCCAGCCAACTGGAAAGCAGAAGCGAAGAAATTCGTTGAGCAGTTGCAGGCTAACCCGGCCAATATTGCCAGCCGTAAAGCTTCACAGAACGCGCTGGAAGCCTTTGGTAAAGTGCTGCCGGAATTTCTCGGCGGCTCCGCTGACCTGGCTCCGAGCAACCTGACGCTGTGGTCTGGCTCCAAATCGCTGAGCGATGATCTGGCTGGCAACTACATCCACTACGGCGTGCGCGAGTTCGGCATGACCGCCATCACCAACGGTATCGCGCTGCACGGTGGTTTCCTGCCGTACTCCGCTACCTTCCTGATGTTTGTGGAATACGCCCGTAACGCGGTGCGTATGGCGGCGCTGATGAAAATCCGCAACGTGTTTGTCTACACCCACGACTCGATCGGCTTGGGCGAAGATGGCCCAACGCACCAGCCGGTTGAGCAACTGGCCAGCCTGCGCGTGACCCCGAACATGAGCACCTGGCGCCCTTGTGACCAAGTGGAATCTGCGGTTGCCTGGCAGTACGGTATCGAGCGCAACGATGGCCCGACCACGCTGGTGTTCTCCCGTCAGAACCTGACCCAGCAGCCACGTACCGCCGAGCAGTTGGCGAACGTTTATCGTGGGGCTTATGTGCTGAAAGATTGTGCTGGCACGCCAGAGGTGATCCTGATCGCTACCGGTTCCGAAGTGGGGATTACCGTACAGGCTGCTGACAAGCTGAGTGCAGAAGGGCGTAAAGTGCGCGTAGTCTCAATGCCGTCTACCGATGCGTTCGACAAGCAGGACGCAGCCTACCGCGAATCTGTGCTGCCATCTTCTGTGACTGCCCGTGTGGCGGTGGAAGCGGGTATTGCGGATTACTGGTACAAGTACGTGGGCCTGAACGGCGCGATCGTGGGTATGACCACCTTCGGTGAGTCTGCGCCAGCAGATCTGCTGTTCAAAGAGTTCGGCTTCACCGTGGATAACGTGGTGGCCAAGGCTCAAGCGCTGTTGAAATAAATCCGCTGGGAGCTGCGTGCGGCTCCTATGGTTTTTTAGACGACGATCAAAAAGCCCGGTTCCCCGGGCTTTCACTGACTCAGAGCGGAGTCAGTCTTTTTACTTCCAGGCTCACCAACTTCCCTTCCAGTTCCGCCAGGAAAGCATCATGGTAAGACATCGCCATATGCTCTTTCAGCGCCTGCTCAGAAGTCCAGCGTTCGATAAACACAAAAGCGCCCGGATGGCCCTGCTCTTCATGCAGATCATACTGGATACAGCCTGGCTCAGAGCGGCTTGGTGCAACCATGGCGCGCACGGCTTTATCTACGGCAGCACGGTGTTCTGGCTGAGCTTTGATCAGGGCGACTACTTTAACTTCACTCATTTCTGCTCCTTGTTATACAACATTGACCACAAAAAATAGCGATTTATGTACCCGTCGTCTTTCAAGCTGCGGTTAGGCAGCAACTTGAAATCCAGCAAGGTAGATACCTGCCATACTTTAAAATGCAGCGGATTGCTTCCCGCCGTCAGGGGCACCCTACAGGCTAACAGTTTACCTCAATAAATGCTGAATTTATCTTAAGTATCTTACTGTTTACGACAGCTCATCCGCTCGCTGCCCATATCGATGATGCTATTGGGGTTAACGGGGTAAAAATGTGCGCTAGATCATTTTATTTTCGCAAAATCACCTCCAGTCGACAGGCTTGTGGTTACTCCTGTTCCTTTTAGCAAAGCTTTGGTTTATTCTCGGCTGAAGCGTTTCAGTTGGCGCAGTAGGCAACTGAAATACCTGAGTGAGCGGTTGCGATGAGCAACAGGGTTTGACGAATAATGTAATGCAGCGATTCACAGCAGGCGGTACGCTACAGTACTCTAGGCGGATAATGACAACCCGACCTGTGGCCGGAACAACGCCGGCAGGGAAGGCCCTCTTTGACAGGGAGTAGCATGACAATCCGCATAGCGATAAACGGCTTTGGCCGCATCGGCCGCAGCGTTTTACGCGCACTGTATGAATCGGGACGACGCGCTGAAATTTCCGTAGTGGCCATCAACGAACTGGCGAACGCCGAAGGGATGGCCCACCTGCTGAAATATGACTCCAGCCATGGCCGCTTTGCCTGGGATGTCCGCCAGGAAGCTGACGTGTTGAGCGTGGGGGATGACAGCATCCGGTTGCTGCATCAACCGGCGGTGGATCAACTGCCCTGGGGCGAACTGGGGGTGGATGTGGTGCTGGATTGCAGCGGTGTGTATGGCAGCCGCGCCGATGGCGAAGCCCACTTGGCTGCCGGTGCGAAGAAGGTGCTGTTTGCCCATCCGGGCGGTAACGATCTGGATGCCACCATCGTGTTTGGGGTTAACCACCAGACGCTGCGTGGTGAACACCGTATCGTGTCCAACGCATCCTGTACCACCAACTGCATTATTCCGATTATCAAACTGCTGGACGATGCCTACAGCATTGAATCCGGCACGGTGACCACCATCCACTCCTCAATGAACGATCAGCCGGTGATAGACGCCTATCACCAGGATTTGCGGCGTACCCGTGCGGCGAGCCAGTCGATTATTCCGGTCGACACCAAGCTGGCTGCGGGCATTACCCGCATCTTCCCGCAGTTTTGCGATCGTTTTGAAGCGATTTCCGTGCGTGTGCCAACCATCAACGTCACGGCCATTGATCTCAGCGTCAGCGTGAGCGCAAAAGTGCGGGTGACAGAGGTCAACCAGCTGTTGCAAAAGGCCGCACAGGGATCATTTCGTGGTATAGTTGACTACACCGAGCTACCCTTAGTTTCGATCGATTTTAACCATGACCCGCACAGCGCCATCGTTGATGGCACGCAGACTCGGGTCAGTGGGCAGCACCTGATAAAGACCTTGGTCTGGTGCGATAATGAATGGGGCTTTGCCAACCGGATGTTGGATACAACACAGGCAATGGCCGCAAGCGGTTTCTAATAAGGCACTATCAACGCAGTGTTGATGTGCTGTTCAGGCAACTTTATAGAGAATCAACAAAGAGGGTTCACCATGTCTGTAATTAAGATGACCGATCTGGATCTGGCAGGTAAGCGCGTTCTGATCCGTTCCGATCTGAACGTACCAGTGAAAGACGGTAAAGTGACTTCCGATGCGCGTATCCGTGCCTCCCTGCCGACCATTGAAGCTGCGCTGAAGCAAGGCGCCCGCGTGATGGTGACTTCGCACCTGGGCCGTCCTACCGAAGGTGAGTACAACGAAGAGTACTCCCTGCTGCCCGTTGTGAACTACCTGAAAGAGCATATGAAATCTCCAGTGCGTCTGGCGAAGGATTATCTGGACGGCGTGGAAGTTGCAGCCGGTGAACTGGTAGTGCTGGAAAACGTTCGCTTCAACAAAGGCGAGAAGAAAGACGACGAAACCCTGTCCAAGAAATATGCGGCGCTGTGCGACGTGTATGTGATGGACGCCTTCGGCACCGCACACCGTGCGCAGGCATCGACCCACGGCGTGGGCAAATTTGCTCCAGTGGCCTGTGCTGGCCCGCTGTTGTCTGCCGAACTGGAAGCGCTGGGCAAGGCCCTGGGCAACCCGGCGCGCCCAATGGTGGCTATCGTTGGTGGTTCTAAAGTGTCTACCAAGCTGACCGTGCTGGGTTCGTTGTCCAAGATTGCTGACCAACTGATCGTTGGCGGCGGCATTGCCAACACCTTCGTGGCGGCTCAAGGCTACAACGTCGGCAAATCCCTGTACGAAGCTGATTTGATTCCTGAAGCGAAAAAGCTGCTGGAAACCTGTGATATCCCGGTGCCTACCGATGTGCGCGTAGCGACCGAGTTCTCTGAAACCGCAGTGGCGACCCTGAAGCCAGCCAGCGAAATCAAAGACGATGAGCAGATTCTGGATCTGGGCGATGTTTCAGCCGAGCGTCTGGCCAAAATCCTGAAAGAAGCCAAAACCATTCTGTGGAATGGCCCGGTTGGCGTATTCGAGTTCCCTAACTTCCGTAAGGGCACCGAAATTGTCGCACGCGCTATCGCTGATAGCGAAGCCTTCTCCATTGCAGGCGGCGGCGACACTCTGGCAGCGATCGACCTGTTCGGTATTGCTGACAAAATCTCCTACATCTCTACTGGCGGCGGTGCTTTCCTCGAGTTCGTGGAAGGGAAACAACTGCCAGCAGTAGTGATGCTGGAAGAGCGCGCTAAGAAGTAATTCAGATGACGGGGGGCACAAGCCGCCCGTCGGTTTTATTCCGTCCTGATTAATACAGAGCGGAATGCAAAAGTCCCTACCCGCAAGCTTTCAAGCAGCAGCCAACAGTGCTATGGCTTGAAACTGAAGGGTATAACGGCCAACGAAACAGGACAAAGTCGCATGTCTAAAATATTTGATTTCGTAAAACCTGGTGTGATCACCGGTGATGACGTTCAGAAAGTATTCGCAGTTGCTAAAGAGAACAACTTTGCTCTGCCAGCGGTAAACTGCGTGGGTACCGATTCCATCAACGCCGTGCTGGAAACAGCTGCGAAGGTGCGTGCTCCGGTTATCGTTCAGTTCTCTAACGGCGGCGCGGCGTTTATCGCAGGCAAAGGCGTGAAGAGTGATATCCCACAGGGTGCTGCCATTCTGGGCGCGATCTCTGGCGCACACCATGTGCACCAGATGGCTGAACATTACGGCGTGCCGGTGATTCTGCATACCGACCACTGTGCGAAGAAACTGCTGCCATGGCTCGACGGCCTGCTGGATGCGGGTGAGAAGCACTTTGCCGCCACCGGTAAACCGCTGTTCTCTTCTCACATGATCGATCTGTCTGAAGAGTCTCTGGAAGAAAACATCGAAATCTGCAGCAAATACCTGACTCGCATGGCGAAGATCGGTATGACGCTGGAGATCGAACTGGGTTGCACCGGCGGTGAAGAAGATGGTGTGGACAACAGCCATATGGACGCATCAGCGCTGTACACCCAGCCAGAAGACGTGGCATACGCGTACGAAAAACTGAACGCCATCAGCCCGAACTTCACCATCGCAGCTTCCTTCGGTAACGTACACGGTGTGTACAAGCCTGGTAACGTGAAGCTGACGCCAACCATCCTGCGTGATTCTCAGGACTACGTGTCCAAGAAATTCAACCTGCCACACAACAGCCTGAACTTCGTGTTCCATGGCGGTTCAGGTTCTAGCGATGCAGAGATCAAAGAATCCGTCAGCTATGGCGTGATCAAGATGAACATCGACACCGATACCCAGTGGGCAACATGGGAAGGTATCCTGAATTACTACAAAGAAAACGAAGCTTATCTGCAAGGCCAGTTGGGTAACCCTAAAGGCGCAGATCAGCCGAACAAGAAATACTACGATCCACGCGTATGGCTGCGTGCTGCCCAGACTTCTATGATCACCCGTCTGGAACAGGCTTTCAAAGATCTGAACGCCGTAAACGTACTGTAATCTTTGCTTTACCTGATGCTGAGAGGCTCCCTTTTTTGGGAGCCTTTTTTGTTGCTGCTAATGACGCTGCAACTCGAAGTCTGAGAGATATAGTTTAATCAGAACAGAAGGTTATTTTATTGGCGGTGATTGGCACCGCGCGGAAATGTTGGTTACCCTTAAAGGCGTAGTTTCCATACTGACAGTATCGTGCTCAGTACCGTTGTGAATCCCCTCAATTGAGGGAATAAAGTAGGACATTAGGATGAAAGATCTCAATATCATTGAGGACATCAATAGCGCTGGCAACTGGCTGGTGGATCATCAGGATCTGTTGATCCAGTACGCGGTAAACATCGTTGCTGCGATCGTCATTTTTATCATCGGTTCGATTATTGCCCGTATTATCAGCAACGCGGTCAGCCGCGTGATGAAGCTGCGTGGTATCGATGCCACGGTGGCAGACTTCCTGGCGGCGATGGTGCGTTACAGCATTCTGGCGTTTACCTTGATTGCGGTGCTGGGGCGGATTGGCGTGCAAACCACCTCGGTGATTGCCGTCTTGGGTGCCGCTGGTTTGGCTATTGGTTTGGCGCTGCAAGGGTCGCTGTCTAACTTCGCGGCCGGTGTGCTGTTGGTTGCCTTCCGTCCGCTGCGTGCCGGTGAGTTCGTCGATCTGGGCGGCGTGGCAGGTACGGTTGATCAGGTGCAGATTTTCTCGACCACTCTGCGAACTCCAGATAACAAAACCATCGTGGTGCCGAACGGTAAAATCATCTCGGGCAATATCATCAATTTCTCGCGCGAGCCGAATCGCCGTGTGGATATCGTGGTGGCGGTGGCCTACAACGCCGATGTCGATCGGGTGAAGCAGGTACTGGGTGACGTGATTGCCGCCGACAAGCGCATCATGCATGACCTGGGGGTAACCGTGCGCCTGAACGAAATGGCCCCGCCAGCGCTGAATTTTGTCACCCGCTGCTGGACCACAAACGCCCAGTTCTGGGACGTTTACTTTGATCTGATGGAAAACTTCAAACGCCAGTTGGATATCAACCAGATTGGCGTGCCGTGCCCGCAGATGGATGTGCATGTGCGTCACGTAGCCAAATCGGCCGAACAGCCTGAATAACCTCACTTTATCAGTAAGGCCACCGTTATGGTGGCCTTAAACTGCTGACCTATTTTAATACAACAGCCCCAGCCCAAAGCGGTCATCTGTAATAATCGACAGGATGCCACCATTGGTGGTGTAACCGCCGCTGATGGCTCCCGTTGCCGTTATCACGCCAAGCACCGGCTGGTTATAGCTGAGTACGCCATAGCTGTTAGCCTGAAAAACCGTGGTTCCACTCAATTCGGTATCAAACTGGCTGCCATCGCTGGTACTGACACGATAGTTACCATCTGCCGCACCGGTGGCCAGAGGCAGAGCAGAAGGTTGCTGCGCATAAAAGCCCATACCGTAGGTTGTTTCTGAACGGGTCAGAACCAGCGGCACCGGTTTGCCATTGACCATACCGCTAATTAGCGAGCCGCTTAGCTTGCCATTATTTTTATCGGGGGTACCGCCGACAAAATAGTCAAAGGCATTATGATCGCTGTTCCAGGCGATATAGCCTTTGGTGCTTACCGTGCAGCTTGCATCATAGGTAATAAAACCCTGCGTGCTGGGATCTTGGCAGGTTTGCCAGGTGGCTGCTGATGAACGCAGCCGCGCCGAACCGCTCAGCGGTGTGGCATTGTCGTTGCTGACGCTATGTTGGATACCGCTGACATTGTAGATATCGGCAACCGCTTTGTAATCGCTGCTGATATTCTGGAACGCTACCAGTGGCAGGAACTCCGATCCTGATACTTTTGCTACGCCACCCGACAACACGCCCCCGCCGGTGAAGGTAAACTGTGCACCATTCTCGTCACTGCTGAAGGTACAACCATCGTGCGCCAGCAGCGTGCCGCTGCGCACCGTACCTGCCGGGCGTTGCAGGCTGGCATCGACAGTAATGCTGTAGTTCATGGTGGTGGGATCGAACTGCACGGTCAACTCTTCGCCAAAGGTATTCCCACCTTTATAGGTGGTGGTGGCGGTGGGCAGATTGGCACAGGCCTGGGGGATGACATTGCCGCTATCGGTACAGCTGTAGTTGATGGCGGCATCCAGGCTGCCTGCACCTTTAAATTTCGGCCAGGAGGGATATTGGCACAGCGGTCTGGTTCGCCCATAGGTTTGTGCATTGGTATCCATCACCCAGCGATTACCCGGTGCCACACCGCGCTCAACCCAGTTTTCCAATGCCGTTAATGAATTCCAGGCTGGCAGAAAGCTGCCTGTACCATGCCCCATGCCGGGAACGGTATAAAAACGTACCCCTTGGCTGACCGCATCCTGCCCAACTTTGTCACTCATCGCCTGATACCAGGCAATGGTGGAGTTTGGGCTAATGACCTCGTCGGCCAGACCATGCAGCAGGATCAGGCGATGGTTATGACCAAGAAACTCGGAGATGTCGGGATTGGTGGCATCGGTGATCGCAGAGACCTGCTGTACTTGGCTGGTGTAGGCCCCAGGATTAACAGGATTAAAGGTCAGGGCATCGAACGAGGGATCGCGGGTAACGAAATATTTGACCCACTGATCGCCGGTAACATACATATTGGCATCCGCCTTGGCGGCGGGGTTAGCGGGAACCGGGCGTGTCCCCAGATTACGGGTGGTAAAAGGCCCAGCAACCAGCGTGCCTTCCAACAGGTTATAACCTCCGGCCACGTTCACGCCATTAGCCAGCGGATAGTCCAGTTGTAACGGTGATTCGATCACCTTGACCGTGGCAATCTGGGCATCGGAGAGGCAGGTATCGCCACTGTCCACCCCACCGGCGCAACGCAGATTGGCCAGCACCTGCGCACTCCCCGCGCGGCACCCCTCTACATTACTGATGATATTGTCTGTCACGCCGTCGAGTCGATCGCAGGCATCCATTGCTGCCTGTTGCACCAGCAGGGTTTTGTTGACGTTCAGCCAGCCCGCGCCATCATTAAGGTATAGCGCGCGTCCCACCGCCACGTTCGACAGGCGGGTACCGGTGTAATTTAGCGCCGGTTCATTGGCAATCACGCCGTCATAGTCAAGCGGCCAGCGCTGGATATAGCCCAGTGCATCGCGCCCGCCGGTAGAGGTACCGAGGAAGTAGCTATGCTGCGGCATTTTCTCGTAACGCTGTTGCAGCAGCAGTAACGCCACGTCGTGGGTCTTTTTCAGCGTGTCGCCGCCGTAGTTGGCCAGCGCCTCATCATCCATGGCAAAACTGCCGTCGGTAATGCTGCCGCTCTGATGGCCGGAATCATCGCCCCAGGTGGCATACCCTTGCGCCAGCGGGGCCGGATTATTCGGCAGGGAAAAACGTACTTTCTCCGTGCCATCAATCAGCCTGCCATTAAAGCCGCCGCCGCCAAAGTGGATGGCCTTATTGTTCCACTGCGTAGGGAGATTAACGGCAAAATTGATCTCTGGCGCACCGCCACTGAAGGGGAAGATCTTGCCGCGTACCTGACAATATTCACCCAAGGTATTGCCGCTGGCATCCGCGAGGATCAGCGTCGCCGTCACCACTTGCGCTCCTCCGGTTGGCAAGGTTAAGGCTGAGGCGGGAAAAGTAACGCCATTGAGCTGTTCGCAGGCCTGCTGAGCGGTAAGCGGAGTGGGTTCGGGAGCCACGGGGTTCTCTGGTGTTACAGGATCCAACGGGGAAGCGGGATCTACGGGCGTTGTGGGATCGCTCGAATTGTTCGCCGTAGACGATGTATCTTGCGTCGAACCGGAATCACAGCCAGCCAGTAATGTGCAGATGAGGCCGGTGAGCAGCGGATATCTTATGCGGTTTATTATAGTTTTATGCCAAAGCGTAGGCGGGGTTTTCATGGGTTGAATGTCCTCGTGACATTATTGAGCAATGTGGCGAAATTGAAACGGCATTTTAACATTCAAAAGCCAGCCACTATTTGAACTCATGCACGGAATTAATGTTTTGTATGCCAAGGGCCGATAAATGGGTTCCAGCGGAGAAAGGGGGGAGTTGACTTACATCGGGCAGTGATGTGTCAGATACAACAAAAAATATCGGTGTGGGGACGAGGCGGGAGATGGGACGTTCTGGCGCCCCATCAGGCTTCAGTGTTATGCCATCAAACAAAAGCAGCTAATGGATCGGCGGCGGCAAAGGCCACTTCTCGTTCGGCTTTCGGTGGATAGATCAATTCGTTGGTGATGGCGACTTTGATTTTCTTCGCCTCTTCTTTAGTAGATTTAACCACCTGATCCCAACCTTCGGTATACACCGCTCCCCAGGCTCCCAGATCCAGACAGGTAACATAATTCACCTGACGATAAGGCAAGGGGGCAACGCCGAGCAGATCGGCGGCCACGTTATGGCCGACAAAGCGCCCCAGCATGATGGCGTGCTGGCAGGTCATCAGGGCATGATTGCCCAGATCGTCCGTGGCGGCGAAGGCCACATCCCCGGTGGCATAAACCTCTTGCAGGCCCGCGACGCGCAAATGTTGATCTACATGTAACCGGCCCTGCGGATCGCGCTCTGCCGGAATCTGCCGGGTTAGCGAACTGGCCTGTACGCCCACGGTTGAGATCACCGTGCTGGAGGCGATATGCTGGCCGTTTTTCAACGTAATGCCTTTCTCGTCGATCTCCATGATTTCAGCATTAAGCAACCATTCCACCCCAAGTTCATTAGAGGCCTGCTCGATAACGCCGCGCAGTTGCTCGCTGTAACGCCCGCCAATCACCGAGCCACGTTCAACGACAATCACTCGTACCGGAGTGCTATTTCCCAGCACGGCTCGCAAACGCGCAGGTAACTCGGTGGCCATCTCAATCCCGGTAAAACCCCCGCCGCAGACGATCACCGTATTACGTGCTGCGCTATCCGGTTGATCGGCTAGGGCATTGATGTGGTGTTCCAGGCGGGCGGCACTTTCCAACTGATCCAGATCGAAGGCGTACTGCTGCGCGCCGGGTAACGCCGGGTTGATCTGGCTACCGGTGGCCAGAATCAGGCGGTCGTAGCTGGCAACGGCAAGCTGCCCTTGTGCATTGTGATACCAGACCTGCTGGTTTTGGCTGTCGATCTCACTGGCGGTACCGGCCACAAACTTCACGCCGGCCACGCCGAATAACGGCAGCAGCGGTGCGGCGAAGGTGTCGACCTTAGCCTCATAGAAACGTGGGCGGATGCGCAGTTCCGGCTGTGGAGCCAGTACGGTGATTTCAATATCTGTCCGATCGTGCAGATCCGTCATGCGCGCCGCGCTCAATGCGGCCCACATTCCTGCAAAACCTGCACCCAGGATAAGAATTTTTTCTTTCATGCTTTAACTCCGTTAGTCATCCCGTTAAAGGATGAGTGATTCATTAACTACGACTATAATTATCGTAGTTATAAATAACAAGCGTTTTATTGAGATAGGATACGCTTTGCAGTAAGTCTTATTTACTGAGGCATTTGGTTAAAAATTGCATCGGTGGCAGGAAAAAATTACTATACAACTCAGACTTAATAGTGCGGAGATAAGATGGCGTTTTACAGTTCTGGGGTGGAGTATGGCATCCATAGCCTGATGTGCATGGTTGATGGTAAAGGGGAAGGGCGTGAAATGAGCGTCCGTGAAATCGCCGAATTACAGGGCGTACCCTACGATTACCTCGCCAAGATTTTCACCAAGCTGTCTAAAGCCCAACTGGTTGAAAGCACCGAGGGCAAAGGGGGCGGCTTCCGGCTGGCAAAACCTGCCGATCAGATCACGGTGCTGGATATTGTGGCGGCTATCGACGGTGAGAAATCGATTTTTGACTGTAAAGAGATCCGCCAGCGGATGGCCGTATTTGATGAGCCTGCGCCGGACTGGGCTTGCGAAGGCCTGTGCGGAGTACGCCAGGTGATGCAGGTCGCTCAGCAGCGGATGGAAGAGGCGCTGGCACAACACACGGTATTGGATTTGGTGCGGCGGATGTTTAGAAAAGCGCCGGACGTGTTCCCGATCCAGATCGAAGAGTGGATCGATCGTCGTCGCAATGATTGAGATGGGTAAGGTAAGCGATCTCCCTTACCCATCAGCTATCCATTACTGCCCGTAATAAGCGTTCTTACCGTGCTTGCGCAGGTAGTGTTTATCCAGCAACACCTGCTGCATATTGCCAATCCCCGGCGTCAACTGGCGGGAAAAAATCCCCATATAGGCAATCTCTTCCAGCACCACCGCGTTATGGACCGCGTCATGCGCATCTTTACCCCAGGCGAACGGTCCATGGGCGTTGACCAGCACCGCCGGGATCGCGCTCGGGCTGATGCCGCGCCGGTGGAAGGTTTCAATAATCACCTGACCGGTTTCCCGTTCATAGTCGTGCTCAATCTCGTCGGCGGTCATCAAGCGAGTGCAGGGGATCGGGCCGTAAAAGTAGTCGGCATGGGTGGTGCCCCAGGCGGGAATATCCAGCCCGGCCTGCGCCCAGATGGTAGCGTGGCGTGAGTGAGTGTGCACAATCCCACCGATCTCGCTGAACTCGCGGTACAGCGCCAAATGGGTGGCGGTATCGGAAGAGGGTTTTTTGCTGCCTTCCAGCGTGCGGCCAGTGGCGAGATCGACCACGACCATATCGTCCACGTTCATTTGTTCATATTCCACGCCGGAGGGTTTGATCACCACCAACCCACGCTCGCGATCGACCGCGCTGACGTTGCCCCAGGTAAAGGTCACCAGCTTATGACGCGGCAGATCGAGGTTGGCTTCCAGCACCTGCTGTTTGAGCTGTGGCAGAGTTAGCATGTCATTCCCCCTTGCTGCATTTTCTGTTCGATCCAGCGGCGTGCCTGCACGATCTCGGCCACTGGCTCAGCGGCTTTTTCGGTCCACATCTCAATCAGGAAAGCGCCGCGATAGTTGAGCTGCTTCAGCGTGCGGAACAGCGCCACAAAGTCGACACAGCCTTCACCAAAAGGCACGTCGCGAAACTGCCCCGGCGATGTCTCTGTGACCGGGAAAGTATCTTTGAGGTGAATGGCGGCAATACGATCGATGCCCAGCTTCAGCTCCTGCGCCACATCGTTGCCCCAGGCGCTGAGGTTGCCAACGTCCGGGTAAACCGTGAACCACGGCGAGGCCAGGCAGGCGTCCCAGGCTTTCCATTTGCTGATCGAGTTCATAAAGGCGGTATCCATGATCTCTACCGCCAGCATCACCTGCGTGGCAGCGGCACGTTCCACAGCCCACTGTAGGCCTTCGGTGAAGCGGGCGAGGGTGCCTGCGTCCTGCTGTTCGTAATACACGTCGTAACCCGCGAGTTGAATGGTGCGGATGCCGACGTCTTTCGCCAGTTGGATCGCCTGCTCCATGATGCGGTAGGCCTGCTGGCGCGTGGCCTCGTCATGGCTGCCAAACGGGAAACGACGGTGGCCGGAAAGGCACATCGACGGGATGGTGATGCCGGTTTCCAACGTCGCGCTGACCAGCGAAAGGCGCTGTTCTTTGCTCCAGCTCAGGCGCGCCAGCCGTTCATCGCTTTCATCGACCGACATCTCGACAAAATCAAAGCCGCAGGCTTTGGCCAGCGCCAGCCGCTCTGGCCAGCTCAGGTGCTTCGGCAAGGCTTTCTCGTAAATCCCTAACGGATGCTGACGCATATTAAACTCTCCAGATGTCATCAATGGCGCTACGGAACTGACGCGCGGCGGCGATCGGGTCTACCGCTTCCGCCAGCGCGCGCCCGGCGATAAATGCCGTAACGGCGATGTCTTTAAACAACGGTAAATCGGCTGGCGTGATACCGCCGGTGACTGAAAGCTCGATGCCTAAATCAGACAGCGCCTTCATGGTGTCGAGATCCTGCTGGCCCCAGGTTTGCCCGCTGGCCTGCGCGTCGCGCCCCCGGTGGTAGATCGCCTGCTTGATACCGAGATCAAGCCAGTGTTTGGCATCCTCCAGCGTCCAGCGGCCAAACAGTTCGATCTGAATTTCCCCCTGATGGCGCGCTGCCACTTCCTGCGCGCTGGCCATGGTGGCTAACGGGGCGGCGCAAATCACCGTCATCCAGTTAGCCCCCTGCGCAAAGGCTTGCTCTGCCAGCGTGGCACCGGCATCGGCCACCTTCAGATCGGCTACCAGCGTATGCTGCGGGCAACGCTCGCGCAGGGCGCTCACCGCCTGGATCCCGGCGCTGATGCACAAGATGGTGCCTGCTTCGATAATGTCGACATGCGGATGGAGGCGCTCCACCGTTTGCAGGGCCGCATCCAGCCGGGTGTGATCGAGCGCCAGTTGCAGGCGCGGTTTGATGGTCATAAAGCCTCCTTGGAGTGGCCGCTTTGCAGCGTTTGTAACGCGCTAATCAGCGCCTGATAACGTTGGTATTTATGCTGGTAAGCCGCTTGCGCCTGTGCGTCTGGATGCACGATTTCCAGGCGCGGGGCCAGCGCCTGCTGGGCAGCGGTAAAGTCTGGGAACGCGCCGGTGCCGACCATGGCGGCCATCGCCGCCCCCAGGCAGCCGGTTTCTTCCACCTGCGGCAGTTCCAGCGGCAGGCCGCTGATGTCCGCCAGCATCTGCATCCACGGGGCCGACTTCGCCGGGCCGCCGGTGACGCGCAGCGCGGTGGTGTGCGGGAAGCGTTGCAACATGCGGTTTAGGTGGGTCATATGGCAGAACACCACCCCTTCGAAGATCGCCTGCACCAGATGTTCGCGCTGGTGGAAGGCCTGCATACCGTAGAAGCTGGCGCAGAGGCCCAGCCCGGCGTTGGAGCCGTAGAGGAAAGGGGCGAATAGCAGTTGGCTGCCCGCTTTCGGCAAGGCCGCTACCCACTGGTTGAGTTGCTCATAATCATGCAACCCCCATTGCTGGCAGAACCATTCCAGATTGGCGGCGGAGGTTGGGCTGGCTTCGTGCACGATGTATTGGCCCGCTTCGGCATAGCGGCCATAGACGAACGGATGATCAAAGCCGGTTTCAATCGCTTGGGTAATGCCGCTGGTTACCGACCAGGTGCCCATTACCGCGTTCAGCCGGGTTTCATCCTGCAACCCGGCGCATAGCGCGGTGGACACTACGTCGAACAGCCCGCCCACCACTGGCGTGCCCGCCAGCAGGCCGGTTGCGGCGGCAGCGGTGCTATTGACCCGTCCGGCAATGTCGGCGGAAGCAACAATCGGCGGCAGAGCGGCCACGATCTCGCCGATCCCGAGCAACTGCGCCAGCGCCGGGTCATAGCGGCCCTGTTCCATCTGATACAGATTGGACTCAGAGATATTGGTCTCTTCGCAGGCCAGTTCGCCGGTCAGGCAGTAGCGCAGATAATCGTGGGCCATCAGCACGCTGCCGATCTGGCGATAGCGTTCCGGCTGATGCTGCTTCACCCAGCGCAGCAGCGAAACCGGGTGGCCGGTCCACAGCGTCTGGCGGGTCTGTTCATACAGCGCCTGCGGAATACCAGCTTTTTGCCACGCCTGCACCAGCGCCAGCGCACGCTGATCGGAAGAGAGGATGCCATTACCCAGCGGCTGGCCCTGTTTGTCCAGCAGGAACAGTCCCTTCCCCTGAGCCGAAATCCCCACGCCCTGAACGGCGGCAGCTTTGATGCCGAAGCGCTCGAGCACTTCGCGGATCACCCCGGCGGCGGTTTGCCACAACGTGGGCATATCCCGTTCCGCCCAGCCGGGCTGTGGCGCGATAATGGTCAGATTCCGGCGGGCAATCCCCAGTTCTTTTCCCTGTGGGTCATACAGCCCGGCTTTAATAAAGGTGCCGCCGCAATCCAGCCCTAACCAGTATTTCATGGCGCGTTCCCCGCGCTTTGGTCGCATTTGTTCGGCAGCATCAGCGCCAGCACTGAGGCAATCGCCAGCGAGACCGCCAGGCTGTAAACCCCGACGTCTTTACTGAACAGGCTGATCAGCACGCCGACCATATAGGGCCCGCAGAACCCGCCCAAATTACCGAGGGCGTTGATCACCCCGCGCGCGCCACCGGCCACTTCGGCGTTAAACAACTTCGGTGGAATGGTCCAGAACACCCCGGCGGCGGCCTGAATAAACACCCCGCAGCCGACCAGCGCGGCATAGGACCACCAGATGTGTTCTTTTAGCAGCACTGAAAGCGCCATGCAGATGGCAAAACAGGCCAGCGGCAGGGAGACGAAGATTTTGCGTTTGCCGGTGCGGTCAGACAGGGTGGAAATGATCAGCATGCCGAAGATCGCGCCGACATAGGGCAGGATGGCCAACATCCCGACCTGTTCCATATTGCCGTTGGTCAGCCCTTTAAGGATGGTCGGCAGCCACAGGGTGTAGCCGTAGATGCCGGTTTGGTAGAAGAAATTCACCAGGATTAGTTGCCACATGATCTTGTCGCCCAGTACGCGCCGCAGCGACGCATTGCGCACCGTTTTGCCTTTGATCAGCAACTGTTCGTCGTGCAGGGTTTTAATCAGGTAGTCTTTTTCTGCCTGCGAGATCCATTTGGCCTCCTGTGGGCGGTTGCTGATGGTGAAGTACCACAGCACCATTACCAGCAACGACAACCCACCTTCTACCAGGAACAGCATGCGCCAGTCCCAGGCGGTGATGATCCAGCCGGAGAGCGGGGCGGTGAGTATTCCTGCGATCGGCACGAACATGATCACAATGGCGTTGGCGCGACCACGTTCTTTGTCCGGGAACCAGTTGCTGATCATGGTCAGCACCACCGGCAACATACCGCCTTCGGAAACGCCGAGGGCAAAACGCAGGAACAGCAACTGATACTGGTTGGTGACCAGCCCGGTAAGCACCGAAATAATAGCCCAGGCCAGCAGCGACCAGCCGATAAACTTCTTGCCGTTACCGTTGACCGCTAACTTGCCGCCGGGAACTTGCAGGAACAGATAACCGATAAAGAAAATACCGCCCGCTAATCCGGCCATTGAAGCGGTAATGCCCAATTCCTCATCCATACCGCCCGGCATGGCGAATGCGATATTAACGCGATCCATATAAGAAATAATGCAGGTAATAAGAATAGGGGGCACTATTCGTAACCAGCGTAATTTAGGTATGGCCTGGCTACGGCCAACAGAAATAGAGGCTGTATTCATATTATCAATACCTTCATATAAATAATGGCATTTCTTTAATTACCTGAAGCTGAAAGCTCCAAGTCGTTTGGGTATAGCGCGAATAAATTTCCCGTAGCACTTGATATCATATGACGCCCCCTCTCCCCGAGGGAGCTGTCTCTTATACACATTTCCCCGGCACAAACGCCGGGGAGTTTTTGAACTTTCTCCCCGTCTGTTGATCTCTCTTTATATTCTCCTCTTCTTCGGTTTTTAGTATGGTGCTTTCTGATTGTTATTCATGGGCTAATGACACTTTTGGGCTCGCTCAACTTGGCGACTATCGGCGAACTCAGCGTCTCGTCAAATTCACTGCCTCGTTGGCTAAAAATACAGGACTTTCTATTGTGAAATCATCCCAAACCACCGCTGAAGTTGAAGGGGCTTATCGTCTGATCCGCAATCCCAACGTCTCACCCGATGCCATTGCCGAGGCCGGCTTCAACGCCACAGCAATGGCCGCCAAGACGCACACCCTGCTACTTGCTTTGGAAGACACCACCTCCATTAACTTCGCTCACACCACCGCGTATGACGAGTTGGGAAATACGACAACCAGCAAGAATACGCATGGCCTGTTAGCCCACACCGTCCTGCTTTATGCTCCCGAGCACGCACTGTTCTTGGGGCTCATCGACCAGCATCGCTGGAGCCGTGAAGCGAACAAATACGGTAAAAAGCACCAACGTAAACACGTGCCTTATGAAGAGAAAGAGAGTTACAAATGGCAACAGGCATCTGAACGAACGGCACAGCGTCTCGGTGACACACAAGCACACGTTATCTCCGTCTGTGACCGGGAAGCGGATATCTGGCATTACCTTGATTATAAAACGAAAAATAAACAGCGCTTCATCGTTCGAGCCGCTCAGAACCGGTTGCTAAGTGGACATAATGAGAAGCTGTTGGAGTTGCCAGAAACGCTAACAGAAGCAGGCAGTTATCGACTGAATGTGGTCCAGAAAGGCGGACGTGCTGCGCGTGGGGCACAAATGAGTATCCGCTATAGCTCGGTCGAACTCAAAATGCCGGGGAGTACGTCAGAAGAAAATACCGTCCCACTGACGTATATCTGCTGTCGTGAAGAAGGAGAAGACGGAGCGTGCTGGCACCTTCTGACATCAGAAAAAGTCACATCAGCGGAAGAAGCCCGGGTGATTATCAGTTACTACGAGCGTCGCTGGCTGATAGAGGAATACCATAAAGCGTGGAAAAGCGGTGGAACGCAGGTGGAACAGCTACGGATGCAAACGCGAAATAATCTGGAGCGAATGATCGTCATCCTGAGCTTTATAGCGGTGCGGGTGTTGGCGTTACGCCAGGGCGGGTTGAGTGAAGAGACGCTCAATGCAAGCTGTGAACGGGTACTGAGTCCACTTGAATGGACGTTGTTGTGGGTGAAACAGGAAGGTAAAACCTTGCCGAAGAGGCCGCCGAGTGTGAAGTGGGCGTACCTGAATCTGGCGAAGCTGGGGCGTTGGTATGACAGTAAACGAACGGGACGAGCAGGATGGGTAGTGATGTGGGAGGGATGGTTCAAGCTTCAGGATATCGTCGAAGGGTATAAACTGGCGAAGTCTCTTGATCAGGAGATCTGATCAAGAGACAGCCGAGGGAGAGGGAACTGAATAGTCTTAGCTCATTAGTATTGGATGATTAATTTAGAATTTCTTTCCTGTCTGAAATTAATGTTACCGGTATTTTCACTACCACTTTTCTAATATCGCAGGGTTGCTGATTAATACAGGCAGGGCGATGAACATCCTGCGGGAAAAATACCGCGAAATTACCGGGGTGCATGGTTAACCAGGATTCATTCTCCACATCCTGATAAAAAATAATGTCGCGCTGCTCCAATAGTTCCTGCTCAATAAGGTTATTACCGTTATCCACAGCGACGCCGATAAGTTCGGTGCCACTCACCAGAAACTGCACGTCGATATTTTTGCGGTGCACTTCTGGCCGCAGTTGGTTTTTATCTTGGGTGTGTAAATCCAGCACCTGCACCAGATAACCGGTTTCCGCATCTTCATAACGCCCGGCGGGCAGGGCGGCGAAGTCGGTGTTCTGCAAATAGGCCACCGCTTTGGCGATCGCCGGGGGATAATGCTCTGCTGCCGTATGGGCAATATGGCCAAAGAACATAGTCTTCTCCTTAAAGCGCCTGAATGCGCGCCCAGACTCGGTCGTCAATGGGAATACCGTCGCGCTGATTCTCGGCGCGGACGCGTGGGAACCTGTGGCCCGGCAGGCGAATAGCGACATCGGGGTTATCGCGTTCGGCGCTGGTGATGTAATCCATGATGCGTTGTAATTTCTCATCGCGGGTTTTACCGTCGATCAGGCGTTCGATCTCGATGGCGATAAACACCTGCGAAACGCCATATTCGTCGCGGTGATCTTCGGTTACTTCGGCTACGGAACTGCCACCGGAAAGCAGGGTGGCGATCATATCCAGCACCACCGACAGCGCCGAACCTTTCCAGTAGCCCATTGGCAGAATGCGCCGATTTTCTTCGATAGTGGCCGGATCGCGAGTCAGGTTGCCGTCATTATCAAAACCACCATCTACCGGCAGCGTTTTGCCTGCCAGGCGATTTATCTCCAGTGCGCCGTAGGAGAACATCGACATCGACATATCCACCATGGTGATCGGGTTACTCGGCACGGCGACGATCAGCGGGTTGGTGCCGATGCGGCACTGTTTGGCTCCCCAAGGCGGCATCACGGCGATCGAGTTGGTCCAGCAGATGCCGATATAACCCTTTTCCGCCGCCTGCCAGCCGTAGCCGCCGCCGCGCATCCAGTGGTTGGCATTACGCAGCGCTACCAGGCCGATGCCGTGTTGATCCGCCAGTTGCATGGCACGATCCATCATCTGGCGGGCGGTCAGGTTGCCGATCCCCTGATGGGCATCCCATTGTTCGATAGCGCCCAGCGCCAGCAGCTTGCTCGGTTTGGCACCGGGGACGATGTCACCGGCTTCCAACTGCTGAATAAAGCGCGGGAAACGGTTTACGCCATGAGAATAGACGCCGCTTTCGGTAGTTTCCGCGAACATCGCGGCGCACTCATCTGCCGTTTGTTCCGCCACGCCCCGTGCCAGCAACACACGCTTGAATTGCTGTTTTAGTTCGGTGTAACTCACTCTCATGCTGCTTCTCCGTTACGGCGAATTGTGCGTTTTACATTCTTTAAATTTCATTATGCGAAATTGCATTTCAAATAAATGCTATACCCGCATCGGAGCGAAGTCAAAGTGAGGTGACGGAAAATTAATATTTAAAAACAGTGAGTTAAATTAGTGTGGTGATTTTGTGATCGGCGGCACGTTTTGGGGGTTTGCCGTGCTACAGGCGTGACAAAACAGGGTGAGGCGGCTCACCCTGTATGAAGCGGAATGCCTGTTACCCGTGGGTATTCAGGGCGATCCGATATAGCGAAGTGGTGGCGGTGATATACAGCTCATTACCGTCCGGCCCGCCGAAGGTGCAGTTGGAAACCCGCTCCGGCACGGCGATCTTGCCGATTTTCTGGCCTTGAGGGTTAAAAATGGTGATGCCATCAGCACAGCTACAGAACAGATTACCGGCGGCATCCAGGCAAAAACCGTCCGGAAAGCCGGGCGCAACATGGGCAAAATGGCTACTGGCTCCCAGTTTGCGGCCTTCTACCGGGTAGACCCGCAGTTCGCTGCGTCCAAGCGTGGGGAAATCGACGATCGACATATCGGCTACGTACAACAGGCGTTCGTCCGGTGAAAAAGCCAGGCCGTTTGGCCGTTGCAGATCGCTGGCGGCAATGTTCAGCGAACCATCGTGGGGATCGAAGCAGTACAGATAGCAGCCGATCACCTGGCTTTCTGACTTGTAGCCCTCTTCATCACCGACGATGCCGTAGGGCGGATCGGTAAACCACAAAGTGCCGTCGGAGCGCACCACCACATCGTTGGGGGAGTTGAAGCGTTTACCGTCAACGCGTTCCACCAGCAGGGTGAGGCTGCCGTCATGCTCGGTGCGGCTGATGGCGCGCCGTCCATGTTCACAACTGATCACGCGCCCTTGATTATCACGGGCATTACCGTTGGCGTAGTGCGAAGGCGAGCGCCACAGGCTGAGTTCCCCGTTGCGCGCCCAGCGAAACATACGGTTGCCTTTCACATCGCTGAACACCACAGCATCCTGTTGTGGCAGCCATACCGGGCCTTCGGCCCAGATGGCGGGCGAGCATAAACGTTCCAATGATTGTGCGATCATGCCAGCCCCTCCGTTTATTTTACGCCCCAGATGGCTTTGTAATGTTCCTGGTAGCCGTTCTGCGGGTCATACAGGTTATCGGCGCTGATATTGTCACGAGTTACCAGGTGCGCCGGAGTGACATAGCCAGAAGGCGGCTGTTTGGCAAAGGCGCGGTTGAATTCATCCAGCAACTGCCAGCCGTGCAGCTTCAGCGGCTCCGGCACGGTGGCGGACTGGCTGTCGTCGGAGCGGATGCGTTGATAGGCGGAAATAGAACCGTCACCGGCCGAGATGTTATATGGGGCATTTTGGCCGCCTTTACCGGCGGTTTTCAGCGCTGGAGCCATGAAATCGAAATACAGGTCGTTAATCGCCAATGCGTACTGGAATTTATCGCCGTATTTTTGCAGCAGGCTGAAGGTCATGGCGGGCATGCGGTTGGCGGTGTCCGCCAGCGGCGTATCGATGAACTCCACCACTGTGCAACCGCTGCATTTGCCGATCTCTTCTTTCATCACGTTGGCCTTGTCCAGCGCGATTTGGTACAGCGAATCGGTAAAGATCAGCACGCTGGCCTGGCCGCCGGATTTCACCACTGCGTATTGTGCCGCGATGCGTGCCACTTCGTTGGAGTCGGAGGTGACGTTATAGAATACGTCATATTTGGCGATCGGCCCCGGTTCCGGCACCGCGTGCCAGGCGGTGAGCACGATGCCCTGCTGGATCGCCTTCTTCAGTGGGATCTTGGCCACGTTAGGGTTCCAGCCACCGATGACAATGCCGTCTGGCTTTTGAGCAATCGCCTGATTGAGAGATGACAGCTGATCCTTCACCGAACCGCCACCGTCCAGCGTTTCCAACCGCCAGCCTGCCGCTTTGGCCGCTTCGCTCAGCCCTTGCTGCACCCCTTGTACGCCGCCGTTTTTCATGTCGGAAGCAATAAAGATGATTTTCTTGTTCGGCACTAACTGCGGGCCGCTGGTGGGGCCATCCCACTGGCTGGCGCTGGTCGTGGCCTTATTTACCGCCGCGGTGGCCTGATCGAGATAAGCATCTGCCCACGCCGGTGCGGTGGCTAACAGCAACGTAGTGACCCCTGATAACATCCAAAAACGTTTCATACGTAAACTCCTGATTAAGGATTAATCGCTTTCTGGTTATTTTTTTCGGCTAAAGCCGCCTGACTGTGCTGTACCGCTTTTTGGTTGAGCAACCGGCGGCGCTGGGCATAGCCCGCCAGCGTGATGGAAAGCAGCAGGGTGGCACCGTTAAACAGCGGTTCAACCCAGAATTCGCCGCCAAACTGTTGGATACCGGCAATGCCGATCGCCAGAATGGCAATGCCGACCACCGTGCCCCAGACGTTGACCCGCCCTGGACGGATGGTGGTACTGCCGAGGAAGGCGCCAACCAATGCGGGTAATAAGTAGTCCATGCCGACGCTGGCCTGCCCGACGCCTTGTTCAGCGGCGATCAGCACGCCGCTAAAGCCGGTGAGTACGCTGGAGGCCATAAAAGCGCCGATGGTGAAGCGGTTGACGGAAATACCGTTCAGCCGCGCCGCCGCCGGGTTGCCGCCTACCGCATACATGCAGCGGCCGAGCGGCGTGTGTTCGGTGATCAACCACAGGACCACGGCCACGATCAGCACATAGAAGGCAACGATCGGGATACCGGCAATTTCGGTGTGATGCAGGGCGATAAAGGCGTCGGGGAGATCCCCGACAATCTGCCGCCCGCCGGAATGCCACAGAGCCACCGCATACAGCACGGTGCCGGAGCCCAGCGTGGCGACGAAGCTGTCGATATCCGCCAACGCCACCAGAATGCCGTTCAACAGGCCGTACAGCGCGGAAATCACCAATACGGCTAACACCGCCATCTGCCAGGAGAAGCCGTATTCCACTTGTAGGGTAATCGCCAGAATGTGCCACAGCACGATGCCGAAACCGACGTTGAGATCGATTTTGCCGACGATCATCGGAATGGTGGCTGCCAACGCCAGCAGGGCGATTTTGGCTTTGCTGGACAGGATCGCCTGTAACGTCAGCATTGAGGCAAACGACGGCGTGGTGAGTGAAAACAGGATCACCAGCATAATGCACAATAACAGCAGGCCGTAGCGGGTGAGCACCTGCATTAACCACGGGCCAGCGCCGTCCTGCGCCAGGCTGACGCGCTGCTCTAATGCCGTTGATTTAACGGATGTTTTATTCGACATGCTGTTTCTCCACCACAACTTCCCCGGCGCTGGCAGAGGCCAGCTCCAATAAATTAGCGAACGAGACCTGCTGGTTCTTCAGTTCGCCGACCACGGTTCCCCGGTTGAATACCAAGGCGCGGTTACAGATATGGGCGATCTCCTCGAAATCGTTGGAGATCACCAATACCGCCACGCCAGCGGCCAGGGATTGATTTAACAGATGATAAATTTCTGCCCGCGCCCCGACGTCGACACCGGCGGTAGGATCTTCCAGGATCAGCAAGGGTGCGCCCAGGTGCATCCAGCGCGCCATCACCACTTTTTGCTGGTTGCCACCGGACAGGGCGCTGATGTCGATATTGACGTCCTTCGGCCGCACGTCGAACAGTTGCACTTTCTGCTCGCTGGCCGCGGTTTCGGCGCGGCGGCTGTAGCGCGCCAATAGCTGATGGCCGCTGGCGCAGGGGTTGATAAACAGGTTTTCGCGTACGCTCATCGACATCACCAGGCTTTCGCCGGTGCGATCGCCCGCTACCAGCGAAACGCCGCAGGCGATCGCCTGCTGTGGACTGGTGGCAGCGTAAGGCCGATCGCGGAACTGGATTTCGCCGCCGTCGCGCTGGCGCAGGCCGAACAGCAGGCGGCCAATCTCTTCCTGCCCGGCACCGCGCAGCCCGGCCAAGGCCAGCATTTCACCCGGTTGCAGGCTGAAACTGACCGGGCCGATCTCACCGATCACCACGTTACTGAGCTGTAGCACCGGCGGTTGCAGCTCCGGCAGCGGTTCGCGCTGATCGCCCGTCATCGCTTCACCGACGATCGTCTGTACCAGATCGCGCAGGGAATAATCGGCGGTATTGCCCCCGGCGACGTAGCGCCCGTCGCGCATCACGCACACCCGATCGGCAATCTCTATCACTTCATCCAGACGATGGGTGACATAAATCATGCCGACCTTTTTGGCCCGCAGCCGGTTGATGACGGCGAACAGATGGCGCACGTCGTTGGCGGGCAGTGATGCGGTGGGTTCATCCAGCACCAGCAGTTCGGCGTTCACCGCCACCGCCCGCGCGATCGCCAGCAGCGATTTCTCGGTGCGGGAAAGTTCGAACACCCGAGCATCCGGATCCAGCGCAATGCCGACATCCTGCAAGGCCTCGCTGGCACGTTGGCGAATGGCGCGCCAGTCGATCAGCCCGAAACGGCGTGGGAAGCCCATCACCAGCGCCATGTTTTCCGCCACCGTCATCCATTCAATCAGCCCCAAATCCTGATGGATAAAGGCGATCGGCTGGCGGCTGGCGCTTTTTAGCGCTGCTGCTGAAACAATACTCTGGCCCTGAAAGCGAATATCACCGCCGTCGCGCGGGTAAACGCCAGCCAGCACCTTGATCAACGTCGATTTGCCGGCACCGTTTTCACCCAGCAGCGCCAAGACTTCACCGGGCATCACCTGCAAGCTGACATCGTTAACCGCGATGTTGCCGCCAAATCGCTTCACGATGTTGCTGAGTGTCAGAATGGGTTGATCCGCATTGCTATGAGTCATGTGATGCACCCTTTGTGTCCGGTTCGCGCAACTTGTTTGTGGCAAGTTAGTGAAAATATGGTGATTAAATCTACGGTATATTTCATTATGCGAAATTCAATTTCAAAAATGATATGCCGAACGCTGAGCTAAAGCAAAGCCGGCTGGGTTTTAATTGTTATTAATAAACAATGGGTTATTTTTATCTTTGCGAATTTGTGACCTATAACTCACTTCGTAAGTTGCCAAAATGTTGCGCGTTTTAACGCTGCTGCTGACAATGAAACGGCGTTCCATCTTCACCTGATGCAACCATTGGAGTAACATCCCCGGTAATGAGCCTGCTGATCGTGCCGTAGCCTAGACGGGTGGTTCGACATTGGAGAGATTTCGCTATGAGCCTGAAAGCTGTTGATGAAAAAGATGATAAGAAAGACAAACCGTTGGGCAGCCAAAGCCTGTTCCGTGGATTGCAACTGATTGAGATATTGAGCAATTTCCCCAATGGCTGCCCGTTGGCTCACCTCTCCGAACTGGCAGAGATGAACAAGAGCACGGTACACCGCCTGTTGCAGGGGTTGCACGCCAGCGGTTACGTCACCCAGGCACCGTCCCCCGGCAGCTATCGCCTGACCACCAAGTTCATTTCTATTGGCCAGAAGGCGCTTTCCTCGCTGAATATTATCCACGTGGCAGCACCGCATCTGGAGCAGTTGAATCTGGAAGTGGGCGAAACGGTGAACTTCTCCAGCCGCGAAGACGATCACGTGATCCTGATCTACAAGCTGGAACCGACCACCGGCATGATGCGTACCCGTGCCTATATCGGCCAGCACATGCCGCTGTACTGCTCGGCGATGGGCAAGATTTTCATGGCCTACGGCAAGAGCGATTACCCGGATCATTACTGGCAAACCCATCAGCAGACAATCCAGCCGTTAACGCGCAATACCATTACCCAATTGCCGAAAATGTATGAGGAACTGGCGGATATTCGCAAACAGGGCGTGGCGATGGACCGTGAAGAGAACGAACTGGGCGTCTCCTGCATTGCCGCGCCGGTGTTCGACATTCAGCAACGGGTGCCTTATGCGGTGTCGGTTTCTCTGCCGACCGCCAAGCTGCAACAGGTTGGAGTGAAATCGCTGATGAAACCGGTACTTGCCACCGCGCAGCGCATTTCCCAAGAACTGGGGTTTGTGACCCACGGTTGAGCATTAGCCTAACTGATGCCTGATTAGAAATATCCATTTCCCCTAATAATTATCTCTTCGTATGATGCGCGTGTTGAACAGCACGCGCCGCTTTTCTGGCATTATCGCCTTCGAGGCATCGCCAAAAGCCCTGCATTCTATCGCCAGAGGAAACAAAATGTTAACCATCTTTTTGCAAGGCTTTGCCTTGAGCGCCGCGATGATCCTGCCGCTGGGGCCGCAAAACGTATTTGTGATGAACCAGGGGATCCGCCGCCAATATCATCTGATGATCGCTTCGCTGTGTGCGTTGAGCGATATCGCCCTGATCTGCGCCGGTATTTTCGGCGGCAGCGCCTTGCTGAGCCGTTCGCCGCTGTTGTTACTGTTGGTCACCTGGGGCGGGGTGGCGTTTCTGCTGTGGTACGGCTGGGGCGCTTTCCGCACCGCGTTCAGCCAGCACTTGGCATTCGCCACCGCCGAAGAGATGAAGCAAAGCCGCTGGCGCATTGTGGTCACAATGTTGGCGGTCACCTGGCTGAACCCGCATGTGTATCTCGATACCTTTGTGGTGCTCGGTAGCCTTGGCAGCCAACTTGCACCGGAGATCCGCTCCTGGTTTGCCTTAGGTGCGGCCAGCGCATCGATCACCTGGTTCTTCGCCCTGGCTTTGCTGGCTTCCTGGCTGGCTCCGTGGCTGCAAACTCAGACCGCACAACGGATTATCAACGTTCTGGTCGGGCTGGTGATGTGGGCCATTGCGCTACAATTAGCCTGGAATGGCGCAAATCTATAGAATTTGTCACTAATCCGAATTTAAATCTCCGCCGGATATGTTAGGTTTTAGGCTCAGTAATGAGCCATTTTAAGGAGACACCGTGAAGCTGAAAGCATTGGCCATGGCCGCAATGATTGGATTTGGGGCGTTACCTTTAGCGTTGCAGGCGGCAGAATTACCCGAAGGGCCGCACGTAGTCACTTCCGGTAGCGCCAGCGTGGACGCTACCCCGGATATCGCCACGTTGGCGATCGAAGTCAGCGTTACCTCCAAAGATGCCGCCCAGGCGAAAACGCAGGTCGACGAGCGCGTGGCGCAATATTTCGATTTCCTGCAAAAAAACGGTATTGAAAAGAAAGATATCAACGCGGCCAATCTGCGCACGCAGCCGGAATATGATTACCTGAAAACCGGCGAGTCGGTGCTGAAAGGCTATCGTGCGGTGCGTCAGGTGCAGGTGACGTTGCGCCAGTTGGATAAGCTGAATGCACTGCTGGACGGGGCGCTGAAGTCTGGCCTCAATGAGATCCGCTCGGTTGAGCTGGGTGTGGCCAATCCGGACGTTTATCGCGAACAGGCGCGCCAGAAAGCGATTGAAGATGCCACTCAGCAGGCGGCTTCATTGGCGAAGGGCTTTAAGGTTACCCTGGGGCCGGTTTACAGCATCCGCTATCACGTCGCCAACGCTCAACCGATGCCGGTAGCGCGCATGTTTAAAGCGGCTGCTGCACCGGAAAGCGATGCGGCGCAAACCTACGAGCAGCAGAGCATTCGCTTTGACGATCAGGTAGATGTGGTGTTTGAGTTGCAGCGTAACGCAGCACAGTAATAGCCCGCAGGGCGCAGCCATTGCGCCCTCTATACCCGTCATACTTCAAGTTGCTTGGGTGTTGGCTGCCCTCGCTCACCCCAGTCACTTACTGGAGTAAGCTCCTGGGGCTTCGCTCTGTTGCCGCCTACAAGCAACTCGAATTATTTGGGTATATACCCAATAGATTTCAATATGCAGGAAAGCGCAACCAACATACCTGCAACTTGAAAGATGAAGGGTATATCAGTCTTGCCTTAGTACCTGATGCCCATGAGCTAACAGCGCGTCGGTAACCTTGCGCATCATGCGGCTTTCCGGAGCAAAACGGTGCCAGAACAGCATGCGGCGCTGGAACAGACCCGGCGTCAGATCGATCAACTCCCCTGAAGCCAGTTCTCTCTCTATTTGCAGATGCGGGATCATACAGCAGGTGGTGCCTTGCCTTGCCAACTGCACAAAGGCTTCTGAAGAGTTAACGATATGGCACGGCACGCTGCCCGGTGAAAGATCGAAGTTCTGCTGCAAAAATGCCTGATGCATATCGTCGAGGTGATCAAACGCTACCGCCGGGGCTTTCAGCAGGGCGGAGCGGGTCACGCCGTTGGGGAAATAGCGCTCGGCAAACCCTTTGGACGCGACAAACAGATAATCCAGTGCGCCCAATTGATCCACCAGGCAGCTCGGCAGCGGCTGCGGTTGGATACTCACTGCGCCCACCACTTCACCCCGGCGCAGGCGCTCTTGGGTGCGGGTTTCGTCTTCGACCTGCAAATTCAGGCGGATCGGCGAGTCTGTCAGGACGGATTGCAGCGCCGGTAACAGCCAGGTTGCCAGACTGTCGGCGTTGACCGCCAGCGACAGCAGCAACGGGGTATCGACGCCGTTATCATTCCCCAGCCACTCTTCTTCAAGCAGTTCAACCTGATGCAGCAACGCCAGCAGTTTCTGCCCCTGTTCTGTTGGGCGCGGCGGCACGGTGCGCACCAACAGCGGTTGGCCGAACAGGTTTTCCAACTGTTTGATGCGCTGGGATACTGCCGATTGGGTGATACACAGTTTTTGTGCCGCGCGCTCAAAGCCACGCTCACGGATCACCGCGTCCAGCGCTTGCAGCGTTCGATAGTCTGGGCGTTTCATCGGAGATATATCCCTATAAAAAGAAATTGATACCGGCACTATGCCACATTTCTACGCTTTTTCGGGTGAAATAAGTGTGATCCCGTCTGAGTGCAAAACGGCGATTTACCCTATAATACGCACACGTTTTCGCACATAGGCAGTAAACACATCATGACTCAGGATGAACTGAAAAAAGCGGTAGGTTGGGCGGCGCTGGAATATGTGAAACCAGGCACCATTGTGGGGGTCGGCACCGGTTCTACGGCGGCTCATTTTATCGATGCGCTCGGCTCGATCAAAGATCAGATCGAAGGTGCGGTGTCCAGCTCCGACGCCTCTACCGCCAAACTGAAAAGCCTGGGGATCCACGTTTTTGACAGCAACGAAGTGGATTCGCTGGATATCTATGTTGACGGCGCGGATGAGATCAACGGCCATATGCAGATGATCAAAGGCGGTGGCGCAGCCCTGACCCGCGAAAAAATCATTGCCGCGATTGCCCGCAAGTTCATCTGCATTGTCGATTCAACCAAGCAGGTTGATGTGTTGGGCAAATTCCCGCTGCCGGTGGAAGTGATCCCGATGGCGCGCTCTTATGTGGCGCGTGAGCTGGTGAAGCTGGGCGGCCTGCCGGAATATCGCCAGAACGTGCTGACCGATAATGGCAACGTGATTCTGGACGTGCATAACCTGAACATTCTCGATGCGGTTGAGCTGGAAAACAAGATCAACAGTATCGCCGGTGTGGTGACCGTCGGCCTGTTTGCCAACCGTGGTGCGGATGTTGCGCTGGTGGGCACGCCGGATGGCGTTAAAAAAGTGGTGAGATAACCACGCTTGCAGGGGCGCAGCCAATCGCGCCCTGATGATTTGCCGCTTGCCTGTTTCTTGAGATTTTCGGCTAAAAAATATCTTATCTTAAAACCGCCAAATTTAGTGATATATGTCACGTTATGGCAATAATCTCCGCTAAGCTCCTACCAAATTCTTTCACTATGGCATCTTCCACCAGAAACCACCGGCATCAATGAGCCTTGTGCTGATCGGCGAGCAATCGTTTGTATTGCCGGGCGCGTTATTTTTGTTATGTTGGGGGGATGTGCTGTTTTATATACCCAAAGTACTTGGAGTTGCCGCTAGGCGGCAAGGGCGCTCACCCCTGGGGCATAGATAACTATGTGACTGGGGTGAGCGCCCGCAGCCAACAACGCTGCAGCTTCAAGTAAGAAGGGGATGACAGTCGTTTCTGAAGTCTGAATATAGGGTCGGGTAAATGGCAAAAGTATCATTGGGAAAAGACAAGATTAAATTCTTGTTGGTGGAAGGGGTTCATCAAAGCACGGTAGATAGCTTGCGTGCTGCCGGATATACCAACATTGAATACCATAAAGGTGCGTTAGACACCGAAGCGCTTAAGGCATCGATCCGCGATGCGCATTTCGTTGGTATTCGTTCGCGTACCAATCTGACCGAAGAGGTTTTTGCTGCTGCAGAGAAACTGGTGGCAGTGGGCTGTTTTTGTATCGGCACCAACCAGGTTGATTTGAAAGCGGCGACCAAACGCGGTATTCCAGTGTTTAACGCGCCATTCTCCAATACCCGTTCCGTGGCTGAAATGGTGCTGGGCGAACTGCTGCTGATGCTGCGCGGTATCCCAACGGCTAACGCCAAGGCGCACCGTGGCCAGTGGCAAAAACTGGCTGTGGGCTCGTATGAAGCGCGTGGCAAGAAGCTGGGGATTATCGGCTACGGCCATATCGGTACTCAGCTCGGTATTCTGGCGGAAGGCCTGGGTATGAAGGTGTTCTTCTACGATATCGAAAACAAACTGCCGCTGGGTAACGCTCAGCAAGTGCGCCACTTATCCGATCTGCTCAATATGAGCGATGTGGTAACGCTGCACGTGCCGGAAACGCTGTCGACCAAGAATATGATTGGTACCGAAGAGCTGGCACTGATGAAGCCGGGTGCGATCCTGATCAACGCCTCACGCGGTACCGTGGTGGATATTCCTGCGCTGTGTAATGCGCTGGCGAGTCATCATCTTTCAGGGGCGGCGATTGACGTCTTCCCAGAAGAGCCTGCGACCAACAGCGATCCGTTCAATTCGCCGCTGTGTGAGTTTGACAACGTGCTGCTGACGCCGCATATCGGTGGTTCGACCGAAGAAGCGCAGGAGAACATCGGTGACGAAGTGGCCGGGAAACTGGCGAAATACTCCGACAACGGTTCTACGCTGTCTGCGGTTAACTTCCCGGAAGTTTCGCTGCCGATGCATGGCCCGAACTCCAGCCGCCTGCTGCATATCCATGAAAACCGCCCAGGCGTTCTGACGCAGATTAACCAGATTTTCGCGGAAGAAGGTGTGAACATCGCCGCTCAATATCTGCAGACCGGTGCGGAAATCGGCTACGTGGTGATCGATATCGAAGCAGAAACCGAGCGCGCTGATGCGGCGTTGCAACGTATGAAAGCGATTGAAGGCACTATCCGCGCACGCCTGCTGTTCTGATAAAGGCTGTGCGAGATCTTAAAGGCCGGAGAAATCCGGCCTTTTGCTATTTTACCGTTTGCCATACCCAGATTTGCGAAGGCGTCACGATCTCCGGCAGCGGGATATCCCAGTGTTCTACTGGCAGTTGTTCTACCTGCTGGCAATCATGCGCCAACCCCATCGGGTACGGGCCGCCATACTGCCAGTTCTGCAAGGTGCGATCGTAAAACCCGCCGCCCATTCCCAACCGTTGGCCTACAGCGTCGAACGCTACCAGCGGCGTCAGAACCACATCTAGCTGCAACACCGGTAACACGTGGCGCACATCCAGCGCGGGCTCCAGAATATTGAAGCGGTTGCGCACCAGCGGCGTATTTGGGGTATACCGCAGAAACAGCAGATTGCCGGGGCTGAACGGGTGCAATACCGGCAGGTAAACCTGCTTGCCCTGTTGCCATAGCTGCTCAATCAGCGGGCGGGTATCCAACTCACCGTCAAAAGAGAGAAACACCGCAATGCGTTGTGCTGCTTGTATGCGAGGATGTTGGGCCAGGCGTGCTGCAATCTGCAACGCAAAGTCATGCTGCTGCGCGGGCGTTAAAGCGCGGCGCCGTTGGCGGATTTTATTACGGAGTGTTTGGCGTTGCTGAACGAACTGTGGTTGAAAAGACATAATATCGAACTTGCGTGGTAAACCACGAGTGAAGGGAATCTCCGAGATGCCGTCGCAGGCTGTAACCCTTGAACCCATGGTTCAAGGTGAACATGATGTCGCAACCTTAAGGCTTCTCGGACGGGCCGAGCATGCACACCGGTCACGAGTCATCACATTCTATTGGTACTAAATATCGGCTCAGGGGACGGGCCCGCTGGCAAACATCTCAGAGAAATTTTTTACTCATTGCCGAAACCTTCAACTTCAGCAACTTAAGTTATTCGAATTGTGCATCCTGACGTTCAGAGATGCGACCCTGTTCAAGCAATGCCTGTTCAATGGTCTGTTGCAGCATACGAATTCGTTGTTCCATATTGGCCGCATAGTCACGGGTTTTCAAGCGCTCTTGAGCAAGTTCGTGACAGACGTTCAATGCTGCGATGAAAACAAGTTGTTCTGTATTTGTGACTCTAGTGCGAACTTTAAGATCTTGCAACCGCTGGTTAAGATCTTCTGCTGCCATGTTCAACGCATCTTGTTGTTCTGGCGGGCAATTAACTCTTAACGAACGGCCAAAAATTTGAATATCTACCGGTTGTGCAGACATGCCACCTTCCTGCCTAAATTTCGCGCCAGCTCCGGCCAGCCTGTGCCGTGCAACTCAAAGCGGGCGCCACTATATATACCTCGGTACCAAGATTCAACACTTTTTCAGCATCTGGTTTTAATCGATCGTGCTTAACATTACCAGATAAAAAAGGGTTTCAAAATGCATACTTACCGCGATTTAGTCTGTTGGAAATGCCAAGATGCTCTGATTATAACCTGCCACTGAGGTAGTGCGCTCAACTGGTATAGCGACGGACCTTGGTGGTAGCATAACACGAACTTATCCTGCCAACGACGACGAATGCGCATGTCCATACAGAATACATTTCCAAGTTACCAATCTTTGACCGTTGCTCTCAACCAGCAGGCGGTAGCCTTAACGGCCGCAGAAATGCACGGCTTGATCAGCGGCCTACTGTGCGGCGGCAACCGTGATGCCAGCTGGCGGACGCTGGTGTTCGAACTGACCAACGAAGGTGAGGCCTTCCCACAGGCGCTGGGCTTGCCGTTGCAGCAACTGCATGAAGTGACCCGCGATACGCTGGAAGACGACGAGTTCATGTTCCAGTTATTGATGCCGGAAGGCGATACGGTCAGCGTCTTTGAGCGTGCCGATGCGTTGGCAGGATGGGTGAACCATTTCCTGCTGGGGCTGGGCATGATGCAGCCCAAGTTGGCGCAGATGAAAGACGAAGTGGGCGAAGCGATCGACGATCTGCGCAATATCGCTCAACTGGGCTACGACGAAGACGAGGACCAGGAAGAGTTGGAGCAGTCGCTGGAAGAAGTGGTTGAATATGTGCGGGTTGTTGCGCTCCTTTGCCATACTGAATTTACCCGTCATAAGCCGACGGCACCGGAAATGAACAAACCGACATTACATTGATTGCGCAGTTAAGCGTGGCTGCCCATGAGCACAGGTAAACCGATTTCAGGAGAAGGTGATGACTCAGCAGGAATTTCACAACCGCCGTCAGGCGCTGTTGGCGAAGATGGCTCCGGGCAGCGCAGCGGTTGTTTTCGCTGCCCCGGAAGTGGCACGTAATGCGGATTCTGAATACCCCTATCGTCAGAACAGTGATTTCTGGTATCTGACCGGCTTTAACGAGCCGGAAGCCGTGTTGATTCTGGTGAAAAGCGATGAAACCCATAATCACAGCGTCCTGTTCAACCGGGTGCGCGATCTGACGGCAGAAATCTGGTTTGGCCGCCGTTTAGGGCAAGAGGCCGCGCCAGCAAAACTGGGCGTGGATCGCGCCTTGGCATTCAATGAGATCAATGACCAACTGCACCTGTTGCTCAACGGCCTGGACGTGGTGTATCACGCACAGGGGCAATACGCTTATGCGGATGACATCCTGTTTGCTGCGTTGGATAAATTGCGCAAGGGTTTCCGCCAGAACCTGCAAGCCCCGGCGACCATCACCGATTACCGCCCGTGGCTGCATGACATGCGCCTGTTCAAATCGCCAGAAGAAGTGGCCGCTATGCGCCGCGCCGGTGAGATCAGCGCGCTGGCCCATACCCGCGCGATGGAAAAATGCCGCCCAGGGATGTTCGAATATCAACTGGAAGCAGAAATCCTGCACGAATTCGGCCGCCTCGGCGCGCGTTACCCTTCTTACAACACCATCGTCGGCAGCGGTGAAAATGCATGTATCCTGCATTACACCGAGAACGAATGCGAAATGCGCGATGGCGATCTGGTGCTGATCGACGCGGGTTGTGAATATCGCAGCTATGCTGGTGATATTACGCGCACCTTCCCGGTAAACGGCAAGTTCAGCAAGCCGCAGCGTGCGGTGTATGACATCGTGCTGGCGTCGATCAACCGTGGTTTGGAGATGTTTAAACCGGGGATCAGCATCCGCGAGGTGAACGATCAGGTGGTGCGCATCATGATCACTGGCCTGGTTGAACTGGGCGTGCTGAAAGGTGAGGTGGAACATCTGTTTGCCGAACAGGCACATCGCCCGTTCTTTATGCATGGCCTGAGCCACTGGCTGGGATTGGATGTGCATGACGTCGGTCACTACGGTTCCCCAAGCCGCGATCGTATTCTGGAGCCGGGAATGGTGTTGACGATCGAACCTGGCCTGTATATCGCGCCAGATGCCGACGTGCCGCAGGAATACCGTGGTATCGGCATTCGTATCGAAGATGACATCCTGATTACCAAAGACGGTAATGAAAACCTCACCGCCAGCGTAGTGAAGGATCCTGATGCCATTGAAGCCCTGATGGCGGCGGCAAGATAGTATGAGCATCATTATTGTTGGCGGCGGGATGGCGGGCGCAACGCTGGCGTTGGCGATTTCATCCCTGACTCAGGGTAAGGTGGCTATCGATCTGGTTGAGGCAACTCGGCCCGACGATAGTGCTCATCCTGGTTTTGATGCCCGAGCCATCGCTCTGGCGCAGGGAACCTGCCAGCAGTTAGCGCGCATCGGTATCTGGCCCGCGTTGCGTAGTTGCGCCACGGCGATTACCCATGTACATGTTAGCGATCGTGGTCATGCCGGGTTTGTGAATCTGCATGCGCAGGATTATCAGGTTGATGCGCTGGGGCAGGTGATTGAACTGCACGACGCCGGGCAGCGGCTGTTTGCGCTGCTGGCGAAAGCGCCAGGCATCACGCTGCATTGCCCGGCTAAAGTGGTCGATGTGCTGCGTACGGTGACTCATGCTGAAGTGAAGTTGGACAATGGGCAGCGTTTAAGCGGGCAACTGTTGGTGGCGGCGGATGGTTCACGCTCGGCACTGGCGCAGGCCTGTAATGTGCAGTGGCAGCAACGTGATTACCCGCAGTTTGCGACCATTGCCAACGTCACCACCGCAGAAGCGCCGCAGGGGCGAGCCTTTGAACGCTTTACCCGCTTCGGGCCGCTGGCGCTGCTGCCGATGTCACAGGGGCGCAGTTCGCTTGTCTGGTGTCATGCCAGAGCAGATCGGGCACAGGTGGATAGCTGGGACGATGAACGTTTCCTTAGTGAACTACAAAAGGCGTTCGGCTGGCGGTTGGGCAAAATGCTGAAAGCGGGCCAGCGCCACAGTTATCCTTTAAGTCTGTTGATGGCTAACCAACATGTCAGCCACCGTTTGGCGCTGGTGGGGAATGCGGCGCAGACGCTGCATCCGATCGCCGGGCAGGGTTTTAATCTGGGCCTGCGCGATGTGATGTCGTTGGCAGAAACGCTGGCAAAAGCAGCACAGGCCGGTGAAGATCTGGGCGCTTATGCGCTATTGAGCCGTTATCAGCAGCGGCGGCAGCAGGATCAACAGGCGACCATCGGCGTGACCGACGGTTTAATCCGCCTGTTTGCCAACGACTATGCTCCACTGGTTGCCGGGCGTAATCTGGGGCTGATGGCGATGGAGCAGTTACCGGCGGTGCGTGATGCTTTTGCCAAACGCACCTTAGGCTGGGTTGAGCGCTAAATATCCCGTTTTTGGGTGTCCGCTAATTTAAGGAATTCAAGCAGCATGCAATCATTTGATGTGATTATCGCCGGTGGCGGTATGGTGGGACTGGCGCTGGCCTGCGGTTTGCAGGGCAGCGGCCTGCGCGTGGCGGTGCTGGAACAGCGGCAGCCGGAAACATCGCCGCTGCAAGAGCTTCCGGCGCTGCGCGTCTCCGCCATTAATGCTGCCAGCGAGCGCCTGCTGCAACAGATTGGCGTGTGGGATGATATCCGCAATCTGCGCGCCAGCGCGTATAACGCGATGGAAGTCTGGGATCGTGACAGTTTTGGCAAAATCGCCTTCCGGGGCGATGAATGCGGCTTCAGCCATTTGGGCCATATCATTGAAAATGAAGTGATTCAGCAGGCGCTGTGGAAAAAGGCGCAAGCGCTGGCCGACGTAACGCTGATCGCCCCTGCGGCGCTGAAACAGGTGGCATGGGGCGAAAACGACGCCTTTATCACGCTGGAAGATGGCCGCATGTTGACCGCCCGCTTGCTGGTGGGGGCAGACGGTGCCAATTCCTGGCTGCGCCAGCATGCCGATATCCCGCTGACCTTCTGGGATTATCGCCACAGCGCGCTGGTGGCCACGATCCGCACCGAAGAACCGCATTTGGCCACGGCACGCCAGGTTTTCCACGGCGACGGTATTCTGGCCTTCCTGCCATTTAACGATCCGCATCTGAGCTCGATCGTCTGGTCAGTAGCACCGGAAGAAGCGGAACGGCTAAAGCAGCTTGAGCCAACAGCTTTTAACCGCGAACTGGCCATGACCTTTGATATGCGTTTGGGCAACTGCGTGCTGGAAAGTGAGCGCTTAACCTTCCCGCTCACCGGGCGTTATGCCCGCAGCTTTGCCGCCCATCGTCTGGCGCTGGTGGGGGATGCGGCGCACACCGTGCATCCGCTGGCCGGGCAAGGGGTGAATCTGGGCTTTATGGATGCCGCCGAGCTGATATCCGAGCTCAAGCGCCTGCAACGTCAGGGTAAAGACATCGGCCAGCACCTGTATCTGCGCCGCTATGAGCGCCGCCGTAAGCATGGTGCCGCGGTAATGCTGGCCAGTATGCAAGGGTTCCGCGAGCTGTTTGCCGGTAACAACCCAGCCAAAAAGCTGCTGCGTGACGTCGGCCTATGCTTGGCAGACAGCCTGCCGGGCGTGAAGCCAAAACTGGTGCGCCAGGCAATGGGGCTGAATGATTTGCCTGAGTGGTTGGTTTAAAATATGAAAGGCGATAAAAGCTCCCGTAGGAACTTTTATCGCCAGACTATGCTAGTGGGGCTACTGATAAACTTATTCTTAAAACGGGTGTGGAATATCAGATAAAAACCGAATTTTTACAGCATTATTGATTGTTCTGATTTATATCAGCAGTCAATTGCCGCTTATTAGTCCCATAAATACGAAGTGGGAATTATTTGTGCGGTTTTTTATAATTTAAACCCTTGGGTCGAGAATGATTCTTGATGGACTGCCATAAAGAACTAACACTTTGGTTCCTATAATATAAGAAGGCGTATCTCCTTGTACAATTGTCATCAAGTTTCCATTTTCGGTTTGAATAACATATTCCATTCCTACCTGTTTAGTCATAGCGTTCTCAGCTAAAGCTCCCGCAACTCCTCCAATCAAGGCACCACCAACGGCTCCAGTAATATTGGAACGAACACCCCCACCCAATGCTGAACCTGCAGTGGCACCAACAACAGTACCTGAAGCGCTACCAAGTCCTGATGTTCCATCAATTTTTACGCTTCTTGCACTGATTATAGTTCCAGCCACTGTACGGTTAACCTCTCCTACAGAACCGACAGAATAACTATTCGGAGAGACGTTTGGTGCACATCCCATGAGTAGGAAAAGGGCGAAAAATGCTATTGTAGTTCTCATACTTTAATTTTTTACTGGGAACATGGGTTTAGAAATATCAACTGTTTCTAGCGCTTGCAAGAACTGAGTTATATTATTCTGCACCGCTCTATTAAGTGACTCTCTTCCCCTCACAACACCAACAATTGTATAACTCATAGGTACAGTACCAGTAGAGGATATGTCTTGAGTGTAGATAATACTACCATTCGAACGGCTAATCAGTTCATATCGGGCAATCGCCTTTGTAGTAACGGAAGCGCCAAAAGAGGGAACATCAATGGCAAGGATTTTTACTGAAAGGCTGATTTTTTTATCCGAGTTGTCGTTAAAAATAGCCATCCGGTTAAGTGACTCCTCTAATGAGCTTTTCCATAATGGCGGAATCTCTTCCATTCCAAGCTGAATATCACCTTTCTGCTCATCTGGCCTAGCAAGAGAAACTGTTATTGATTTAATTTCGGCATCAATTTTTTTATTACTTACACCTACATTAGGCACTGAGAAATTCATTGGAGGAACAGAAACGCATCCCGTTAAAATAAACGTTAGAAACAAGCAAGCAACTATATTAACTATTTTCATTTCTTTTATCCTGTCCTTGATACATAGAGAAATTAAAATTTATCATAAATATTTACAAAGAGAAATAATGTCTTGATGAAATGAAGTAGACACGGAAATGATGGGGGCTAAATGACGACAAGATGAGCAAGCCTGTTTTGTCACTGCGCTGCTTCAATTTTCTTGCAGGGCCCGGGGAGGATCCTATTTTTGTTGTATGGGTAGCCTAAGGAAATTCGTAATGTTCAGCGAGCGGCAAGCTGAACTCTCAATTAAATAGAGTACCCATAGCTTTCTTTTATCTCCCCTTCATTTGAGAAATTCTAATTTCAGCTGGTTTTTACCATTACTTTTTCTAATCCTATGTTTCGTTCTGAAAAGCCAAAACTCTCCTGCTTATCGATTGTTTGTTACATAACTTCGGATTTATACCGCTTTAATTGTGTCTTTTGTGCTTATAAGCGCAGTTTTCCAGTGAAAAACTCCGCACACTAGCGTGGCAATTTACTGGCCTTGAACGAAGTTGAGTATATTTTAACTTATGGTTAACGCGTTCGTTCAGTGATAAGTTCAAGGTCAAGGTATCGTTTGCGTCGTGCTGATTGTCAGCACGGCAATGTGTATTGAGCAGTCAGCGTGCGCCACGTAATCAGGCCCGTGAGACGTTCCACGAGCCACACCTGCCTTATTGCGTAGCAACACCCTGTCTTCGGCTTTTTGAGTGGAAAGAGGGAAAAGATGACAAAGCAAACCCCACTGTACGATCAGCACGTGGCGTGCGGTGCGCGCATGGTCGATTTTCATGGCTGGATGATGCCGCTGCATTACGGCTCTCAGCTTGATGAGCACCACAGGGTGCGCCAAGATGCGGGCATGTTTGATGTTTCCCACATGACCATTGTGGATCTGCACGGTGCCCGTACTCGCGAATTTCTGCGTTATCTGTTGGCGAATGATGTCGCCAAACTCACTCAATCGGGTAAAGCGCTGTATAGCGGCATGCTGAATGCGTCCGGCGGCGTGATTGACGATCTGATCGTTTACTTCTTCACCGAAGATTATTTCCGCCTGGTGGTGAACTCCGCCACGCGTGACAAAGACTTAGCCTGGATCGAACAACATGCGGCACCCTACGGCGTTGAACTGACGGTGCGTGACGATCTGGCGCTGATCGCGGTGCAAGGCCCGCAGGCCAAAGAGCGTGCCGCCACCTTATTTACTCCGCAGCAAAAGCAGGCCGTGGAAGGCATGAAGCCCTTCTTTGGCGTGCAAGCCGGGGATCTGTTTATCGCCACCACCGGTTACACCGGTGAAGCCGGTTATGAAATCGCCCTGCCAAAAGAGCGGGCGGTTGATTTCTGGCAGCAGTTGCTGGCCGCTGGCGTCAAGCCTGCCGGGCTAGGCGCGCGTGACACTCTACGTTTGGAAGCCGGTATGAACCTATACGGGCAGGAAATGGACGAGGGGATTTCACCGCTGGCCGCCAACATGGGCTGGACGATTGCCTGGGAGCCGCAGGATCGCCAGTTTATTGGCCGTGAGGCGTTGGAGCAGCAGCGTGAGCAGGGCACCGAACAACTGGTCGGTTTGATCATGACGGAAAAAGGCGTATTACGTAATGAGTTGCCGGTGCGTTTCACCGATGCAACGGGTCAGGTGCATGAAGGTGTGATTACCAGCGGCTCCTTCTCACCGACCTTGGGCTATAGTATTGCGTTGGCGCGTGTGCCTGCCGGTATTGGCGAGCAGGCGGTTGTACAGATCCGTAACCGGGAAATGCCAGTAAAAGTGACTAAACCTGGTTTTGTGCGCGCCGGTAAGTCCCTGATCAATTAGTTTCTATTTTTTCGAAGGAGTAGTAGGTCAATGAGCAATGTGCCATCAGAACTGAAATACGCCGCATCCCATGAGTGGGTGCGTGACGAAGGTAACGGCGAATACGTGGTAGGTATCACCGAGCACGCGCAGGAGCTGTTGGGCGATATGGTATTTGTCGATCTGCCGGAAGTGGGCACCACCGTTTCTGCCGGTGATGATTGTGCCGTAGCGGAGTCCGTGAAGGCCGCTTCGGATATTTATGCGCCAATCAGCGGTGAAGTCATTGCCGTCAATGGCGATCTGGAAGTCTCTCCAGAGTTGGTCAACAGCGAGCCGTATGGCGATGGTTGGCTGTTCCGCATCAAGGCTTCTGATGAAGCTGAGCTGGACGATCTGCTAGATGCAGATGCGTATCAAGCCTCCATCGAAGAGTAATCAGTTTAACGCCCCGCATGTGACTCCACAGCGGGGCGTTTTGCAGTTCAGGCGCTATCCCGTACCCCGCAAGCATTCAGGAATCTGTAGCAATGACCCAGACACTCAGCCAACTTGAACACAGCGAAGCGTTTATCGAACGCCACATCGGCCCTTCTGCAGAGCAACAGCAGCAGATGTTGGACGCGGTGGGCGCACGCACGCTCAGCGCGCTTATCCAACAGATTGTGCCAGCAGACATTCAACTGCCTGGGCCACCGCCGGTGGGCGATGCGGTCACTGAACATCAGGCATTGGCCGAGTTGAAGGCGATTGCTGCGCAGAATCAGCGCTACAAATCCTATATCGGTATGGGCTACAGCGCGGTGCTGACGCCGCCGGTGATCCTGCGCAATATGCTGGAAAATCCAGGCTGGTACACCGCCTATACCCCTTATCAGCCAGAAGTGTCGCAAGGCCGCTTGGAGGCGTTGCTCAACTTCCAGACCGTGACGCTCGATCTTACCGGGCTGGATCTGGCTTCCGCCTCGTTGCTGGATGAAGCCACAGCCGCAGCAGAATCAATGGCGTTGGCCAAACGTGCCAGCAAGCTGAAAGACGCCAACCGTTTCTTTGTCGCTGACGATGTGCATCCGCAAACGCTGGACGTGGTGCGCACCCGTGCCGAAACCTTCGGTTTTGAAGTGATCGTCGACAAACCGGCGAAAGTGCTGGAACTGCAAGGCGTGTTTGGCGTGCTGTTGCAGCAGGTGGGTACTACCGGTGAACTGCATGATTACAGCGCTCTGCTGGCTGAGCTGAAGAACCGCAAAATCATCACCAGCATGGCGGCGGACATCATGGCGCTGGTGCTGTTGACCGCACCTGGCAAACAAGGTGCAGACGTGGTGTTTGGCTCCGCTCAGCGCTTTGGTGTGCCGATGGGCTACGGTGGCCCACACGCGGCGTTCTTCGCCTGCCGTGACGAATTCAAACGCTCAATGCCGGGCCGGATCATCGGTGTTTCCCGTGACGCTGCCGGTAACACCGCGCTGCGCATGGCGATGCAGACCCGCGAGCAACATATCCGCCGCGAAAAGGCCAACTCGAATATCTGTACTTCGCAGGTGCTGCTGGCCAATATCGCCAGCCTGTATGCGGTGTACCATGGTCCACAAGGCCTGCAACGTATCGCCGGGCGCATCCATCGCCTGACCGATATCCTGGCCGCTGGTTTGCAACAAGCGGGTCTGCAACTGCGTCACAAAACCTGGTTCGATACCTTGACCGTGGAAGTGAAAGACAAGGCGGCGGTGCTGGATCGCGCGCTGAGTTTTGGCATCAACCTGCGCACCGATATTCACGGCGCAGTGGGTATCACGCTGGATGAAGCCACCTCGCGTGAAGACGTGCAGGCGCTGTTTGCCGTGCTGGCGGGGGATAACCATGGGCTGGATATCGACGCGTTGGATGCGGCAGTCAGCAGCGGTAGCTCATCAATCCCGGCGGCGATGCTGCGTAAAGAGCCGATCCTCACCCATCCGGTATTCAACCGTTACCACAGCGAAACCGAGATGATGCGCTATATGCATCGCTTGGAGCGCAAAGATCTGGCGCTGAATCAGGCGATGATCCCGCTGGGCTCCTGCACCATGAAGCTGAATGCCGCAGCGGAAATGATCCCGATCACCTGGCCTGAGTTCGCTGAACTGCATCCGTTCTGCCCGCCAGAGCAGGCTGCTGGTTATCAGCAGATGATTGGTCAACTTTCTCAGTGGCTGGTGCAACTGACCGGCTACGATGCGGTATGCATGCAGCCGAACTCCGGCGCGCAGGGCGAATATGCCGGTTTACTGGCGATCCGCCGTTATCACGCAAGCCGTAACGAAGCGGGCCGTCATATCTGCCTGATCCCAAGTTCCGCGCACGGCACTAACCCAGCTTCTGCCCAGATGGCGGGCATGAGCGTGGTGGTGGTGGCCTGTGACAAGAACGGCAACATCGATCTGCACGATTTGCGGCTGAAGGCCGAGCAGGCCGGGGACGAACTCTCCTGCATCATGGTGACCTACCCGTCGACCCACGGCGTGTATGAAGAAACCATCCGCGAAGTGTGCCAGATCGTGCATCAGTTCGGCGGCCAAGTGTATCTCGACGGTGCCAACATGAACGCTCAGGTGGGCATTACCACGCCGGGCTATATCGGTGCTGATGTCTCACACCTTAACCTGCATAAAACCTTCTGTATCCCACACGGCGGCGGCGGCCCAGGCATGGGGCCGATCGGTGTTAAAGCACATCTGGCCCCGTTTGTTCCTGGTCACAGCGTGGTGCAGATCGACGGTGTGACCACGCAGCAGGGCGCAGTGTCTGCCGCACCGTTCGGCAGCGCCTCAATTCTGCCGATCAGCTGGATGTACATTCGCATGATGGGAGCGGAAGGCCTGAAGCAGGCCAGCCAAGTGGCGATCCTGAATGCCAACTACATCGCGACTCGCCTGAAAGACGCTTATCCGGTGCTGTATACCGGCCGCGATCACCGCGTGGCGCACGAGTGCATTCTGGATATCCGCCCGCTGAAGGAACAGACCGGCATCAGCGAAATGGATATCGCCAAACGCCTGATCGATTACGGTTTCCATGCGCCAACCATGTCGTTCCCGGTAGCGGGCACGCTGATGGTGGAGCCGACCGAGTCGGAAAGCAAAGTGGAGCTGGATCGCTTTATTGAGGCGATGTTGGCGATCCGCAGCGAGATCGACCGGGTGCATAAAGGCGAATGGCCGCTGGAAGATAACCCACTGGTTAATGCGCCGCACATTCAGGCCGAACTGGTCAGCAACTGGCAGCATGCATACAGCCGCGAACTGGCAGTATTCCCGGTGGCCGGTGTGCGTGAGAACAAGTACTGGCCGAGCGTGAAGCGTCTTGATGACGTTTATGGCGATCGCAATCTGTTCTGCTCTTGTGTACCGATGAGCGAATACGAATAACACGATCCGTAAAATGAATGATCGAGGGGCACTGCATGATGCGGTGTCCCTTTTTTATTGCAGCACCGCAGTTGCAGATCTTGGGCGGCCCAATCTGGTATTCAGTTCCCCGCAGGCAGTTGGCAATGTTGCGGCAGAACGATAGTAAAGCCAATCCCGCGTTCATCCAGCCCTTCGGTTATGCGTAGTTGCGCGCCAATTTTATCCGCCAGATTTTTAGCGATCGCCAGCCCCAGACCGCTACCGGTTTGCAGCGTGCCAGGGACGCGATAAAAACGCTCAAACAGTGGCTTATGATATTCTGCGCCTATCCCCAGGCCGTTGTCGCGCAGGGTGATATAACACCCTAGCGGGGCGAGCGAGCGGATATGGACCTCGACTTGCCCTCCCGCTGGGGTATATTTAATTGCGTTTTCCAGTAGATTGGTGAAGATCGCCACTATCGATGGCTTTGTCGCGTTAACGTAGGGAAGACGAAAAATGTGAGCTGCCTATTTTTCAGGCGGCCAACAGATAAAATTGTTCCGCCGGGTACAATCCGTCGCCAGTTGGATGATGAAGCTGTTCTTTGCGTATCATGTGGACTAACTCAATGTCCGCCAATATCGTCTGCGCACGCCTAAATGATTTGAACCCCAGTATCGGTCGTGTCCGCCGTTTGATATTTCGGTGATCCTGCTCCACCAGGTTGTTCAGGTATTTGCTCTGCCTGATGGTCATGGCTTCTTCTTCTAGTGAATGTGGGCAGCATGTGACAGCAGAGTTTTGTTAAAAATATGAGTTCGCCGGACACTTACAGTTATATATTGAGCTATTTCTCAGTAAGCTTTTAAATTCTAATCTCATTAAACACAGTGCATATATTTAGAAAACATTCTGTGCCTGTCATAATTCCCATCCCCCAACTAATACTGTTATTTCCAGTAGTTACATGGGTGTGAAAAGTAATTTATTTAAATTGTCAACAGATAATTTTATTTTCACTTAGGCAGGGAGCTGATATCTTCTTGAAAAATTATTATGAAACATGAAATTTATTAGTATCATTGTTTCCTCTTAGTATGATAGTGATATGAACGCCTTGATTTTGGTAACCGTTGTTGACATACCTTTCGATAATGCATATAGAATGAAGTCACTGTAATAATTATTAGTACTAATAGGGTTGTCAATTCAAACATGCATCCTCACTCAACAAAACACTGTTATATACTTACTCTACACAGCACAAGGCGCCATGCGATTTAGGTTCTCAACTACAGCACATGAAATTTCCCTAAGGTAAATCCTTAGATCCTTTCTTCTCTTCTCTATTCTGCCTGCGCTTAATTTCAAACTGTATAGCTGTAACAATAAACTGACCGGTGCTTTCACCTACTTCTTTTGCTTTTTCCATTGCGCCAACAACATTGTGCGGAGTCCGCGCTTGTACCTTTCTCGATTTCGTATTGATTGCATTGCTTGCCATTGATATTACTCCTCCGTTTTTTCTTTCCCTACTCGCACTGGAGTCTACCACCACAAGATTTGACTTCAGAATGCTACTTAACTACATAATTTAATAATACTCATTCAAAAGATGATGCAATAATGTAGCCCGTATCAGCATTGAAAACACAAAAATATTGCAATGGCATTATCATTCCAAAATTATTTATAACCTTTGCATGCTGTCCAAATATTTGGATGGTTTTCTTTCCTTCATCAAGCCATAAGTACGTTGTAAACACTGGTATTGATAGGGGTGCCGACCAGAAATAGCTGAATGCAGCCTTTTCATCAAGAGCTCGCTGGCACTCTCGAACTGGATTGTGATTATTTTTTGCATAGCACTCAGGACTGGAATCACACGTTGTATTTATGGTTTTTTCTATACTCCAAGCATTGAAGGAAAAACCTCCAAAGATTACGAAAAATATACCTGCATACGAAAGTGAAATTATGCGAAGAGTATACCTTCTACATATCATGGACAGGTGGCTAACCAATTTAAATACCATAATGACTATCAATGTGAGCATGAGAATTCCCATATCCATTTATTTATATTTTACCTGGTTAAATATTTACCTGACTTTAGCACTAAGGATGATATCATATAATGTCAAGATTAGGCTCAGCGCCTTGATAATTTTTTTTCAAGGGTGGTTTTTAAAATATATAAAATACATACCCTGCCGATTGCCAATTAATATACATTCCTTCCTGACTCTATAGTGCAGTTATGGAGCCCAAGCATCATTAGTCCATGCAATGAACGTATCCCAAACTTCATTAATGCAGTACGTTTATGACTACTTATCGTCTTGTAATTCAATTTTAACTCGCATGCTATCAGGCTAGTGCTTTTCCCCATTAATAAGGATCTGATCACAACCCGCTCCTGCGGAGAAAGCTTCATAATTTTTTTCATCTGATCAGGAATGCGGTGTTCGAGTATATCCATCAATTTATTCTGTAATCTTATGACTGAAACTGTGGGGCTATATACAGCCCGTACATTCATCATTTGACTTAAATAATTACTCACTCCATCAGGATAGTTAAACGGAGTCAACAACACCATATTCACGCCTTTCCATCTGCTTATACTACTGTTCAGTTGAGTAACCATGTGGTTAACCGTCGGATCAAGTACAAGAATAAGGATATCAATGCCAAACCCTACACACTCACTATCGTTGAGCCAATTCACTGGCCAACTGACAACATCAGTTTTCGCTGAAAGGCTTGGATCACTGCTGATTACATATTCTAACCCTGCTAGGGTAAACTGGCAGTTACTACTCAACATGACTTTATACTTTTTCATACATATGCTCTCTAAGGTACTGGGTGAATTAAGTAAATTTCAACCCAACTGGTAGAGTGAAAGGTGCAGACGTGCATTATCCTAGCTAATCAACGACATGGAATTTATTAGAAATAAATTTCTACTATAATTTTACCTAATCTCGTATTAAAAAAGTCGTATAAAGTACACTTTAACAACATTCAGATAATTACCGCCAATCCTTTCAGAGCTGTTGAATAAGTCACCCCTGCGAAGATCATTGTCCAAAAAGCCAATTTTCATTGGTGTAAAAATCATCATTTCACGAGGATGATTTCTGCCAAGCCATCCAAAGTAGCTAGAATTAGCTCCATTCAACGCAGCTACATCAACGAGAAGAAGCATTCTTACTGTATCAGATAAATCGTAACTGGCAATGATTGCAGGCATTCAAAAATGAATGAATTACTGCATTCCATCATGCTACATCGATGGAGATAATTTAATTCAACACATTGATGAAAATGAATCATAGAGAAAAATCAGACTATAAAACAACAAGTAATGACACTCAGCAAATAAATTATTTTTGACCAAGGCGATAAACCCACAAACAACCACCTCAATATTGCATTGATTATTATTAAGTAAAATCCCATCAGTTATAGGAAGAATCCCACATTCGTTTGGGAATATATACATATACTAAGGAAGTGAAAAATAACTACTATACAGAGGAGGTGAAATATTAAATTTACTAGATTTCATCTACATGTATAAATATTTCGCTACAGCACGGGAAATTCATTCCACAGAGAGTATCACAACAACAGCTGCTTAATTAACAGTTAGTAACAGAGTGGAAATAATTAAAACCAGTGCTTGGTAGTAGTTCACTGAAGTTAACTCACCAAGCTTAAGCGATTTTACTATACCCGGCTTTGTCGTGTTAACGTAGGGAAGACGAAAAAATGTGGACTGCCTATTTTTTAGGCGACCAACAGATAAAATTGTTCCGCCGGGTACAATCCGTCGCCAGTTGGATGATGAAGCTGTTCTTTGCGTATCATGTGGACTAACTCAATGCCCGCCAATATGGTCTGCGCACGCCTAAATGATTTGAACCCCAGCATCGGTCGTGTCCGCCGTTTGATATTTCGGTGATCCTGCTCCACCAGGTTGTTCAGGTATTTGCTCTGCCTGATGGTCATGGCTTCATCTAGTTTGTCGGCGTTGAGTGTGGACAGCGCTGCCGTGTTGGCACCACTTTTATCAATAAATTTCTGGCTCATCGTGGTGTCGAATGGCTTTGCGAAAGAAACGCAGTGCGGCTGCGGCATCACGTTTGGTGGTCAGCAGAAAATCGATGGTTTGGCCGTTGCTGTCAACTGCCCGATACAGATATTTCCACTGGCCTTTGATTTTTATATAGGTTTCATCCATTCGCCACCGCCGACCCACTGCGCGCTTATGTCGGCGAAATACCTTATCCAGCAAGGGCGCCAGGCGAATAATCCAACGGTGAAGCGTGGAATGGTCAACAAGAATACCGCGCTCTGCCATCATCTCTTCCAAATTGCGCAGGCTCAGGGCATAAGCGAGATACCAGAGAACACACTGAGCGATAACATCAGTGGGGTAATGCAGACGACGGAAGGCTATTCGGATTAGTGACATGGGTAGGCAACATCGTAAAAAAAACAGCATGTTATCTGACGACGCCCTAATGCGACAGGACCATTTTATGGGATTCTGGCGGAACAAGCTGCAACGCTATTGGGCGGCTGAGGGGGGAATAACTAGATTTGAAAGAAGCGATTTAACAGGAAATATAGCAGGATGGATTTTTACGGCCCTATTTTTTAATGTGACCAGTTGTTTAAAAAATCAGTATGTCATACATGGCCATGAGTTTCTCACTTGCAACTCCATTAATGAAGCATATGGGTAAGCAACGGATTTTATAGTGTATGAAAGTTACGGCATTAATACGATTGTCTGATAACGGTGGTTTCGCTGCTTTTTCAATGTGGTTCTTACTCCTTTTTATTATATGGGGATTAATTCACATGGTTATTTTATGTAATATTTTGTTTTTACTTAAGATGTAATAATTAATCGATTGCTATAGTTTATACATTTTTAAGTAAAAAGTTAATAACTTTAAGTTATTTTGAGGTAATTATTAGTATAAGGGTATCTATATTTATCTGACATGTTTTAAGTAAAATCCCATTACGTGTAAGAAAAATCCCACGTGACAATGGGAATATGTAGATATACGTAAATCGAGAAAGATAACTATGATATGTATGAATTGAAAGATTCAATGATTTTGGTTTTCATGCATGCATAATTTCTTGTAGTGAACTATAAAATTACCAATATAGATGTGATCCATTCCACAGTTTACATAATAGCCCTTATTTATATACACGGTGTCTCTAAATGAAAAAAATTGCGATAGTACTGTCACTTATCCTAGTCGGGGCCACTAATTTGGCAAATGCTGCAGATGGGCAAATCGATTTTACCGGAAATATCACAGCGAACACTTGTTCAATTAATGGTGGCCTAACGGGTTCACAACTAGTAAATCTTGGTGCGGTTCCGGCATCATCTTTAGCATCTGTAGGGCAAACCGCAGGTTCGCAAAACTTTGCGCTGACACTTACCCAGTGTGCTGGTGGTTCAACGGCTGTTGCCGCTCGTTTTGAATCCCTTACTCTGGGCAATGCCGATGGCCGTCTGAATCTGGATGCGACATCTACTGCCAGTAATGTTGAAGTGGCACTGTATGACAGCCAAGGCGTTGCACAACCGGTTAATGGTACAGTTCCAGCATCAAGCTATGTTACTCTAGCTTCAGGCAATGCAACTCTGAATTATATTGCATCTTATTATGCTACCGGTGAAGCGACAATAGGGATTGCAAACTCAGAGGTTTCATACACTCTGTCATATCAGTAAAATAGCTAACTGATTGTAGAGGGGATATTATCCCCTCTCTATTCATTGCGTTATATCTGAGAGTGAAATGAACAAAATAAAAATGAATGCTATTTTAGCATTGTTATTCAGTAGCTATACACCCTACGTACCAGCAAATGTTATTTTGCATGGTACCCGTGTGATTTTTCCAGGCGATAAGCAGGAAGTTTCTCTACGTACTGAAAATGATAATACATTGCCTGTTCTCGTACAAACATGGGTTGATGATGGTAATCCTACTATGTCAGCCAATATGCCTAAAACGCCTTTTATCATTACACCGCCAATGTTCCGCATGGAGCCAAGGCAAGGGCAGTCATTACGCATAATCTATAATGGCAGTATATCGGTGAAAGATAGAGAGTCTGTATTTTGGGTGAATGTGTTTGAAATACCACCAACAGACACTAAGAATAGGGGAAATAGTTTGCAACTTGCATTCAGGAGTCGGATAAAGTTATTTTATCGCCCTGCCAGTTTGGCAACACCTAAAACAGATGATTTGGCTAAACAGATGCAGTGCACCAGTAATAAAGAGGCTGCGAAAATCCTGATTCTTAGTTGTAAAAATACATCACCTTATTATTTGTCTTTTTCTCAGGTAAATGTCATGGTAAATAATAAGCCTGTGACAGTATCATTGGAAAGCTTTGGCATGATATCTCCCTTTGGGTCGTTGAGTACCAAAGTTAAAGTTCCTGAAAGTACTGCACCAATGAAGTTAAGCTATCGACTGATTAATGATCAGGGTGGTGCGACGGAATATACAACGACACTTTGATTGTCTGCTTTATCTTCACACATGGGCACACTGTTTATATATGAATTGGCTAATTAAATGGCGCGCTAAAAATAATGCTAACTATAATTTACTTATCGCTCAATTTATATTTTTAGCAAATATATTTACTGTGGAATTAGCTTCTGCTGCCGATAATGAATCGGTATCAAAAGATAATTTTCAAGGACAGTCATATCTGTATAACACTGGTTTCCTGGTTGGTTCGGAAAAAGTCGATGTAGCTCGATTTGCACATGGGAATGATATTTCTCCAGGTAATTACAGTATGTCGATCTTGGTTAATCAACAACGTGTTGGCCATGCCAATGTACTGATTAAAGAAGTAGCTAATAAGAAAGTTATCTGTCTGGATAAAGAGCTAATCAACTTGTTGAATATCAGGGTTGAAAATCGTTCGCGTGCATCTGACCTAGATAGCTGTATTATATTGGAATCACTGGTTCCTTCAGCGACTTACGTGCTAAATATGCCTGATCTAGCCGTGAATTTTGCAATTTCTCAACTCTACCTGCAACGTCAATCTCAGGGAAGTGTCAACCCTGAACTATGGGATGCGGGTGTTAATGCGGGTTTTATTAACTATAATACCAATTATTATGAGTCCCGCTTTAACAGTAACCAACAGACACAAACCACGACTAACTTTTTTAGCGTACTCAACAGTGGTGTAAACGTTGGCCTGTGGCAACTGAGAAATAACTCTAACTACAGCACCAGTAACGCAGGTGGCAGTAACTGGACAACGCTGAATAGCTATCTGCAACGCCCGTTACCCGTGCTAAATGGGATATTGGTAGCCGGTGAATACAATACTTCCGGGCAATACTTTGATAGCCTGAGTTTTCGCGGTATTCAACTTGCTTCCGATGACCGTATGCTGCCAGCTTCGCAACAGGGGTTTGCTCCCGTAGTGCGTGGTATCGCCCGTACTAATGCTCTGGTACAGGTTAGCCAGCGCGGTGTTTTGTTGAGTAAAACGACCGTTGCTCCCGGTGCCTTTATGATCGACGATTTATATCCTACCGGATATGGTGGTGAACTTGACGTTGTCATCGCAGAAACTGATGGCACAATACAGTCATTTTCTGTGCCCTATTCTTCAGTTGCCTCACTGTTACGTGAGAATAGTTCACGCTATGCGGTGACTTTAGGCCAATTGAATAACCGTATTTTACGCAACCAGCCAAAATTCGTGCAAGCACTCTATTCCCGTGGGTTATCCAATCGCGTCACTGCTTATCTAGGAAGCCAGCTCTCAGAGAATTATCAGTCCGCAGTGATTGGGTCCGCAGTTAATACCCGTTTAGGTGCTCTGGGGGTAGATATTACTGGTTCATCGGCAGATTTACCAACAGGTAATAGCAATGGCTGGAGTGTCAAAGCCTCCCACAGTAAATTTTTTGAAGCTAGCCAGACGTTTCTGTCTCTGGCAACTTATCGATATTCTGATAGAGGCTACTATGGCTTTAATGAGGCTGCGCAGCAACGGGATCAGGCATATGATAATGTATTTCGCCAGAAGGGGCGCTTTGAATTATCAGTCAGTCAACAAGTTGCGGATTACGGCAGCCTGTTTTTATCCGGCTCAATCCTGTCTTATTGGGACAGGCCAGGTTCATCGAGCAATTATCAGGCTGGATACTCGGTTGTTATAAAAAATATTAGCATTGGTGTCTCTGCTTCCCGAGTAAATAATAATTTAGGTGTGAATCAAAATCAATATATGTTGACATTGAGCTTGCCATTTGGTGGTGAAGGTAATAGTCGTCACAATATGACAACCAGTTTTAACACCAACAGTGAAGGGGAATCTCAGGCTACGTTGGGTATTAATGGTTCATTAGGGCAAGATAATGACTTCTCCTATGGCGTATCAACCAGCACTGATAATCGTGATCAGCACTCCATATCTGGAAATATGACAAAAAGTTATTCACAGGGGCAAGCTTCATTGTCCGCTAGTCAAGGTAAACAATTCCAGCAATATGCGCTGGGGATGTCTGGTTCAGCAATCGTTCACTCTGGAGGCCTGACTTTAGGCCAGTATGCCGCAGACTCCATGGCTTTAGTCGAAGCGAAAGATGCTACAGGCGCCAGAGTAGAAAATATTCCTGGTGTTACTATTGATCCTTTTGGTTATGCCATCGTGCCTTATTTGAGTGCGTACCGTACTAACACCATTAATATCGATCCTCAAGGTATGCCCGAAAGTACAGAACTACTAAGTAGCGGAACCACTGTGGTGCCTTATAGCGGTGCAATTGTTAAAGTGAAATTCAATACCCGCTCAGGTATTAAGGCATTTATCGAAAGTACCACCGCCAGTGGTGAACCTTTGCCAATGGGGGCCATGGTGACGGATGAGAAGGGTAATAATGTCGGTATGGTGGGGCAGGGGGGTATATTGTATGCCGCCGGGTTAAATGATGATGGCGTATTGATAGTCTCTTGGCGCTCGGATTTAACCGGCCGGTGCCGTATTGGTTATCATTTTGATAAAGAGAAACCAGCCGGTAATACTCATGGGATTCGTCAACTTTCCCTGCCATGTGAGTCCATGAAAGAAACACTTAGAGAACAAAAATGAAATCATTTTTATTAAAAATTCTTCCTAATAAACGAGTAATAGGAATATTGTCTATCACTCTTTTTTTTGGACTATTGTCGCAACAGGTATTGGCTGTTCGCGCTTGTAACTGGATACCAGGTCAAACTCTAGGGAATCAAAATATAGATATACCTTCCGCAAGTGGTATTGTTGCTGTGAATGATGGTAAGTATCCCAACCCAACCAATAACACCTATGCAAACGTATTACCTAACGCAGGCTGGGGTATGAGCTGTACTGCACCTGTATTAGTTACTCCGGTATTATATACCCACCTGCCATCAGATGTTCGTTTTACCAATAGCGGTTATCCGAATCTACAGCGAACTTCTATCGCCTATTATTCGGCAGAAATGTGGTACAACAGTCCAGCGGGAGATAAAGTTTGGTTTACAGGTCTGCAGAATAATACAACGCGAGGGGCTACATTTATTCTGGCTGCTAATGCTAGCCCAAGCAATCCAGTTGTGATCCGCATGCAGGATTTCGGGATCCAGAATATTGGTTTCCAAGGTTACCAGGCTGCCAATGCAAATGCCGGTACGATTAATTGGGGGACTGGTGGACTTCTTCAGTACATGAGCTTTCAAATGGTGAATTACACCAGTAGCGATAATACTGCCTATAATGATTTTGTCTTTTATTTTTACATTCAGACTGTGAATTTTTTGGTGCGTACCTGCGGAATTATTTCTAACGATCTGTATAAAACCGTTAATCTGGGTAATCGTATTTCTGCTGACTTCTCCAGCCAGAATGTGGGAGCGACCACTACTGCTGTACCATTTCAGATTGGTTTGCGTTGCCTGCCGAATACCGCAGTCACCTATCGAGTGAACGCAAATCAGCGGGATACTGTCAATGACCCCAATAATTCGCTAGGCCTGATCGCACTCAATGGCAGTAATGTGGCGAAAGGTTTTTCTCTTCAGTTAAGTGAGTTACCTTTTGGCCAAGCCGGTGGGCAGTATCTACCAATTAATTTTGGTAGGTCAAATACCTCATCAATACTTGCCATTGGTGATGCGGTAGGAAGTGTAACTTCTGATGTTATTCGATTTTCAGCTAACTATTATAGAACCGCCAATGCGCAGAACTCCCTCAGTGGGACAGCAAATGCTACAGCAACAATAGATATTAATTATCAATAAGGTCCAGTCGCGATACGGATTTATTGGGCACGATGAAGGAAGAGGCATATGCCGATAATTTGATTGAATATTCCCTCTGATATTTAAAAGTATGGGCCTTTACAAGTAAGGCTCTTGATGCATGTTCACAGGCTGAAATTATGCCATTTTTTCTGCCAAGTATGTTGTTACTCCCCCTATGATTTGCTGATTCGAGTAAGGTGTCGTTAGCGGTCTGCTTCAGAAAAATTTTTAAGTGCCGGTGAATTATGTTAATGTTGACGCTAAATACTTTTGTCGAATATTTTTATTCTGATTTTTTCATTACTATCTCGGCGATACTACGGTATATATCTGATTTGATACTATACTGAGTAGTAGGGTGCTCGAAAGGGAAATAATTATAATTAAGCGTTGTGATTAATTGCTAACCACTTGATGCGAATATTTTTTCATTAGGCATCTTAGTTTTCGGCATAAAAAGTATATACAGTACATAAATTCGCTATCAAGGATAGTAAAAAAGGAGTTTATTTTATGCAAAATATAATCCCTAAAGTTTTATTTAAAAATAGACTTAGATACCAAGGGGTGCAAACTTAAAATTGGATTTATCTCATTTGAAAAAGGTTTTTTATGGACATTAAAAGAAAAGTCGTAAATATGTCAGTTTACATCATTGATGAACATCCTATAGTACGCGAATCTTTAGCGACATTGATTCACACCCGCTTAGGTATGCGAGTTATTGGTAGTTCTGAAACCCATCCAAATCTTTTTACGGATATAGCTAAGGAAAAACCGGGGCTGGTTATTGTTGATGCTAATATGTCAACAGCAAAGATTGTTTCCAATATAAGAAAAGCGCATTTGGCAGCTAAGATACTGATTTACTCAGGGAGTAACGAGAGGGTTTATTCAAGTAGGGCTTTTCAAATTGGGGTCAATGGTTTTGTTTCCAGAAGGCACTCTTTTGATATACTTTTAAATGCAATAAAATTAATCACTAATGATTTCAATTGCTTTCCATCCTATAGTGATGAAAATGATGAGGTTACGCCTAGTGTTCTCAGTAATCTTTCAAAGCGAGAAATTTCTATCGCCATAGCTTTAACCAAAGGTCTTAAAAACAATGAGATATCGAGATTCTTCAATATCAGTGAGAAAACGGTAAGTTCTCATAAAAAGAATATACTCGCTAAGTTGCGCATTGATAGTGTTATTGGTCTCGCCGGATTATTTGAATCCAGTGACTTCATTAATTAGTAATTTAACTCTCAAAGTGTGTGAGCTACTTTTATATTTCAGATTAATACTTTTATATTTCTCTTTCTATAATTGAATGATTTTATGTGTGTAAATTACGAAGGCAATACCAGGTGTTTATAGATATAAATAAATGTGCAACTTCATTTTTGTCAGCGTGCTAGGCTATACCTATTGATTTTATAGTCGACTAAAAACAGCCTAGTACATCCAAAATTTACTATGCACAGGTAGTTCCTGGCTGTTTTTTGTATCGTGAGTTAGTTCGCAATCTCCCTTCAAAAAAAGTAAACTTTATTTCATTGTCAAACACTGCTTTTCATAATGCTTTATTTAAATTACGGATTTTTCCTGAGGAGCCTTCTCAAAAAAACGCCACTTCAATACACTGTTTCATAAATCCATTTTGCGCTGAGTGATAATGCCTTCTTAGATTGTTTAGCATGTGGGTGATATGCCAAGGTTGAGCGTAATTATTAATGGGGGTGTTATTTAATAAGTTAGAGTGGTTTTCTATTTTTTATAATTATAAATTTCATATAAAATAAATTCATTATACAAGAAATATACCATGGCTTTATTTAGGTGTAGGTATGTACGATCGCAACCAATGCTCTAATTGTTGAGGAGTCATAGGATGAGCAAATAAAAACCCCTGTTTTTCATCAACACCTGCGCAATCGAGGAAACGACTCTCACTTTCTGTTTCAATTCCTTCGGCAATGACCCGAAATTGCAGTGCTTTGGCTACCGCTATAATAGCCTGTACTAAGGATTGTGTTCTCGGTTGCTGAACCACTCCATGTACAAAGCTCTTATCCAGCTTGATGGCATCGAGAGGGAGTCGTATCAATTGAGAGAGTGAAGAGTAACCTGTGCCAAAGTCGTCCAGATGTATCTGTGCACCGAGTACTCGAAGTTGTGTAATCACCTCACAGGCGTGTTTTTCATTTTCGAGCATGTAGCTTTCCGTCAGTTCAAAATCCAGTGGGCAGTGTGTGAGCTGGTTTTCTTTCAAGACGTTGATGAGGTCGCTAACAATCCTATTATCTACCAATTGCTGGCCAGAAAGGTTCACTGCGACGCGCAGGTCTATGCCTTGGTGTTGCCAGTTTGCTACCTGCCTGGCGACTGTTTCTAGTACCCAGCGTCCTAACGGGATAATCAGTCCAGACTCTTCAGCATAAGGAATAAATTCTAATGGCGAGATTAAGCCACGTTCAGGCGAGTTCCAGCGAACCAGTGACTCTACGCTATGTACTTGACCACTTTGAGTGCTGATCTTCGGTTGGTAGTACATCACCAGTTGATTCTGAGCCAGTCCTTTACGCAGGTTGGTGTCCATCCACATATCATCAGCAAGACTTTGGTTCATTATCGGTGAAAAGAGGCTAAACCTGTGCTTACCGTTCTTTTTGGCACTATACATGGCAGTATCTGCGTTACGCATCAGACTGTCGAGATCACAACTATGTTCTGGACACAGTGAAATACCGATAGAGCAACTGATGTAAATTTCAATCTGGTTGATCTGGAAGGGGGAGACCAAGCGGTCAATAATCCGCTGTGCAATTTTTTGTAACACGAGTGGCGTCGCTTGATAGACCAGAATCAGAAACTCATCGCCCCCTGAACGAGCCAGCATTTCTCCATTTTCTAGGCAATCGCGGAGAGCGCGCGAAACCTCTGCCAACAGGCTGTCACCGAATCCGTGTCCATATGCGTAGTTCACTTTTTTGAAGTTATCGAGGTCGATATACAAGAGCCCAATATTGCTGTCATGGCACCCTAAGATAGCCTCGCTGATAGACCTCTGAATGGTGTAGCGATCTGGCAAACCTGTAATAGGGTCTTGATTAGTCTGTGTGGATGGATTTTCATAAGTAAGGCGTTCTGCAGTAATCGGAAGCCCACGACTAATCAGGAGTTTTTCGCCCCTCCACTCATTGCCCGTGAGCGCACTTTTGCGATTCTTAGCCTGCTGAAAAAATATTTTCATTTGCCAGGTCCAACTTCCACAGTCATGAGTCTTTTTCGCTGAGGTGACTAAAATACGATATGCTCCGACGCTTAGCCGTAGTTACAGTCGGGCGTTAAGTAATACTATCGAGGTGCGATACACAAAATGATCACCCTTAAAAAATAAGTGCAATCCTATACTAAAAATAACCAAGAGAAAGATTCCAAACTCTATAACTTCAATATCATTACTTATAAAATACTGCTTGCCTGATGGATGAGTGTGAAGTAATGGATACTACTTGCAGTCAATCGCCACAATAAATGAGTTTCTCTGATTTGGTATTTTATAAACTAAATCCATTGTAGCATTCTTTTTTGATGCATCAGTAAAGCCATGAAAGATTATTAACTTTTAAGAATTATCCTTGATGGTTGTTATTTATTATGATGTTCCTCGCCCTGCTTCTGCAGCGGATATGAAATATCCAGTATGTGTATCGATGAACGGTCCTGTCGCATTAGGGCTTCGTCAGGTAACATGCTGTTTTTTTTACGATGTTGCCTACCCATGTCACTAATCCGAAAAGCCTTCCGTCGTCTGCATTACCCCACTGATGTTATCGCTCAGTGTGTTCGCTGGTATCTCGCTTATGCCCTGAGCCTGCGCAATTTGGAAGAGATGATGGCAGAGCGCGGTATTCTTGTTGACCATTCCACGCTTCACCCTTGGATTATTCGCCTGGCGCCCTTGCTGGATAAGGTATTTCGCCGATATAAGCGCACAGTGGGTCGGCGGTGGCGAATGGATGATATCTATATAAAAATCAAAGGCCAGTGGAAATATCTGTACCGGGCTGTTGACAGCAACGGCTAAACCATCGATTTTCTGCTGACCGCCAAACGTGATGCCGCAGCCGCACTGCGTTTCTTTCGCAAAGCCATTCGACACCACGATGAGCCAGAAATTTATTGATAAAAGTGGTGCCAACACGGCAGCGCTGTCCACACTCAACGCCGACAAACTAGAAGAAGAAGCCATGACCATCAGGCAGAGCAAATACCTGAGCAACCTGATGGAGCAGGATCACCGAAATATCAAACGGCGGACATGACCGATGCTGGGGTTCAAATCATTTAGGCGTGCGCAGACGATATTGGCGGGCATTGAGTTAGTCCACATGATACGCAAAGAACAGCTTCATCATCTAACTGGCGACGGATTTTACCCGGCGGAACAATTTTATCTGTTGGCCGCCTAAAAAATAGGCAGTCCACATTTTTTCGTCTTCCCTACGTTAACGCGACAAAGCCTTGGGTTATATACTCTGTTGGGCGATGCCGCTGATAGCCCAATCGTCGAGAAGAAAGTTGCCGGTATTGCCTTCATGAGTGCCAGCTATCGTTTCTGATCTCAACAGCAAGGAACAGTATGAGCAAAGTTGCATTAGTTACCGGTGCCAGCCGGGGCATAGGCCGCGCGACGGCGTTATTGCTAGCTCAACAAGGCTATGCGGTGGGCGTCAATTATTTGCGCGATAGTGCGGCTGCGGAGCTGGTAGTCGCGCAGATCCGCCAGCAAGGGGGCAGGGCGCAGGCCCTGATGGCAGACATCGCCGAGGAAGCGGAAGTGGTGGCGATGTTCGCTGAACTGGAGGCCACGCTGGGGCCAATTGGCGCTCTGGTGAATAACGCAGGCATTCTGTTCCAACAGGCGAGCATTGAGCAACTCACCGCCGAGCGTATCAATAAAGTGTTGAGCACCAACGTCACCGGTTATTTTCTCTGCTGCCGCGAAGCGGTAAAGCGTATGGCGCTGCGCCACGGGGGTAAGGGCGGAGCGATCGTCAACGTTTCTTCGGCTGCGGCACGCTTGGGTGCGCCGTGGGAGTATATCGACTATGCGGCGTCGAAAGGGGCGGTGGATACGCTGACTACCGGTTTGGCGCTGGAAGTGGCGGCGCAGGGGATCCGCGTCAACGGCGTGCGGCCGGGTTGTATCTATACCGAGATGCACGCCAGCGGCGGTGAGCCGGGGCGGGTAGATCGGGTGAAGGCGGCGTTGCCAATGCAGCGGGGTGGTCAGCCAGAGGAAGTTGCGCAAGCCATTGCTTGGCTGCTTTCCGATGCGGCGTCTTACGTCACCGGCACTTTTATCGAGGCCGCTGGCGGGCGCTGAATCAGCAAGGGCACCCGCAGTGCCCTTGTCTCTTACTTCAGCCAGCCTTTACGCTGTGCATCCTGCAAATGCTGCTCCAAATGTTGCCACAGCTCGGGATGGATATCGGCAATCATCGTATTGCGTTCCAGCACCTGTTCCAGGCTGATACCATTTTCTACCCAGCTCTGACCTTTATTGTGCAAGTTCATCAGCATCGGCAGGCTGCGATCCAGCACCAGCGCAAAGCGGGCATCGGCGCTTTCGCCGTCTTCATATTCCTGCCACAACGCGCTGAAAGACGCACGCTGAGGTTCCGGCAACAAACCAAACAGGCGTTTCGCTGCCGCAACTTCCTGATCGTGGATCGCTGCACGTGCAGCCAGATCGTAAACCATCACATCACCGGCATCGATTTCGACGATGTCGTGCAGCAGGGCCATTTGGATCACGCGTTGAATATCTACCTCTGCACTGGCATAAGGGGCCAGGCTTAAGGCCGCAATAGCAAAATGCCAACTGTGTTCGGCCGAGTTTTCCTGCCGTTGGCTGCCCAGCACCTTGGTACGGCGCTGTACATCTTTCAGTTTGTCGATTTCCATCAGGAATTGGATGACTTGAGTCATGGAGCCAAAATCTAAGGCGGGTACAGCGGATGACATGGGGCGAACCTCGAGGTTAGTAGCGGGAAAAACCCGTCGATTGTAGCTCAGCGTGCCGATAATTTCGACGCTTGTGCGGTGTTACAAGCGTTCACAGTTTTATTTTAGCGTACACGTGTACACTGAAATTATTCTCAGTTAAGCTCTTTTGCGGTAATTTCAAACAATATTGGCTGTTTTGAGGGTTTGCGCATTATGGGTAAAGCGGATGAAATGAAGACCGAGTCTGATAAGCTTGCTGGCACGGTTTATCCATGGGCTGAAGAGATTGCGAACAGCATAACCCACGGCATTGGGTTGGTTCTGGGGATTGTCGGTTTGGTGTTGTTACTGGTTCAGGCGGTGAATACCGGTGCTGATGTGACCGCCATCACCAGCTATAGCCTGTATGGCGGCAGCATGGTTCTGCTGTTCCTGGCTTCCACCTTGTATCACGCTATTCCCCATCAAAAAGCCAAACACTGGCTGAAAAAATTCGACCACTGCGCCATTTATCTGCTGATTGCCGGGACCTATACGCCTTTCCTGCTGGTGGGGTTGGATTCACCGTTAGCCAAGGGCCTGATGGTGGTGATCTGGGGGCTGGCGCTGTTCGGTGTGATCTTTAAACTGGCATTTGCGCACCGTTTTGAGGTGCTGTCGCTGGTGACCTATCTGACCATGGGCTGGCTGTCGCTTATCGTGATCTACCAACTAGCCACCCGGCTGGCGATCGGTGGGGTAACCCTGTTGGCCGTCGGTGGTGTGGTGTATACGCTGGGGGTGATTTTCTACGCCTCGAAGCGTTTTCGCTTCGGCCACGCTATCTGGCACGGTTTTGTGCTCGGCGGCAGTCTGTGCCACTTTCTGGCGATTTATCTCTATGTCTAAATGATTAAGGCCGCAGACTCTATGCTTGCCTGCGGCCGAATCAGCTACTTCTCTTCAGCCAGTGAGTACGGCAGCGGTTTGATAGCTAACTGGCTGCCCGCATCGTCCCGCGCGCGCAATACGCTATCGGCATCCAGATCGTTGTTAAGAATCGCCTGCACCCACAGCGTGCCGTTATCCAGCAGGCTTGCCGCCAAAACGGTGCCGGTACGCCGCCAATTTTCGCCCAGTTGCAGCTCCAGATCTTCGCCCGCCAGCGGTACTCGCTCCGCATTGCCTTCCAGCCAATACAAAGCACGCTTGTTGGCGCCACGGAACTTGGCGCGCGCCACCATTTCCTGCCCGGTGTAGCAGCCTTTGCTGAAGCTGATGCCTGCCAGTGCCTGTAGGTTGGTGGCCTGTGGCACCAACTGCGCGCTGTTGGCTGCGTCAATGACCGGGTAACCGGCTTCGATATCTAACGCTAGCCACTGTTGGCTGTTGTTCAATGCGGCTTGGCCATCGAGTTTGGCGTTAAGTTGGCCCACGATTTCTGCCGTGGTGATCAGCAGAAAACGTTCTGCCGGCAGGGCAAAGTGCAGTAAGGTGGTATCCCCCTCTTCCACCACCTGGTGCTCTGCATTTGGCAGGGTCGTGAACATTTCTGCCAGTGCGGCACGCGCCTGTAAGCCAGCCACGCCCAGCAACACGGCATCATTATCCGCGGCGATGGTCACTTTGGAGAACACGGCGTATTTCTTGATTTCCGCCAACTGGCTATCCAGCACGCTACGCCGCTCCAGATAGGCAAAACCTTCACCGTAATGGAACAGACGCAGGTTGCTCCACATCTTGCCTTTGGCATCGCAATGGCCGCACAGCACATGTTGGTCGGCCGCCAGTTTGTCGATATCGGCCGTCACCTGGCCCTGAAGGTACTTCACCGTATCCGGTCCGTTAAGCCGCACCAGCGCCCAATCTTCTAACGAGATCAGCGTCAGTGGCAGATGGGCGGAGGCGGAAGGTTGACGAGATGGAAAAGGAATATTGAACGCCATAATGAGTTCCTGCTTCATGTACACAAAATAATTCGAGTTGCTTGTAGGCGACAGAGCGTAGCCAACACCCAAGCAACTTGAAGCGTGAAGTGTATATTCAGATTGCCTGAAAGGGTTAACTGCATGGTAAAAGAGGTGGCTCTGTTTGCAAACAGTTATTATGGCATAGTGCTTTTTCTGACATTTTTGCGCTTTAGATCGGAGAACTGCCTTTCCGGCGAGTATGTCAAATTGTTACCCTATATACTGATGGTCAGCGATAACACTTCGTGAACCGATGGAATTATATTGCGCGCGTGTTGCCTACAGAGTGTCGGTTGAACCCTGCGTTGGCAAGACATGCCGAAAAGAGGTTAGTCATAACAACATGGATATTAATAACAAAGCACGCATTCACTGGGCCTGTCGCCGTGGGATGCGTGAGCTGGACATTTCGATCATGCCGTTCTTCGAGTACGAATACGACACGCTGAACGACGAAGATAAAGCACTGTTTATCCGCCTGCTAGAGAATGACGATCCCGATTTATTCAACTGGCTGATGAATCATGGCGCTCCGCAGGACACAGAACTGCAGAGAATGGTCTCCCTGATCCAAACGCGAAATAAAGACCGTGGCCCAGTGGCGTTGTGATGTCCGTATTTCCTGGCGTACCCAGCTATTCTCGCTGTTGACCCATGGCGCACTGATCCTCCTGATCCTGATCTCGCCTTGGCCAGAAGGCTATGGCCCGGTTTGGCTGGTGTTGCTGACGCTGGTGGTATTTGAATGCATTCGTAGCCAGAAGCGCATTGGATCAAGGCAAGGGGAGTTACGGTGGCTGGCGGAGCGGCGGGTTGAGTGGCACGGCCAGGAATGGCTGATGCTGAAAAAGCCGTGGATGCCGGGGTTTGGTATTTTGCTGACGTTGCAACAGGTTAACGGCAAGAAACGCCATCGGCTGTGGCTGGCTTCAGACTGCTTGAACAAAGCAGAATGGCGCCATCTGCGTCAGTTGTTGCTGTCTGCACAATCCGCTGAGAGCGAATAATGAAACCGCTGCTCTGGCTGGTGGAAGATGAGCCCAGCATTGCTGATACGCTGATTTATACTTTGGAGAGCGAAGGTTTTCAGGTGCGTTGGTTTGAACGCGGCGAGCCCGCGCTGCTGGCTTTGCAGCAAGGGGCTCCGGCGTTGGCGATCCTCGACGTCGGCTTACCCGATATCAATGGTTTTGAACTTTGCCGCCGGCTGTTGGCGCAGGCGGCAGATTTACCCATTCTGTTTCTTACTGCGCGCAGCGATGAGGTCGATCGCCTGATTGGCTTGGAAATCGGTGCCGATGACTATGTCGCCAAACCCTTTTCCCCGCGAGAAGTCAGCGCCCGCGTCAGGACCATCCTGCGGCGGTTGCAAAAGCAACAACGCTTGCAACAGCCCGCCTTGTATCAGTTCGGTGCTTTTACCCTCGATGAAGAGGGCGCTGCTATCAGCTATCACCACCAACCGTTGCCGCTGACCCGCTACGAATTCCTGCTGCTGAAAACCTTGTTGTTGGCGCCAGGGCGGGTATTTTCGCGCCAACAACTGATGGACAGCGTTTGGGCGCAGGCGGAAGAGAGCCTGGATCGCACCGTGGATACCCATATCAAAACGCTGCGCGCCAAACTGCGGGTGATTGATGCCGGGGAACCGCCGATCCATACCCATCGCGGGCTGGGTTACAGCGTGAGCCGCCAACCATGAGGATCGGCCTGCGCCTGCTGTTGGGGTATTTCCTGATTGTGGCGGTGGCCGGTTATTTCGTCTTGAGCATTTTCGTGCAGGAAGTGAAGCCGGGGGTACGGCGCGCCACCGAAGGCACGTTGGTGGATACCGCCAATCTGCTGGCACAGATCGCCCGTTTGGATATGAAACGCGGCGACGCCGCCTATGGCCAACTGGCGCAGGCCTTTGCCCAGCTTAATCAACGGCCGATTGGTGCCAATATTGCCGGGATCCGTAAAGATCGTAATGAATACCGCGTTTATTTGACCGACAGCCGCGGCAAGGTGATTTTTGATTCTGGCGGCCAGGCTTTGGGGCAGGATTATTCGCGTTGGAATGATGTTTATCTGACGCTGCGCGGCCAGTACGGTGCCCGCAGTACGCGCATGATCGCAGATGATGAAAACAGCTCGGTGATGTACGTGGCCGCTCCGGTGATCGAGCAGGGGCAGATTATCGGCGTGCTGAGCGTTGGCAAGCCGAACAGCAGCATGACGGCGGTTATCCGGCGTAGCGAGCGGCGGATCCTGCTGGCGGGAGCCGTACTGCTGGGGATTGCGCTAGCTATTGGATTGGGGTTTGTCTGGTGGATCAACCGCTCGATTAACCGCCTGGTACGCTACGCCGACGGTGTGGCGCAAGGGGGGGCCATTCCGCTGCCGCAGATGGGCAGCGTTGAGTTGACACAGTTGGCGCAGGCGTTGGAAAGCATGCGTATGAAGCTGGAAGGCAAAGCCTATATCGAGCAATACGTACATACCTTGACCCATGAGCTGAAAAGCCCGCTGGCGGCGATTCGCGGTGCGGCCGAACTGTTGCAGGAAATGCCGCCACCGGCAACCGCCAAGCGCTTTCTGACCAACATCGAACAGCAGAGCGTGCGCATCCAGCAATTGGTCGACAAACTGCTGATTCAGGCGCGGTTGGAAAGCCGACCGGGTCTCGAATTAGCACCGGTGGTGCTGGAGCCGTTATTGCGGCAGGTGATTGCTGGCAAAGAGGCGCAGGCCGCACAGCGCGGTGTCACGCTCCGCATTGGAGAACTGGCCGAAGCCACCCTGACCGGCGATGCCTTTCTGCTCAGCCAAGCGTTGAGCAACCTGCTGGATAATGCGCTGGATTTTACCCCAGCGGGCGGAACCATCAGCATTCAAGGGGTGCGGTTGGAACAGCACTACCAGATCACCGTCAGCGATACCGGCAGCGGTATCCCAGATTACGCGCTGGATAAGGTGTTTGAACGCTTTTATTCGCTGGCACGCGCAGATAAACTCAAAAGCAGCGGCCTGGGGCTGAACTTTGTGCAGGAAGTGGCGCGTCTGCACCGTGGCACCATCCATTTGCACAACCTGCAACCGCATGGTGTGGCGGCAATTTTCACTTTATCAGTCTGACTTCACCTTCCCTTCACATAACCACATTCTGTTTTCACTTGCCGGTTCTATCGTTGCGTCATTACCTACAAGGAGTATGCAGCGATGTTTAAATCGGTATTGTTTTGGAAAATAACCACCCTGTTAGGATTGATGATCCTGATGATGATCCCCGTAGCACAACTGATGGAGGTGGTGCAGGAGCGCAGCGGCTATCGCCAAAGCGTGGTTGGGCAGGTGAGTGAAAGCACCAGCCGGGCACAGCGGATCCTCGGGCCGCTGATCGTAATCCCCTATACCCTGCGGGAAGAGCAGAAAGATGATAAAGGGGAAATCTACCTACAGGTGAGCCGCCATCAGCGCTTTGTGCTGCCTGAATCGTTGCTGGTGGATGGCAAGCCCAACGTTGAAGTCCGCAAGTTGGGGATCTACCAGACGCAGGTGTATCAAGGGCCACTGAAGTTTCAGGTAAAATTTGCTCAGCCCGAACTGGAAGATTTGCAAAGCAGCAATGTCACCATCGGCCAGCCATTCCTGCTGGTGTCACTGAGCGATTCACGGGGCATCAAGAGTATTTCAACCTTGAACGGCACGCAGCAACAGGCGGCGTTTGAACCGGGTACTATGGTGGATGGGCTTTCTCAGGGCATTCATGCGCCGTTGGCGCTGGAGTCTTTGCAACAGCACGGGTTAGAGGCGGACTTTACGCTGACTCTGGCCGGGACCAGCAGCCTGTCATTGGTGCCGCTGGGGCGCAGTTCTGAACTGGTATTACAGAGCAACTGGCCGCACCCGAACTTTCTCGGCAATTTCCTGCCTGATGAGCGCAAAGTGACGGAAAACGGTTTCACCGCTCGCTGGCGCAGCACCTGGTTTGCCAACAATATCAACAGTGCGTTTCTCTATGATAATGGCGGGATCGACGAGGACAAATTGCCTACTTTCACTACCAGCCTGATCGAGCCAGTGGACCACTATCAACTGACCGAGCGCGCGGTGAAGTATGCGGTGTTGTTCCTCGGATTGACGTTTATGGCGTTCTTCCTGTTTGAAACCCTCACCGGGCTGCGGGTGCACCCGATTCAATACCTGCTGGTGGGGGCGGCGCTGGTGTTGTTCTATCTGATTCTGCTGGCCTTCTCGGAGCACCTTGGCTTTAACGTGGCCTATTTGCTGGCCAGCCTGGCTTGCAGCGGACTGATTGCTTTCTACCTGAGTGCGGTGCTGCGCGGCAAGTTGCGTGGTGCATTGTTTGCCGCCAGCCTGTTGCTGCTGTATGGCGTGCTGTATCTGCTGTTGCAGTCGGAAGATAACGCGCTGGTGTTAGGGTCGGTACTGCTGTTTGGCGTTCTGGCGGGCATCATGTTGCTGACGCGTAAGCTGGACTGGTATCAGGTGGCCGATGCGGCGCGGCTGAAAGGAAATAGCGTTACAACAGAAGCGGCTGTAGAAGCTGGCGAAACACCGGCCAGCAATGGCGAGAATCGTTTCAGGTTGTGGAAATAACGTTTTTTTGGGCGCACATTGTGCGCCCACTGATCTTACAGCAGTGGCTCCATCTCCAGCAGGATCTGTTCGCACCACTGTTGCAGGCGATCTTCGCTCAGGTCGTACTGATTCACCTCATCCAGCGCCAGGCCGACAAAGTGTTTACCGTCGTCGCTGAGGGGTTTTGGGCTGGTGAATTCAAAGCCTTCGGTCGGCCAGAAACCGATAAACTGCACGCCAAGCGGAACCAGACGATCGTGCAGCATCCCTAGCGCATCCAGGAACCATTCGCCGTAGCCTAACTGATCGCCCATCCCGTACATGGCAACAATCTTGCCTTGCAGGTCAAGCTCGCCCAGTTGCGGCCAGATAGCCTCCCAGTCTTCTTGCAGTTCGCCGAAATCCCAGGTAGGAATACCAAGGATCAGAATGGTGTAATCTTCCATCAGCTTGGGGGATACGTCTTTCAGGTTGTGCAGGTCGACTAGGTCTTCACCCAAAATCTCACGGATTTTTTCTGCTGCCATTTCGGTGTAGCAGGTGCTGGAGCCGTAAAACAGACCAATCTTCATGTGTAAACCGTTATATAACCGTACCGAGAATGACCAGGAGTGTACCAGATTTGTGCTGGCTTCAGGCATAATGCCGGGGCATAAACGTAACAAGAGAGAGGAGCCGATGCGACAGCAAGAAAGTGCGCTGATTGAGCAATTCCTGGATGCGCTATGGCTTGAACGCAATCTGGCGGAGAATACGCTGGCTTCTTACCGGCTGGATTTGCAGGCGTTGGCAGGCTGGTTGGAGCACCATAGCAGCAGCCTGTTGCAGGCCGAAGCGCTGGACTTGCAGGCATTTCTTGCCGAGCGGATCGAGGGGGGATATAAGGCCACCAGCTCCGCCCGCCTGTTGAGTGCCATGCGCCGTTTATTCCAATATTTTTACCGTGAAAAGCTGCGGGAAGACGATCCTACCGCGCTGCTAGCCTCGCCCAAGCTGCCGCAGCGGCTGCCGAAAGATTTGAGCGAGGCGCAGGTTGAAGCTCTGTTGCAGGCACCCTGTGTCGATCAGCCGCTAGAACTGCGCGATAAAGCGATGCTGGAGGTGTTGTACGCCACGGGCTTGCGCGTATCGGAACTGGTGGGGTTGACCATCAGCGACGTTAGCCTGCGGCAAGGGGTGGTACGGGTGGTCGGCAAAGGCAATAAAGAGCGATTAGTGCCTTTGGGGGAGGAAGCGGTGTACTGGATCGAAAATTATCTGGAGTATGGCCGCCCGTGGATGTTGAATGGCCAAAACCTGGATGTGCTGTTCCCCAGCAACCGCAGCCAGCAAATGACCCGGCAGACGTTCTGGCATCGCATCAAACACTATGCGATCCTAGCCGGTATTGACAGCGAGCGGCTGTCTCCGCATGTGCTGCGCCATGCTTTCGCCACCCATTTACTGAACCATGGTGCCGATCTCCGTGTCGTACAGATGTTATTGGGGCATAGTGACCTCTCGACCACGCAAATTTATACACATGTAGCGACCGAACGATTGAAACAGCTACATCAACAGCATCACCCGCGCGCTTGACGCCCAGGGTTAGAAAGGATTGGAAGAATGAAAAAAGGTTTATTGCTGCTCTCTATGCTGGTGGCTTCATTTACCGGCGCGGTTCATGCTGACGACGCGGCGATTCAAAAAGCGCTCGGTAGCCTGGGTATCAAGCAGGCCGACGTGCAACCTTCACCGGCTGCTGGCCTGAAAACCGTACTGACCGAGAACGGCGTGCTGTATATCACGGAAGATGGCAAACATGTGCTGCAAGGGCCGCTGTATGATGTCAGCGGTGCCGAGCCGGTGAACGTGACCAACCAACTGTTGATCACCAAGCTGGAAGCGCTGAAAGATCAGATGATCGTCTATAAAGCCGCAAAAGAAAAACATGTGATCACTGTGTTTACAGACATCACCTGCGGCTACTGCCACAAACTGCACGAGCAGATGAAAGAGTACAACGCACTGGGGATCACCGTGCGTTATCTGGCGTTCCCACGTCAGGGGCTGAATTCACCGGCAGCTAAAGACATGCAGTCTATCTGGTGTACTGCCGATAAGGCCAAAGCCTTTGATGCTGCTCTGAAAGGCGATGCGGTTTCTCCGGCCACCTGCAAAACCGACATCAGCAAGCATTATCAGCTGGGTGTACAGTTTGGCGTTCAGGGCACCCCCGCTATCGTTCTGCAAAATGGCATGATGATCCCAGGCTATCAAGGCCCGAAAGAAATGGCCGCGATGCTGGATGCGCAAGCCACCTCAGTTGCAAAGAAATAACCATCAGTGAGTATTAAAACCCAATTACGCCGCCGCGAGGCGGCGGACGTTAGCCATTTGCCTGCCAGTTTGCCGCCGTTGCTGCGCCGCCTCTACGCTTTGCGTGGTGTTAAGGGGGAACATGAACTGGAACGTGGCGTTAAAGGTATGTTGCCTTGGCAACAGCTGGAAGGCATTGACGCTGCGGTAGACATCCTGCAGCAGGCGATGATCGACCAGCACCGCATTATGGTGGTGGGTGATTTCGATGCCGATGGGGCCACCAGTACCGCATTGACGGTGCTGGCATTGCGCAGCATGGGTTGCCGTGCGGTCGATTATCTGGTGCCAAACCGTTTTGAAGATGGTTACGGCCTGAGCCCGGAAGTGGTGGAGCAGGTGGCTGCGCGCGGGGCTGAGCTGATCGTCACCGTGGATAACGGTATCTCTTCCCATGCGGGCGTTGACTTGGCGCACGCCAAGGGGATGCAGGTGCTGGTGACCGATCACCACCTGCCGGGCGAAACGCTGCCTGCGGCGGAAGCGATCGTTAACCCCAACCTGCGTGGCTGCGAGTTCCCTTCCAAATCTTTAGCCGGTGTCGGCGTGGCGTTTTACCTGATGCTGGCGCTGCGTGCTCGGCTGCGCGACAGCGGCTGGTTTGAACAGCGGACACTGGCGGTGCCTAATCTGGCAGAGCTGCTGGATCTGGTGGCGCTGGGCACGGTGGCGGACGTGGTGCCGCTGGATGCCAATAACCGTATTCTGGTGCATCAGGGCCTGAACCGCATTCGCGCTGGCAAATGCCGGCCCGGCATCCGTGCCTTGCTGGAGGTGGCAAACCGTGATGCGCGCCAGCTAGCGGCGAGCGATCTCGGTTTCTCTCTTGGCCCACGGCTCAACGCAGCCGGGCGGCTGGATGATATGTCGATCGGCGTGGCTTTGCTGCTGAGCGACGACATCGCTCAGGCGCGCATGCTGGCCAACGATCTCGACGCGCTGAATCAGACCCGGCGTGAAATTGAGCAGGGCATGCAGGTTGAAGCGCTGCAACTGTGCGATCAACTGGAGCGCTCTACTACCGCGCTGCCTTATGGCTTGGCAATGTACCATCCGGAATGGCATCAGGGCGTAGTCGGCATCCTGGCTTCACGCATCAAAGAACGTTTCCATCGCCCGGTGATTGCCTTTGCCCCGGCGGGTGACGGCATTCTGAAAGGTTCTGGCCGTTCGGTGGCCGGGTTGCACATGCGTGATGCGCTGGAGCGGCTCGATACCCTGAACCCTGGGCTGATGCTGAAGTTTGGCGGCCACGCGATGGCGGCCGGTTTATCGCTAGAAGAGGCCAAATTTGATGAGTTCCGCCAGCGTTTCGGCGACTTGGTGGGCGAATGGCTCGATCCGGCGATGCTGGAAGGGGTGATCTGGTCCGACGGCGAACTGGCAATGCAGGAGCTGACGTTAACCACGGCAGAACTGCTGCGCGAGGGGGGGCCATGGGGGCAGGCATTCCCAGAACCGACCTTCGACGGCAAATTCCGTATTCTGCAACAGCGGCTGGTGGGGGAAAAACACCTGAAACTGATGGTGGAACCGCTCGGCGGCGGCCCGTTGCTGGATGGCATCGCCTTTAACATCGATACGGCGCTGTGGCCTGACAGCAGCGTGAAAGAAGCGGAACTGGCCTACAAGCTGGAGGTCAACGAATTCCGTGGCAACCGCAATGTGCAGTTGCTGATCCAACATCTCTGGCCGCGCTAGTCTTTTCTAGGGGTACCTTTAGGCGCCCCTACCACTCTCCCCACAAAAACTGACCAACTCGCTATAAACTGGCGGCGCGATCCGCTAGAATTACCGGTTCCAATGGCATTTCGCCATCGACGACATCAACGTAAGAACGCTAAAAATCATGTTTGAAATTAATCCGGTAAAAAACCGCATTCAGGACCTGTCCGAGCGGACGGCCGTTCTTAGGGGGTATCTTTGACTATGATGCCAAGAAAGAACGCCTAGAAGAAGTTAACGCCGAGCTGGAACAGCCGGACGTCTGGAATGAGCCCGATCGCGCGCAGGCGCTGGGCAAAGAGCGCTCGGCGCTGGAAGCTATTGTTGAAACCATCGATCTGATGGAGCAAGGCTGTGAAGACGTTTCCGGCCTGCTGGAGCTGGCGGTCGAAGCGGAAGACGAAGAAACCTTTAATGAAGCGGTGGTTGAGCTTGATCAACTGACCGTCAAGCTGGAGCAGTTGGAATTCCGCCGTATGTTCTCTGGCGAATACGACAGCGCGGACTGCTACCTGGATATCCAGGCCGGTTCCGGCGGCACCGAAGCGCAGGACTGGGCCAGCATGCTGCTGCGTATGTACCTGCGTTGGGCCGAGTCGAAAGGCTTCAAAACGGAAGTGATTGAAGAGTCCGACGGCGACGTCGCGGGCCTGAAGTCTGCCACCATCAAAATTATCGGCGACTACGCGTTTGGCTGGTTGCGTACTGAAACCGGCGTGCATCGCCTGGTACGTAAGAGCCCATTCGATTCCGGTGGCCGCCGCCACACCTCGTTCAGCTCGGTGTTTATTTACCCGGAAGTGGATGACGATATCGATATCGACATCAACCCGGCCGATCTGCGCATCGACGTGTACCGTGCCTCTGGCGCGGGTGGTCAGCACGTGAACAAAACCGAGTCAGCGGTGCGTATTACCCACTTGCCGACCAACATTGTGGTGCAGTGCCAGAACGATCGCTCTCAGCATAAGAACAAAGATCAGGCTTTCAAACAGCTGCGCGCCAAGTTGTATGAATATGAGATGCAAAAGAAAAACGCTGACAAGCAAATGCTGGAAGACAGCAAATCCGATATCGGTTGGGGTAGCCAGATCCGTTCTTACGTGCTGGATGACTCTCGTATCAAGGATTTGCGCACCAGCGTAGAAACGCGTAATACGCAGGCCGTACTGGATGGCGACCTGGATAAATTCATTGAGGCAAGTTTGAAGGCCGGGTTATGAGGAACAGAAATGTCTGAGCAACAAGCACAAGGCGCCGAGCAGGCGTTGGATCTCAACAACGAGCTGCAGTCACGCCGTGAAAAACTGGTCGCGCTGCGCGAGAACGGCATTGCGTTCCCGAATGATTTCCGTCGTGATACCACATCCGACAAATTGCACGCAGAATACGGCAGCAAAGACAACGAAGAGCTGGAAGCACTGGGCATTGAAGTGACCGTGGCTGGCCGCATGATGACCCGCCGTATCATGGGTAAAGCCTCGTTCGTCACCTTGCAGGACGTGGGTGGCCGCATTCAGCTTTACGTGGCACGCGACGATCTGGCCGAAGGTATCTACAACGAGCAGTTCAAGAAATGGGACCTGGGCGATATCCTCGGCGCACGCGGTAAGCTGTTCAAAACCAAGACCGGCGAGCTGTCCGTTCACTGTACCGAACTGCGTCTGCTGACCAAAGCGCTGCGCCCGTTGCCGGACAAGTTCCACGGCTTGGCGGATCAGGAAACCCGTTATCGCCAGCGCTATCTGGATCTGATCGCCAACGACGAATCCCGCAACACCTTCAAGATCCGTTCTCAGGTGATGGCGGGGATCCGTAACTTCATGGTGGGCCGCGGCTTTATGGAAGTCGAAACCCCAATGATGCAGGTGATCCCTGGCGGTGCGTCTGCTCGCCCGTTTGTCACTCACCATAATGCGCTGGACATCGATATGTACCTGCGTATCGCGCCAGAGCTGTATCTGAAGCGCCTGGTGGTGGGGGGCTTTGAGCGCGTGTTCGAAATCAACCGTAACTTCCGTAACGAAGGCGTTTCTCCGCGCCATAACCCAGAGTTCACCATGATGGAACTCTATATGGCGTATGCGGATTACAAAGACCTGATCGAACTGACCGAGTCGCTGTTCCGCACGTTGGCGCAGGATGTGCTGGGGAATACCCAAGTGCAGTACGGCGATGAAGTGTTCGACTTCGGCAAACCGTTTGAAAAGCTGACCATGAAAGAGGCGATCAAAAAGTATCGCCCTGAAACCGATCTGAACGACCTGAACGATATGGCTAAAGCGGTAGCGATTGCCGAAGCCATTGGTATCAAGGTTGAGAAGAGCTGGGGCCTTGGCCGCGTGGTTACCGAGATCTTCGAAGAGACAGCGGAAAGCCACCTGATCCAGCCAACCTTTATTACCGAATACCCGGCGGAAGTTTCCCCGCTGGCGCGCCGCAACGACGAGAACCCGGAAATCACCGACCGCTTTGAGTTCTTTATTGGCGGCCGTGAAATCGGTAACGGTTTCTCTGAGCTGAATGACGCAGAAGACCAGGCACAGCGTTTTGCTGACCAGGTAGCCGCGAAAGACGCAGGCGACGACGAAGCGATGTTCTATGACGAAGACTACGTGACCGCGCTTGAGCATGGCCTGCCACCAACCGCAGGCCTGGGCATCGGTATCGATCGTATGGTGATGCTGTTAACCAACAGCCACACCATCCGTGACGTGATCCTGTTCCCGGCCATGCGCCCGACCAAGTAACATTACGTGAATCTATCAACCGGTGCAGGCAACTGTGCCGGTTTTTTTGTTCCCGAAGTGGGCGAAAGGGCGGTGTTGTTGCTAACTGCTTAAAACATCAGCAGTTAAATGCTTTCTCCGCTTGCCCGGCGCGCATAACCGGTTATAATGCCAGTCGCACACCAAAGCGGGTGTAGTTCAATGGTAGAACGGCAGCTTCCCAAGCTGCATACGAGGGTTCGATTCCCTTCACCCGCTCCAAATTCTCCTTATAAATCAACATGCTGATTTATAAGCGCTTCCAGCAAAGGTGATTCATCACCTACAATGCTTTCAGCCCCATTGAACTACACCTGTAACTGTCACTGTTTGGTGTGTGGTTCTGGGAGCATATCAAACCGTTGGCGGTCGTTCCAGCTTCTTACCGCGATAGCTTAACAAGAACAGCATGCCGTGCCATCGGCTCTAAACACTCCCAAAGCATAGTACATCGCAGCATTCAGCCCCGATGCCCCTTCACAGGGATAAACAGGCTAAAGTGATACGCACCGGTAGCGAAAGACCCGGCTCTATCTCCGGCTGGCCCACGGTTCCATTAGGATGCACGGGCGACCTGATAACGATGATGTACGTTGAAAATCTGATGCTGTCGCTATGCTCCGCTGCTTAGTTATCACTAACCGGGGCTTTATGGCTGCTATTGCCGATTATTACCTACTAAGTGTTATAACTATTTTGCGGGATGTTAGCCGGTTGCGGCTGTAATATAGGATAATTATCTATGCTCGACGGATGCGTCTTGTGACTTACTCATTCTTATGCATGTAATGTCTCAAAGTATGAAACCTAGGATCTCTAATACCCAAAAATCTAATGGAGTGGACGTGGCAGAGACAAAGTTAGTTCTTGATTTGGACTATATGCATAATTTAGCTATGAAAATAAAAGCTAGCCGTTCTGACAGCTTTGTTCATGATGGCTTAAGCTATGCGCTTAGATTTTACGACATAGTTAATTTCGTCTTTAATTACGAAAGATCATTTCTTAGAGCGAGAGTTACAGAGGAGGGGCGAGGGTTTAGCAGCACATCAGAAATCTACTATCCCCCACGGCATTTAACTAGAGTTGGACGAGTCAATGAAAAAGGCAACCCAGTTCTATATTTAAGTCTTACGGTAGATGTAGCATTGGCTGAAATTGGAGCCAAAGAAGGTGATATAGTTCAGATTAGTGCGTTCAGACCAAAGGATAAACCAGTACGCGTTGGTATAATCGGAGAAAAATATAAAGCTTCAAGAGGAAGCGGTAGCTTCTTGACAGGGGAGCTTGTTGAGATTGTATCTAATCTTGTGACAAAAATGGAAAAAGAAGATAGAAAAAAAGCTATGGCTTATCTGTATCCTGATATGTTTTTTGATGAAATAATAACTAACCCTCGTGCATATGAAAATGAATACATTCACTCTAGAATACTAGCTAAACTAATTTTCGAGAAACAAAAAACACTTGATGGTATTCTATATCATAGTGTTGCCAGCTACGGAGGTATTAATGTCGCGCTTCCTAGTTACAAAGCTGATAGCCTTTTAGGCTTAGAGTACACATTTCTTGTAAAGATTAAAAAAGCATATTCTTACGGGTTGTTCGATATTGAAATAATAGGGAGGCCCAAGAATATTCTTAAAAATGGAAGCGTTATCTGGTGAAGTTAGTCGGATGGTAAACAACGAGCTAGTCCATAATCCTGTGTAACTGCCAGCCTATTATAGGTGAGCGTTTAAACGCTCACCGAACTTAATCAGAGGGTGTCTAACAATTAACAGTATCAAAGCGGTTTATTATTATCTACCTCCTGCTAACTCCTGTCTTAAACCTACGTGAAAACATTCAAGCCAATCACAAGCTACTTTCAAGGTATTTAACTCATCTGTAAAAATTTCATTCTGATAGTTAAACGACTCAGTGATGTTATCATTATCATCTACCAGTACTAGAGCTTTAAGGTATCCTCTTTTTTCTGTATCCCAACTCATAAGCTCTTCAGGATGAACTTTTCTATACTTTGATTTTAATTCATCTTTGTTAGTACCCTTTGTATCTGGATATCTAAAGAAAAAACTGCCCTCATCTAATGCATCTATTGTGCTGATTGCCTCGGTAAGTTCAGGGGGAAGAGGGAGCCAGTTCGTTCTACATGTTTTTTCTAGTTTATCAGAGTTATGATTTAACATCATCGATAGTTCATAATAAAGTGCTTTCAAATTATGAACCGTTGTTAGTGGCTTTATTTTATCTTTAATTTTTATTTTAGGTGCGGATTTTTTATCTTGATTTAATAGATATCGATGAGTAACTATTAATAGTGATTTTAAATATAGTTCACAAGCATGTCTTAAAAGATAGCAAGCAGATAACTCAACTCCAAAAAAATTGTCTTCTGGATGCTTTAGTAAAACTTCAGCACTTTCTTTAAAGGACTCAGCCATTACGCCAAAACCATCATCAGAATGTTTGTTAAAAGGTAGCATCATCCATTCCATAGAAACCTACTATCATTTTCTGTTCAATAAAAGTTATCGTACTATCTCTGAACTGAGTATTAAAGGCAATATTAGGAAAAAAAACAATAAGTTGTGCAGTGTTAAAACTTCACATCCATCATTGCTCTCTCGACATCCTGATCAGTGATCCCAATATAGGCTTGTGTAACGGCGGCGTTGCTGTGGTTCAACATTTTCATTACCAAACCGATATCCCTGTTTTGCTGGTAGACGTGATAACCAAGGGATTTACGTCCGCTATGTGTACCTACTTTCAATCCCAGTCGCTCACCAGCCTCACGAAACGCCTTGCTGACAGACTGGCGGCTAACTGGTCTGCCTTTTGCCCTGTTTGTCTCGACTTGGAATAGGTAGTTGTGGTGAGGGTGTTTCTCCCTCCGCTCTGCGGTCATTTTTATGACTTCACCATGTAGGCGGATAAGCCGATACTTACCCGTTTTCTTTTCCAATATTTCCAGCTCTTCGCCTTGAACATCCTCGTACCGAACAGCCAATGCATCACTGATACGGAACCCGGTATAAATCAAGAATGTAAAAACATCCCTGTACAGAGTGCTGTTGTTCATCTCAACCAGCAGGTTACGCAACTGCTGGATCTCTTCCCGAGTTTTGATTGGTTGTACCTTCACAAATCCCCCCATTTTAATTTTATACGGAATCTAACTGACAATTTATAAATTAAAGGAATTATTGATCGTAACTTGATCATTGTAAATGAATTTCTAACTGACATAGTGATTTTTTAGTGGGTGTTTAAGGGTTATTTAGAGGGTATTTAAAAGGATTAAATGGCTATTTTCCCCGTATTTTCGGTAGTTTGGAAACTTGGTGGTTGGTGTTCGTTCTGGTTTTTAAATATGAATTAAATCAATTAGTTAATCGATAAATCCATTAAGTGGGGGGGTATCCGGCAAATGAGAATTATTCCTGTTTTTTCAAAATATCATCCAAAAAAATTCCTTTTAAAATTGCATAAATCATGAATAAACAGTGCATAAATGTGTTTTTCATACTCTGCGCTTAAAATCTGTTGCACCAATAATACTCCGATCCTTTGTGTATCAAGGCTTCGAGGCCTGTTCATGCTTTCTAACTTACAATTCATACTATTGTCAGATACCAAGATCATGCCGATCCGGCCTTATGAGATTAAATCTTATTTGCATTTAAATTGAGAGGGATTATCATTCAATTTGTAAGTGAAATTTAACAATAACTTGAGGGGTTAGGGAATAGATAGTGTTCAGCAGTTATAATTCAGTAAAAAATAATAAGTTATATTATTATATTCTTGCCATCTAAATGTAGGTGGTTCACATCTTTTATATAAAATTCAGGTTATTGCCAAAATAAATATTTCATGGATAATTGTGATTATGAACTAACTGATAGGAGAGATGCAATGACGAAATTAACGAGTGTATATACAAAACTGTTGATTTTTTCCTTATTACTTCTCTTTATTTCGCCTTGCCCTGCATTTTCAAATGAAATTACAGATGAACAACTCAATTCATATTGTGCCTTAATTCAATCAAACTTAACGGGTGATTTGTTAGTAGATGTATCAGCATATGATGCTTGTCTTAAGTTAAAGAGGAACGTTAATGCAAGTGTCCTGGATGATATGGTTAATAGATATAAAATAAAGACAGCGTCTGAGGTTCATAAAGTTGCATCTAAAAATGAGTTCGCAGCAAAGGAGTTAATTGGTTCTCCTTATGGAATGGTAACAATACAGATAAAACGAGTGTCTGCTATCTCAGGAGAGAATGCAGCTATTCTGGAGATTTACAATGGTGATAAAAACCCTTATGTATTTAGTCGGGTTATCGTGCCATTTGAGTTTAACTATCCAGGGTTGGAATACTGGGATGAAAAAGCAAAGAATGCGAAAAAAAACATATCAAAAATGAATGATGGGGATATTATTGATGTGATTTGTAAATCAGATAACTTCAGAGCAATAGGGAGCTTATCTGAGGATTATGGTTTATGCTTATATTTCGCATCAGCTAAATAATTTTTACTAGCGGGAGGAGTATGGGTAAAAGTAGTAATCATAGTCTCATTAAAACTTAGGCCAAGGTTCTAATATAACTTAGGCCATAGTCCTGATAGAGTCATTATATAAACCAACTAATTATACAAACCTATTAATTATTTAAACTTATTTTAATATAATCATTATAATTGATTAATATATTATACTATGATCTTTGAATAGCTATTTATCAGCGTATGTTCTCTTCTCTGTGAACTGGTCACGCTGATGATATTTTATTGCCATTATCAAATTGATTACGCTACACTCCATCAACCTGATACTGTGCAATAGAACTGTAATAGTTCTTGCCTATGGTTAACTCGTAAACTCATTAACCATGCAAACCCTATAACACTAATTTACCAATCATTGATTAATTGATAAATCAATAATAATCAATTTATTGTATTCGTGTTTGCAGTTCTTACTTTATTGTGCAAATTTATTTTGATATAAAACCTATGCACAATAGATCATAGGAGAGTGACAAATAGTTACTATAATCCATTAGCTCTCCTATTGTACATGTCATAGATCTCTTTTAAAGATCATACTATATAATTCTTATTATAATAAAGTGTAGTATTAATAAATATATATTAAGAAGTATATTATAATAAATTGTATGTTAAAGAGTAAATATCAAGTATATTATTATCTAGTATCTTGTACGCAAATCTTGCGCATACGTATACGCAAATTATGCGTGTACTTGTAACTGCCAGCCTTTATGACAGCTTCATAAAAGGAGGGGTATGAATGGCTCCTGTAAGTCCCTATACTAAATTTAATTCTGCAATCCACCTTGCACTATGCCTTTCCTATTAAAAGCCCCCATAATCGCCTCTAAGCGTTTCTATAGGATATTCAGTATCACGTTCTGCCACAACTCCATCCTTACCTGATTTACAACGTCAATGTACACTAGAAATAGGATCTAGATGATAGGTAAGCTATATTTCTATTGACACAAACATAATAAAATGGTATTATAAAGATAGAGTTTAAATAAATTTAAGTATATCGCCAGAGCAGGTTTATAACTGCTCTGGGTTTTCTGCTGTGGAAATGGAGGGTAATTGAAATTTAAAAAAACTGCTATGTTTGAGACACCACAAGAGGTTTGCGATGCACTACTATCCGGGAAAATCACTTGTTCCAATGCTGTCACAAAATGTACACCATCATGTAAAAATAAAGAAGAGTATAAAGATATTATTAGAGAGGGGCTTAAACTCTATCGCGTGGAGAGACTGAGACGTAAGCTTTCAATAATGGAGGATATTTGAGGGAACTAGATCATAACTTTTATATCAATGGTGTGTTGAATGGATTATATACCTATTTCGATCTACAGGAATGTTTGAGTTACCCCCACCTAACTGAAGAAAATTCTAACCAAATAGAAATTGCCGTGAGCATTCTTGCTCAACAGTTTGATTATCCACAATTGAATAGAGATGAATAATGTTAAACCTAAGATTGAAACCAGAAATATATGAAAAGTTGAAAGAGATTTCTGGGAATAACATTTCTCCTGCTGCACTGATTGTAAAAATGATAGAAGAAAATTTAAATAATCCTAAATATAGAGGAAGCTATGAACGAGAACGAAAAGAGTAAAATTGGTTACATTGACAGTAACAAACATAAATATGCATCAATAGAGAAATTATTAATTTCAACCCCCAGCATTACACGTATTTCAGATAACCTAAAAATGAATATTGATCCGTACGATAAACTCGTTTATATGACGATGCGCGATTCATATTATGGCTATAAAAACTCTGGGTTGGTCTATTATGAGGATCAGAAGGACATTGCGGCTGCGGCTGGAGTGAGCCTCAGTAAACTGAAAAAAAGCATAAAAAAATGGGCTTCACTTGGTCTGATCGAGGTGACGACGATTCGAACAGCGTCGGGCAATAAATCTAATTCATACTCTGTTATATCATTTTCAGATGTGTCAGAATTTTATCAATTGGATTGTGCTGATAGATTTAAAACACAAAATGACGCTGCTCCGTCAAATCTTGATGATGTACCAAACCCTGAAACAGCAGAATTAGCCTACGGTATAGTTGAAAAAAAACAAAATATTGGTGTTAGGATAATTTCATATGTGCAGGTCAAAAAAGTGATTCGATCAGATTCGACGCTTGAGGGATCAGGAATGACGGTGGATGAGATTATTAACAACCTGGCCGTTGGGAATATCAAAATGACATCTGAGGACATTGATAAACTACGTCGTGATGCAGGGATAAAATGCTATCTCGAGCAACCTCCATTTTAGCAATAGGTAACTAACATGAACGAATTTTTATTAATGATAAATCAGATAGCAATATTTTGGATGATGGTTGAAATGTCAGGTACATATTGGAGGGAGTATTAGATGTAAAACAATAATTTGTAGAACGAAAAAAATGTTCGAGCATGTTCAGAAACTTATAGAGGCTGAAAAGCAGTATGTAGACGTATTGAGCGGCGAGCCAGTGATTTATTTAACTATGACATATAGCCCAGATTACGATAATCCACAAAATGAAGAATATTTTAAACTGGCAGTCAGGGAATCATTTATTAAAAAACACAACTCAGACCTTTTTGGCTGCTGAATATTTCAGACTCTTACACAAAACACGAAAAACCCCCTAATTTTCCTGAATGTGCACCATTCTAAGCCATTTTAATGTTCAAAAATAACTAGCCTGTGGTCGAGTTCATATTTCTTGTTTTTAGGGTTTAAAACGCGCTATAAGGCGCAGAGAGAATAATTTTTTTGGAGGTGTATTGGCGAGAAATGCAAAGAAGAAAGTAATTAATGAAAATTATTATTACAATGTAAAGGTTCGCAGAAAAAATGGCGCTGCTAGTATTAAAGCGGAGCCTGCCGCTGTTATAAAACCCCGTTATAAACTCAGTCCCGCGTTGACTAATTATGAAAAAGAAATAATCAGCTCCATGCCAAACGTGATATTTAAGCCTAGGCCACGATTTCTGGGATATACATACTCTAAAGAGCCCCTACGCTGGCAGGCGTTTGGTTTTATCTCTAATTACGAATATCAGGAATGGGTAGAGTATAACAAACTGGATAACGAAAATTATAGCCTAGATTTGATTGCCTATTTTAGTATGGGAGATGGCGATGAGTGAAATAGAAATCAATAATTACCTTCAGTATCTAAAAGATGTATTTTCTATTTTAGCTAGGAAGAAAATTAAAAATAAAGGTCTTATAGAGAAGGGGCTTGATAATGTAGTGCAGGATATTGAATGGTTGTTTCAGAAATACAGTAAAAATAATAGTATCAATGAAGAATTTGAGCAGGGAGTAATGGAACTTTTGAACGCTATAACAGCATATAGACAAGTTTTAGGAAATCATTATGCCATAGTATCTGTGTTTCCGGCTAATTTCGATATTGCGGAGGTTAGGCAAATGGAGAAGGATTTTATAAAATGAAACTAAAAGAATTGTTAATTAATAAAACAAAACGTGAAATTGACTTCATTCAATCACGTTGGAACAGAGAAATTTATAATTTCTCTATTATGTATGTTCGCAGTCTGCAAGAAATTATCTTGAAAATCAGCAATGCCAAAAGTTGCAATCATAAACACTTACAGGATTTTATTTTTGTTTATGATTTCACCGTGAGTGAGTTGGTAGCGTTATATTCAGCGTATGAAACCCATGCTAAAAACATTACACCGACATGTTTTGACGATGCTGTTATAGGCGATCTCATGGATATTGGGTATTTTATAGGTAAGCTAATTAAGGGAGAATGAAATGATTAATACAATTAGATTAAATAAAAATAATGATGATAGAATCAGGGTGACATTGCTGGTAGATGATGTTGAAGTGGCAAATAAAATTTATCTAAAAGCAATAGAGTCTGAAACAGATGTTCATGTTGATGATAATGTATTAAAAGCATTCAAAGAAAAAAATAGAGATAATACTCAAGATAAACAAAACAAGTTAGATAGTTTTATTAAAAACAAAATGAATAAAAGGAAAAAGAAATGACACTATATTATGATCACAACCTCGACTACTGCGTTGCTGATGTTATCACATACGCAACCGATCCACTGCTCCAGGATAAAATTGTAAAACTACACACAGCTACAAAGGAGGTATTTCGGGCAGGCTCTCTGATTGATAGTTCAACTGGCAGTCTAGCAACAGCATCTACCATATCACAAAATTTATTTGTGCTATTGGAAAAAACACGTATAGGGCAAGAAACTATTTCCTGCGCCTATCCATTTGGTGTTGAACTAAAAACACAAGCACTACTAGCAAATGAAAAAGCCGCATTAACGGTGTTATTACCTATGTTACAGGCTCAAGGTTTTGGTATCCACGACTGTGGTATTTTTGCAAGTTAATCCCGATAACAATAATTAATAAAGAGGTTCGATGACAGTTTTAAACCCAAACACAGGTTATATTTATGATCTATCATCCGTGTACAATGTAACAGATACTGAAAATTTAATTTTATCAAGTTTAGATTTATTCAAAGTTGAAACACACCCGAGAAATAGAATCTCGATTGATAGAATGGTTGCTAAATCAAGCCAGATGCTAAAAGAGAACAAAGCCGAGGTGCACAGCGATTTTAATACCACTGAGCGACAGTTTGGTTCGAGTTACTTATATCAGATGATTTATCATAGTGCGATTGACAGCGTAACAAGCCGAGACGTTGAAAAATATCTAGGCAAAAATGATAATGATGCTGCACAAACAATTGACTTTTGCATCGCTGAATTTGGAGTTGAACAGGGACAGGCGTACCGTCGAACTAAAGAACAAATGTTGCGTGATGCAATTTTGGGAGGTGTTGCCAAATCTCAGTATGCAGAACAAGGTGATTTGAATTTTTATACTGAATTTGGTCAAGCGAAAACTCTGGTCACTATCGATACCTCAGAAACCGCAAACGTACCTGAACAGTTGGATGCAGTTTGGCGCAAAATTCGTAGTGTTATCAGCGAACAAGCAGGAAATCTCCAAGGCGTGACAGTGTTATGTTCCGGCACGATGGCGAGTGCACTCAAATACCATGTGAGCATCACTCAGGCGATGATGTTCATGGGTTTCAATAGCCCAGATAATTTTTATACTCAGTACACCGAATTGCTTCCCGGCTACAGCATATGGAAGTTTAAAAACTTTACATTTGTAGACGTTACTGGTGATAGCGGTATTGAGGAATATATCGGTGAGAATGGTGCAGTATTTATCCCCAGATTTAGTCAAGACAGTGGTGTTTATACACTGCATACAGGTGTCGGTGTGAAACACGCTTACCAAGGAAAAGAATTGAGTGAGGTTCATCAATACATGGTTAAAGACGAAAAATTCGGCTATCCAAGTGTTATTTTCGAAAGTGCGACATTGCCAATTAATCACCTACCGCAAGCGATTGTATTTGCTACAGTAGTATGATGGTGATTAAAATCTCAGGGGCTAAATGCCCCTTTTTTGTATATTTATCCAATAAAAATTTAAAATGAGGAAACATGAGGTTAATTATTGAAGGGGAGCGGGGAAGGCCATTTTTCAGTATCAACAGTGATGAGGAGATTTTGAGATTTGTTAACCTATCTGCATTGTGCACAGCGTTTAACATCAGCTTGCAAACAGTAAAAACCAGATTAAATCGGGGTTTGTCTCTGCGGGATGCGCTAACTCTACCTAATTACTATAATCACAGGTAGCCAAGGCTTGAGAAATTCAGTTTTGAATATGTACGGAAGCACCAATAATATCAACAATTAATAAAGGGGCCATGGCCCCTTGAATAAATTAGCGGTTTTTATCTGACTGTGAGACTACAGAACCCGCGAACGTTTTGGTCAGGTCGCTATATTTATCACTTTTCAGGGCTGCGGAAGCTTTTGCTTCCATTGCCTTGCCGGTTTCTTTTCCAGCTGCTGCCTGAGACAAAGCCGATGCTGCAAAACTTTTCTGAGTTGCAGAAGCGTTTGGATCGCGCAGGGTTTTCGCAGCCTGAGAGGCTACTGATTTAGAGGTTTTCTTGGTATTTACCATCGCTATACACCTATTTCTATTATGGATATATGGTCTCATATGGTGCTATAAATTAATAAAATGCACTATATGTAGTAATTACTGTATATGTGACCAGTTATAAGATCAAGAAAAGTATGGCTAAAGATCAGTAAAATTACACCTCCGAAGGGGGAGGGACACGCAATCGCACAGTTTTCACGTAGTGTCACCTATTCGACTGGAACCCATAAAAGTAACTGATTCAAGATTGAACTCAGTATGGGGGCCGTACGGGCTGCACAGTGGCTGTGTGAGGGTGTGCCTTGATATTTAACAGAAGAACAGTTCCAAAAGTGCCCCCCGGATCAGCCAACATAGTAGCTCTATCCAAATAGTTGGGATATTTTAAGTAAGATGTAAGTATGGTGAGATATTTAAAGATGGCGTAAACTAGTCAGAAAAAAGGAGATGTCATATGCTGGGAGTACGTGGAAAGTTAACCTTAATAATTGCGATTTTTAGTATTTACTCTGGTTTCACTTCGGCAAAATCAGAGTGCAGAGAAATGGCAGCGCGCGTAGTTCTTGATAGTGATGTTGCTCCAGTTTTTCTCAAAAATAATAGGGATTTAAAAGAACTTCAAGGCATTATGTATAATGCAGAGGTATTTTGCAAACGCCTTGTTAAATCAGTAAAGACCGGAAAGGTGACAGCAGATAGTATTCGGGTTAAAACGGATTATGGATTAAAAGAGGCTAAAGAAAAATATCAAAACGATGGTGATGTAGATGCATTTGAATTTCAAAAAATGCTTGCCAAAGTAACAATGGAGTCCATCCGAATTGCAGAAAGAGGAAATTAAAAGTTCGTCTTTTGGCTCCATTTTTTGTGTGCGCTAGCAGCGTTGTTGTAATCTTCTGCTAAGATAACGTCACTTTATAGTGACTACCTCCATGCTGATTGGGACAAGGATTAAGTGGATAAAAGATATCAAGTATTCGTTAGCTCTACCTTCACTGACCTTGAGGATGAGAGAAAACATGTGATCCAGACGTTGATGGAAATGGATTGTATTCCTGCAGGGATGGAGCTATTCCCTGCAATTGACGAAGAACAGTGGGAATTTATCAAGCGTATAATTGATGACTGCGATTATTATCTTTTGATAATTGGTGGACGCTATGGAACAGTCGCTGATGATGGGTTAAGTTATACAGAAAAAGAATTCGACTATGCTGTATCTAAAGGGCTGAAAGTAACAGTGTTGGTACATGAAAACCCTGGTCAGCTGTCAGTAGATAAGTCAGAATTAAATCCAGAGTCACGAGAGAAGCTTACTAAGTTTATAGCGAAAGCTTCTGACGGTCGGTTACGTAAAACATGGGCTAGTGTAAAAGACTTACCTGGATTGGTTGCCCTCAGCATGACTAAAACTATTAAGACATACCCTGCTGTAGGATGGGTTAGGGCTAATAAAATAACAAATGAAATGGCACTAAGTGAGCTTAATGAATTAAGAAAGCGTAACGAGGATCTTTTGGCTAAAATAGAGGTGCTTGAAGGGAAATCTTCTTTTACCCCACCTGAAGATATAGCTGACTTTGAATCTTATTTCGATGTTAATTATAGTTCGCATTCATATGATATTTCTCGTGGTTATATTAGTAGTGGTAATTTATCAATAAGCCTGCGGTGGGATAAGTTATTTTCTGCAATATCTCCATTTGTTATTGGAGGGGCTACTGATGGAGATATTGCTAAAGTGCTTTCAGAGTACATAGTTAAGATTAAGCCAAGCAATTATGATGATACTAATGTTGATCTTCATGATGTAAAGACAATTTATATACAGTTTAAAGTCTTGGGATTATTAGATAATGAGGCTGAGGATTGGAGGCTTTCACCTGAAGGGAATAATAGGATGCTGTTGGTGAGAACTATCAGGAAATAAAATTCACCCCTATTAAAGGAATGATATGTCGCTCAGGTAAAATAAGGCCCCGCAGGGGGTAACCTGTAGGGCTATAGCATTATTTTACCTCCTTCATGTTTTTAAACTAATCGACCGGCTTATTCAATCGGCATATCTAACGTTCTATGAAACAGATCTATTCTTTTCCAAAATATAACTCCTTAGCCGTGATATCTTCAATTTCTATAATGTCATACACCAATGCACTACAACGATCCGTGATTTCATCGAGTGATGAGAGGGGGGAGAGGGGGGGGCATATATGAACCACCCCCTCATAACTTACTAATTCTATTATCTTTCTTAATTCCTCAAACTCAGCGCCTTGGCTGTAAACTTGTTTGGCAATTGTCTTCTGAGTATGACCAACAATCGCAGCTATTCGACTATCATCAATGTTGTACCTATCCAAGCAGGTGATAAACATTCCACGTAAACTGTGGAAGCATTGTCTATCGCTTGCAGCAGGTAATACACGGTTTCTCAATCGGGTAAATTTCTGGCTAAAATAGGGGGCTATTTTACCGTCACTTCGGGTGATATTGTTTGCACTTGGCAACAGGTATTCATTGCCACGGCTCAGGTACTTCTCAATTATTCCCATAATAAATGAGTGCGCCGGAATTGTGCGGATTCCTGCCTTTGTCTTGCTTTTCACTATCTGAATAGATAACTCTGTGCCATTTCTAGAAATGTTCTCAGACTTGAGAGACACGATTTCTTCTAAACGCATCCCCTGATACAGCCCGATCAAAATAACATCCCTCAACTCATCGTCAGCCGCATTAAGCAGTCTCTTTACCTCTTCAATGCTAAACGGCTCATAATTGGTGACAGTGGATTTAGCCTCCAGTGCATAGCCCTTGAAAGGACAATCAGCCGGGATACCGTCATAGCAGCGCCTCGCGTACTCATAGACTGTCGAGAGGCTTGATAGATAGTTTTGGACTGTCTGAGATGATTTTTCTTTCTTCTGTTCTCTTATGAAGCCTGAAACCTGTGTCCTAAGCACGTCTTTCAGTGCAATGTCTGGTACACCAACCGTTTCAAGAAATAAATTAACACTCAGAAGAGTTTTAGATAGTGTCGTGAGTTCTCGTTTATCTCGATATTCCGAGAGGTATTCGTCCCTCACCGTTGCCAAGGTAATCGGAGCATGCTCAAGTTGCACGGCACTGATCAGTGGCGTAGGGAAGTTAAGCTGAATCCTGTTTGGTTGTGTACCAGTTAGAGAATGAATGGCGGCTATACCACGTTGAACGCGAATTTCTGGGGTATCAGGTTTTAACTGGTTTTTGATCTTGTTGAACTCAATAATCATGTGATCACGAAAATCACGGGCCTGCATTAGGTCACGTGTACCAGTGCTCTTCCTGAATGCTCGTTTTCCATCACAGATTGCTCTCATGTATTTAGGGACGAATACTTGAAAGATCCAAACGCCGTCTTTGCTTTGATATAAATATTGGTTACCCTTGATCGCCATGATTCTGTTCCTGTATGCTCACAGCATCAGTTACAAGAAAAGTACAATGTTGAGATGTCGGAACGGCAGCTTCCCAAGCTGCATACGAGGGTTCGATTCCCTTCACCCGCTCCAAAAACACTTCTCCCTAAGTATCCTAAAGTCTACTCAAACCACTATCCACAAGCGTTTACATCAAATTTCATTATCCTGACGTCTACTAAGTTGCATTGAAATCTACTCACCGTTGGGGGTATTGAACTAACGGTACATGAAGTGGTGGCCGGTAAGTAGGTTTTACCCTGAACTGCTGGTGCGACTGTGGGAGGCTGTTTCATCATCACACTACGCCTATCTCTCTAAATTGCGTTAAGTACATTTGAAGTGTACATTTTAACTGTACATTAAATGGGAGGGATTATGATCGTTTACACATCAACACAGGCTCGCGCCAATATTTCCGCAGTTCTTGACGCTGCCACCAGCGGGGAGCCGGTTGAAATTACCCGCCGTGATGGTTCTGCCGCCATAGTGATCAGCAAGGCCGAGTTTGAGGCATATCAAAAAGCAAAGCTTGATGCCGAGTTCGACAGCCTTATGCAGCGCCACGGACGTACCGTTGAGGCTTTGACTGATAGATGAAGTGGGTTAGCGCCAGTGAAATAGTCATATTCCATGACAGAATTTTGCAGCTGTACCCCGGTGTGGCAGGTATGCCAGATGCGGGTAGGGCAGAGGCCATTATTCACCGGGTTCACAATCTTGCTCACTACGAAGGTGTGAATGATGTGTTTGACTTGGCTGCTGCCTATTGGGCTGCTATTGCGCGCGGACGTATCTTCAATGATGGCAACAAGCGAACGGCATTCTTTACCACCATGGCGTTTCTAAGGCGTAACGGTGTGCTAATCCGTGATGAGGGTAATACGCTTGAAGAACTGACCGTCCAGGCCGCTACGGGTGAACTTACCCCGATACAATTAGCGCAAAGCTTACGTGAGCTTGTCGAATGAAAAGTGTTTTTCTGGCCGGTGGGTTGTCGTCACTGACGGCCCTCCACCAGCACCACTCCCTATATGGCTAAAAATCACTCGCAATCACGGCAAGCGAGAACAAATGTGTGTAGTTTCATTTTTGTAAACTCATGAAGCACCGTATTTACTGGCTTTAAGAGCTGGCGTTCTACTCCCTTCACCGCCTAGGCGAGGGTTTTTGTTTTCTGGCTCAGTAAGTTATTGGTTTAGTGATGTTTCCAATCGATAACCCAACCTGTGGCCGTTGTAACAGTTAGTACAGGTTGGTGGTACATTATGTGCCGACTCCAAAACCCAATAAACATGGCGTATATGAAGTACGCTTCGACGTCCCCAAAGAGCTCCAATAAGGCTGCTCTGATAATGGCCGAGTACCTAATCAGATGGCAACGATATTACCGTTCTCATCCAGACGATACATCCTACCTTTTTCGATCCCATTTTCTCCTTCATAAACGACGGTGACGCGAGCGCGAATACCATCATGCCAAGCAATAGCTGCAACACCTTGCTCATTGAGGGTGAAATAACGTGGATTTTTTGCGGCGAAAATAGTCGTACCGCGCCCACCATCGGAATTAATATTATTATCGGTGCCACAGGAGAAGAGGATGTTGTTGTTACCACAGTCAATAATCTGGCTTGCATCTCCCGCTGCCATTAAAACAGAATCAGCAACATATCCTGCAGTTCTAATAGTGCCATTTGTATTGGCAGTAACGGCAATTGCATCTGTTAATGTTAAATTTTCGGCGTCAGGGAAGAAATATTCAAGCATAATAGAAGAACCAAAACCCAGTGCTGAGGTCAGCGATGCATTGCCGCCTGTAATGCACGAATTTTCGCCCGTTGTCGCTATTTTTCCGCCCATGTTGGGAAAATTAACGTCGTCGTTAGTGGAAACAACATCGTCGTATACCATTGCGTTATCGCCACAGTGTACGATATTTATCGGGCTGGATTTTCCAACGATATTCTGACCATTTTGAGAGAAAGCGACACCTCCATACAGGGTACCTGCAATCATGGTGGTGCCTTCGATAGGTGAATTAACAGTAGACATAGTATTTCCTTTTAGGTGATGGTGAATTTTGCGCTTTACTGTATGGCTAATATTCCGTAAATCCTGCCTAAACTCACGACACTTACGTTGTGCTGTGGATGGTAGTACATGTATCACCGCCCTGGCACTGCGCCACCGAGAGCGGATACAAGTGGAAGAGGCCAACACCGCGCCGCTAATAGCCTTATTCGCTCCACCAGCGCGTTTCCACGAATGCCAGACACGCCAACGCAAGCCTGGTGTATAGAAAGGATGAGGCGAGTACCGCGATATGCGCGACAGTGTGTCGGCACTGAACCAACGTGCTTTTGTTTATATATACAGAGAGAAATAGTCGGGAAGAAAAACGATTCCGGCATGAGGTATGGTAAGCGGCGAGGCTATGGCTTAAATATGTGGAATTGAACACGCAGTAATTTTTGCTGTTTTTGGTGGGAGCCCAGAAGCACGCAAAGCAGAGGTACGCAGGCTGGCACGCAGAAAAAACATGTTTTGAAGTGCTTACCGATCAATCAATAGGCAAAGCAGGGGGCGCAAAAAATTTTGGGGCATATAGAATTTGTAAAAAACATCCAATATAAACATTGTGATGTGTATATTTTTCTACTCTCTTCACCCCCAGTAAATTCAAGCCTCCCAGCGAGACCTTGTTATCTCAAGGTCCGCCAGTATCAACCAAAGAACATGACTTACAATTTATTGGTATCGTATTAGGTTTATTAAAAACCCAACGTATTAATCTTTGAAATATATCAAACCACAAGGCTATCAGTAGTAGTTAATCAAAAATACCACTTTGCCATCCGCTTTCCCTGGCGTAGGAGAAGCAGCGGTTTGAATATATCGGGCAGCCAAAGGAATACGGATCGACGAACGCCCATCTTTTGGCAGCGTTAGCTTTTTTTCGGTTGATAGATTAAACAGAGTTGGTGATTGACCGCTCTCTCCCCAACCGATCTGGATCCCCACGCCCGAAGCGGGGCCAGAAACTGTCGAATCAATGGCCATTACCCCATTGGTGGCATCTGTCACCGAGGTGGTTGGGGTTAATCTCACACCAATGCTGTTACTGGTTGAGTTGGCAACGAGCCCGGTGCCGGTAGTGTAATCGAACATCACTGTACTGTTATCAGCGTTATAAAAACCATAGAAGGCCGGGCAGTTGGTCATCGAGATTGAAGCATCGACCCAGGGAGTGGTCGCGCCCTGGCCAGTAAAGTACTGCGGTATATCGAAGCTCCCAAGATTGACACTCACATCTGGCGTGGTACAGGTCTGAGCCGATACCGTCAACTGCCCCTGAAATTGAACCCGGGTAACGGTGATAGGTAATCCAGTTGTCCCCGGATGATTCAGCGGATTAGCAATTGTCAGGCCAGCTACCGGAAGTTTCGACGCATCCAAGGTATGATTTCCTAGCGCAATATTGCCTATTTTAATCAGTGAGACATAGATAACTCTATTCACCAAGTAAGGCTTATAATGTCCACCCGTTATCGGGGACTGATAATCGTTAGGAAACTGATAGTTCGGTTGGCCAACCTTGGCCGCATCACCATTATTGCTGCGGGAGATGGCAATACCGATACCTGGAATACCGGTCTCATACACCGCACCACCGAAAGGACTGCCTGACCAACTGGAAAGCGGCATAGGTGCCTGATCGACACTCCAGACAACGTTGAACCAGATAGAATCGGGGTCAATCGTTGATGCACAATCCATCACACTGATGCCGGTTGTACCACTAATCCAACGCCCTTGATAAATTACCGTCCCGACAGGAATATCCGCCCCTGCTGAGATCGCTGCGGGGGTTAGTGGAACGATATCGATACGTGAGGAGCCACCTACTGCGGAACAGATTACCAACGCCAAGGTGCTGTTGCTGACTGCCATGAGTAACAGTAGCCCAATGGTACGCTGTATTATTCTCTTCATTCTTTTACCTCTGGCACAGTTTTGTGTGCGACTCTTTATATATCTATGTCTTCTACATGACGTTAATTGCATAAGCTGAATAATTATCATGCAGGGCCGTTACCCGTTGTTAATCGCCAATGCTGTGTGCATCATTTTTTGCCAGCTTTGACTTTTGCGTAGTTGCGGAAATTGGCACTATACAAAGGGGAAATAAATGGTTGTATCGAAGTTAATTACATATTTCCGCTTTAAAATAAGGTGTCAATAACCCTCTATTTAAGAGGTGTATTGTAGGTTTTATTTTCATCATTTCAACCTCACTACGATGATCAAATTGCCACTTTAGATAATCCGAAATTGGATTATAAATCCACAAATTCAATATTACTTAGAATAAAAGACCAGGATGATAAATTTATTTGGAATATATAAGGATATTTCGATTGGTTTTTTTTAGTAGTTATAAATGCCAAATATTTAAAGTTTAAAGTATTAATAACCATACAATGAGTTTTATAAAATAAATTCAATTGACTATAAGTAATTATGCTGTTGGTTTCTTTTGGGGTAAAGAGAGAACTTCATAGATTATGTTAGCAAATAATCATCAGTACCCAATGCTAACGAGAGTTGGTGAAGAGTTACAAGAAAATACGGGTTAAATGCGCGCTTGAAGAGTTGATCGTTTAGGCTAATACCGGTGAGCTTACCCCGATACAATTAGCGAAAAGCTTACGTAAACTTGCCGAGTGAGAAGGCTTGCCTGGTTAGCGGAGGGGGCGGCTATGATTATAGGTTAGGTCGCTTCCTTTGGTTTTAAAGTCGTAAAAACGCTTTTATTCTCAACTGACTGGAGTGATGTATTAATCCTACCAAATTTTGCTAAAAGTCTATTTTAGTACTCACTAAAACCAGTTAGATTTCAATTGGTTCATATGAAAAAATAATCTACTTTATTATTGACTCTTATCAGAGAGAAGGTTGAAGCACGCCTGGCTGACTCTATCTATCAGTTGCCTAGCTAGCGGAGTTAATCCCTGTTGTTGCCTGTAAAGCAGAATATAAAGTGCATCAGGCAGCTTCTCTTGTATTGGGATAAAGGTTATAAGATCTTTGATGTAAGAAATATCGAGAATAGCTTTGGGACCAACAAAAAAGTAATCCTTACTTAAAACCAGTTGTTCACCAATGCTCATTGAGTCACCATAAATCACGCTGTCCTTGTCCACTCTTCCTTTGGGGAAAATAAATTTCTCCAGACTTTTATAATATCCTGTTCTTGTGCTGGGGAAATACCATTTTGCCCCTTGTAGTTCGCTTAGTGAACGACAATGAGAGAGAGGATGCCCCTTTCTGGCAATAATACAAAATTCTGCTTTGATTGATTGCTCGATAGTAAACTCATTCATTGCTATTTCAGGTGATGCGATGCCGATAAAGAAATCTAATCGCCCTCGCCGGAGCGAATTCACCAACTCACAAAGTTGTCCTTCAATAATGGTAATATTAGACGTCGGATGTTCTTTTTGAAACTTATGAACCAAGGCAGGCAGTACGCTAAGCGCGGGCAGATGAGAACAACCAAGGGCGACATTGCCCTGAGATTGCTCACTCAATTGATGCAACTCATCAACGGCTCTTTCCAGATCGTTAAGTAGTGTATTAGCCCTATGTTCAAAAACACGCCCCATCTCGGTTAAAACCATACCCTGAGGCCCCCTGGCTAACAAGGTTACCCCTAATATCCGTTCTAGCTCCTGAATGCTTTTGGTCATCGCCGGCTGTGTTTTGAACAGCGCCTGTGCAGCAGTTCTGATGTTTCCATAATAGACAATCGCCTTAAAATCCCGGAGCTGATTGATTTTTGGCAGTTCTTTCATCGTTCACCACGCATTTTAAAGTAAATAACGGCTCTGGAATGAAATAAATTTAAGCTTAGATGCTGACCCGGGAAATGTAAATACACGGTTTTTTGTATCAGAGTCAGTTTGGGAATTGATAAGATAAAAGAAAGCCACCGCTTCAAGCGGTGGCTTTACTAGATATCGGAGCCTGTCCCATCAATATGTCTTAGAACAAGCCACTGTATCTGCAACGACTTTCGGTCTTAGTTATATACTATCTGCATACCAGAGATAAAAGCACCGCTCTGTCCGTTCGTTCCTGTTGAATAAACGATAATCCCGTAGATGGTATCCGATACGGTGGCGGTATAGGCCGTTCCCGTTGACGAACCAACCTTATGATCGGCACCGTCTTTCCATGTCAACATTTCCAGTAATGGATTCGGTAGCCCTGTGATTGGCACGATCGCACTGTACCCAGTAATTGATGTTACTTTGTCCAGATTGAGAACTTCGGTAGACGCCTGGCCACCTGGTCCGCCTGCAATCAGCACTCCACTTGAATAGAATCCATCGACAACTGACGCGCTCTTTAATGTCAGGGATGGATACTTTTCTTTCGGGATCAGCGTAGTGTACGCTGTCTTGGTCCCAATAATTGCACTGGTCTTGGCCACAATCACGCTCACGTCAGTTTCCGCAGTCATCCCCTCAAAGGTTACTGACAGCTTACCTGATTCACTTTCATCCGCTGATGTGACATAGCCTGAGCCATCGACGCTAATTTTCGCATTACTGCTCTTCCAAGAGCCGGTTTTGGTAATATCGACTTTTGAACCGTCTGAATACACGGCTTCTGCGGTAACGTTAGTACCGAAGTATTTAGTCAACGTAATATCTTGTCTACCCAATGCAACGCTTTTTAGCACCGTTTTAAAGCTGACAGGTACACTGTTGGATGACTGACCGTTCAGTTGAGCATTAACCGTCACAGTTTCCTGCTTAGTGTTAATGAGTCCGATTCTAGCCTGTCCATTCTCATCAATAGTGACGGTGCTGGCGCCAACAAATTTAGCACTTCCGGTGGTGGTAAAGGTCACATCCAGAGCACCAGCCTTGTCTTTGATAATGTTTCCATTCTTATCTGTCATAGTGACGATCAGATTATGAGTAGAAAGCTCGCTTGGCGTATCTTCACTTTTCTGCGTTTCAATCGTTTTACCTGCAGTATCAAGAACCAGCCCGCTGGTGGTATTGATCATTGCCGTACTGAAATCCGCTTCAAAGCTCAGTTCGGTGCTGCTGGTCACGCCGCCCACTTCTGCTTCCACTTTGACGCTGCCCGCTTGCTCGCTGGTCACCGGCAGAGAGGCAATGCCGTTCTCGTCAGTTTTCACGGTCTGCTGACGGGTTGAACCGTCCGGGTTGGTCACGGTAAAGGTGACGTCAAAGCCCGGGATCGGGTTGCCCTTGGCATCTTTCACTGGCAACTGCACGGTATTCACATCGCTGCCGTTAGCCACGGTATTACCCGCTTTACCCGACAGACCGTTTTCGTCGATGGTCGCGGTGCTGCTGTCGGCGACAAAGCTCAGTTCGGTGCTGCTGGTGACGCCGCCCACTTCTGCTTCCACTTTCACGCTGCCTGCTTGATCGCTGGTCACCGGCAGAGAGGCGATGCCGTTCTCGTCGGTTTTTACCGTTTGCTGACGGGTAGAGCCGTCCGGGTTGGTCACGGTAAAGGTGACGTCAAAGCCCGGGATCGGGTTGCCGTTGGCATCTTTCACCGGCAACTGCACGGTATTCACATCGCTGCCGTTAGCCACGGTATTACCCGCTTCTGCCGTCAGGCCGTTCTGGTCGATGGTCGCCGTGCTGCTGTCGGCCACAAAGCTCAGTTCGGTGCTGCTGGTCACGCCGCCGACGTTGGCTTCCACTTTCACACTGCCCGCTTTATCGCTGGTCACCGGCAGAGAGGCGATGCCGTTCTCGTCGGTTTTCACCGTCTGCTGACGGGTAGAGCCGTCCGGATTGGTCACGGTAAAGGTGACATCAAAGCCTGGGATCGGGTTACCGTTGGCATCTTTCACCGGCAACTGCACGGTGTTGACGTCGGTGCCATTAGCCACGGTGTTACCCGCTTCTGCGGTCAGGCCGTTCTGGTCGATGGTCGCCGTGCTGCTGTCAGCCACAAAACTCAGTTCGGTGCTGCTGGTGACGCCGCCCACTTCTGCTTCCACTTTCACACTGCCCGCTTGATCGCTGGTCACCGGCAGAGAGGCGATGCCGTTCTCGTCGGTTTTCACCGTCTGCTGACGGGTTGAGCCGTCCGGGTTGGTCACGGTAAAGGTGACGTCAAAGCCTGGGATCGGGTTGCCGTTGGCATCCTTCACCGGCAACTGCACGGTGTTGACGTCGGTGCCATTAGCCACGGTGTTACCCGCTTCTGCGGTCAGGCCGTTCTCATCGATCTTCGCCGTGCTGCTGTCGGCCACAAAGCTCAGTTCGGTGCTGCTGGTGACGCCGCCGACGTTGGCTTCCACTTTCACACTGCCTGCTTGATCGCTGGTCACTGGCAGAGAAGCGATGCCGTTCTCGTCAGTTTTCACCGTCTGCTGACGGGTTGAACCGTCCGGGTTGGTCACGGTGAAGGTGACGTCAAAGCCTGGGATCGGGTTGCCGTTGGCATCCTTCACCGGCAACTGCACGGTGTTGATATCGGTGCCGTTAGCCACAGTATTACCCGCTTCTGCGGTCAGGCCGTTCTCATCGATCTTCGCCGTGCTGCTGTCGGCCACAAAGCTCAGTTCGGTGCTGCTGGTGACGCCGCCGACGTTGGCTTCTACTTTCACACTGCCTGCTTGATCGCTGGTCACTGGCAGAGAAGCGATGCCGTTCTCGTCGGTTTTCACCGTCTGCTGACGGGTGGAGCCGTCCGGGTTGGTGACGGTAAAGGTGACGTCAAAGCCCGGGATCGGGTTGCCGTTGGCATCCTTCACCGGCAACTGCACGGTGTTGATATCGGTGCCATTGGCCAGGGTGTTACCCGCTTCTGCGGTCAGGCCGTTCTCATCGATCTTCGCCGTGCTGCTGTCGGCCACAAAGCTCAGTTCGGTGCTGCTGGTCACGCCGCCGACGTTGGCTTCCACTTTCACACTGCCCGCTTGATCGCTGGTCACTGGCAGAGAGGCGATGCCGTTCTCGTCGGTTTTCACCGTCTGCTGACGGGTTGAACCGTCCGGGTTGGTCACGGTAAAGGTGACGTCAAAGCCCGGGATCGGGTTGCCGTTAGCATCTTTTACCGGCAACTGCACGGTGTTGACGTCGGTGCCGTTGGCGGTGGTGTTACCCGCTTCTGCGGTCAGGCCGTTCTCGTCGATGGTCGCGGTGCTGCTGTCGGCCACGAAGCTCAGTTCGGTGCTGCTGGTGACGCCGCCGACTTCTGCTTCCACTTTCACGCTGCCCGCTTGCTCGCTGGTCACCGGCAGAGAGGCGATGCCGTTCTCGTCAGTGGTCACGGTCTGCTGACGGGTAGAGCCGTCCGGGTTGGTCACGGTAAAGGTGACGTCAACGCCCGGCAGTGAGTTGCCCTTGGCATCTTTCACCGGCAACTGCACGGTGTTCACGTCGGTGCCGTTGGCGGTGGTGTTACCTGCTTTACCCGACAAGCCGTTCTCGTCGATGATCGCGGTGCTGCTGTCGGCCACAAAGCTCAGTTCGGTGCTGCTGGTGACGCCGCCCACTTCTGCTTCCACTTTCACGCTGCCCGCTTGTTCGCTGGTCACCGGCAGAGAGGCAATGCCGTTCTCATCGGTGGTCACGGTCTGCTGACGAGTCGATCCGTCCGGGTTGGTCACGGTAAAGGTGACGTCAACGCCCGGCAGTGGGTTGCCCTTGGCATCTTTCACCGGCAACTGCACGGTGTTGGTGTCGGTGCCGTTGGCGGTGGTGTTACCCGCTGCCCCGGTCAGGCCGTTCTCGTCGATGGTTGCGGTGCTGCTGTCAGCGATAAAGCTCAGTTCGGTGCTGGTAGTCACGCCGCCGATGTTGGCTTCCACCTTGACGCTGCCCGCTTGCTCGCTGGTCACCGGCAGAGCGGCAATGCCGTTCTCATCGGTGGTCACGGTCTGCTGACGGGTGGAGCCGTCCGGGTTGGTGACGGTAAAGATGACGTCAAAGCCCGGCAGTGGGTTACCTTGTGCGTCTTTGACTGGCAATTGCACCAGATTCACGTCGGTGCCGTTAGCCAGGGTGTTACCTGCTTCTGCGGTCAGGCCGTTCTCATCGATCTTCGCTGTGCTGCTGTCGGCGATAAAGCTCAGTTCGGTGCTGCTGGTGACGCCGCCGACTTCTGCTTCCACTTTCACGCTGCCCGCTTGCTCGCTGGTCACCGGCAGAGAGGCGATGCCGTTCTCATCGGTGGTCACGGTCTGCTGACGGGTAGAGCCGTCCGGGTTGGTCACGGTAAAGGTGACGTCCATGCCCGGCAGTGGGTTACCGTAGGCGTCTTTCACCGGCAACTGCACGGTGTTCACATCGGTGCCGTTGGCCAGGGTGTTGCCCGCTTTGCCCGACAGACTGTTCTGGTCGATCGTTGCAGTGGTATTATCTGCCGAAAGCGTAACGGTAGCCTGTTTCACTGCTATCTCTGAACCAGAAATGTTTGCCGCGATCTTCACCTCACCCACGCTGGTGCCCGCGGTAAAGGTGGCAAGATAAACCCCTGGGCGCTCTGCGGACTCAGTAACTTTACCGATCGCATGAGGCGTTGGTTGTGCCGGAGCAGAGGCCGGGCTGATTTTGCTGGCAACTGATGGCGCCTGGAACTCACTGTCCAGCGTAATCTGCCCCGCAATACCGCTGATTGGGCGGCCGCTGCCATCTTTTAGTGACAATTCTACCTGCGTCGTTGAGCGACCATCGGCAGGCAGGCGGGCATTTTTAATCATCAGATTGGAGGTGGCCGCAACGCCAAATCCGGTGACCACGACTTGACCCTGAGCAGGTTCAGAACGGTTACCTGATTTGTCGATAACGATCACGCTAATCGGGTAGCTGTTATTGCCCAGCAGGTTATACGATGGCAATACGGCCTGCCACCCCATACCGTTGGGGACAATCTTGCCGCCGGCAGCGGTAAACCCGTCTGCTTGCCACTCAAATGAAGCAACGCCGTTCTTGCTGGTAACCGTGATCGGCAACTCAATCGTCTGGCCGGAATCACCTTGTACCAACGGTGCCATCACCACGTTCAGTAACTGTTGCTCGCGATATTGCAGAACAATTTCATTATTACGGTCAACCAGCTCGTAGCGGCTGCCTGCCAGGGTACGTTTTGCCCCCACGTTGGCCGGATCGAGCTGCTGTGACAGATCGGTGCCAAAGGAATAATTGAAGGAAAGATTGAAGCGGGTATCTTCCATCCCGCTGGTTCCCTGTTTGTGGTCAGCACCCAGAGTAATAAGTGGGATCGGGGAATAATTCACACCGAAAGTGACTGCAGCCGGATCGGACTGACGTTTATCTTTGCCAAATAAACCGACATCATCACCAAAGTACTGCTCATAAACCAGCTTGCCGCCCAACTGTGGCATGGACGGAAGATAGGCTTCTGTACGGATATCAAAGCCATTGGCGGCTTTTTCATCAAAACCGTCCAGATCGCGCGAGTTCTTCCAACCGCTGATGCCGAAATAGCCGTTGGCTGCAACGCGCAGGTAATCACGAGCATATTCACCGCCAATACCGAGGCGTGAATGATGGCCTTGCATATCCCGATCCAGGAACAGGTTATAGCCAAACATCTGCTGATCGATAAAATGACGTTGCCCTATACCCGTGTTAAGCGTGAGGCGATCGTCAATATAGCGGGTACCCAGTTGACTGAAGGTCAGCAGGCTTGGGGTGTCTTGCAGCGGTAATAGAACGTCTAACTGGCTGCCTTTCAGATTAAGTTTGTCGTCCAGGTTCAATTGGACTTTGGCCGAACCAAATTGATTCAGCCAGGTTTCTACGGCGTCATTCGCGGTGCTGGTTACAGCACCACGGGCGATAGATTCAGCCTGCTTGGTTGGATCTCCGCTGGCTAATACAGACGCCAGACGGGTTGCCGCCGTTGCAACGGCTTGTTCATCTTCAGTATGGGCTTTGTTCGCCGCCATCACTGCCGGGGTGTAGGCCAGGCTCAGCGGAAATGCCACCTGCGTGACAATATTCGTCCAGGCTAACAGGATGGATAACCGAGATTTTTTTGGTGCCTCTGGCTTACGGCGAGAGGGTAAATCATGCGTGTTCAATGCAACTACCTTATAGATAAATAGAAAAAATATATTTACAGGAGGGGCTTAGTGGTTCTGCCTTACCTGTTTTTGAGTATTGAATGAATAATTAACTTGAAGAAAAACAATGCTAACTATTGGGTTGTGTTTTCAACCTGACAATGGTGGCGATTTGTTTTTAATAAAAATGATGTTAGGGGTGGTTACCTGTAATTAAATAATAAAAATACACTGGTGAATAACTGGGGTTGAAACTGCGAGAAATTTTTTGAGAAATACATGTGAATGATTGCCTATAATAACGTCATAGAGTTACTTCTTCCTGTTCACTTGGCTACCAAATTTTCACCATTGTATGGCGTGTCTAAAAGAACGTAAATAAAGTAATTTCTATAGGTGATAACATATTCTCAAACGATAGTTTTTTTATGGGGCGGTATTAATTTAATCTATCACCAATAAAAATTAATTGGCTTGTGGTAATCATATTCTGCGGCTATATTGGCGCGCATCTGAATAGTGCTAATGAAAAGTACTCAGATAAATACGGTAAAATAGCCTAAATTGCGCCAAGCAGACTGAAAACAATCCTTTAATAAGGGTCGTTTTTACCCTGTTTGGTTTAAATAGGTAATTCAACGCGTTCCTTGATGATAAGGACGTCTGCTAATTGCAATGATAAGGAAAGTAACAATGAAAAAGATTCTTCTGTCTGTGGTCGCTACAGCGATTCTGTCTACCAGCATGGCTCAGGCGGCCGATGGCGTGAAAAAAGAAATCACCATCGTGGCCAACATTAACGATGCTATTTTTGTTTCTAAGCCAGACGGTAGCACCTGGTATGATAAAGAAGAACTGTTTGCTAAAGACTATACGCAGACTGAATTTGCTTCTAACGATCTGCCAGTGCGTGTTTATACCACCGACAATGAAGTTAACGTCTCTCTGGTTCAGCCATTGACCGTTGCTCGTGCTGATGGTGCACAGTTGTCTAACGTCGCGATCAGCTTCGCAGGTAAGCCTGTTGTTCAGGGTACTCCGCTGAAAGTGACGCAAACTACTACCGCTCCAGGTGGTTATGACAACACTTATACTCTGAAGATTAATGCCAAAGCACCAACCAATGCTGCCGGTACCACCAACGGTTCATACCAGGGTGATCTGGTCATGCTGTTCGAGCCAAAGGCTTAATTATTTTATAACGGAAAGTGCTGGATAACGCTTAATCCTGTATTGATTTTTAGGGTTATTTTCGGATAACCCTAAGTATCGTACTGTGAATGCCATCTTCTCATTTTTAATAACGAAAGTTTTTATATCTCTAGTGTTAAAAACAGGCAAGGTGCGGCTTATTAATTATTAAATAAAAAAATTAATAATTAATGGGTTACTGACCGTGTTGTTGAATCTCTACATGGAATATAAGATGGGTAGAACAATCCCAGGATGGGCGGCAGGTTTATTATTATTGACTCCGTCAGCAACCACTTATGCTGAGGAAGCTCAAATCGAATATCAGGTGCCCGCAGGCTTCTCTGAGGCCGAGCAGGACTCCTCCATGCAGTTTCTTGCAACCCTCGACAGTAAACCGTTGCCGGGGCCTATCAGTTGGTCTGCCCAAAAAAATCGTCTCTCCTTTGATGAGACCCTGTTTCGCCAAAATGGGATTTCAACCGAGCAAATAGACCTGTTGAACAAGGTACTGACACAGATCCCCTATGCGGTTTGCCCGAACGGTTGTGACTATACCGTCAACGGTCAAACCGTCTCGCTCGACAAGGTCAAGCAGTCGCTGACCATCACCGATGGCAACAAGCGTTACGTCCAGCCCCAGACCATGATGGGCTTTATCCACAACCAGTCACTGGATGTGCGTACCGCCTCTAACGAGTACCGCGCCGTTTCCGCCTTTGGTCAGGGCTACCTTGGCTTGCCTTCGCAGAGCTACGGCTACCTGAGCTGGTACTACAACGACAGCAAAAACTTTGATACCCGGACCACCGATCAGGGCGTCAGTACCTGGTATCTGCAGAAGAACTTTGCCACTACCTATCTGCGCAGTGGCCGGCAGGATAGCAGAGATAACGCAGCAGGTAGCATCAGCACCTCACTTAACCCAAGTTTCGACCAGTTTGTCACCTTGGGCAGTCAGGACAATCTGAAGCGTGACAACCAGTCCGCCGGCAAGATGGTGTTGTTCGCTACCGCAGACGGTGACTACGAGTTCTATCGCGATGGGCGGTTGATCCGCCGTGTACCTGCGGTGATTGGCCGTAACGAGATTGACTACAACCAGTTACCTGGCGGCTTTTACAGCGTAGAGGTGCGTCTGGTCAATCGTAGTGGCCAAGTGGTGAGCAGCGAGAGCCAGCAGATTGCCAACATCAACTACGGCGGCAGCACTGGCTGGTATGTCACGCTGGGTAAAGAGCTTGACAGCGAAAAGAGCCTTCTTAGCGCAGGTATCAGCTTCCAGACCAACTGGTTTGCGGCCAGCAGTGCACTGCTCAAGGGTACTGGCAACAGTTGGGTGATGGAGCATAACCTTACGCGGCCAATGCAGGTGGCAGAGGTAGAAGTGACGCCAACCGTCGGGGTGATGGCGGGGGAAAAACGCGTGGGGGGTTACGCCAGCCTGAGCGCGGGCAACCAGCAATTGGGTTACCTGACCGCTTCGCAGTACCAGAATACTGCGGTCTCTGAGTTCTACCCGGCCAGCAACAGCACCGCGTTTGGTTATAGCCGCCAGTTCGGCCCGACCCGTTTGGGCTACAACTACAGCCGCTATGCCAATAGCGAACGCCATCAGTTGCAGAGCACCTGGAATTGGCGCGGCAACGGCGTCTGGGCGGTGATCTCCACCGGCTTGCAGAAAGGGGGCTATGACAACAGCAGTAATAACTACGGGCTGTTCCTGAATACCACCATTATGTTGGACCGTAATACCGGCACCCTGAACGCTGCCTACAACAACGGCAAACTGTATACCGGTGGCAGCTACGCTCGTGAATTTGAGGACAGCACCGGTACTACCACTGCCGGTATCGACTTCAGTGACGTTGGCCGCACCAATGCGGTGGGCCTGAACGCACGCCGCAGCGGTACCCGCGGGGATGCCTCTTTGCGCGTTGGGGTAGACGACCATATTACTAGCGGCAGCTTCAACTACAACGGTATGTTCGCCGCCAGCCAGGATGGGGTTGCCTTTGGGCGTACCAGTCCAAGCGGTGCCGCCATGCTGGTTCGTACTCCAAAACTGGGTGACGCCAAATATGGCTTCAAGGTGGAAGGCAACCCGGTAGGGGGCGGTAGTACCTATGCGGTGCCATTGGCCAGCTATCAGGACGTGACCTTTGCTCAAGCACAATCGGTAGATGCGGACGTCGACATGAACATCCGACTGCCCGCCAACGTAGTACGTGCGCATCCAGGCCAGGTCTACCCGGTGGACGCCGAGGTGGAAATGAACCTGCTGTATAACGGCTTCCTGGTGGACGGCCGTGGTTTGCCGGTAAGTGGAACGGTCAGTGAGACTGGCGATATGGTCTATCCGAATGGCCTGTTCTCGCTGGCATCAACGAGGTTGATAAAAGAAATCACCGTGACCGGCAAGCTGGGGCGCTACCGCTGTGACATGACGCAGCCAAAAGATAAGCGCTACCTGTGCGTTGCAGGTTGAGAACACATCCGCTGTGAACAGCGAAGAATTGATGAGAATTAACGAGGAAAACCATGATTAAACAATTGCAGTCTGCGGTGGTAGCCAGCCTTCTGGCTCTAAGCGGTCTGGCTCACGCTGATGGCCAACTGATGGTGATGCCAGCACGCAGCACCGTTGAAGGGCAGCAAAACCGTACCGTGCAGGTCAGCAACCTGGGTGACAAGCCCCTTTACCTGAAAGTGGATCTGATGCGTGTTGAGAACCCCGGTGAAACGCCAGAGCGCAAAACGGCGATCGGTGATATCACCGTGCCGGAGATGATAGCTAACCCGGCGAAGTTGACGCTGGGGCCCGGCCAGAAACGCGATATCAATCTGGTAGCGCTGAAAGCCCCGGCCCGGGAAACGCTGTACCGGTTGTATATCGTGCCGGTGTCCAGCATCAAGGTCGTCGGTCAGGAAAGTAAGGACAAGATCAGTGCCCCGCTGACCTTTGGTGTGGCCTATGGTGTGCTGGTTCACCATCTGCCTTCTTCTGGAGCACAAACCCGAGCCTGGAGCCATCAATGCACCGCTGCCGGGCTGCAACTGATGGCTAACGGTACCGTCCATTCGCTGTTCAGGCAGTTACAAGTGACTCCGGCAGGCAGCATGTCTGCGGAACAAAAAGTGTTCCCCGGCACCCCATTGGTGTTCCCGGTGAAAACCCTGAAAGGAAACGCCGATGGCCAGCCATTTGATATCCGCTGCCAGTAAGGCCACAGGGCTACTGCTGTGTCTGCTTCCTTGGGGGGCTGCACTGGCGTTGATTGATATCAGCCCAAAAATCCTGGAGATGCAGGATCAACAAGCAAGAGTACAGGTGATTAATACCGGCGATGCACCGGAGTTTGTTGATGTCTCTCTGTTTGAGGTCAGCAACCCTGGTGTGCCTGTCGATGAGGAACAACTGATACCGCTGGGGATTAGCAAAGATCCTTATCTTTATGCCGCTCCATTTAAGCTTTCGCTGGGGCCGCGCCAGCAGAAACCTGTTCAGTTAAAGGCACTAAAACAGCCGGAAAGAGAAAAGGTGTACCGGTTGGCGGTGATTCCCCAACAAAAAGTCAGCATCAGCGGCACCCGAGACAATGTGATGCTGGTCAGCCTGGGGTTTAACGGCTTGGTGCGCCAGTTGCCAACCCGGCAGGTCGCCACTTGGCAACACCGATGCGGCGTCAGTGGGCTGGAGCTTAATGCCACTGGAACGGTGCGGGTAGAGTTCAGTGAACTGAAGTTGAATGGCCTAGCCGTGGATGATTTTAATGTTTACCCCGGTACGCCACGGCTGATAACCGGGAACACTCTGACTGGCATGGCGCAGGATAAGTCCTTTAGCCTTCAGTGCGGCAAATGAGCGCAGACAATCAAGGAATGAAGACCATGAGATTATGGCAGCAGGTAATAACAGCATTGTTGCTGCTGACAGGGAGCACGGTAAATGCTGCCGACACAGTGCTGGGCGGTGTACCCATCAACATTACTCTAACCAATCTGGTACAGATCACGGTAGAGAAACCGGGCGGAGGCTGGTACGACACATTAACGCTCAGCAACAGCGCGGGCAGCGATATTACACGCTACCAGGTGCAGGTCCCGGTTCAGGTCAGTATCCGCAATGGGCAAGACTTTATGGTATCACTGGTTAATCCGCTGGTACTGACTCATGAAACGGATACCGCGCTGACCTTCACTACCGAGCAAGTAGGGTTTGGTAGCAACGCAACCACGCAGAAACTACTAAATTCCACTCCGGTAGATTTCAGCAATCCTCCACAGGTCGGAGGCACCTCGACAGGCAGTTATTTGCTTTCGGTATCGGCACGCCAGCCTGTAGGAGTGTTAGGAAACGTTTCCGGAAGTTACGCCGGTAAACTGGTGATGATGTTTGAAGTAAAGGTCTAAAACCGTGGCCTGGTATGCTCGATAAAGGCCATAGAATTGCCCGTACTTGGAACAATGACCAAACTATCAATATTTCTAGTTTGGCTTAGTCAGCTATACACAAAATAATTTGAGTTGCTTGTAGGCGATAGAGCATAGCCAACACCCAAGCAACCTGAAGTATGGAGTGTATATAACTGAGTCAATGCGAAATTTAAAGTAAAGGTGAATAATGAGGCGCAATCTATCAAGTATGCTCTCAATGTCTTTAATACTGCTGTGTGCTAGCACTCAATTTGCGACTGCCGGTACTCTTTATCAGAATACGATCTCCAACTGCAATATGATCAGTACAGGCAAAAATCAATGGCAGGTTAGCTTTGATTACACCCGAATTATAAATTCGACGGGACCGAGCATACCTGATACTCAGTATACTATTATTGATCTTAGAGTTCCCAGCATCAATAGTCGATATATTAACCCACTACTGACTCAGGCTGTTTCGCCACCACCTATCAGTAATGTGATTATACCGAGTGATACTCGGTATACTGTTAGTGCTTCGGTAGTGCGTATTTCAAGAACGCTAGGCACTGTCCTGAATGTAGGTAGCGTCAAGTATAATATATCATCTGAAGGGAATAATGCATTCCCGACGGCTTCTGTAAATACTTATAGCCTGGGAAATGACAATTACTTATCCAGAAGTCTCTATTACTGGATTGTGCCGGGAGATCCTCCTGGGAACTGCCGAAGTTCGGGCGGTTCTAGTACTCCACCGACGCTTCCCCCCATTGACGAGCTAATCCCCGTGGAGACAGAGTTCAAGATGAGCACCGCTGTATGGGAGCTAGATACTGTTGATGTTGGGAATTTACCCGATGTGGCTAAAGCCGGGAACGGTTTGGCTGCATCGATTAAGAATGCTGCCAGCAATAATCTGTGTATCAACTATACAACTGCGGGAGTAAAGAACAAAACCTATGCGCTGAGTGTAACCAACACCTCCAATATGAAAGGTGGCCGTAATCTATTTACGCTGCAAGGTCCTGGTAGCCAGTTATTTTATAACTTACAGCTGGCCAGCAATACGGGCGTGACGGCGAACGACTACAGTTTCCCTGCTGCCAGCGCCAAATATATTACCTTGACACAGACTGCCAGTAGCGTGGCGGGGCGTAGCGAGATGTGTTGGACGCCTAAAATTAATCTGTTTAAAGACGCTTCTACCAAAGAAGGGATGCATACCGGTACAGTGAATTTTGTTATTAGCCCTAAGGCCTGATGAGATAGGCACTTCTATTTACTGTTCACACGCCCCAGTTGCTGTTTTTTTAAACATGCTGGGGTGTGTGCTGATAGTAAGCCAAGCATAACCCCTGCTCTTGGCGGTCAAGCCGAGTTTATTACGTGAGTGAAATTTTTGGTTATTAAGCAGGGCGGGAAGGGAAGCGGCGTCGCCATTATCAGGTAGGCTGTAGCAGCCAAGATAAACATTAACGCCGTCTAAAAGAATATCGCTGGAAATATGTCTGGCTTTATTTAACCGGTAAAATAGTTTCTGGTTCAACCTGATTGTACCAAGGGTAGTTCTGACATTCCCGATGCAGTTTATCTATCATGGCTCTGGCAATCATCGTTAACGGCAGGCGATGGGAGTAGATAAAACTGTAGGTCGCATCGGGCAACGGTTCCTCGATGGGTATCATGCATAACTGCTGGCTCAAATAAGGTACCTGAAGGATCTCTTTTGCGGCCACGGTCAAAAAGCCAGCGTTCATCACCATCTGTAATGTTGTCGCTGCCGTATCTCCTCTGATAATAGATTGTGCATACTGTTCCCCTTCGGGGAACAGTAGTGTATCTAGCTCGCCGTAGTAACCCATTTTCGCCGTTGGTAAATACCATTTGGCCTGTTTAAGTTGGTTCAGTGAAGTACAGTTGGCCAACGGATGCCCCTTGCGAGCCAGTATGGCAAAAGGAGTGGTGAAAAAGGGTTCTTCAATAAACTCGTTGGTTATAACACTTTCCGACGACGTTGCGCCGATAACAAAGTCTAACTTCCCAACGCGTAGCTCAGGCAAAAGGTCGGGGAGTTGGCCTTCGGTAAGATTGATGTTGACCTGCGGAAAGCGTTTTTGGAAACGCTGGACCGCCGATGGCAACATGGTAAAAAAGGGTAATGACGAACTACCTAACTCAATGGTTCCCTTTGAGGATGCGCTCAGTTGTTTGGCTTCATTGACGGCGCGCTCCAACTCTTTCAGCACCAATTGTACGCGGGGCTCAAAAAGTTTCCCTGCTTCGGTCAGCACCACTCCGCGAGGTCCGCGAACCAAAAGTGGCGTACCTAGCATTTTCTCAAGCTCATTCATTGACTGTGTCAAGGCTGGCTGGGTCTGATGCAGAGCTTTGGCGGCAGCCCGAAAGCTCCCATGCTCTATAATTGACTGGAACATTTTTAGTTGATTGGGTTTTGGCAGATTTCTCATAATTATGATATCTGTTTCTCTCTGTATTACTTGTTTTTATATTCCACTTAGGGGATATAAACCGGTTTATAGAAAAGCCGTTTAGCTATTGACATTTTTTACCGATCAAGTGTTTTCGGGAATATGTAATGGCAAAGTTAAATGGCGAGTTAGTGTGTTTTTAATATTGTGAATTTTATCTACCGTGATATAGGCTGATTGCGGTGTCGGATAATAAATTCTTAAAAATTAGTGGCGAATCATGCCCAGTATTACTCTGCAAACGCTTATCTTTGTAACCATAAGCTTGCTTTACTTGGCTGCTTTATTTTCATGCCTTTACACCATTTCAGTGATGAACGTTTCTTTTAATATATTTTTCTTTTTCAAACTCACCAGTGGGTGTAACGAACGGGCTCCCAACTTTGTCAAGGCAGCACGTTTATAATGACTGATCGTTCTGAAATCTAATTGCAATTCTTTTGCTATCTGTTTTGCAGTATCGCCGTCCAGTAACATGCGCAGAACCTGTAATTCACGTGAGGAGAGCATGATCGAGGTTATCTCCCTACCTTGCCAAGGAAAGATCAGGCTCAGCAGTTCCATTTTTAACTCATCGAGCGACATGGTATTATCCAATATGACACGGACGTTTCCTAAACCGCCAAAGTAGCACTTTAGTAAGCTCATATAAGCCATGTTCCCTATCAGTATCACCTGACTATTAGGATGCTTTTTCAGTAAATCTTGCCCAATCAATTGCAAGAGCGAGGCCAGATTTTGTTCACGATTGCTGATGGTCAGAATGACAAAGTCAACCACTGGCAACGCGTTCAAAATATTTTCACATTCAGCCAGGTTATTGGTGCTTCCCACAATATCAAGAGCGTGAGATAACTGTGTATCATTAATTAAATTTTCTAACCCTACACGCATAAAATTGCAGGGGCACTGTAGAACGACTCTTTTCTTTCTCATTACTTCCTCGTGATTTTTAGATATGATTTTTTTATCGGCTTATCGTCTTTTAAACTACACTCTCATTACTATACGTATTGCTCGAACTGACGTGAGCCGTTGACGGCTGAGTTACTTTCTTAGTGACTGGAGTAGCTGATTCCTTAAGGTGTTTTTTCCATGTCTAAAAAAGCTTGTGCAGAGCAATGGGGCACTGGATGGTCATCTTATTTTAGCTATAAGTATTCAAGGCTATTCTTAAGTTGAATATTTCAGCTAAAGATGAAGCGCATCTGAAATTTAATGGGTGCTGCCCTGCTTTTATTGATGGCTAGTATAGGATTTTACTTAATGGCTGTGAAGGAAGTATTTTCTATCAGTGATAATTAAAATTAATAATTTTAAACCATGGCTGATTGTTAGTGCTCGTTGTGTTTATATTCATATGATTTTCATGGGGTTTAAAAGTAAACAAAATTTTTCCTATCACTGATAGAAAAAACTTTATTTACAGGGTTGTGTTTGATTATTATAGTTCGCCTCGTTGAATGACACTTCGCTTAAAGTAAGTACCCAGTCTTTCATTATATAATCACGCTAATTACGGCTTTATTTACAGCTGGTCTGTGTATATCAGTAACTTTTTTTAGAGTGATTTCCCATTTTTTCAACAAATAACGTAACTCATTCCAGGCGCCTTTTTATAACCAGGGGCGCTCTGTTAACTGTAATTAAGGAATATCAATGAACAAAATTATGTTGTCTGCTCTCGCTGGTGCAATGCTCTCTTCTGGTCTGGCACAGGCCGCTGCTGGTGGCACCATTAACTTTGAGGGGCAGTTAACTAACAACACCTGTGAGGTTGTTGTCGATGGTCAGGTTAGTAACCCGAAGGTAACCCTGCCGGTTATCAGTACAGGTCAACTAGGTAGCGCCACGCAGACTGCCGGTATGACCGGTTTCAACCTGGCGCTGGCCAACTGTAGCGGTAGCCTGAAAACCGCTTCGGCTTTCTTTGAAGCCGGAGCATCGGTAGATGCGCTCACGGGTCGCCTGAAAAACACCGGTACGGCACAAAACGTTAGCCTGCAATTGCGTGATGGCACCAGCGCTTCTCAAGCGGTGATCAAAGCGGGTAACGCGGCTCAGGCTAATAGCAACTCATTTGTTAACGTCGAGTCTGGTAGTGCTAGCCTGCCTTACTTTGTTGAGTACTACGCTGAAGATGCCACTATTGCAGGTACCGTAGTCGGCAGCGTTGTTTACTCTATTCAGTACAAGTAATACCTCTAGGGAGGGTAATACCCTCCCGAATAATTTATTTTCAGGAGCGTTTATGAGTTTTTTGCTTCATCATGTTTTTCGGATGGTTGGCTTGGCTGCGGTGGCTTTATTCAGTGTTAATAGCCTGGCCAGCATAGTGATTAATGGCACTCGGGTGATTTACTCTTCAGATCAAAAAGAGGTTAGCGTCAAACTGAGTAATACGGGGAATTCTCCGGTTTTGGTGCAAAGCTGGCTGGATACTGGGGATACCAATGCCAAACCGGCCGATATCAAGGTTCCCTTTATACTTACGCCACCAATGAACCGAGTAGAAGGTGGGAAAGGGCAAACGCTGCGGATAAGTTATACCGGCACAGCGCTACCCATGGATAAAGAGTCGGTATTTTGGCTCAACGTGCTGGAAGTCCCCGCCAAAAAACAGGCAAAGACGGACGAAAATTATCTGCAAATGGCATTTCGCTCGCGGATTAAATTATTTTATCGCCCAGCAGGGTTGGCAGGTAATGCCAATGATGCCGCTAAAGCCGTTACTTGGAGCGTAAAAGGCAACAGCCTACAGGCATTCAATCCAACGCCATATTATGTTTCTTTTGTCAGCCTGGCGGTAAACGGTAAAAAAATTGAAGGTGAGATGATAGCACCGCGTTCTACTTTGGCCTTACCATTGCCTGCTAATAAGGGTAATACGGTGAACGGTGAATATGTTAATGACTACGGCGCGATTAATTCATTCAACGCCGAAATAAGATAGCGTTAATTTTATAGGCGCTGGGATTTTTAATGAGTTGTCAGTCAATATTCGATAAGTAATCTTCAAGAGATATATTATGCCAAAAGTTTTATCCTATGGCTTGCAGAGTCAATTGTCTCCTTTAGCCATGGTTATTTTGTCGGCTTTTTTTACTGCGAATGTAAAAGCGAATACTGCTGTTACTCCTCAGGAAGTTGCCCAGAATGTTGAGTTTGATGCTTTTTTCCTGAATCTTGATGATGAAACATCAGTCGATCTCAGCCGCTTTGCTAACGGTGCTTCGGCATTGCCGGGTGTTTATCGTACTGCTATTTATGTCAACAATACGCCAGTTGATAATAAAGAGGTTGAATTTAAATCACGTGAAGATAAATCGGTTTATCCGTGCCTAACCGCTGAAATAATAAAGAACATCGCCTTCAATTATGAACAATTACCGTCGGGCGTGTTACAGGCGACAGAGACCGGTGAACACTGTGTCGATCTGCAGCGTAAACTGCCTGATGCCCAAGTTAACTTCGACAGCAGCGAACAGCGCCTGGATTTACTGATCCCACAGATTTATATGTTGAAAGCAGCGCGAGGCAGCGTTAGCGCGGAATTGTGGGACAGCGGTATTCCTGCACTGATGCTCGGTTACAACGTGAGCGGGTATTCCAGCGAGTCTCGTGACCATAGCTTTAACTCGCTGTATGCCGGTGTGAATGCCGGGCTGAATGTTGGTGCCTGGTATTTGCGGCATAACGGCGCCTATAACTGGATGGAAAACGGGCCAGCGCAATACAGCAATCGCAACACCTATTTACAGCGGGATATCCCGCACATCCTGGGGCGTGGATTAGTTGGGCAAGCCAATACGGATGGGCAACTGTTTGACACCTTGCCGTTCACCGGCCTTCAACTGATCAGTGATGAACGCATGCTGCCAGAATCACAGCGCGGCTATGCGCCGGACATTCGTGGGATTGCGCGTACCAATGCGCGGGTTACGGTGCGCCAGAACGATCAGGTATTGTATGAAACCACGGTAACGCCCGGTGAGTTTCTGATCAACGACCTCTATCCCTCTGGGTACGGCGGCGATCTTGAGGTGACCGTGCGTGAGGCCGATGGCACTGAGCAGCGTTTTCGGGTGCCCTATGCGTCTGTGGCACAACTGTTGCGCCCAGGTTCATCACGCTATGCCGCTACTGCTGGCAGATTACGTCACGATCAGCTGCTTGATAACCCAGAGCTTTATCAACTGACCTACCAGCGTGGGCTGACCAACACCGTCACCGGCTATAGCGGTTTGCAGGTGAGCCAGGGCTATAGCGCATTGCAGCTAGGCGCCGCCGTCAGTACACCGATTGGGGCCCTGGCATTTGACGTCACTCAGGCGCGGGCTCAGGTAGCAAGTAAGCAGGATGATAAGCGCGGTAAAACCTTTAACGGGCAGAGTTACCACCTCAGTTACAGCAAAGTGATTACTGAGACCAACAGTAACCTGGCGCTGGCGGCGTCACGCTTCTCTACCGAGGGTTATCTGGATTTTATGACCGCCATGGAAAGCCGTGATGCGGTAGCCAGAGGCGATTCTCCAGAGTCGGTATTGCGCGCCAAAAATCGCTTTACCGTGACCGCCGGACAGGAACTTGCCCAAGGTTGGGGGCAGTTGTATGTCAGCGGAACCATGCAGAATTACTGGAATAAAACAGGCAGCGAGAAGCAATTTCAGGTGGGTTACAGCAACCAGTATAAGAAATTGACCTACGGCATCAGCGCCAACCGCAGTTATTCCAGTTTGGCAGGGGATCAGAATAACTACCTGCTCAGTTTCAGTTTGCCACTGGGGCGTGATGATAAGGCGCATACCCCTCAGTTGCGCACCGATCTTTCTCAAGACAGCAATGGCCGTCACGGCCAACAGGTAAGCATGGCGGGTACCGCTGGGGTTGATAGCCAGTTTGGCTATGCGGTGACAGCGATGAATGCTAATCAGGGTGTGGGTGCCAGTGGTTCAGTCAGCGGCAGTTATAGCAACCCTGCAACAGCGTTAAATGGCAGCTACAGCACCGGCAAAGGTTATCACAGTATGGCGGCAGGGATGAGCGGGACGGTAATCGGGCATTCCGGCGGTGTGACCTTGACTCCTTATACCTCAGAGACTTACGCGCTGGTTGAAGCTAAAGGGGCTGAAGGAGCCAAAGTATCGTCTTACCAGAATGTGACTATCGACTCCCGTGGTTATGCGCTAGTGCCTTACCTGAATGCCTATCAGTTGAATGACGTCAGCATCGATCCGAAAGGCGCTGCTGCTGATGTTGAACTGGATAACACCCGGCAGAGAGTAGTGCCTCACGCAGGGGCTGTGGTCAAGGTGAAATATGATGCCAAGCAAGGTACTCCACTCCTGATCAATGCCACCTATCAGGGCGAGCCTCTGATCTTTGGCGCTGAGGTGTTTGATAGTAAAGGCAACAGTGTGGGTGCGGTGGGCCAAGGCGGGCAATTGTATGCGCGCGTGGCGCAGGAGAGAGGGCAACTGTTGGTGAAATGGGGGGAGGAACGTGGGATGCAATGTAGCGTCAATTACCTGTTGATGCCGCAGGCGAAGAGCAGCGTGCAGAGCGCCATTCAGCAGTTTAACTCGGTGTGCCAAACCAGCACGGCGCAAAATGCCTTGGGTCAATTAGCCCATAACAGCAGTGATAAATCTCTCGCTCAGAGCGGTTCGTAAGGTAAGTCAATGAGTCAATTAATGAAGAAAATGAAGATAACAGCACTGCTGCTGGGGATGGCAGCAATCTATACGCACAACGCGAGTGCGGCAACCTGCTCGTTTGCTGCGGGTAATAGTAGGTTTGTCGCCGTGGTGCCTCTGCAAGCTCAGAATATTACCGTTGGGCCGGATACGCCAAATGGAACCGTGTTGCTTTCTCATTATGTTGGCGGTGTCAGTGGAGGAGCGGCGAATACTCCTACGTTTAGTTGCACCTCTGAGCCGGTTGGTTACAACATAGCGGCAAAATATGCGAATACCAGCACGCCAAAAGCCCTATCGGCCTGGAGTGGTTCACCCTATCCAGGGCAGGTTTATGAAACCGGTGTACCTGGTATCGGTGTTGTCACGTCGTATTGGGGGAGGTCAATTCCAACGGATAGAACAACCATTAATGTTGGCAGTAATGCGCCTTATACGGGGTTTGTGGGGGCAGAGTTTGACCTGATTCTGATCAAGATTGGCCCGGTGTCACCCGGTACGATCAGGGGGGCTGATTTACCCTCAGTCGCCGTGCAGGTGACCCCGCAGGGTGGCGTCCCACTGAGTTTAAACGGCATCTCTTTTTCAGGCACTATCAATATCGTTTCGCAAACGTGCCAAACGCCAGATGTGCATGTGCCGATGGGTACGGTCAATATTGCTCAAAATTTCAAGGGGCTAAATTCGGCATCTGCCTGGCGGGATGCTTCTATACGTTTGACTAATTGTCCGCGCTTTTATGGCACTAAGTTTCAGGTAAGAAGCTATACCAGCGTGGGGACTCCAAGCAGCATCCCTACGGCTAATTCACTGGAACTGAAATTGGCACCGAACACCTCGATTATTGATAGCGCCAAAGGGATTTTAGGGATTAAGACGGGAACGGAAAGTGCTACGGGGGTGGGTATCCAAATGGCTTATGGCAATATCGGTGATGCATCGCCTGCTCTGGTCAACTTTGCTAATAGCAGAAGTTTTAATATGGTTAATAATGATTCGACTACGCAAACGCTGCCGCTGGTGGCCAGATATATCCAGACCAGTGATCAAGTAACACCGGGAAAAGCGGATGCTGCAGTGACCTTTATGATTAATTATTATTAAAGCCGTGGTGGTGTGCTGATTTAGGCGAATGAGCATCTATAGAATCTCTGTTTGGCACATAAGTGTTAGCTGAATGAGTAGTGATTAACACAGACAATACCCTATATTCTGCTGGAAATTGCGATTTAAAAGATTTGCCATAGGACAATACCGTTCACTTAAGCGCAAAACGGCATAATTATGCAGCAGGTGCTGAAGGTGTGGCCTCCCTCTCCCCGAGGGAGAGGGAACTGGTTAGCCTTAACCGATCGGCACTGTGCCATAGGGAATATTAAGTTGTAAAATGCTTTCTATTTCAGTTGGATACCATGAATCGTAAAACCGCTTTTGCCTTTATTTTCCTTGGTGTGATCTGGGGAACCAATTTCCTGTTTATGCACATGGCGAGTCGTTATGAAATGACACATGTCTTTAGCTCGGGAACGGAGCCATTCCGTTCCCGAGGTCTTACTGTAGAGAGAAAAACGAACGTGCGTTTGCCGCCAGAATCTGGCGCTTGCTCTCCTCGGGCAGGGCAGAGTGGCTGACCAACTGGCCTACCTGCTGCTCGCCCAGCGGGAACGGCGCATCCGAACCCAGCATCACCCGATCGGCCCCCATGGTATCCACTAGCAACTGCAAAGCCCGTGGATCGAACACGGCAGAGTCGACGTAGAAACGATCCAGATAGCTCGAAGGTTTCTGCGGGCAATCTTCACGCACGATATCGCGCTGTTCCCAGGCGTTATCCACTCTGCCCATCAGGTAGGCAAAGCTGCCGCCACCGTGGGCGAAGCACAGCTTCAGGTTGCGCGGCAGGCGCTCGAAGGCCCCAGAGAGGATCAGCGACAGGATCGCCAACTGCGTCTCTGCGGGCATCGCCACCAGCCATGGCAGCATCCACTTCTTCATTCGATCCGCGCCGCCCATCATATCCCAAGGGTGTACCAGCACCGGGATCTCCTCTTTGGCGCAGTGGGTCAGAAAGGCAATCAGCGACTCGTGATCCAGATCCTTCGCTCCCACGTGGTTGCCGATCTGCACGCCAATGTGGCCGCACGCCTTCGCCCGGCTGGCTTCGCGGCAGGCGGCATCGCTATCCTGCAACGGCACCTGTGCCAGCACTTTCAAGCGCTGTGGGTTGGCGGAGGCCATCTCCAGCGCCTTGTCGTTCATCAGTTGCGCCCAGGGCAGGGCGCGTTCGATGGCGACGTCGTAGGCAAACATCACCGGCGTGGCGCACATGATCTGGATATCGATCTGCTGCTCGTCCAACTGTTCCAAGCGACGATCGGCATCCCACAGCGCGTCATAGACCGGGCGGAACGGTTGATCGTTCAGCATGATTTGGCCTTCGCGCCCGCGGGTGGCCAGCCAAGGGGCCCGCTCAACGTCCAGTCTGGCGGCCTCTTGCTGGCTGATTTTCGGGAAGAAATGCGAGTGAATATCTATTTTCATTGGTTTTCTTTTGCCTTCAGTAGGCGATGCCAGGTCTGCCAGTCGCGGCCTGAATGGATTTCACCGCACTTGTTGCAGCGGCGTTCTTCATCGCTGGTTGCATAAAATTGTTCATAAACTGGGGGAAGATCCGCCACGATGCTTTCCAGGTCCATCTCATAGCGTTTAATCAGGGTGCCGCAGGCGGCGCATGACCACTGTAATGCGTCGACTTCCCCTTCCGGGCGTACCCGTTCAATCACCAGACAAAGGCTGCCCTCTTCTGGCCGCTGCGGGGAGTGGATCACATGGGGGGCCATCAGGAAAACGTCTCCTTCGTGCAGATCGATCCTGTCGTAACGGCCGTTATCCCAGATGTTGAGGTAGGCATTCCCCTTAAACTGGTAGAAGAATTCTTCCACCGGATCGTCATGAAAATCGGTGCGCTGATTCGGCCCGCCGACCACGGTGACCATAAAATCGCTGTCCTGCCAGATCTGCTGGTTATTCACCGGCGGCTTGAGCAGATGGGTATTCGTGTCTAGCCAGTTCTTGAAGTTGAGCGGAAATCCATATTTGAAGTTAGACATTGTTATTCTCCGATGTGTAGGGCAGAGGGTACGAACCGCTTATTGTTGTAATGCCGCTCAGTTAAGACTAACCAGTTCCCTCTTCTTAGGGAGGGTGAGGGGAAGATCACTGAACGAAAGCCCCTCACCCCGGCCCTCTCCCACAGGAAGAGGCGCTGTACGATATGTCGCTTTTTGCCTAACCGATCAGCATTACACTTATTGTTGCGGCTTATAGGCGATCGCCTTGATTTCAATTAACAAGTGCGGGTGAGGCAATTGATGCACCGCGACGGTGGTGCGGGTCGGGCCGTCGTAGTCAAAGTACTCGGCATATACCGCGTTATAACCGGCAAAATCGTTCATATTGACCAGAAATGCGCTGATCTCGACCACATCACTCAGATCGGCACCGACGCTGCGCAGGATATCGCGGATATTATCGAGCACCGCGCGGGTCTGAATGTCGATGCTCAGGCGGGTGGCGCCCATGGCATCCACTTCCGCACCGGCAATGCTGTTATCCGGCAGCCTCGAACTGGTGCCAGAGACAAACAGAAAATCCCCGGCCCGCTTCACGTGTGGAAAGCGCCCGCGCGGAGTGGCTTTGCCTTTAACTACCACAGCCTGGCTGCTCATAAGCCACCTCCGGTATGAAATGCTGTCCGGCCAAAACCGGAGAGATCGACGCTGACGTGCAGCCCAGGGCGCAGCGCTTCGGCGGCGGTGGCGGCACCGGCCAGGATCACCGATCCCGCAGGTAACACACGCTCTTGCTGATGCAGCAGGCTGGCGATCTGTACCAGCGCACGCAGCGGATGCCCGAGGATCGCCGCCGTGCTGCCAACCTGCACCGGGCGGCCGTTAAAGTTCATCACTACGCCAAGGTTATCGATGGCGCGCTGCGGGCTTTGCAAAGCACCCACGACGAATTTGGCCGATGAACAGTTGTCGGCCACCACGTCCTCCAGGGTAAAGCGGAAGTCCCGATAGCGGGAATCGATGATCTCCAGCGCCGGGCCAACCCCTTCCAGCACCAGACCGGCTTCTGCCAAGGAGAGCGGGCTGTTGATCTCTTTGCGGGTGATAAAGTAGATCTCAGGCTCAACGCGCGGGTGGATCTGCTCGCTCAAATCCAGTGAACCACCTTCTTCAATCTGCATAGCGTCGGTCAGTTCGCCCCAGATCAGGTGATCAACGCCCATTTGCAGCATTTTGGCGCGGCTGGTAAAGCCCAGCTTCAGGCCGACGCGCCGCTCGCCACGCTGTTCGCGCAGGCGGATCCCTTCGGCCTGCACACGGTAGGCGGTGGCAAGATCCAGCGCCACCTGCCCGGTTAACTGGGCTGCGGCTTCATGGCGCAGCGTGGCTTGGTCCAATTGGGTGGCCAAAGCGGTTAAATCTATGACTTTGCTCATACGGTTTTCTCCGGTTGCCCGTTGCGCTGTGCCAGCAAATCCAGGGCGACATCGACGATCATATCTTCCTGACCACCCACCATGCGGCGGCGGCCGACCTCCAGTAAAATATCGGCGGCTCTGAGCTGATAACGTTCTGCGGCGCTCTCGGCGTGGCGCAGGAAGCTGGAGTAAACCCCGGCGTAGCCCAGCGACAGGCTTTCACGATCGACGCGTACCGGGCGATCCTGCAATGGCCGCACCAGATCGTCGGCGGCATCCATCAGTTGCAACAGATCGCAACCGTGGTTCCAGCCCAGGCGTTCGGCGGTGGCGATAAACACTTCAAGCGGCGCATTGCCCGCCCCGGCGCCCATGCCAGAAAGGCTGGCATCCACGCGGTTACAGCCTTCTTCCACCGCGACGATGGAATTGGCAACGCCAAGCGCCAGATTGTGGTGAGCGTGCATGCCGAGTTCAGTGCTCTCGTTAAGCACCTCGCGCAGGGCGCGGAAACGATCGCGGATATCCTGCATCAGCATGGCACCGCCGGAGTCGACCACGTAAATACAGGTAGCGCCGTAGGACTCCATCAGCTTGGCCTGCTGCGCCAGTTTTTTCGGCTCAGCCATATGGGACATCATCAGAAAGCCGACGGTATCCATCCCCAGTTCACGGGCATAGGCAATGTGCTGGCGTGAAATGTCGGCTTCGGTGCAGTGGGTGGCTACGCGCACCACGCGCGCACCGGCGTCATAGGCATTGCGTAAGTCATGCACGGTGCCGATGCCCGGCAGCAGTAATGTGGCAATCCTGGCGTTGCTGACCGACTCGGCGGCCGCGGCAATCCACTCGACGTCGCTGTGCGCACCAAAACCGTAATTGAGGCTGGAGCCGGACAAGCCGTCACCATGAGCGACTTCGATCGACGCCACCCCGGCGCGATCCAGCGCGCTGGCGATCTGCCGCACCTGCGGCAACGAATAGCGGTGGCGCATGACGTGGGAACCGTCACGCAGGGTCACGTCGGAGATATAGAGTTTTTTCATCTTCATGCTCCCTGACTGTGCAGCAGACGGGCAGCGATATGTTCACCGCAGGCCAGTGCGGCTGATGTCATGATATCGAGATTGCCCGCGTAGGCGGGCAGATAGTGGGCAGCCCCTTCGACTTCGAGGAAGATGGAGACTTTCAGGCCACCCTCTGGCCCCAGATCCGGGTAAAGATGAGCGTCGGCGGCAGAGATATCTTCAAACTGCACTTCCTGCTTCAAGCGATAGCCGGGCACGTACTCCTGCACCTTGGCTGCCATAGCGGCAACCGCCGCGCTTATGGCATGGCGATCGCCGTGCGGCGTCAGGCAGAAAACGGTATCGCGCATCATCAACGGCGGCTCGGCCGGGTTGAGGATAATGATGGCCTTGCCGCGCCGGGCTCCACCCACCGTTTGCAGCGCCTGTGAGGTGGTTTCGGTAAATTCGTCGATATTGGCGCGGGTGCCGGGGCCAGCAGAGCGGCTGGAAATTGAAGCCACGATCTCGGCGTAGTAAACGTCAGTGACGCTGGCGACGGCGGCTACCATCGGAATAGTGGCCTGCCCACCGCAGGTGACCATATTCAGGTTTGGCGCATCGCCCTGAGTCTCCAGGTTTACCACCGGCACCACGTAGGGGCCGATCGCCGCAGGGGTCAGATCGATCACCCGCACGCCGTGCTGTTGCAGCAGTTGGTTGTGGTGCGCGTGGGCTCCGGCGGAGGTGGCGTCAAACACCACTTTGATGGCGCTGAAATCGGGCAGGGCCAGCAGCCCGTCAATGCCTTCATGGGTGGTTGCCACACCGAGCCGGTTGGCGCGCGCCAGGCCGTCGGAGGCAGGATCGATGCCGACCATGGCCGCCATTTTCAGGCGTTTGCCGTGGCGCAGGATCTTGATCATCAGATCGGTGCCGATGTTGCCTGAACCGATAATCGCGGCAGAAATCTGGGCTGAATGGCTCATTTTGCGCCTCCTGCGGCTGGCGCGAAGCGGGCGCTGACGTGGCCGAGGCCTTCAATGCGCGCGGTAAACACTTCCCCTGCGCTGGCGGCGACCATCGGCCCCAGCGCGCCGGTGAGGATAATATCGCCAGCGCGCAGCGCATCACCCCGCTGTGCCAGCGTGTCCGCCAGCCATAGCGCAGCGAGCAGCGGATTACCCAGGCAGGCGGCTCCGGCACCGACTGAAACCGGCTCGCCCGCTCGTTCCAGCACCATGCCGCAGCTAAGCAGATCAACGTCTTTCAACTGTACCGGGCGGTTGCCCAGTACGAACAGGCCGCAGGAGGCGTTATCGGCAATGGTATCGGCCAGCGAAATATCCCAATTGGCAATGCGGCTGTCGACGACTTCGATGGCGGGCAGCAGATAAGCGGTGGCACGGATCAGGTCGGCGAGGGTGTGTTTTTCGTGGGGCAGATCCTGCTCAAGCACCAGGACGATCTCGGCTTCTACCTTGGGTTGGATCAGGCGGCCTGCGGCAATTTCTTCTCCGTCACACAGCGCCATATCGGCGAACAGTCGGCCAAAATCCGGTTGGTTGACGCCCAGTTGCCGTTGCACCGCCGGTGAGGTCAGGCCGATTTTGCTGCCAACCAGGCGGCGGCCTTGCTTGATCTGGTAGTCGTTATTCAACCGCTGCACCGCGTAGGCGGCATCGATATCGGTGGAACCAATCAGGCTGCGTACCGGCGCGCAGGGCTGGCCGCTGCTGGCTGCCTGCCTGAGCATGCTGGCGGCTTCTTGGTATTCAGGCTTCAGTGGATTTGACACATGGCTCTCCTGTTTGTGTGCCACGGATCACCACCGGTGACCGTGGGAGATATTCCTTGCTGATTTGCAATAGCCTGGTGTTGGCATATTGGCAGTCTAGCCAAGCTGGCAATAAGCGAAAATGAATAAAGGGGCTTTTGCTATTCCCTAAAGTTATGCCATAGTCGCCGCAAGCATCGCCTTGGTCAGACTTTTTGGGAGTAAACAACAATGACTGAACGCGCACCTTTTACCGTCAGCGACATGATCCTCAACCGCCTCAAGCTGCGCCCGCTGCTGATTTTTGACCGGGTATTGCGTAACCAGTCGATTGCACGCGCGGCGCGGGAGCTGAATCTGACGCAGCCAGCGGTGACCAAAGCGATCCGCGAGCTGGAACAACAGTTGGATACGGTGCTGTTCGATCGTAATAACCGCGGCGTGACCCCGACTGACTGCGGGGTGTTGCTGGGGGAACGGGTGAAATCGGTGATTGCCGAACTGCGCTACCTGACCGATGAGCTGAACACCTTTAAAGGCGGCGTGGTAGGCCATGTAGTGGTGGGTACGCAGATTTCTGCTAGCGCCCGTTTGCTGCCGCGCGCTATCCTGCTGCTGAAAGCGCGCGCGCCAAAGATTCTGGTCAGCGTGCGGGAAGGGCCGCAGGATTATCTGTTTCCTGCGCTGGCCAGCGGCGAGTTGGATGTGGTGGTGGGGCGCTTGCCGGAACCTGATTCCCCGCTGACCGCCAGAATGGCCTTGAGCCACCGGGCGCTGTACCGCAACAGCCTGTGCGTGGTTGCCGGTGGTCACCATCCGCTGGTCAGTCAAACCGATCTCAACCTTCAACACCTGGCCGAATGGCCGTGGATCCTGCCGCCGCTCGATTCGCCTGCCCGTCGGGTGGCCGATCACTTCTTCAAAGAGTCCGGGCTGGCCGCGCCGGAAAACATTGTCGAATCTCTGTCGCTGCTGACCAACGTTAACCTGCTGGTAGATTCCTCTTTCCTGGGGCTGATGCCCACGGCGGCGGCGCGGCGTTTTATTGCCGCGGGCCTGTTGATCCAACTGCCGCTTGGCGACGTAGGCCCACCGGCGGAAGTGGGGTTCTCGATCCGTGAGGATAAGCCATTGACTCCGGCGAGCAGGCAACTGATCGAATGCCTCAAGCAGGCGGTTCAGGAAGACAGCGATCTGCCTGGCTATAACTAAAGTGAATAGCAAAACCCGTTTTATTCATTTTTAATTTATTTCAACGGCTCCTTACACTGCGTGACGATACCCGGCCGAAGGTTCCTGCAACGGCGTTGCATTCAGACGCGAATGGATGGTTCCTTCGTGCTGATTTGTGACTCAGGAGGAATAGTGCCGTGGCAACTTATCAATCCGCACCGGATTTACCCTTGTATATCGACGGGCAGTTTGTCGATGGGATCCGGCAGTTCGACAATATCAGCCCGGTTGACGGGCATCTGGTTTCGCGCGTTGCCGAAGCCGGTGAGGCGCAGGTCGCCGCCGCGGTAAAAGCCGCATATGCCGCGCTCTCCGGCCCTTGGGGACAACTGAGCGTGCCTGCGCGCACTGCGCTGATGCATCGGGTGGCCGATGGCATCGAAGCCCGTTTTGATGATTTCGTCGCGGCCGAAGTGGCGGACACCGGGCGGCCAGAAAACTTGGCGCGTACGCTGGATGTGCCGCGTGCCATCGCCAACTTCCGTACCTTTGCCGACTTGGCTGCGACCTCGGTCAGCGAATGTTGCGAAACCCCGCAGGCGGACGGCGGCCTGCTGTTCAACTATACGGTGCGCAAACCCCTTGGCGTTGTCGCCGTGATCTCTCCTTGGAACCTACCGCTGCTGCTGCTGACCTGGAAGCTCGGGCCCGCGCTGGCCATGGGTAACACCGTGGTGTGCAAACCTTCGGAAGAAACCCCCTCTTCGGCCACCTTGCTGGCGGAAGTGATGCACGCGGCTGGGCTGCCTGCCGGGGTCTTTAACCTGATCCACGGTTTTGGCCCCGGTTCGGCAGGGGAATTTTTGACCCGCCAGCCCGAGATCGCCGCAGTTTCCTTTACCGGTGAATCCCGTACCGGCAGCGCGATTATGAAAGTGGTGGCGGACGGGGTAAAAGAGGTCTCTTTCGAACTGGGGGGGAAAAACGCGGCGGTGGTATTTGCCGATGCCGACTTTGAAGCGGCCGTGGCGGGCGTGGCGCGTTCCTCATTCTTTAATACCGGGCAGGTGTGCCTGTGCTCTGAACGGGTGTATGTAGAGCGCCCGATTTTTGATCGCTTCGTCGCGGCCCTCAAGGCGCGAGCCGAAGCCTTGAAGATCGGTTATCCCGATGAAGAAGGGGTGGATCTTGGCCCGCTGGTGTCACAAAAACATCGGGATAAGGTGCTCTCCTACTTTGCGCTGGCGCGCTCCGAAGGCGCTAACGTGATCACTGGCGGTGAAGTGCCGGTATTCGGTGACGCGCGTGATAACGGTTCCTGGATCCGCCCGACCATCTGGACCGGGCTGAGCGACGATGCGCGTTGCGTGCGGGAAGAGATCTTCGGGCCGGTGTGCCATATCTCGCCTTTTGATGACGAAGAAGAGGTGCTGGCGCGGGTCAACGACAGCCAATACGGCCTGGCCTGCGCGCTGTGGACCAGCCAGGTAGGACGCGCCCATCGTCTGGCGCGGCGTATACATACCGGGATTGTCTGGGTCAACAGCTGGTATGCCCGCGATCTGCGCACCCCGTTTGGCGGCAGCAAGCTGTCCGGCATGGGGCGCGAAGGTGGCCGCCACTCTCTCGATTTTTACTCTGAAATCAGCAATATCTGCATAAAACTATAATCGACCACCGGCCGCTGCCAAGCCGGTTGGCGGCCTGCTGAGTCTTGCCCTATACCCAGAATAATTCAAGTTGCAGGAAAGCCAACGCCGCTACAACTTGAAGTATAACGGGTGTCGCTGACAGGAGCGTTACCTCATGCCTAACCCTACATCGCTGGATATTGAAGCCTTTATCGATCGCACCACGTTTTCCCCCTTCCAATGGTTACTGCTGTTGCTGTGCTTTTTAGTGATTTTTATGGACGGCTATGACATGGCCGCCATTGCCTATGTGGCTCCTTCGCTGCTGGACGATTGGGGGCTGCAAAAAGCGGAGCTTGGCCCGGCCATGAGTGCCGCGCTGTTCGGGCTGGCCTTTGGCTCGCTGCTGTCTGGGCCGCTAGCGGATCGGATTGGCCGCAAACCGGCGGTGATCTACTCCGTGCTGCTGTTTGGGGCGTTCAGCCTGGCGACGGCCTGGTCTTCCTCGATCGGGTCTCTGACCGTGCTGCGCTTTGTCACCGGATTAGGGCTGGGAGCGGCGATGCCTAACGCCATCACGCTGCTGTCGGAATACTGCCCCAGCAAGCGCCGCACTATGATCGTCAGCGCCATGCTGTGCGGCTTCCCGCTGGGCGCTGCCGCCGGTGGTTTGCTGGCAGGCTATCTGATCCCCGTGTTTGGCTGGCGTTCGGTGCTGGTGGTGGGGGGCGTGGTGCCGATCCTGCTGTGTGGGGTATTACCCTGGGTGCTGCCGGAATCGGTGCGCTACATGGTGTTGAAGGGCTACCCTAACGCCAGCATCCGCGCCATTCTCCGGCGGGTGAAAAGCGAAGGGATGGAGCAGATCGAACACTTTGTGATTGCGGAAAAAATTGCCGACGGCCATTCAGCCATTCGTGCCATTTTAACCGCGCCTCATCGCACCATCACCGGCCTGCTCTGGCTGAGCTGTTTTATGAGTATGCTGGTGTTTTATATGATCGTCAGCTGGATGCCGCTGCTGCTGAAAGAGGCGGGGCTGGCGGTGCAGCAATTCTCCCATATCAGCGCGCTATTTCCGTTGGGCGGCGGGGTCGGCTCAATCCTGATCGGTTGGGTGATGGATCGCCGTGAGCCGAACAAGGTGCTGGCTTTCACCTATCTGCTGGCTGGGCTGCTGGCCTATGGCGTGGGGCTGGCGGTGGGTAACGTCGATCAGACCCTGATATTGGGTTCGCTGGTGTTCTTTATGGGCTTTGCTTCCGGTGGCGGGCAGTCTGCGCTGGCTTCGCTGGCAGCGTCGTACTATCCCACCAGTTGCCGCGCGACCGGGGTGGGCAGTATGTACGGCGTAGGGCGCTTTGGGGCCATCTCCGGCGTGCTGGCCGGTGCCGAACTGCTGCGCTATCAGTTCCCTGCCACCACCATTTTCAGCCTGCTGCTGATCCCTGCCTGGCTGGTTTGCCTGGCGTTGATGCTGAAATACTACAGCGGGCGGCGGCGTGAACCGTTGTTGACCGGTTTGCAGGGTAAACACTGAGTGCGTCACCCGCTGTAACGGCGGGTGATAGATTTGTATCATTGAGGTAAAGTGATTCTGGCTCGCAGGCCGGTAGGGTGGTGGAGGGCGTTGAGTAGCGCCACTTCACCACCCAACTGCGAGACCGTGGCTTTGACAATCGACAACCCCAGCCCAGATCCCAATTGCCCGCTCCCCTCTATGCGATAGAACGCATCAAATACCCGAGCTCGCTTGTTTTCTGCGATGCCAGGGCCGTTATCCTCGATTTCAATAATAATTTGCTGCTGGCTACGGCAGAGCCGCAGGTCAACGCATCCCCCGGCGGGGGTATAGCGAATGGCATTCTCCACCAGGTTTTTCACTGCGGTAAACAGCGCTATTTCATGGGTATAGAGGGTGATATCCGTAGTATCAACCACGCCTAAATCAATATTCTTCTCCAATGCCAACGGCAACAGCCCCTCAATGACCTGCCGATAGACTGACTGTATTGCAACTGGCGCGGGCGTTGCAGGCGCAGCCACGTGTTGCTGGGCGCGGGCCAGCGACAACAGCTGTTCCAGCAGATTTTTTGCCCGGTTTATCCCTTGGCGCAGCGTGCCAAGGCGTTCGAATGCCTCTTCAGACATGGCCGATTGGCCGATGCGTTCCGCCTGTAACGAGATAGCGGTCAAGGGGGAGCGGAGTTCGTGGGCGGCGTCAGCCACAAATCGCCGCTGGTGTTCAATGGCATTCTCCACTTTGCCCAATAATCTGTTTATTCCCACCACAAAGGGACGCACTTCATTCGGGACTTTCTCCGTATTCAAGGGTGTGAGATCTTGTTCATCACGCAGGTAAACCTCGTCGGCCAACAAGGCAACCGGCCGAAAAACCGTCCGAATAAGTTTAGCGACAATCAGCAGAAGCACCGGCAGTAAAATCAGGAACGGCATTAATGTTTGCAACGCACTGTCAAAAGCCACTTCGTCTCGCACGGAGATTTGCTGCCCTACCGCAATATGCAAATTTGGCGATAATCGCGTCACTAAAACCCGATAGCTACTGTCATTTGCCGCAACGGTCTGAAACCCTTCAGACAATGGCAACGATAAGTTAAAACGAAACAGAGGATGGGATGAAGGCGGCGGATTACCCGCAATAAACTGAACGATAACGTTTGAGTTTTCGCTGCCCGCAAGGTCTTGGTTTATATAACTGTCCTTTACCAAAGGGAACTGGGTCTTTTTTAATACTTCGGTAATTTGTGTTAGCGTGGAGTCCTGCAACTCATGGGCTTCGTCAAGAGCGGTGAAAAAAGTAATCCCCCCTGATATCAGGGCGATAATAAAAATAGCGGAACATAAAACGATCGACAGACGAAATTGAATAGAGTTTGTTATCCGTTCTTTGAAACCATCCATCCAACCCCCCTCACATTCTTGATCGCATCATTGCCTAATTTTTTACGCAATGCGTGAATGAGAAACTCAATGGCATTACTTTCAACCTCATTACCCCAGCCATATATCCGCTCTTCCAATTCGCCGCGAGACAATATACGGCCGGGCCGGATCATCAGTGCCTGAAGTAAGGCAAATTCCCGGTTTGAAAGTTGGAAACTGATAGCGTTGCCGACAATGCAGGCTTCATGGGTGGCAGGATCCAGCGTCAAAACACCGTTATTAAACAGCGGAGCGCCACTGCCGCCTTTTCGACGTAACACCGCGCGGATCCGGGCTAACAACTCACTCATGTCGAAAGGCTTAAGCACATAGTCATCGGCACCGCCGTCCAACCCTTTCAGGCGGGCATCGAGTGCATCGCGGGCTGTGAGGATCAGGATCGGGGTTGTAAGGTCTTTTTTGCGGATGCCAGATAATACCACCAAGCCATCCTTGCCGGGTAACCCCAGGTCCAGAAGTATGGCATCGTAATGCTGGCAGGTTGCGCTGGACAGTGCATCGATACCATTGTTAACCCAATCAACCGCATAGGCCGCATCTTTTAAGGCGTCCTGTAGCACTTCAGCGATCATCACATCATCTTCTACCAGAAGGATTCGCATCAATATCTCTCGTCGTAATGAATGGCAACCGCCGTGATCAATAAAGAGGTCGAGTTTTGAAAGCGGGCGATGTGATAAATATTATGGCACATCAGGCAGTAAGGAAGAGTGAAGCCCATTGGTTTTGTAGAACAGCGTAATAATCAGGGCAAAAGACCCGCAGTATGCGCTGCCCAACTTTAGGGGATAGTTCATACTGCGGGCTAACTTTTTTAACCATTGATATGATCTTTCCCTAGGGTAAATGGTGCCTCACAGCTGTGATTGTTCGGGTTGCAATAGCTGTTATTCTCCCCGGTCGATGGCGCTATTTTATCTTGCCCCAGTGTGAACGGCGCCTGGCAGCTATGGTAATTGGGATCGCAATAGCTGATATTTTGTTTTACCGGCGGCGCGATTTTATCTTTGCCTAAGGTAAACGGCGCTTCGCAGCTGTGGTTATTTGGGTTGCAGTAACTGTTATCGCCACTTTTGGCCTGTACTGAGAAAGCTGAAATCATCAGTGCACTTCCAGCCAGGAAGAGCGACAGGGTGAGTGTTTTTGTCATTGAGTTCATCATTATTACCTCTGCATTGTCATTGTGTAGAGTGGACGGGTTATTTTCCACTTTGCCTATCTATATCGGCTTAATGATAAATCTACAGGGGAATACTTAGCGGACACTGAGGGAGCGAAAATTTTTATTGGTTATTTTTAATCTCAATGACGTGGCTATTATCGGCGGGGAACTCTCGCCCGCCGTTGTCGTGTGCATTCTATTCAGCAACAGAGAAAATAGGCGCGATTTCAATACGTTTATGACTTTTTTCATTTGCATCGATGAGCGCAAACAGAGCTTCTAGCATACTGACGACATCCTGTTGCACCATCACAATGTCATGGCCTAACAGCATCACAAACGGATCCCAGTCAAAACAGCCCATCACCGGCTGTTTGTCACCGCGATAGCCCGCTGAAATCATCCAGCGCATCACGCCTTCAAGGGAGATCGTCGAGTTCACAAACAGCCCGGTGTCGAGGTTGCCACCTTTGGCGATGAAATCGCTGAGCACCTGTTCTGCCTTGTCGGGGGAATAGCCACAGGTCAGGATATTTTCCTCAATAACCTCAAGACCCAACTGCTGATGGGCGCTCCTGAAGCCTCTTAGCCTTTCCATCGTGTTGTGATCGCTGCCGCGGCCACCCACGAAAATCAGCGGTTGTGCATGGCCCAGCCGTTTTTCACCGTTAGCCAGAATACGCAGGGCCAGCTCTTTGGCACCGGAATAGTTATCGGTAATCACCGAAGGGGCCAAGGTGCCGGGTAAATCCAGATTAAACGTCGGTACACCTGCGGCAGCGCAGATTTGCGTAATGCTGTCCGGGGCTGTTGCGCCCGTCGAGACGATCCCGTTCACCTGATAAGAAAGCATGGTGCGTGCCGCTTCGATCTCCAGTTCAGGATCGCGGTTGGTGCAGGTAATCACCGGGAACAGGCCGCGCTCACGGGCCATTGACTCGAATAACTCGACGATAGAACCAAAATAGCGGTTGTCATATTTGGGCACAATCATACCGATCATGGTTGATTTCCGGCGGCGCAGCAGGCTGGCCTGCTGGTTTAGCGTATATCCTTGCTGTTCAGCCAGTTGTAACACTTTCTCTGCCAGTTGAGCGCTTATCCGCCGCTTTTTCCAACTGCCATTGAGCACCGCGCTCACCGCGCTTGAAGAAGCTCCGGCCAGCTCGGCCAGATCGTAAATGGTCGTTTTTTTTGATTTGAAGTCAGTCACAAATTTTACTCCAAAATTTTCTATATCTTGACAGTTAAATTTTAAAGTCGCAATCATGCTCCATCGATTGAGCCTTGTGCGAAAATAATAATGCAGACGAAAAAAGAAAGGGAAACGGTTAAACAAGAATAAAACCTGATATCTGCTTGAAAATAGGCCAATCACCACATGTTGAAAGACGATGGGTATATCTATTTTTTAATTGAGGAAGACAGATGAATAATTTCAGCCAGTTGAATCTCCCACTCAAAGATAAAGTCGCTGCTATTACCGGCGCGGCATCAGGCATCGGCCTGGCATGCGCCCGTATTTTCCTGCAGGCCGGGGCCAAAGTGGTGCTGATCGATCGGGACAAGGAGAAACTCGAGTTGCTCACCAACGAACTGGGTGACAACGCCGTTTCCCTGGTTATCGATCTCCTCAACCCGCAGCAGGTTTCCGGCATGTTGACTGGCATATTGGCCGCCGCCGGGCGTCTCGATATTTTTCACGCCAATGCCGGTGCCTATGTTGGTGGCCCGGTGGCCGAAGGGGATCCGGATGTGTGGGATCGGGTGTTAAATCTCAACATTAACGCCGCGTTCCGCTCGGTTCAGGCGGTGCTGCCGCACCTGATCACCCAAAAATCGGGAGATATCGTTTTCACCAGTTCGATCGCCGGAGCCGTCCCCGTTGTCTGGGAGCCCATTTACACCGCATCGAAGTTTGCCGTGCAGGCGTTTGTACACACCACGCGTCGCCAGGTGGCGCAGTATGGCGTGCGCGTGGGGGCGGTGCTGCCGGGGCCGGTAGTGACCGCGCTGCTGGATGACTGGCCAAAAGCCAAGATGGAAGAAGCGTTGGCCAATGGCAGCCTGATGCAACCTTCTGAAGTAGCGGAAGCGGTGCTGTTTATGATGACGCGTTCGAAGAATGTGACCGTGCGTGACCTGGTGATTCTGCCTAACAGTGTCGATCTCTAAAGTAGCCCTAATGACAAAGTGAGAAATCATGAACAGTGAAAAAAACAGCGGAAATCATTCAGGCGAGCGGGTCGTGATTGGCGTTGATGTGGGTTCAGGTAGCGCGCGGGCCGGGGTGTTTGATCTTTCCGGCACTATGCTGTCCTACGCCAGCCATGAAATTACCCTGTTTCGCGGCCCGGAAAATTATGTCGAACAATCGAGCCGCGAGATCTGGGACGCGGTGTGCAGCAGCATAAAAAGTGCGGTGTCTCTCTCGGGGGCATTGCCTTCAAGCGTGGCCGGAATAGGTTTTGATGCCACCTGCTCACTGGTGGTACTGGATGCGGGTGGCGAACCACTTCCCGTCGGTTTGTCGGAAGATCCCGATCGCAACATCATCGTGTGGATGGATCACCGTGCAACCAAGCAGGCGGAGCGGATTAATGCGACCGGGCACCCGGTGCTTAAGTACGTTGGCGGCAAGATTTCACCAGAAATGGAAACGCCCAAAATCGCCTGGCTGAAGGAGAATAAACCGGATATTTACGACCGAGCCTGGCAGTTTTTCGATCTCGCTGATTTTCTGACCTGGCGTGCCACCGGCGATCTGGCGCGCTCGGTCTGCACCGTCACCTGCAAATGGACCTATCTGGCCCATGAAAAACGTTGGGATCCGGATTATTTCCACACCATCGGTCTGGGGGAACTCGCGGATGAAGATTTCCGCCGCATCGGTGCATGCATCGTGGAACCTGGAACGCCTTGCGGCAATGGCCTGACGGCCGCCGCTGCTGAGCAAATGGGCCTGCCGGTGGGCACCCCGGTTGCCGCAGGGATGATCGACGCACACGCTGGTGGCATTGGCACCGTGGGGGTTGGCGGTGGTGCCACCAATAACCTGGCATATGTTTTTGGCACTTCGTCATGCACCATGACCACGACGAAAAACCCGGTTTTCGTTCCAGGCGTATGGGGGCCTTACTATTCCGCCATGGTGCCGGGATTGTGGCTGAATGAAGGCGGGCAAAGTGCTGCCGGAGCGGCGATTAAACAGCTGGTCTCCTTCCATCCTGCGGCCGCCGAGGCAACGGAACAGGCAAAAGCGCAGGGCATTTCGTTACCGACTTTCCTGGCCAATCTGGCACTGGAAAGAATGCCTTTAGCATCAGAAGCGGCCAGGCTTGCGGATGGTGTGCATGTGGTTCCTGAATTCCTCGGTAACCGCGCCCCCTTTGCCGATCCTCACTCCCGCGCCATTATTGTCGGGCTGGGAATGGAAAGCGATCTCGACAACCTGCTGTCGCTGTACATTGCCGGTATCTGCGGTATCGGTTATGGCTTAAGGCAAATCATCGAGGCTCAGGCGCAGATGGGGGTCACTATCGACAAAATAGTGATTAGCGGTGGGGCGGGCCGCCACCCTTTGGTTCGCCAACTGATTGCGGATACCTGCGGCTGCACCGTATTGGCGACCAAAGCCAGTGAACCGGTTTTGTTGGGGTCAGCTATTCTGGGGGCCGTGGCGGCAAAACTTTCGCCGTCAGTTCAAGAAGCCATGGCGCACTTCTCTGTGTTAGATAATCAGTATCAGCCGGATGCCCATTTCAGCAAGCTGCATACCCACCGTTATGAGGCTTATAAACGGTTGCAGCACACTGCAAAACTGATCCGCGATGAATGGCAGTAGCATATTAAAATACCAAATTAACATAATTATAATCCAGAGCGTCATTTAGCTAAGCTTGGCACCACAATATAGTTGTGGTGCCTTCTACTGCACCTTACAGACGAGAAATATATGGAAAATATAAATGGAAAGTGGTTAGGCTTACCTCTTAATCTTATCTGGGGATATATTGCCATCGCCATATTTATGACCGGCGATGGATTTGAAATGGCTTTTCTCTCTCATTATATTAAAGAGTTGGGTTTTACACCGGCTCAATCATCGTTGGTTTTCACCGTTTATGGCTTTGCCGCCGCATTGGCGGCATGGGTATCGGGGGTATTGGCTGAAATTATTACGCCACAGAAAACCATGCTGATTGGTTTCCTGATGTGGTGCGTATTTCACGTGCTATTTCTGACTTTTGGTTTGGGGCAGCAAAATTACGCATTAATCTTGCTGTTTTACGGCATTCGTGGGCTGGCTTATCCGCTGTTTCTCTATTCTTTCATTGTGATCATTGTCCATAATGTTAAAGACAGTAGCCTCAGTTCTGCGCTGGGTTGGTTCTGGGCGGTTTACTCCGTTGGCATTGGCGTTGCCGGTAGCTATATTCCGAGCGTGACCATTCCTTATTTTGGGGAACTGGGTACCTTATGGCTTGCGCTGGTGTTCTGCGGTATAGGCGGGGTAACTGCGATGTTTTCCATGCGTAACGTTAGCGTGCCTAAGCACCAAGGTTCAACCAAGGAGAAATTTACCGAACTGAGCCGAGCGGTCACTCTGTTCCATAGCAATAAAAATATTATGTATGCCAGTATGGTACGTATCATCAATACGCTTTCTTTATTCGGCTTTCCGGTGATTATGCCGATGATGTTTGTTGATGAGCTCGGCTTTACCATGGCCGAATGGCTGAAGATTTGGACGGTCTTTTTTGCTACCACCATTTTCTTCAACATCTTTTGGGGCATTGTCAGCGAAAAAATGGGTTGGATGCGAGTGGTGCGCTGGTTTGGCTGCATTGGTATGGCGGTGTCCAGCCTGGCTTTTTATTATATCCCGCAATATTTCGGCAATAACTTCTATATCGCTTTAATTCCAGCCGTTTCATTAGGCATCTTTGTGGCGGCATTTGTTCCCATGACGGCAGTATTCCCCGCTTTAGAGCCCAATCACAAGGGCGCTGCAATTTCTACTTATAACTTGTCTGCCGGGTTGTCGAACTTTTTGGCACCGGCGATTGCGGTTATTCTACTCCCGCATTTTGATACGGTTGGCGTGGTCATCGCCTATACCCTGCTGTATATCTTTGCGTTCTTCATCAGCTATTTAATCAAGGTAGAACAGCCTGGTTTGGCAAGCAAAGAGAGTGAATTTGTTAAATGCGTGCCGGGTCAGATCTGAGGAGTTTTCTTAGTAGAGTAAAAAGCCGGGTAAACCGCGTTTATTCGGCTTTACACCTTACCCCTCGGTTACAACCCCGTCAGCCAGCCGAAGGGTGCGCGGGAAATGTAGTTTCACAAAAGAGTCATCATGGCTAATGGCCAGCACGGTGCTGCCCTGTGCGCGGCAAATATCCAACCAGCGGGTAAAGACGCCCAACCAGTAGTCATCAAAATCACGGCTGGGTTCATCCAGCAAAAGCAGTGGCGGCGCAACGGCGGCTAGGCTTGCCACTGCAACCATACGCCGCTGCCCGGCATGGAGATCCAGCGGGTGCGCCTCTGCAACATCGGTTAATTCGCACAGCGCTAACGTTTGGGCAATTCGCTGTTCCAGAGCTTCTCCTCTTATTCCTTGATGGCGTAGGCCAAAAGCAATTTCATCGCGCACCCGGTTACGAAATATCTGCCGCTCGGCTTCCTGAAATAACACCCCCAGCAGCGGTGCCCGCTGTGCTGCTTTGAGGGTGGTGATATTCCGCCCCTGTAATGCGATCTGCCCGCCCGTGGGTTTTAATAACCCGGCGATCAGGCGTAATAGCGTGGATTTTCCTGCGCCGTTATCACCGAGCAAAGCCACCCATTCGCCGGTTTCAATGGTCAAATTCAGGCCGTTAATAAGCGGTTTGGCCGCGCCTGGCCACTGATAATCCAGCGATGCAATCGTTAGCATAAGGAGAGTTTGCCCTGCGTGAGTGCCCAGGTTTGCTGGCAATACGCCGCAACATTGGTAAGCGCTCGTTCAAAAAGGATGATTACGCACTGCTGTTGAACCGCATAGGTGACCAGTTGCTGTAGCAGCGTCGTAGCAGCTTCTGGCGTCAGGCGGCTAAAGGCTTCATCGAGTAATAACAGCTTAGGGCGCATCGCCAGTGCGCAGGCTATCACCACCCGTTGCGCTTCCCCGCCGGAGAGCGTTGCCGGATGACGATGGCGCAGTGCGTGGCAGTGGGTGAAGGTTAGCACCTGTTCAATACGCTCGAGGATCTCCGCTTCATCAAGGCAAAGATTCTCTGGCCCGAAGGCGATTTCCTCTTCCACCGTGAAGGCACAGCCAGAGAGTTGCAGCTGTGGTGCCTGCTGAATGAGCTGCACCTGCTGCGCCATCTCAACCAGCGGCCGCGAGCCAATTTCATTGCCAAGTACATACCCGGAACCCTGTAAGGTACCGGGCAAAAAATCGGGAAAACAGCCCGCCAGCAGCTGTGCGAGCGTGGTTTTTCCGCTGCCATTGCCGCCGCGAATGCCATATAAACCTGGCTCGGCACAATGCAGATTGATGTTATCCAAGTGCCAGCCAGTAGATCCTTGCGGTGTAAAGCCCAGCGCGTTCAGTGCCACAACCATAGCCAAGCTCCTATTTCCAGCATCGCCAACAGCAGCAAGCCATAGCGCACCAGGCGTTGTTGTGGGCTATCGATCGGTGCCCAGAGCGTGGTGCGCTTTGGGTGCAGGCGAAACGCGCGCATATCCAGCGCCGTACTGCGCGCGGTTAAATCATTCAACGCACTGTGAGTTAAAGGTATTACCAATGCTGGGATATAGCGCAGCCGTTGATACCAAAAACCATCCAGCGGCACGCCCCGCGCCAGTTGCGCTTGATAAATCGCAGTAAGCTGGGTTCGCAGTTGTTCGACGATCAGCAATGGGCCAGCAAACAGATAGGCCAGCCCGAGCGGCAAACGGCTGGCAAACAGTGCGCGGATAATGCGTTGTGGTGGCACATATTGCAGCCAGATTTGCCCACTGCACAGTAAGGCGAGCAGGCGTAGCCACAGGGCTGCCGCCTGCAACAGTTCGCTATCGTCACGCACCTCGCCCCGTAGCCACCACGCCAGCCAACCGCTGTGCACCAGCCATAAGCCGCACGCCATGGGTAACATGATCCACGCCACATAGCGCCAGCGATGCCGGGTGCTTTTCAGCAGGAGCAGCAGCAGAACGCTCGCCAGGCTATAGGCTAACAGCGGATAACCCAACGGCATTAACAAACTGCTGGTACCCAGCACCACCCAAATCGTCAGGGAGGTAAAAGGATGCATTAACGAACGGCCGCCATGGCCGGGAAATTACGTAAAGTACGCTGTGACATATTGCGCACCAGTAACCAGACGATAACGGCTGCCAGCACTTTATCAACCAGGTTGGCTCCCAGTACGGTTATTGCCACGGAATCAACCAGATTGTTGCCCATGGAATACACATAAGCGACCAAGAAATCTGCGCCGCTGCCGGTCACCCCGGCAAACAGGTAAGTACGGATCGGTACGGCAACCGCCGTCACCGCCAGGGTAATGACCACCCCACTGAGGATTACTTTCGGTAACGAACGGAACCAGCCGATGCGTGCCAACAACCCCGCGACCAGACCAATCACCATCGCCACGGGAGCAAAGGCCGCCGCGATAGGGCCGGTGAGCAAGCCCCAGATCAGGTTGGTCAGCAAACCGGTGAACATGCCGATAATCGGCCCGGCGAGTATGGCACTGAGAACGGTACCAATGGAGTCGAAGAAAATAGGCAATTTCAACATCGACACCAACTGCCCACCAATCATGTTGATAGCAATAGAGATAACAATCAAAACCAGCGTCTGGCTCGACAACCGTTTACCTGTCATAGCAACCCTCAATTAAATTGCAGGAAAATGAGTCTAATACCGTTCGGTTAAGCAAAAATTGGCATAATCATGCGGCACAAGGCTAAAGATAACGTCCCCTCTTCCCGAGGGAGAGGGAACTGGCTAGTCTGTACTGACGAGCATTAGGACAATTAACGTGGTTTGACGTTTAATTCGTCATAACCTGAGAGCGTACAAGGCTGTCGGCTAAACACGGCATCATTCAATTCCCCAATCACCAGTTCAAGCGTGGTGCGCACAATACAACCTTCCATCACATGGCCGCCGGTCATATGACCGTTCTCATCCGCGACGGCCATATGCAGATGTTCCCCGCCCGCTTCTAACGTGCCAATCAGCGATACCACTTCAAACTTTCCGCTTAATAACGTGGTGCCTTCACGCCCGGCATAACGAAAAACCACCTCACTTAAACTGCCGACACAGCCACTTATCCAGGCGGCATGAAGCCCATTCCGCCGAATAAAGTCGCGTAAAGCGCTCAGGAGTTCTTGTTGCGGCAAGAGGCGCAAAGCATAAAAACGTGCTGTTGAAGGGGGGGATATCTCCACGTTGAGATCCTTTCACTCAGATAAAGAAAACATAGGATTAAGTGGCGTCGGGAAGGCAGGATGCGGCATGGGGAAATAGATTGTTCCAGAAAACTCCGAACCTCGGACGTTACGGCATATGATAAAGATTGATAAGGCTAATGTATGTGACATGGGTCAGTAAAACGGGCTGAGCTGGCAGGTTGGGGGATCCCCGCAAGTGCACGGTTCTCATTGTCAGGATGATGGCAGCACGGTAGAGCGGGGATTAAATCCGTTGGTAATAACACGGATTTTTTAACATCTTGTTATGGGGTTGTTGTTATTTATTGTTTTGTGCTTTCTTTGCATCGTGTTTATCCATATTTATTTTGGCTTCCTCTTTGGCCTTTTCAGCCAAACGGTTGATTTCATCTTCGGAAATTAACTCGCTGGCTTTATGTACTTTAGCCAGCCCTTCGTTGATCTTTATATCTTCAGGTTTTCTATTATTCATTTTGAGTGGTTCCATAGGTATTTTCATTAAGCATGGAGTGTTTTTTAAAAATTGCCATCATTGCATGATGTTTTTTTGCGGAGTTAAATTATCTCGAAATTTTACTCCTCCTCAGGTAAATAAAAATGACCGCATTTACGACAAATAAGAGTCACATGCTTACGTAGTTTTTCGCTGCTTTGATCTGATTTAATCGAGCAATGCGGGCATGTGACTTTAACTGATGTGTCACTAAACATCTTAAGGGTATCAAAGATAGACATATCTTATTCCTGGCCGATGCATGGAATACCAGTATACCTCTATACGGGTAGGATAGCCCGTAGTCATTTTTTAATTATGGCACTGTAAGTTAAAATATCGGACGACGAACCACTATGTACGTCAGCGTACCGATGCTTGCGAATTATTAGGTTATGATTGACACGGAATAAAAAAAGATGAACGAATATAAACTCAATATTAGGATAATAAAATGAATATATTTAAAAGAAACATTCTCCCTATAATGGCTATGCTAATCCTTGGCATCAGTTCCGGGCAGGCTGTTGCTGCATCGGCAAGTGATTTAGATAGAGATGCCATGCAGGCGCTCAATACTCTATATCAGCATAACCCGGTAGCCAAGAAAATTGCCGCACAGTCGCGCGCTATACTGGTATTCCCTAAAGTGATTAAGGCAGGGCTAGTGTTCGGCGGCAGCTATGGTGAGGGTGTGCTGTTAAAAAATAATAAACCTGTCGACTATTATAACTCTGTGTCAGCTTCCTGGGGGTTACAGGCAGGCGCTCAGTCTTATGGTTATGTAGTGTTCCTGATGAATGACAGCGCGGTTGAGTATCTGCAAAAGTCTAAAGGTTGGGAAGTGGGTGTTGGGCCAACGATCGTGGTAGTGAATGAAGGTGTGGCTAAGAATTTGTCATCATCAACGCTCAAAGATGCTGCGTATGCCTTTATCTTTGATCAGCAAGGCTTGATGGCAGGGCTAAGCATCGAGGGCACTAAAATATCTATCATTAATCGCTGATAAACTCATCTATAGCGAAAGGTGATCTCTATTCGGCGAATAAATTAATAAGCGGTCATATTCTTTTTTCACGACGGAGTAACATTCACATGTGCGGTGCTCAAGCCCAGGGCGATCCAACACGGTTATCAGCCCCCGTGCGTAGCGGATTAATCCTGCCTGTTGCAGCTTGAGTGCGGCTTCGGTGACACCGCTGCGGCGCACACCTAACATATTGGCAATCAGCTCTTGAGTCATGATGAGTTCATTACCAGGCAAGCGGTCTAAACTGAGCAACAGCCAACGGCACAACTGTTGGTCTATGCTGTGATGCCGGTTACAGACGGCCGTTTGCGCCATCTGGGTTAGGAGGGCTTGTGTATAGCGCAAGAAAAGGCGCTGTAACTCCTTCCCCTTATGGAATTCATTTTTTAACGCGCGGCCTGGCAAACGGAAAGCATATCCGGCACTTTGTACTACTGCCCGGCTCGGGGTAGAGTCTCCGCCCATAAACAGCGAGATACCGACAATCCCCTCATGGCCCACTACGGCTATCTCTGCGGAGGCGCCGTTTTCCATCACATACAGCAGCGAGACGATGGCTGTTGCAGGAAAGTAGACGTGAGTCAAAATATCGCCCGATTCGTACAATACTTTGCCCAACGGTAGCTCAACCCGCGTGAGCAGGGGCTTTAGACGGCGCCATTCAGATGGCGGTAACGCCGCAAGTAGACCGTTTGTATGTGGAGCAGAATAATCGGTCATCTCCGGTGCTTCCCGTGAAAGGTGAGGGGTTACCATAACCTAAAGCGCATCTCAGTGGTTGAATTTATCGACTTCTCTCTCCCATAGAGCAGAAAATGCGGTGTACCGCGTGCAAGTTCTCCCACTTCTCATCCCCAAACCCCGCTAGCTGATCATCATATGCATATGGAAAAACGAATGTATTGTTGACTTTGATTGCCATCGCCCTAAGATAACCCCAGTATTCAGTCTTGGAGTTTTCATGATCGCTCTCACGCCGTTGCAGTTGTTCAAAAATCTGTCAGACGAAACCCGCCTGAATATCATCCTGCTGCTGCGAGAGTCCGGCGAGCTGTGCGTTTGTGAGCTTTGCAATACGTTAAATGAGCCTCAGCCCAAGATCTCCAGACACTTAGCGATGTTGAGAGAATCAGGGTTGCTGCTGGATCGCCGCGCAGGCAAGTGGATCCACTATCGTTTGTCACCGCATATTCCCGCCTGGGCGGCAACGGTGATTGAGCAGGCTTATCTTAGCCAACGCGATGAAGTCGCCCTGTTGGCGCAAAGGGGTAGCAAGGCTGTTTGCTTTTGATTGATTAAAAAATTTGCTCAGTCATATCTGATTTTTCATATTTGAATGGGCGATGTAGCCATCAAATTTATAGGAAGACCGTTTGTGCTATCCGGCCGTGCGGTGCCTAACTCACTATCATTTTTCAGGGGCTTGGCCTTTTGGGGGCGTTATGTTGTTGGCAGGGGCTATTTTTGTTCTGACCATTGTGCTGGTGATCTGGCAGCCTAAAGGATTGGGTATTGGCTGGAGCGCCACGCTCGGCGCGATACTGGCGCTAGTGAGCGGCGTGGTTCATCTCGGCGATATTCCGGTGGTCTGGCAGATTGTCTGGAATGCCACCGCGACCTTTATCGCCGTGATCATCATCAGCCTGTTGCTGGATGAATCAGGCTTCTTTGAATGGGCCGCACTGCACGTGGCGCGCTGGGGCAATGGCCGGGGCCGTTTGCTGTTTACCTACATTATCTTGCTAGGGGCGGCGGTAGCGGCGCTGTTCGCCAACGATGGTGCTGCATTGATCCTGACGCCGATTGTGATTGCCATGCTTTTGGCGCTGGGCTTCAGCCGTGGCGCGACCCTGGCCTTTGTGATGGCAGCGGGCTTTATTGCGGATACCGCCAGCTTGCCGCTGATCGTGTCGAATCTGGTGAATATTGTCTCGGCGGATTTCTTCAACCTCGGATTCACTGAATACGCGGCGGTAATGGTGCCGGTCAACCTTGCTGCAATTGCCGCCACGCTGGTGATGCTGCATCTGTTTTTCCGCAAAGATATTCCCGCCGTTTACGATTTGTCTCTGCTGAAAGCGCCGAAAGAGGCTATCCGCGATCTGAACACCTTTAAAACCGGGTGGCTGGTGCTGGTTCTGCTGTTGGTCGGGTTCTTTGCCCTGGAGCCGCTCGGCGTACCCGTCAGCCTGGTCGCCGCCGTGGGGGCGCTGATTTTGTTTGCCGTTGCCAAGAAAGGGCATGCCATTAATACCGGCAAAGTGCTGCGCGGTGCGCCCTGGCAAATCGTGGTTTTCTCGCTGGGGATGTACCTGGTGGTCTACGGCCTGCGTAATGCCGGGCTGACCCACTACCTTTCCGCCTTGCTGAACCAGTTTGCCGATCAAGGGTTGTGGACTGCCACGCTGGGCACCGGGTTCCTGACGGCGTTCCTGTCCTCCATTATGAACAATATGCCCACCGTTCTGGTGGGGGCACTGTCGATTGATGGCAGTTCTGCCACCGGCGTGATCAAAGAGGCGATGATTTATGCCAACGTGATCGGCAGCGATTTAGGGCCGAAAATCACCCCGATAGGCAGCCTGGCCACTTTATTGTGGCTGCATGTGCTAGCGCAAAAGAATATGACCATTACCTGGGGATATTACTTCCGGGTGGGCATTGTTATGACGATCCCGGTGCTATTCGTTACGCTGGCGGCGTTGGCCCTGCGATTATCTATTTCCCTGTAAAACCAACATGCCAGCAGGCATTTCAATAAGAGAGCACCCAGATGAGCAATGTGACCATTTATCATAATCCGGCCTGTGGAACATCGCGTAACACGCTGGAGTTAATTCGCAACAGTGGTACTGAACCGACGGTTATTCACTATTTAGATACGCCGCCAAGCCGTGAGGTGTTGGTGAAACTGATCGCGGATATGGGGATCGCGGTTCGGGCGTTATTGCGCAAGAATGTGGAACCCTATGAGCAGCTAGGGCTGGCAGAAGAGTCCTTTAGCGATGAGCAGTTGATCGATTTTATGTTACAGCATCCGATCCTGATCAATCGCCCGATTGTGGTGACGCCATTAGGGACAAAACTGTGCCGACCTTCTGAAGTGGTGCTGGATATTTTACCCGATGCCCAGCGCGGCGCCTTCACCAAGGAAGATGGCGAGCGGGTGGTGGATGCACAAGGGAAACGTGTGGAGTAATAAGAAGTGGCACAGTCTTGACCCATAACAAGGCGGTGCAGGCGTTAGCCTCTTTATAATCACACCTGTTTGTCTTCTCACAGGTGTGAAAGTATGGCTTATCAACTGAACCTTAACTGGCCCGAATTTTTAGAAAAGTATTGGCAAAAACAACCGGTTGTACTGAAGAATGCCTTCCCTGACTTCGTCGACCCTATCACGCCGGACGAACTGGCCGGTTTGGCAATGGAAGCGGAAGTAGACAGCCGTTTGGTCAGCCAAGAAAACGGCCTGTGGCAGGCCAGCAACGGGCCATTTGAGCACTTTGATAATCTGGGTGAAACCGGCTGGTCGCTGCTGGCTCAGGCGGTTAACCACTGGCATGCTCCGTCTGCCGAGCTGGTGCGCCCGTTTCGCGTGCTGCCGGACTGGCGTTTAGACGATCTGATGATCTCCTTTTCCGTACCGGGCGGCGGCGTTGGGCCGCATATCGATCAGTACGATGTTTTTATCATCCAGGGCATGGGCAGCCGCCGTTGGCGCGTTGGTGACAAGCTGCCGCTGAAGCAGTTTTGCCCGCATCCGGCGCTGCTGCACGTTGAGCCGTTCACGCCGATCATTGATGAAGACCTGGCACCGGGCGATATTCTGTATATTCCACCGGGCTTCCCGCACGATGGTTTCACGCATGAAACCGCGCTCAACTATTCCGTCGGCTTCCGTGGCCCTAACGGCAGGGATTTGATCAGCAGTTTCGCTGACTATGCGCTGGAAAACGATCTCGGTGGTGAGCACTACAGCGATCCTGATCTAACCTGTCGGGAGCATCCTGGCAAGGTTGAAGAGTATGAACTCGATCGCCTGCGCCTGATGATGATCGACATGATTAAGCAGCCGGAAGATTTTAAGCAGTGGTTCGGCCGCTTTGCCACCACGCCGCGCCACGAGCTGGATATCGCCCCCGCGCAACCGCCTTATGAACCGGATGAGATTATCGATGCCCTGTTGGGCGGTGAAATCCTGACGCGCCTGAGCGGGTTGCGGGTTTTGCGCGTCGGCGACAGCTTCTTCATCAACAGCGAACGGCTGGAAACGGTGGAACCGAAAGCCGCTGACGCTCTGTGCCGTTATACCGCGATCGGTAAAAAAGAGCTGGGTGAGGCGCTGCGTAACCCGGCGTTCGTTGTTGAGTTAACCGGGCTGATTAATCAGGGTTACTGGTTCTTCGAGGAATAATCGGGCTGCTGATAACGGCTTCCAGAGGCGTACAGGGTGGCGCCTGCCATCTGGAGGCTGCGTTTTATGTGGTTCTCAGCGTTGTAATCTGAAGCCCACTGTATTTATCCCTGAGCTTCCTCACTCGGTTGTTTGAGCAGATCTTGCGCGCCGTCATTCGCTTTTAGCAGCCTCAAGAACCGTACCAGGAAAATCAGGCTCAATACGCCCGCGACAAGCCCCATGCTGTGAAACAGCTCTTTATTGCCATGCTGATAAATCCATCTGCCCAGTTCAATGCTCAGGGCAATGGTGCTCAGCACGATAATATTGAGGCTGGCCGAGACGGTTCCCTTGGGGGATGAGCTAGAAAACAGCGTACGCCGGAACAGAATCGGGAAGGTCATGCCAATGCCAAAGGCATAAAGGCTGACTCCGATAATCGACCAGGCCCAGACGTGGGGGATAAAGAGATTACCCAGCAGCGCGACACTTAGCCCGACAAGCTGAATAGGCAGGCCAGCCCACAGAATGCGGTCTGACGGCTGTTCGCCGACCAGCTTGGCCACCATCAGGCTGCCGAGGATCACCGCAACAAAGATCGGTACCTGCGTCCAGGCATATTGCGCGGAAGAGAGCCCGCCGTCGTCAATCAGGATCACCGGTGAGGTGGCCACCCAGGACATCATGGGGATATAGGCGCAACTGATGGCGAAGGCACCCGCCAGAAAACAGGGGCTACGGAAAACCTGTTTAAAATCGGTGGCAATCCCTGCAAGGCTGAATGTGCCACGTTTGGCGGTAACGGTTTCTGGCATATTGCGCCATAAACCGATCGAGGCGGCCAGTGCCAGCAGGGCAATCAGGGCAAACATCCCTTTCCAGTGGGCTATCTGGATGAAGGCGGCACCGGCTAACGGGCCGATAATCGGGGCGATTAACGTAACCGAGGTGATCAGGCCCATCATTTTGACGCCATCCTTCTCGCCAAACACCTCCTGCACCGCAACATAGCCCACGGTGGCAATAAAGCACATGCTGGTGCCTTGAATAAACCGCGTCAGCAGGTATTGCTCCATGTTATGGGTAAATAGGGTGGCGATGCAGCCGAGAGTAAACAGCAGCGCACCGGTCAGCAACACCGGCCTGCGGCCGATACGATCGGAAAGGGGCCCCAGTAACCACTGCAATATCATGCCACCGGCCATATAAACGCTGATCGAGGCCGGTGCCAGGCTGACATCGGCATTAAATTCCTTGACGATATCAATGATGCCCGGCTGCACCATATCGTTGGTCAGATAGGCGGCAAACTCAAACAGGATCAATGAGATCGGAAAGAATAGGGTTACCGAACGGCTTCTGTGATTTTGTAAACGACTCTCTTGCATCCTGGCTCCATTAATTCCTTAAGTATTATGGCTGCTTAACGCCATGTAATACATACAGCTTCCCGGCAAAGTCCTCACCTGTTGGCCAGTCGTTGGCCGTCAACCGGTTGATGTGGTTTATCCCCAACGTTTGTAAACCTTGTCGGTACTCTTCATCGCTCCAGGCCTGCATGTGGCTGGCGAAGAGGGAGACTTCTCCAGTTGATTCGATAATCCACCAGGCGGCTGAAGCGATATTGCGTTGTTCGTCCCAGGCATTTTCTGTGAGTACCAAGTGTGGTGTGGAGGAGAACAATCCCTGTTGGTGAGATTCCCAACGGCTCCCCGTTTCTCCCTGGCGTTTCACCTCTTCCTGGGTATGGACCTCCATAATCAGTTGCCCATCAGGCTTCAGCCAGTTCGCCATGTGCTTAAGCAGCGCCAGCCCATCCGCTTTACTGAATACGTTGAATTCACCGAAGGTCATCATGATGCAGTCATACTGCTCTGCAGGCTTGAATTGGCGGATATCCTGGCAGTGATAACGGATCTCAAGCCCTTCATTTAGTGCCTGTTGGCGCGCATAGTGGATAGACGCCGGTGAGAAATCCACTCCGGTACATTGAAAGCCTGCCTGAGCAAGGCACTGAAGATAAAACCCTGGGCCACAGCCCAAATCAAGGATCTGCGCTTGTGCCGGTAACTGGTGCTGGATCCAGGCAACCTGTTTGTCGATCAGTGACAGGCGGCGGCTGGCCCAGTCATGATCTTGAGCAAGGTGGTTTTGCAACATACGTTCACTGAAGGCTGGATCATGCCAAGGGATTTTTTCCGCGTCTTCCCAAGCGTTAAGTGGACGTTGTTTATGAATGATATCTTTGAGTTGCATCCTTTATGTCCTTTTAAACGCTAAACCCCGGCATAATCGCCAGTGCCAAAGGTCTACAACGAAATTCGACGCAGGAGAAAGGCAGAACAGCGAAGCATGATGGGGATAACGCCTTTGGTGCTTTCAACCAATGGCGAAAACACGCGCTAATACGGCAATGCCGATCGGTTAAGGCTAACCAGTTCCCTCTCCCACAGGGCGAGGGAGGCCACACCTTCAGCACCTGCTGCATAATTATGCCGTTTTGCGCTTAAGTGAACGGCATTGCGCTAATACGGGGTATTTATGCGGCGAAAGTCTACCGCAGCGGTTATTTAAACAACAGACAGATAGCTTGATGTAAATCAAAAAATAGGCGATTGCCAGACCCGGCTGGTATTTTTGATATCGTGATAAATACCTGGTTGAAACGCCAAAGACTTTGGTTATATCTGTCACATTTCAAGCTGCGACCAACCAGGCCGCAGCTTGAAAGATAACGGTGTTACTTCATCGAATGCAGGCCGATCACATTGCCTTCACTGTCTTTTGCAATGGTAATAAAGCCATTCTCACCAATGGAAAACTTCGGACGCAAGATCTCGCCGCCGTTAGGCACAATTCGCGCCTCTTCTACCGCACAGTCTTCGCACATCAAGTACACCATGGTGCCGCCTGGCCCTGGCGGAACGCCGTCCATCTTAACCAGCGCACCGCCTGCACCCTCGCTCCCACACTGATAAGGAAATAGCCAGTACTCCATCTCCTCACTTTCCATTTTTTCAAATTGAGTATTGAAAACAGACTCATAGAATTTTTTCGCCCGTGGCATATCGGCAACATAAATTTCAAACCAACCAACGATATTCGTTTTCATTACACTCTCCTGTAGGTTTTTGATTGACTCGTTTCCTGGCAAGGATTGTCACTAATAATGTATATCCATACAGTGATCTGGATCATGCAATCAGTACAAATTACGCGCGTTTATCGGTTGCGATTCCACTCGTCTTGGGTGATTTCCCAGATCTCAGTTTCCATGCGCCCACCGACGAAATCAGCCCACTGGGTGGCAACCACACGCATACCGCTGCGCTCTGATATTCGCCTTGAAGCAAGATTGGTTTTTGCCTTGGGCACACGCAGCACAGGTCTATCAAGCTGGTTAAACCAGAAATCGGTAACCACTTCACTGGCTTCGCTCATCAACCCCTGACGCTGCCATGCCGGTATCAGCCAAAACCCACGGTTGGCATTGGGTGTATCGCAAAGATTGATGACGCCAATTAAGTGACGATCATCCTCCTTAAGCCGAATAGACCAGTACCAGCCAGAGCCCTCTTCCATATTGGGTAGCGCAATTTCCTGAACAAATTGCCGTGCTGCGCCTTCGGGATAAGGCCAGGGGACTTGATTGGTGATGTATTGCACAATTTCCCAGTGTGGGAACAACCGTTGAATATCTTCTGAATCTGATAATTCTAGCGGTTGTAATATCAGCCTGCGGGTTTTCAACGTCGGGATGGCAAGTTTTTTTTCTGTTGTCATCAATTACGTTTCCTTGAATTCCTTTTAGTTTTTTGTTTATACAACAAAATATCAGCCAGCTTTAAAGGTGGTAGTGAGATCTCTCTCATTCTGTCACTGAAAGCCGAGTGTGATCTCCGCGCCAAATCCCGTAGATAATGCTGACTAAATGTTAACGTATTGTTATTTTGATTTTTCAATCAATGTCAAAAATGCCTCAGCTATCGCTTCGCGGTAGTGGGCTAAATCAGCCAGTTTCTCTTTTGTTGCTTATGTTTCAAGGGGTTAATTATGGCAATTTCTACACAGGTCAGGGATGCGCGCTTCGAAGAGTGGTTAGGGCAGATCAATTCTGCCTGCGGTCGGTTTGGTGCCAAAACCTTGGGGCCGGGCTTCAGCGGCGCGGTACAAGAATTCCGTGCCCATGCACTGCGTCTGAGCGTGGTTGATATTGCCCAAACCCGGCTTTATCGGACCCGACGTGAAATTGCTCAGAGCAGTGACAGTTCGCATTTTTTTGCTGCCTTCCAACTGCATGGTAGTTCGATGATGGAGCAGGGGCATCACCAGACCAGGCTATCGGCCGGGGATATGACTTTTATCGATGCCTCGCAGCCCTGTAGCTTTATTTATCAGCAGGACTCACGCCAACTCTCTCTAGTGTTACCTCGCAGCTATATTGAGCAACACCTGAGATTCATCACTCTTCCCTGTGCCCAGCGCCTTGGCACCGAGGCTGCGGCGGCGAAACTCAGCCTACAGTTGGTGTTGGGCAGTATGCAGAATCCTGAGATGAGTCAGGTGGAAAGCGAAGCGGTACTTAACGCAGTGGCGACCTTGCTGCGGCCGGTGCTGGCAGGGGGCGAAGAACAGCAGGATAGCCATGAGCGGATCTTCACCCGTTCGCTGGCGTTTATCGACCAGCATATTCAGTCGGAACAGCTACGGCCGGAGTGGATCGCCAGTGAGATAGGGGTTTCCGTGCGCAGTTTGTACCGCATGTTTGCCCGCAAGGGGCTGGTTGTGGCGCAGTACATCAAAAACCGCCGCTTGGATCTGTGTGCACAGGCGCTACGCCAGGCAAAAGAGCGGCAAAAGCTCGCCAACATTGGCTATGACTGGGGATTTGCCGACCACAGCCATTTCTCTACCGCGTTTAAGGCGCGCTTTGGCGTTTCGCCAAGCGCGTATCGCAAGCAGTACCAGTAACCCCAACCTTTCCCCCGTTCGTGCGCTTGCCGTGCAGATTGTCAGTAACGACAAACAGGATGGCAAGCACAACAAAATATCCCCGCTTGAGAGTTGCTATGTTGGCATAGGGCCCGGCTGACGGGTTCACCACAACAATAACGGATGTCGATGCTTCTTTGATTCGTGCGGGGGAATAATGAGATCTAAAACAACAATCATGGCGACCCAACGCCTGCCAGCAGCCATTGCGCTGGCATTGGGGTTATTGGTAGGAACGGGTTGGCAGACTGCGGCGCTGGCACACGGTGCTGCGGCCAAGATGGTGCCGATGCAAAAAACGCTGGAGGAGTTCGGGGCCAGCGTACAGTGGGATGACTACGCGCGTATGTTTGTGATCGTCAAAGACGGTGCCTACGTGAAGGTGAAACCGAGCGCTCACGAAGCCATCGTCAATGGTAAACCGCTGAAGTTGCCGGTGCCGGTGGTGTTCAAAGGTAAAACTGCCTATATGTCTGAAGGATTCATTAACGACGTTTTCCAGTCTGGGCTGGATCAGACCTTCGCCGTTGAACACCGGGCACATCCGCTGAATCCGCTGAGCGCGGCAGAGATCAACGCGGTGGTTGCGACCATCAAGGCTGCGCCAGAGTATAAAAATAACCTGCGCTTTACCGAAATTTCGCTGCGTGAACCGCCGAAAGATCAGGTCTGGCAGTTTGTGCTGAACGGCAGCAGCGTGCAGCAACCGCGACAGGCCGATGTCACCTTGCTGGATGGCGTTCATGTGATTGAAAGCGTGGTGGATTTACCGCAGAAAAAAGTGCTGTCCTGGCAACCGATCCAAGGGGCTCATGGAATGGTGCTTCTGGATGATTTTGCCAGCGTGCAGGCGATTATCAACGGCAGCAAAGAATATGCCGACGCATTGAAAAAGCGCGGCGTACAGGATCCTGCCAAAGTGATCACCACGCCGCTGACGGTGGGTTATTTCGACGGTAAAGATGGCCTGAAGCAGGATCAACGGCTGCTGAAAGTGATCAGCTATCTGGATGTCGGCGATGGCAACTACTGGGCGCATCCGATTGAAAACCTGGTGGCGGTGGTCGATCTGGAACAGAAGAAGATCATAAAAATTGAGGAAGGGCCGGTGGTCCCGGTGCCGTTGAAGCCGACGCCGTATGATGGCCGCGATCGTCAGGCACCCAAGATCAAACCGTTGGAGATCGTCGAACCCGAAGGGAAAAACTACACCATCACCGGCAATACCATCCACTGGCAGAACTGGGATTTCCACCTGCACCTCAATTCCCGCGTCGGGCCGGTGCTCTCAACGGTGACCTATAACGATCATGGTCGCAAACGCAAAGTGATGTACGAAGGCTCGCTAGGGGGCATGATTGTGCCTTATGGCGATCCGGATATCGGCTGGTATTTCAAAGCCTATCTTGATGCGGGGGATTACGGTATGGGGACGCTGACCTCGCCGATTGCCCGTGGCAAAGATGCCCCGCAGAACGCCGTATTGCTGGATGAAACCATTGCCGATTACACCGGTAAACCCACCGCTATCCCACGCGCTATTGCCCTATTCGAGCGTTACGCCGGGCCGGAGTATAAGCATCAGGAAATGGGCCAGCCGAATATCAGCACCGAGCGCCGTGAACTGGTGGTGCGCTGGATCAGCACGGTAGGGAACTACGATTACATCTTCGACTGGGTATTCCACCAGAATGGCACCATTGGTATTAACGCTGGGGCGACGGGGATTGAAGCGGTGAAAGGCGTGAAGGCCAGAACCATGCAGGACCCGACCGCGAAGCAGGATACGCAGTACGGCACGCTGATCGATCACAACATCGTCGGCACCACGCATCAGCATATCTACAATTTCCGGCTGGATATGGACGTGGATGGCGAAAACAATAGCCTGGTGGAACTCAACCCAGATGTGAAACCCAACGATCGGGGTGGCCCACGCACCAGTACTATGCAGGTTGACGAGGTTAAGGTCAGCACTGAGCAGCAGGCGGCGCAGAAGTTTGATCCTGCCACCATCCGCTTGCTTAGCAACACCAGCAAGCTGAACAAAATGGGTAACCCGGTTTCCTATCAGTTGATTCCGTATGCGGGGGGAACGCACCCGGTCGCCAAAGGGGCTAACTTCGGCAAAGATGAGTGGATTTATCACCGCCTGAGCTTTATGGATAAGCAACTGTGGGTGACGCGTTACCAACCGGATGAACGTTACCCGGAAGGTAAATACCCGAACCGCTCCACGCAGGATACCGGGCTGGGGCAATACACCGCCGATAATCAGTCAATCGACAACAGCGATGATGTGGTATGGCTGACCACCGGTACCACCCATGTGGCGCGGGCGGAAGAGTGGCCGATCATGCCAACAGAATGGGTGCATGTGCTGCTCAAGCCCTGGAACTTTTTCGATGAAACGCCGACGTTGAATCTGAATGGAAAACCGCAGGATTGAGCGAGACGATGACTAGGGGCACTGCAAGCAGTGCCCCTGAGGTTGATGGTAAATTTGCCTTTTAGCCCGAGATACCCGGGGCTAGCGCACCATAGGTATCACGGCTTGCTGCGGCTTTGGTGCTTGAAATGTGCACTGAACGGTCCCTCCCCGCAGGAGCTGTCTCTTATACACATTTCCCCGGCACAAATGCCGGGGAGTTTTTGAACTTTCTCCCCGTCTGTTGATCTCTCTTTATATTCTCCTCTTCTTCGGTTTTTAGTATGGTGCTTTCTGATTGTTATTCATGGGCTAATGACACTTTTGGGCTCGCTCAACTTGGCGACTACCGGCGAACTCAGCGTCTCGTCAAATTCACTGCCTCGTTGGCTAAAAATACAGGACTTTCTATTGTGAAATCATCCCAAACCACCGCTGAGGTTGAAGGGGTTTATCGTCTGATCCGCAATCCCAACGTCTCACCCGATGCCATTGCCGAGGCCGGCTTCAACGCCACAGCAATGGCCGCCAAGACGCACACCCTGCTACTTGCTTTGGAAGACACCACCTCCATTAACTTCGCTCACACCACCGCGTATGACGAGTTGGGAAATACGACAACCAGCAAGAATACGCATGGCCTGTTAGCCCACACCGTCCTGCTTTATGCTCCTGAGCACGCACTGTTCTTGGGGCTCATCGACCAGCATCGCTGGAGCCGTGAAGCGAACAAATACGGTAAAAAGCACCAACGTAAACACGTGCCTTATGAAGAGAAAGAGAGTTACAAATGGCAACAGGCATCTGAACGAACGGCACAACGTCTCGGTGACACACAAGCACACGTTATCTCCGTCTGTGACCGGGAAGCGGATATCTGGCATTACCTTGATTATAAAACGAAAAACAAACAGCGCTTCATCGTTCGAGCCGCTCAGAACCGGTTGCTAAGTGGACATAATGAGAAGCTGTTGGAGTTGCCAGAAACGCTAACAGAAGCAGGCAGTTATCGACTGAATGTGGTCCAGAAAGGCGGACGTGCCGCGCGTGACGCACAAATGAGTATCCGCTATAGCTCGGTCGAACTCAAAATGCCGGGGAGTACGTCAGAAGAAAATACCGTCCCACTGACGTATATCTGCTGTCGTGAAGAAGGAGAAGACGGAGCGTGCTGGCACCTTCTGACATCAGAAAAAGTCACATCAGCGGAAGAAGCCCGGGTGATTATCAGTTACTACGAGCGTCGCTGGCTGATAGAGGAATACCATAAAGCGTGGAAAAGCGGTGGAACGCAGGTGGAACAGCTACGGATGCAAACGCGAAATAATCTGGAGCGAATGATCGTCATCCTGAGCTTTATAGCGGTGCGGGTGTTGTCGTTACGCCAGGGCGGGTTGAGTGAAGAGACGCTCAATGCAAGCTGTGAACGGGTACTGAGTCCACTTGAATGGAAGTTGCTGTGGGTGAAACAGGAAGGTAAAACGTTGCCGAAGAGGCCGCCGAGTGTGAAGTGGGCGTACCTGAATCTGGCGAAGCTGGGGCGTTGGTATGACAGTAAACGGACGGGACGAGCAGGATGGGTAGTGATGTGGGAGGGATGGTTCAAGCTTCAGGATATCGTTGAAGGGTATAAACTGGCGAAGTCTCTTGATCAGGAGATCTGATCAAGAGACAGCCGCAGGAGAGGGCTAGGGTGAGGGGCTATTCACGGCGAACTTTCATTGATTAAATATCAATTAATTCAATGGGTTTTGTTGTCCATGACAATGAGTTTCCAACGGAGTCGCTGGCAATAGATCGTGATAAAAAGCCCCCTCACCCCCGCCCTCTCCCAAGGGAGAGGGAGTCCCACCTTCCGTGCAAAGATCTGTAGATACCTATGCTAGTGCACCGAGGGGCACTCCGACGGCTTACGGCGTTACGACCCCTTCGGTACGCTCCCCCTAATAACCAGCTTTGTCAGTAGTCTGAAGGGCACTGGAAACAGTGCCCCTAAATATTGGCGCTAGGCTTAATAACGAATACAGACCGATTTCGATTCGGTGTAAGCATCCAGCCAGTCCGGGCCGAAATCGCGCCCGGTGCCAGATTGCTTGAAACCACCAAACGGCATATTGGCGTCGATCAGCGTATGCGTGTTGACCCACACCGTGCCTGCCTGAATACGCGGCGTATAGGCCATTGCCGCTTGCAGGCTGGTGGTCCATAGGCTGGCGGTCAGACCATAATCGGTATCATTGGCTTTTTGTAACGCTTCTTCGGCATCCGCCACGCGGATCAGGTTAACCACCGGGCCGAAAACCTCTTCTCGCGTCAGGTTCAGGCTATCGTCCGGGTTAATCACCAAGGTGGGAGGAATATAGAAACCCTGCGCATCCGGCCCAGAGGCACCGCTGATCAGCTCCGCATGTTTGTTCCTGGCGTCGTCCAGGTAGGCCGCCACCTTGTTACGATGATGCTGTGAAACCAGCGGGTTAATCTGTGCGCTGCCATCCATGCCCGGCCCGACAGACAGCGACTTCACCGCCTGTTCGAAACCGGCCACCAACCGATCGTAAATCGGTGCCTCGATATAAATACGCGAACTGGCGGCGCAGACCTGCCCCTGATTGAGGAAACTGCCCGCCATCAGCCCTTCGATCACCTGTTGCAGATCGGCATCTTTCAGCACAATGGCCGGGTTTTTACCGCCCAACTCCAAGGTGACGCGGGTTAAGCGATCGGCCGCCGCGCGAGCGATGCTTTTGCCCACCGGCGTAGAGCCGGTAAAGCTGACTTTGGCGATCAGCGGGTGTTCGGTCAGCGCTTTACCGCACAGCGAACCTTTGCCGGTCACCACGTTAAACACACCGGGCGGTATGCCCGCTTCGCTGGCCAGTTCCGCCATGCGTAGCAGAGTCAGCGGGGTAGTTTCTGATGGTTTGATCACGATCGAACAACCGGCCGCCAGCGCGGGCATCACCTTCCACATCCCGATCAGCAGCGGGAAGTTCCACGGCACGATGCCAGCCACCACGCCGATCGGCTCTTTGCGGGTATAAACCTGATATTTGGCACCCGGCGGCATCGGAATGGAAACGTCCAGGGTTTGGCCAGTGATTTTGGTGGTCAACCCGGCGGTGTAGCGCATCCAGTTCAGGGTACAACCTACCTCGAACGCCCGGGAGATATTAATTGATTTGCCCTGTTCCAGCGTTTCCAGTTGGGCCAGTTCTTCGGCGTTCTGCTCCAGCAGATCGGCATAGCGCAGTAAAATACGTTCGCGCTCGGCAGGCAGGCGCTGCGCCCAAACTCCGCTGGTGAATGCCTGATGAGCCGAGGTGACCGCCAGCGCCACATCTGCGGCGTTGGCATCGGCGGTGGACGAGATTTGCTTGCCATCGGCAGGGTTATACACCGCCAGCCGGGCTTCCGCCTGGGCGGCCTGCCACTGGCCGTTGATATACAGGCCGTGCTGACGATCGAGAAAACGCACTACGCTATCCAGTATTGTTACGGAATTGTCAGGCATATGCCCTCCTTGTCATGCAAAATAAGCTTATCGACGAGATAGTTACCTTTAAAAGTCTACAGCCTTACGCCCAACCTCGCTTTAATCTGCCTGACAGTGGGTTTGCGCTGCGTGACAGCGTGGCGTGCTGGCCAAAGTTGAAGTGGTTACAACGCTGGCAAAACTCTTTCATGGCGGGCGGTGCGTCCATCATCGGTAATTTCACCTCGATAAAGGCCAGCCGATCCTGCCTTGATGCCTGTTCCAGCGCCATTTCCAGCTGCTGGCTGGTCTCTACCGCCACGCAGAACGGCGTCGCCTGGCGATTCAGCACCGCTGGCAGTTTGGCGTAATCCCATGAACCGATATCGTTATAAGACGATGATTCCCCAAGGATATAGCGCTCAATGGTGTACCCCTGGTTATTAATCAGGAAGATAATCGGCTTCAGATCGCAGCGCAGCAGGGTCGAAACTTCCTGTGCGGTAAGCTGGAATGAGCCATCACCGATAAACAGCAGGTGCCGGCGCGCAGGGGCCGCCATCAGGGTGCCGAGCAGCGCGGGCAGGGTATAGCCGATCGCGCCCCAAATGGGCTGATTCACTACCGTTATGCCGTCCGGCATGCGCATCGCCCCCATTGCCGCGCCGGAGGTGCCATTTTCGACCACCAGAACATCATCCGCCTGAATAAAGTGGCTGATGCGTTGCCAGAAATAAGCCTGATCGAGCAGCGCATCGCTTGGCATCGCCAATGTTTGATTTAGCTTTGGCAGCGGAGCCTGCGGTAGGGCGCTAGTTTCCTCAGCCAGTTCCAGCAGCGTACGCAGCAAATCCGCTGCCGTTACCGCCGGATACGTGGTGTTATCCAGCCGCAGCGAGTAGGGCTGGATATCCACCATCGCCTGCGGGAGGATTTGCTGGCTGAAATAACCGGTGGTGGAGTCCACCAGGCGCACGCCAAGGCTGAGTACACAATCGGCCTGAGCCATCTTTTCGAACAGTTCAGGGGATGACAAATCGCCGCTGTAGCCACCTTGCCAGCCCGGCGTGCTCTCAGGGATCACGCATTTTGCCGTGGGCATATTGGTCAATGGGATGGCGAACTTGTCGGCGACCGCAAGCACCAGCGGCTGTAGTTGAAAACGATCAACCATCTGATCGATCAGGATCATCGGCCGCTGCGCCTGTTGAATGCGTTTGAGTAATGCCGTTGCCGCCAAGCGCAGAGTGCTGGCGTAGCTGTTGGGTAAGTGCGGCGAGAGAATAGTGTTCACTTCAATTTCGACGTCGCAAATGTCGGAAGGCAATTGCAGGTAAACCGGTTTTTTCCGCTGCCAGGCGGTGGTGAGCACGCGAAGGATCTCGCTGGCCGCATTCTCCGGCGTAATCAGCGCCTGCGCCACGGTGAACTGCTTAAAGCAGTTCATCACATTGTCAAAATTGCCGTCTGCCAACGAGTGATGCACCAGAGCATGGCTTTTCATGGCATACAGCGGCGGTGTGCCCGCCAGGCAGATAACCGGGACCGATTCCGCGTAGGCACCGGCAATGCCAGGCAGCGCGGCCAGATCGCCCACGCCGTAGGTGGTGATGAGTGCACCAGCCCCGTTGAGGCGGGCATAGCCATCGGCGGCATAAGCCGCATTCAGTTCGTTACAGTTGCCGATAAATTCTATGTTGGCGTCATGCTCAATCAGTTCCAGCAGGGCCAAGTTGTAATCACCAGGCACGCCATAGATATGCTCTACATTCAGGGCTCGAAGCTGTTGCAGGAGGAATGCACCTATCGTTATTTTCATTACTGCTCCACATTCATATTAATTTATTGCTATTTGAAGGAGCACAGCAGAGAGCGGCTGGCGATGTTGCTCCTTTAATCGTTGAATTTGTGATTGGCTCAAGGCGGACGGAATATGCCTGGTCAGCTTTAACAGTTGGTGAAAGAGGAAACTTGTTCAAGTTTTCTTGGCTTACTGGCCAATACCGTATCGTATGCGGGAATTTACGCCCTAAAAGGCTAAGGGGTCATGGCTGAGAACAGCTGCGGGTATTTTTCTAACACAGAGATTCCCAGAGAATTGAAGCGAAATGCTATAGAAATGCCGCAGTCAGAGGGCATTGAGAATAGTGGCAGGATTTTTCTTGGTATGCATCTATCCTGATTCAGTTATTTTAACCGTAAAAGACAAAATGAATTATTGATGATAAATCTGCTGAATAACCTCTTTGGCCCGTTTCATTGCCGTGGGTGGCAGAACTGCTTTACACTTCTGCGTGTTGGCGAGTAACCCTGATAGCCTGCCGTCTAGCGTGGTAGGATGCGTCGCATTGCGCACTGATGTGAGCGGGAGTTGTGGAAAGGATCACGTTCTCCCTCGGCGCACTGTCAATATTTTGCCACGTCAGGAACTAAGGAAAAACGCAGATTCAGGCAGCCCTGGACTGATAATGTAACCTTTTCTTTCAAAAAACGGTTAAATCCTTGCTATAACGCCTTGAGATGCAAGTGTAACAAAAGAGAGTTTTCTGACATGCAAACCAATGAAAAATGAGTAGCTTAGCCGGGTTCTCACTGCGGGAAACTTACCCGGTGGCCGGTATAAACCAAACATCAACAAGCGGGTATAAATGGCACGGAGCCACTGTGATACGGCTTGATCTCGGCAGGGCGATCGGTAAAAATCCCCCGCTAATTTTTACAGGAGCTTTATGATGTGTTTTGAAAGGACTCTTTTGGCATCTTCGCTGGCGTTGTTATTTTCTGCACTGCCTTCTTATGCTGAGGTTAGTGCAGAAAATAGCAATACGGCGACGGAAGAGCAGAACTGGTGGGGGCGTTTTAAGAATAACGTTGCCGAAACCTGGACTGATTCGCCGAATAAAGAGCTCTATCTGCCGGCCATTACCTGGCACAACCGTTGGACGTACGATCAGGAAAAGATCGATAGCTACAACGAACGTCCGTGGGGCGCGGGGTACGGCATTTCGCGCTTTGACGCAGACGGTGACTGGCACACTATCTACTTTATGGTGTTCAAGGATTCGTTCAACAAATGGGAGCCGATCGGCGGCTATGCCTATGAGAATATCTGGCGGCCGATTGAGGGCGAAGATTTTCGTCTTGGCCTGGGCTTTACCGCCAGCGTGACCGCGCGCGACAACTGGAACTATATTCCGCTCCCGGCCCCGCTGCCGATGGCCTCCATCGGTTATCAGCAGCTCACCTTCCAGGCCACCTACATTCCAGGCACCTACAATAACGGCAACGTGTTCTTCGCCTGGCTGCGCTGGCAGTTCTGATAAGGGTTAGTACTCATTATCGTTGATCGGGTGATAGGGTTCTGATCCTTCTCCCGATAATCTCAATGGCAGCGGCCCACCCTGATGATCCGCTACGGAGAGGGTGGCTGAGCGGAAGCTGCAACCGCTTGTGAGGTTTTTGACCTTCATAACATATTCACCAGCCGCATCCATTTTAACCGTGAAACTGCCAGTGGCGGGGATAAACACTTCAGCAGGCTGCCGTGGCGCCAAGGCATTCTCCAGTTTGACCAGCACGGCAAAAGCGTTGCGCCGGTTATCCAGAGTGAACTCCCGCAGGGAACTGCCGGTTTGCCATTCCGGCTGATGCAGATAGCCAGCAACGGCAGGCCAGGGTCGCCCTTGATTATCGTGCAACGGCCCACCGCAATGTTCACGAGCCTCCCGCAAAGGAATTTCGCGCTGGATCAGGTAATGCTTTGGTGCATCGAGCGCCGCCGGATCTTCATGTTGCTGCGCATACAGATGGCGTTTGGCGGCAAAAATGCCTGCGGCAATCAGCATGAAAAAGATCAGTATCGTCAGGCGATTTCTGAAGATCGGTGCGAGCAGCCTGCCTGGAAGTTGAAACAGCCAATTGGCGATTCTCAATAACATCATTCTCCCTTAGCGCCCAATAGGTTACGCTTGCGGTGGCACTACTTTTCCAGTATAGCCAACATCTTGCCAGTGGTATTATTGTCCCAAAGCGAATTTGAACCGCTGATGACACACTGCGGCGGATATCTCTATCACCCGAGGAGAATGATGATGAAAATAGCGCATGTCGCGATATGGACGCAGGATATTGAGGCGCAGGTTGCTTTCTGGCTGCGTTATTTCAACGGTGTGGCGGGGGAAGAGTATGTGAGTAAAAACCGCCCTGGTTTTGTTTCCCGCTTCGTTAAGCTGGCTGAGGGGCCAACGCTGGAGATCATGACCGTTCCCGGTCTGCTGCCGGGTAAACCAGGGGAGGAGCGTATCGGTTGGGCGCATATTGCCCTTTCATTGGGCAGTGAGGCGCGGGTGGACGAATTGGCGCAGCGGGCCAAACAGGACGGTATTCTGCTGGCTGTGCCGCGCCGGACCGGCGACGGCTTCTATGAGGCGATTATTCGCGATCCTGACGGCAATGCCATCGAGATCACTGGCTGATTTATCTTTTAAAGAGCGGTCAACTGCTGCCGCATTGGCTGGCGTTTCAATGCGCTGGCCTACCACCACGCCATTTGCTGATATTTACGCTTCTTTACTGTGCAATCGATTGAAATATCAGCACTCCTGCAACATATAATGGAACCTTCAACCAACAAGGAGGGTGTATGGGAATCAGCGAAGAAGAGTCGATCCGCCGCTTAACCCACGAGAAAAATGCCGTAGGGAATTCGGCGAAATGGGTGGCGATTGTTTCAGCCGTTTACTTTATTTTGATGGTGTTTTATGACCACCCTGCTGGGGTGCTGGCCATGTCTGGGGCCATTTTTGTTGTTTCTGCCACTACCTGGCTGAAGAAACGCAAAAAGGTGAAGGCTTACCGCATGGCGCTGGCAAAAATCAGCGATAACGAAACGCGCTGAAGCGCGTTTACAGACGCTAATAAATGGCAGGTAAACCTGTCCATGAATTTGTTACCCATTACGACAGCGGCATTAACATCACCAGCTTCAGCCCAGGGTGCTCGGCAGGGTAGAAGGTGACCTGCTGATAATGCAGCGCGCCCAGTAATGGATGGGTAAAGGTGCGCTCTCCTCCTTCGCGCGCCATGACGTCCTGCTGCTTCCACCAATGATGAAAGGGTTCGCTGTTGTGCGTCATGTTGCGCACAAAGGCGCGTATCTCTTCGGTTCCCTGATGATGGCTGGTTTCAGCCCGGAATTCTGCCACCACGCGCCGGGCGCGATCTTCCCAATTGCTGACCAGTTGCTTTGCCTGAGGATGGAAGAACATAAAATGTAACAGGTTTGGGGTCTTGGCCTGTTCCAGCCAGCCGCTGAATAGCTTTTCCGCCTGCTGATTCCAGGCCACCATATTCCAGGTGAGATCCAGCAGATAACAAGGCACCGTCATTTGATGCACGCTTTCCAGTACGGCGGCGTTGACCGTTTCTTGCAACTGTTCCAACTCCGGGTCGGTGATGCGCGCCAGCGTAAACAGGTAGTGGCGTTCGGCATGGCCGAGCCGCAGCGCTTTAGCAATGCGCGCCAGCGTGTAGGGCGAAATGGATACCTCCCGCCCCTGTTCGATCCAGGTATACCAGGTTGCGCTGATGCCGCTGATTTGTGCCAGTTCCTCGCGGCGTAAGCCGCTGGTGCGGCGACGCGGGGCCGTGGGCAGGCCCAGCATTTCTGGTGTTACCCGTTCCCGGTGCGCGCGCAGAAAAGCCCCTAGGGCTTTTGGGCCGGATAAAGTGTCTGATTCCATAGGGTGGTACCTGTCGATACTAGGATAAATGGTCATATTGTACCCGTATAGTAAGTTAATTATAGTCGCTTCAGAACATCCATAACGGGAGTAAATATGAGCATCAGCGACAGCCATAAGAATGCGGTCGAACGTCAGTTCGGCGAACAGGCTCAGGCCTATTTGAGCAGTGCCGTACACGCACAGGGGAAAGATCTGCAACGCTTGGCGCGCCTGCTGGAAGGCAGCAGTAAAGCTCGGCTGCTTGATCTGGGATGTGGTGCCGGGCATGCCAGTTTTGTCGCCGCGGCAAAGGTAGCCCAGGTGGTGGCGTACGATCTGTCCGCGCAGATGCTGGCAGTGGTTGGTAAAGCCGCCACGGAGAAAGGGTTGGGGAATATTCAGGTACAACAAGGCGTGGCGGAGTCGCTGCCGTTTGACGATGCAAGTTTTGATATAGCGATCAGCCGCTATTCGGCGCATCACTGGCACGACGTTGGCCGGGCACTGCGCGAGGTGAAGCGGGTACTGAAACCCGGTGGTCGAGCCATCTTTATGGATGTGATTTCGCCGGGCCATCCTTTGCTGGATATCTATTTGCAGACGGTAGAAGTGTTACGCGATACCTCACACGTGCGCAACTATGCGCCGGGCGAATGGCTGGCGATGTTTACTGAGGCTGGGTTGGTGGTGCGGGAAGTGACTTCGGATCGTCTGGATCTGGAGTTCAGCAGTTGGGTGGCGCGGATGCGTACCCCTGAACATTTTGTCACCGCGATTCGCGCCTTACAGCTTGGGGTAGCAGAGGATGTGCGGCAGCATTTCGCCATTCAGGCCGATGGTTCGTTTACCAGCGACATCATGATGTTTGAGGTTACAAAGGGGTAAATAGGGCAGGGCAGCCAAGAGAGGGCTGCCCTGAAAATAGTACTTACTTTTTGTCTTCCAGCAGACAGCGGTAAATCAGCCCGCCAACAATGCCGCCAATCAATGGCACTAACCAGAATACCCACAGTTGCTGCAATGCCCAGGTGCCCTGGAAAATCGCCACACCGGTGCTGCGCGCTGGGTTAACGGAGGTATTGGTGACCGGAATGCTGATTAAGTGAATCAGCGTCAATGCCAGGCCGATAGCCAGTGGTGCAAACCCTGCCGGTGCACGTTTATCTGTCGCACCATGAATAACAATCAGGAAGAATGCGGTCAGCACCAGCTCAATAACGATAGCGGCCTGCAAAGAATAGCCGTTTGGTGAATGTTCACCGTAGCCATTGGAGGCAAAGCCACCGCCGGTAGCGTCGAAACCGGTTTTACCGCTGGCGACTAAATAAAGCACCGCCGCTGCCGCAATACCACCGATAACCTGAGTAATAACATAGGGAACAACATCTTTTGCCGGGAAACGGCCACCGGCAAATAAGCCTACGGTGACGGCCGGGTTAAAGTGCCCGCCAGAAATATGGCCGACGGCATAAGCCATGGTGACTACGGTGAGGCCAAACGCTAAAGCTACGCCGGTAAAACCAATCCCCAGTTGTGGGAATGCGGCGGCCAATACTGCGCTGCCACAACCACCGAACACCAACCAAAATGTGCCAAAAAATTCGGCAAAGAGTCGCTTTGACATAGATTGCATCCTGCAAGATAAAATAGATTGGTATCAGTGATAAAAACTATGGAAGCTCTGTTTTTATTACGATGATTTATACCCAATGAATTGCAGATAAGCAGCAGGCGAACAACGCCTGATAATCTTACGTGGTAAGTTTTTCGGGTTTGTGAACGTAGCCAACATTAATCTGCGAATTAAAAATTAACAGGTGTAAATCATTGTGCCTGATATGCCCTTGATTACGGCCAGTATTAAATCCCTATCTTTTTGCTTTGTCCATATCACTGCATTGATTTTAAGAAAATATCTTCTTTCACTGATGTTTTTTGCCTTTGTATAAGTGATTTTCTTGGTTATTACCTGATTAAATCTTAAGTTTGCCGTTTTTATTTCATTTTTGTTAGTTAAGTTGTTTCTCTTTATGACGATAAATTGAGTGTTGGTTTTATTTGCTAAACGTTAGTTATTACTATTATCTATATTAGTATGTTAACCATATCCTAAATGGCAGGTATGTTGGTTGTGATGACCTATTGTTGATGCACCACGTGCTTGTCAGCGGCGTTTTGTCAGAAAATGCAGCGTAGTGTCGATGCCAATGGTGATTAAAAACTGTTAAAAATTAGAGCATTTGACTTAATCGGGTAAATAGAATTTTTATTTTCATAAACTATGACCTAAAATTAGATCATAAATGCAGTTCAGTATTGTTCAGGAAATAAATATTCTTATCTTCTCCTTGTTTTACTCACAATGATTGAGTTTCTTTACATTGGATGACGTCCGTTTTCACTGGTTGGCCGATAATTAACACCACTGAGAACGAGTTAACAAGCAAAATAACGGAGTCAATCATGAAACTATTACCTTGCATCGCTGCCGTACTGATCGCCACTGCTTCATTCTCCACTCTGGCCGCGGATATGTCCGTTAAACAGGTCGACAATACCCAGGCCAGCACCATGCAGAGCATGGGAGTGGTCTCGGTCTCTGGCATCAGTGGTTCACCAGATGATGCGATCCACGCGTTAAAACAGAAAGCGATGAAAGATGGTGCAACACATTATCGTATCATTGGTCTGGATAACCCAGGTGATTCCAGCGATTGGCGTGGTAATGCGGAAATTTATCGTTAATTTATTAACGGTAATATATTTATCATCTGCTCATAAAGTTTGGATAATATAATAGACGGCTGTGGATAATAATCTGACCAATAATGCTATGATTATTGACTGATTATTACCGCAGCTTTTTTTGTCCGCCCGTCGCTGTTGGTTGCATTTTATTACAACTGTATCTGTGCTTTTAGCAATTCTGTTAATGAAACCTTAATGAATTCAGTCCAGATTAGAGGGATTCAACCAAAGGATACCTCAATGCTACATGCGACACGGATGCAACTGAAAAACCATTTATCTTATCTTCAGCAATTTATGGCGTCCCCCCGTACGGTAGGCTCGCTGGCGCCTTCTTCCCCTTGGTTATGCCAGGCGATGCTGAATCAGATTGATTGGTCGCAGGCTTTGTCGATTGCTGAACTGGGTGCTGCAAACGGTGTGCTGACCAAACGTATTCTGAGGCACATGCGTGCCGATGCCCAACTGGAGTCCTATGAAATCAAACCCAGTTTTGTACGCCGCTTACGGCTGATTGATGACGATCGTCTACGGGTGATGGCCTGCTCGGCAGAAAACTTGGGGCGCAATTATGATGTGATCTTTTCCTGCCTGCCATTGCTGTCGCTCCCGATAAAGGTCAGCGTACGTATTTTGCAGCAGGCGCAGCAGGATTTGCGGGCCAGTAACGGCACGCTGGTGCTGTTTCAATACAGCCATTTGTCAGAAAAGCTGCTTTCACGCTATTTCCATTGGAAAAAGCAGCTTGAAGTACGCAACTTTCCGCCCGCGTTGGTGTATGTCTGCACGCCACGTTAATCAGAGCATCACCACCGCGTTGCCGCCGTGTGGCCAGCTGCGGTTATATCTGTCATCTAGCGGTTACTTGAGTTGTGTAGGGTTTTACTGACTGTAACAATAGGTTCCTGCTAACGGGAAAATCTGCTTAAATAGCGTGCTCTGAACCAACAGGATGATCAATTGCGGGCCATGTTGGCGCAGGAAGCGCAGCGCTATAGCATTTACACTGTCGTAAAGATTGAAATACAGTGTGGGGGCGGTATGATGCAGCAGCCATCGTTCGATCTGCCTGCCAGATATTCTGCTGGCAAACCAACGCATTCAAGTCACCGCATAAGGGACAACCCGTAATGACACAAACCATTTTTATGGTAGGCGCGCGCGGAGCCGGTAAGACCACGGTGGGTAGCGCGTTGGCGCAGGCCTTGGGTTATCAGTTCATTGATACCGATCTGTTTATGCAGCAGGCCGCGCACATGAGCGTGGCGGAAATGGTGGCGCAAGAGGGCTGGCTAGGGTTCCGCCGCCGTGAAACTCTGGCTTTGCAAGAGGTGACTCAGCCGTCAACCTTGGTTGCCACAGGGGGCGGTGCGATCCTGGCGGAAGAAAATCGCCGGTTTATGCGCCAGCACGGTACGGTGATTTACCTGCGCGCACCTGCCAGCGTGTTAGCACGGCGGCTGGAAGAATACCCGGAAGATGCGCAGCGCCCGACATTGACTGGCCGCCCCATCGCTGAAGAAATGCTGGAAGTGCTGGCAGCGCGCGAAGCGCTGTATCAAGAAGCCGCCCATTATGTGATGGACGGAACCCTCCCTCCTGCGCAGGTGGTGGAACAAATCCTCGCGGTCTTGCAGTGTGAAACGGTGAAATAAATCCCCTCAGGGGCACATTTTCTGGTGCTCCGTTCTCTACCATAGCCCTATTTACTGAGGTAAAAAGTGAAGGGCTAACGTGTTCCTCTAATCCACTCTCATCATTCTTCGTTAGCCATAAAGAGTTAACCTTCGATATTAATAGCCTGTTTGACCATTCTTGGTGGAATTATCTTTATTAGCATTTTGTGCTGGAATTTATATTCTATAACGGACATCCACAAGCTTTCATCAGCAATAACTCTGCTATCTGTGCTGTGTTTTATTTATCGAAGCATTATTTTCTGCAATGGGTTGCGCATATAAAAAATAAACTGCTTGACGATAAGGGGTACGGGTTTTAGTTTCTAAATATTGATTAGGAACTGAGTTCCATATAATGGAACAAGGCGTGCCATGACCACCTTAGAAAATGCCTCGGCGGTGTTAAAGCTATTTTCTCAGCGGCGTATGGCCTACGGCCAGCCGGGGATTTCGTTCACTGATGTGGTCGAGCAGCTTGGCTTGCCGAAAAGCACGGTTTCGCGCCTGTTACAAACCATGGAAAGCCAGGGGATGCTGGAGCGAGATCCGGTAAGCCGTCTGTATAAGATCGGGCATTTACTGCTTTCGGTGGCCAGCCATTATCTGTCAACGCCGCTGGTGGAAAGTGCGACGGTGCTGATGGCTCAGCTCAACCAACTGACCTTTTGCACAGGCTATATCGCGATGCTGGAAGGGAGTGAAAGCCGGGTGATGCGTACCTTCCCTGGGCGTCACTTTTTGCAGGTGGTCACACCGGTTGGTGTTTGTTCACCGGCAGCCGGAACCTCTGTAGGCCGGGCGATGCTGGCGCGGGAAAGTGATGAGCAGGTGCGTGAGCGCTTTGCGGCAGGCTATCAGGCCGCTTCTCCCAACTCACCACAAACGCTGGACGCGTTGCTGCAAAAACTGGCACAAGTCAGGCAGCAGGGCTGGTCATTGGCGTGTAACGAAACGCTGCCGGGGATCAGCTCACTGGCAACCTCGGTAACCAATAAACACCGCAGTGAGACGGTGGGGTTATGTTTATCTTTTCCCTCTCAGACCGACGAGCAACCTTACTCGCCTCAGGTTCTTGAGGCATTAATGGTGGTTTCCCGGCAGTTGGCAGAAAGGCTTGGTGATGAGTATTGGCAGCAGATTGTTTAGGAATCCCCTTCACCGAGAAAACAGCGTTACGGCTTAATTAATTGGAATGCCAACACCAGAGGCATTTGCTGACGGTTTAATTACCGTGCGGCAATTAATCAGGCTAAGGCAGGTAATAAAACATTTCACTGTAAGTTCCAAATAATGGAACTGCGGCGGCAGCTTATGCCCGAAATATTATTTTCGCCAAACAACAGGGATATTCAGGGACACTGTTTATGAAACCAGAGAAAGCCATTAATCCGTTAAAAGACATCGGCACGCTGTTGGTGATGGTCGTGCTGTCCGTCATCGGTGCCATTATCGGGGTGCAACTGATCACGACTTTGGGCGTAACGCCCAATACCTCGATCATCGGTGCGCTGTTTGCCATGTTGCTGGCGCGTATTCCGTTGCAGATGTTCCAGCGTTACCGCTCCATACATACGCAGAATCTGGCGCAGACGGTGATCTCCTCTGCCACCTTCGGCGCGGCCAACAGCCTGCTGATGCCGATTGCTGTTCCTTACGTGATGGGGCAACCCCAACTGATTATGCCGATGTTTTGCGGCGTGGCGGCTGCGATGCTGCTGGATGCCTATCTGCTGTACCGCCTGTTTGATACCAAAGTGTTTCCCGCCGCCAATGCTTGGCCGCCGGGCGTGGCGGCCGCAGAAGCCATCAAGGCTGGCGATCGGGGCGGCAAACAGGCATGGCTGCTGGTGGTGGGCGTGGTCGTCGGGGTTGCCGGTTCGATGCTCAAGATCCCGATGGCGGCCTTCGGTACCGCATTTATCGGCAACATCTGGGCGCTGAGCATGTTCGGTATTGGCCTATTGCTGCGCGCTTACGGCCAGCCGCTGACCGGGGTGGATCTCAACGTGCAGTATATTCCACACGGAGTGATGGTGGGGGCTGGGCTGGTGGCGTTGATTCAGGTGGTCCAGGTGATCCGCAACAAGCAGGCGGATACCGTCTCCACCCATACGCAGCCTGACAGCGAGGTGCGTAAAGCGCTTGGGTTGGGAGCGGTGGGCTATGTGGCGATCGCCGCAATGTTGGCGCTGGCAGGGGGGCTGTACAGCGAAATGTCGCTGACCATGCTGCTGCTGTTTGTCATTTATGCCGCTTTTGCCGCCTTTGTGCATGAGTTGATCGTCGGTATCGCGGCGATGCATTCCGGTTGGTTCCCGGCCTTTGCCGTGGCGCTGATCACCCTGATTATCGGCATTTTGATCGGCTTCCCGCCGTTGGCGCTGTGTATTCTCACCGGTTTCACCGCCGCTACCGGCCCGGCGTTTGCCGATATGGGCTTTGACCTGAAAGCGGGCTTTATCCTGCGGGGTTACGGTAAGGACTTGCAGCAGGAACTGCTGGGGCGTCGCATTCAGTTGATTGCCGCGATGATTGCTTTCGTGATCGCCATTCCGGTGGTTTATTTCTCTTACAGCAGTTATTTCCTACAGGAACTGGTTCCGCCGGTGGCGCGCGTGTATGCCAAAACTATCGAAGCCGGTGCGCAGCCGGGTATCGCCTTCAGCCTGCTGATTTGGGCTATTCCGGGGGCCATCGTGCAGTTTATCGGCGGGCCAAAACGCCAGTTGGGGGTGTTGCTGGCAACCGGTTTGCTGATCAACAACCCATTGGCCGGTTGGGCCGTGGTGGTGGGGATTACGCTGCGTATTCTGATCATCAAGCGCTGGGGCGATAAAGGCCGTACCCCAATGGAGATTATGGCGGCCGGGTTTATTGCCGGTGACGCGTTGTACAACTTCTTTAATTCGATTTTTTCCAGCAAAGGGAAATAACGCTGGGCGCATTGATACACAAAATTTGCGAGGTATAGAACATGAGTTTGCAACAAACGCTGCAGGTTTTTGAGTTAATCGACAACGCACACGTCAGCGGCCAGGACATTGTTGACTTATTCGCGCCATATCCGGCGGTTAAGGCCAGCACCCATCGCGCCAGCGGGGCAAAAGGGTCGACCGATTTTGTCCGCATTGAGATTGTGGGCAATGCAGGCAAAAGCGTAGGTGGTAGTGCTCTGACGCTGGGGATCATTGGGCGGCTGGGGGGCATTGGTGCGCGCCCAACGCGTATCGGGTTGGTCTCTGACGGTGATGGCGCTATTGCGGCGATCGCCTGCGCCCTGAAGCTGGCAGAGATGCAGCGCAAAGGCGATGTGCTGCCGGGGGACGTGATCGTTACCACCCATATTTGCCCGAATGCGCCAACTCGCCCGCACGAGCCGGTGGATTTTATGGATTCACCGATCGATGACGTAACGATGAATGACCATGAAGTGGTGCCGGAAGCGGATGCTATTTTGTCGATCGATACCACCAAAGGTAACAGGATCATCAATCACAAAGGCTATGCGCTGTCGCCGACGGTAAAAGAGGGATACATCCTGCGGGTGGCGGAAGACCTGCTGCGTATTATGGAGATGACCAGCGGCCGCGCGGCGGTGACGTTTCCGATCACCATGCAGGACATCACGCCCTATGGTAATGGTGTGCACCATCTCAACAGTATTTTGCAGCCCTCAACCGCCACCACGGCGCCGGTGGTTGGCGTGGCGATCTGCACGGAGTCGGTGGTGCCGGGTTGTGGCACCGGGGCCAGCCATGAAACGGACATCGCGTTAACGGTGAAATTTGCCGTGGAAGTGGCGAAAGAGTTCGGGCGCGGTACCTGTAGTTTCTATGACGCCGCAGAGTATGCTCAACTGCTGGCGCTGTATGGCAGTATGAGCCATCTGCAACGGCGGCAATAACCGCATTATCTGAACCTGTTAATTTTTCTTTTAGACTTGTTAATCGTTTGGGGCCTTTTGGCCCCGTTTTTTATTCTGCACGGTTGTTTTGATCAACCAGAAAAAAACGCTGCAACCTTCCCGTGCGGCGTGATCGCATTTCGTGTGAAAAACCAGTGACAGATCAGGCTCAATCCCCCAATATGGAACTCCACTAAGATGATAATGCGGGGGCCAGTCTATGCTGAAAGTGAACGAGTATTTTGGCGGAAAAGTGAAGTCTATCGGTTTCGATAGTAGCAGCATCGGTCTTACCAGCATCGGTGTGATGGAGGAGGGGCAGTACACCTTCAGCACCGCACAGCCGGAGGAAATGACGGTGATCACCGGGGCATTGAAAGTGCTGCTGCCGGGCGCGCCGGACTGGCAGGTCTTTACGCCAGGCGAAAAATTCTTCGTGCCGGGACACAGTGAGTTCAACCTACAGGTTGCTGATGCAACCGCATACCTTTGCCGTTATCTGAGTAAATAATTTACCGCCGGGGTGCAACCATTGCATCCCGGCGGCTTTGCTCGCGTTATCGCTGCGCTTCGCCACCCAAGGCTTCAATGGTATTGCTGATCAACGCTGCCAGTTCGCTGGTCATCAGGATAAAATCGGCATCAAAACGCTGAGCGAAATCTTCACGGTCAATATCATCGTTCTGCTCGCGTAATACATCGGCAAACTTCAGGCGTTTAAGAGAGCCGTCGTCGGCCAGCACCAGTTGGATCCGCTCCTGCCAGTCTACCGCCAGTTTGGTCACCAGCTTGCCCGCTTCAATATGCACGGCGATCTCATCGCTGATCAGGTTCTGTTTCTTGCAGCGGATCACGCCGCCGTCTTCCAGAATGGCCTTCAGTTCGGCTTCATCCTGAATGATAAAACCGGCTGGCAGTTCACCGGAGCGCACCCATTCGGTCAACGTCAGCTCGATCGGGCTTTCCATGGTCAGCGGCACTACCGGCAGCGAACCCAGGCTTTTGCGCAGCAGTGCCAGAGTATCTTCGGCACGTTTGGCGCTGGCGGCATCCACCATGATCAAACCGTTGACGGTGTCGATCCACATAAAGGTCTGGTTAAAACGGCTGAAGGCGCGCGGCAACAGGCTGTGCAGCACTTCATCTTTCAGCGAGTCTTTCTCGGTTTTCTTCAGCTTGCGGTGCTGCTCGCCTTCCAGCTTATCGATCTTCGTCTGTAGCTCCTGCTTCAGCACTGGCGAAGGCAGGATCTTTTCTTCTTTACGGGCGCAGATCATGATTTGGCCGTTAACGGCGTGCGTCAGTGCGTCGCTGCGAGAGCCCATTGGCGAGACCCAGCCGGTTTTCGCCATATCCTGGCTGCCACACGGGGTGAACGCAAAGGCGCTGAGCTGTTTTTCCATTTCATCCGCGTTTAGCGCAACGTCGCGGCTCAAACGGTAAACCATCAAATTCTTAAACCACAGCATAGTGTTATCCCTGGCTGGGCGTGCATTTGTACCCCGAATTTCTCTTGCGGGTCGCACGCAGATTCGTCAAAAGCAGGGCGGCATGATAACGAATTGACGCTGAAAAAGCGCCTTATTCCCACCGATTTGCGTCGGCTCCCGCGTTTCTGTGACGCGTTTTCTGCAACGCTAACAGTGAGTAAAAGATTTTTTATCTGGGTTACATTAGGCTGTATATCCGTTGTTGTGGTGCGTTGAGGAGAAAAATCGTGCGCATTGGTATTGATCTGGGTGGCACAAAAATTGAAGTGATCGCGTTAGCCAATGACGGGCGGGAACTGTTCCGCCACCGTATTGCCACGCCGCGTCATGACTATCCGCAGACGTTGGCCGCCATTGTTGGGCTGGTGAGGTTGGCGGAAGAGCAAACCGGCCAGCAAGGTTCGGTTGGCGTCGGCATCCCCGGTACGCTGTCGCCTTTTACCGGGCTGGTGAAGAACGCTAACTCAACCTGGCTGAACGGCCAACCGCTGGATAAACATCTTTCGGCCATGCTGGCGCGAGAAGTCCGGCTGGCGAACGATGCCAACTGCTTGGCGGTGTCAGAGGCCACCGACGGTGCCGGGGCGGGCAGCCAAACGGTGTTTGCGGTGATCGTTGGCACCGGCTGCGGCGCGGGTGTGGCGATTAATGGCCAGGTACACGCCGGGGGGAACGGTATTTCCGGCGAATGGGGCCATAATCCGCTGCCCTGGCTGGATGATGACGAACTGCGCTTTCGCGCCGAAGTGCCCTGCTACTGTGGTAAACAGGGCTGTATTGAAACCTTTATCTCCGGCACCGGCTTTGCCACCGACTATGCACGGCTGAGCGGGGCTGCACTGAAAGGGGATGAGATCATGGCGCTGGTGCAGCAGCAGGATGCCACTGCTGAACGGGCGATTGCGCGCTACGAAATGCGGCTGGCGAAGTCTCTGGCGCATGTAATCAATCTGTTTGATCCCGATGTGATCGTCCTCGGGGGCGGCATGAGTAACGTGGATCGCCTGTACCAGAACGTGCCGCAGTTGGTGAAACCCTGGGTGTTTGGCGGCGAATGCGAAACCCCGATCCGCAAAGCGATCCACGGCGATTCCAGCGGCGTGCGCGGCGCAGCATGGCTGTGGCCGCAGTGATCAATGAGCTTCGCCAAGGAGGGAAACTTCACTCCTTGGCGATGTAATTCCCCTCGCTTTCGCTGCGCACCCGTTCAATGTGGATGGTCAGAAACATCATCTCTTCACGGGTCAGCCGGTGCTGATAGTGCTTCTCGATGTGCTGGTTGATTTTGCCAGCACAGGCGAAGGACTCGTGATATTTGTCTTTCACTACCTGGTACAGCGAATCATCGTCGCTGTCGACGTAGTTTTTCCCTAGCAGGCGCTGGGCGAAGAACTTCAGGTGGGTGACGAAGCGGTGATAGCTGAGCGCCTCTTCATTGTAATCAAAGCGGAAATGGTATTTGACGATATTCAGGATCTCCTGCATCACGCGGGTGATATGCAGGGTGTTGTGCATTTCGTCGTTAAGCTGGGCATTGACCAGATGCAGGGCAATAAAGCCGGCTTCGTCTTCCGGTAGCTGGGTTTCCAGGCGCTGGGCGATGATCGTCAACGCCTCCAGCCCAAGGGCAAACTCGTTCGGATAGAGCTTTTTGATCTCCCACAGCAGCACGTTCTTGATATCCAGCCCTTGCGCATGGCGCTGCAACGCGAAGTGGATATGGTCGGTCAGCGTAATGTAGACGATGTTGTGCAGTTTCCCCGGCAGCTTTTGGCGGGCGAGGGTGATAATCCGATCGGCGGTGGTAATGCAAGCCAGCGGAATTTCCGCCAGCAGCTCTTTGTAACGTTCGCTCATCTCGCCGCTGTTGAGGGTAAACACTTTCTCGATCAGGCTTTCATCGAGGCTATCACCGGCTTTCTTTTTAAAGCCAATGCCACGCCCCATTACCACCGTTTCTGCCTGATGGTCGCCCAGCGTAATCACTACGTTATTATTAAGTATTTTAGCGATTTTCATGGCTATTCCTGGCTTTTCAAACCCGCTGAAAACGAAAAAACCTGACATCCAGGAGCGATCCCGGAGGTCAGGTTTTGCCTATATATATTATACAGTGACAATCCTTTTATACCCGTCATACTTCAAGCTGCAGATGCGTTGGCTTTCCTCACTCACCCCAGTCACTTACTGGAGTAAGCTCCTGGGGACTCGCTGCGTCGCCGCCTTCCTGCAACTTGAATTATTTAGGGTAATTCTACCGCATGATAACCATTGTCAGCCGCGGCTCAACGCTTTTCGCCTTGTACTGCCGCCGTGATCACACTTCTTATCACTCTCGTTACTGAACGGCTTATTCGATGCGGAACTGTGATTCCAGCCTGCTGACGCCCAGCCCGTTGACTTTTTTCACCTTAATCTGCACCGGGATGCGCTCTTTCATCGCTTCAACATGGCTGATCACGCCGATGGTTTTGCCGGTGGCATTGAGGCTGTCGAGGGCGTCCAGCGCGGTATCGAGCGTTTCGGCATCCAGCGTGCCGAAGCCTTCGTCAAGGAACAGCGAGTCAATGCTGGTTTTATGGCTCACCAGATCCGACAGCGCCAACGCCAGCGCCAAGCTGACCAGGAAGCTCTCGCCGCCCGATAGGGTGCGAGTGTCGCGCAGAGCATCGGCCTGCCAGGTATCCACCACCTGTAGTTCCAGCGCATCGCTGGTTTTGCGCTGTAACAGGTAACGCCCGTGCAAGCGGCCAAGCTGGTGGTTGGCCAGATACACCAGATGATCAAGCGTTAACCCTTGGGCAAACTTGCGGAATTTGTCGCCCTCTTTCGAGCCAATCAGCTGATTGAGCGTGCTCCAGTCATCGTACTGTTGTTGGCTTTGCGCGATCTGCTCAAACAGCGTTTGCTGGTTCAAACGGCGCTGCGCATCGCTGCTTAATTGGTTGCGCACTTCCCCTTGGCGCAGTTGCAGCGTTTTTAGCTGTTCGACCAATTGGTTCAGGGCTTCTGGGGTGGCCAATGCCTCGTCCAGATCCGCCGGGCGGCTCAGGCGCTGCTGTTCCAGCGTTTGCACTGCCTGGGCCAATAGGGTGCTGGCTTGCACCTGGCGCTGCTGTAGCCGTTCTTTCTCTTGCTGTAATTGCTGGCGCACGCCGTCTTCGAGCAAGGCGGCACGCAGCGCCGCTTCATCGGTAAATTCACTGCTGGCGAGCGCCTGTTGCCAGTGCTGCTCAGCCAGTTGCAAGCGATCGGCATACTGCTGTTGCTGCTGTTGGAGGCCGGTGAGTTGGCCCATTAAGCGGTCGCGCTGCTCCTGCGCTTGGCTCAGCCGTTCTGTGGCCTGCTTGAGGGCGTTATCGCAGGCCGTTTGCGCCGCCTGCAATTGTTGGCGAACCTGCACTACCTGCTGTTCACCAAACAACGTGCTGCGTTGGCGATGCAGTTCAGCCAGGTTTTGCTCCTGTTGCTGCACCAATTGTTGCAACTTTTCAAGCTGGCGCTGGGTCTGTGCATGGTTTGTTTGCAGCAGGTTAAAACGCTCGTCCAGCAGCGCGATGTCCTGCTGGGTTTTCTGCTGCTCCTGTTGCAGTACGTTCAGCGCATCTTTGGCCTGCTGAACGGCGCGGGCGGCCCGATCGTGCTGCAATAGCCACTGTTGAGCCTGGTTCTCTTCGCTGTCGCAGGCTGCCAGCCAATCGTTCAGGTGCTGCGTATCGTGCAGGGTAAAATCAAACGCCAGCGGTGCGCTGAGCGTTTGCCAACTTTGCAAATGCTGTTCCTGCTGCTGCTCTTGTTGTTTCAAGCGCTGTTGCAGTTGTTGCTGCTGTTCTTTCAGGCTTTCACTGCGCGCGCGCAGTTCGGTGCCTTGCGTATGCAGCGCTTCGGCTGTTGCACGCATTTCTACTAGGCGCAGCGCGGTTTCTGAGGGTTTAACTGCCTGATACTGGGCGATCGCCGGGTGGTGGGTGGAACCGCACAGCGGGCAGGGATCACCGGTTTGCAGCCGGGCGCGCTCGGCCTCCAGGCTGACGATCAGTTTTTCCAGCTCGTGCGTTTTCTCAACGTCATTGAGATGGCTTTTGTGCTGTTTGTACTGTTGGCGGGTGCTCTCAAGCTGAGTTTCTGCCTCAGCCAACTGTTTCTGGCGAGCATCAAACTCCAGCCGTTGCTGCTCCAAGTACTGCTGGCCTTGTTGAAACAGCAACGCCAAGTTAGACAGTTGTTGGCGCACCGGGCGTAGCTCGGCCAGTTCCGTTTGGCGCAGGCGCAGTTTCTCCTGTGGAGATTGCTTTTCCAGTGCTGCCTGCTGTTGCCGCTGTTGTTCCAGCGCGCTGGTCAGCTCGGCCTGTTTCGCCTGAGCTTGGCCCGCCAAAGTGGCAAGCTGTGTGCGCTGGTTTGCCAGTTGTTCCAGCGTGCGGCGTTGTTGTTCATACTGTTTTTGGTTGTCGCTAAGCTCTTTTTGCGTCTCAGCCAGGGTGTTTTGTAACTGGCTAATCTGCTGATCGAGCGGCACCACTTTATCGATCAGGTTCTGCTGCTGCTGTTGATGTTCAATCTGCGCCTGTTTTGCCGTTTGCGCCTGTTCGAACTGCTGCTGCAACGGAGCGATCTGCGCCATTTGCTGTTGCTGCTGTTGCACTAACAGCGCGATCTGCTGTTGCAGGGCTAGGCTGTCTTGCTGGCAGCGGTTGCGCTCATCAAGCCGTGGGCGCAGCTTTTCTGCCGGTTCGCTGCGTGCCAACTGCTGCAAGCGTGGTTCCGCCTGCTGAGTGTCCTGCTGCACGGCGCTGAGCTGCTGTTGGTATTCCTGCAACTGCCGTTGGGCGTTGTGCCACTGTTGCAGCCAGTTCAACTGATGCTGGCGCTGCTGCGCCTGCTGGCTGAGCTGTTGCTCCTCAGCGCTAAGGGTGCGGAGCTGGTTTTCCAGAGTTTGGCGCTGTTCGTCATTCAACAGTTCAATACCGCTGGCGCGATGATGCAGGGCCTCCAGATCGGTTTTCGCCTGCTTGTGCTGCTCAAATACCCGCTCGGACAACCGGCCATAAATCTCGGTGCCGGTCAGTTCCTCCAGCAGTTCGGCGCGATCGTTGGCGTCGGCATTGAGAAACGCGGCAAACTGCCCCTGTGACAGCATCATCGATTTGGTGAAACGGCCGAAATCCAACCCGGTAATCGAGGCGATCAGATCCAGCTTATCCCGCACTTTATCTGCCAGGATCTTGCCGCTTTCCCGTAGCGCCAACTCCACTTTGGGGGCCTGTAAGTTACCGGTGGGATCGTTTTTGGCGCGGCGCTGGCTCCAGAAGGCGCGATAGCCGATGCCTTTCACCTCAAACTCCACTTCCGCCAGTGATTCAGCGGTATGGCGCGTCATCAGTTCGTTTTGGCTTGGCGTGACGTTCAGGCGCGGCGTTTGGTGATACAGCGCCAGGCAAATCGCATCCAGCAGCGTGGTTTTGCCCGCGCCGGTCGGGCCGGTGATGGCAAATAGCCCGTTGCTGGCGAAGGGTTCGGTGGTGAAGTCGATTTTCCACTCGCCCTGCAACGAGTTCAGGTTTTTCAGGCGCAGGCTCAGGATCTTCATGCGGAGGGCTCCTCATCCTGGTGTAAGGTTTCGACCACCTGTTGGAACATCTGGCGCATCCGTTGTTGGCGCGGTTCTGCCATTTCGCTCTCCAGCGCCAGCCGCCGTTCGAATACGTCGCCAACGCTCAGTTCATTCAGGGTTTCTTTATCCTGCTGGGCGATCACCAGGCGGCGTTGCTCTTTGCTGCGCCGCAGCAAGAGCACCTCGACCGGCAGATCATCGGCCAGTTGCTGGATGCGGCGCTGAATATCGCTAAGGTAATCCTGCGTGGCTACTTCGATATCCAGCCAAACCGGCAGTTCCCCCTGATAATCGGCAAATTGCCGCAGTTGCTGTTCGATCTGCTGAAGATCGCCTTTGATCAACTGCATCGGCTGGAAGGTGGGGACTTCCAGCGCAGTCACCTGTTGCAGAGCACCGTCGGCGAAATCGACCATCAATACGCTTTTGGCTTTACCCAGTTCGTCGAAGCTGAGCGGAATCGGCGAGCCGCTATAGCGAATATGTTCGGATTTAGCCACGTTCTGGGCGCGGTGAATATGGCCAAGAGCAATGTAGTCGGCCGGGGGGAAGGCCTGCGCCGGGAAGGCATCCAGCGTGCCGATGTAGATATCGCGCACCGAATCGGAAGTGGTCACCCCCACGGTGGTTAAGTGGCCGGTGGCGACGATCGGCAGCTTCAAGCCCAGCGCATCGCGGCGCGCGCAGGCCGCCTGATACAGATTATGATAATGCTCGGCAATGGCTTCCTGTAAGGCCTGCTGTTTTTGCGTGCCGGATTCCCCGGCGCGGCTGGTGAGCAGATCGCGTGGGCGCAGGAACGGGATGGCGCACAGCACCGCACCCGGTTGGCCGTCGCGCTGCTTGAGCACCAGGATCTGCGATTCGATCGCCGTTTGCGCATTGGCAATTACGGTAGTATTCAGGCAGGAAAGTAGTTCACGTGATTCATTCAGCGTGGCCACGGAATCATGATTGCCACCCAAGATCACCAACTGGCAGCCGGTGTGCTGCAATTCCACCACAAAGCGGTTGTACAGTTCGCGGGCATAGCTTGGCGGGGAACCGGTATCGAACAGATCCCCGGCGACGATCAGCGCATCCACCTGCTGCTGTTCCACCTGTTCGATCAGCCAGCGCAAGAAGGCCTGGTGCTCGGCGGCGCGGCTTTTGGTGAAAAAGTATTGGCCCAGATGCCAGTCAGAGGTATGAATCAGGCGCATGATACTCCCTGCATAAAATATAATTGCGGTGATTATAAGGGGGCTGAGTGCCCTGTCGTGACGCAAGCATTATGACATCTAAATGGTTTTTCTTTGATCGTTAGAATAATCACTATGCTTAGAGCCGCAAAGGCAGTGGTGATTTTCATAAAAGTGTCACAAAACTGACGCATAATGGCGCCGCAAAATAGCCTAATAACACATTGGCAGGGTTGACGATGGCAAGACGCATACTGGTGGTGGAAGACGAAGCGCCGATCCGTGAGATGGTGTGCTTTGTGTTGGAACAGAATGGTTACCAACCGTTGGAAGCCGAGGATTACGACAGTGCCATTGCGCGCCTGTCCGAGCCGTTCCCTGATTTAGTGTTGCTCGATTGGATGCTGCCCGGCGGTTCTGGCATCCAGTTTATCAAGCACATGAAACGCGAAGCGCTGACCCGCGATATCCCGGTGATGATGCTGACCGCACGCGGCGAAGAAGAAGATCGGGTGCGCGGCCTGGAAGTGGGGGCGGATGATTACATCACCAAACCCTTCTCGCCAAAAGAGCTGGTGGCACGCATTAAAGCGGTGATGCGCCGTATTTCACCGATGGCGGTGGAAGAAGTGATTGAAATGCAGGGGCTGAGCCTGGATCCTTCCTCACACCGGGTGATGGCAAATGAACAGGCGCTCGATATGGGGCCGACCGAATTCAAGCTGTTACACTTCTTTATGACTCATCCAGAACGGGTTTACAGTCGCGAACAGTTGCTTAATCACGTCTGGGGCACTAACGTTTATGTAGAAGACCGTACCGTTGATGTGCATATTCGCCGGCTGCGTAAGGCGCTGGAGACCAGTGGTCATGACAAGATGGTTCAAACCGTTCGGGGCACCGGCTACCGGTTCTCAACGCGCTATTAATCGCGCAATGTTGGAGCAGATGCCGTGTTAGAACGCCTATCGTGGAAGAGGCTGGCGATTGAGCTGGCCCTTTTTTGTTTGCCTGCTTTACTGCTGGGGCTGATTTTTGGTTTTTTGCCCTGGTTCCTGCTGGTTGCGGTGCTGATTGCACTGGTGTGGAATTTCTATAACCAACTCAAACTCTCTCACTGGCTGTGGGTCGATCGCAGCATGACGCCGCCGCCGGGCCGCTGGAGCTGGGAGCCGCTGTTTTACGGTTTGTATCAGATGCAGCAGCGTAACCGCCGCCGCCGCCGTGAGCTGGCGCTGTTGATCAAACGCTTTCGCAGCGGGGCGGAATCGTTGCCCGATGCGGTAGTGATGACCACCGTTGAAGGCAATATTTTCTGGTGTAACGGCTTGGCGCAGCACCTGCTGGGCTTCCGCTGGCCGGAGGATAACGGCCAACATATCCTTAACCTGCTGCGCTATCCGGAGTTCAGCCAGTATCTGCAACAGCAGGAATTCTCCAAGCCGCTGACGCTGCAACTGAATAATGAGCACTTTGTCGAATTCCGCGTGATGCCCTATTCCGAAGGGCAACTGCTGATGGTGGCGCGTGATGTCACCCAGATGCGCCAGTTGGAAGGCGCGCGCCGTAACTTCTTCGCCAACGTCAGCCATGAGCTGCGTACACCGCTGACGGTGCTGCAAGGCTACCTGGAGATGATGAGCGATCAGGAGCTTGATGGTTCACTGCGCGGCAAAGCGCTGAGCACCATGCAGGAGCAAACCAAACGTATGGACGGATTGGTGAAGCAACTGCTGACGCTGTCGCGCATTGAGGCAGCACCCAACATCGATATGAACGAAAAGGTCGATATCCCGCTGATGCTGCGGGTTTTGCAGCGTGAGGCGCAGTCGCTTAGCAATGGCAACCATGCGATCAGCTTCCGGGTAAACGAAAACCTCAGAGTGTTTGGTAACGAGGATCAGCTGCGCAGTGCGGTATCCAACCTGGTGTACAACGCCGTTAACCATACGCCGCCGGGCACCAATCTTGAAGTGAGCTGGCAGCAAACGCCGCAGGGGGCGCAGTTCCAGGTAAGCGATAGCGGGCCGGGCATTGCTGCCGAACATATCCCGCGGCTGACCGAACGTTTCTACCGCGTGGATAAGGCGCGTTCACGCCAGACCGGCGGCAGCGGGCTGGGGCTGGCGATCGTCAAACATGCGCTCAGCCACCATGATTCACGGCTGGAAATATTGAGCGAGCCCGGTATCGGCACGCGTTTCATCTTTACCCTGCCTAATCGGTTGATTGTGCCCGCCGCTTTGTCAGAGAATGCGGTGAAAAATTAACGCGTGGACTTGGTAATGGCCCGATTCACCCAAGGATTGCTGTTTTGCCTGATGCTGTTGCTCAGCTCTGGAGCGCTGGCGCAGCCGGACGGGATGCTTTCCGGCAATCTCTCCAGCGCCGGTTCCGACACGCTGGCTAATCTGATGGCGCTGTGGGGGCAGGATTTCAGCCAGCACTATCCTAACGTTAACCTGCAAATTCAGGCTGCCGGATCCTCAACGGCTCCTACCGCATTGGCGGCGGGCGCGGCGCAACTGGGGCCGATGAGCCGCCCGATGAAAGCGGCGGAAGTGGCGGCGTTTGAGCATCGCTATGGCTATCCGCCGCTGGCGGTGCCGGTGGCCGTTGATGCGCTGGTGCTGCTGGTGCATCAGGATAATCCGTTGCGTGGGCTGAACTTGCAGCAGCTCGATCAGATCTTCTCTTCCACCCGCCGCTGTGGCGAAAACACCGCGATTCAGCGCTGGGGCGAACTGGGGCTTCAGGGCAGTTGGGCACAGCGCACTTTGCAACGTTTTGGCCGCAATTCCGCTTCTGGCACTTACGGCTACTTCAAGCTGCGCGCGCTGTGTGGCGGTGATTTTATGGCGCGGGTGAACGAATTGCCCGGCTCGGCTTCGGTGGTGCAGGCGGTGGCGGGATCGTTAAGCGGCATCGGCTATGCCAGCATTGGCTTTCGTGCCAGCGGGGTGCGCTTGCTGCCGCTGGCGGAATCAGGCAACAACTATGTGACCCCGACGGAAACCAATGTGCGCAACGGCAGCTATCCGCTGGCGCGTTACTTGTATATCTACATTAATAAAGCACCTAACCAACCGCTGGAACCCTTGACCGCAGCGTTCCTTGATCGCGTGCTTTCGGTGCAGGGGCAGACGTTGGTGAATCACGACGGTTATCTGCCGTTACCCCCGGGGACGCTGCGCAAAACGCGCATGATGCTGGGGCTGGAGCAGGCCCGCTGAGTGACAAAAATTGAGCGCATGCCACGCATTGAACGATTGAATTTTGGTGTTGTCGCGCAATATTTAACCCCATAATTCACACTCTGTGAGTTTGCCGCTCAAAGATAATACAAATCATGTAGTGTATATTTATTGATAACCCCTATGATCGACTGGCTGCAAAATATTATCTGGACGATCGCTCTGCTTTCTTCACTGCATCTTGTCTTTTGGCGCTATAAACGTTTAACTTAGCCCCCGTTGCTGGACTAAACCTCCATTCACCCTTTGGTCTTTCAAGCCCGTTGCCGTTGGCTACAGCTTGAAATCTGTCGGGGATATAACTTCTAAAATTCTGCCCATCATCATGAGTGGTCATCTTTCGAGCAAGGACGAAGCGCCGGTTATTGTGCGTTTTTTGTGCTTTTTTGTCTCAGGATGCAATGGCAGACCAGCAACCTATTTAGGCATTTTGCCACCACACTGGCGGAAATTTATTCATTTTTACAGGCAACACAACATCCTATGAGTCAGCGTTTAACATCAAAAGATATTCTGGCGTTGGGGTTTATGACCTTCGCCTTGTTCGTCGGTGCCGGGAACATTATCTTCCCGCCGATGGTGGGTTTGCAGTCCGGCGAGCACGTCTGGACTGCGGCACTCGGTTTTCTGATCACCGCCGTGGGTTTACCGGTGATAACGGTGATCGCGCTGGCGCGCGTGGGTGGTGGTGTTGATGCACTGAGCACGCCGATTGGCCGCAGCGCAGGTTTGCTGCTGGCGACGGTGTGCTATCTGGCCGTCGGCCCGCTGTTTGCCACCCCGCGTACCGCTACCGTTTCCTTTGAAGTGGGGATCGCCCCGTTGACCGGTGACGGCCCACTGCCGCTGTTCATCTATAGCCTGGTTTATTTTACGTTGGTGATCGGTATCTCGCTGTATCCGGGCCGCTTGCTCGATACCGTGGGCCATATTCTGGCTCCGCTGAAGATCGTGGCGCTGGCCGTTCTGGGCATTGCCGCACTGGTGTGGCCTGCCGGTGCACCGATTCCGGCGGTAGAGGCTTACCAGAGCGTGCCTTTCTCCTCCGGTTTTGTGAATGGTTACCTGACCATGGATACGCTCGGGGCGATGGTGTTCGGCATCGTGATCGTCAATGCTGCACGTTCGCGTGGGGTGAAAGATGCCGGTCTGCTGACCCGTTATACTATTCTGGCGGGGTTGATCGCCGGTATCGGCCTGACGCTGGTGTATCTGAGCCTGTTCAAACTGGGTTCCGGCAGCGGCGTGTTGACGCCTGATGCCACCAACGGCGCGGTGATCCTGCATGCTTACGTGCAGAATACCTTTGGCGGTTTGGGGAGTTTCTTCCTGGCGGCGCTGATCTTTATCGCCTGCATGGTAACGGCGGTGGGCCTGACCTGTGCCTGCGCCGAGTTCTTTGAGCAGTACCTGCCGTTCTCTTACAAGACGCTGGTGTTTATTCTGGGCCTGTTCTCAATGTTGGTTTCCAACCTTGGTCTGAGCCATCTGATTAAGATCTCGATCCCGGTGCTGACCGCAATTTATCCCCCTTGCATCGTGCTGGTGGTGCTGAGCTTCACCCTGCGTTGGTGGAACAGTAGTTCACGAATTGTTGCGCCGGTGATGTTAGTCAGCCTGTTGTTTGGTATTCTTGACGCCGTGAAAGCGTCCAGCTTCCAGCATCTGATGCCAGCATGGACCGATAATCTGCCGCTGGCGGTGCAGGGTTTGGCATGGTTGCCACCTTCGCTGCTGATGTTGGCGCTGGTCGCAATTTATGATCGGGTTTTTGCACGCAGCCGCGAAGTGACTGTGCACTCATAAACCTGCGGTCTTAACTTTGGGCCACGGACTTGTCCGTGGCTTTTGTTCGTTTAAAGGGACAGGTCATTTCCATGCAACAACAATCATCCACCGCAGCACCCAATAAGCTGAAGCGTGGCCTCAGTACGCGCCACATTCGCTTTATGGCTCTCGGTTCCGCTATCGGTACCGGTTTATTCTACGGTTCTGCTGAAGCCATCCGCATGGCGGGCCCCAGCGTTCTGCTGGCTTACCTGATCGGCGGTATCATCGCTTTTATCATCATGCGCGCACTGGGCGAAATGTCGGTCAACAACCCGCAGGCCGGTTCGTTCTCGCGCTATGCCCAGGATTACCTTGGCCCGATGGCCGGTTACATTACCGGTTGGACCTACTGCTTTGAAATCCTGATCGTGGCGATTGCCGACGTGACGGCGTTCGGCATCTATATGGGCGTCTGGTTCCCCGAGGTGCAGCACTGGATCTGGGTATTGAGCATTGTGCTGATCATCGGTGCGATTAACCTGATGAGCGTGAAGGTGTTTGGTGAACTGGAGTTCTGGTTCTCCTTCTTCAAAGTAGCCACCATTATCGTCATGATCGCAGCCGGTGTCGGTATCATTATCTGGGGCATTGGCAACGGCGGCCAAGCGACCGGTATTAGCAATCTGTGGACCAACGGCGGCTTCTTCAGCAACGGCTTTATCGGCATGCTGCTGTCGCTGCAACTGGTGATGTTTGCCTATGGTGGCATCGAGATTATCGGTATTACTGCCGGAGAGGCCAAAGATCCGAAAGTGTCGATCCCGAAGGCGATCAACTCGGTGCCATGGCGCATTCTGGTGTTCTACGTGGGGACGCTGTTTGTCATCATGTCTATCTACCCGTGGAACCAGGTTGGCACCAGCGGCAGCCCGTTTGTTCTCACCTTCCAGCACATGGGGATCACCATGGCGGCAGGTATCCTTAACTTTGTGGTGATCACCGCGTCACTGTCGGCGATCAACAGCAATGTGTTCGGCGTTGGCCGTATGATGCACGGCTTGGCAGAGCAGGGCCATGCACCGAAGGTATTCAGTAAAATCTCCAAACACGGTATTCCTTGGGTGACGGTAGTGGTGATGATGGCGGCGCTGCTGATTGCCGTATACCTCAACTATGTGATGCCGAAGGACGTATTCCTGGTGATTGCCTCACTGGCGACCTTTGCTACCGTGTGGGTGTGGATTATGATCCTGATCTCGCAGATCGCTTTCCGCCGCAGCCTGAGCAAAGACCAGGTGAAGAAGTTGGACTTCCCGCTGCGTGGCGGCGTGTTTACGTCGGTGATTGCCATCATCTTCCTGGTGTTCATCATTGGTCTGATCGGCTACTTCCCAACCACCCGCGTTTCTTTGTATGCCGGGTTGGTGTGGGTCGTGCTACTGCTGCTGGGTTACTACATCAAAGTGAACCGCCAGAAGAAGCAGGCAGGATTGGCAACACAGCAAGATTGATGTGAAAAATACCGGCCCTGACCCGCAGGGCCGGTATGGTTAGATAACTCTCCCTTCCAGATTTGCTCAAAAAAACTCTCCATATCAAAAGCGCCTTAGCTAAAAGGCAACAGGGTGATTTTACCCTGGAATCCGCATCTCCACCCCTCAACTCATCCCTGAGTTTGTCGAACAGAGAGGAGGGGAAATGGCACTCGACGTGGCATTGTTCGGGGCATTAAATAGTGCCGTCTATTACATCAGGAGAACCTTAATGCTTAACGCCTGGCATCAACCCGTTCCCCCCTTCGTGGTGAAGAAAGGGCAACGTCTGGAGATCACACTTTGGTTGCAGGGTGATGATCTGCCCGAGCAGATCCTCTTACGCACCGAGTCGGACAATGAGGAATGGCTGCTGAAAATGAAGGCGCAGGCCTCGGAAGGCCTGTGGCGCTATCATGCCAGCTTGGCGCTCAATGAAGGCGAGGCCACCCGGCGCTACTGTTTTAAGCTGCTGTGGGCCGATCGCCAGCAGTGGTTTGGCCCGCAGGGTTGGTCGTTGATCCCGCCGGGGCAACTGGCACAGTTTGCGATCGATGAGCCGAATCATAGCCCGATGTGGGTGGCCGATCAGGTGTTTTACCAGATATTCCCCGATCGTTTTGCCAGCAGCGGTGCCGCGCATGGTATTAAAAGCGGCAGCTATCGCCATCATGCGGCGGGTTGCAATGTGGTGCGCCGCGATTGGCAACATCCGCTGGAAGAGAAACACGCGGCGTCGACTTTCTACGGCGGCGATCTGGATGGCATCAGCGAGAAACTGCCGTACCTGCAACAGCTTGGCGTAACGGCGTTGTATATCAACCCGATCTTCACCTCACCGAGCGTGCATAAATACGACACGGATGATTATTATCAGGTCGATCCGTACTTTGGCGGCAATGAAGCGCTACAGCGCTTGCGAGTAAGCACTCACAAGGTGGGCATGAAAATGCTGCTGGATGGGGTTTTCAACCATACCGGCGATTCACACCCGTGGTTTGATCGCTATCAGCAGGCCGAGCAGGGCGCTTGCCATAACCCAGATTCCCCTTATCGCGGCTGGTTTAATTTTTACCCGGATGGCGAGGCGCTAACCTGGAAGGGCCATACCAATCTGCCCAAGCTCAATTTTGCTGAACCACAGGTGGTGGATGTTATTTATCGCGCCGACAGCAGCGTGGTGCGCCATTGGATGCGGCCGCCTTACAGTATCGACGGTTGGCGGCTGGATGTGGTGCATATGCTGGGGGAGAACGGCGGAGCAGAGGGTAATTTGCACCATTTGGCTGGGATTTATCAGGCGGTCAAGCAGGAGAACCCGGAAGCCTATGTTTTGGGCGAGCATTTTGGCGATGCCCGCCGTTGGCTGCATGCCGGAGTCGAAGACGCAGCCATGAACTATGTGGGCTTTGCCTTACCGGTGCGGGCGTTTCTGGCGGGCCAGGACGTAGCCTATCATCCGGTACAGATTGATGCGGCCGTTTGCGCAGAGTGGATGGATGGCTATCGTGCCGGGTTGCCGCACCATCGTCAGCTTATTCAGTTTAACCAACTGGACAGCCACGACACCGCTCGCTTTTTGACAATGCTGGAAAATAACACCCAGCGTATGCAGATGGCGGCGGTGTGGCTGATGAGCTGGATTGGGGTGCCCTGCCTGTATTATGGCGACGAAATTGGTTTGGACGGCGGCAACGATCCGTTCTGCCGCAAAACCTTTCCGTGGGATGAAAGTCAGTGGGATCACCAACTGTTAAATCTGTTCCAACGCCTGATTGCGCTGCGTAAGCAGAGTAAAGCGCTGCGGCGCGGCGGTTGCCAGGTGCTGTATGCCGCAGGAGAAACGCTGGTGTTTGTACGTACTTACCAGCAAGAGCAGGTACTGGTGGCGCTGCAACGCAGCGGCAGCAGCGAAGCAGTATTGCCATACAGCCCGTTGTTGGCTAAAGGGCAATGGCAACGGTTAGAAGGGGAAAGCGAACTCAGCGCAGCAGACACAGGGCTGCAATTACGGCTAGGTGCTGAATCTGCTTCGCTTTGGCGGCTTAACCGCTGAATCTTTAGCCACTCTCTCCAACAAGCTGAGCGTTGCGATTGACTGCAACGCTCAGTTCATTCCCCACCTTATTCTTCAATGCCTACCCTCTGCTAATGTGATCACGATCGGAAATCTGTAGCACTTTTAGACTAGATGTTAATGAACTGTGACTCCGTTCAAACATTTGTTTTCTAAGCTTTGGTTATATGATGATTAATGTTTACGTTGTCATTTATGGTTTTCATGGGTGCTATATGTCTAATGTGATGAAATATATAAATTAACAGTCATATTGATTTTTTTAAAACTAAAAATGACAACGTCAACATTTTGGTTTTTAGCCTGATAAAATTGATAATGGAGAGTGAAATGAACCAGTTACCAGAGAAGATGCGAGCGGTGGTTTGCCATGGTCCACAAGACTACCGTTTTGAACAGGTGCCGACACCGTTGCCAAAAGCCAAGGAGTTGGTGATCAAAGTTGAAGGCTGTGGGATCTGTGCCGGGGACTGTAAATGTAAAAACGGTGCTCAAATGTTCTGGGGCGAAACGCCTTGGGTAAAACCGCCGGTGGTGCCGGGCCACGAGTTTTATGGCCGCATCGTCGCCATGGGCGAGGGTACTGAGAAAAAGTACCGGATTGGTGAGCGGGTGATCGCCGAGCAGATCGTGCCTTGCTGGGAATGCCGTTACTGCAAGTCCGGCAGCTATTGGATGTGTGAAACGCACAATATTTACGGCTTTCAGAAAGATGTCGCCGAAGGCGGGATGGCGGAATATATGCGCTTTTCGGAAAACGCTATCGTGCATAAGATCCCGGAAAGCCTCAGCCACGAAGATGCGGTGCTGATCGAACCGATGGCCTGCGCCATCCACACCGTTGCGCGCGGTGATATTCAACTGGATGACGTGGTGGTGCTGGCCGGTGCCGGGCCGCTGGGGTTATGCATGGTGCAGGTTGCGCGGCTGAAAACGCCGAAAAAGCTGATTGTGATCGATGCCATTGATGAGCGCCTGGAGCTTGCCAAAGAATTTGGTGCCGATGTGGTGATCAACCCGCTGAAAGAAGATGCCGATAAAATCGTCAAAGACTTAACTGATGGCTATGGTTGTGATGTTTATATCGAAGCGACCGGGGCTCCTATCGGGGTGACGCAGGGCCTGCAAATGATCCGCAAGCTGGGGCGCTTTGTTGAGTTCAGCGTATTTGGCAAAGAAACCACCGTCGACTGGTCAATTATTGGCGATCGCAAAGAATTGGATATCCGCGGTGCGCATTTGGCACCTTACAGCTATGAAATCGCCATCGATCTATTTGAACGTGGTCTGGTCACTTCCAGAGGCGTGGTCACCCACAGTTATTCATTAAACGATTGGGATCAGGCTTTTGCAATCGCCGACTCAACGGATTCTATTAAGGTTATTTTGGTTCCTTAATTCTAGATTTTAAACGACGATTTAAATGCTTTTTACCAAGCATGGGATGCTATTGCTGTTAAACAGGTTAATTCATATTGTTGTTCTGATAATAATGACTCACCCTACAGGAGAATAAAATATGTTTTCTTTTATCAAAAAAACGCTGCCGGTTATTCTGGCAGGCGGCATGCTGATTGCCAGCCAATCAGTAATTGCCAAGCAAGTTACCATTGGTGTTTCCTTTCAGGAGATGAATAACGAATATTTCGTCTCAATGAAGCAGGCATTAGAACAGGCGGCCAATGATATTGGTGCCAAGGTGTATATTGCCGATGCCCGTCACGATGTATCCAAGCAGATTAATGACGTTGAAGACATGCTGCAAAAGAAAGTGGATATTTTGCTGATTAACCCGACGGATTCGGTTGGCGTGCAGTCGGCGGTGATTGCGGCCCATAAAGCCGGGGCGGTGGTGGTGGCGATCGATGCCCAGGCCGAAGGCCCGCTGGATTCCTTCGTTGGTTCAGAAAACTATGATGCCGGTTTCCAGGCCGGTGAATACCTGGCGAAATCACTGGGTAACAAGGGCAAAGTGGCGATCCTGGATGGCATCCCGGTGGTGCCGATTCTTGAACGCGTGCGCGGCTTTGAGGATGCCATTAAAAAGCACCCGGAGATGAAGATCGTCACCAAGCAAAACGGCAAGCAAGAGCGTGATACCGCACTGACGGTGACCGAAAACATGTTGCAATCAACGCCCGATCTGGCCGGTATTTTCAGCGTTAACGACGTAGGTGCCTTGGGAGCCTTAGCGGCGATTGAAAGCAACGGTGCCAAGGTCAAACTGGTGAGCGTTGATGGTCACCCAGAAGCGATTAAAGAGATCCTGAAGCCGAACTCACCGTTTATTGCTACCTCCGCCCAGTTCCCGCGCGATCAGATGCGTATCGCCCTGGGAATTGCGCTGGCGCGTCACTGGGGAGCCAACGTACCGAAGACCATTCCGGTGAAAGTGAAGCTGATCGACAGCAGCAACGCGGCCGGTTTTAGCTGGTAAGCGCTTATTATCGCTCTGCCCAGTGGTGGAGCGATAAAGTCGGAGGAGTTTATCGTGACGGCACTATTAGAATTAAAGCAGATAAAGAAATCCTTTCCGGGTGTGAAAGCGCTGGACGGTATTGATCTCACTATTCAACCCGGCCAGATACATGCCTTGCTGGGGGAGAATGGTGCCGGTAAATCTACGCTGGTTAAAATCATGTGCGGTATTCACCAACCGGACTCTGGCGAAATAATTATCGAAGGTAACCAGCAGCACTTCGATAATTACCGTCAGGCTATTGATGCCGGTGTAGGGATTATATTTCAGGAGTTTTCGTTAATTCCTTATATGAACGCCATCGACAATATATTCCTCAATCGGGAAATCAAAAACCACTGGGGATTATTAGACCGAAAAGCCATGCGTAGAAAGGCCGAGTCGATATTCAAACGCCTGGCGGTGAATATCGTTCTCGATTGCCCGGTTGAACAACTCAGCGTTGCTCAGCAGCAGTTTGTCGAGATCGCCAAAGCCCTGTCGCTGGATGCGCGCGTTCTGGTGTTGGATGAACCCACGGCTACGTTAACCCCAGGCGAAGCCGAGCACCTGTTCAGCGTGATGAACGATCTGAAATTGCTTGGCGTCGGCATGGTGTTTATCTCCCATCATCTGGACGAAATCTTCACCGTCTGCGACCAGATTACCGTGCTGCGCGATGGCACTTATGTACAGACGTTGCCCACGGCGGATACCAACGTGGATGAACTGGTGAAGCTGATGGTCGGGCGCAAAATCGAGAACGCTTTTCCGCCGAAGCTGCACGCGGTAGACACATCGATACGCCTGCTGGAAGCCAGCATCCAACGCAGCAAACAGCAGCAGGAAGATAATTTCCATCTGTTCAAAGGGGAGATCCTGGGTTTTGCCGGATTGGTGGGCTCTGGCCGTACAGAAACAGTATCTGCACTGATTGGTGCAAGTGCTTGCTATCGCAAACGGGTCAGTCTCAGCGGGCAACCCGTAACGCTGCGTAACCCGGCAGAGGCGCTGAAGCAAGGTATCGGTCTGCTGCCGGAAAGCCGCAAAACCGAAGGGTTGGTATTGCCGTTTTCCGTAGCCCAGAACATCACGCTTAATCGCCACGAGCGCTTCGGCAAGATTTTTGTCAATAGCCGCAAGGACAACGCCAACGTGCGCCGTCTGATCCTGGAGGTTGGGGTGAAAACGCCGGATCCGGATACGGCGGTCAACACCCTGAGCGGCGGTAATCAACAGAAAGTGGTCATTGCCCGCTGGCTGAACAATGACTGCAACATTCTTATCTTTGATGAGCCGACACGCGGGATTGACGTTGGTGCGAAGTCTGAAATTTATCAGATGATGCAACAGCTCACGCAGGAAGGCATTTCTATCATCATGATTTCATCAGAATTACCGGAAATTATCGGGGTTTGCGATCGCGTTCTGGTATTTCGCGCTGGCCACATCGTTGCCGAATTGAGCGGTGATGAAATCGAGTCTCACAACATCATGCTACACGCGACCGGGAGTGCATTATGATCGGAATTGAACAGTCTCAACCTACCCGCTATGCCCCAAAGCAGAGCCTCGGCAAGCGCTGGGATAAATGGCTGCACCACCCTGCCGTGTTGCCATTTATCGGCTTTGTCATCCTGTTCTTATTGATGAGCCTGTTTAATGACAGCTTTCTCACGGTCAATAACCTGACCAACGTAGCGCGGCAGGTATCAATTAACGCCATTATCGCGGTGGGGATGACCTGCGCGATCCTGACCGGGGGGATCGATCTCTCAGTCGGGCCGGTGATGGCGCTGTCTGGCTCGATTGCCGCCGGGCTGATGCTCGGTGGGATCCCCATTCCGCTGGCGATGGTCGCCGCATTGCTGATTGGCGCTCTGTTCGGTTTGGCCAACGGTGCCTGTATCGCTTATCTGCGGATGCCGCCGATCATCGTGACGCTGGCATCGATGGGCATCGCCCGCGGTCTGGCGCTGCTGTACACCGGGGGGTATCCGATTTCCGGCCTGCCAGAGATGTTCTCCTTCTTCGGACGCGGCTCGTTGTTGGGCATTCAGGTGCCGATCCTGATCATGGCTGGCGTTTATGTCCTGGCGTGGCTGATGCTGAATCATCTGCCGTTCGGCCGCTATGTTTACGCCATTGGTGGCAACGAAGAGGCCGCGCGCCTGAGTGGTATTCGCGTATCTCGCTATAAGGTGCTGGTGTACGTGGTCAGCGGGGTTACTGCGGCGCTGGCGGGGTTGGTCTTGACCTCACGCCTGATGAGTGGGCAACCGAACGCCGGTGACGGCTTTGAGCTGGATGCCATCGCCGCCGTGGTGCTGGGCGGTGCGGCGATCTCCGGTGGACGTGGCGCGATTATCGGCACCCTGGTCGGCGCGATGATGCTTGGCGTACTGAACAATGGCCTCAATCTGATGAGCGTCTCACCCTACATTCAGAACGTGGTTAAGGGCGGCATTATTCTCGCGGCCATTTACCTCAGTTCTAGTCGCCGTAAATAACGGCAGGGGCACAGCGATGAGATATTTTCTAGGCGTTGATATTGGTGGCACGGTGATCAAGGCGGGGCTATATCGCGCTAACGGTGAGGAAATTGCCGTTGCGCAATGTGATGGTGAAGCCTTATCCCAGCAACCGGGTTTCAGCGAGCGCGAGATGGAGGCGTTATGGCAGGATCTTTGCTCGACCATCCGTCAGGTGCTGCACAAGGCGGCGGTCAGCGGTGATCGGGTGCACGGCGTCAGTTTTTCATCGCACGGCAAAGGGCTGTATGCGATTGATGCGCGCGGCAAGCCGGTACGCAACGGTATCGTTTCATCAGATACCCGCGCTGCTGCGATGGCCGCCGACTTACAGCGGCAAGGGGTTGAAGAGATTACCTATCCCCGCAGCTTGCAGCCCATCTGGAGCAGCCATCCGGCGGTGTTATTGCGCTGGCTGAAGCAGCATGAACCTGCGCAGTACGACGCAATTGATGCCGTGCTGATGGCGCACGACTATCTGCGCTTTCGCCTGACCGGCGAGGTGGCAGCGGAGGTGACCAATATCTCCGGCAGCAACCTGTTTAATCAGAAGGTTGCGGACTACGATCCGCAACTGATGGCGGCCTTTGGCATTGAGGAGGTGGTGGATAAAACCGCGCCGCTGTTGGGATCGGCCGAACTGGCCGGGCAGATCACCGCCAGCGCCGCTGCGCAGTGCGGATTGTCTGCCGGAACGGCGGTGTATGGCGGTTTATTTGATGTGGTGGGCGCCGCGCTCTGTTCCGGGGTGCTGGACGATCGCATTCTGAGCACGGTGGCGGGCACCTGGTCGATAGCCACCTGCGTGACCGAAAGTGTGCTCCCCTCTACGCACCCTTTTGCCTGGGGGCGTTACTGCATGGCGGACCGCTATTTTGTGCACGAAGGTAGCCCAACGTCAGCGGGCAATCTGGCCTGGTTCTTACGCCAGTTTTGTGACAACGACCATCAGCGCTACGCGCAATTCAACCGTTGGGTGGCTGAGCGCAGCCAGCAGCCCAGCGATATTGTGTTTTTACCCTACCTGTATGGTTCCAACCTCGGCAGCAACCTGCCCGGCGGGCTGATCGGCCTGGGGGGCCACCATGATATGGCCGATATTGTTCATGCGATTTATCAGGGCATCGTGTTCTCGCATCTGATTCATCAAGATCGCATGGTGGCGCTGAACCCACGGGTGGAACGGATCCGCATGACCGGTGGCCCGACGCAGTCGGCCATCTGGATGCAGATGTTTGCCAACGCGGGCAATTTGCCGCTGGAGGTGGTGGATATCCAGCAAAGCGGCTGCCGCGCTGCCGCACTCTGTGCCGCCGTGGGCGCGGGCGAATACGCCAGCTTTACCGAAGCGGTGCAGGTGGTTCAGCCTGAATTACACACCTATTTCCCCGATGCGGCTGCCAACCGGCGTTTACGCGATCGCTTTGCGGGCTATCTGGCGATCGCCCAGGCATTAAATGAGGTCAAGAATGCAAACCACTAATACTCTGTGCCTGGGGCTGTACGAAAAAGCCTTGCCAGCACAGCTTGATTGGGCGCAACGGCTGGATATTGCCAGTGAGTTGGGCTTTCAGTTTATGGAGATCTCCATTGATGAGCAGCCCGAACGCCAGCAGCGTTTGGACTGGGATCGTCAACAGCGTTTAGCGCTGATTAACGCCCGCTTTGACAGCGGCATCGCCTTGCCCAGTATGTGCCTGTCGGCACATCGGCGTTACCCTTTTGGCAGCGCCGATGCAGCCACCCGCCAGCAGGCGCGGGTGTTGATGGAGAAGGCGCTGGACTTTGCGGTGGACGTCGGCATCCGAAATATTCAACTGGCGGGCTATGATGTCTATTACGAAAGTTCGGATCGCCACACGCGTCAGCGTTTTATCGAAGGTATGCAGTGGGCGGTTGCGCTGGCGGCCAAGGCTCAGGTGATGCTCTCGGTGGAGATCATGGATACCCCCTTTATCAACAGCATCAGCAAGTGGCGCGAATTCTCGCGGCAGATTGCCAGCCCGTGGTTCACCGTCTATCCCGACATCGGCAACCTGAGCGCCTGGGGCAATGATGTGGCCTTTGAGCTGGAACAGGGCATCGATAAGATCACCGCTATCCATTTGAAAGACACCTTAGCGGTGGCACCTGGCGCTGCGGGGCAGTTTCGCGATGTGCCTTTTGGCAGCGGCTGCGTCGATTTTGCCCATACCTTTGCCGTGTTAAAGCGCTTGAACTATCAGGGCCCGTTCCTGCTGGAGATGTGGGCGCGTAACGATGGTGAAGATAAGCAACACATCGCTCAGGCCAAACGCTGGATTGAGCAACAGAGGCAAAAAGGGGATATGGCATGTTAAGCGAACTGAAACAGCAGGTGTTGGCGGCCAATCTCAGCCTGCCCGGCTACGGTTTGGTGACCTTTACCTGGGGGAATGTGTCGGCGATCGACCGCCAGCAGGGTCTGGTAGTGATCAAACCTTCCGGGATCGCCTACGACGAAATGACGCTGGATGATTTGGTGGTGGTGGATTTGGACGGCGTGGTGCGCGAAGGGCAGCGCAAACCCTCTTCCGATACCGATACCCATCTGGCGCTGTATCGCGCATTCCCGCACATCGGCGGCGTTGTGCATACCCATAGCCGCAATGCCACCATCTGGGCGCAGGCCGGGCAGCCGATCCCGGCGTTGGGCACCACCCATGCCGACTATTTTTATGGCGATATTCCCTGCACGCGGCCAATGAGTGAGGCAGAAATTGCCGGTGATTACGAGCGGGAAACCGGCAACGTGATCGTTGAAACTTTTCAGCTGAGCGATCGCGATCCGCAGCAGGTGCCCGGCGTGCTGGTCTATTCTCATGGCCCGTTCGCCTGGGGCAAAACGGCGGCCGATGCGGTGCACAATGCGGTAGTCATGGAGGAAGTGGCGGCGATGGCGATGGCTACGCGGCAGTTGGCACCGGCGATCTCACCGATGCAGCCGGTGTTGCTGGATAAGCATTTTCTGCGTAAACACGGTAAAAATGCCTACTACGGGCAGTAGAAATCACTCAGGTTGTCGTCAACCACGGCAACCTGAGCTTTATTGAACCAGTAATTTCCCGGTGAAAAACTCACGTCTTAAAGGTTGGTCGTTAGGGGTATCTTTGATGGCATTGAACAGCAGTTCTGCGGCGATTTCCCCTAGCATCTGCGTATCATGATAGACCCCGGCGATCTGTAAGCCGTAATCACAGGCCTTGGGCGGCTCATCGATGGAAAAGAATTTTATCCGATCGTAAATATTTAGCTGGTGGCAGAGTGAAATCGCACCAAGCGTGATAATGCCATTCAGGCCGACAATATAGTGCGGCTGGTTTTGCGCATCAGCAAGGTATTCTTTAACCTGTGCTGCCTGTGAAATAAAATCATAATCGCCGTTGATGATAGTGATTTCACTATTTCTATTTGCCAAGGCATCGATAATCCCCTGAGTACGCATCAGAGTGATTTCTGAATCTGCGGGGCCGCCGAGAATAAGGATTTTACTGTCTGGCTGTTCGGCAAGATATTTACCGGAAAGTTTACCGATCTCCAGGTTATTAAGAAATACGCCGCTCAGTTGCTGATTATAAATATCTCGATCTATAAGAATCAGTGGGGTGTGATAGCGCTCAGCCTGGTTCAGATAGGCCGGTTGATAGTTTTTATCATCGCGTACGGCGGATAATAAAATGCCGCGTGCTTTATAACCAAACAGCGCCTGAATCGCCTGCATCTCTGCCGCTTCACTGCCGTCGGTATCAAACAGCATAATCTGATAGCCCTGCTGGCGGGCAATGCGCGATACGGTTTGAATTAAATTGGAATAAAACGGGTTATACAAACTGCTGGTGACAATACCGATAATCTGGCTGCTGCTTTTTTTTAATCCCTGAGCAAAGGCATTGGGAACATAATTAAGCTCTTTGGCGATAGCATGGATTTTTTCAAGCGTTTCCGGCTTTAACAATTCGGGCTTATTAAAAGCGCGGGAAACAGTGATATTAGTCACGTTAGCTCGGCGAGCAATATCTACAATGGTCGCATTTGATTTTGCTTTCGACACCGTTAATCCTTGCTTTAATGCATCAACAGAACGCCATTGTAGGGAAGGCACCTACAGGATGCCAGGCGAACTTTTCCGCCTGGCAAGACATCAGGCCTGGGAATCAGTACCCCACGGCTGAACCTGCCGGACGGCGCACGTCGTTGGCACCATACAGGTAACCTTCGCGTACTTTGCCGGAAACGGCGGAATCATTGCCGGAGTTGGCCGGGGTGACACCGGCGGCACCCGGTAAGCCCACCAGAATCAGTTCGGCGGCGCCCCAAGGGTTTTGCTCGACCATCTTGTAGCCCATTTCCTTCAGAATTTTCAGCGTATCGGCAGACACGCCACGCTGTTCGTAATACACCTCATCCGGCAACCACTGATGGTGAATACGTGGAGCATCTACCGCTTCCTGCGGTGCCATGCCGTGGTCGATGACGTTCAGCGCGGTTTGCAGCGTGATGGTGATGATGCGTGAACCGCCCGGTGAGCCGAGCACCATAAAGATTTTATTGTCTTTGGTCACCAGCGTCGGGCTCATCGAGGATAGTGGGCGCTTACCGGGGGCGATGGCGTTTGCTGTGCCCTGTACCAAACCGTAAAGGTTTTTCTCGCCCACTTTGACGGTGAAATCGTCCATTTCATCATTGAGGAAGAAACCGGTGCCCGGTGCGATCACCACCGAACCGAAACGGCCATTGACGGTATAGGTGGTAGAAACCGCGTTCCCGTGGCTATCGACAATGGAATAATGGGTGGTTTCTGGTTTTTCGTGCGGTTCCATACCGGGTTGCACGTTTTCAGAAGGCGTCGCTTTATTGGCAACAATCTGCTTGCGGATCTGCTCGGCGTAGCTCTTGCTCACCAACCGATCAACCGGGTTTTTAATAAACGCCGGATCGCCGAGGTAGGTATTGCGGTCCATATAGGCATGGCGCATGGCTTCGGTCATGGTGTGGATCGCCGCTGCTGAGTTAAAGCCCATGCTTTTCAGATCGTAACCTTCAACAATATTCAGCGTTTCGCACAGTGTCACGCCGCCGGAGCTGGGCGGTGGTGCGGAAACGAATTTATAGCCACGGTAGCTGCAAGTGATAGGGGCGCTTTCGGTGACTTTATAGCTAGCAAAATCGGCCGCCGTCAGGATCCCACCGCCTTTTTTGGCAGCATCCTCCACCGCCTGTGGGATTTTGCCCAGATAGAAGGCAGAGGGGCCTTGTTTGGCGATCGCTTCCAGCGTATTGGACAGGTCGGTTTGCACTAATAAATCGCCCGGTTGCAGCGGTGAGCCATCTTTACGCAGGAAGATTTTCGCTGCTTCCTGATCTTGCTTAAAACGTGTGATGGTGGTGTCGAGAATATCGGTGTCGGCCCGCGTTAGGATAAAGCCTTCGCGCGCCAGCTTGATTGCCGGTGCGAGCACTTGCTCACGGCTCAGTTTCCCGTATTTCTCGCGTGCGGTTTCCATCCCCAGTACCGTACCGGGCACGCCAGAAGCCAGGTAGCCGTATAGGCTGGCGTCTTTTTTTACCTTGCCGTTGGCATCCAGATACATATCGGCACTGGCCGCAGCCGGAGCAGTTTCGCGGAAGTTGATAAAGGTGTCGGTGCCATCGGCCAAGTGCACGGTCATAAAGCCGCCGCCGCCGATATTGCCACAGCAAGGGTTAACCACCGCCTGTGCGTAACCCACGGCCACTGCGGCATCTACCGCATTGCCACCCATCTTGAGAATATCTACGCCGACCTGTGAGGCCAGATGTTGCGATGTCACGACCATGCCATTTCTGGCTTCTACCGCCGGATTGGAAGCGGCGTACAGGTTGCTGCTGACCAGCAAGGCCGCCAAGGTCAGTGGTTGGCTCCATTTTTGCAAAAACATAACGACTCCTGTCGATTCTTATTGTGATGAGACTTTTTGCCAGTCTTTAAAACGCAAAGAACAGGCCGGGATAATGATAGTAGCGGCAGGGGGAATGCGGGTTATAGATATGAGTTAAAACAGAGAGGTAAAGCACAAAATAGGTGCAAATGCCCGGCTAATGGGCATAAAAAAACCGGCCAGCAGGGCTGACCGGTTCACACGCAAGCAAGCTGAAATTACAGCTTGGAGGCGTTCTCAGACAGGTATTTAGCCACGCCGTCTGGAGAGGCGCCCATACCCGCTTTGCCTTTCTCCCACTGAGCTGGGCACACTTCGCCGTGCTCTTCGTGGAATTGCAGTGCGTCAACGGTACGGATCATTTCGTCGATATTACGGCCGATTGGCAGGTCGTTAACGATCTGCGAACGTACGATGCCGTTTTTGTCGATCAGGAAAGAACCACGCAGTGCTACGCCAGCATCTGGGTGCTCGATGCCGTAAGCTTTCTGAATTTCGCGCTTAACGTCAGCAACCATTGCGTATTTCACTTCACCGATGCCGCCTTTGTCGACAGGGGTTTTACGCCATGCGTTGTGGACGAATTCTGAGTCGAAGGAAACGCCTACAACTTCAACGCCGCGCTTCTGGAATTCTTCATAACGGTGATCGAAAGCGATCAGCTCTGAAGGACATACGAAGGTGAAGTCCATCGGCCAGAAAAACACTACGGCTGGTTTGCCGTTCAGGTGCTTCTTCAGGTTGAAGTTTTCAACGATTTCGCCGTTGCCCAGTACGGCAGCAGCGGTGAAGTCAGGGGCTTGACGAGTTACCAGGACCATAATTACTCCTGTAATAGTTGTTAGGGGGTTGATGTAAAAGCAAGAGTCAGTATAGGGGCCGTGACTCGGTGAATAAAGGGTAAATGACCAATCAATGAGATAGTTTTTACCTATCAAACCGAGAAATTAAATTCGGCAGGCTTTAAAAGTAACCTTTTCGTGCAAAAGGGCAAGTGTTAAAGGGCAATTTCTTGTGATCCTGCGTACTAGATAGCATTTAGGCACCAGATTACAGTGCCTTGTTTTTCGCCTGTTGCATAATCTGCGGGTAAAATTGCCAGAAGTGTGTTTCAAGCTGATGATAATTGCGCTCCACGTCGGCAAAAGAACCCGCCAGAGCACCCAGGCGCGGGCGGCGGCTAGCCATGCCTTGTAACACCTTCGCGATAAACGGCAGCTCGGCATAGCGCTCCAGCCAGCGTTCCGGCCAGAGATAGTGGTTCAGGTTCTGGAAGCGCGCAGGCGTCAGCGGCAGATGCGGCATAATCTGGCCGCGCGCTTCCTCAGTGAAATTCTGCAGGCTGCGAGTGGGTTCAAGCTGGTGCCAGTGGCGCGCCAGAAAGTGATCCCACACCACGTCGAGCGTAATCGGCGCAACGCGGCGGAACTCCGGGCTGAAATAGTCACGGCAGGCGCGGATTACGGGCAGGGTATCGACCAATACGTCGACACGGCGGTGCATCATGATGCCGGCAACCACTTCAGGATCGTAGTCCCCGGCAGGGTTGCCACGCACGAAGTCGGCCAGTAGGTTGCCCAGTAATGAGCTTTCGGCAAGCTGGGCCAAATGGAGATGAGCGAGAAAATTCATTTGGCAACTATAACGCAAGTTATGCAATCCCTCCTTATCTCTTGCTGCTGGTCGCCCACGGCTTTAGACTGTACCGCCTGTTTTTTCTTAATTAGCTCTATATTGAAGAAGTGAATACCCATGCGCGTCGCCGATTTTTCTTTTGAACTCCCTGAGTCTTTAATTGCCCACTATCCACAGCCGGAGCGCAGCGCTTGCCGTTTGCTGCAACTGGACGGGCCGACCGGAGCCTTGACGCACGGCGTATTCACCGATCTGCTGGATAAGCTGGAAGCTGGCGATCTGCTGGTATTTAACAATACGCGCGTGATCCCGGCGCGTCTGTTTGGCCGCAAGGTCAGCGGTGGCAAGATTGAAGTGCTGGTGGAGCGGGTGTTGGACGATCACCGCGTACTGGCGCATGTGCGGGCATCCAAAGCACCAAAGCCCGGTGCTGAACTGCTGCTGGGCGACGATGAAAGCATTGCCGCTACCATGGTTGCTCGCCATGACACGTTGTTTGAACTGCGTTTCAATGACGATCGTGACGTTTTCACTATCCTCAACGCGGTTGGCCATATGCCATTGCCGCCGTATATCGACCGCCCAGATGAAGATGCCGATCGCGAACTGTATCAGACCGTCTACAGCGAAAAACCGGGTGCCGTTGCGGCACCAACCGCCGGGTTGCACTTCGACGAACCGCTGTTGGCTGCGCTGCGTGCCAAGGGCGTTGAAATGGCGTTTGTTACCTTGCACGTTGGGGCCGGAACCTTCCAGCCGGTGCGGGTGGAAACCATTGAAGAACACGTGATGCATGCGGAATACGCCGAAGTGCCGCAGGAAGTGGTAGATGCCGTGTTGGCTTGTAAAGCGCGTGGCAAACGCGTGGTGGCAGTGGGGACTACCTCGGTGCGTTCGCTGGAAAGCGCCGCTAAGGCGACTCAGGATGCATTGATTGCCCCTTTCTTTGGCGATACCCAGATCTTTATCTATCCCGGCTACCATTATCAGGTGATTGATGCGCTGGTGACCAATTTCCACCTGCCGGAATCGACGCTGATCATGCTGGTTTCTGCCTTTGCTGGCTATAAGAACACCATGAATGCCTATCAGCAGGCGGTGGCCGAGCAGTACCGCTTTTTCAGCTACGGTGATGCGATGTTTATCAGCCGTAATCCGCAGGCGGAAAACGAATCCGTCGGCGAGTGAATATGAATCCCTGGGTTACGCGCACCGCGTGGCCCTGTTTTAATGTCATCGGACTGTTTTTCCGGTGCTGGAGGTTTTGTGAAGTACGAATTACAAACAACCGATGGCCGTGCTCGCCGTGGCCGCCTGGTCTTTGAACGTGGCGTAGTGGAAACCCCGGCCTTTATGCCGGTAGGGACCTACGGTACGGTCAAAGGCATGACGCCGGAAGAAGTGAAAGAAACCGGCGCGCAGATCCTGCTGGGTAACACCTTCCACCTGTGGCTGCGCCCAGGGCAGGAGATCATGAAACTGCACGGCGATCTGCATGACTTTATGCAGTGGCACGGCCCGATCCTGACCGACTCCGGTGGTTTCCAGGTGTTCAGCCTGGGAGCGATGCGCAAGATCAAAGAGGAGGGCGTCTATTTCCGTAACCCGATTAACGGCGATAAAGTGTTCCTCAGCCCGGAAAAATCGATGGAAATCCAGTATGACCTAGGGTCTGACATCGTGATGATTTTCGATGAGTGTACGCCTTACCCGGCCGATTGGGACTACGCCAAGCGCTCGATGGAAATGTCGTTGCGCTGGGCGCAGCGCAGCCGTCAGCGTTTTGATGAACTGAATAATAAGAATGCTTTGTTCGGTATTATTCAGGGCGGGGTTTACGAAGATTTACGTGATGTTTCAGTAAAAGGGCTGGTGGATATCGGCTTTGATGGTTACGCTGTGGGCGGTTTGGCGGTCGGTGAGCCAAAAGAGGATATGCATCGCATTCTCGAGCATGTTTGCCCGCAAATTCCAGAAGATAAGCCACGCTATCTGATGGGGGTGGGCAAGCCGGAAGATCTGGTAGAAGGTGTGCGTCGCGGTATCGATATGTTCGATTGCGTGATGCCAACGCGTAATGCCCGTAACGGCCATTTGTTCGTGACTGACGGTGTGGTAAAAATCCGCAATGCCAAGCACAAGGATGATACTTCTACGCTGGACAAGGACTGTGATTGCTATACCTGCCGCCATTACAGCCGCGCCTACTTGCATCATCTTGATCGTTGCAACGAAATATTAGGTGCCCGATTGAACACAATTCATAACCTGCGATACTACCAGCGCTTAATGGCGGGTTTACGCCAGGCTATTGAAGAGAGTAAATTAGAGCTGTTTGTTGCAGATTTTTATGAGCGGATCGGTAAGCCGGTTCCATCTTTAACTGCTTGATTCAATAATTAATAACTTAATGAGGGATTTTCAATGAGCTTTTTCATTTCTGACGCCGTCGCATCCGCAGGGGCTCCGGCTCAGGGAAGCCCGTACTCTCTGATCATTATGCTGGTGGTATTTGGTCTGATTTTCTATTTCATGATCCTGCGTCCACAGCAGAAACGCGCTAAAGATCACAAGAAACTGATGGACTCCATCGGCAAGGGTGATGAAGTGTTGACCACCGGTGGCCTGATTGGCCGCGTCACCAAAGTGGCTGACACCGGTATCATTGCCATTGCGCTGAATGACACCACGGAAGTGATGATCAAGCGTGACTTCGTGGCGGCCGTTCTGCCGAAAGGTACTATGAAGGCCCTGTAATTTCGTTTTCCCTAAGGGAACTGCCGTGCTAAACCGTTATCCTTTGTGGAAGTATCTGATGTTGATCGTCGTGATCCTCGTCGGTCTGCTTTATGCACTTCCCAACATTTACGGTGAGGATCCGGCCGTACAAATCACTGGCGCGCGCGGTGTCGCCGCCAGTGAAGCTACGCTGGACCAAGTCCGTAACGTATTAGAAAAAGATAATATTGCGAGCAAGTCGATTGCGCTGGAAAACGGTGCCATCCTGGCTCGCTTTAAAGATCCTGACGTTCAGCTGCGCGCCCGTGAAGCCTTGATGGCAGAATTGGGTGATAAATATGTTGTGGCGCTGAACCTTGCTCCGGCAACGCCAACCTGGTTGAGGCTGCTGAACGCAGAGCCGATGAAATTGGGTCTGGACTTACGTGGTGGCGTGCACTTCCTGATGGAAGTCGACATGGATACCGCGCTGGGCAAGTTGCAAGAACAAACCATGGATACCCTGCGCAGTGAACTGCGTGAAAAGGGCATTCCCTATGCTGCGATCCGCAAGCTGGAAAACAACGGTGTGGAAGTCCGCTTCCGCGACGATGCTGCGCGCGATCAGGCGATCAGCTTCATGGCCCCACGCCAGCGTGATCTAGTGCTTTCAGCCAATGGCACCAACACGCTGAAAGCGACCATGACCGATGCGCGTCTGAGCGAAGCGCGTGAGTATGCGGTGCAGCAGAACATCACCATCCTGCGTAACCGTGTTAACCAGCTCGGCGTTGCCGAACCTTTGGTACAGCGCCAGGGTTCTGACCGCATCGTGGTTGAACTGCCAGGTATTCAGGATACGGCACGCGCCAAAGAGATCCTGGGGGCCACCGCTACGCTGGAATTCCGCCTGGTGAACACCAACGCGGATGCGACCGCAGCAGCAAGTGGCCGCGTACCGGGTGATTCCGAGGTGAAATTCACCCGTGATGGCAAGCCGATCGTGTTGTACAAGCGTGTGATCCTGACCGGTGACCACATCACTGACTCCACTTCCAGCACTGACGAGTACAACCAGCCGCAGGTTAACATCTCGCTGGACAGTGCCGGTGGCACTGCAATGTCTAACTTCACCAAGGATAGTATCGGTAAACCGATGGCGACCCTGTTTGTGGAGTACAAAGACAGCGGCAAGAAAGACGCCAATGGTCGTTCGATCCTAGTGAAGCAGGAAGAAGTGATCAACGTGGCGAATATTCAGTCGCGCTTGGGCAACAGCTTCCGTATCACCGGTATCGATAATCCGAACGAAGCTCGCCAGCTTTCGCTGCTGCTGCGCGCCGGTGCGTTGATTGCGCCTATCCAGATCGTGGAAGAACGCACAATCGGCCCAACGCTGGGTCAGCAGAACATCACTCAGGGTCTTGAGGCTTGTCTGTGGGGCCTGGTGGCATCCATCGTGTTTATGGTGGTCTGGTACCGCAAGTTTGGCCTGATCGCCTCAAGCGCGCTGATGGCTAACCTGGTGCTGATTGTCGGCGTGATGTCACTGTTGCCGGGTGCAACGCTGACGATGCCGGGGATTGCCGGTATCGTGCTGACGCTGGCGGTGGCGGTCGACGCCAACGTACTGATCAACGAACGTATCAAGGAAGAACTGAAGAATGGGCGATCCATTCAGCAGGCGATCCATGAAGGCTATAAAGGCGCGTTCTCCAGTATTGTTGATGCCAACGTCACTACCCTGATTACCGCGATCATTCTGTACGCAGTGGGTACGGGTTCGATCAAGGGCTTTGCAATTACCACCGCAATCGGTGTGGCGACGTCCATGTTCACCGCGATTGTCGGTACCCGTGCCATCGTCAACCTGCTTTACGGCGGCAAGCGCATTAACAAGCTGTCTATCTGAGGAGTGCGTTGTGGCACAGGATTATACTGTTGAACAACTCAACTACGGCCGTAAAGTCTATGACTTTATGCGCTGGGATTACGTGGCCTTCGGCATCTCATTGCTGCTGCTGATCGCGTCAATCGCCATTATGTCCGTTCGTGGTTTTAACTGGGGCCTGGATTTCACCGGTGGTACGGTGATTGAAATCAACCTGGAAAAACCGGCGAATCTGGATCTGATGCGCGATACGCTGGAAAAAGCCGGGTTCAAGGATCCGATTATTCAGAACTTCGGCAGCAGCCGCGACGTGATGGTGCGTATGCCACCCGCGACCGGCACCGCAGGCCAGGAACTGGGTAATAAAGTGATCGGCGTGATCAACGATGCCGTTGACAAGAATGCGACCGTTAAACGTATCGAGTTCGTTGGCCCGAGCGTAGGGAGTGAGTTGGCACAAACCGGCGGCATGGCGCTGCTGGTGGCGTTGATCTGTATCCTGATTTACGTTGGCTTCCGCTTCGAATGGCGTTTGGCGTTGGGGGCGGTTATCGCTCTGGCGCACGACGTGGTCATTACTATGGGCGTGCTGTCGCTGTTCCATATTGAGATTGACCTGACGATTGTCGCTTCTTTGATGTCGGTTATCGGTTACTCGCTGAACGACAGTATCGTGGTTTCTGACCGTATTCGTGAGAACTTCCGCAAGATCCGCCGCGGAACGCCTTACGAGATCATGAACGTGTCGCTGACCCAGACGCTGAGCCGTACCATCATGACTTCCGCTACCACGCTGATGGTGGTTCTGATGCTGTACATCTTCGGCGGCGCGATGCTGCAAGGCTTCTCACTGACCATGTTGATCGGTGTGTCCATCGGTACCGTATCCTCTATCTACGTAGCGTCCGCGCTGGCGTTGAAACTGGGTATGAAACGTGAGCACATGCTGCAGCAGAAAGTGGAGAAAGAGGGCGCAGACCAGCCTTCGATTCTGCCGTAATGCTAATCTGCTGTACGTTCAGCTGAATAAAAAGAGCGCCATTTGGCGCTCTTTCTTTATCTGCTTGGGGGCCCGCAGCGCTGTCGGTGACGGGGTTAACACTGTGCAGGCGAATATAGCCAAGTTGTTCCGGCGTGACGCCGCTCAGACGCAGTTCAAAGTTTTGTTCATTTTTGGGTAACAACGAATCATGGCTGCGGATCTGCTGCGACAGCGAACCTGCCGTTAGCGGCATGCCGGTGGTGACATCCAACTGGCCCCACTCCAGCTTAGCGGTAAAGTCTGGCAGGTTTTGGCCGGAGATTGTGCGAATCACCAATGTAGCCTGAGTGCCGTTGGCTTCGTTCTTCATTTGACTGAGTGAAACACTCAGTTCACCCACGCTGCTTTGTAACCTGGCAGCACTGTTGGCAGCCGGGAGTAGATAAACACCGCTGGTGGAATTCTGGTTCAGCCGATTCTGGCGCTCCAGCGCGCTAGCCTGATCGGTCAGCGTACTTAGCATCTGTTTCAACTCAACGACCTGGCTTTTGAGCTTGGGCACTTCGCGGTGTGGTGTACAACCTGCCAGTAAAATCAGGGTAGTGAACAGGGCGGTGTGACGATAACGGATAGTCATGATAAGGGAACCTTATTCAATCGCTTCGGTTGCCAGCTTAACGGCATCGCCAGGTAAAGTCATGCCTATCCCGGTAGTGTGGCCTGTTTTGTGTTCGTTCATGGCAGTGGCTCGCAACAAATACCCGCCGGCCTTTGTTGTGGCCTAACTTCGGGGTAAACTATTCTTAACTATAAAAACGTTTATCAGGACGAGTTATGCATTGCCCTTTCTGCGCTGCCGTTGATACCAAAGTTATTGATTCTCGCCTGGTGGGGGATGGATCGCAGGTGCGCCGTCGTCGCCAATGTCTGGTTTGTAACGAACGTTTTACCACTTTCGAAGTTGCCGAGCTTGTGATGCCGCGGGTGGTTAAAAGCGATGAGGTCCGTGAACCCTTCAACGAAGATAAACTGCGCCGTGGCATGCTGAAAGCGTTGGAAAAGCGCCCGGTCAGCGCTGACGACGTAGAAAGCGCGATCAGCCATATCAAATCCCAGTTGCGTGCTACCGGTGAACGTGAAGTCCCCACCAAAATGGTCGGCAATCTGGTGATGGATGAACTGAAGAAGCTGGATAAAGTGGCTTACATCCGTTTTGCCTCGGTGTATCGCAGTTTTGAAGATATCCGTGAATTCGGCGAAGAGATCGCCAAACTGCAGGATTAACAGGATCCGCATGCACAACGATGAATTTTACATGGCACGCGCCTTTGAACTGGCGCGATTAGGGCGTTTCACCACCCCACCTAACCCCAACGTGGGCTGCGTGATCGTGCGCGATGGCAACATTGTGGGAGAAGGTTACCATTTACGCGCTGGCGAACCCCACGCTGAGGTTCATGCCTTGCGTATGGCGGGTGAACAGGCGCGCGGTGCCACGGCTTATGTGACGCTTGAGCCTTGCAGCCATCATGGTCGCACGCCGCCCTGCGCCGATGCTCTGGTTGCTGCGGGCGTCAGCCGTGTGGTGGCCGCAATGCAGGATCCTAATCCGCAGGTGGCCGGACGTGGGCTGTATAAATTGCAGCAGTCCGGTATCGAAGTTCATCATGGCTTGATGTTGGCAGAGGCCGAAGCGGTCAATCTGGGCTTTTTGAAGCGCATGCGTACCGGGTTCCCCTATGTGCAGTTGAAGTTAGGGGCGTCGCTGGATGGCCGCACGGCGATGGCGTCTGGAGAAAGCCAGTGGATCACTTCTCCACAGGCCAGGCAGGACGTGCAGCGTTTGCGGGCTGAAAGTTCAGCCATCCTCAGCACCAGCGCCACCGTGCTGGCCGATGACCCTGCATTGACGGTGCGTTGGGATGAGCTGGATAGCGCAACCCGGCAGATTTACCCGCAGGAAAACCTGCGGCAGCCAGTACGGATTATCCTCGATAGCCAAAACCGGGTCACACCACAGCATCGGTTGGTACAACAGCCGGGATCAACCTGGCTGGCTCGCCTGCAACCGGACGATCAGCGTTGGCCGCAGGGTGTCGAACAACTGTCGTTCCCTGCGCACGGTGGCGGGATCGATCTGGTGGTGATGATGATGCAACTGGCCAAGCGCCAGGTGAATTCCATCTGGGTTGAAGCTGGTGCCAAACTGGCGGGTGCTCTGCTGCAAGCCGGGCTAGTCGACGAGCTTATTGTGTACGTCGCGCCAAAATTGCTGGGCGATGGTGGCCGCGGCCTGTGTCAACTGCCGGGCCTGGAACAACTGGCCGATGCGCCGGAGTTCGTCTTCAGCGAAGTGCGCCAGATCGGCCCCGATCTGCGTCTGCGCTTGAAAGCCAAGTTTAGTCTGTAGCCTCCGCCTGCCGTGCTGCCAAGGTTTTACAAAACCGCCGCGCAGGCAGGTAAAGAATATGATAGAATCCGCCCCCCTGCGGGGTATTGAACCCATTTTTAAGGAAAGCCCATGAAAGTTATCGAAGGTGTTGTTGCTACTCCTAATGCCCGTGTGGCGATCGCAATTGCACGTTTTAACAATTTCATCAACGACAGCCTGCTGCAAGGTGCCATTGATGCGCTGAAGCGCATTGGCCAGGTTGCTGATGACAACATCACCGTTGTCTGGGTTCCAGGCGCTTACGAACTGCCGTTGACTGCACGCGTGCTGGCGAATACCGGCAAATACGATGCGGTGATTGCACTGGGCACCGTGATCCGTGGGGGCACCGCGCACTTCGAGTATGTGGCGGGTGAAGCCAGCTCTGGCCTGGGTAATGTCTCGCTGAATAGCGAGATCCCGGTTGCCTTTGGCGTTCTGACCACCGAGAGCATCGAACAAGCGATCGAGCGTGCCGGTACCAAAGCGGGCAACAAAGGTGCAGAAGCTGCCCTGACCGCACTTGAAATGATCAATGTAATTAAAGCCATTAAAGCCTGAATTTAGTCTAAGGGGAATTCCGTGAAACCTGCTGCTCGTCGCCGCGCTCGTGAGTGCGCTGTTCAAGCGCTTTACTCTTGGCAGTTGTCTAGAAATGACATTGCCGATGTTGAACACCAGTTCCTGACGGAGCAGGATGTCAAAGATGTTGACATCGCCTATTTTCGTGCGTTGCTGTCCGGTGTGGCAGTGAATGCAGGTATGTTGGACGAACTGATGACGCCATACCTGTCACGCCAGCTCGATGAATTGGGCCAGGTGGAAAAAGCCGTCCTGCGCATTGCGCTGTTCGAACTGAAAATGCGTGAAGACGTCCCTTACAAAGTGGCTATCAACGAAGCGATCGAACTGGCGAAAACCTTCGGCGCTGAAGACAGCCATAAGTTTGTGAATGGGGTGCTGGATAAAGCGGCACCTAGCATCCGCAAGAAAAAATAAATTTAAGGCCGGTTTTCCGGCCTTAGTTTCTTTGGAAGATTGACCATGGCATGCGGCGAATTTGACCTCATTGCTCGCTATTTTGACCGGTTTAAGAGTCTGCGCCGGGACGTACAGTTGGGCATTGGAGATGACTGCGCACTCCTGACAGTGGCAGAGAAACAGCTTTTAGCCATCAGCACCGACACCTTGGTTTCGGGTGTTCACTTCTTGGCGGATATCGATCCGGCCGATCTCGGCTACAAAGCATTGGCCGTTAACCTGAGCGACCTGGCAGCCATGGGTGCCGATCCGGCGTGGCTATCGCTGGCGCTGACGCTGCCCGACGTTGACGAAGCCTGGCTCAAAGCCTTTAGCGATAGTCTGTTCGATCAGTTGAATTACTACGGTATGCAACTGATCGGTGGCGACACCACCCGTGGCCCGCTGAGCATGACCCTGACCATCAACGGGCTGATCCCCGCAGGGCGGGCGTTGACGCGTGCTGGTGCGCGTATTGGCGACTGGATTTACGTGACCGGCATGCTGGGTGACAGCGCCGCAGGGCTGGCGATCCTACAGGATCGTTTGTCGGTCGATAATCAGGCGGCCCGTGAATATCTGTTAGCACGCCATCTGCGCCCGCAGCCACGCGTGTTGCAGGGCCAGGCGTTACGCGATCTGGCCAGCTCGGCGATCGATATCTCTGACGGCCTGATTTCAGATTTGCAGCACGTGCTGAAAGCCAGCGAATGCGGTGCGCGCATCGAATTGGACGAACTGCCCATATCACAGGCGTTAACCGGCAACACCGATGCCGAGCAGGCATTGCGTTGGGCGCTGACCGGTGGTGAAGACTATGAGCTATGCTTTACTGTGCCGGAAATCAATCGCGGGGCGTTGGAAGTGGCGTTAAGCCATCTGGGCGCAGATTATACCTGCATCGGCCAGATTGGCCCGAGTTCCGAAGGCATGAAGTTCTATCGTGACAACAAAGAGATTACGCTGCCATGGAAAGGTTTTGATCACTTCAATCTAGAGCCAAGCCTATGAAGGATGAAGCAAAACGTCGGTTGCGCATGAGCAACCCGTGGCACCTGCTGGCGACCGGTTTCGGCAGTGGGCTTTCGCCGATCATGCCGGGTACCATGGGCTCGCTGGCGGCGATCCCATTCTGGCTATTGCTGATCCAACTGCCGTGGCAGCTCTATTCGCTGCTGGTGATGTTCAGTATCTGTATCGGCGTCTATTTGTGTCACCGCACCGCGAAAGACATGCGGGTGCACGATCACGGCAGTATCGTCTGGGATGAGTTCGTCGGGATGTGGATCACCCTGATGGCGTTGCCGGTCAACAGCTGGCAATGGGTCGCTGGCGGGTTTGTAGTGTTCCGCATTCTGGATATCTGGAAACCCTGGCCGATCCGCTGGTTCGATCGTAACGTGCACGGCGGTACCGGGATCATGGTCGACGATATTGTTGCCGGGGTACTCTCCGCCGGTATTATCTATCTGATTGGCCATTATTGGCCGATTTGACGTTGATTCAGCGGGGCCAGAAGGCTTTTTTTGGCTCCGCTGATTTGAACCCTCTGCTATGCAAAACCTACAACTTGATGCGGCACATAGGCCGTTTCTAACTCGCTAATCTCTTCGGGGCTGAGCTTTAGCTCAATGGCGGCCACGGCGTCTTGCAGGTGTTCACTGCGTGATGCGCCAATAATCGGCGCGGTAACGACCGGTTTACTCAGCAACCATGCCAGCGCCACTTGCGCACGAGGAACGCCGCGTTTTTCCGCAATATTGGCAACGCGCGCGGCGATCAGCGCGTCGATCTCTTCCGTTTTGTCATACAGCGTTTTGCCATAGAGATCGGAAACCAGCCGTGCGCTGCTTTCACCCCATGGGCGCGTCAACCTGCCGCGTGCCAGCGGGCTCCAGGGCAGCACCGCAATACCTTCGGCAGCACACAGCGGGTGCATCTCACGTTCTTCTTCGCGTTGCAGCAGGTTGTACTGATCTTGCATGGTGGCAAAGCGCGTCCAGCCGTGCAGATCGGCGGTGTACAGCGCTTTGGCAAACTGCCAGGCGAACATTGAAGAAGCGCCGATATAGCGTGCTTTACCGGCTTTCACCACGTCATGCAGCGCTTCCAGCGTTTCTTCAATCGGGGTTTCATAATCCCAGCGGTGGATTTGCAGCAGGTCAACGTAGTCGGTGCCCAGGCGTTGCAGGCTGTCGTCGATGGACTGCATGATCTTAGGGCGCGATAGGCCACGTTCCAGATTGCTCATGGCGTTATAGACTTTGGTGGCGATCACCACCTCTTCGCGGCGCGTATAGTCGCGCAGCGCACGGCCAAGAATTTCTTCGCTGCTGCCATCGGAATAGTTATTGGAGGTATCGAAAAAGTTGATACCGGCATCCAGCGCCTGCTTGATCAACGGGCGGCTACTTTCTTCCGGCAGCGTCCAAGCGTGATTACCGCGCGTCGGCTCACCGTAGGTCATACAACCCAAGCAGATGCGGGAAATCTTCAGATCGGTGTTACCCAGTTTCAGATATTGCATGCCTATCTCCTGTTTAGCATTCAGACGATAACGATACGGAAAGGCTATGCGGGCGCATGCTGCGCCCGTCTACAGGATGAAGAGAGTGGTGGAGGGGGAACTATGCCAGCCAGTTTTCGATCTGACGTTGAATACCAGCGGCGTCCAGCCCCAGATCGCTGCGGATCTCTTCCTGGCTGCCTTGGGGGATAAAGTAATCCGGCAGGCCGATATTCAGTACCGGCACCACCCGGCGTTTGGCCATCAGCAATTCATTAACGCCGCTGCCTGCGCCACCCATAATGGCATTCTCTTCCAATGTGACCAGCACTTCATGGCTGGCAGCCATTTCCAGCACCAACTGTTCATCCAGCGGTTTAACAAAACGCATATCTACCAGCGTGGCATTTATCGCCTCGGCGGCAGCGGTGGCTTCCGGCAGCAAAGTACCGAAGTTGAGGATTGCCACTTTCTCACCTTCACGGCGCACGATGCCTTTGCCGAGCGGCAATGCGGCCAGCGGTTCCAGCTTGGCACCCGTACCGCTCCCGCGCGGGTAGCGCACCGCGCTTGGGCCGTCGTTATAGTGGTAACCGGTATACAGCATCTGGCGGCATTCGTTTTCGTCACTCGGCGTCATGATCACCATATTCGGGATGCAGCGCAGGAAGGAGAGATCGAATGCCCCTTGGTGAGTTTGCCCGTCGGCCCCGACAATGCCGCCGCGATCGATAGCGAACATCACCGGCAGATTCTGGATGGCCACGTCATGGATCAACTGATCGTAAGCCCGTTGCAGGAAGGTGGAGTAGATCGCCACCACCGGCTTGTAGCCGCCAATCGCCAGGCCAGCGGCGAAGGTCACCGCATGTTGCTCGGCGATCGCTACATCGAAATACTGCTGCGGATAATCGCGGGAGAACTGCACCATGCCGGAACCTTCACGCATAGCGGGGGTGATAGCCATCAATTTGCTGTCTTTGGCGGCGGTTTCACTCAGCCATTCACCAAAGATCTTCGAGTAGGTTGGCAAACCGCCAGCACTTTTCGGCAGAGTACCGCTGGCGGGATCAAACTTGGGCACGGCGTGGAAACTGATCGGGTCTTTTTCGGCAGGCGCATAACCACGACCTTTTTTGGTCATGATATGCAGCAGTTGCGGGCCTTTCAGATCGCGCATGTTTTTCAGCGTGGCGGCCAAGCCTTGTACATCATGGCCATCCACCGGGCCAATGTAGTTAAAACCCAGCTCTTCAAACAGCGTACCGGGAACCACCATGCCTTTCAGATGTTCTTCTGTGCGTTTCAGCAGCTCTTTGATCGGCGGCAGGCCGGAGAGCACCTTCTTGCCGCCTTCGCGCAGCGTGGAATAGAGCTTGCCGGACAGCAACTGCGCCAGATGATTGTTCAGGGCACCGACGTTTTCGGAGATCGACATTTCGTTGTCATTCAGCACCACCAGCATATCTGGGGTGATGTCACCGGCATGGTTCATGGCTTCGAACGCCATTCCGGCGGTGATGGCGCCATCGCCAATCACGCAGACGGTACGGCGGCCTTTACCCTCACGCGCTGCCGCTACCGCAATGCCAAGACCGGCGCTGATCGAGGTAGAAGAATGACCAACAGAAAGCACGTCGTATTCGCTTTCGGCGCGCCATGGGAAGGGATGCAGCCCGTTTTTCTGGCGGATAGTGGCGATACGATCGCGGCGGCCGGTCAGGATCTTGTGCGGATAAGCCTGATGCCCAACGTCCCAGACCAACTGATCAAACGGCGTGTTATAGACGTAATGCAGTGCCACCGTCAGTTCAACGGCTCCCAGCCCGGACGCAAAATGGCCGCTGGAGCGGCTGACGCTGTCCAGCAGATATTGCCGCAGTTCATCACACAGCTTCGGCAGGCTTTCTTTTGGCAATGAGCGAAGCTCATCCGGGTTTTCCGCTAGCGCCAATGTCGGGTATTTGGCTATATCAAGGGTCATTCGATACTCATATCAGAGGATTAACGTCATACGTTAATTGTCGCGTTCAATGATGAAGCTGGCTAACGCACGTAATGGCGCCGTATTGTGAGATTGTGCTGCCAAAGACTCTAACGCAGCCAAGGCTTCCTGATAGAGATCCCACGCCTTTGCCCGTGCGCTGTCAAGCCCAAGTAAGGCCGGGTAGGTACTCTTTCCATGTTGTTGGTCCGCTCCCTGGCGTTTGCCGATTTTTTCGGTTTCGCCCACCACGTCCAAAATGTCATCCTGCACCTGAAACGCCAGGCCGATCGCAGCGGCGTAACGATCGAGCTGCGGCAGTGCCGCACGGCCCGGTTCACCGGCAGCCAGGGCTCCCAAGCGAACCGCTGCACGAATTAACGCGCCGGTTTTGTGGCGGTGGATTTGCTCTAATGCGGCTAGATCGACATGCTGCCCTTCCGCTTCCAGATCCAGCGATTGGCCGCCGCACATCCCGGCAACGCCGCTGGCGGTTGCCAGTTCAGAGATCATCGCCAGCCGATCGCGTATTGCGACATCCGGCATGTCGGCATCGGCCAGAATCGAAAACGCCAGCGTTTGTAAGGCATCGCCAGCCAGAATCGCGTTGGCTTCACCGAATTTGACGTGGCAGGTGGGTTGACCACGGCGCAGATCGTCATCGTCCATTGCCGGTAAATCGTCATGAATCAGCGAGTAGGCGTGAATGCACTCTACCGCAGCGGCGGGAGCATCAAGATTATTCAGTGACAGGCCAAACATCTGCCCGGTCGCGTAAACCAGGAAGGGGCGCAGGCGTTTGCCGCCCAACAGCGCGCCGTGGCGCATGGCTTCAACCATCTTGCCGTTATTGAACGGCAGCGGCGCGATGTAGTCCAGCAACGCGCGATCGCTGCGTTGGCGGAAAGCCTGTAACTGATGGTGAAAATCAGACATCGTAATTACTCAGCGTCCGGGGTAAAAGGTGCCAGAGCAGCATCGTCGTTGCTGTCGTTGAGCAGGATTTGTACGCGCTGTTCTGCCTGCTGCAATTTTTGTTGGCCCTGACGCGCCAGTTGTACACCGCGTTCGAACTCGTTTAACGCGTCTTCCAGCGGCAGTTCGCCCGACTCCAGGCGTGTCACGATGTGCTCAAGTTCGCTAAGGGAGTTTTCAAAGCTGATGCTTTGCTCTTTACTGTCTGATTGTGCAGGTTTTTTCGGCATAATTTTCTTTTTACATCATCATGTGAACAGTGGTGCCAGAGCCTATCCTAGCGGATCTTGATTAGCAAATCATGGCGTGAATGTATGGTTTTGCGCGCGGCGCGCGAGCAGATAGTGATATACTTCGCGCCCAGATAAGAATGATAAAAGTTCGTCAGGTTCGAAGTTTTATCATTCTTATCGCCATTGTATACCTAATAGCTTTTAAGTTGCAGCCAACTGCTGCCGCTCGAAAGATTCAGGATATAAATCTTTTACCCCGTAATTCTTATCAGACAATAAAAACCGCCATGAAGTTTATCATTAAATTGTTCCCAGAAATCACCATCAAGAGTCAATCTGTGCGCTTGCGCTTCATTAAGATTCTGACAACCAATATCCGCAACGTGCTGAAGCAGTATGATGAAACGCTGGCGGTGGTCCGTCACTGGGATTTTATCGAAGTTCGAGCCAAAAACGAAAATCAGCGCCCGGTGATCGCTGAAGCATTAACCCGCATTCCTGGCATTCATCATATCCTGGAAGTGGAAGATCGCGTTTATACCGATGTGCACCATATCTTCGAACAGACGCTGGAAACCTACCGTGAACAGTTGGAAGGCAAAAGCTTCTGCGTGCGGGTTAAGCGCCGTGGCAAGCATGAGTTCAGTTCTCAGGATGTGGAACGCTACGTGGGCGGCGGCCTGAATCAGCACATCGAAAGCGCGCGCGTTAAGCTGTCGCATCCGCAGGTTACGGTGAATCTGGAGATCGAAGACGACAAGCTGATGCTGGTTAAATCGCGCCGCGAAGGCATTGGCGGCTATCCGATCGGCACTCAGGAAGATGTACTCTCACTGATTTCTGGCGGTTTTGATTCCGGTGTTTCCAGCTACATGCTGATGCGCCGTGGCTGTCGCGTGCACTATTGCTTCTTTAATCTGGGTGGCGCAGCGCATGAAATCGGCGTCAAGCAGGTGGCGTATTACCTGTGGAATCGTTTTGGCAGCTCGCACAAGGTGCGTTTTGTGTCGATCGATTTTGAGCCCGTGGTGGGTGAGATCCTGGAAAAAGTGGATGACGGCCAGATGGGCGTGGTGCTCAAGCGTATGATGGTGCGCGCCGCTTCCCAGGTGGCAGAGCGTTATGGCGTGCAGGCGCTGGTGACCGGCGAAGCGCTGGGCCAGGTATCCAGCCAGACGCTCACTAACCTGCGCATGATCGACAACGCTTCCGATACGCTGATCCTGCGTCCGCTGATTTCGCACGATAAAGAGCACATTATCAAGGTAGCGCGGGAAATTGGTACTGAGGACTTCGCCAAAACCATGCCGGAATACTGCGGTGTGATTTCGAAGAATCCGACGGTTAAAGCGGTGAAAACCAAAATTGAAGAAGAAGAGGGTAACTTTGACTTCGAGATTCTGCAGCGGGTGGTGCGTGAAGCGCGCAATGTGGATATCCGCACCATCGCAGAAGAGGCGCGGGAGCAGGTTACCGAAGTGGAAACCGTTGCTGAATTCGCGGCTGACGAGGTGATTCTGGATATTCGTTCCATCGACGAGCAGGAAGAGAAACCGTTGCAACTGGCTGAGGTTGAGGTCAAATCGCTGCCGTTCTACAAGCTGAGCAGCCAGTTTGGCGATCTCGACCAGAGTAAGACCTATCTGCTGTATTGCGATCGCGGTGTAATGAGCCGTTTGCAGGCGCTGTATCTGCTTGAGCAAGGTTACGCCAACGTTAAAGTGTACCGCCCATAAGGTGTGACCGGCAGGCAGTCTGGCCTGCCGGTAGAAACTCAACTGCTGAAGTCGTACATGCCGGGGATCAGCACTAACTGTGCTGCCACTTCGGCGGCCTTGGCCTTGCCCAAGAGTAAATCGATCAGCTTCAGAGCAAACTCCATTGAGGTGCCTGGTCCTTGGCTAGTGAGTAGGTTGACGCGCGGATCAAAAACGACACGCCTTTCTATCCATTGACCTTCTGGGATCTGATCTTTCAGACCGGGGAAACCAGTCATGTTACCTACCGGGAACAGTTTGTGATGCTGTAATACCAGCGCAGGCGCTGCACAGATGGCGGCAACAATCTTGCCCTGTAGGTGCATTTGGCGGACTTTTTCTACCAGTAATGGGCTATCGCGGAAGCACTCTGCCCCTTTAATTCCCCCTGGCAGGACAATGGCATCGAAAGGGTCATCCACAATCGCTACCAGCGGCGCGTCAGCCAGCAGTTTCACGCCGCGTGAGCAAATGATGGTCAGGTTGCCATCACCAGCTACGCTGGCGGTAGTGACCTTCACCCCGGCGCGCACCAGGAGATCGATAGTGGTAACGGCTTCTGTTTCTTCGCTACCAGGTGCTAGGCAAACCAACACCGACACGCTCATATTCATTTTCCTTTCGTTTAATCAATTCGAACAAACGGGTATTTTCTGGCAGAGGAATACCGTGGCTGCGCCCGCGCCGCAACAAATAGCCGGTAATGTAGTCGATTTCGGTATGCCGCTGGGCGCGGATATCCTGCAGCATTGAGGAGATGTTGTCCGCCGTGAGTTGGATCACCTGCATAACGTAGGACATCAGATCTTCGCACGAGGTATGGTGGCCTTCCATTTCCATCACGCTGGCCACTTCGCAGCAGAGCGTTTCTATCTGTTCCGGGTAACGCTGTAGATCGCCGTTGTGGCAGCCATACAGTGCAGTCAGTGGGTTGATTACGCAGTTAACCGCCAGCTTGCGCCAACTGGCGGAGGCAATGTGGTTATGCCAGGCAACGTCCGGCAGCGCCTGATGCAGCACTTCTGCCAAGTGGCTGAGATGGGTGGCCTGCGGCGTGATGGGGCCGATATGAGTCACCCCGTTCGCTACGTGAACAATGGTGTTGCCATCATGACGTGCTGCATGAGTGGTAGTACCTTGCAGCAGCGGCTGACTATGTGGTGGCAGTTCGTCCTGCGTTCCCATGCCGTTGTGCAGGAGCAAAATGGCGCAATGTGGGTTCAGCTTAGGCAATAGCGCAGTGACTGCACCGGAAACCTGCCAGGCTTTCAGCGTCACTAACAACAGTTCACTCTGCGCAAGATGTTCGGGGTCGTTGGTGGGTAAATTACGGTTGAACGATGCGCCGTCAGGCTCGATCACGTTCACCGCACAAAATGGTTGGGGGACCCGTAACCATCCCTGTACGTCATGGCCTTGCTGATAGAGCCGCGAAAGCCACAGTTGCCCGAGCGCACCGCAACCAAGAATGGTTATTTTCATTCAATCTCCTTGGTGTCCGGGAATACCGCTGATGAATCTGCCTATTATAGGCTTTTCTGTTGCTAAGCGTCTTGCCCGGCAGTGATATCGGAATTTTGCCAAGGACGATAAAGCGGGTATCATGCACCGCATCGAAATCGCTTAGGCTCTCATTCAGGAGGAAGAAGTATGCCATCTTTCGACATCGTTTCCGAAATTGATATGCAGGAAGTTCGCAATGCCGTTGAGAACGCGACGCGCGATCTCAGTACGCGTTGGGATTTCCGTAACGTCCCGGCCAGTTTTGAGCTGAACGAGAAAAATGAAAGCATCAAAGTGGCCAGTGAGTCCGACTTCCAGGTGCAGCAACTGCTGGATATTTTGCGTGAAAAACTGAGCAAACGCAGCATTGATGGCGGTGCTCTGGAGATCCCGGAAGAACTGACCCACAGTGGTAAAACCTACAGCGTTGAAGCCAAGCTGAAGCAAGGTATTGAGACGACGTTGGCGAAGAAAATTGTGAAGCTGATTAAAGACAGCAAGCTGAAAGTGCAGGCACAGATTCAGGGTGATGAAGTGCGCGTCACCGGCAAGGCACGCGACGATCTGCAAAGCGTGATGGCGCTGGTGCGTGGTGCCGATCTGGGGCAGCCGTTCCAGTTCAAAAACTTCCGCGATTAAAAAAACCAGGGCCGCTTAAGCGGCCCTGGTTATTCTATAGTGCGTTGACCAGCGCTTCCAATTGGCCACGATTGGTCTGTTTGGTATCAACCTTCACATAGGCACTGCGTTCTTCTGGCACTACAACGGCTTCTGCTACGCCCGGTTGAGCCATCAGGCGGCTTTGCAGTGCTGAATCCTTCACCGCCAGCTCAGAGAGTGTGATACGCAGGCTGCTGACGTACGGCGGTTCCTTCATGGTGCTGCTGACCACAAACCAGATGGCGGCAATCACCGCTCCGGCAATAAACACCAACCCTGCGCCCTGTATCCCATACAACCAACCCCCCAGGCTCCCGCCGATGGCGACGCCGATAAATTGGCTGGTGGAGTAAACCCCCATGGCTGTGCCTTTATAACCCGCAGGAGATTCTTTGCTGATCAACGAAGGCAGAATCGCTTCCATCACGTTAAACGCCATGAAGAACAACTGCACGCCGGCAATGATGCCCCACAGGTGTAGCCCGGCAAACCACAGCAGAACTTCGGCACAAAATAGCACCGCTACGCAGCCCATGAAAACCTGCTTCATGCGGCGATATTTTTCAGCATAAATAATGAAGGGCACTACGGCGGCAAAGGAAACCAGCATGGTGACCAGATACACTTTCCAGTGATCGCTGGCGGCCAGCCCGGCGTGTTGCATGGCCAGCGGCAGGGCAACGAAGCTGGACATCAACAGAATGTGCAGGCACATGATGCCGAAGTTGAGTTTCAGCAGACGCGAATTGCTCAACACCTTACTGAAACTGCCACGCACGATACTCGATTCGCGGTTCAGCACGTGATCGTCGGCGGAAGGGACCACCGTCAGCGTAATCACGATCCCTGCTAATGCCAGTACGGCAATCATCCAGAACAGCGCATGCAGGCCGAAGGCATGGGTGACGATCGGGCCAACCACCATCGCAATGGCGAAGGTAATGCCGAAACTGACGCCGATAAATGCCATCGCCTTGGTGCGGTTCTGCTCACGAGTCAAATCCGACAGCAGCGCCATCACCGCGGCGGCAATTGCCCCGGATCCCTGCAAGGCGCGGCCAAGAATGATCCCCCAGATAGAATCGCTGACGGCGGCGATCACGCTACCAAAGGCAAAAATCAGCAGGCCGCCGACGATCAGCGGTTTACGCCCGATGCGATCGGAAACCAGCCCGAACGGGATCTGAAAAACCGCCTGCGCCAAACCATAGATACCGATCGCGATACCGATCAAGGCTTCACTGGCACCGTTCAGCGCCATGCCATAGGTGGTGAGAACCGGCAGTACCATAAACATGCCGAGCATGCGCAGCGAGAAAACGGTTCCCAATCCCCATGTTGCGCGGCGCTCTTGGGGCGTCATTACATTGTCGTTCATCGTGACCTCAATAAAACCTATTCCGTCAGGCTGGGAAGATTAAAGCCTGATGGAATAGCTTCTAGCAAGCTGCGTCATTTTAGTGTTTGGGGTGAGGGGGGTAAATTGAATGTTGTTTAACAGATATTACAGCTAAGTGGTTTTTCTGCGAGATAAATAAAATGGGCCGCTGAGCGGCCCATTCACAGATTACTGGCTTTACCAGACGTAGCTTAACAACGTCTCCGGTGAAGCTCCTACGCTAAAGTCGATAGACATCATCACGCTCAGCGAAGTAATGGCAACAATCGAGAACACAAACAGTTTGCGTGCCCAGACGCTGTCATTTTCGGTTTTGTAACCACGCAGTGCCATACCAAGCCACCAGACGCTCACCGCCGCTGCGACGATCAGGTATTTGTAGCCAGCGTAGCCGCCCAGAGTCAGCATCAATGTCGCAATCATAAACGCCAGAATGTAGACCGTAATATGATTTTTAGCGACAGAAATACCCTTCACCACTGGCAGAACCGGAATGTTGGCTGCTTGGTAATCCTTAAAGCGGAAGATGGCAATCGCATAAGAATGCGGCATCTGCCACAGGCTAAAGATCGCCAGCAGGATCAACGCTCCAGCGTCAAACTCGTTGGTGACGGCACAATAACCGATCACGGGTGGAGCCGCGCCCGACAGGCTGCCGATTAGCGTGCCGTATACCGAGTGGCGTTTCATGTACAGGCTATAAACGCCGACATAAACCACAAAACCCATTACCGCCAGCCACATGGCCAGCGGGTTCGCGGCGATATACAACAGTGCAAAACCAGCAATACCCAACAGGGTAGCGTAAACCAGGGTCACACTCGGCGCGATCAGGCCCCTTACCAGCACCCGATTCTTCGTTCTCTCCATTTTCTTGTCGATGTCACGGTCGATGAAGTTGTTAAATACACAACCCGAGGCGACCACCAACGAGACACCCAACAGGGTGGCGAGAAACAGGGGATAGTTGATGCTCCCTTTGGAAGCAAGCAGGAATCCCCCAACGACAGAAATTAAATTGCCGAAAATAATTCCTGGTTTAGTGACTTGCAGGTATTGCTTAATCATCGCGTACGGCTCTTAATCGACCATCATATTGAGGTTGAGGTTGTACATAATCCAGAGTGAACCCACAACAACAATACCGATGATCATAATGGTGAACAGTAATGCCACCAGGTTCCAGCGCTCTTCCGATGAGGTGTTCATGTGGAGGAAGTAAACCAGGTGAACAATCACCTGGATAACTGCCATACCGACCACGACCGCCAGGATGGTGGAGTGAGAAGCAGTGCCACTCATTACCATCGCAAATGGAATTACCGTCAGGATGATCGACAAAATAAAGCCGGTCAGATATGACTTCACGCTGCCGTGGCTTGCGCCACCGTGAGAGGTTTCATGGGATGGATGGCTCATGGCATAACCCCCAGCAGGTAGACAACGGTAAATACGCAGATCCAGACCACGTCCAGGAAGTGCCAGAACAGGCTCAAGCACATCAGACGGGTTTTATTGGTTGAATTCAGGCCGCGTTTGCTGACTTGAATCATCAATACGATAAGCCAGACCAGACCAGCACTTACGTGCAGACCGTGGGTGCCGACCAGCGCAAAATAGCTGGACAGGAACGCACTGCGATCGGGACCAAAACCTTCAGCGATCAGGTGATGGAACTCATAGATTTCGATCGCTACGAAAGCGAGGCCGAACACGAAGGTCAGCATCAGCCATTTGTTGACGTTGCCAGCCAGGCCTTTGTTCATGCCGATCATCGCCATTCCGTAGGTGATGGAGCTGAACAGCAACAGGAAGGTTTCGACCAGGACCAACTTCAGATCGAAGATGTCCTTGCCTGAGGGACCGCCAGCGGTCCCGTTCACCAAGACTGCATAAGTTGCGAACAAGCTCGCAAACAAAATACAGTCGCTCATCAGGTAGATCCAGAATCCGAAGACTTTGGTCTCGCCTGCATCGTGGTGCCCATGTTCTACATGGGCTGCGTTATGCTTAGTCAGGATATCAGTTGACATGTTTCACGCCTGCTTTGCTGATTTGTTCATAGCGTTGATTTTCAATGCGTTCGATCTCATCAACCGGTACATAGTAATCAACATCTTCATCGAAGCTCTTGGCAATCCAGGTAACGATCATGCCGACAAAGCCGGCGATCGCCATCCACCAGATATCCCAGATCATCGCGAAACCAAATACCAGGCTGAAGCCAGCAATAATCACACCGGCACCGGTATTCCTCGGCATATGAATTGGCGCGTATTGCGCTGGCTTCTTGTACGCTTCACCTTTCTCTTTCATGTCCCAGAAAGCATCACGATCGTGAATCTCTGGTACAACAGCGAAGTTATAGAACGGAGGAGGGGAGGATGTTGACCACTCCAGCGTACGGGCACCCCATGGATCACCTGTCAGATCACGGTTTTTCTCGCGATCGCGCACACTGACCAGGATCTGAATCACCTGACACAGCACGCCACAGGCAATCAGCGCGGCACCACCGGCAGCAACCAGCAGCAGCGTGTGGAACTCTGGGTTGATATTCTGGCTGAGACGGCGGGTCATACCCATAAAGCCCAGGGCATACAGCGGCATGAAGGCAACGAAGAAGCCGATGATCCAGAACCAGAATGCACGGATACCCCATTTTTCATTCAGCGTAAAACCGAAGGCTTTCGGGAACCAGTAGGTCAGGCCAGCGAAGCAACCAAATACCACACCACCGATAATCACGTTATGGAAGTGGGCAATCAGGAACAGGCTGTTGTGCAGCACGAAGTTGGCCCCTGGTACTGCCAGCAGTACGCCGGTCATCCCACCGATGGAGAAGGTGATGATGAAGCCAACGGTCCACAGCATCGCAGAGTTGAACTGGATACGGCCCTGATACATGGTGAACAGCCAGTTGAAGATTTTCACCCCGGTTGGGATGGAAATGATCATGGTGGCGATACCAAAGAAGGCGTTAACGTTAGCGCCGGACCCCATGGTAAAGAAGTGGTGCAGCCAGACGATGAACGACAGAACGGTGATCGCGATGGTTGCCCATACCAGAGAGGTATAGCCAAACAGACGCTTCCTTGAGAAGGTCGCGGTCACTTCGGAGAACACACCGAACACTGGCAGAACCAGGATATACACCTCTGGGTGACCCCAGGCCCAAATCAGGTTGATGTACATCATCATGTTGCCGCCCATATCATTGGTAAAGAAATGGGTGCCCAGGTAGCGATCCAGGGTCAGCAACGCAATGGTGACGGTCAGAATTGGGAATGAAACAATGATCAGGATGTTGGTACACAGCGCTGCCCAGGTGAACACCGGCATCTTCATCAGAGGCATACCAGGGGCACGCATCTTCAGGATAGTAGCGAAGAAGTTCACGCCGGTCAGCAGGGTACCCAGACCGGATATCTGTAGACTCCAGATCCAGTAATCTACACCGACACCAGGGTTGTATTCCTTACCAGAAAGCGGCGGATATGCCAGCCAGCCAGTCTGGGCGAACTCACCTACCCCCAGAGAGACGTTGATCAGCACAACGCCCACCACGAAGAACCAGAAACTCAGGGAGTTCAGGAACGGGAAGGCAACGTCGCGAGCACCGATCTGCAACGGCACAGCAATGTTCATCAGGCCTACCACGAAAGGCATAGCCATGAAGAAGATCATGATTACGCCGTGAGCGGTAAAGATCTGGTCATAGTGGTGCGGCGGTAGGAATCCGGCCTCACCGGCAGACGCGAGAGCCTGTTGACCACGCATCATGATGGCATCGGCAAAACCACGTACCAGCATCACCATAGCGACGATGATGTACATGATACCGATTTTCTTATGGTCGACAGAGGTCAGCCATTCGCTCCACAGCCACTTCCATTTGCCGAAATACGTTATCAGCGCCAGCAGTGCCAGGCCTCCAACGAGAATTGCGGCAACGGTGACCATGACGATCGGTTCGTGAATCGGAACCGCATCAAGTGTTAATTTTCCCAACATCAGATTATTCCTCAGCTCCGGCGTGAGCATGTTCGCCCATGTCCATACCCTGGCTCATGTCCATGCCTTCATGCGCGGAAGTTTCTGCGCCTTTGTGCATGTGCATGTCACCCATGAATTTGCCAATAGTCTCTTTGAACAAATTCGGTCTGACACTGGAGAAGTACTCAACCGGGTTGTTTTCACTCGGCTCTGCCAGTTTGTTAAAATCGCTGGTGGCATTAAGGGTATTAGGCGATTGCTTCACCTTGGCCACCCACTGATCGAAGTCGCCTTCGGTTGGTGTGACAATTGCGGTGAACTTCATACCTGAGAACCCGTGGCCACTGTAGCTGCTGGAAATACCTTTGTATTCACCCGCTTCGTTGCCAATCAGGTGCAGTTTGGTCTGCATCCCGGCCATCGCATAAATCTGCCCACCTAACTGAGGAATAAAGAACGAGTTCATTACCGAGTTGGAGGTGACTTTAAATTCGACGGGAACATCTTTCGGGAACGCCAGTTCATTAACGGTCGCGATACCTTGCTCTGGATAGATGAACAGCCATTTCCAGTCTAACGACACCACTTCAATGGTCATTGGCTTTTTGTCAGTGACAATCGGCCTGAATGGGTCCAGTGCGTGGGTGGTTTTCCAGGTAATGGTGCCAAGGATGGCGATGATAATGATTGGAATGGTCCAGACGACCGCTTCAATCTTGTTGGAGTGTGACCAATTGGGTGTGTACTTGGCCTCTTTATTAGAGGCACGGAACTTCCAGGCAAAAGCGAACGCCATGAAGATCACTGGAACTACCACGATCAACATCAAGCCGATTGCAGTAAGGATCAGTGTCCGTTGTTCAACACCTATTGCTCCTTTGGGATTCATCAAAACCATATCACAACCACTGAGCATTACCGTGGCTGCAATTAATGACAGCATCCCAATACTTTTATTGTATTTCTTAAGTCTCATCTAACGACCCCAATTACAAAGGCACTATCGTCGTTTCATGTGTGCGGGCATTTTACGGGAAGGTTGCAGTACTGTAAACATGCTTAAGGGAGTGTCAGTGTCTTGTTGACCCTTTCTGTTAAGGGGGTCACACATGTAACGTCAGGTGACAATTTACTAATGGCAACAATGTGTTGGCGGGCTGAATCGTGCCGGGCAGGCGGTATCTCAAGGAAAACCAACGGTATGCTGGAGGATATTGGTTAATCCTCCGCTTTCAAATATGAGTGAAAAGTATATTTAATGTAAAATAATTGTATTTTAAAAGTGAATTTATTTTTATTTCCGAGTAAGGCACTCGGGTAAAAAATAATTTCCGCGGCAATATTATTTTTTCAACGAAATAAATTCATTTCTCTGATGCATTTTTGTCGGCCAGCATTTCGGCTGGCCGACAAAAAATCAGACTAACCGTGTGCGGCGTAGAGCCAGATAGTCCAGTGTGCTTCCCATCACAATACCCAACAGGCTGAGCAGGGCCCCCGTTTGCAGTATCTGGACGGCAAAATTTGGCCACTGTGTCCAATCAAGCGCGTTGGTGATCAGCAAGAGCAACCACAGAGCGAGCAGCGAACAACCCGTAGCTAGCAGGCGTCGTGCCCAACGATAGCTTTGTTGGAACTCGGTGCGTGGCATGAAATTGCCGGTCTGCTGGGTGTATTCCAACGTTTTGCGACAAATGGCCAACAGCATTAAGCCAGGCAGAGCCGCGACGATGGAGAACAGATAAAACAGCGGCCAGCCGTGAGCCTCGACAAACCAGCCAGCGATCGGGCCAACGTAAACACGCCCGACGGCTGAAAGCGCAGAGAGCAAGGCAAATTGGGTAGCGGAAAAAGATTTGTTACACAGGGTCATCAGCAGGGCGACAAACGCCGCAGTACCCATGCCGCCACACAGGTTTTCCAGGAAAATAGCGCTGCCCATGGTGATGATATTTTTATCGGTAACCGCCAATAGCCAGTAGCCGATATTGGAAACAGCCTGCAAAATACCGAACAGCATCAGAGCGCGGAACAGCGTCAGGCGCTGCATCAATACGCCGCCAAACAGTGCACCGACGATGGTAGCAAACAGCCCAAGCGTCTTGTTTACCAGCCCAACTTCGCCGGCATCAAACCCCACGCCACGGATCAGGAAAGTGGTGCTCAGGCTACCCGCAAAGGCATCACCTAATTTGTACATCACGATCAGCAGCAGGATCAGCCAAGCGTTATTGCGGGCGAAGAAATCTTGAAGCGGTTCTACGACAGCTTGTTCCATGGTGCGTGGTGCCGGAATGCTGTTATCCGGCTCTGGCGCCATCAGGGTTGCGGCGACGCCGATCAGCATCAATCCGGCCATCAGCCAATAAGTTGCCTGCCAACCGAGGTAACGATCGGCTAACCACAGAGCCAAACCGCCGGAAACCAGCATCGCCAAGCGGTAACCCAGTACCGAAACTGCCGCACCGGCACCGCGTTCTTCCGCCGACAGCAGATCCGTTTTATAGGCATCAAAAACAATATCCTGCGAGGCAGAGCAAAACGCCACCACCACCGCCAGCGCAGCCAGCCACCATAAATGTTGCGTTGGGTTCATAAACCCCATGGCGACAATCGCTACCACCAGCAGCAACTGGCTGATTAACAGCCAACCACGCCGCCGCCCGAGAAATGACGGGGTGTAGCGATCCATAAACGGTGACCACAGGAATTTGAAGACATAGGCCTGACCCACCAGCGAGAAGATCCCGATGGTTTTCAGATCGATATTTTCGACGGTCATCCAGGCTTGCAGCGTACCGGAAGTCAATGCCAGTGGCAGCCCTGAGGCAAAGCCCAGCACTAGCAGCATAATGGAGTTACGCTGAGTAAAAATATTCAGATACTGTTTAGACATGAGGTCCTTGTTTGCGCTGCCCGAAAAATCAGGCAGCACAAGGCATTAACGGATTAACGTGCGTTTTGCTTGATAAATTCGTTGACGCTGGTGTCTTGTGCCATATCGGCAATGACATCGCCCAGCACGGTGTTAACCGCATTGGTGATTTTTTCGTTCGTTGCGGTGAAGGCACCCTGTACGTTATAGGTCGAGCGGTAGTTTTTCACCTGTTTGCTGCCGTTCTTCGCCTGAGCGATGATGGATATATCCGCTTTGGTGGTGATGTTGTAACGTAGGTTGCCTTCAGAGACGTCAGCAAAAAGATTGTTCACGACGATCTGCAGATCTACCGCGCCAGCTGGGCCAATCATATAGCCGCGTGCGCCCATTTGTTTTTCCAGCACTTCCTGTAATAGGAAGCGCAGATCGCGTGAAGGCAGCAGGGTAATCAACTGGCCATCACGGTTCACTTTAGCCAGCGCCTGGTCTTGACGCTGATCGGCACCATTGATGCTGATAGTGATACCTTGCAGAGTCGGATCCTGTTGAGGAAGAACGATCTTTGGGGTCACGTTCAGCGTATTGGTGCTAGCGGCACAACCGGCAAGCATCAATGCAGCCAGCAGTGGAAGAAAAAGTTTTTTTAACATATGACTGTCTCATCAATCGTGGTTATTAGTTTATGGGCGCTTAGTAATCAAAGCGCTAGAGTCAACAACAAATTGCCGACATCATAGCATCGTCGCCAACGGGGGGAAGCGTTGAACGTGGCCGAGTGATAAATTTTTACCCGGCGTTGATAAAAACATGCTTTTTCGTCCAGCTCAATCAGATAAACTCCAAGCGCTACATTATGTTGGTATTTTTCTCAGCAAAGGGCAGGTAAATTTACGCCAGTGAAGAGTCTGGCGGGAGTAGAAGCGGCTAATATTGAACTGGATGGGCAGGTAAATAGTGCCAGTGTTGTAAGGAGAATCTATGATTCGCGAGCAGATAGAAACAAAATTAAGGGCTGCATTTGAGCCCGCGCATCTGGATGTGGTTAATGAAAGCCATAGCCATAATGTTCCGGCGGGTTCAGAGAGCCATTTCAAAGTTGTCATTGTCAGCGATCGTTTTGTCGGCGAGCGCTTTCTGACGCGCCATCGTTCTATTTATGCCGTGCTAGCGCAGGAGTTGGCGGGCGGCGTACATGCGCTGGCATTACATACTTATACCCTCAAAGAGTGGGAAGAGCTGCAGGATACGGTACTGGCTTCACCGCCTTGTCGTGGCGCAGGGACAGTGGCGTGATGGCTAAAATTTACGGTATCAGTGGAACTTTCCCCACGATTTAAGGTATTACTACTGACGAATTTTGCGACGGCCTGCGGGCCGTTGCTGTTTTTGATGACGACAAAGCCGATGTGGAATGCAGTTCCGATGGTCTTGGTTCGACGCTATTTTGGCGAAAAACCGGCAAAAGTGTGATTTTTAACGCACCAGTACCGCCTTGCCATCCTCGACTCGCTACGCATGCGCCGCTATAATGTCGCGTCTTATTTTTCCGGAATGGTTTCGGGCACTTCTGACATCAGGGAACTCGGTTCTGTAATGTAGCCGTCCTGGTTCTTGGAACGGAGTTGACCGAGCACTGTGATTTTTTTGAGGTAACAAGATGCAAGTTTCAGTAGAAACCACTCAAGGCCTTGGGCGCCGTCTCTCTATTACTGTACCCGCTGATGTTATCAAGCAAGCGGTGAAGAAAGAGCTGATCAACGCAGCGAAAAGCGTGCGTATCGACGGTTTCCGTAAAGGCAAAGTGCCGATGAACATCGTTGAACAGCGTTATGGTGCTTCAGTTCGTCAGGATGTGCTGGGCGAACTGATGCAGCGCAACTTTGTTGACGCCATCATCAAAGAAAAAATTAACCCGGCTGGTGCACCAAACTATGTACCGGGCGATTATAAAGAAGGCGAAGACTTCGCTTTCACGGTTGAGTTCGAAGTGTATCCAGAAGTAGAGCTGAAAGGCCTGGAAAACATCGAAGTTGAGAAGCCAGTGGTTGATGTTAACGATGCTGATGTTGACACCATGCTGGACACCCTGCGCAAGCAGCAGGCAACCTGGAAAGAGACCGATCGTGCAGTGGCTGCTGAAGATCGTGTGACCGTTGATTTCTCCGGTTCTATCGATGGCGAAGAGTTTGAAGGCGGTAAAGCGTCTGATTTCGTGCTGGCGATGGGTCAGGGGCGTATGATCCCAGGCTTTGAAGAGGGTCTGGTTGGGCACAAAGCGGGTGAAGAGTTCACCATTGACGTTAACTTCCCAGAAGATTACCACGCAGAAAACCTGAAAGGTAAAGCAGCCAAGTTTGCTATCGTGCTGAAGAAAGTTGAAGAGCGCGAACTGCCAGAACTGACTGAAGAATTCATCAAACGTTTCGGCGTGGCTGATGGTTCTATCGCAGGTCTGCGTGCTGAAGTGCGTAAAAACATGGAACGCGAACTGAAAGGCGCCGTACGTAACCGTATCAAGACTCAGGCTATTGACGGTCTGGTCAGCGCTAACGAAATCGACGTACCTGCTGCACTGATTGACGGCGAAATCGACGTTCTGCGTCGTCAGGCTGCACAGCGTTTCGGCGGTAACGAGAAGCAAGCGCTGGAACTGCCACGTGAACTGTTCGAAGAGCAGGCTAAGCGTCGCGTTGTTGTCGGCCTGCTGCTGGGCGAAGTGATCAGCACCAACGAGCTGAAAGCTGATGAAGATCGCGTGAAAGCCCTGATCGAAGAAATGGCCTCTGCTTACGAAGATCCAAGTGAAGTTATCGAGTTCTACAGCAAAAACAAAGAGCTGATGAACAACATGCGTAACGTGGCTCTGGAAGAACAAGCGGTTGAAGCCCTGCTGGCAAAAGCGAAAGTGTCTGAAAAAGCCACCACTTTCAGCGAACTGATGAACCAGCCTCAACAGGCGTAATGCCGGTTGAACGTAGGGGCGCAACCTGTTGTGCCTATGGTGCTAGCGTGTTGGCACCCTACGTTGTGAAAAGCCCGTAACTCCGGTTACGGGCTTTTCTTTTGCCACATGACTGATTAATCTCAAGTTCACTGTGGCAATATGCACTATATTTATTTTGTTATAGGTTGCAGATGGTAGCGGAAAGCTTGTCATCGTAGCCTTGCCACACAGGGATGCCGGTGAAAATAGTTCACTGGGCTTGAAATTCTGTCTGTGGCCCCAACTTCTACAACAGCATGGGCTGTTTTGATGATCACGCCGTCAGGTTAGCGTGGAGCCTGTCGTCAGCTTGAACGTAGTCACGGTGAGCGTTCTCAAGTAGAATCGACAGACAATGGCGCCAAGGCAATTTCTATTAGGAGACGGTAATGTCATACAGTGGCGAACGAGATCAATTTGCACCTAACATGGCTCTGGTGCCAATGGTGGTAGAGCAGACTTCACGCGGGGAGCGTTCTTACGATATTTATTCCCGCCTGCTGAAAGAGCGTATTATCTTCCTGACCGGTCAGGTAGAAGACCATATGGCTAATCTGATCGTGGCGCAGATGTTGTTCCTCGAAGCAGAAAGCCCGGAAAAAGACATTTTCCTGTATATCAACTCACCGGGTGGCGTGATTACTGCTGGCATGTCAATTTATGACACCATGCAGTTTATCAAACCGGACGTTAGCACAATCTGTATGGGCCAGGCGTGTTCAATGGGTTCGTTCCTGTTGACCGCAGGTACCAAAGGCAAGCGTTTCTGCCTGCCGAATTCACGCGTGATGATTCACCAGCCGCTGGGCGGTTATCAGGGGCAGGCGACGGATATCGAAATCCATGCGCGCGAAATCCTCAAGGTGAAAGCTCGCATGAATGAGCTGATGGCGCAGCATACCGGCCAATCGCTGGAGCAGATTGAACGCGATACCGAGCGCGATCGCTTTATGACCGCAGAAGAATCGGTAGAATACGGTCTGGTAGACAGTATTCTGACGCACCGCAGCTAGGGCGAAATATAAGTGCGAGCTGATAGACTATAGTATTCAGAGTGAGCTACGCTCGCTCTGAACAGTGTTATCGGCGTTCCCGGTATAAAGTTTGGGTGCACTGCCGCCGTAAATTCCTGCGGGACAAAGACAAAATAAGAGGTTTTACTCATGACAGATAAGCGCAAAGACGGTTCAGGAAAGTTGCTGTACTGCTCTTTCTGCGGCAAAAGCCAGCATGAAGTGCGTAAGCTGATTGCCGGGCCGTCAGTGTATATCTGCGATGAATGTGTTGATCTGTGTAACGACATTATTCGCGAAGAGATTAAAGAAGTTGCCCCGCATCGCGAGCGCAACTCATTGCCAACGCCGCACGAAATCCGCCATCATCTGGACGATTATGTCATTGGTCAGGAACAGGCGAAGAAAGTCTTGGCGGTGGCGGTGTACAACCACTATAAGCGCTTGCGCAATGGTGATAGCAGTAACGGCATCGAATTAGGCAAAAGTAATATTCTGCTGATTGGCCCGACCGGTAGCGGTAAAACCCTGCTGGCAGAAACCCTGGCGCGCCTTCTGGATGTGCCTTTCACCATGGCCGATGCCACCACGCTGACCGAAGCCGGTTATGTGGGTGAGGACGTGGAGAATATTATCCAGAAACTGTTGCAGAAATGTGACTATGACGTGCAGAAAGCCCAGCGTGGTATTGTCTACATTGATGAAATCGATAAGATTTCCCGCAAGTCAGACAACCCTTCCATCACTCGCGACGTATCGGGTGAAGGTGTGCAGCAGGCATTGCTGAAACTGATTGAAGGTACCATTGCTGCTGTGCCGCCGCAGGGTGGGCGTAAGCATCCGCAGCAGGAATTCCTGCAGGTTGATACCTCCAAGATCCTGTTTATCTGTGGTGGTGCTTTTGCCGGCCTGGATAAAGTGATCGGCCAGCGGGTGAATACCGGTACCGGTATTGGCTTTGGTGCCACCGTTAAGGGTGAAGCTGAAAAAGCCACCGAAGGCGAATTGTTGTTGCAAGCTGAACCGGAAGATTTGATTAAATTTGGTTTGATTCCTGAGTTTATCGGCCGTCTGCCAGTGGTCGCAACGCTGAGCGAACTGAGCGAAGAGGCGCTGATCCAAATCCTGAAAGAGCCGAAAAATGCCCTGACGAAACAGTATCAGGCGTTGTTCAATCTGGAAGGTGTGGAACTGGAATTCCGCGATGAAGCGCTGAACGCCATTGCCAAGAAAGCGATGACGCGTAAAACCGGGGCTCGTGGCCTGCGTTCGATAGTTGAAGGCGCACTGCTGGATACCATGTATGACCTGCCTTCGTTGGAGAGCGTGGACAAAGTGGTGATCGACGAGTCGGTGATCTCCGGCAATTCCAAGCCGCTGCTGATTTACGGTAAACCGGAAGCACAGGCATCTGGCGAATAATTAGCCAGTTAAACCAGAAAGTTATTAGCAAAATGGGGGATTTTATCCCCCATTTCTTTTTCCATACATTCTTGCCGTTGAATGTAAGAGATTCATCCCCATATACTCATAATCCAGATTTTGTGAAACGTTTGATGCTGGCGTCTCATGAGATTCCCCCTCAACCTGGCGGAAATTAAACTAAGAGAGAGCTCTATGAACCCTGAGCGTTCCGAACGCATTGAAATCCCCGTTCTGCCATTGCGCGACGTGGTGGTTTATCCGCACATGGTGATCCCGTTATTTGTTGGCCGGGAAAAATCGATTCGGTGCCTCGAAGCCGCAATGGATCACGATAAAAAGATCATGCTGGTGGCACAGAAAGAGGCCTCAACGGATGAACCTGGCATTAACGATTTATTCTCTGTCGGTACCGTAGCGTCGATTTTGCAGATGCTGAAGCTGCCGGACGGCACGGTGAAAGTGCTGGTCGAAGGCTTGCAGCGTGCGCGCATCACTACGCTTTCTGACAGCGGTGAGCACTTTGCCGCCAAGGCCGAATACCTTGAATCACCGGCTATCGATGAGCGTGAGCAAGAAGTTCTGGTGCGTACCGCAATCAATCAGTTTGAAGGCTACATCAAGCTGAATAAAAAAATTCCACCGGAGGTGCTGACGTCATTGAACAGCATCGACGATGCTGCACGCCTGGCGGATACCATTGCTGCGCATATGCCGCTGAAGCTCAGCGACAAGCAGTCGGTGTTGGAGATGTTCGACATTACCGAACGTCTTGAATACCTGATGGCGATGATGGAGTCGGAGATCGACCTGTTGCAGGTTGAGAAGCGCATCCGTAACCGCGTCAAGAAGCAGATGGAAAAAAGCCAGCGCGAGTACTATCTGAACGAGCAGATGAAGGCCATTCAGAAAGAATTGGGCGAAATGGATGATACGCCAGACGAGCACGAAGCGCTGAAGCGTAAGATCGAAGCGGCAAAAATGCCGAAAGAAGCGCGCGAGAAGACCGAAGCGGAACTGCAAAAGCTGAAAATGATGTCGCCAATGTCAGCAGAAGCCACCGTGGTGCGTGGTTACATCGATTGGATGTTGCAGGTACCGTGGAATGCGCGCAGCAAGGTGAAAAAAGACCTGGTCAAGGCGCAGGAAGTGCTCGATACCGATCACTACGGCCTGGAACGCGTCAAAGACCGTATCCTTGAGTACCTCGCAGTACAGAGTCGCGTCAGCAAAATCAAAGGCCCGATTCTGTGCCTGGTTGGGCCTCCGGGCGTGGGTAAAACCTCGCTAGGGCAGTCGATCGCCCGTGCCACCGGCCGCCAATACGTGCGTATGGCGTTGGGCGGCGTGCGTGACGAAGCGGAAATCCGCGGTCACCGTCGGACTTACATTGGCTCCATGCCGGGTAAGCTGATCCAGAAAATGGCCAAGGTTGGGGTGAAAAACCCGCTGTTCCTGCTGGACGAAATCGACAAGATGTCATCCGACATGCGTGGCGATCCGGCTTCTGCACTGCTGGAAGTGCTTGATCCAGAACAGAACGTAGCGTTTAACGATCACTATCTGGAAGTGGATTACGATCTGTCTGACGTGATGTTCGTTGCGACTTCGAACTCGATGAACATTCCGGCACCGCTGCTGGACCGTATGGAAGTGATCCGTCTTTCTGGTTATACCGAAGACGAAAAGCTGAACATTGCCAAACAGCACCTGTTGCCGAAGCAGCTTGAGCGTAACGCGCTGAAGAAAGGCGAACTGACGGTTGATGATAGTGCCATTACCGGCATTATCCGTTATTACACCCGTGAGGCCGGGGTGCGTAGCCTGGAGCGTGAAATCTCCAAGCTGTGTCGTAAAGCGGTGAAATCACTGTTGATGGATAAAACGCTCAAGCACATTGAGATTAATGGCGATAATCTGAAAGATTACCTGGGCGTTCAGCGCGTCGACTACGGGCGTGCCGATACGGAAAACCGCGTTGGCCAGGTTACCGGTCTAGCATGGACGGAAGTGGGCGGCGATCTGCTGACCATTGAAACCGCCTGTGTGCCGGGCAAAGGCAAGCTGACCTACACCGGTTCTTTGGGCGAGGTGATGCAAGAGTCGATCCAGGCTGCATTGACCGTAGTGCGTGCGCGTGCCGAGAAACTGGGCATTAACGCGGATTTCTACGAAAAACGCGACATCCACGTGCACGTTCCGGAAGGGGCAACGCCGAAAGATGGCCCAAGTGCAGGTATTGCCATGTGTACCGCGCTGGTTTCCTGCCTGACCGGCAATCCGGTGCGTGCCGATGTGGCGATGACCGGTGAGATCACGCTGCGTGGTCAGGTATTGCCGATTGGCGGCCTGAAAGAGAAGCTGCTGGCGGCACACCGTGGCGGTATCAAAACTGTGCTGATTCCTTACGAGAATAAGCGCGATCTGGAAGAGATTCCGGATAACGTCATTGCTGACCTGGAGATTCATCCGGTGCAGAAAATTGATGAAGTTTTGAACATCGCATTGCAGAACCCGGCCTTCGGTGCACTGCCTGTCGCAGTAAAATAGTGATGGATCGCAAAAACCACTGAGAAAACTTATGCTGGCAAGCCATTTCGGACTTGCCAGTATTTTTTTGTGCCGCTAAGTTAGATCCCTGTCGTGCCACGTTTCGCCGCTGTTTGGTGGCTTGCCAAGGCTCGACAGGATTGATATAACAGCTGCGCTGTCGCAGCCGTAGGGATTTTCCGGTGCGACGTTTGAATTCTAGAGGGGATGATAGAGTGAATAAGTCACAACTGATCGACAAAATTGCCGCAGGCGCTGATATTTCTAAAGCGGCAGCTGGGCGTGCTTTAGATGCAATTATTGCATCCGTTACCGAATCCTTGAAAGAAGGGGATGATGTAGCTCTGGTTGGTTTCGGTTCTTTCACCGTGCGTGAGCGTTCGGCTCGTACCGGCCGTAACCCGCAAACCGGTAAAGAAATCAAAATTGCGGCAGCCAAAGTTCCGGCATTCCGTGCAGGGAAAGCGTTGAAAGACGCCGTAAACTGATTACAGCGTCAAAACGAATAGCAACACATAAACAATCACCTGACGCAGCGGTGCTGGTGAGGTAAGATACAAGGCGCATCAGATTGATGCGCTTTTTTATTTTTGTCGCAGGGAACGCGCCTGCACAAGGGTTTTTAATCCATATCACAGCGGAGTGTTGTCACACTATGATGGACAATTTACGCGCGGCTGCTAACAACATCGTGCTAAAAATCATCCTGGGCCTGATCATTTTGTCATTTGTTCTGACAGGGGTGGGCGGCTACCTGACCGGTGGTTCCGGCGATTATGCAGCGAAAGTCAATGGGCAGACGATCGAGCGTGCTCAACTGGAGCAGGCTTTCCAGAGTGAACGCAGTCGTATGCAGCAGCAATTGGGTGACCAGTTTTCCGCATTGGCGGGTAACGAAGGTTACATGCAGCAGATGCGCCAACAGGTGCTGTCACAGTTGATTGACAACATGCTGCTCGATCAGTATGCCAAAAAGTTAGGCCTGAACGTGAGTGACGAGCAGGTGAAGGACGCCATCCGCAAGGCGCCTTATTTCCAGACTGATGGCCAGTTCGATAATGCCAAATATCTCGATCTGATTAGCCGTATGGGGTACAGCGCCGACAACTATGCGCAATCCATGCGCCAGCAGCTGATTAACCAGCAGATGCTCCAGGGCTTTGGCAGTTCCGGCTTTGTGCTGCCTTCCGAGTCTCAAGCCATGTCAGCGCTGATGTTGCAAGAGCGTGATGTGCGTTTGGCGACGATCGACCTGAAAGCATTGCAGGCAAAGCAGACCGTCACAGACGATGAGCTGAAAGCGTATTACGAGCAGAACAAGAACAGCTTTATCGCGCCAGAGAAGGTGAAGGTGAGCTTTATCGCGCTGGATGCGACGGCGCTGCAAGATAAAGTTACCGTCAGCGAAGCGGATATCATTGCCTATTACGACCAGCATCAGAGCAATTACGGCCAGCCGGAGCGTAGAAATTACAGTGTGATCCAGCTGAAAACCGAAGCGGATGCCAAGGCGGTTCTGGATGAGCTGAAAAAAGGCGCTGACTTTGCCACGCTGGCAAAAGAGAAGTCTACCGACATTATCTCACGCCGTGACGGTGGGGTGCTGGGCTGGCTTGAGCCGGAAACTACCGCTGACGAACTGAAACAGGCCAATCTGACTGAGAAAGGCCAACTGTCTGGCGTAGTAAAATCTTCCGTGGGTTACCTGATTGTCCGTTTGAACGACATCAAACCAGCAGTAGTGAAACCATTAAGTGAAGTGCATGATGCCATCACCAAGCAGGTGAAGCAGGAAAAAGCGGTTGATGCCTACTATGCATTGCAGCAGAAGGTGAGTGAAGCCGCGACCAGCGATAACGAGTCTCTGGCCTCTGCGGAAGAAGCCGCCGGTGCCAAGGCTGTGCAAACCGACTGGTTTACCCGTGACAATATCCCTGCAGCGCTGAATTTCAAACCGGTTGTACAGTCAATTTTCGACGGCTCATTGATCGGTGAGAATGGCGCTCCTGGCAGTAACTCAGATGTGATCACCGTAGACGGTGACCGTGCATTTGTTGTCCGCGTCACTGGCCACCAGCCAGAAGGCATTGAGCCGTTCGACAAGGTGAAAGATCGCGTTATTGAGATGGTGAAGCGCAATAAGGCGTTGCAGGAAGCGAAACTGCAAGGCGAGAAGTTGTTGGTTGAACTGAAGCAGGGTAAAGGTGATGACGCGATGAAAGCGGCTGGCCTGAGCTTTGGCAGCGTGCAGAAAATGACGCGCAATTCAGAAGAGCGCCAACTGGTGGAAACCATATTCTCATTGCCTCATCCGCAGGATGGCAAATCAGTTTATGGCATGTCGCAGGATCGCCAGGACAACGTAGTGCTGATCGCGTTGGATACGGTGCGGCCTGGAACTTTACCGGCAGATGAAATGAAGACCTTCGTCAGCAAAATGGAAGAGAGCGCGGTGGGTATTGCCCTCGATTCACTGCTGTCTAATCTGCGTAAAGAAGCCAAAATCACCATGGGTGCGGCAGAGCAACAACCTCAATAAGCGCCGCATTTCTCTGCAACAAAATGTAATTCACAAAGGCCGCTTTCGCGGCCTTTTCCACATTTAACATCTGCCATTTGCTGAATATTTGCCGCTGCGGCAAGGTAGCCTCGCTGTTAAACATAAGGAGGATACAGCATGCAACTCAGCGAAAATAAAGCGATTATCCGTTTTTCTCATTCCGTAAAGTTCCTATTGGCGGCGGCGTTGTTCAGCCTGATGGGGGCATCGGCAATCGCCGCAGAGAAAACGCCACCAGAGCCGCAACCGGTGGTTCAGAGTCCGCCCAAAGTAGAGCGGCAGGCTGTCGTTGAAACGCCCTCCGAAGGCGAGGCAACGGTCAATATCAATGAAGCGGATGCCGAAGAACTTGCCAGCATATTGAATGGTGTTGGGATGAAAAAAGCAGAGGCTATCGTGCGGTACCGTGAACAGAACGGGCCCTTTACTCAGGTTGAACAACTACAGGAGGTACCAGGAATCGGGCCGACGTTAATAGAAAGGAATCGTGCTCGGCTGAAAATGTGATCCCGGTCGCGGCTGCGTGGCAAAGTGTGCAGGCAGCCGCTTTCCTCTGCTACATTCTACAGGTCGTACCAGTTTCATCGCCGATGAAGAGGATAAATTCGAACTGGCTAGGGCGCGATGCGCCCGTTTTCACCCATGATCACCAGAGGCAGGAGCGATCGTTTCACTATGCACACCTATATTAAAGTTCGTGGTTACCATCTTGATTTTTATCAGCATGTTAACAATGCCCGCTATCTGGAGTTCCTGGAGGAAGCGCGTTGGGAATGGTTGGAGAATCTGGATGCGTTTCACTGGATGACGCAAAATAATATCGCGTTCATCGTGGTGAACATCAATATCAATTACCGCAAACCGGCGGTGCTGGGTGACAAGCTGCGCATCGATAGCCAAATGCAGCAACTGAACGGCAAGAGCGGAGTATTGAGCCAGCAGGTGACGTTGGAGCCTGAAGGGACACCGGTAGCAGATGCAACACTGACGTTTGTCTGTGTCGATCTGAAAACCCAAAAAGCATTGCCGATCGAAGGGGAATTGCGCGAACATTTGATGGCGTTGCAGCAGAAAGATATGCAGGCCTGATATACCCGTTGTCTTTCAAGCTGCAGCGTTGTTGGCTGCACGTAGTCACCCCTTGAGTAAGCTCCTGGGGATTTCTACGCTTGCCGCCTAGCTGCAACTCGAAATCCATAGGGTATAGACTGTATTACGCAAATGGTGACGAGCAGCGCTTTTAAACCAGCCCAGTTTTCTGTTTCAAACTAGCCATCACCGTGGTTTTATCCTGAAGATATTGATGCAAGCCGTTAGCTCGCAGATGGCAAGCCGCACACTCACCGCAACCGTCACCTTGCACGCCGTTGTAGCAGGTGAGGGTATCCCGGCGGACAAGTTCCAACTGTTGGTAATAATCGGCCAGTGCCCAGGTTTCGGCCTTGTTGAGCCACATCAGCGGCGTTTCAAAGCGGATATCGCGTGCGATGCCCAATACGACAGCATTATTCAGCGCTTTAACGAACTCGTCACGGCAGTCTGGATAACCGGAGAAATCAGTCTCACACACCCCGGTTATCACGGCTTCAGCTTCCACCTGATAGGCATAAATTGCCGCCAGCGTCAGGAACAAGATGTTACGCCCTGGCACAAAGGTGCTGGGTAGCGCGTCTTTCTGCGTACTGTCGAAGGCGGGAACCGGAATGCTATCGCGAGTCAGGCTGCTGATCGCCAGCTCATTGAGTAATCCCACATCCAGCACTTTGTGTGCTTTAGCACCCAATCGTTGGGCCAAGTTCTTGGCAATATCGATTTCAGCACGATGACGCTGGCCGTAATCGAATGTGATGCAGTGAACTTCATCATACTGTTGCAATGCCTGAATTAAGCAGGTCGTGGAGTCTTGTCCACCGCTGAAAACGACGACTGCGCGTTTCATAGAATCAACCTTTTGTCGAGGAGCCATTCCCGATGCACATTCGGGCGGCTGGTTTATCCCCTCCATGAGCAGTTGGCATCACAGAGGAGGGAATTACACATGCGGTGGTGATGGTAGCAGATCGGGCGCGGCTACCCTAGAGCGAAGCTATCACCGGTTATCCGCCAACGGTGGTGGCAACCAGGCCTGGCAAAAGTCGAACCAGCCGTGAGCGGTGAGGGTTACCCCTTGGATACGAGGTGGTGCGCTGACCTGATATTGATAATGAAACAGCGGCGTCAGTATTGCTGCCTTCATCAACTGCTGGTAATAGGTTTTCAACAGGTCGTAGCGCTGTTGCTGATCCGGAAACTGCTGAATATGGCGCAAAACCTGCTGTTGGTGCTGCCAGTTCTCCTCGGTCAGAATACCTTGCCAGAGCACATCACGGCGTAACCAGCTTTCCAGCGTGGCTTCCGGTGCTTCACCAATCAGGTTATCTGCCAGCAACAGATCGGCTTGTGCCAGTTGTTCGGTGCTTTGCCAGCGTTTATCGGGGCAATAATGTATCTCTAACTCACAACCTTGTTCCGACAGCAACTGTTGCAAAGCCTGTGTCAGCGTTTCAAGCTCGACCGGGGGGCGATAGAGCAAAGTTAACCTAGCGGGCAGCGTGACCTTCTCTACTTGATGTGCGGGGATCGCCCATCCAGGCAGCATTTCACGGCTTGGGGTGATCACGCTGTTGGGAATTGGCAGATTGGCCAGTAACCCCGAGCGCTGGATCAGCATTAACAGCTTTTGCCCTTGGGCTTCGCTGAGCCCCCCTCGTCGCTGGTTGATCGCCAAGTAGCACCAACCCAGGCTCATGCTGCGTTGTACCGGCCGCGCCTGCGCCAACTCCTCCTGTTGGCCGATGGTGATCCGCACCGGATGCTGGCAACTGGTGTCATTACCGTTGGTGAGCAAGTCTGGCGTGATCCAATACTCAATGCTTTCCAGATAAGGGTGTTGCAGATGGTAGTAAGGGTGCTGTTCCAGCCGCACCATTTGCGGATCATTCAAGGCCAGCTTGAACGGTCCGGCGCCGATCATTGGGTATTCTGGATGAGTAATCAGGCAGGGTAATTCTGCCAGTCGGTGTGCTAACCAGTAATCCGGCGTATGCAGATCGAATTGAATACACAGCGCATGTGGCAAGCTGATGGCTTCTACGCTGCTCAATAACGGTTGGCTACGGGGATGCTGATGCAGCTTGCTTAGCGCTTGCAGCAATTGTTGGCCGGTCAGTGGTTCCCCGTTATGCCAGCGCAACTGGCTGCGCAGGAAGAACTGCCAGTGCAAGCCGTCCTCACTGATCTGCCAATGATGCGCCAGATCTGGCTGCGGCTGCGGGCTACCGGTATTGAAGCGGGTCAAACCCGCATATAGGGTAGCGACCAGATGTTGCTCAGCCCGGCCGCTTAACGTGAGTGGATCGAGTTTTTCCAACGTGCGGTAATAGGGGATACGCAGCGTAGGGCTGCCCTCCTGCCATTGGCCACCCAGATGCGGGCTCAACAGTTCCTGCAAGTGCTGAGGGGCAAGCTGCGCCATCTCCAGAGCACCCTGATGATCGCCGATCTGCAACAGGCGCTGCAAATGGGTGGCACGCAATTCATCCGGCGTTTTCAGGCATTGCAGTTGCGCACGTTTACCGCGCCCGGCTTGAGAGCGCCAACTCAACCAGCCCTGTTCTTGCAGCTGTTGTACCAGCGTGCGCGCATGACGTTCGCTGCAATAAAACATCGCCGCCAGTTCTGCGACGGTGATGCTCACCGGTGCGCTACCCAGATGTTGGTACAGGCGTTGATACTGGCTGAGGCGATGAACCAGGCGCATAGCAATATCCTTTATCTTTCAAGCCGCAACTTGATTATAAATCCGGAAGTATTTTCCTGAATTGTTCACTATTACTTCCGCAAATACCATCTCATACTGTAGCGATTGTTATTGTGTTCACCGTTAATCTTCTGTCGGTGACAGTCCTTGAGAGGTTTTTATGTATCGTCTGGCTGCCTTCGATATGGATGGCACTCTGTTGACGCCCGATCATCGTGTTGGGCCGGAAACGCTGGCCGCGTTGAATCAGCTAATCGACCGAAACATAGTGGTGACGTTTGCCACCGGGCGGCATTACCTTGATGCGCAACCGATCATGGCGCAGCTTGGTTTACAAGGGTATCTCATTACCGGCAACGGCACGCGCGTCTATGACAAACAGGGCAGCAACTGCATGCTACGGATTTGCCTGCCGACGTTGCCGAAGAGGTTTTGCAGACCCACTGGCAGACCCCCGCCAGCATGCATGTATTCCGTGATGAAGGCTGGCTGACCGATCGGGCGCTGCCGGAAATGTTGGCGGCTCATCATCTCAGCGGTTTTCATTTCCAACTGACCGACTTGCAGCGTTTACCTGCGTTAGGTAACAGCAAAGTCTGTTTCTGCGGCCCCCATGAAGCCTTAATCGAATTGCAGGCGCAATTGCATACCCATTTTGCGGGGCGTGTTGATTTGTGCTTCTCGGCTTACGAATGTCTTGAAGTGCTGCCGTTGGGCTGCAACAAAGGTAGCGCGCTGGAAAAACTAAGCGCGCATCTGGGACTGACTCTGGCAGACTGTATGGCGTTTGGCGATGCGATGAATGACAAAGAAATGTTGGCCAGCGTGGGTCACGGCGTGGTGATGGGTAACGCTTTGCCACAGTTGAAAGCGCTGCTTCCTGACCTTCCGGTTATCGGCCACTGCGAAAAACAGGCAGTGGCTCACTATTTGCAACATTGGCTGCGTTCACCACGCTCCCCCTATACCCCCGTATAAAGGAGCCTTTTACAGCCAGCCGGGTAGACTACCCGGCTTTTTTATTCTCTTCGCTTAAAGGTTGGCCAGTTGCGTTAAATAAGGCGTCAGGTCGCCGATATTATTGCTGACCCACTCGGGATTATAGTAAGTATCCAGATAGCGTTCCCCGCTGTCGCACAGCAGAGTGACGATCGCCCCTTGTTCGCCTTTTTCGCGCATTTGCTTTGCCAGTTGCAGTGCGCCCCAAACGTTGGTTCCGGTGGAGGCACCGGCTTTGCGACCCAATACTTTTTCCAGCCAATGAATGGTGGCCACGCTGGCAGCATCCGGCACGCGCAACATGCTGTCGATCACCGAAGGGATGAACGAGGGCTCGGCGCGTGGGCGGCCAATGCCTTCAATACGGCTGCCACAGCTGCCGATGATGGTGCGATCGCCGTGATGGAAACAGTCGTAGAACACCGAGTTTTCCGGATCGACCACGGTAAGTTGCGTATCGTGCCCTTGGTAACGAATATAGCGCCCCAGCGTGGCGGAGGTGCCGCCGGTACCGGCACTCATCACGATATGTTTGGGGATGGGGTAGGGTTCACGCGCCATCTGGCGGAAAATGCTGTCGGCAATATTGTTGTTACCACGCCAGTCGGTGGCACGCTCGGCGAAGGTGAACTGATCCATATAATGGCCGTTCAACTCTTTTGCCAACTCCTCTGAAACAGCATAAATCTGCGCTGCATGATCGACGAAATGGCTGCGTCCACCGTAGAACGCAATCTGCTCCACTTTACGGCGGGCGGTACAGGAAGGCATCACGGCGATGAACGGTAGGCCGATCAGCCGGGCGAAGTAGGCTTCCGACACTGCGGTACTGCCGGAAGAGGCTTCAATAATAGGGGTATTTTTGCTGATCCAGCCGTTACACAGGCCGTAAAGGAACAACGAACGTGCCAAACGGTGTTTCAGGCTGCCGGTGGGATGGGTACTTTCATCTTTCAGATACAGGTAGATGCCGGGAAACTCCGGCAGGTTCAGGCGTATCAAGTGCGTGTCGGCGGAGCGCTGAAAATCCGCTTCTATTTCACCGATAGCATATTTTACCCAAGAATTTGTCATGATCAGGTCTCAGAATAGGGGGCTTATTGATGGGTAGCATAGCGTTTCACTGAGAAAAAAGGATTGCCATTTTTACTGTTTAATCGCCTAATGGGAGAAAAATTTTCTCCGGATTGGGCTATGTTGGACAAAACAGACCGCAAACTGCTGTGTATGCTGCAACAAGACTGTACGCAATCGCTACAGGTTTTGGCCGAAGCGGTGAACCTGACCTCAACCCCGTGCTGGAAACGGCTGAAAAGGCTGGAGGATGAGGGCTATATTCGCGCACGCGTTGCGCTGCTGGATAATGAAAAACTCGGGCTTGGGCTGACGGCGTTTGTCCTGATTAAAACCCAGCAGCACAGCAGCGAGTGGTATCAGAAGTTTGTTGCGCTGACGGCGCAGATGCCGGAGGTGCTGGCGTTTTACCGTATGGCGGGGGAATACGATTACCTGATGCAGGTCGAAGTGGCAGACATGAAAAGCTATGACAACTTTTACAAGCGCCTGGTGACCGGCGTGCCGGGGTTAATTGATGTGACTTCCAGCTTCGCGATGGAAAAAATCAAATACACCACCGCACTGCCGGTGCCGGAGTGAAAAGTTCACCAAGTAGCCGCTTTACCGGTGCTATTCTATGCCTCTAAGGCAAAGAGAAAAAACCGTTACCCTTCTGGAATAAAACTGCGTGAGATTATTTGCTCAAATCGGCTGGTACTTCCGCCGCGAGTGGCGCCGCTACCTTGGCGCGGTGCTACTGCTGATCATTATTGCCATTCTGCAACTGCTGCCACCCAAGCTGGTGGGGATCATTGTGGATGGTGTGACCGGGAAACAGATGTCTACCCGCGTGCTGCTGGCATGGCTGGGGCTGATGGTTGGCACCGCGATCGTGGTTTACCTGCTGCGCTATGTGTGGCGGGTGCTGCTGTTTGGCGCGTCCTATCAGTTAGCGGTGGAACTGCGTGAGAATTTCTATCGCCAGCTCAGCCGCCAGAATCCGGCTTTTTATCTGCGGCACCGTACTGGCGATCTGATGGCGCGGGCCACCAATGATGTGGATCGCGTGGTGTTTGCCGCCGGTGAGGGCGTGCTGACGCTGGTGGATTCGATGGTGATGGGCTTGGTGGTATTGCTGGTGATGAGCACGCAGATCAGTTGGCAACTGACGCTGCTTTCGCTGATCCCGATGCCAATTATGGCCATTGCCATCAAGCACTATGGCGATCAACTGCATGAGCGTTTTAAATCAGCGCAGGCGGCGTTCTCCAGCCTGAACGATCAGGCGCAGGAAAGTATGACCAGCATCCGCATGATCAAAGCCTTTGGCCTGGAGGATCATCAATCCAATCAGTTTGCCGACGTCGCGGCGCAGACCGGTGCAAAAAATATGCACGTAGCGCGCGTTGACGCACGTTTCAATCCCACCATTTATATCGCCATCGGCGCTTCTAACCTACTGGCGATCGGCGGTGGCAGTTGGATGGTGGTCAACGGTTCACTCACTCTCGGCCAACTCACCAGTTTTGTGATGTATCTCGGCCTGATGATCTGGCCGATGCTGGCGTTAGCATGGATGTTCAATATCGTTGAGCGCGGCAGCGCGGCCTATAGCCGCATCCGTAGCCTGCTGGAAGAAGCGCCCGCGGTGAAAGACGGCGAGTTTGAACTGCCTGCCGGGCGTGGCCAACTGGCGGTGGAGGTAAAGGCTTTCCATTATCCGGAAACCAGCCGTCCTGCGCTGCATGATGTGGCGTTGCAGTTGCAGCCGGGGCAAATGCTGGGTCTGTGCGGGCCGACCGGAGCGGGGAAATCGACCCTGTTGTCCTTAATCCAGCGTCAGTTTGATATTGATGATGGGCAAATCAGTTACCACGGCATGCCACTCACCCAGATCAAGCTTGATCAATGGCGTTCACGCCTGTCGGTGGTCAGCCAGACGCCGTTCCTGTTCTCTGACAGCGTGGCCAATAACATTGCTCTCGGTAACCCTGCGGCTACGCAGGAGCAGATCGAGCAGGCTGCGCGCTTGGCCAGCGTGCATGAAGACATTCTGCGTTTGCCGCAGGGGTATGAAACCGAAGTGGGTGAGCGAGGCGTGATGCTGTCCGGTGGCCAGAAACAGCGTATTTCCATTGCGCGAGCGTTGCTGCTGGAGGCGGAGATCCTGATCCTTGACGATGCGCTTTCGGCGGTAGACGGCCGCACAGAGCATCAGATCCTGCATAACCTGCGCAGTTGGGGGCAAAACCGCACGGTGATTATCAGTGCGCACCGCCTTTCTGCCCTGACCGAAGCCAGTGAAATCCTGGTGTTGCAGCAGGGTACGGTGACCCAGCGTGGGCAGCATGCGTTATTGGCGGCACAGCCCGGTTGGTATCGCGATATGTATCGCTACCAGCAACTGGAAGCGGCGCTGGACGAAGCTCCGGAACCCGCTGAGGAGGCGTTGGCTGATGAGTAAAATGCAAAAGATCTGGCCAACGCTGAAGCGGCTGCTGGCCTATGGTTCGCCTTACCGTAAACCGCTGGGGTTGGCGGTGTTGATGCTGTGGATCGCCGCAGCGGCGGAAGTCGCCGGGCCAATCCTGATCGGTTATTTCATTGATAACTATGTTGCCAAAGGGCAACTGCCGCTAATGGTGGTCAGCGGGCTGGCAGTGGCTTATATCTTGCTCGAGCTGCTAGCCGCCACGCTACAGTATTTCCAGGCCCTGTTGTTTAATCGGGCTGCGGTGGGGGTGGTGCAACGTTTGCGGACCGACGTGATGGATGCGGCGCTGCGCCAGCCGCTGAGCGCCTTTGATACCCAGCCGGTCGGGCAGCTTATATCGCGAGTCACCAACGATACCGAGGTGATTAAAGATCTGTATGTGATGGTGGTAGCCACCGTGCTGAAAAGCGCAGCGCTGATCGGTGCGATGCTGGTAGCGATGTTCAGCCTCGACTGGCGCATGGCGCTGGTGGCGATCTGCATTTTCCCGGCGGTGCTGGTGGTGATGTGGATCTATCAATACTACAGCACGCCGATTGTGCGCCGGGTACGCAGCTATCTGGCGGATATTAATGATGGCTTTAATGAAGTGATCAGCGGGATGGGGGTGATCCAGCAATTCCGCCAGCAGATACGTTTTGGTGAACGTATGAGCGTTGCCAGCCGTTCACACTACATCGCACGCATGCAGACGCTGCGTTTGGATGGTTTCCTGCTGCGGCCACTGCTCAGCCTATTTTCGGCGCTGGTTTTGTGTGGGCTGCTGATGCTGTTTGGTTTCAGCGGTGAAGGTGTGATTGGCGTAGGCGTACTGTATGCCTTTATCAACTATCTTGGCCGTTTGAATGAGCCGCTGATCGAACTGACCTCGCAGCAGTCGATTCTGCAGCAGGCTGTAGTGGCCGGTGAGCGCATTTTTGAGTTGATGGATCGCAGTCAGCAGCGTTACGGGGCCGACGAACGCCCATTAGCAAGCGGCCGCATCGAGATTGACGATCTGAGTTTTGCCTATCGCGATGACCAGCAGGTGTTGCAGCATATCTCGCTGAGCGTGCCGTCGCGTGGTTTTGTGGCGTTGGTCGGGCATACCGGCAGCGGCAAGAGCACCTTGGCTAACCTGCTGATGGGCTACTATCCGGTGAACAGCGGCGAAGTGCGGGTTGATGGGCGCCCATTGTCCACGCTTTCGCATCGCACCTTGCGCCAAGGCATTGCCATGGTGCAACAGGATCCGGTGGTGGTCGCCGAGTCGGTGCTGGCGAACGTGACGCTGGGCCGTAACATCAGTGAAGAGGCCGTGTGGCAGGCGCTCGAAGCGGTACAGCTGGCTGATCTGGTACGCTCATTCCCGCAGGGGATCCAGACGCGTTTGGGCGAGCAGGGCAATAATCTTTCCGTCGGCCAGAAACAACTGCTGGCGATGGCGCGCGTGCTGGTGCAGGCGCCACAGATCCTGATTCTGGATGAAGCTACGGCTAATATCGATTCAGGCACTGAACAGGCGATCCAGCGTGCATTGCGGTTGATCCGTGAGCACACCACGCTGGTAGTGATTGCTCATCGTCTTTCAACTATCGTTGAAGCTGACTCGATTCTGGTGTTGCATCGTGGGCATGCGGTGGAGCAGGGGAATCATCAGCAACTGTTGGCGCAGCAGGGCCGCTATTACCAGATGTACCAGTTGCAACTGGCTGGTGAAGAACTGGCTGCTGCCACGCGTGAGGAAACTCAACCGGCATAAGGTCGCCCGCCAGTGTGCACCGCTGGCGGGGTTCCTGATTTCTCGCACCACCAACAGGCATTTTTTCCTTCCTCTCTCCTGCTTACTGCACTTTTTCAACGCGTCATGCACCATAATGGTGCGTAATAAGCCATCGGCTATTCGCGCCACTGCTCATTGTTGACCTGTACACCTTCATTCATCCGCGTAATTAGCAAAACTCTTATACGAAATCATTTATGGCATAGCCTTTGCTAGATAAGACTCGTACCGGGGGTGAGTTTTTGGGCTTAATTCGTGGAGAGGCAATATGAAGCTGGTTACCGTGGTGATTAAACCATTCAAGTTAGAGGACGTGCGTGAAGCCTTATCCTCTGTAGGTATTCAGGGGTTGACCGTAACTGAAGTCAAAGGGTTTGGTCGCCAGAAAGGCCATGCCGAGCTTTACCGCGGAGCCGAATACAGCGTCAACTTCTTACCTAAAGTCAAAATCGATATTGCTATCGCCGACGACCAGTTAGATGAAGTGATTGATGTGATCAGCAAAGCGGCCTACACCGGCAAAATTGGCGATGGCAAAATTTTCGTTGCCGAATTGCAACGTGTTATTCGTATCCGCACTGGCGAGACAGACGAAGCTGCACTGTAATCACGGGCTCAGTAAAGTAAACGGGGATGGTTAATAATGAAAAAACTTTTATCCATGTTGGGCCTGAGTACGGTAACCATGGTTCCTTCTTTGGCTCTGGCCGCTCCGGCGGTGGCAGACAAAGCTGACAACGCTTTCATGATGATTTGCACCGCGTTGGTGTTGTTCATGACCTTGCCTGGCGTCGCTTTGTTTTACGGTGGTTTGTTGCGTGCCAAGAACGTGCTCTCAATGCTGACACAGGTCACCGTGACCTTTGCCTTGGTATGCGTGCTGTGGGTGCTGTATGGCTACAGCTTTGCTTTCAGCGAAGGGAATGCCTTCTTTGGCGGCTTCCAGACGGTGATGCTGAAAGGGATCGGCATTGACAGCGTAACCGGCACGTTTAGCCAGATGATCCACGTAGCGTTCCAGGCTTCCTTCGCCTGTATTACCGTGGCGCTGGTGGTGGGGGGCTTTGCCGAGCGTATTCGCTTTTCCGCCGTAGTGATTTTTGCCGCCATCTGGTTCACCATTTCCTACCTGCCGATTGCGCACATGGTATGGGGCGGTGGTTTACTGGCCAGCGACGGTGCGCTGGACTTTGCCGGTGGCACCGTAGTGCACATCAACGCTGCCAGTGCGGGGTTGGTCGGTGCTTATTTGCTGGGTAAACGTGCCGGTTTTGGCAAAGAAGCGTTTAAACCACACAACCTGCCAATGGTGTTTACCGGTGCCTCTATCCTGTATATCGGCTGGTTTGGCTTCAATGCGGGTTCTGCCAGCGCGGCCAACGGCATTGCCGCCCTGGCGTTCCTGAACACCGTGATAGCGACGGCGGGTGCGATCCTCTCCTGGACCTTCGCCGAGTGGATCCTGCGCGGTAAGCCTTCTCTGTTAGGGGCCTGTTCCGGCTGTATTGCGGGTCTGGTAGCGATTACGCCAGCGGCGGGAACTGTTGGTGTAGGTGGGGCACTGATTATCGGCCTGGTAGGCGGTGTTGCTGGCCTGTGGGGAGTGGTGACACTGAAGAAATGGCTGAAAGTGGACGATACCTGCGATGTGTTTGGGGTCCACGGCGTATGCGGTATCGTGGGTTGCCTGTTGACCGGCGTGTTTACGGCTTCTTCACTCGGTGGTACGGGCTACGCTGCTGGCGTTACCATGGCGCATCAGATGTGGATCCAGTTGATGAGCGTGGTGATTACCCTGGTATGGTCAAGCGTAGCGGCGTTTATTGCCTTCAAAGTGGCGGGGGCGGTGGTTGGGCTGCGTGTGCCGGAAGATCAAGAGCGCGAGGGCCTGGACGTCAACAGCCACGGTGAGAATGCCTACAATCAGTAAACTTGGAAAGAGCAGTAGGCTGAATTATCACTGATAAAAATAGTGGGGCGATGGTGACATCGCCCTTTTTCTTTTTAGGCGTCGCGCTGGCGGATAACGCCTTCTTGCACCGTGGTGGCGACCAGCACCCCTTCACGGGTATAGAACTGACCGCGTACAAATCCACGGGCACCGGAGGCAGAGGGGCTTTCCACCACGTACAGTAACCAGTCGTCCAAGCGGAACGGGCGATGGAACCACATGGAGTGATCGATGGTAGCCACCTGCATGCCGGGTTCAAGGAACCCCACGCCGTGCGGCTGCAACGCCGTTGGCAGGAAGTTGAAGTCTGATGCGTATCCCAGCAAATATTGATGGATCCGCAGGTCATCCGGCATGGTGCCATTGGCACGGAACCACACGTGGCGGTAAGGTTCCTCCACGCTACCTTTCATTGGGTTATGAAATCTTACCGGGCGCATTTCGATCGGCTTTTGGCCAATAAACTTTTCCCGCACCTTTTCCGGCAGCATATGCGACAGCTTTTGGGCGATTTCCGATTCTGACATCAGCCCTTCTGGCGGTGGAACATCTGGCATGGTGTTTTGGTGTTCAAACCCTTGTTCCGGGGTTTGGAAAGAAGCGGTCATGTAGAAGATCGGCTTGCCATGTTGAATGGCGCTGACGCGGCGCGCGCTGAAGCTGTTGCCATCGCGCAGGGTTTCTACTTCATAAATAATCGGCTGACTGCTATCCCCAGGGCGCAGGAAGTAGCTATGGAATGAGTGAACGCTGCGCTCTTCAGGAGCGGTCTGCTTGGCTGCATACAACGCCTGACCAACGACCTGGCCGCCAAATACCTGGCGTAACCCCAAATCTTCGCTCTGGCCGCGGTACAAGCCTTCTTCAATTTTCTCCAAATTCAGCAGGTCGAGGAGGTTTTGTAATGCCTGACTCATAAAGTGGTAACCCTTTTCATCATCATGGTGCGCAGTGTGAGGAATATTACGGCAAAACGTTAATACATTGCATTATCCCTTTCACCTTTCTGTTGGCGTTAATCTGTACGTTATTGGTTTTTTATGGCCGATAACGCGTTGTTAACGTTGACTTAAATTAGCTTGCTAAGTTATTAATGTGCTTATTTTTGTGATTTAATTGGTGTTTTATGCTATATTTGAATGCTGTGGCGGTTAAAGCCACCAACGTGTTGCTGAAAGTAGAGGAGAGCGATCTATGAAACTCTGGCAAATAGTAGGTGGAGTAGCCGTGTTGACGATTACCCTGGCAGGCTGTGCCCACCAGAGTACGGACGTGCCAACACCGGCTAAAAGTACCCCTGCGGTGTCACAAGCGCAGATACAAGGCCCCGCGGTGAAAGGTTCGGTGAATATTCGTCAGCGCATTGCGTTGCCACCGGATGCCGTATTGACGGTCACACTGTCTGATGCATCACTGGCTGATGCGCCGTCAAAAGTCATTGCACAACGGGTGACGCGTACTGAGGGCCAGCAGGCACCGTTCAGTTTTGTGTTGCCGTATAACCCGGCGGACATTCAGCCTAATGCGCGAATCATTCTGAGCGCGGCGATTACGCTGGACGGCCAGTTGACCTTTATCACGGACACCATTCAGGAAGTGATTAATCGCAATGGGACTCGGGCCGATCTGTTGCTGGTTCCCGTGCAGAATGTTCCTCTTCAGGCAACCTCGGCACTCACGCCGTAACATGGGTTCTTGAATCAAATAGCCTTTGTGCCTAGCGGCCAAAGGCTTTTTTTTACCAGCGCCAGCTATAAACCTGTAGATCGATACCGCCCTGTGTGTTGAACGCAATGCCTTCGGCGAGCAAGGCCTGTTTTTGCCTGGTGTGATCCTCACCGCGTAACGAAATCTGGCCATGGCGATTAATGACTCGGTGCCAGGGCAGGGTGCTGCCTTCCGGCAACTTTTTTAGCACCCCTCCTACCTGACGTGCGGCGCGCGATGAACCCGCCAGCCTGGCAACGTCACCGTAAGTGGTCACTTTGCCATAGGGGATGGCGGCAACCACGTGAAATACGCGCTGACGAAATGTGGCGTCTGCTGGTGCCATGTCTCTCTTCCTGCTGCATCAATCCATAAAAGGAAGTGTGCCACAGCCTGGGTGGGTAAGAAAACAGCGGTTGGCCCGGGTTGGCTTGCTATTTGGGTAGCCATCACCGATAATGCCCGTCGCTTCGCAGTTCAATGAAGCAGTCAATGGGGGCCCTGTTGGTTCTCCCGCAACACTAACTTGTGAACTCGGTCAGATCCGGAAGGAAGCAGCCGTAGCAGGTAACGTGTGTGCCGGGATGTAGCTGGCAGGGTCCCCACCAATTTCAGTATCCCCAGAAATCACTGACTAATACCTTCTCTCGTTATTTCATCCGCATAATGAAGTAATAGATGCCGCTAAAGACAATCTATTCGACACTTAATTCTCTTTTAACCGCGATGATTTTTGATCATGAGTGGAGTTGATGGCAATGGGGTGTAGCAGGAGATTACCGAGTTTTCGAACAGAAACATCAGCGGATTAGCGTTGGCAGATAGTCACCCGCAAGAAATTAATGTCACGCTATCAGAGCGGTTTCCCTGAAATTCTGTATGGATGAGTTTGTTTGCAATTAGCCGCCACTATTTTTACCGTAGTGACATGCAATCTATCTAAATGATGAATAATTAACCGCTATTCGTTTAGAGTAACCGTCAGTTAACGGCACTGTGGCGTTAATACGCAGCGCAAAAGAAACCGCCATTCTTAATTGAAAAACATTTTCAGTTATTTCAAAAAGATTGTTTGCGGCATAGTAAAGCCCCTGAGTTTTTAAGATAAATACCTAATCAGGGCAGCAATTGAAGCCGATAGCAATATCGGCCCAACGCGGTGGTGCTTTGATTATCTTACGAATTTCCAAACGGCAACTGGGATCTTATCGTACAGCTTGTTCATAGTCAGCTCGGCCAGACGATGGTCTGCTGCAGAGTAGAACAATTCCAGCTCATCGTTAGAGAGTTCGTACTTATTTTTTTCAATAACTCGCTCAAGAGTGTCAATCGTGGTGCATTTACGCAAACGCATCAGATAGTCAATTTTTGTCATGATAACCTTTAATCTTATTAACCGTAAAATTGTTTGAGGATAATTATCCCCTAAGTTTTCATCGTCGTACAGGTGCCCTCTCCTGAGAACATTCTGAATAATCGCGTCTTGGTTTTTTGCCAGCGGCGCAAATCGGAATCATTAATACCGTAACTGCTGAACAGTGTATAGGTATCGTCGAGATATTCTTCAACTAACTCCGACAAATCACTTTCGTCCATGTATTTAATTCTAAAGCTCATTACAAACGAAGCAATATGTTCAATCAACTCGTTAAGCTGCAGATTGACGGAAGACGTTGGGTCGTTTACCCACCCATGGCTGCTGTCACCCAAAGTGACCATGCCTTCGTCATACAAATTTTCACACAAGAATTTGAGTTGTGCAATATCATGCCTTTTAGGCGAATACTCATCCATATCATCCCCCGTAAGTCTTAATTTCGGTGTTGATAACACTCTGTGAGTACACTGATTTACATCATAGACGGATACAGCTTAACAAGAACTAAATAAACTACCCGTATAATTAATATAAGTCATTTCTTGCCATTTGGCCTGTTACTATTACTCAAACTTACAATTCATTAGCCGTTGATGGGCCAAGTTATCGCTGTCATCAAATACCTGGCTCTTTTTTGTCAGAGTAAATGTACGGGTATCATTAATGTATTCACCAGCGTTGATATCCCGATACGTATTAAAACTGACCTCTCTTGGTGCTAACTTGTTGAATTATAGAGGTTGTCTAAAAATTCAGCTCAAGTATTTCTAATGAGTTTTCAGAGTCATGTACATTCTCTGAATAAGCATACAACCTACTGCTAGCATAAGTATTTACTTAGATTACTTATTATTAATCACTTTTTTTAATTGTTTCACAGAAAGTATGCCTATTCTGTTACAACAGATCAATGTTACATGTACGAAGTATCAGGCTGTTGCACGATTCACCGCTCTATCTTACTCCTTTTTTACCCGTTGGTGGTCAAACTTTTCGTCGAATAAAATTTTTTACCGTTCACTAACGTTTGTGCATATCTTAATAACCAGATTGATCACTGGCGTGACAAACAGAACCGGGGGATGTTTATGGCAACCTATGTTGCGATAGGGGGGATAAGAAAGCCCCGTAGAGCAACCACGGGGCGTTGGTGCTGATAGCACTCAGGCGTTAACGCTTTTTCTTGTGCCCTTGTACTGCTTTGAATCGTGGGTTGGATTTACAGATCACATAGATACGGCCATGGCGGCGTACCACTTTGCAATCCGGATGGCGATGCTTTGCCGAACGCAATGAACTCAGAACCTGCATGATGACTCCCTATTATTTTTTGCTGCCGAGGAAACTGCCAAACCGTTGTTGGAAACGGGCGGTGCTGCCTTCTTTTGAGAACTCTTTCTGCTTGCCGGTATAGTACGGATGCGAAGCAGAGGAGACATCGATCGTGATATACGGCCAGCGTTGGCCATCAAGATCGATAGTACGCTCGGTTTTAATGGTCGAACCCACTTTGAAATAGGTATCGGCGCTGAGATCGTGGAATACCACGGTACGGTAGTTGGGATGAATGCCTGCTTTCATGATGAACCTAATTGTTATGTTATAATATAACAATTACTATAAATTGCACCAAGAGGAGGATCAAGGAGAAAATGTGTTTGCAGGTTATTTAATGAAAGTAGTTTGCCTGAACAACATGACAAACAAAGAAAAAGGCCGCATCAGAGTGCGGCCTTAGTGTTTATAAAGAAAAGAAGAGGATCAGTGATGCTTAACCGGATGGCTGTGTTCCAGATCTTCAGACTTTTTACCGAAGCGGCGGCGAACCACCACGAAGAACACCGGTACAAAGAAGATTGCCAATACGGTTGCGGCAACCATCCCGCCCATCACACCCGTACCTACGGCATTCTGTGCGCCAGAGCCTGCACCGCTACTGATAACCAGCGGCATTACCCCTAGGATGAACGCCAGCGAGGTCATCAGGATAGGGCGCAGACGCATACGTACCGCTTCCAGCGTGCCTTCGACCAGACCTTTGCCCTCTTTTTCCATCAGGTCTTTGGCGAATTCCACAATCAATATGGCGTTCTTCGCCGATAGCCCAATGGTGGTCAACAGGCCTACCTGGAAGTAAACGTCGTTCTCCAGCCCACGCAGGGTTGCAGCAACCAGAGCACCGACTACCCCCAATGGCACCACCAGCATTACCGAGAAGGGTATCGACCAGCTTTCGTACAGTGCAGCCAGACACAAGAACACCACGATCAGTGAGATAGCATACAGTGACGGAGCCTGGTTGCCGGACAGACGTTCCTGATAGGACATACCGGTCCAATCATAACCCACGCCGCTTGGCAGTTTAGCCGCCAGTTCCTCCATCATGTCCATAGCTTCACCGGTACTTTTGCCGGGTGCTGCCTGACCGAGGATCTCCATGGATGGCAGACCGTTATAGCGTTCCAAGCGTGGCGAACCAAACTCCCATTTCGCACTGGCGAAAGCAGAGAAGGGCACCATCTGGCCGGAACTGCCCCGGACATACCAGTTATCAATATCACTCGGCAACATACGGAACGGAGCTTCAGCTTGCAGATAAACTTTCTTCACACGGCCACGATCGATGAAATCGTTGACGTAAGATCCGCCCAGTGCAGAGCTTAAGGTAGTATTGATATCACTCAGGGAAACGCCCAGTGCCAGCGCTTTTTCCTGATCGATTTCCAGTTTGAACTGCGGTGTATCTTCCAGGCCGTTCGGACGCATACCGACCAGTAAGTCAGGATGCTGTGCCGCCATGCCTAGCAGTTGGTTACGGGCTTCGGTCAGCTTTTCGTGCCCCAGGTTACCCTGATCGATCAACTGGAAGTCAAAGCCTGTCGCGGTCCCCAGTTCAACAATCGCTGGCAGGTTAAAGGCGAATACCAGACCATCTTTAATCTGTGAGAACGCCCCCATGGCACGCCCCACGATAGCGGGCACCTTGTTTTGTTCACCGCTGCGTTCAGACCAGTCTTTCAAACTGACGAATGCCAGACCGGTGTTCTGCCCTTGGCCGCTGAAACCGAAGCCGTTAACGGTAAATACCGAGTTAACGTTGTCTTTTTCATTGGTCAGGAAGTAATCGTTCACTTCTTCCAGCACTTTTTGGGTACGTTCCTGAGTCGCACCTGCTGGCATTTGCACCATGGTTAACAGCATGCCCTGATCTTCATCCGGCAAGAACGAGGTAGGCAAGCGCAGGAACAGCAGGCCCATACCAACCACGATCAGCAGGTAGATCACCAGATAACGGCCGGTACTGCGCAGGATATTTGCTACGCTGTCGGTGTAGTGGTGAGTGCTCTTTTCAAACAGGCGGTTAAACCAGCCGAAGAACCCGGTAGTCACACCGTGATCGCCTTTCGCGATCGGTTTCAGCATCGTGGCACACAGCGCAGGCGTCAGAATCAACGCCACCAGCACCGACAGCACCATGGCAGAAACGATGGTAATTGAGAACTGACGATAGATCGCCCCGGTTGAGCCACCGAAGAAGGCCATTGGGACAAATACCGCCGACAGCACCAGTGCGATCCCCACCAATGCGCCTTGGATCTGATCCATGGACTTTCTGGTGGCTTCTTTTGGCGGTAAACCTTCTTCCGCCATCACACGCTCGACGTTTTCTACCACTACGATGGCATCGTCTACCAATAAGCCTATCGCCAACACCATACCGAACATCGTCAGGGTGTTTATCGAGTAGCCAAAGGCAGCCAGGATGGCGAACGTCCCGAGTAAGACCACCGGCACGGCGATCGTTGGGATCAACGTGGCACGGAAGTTCTGCAGGAACAGATACATCACCATGAACACCAGGATGATCGCTTCAATCAGCGTTTTTACCACTTCGTGAATCGAAATTTTTACGAAGGGGGTAGTGTCATACGGATAAACGACTTTCAGGCTGGACGGGAAGAACGGCTCCAGCTTGGTCAGCTCTGCTTTAACGGCGGCGGCCGTATTCAGCGCGTTGGCACCGGTTGCCAGTTTGATACCGATACCGGAAGCCGGTTTACCGTTAAAGCGGGCAATCACGTTGTAGCTTTCACCGCCCAGTTCAACCTTGGCAACATCGCGCAGGAGCACCTGTGAACCGTCAGCATTCACTTTCAGCATGATTTTGCTGAACTCTTCCGGCGAGGTCAGGCGGGTCTGCGCAATGATCGACGCGTTCAACTGCTGGCCTTGAACCGGTGGAGTCCCACCAAGTTGGCCTGCCGCGATCTGGTTGTTCTGCACTTTGATAGCCGCGATAACATCCCCAGGCGTCAACTGGAAGTTGTTCAACTTGTTCGGATCCAGCCAGATACGCATCGCATATTGGGAGCCAAAGAGCTGAACAGTACCGACACCAGAGGTACGGCTGATAGGATCCTTAATGTTGGAGCCTACGTAGTCCGCGATATCTTCCTGCGTCATGCTGCCGTCTTCAGAAATAAAGCCGGCGACCATCAGGAAGCTGCTGCTTGATTTCTCCACGCTCACGCCCTGTTGCTGCACTTCCTGCGGCAACAGTGGCATGGCCAGTTGCAGTTTGTTCTGCACCTGTACCTGAGCGATATCCGGATCGGTACCCGAGTTGAACGTCAGCGTGATCTGAACGTTGCCAGACGAATCACTGCTGGAGGACATATACAACAGGCCATCGATACCGTTCATGTTCTGTTCGATAACCTGCGTTACGGTATCCTGCACCGTTTTGGCGTCAGCACCTGGATAGTTGGCGGAGATAGTCACCGCCGGTGGCGCAATGGTCGGATATTGCGCGATAGGCAGCTTCATTATCGACAAGATGCCTGCCAACATAATAATGATGGCAATGACCCATGCGAAAATGGGGCGATCTATAAAGAACTTAGCCATGTATTACCGGCTCCTTTTTTATGACTTCTTCGCGGATTCAGGCTGAGTCTGAGCGGCGGCCTGGCTGTCAGCTTCTTGCGCTTTCACCTGGGCACCTGGTCTGATCTTCTGCAAGCCAGTGACAATCACACGATCGCCAGCTTTCAGGCCCGCAGTCACCAGCCATTTATCGCCAATGGCCTGCGCGGCAGTCAGCGTACGCAATTCCACTTTATCGTCAGCGCCAACAACCAAGGCCGTTGCTTCGCCACGCGGGTTGCGTGTTATACCCTGTTGTGGAACCAGCAACGCTTCATTGCGAACGCCTTCATCCAGACGGGCACGTACGAACATACCGGGCAGCAGGGCATCATTTGGATTAGGGAAGATTGCGCGGATGGTGATGGAACCGGTGGTTTGATCAACGGTAACGTCCGAGAACTCCAACGTCCCTTCATGCGCATATTCCTGCCCGTTTTCCAGCAGCAGTTTCACCTTGGCTTTACCGTTTTCCTGTTGCAGGGTACCGTCGGCCAGTTCCTGTTTCAGACGTAGAAAGTCATTGCTGGACTGGGTGACATCCACATACATCGGATCAAGCTGCTGTACGGTGGTCATGGCAGTCACTTGCCCGGTGGAAACCAGCGCGCCTTCGGTTACGGTAGAGATGCCAGCCCGGCCGGAGATCGGCGAAGTGACCTTGGTGTAAGCCAGATTGATGCGTGCGGCCTCTACTGCGGCTTTGGCTGCCACCACGGCGGCGTTTGCTTGCAGCTGAGTTGAAACGGCAGTGTCGTAATCCTGCTTACTGACGTAGTTGGTACCCAGTAAAGGTTTGTAGCGCGTCACCGTCAGACGGGCGATTTCCGCAGCGGCCTGGGCCTTGGCCAGTTCACCTTTCGCACTGTCATAAGACGCCTGATAGGTTGCCGGATCGATTTGATAAAGTGAAACACCGGCCTTGATATCGCTGCCTTCGGTGAAGTTACGCTTCAGGATAATGCCGCTAACCTGAGGGCGAACTTCGGCGATGCGGTATGCTGCGGTGCGGCCAGGAAGATCGGTAGTGATGTTGAGAGGTTCAGCCTTCAATGTCACGACACCCACTGTAGGAGCGGGGTGTTGGGCACCTTGTTGCTGGGTTTCTTTATCGTTACATCCTGTAAGCACTAAGCTGCCTGAAAGCATCAGAACTGCCGCCAGAGGCGTTAACCCTCTGTTTTTGTTCATAGAAAAACCTCAAGTGTCCGATTTCAAAATGATCAATGGATCACAAGCTTTAAAACCCATTGCTGCGTTAATTTTATGTGCGTGCTATGGTACATACATTCGCGAATGTATGTAAATCACACTTCCCCTAAAAAGCAACGTCATGGCACGAAAAACCAAACAGCAGGCGCTAGAAACACGACAACAGATTCTCGACGCTGCAGTGAGAGAATTCTCTGAACGTGGCGTTTCAGCAACGTCACTGACAGATATTGCTACCGCGGCGGGGGTCACGCGTGGTGCAATTTACTGGCACTTCAAAAATAAGGTAGACCTGTTCAGCGAGGTCTGGGAATTGTCAGAGTCGAAAATAGGCGACCTGGAGATAGAGTATCAGACAAAGTTTCCGGATAATCCACTGCGTATTTTAAGAGAGATCCTGATTTACATTCTGACAGCTACGGTGGATGACAGCCGTCGCCGTGCCCTGATGGAGATTGTGTTTCATAAGTGCGAGTTCGTGGGTGAAATGATGCCGTTGCATGACGCACGCAAAATACTTTATCTGGAAGGTTACGATCGTATCGAATGCGTATTGCGCAATAGCATGGATCATGGCCAGCTACCCGCCGATTTACATACCCGCCGTGCCGCTATCATACTACATGCCTATGTCACGGGCCTGATGGAAAACTGGCTGTTTATGCCGGAAAGCTTTGATCTGAAAGCCGAAGCGAGTGTATTAGTAGATACCTTCATCGATATGGTGCAACTCAGCCCGACCCTGCGCGTACAACCGCCAGAGCTGACAGAGCGCCAACCTTTATAAGGAGAGCTTTATGTCATCCGTTTTATTGATCGCCAATGGTGCGGCTTACGGCCACGAGTCATTGTTCAATGCGTTGCGCTTGGCCATTACCCTGAAAGAGCAGCAGCCCGATCTTGATCTCAAGCTGTTTCTGATGTCCGACGCCGTGGTTGCCGGTATTGCCGGGCAGCAGCCGCGTGAAGGTTACCATTTGCAGCAGATGCTGGAGATCCTGACGGCGCAGCAGGTCACGGTAAAACTGTGTAAAACCTGTGCCGACGCGCGCGGTGTCAGCCAACTGAAACTGGCCGATGGCGTCGAGATCGGTACGCTGGTTGAGCTGGCGCAATGGACGTTGGCAGCCGAAAAGGTGCTGACCTTCTAAACCTTAACGGTACATCACCAGCAACGTTTTTCTTATTCATTGCCCGCCTGCGATCGTGCTAGTCTGGTTTTTCCATTGCCAAACCGATGTTAAATCATGAGTCGCAGGTTCATCACAGCATCTTCTCAGACTGTTTCTCTGTTGCGCGGAGCAGATATGACCCGCACTATCGCCCTATTTCTGCTGTTGTTTGCCATGGTCTTTCTGCCAGCCATCGCTGATGCGGCGCAGAATGGTGATATCCCTTCCCGCAGTGACATTCAAAGCCAGCTTGATTCGCTAAACAAACAGAAAACCCTGACGCCAGCGGAGAAGCTGTCTCAACAAGATTTAACCCAAACCGTGGAGCTGCTCGATGCCATTGACCGTACCCGGCAAGAAGCTAATGACCTCAAGCAACAGCTTCAGCAGGCTCCGGTAAAATTACAGCAGATCACCAAGGCGCTAGAGGTGCTGAAAAACCCGGCCAATGAGGCTCTGACCCGCGCCGAGTTGCAGCCGCTTTCCCTGCGGCAGTTGGAAAGCCGTCTGTATCAGACGCTGGACGATCTGCAGAACACCCAGGAAAGCCTTTCCACTTACAACAGCCAGCTTATTTCGTTGCAGACTCAGCCTGAACGGGTACAAAGCACCATGTACACCGCCTCGCAGCGCCTGCAAGAGATCCGTAATCTGCTTAACGATCGCTCGCCAGGGCAGGCGGCGTTGCGCAGCACTCAACAGGTGATGCTCAATACCGAGCAGGTATTGCTCAACGCTGAGATAGAGTTGCAGCGTAGAAGCCTGGAGGCCAATACCACGTTGCAGGATCTGCTGCAGAAGCAGCGTGATTACACCACCATGAACATCGACGCGCTCGATCACCGGGTGCAGGTACTACAGGATGTGGTGAATAACAAACGCCTGACGCTGTCAGAAAAAACGGCGAAGGAGGCGCAGAACCCAGAAGATACTACCGACATTCAGCACGATCGCCTGGTGAGCAAAGAGCTGGACGTCAACCGCCAGATCAGCCAACGGCTGATTGCCGCCACGGAACAGAGCAACACCCTGTTCCAGCAGAATATCCAGGTTAAAAACTGGCTCGATCGTGGTTTGCAGTCGGAACGTAATCTGAAAGAGCAGATTCAGGTGCTGAAAGGCAGTTTGGTGCTGTCACGCATCCTTTATCAGCAGCAGCAGAATCTGCCGCCAAGGACGCTGGCATCGGACATGAGTACCCAGATCGCCGATCTGCGCTTGGAGCAGTTTGAAGTCAATCAGCAGCGCGATGAGCTCTTTAAGGGCGATGATTTCATCAACAAACTGGTGGCTGCCAGCAAAGAGAAGGCCAGCGGCGATGTGATTGATGCGCTGAATGAAATTATCGATATGCGCCGCGAATTGCTCGATCAACTGAATAAACAGCTCAACAATCAGCTGTCGCTGGCGATTAATCTGCAGATCAACCAGCAGCAACTGACCAGCGTTTACACCTCAGTGCAGGATACGCTGACCCAGCAGATTTTTTGGGTTAACAGCAACCGGCCCATCGATCTTACCTGGCTGAAGGCGATGCCTGGGGCAATTAAAGAACAGCTTGCCGCGCTGAATTTCAAGTTTGAACCTGGCCAGATGCTGATGGGCGGATTACAGGCGCTGGTTTTCCTGATCCCGCTGCTGATCGTCATCGGGCTGCTGCGTTGGCGCTATCGCCTGATCGATAGCCATTTACAGAAACTGGCCAACGATGTCGGCCAGTTAAAGCGCGATACTCAGTTGCATACGCCGAAAGCCATCCTGCTGACGCTGCTGAAGGTGTTACCGGGTTCGCTGTTGCTGCTGGGGGCCGGGTTCTGGTTCTATCGGGCAGAATTCACGGTCAGTGATTTTATCTGGGCGCTGTCGCAACAGTTGGCGCTATTCTGGCTGGTATTTGGCTTTACCTTCCGCATGTTGGCGCCTGGCGGTATTTCAGAGCGCCACTTTAATACCCCAGCCGATCACTGTGCTCATTATCGCCGCCAGACGCTCAGGTTAGGCCTGGCCTTACTGCCGCTGATCTTCTGGTCGGTTCTTGGGGAGAAGGCACCGCTGCGGCTGGTGGAGGATGTGATTGGTCAGGTGGTGGTGATCCTGACGTTGGCGCTGTTGTCGGTGCTGGTATTTCCGCTGTGCCGCGACAGTTGGCGTGAGAAAGGTTCCCATGCGGTGAGGTTGGTGATCGTCACGGCGATTGCCGCGATGCCCATGATCTTGTTGGGGCTGGTATTTGTGGGTTATTTCTACACCGCGCTGCGCTTGGCGGGGCGCTGGATTGACAGCATGTATCTATTCTTCCTGTGGAATATTGTTTATCAGGCCGCCATTCGTGGCCTGAGCGTGGCGGCTCGCCGTCTGGCCTATCGCCGTGCTTTGGCGCGGCGTCAAAATCTGGCAAAAGAGAAAGAAGGTGCTGAAGGCAGTGAGGCGGTGGAGGAACCCCCATTGGCGCTGGATCAAATCAACCAGCAGTCGCTGCGTTTGACCACCATGGTGCTGTTCCTGGTGTTTGCCACCGCGTTCTACGCGATTTGGTCGGATCTGGTAACGGTATTCTCTTATCTCGACAGCATTTCCCTGTGGCATTACGCCAGCACGGTCGCGGGCACCAGTGTGCCGCAGGCGGTTACTTTGGGGAATCTGATGGTGGCGATCGTGGCGGTGATTGTCACCTACGTCATGACGCGCAACCTGCCGGGGCTGCTCGAAGTGCTGGTGCTCTCGCGTCTGCAACTGCGGCAGGGGGCCTCTTATGCGATCACCACCATCCTGACTTATCTGATCACCACCGTGGGGACGATCACCGTGCTGAGTTCGCTGGGTGTTTCCTGGGATAAACTGCAGTGGCTGGTGGCGGCGTTGTCTGTGGGGTTGGGGTTCGGATTGCAGGAGATCTTTGCCAACTTCGTTTCCGGCCTGATTATTCTGTTTGAACGCCCGGTGCGTATTGGCGATACCATTACTATCGGCACCTTTTCGGGCTCGGTCAGTAAAATCCGCATTCGCGCCACGACCATCACCGATTTTGACCGTAAAGAGGTGATTATTCCCAACAAGGCGTTTGTGACCGAACGGCTGATTAACTGGTCACTGTCTGACACCATTACCCGCGTGTTGATTAAGGTCGGTGTGGCTTACGGTTCCGATCTGGATAAGGTGAAAGCGGTGCTGTTGCAAGCGGCGCGCGAAAACCCGCGCGTCATGACCGATCCTGAACCGCAGGTGTTCTTCCTTAACTTTGGTGCCAGCACGCTGGATCACGAACTGCGTCTCTACGTGCGCGAGTTGCGTGACCGCAGCTATACCGTGGATGAACTGAACCGCTCAATTGAGCGCTTGTGCCGTGAGAACGATATCAATATCGCCTTCAACCAACTGGAAGTGTATTTACATAATCAGCAGGGGAATGAGGTGCAGGAAGTGAAGCGGGCGCAAGCTCAGAATAATGGCGGCCAACCAGCGGTTTAATTTAGCGGGCCGACAAGGCGGTGCTGTGCAAGTGAAAGTTTGCCCACCGTCATTGTTGGCCAGTCGGCTGATAGAGCGACGTTATACCCGCACGCTGTACTTTTTCCTGATAATCCTTTTTGACAATGTCCAATGCAGCCAGCGCCGTTGCCGGATCGATTTCGTTACACTCCAGCAGGTAAATCAGATCTACTGCCAGTTGTAATTCTGGAGAAGCATTATCTATAGACATAGGTCCAACGTGTGAGTAAGTGATATTTCATTTCGGTTTAGTATAGTGAACATCGCTAAGGGGAGGGAATAATCATTCAAATAATGTGATAACTATTCAAAAACCGTTTTCTTTTCGTTCAATATTGCGCTCAATACGCGCTAATGCTTGCCGACAACGCACTAATCGGCCTTCGATCGCCGCCAGTTCCTGCTGTAGCTTTTTCTGCGCTGCAAAGGTGGTTTGCTGCCCTAACAGGTTTTCCCGATCCTCAATCATCGAGATCAAACGGCGTTCATAATCCTGATGTTCGGCCAGCTTGTGGTACAAATCGACGGCTACCACCTCTTTGGGCTGATTTTTGCGCCTCAACACCTGGGTGGCCATTTCACGCTGCAACGCGGTGAGCTGTGCGACCAGTTTTTCCGCCAGAAAGGCGACGTGAGCGGTGCGGTTATCCTTTACCGCAGTCTGTAACTGGGCAAAGTTCTTTTTTACTTCAGCCAGATAGTCACGTAAACGCGTACCGTGGTTGGAAAACAGCGCTACGTCAAAACGTGCCTGGGGGATCGGTACATCGCCACGGGGCTGCACTTCGCTGGCTAATGCGGCGATCTGCTGCTCAAGGGCTTGTAGTAAGCGCTGCGTACTCACGGGATGTCCTTTGGGAAAACGGTTTGTTGCTAAGCTTGCCCGTGAACGGCATCTGAAACAAGCCGCATGTGGATAAACCTGCCACCGGTGATACAGTAAGCGGCCATCATGATGATAAGGACAGGCATGACGCGTTGGTTATTAATGTTATTGGGTTGGCTGGCGGTGCTGCTGGCAACGCTGGGCGTTGTGCTACCGTTGTTGCCGACCACGCCGTTCCTGCTCTTGGCTGCGTGGTGTTTTGCCCGCTCATCGCCGCGTTTTCATCACTGGTTGTTGTATCGATCATGGTTTGGTGGCTATCTGCGTCACTGGCAGCAACACCGTGCATTACCGCCGGGGGCTAAATGGAAGGCGGTGCTGCTGATTGTGCTGACGTTCGCCGTTTCACTGTGGCTGGTGAAACTCTGGTGGGTCAGGGGCGTTCTGTTGGTGATGCTGGTCGCCTTGCTGACCTTTATGCTGCGGCTGCCGGTTATTGATCGGGAGCAACAAAAAACGCGCTGATTGTGCTGCGTCGGTTGCATTTATCGCGCATTTTGCATAGATTTGGGCGTTTTCGTGCGCAGGCTTCTCCCCTCTGATTATTCTTGCCCAAGGCATTATCCATGCCGGGGTTTGAGGGGCCTGTGTGGAAGTTATCAGGTAGTTTTATCAGGCAATAACTATGACCGCGACTGCACAGCAGCTTCAGTTTATTAAAGACAGTATCAAAACCATCCCTGACTATCCGAAGCCGGGCATTCTGTTTCGTGATGTGACCAGCCTGTTGGAAAACCCGCTGGCTTACGCTGCCAGCATCGAACTGCTGGTTGAGCGTTACCGCGAGGCGGGCTTTACCAAGGTGGTGGGTACTGAGGCGCGTGGTTTCCTGTTTGGTGCTCCGGTGGCGCTGGCGTTGGGCATTGGTTTTGTGCCGGTTCGCAAACCGGGCAAATTGCCGCGTGCGACCCTCAGCGAAAGCTATGAGCTGGAATACGGCACCGACCGGTTGGAGATCCATACCGATGCCATTACCGCAGGCGATAAAGTGCTGGTGGTGGACGATCTGTTGGCGACAGGCGGCACCATCGAAGCCACCGCAACGCTGATCCGTCGCTTGGGTGGTGAAGTGAAAGACGCGGCGTTTATTATCAACCTGCCGGAACTCGGTGGTGAAACCCGCCTGAATGGCCTCGGCATTGATTGCTACTGCCTGGTCAACTTTGCAGGACACTGATCGGCAGCAGCGGATCGGCATTACCATAACGGCCTCGCGGAACGCCGCGGGGCTGTGTTAGCATGGCCCTCCAGACCACTCGACTTCTCCGGTATCAATGAGCTATCAGGTTCTAGCCCGTAAGTGGCGCCCTCAAACGTTTGCAGATGTTGTCGGACAGGAACATGTCCTGACGGCGCTGGCTAATGGCCTCTCTTTGGGGCGCATCCATCACGCCTATCTGTTCTCGGGCACGCGTGGCGTGGGCAAAACCTCCATCGCCCGCCTGTTGGCCAAAGGCCTGAACTGTGAAACCGGCATCACCGCCACCCCTTGTGGCCAATGTGATAACTGCCGCGAGATTGAACAGGGGCGCTTTGTCGATCTGATCGAGATCGATGCGGCATCCCGAACCAAGGTGGAAGATACCCGCGATCTGCTGGATAACGTGCAATATGCCCCGGCGCGTGGCCGTTTCAAGGTTTACCTGATCGATGAAGTGCACATGCTCTCGCGTCACAGCTTCAATGCGCTGTTGAAAACGCTGGAAGAGCCGCCTTCGCACGTCAAATTCCTGCTGGCGACCACCGATCCGCAGAAACTGCCGGTGACTATTCTTTCGCGTTGCCTGCAATTTCACCTGAAGGCGATGGACGTTGAGCAGATCCGTACTCAACTGGAAACCATCCTGCTGGCGGAGCACGTCACCAGCGACGCCCGAGCGCTGCAACTGCTGGCGCGCGCTGCCGATGGCAGTATGCGTGATGCGCTCAGCCTGACCGATCAGGCGATTGCCATGGGGCAAGGGCAGGTGACTACCGTTACCGTCAGCCAGATGCTTGGCACGTTGGACGATGAGCAACCGCTGGCGATTCTTGAAGCTTTGGTCAGCGCCGATGGTGAAAAAGTGATGGCGCAGGTGGCTCAGGCGGCTTCACGCGGCGTCGATTGGGAAACCCTGCTGGTGGAAACGCTGGCCTTGCTGCACCGCATTGCGATGATTCAGTTGCTGCCTACCGCGCTGGATAACCACTATGCCGCCATTGAACAGCGTTTGCGTGAATTAGCGCGCACTCTGCCACCGGCAGACCTCCAGCTTTATTACCAGGTCCTGCTGGTCGGGCGTAAAGAGCTGGCCTTCGCGCCGGATCGCCGTATGGGCGTTGAGATGACCCTGCTGCGTGCGCTGGCATTTCACCCGAAAGCCGTGATCCCTGAGCCGGTCGCCATGGTGCAACAGGCTCCCATGGTGCAACCGCAAAGCCAGATAGCACCTGCACCGCCGCCACAGTTTCAGGACGCGCCACCACCCTTAGGGCAGGCGGCAGCGCCACAGAATAATCAACCAACGAGTTTACCCGATGCCACCGCGCAGCTGCTGAAAGCGCGAACCCAGTTGCTGCGGCAACAGGGGGCATCCACACCAAAAAAGAATGAGCCGGCTGCGCCTGGAACAGCGCGGTCGGCAAACTCAGCACTGGAGCGGTTAGCTTCCGTGACTGAGCGCAGCCAGAAGCGTCAGGCGGAAAAGGCGGTGGAGGAAAAACCTGCCAAGCCGGAAGCCTATCGCTGGCGTGCGCAGATGGAACCGGAAGCCGCCCCTGAACCATTGGCTACCCCAAAAGCACTACGCACGGCGCTTGAGCATGAAAAAACGCCCGAGCTGTCAGCTAAACTGGTGGTTGAGGCGATTGCGCGTGATGCCTGGGCGGCGGAAGTTGATCGGTTGCAAATACCGAAACTGGTCCAGCAACTGGCGTTGAACGCCTTTAAAGAAGCGTTGGAACCAGGCAGAATTTGTCTCCACCTGCGGTCTTCGCAGCGTCATCTGAATTCGCCTTCGGCGCAGAAGACGCTGGCTGATGCGCTCGGCGAGCTGTATGGCAGCCCGGTTGAACTCATCGTGGTGGAAGACGATAATCCGGCGGAGCGGACTCCGCTGGAGTGGCGGCAAGCCATTTATGAAGAAAAACTGGCGCAGGCTCGCCAGTCCATTATTGCGGATACCCATATTCAGACGCTGCGCCGATTTTTCGACGCGGATCTGGATGAAGACAGTATCCGCCCTATTTAACGCGGCGCACCGTGCGCGGCCAATGCTATGTGAGAGACGACTATGTTTGGTAAAGGCGGTCTGGGTAACCTGATGAAGCAAGCCCAGCAAATGCAAGAAAAAATGCAGCAGATGCAGGAAGAAGTCGCCAAATTGGAAGTGACGGGCGAATCCGGCGCAGGCCTGGTGAAAGTGACCATCAACGGCGCACACAACTGCCGCCGCGTGGAAATCGATCAAAGCCTGATGGAAGACGATAAAGAGATGCTGGAAGATCTGATCGCTGCGGCGTTCAACGACGCGGCGCGCCGCATCGAAGAAACCCAGAAAGAGAAGATGGCGTCCGTTTCCAACGGTATGCAGTTGCCACCTGGCTTTAAGATGCCGTTCTGATGCAAACCAGCCCGCTGCTTGAATCATTGATGGAGGCATTGCGCTGCCTGCCGGGCGTTGGTCCGAAGTCGGCGCAGCGCATGGCGTTTCAGCTGTTGCAGCGCGATCGCAGCGGCGGTATGCGCCTGGCGCAGGCGTTGACCCGTGCGATGTCGGAGATTGGCCACTGTGCCGATTGCCGCACCTTTACCGAGCAGGACACCTGCACCATCTGCAACAATCCACGTCGGCAGCAAAACGGCCAGATCTGCGTGGTGGAAAGCCCAGCGGATATTCATGCCATTGAGCAGACCGGGCAGTTCGCCGGGCGCTACTTTGTGCTGATGGGCCATCTGTCGCCGATGGACGGGATCGGGCCTGGCGATATCGGCCTGGATCGGCTGGAGCAACGGCTGGAAAAGGAAACCATTACCGAAGTGATCCTCGCCACCAACCCGACGGTGGAAGGGGATGCCACGGCGAACTACATCGCTGAAATGTGCGGCCAGTATGGCATTCTGGCCAGCCGCATTGCTCACGGCGTGCCGGTGGGCGGTGAGCTGGAGATGGTTGATGGCACCACGCTGTCGCATTCCCTGGCCGGTCGCCACGCGATCAAGTTCTGATGTTTTTCTGCGGGGCAGGCCGCTGCCCCGTCATCGTTTCGCAAAAATTCCCCCGCCAGTCGCTTGAAAAACCTCAGGGTTGACCCCACTTTACTTTCATTGTCTGATTTGGTCATTACTGTCTTTGAGGTAATCAATGAGTATGAAAGGTCAAGAAACCCGTGGGTTCCAGTCTGAAGTAAAACAGCTACTGCATTTGATGATTCATTCGCTGTACTCCAATAAAGAAATTTTCCTGCGAGAGTTGATCTCCAACGCTTCCGACGCCGCCGACAAGCTGCGTTTCCGCGCACTTTCCACCCCGGATCTGTATGAGGGTGATGGTGAACTGCGCGTGCGTCTCTCCTTCGACAAAGAAAAGCGCACGCTGACCATTGTCGATAACGGCATTGGGATGAACCGCGAAGAAGTGATTGAAAACCTGGGAACTATTGCCAAATCTGGCACCAAAGCGTTCCTGGAGTCGATCGGTTCCGATCAGGCGAAAGACAGCCAGTTGATCGGCCAGTTCGGCGTCGGTTTCTATTCGGCGTTCATCGTGGCCGATAAAGTCACCGTGCGCACCCGCGCGGCTGGTGCGGCGGCCGATGAAGGCGTGTTCTGGGAGTCTGCGGGTGAAGGTGATTACACCATCGCCGACATCAGCAAAGCCGATCGCGGTACCGAAATTACCCTGCACCTGCGCGAAGGCGAAGATGAATATCTCGACGGCTGGCGTCTGCGTTCGGTGATCGGCAAATACTCCGATCACATCGCGCTGCCGGTAGAGATCGAAACCAAGAATGAAGAAGACGATACCGTCACCTGGGAGAAGATCAACAAGGCGCAGGCCCTGTGGACTCGCAGCAAATCAGACGTTACCGACGAAGAGTACAAAGAGTTCTACAAGCACATTTCCCATGATTTCACCGATCCGCTGAGCTGGAGTCACAACCGTGTGGAAGGCAAGCAGGAGTACACCAGCCTGCTGTACATCCCGGCGCAGGCGCCATGGGACATGTGGAACCGCGATCACAAGCACGGCCTGAAGCTGTACGTACAGCGCGTGTTCATCATGGATGACGCCGAGCAGTTCATGCCGAACTACCTGCGTTTCGTGCGTGGCCTGATCGATTCCAACGATCTGCCGCTGAACGTTTCCCGCGAAATTTTGCAGGATAACCGCGTAACTCAAAGCCTGCGCGGCGCGTTAACCAAACGCGTATTGCAGATGCTGGACAAGCTGGCGAAAGACGATGCGGAAGGCTACCAGAAGTTCTGGCAGCAGTTCGGTCTGGTGCTGAAAGAGGGCCCGGCGGAAGATGGCAGCAACAAAGAAGCCATCGCCAAGCTGCTGCGCTTTGCCACTACCCATAACGACAGTTCGACGCAAAGCGTATCGCTGGAAGAGTATGTCGGCCGCATGACCGAAGGCCAGGACAAGATCTACTACATCACCGCCGACAGCTACGCCGCCGCCAAGAGCAGCCCGCACCTGGAGCTGTTCCGCAAGAAAGGCATTGAAGTGCTGCTGCTCTCCGATCGCATCGACGAGTGGATGATGAGCTACCTGACCGAATTCGACGGTAAAGTGTTCCAATCGGTCAGCAAAGCGGATGAAGCGCTGGATAAACTGGCGGATGAAACCGAAGAGCAGAAAGAAGCCGAGAAGCAGCTTGAGCCGTTTATCGAGCGGGTGAAAACGTTGCTGGGTGAGCGGGTGAAAGACGTACGGCTGACGCATCGCCTGACCGATACTCCGGCCATCGTCACCACCGATGCCGATGAAATGAGCACCCAGATGGCGAAACTGTTCGCCGCAGCGGGCCAGGCAGCACCAGAAGTGAAGTATATCTTTGAGCTGAACCCAGAGCATGCGCTGGTCAAACGCGCCTCTGACGTGGGCGATAACGAGCAATTTGCCGAATGGATCGATCTGCTGCTGGATCAGGCCCTGCTGGCAGAGCGCGGTACGCTGGAAGATCCAAACCAGTTTATCCGCCGGATGAACAAGCTGTTGTCTGCGTAATTGATAACACCTACGCCCTTAACCCAGCGGTTAGGGGCGTATTTTTTCTTCTCTTTCTCTCTTGCCTCGTTTCAGCTGCGTTTTTCCACCCGCGATCTCCTCTCGCTACCTTGAGCCAGCACCCTTGTAAATGGTATGGTTGAGTGTTTTCGCAATTTTATAAAAACTACATAGCAAGGGGATTTACGCAATGCGTATCATACTGCTGGGCGCTCCGGGCGCAGGTAAAGGTACTCAGGCTCAATTCATCATGGAGAAATACGGTATTCCGCAGATTTCCACCGGTGATATGTTGCGCGCAGCCGTGAAGGCCGGCTCTGAACTGGGCAAGCAGGCGAAAGAAATTATGGACGCCGGCAAGTTGGTTACCGATGAACTGGTGATTGCGTTGGTTAAAGAGCGCATCACTCAGGAAGACTGCCGTAACGGTTTCCTGCTGGACGGTTTCCCGCGCACCATTCCACAGGCAGACGCGATGAAAGAAGCCGGCATCAAAGTGGATTACGTGCTGGAGTTTGACGTACCGGACGAACTGATCGTTGATCGTATCGTTGGTCGCCGCGTGCATGCGCCATCTGGCCGCGTGTATCACATCAAATTCAATCCGCCGCAGGTGGAAGGCAAGGACGACGCCACTGGCGAAGAACTGACCACCCGTAAAGACGATCAGGAAGAGACCGTGCGTAAGCGTTTGGTGGAATACCATCAGATGACCGCGCCGCTGGTGTCTTACTATCATCAAGAAGCCGATGCGGGCAATACTGCTTACCACAAAATCGATGGCACACGTAAAGTGACCGAAGTGAGCGCTGAACTGGCGAACATTCTGGGCTAATCGGTTTTATTGCTGTTTTAGAACGCCGGGCCTGACGCCCGGCGTTTTTTTTGCATACCCATATTACCGGACAGGAAAAGCGCATGCTCAGGCAGACAAGTTTTCTGGAAGAGGCCACAGCACGGCAGATTGTGCAACGTGCGATGGGCATAATTCATCATTCAGTCAACGTGATGGACAGCAACGGCGTGATTATTGCCTCGGGCGATCCGGCACGACTGTATCAGCGCCACGAAGGCGCGGTGCTGGCGCTAACGGAAAATCGTGTGGTTGAAATAGATACGGCGACGGCAGCTCATCTGAAAGGGGTAAAACCCGGCATCAACCTGCCGTTTAGCTTTCGTCAGCAACTCGTTGGGGTGATTGGCATTTCTGGCGATCCGCAGGAGGTCCGTGCCTATGCCGAACTGGTGAAAATGGCGGCTGAACTGATGGTGGAACAGGCGGCGTTGCTGGGGCAGCATCAGTGGGAGCGGCGTTACCGTGAGGAGCTGGCGCATCAACTGCTGCAACCGCAAACTGAGCCTGGCTCGTTGGAAGCCATGGCCGCTTATCTGGGGCTGGATTTACAGCAGCCACGGCTGGTCTGGATTGTCGAGTTATACGATCAGCAACCGCAGTTGTTACGTGATTTACTGACCGAATTGGAAAGTACCCAGCGTGAGGCGTTGATGATCATGACGCGCTTCAATGAGTTGGTGCTGCTGCGGCCTGCCATGCTGCAGCAAGGGGAATGGAGCCTGAAGCAGGAGCGTCGCCAGGCGCAGCAACTGCTGAATCAGCTACAAGGCCGCTTTCGCGTCAGGCTGATCATCGGCGGTTATTTCGCGGGCCAGGAAGGGTTACAGCGTTCCAACCTGACTGCACGGGCAACTCAGGCGATGGCACGCCGGTTGAAGTTACGCCATAAGACCTTGTTCTATCAGGATTACCCATTGCCTTCGCTGCTGTGTGATATGGGAGAGGACTGGCGCGTACAAGAGCTGTCACGGCCTTGGGCGGTACTGAGTGAAAAAGACGAGAAAGGCGTGCTGCGTAATACGCTCCGCCAATACTTTTACCTGAATTGTGATCAGACGCAGGCTGCGCTTCAGCTGCATATCCATGTGAATACGCTACGTTATCGCCTGCAAAAGGTAGAGGCAATAACGGGTTTAAACATTAATAACTTAGGCGATAATTTGCAGTTGTATATTGGTATGCTGATTAATGACTGAACTGTATTAACCCACAATTTTCCTTCCCTTTTGACCGGTTTTTTTGTTGTTTTCTCTCAGGCTAAAACGCAGTGCTGGCGTTAAGTTGGCTGGCACACCAACCACAGGGAAAATAATAATGACAACGGTATCCACTTTAGGCGCGCTGGTGGCGTTAACTGTCGCCATCGTACTGATTTTACGTAAGGTTCCACCGGCTTATGGCATGATCGCCGGTGCGCTGGCGGGCGGCTTGTGCGGCGGTGCCGATCTGGTACAAACCGTCACGCTGATGATCACCGGTGCACAGGGTATCACCAATGCGGTGATGCGCATTCTGGCCGCCGGTGTGCTGGCTGGCGTCTTGATTGAATCTGGTGCGGCACACACCATTGCGGAAACCATCGTGCGTAAAGTGGGGGAAACCCGCGCTTTACTGGCCTTGGCGGTGGCAACCTTGATTCTTACCGCCGTTGGAGTATTTATCGATGTGGCGGTGATCACCGTGGCACCGATCGCCCTGTCTATCGCGCAAAAAGCCGGGATCTCCCGTGTGGCCATTCTGCTGGCGATGATCGGCGGTGGCAAAGCGGGCAACGTCATGTCACCCAATCCTAACACCATTGCCGCCGCCGAGAATTTCAACGTGCCCCTCACCTCGGTGATGATGGCCGGGATCGTCCCCGGCTTATGCGGTTTGGTGGTGGCTTATCTGCTGGCGAAACGCCTGAGCAATAAGGGCAGCATGGTCAGTGCAGGAGAGTTGACCATTCAGGCTGAAGGGGCGCGCCCTGGTTTTGCCGCTGCGATCAGCGCGCCTTTGATCGCCATTCTGCTGCTGTCGTTGCGCCCGATTGCCGGTATTGCCGTAGATCCGCTGATCGCCTTGCCGGTGGGTGGCCTGATGGGGGCGCTGCTGATGGGGCGCATCCGTGACAGCAACAAGTTCATGATCTCGGGCCTCAGCCGTATGGCTCCGGTGGCGATTATGCTGCTCGGTACCGGGACCCTAGCTGGGATTATTGCGAACTCAGGATTAAAAGACGTCCTGATCAGTGGCCTGACCCACACCGGCATGCCTGCCTGGCTGCTGGCTCCGCTTTCTGGCGCACTGATGTCCATGGCTACCGCGTCTACCACGGCGGGTACTGCCGTCGCTTCCAGCGTGTTCAGCAGCACATTGCTCGAACTGGGCGTCAGCGGGTTAGCCGGGGCGGCAATGATCCATGCGGGCGCAACCGTGCTTGATCACCTGCCGCATGGCAGCTTCTTCCACGCCACCGGCGGGAGCGTCAACATGGCCGTGCATGAACGGCTGAAGCTATTACCTTATGAAACGCTGGTGGGCTTCACCATTGCCACCGTTTCGGCGCTGATGTTCGGCGTATTCAATCTCGCAGGCTAAGGAATCTAAGATGACAATGCTGAAAAAAGTGGTGATAGCACCCGACTCATTTAAAGAAAGCCTGAGTGCGCTGGAAGTGGCGCATGCCATAGAGCGTGGTTTTCGCCAGATATTCCCCGATGTGCAATATGTATTGCTGCCGATGGCAGATGGTGGCGAAGGGACGGTGGACTCCATGGTGGCTGCCACCGGCGGTGAGATCGTTACGGTCAGCGCCACCGGCCCCTTGGGTAGACCGGTAGCGGCCTTTTATGGCCTGCTGGGGGATGGCGAGACAGCGGTGATCGAAATGGCTGCCGCATCTGGGCTGCACTTGGCCGCGAGTAATGAGCGTGACCCTCGCATCACCACCAGTTATGGCACCGGTGAACTGATCCTGGCCGCGCTGGAACGCGGGGTGAAATCGATCATTCTGGGGATCGGTGGTAGCGCAACCAATGATGGCGGCGCGGGTATGATGCAGGCGCTTGGGGCCAAGCTGCTGGACAAAAATCATCAGCCGCTGCAACCCGGTGGCGCAGCGTTGGCGCAGTTGGCACATCTCGATCTCAGCCAACTGGATCCGCGTTTGCAACAGGTCAAGATCACCGTGGCCTGTGACGTAGATAACCCGTTGTGCGGTGAGAAGGGTGCTTCGGCGGTGTTTGGCCCGCAAAAAGGGGCAACGCCAGCCATGGTTCAGGAACTGGATAACGCGCTGCATCACTACGGTACGCTGTTGGAGCAGGCCACCGGGCGCGCGGTACTGAATGCGGCAGGTGCGGGCGCAGCCGGGGGCATGGGCGCGGCATTGATCGGCTTTCTTGCCGCCCAACTGCGGCCGGGGATTGAGATCGTGATCGAAACGCTGCAACTGGAAGAGGCTTTGCGCGATGCCGATCTGGTGATCACCGGCGAAGGGCGGCTCGACAGCCAATCAATTCACGGCAAAACGCCGATCGGCGTAGCGCGGGTGGCAAAGCGCCACCAACTGCCGGTGATCGGCATCGCTGGCAGTTTGGCGGCGGATTATCAGGTGGTGCATCAGCACGGTATCGATGCTGCTTTCTCAGTGCTGGATCGCATTGTGACTCTGGAAGAGGCGTTAGCGGGTGCGGCGCGCAATTTGGAAGTGACCGCGCGCAACGTGGCTGCGGTATGGCAACTGGCGCAGAAGTAGGCCGCAGCGGGAATACCTGTTGCTGATATCGGTTCCGGCTCAGCACTTTTCCGCTACAATAGCTGTCATTACTCTTATATCAGTCAGTTAAGCGCAGAATCGCCTAATTATGCAGCAGGCGCTAAACGTGTCGCCCCTCTCCCTGTGGGAGAGGGCCGGGGTGAGGGGCCCTAATTCGGTGATCTTCCCCCATCCTCTTCCTAAGGTAGAGGGAACGGGTTAGCCTTAACTGACAAGCATTACGCCATTAATCACGTCTAATAACAGCGTATTAGCCAGGCCGGAAAAGGGAACTGTAATGAAGCAAGAAAAACACGGGGTATTGCTGGTGAACTTGGGCACGCCCGATGCCCCAACCCCGCGAGCGGTCAAACGCTATCTGAAAGAGTTCCTCAGCGATGGCCGCGTGGTCGATCTGTCACCGCTGCTCTGGTGGCCGATTCTGAACGGGGTCATTTTGCCGCTGCGCTCGCCGCGCGTGGCTAAGTTGTACCAATCCGTATGGATGGACGAAGGCTCACCGCTGTTGGTTTACAGCCGCCGCCAGCAGCAGGCGTTGGCGGCACGCATGCCAAACACGCCGGTAGAACTGGGGATGAGCTACGGTTCACCGAGCCTGGCGCAGGCGATCGACAATCTGCTGGCACAGGGCGTGACCAATCTGGTGGTGCTGCCGCTCTATCCGCAATACTCTTGCTCGACCAGCGCGGCGGTGTGGGATGGCGTTGCGCGGGTGCTAAAAGGTTATCGCCGTCTGCCATCGATCGGTTTTATCCGCGATTACGCCGAACATCCTGCCTATATTGCTGCATTACAGCAAAGCGTCGAGCGTTCTTTGGCCGAGCACGGCCAGCCGGATCGCCTGATCATGTCATTCCACGGTATTCCAAAGCGTTATGCTCGTTTAGGGGATGATTATCCACAGCGTTGTGAAGATACCTACCGAGCGCTGGCGGCCACGCTGCCGTTAGCGGCTGATCGGGTGATGCTGACCTACCAGTCGCGCTTTGGCCGCGAACCATGGTTAACCCCTTACACCGATGAAACTCTGAAAGGTTTGCCTGCTCAGGGTGTGAAGCACATTCAACTGATTTGCCCCGGTTTTTCGGCAGACTGCCTGGAAACGCTGGAGGAGATCAAAGAGCAGAACCGGGAGATCTTCCTCGAGGCTGGCGGTGAAAAGTTCGAATACATCTCTGCGCTTAATGATGACTCGGCGCATATCGATATGATGCAGCAACTGGTGGCACAGCGGTTTTAATCAATTAGGCAGGAATATGCTAATATTCCTGCCTGTTCACAGCCACTTCTGTCAATCACATGAAATTTCCTGGTAAACGTAAATCCAAACACTATTTCCCGGTTAACGCTCGCGATCCGTTATTGCAGCAGGCGCAGCCAGAAAATGAAATCGGCACCTCTTATATCGTCGGCATCGACCAGACGTTGGTGGATATCGAAGCGAAAGTGGATGATGCGTTTGTTGCACGCTATGGACTGAGTCTTGGCCATTCACTGGTGATTGAAGATGACATTGCCGAAGCTCTGTATCAGGAACTGCAGGACAACAACCTGATCACCCACCAGTTTGCCGGTGGGACGATCGGCAATACCTTGCACAATTATTCGGTGCTGGCGGACGATCGTTCGATCCTGCTGGGCGTGATGTGCAGCAATATCAAGATTGGCAGTTATGCCTACCGTTATCTGTGTAACACCTCCAGCCGTACCGATCTCAACTACCTGCAAGCTGTGGATAATGCGATTGGCCGCTGTTTCACGCTGATCACTGAAAGCGGTGAGCGCACCTTCGCCATCAGCCCGGGGCAGATGAACCAGTTGCGACCGGAGAGTATTCCTGAAGAGGTGATTGCCGGGGCTTCGGCGTTAGTGCTGACCTCTTATCTGGTACGCTGCAAGCCGGGCGAGCCGATGCCTGCCGCCACCATGCAAGCGATTGAATATGCCAAAAAGCACGATGTGCCGGTGGTGCTGACGTTGGGCACCAAATATGTGATTGCCGACAACCCGCAGTGGTGGCGCGATTTTCTCAACGAGCACGTCTCCATTCTGGCGATGAACGAGGACGAAGCGCTGGAGTTGACCGGGCTCAGCGATCCGCTAATGGCGGCGGATATGGCGCTCGATTGGGTGGATCTGGTGCTGTGTACCGCCGGGCCGAGCGGCCTGTATATGGCAGGCTATACCGAAGAGGCCAACAAGCGTGAAACCCAGCATCCGCTGCTGCCGGGGCAGATTGCCGAGTTCAACCGTTATGAATTCAGCCGTGGCATGCGCCGTGCGAGCTGCGAGAACCCGCTGCGCATCTATTCGCATATTGCGCCCTATATGGGCGGCCCGGAAAAAATCATGAATACCAACGGTGCCGGCGATGCGGCGCTGTCTGCCTTGCTGCATGATATTGCGGCTAACGGTTATCACCGCAACAACGTACCGAACTCCAGCAAGCACGTGCGCAGTTATCTGACCTATTCGTCTTTGGCGCAGGTGTGTAAATATGCCAACCGCGTCAGCTATCAGGTGCTCAATCAGCATTCACCGCGCCTGACGCGCGGCTTGCCTGAGCGGGAAGACAGCCTGGAAGAGTCTTACTGGGAAAGGTAACAGGAAATAGCAGGAGCGCCGTTCTGGCGCTCCTGTGAGCTTATCGGTATCAGATCGGGCAAGCGCCCATTTTCTCTTCTTCCGACAGCGTCTCCAGCTTGAGGCTATTCAGCATGCTGTTGGCAATCTCGCGCTCACCCATCACTATCTGATCCGCCCCATGTTCAGAGAGGTACGAGATTTCGTCATCATAGTGAGCACGGACAATGATTTCGATATTTGGCCGTTTGGCGCGAGCAGAGGCCACGATCTCACCGGCTTCGTAACTGTTTGGAATGGTCAACAGCAGCCAACGTGCGCAGTCCAGGCGTGCCAGATCCATCACTTCTGGATTGGCCGCATTACCCAGTACCACTTTGACGCCCTGTTCACGCAAGGCTTCAACCCGCGTGCGTGAGTTTTCAACCACCACCAGTGGAATACCGGCCCTGGCGAGTTTGGCTCCCAGCAGGCTGCCAACGCTGCCAGAACCGACGATCAGCGCATGGTTACACATATCCACCGGGATCTGTTTCTCTTCTTCTACCGCCTCTTCCAGGGTCTGATCTTCTATGGTTTCGGTTTTTGCCAGATAGCGCTCCAGCAAGGTAAACAGCAGCGGATTGAGCATAATCGACAGAATCGCCCCGGCCAGCACCAGATTACGGCTGTGCTGATCCATCAGGCCGAGGGTCATCCCCAACCCGGCAAGAATAAAGGCAAACTCGCCGATCTGCGCCAGACTGGCGGAAATCGTCAGCGCGGTGCGCTTGGAGTGGCCGAACATTTTTACCAGCAGGAATGCCGCCACTGATTTACCGAACACGATAATCGCCAGCGTGGCCAGCACCGCCAAGGGTTCGTGGAGCAGAATCATCGGATCAAACAGCATCCCGACGGAGACAAAGAACAGCACCGCAAAGGCGTCGCGCAGCGGCAGCGTATCGTGAGCCGCCCGGTGACTCAGTTCCGATTCGTTCAATACCATGCCCGCAAAGAAAGCACCCAGTGCAAATGAGACATCAAACAGGCCAACGGCACCGTAAGCAATCCCCAAGGCCAACGCCAGCACCGCCAGCGTAAACAGCTCGCGTGAACCGGTACTGGCGGTTTTAGCCAGGATCCACGGTACCAAACGGCGGCCAACCACGATCATCAGTGCGATAAATGCAATCACTTTACCGATGGTGATGGCCAGTTCAGTCAGCAACTGTGTGGAGCTGGTATTCTCGCTGCTGATCATGTTGGCGAAGGCGGGCAGCAGAACCAGTGCCAACACCATGGCTAAATCTTCGACGATCAACCAGCCGATAGCGATTTGCCCGCGTTGGCTGTCAATCAGTTGCCGCTCTTCCAGCGCCCGCAGCAGCACCACGGTACTGGCGGTAGACAAACACAGACCGAATACCAGGCCGGAAACCAGATCCCAACCCATCAGTTTCGACAGGCCCATGCCCAACAAGGTGGCGACGGTAATTTGTGCGATGGCACCGGGTATGGCGATCGATTTTACGGCGAGAAGATCTTTAAGAGAGAAGTGGAGGCCAACACCGAACATCAGAAGGATCACGCCGATTTCTGCCAGTTCAGGTGCCAGAGAGGTATCGGCAACAAAACCTGGGGTAAACGGGCCAGCGAGCACGCCTGCGGCCAGATACCCTACCAGAGGAGAGATGCGCAGGCGGTTTGCCAGCATACCAAAGAGGAAAGCGAGTACTAATCCTCCGACAATCGTGGTGATCAAGGGTGTTGAGTTGTGCATCCAGACTCCTTCTAGTAGTAAATTGCATTCATTTTGCGCAAAGAGCCATTGAGTTTATTGCATTTGCCTTATTCGTGTTTAGCTAATTTTATCATTTATGTAAAAAAAGCAGAGAATTTCACTATTTTCATACCAAATAGGTAATTTAAGGTCTAATAATGCAAATAATGTGGGCTTAAAGAGAGAATAACCCGAATGAGTAAACCTTATCATCCGGGTTATAAGGGGGTTAATGCCGCTTGTGATCTACATTTGGCAGTAATGCGGTAATAATCCCGATTAACGGCAAGAAAGCACAGATTTGATAGACCAGTTCGATGCTGGTCAAATCAGCAACATAACCAAGAACGGCCGCACCTAAACCGCCCATACCGAAAGCAAAACCGAAGAATAGCCCGGAAACCATGCCCACTTTCCCTGGAATAAGATCCTGCGCATACACCAGAATGGCGGAAAATGCCGAGGCCAGAATAAGCCCGATAATCACCGTCAAAACGCCGGTCCAGTAGAGAGATGCATGGGGTAAAACCAGGGTAAAGGGCGCGACACCCAGGATAGAACCCCAAATAACATACTTACGCCCGAATTTATCCCCCAAAGGCCCGCCGATCAGGGTTCCGGCGGCTACGGCAAACAGAAAGGCAAACAGATGAAGTTGTGCATTCTGTATCGAAACGCCGAACTTATGCATCAGATAAAAGGTGTAATAGCTGCTGATGCTGGTGAGATAGAAGTATTTGGAGAAAATCAGGATCAGCAGAATGCCGAGCGAGAACACCACGGTACGTTTTGGCAGCGGTAACCCTTGTGCAGGCGGTTTGGGCCTGCTCTGAGCGGCCCGATGTTGCTGTTGATACCATTTGCTGACCTGCAACAGCACCACAATAGCCAGCAGCGCCGCGAGCGAGAACCAGGCCACATTGCCTTTGCCATAGGGCGCGATAACCAGAGCTGCCAGCAATGGGCCGAGCGAACTGCCGAAGTTACCCCCCACCTGGAACAGCGATTGCGCCAGGCCATGCCGCCCGCCGGAGGCCATACGCGCCACTCTGGAGGATTCCGGGTGGAAAACCGAGGAACCGGTACCCACCAGCGCCGCGGCCAGCAGCACTAATGGGAAGGTGTTGGCAACCGAAAGCAGCAATAAGCCGGAAAGGGTAAAACCCATGCCGATGGGCAGCGAATAAGGCTGCGGGTGCTTGTCGGTGTAGTAGCCAATCAGCGGTTGCAGCAGCGATGCCGTGAGCTGATAGGTGAGGGTGATCATGCCGATTTGCACAAAGCTGAGATTGAAATCAGCGCGCAGGATCGGGTAAATCGCCAGGATCAGCGATTGAATCATGTCGTTAAGCAGGTGAGAAACGCTGATAGCACCGAGAATCGAAAAAACGGTGCCTTTCACCGCATTGCCTCTGGCTGATGGCAGGTCGGCTTCGCTACGGTCAGTCATATTATTATTAGCCTGGTAAGTGGATGCAAAGTCGTCATCTTATACCCTTTATCTTGCACGTGAAATATTGTTGCTTAGATGTTATTCCGCCGTGGTGATATCCCGAAGCTGAGCAGCTTTCAGCCTATCCGGCATAATCCAGCCTATGTCACAAAAATTTGAAATTGCTTGCTGCTAATTCGCGTTACACTTCAGCACACATCAACAATATCGGTTATCAGCAATGGAGATCCGCCATGCGTTTTTCGCTAAAAACCACCGCATGTGCGTTGGCCGTGTCCCTGACTTTGCTTTCAGGAACGGCCAGTGCCTGGGAAAAGGATAAAACCTACGACATCACCATCCTGCACACCAACGATCATCATGGCCATTTCTGGCAAAACGATCACGGTGAGTACGGCTTAGGCGCGCAGAAAACGCTGGTGGACAGCATCCGCCAGGAAGTGGCAGCCAAAGGGGGCAGCGTGCTGCTGTTGTCCGGTGGTGATATCAATACCGGCGTGCCGGAATCTGATTTGCAGGACGCAGAACCTGATTTTCGCGGTATGACGCTGATTGGCTACGACGCGATGGCGATCGGCAACCACGAGTTTGACAACCCGCTCAGCGTGTTACGCCAGCAGGAAAAGTGGGCCGCTTTCCCGCTGCTCTCGGCCAATATCTATCAGAAAAGCACCCAACAGCGTTTATTCAAGCCGTACGCATTGTTCGACAAGCAAGGGATCAAGATTGCAGTGATCGGCCTGACCACCGACGACACCGCCAAGATTGGTAACCCGGAGTATTTCACCGACATCGAATTCCGCGTTCCGGCGCAGGAAGCCAAACAGGTGGTTGAACAGTTACGTAAGGAAGAAAAGCCTGACGTGATTATCGCTGCCACCCATATGGGCCATTACGATGACGGCAATCATGGTTCTAACGCGCCGGGCGATGTGGAAATGGCGCGCAGCCTGCCTGCGGGCTATCTCGATATGATTGTCGGGGGGCATTCGCAGGATCCGGTCTGTATGGCCAGTGAGAACCACAAACAGGTAGATTATGTGCCAGGAACGCCATGCGCGCCGGATCGCCAGAACGGTACCTGGATCGTGCAGGCGCATGAATGGGGCAAGTACGTTGGCCGTGCTGATTTCCAGTTCCGCAACGGTGAATTGAAGCTGGTGCATTATCAACTGATCCCGGTCAACCTGAAGAAGAAAGTCGAGAAGGCCGATGGCAGCAGCGAACGTGTCTATTACACCCAGGCGATTGCCGAAGATCCGGGCATGATGAAGCTGTTGACACCGTTCCAGGAAAAAGGCCAAGCGCAGTTGGGTGTGAAGATCGGCAGCGTTAACGGCAAACTGGAAGGCGATCGCAGCAAAGTACGCTTTGTGCAGACCAACCTGGCCCGCATGCTGCTGGCGGCGCAGATCGAAAGGGCTAACGCCGATTTCGCCGTGATGAGCGGTGGCGGCGTGCGTGATTCTATTGAGGCGGGTGATATCACCTATAAAAACGTGCTCAAGGTACAGCCGTTTGGTAATACGCTGGTGTATGCCGATATGAAGGGCAGCGAAGTGCAGCAATATCTGGCGGTGGTGGCGAATATGAAGGTAGATTCAGGGGCCTATGCCCAGTTCGCCAACGTCAGCCTGGTGGCCGACGGTAAAGGCGTCAGCAACGTGAAAATCAACGGCGAACCGTTGCAGGCGGATAAAACCTATCGCCTGGCAACGCTGAATTTCAACGCGTTGGGCGGCGATGGCTATCCGAAGCTCTCTACTCTGCCGAGCTACGTGAATACCGGTTTTATCGATGCAGAAGTGCTGAAACAATATATCGAAAAGCATTCACCGCTGGATGCGGCGGCTTTTGAACCAAAAGGTGAGATCGTTTACCAGTAAATAGGTTGTCAGGTTGAATAAGCGCGGTCTGGTAACAGGCTGCGCTTATTCGACAATGAGCCGGTTTACCAGCGATTAAAAGTGAAATTGAACGGTTTTCTGGCTCCCATCCCATTCCCAATCTACCCAGTCATGTATTTATTTCGAAGTGTGAAATATATCTAAGTATTCTTCACTTCCCTCTGTTAAATATTGCTTATGTTTTAGAAGGCTTACTGTCTTCTAAGGTGTTTACTTTGTTACTTAGAGAGGGATTTTGTGATAAAGACGAAGAGTGTAATCATTAGCGTGCTTGTTTCTTTAGCCTTGGCTGGTTGCGATAGTGCTGACAAAAGCATTACGGATAGCAGCAATAATGGCGGGAGCAATAGCACTAATAATAACGGTAACAACAATGGTGGTAACAGTAATGGCGGTGATATTAAACCGCCTAGTACCAGCCTGCCTTACTTTGCAGATTGGGAAAACGTTAACAGCGTAATCAAAAAAGATCCGGCTATGGAGGCGGAAATTCAGCGCATCCTTGCGATGATGACGCTGGAAGAAAAAGTGGGGCAGATGGTACAACCGGATTTACGCGATGTTACTCCAGAAGAGGCAGAACAATATAAGTTAGGTTCTATCTTGAACGGCGGCGGCGCGGCGCCAGGTAATAACAAGTACGCAACCGCTGAAGAGTGGGCGAAAGAAGCGGACAAATATTGGTTAGCACTGGAACGTGTTTATGAAGGTCGCGGATTCAGGATCCCCTTTATGTGGGCTACGGACGCGGTACACGGCCATAACAATGTGTTTATGGCGACGGTTTTCCCGCACAACATCGGCCTGGGGGCCGCGCGTAACCCCGATCTGATCGAAAAAATCGGCGCAGTGACCGCGCGCGAGATTGTCGCAACCGGCTTGGACTGGACGTTTGCCCCGACGGTTGCCACACCGCGTGATTACCGCTGGGGCCGGGTATACGAAGGTTATTCTGAAGATCCCGAGATCGTTTATGAGTACGCGAAACGCATGGTGCAAGGCATTCAGGGCGGTGAAGAAGGCCTGAAAGGCGAACTGAACGTGATTTCGAACGTTAAGCATTGGGTGGGTGACGGCGGGACCCTGCAAGGTGTTGATCACGGCCAAAACCGCTATACCGAAGAGTATCTGCGTAATATCCATGCCATGGGCTATATCGGCGGCCTAAGCGCTGGCGCACAGGTGGTGATGAGTTCATTTAACTCCTGGTGGAACCCGGCCAACGTCGATCCGATGGTCGATAACCCCTATTACTCTGCGGTAGACACGGACTCTGGCTACATGCAAAACCAGAAAATCCATGGCTCAAAGTATCTCATCATCGATGTGCTGAAAGGCAAAATGGGTTTTGACGGTTTAGTGGTGACCGACTGGAATGGCCAAGGTGAGATCAACGGTTGTTCTGCGGCTAATTGCCCGCAAGCCGTTATCGCAGGTAATGACGTTTTCATGGTGACATCGCGCAATGATTGGCATGCGTTCTACCAGAACGTGATCGATCAGGTTAATTCCGGCATTATCCCGATGGAGCGTATTGATGATGCGGTAACCCGTATTCTACGCGTCAAGATGCGTGCAAACCTGTGGGAAAAACCGATGCCCAGCCAACGTGCTTTAGCGGGTAAACAGGAGATATTGAGTGCCCCTGAACACGTTGCCGTCGCGCGCCAAGCGGTATCCGAATCAATGGTGCTGTTGAAAAACCAAGCGCAAACGCTGCCACTGAAGAAAAATGCTAAATATCTGGTGGTGGGCTCTGCTGCCAACGATATCACCAAGCAAACAGGGGGCTGGTCGCTATCATGGCAGGGGGATGGTAACACCATCGAAAAAGACTTCCCGAACGCTCAGACCCTGTTAATGGCAATGAAAAGCGTAGTAGGCGCAGAAAATGTCATTACCGATATTTCTGCTACCACGCCTGAAGAAGCGGTGGCGGTGGTTGTCATCGGTGAAGATCCCTACGCTGAAATGTTCGGTGATATCTCAAAATCACAGACGCTTGAGTTCGCTTCGTTAAAAGCGAAATATCGGCAAGATTCAGAACTGATTAAATCGCTCAAAGAGCAGGGCTATAAAGTGGTCACGGTGTTCTATTCCGGCCGCCCTCTGTATGTGAACGAAGAGATCAATAACTCTAACGCGTTTGTCGCTGCCTGGTTGCCCGGTACGGAAGGCCTGGGTATTACGGATGTGCTGTTCGGTGATAAGGACTTTAAAGGCAAATTGTCCTACACATGGGGAGCAACCAAGTGTTCAACCACCATTAACCGTGCTGCGCCCAATATTGCAAACTATATCACCCCCGTTGATGGGATTACTGGCGAAGTGATCGAGCAGGAACTTGACGGTGAGTATAAGCAGCTTTTCCCCTACGGCTATGGTTTGAACTACGCGGGTAAAACCGACGTTGCCGCCACTGAAAGCGATCTGAACAATCTTCCTCTGGATCCCCGTGATTATGGTTGCGGTATCTCTGCACCTGATACCGGTGTTGCTGACTCCCCTCTGGAGATCTACGGTAAGAGTGCTAAAGGCGAGTTTGTGGCGTTAATGTCCGGGGATATTAACGGTTGGTCCAAGCGTGAAATAACCAAAGGTGAAACGACCATTGGTACGGTAACTACTAAAGGTATTGACTATCAAGGGATGCAGCAGTCAGCCTTGAACGTCAACTTCAGCGGGGAAACCGAAGGTTTTGCCGGTAAATCGGCGGCGCAAATCTATATGCAGACCGTTGACGAGAAAGGCGTTGATTACAATCGCTATGTGAATGCTAATGCGACTATCGAGTTCGACATTCGCGTCAACTCGGGTAATCCGGCCCTGGTTAACTTGTCTACGCACTGTGAATATCCTTGCCGTGGTGAAGTGAACATTGCCAACGTTCTACCTAAACCCTCAAGCGATTGGTCGACAATTAAAATCCCCGTTCAGTGCATGGTAGAAACGGGTATGTCATACCAAATGATGAATACCCCTTTCCTGATCTACACGGCTGAAGCGATAAACTTTGATATCGGTGCAATCCGTTATGTGCCGCAGCCAGAGGGTTTACCTAAAGACGCCATTCCCTGTACGACTTTCCATGAAAGTGAATTACCGCCGTTAGCAGGGGCAAGCTACGATATTCTGGCTGATTTCGGCGCGATAACGGTCACCAGCGATCAGTACAATACGGATGACTGGCAACCCTTACCGGAAGGCGTTACGCATATGGTCGCCACAGCAACCGGGCCCGTTGTCAGCGTGGCTTACAATGCGAAAAGCCCGGAGTCGTACAAAGGCCTATTGCACTTTAATTTTGAACCCCAGAACCTCAAGCAGTTTGCCAGCGGTAATCTACAGTTTGATCTCTTCGTCAAGTCGTTAGGCGCGCAAAAGCAAGACTCTGAACAAACGGGTTTAGTGATTAAAGTCGGTGGCAATAAAGGTGACACGGGGGATATGTTTGTCGAATCACTGGCAGGATCAAAGCTGGTTATCGGCGAATGGCAAACCATTGTTGTTCCGATGAGTAGCGTGATTGCTAAAGTCAGTAATACTTACTTTGATCAGAGTCTTAAGAGCTTCACGATTTTCCCTGCGTGGGGGAATACGCAAGCGGGCTTTGAGTACGAGATTAAAAACATCAAGTTTATCAAGTAACCCTAAGCTGTGAACTGCGGTGGCTGCGATGCGGCCACCGTTTTCTATTCTCAATCCCCGTTGTTCAGCACTCATCACCGAGTCAGCATCCGCCATTCAATCCCGCTTGGCGATATCCGCAAAGCTGCCGGTCAGTAAACGGCATAAATCGCTAGCGGCCAGTTCAATATCCAGCCCGCGCTTGCCGCCGGAAACGAAAATCGTAGTGAACTGCTGTGCCTGGCTGTCGATCACCGTCGGCAGCCGCTTTTTTTGCCCGAGCGGGCTGATGCCACCCACCAGATAGCCGGTTACCCGCTGTGCCTGCACCGGGTCGGCCATCTCGGCTTTTTTGGCCCCCAGCGCTTTGGCGACCTTTTTCAAATCCAACTGGGTGGCGACCGGCGTGACCGCCACCGCCAGATTTTTGCTATCGCCATTAAGCGCAACCAACAGGGTTTTGTAGACCTGTTCGGCATTCAACCCCAGCTTTTGCACCACTTCGTCGCCAAAGTTGGTTTCTTCGCTATCGTGGTGATAAGGATGAAGAGTAAAGGACACTTTTTGTTTTTCAAGCAGTACCACTGCGGGCGTCATAAGGTATTTTCCTCAGCGATGGAAAGGAAAGGTTGCAGTTTGGGGCCATAAAATGACAAAAGCATAACCGGCTAAGCAACCTGTGCCGAGCGTAGGTAAAGGCGGTTGCCAACAGGTTCACCGGGTTGCTACTCTGCTGATTGTAACCGCTAACAGGGTTATGATGCGTATAACTAAAATATGAAAAATTCCTCTTTGACTGGCCAATAGCGATATTGGCCACTTTTTTAGCCAGATTGCAGCATAGCGGGCAGATTATCTTCGCCATACAGGTGCAGAGCACCGACGGCCACCACATAGTTACCCGGCGGTAACGCTGCCAATTTTTGCTGCCAATTGCGGTTGCGACGGTGCATCAGCACGTCATACAGCTCGGCACTAAAGGTGGAGGGCAAGGTTTCCAGCGTGGTGTTCGGCTTGGCATCGAGCCACCAGCTCACCATGGTTTGCAGCAGCCGCGCATTGGTATGCCAATGTTCCAGCGTATCGTGCAGCAGTGTCATTCCCCCTTCCGGCAGTTGTTCCAGCAGGCTTAATTGCTCCTCAGCCCCTTCCAGCTCAATAACCGGTTTGTGCTGCGCTTTGGCGGCCTGCAACAACTGATAGTCGATACCGTATTCGGCACGCAACCCCAACTGTTGCGCCTGTCGCGCTTGCATCATCAGGGCAACCTGCCACCCAGGCAGGGTAGAGAAGGTTGCCACATCGGTTCCCAGTTCTTGGCACAGTGTCTGTAACTGGCAAAACTCCTCGGCGGAGAGGCGTTGCTCCAATGCGTTTTGTTCGTTGATTTGACCAAAGGGTGAGGAAGAGCCGGTAATATCGGCTTCAACGATCAGTACGTCGGCCTGCTGCAAACGAGCAATCAGCCGCGCGGGCAACGGAGACATATTAACCGTACCCATATGAATGCTGCCCACTAGATGGAACTGACGATTGCCCGGCAGAGTGATGTCCAGTGCCGGATAGGCATGAGTCACCGGGGATGTGATGCCGAGGAAAGCGGCGATGCGGCGTAACAGTTGACCCATACAGCGTGGCTCCGGATTAGCGTTTGCCCCATGCTAAACGCTATCTGCCATATAAGAAAGTCTGAACAGTGAAGGAATAGTCCCAAAGCGAAGCGGAGCGCGTGAGGTTGCGCTCCGCTTCCAGGCTACTGTTTAGGGGTAAAGCGCAGCAGCCGGTTGGCGTTAGTGACTACGGTAATGGACGAAAGCGCCATGGCTGCGCTGGCCACCATCGGGCTGAGCAGGGTACCGGTCAGCGGATACAGCACACCGGCAGCGATTGGGATACCGAGCGTATTGTAAATAAATGCCCCGAGCAGGTTCTGCTTCATATTACGCATGGTGGCCTTTGACAGCGCCAGCGCATCGGCAACCCCATTCAGACTGTGGCGCATCAGAGTAATGGTAGCGGTTTCAATCGCGATATCGCTGCCGCCGCCCATGGCGATCCCTACGTCTGCCTGTGCCAGCGCCGGGGCGTCGTTGATACCGTCGCCCACCATCGCCACGCGGTGGCCCTGCGCCTGCAACTGTTTAATGGCTTCTGCCTTGCCATCCGGTAAGACGCCAGCGATCACCCGGTCGATACCTGCCTCTTTGGCAATTGCATTGGCGGTGATCGGGTTGTCGCCAGTCAGCATCACTAGTTGATAACCCTGCTGATGCAGGCGTTGCAGTGCCTTCACGCTATCGCTGCGCAGAGGATCGCGGATGGCGATCAACGCCGCCGGTTTACCGTTGGCGGCCAGCAACACCGGGGTGATGCCACGTTCGGCCTGTTGCTGCATCTGAGCATCCAGTTCGCTGGTGGTAGCGATCTGGTTTTTCTGCAACAGTTTAGCGTTACCCAGCAACAATGATACGCCTTCAACGTCGCCGCTGACGCCGGAGCCGCGCAGCGTGCGGAACTGCTCCACCTGCGGCAGGGTTTGTTCGCCAGCATGTTCAACGATGGCGCGTGCCAGCGGGTGGTTGGCCCCTTGTTCCAGCGCGGCCGCCCAGCGTAATGCCTGCTGTTCGGTGACTTGGTTAAAGGTGATGATTTCCACCACCCGTGGTTGACCTTCCGTTAGCGTGCCGGTTTTATCGAAAACCAGGGTATCCAGCGCGCTGGCCTGTTGCAGCGCATCGGCGTCGCGGATCAGCACGCCAAACTCTGCCGCACGGCCAACGCCGGAGATGATCGACATTGGCGTTGCCAGCCCTAATGCACAAGGGCAGGCGATGATCAGCACCGTGGTGGCGATCACCAGCGTGTAGACCAGTTGCGGTTGTGGGCCAAAGAAGTACCAGACAGCGCCGCTGAACAGGGCGATGGCGACGACCGTAGGGACGAACACCGCCGAGACCCGGTCTGCCAGTTTGCCGATCTCCGGCTTGCTGCTCTGTGCCTGACGCACCAGTTTGATAATGCGTGCCAGCGTGGTTTGGCTGCCGATGGCCGCGGCGCGGAACAGTACGCTGCCGTCATCAACCACCGTACCGGCATGCACTTTATCGCCGATCCCTTTCTGCTGCGGCACGGCTTCACCGGTCAGCATGGCTTCGTCGATCCACACTTCACCCTGTACTATTTCGCCATCCACCGGAATGCGATCGCCGGTGGTCAGGCGCAGGGTCATCCCCAATTGCACTTCGGCCAGCGGGATATTCCGTTCACCGCTTTCCGTCACCAGCCTGGCAGTTGGCGGGGTCAGATCGAGCAGCCGTTCCAGCGCCTGCGACGAACGCTGCCGCGCACGCTGTTCAATGGCATGGCCAAGGTTAATCAAACCGATGATGATCGCACTGGCTTCGTAATATAGATGCCGTGCTTCCATCGGGAAGAAATCGGGCCAGATATTGACGCTGATGGAATACAACCAGGCAGCACCGGTGCCCAACGCCACCAGCGTATCCATGGTCGCACTGCCGTTCAGCAGGGCGCGCCAGGCGTTGCGGTAAAAGTGTCCACCGGCAAACACCATCACCGCCAGGGTGATCATGCCAACCAGCAGCCACAGCCGCTGGTTTTCTGGCGTCAACGACATGCTGCCACCAAACAAATCCCACAGCATCAGTGGGATCCCCAGTGCTAACCCCAACGCCGCCTGCCAGCGGAAACGCTTCATATTGGCTTGGGCGGTTTGCTGCTGGCGTGCGCGGCGTTCGGTTTCGTCCTGGATCATCTCCGCGCCATAACCGGCTTTTTCTACCGCCGCGACCAGAGCCTGAGGTGCCGCACTGCCGGTGATCAGCGCACTGCGTTCTGCCAGATTGACCCGCGCCTGCTCGACACCGGGGACGCTTTGCAGCGCATTCTGGACCTTGCTGACGCAGCTGGCGCAGCTCATGCCGCTGAGCAAAAGCTGTATGCTGTCATCGTCTGTTGCCGGAAGGGAGGAACGTGCCGCTGCCTGAGTTTCCGGCAGAGTAGGATCAGATACAGTCAGCGGCTCAGTTTTTGGGTGGCTGGAGCCCTCCGCCAAGCTGGCATGAAAGCCTGCATCTTCTATGGCAGCGATCAACTGCTCTGCGTTGGCATAGCCATACACGTTTGCCGCCTCAAGCGTCACTTCGGCGCTGGTCACCCCCGGCACCGCTTCCAGCGCCTTGCGGGCGCTGCCAACGCAATGCATGCAGGAAAGCCCTTGCAGCGTTAAGACCGTAGTTTGGGACATAATATATCTCCTCGTAGAACGTGCTGTTGCTTAAGGCTTGACCGCCTTGATGATTATCATTAAGAATGAGGTTAAACCTTCCAGCAAGGGTAAGGTCAAGGGGCTTCAATGAATATCAGTGATGTTGCCAAAAAAACCGGTTTAACCAGCAAAGCGATCCGTTTTTACGAAGAGAAAGGCTTGGTCACCGCGCCGATCCGTACGGAAAACGGCTACCGCAGTTACGATGCAAAGCATATTGAGGAGTTGACGCTGCTGCGTCAGGCGCGGCAGGTGGGCTTTAACCTTGATGAGTGCCGTGAACTGGTGACGCTATTTAACGATCCGGCGCGCCACAGTGCCGATGTTAAAGCGCGTACTCTGCAGAAAGTGGCCGAGATCGAAAAGCACATCAGTGAATTGGGCGAAATGCGCCAACGGCTGTTAGCGCTGGCGGAACAGTGCCCGGGGGATGAAGGTGCAGACTGCCCGATCATTAACAATCTGGCAGGCTGCTGCCACAAGCATTAGCGGTTAACGGCGCGGATCACCAGCGTGACGCCTTCAACGGCGACGACCTCAACTTCGGTACCGACCGGCAGATCTTCGTTGGCCTGCGCGCGCCAACTGCCATCGCCGATGTTGATGCGGCCCATGCCGTTGTGCATCGGCTCGGTTAACGTGGATCGGATGCCAATCAGCTGGCGGTTACGCTGGTTCAGCACCTGCGAACCGCTGGTGGCCGCCGCAGGCCGCTGGTGCAGCCAGTACCACCACAGATAGGCCACGACGATGGTCATAACGGCAAAAATGGCACCCTGCCACTCCCAGTCGAGCTGTGGTGAAAACCAGACGACAATCCCGACCAGCACTGCCGACAGGCCGCTCCACAGCAGATAACCGCTGGCACCGAGCATTTCGGCTGCCAGCAGCAACCCACCGAGAGAGATCCAGAACCATTGCGGGTTTGCTGCGATCTGCTCAACCATGATTACTTGCCTTTACTGTCTTTCAGCAGTTCGGTGATGCCACCGATGGAACCCAACAGACTGCTGGCATCCAGCGGCATCATGATGACTTTGCTGTTATTGGCGGAACCGATTTTTTGCAGCGCATCGGTATACTTTTGCGCCACGAAGTAGTTGATTGCTTGGATATTGCCGCTGGCAATAGCGTCAGAAACCAACTGCGTCGCTTTTGCTTCCGCTTCGGCGGCACGTTCACGGGCTTCGGCCTGTAAGAACGCGGACTGACGTTCCCCTTCGGCTTTCAGGATCTGCGACTGTTTATCCCCTTCGGCACGCAGGATCGCCGCCTGGCGCACCCCTTCGGCTTCCAGAATATCGGCACGTTTGGTACGTTCGGCCTTCATCTGCGCGTTCATTGCCACAATCAGTTCGGCCGGTGGGCGCACGTCACGGATTTCGATACGGGTGATTTTCACGCCCCAAGGATTGGTGGCTTCATCGACGATATGCAGCAAACGGCTGTTGATGCTGTCGCGCTGTGACAACATTTCGTCCAGTTCCATGGAACCGAGCACGGTACGGAAGTTGGTCATGGTGAGGTTAACGATCGCCTGCTCCAGGTTGCTGACCTCATAGGCGGCACGCGCCGGGTCGACCACCTGAATAAAGCACACGGCATCAATCGCCACGTTGGCGTTATCGCGCGAGATAATCTCTTGGGAAGGGATATCCAGCACCTGCTCCATCATATTGATTTTGCGGCCGATACGATCCATAAACGGCACAACGACGTTTAACCCTGGCATCAAGGTTTTGGTGTAACGGCCAAAACGTTCTACCGTCCATTGGAAGCCTTGCGGCACAATTTTTATGCTGGCGAAGACGATAATCAACGCAACAACGATCACAATCGGAATAACGGTAAACATGGCATAACCTCCTGACAGACGTATTAATAGATATTACGTCAACGGTGGGATAATCGCTGCATAAATATACCTTTATTACTGGCGGTGGCATGCTTGCTGCAATCCCCGGCGGCCTGTCAGTTCTATGGCCGCCGGGTTGGGCTCAGCGATCTGCGATTATTTGGGGATAAACGCATTTTTATAGAAGTGGATAAATCCATCATTAGGCACGGTGAATTCAACGCCGTTGTGCAGTGACAACGGCGAGTTCACCGAGTCATTAACGATCGCCCCGTAGCGGTAATAGCGGCTGGCATCAATGTACATAAAGTCGAGGCGGGCTTCGTGGTTATCCTTGGCTTGATAGAAATTACCGACGATCGGGCTGATAAAGGACGCCTTTGGCCGCTCTCTGGTGCCTAACAGCCTGAATTGGGTGTAGTCCCCTTGATCGTCAGGAGTCAGGGTGTAGTGATAGCTATTCTCTGGATCCAGGTTATTTTGCAGCGCGTAGAGCAGGTTGACGGTGGTCCCGGTGGTGATGGCCGATAGCATCGCGAAAGGGTTCTGATATTCACCGATGCCGTAATCATTCACGACTTTGGTGACGCGCCCACCGCGCACCTGATAAATGCTTTTGCTGGTGAAAACCAGGAACAGGGTTTCTGACAGGTCATTGATCGCTACCACGTCTTGCAGGAACTCCTGATATTCGGTCAAACGCAGTTCGTTACCGCTGGTTGGCGCATCCTCAAGCCCCTGCGTAAGGAAAGATCTCGGGTAGGCATACTGGTCATTGGCGGCAAAAAATAGGGCGGAGGTGTTTCCGGATGACGAGTGGCTTTCAACGGCAGCGCTACAGACTTGAAGATCGTAATCCGGGTACCAGTTGCTGAGCCGCTGATCGGTTCCCCGGCTGAAGAACTCGGCGATATCGCAGTATTTCACGTCGCGGATGTTGGCAAAGTTATAGATGCGCGACGTTTTGGCCGAAGTGACCAGAGCCCCGGCTTGCGTATAAACGGCGTCGTTTTCTCGATCGACCCGATGTTGGACATTATCCCAATCTGAATTCATGGTTTTGGCATCATAAGCGCAAATCATTGTGCCATTCCAATAGCTCTTGGCCCTGCATAAATAGCTGCCGATATCTTGATAGACCAAGCCCTTGGGCTGAATAACCTGGCTGGTGTAGGCCTGAATAGGGGACAGTGGTATCTCGGGCTTTTTGAATAAGCCATACAGCCATTGTGCAATCATCACCACGAAGCCGACAATCGCAATGACGATGCCCAACGGCCCGGCAATCGCCAAGCCCATCAAGGCCGCAATGGACACTGCCAGCGTCATCGCGGAGAGCAGCATGTTGATCGAGGCAAAGACAATATCGGCAGTATCTCCCTCCATCACCGTCTGATAGAGGTTATATGCTGCCAACGCGGCACCCAGTGCCGCCAGGCCGACGAAGCAGATTTCTATAATGCGCGTGACCGCTGAGGTGGCGATGAAAAGCTTGTTGACCACCAGCCTTTCGGTATTGTTCAGGAACTTCCCTTTGCCGCAAAGATTACTGATGAACTGGCTAAATTTGCCCATATTCACGGCAATGGCGTTAATAAGGGGTTCTCCGTTACCAAAAATAAACATGCTCACCAGGTTTAGCAGCACCTTGAAATATATTACGATCTTCAGCCCCGTTTTTACGATGGCCAAGCCCAATTTCATAAGAGTGATCGGGCTGAAAAGATCGTCACGCTCACTTACCGTCGCCCAGGTAAAGTGCCCAACTCCCAGCAGCAAAGACAGCGTTGGAAGGGGGGAGTCTTCTCCGTCGCTGCTGCCCAACTCTGGGTATTGATTGATAATCCGCTGGTTGGCGTTGTTGTCCTGAAGCGTGTAAGACTCCAGCCCCAATGTGTTTATATTATCCCAGAATTGTTCAGGGTTATTTTTCTCGAAGAAGCTTTGCCAGAATGTTTGCTGTTTGCCATCGTCGGTTGTGAGTAATTGAACCACATCCATAAAGTTCCGGCGATTAGAGAGCACGCTATTTTTTTCGCTTTGCTTACCCCAACTCATGCTCATGGCGAATCCGGTGTAGACCGCACCATATAAAGTGCGTTCAAACTCTGCCAGTTCTTCTTCTTTGATCGAAGAACCCGAGGCAATATTTAGGGCGCGGACTTTATTGATGGTATTATAAACTTCTTGCATAGCTTGCAAAAATGAGGACTGCCCAGACTCCTGAATTTTGAATGACAGCACCAGATTGTTCAATACAGTATTATCAGAGTAATATTCGATAAGTTCGCGCGCCCAGCGCTCACCCTCATTTTTATACGCAGAGAATATACCATTCTGGCAATAGTTTGTTGCAATAGCGTAGAGCCTGTCCATTAGCGCTTTAAATTTCTCTCCTTTCTCGGCCAATCGAGTATTGGAGTTGGCTTTAATCATATCCCATGAGTTATAGGCCAGACGATCACTTACAGGAACATCCTGTTGCTGACTGTATGATTTTTGCAGCATGCCGCTGATGTATTCGGCAAGATGTTCTTCAAAGTAATCGGTGTTGTCTTGAAACACTTTGTCGGCGGAGTCTCGGCCATCATTCATCCCTAGAATTTTGTCGTTGGGTGACATGGCTTGGCCGAAGCTGTCGCTCAATCCGTAATATTCACGCTTAAACTGATGTTTCATCAGTTCTTGGAAGGTGACTTGTGCAAGATACTGCGCCTCATCGGTTGCCTGCTGGAAGCTGATGGCATCCAAGCCCAGATTACTTTGCGATGAACTACTGGCATAAAAATTTATGGCGTCGAGCTCATTGAATGAGGTGCTGCGCTCACCAAACAACAGACTGGCGGCAGAGACGGTGGTAGGGAATACCGAGCTTATTGCCAGGCCTAATACGGATGCTGAAGAGTAAGTAAGAAAGGCTCTACGCCCTTGGGAAAACTCTTTATTGACAAGCAGGCTTAATTTTTTCAATCGTCTTTCTCCGTGAAGTTTATCGGTGCTTTATGGGGGTAAGAATGGATCTAATAATGCTGTTGTAGAGGGCTGGTACATTAATTTAATTAATGTGAGAGGGGTTCTTATACAAAACGCTTGGTGACATGTAAAGCGATAATGCTATTTTTTCATTACTGATTGATTAAGTGGATTATTTGAATGAGTGATTTAAATAAATTAAAATCAAGTTAATTTAAAACTGAACTGGTATTTTTAAAACTTAATATTTAGTTAGTGAGGTAATTATTTTTATCGATTGTATAAGCCATGGCGCTAATTGTCATTAATACCAATGGCAGACATATTTGTCACATTTGAAGTGGCCGTTCGATTTCAATTTATAGCGGGAATATTGATCAACAACGCCTTCACAGTGGTAAAGACGTTGTTGAGTTCACTGCCCGGTGCGGGCAGTAGATTTATTATGGCAGCCCGTGTTTAATACAAAAGTGAATACAATTGGCGGCGATATTTGGCAGCCAGCGCATCACCGGTGCCCAGCGCGGCCAGAATATCCATCAACGTCTTGCGCGCATTACCGTTCGCTGCGGCCAGATCTTTTTGCAGATGGCCCATCAGCAGTTCCAGCGCTTCTTCGTTACGGCCAACCTGATGCAGCTGCAAGGCGAGCTGAACCGCCAGTTCAACGTTCTGTGGCTGCTGCTGTACCTGCTGCTGCAACTGTTGGATTTCCGGCGTATCGGCAGCCTGTTTCAGTAATTCAATCTGCGCCACCAGCCCTTGATAACGGGTATCGCGATCCTGCAATGGAATGGTTGCCAATACCGCTTCGGCATCTTCCGTCTTGTTCAGGGCGATTTGCGTTTCGGCCAGAGTCAGGCCGATATCGCTACGTTGGCTACTGGCTTGCCAGGCCTCTTTCAGCAGCGGCAGGGCATCGATGGCACGATCTTCTTGCAGCAGTTCCATCGCTTCTGCCAGTTTCAGATCTTCGACTTTGGGCAGGAAACGTTGCAGGAATTCACGGATCATCTCTTCCGGCTGCGGGCCTTGGAAGCCATCAACCGGTTGACCCTCTTGGAACATATAAACGGTTGGGATCGAGCGCAGCCCAAACTGCGAGGCGATCATCTGCTCGGCGTCGCAGTCTACCTTGGCCAGAATGAACTGACCGGCGTATTCCGCCGCCAGCTTATCCAGAACCGGGTTGAGTTGCAGGCAATGCTGGCTGCGATCGGACCAGAAGTAAAACAGCACCGGGATCGACATGGACTGTTCTAACGTCTGGTGCAGGTTAGTTTCGTTAATATCAACAACAACTGGAGCTAGCATAGTTTTTCTCTCTGAGCTTGCGGAGCGATTTGATTCTTAATGGGGGCAAACTGACGCACTTCAACCCTAGCCATTGCTGCGCATCATCCAATCCAGCACGCGGCCAGGCAGCAGACGGCGCAGGATACCCATGGCATGGGCCAGCAATGTCACCGGATAACGTAATTTAGCCTTCGGGCTCTCCAGCGCGTGGCACAGTTTCGGCAGCACGGCTTCCGGCGGCAGCGTCAGCAGTTTGGCGATGCGGGGATTATGCACTGGCTGATCGCTCTGCGTCTGATTGACGTTCTGGGTAAAATGCGTGGTGAGCGGGCCGGGCTCGATCAGGCTGACCTGAATCCCCGTACCGTGCAGCTCCATACGCAGCGCATCCGACCAGGCTTCCAGCGCAAACTTGCTGGCGGCATAGGCTCCGCGCCCAGCGCTGGAGACCAACCCCATCACTGAACTGGTTTGAATGATACGCCCTTCGCCGTGCGGCAGCATAGCTGGCAGCAGTAACTGCGTTAACTGATGGGTGCCGAACAGGTTGGTTGAGAACTGCTGTTCCAACTGCTGGCGCGAGATGGCACTCAGCTTGCCATAAACACCGTAACCGCCATTGTTGAACAGGCCATACAGACGCCCGTTGGTCATTTCGATCACCTGCGCTGCGGCACGTTCTACGCTGGCGCTGTCATCCAGATCCAGCTCAATCCCTTCCAGCCCGAGTTGCTGCATGTTTTCCACGTCCTGCGGTTTACGGCAGGCGGCCAGCACGCGGTAGCCACGGTTACGCAGATCCTGCGCGGCAATCAACCCAATTCCGCTGGAACAGCCGGTTATCAATATCGCTTTTTGCATAACTTTACCTAGTAGGCAGCCCTATTTAGTGAGACTCATGTTTTACTAGAGGTTCCAGCCGCTCTGCCATCCAGGTGGCGATAAACGGTTGGGCATCCTTGTTAGGATGTAATCCGTCATCCTGCATCCATTCCGGTTTAATCACCACTTGTTCCATAAAGAACGGCAATAGCGGAATGTTGAACTGCTTGGCCAGCACCGGGTAGATGGCGCCGAAAGCGTCGGTGTAGCGGCGGCCATAGTTTGGCGGAATATGAATTTGCATTAACAGCGGTTGTGCACCCGCCTGCTGTACTTGAGTGATAATTTGGCTGAGATCGCGCTGAATATCCTGGGCCGGGAAACCGCGCAGCCCATCGTTAGCGCCCAGTTCAATCATCACCCAGCGCGGCTGGTGCTGTTTCAACAGTTCAGGCAGGCGCGCCAGCCCTTGGGCTGCGGTGTCACCGCTGATACTGGCGTTGATCACCTGCGGGCCGCTGGGCTGTTTTTGCCAGCGGTTGGCCAGCAGCGTTGGCCAGGCTTGAGCCACCGGCAGGCGATAACCGGCACTTAAACTGTCGCCAAGAATCAATAAGGTATCGGCGGCGGCAGCACGTAAACTGAATAATCCCAACAGCAAAAGGAAGGGAAGATGCCAGCGGAAAACGTTCTTGAAGTTCATCATCTTAGTAAACACGTTGGTCAGGGTGAGCATCAGCTCACCATCCTTACCGGAGTCGAGCTGGTTGTCAAACCCGCGCAGACAATTGCCCTGATTGGCGAGTCCGGTTCGGGTAAATCGACGCTGCTGGGGATCCTCGCCGGGTTGGACGACGGCAGTGAAGGGGATGTGCGCCTGCTGGGCGAGTCGCTGACGGCTCTGGATGAAGAAGGGCGCGCGGCCTTGCGGGCGAAAAACGTCGGATTTGTGTTTCAATCTTTCATGCTGGTGCCGACGCTGAATGCGTTGGAGAACGTGCAATTACCGGCGCTGCTGCGTGGCGAGAGCGATCGCCATAGCCGCGAACAGGCGGTGCAGTTACTGGAGCAGCTCGGCCTGGGCAAACGCCTTAGCCACTTGCCCGCGCAGCTTTCCGGTGGTGAGCAGCAGCGTGTGGCGCTGGCGCGTGCTTTCAGCGGCCGCCCACGGGTGCTGTTTGCCGATGAACCGACCGGTAACCTCGATCGCCAGACCGGTGAACGCATCGCCGATCTGCTGTTCTCCCTCAACCGTGATTTTTCCACCACGCTGATCCTGGTCACTCACGACGAAACCTTGGCGGCGCGCTGCCAGCGTCGGCTGCGCTTGCGTGAAGGCAAGCTGTGGGAGGAAGCATGATCTGGCGTTGGTTCTGGCGTGAATGGCGTTCGCCTTCGCTGCTGATTGTCTGGCTGGCGCTGACGTTGTCAGTGGCCTGTGTGCTGGCGCTCGGCAGTATCAGCGATCGTATGGACAAAGGCTTGAGCCAGCAAAGCCGCGATTTTATTGCCGGTGACCGCGTGTTGCGCACCGCACGCCCGGTGCCGGAAGGCTGGATCCTCGACGCACAGCAGCAGGGGTTGCAGGTCAGCCGTCAGCTCAGCTTTACCACCATGACTTATGCCGGGGAACGCCCACAGTTGGCCAATGTGAAGGCCACCGATGTGGCTTACCCGCTGTATGGCAAATTGGAAACCCGCCCGGCCAATATCAAACCGGAACCCGGTACGGTGCTGGTGGCACCGCGTCTGTTGGCGCTGTTGGATATCAAGGTTGGCGATAATCTGGAGGTGGGTGATACCACCTTGCGTATCGCCGGTGAAATCATCCAAGAGCCGGACTCCGGCTTTAACCCGTTCCAGACTGCGCCCACCATTATCATCAATCTGGCGGACGTAGATAAAACCGGTGCGGTGCAACCGGGCAGCCGCCTGACCTATCGCTATATGTTTGCCGGTTCACCGGAGAATATTCTGCGTTTTGAAGAGCGCTTAAAGCCGCAGCTCAAGCCGGATCAACGCTGGTTTGGCCTGGAGGAGTCCGGCAGTGCGCTGGGGAAATCGCTACAGCGCTCACAGCAGTTTCTGCTGCTTTCGGCCTTGCTGACGCTGCTGTTGTCGATTGCCGCCGTGGCGGTGGCGATGAGCCACTATTGCCGCAGCCGTTACGATCTGATTGCGGTGCTGAAAACCTTGGGTGCCGGGCGCAAAGCGCTGAGCAGGCTGATCGTTGGCCAATGGCTGGCGGTGCTGCTGCTGGCAGGGGCCTGTGGCGGCCTGATCGGGCTGGGTTTTGAATCCTTGCTGATCCGCCTGTTGGCCCCGGTGTTACCAGGGGCGTTGCCCGCCGCCGGCGCTTGGCCATGGGTATGGGCGCTGGGGGCGCTGGTGATGATTTCGTTGCTGGTTGGCCTGCGCCCGTACCGGCAATTGCTGGCCACCCAGCCGCTGCGTGTGCTGCGCCGCGACGTGGTGGCTAACGTCTGGCCGCTGCGCTATTTCCTGCCGATTACGGCGGTGATTGTGGTGCTGTTGCTAACCGTGCTGATGGGGGCGAGTACGATGTTGTGGGCGATCCTCGCCGGGATGGTGGTGCTGGCACTGCTGTTGGGGGGGATTGGCTGGGGCAGCCTGCTGCTGTTGCGGCGCATTACGCTGAAAAACCTGGCGTTACGCTTGGCGGTGAACCGCCTGCTGCATCAACCTTGGGTGACGATCAGCCAGCTAGCGGCATTTTCGCTGTCGTTCATGCTGTTGGCGCTGTTGCTGGTGCTGCGTAACGATCTGCTCGATCGCTGGCAGCAGCAGTTGCCGCCTGATAGCCCGAACTATTTCCTGCTGAACATGACGCAAGCGCAGGTGCCACAGGTTAAAACCTTCCTGCAACAACACCAATTGAGGGAAGAGACTTTCTACCCGATCGTGCGTGTGCGCCTGACCGAGATTAACCAGCAGGTGGCAACCGAAAGGGTGCATGAGGACGATCCGGGTGGAGAAGCGGTCAACCGCGAACTGAACCTGACTTGGCAGACCGATCTGCCGGATCACAATCCGTTAACGGCGGGTGTCTGGCCGCCGAAGAGCGGAGAAGTGTCGATGGATGAGGGTATTGCCGGGCGGCTCAAAATCAAATTGGGCGATACGCTGACCTTCAGCGGCGATACCCAATCGTTCAGCGCCAAAGTCACCAGTCTGCGGCAGGTGGATTGGGAAAGCCTGAAACCGAACTTCTACTTTATCTTCCCGCCGGGTGCCTTGTATGGCCAACCGCAAACCTGGCTGACCAGCTTCCGTTACGACGGTGATGGCAAGATGCTGACCCAGCTCAACCGCCAGTTCCCAACCTTGAGCCTGCTGGATATTGGTTCGATCCTGAAGCAGGTTGGCGGCGTGTTGCAGCAGGTGAGCCGTGCGCTTGAAGTGATGGTGGTGCTGGTGGTGCTCTGCGGCGGTTTGCTGCTGCTGGCGCAGGTGCAGGTCGGTATGCGCCAACGTCGGCAAGAGCTGGTGGTTTACCGCACGCTGGGAGCGGGCAAACGCCTGCTGCGCGGCACGCTGTGGTGCGAGTTTGCGCTGCTCGGGCTGGTGGCGGGTATTGCGGCGGCAGTGGGGGCTGAAGCGGCGCTCTGGCTGTTACAAACTAAGGTGTTCGACTTCCCGTGGTCACCGACGCCGGTGCTGTGGTGGGCGCTGCCGCTATTGAGTGCCTTGCTGCTGTCGCTATGTGGCGGTTGGTTGGGTGTGCGCTTGCTGCGCGGACAAGCTCTGTTTCGCAGTTACGAAGGTTAAGTAAAAATGGTGAACAGGTGAGCCATGCCAGGCGGTTAACAACCTGGTGGGCTCGCAGTTTTCGGGCCTCAATCGCCTCTCCCGCAGGGAGAGGCGTGACCAGTATTGAAACATAATGTTAAATCATGCTTAAGAATTGGGGTCGTATGCCACTTTATAGTGCAGATAAAGCGACTTAATTAAAAGTAAAATCAGATATTAAATATCAATGATCACTGCGTAAACAATCATTAAATCTGGGTTTTTTCTCAAATAAGTCTTCACTATATCTTTATAGGCCAATTTAATACCTATTAAGAAGTATTTTTCATGCTTATTTAGCGACAAACGAATTTATCTATCGCTACATCCTTTTCCTAGGAAAAGTCGGTAGGACGGTAAACTGACGGGATACCTCAGAGCATAATTTGTTATGGCCTATCAGACAGCCATTATCCGTATAAAATGTAAGGATTATTAGGGAGGCAGGGGCCGATCGCCTGATTGAACGGCGTAACCCTGCCCCCTAAATAATAGAGAACCTCTTGCGCTAAAAATCCCTTCTCAGCGTCTTTATTTCCACTAGCGAAAAAAATAGCTACACAAGAGATTATTCAATTAAAAAGCGGCTTAAAGGACTCAGAGAAACCTTGATTTACATAGATTATTGCATTCAAATTGCTTGTTACATTTATTTGACTACGTTTTAAAGACTGGATAAAAATAGCCCTATTACGTTCGAGTTATTACAGTGGTTATGGAAATATTTACCTTAGTATGCGGAGTTTGAATGTGTATCTGCGCCGTAGGGTGTAGGTATGACAATATTTACATTCCTTAGTGCGGGCACAAACAATGATTACACCAAACCCAAACCGTTATTTCGTCGCGCAACAAGTCACAGATATCTCTGAACCACTTCTCTTTCGCACGTTAACAGGCGAAGAACGGTTATCTGAAATTTATGAATTCGATGTTGAACTGCTCTGTCCAAATAATACCGTTGATTTAAAGTCACTACTCGGTAAATCCTTTACCATTACAATTAATGATCTACCTGGTAACCCACGGTATTTAAACGGTAATATCACCGGCATGTCGCTGGCTGGTCGTGAAGAGAGTGGCGAAAAATACTATCTTTATCACGCAACGCTGCGCCCTACGCTCTGGTATCTGACACAAAATCAGGATTGCCGGATTTTCCAGGGTAAAACTGTGCCAGAGATCCTCATCGGTATATTAAGCGAATACAAAGTCAAAGTTGAAAATCGCCTGAGCTATGATTACCGCTCTTGGGATTATTCGGTGCAGTACCAGGAAAGTGATTATGATTTTATCTGCCGTCTGATGGAGCATGAGGGGATCTATTTCTATTTCACCCATCAGGCTGACGGGCACACCATGATCCTGGCCGATGCGCCTCAGGGGCATAACGTTCTAGCGGGCTATGACAATATCGTTTATCGCCTGACAGAAGGGGGATTAACGCAAAACGACGCTACGATTTATGAGTGGAACGTTTCCGACATTATCACCCCCAGCTTGTACAGCATGGATGATTACGATTTCCGCAAACCGCGGGCAAATCTGTTAGAAAATCGCCGTAATCCGTTGTCCTACGCGAAAGAGAAAGCCGAGATTTTCGACTGGCCGGGGTGTTATACCGATCAGAGCCACGCGCAGTTTTACACCCGCGTTCGGCAGCAGGAGTTTGAAGCCAATCATGAGAATATGAGCGGCCGTGCCTCTTCGCTTGGCCTGGCCCCCGGATATCGGTTTATGCTGGATAACGCCCCACGCCTGGAAGATTCCCGCGAATATCTGACCATCGCAGCGCGCTATTTCTTCCAAGAAAACAGCTACGTCAGCAATGACGAAGATGATGCCGAACACTATATCGATTTTGAGGTTCTGCCAGCCAGCACCCAGTGGCGGCCAAAGCGGAAGACCGCCTGGCCGAAAACTCATGGCCCGCAAACCGCAGAAGTGGTTGGCCCAGCGGGGGAGAGTATCTGGACCGACAGCTATGGCCGGGTAAAACTCAAGTTTCGTTGGGATCGCTACAGTCAGGGCGATGAAACCAGCTCATGTTGGGTAAGGGTTTCCAGTAACTGGGCCGGGTGGCAATACGGCGGCGTGCAGATCCCAAGGATTGGCGAAGAGGTGGTGGTTGATTTTATCAACGGCGATCCTGACAGGCCGATGATCACCGGGCGTGTCTATAACGAAGACAACATGCCGCCGTGGGATTTACCGGCCAACGCCACGAAAATGGGGATTATGAGCCGCACCACCGAGGGCAGCATCTCGAATGCCAACAGTCTCTATATGGATGACGCGCCGGGCGTGGAGAGCTTTAGCCTGCACGCCGAGCGGGATATGAGTATTTCGGTGGAAAACAACCTGGATCTACTGGTTGAAGGGGATACCACCAGCACTATTCAGGGGTTCAGCGACGCGCTGATTGAGGGCGATGCCACCTCGATGATCCAGGGGGCTTCCGCCATGTCTGTGATGGGCGACGCGGTAGAGACCTTCTCCAGCAGTCTGACGACCACGGTGTCACAAACGCTGACCACTATTGCGCCAATAATGATGATTCAGCCGACCACCAATCGAGTCTCCATCACGCCTGACGATTTGGAAGCGACCAAATTAAAAGTCTTCGCTGCCGGGTTGAGAGTGCAGGCCGTGGGGGCCGATATTCGGGTGCGCGGGATGCATATTGATTCCACGCAGTTTGAAGCACAGGTTATTCCCACTTATCTGGGCGTCACTAAAGCTAAAATATTGGCCGATGATACCGTGCTGAAAATATTCAAGGCCCAAATTAATATTGGCAAGTTGGAGTTAAACGCCAAAGATCTGGTGCTTTATCTCTAATTAGAACGGCATCAAGGGAGTATTCTTCGCAGTAATAGGCTGCTCACAATACTCCATAATATCCTGGGGTATTGAGTAGCCAATGGGTAATTAAGAAAGATAATGCTTTTCTATTGAGTGTGATATTTCGCATGCTTTTTACTGATTGCCATCTGGAAGGCGAACTATAAATGAGAATTATCAAACCGCTGCGTCTTGGGATTATGAATCGTCCTTGTTTTTATAAAGCGCATAAGCCTTATTTGGGCGTTGCCGTCTTGGCATTGGTGGATATGGGGGCACAACCGATGTTGCGCCCAGAGCCAGAATTATGGCAACTGGCGCAAAGCGAATTATCCAGTACGGGAGGCGTGGTGGATACCGCTTACCCCAAATATTACGCCGAGTTTCTGGCAACCGGCCATGCCTATCCGCACGCCTGTTTGGCCGAGAATGTTTGCCGCGCCAGTATTACGCTGGGTGAAAAGCAAAAATCATTAATTGTTTCTGGCGATCGGCAATGGCAAGGCGAAACGCCAACCTCACCGCGTCCCTTTGCCTCTTTGCCCATTGACTGGCCTCACGCTTACGGCGGCCCGCACATCGCGGCCAACCCGCGAGGCATCGGGGCGGAGGCCAACGGCGCTCCCCAACGGTTGCCGAATATCGAATTGCCCGGCGAACGCATGACTTCACCCACGCAACAGATCACCCCGGCAGGGTTCGATGCTATTGATATCACCTGGCCTGCCAGGCAGGCGTTTATTGGCCGCCGCTACGATGAGGCCTGGGTAAAGCGCGGGGCGATTGGCCTGGCCGATGATGCGGACTTCCGGCTGTTCAACATCGCTCCTCAAGATCAGCAGTGGCAGGATCTGGCGGAGCTACCGCACGGCACGCAGTATCGGATCGAGAATATGCACCCTGAACATGCCCTACTGGAAGGGCAACTTCCCCCCTGGAAAGCGCGCTGCTTTGTCCACCATACGGAAAAAGGGGAGGAGGTTTTCTCTGAACTTGAACTACGTCATACCACGGTCTGGTTCCTGCCGCATCTGGAGAAAATGATCCTGGTGTATCACGGCGAACTGCCGCTTGAGGCGGTGGAAGACGATGGTTACAACGTTCATATGCTGATGCCCGCGCTGGAACATGCAGATCGGCCACGTTCGTTAGACCATTATCGGGATGTGTGGATCAAGCGTAGCGATCGGGAAAAAGGCAGCGCCTTCGCGTTCCAGGATCGCGACCTGCTGCCGGAAGAGAGTCTCGGGCCATGGATTGATAACACGCCAGAGCCGGAAACCGAGCATCCGCTGCAGCAAAACCTTGATGCACGTAAGCAAGCCATCTACCAGGATGCCGATAAGCGCCTGGAAGCGGTGGATACTACGTTGTACGCAGAGGCCAAAGAGACGCCGGACATCAAACGGCCCATGCTGTCCCAATTGCCTGAATTTATGGCAGAAATGGAAGGGATGGCCGCTAAAGCGAAAAGCGACGCCATGCAGCAGATGGAACAACGTATGCCGGATCGGGATGGCTATGATTCGCGGCGTCCAACCGGGCCAGAATCCGTTAATAAAATGCTGACGGCGTTGAAACAGCAGCAGGGCCGCCTGCATCCCGGCCAGGAAGAGGGATTGCATCAGCTTTATCGTCTTGGCGTGTCAAACCAGAATGCTGCTCCGCGGCTGACCGGTGAACGAGCCGCACAGCTGAGAGCCTGGGTGATCGGTAAAATGGCGCAGGATCGTAACTTCACCGGTTGCGATCTGACCGGGGCCGATCTTTCCCATCTCGACTTGAGCGGTGCCAACCTGACCCGCGCCATGATGGAGAACGTGGATCTGAGCCATAGCGTGCTGGATCACGCCACGATGACGCAGACCATTCTGGCCCGCAGCGTCCTGAGCCACACTTCGCTGCGTCATACCCTGTTCCATGAAGTGACGTTGGCGCTGGCTATTTGCAGTGACTGTGATTTTACCGACACCAACCTGAGCAATATCGAAACCGAGGGCGCGCAGTTTGAGCGCTGCAACTTCGGCCAGGCAACGATAGCCAATCAGATGTTCACCCAGACCTCGCTGACCGACTGTGACTTTAGCGCGGCTTCTCTGGACAACGTTATTTTCAACGGGATCACGCTGGAGAATCCCCGTTTTTCCGCCGTGCGGATTAACAAAGGCACCTTTGTCGACAGCCAGTTGCAGCATGCGGTGTTTGAAAATGCGCGGCTTAAGCGCTGCTCAATGACCCATTGCCAGGCCGATGGCATCGATTTCACCCGCGCCCGGCTGGAGAATTGCGCCTTTGTCGCGGGCACCGTGCTGGAAAGCGCCAGTTTCGCCCATGCGGTGCTGATGCAATGCAACCTGCGTCAAATGCCGCTTAGCGGGGCCGATCTGAGTTTCGCCCGGCTTGAGAGCTGCGATCTGTCCGAAGCCACGCTCCGGCAGGTGAGCCTGCACCGGGCGCAGGTCAGCGATTCGCTGTTTATCCGTACCAATCTGGAGGGGGCGGATCTCAGACAAGCCAGCCTGATCGGCAGCCGGTTACAGAAATCCCGGCTTATTGGCTGCGATCTTACCGCTGCCAATCTGTTCCGGGCGGATATCTCACAGGCGGAAATCGATGACACCACCCTGATGCGCGATGCCTGGGTAAAACAGATGAAAGTCTACCCGTTGCGCAGTAGTCAAGGAGCCGAATAATGGATGCGGTTCAGCTACAGCAAAAAGTCAAACAGGGTGAAGTGATTGAAGAATTGACGCTGTGTGGTATCAGCCTGGTTTCTGGCGACCTGGCAGGTGGCATTTTCAGGCAGGTGGATTTCAGCAACGTCGACTTTACCGATTGTAATCTTGAAAAGTGCCTGTTTATCGAATGCATCCTAACGGCGGCGATCTTTACTCGGGCGCGGTTGCAGTATGCGTGTTTCAGCGAATCCTACCTGCGTCACGCCAACTTTAGCGGCACTGCGCTGCCAGGCCTGATCTTCAGCGAGTGCAATTTGCAACACGCGGATTTCAGTCAGGCCCAGGCTGCGAAAATGCAGTTTATCGGTTGTCGCCTGGATCACTGTCTGTTCCGGCAGGCGCAGTTCGACAAGAGTGCGATCTCCGAATCGACGATGGAAAAAAGCGATTTCAGCGGGGCCAAAATACAAAAAACCACGTTTTATCAAACGGATTTGCGTCAGTACATCCCCACCGGTGCGCATTTTGAACAGGTTAACTTTTTTGAGTGCCAGCAGCAGGGGCTCGACTATAGCGGCCAGTCATTAATTCAGTGCATGTTTACCCGCAATCAGATGGAGAAGGTTAATTTCGCCTCGGCATTGCTCAAGCTTTGTCTGTTTCATGGCGCATCGATGCAGAAGGCTAACCTGAGGGGCGTCCAGGCAGATGGTGCCCAGTTTGTGGATGCGGATTTGTCTTACGCTGATTGCCACGCCAGCCAGATGAATCAGTCGATGTGGATTAACGCCTGCCTGTCCTCAACCAACTTCGCGGGTTGTCAGCTGGTGCAGGCGCAGTTCAGCAAAAGCCGGGCTCAGGGGGCGTTGTTTACCGACAGCCAACTGGTCTATGCCAATTTTTCGTATGCCGATGTCAGCTATGCCGATTTTGGCGGAGCGCATTTTAACCAAACGCAATTTCACCGGGCCGTACAGCAGGAAACACGCTGGGGAGATAAAACCGGCGTGTTAGTGAATGACCCCGAACTGTTCGCCGCCGAAGGCTGGAGTGAGCAGTTCGACCATGCGGATCACGGATAAAGAGGAGAGTTCAATGAGCACCGTAACTACATCACACGCTCTGCCGGTCTATTTGCCGCAGCAATTCAGCGGCCAGGTAGCGGATATTTTATCCGATGGCAGCATGATCGTCGAAAGTGAAGGCCGTGGCTGGCACTGCCGCCGGGCTGCCAGTTGCATGTTAACGCCGGAGGCCGGTGATACCGCGTTGCTCGCCCGTTCAAGCGATGAAAAACTCTGGCTGCTGGCGGTGCTGGAGCGGGCTAAACCGCAGCAGGCGGCGCAAATCATTGTTGATGGCGATCTGAATATTTCTACGCGCGGCGGTTCGCTCACCCTCAACAGTGAACGTCAACTCGCGCTGGAGAGTCACCGGCTACAGGTGAAATCCGCCCAAGGTGATTGCCGCATCGGCAACCTGGAATATTGCGGTGACGAACTCAATGCCCGCGTCACCCTCAGCCGCTGGGTTGGGGAACGCTGCGAGTCAGTCTGGCATACCCTGACGCAGCTCAGCGAAGTGATCTTCCGCCAGGTGAGAAAGACCGAGCATGTGCGTGTCGGGCAACTGGATTATCAGGCTGAAGATTACGCGCGGCTTCATGCGCGCAGCACGATGATTACTTCGGAAACCATCACCAAAATAGATTCGGAACAGATTCACGTAGGCTAATGTTGGCTCATCAAGAAGGAACTTGACCATGTGTTTTGCAAACTGTCAGTTGGGTGGAATAGATTTTGCCTTCCCAGACAACTGTTGGACACCGCCCGTGCCCAGTCTGATTGCTTATCCCAATATTGGGTTTGGCTGTATGGCGATCCCTAGCGTATTACATATTCTGTTCGCTGCGTTGCCGGCACATAATATGTGCACAGTTATACCGATCACCTTTGGTGATGAAGCGGGTTCTTTGGGAGGCGTGATTTCAGGGACAATAATGGGGCCATCCCGGCATATTACCGGCGTCCTGACATTTCTTATTGCCGGTTTTCCAGCAACTCGAGTTTCCAGCCTGACACTGCAAAATTTAACCAATGCCATTGGCATACGTATCTTATTCAGCCAAGCGACGATTATTTTAATGTGTCCATAAGTCTGAACATTTACGGCGAAATTAAGGGCGGGAGAAATAATGAGACAGGCAATGTATTTTTGGGGGCAACGCAGTGGCAGAGTGCTGGGGGTTATCGTCACCGGCCTGTTGCTCTGCGGTTGCTTGAGCATGAGCACCAAAAAAGCCGAACCCGTGGTGGCGTCTTATCGCATCACCTTCTCCGCGACCCGAGAAGCCAATATCAACCAACAGCAGAATCCGGCGCCGTTAAAAATCAGCGTGTTTTACCTGCGCTCGGATACCGGATTTATGAGCGCGGACTTTTTCGCCTTACACAATAAGGCGGCCGCCGTGTTAGGTGAGAACTTACTGGGCACCGAGCAGTTCTTTTTGTTGCCTGGCGGCGAAACCGTCAAAATTTCCGGAGAGAAAAAGAGTGAACGTTATTACGTTGGCGTCACCGGGGAGTTTCAGGATTTAAATAATAAAACCTGGCGCATCATTATTCCGATCCCCGATCCGGAGAAAGTGCCGTTTTATAAATTCTGGCGCGGTCAGCCTCCGCCACAGGAAATCAAGGTTGTTGCCAACGGGCAAGGGCTGCGCGTGACGGAAAACAGCAATAAAGAAAAATAAGCCCAAAACGGTAACCAACGTATTTCAAGCTGAAATACGGCGTGTATCAAGTAATGCCGATCAGTTAAGCAGAAAGAGTATAACCCTGCGCACAATATTTAAAGTTGCGCCCCCTCCCCTGTGGGAGAGGGCCGGGGTGAGGGCTTGTAGTACGGTGATCTTCCCCTCACCCTAACCCTCTCCCCAAGGAGAGGGGATTGGTTAGTCTTAATTGACCGGCATAAGTGTACCAAGCGCTTTTTATTTCCAAGGACCTCGGTAATGAAACGAGTACATAAAGTCGTCTGGACGGAAGGTATGTTTCTGCGTCCGCACCATTTTCAGCAATCTGAAAACTACCTTGAACACTATATCCGTTCATGGGGAATGGCACAGCAAGAGCATTACTGGGGTTTTATCTCGCTGGATATTGATGAGAGCGCCCTGCGCCTGGGGAATATCGCGCTTAACTCCGCCAGCGGGATTATGCCCGATGGCAGCTTCTTCTCTTTTTACGGTGCCGAGGAAGCGCCGCTGCCGATCAAAATAGCGGACGGCAAAAGCATTATTAACGTGATGCTGGCCCTGCCGGTGCATCGCGCCAGCAGCCGTGAGGTGGCGTTTAGCGACTCGCCCGATTCACTGGCCCGTTATGTGGCTTATGAAAGCGAAGTGGAAGACATGAACACCATTTCGGTTGGCAGCGCAGAATTACAGTTCGGCCAGTTGCGCCTGCATCTGATCCCGGAGAGTGAACTGACGGCCGATTGGTGCGCTATTGGCGTGCTGCGGGTGTTGGAAAAAAGCGCGGATAACAGCCTGAAAATCGATGCGAGCTACATTCCGCCAATGCTGGCCTGCCAGGAAAACCCGTTGCTAAGCACCTTTATCAGCGACGTGCTCGGCCTGTTGCAGCAGCGCAGCCAGCAGTTGGGGCTGCGTCTTGGGCAAAGCGGGCGGGGCGGCGTGTCGGAAACCTCGGATTTCATGATGTTGCAGTTGATCAACCGCTACGTGGGCATTACGCATCATGCCCGCCACTGCAATCAGTACCACCCGGAGCGGTTATTCACCGAATGGCTGGCGCTGGCCTGCGAATTGATGACCTTCTCCCCGGCGCGTATTGCGGGCGAGGCATTGCCGGTGTATGACCACGACGCGCTGGCGTTCAGCTTCAACGCGCTGATGAACTGGCTGCGGCAAGGTTTGTCCATCGTCTTCGAAGAGAACGCCATTCAGCTACCGCTGATCGAGCGTTCACACGGCCTGAATATTGCCACCATCCCGTATGCCAACATGACCAACGAGTTTGGCTTTGTGATTGCCGTCAATGCCGACGTGCCGATGGACGCCATTCGTACCCGCTTCCCGGCCCAGTTGAAAGTCGCGCCGGTCAACAACATCCGCGATCTGGTGCAGTTGCAACTGCCGGGGATTGGCTTGCGCAGTATGCCTGCCGCCCCGCGCCAACTGCCTTATCACGCGGGATATACCTATTTCGAGCTGGAAAACAGCGGCGAACTCTGGAAACAGATGAGTAAATCCAGCGCTTTTGCGCTGCATCTCGCCGGGGATTTCCCTGGCCTGAATATGGAATTTTGGGCGATTCGTAATCCGTAATCCGTCGGTATAAGGTTCAGGAAACAGGAATGTTCCATGCAAAATACTCACGCTAAAGCGGCTGGCGATGATCTTGCAGCGCCTCTGGCGAATATGCAGGCTTCAAACAATCTGTTGGTGACGCTGGCAAACCCGCTGCTTAATCGGATCCCGTTCATCCGCAATATGGCCAGCCGTCCCGATCCAGTGAAGTTACGCCAGACGCTGATTGATGATATCCGCCGTTTCGAAGTCCAGGGGCAGCAGGCCGGGTTGCCGTACGACGTGCTGATCGGTGCCCGTTATTGTCTGTGCACCGCGCTGGACGAAGCCGCGATGTTTACCCCTTGGGGGAAAAGCACCGTGTGGTCTACCAGCGGGCTGTTGGTCACCTTCCATAACGAAACCTGGGGCGGGGAGAAATTCTTCCAACTGCTGGCCCGGCTGTCTAAACAGCCGCAGAAAAACATCCTGCTACTGGAGCTGATCAACTACTGCCTGCTGCTGGGCTTTGAGGGCCGTTATCACATTATCGAGAACGGCTACTCGCAGCTGGAAACGCTGAGGCAGCGTCTGGCACAAATTATTCACTCGGTACGCGGCGAATATCCCGTGCCGTTATCCCTGCATCCTACCGATTTGCCGGTGGGCAAAAAAAACTGGCGGCCAATGCTGCCGGTGTGGGCCTGTGCGGCATTTCTGGGGCTGATGTCTTGCCTGTGGTTTATCTCGCTGGACTGGCGGCTCGGCGAAGCCACCACGCCGGTGGTGGCCTCTATTTATCAGCTCGAACTGCCACCGGTACTTTCGGCGGAGATACCGGCCCCGCCGACGCCGGCCATTGCCAGCCTGAAAGGCTTCCTGCAACAGGAGATCGATGAAGGTTTGCTGAGCGTACATGATGAAGACCAGAAAAGTATCGTGGTGTTGCGCGGCGATGGCTTGTTCGACTCGGCCTCAACCTCGGTACGCGCGGCCTACCGGCCGATCCTCAACCGGGTGGCAGAAGCTCTTAACAAGATCGACGGGAAAGTCATGGTCACGGGATATACCGACAGCGATGTCATTCGTAAAGCACGCTTTGCCTCCAATTACGATCTTTCGCTGGCGCGTGCGGATTCCGTCAGCGCTCTGCTGAAAAAGTCCCTGGTACAGCCAGACCGGCTGATGATCGAAGGGAAAGGCGAGCAGGATCCGGTGGTGCCAAACGACAGCAAAGCCAATAAGGCACTCAACCGCCGGGTTGAGATCACGCTGCAACTGGCACCGGGCGCAGCCCAAAATCCGACGATGTCGCTCTAGATGGGGGTCAGATGCTGAATTCAATTATTGCCATTATTACCAGCCGTTTCCTGTGGGGCATGGTGGGCGTAGGTTCCATTTCGATGATCATCTGGTTCATCGGCCCTTACGTTTCCGTCGGTGACTATCGTCCACTGGAGTCGACGGTCAACCGGCAGATCGCGATCGCCGTTATTTGCGGGATCTGGCTGCTGTTCCGGCTGATCGCCGCCGCCTGGCGCGCAAGGCGTAACCGCAAAATGCTGACGCAGATGTCTGAAACGCCAGCGGAAAACGCGGGTAAAGACGCGGAACGCGACGATCCTAAACTGGTGGAGCGCTTTGAAGAGGCCACCCGCCTGCTGAAAAAAGCGCGTTTCAACGGCCAGCAGTCGCGCTTTATGCCCGGTTGGCTGAGCGGTTTTGGGCGGCAATATCTCTATCAACTGCCGTGGTATGTGTTGATCGGCGCTCCCGGGGCCGGGAAAACCACCGCGTTGGTCAATTCCGGCATTAACTTCCCGCTGGCGGATCGCTTCGGGAAAACGGCGCTGCGCGGCATCGGCGGCACTCGCCATTGTGACTGGTGGTTTACCGAAAATGCGGTGATGCTGGACACCGCCGGGCGTTATACCACGCAGGAAAGCGACCCGACGCACGACGCGCAGGAGTGGGGCAGCTTCCTCGGTTTGCTGAAGAAATATCGCCCACGGCAGCCGATCAACGGCGTGATCGTCACCGTCAGCCTGAGCGATCTGATGAATGGCACCCCAGAAGAACGCCAGGAACAGGCTCAGGCGCAGCATAAGCGTTTGGTGGAGCTGCGCGAGTCGTTAAAAATCGACTTCCCGGTCTACATCATGGTCAGCAAAGTTGACCTGCTGCGGGGCTTCCTCGCCTACTTCGGCCAGTACGACAAAGAGCAGCGCAGCCAGATCTGGGGCTTCACCTTTGCCCGCAGCGACACGCAGAAAATCGGTTTTGAGCTAATGAAGGCGTTTGAGCATCACTTTACCCTGCTGCTGCAACGCCTGAATCTCGGGCTGGCCGACACCATGCTGACGGAGCAGGATCAGAAAACGCGCGCAGAAAGCTACCTGTTCCCGCAGGCCTTTGCCCGACTGCGCCAGGTGCTGGGGGATTACCTCAATACCCTGTTTGCCACCTCCAGCTTTGAGGCCTCCTTCACGCCACGCGGGGTATATTTCACCAGCGGCACGCAAGACCGGATGCCTTTCGACAAGATGATGTCGGAAATGAACGGTTCGCTGCATCTGAATCTGACCCCGCGCTCTGCCGAGGAAACCGGCCACAGCGGTGAGGCGGAAGAAGAGAAACAGACCCAGGGCAAAAGCTACTTCCTGAAAAAGTTCCTGGAAGAAGTGGTATTCCGCGAGTCGGAGCTGGCCAGTAACAACCGCTGGTGGATCTACCGTAACACCACGCTGCATTGGGTTGGCTACCTGTCGCTCGGGGCGATCTTCGCCACGGCGGGGCTGTTCTGGTACTCCAGCTATATCAACAACCACGACTACCTGAAAGAAGTGACCACTCACATCCCGGTGCTGGAAAAGCAGGGCAGTGAAATGGAGCTGTATAACTATCAGGATGTTTTCACTCTGCTGCCTTATCTCAACGGCCTGAAACGGTTAGGCGGCAGCGAAAGCTTTTCACTGGAGGATCCGCCGCTCAGCTACCGCTTAGGGCTGTATCGTGGGGCTCAGGTCGAAACCGCCAGCCAGGCGCTGTATCAAAAAGCGCTGAAAAACATGCTGTTGCCTTTTGTTGCCTGGCAGGTGACCGCCATCTTGCGTAACGATATGGGGGCCGACGCCGATTTCAGCTTCGAAGCGCTGAAAGCCTACCGGATGTTGTACGAACCGGAGCATTACGATGGCAAATTCCTGCGCGCCTGGGTGATGTTCAACCTGCATCGGGTCTCTGGGCCGGGCACCAGCAAAGCGTCGTGGGAAGTGCTCGATGGGCATCTGAAACAGCTGCTGGACGAGCGCATTCAGTCCTCCCCATATGTGCGCGATAGCCTGTTGGAACAGTCCGCACAGCAGCGCCTGAGCCAGGCACCGTTATCGGTGCGTATCTATGGGCGGTTGAAACGCATCCTGCTGAAGGAACCTTCGCTGAAAACCGTTTCGCTGACCGATCTGGCTGGTGCACAGGCGGAACTGGCTTTCCGGCGTAAAAGCGGCAAGCCTGCGGCCGACGGCATTCCAGGGTTGTATACCCCCAAAGGCTACTGGCTGGCGTTTAATAAACGCATCGATAACGTGGCACAAACGCTGCTGACCGAAGACGGCTGGGTGATGAACGTCAACGAAAGCGCGTTGGCCAAAGAGAGCCGCGCCGATCTGCTGAAAACCGTCCGCCTGCTGTATATGCAGGATTTCATCAGCGCCTGGGATGCGCTGCTGGGCGATATCGAACTGAAGAACATTGCCAACCTGAGCCAGCGCATCAATACCGCGCGTTTGCTCTCTGCCGGGGATTCGCCGTTACGTAACTTTCTGATCAACGCGGTGAAAAACATCAAGCTTACCGATGAACAGGAGCAGAAAGAGAACGGCCTGAAGCTGAGCAGCGGGGAGAAAAACAGCGCGGGCCCCGGCCATTTCCTCGACACGCTGTTTTACAGCACATCGTCTGAAGACGTTGGTGATATCTCTTCCTTGCCGGAGCAGGTGGTGATTAAGCATTTTGCGCCAATTATCGAACTGGCACAGAGCAGCGATGAAGCGGCTAAAAGCATCCCGTTTGATACGGTGCTCAAGCAGGCCGATGGCCTTTATAACTACCTGATCGCGGTGCAAAGCGCGGCCAACAGCGGAATGGCCCCGCCACCGGGGGACGTCATTCTGGCGTTGCAGGCTGAATCGGGCCGTTTGCCGCAGCCGTTTAAAGACATGATGCTTTCACTGGCAGTCGGTGCCAGCAGCGATTCGCAGATGAAAGAGCTGGAAGGGCTACAAAAGCGCGTTGGCTTTGAGGTCGGCAGCTTTTGCAAGCAGGCCATCAGCGGGCGCTACCCGTTAGTGCGCAGCGCGCAGCAGGAGATCGCCAGCAGTGACTTCTCGCGCATGTTCGCTCCGAACAGCGGCATTATGGACAGTTTCTTCCGCCAGAATCTTGAAGGCAAAGTCGATACCTCGCGCGGCGGATGGCGCTTCAACCCTGGGGTCGACGGTAAAACGCTGTCCGGCGGCGGTAACATGCTGCGCTCCTTCCAGCAGGCTCGCGACATCCGCGACACCTGGTTCAGCGGGCAGAATCAGAAACCCTCTTACCACCTGACGATCAAACCCGTCAGCATGGATTCCGACATTCTCAGCATGACGCTGGACATCGACGGGCAAATTTTCCATTACAGCCATGGCCCGCTGGTGCCGCTGGTGGTGAGTTGGCCCGGCACCGGCAACACCAATCAGGTCAGCCTGCAACTGGCGCTGGTCAACGGGCAAATGGCCACCCTGGTGACCACCGGGGATTGGGCGCTGAACCGGCTGATCGACAAGGCAGCGCTGAAATCCAGCGCGGCGTCGTTGACCCAGACGGCGACCTTTAACCTGGAAGGGCATCGGGTGGTGTTGGAGCTAACGCCCGACAGCATACGCAATCCCTTCCAGCCCACCGCCTTCAATTGTCCTTAGGAGGCGGATCATGACGCAACAGGCAACCTATGCACCACCACAGGACAACGGCATCGGTTGGTACGGCAAGATCCCCAGCTGTGGCGACTTTGTGCAACGTCGCCTGCCTGCCACGCTGATTAATCAGTGGGCGCACTGGTTCCAGTCAGGGCTGGCAGCCCGGCAGCTTTCTGCCCCGCGCGATGGCCGTTATTCGCTGCTCGGCGCGCCGATGTGGAATTTTGTGCTGCCCGCCACGCTGGGCACGCCGTTCGCGCAGTTGGGTTACTTGCTGCCGTCGCAGGATCGCGTCGGGCGTCATTACCCGCTGTTCGCCATGTGGCTGGTTTCTCCTGCGCACTGGCGGAACGAACATCTGCTGTTGGCGGCAGAGCGCTATTACAGCATCGGGCAGATCCTGCAACGCGGGGTTCATCAGTGCCACTCCGTTGAGCGTATCGACCGCGCTTTGCAGGCGTTACCGCCGCTGCCGACGGCTCTGGCACTGCAAGGTGACGCCGAAGTGACGCCGGGTTGGCCGCTGGCGATTTCGCACTTTGATCCGCGCCAATACGGCAGTTTCTGGTGGAGCGCACCGGGCGGCGGCAAGCCCTTTGATACCTATATCCACAGCGGCAATCTCACGGTGCAGCTTTTTCACCATCTGTTTGAGTACAGCGGCGACGTAAAGCATGCGCGCCAGGGGCTTTACGGCCCCATGTTTGACTAGGGAGAGAAGTCATGACGATTGAACATTTGCTGACCCCGGTAACGCCGGAAGTCAGTTGCGGTGAAAACCTAGAGTATGACGCCGATTTTATGCGCATGACGCAGACCGCCGCAGGCAAGCCGGAACAGCAGTTTGGCGACACCATTATCCCGGCGGAAGCGCCCGATTGGGGCGCGGTAGAGCGCTTGGCCACCGGCCTGTTGCGCCGCACCAAAGATCTGCGGGTGATGTTTTTCCTCACGCTGGCCTGGACGCAGCTGCGCGGGTTGCAGGGCTACGCGGACGGCTTACAGCTGATCTATCTGGCGATCGAGCGTTATTGGCATCAGCTCCATCCGCTGCTGGAGAGCGACGGCGTGCGCGATCCGATGTTTCGTATCAATGCGCTGGCCGAACTGGGGGATAACACCCAACTGACCCATGCGGTGCGGGCGACAACCCTGATTAAAAACGGCGGCAGCGAGCTTGCGGTGCGCGACGCCGTGGCGCTGCTGGACGGCAGCAAGCAGGAACTCCCTAACTTCCCCAATGGGCTGAGCTTCCTGCGCAGTGAACTGAGCAATCCACAGCAGGCCAACATCCAGACCGTGCAGGCCATCACCCGCACGTTGCCCAAATTGCGCCATGCCATTCAGCTCCATCTTGGTGAGAGCGCGTTACCGGAGATGACGCTGCTGCAAAAAACCTTTGATAGCGTCGCCCAGGCGATTCAGCAGCCTGAAAGCCACGGCAGCCGTGAGGCGGAGCCGGACCTGATCCTGACGGCGGAAGCGCTAAGCCTGCCCGGAGATCCGTTGCCGCTGCCGTTGGGTGAGTTCGGTTACGGGCAGGTGCAATCCCGCGCCGATGCTCTGCATCTGCTGGAGAAAGTGAAGGGCTACTTCGAACTCTATGAACCCAGCCATCCGGCACCGCTGATGATCGAGCGGCTACAGAAGCTAATCAATCTGAATTTTCTGCAAATCGTCAGCGATCTGGCCCCGGACGGTTTACGCCAGTTGGAGGTCATTCTCGGCACCAGGGAAAAACAGGACGGAGAGAACTAGTCAGGCAAAGTGGTTACCGCACAATGCGGCGTGGATGTTATCAAAAACCTCTAATAACAGTGATTTATGGAGAAAATAATGGCAAATGTCAAAACTCGCAGCGGGCAGAAATTTATCGCCCGCAATCGGGCACCCCGCGTACAGATCGAGTACGACGTCGAGATCTACGGTGCGGAACGCAAGATCCAGTTGCCTTTCGTGATGGGCGTGATGGCCGATCTGGTGGGAACGCCCCTTGAGCCGCAGCCCAATCTGGAAGAGCGCAAGTTTCTCGAGATCGACATCGACAACTTCGACGATCGCATGAAATCACTCAAGCCCAGAGTCGCCTTCCAGGTAGAGAACACTCTGAATGATGACGGCCACCTGAACGTCGAACTGGTATTTGAAAACATGAACGATTTCTCCCCGGCAGAGATCGCACGCAAGGTTGAACCGCTGAGCCACCTGCTGGAAGCCCGTACCCAACTGTCGAACCTGCTCTCCTACATGGACGGCAAAAACGGCGCCGAGGAGCTGATTACCAACGTACTGAGCAACCCGGCGTTATTGCAGTCACTGACCCGGGCACCCAAACCGGAAACCGATAGCCCTGCCAGCGTAGCCCCGGTGGCGGAGGAGTAAATCATGAGCCAACAACTTGAGCAATACACCGCGCCCGCGGCCAAAGCCTATACCAGCGATGAGTTCAACTCACTGCTGCAAAAAGAGTTTCGCCCCAGAACCGATCAGGCGAAAGAAGCGGTGGAAAATGCGGTAAAAACCCTGGCACAGCAGGCGTTGGAAAACACCGTCACCGTGTCTGCCGATGCCTATCGCACCATTCAGGCGCTGATCGCGGAGATCGACAATAAGCTGTCGCGGCAGATCAACAAAATCATCCACCACGAGAAATTCCAGAAGCTGGAAGGTGCCTGGCAGGGTTTGCACTATCTGGTCAATAACACCGAAACCGACGAGATGCTGAAAATCCGCTTTATGAGCATCTCCAAACGCGAACTGGGCCGGGCCCTGAAGCGCTATAAAGGCGTGGGTTGGGATCAGAGCCCGCTGTTCAAAAGTATCTACGAACAGGAATATGGCCAGTTCGGTGGCGAGCCGTTTGGTTGCCTGGTGGGGGATTACTATTTCGATCACAGCCCACCGGACGTGGAGCTGCTCGGTGAAATGGCCAAAATCAGTGCGGCTTCGCACTGCCCGTTTATCTCCGGGGCATCACCCAGCGTGATGCAGATGGAGTCCTGGCAGGAACTGGGTAACCCGCGCGATCTGACCAAGATCTTCCAGAATACCGAATACGCCCCGTGGCGCAGCCTGCGTGAATCGGAAGATGCACGCTATATCGGCCTGACCATGCCGCGTTTTCTCTCGCGCCTGCCTTACGGTATCAAAACCAACCCGGTCGATGAGTTTGATTTTGAAGAAGATACCGACAGCGCCAACCACGAAAACTATACCTGGACCAATGCGGCTTACGCGATGGCCACCAACATCAACCACTCGTTTAAGGAGTACGGCTGGTGTACCGCCATTCGCGGCGTTGAATCCGGTGGCGCAGTGGCCGATCTGCCGTGCCATACCTTCCCCAGCGACGATGGCGGCGTGGACATGAAGTGCCCGACCGAAATTGCCATCAGCGATCGGCGCGAAGCCGAACTGGCGAAAAACGGTTTTATGCCGCTGATCCACCGCAAAAACTCCGACTTCGCGGCGTTTATCGGTGCTCAATCGCTGCAAAAACCGGCGGAATATTACGATCCCGATGCCACGGCCAACGCCCAACTGGCGGCGCGCCTGCCTTATCTGTTCGCCTGCTGCCGCTTTGCGCATTACCTGAAGTGCATCGTGCGCGACAAGATCGGCTCGTTCCGTGAGCGCAGCGATATGGAGGTGTGGCTGAACAACTGGATCATGAATTACGTCGACGGCGATCCGGCCAACTCGTCGCAAGAGACCAAAGCCAGAAAACCGCTGGCGGCGGCAGAAGTACAGGTGCAGGAAATTGAAGATGCGCCGGGATATTACTCGGCGAAGTTTTTCCTGCGTCCCCATTATCAGTTGGAAGGATTAACCGTTTCGTTACGCTTGGTTTCGAAACTGCCTTCATTAAAACAAAGTTAATTAAACAAGAACGAGCCCTGATATTTCGATGGCGGGTCATTAATACCGAAATTTTAACTTCAGGGCATAAAGAACAGCATGGAGATCGCAATTTTCGTTTCCCGGAAGGTTGGGGTTTCTAATGCCGTGAACCACCGTTGCTTCATAAAACGGAATTTACTTAACTCTAGACCCAAGAGGCTTTAGCTATGGCAATTGATATGTTCATGAAAGTTGATGGCGCTAATGGTGAATCCAAAGACGCTAATCACAAAGGTTGGACCGACATTATTTCCTTTACCTGGGGAGCCTCCCAGCCGGGAAATATGGGCGTTGGCGGTGGCGGTGGTACCGGGAAAGTCTGCTTTAACGATCTGCATATTAAGGCATTGATCGATAAATCCACTCCGGCCCTGCTGAAGCATTGCGCCAGCGGTAAACACCTGGGCAAAGTCGAATTATCCGTCTGCAAAGCCGGTGGCGGGCAGATGGAATACGCCAGAATCACGCTGGATGATGTTTTGGTCACCAATATTCAATACACCGGTGCCGATGATGAAGACACCGTGGGTATCCTTTATTCCTTCCAGGCTGCCAAAGTTCAGCAGCAATACTGGGAGCAAACCGAGCAAGGAGGCAAAGGCGCAGAGAGCAGTGCTGGCTGGGATATTAAGCAGAACTGCGAAGCGTAATTGATACGGACGATTTCCTTGGTTTCCTGGGAAATCGTCCCTTCTATCCGCTGTATTTCAAGATGCAGGGGGGCGCTGCCTGCATCTTGAAATCCATTGGGTATAAAAAATAAAGCGGCGACTCTGGCAAGAAAATATAAAAGGGAAAGTGTCTATGCGGCTAACGATGATCAGGAACCGGGACAATGAGCGGTTACCCCAGAATTACTGTGACTTCACGGCACCGGGTGGAACCATTGGGCGCGATACCAACAATACGCTGATCCTGCCTGACCAAAACCGGGCGATTTCCCGTTTGCAGGCCGTTGTGCACATTTCTCCCAACGGGGAGGCCCACATTACGCAGCGGGGCAGCACCACTGCGCTGCTGCTGAACGGCGGCGAACTGCCTCATAACGTTCAGCAACTGCTGGCTGAAGGCGACATTCTCGACATCGCGGGCTACCAGTTCAGAGTGAGCCTGATGAACCACCCGGTTTCCCTGGCTCCGCTCTTACAGTCTCAAGGTGCGGCGTCATCGGTTAATGATATCGATGAAGCGGTGTGGGACAACCTGGAAGCCGAATTTCTGTTGCACCAGCCGCAGCATAAAAGGCCGTTACCCCACGATCCGAACCACCCCCTGTTTGCCAACGAACCGGACAACCGTTCTGGCAAAGATCCGTTGGCGATGGCGCAGGAAACCGATCTGGCCTCTTTACATGAAAAAACGATCGATCCAGACCGCCTGTTTGCGCAGGATGACCCTTTCTCCCTGCCGCCGATTATGAAGGACACCACGCCCAGCGTGCTGTCGGTGAATCGCAAATGGTCCGCAGAAGATCAAGCCGCACCTGAAACCGCGCAACCACCGGCAACGGATCATGCGCCACCGATCTTGCATCTGCCTGATGAACTGGCGGCAGAGTGGGCGCTGAATGCCGACATTGGCAGCGAAGACGACGTGCTGCTTGGCCTGTTTGCCGATAATGCGGTGCCACTCGCTTCAACCATGGACGACGGTGCCGCCTTTGATCCGACGCTGTCGATCTGGCCTGCGGCACCTGGCCCAGTTTCGCCGGTGGATGCGCCTGCGCCGCCGCAGGCAGAAACCAAGCCGGAAGCGCTCACCCAGCATGAAGATCTCGCCTGGGCGGAGCAGATCCGCGCTGCCGATCACTTTTCCTTGAATGACTTTTCCGACCAAGAGATTGCCATCTCCGCTAGCGAACCTGCGGAGTATGCCGAAGAACCGATCGGTGGCTCATCGGCCCCGCTGACGCGACTGGGCGTTGATCCGGTCCGGCATCAGCCGTTCAAACCGACCAAATCCGCCTCGCAGGAACAACTGCACGGTGAGCTGTTCAGCGCGTTCGTGGCCGGGCTGGGGCTGGATGATGCGGTGCTGCAACCGGACTTCTCACCAGAACAGCTCTACCTTGCCGGCAAGCTGCTCAGCCTGTTTTCACAGGGCACCGTGGCGCTGCTGTCGTCGCGCAGCATTCTCAAACGCGGTCTGAAAGCCGAAATGACCATGATCCTGGAAGAGGAGAACAACCCGTTCAAGATGCTGCCCTCGGGCAAAACCGTGCTGTTGCAGATGTTCAGCACCCCGATGCCGGGCTTTATTCCGCCGGAACACGCGGTGCGCGACGCGATGATCGATCTACAGGCCCATCAGTTGGGCATGATTGCCGGGGTGCGCGCGATCATTGCCGCCATGCTGCAAACCTTCCACCCCGATAACCTGGAGAAAATGGCGGCGGAGCAGGGCATGTTGCCAAGCAAAGGGGTGTTCTCGGGTAACCGTAAGGCGGCGCTGTGGGACGCGTTGAAAAACCATTATCAGCGGGTGGCCAATGAGGTGGAGGATGATTTCCACACCCTGTTCGGCGAGGCATTTCTCCACGCTTATGACCTTGAGATCCGCCAATACAAAGCGTCTCAAAATCAGAAGGCACCCTAATGAAAATTGAAGCCGTCTGGTGCTCGAACCAGGGTAAGCGCGCGCAGAACCAGGATAAAACCGGCGAATACCTGGGCGAACAGGCGGCCTGTTTTGTGCTGTGCGACGGCGTGGCCGGTGATGCGGGTGGGGGAGAAGCCGCCGCGCTGGCCTGCCAGTTTCTGCTGGATCACGCCGGGCAGGGCAAGCCTTGCCAACCCGATGAGGTGCCTGCGCTGATCGCCGAGCTCCAGCAGATGATCCATCAGGCGCAGCAGCAGGATCAGTTCTACAGCCGTATGCGCACCACGCTGGTGGCGCTGTTTATCGATCGTACCGCCCAGCAGGCCCATTGGGTGCATGCTGGCGACAGTCGGCTCTACCTGTTCCGCAACGGCTACCTGTGCCAGTCCACCACGGATCATAGCCTGGTGCAAAAAATGAAAGATGCCGGTTTTCAAACCGGCGGACTGCCCGACAACCTGCTGTACGCCGCGCTTGGCACAGGGAAGCATCAGGATGCCACTTACAGCCCGACGCTCTCTCTGGCCGATGGCGATGTGTTTTTGCTGTGCAGCGACGGCTTCTGGAAACGCTATAACCTGGCGCAGCTGGAATATACGCTGCGCATGGCCCATACCCCCACCGAGTGGCTGACGCTGATCGAACACTTGGCTCCGCCGCTCTCATCGCAGGATAACTACAGCGCGATCGCCGTCTGGATCGGTTCCCCGCAGGAATCCACGCTGTTGCAGATACTTCCCCTGGAAGAAAAGGTCGTCTTCCAGACACCGAATTGCCAAAGAAGCAGGAGATAAACCGTGAAATCATTGCTCTCTGTTCTGAAAGGTCAACCGTTAGCCACCGCCTTGGAGCAAAGCGAGTCGGCGGTCAAAGCGGTTCCCGCAGACGCGGACAAACGCGCCGAATGGGTCCAGCTGTTGTTGCTGTACGGCGATTGGCGCCGCGCCAGCACCCAGTTGCAAGCCTGGCAGGCGCTGACGCCGCAGGCTGCCCCTACCACGCAGCAACTGGCTGACTGCGTAGCGGCAGAAATGCAGCGCGAGCAGGTGTTCAGCGGAGAAATCGCCCCGGCGTTCTTTACGCCGCCGCAGGAATGGCAGTTGCTGTTGGCGGAAGCGCTGCGTGCCGCGCCACAGCAGGCCAGCCAGCTGCGCGATCGCGCTTTCGAATTGGCGGCGGCGAATGCCGGGCAGTTCTCGCTCAATAGCGAAGAGGAATCAGCCCCCGCCAACCACTTCGATTGGCTGGCAGACGCCGACAGCCGCCTGGGGCCGGTCTGCGAACTGTTTGTGGACAACCGTTACTACTGGGTGCCGTTTCATGAGCTTGAGTCGATCAGGTTCCAGCCACCGCAAAATGTGGTTCATCTGATCTGGGCGCATGCCATGGTGAAGTGGCGCTCCGGCAAGCAGCAGGTGTGCCAGATCCCGGCGCGTTATCCGCTGACCGAAGGCAGTGACGATGCCTACCGCCTTGGGCGCAAAACCGACTGGCTGACCCTGAGTGATAACGGCCACTATGCGGGTCAGGGGCAAAAATCCTGGATCACCGATGACGATGAGTGCGCGCTGCTGACGCTGCGGCAGGTTCAGTTCACCACGGATGAGCCGTAATGACCGATACCACCAACGAGCGCACAGCAGCCCCGGTGGGTTCGCCCGCCGTCGCGGCACGGATTGGCCGGAGAAACAGCGACGGGGTGTCCTCCCGCGATCGGATGCTGCCCGCGCTGTTTGATCGGCTGACGGATTTTGAACCGCAGAATAAGCGGGAAGCGGACAGAAACAAGACCATTTCGCACAGCACGCTGCGGAAAATGATCCTGCGTGACTTGCAGTGGCTGTTTAACTGCAACAACAACGAGCCGATGATCGATCTGCAAGCCTTTCCCGAGGTCCGGCGTTCTACCCTTAACTACGGCATTACGCCGTTGGCGGGGAAAAGGATGTCGGAAATCGAGTGGCCAGATATCCAGAAAAACCTCACTCAGGCCATCCTCAACTTTGAACCGCGCATTATTCCGGAGCAGTTGAAGCTGCTGTGTATTTCCGGCAGTGATGATTTGGATACGCACAACGTCCTGTCGATCGAGATCCGTGGGCTGCTGTGGTGTAGCCCCCATCCGCTGGAGTTCTGCTTTCGTTCTGACGTCGATTTGGAAAACGGTTATTTCAATCTCAAAGACATAGGGTGAGTACATGGACAGTAAACTGCTTGAGTACTATAACCGTGAGCTGCTCTATCTGCGCGAAATGGGCGCAGAGTTCGCCGAAAGCTACCCGAAAGTGGCGGGCCGCCTGGGGATGCAGGGGATTGATGTGGGCGACCCCTACGTTGAGCGCCTGATGGAAGGCTTTGCCTTTCTCACTTCGCGCATTCAACTGAAAATGGACGCCGAGTTCCCACGTTTCTCGCAGCGGATGCTGGAGGTGATTTACCCCAATTACCTTTCGCCAACCCCGTCGATGGCGGTGGCCGAACTGCACCCGGATGGCCGCAAGGGCAACATTAACGCCGGTTTTCTGGTGCCGCGTGGCACGGTGATGACCTGCGACACCTTCAGGAAGAACGGGGTGGTCTGCAAGTACCGCACCGCCCATGACGTGATGCTTTATCCGCTCAGCATCAGCCAGGTTTCGTTGGGGGCGTTGCCCGCCGATATCGTCAGCACCGCCAAGTTCAACCGCAATGCCAGCCGCCATGCGCTGCACATCCGCCTGCGGCTGGACGATAACGTCACCTTTGACAGCCTGAACCTGGATAAGCTGATGTTCTACCTCAGCGGCCAGGATCTGGAAGCCATGGAACTGCTGGAACTGCTGATGCAGCACACCACTGGGATTATCTGCCAGCCGGTGGGTGCTGTTCCCCAACAGCGCCACTATCTGCCGAAAGAGCGGCTGAATCATGAAGGGTTCGACGCCGATCAGGCACTGTTACCCGACGATCTGCGCAACTTCGACGGTTATCGCCTGCTGCAAGAGTATTTTGCCTTTCCCGCTCGTTTCCGTTTTTTCAGCATTTCTGGGTTGGCCGCGCTGTTTGGTGCGGGCAAAACGCAGAATGCCAGCGTGCGGGAGTTTGAGATCGTTCTGCTGTTGGATAAAGAAGTTCCGTCGTTGGCCAAGCGCGTTGACGCCAGCCATCTTTCGCTGCACTGCACGCCGGTGATCAACCTGTTCCCCAAGGTGGCGGAGCGCATCACGCTGAATGACAAAACCAACGAATACCATCTGGTGGTGGATAATATTCAGCCGCTGGATTTCGAAGTTTTCTCCGTACAGCGGCTGTGGGGCACTCCGGCCAACAGCCAGCATGAGCAGGAGTTCCGGCCATTTTATTGCACCCAGGGGCGCGACGGGCAGAACTACGGTGCCTATTTCTCCCTGCGCCGTTCGCCGCGCCCGCCTTCGGTACAAAGCCAGCGCCAGGGGACACGCAGCAGCTATCCCGGATCGGAGGTGTTTCTGTCGCTGGTCGATGCCTATCACACCCCTTGGCGCAACGATCTGGAGTACATCACGGCCGAAGTGCTGGTCACCAATCGCGATCTGCCGCTGTTGCTGCAACGGCAGGAAGCGCTCTCTTTTGTGGTTGCCGACTCGATCCCGCTGCGTCAGGTGACGTTGAAAACGCCGCTGTCACCGCCGCGAGAAGCCCTGGCGGAAGGCCGCATCTCCTGGGGGTTGATCAGCCAGTTGCAGTTGGATTATCTCAACCTGATGGAAGGGGATGATGAGCAAGGGGCACGGGCGCTCAGGGAGTTGCTGACGCTGTACGCCAAGCTGGATGAACCACAGATTACCAAGGAGATCAAAGGGGTACAGCACTGCCGCCTGTCGCCTGCTTATCACCGTGCGCCAGCGCCTGGGCCGATCGTGTTTTCACGCGGTGTGGCCATTGAACTGACCATCGATGAACAGGCGTTTTCCGGCAGCACGCCTTACCTGCTCGGCTGCGTGCTGGAACGCTTGTTCAGCCGCATGGTGACGATGAACACCTTTGTCACCACCTCACTGAGCACCCCGCAGCGCGGTAAGATCGCCCAGTGGACGCCGCGGATTGGCAGGAGAACCCTGATTTGAAAACTCGCAGCAATCAGCGCCTGCCGGAGGATTTCTGGACCTCTCTCACCGAGCACCCTTATGAGCACGATCTGTTTCAGATCCTGCGGCGTCTTGACGCGCAGGGCGGGCTGGACTGGCCTCTCGGGCGCGCACCGCATCCGCGCCAGGAGCCGATCCGCCTGGGGCAACAGCCTTCGCTGTCGTTCGCGCCCTCCACGCTGGCCAGCGCCGGGCCGGTCAGCAATTCGCCGTCGTACCAGCTGTTGATCTATAGCTTCGGGCTGTTTGGCCCCAACGGCCCGCTGCCGCTGCATTTTACCGAATATGTGCGCGAACGTTATCTGCACAATCAGGATCGGACGCTGCTCGACTTTATCAATCTGTTCCACCATCGCCTGATCCTGCTGTTTTATCGCGCCTGGGCCAACAGCCAGCCTACTGTTTCGCTCGATCGCGAAGACGACCAGTCCTTTACCCGCTACCTCTCCTCGTTGGTGGGGCTGGGCGTGGATACGCTACGCCCACGGGACAGCCTACCCACCCACGCCAAATATTATATGGCGGGGCATTTGGTGCGGCAGGGGCGCGATGCGGAAGGGCTGGCCAAGATCCTGCGTTACTACTTCCAGGTGCCGGTGCGCATCATCGAGAACATTCCCGTTTGGTTGGCCATCGCCCCGGAACAGCAGACGCAGCTGGTGGCGGGCCAGGCGCTGCAACTGGGGCGCGATGCGTTTCTTGGCCGCGCCGTGCGCGATGTTCAACACAAGTTCCGTATTGAGCTGGGGCCGATGTCGCTGGTGGAGTATCACAGCTTTATGCCCGGCGGCCCGCAGGCGATCGCGCTGCGCGACTGGGTGCGGCACTACGTCGGCATCGAATATATCTGGGATGTGCGCCTGATCCTGCGCAAGGAGGAAGTCAGCAGAGCAGCGCTGAGCGGCGGGCAGCGCCTTGGGTTGAGTAGCTGGTTATGTGATGCGGAAGGTGACAACGATGCGGGCGACCTGATTTTTTCACCCGAGCCGCTCGAAGGTCAGTATTGCCATTGATATTCATTAAAACAAATCACTAAGGTGTAAGCATGAGAGAGATCAGCCGCGCAGTTCTGTTTGGCAAATTAAACGGCCTGTTACTCAGCAGCCTGGAAAATGCCACCTCATTTTGCAAACTCAGGGGCAACCCCTATGTGGAACTGACCCACTGGATCCATCAGTTGTTACAGCATCCAGACGGCGACTGGCAGCAGATTATCCGCCACTTCGGCATCAATGCGGGCAAGCTGGGTGAGGATGTGGTTGCTGCCATTGACCGGCTACCGCGCGGTGCCAGTTCGGTGTCGGATCTGTCGGAACATATCGACAGCGCCGTTGAACGTTCGTGGATCTTCAGTTCGCTGAAGTTCGGTGCCCAGCAGATCCGCGGCGGCCATCTGCTGTTGGGGATGCTGAATACCACCAATCTGCATAATCAGCTGTTGGCGATTTCGCCCTGCTTCAAGCAGATTAACAGCGAAAATTTGCAGCAGCAGTTTGAGGCGATCCTGGTCTCTTCTTCTGAAACGGCGATGGCCGCCGCGCAGAGCAGCAGTGCTTCGGCATCACCCCGCAGCGGTGAAAGCATGCTCGAGCAATACGGCAGCAACCTGACGGAAAAAGCGCGCCGTGGTGAGCTGGATCCGGTGACCGGGCGTGACGAAGAGATCCGGCAGATCATCGATATCCTGATGCGCCGCCGGCAGAACAACCCGTTGCTGACCGGCGAGGCAGGCGTGGGGAAAACTGCGGTGGTGGAAGGGCTGGCGGCCTATATCGCCGCAGGCGATGTACCGCCCAAACTGCGTGACGTTACGCTTTATCAGTTGGATATGGGGATGTTGCAGGCAGGTGCAGGTGCCAAAGGCGAGTTTGAACAGCGCCTGCGTGCGGTGATTGACGAGGTGCAGTCTAGCCCGTCGCCGATCATCCTGTTCGTTGATGAAATTCACACCCTGATCGGCGCAGGCGGTGCGCAGGGCACCGGTGATGCGGCCAACCTGTTGAAACCCGCTCTGGCCCGTGGGCAGTTGCGCACTATCGGGGCGACCACCTGGTCGGAATATAAAAAGTACATCGAAAAAGATCCGGCTTTGACCCGCCGCTTTCAGGTGGTGCAAGTGCTTGAGCCTGATGAGAATAAGGCCGTGCTGATGCTGCGCCACTTGCGTCATACGCTGGAGAAACACCACCAGATCATCCTGCTGGATGAAGCGGTGGAAGCGGCGGTGCGCTTGTCCCACCGCTATATTCCTGACCGCCAGTTGCCAGATAAAGCCATCAGCCTGCTGGATACCGCCTGCGCCAGGGTGGCGGTCAGCCAGCATGCCGAACCGGGCCGGGTGGAAAGCTGCCGCCGCCATATCGAAGCGCTGGAAACCGAGCTGGAGGTCGCGGTGCGCGATGTGCGCATCGGAGCCGGTGACGCGCAGCGCCCAGAGCAGATCAAACAGCAGTTGGCGCAGACGCAGCAGCAGTTGGCCGTCCTGAACGCCCGCTGGAACGACGAGCGGGTGCTGGTGAACGAGATTATTGAACTGCGCGCCAAGATCTATCGCCCTGGCGAGGTGGCCGATCAAGAAGCCGAGGATGCGTTGCGTTCCGATCTCAATGAACTACAGCAACAGCTGACCGTTTTGCAGGGGGACGATCCGCTGCTGTTTTCCTCGGTGGATGCCAATACCATCGCCTCGGTGGTGGCCGACTGGACCGGCATTCCGCTGGGCCGCATGATGAAAAATGAAGTGGAAGCGGTGCTCAAGCTGGCGGACAGCTTAAACGAGCGAGTGATCGGTCAGAAGCACGGCCTGGAACTGATCGCCCGCCGCCTGATTACCTCGCGCGCCAGCCTGGATGATCCGAACAAGCCCATTGGGGTCTTTATGCTGTGTGGCCCTTCCGGCGTGGGCAAAACCGAAACCGCCCACGCGCTGGCAGAAAATTTCTACGGCGGCGAGCGCAACGTGATCACCATCAATATGAGTGAGTTTCAGGAACCCCATACCGTGTCTACCCTGAAAGGCGCGCCTCCGGGCTATGTGGGCTACGGCGAAGGGGGCGTGTTGACCGAGGCGGTGCGCCGCCGCCCGTACAGCGTGATCCTGCTCGACGAGATCGAGAAAGCGCACTCCGACGTGCATGAAATCTTCTATCAGGTGTTCGATAAAGGCTGGATGGAAGATGGTGAAGGGCAGCGTATCGATTTCCGTAACACCATCATCATTCTCACTTCCAACGTAGGCAGCGAGGTGGTGAACGCGCTGTGTGCCGATCCGGCCCTGTTGCCGGACTGCGAGCAACTGACCGCCGCGCTGCGCGATACCCTGCTGCGGGCGTTCCCCGCCGCGCTGCTCGGCCGGTTGAACGTGATCCCTTACTACCCGCTGAGCGATGCGGTGTTGGGGGATATTGTGAAGCTACAGTTGGAGCGGATCCGCAAGCGCCTGCTGGAAAGCCACCATATGACCTGCTCGTTTGATGATGAGGTGATCCAGCAGATCGTCAACCGCTGTACCGAAGTGGAATCCGGCGGGCGGATGGTGGATACCATTCTGACCAATACCCTGCTGCCACAGATCAGCCATCGTTTGCTGACCGCCAGTACCGAGTTGCAGCAGTTCCGCCACCTGCATATCAGCTATGCCGAGAAGGCCTTTGCCTATGACTTCCGTGCGTAGCCGAGCGGAGAACGGGCCGTGCTGACAGCCTATACAGGGGCAGCCAAGGAGGTGTTCGGGTGCGGCGCTCAGGCGCTGCCTCCGGGCTATCGTTTTGCGCAGTTGGAAATTCAGCAGGTGATCGGCGAAGGTGGCTTCAGCATTGTTTATCGGGCCTTTGATCATCGGCAACAGCGTGTTGTCGCCGTTAAGGAATATATCCCCACTGCGATCGCGATGCGCAACGATGATGGCTTGGTGATGCCGCGTAACCCTTTCCTGCTGCCGACGTTTAACGCCGGGCGGGATTACTTTCGCCAAGAGGCAAAAATACTCGGCAGCCTTGCTCACCCCTGTATACCGCCGCTGTTGGACTTCTGGCAGGAGAATGGCACCGCCTACATCAGCACGCCGCTGTACGGCGGCACCACCCTAAAAAAACGCTACGCGCAGAACCCTGCAATGGTGACCGAGGTTTGGCTCAGAACGTTACTCGCTTCACTGCTGCATACCGTGGCGGCGGTGCATCAGCAGGGCTGCCTGCATCGGGATATTTCATGGGACAACATTCAGGTTGAGGATCACCATCAGCCGATTTTGCTGGATTTCGGCTCCGCCTGCTTCCTGGCAGCGGATGGCGCGAAAAAGACCAACATCGTGTTAAAACCCGGCTTCTCCCCGGCGGAACTCTATTGCAACACCGGAGGATATGCCCACGGCCCCTGGTCTGATATCTATTCCATTGGCGCGCTGGTGTCTACGCTTATCACCGGCCGCCTGCCGCCGGTCAGCCTGACGCGCTGTATTGAAGACATCTATCAACCCTTGGCACAGCGTCAACTGCCCGGCTATTCCCAGCAGTTTTTACAGGCCATCGACGGTGCGCTGGCGGTTAATCCGGTCGATCGGCCACCAGATATCGCTGCCTTTGCCCGATTATTGGCTATTGATCTGCGCACAGAGGCTATTTAACCACCGCGTCGAAAGAACTGATGGACCCGTAATCATTTACAAAGCTGCCACTAACCTTGTTGCCAGCCTGGGCTGGCAGAGCTAATACCTGCGTGGAATAGGGGGCCATTAGGGTCCCTTCGAGCTTTTTACCATTGACCGACATGTTTACGAAAGAGACGTAATATGGCGTAGGGTTGTTGGCCTGCACGCGGCGGCCTTGAGTACTCCAGATGAACGCTTTGACAGCATTGCTGGCATCGCCTGGTAAACCTGCCGGGCGATAGAACAGTTTGATACGGTTACGGAAGGCTATCTGCGGGCGTTTAGCATCGGCTTCTACCTGGCCCTTGGGCGGAACCTCCAGCACGTTCAGCCAGAACAGCGACTCTTTGTTCATTGGCAGGTTGTTACCGATGTAGTTGATACGCAACATCTGGCTTTTACCCGGTTCGAGCTGGCTCATGGGCGGGCTTAAAAAGAAGGGCGCTTTGCTGACGGCCGGGCTGGCGTCAGCATCGCCGTCATCGATCCAGTTTTGTAGCAGTACGGACGATGAGCCAACGTTTTGGACGCGGAGATTGACGTCTTTGGCATCCGACAGATAAATCACACGGGTACCGTTAAGCAAGATATCGGCCGTGGCAGCGGTACTGAACAGGGCAACCATGGCAAAAGTACAAGCCTGACGAATATTGGGCGAAAAAAGTGGCATAGAACACTCCTGACTCAGATGCAGGGAGAGACAGACTGGCTACTGAATAGCATAGACGATGTTGAATGTGGCAAAGCTACGGTGAAGGGGTATTTGCCCCCGTAAAGGGGGCGATTGAAGAGGCTGAATAGGTGGGGGATTACTCGCCTTTCAGGGGAACCATTAACCCAGTTTTTGCTGCGCCCAGGCCAAACCACTTTGGTATTCGGCTGGCAGCAAGGGTGCCAAGGCTTGCAATGCCTGCTGTAGCGATGCGGCATGAGGGTCGTTAAGGTTCAGGTGCCCAACCTTGCGGCCTGCGCGTACCTCTTTCTCATACCAGTGCAGATGCACCAGCGGCAGAGCCAGCCATTGCAGATTCACCGCCGTGCCAATCAGGTTGACCATCACCGACGGCGTATTCACCACCGGCGTTGGCAGCGGCAGATCAAGAATGGAGCGTAAATGCAGTTCAAACTGGCTGATCGATGCGCCGTTTTGCGTCCAGTGCCCGCTGTTGTGTACCCGGGGTGCCAGTTCGTTAATCAGCAAGCGATCGCCGACAATAAAGCACTCCATCGCCATCACGCCAACGTAGTTCAGCTCATTCAAAATAGCCGACAGCATCTGCTCGGCCTGCTGCTGCAACGCCGGGTTTGGCTGCGGCAGCACCACGCTGGTGCGCAGAATACCCTCTTCATGCAGATTGTGGGTTAACGGGTAGAACACCGACTGGCCATCATGGCCGCGCGCGCCCACTAAAGACACTTCGCCAGAGAAATTGATCCCTTGCTCAACAATACATTCGCCGTAGGCATCGGCCGGTAATTCGCTTTCCTGGCCCGGGCGCAAACGCCACTGCCCACGGCCGTCGTAACCGCCGACGCGGCGTTTGACGATCGCCAATTCACCCAAATTCGTAAACACCTGTGGCCATTGCTCGTGGCTGGCCAGCAGTTGCCACGGGGCGGTGGCCAGATTAAGTTGATCGAGCAGCTGTTTTTGCGTCAGGCGATCGGCCAAGCGCGGGAAAATATCGCGGTTGACGAAGTTGCTGTGGGTGGCGAGTTCACGCGTTAGCGCAGTTTCCGGCCAGCGTTCGATCTCGGCGGTGATCACGCTGTTCTGATAGGGCACCGCTTCCGGTTCGGCGTCGATTCCCACCGGATAAACCGCAATCCCCAGAGGTTCGCCAGCCTGGCGCAGCATGCGCCCCAATTGGCCGTTACCCAGTACGCAAACCGGCTTCATGCTTCCTCCCGCGGGTCTGGGTTATTCAGCACATCGTCAGTTTGCGCCTGACGCCAGTCGGCCAAGCGCTGTGCCAGCGCCGTGTCGTGCAGCGCCAGGATTTGCGCCGCCAACAAGCCAGCATTGGCCGCACCGGCTTTACCAATCGCCAGCGTGCCGACGGGAATACCGCGCGGCATCTGCACAATCGAATACAGGCTATCGACACCGCTCAAGGCGGCGCTTTGCACCGGAACACCCAGCACCGGAACCAGCGTTTTCGCTGCCAGCATGCCCGGCAGGTGCGCTGCACCACCGGCACCGGCGATGATCACGTCAAAACCGATCGCGCTTGCCTGTTCGGCAAAGCTGAACAGTTTATCTGGCGTGCGATGGGCGGAGACGACTTCGACATGGAACGGGACTTCGAGAATAGTCAGGACTTCGGCCGCAAACTGCATGGTGGCCCAGTCACTTTTTGATCCCATTACAATTGCGATTTTAACCTCAGCATTGCTGGCTGAAGCAGCGTTGGATCCCATGTGGGTATGGCTCCTGTCGTTGTACAGATGTCGGCCCGGCAGGCCGGATGAGGGCGTAGAGCATATCATGAGTGTATGGCGAGGAAAACGGTTGCGTCGCCAGTTTTCACCGGCAAAAGTGCGAATATTGTAGCAGAAACTCAGAGAGGGAATGGGATCAGTTCAACGGCTTCTGGCGTGACTTTAATCATGGAACCTTCTACGTGCCAGGCTCCTAATACCGCACGCTGGGCTTTGCCGGTGCTAAGCATAAGCGGGTGGATCGCCGGGCGATGGGTGTGCCCGTGGATCAGCCAGTGCACGTTGCTGTGCAGCATCGCTTGCTCAACGGCCTGCGGGTTAACGTCCATGATCGCTTCAGATTTGTACTGATTGGTCTGTTGGCTGCGCGCACGCATTTTGGCGGCGATCTTCAGGCGCCAGCGCAACGGCAGAGCCAAGAACAGTTTCTGGATCCAGGTGTTATGCACTTTACGGCGGAATTCTTGATAGGCCTGATCGTCGGTACACAAAGTATCGCCGTGCATGATCAGGATTCTGCGGCCATACAGATCGATCACCTGCTGTTCCGGCAGCAGGGTCATGCCGCTGGCCTGGGCAAAACGCTCGCCGAGCAGAAAATCACGGTTGCCATGGATAAAGTAGCAGGGGATACCCGCCTGTTGCAGCGCTTTTAACGCCGCGGCGATTTCGGCGTGCAACGGCTCAGGATCGTCGTCACCAATCCAGGCTTCGAACAGATCGCCCAGAATGTATAACGCATCGGCGTGAACGGCTTCACGCTGTAAAAAACGCAGAAAACCGGCAGTGATTGCCGGTTCCTGTGCGCATAAATGCAAGTCTGCGATAAACAGCGTGCTCATGCGGCGGCGATTACTCGCTGATGGTGACGCTGGTGATCACTACATCTTCCACTGGCACGTCCTGGTGCATGCCGCTGCGGCCGGTTTTTACGCCTTTGATTTTGTCGACCACGTCTAGGCCTTCAGCGACTTCGGCAAACACGCAATAGCCCCAACCCTGGGCGTTTTCGCCACGGAAGTTCAGGAAGTCGTTATCAACCACGTTGATAAAGAACTGTGCGGTAGCAGAGTGCGGATCGTTGGTGCGCGCCATCGCCAAGGTGCCACGGGTGTTTTTCAGGCCGTTGTTGGCTTCGTTTTTGATGGTTGCTTTGGTGTCTTTCTGACGCATGCCAGCTTCAAAACCACCGCCCTGTACCATGAAACCATTAATCACACGGTGGAAGATGGTGTTGTCGTAGAAACCTTCACGGCAGTAGCTCAGGAAGTTTTCAACGGTGACCGGCGCTTGCTCAGCGAAAGTTTTGATAACGATGTCGCCGTGATTGGTGTGGAAAGTAACCATAGTTTAGTCCTAGCAATGAAGTGATGTGTCATATAGAGACGTGAGCGATCAGACCGGCTTTATAACATATCTCAATTAATCAGTCAGCAGCTTGCCGCTTGCCCCGTGGGCGGAACTCTGATTTTCTGCCGCTGAAATCAGCAATCCTTGGCCTTAACCTTGCATTAGCGCAGCCTTTCGGGTTTCAATACGTTGATTAACCCGATCAACATTGCACACCACGGAATGCCCTGATGCTAAAGATCTTCAATACCCTGAGTCGTCAAAAAGAGGAATTCAAGCCTATTCATGCCGGTAAAGTGGGCATGTACGTGTGCGGGGTAACCATTTATGACCTGTGTCACATCGGCCACGGGCGTACCTTTGTGGCTTTTGACGTGGTGGCGCGCTACCTGCGTTATCTCGGTTATTCGCTCAACTACGTGCGTAACGTCACCGACGTAGACGATAAAATTATCCGCCGCGCCGCAGAGAACGGCGAAACCTGCGATCAACTGACCACGCGGATGCTGGCAGAGATGCATGCGGATTTTGACGCATTGCTGATCGAGCGCCCAGACCTAGAGCCGCGTGCCACGCACCACATCCATGAAATTATCGAGATCACCCAGCGTTTGATCGCGCGCGATCACGCTTATGTTGCCAGCAACGGCGATGTGATGTTCTCTATCGACAGCGATCCAGACTACGGCTTGCTGTCGCGCCAGGATCTGGAGCAGTTGCAGGCCGGTGCGCGTGTGGAAGTGGACGACGTAAAACGCAACCCGATGGACTTTGTGCTGTGGAAAATGTCCAAACCGGGCGAACCAAGCTGGGAATCCCCGTGGGGCGCTGGCCGCCCAGGCTGGCACATTGAGTGCTCGGCGATGAACGGCAAACAGCTCGGCACCCATTTCGATATCCACGGTGGCGGTTCCGATCTGATGTTCCCGCACCATGAGAACGAGATTGCGCAGTCCAGCTGTGCGCATGACGGCCCGTACGTCAATTACTGGATGCACTCCGGTATGGTGATGATCGATAAAGAGAAGATGTCCAAATCATTGAACAACTTCTTCACCATTCGCGACGTGCTGGCGTATTACGATGCGGAAACCGTGCGTTACTTCCTGATGTCTGGCCACTATCGCAGCCAGCTGAACTACAGCGAAGATAACCTGAAGCAGGCGCGTGCTTCGCTCGAACGTTTATACACCGCGCTGCGCGGCACCGATGTTAATGCGCAGCCAGCCGGTGGTGAAGCCTTTGAAGCCCGCTTCTGCGAAGCGATGGACGATGACTTCAATACGCCAGAAGCTTATTCAGCGCTGTTTGATCTGGCGCGTGAAGTGAACCGCCTGAAGAGCGAAGATTTGGCGGCGGCGAACGGGTTGGCGGCGGAACTGCGTAAGTTGGCGAAGGTGTTGGGCCTGCTGCAACAGGATCCTGAGCAGTTCCTGCAAAGCGGTGCGCAAACCGATGACGCAGAAGTGGCTGAAATTGAAGCGCTTATCAAGCAGCGTAAAGATGCACGTCTTGCCAAAGATTGGGCAATGGCCGATGCGGCGCGCGATCGTTTGAATGAGATGAACATCGTGCTGGAGGATGGCCCGCAGGGGACAACCTGGCGCCGTAAGTAGCATTAGCAGCAAGAAATTAAAAAGCCGGGGAGCGTGAGCCACCCGGCTTTCTTTTGCAGCTTGAACGATCAGGCTTTGACCGTGACGTTCATGCCTTTGTAGCTGACTTTCTGACCATCAACGATCTTGCAGCGCTTACGCGTTTCCACTTGGCCGTTAACTTTAACGTGCCCTTCGGCGATCGCCTCTTTGGCGGCACCACCGCTCTCACACCAGCCTTGAAACTTCAGCAGATCGCACAGCTCGACGTGAGGGTGATTTTCCAGATTAAAAATTTCCATACTGCCTTAACTTATTTAGGTTGAACGTCGTGATATTCCTCGCAGGCTTGCAAGGTATTTTGGATCAATGTAGCCACGGTCATGGGGCCAACGCCACCCGGAACCGGGGTAATGTAGGATGCGCGCTGGCTTGCGGCTTCAAAATCCACGTCGCCGACCACTTTACCACTTTCCAGGCGGTTGATGCCGACATCAATCACGATCGCACCGGGTTTGATCCACTCACCGGGAATAAAGCCCGGTTTACCGACGGCGACGATCAGCAGATCGGCATGCTCGATATGATGGCGCAGGTTTTTGGTGAAACGATGGGTGACGGTGGTAGTGCAACCAGCCAGTAACAGCTCCATGCTCATCGGGCGGCCAACGATGTTGGAAGCGCCGACTACTACGGCGTTCAGGCCGTAAGCATCGATGTTATAGCGTTCCAGCAGCGTGACAATGCCGCGTGGGGTGCAAGGGCGCAGCTTTGGCGCGCGCTGGCACAGGCGGCCAACGTTGTAAGGGTGGAAACCGTCCACGTCCTTATCGGGATGGATGCGTTCCAGCACTTTGACATTATCGATCCCGGCGGGCAGGGGGAGCTGCACCAGGATGCCGTCAATCTCGCCGTCGGCATTCAGTTTATCGATCAACGCCAGCAGTTCAGGTTCGGTGGTGGTGGCGGGCAGATCGTAAGAGCGGGAGATAAAGCCCACTTCTTCACAGGCTTTGCGTTTGCTGGCGACATAAATCTGCGAGGCCGGATTCTCACCGACCAGTACCACCGCCAGGCCCGGAGCACGTTTGCCTGCTGCCAGACGTTGTTTAACTTGCTCAGCCACTTCGTTTCTAACCTGCTGCGCAATCGTTTTACCATCAATAATCTTTGCTGCCATCAGTGAGGAAATCCATCATTTAAGAAAAGCGGGGAATATGGCTATTTTGTCAGAAGAGAGGCGCGCTGTCAGGCGTTGAATCAGCGTTATGCCGAGAATAGGCCGCCGATTGTGTTGCGATTTATACTTTTTTTATATCAACAGAGTGATCCTCTACGCTTTTTTTATCTTCCCTGCCTTACCCTTTTCTCTAGCACCTAGTGTATTTCGTTGTGCCGCTGCGTTACGGAGCCTGAATCATGATGACCATTACTCGGCTTTATCCATTGCATCGGCCCATTGACCATCAGCCGGATGAACAACGGCATATTGGTGAAACGGTATTTGATTCGTCACTGCATCCGGCACAGGTGACGTTGTTGCAGATGCTGCATCAGCTAAGCAAAGCGAAGCCGGAGCGCCCTTCCTGGAGCCAGCGCATGGCGCAATGGTACAGAAAGAACCGATTTTGACTCTTGTACGGCGTTCCAGGTGATAACTGGGATTAGCGCAGGCAGATCATTGCGTTAGGCGGGATCTTTCTATTTTGTGTGCGAAAAATCACCATAAAGCACGCCAGCCACTGCCACATCATGAAAAGGCATTGACTCGCTAACCTCTGACCGTATAATCCAACTCCGCAACCTCGGTTGCCGCATCCGCATCTCAATGCGCCCTTAGCTCAGTTGGATAGAGCAACGGCCTTCTAAGCCGTAGGTCACAGGTTCGAGCCCTGTAGGGCGTACCATTTTGAAGTAAACCAGCCTCTACTGAATTCTCCTTTTATCCTTTATACTCCCTGAAATTACTGGATTTTTCTGTCACGAGCTCTATCGAGGTCAACTCAGTTATACCCAAATCAAGTGGTGACTGGGGGCCTTTGAGGGGGCTCATCTCGTTCAATGGAAATTAGGGGCCCCCTATGCCACTAAATGCACGACAGATAGAGACCGCAAAACCCAAAGAGAAAGAGTACAAGCTTACCGATGGTGGAGGGCTGTACTTGTTAGTAAAACCCAACGGCGCGAAATACTGGCGTTTGAAGTACCGTGTTTTGGGTAAAGAGAAAAAGCTTTCTATTGGTGTCTACCCTGATATCTCTCTGGCTGATGCTCGCTTGAAGCGAGAAGAAGCTCGTAAAGTGATCGCTTTAGGCGGAGATCCGGGGGAAGAGAAGAAAGCTGAAAAATTGGCTCAAAAGGCTAATGTCGAAAATACCTTTAAAGCTATTGCTCTGGAATGGCATGAATACAAACGCCCTAACTGGTCGAAAGGCTATGCCGAAGATCTGATGGAAGCGTTCGAGAATGATATTTTCCCTGATATAGGTAAGCGCCCGATTGCTGAGATCAAACCGCTCGAAGTGCTCAGTTCGCTGCGTAAACTCGAAAAGCGGGGGGTACTCGATAAACTGCGTAAAATTCGCCAAGCCTGCAATCAGGTATTTCGCTATGCCATTGTCACCGGTAGAGCTGAGACTAACCCAGCCTCTGAACTGGCAAGCGCTTTGACTACGCCTAAGTCTATCCACTATCCCCACCTGCTGGCCGATGAACTTCCCAATTTCTTGCAAGCCCTTGCCGCGTATTCTGGTAGCCCCATAACCCGACTGGCAACGCGTATTTTGATGCTGACTGGGGTGCGCACTATCGAACTGCACCGGGCCGAATGGAGAGAGTTTGATTTTGACAAGCGAGTTTGGGAAGTGCCGGTAGAAAGGATGAAGATGCGCCGTCCGCATCTGGTCCCCTTATCCGACCAAGTTGTGGTGGCACTCCGTGAGATTCAGGCAATAACAGGCCGTTATAACCTGATATTTTCTGGGCGTAACGACATCACCAAGCCAATGAGCGAAGCGAGTATCAACCAGGTTCTGAAACGGATTGGTTATCATGGGAAGGCTACGGGGCACGGCTTTAGGCACACGATGAGTACTATCCTGCACGAACAAGGCTATAACACGGCTTGGATCGAGTTACAGCTTGCTCATGTGGATAAGAACACCATTCGTGGCACGTATAATCATGCACAGTATCTGGAGCAACGCCGAGACATGTTGCAGTGGTATGGGGATTATGTGGATGGTTTGGAGAAGCAGGGGATTGGGGACGTTGTTGAGCTTCGTAAGAAGGGGGAATTTGTGGGGCTGGTTTGACTAGGCCTTCCCAATACTATGTAAATGGATTTAAATTTTAAAGATCAATAAATTATGATGAATTTATCAACGGCAGTTACAACCGATAAAATTTATGTAATGACTAGTGTAAGTTAATTTGGTCAATGCAAATCAACCATCGCCGGCGAGGGCGCCTGCCCCTGATTTTGTATGCTGGAGATGATCCGTCGTCTGCCGGGATGAAGTTCATCCAACCAGCGATTCAGCTTTACAATCAGACTGCCTCATTGCGTTAAATATGTTTTTTCACTGCAGAATAAAATTTATATTTATTTATATAAGAACGATATTTATTTTAACTGACTGTATTAATTTGATTTTTTATTTCCATGCTAATTACTTCAAGGCAGCACATTGAAAGTACAGTTCATATGTAATATTTTTAACTTACAAAGTAATTGTGAGTCTGATTTTATATCACTCTGATTTTTGAAATTGAAAAGAGGTATACAATGTCTGTTTGTTGTGGGACATCAAAAAACACATTAAACATAGAGTCTTCTGCTTTAATGATCCCTGGTCAGGTTAGTTCCAGTCATTTTCGTTTACTGACAGATATCTATGTTATCCACAGTAAGCGAATGCTTCATGCACTGGAGGCTCATCTTGTACATGGAAAAAAACGTCGTGAAGCCTGTGAAATATCTGGTGCTACACAAAGCTATTTCTCAGTTAAGGTTAGAGAGTTACAGCGTATCCATCAGAAAATCTTTAAAATGTGTGTGCAATGTTACCCTACGGTGCCTGATAATGACGAGTGCCGGAGTGGTAATTAGAAAATTGATTGTTAGTATACGCCTTTTATTGGTAAGAATTCGGTGATTTTTATTATTCATCACCCTAGTATTATGCATTTATAAATGTAGGGGTGATAAGGGCTTTTGACATTTCTTCATAAGTATTAATAGGTCGTAAATTTAGCGGTTTTTTGTGAAATAGCGAAGAGAAAAACGACTAGAAACCCCAATAGAATACGAATTATCCACATTAAAATCTATCAGTAACATATGTAATACACTGTGTAAGGCGGCGCGCTGACTATTTTTCTTGACCGTCATATAACAATAAAATTGGACATCATTGATAATGAAGAACACATTTCATATTCTTGTGACTTTTTTTCTGGCATCTGTACTCTCTGGATGCGCAGGAAAATATACAGAACCAGATCGATACTCTGGTTTTCTAAAAGATTACAGTCAAATGCAGCCCGAAAAATCAGCATCAGGTGTTCCCGTTCTTCGCTGGATGTCATCTGATTTTAAAAAAAGCGATTATGATTCTGTTTATATTCTCCCGATTAGTTTCTGGCCGGATATTCCTGTTTTAGAACAGGCACAAAAAGATAAACTTCAGGCAATCCTGGATTATACCAATACCAAGCTTCGTCAAACGCTGGAAGTCAGTGTCTCCGTTGCTGATAAACCGGGTCCACGAACCTTAACGCTTCGCTCTGTCATTACGGCGGTTGATTTGCAAAAGCAGGGACTGAAAGTGTGGGAAGTCATGCCGGTTTCAGTGCTGATGGCTGGTACGCAGTATGTTACCGGTTACCGGACATTGGATGTCATATTCTATTTCGAAGTTGAGGTGAGTGATTCACTGACTCATAAGCCTCTCATTACGGCTATACGACGGAGTCAGTCTGCGACTATCAGCAATTCGCATAAACAATTGAGCGTCGAAGAGGTGAAAGAGACGATAGATGAACTGGTAAATGATTTATCTCTTTACGGCAGGAGTCAACCGTAAGTATCACCTCAGCGCTGTTATCAACAGACCAAGTGTCATGTTCTTTGGGCGGTGGTTTGTACTCTGTAAATACAAAACCCTTTGGCTGCGGCTGATGTAATCACTTGACGAGCGAGTAAGAAATGAAAAATGTTGTCCTTCTGTGTGAGTGTAATTTTACCCGCACAGCGCTAGAAACACTGCTGAAACCGGAAGCCCGAATTTTCAGCACTGCAGATGTTGAGCAGTGTCGGCTACATCTGTCGCGTTCAGTGGACGGTGAGATTGACTTGATTATCCTGTCAATAGACAGCCTCAAGGTCGATACTCTGATGAGCCTGACCACCTTGATACGGAACAGTCACCCCTCTTGCCGGGTGCTGATAAACCCCGGTTCAACCACTATTTCACTGCTGCGTTTTTACCTCAATTGCTTGAATACCCATGTTGGGATGATTGATTTCACCCAGTCAGTACAGGCGCTGCAAGAGGACATTGGGCAGGTAATGCAGGGTAAGAAGGTATTATCAACCAGAGCGCTTTTCTGCGGGGAATTACTGAGTTGGCGTGAACGCACCGTTCTGCAGAGGCTGATAAAAGAACTTAAGGCGTATGACATTGCCAAGAGTTTGTCGCTGAACGTCAAGACCATCAGTCATTACAAGCGTGCTGGATTGCGCAAGTTGGGTGCCCGTAACATTCAGGATCTGCTAATACCTGCGACTTGTCGCTCCCCAAGCATCAGTGGCTCGGTGAAGTTACACAACATTACCGACGCCCAGATGTATCAAAATCATACGATAAGGTGCCACCGGTGCGGCACTGACTGTGTTGCAGCACCAGTGGCTGTTAACTTTTAGCAGTACATGCGCATACACCCACTATATGTCTGTTAGATACATGTCAACGCCAGCACCAGGTAGTCGCATGGGGAGATGTTAATGTTGACAAGGAGAATACTTGTCCTATTTACAGGAAGGGACACTATTATTAAGAAAGAGTCTGAATTTTGTAAATCCTCTGCACAACTTCACCTTTTTAAGGTGAGTGGAAAATCCAATGTGGTTGATATTATTTTTCTTTCGAATGCTTTTTGTTGTGTTTTTTCTCTATGCAATAACTATATGTATTTATTGTGTTTTACAATTAAATTTCAATACAATTTAATTGTAATTAGTAGCTTTAAATATATGAGTTTCTAAGAATTTATAATTACATTATAAATTAGAGAATCATGCTAATTATCTGAAGCAAAATTAATCTTTTCGCTTGTGTTTTTTTTCGTGCATAAGTAAAGTGAATCGATAGGATTAAAAAATATTGTTTTTTGGATTATTTATAGGGTACTACTATTGCCCGCAATCAAAGCAGGGGAATCCATCCAGTGTCAGTACATATGGAAAATCTGCATTATGGGTAGAGAGGGAAAATTTAAAAACATTATCATATACGCGGAAAATACAGTTATTGGCACTGCGCTTGAATATTTATGTCAACCACAATCAGGTTGTAATGTGCATGTCACTCAGACTTGTAGCGCCTCGACATTATTCGAGGCTCTATCTATGAGAAGAATGGATTTAATTATTATTGATGGCGCGCCGAGATGTCATTTTAGTCTTATTTTACAGCTGCGCGCCAAATGGCCAGTATTACCGTTAATGGTGACGCAGCATTATTTTTTATTTTCAGACAGAATGATGCAGGAGTATTTTGGACATCTAATTCTTAAGGAGTATAACGCCTTGTTGGCTGGCTTTCCCAATATATCAGCCGCGGAACACGCCGGTGGTGCATTTGCGGGATCGGAATGGGCTGGATGTCAAAGAACCTCATTAGTAGAAATATCACCAGAGGTGGTTCTGATTGAGCTTAATCAGTGGCTGCGCCAGCGACTTGCTGCTGTAGTAACCTCCCCAAAGGCGAGGGCTGTTGCTATAGACTTGTTATCCCGAGGCTATACGCCAGCAGAGGCAGGAAAGTTAATAGGACGAAGCCACAAGGTCATCTATCACCATCGCCAAGTGATAAAAAAAGTTCTGGGATTGGATAACCTTGCAATGGAACTAATACCTTCGCTGACCTTCAGTGACGTCTATAACGTTACAAGCAGCATGGTTGGTAGTGAATTAACATAGACAGGTTTCGTTATTATTAAGGGCAGATAAATGTGTGCAGTACACAATAACAGTCAATTACCCAGAGCGCTGATTCCGGGAAAAGTAGCGCAGAGATACTTCCTGCTTCTAGCTGCCGTCTGTACCCTGCGTGGTAAGAATATGCGGAACGCTCTTGAGGATGTTTTTGTTAATGGTCTTTCGCGTCAGGAGGCTTGTGAAAAACATGGCGTATCACAGAGTTATTTTTCGGTGAAATACCACCATATGCAGACGGTAAGTCGAACTATCGCAATGATGTATTCATCTGAGTTGCTGAATGATACTGCAAATCAGGAAGAAAGTGATACCGTCTGAAGGGTAAAAAAGCTGAATTTCATCAAGGGGTCTCAACAAATGGAATCTAATTCTAATGGGTGGTTTATTGATTGTTTCATACGCTAAAAATAAAACTGGAATAAAAATAAAGCAGAGGCTGCTACAAAGGTGGGAAATAAAAACTGATCATCAGGTTATTGCTGCTCAGTGGATTTTATTGTTTTCTGAATGAGGTATATGCTGCCATCAGGTAGTGGGTATGGGTTGTTTTGGTATTTAACCTGCCTTTTAAATCTCAAGTAAATTAACTAATTTAAGCAATCCACATTAAAAGAAAAGATGTGCGGTTGTATATCAGTACCCCGTAAATAAATGTAGTGCCGCAATATCTTTTAATCGTCATTTATTAACTAGTAAGGGAACAAAATGAATAAATTATTGGCCGTTTCTGCTTTTGCTCTAGCTGTTACGTCTTATGCTGCTGTGGCAGCTAATGGAGATGTGCAGTTTCTGGGTGTAGTCACCGACACCACCTGTGACATTTTGCCAATTGTTGGTGGCGGTACCGTGAATAATTTGGTGCAACTGGGAACTGTGGGCACCAACGCCACGGGTATCGACGTGCCATTTGCTCTGAAGGCTGATATGAACCAGAGCGGTTGCCAGAATCTGACGGCCGCCAGCACGGCGACTATCGGCTGGAATGGTGCGTTTGATATCAATGGGCTTAAGGCCCAGTCCGGTGTTGCTGCGGATGCCTGGGCGTCAATTGATACGGTCAACGCCAGTATCACGCCAGTTCAAGGGATCAATAGTACCAATCTGTCTGCTGATTTTACTGGTGATGTGCTGACGACGACGGGCGCGATGTTCAAGGCCACCTTGCACGGCGGTGCCACTGCGGGTGACTACAGATCTGTTGCCGCTTTCGTTGTGGCTTATAACTAAGAAGCCTGTTGGCCAGCCGGTACTGATGGCTGGCCATTTCGGTGATTCAGGTTCCTGAGTGGCAACCGGTCTCTCTTTTCTCTGAAGGCTGATTAGTGTGAACATCAGACTACAACATTCTGCACCGTCATTGCTTACGCTGAGCATCTTCTCTTCCTTGGGATATGCCACCGAAATCAACACTGAATTCATGCAAGGCATGACAGAAATCCCTTCTATCCTGAGGGATGGGGTCAGATATCCTGCAGGACAGTATTATGTTGACGTGATATTGAATGGCTCCCGCACGGCCCGCATGGCTTTGACAGTGAGCACAGATGATGAAAATACCAATCATCTGTGTCTTACTCCCGAGTGGCTGCAAAGCGCCAGCATCTTCTTCCGGCCCGAAGCCTATGCAAAGACTTTTGATAAGGTCCGCGGCTGCTACGTACTTAGCCGTAAGGAAAACACCCGAATTAATTTTGACCTTGGTGCCCAGACGCTGGAATTTGGTATTCCCCAGGCTTGGCTGCTGGAGAAGAACGATGCTGCCCGCTGGGACTACGGTATTAATGGCCTGCGTTTCACCTACAATGGCAACTTTAACAAGAATATCCAAAACGACAATACCGATTACAGTGGTAATCGAAGCCTTAATGCCTTTGGCAGTCTGAAAACCAGCCTGAACGTAGGGGGGTGGATATTGTCCAGCGATATTAACGCTACGCGAAGTACTTGGGGCACCCAAGTCAATTCTAACAACCTAACCCTGTCAACGGCCATTAGTCAGATTAAGGGGGATCTGCTGTTGGGGCGTTCACAAACCCGCACAGAGCTGTTCTCTGACTTTGGCTTTTACGGCGCAGCCATTCGCTCCAACAGTAGCATGCGCGCCTGGCAAACCCGTGGATATGCTCCGCTCATTACCGGAGTGGCAGCGAGTACTGAGCGTATTACGGTTAAGCAGGGTGGATACACCATTTATTCCCGCGTCGTACCGCCGGGGCCATGGAAGTTGGATGACATCACCTCCATCAGTAACGGCAATCTGGTGGTGACCGTTGAGAATAATAGCGGGCACAAAACCATCACCGAATACCCGGTTGCGACTCTACCGTCCCTACTGCGTTCAGGGGATTACAATTATAACGTGGCTGTAGGACAGCGTAATGACAGCAACCGGATTGAGAATGCGTTCTCCTCCGGTAACGGCACCTTTGTGCTGACCAGTCTCGACCGGGGGCTGCCATCGGGAACGCTCAACATGGCGACTCTTTTGCACAACCATTACCAGGCTGTAGGTCTCGGTTTCACCAAACCTCTGGGTGAATGGGGGGCTCTGTCAGCCAACCTGAACACCTCGCGGGCGAAGTACGATGATGGCTCAATGCGGCAAGGGGTGAGTACCACCCTGAAGTACGCGAAAAGCTTCAGCAACAATACGGATATTCAACTGCTCACCTATCGCTACCAGAGCTCTGGTTACACCGAGTTTGCAAACTGGGGGCCGAAGGCGCCATACCGACGCAAAATCGATCTTACGGATAATCAGAATGCCGCATACCGTTATGTCTATTTCGACGGGCAAGAGAAAGCACGCTATGAGGCACGAATTAACCAGCGCTTCGACAACGTCTGGTTAAGCGGATCTCTCTGGCAGCAGACCTACTGGAACCGCGATCGGGATGCATTTGGTACAGGCCTGTCGGCAAGTACCACAGTACTGGAGGGGATCTCGCTTTTCCTGAACGCCAACTGGTCACGTAATGTCTGGTCCACACAGGACGACTACTCGACTTCGCTGGGGGTAAGTATCCCGTTCTCCTTCAGGGGGACCCGCTATTACGCCAGTAATACAGTGAGTTACAACCGCTACAACGGTAACTCGTTCAACACCAGCGCTTCGGCGACGGTGAATAATCGTCTTAACTACAGCGTGAGCGCTGGGATGGATGGGAAGCATCACAACACGGCAAGTGCCTCTGCGAGCTACGCCTTTGAACGTATGCAGACCAACCTGGCCGTGTCGCAGAACCCTAGTATCACGACTTTGTCTGGCAACTTATCGGGAGCGGCTATCGTTACCGCCGAGAGCGGTTTGCTGTTGACGAAAGAATCAACGGAGACCGTGGCCATACTGAAAATTAAGGATATCCCAGGGGTGACCTTCGGCGGCACATCCCTGCCAACCAATAGCAGCGGTAGTACGGTGATGTATCTGTCTGCCTATAACCCGACCACTATCAGTATTAACCCAGAGAATATACCGGACAGTACTGAGTTGCTAAACACCTCGTACGACGTGGTGCCTACAGAGCGCGCCATTATCTATCGTGAGTTTGATTACCAAAAAGTACAGCGATACATCCTGCGTGTACGTGATGCACAGGGAAACATTATGACTGGTGGTAGCGCCACCACGGAGCAGGGACTGGATGCCGGTTTCATCACTAACAATGGCGTGTTGCTGATGAACCTGCTATCTGCGCCGAAAACTATCTCTGTCAGTCGGACTGACGGAAAAACATGCAGCTTTGACGCTTCCGGTCTGAAAGGCGGGGCAATTACAGTTCAGGAAATTCGTTGTGAATAGAAAAAAGATATTACTGAATGCCACACTGCTGGCGATACTGACCACCGCTGCTGTGCCCCCTGTGATAGCGGCCTTTGTCCTTAACGGGACCCGATTCATTTATGAAGAAGGCAAGAAAAACATCTCGCTGGAGGTGACCAACAACGCAAAGGGTACCTGGGGCGGTCAGGTATGGGTAGATAATACCAACCAGAACCAAGCAGATGTTTTCATAGTGCCCTCTCCACCGGTGTTTAAGGTGGATGCAGGGAGAAAGCAGGTAGTGCGCTTGATGAATGTCAACCCGGCCCTTCCTACTGACCGGGAATCACTGTTCTGGCTGAACGTTCAGGAATTACCGCCGAAACCGAAACAGGTTGATGGCAGCACCATTGCGATAGCCATGAACACGCGAGTGAAGTTGATTTACCGGCCTAATGCCCTGACCGAAGGGCGTAAAGATGCCGAGAAGAAGCTGATCAAGCTGCGCCGGGATGGTGGGGTTTGGTTGAAGAACCCGACACCCTACTGGTTTGCGGTGACGGGACTGAAACTGAACGGTAAAGAGGTGACGATACCGAAAGCGAAGCATCAGGGGCTTGCCCAGTTGCCGCCGTTCAGTGAGGCAGACACTGGCCTACGCGGCGATGGGCAACTGACCGTGCAGGCAATCAACGACTGGGGTGGAGCGCAAGACTATGACATCCAGTAACACTGCGTTGAGAAAAATATCATGAAAAGCAGATGGTTATATACCGCGCTGCTGGCAGTGACGACATTGAGCACCGCCATGATAGAGAGTGCTGATGCATCAAGTGACACCACTACGGTCACAGTGACTGCAACCTTCGCAGCCCCGCCGTGCACGGTAGATATCGATGGTACAGACAGCAAAATGATCCCCCTCGGCGTACTGCATCTGGGAACTCAGGCCATTACTCCATTTAACCTGAACATCACCTGTAGCTACACCCGCACATCATCTGTCTATGCGGAAGTCGTTACCGGGGGGGTGAACACGACCACGCCCACTGCCGTGAACATGGTTAATGACGGCGACCCAGGTAATATGGGGAGCCCGGTGCTTCTAACCCTTTCTACAGCGGACAAACCTGCCGGAATACTTTACGGCATCGGTGGTGCAACCGATAGTGCGCAGCAGTTCTGCTCAGGAGAAGACTCGCGTATCTGCACGGTGACACCGACTACCATCGTCAATATTGGCACTAAGCCCGGTAACGTTGCGGCCGCGATCCGCTTCACCATGGTTAACCCATAAGCAATAGTCGCCTTTAGCCCAGCAGCAAAAAAACAGCTTTATGCTGATGAGGTGCAGCGGTGGCTCAGCACAAGGCATCACATGTGCTTAACGGAGCAACGGTTAACCACATTGCAAGATATCTGGGAGTGAAATTAAAAGAGGGTTCCCGTGCACATCCGGGGAAAGGTGATGAGAGATTTAATAATTCATATTTCATTGACAAGAAATAGAAAAACAAGGCAAATAATATGTTCGGATTTATAATCATAACAGGCAGTGTCATAAATGATTTTATGTTCTGCATTTCGCGTGGCCTAAGAGGGACGTTATTGAGTAATAGGCAGAACACCAAAAGCAAAAAAATAATCACCACAAATAGTTACTGGTGTTTTAGCATTATTCTCTTGTTGTTGGGTATAACCCCAGCGGGAATTGCATCAACGCCCTGGACGTATCAATGTTCAATTGAGAGCAATACATCAACATATACATCTGCAATATATAACGCGGCAGATCCAACACACTTTGATTTCCGGCTATTGGGTAACACTAGGGAAATGACCGCAACGGACGATCAACAGCTCGGTAGCGATGCTCTGCTCAAAAATATTAAAGCACTGAAGAGCAACCTTTATGATCTGACTCTAGTTCAATTCCGCAATACCGCCGCAACAGCAACTGTCTATGGGGCTGCACTTTATGAGGATAAACATACTTTCACTGGGGACGGGGTTCAGCCTCCTGAATTAACCGATCCTAATTTGATTAATTATATTCTGAACTGTAACGGAAACGCCCAATGCATCACTATTTTGACACCGGTGAACGGCACGATGAGTTTTCAGATAAATAATCAGCTCTCTTTCAATTCAACATTTTCATCGCCGCAGTTTTCCCGATCTCTCAATCTGCCTGAAGGCCCGAAAAACGAATACCTACCACATGCCATTACCTTCACGGAGACGCTGCTGACGATTGGATACGGTATCTCCAGCCCCGTCGGAATCAATCTTGGCGCGGGAAGCTATTACCCTGCTCCCTCCCAAGTATTCCCCTTCAGGATTACCTGCACTAGAGAGGCTACGCCACTCATCATCACACTCAATGACGGCAACCCTGTCATAAATTTTGGCACCGTATTTCTTCGACAGGATCCCGTGGTCCGCCCGCTGACCTGGAGAGCATCGGGAAGCGGGCAGGCTGATATCTGGACCTTAACCTACGACAGCCCAACAAAAACAGGCGGTACCCTGCTACTGGGGGACGTCATGATCACTATCCAAGATGAATCCGGAAACATCATCCCTTTAGGGTCACCAATCACCATAAAGGGAACAAGCGGTGAACACTCTTTGAGTCTGGATCCAAAGACTGAAGTGACGGGTCTGAAGAGCACAAATCTTACTGTAACCCTGACAGCCAACTGACAGACACCATAAATCAACATGCTGTGCGAGATGCTACCCGTGTTTGGCAATTCTGCCGAACGGTTACGCAGCATGAATCTGTTGCCTGCCTTTAAGGCGTGATGACCAGTAAAGTCCTCCCCCTTGATCAGAGTAACAAGTGATGTATAGCCACTGACAAGCGAGCAAGAAATGAAAAATGTTGTCATTCTGTGCGAGTGTAGTTTTACCCGCACAGCGCTGGAGACGCTGCTGAAACCGGAAGCCCAGGTTGTCAGCACAGCTGATATTGAGCAGTGCCGGTTGCATCTTTCGCGTTCTCTGGACGGTGAAGTTGGCTTGATTATTTTGTCAGTAAGCCATGATAGGATCGATGCCCTACTGCGGCTGGCCACCTTGATACGTTGCTCTCACCCCTCTTGCCAGGTGCTGATGGAAGTCGGTTCGGCCAGTATCCCACTGCTGCGTTTTTACCTCAACTGCTTGAATGCCCATGTTGGGCTGTTAAATTTTACCCAGTCTGTACTGATGTTACAGGGGATTCTTGGGCAGGTGATCCGCAGGGAGAAGGTGTTATCAACCAGAGAGATTATCTCTGGGGAACTGCTGAGCCTGCGTGAGCGCAGTGTTCTTCAGGGTTTGATCAAAGAGCTCAAGGCGCATGACATTGCCAAGAGTTTATCGCTGAACGTCAAGACCATCAGTCATTACAAGCGTGCTGGATTGCGCAAATTGGGTGCCCGTAACATTCAGGATCTGCTAATACCGGCGATTTGCCACTCCCCATGCATCGCTGGCGTAGTGAAGCTAGACGATATTACCGACGCCCTGTCGTTTCAGAATACCACCGCAGGATGCTCGGAAAATAATATTAATGAGTGGAGCTATCAGGACTAAGTGTTTCAACGGGTAGATGAGATAGGTATCGACGAAATATCGGGCATGTTCAGCTACAGGGCGAATATGCCCACTATGGTGTCGTCAAGGATTGCAGGGAAATGAGCCCCTGGTCATATACATCATGGAGGTAATGTTATCTCTGTACTCATTCAGCGGTGTATCTGCCCCCCAGAACTCACGTCCATTTTTAGCCGCATGGGCTAATTACACCCGGTTTACATCTTGCTCAATATGCCGCCGAAGGCTTTCGAGCACCCCATCAAGTACATACTGAACACGCCATGGTTGGTACTCACGTTTACGAAAGATGGCTATCAAATCCAACCTCCATTCATGCGTGTGGTTAAAACAAGGTAATAAAACTCCCTGCTGAACATACTTTTGAATATTCCCTCTTGGTGCTAAAACGATTCCCAGATTATTTCGTGCAAGTTCAAGTGCATTTTGCGAGTTATCGCAGACATAATTTCCCGTAACTCTGAACTCATGAATTTCATCTGAGTCATGGGGATAGAATTTCCAGATATTGGCATCATCAATCATCATTGAGTCGATAAGAATACAGGAGTGATTCACCAGTTCTTCTGGGCTATTGATTGGATGTTTTTTTAAGTATTCCTGTGTTGCAAATGCGGTGACAGCATATTTAGTTAAATAACTCGCAACCAAACTCTCATCTTTTGGTAGAGTATTTGTGATTAAAATATCGCAGTCATCTGGAAACTCACTACCTTCAAAAAACTCATGGCGACTTAGATTGTATGTTTTTAGATGAATGTGAATGTCACCGATATCCTTTATTTCATGAATAACACTTTTGGAAAGGTAAGAAATAACCCCGGTTGGCCCATAGATAGTCACGCGCCCACGTTTTTCATGCTTATAATCGGAAATAAAATTAGCGAGTTCCCCATTCTTTTCCAAGGTTGCATTAACGTAAGGAACAAGAGCTTCGCCAAACTGAGTAAGAGCCAGATATCGAGTGGTGCGTTCAAAGACTTTTAAACCTATGCGAGCTTCGAAGTCAGAGAGGTGCTTGCTGACATTTGCCTGAGCGATTCCCATCAATGTAGCCGTGCCTCCAATACTGCGAGTTTCCGCGATGACAGAAATAATTTTTAAATCTCTAAGTTTAAGCTGTAGTTTGTTCATTATTTCTGGTTACTCTATAAGGTTGAGTTTAATATTGCATGACTATAGTGTTTCATTAGCGAGTGTTGAATTATTTTCTAGCGTAAACTCTCTAGGTAAAACAATGGAAAATTACTTATTGCTGATTATTAGCCTGTTATGAGAGCGTATTTAATTATAGTAAAATAAAATGAAAGTGCAAAATTCAATCAAGATTTCTACTTAATTTTTAAAAATAGCATTATGAGTAATGATTTTATAAATAATGTAAAATCCTAATGGCACTTACGGAAATACTGGAGAAAATCATCAAGGGTAACTCGTCTACTGTGAAGGGAAACTGGATTCAGCTAACACCAAAGATACTATTTGTATAGTTTGCTAGCACGTTTAGATGGCAGAGGTGAATCTCGCTGATAATGTCAGCCGTCTTTTTTGCTGCCGAACTGCATCATGGCTCCAGCAATGGAGAGGAGATACTCCCTAAACAATCCGCGTCCTTGGTAATGTGTAAAAAGAAAAGGTGAGGTAAAGCTCAGCCCTCGACGGGTCGAGTATTTATGTCATTGTGATAACAGCTTCCCGGCTGTCGATGTAATCGGCATACCACTGCATCATTTCCCGCTGTTGATGGGTAAGATCATATCACGCCACTATTGTAATGCCATTATTTTTCAAATGGTTATGTGATTATAAAACCTGCCTGATTTTCTCCTCGTGTCATATCTGTGTCGCCACTAACTAAAAGTGCATCAGTTTTCCGCGCATGCTCAATTAGATGATTAGGAGCTATACCTGAATTGCCATCCCATTCCACAATAGCTACTGGTGAGCCTAAAACCCCCACTAGCGTTTGCAATATGCCGGGGAATCTCCAGTTCATCCTCATGCCCCACAGATTTTTGTACAGAACCTAAAGACTGAAAAACTGATCTTTGCCCCGGGCTTTAGCTACGTAAAGAGCTTTATCGGCATGTGTCAGTAGTACGTTAGACGGGGGTAGTCGGCCAAATGTATGAACTGAAAAACCGATGCTTATAGTCAGGTATCCTGTGCTGGAGGCGGAGTGCGGTAACCGCCTGTTTAAGAATTTCAATCTTCATACAAAGTCCGTTAGTGGGATCGAAGGGAGAACGCTGTTCGTAAGCAACGCAACATCAAGAGATCAGACGCGATCAAATTAATTTTACAAGTGTAGTCGCTGAAAAAGAACCATGTCCGTTTTTTGACATTGTTACAAATTGGAGCCAGAACGGGGTCGTTCCTGTCAAAAAGTGAGAGCCTGGATCCCCAGCGAGGGTTGCCGCGCCAGTCCTTTATGCAATGCTAAAGCCCGGCGTAGGTTGTAATGCCGTTCACTTACCTTCTGGGGAAAAGTTAAGGCTCTGTCTGAGACAGTGACAGTCAGCCCTGACAGTTGCCTGGGCAATCAAATTTCAATATAAACAATGGATTATTTTCGTGGCGTGTTTTTTACATCACTGGTTTTCACCTCCTCCCTTTACCGAATAAATGATTAATAATCCCATTGAATTTTAATTTATCAGATAATAATGCCATGCTAATTTATTTTTTTAATATAAAAAATTAATATGTAATAAAAAATCAGAACTTAACTGGGGGTAATAAATCTTAAAAATAGTAAGAATAGCCTTATGTGATTTAAAAGAAAAAAATGCATCCCGTTGAATAATAATGTAATTATATTAAATTAGTAAGAATTTGACAACATTGACACTAAGAAGTCATCGCAGGTAATATTTGTTCCAAGTTAACAAGCAATGACTACCTAGACATTAACAATAAGATTAAGCTCATCGTATGTTATTATTGCCTGATAAATATGCCGTAATAAATGGTACGGTTTAACCTAATATGGATATAAATATTTAACAATAATGTCACTTCTACGGTAACAGTGTTATCCAATCCTGTTAAACCAAGCCGTGGCCGAGCAGAAGACTATTTATGATGTTGTATGTTAATACTTTCATGTAAAAAATATTCAGTGGCCTGCATTGGGCTGCCGACATTGTTGCGCACTGATTTTATTGTTATTTAATAAATGTGCTATTTACCCTTTAGTGAGGCTAAGAAAACGTTTAAACCTATTACTGCCAGATCGTGAAAAATACACTGTCGAACAGACCGATGCGATAACGCAGCGGAGCACCATCTATATCTGTCATATTTCAAGTTGCCTGCGTTAGTTCGCCCAGTGACATAGTTATGCTAATGGGTACTCAAATTTGCCGCCTTAATGCAACTAAAATTATTAAACGTGTAGATTAAGTCAGCGTGTTTGCTGTGTTTAGATTTTTTTTAGTATTTATAAATAATCATTCAAGGATGAATGGTTGTTACCGGCTTATATGGTTTTTCCTGAGGGTAAATCTATATAAGACTTAAAGGATTTGATAGTTCCGGTCAGGGATCGACTGGTTAATTATCTTAACTGTCGTTAATTTAAGGATGTTTTAATGAAACTCAATACAATCGCTTCTTCTCTGGTTGCTACCCTCGTTCTGGCAAGCAGTGCCGCTTTCGCTGCTCCAGTTACCGTACCTGGTGGCGTAGTTCACTTCCAGGGTTCACTGGTAAACGCAGCTTGCGCAGTCAGCACCGAATCTGCTGACCAGATCGTTAAACTGGGCCAGTACCGTACCGCCGCTTTCACTGCTGTTGGTGACGTTTCTGCTAACACCCCGTTTAACATCGTTCTGAACGACTGTGATACCAAAGTTTCAACTAACGCTTCCGTTGCATTCTCTGGTGCTGCTACTGCTGGCAACCCAAATCTGTTGGCGGTGGCTTCTTCAACCAACACCACCACGGCAACTGGCGTAGGTATTGAAATTCTGGACCGCACTTCTACTGCTCTGACGCCAAACGGTACAAGCTTCTCTGCGGCACAGACGCTGATCAACGGTACCAACACCCTGCCATTCGTTGCGCGTTATAAAGCAACGGCAGCTGCAACTACCGCGGGTCAGGCGAATGCTGACGCGACCTTCATCATGCAGTACAACTAATCACTGACTGCTAGCTATTCACGGATGATTATAGCCTCATGGATGAGGCTGTTTCTTTAATACTGACAAGACAATGACGAAATAAGGACGTATTACGCATTGTTGTTCATTCTCAGAGAATTAACGATGACGGGGGGCGTAATTATACACCCGCAGAGATGACTGTTTTAATAGATTGCATAAGCAGTCGTGAACAATTTTAAACGCCTCTGGTCTTCTCACTTTCCATTGTTTTTTCGGAATGGTCAAACTTGTAAATACCCTCTCTGACGGTGGATGTACGTCGATTTATTTCTTTATTGTTTTAATGGAAAATACAAGGGTAACCATCGTTATGAATAAGATTTTTAAATGTACGATAGCTATCGCCATGTCTTTAGCTATGGTGCTGCCGATGACAGCCTTCAGTGCCAAAGGGACCGGTGGTATCGCCTTGGGCGCAACGCGCGTCATTTACCCCGCCTTGGCCAAGCAGACCTCGATAGCACTGAATAACTCGGATGCAAAAAACCGTTATTTGGTTAACGCCTGGGTTGAAAACATCAACGGTCAGAAGGAAAAGACCTTTGTCGTCACTCCTCCACTGTTTGTCAGTGAACCGAAGAGTGAAAACACGTTACGTATTATTTACGCCGGGCCGCCGTTGCCGAATGACCGCGAGACGGTTTTCTGGTTGAACGTAAAATCTATCCCATCGGTGGATAAACAAAGTATCGAAGGGAAGAACGTCCTTCAGTTGGCGATCCTGTCGCGTATCAAGCTGTTTGTTCGCCCGGAAAGCCTGCCTATTCAGCCGGAAGAAGCGCTTAAACACGTGCGGTTTAAGCTGTCTGGTGGAACGCTGAATATCACTAACCCATCACCGTATTACATCTCTATGGTCAACCTGACTGTCGGTGGCAAGAAGCTGGCTAACACCATGGTCCCGCCAATGGACAGTGCGCAGGCGGTGGTTCCAGCCGGTGCTTCAGGCAGCATTTCGTTCCAGGCCGTCAATGATTACGGCTCACTGACACCGCTGCAGAATGGTGTCACGCAATAAAGAAGAGCTCTTTGTCAGCGGAAGATTATAGAGGCAATGATGAAAAGGTCAGTTAGATGTGACATTTTTGAAGCAAAGGGCAAGATGCCCCATTTTAGCTCGTTGGCCGCAGCGCTTATGGCCATTCTTTATTCCGGCATGAGTTCAGCTGAGAGCTATTTCAACACGGGATTTTTATCTGATGACGTGGCTAAAGTCTCAGACCTTTCGCGTTTTGAAAAAGGCACCGACCAGGTCCCTGGCACCTACCGCGTTGATATTATTGTCAACGAGGAACTGGTGGCTACTCAGGATATGAATTTCATTGCCGCCCCCCGTGGAGCGAGTGTCAAGCCTTCGGCAGGCGGGCTCGAACCTTGTATGGATCAGCGTTGGTTGAAACGCATCGGTGTGAATATTGCCGCCCATCCTGACTTGAGCAAACTCAAGCCTGAAGCCTGTGTGGATCTGCTGAAAGAGGTCACCGGTTCAGAAGTCACGTTTGATTTTGCGCGCCAACGCCTGAGCATCAACATACCCCAGGCTGCACTGCTTAACACGGTGCGTGGCTATATTCCACCGGAAGAGTGGGACGAAGGGATCCCGGCCGTCTTGCTGAACTATAACGCTTCCGGCAACCGTGGCTCGAGCGGAGACAGCTATTACCTGAACCTGCAGAGTGGTGCCAATGTGGGCGCCTGGCGTCTGCGTAACAACAGTTCGTGGAGCCACAGCACGGGGGCCGATGGCAATACTTACAACCGCTGGACATCTATCGGTACCTCTGTTCAGCGTGCCATTATTCCGCTGAAAAGCACCTTGGTGATGGGGGACAGTAACACCGACAATAACCTGTTTGACAGCACGGGGTTCCGGGGGGCGCGGCTGTATTCTACCGACAGCATGTACCCGGATGCCTTGCAGGGGTTTGCCCCCACGGTGCGTGGGATTGCCAGAAGTAATGCCAAAATCACCATCCGCCAGAATGGGTTTGTCATCTATCAAAACTTCGTGCCGCCGGGGCCGTTTGTGATTGACGACATGAACGCGCGTATCTCCAGTGGTGACCTTGAAGTGACCGTTGCAGAAAGAGACGGCAACAATCAGGTGTTTACGGTGCCTTACTCTACCGTGCCGATGCTGCTGCGCGAAGGCCGCTTCAAATATGACGTGGTGGTAGGGAAGTTCCGTAGCGGTAATAGCCAACAGTCCGAGCCGGCGTTCTCCCAGGTGACCCTGATTGGCGGGTTGCCGAACGGCTATACCCTGTACGGCGGCGGGCAGATTGCGGAACGCTACGCCTCTGCGGCCATCGGGATCGGCAAAAACCTGGGCAGTTGGGGAGCTATCTCGTTTGATGCCACCCATGCGCACAGCAAGCTGGCGGATGACAGCAACTATGACGGGCAGTCGATACGTTTCCTGTATGCCAAATCTCTCAATGAATACGGTACCAACTTCCGCGTTCTGGGGTATCGCTATTCCACCCAGGGTTTCCACACGCTGAGTGATGTCGCCTATAAGCAACTGGAAGGGTACGATAATCAGCTGGAGATTGACGGTAACTACGGCAAAATTCCGATCGTTGCCACCTATTACAACCTGCGTTACAACAAGAAGCAGAATTTCCAGGCCAACATCACCCAGTCGTTGGGCGAGTATGGTTCTCTGTATATGTCTGGCACCCAGCAGACTTACTGGGGGACCAACCGGACCAACATCCTGTATCAACTCGGGTATTCCAGCGGTTGGCGTGGGATCAATTATGCCCTCGGCTTATCCTGGAACAAAACGCTGGATACCAACGCGAACAACCGCATCATGTCGCTCAACGTGTCGATACCGTTCAGTGTGCTGTTTGGCCGCAGTTATTCGACAGACTCCCTGCTGGACCGGGCCTATGCCACCGTCGCAACCAGCCATGATTCCGATGGGAAAAATACCTGGCGGACCGGTCTGAGCGGTACCTTACTGGAAGGGCGTAACCTGGCTTACAGCGTGACCCAGAACAGCGGCAGCGCGACCGGGGGCAATGCCAACCTCAACTGGCAGGGCACCTACAATACCATTGGCCTCGGTTATAGCTACGGCAGCGGCCAGCACGATCTGAACTGGCAGGTTGCCGGTGGGGTAGTAGGGCATGCCGATGGCGTGACCTTCAGCCAGCCGCTGGGCGATACCAACGTGTTGATCAAAGCCCCTGGCGCTGCTGGCGTGAGAGTGGAAAACCAGACCGGCGTGAAGACCGACTGGCGGGGTTACGCGGTAGTCCCTTATGCCTCCAACTATCGCTATAACCGCATCGCGCTGGACACCAACTCGATGGACGAACACACCGATATGACGGACAACGTTGCCAGCGTGGTGCCTACCGAAGGTGCGCTGGTCCGGGCAACGTTCGACCCGCGTATTGGCGTTCGTGCACTCTTCACCGTGAAACGCGGCAATAACCTGGTGCCTTTTGGCGCGGTGGTGCGTGAGGAAACCAGCGGAACGACCAGTATGGTGGGCGAAGATGGGCAACTCTATATGAGTGGATTGCCGCTGCAAGGCAAGTTGCTGATCTCATGGGGCAAGGATGCAGGCTCGCAATGTAACGCGTCTTACTCGCTGCCTAAAGAAAACCTGAAGCAGGCTGTCATGGCCGTAACCGTTGCCTGTCATTAACCGACAAGCCAGGAAAAGCAGAATGAATATCAACATGTATTTCGCCGGGGCGGTGCTGCTATTAGCAGGCGCCCCGGCCTATGCCAAAGTGTGCGCCCCAGTCGGTGGCGTTAAAGATCTCCCTTATGATTTATCGAATGCTTTTAGCGCATCCAATAATCGGGTCGGTCAGGTTGTCAATTTAACCGGATATAGCGGTCTGGTCGGTGTCAAGGCTATCTGTCCACCGGGCACCACGGGCGAAACCACCATGCGCAGCTATGTCACTGATTTACCCGTAGTGGCAACTATCGATAATTATAAGTACTTGCAGCTTAATGATTACCTGCAAGGCGCAATGCAAATCACCGATCATGGTAACAACGGTGATCAAATGTTCTATCCCCCGACGAATTACTTCCAAATGGGGGAGGACATCCGTGTTCCGGTCAATCAGGTTTTCGATGTTTTGGACGGTGGACTGGTTTTCAGACTGAGGGTCACCAAGCCGTTTATCAATATGGTGGCAATCCCCAGAAAGACGTTATTTACCGTCTATGTGACGACCACCAATGCGGATCCACTGATCACCCCGGTTTATACCATCAGTTACAGCGGCAAGATTAATGTGCCACAAACCTGCGAGCTTAACGTTGGGCAAATAGTGCAGTTTGATTTTGGTGATATCGCCTCGACACTGTTCAGCCAGGCGGGCGCGGGTAATAGCCCGGCAAGGGTCACGCCGCAGACAAAATCTGTGGCGATCAAGTGCACCAACGTTGACGCCCAGGCCTATCTCACCCTGCGGTTGGAAGCCGAAAAAAACGCTGGCGATATCATGGTGTCGGATAACCCCGATCTTGGCTTCAAGGTGTCAGGCGGTACCGGCAGTGGCCCGGTGTTTATCCCCAATGACGCGACCAGCAAGCTCGGTTTCCAACTGGATGATGCAGCCAAAGCCAACGTGACTATCACCGCCGTACCGGTGAGCGTAACGGGCGTCAAGCCTGAGACTGGGCCTTTTACTGCGCGCGGCTACCTGCGTGTGGACTATGACTAAGGATAACGCTATGCAAAGTATGCAAAAACTCGGCCTGCTGGCGCTGGCCGCATACCTGCTGGTGGGGGGCGCACGTGCCGATACCGCGTTGGGTGAGATCAACATACAACTGACCGGTAATATTGTGGACAGAACCTGTATTGCAGCACCGGGTGATGTAGACAAAACCGTCAATATGGGTACCTGGGCGACCAAGCAGATCCGCAATGCGGGGGACACGTCGCGTGAGATCCCGTTTTCCCTGTCACTGATGGGCTGCCCGGGGAGTGGTAAAGCGTCGATCACCTTTTCAGGCACCGCTTCCACCAGTAACCGTGAGCTGCTGGCGCTGAATGGCAGCAGCAGCGCAACCCATATTGCTTTGGAACTGCGTGACAGCAACCGCATCCGGCTGCCGCTCGATCAGGCAAGCCTGGAAATGGCGACCGATGCAAATGGCGATGCCACAATGGTCTTTTATGCCAACTATATCGCTACTGCCAACGATCCACAGCCGGGCATTGCGAATGCGGATGCGACATTTGTTATTAATTATGAGTGACGGAAAACAGCAATAAAGCAGCCTAAGTCTTATGGGTTGTGTCGCATTGATGATGGCAGAACGCGGTATTGTCGTTGACCATTCTACGCTTCACCGTTGGGTTATCCGCCGGATGCCATTGCTGGATAAGGTATTTCACTGACGTAAGCGCACGGTGGTTCGTCGGTGGAGAATGGACGGAACTTATATAAAAATCAAAGGCCAGCAGGAGAAACATCTTGCCGGTGTTTTTTGTAAGGCGTTATCTCTAACAACAATGGCAAAAATAAGTCGTAGAAACCAACAGCGCCAGTATCGTCACTGGCGTTGTTGGCGTTGTTGGCGTTGTTGGCGTTGTTGGCGTTGTTGGCGTTGTGTGATCAGTAACTATATTGCTGGCAGTTTCGGTATATCCAACCTCATTTCAAAGCTATCCACCGCATCATGTCCCGCCTGCCGTCTGGATCTTATTGCCCCATACTGGGAGCCAATACCTATTTTCTCGTGGCAACCCCTGCGACAAAAACACCTAATAAGGCGATAAGTGCGATCCCAAGTGAGACATAACGTGCAGAATCAGCCACCGAGTCTGCTCCTGCCGCCATAAGTGTGCCAGCCAGCGCGGACGTGATCGAAAAGGCGATAAGCTGCGTAGTGGTTATTGCCGCCGCCGCCTTACCGCCTTCGGCTGGATCGAGAGTACTGCTCATTGCAGCCACCCCAAGCAGCGGCCACGCCAGCCCGATCCCTACACCGGCGACTGACAGCGCTGCGACCCAGGCGATAACCATCAGTGGTCCAGCATTTTCTGCCTGTAGTGGGGCTGCGGTAGTGCCCAGAAACGATGGACGATCAGAATCGTCAACACTAAAAATAGAGACAGGGCACCTGCGCCCAGCCACAAGGCTCGATCCAACAGCAGTAACACTGAACCCACCAGCAAGATCAGGATAGTGGCAATGTTGAACAGCCACTCAGGTTGCAGACCTGCGGCACGCATCTCGTTCAAGCCCGTGTCGAAGTCGATGAGTTTGGCCAGTCCGGAGGACAGAAAAACGACTGACAGAAGAAGCCGGGCGACCAGCCACAGCCAGCGGCTGTAAAGTGTATTGTCGATGAAATTACGCATGCACGGTTACTCCTGATGAATGGGGCCAGGCAAATGCTACCTGGCCTCTAGTGCTGTAGGGGAAAGTGCAACAAGGCATTGCAAGCGTTCACTCATTGCAGTATAAAACCCCAAGTTAACTTGAGGTAAAGGGTTATGATTGCCAAACAAACAATTGATTTTTCTCGTGCATTGACGGTTGGCGAAGTCGCACACCGCAGTGGTGTACCGGTCTCCACGATCCATTTTTATGAGTCCAAGGGACTGATCGCCAGCACGCGCAGCGAAGGCAACCAGCGGCGTTTCTCTTCAGTGGTGTTGCGCTACATTGCGATCATCAAGGTGGCGCAGCGTACCGGTATTCCGTTGGAAGAGATCAAAGAAGCATTGGGTCGCTATGCGCCAGGCAACAAACTGACGGCGGCACAGTGGCGGAAACTGTCCTCGTATTGGCGCGAAAGCCTGGATGAGCGCATTAAAAAACTGACACGCTTGCGCGATGAGTTAGACAGTTGTATCGGTTGTGGTTGTCTTTCCCTGGATGATTGTCCACTGCGCAATCCCGGTGATGTCCTGGGCGAGCAGGGGGCGGGGCCGCAAATCCTAGAGCGACCATAGCAAAAGGCGCCGGTGCCGCGCCGTGTCCGCAGTCAGGTGGCCTTAGGCTGTAAGGGCAAAACAGTGAAGTGAAGAAGCGTACAGGTATCCACGACATCAATTTCCTTTCGGCCGCTCGACGAGGCTACGGTAGCTGTCGGTTATTTTCTTAATATCCGCTTGTTTTTCTGCTGCTTTCTTCGAGGCAGTAACCCACTCCTGCTGCTCGCGTTCACGGTTAGCCAGGATGATCTCATTGGCTACCGGCCTGCGTTTATCCTCGTACTGGCATAAGGCAATGGGAATTAGGTGATTATGAATATCACTTTTAATTGAGGGACACAGCCTAGGCCGATTGGAACAACGGTTTCAGATTCGTGCTCTTTTCTTTAAAAGCCTTCAGTCGTTTAACGTCAGGGTCATTTAATGGCTATAGGTGTTCATTAATTATCGATTACAATAAGACTTTATGAAATTATAGTAAAATATACTCTTCCTTACTTAAGTTGACATTAAGCGCTAAAGTATTAGGAATAACCTTGTGTTTTTATTGATGTGCACTGCTTGTAAAAATATACCTTAATATTCAAATGGTTAATTTTATTAATTACCCAATGATAGAGTGATTTTTTATTGCTAAAGAATAATTACTTGATTGTTTTTATACTCTGACTAATTAATGCGCTTAGATGCTAATGAATTGATGTTAATTGGTGATATAATCTAAAATTTATAATTTTCATGGTTTTTTATTCTGTTTTGTGGGTTGGAATAGTGATCTAACACCAGTAAAATAATTAGGAATAACCTTGAAATAAACCCAACAATTCAATCTATATTATTGAATGGTATGACAATTAATGAGTGCGTCCAGTAAAATAGATAGTGATATTGACTCAGCAAAGTCATCGCAGTTACCATTGCCGCAAGTTAACCAGAAATGGCTGCCTAGAGATAATAAGATTTAAATTTACTAAGTCTCTATTGGTTTGAATGAAACAGTCACGGGACAAATTGAATTACCTTGATGTGATGTCATGTTTTTAAAAGGATTTAGATTTGAATAACCGCTTTATTGTGACTGCTGCATTATCACCCAGCGTTGTTGCAACAAGACGTAGTCAGATAGCAGGCTATTTATGATGTCATTTGACAACGTTTCTAATCCAAAAAATTTCAGTTGCCTGCATTAGCCTGGCATGCTGGGACACGCTTTGTCTCTGGCATAAATGTGACTCTGCGGCATTAGATCGGGCGCAGCTAAATGCTAAGGCAATATTGAACATCACTAGCTATAATAATTAATGTGATTTGATATCTGGCTTTTAAGCGTTTATATGGAACATAACAAGAGAGTAGCCAAAGCTTTCATCGAGGGGTTAATAAAGAGTGCGAGTTAATGCTAACAACTGGATGACAGAGATTTCCCAGTGTTTAAATTAACTCATTGCGCTTTAAGTCAGAATAAAATGGCCCTCGATGAGAGAGCAGTAGATGGCATCTAAAAACAACATTAAAGCTAACCCTGTAAAATAAGGTTTGAATAAAATTCACAAATGAATTACTGAAGAAGAGTCAATATCATAGCATTTAAAATGATATAAGCACCCGATAAACATGGCGAATGTACATAGATTACTCAACTTAACCCAGTTGGTTTTAATCGACCGGTACGCGTATGTCGGGGGGTTATAGTTGGATGTTATGGTGCCGGTATCTTAATAAATTCATTTGTGGTGGTTATTTTCCGATCTGGTGTTCATAGAATACGAGGTTGGTGAAATAAACGCCCTTTGGGCCAAAAAGCATTACCAAGGAATATCGAGTTTCATAGGGAAACTCACCGGGAATGCGTTATTTTTTATATTGAAAAGGAAGGACGAAAATAGATGTTGAGTAAAATGCAGAAAAACGTTTTTGCGCTGGCTGTGCTGGCTACCACTTCATTGCCAGTCATGGCAGCAGAAAGTGTTGATATTAAAGTTATCGGTACTATCAGCCCGGTAGCCTGTTCTCCTAGCCTGAGCGGTGGTGGCGTAGTGGATTACGGCACGATTAAAACCAACACCCTGAGTGCTGATTCATATACCGCACTGGAAGAAAAGCAAATCGATTTTGCTATTACCTGTGATGGTCCGGCAAAAGTTGCCATCAAAGCGATTAATGGCCGCCCAGGTACATTGCCAACAGCATTAACCGAAAACGCAGGCATTGGAAATGCATCACCAACCGGCATTATGTTCTTTAACGCGGGCAGTGCTAACTTAGGTATTGTAGGCTTGGGTCTGGATGGTGGAGCCGCAGCTGATAAAAACCGCATCGGTGGTTATTCTACCAGAATCGATCCAACTACTGCGTTAGTTGATGGCGAAGCCGTAGATGGGATTTCTGCACAGGAGAGCACCATGGCTTGGGGTAAGGCATCGACTGGCGCTATGTATAATAGCACCTCCCAACGTGTTATTAGCTGGGCTGAGCCGGGTTCATTGACACCAAAAGCCTTTACTACTATGAGCGCTAAGCTGGGCGTTCAGGCGTTTATTAATAAAACCTCTGAGCTTGATCTCACCCACGAAATTACGCTCGATGGTTTGACTACCCTTGAATTAGTCTATTTGTAATTTAATTTTTTTTCGGGCCTTAATGGCCCGACTTTTGAATTGGAAAATCAAATCGAGTTTATATTTAACAAGACGTTCTGCCATATTTAACTAAAGAAAACTTACACATGAAATTCTCTTCTCTCTTTCAGGTGGGAGCTTTGGCATTATCGCTGGTTGCTACCTGTTCGTCCGCGACTGGCGTATTACCTGATACCACCGTGGTTATTGTTGAACAAGATAATGGCGAAGTGGCAGTTAACGTCAAGAACACGGATGCTTTTCCCGTTCTGCTTCTGACCACTATCGAAAATATTAAAGATGATACTGACGCTTTGCTGACTGTCACACCGCCAGCGGTTCGCGTTGAGCCGGGTAAGTCTCAGCGGGTCCGGTTTATTCTGAGCAATCCTGAGCCATTAAAAACTGAACGGCTGAAGCGCGTTATTTTTGAAGGTGTGCCACCACAGCAAAAAGGTAAAAATGTGGTGCGTACCACTATACGCCAGAATCTGCCAGTGATTATCCGTCCTGCTGGGCTGGCAAAAGATTACGCTCCATGGAAGCACCTGATCTGGAAGCAAAACGGTCACTCAATGGTGGTGAGTAACCCCTCACCTTATATCGTTCGTTTGAGCCAGGCGATACAAACTTTGCCAGACAATACTCCGTGGACATTACCTAATTCGTATATTTTACCGGGCCAAACGCTAACGTTGACACCGGATAACAATAAAAAGGTTGGAGCAGCCAAACAAGTGCGTATTTCCCCAGCAACTACTTGGGGATTCACCGTTGATACCTATGACGCCACACTAAATAATTAAGAGAAATGCCGTGCTTTTTACCACGCAACTGAATCCCAAAGGGGCTGTAAAATTATTATCTATGCTGACTGCGTCATTCATGGCGTTACCTGCGTTGGCTGATAACGAACAAGAATATGGTGGTGATACTGAATTTGATATTCAAGCCATGCAGGCGCGTGGCGTTGACACCAAACTGGCCGACTGGTTTAGCCAGGCTCCTCGTTTTATGCCCGGTGAGACCTCTGTGGTTTTGACTGTCAATGGCAGTGCGCGTGGTAAAGTTAAAGCGCGTTTTGATGAGAGTGGTAAGATTTGCGCCGACGCCGACTTTCAAAAAAAGGCCGGTTTAATATCACCTCCGGGTTTCTCTGAAAAAACCGCCTGTTTTGACCTGAAGTCTGCCTGGCCACAAACCGAGCTTAATCTTGATCCGGGAGAAGGTCGGGTTGACTTGGTCGTACCCGGGCAGGCCGTTTCAGCCTCGGGCACAGAAAGTGGTAACTGGCAGCATGGCGGCTTTGCCGGCATGTTTAACTACGACGGGCAATATATGGATTCATCGGGTCCATCGGGCGGCGTAAACTTTACACAACTTGGCACCGAGGCGGGGTTTAATTTCAGCGATTGGATTGTGCGCAGCCGCCAGACTTTTTCACGCTTTAACGACGAGAATTTGCTAAGGCATCAAGCTGCCTATGCCCAGCGCAGCTTTGCAGGCATAAAAAAAGTGCTTCAAGCCGGTCAGATAAGCCTGTCTAACTCGCTGTTTGGTACCGGTCAGGTGCTCGGTTTTCAGATGTTTCCGGAAGCGGCTCTGGTCGGCGATCGCGGTGGTGCAGGATTAGTAGAAGGCACGGCAGATACTCAGTCAGTGGTCGAAATCCGCCAATCTGGCGTGCTGATGTATAGCACCATCGTCCCTGCGGGCCCCTTTCGCCTTCAAGGTTTTTCACTGTTGAATACCCGAAGCGACCTGGAAGTGGTGATGACGGGAAGCAACGGTGAAACCCGGCAGTTCACTGTGCCAGCGGCGTCATTATTACTGAACGGAAATGCGGTTGCTCCAGGGTTGTCATTGGGTGCAGGTAAGCTTGATCAACAGAGCAGCAGTGAGTCGCCGATATTAGGCACGCTTGCCAACGGTTGGTTACTTACCCCCAGAACGACACTCAATGCCGGTATTCTAGGCTCTGAACCTTACCGGGCCGGAGCACTGGGAGTTGATAACCAGCCCTTTGATGCAACATTGCTCACCGTGCAGGCAACGGTGGCTCAAAATCAGAAGCACGGTAACAACGGTGTTTCAACTACGGCCAGCGTTAACCAGAGTCTGAGTGAGCGTCTGGCGGTGAATATCAATGCCAGCTATCAAACATCGGGCTATAGCGAACTGAGTGATGCTTTACAGGACGATGAATTGGATTATCAGTATCGTACTCGCAGCCAGTACGGCACCGGTGTCAGTTGGGCGGTAGAAAACGTGGGTAACCTCTCGCTATCTTGGGCGCGCACATCTTCATTTAATGGCAACAACACGGACTATCTGCGTAGTAGCTGGAGCCGGCAGTTTGGCCGCACGTTTGTCAGTGCCAGCGCAGAACGCAATACCAATAACCGGAATAACGAGGCTGAAAATCGGCTGTATCTGACGATGAATATCCCCTTCGATGGCAGAAGCGTTAGCAGCTACGTTAATAGCACCGATCGTGGTACTCGTGCCGGTGTACGTTACAGCGATCGAACCAGCCAGGATCGTGGGTGGAGTATCGCCAGTGAACGTGATTTCCGCAATGAGCGTTTCTCGAATACCGGTAGCATTGACAGATTGACATCCATCAGCCAACTCAGTGGTAGCGTCAGCCACGACTCTGACAATTCCACCACCTGGTCAGCCCGGGCTTCTGGGGGCGTGGTGGTACATAATGGGGGTATTACACTTTCGCCATATCCTATCCAAGATACCTTTGGTATTGCCAAGGTTGGTGAGGAAGCTGGTGTTCAATTAGATACACCAGCCGGCCCGACGTGGACAGACAGAAAGGGTTATGCGGTACTGCCATCACTCAGCAGCTATAAGCGTTCAACGATTCAGGTGAAAACCACTAGCTTAAGGAAAGACGTGGATATCGATAATGCCTTGCAAGAAACTGAAGCTGCACGTGGCTCGGTCAGCCATGTCAATTTTGATGTGGTACGTACACGTCGAGTATTAGTTGATGCGGCTGATGCGCAAGGAAAAGCGTTATCACAAGGTTCCAGTGTTTTCGATAGTAAAGGTAAATTCGTTACCGTGGTCGGAAACCATGGCCGTGTGTTTGTGCCTGATGCCGCAACCAATATGGTCCTTGAGGTCCAGTCTTCCGGTAAAACTATCTGTAGCCTGACGCTTATTCTGCCAGAGAAGGCCGATGCAGGTGAACTGTATGAGACAGCGTCAGCCGTCTGTAAATAACAGGATATTACGATGAGAATATTACCGACTACCGTGTTATTCGCTTTGGCTTTCAGCCCTTTAGCCGGGGCGAATACGCCTTTCAGCAGTGGTTTTGCCGACAGCCCATCGGATATGATGCCAGATTCCCGCTGCAATCTGTCGCTGGGAGCGCCCGTGATTGACTATGGTAATCAAACTCGCTGGCAGCTAAATGAGTCATCCAGTGGCAGAAATCATGTGACACCGGGGAAACGCACGATAATGGTTAACGTCGTTTGCCCGTACACCCAGGCCATACGCTTGACGCTGCGTGGTGCTCAAGCAGCCAATGGTGACTTACGTTACGGCGAGCAGGGCAGCGTGCGTATTCATCTGTCAGATGCACAATTAGATGGCCAGAGTGTGTCTGTCGCCCATATTACACCGAGCGGGGTTCTCTCAGGCTCACAGTCCAGCCTGCAATTAAAGCCAGATCAAAGTTTTGCCGCCACTGTAAACGGGCAACTGACTAAAGGTAAAACCTTGACTGTGCGGTTAGATATTGAACCTGAGCTGCAAACAAAAGATGCGCAAGTCTCCTCTCTTCAGGTCAATGAATCTAATCTGAGGTTGGAATTGATGCGCTGATAGTAAGGCCGAAGGCTCTGTCGCATTAGTGACATGGCCTAAATAGCTGTTTAGCCGGGGGGCTGTCGTTGGTGATGATTACGTGGTGGCGGCAGGCAACGGCAGCGGCCCGTTGCTTTCCGCAACCGGAGTTCGCGTGCCGCTATGTGCCCTTAAAGGTTACAGTTTGACGCTTCCCTATCCCAAACAACCCGGAATTGCGCCTGACGTTAGCGTCACTGACTATGGTCATAAGGTGGTTTACGCCCGGCTCGGCGACCAGCTACGCATCGCGGCGATGGTCGATATCGGCTATGACGGCGATGAGTTGCGCCCTGAACGCATTCTGGCATTGAAAAAGATCGTCGCCAGCAGCTTCCCTGAATTACAAGGGGTCGATGATGAAGAAGCCTGGGCTGGCATGCGGCCTTCCACCCCTGCGGGGCCCCCGCAACTGGGGCGAACGGGTTATCAAAATCTGTGGATGAACCTTGGCCAGGGGAGCTTGGGTTTTACGCTGGCCGCCGGTAGCGCTGTGGTGATGGGGGCTTTGCTCGCGGGTGAAAATCCCGCAATTTCTTTAGAAGGCCTTACGTGGACACAATCAGTATGAAGATCATACGCGATGGCCTGCCGCCTCGCGTTTCTGACCGCGTTGGGCAGTAACGTGTCAAAAATTTATTCATCAGAATTTTAGGTGTAAATAATCCCGCCTGGAGTGGCGGGATTTTGATTTTTTACTTTTGGGATATAACGAGTAGAGAATTACGTTTTTTTGAAAAAAACGTGTTGTCATAATGTTGTGATTATAATTATATTATTTCGGATTTTGATTGCTGTGTCTTTGACTAACAAATTATTTCCCTAGTGTCAGCCAATTCCCGATTCTACTTGAGAAATTATGTTTGTATATACGTATTTATTACGTATAGGCATCCAATCATTCCAGCTTGAAAGTTTAAAAAAGCTAATATATGATGCCAAAGAAGTCACAAGGAGGGATGGCCTGTGTTCTATCATATTAAAAAAAGCCTGGAAGAGCTAATACCCTATCTAGAGATGTCGAGCATCCCGTGGGGGATTAAAGACGTAGACTCTGTCAACGTTTACATGAATGACGCCGCGATCAAGTATGCAAACATCCCCAAAGGGTACGACATCATAGGCAGGCTCGACGAAGAGGTTCCCGTTGATTGGAGCGAGTTGGCCGATGCGTACACAACGCAGGACATCATGGTCATTCAAAAGAAAATGCATGTGCCTGTCATAGAAACCAGTTACTGGTATGGTCATTCTTATCTTTCCCCCTATATCGGTGACAAATATCCCATCTTTCTTGGGGACAAAGTGGTAGGGACGCTCTGGTCTTCGCGGCCATTCAAATTACTGACCCCGATGAATTATTTCAAAAATGAAAAATCCCGGTTTGTAAGTTCATTAGCGCCCACGGACTCCTTTTCCCCCACTGAACTTAAAGTTATCTTCTTTTTGATTCAACGATACTCAGCCAAAGAAATATCCAGAACGTTAAATATTAATGTGAGAACGGTTGAGCGGCATATTTATACTATATATCGCAAAGCAAAAGTATCAAGTCTGCATCAATTCATTGAGTACGCCTTGGTCATTGGGCTGGATTGCTATATACCCGAAGATTTTATTGTGAAAGGCATTAAGTTCATTTAAGGATAAAATTGTGTCTGAAGGTAGAGACGAATTCGCTTTAAAACGTGTTCCACACAATAAGCGGTTGCCTTTCATTGGTGTCGCTCTGGTCCATGCGGGCATGTTGACCGCGCTGGATCAGTTCATGCTCGGTGCGGCATTAGGGCATGGCATGTCAATTCTGGATGCTTATACCGCGATTCTGATCGCCAGTATAGTATGCGGCGTTTTGACCTATGGAATGGGCGTGGCAGGTATGCAAGAGGGTATGTCATGCAGCTTGCTGGCGAGATGGTGCGGTTTTGGCCGTATTGGTTCCGCGCTGATCGGTATCGTCATTGCCGTCAGTTTAATGGGTTGGTTTGGCATTCAAACGGCAATATTTGGCAAATCACTGGATTTTGCTCTGGGAGGGCATTTGGGGTTTAAGGCTTCCGCCGCCATCGCAGGCATTATATTGACTATTCTGGTGGCCATCGGGTTCAAAGCCCTGCGGTTTATCGCCAAGTTTGCCATCCCTCTCTTTATCGCAGCCATTTGTTATATTTCATTTCTCACTATTTCAGGCCATGATTTTTCGGCGTTAATACTAACCAAGCCAAGCGGTGAGGTTATCAGCATCAGTACAGCCATCACGATTATTATTGGCTCCTATACTCTGGCGGCTTTGACAACACCGGATATCACGCGCTATCTCAGTAATAAAAAGCAAGTGTTGGGCGTGTCGCTCATCACCATCATTGCTGGTGAGTTTATCGTTAACGGATTAGCAATTGCGCTTGCCAGGGCCATCGGTTCTTCTGATGTGGTCACCATCATGTCTACCGCAGCAGGCGGGGTCGGCTTATTGATTGTGATTTTCTCAACGCTGCGTGTTAACGATCTCAACCTTTATTCTTCCTCCCTTGGCTTGGCAAATGCGGTTGAATGCCTTTTTGGCATTAGGCTCAACTATATTGTCACCACATTGGCTATTGGTGTTATTGGCACCACATTGTCAATTCTGGGTATTCTAGACCAATTCATCGGCTTCCTAGAGTTGATGGGGATCTTGTTCCCACCGATTGTGGGTATTATGCTCGTTGAATTCTATTTCATACGCACGCACAAAAAAGCGTTGGACGATTCTCGTGCCACGGGAGAATTACCTAGCCTTGAAAACATGCCTAATATCGTCTGGCCAGGTATTATCGGGTGCGTATTCGGGGGCTTTATCGGGTTTGTTATCGAAGCGGGCGTTCCGGCTATCAACTCTTTAGTGGCTGCCAGTCTTTTTTATTATGTGGTCACCGTGCTTTCATACCGGTATCGGCCAATGGTGAGGCAATCCGACTGATAGGCTGGCAACGCAAATAGTCAGCTATTACAAAAAATTACAGGCCAGTTTTTAACTGGCCTGTAATTAGGGGATTTCCAAACGAAGTGTGGTTGAACCAGAGATGTTATTGCCTGGAGTGCTGTAGTTATTCAGTATTGATAACGTGCTGCGGAGCTCAAATGTTGTCGAACCGGCGGCCACGTTGATTTGGGCTGAACCTAAAGTATTGTTGATCGTCAGCATAGTACGCAGTGTGCCCCCCGCATCGGTAGCAAGAGTCATCCAGCCACTATTGAGCAGCGTCAATTTCACCGTACCACTTCCGCTCCCCGTGCAGGTGATGTTGCCGTCGATCGCTTTTACTGCATTACCGGTGATATTCTTGGCGTCGGCAATAGGCACATCGCCGTGGCGAATAATAAAGTCAGAGGCCGAGCCGAAGCTACAGCTCAATGGTTGAACGAGCGGGGGCAGGGTACAGGTCAACGGATATTCATCTGAGATCCCGTAATCCCGATAGATCACCGTAGGGCAGACCCCTTCCCTGATCAACCCAAGCGGCACTTGCAGCGTAACCACGTCAGCCAACCATTGGCTGCTATATTGATAGCCATTCCAGGTACATTGCGCATATGCGGCAGGCCCAGGGTAACCATAGCCTGGATAACCAATATCCCAGGATCCGCCGGGATTCGTTGGGGAACCCACGCCAGTGCACATTACTGGCAGCATGGTACTGACTGAGTAGGTAAAAGTCATAAAACCATTAGCAGCCTTCGCACTAACAAACTTCAATGCCCATGGCGTGGCTTGTGAGCCAGAAGAAAATATCAGCGCAAAGGTGATGAGTAAGCGCAGTATTATTGTATTTCTTGCGGATAAAAATCTGTTCATCGTGACATCCGTCAATCATAAAAATTGTTAATGGCCAGAAAATAGAATGTGTTAGACATCCTCCAAATTATTGGCGCTAAAAGATGATGGTCATTTTCTGTAATAGCCTGTTAGAAATATTCCAGGGTAAACGTCGCTATGGCGCTGAAGGCACTGCGTACAATGGTCTTATTGATGAGGGCATTCGGTTCACCCTGTATGTAGGCCTTCAGCTTGAGCGTGTTATCACCCGCCAGCAACGGATAATCCTCCGTGTTGCCCAGCGGCACTGCCTGGCCGGAGGGGGTCTCCAGCCCGATGGCGATGCCGCGGTTAGCTCCGCCGTTGACCGCCAACAATGTCGGTAATGCCGTATTGTGTAACCCTTCAAACGTGACTTTCACCCTATTAGTATGAGTAAGATCGCAATTCTTCAGGCGCAGCTCAAACAACGTGCCGGGCGTCCGTTGGTTGGCATAAATGTATTGTTCAAATACGGTGCCCATATCGACCAGGATCTTATCGTTCTCCAATGTGCAGGCGGGCTCAATTAACTCACCCATAAAGGTCATATCGGCCGCAATTACCGAATGGTTGCAGATGAGAATACCTGCAAGCAGCAAGGCTGGTTGGCTAATAGAGTATCTCATCATCGCCTCTCTCTTTTATGGATAATCAACAGTCATGGTTGCCGACGCGGAGAAAGGCTGAGCCGTCAATGCACTTCCTGTACGTTTTACCGGTACTGCATACAGGTCAGGTTTCAGTGCCGGGTTAAACGTCCAGGCGGTATTTAAGGTAATGGGAGCACTCCCTACCAGCAATTGAATACCTAAATCAGTGACTGAGGTCTGGATGGTTCCTGCCGACGTAAACGATGATGCGGCCCCCGAGATTTTCAACGAGAGCGGGACCGTCGCTGTACAGGTCAGGGTATAATCCACCAGTTTCTTTTTATACACGCCATCAATCTGAGTGATGACGACTTTGTCAAAAGGGACGGTAATCGCCGCACCGCTGTTTATCGTACAAGGGGGACTCACCAATTCCCCGCTAAACGACATGGCAGCGTCAACCGCCTGTGCGGAATGGCTGAACACGCCTGAAAAAAATAACGCTAGCACCGCTTGATATTGCTTCATAAAAATAACGCTCCTGTATCGATAATTGTTCTAGGGATATTCCACTCTCATGGTGGCCGAAGCTGAATAAAAACTGGCTGCATTTAACACCGCTCCCGCGCGTTTTACCGGTACGGCAAATAACGCAGGAGGGCTGACGGAGTTAAAGGCGATGGCCTCATTAAAAACCACCGGCGTACCGTTTTCTTTCAACAGTTGAATACCTAAATCTTGTGAATTTATCCCGCCCGTCACCAAGGTTCCCGCTCCATACCAGGTCGCAGCAGCGTTGGTGAGAATAGTCATCTTCAAATTGGTCGCGGTGCTGCATGTCAACGTATAAGGGATCAGCGTCTTGCGATAATTACCGTTAACCTGAGTCGTGACGATCTGGCCCAGATTCAGCGGATTAACCCGGCTTACATCAATCGTACAGGGCACCCCTGCCAGGATGTTGAGCGTGACCGTCACCGTACGGTTGTCCACTGCCTGTAGCGGGAACGCGAGCAGGCAGCTTAATAAACCCAGCGTTCGGCCTGCGATGAGCATTATGTTGCCCGATCCTGGCCGCCAAACGGACTTCCGTTGCATCGTCTCTCCTTGCCGATGAGGCTCATCAGCGCTGTTACTGACCACGCGTCTCCGGCACGACCAGGCAGGAGCTGGAAATACAATTGAACGCCAGCGCCGGACGGCCGCCATAATCATTGACGTAGGTCAGTACCGGGCTATTGCCCAGAGTATTGGCATTGATATTCAGGTTTCCGCTGCTTTTTGGCGCAACCATCAGCGGTTCAAAACCTTTAATGCTCTCCGCGCCTTTTCTGCTGCCCGCGTCTACGATCGTCACGTAGTAAGGGGTCGGGTTATTCACCTGATATTTGTCCCCCATTCTGGTCAGCGTCACTTTCTCTTGCCACGGATTGGCAAGCTCCGTGGCCGTCTGCACGATGCTTTTAGGGCGATAAAACAGTTTGATACGCGTTTGCAGCGCGATCTGTAGCGTATTGCCCCCATCGCTGCGGGGGGGTATTTCACGCAGATTGAAGTAAAAGACCGACTCCCGATCCTGCGGCAGTTGAGCAATTGCCGGCAGTGCCTGGATCTTGATCTGGCTTTTCGCTCCCGGCTCTATACGTTGTACCGGTGGCAAAACCGCCAGTGGGCTGCTGATCTTGTTGCCTTGGGCATCCTCAATCCAACCCTGTGCCAGATAAGGCAACTGCTTATTGTCATTGCCGACGCTCAGGCTGATGGATTTGTCTGTGCCGTTAAAAATCACCCGCGTCCGATCGAGTGCTATTGCCGCCTGTGCTGGCTGAATACCGAGCGCGCCAAGCAGCAGGCCAACGGTAAATGGGGTACTCGCATTCATTTTCATCACGTTTCTCATTGTTAAGCTTATTAAATAACCCGATCAGCCCGCTTTGCTGGTGGTTAACCGCTGGCAGGGTAATAGCAGCTCTGCCATTCTGTTGGCTGGCAACTTCTTCGGTAGTGAAAGCACGCACTGTTTGCTGCCGCTCCAATGGGCGGTCATTGTTTCCCCTTCGGTGATCCCACTCAGATAAACGTTGCCCTCATCACTGATCATGCCAACGGTTTTCTCTCTCTGATTCACCACCGTGGCCCCAAAGGGCGGGGTTGACCCATCGGCCAAACGAATCACGGCCATCACTTTTTCACCGGACACCACGTCAAAGCGGCGGTAGCCAATCGCGCCTTCGGTCAGCGTGGCTTGCACCACTGAACTGACGGCTTCGGCGTTATCCGGCAGTTGGTTCAGGTCAATACTGACGCTGTCTCGGTAGTAACTGTTGATGTCCGCCACCACCGCTTTACCAAAGCGATTACTCCAGGTGGCCGTGGTGTTATTACCCTGGATGGGGATCCCGGCAACGCCATCGGTATCCAGCAGCAGGCGCGATCCGCCCAGCGAGCTGACGCGGTGCAGCGCGGCGCCTTCCTGGGTTAGGGTGGCACCTCCTCTCAGCGACATCCCCAGCGCGGTGTAACTGTTGCGTGCATAACTGGCGCTGAGGTTGACCAATGCGCTATCCCCGTTATGGTTATAGAATCCGGCCAACTTCAGCCCGTCACGATCCGCGCCGGTTGTGATCTGATAATTGTCATCACCGTTAATCCGGTCGGCATAGCTCACGCGCTGGTCGTTATTTTGCCGGGTAAACATGCTGCTATAACCGAGGGAGCCCCGATCTCCCCATGGGATAGAAAGCGACAGATACGCGCCGTCATCATTGATCTTGTTGTATTGATGGCGATAAGCATTAAGCGACAGGCTCAGGTTCTTGAAACGACCAAGGTTGAAATAGCGCGCCAGAGACAGGCTATAGCGATCGTTATCCGCGCGATCCCAATAAGTGCGGTGCTCATAATTCAGATAGGCGCTTACCCCTGATTCGCGAAACTGTTTGGTCAGGGAGACGGTGTACATCTCTTTACTGTTCTGAGAACGCACACCGCCGTTATTACGCATGTCCAGAAACTCAGCCATGCTCATGAAGTTTTTCTCGGAAAAGCGGTAGCCGGCAAATTCCACTTCGCTGTCGTAATCATCGAAGCGTTTCGAGTAGCTGAGGCGGTATGAGCCACCGGACAGCGTTTTTTCCGGGTCTTCCACGCGTACGCGCGACTGGGTCACATCAAACGCCAGTGCGCCGAGTATCATCAGGTCACGCCCCAGGCCAAGAGCCAGGGTGTTGTACTGTTCCCCCATAATTGCGCCGCCGTAGAGCGACCAACCGTTACTGACGCCCCAGGAGAACTCGCCAGCGGTAAAAGTCGGATCGCTGGTGTGGCGGTTGATATCAGACGGGCGCCCGGCAACCAGCTTGTAACGCACCGTTCCTGCCCGGGTCAGATAGGGGATATTGGCGGTGCTGATGCTGAAAGACTGCACGCTGCCGTCTTGTTCTTCCACACGCACATCCAACTGACCGGAGACTGCGCTATTGATATCCTGAATACGGAATGGGCCAGCGGCCACCAAGGTTTCATACAGCACCCGCCCTTGCTGGCTGATAACCACCTTGGCATTGGTGCGGGCAATACCTCTGACTTCCGGGGCATAGCCGCGTAAGTTTGGTGGCAGCATCCGGTCGTCGGTCGCCAGGCTGATCCCGGTAAAGCGGAAGCTGTCAAAAAGGCTGGAATCCAGAAACTGTTCGCCCAGCATCAAGCGCGCTTTCAAACGCAGGATCGCCCGGTAGGCGTATAAACGCTCCCAGTCCCAGCTTCTTTGCGTTGGTTGCTCGCGACCGGTCTGGTGCTGGAGTTGGCTTTGCCAACCGGCTCGCAGCCGCCACGACCCTTGGTTGACGCCCAGAATACCGTTGCCGCTGAGATCCTGATTCTGGTTACCCGGCTGTTGGCGTTGCTGCTGAACCTGTGCGTTAAGGTTGTAATCCAGCAAGATGCCGGGGATGCCGTTATCCCAGCGTGAAGAGGGCTCCCAATTTGCTGCAACATATTCCAGGTAGGCCTGAGGAATGCTGATAGACAGAGTGGAAGTGGCCAAATCACCGTGGGCTTCCATCCCTTCAAGGCTGTTAACCTGTAGGCACTGCCCCTGATGCCACCAGCCAAGGTGCGTTTGTGCCTGGGGCTTGAGCCCCAGTTGCTCAACCAGCGCCGGGGAAATACAGGCTTCACTGCCTTTCGGGTCATTCTCCGGTGGATAAAACAGAATGGTTTGTTCCGGTAAAGCCTGGTTGTTAATTTTTACCGCCATGCTGTATTCGCCCGGCATGATGTAGCCGCCACGGGAAAACTGTTGCAGATCGATATTGGTGCTGTCTTTTAAATCCAGTACGTCAGTATTGAATTGAATCTCTTCGGCATTCAGCCGATGGCTTTCTCCCCATAATACGAGGACGATTAATCCCCCCAGCAGTCGAGGGCGAAATAGGCGTAAAAACAGATATGGGGAGATCATCATCCGTTGACCTTGAGTTATATTAATCAATCATCCCGGTGGCCATATAATCGAAAACGCTGCGGTTATTCAGCAAATTAGATATAAGTCGGCTCTACGACAGAGAGTAAATAAAATGCCAATATCAGTAGTAATCAATCTTGAAGCGTAAAATGGAGGAGTACTCCCCTGCTTGCAGTTGCTGAGAATTGCTCACCAAGCGTGCTGAATACTGAAGAAACATATTCCCCGAACTCAATTGACCGGCAGGTAGAGGGATGCCGGGAACGGCAATATTCCCCTGATTGTCGGAAATTTGCAGCGCAACGCCTGCGGCATTGCCATCAACACCAAACTTGCCATTATCGTTACGGCCATCAAAGGTTATCTGAAAGTAACGCCACTCCGGCAGTTGCCCGTTGATCTGGAATAATTCGCAGTTCACGAGTTTTATCGTAAAGTTGTGTGAGATTCCCTGCCCGTTACGAATAAGCTGCCAGGCTGGTAAAAACCCCATATCCAGCGTTTGATTGCGGCTGGCGGTATCAATGGAACAAGGGACATCAATAATCGAGCCAGAAAGAGTAATATCCTCTGCCTGGCAAGGTGTGAGTATTATGCTTACGTTCAACATGCACAGTGAAAACATAATGGCAAGAGTACGTACTTTCCATTGCATACCACAGCTCCATGGCTGGCGTACTGCATACGGTTGCTCCGCATGCAGTACAACTGATGATTACTCGTAGTTCATAATAAAGTTAGCCGTAGAGGTAAATGCGCCTTCTACGATCTGCGCCGGTGTTACCCCTGGGTTCGGTACCAAATAGGCCGTGAACTCCAACGTATTGCCGTTACCGTTACTGAGGGCCTGAGGGCTGGTTTTCTGGCCCAGAGTGATCGGAGCGTTAGAATAGTCCACCAGTTTGATGCTGGCCCCTTTTGCCGCTCCGGTAATACCCAGCAGATCGTTAGATAACGACCCACCTGGTATTCCGCCTTGCGGGCCGCTAAAGGTTACGCTGACTTTATTTGGCGCAGTAGCACCAGTACCGACGATGCAGTTCAACAATTTGATGGAGAATTTAACTTCAGGCCCATTAAGATTTGCCGCTAACCCCGGTTTTGATACGGCACCCAAATCTACCGTTTGTTTTTTACTGCCGGGATCGATAGAGCAAGGGGCATCAGTAATAGAACCCGTGAAATTAACTTCTCCGCCTGCCGCTGCGTTAGCCAGAGATATAGAGCCACATGCCAGCATTGCAGCTAGCGCCATTTTGTTCAGCTTCATTTTTTATCCTTAAAAAGAGTCATTAACCGTAGATTTAAGACTTTATAATGTTGCAAGCAAGTACATATATATCCTTTCTCAATAACGGTAGAGAAAGTTCCGCTATTTTTCACAGGCGAATCGTGTTTGTCAAAGATGATAAATTGGCCAGTAAAAACCACAGCCTATTGATTTGCAATGTTTTTTATTACGGTGAAATCAGATGCTCGCAATATGCATTTTTTTCACTCTTTACTGTGGGGTAGGAGTTGAAATTAGTTTTAAACTCTGCGGTTAAGTTTTTTTTTTAAGTTTTTAGAATTATTTATTTTTTTTATTATATAAATCCACTCCATTTAAGCTTCAGGTGTTTTTAAATATAAAAAATAAGATATCCGGAGATGTTTTTTTATAAATTATCCTTCTTTAAATGAATCATTTTCTGTTGTTTGTCAGGCTCCGGGCCCCAAACCTTGCAGATAGCTTCAGAGAACCACCGCTCAAAGCCGTTACGCCGGAGCAAAACAGTGGCGGAGTTATTGTTTTCTGAGGCAATATAAGGCTGTAACGTAAAATAAATCAGGGATGAAGTATGACGCTCTATAAGATTAAGCCTGCTTTTCAGGCGCTGTTACGGCCCACTATGCGTTGGTTGAATAGACGTCGGGTGACGGCCAACCATATCACTCTGGCGGCTATGCTGCTGTCGTTTCTGACGGGCGGATTGCTGGTGTTATTCCCGCAACCAAGCCTGTTTTATCTCCTGCCAATCGTCTTATTTATCCGCATGGCGCTCAATGCGCTTGATGGCATGCTGGCGCGGGAGTGCAACCAGAAAAGCCGCCTCGGCGCCATGCTTAATGAGATCGGCGATGTGCTCTCCGATGTCGCCTTGTATATCCCCTTTATCTTTCTGCCGGGCAGCTATGCGCCGCTGGTGCTGGCCATGCTGTTCTGCGCGGTGTTGAGCGAGTTTTGCGGCATTCTGGTGCAAACCATCAACGGCGTGCGCAACTATGCCGGGCCGCTGGGCAAAAGCGACCGGGCGCTGCTGTTTGGCACCTGGGGGCTGGTGCTGGCGATCTGGCCACAAGCGTTGGAATGGAACAACTTGCTGTGGGGCGCTGCGACGCTGCTGCTGATCTGGACGGTAGTGAATCGCTGCCGTAGCGCCTTGGTAGAGGAGCGCCAATAATGTTGCTGGAAAAATCACTGGCGGTAATTTTTGCCCTGTTGCTGTTCGCCACGCTGGTGAACGGCCTGCTGGTTTGGTTGCGACCGGGTAAAGATTGGCACGAACTGACGCTGCGCATTCGCACCTGGTGGGTGATTATCGTGCTGTTTTCACTGGCGATGATCAGCCCGCACTGGCTGGCGCTGACCTTTTTCGCGCTGGTCAGTTTTATGGCGTTGAAGGAGTTCCTGACGCTGGTTCCCTCCCGGCATTCCGACCGGATGCCGCTGCTGTGGATGTTTATCGCCATCCCCATTAACTACTGGCTGATCGGCATTGGCTGGTACGGCATGTTTATCGTGTTTATTCCGGTGTATGTCTTTTTATTCTTACCCGCGCGCATGGTGATAGCTGGCGATACTCAGGGTTTTTTGAGCACGGTTTCGCAGCTGCACTGGGGCTTGATGACCACCGTTTTTGCTTTCAGCCACGTGGCCTTTTTGCTGGTGCTGCCCGCAGATGGCCTGCAAACCGGGGCGCTGCTGGTGCTGTTTCTGGTCGGCCTGACCGAATTTAACGATATCGCCCAGTATCTGTGGGGCAAATCGCTGGGGCGGATTAAGGTCACGCCGAAGGTCAGCCCGAATAAAACCCTGGCGGGGCTGGTGGGCGGCATCGGCAGCACTGCGCTGGCGGCGCTGCTGCTTGGCCCACTGCTGACACCGTTAAGCTGGCATATGGCGCTGTTGGCGGGGCTGATCATCGGCGTGACCGGGTTCTGCGGCGATATTGTGATGTCGGCGATCAAGCGCGACATCGGCGTCAAAGACAGCGGCACGCTGCTGCCGGGCCACGGTGGCATTCTCGATCGCCTGGACTCGCTGATTTTCACCGCCCCGGTTTTCTTCCACTTTATCCGTTACTTCTGTTACTGAAGCCATGATGAAAAAATTTCTCAGAACGCTGTTTTCCCTGTGTATCGTCTGGCCGGTGATCTGGCTGTGGCTTGGGCTGCGGGTAAAGCACCGGGAGCGCCTGCCAAAGCATGGCCCGGCGATCGTGGTGGCGAACCATAACAGCCATATGGATGTGTTTGTGCTGCTGTCGCTGTTCTCTATCGGTCAGCAGCATATTGTGCACCCGGCCGCGGCCGCAGACTATTTTCTGCGCAACAAGTGGATGGCGTGGTTTTCGCTCAATATTCTCAACATCATTCCGGTCTCGCGTCAGGGCGGGGAGGCTAATCCGCTGGCGCTGTGCGAACAGGCGCTTAGAGACAACAAAATCCTGATTCTGTTTCCAGAAGGCACACGCGGTGAACCGGGGAAACTGGCACCGCTGAAATCGGGGCTGTGGTATCTCAGCCAGAGCATGCCGGAGGTGCCGATTATTCCGGTCTGGCTGAAAGGCACCGAACGGGTGATGGCGAAGGGCAACCGTATTCCGCTGCCGCTGTTTATTGACGCCAACGTGGGTGAGGCTTTGCATTTTCATCCGGATAAAAACCAGTTTAAGGACGCGCTGTTGCAGCGTTTACTACAACTCCGCCAGGAGACAAAAGGAAATGAATCCCATGGCCAATAGCCGCACGCCAGACGAAAAAAGCTTTCTCACCAGCGATCATACCGAGCTGTTTTACCGCCACTGGCCAGCGCTGGAAAACGGCGCGCAACCTAAAGTCATCGTGCTGTTTCATCGTGGTCATGAACACTCTGGGCGCTTGCAGCATATCGTTGATGAACTGGCGATGCCGGATACCGCGTTTTACGCCTGGGATGCGCGCGGCCACGGGCGCTCGCCGGGCCAACGTGGCCATAGCCCATCGTTGACCCGTTCAGTGCAGGATGTGGATGAGTTTGTCCGCTTTGCCGCTGCCGACAGCCGGGCGGCGTTGGAGGAGGTGATCGTGGTGGCGCAGAGCGTTGGCGCGGTGCTGGCAGCAACCTGGGCGCACGACTATGCGCCTGCGATCCGCGGCCTGGTGCTGGCGTCACCGGCCTTTAAGGTCAAACTGTACGTGCCGTTTGCCCGCCCTGGGCTGGCGCTGCTGCACCGCTTGCGTGGGCTGTTTTTTGTCAATTCCTACGTCAAAGGCAAATACCTGACGCACGATCCTGAGCGGGTAGAGAGTTTCAATCAGGATCCGCTGATTACCCGGCCGATTGCCGTCAATATTCTGCTCGATCTTTACCGCACCGCCGAGCGGATCGTCAGCGATGCAGCGGCGATTACGTTGCCGACGCAGTTGCTGATCTCCGGTGAGGACTATGTGGTTCACCGCAAGCCGCAGTTGGATTTCTACCAGCGCCTGCGCAGCCCGATCAAAGAGCTGCACGTGTTGCCGGGTTTCTATCACGACACTCTCGGCGAGCGCGATCGTCAAATCGCGTTCGACAAAATGCGCGCGTTTATCGGCACGCTGTACGCTATGCCGCCGCAGCGTTTCGATTACCAAAATGAAGATCGCTGGAGCCCCGGCGCGGATAGCTGGCGCATGCTGAGCGGCGGCCCGGCACCTTATTCCCTTGATGATGTGGCCTATCGCGCCATGCGCTACGGCATGAAAATGCTCGGTACCCAATCAACCGGCGTGAAGCTGGGATTCGATACTGGTTTTGACTCTGGCAGTACGCTGGATTATGTCTATCGCAATCAACCTCAGGGTAGCAGTTGGCTGGGGCGGCAGATCGATAAAAACTACCTCAATAGCGTGGGTTGGCGGGGGATTCGCCAGCGCAAGGTTCACCTACAGCAGCTTATCCAGCAGGCGGTGGCGCAACTGGTGGAGCAGGGCAAGCCGGTGCGAGTGGTGGACGTTGCCGCTGGGCACGGCCGTTATGTGCTGGATGCACTGGGGGGCGAAGCGGCGGTCAGCGAGGTTTTACTGCGTGATTACAGCGAACTGAACGTGGCGAAAGGGCAGGAGATGATCGCTGAGCGCGGGATGGCGGATAAAGCGCGCTTTGAGCGTGGCGACGCCTTTAATCGCGCTGAACTGGCGGCATTGGATCCGCGTCCAACGCTGGGCATCGTTTCCGGCCTCTACGAGCTGTTCCCGGAAAATACGCTGGTGCGTAGTTCGCTGGCCGGGCTGGCAGACGCCATCGAACCGGGTGGGATTTTGATCTATACCGGGCAACCTTGGCATCCACAGTTGAAAACCATCGCCTGGTCACTCACCAGCCATAAAGATGGCAAAGCCTGGGTGATGCGTGTGCGTACCCAGGGCGAGATGGATGCGCTGGTGCGGGAAGCCGGTTTTGATAAATGTACCCAGCTCATTGATGAGTGGGGGATTTTTACCGTCTCGCTGGCGGTACGACGCTACCCATGATCGGTTCAGTAACGCGCCGTAGCCTGGTCATACAAGGCGTTGGCTGGCTGCTTCTGCTGGCGCCATTTTTCTTCCTCACCTATGGCCAGGTGAATCAGTTCACTGCAGGTAGGGAGGGCGTAGGCAGCGTAGTGTTTGCCTGGGAGCGGCAGATTCCGTTTATTCCGCTGACCATTCTTCCCTACTGGAGCCTGGATCTGCTGTATGGCCTGTCGCTGTTTGTCTGTTTCTCGCTCAGCGAACAGCGCCGTCTGGTTTGTCGGCTGGTACTGGCTTCTGTGGTGGCCTGCGTCGGGTTCTTGCTGTTTCCGCTGCGCTTTAGCTTTGTTCGGCCGCCGGTTTCCGGCTTTTCCGGTTGGCTGTTCGGGCAACTGGAGCAGTTTGATCTCCCCTATAACCAGTCGCCCTCGCTGCATATTATTCTCTGTTGGCTGCTGTGGCGTCATTTCAGCCGCCACTTGACCGGCCACTGGCGGCGGCTGTGCGCCGCGTGGTTTCTGCTGATCGCGGTCTCGGTACTGACCACCTGGCAGCACCATTTCATTGATGTGCTTGCCGGGCTGGCGATTGGGATGGTGATTGACTGGCTGGTGCCAGAGCAAGAGCGCTGGCGCTGGCAGCGACCGAGCGCCAGCGCTAAAACGTTGGCAGGGCGTTATCTGTGCGGTGCGCTGGTCTGCTTGGTGGCAGGATGGTTTTTCCCGTGGCTGTGGTGGCCCGCGATCGCGCTGAGCATTGTCACGCTGGGATATGCCGGGCTTGGCGTTGCCGCGTTGCAGAAAGATCAACAAGGGAAACTGACGCCCGCAGCCCGTTGGCTGCTGCTGCCCTGGCGGTGGGGGATGTTTATTTCCCTGTTATGCTACACGCGTCGTTTGCCTGCGATCAGCCCGCTGACGGCCGAAGTCTATCTTGGGTTTTACCCCCGTCGCCAGCCAGCGCAGCACGCGGTGCTGGATGTAACCAGTGAATTTCCCCGGTCGCGCCACCTAACGGGAGTTGCTTACCACTGTGTGCCGATGCTGGATCTGCTGTGCCCGGATGACACGCAACTCCGGCAGGCGGTAACGGTGCTGGAACAGCTGCGGCAATCTCAGGGTACCGTGCTAATCCATTGTGCGCTGGGGCTGTCGCGCAGCGCGATGGTTGCCGCAGCCTGGTTGTTAGAGCAACAGCCAGCGCTGACGGTGGCCCAAGCGGTGGCACATATTCGCGAGAAACGGCCGCAGGTCGTTTTCACCTCTCAACATCTGGAGCGGCTGGAACAATGGCGAACGAACATGATGAAGTAACCAAAGAGAGTGCGCTACAGGCGGCGCTGCTTGAACGAACGTTTGAAAGCTGGCGTTTTCTGCTGCTGATGGCTGCGCCACCGCTGCTGTGGACGATTTTCGCCGCCCCACCTGGCGCACTGCGTGCGGTGATTGCGCTGCTGATTGGCGCGAGTGGCTATGGCTGCTGGCGGCTGTGGTTGGACGTGGGATATTTCGCCCGCTTCAACGAAGCGCAGAATCAGCGAGCAGGGGAAGCGCTGGCGTTTATCTGGCAGCGGGAAAGGCTCACGCGGCTGTCATTTACCGAGCGGCAGCAGGGAGCAGTACGCCAACTCAGGCATACGATCATAATAACCGCGCTGTTGTGGGCACTTTGGCTACTCGCCCTGACGCTGTACTAGGAGTAACTATAGGCTCCTAAGCATCTGCCAAAAGCTTTTATCCACATCTATCTTTCAGCGGTATTCCTGACGAAGGCGTACCAGCCTGAAACAGACCATTTATTCTGTGAGCTGAATTATACTTTTGCTAAAAACAGCCTCTTCATTTAGTCAGTCAGGGATGAAAGTTTGAACTCTGTCGCGAAAAAAAGATAAGAACATAATTTAATAAAACAATGTTTTGTTATTTTTGGTATGTTGTTTTTGTTGTTGATTTTATCAAGGATTTATTATAATTAAATGCGATGAAAGTGATATTATTATCTGATTGTTACAAGTAACGGCATACCTTTATTACTTAATGCTGGGTGTGTAAAACGGCTTTGTTTTGAGAATGCGATAATATTTCGTAGGGGGTTTTATTGTATTTTAAAAAGCACCCTGATGTTGTTGTGCTGTTAATTCTATTTTTAGCCTTTTCCTGAAAGATTGGGAACATGTCTGACCCTAAATAATTCGAGTTACAGATAGGAGCTTACGGAGCGCGGATTGAAAGGTAACGGATATAAAGGAGAAGGCTCTTAGTACGTGATATTAATCATACAGGAGGTTGCATGTTTTATTCTTTACCCAAAATTCGTCTGACTCTCGGTGCTATTGTGGTTCTAAGCGGCCTGATGGCGGGGTGTGATAACGGTTCGAGCACGAATAACACCTTGAGCAGTGATAACGCTTCGGGCAGCAATAACACGTCGGGCGGTGAGAACACGTCGGGTGGTGAGAACACATCGGGTGGTGAGAACACATCGGGTGGTGAGAACACATCGGGCGGTAACAGCGTGGTGGATCGTTCCGCTGCGCCGCAAAAGGTTCAGGTACCTACGCTGGCGTATGATGAAGGCAGTGTGGTTCTGGTATGGGAAAAGCCCGAACAGTACAGCGATATCAAAGATTACAACGTCTACATGAACGGCCAACTGATTGGCAGTGCTAATGCTAATCACGATCTCCACTCACCGGCCAAACCTTATATCGATAATTTCTATCAGAATATCGACAGCGAAAGCTGGCACACCAAGATTGGCTTGCATAATTTTACGGTGACCGGGTTAACGCCAGCCACTGAGTACAGCTTCACCGTCCGCGCGGTTTATGCCGATGGTAAAGAGTCGGTAGACAGCGAAACCGTGAAGCAGGAAACCACGGCTAAACCCTATCTGATTGATGTGAAAGACTTTGGGGCAAAAGGGGATGGCGCGACGTTGGATACGGCCGCGATCCAGAGCGCTATCGATAACTGTACGCTGGAACGCTATGCACAAGGCTGTAAGGTGCAACTTACCGAGGGAACATACAAGTCCGGTGCGCTGTTCCTGCACAGCAACATGACCTTTGAGGTGGCCGAGAATGCCGTGCTGTTGGGCTCCGCCGATGCGGCTGATTACCCGCTGGAAAAGGGGTATATCCTGTATCCTTATACCGTACCGGCACCGCTGCCAAAACGCCCGCCATCGCTGTTGAACGTGTTGGAAGAGAACGATCAGGGCAGCACTCATGCGGGGACTTTTGAAAATATCCGCATTGTGGGTAAAGGCACTATTGATGGCAATGGCTGGACGCGCGGCATCAGCTCGGGCGGTGTGGATGAGATTACCGATGAAGTCGGTAATAAATTGCCGCAGTATCGCGCCAGTAAAGAAGACAAGGTTCACAACGACGGTATTCTGGCGAAATCCCAGGTTGCGGTCGCCGTGGGTGAGGGCATGTCGCTGACGGAGGCTTACAAGAACCGCCGTTCCAGCCTGATGACCCTGCGCGGGGTGCGTAATCTGTACGTTGATGGCCTGACGATCCTCAACCCGGCGTTCCACGGCGTGATGGTGCTAGAGTCTGAGAACGTGGTGATGAATGCGTTATCGCATACTACGTTTGATGCCAACAACGCCGACGGCATTGAGTTTGGCAACAGCCAGAATGTGATGGTATTCAATAACTTCTTTGATACCGGCGATGACTGCGTCAACTTTGCCGCAGGCTTTGGTGCTGGCGTGCAGGAGTTTGGTCAGAAAGCGCAGAGCGGAGCCTGGATCTTCAATAACTATTTCCGTAATGGTCATGGTGCGGTGGTGGCAGGGAGCCATACCGGTGCATGGATTGAGAAGATCCGTGCAGAAGATAACGTGATGTACCTTACCTTTGTCGGCCTGCGCATGAAGAGCCGCCCTTACTATGGCGGCGGCGCGCGTGACGTGCTGTTCCGTGATAACGCGATGGTGGCAATTAACGAACAACCGTTTGTTTTCACCATTAAATACGCTTCTGATGTTAATGACACGGTGCCTGCCAGCGAGCCTGCGCAGTTCCGCGACGTGACGGTGAAGAACGTGACGATTGACGGCACCAGCAAGAAAAACAGTATCCTGGTTGACGGCATGACCATCGCCGAGATGGAGAGCGCCTACGGTTTTGCCTTTGAACGTGATGCTTTCCACAGCGGCTTACATTTCGAAAACGTGAAGTTCAAGAATACCAAAGCGACGGATATTTCATTCCTGAGAGACAGCCAGTTTAATCAGGTGATATTCGAAAACGTGCCGGCGGCATGGAAATTTATGCAGGCAATCAATATCGCTCTGAAAGACAGCGTTAACGATGACGTGGTTAGCGTTACAGGTGCTGGAGTGATGACGTTGGAAGCAGCAACCGAGTAGTGAAGGTTTTCCCTGCGTCTTTGGCATGTAATGCTTACCGGTTGAAGCTAACCCTAACCCTCTCCTTGAGAGGGTTAGGGGAGTATCACCGTACGACAAGCCCCCGGTCCTCTCCCACAGGGATAGGGGCATCACGGTTATCATTGTGCCGAATGATTATGCTGATTAAATCTCTTTCCTACCCAGATATCTTTCCTTCATCAGCGACAGAGCGATAGCCACATCAAGCACCGGCGAAGGCGGCAGGTAATTCGCGTTGCCAAGCTCTAACATTGCGCCAATCAGCGGATTATCATGGCCCAGCGCATAGTCAGCCAACAGCGTCCCGGCGATGGTTTGCTTAGAAACGCCCGCGCCGTTACAGCCGCCTGCGGTATAAATCCCTTTTTTCAATTCCCCCCAAACCGGCGCGCCATTTCTGGTGACGCTGATGGTGCCTGACCAGGTGCGGGTGATCGGCACATCCTTCAACTGCGGGTAGATTTTATTGAATATCTGCTGGTGCAACTGGGTGGCTTGATAAGTCTGCGCGGCGGTTATTCTGCCGTTTAAAGCCGGTGTCACATGCTGGCGGATTAAGAAACGGTGATCCTGGGTATAGCGCAATGTTGCCCCGGCAATCGCATTGACCGGGGTTAACCCCCAACTGCTCATCGCCGGGAGTTTTTGCCGTTGTTCTGCGGTTAATGGCGCGGTGATGCTGGCGAAGGTGGCCATGGCCGCCTGCTGGCTGGTGACCGGAGCAAGCTCTCTGGAAAGGGCATTGGTGGCCAGCATGACTTTGCTGGTCTTAATGGTGCCGTAAGGGGTGAGCACTTGGGTAACTTTGCCGGGGCGGATCTCCAGAACCGGCGTATGGTTATAGACGGTCACATTACTCGGCAAATGATTCGCCAGGCCGGTAATCAGGCTGGCGGGATTCACCAGAATAGCGCTCGGGGTATAAATGCCTTTATGGTAAAAACGGCTGCCTAATTTCTGGTAGAGCGCATCTTGATCGAGAATGTGATACGGCTCGCTCATGACATCAAGGTTATCCGTATATTCCTTCAGCACGCGCTCATTGCGGGTATCGACCTGGCAATGATATTTGCCGACATTCTCCCACTCACAGTCAATTCCCTGTTGTTCAATCAGGGTGGCTAATTGACGGATGCCCTCTTGCAGCAAAGCACGATAAGACTGCGCCTTTTTAAGTTCTGCCGTTGAGCTGCCGATATTATGCGGTAACCCGATAATAAACCCTGAGTTTCTCGCCGAGGAACTCTCTGCCGCGCAGGCTGCATCAATGACGATGATCTTCAGGTGCGGCGCATGGGTTGCCAGCCTTCTGGCGAAGGAGATACCGGCAAACCCGGATCCGACCACCACCCAGTCCGCCTCGGTATCGCCGATCAGCACGGGATAGGCTGCGGGTAACAGATCGTCTTTTAGCCAACCATTCTGGTTCTGATTTAACGGCACTGATGCATATTTCAAACGTATTGTCCTTGTTAAATTTCGTCTGGCATCAATGCCGCAAGCTCGTATTGATACCACTTCAGCCTATGATACATGGAGCGATGCTCCCACTCACCTGCCTCGGCTGTCATTGACTGGAGTCAGGTCAACTCAAATGAAAGATAAAATAAAGCCTATTGGTTGCTTGCACCATCCCTAATCCGAGCCTGACGTGCTCAAAAAAATCTCACTTTTTTATTGACTGACCGTCAGTCATTATATATTGTGTCGATATTATCTACACAACACAGGAAAGGGTTATGGCTCGTACGGTGAAAAAACCAGAGGTGCGCCGAGCAGAAATTCTCAATGCTGCGGGTAACCTGTTTCAGACTCAGGGGTATGAAACCACCTCTGTGGATGAGATTGTCCGCGCGGCTGGCATCGCCAAAGGCACGTTTTATTACTATTTCAAATCAAAGGAAGAGATACTTGCGGCGCTGGCGCAGCAGATGTGTGCCGAAATTACTGCCCAATCACAAGTTATCGCTGACGATCCACATCTGGGGGCAATTGAAAAATTCTGCGCCATCATCGCGGCGCAAAATCAAACGGTAGATAGTGGGCAGTCTCTGGTCGAGGATTTACATCGCCCAGAAAACCGCGCGCTCCATGAACGCAGCAATATTGAAACGGTATTGGTTTTTGGCCCGGTGCTGGCAGCGGTCGTGGAGCAAGGTAACCGAGAAGGGGTTTTTCAGGTCGACGATCCGTTATCCACCGTTCAGTTTATTTTGGCCGGTTCGCTGTCGCTGTTTGGCCATCAAACTTTTCATTGGACGCTCGAAGAAGAAGCCGCGCGCATGCAGGCAATGCTGCTGCTGATTGAGCGCGCTTTCGGCGCAGCTCCCGGATCTTTTGCCAAAGTGCTTGGTGCCAGTATTCAAGGGCAGGGGTGATGTATGGCCAATCTCACCCATTCAAGCCGTTATTTCCCGCTGCGTTTTTTTTGCCTGGCGCTTGGGTTGTCGTGGTTACCATGGATGGTAGCCGCTTATATGAGCCATTTACCGGATAAACAGCCACTGACCACGGCGATGGCTCTGGTGGGTTTACTCGGCCCGGCCATTGCGGCAGGGATCATGATCCGCCCCGGAGCTAGCAGCAGGCTGTGGCAGGACTGCCGTAAGCGGTTGTTTTCGCTGACGGGGATAACACCAAGTCGCTTATTAATGATGTTCGGGTTGATCCTGCTGCCGTTGGTAATAGCCACCTGGCTGTCGGTACGGATGGGGCAGAACGCCGCCCAGTTTTCTTTTTCCGCTGGGTTTCTACCGATGTTGCCATTGGCGCTGATCGCAGCGCTAATGGAGGAGCTGGGCTGGCGCAGTTATGGCGTAGATAGTTTGAGAAGCATCTGGCGAATGCTATTACCGGTTACTCTGGTATTCAGCGGATTATGGGCGCTCTGGCATCTACCCTTATTCTTTATTCAAGGTACTTACCAGCATCAATTATGGCAGGCAGGCAGGCGGTATATACGTTGCCAATTTCTTTATCAGTATGTTTCCTGCTACCGTAATGGCTAATTGGTTCTATTACCGCTGCCAACGCAGTATTCCGGCTGCCGTTCTATTTCACTTTACTCTGGTAATGGCGGCAGAGTTATTACAGACAGAACCTTTGACCAAATGTATCTGGACTGCAATATTGTTTTTGGTTGCAGCATTATTGATTGCTATTGAACAAGATTTTTTCTGTAAAGAATAACTCGCACCATTTAATTACAACAATACTTTGATTCACTAAAAAAGCGCTGTTCAGCGCTGACGGTAAACTTTTAACTAAAAATACTCTGGGAACTTTATTATGACTAACTCAACTTATAGCTCTATTCGTACTTCATTGCTGTCAGCAGGTGTGTTTTCACTGATAACTCTATTATTCACCGGCAGTGTACAGGCAGGGGAATGGTCCGTAGGTGCAGGTGTGGCGGCAGAACAATTAGCCTATCGGGATTATGATACGCAGTTTATGCCAGTACCCATTATCACTTATCAAGGAGAGCAGTTTTTTATTAGCGGCCAAGGTGCGGGGATCAATATCATCAATACCGATACCCACGGGTTGAGCTTTAATGTTGATTACTCCCCGCTGAGTTTTAAACCCTCAGACAGCAGTGACCCAGCAATGAAAAAACTGGATAAGCGGCGTGCCACGGCCATGGCAGGTATGGGGTATCAATATAATGCCGACTGGGGAACCGTCAGCGGTAAAGTGGCGACAGATGTTCTGGGTTATAGCAACGGGGTGTTGGTGGATGTTGGCTATCAGTATTTATTCCAGTTTGGCAAATTGCAGCTGGTGCCGGGTATCGGCATGCAGTGGCAAAGCCGTTCTTTTAATGACTATTACTTTGGTGTCAGCAAGCAGGAATCACAACGCAGTGGGGTAGCAGAATACCGTGCGAAGAGCGGCGTCTCCTCTTATTTATCCCTCACCAGTTATTATGTGGTTAACGACAACTGGCAACTGTTCCTGATGGGTAACTATGAGCAGATGAGTGGTACGGTGAAAGATAGCCCGATGACCGGACGTGATTATAGTGTCACCGTAGCCACCGGGGTTTTATATAAGTTTTGATGGGCGGCACGAACGGGCTTAAGCATAGGCAACGTTATTCAGAACGTTGTGTGGTGACCAATACAATACTTTTGACATGCTTCGGAACCCATCTTCGGCTAGAATATGTTTACTGTATATAAAAACAGTTCAGTGCGTAGGCATTGATTAATGAAGATGCTGTTTATCTTCAATTTGATTAACCCTATAAAAAGTGGCTAATGATTTTATATTAAATTGGCTGAAAATAATTCGTATAGCTAGCTTAACTCAGACTGGGAGCAGGTACTATTGCGTGATGATAAATTGGCAGTAGTGAATTAACACCGCTCCTCAGTATATTTCCCTGCCTTCTTAAGCAAGAACAGCAGGATTTTCAGAGCCGTGCTCACGCGCGGCTTTTTTTATCTCTAACGCCTGGCGTTCGCTGAGTGAACAAAGGAGTCATAATGGGTGAACCAAGTTTGACCGTCATTGGTGGTATTACTTTGGCGGGAACCAGTGCCATGGCGCCCTTTGCCGGTATTGATTACGGCGTAGTATTCGGTGCATTTATCGGGGCGATGTATTTCGTTACGCGAGCTAAAGACATTTCTCACTTACGCCGGGGGATTTATTTCGTGGTGTCATTTGGGTCTGGTGTATTGGGGGCCGGAGTCGGGGGTGACAAACTCGAACACTGGCTTAATTACAGCGACAAACCGCTGGATGCATTGGGCGCATTAATCATCTCCGCCATAGCCATTGAGCTGCTGCAGTTTGTCAGCGAGAAGATGGAAGACCCGGCATCACTGCTGGCAAAGTGGCGAGGAGGTTCAAATGGTAAATGATCCGTTGGTGATTCTGAACGTGATGCTGTGTACCGCCATCGTCATTCGTATGGCGTTTTTTCAGCGCCAGGGCAAGCGGCATCGCGTCTTTGTCTCTTGGTTGGCGCTGGGGATTATCATTCTGTATGCGTCTGTCCCTATCCGCTTTTTTTATCAACTTTATACCGAGACCCATTGGTGGATGGTGGCCAGTAACCTGGTCATCTGCATTGCGGTATTTCGGGCAAAGGGGAACGTGGCAAAGTTTTTTGCTGTACCTAAGGCATCAGAGTAAAACGCCGATGCACGATTAAAACGCACCTGCCGCAGAACGTCGTGGCACCGATGATAAAATTGATTGTTTTTTAAAGGAAAAAAACGAGCTCCATATCATTGCGGTTACCGATCTGGTTTGAGAAAAACCGGAAGCGAGTCTACGCTAACTGATATCCAGAAGGAGTTTTCCTCGGTGACATGCAAACCTATTGTTGTGTGGATTAATATAGTCTTACAACTGCTTTTGCCGTTGAGCCTATCTTTTTACCCAGCAATAGCCAAAATGCTGACCCCTTCTCCCCAGACAGTGGCACCTTATGAAACGGTGCCCTACACCATGGCAGCGGGTGAAACGGTTTATCTGGTGGCAAAAAAACACCATCTTACGGTCGATGAATTAAAAAAAGTTAATCAGTTTCGTGCATTTTCAAAGCCCTTCGAACGGTTGGGTAGCGGCGATGAAATTGATATTCCGCGCAGTACCTCGTTACCTGTGAAAACCCACCAGGACGATGCTCAAACGACGCCGCCTGCTCAGTATCAAGAGCGCTTGGCGCATAACCTGCTGAAAGGTGCGACGCTGGTGGCCGACGACAACACGCCGCTGGCCGCTGCCGGTATGGCGCGCTCGATGGTGGTCGGCGAAGCCAACGATTCCGTGCAGCATTGGCTGAGCCAGTTTGGTACCGCACGTGTCCAGCTTAGTCTGAATGACCAACTCAGCCTTGAGGGCAGCTCATTCGACATGCTGGTGCCGCTTTATGATGACCAGCAATCCTTATTCTTCAGCCAGTTTGGCCTGCGCAATAAAGACAGCCGCAATACCGTCAACATTGGCGCGGGCATCCGCACCTTGCAGGATAACTGGATGTACGGCGCTAACGCTTTTTTTGATCGTGATATGACGGGCAAAAATAGCCGGGTAGGTTTTGGTGCCGAAGCCTGGACGGATTACCTCAAGCTCTCGGCGAACAGCTATTTACGCATGACGGGCTGGCATCAGTCCCGTGACTTTGCTGATTACAATGAACGCCCGGCCAATGGCTACGATCTGCGTGTCGATGCTTATTTACCGGCTTATCCGCAGCTCGGCGGTAACTTGATGTATGAACATTACTGGGGCAACGAAGTGGCGCTGTTCGGCAAGGACGACAGGCAGAAAGATCCTTATGCCTTCACCGCCGGGATCAACTACACGCCAATCCCCTTGATCACCATTGGGGCAGAGCACCGCGCTGGTAAAAGTGGCAGAAACGACAGCAATATCAGCGTCCAACTGAATTATCACCTTGGGGAACCCTGGCAGACACAGATCGATCCTTCCGCAGTGGCCGCCAGCCGCACGCTGGCCGGTAGCCGTTATGATCTGGTGGAGCGTAACAACGATATTGTGCTGGAGTATCAGAAACAGGATCTGATCCAGTTGGCATTGCCAGATCAAATGACCGGCAGCGCGTATGAAATCATCAAAATCGATGCGCAGGTAACGGCTAAATATGGGCTTGAGCGAATCGATTGGGATACCGCATCGTTAGTCGCAGCGGGTGGCGTGGTGCAACAAGTCTCCTCGCAAAGTATCTCGATAAAACTGCCGTCTTATACGGCAGGCAGCAATATTTATACGCTGGGCGCCGTGGCCTACGACAGTCAGGGTAATGCCTCAAACCACAGCACGACGCAGATTATCGTCACGCAGCAAGTGGTCAGTAAATACAATTCCACCTTAGAGGTTGCCCCGGCGGAAATACCGGCGGATGGTGTTGCCGATAGCCAGATTACCCTGAATTTAAAAGACGTGAATAATCTGCCGGTGAAGGGAATGGCGGATCAGCTGACGCTGGATTTACATTTTACGCCAGGCGCTACGGCGGCACAGCCAGCCAATCAACCGCTGTTGAGTGAGGTGGCTGAAACCGCTCCGGGTGTTTATACCGCCCAGCTAACGGCAGGTTTCACCCAAGGGGAAGCCGTTATTGTTCCAACTATTCAAAACATCTCTCTGGCATCAGCTAAAGTTATTTTAACCGAGAGCAATCATGCACCGATCTTGGATAACTCTTCTTTCAGCGTTGAGCCAGCAGAGATTATTGCTGATGGTGTGCACACCAGCACCCTGAGTTTTAGCGTCCAGGATAGTCACCATCAGCCGATTACAGGATTAACGGTGGCCTTTGACGTTACCGGCGAGCCGGAGGTGACTCTGAGCACAGTCACGGAAATTAACGGCGTGTATAGCGCAACACTGAGCGGGGTTGTGGCAGGCACCGTGACGGTGGCTCCTACGGTGAATGGTGACGCTGTGGCTGTGGAATCACACGAGGTTATTCTCATCGCCGATCACAGCACGGCCACTATTGGCCTGACGGTCATTAACGATGAGGCATTAGCGGATGGGGTTGATGTCAACAAAGTCAAAGCGCGCGTGACAGATCAACACGGCAATCCTCTAGTAGATGTGCCGGTAGAGTTTGATGCCGATAACGGTGCGACGGTGATACCTCCTGAAGGCATTACGGACGCCGAGGGGGAGGTGACGGTGCAACTGGCCAATATCAATCCAGGGGTGACCACGGTAACCGCCATTACCGGTGGGCATGAGGAACGGGTTGAAATCTATTTTATGCCAGAGACGCCGGAGAAATTGTTGATCTACCATAACGGTGTTGAATTGACTGAGCACCCGGTGGTTGGGGATACCCTGGTGGCAGTTGCGATGTGCTCGATTGCGCTGTGTAACGGGGTATCAATGAATTATCAGTGGGAAGTTGAGTCTGCGGTCGGTTCTGGGGTGTTCATCGCTATTCCTGGTGCCACTTCAGAAACATTGACGGTGACAGGTGATTTACAGAAACGGACAATTAGAGTGGTTTCGCATTAACGCTGGGTTTTTATCACCATTCCAAGCGGTTCTGGAATGCTATTCAAACATTGATTTTGAGTACAGATAGAGGATAGAAAACGATGAAGCATAAAATTGGCTCTCTGCTCTCGGGGATATTGCTCAGCGTGCTGATTGTCGGCTCGGCCTGGTCGGCAGTCACATCCAGCCCGACCACCACCGTAAGGGGCCGTGCACCTGTTGTGACGCAAAGCACCATTATTTCTGACGATGCTGGCGGCAACGGTCTGGTTGATGTCGGCGATACGTTAAGTATCGGCACTGCAGGGACGTTCAGCGATGAGGATGGCGATGCGGCGATACCGGAAACCTATCAATGGCAGGCTGATGGCGCAGATATTGCCGGCGCCACTGGCAATAGCTACACCATTGTTGCCGGTGACTTGGGCAAAGCCATTACGGTGGTCGTGACCCCACATACCGATCCGACTATCACCGATCCGGCCGAGGGTTTGGCCGTTGCGTCTAATGCCCTGACGGTGGTTGAGGGTGGTATCGTTACTAGCGTAGAGGTGACCGGTGAAGTGGGTGGCTATCCACAAGTTGATACGGCTCTGACCGCAACAGCAACCTGTGCGGGCGGTACCTGTATTGGTGTGACCTACCAGTGGCAGATCGAAACTGGCGTAGGTACTAATACCTTCACTGACATTAGCGGAGCAACCAGCAGCACCTATACACCAGTGCGGACCGACCAGAGACTGAGAGTCCAGGTGGTTGTAGGTAATTCACCAACTCGTTAATAAAGCGTCAGCCCAGGCAGGTGTGATCACTGCCTGGGCCTATTAATTTAATCAATCAGTATGATGGATACGCTGGATGCTGCGCCGCGACGATATCTTTAAGGTTTTTTTATTCAGGATATTACTGGTTCTGATTGTCGTCATGAGCCAGGTGGTGCAGGCCGTCCAGCAATCCACCACGCCAGTTCACGGGCGAGCGCCAACGGCCACGCTCTCGGTAAATAATACACAACCGCAGGCTGGAGACGTTATCACGGTCACCTCGGCCTTCAACGATGCAGATGGTGATGCCGAACAGGGCACCACCTATCAGTGGACGCTGGACGGTGCCGCGATCGGCGGGGCGACAGCGCCAAGCTATACCCTGGATCTCAGCGATATTCTGGCGGGCAGTGAGCTGAATGTGATCGTCACCCCGCAGACCGACCCCAATATCACCGTACCCAGCGAAGGCTTGCCGGTACAGCTCGCTAATCCGATCAATATCAAATGGCAACGAACTATTGCCAGCCTGACGTGGGCGGAAGCGCCATTGGGCGTGGTGGCCGATGGGCAGGCGGTGAATACCGTGCGCGCTAGCGTGCAATATCTGGATGGTACCCCCGCCGTGGGGGCCACCGTGCTGTTTGATGCAGACAACCTGGGCGTCATCTCCGCCACTGCGCAAACTGGCGTCGATGGCGTAGCGACGGCCTACGTGACCAACGTGAGCGCCGGTATCACCCACGTAACGGCCAGCATTGATAATGACAGCAAGTCTATCGATACGCTGTTTGTTGCAGGCCCGGCCTATGTAGTCGATGCGGAAGTGACCCAGAACAATGCGCTGGCCAACGGCGCTGACGATAACAATGTGCTGGTCAGCGTGGAGGATAGCCGTGGCAACAGTGTGGTAGGCGAAACCATTACTTTCACCGCCACCAACGGCGTGACGCTGAATACCACCAGCGCTCAAACCGACAGCGACGGCGAAGTGACCTTATCATTGACCAGCGAATCGGCGGTCAGCAGTGAGGTTACGGCCACCGCCAGCAACGGCGTGTCTTCTACGGTGACCGTTAATTTCTCTGAGGAGCTCAATATGACGCAAATCCTGGTCAACGGGGTTTCTTTCTCGGTCGATGACGGATTCCCAAGAACGGGGTTTGTTGGCGCGGCATTCCAATTGGTCATTGGCGAAAGCCCGGCAGATAACAGCGCCTATAACTGGAGTACCAATCAGAGCTGGGCCAGCGTGGATGGCAGCGGCAACGTCAGATTCAATCAGGAGCCGACATCGGGCAATAACAGCGTCACCGTTACGGCTGAGAACCCAGACAATGGCACCACATTAACCTACCAGTTCACCGTGAATCGCTGGTTTAGAAATAATGACTTCAACATTATGACATACAGCGCTGCCGCAGCCTGGTGCAGCTCCCAAGGCAGCGGCTACGCCGTTCCGGGGTATGGCCAGATGACCGATAGAACCCCGGCCAGCCAGACCGGTGCCAACCGGGATGCCGACGGCAGACTGTGGAATGAATGGGGCACGATGAACAGTTACTCTAACGGCTGGTTCGCCGGTAACTATTGGGTGACTGAACTGGTCAGCGGTGGTAACGCCCGGCATTACGTTTATCTGGGGAATGGCAGTTTGTTCGATTTCCCGCTGGATGGCTCAACCTATGTCACCTGTTCGACATCGCTGTAAGTCAGCATGGGGATGATCCTACACGGGTTCTTCTAACGCCTCTGCCTGCTCGACAACCAGCTCGAGCATTTGAGCCAAACCGGGGCTGTTATTTTCTTTGTGCCAGGCCATCAGCAGTTCGATCTGCGGGGCATTGGCCGGTAACGGCCGGAACACCACGTTCGCCGACTGAAAATGGCAAACATAGCGCGGCACAATGGAAATCCCGAGCCCCATCCCTACCAGATTCATGGTGACCAGAATATTGGTGGCGGCCTGCACGGTATTGGGCTTGCTGTGGGCTTGCGCCAGGTAAGTTTCTACCATCTGATACAGCGCGCCAGAGTGAGCCGGATCGGTGCTGATAAAGTTTTCGCCATCAAGATGCTGTGGGCTGAGCTGCGTTTCTTTGCTTAATGGGTGATTGACGTGCATCACCACCATCAGCGGTTCACGATAAACCACCCGATAGTTTAACTGGTTACTGACAATCGGCCGCCGCATAAAGCCGACGTCAATTTCCCCTTTCAATAATTTCTCTTCCTGCTGAGTAGTAATGATGCTGACCAATTCAATACCGGCAGCGGGGAGCTGCTGGCGCAACTTTGGCAGAACCTCGGGCAGGATATTCACTTCCGCACAGGGAACAAAACCGATAGTCAGCCGTACCTGTTCTTCCATCGCCTTGCGCGCCAACTGTTTGGCCTGTTCGGACAGTTCAAGAATATTGATCGCTTGCTGTAAAAACACCTCACCCGCGCGGGTCAGTGAAACCTGACGACTATTTCTGGCCAATAACGGCACGCCGATGCAGTGCTCAAGATCTTTGATCTGGCTGCTCAGGGAAGGCTGCGATGTGTGCAGTTTTTCCGCTGCCCGGGTGAAATTAAGCTCCTCGGCTACCGCGACAAAATAACGTAAATGCCTTAGCTCCATACCTTTTCCTCCCATCATAGAAAAAATGTCTAGCACGGTAGATTTTTACTATTTCACAAACTAGCAACTGGAAAGCAACATCCTTTGTGCAACCCCTACGAAGGTCAATACATCTCTTGGATGAGGATCAAATAATATGACCACGAGCGCAAAATTAGACATCTACAGCTTGATCGACGCTAAAAACGGGCAGGTTACGCCGCGTATCTATACCGATCCAGAAATTTATCAACTGGAACTGGAGCGGATTTTTGGTCGTTGCTGGCTGTTTCTGGCCCATGAAAGCCAGATCCCAAAACCAGGAGACTTCTTTAACACCTACATGGGTGAAGACGCGGTGGTGGTGATTCGCCAGAAAGATGGCTCCATCAAAGCGTTTCTCAACCAGTGTCGGCACCGCGCAATGCGCGTCAGCTATGCTGATAGCGGCAACACCCGCGCTTTTACCTGTCCTTATCACGGCTGGTCCTATGGCATTGACGGCGAACTGGTCGAAGTACCACTGGAACCGCGTGCCTATCCGCAAGGGCTGTGCAAATCGCACTGGGGGCTGAAAGAAGTTCCCTGCGTGGAATCGTACAAAGGCCTGATTTTCGGCAACTGGGACACCAGCGCCCCTGCGCTGACGGACTATCTGGGTGATATGGCCTGGTATCTTGACGGCCTGCTAGATCGTCGAGAAGGCGGCACCGAAATCGTCGGCGGCGTGCAGAAATGGGTGATTAACTGTAACTGGAAATTCCCTGCTGAGCAATTTGCCAGCGATCAGTATCACGCCCTGTTCAGCCACGTCTCGGCGGTGCAGGTGCTAGGCGGCATGGCGGACGGTAGCGATAAAAAACTTGGTAACGATCAGACCCCTCGTCCGGTGTGGGAAACCGCCAAAGACGCGGTGCAGTTTGGCCAGGACGGCCACGGCTGCGGCTTCTTCTTCACCGAGCAACCGGATGCCAACGTGTGGGTCGATGGTGAAGTCTCGCGTTACTACCGTGAAAGCTATGCAGAAGCGGAACAGCGCCTTGGCAAGACCCGTGCTTTGCGTCTGGCCGGGCATAACAACATTTTCCCTACCCTTTCCTGGCTTAATGGCACTGCGACTTTGCGCGTCTGGCACCCACGCGGGCCGGATCAGGTCGAAGTCTGGGCGTTCTGCATTACCGACAAAGCCGCATCGGACGAAACCAAAGCTGCGTTCGAAAACAGTGCCACCCGTGCCTTCGGCCCGGCCGGTTTCCTCGAACAGGATGATTCGGAAAACTGGTGCGAGATCCAGAAACTGCTTAAAGGCCATCAGGCCCGCAACAACCCGCTGTGTTTGGAGATGGGGTTAAATCAGGAAAAACGCCGTACTGACGGTGTCCCAGGCATCACCAACTACATCTTTTCTGAAACTGCCGCGCGCGGAATGTACCAGCGTTGGGCGGATTTACTGAGCAGCGACACCTGGAAAGAAGTACAAGAGAAAACCGCTGCGTATCAACAGGAGGTGATGAAATGAGTATGTCCGTCTCTTTTGAGCTCCATCATCAAATAAGCCAATTTCTCTATTACGAAGCGGCGCTGCTCGACGACTGGGAGTTCCGTGCTTGGTTGGAACTGCTGGATGACGATTTGCGCTACACCATGCGCACCACCGTCAATACCCAGACCCGCGATCGACGCAAAGGGGCACAGCCACCGACTACCTGGATTTTCAACGACACCAAATCGCAGTTGGAGCGCCGCGTCGCACGTCTGGAAACCGGTATGGCCTGGGCTGAAGAACCACCGTCGCGCACGCGTCACTTGGTCAGTAACTGCGTGGTGACTGAAACCGCGCAGCCCGATGTGTTTTCCGTACGGGTTAACTATCTGCTGTATCGGGCGCAAAAAGAGCGCGACGAGACCATTTACATTGGTACCCGAACCGATCTGTTACGCCGCCGTGAAACATCGGCAGGTTGGGGCCTGTGCGGGCGTGAAATCGTTCTCGATCAGGCGGTTATTACCTCCCACAACCTGAGTGTCCTGTTCTGATGAAGCGAATTCATGCCTGTTTTGCTGAGGAGCTGCCGGAGGGTGAAGCCCTCCGGTTGGATACCACGCCGGTGATCGCGCTGTTCCACGTGGGCGGCGAATATTATGCCATTAACGATCAGTGCAGCCATGGCAATGCCTCTATGTCTGAGGGGTATATCGAGGATGACGCTACCGTGGAGTGCCCGCTGCATGCCACCAGCTTTTGCCTGAAAACCGGCAAAGCGCTGTGCCTGCCAGCCACGATACCGTTGCAAACTTACCCGGTCACCGTCGCAGAAGGGGCGGTGTTTATCGATATCCCGGAGGAAGCCTGATGTCCGATCTCAATGACGACGTAGTGCTGATTACCGGCGGGGGCTCGGGTCTGGGGCTGGCGCTGGTGGCACGTTTTATAGAAGAGGGCGCCCGAGTGGCGACCCTCGAACGCTCGGCAGAGAAAGTCAGCCAGTTACAGCGGCAGTTTGGCGAGCAGATTGTGGCGGTACAGGGCGATGTCACCTGTTTTGCCGATAATCAGCGCGCGGTTGAGATGACGCTATCCCGCTTTGGCCGCCTGGACTGTTTTATTGGCAATGCCGGGATCTGGGATCACAACGCTTCGCTGTTGGCGACCCCAGCGGAACAGCTGCAATCCGGTTTTAACGAACTGTTTGGCGTCAACGTCAAAGGCTATCTGCTGGGGGCCAAGGCCAGCGCTCCGGCGCTGATCGAATCCGGCGGCAGCATGATCTTTACGCTCTCCAACGCTGCCTGGTATCCGGGCGGCGGCGGCCCGCTGTACACCGCCAGCAAGCACGCCGCCGTGGGGCTGATTCGCCAACTGGCCTATGAGCTGGCCCCTAAGGTGCGGGTCAACGGCGTTGGGCCGTGCGGCATGGCGAGCGATCTGCGTGGCCCACAGGCACTGGGGCAGCAGGACACCTCGATTATGCAATCCCTGACGCCAGAAAAGATCGCCGCTATTTTGCCTTTGCAGTTCTCTCCTGCGCCGGAAGATTTTACCGGCCCTTATGTCATGCTCGCGTCGCGCCGTAACAATCGCACGCTGAGCGGTGTGATGATCAATGCCGATGCGGGCCTGGCAATCCGAGGTATCCGCCACGTTGCTGGTGGCTTGTCGTTATAGGAGCCTAAATGAAACAGATAGTGATTATCGGCGGCGGTCAGGCGGGAGCCATGGCTGCTGCCGCGTTACGCGCACAACAGTTTACCGGCAGCATCACCCTAATCAGCGAAGAGCCAGAGCTCCCTTATGAGCGCCCGCCGCTGTCGAAAGACATGCTGCTGTCGCCAACCCCGCAGTTGCAAGACATTCTGCCGGCCACCTTCTATGAAGAAAATCGCATCACCCTGTGCAGCAATACGCGGGTGGTTGCCATTGATATCAGCCAAAACAGCGTGGTATTGGCCGATGGCGAAGAGCTGGCGTGGGATAAATTGTTGTTAGCGACCGGAGCCAAAGCGCGCCGTTTAGCGCAGTTGGACGCGCTGGGTGAAAAATCACACACGCTGCGTACGGCGGCAGATGCCCGGCGGTTGCGCTCTGTGCTGAACGAAAACCAGCAGATCCTGATTGTGGGGGCGGGCACCATCGGTATGGAACTGGCGGCCAGCGCCACGCAGCGCGGCTGCAAGGTGACGGTGATTGAACAGGCACCGATAGTGATGGGGCGTAACGCACCACCGCCGGTGCGTGATTATCTGACGAGCCTGCATCAACACCATCAGGTGCGTTTTTGCCTGAATGCGCGGATTGAGCACGCTGCCATCGAGCAGGATCGGGTGGTGCTGACCTTGCAGAGCGGCGAGCGGCTGACGGGTGACGCGGTGATTTATGGCATCGGGATTGAAGCCAACGATCAACTGGCTACCCAGGCCGGGCTGGCGACTAACAACGGCATCATCGTTGACGATCGTTGCCGTACTTCGGTTGCCCAGATTTACGCGGCCGGTGATGTCACTTTGCGTCGCCAGGGTGAGCAACTGGTACGGCTGGAAACCTGGGACAACGCCAACCAGCAAGCGCTGGCGGCGGCCAGCGCCATGCTGGATAAACCGCTGCCAGCGCCGGTACCCGTGTGGTTCTGGACCGATCAGTTCGACAGTAATATCCAGTTTGTTGGCGCGATGCAGAGCGAGCGCTGGCTGATGCGCGGCAATACCGAGGGGCACAGCGCGATCTGGTTTGCATTGCAAAACGGCAAGCTGATCGGGGCCATCACGCTGAATCAGGGCCGCGAAATCCGCCATCTGCGCAAGCTGATTCAACAGGGCGTAACGGTGGATGAAAAACAACTGGTTGATCCGCAGGTGGCGCTGAAAAGCCTGGTTTAGCGCGGTGACGGTTTTCCCCTCACCCCAACCCTCTCCCCAAGGGAGAGGGAGTTGATGCGGTGCTGATTTTCAGGTTTAGGGGAAGCAGTGGCACTGATACTTCCCTCTACCAGTAAGAGATGTCTTGTATGAGGGGATTTGGCTCGGCGCTTGACCTTAGGCACAGGATAAACCCGTGGCACGGGCAGTTCCCTCTCCCTGTGGGAGAAGGCTAGGGTGAGGGTATTTGGCTCGGCGCTTGACCTCAGGCACAACATAAACTCGTGGCACGGACAGTTCCCTCTCCCTGTGGGAGAGGGCTAGGGTGAGGGGATTTGGCTCGGCGCTTGACCTCAGGCACAGGATCACCCCGTGGCACGGGCAGTTCCCTCTCCCTGCGGGAGAGGGCTAGGGTGAGGGGCGCTTAGGCACTATGCCCAGATATTTCACGGCGTATGCCCGCTTCAATATGCCGTGCGGTTTCCTGTAGCGCGGCCAGATGGCGTTCGACGGCCTGCTCAATCGACATCGCTTTGGCGATATACACCAGGTTCAGGCTAGCGATCACCCGCTGTTGACTATGGATAGGCACGGCAATTGAGGCGATCTTCTGCTCTTGCTGCCAACCCATGTAGTTCTCGCCGTAACCGCGCTGCCGGATGCGTTGCAGAATACTACCCAAGCGCAGCGGCTCCCGCGCCAGGCGGTATTCCACTTCATCGCGGGTGGCCAGCAGTGAGATCAACGCTTCCCGCTCATGAGCCGGGCAAAACGCCAGATAAGTCAGCCCGGAAGCGGTCAACAGCAGGGGCAGGCGGCGGCCGACCATTGAGCGGTGGAACGACAGGCGGCTGAAACGGTGGGTGGTTTCACGCACCACCATGGCGTCGACATTCAGGGTGGTGAGGTCGGTGGGCCACACCACCTCTTGCAACAGCTTCCCCAGCAGCGGGGCCGCGATGGCCGAGATCCATTGCTCATCGCGGAACCCTTCGCTCAATTCACGCACTTTGAGCGTGAGCTGGTAGCTGTCGTCCGAGGAGCTGCGGCGCACATAGCCCTCTTCCTGCAATGTTTCCAGCAGGCGGCGCACGGTGGTGCGGTGCAAAAGTGTGATGGCGCTCAACTGCGCAATGCTGGCACCGCCGTCCAACCGATTCAGCACGTTGATCAACGCCAATCCGCGCGTCAGGCCGCGCACGGTTTTGTATTCGGTATTGTGGTCGGGTTGCATGATTAGCCTCAATAAATCCTTTTAAAACATTATTGTGCACCTGGTGCACAGCTTAAAGGGTTTTCATTGTAGGCGAAAAATGCGCCTCATATACTCCCAAAACAATAAAAAATTGTTAACAAGTGAGTAACCTATGCCCTACAACAATTCTTCAGAACAAAGTCTGGTTGCCGATTACCAGACTCAGGTTGCTATCGTCGGTGCTGGCCCGGTCGGCTTGATGATGGCGAATTATCTCGGCCAAATGGGGATTGAGGCTCTGCTGATCGAGAAGCTCGATACCCTGATCGATTACCCACGAGCCATTGGCATTGACGACGAAGCCCTGCGCACCATTCAGGCCGTCGGCTTAGTTGATAACGTGTTGCCACATACCACCCCGTGGCACGCGATGCGCTTTCTGACGCCCAAAGGGCGCTGCTTTGCCGACATTCAGCCGATGACCGACGAGTTTGGTTGGTCACGCCGCAACGCCTTTATTCAGCCGCAGGTGGATGCCGTGCTGTTCGATGGCCTGAAGCGCTTTCCCAAGGTGCGCAGCATCTTCTCCCGCAGCCTGATGGCGTTCAGCCAGGACGCCACCGGCGTCACGCTACAAATTGAGGATGACGAAGGCCAGCGCGAAACGGTGCGTGCCGCTTGGCTGGTGGCCTGTGACGGCGGCAGCAGCTTCGTGCGCCGTACTCTGGGCATCGCCTTTGATGGCAAAACCGCCCCCAATCAGTGGGTGGTGGTGGATATCGCCAACGATCCGCTCAGCACGCCGCATATCTATATGTGTTGCGACCCGGTGCGGCCCTATGTCTCGGCGGCGTTGCCCCACGGCGTGCGGCGTTTCGAATTTATGGTAATGCCGGGTGAGACCGAAAGCGAACTGAGCAAGCCGGAAAAAATGCGCGAACTGCTGGCGAAGGTGCTGCCCGATCCCGATCGGGTGGAACTGATCCGCCAGCGGGTTTATACCCATAACGCCCGTTTGGCCGCGCAGTTCCGCGTCGATCGCATTGTGCTGGCAGGGGATGCGGTGCATATCATGCCGGTGTGGCAAGGGCAGGGCTACAACAGCGGTATGCGCGATGCGTTCAACCTGGCCTGGAAACTGGCGATGGTGGTCAACGAGCAGGCAAAAGAGACGCTGCTCAACACCTATCAACAGGAGCGCCGTGATCACGCCAAAGCGATGATCGATCTCTCGGTGACCGCCGGGCATGTGTTGGCACCGCCACACCGCTGGCAGGGCAAAGTGCGCGATGGTCTTGCTTGGGCATTCAACTACCTGCCGCCGATCAAACGTTACTTCCTCGAAATGCGCTTTAAGCCGATGCCGCAGTACCAAACCGGCGCGCTGGTGGCGGGTAAAGAGAAAAACTCACCGGTCGGGCGCATGTTTATTCAACCCAAAATCATGCTCAGTAGCGGCCAGAAACGGCTGCTGGACGACGTCATTGGGCCGCACTTTGCCATTATCGCCTGGGGCTGTAACCCGCAATGGGGCCTGAGCGATGAGCAGATTGCCCAGTGGCAACAGGCGGGTACGCAGTTCATTCAGGTGGTGCCGGAAGTACAGCTACCGGCCGTAGGCCAACGTCCGGCCGGTGTGATTTGCCTCGGCGATACCACCGGGCGGCTCAAAGAGTGGTTCGCCAGTCAGCAGCATTCGATTGTCGTACTGCGCCCCGATCGTTTTATCGCCGGTATAGCGACGCCACAAACGCTTGGCACCCTGATGGATGCTCTGGCCGTGGCCGTTTCGCTGCGCTCTCCGGTGCTCACTCCCATTATTGAAAATAAGGTGGCTTGATATGAACGCTTATCTCCATTGCCTCTCTCACTCACCGCTGGTGGGGTACGTTGATCCGGCTCCCGACGTGTTGGCTGAAGTGGAAAAAACCATTGCTGATGCGCGGGAACGGATCCGCGTATTCGATCCCGAACTGGTGATTTTGTTCGCGCCGGATCATTACAACGGTTTCTTCTACGACATTATGCCGTCGTTCTGTATTGGTACGGCCGCCACGGCGATCGGCGACTTCAGCAGTGCCGCGGGCGAAATCCCGGTTCCTGCCGAGCTGGCCGAAGCCTGTGCCCAAGCGGTGATGGATGCCGGGGTGGATGTGGCGGTTTCCTACTGTATGCAGGTGGATCACGGTTTTGCTCAGCCGCTGGAGTATCTGCTCGGCGGCTTGGCCAATTACCCGGTGCTGCCGGTGTTCGTCAACGGCGTGGCACCGCCGATGCCAAGCTTCCAGCGCACGCGCCTGCTGGGTGAAGCCGTTGGCCGTTTTGCTCGTGGCCTCAATAAGCGGGTGCTGTTCCTCGGCTCTGGCGGGTTATCGCACCAACCACCGGTACCGCAACTGGCCGGGGCCGATGCTCACACGCGTGATCGCCTGTTGGGCAGCGGCCGCCACTTACCGCCAGACGAGCGTCAGGCACGTCAGCACCGCGTTATTTCTGCGGCGCGCGGCTTTGTGGAGGATAAACACTCGCTGCATCCGCTCAACCCGGTTTGGGATAACCAGTTTATGGACATTCTTTCCAGCGGCAAGCTTGCTGAACTGGATGCGCTCGGTAATCAGGAACTGTCAGACATTGCGGGCCGCTCGACCCATGAGGTTAAAGCCTGGATGGCCGCCTTTGCGGCGCTGTCGGCATTTGGCCCGTATCAGGCCGAAAGCCGTTATTACCGCGAACTGCCGGAGTGGATCACCGGATTTGGCTCCCTCAGCGCTGCACCACGCCGCTGAAATCACCAGGATGACAGGAGAAAGTCATGACATCATTTACTGAAGAAAATACCAGCCACTTCGTGCAAATCCGTGAAGGCGAAGCCGATCTGCGTATCCATTACAACGACTGTGGCAGCGGCGCAGAAACCGTGGTGATGCTGCACGGCTCCGGCCCCGGTGCCAGCGGCTGGGCCAACTTCAGCCGCAACATCGAACCACTGGTGGCGGCCGGTTACCGCGTGATCCTGCTGGATTGCCCTGGCTGGAGCAAAAGCGACTCGATCGTCAGCACCGGTTCCCGTTCGGATCTCAATGCCCGCATCCTGAAAGGGCTGGTGGACGCGCTGGATCTGCAACAGGTGCATCTGCTGGGGAACTCGATGGGCGGCCACAGCGCGGTAGCCTTTACCCTGAACTGGCCGGAGCGCGTCGGCAAGCTGGTGTTGATGGGCGGCGGTACCGGCGGGGCCAGCCCGTTTGTGCCGATGCCGACGGAAGGTATCAAACTGCTGCAAGGGCTGTATCGCGAACCCAATATCGACAACCTGCGCAAAATGATGAACGTTTTTGTTTACGATCCGAGCGATCTGACCGAAGCCCTGTTCAAAGCGCGTCTCGACAATATTCTGGCGAATCGCGATCACCTGGAAAACTTCATCAAAAGCCTGACGATCAATCCAAAGCAGTTCCCGGATTTCAGCCCGCGCTTGGGTGAGATCAAGGCTAAAACGCTGATTGTCTGGGGGCGTAACGATCGCTTTGTACCGATGGATACCGGCCTGCGCCTGCTGGCGGGCATTGCCGGATCTCAACTGCACGTGTTCAGCAACTGCGGGCATTGGGCGCAATGGGAACATGCTGAGACCTTTAACCGTATGGTGCTGGATTTCCTCAGCCATTAGTCAGGGAGTGAGTCATGAGTGATTACAGTCTGGAGCAGTTGGCTGAGGCGTTGCGCAAGTCAGAGGCCAGCGGCAAGGTGATTGAACCCTTGCGCGATCGCCTCGGCGTTGGCAATGGCGAAGCGGCTTATGCCATCCAGCAACTGAATGTGCAGCATTGGCAGGCCGCAGGCCGCCGCGTGGTGGGGCGCAAAGTGGGCCTCACCCACCCTAAAGTCCAGCAGCAACTGGGGGTAGACCAGCCTGACTTTGGCACGCTGTTTGCCGACATGTGCTACGGCGATAACCAGGGCATCCCGTTTTCACGCGTGATGCAGCCGCGCATCGAGGCAGAGATTGCCTTGGTGCTGAATCGCGATCTGCCGCATGCCGATACCACCTTTGATGAGCTGTGCAGTGCGGTGGAATGGGTGATGCCCGCGCTGGAAGTGGTCGGCAGCCGCATCAAAGATTGGTCGATCAAGTTTGTCGATACCGTAGCGGATAACGCTTCCTGCGGCGTGTACGTATTGGGCGGCCCCGCGCGCCGCTTTGCCGGGCTGGACTTGCAGAATTGCGCCATGCGCATGACGCGCAATCACGACGTGGTGTCCACCGGGCGCGGCAGCGAGTGCCTGGGGCATCCGATTAATGCGGCGGTTTGGCTGGCACGCACCATGGCCAGCCTGGGCACGCCGCTGCGAGCGGGTGATGTGGTGTTAACCGGAGCGCTGGGGCCGATGGTCGCAGTGAATTCCGGCGACAGTTTTACGGCAGAAATTGACGGTGTTGGCACGGTAGCGACCTATTTTTATGAGGATAACGCGTCATGAGTAAGAGAAAAGTGGCGATCATCGGTTCCGGCAACATCGGTACCGATCTGATGATCAAAATTATGCGTAACGCCAAACACCTGGAAATGGGGGTGCTGGTGGGGATCGATCCGGAGTCAGATGGTTTAGCGCGTGCCCGCCGCTTGGGCGTGCCGACCTGCCATGCCGGTGTGCAGGGATTGATCGCGATGCCGGAGTTTGCCGGGATCGACTTTGTGTTTGATGCTACCAGCGCCAGTGCGCATGTGAAGAATGACGCGGTACTGCGGGCGGCCAAACCGGGGATCAGGCTAATCGACCTCACCCCGGCGGCGATTGGCCCTTATTGCGTTCCTGTGGTGAATCTGGAACAGAATCTCAGCCAGGGTAACGTCAACATGGTGACCTGCGGCGGGCAGGCGACTATTCCGATGGTGGCGGCGATCTCTAGGGTGGCGAAAGTGCATTACGCCGAAATCATCGCCTCGATCGCCAGTAAATCTGCCGGGCCAGGCACCCGTGCCAATATCGATGAATTTACCGAAACCACCAGTAAAGCCATTGAAGTGGTGGGCGGTGCCGTGCGCGGCAAAGCCATCATCGTGCTGAACCCGGCGGAACCGCCGCTGATGATGCGCGATACCGTTTATGTGCTCAGCGAAGCGGTGGATCAGGCCAAAGTCGAGGCGTCGATCAATGAAATGGCCGCCGCGGTGCAGGCCTATGTGCCGGGTTACCGCCTGAAGCAGAAAGTGCAGTTTGATGTGATCCCGCCAGAAGCCCCGCTCAATCTGCCGGGGATTGGCCGTTTTTCCGGCCTGAAAACCTCGGTATTTGTGGAAGTTGAAGGGGCGGCGCACTATCTGCCTGCCTACGCTGGCAACCTCGATATCATGACTTCTGCTGCGCTGGCGACCGCCGAGCGTATGGCTCAGGCGATGGGAGAACGGGTATGAACGGGAAAAAAATCTACATCTCGGATGTGACATTACGCGACGGCATGCACGCGGTTCGCCACCAATATACGCTGCAAAACGTACAGGACATTGCCCGCGTGCTGGATGCGGCGAAGGTGGATTCGATCGAAGTGGCGCATGGCGATGGCCTGCAAGGTTCCAGCTTCAACTACGGCTTTGGCGCACATACCGATCTGGAGTGGATCGCTGCGGCGGCAGACGTTACCCAGCACGCGAAGATTGCCACATTGCTGCTGCCGGGGATCGGCACCATCCACGATCTGAAAGACGCCTATAACGCCGGGGCGCGGGTGGTGCGCGTGGCGACCCATTGCACCGAAGCGGATGTGTCAAAACAGCACATTGCCTATGCCCGTGAACTGGGGATGGATACCGTGGGCTTCCTGATGATGAGCCACATGACTACGCCGGAAAATCTGGCCAGCCAGGCCAAGCTGATGGAAAGCTACGGCGCGACCTGTATCTACGTGGTGGATTCCGGCGGTGCGATGAATATGAACGATATTCGTGCCCGTTTCCGCGCGCTGAAAGCGGTGCTGAAGCCGGAAACTCACACCGGTATGCACGCGCATCACAACCTCAGCCTTGGCGTGGCAAACTCGCTTGTTGCGGTGGAAGAAGGGTGCGATCGCGTGGATGCCAGCCTGGCAGGCATGGGGGCCGGGGCAGGCAATGCGCCGTTGGAAGTGTTTATCGCGGCGGCGGATAAGCTTGGCTGGAACCATGGCACCGATCTGTATGCCTTGATGGACGCCGCCGACGATCTGATTCGTCCATTGCAGGATCGGCCAGTGCGGGTCGATCGCGAAACGCTGGCGCTCGGTTACGCTGGGGTCTATTCCAGCTTCCTGCGCCACTGCGAAGTGGCGGCGAAGAAATACGGCATCAACGCGGTGGATATTCTGGTTGAGCTGGGTAAACGCCGGATGGTGGGCGGTCAGGAAGATATGATCGTTGATGTGGCTTTGGATTTACGTTCTCGATAATTATAAGCAGGCCAGCTCGACTGGCCTGCACTCTATCTGCTCATTCGATCGCCAGATCGAAGGGCTGCCTGCGTTTGAACATCTTCACCTCATCGAATAATCGCTTATTCCAAAGGTACCTTTATGAATGTCGCTTTGTCTAAAGTCGATTCACGTTTGGTCATTACAATAGGTTTATGTTTCCTGGTTGCCCTGATGGAAGGGCTGGATCTACAGGCAATGGGGATTGCAGCCGTTGCCATCGCTCAGGTATTCGAGCTGCAAAAGATGCAAATGGGTTGGATTTTCAGCGCTGGGATTCTGGGATTGTTACCCGGAGCTTTTGCTGGCGGGCGGCTTGCCGATCGCTATGGCCGCAAGAAAGTGCTGATAGGCTCGGTGGCGCTGTTTGGTCTGTTTTCCATTGCGACAGCATTAGCCTGGGATTTCAGCACGCTGGTGATTGCCCGCTTGATGACGGGCATTGGGCTAGGTGCGGCACTGCCTAATCTTATTGCACTGACCTCTGAGGCGGCTGGGCCTCGCTTGCGCGGGTTTGCTGTCAGCATGATGTATTGTGGTGTTCCTCTGGGAGCAGCATTGGCTGCAACCGTGGGGATCGCGGGGGTGACCTTGCCCTGGCAAACTATCTTCTGGCTTGGCGGTGTGGTGCCGTTAATTTTGGTGCCGCTATTGGTCAACATGTTACCCGAATCTCGCCTGTTCAGCGATCATCGGCAGGCGATCGCCGCATTGCCATTGGCCGATCTGTTCCGCCACGGAGCTGCGTTACCCACGTTACTGTTGTGGCTCAGCTATTTTTTCACTCTGCTGGTGGTTTACATGCTGATTAACTGGTTGCCGACCTTGCTGGTTAATCAAGGGTTTCAGGCTTCGGAAGCATCCTGGGTGGTGTTTACGCTACAGATTGGCGCGGCGGTTGGCACGCTTATTCTAGGGGCTTTGATGAACAGGTTACGCCCGTTGGTGATGTCGGCACTGATTTACGTTGGCATGCTGCTCTCACTGGTTTCGTTGGGATTCTCAACCCATTTTGACACCATGCTGGCCGCCGGATTTGTTGCCGGGTTGTTCGCCACCGGTGGGCAAAGCGTGCTCTATGCCCTCGCTCCGCAGTTTTATCCGACCGAGATACGTGCGACAGGCGTTGGTACCGCCGTCGCCGTTGGCCGCTTAGGGGCGATGAGTGGCCCATTGATCGCCGGTAAGATGCTGGCATTAGGGACTGGGACGGTAGGAGTGATGGCGGCATCGGCGCCGGGGATCGTAATTGCTGGGATTGCCGTATTCTGGCTGCTTAACCTCAACCGGCGCAATGTGGGTTGAAGAACCGATAGCGGTGATGGACGTTACAACTAGGCCAGGTATTTTTCCTAGCGAGCTTTCCATGATAACTATAAGGGCAATACCTTGCGGATGAGTGGGAGAACAACATGGAGCTGAGACAGTTACGCTATTTTGTACGAGCCGTTGAGTTAAGCAGCATGGGCAAAGCGGCACTCGATCTGAATATCGGCGTTTCTGCCCTGAGCCAGCAAATCAGCCGGCTAGAGAACGAACTGGCCATCCGCTTATTGCAAAGAACCTCGCGCGGTATCGTGGCAACGGATGCCGGTCTGGCCTTTTTCTCCCAGGCTCAACTGGCCTTGCGCCATGCCGATGATGCGGTGCGGGCGGCAAAGCAGGCCCGGCTCTCCGGACACGTCAGCGTCGGGATGGCACCCAGCACCGCCTCGGTGCTGGGGCTACCTTTTATGCTGGCGATGCAGGAGCGTTACCCGCATATCCGGCTGCATATGGTGGAAAGCCTGTCGGGCAATCTGGCGGCGATGATTAACACCCGCCAGTTGGATTTGGCGATTCTGTTTCAGCATAAAACCGTCCAGACCTGGAGCGCGCTGCCGATTTTGGCAGAACGGTTATTTCTGATTGGCAGACAGGAGATCGTCGGGCGTTTTCAGCACCAATCCATTACGCCTGAAGAGTTGGCCAGCTTACCGTTGATTTTACCCAGCCAGACGCACGGTTTGCGGGCGCTGCTCAACACGGTTTTTGCCCGGCAACGGGTAGAGTTGAATATTCTGGCGGAGATCGACGGCTTGGCGATGTTGATGGATGCGGTTCGCCATGGGCTGGGGGCCACTATTCAGCCGGGTGCGGCAGTATCGCGCATGGTGGATGACAATCTGAAGGTGATCGCCATAGATAATCCGCTATTAAGCCGCCCCAATTTTCTGGTCAGCCTGTCTGATGATGAACTCTCCCCGGTTGGGCTGGCCGCCAGGGTGGTGCTGCAAAGCGTGATCCAGCAGTTGGTGACGCAAGGCAGTTGGCCGGGGGCGACCCTTCACGATCGCTAAACCCCCGTTAAGCGCTACCCGCTAGCTGCTTGTTTAGACCGCAGGTTACATTTTAGTCACAAAAGGATAACACCGAGAGTGTGACTATGTTTGATGTTGTGGTCATCGGCGGGGGCAATGCGGCGCTGTGCGCGGCCCTCACCGCCAGGGAACGGGGGGCTTCCGTCCTGCTGTTGGAAGCGGCACCCAAAGAGTGGCGCGGCGGGAATTCTCAGCACACGCGCAATTTACGCTGCATGCATGATGCGCCACAGGATGTGTTGGTCGACAGCTATCCCGAGGAAGAATTCTGGCAAGACCTGCTGAAGGTCACCGGTGGGTTGACCGATGAACCGCTGGCCAGAATGGCGATCAGGGCATCCGCCACCTGCCGTGGTTGGATGAAACAACACGGCGTGCATTTTCAACCGCCGCTTTCCGGCGCATTACACGTCGCCCGCACCAACGCCTTCTTTATGGGCGGTGGGAAAGCATTAATCAATGCTTACTATCGCAGTGCAGAAAAACTGGGCGTGGTGATCCGCTATAACAGCCCGGTAGATTCCCTGGAGTTGCAGGACGGGCAATTTGTTGCGGCGCGGATTGGCGAGCAGCGCATAGCGGCCCGTGCCTGCGTGCTGGCCGCCGGTGGGTTTGAATCTAACCGCGACTGGCTGCGTGAGGCCTGGGGGCAAAATGCCGCCGGTGAATGGCCCGCAGACAACTTTCTGATCCGTGGTACCCGGTTTAATCAGGGCGTATTGCTGAAGTTTATGATGGAGGCTGGGGCGGATGCGATCGGCGATCCTTCCCAGTCCCACTGTGTGGCGATCGATGCGCGTGCTCCGTTGTATGACGGCGGGATCTGCACCCGTGTTGACTGCGTTTCGCTGGGGGTTGTGTTGAATCGCCAAGCGCAGCGTTTCTATGATGAAGGGGAAGACTTCTGGCCGAAGCGTTATGCGATCTGGGGCCGCCTGGTGGCGCAGCAGGCCGGTCAAATTGGTTACTCGATTATTGATAGCAAAGCCATCGGGCGCTTTATGCCGCCGGTATTCCCTGGGGTGAAAGCCGATAGCCTGCACGATCTGGCCGTGAAACTGGAGCTGGATCCCGAGCAGTTTGTCCAAACCCTAGAGGCTTATAACCGCGCCTGTCAGCCAGGTACCTTCAACCATACCCTGTTGGACGATTGCCACACCGAGGGCCTGACTCCGGCGAAAACCCACTGGGCGTTACCGATCGACACCCCTCCTTTTTATGGCTATGCGCTACGGCCGGGTATCACCTTTACCTACCTGGGTTTGAAGGTGAATGAGCAGGCTGCGGTGCATTTTAACGGCCAGCCTAGCCGCAATCTGTTTGTCGCCGGAGAGATGATGGCGGGTAACGTACTGGGTAAGGGCTATACCGCAGGCGTTGGCATGTCTATCGGCACGGCCTTCGGTCGTATCGCCGGTCATCAAGCGGCATTGGCCGCACAGCAGGAGGCTGAGTATGCAACAGCTTGAATTGCTAATCCGTGAGGCACAATCCCTGACCGATAACGAGCAGGAGGTGGAACGGGTGATGCAAATCTGTAACGCCTGCCGTTACTGCGAAGGTTTTTGCGCCGTGTTCCCTGCCATGACTTACCGACTGACGTTCGGCAAGGCTGATATCAACTATCTGGCTAATCTTTGCCATAACTGTGGTGCCTGCCAGCACGCCTGCCAATACGCACCGCCCCATGAGTTCGGCGTGAATGTGCCGCAGGCGATGGCCAAAGTGCGCGTCGAAACCTATCAGGAATACGCTTGGCCAGCCAGGTTAGGCGTGTTGTATCAGCGGGCGGGAACGGCGGTAGCCGTGGCGCTGGCTTTTGCTCTGGGGTTATTTTTGCTATTGATGATGTATATCAATGGTTCACTAATACATCCGCCGCTGGCCGGTGATTTCTATCAGATATTCCCGCATAACCTGCTGGCGGTGATGTTCGGCAGCGTATTTGTATTTTCCCTTGGCTCATTGCTGTTCAGCACCCGCAAGTTCTGGCGCGAGATCTCACCGGCTGCGGGAAGCCTGCCTGCGCTGGCAGAAACCACCCGCAACGTACTGACCTTGACCTATCTGGACGGTGGTCATGGTGAAGGCTGCAATGATGAGGACGATGCCTTTACCCTGCGGCGGCGCCGGTTCCATCACTTTACCTTCTACGGGTTTATGCTGTGCTTTGCCGCCACGCTGGTGGCTACCGGCTACCACTACCTGTTGGGAGAAGAGGCACCCTATGACCTGCTGAGTTTGCCGGTGATATTGGGCATATTGGGCGGCATAGGCTTGATTATTGGCCCGGCAGGCCTGCTGTGGCTGAACCTGCGCCGCAACCCGGCTCACGGCGACGCGGCGCAAAAACCGATGGATCGCGGTTTTATTCTGTTACTGCTGCTGGTGAGCGTGACCGGCATCGCGTTACTGATTGGCCGTGATTCTGCGCTGATGGGAGCACTGCTGGCTATTCATTTGGCAACCGTGATGGCGCTGTTTTTATTGCTGCCTTACGGCAAGTTTGCCCATGGTTTTTATCGTACTGCGGCTTTATTAAAGTGGGCGATAGAAAAAAGGCGTAAAGCCTGATTCAACTTTCAAGGTGTTTAATAAATCTACCCTACATAATTTTACCCTAAATACTTCGAGCTGCAGGAAAGCCAACGTAGATGCAACTTGAAGTATGGCGGGTATATATAAATATGGCGACAAATGATTGCCATGGAGAACATATACAATGGTTGAAAATACCGTCAAAAAAGCCAACCCGCGATTCGCCAAATTGGGTGCCATATTGCGCGTGACCAGCGGGAATTTCCTTGAGCAATTCGATTTCTTTCTGTTCGGGTTTTATGCCACCTATATCGCTAAAACCTTTTTCCCAACCGATAATGAATTTGCCTCACTGATGCTGACGTTTGCCGTATTTGGTGCCGGGTTTCTGATGCGCCCGATCGGGGCTATCGTGCTCGGGGCTTATATTGACCGGATTGGCCGCCGCAAAGGGCTGATGGTGACGTTATCCATTATGGCCTGCGGAACCTTGTTGATCGCCATAGTGCCCGGTTATAACACCATCGGTTTATTGGCACCTGCGCTGGTGCTGCTGGGCCGTTTACTACAGGGGTTCTCTGCCGGTGTGGAACTGGGGGGCGTGTCGGTTTATCTGGCCGAAATTGCCACGCCGGGAAATAAAGGTTTTTATACCAGTTGGCAATCTGCTAGCCAGCAAATTGCTATTATTGCGGCGGCGCTGATTGGTTATTACCTGAATGCCCATCTGACGCCAACGGAAATATCCGCCTGGGGTTGGCGTATTCCATTCTTTATTGGCTGCATGATTATTCCATTAATCTTTGTATTACGCCGATCGCTGGTGGAAACCGAGGAGTTCCTCAATCGTAAGCATCGGCCTGATACGCGGGAGATTCTATATACGGTGGTACAAAACTGGCAGGTGATCCTGGCGGGCATGCTGCTGGTGGCGATGACCACCACCACTTTCTACTTTATTACCGTTTATACGCCCACCTATGGCAAAAGCGTGTTGCATCTCAGCGCCGAGGACAGCCTGATCGTGACCATGCTGGTTGGCTTGTCCAACTTCTTCTGGTTGCCGATCGGCGGGGCGATATCCGATCGCATTGGCCGCAGAGCGGTCTTAATGACCATCACCGTATTGGCATTACTGACCACTTATCCGGCATTGGAATGGCTGACTCAGGCACCGAGCTTTGAACGCATGACGGTGGTATTGCTGTGGCTGTCGTTTTTCTTTGGGATGTATAACGGCGCGATGGTGGCGGCATTGACCGAGGTGATGCCTGTCTATGTGCGTACGGTAGGTTTTTCGTTGGCCTTCAGCCTGGCAACGGCGGTGTTTGGTGGCCTGACGCCGATCATTTCAACCGGCCTGGTGGAGATCACCGGGAGTAAAAGTTCGCCTTCTTACTGGCTGATGTTTGCCGCGTTTTCTGGATTGATCGCTACCTGGATGCTCTTTTTCAAATTAGCCAAAAACGGTAAGGCGGTGAGTGAGGCGGCTTAGCGAATCAGGTCATTTCCCTTCTCTTGATGGCTGCGCTAGGGCGTGGCCATCGTTATTTATCAAGTAGCAAAGTTAATCATATATTGGTTGATTTGCGAGCTTGATCACTTGACCGATCAAGTGATCCTATCCTATGTTGAGAGCACCTTCTTTTCCGATCCAGGGAGCGGTTCTCATGGGATCTATTCGCACGCTAAACGGTGATATTGACGCCAGCCAACTCGGTGTGACCTACAGCCACGATCACATCTATTGCATTCCACCCTACTGGGCAGAACGTCAGGATGACGATTTGCTGCTGGATGATCCAGACGCTTCCGAACGAGAACTGGCAGATTTTTATCAGGCGGGTGGACGGGCCATTTACGATGCTACCGCCCCCGATTATGGCCGCCAGGTGGTTGCCGTCGCTGAAATGGCCAAGCGCCAGCAGGTGCAGGTTATTGCTACCAGCGGCTTTAACAAAGGATTCCTCTGGAGCAGCAACCGGCCAGGATCAACACAAATCTTTGCCGACTGGATTGAACGCTCGTCGATCGAGGCATTGGTGGAGCACGTTTGCCATGAAGTCACTACCGGCATTGAAGGGAGCCATTATCGCGCCGGAGTGGTGAAGTGCGGCACCGGCTACAACACCATTTCCCCGTTAGAACGCAAAACCATGGAAGTCATCGTCAGGGCCCAGCAATGCACTGGCGCGCCGATGCATAGCCATACGGAAATGGGCACCATGGGGCTGGAACAGGCGCAGATATTTCGAGGTTTGGGGCTGGATTTGTCCCGCCTATGTTTTGCTCATATGGATCGTAATCCCGATCCGTGGCTCCACCGTCAGATTGCCAACACCGGGGCATTTCTCTCCTTTGACGGGATGAGCCGCATCAAATACTACCCAGAACATGTCCGCACGCAGGCCATATTGGCACTGTGCAAACGCGGCTATCAGAAACAAATTTTGATTGGCGGCGATTTCGCCCGTAAATCTATGAGTGCCCACTACGGCAAAGGCGGCCTGGGGCTGAAGTTTATCCTGACCGATTGGCGGCCAAGATTTATTGCCGAAGCTCAGGAAGAGGGGCTGGATGGCGAAGCCTTGCTGCATGACTTCCTGGTAGAAAACCCCGCCCGTTATTTTGCTTTCGGCTAAGGGGGCACCATGAAACTGCACGGCTTAAATGAGCAGCAGGCCAAACAGGCGCTGGCAAAGGCGCAGATTGCCCTGTTGCCGCTGGGCGCGGTGGAGCCGCATGGCGATCATCTGCCGCTGGATACCGACAATCTACTGGCCGAACGTTTCTGTGCCTTGCTGGATAAGCAACTGGGAGAAGCGGCGATCAGCCTGCCGGTAGTGCCTTATAGCCAGGTGTGGTCACTGCGCGGGCATGCGGGGGCGATCGATATTGGTAACGATCTGCTGGTGCAACTGCTGGTGTCGCTGGCACGCAATATGGCCAGCTATGGCATTGCGACCACGGCGGTGATTAACGCCCATTACGGCAATTTTGACGCCATCAAAGCCGCCGCCAGAATGCTGAAGGAAGAGGGTATTACGCTGCTCAGCTATAGCTGGGCCGGTATCGATGACTGCGTTAAGCGGTTGCGAACTTCTGCCGTTGCCTACCCCGGCTATATGCATGCCGATGAGATTGAAACGTCCCTGATGCTGGCATTAGCACCGGAACATGTCGATATGGCGCTGGCGCAAGCGCACTACCCGCTATTCCCAGAAAATTTCCGCTACCGGCCGGTACGCTGGACGGAGTTTTCTGACTATGCGGTGTTAGGGGACCCTAGCTGCGCCAGCCAGGAAAAAGGACAGGAATTTGTGCAGCAGGCGCTGGAGGCCACGCTGGCTTCCATCCGCCTTCATTTGGCAGAGGGAGGCAACAATGATCGTTCGGCAAGCCATCAGTATTGATTATCCGGCCAGCAACGCGGAACAGGCCATTCAAGCGGCTGGGGACGCGCTGTGCCAAGCGGGTGCCTGCCAGCCGGAATATGTGCAGGCGATGGTGGCCAGCTACCGGGAGTTTGGCCCCTACTTTGTGATTGCCCCCGGTTTGGCAATGCCACATGCCCGCCCGGAGCAAGGGGCAATCAAGCCACAGTTCAGCCTGATACGGCTGCGCGAGCCCGTGGTGTTTGGCCATGCCGAAAACGATCCGGTGCAGGTGGTGCTGGGGCTGTCTGCCACCAGCAGCGATCGGCATATTCAACTGATTCAACACATTGTCACCCTGCTGGCAGACGAAAATAACCTGCATACGTTAATGAATTCCCGCGACCCTGAGCAGCTTTATCGGCTGATGGCCTGCGCGGTATAACCCGATCTTGATGGTTTAACACGGAGTGAACAGCAATGAAAATTCTGACGGTGTGCGGTTTGGGTATGGGCTCCAGCCTGATTCTTAAAATGAACGTGGAGTCGGTGTTAAAACAGCACGGAATTCAGGCTTCCGTTGAACATATGGATGTCTCTTCGGCGGCTTCGGCCAGTGCCGATTTGGTGATCACCAATGCAGAGCTGGTGGACAATCTGCAGCATATGTCTTGCCCGGTAGTGATCGTTAATAACTATATCGACAACAAAGAGATTGCCCAGGCGTTGGAACAGGCCGGTATTCTGCAACAGGGAGCATAGCCATGAGCGAATTTCTGGGGGTATTGCGCTGGATTACGGTCAATATTTTTGGGGAAGCTTCTATTTTAATCGGCCTGATTGTGCTGTTGGGGCTGGTATTACAAGGCAAACCGCTGGCGGATATTGTCTCTGGCACGCTGAAAGGCATTTTGGGATTCCTGATTATTGGTGCGGGGGCGGGCATTATCGTCTCGGCGCTGCTGATCTTTCAGCCCATCTGGACGGAAGTGTTCGGCCTGAGTTCGATGAACCTAACCAATATCATCGGCCAGGTGCATTTCACCGAGCGCTATGGCAGCAGCGTCACCATTGCCATCGCCGGGGGATTTGCGCTCAACCTGCTGCTGGCTCGCCTGACGCGGTTTAAATATATCTACCTGACCGGCCATATGATGTTCTGGACCACCATGATTTTTGCCGGTGTGATGGTCAACAGCAACCCGGCGATTTCCGGCCTGCAACTGACGCTGATGCTGACGGTGATCATGGGGCTGTATTGGACGTTGCAACCGGCGCTGGTGCAGCCCTGGGTGCGCAAAATTACCGGCAACGACAACGTGGCCTTGGGGCACACCTCGGCTTCCGTCGCGTTGTTAGGGGCGCTGTTTGGCCAGCTTTTCTCGGCGAATAAAATCAGTTCTGAAGATATCAAGGTGCCGAAAAAGCTCGGTTTCCTGCGTGATTCCAACGTGGTTACTGCGCTGACGATGTCGCTGCTGTTCTTTATCGGCACCTTTATTCTGCAAATCAAAGGCACGCCAAAAGCGGCGGAAATTCTGGCGCAGTCTGGTGACTTGAGTTTCTATATTTATGCGTTGAAGCAATCGCTGATGTTTACCGGCGGCATTGCCGTGGTGCTGCTCGGCGTGCGGATGTTTATTGGTGAAATGGTGCCTGCTTTTAACGGCATTGGCTCGCGGTTGGTGCCCGGTGCCAAACCCGCGCTCGACTGCCCGATCCTGTTCAACTTTGCCCCTAATGCGGTGGTACTGGGCTTCGTCGGTGCTTTTGTCGGTTCACTGCTGTGGCTCACCCTGATTGGCCATTATACCGGCTATGTTTTCATTCCCAGCATGATTGTCATTTTCTTCCATGCGGGTACGGCGGGGGTATTTGGCAATATCACCGGTGGGTACAAAGGGGCTCTGTTGGCTGGGTTTGTGACTTCTACCGTGGTGGCTTGGGGGCAATACTTCTGCGTTAATTACTTTATCAGTGACACCATTCCTGACACCGCGCTGTGGGCCGGTGACAGCGATATGTTTATGCTCGCACCGCTGATTAGTGCGTTGACCAAGCTGCTGACATTCTGAATAGATGAGGGAAGGTTATGAGCAAGGCATTAAGCCAATACTACGAGCAAATTCGGCAGAAGTTGGCCCTGTTGGAACAGCAGCCGGAGCCGATTAATCGCGCGGCAGAAGTGATGGCAGAAACGGCGCTGGCTGGCCGCAACCTGTTTGTGTTTGGTGCCAGCCATGCGGGCATTCTTGCGGAGGAGATGAGCTACCGGGCAGGGGGGTTGGCTATCGTCAACCCGTTGTTCACGCCCGCACTGATGCTTAACGTGCGGCCATTGACGCTGACCAGTGCCGTGGAAAACGTAGAACATCTGGGCAGGGTGCTGATTGAACAATCACCGCTGCAAGCGGGCGATACGCTGTTAGTTCATTCGGTTTCTGGCCGCAATGCCATCACCATTGATGTGGCGCTAGCCGCCCGGGCCTTGGGTGCCAAGGTGATTGCTATCACCAGCCTGGCTACCGCCGCGCGCGTCAGTTCGCGTCACTCCAGCGGCAAGCTGTTGGTGGATATTGCGGACATCACCATCGATAACCAGTGCGATTATGGCGATGCCGCCGTCAGCCTGCCGGGCTTGGCGCAAAAAGCCGCGCCGTTGTCGACCATTATGGGGGCGACCATCGCCAACAGCCTGGTTCTGCGTATTTGCGAACTGATGCAGCAGCAACAGCGCACGCCGCCGATCCTGGCGAGTGCAAACATAGACGGTAATCAGCAGATAAATCAGGATATACTTGACGCTTACAGGAGCCAAATACACTACCTCTGAGTGGAGCATGAGTATGTTTGAGTCTGACGGACTTCCACTGTATCTCAGGATAAAAGGCATTATCCTGCAACGAATCATCACCTTTACCTATAACGATAAACTCCCCGGCGAACTGCTGCTCGCCGACGAGTTCAAAGTTGCGCGCGGTACCATCAAACAAGCGATTGATTCACTAGCCAGCATCGGCATGGTTTACCGTGAGCAGGGTAAAGGCACCTTTATCAATCGTGATGCGCTGCATAAACACTATACCGATCTGCCGGATGCCTTGGTGACCTTCAACTCGGCAACGCCGGTTGAGGTGGAAATCCTCTCACTGCTTTCGACCATGGCCAGCCAAGACGTGGCGGAGCGGATGGGGTTGGATTTGGGCAGCCAACTGATGCGCCTTGAGCGTTTGTTTATGCAGGAGGAGAAAGTGGTTGGCCATGCGGTCACCTACTTAAATAGCCGGGTGTATAACGATCTGAGCCATGTCGACAGTAGCAGCCCGTTGTATGGGCAACTGCGGGAAACCTTCGGCTATTCCCCGACCAAGGCAGCGGAGCGCTATTCGCCGGTGATCTGCGACGCCAAATTAGCCCATCTGTTGAACATCGAGCAGGGTTGCGCACTGTTTAGAATCGAGCGCACCGCCAGTAATCTGGATGATGTGGTGCTGGAGTACAGCGTTACACATATGCAGGACGCGGCATTATCGTTACAGATCGTTGCTAATCAGAGCGTGGTGAACCAGCAGTGGAATTGCACCATAGATAAAGCCCGGTGAGCTTTATTTTGACTGGTGAGTTTATTCTTTTGCTATATTTTCATTGAAGCGATGTGTTTGCTGATGTCTCTTTATGTATTCCCTTAGTTCTTCAAGTTGCGGGGCGCGGCAAGTTTGAAAACCTCGGAGACAGATGACATGTCTTGGGCCTTCCAGCCTGGCGAACCCTTAGGCCACGTGAAGTATGACGAGTATAGAAAGAGCTTTGGAAAGTGGTTCTAAATTGATTAGCCCAGAGGTGCCTTGTGTCGCGTCTGCCTACAGTCAGTCATCTCAAAATTTTTGAGGCCATTATTCAGCATGGCAGCATGCGTGCGGCCGCAAAGGTGTTAAACCAAACTCAATCGAATATGTCCCGTTCTCTGCGTGAGCTGGAGACGATTTTGGGGGCGAAATTGATGGTTGTAAGCTCGCAAGGTATGGTGCTGACCGATATTGGAAGGCGCTTCGAGTCCCGTGTCAGACGGGTGCTGAGTGAGTTAGAGACTGCGGTAAACGAAGTGAAACAGGTCAAGGAGTTGCACCAGGGGAGTGTTTCATTTGGTTGTTCGCACATCAGGGTGTTCAAATTTATCTCCAGTGCCGTTACTGGCATTCTGCAGGCTTATCCCAATGCAGAGATAACACTTTACGAAGGCCAGCAGTCTGAGATTTTGCCCGCCCTGCGGGAAGGGAAGCTGGATTTCTTTATTGGCATAATCTCTGATGCAATCTCCCTGGGAGAGTTTATCGAAGAGCCTCTCTTTTCCTGTTCATTCGGTGTCATTGCCAGAAAAGGCCATCCTTTGGCGCATGCGACCTCTTTGGCAGCGCTTCGCAATGCCAAATGGTATCTCCCTGTGGCCGATGCTGGATATTACAACGATCTCGAGTCTCTTGTTTTTCCGGCAGAAGCAAAAGCAGAAAACTGGATATTGAAAGGGGATTCTGTCGCCATGGCAGAACATCTGATTTTAGAGGCTGACTATCTGTCAATCAGCCCCAAGCTGATTGAACACACGGATTCGATGAAAGATCTTTTTTGCTTCATCCCGCTAAAAGAAAAACTGCCTGATGGCCATTACAGTTTGCTCTACCGCCAGCAAACCACGTTACCCCCGCTAGCACGGCTTTTAATCTCGGAGATCCACAAAGAGTGCAGCAATGATATTGCCATAAATAGAGGACGGAGCGTTTCCAGCATCAGCACCTCGCAGGAGAGGGGGTGAGGCTGTTGCTGGCCCATCACGGTGTTATACCATTGGGCGGATGATTGCCCACATCCGTTCCCAGTTAATCAGCACCAACAATACTGCGGCAGCGAACAGGACAAACATAATCCTCGAGAACATATCAACACTCCTTGTTAATAAAAGCAGAACTTTTCACGCCAAGTGGCCGATAGGCAGTGTACAACTGGATCACGAGGTTATATATACCCGTTTGATGATTTCAGAATTGACTAGGTAAATAGGTAGGCACTTGGGTAGGGCGGCGAGTTTGCCGCCCTAAACATAAGGGAGTTAATTCAGAATACCGTTCAGCACCAGCATGGTAATCATCCCACCTGCTGCCGGGATCAGCGTGCGGCGCACGATCATAAATGGCGAGCACTCACCGGCTTTACTGACCGCAATAATCACGCCAGCCACCGGGGAAATCGATCTTCCCATCCCCGCCATAAGTTGCATCGGCAGGATCATGCTCACGGCGCTTTCACCAAACTTGGCGGCAATACCGGGTGCCAGACCGGAAAACGAGAAGAAAGCGGCCACGCCAGAACCGGTCAGAGCAGCGGTTACGCAGACCAACAGCGCCATCACAACGGTCATATTGCCGAAGCCAAAACCGGCAGCCTGAACGGTTTGGATGATAAAGTCCACGGCACCGATGATTTGCAGCCCTTGGGCGAAAACGTCGGCACATACCAGCAGGGAAACGATGCTGGTAAACATTGAGCCCATCCCTTTGAAGAACACCTGAATGCCTTTACAGGCCGCTTTGAAATCCCGTCTGACCAGCAGTTCGCAGAAAAAGGCCAGCAAAGTACCGATAATCATCGCGGTGACTACGTCGATCTTGATACTGCTGACAACCAGCGGGCTGAACACAATCACCAGAATCACCGGGAAAACCGGCAGAAAGGCGTAGAACGCCGGTACTTTTTCGCTGCTCTCCTCGGTTTGTGGCTGGTGGTGTTGCTGGGCAACCACGTGCCCGTCTTTGGCATCAAAATAGCGCGCGGTGAAGAAAATTAAGACGGCCACCACCAGCATGACCCCGGTAGCTACCGGCAGTTGGTAGTGAGCAAAGTAGATCGCCGTTTCCATACCGGCATGTTTCGCCGCCAGGTTCGCGGTGCCCACCGCCGGGCCGAGATCCATAAATGCCGACATACCGATCATTGATGCGGCTGCGGCTTTACTGACCCCTAAACGCACCAATACCGGGAAGAAGGTGACCAATAACAGCATGGCCAAACCAGCCGCGCTGGAGATCGCCACATGCAGCAATTGAGACAAGATGTAGCCGATTGCCAGGATCAGATAGGGCGCCTTGATCATCTGCAACGGTTTGATGCACAGATTCACCATCGAGTTCGAGGCTTTAATGTGATCCATATAATCGGCAAAACCGCCTGCCGCCATAATGATCAGACCGATACCGGCGATCTGGGTGGTCAAAGACTCTTTAACAAACGCGAAAATATCCCCGCCGACCCAGCCGATGGATTTTGCTTTGCCGTACAGTATTGATTGTTCAGGAAAGAAGATTGCCGTGATGAGCAATAAACTCAACCCGGCCAACAGCAGTACGGCCTGTGGTTGATAGTTTTTGATAATAAACCAGGCGGCAAGTACGGTAACGATTATGCCGATTATAAATCCAGTCATCATAATCCCCTATATTCAGTGATTGGCGATAAATTCATGCAGCAAAGCGTTGTAATATTCCGGGGCCTGAAAATAAGGCGCATGACCCAGACCGGGCATATCAATATGTTGGGTATAAGGCACCAGTGCTAACAGATCGGCTTTTAATTTCGGCTGAACAACACCATCTTTTTCGCCGGTCAAGATTAACGTCGGCACGGCTATTTGCGGCAACAGAGGGCGGTTATCAGCCAGTTGCAGCATCCGCGTTGCGCGCCTCAGGCCTTCCAGGTTGGTTTCGGCCGCAATTTCAGCGGCATAATCCAACACCGAAGCGGGCACCTCCGGGAACGGTAACAAATCACGCGCGCGGTTTTTGCCGTAGGCTTCACGGCCGATTTCGGCCAGCTCTCTAAGCCGTATTTCCAGCTTTTCCGAGATGGGGGCCGTCTCTGGCGCGCCATAGCCCGGATGGGTACAGGACAATACCAGACTCTTGATTTTGTCGGGATGCCGGGCAGCGTAGCGGCTGGCAATAGTTCCCCCCATCGAGTGCCCGACCAGGGACACTTTTTTATCACCAAGGTGCACAATCAGGTTATGCAGCATCTGTTCGTAGGCATCTATATCGGCGGCTACCAGCGCAGAACCGGCGTAACCCGGCGCATCCCAGGCGGCAACGCGGTAATTAGGGGACAGTGCGGCAAATTGGAATGGCCAGGCTTTGGAGCTGCCGAGAATACCGTGTAAGAAGATAATAGTTTCACCCTCTCCGCAGGTGCGGAAGGATAAATTCCCCTGTGATGTAGTGAGTGTTTGTTGCTCAGGGCAAACAGGAATTGCTCTGTTTTCACTGCTCATAATAAAAACCTCGTTGAATAAAATAAACGCCAATGCGGGGTGTGGCTAATTTCAGATAAAAGCTGTCCGTAGATAAAGAAGTTATTTATCCTAACGTTAATTAATGTCTATTTATTTGTTAAAAACATTAAAGGCTTCAAATAAGGATTCCATAACATGGAAGTTGTCACCCAATTCATTATCGGTCACTTCCCCCATGTAATTCACCAGCGCTTCAATCAACACAAATCCGGCGCTGCGGCTACTGAACAGCCCGCTGTGCTGGCTCTCCATCAGTAGCAGTGCGGTAGCGAAGTGGCTGAAAGGATTGACCGCGTTATCGGTGATCACGATGGTATCTCCGCGGTTTTGATAAAACCATTTTATCAGCCGCGTGGTCACGCTGGAGAAGCGGTAATAGGAGATGGCAAGCAACACATCACCTTTGCGTGAGTCGATTAATTTATGCGGCAGATTGGCAATATTGGCATCAAGCAGCACAATGTCCTTCTTGATATATCGGCCAAGCAGATAAAAATATTCTGCTAAAGCGTGTGCCGTTGCGCTGCCAATAACATAAAGCCGCTTTTCCGGATCGCAAATCAGCGCAATGGTTTTCTCCAGATCCTTTCTATTAATGTTCTTTAGCGTATTGTTAATATTATTGGTGATTTCGCTACAGTGTTTCTCAATATAATCAATGCCATTTTTTGTGCTGTTCTTCTTATTAAAGCGCTCGATGGGCGAAATGTTTCTGCGCAGCTCCGGCTCACCGGTGGACTCTTTAAAATCTCGGAACCCATTGAAGCCGATTTTCATCATAAATCGCCCCAGCGTTGACTTGGCAATATCGACTTCATTACAGATATCAACGACTTTGCTGTAGGGTATCGACTCAAAATGTTTGTCAAAGTAGTCAATGATGCGCCTGTCGGTATCGGTAAGGTTACCCAGGTTGGCAACGCGTTGAGAGAAATCAGCTCTGTTCATGTCACCTTTCCCTCTGCGCTAATTCTTTATCCATTAATAACAAAACCCAAGGTAGAAAAAAGGGGAATCAAAAATTCCCTTGTCGGAAGTGTGTGCCATCTCTCATTCCCCCGCAGATCTGCGCCGCTGTTGTGCTACGGTTTGTTGTTCAAAGCAAGCAGTGGGTAAGAGAGGGGGAGGGCGGGAAGCCGCGCTATGAATGATGTCGGTAGGATTTCAAGTATCTTGACTAACCCCCGCACAATATCAGCGTTCAGCATTGTGCGGGGGTGGATTCAACCTTGTGGCGGAGTTACTTTTTTTCTACGGCAGTCTGGATGGCATCAGCGAGAGAGCCAATGTATTTTTCTGCCGTCTTTAATTGGTACTCAACACCGTTGCCGTCGTTGGTGTCAGACAGCGTTGCCTTCAAGAGTTCCAGTGCCGCCTGCACGGCCAGTAATCTGCGCTTTTGCTCTTCTGTTGGTACGAGCCCGGAGCCAAAATAATTCTCTAACATATTCGTTTTCCTTTGCTAGACCTACCGAAATGGCAGACAACATGCTGTATATTGAGGTTGTCTCCGCATTTTTCAAGGTATTTCCTAAATATTTTGCTGCTTATTCAAGGGTTGCCCCCCTTTGCTGCTGAATCCGGTGGGGGCCGAGCTGGTAGCCAGCAAAAGCTAGGTAATACATTTACGCGCGGTGTGAAAATCAGGAGGGCTTATTTATTCGCCAAGTTGACGCAACTCGCTGATGATTCCATCAGAAGTTACATCTATCAGATTAGACTTACTTTTACATGACAGTTCTATACATTTTTGCTGGTAGTTTAGAACTTACCCGATGATGTTGTGTTATTTCTTTTCTGTAGCGTATAGATATCCCTAATTGACGTTTATCCCGCCTTGTGCGGGATTTTTTTTATGCTATGCAGGTTCAGCCGCCCGGGGGAAGAGCCCCTGTGCTGCCTGATGGTGGCAGCAGCAGTGAAGCGCAAGTGCGTCGTCGTGAGGTGGGGCCTGAAGGACCCGTGAATCATGCTAATGATTATGGCTGGCTTTTTTGATTGCGCTTTGGTGAGACTTGCAGGAAAATAAGCAGTGATTTAGAAACATCTTAAAAATAAGTTATATCCTTTTAATTTATCAGTGTTAACTATTTTTCAAGCTGTAACATTTTAAGCTATGCTTTCATTAGTCGTGTGCTATTAAGGATTAATTCCTGTAAACGTGATCCTCCAATTCCCCAATAAGTGAATTAAGCTGATTCCGTTCAATAAGGAGTTGTACAGTTTTCTGATTGATTAATTTGGTTTTTTTAGATGAAAACTGGATTTGTCATTCTCACTTTGTCGGGTAAAGACGATATGCACAAAATTTTTATGGTTATTCCCACGTCTTGGTTCAGGTTATGAACGCCCGATTACATTCGACGCAACGTTTGCCTGCCATGATCCTGCTGATAAATCTTTTTATGTTGGCCTTTGTGCTTTCTTTGGTGGGTATTTTTACTCGCCCTATGGGAGCGCTTTCGCTGTTTTGGCCCGTGAATGCCATTCTGCTTGGGTTGCTGCTGCGCAAACCCGGTTATGCCACTTTTGTGGGGTGGGGAGCCATCTACTTTGGCATGGTTACTGCCGATTTGGCCACCGCTGAGGGATGGTCGCTCGCGCTTTGGCTCAACGCCTGCAATATGGCGCTGATAGCGACCGGTTATGTGGTGATGCTGATGTTGCCACAATCCCAGCGACGGCTAGGGAAACCGCAGGCAATTTTATACATGTTCACGGCGTGTTTTCTCGGTGCTGCGTTCTCTGCCACGCTGTCGGTGCTGCGTCATGACAGCCTGTACAACAATACGGTCTTTATCGCCTGGGGAGCGTGGTTCAGTGAGCAATTCTCGACTAACCTGCTGATCTTGCCTGTGATCCTGGCTGCTCCACGCTTGAAACAGCTGCTGCGTATTCAGATACATTGGCAATGGCGTACCAGTATGCCGTTACTGGCTTTGCTGTGTTCACTGGCGTACAGCGTGTATATCGGTGGGCCGGGAGCGATAGCGTTCCCTATTCCGGCATTGCTGTGGTGTGCGGTGAGCTACCAGCTGTTTACCGTCACTTTGCTGACGTTAATCACCGGGGTGACCCAGATTATCAGCGTTTCTACCAACATGATGTTGTATGAAATACCGGGGCCTCGTGTTGCCATGCTTGATACGCTGATGTCAGCCCGGTTGGGTATTGCCATGTTGGTGATGGGGCCGCTGATCCTCGCCAGTTCGCTGGTCGTGAACCGCAAGCTGCTGCGCCAACTGAACCACACTGCCAATCATGATCTGCTTACCGGCGCATTGGGGCGTAGTGCATTTACGCGTAAAGCCAGGGAATTGCTGGAACATAAGTATCAAGCGAAAGAGGCGGTGTCATTGCTGTTGATCGACATCGATCATTTTAAATTGATTAATGATATGTATGGCCATGTAATCGGCGATCAGGTGTTGGCAACATTTTCTCATCTCCTACGGCGTGAATTGCGCCACGATCAGCTATTTGGCCGTCTAGGTGGTGAGGAGTTTGCCATCATGATGCCGCGTGCGCTGGCTGTGCAGGCCGTTGCATTAGGGGAGCATCTGCGCAGGCGAGTGGAAAATGCAGATATGAACCCAACGGGTAAAACACCGCTGCGGATCACCATAAGCGTCGGGGTTGCCAGCTTGGCAATGAATGAGGTGAAATCCCTCGAGCAACTGATGAATATGGCGGATATTGCGCTGTACCGTGCCAAGTCTCAAGGCCACAATCGTGTTGAATCCTTTAACATGCTCAACAGTAATACACTGAATCATAACATGTTCAAATAATATCAACCCTGTTTTGGTGTGAACTGTGTGCCGCAATTAGGGCAGATCAGCGTGATATTCTTACGCAGTTTAGAACATTGCTGTTTGGTAACATAGCTGCACTTAGGGCAGGCAATCTGGGTAGTGCGGTTGTTAAAACCTTTGACGCTAATGGATTCAGACATGGCATATACCTGTGTCAGGTGAAAGCCCACGCTAACACAGGTGACATTAAATAGCTTTGATTGTTTTTCTACTGCGTTACAGTGCTTTTAATGCCTGTAGCGTTTCATCAATATCGACTTCATGTTCTGAGAAGGTGTGGGTCGCATTCTGGAATGTGGTAATCGACAGCATACGCAATGTCTCCATCGCCTGCGGTGTTTCAGCCACTTGCGGGCGGATACGGTTCATCAGTAAACCGACCGAGAGCACGGTGTTTTCTTTATCAATATCTGCCTTTACCGGCACTTCTTTGCTGAAGGTATGAAAGGATTTGATGCTGGATATTTTGATTCTTTCATTAGCAATGGTGATGTATTTGCTGAGCGCCTGCACTTTAACCGCATAAGCGGATGGCCCTTTGCTATTGTTGGTGGGTTCAAAAGTCACCAGCGCATTTTTCTTAATCAGCTCTGGGTTTTGCACTTTAATCACGTGAAAATAACGATTTTCCCCGTTCTCGTCGGTGATAAAGCCGAAGCCTTTGTCTTCAAAAAAAGTCGTTATCTTGCCGTTCATCATCATTCTCATAAAGTCGTTCGTAACAGTGCTTATAATAGCGCGGAATGCCCTGTTGCGACAGGGGCGCGGTATTCTACGGTAAAAGCATGGGGGTTCTCAGAGGATCGGGCTGCTTTGCTAAAAATTGCTGACTGTAACAATCAATTTACTGCGCCGATTGCGGACTTTTTCACTTTTTATCGATTTTATGTGATCTCGGTTGTGGACAAAATCCCATCTAATTGCTGTACTGTATTTGACACACGTTTTGTGTCTTACATTCACGTTAAAGGTAAGTTTGATGTCTAAGATTAAAGGTAGCGTTAAGTGGTTTAATGAATCCAAAGGTTTCGGCTTCATTACTCCGGAAGATGGTAGCAAAGACGTTTTCGTCCACTTCTCTGCCATCGCTAGCAATGGTTTCAAAACTCTTGCTGAAGGCCAGCGTGTAGAATTTGAAATCACGAACGGTGCCAAAGGGCCATCTGCTGCTAACGTTATCGCTATTTAAGCTACAGTAGCCAAAATTCTTAAAACCCGCTCTATGAGCGGGTTTTTTATTGCCCGCTAAGCCAACTGACCAGCATGAATGCCAGCAGCGTCATGGCCAATGAGCCAGCCAGGTTGAGCAGCATATTAGCGATTGCCCAAACCAGACGCCCATCCTGCAACAGATAAACCACTTCGACAGAGAATGTAGAGAAAGTGGTTAATCCACCACAAAAACCGGTGGTGATCAGCAGTTTCCAGGTTGAATCTAGGTGCGTCATACGCGTAAACAGCGCGAGGGCCAAACCGATGATGAACCCTCCGAGCAGATTCACGGTCAGCGTGCCCAAGGGAATATGCTGGTGCAATGGATTCATCTTCATACTCACTATCCAGCGCAGCGCACTGCCTAAACCACCGCCAATAAATACTGCCAGTAAAGAACTCAACATGATCGAAAACCCTTTCACAAAAAATTGAGGAAACTCAGAAAGGTTCAGGCATAACGCTACGTACCCCTCTGAGAGGTTACGTAGACATCATCAGCCTGTGAGGGCGGTTATGGAGGAATGTCATCTCCGTCTGTCGGCTCAGGTATTTTCCGGGCCTGGGAGATTTTACACGCTGCAGCTGCCGTTTTGTAGTCTGACCATTCAGTCAGGATTGAGGGATCGCGAGTTCTTGACGGTTGCGGCCATTATTTTTAGCTCGGTACAGGGCACCATCAGCCGCTTTCAGCCATTCCTGATAGCCGCGCATCTCTGGTTGATACTCAGCGATGCCGGCACTGATGTGCAGCCTCAGCTCAGGGGCTTCGCGGAAAATGATTTCGCTTAAACGCTCCTGAATGCGTTTGAGGGCCAGGCTGGCTTGATCGGAGGTAGTGTTCGGCAACACGGCACCAAATTCATCACCGCCGTAACGGCCTACGATATCGACCACGCGTAACCCCAAGAGCATCTCTTCCGCAAGAACGATCAGCGCTTCATCCCCCACAGCATGGCCGAAGGTGTCATTAATGGTTTTGAAGCGATCGATATCTATCAGGATCAGCGTGGCTTTACGGTCATAACGTCGGCAGCTGTCAAACTCATTGTGCAGCAGGTGTTCCCAATGACGACGGTTATAGAGGCCCGTCAAACCATCCCGCATACTAATGCGCAGCAATTCTCGCTTTTTTTCTGCCAGGTGTTTGGCGGTATGATAGGTGACAAAACCAAGAAATGTTGGGTAGATGAAGATCATGGGCAAACAAAGATACACCTGCTGTGGTGTGGTTTGTGGGTAGAACGGGAAACCGAGTGCGGCACTGGTCAGCACGGCCCCAATAATCTGTGCTAACAGCCCTTTAAAGAACAGTGACAGCCCACCGGAAGCAATATTGTTCATACCCATCATTGACAGGATCACTACCGCAGGCAGAGCATTAAAGCCCATGACGGCCGCCCAGACACCGCCCATCAAGGCATCTATCAGCAGATTACGGGTTTCGGTGGCAAAGGGATTTTCAGAACGGATCGACCACTGATAAGCGATGTGTGGCCAGATAAAGCCATTAAATGCCAGTAGGATCCACATGCCAAACGGTGGGTGTAAAGGGATGATTGCGGCGAGCACGCAAAAAAAACCAATCCCCAGGCCGACGATACGTGGCAGGTAAGTACGTTTGGCAAAACTGATACCCGAACGTCGGGAATTGGTCGCTGATGGAGCGATTGGCATCCAACGCCTCCCCTGTGATTAATGATGCAGCGTATCATGCACTTGAGAAACGCTAAATATACCCTTCATACTTCAAGTTGCTTGGGTGTTGGCTGCGTAACTCGGCCCATGCTGGGCCACCGCAAGCGGTGTTCAAATCTGCCAAGCAGATTTGTCGTTCACCCTAGTCACATAGTTATCTATGCTCCTAGGGCTTCACTCCGTTGCCGCCTACAAGTAACTCGAATTATTTTGGGTATAGATATATGCCCCATAGTGTAAGCATAGATCATCTCTGGCAGATCTCACTCTGTTACATGTTGTTGTTGTCCTAAGGGGAAGAAAGTAGCTAAATATTGATAGGCAAGGCTTGTTCCCTCGCTGCACTTTGCAGCCATAATGAAAAAGAAGGTGAATATGGAAGGTATCAGTATTACCAAACTTCTGGTGATTGCGGTGTTGATCGTCTTGCTGTTTGGCACCAGCAAACTGCGCACCCTCGGGGCGGATTTAGGCGCGGCGCTGAAAGGCTTCAAAAAAGCGGTGGGGGAAGATGCTCCACCCGCGCAAAATACGGCTGAAAGCCAGTCTGCACCGCAGAGCGTCGAGAAGAAAGACGTTTAATCCTGCTTTCACTGACGCCATAAAAAACGGATGCCGTGAGGACATCCGTTTTTTGGCGTTTTCATTCGCCGAAGCGTAACAAAAAATTACCGGGCTTATTTCACTTCCACCCCTTTCGCCTGTAGGTCGGCATGATAGGAAGAGCGCACAAACGGGCCGCAGGCGGCATGGGTAAAGCCCATCGCCATCGCTTCTTCTTTCATCTCGTCAAACTCTGCTGGGCTGACATAGCGCTGCACCGGCAGGTGATGGCGGCTAGGTTGCAGATACTGGCCCAGAGTCAGCATGGTGACGCCATGGCGGCGCAGATCGCGCATGACTTCTACGATTTCCGCATTGGTTTCCCCCAGGCCGACCATCAGGCCTGACTTGGTTGGGATATCCGGATGAGCTTCTTTAAAACGCTCCAGCAACTTCAGTGACCACTCATAGTTAGCACCTGGGCGCACCTGGCGATAAATACGCGGCACGTTTTCCAGATTGTGGTTGAACACGTCCGGTGGGGTCGCGGTCAGGATTTCCAGCGCGCGATCCATACGGCCACGGAAATCGGGCACCAGCGTTTCAATCTTGATATTGGGGCTTTTGGCACGAATCGCAGCGATACAATCGGCAAAGTGCTGTGCACCGCCATCGCGCAAGTCGTCGCGGTCAACCGAAGTAATAACCACATAACGCAGCGCCATATCGGCGATGGTTTGCGCCAGTTTTTCCGGCTCATTGGCATCCGGCGCGACCGGGCGGCCATGGGCGACGTCGCAGAACGGGCAGCGGCGGGTGCAGATGGCACCCAGGATCATGAAGGTTGCTGTACCATGATTGAAGCATTCAGACAGGTTCGGACACGAGGCCTCTTCGCACACCGAATGCAGGCCATTTTTGCGCATCGCGGCTTTGATGCCCTGAATGCGCGTAGAGTCAGCAGGGAGTTTGATCTTCAGCCACTCGGGTTTGCGTAACAGCTCCTGCCGTTCGGTGACCACCGTTTTTACCGGGATCAACGCCATTTTGTCTGCATCGCGGTATTTGACGCCGCGTTCCATCTGAATTGGTTTACTCATAATCGTGCAGGTTCCAGTTACGAAGCTCGACCGTCTGGTAGCCGAGTAAATGAACAAATTCCTGTACCAGGATTGGATGAACGTCTTCGATGCTAACGCCAGGCACCAGCGCGCTGACTTGTGTCATCTGCATTCCGGCATAACCACAGGGGTTGATGCGCTGAAATGGGGCCAGATCCATGGCGACGTTCAGGGCCAGGCCATGAAATGAACTGCCTTTGCGGATACGCAAACCCAGTGAACAAATCTTTTGCTCCCCCACATAAACGCCGGGCGCATCTGGGCGTGCGCGCGATGTTATTTCGAAATGGGCGAGGGTATTGATAACCGTGTCTTCCAAGGCGGTGACCAGCTGGCGCACGCCAACTTTGTTGCGTTTCAGATCCACCATCACGTACAGCACCTGCTGGCCGGGGCCATGGTAGGTTACCTGGCCGCCGCGATCGCTCTGCACCACCGGGATATCGCCTGGCATCAGAACGTGTTCCGCTTTGCCTGCCTGCCCTTGGGTAAACACCGGCTGATGCTGCACCAGCCACAGCTCATCGGGCGTGGATTCGGTGCGACAATCGGTGAAGTTGTGCATGGCTTGGGATACAGGCTCATAGGGCTGCAACCCCAGTTGACGCAAAATGATCTTATTATGTTGCAAACGAGTCATCGTCAGGTTACAGAAGTGAGAAAGTCATTATACCGAGCGCTCTGGCTCACGACCAGCACTTATCCCTCAGGATCCTGGCACAACCCGAACAGGCTGTGCCAGTATGAAATTACAGCACCATGCGGACAATCTCAATGTTGCCCAACTCTTCGTATAACGTTTCCACCTGATCGATATGGGTGGCGGTAATGGTGATGGAAACGGAGTGGTAATTGCCTTTGCTGCTCGGTTTAACCTGTGGGTTATAGTCCCCAGGAGCATGGCGCTGCACCACTTCAACCACCTGGTCTACCAACTCGGGTTGTGCCAGGCCCATTACTTTGTAGGTAAAGGTGCAAGGGAATTCGAGCAGTTCGTTCAGTTTAGTTTTTTGCATGTGAATGCGCTCCGTGGGTAAAGCTTGTCTATAAAGTATAACTCCCGCCGGAGCGGGAGTGATTGTTAAGTAAGATATGGGGCCAAAATTCCCCGTTTCAAGCTTTAGCCGAACCAGTGGTGGAACATCAGCCTGATGTAATCCACCAGACGGCTGAATATGCCGCCTTCTTTCACTTCGTTCAGCACCACCAGCGGGCGTTGATCGATGGTCTTGCCATCCAACTGGAAATTAATGCTGCCGACAACCTGGTTTTTGGCCAGCGGCGCGTGGATTTCTGGCGTGTTCAGCACATAGCTGGCTTTCAGGTCTTTCATCCGGCCGCGCGGGATGGTCAGGAAAACGTCTTTATCCACGCCCAACTCGACGCGATCGGCATCGCCAAACCAGACGGGTTCGGAGGCAAACTCTTTACCGGCTTTGAGCGGCGAGACGGTTTCGAAGAAGCGGAAGCCCCAGGTCAGCAACTTTTTACTTTCGGTTTCACGGCCTTTGAAGGTACGGCCACCCAACACGGCGGAGATCAGCCGCATCTGGCCTTCGGTGGCGGAAGCCACCAGATTGTAGCCTGCGGCTTCGGTATGACCGGTTTTGATGCCGTCAACGTTCAGGCTGGTATCCCACAGCAGACCGTTACGGTTCATCTGGCGGATGTTGTTGAAAGTGAACTCTTTTTCTTTATAGATGGCGTATTCGTCTGGTACGTCACGGATCAGTGCCTGGCCGATCAGCGCCATATCACGCGCAGAGCTGAACTGGCCTTCAGCATCCAGGCCGTGCACGGTCTGGAAGTGGGTATTTTGCAGACCAAGCTGTTTGACGTAGGTATTCATCAGGTTAACAAACGCATCCTGGCTGCCGGCCACGTAATCAGCCATGGCGACACAGGCGTCGTTGCCTGATTGCAGGTTGATACCGCGCGTCAGTTTGGATACTGGTACCCGATCGCCGGGTTTAAGGAACATCAGCGAGGAGCCTTTAAACACCGGGTTGCCGGTTGCCCAAGCATCTTGACCGACGGTGACCATATCATCCTGGCCAATCTTGCCGGACTTCAGCGCCTGGCCGATGACATAGCTGGTCATCATTTTGGTCAGGCTGGCGGGGTCACGACGGGCGTCGGCGTTAGATTCTGCCAATACTTTACCGGAGTTGTAATCAATCAGGATGTACGCTTGCGCATCAATTTGCGGGACACCTGGGATCATGGTTTTGATATTAACATCGTCTGCATGGGCAACTGACGCTGCGCTTATCGCGATGACGGTGCCGAGTGTTATGCTCTTGATTAAGCGAAAAGAAGTTACATGTTTCATGATCGGAACGACAACATCCGTGAGATTAAGTTAAAAAACGAGCCACACTATAACAGATGGGATCCCGGCAGGCATTAAGCATTCACCCGGCTGATAGTGGTTTAGCTGCAAGAAAATGTTTCAGCTAAAAAACGGGCTATCAGCCGTGTTGGCCTAGCGGGCTTCACGTTTTAGGGTGCAGCAGTGATGAAAGATTGCTGTTGCGCTTCGCTGGTCAGTCGCTGCTGTAGCTGCGCTGCCTGCTGACGGTTATTGAACGGGCCTAACTGCACGCGGTAGATGCTACCATTGGCAGAGACTTTACCGGGAACGCTAAACTGTTGACTCAGTTGCTGCTGCCAGCTTTGTGCGCGCTCGGCGTTGCTCAAGGCACCGACCTGAACCACGAAGTTGCCGCCTTCAATGGCCGTGTTTGCCACCACTGGAGCGACAACAGCAGGAGCGATGATGGCCGGTGGCGGTTCTGAGCCTTCCAGCACTCCAGCCGGCAAGGCGCTTGGCGCACCTAGGAACCCACCTCTACGCACAGGCTCACCGTTGCTGTCATCAACGTTCAGGCTGCTGTTGTCAATCGGGCGTACGGCGGCATCATTGGCGGCAGGGGTTTGCTGCTGTATTGGTGTTCCCATGCTGCTAGAACCGAGATCCGGGCGTTGCGGCAGGGCGTAACTCTGTTTGGCGACCACGGTGCCAATGGTGCCGGGGCCGCTCAGTGAACCATCAGGGGCAACGCTGATAAAGTCTACTTTCACCTTGGTGTTGCTCGTCAGGTTAAGGCGATCGGCAACCGCTTTTGACAGATCGATAATCCGACCTTGCGTATAAGGGCCGCGATCGTTGACGCGTACCACCAACTGGCGGCCATTGGCCAGGTTGGTAACGCGCACATAGCTTGGGATCGGCAGAGTCGGGTGTGCGGCGGTCAGAGCATTGGGATCGAATCGTTCACCAATGGCGGTGGTATTGCCGTTGGCTTCTTCGCCATACCAGGCCGCCAGGCCGGTCTGTGAGAAGTTTTGTGGATCTTTCACGATGCGATAAGTATCGCCATTAACCTTATAGTCCTGCAACGTACCAGGGTTATAGGGTTCATAGTGAGGTTCCACACCGCCGATTTCGGTCACTGGCCCGCTGTAGGGTTGCTGCTGTGGCGGAGCCTGTGTTTCTTCCTGCGTGGTGGTACAGGCTGAAAGTAATACCGCAACAGCAACTGCACCGACCCAAAGCCATTCCTTACGCATTACTCACCTCTTATAGATTTTTAGACAGCATTTTCCGGTGCGTGTGGATCGACATGACGATACCGAACCCGGCCATGAGGACGATCAGCGCCGACCCCCCATAGCTGACCAGAGGCAAAGGTACGCCAACTACCGGTAAAATGCCACTGACCATGCCAATGTTAACAAACACATAAACGAACAGTATCAGCATCAAGCCACCGACCATGACGCGGCCAAAGGTGGTCTGCGCCCGCGCGGCGATCATCAACCCGCGGATGATCACCAGCAAATACAGTACCAGCAACACCAGAACGCCGATCAGGCCAAGCTCTTCTGCCAGCACCGCGAAGATGAAGTCGGTATGGCGTTCGGGCAGGAATTCCAGCTGTGACTGCGTGCCGTGTAACCAGCCTTTACCGGACAGACCACCGGAGCCGATGGCGATTTTTGACTGAATAATGTGGTAACCGGCCCCCAAAGGGTCACTTTCCGGATCGAGCAGCATCATCACGCGGTCCCGCTGATAGTCATGCATCAGGAAGAACCACAGCACCGGAATAAAGGCCGCCACTAGTACGGCGGCAAACGCAATCAGCTTCCAACTCATGCCAGACAGGAACAGCACAAACAGCCCGGAAGCGGCGATCAGAATCGAGGTGCCGAGATCGGGCTGTGCGGCTACCAACAGGGTAGGTAGGAAGATCAGTACCAGCGCGATGCCGGTATTTTTCAGCGAAGGCGGGCACACGTCACGGTTCATAAAGCGGGCCACCATCAGCGGCACGGCGATTTTAGCGATTTCCGACGGTTGGAAACGGACAAAGCCCAGATCCAGCCAGCGCTGTGCCCCTTTACTGATCTGGCCGAAGGCATCCACCAGAATCAGCAGGATGACACAGAAAATATACAGGTAGGGTGCCCAGCTCTCATACACCCGTGGTGGGATCTGCGCCATGACGCCCATGACGATCAGACCCATCAGGATCTGGCCGATCTTGCGTTCCATCATACCGACATCCTGGCCGCTGGCGCTCCACATCACAACGGCGCTGTAGACCAGCAATGCCAGAATAAATAACAGGAAAGTGGGGTCGATGTGGATTTTGGTCCAGATGGAGCCCTTTTGTTGGCTTTCAGTCATGTTCTACCTTAATCACCTTCTATACCTGGCGGCAGTGGGGCTGCATCCGGTAATTGCGTATTGTTGTCGCCCAACAGGATGTGGTCGAGGATCTGGCGGGTGATGGTACCTACCGCCGGGCCTGAACCGCCGTTCTCCAGAATGATGGCGACTGAGACCGTCGGGTTGTCGTACGGTGCGAAGGCGGTCATCAATTTATGGTCGCGCAGATGCTCTGCGAGTTTGTGGGCGTTATAGGTTTCATAGCCGAATACCTGCGCGGTACCCGACTTAGCCGCGGCTTTATAAGGGGTTCCCTCAAAGTACTTGCGGGCCGTACCGTTTGGCCGGTTGGCAACGCCGTACATACCGTCTTTGGCTATTTCCCAGAAGCCAGAATGAATATCACCAATCTGCTTATGCTCTTCCTGTTGATACGGCACCAGAACCCCGTTGATTCTGGTGCTTTGCTGCAGGTGAGGTATTTTGACATTACCGTCGTTGATCAGCGTATTCAGTGCCTTGGACATCTGAATCGGCGTAGCGGTCCAGTAGCCCTGGCCGATACCCACCGGAATGGTGTCCCCTTGATACCAAGGTTTCTTGTAGCGTTTGAACTTCCAGTCGCGCGTCGGCATCAGCCCGGAGCGCTCTTCAGAAAGATCGATACCGGTGTAGTCACCATAGCCGAATTTGCTCAGCCAACTCGACAGACGATCAATCCCCATATCATAGGCAACCTGATAGAAGAAAGTATCCGCAGACTCTTCCAATGCTTTGGTGACGTTGAGGCGGCCATGGCCCCATTTTTTCCAGTCGCGGAAGCGTTTTTCTGAACCTGGCAGTTGCCACCAGCCGGGATCGAACACGATGGTATTGCGGGTGATCACCCCGGCGCTGAGGGCCGATACGGCAATATAGGGTTTCACCGTTGACGCAGGTGGATAAACCCCTTGCGTGGCGCGGTTGATCAGCGGGCGGTTCGGATCGTTGAGCAGCCCTTGATAATCTTTGTTGGAAATACCGTCAACGAACAGGTTCGGATCGTAGCTGGGGTTGGAAACCATCGCCAGAATGCCACCGGTCCGTGGGTCGCTGACCACGACCGCTGCACGGCTGCCCACCAGCAGTTGTTCGATGTAACGTTGCAGGTTGAGATCGAGGGTCAGATAAACGTCTTTACCGGCGGAGGGCGGTTGCTCATGCAACTGGCGGATCACGCGGCCACGGTTGTTGACCTCAACCTCTTCATAGCCGGTTTTGCCGTGCAGGGTATCTTCGTAAAAACGTTCGATACCCAACTTGCCAATATCGTGCGTGGCGGCATAGTTGGCCAGCTTGCCATCTTTATCGAGGCGTTCGACGTCGCGATCGTTAATCTTCGACACATAGCCGATCACGTGGGTGAGGGCAGAACCATAGGGATAATAGCGGCGCTGATAGCCTTTCACTTCCACGCCGGGGAAGCGGAACTGGTTGACGGCAAAACGGGCGACCTGAACTTCGGTCAGCGCGGTTTTGACCGGGATCGAAACAAAACGACGTGAGCGTTTGCGCTCTTTCTCAAAGTTGGCGATGTCTTCATCGGTAAGATCAACGATCGGGCGTAACGCCTGTAGCGTGGCGTTGAGATCGTCAACTTTTTCTGGCATCAGCTCTAACTGGTAAATGGTGCGATTCAGCGCCAGCGGCGTGCCGTTACGATCGTAAATAATGCCGCGGCTGGGTGGGATCGGTACCAGCTTGATGCGGTTTTCATTGGAACGGGTACGGTAATCCTCAAAGCGAACGATTTGCAGATTATACAGATTGGCAATCAGGATGCCTGTCAGCACCAGAATAACCAAAAGCGCCACCAGGGCGCGGCGTACAAACAGGGCAGATTCTGCCGTATAGTCGCGAAAAGGGTTACGATCTATTTTCATCCCGTTACTTTATTTCACTCTGTTACTGTCACCACCGGCTATTCCCGATGGTAAGGATGATTTGTGGTAATACTCCAGGCGCGGTAGAGACTTTCGGCTACCAAAACACGCACTAAAGGATGCGGTAACGTCAATGGCGAGAGCGACCAGCTCTGTTCTGCCGCCGTTTTACACGCCGGAGCCAGCCCTTCCGGGCCACCGATCAGCAGGCTGACGTTGCGGCCATCCTGCTTCCAGCGTTCGAGCTGTTGCGCCAACTGAGGTGTCTCCCACGGTGTTCCTGGGATATCCAATGTGACAATGCGGTTGCCTTTGCCGACCGCTGCCAGCATCTGCTCGCCTTCTTTTTCCAGAATGCGTTTGATATCCGCATTCTTGCCGCGCTTGCCCGCCGGGATTTCGGTCAGCTCAAACGGCATGTCTTTCGGAAAGCGATGCAGGTAATCCATAAAGCCGGTCTGCACCCAGTCAGGCATTTTGGTGCCGACTGCAATCAATTGCAGTTTCACCGCTTAACTCCAGAGCTTTTCCAGTTCGTACAATTGACGGCTTTCTTCCTGCATCACGTGCACAATCACTTCGCCCAGATCAACCACCACCCAGTCAGAAACTGCCTGGCCTTTCATGCCATACAGTTCCATGCCGATGGCCCGGGCTTCATCTATCACGTGCTCGGCAATCGACATTACGTGACGGGTTGAGGTACCGGTGCAGATAATCATGCAATCGGTGATGCTGGATTTGCCCTGTACATCCAGAGCGATAATATCTTGGCCTTTCATGTCATCAATTTTATCGATGACGAAATCTTGGAGCGCTTTACCTTGCAAAGGTTCCCCCTCGGGTATGTTCTGTTTATCGGACCACGGTGTGGCCTGAATTATGATGGTATCGGTAGGATCCTACTCTGTGACTTCTGGTCATCGCCCGGTCAACCAAGGTTTTCAGCGGATACCTGAAAAAGAGCGGCGCAGTATAGCACTATCTGTATAAACCCTGTAACTCGATATAGCGTTGCACGGCGCGCGGTAACAAATCATCACAACTGATGCCCTGATGGCGGCGCTGGCGTATTTCGGTGGCCGATATTTCCAGCAACGGGGTATCGGCCAGATAGACATAACCCTGCGGCTGCTGGCTGAGCTGGCGGGCATCGGTAACCTGATGCTGTTCCAGCCAGTGCTGCAACTCTGGCGTATCCATCCGGTTGTTATAGCCGGGGCGTGCCAGTACCAGCAGATGACAGACCTCCATCAGCGCCTGCCAGCGATGCCATTTGTGCAGCGTCAACAGTGAATCCTGGCCAATGATAAACGCCAGAGGCAGTGCGGTGCCACGTTCTTTACGAATCGTTTCCAACGTCTCAATGGTGTAGGAGGGAGTGGTGCGATGCAGTTCACGATCGTCCACTGTAAACAACGGATTGCCGATGATCGCCAACTCAACCATTTTCAACCGTTGTTGTGGGTTAGCTTCCGGCTGCGGACGGTGAGGGGGCACATGATTTGGCAACAGGGTTACCTGATTCAGGCTAACTTCTTGAGCCAGAGCTTCAACCGGGCGCAGATGGCCGTAGTGAATCGGGTCAAAGGTGCCGCCAAAAAAGGCATGCAGCGTATTGGCATGTTCCGGTTTACTGACCATCTGAGAGACTCGTGATAAGAGGTTTACCGCAAATCAGCATCGATAGGGATTCCAGCTCCGACCAGACAGACTGACCGTAATCCTGCTTAAGGGTAATTTCAATCTGTGCCAGCAGGTGTACGGCCTGCTGCAATTGCTGGCCTGACAGGCGTTGCAGTGCCTGGGTAATCAGGCTGCGGCGATTCTGCCAGACTTTGAACTGGTCGAACAGCGTGCGCAGCGGGGTGTTTGCCATACGGCGCTGTAGGGTAAGCAACATCAGCAGTTCGCGTTGCAGGGTACGTAACAGAATCACCGGTTCGACATCTTCTTGCTGCAATTGTTGCAGTATATGCCAGGCGCGCTTGCTCTTGCCTGCCAGCAGGGCATCCAGCCAGTGAAAGGGGCTGAAATGTGCGGCGTCGTTAACCGCCTGCTCAACGCGCGGCAGAGGCAACTTGCCATCTGGATACAGCAAGGAGAGGCGTTCCAGCGCCTGCGACAGTGCCAGCAGGTTGCCTTCATAGCAATAACACAGCAGTTGATTGGCGGCGTCATCCAGCTCTAACTGCATGGATTTTGCACGCTGTGCCACCCAACGTGGCAGTTGCGCCTGCTCAGGGGTTTGGCAACTGATCAACGCGCCGTTCGAGCTGAGCGCTTTAAACCAGGCGCTGTTTTCCTGCGCTTTGGTCAGCCGAGGGCCACGCAGCACCAGCAGAATATCGTCATGCAGCAAACCCGCCAGCTTGACCAATTGCTCGCCAATCGGCGCGGTTGGGCCATTTTCCGGGAAAATCAGCAGCAGGGTTTGTCGGCTGGCAAACAGGCTCATTGCCTGGCAGATGCTGAAAATGGCATCCCAGTCGGTATGAACATCGAGGGAAATACTGTAATGCTCGGTGAACTGCTGTTGCTGTGCCGCTTGGCGGATCAAATCCTGGCTTTCTTGCAGCAGCAGCGGATCGTTACCGCTCAATAAATAACAAGCGCGCAACCCCTCACGGAGCTGCGCGGCAAGTTGTTCAGGATAGAGACGAATCATTGTGCTGATTGGCTGGCCGCTTTTTCATCGGCGGCAGCGGCTTTCTGTTGAATCCCTATTTCCGCGGCATGCACTGTCATCAACTTACGTACAAGCTGCTGCGCGGCCTGCTGGCGCATTTCCCGCAGAATGATCTCCTGCTCGGCGTCTTTGGCCAGTGCCGTCAATGGGTTATCAAAGAACGCACGAAACACGGTGACGTTCAACGGATAGATATCACGACCCGGGATCAAGACCTGGGCCTGAACGGTCATCACCATCTGGTTTTCTGCCGTTTTACCATCCTGAAAGATCGAAACGGTATCCTGGCTCTGGGTCGACGTGACGATACGCAGAGACGGCACATCTTTGCGAGTGGTATCACTCACAATGGTGACGCCGTTGATACGCAACTGAGAGCGCACAGCACGCGTCAGCGGGCCAAAGGGATCGTAGCTGTCCAGCATCAGCTGGTGCATTTCCGTGGGGACCTGCGTGGTACCACGCAGGTGAAAACCGCAGCCAGCGGTGACTAGCACCGCCAACCCCAGCAACAACGTCAGAATGCGATGTCGCACAATGCCTCCTTGTGTTAACCCACAACCAGGTTAAGCAATTTGCCTGGAACGTAGATCACTTTACGTATCGTGACCCCTTCCAGATATTTGGCCACCAGATGTTCTTCAGCGGCGCGCTCACGCACTTGCTCTTCGGTTGCATCGGCAGCCACGGTGATTTTAGCGCGGACTTTACCGTTGACCTGTACCACCACCAGCTTGGAGTCTTCCACCATGGCAGCCTCATCGGCCACTGGCCAGGCAGCGGTATCCACATCACCTTCGCCGTTCAGCGCCTGCCACAGGGTGAAACAGATGTGCGGAGTGAATGGATACAGCATGCGAACCACTGCCAGCAAGGCTTCTTGCAGCAGCGCACGATCCTGTTCGGTTTCCTGCGGCGCGCGGCCCAGCTTGTTCATCAGTTCCATCACGGCGGCAATCGCGGTGTTGAAAGTCTGACGGCGGCCGATATCGTCGGTCACTTTGGCGATGGTTTTGTGTACGTCGCGGCGCAATGCTTTCTGATCTTCATTCAGCGCAGCCACGTCCAGCGGCTGAACGGCACCTTTTTCAACGTGATCGTAAGCCAGTTTCCAGACGCGTTTCAGGAAGCGGTTTGCCCCTTCAACCCCGGATTCCTGCCATTCCAGCGTCATTTCTGCCGGTGAGGCAAACATCATGAACAGGCGAACGGTATCCGCGCCGTATTTTTCCACCATCAACTGCGGATCGATGCCGTTGTTCTTCGACTTCGACATTTTGCTCATGCCCGCATAGACCAACTCGTGGCCTTCTGGGTCGGTGGCTTTGGTGATGCGGCCTTTCTCGTCGCGCTCAACGATGGCATCCGCTGGGGAAACCCAGATACGTTCGCCGTTGCTGCCGCTGTAATAGAACGCATCGGCCAGCACCATGCCTTGGCACAGCAGGCGTTTAGCGGGTTCATCTGAATCCACCAAGCCAGCGTCACGCATCAGTTTGTGGAAGAAGCGGAAGTACATCAGGTGCATGATCGCGTGTTCGATACCGCCGATATACTGATCGACCGGCAGCCAGTAGTTGGCGGCCGCCGGATCCAGCATCCCTTCGTCATACTGCGGGCAGGTGTAACGCGCGTAGTACCAGGACGACTCCATAAAGGTATCGAAGGTGTCGGTTTCGCGCAGCGCTGGCTGGCCGTTAACGGTGGTTTTCGCCCACTCAGGATCGGCTTTGATCGGGCTGGTAATGCCATCCATGACCACATCTTCCGGCAGGATCACCGGCAGTTGATCTTCTGGCGTTGGCATCACGGTGCCGTCTTCCAAGGTCACCATTGGGATCGGTGCGCCCCAGTAGCGCTGGCGGGAAACCCCCCAGTCGCGCAGGCGATAGTTGACTTTGCGCTGGCCAACGCCGAGGGCAACCAGTTTATCCGCGATGGCATTGAAGCCCGCTTCGTGCTCCAGGCCGTCGAATTCGCCAGAGTTAAACAGCACGCCTTTCTCGGTCATCGCTTCGACATGAATATCTGGCTGGCTGCCATCCAGATTCAAGATTACCGGCTTGATCTGCAGGTCATACTTGGTGGCGAATTCCCAGTCACGCTGATCGTGTGCGGGTACTGCCATTACGGCACCGGTGCCATATTCCATCAGCACGAAGTTGGCCACCCAAATCGGCAGCTTCTCGTCGTTCAGCGGGTGAATGGCAAACAGGCCGGTAGCCATGCCTTTTTTCTCCATGGTGGCCATTTCAGCTTCGGCAACCTTGGTATTACGGCATTCGTCGATAAATTCAACCAGCGCCGGGTTATTCTCTGCACCCAACTGTGCCAGCGGGTGACCGGCTGCCACGGCCACATAGGTGGCACCCATAAAGGTATCCGGGCGGGTGGTGTAAACGGTGACCTGCTCGTCGCTGTTGGCCACGCTGAAGGTGATCTCTACGCCTTCGGAACGGCCAATCCAGTTGCGCTGCATGGTTTTCACCTGCTCTGGCCAGCTTTCAAGCGTATCCAGATCGTTCAGCAACTGATCGGCGTAAGCGGTGATTTTGATGAACCACTGTGGGATCTCTTTGCGCTCAACTTTGGTATCGCAGCGCCAGCAGCAGCCGTCAATCACCTGTTCGTTGGCCAGCACGGTCAGATCGTGCGGGCACCAGTTCACCGCAGAGGTCTTCTTGTAAACCAGGCCTTTTTCGTAAAGCTTGGTGAAGAACCATTGTTCCCAGCGGTAGTAGTCTGGTTTACAGGTGGCGATCTCGCGATCCCAGTCATAACCGAAGCCCAGCAGTTTCAGCTGGTTCTTCATATATTCGATGTTGTCGTAGGTCCATGGAGCCGGTGCGGTGTTGTTTTTCACCGCCGCGCCTTCTGCCGGCAAACCGAACGCATCCCAACCGATTGGCTGCAGAACGTTTTTGCCCAACATACGTTGGTAGCGGGAGATCACGTCGCCTATGGTGTAGTTACGAACATGGCCCATGTGTAGGCGACCCGAAGGGTATGGCAACATGGAAAGGCAGTAATACTTTTCCTTGCTCGTATCTTCGGTAACCTTGAAAGTTTGCTTCTCTTGCCAGTGAAGCTGTACGTTCGATTCTATCTCTTCGGGGCGGTATTGCTCTTGCATGGCGGCCGGTGGTCCTGTAGGTGTGTAACAGCTACATCCGTAGCATTCTGTTGAGTACTGAGATCCGCATAGCATAGCTGATAAGACCTCCCGGCAACAACACCAAGCGCCCCGCACGGCGTATTTAAAAAAAACATCGCTACGATGTGATCTACAACCGGTCAATCTGTCACCTTATCAAGTTTCATCAGTGTTTTAAGGCTAAAATAAAGGAAGAAAGCCCTGTCACAGTGGTTCATCGAGGAGAGACTATGAACAAGGTTGCTCAGTATTACCGCGAATTAGTGGCATCTCTGACGGAACGTTTGAAGAACGGGGAGCGTGATATCGACGAATTGGTTGCCAGCGCCGAGAAACGTCTGAACGAGGTAGGTGAATTGACGCGTACGGAGGTGGAACAGGTTACTCAAGCCGTGCGCCGAGATTTAGAAGAGTTTGCCCGCAGCTATAAAGAGAACCAGGATGATCTCACCGACAGCGTATTTATGCGGGTGATTAAAGAAAGTCTCTGGCAGGAACTGGCGGATATCACCGATAAAACCCAGTTGGAATGGCGTGAGGTTTTCAAGGATGTCAGCCATCACGGCGTGTATCACAGTGGTGAAGTGGTGGGGCTGGGCAATCTGGTGTGTGAGCAATGTCACCACCATCTGGCATTTTACACGCCGGAAGTGCTGCCGCTGTGTCCGAAGTGTGGGCACGATCAGTTCCAGCGTCGGCCGTTTGAGCCTTAAGAGACATTAAGTAGAGAGCGCCCCATAGCGGGGCGCATTATGCGTTTTAATGAAGAATTTTGGCCAGGAAGTCTTTGGCGCGATCGGACTGTGGATTGTTGAAGAAATCATCTTTATTACGATCTTCAACGATTTTCCCTTCATCCATAAAGATCACCCGGTGAGCCACCTTACGGGCAAAGCCCATTTCGTGCGTCACCACCATCATGGTCATCCCTTCTTGCGCCAGCTTCACCATCACGTCCAGTACTTCGTTGATCATTTCCGGGTCGAGCGCGGAAGTGGGCTCATCGAACAGCATGGCGATCGGATCCATACAGAGCGCACGGGCAATCGCCACGCGCTGCTGCTGGCCGCCGGATAACTGCCCAGGGAACTTGTTGGCATGTGCGGAAAGGCCCACGCGCTCAAGCAATTTCAGCGCTTTCTCGCGTGAGGCTTCTTTATCGCGCTTAAGCACTTTGATCTGCGCCAACGTCAGATTTTCAATGATCGACAAATGGGGGAACAGCTCAAAGTGCTGGAACACCATGCCGACTTTGGAACGCAGCTGTGCCAGATTGGTACTTTTGTCGTTGACCGGCGTGCCGTTAACCAGGATATCGCCTTTCTGAATCGGCTCCAGCCCGTTGACCGTTTTAATCAGGGTAGACTTGCCTGAGCCTGAAGGACCGCAGACTACCACCACTTCGCCTTTTTTGACTTCAGTGGTGCAATCGGTCAGAACCTGAAAGTGACCGTACCACTTAGAAACATTTTTCAGGGATATCATCAAACAGTCCTTTTCTTCAAATAGCTTACCAGCGCCGACGCGGCGATACTGATAACAAAATAGACAAGACCCGCAAACAGGATCATTTCAACCTGCGTGCCGTCGCGCTCGCCAATGGTCGATGCGGTACGGAAGAAGTCAGCCAGGCTCAGCACGTAAACCAGCGAGGTATCCTGGAACAGAACGATCCCCTGGGTCAACAGCAGTGGCACCATGGCGCGGAACGCCTGCGGCAGGATCACCAGCCGCATTGACTGCCAGTTTGTCATCCCCAGCGCCAAGGCCGCTGAAGACTGGCCGCGAGACACGCTCTCAATACCGGCGCGGATAATTTCCGAGTAATAAGCAGCTTCAAACAGGGAAAAGGCTACCATAGCCGAGATCAGGCGAATATCGGTTTTCGGTGACAGGCCTAGAACCTGTTGTAATAAGCTTGGCACCACCAGATAGAACCACAGCAGTACCATAACCAGCGGAACGGAGCGGAACAGGTTGACGTACAGTGCCGCAAACCAGCTGATCGGCTTGATCGGCGACAGGCGCATCACCGCCAGAACGGTGCCCCAGAGGATACCGAAGACGATGGCGATCACGGTGATTTTCAGCGTGATCATCAAGCCTTGCAGCAGATACGGGAAGCTCGGGACAATGGATCCCCAATCAAATTCGTACATTATTTGCTCCCCATATTGCCAGGTAACTGCACTTTCTTCTCGACGACACGCATAAACAACATAATGACGGCGTTGATACCGATATACGCGAGAGTGATGGCAGTAAAGGATTCATAGGCATGCGCGGAGTAATCGAGCAGTTTACCGGCCTGAGCAGCCATATCCACCAATCCGATGGTGGAAGCGATGGCGGAGTTTTTCACCAGGTTGAGCATTTCCGAGGTCATCGGCGGCACAATCACCCGGTAGGCATTCGGCAACAGCACGTAACGATAGGTTTGTGGCAGCGTCAGGCCCATTGCCAGCCCAGCGGCACGCTGACCGCGCGGCAGGGATTGGATCCCGGCGCGTACCTGCTCACACACTCGGGCGGCGGTGAACAATCCAAGGCACAGCATGGAAGAGACGAAGAACTGAATGTTGGGATCCAACTGGGTTTTAAACCACATGCCAAGATCGGCTGGCAGCAGTTCCGGCATGACCAGATACCAGGTGAAAAACTGTACGATCAGCGGCACGTTACGGAACAGCTCGACGTAGCAAGTTCCCAGGGTTGAGAGAAAACGGTTTGGCACGGTTCGCAAAATACCGAACAGTGAACCGACAAAGAAAGCGATAACCCATGCACAGACGGAGAGGGCTACCGTGACCTGAAAGCCGGACCAAATCCAGCCAAGGTAAGTGGTATTCCCAAACGGGGCCTGCTGCAGGAAGATACCCCAGTTCCAATCTATTGACATAACAAACTCCGTTAAGCAGGTGCAGAGCACCTTAAAGCTTGATGACTATTCAGTAGGGGCCCTGAGTGAAGGGAGAATGCGGGAGGGGAACGGCCTCCCGCAGTCTTGTCTGCCCATTGTCAGCCATCAACAAAGCCGGTTGCTCCGGCCTTATACCCGTCATACTTCAAGTTGCATGTGCGTTGGCTTTTCTCACTCACCCCAGTCACTTACTTAAGTAAGCTCCTGGGGATTCGCTGCGTCGCCGCCTTCCTGCAACTCGAATTATTTAGGGTAAATCTTTTATTAGTTCAGTGCTTTGTCGTTAGGCTCTTTGAACAGTTGCTTCATGTCGTCAGACAGTTCGAAGTTCATGTTGAGATTTTTTGGTGGGATCGGTTGTTTGAACCAGACATCAAAGCGTTTGGCGGCTTCACCCGAGGTCTGTGCCTGAGCGATGGTGTCGTCGACCAGTTTTTTGAATTCTGCATCGTCTTTACGCATCATGCAGCCATAGGCTTCTTTGGATTGTGGAGTGCCCACGATTTCCCACTGATCGGGTTTTTTGGCCTTCGCACGTTCACCCGCCAGCAGAGCATCATCCATCATAAAGGCCACTGCGCGGCTGCTTTCCAGAGTACGGAAAGAGTCACCATGGTCTTTGGCGCTGATGATGCGCATTTTCATCTGGTCTTTGTCGTTCAGTTTGTTGAGCAGCACTTCAGAAGTGGTGCCCGAGGTCACGACGACCGGTTTACCCGCCAGATCTTTGAACTCTTTGATATCGGAACCTTTCTTCACCAGCAGGCGGGTGCCTACGACGAAGATGGTATTGGAGAACGCGGCCTGCTGCTGACGCTCAAGGTTGTTGGTGGTGGAGCCACATTCAAAGTCGAAGGTGCCATTTTGCAGCAGTGGAATACGGTTTTGCGAGGTGATCGGCAGCATTTTCACCTGTAGGTTCGGGGCATCCAATTTTTTCTTAACTGCATCAATAATCAGGTTTGAGTAATCCTGGGAGTAGCCCACAACTTTCTGCTGGTTATCGTAGTAGGAGAACGGAACTGAGGATTCACGGTGGCCAACAACAATCACACCGTTGTCTTTGATTTTCTTCAGCGTACCGGTCAGTTCTTCCGCATGGGCTACGCTACAAGACATACCGATCAGCAGTAACGATAACGCCACTTTGCGCATTTGCATGGTCCAACTCCTCTGATGTTGTGATTGCCCGAGCTCAAGGAGCAACGGGTGAAAACGGCTACTAACGACTTGTGTTATAGAGACTCTTAGACGGATTACCGATAGAAAATAGCCGATTGTGAACAGTATGAAACTAAGTTGTTTCATTTTTTGCGACATCACGCGCACCAAATGGATGCAATAAACCGCCTGTGCACTGTGAAGGTGCATATTATGCTCTGGCGTTGTGCATCAAGTGCCGCACGATATCGGTAAAAGTAAATCAACAACCTATACGGAATAATTAAAGCAAGGAGCGTGCCAGAAAAGGGAGGAACAGCGGTGAGGCAGGGCGCATTAGCGCCCTGAAAAGTCATTACTTACGACGTAACCCAGCGATCAGTGCCATGCCACCCAGTAGCACGGTGATGATCCAAACCGGCGCGGAGCCGAAGCGGGCATACGGCGTGACGCCAGTGGTTGGGGTCACTTCCACTGCCAGCACTTTGCGGGTGAACTGCGGGATCGACGCCTGCACTTCGCCCAGCGGGCCAACCACTGCGGTAATACCATTATTGGTGCTGCGCAGCAGAGGACGGCCCAATTCCAGTGCACGCATGCGCGCCATCTGGAAATGCTGCCACGGGCCAATAGAGTGGCCGAACCAGGCATCGTTAGAGACGGTTAGCAGGAAGTTGGTATCTGGCCGGAAGTTGTCACGCACCTGTTGGCCAAGCACGATTTCATAGCAGATGGCCGCCGTCAGGTTGAAGCCGCGTACGCTCAACTGCGGCTGTACGTAATCGCCACGGCTGAAAGAGGACATCGGCAAATCGAACAAGGGTGCAAGCGGGCGTAGCAGCATTTCTAATGGCACGAATTCGCCGAACGGCACCAGGTGATGCTTGTTGTAGCGATTGGCCGCCGGGTAGTTGTACAGGGTTTCTTCACCCAAGACGATCACGCTGTTGAAGAACTGCGTGCCTTGCGGGGTGGCGCGTGCATCAACGATCCCGGTAATCAGGCTGCTGTTTTTGGCGCGCATCAGGTCATCCATCATGGTGAGAAAACCGTTCTGGTTGCTCTCCACGTCTGGAATAGCAGATTCCGGCCAGATGATGATTGGCGCTTTGCCCATAAATGGACGGCTTTCATCCAGATAGGTTTGCAGCGTACTGACCAGCACCTTGGGATCCCACTTCATCGATTGTGCGATGTTGCCCTGCACCATGGCGATGTTCACCGCTTTTTCCGGCAGTGGAGTGAACCAGTGCAACTGGCGCAGCGGCCAAGGCAGCAACAGCATGGCGATGGCAATCACCGCCGGAGCGATACGGCGTTGAGCCACGGCAAACACCAGCAGGCCGCTGAGAGACATCAGAATAAAAGTGATGGCATCCACGCCCAACAGTGGCGCAATACCTTTCAGCGGGCCGTCGAGCTGGCTATAGCCAAACTGCAGCCAAGGGAAGCCGGTGAGCACCCAACCACGCAGGAACTCCGTCAGTTGCCACAGGGCCGGTGCGGCAATCGCCAGCCGCCACCAGGTGGTGCGTGGCCAGATGCGCGTCAGCAACCCGGCAAACAGCCCGGTATACAGCGAAAGATAGGCCGCCAGCAGCGCAACCAGGAAAATATTGATGGCAAACGGCATACCGCCGAAATCGGCAATGCTGACGTAAACCCAGTTCACCCCGCTGCCAAATAACCCTAATCCCCAGCAGAAGCCGAGCAGTGCGGATTGGCGGGTGGTGCGGTTGAGGGTAACGGCCAGCAGGCCAAACAGCGAGACAATGGCAGCGGGCCAAAAATCGTAAGGGGAGAATGCCAGCGTGCCACAAGCACCTGACAATAGCGCCAGCAGGGCGCGAACCCGCTGGCGTTCAATTAAATAGGCTTTAGCCATGTGTGATTTATTCTTCCAGTTTCGGTTGCGGAGAATCGTCCGGAATTTTGACATGAACTTGGATGATGCGTCGACTGTCGGCCATCGCCACTTTAAACAGGTAACCTTCAATTTCAATGGTTTCCCCGCGCGCAGGCAGGTGGCCGAACGCTTGCATCACTAAGCCGCCGATGGTGTCGACTTCGTCATCGCTGAAGTGGGTGCCGAAAACCTCATTGAAGTCTTCGATCGGTGCCAGCGCACGCACAGTGAACATGTGGCGGCTGAGCTGGCGCACATCCAGATCGTCTTCATCGTCATATTCGTCTTCAATTTCGCCGACAATCAGTTCCAGGATATCTTCAATGGTCACCAGGCCGGATACGCCGCCGAATTCATCAATGACGATCGCCATATGATAACGCTGGGAGCGGAACTCCTTCAGCATCCGGTCAACCCGCTTGCTTTCTGGCACCACCACGGCGGGGCGCAGCACTTTGTCGATGCTGAATGGCTCGGAATCGGCGCGCATAAACGGCAGCAGATCCTTGGCCATCAAAATGCCTTCAATGTGATCTTTATCTTCACTGATCACCGGGAAGCGCGAGTGGGCGGATTCGATAATCACATCCAGGCACTCTTCCAGCCGTTGGTTGCGCTTGAGCGTCACCATCTGGGAGCGCGGGATCATGATATCGCGCACGCGCTGCTCGGCGATATCCATCACGCCTTCCAGCATGTCGCGGGTATCGGGATCGATCAGATCGTTTTGTTCGGAATCACGGATCAGCTCGACCAGATCGCCACGGTTCTTAGGTTCACCGTGGAATAGCTGGTTAAGGATAAGAGTAAAAAACCCCTTTTTGGGACTGGGGCTGTCATTGCTTTGTGAATGGTCGTCGCTCATGGCGTTTAGTGAATATCACTCATGTCAGAGTTAAGGTAGTCAGCTTCAGCGCCAGATCGGGGCTGATGCTGACGTCAGTTGGGGTCTTTTTCCGCCAGATAAGGGTCTGGATAGCCCATATCTTGCATGATCTCGGTTTCCAAAGACTCCATTTCTTCGGCTTCATCGTCATCAATATGGTCATACCCTAGCAGATGAAGGCTACCGTGAACAACCATATGCGCCCAGTGCGCTTCAAGCTGCTTCTGTTGTTCAATGGCTTCCTGTTCAACCACCTGGCGGCAAATGATCAGATCGCCCAGCAGCGGTAGCTCAATCCCCGGCGGCGCTTCGAACGGGAATGACAGCACGTTGGTAGGCTTATCTTTACCGCGGTAAGTCAGGTTCAACTCATTACTTTCTGCTTCATCCACGATGCGAATGGTGACTTCGGCCTCTTCCTGAAACTGCGGTAGCACGCCCTCTAGCCAACGCTGGAAGGTGGCTTCATCCGGCAGCCCTTGGCTGCTGGCGCAGGCAATTTGTAAATCCAGGATCACCAGGCTCATGGGGCCTCCTGCTCAGAGGCGATATATGCCTCACGTTTACGCTGTTCGGCGACAGCGTCTTTGCGTTTCTGCTCGGCGGCCTCCCAGGCTTCATAGGCGATCACCACACGGGCGACGACCGGGTGGCGCACCACGTCTTCACTGTGGAAGAAGTTAAAGCTGATCTCTTCCACTTCAGACAGCACTTCCACGGCGTGGCGCAGGCCAGATTTCTGGTTGCGCGGCAGATCGATCTGGGTGACATCACCGGTGATCACCGCCTTGGAGTTAAAACCGATGCGCGTCAGGAACATCTTCATCTGTTCGATGGTGGTGTTCTGGCTTTCATCCAGAATAATAAAGGCATCATTCAGGGTGCGGCCGCGCATGTAGGCCAGTGGGGCGACTTCGATCACGTTACGCTCGATCAGCTTTTCCACCCGCTCAAAGCCCAGCATTTCGAACAGGGCGTCATACAGTGGGCGCAGATACGGGTCCACTTTCTGGCTCAGATCCCCTGGCAAAAAGCCCAGTTTTTCACCGGCTTCAACCGCCGGGCGGGTCAGCATGATACGGCGGATTTCCTGGCGCTCCAGCGCATCGACCGCTGCGGCGACCGCCAGATAGGTTTTACCGGTACCCGCCGGGCCAATGCCGAAGGTGATGTCGTGAGCGAAAATATTGGCGACATACTGCGCCTGATTCGGCGTGCGGGGTTTAACCATGCCGCGCTTGGTCTTGATGGTGACCGCTTTGCCGTAATCCGGCACGCTGTCGGCAACCTGCTCCAGCACCCGGCTCTCTTTGATCGCCAGGTGGATCTGTTCCGGGTCGATATCCGGGATCACACCGCGGATCGGGGCGGTATCCACATACAGATGGCGCAGGATATCGGCGGCGGCAACCACGCACAGGTTTTTACCGACCAGCTTGAAGCGGTTGTCACGGCGATTGATTTCGATCCCCAACCGGCGTTCGAGCTGTTTGATGTTGTCATCAAACGGGCCGCACAGGCTCAGCAGGCGCTGGTTGTCTGCGGGCTCTAACAGGATTTCTTGTGTTGCGACGTTCAAACTATTCCTCAAGGCTCACACAGGGCCTGGTTGATGTCACGTAACGTGTTTTCAGCACGCGCGTTCAAGGCAAACCCCGAACGCTGTTTCTTGAATTATTCATGGTGTACCGCATGGGCGCAAGTCTACCCGGATCTATCTGTGCGCCAAGAGGAGAATTCAAGGGGGAAATGATGGGGCCAATGAGTTTGGCCCTTGAAATCGGCAGGAATCAGTTCTTCTTCACAAACTCGGATTTCAGCTTCATCGGGCCAAAGCCATCGATTTTGCAGTCGATATTGTGATCGCCTTCCACCAGACGGATGTTTTTCACTTTGGTGCCGATCTTCAGCATAGAAGAGCTGCCTTTAACTTTCAGATCCTTGATTACGGTCACCGCATCGCCATCGGCCAGCAGATTGCCGTTGGCATCTTTGACGATCAGAGTATCTGCGTCTTCTGCCGGGGCACTGTCGCTCCACTCGTGGGCGCATTCAGGGCAGATGAACATCTCGTTGTCCTGATAGGTATATTCGGAGTTGCACTTCGGGCAGTGTGGGAGTTGCATTATTGTATTGCCTCATCATCAAAATAAAAAAATCGCCGGGCAAAGACAGCCCGGCAGAGAAAAAGGGTTGCCGAGCAGAACAGGCTGCCCGGTATTAGCATGGTATCAAGGCTGGTAGGTGCCTACACCCAGTTCATTTTCCTTACGGGTACGTGCGATCACCGCCTGGGGTGACTCATGCACGCGCAGATCCATCTGTTGTTCGGTGCGGACGAGGGTACCGCGCAGTGAATTGGCCAGCACTTCGGTAATTTCGACATCAACAAACTGGCCGACCATCTCCGGCGAGCCTTCGAAGTTGACCATGCGATTGCACTCGGTACGGCCAGCCAGATGCATCACGCTTTTGCGCGATGTGCCCTCCACCAGTATACGCTGTACGGTGCCGACCAGACGGCGGCTGAATTCTAATACCTGCTGATGAATACGATCTTGCAGGATATACAGCCGCTGTTTTTTCTCTTCTTCGCTGATATCGTCAGGCAGATCGGCGGCAGGTGTGCCAGGGCGCGATGAATAGATAAAGCTGAAGCTGTTATCGAACTTCACTTCGGCGATCAGATTCATGGTCTGTTCGAAATCGGCCTGGGTTTCGCCAGGGAAGCCGATAATAAAGTCGGAACTGATCTGAATATTGGGCCGCACTTTACGCAACTTGCGGATAATGGCTTTGTATTCCAGCGCAGTATGCGAGCGTTTCATCATGGTCAGAATACGATCTGAACCGCTCTGCACCGGCAGATGCAGGAAGCTCACCAGCTCTGGCGTGTCTTCATACACCGCAATAATATCATCGGTGAATTCGATCGGATGGCTGGTGGTGAAGCGGATGCGGTCAATACCGTCGATCGTAGCAACCAGGCGCAGCAGTTCGGCAAAGGAGCAGATCCCGCCATCGTAGGTTGCGCCACGATAGGCGTTAACGTTCTGGCCGAGCAGGTTCACTTCGCGCACGCCCTGAGCGGCCAATTGGGCGATCTCAAACAGCACGTCATCGCTCGGTCGGCTGACTTCTTCACCACGGGTGTAAGGCACCACGCAGAAGGTGCAGTATTTGTTGCAGCCTTCCATGATCGAGACAAAAGCGGTTGGCCCTTCGGCACGGGGTTCCGGCAAGCGGTCAAACTTCTCGATTTCCGGGAAGCTGATATCCACGATCGGGCTGTGCGTCCCTTTGACGTGGTTGATCATCTCCGGCAGGCGGTGCAGCGTCTGTGGGCCAAAAATGATGTCGACACAGGGCGCACGTTTGCGGATATGTTCGCCTTCCTGCGAGGCGACACAGCCCCCTACGCCGATAATCAGCTCTGGATTCTTCTCTTTCAGCAGCTTCCAGCGGCCCAGCATACCGAAAACTTTTTCCTGCGCTTTCTCACGAATCGAGCAGGTATTCAGCAGCAACACGTCCGCTTCTTCAACGTTATCAGTCCATTCGTAACCGTGTGTGCTTCCCAGTAGATCGGCCATCTTGGATGAGTCGTACTCATTCATCTGGCAACCCCAGGTTTTGATATGCAGTTTTTTCATCATTGATTTGCCATTACTCAGTGCGAAGAGAAAATTGCGTTAAGCGCTATGCAGGAGAGGTATTGTAAACATTTGCTGCGGTTGTGACCAGCAGAGCGACCTGAAGCCAAATTAAAAATCCGTTACACTGGCGGGAAATGTCGTAACCGGTCGGGCGGCGCTCAATTAATCGAAAAGTATGGCCAAAATGAAGACTTCGCAAAAACGGGTTGATGTGGTGGTGGTCGGCGGCGGTATGGTCGGTGCGGCGGCGGCCTTGGGGTTGGCGCAGGCCGGATTATCTGTTGCATTGCTGGAGCATCAGGCTCCCGATGCGTTTGATGCGCAAAGCCCGCCGGATCTGCGTATTTCCGCTATCGGCTGCACTTCTGTGGGCTTATTGAAACAGCTCGGTGCTTGGCAGGCGGTGGAAAAGATGCGTTTGGCACCCTATCGCCGGTTGGAAACCTGGGAGTGGGAATCCTCACGGGTGGCGTTTGATGCGGCATCGCTCGGGTTGCCAGAGCTGGGTTTTATGGTCGAGAACCGCATTTTGCAGTTGGCGCTGTGGCAGCAATTGGAACAGTGCGAGAATCTGACGCTCCATTGCCCGGCCAGGCTGCAATCGATGCAACATGCCCAAGACCATTGGCAAGTGACGTTAAGCTCGTCTGAGACCTTACAGGCGCGTTTGGTGATAGGGGCGGACGGGGCGCACTCGCAGGTACGCAAACTGGCGGCGATTGGCACCAGTGGCTGGCAATACCGTCAGTCCTGCATGTTGATCACCGTGGAAACCGGCGCGCCGCAGCAGGATGTGACCTGGCAGCAGTTTTTCCCTTCTGGCCCGCGTGCTTTCTTACCCTTATACCATCAGTGGGCTTCTCTGGTGTGGTACGACAGCCCAGCGCGCATCCGTCAGCTACAGGCTTTGCCACTGGAGCAGCTTGAGCGTGAAATTGCTGCGGCTTTCCCGGCGCGGTTAGGGGCGGTGAAAGTGCATGCGGCCGGATCTTTCCCTCTGGTGCGCAGTCATGCGCAGCGCTACATACAACCAGGGCTGGTATTGCTGGGTGATGCCGCCCATACCATCAATCCGTTGGCCGGGCAGGGGGTTAATTTGGGGTACCGGGATGTGGATGCGTTGTTGGATGTGATCAGCAGTGCCCGTGAGCTGGGGGAAGATTGGGCCAGCGAAGCGGTATTGATGCGCTATCAGCGCCGTCGGCGTACCGATAACCTGCTGATGCAAAGCGGTATGGATCTGTTTTATACCGCCTTCAGCAACAATCTGGCTCCGCTGGGCGTGGCGCGTAATCTGGCGCTGATGGTGGCGCAGCGGGCGGGCAAGCTGAAGGAGCATGCGCTGAAATATGCGTTGGGGTTGTGATCTTCTGTCGGTAAGGCTCAGCACGGCTGGGCCAGCCAATTGTTCAGGCACAAAAAAGCAAAAAGCCCGCCGAAGCGAGCTTTTCTGAATTTGGCTGGGGTGCCAGGATTCGAACCTGGGTATGCTGGTATCAGAAACCAGAGCCTTACCGCTTGGCGACACCCCAATAGAGCAAACTACATGGTGGCTACGACGGGATTTGAACCTGTGACCCCATCATTATGAGTGATGTGCTCTAACCAACTGAGCTACGTAGCCATTTTCACTACTTGTACCGATAAGTCAATGTGCTTGTATGGCTGGGGTACCTGGATTCGAACCAGGGAATGCTGGTATCAAAAACCAGTGCCTTACCGCTTGGCGATACCCCAATAACACAATCAACTTTTTATACAGCTCCCCATCCTGAAAGAGATGGCTGGGGTACCTGGATTCGAACCAGGGAATGCCGGTATCAAAAACCGGTGCCTTACCGCTTGGCGATACCCCACCTGCTGTTACACAACGTGATGAAAGAAAATGGTGCGGGAGGCGAGACTTGAACTCGCACACCTTGCGGCGCTAGAACCTAAATCTAGTGCGTCTACCAATTTCGCCACTCCCGCAAAAAGATGGTGGCTACGACGGGATTCGAACCTGTGACCCCATCATTATGAGTGATGTGCTCTAACCAACTGAGCTACGTAGCCATCTTTTTTCGCGCAACCTTCATCGGCGTTGCGGGGCGCATTATGCGTATATGGTCGTTTTGCGTCAACAAGTTTTTTCCCGAAAAAGCACCTGAACGTCTCGTTTGTCTGGGTTGTGAACAGGTTGGCGACAAAACCAGCAATTAAGGCAATTAATGCGTGAAAACAGCAACAAAAAGGCGGGCCTGAGGCCCGCCGAGGGTAAAAAAGATCAAGATCTACTTATAGGCCGACTGGTGAACGCCCACGGCACGGCCGGACGGGTCGTCCATCTTTTTGAAAGATTCATCCCATTCAATGGCTTTTGCTGACGAACAAGCCACAGACGGGCCGCCAGGAACGCATTCAGCCGCGCTTGGCAGTGGGAACAGTTCTTCGAAAATCTCGCGGTACAGGTAGCCTTCTTTCGAGCTTGGCGTGTTGTACGGGAAACGGAAACGTGCGGTTTCAAGCTGTTGGTCGCTGATCTGCTGGGCAGCCACTTCTTTCAGCGTATCGATCCAACTGTAACCTACGCCATCGGAGAACTGCTCTTTCTGGCGCCAGGCGACGCTGGCTGGCAGGTAGGATTCAAAACACTGGCGGATTATGTGTTTTTCCATTTTGCCGTTGCCGCACATTTTGTCTTTCGGGTTGATGCGCATGGCCACATCGAGGAAGTTTTTATCCAGGAACGGAACGCGGGCTTCTACGCCCCAGGCCGACATGGCTTTGTTGGCACGGGCACAGTCATACATATGCAGCGCCAGCAGCTTACGCACGGTTTCCTCGTGGAATTCTTTGGCATTCGGCGCTTTATGGAAGTACAGATAGCCACCGAATACTTCATCAGCGCCTTCGCCGGACAGCACCATTTTGATCCCCATTGCCTTGATTTTACGCGACATCAGGTACATCGGCGTTGAGGCACGGATGGTGGTCACATCGTAGGTTTCGATGTGGTAAATCACGTCACGGATCGCATCCAGCCCTTCCTGCACCGTAAAGTGAATTTCATGGTGTACGGTGCCAAGATGGTTAGCCACTTCTTGGGCGGCACGCAGGTCTGGTGAACCTTCCAGGCCGACGGCAAAGGAGTGCAACTGCGGCCACCAGGCTTCGCTGCGCTCGTCATCTTCCACGCGGCGTGCGGCATATTTCTTGGTAATGGCAGAAATCACCGAAGAATCCAGACCGCCGGAGAGCAGCACACCGTAAGGCACGTCGGACATCAGATGGCTCTTCACCGCCTCTTCCAGCGCGTTACGCAGCGCGTTGGCATCGGTTACGTTGTCTTTGACGTTTTCATAGTCAAACCAATCACGCTGATAGTATTCACGGATCTCCCCGTCCTGACTCCACAGGTAGCTACCGGCCGGGAACTCTTTGATGCTGCGGCATACCGGCACCAGCGCTTTCATTTCAGAAGCAACAAACAGGTTGCCATGCTCGTCATGGCCCATATACAGCGGGATGATGCCAAGATGGTCGCGGCCAATCAGGTAAGCATCTTTTTCTGTGTCATACAGTGCAAAGGCGAACATACCCTGCAGGTCATCGAGGAAGTCCGGGCCTTTTTCCTGGTACAGCGCCAGAATCACTTCGCAATCGGAACCGGTCTGGAATTCATAGCGATCGCCCAGTTGCTGGCGCAGCGCCTGGTGGTTGTATATTTCACCGTTGACGGCCAAAACATGGGTGTGCGCAGCGTTATACAGCGGTTGGGCACCATTATTGACGTCGACAATCGACAGGCGCTCATGCACCAGAATGGCTTTATCGCTTGCATAGACGCCGGACCAGTCCGGGCCGCGATGGCGCATCAGGCGAGACAGTTCCAGCGCTTTTTTACGCAGTTCAACCGGATCGGACTTCAGATCGAGCACACCGAAAATAGAACACATACAAACTCTCCTAACGACTTTTCTTGGGCTGTGATGTTGATGTACGGCATTACCGTTTTATCAAGGATAGTGCGGTTTTATTGCCTTCTGATGATGAAAATGCGTCAAAACCTGAGGAAGATGCAAGCGTTTTAACGTTGCGTTGAAAAATAGTCATTCAGATGCTCTCGAAAATTAGCGGATCTTCAGTTTTAGGCTTAAAAAGTGAGTGAATGTGTAATTTTTAAGGTGATACGGGGATTCCGCTGGAAATTTTCGCCAATCTATTGAGTAGATTCTAGGCCATAGCTAACAAGGTTGTAGCGTGAAAAACGCAGAGGGGCTTTGGGGGGGCGAAAATGACCGGGCGGCTGAGATGGCCGCCCTGGAGATTAGAAAATATTGATATCTGCCACCGAAGGGAAGATATAACTCGGGCGGAACGGCATGGTTTCGACATCATTCAAGGTGGAAACACCGGATAACACCAGAATGGTTTCCAACCCGGCCTGGAAGCCGGCCAAAATATCGGTGCGCAGGTTGTCACCGACAATCACGGTTTCTTCAGAGTGAGCCTGTAGTTTGTTCAGCGCGGCGCGGATAATCCATGGGCTCGGTTTACCCACGTAAAAAGGTTTACGCCCGGTGATCTTTTCGATCGGCGCGCACAGCGCTCCGCAGGCAGGCACAAATCCGTGGCCGTGGGTGTCTGGGTTGGTAGCGATAAACCGCGCGCCATTGTTCACGAAGTAGGCCGCTTTATGCATCATATCCCAGTTGTACGAGCGCGTTTCACCGACGATGACGAAATCCGGGTTGATATCGGTAATGGTAAAACCGGCTTTGTACAGTTCGTGAATCAGTGCGCCTTCACCAATCACATAGGCTTTTTTACCTTCCTGTCGACGCAGGAAATCGGCGGTGGCCATGGCCGAGGTATAAAACGCGCTTTCCGGCACGTCCAGCCCGGCGGCGGCAAAGCGATTGGCCAGATCCTGCGCAGTCTGCGACGGGTAGTTGGTTAGCATCACCAGCGGCATACCCTTTTCCTGAATGCGAGCCAGGAACAAATCGGCACCAGGAACGGCGGTGTTGTCGTGCATCAGCACGCCGTCGATGTCACATATTACGTTTTTAATCATCATTGTTGCTGTTTCTCTTGATTGACTTACCGGAGGGCGGTTCAGCTTTCCAGCAGCCGCTGTAAGAGCACACCATTGAGCATGGCCCGTTTGGCCAGAGCGAAAGCGCCGATCGCCGAGCGATGATTGAGTTCTGAGGTGACCACCGGCAGATTTTTGCGGAAATCCTTCAACACTTGAGTATTGATGCAGCTTTGGATCGCTGGCAACAACACTTTGTCGGCTTCGGTAATATCACCGGCAATCACCACTTTTTGTGGGTTGAACAGGTTGATGGCGATCGCCACCGCTTTACCCAGATAGCGGCCAACGTGTTCGATCACTTCACTTGCCAGCAAATCACCACGGTTAGCCGCTTTGCAGATGGCGGCGACGCTACAGTCGTCCAGCGTCAGTTTGCTCGGGTAGCCCTGTGCCAGCAGATGGCGCACGCGCTGCTCGATCGCTGCGTTAGAGGCTACGGTTTCCAGGCAACCAAAATTGCCGCAGTGACAGCGTTCGCCGAGGGGATCGATCTGAATATGGCCGATCTCGCCGACGTTGCCATTATTACTCAGGAAGATTTGACCATGGACGATAATCCCGGCACCGGTACCGCGGTGCAAACGCACCAGAATGGAGTCTTCACAATCCCGCGTGGCACCGAAGTAATGCTCCGCCAGCGCCAGGCTGCGAATGTCATGGCCGACAAAACTGGTGACGTTGAAGCGTTGCTGAAGGTTATCCACCAGCGTCCAGTTATTGACGCTGATGTGCGGCATGTAGTGCACCACGCCCTTGGACGGAGCGACTAAGCCGGGCAGGACAACGGTGATGGCGATCAGCTCGCGCAGCTTGCGCTGGTAGCTGTCAATAAACTGCTCAATCGCGTTGAACAGTGCGTTTTCCAGTGTCTCCTGGGTGCGCTCCGGCAGCGGATAGTGCTCCTCGCCCAGCGATTTTCCGCTCATGTCATACAGCGTAATGGTGGCATCATGTCGGCCAAGGCGCACGGCGACGGTATGGAACTGGCGGGTTTCGGAGACAATGGAAATGGCACGGCGGCCGCCGGTGGAGGCTTGCTGATCAACTTCTTTGATCAGCCCGCGCTCCAACAGCTGACGAGTAATTTTAGTGACGCTGGCGGGGGCAAGCTGGCTGAGTTCAGCAATCTGAATCCGCGAGATCGGGCCTTGTTGGTCGATCAGGCGGTAAACGGCTGCGCCGTTAAGTTGTTTGACTAAGTCAACGTTTCCTATTTGTGCCTGTCCGCCAGTGCTCATCAATAATTTTACTCTCTGTCTATGAGTTAAACCTCGTTACCGTTAACGAAGGTTTTTGTGATCTGGTAATCACGGGTAAATGCGGTCAGGTTTGCCACCTTACCGGCTTCGATCGTGCCTAAGCGTCGTGCAACGCCAATGGCGCGCGCTGGATACAGCGTGGCCATACGCAGCGCTTCGTCCAGTGCGATACCTACGTGTTCTACACTGTTCTGCACCGCTTCGATCATGGTCAATGCGGAACCACTTAGGGTACCGTTTTCATCAACGCATAATCCATCACGATAGTATATTGTTTTTCCAGCGAAAATAAATTGGTCAATATCCGCGCCTGCGGGTGCGGTGGCATCGGTAACCAGAACCAATTTATCATCTTTTACCCGTTTGGCGTTACGGATACTCGCCCAGGCGACGTGGTGCCCATCGGCAATAATGCCGGTATAGACCTCAGGCGTGTCGAAAATAGCGCCCATCAGGCCGGGTTCACGCCCGGTAATATACGGCATGGCGTTGTACAGATGCGTGGCGAAGGTGATGCCCGCCGCGAAACCGATACGTGCCTGATCGTAGGTGGCGTTTGAATGACCGGCGGAAACCACGATACCGGCCTGGGTCAATTGCTTGATGAAGTGAGGCTCAACCATTTCCGGTGCCAGCGTCACTTTGGTAATCACGTCTGCGTTGGCACACAGGTAGTCGATCATCTCGCTGGTCGGTTTGCGGATAAACGCCGGGTTGTGCGTCCCTTTCTTGACCGGGCTCAGGTATGGCCCTTCCAGATGCAGGCCAAGTGCCTGATTTGGATTATTCTTCAAATAAGCGCGCATCACGTTGATGCCGTGCTTCATAAAGTCGTCGCTACAGGTGATCAGCGTGGGCAGATAACTGGTACAGCCCGATTTCTCATTGGCACGCTGCATGATTTCCAGCGTGGTTTCCGAGATGGCTTCCAACGAGTCGTTGAATTGCACGCCGCCACAGCCATTAAGCTGAACGTCAATAAAACCGGGGGCTAGGATGGCACCACCCAGATCGCGCGTTTCAATACCCGCAGGCAGTTCAGCCAGCGGACAGACCCGTTCAATCAGACCATCAGCAATCACTACCGCATGGTTATCAAGCACGTCTAGGCCGGTAAAAATCCGGCATTGGGTTAAAGCGAACATGTAGCCCCCTGCAAAAATTAAAGACTATTAACGCTTTCCGCTTCTAATTCACGGAAATATTTAACGGTTTTCACCTTGAGTTCCATGGTGGAAGGCTCATCGCAGACCACGACGGATTTCGCGTGCAACTGCAGGCAGCTGATGGTCCACATGTGGTTGACACAGCCTTCCACGGCGGCTTCCAGTGCTTGTGCCTTGCCACGGCCGGTGACCAGGATCATCACTTCTTCCGCATCCAGCAGAGTGCCGACGCCTACGGTCAGGGCGTATTTTGGTACCTGGCTGACGTCGCCGTCAAAGAAGCGAGAGTTGGCGATGCGGGTTTCTTCCGTCAGCGTTTTGATGCGAGTACGTGAAGACAGGGAAGAGGCTGGTTCGTTAAAGGCAATGTGCCCGTCGACGCCCACGCCGCCCATGAACAGGTGGACTTTACCATAGGACTTGATTTTGGCTTCGTACTGGCGGCACTCTTCGTCCACGTCTGGCGCATTGCCGTTCAGCAGATTGATATTTTCGCTTGGGATATCAACATGATTAAAGAAGTTGCTGTACATAAAGGTATGATAGCTTTCAGGGTGCTCCTGCGGTAAGCCAACATATTCATCCATGTTGAAGGTGACCACGTGCTTAAAGCTGACTTCCCCTGCTTTGTGCATGGCAATCAGGTGTTTGTAGGCTTCAAGCGGGGTACCACCGGTCGGCAGACCAAGTACAAATGGGCGATCGGCCGTTGGCTGGAACGCATTAATACGCTGGACGATATGGCGTGCAGCCCATTTGCCGACTTGTGCAGTATCTTTCAGTGGGATAAGTCTCATCATACACCTCTTAGTAAAATAAACTGTGGCTATACTGTGATGGGTCAGAGCTGGAGTCATAAGCGTAACCCAGCTTTGCGAAGCTCGCGTTAAACGTCAGCGCCCTTTGATTTTTTGAATGATAAAATAAGTTTTGTGCGATGGCTAGCAATGTGGCAGCTTAAGACTGCTTTTTGGTGATGTAAATCACAAAAAAGGAGGTTTTAATTTGCGATACGAAATAATTTTTTTACACTCCGCATTAAGAGAATGTATCCCACCGTTAATCCGGTTGAGATACGGTCTGTTAGGTACCATGCGTTGTTTATTTCTAAAAAGGTAGTGAGTTTTCTCAATAAACTACTAATAGGGTCCGTCCGCGGACGAATAGGGGGAAAAGGTGAACATTCTTAGTTATTTGCAAAAGGTAGGCCGGGCCTTGATGGTTCCGGTCGCCACGTTGCCTGCTGCTGCCATTTTGATGGGCGTCGGGTACTGGATTGACCCTATTGGCTGGGGCGGTGACAATGCCTTCGCAGCTTTATTAATCAAATCTGGGGCAGCCATCATCGACAATATGGCGGTGCTGTTTGCCGTCGGTGTGGCTTATGGTATGTCAAAAGACAAAGACGGTGCTGCTGCGCTGACCGGTTTTGTCGGTTTTCTGGTATTAACCACCCTATGTTCACCGGGTGCCGTGGCAATGATCCAGAAAATCCCAGTCGATCAGGTGCCTGCTGCGTTCGGTAAAATTCAGAACCAGTTCGTCGGTATTCTGGTGGGGATCATCTCAGCCGAGGTTTACAACCGTTTCAGCGGAGTTGAGCTGCCGAAGGCGCTGTCGTTCTTCAGCGGCCGTCGTCTGGTGCCGATCCTGATCTCGTTCCTGATGATCCTGGTCGCTTTCATCATGATGTACGTCTGGCCGGTAGTCTTCAGTGGCCTGGTGAACTTCGGTGAGCACATTCAGAAATTAGGTTCTACTGGCGCGGGTATCTACGCGTTCTTCAACCGTCTGTTAATCCCGGTGGGTCTGCACCATGCGCTGAACTCCGTATTCTGGTTTGACGTTGCCGGTATTAACGACATTCCTAACTTCCTGGGTGGCCAGCAGTCAATCGAATCCGGTAAAGGTATCGTCGGTATTACCGGCCGCTACCAGGCGGGCTTCTTCCCAATCATGATGTTCGGCTTGCCGGGTGCGGCATTGGCGATTTATCACTGTGCCCGTCCTGAGAACAAAGCCAAAGTGCTGGGGATTATGCTGGCAGGGGCTTTTGCGTCCTTCTTTACCGGTATCACCGAACCGCTGGAATTCTCCTTCATGTTCGTGGCTCCGGTGCTGTATGTGATTCACGCCGTGCTGACCGGTATCTCCGTGTTCATCGCTGCCAGTATGCAGTGGATTTCTGGCTTCGGCTTCAGTGCAGGTCTGGTGGATATGATGCTGTGGGTACGTAACCCGCTGGCAACCCACTGGTATATGCTGATCCCACAAGGTCTGGTGTTCTTCGTTATCTACTACGTGATATTCCGTTTCACTATTAACAAATTCAACCTGATGACCCCAGGCCGTGAACTGGCTGTTGCCGGTGACGAAACCGACGGTTATGACGTGAATGTGAATAGCGACGCAGGTAAAGACGAAAATGAAACCACAGCATTGGCTCGTCGCTATGTTGGGGCGATCGGTGGTTCTGAAAACCTGACCGGTATTGATGCCTGTATCACTCGTCTGCGTCTGAATGTGAAAGACTCTGCACTGGTTAACGATGCCGTTGCCAAACGCCTGGGTGCTTCCGGTGTGATCCGTCTGAACAAGCAAAGCGTGCAGGTTATCGTCGGTACCCGTGCCGAACTGATTGCCAGCGCTATGCGCAATATCGTGGCCGCAGGCCCGGTAGCCGCAGCCACTACGGCACCTGCCGCTGTTGCAGCAGCAGAAGTGAAGCCGCAGGCGGTGCCTAACGCGCAGAAAGCCTCTTTCCAGGTGCTGGTAGCGCCGGTAACCGGTGACGTTGTGGCACTGGACCAGGTACCTGACGAAGCTTTCGCCAGCAAAGCGGTGGGTGATGGTGTGGCGATTCGCCCAACCGACAAAACCGTGGTAGCGCCAGCCGATGGCACCGTGGTGAAGATTTTCAACACCAACCATGCTTTCTGCCTGGAAACCGACAAAGGCGCGGAAATTGTGGTGCACATGGGCATCGACACCGTGGCGCTGAATGGCCAGGGCTTTAAACGCCTGGTGGAAGAGGGGGCAGAAGTGAAAGCAGGTCAGCCGATTCTGGAAATGGATCTGGAATACCTGAACGCTAATGCGCGCTCGATGATCAGCCCAGTGGTGGTCAGTAATGCGGATGATTACGCAGGCCTGACGGCGCTGGCAACCGGCCATGTGGTGGCTGGCCAGACCAAATTGTTCGAGATTCAAAAATAAGCCTGTTTTCCCCGAGTCATTTCGGGTGTTAAACCAGTCATAATCTTGGCGGGAAAAGAGCGATCTTTTCCCGCTTTTTTGTTTTTGTACGGTGCAGCCTATTTTCGTGAAACTAACGGTTGTTTCCAGACGTGGCTTGTTGGAGTATAGGGGGTTATGTGTAGCGTTTTGCATTAGAGGAATAGTGATATGAGTGAGGCAGAAGCCCGCCCAACCAATTTTATCCGTCAGATCATTGATGAAGATCTGGCGTCAGGGAAGCATACGTCGGTACAGACCCGTTTCCCACCGGAGCCGAATGGTTATTTGCATATTGGCCATGCGAAATCTATCTGCCTGAACTTTGGCATTGCGCAGGATTACCAAGGCAAGTGTAACCTGCGTTTCGATGACACCAACCCGGCAAAAGAAGACATCGAATATGTTGATTCGATCAAACACGATGTGGAGTGGTTAGGGTTCAAGTGGAGCGGCGATGTCCGTTACTCTTCCGACTATTTCGATCAACTGCATCAGTATGCGGTTGAACTGATCGGCAAAGGCTTGGCCTATGTCGACGAACTGACGCCTGAGCAGATCCGTGAGTATCGCGGCACCCTGACCGCGCCGGGTAAAGACAGCCCTTACCGCAACCGCTCGGTGGAAGAGAACCTGGCGTTGTTCGAAAAAATGCGCAACGGCGAGTTTGCCGAGGGCAGCGTTTGCCTGCGTGCCAAGATCGATATGGCCTCACCTTTCATTGTGATGCGCGATCCGGTGATCTACCGCATCAAGTTTGCCGAGCACCATCAGACCGGCAACAAATGGTGCATCTACCCGATGTATGATTTCACCCACTGCATTTCCGATGCGTTGGAAGGGATCACCCATTCGCTGTGTACGCTGGAGTTCCAGGATAACCGTCGCCTGTACGACTGGGTGCTGGATAACATCACTATTGCGTGCCACCCACGCCAGTATGAGTTCTCGCGCCTTAATCTTGAGTACGCCATCATGTCAAAGCGCAAGCTGAGCCTGCTGGTGAGCGAAAAGGTAGTGGAAGGTTGGGATGACCCGCGTATGCCGACCGTTTCCGGCTTGCGCCGCCGTGGCTACACCGCCGCGTCTATCCGCGAGTTCTGCCAGCGTATCGGTGTGACCAAACAGGACAACAACGTCGAGATGATGGCGCTGGAATCCTGTATTCGTGACGATCTCAATGAGAATGCCCCACGGGCCATGGCCGTGCTGGATCCGGTAAAAGTGATCATTGAGAACATGACGGATGATGTGCAGATGGTCACCATGCCTCACCATCCGAACAAGCCTGAAATGGGCAGCCGCGAAGTACCGTTCAGCCGTGAAGTGTATATCGATCGTGCCGACTTCCGTGAAGAAGCCAACAAGCAGTACAAGCGCCTGGTGTTGGGTAAAGAAGTTCGCCTGCGTAATGCCTATGTGATTAAGGCCGAGCGTGTAGAGAAAGATGCTGCGGGTGAAATCACCACCATCTTCTGTACCTACGATCCTGAGACGTTAAGCAAGGATCCGGCAGATGGCCGCAAGGTGAAAGGCGTGATCCACTGGGTGTCTGCGGCACACGCGCTGCCAGCGGAAATCCGTCTGTATGACCGTTTGTTCAGCGTCGCCAACCCGGCTGCGGCAGAGGATTTCTTGGCTACCATCAACCCGGAATCGCTGGTGATTAAGCAGGGCTTTGTTGAGCCAAGCCTGGCGGCGGCACAGCCAGAGAAAGCCTATCAGTTTGAACGTGAAGGCTATTTCTGTGCTGACAGCCGTTACTCTTCAGCAGAGAATCTGGTGTTTAACCGTACCGTTGGCCTGCGTGATACCTGGGCTAAAATGGGCGAATAAACGCTGATTTTGTCACTGTTTTAAAGCGCAGCTCAGGCTGCGCTTTTTTATTGATTGAAATAACGTGTTTTTCATTGGTAGCGCTCCATCTTTTCACTGATAACTTGGCATTATCTTTTCTCTTTTGCTATGAAACCCCCTGATTTTGATGTTTTTCACTGCTTGTATAACTTCATCCTGTATATTCGCGATGCAAATTAATATCATTTGTAGAGCGCTCTCATTTTTTTATAAATATTTGTTCATGTTAGGATGAAACCATTCTTTTCATGATGATTTTACTGGGATATCAGTAATTATTCTGATTTTATTGAATTTTTTATTCAAAAATGAGCAATGCTCATTCGTGTAACAAAATCTCATCAATATGTGCTCCTTGTCATACTTTAACAATTCTATCTCACTTTTCATTTGATAATTCGCGTCGCGAAAAATAGTCTAGCGCTAGCAATAAAGCTGGGTGGAGTTTTCTCCTATCAGCAGAACTTTTACCCGATTGGGTTTTTATTAGCGGCCGTTCAGGGCAGTGGTGAACACTGGCGGACGCACTTTTAACGTCAAGTCAAAGAGGAATTTTCTTATGGGTATGCACGGTGCTCAGCGTAAAACGTTGGTACTCGCTATCGCGGGTGCGTTATTAGGAACTGGATTTACCATGGCGCCTGAAGCGCAAGCTGCCGGATTCATTGATGACTCTACGCTGACTGGCGGAGTTTATTACTGGCAACGCCAGCGCGATCGCAAAGACGTTGAGACCGGTGAGTTCAAAACCAACCTTTCCCACTCAACGTGGAATGCTAACCTCGATTTCACGTCTGGCTATGCGGCCGACATGTTTGGTATCGATGTGGCGGCATTTACCGCCATCGAAATGGCAGAGTCGAGTGAAAGTGGCCACCCTAACGAAATCGCCTTCTCCAGCCGTAATCGTACCTATGATGAAGATTACTCCGGCGATAAAAGCGGTATCAGCCTGTATAAGGCCGCCGGTAAGTTCAAATATGGCCCGATGTGGGCTCGTGCCGGTTATATCCAGCCAAGCGGCCAGACGTTGCTGGCTCCACACTGGAGCTTAATGCCTGGCACCTACCAAGGGGCCGAGGCCGGTGCCAACTTTGACTACGGTGACTCCGGTGCTCTGAGCTTCTCCTACATGTGGACCAACAGGTATAAAGCGCCTTGGCATCTCGAGTTGGATGATTTCCGTCAGAACGATCGCAACACTCGCGTTTCCTACCTGCATTCATTGGGCGCCAAGTACGACTTCAAAAACGATCTGGTGCTGGAAGCCGCTTTCGGTCAGGCACAGGGGTATGTGAATCAGTATTTCACCAAAGCCTCTTACAAATTTGATGTTGCAGGCAACCCACTGACCACCAGCTATCAGTTCTACGGCGCTGAAGATCGTATCAGTGACAGCCGCGACCCTAACAGCATTTATGATGGCCTGGCCTGGTTGCAGGCGCTGACCTTCGGTTATACCACCGGTCAGTTCAACTGGCGCCTGGAAGGCACCATGGTCAAGGCTGAGGGCAACCAGGGCTTCTTCCTGCAGCGTATGACCCCGACTTATGCCTCTTCCAACGGCCGTCTCGATATCTGGTGGGATAACCGTTCCGATTTCAACGCCAACGGTGAAAAAGCAGTTTACGGCGGCGTGATGTATGACCTGAGCAAGTGGGATATTCCTGGCATGTCGGTCGGTGCCTCTTACGTTTATGCCTGGGACGCGAAGCCAAGCACTAACCCGATTTACGATCAGAGCCAGCGCCTGAGAGAGAGCGCTTATAGCCTGGATGCGGCCTATACCCTGCAGGATGGTCGTGCCAAAGGCACGTCGTTCAAACTGCACTTCACGCAATACGGCAACCACTCAGACCTGCCTAGCTGGAGCGGTGGTTACGGCAATATTTTCCAGGATGAGAGAGACGTTAAGTTCATCGTTATTGCCCCATTCACTATCTTCTAATGCTTTCCCCGGTGGCCATGCTGCCGGGGAAATAACGCTTTAAAAGCGAATCTGCTACCGCCTGCTGCTAAAGCAAAGATGCTTTTAGACGGCACGCCGCAAAAAATCTGGCAAGAGATTCGCGATAACAACAACTGATTACCTAAGAGGTTGAAGATGAACAAGTTCAAGATGAGTGCTCTCGCAGCCCTGACGGCCACCGTCGGGCTATTTGGCAGCGTGGGTTCAGCCATGGCTAACCAGCAGGTTGTTGATCAACTCAGCCAGCTGAAAGTGAATCTGAAGATGCTGGACAACCGTGCTGCTGATAATGGCGTTGACTGCGCCAAGCTGGGTGCCGATTGGGCATCTTGCAATAAGGTGTTGATCACGCTGGCCAACGATGGTCAGGAAATCAAAGATAAAGACTGGGCAATTTATTTCCACAGCCCGCGTCAGACGCTGAAAGTGGATAACGAACAGTTCAAGATTACCCATATCACTGGCGATCTGTACAAGCTGGAACCTACCGACAAATTCACCAGCTTCCCGGCCAAGCAGGCCGTTGAAATTCCGATTATTGCCGAATACTGGCAGGTGTTCCACAGTGATTTCTTACCGCGCTGGTATGCCACTTCAGGCGATGCCAAGCCTAAGATCCTGACGAATACCGATACCGAAGATGTGAACCAGTTTGTTACCCCGTTCACCGGTGATCAGTGGAAGCGCACCAAGGACGACCATAACATTCTGATGGTGCCAGAAAGCCGTTTCACCAAGAATCAGGATCTGAAAGTGCTGCCAGCGGCAGCATTGCGCGGCCAGATCATCCCTACGCCGATGGAAGTTAACATTCATAAGCATGATGTTGACCTGAGCAAAGGCGTTACCTTGGATCTGAGCGCTTTGGCCAAGCCAGCGGCAGATGCGGCAGCCAAGCGCTTTGAACTGCTGGGCGTTGCAAACCAGGCTGGTGGTTATCCGATCAAAACCGATATTCAGCCGGGCGCATTTAAAGGCGATCTGGCAGTTTCCGGCGCTTACCAACTGAAGATTGGCGAGAAAGGAGCCGTGATCACCGGCTTCGATCAGGCCGGGGTGTTCTATGGTCTGCAATCCATTCTGTCGCTGATCCCAACCGACGGCAGCAAGAAGATCGCCACACTGGATGCCAAAGATGCACCGCGTTTCCAATACCGTGGCATCTTCCTGGACGTTGCGCGTAACTTCCACCATAAAGATGCGGTGCTGCGTCTGTTGGATCAGATGGCTGCCTATAAGCTGAATAAATTCCATTTCCACCTGACGGATGATGAAGGCTGGCGTATTGAGATCCCAGGCTTGCCGGAACTGACCGAGGTGGGTGGGCAGCGTTGCCATGACCTGAGTGAAACCACCTGCCTGCTGCCGCAATACGGTTCAGGCCCAGAACCGCACGGTGGTTTCTTCTCCCGTCAGGACTACATCGATATCGTTAAATATGCTCAGGCGCGCCAGATTGAAGTGATCCCTGAGATCGACATGCCTGCACATGCCCGCGCTGCGATTGTTTCTATGGAAGCGCGCTACAAGAAACTGCTGGCCGAAGGCAAAGAGAAAGAGGCGAATGAGTTCCGCCTGGTGGATCCGACCGATACCTCTAATACCACTTCAGTGCAGTATTTTAACCGTCAGAGCTACCTGAACCCGTGCCTGGATTCATCCAAAAACTTTGTTGATAAAGTGATTGGTGAAGTCGCCCAGATGCACAAAGAAGCCGGTCAGCCACTGCAAACCTGGCACTTTGGTGGGGATGAAGCGAAGAACATCCGCTTGGGTGCTGGTTATACCGATGTGAAGAAGCCGGAAGCGGGCAAGGGCATTCTTGATCTGAGCAAAGAAGATAAACCTTGGGCCAAGTCTGAGGTTTGTCAGGCGATCATCAAAGACGGCAAAGTGGAAGATATGGAACACTTGCCGAGCTACTTCGGGCTGGAAGTTAGCCAACTGGTGAAAGCGCACGGCATTGACAGAATGCAGGCGTGGCAGGATGGTTTGAAAGATGCCAAAGACGCGAAAGCTTTCGCGACTAAGAATGTCGCGGTGAACTTCTGGGATACCCTGTACTGGGGCGGTTTCGACTCGGCTAACGACTGGGCGAACAAGGGTTATGACGTTGTACTTTCCAATCCAGATTACGTTTACATGGACTTCCCATATGAAGTGACCCCGGAAGAGCATGGTTACTACTGGGGCACCCGCTTCAGCGATGAGCAGAAGATCTTCAGCTTCGCGCCAGACAACCTGCCGCAAAACGCCGAAACTTCGGTTGACCGTGATGGTAACCACTTCACTGCCAAGAGCGACAAACCATGGCCGGGTGCTTATGGTCTTTCAGCCCAGCTGTGGAGTGAGGTTGTGCGTACCGATCAGCAAATGGAATATATGATTTACCCACGAGCGCTGTCTGTTGCGGAACGTGCTTGGCACCGTGCGAGTTGGGAACAGGACTATAAAGCTGGCCGTGAATACAAAGGTGGCGAAACCCATCAGGTCGATACCAAGGCGCTGGAAAAAGACTGGCTGCACTTTGCCAACCTGATCGGGCAACGTGAGTTGGCCAAGCTGGATAAAGGTGGCGTGAGCTACCGCTTGCCAGTTCCGGGGGCTCGCGTTGTCGATGGCAAACTGGAGGCTAATATCGCCTTGCCAGGTCTGGGGATTGAATATTCTACCGATGGTGGCAAACAGTGGCAGCGCTATGACGATCGGGCTCGCCCGGCCGTTGCGGGTGATGTTCAAATCCGTGCAGTCAGCCCGGATGGTAAACGCTTCAGCCGTGCCGAGCCGGTAAAAGCCTAAGCCAAAACTCAGCCCATCTGCGTGTCGGCGGATGGGCTGCAGGTGAAGTCCCGTGTCAGAGAGAAGTGCTACAAGAGAGTGTAATATTTGGCGTTATCATTGTCCCCGGCCTGTCCGGGGATTTTTTATCTGCAAGTTACAGGCACAAAAAAACCGCCATCAAGGCGGTTTCTCATTTCTGGCAGGCCAGAGTTATCGCTTATCGTGCAGCGTATCGTTTTCGCGGCAATCACCAACCTCACAATGGCCGTACAAGTACAGGCTGTGATTGGTGAGCTTGATACCGTGCTGTTTGGCGATATCGCGCTGACGTACTTCGATAGGCTCGTCGCTGAACTCGATCACTTTGCCACAGTCCAGGCAAATCAGGTGGTCGTGATGATGTTGCTGGGTCAGTTCGAACACGGATTTACCGCCTTCAAAATTGTGACGAGTCACAATGCCTGCGTCATCAAACTGGTTCAGCACGCGGTAAACCGTTGCCAAGCCAATTTCTTCACCCATATCTATCAGTTTTTTGTACAGATCTTCCGCACTGACGTGATGGCATGCCGGATCCTGCAAGACTTCCAGGATTTTGAGTCGCGGAAGCGTGACTTTTAAGCCGGCCTTCTTCAATGCGTTATTGTTGTCAGTCATGCGGATTCAGTCCTGTTACTATGCTAATCAAGTTGAGGCGTTTTAGCCTATGGCATCGGTCGGCACAAAGAGTTAATTGCGTCTCATTATAGAACCGCTTGCCCTAAATAGAAACCGTCGGTCGTTAACAAAGGTATATCTGCGCTGTTGCATAGGGTACATGCAACGTCTTGATGATGGATGGGATAAACCGATGCCGCAGTTTACCCTGATGGTGCGGGAAGTTACAGACTTGTTGCTTCTATTACTCTAATCCGCGATACCGATAGCAGCCCTGTAGCCAATACTATGCGCTTTGCAGGGCTTTTGTACAATATCTGGAAAGGGGTACTTAGCCGACGATGTCAGCCAGGCTCAGCTCTTCGCTGATTTGTTTGACCCAGGCATCTACGCGTTCGTTGGTCAACTCAGGCTGACGATCTTCGTCAATGGCCAAGCCGACAAAGTGATGGTCGTCTGCCAAGCCTTTAGAGGCTTCGAAGTGGTAACCTTTGGTTGGCCAGTGGCCGACGATCGCAGCACCGCGTGGTTCAATGATGTCACGGATGGTACCCATCGCATCGCAGAAATATTCTGCATAGTCTTCTTGGTCACCACAACCAAACAGCGCCACCAGCTTGCCGTTGAAGTCAATATCTTCCAGCGTTGGGAAGAAGTCATCCCAGTCACACTGGGCTTCACCGTAATACCAGGTTGGGATGCCGAGCAGCAGGATGTCGAAAGCTTCCAGATCTTCTTTACTGCTCTTGGCAATGTCGTGAATTTCAGCCACGTCTTTGCCATATTTTTGCTGAAGATTTTTCTGGATCATCTTGGCAATGTTTTCGGTATTGCCAGTGTCGCTGCCAAAGAAAATGCCTACATGAGCCATATTGCAGATAACCTTTTTAATTCAGTGGATATACCTTCGGAGTTCGCGGGTTGCTTACCTGCAACGTCGAGCCTTTTGGGTATCGTCTTACGTAAGATCAAGGCAAGAGTTCAGCGTGGATACTCTCTCTTACCGGTAAATATCTATCATGCCAGAAATGTGCTCTGGGGTTTTATCGCATTTATGCGATGCCGGGGAATCACTACAAGCGGTGTTGATCCGGCGTCATCCTTAACGCCAAGCCGCGCGTGCGGCTGAAGAGATCATGACTCTGGCTGCTCTTCCGCCAGTTTTGCCAGCAGCATTTGCTCAATCAATTCGCTGCGGCTGATGTTGCGCTGGTCCGCCAGTTTGTTCAGAGCATCCACGGCGTCTGCGTTGATTTTCAGCTCCACACGCCGTAATCCACGCACTTTGTCACGCCGTAGCTGATTCCGCTTATTGATTCTAAGCTGTTCATCACGGGAGAGCGGGTTGGTTTTCGGGCGCCCTGGACGGCGTTCATCTGCGAACAGATCCAGCGTCGTGCGATCCGTTTGTTCTTTTGCCATTGTTGCGGACTACTGCAAGGGAGTTTGCATCAGAAAGCGTTTTCACACTTCCAGACGGTTCAGTTAACACCATTCGGGCCAATAAACCCTAAGCCAAAATTTACCCCCAGCCAGGCGATGATTTGCACGTTGGACAGGGCGGCAAAATTATATCCCGCAGGATCCAAGCTATAGCAGCTTGAAAGACGTCGGAAATAGCGCGCCATATTACCCCAGCAGATAGAGCAACGACAATGCTTAACTTAGCCAAAAACGCGCTAACTCGTTCTCTCTAGCGCGTTTTTTCACCACTTTGTTTCAGGCTTCATCTAGAAAGCGGTGGATGGCCCTTAGCACTGCGTCCGGTTTCTCCGCATGAACCCAATGGCCGGTGCCTGCGACGACGTAAGCTCGAGCCTGCGGGAATTGGCGGGCAATATCTTCGCGGTATTCATCCTGCACATAAGGCGAAAGCCCACCGCGGATAAATAGCGTTGGATGTGGCCAAGAGGGGACATTCTGCCAGCCGATAATGCTGTCGTATTGTGCGATCAATACCGGCAGGTTGAAGCGCCAGGTTCCGGCATGAAAAGACTTCAGCAGGAACTGGATCACGCCTTCTTCATCCAGATATTCGCGCATCAGCTGTGCTGCCGGTTGCCGTTGGCTAATACCGGCATCGGTGACCGCTTGCAGAGCAGCAAAAATCTTGTCGTGGCGGCGGGTGTCATAAGCCACCGGGGCGATATCGATCACGATCAGCCGTTCAATTCGCTCGGGGGCTATTGCGGTCAGCGCCATGGCGGCTTTACCGCCCATTGAATGGCCGATGACGATAACCTTATCCAACTGCAAGTCATCCAACAGCGTCAGCAGGTCTTGCGCCATCGCCGGGTAGGTCATCTCTTCGGCGCGCGGCGAAAGCCCATGATTGCGCAGATCGACCTTGATCACCGTATGCCGCTGATTCAGATCGCGTGCCAGTATGCCAAGGTTATCCAGGTTGCCGAACATTCCGTGGATCAGCACCACCGGTAGTGTCGGTGCCTCGGCCGCCAAGAGTTGATAATGTAATTTCATGGTGAGTTCGCGATTTAAAGACATTGGGTCAGGGTATCATGCACAGGTAGATATTTATAAGTCGGATAAATGCCATCAATACCTTTCAGGCCGTACATTCTTGATGCCAAGCTACTCAGAAGAAAGCCACTGTGAAAGCAGAGCATGAAGCTGCGAGGGCTCTAGTGGTTTAGATAACACCAGGTAACCCTCTCTTTCCGCTTGTTGTAAGATCTCCGAGTTAAATTCACCGCTGACCATCGCGCCACTGGCCTGTGGTAAACGTTGGAGTAACTCCTGCAAAATATCGAACCCACTCTCACCTGAACGCAGGCGCTGATCGCACAAAATTGCCTGCGGAGAGAAGCCACTTTCAAGCGCGGCAAAAGCTTCGTTGGCAGAAGCAACGCAGCGCACCGTCACTCCCCAGGCCTGCATCAGGCTCTCCCAGGCGGAGGTAACCAATGGATCGTCGTCAACCACCAGACAGGTTCCGGAAAGCGACCTGTGTGGTGCGGATAAGGATTTCTGCTGTACTGCCAATGGTGCCATGGCTGCCATTGTGTCGCTGGCTGGCAGACGCATCCAAAAACGTGAACCTTTCCCTTCTACCGAACTCATTCCGCACTGCACTTTCATCAGTTTCGCGCATCTTGCTACCACCGCCAGACCGAGCCCATGCCCGGCACTGTCTATACGCCAGGCAAGCTCCGGGCGATAGAAGGGAGAGAAAATCTGGTTTTTTTCAGCATCAGCAACGCCAATCCCGGTATCCCATACTTCTATTAACCACTCTTTGCCACGCGGGCGAACAGAGATCAGCACCCCACCTTGTGGAGTATACCGAAGTGCATTGTGTGCCAGATTGATTAACGACTGCTTGAGCAACGAGAGATCGCCTAATGCCACGCAGCGTTGCCGAGGGAATCTCGAGCGTAGCATTAAGCCCCTGTTATTCGCCTCTTCACGAAACAGAGTGATGATAGAGTCGATTAATGGCACTAACTCCACTTCTGTCGCTGGGACATTGACGGCATTATTTTCTATGATGGTCAGGTCCAACAGTGAGTTGAACATTAAATGTAACGAGCGCACACTCTCTTGCAGATCATAGAGTTGCGGGTTCAACAGGGGGTCGCGATTCTTGTGTACGATCGCTTCAATCAAAAATCCCATCGCGTGAATCGGCTGGCGGAGATCGTGACTGGCCGTGGTGAGAAACAGGTTTTTATCATGTAACGCCTGTTCCGCCTCCTCTTTTGCTACACGGAATTTCTCAGCCAATAAGATGCTGTCTTCTTCCAGCCTGACCTGCTGAAGGAAGAAGGCATGTGAGGTCAAAGCATGACGATAAATAGCAAAGGCATACAGCAGATTAAGCAAGAAAATGATTGGCCAGATCTCACCCGATCGCCAAGGGATCAGCACCAACAGCATTCCCCAACAGCTGATGAAAAAGCGCTGGAATGCACCCAGTAGCGGGGTCAGATGCGTTGCGTTGGCGGCGATGATAGCGGCAATACTGATATTGAGCAGCAGAGTAAAATCAAAAGATTGGGTCATGGCTGTCACGATCATCAACGAAGACAGGCCGATGCCGTGCAGTAAGGCTACCCAATTCACCCAAGGCAGCCACTGGGCCAGCATGGTGGTATCCGCCGTTGTACTCAGTTTCTGGCGATAGCGGTGGTGCCAAATCCTGACGAGCACGGCCGCAATAAGATATAGCACAATCCAACAGATGACGGGCGTCAGCGGCAGTTGCAGCTTATACAACCAAATGGCGAACACCATTCCGACAAAAGGCACCGCATTGATGCTAAAAACCAATCGCGCTAACACATTGTTCAACAAACGGAGCTGCGAGTGCGGCTTGATGCCGTGCGGAGCTTTATCACTGAGGGTTTTCATCATAGCGTGAAGCGTCGTCCCTGAAGTAACGTGATAGCCTCGACTCGGTTATTGACGCCAAGCTTGCTGAGAATGCCAGTAATATGCTCTTTGATCGTCGGTTCAGACACTGCCAGCGTCATGGCAATGCGTTTATTTGAGAATCCCCGTAGCATCATTGCCAGCACTTCCCCCTGACGCTTGGTCAGCCCGAATTCCTGATAATTAACCGTTGATGAGGATAAAGAGGGGGGGGCCAAGGCTTCTGGAAACCAGAGCTGCCCGTTTTGCAGCGCCGTAACGGCTTGATTGAAGATCTGTGGTGAGTCGTGTTTATGAACAAAACCGTGTGCCCCCATCTCACGGGCCTTGTGTTGAACATTGTTATTCTCATCCCCGCTGATCACCAATAGACGAATATTGGGATTTCCCTGTGGCAGTTTCTTGATTAACTGAAGGGCTGTGCCATCAGGTAACCAGAAATCTAAAACCAGCAGTTGAGGAGGGCCTTTCTCTTCTATCAGACAATCGCACTCTTGACGACTTGCGGCGACGTACACCTGTTTGTAACCACAATGCGTGCTTAAGAACGCTGCAATCCCCCCAGCAACCAACGGGTGATCGTCAACGACTAAAGCGTAAGGTTTACTCACGTCACTCTCCCTTTGTCACCCATGTAACGTCCGCGTTGACTTTTGCATGCCGTGATCTACTTTTATCTGATGCCAACTCGAGTGCATGCTGGCAGGTAACAATACACTAGCGGCGATATTTTTTGTGTTAAATAAGCACTGTGAATAACGTATTTTCTTAATAGATTCGTCCTATACCCTAATTAATGGCAAATTGTAGGGCAGAGTGCTACGCAGTGAGTCTTCAGGAACTGACTCCAGCGAGCGACTGGATAAGCTGAGGAAGGCTATCACACATGTAACTTGAAGTAAGCGAGCGTACGGTAACACAGAGATGTGCGCTGAATCATACCTAGATTAACGAGACTCTCGAACCCTACCTCGGTAGGGTTGTGGCTTTTTGATTATGTCCATATCATTCCAATGCATTAATAAGAGCCTGCTGTAATAGGCAAGTATTTGGTGGAGTTCTTATCATTTTTCCAATTACTCGCTAATACTATTGATATAAAAAGGCTGTGCTATCCTGTTAGTGTTATCGCTCGGTGTATTCTTAGGTAATATACTCGATACATTCATTAATGCAAAAACAGCTGATGACCCCGGTTATTAGCATTAATAAATAGTTAATCAATTGGATTGAAATATGCGCAAGTATTTATGGAGTATGATGGTAATTTTGCTTCTTGCCGGGTGCAGTTCCACGGGAGAGGATAAATTCAGTGCATCGTATGTGAAGGCACATATTATACCTAAACAGACAACCAAGGCGCAGGTTCAGGCAATTTACGGTGTGCCGGATGACCAGTCTGCGGATTCTGGTGGCGAGGTACGATGGGAGTATGAAGTAAAAGGTAATCTGAGCGCAGCCTCATCTATTGCTGGCTATATCCCCGGGGCAAGTGCCGTTTCCAGTGCTCTTGGCCTGGCTAGCTCGGCATCGGATGCCGCAGACAGTGCAAACAAGGCATCCGCTAAAGTATCAGGAAATACGGAATACCATTCGGATTTTCTTTATATTACTTTCGATAGCACGGGTATAGTTGATCGGTGGCACATGTAGTTGATACTGCCCTCGACGTTGGCTTAGCCGTCAATGATAACTCGTTATGTGGCGTCAATTAGGCTCCCAGCAAACTTTTTCTGGGAGCATCGATAAATGTTTTGAAATTTTTAGAAAGCATTAACATCATCACAATTATTACCGCCGAAGGGAAAGAATAAAGTTGAGATATAACGTCTGTACATGGTTATTTTTCTTGACTTCCTGAAAATAGGTGGTGATTAATCAGGCTCTACGCTGCATAAAACCACTATTTCTTATTAGACCGAAAAATAATTTATTTCTATCGGGGGTAATGTGGGGGAATGATTAGGCTTTTTAACAAATATGTGTGTAGGTTACTCTTGTATATCTGAGTAAGAAGTTAATAGGGAGCTTTAAATGGCTAATAAGATGATGGTTTCCTATGGTTATTAACATGCTCCGTTAATGATTAATGCATATGTGAAAATAATTTAGCGTAGCTTCCTTAAATGGGAGTTTTTTATTTCTGTGGTTGTAAAAATAACTTATCTAATAATATCTGAATGCTTATTAAACTCATTGGAGGAGTTGATTTGTATGAATAAAGTTTATCGCCTGGTACGCCATCGCCGTACTGGTTCTCTGGTCCCCGTTTCTGAACTTTCCCGCAGTGGTGGCAAATCACCTCAAAACTGCAAAGTCGGTATTACACCGAGTCTGCTTCTGGCAATGGCCGGTATGGTCAGTTCCATAGGCGGTGCCAGCGCCGCTGAAATAGTGATTGATGGTGGCACGGAAGAGACCGTGCCGGGCACCAAGCCAGACGGTTGGAAAACAGGTAACCGCGTGGATCTGGTCATTGGAGATACCAGTTCAGGCAAGCTAACCATCAGTGAAGGGGCCAAAGCGACCACGGTCGGTGCTGGCTATCTGGCAAGGGAAATTGGTTCAGTCGGAGAGGCTTCCATTTCAGGGGCGAATTCTCGTTGGACGCTCTACAACTACGACCCTCTTTATGGCCAGGATCTGAAAGTTGGTGTGGGTGGTGAAGGTAAAGTTTCCGTATTTGATGCAGGAACTCTGAGCGTTTCATTTATCGAACTGGGCGTAAAAGAAGGTTCCAAAGGCACTCTGAATATCACAGGGGCTGACTCCCAGCTCTTGGGCCATCAGGTAATGGTTGGTAACCAAGGAGTCGGTGAATTCAACATTTCTGACAGCGGTAAGTTTGTACTGGATACCTTCGACAAGGTAATCGTTGGCTATGGTGCCACGGGGCAGGGAACCATTAATGTTGACGGTGCAGGGAGCCAGCTTTATCACAACAAGTACGGTTCTTCGAATATGTATGTGGGCTATGGTGGTAAGGGGGTGATGAATGTGTCCAACGGCGCCAAAGCGGGCGCAGAAGAGATACATTTGGGAACCCAGGCTGGTGCCTATGGCGAGCTTAATATTTCCGGCGCGGGATCGGTGGTGTCTTCCCCTGGCGGGGTAGTTATTCGGGCTGGTGAACAAGGAGAGGGAAAGGTCAGTATTACCGACGGTGGAGTGTTTGATGGCGGCTCTTACAGAAATTATCTGGGTGACAGTGCGGGTGGAAAGGGAACTCTGCTGGTTTCTGGTACTGGTTCTACCTGGAAGTCCTCGGTATTGACGGTGGGTAATGGGGGGGAAGGGCAACTACAAGTCATAAATGGCGGGCTGATTGAGGCCGCAGGGCTTGATATTGCTTCGAAGGTCAAAAGCCAGGGCAGCGCCGTGGTTAGCGGTGCAACCTCTTCAGTGAAGGTAGCCGAACTGAATGTCGGCGTAGATGGCGTTGGCAGCTTGACCATCGCCGATGGTGCGCAGGTGACAAGCACAGGGGCGGATAAATACAGTGGCGTTTCCATTGGCGAACGCGTGTTCTATTCCGGCACCTCGCCTGCAAGCGGTAACATTACGGTCAAAGACCAAGGATCGTTGCTATCGGCCGGATATATCAATATTGGCGGAACTAATGGCGATGGTACCTTGACCATCGCTGACGGTGGTTTAGTGAAGGTAAGCAGCACTGGAGAAGTACGAGTCGGTGATAGTCCAATCAGCGGCGGGGGCTCACTTAAACAGGCGGTGCTCAACATCGGTACGGGCGGCAAAGCGGGTACTCTGGAAGCCCCCAGCGTTTTTCTTCACAGCCGCGGTATTTTAAATTTCAACTACTCGGATAATCAGGATTTCGCTTCCAAGCTAAGCGGCATGGGCACCATCAATCATCTAGGAACCGGGATTACACGCCTGATGTCCAAAGATAATATGATCGGTGGTCAAGTGAACGTTGTGGCTGGCACTCTACAGGCGGGTGTGGCAAACGGTTTTGGTGCCAACTATTTTAGCCCTGCCGTTTTTAGCGTTGGTCAGGCAGGGACGCTGGATCTGGCGGGTTTCAGCGCCTATTTCAGCGGGTTGAATAATGCGGGCGTTGTCAATCTGGGCGGTACTGACAAAGCGGGGATGACACTGACTCTGTCTAATGCCACTTTCTTTAGCGGTGGCGACGGCAGCTACAAGGGAGAAGGCGGTACGCTGAGGCTGAATACGGTACTTGGCGGCGATGACTCGGTTACCGACCGTCTGGTCATCGGTGGCAGCAGCAGTGGCCAATCCTGGCTGCAAATCAATAACGTGGGGGGCCAGGGCGCGAGTACCGTTGAAGGTATTGAGGTTATCAGCGTGGCTAAAGAGTCCAACGGCGTATTTAACCTGCAAAAACCGGTTGTTGCTGGCGCATACGAGTATCTGCTGCACAAAGGAGGGAAACAGGATCCTGACAACGGCAACTGGTACTTGCGTTCTGAGGCGGTAAGTACGCCACAACCGCCTAAACCTGCATTGCCTAAACCTGAAACACCAACACCAGAAACGCCAGACCCTTTGGTGCCTCAACCTGAAACTCCTGCGGCTGGAACTACAGATCCGTTGATCCCACAGTCAGGAAACTCACCCTCTTTGCTACGCGTTGATGCGGCCGCCTATCTGAATAACCAGAATGCTGCGGTACATATGTTCGATCATACTCGTTCCGATCGCCTGGGTGAGCCTGGATTGGGTGCCGTAGGCAAGGAGGGCAATGGAGCGGTCTGGATACGCGCACATCGCAATAACCTGGATGCTGGCGTGGTTGGCGAGCAATTGTCGGTTGAGACGGATCTGGACGTGATGCAGATCGGTGGTGAATTGCAACATACACTTGGCGCAAGCCGCTTGCACACGGGGATAATGCTGGGTTATGGCAGCGCCGATACTCAAGCAACTTCCGATCTGAGCGAGCGTAACGCCAAAGGCAAGGTCACGGGAACCAGCTTTGGTGTTTACGGTAGTTGGTACCAGAATGCCTCTTCGCCAGTCGGGCTCTACTTAGACAGTTGGCTGCAATATGGCCGCTACGACAACGAAGTCCAAGGCAGCGGGCTGGCCCGCGAAGAGTATAAATCCAATACCTGGAGCGGATCGCTGGAACTGGGTTATGCATTGCCATTGTATGAAGGCATTAGCCGCGGCCTGTATCTGGAGCCACAGGGCCAGATGATTTTTACCCGCTATAGTGGTGATGCTCATACTGAAGAAAATGGTACCAGGATTGCGGAACAGCGGAAAAATCAGACCACTACCCGCCTCGGCGTAAGGTTATTTAGTAATGCATTGGCTCCTAAAGCAAATCAGATCCAACCGTTCCTGCAACTGAACTGGTGGTCAGGTGGCAACGACGCGACGGTTGAGATGAACGAAACTAAAGTTCGCCATAAGCTGGCTGATAATGTGTATGAAGCTAAAGCTGGCGTTCAGGTTGTGCTGGGCAAAGGTTGGAGCGCTGCTGGTAATATCGGGGTCCAGCGAGGCAGTCATGATTTTAAGGATGTTAATGGTCAGTTAGGGTTGAGGTACAGCTTCTGATCAAGGATCTGTCCTGGCACGCCTAGGGTTATGATGGGGCACATTGGGTGTCCCATCTTTCTCTGACTACATAAAATGGTTCAAGTTTGCTCCCCTGAGTCTGCTATTGCCCTATTTACCTGATAACGGGCTTTGTCCGCGGCCTGAAAAGACTCGATTTGTCACCGCATCACCCAGGCACATCCTGAAAGCCTGTTGTCGACCCCCTTGTTGAATATCAATCCGGAAAAACTCATGGTGACAACCCAATGTCACTGCGGGGGAAGTTGGCTGGCCCTCTAGAGTCTGTTAATCTACGCCAAAGCAGTGAAATATCGTAAAAACCAGATGGTTGGAAAAATGTAGGACAGCATTGAGATTTTCTTTAATGTCCGTCAAACATTATAAAAATCAATTGAATTATTGTTTTGGATAAAGATGAAAACTATAGAAGTCGACGAAGAACTTTACCGTTATATTGCCAGCCACACGCAGCATATTGGTGAAAGTGCGTCCGATATTTTACGGCGTATGTTGAAGTTTACCGCTGGGCAGCCGGTGCGCGTCGCGCCTGTCGCTGCGGGTGCCAAGGCAGAGGCGCCTGCCGTTGCGGTACCACCCGCGCGCGATCGCGTACGTGCCGTGCGCGAACTGTTGTTGTCAGATGAATACGCCGAACAGAGCAAAGCTGTAAATCGTTTTATGCTGGTACTTTCCACACTGTATACGATTGATGCAGTGGGTTTTACCGCGGCGACCGATGCATTGCATGGCCGTACCCGTACTTATTTTGCCGGCGATCAGCAAACCCTGCTGGCAAATGGAACGCATACAAAACCGAAACACGTTCCGGGGACGCCTTACTGGGTAATTACCAATACCAATACTGGCCGCAAACGCAGCATGGTCGAACATATCATGCAGGCTATGCAGTTCCCGGCGGAACTGATCGAGAAAGTTTGCGGAACTGTCTAATTTAGCAAACAGCCCGTCACGGTGGCCGTCAGCGACACATTGCCCGGCTGCAGTACTGGCATTAGGGAGAGAGTCGATGGCGAATGACCCACGTGCCGGGCAACCTGCTCAGCAAAGTGATTTAATCAACGTAGCCCAACTGACATCGCAGTACTACGTGCTGCAACCGGAAGCCGGCAATGCCGCTCATGCGGTAAAATTCGGCACCTCAGGCCATCGCGGCAGTGCGTTGCGCCAAAGCTTCAATGAAGCCCATATTCTGGCCATCGCTCAGGCGATTGCAGAAGTACGCCGTCAGCAAGGCACCACCGGCCCTTGCTACGTAGGTAAAGATACCCATGCCCTGTCTGAACCGGCGTTTATTTCCGTGCTGGAAGTGTTGACGGCCAACGGCGTGGACGTGGTTATTCAGGAAAACAACGGCTTTACCCCAACGCCGGCGGTTTCACATGCGATCCTGTGCTACAACCGCAAGGGCGGCGCGCATGCTGATGGCATCGTCATCACTCCGTCGCACAATCCGCCAGAAGACGGCGGCATCAAATATAATCCACCTAACGGCGGCCCGGCCGACACCAATCTGACTTCGGTGATCGAAAAACGTGCCAACGAACTGCTGGAGCTTAAGCTACAGGGCGTTCAGCGCCAAACGCTGGCACAGGCCTGGAACAGCGGTCATTTGCATGCGCAGGATCTGGTGCAGCCGTATGTGGAAGGGCTGGTTGAGGTGGTTGATATGCCAGCCATTCAGCGCGCAGGCCTGAAACTGGGTGTCGATCCGCTTGGCGGTTCCGGCATTGCCTACTGGCAGCGCATTGCTGAGCATTACAAGCTGGATCTGACGCTGGTGAACGACTCCATCGATCAGACCTTCCGCTTTATGCACCTTGATCACGACGGCATTATCCGCATGGATTGCTCGTCCGAATCAGCCATGGCTGGTCTATTGGCGCTGCGTGACAAGTTTGATCTGGCGTTTGCCAACGATCCTGACTATGACCGCCACGGTATCGTTACGCCAAAAGGCCTGATGAACCCGAACCACTATCTGGCTGTTGCGATCAATTACCTGTTCCAGCACCGTCCACGCTGGGGCGCTGACGTTGCCGTCGGTAAAACGTTGGTTTCCAGCGCGATGATTGACCGCGTGGTGGCCGATCTGGGCCGCAAGCTGGTGGAAGTGCCGGTTGGTTTCAAATGGTTCGTTGATGGCCTGTTCGACGGCAGCTTCGGTTTTGGCGGTGAAGAAAGTGCTGGGGCATCGTTCCTGCGTTTCGATGGTACGCCATGGTCCACCGATAAAGACGGCATTATCATGTGTTTGCTGGCGGCAGAAATCACCGCCGTAACCGGTGAGAATCCGCAGCACCACTATGATGGGCTGGCTGAGCGCTTTGGCGCACCGAGCTATAACCGCTTGCAGGCACCGGCCACTTCGGCGCAGAAAGCGGCGCTGTCCAAGCTGTCACCAGAGATGGTCAAGGCAAGCACGTTGGCTGGCGATCCTATTACCGCTCGCCTGACGGCTGCGCCGGGTAACGGTGCTTCGATTGGCGGGCTGAAAGTGATGACCGACAACGGCTGGTTTGCCGCGCGTCCTTCAGGTACTGAAGAAGCTTATAAGATCTATTGCGAAAGCTTCCTGGGTGCTAAGCACCGCGAGAAGATCGAGCATGAAGCGGTTGAGATCGTCAGCGCTGTGTTAGCTTCGGCCAAATAATCTCTGCTTCCACGTTGAAAAGGCGCTGTTTTTACAGCGCTGAGCTTGATGACAAAGTGGTATTAAGCCCGAGATACCCGGGCCTAGCGCACCATAGGTATCTACACAAGTTGCCAATAGACAGCCCCATCATCTCCGACGGACAGAGTATCACGGCTTGCTGCGGTTTTGGTGCTTGAAATGTGCACTGAACGGTCCCCTCTCCCCGCGGGAGAGGGCTAGGGTGAGGGGCTATTTACGGCGAACTTTCATTGATTAAATATCAATTAATTCAATGGTTTTTGTTGTCCATGACAATGAGTTTCCAACGGAGTCGCTGGCAATAGATCGTGATAAAAAGGCCCCTCACCCCCGCCCTCTCCCCGAGGGAGAGGGAGTCCCACCTTCTGTGCAAAGATGTGTCGATACCTATGCCTAGCGCACCGAGGGGCGCTCCGGCGGCTTACGCCGCTACGACCCCTTCGGCACGCTCTCCCTAATAACGGGCTTTGTCAGCAGTCTGAGCGCTGTTTTTACAGCGCTTTTTTATACCTGTAGTTTCAGGGCATAAAGCGATAGCCGACGCCGGTCTCCGTCAGTAAATGTTTGGGGCGTGCTGGATCGGCCTCCAGCTTTTGCCGCAGATGGCCCATATAGATACGCAGATAGTGGTTGTGCTCAACATAATTCGGCCCCCAAACGTGGCTCAACAACTGGCGTTGGGTGATCACCTTGCCGGAATTGGCCAGCAGTTCGGCCAGTAAGCGGAATTCGATGGGGGTCAGATGCAGATCTTCGTCATTGCGCAACACGCGGCGGTTGATCAGATCAACGGTAATTTCAGAAAAGGTCACCAACGGGCTTTCCTGCTGACTATTTGAGTGGCGGCGCAGGGCCACCCGCACGCGGGCCAACAGCTCACCGATCCCAAAAGGCTTGCTGAGATAGTCATCGGCACCGGCATCCAGCGCGGCGATCTTGTCTTCTTCAGCAAGGCGGGCTGAAAGCACGATCACCGGAATAGCGCTCCATTGCCGCAGATCGCGGATATAGTTCAGCCCGTCGCCGTCCGGCAACCCCAAATCGAGGATAATCAGATCCGGCTTGCGCGTGCCGGCTTCGATCAGCCCTCGCTGCAAGGTTTCGCTTTCAAATACCCGTAACCCTTCGCTTTCCAGCGCGGTACGCACGAAACGACGGATCTCTTTCTCATCTTCAACGATCAGAATGTTGGTTGGCGTTGTGGTCACTGTGCCTCTATCTCTCTTTACTTATAGGTCAAAGCCTTCACCTTCCAGCTCGGGCGGGGTTTCCAGCGGCAGCATAAAGTGGAAACTGGCACCGCCATTCTCGCCGTTTTCTGCCCAAATGCGGCCGCCGTGTACTTCAATAATGGCACGGCAAATCGCTAACCCCAAACCGACGCCCGGAATAGCGGATTCTTTATTACCACGAGAGAACTTATCAAAAATAAGCTGCTTCTGCTCTGGCGGGATGCCTGGGCCGTTGTCCCACACTTCCACTTCCAGCCATTCAGGCAGTATACGGGCGCGGATGCCAATAACTGCCTCGGCACCGGCGTATTTGTTGGCGTTTTCCAACAGGTTAGTGAATACCCGCTCCAGCAGGCTGCCATCGCAGTTGATCAGCACCATCTCGGGGGGCAGCTCAACCTTGATCTCGTGTAGGGTCAGCAGCGGTTCCAGCATATGCAGCGATGCCCCGACGATCTCCTCCAACGACTGCCACTCTTTGCGCAGGTTAAAACCACCGGACTGAATGCGCGCCATATCCAGTAGGTTATTCACCAGCCGGGTAGTGCTTAACACCTGTTGGCGGATCTGGCTGGCCTGCGGTGCGTGGCTAGAGCCTTCGGCAGCTAGATCCAGCGTCAGGATTTCCGCCTGGCCGAACAGCACGGTGAGCGGCGTGCGCAGATCGTGCGAGAGGGCAGCCAGCAGGGAGTTTCGCAGTTGCTCGCGTTCGGTATCCAGCTTGGCCGCTTCGGCGCTGCGTGCCAGATGCAGGCGTTCCAATGCGCTGGCGATCAGCACGGCAAAGGTTTGCAGTAAGCGCTGCTGCTCTGGCACCATCAGTTGGCGCAGGTTGGTGGGTTCGATCGCCAGCAGACCGAAGGTTTGCTTTGAGGTTTTAAGCGGTAACAACTGGTAAGGAACGCCGGGCAGCGTATCGGTACCGGCACCTGCTGGCATGCCTTTGTCATAACTCCAACGGGCAATAGCTTCGTCCACCGACAGCAACCCACCTTCTTCCCCCACCATTTGTTTCAAAGAACCGTCTTCTTGTGGCAACAGCAACAGGGTTTTTGCCTGAAAGCTGCTGGAAAGGAAATGGCGGCTGGTTTTGGCGATATCCTCGCTGTTCAGCGCCTGGCTAAGTCCGCGGGACATTTCATACAGATGCCGAGCCCGCTGTTCCCGGTAGCGCGCTACCCGCGCCTGATAGCGTACTCCGGCGGTCAAGTTACCGATGGTGATGCCGACGGTCAGCATCACGGCGAACGTCAGCAGATATTGCACATCGCTGACGGCAAACGACCACTCCGGTTGCACAAAGAACAGATCGAAACTGGCGACGTTGATGACTGCCGCAAACACCGACGGCCAACGGCCAAAGAACAGGGCGACGATGGCGACACCCAATAAATAGACCATCACCAGGTTGGCGGAATCAAAGCCCGGCAAGAGCCATTGCGAGAGCAGCGTAATGATGGCGCAAAGCGCCACGGCAACCCCACAGCCGCGTAGCTGGAAACGCCATTTCTCGCTAAAGGTACGGTTGTCGTGCTCCTTACTTTGCGGTAAGGGGGCATCGTTTTCCAACGCGACGATCACCAGATCGAGATCCGGGCCGAGATGGCCTAGACGATCGGCAAAGCTGCCGCGCATTTTCCAACGCTGTTCGCCCCGACGGCCGATAATGATTTTGCCCAGGTTATGTTCACGGGCGTAGCGCAGCACGGCGCGTTCTTCGGAAGGATCGGACAGGGTCGCGGTTTCTGCTCCGAGTTCCTGCGCCAACCGTAACGCACGCAAAATCGCCCGGCGTTGGTTCTCCGGTAAGCGATGTAACTTGGGGGTTTCCACATAGACCGCGTGCCAGTGGCACCCGAGCCGGGCCGCCAGGCGAGCGGCGATGCGCACCAGCTTTTCGCTGCCGCTGTTGTGGCCGACGCACAGCAGGATGCTGTCGCGGGTATGCCAGACTTTTTCCCGCCCCTGGCTGTCGCGAAAAGCCCGCATCTGATCGTCAACGCGATCGGCGGTGCGGCGCAGCGCCAGCTCGCGCAGGGCGATCAGGTTACCTTTACGGAAAAAGTGCTCAATGGCCCGTTCGGCCTGGCCGGGAATATAGACTTTGCCTTCGTTCAGCCGCTGGCGCAGATCGTCCGGCGGCAAGTCCACCAGCACCACTTCGGTGGCCTCATCAAAGACGTGATCGGGCACCGTTTCTCTGACCCGCACGCCGGTCACGCCACCCACGATGTCATTGAGGCTTTCCAGATGCTGCACGTTAACGGTGGTCAGTACGTCAATCCCGGCATCCAGCAGTTCTTCCACATCCTGCCAGCGTTTCGGGTGGCGCGAACCGTAAGCATTGCTGTGCGCCAGTTCGTCCATCAGGATCAGGGCCGGGTGGCGCGCCAAAGCGGCATCGAGATCGAACTCATGCACTAAGCGCCCCCGGTGCTGGATGCGCTTTTGGGGCAGGACCGACAGCCCTTCCAGCAACGCGGCCGTTTCGCTGCGGCCATGGGTTTCCACCACCCCAATCAGCACATCAAGCCCCTGGGCACGTTGGCGCTGCGCCTCTTGCAGCATCGCATAGGTTTTACCCACCCCGGCACAGGCACCGAAAAAGACTTTCAGCTTGCCGCGCGGTTTTTCATTGGCTAACGCCAGCAGGCTGTCAGGATCGGGGCGTTGCTGTTCTTCATCCACCATCAAGAGTTCCTTTTATACCCAGGCTAACTTTTATTTCAGCGCATCCAGCGCCAGATTCAGCTTCAGCACGTTGACCACCGATTCCCCGATAAAGTTGGGCGTGGCACGCTCGGTGTTTTGCTCAATCAGCTTGGCGATCTGTTCCGTTGGTAACTGACGGGCATTGGCTACCCGCGCCAACTGATACTGCGCTGCCGCCACCGAAATCTGTGGATCCAGCCCGCTGCCGGAGGCGGTCAGCAGATCGGCCGGAATAGGCCCGCTCATCGCTGGGTTGGCCTGGCGCAGCTGTTTCACCCGTTCGGCGATGGCTTTATCCAGCGCCGGGTTGGTGGTGGCCAAATTGCTGCCACCGGATGCCATGGCATTATAGGCCGAATCGGCAGTGGCAGAAGGGCGGCCCCAGAAATACTCTGGTTTGGCGAAGTTCTGGCCGATCAACGCCGAACCGACCGCTTTATCCCCTTGATACAGCAGCGAGCCGTTGGCGGTATTGCTGAACACCAACTGCGACAGCCCGGTGGTCAGCAGCGGATAGGCGATGCCGGTGATCAGCGTCAGCAGGAGCAGCATCACCAGTGAAGGGCGTAAGTAAGACATCATCATTTCCTCATTATCTTAACCGGCCATATTCAGCGCGGTTAGCAGCAGATCGATCAGCTTGATACCGACAAACGGCACCAACAGGCCACCCAAACCGTACAGCCACAGATTGCGCCGCAGCAGTGCCGCCGCGCTCATCGCTTTATAACTCACCCCGCGCAGCGCCAGCGGGATCAGGAACACGATCACCAGCGCGTTGAAGATCACCGCCGACATAATGGCGGATGACGGTGAATGCAAATTCATGATGTTCAGCGCATTCAGTTGCGGGTAGGTGGCGGCAAATGCCGCCGGAATAATGGCAAAGTATTTCGCCACATCGTTGGCAATGCTGAAGGTGGTCAGCGAACCGCGCGTCATCAGCATCTGTTTACCGATATGCACCACTTCGATCAGCTTGGTGGGGTTGGAGTCCAAATCCACCATATTGCCTGCTTCTTTGGCAGCCTGGGTACCGGAGTTCATGGCAACCGCCACGTCGGCCTGTGCCAGAGCTGGGGCATCGTTGGTGCCGTCACCGGTCATCGCAACCAGGCGACCTTCGGCCTGATATTGGCGGATCAGCGCCAGTTTGGCTTCGGGTGTGGCTTCTGACAGAAAATCATCCACCCCGGCTTCGGCAGCGATGGCGGCGGCGGTCAGGCGGTTATCCCCGGTGATCATCACCGTTTTGATGCCCATTTTGCGCAGTTCGGCAAAGCGCTCTTTAATCCCACCTTTCACGATATCTTTCAGCGCCACAACGCCCAGCACGCGCGGCCCTTCGGCCACCACCAGCGGTGTACCGCCGGTGCGTGCCACGCTTTCCACCAGATCGTCGACGGCACGCGGGAAATGGCCGTTATTCGATTCCACGTGGCGGCGAATCGCATCCACGGCCCCTTTACGGATCATCCGATCCTGCACATTAACCCCGCTCATGCGGGTTTGCGCAGAGAAGGGCACAAAGGTGGCATTCAGGGCCTGCAAATCACGTTCACGCAGGTTGAAGTGCTGCTTCGCCAGCACTACAATACTGCGACCTTCTGGGGTTTCATCCGCCAGTGAGGAAAGCTGCGCCGCATCGGCCAGTTCCTGCTCTTTGACGCCCGGAGCAGGCAGAAACTCAGAGGCTTGGCGGTTACCCAGCGTGATGGTGCCGGTTTTATCCAGCAGCAGCACATCAACGTCACCAGCCGCTTCCACCGCTCGGCCGCTGGTAGCGATCACGTTGGCCCCCAGCATGCGGCTCATCCCGGCCACGCCGATGGCAGATAGCAATCCGCCGATGGTGGTGGGGATCAGGCATACCAGCAAGGCTACCAGCACGGTGATGGAGACCACGGTGCCGCTGCCTGCGGCTTCCACGCTGTATTGCGAGTAAGGGAACAGGGTGGCGGTTGCCAGTACGAAGACGATGGTTAAGGCGATCAGCAGAATGGTCAGCGCCACCTCATTGGGCGTTTTACGGCGTTTAGCGCCTTCCACCATGGCGATCATGCGATCGAGGAAGGTTTCACCTGGGTTCACGCTGCACTGCACCACCAGCCAGTCAGACAGCACGCGCGTCCCGCCGGTCACAGACGAAAAGTCGCCGCCGGATTCGCGGATCACCGGTGCGGATTCACCGGTAATAGCGCTTTCATCCACCGAGGCTCCACCTTCCAGCACTTCACCGTCGCACGGGATAGTGTCACCGGCTTCCACCAGTACGATATCCCCTTTGCGCAGGCTTTCGGCCGAGACTCTTTCGCTGGCCGCATCGCGTTTTGCGCTGGCAAGCTTCTTCGCCCAACTGGTTTTTTTGGTACCTTTCAGGCTTTCGGCCTGGGCTTTACTGCGCCCTTCTGCCAAGGCTTCGGCAAAGTTGGCAAACAGCACGGTAAACCACAGCCACAGCGAGATACTGCCAGTGAAAGCGGCGTTACCGTCAGTTTTGCCTGCCAGAATAGCTAACCAGATGGCGCTGGTCAGAATGCTGCCGATGTACACCACGAACATCACCGGGTTGCGCCACTGCACACGCGGATCCAGCTTTTTCGCCGCATCAATCAGCGCGGTACGGAGTAATGCTGGCTCAAACAGCGCACGTTGTTTACGAGTCATCGTTTTGTTCTCTCTATGACTGTTAGTTTGCCAACCAAAGCTGTAAATGCTCGGCTACCGGGCCCAGCGCCAGCGCTGGAACAAAGGTCAATGCGCCTACCAGCAGGATGGTGCCGATCAGCAGGCCGATAAACAGCGGCCCGTAAGTCGGCAACGTACCGTTACCCGCCGGTTGGCGTTTTTTGACGCACAGCGAACCGGCAATCGCCAGCACCGGCAGGATCACCCCAAAGCGGCCGACGAACATGGCGAAGGCCAGCAGTAGGTTATAGAACGGCGTATTGACGCTTAAACCGGCGAAGGCGCTGCCGTTGTTGTTGGCAGCAGAGGACAGGGCATACAGCACTTCGCTGAAACCATGCGCGCCGGGGTTGAGAATACCGGCACGGCCTGCGTCGGTGGCAATCGCCAGCGCGGTTCCCAGCAGTACCAGCGTCGGGGTAACCAGGATCGCCAGCGCGGTCATTTTCATGTCATAAACATCAATTTTCTTACCCAGATATTCCGGGGTGCGGCCAATCATCAGCCCGGCAATAAACACCGTCAGCAGCACGAACAGCAGCATGCCATACAGGCCGGAACCAACGCCGCCGAAGACCACTTCACCAATCTGCATCAACCACATTGGCACCAGGCCGCCCAGCGGGGTAAAGGAGTCATGCATGGCGTTGACGGCACCGCAGGAGGCCGCCGTGGTGACCACCGAGAACATGCTGGAGGCGAGAATACCGAAGCGGGATTCTTTACCTTCCATGTTGATATTGCTGGCGCTGCCCAGCGTGCTCAGATGCGGATTACCCGCCAGTTCGGCGTTCATCACCACGATCACCGCAATCACGAAGATCAGCGCCATCGCCCAGACCAGCGCATGGCCCTGGCGGTTTTCACCGGCGACCTGACCAAAAGCGAAGCACAGTGCGCAAGGGATCAGGAAGATCGCCAGCATCTGCACAAAGTTGGTCAATACCGTTGGGTTCTCGAACGGGTGCGCGGAGTTGGCTCCGAAGAAACCACCGCCGTTGGTGCCGAGCATTTTGATCGCTTCCTGCGAGGCCACTGGCCCCATCGGCAGCGTTTGTTGCGCACCTTCCAACGTGTTCAGATGCAGGTAAGGCAGCAGGTTCTGCAGTGAGCCCTGGCTAACAAAGAACAGCGCGATGATCAGCGACAGCGGCAACAGCACATACAGGGTAATGCGCAGGATATCGATCCAGGCATTACCGATGGTGGCACTGGAGCGGCGGGCAAACGCGCGGATCAGAGCAAAGGCCACGGCAATACCGGTGGCGGCAGACAGGAAGTTCTGTACCGTCAGCCCAACCATCTGGCTGAGATAGCTGAGGGTGTTTTCACCGCTGTAAGCCTGCCAGTTGGTATTGGTGACAAAACTGACGGCGGTATTGAAGGCCAGATCCCAAGACAACCCGGCGAATCCTTGCGGGTTAAGCGGCAATGAACCTTGGGCCATCAGCAGTACAAACAGCAGCACTAGCCCGAGGATATTGAACCACATGATCGCCAAGGCATACTGCCACCAGTTCATTTCTGCGGTGTCACTACCGCAACAGCGCCAGACGGCGCTTTCAAAATGACGCAGCACTGGCAGCGGTTCGCCTTCGATCAGCCGGGCGATAAAGCCACCCAGTGGACGGGCCAGCAACAGAAGCACCAGCATAAAGCTGGCAATCAGTAAGAAGGCTGAAGCTGCCATCAGAAGTCCTCCGCATTAAACAGGGCATAAATCAAATAGCCCAACAGCAGCAGAACCAACAGCGCACCACCAATAACGCTGAAATTCACGGGACACCTCCAGAGGTGTTGTTTTGGATACGCTGAGTGTAGGGAGCAGGGTAGAAAGAAAATGAAAAAATAGCGCTGAGAGGTGTAAAGAAAGTATAAAAATGGCTGAAATTAAAGCAGAAAAGTTCATTTTGTAGCCGTGAAAGTCGACGTGATCGGTGCTGTTACTGTTATTTAAGGGAGAAAAAGCCTGTCATCGGCAAGCAACCATCATGCAACCTGAATTAGGTTTGTTATTAACCTTGGTGTAACAAAATTACGTGATTGCGCTTTTTTTGCGATTTTTTAACCAGTTTGGTGGTCGGATGAGTAGTAAAATTACAACAACTGCGGTAAAATTTTGCTCAGTTTTCAAATCATCTTAATTTTAATTCTTACGCCCGTACGGTTTCCTGATAGTTCCGCCGCAGGTGTTTTCAAGGAGGTTCGCATGTCTAACTATCACGCCTATCCATTGCATCGGATCTTCCTGCGCCGTAGCGCAGTGCTTCTGGCGCTGCTGCTGACTTTACCGGTGATGCTGTTCCGTTCAGATCGCGCGCGTTTTTACAGCTATTTGCACCGTGTCTGGTCAAAAACCAGTGATAAACCGGTCTGGTTGCAGCAGGCAGAGGCCGCGTCTGGCGATTTTTATTGATTGCCGCGAGCGTACCATACTGAAACCCTCGTCAATTTTGGCGGGGGTTTTTTGTTTCTGCTTTACAAGGTCGTACTAACGCGCGAATTCCTCTACACTTTTCCCATCGTCTAACATTGTGGATCGTGAAATATGAATGACAAAATTCCGGTAGGGATTAGCGCTTGCCTGTTGGGCGGGACAGTACGTTTCGATGGTGGTCACAAGCGGTTCGCGTTTGCCGTTGAGCAATTGGCCCCTTATGTGCGCTTCGAACCCATTTGCCCGGAAATGGCGATTGGCTTGCCCGCGCCACGGCCGGCGCTGCGGCTGGTGAAAAAACAGCAAGAGACGGTGCTGTGCAACAGTAACGACAGCACGGTAGATGTCACCGACAAGATGCAGCAGTTCTCTGAGCAGCGTGTTGCCGGTCTACAGGATTTATGCGGTTATATCGTCTGCGCCAAATCGCCCAGTTGTGGTATGGAGCGGGTTAAGGTGTACGGTGAGAATGGCGAAGGGGCGCGCAAAAGCGGCGTTGGGCTGTTCACCGCCGAATTGATGCGCCAGATGCCGTGGCTGCCGGTGGAGGAAGATGGCCGCCTGAACGATCCGGTGCTGCGTGAGAACTTTGTTGAGCGGGTGTTTGCGCTCTATGAACTGAACATGCTGTGGCGTAAAGGCCTGACGCGCGGCGGGCTGATCGCTTTCCACAGCCGTTATAAACTTTCACTGCTGGCACATTCACAACCCGAATACCGCGAACTGGGGCGTTTTGTGGCGGGCATTGAAAAGTGGGCATCGCTGGAGGAGTTTACCGTGGAGTACCGCAGCCGCCTGATGGCGTTGTTGCAGCACAAAGCGACTCGTCGTAACCACACCAACGTGCTGATGCATGTGCAGGGCTACTTCCGCCGCCAGCTCAGTTCCGCTCAGCGTCAGGAACTGGCGCAATTAATCGATCGTTATCGCCAGGGGATGCAACCTTTGCTGGCTCCTATCACCCTGTTGAAACATTACATGGCTGAATATCCTGATAGCTATCTGGCGCAGCAGCGCTATTTCGAACCCTACCCAGAGGCGCTGCGTTTGCGCTATGGCCATTAATCAGCAAGGAATGCTATGACTACCCATCTGGTCTGGTTGCGTAACGATCTGCGCATGATTGACAACAAAGCGCTACATGCTGCCTGTAGCGATCCTGATGCCAAGGTATTGGTGGTGTTCGTTGCTACGCCTGGGCAGTGGCAACAGCATGAGATGGCACCGCGCCAGGCGGCCTTTATCTACGCCAACCTGTTACAGGTTCAGCAGGCGTTGGCGGAGCGCGGTATTGAGCTGGTTTACCATCAATGCCACGATTTTGCTGATTCAGCGCGCTGGCTGGTGGATTTCTGCCAGCAGCGGCAGGTCACCGCGCTGTTTTACAACCGCCAGTATGAAATCAATGAGCGCCAGCGTGATGCGCTGCTTGAACAACAGCTGGCGGGCAAGGTGATTTGCCACAGCTTTGACGATAGCCTGCTGTTACCTCCGGGCAGCGTGCAAACCGGCAGTGGCGAGATGTACAAGGTGTATACGCCGTTTCGACGGGCGTTTATCCAACGCCTGACCGAATCCGATGTCAGTTCATTGCCAGCCCCGCGTTCACGCGGCGAAGTGGTGAAAGTTACCGTGCCGGAGGCCTTCGATTATCCCTTAGCGGATGTAGGGAGTGCTTACCCGGCCGGTGAAGAGGCGGCATTGCAACGCTTGCGGACTTTCTGCCGTGAACAGGTGCAGGATTATGCGAAGCAGCGCGATCTGCCGGCGATTGCCGGTACTAGCAGTTTATCGCCATATCTGGCCATCGGCGTGCTGTCGCCACGTCAGTGCTTTAACCGGCTACGCGCCGAATGCCCGGAAGTGTTGGAAAACCCGGAAAGTGGTGCTTTCTGCTGGCTGAATGAACTGATCTGGCGTGAGTTTTATCGTCACCTGATGGTGGCGCATCCTGCGTTATGCAAGCACCGTCCCTTTATCGAGTGGACCGATAGGGTATGCTGGAAGGCTGATGATCGGGCATTACTGGCCTGGCAACAGGGCTTGACCGGTTACCCGATCGTCGATGCCGCTATGCGTCAGCTCAATCAAACCGGTTGGATGCACAACCGCTTACGCATGATCAGCGCCAGCTTTCTGGTGAAAGATTTGTTGATCGACTGGCGTGCCGGTGAACGTTATTTCATGTCTCAACTGCTGGATGGCGATCTGGCGGCCAATAACGGTGGCTGGCAGTGGGCTGCTTCTACCGGTACCGATGCCGCACCTTATTTCCGTATTTTTAATCCAACCACACAGGGCGAACGTTTTGATCCGCAAGGCACTTTTATCCGTAAATGGTTGCCTGAACTGACTGATGTACCGGACAATGATATTCACCAACCCCATCGCTGGGCAGAAAAACAGCGACGCGTGCTGGATTACCCGCTACCGATTGTCGATCACAAGCAGGCCCGGCTGGATACGCTGGCGGCCTTCGAAGCGGCCAAGCGAGGGGGATCTTAAGGCAACACCAAGGAGCTTCCTGATGATGAAAAAAATGCTGGCTTTGTGCCTGAGCGGGTATTCCGCACTGGCGATGGCCGGCTTTGACGTAGTGGCGCTGGGCGTCGACGGCGGCGTCAGCGATGGCAATCTGACCTCTTACCTGATCCGCAGCGACAAGCAAACGCAATATCTGGCATTGGATGCCGGTTCGCTGCTGCCGGGCATTGCCAAGGGGCTGCAAAAGGGCAGCTTCCCGCAGGTGACGCCTGAACTGGCGGCCCCTTATACTCCGCAGGGCTATGTGTTCCGCCAACTGATCGACAGTTATTTTATCAGCCACGCGCACTTGGACCATGTCGCCGGGTTGATCATTGGCTCACCGCAAGATAACAAGAAAACCATTTATGCGCAGGCGGACACCGTTCTGACACTGCGTAACCACTATTTCAACTGGAAAGCCTGGCCCAACTTTACCGATGCGGGCAATGGCGCGCGGCTGGGGACCTACCGTTTGCAAACGGTACGCCCGCAACAGCGAGTGACCCTGGGGCTGACCGGCTTGAGCGGCGTGATGTATCCGCTCAGCCACGATCGCTACTCTTCTTCAATGCTGCTGATTAGCGACCGCGAAGGCTCATTTGCCTATTTTGGTGATACTGGCCCGGATAAGCTGGAGCAGTCACGCAATCTGGATGCCATCTGGCGTGTGTTAGGGCCGCTGATTGAGCAGAAGAAGCTGAAAGGCATGATTATCGAAACCTCTTACCCTAACGGCGTGGAAGATAAATCGCTCTATGGTCATCTGACCCCAGCCTGGTTGCTGAAAGAGCTGAAAAACTTGCAGCAATACATTGGAGAAGAAGGTTCGCTGAAAGATCTGCCAATCGTGATCAGCCATATCAAACCCAGCCTGAAACAGGGGGAGGATGTGCGAGCCACCATCAAGCAGCAGCTAGAGCAGGGTAATAAGCTGGGGGTGAAGTTTATTTTGATGGAGCAGGGCGACCTGCAACAATTTTGAATAAGAGTGAGATGAGTATGCATAACCTCGATCTGGAAAATCTGATTAACACCGAGCTGAACTGCTCCGCTTTTCAGGACTATGGGCCAAACGGCCTACAGGTGGAAGGGCGCGCTCAGGTGCAGCGTATTGTCACTGGCGTGACGGCGTGCCAGGCGCTGCTTGATGCCGCCGTGGCGCATCAGGCCGATGCCATTGTGGTGCATCACGGTTATTTCTGGAAAAACGAAGCGCCGTCGGTGCGCGGCATGAAGCGTAACCGGCTGAAAACGCTGTTAAGCAATGATATCAATCTGTACGGCTATCACCTGCCGCTGGACGCGCATCCGGTGTTGGGCAATAACGCCCAACTGGCCAAGATGCTAGGGATCCGCGTGCTGGGTGAGGTTGAATCTTTGCTACCGCACGGTGAGTTTGAGCAACCGCTAAGCGGCAGTGAGCTGCAACGGCGTATCGAAAATTGCTTGGGCCGCGCAGTGTTGCACTGTGGTGATAATGCGCCGGAACAGATCCGCAAAGTAGCCTGGTGCACCGGCGGTGGTCAGAGCTTTATCGACAGCGCCGCACGGTTTGGTGTCGATGCCTTTATCAGCGGCGAGGTTTCGGAACAAACTATCCATACGGCGCGGGAAATGGGCCTGCACTTCTTTGCCGCTGGCCACCATGCCACCGAACGTGGTGGGATCAAGGCGCTCGGAGAGTGGTTGGCGCAGCAGCATGGCTTTGATGTGACCTTTATCGATATCCCGAATCCTGCCTGATTTTCCCTTACGGGTTCGCTTGGCCGAACCCGTAACCCATTCTAAGCCCTTACTTTAGCAAAGGTTGTTCTATTGACAGCCGGGCCGCCGTCACGCATAACTGATGCGTTTTGCAATAAATAAGGAGAACAAGGTGCAGCGAGCACAATATTACCTGTTAGGGGAAAGAGCAGTCGTGCTTGAATTGGCACCACCGGTTACGTTGCAGAGTCAGCAACGTATTTGGGCATTGGCGGAAAAGCTCAACCACCATACTGACGTGCGCGAAGTGGTGCCGGGCATGAATAACCTGACGCTGTTGCTGTATACGCCGCAGGCGGATGCCGAAGCCATGTTGGAGCTGCTGCGGCAGGGTTGGGAGGATAATGAAAGCCTGGTACCGGAATCCCGCGATGTGGATATTCCGGTGATCTACGGCGGGGAGGATGGCCCCGATCTGAACGAGGTAGCACAGTACACCGGCATGACGCCGCAGCAGGTGGTGGAATGCCATTCTTCGGTGGCCTATGTGGTGTACTTCCTCGGTTTTCAGCCGGGGTTCACCTATCTGGGTGGCATGCCGGAACGGTTGGCGATGCCGCGTCGGGCAGAGCCGCGCCTGTCGGTTGCTGCCGGTTCGGTGGGTATCGGCGGCGGCCAGACGGGGATCTATCCGTTAGTCACTCCCGGTGGCTGGCAACTGATTGGCCGTACGCCGCTTGCCCTGTTTAATCCCAATGAAATGCCGCCGACGCTGTTACGCCCTGGCGACAACGTGCGCTTTGTGCCGCAGAAGGAGGGGGTATGTTGAAGATCCTGCGTGCGGGTATTTACACCACGGTTCAGGACCTGGGGCGCAACGGTTTTCGCCGCTTGGGTATCAGCCAGGGCGGGGCGTTGGATGTACCTGCGCTGAAAATCGCTAATCTGCTGGTGGGCAACTCAGTGGAGGCCGCCGGGTTGGAGATTACGCTGGGGCAGTTCAGCGCTGAATTTACCCAAAGTGGTTGGATCGCCCTGACCGGAGCCGGTTGCGATGCCCAGTTGGATGGCAACTCGCTGTGGACGGGGTGGCGTTACCCGGTCAAAAAAGGCCAAAAGCTGACGTTGAAAACGCCTAAACGCGGAATGCGCAGTTATCTGGCAGTGTCGGGCGGAATTGCGGTGCCAGAGATGCTGGGGTCGCGCAGTACCGATCTAAAAGCCGGTTTCGGTGGGTTTAGTGGGCGACAGCTGAAAGATGGCGACGTTTTACCCTTGGGTAAAAGCCAGAAATTACCGGTTAATAGCCTAGGCGTGAAGCAGTTGCTGTTCAACAACCGGATCCGGGCTTTGCCGGGGCCGGAATATGAAGAGTTCAGCAAACAAGCGCAGGATGCCTTTTGGCGCACGGCTTGGCAGCTCAGCCCGCAAAGTAACCGGATGGGATATCGTCTGCACGGCAGCACTGCGCTGGCAAGAATCACCGATCGCGAAATGCTCTCTCATGGGCTGTTGCCGGGCGTGGTGCAGGTGCCGCATAACGGCCAACCAATCGTACTGATGGCCGATGCACAGACCACCGGTGGCTATCCGCGTATTGCCTGCGTGATTGAAGCCGATCTCTACCATTTGGCGCAGATTCGGCTAGGTGAGGCGATTCACTTTATCCCCTGCACCTTGGCCGACGCGCAGCGTGCCAAAGCTGAGCAGGATCACTTTATTCAACAGATTGCCTGGGGGTTAAATGATCGTTGATTTGAACGCCGATCTCGGCGAAGGCTGTGCCAATGATGAGGCGTTGCTGCAACTGGTCAGTTCCGCCAACATCGCCTGCGGCTTTCATGCCGGTGATGCGCAAACCATGCGCCAGTCGGTGCGTTGGGCGCTGCAATATGGCGTAGCCATCGGCGCACACCCGAGTTTCCCTGACCGGGAAAACTTTGGCCGTACCCGTATGCAGTTGCCTGCGGAAACGGTTTACGCGCAGGTGGTTTATCAGCTTGGCGCACTGGCGGCAATCGCCCGTGCCGAGGGCGGCGTAATGGTGCATGTGAAACCTCATGGCATGTTATATAACCAGGCCGCCGTGGAGCCCGAGTTGGCGGAAGCTATTGCCCGCGCCGTGCTGGCGGTGGATCCGGCATTACGTTTGGTCGGCTTGGCAGGCAGTGAGTTGATTCGTGCCGGAGAGAAACTGGGGCTGGCGACGCGGCAGGAAGTGTTTGCCGATCGCGGTTATCAGGCCGATGGCACTTTGGTACCGCGCGGTCAGCAGGGCGCGTTGATCGCCAGTGATGAGTTGGCGCTGGAACAAACGCTGGAGATGGTGCGTCACCACCGAGTACGTACGGTGGCAGGAACCTGGGCCGCCGTTCAGGCCGAAACGGTTTGCCTGCATGGCGATGGTGAACATGCGTTGGCCTATGCCCGTAAACTGCGTGAGAGCTTTGCCGCACAGCAGATCCGCGTCAGTGCGGATTAACCTGGTCGTATCGTTATAAAAATAAGAAACACAATCTATGAGGGATGAAAACTATGGAACAAGCAGTAAACCTCTGGCCACTGATCGGCATTGCCGCCATCGTGGTTGGATTCGTTCTACGCTTTAACCCGGTGCTGGTGGTGATCGCCGCCGGGATTATCACCGGGCTGGCGGCACTGATGCCGCTAGACGTGATTCTGGAAAAACTGGGTGAGGGCTTTATCAATACCCGTAACCTGCCGTTGATTCTGCTGTTACCGTTGGCGGTTATCGGTCTGTTGGAACGTCACGGGCTGAAAGAACGCGCGCAAGCGTGGATCGCCAAAATCAAAAGTGCCACCGCCGGGCGTTTGTTGATCGTCTATCTGTTTGTGCGTGAAGCCACCGCAGCGATGGGGTTGACCAGCCTGGGCGGCCATCCACAGATGGTGCGCCCGCTGTTGGCACCGATGGCCGAAGGTGCAACGGAAAACCGCTACGGTGATCTGCCTGAGCATGTGCGCCATCGGCTGCGTGCGATGTCTGCGGCGACCGATAACGTCGGTTTGTTCTTTGGTGAAGATATTTTCGTGGCTTTTGGCGCGATCATCTTTATGCATAACTTTATGCTGGAATCCGGCGGTATTCAGACTGAGCCGCTGCATATTGCGCTATGGGGGATCCCAACGGCGATCTTTGCCTTCCTGATCCACGCGTTCCGTTTGTATCGTATGGACAAGCAGCTGACCGCAGAGCTGAGCAAGCTCAATCAAGCCGCGCTGCAAGCGAAAGGAGCTGGCAAATGAATTTCCAGCAACAATATCTCTACTGGTTGGCCGGTGCGGTATTACTGATCGTCGCGGTGATGTCGTTCCGCGATCGCGCTAACCCACGTCGTGTGACTACGGGCCTATTCTGGATGCTGTACGGCTTGATCTTCCTGGTGGGGGACTGGACCTACGGGCTGTTCGGCAGCGGTGCCGAAGCCAAACGCCAATTGCACATTATCGTGGGGGTGCTGGTGGTGGTGATGGCATTGATCGCCGGTTTCGGTGGCGTTCGTCTGGGCAGTTACCATCAGCGTAGTCCGCAGGAGCGCGAAGCCAGCGCTCAGCGGCTGGGGAACCGCCTGTTTATTCCTGCTCTGGCCATTCCGGTGGTGACGGTGATCGGCGTGCTGCTGTTCAACAACATTCCGGCATTGCAAAATGCGGTGTTTGGCAGCGGCAATCATGCCACGCTGATTACGTTATTCTCGATGACTGTCGGCTGCGCGCTGGGTCTACTGATCGCCGTGAAGATGACCCATGAAAAAGCCCTGCAGCCGGTGCAAGAAGCGCGCCGCCTGCTGGATTCCATCGGTTGGGCGTTTATTCTGCCGCAGATCCTGGCTACGTTGGGCTTGTTGTTCACCACGGCTGGTGTTGGCACTGCGATTTCTCATCTGACGCAGGAATACCTGGCGGTCGATAACCGTTTCATTGCCGTGGCGGTATACGCTATTGGTATGGCAGTGTTAACCATGGTGATGGGTAACGCATTTGCTGCGTTCCCGATTGTTACTGCCGGTATCGGTATCCCCATTCTGGTGCTGCAACACGGCGGTAATCCGGCGGTGATGGCGGCCATCGGCATGTTCTCCGGCTATTGCGGCACCTTGATGACGCCAATGGCGGCTAACTTCAACATTGTGCCAGCAGCATTACTGGAACTGCCAGACAAGAACGCAGTGATCAAGGCGCAGATCCCAACCGGGGTCACTTTGCTGATAGTGAACGTCTTCTTGCTGTATTTCCTGATGTTCCTGTAGGAGAGCCTTATGCAAAAAGTATTAATCACGGGGTTTGAGCCGTTTGGTGGCGAACAGGTGAATCCTTCCTGGGAAGTGGTGAAGCAGCTCGACGAACGGGAAGTTGCTGGTACGCGTATCGTTGCGCGCCAGTTACCCTGCGTGTTTGGTGAAGCGTTAACGGTGCTGAACGCGGCCATTGATGAATTGCAACCGGTGTTGGTGCTGGCGGTGGGGCAGGCAGGTGGGCGCGTCGATATTACCCTGGAACGGGTGGCGATTAACGTTGATGATGCGCGCATTCCCGATAACCAAGGGCAACAGCCGCTCGATCAGGCGATTGTTGAACAAGGGCCAGCGGCTTATTTCAGCACCTTGCCCATCAAAGCGATGGTGAATGGGCTGCGCGAAGCCGGGATCCCTGCTTCGGTTTCGCAGACTGCCGGAACCTATGTGTGCAACCACGTGATGTACGGTTTGCTGCATCGTTTACGTGGGCAACAGGCGGTGAAAGGCGGTTTTATCCATATCCCGTATCTGCCGGAACAGGCCGCGTTCCACCCTGGTGCACCGAGTATGGCGGGCCAGACCGTGTTGCTTGCATTGGAATTGGCTATTTTGCTTGCGTTGCAGGTTGAGCATGATTTGAAAGTGGTGGGTGGAGCAACGCATTAAGGCGTGTTCCATGGGTTAAAATCTGAGGGCTCTGTACGCAGGGCCCTTTTCAGTTAAGGAGTGTGGTATGCCAGAAGGACCGGAGATTCGCCGGGCGGCAGATAAACTGGCGGCGGTGATGATTGGCCAACCGCTGACTGAAGTCTGGTTTGCCTTTCCCCAACTGAAACACTATCAAGCTGATTTGCTTGGAGAATGTATTACCGCTATCGAACCGCGGGGAAAAGCCTTGTTAACCGATTTCTCCAACGGGTTAACGATGTACAGCCATAACCAGCTTTACGGCGTGTGGAAAGTGGTGAAAGCCGGAGAAGTACCGGAAACCAAGCGCGATCTGCGCGTTCGGCTGGAAACGGCCGACTGGGCGATTTTGTTGTATAGCGCTTCCGATATCACTCTCGCACTGCGTGGCGAAATTGAGCAACATCCGTTTTTAAAACGCATCGGCCCTGACGTGCTGGATATGGCATTAACGGCAGGGCAGGTTGAACAGCGGCTGTTGTCTGCTAAGTTCTGCAAGCGGCAATTGGGTGGCATGCTGCTTGATCAAACCTTTTTGGCGGGGTTGGGAAATTACCTGCGAGCTGAAATTTTGTGGCAGGCGCAATTGGCACCCAAACATAAACCGCAGGACTTAACGCCTGAAGAGTTACACCGATTGGCACAGGCGTTGCTGGAAATTCCCCGCTTGTCTTATCAAACTCGAGGTCAGGTGGACGATAATCGCCACCATGGCACTTTGTTCCGCTTTAATGTGTTTCATCGCAGTGGCGAACCTTGCCTACGATGCGGGGCGATGATCGAGAAAACGGTTCTGTCATCACGGCCGTTTTATTGGTGCCCGGAGTGCCAGCAATAGCCGAAAAAAAACCGCCCAGGTTAACGTGGGCGGCCTTGTATCAGCAGAGGCAAATCAGCTTATTTATTGTTCTGCGATTTGAAATCACGTTCGGCATAACCGGTATACAACTGACGTGGGCGGGCAATCTTGATGCCTTCGTCGTGCATTTCGTTCCAGTGTGCGATCCAGCCGATGGTACGGGCAATAGCGAAGATAACGGTGAACATGGAAGACGGAATACCCATGGCTTTCAGGATGATACCAGAGTAGAAGTCGACGTTCGGATACAGTTTCTTCTCAATAAAGTACGGGTCGTTCAGCGCGATGTGTTCCAGCTCCATCGCCACTTCCAGCAGGTTGTCGTCTTTCTTGTTCAGTTCTTTCAGCACTTCATGACAGGTTTCACGCATCACGGTAGCGCGCGGATCGTAGTTTTTATACACGCGGTGACCAAAGCCCATCAGACGGAACGAATCGTTCTTGTCTTTGGCGCGCTTGATAAACTCTGGAATGTGCTCAACCGTTTTGATCTCTTCCAGCATCTTCAGTGCGGCTTCGTTAGCGCCGCCGTGCGCTGGCCCCCACAGGGAGGCGATACCGGCCGCGATGCAGGCAAACGGGTTAGCGCCGGAAGAACCGGCGGTACGCACGGTAGAGGTTGACGCGTTCTGCTCGTGGTCAGCATGCAGGATCAGAATACGATCCATCGCGCGTTCCAGCACCGGGTTCACCACGTACTCTTCGCACGGCGTGGCAAACATCATGCGCAGGAAGTTACCGGCGTAAGAGAGATCGTTACGCGGATAAACGAAAGGTTGGCCGATAGAGTATTTGTAACACATGGCCGCTACGGTCGGCATTTTGGACAGCAGGCGGAAGGCGGTAATTTCACGGTGACGCTCGTTGTTAACGTCCAGCGCATCGTGATAGAACGCCGCCAGTGCGCCAGTTACGCCGCATAATACCGCCATTGGGTGTGAATCACGGCGGAAACCGCGGAACAGATGGGTAATCTGATCGTGGATCATGGTGTGGCGGGTAACGGTGGTTTTGAAGGTCTCAAACTCTTCTTTGGTTGGGGCTTCGCCGTACAGCAGGATGTAGCACACTTCCAGATAAGAAGACTCTTTTGCCAACTGCTCGATTGGGAAGCCGCGGTGCAACAGAATGCCTTTATCACCATCGATAAAGGTGATCTTGGATTCGCAGGATGCGGTAGAAGTAAAGCCGGGATCAAATGTGAAATAACCCTTGGAACCCAAGGTGCGCACGTCAAGGACATCGGGGCCTAGTGTTGGGGTGAGTACGCCCAGTTCGATCGTAGCTTCGCCATTGTTGATACTTAGCGTCGCTTTCTTATCAGTCATTTACAGTCTCCTTAGCGCCTTATTTTAAAAACCTCTAACAACTGAAATACCTTAAATCTCGGCAGGTTGCCCGCAATAAAATGGTGCGAACGCTAACTCTGTGAGCGACTGCGCAAATGCGCGGGTTGGGTACAGAGTGCTAACCCGGCGAGCGAGATGGCTTACCAGTTATTAACGATTCTTCGGGATTCGTTATTTTCTATTAATCATTACCTACGACATGTTTGGAATGCTAGCCAGACACACTGTTGCATAACTTAAGCATAGGGGGAAGTGTATCTGTTGAGCGGTAGCCCATCATAGGGTTGATTGCTACCCTATTTGTAATGGAAATGTTGATCTCTTGTCAAATCAGATAATTAATTTAGTATGAAATGTGAAAATCGTGATCTGAATCACTGTTCGAGGGAAATGTCCCCAAAGGGATTGTATGGGAATTGTAATAAGAATGTGATCCTCCTATACTGCCGCCAGGTCTCCGGATTACCCTGAAGTAGGAGCACCCAGCGTTATAACTACGCGCCGTTTAAGCACAGTGGAAGTCGATGTTTGAGCGCGTGACGTGTAAGGGTTTTGGCTCTTAACGCTGTCTGATCCCCACCCAGGCCCGGAGGAAGGAAAATAATAAGAGCTGTGTGGGCAAAACCGTGAAAAAACAAAGACCTGTCAACCTGGATCTGCAAACGATCCGGTTTCCCGTAACTGCGATAGCGTCCATCTTACACCGAGTCTCTGGCGTAATTACCTTCGTTGCCGTGGGCATTCTTCTCTGGCTGTTGGGCTTGTCTCTCTCTTCTCAAGAGGGCTTCCTGCACGCCGCCTCCATCATGAATAGCTTCTTCGTGAAATTTATCTTCTGGGGGATCCTCACTGCGCTGGCCTATCACATTTGCGGTGGCATTCGTCACTTGTTAATGGATTTTGGCTATATCGAAGAGAGTTTAGCCGCAGGTACCCGTTCTGCCCAAGTGGCGTTCGGTCTGACCGCCGTGCTGTCAATTCTGGCTGGAGTCCTCGTATGGTAAGCAACGTTTCTGCATTAGGGCGTAACGGCGTGCACGATTGGTTGTTGCTGCGTGCTTCCGCGATCATCATTACCCTGTACGTTCTGTATATCTTGGGCTTTGTCGTCACCGCTCCGGATATCACCTATGAAATATGGCGCGGTTTCTTCGCCTCCTCTATTACGAAAGTATTCACCTTGCTGACGTTGCTGTCGATCCTGGTTCACGCCTGGGTTGGGATGTGGCAGGTGCTGACGGACTATATCAAGCCACTGGCGTTGCGCCTGGTGCTGCAACTGGCGATCGTCGTCGCGTTGCTGGTCTATTTACTGTACGGAACAATCGTAGTGTGGGGTGCTTAAATGAAACTGCCGATCAGAGAGTTTGATGCAGTTGTTATCGGTGCTGGTGGCGCAGGCATGCGTGCCGCATTGCAGATTTCCCAAGCGGGCTCAACTTGTGCCCTGCTGTCTAAAGTATTCCCGACCCGTTCCCATACCGTGTCCGCACAAGGTGGCATCACCGTAGCCTTGGGCAACAATCACGAAGATAACTGGGAATGGCACATGTACGATACGGTGAAAGGTTCCGACTACATCGGTGACCAAGATGCCATCGAGTATATGTGTAAAACTGGCCCGGAAGCGATTCTGGAACTGGAACACATGGGCCTGCCGTTTTCCCGTCTGGACGATGGCCGTATTTATCAGCGCCCATTCGGCGGCCAGTCACTGAATTTTGGTGGTGAACAGGCAGCACGTACCGCAGCTGCTGCGGACCGTACCGGCCACGCCTTGCTGCATACCCTGTATCAGCAGAACCTGAAGAACCACACCACCATCTTCTCTGAGTGGTATGCGCTGGATCTGGTGAAAAACCAGGATGGTGCGGTGGTTGGTACTACCGCTATCTGCATCGAAACCGGTGAGGTGGTGTACTTCAAGGCCAAAGCGACCATATTGGCTACCGGCGGCGCGGGCCGTATTTATCAGTCAACCACCAATGCGCACATCAACACCGGTGACGGTGTCGGTATGGCATTGCGTGCTGGCGTGCCTGTACAGGATATGGAAATGTGGCAGTTCCATCCGACCGGTATCGCCGGTGCGGGTGTCCTAGTGACGGAAGGTTGTCGCGGCGAAGGCGGCTATCTGCTGAACAAGCATGGCGAGCGTTTCATGGAGCGCTATGCGCCTAACGCCAAAGACCTGGCTGGCCGCGATGTGGTTGCCCGTTCGATCATGATTGAGATCCGCGAAGGCCGTGGCTGCGATGGTCCATGGGGCCCACATGCCAAACTGAAGCTGGATCACTTGGGCAAAGAGGTGCTGGAATCCCGTCTGCCGGGTATTTTGGAACTGTCTCGTACCTTTGCTCACGTCGATCCGGTGAAAGAGCCGATCCCGGTTATCCCAACCTGTCACTATATGATGGGCGGTATCCCGACCAAAGTGACCGGCCAGGCATTAACCGTGAACGAAAAAGGCGAAGACGTAGTCATTCCAGGGTTGTTCGCCGTCGGTGAAATTGCCTGCGTATCGGTACATGGGGCTAACCGTCTGGGCGGCAACTCGCTGCTGGATCTGGTGGTGTTTGGCCGTGCTGCTGGCATGCATTTGCAGGAGTCACTGATAGAGCAGGGTGAAAGCCGTGACGCCAGCGATTCTGACGTAGAAGCTTCGTTGGAACGCCTAAACCGCTGGAATAACACCCGTTCAGGTGAAGACCCGGTTGAAATCCGTAAAGCACTGCAATCCTGCATGCAGAACAACTTCTCGGTGTTCCGTGAAGGCGATGCAATGGCCAAAGGGTTGGAAGAGCTGAAGGTAATCCGTGAACGTTTGAAGAATGCACGCTTGGATGATACCTCCAGCGAATTCAACACCCAGCGTATCGAATGCCTGGAGTTGGATAACCTGATGGAGACTGCGTATTCCACCGCCGTGTCGGCCAACTTCCGCACTGAGAGCCGTGGCGCACACAGCCGCTTCGACTTCCCGGATCGTGATGATGCCAACTGGCTGTGCCATTCGCTGTATCTGCCGCAATCGGAAAGCATGACGCGTCGTGAAGTGAATATGCAGCCGAAACTGCGCGCGGCATTCCCGCCGAAAGTGCGTTCTTACTAATTGCGGAGCCTGATTGATGAAACTCGAATTTTCTATCTATCGCTATAATCCGGATGTCGACGACGCCCCGCATATGCAGGATTACACCCTGGAAGCGGAAGAAGGCCGAGACATGATGCTGTTGGATGCGTTAATCCAACTAAAGGAAAAAGATCCGACCCTGTCGTTCCGCCGCTCCTGTCGTGAAGGGGTATGCGGTTCAGACGGTATCAACATGAACGGTAAAAATGGCCTGGCCTGCATCACGCCGATCTCGTCGCTGCGCAAAGGCAACAACAAGATTGTGATCCGCCCATTGCCAGGGTTACCGGTAGTGCGCGATCTGGTGGTGGATATGGGGCAGTTCTATGCCCAATATGAAAAAATTAAGCCGTTCTTGTTGAACGACGGTAAGAATCCGCCGGCGCGCGAGCACCTGCAGTCGCCAGATCAGCGGGCTAAGCTGGATGGTTTGTACGAATGTATCCTGTGCGCCTGTTGCTCAACCTCTTGCCCATCGTTCTGGTGGAATCCTGACAAGTTTGTTGGCCCGGCAGGTCTGTTGGCAGCGTACCGCTTCCTGATCGACAGCCGTGATACGGAAACTGAAGCACGTTTGGATGATCTGAACGATGCTTTCAGTGTTTTCCGCTGCCATAGCATTATGAATTGTGTCAGTGTATGTCCTAAGAGCTTGAATCCGACGCGTGCTATCGGTCATATCAAGTCTATGTTGCTGCAACGCGGCGCATAAACGGAATGAGATGCTGCGCCGGGCACTTTTCCGGCGCACATTCTAAGAGAGGGAGCCTCTAAAAACTGATGGGTGATTGTCGTTTTAGGCAGTCAGGCTAGTCCCGCCGGTTTTTAGAGGTTCCTTGTAAGGGGCCGCAAGGTCCAAAACAGAACGTGCATTTAAGCTGTATCAGGTTATAAGCACGTCGAGTGAACCGTTTTTACGGCAAACCGTACCATCACGGTAATTATGTTAACCACGGCGAAAACTGAAGCTTTAAAGCTTAAGGGATCATAATGCAGAACGGCGCAATGAAGGCCTGGCTGGATTCCTCCTATCTGGCGGGCGCGAACCAGTCCTACATAGAGCAGCTCTATGAAGACTTTTTAACCGATCCGAGTTCCGTTGAAGATAGCTGGCGTTCCATTTTTCAACAGCTACCAACCACGGGTGTTAAACCCGATCAGCTCCACTCCCAAACGCGAGATTACTTCCGCCGCCTGGCGAAAGATTCTGCGCGTTACAACACCACCATTAACGATCCTGAAACCGATGCCAAACAGGTCAAGGTATTGCAACTGATCAACGCCTTCCGTTTCCGCGGGCATCAGCATGCAAACCTCGATCCACTCGGCCTGTGGAAACAGGAACGTGTTCCCGATCTTGGTCTTGCCTATCACAACCTGAGTGAAGCCGACTTCCAGGAAACCTTCAACGTGGGTTCTTTTGCCATTGGTAAAGAAACCATGAAGTTAGGCGATCTGTATAGCGCGCTGAAGCAGACTTATTGTGGTTCTATCGGTGCAGAGTATATGCACATTACCAATACCGAAGAAAAACGCTGGATCCAACAGCGCATTGAATCGGTAGTGGGGCAGGCCAGTTTCACCGTAGACGAGAAGCGCTGCTTCTTGAGCGAACTGACGGCAGCCGAAGGGCTGGAACGTTATCTCGGTGCTAAATTCCCAGGGGCGAAACGCTTCTCGCTGGAAGGTGGCGATGCATTGGTGCCAATGCTGAAAGAGATGATTCGTCATGCAGGTAAAAACGGTACCCGTGAAGTGGTGCTGGGCATGGCCCACCGTGGCCGTCTGAACGTGCTGATCAACGTGCTGGGTAAAAAACCCGCCGATCTGTTCGACGAGTTTGCCGGTAAGCATAAAGAACATCTGGGCACCGGTGACGTGAAATATCACCAAGGCTTCTCTTCTGATGTTGAAACGGAAGGCGGCATGGTTCACTTGGCGCTGGCATTCAACCCATCACATCTGGAGATAGTCAGCCCGGTAGTGATGGGCTCTGTGCGTGCCCGTCGCGATCGTCTGGACGAAGCGCGCAGCAATATGGTGCTGCCAATCACCATTCACGGTGATGCCGCCATTACCGGCCAGGGTGTAGTTCAGGAAACCCTGAACATGTCTCAGGCACGTGGCTATGAAGTCGGTGGTACGGTACGTATCGTCATTAACAACCAGGTTGGTTTCACTACTTCCAATCCGTTGGATGCACGTTCTACCCAATACTGTACCGATATTGCCAAGATGGTACAGGCACCGATCTTCCATGTGAATGCTGACGATCCAGAAGCCGTGGCGTTTGTTACCCGCCTGGCGTTGGATTTCCGTAACACCTTCAAACGTGACGTTATGATCGATCTGGTCTGTTACCGTCGCCATGGGCATAACGAGGCCGATGAGCCAAGTGCAACCCAGCCAGTGATGTACCAGAAGATCAAAAAACACCCTACGCCACGCAAGATTTACGCTGACGTTCTGACTGGTCAGAACATTGCCAGCCTGGAAGATGCCACGGAAATGGTCAACCTGTATCGCGATGCACTCGATCGTGGTGATTGTGTGGTTGAAGAATGGCGTCCGATGAACCTGCACTCCTTTACCTGGTCACCGTATCTGAACCATGAGTGGGACGAAGAGTACCCAAGCAAGGTTGATATGAAGCGCCTGCAGGAACTGGCACGGCGTATCAGTACCGTACCTGAAGCGATTGAGATGCAGTCACGCGTAGCGAAAATCTACGGTGATCGTGCCGAGATGGCTGCGGGTAATAAAGCATTCGACTGGGGCGCGGCTGAAACGCTGGCTTATGCTACGATGGCAGACGAAGGCATCCCAATCCGTATCTCTGGTGAAGATGCGGGGCGTGGCACCTTCTTCCATCGCCATGCTGTGGTGCACAACCAGAAAAATGGTTCAGTTTATGTTCCATTGGCTAACATTCACAGCGGGCAGGGTGAGTTCAAAGTTTGGGACTCCGTACTGTCTGAAGAAGCTGTTTTGGCGTTCGAATACGGCTATGCCACTGCTGAGCCACGTACCCTGACCATCTGGGAAGCACAATTCGGCGACTTCGCCAACGGTGCGCAGGTGGTAATCGACCAGTTCATCAGTTCTGGTGAGCAGAAATGGGGCCGGATGTGTGGCCTGGTGATGCTGCTACCACACGGTTACGAAGGCCAAGGGCCAGAGCACTCCTCTGCGCGCCTGGAGCGTTATTTGCAACTGTGTGCCGAGCAGAATATGCAGGTATGCATCCCGTCCACGCCTGCACAGGTCTACCATATGCTGCGCCGTCAGGCGTTGCGTGGTATGCGCCGTCCGTTGGTAGTGATGTCGCCTAAGTCTCTGCTGCGTCATCCGCTGGCGACTTCTTCTCTGGAAGAACTGGCGAACGGCACTTTCCAACCGGCTATCGGTGAAATCGACGAACTGGATCCGCAGGCGGTGAAACGCGTAGTGCTGTGTTCCGGTAAGGTTTATTACGATCTGCTGGAACAGCGCCGCAAGAATGACCAGAAAGACGTCGCGATCGTACGTATTGAGCAGCTGTATCCATTCCCGCATCAGGCAGTTCAGGCGGTGCTGGAGCAGTATGCCCATGTGCATGATTTCGTCTGGTGTCAGGAAGAGCCGCTGAACCAGGGCGCTTGGTATTGCAGCCAGCATAACTTCCGTGAAGTGATCCCATTTGGGGCTTCTTTGCGTTACGCCGGACGCCCGGCCTCCGCCTCTCCGGCGGTTGGCTATCTGTCCGTACACCAGAAGCAGCAGCAGGCTCTGGTGAATGACGCGTTGAATATTGATTAGTATCCCTAGATTTCAGGGTGTAGCAAGGCGGTAACTGAATGACTCCCCAGGCGCTTCGAACATAAGTGGCTGGGGAGAGAGAACAGCCAACCCCGCGACAGCTTGAAAGATGAAGGGTAAAAACTTAAGGGAAAGCTTAATGAGTAGCGTAGATATTCTGGTTCCTGACCTTCCTGAATCGGTTGCTGATGCGGCCGTGGCCACTTGGCATAAAAAACCAGGTGATGTGGTAAACCGTGATGAAGTTCTGGTTGAGATCGAAACCGACAAAGTGGTGTTGGAAGTACCAGCCAGCGAAGCGGGGATCCTCGATGCGATTCTGGAAGATGAGGGCGCAACCGTAACCTCCCGCCAGATAATCGGCCGTATCCGCCCAGGCGATAGCTCTGGTAAACCGACCGAAGAGAAAACGCAGAGCAAAGAAGCTACCCCGGCACAGCGCGCCACCGCTAGCCTGGAAGAAGAAAACAACGACACACTCAGCCCGGCGATCCGCCGCCTGATTGCTGAGCATGAGCTTGATGCGGCGGCGATCAAAGGCAGTGGTGTGGGTGGCCGTATCACTCGTGAAGACGTGGAAGCACACCTGGCTGGCAGTAAGAAGGCAGATAAACCTGCTGCCGTTTCTGCGCCAGAAGCGGCACCGCAGCCTGCTCTGAGCAGCCGCAGTGAGAAACGTGTGCCGATGACTCGCCTGCGTAAACGTGTGGCCGAGCGCCTGTTGGAAGCGAAGAACAGCACCGCAATGCTGACCACCTTCAACGAAATCAACATGCAGCCGATCATGGATCTGCGTAAGCAATACGGCGAAGCTTTCGAAAAACGCCATGGTGTACGCTTGGGCTTTATGTCCTTCTACATCAAAGCGGTAGTCGAGGCTCTGAAACGCTTCCCTGAGGTGAATGCTTCTATCGATGGTACCGATGTGGTTTACCACAACTACTTCGACATCAGCATTGCGGTATCTACCCCACGTGGTCTGGTGACTCCAGTGCTGCGCGATGTTGACACCATGAGCATGGCGGACATCGAGAAGAGAATCAAAGAGCTGGCGCTTAAAGGCCGTGACGGTAAATTGACCGTGGAAGAGCTGACCGGCGGTAACTTTACCATTACCAACGGTGGCGTATTCGGTTCACTGATGTCTACCCCGATCATCAACCCACCGCAGAGCGCCATCCTGGGCATGCACGCCATCAAAGATCGCCCGATGGCGGTTAATGGTCAGGTTGTGATTCAGCCGATGATGTATCTGGCACTGTCTTACGATCACCGCTTGATTGATGGCCGCGAGTCCGTGGGTTATCTGGTGACGGTCAAAGAGATGCTGGAAGATCCCGCTCGCCTGCTGTTAGACGTTTAATTCCTGCCAGGGTGCGGTAATTACCGCACCCACACTCTGTGCTATGTGGCCTGCGCTTAGATCGCTTGAAGATGACAGGCTAAAACTTTTCAGACCTGAATGGATAGAACATCATGAATTTACACGAATATCAGGCAAAACAACTGTTTGCTCGGTATGGCATGCCGGCACCAACCGGTTACGCCTGTACCACACCGCGTGAAGCAGAAGAAGCCGCATCTAAAATCGGCTCCGGCCCGTGGGTGGTGAAATGTCAGGTTCATGCTGGCGGCCGCGGTAAAGCTGGCGGCGTTAAAGTTGTTAACAGCAAAGAAGACATTCGTGCATTTGCTGAAGCCTGGTTGGGCAAGCGTCTGGTGACTTACCAGACGGATGCGCTGGGTCAGCCGGTTCACCAGATCTTGGTGGAAGCGGCAACTGATATCGACAAAGAATTGTATCTGGGTGCCGTGGTTGATCGCGCAAGCCGTCGCGTGGTGTTTATGGCTTCTACAGAAGGTGGCGTTGAGATTGAGAAAGTTGCGGAAGAAACGCCGGAACTGATCCACAAAATGACCATCGATCCACTGGCAGGGCCACAGCCTTACCAGGGCCGTGAACTGGCGTTCAAACTCGGTCTGACCGGTAAGCAAGTCAGCCAGTTCGCCAAGATCTTCATGGGATTGGCAACACTGTTCCTGGAGCGCGATCTAGCGATGGTTGAGATCAACCCGCTGGTGATCACCAAGCAGGGTGATTTGATCTGCCTGGATGGCAAACTGGGTGCTGATGGTAACGCGTTATTCCGCCAGCCTGAATTGCGTGAAATGCGCGATCCCTCTCAGGAAGATGAGCGTGAATCCCGTGCGGCTCAGTGGGAGCTTAACTATGTTGCCCTCGACGGTAACATCGGTTGCATGGTGAACGGTGCCGGTTTGGCCATGGGTACCATGGACATCGTAAAACTGCACGGTGGTGAACCTGCCAACTTCCTGGACGTGGGCGGTGGTGCGACTAAAGAGCGCGTAACCGAAGCGTTTAAAATCATTCTGTCTGACGACAAAGTGAAAGCGGTTCTGGTTAATATTTTCGGTGGTATCGTGCGTTGCGACCTGATCGCCGACGGTATCATTGGCGCCGTTGCTGAAGTTGGGGTTAACGTCCCGGTAGTGGTGCGTCTGGAAGGGAACAATGCCGAACTGGGCGCCAAGAAACTGGCGGACAGCGGCCTGAATATCATTGCTGCGACCAGCCTGACTGATGCGGCTCAGCAAGTTGTTGCGGCAGTGGAGGGTAAATAATGTCCATTTTAATTGATAAGAACACCAAAGTCATTTGCCAGGGTTTCACTGGTAGCCAAGGGTCCTTCCACTCCGAACAGGCTATCGCCTACGGCACTAAAATGGTCGGCGGTGTGACGCCGGGTAAAGGCGGTACCGTGCATCTGGGTTTGCCGGTGTTCAACACCGTGCGTGAAGCGGTTGAAGCGACCGGTGCAACGGCCTCGGTGATCTATGTTCCAGCCCCGTTCTGCAAAGACTCTATTCTGGAAGCGATCGATGCAGGCATTAAGCTGATCATCACCATTACTGAAGGTATCCCAACGCTGGATATGCTGACGGTGAAAGTGAAGCTGGATGAAGCCGGTGTACGCATGATCGGCCCTAACTGCCCAGGCGTGATCACCCCGGGTGCATGCAAAATCGGTATCATGCCGGGCCATATCCATCTGCCAGGCAAAGTGGGTATCGTTTCCCGCTCAGGTACACTGACCTATGAAGCGGTGAAGCAAACTACTGATGCGGGTCTGGGCCAATCAACCTGCGTAGGTATTGGTGGTGACCCGATCCCAGGTTCCAACTTTATCGACATTCTGAAGATGTTCCAGCAAGATCCGCAGACTGAAGCGATTGTGATGATCGGCGAGATCGGCGGTAGCGCTGAAGAAGAAGCGGCTGCTTATATCAAAGATCACGTGACCAAGCCGGTTGTCGGTTACATCGCCGGTGTTACCGCGCCTAAAGGCAAGCGTATGGGCCATGCGGGTGCCATCATTGCTGGCGGTAAAGGCACTGCGGATGAGAAGTTCGCGGCGCTGGAAGCGGCAGGGGTCAAAACCGTGCGCAGCCTGGCTGACATCGGTGACGCAGTGAAAGCCGTATTGAATCGCTGATATTTCACGATAAGAATAGTATCTCGACATGTTTGGCCACCCTTTGGGTGGCCTTTTTCATCCCTTGAGTTATCGCTCATGACGTACTCAAAAATGAGGTTCTTGACGTTAATCGGGACCTTTTCTGTCGCTAAAACTATGTATTTGTGGGATTTGCGATCCACCTCTCAACACAGTCTCAGACTAATTAACCTGAAGCTGATTTGTGAGTTAACTCACTGCAATTATTTATTGAAAATAAAAAGTTAATATATTTCGAATGAAAATCTTCACTCAATACAATCGTGGTTATTTTAAATTACATTTATTTAACACAAAAATATCAATAAAAAACAATTAAACTATAATGCAACATGCCTCCAGGAAAATTACGCGAAAACATGTAATAGAACCTGGAAATAATATGCGGATAGGCTTAAATTGTTCTAGATCAAAATAAGCTGGAATACCTCTTTTGGCTTCTTTTTGACCTGTCGCCAAAAGTCTAAGCCATGTCACGTAAAAACCTATTTATTGTATGGGATTTGGCGAGTATCATGCCATTGTGTAATTAGGGATGGTTGATCTTGTTGCATTTGTTACCTGCTGTCGGTTTTCATAGGTGCGTTTTGCTCCCGGCCACTGTGGTCAGGCTGTGAATGTGCGATTGAAAGCAGAGAGGCTGGATCAAATTTGTTGTTTTTAAGGGCATTCACTGCGGGGCGTTACCGGTTACTCTTTACGGAGTCGTACCGATAGCCGCAAGTCGGAGTCTTCCTGCCAGGAGCAAGGAGTCAAGATGTTTGATATTGTCGAACTGTCGCGCTTACAGTTTGCCTTAACGGCGATGTACCATTTTCTATTTGTTCCATTAACGCTAGGTATGGCGTTTTTGTTAGCAATTATGGAAACGGTATATGTGCTGTCTGGCAAACAAATTTATAAAGATATGACCAAATTCTGGGGCAAGTTATTTGCAATTAACTTTGCTCTGGGTGTGGCCACTGGTTTGACCATGGAGTTCCAGTTCGGGACTAACTGGTCATACTTCTCTCACTACGTCGGTGATATCTTCGGGGCCCCTCTGGCCATCGAAGGTCTGATGGCGTTCTTCCTGGAATCAACGCTGGTCGGCCTGTTCTTCTTCGGCTGGGATCGTCTGAGCAAAGTACAGCACCTGACGGTAACCTGGTTTGTGGCTCTTGGTTCAAACCTGTCCGCTCTGTGGATCCTGGTTGCCAACGGCTGGATGCAGAACCCGATCGCTTCTGATTTCAACTTCGAAACCATGCGTATGGAGATGGTCAGCTTCTCCCAACTGGTACTCAACCCGGTTGCACAGGTGAAGTTTGTTCACACCGTGGCTTCAGGTTACACCACGGGTGCCATGTTCATTCTGGGGATCAGCTCTTACTATCTGCTGAAAGGTCGCGATATTGCGTTTGCTAAACGCTCCTTTGCCATTGCTGCCAGCTTTGGTATGGCTGCGATCCTTTCCGTTATCGTACTGGGTGATGAATCTGGCTACGAAATGGGTGACGTGCAGAGAACCAAACTGGCTGCTATTGAAGCCGAATGGGATACTCAACCGGCACCGGCGGCATTTACTCTGTTCGGTATTCCGAATCAGGAGCGAATGGAAAACTCCTTTGCTATTCAGATCCCATGGGCGCTCGGCCTGATTGCTACCCGTTCCATTGATACCCCGGTTATCGGCTTGCGGGATTTGATGGTTCAGCACCAGGTTCGTATCCGTAACGGTATGAAAGCATACCAGTTGCTGGAAAGCCTGCGTGGCGGCAATACCGATCCGGCAGTACGTGCTGAATTCAATAACATCAAGCAGGATTTGGGCTATGGTCTGTTGCTGAAACGTTATACCGAAAACGTTACCGACGCGACAGAAGCGCAGATTCAGCAGGCAACCAACGATTCGATTCCACGCGTTGCTCCGCTGTATTTCGCCTTCCGTATCATGGTGGCCTGTGGCGTGATCATGCTGTTCATTATCGGCATGTCATTCTGGAGCGTATTGCGTGGCCGTATCGGTGAGAAGAAATGGCTGCATCGCGCAGCGCTGTACGGCATTCCATTACCTTGGATTGCAGTAGAAGCAGGCTGGTTCGTGGCAGAGTATGGTCGTCAGCCGTGGGCGATAGGTGAGGTACTGCCAACCGCAGTCGCCACCTCTTCGTTGACCGTAGGCGATATACTGTTCTCGATGGGGCTGATTTGCGGCTTGTACACCCTGTTCCTGGTGGCTGAAATGTACCTGATGTTCAAGTTTGCGCGTCTGGGTCCAAGTAGCCTGAAAACTGGCCGCTATCATTTTGAACAACCGACTGCCACCGTGCAGGAAGCGCGCTAAACAGGAGTCCACTTATGTTTGATTATGAAGTACTACGGTTTATCTGGTGGGTTCTGGTTGGCGTATTGCTGATCGGCTTCGCAGTCACGGATGGTTTTGACATGGGCGTCGGTATCCTGATGCCTGTCATCACCAAAAACGATACTGAACGCCGGATAATGATCAACTCCATTGCCCCGCACTGGGATGGTAACCAGGTGTGGCTGATCACCGCCGGGGGCGCGCTGTTTGCCGCTTGGCCGATGGTTTACGCCGCTGCGTTCTCGGGCTTTTATATAGCCATGATCCTGGTGTTGGCAGCGTTGTTCTTCCGCCCGGTCGGTTTTGACTACCGTTCGAAGCTGGAAAACAGCCGCTGGCGTAACATGTGGGACTGGGGCATCTTTATCGGCAGTTTCGTGCCTGCCGTGGTATTCGGTGTGGCGTTCGGTAACCTGCTGCAAGGGGTTCCGTTCCACGTTAACGAATATCTGCGCCTGTTCTACACTGGCAACTTCTTCCAACTGCTTAACCCGTTCGCGCTGTTGGCTGGGATTGTCAGCCTGACGATGCTGGTAAGCCAGGGTGCAACCTATCTGCAGATGCGTACCACGGGTGAGCTCCACCTGCGTTCACGTGCTGCGGCACAGATTGCAACTCTGGTGATGGCCGTCTGCTTCTTGCTGGCCGGTGTATGGCTGGTGAAAGGTATCGATGGCTTTGTGGTGACCTCAGTTCTGGATACTGCGGCGGAATCCAACCCGTTGCGTAAAGAAGTGGCTCATCAGGCAGGTGCCTGGCTGATCAACTACAACAAGTATCCGATTCTGTGGGCGTTACCGGCGCTTGGCGTGATCTTGCCATTGTTCACCATCCTGTTCTCCCGTTTGGAGAAAGGGGCTATGGCATTCCTGACTTCATCGCTGACAATTGCTTGTGTGATCTTGACGGCCGGGGTAACCATGTTCCCGTTCGTTATGCCTTCGAGCACTATGCCTAACGTCAGCCTGACCATGTGGGATGCGACTTCCAGTCTGCTGACGTTGAAAGTGATGACTATTGTGGCGATTATCTTCGTGCCAATTGTTCTGGCGTACACCTGCTGGTCGTACTACAAAATGTTTGGGCGCTTGGATAAGAATTTCATCGAAAACAACAAGCATTCACTGTACTAAGCAAAAGGAGCTAACCCATGTGGTATTTTGCCTGGATCCTCGGAACGCTTCTTGCCTGTGCCTTCGGTATTATTACGGCCCTGGCGCTTGAGCACATTGAAGATTCGCAAGCACAGCAAGACAGTAAGTAATGAGTTTATCGCTTACTGATAGGCTGTACGCTATCACTGACAAGGGCCCGATTCGGGCCCTTTCATTGGCGCTGGCGTTGATTTTAGCGGGATGTATATTCTGGGATCCCAGCCGTTTTGCGGCGCGCACCAGTTCGCTGGAGATTTGGCAGGGCATCCTGCTGATATGGGCGGTGTGTGCGGGCATGGTTCACGGTGTCGGTTTCCGGCCTCAGAAGATGTTCTGGCGTGCATTTTTTGCGCCATTACCTGCAATTGTGATCCTGGCCGCAGGATTACTTTACGTTTCTTTATAATCTGCAGCATATCCGCTTGTTATGGGCCATTCAGGCCCATAATTATTTTCATTCCCATCCTGTAACCCATTCCCAACCCGATCCGTCTTGCGTATAGTAGCAACGTTAAATTGCATTGGCTTGGAAGTATCGTGAGTAATACGTTGTTTCGATGGCCGGTTCGTGTCTATTACGAAGACACCGATGCCGGCGGTGTGGTTTACCATGCCCGCTACGTCGCCTTTTACGAAAGAGCGCGCACAGAGATGCTGCGTCAGCATAACTTTCATCAACAGCAGCTGCTCAGTGAACATGTCGCTTTTGCTGTCCGGCGCATGACGGTGGATTATCTGTTACCAGCTCGTCTCGATGATCTGCTGGAAGTACAGAGTGAAATCACCTCAATGCGTGGGGCCTCTCTCACGTTTGCTCAACGCATTGTCAATTCTGACGGTACTCTTTTGAGTCAGGCCGATGTGTTGATTGCATGCATTGATCCACACCAAATGAAGCCGATAGCGCTTCCTAAGTCTATTGTCGCGGAGTTTAAGCAGTGACTGACATGAACATCCTAGATTTATTCTTGAAGGCAAGCCTGCTGGTTAAGCTTATCATGTTGATTCTGATAGGCTTTTCAGTTGCCTCTTGGGCGATTATCATCCAGCGCACCCGCATTTTGAATGCGGCCACGCGGGATGCCGAAGCCTTCGAAGACAAGTTCTGGTCCGGTATTGAGCTTTCCCGTTTGTATCAGGAAAGCCAGGCGCGCCGCGATAGCCTGATGGGCTCGGAACAAATTTTCCATTCTGGTTTTAAAGAGTTTGCCCGTTTGCACCGTGCTAATAGTCATGCACCGGAGTCGGTGATCGAAGGAGCGTCACGTGCGATGCGTATTTCGATGAATCGTGAACTGGAAACTCTGGAAACTCACATTCCTTTCCTCGGCACCGTCGGTTCCATCAGCCCGTATATCGGCCTGTTTGGTACCGTGTGGGGGATTATGCATGCCTTTATTGCCTTGGGCGCAGTCAAACAAGCCACGTTGCAGATGGTGGCGCCGGGTATCGCTGAAGCGTTGATCGCCACCGCGATTGGCCTGTTTGCCGCGATCCCTGCCGTTATGGCCTACAACCGCCTCAACCAGCGTGTTAACAAGCTTGAGCAGAATTACGACAACTTTATGGAAGAGTTCACCGCTATTCTGCATCGTCAGGCCTTCTCCAGCGACAGCAAATAAGTAGGAGGTAGCATGGCGAAAGTTCGTGGTCGTAACCGTCGTGAGCTGAAGTCGGAAATCAATATTGTTCCGCTGTTGGACGTGCTTTTGGTGTTGTTACTGATTTTTATGGCAACCGCACCGATTATCACCCAAAGCGTTGAGGTTGATTTGCCTGACGCCACGGACTCCAAAACGGTGTCCAGCGACGACAATCCGCCGGTGATTCTAGAAGTCTCCGGCGTGGGCCAGTACACCTTGGTGGTGGATCATAATCGCATGGAGCTGTTGCCGCCTGAACAGGTTGCGGCTGAAGCGCGGTCGCGTTTGGCGGCTAATCCGAAGACGGTCTTCTTGATCGGTGGGGCAAAGGAAGTACCCTATGATGAGATTATCAAGGCATTGAATATTCTCCATCAGGCGGGCGTAGCTTCCGTGGGGCTGATGACCCAGCCAATCTGACCGTAAGGTGAGAGGCAACCCGGTTTCTGCCGATGGTGCAGAAACCCCGTTTAAGCACCAGTTTTTGGGACTCTATTTTGGTAAAGGCAACTGAGCAAAACGATAAGCTGAACCGCGCCGTTATTGTTTCGGTGGTTCTGCACATCATATTGATTGCCCTGTTGATTTGGGGATCGCTGCAAGAGAACGCCGAAATGAGTGCCGGCGGTGGCGGCGACGGTTCCGTCGTCGGTGCAGTGATGGTCGATCCTGGGGCGGTGGTGGAGCAGTACAATCGCCAGCAGCAGCAGAGCAGCGATGCACAACGTGCCGAAAAGCAACGTCAGAAGAAGGCGGAGCAGCAGGCAGAAGAACTGCAGCAGAAACAGGCTGCGGAACAACAGCGCTTGAAAGAGCTTGAACAGGCACGCTTGGCTGCGCAGGAAAAAGCGGCGCAGGATGCCAAAGCACAGTCAGAACAGCAGAAGAAAGCAGCAGAACAGCAACAACAGGCGGCTGAGCAGCAGAAAGCGGCTGAAGTTGCAGCGGCTAAGGCTAAAGAACAACAGAAAGCGGCTGAACAAGCAGCGGCAAAAGCCAAAGCCGAGGCAGATAAAATAGCCAAGGCCCAGGCAGACGCACAGAAAAAAGCAGAAGCGGAAGCCAAGAAAGAAGCTGCTGCCGCCGCTGCCGCCAAGAAGCAGGCGGAAGAGGCGAAGAAAGAGGCCGCCGCCGCAGCTGAACAGAAAGCGGCTGAAGCCGCCGAGAAAAAAGCTGCTGCTGATGCCGAGAAGAAAGCGGCAGCAGAAGAAGCGAAAAAAGCCGCCGCGGCTGAGAAGGCTGCTGAAGCCAAGAAAGCAGCGGATGCCAAGAAGAAGGCGGCTGCAGAGGCGGCTAAGCAGGCTGCCGATGTAGACAACTTGTTTGGTGATTTGGCGGATGGTAAAAACGCGCCGAAAGGTGGCGGTGCTGCCAAAACTAAAGGTGACGCAGCCAAGGCAAAAGGTGAGGGTGATGCCAAGAATGCGGGGGAACGCGGCGTAGATTCCTCGGGTTATGAAAGTCAGATTAGGGCGGCCATCCAAAGTAAGTTCTACTCTTCAGGTTTTGAAGGTAAGACATGTGATTTGCGTATCAAGCTTCAACCGGATGGTTTCTTGAGTTTCGTGGAACCAGCTGGGGGCGATCCGGCCTTGTGTCAGGCTGCTGTTGCAGCAGCAAAGCAGGCGCGTATTCCTAAGCCGCCAAGTGATGCCGTTTATCAGAAAGTTAAGAATGCGACTATAGAATTTAAACCGCAGTAATGGTTGTTATAACTGAGTAAAACGCAAGGATGTACTAAGGTAACCAACAGGGATTTTTACCCATTGTTTCTCAGTTTGCAGCGTTGTTGGCTGAAAGTTCTGGATTCTTTGGGTAAACGTAGTTTTGTTTGCGTTGGTTTGTTAAAATTCTGCTAATTTATCGCGGGCATCCCGCCTGGATAAGGGAGATGAGATGAAGCAGGCATTTCGAGTAATGTTAGGTTTGTTAGTCCTGTGGGCATCCGTGCTGCACGCGGAAGTTCGCATTGAAATCACCCAAGGGGTCGACTCTGCTCGCCCGATTGGTGTGGTGCCATTTAAATGGGCGGGTCCAGGCACGCCTCCAGAAGATATTGGCCAGATTGTTGGCGCAGATTTACGCAACAGTGGCAAATTCAACCCTATTGATGTGGCACGTATGCCGCAGCAACCGAGCACTGCGTCTGAAGTGACGCCAGAGGCTTGGACTGCGCTGGGCATTGATGCCGTCGTTGTCGGCCAGGTGCAACCTGGTGCTGATGGCAGCTATCTGATCTCTTACCAACTGGTGGATACCTCAGGTTCTCCGGGCACCGTTCTGGCACAAAACCAGTATAAAGTGACCAAGCAATGGTTACGTTATTCTGCCCATACCGCCAGTGATGAAGTGTTTGAAAAGCTGACCGGTATCAAAGGTGCGTTCCGTACCCGTATCGCTTATGTGGTGCAGACCAACGGTGGGCAATTCCCGTATGAGGTGCGTGTATCAGACTATGATGGTTTTAATACGTTCGTAGTGCACCGCTCACCAGAGCCATTAATGTCACCAGCCTGGTCACCAGATGGTAGCAAACTGGCTTATGTAACCTTTGAAAGTGGCCGTTCAGCGCTGGTTATCCAGACTCTGGCTAACGGTGCTATCCAACAGGTAGCTTCTTTCCCACGCCATAACGGTGCTCCTGCATTCTCACCAGACGGCAGTCGCCTGGCATTTGCTCTCTCCAAGAGCGGTAGCCTGCATCTGTATGTGATGAACCTGGGTTCTGGCCAGATCAGCCAGATCACCGATGGCCGCAGCAACAACACCGAACCTAGCTGGTTCCCTGATGGTCAATCTCTGGCGTATACCTCCGATCAGGGCGGGCGTCCTCAGATTTATAAAATCAGCGCAAGCGGCGGTGCTCCACAACGCCTGACTTGGGAAGGTGCTCAGAATCAGAACTCTGATGTGAGCCCGGATGGCAAGTTCCTGGTGATGGTGAGTTCCAATAGTGGTGCTCAGCATATCGCCAAACAAGATCTTACTTCGGGAGCGGTTCAAGTATTAACGAACACACAACTGGATGAAACACCAAGTATCGCACCAAACGGTACCATGGTGATCTATAGCTCCACGCAAGGTATGGGCTCCGTCCTGCAGTTGGTATCGACTGATGGGCGTTTCAAAGCGCGTCTTCCGGCAACCGATGGACAGGTCAAATCACCTGCCTGGTCGCCGTATCTGTGATGCATGTGTAAATATGTATAGCAAACTATAAAAGGATCAAAGAAATGCAACTGAACAAAGTGCTGAAAGCTTTACTGCTGGCACTGCCAGTTCTGGCTGTGGCGGCCTGTAGTTCTAACAAAAGCGCAAACAACGACCAATCTGGTATGCTCGGCGCTGGCACGGGTACAGAAAATGGCAGCAGCAACCTGTCTTCTGAAGAACAAGCTCGTTTGCAGATGCAAGAACTGCAGAGGAACAACATTGTTTACTTCGGTCTGGACAAATACGACATCAGCTCTGAGTTCTCTCAGATGCTGGATGCGCATGCTGCATTCCTGCGTAGCAACCCGTCCTATAAAGTGACCGTTGAAGGCCACGCGGATGAGCGCGGCACGCCAGAGTACAACATCGCTCTGGGTGAGCGTCGTGCTAACGCAGTTAAAATGTACCTGCAAGGTAAAGGCGTTTCTGCTGACCAGATCTCTATCGTTTCTTACGGTAAAGAAAAACCAGCAGTACTGGGCCACGACGAAGCGGCTTGGGCTAAAAACCGTCGTGCCGTTCTGGTTTACTAAGAGAATCGCATGAACAGTAACTTCAGACGTCATCTGTTGGGTCTGTCGTTACTGGTTGGCGTAGCGGTCCCATGGGCCGCTACTGCCCAAGCGCCAATCAGTAATGTCGGCTCTGGCTCGGTCGAGGACCGTGTCACTTCTCTTGAGCGTATCAGTAATGCTCAGGGCCAGCTTTTAAATCAACTCCAACAACAACTCTCTGACAATCAACGTGATATTGATACTCTTCGTGGGCAGATCCAGGAAAGCCAATACCAGTTGAATCAGGTGGTTGAACGCCAGAAACAGATCTATCAGCAGATGGATAGTCTCAGCCAGGGTGGCGCACAGAATTCCACGGATGCAGCAGCAGGTGGTGCCACAGCAGCTGCGCCTGCTGACAGTGCTACTACTGCACCTGCGGCTGCCACACCGGCGAGTACCGGTGATGAAAACAGCGACTACAATGCTGCTGTTTCATTAGCGCTGGAAAAAAAACAGTACGATCAGGCGATCTCCGCTTTCCAAGCTTTCATAAAGCAGTACCCAAAGTCTACTTACCAACCTAATGCCAACTATTGGCTCGGTCAGTTGTTCTACAACAAGGGTAAGAAGGAAGATGCGGCTTACTATTATGCGGTGGTGGTGAAGAGTTTTCCAAAGTCACCCAAATCACCGGACGCTATGTTTAAAGTTGGGGTGATCATGCAGGAAAAAGGCCAGGTTGATAAAGCCAAAGCCGTTTACCAGCAGGTGATCAAATCCTACCCAACCAGCGATGCGGCCAAGCAGGCAAAGAAACGCGCAGCCAGCCTGTAAATAAAAACTGAGCCCAGAACTTAGTCGTTTTGACCGATTTCTGGGCTCATTCGCGTGAAGAACAAGCAGTTGAACCTATTGCGCCAAAATTTAGGTTGCGCTGCCAAGATAAATTAGTAATATATGCCGCCGTTGCCAAGACATCTTGCAAGATGTTAAAGCAGCAAGGAAATTGGGTCGTTAGCTCCGTTAAGTAGAGCAGTTGACTTCAAATCAATTGGCCGCAGGTGCAAGCCGAGCATTAGCAAAAAAGCATCGCGTAAGCGATAGTAAGTAAAGCGATGTGAAGCTGAGTAATCCTGTTTGCCACTCCAGTTTTCTTCGATACGGATTTTCCATTCTGTATTAATCAGCAGTAAACCACGACAGTGGGTCGTTAGCTCAGTTGGTAGAGCAGTTGACTTTTAATCAATTGGTCGCAGGTTCGAATCCTGCACGACCCACCAATTCTTAATGAGTTGGTAAAAAGTGGAATCGTAAAGGATGAGAACCGTAAAGGTTCGAGTAGAGCGAAGCGAGACAACATCGCGCAAGCGATGGCCCGAAGGGCGAGGCGAAGCCGAGTAATCCTGCACGACCCACCAATTCTTGATGGATTGGAAGAAAAAGTTCTTCACGCGGTTCAGTAGTAAACCACGGCAGTGGGTCGTTAGCTCAGTTGGTAGAGCAGTTGACTTTTAATCAATTGGTCGCAGGTTCGAATCCTGCACGACCCACCAATTCTTAATGAGTTGGTAAAAAGTGGAATCGTAAAGGATGAGAACCGTAAAGGTTCGAGTCGAGCGAAGCGAGACAACATCGCGCAAGCGATGGCCCGAAGGGCGAGGCGAAGCCGAGTAATCCTGCACGACCCACCAATTCTTAATGGATTGGAAGAAAAAGTTCTTCACGCGGTTCAGTAGTAAACCACGGCAATGGGTCGTTAGCTCAGTTGGTAGAGCAGTTGACTTTTAATCAATTGGTCGCAGGTTCGAATCCTGCACGACCCACCAATTCTTAATGGGTTGGTAAAAAGTGGAATCGTAAAGGATAAGAACCGTAAAGGTTCGAGTCGAGCGAAGCGAGACAACATCGCGCAAGCGATGGCCCGAAGGGCGAGGCGAAGCCGAGTAATCCTGCACGACCCACCAATTCTTAATGAGTTGGTAAAAAGTGGAATCAGGCGAAAAAGAAATTCAGTAGTAAACCACAGCAGTGGGTGATTAGCTCAGTTGGTAGAGCATCTCCTTTACACGGAGGGGGTCGGCGGTTCGAGCCCGTCATCACCCACCACTTCTGCGGGTCGTTAGCTCAGTTGGTAGAGCAGTTGACTTTTAATCAATTGGTCGCAGGTTCGAATCCTGCACGACCCACCAATTCTTAATGGATTGGTAAAAAGTAGAATCGTAAAGGATGAGAACCGTAAAGGTTCGAGTCGAGCGAAGCGAGACAACATCGCGCAAGCGATGGCCCGAAGGGCGAGGCGAAGCCGAGTAATCCTGCACGACCCACCAAATACAGAAAAAAGCGCCTTTAGGCGCTTTTTTCGCATATGTATCCGACCTAATCTCAAGCGCTGATCTTACATAACGCACGATGTCGTGCGGGTGAGAACCTGCGTTCAGGTTCGAGCCGAGCGAAGCGAGACGACAACGCGCAGCGTTGCCCGTAGGGCGAGGCCGAAGGCCGAGTCAATCCTGCATGAACTCTACGGTGCTCAAACAAGTCTTCCTAACCATCAAGCCTAATGCTGGTCAGGTAAGCAAAAAGTCACATAATCATGTAACCAATGCAAAAGGTGAGGCCCCTTCCTCCTAACTGCCGTTTTATCGACTTAAATATTGTGTTTTACTCTCGAAAAATTTCAATCCATTAAACAAAAATCGCTTTTAATTAAAAACATCAGCGACTTTTCACTCAATTTTAGGTATTTTGTTTAGTATACAAAACGAGGGCGTTTGTGGAAGGCAAAATCTTGCCTGATAAGCAGACGAACAGCCTAGCATAGAGACGACAGCGATGAGTGAAATGTTTGATGTCAACGCGGCGGTGTATCCCTTCCCGCCGAAGCCGGTGCCGTTGGACGTAGCCGAGAAGGCTTTCTATCGGCAGAAAATCAAAACCTTGCTCAAACAGCGTGATGCGGTAATGGTAGCTCACTACTATACCGATCCAGAGATCCAGGCATTGGCCGAAGAGACCGGTGGCTGTGTGGCTGATTCACTTGAGATGGCGCGTTTTGGCAGCAACCATCCGGCTTCAACCCTGTTGGTCGCCGGGGTGCGTTTTATGGGGGAAACCGCCAAGATCCTCAGCCCGGAAAAACAGGTGCTGATGCCGACGCTGAATGCCGAATGCTCGCTCGATCTCGGTTGCCCAGAGGCGGAGTTCAACGCGTTTTGCGATAGCCATCCGGATCGTACCGTCGTAGTTTACGCCAATACCTCGGCAGCAGTAAAAGCGCGTGCTGATTGGGTGGTAACCTCCAGTATTGCGGTTGAGCTGATAGAGCATCTCGACAGTTTGGGTGAGAAAATCATCTGGGCACCTGACCGCCATCTTGGCCACTATGTGCAGAAGCAGACCGGCGCAGATATGCTGTGCTGGCAGGGCGCCTGTATCGTCCATGACGAGTTTAAAACCCAGGCGCTGATACGTATGAAGGCGCTGTACCCGGATGCGGCGATATTGGTGCACCCAGAGTCGCCGCAAGCAGTTGTCGATCTGGCCGATGCCGTGGGTTCTACCAGCCAACTGATTCAGGCGGCGACAACGCTGCCAAATCAGCAACTGATTGTCGCTACCGATCGCGGTATTTTCTACAAGATGCAGCAGGCTTGCCCAGGCAAAGAACTGTTTGAGGCTCCGACGGCTGGCGAAGGGGCAACCTGCCGCAGCTGTGCTCATTGCCCGTGGATGGCGATGAACGGCCTGAAAGCGATCGCCGAAGGATTGGAACAGGGTGGTGCCCTGCATGAAATTTTTGTTGATAGCGCAGTACGTGAAAAAGCGCTGATCCCGCTCAACCGTATGCTGGCGTTTGCCGCACAGTTGAAAATGCCGGTGAAAGGGAATGCCTGATTGCCGATTAACCGTTTGATAAGGATAGCGAGATGAGTTTTTTCAGTACCAGCAATATTTTGGTTCATATTCCGCTTGGTGCCGGGGGTTACGATCTGTCATGGATTGAAGCCATTGGTACGCTGTTTGGCTTGCTGTGCATCTGGTATGCCAGCAAAGAGAAAATCATCAACTACCTGTTTGGTCTGATTAACGTGACGCTGTTTGCCGTCATCTTTTTCCAGATCCAGCTTTATGCCAGCCTGCTGTTGCAACTGTTTTTCTTCGTGGCCAATATTTACGGCTGGTATGCCTGGAGCCGCCAGACGCAGGACAACCAGGCCGAACTGAAGATCCGCTGGCTGTCGTTACCTAAGGCGCTGATGTGGGGCGCGTTATGCATTGTTGGCATTGCCTTGATGACCTTTAATATCGATCGCGTGTTTGCTTATCTGACGCAGATCGCGGTAACGGTGATGCAGGCACTTGGCCTTAGCGTGCAGATGCCAGAACTGCAGCCGGACGCCTTCCCGTTCTGGGATTCAACGATGATGGTGCTGTCGATTGCGGCAATGATACTGATGACGCGTAAATACGTTGAAAACTGGTTACTGTGGGTGGTTATTGATGTGATCAGCGTGGCAATCTTTGCCTACCAAGGGGTTTACGCGATGGCGCTGGAATACGTCATTCTGACGCTGATTGCGCTCAACGGCTCCTGGTTGTGGATCCGCAGTGCTTCCCGGAATCATTCGCGGCCATTATCTTCCGCAGCATAATGCAGCAATGAGAACTCAGGGGCTGGCCCTCTGAGTTCAAAATACCTGGTAATCACACAGACTGGAGCGATACAGCCGCCACAAGCCAAGCAGGTTGAGCAGCAAGCCTGCTATGGCGATTAACGGCATTCAGGCATCCACCACTGGCTGCATTTAGCAGAAACGCCATACCGCTTCACACAGGAAGAATACGGCGATCGCCCCCATTTGCCGCATTTGCCACGCCAAAGGTGATTTACAGCGCCAGTTTCACAGGCTAGATTGTTGGGATCTCATGCTGAATGCTGCGAAATACACCTCCCGATACCGAATGGAAAAGTTATGAATTACCAAAACGACGATTTACGCATTAAAGAAATTAAGGAACTCCTGCCCCCTGTGGCCCTGCTGGAGAAGTTTCCGGCTAGCGAGCAGGCAGCGGAGACGGTGTCACAGGCGCGCAATGCGATTCACAAAATCCTTCGTGGTAATGACGATCGCCTGCTGGTGGTGATTGGCCCCTGTTCGATTCACGATACCAAAGCGGCAAAAGAGTACGCGGCACGCCTGCTGAAATTGCGGCAGGAACTGAGCGGTGAATTGGAAGTGGTGATGCGTGTTTATTTCGAAAAACCACGTACCACCATTGGCTGGAAAGGGCTGATCAACGATCCGCAGATGGACAACAGCTTCCAGATCAACGATGGCCTGCGTTTGGCACGTAAACTGCTGCTGGATATCAACGATAGTGGCTTGCCTGCGGCGGGTGAATTCCTTGACATGATCACCCCGCAATACCTGGCGGATCTGATGAGCTGGGGCGCTATCGGCGCGCGTACCACAGAATCCCAGGTGCACCGCGAACTGGCTTCCGGCCTGTCTTGCCCGGTAGGGTTCAAGAATGGCACCGACGGCACCATCAAAGTGGCAATTGACGCGATCAACGCCGCTGGTGCGCCACACTGCTTCCTGTCTGTCACCAAATGGGGCCATTCGGCGATTGTGAATACCGGTGGTAACGGCGATTGCCATATCATCCTGCGCGGTGGCAAAGAGCCAAACTACAGCGCTGCACATGTCAAAGAAGTGAAAGAAGGGCTGGCGAAAGCGGGCCTGCCAGCGCTGGTGATGATCGATTTCAGCCACGCCAACAGCAGTAAACAGTTTAAGAAACAGATGGATGTCAATGCAGACGTTTGCAAACAGCTCCGTGGCGGTGAAAAAGCCATTATCGGCGTGATGATCGAAAGCCATTTGGTGGAAGGGAATCAGAACCTGGAAAGCGGCGAACCGCTGGTTTACGGCAAGAGCGTTACCGATGCTTGCATTGGTTGGGAAGATACCGAAACCGTCCTGCGTGAACTAGCCGCAGCGGTGAAGGCACGTCGGGCTTAACTCCTGGCAGCAGCTAGAAAAAGCCCTCGGCGATAAAACCGAGGGCTTTTGCTTTCAGCAGCGAACCATTATTTCGCTTTGCCCTGGTTGGCTACCGCCGCCGCTTTGGCGGCGATCTCGTCAGCATTGCCCAGATAGTAACGTTTAACCGGTTTGAAATTTTCGTCGAACTCATACACCAGCGGCACGCCGGTTGGGATGTTCAGCTCAAGGATTTCATCTTCGCTCAGGTTATCCAGGTATTTCACCAGAGCACGCAGCGAGTTGCCGTGTGCCGCCACGATCACACGCTCACCGCTTTTGATGCGCGGCAGGATTTCTGCGTCCCAGTAAGGGATCACGCGATCGATAGTCAGCGCCAGGCTCTCGGTGGTTGGCAGCTCTTTATCGGTCAGTTGCGCATAGCGCGGATCGTGGCCAGGGTAGCGCTCATCATCTTTGCTCAACTCTGGCGGCGTCACGGCAAAACCACGACGCCATTGTTTCACCTGCTCATCGCCATATTTTTCAGCGGTTTCAGATTTATTCAGGCCTTGCAAAGCGCCGTAATGGCGTTCGTTCAGCTTCCAGGATTTTTCGGTCGGCAGCCAAGCCTGGTCGAGTTCATCCAGAATGTTCCACAGAGTATGGATAGCGCGCTTGAGCACGGAGGTGTAAGCGAAATCGAAAGCGAAACCTTCATCTTTCAGCAGTTTACCTGCTGCTTTCGCCTCGCTGCGGCCTTTGTCGGACAGATCAACATCATACCAACCGGTGAAGCGGTTTTCATTGTTCCACTGGCTTTCGCCGTGACGCACCAGAACCAGCTTAGTTACAGCCATAGCTTAACTCCTCAATAATCTGATATTTGAATGATAACGAGAATCATTATATTACTGCGGCCGGTGGCTCGGCAATCGATATACCCGGCTATTGCGCTATTGGGTATCTGGTTTAACCATAGTCAATTTCTTGCCACAAGGCATAGGAGGAAAGCAGGGAAAGTGGGAAAGAGGCAACGGCGTGAGTGCGTTCAATGCAAACACGCCGAAGAGTTAATGCTGTTAGGCTGATTTTTTCAGGCAGTTGCTCATAAAGGCTTTACGCTCATCGCTTTTCAGGCTCTTTTGCGAGGCTTCAGCGTTGCAGTTTTTCATTTTCTGCTGCTGCGGGGTGAGGGCTTTTTCTGTTTTATGCCCTTCGGACTTCAGGCAACTGCTCATAAAGGTGGTACGGTCAGAACCTTTCAGCGATTGGTTGGAGGCCTGTTGATTACAATCGGTCATGCGTTTCTGCTGGGCAGCCTGCGCCGGAGAAGGCGTTTTTGCTGCGGTATCGGCAGCCATCAGATTGGTGCTCAGCATTAAACCTGCCAGTAATGGAAGTGCAGTAATCAGACGCATAGGTGTTCCTTCAGCTATTGACCGGCCTGGATGGCCGAAAATTGTGACTAAGCACAATATGTTGTGCTTATCACCGCTGTCTGATTCTAGTCCTGGCTTTGGAATAAGGAAAGGGCACTACCGACGGGATAGAAGGGCGATACGATAACGATAGCGCCCCTTGCCGCGTGGCGAGGGGCGTGGCGGGTCAAATAGGATTAAACTGATAATGCGTGGCGCTCTGATAACGCTGGCCTGGTTGCAGCCAACAGCTCGGCTGCGGCCATTCTGGGTGATTTGGGCTATCGGGCAAGAACTCGCTTTCCAAGGCCACACCGGCATAGCTGGCGTAAGTGCCGCCATCACGCGCTGGCGTGCCAGCCAGATAATTGCCGCTGTACAGTTGCAGCGCTGGTGCACTGGTAAACACCGTCAGCTCGACTTTGCCGTCGGCCGACCACAGACGTGCCGCCGGGTTTTCCAGCGCGCTACAGGTGCGGTACAGCAAGTAGGCATGGTCATAGCCTTTGACCCGCTGCTGATCGCGATCGCGCAGAAAATCCTGCAATAGCGTTTTCGGCTGGCGAAAATCCATCCCGGTGCCTGCAACCTCGGTCAAATCGGCACTGGGGATACCTTCGCTGTCTACCGGCAGATAGCGATCGGCAAACAATTGTAACCGCTGCTGGCGCGCATCGTGGCCCGCTCCGTCCAGATTTAAGTAGGCATGATTGGTCAAGTTGACCGGGCAGGCGCGGTCAACCTGAGCCTGATAGCCAATCTCCAGCCGGTTATCGGCGGTCAGCCGGTAGGTCAGCGTAACGTACAGATTGCCAGGGAAGCCCTGATCGCCATCTGCGGAATGCAACTGATACACCACCTGTTGCTCATTTTGTGCAGCGATCTGCCAGCGGCGGGCGTGGAAACCTTCCGGTCCACCGTGCAACTGGTGCTCCCCTTGATTAGCCGCCAGCGGATGCGGCTTGCCGTCGATCAGCAAGCTGGCATCAGCGATGCGGTTGGCATAGCGCCCGACGGTTGCACCCAGATAGGCACGTTGATGCAGATAATCCGCCGGTGTTTTGCAGCCCAGCAGCAACTCACGTTTTTCGCCCGATTTGAGCGGCAGTACGGCGGAAAGCCAGGTTGCGCCCCAGTCCATCAGCGTGACCGTCATTCCCCCGGCATTACGCAGGGTGGTGAGAATAAACGGCTGGCCGTCGGGGGCGATTGAGGATGAATCTGTCAGCATGGGCCCGCTCCTTGCGATGCTTTACAGACGTAGAAAGCTTCCTGCAAGCCATTGGTCTGCAACGGATATTCCCGAGCTACCGCTGCGCGTACCGGCTCCACCAAATCCAGCGGCATCAGCGCCACGATACAGCCGCCGAAACCGCCGCCGGTCATGCGTACGCCACCGCGATCGCCAATGGTTTTTTTAACGATCTCAACCAACGTATCGATCGGGGGAACGGTAATTTCGAAGTCATCACGCATGGAAGCGTGTGATTCTGCCATCAGTTTCCCCATCAGTTTGAGATCCCCTGCTGCCAGCGCATCGGCAGCGGCCAGTGTGCGTTCATTCTCGCTGATCACATGGCGCGCCCGCTTGGCTACGGTAGGGTCCAGTTCGTGCTGGATTGGGAAGAACAGCTCCGGGCTGACATCACGCAGTGCTTTAACGCCAAAGAAGCGTGCCGCTTCTTCACATTGCTTGCGGCGGGTATTGTATTCGCTGTCGACCAATCCCCGTTTCACATTGGAGTTGATGATCACCACCGCCACGTTTTTTGGCATCGGCACCGCACGCGTTTCCAGCGACCGGCAATCGATCAGCAGCGCATGATCCTGTTTACCCAGCGCCGATATCAGTTGATCCATAATGCCGCAGTTACAGCCGACAAACTGGTTCTCGGCTTCCTGGCCATTCAACGCCAGGGCCACGCCGTCGAACGGCAATTGATAAAGGGCTTGTATTGCCTGGCCAACGGCCACTTCTAATGAGGCCGAAGAACTGAGCCCGGCCCCTTGCGGCACATTCCCGCTGATCACCAGATCGGCACCGCCAAAATTGGCATTGCGCAGTTGCAGATGCTTTACCACCCCGCGCACGTAGTCGGCCCAGCGTAGCTCTGGGTGGCTGACGATAGGCGCATCGAGCGAAAACAGATCCTGCTGATTGTCGTAGTCGACGGCCAACACGCGGATCTGGCGATCGTTACGTGTGGCACAGCTAATTACCGTTTGGTAATCAATGGCACAGGGCAGCACAAAACCGTCGTTGTAATCGGTGTGCTCGCCAATCAGGTTGACCCGGCCCGGAGCCTGAATGGTAAGGGTCGGTGCATAGCCAAAGTGTTGAGTAAAGAGGGCTTGGGTATGGTTTTTGAGGCTCATTATTTCACTCCGGCTTCACAGTAATGGACATCACTGACGGCACGCAGGCGTTCTGCGGCCTGTTCTGCGGTGAGATCGCGCTGGGTTTCCGCCAGCATTTCGTAGCCCACCATAAATTTACGTACCGAGGCGGAACGCAGCAGCGGTGGATAGAAATGGGCATGCAGTTGCCAATGGCGATTATCGGCGGCGTTGAATGGCGCACCGTGCCAGCCCATCGAATAGGGGAAAGAGCACTGGAACAGATTGTCGTAACGGCTGGTGAGCTTCTTCAGGGCGATTGCCAAATCGCTGCTCTGCGCTGGCGTGAGATCGGTGAGGCGTTGCACCGCTGCTTTCGGTAACAGCAGAGTTTCGAACGGCCACGCCGCCCAGTAAGGCACCACCGCCAGCCAGTGCTCAGTCTCCACCACGGTTCGGCTGCCATCTGCCAGCTCACGCTGTGCGTAATCCACCAACAAGGGGGAATGGTGCTGGAGGAAATAGTCCTGCTGCAGGCGATCTTCCCGTTCGGCCTCGTTGGGCAGGAAGCTGTTGGCCCATACCTGACCGTGCGGATGGGGGTTCGAGCAACCCATCGCCGCCCCTTTATTTTCAAACACCTGTATCCAGGGATAAGTGCGGCCGAGATCGGCAGTCTGCGCCTGCCAGGTGGCGATCACCTGTTCCAGCGCCGGTAATGAGAGCTGCGGCAGCGTTTTACTGTGATCGGGCGAGAAACAGATCACCCGGCTGACGCCGCGTGCGCTTTGGCAGCGCATCAGCGGATCGGGGTTTTCTGGTGCCAGCGGTGTATCGGGCATCAGCGCGGCAAAATCATTGGTGAAAACGTAGGTACCGGGATAGTCAGGGTTTTTATCGCCGGTAACGCGTTGATTACTGGGGCACAGAAAGCAGTCGGGATCGTGCGCGGGCAGCGTTTCCTGCGCGTGGGCTTCTTGCTGCCCCTGCCATGGGCGCTTTGCCCGGTGCGGAGAAACCAATACCCACTGGCCCGTGAGCGGGTTAAAACGGCGATGTGGGTGATCGATGGGGTTAAAATCGGGCATAGCGCTTCCTTCATCTACCTGTACGGTGTTGTGTAATCGCTTTCACTGTTTGCGTGACCGATCGCGACTCAACGCATTGCGGAAAATAATGGGGGAAAAGATAGCATGCTCGTGGAGAGAAAAAGGTGATCCATCGCCAATAATGGAATCGTTTACATTGAGCGATAATCTCAATAGTAAGGGGCCTACCCGCAGATTGAAGTCAAAGAAGACAAAGTGAGTGGTAACGCTTTCATGCTCTTGTTCGGCAGGGAGAGCCTGCCGAACAAGAGAGGGCTATGGATGCTGATACAAAGGATAGGTGAAGAACAGCAGATGGGTCAGATTAAGGCCAAAGTGGAAAATAATCGGCACCCACAGGCGGCCGCTCCACATCCAGGCCAGGCCATAAATCACCCCGGCCAATGTGGCAAATGCCACCATTAGCATCCCACCGGCAAAGTGCGCGGCACCAAACAGCAGGGCAGTGATAATTAGCGCCGGATAAGCGCCGATCCACTGGCGTATGCGTTGCTGCAAATAACCACGGAATAGCGCTTCTTCCGCCAGAGAAACAAAGAACAGATTGGCCATCATGAATGCCAGGATCCACGGCGGCATATGCAGCTCAATCCTCAGGCCGCCGAGCGCTACCGCCAGCAGCAACAGTGCTGGAACCGCCAGCACCAACAGCACCCAGGCGCTGGCACCGACTTTTTTGTCGGCCTTGCCTGCATTAAACAGCGTCGGCAGGCAGGCAAACAGCAGGAAGGGCACTAACGCTTTGTCGAAGTTGTAATACAGGGAATAGGGCGCACTCAGTGGCCCGACTTTTTCCTGCACGACCATTAACGGGTTGTTGAAGCCCGGTATCAGGTGAGAAAACAGCGCCAGAGAACAGGCAACCAGAAAGATTTCCAGAATGAGTGCGACAGCGCGCTGCTCGCGGTATTGGTGACGCAGCCAGACCGCAAGGGCGATCGGTGCCAGGCAAGCCAGGCTAAGCGGCGTGAGAATGTGATGGTAGATCCCCATCCCAACAGCGGCGGCCAAAACGGCCCAGGCAAACAGCCGATTAAACGGTAAAAAAAACAATGAAGCCGATAGTACGCCCCACATAGTTGCTATCCCTTTATCTAGAAACACCACACCCAATGCCGAAGGTTCGGCGTGTTAGTGACTTGTGAAATGAGTGCTAACTGGGATAGTAGCACAGGGAAATTAATGTAATGGTTAGGACAGCGATGAAAACTGCTATTAAATCGAGGCGTTACCCTCTTGTTCGCCAATGGTAGCAGGAGTAAACCGGCACTCAGCCCTGCATCCAGGCTTGCGAACGTATGACTCTGCCGAGGTTTTGCAACGTCTCCAGGCTCTGCTGGTGAATATCTTCCGTTGGTGCCGTGCAGAGATCTTGTAATACCGTGACCTGGAAACCGGCATCGTGGGCCTGCCGCGCGGTGCTTTCGATCGCCAGTGAGGTACTGATGCCGCCCAGCAACAAATGATGGCAGCGGTGTTGCTGTAACCACGCTAACAAATTGTTACCGGCAAAGGCAGAAGTTGCTTTTTTTTCGAACTGCAAATCCTCTGGTTTTACCTCCAGCCCTTTCAGCCAGTGGCAACCCCCGTTGCTTAAACGCAGCGCGCCGAGGTGTTTCAGGTGGTTGAACAACGGTGAATGGGGCGGAATATCGTGATAGTCATCGGCAAAACCGACCCGCACCCAGATGACCGGAATTTTGCGCACCCGCGCGTAAGCGGCAGCCGCATTGGTGTGGGTAATTATATCCTGCGTTACCAACTGTTCACGGCAGTGATTGGCCCGCCCTTTCGGGCCAGCCAAGTCTTCAATCAGGTCAATAATAATCAGTGCGGCGGACATATCCTCTCCAGAAAATAACTCTGCATACTTTTATGATAAAAGGCTGAGTGTGATGTGCTGCGGGGAAGTGTTGCCGAATATGTCATCGGATGAGGGGCTAGCCCCCATCCGTAGGAAGTTTATGCCAGTGTGTCGTACTGATAGCGATAACCGTCACCTTCAGCAACAAACGTCAGGCGGTGGGTGATGCATTGCGGCGCATCTTCGGCGTGGTGCGAAACAAACAGCAGTTGGGTAGCGCCTTGCTGAATCAGGACATCGATAAAGCGCCGCACCAGTTGGCGGTTCAGCGGATCCAGCCCCTGCAAGGGCTCATCAAGGATCAGCAGCGCCGGGTGCTTAACCAGCGCGCGGGCGATCAGCGCCAGCCGCTGTTGGCCCCAGGAAAGGCTATGGAATGGCGCATCACCTTGCGCCCCGCCAAGCCCGAGCAGACTCAGCCATTGGGTGGTCAGCTTTTGCTGGCGATCGGAAACCGCCTGATAGATACCGATCGAATCGAAAAAGCCAGACAGGATCACGTTACGCACGCTGGAACTGATGCGGTAATCCAGATGCAGGCTGCTGCTGACGTAACCGATATGGCGCTTGATGTCCCAGATGGTTTCACCGCTGCCGCGTCGGCGGCTGAACAGCGTCAGATCGTTGCTGTAGCCCTGTGGATGATCGCCGGTAATCAGGCTGAGCAGCGTGGATTTACCCGCACCGTTCGGGCCGACGATCTGCCAGTGCTCGCCGGGATTCACCTGCCAACTGAGCTGGTTGAGGATCGGGCGATCGTTATAGCTCACCACGCCATCGCGCAGCACGATCAACGGCTGATCGGCTGGCAGCGTGGTTTTCTGCGTCGGATCCTCGGTTTCTGGCAGCGTCAGGCCGCTGAGATTCTCGCTGTGTGCCAACTGAGCGACCAGCGCGTCGGCCATTACCTGTTTACGCGGCCCCTGGCTGGTAAGAGTACAGTCTGCCAACACGCCGACCTGCTGAATAAAATCCGGGATCTCATCAAAACGGTTGAGCACCAACACTAGCGTATAGCCTTGCTGTGAAAGTGTTCCCAACAGCGTAGCAAGCTGAGCCCGCGAGTTGACGTCCAGACCATCGAAGGGTTCATCGAGGATCAACAAGTCCGGTTGCGGCATCAGGGCTTGGCACAGCAGAGTCTTACGCGTTTCGCCGGTGGAAAGATATTTGAAGCGGCGCGAAAGCAGGGGAGTAATACCAAACTGCGCAGCCAATTGCTGGCAACGTGCCGGGTCCTGCACCTCTTCCTGAATGATTTCTGCGGTGGTACGGCCGGTGTCGTCTTCGTCGGGGCTGAGCAGGTCGGTATTGTTGCGTTGCCATTCATCGCTGACCAGCTTTTGCAATTGCTCGAACGAAATCCGTATCACGCGGTGAAAATCGCTGTGACGTTCGCCTTGCAGTAATATCAATTCATCCGCCAGCGCGCGCGCCAGAGCCGATTTACCACTGCCATTGGCACCGACAAATGCCCAACTGTCGCCGGATTTGATCTCCAGTTGATCGAGCTGCAACGTGCGGGTATCGCTTAAACGAAATGAACCTTGCGAAATGTGCAACAACGACATCATTTATTCCCTGTTCTGCAATTATTTGCTTTAGAAATAGGCGCATGGGGAAAAGATGTCAATCGACAATACTGCAACATCACGTTGCGTTTAACACAACGTGGCAACAATCACCCGATCGGCATTGAACAGGGCAAACACCGCCGAGTCTGCACTCAGCTTCAGCTGTGCCAATTCTTGATTAGCGACGGTAGCGCACAGGGTTTCGCCTCCTTTCAGCGTGACCAGTACCTCGCTGTGTTCGCTGCCAGGCTGAATGCTGGCCACCGTGCCTTCCAGCGCATTGTCGGCCAGCCCGTTCAGCGCTGGATCGGTGTTGAGTTTGACCCAAGGGGCTTTAATCAGCGCCAGCACCTCTTTCCCAGGGGCCAGAAGCAGCCGCTCGGCACTTTGCTGGGTGACGGCGGCCGTCAGGCGGGTGTGGCCATCGGCCAGCAGTAGGCTGACATGCTGCTGCACCTGCTGATGATCGCGCTCAATCACGGTACCGAAGAACTGATTGCGGGCGCTGGTTTGCAATGAGAAACGGGCGATCGCCGCCAGCAGACTGTCGAGCGGCAGGTTGTCCTGTTGCAGCACGTCGAAAGCTTTTTGCTGGATCTGGCCCAGCAGATCGTAAAGCTGGATCAGCCGCTGGCCGTAGTGCGTGACCTGCGCACCGCCGCCGCCTTTACCGCCGGTCGCACGTTCCACCACCGTCTGTTCCGCTAACTGATTCATTTCATTGATGGCATCCCAAGCGCTTTTATAGCTGATGCCCGCCAGTTTGGCCCCTTGGCTGATCGAACCGGTATGCTCAACCTGTTTAAGCAGCGCAATGCGGCGCGGATCGGCGAACAGTTTCTGCTGGAGTTTTAAGGTGAGGAGGATCTCGGCCTGCATGATAGGTTCCATCGGCGGCTAAAAGGTTATTGTCGCCGATTTGGCCAAAAGCACCAAATGAGCACGTTTCGCAGGTGCTAAATTTCTCTCAGTCTTTAAAATAACGGGGTTTTTGCATGCTTTTTGGTTTACAGTGAAACCTGCGCAGCCGTTTAAATAAGCAGTACAGTGAGGCTACTATGTTGGAATTATTGAAAAGTCTGTTGTTTGCCGTGGTCATGGTACCCATCGTGATGGCCGTTATCCTTGGCCTGATCTATGCTCTGGCAGAAGTGTTTAACGTCTTCTCCAAAATCGGCCATTCAAAAGAAAAACGCAGCTAATCCCCATCTCAAGCGCCCGCTGATGAGTTTCGGTGGGTGTTTCTCAAGCTACCTCTCGCTTTGCCGATAAACCCCATGACAAGGTTCCGTATTGCGTTATATTATTTTTTATATAACGAAATCTCAACGAGTCATTCCCGGAGAAAATAATGAAACAACAATGGTCCAAGTGGATTGGCGGTATGGCATTGGCTTCTGGTTTAGTGGCACAGGCAACGGCGGCAGAAAAAATCACCGTTTTTGCCGCCGCTTCGCTGACTAACGCGGTGCAGGAGATCGCTACCCAATATCAGCAAAGCAAAGGTGTGCAGGTCGTCTCCTCTTTTGCTTCTTCATCCACCTTGGCACGCCAGATTGAGCAGGGAGCTCCGGCGGATCTGTTTATCTCTGCCGATCAGCAGTGGATGGATTACGTTATCGATAAACAGCTGATGGTGAAAGATACCCGCTATACCCTGTTGGGCAACGAGCTGGTGCTGATCGCGGCCAAATCGGCCAAACAGAGCAAAATCGATATCAGCAAAACCACCGATTGGGCCAGGTTACTCAACGGTGGCCGTTTAGCGGTGGGCGATCCGGATCACGTCCCGGCCGGGCTTTACGCCAAGGAAGCGTTGCAGAACCTGGGGGCTTGGGCCGTGCTGGAGCCAAAACTGGCGCGTGCCAACAACGTGCGCAGCGCAATGGCGCTGGTGGAACGTGAAGAAGCGCCATTAGGGATTGTTTATGGTTCCGACGCCGTTGCCAGTGATAAAGTGAAAGTGGTTGGCCTATTCCCGGCAAGCAGCCATAAGCCGGTTGAATACCCGATGGCGATTGTCAACGATCGCCAAAACCCAAGCGTCAGCGCCTTCTACACTTATCTGCAAGGCCCGGAAGCGGCTGTTATTTTCCAACGTTATGGATTTACCACGCGTATACCCCAAGTACTTGGAGTTGCAGGTAGGCGGCAACTGAGTGAAGCCCCAGGAGCTTACTCAAGTAAGTGACTGGGGTGAGGGAAGGCGGCCAACACCCCTGCAATTTCAAGTAATAAGGGTATAAATGATCTTGAGCGAGTATGAGTGGCAGGCCGTTGCGCTAAGCCTGAAAGTCTCCAGCCTGGCGGTGATCTGCAGTTTGCCGCTGGGCATTCTGATGGCCTGGATCCTGGTGCGTTGCCATTTCCCCGGTAAATCCTTGCTGGACAGCATCATTCACCTGCCGCTGGTCCTGCCGCCGGTGGTGGTGGGCTATCTGTTGCTGATTGCCATGGGCCGACGCGGTTTTATCGGCGAATGGCTGTATGACTGGTTTGGTTTCAGCTTCAGTTTTAGCTGGCGTGGTGCGGCGCTGGCTTCGGCGGTGGTGGCTTTTCCGCTGATGGTGCGCGCCATTCGGCTAGCGCTGGAGGCGGTGGATACTCGCCTGGAACAGGCAGCCCGTACGTTGGGTGCGAATCCGTGGCGGGTGTTTTTCACCATTACGTTGCCGCTTTCGCTGCCCGGTATTATCGTTGGCGTGGTGTTGGCGTTCGCCCGTTCTTTGGGCGAATTTGGCGCAACCATCACCTTTGTTTCCAATATTCCCGGTGAAACCCGCACTATCCCATTGGCGATGTATACCCTGATAGAAACGCCTGGCGCAGAGGCTGCCGCTGCGCGCCTGTGCGTGATTGCTATCGTGCTCGCCTTGGCTGCCCTGATGGTTTCCGAATGGCTGGCCCGCTGGGGCCGCAAGCGTATGGGGCTATAGATGTTAGAACTGGATTTCTCCCAGCGGCTTGGCGATCTTAACCTCAATGTGCAGGCTAACCTGCCCGCGCAGGGGATTACCGCGATCTTCGGCCTTTCCGGTGCGGGTAAAACCTCCCTGATCAATGCCATCGGCGGCCTGACGCGTCTGCAACAGGGGCGCATTGTGCTCAACGGCCGCACGCTGGTGGATACCGACAGCGCTATCTTTCTGCCACCGGAAAAGCGCCGCGTTGGCTACGTTTTTCAGGATGCGCGCCTGTTCCCGCACTATCGCGTGCGCGGCAATCTGCAATACGGTATGGCGGCCAGTATGCGCAGCCAATTCGACAGCATTGTTGAGCTGCTGGGGATTGCGCCATTGCTTAACCGTTTGCCATTAACCCTTTCTGGTGGCGAAAAACAGCGGGTGGCCATCGGCCGGGCTTTGCTCACCGCGCCGGAACTGCTGCTGATGGATGAACCCTTGGCCTCGCTCGATCTGCCGCGCAAGCGTGAACTGTTGCCCTATCTGGAGCGGCTGGCGCAGGACGTCAATATCCCGATCCTCTACGTCAGCCACAGTATGGATGAGATCCTGCGGCTGGCGGAGCAGGTGATGGTGTTGGATAACGGTCAGGTGCGTGCATTTGGCGGGTTGGAACAGGTGTGGGCCAGCAGCGCGTTGCGCCCTTGGTTACAGCGTGAAGATCAGAGCAGCGTGCTGCGCGTCAGCGTGCTTGAACATCATCAGCACTACGCCATGACCGCGCTGGCGCTTGGCGATCAACGCCTGTGGGTAAGCGGTATTAATTCGCCCGTCGGCAGGCAATTACGCATCCGCATTAACGCCGCCGATGTTTCGCTGGTGCTGCAACCGCCGCTCAACAGCAGCATCCGTAATATCCTGCCGGCAAAAGTGGTGGAGTGTCTGGATGTTGATGGGCAGGTGGAAGTGAAGCTCGCGGTAGGGGAAAACGTTCTGTGGGCACGCATCACGCCCTGGGCGCGTGACGAATTGCTGATCAGGCCAGGGCTGTGGCTGTATGCGCAGATCAAGAGCGTGTCGATCAGCCGCGAAGGGCGCTGAATCTTTCCTCTTCCGTGAGAAGAGGGAAGCAGCTCACAGTCCAAGCACCCGCGTGCGGATCACTTCCGCGATGCCTGGTTGCAGGTGATCGGCGATCACCAGATCGGCGCGTTGTTTGATCGCATCATCGGCGTTCCCCATCGCGACACCCAACCCAGCGGCTTCCAGCATGCTCAAGTCGTTGTAGTTATCACCAAATGCCACCACCTGATCCATAGTAAAACCCTGCGATTCTACCCACTGCTGCAAGCGGTTGCCCTTGCTGTTGCCACCTTTGGCGATATCCACCTGATCGTGCCATGACCATTCGCAGGCCAGACCCAGCTCTTTTTCCACCGTGTCGGCAAAGTTGCGCAATGCTGGGATATCGCTGTGCGAGGTAGCAAACTTCCAGATCGCCTGCGCGTTGTCGGCGGCCTGAACCAGGCTGTCGACCTGCAACAGTGTCGGGCGCTGGGCCTGCGGCAAGGTTTCCGCCCACGCCAGCGAACGCGTCACATGGCCGCTGGTTTCCTGATACAGCATGGCATCATCCACATACATCAGGCCGTGGATATTGCTCTGTTTGAGCATATGTAACACCAGCTTGGCCTGATCTTTGGCCAGTGGATCGGCGGCCAGCACCTTTTTCTGCTGGAAATCGTACAGATAGGTGCCGTTGCAACAGATGGCAGGGGTATCGATTTGCAGTGCCTGATAGAAAGGATGAATGGCAACGTGGTGGCGGCCGGTGACGATCACCACCTGGATGCCAGCGGCGCGGGCTTCCGCCAGGGCAGCCAGCGACTGTGGCAAGATGCGTTTCTGGTTATCCAGCAGGGTGCCGTCTAAATCAAGGGCAATAACACGGTAGCTCATAGCGATCTCATGGTTGTAGGCAAGAAAATTAACCGAGATAATATGATTTATAGTGTAATAAAATCAAAGAATTATTTATGACTGACAAGACCTGAATATGCCTCAGACGCGTAGTCGCCTGCATCGTGAGGCGTGGCTTCGCAACATGCTGAATGATCTTGAGCCTGCTTACTTCGCCTTTATAGTGCATTGAAAGGAAGATTTGTGTATCAGCCATAAATAAACAAAAATGTTTAATTTTCCTCTTGTGCGTATAAACAAAAATGCTTACTCTGGTTTCAAGTGAAACAAACAGGAGGAGGGCGGTGAAGCAGAGTGAGTTTCGGCGGTGGCTGGAGGCTCAAGGGGTGGAGTTCAGGAACGGTACTAACCACCTAAAACTTTACTTCAAGGGTAAGCAATACTGAAGCAGCTAGGCATCCAATAATTAAACTGGCCCTTCGGGGCTGGTTGTTACTCACGAAGGTTCACCGGAAAAAATATGCGATATCCCGTAAAATTTGAAGAAGACGTAACAGGTTGGGCGGTAAGCTTTCCAGATATCCCAGAGGCACATACAGGCGGAGCGACCAGAGAAGAGGCACTCTCTGAGGCGTTAGACGCCCTGGTCACTGCGTTTGATTTCTACTTTGAGGATCGCCGCCCCGTTCCAATGCCGAGCACTGATGGTGATGATTTTGTCCAAGTACCCGCCAGCGTGGCGGCTAAGGTGCTGTTGCTTAACGAGATGCTGGCTACCGGAACGACAAACTCGGAATTGGCCCGCCGTTTGGGGACGCGACCGCAGGATGTGCAGCGGATCGTTAACCTCGGGCATATGACGAAAATCGACACGATAGAGACAGCGCTCAGAGTGCTGGGCAAGCGGTTAGAAATAACCGTTATCTAATAATCCTAACCAGAACTGGATTTTTCAGGCTCACTTCGGTGAGCCTTTACCATTTTTATCAGAAAGGCAGGCGCAGCATCATAGGTTGGTGAGTGGCGATCGCGTAATTCGCTGCTCGAAGAGCAGGTTAGTCAGAGCAGCAAGCAGCCATAAAAATAAGCGATAGTGGCATCTTGAGTTGTACTACTGAGAAGGGTTGTTATGTGACGGATGTCAGGTAAGCTAGAGCAAACCGCAAAACTGAAACCGGTTACTCTTTCTCACTTAAGGAGCGCAAATGAAGCAAATCGTTTATGTTGCCAGCCCGGAAAGCCAGCAGATCCACGTTTGGCAGTTAGACGACCAAGGGGCGCTGGCGTTGCTGCAAACGGTTGACGCACCGGGGCAGGTGCAACCGATGGCGATCCACCCGGACAGAACCCATCTGTACGTTGGCGTGCGCCCGGCGTTTGGCATTGTCAGCTACCGCATTGAGGCCGACGGTTCGTTGCAGGAGGCGGGTATGGCACCGTTGCCAGGCAGCCCGACCCATATTTCAACCGATTTGCAGGGCCGCTATCTGTTCTCCGCCTCTTACAGCGGCAACTGCGCCAGCGTCAGCCCGATTGACCGCGATGGCATCGTCACCGCCCCGATCCAGCAGATCGACGGCCTTACCGCGCCGCATTCGGCGAATATCGATCCCACCAACCAGTTGTTGCTGGTGCCGTGCTTGAAAGAAGATCGCATCCGCCTGTTCAACCTGAGCCAGGAAGGCAAACTCGCGCCACACGCTCAGGAAGCGGTACCGACTGCTGCCGGTGCAGGCCCACGCCATATGGCGTTCCATCCAAACCATCAGTTTGCCTACTGCGTGAATGAGCTGGACGGCACGGTAGACGTGTTCGCCATCAGTGAAAACGGCGGCAAATATTCATTGGTGCAAACCCTGGATATGATGCCGGCTGATTTTACCGGCACCCGTTGGGCGGCGGACATCCATATCACGCCGGATGGCCGCTTCCTGTACGCGAGCGATCGCACCGCCAGCATTCTGACCATTTTCAGCGTTTCCGCAAGCGGGGGCAGCATTGCGGTGGTAGGGCATCATGCAACGGAAGAGCAGCCGCGCGGGTTTAATATCGATCATAGCGGCCGCTTCGTGATTTCTGCTGGTCAGAAATCCGGCCATATTGAAGTGTGTGAAATCGATCAGGCCAGCGGTGTGCTGACTCAGCTTGCGCGCTATCCGGTAGGTAAAGGCCCGATGTGGGTGAGCGTGCTGGCTAAATAATAAAATCGGTGGTGGTGTTTTTAGGGGTCAATATGCGGAACCCTAAAGACTACTGACAGAGCCCGTTATTAGGGAAAGCGTGCCGAAGGGGTCGTAGCGGCGTAAGCCGCCGGTGCGCTAGGCATAGATATCTACACAAGTTGCCAATAGACAGCCCCATCACCTCCGACGGACAGAGTATCACGGCTTGCTGCGGCTTTGGTGCTTGAAATGTGCACTGAACGGTCCCCTCTCCCCGCGGGAGAGGGCTAGGGTGAGGGGCTATTCACGGCGAACTTTCATTGATTAAATATCAATTAATTCAATGGGTTTTGTTGTCCATGACAATGAGTTTCTAACGGAGTCGCTGGCAATAGATCGTGATAAAAAGGCCCCTCACCCCCGCCCTTGTATGTTTGTAGTTGATGTAAAAAGATAGATTGTACCGTGTTCTTACCCGGCGTGGCAGCACGTACCCCCAAGGGAGAAGGAGTCCCACCTTCCGTGCAAAGATGTGTAGATACCTATGGTGCGCTAGGCCCGGGTATCTCGGGCTAAAAAACCATCTCTAGAGTTCAGCATTTTTAGCTGTATATCACGGTCAGCGTGGCACTGCCCAAGCTGTGGAAGTGAATATTGAATCCCACCATGGCACCGCTCGCGCCTTCATCCACCTCAATAGTCTCTACGTCTAGCGCATGAACCGTGAACTGGTAACGATGGCTTTCGCCCTGTGGTGGTGCAGCACCGCCATAACCGGCCTTGCCAAAATCGGTACGGGTCTGCACGGCACCTGCTGGCAAACCAGCCAGGCCAGAGCCAGCACCCTGCGGCAGCTCATGCACGCTAGCCGGAATATTTGCCACAACCCAGTGCCACCAACCAGAACCGGTCGGGGCATCGGGATCGTACACCGTCACAACAAAGCTTTTGGTGCCCTGTGGTGCGCCATCCCAAGCCAGGTGTGGCGAAAGATTATCGCCGTGGTAACCCATACCGTTAAATACCTGCCGTTCCGGCATTTTTGCGCCGTCTTGCAGATCGTTACTGTACAAACGAAACGCCATAATGACTCCCAGTTGTCGAAAGTGCTGAGCGTTTAAGCTAGATCGTTTTGCCCGAACAATCCAACCCTATCATTGCGGGTTATTCTGCCGCTGCGGCAACTGCTTCCGTCAGGCGTGTGAGCTGTTCTGGCGTAATGATATAAGGCGGCATCAGGTAAATCAGTTTGCCAAAGGGGCGGATCCACACGCCGCGCTCAACAAACCCGCGCTGTAACCTAGCCACATCCACCGGTTCACGCATCTCCACCACGCCAATTGCGCCAAGCACCCGCACATCTGCCACTTTCGGCAAGGCTGCCAGTGGCAACAACTGTTGCCTGAGTTGCGACTCGATAGCCGCAACCTGCTGCTGCCAGCGGTTCTCCTCCAGCAGTGCCAGGCTGGCACTGGCTACCGCGCAGGCCAGCGGGTTACCCATAAAAGTAGGCCCATGCATAAAGCAGCCTGCCGCGCCGTTGCTGATGGTTTCGGCGACCAAACGGGTGGTCAGGGTGGCGGAAAGCGTCATATAGCCGCCGGTCAGCGCTTTGCCCAGGCAGAGAATATCCGGCACGATGCCCGCATGTTCACAGGCGAACAGCTTACCGGTGCGGCCAAAACCGGTGGCGATCTCATCGGCGATTAGCAGGATCTGGTGACGATCGCACAGTTCGCGCACCCGTTGCAGATAGGTGGGGTGATAAATCCGCATGCCACCGGCACCTTGCACAATAGGCTCCAGAATCACCGCAGCGATCTCCCCGCTGTGCTGCTCTAGCAAGGCGGCGAAGGGGGCAATATCCTGTTCATCCCAGGCTTCATCAAAGCGGCGCCGGGGCGCAGCGGCAAACAGATGCGGTGCAAGATAGCCCTGATACAGGCTGTGCATGGAGTTATCGGGATCGCACACCGACATCGCACCAAAGGTATCACCATGATAGCCGTGGCGCAGGGTCAGCACCCGCTGCCGCCGTTCCCCGCGTGCCTGCCAGTATTGCAGCGCCATCTTTAGCGCGACTTCTACCGCTACGGAACCGGAATCCGCCAGAAAGACGCATTGCAAGGCTTCTGGCGTCATGGCGATCAGTTGGCGGCACAGCGCAATGGCGGCGGGATGGGTAATGCCGCCGAACATCACGTGCGACATTTTCTCCAGTTGCTGCGTTGCTGCCTGATTCAGCTGCGGATGATTGTAGCCGTGGATGGCGGCCCACCAGGATGACATCCCATCGACCAGCAGGCGGCCATCCGCCAGTTGCAGCTCAACGCCGCGAGCAGCTTCCACCGGATAACAGGGCAGTGGATGGATCATCGAGGTGTAGGGGTGCCAGATGTGGCGTTGATCGAAGGCGAGATCGTCATCAGTGAGGGACATTGTCGTAAACCAAATTAAAACAGAATGGTTGACAGTATATCCGCAATATTTACACTGACGACACTTTTTCCTCTCTTTGGAGACGCCGTCAATGGCCGATCGCATTCACTGGACAACCGCGCAAGCCCAGGCGCTGTTTGATAAACCCCTGCTTGAACTGCTGTTCGAAGCGCAAACCGTTCACCGCCAGCATTTCGATCCACAACAGGTTCAGGTCAGCACGCTGCTGTCGATTAAAACCGGGGCCTGCCCTGAAGACTGCAAGTATTGCCCCCAAAGTTCGCGTTACAAAACGGGGCTGGAATCCGAACGGCTGATGCAGGTGGAACAGGTGTTGGAGTCTGCGCGTCAGGCCAAAGCGGCCGGTTCGACTCGTTTTTGCATGGGTGCCGCCTGGAAAAACCCGCACGAGCGCGATATGCCTTATTTGCAACAAATGGTGCAGGGGGTGAAAGCGCTGGGGATGGAAACCTGCATGACGCTGGGCATGCTGGATGGCACTCAGGCCGAGCGCCTGGCCGAGGCGGGCCTGGATTATTACAACCACAATCTGGATACCTCGCCGGAGTTTTACGGCAGCATCATCACCACCCGCACCTATCAGGAACGCTTGGACACGCTGAATAAGGTGCGCGAGGCGGGCATCAAGGTCTGTTCTGGTGGTATCGTCGGGCTGGGGGAAACGGTGAGCGATCGCGCCGGGCTGCTGGTGCAACTGGCCAACTTGCCAACGCCGCCGGAGAGCGTACCAATCAATATGCTGGTGAAAGTTAAAGGCACGCCGCTGGCCGATAACGCTGACGTTGATCCGTTTGATTTTATCCGCACCATCGCTATTGCGCGCATCATGATGCCGTCGTCCTATGTACGCCTCTCTGCGGGCCGCGAGCAGATGAGCGAGCAGACCCAGGCGATGTGTTTTATGGCCGGTGCCAACTCGATCTTCTACGGCTGTAAACTGCTGACTACCCCGAACCCAGACGAAGACAAAGATCTGCAACTGTTCCGCAAGCTGGGGCTGAACCCGCAGCAGACCGCTACCGCACATGGCGACAATCAGCAACAGCAGGTGCTGGCAGAGCAGTTACTGCATGCTGACACCGCCGAGTTCTACAACGCGGCGCTGTAATGAGCTGGCAACTACGCATTGAACAGGCTTTGGGCGAGCGGCAACGTGCCGCCGCTTACCGTCAGCGGCAGGTCAATCAGGGCGGCAATGGCCGCCATTTGCAGCTTAACGATCAACGTTATCTTAACTTTTCAGGTAATGACTATCTGGGGCTCAGCCAGCATGCGAGCGTGATCGCCGCCTGGCAGCAGGGCGCTGCGCGCTATGGCGTGGGCAGCGGCGGTTCGGGCCACGTCACTGGTTTTTGCCAGCCGCACCATGAACTGGAGCAGCAACTGGCTGAGTGGCTTGGCTACCCGCGCGCGTTGCTGTTTATCTCCGGTTATGCCGCCAATCAGGCTTTGCTGGCAGCGCTGATGCAGGCCGACGATCGCATTGTGGCGGATAAACTCAGCCATGCGTCAATTTTGGAAGCCGCCTCCCACTCACCGGCTCAGCTGCGGCGTTTTCGCCACAATCAGCCGCAGGCATTGGCGGCATTGCTGGAGAAACCCTGCGCTGGCCAGCAGTTGGCGATCACCGAAGGCGTATTCAGCATGGATGGCGACAGCGCGCCGCTGGCTGAACTGCATCGCCTGACGCAACAAGCCGGGGCTTGGCTGATGGTGGATGATGCACACGGCATCGGCGTGCGCGGTGAACAGGGGCGCGGTAGTTGCTGGCAACAAGGCGTTCGCCCAGAAATGCTGGTGGTGACCTTTGGTAAGGCGTTTGGCGTCAGCGGTGCCGCGATCCTGTGCGATGAACCGCTGGCAGAATATCTGCTGCAGTTTGCCCGCCATCTGATTTACAGCACCGCCATGCCACCGGCGCAGGCCTGCGCTTTGCAGGCAGCGTTACGCTGTATCCAGCAAGGGGACGAGTTACGCAGCCAACTGCAACGGCATATTCAGCGTTTTCGTGCTGGGGTGGCGAACTTGCCGTTAACGTTAACCGATTCAGATACCGCCATCCAACCGCTGTTGGTGGGGGATAACCAGCGTGCGCTCGACTTGGCGCAACGCCTGCGCGAGCAGGGGCTGTGGGTCAGCGCTATTCGGCCACCTACGGTGCCGCCGGGCGGCGCACGCTTGCGCATTACCCTCACGGCGGCCCATCAGCCGCAGGACATTGACCGCTTGCTGGAGGTGTTGCATGACGTTAGTGCGTGAGGTGGTGAACAAACCAGCAGTAGCTGCGGCGTTCAGCCGCGCGGCGGAAAGCTATGATGCTGCGGCGGTGTTGCAGCGTGAGGTGGGTGAACGCTTACTGGGGATGGGATTGAACCACCCCGGCCTGCAACTGTTAGATGCCGGTTGCGGCACCGGCTATTTCAGCCGCCGCTGGCGCGATTTGGGCAAACAGGTCACGGCGTTCGATCTGGCTCCGGGCATGCTGGCTTTTGCCCGCCAACGGCAGGCGGCAGATGATTATCTGCTGGGGGATATCGAGCATATCCCGCTGCCAGAGGCGGCGGTCGACATCAGTTTCAGCAGCCTGGCGGTGCAATGGTGCAGCGATCTACCGCGTGCGCTGGCGGAGCTGTACCGCGTGACGCGGCCCGGTGGCGTGATTCTGTTTTCCACGCTGGCGGCCGACTCTCTGCACGAGCTAGGGGATGCCTGGCAACAGGTAGACGGCGAACGTCATGTGAATGATTTTTTGTCCCCGTCGCAGATCGCCGCGGCCTGTGGCGATTATCGCCATCATCTGCAAGCGGTGTGGCAAACCCTTGAATACCCGGACGTGATGGCGCTAATGCGTTCACTGAAGGGAATCGGTGCCACGCACCTGCATCAGGGGCGCGAGGCGGGTTTGCTTTCCCGCCAGCGGCTGGCGGCATTGCAGGCGGCTTATCCGCGCCAGCGCGGCCAGTTTCCACTCAGTTATCATCTGATTTATGGAGTGATTTACCGTGATTAAGCGCTTTTTCATCACCGGAACCGATACCGAAGTCGGTAAAACCGTGGCCAGCATTGCGCTGTTGCAGGCCACCGCTGCCGCAGGTTTACGCTGTGCTGGTTATAAACCGGTGGCATCCGGCAGCGAGATGACGCCCGATGGCCTGCGTAATACGGATGCGCTGGCGTTGCAGAAATACAGCAGCGTGCCGTTGAGTTACGCTGAAGTAAACCCTTACACCTTCGCGGAGCCGACGTCGCCGCATATCGTCAGCCTGGCAGAAGATCGGCCGATTTCTCTGATCCGGCTTTCTGCTGGTTTACGCCATCTTGAACCGCGTGCCGACTGGCTGCTGGTAGAAGGGGCCGGGGGATGGTTTACCCCGCTTTCTGAGCTGTATACCTTTGCCGATTGGGTGCAACTGGAGCAGTTGCCGGTGATCCTGGTGGTGGGCATCAAGCTAGGTTGTATCAACCATGCGTTGCTCACGGCGCAGGCGATTCAGCAGGCGGGGCTGCCCTTGGCTGGCTGGATCGCCAACGATATCACCAAGCCCGGAAAGCGCCATCAGGAGTACCTCGCTACGCTGCGCCGTATGCTGCCAGCGCCGCTGCTGGGGGAGATCCCGCACCTGCCGCAGATAGAGCAACAGGCGCTGGGTCAGTATCTCGATCTTACCGCCTTGCAATCCGCTGGCTGAGTGACAAAAGCTTATCCAGCCAGATAGGTATTAATTAATGCCTCATCGAGCTGTGCCAAGGTGCCGTTGGCCACGTTGCGGCCTTGATCCATCAGGAAAAAGCAATCCGCCACGTGGCGCACAAACGGCAAAGTATGCTCCACCAGCAAAATGGTCATGCCTAATTCGTGGTTCAGCCTGCGGATAATATTGCTGATTTCTTTCGCCTGCGAGGAGGAGATGCCTGCTGTTGGTTCATCGAGGATCAGCAACTCCGGCTCCAGCACCAGTGCGCGGGCGATCGCCAGCTGTTGCTGCTCATCGTCACACAAGTCCCCGGCACGATACAGCAACATGGCCCGCAGATGGGGGAACAGGCTATAAATCATCGGCGGAATGCGCCGGGTTTTGTCATGCCCGGCCAGCAGCGCTATCTGAAGGTTTTCCTCCACGCTCAGTTGGGAGAAGATTTGCCGCCCTTGTGGCACGTAACTGATACCCAGTGCCGCCCGCTTTTCCATCGGCTGCTGCAACAGATTTTGCGGTGGTTCATTGGCTATTTGCCAAGTCATGCTGCCGCTGACAATCGGCAAATGCCCCATAATGCAATTAACCAGCGTAGTTTTACCCACGCCGTTGCGGCCAAGCAACGTGGTGCATTGCCCACGCGGCAGTTCAAGGCTGACATCCCACAATATATGGTTATGCCCATAATATTGATTTACTGCGCGTAAACTTAGCATTTTGCATTCTCCTCAAAGAGGCGTGTTCACTCGTGGATGGGATGAGCGACTCCGTTTTCAGGTGCAGTTGTGTGGTGTGTAAAGAATTCAGCAATTCTCAGGCCAACTTTAATGGTATAGCGCAAAACGGGCAGTGTTACCGTTTTGTTAATTGCTGCGGCTGTGCTGGCGGAGGGGGCTGTGGGCCTCGGGAAAATGCCTGTTATTAGCGCGGGAGGTTTTTGCACTTTTGTGGTGCGGCGTTGACGTGAAATGGTGCAAGTTCCGGCAGATTGTCGCAACAGGCAGCAACCTGAACGGGGAAGAGAGAAAATGAGATCTGGGCAATGACTTCTTTTAGTATTAATTGTCATAACCAAAGCCAGATTATTGTGAAAAAATAACTAAAAAATAGCCTTAGACGATATTTTAGCGAGAAAACCGTTCTTTCTGTAACTCCCGGCTCCCATGGGGTAGTGTGAGTTATCCACAATTCCTGTGGATAACCTTGTGCATTATCCCTAGAAAAGCGGCGTAAACAGAGAGCGGACGCGGGTTGTGTTCGCGTTGCCCGTATTCTCGTCTTTTTTATAAAAATAATAATTATCAATAAGTTAGTTAAAATCAAGCAAGCCAATAGCAACTTGGCGCGCTACGCGTCATTTTTGCTCTGAATACTATCGAAATGTTAATTATTGCCGGGCTCTGGGGATAAAATGGTGGTTGACAATAAAAATGTCACGGTGCTGTAACCTCCTTGGTGCGCAGATGCTTGGTTAACGCACGCTAAAGCGACAAATCCACTTGAAGCTGGTTTTATATCCAGTATTATAAGCGGTGGCGGAGATCGCTAGGGTTTTCCATACTTAGGGGCTGCTGCCAGCAGATGCTATTCTCGTCACCCGGTTGCCACTCGAATCATTCAGGGTCTATATGAGCAAAACTTTCAAACTGCATTCAGAATTCGCACCGGCCGGCGATCAGCCGGAGGCCATTCGCAAGCTGGAAATGGGGCTGGAAGATGGTTTGGCACACCAGACCTTGCTGGGGGTGACCGGATCGGGCAAGACCTTTACCATCGCTAACGTGATCGCCGATCTCAACCGGCCAACCATGGTGCTGGCACCGAACAAAACCCTGGCGGCACAGCTCTATGGCGAGATGAAAGAGTTCTTTCCCGAGAATGCGGTGGAGTATTTTGTCTCCTATTACGATTACTACCAGCCAGAAGCCTACGTCCCTAGCTCCGATACCTTTATCGAGAAAGACGCCTCGATAAACGAACACATTGAACAGATGCGCCTTTCTGCCACCAAAGCGCTGCTTGAGCGGCGTGATGTGGTAGTGGTGGCATCGGTTTCCGCGATCTACGGCCTGGGCGATCCCGATCTATACCTGAAGATGATGCTGCACCTGACCAAAGGGATGATCATCGATCAGCGCTCGATCCTGCGCCGCCTGGCTGAGCTGCAATATACCCGCAACGATCAGGCGTTCCAGCGTGCCACTTTCCGCGTGCGCGGTGAAGTGATCGACATCTTCCCGGCGGAATCAGACGAACTGGCGCTGCGCGTCGAACTGTTTGACGAAGAGGTGGAACGCCTGTCGCTGTTTGATCCGCTCACCGGCCAGATTGAGCAGGTGGTGCCCCGTTTCACCATCTACCCTAAATCCCACTACGTCACACCACGGGAACGTATCCTGCAGGCGATGGAGGAGATCAAGGTGGAACTGGAACAGCGGCGCAAGGTGTTGCTGGCGAACAATAAGCTGCTGGAAGAGCAACGCTTGGCGCAGCGTACCCAGTTTGATCTGGAGATGATGAACGAACTGGGTTATTGCTCGGGCATCGAAAACTACTCGCGCTACCTCTCCGGGCGCGGCGAGGGCGAGCCGCCGCCGACGCTGTTCGACTATCTGCCCGCCGATGGCCTGCTGGTGGTAGACGAATCGCACGTCACTATTCCGCAGATTGGCGGGATGTTCAAAGGCGACCGTTCACGCAAAGAAACGCTGGTGGAATACGGTTTTCGTCTGCCTTCGGCGCTGGATAACCGGCCAATGCGCTTTGAAGAGTTTGAAGCGCTGGCCCCGCAAACCATCTATGTCTCCGCTACGCCGGGTAAATATGAGCTGGAAAAATCCGGTGGCGATATTATCGATCAGGTGGTGCGCCCAACCGGCCTGTTGGATCCGGTGGTGGAAGTCCGCCCGGTGACGACCCAGGTTGACGACCTGCTTTCCGAGATCCGCAAGCGCGTGGCGATCAACGAACGCGTGCTGGTGACTACGCTGACCAAACGCATGGCGGAAGACCTGACGGAATACCTGGAGGAACACGGCGAGCGGGTGCGTTATCTGCACTCGGATATCGACACCGTAGAACGGGTCGAAATCATCCGTGATTTACGCCTTGGCGAGTTCGACGTGCTGGTGGGGATCAACCTGCTGCGGGAAGGGTTGGACATGCCTGAGGTGTCGCTGGTGGCGATCCTGGACGCCGATAAAGAGGGCTTCCTGCGTTCAGAGCGCTCGCTGATCCAGACCATTGGCCGTGCGGCGCGTAACCTCAACGGCAAGGCGATTCTGTACGGCGACAGAATTACCGATTCCATGGCCAAGGCGATAGGTGAAACCGAACGCCGCCGCGCCAAGCAGCAGGCGCATAACGAAGCCAACGGCATTGTCCCTAAAGGCCTGAACAAGAAAGTGGCCGATATTATGCAACTGGGGAACCCGAGTTCGCGTAGCAAGCACAAAGGCAGAGGCAAGGCGGCAGAAAGCGCGGCGCAGTACAAACACCTCACGCCAAAAGCGTTGGATCAGAAAATCCGCGAGTTGGAAGGCCAAATGTATTCCCATGCCCAAAATCTGGAGTTCGAGCAGGCCGCCGCCGTACGCGACGAAATTCATCAACTGCGCGAGCAGTTTATTGCGATTTCATAACTGCGCTAACAAGGAAGGCGAAGGGTATAAACTCCTTGCCGCGTGGGCGTTTGCTGATTAAGGTATGCGCCCCAATTATTGATATGAGTTGCCGAGCATGACTGCACATCCATCAAAAGATCCGCTACACGGTATTACGCTGGAACAATTACTGAACAAGTTGGTGGAACAGTATGGCTGGAGCGGGCTGGCTGAACGCATCCGTATCAACTGTTTCAGCAGCGATCCGAGCATCAAGTCCAGCCTGAAGTTTTTGCGCCGCACGCCATGGGCGCGCAAGCAGGTGGAAGATCTCTATATCGACACCGTCAGCGATAACCCGTGGCACCGCGGCAAGGACTGATCTAAGTACGGGTAGCCAGTTGCACCAGTGCCTGATCCAGCGCCAGACGCAGTAACTGGCGATCGTGGCGGTAAGGGATATCGGCGGCTTCCAGCGGTTGTTTTACCACGATGCGATCGTGCATTTCGTCCGTGTTGATATGCGGGCCAACCACCACCGCATCAATCATTTTCCGGCCGATTCTCTCTTCCATCAGTTCCAGCTTTTGTTTGAGCGTCAGTGCTGCGGCAGCAACGCTCAGCTCACGCCCCAGGTTACCGATATAGATCATGCTGGCACTGCTGCGGCGCAGGGCTTGAGTCAGATCATCAAGCAGTAGCAGCGGCATCAGGCTGGTGAGGAAACTGCCTGGCCCAATCAGGATCAGTTCAGCTTGCGCAATGGCATCCACTGCTTCACGCGTGGTACGGACATTCGGGTAAAGCATCAGCTCTTGCGGCATAGTTGCCAGTTGGTCGATATTCACTTCGCCGTAAATCTGATTGCCTTCATGATCGTGCGCTTCCAGGTCCACCGGCTGTTCCGACATCGGGATCAGCGCCGCCTCGACTTTCAGCAGGTTGCGTACCAGATTGATCGCCTCCAACGGGCGCACGCTGAGGTGATCCAGCGCTTTCAGCATCAGATTGCCCAGATTATGCCCGGCCAGTTCACCATTACCGCTAAAACGGTATTCAAACATCGCAGAAGCTACGCTGGGCTCGGTAATCAGCTGATTCAGGCAATTACGCGTATCACCCCAGGCGATACCTCCTTCGGAACGGCGGATGCGGCCAGTAGAACCACCGTTATCGGTTGTGGTGATAATACCGGTTAAACGGGATCCTAAAGACGACAGAGACGACATCACGCGGCCAAGACCATGACCACCACCTAATGCCACCACCCGATCGAGATCGGCGAGGGTTCGATTACGCATAAAATTCCTTAATACACTGGGCGTTAACTGCCTGCATAAAGTAGCGGATTTAACGAGAAAACGCGAAAAAGAGTGTGGTTTGCGTGATTCTGGTCAATTCGCCTACGTAATAGGTGTTTACTATGGTTAACCAGATTTGGATCCGTAAAATCGCTGTATATAAAATTATATAGCGTAATTGCGCGTTGGCTATCGCATTTGTTTCGCGCTAGAATTCTGCTGAAAACCACGGTTTCATTCGGGTTACCTCAGGTAATCGGGATTGAAATCCAAACTCCTAGCCTTTGTGCCTACGTTGTTCTAGGGAACGATAGGGTGCCTAGGCCGTGGCGAAGTCAGCCACCAGGGTGCAGAGTGGAAACGCTCGCATCTCCCGTATTTGGAAGGTGTTATGGTACCGCAACTCATTGATGCTTTTGAGCGCAAGTTCTATTACTTGCGCCTGTCGATCACCGACGTGTGTAACTTTCGTTGCACCTATTGTCTGCCGGATGGCTACAAACCGAACGGCAGCCCCAAGACCTTTCTTTCGTTGGACGAAATCCGCCGCGTCAGCCGCGCGTTTGCCGAACTGGGTACTGAAAAAGTACGCCTGACCGGCGGCGAGCCCTCGTTGCGCCGTGATTTTACCGAGATCGTCGCCGCCGTGCGCGAAAACCCGGCGATCCGCACGCTGGCGGTGACCACCAATGGTTACCGCTTGGCGCGTGACGTGGCCCGCTGGCGCGATGCTGGCCTCACGGCGATTAACGTCAGCGTCGACAGCCTCGATCCACGCCAGTTTCACGCCATCACCGGGCAGGACAAATTTCGTCAGGTGATGGCAGGCATCGACGCTGCTTTTGCTGCCGGTTACCGCAAGGTCAAAGTCAACGTGGTGCTGATGCGTGACGTTAACCACCAGCAACTGGTCAGTTTTCTTCATTGGATCAAGGATCGCCCGATCCAACTGCGTTTTATTGAACTGATGGAAACCGGCGAAGGCAGTGAACTGTTCCGCAAGCACCATGTTTCCGGCAACGTGATCCGCCAGCAACTGGAACAACAGGGTTGGCAACGTTTGGCGCGTGGCTACAGCGATGGCCCGGCGCAGGTGTTCAGCCACCCGGACTATCAGGGTGAGATTGGGCTGATCATGCCTTACGAGAAGGATTTCTGTGCCAGCTGCAACCGGCTGCGGGTTTCCGCCATTGGCAATCTGCACCTGTGCCTGTTTGGTGAACAGGGTATTACCCTGCGCGATCTGCTGGCGGATGACGCTCAGCTCGAAGAGCTGAAAATGCGTATTCAGGGCGGATTGCGCAGCAAAAAGCAGACGCATTTCTTGCACCAGGGTAATAGTGGCATCACGCAGAACTTATCGTTTATCGGCGGCTGATACTAACCAAGTTCCCTCTCCCTGGGGGAGAGGGTTAGGGTGAGAGGCGATGCGCCGATCCCTTTGTCAGGCTACGGCTTGAAACCTAGTGGGTATCCATAATAGGGGAGCATATTTAGCTATGAGCCAGACCAGCAGTGAATTTATTCCGGCAAAGATTGCCATTCTGACCGTCTCGGACAGCCGCGGCGAAGCGGAAGATACCTCCGGCCAATATTTGCAGGCAGCGGCACAAGAAGCCGGGCATCAGGTGGTGGCACGCGCCATCGTTAAAGACAATATTTACCAGATCCGTGCGCAGGTTTCCGCGTGGATTGCCAGCGATAGCGTGCAGGCGGTGTTAATCAACGGTGGCACCGGCTTTACCGCCGGTGATAACACGCCCGAAGCCTTATTACCGCTGTTTGACCGTGAAGTGGAAGGGTTTGGCGAACTGTTCCGCATGGTGTCGTTTGAAGAGATTGGCACCGCGACCATACAGTCGCGCGCTCTGGCCGGTATCGCCAATCGGACGGTGATCTTCGCTATGCCGGGCTCCACCCGCGCTTGCCGTACCGCTTGGGAACGCATTATTGAAGAGCAGTTGGATGCGCGCCATCGTCCGTGCAACTTCCTGCCCCATGTGAAGAAATAATTTATGACACAGTTAACCCATATCAATGCCGCAGGCGAAGCCCATATGGTGGATGTTTCGGCTAAGGCTGAAACGGTACGTGAAGCACGTGCCGAGGCCTTTGTTGAAATGCACGCCACGACGCTGGCGATGATTATCGACGGCAGCCATCACAAAGGGGACGTGTTTGCTACCGCGCGCATTGCCGGTATTCAGGCGGCGAAACGCACTTGGGAACTGATCCCGCTGTGCCACCCGTTGATGCTGAGCAAAGTGGAAGTGCAGCTTGAGGCACAACCGCAGCATAACCGCGTGCGTATCGAAACCTGCTGCCGCCTGACCGGCAAAACCGGGGTGGAAATGGAAGCGCTGACCGCCGCTTCGGTGGCGGCGCTCACCATTTACGATATGTGCAAAGCGGTGCAGAAGGACATGGTGATCGGCCCGGTGCGGCTGTTGGCGAAAAGCGGTGGCAAGTCCGGTGATTTCAAGGTGGAATTATGATCAATATTCTGTTCTTTGCGCAGGTGCGTGAACTGGTGGGTACCAGTTCGCTGAGCGTGCCAGCGCAATACCTTACGGTAGAAGAACTGCGTAAAGCGCTGTGTGAGCGCGGCGACCGTTGGGCGCTGGCGCTGGAGCCCGGCAAGCTGCTGACGGCGGTTAACCAATCGCTGGTGGCGAGCGAGCATCCGCTGCGTGCCGGTGATGAAGTGGCCTTCTTCCCGCCGGTCACCGGGGGTTAAGCGTGGAAAATACCCGTATCCGCGTCGGCGCTGCCCCGTTCAGCGTTGGCGAAGAGTATCAATGGCTGGCGCAGTGTGACGACGATGGCGCAGTAGTCACCTTCACCGGCAAAGTGCGTAACCATAATCTGGGGGATGGCGTCAGCGCCTTGTCGCTGGAGCACTATCCCGGTATGACCGAAAAAGCGCTGGCAGAGATTGTGGCCGAAGCGCGTGCCCGTTGGCCGTTGCAGCGGGTTACGGTGATCCACCGCGTCGGCGATCTGTTCCCTGGCGATGAGATTGTGTTTGTCGGCGTGACCAGCGGGCACCGCAGCCAAGCGTTCGACGCCGCGCAGTTCATTATGGATTACCTGAAAACCCGCGCACCTTTCTGGAAGCGTGAAGCTACCGAGCAAGGGGAACGCTGGGTCGAAGCCCGCGATACCGATCGGCAGGCGGCAAAACGCTGGTAAATCGCGCATCAACAGCGGAAATAAATCAATACCTTTGCCGGTTCCGCGTGACGTTTTCTGTGATACGCTTATTACTGGCAGGGGTGTTCCCCCAAAACTTAGTTCACATGTAAAAGGTAACCGTCATGGACCGATATCCACGTAATGGTTCGATCGTCGAGCGTGCCAACAGCGGCATTCAGGCTTATATGGCGCAGGTTTATGGCTGGATGACCTGTGGTTTGCTGTTGACCGCTTTTGTGGCCTGGTATGCTTCACAAAGTGAAGCGATCATGTCTTTTATTTTCTCCAGCAATATTACGTTCTTTGGCCTGATTATTGCCCAGTTAGGGTTGGTGTTTGTGATTTCCGGCATGGTGAACCGCCTTAGCGGCACGGTGGCCACCGGGCTGTTCATGCTCTATTCGGCGTTAACCGGGCTCACTCTATCCAGTATCCTGTTGGTTTATACTGGCGCGTCGATCGCCAGCACTTTCGTGGTCACCGCCGGGATGTTCGGTGCTATGAGCCTGTACGGTTACACCACCAAGCGCGATCTGAGCGGCCTTGGCAGCATGCTGTTTATGGGGCTGATCGGCATTGTGCTGGCTTCGCTGGTGAACATCTGGCTGAAAAGCCCGGCGCTGACCTGGGCGATTACCTACATCGGTGTGGTGGTGTTTGTCGGTTTGACGGCGTATGACACGCAAAAACTGAAAGCCCTGGGCGAGCAGTTGAATGCCGACGACCGAGACGGCTTCCGCAAATACGCCATCGTAGGCGCGCTGACGCTGTATCTTGACTTCATCAACCTGTTCCTGATGCTGTTGCGCATTCTGGGCAACCGCCGCTAAATACCCGTCGTCTTTCAAGCCGCAGCTTACAACGCTGCGGCTTGAACTTCCTGTTAAGCAATCTTCCTTCTGAACATCGCATAAGCCGCGCTGCCGGTGGTAGCGGTGATCGCCAGCAATGGCCACAGGCTGTGCCAGATAATGCTGAAGCTGGCGTCCTTGAGGTAGATTTGCTTGGTAATATCGGTGAAGTGACGAATAGGGTTAGCCCAGGTGAGATGTTGCAGCCACACCGGCATGTTCTCTACTGGTGAAACATAGCCGGAAAGCAGGATCGCTGGCATCATAAACACGAACACGCCGATAAACGCCTGTTGCTGAGTGGCGCACAGCGACGAGATCAACAGCCCGAATCCCACCAGCGAAAGCCCGTAAATCAGCATGGTGGCGTAGAACAGCAACAGCGAACCGGCAAACGGGATCTGATAGGCAAAGATACCGATAAACAGCACGATCGACGCCTGAAAAGTGGCGACCACCAGCGCGGGCACCGCCTTGCCAATAAAGATCTGCCAGGTGGTCAGCGGCGACACCAGCAACTGCTCCAGCGTACCCTGCTCACGTTCACGCGCTACCGAAAGCGAAGTCACAATCAACACGCCGATGGTGGTGATCATCGCAATCAACGAAGGCACCACAAACCATTTGTAATCCAGATTCGGGTTATACCAGTTGCGCACCACCAGTTCGCTGTTGTTGGGCTTGGCGCGCCCGCCGATCAGCTCGTTCTGATAATCCTGCACAATCTGCTGCACATAGTTGGCGGCGATCTGCGCGCTGTTGGAGTTGCGGCCATCGAGGATCAACTGCAACGCTGCCGTATTACCACTGGCGATATCGCGCGAAAAGTTGGCCGGGAAGCGGATCAGCAGCAGCGCTTTCTGGTTATCGATGGTGGTTTTGATCTCTTGCGGGCTGCGTAGCAGCAGGACGTGCGAAAACGCTTTGGCTTTGGCAAAGCGCTGGGTCAGCTCGATCGATGCCTGGCCGCTGTCCTCGCTGTACACCGCAATGGTGGCATTGGTCACTTCCAGCGTGGCGGCGAACGGGAACAACAGCACCTGTAAGATCACCGGCATCACCAGAATGGCGCGGGTTTGCGGATCGCGCAGCAGCGACTGCATTTCTTTGACGATCAGTGTCCAGAGACGGTGAAACATATTCTCTCCTCAATCCAGCCGTCGCGGGGTTTTCCAGGCCGTCAGGCCGATAAACACCACCGCTGAAGCGATCAGAAACAGCAGGTTAACCAGTAGCACGCTGCCGATATTGCCTGCCAAAAACAGAGTTTGCAGCGTGCTGACAAAATAACGCGCCGGAATGACATAGGTCACCGCGCGAACCACGGCGGGCATGCTGTCGATCTGGAAAATAAAGCCGGAAAGCATAATTGACGGCAGAAAAGCGGCGTTCAGCGCCACCATTGCCGCGTTGAACTGGTTGCGGGTGATGGTGGAAATCAGCAGCCCCATGCCGAGCGTGCTGGCCAGGAACAGGCTGCTGATAACAAACAGGATCAGCAATGAACCCCGGTAGGGCACGCCGAGCACAAATACCGAAACCACCATGCACAGCACCATGGCGATCATGCCAAGGAAGTAATAAGGCACCAGCTTGGAGAGCAGCAGTTCACTGCGCGTCACCTGAGTGGACAGCAGTGCCTCCATGGTGCCGCGCTCCCATTCACGGGCGATCACCAGCGAAGTCAGGATCGCGCCAATCACCGTCATAATGATGGTGATCGCCCCAGGGATAATAAAGTGCTGGCTGATCGCCGCTGGGTTAAACCAGTAGCGCATCTGGATCTCAATCAACGGGGTTAATTGCTGCCCCCGATCGGTGGCGCGCTGTTGCTGCCAAATCTGCCAGACCCCTTGGGTATAGCCCTGTACAAAGTTGGCGGTATTGGGTTCGCTGCCGTCGGTAATCACCTGCAACGGCGCGCGATCGGACGGCCGTGCCATATGCTCGGCGAAGTCGTTCGGGATCACCACCAGCCCACGGATGCTGCCCGCCTGCATCATTTGCATCAGCTGCTGGCGGTTATCGCTGATGGTCGGTTCAATATAGGGAGAACCGGCAAAGGCATTGGCCAGATCGCGGGCTTCTTCACTGTGCTGTTCCAGCAGGATCCCCAAGCGCAGCTTGCTGGAGTCCAGATTGATGCCGTAACCGAAGATAAACAGCAACATCAGCGGGATGACGAAGGCGATCAGGCCGCTGCTCGGATCGCGCAGGATTTGCCGCGTTTCTTTCAGACACAGCGCGCGCAGGCGCCGCCAGGAAAAGCCGCTGTTATCGCTCATGACGTTTCCTCTCGGTCATAACCCTGTACCAGCTCGATAAACGCCTGTTCCATTGTAGGATTGGGGTTTTCGGCACTGGCGATCTGCTGTTTGAGTTCGTCCGGCGTACCGGCGGCGATAATCTTGCCGCGATATACCAGCCCGATGCGATCGCAGTATTCCGCCTCATCCATAAAGTGGGTGGTGACCATCACCGTGACGCCTTTATCCACCATACCGTTGATATGCAGCCAGAACTCGCGGCGGGTAAGGGGATCAACCCCGGAGGTGGGCTCATCAAGAAACAGAATATCCGGCTCATGCATCAGCGCGCAGGCCAGCGCCAGCCGCTGTTTGAAACCGAGCGGCAAAGAATCCGGCGCCTGGTTGAGGATCGGGCCGAAGTTGAAGGCGGTAGACATCTCGTTGATCTTATCGCGCTGCACCTTGCCGCTCAGGCCATACACGCCAGAGAAAAATTTCAGGTTCTGCGCCACCGTCAGGTTGCCGTACAGCGAGAACTTCTGCGCCATATAGCCCAGGTGCTGGCGCGCTTTGCCGGAGCTGGTTTTCAGATCCATCCCCAGCACCAGCGCTTTGCCGTCGCTCGGCACCAGCAGGCCGCACATCATCTTGAAGGTGGTGGACTTACCGGCCCCGTTGGGCCCAAGCAGGCCGAAGATTTCACCCCGTTGCACCTTGAAATCCACATGATCGGTAGCGGCAAAGTGGCCAAACCTTTTAGTTAATCCCTGCGCTTCAATCACCGTTTCCGAACTATCGCCCGCCACGGTGGGCATGATCTCCGCCAGCGCCGATTTGCTGCCTGGCCCGCCGCCGAGCAGATCGATAAACGCATCTTCAAAACGCGGATCTGCTTCAGTCAGTTCGGCAGTGGGTAGCTCCAGATCGCGTAATATCTGCTGGTGGTCTTCTCCCGGTTTCAGGATCAAACGCAGATATTTGCCCTGAATCACGCCATCGCTGACGGTAGGCAAACAGATCGCCTGTTGCAGCAGCGCACGGTGGCTGCCAGCCGGAACCTCGATCAGCACGGTGCGCCCGGCCATGCGTTGGGTAAGCTCCTGCGGCGCCCCGCTGAACAGCAATTCGCCCTCGTTCATCAGCAACACTTCGCGGCACTGTTCGGCTTCGTCCAGATACGAGGTGCTCCACAGGATCAGCATGCCGTCGTTGGCCAGTTCATGCACCATGCGCCACAGCTCGCGGCGCGATATCGGGTCGACCCCAACTCCGGGTTCGTCCAGTAACAGTACCTGCGGTTGGCCGAGCAGCGTACAGGCCAGCCCGAGTTTCTGCTTCATGCCGCCGGAAAGCTTGCCCGCCAAGCGTTCGGTAAAGCGGGTCAGATCGGTAAAGGTCAGCAGCCGTTCGAAGGTTTGTTTGCGCAGATCGCCGGTGACACCGCGCAGATCGGCATACAGCGTCAGGTTTTCCATCACTGTCAGATCTTCATACAGGCCAAATTTCTGCGGCATGTAGCCGAGAATGGCGTGCAGTTGGCGATCTTCTGCGATCGGATCCAGCCCGGCGACGCGCAGTTGGCCGCTGCTGGGTTTCAGCAATCCGGCCAGCATGCGCAACAGGGTGGTTTTGCCCGCGCCGTCGGGGCCGACCAGCCCGGTGACCGCGCCGCTGCGCAACGTCGTCGTCAGGCTGGCAACCGCCGGTTTGGTGAGTGACGGGAAGCGCTTCTCCAGCGCCACCAGTTCAATCGTGTGTGCCTGTTCCATCACCCTTCCTTACGGCTGTGTGAAACGGATGGTGACTGGCATGCCCTGGCGTAATGCATCGTCGGCATCGGTGACAATCACCCGCAGGCGATACACCAGATCGGTACGCAGATCCGGCGTTTCGACGCTTTTCGGGGTAAATTCGGCGGTGGGTGAAACAAAACCAATCTTGCCGTGATAGGGCTTGCCGGGGCGGCTGTCGGTATAAATGCTCAGTTCCGCCCCTGGAACCGCTTTGCCCAGGCTGGCTTCATTGATATAGGCGCGCACCCATACCGGTTCGGTCAGCGACAGGGTAAACACCGTGCTGCCGGCGGCGAGCATGGTGCCGGGTTCAACCGCACGGGTCAGGACGGTGCCAGCGGAGGGGGAAATCAGCGTGGTATCTTGCAGATTCAACTGCGCCTGTGCCAGTACCGCTTCGGTTTGCGCCAGATTGGCTCTGGCTTCGGCGATTTGCTGCGGGCGGTTACCGCTCAGGTATTGCACCAGTTTGTCTTTCGCCGCCTGTAGGTTGGCCTGTGCCTGATTGCGTAGGGTACGGGCGTCTTCCAACGCATCGGCGGAAGTGGCCTTTTTCGCCCACAAACCCTGCTGCCGCTGGAGGAAGCTATCGGCATAGTTGAAGGCCGAGAGACGCTGCGCCACTTCTGAGCGCACCTGGGCGATCTCTTCATCACGATAACCGGCCTGCAACAGCGCCAGCTTGGCGGTAGCGCTGGCGACGTTGGCCTGCGCCTGCTGTAATGCATTAAGGTTAGGGGCATCATCCAGTTTGCCGAGCAGTTGCCCCGGCTGCACGCTGTCTCCTTCGTCAACCGCCAGCGTGGCGAGCCGCCCGTCGACGCGGAAGCCCAGATTCACCGTGCGAATATCCACGTTACCGTACAGCGTCAGCGGTTTTTCCTGCTGCTGTTGGTAATGCCAGATGCCATAGGCGGCGGCAATTAACAGGATAACGATGCCAATAATGCCAATTCTTTTCTTGTTCATAATGCTTCCTGCCGGTTGCAGTGTGAAAGAAGGGGATTTATGCGCCGTAACCCTGGCGCAGCCCATTAGCCAAAATATCGATATGCTCGGCCAGCACGGCGCTGATTTGCGCGGCTTCTTCGCTGCCGATCTGCTGCCAGCCCGCCTGACGGCGCACGGTTTCACGCCCGACGCGGAACGACAACACCTCGCCAATCAGCGCATGGGTGTGCAGCACAATCTTGGTCGATTGCGCATCGAGGCCGGTATAGCCCGCCAGCAGGCGGCACAGCATCTGGTGCAAGGGCGCAATCACCTGCTGGTGGATCAGCGGATAAGCGTCGGTAGGGGAGAGCTGTTCGCGCGACATGATTTTGCTCAGGTTGAGCGTCTGCGGCTGAGTCATTAATTCACTGAAGTCCAGCAAGCCACGTTTGAGGTGGTACAGATACCGCTCCGGCGGGCGCTGTGGCGCTGATAATAGCCAGAAATCTTCAACTTCCTGGCTTTGCGTGCGGAAAGTTTGCTGAATAAAATCGGCGATCCACTGTGCCACCGCCAGATACAAACCCTCTTTCGAGTTAAAATAATAGGTAATGGCAGCAATGTTCTGCCCGGCGCGCTGGGCGATTTCCCGCGTTGTGGCCCCTTGAAGGCCGTATTCGCCGAACACTTCAATAGCGGCCGCGAGCAGTTGTTGGCGCGCCTGTTCACCGCGAGCCCGGCTGGGAGTGTGTTGATTTTCCGTTGATGGCATGACTGACTCACAAAAGTTAATCATATGATTGATTAACTTTAGGCCCGGCAGTACGGAATGTAAACAGCAGTTTGGCCTTATTGCTGGATCGCTGACTCTTATTACGCAAAATTACTTCTTTTTGTTCGATTTCTGTTACAATCAGCCGCTTGGTGCACTGCAGTTTGTGCCAATCCCTCGTGGTATGCCGAGGTTGTGCCGCAAACAAAAACGCGAGCACCGCCTTATGCCCCGTCTGATCATCCTCCCAGGAAACTGCACCGAACATTGTTAGGTTAGGGGGGATCTGGAGTTTTTCTCTACTATGTCATTTGAAAACCTCGGCTTAAGTGCCGAAATTCTGCGCGCTGTTGAAGAACAGGGCTATCGCGAACCTACGCCAATTCAACGTCAGGCAATCCCTGTCGTCTTGGAAGGTCGTGACCTGATGGCCAGCGCCCAGACCGGCACCGGTAAAACCGCTGGTTTTACCCTGCCGCTGTTGCAGTTGCTGAGCAAGCATGATCACCCGATCAAAGGCCGCCGCCCGGTGCGTGCGCTGATCCTGACGCCAACCCGCGAGTTGGCTGCACAGATCGGCGAAAACGTCGAGTCCTACAGTAAACACCTGCGCTTGCGTTCGCTGGTGGTGTTTGGTGGCGTGAGCATCAACCCGCAGATGATGAAGCTGCGCGGCGGCGTCGATATTCTGGTGGCAACACCGGGCCGCCTGCTGGATCTGGAACATCAGAACGCGGTTGATCTGTCCAAAATTGAAATTCTGGTGCTGGATGAAGCGGACCGCATGCTGGATATGGGCTTTATCCATGATATCCGCCGCGTGCTGTCCAAGCTGCCCGCGAAGCGCCAGAACCTGCTGTTCTCCGCGACCTTCTCCGATGAGATCAAAGGGCTGGCCAGCAAACTGCTGCACAACCCGGCGTCGGTGGAAGTGGCTCGCCGTAACACCGCTTCTGAGCAGATCGAGCAGAGCGTTCACTTTGTGGATAAAAAGCGCAAGCGTGAACTGCTTTCCCAGATGATTGGCGAAGGTGATTGGAAGCAGGTGCTGGTATTTAACCGTACCAAACATGGCGCGAACCATCTGGCTGAACAGCTGAATAAAGATGGCATCACCGCTGCGGCTATCCATGGCAACAAAAGCCAAGGGGCACGTACGCGTGCGCTGGCCGACTTTAAAGACGGCAAAATCCGCGTGCTGGTGGCGACCGATATTGCCGCGCGCGGTCTGGATATCGATCAGTTGCCACACGTGGTGAACTACGAGTTGCCAAACGTGCCGGAAGATTACGTGCACCGCATTGGCCGTACCGGCCGTGCCGAATGCACCGGCGAAGCGATTTCGCTGGTGTGCGTGGATGAACACAAACTGCTGCGTGATATCGAACGCCTGCTGAAGCGTGAAATCCCGCGTATTGCCCTGCCGGGTTATGAGCCGGATCCGTCGATTAAGGCGGAGCCGATCATCAACGGGCGTCAGGGCGGTGGCCGTGGTGCGCCAAATAGCGGCGGTCAGCGTGCGAGTCACGGTGGTCAACGCACGGGTAACGCCGGTGGTCAACGCGAAAATCGCGGTGGCGGCAGCGCCCGCCCGCAGGGTGATGGCAAGCCGCGTTCTGGAGCGCCTGCGCGCCGTCCGCGTAGCCGTAAACCGGGCGAGTAAGCCTAAAAAAGCCGCTATTTATTGGCGGCTAATAAGAGAACACCTACACCCTGTGAGCGCCATGCTGACAGGGTGTTTTTCTTTCTGCATCCGTCAGCAATATGGTGGGCCGTACCGGGGTATTTTCAAGGTTTTTGATGCGCCGAATTGTACTATAGGTAACAATAATACGCTTTTGCTCGGTTTCTGGCGGCCCTTACGTGCAGGTTATAAGACAGAGAAACAGATGATAAAACTCACTCGTTTATGTATTCGGCACGGGCTATTGCTGTTGGGCATTTTATTGCTGGCAGGATGTGCGCGTTCAGACGCTTTGTGGGGTGTGGTGGATAAGCTCTGCATGGTGAATTATCAGCAAAAGCACAGTCCCGCTCCTTGCCAGCAGATTTATCTGCCCCCAGGCCAAGGCAAAGAGCAGGGGTTCAGCGTTATCCAAAACCCGCGTTATCCCTTTCATTTTATTCTTGTTCCCACCACACCGTTATCGGGTATTGAGAGCCCTCAGCTTTTGATGGATGGGCGCACGGATTACTTTGGCTACGCTTGGTTGATGCGCCACCTGTTAACGTCCGAATATGGCCAGCCAGTGCCCGAGGATAGGTTGGGAATGGCGATCAATTCGGCTTATGGCCGCAGTCAGAATCAGTTGCATATTCACCTGACCTGCCTGCGTGAAGATGTCTACCGCCAGCTTCAGGCTGAGCGTCCTTATATACAGGATAACTGGTCGCCATTGCCTGATAAGTTATTGCGGCATACCTATTACGCGCGTCGGGTGGTACAACCGGCGGCGATGGGGATTTACCCGATCCAATCCGTAGCCAGTTATTTTCATTTGTCGCCGCAGCAGTTAGCAGAGTACGGCGTAGCCTTGGTGCCAACCCAGTTCTCTGGGCAAAAAGGTTTTATCCTGCTGACCACAAAACGCGGTTGGGATAGCGGCAACCGTGCGTCGGTAGAGTCACTGCTGGATAAGAAGTGCGCAATTTTACCGCGTTAACACTATTTTATCGCCGCCAGATTAGGCTGTTTATGGGCTCGGTATATACCCAGCAACGGGGATAGATAGCCAGGCAAGATATCACAGGGATCTCGCCAGAAGGCTTGTCTGACGCCGCCTTTCGCCCGTATCATGGCGCGTCTTTTTTTGCTGGGGTAGTCATGCGCGTATTTTTAGCTCCGATGGAGGGGGGGGGCTCGACTCTCTGGTGCGGGTTAAATTATTGGACCAGTATCCGAAATGACTGGCAGAAAAAACTGTTCGTGCGGTGGCGTTTGGGGCTTACAACGCTGAGCTGCGATTAAACAAAAATTATGTAGCGTAAATGAGATAGTTGCTAGGTCGATAATAAAACTTCACTTAAGATTTCGTTATTAATTTTCAATAAGATTTGGCATAGTCTATAGAATCATTTAGTTTCGTTCTGATTAATTTGATAGAGATTTCAGAAGGTGGAGTTTTTATGGATATAGCATTATGTACTCAAGATAGCAAAGAGTGGGAAATAGAAGCTTTCTGTAGATTACCTGAAGCGCAACTACAAGCAATGCGTCGGAGCTTGATTTGTACTGAATGTCTTGGGAATGCTTGGTACAGAAAATCAAGTTATGGTAATAATTCACCTCATTTTTGTGCACATCATGAAGAGAATTGTTCTTTTTCAACTTGTTATGAAGTCGTTGGCGAAGGAGATGGAGGTGATGGTGTTCCGGCATCTGACCCTGATAGTGGTATAGTCCTGAATCTTGACCAAGAAAAAAATTATCACATAGACGTAAAAGCGTTCGATTCAAGTGTTCGAGATTCTACAGGTCAACAACGATCAGGACAACAAGTGATTAATGGTGGTGGAGTGAAGTTCCCCGCTCATTTGACATTAAAAAATGTTCTATACAAATTAGTTAGATCACATTCACCCTATTTCTCTGAGCAAGAAATAATTGTCCGTGATGAAAACTTCAAAGATCTCCCTAAAAAGGCTAATGAGCTTTTTGTTGAATTCAAAAGTGTAATGCCTTGGCTGGATCGCCATAAGAGGATATTTTGGGGGTTCATAAGTGATGCTCGCCAGACTCGAGATGGTAAAATCTGGCTAAACGCTGGCAATATAAAGTCAGGGCTAAGTATATCAATTAATCCTGAGATTAATAAGGAATTTAAAGAATACTTTAAGATTGATGATTCACTTGACTCTTTAGCTGGTTGCCATGCCCTAATATTAGGGACCTGCTATTATGCAGGGTCTGGAAAACCCATTATATGGTGTTCGAATATAAATTATATTGTACTAAGAAGATATAATTTCATAAATAATTAATTTTTTGGAGATGGGTATGGCTGCAAATAAATTCTCGCTAAAAAATGGACGGTTGGTGGAGGATTTTGAGAGTTTTATTAATGAGGAGGAAAGTGGTGTATGGAGTGATATTATTTATTTACCTGATTTTTTTGGGGGCGAGGAGCGTTCACCGAGAATTTTTAGGGATAGAGAGTTTCTACGTGTCTCTTTTAAAAGTAAGTGTATAAAAAATGTTAGATTTATAAATTGTACATTTAAAGAATGCTTGCTAATGGGGGCTCTGATAGAGAATTGTGATTTTAATGAGTGTAAATTTATTGATACGAATACTGCAAAGATAAAAATAAATAGATGCTTGATTGATCCTATTTCTTTTAGTAAGAATTTTGATTTTAAAAATGATGCTAATATTGCAATAGATCTCTATCATGAACTTTATAAAAATTCAAGGAATGAAAGCCAGCCCTCATACGCTAGTGAAAGTTTATATATGATGAAGGTTGCTGAAGGATGTAATTTAGACTACAAGCTTAAGGAGGGTAAAATAAGCTTGTTTGATTATCTTAAAAAAAGATTTTCTGGTTTGATTTATAAAGTCACCTCAGGTTATGGATTGAAAATTAATAGGATATTCTACACTCTTATTTTTGTCATAATCTTAATCGCGGGTGTTAATTTTATCTATAGCGCCCACTTTTTTAAGACTGGAGTTGTAAATAGCTATTTAGATTCACTTTATTTTACATGTGTAACAATCACTACTTTAGGTTATGGGGATATCTACCCCGTAACATCAATTGGTCGAGTCGCTATTATCTTTGAATCTTTGCTTGGATTTGTCATGATGTCATTATTTGTTAGTGCATTCATCAATAAAGTATTAAGGAGTTGATAATGTTTGCAATAGCAAATTTTGGTTCAAAAATAAGAAACATATCAGATGAATACAGTGACAATGATTTATTGATCGTTTGTAATGATGAGGAAAGAGAAGGCTTATATAAATACTATAGTAATATGGGGTACAGTGTATCGCTGTTTTCAAAGAGACAACTTTACTTCATGAGAAAAAGAGGGTCTCTTTTTCTTCAGCATATAAAGAGAGACGCTGAAATATTTTTTGATAAAGATGGTTTTTTTGAGGATTTTATCAATGGTTGTGAGTTAAAAGCACCTGAAATAGATGAGATTATGCGCTGCGAGTCTACAATTTCTTTTATTGCATCACTGCCAGATGATGAAAAAATCAATGGGTGGAAATCTGATTTTTTATATTGTACATCAAGGGATTACTTGATAAAAAAATTAGCTTTGGAAAATGATTTGGCTTTTGGTATTGATGAGATAATAAGTAAGTTAAAATTAAAGTTTAAATTAAAAGAAATAGAGACTGACCAATTAAAATGCTTGAGGCGTGAGAAATCTATATATAGAAAATCTATCTTTGGATTTTCATCTTATTGCAGTCATGATGTGATTTCTGAGTGGGTTAATATTTTACATGATAGATTTGAAATAGAAAAACCTAAGAATAATTTAGGGCTTTTATCAAGTATTAGCAACCGAGAGATATGTTCATCATATGAGGGGTTAAGGTGTTTAGAGGCCGTATATTTGCTGGCTAGACATAGAGGAATATATCATGTAATGGATGAGAAAATAATGAGAATTATTCAGTCACCTAATTTATATAGATCTCTTCAAAGAAATAAAAATGGAATAATTAAAAAATTAATTTTTGAGATAATAAATATGTTACAATTAGAAGATAGTATTAGGTCATGATAAAAATAAAATGAAAGTATTTTTAGCTCCGATGGAGGGGGTTCTCGACTCTCTGGTGCGGGAATTGCTCACCGAGGTGAACGATTACGATCTCTGCATCACCGAATTTCTGCGCGTGGTCGATCAACTGTTGCCCGCAAAATCCTTCTATCGCCTCTGCCCCGAGCTTGAACATGCCAGCCGCACGCCTTCGGGTACGCTGGTTCGTGTGCAACTGCTCGGCCAATACCCACAATGGCTGGCGGAAAATGCCGCTCGCGCCGTAGAGCTGGGTTCGTACGGTGTCGATCTGAACTGTGGTTGCCCTTCAAAGCATGTCAACGGCAGCGGCGGCGGTGCCACCTTGCTGAAAGATCCTGAACTGATTTACCAAGGGGCCAAAGCGATGCGCGCTGCGGTGCCCGCCCATTTACCGGTTTCGGTCAAAGTGCGCTTGGGGTGGGATTCGAACAGCCGTAGCTTTGAAATCGCTGACGCGGTGCAACAGGCCGGAGCCACCGAACTGGCGGTGCATGGGCGTACCAAAGAGGATGGTTATCAGGCCGATCGCATCAACTGGCCCGCTATCGGTGAGATCCGCCAGCGGCTGTCTATTCCGGTGATCGCCAACGGTGAAATCTGGGATTACCAGAGTGCGCAGGATTGTATGCAGATAACCGGCTGTGATGCGGTGATGCTGGGGCGCGGTGCGCTGAACCTGCCTAACCTGAGCCGGATGGTGAAATACAACGAGCCGCGCATGCCGTGGCCGCAGGTGGTGCAGTTGCTGCAAAAATACGTTCATCTGGAAAAGCAGGGCGATACCGGTTTGTATCACGTGGCGCGTATCAAACAGTGGCTGGGCTATCTACGCAAAGAGTATCAGGAGGCCAGCGAATTATTTGCTGAGATCCGTGCGCTTAAAACCTCAGGTGACATCGCGCGGGCAATTAACCGGGCGAACTGAGCGGTTTACCCTTGATCATAAACGGCGCACCCATTGCGGTAGCGCAGCGGCGAAACGTTCATTTTATTACGGAAGAAGCGGCTGAATGCGGCCTGAGATGAAAAGCCGAGCAGTTCGCTGATATCGCTGAGGGTCAGGCTACGCTGTTGCAGCAGGCGGCAAGCCTCTTCCATTTTGGTTTGCTGTGCCAACTCGGTAAAGTTCTGGCCTTCATGCTGCAACTTGCGTTGCAGCGTCCAGCGCGGCATCGACATCTTTTGGCAAATCAGCGTGATCTCATTGGCCGGATTGAGCTGGTGCAATGTTGGATTCTGGTAATGTGCTCTAAGGCAGTTTTTCACCTGTAGAGTGAGTGGGGCAGCGTTGCTGGTAAGGGTGTTGATCTCGCTGTCGGCGGCTTTCTGGATAGTCTCGAACAGTTTGCGGTTATAAAAATCATAAGGCCTGTCGATATTTTGCTTGCTGAAGGTGAGGGTGTTGCGCGCGGCATTCATCTGGCAACTGAAACCCAATAGTGATGACAGTTGCTGAGCTTGCCTTGAATTGGAGCAGGTGCCTTTCAGCGTAACCTGAATCGAAGCGTAAGTTTGCCGATCGTAGTGGCCGATGAGTTCCGCCAGAATAATAAAATTGCCCAATGGCGATGCCAGCGAGGCGCTCAGTATTTCCGGGCCGCTGTTGTGGTATTCCAGCATCAGTTGCTCATCATTTTCATAGACTTGAATATGGTCGGTCTGCCCAATGATATCGCGGTATTTCAGGTAATTTGCCACCCCTTGGCGTAGGCTGCGGCTGTTGGTCAACAGCGAAGACAAGGTGCCCCAGGAACGGAAAATATCCGTTAGGGCGAAATCCGGCTGATAGTCGTTAAACAGGAATTCACGCTTTTCTTCCACCAGAATCATCAGGCGATAGTGCTGTGCCGCAGAAATCCGGCTATCTGACTGGGTGAGCTCATAGGGGGAGATCCCGGTGCGGTGGTGGATCAACGCTGCGGGTACGTCATGCTGTTGCAGAAAGGAAAACAGAAATCGGGAAACAATATTGGAAACCGTTTTGCTGTTACTCATGCTGTTATTCCGCTATCCATGGCAAAGAGTGAAATACCCAAGGGTATTTCACTCTTATCATCAAGTTATGTGCTGAGCAAGCGCCTATTTCGCAACCTGAATTTGTGCAATCTCCTCCACGCTGCTGGCAGATGAACCCAGATATACGGCGCGCTGGCCGCTAGCAACCTGCCATTGTGCGGTGTTGACATCCCAATAAGACAGCGCGCGTTTTGCGATCGGTATCGTTACTTTGGTGGATTCCCCGGCGGCCAATTTCACCTTACTGAACCCGGCCAACGCTTTTTTCGCCATCGGCACCGCTGGGGTGGCTGGGGCACCTAAGTAAACCTGTGGAACATCCACACCGGCGGCTGCCCCGGTATTGGTGACCGAGAAGCTGACGCTATAGCCGTCTGCGGTAGCGGTCACGGTCGGTTCGCTATAGGAGAATTGGGTGTAAGACAAGCCATGGCCGAACGCGAAACGCGGGGCAACGCTGTGTTGATCGTACCAGCGATAGCCAACAAATATCCCCTCTTCGTAAGTCACAGTGCCGTCTACGCCAGGGAAACTTTGCGGCTCGTTGGCTGGGGTATAGTCTGCCAGTTTGAACGGTATTGAGATTGGCAAACGCCCACCCGGTGATGCCTGACCAAACAGGATCTCCGCCGTAGCATCGGCCCCTTCCTGGCCGGGATACCACATGTTCAGCAGCGCGGCAGGTTTGTGCGCACCATCCAACCAAGGCATCTCAATGGATGAACCGACGTTCAATACCACCACGGTATTTGGGTTGGCTTCGACCACCGCCTGGATCAGCGCATCCTGATCTTCGGGGAGGTTGAGCGAATCAATCAGGTCTTTCCCTTCGTTACCTTCGGTATAGGCAAATAGCACCACGTTTGAGGCACTTTTGGCCGCGTTAACGGCATCGTCAAACCGCTGTTGTTTCAACTCCGGGGTCATCCAGGCCAGCCTGAAGCTGGTGGGTTTCAGCGGGTCGGCCAGATCGGTGGCAAAGTCACTGCCAACGCCTGGGATGGCGGTGATGGTAATCGGCTGCGGCACGCCTGCCTCAAGGTGGATTTTATAACCCGCCCATTGCAGCCCATCGCGGGTGGAGATCAGCGAGATATCGGCAAAAGAAATCGAACTGCTGTTGGCAATACCGATCTGCGGGTTGCCATTCTGATCGCCGGTACCGATTTTCAGGCTGGCACCGCCATTTTTCACCTGAATCTTCAGCTCATACTCGCCGGTGGTCGGTGCCGTCAGGTTACCGGACCAGGTGATCACTTGCTTGCCGTTGGGGGCCAACGGGTTGAGATTGGCGGTGGTGAAGTCAAGCGCGTTGTCGACGCTGCCATCATCCCTCAACAGCCCTGGTTGCCCCTGATCGTGGCTCAGTGCGGATGCCGGAATGGCGATGCCGTCGAGATCAACACCGGGCTGATAGCTGACCTGCCCGCTGGAAAGCCGTTCCTCAATCGAGGCGAGCGGTGCTTTCATATTTAGCGGCTTAACGCGCGAACTGCCACCGCCGCCATAGTTAAGGCTGGCGGCCGTTTGGCCAATCACCGCCAACGACGTGATGCTTTTTGCCTGAAGCGGCAGCGCGTTGTTGTCGTTGACCAACAACACGGCGCCATCAATGGCGGTTTCTTTGGCGATAACGCTGTTCTGATCTTTCAACTGATCGATGGTTTTCTTGGCCGGTGGCGTGCCATCCAGCAAATGGAATTTATCCATCTGGGTCAGGATGCGGTATACCGCTTTATCGACGGTAGCGACCGGCATCTCCTTATTCTGTACGGCATCAATCAGCAGGGTGCCGAACATATTGCCCCCCGGCATTTCCATATCCAGACCGGCACTCAGCGGGGCTGGCGTCAGCGCTTCCAGGCCTTGTAACCCCGGCAGCACGGCGGCGTACCAATCCGTCATCACAAAGCCGTCGTATTTCCACTGGGTGCGCAGAATATCCGTCAGCAGCGTCTTGTTGGCGCAGGCGTAATCGCTGTTTTTGCCGTCGATGGCCAGGCGGTTGTAGGAGCACATAAAGGAAGCCACCCCGGCGTTAACCCCCTGTTCAAAGGCTGGCAGATAAATCTCGCGCATCGTGCGTTCATCAACGATGGTGTTGATGGTCATACGATCGGTTTCCTGATTGTTGGCCGCGAAGTGCTTAATGGTGGCCATCACTCCTTGATTCTGAATGCCGGTAATCTCTGCGCTGGCCATTTCTCCGGCCAGCAGCGGGTCTTCACCGAAGGTCTCAAAGTTACGGCCGCCTCCCGGAATTCTGACGATATTGACCATCGGGGCCAGCAGCACATCCTGATCGATCGCGCGGGCTTCCGCGCCGATGGCCGCGCCGTATTGCTTGGCAAGCTCTGGGTTAAAACTGGCGGCAAGCGAGACAGGGGCGGGCATCGCAGTGGTCAAGCCTTTGGTGTAGCGCGCCCCTGCGGGGCCGTCGGTGAGCCGTAATGGTGGGATATTGAGCCGGGGCACGCCAGGAATAAAGCCGACGTTGGCTTTGTTTTCCGGGTCACCAAAGTCCGACATATCAAAGCCTTTAACCAATCCGTGCAGGAACGAGGTTTTCTCTTCCAGCGTCATTTGCGCCAGCAAGCGCTCAATTTTATCGCCGTTTTGCGAAGTACTGGAGCTGTTGTCGCACCCAGCGAGGGTTAATGCAGAGAAACAGAGTAGCCCAGACAGGAGTTTCAGCGTTTTTTTATCCGGGTGATTCATGCAGTTAATTGATTTTTTCATATTTCTTTCCATGAATTCAGGTGGGAGGTTTGTTTAAAACTAGGGTATTCACGACCTAATCTATATTTTTCGGGCATCAAAATATTACCCATGAAGAACGTTTTTTTACCTTGATAATACAGTTTGGCTTAAATTTGACTGCGGTCACACCGGAGATAAAACAGGCGGGATCCGGAAATAGAAAGGAGTAAAAGTGTTGTTTGGCAGAGTGTTACAGCGTTAGCCGTTGGAGGAAGGCGGTTATTTGCGGCTTGCTGGGTTCAACAACGCTTATGCTTATCTTGCCCATTCAATCGCAAAATACTGCCTCAATGCTTCCCGGCGTTCTTTTTCTGAATGCACGTGGCGATGTTTTCCGTTGATTTTGTGTTTACCTGCGCGCAGATTTGAACCCTGGATGCCGTGGAGAACAGGGACATGATGAGCGAAACGATGTTGTCAGTATTGAGCATTACCGGTGCGATTACGTTGGGTGCGATGAGCCCAGGGCAAAGTTTTATTCTGGTGGCGCGCACCGCCGTGGCCTCGTCGCGCCGTGATGGGATGGCAGTGGCTTTAGGCATGGGGATGGGGTGTTTTGTCTTCGCACTGATCGCCCTGCTGGGCTTGCAGTCGCTGCTGCTGGCACTGCCTTGGCTTTACACCACGCTGAAAATGCTGGGTGGCGCTTATCTGATCTATCTGGCGTTCAGGATGCTGCGCGGTGCCAGCCAGCCATTAACGGTAGAAGCGGCTGGCGGGCCGCAGTTGGGCTTTCGCCGGGCATTTACCACCGGGTTGCTGACTCAACTGGGCAACCCGAATACCGCCATCGTGTTCGGCAGCGTGTTTGCCGCGCTGCTCAGCCATAAAATTCCACCGGTGCTGTACATCGTGCTGCCGCTGATTGCCCTGGCGGTCGATCTGCTATGGTATGCCTTTGTGGCATTTGTGCTGTCATCGCCGCGCCCGCGCCGTATTTATCTGCGTTTCAAAGCCTGGTTCGATCGAATAGGCGGCAGCGTTCTGGCGTTGCTGGGCCTGAAATTGATGTTCAACAAATAGTTTATGCCTTACGCTTGCGCCGCCACCAATAGCGCAGCAGCAGGATGGCGGCGATCACCAGCGCACAGAACAGCAGGCTGTAGAGCTTTTTGTCGTAACCGCTGACGAAGCTGCCTATGGCCTGACCACCAAAATAGCCCAGCAGCACGAAGAGGGTAGCCCACAGGATCGCGCCGAGGATATTCAGCGGGACGAACAGTGAAGGTGGCAACTTGCTGGCCCCGATCAGCACCGGGCCGATAATGCGAAAGCCATACATAAAACGTACGCCGATCACGAACAGTATCGGGTGGCGGGCAATCAGCTGTTGCGCACGCTCAATACGTTGCTGTTGATTCTTCAGGCGTGAAATGACCCGGCCACCAAAGTAGCGCCCGGCAAAATAGAGCACCTGATCGCCCAGCGTGCCGCCGAGCGCCACCACCGCAATCACCAGCGGCAGCCGCAGAAATCCGTTATGTGCGGCAATACCACCCAGTAAAGTGATGGTTTCCCCTTCCAGCAGGCAGCCGATGAACAGCGCCCAGTAGCCATATTGCGTGATATAGTGGGCCAGCTCCGTCATTTTATTCCTTATTGATTGCCATCAGAGGCTGATATTAAGCGTTCGCTGTGGGCCTGGTTGGGTAATAGGGTATTAAATCTCTCGGCTCGATATTAATAAATAAATTTAAGAATAACATGGAATTATTATGCTCAAGGTCTGTATCTGGTTGATTTTATCTTTACTCTCAGGCAGTGGGCTGGTTATTTATGCCTTGCAGCAGCAATATGAAGAGCAATCAATTGATTTTCGTATTTTACATCGCGATCTCACGGTAAAGCTCTCTCAGCATGAAACGATTCTGTCATTACTGTCCGTGACCAGCGATCCTTCGGTGATCCAAGAAAAGTTTCCCCAGATCCTGGCCTGGAAACCGCTGCTGCCCACGGCTTCAAGCAATACTCTGTTGCCTGCCGGTAATGGCACTTATTGGCTCAATGCGCAGCATTTTGCGTTGCTGATCGATCTCAACGAGTTATTGGCGGAGCTGCCACAAAGCCACTATTTTCGACACGTTCGCCTAAGCTGGCAGAATGCGCCGCTGGTCGAATTAGGCGGCGCCTGGCAACCCGCTTATTGGCAGTGGGATAAACAGGTGGCCAGCGCTTTGCAGCCTTTCGAACTCTCCGCCAGCAGCGATCCTGACTGGGCGCGGTTACCTTGGCTACTGTTGCTGTTATCGTCACTCGGCTGGGCGGCGATCGTTTATTTTATCAGTCAGTATCGTGTGCAAAAACGCCAGCGCAATATTGCCGTTTTGCGTGAGCATTTCTCGGAACTGACCCGGCTTAATGCCATGGGGGAAATCACCACCGGCATTGTGCATGAGCTGAACCAACCCTTGACGGCGATTCTGAGCTATAACCAGGCCGCGCTACGCTTGCTGGATCAACAGCAGGCACATCAGGTACCGCCGCTGCTGGATGCGGCCGTGATACAAATAAAACGTATCAGTGCGTTGTTGATGCAGTTCCGGCAAAAACTGACTCATGATCAGATGGCTTTGCAAGCGGTCAATCTGGGTAAGATCTGGTTGCGTGTCACTATGTTGCTGGAAAACGAGATCCAAACCGGGAAGGTCAAAATTATCAATCGGATACCCGAAAATTTACCCAACCTGCAGGCTGAGCCGCTGTGGATTGAGCAAATCCTCCATAACATCCTCACGAATGCCATTCAGGCCCAGCAGCACCAAGCGGCGGGGTCTTCTTGGGTGGCGATCGGTGCAACAGCTTCAGAGCAAGGCATTACGCTGGTGATTACGGACGGCGGGCCTGGGCTTTCCGAGCAGGCGCTGCAACAGGTGTTTATGCCTTTTTACACCACGCGGCCAGAGGGTTTAGGATTGGGCATGGCGCTGGCCGAAACGTTAATTCAGCGCCTTCACGGCAGTATTAAAGCGGAGAATATTGCCGGGCAGGGTGCCTGTTTCACCCTGTGGTTCCCTTTTAACGCTCAGGAGGCGTGATGGAGCAGTTTATCTACCTGATTGATGACGATCAGGCCATCCGTTGTTCACTCAGTTCATTATTGGCCACCATGGGTTGGCGAACCCTTGCGTATGAAAGTGTGCTGGATTTTCAGCAACAGATGCAGGAGCCACAGGCCTTGTCGGGCTGTTTGCTGCTGGATATCCGCATGCCGGGTAAAAGTGGGCTGATGCTGCTGGAGGAATGGCAACGGCAGGGGCTGGATATCCCGGTGATCATTATGACCGGCCACGGCAATATTGAGCTGTGCCGTCGTGCTTTTAAAAATGGCGCTTTTGAGTTCCTGACCAAGCCTATTGATGCGGATTTACTGATCGAAACGGTGAGCGCAGCCTTGGAACATCAGCGCCTATTGCAAAGTCAACGCGCAGAAAATGCCGAATTAAAAGAAAAACTCAGCACGCTTTCTGCGCGTGAATATGAAATAACCCTGCTTATTATGGCGGGTAAATCCAGCAAAGAAATTGCCCATGATTTAGCCCTTTCACCGCGTACCGTAGAAGCACATCGTGCCAATCTGTTTGCCAAATTGGAAATTAACTCCTTGGTTAAATTGATTACTATTTATGGTGGGCTGCTGACTAAAAATACGGACTAGGTAAAAATACCTAGAAAGTTAGGTAATCGACCGAATTGTTTCCTCGCTCCAGGCTGGCTATTTTAACCGAATCGATTGCGATGGTGTTAAATAAGCCAGACTGTGCTGTTTAATATCATCATTGATTTTCTTTAAAGCGAGAAACGTATGAATATTAAACCTCTTGTACTGGCTATTTCTTTAGCGGCTGTTTCCGGCCAGGCTTTTGCTGATGATGCTTTGCAAGGTTATTATGGCTCACTGAAGTTACTGCATGTTGAGCAATCGGCAAAAAATATGGATACCAGCAGCCGTCCGGGCGTTGGGAGTTTTGTCAGCGGTAATGAAAGAGAGAGTTTCTTTAATGGTGCCGTTGCCGCAGGCTATCAGTTTGGTAATGGCTGGCGTACCGAAGGTGAATACGTTTTCAAGAAAAAGAGCGAATACACCAGCGGTTCTACCACTTTTGCCAGCAGCTTTAATCATCATAAAGTGGATGTACAACGTTTGATGCTCAACGCTTATCGTGACTATGCGCTGGGTTATGACTTCTCTATTTATGGCACCCTTGGCTTGGGTATCGCTAAAGTTGAATCTGATGGCTGGCAGGGCAATACCTCTCGTCAATATGGTTCCAATACCCAAACCAACCTGGCTTACTCTCTTGGCGCAGGGATCAGCTATGCGCCTATTGAACGCCTGAACTTCGATCTGGGCTACCGTTACGTCGATATGGGCAACGTTGAAAGTGGTTACAATAACTTCAACAACGTTAGAGGGTTAAAAGACGAGCAAATGAAAGCCCGTCTGGTTTCCAGCGAAGTGGTGCTGGGCGCTCGTTATCTGTTCTAATCTCTGCTGAGCTTTATTTATTACCGCTGTGTCTGTTATTACCTCGTGTCTATAATAATTTCCCGCTTACCAACTTGGCTAAGCGGGAAATTATCTCTTCCTTATCGATACCCTGTGTTTTTCTAACCGTGATTTATATCGGCCGCAATTTGTGCCACCAAAGCGTGCCGTTTCAGCAGGTTTTCTGCCATCGCGGCCTGTACCTGTTGAACAATCGCAGCAGGAGCCAATTCGGGGGTGCCGCCTTTAAACGGCGGGGCTGGGGCATATTCCAGCCCGAGCTGGATCGCCTGGGCGGTGTCTGCGCCGCGTAGCTCGGCAATCAGCGCTAAGGCAAAATCGATACCGGCAGTGACACCGCCACCGGTGATGATATGTCCGTCACGCACCACACGCTCATTGCTGGGGATGGCACCGAACAGTGCCAGGCTTTCACGCATCGACCAATGGCTGGTAGCGCGCTTGCCATTGAGCAACCCTGCGGCGGCCAGGATCAGCGAACCGGTGCAAACCGAGGTGAGATAATGCGTTCCGGCCGCCAGACGGCGAATCTGCGCCATATAGCGCTTATCCTGCATGGCTTGAGTGCAGCCTCCACCACCGGGAACGCACAATACATCGCAGCGCTCAATCTGTTCGAGTGGTTGCAGTGCAGAAAAATGCAAACCATCGGCGCTCACCGTCTCTCCACCCAATGAAGCCACTATCACTTCAGTATCCGGCAAGCGGGACAAAAACTGGTATGGACCGGCGAAGTCCAACAGAGTGACGCCCTGATAGATTGGAAAAACAATCACTAACGCTTCTGCCATAATAGTCACCTCGGTTTTTTTGTTTGAGTGATAATAGCTGCCATGCCCCATCGGTGTAACGCAGTGGAGGAGTAGCAAATGTATCAGGATTTTGACAGTGAGTTGAGTTGGGCGATGCGCCATATGCCACGCACCCGTGCGGCGGTTGCGGCATTGCCGGATCTGCACGGTGTGCGTCTGGCTTGCAATATGCACCTGGATTTGAAAATGGCGCCGCTGGTGGCGGGGTTATTGGGTAAAGGAGCGGCAATTTATCTCACCACCTGCAACCCAACAACGGTTCAGGACGATGTGGTGGCGTGGCTGGAGCGCCACGGTGCCGAAGCCTATGCCTGGCGTGATATGAGCGATGCCGACTGGTCGGCGTCTTTTGATCGCGCACTGGCCTGGAATCCGACTCATCTGTGTGAAATGGGGGCCGATCTGACCACGCGTTTGCACCAGTCGGAAAGTGGCCCGCAGATCAAGGCCGGGCTGGAAGCCACCGGTTCAGGCATCAACCGTTTGGGTGGCATTGCGCCGCGCTACCCAATTTTCAACTGGGACGATCTGCCGGTAAAAGAGGGGCTGCATAACCGCCATATGGTTGGCCTTACCGCTTGGCACACCTTTTTCCAGACTACCCATTTAACACTGCACGAAAAATGCGTGCTGGTGATTGGCTACGGCCTGGTGGGCCAGGGCGTGGCTGCCGCCGCGAAGGCCTATGGTGGGCAGGTGATAGTGGCAGAAATCGATCCGGCGCGGGCTTTGCAGGCGCGTTACGATGGCTGGGCGGTGGTCGATCTGGCTGCTGCCATGGCACAAGCTGACGTGATTGCCACGGCAACCGGGGCGAAGAATGTGCTGTCTGCCAAACATCTTGAGCAGGCGAAAGATGGGGTATTTATCCTCAACGTGGGCCACGTGGCGGAAGAGATTGATGTCGGTTTCCTCCAAGCCTTGCCGTGCAGCGAACCGCTGCCGTTTGTTAACGCCTACCAACTGGCAGAGAAAACGCTGTATCTGTTGGCGAATGGCTCAATGTTCAACCTGACAGCCGGTTATGGCGATAGCCTGAATGCCTTTGATGTCACCCTGGCAGTGATGGCGGCGGGGATTGGCCATATTGTGGGAACGGGTGCGCAACAGCCCGCTGGGGTGTATCTGTTGCCGCAAGCAGCTTGGCAACCCGCACTGTAACTTTTGCTCTGCGGGCGTACAGGCTAGTGCGCTCGCAGTTTGCACAATTTTCCCTTCGACAGAATTTGTCACAAATAGCCACTAACAATCGCAGTGCTAATTCCATATCCCTCACTTATAATTCAACGCATTATACTCGTCATACTTCAAGTCGCATGTGCGTTAGCTGCGTTCGCTCACCCCAGTTACATAGTTATCTATGCTCCTGGGGCCTCGCGAACTTGCTGCCTTCCTGCAACTTGAATTATTTAGAGTATGGGCTTCCCTGTTTTTCCGTTAAGAGACATGCATGTGAAAATCCGAGTTTTGGTTCTAACTTTACTCGCTTTGCAAGTGGGTACCGGCCTGGTGCCGCGCGCGCTGGCCAGTGAAAAAACTGCTGCATTGCATGCCACCCAGCCTGAGTTGGCTTCAGGCAGTGCGATGGTGCTGGATATGCAAACTCATAAGGTGATTTATGCACGCAACCCGGATGAAGTGGTGCCGATTGCGTCGATCACCAAGCTGATGACGGCCATGGTGATGCTGGATGCCCATTTGCCGCTGGATGAAGTGTTGGCGGTGGATATCAGCCAGACGCCGGAAATGAAAGGGGTGTATTCACGTGTGCGTCTGAACAGTGAGATCAGCCGCAAGGACATGCTGCTGTTGGCGCTGATGTCATCGGAAAACCGCGCTGCCGCCAGCCTGGCGCACCATTATCCTGGTGGTTATAACGCTTTTATCAAGGCGATGAATGCCAAGGCCAAATCGTTGGGCATGACGAAGACCCATTACGTAGAACCGACCGGACTATCGATTCACAACGTGTCTACCGCACGCGATCTCACCAAGCTGCTGCTGGCGACCAAGCAGTATCCGCTGATCGGCCAGTTGAGCACCACCACCGAACGCATGGCGACGTTCAAAGATCCTAACTACACCTTGCCGTTCCGCAATACCAACCACTTGGTCTATAACCAGAAGTGGAATATTCAACTGACCAAAACCGGCTTTACCAATCAGGCCGGGCATTGCCTGGCGATGCGCACGATGATTGGCAACCGTTCGGTGTCGCTGGTGGTGTTGGATGCTTTTGGTAAATATACCCACTTTGCGGATGCCAACCGTCTGCGTACCTGGATTGAAACCGGCAAGGTAACGCCAATCCCGGCGGCGGCGCGTGACTATCGCCGCCAGAAAGACGGGCGTTTGGCAAAAAACGAGACGGAATAACCTAAATGACTACACCTAATAGTGCCACAGGTGGGAGCGATGCAGGTTAGCCGACCGTTGAGCGCATAGATACGCGATACGAGCCCCCAGGGATGGGTCCACGGCGTGTCGGCGTTCCGCATCACTCCCATCTGTCTATAGGTAAGTGGGGCGGTATTAAGCTATTACCTGCCGGGCTGCGGCAGGTGATTTTCCATTAAGGCCGATCGTCACTGGCCGGAAGCGTGTGAGTCCCTTCTCCCAGCGTGCGTTGCATGATGTGGGTATCCAGCCAGCCGCCGAATTTAAAGCCTACGCCACTCAGGGTGCCGACGCTGGTGAACCCCAATTTGCTATGCAGCGCCAGCGAACCGGGATTGCCCTTGGCATTACCCACGACTGCCAGCATCTGCCGCCACGGGCCCCGCTCACAGCGGGCAATCAGCGCGCTGAGCAGCGCCTTGCCAATGCCGTGCCCTTGCATGCCTTCGGCGATATAGACCGAATCTTCAACCGTATAGCGGTAAGCAGGGCGTGGCCGGTAGGGTGTAGCATAGCAATAGCCCACCACCTGGCCATCCAGTTTTGCTACCAGCCATGGCAACCCAGCCGCCAACACTTTGCCGCGTCGCTCCAGCATTTCATCTGGCGAAGGTGGGGTTTCTTCGAACGAGGCTGGTCCATACAGCACGTGATAGGCGTAAATCTGTTGAATGGCGGCCATATCCTCAGTGCTGGCATCATCGATAACCAGTACAGCCTGCGGGGTTGCAAGTGACATAGTGATCCTTGTTTAAGGGGGAGTTTGAACATTATGCGCTGTGCCCGGCAACCAGGTAAATTGGCTTTTACTCACTATTTCCTTGCGATAATTATTCACCATAAGCGGCTGTAACGAGCGAATACCTAATTTGATCAGGGCTGAACGCTTATAATGGCTGACGGTCTTATTGCTGAGCAGGAGATCATTGGCAATATCTACCCCTTTTTGCCCTTCTAACAAACGTCGCAGTACGGTCATTTCGCGTAAAGAAAGTGAGGGGGCCGCTATCTGACCTAATCGGTAGAGTTCAGTCAATGGGTGAAATGCACTCAATAACTGATCTTCAAAAATTTCTAGCGATTTTGATTTATCCAACACAACCAAAACGTTATTGATTCCACAAAGATAGCGAGCCATTACTTCAACAGTTAGCATATCGGCAATAAGCACTATTCTGGTATTGGGCTTCACCAAGGGTAAACTCTCACCGAGCAGGTGCAGAGCCGTGGCCGGATCCTCAACCATGCTACTCAGCGTGAGTAGCATGATATCGACAACAGGAAATTCCCTTAAATATTTTTCACATTGCTTAAGTTCACTGACGCTGTCTATAACATCGCACTTCTCTGATAATTGCGTATTACGCAGCATGCCCTCAATACCTAAGCGAGTATAATGGCATGGGCATTGAATGATTATTTTTTTCTTGATCATATCTATCTCTTAAAAAGATATCCCTTTATTGCTTCAAGCCACATTCATTGTTGTTTGCGGTTTTTAACCCCCAGTGACAGCGTGCGCTGTCACTGGGGGTATGTGCGTTATGCCTTGGGTGTAATAACAAAGGCCACATTATCAGAGTGCAGACCTGCGGTGGTTGAGGCATTCTTGAACAGGTTTACCTGCGGCGTCCAACACATCTCGCTGCGATTAGCCGTGCTGCTGGCCGTTTGTGACAGGTTGATATATTTAGCCGTTGCTGTCGGGAAATTAAAGTTATTACCTGTCACGCCATCGTTGCTTGTTAGCTGTAGATTATAAAATAGCTGGCTGCCAGGGCCTTGCAGGGTAAATAGGCTACGCCCATTTTGCGTGCTGGCACTGTTGCTTACGCTTAACGCATAAGTTTTATTCTTTATCCCGGCGGTGACATAATTCACACATAACTGGTTACTGGCGGCATTTTTAATTGAGGCTGGATAACCGGTGCCTGCGGCAGAAACATCAGGTAAATCCCCGACGTCCAGCGTATTGAGCTCCCACACGGCGGAGGTCATTTTAAAATCGGGATCAACCGGCATAAGCTCTTCAACGGGAGGAACTACGCTAGGAGGTTTTTCTCCTCCACCATAGGTACCACAGGTACCGTTAGTGACGGTCGGTATAAACCAGTACCATCCATTACCTGCGCTAGCATCAGTTGTTGAGAAATTAGGAAAAACACGTGCGGCTGGATAAGCGCCGTTGCCATTTGTGGAGAAAGTAAATGAAACATTGCCATTGGTAGTAATCAGAAGAGTACCGTTTGGATTACCAACGACAACCTGGTCCCCAGAAGGGGGGCGTGCATAAAAACCTCCGGGCTGTGAAAAAGTGAAATCCAGAGCAGGAATAGGGTTCATAAATCCAGTGGCAGTGCGGTCAACGGTAGTTCCATCGGCACTGATTTTCGGGATTTTTACGATGAAATAATTAGTCACCCCATTTGGATTATTTGGGCTCGAGAGCGACTTTGATTCCCAATTAAAACTGACTTTCCATTGGTTGTTACCGAGACCGGTCATGTAGCAGTTAGTCATTTGAAAAACATAATAAGTCCCAGCCATGGCCGACTGTATGCTACCGCACAACAACGTTGCGCCTAATAGGGCCGACCATAAAAAACGTATTTTCATCATGATTCCTTGATGTCTTAAATTCCCGCAAAAGCAGTAATCACAACACATTAGCCACAGGTGGCCTTACACCTTCACTTCAAACATCAGCACCAGTTGGCCGGTATAACTCCCGGCGATCGTACCGAGTACCCCCACCGGTTGACGGGCCAGCACCGACAGCAGATAACTGCCCGTTGAGGTGTCCCCCACCAGTGCCGGGTTACTGAAATTCACCGGTGTGGCACTCAGTGCCTGTAGCGTGGTGGCGCTGCTGCCAAACCCGATCTGCTCGGTGGTGAAGGTCAGCGACGCATCGGTTTCATGGGTCAACACCAGCGGGTTAACCAGCGAGACCATAAAGTTGCGCTCATTACGAATGCTCACCTGTACCGGCACCTGCGCCTGGTAGCGGGTGATATCGCTGCCTGCGCTGTTGCTCAGCGTCAATGTGTCGTACCAGCCGCCACCCGGTTTCTCGATCGTGATTTTCGGCAGGTTGGTCAGGGTAATGCTGAGCGGTACGCTGCTGAGCGATATGTTGGCGGCATTCACGCTGCTGCCCGACAGCAGCAGGGCCGCTGCGATTAGCTGTTGCCATAACTTCATGGTGTTGATCCTTTTTTATCTGTCACATTGCAGGGTGAACGAGGTGTCCTGTGCCTTGCCGCGCAAGTTCTTGCCTGCCAGTAGGCGTGGCGTTCCCGGGTAGACATTAAAATCATCCACGACTTTGCCATCCTGCATCAGTTCACGAAACTCCACCCGCACCGTACCAGTAGCCTCCAGGTGCAGGCCGTCGGCCTGGCAATCATGGCGCCAGGTCGCGGTCTGGGTTAACGGCAACTGGCGCACCAGCCCCATATATCCCAGGCCCACCAGCATCACGTTGTTGTGGGTTCCGCTGATGGTGGCCTGCTGTTGCGGCATGACCGCCAGCCGGTACACTTTCTCTTTATCTGGACGAGTCAGCGCTTTTAACTGCACCTGTTTCTCCTGCCGTGGCCCCAGCGTCAGTTTGAACGGTGCGGCATACAGAGACGGTGCTTTGACCAGGCCCAGCGGTATCCGCTGCTCCTCTTCCGGCGGAGCACCGGGGTTGGTCACCTCGAACAGGGTGATGTTGACGAACTCCGGTTTGTCCCCGGTATTTGTCACCCACACCGTCGTCTGATCGTCCTTCATTTCTACAATCTTCGGGTTGATATTAATCAGCGCCTGCGCCGCGCCCCAAGGCAGGGCGCACAGCAGTATCCCGAGAGGTGCCTTACGGGCAGCGCACATCAAAAGGCTGACCATCGGCATTTCCTTGCAAACGGGTTACCTGGAACACGCGTGGCGTACCGGGGAATATTTTCTGCTCTGCTGGCAGGCTACCTGCCGGAGTGGCCTGCAACTGGTTGAACAGCGTGTGTACATTACCGGTGGCGGTCAGTTGCAGTCCGCCAGTGGTACATTGGTGGTTCCAGCCATGATTCTGAGCCTGGGCTGGTGGCAGATGGTGAACCACCACTCCGTAGGCCACCCCGAAGGTCAGGGGTGCAGTGATTTTGTCCTTGATCTCACTCCCAACCACTTTGATGCTGGAGACTGGCACGATATACAGCCGGTACAATGTTTCTTTGGCCGGTGATTTCAGCGCCACCAGGTTGATATCCCGTTTCTGGCCGGGGCCCAGCGTCAGTTTGGCCGGGTTGGCCATCATCTCCGGTACGGTGATATCGCCGATCGCCGTTTTGCGTTCTGGAGTTTCCCCTGGATTCTCGATTCGCATCAGGTCAACCTTCAGGTACAGCGGCTTGTCGCCCAGGTTGCTGACCTGCACGGTACGAGTCTGTTGCCCTTCCACGGTGCTGCGTGCTGGCATCACCATTAATTGCCCATCGGCCTGCGCTAATCCGCCCAGGGCCAGCAGGCTGGTCGCCAGCAGGGCACGGCATGTTTTGATCATCGGTTTCATAGGTTACTCACATCAATTCAGTGGGTTCACTTAACCCGCCACGCAGAGGTAGCGGTTGTCGCGCGGTTGGGTCAGGTCACAGCGGTAACGCCCTTGCTTACCGGTCACGGTGATTTCTTTAATCAACGTTGTGGAGGCCATTGAGAACAGACCGTTCGGATAGACCGCATCCCCCGTCTCGCTCACCGTGCCGCTCACCGGCACTCCGCGGCTGTCCACCAGGAAGCCGTTATACAGCAGGTTCATCGCCACCTCGGCTTTCACCGGGTACACCTGCCCCGGGTGGGCGCGCACTACGTTGGCTGGCAGGCGGATATTCATATCCATGTTGGCATCCACCGCCTGTGCGCGGGCAAAGGTCACGTCTTGGTAGCTGGCCAGCGGCACCGCGTAGGTGCTGCCCCCGCCAACCGGGTTGCCTTCCACCTTGAAGCCGTATTGGGTGTCGCCCAGTTTAGGGGTAGTCACCAACATCGCCGCACCGCTCGGGCTGGTACGCCCCAGCGCAATGCCGTCTTTGCTTGCCGCCAGCATGCCGTTGTAGTTGAAACTGCCGCTGGTGATATGGTCATCCACCCCGAGCCGTAGCGATGCATCGCCGCGGGTGCCGCTGCGGCGGGCGTTCAGACCGACCGCATTGGTGCGGCCGACTTCGCTGAAGTCCACGCCTGCATAGGTGGTGCCGGTGCTGTCTTCAAACTCACGGGTATAACTGCCGCCGGTGTGCAGCTTGCCGTTGTTGTAAGCGGCGTTCAGCGTGCCGGTATTGCGGTCCAGCATGATGGTGGTGTTCAGATACAGCCCGTAGTTGTTGCTGCTGTTGTTATAGCCACCTTTTTGCACCCCGGTGGAAATCACCGCCCAGACCCCGTTGCCACGCCAGTTCCAACTGCTTTGCAACTGATGGCGCTCGCTGTTGGCATAGCGGCTGTAGTTGTAGCCCAAGCGAGTCGGGCCAAACTGCCGGCTGTAGCCCAGCGAGGTGCTGTTGCTGCCCAGGTAGAACTCGGACACCGAGGTATTCTGGTACTGTGAAACCGTCAGGTTACCCAGTTGCTGATTGCCCGCGCTCAGGCTGGCGTAGCCACCCACGCGTTTTTCCCCGGCCATTACGCCCACGGTTGGTGTCACTTCCACGTCCGCGATCTGCATTGGCCGGGTGAGGTTGTGCTCCATCGCCCAGGTATTGCCGGTGCCCTTGAGCAGGGTACTGCTGGCGGCAAACCAGTTGGTCTGGAAGCTGACGCCCGCGTTAACGATGCTCTTCTGAGTGTTCAGTTCCTTGCCCAGCGTCAGATACCAGCCAGAGCCGCCACCATAGTTGATGTTGGCAATCTGCTGGTTCTCGGTACTGACCACCTGGCCGCTGCGGTTAACCAGCCGAACTTCGACGCTGTAGAAGCCGCCGGGCAACTGGTTGTAATCAATCTCATTGCGGCCCACTACGGCCGGCAAGCGGCGGATAAGGCGCCCGTCGCGGTAGAACTCGTAGTCGCCATCGGTGGTGGCGAACAACACCATTTTGCCTGCGGACTGGTTGTCGCGCTTCAGGTTGTCCTGGCTGCCCAAGGTGACGAACTGGTCAAAGCTCGGGTTGAGTGAGGTGCTGACGCTGCCTGAGGCACTGTCGCGGCTGTCCTGCCGCCCGCTACGCAAGTAGGTGGAGGCAAAGTTTTTCTGCAGATACCAGGTACTGATACCTTGATCTGTGGTCTGGGTATCGAAATTCTTGCTGTCGTTGTAGTACCAGTTCAGATACGCGTAGCTCTGTGCCGGCAGGCCGAGGTAGCCCTGGCCGTAGGCTGAAACCGCGCGGTATTCATTGGAGGCGGTACGCACGTCGAGTGACTGGTTGTGAATGAAGCCCATCATGGTCTGGGGCTGCACATAACGCTGGTTGCCGTCGGTGATGGTCAGCGACTGCTTGACCTTATCCAGCGATACCGTCTGGCCGCTGACGGTATAGTCGCAACCGTTCGGGCAGACCGCGTAGGGTATCTGGGTGAGAACCTTGTTAAGTAATACTATCTGTTCGGCTGACACTCCATTTTGGCGATACAGCGCTTCATCAAAGGTGAGGCGATTTTTTTGTGCAGACCAGTTGATGGGCCCTGGCAACGGTTTGCCGTCCAGAGTGGCCAGAAACTGCATGGATTTATCCTGCTCGGCCTCGGAAAAGCCCGCAGGCACCTGATATTCAATCTGGGCACTGTCTGCATAGGTTACGGCTGAAGGTGCCAGCAGCAATAAACCGGTTGCCCATCCTGGGATAACGTTGGCCATGGAGAGTCCGTTCAATAAGTAGAGTAAACAACGCTGTTATTTATTAACGTATTAATAATCAAGCAGCATGACGCACTTAATGACTAGTGATTAATCATTAACCCGCTTTGAATAAAATATTTATATTTTTACAGCGTGGTAGCTAACAAGAAACTTTGATTGCTGCCCTAAAAAATTTTTACGTCAATAATTTTTGAGTTAAGGTAAATAATAGGGTTATAGATATAACCCTATTATGGTATCAATACCAGAAATCAAAGATATTGTGACAATACCAATTTAGATTTTTGGTTCGAACAGCATGACCAGATCACCCTGGTATGAACCGTTGGTAGTGCCAGTCACGTTAGTTGGCGCTTTGGCAGTGATTTTCAGGTTGTAGGTGTTGTCATAACCACCTGGTGCAACAGTAGTCTGAGTCACTTTCACTGGAGCACCCACAACTACTGGCTTGCCAGCGAAAGTGACGGCCACGGTTGATAACTGAGCGCCATCAAGACGGTTCACGGTCAATGGCTGAACCAGAGATACGTTCACGTCAGTGTCGGTGGTGTAAACACGAACCGGCAGATCGTTGGAAGCGAAAGATGTCTGGGTATAATCCTTGGCGAAAAGCTCTTCTTTATCGTACCAGGTGCTGCCATCTGGCTTGGAAACGAAGATGGCATCGTTAATATTGGCTACGATGGTGATCTTTTTATTAACGCCAGTAGCAGCCTGTGCCATACCGGTAGACAGAATAGCAGCGGCGACAACAGACAGAAGAATCTTTTTCATTATTACTTTCCTTTTTTAATTAAAACGACGTCCTTATCATTAAGAAACGTCCTTAATGTTTCCGTTCAGTACTGAACATGATACAAATAACCATTTATTAAAAGGCTATTTGGAGTTGATTCAATAGAGAAGAAATCCATCAACATTTATGACAATGCAGTAAGCTAGGTACAATATGGTTTAATTGAAATCTCAATATCGACCAGCGGGGCGTAATGTAGGATTTTTCTTTTATTAAAGGGAGATGCTTTTTTCCTATACACAATGCGAGTTTGTTATTTTTGTAATGAAAAAATAGAGTTTATTTTCATTATGCTATTGAATTTATGTTGTTTTTTTCTGTGATAACACTTTCATACCAGGCTGATTTTTTTGAAAAAAACGATATAAATCAGTTTTTAAATTCCCCTTTTTTTTTAGATAACCCAAAAAGCGTCGTCAGATAAGAATGAGCTTATTCAATTTCTCCAGTTTATAAATCTGATAACGCCGGGAGTGTGATATTTTTATTAGAATAATCTTATTTTTTGGTGCCGAAGACACTCATCATGCTGGTCGCGATCCCACCTGTTGCATCAGTTGTGCAATGCATTCACGCAAGTAGGCCAGCAATGGTGGCGTGAGCCAGGTACCTTCAGTCAAAACCGGTTCCTGTTCCATCGCCTGACGGATTTTCATCTGGGTCGCCGGGTTGTCGCCCGCATAGGAGCGGAACAGTTCCAGCCAGTGAGCGGCCAACTGCCGCGCTTGTTCTGATTCTGCGGGGACAGCCTCTCTCATCGCCTGCTGGAAGCGGGCGATCAACCCCGGCCATTCCTGCATGCGATCAAAATAGTGAGCACGTACATAGGCATACTCCTGCTCATCGAGGTATTTGCGGTAAATCTCCAATTTGGTTTCGGCAAAGGCCCGCGTCACGTAATCGGTCATGGCCGGGGTGATGCCGGTTTGCTCGCGCATCAAGGGTTCATCGGCATGCATGGCATTCAAGCGGGTGAGAAATGCGGGATTGCCAGCGGTATCGCGCTCCAACGTTCGCATCCAACGGCGTGCAATGGCCTGAGCGCGTGGGTCTTCAGCGTTGATGCCGCTTTCCATCAGCATATGCACGCTGCTGACCATTTCTTTCCATTCCTGGTTGCGGGCTTCATCGGCCTGATAGAAGGGTAACTGCGCCAGTTCGTCAGCGGTAAAATATTTATCGTACATCGTCATTGACTCCAAAGTTGTCAGCCAGTCGTTTAATTCGGGTTCATCGCCCATGGTCAGTTGCGTATGCATATGCTGCAACCGGCCACGCAACGCGGTGATCTGCACCAATTGCCGATCGAGCATAGCAATCTGCTGCTCGATAACGGCGGGTAGCGCCAGCCCCGAACGTGCCAGAAGCGCTCCGACTTCCGCCAGCGTAACGCCCATACGGCGCAAGGCCTGAATATGGTGCAAGCGGGTAATATCAGCCCGGTTATACAAACGATACCCGGCGTCGGAACGTGCAGAGGGGATCAATAAACCAATACTGTCGTAGTAATGCAGCGTTCTGACGGTAATTCCCGAACGGCGCGCCAGTTCGCCCACTTTTAATAGCATATGGTTACCTCCTGCGGCTTCAGGTAATAAGGTATAAGGCCTGACGTAGCGTAAGGGTCAAGAAGAAAGACAGGGGGAGATTGTTGCAGGCTCACGTACGAAGCCTGCACTATGCACTACCAACCTTTTACGGCACCGCCGTTGAAGATTTTTTCTGCGGCTTTGGCTACTTCATCGGATTCATAGGCTTTCACGAAGTTCTGCACGTTCTGCGCATCTTTATTGTCTTCGCGGGCTACCACGATATTGGTATACGGCGACTCTTTATCTTCGATAAAAATGCCGTCTTTGGTGGGGGTCAGGCCTATTTGATTGATATAGGTGGTGCTGATGACCGCGACGGCGACTTTTGGATCGTCCAGTACATGCGGAAGCTGTGCGCCCTCCAACTCCATAATCTGGTAATTGTGCGGGTTGGCGCTGATATCCAAAGAGGTCGGCAGCAGGCCTTTGCCCTGTTTAAGATCGATCAGCCCGACTTTTTTCAACAGCAGCAGCGCGCGGCCCAGATTGGTAGGATCGTTGGGGATAGCAATCACCGCACCATCCTGTAACTCTTTCACTGAAGTGATTTTTTTCGAGTAACCCGCCATCGGGAACACAAAGGTATTGCCAACGGCCACCAGCTTGTAGCCGTGATCTTTATTTTGCTGGGCCAGGAACGGGCGGTGCTGGAATACGTTGGCATCCAGTTCGCCTTTATCGGTGGCATCGTTGGGCAGCAGCGAACCACTGAAGCCGACCAACTCAACATCCAGGCCATATTTCTCTTTGGCCACCTGTTTGGCGATCTCCGCCACATCCTGCTCGGCACCGTTAATCACACCGACTTTGATATGGTTTTGATCGGTTTTTTGATCGCAGCCCTGTAACAGCAGCGTTGCCGACAGTGCTGCCGCCAAGGCGGTAAAGCGCCAGGTTATGGTCATAGGAATCTCCCTGAAAAAACAATGAAATCAGTAAGTTTGGTGCTGATAGCTAATCCCAGGCCGCTGATGAAGTCAAACGATTACTCAGTATAAAGAGGCATAGCTAATAACCACCGAATTCAGCGTTAACGCGGGCGCAAGACCACAATGCCCGGCGTATTCATTACGTAGGCGCTAAACGGCGAATCCACCACTTGCATATTCTCTTTACGCGAAGAGGCATTGCGCAGCACCGGGCCATCCTGCGTCATAATAAAGAAACCGGTGTGGGTAACGTCCAGCCCGGCCAGTTTGGTGTAGATGCCGATGTAGTCACCGGTTTGCAACTGACTAATCACCCGATCGTTAACAAATTCACTGGGGATATAGGTAATGCTGCGTTCCACTACCGGCAGGCCGGGAAGATAAGTCTCGCCATCGGCTTTACGGTTGAGTTGTTTCACGACGGTGACGGCATTCGGGCTAAGCTGGGCGGTAATATCGTCGGCAAGCACCTGCTCTTTTTGCGCCCAATCGTTGAAGAAATGCTTGCGATGCAGGAAATCGATCTCACCATTCACATAGCGTGTTTGAATCAGGTTCTCGATAAACTGCTCGTCGGTAGTGGCTTCTCTGAGCGCTTCAACGTAATCCAGGTAGGTGAAGCAGTCCAACCCACGAAAATCGATCACCAACTGTTCGGGGGTGCTGGCAGAGCCGATCAGCATATTGGCAACATAAGGCGTGCCGAGGAACGTCTGCGAGAGCAGATCGATCGTCTGGCCTTTATCGGCTTCAGGAACCGCCGCGTGCAGCGCCAGTATGGCGTGCAGTTTGTTAACTGTGTCGTCGTCCATTTTCATCGCTATTTTCTGCTGGTTAGCCGTTTCCGGCGTTAATTTTACCGGGTTCTCGACAGGTTTTTTAGCGCTGCATCCCACTATTAGCGGGATCAACGTGATTAAAAGCAATCGGCGCATCTTTATTTCCTATCCTGGCATTAAATGATAACGGTTATCATTATTGCCGGTGGGAAGTAAACTTAGCGTAAACATAACGGCAATCAACTTGATGCCAACCACCTGATTCAACTAATCAAGCTCCCTCAACAGCTTGGCCGGATTACCGGCATAAATGCCTTTACGGCTGATATTTTTGCTGACCACCGCACCGGCACCGATCACCACATCATCGCAGATCTCAACGGCCAGCACGGTAGCGCCGGAACCGATGGAAACCCGGTTGCCGATCCTGGTACGGCCCCAACTGGCCGGATCGGCGTTGGGCGCGCCGTTTTTGAACAAATCGTTGGCGAACATCACGCCGTGGCCGATAAAGCAGTCTTCACCAATAGTGACGTATTCGCAGATAAAGCTGTGGGATTGCACTTTACTGCGTGCCCCTACGCTGACGTTTTTCTGGATTTCGACAAATGGCCCGACGAACACATCGTCACCCAATTGGCAGCCGTACAGATTGCTGGGTTCGATCACCATCACGTTCTGCCCGGCCTGAACTTGATTAATCCCGCTTTGGCGGGTGCGGATTTTAGCTGACATAGAGTCCCTCCATTAAAGTGGTGCAACATACTGACTATACACTTATTACTTAACGTTGCAGGGAGGTAACTGTATCGCGTTATTTGGCCCTTCGCCGCCGCTGCGCACGTTTCTTCAATCAAAGACTATACTGGATACAGGGGAGGTGCCCCGTGGCCGCCATCCTCGCGCGGTATGTTATCCGTTAAAGATGTTAATGATTCGCCGCTTGCGCTCTGCGGTGAAATGAGGAGGTGTTTCATGGCCAATCATGTTTGGGGACTGCTGGCACATCCCCGCACCGAGTTCAAAAACATTCAAAGCGAGAATGAAAGCATCTCGCACCTGTACACCCACCACGTTCTGTTAATGGCGTTGATACCGGTGATCTGTACCTATATCGGTACCACGCGGCTGGGCTGGCTCTCGGGTAGCGGACACGCAATCCGCTTGGATATGCTTACCGCTTTCTACACCGCTATTGCCTTTTACCTGCTGATGCTGGCCGGTGTGGCGGTGATGGGGAAAGCGATCCACTGGATGGCCCGGCGCTATGAGACTCGCCCCAGCCTGCACCGCTGCATGGTGTTTGCCGGTTATGTGGCGACGCCGATGTTCCTTAGCGGGGTAGTGGCGCTGTATCCGGTGCTCTGGCTGTGTCTGTTGGCCGGTATTATCGGCCTCAGCTATTCGGCCTATCTGCTGTACATCGGCATTCCGAATTTCCTGGGTATCGATCGCAAAGAAGGGTTTATCTTTTCCAGCTCGACGTTGGCTATGGGCATCCTGTTACTTGAGCTTCTGCTTGGGTTAACGGTGGTGCTGTGGGGGTATGGTTCCTGGTTCTTCTGAAGTCTGTATTTTGCTCTGTTATTGCCCCTTATGCTGTTGCGGCATAAGGGGCTTTTGCATTTAACGCTCGCGAATTATCAGCTACGATCGCCCCAGAACTTCTGCTTACTGGTCTTGCCAAGGCCGGGGTTAAAGCTGTTGGTAGGGTCGGCTTCTTTATAGAACGCCTGCAAATCCGGTTTGGCATGATACAGATGGCCGACGTTATGTTCGGCCGGGTATTCCGCACCGCGCCGATCGAGGATCGCCAGCATCTGTTCTTTTAACGCGTGGCAATCGACGCCTTTTTTCACTACGTAATCCTGATGGAACACGTGGCACATAAAGTGGCCGTAATACAGTTTGTGCACCAGCTGGCTGTCGATTTCCGGCGGTAGGGTTTCGAACCATTCGTTATCGTTGCGGCGCAGAGCGATATCCAACGCCAGAATGTCTTCCACTTCTTTGCTGTGCACGGCATGGTAGCGTATGGCGGCACCCGCAGCGGCGAAGCGGTGCAGGAAGGCTTTTTTGCCTTCTTCCGGTGTGCAAACGAAGAAATCTCCGTTGGCCTGCGCGAAGTAGCTTTGCAGATACTGCTGTGCTTCTGCCACCCCAGGGCCCGACATTTTCAGCAGCAGATGGTGCTCAAAACGGATGCGATACTCTTTCATCCGCTTTGGCAGATGGCTGGGAGCCAGCTTGCTGAGCTTTTGCATTACGCAGTCAGTGAGATTGTGCGGCAGCAAAGGCAGCTTGTTGAGGCGGGCATCCACAAAGCCTTTCAGGGTGAAGAAACGGGGTAGCTGGTCAGTGCCGAGCTTGTCGATCATCATAAAGGTGTCTTTGCCGTACACTTCGGCAATATCGAAGATATCGCGGTGCATGTACTCACCGGCCACCGGCAGATTTTCGAACTTACTCAGCATATGGCGGCGCAGTTCGGTCAACACCGCCGTGTCGTTGGTGCCGATGTAGAACACCTGCTCTTTATCTTCTTTGGCAAAGGTATCCAGACGTACGGCAAACACCGCCAGCTTGCCCGCGCAGCCGGAGGCTTCGTATAAACGGCGTTTATCGGCGTTGAAGCGCGAAGGGGTGTCGGCATCCACGTCGCGCACCCGGCTAGCGTATTCGTTGTCGGAGGCGCGCAGTTCGCCGTATTCAACATCTTCTGGCCGGTAATCCCCTTTCTCTAAACGGCTGAGGATCTCTTCTGGCGTATCACCGAGCTTAATCCCCAGATGATTGACCAACCGCAACTGACCATCGGCATCCAGCTTGGCGTACAGCGCCATTTCGGTATAGGCCGGGCCGCGTTTCACCAGTGAACCGCCGGAGTTATTGCACACGCCGCCGATTACCGAAGCGCCGATGCATGAAGAGCCGATCACCGAATGCGGTTCACGGCCATAGGGTTTGAGCAACTTTTCCAGTTTGTTCAGCGTGCTGCCGGGGAAACCGATCACCTGTTTGCCCTGATCCAGCACCTGGATATGGTCGAGCCGCAGGGTGCTGACGATCACGATCTCGCGATCGTAATCATTGCCGCTGGGCGTGGAACCTTCGGTTAAACCGGTGTTGGCGGCCTGCATGATGACAATTTTATCGGCATCAACGCAGGCTTGCAGGATCTGCCACAGTTGCAGCAGGCGGGTAGGGAACACCACGGCTAATGCTTTGCCCTCGCCGGACCGGAAGCCCTTGCGGTAGCGTTCGGTGTTGCGTTCGCCGGTCAGCACTTGCATGTTGCCAACGATATTCTTGAGCCGATCGATAAATGCTTGGTTTGTGGACTGTGTCATGGCTAGCTCCCTGTTATTATCTCGTAGCGATCTGCATACCCGGCCTGGCGCTCTTCGTCACGCAGCGTCAGGATTTCTACCCCGCTAGCGGTAACCGCCACGGTGTGCTCCCATTGGGCAGACAGTTTTTTGTCGCGGGTGACCACCGTCCAGCCATCTTTCTTCAGCTTGATGCGGTGATCGCCTTGGTTAATCATCGGTTCGATGGTAAACACCATCCCTTCCTGCAAGACCGTGCCGGTTCCCGGCTGGCCGTAATGCAGCACCGCCGGGCCTTCATGCATGGCGCGGCCGATGCCGTGGCCGCAATATTCCCGCACGATGCTGTACCCGGCCTGTTCGGCGTGGCGCTGGATCGCGTGGCCGATATCCCCCAGCGTTGCCCCAGGTTTCACCGCGCGAATGCCTTGCCACATTGCCTCGTACACGTTGTTTACCAGCCGCTTGGCGACCGGAGTGATCTGGCCGATAGCGTACATTTTGCTGGAGTCGGCAATAAAGCCGCTGTTTTCCAGCGTAATATCCACGTTGACGATCATGCCGGAACGCAGAATTTTACTGGCCGAAGGCATGCCGTGACAGATCACCTCGTCGATCGAGGTATTCAGCACGTAAGGGAAATCATACTGGCCCTTGCTGGCGGGGCGTGATTTCAATTCATCGACGATAAACGCCTCGGTGCGATCGTTAATCTCCATGGTGGTGATGCCTTCGCGGATTGCCCCATCGAGCATAGCAAACACCTTGGCCAGCAGCGCACCAGAGTGGCGCATTTTGGCAATATCTTCCGGCGTTTTGATGACAATCTCTTTCACCCGATCATTTCCTTTAGTGTCAATCTGTAAGCGATTTGTCGGTGAATTATATACGCTTTGCAGGGGAGGAGTTTGCTATTCCTCGGCACAGGAATTTTCCTGACCGCAGGATTGCTGGCACCGGCCAATGCGTTTATTGTGATTAGCGGCTTTTGTGCCATGACTTTTCAGAAGGATTTCGGGCGTGACTAAACTACGTGTTGGGGTGATCTTTGGCGGTAAATCGGCGGAACATGAGGTTTCGCTCCAGTCGGCAAAAAATATTCTGGATGCAATCGACAAAGAGAAGTTTGACGTCACGCTGTTGGGGATTGATAAAACAGGGCAATGGCACATTAACGATGCCTCTAATTTCCTGCTGAATGCGGAAAACCCGGCGCTGATTGCGCTCAATCATTCCAATAAAAACGTCGCGCTGATACCGGGGCAGGAGAAACAACAGCTGATTGCCGCCGACGGTGCCGGTGCGCTGGGCCAGCTCGACGTGGTGTTCCCGATCGTCCACGGCACGCTGGGGGAAGACGGTTCGCTGCAAGGGTTGCTGCGCATGGCCAATATTCCCTTTGTCGGCGCTGGGGTGCTGGGCTCGGCGATCAGCATGGATAAAGACGTCACCAAACGCCTGCTGCGCGATGCCGGGCTGACGATCGCCCCTTTTGTGACGCTGACGCGCGCCAACCGCCACCAATACGGCTTTGCGCAATTGACAGAGGCGCTGGGGTTGCCGCTGTTTGTTAAACCGGCTAATCAGGGCTCTTCCGTTGGCGTCAGCAAAGTGCACGACTTGGCCGAATTTGAACAGGCGATCGCGCTGGCATTCAGCTTTGATCACAAAGTGTTGGTGGAGTCGGCTATTGTTGGCCGAGAGATCGAATGTGCGGTGCTGGGCAACGATCGGCCGCAGGCCAGCGTTTGCGGTGAAATCGTGTTGAGCGATGAGTTCTACTCTTACGACACCAAATACATTAACGAGCAGGGCGCGCAGGTGGTAGTGCCTGCGGCACTCGATCAGGCGACCAGCGACAAAATCCGCGATGTGGCTTTGCAGGCGTTCAAAGCCTTGGATTGCCTGGGGATGGCACGCGTCGACGTATTCCTGACGCCAGATAATCAGGTGATTATCAACGAGATCAATACGCTGCCAGGGTTCACCAATATCAGCATGTACCCGAAACTGTGGGGAGCCAGCGGGGTGAGTTATACCCAGTTGATTACGATATTGATCGAGTTGGCGTTGGAGCGCCATCAGCAGGATCGCGGCTTGAACAGTTCGGTGTTTGATCGACCTTGATATTTTTAGAAGCAGAGAGGTTAACCCTCTCTGCCTTATCTGTTGATCCAATTAGATTTTAGGCACCTTATCAAACATGCTTTTCATCTCCTCAGGAAAACCATTGGATAGGGTGGCCCGTAAGTCACTCATGGCGGTTTCGAAGTCTTTCGGCCGTTCTTCGCTTTGCATTTTCTGATGAGCATCCACATTATCCTGCACCCCACTCAGGATTTTGTTCATATCATCCATCATGGTCTGGCATGACTGGTTCACCGATTGCATGATACTGCGCGCAGCATCTGCTCCTGACATCTCCATATTTTGCATTCCTTTCACAAAAGGCTGCTGTAGATCAGACTGGGCTTGCTGACCAAGGCCTGAACTTGACTGCATAACATCTTTTATCGTTTTTGGATCAAGCATTTGATATCTCCTTTATTACGGTTACAGGTTTTTGGGGCACGAAAATTGACTCAGCGCCTGCGACCATAGCGGGTAGTCCTTCATGGTTGAGCTGAGTTCTACTTTGAAAAATCCACTGATTGCGTTCATGGCTATTGTGAGTTCGCGGCTATTGCTGCTGAGCCTCACAGGGTTACTGGCGTCATACATGCGGAAGATGGCCCAGGGGCCGTCAAAGCTGACCGTTTCGACTTTTCCGTTCTGTGTTTTGAACGTCAGGCGGATATAAACCCCGCCTTTGGGGCCTGGCCAGTCAACGCGCATCGGTTGGCTGTAGCCGTGGCTGTAGGTGAGCACCTGCCCATCCACATCCAGCACGGCTTCCAGAATGGTTGGCGACAAGGATATCGGTCTAATAATCATAGACATAGCCATGTTGCCAGAAGCGTCAAAGAACGAGTCACGAATCTGAGAGGCGTGTTCGAATGCGCCAAGGGTTTTTGATGTCACCACACCGGCACTCTCTGGCTTAACCTTCCAACTACTGCCACTGGTATCGACATAAGGTGCCAGATTCTGGTCGAAGAAGTTTTGCATGGCACCCGCCTGGCTGAACATCCTGCTGAAATCGGCGATGCCGATCTCCTCTCTGGCGGAACGGTTGAAAGGATAGCGGCCGCTGACGGTCTTATTGCATAAGTCCGAGGCGATAGAGGAAACGCCTTTACCCAGGTTTTCCTTGCTCTGCTGCAAGCTCTGGTTTTGACCGGTAGACAGCAGATCCATCATCACGCTGCGCACCGGTTCTGGCTGGCGGGCCATGTCGATCTGCAACCGGTTAAAATCACTGTTTTTGGGCAGGATTTGGCCCGCTCGCAGCGATACTGACAGCGTAATCAGTTGGTTGTAGATCTGCTCGAAGGCACCGGCGAGAGGATCGCTGTTACTGGTTGTGGCCTGTTGTAACTGGTTGCCCAGCCGCCGCAGTAGCTCGAAGCGGTCTTCCACACTTTTCTCTGGCGTCAAACGGAAGCGTGAACGTTCGCCGGACATCTGGTCAATCACGTTACGGCGCGTCTGGTTCAGCTTGTTGCGCTGGGTGTCGAACCAACCGGCCACATCTCCCTTACTGTCGGCGTTAAGCGTGGTTTCCCGCGTAGCGAAGCGCACCAGATTGGCGAGCGGGGAGGACGGATCGGAGAATTGTCGTGCTAACAGCGCCGCATCATCCAGATTATTGATTGGGCGGACGCGGATATCATTCAGGAAGGTATCCCATTGGTTGGCGTACTCCAGCAGGTAATACTTCCGCGCTTCATCGGATAGCTTCTGTGCTGCTGCCAGCAGGTTGACCTGGCTGACGGAGTCTTTGCCATCACTGAGCACCCAGCTTTGTTCCTGGATCATGGCCTCTGCGTCGTCTTGCAGTTGGGCCAGGAACACGTCGTGATAGCCGGCTCGGGTATAAAAACCTGGGATCGCCTGATCGGTCACGGTGCTTGGGCTTTTACGACGCAGCATCAGCGCGACGCTTGGGCCTGCCATATCCGCCAGCGTAATATTTTCAATGCGCGGCGGCAGCGGTTTGTCCTGAATGCCTTGTACGACCCGAATATGGATGGGGATCCTCATGGCTTTGATACGTGCCGTGCGGATCAACTCATCGTCCATTTTGGCTTTTGGCGCGCTGGCGGAGGTGTCGTCAAACAGTTCCCGCAGATGGTAACTGAACAATTTCTGCTCGCTGAGGGTATAGCCCTGCGGGGCAAAATCATTCCAACGGTTCATGAACCAGTTTTCCAGCGCTTCCGGCGAGCGGCGCTCCGGGTGGCCGAGCATCAGATAGATTTTCAGGGTGTCGTATCCGTCGTCGTTGCCAGACAGCATCTCTTTACGTAATTCGTTGGTGACGTAATTCTCTACCGCAGGCCAGAAGATCTTGTTCAGATGGCGATGATAGGTTTGCAACATTACCCGGTTGAGCAGGCGGTGTTCAAAGTAGGGGGTCAGCAGCGGAGGGGAGCTTTCCAGGAACTGCGTGCCGATATAGCCCAATTGCTCAAAGGCGGCGACCAGATCGTCATTGATTTGGCTGGTTAAAGGAATATCTCGCACGATACGTTTGGTCTCTTCAAACCGCGCCGAGGCGTAAGCAATATAGTCGTACTCCCAGAAGTAGCGGGCGCCCAGCATCAGCAACGTCATGCACAGCAGCAGGAGAACCAGCAGATAGCGGCCAATCAGCATCAGGCGATTACGCAACGGCAGCGGCCCTGAAGAATGCAGGATCCCACGTTCGGTAATGGCATGGCTTAGTGCGGGGTGGTAGATCGGCCCGATTGGACGCGTTTCTAAGGTGTCTTCCCAAGAAGACAGCGTCAGGGTACTGCCAAACCAGAATTGCCGCAGGCAACCGGAATAACCCATCGGGGTGGCGGGGAATACCTGTTCGAGTAAATGAAACAGTGGCTTTTGCAGTGCGCCCAGGCTTTCTGTAAACAACAGCAGTTGCTGGCGCACTTCAGCGTCTGGCGCATCATGGAGGATTTCCAGAACGTAGCGGCTGACTTTTGCCTGCAACTCACGGTAGCGGGCTTCATCGGCCGCAAAGTCATTATGATTCTGTTCGTTGCAGGTCAGGCTGATACCGAACCCTTCGGCCAGAATGTCTTCGCTCATCAGGGAAAGGAATGCCTCACTGCCTGGCAGGTTATCGATATTGTTCAGCAGAAGATAAACGGCGATATCCGTATGGAAACTGGCCGCCACTTCTTGAATGCGCACACGTAGCGTATCCGCCAACGACTTGCGCTCGGTCAGGGAAGCATGCAGCAGCATTTCGGCATCCAGGCACAGAATGATCCCGTCGATTCCGGGATAACGCCGATGCTTGCGGATCATCGAGAACAGTTTTTGCTTTGCGAGACCTGCTTCTTCACTCTGGCCGTGTAACAGGATCCATTCGCCAGCCGTATCGATATAAACCGCACGGTCTGTTAGCCACCAGTTACAGTCTTGAGTGGGCCCCACGTCGCTTGTTTGTGCCAGGCCATACTGTTCCGACAGCAAAAAGTGTTCGCCGCTTTCATAGATCAGCGAGGTTTTCCCGCATCCCGGTGGGCCCATGACCAAGAACCAGGGTTTCTCATCAATATAGTGGCGCTTCCTGCGTTCGCGCCAGCGTTGCCAGCGTGTTTTCTGGCCTGCCAGGCTGACATGTTGCAGTGTGCGCAGAGCATCATAAAAACGCGTGGAAACGCGATCCAACTGCACCGTTTTTTTCTTGCGCTGTGGCAGCGGCGCTCGGACATGGCGGAAAACCCAGCCCAGACAAACCGCGACGAAAGGCCACAATGCCCAACACAGGATAAGTATGATAATGATTTTACGAACCCAAACTCCGCCCAACGGGAAATAAGGGCCAATAGCAATCAGTGGGCCCACCCACCAAACGACATAGCAGAGCACCAGGGCGATCATCAAAATCAGAAGTCGGCGTATCATAACGATCCCTATTGTTGTCTATTGGTATCCAAGAGTACGGGGGTACTGCCATCGATGAATTCCTTCATCGCCTGTTCGGCATCGCGTTGGCCGATTTTCCACAGGATGTCGACACGCCGGTTGCGGCGGCGACCCTCTTCCGTGGCGTTGTCGGCAAGCGGCTCACTTTCACCACGCCCGATAGCGCTGATCTCACGTTGATGTGTCTGATTGATATTGGTGGACTCCCGCAGCTTGTCAGCCACCACGATGGCCCTGGCTTCAGAAAGTTTGATATTTGAGTTACCTGAGTTATTGCGGAAAGGCTTGTTATCCGTATGACCGATAACCTCCAAATCGCCAGGCCATGGCGCCAAGGCTTCACCCAGACGTTCGATATTGCGTTTGTTCAGGAATTCTTCTGAAAGCTGTGCCTGGCCAGTGCGGAATGCGCCGTCCGACGTAAAGATCAGCAGCCAGCCGCGGGGATCTTTACGTACTTCCAGCCAGCCTTCGCTCAGGATTTTTGACAGAGGATTGGGGAGTGTTTCCATAATATTGATCTTGCGGGGTTCCGGTGGCACCCACGCCAGGATATCGCTGCGGATCTTGCTCGATTGCTCGTGCAGATACCAGGCGCTGATACCGTAAGCGCACAGGCACACCATCAGCCCATAGCAGAGAATTTTTAACGCTTTGACGTAGGTTCGCCGTGGCGAGCCTACGTCGGCCTGCGCGATAGCCAGTGACTCGGTGGCATTCTGTGCATAGAGCAGGGTATGCAGACGGTTACGCAGATCCATCAACAGCATCGCACCGTGTTCAATCATCAGGAATTTGCCCTCAAATCCCATTGATAGGATCAGATCGTAAAACTCCAGTACTTGCCGGTTCTGTTTCGGTGATGCCAGATACCCTTGCAGATGTTCAAAGCAGTCCTCTCCGCCCCAGGCATCACGATGGAATTCCACCAGCAAACTTTGGTTGAACGATTCAGAGCTTTGCAGGCCCGAGAAAATACCGTCGATGTAGGTACAACACAGATAAGAGAGGTGGTGAATATCGTCCACCGGGCAGTTTTTTTTCTGCAAATGCTGCTGAAAATACTGAATTTCCCTGACGATAGGTGGCCTGATTTCGGCCACTCTGGTTTCGGAATGTGAACGGAAGCGTTCCACCAGCAAGAGCAGCGGCATCGCAGCGGCGATATAGGGGTTATCCCAGGTCCCGGATACCACGCCAGGGCGATCGGGGATCACCCGGTAGTTTTTGGCCTGCGACGGCGGCATTCTGGCGATGTTGCCGGTGGTGGCAACATCGTTATCGGCTGAATAACCGGCCATCGTCGGTTCCACGGCTTCGCTATCTTCTTCCCCTACGTCAGGCTGTGAACGTGAAGACTGGCTACTTTTCGGGATAATGCCGCTCAGCGATGACACGCTGCTTTTGGCTTGCCAGATCGGGTTGGTTAACGATTGTTCCGCATGCCGTGCGCCATTGCGCGCGGCTGAAATCGCCTCACGGATCTGGCGTTCAAAATCATTCATCCGATCCTCCCTTGCCTTAATCCCCAGGCTTCAAAACGTAATTCAGGGAAGTCACCAACGATACTGAGTGCGATGGCGGTGCCCGACATCATCTCCTGATAGATCGGGTCGGAATGGTCGACCTCAAAATAGACACTGTTGGGGTAATAAGGGATATGCCTTGGCGGCGAAGCCATTGGCATCATCCTGGCGCCGGGGAGTTGCAGGTCGATCAACTGGACGATTTTCTCGACGGGGCCCAGTTTGGTTTGTGCCGGGAAGTAGGTACGTATGGTGTCCGCGGGCAGTTTTGCGCTGACGGTAAAGACCAGTTTCTCCAGACGCAGTTGGGTATCGTTCTGGCACAGATAGATGTTATCGCCGCGTTCAACAAAGGGCAGAGCGACCGCCGGGGCTTCGATCACCAGCGACAGCGCGCGGCGCAGGGCGGCAAAGAGAGAGAAGTAGCCATTATGAGGTTCGTGATGAGCATAGAGCAAATCTGGCCGCGCCCAGGGTTTCTCCCCCCCCGGAATGGTACTCAACCGGCCAAGCAGCCCCAACAGTAGCTGGAATAGCCATTCTGGATGAATCTGGCGCTGCGTCAGAATATGCGAGAGTTTTAGATTGTATTCACTGAGGGTTTGCAGCAATAACAACTCCAGCAGTTCGGACAAACCGCCCATGGAGAGCGGGACATCCGGGCGGTAGACCGCTTCCAATCGTTGTACTATCAGGCCAAGGAGTTCGGTGGTGGCATTTTCCAGCCAGCCTGTCGCCCGGAAATCCAGCATCGGTGGCAGAAACTTGTCGTCCAGAATCAAGCGGCCATCCCGGGTACGTTCCTTGATAAAGGCGACCGGCAGCATGGACTCCGCATCACTGACCGCGCCGCGCAGATTCAGCCGGGTCTGGAGCTGCCCGAGCTGTAGGGTAGCGACCAGCGGTGTCCCCTCTGCGGCAATGCCATGGTTACGATCCTGGACTTCCGCATCCAATGCGGTAAATCGGCTGCCCTGTTTGCCCCCGGTCAGATCGATGTAGGTGTTGCCAGGGATATCCATCAGAACGGAAAGACAGATCACGTTGCCTTGGCAGTTCTCTCCGGGCTCAAAGGGCAGCGGCAGCGGCTCGCTGTCCCCCATATGGAAGGGGGTGCCGTCAGGGAACACACCACTGGCCTGGTTCAAGGCGAATTTGCCCTGATCCAGCAATCCTTGATTAATACTCAGCGCCTGGAACCCCCAGGCTAGCGCACCCATACTGCGTGCGCGCATATCGATGAGATGTTCCAGGTAACGTTCCTGCTGCTGGAAGTGCTGGGGTTCCATCAGCATCCCTTCTACCCAGGCAACACGTTGTTTAGGCAACATATTATTCTTCCTTTGAAACGTCTGTGGCCAGGTTCGGAAGCAGCGTCAAGTTACTGCCATCCACGCGGACCACGGGCTTGAAATCAGTACGGGCAACGGACTTCAATTGCATGAGGTTTTTCCCTTCGTTCATGTTTTGAAATTCAGCGGCAATCACCAGCCAGCGATCCTGATCGAAAGGGACTTCTCGCAGATATTGGCGCGTCTCCAAGGGCGCCAGGATGTATTGACTCACGCTGACAACCTCACCGCCGGTATTGATAGCGGTGCAGGGGGTCCCTTGGTACAGATCTGGTGGTGACCAACCATCGAGGTTGGTTTCGATGATGCAGATTTTTACCGGCTGTGCCCGGCCGTTTGGCCCAGGGTTAATGATAGGGGCGGCATTCAGTTGCATCACGATTTGCCGCTGCTGCGGCGGGATTTCCGGTGCGGAGGAAAACCAACTGCAACCGCTGAGTAGTGCCCATCCGGCCAGGGTGAATAAATGAAGAGGTCGTAATGGGTTATGCATTGATAAAGCACTTAGTTTGGCTGGGTACCATTTGAGTCGCCACAGCGTTGCAGTTGTTGGTGGTACCTGAGTCTCCCAGACGTGTGGCATAACTCCCTCCGTAAGTGACTTTTGCCGATCCATTAAGCGGCGTGTAAGTACTATCTCTTGTCCCACTAGCGGTACCCTGAACTGCGCCATAGTCCACGGTGGACGGGCGATTCGAAGTTCCAGTCAACGGATGTCCGCCTGATTGGTAATATTTTGTTGCACTGGAGACCGCCATAGTATTAGGGGCATCGTTTGGCCCCGGTGTTATGGTCATGGGAGAAACGGCGTTATGGCTCACCCCGGCTTTATCGTTATCGCTCGCAGTCATTTGGCTTACCCCATATGGATCTGCCCGCCGTCAATTCTCAGCACGGCAGAGGCATTTAATGAACCGATTCGGCTATTGATGATTAAGCTTTGCTCCGCCTGCTGGTTGATATGGCGGGCCTGGACTTCATCGGTATTTTCCACCTGTCGATGGGCATGTTTCGCCTTAACGAACAGGCTATCGACCACCTGATGCAGGGTTTTGGCTACCCATTGGCTGGTGTGCGCCAGCAAGGAGAAGTGACTGGTATGGATTTCGACGCGCTCAGGGCTGTGGATCTCCAAGGCCGGCACCAGCAGGTGCAACGGCACGTTGCCACTGTTCAGCATCAAGGGGGTTTCCGGCTGTTGGCGTTGCAGAACGGCGGTGACAAACGCTTGACGCTGACATAAAACGGCGCTCACCAGATCGCCAGCCTGCGGTTGCACCAGGCAACTGGCTGCCGTCACCAACGCTAACGCCGTATGATGCTGAAGACAGAGCTGGCCGCGATCGTCCTGCGTGACATGGTCTGTGACGATGATGGGCATCAGATGTACTCTGCCGATCCTTTTCCGCAGGCGTGAAGGCCGGGGAACGCTGTTGATATGACGGGGTGTGACAGTGGGAATCAGTTCAGACATAGCGGCTAGCTCCTGAAGGAATAGAAGATGATTGGGTTTGCGGCCCCGGTTGGTGTAGGTCATACCAACTGTCGATCTGCACCAGTAACGGATCCGGCAAGGCGAATGGCGTATCCAGCGTTTGTAGCTGTGCGCCGTGCAACCGGGTTGAGCGTATTTTGCAGGCTTGCAACGATGAGGTGCGCAGGTTGCAGCTGCGCAGATCGGCCCGGCTTAGATTGACCTGGGTTAAATCACACCGTTCCAACTGGGCACGCAGCAGTGAAGCCTGTTGCAAATTGGCGGCATTCAGGCTGCAAGCGCTCAGTTTGGCATCGACAAAGCGGGCTCCTTGCAGTTGTGCCAGCGTAAAGTCACAGTGTTCGAGGGTGGCTTCACTGAACCGTGCCGAGTTAAGGTTGCTCTCGCTCAGTTGGCACTTCATCAACAGGGTCTTGTGGAAGCTGGCATTTTGCAGGGGTAACTTGCGCAGATCGGTTTGCGTCAGTTGGCAATCGCTCCAGACCAGGGTCTCACCGCTGATCTCCTGGTAGCGGCACTGGTTCAGCGTGCAACACCCCATCACCTGGCGGAGAATATTCACCCGTTGCCAATCGGCCTGCGACAGCGCATTACCATACCAACTGGCGTCTTGCAGGCTGCCATCGAGCACCTTCAGATCGGTGATAAGCGTATTGGCAACGGTCAGATAGGAGAGTTGAAGATCCTGCCAGTGGATCTGCTCCATCTGGCAATTGGCCAACAGCCAGCTTTCAATCTGGCAGCGGTGCAGCGCACACTGCCGCCATTGGCTTTCTACATAGCTCAGTTGATAGGCAGACAAGTCACTGGCATCAATCTGGTGCAGATGGCTGTAGCGGAATGTGCAACGCTCCAGGCTGCCAGCCTGCAGTTTAATCTGGGTAAAATGGCAGTTTTCAAAATGGCAATCGCGGATTGTGCCGCCGTTGATGACGAGATCCGAGAAGCTGCAATCAGTAAAATTGACCTTTGAAAGCAGCAAGTGATTCAGCGTGCGCCCCTTGAAATGTTTGCCAACGATCCGCCGTGGTTCTTTCGGCGGGATCGCCGTATTTGCTAACTCGTTCATCCTGTTCTCCTGTCAGAAGGCCAATTTATGCGGGCACTTTGTAGCGCCGAGGAAGCCAATGGGTTTTCTCAAGCAGGCATTGTTCAAAGCGGGTGGCCAGGTTCTGGCTGGTCATGGCCAGGCTGGCACCGATCAGGTTGCAATGCTGAAAGCAGGTATCACGCAGATCGGCGTTATACAGCAAGCTCTGTTGCAGACTGGTGGCTTGCCAGAGGCTGCGCGTCAGACAGGCATCCTTCAGGCGCAGCAGTGCCATATCACAAGAGGTAATGGTGGCCTGATCCAGGTTGGCTTTATCGCAGCATCCTTCCAGCAGCGAGCAGTGGCTGAAGGTGCTGGCCTGTAGGTTGGCTTTAGTGAATCCCACCTTTTCCATACTGCATTGCTCAAAGCGGCTTTCTGATAAGTCGACCCCAAGGCCGGTGGTGAAGCTGTAGATCTGGCAGCGGGTGAAGCTTATTCCTCGCCAGTTACTGTCGATAAACGAGCTTTTCTCCAGCGTGCTGTCGACGAATTTGGCCTCTAAGCCGCTACATTGCTCGAAAATGCACGAGGTTAATAAACACCCGTTATGTTGGGATTGGTTGAACAGGGTCTCAGAGAAAAAGCTGCCGTCCAGCGTGCATTGCTCGAACTGGCTGCGAGTGAAATCCCCGTGTTTGACAGTGCAGTGCTGCCAGCGAAAATCGGTGAAACGGCACTGGAGGAACTGGGCGGATTCCATGGTGACCTTTTCATACAGACAATGGTCGAGGTGGGTATTTCTGAAGACGGTGTGGTTGATAAAACACCCGACCAGATGCACGTTGCGCCACTGCGCCTCTTCGATCTGACAGTATATGAACTGGCAAGACTCAAAGGTGCAATCGGCCAGCGTGGTACCCAGTAAGCGGCAGTGATTAAAGGTGCAATAGCGAAAACGCCGGTTTTGCAGCGTCAACGCCGAGAAGTCGGTGCCGCTGAAGGTGAGATTTTCTGCGCTGTCCTCATTGCGCTGTAGCCACAAGGTTCCTGCCTCTCCGTCTGTTGCAGGCGGTGCCTGGACGCTTTGAGGGAGTTCTGGTTGCTGTTGCTGCTGATTTTGCTCGATGGCTTCGCGTATCTCCTGATAAAAGCGTTGACTCACTTCTGCGGGTTGCGGGGTGGCTTGGTAACGTTTTGAATAGGGATGATCGGCCAAATCGCGGATGACGTTCAGCGGCATGTCAACGGGCATCAGTTCCTGATCGTTTAGGAAGGCAAAACCCTGCGCGCCTGTTACGCTACGGCGGGCGTAAACCTGTTGATAATGTTCAGCTTCACGCAACGACTGGACGCCATCCAGCCCGACCAGCAGGGTTTGCACCGGTTCATCAAACAGGTGGGTGAGTGGCACATTGCCGGTAAACACCAACAGGCCGACGTCCTGATCCGGCAGTAACCACAGGGTTTTGCGCTGTAGCGGCAGCTCCTGTGGCAGAGATTCGTTTTGCGGCCAGATAAAAGCTCGAGCCCGCACGGCAGGGAAGCTGCCTGCCAATACCGCGCCGTTGGGACGAAAACCCTGAAGTTCATAAGGAACGCTATCGGGCCATTCGGCGGTGTTCAGCCACTGTGACGGTGGTGCCAGCTGGAAATAACGGTGATCGATACCCGGCGGCAACCCAGGAAAATAGGTTTCCAGATAACGCTTATCCTGCATGGCAGAGGAGACGTTATCCAGATAGGTTTTACGTAACTGAAAATCATGGGGGATTGGGGTCGGTGCCGCCAGCGGAGAACGGACGATCGCTGCCCCGTCAAAGCCTATCGACATCAGCGTAGGGTTGCTGCTGTCGCTGTAGCCACGGCCCAATGGGTTTTCTTTACAGCCTTTTCCGCCCCAGCTCTGCGTATGATCCATTGGCATACGGCTAAACGGTTTGGTCTGTATGCCTGCTTTATGACTTTCGCCTTCAATACGCCAGCGACGCGACAGTGACCCTACCTTAACCTGAACATCCAGCGTTCGAACCTCTTCGCCAATACCGGCGTGCCCGGCCAATAAATATTCGGCAAACGGCTTGGGTTCCGCGCAGTCCAGCATCTGGAATGAACGGGGGGCGGTCTGCAAGGCATGCCAGATCTGAGGGGAAGTCACGAAGTGGCCGGGTTTTGATAAATAAAAACCGGCGACAACGCTGATACCCATATGGCTTTCCCGCCCGATCTGGTAGCTGTTTTTCAGTATCACCAACTGTTGTGGATAAATGGTGCGCATCTTTTTCCCTTGTTCAATTCTTCATCTGCATGCCGACGGTCTTCAGATCGACACCCTTGTCCGAGTACTGCATGCCGGTATAACTGATGCCCAACCCGGTATTACTGATGCTGCAACCGGTGTTGCTGATGCTGTTGCCGGTGTTGCTGATACTGCAACCGACCGCGCTCACGGTGCTCCCGGTGGTACTGATGCTGCTACCGACCATATTGACGACGCTTCCTGTGGTATTGACGGCACAACCGGTGGTATTGATGCTGCTACCGGTCATACCGACGCTGCAGCCGGTAACACTGGTAACAGATCCCGTAGTATTCATGCTGATACCGGTCTGGCTGGTGCTGCTTCCTACGCAGCTGAAAGCGACGCCGGTAAAGGAGGCGCTTTCACCGGTCATGCTGGTACTCTCGCCGGTCTGACTGGTATTTTTACCGGTGATGCTGCTGTTCATACCGGTGATGCTGTGGTTGCTGCCGGTGATGCTGTTACTGCAACCGGTAAAGGAGTTGCTATTGCCGGTCAGTGAGGTGTTCATGCCGGTCATGCTGGTATTCATCCCTGTGAAGGAGGTACTCAGGCCCGTGAACGACGTATTCACTCCGGTAAATGAGGTATTAACGCAGGTAAAAGAGGTATTAATCAGGGTTAGACTGGTATTCAGGCCGGTTAAAGAAAAATTGACGCCAGTGGCGGAAATACCCATCCCTTTGGCAGACACATCAAAACCGGTTACCGAAAAGTTGACGTCTTTATACGAGACATGATTGCTGAACCAATCGGTTTTGGTGCGCTCTACCGTTTCGTATTGATCCTGGCCAACGGCGGTGGCGCAGTTGCGCTCGATGGTTTTCTGTAAATCGCGCTCGGCATGCAGCATGACCCGCTCGCTACCGCGTTTATCATCGAAGGTCAGTTGGCTGGCATGTTGTGGCTGGCCAAAGCGCAGCGAACGGGAAACAAACCCCGAGTAATTGATCTGTTCAGGTAAGCGGTAAGGCGGTGGGTTTTCCCCGTTGTAGACGATCCCTGTGACCATTGGCCGATCCAGATCGCCATCGACATAGTTGATCAGCACCTCCTGGCCGACGCGCGGCATGGCCAGTACGCCCCAGCCTTTACCTGCCCAGGCCTGGACCACGCGGATCCAGCAGGAACTGTCTTCTTCGGTGGTTTTATAGCGATCCCAATGGAAGTGAACGCGGATGCGCGCAAACTTGTCGGTATGAACTTCCGATTCACGCGCGCCAACCACGGTAGCGCTCTGAACGCCGGGCACCTGCGGGCGAGGGGTAACACACAGCGGGCGATAGACGATATCGTCATTAAGCGCCATAAAGCGGCAGACAACATTGCGCCCATGGCTGCCGCTGTCAGGCCCGTCCTGTAGAAAACTGTAGTCACAGGCCAGTAACTTGAAGGCGCGGTTGCGGCTATTGTCTGGGTGCTGTACCAGTGAGAACGACTTTCCTGCCATCAGGCCGGTGGCGTTACTTTCACCGGAAAGCAGCTGACCGTGACTTTGCATTGCCTCCAAACGCAGACGGGCAATATTTTCGCCGTGCTGGGTATCGGTATAGCCAGCGGCATAGTCATACCATTCCAGAGGAACCCCTTGCAGGTGCTGGCGGGATTCTTCGATATGGGTCTGCAAGGTATTACGTGGGTTGAGAAAATCGAAATCACGCAGGACGACTTCGCTGGCATGGATGCGCTGCGAGCGCTGGAGACGTTGCACGCCTTCGCGAATAGCGCGCATTTCCTCGCTGTCCGGCAGGAAGCTCAATTGGGCATAGTTGCCTTCCAGCGCGGCAAACTGCTGCCGATCGGTAATAACCAGCGTGTGTTTTTCATCACTATGCTCGAAGTAATACCAGACCCCTTCGTCTTCCAGCAGCCGGTTGATAAAATCGAAGTCGGTTTCGGCAAACTGCACGCAATACTCGCGCAGCGGGTAGCTATCTGCCAGTTCAAAGCGGTAATCGGCAAAGTTATAGCGGGTAAATATCTGTTCAATAATGCTGACGATATTCAGGTCCTGAAAGATCCGGCAGTTACGGTTCTGCATCAGGAACCACAGCCAGGTGCTTAGCTCCAGCCGATAAACAAACTGATTCTGCCGCTGACCTTCATCGTTGCCCGCCACCACATAGGTGAAGAAAATTCGGTAACCGGCAGAATCAGGCAGTTCGATTCTGACCTTGATAATCTCGCCCAGCAGGCTGACCAGATCGATGTCTGAATCGGTAGCCTGAAATTCCAGGCTGTATACCGGATTCTTCGAAAGCCGTTCCTGTGTGGTAAAGCTGAGAGGGAAAGCATCAAACCCCGACAACAACTCATTTTCTATTTCGATTAAAGGCATAACGACCTCGTTTTCAAATAATGTTTACGTGATGGCCATGAGTCGCGATCAGGAAAATTCCAGACTCAGGTTGGCGTCTTCGATCATCAGCCTGATTTCTTTCAGTGGGCTGGCCTCATGCTGTCGTCGTAATACTTCGTTGCCGATCGCGGGCAATACCGTTTGGCGCAGCAACTCTTCGACGGCGCGGCCCCGGTTCGGATGGCTTGAGATCCGTTCGGCGATCCACGCAGGAATATCGCCCTCGGTTAACAGCGTGGCATCAAGCTCTTTCGCCAGGCGCTGTTGCAGGCGCGTGAGATAATGGGTGGCGATCTGCGCCAGAGCGCTTTGCTGTAGCGGCAGATAAGGGATGATATTGACCCGCGCCAGCAGGGCCGGAGCAAAGCGGGGCAATAGTGCGTCGTAAAGGATGGGTTTCAGGGCTGAAAGCTTGATGGCGCTGTCGGCCAGGCAGGCCTGCTCAATTTCCTCCGCCCCCTGATTGCAGGTCAGTAGAATGAAACACTGCCGGAAGCTGACGATGCGGCCTTCCGAATCTTCCATCCAGCCTTTGTCGAACACCTGATAAAAGGCGTCATGGATATCGGGGTGGGCTTTGTCAAACTCGTCCAGCAGGATCACCGAGTAAGGCTTGCGTCGCACGGCTTCCGTCAGCTTGCCGCCTTTGCCATAGCCGACGTAGCCGGGAGGGGCACCTTTCAGCGTTGACAGGGTGTGTGCTTCCTGGAATTCGCTCATGTTGAAAGTGATGAGATTGTGGGCTCCGCCATACAGCATATCTGCCAGCACGTTGGCGGTTTCCGTTTTGCCGGTGCCCGTCGGCCCCGCCAGCAGGAAGATCCCCAAAGGCCGTTCCTGCGACTGAATCCCGGCTCGCGCAATGCGGATGGCCTGAGCGATCTCCTTGATGGCGTTTTCTTGCCCGAAAATACAGCTCCCCAGGTGTTGTTCAAGATTCAGCACGCATTCAATGTCGTCTTGTAACATTTTGCCGCTGGGGATCCCTGTCCAGTCAGACAGAACTTCGGCGATGGTCTGTTCATCAACCCACGGGTAAACCAGCGGGGTATCCTGCTGTAATTCCACCAGTTCTGGCCAACGAGCATGCTCGGTAATCACGCAGCCCGAGCTCTCGTCCGGCAATAAGGCTTTAACCAATTCCTGTTCGTGCTGATTGCGTTGGCGTAGCACTGCCAACTCATCCTCCAGCCGTGGGATCGTCTCTTCAACTTCCGCTAACCGTTCATCAACGGCGGCACCCAATTGATGCTCTCTTTGCAGGTAGAGACGCTCTGTCTGTAGTACGCCAAGCCGGGCAGCCAACTGCTCGATGGCCTGGGGTTGGGCATGTTGGCTTAGCGCCACGCGGGCGCAGGCGGTATCCAGCAGGCTGATGGCTTTGTCCGGTAATTGGCGTGAAGGCAGGTTACGCAATGACAGACGCACCGCCGCCAGAATGGCGCTGTCGCGGATAGTCACATGGTGATGCTTGGCAAAATGGGGAGCGATGGCGCGTAGCATATCCACCGCAGTAGGCTCATTCGGTTCGCTAATCAGCACCCGCTGGAAACGGCGGGTGAGCGCCGAGTCCGGCTCAATAAACTGTTTATATTCCGACCACGTGGTGGCGGCGATCATGCGCAGCGCCCCTCTGGCCAGCATCGGTTTCAGCAGATTGACTGCATCACCGGTTCCCGCCTGTCCTCCGGCCCCCACCAGCGTATGGGCTTCGTCACAGAACAGGATGATGGGCGTATCACACTGGCTGATGCCATCGATCAACGCTTTCAGGCGCGACTCAAATTCGCCGCGCATACTGGCTCCTGCCTGCATGCGGCCGAGATCGAGCGAAAGCAGCCGGGCTTCACGCAGCAGCGGCGGCACATCGCCACTGGCAAGTTTTCTGGCCAGTGCTTCAACCACGGCGGTTTTCCCTACCCCCGCTTCCCCCACCAGAATGGGGTTGTTCTGGCGGCGGCGTGACAGGATATCGATCATCTGGCGTAATTCGGTCTCGCGACCAATGACGGGATCGATCTCACCGGCTACCGCCTGTTTCGTGAGATCGACACACCATTTATCCAGTGCCGCGCGGCCTTCTGCTGTCTGCTTGCCGAGGGGGGAGGCGGCCTGCATGACATCGTCTTGCAGCGCATCTTCGTGTTCTATCGAATCACGCAGCAGGCCTTCATATTCCTGCGCAATTTGCGGAATGGGCAATTTTTTAAATTCATCGCACAGGCGATAAAGCCAGCGTTGATGCTGTGTATCTTGCAGCAGCCCGAGCAGGATATGCGCAGTACGGATCGAGCGCTGGCTCCCCATTACTTTGCTCATCAGCAAACCGGACTCCACGGCAGACTCCAACCGTGAGGAAAGATCCTGCACCGCCGTATTGCTGTTGGGCATGTGCTGAATGATGTTGTCCAGCCGTGCAGCGATGGCCGCCTGATTAAGCCCGTAATGAGTAAGGAGAGCAGGGACATCCCCTTTCTGTTGGTCCACCAAGACTTTCAGCCAATGCTCAAGCTCGACGTATTCGTGTCGGTAGCTGCGGCACAGCCGGGTTGCCTCAACGAAGGTTTGATAGGCGAAAGCGCCGAGCTGGTTAAAAAGACGTTCACGCTGGTACATCGTTATCGCTCCTGAAGTTAAGTCGCCGTTCTATAAAGGGATTGGATACGTAAAGCCGAACCTGGTTTTAACCAGCAGTGACGGCTAAGGTTGCCTTTACCGAGACGGCAGGCCATCTCGGGGGTGGTCTGGATCAGCAAATTCACATCCAGTACCATTCGGTGCCGCACGAAGTCATGGCACAGGTGCACCAGGGTTTGCAGGCGCTCGCTGCCACGTTGGTAATTGAGATAGTCGGGCTCAGAGACCGGGCCAATGTTGACGACCAGGCTGTGCTGAACATCGAAAAAACGCCGACCCATCCGCGTTGCGCCCAGCTTTCCCATCCGTTGGTTTTCAGTGTTGAGAGCATCGTCGATCCACAATCCCTTGTGGGGTTCGAGGCGGATGGATACGGAAAAGTAATGCGTCAGGATTTCCTGCAGTTTCTGCAGTGAGCCGCGCCCCGGCAGATAAGCACCTGGAAACAGCGTGCGAACGCGCGCGACGTGCGGTGTCAGCGCCTGTTTAGAGGTGACACCGGCGATTTGACGTATATGGTGCAGGAACGGGTTAGCTGCGGAGCGATCGTGCCCTACCGCAACGTTTAGCTGCGCCCATGAGCGGTAATGCAGGATCGCCATCCGTTGGCTGAGGATGCTGGCAAAATCCTGAAAAGCCTGATTTCGCTTGGCCAAGGATTCATTACGCGCGTGTTCCGTCACATGAATAGGCAACGGCCCATAGGGGGCGAACAGCCCGAAATGGCGGCAAGAGATCGTCACCAGTGGCCCGTTGCCATTGTTACTTGGCCGTTGCCTGACATCGGCCACCTCGCGGGGCGCGAAGGCCATATCTGCGGGCTGGACGATCCTCAGTTGCCGATGACTACGCGCGCCCGACGTCCCCAGCCGCGGCTCTTGTGGTGTTGCCCGCTCAATGCGGCGCAGCAGTTCGAAGAAATCCTGACTGGCGGAGAGGCCAACGATCAATGCCGGTGTACTAGACATGGCTGATGGGCTCCCATTGTGCGAAGGTTTCGCCGTCAACGTTGACGTGCATCCGCAGGGTCTGCCCCAGTTCACAATATTCGGAGAGCGCGTGATGCAGGATCCTGGCGAACAGCAGAACGCCCTTATCGCTGTGGTGGTGGCTGTTGAGATCGAGAGTGGCTTTTACTCCGCGCCCCCAGGCAATCGGGCCGGGGAGGGTGTAACGCTCGAAGTTGTGACTGATGCTGGCATGGTTGAGGCTGGTAATGCGTTTATGTTGGCTGGCCTCACCGAATTGGCAAAACAGTGACAGCCAGTCTTTTAGCAGCGAAGAACAGTCTTTGACTTCCGGCAGTGCATAACGTAGCGGATTATTGGCAATCAGCTGTAGCGCGCGCCAGGCTTGGGCCAGATCGGGGACGCCTTGCGGCCGGGAAGGCGAACGCAGCATTTCGATAGGGCCAATCGGCAGGGCGATATCCAGTTGGAACTGTGAATGCTGTAATTGACTCGGGATCAAATGACGTTCACAGACCATGGTTTCGATCGACAGCGATTTTACGCGGTCGATATCAAAACCGGTGTTGCCGGGAGACAGGGAGATAAACAGGCTGTCATGTGGCATCGGTGACGCTTTCTGATGGTTTTTTTCTCTGAATTCGCGCCGCCGCCGGATGCTGTAACCGCCCAGGTTGTCATCGTCTTCAAAGCGTCCATGGCCGTAGAGGGGCGAAAAAGGCATAGTGCCGCCATCGGTCAGCAGCCCGTTGACGCTTAGTACGTGGTGAATTTCATACAGGCGCGGATTGAGTTGATCGACAATGATCGGGTATTCAATATGTTCATGGTTAACAAGCACCGGGCTACAGCGACGTTTATAGAGATTGATGATCGGGGTAGCAAACAGCCGGAAATCCTGTGGGTTGACCCGATCGATCAAATGGAGTGGCCGCTGGTTTAAGACGAACAGGATTTCGAAAGCATGTACCCGTTCACCCTGCTTTAAAAAGTCATTCAGCCCGTGTAACTCAAGGCTGAAAAAGCGCGAAGGCGCAGCAAAATACTCGCGCAACAGGCGGCTGCCCGGTAGCTCACTGATATTGGTGGGCAGCAAGGCTTCGTCCTCGTTTAACCCCCCTTGGCGCAGTTGCGCTTTATCGAGCACTTTTATCAGCGGACGATCTTCTGTTTTTGCCCAGACGACAATGCGCAGGGTGTTATTGAGCAGCGTGGTGATCACCTGATTCGAATGCACAATATCGCCCGCCAGCGTCAGGTTCAGCGGAGCGAGATCCAATTCGGACAAAGAGACGACGCCCTGAGTCGTGAGGCGAAGCGCCAGATGTGCCTGCCCATCGCTTAGCTGGTTGGCCACGGCATGGGGCAAATGCGCAGGGGGAGTGTTGCTACAGTTGGCATGTTCAATGGTGATCGGTTGAATTTTCAGATCACGGCCGGTAGAAAAATTGGCGCGTCGCTGGTTAAGCGAGTTATCGCTTAACGTAACCCGGCTTCCTTTGGGCAGCGTAACGTGCGAATGCCACTGAGGAGAGGTGAGGTCGGGCGTCATCGCAATGGTTGCGATGGACGGTAACGGGGTGTACCACAAGGGGGCCAGGCGTCCCAACATTTGCAGGGCGAATTCTGGATTTTCATTATTTAGACGCTCCTGAATGCGGGAACTGAGAAAAGCAGTGCCTTCCAGCAGGCGCTCTACGAAAGGGTCGAGCACGCCATCAACGTGCAGCCCAAGGTGCTGTGCGACCTGAGGATGCATTTGTGCGAAGCGTTGCCCATCCTCACGCAGATAGCGCAACTCTTCGTTGTATAAAGCGAGAAAACGTTCGCTGAGCATGACGGCCTGTTCCTTTTATCGGTCTGTGTTGTTCAGAGAACGCGTACCATTCCATAGGAGTAGTCGAGAGCGATGCGTAGGTTCATCAGTTGCTCTTCACCGGGCAAATTACACTTGGCGTGAATATCAAACAGAATGGCCAATACCCAGGTGTGGTCTTTGTCTATCAGCGGAACCACCTTGATCGAACGGGGATCAAGACGGGATTCAAACGTGGCAATAATGCGTTGTATATGACGTGCGAGCTCCATCAGATCGGTATTCATCGGAACTTGCTGGCTTAAGGAAGGCAGGCCGTAATTGATGACGGAGGTTTCACAATGAGGATGAGGCCCCAGTTTCAACGCGGCGCTGTGAGCCGAGTCATTCAGCAAAAACTCGATATCCCGCAACAGCACTTCGCGCCAGTGCGGCAGGCGAACATGCTCATGGCGCAGGCTCAGTTTGTCGAAAAGTATCGGGGTCGAAATGGTCATGTTTAGCCTTCCCAAGCACAGTGGAAAGACTGCCCTAGACTCTAGAGCAGCCTGGTGAGTATCGCTAAATTCGGGAGTTCAGTTTCAGGTCGTAACCTGACTTGATCACCGCGCCCATCGAACCGTCGTTCTTCTGTTCTTTGTATTCAATTTCAATGCGTGCAAAGTTCAGACTGATCACATCGGTTGGCAGGACCGTATCGGTATCGAGTTTTTCTCCCACGCCCAGCGGCAGGTTGCCGACGGTTTTGAAAGCAGAAACCAGACAGTTGCTGAAGGTGACGGTCAGGAAGTCCTGCTGACCGCTTCCTGACTTACGGCAGACCAGTTTGGCCTGTGGAACGTGTTCGCCGGTGGCGCACATCAGGAACAGTTTTGGTGAGGCTTTGTTGCTGACCATGCGGAATTCGAAATCTTTCATCTCGACTTTGCCGGAGCCACCACCGCTGCCAAAACCCCAGCGACCCGCGTTCTCTTCTGACCATTGCCAGGCTTGCAATTGGATCCAGCCGGCATAGTTCTGATCGGGAGATTCCCCGTCGACCCCTTCAATTTTTAGAAAGTAATCCACTAACGCTGCCATTGTTTCACTCCTGAATTAATGTCATTAAGGTTGGATGGGTATTTCTTATTAATGCATTGATTAATTTAAATAAAACTTCACCTCCTTAACGGATTGGGGGTATTCCCGTCTGCATGCCATGTTCAGTTCTAGGCTCATCAACCACGTTTTTAGGAGCCCGGTTTGGTTTTAGCCGCTACTTTTCTTTGCCTTCCTTACTGGATGGAAGTTTTGAGACCAACCGCAGAGACACTGTCATGCCTTCTAATTGGTAATGCGGGCGCAGGTAGAAGTGAGCCCGGTAAAAGCCCGGATCGTCTTCCACTTCTTCAACATGGACTTCTGCGGCAGCTAACGGCCTCTTGGCCTTGGTGGCTTCGGTGGAAATGGTTGGATCGCCGTCAACGTAGTTCATCAACCAGTCGTTCAACCAAATCTGCATGTCATCGCGGGAACGGAACGAACCGATCTTGTCGCGGACGATACATTTGAGGTAATGAGCGAAACGGCAGGTGGCGAAAATGTAAGGTAAACGTGCGGAAAGCTTGGCGTTTGCTGTCGCATCAGGATCTTCATACTCGGCGGGCGCATGCAGCGTGCATGAGCCGATAAATGCAGCAAAATCAGAGTGTTTTCTGTAGACCAGCGGTAAGAAACCGGCGTTGGACAACTCATTTTCACGGCGATCGGAAATCGCTAATTCAGTCGGGCAGGTCAGTTCGTACCCACCTTCGTCAGACGGGAAAGCATAGGCAGGCAGTTCCTCGACCGAACCGCCGGATTCGATGCCACGGATCCTCGAACACCAGCCGTATTCATTGAAAGCGCGGTTGATATTGACCCCCATGGCATAGGCCGCGTTGGCCCAGGTAAAATCTTCAATGGCGTAGGGGCTGACCACTTCTTCAAAGGCAAAATCATCGATTGGCAACGTTTTGGAGCCATAAGGCAAACGTGAAAGGAAACGTGGCAACGTCAGCACCAGATAACGGGAGTCATTGCTTTCACGCAACCGGCGCCAGGGCGCATATTCTGGCGTGGTAAAAATTTTGCCAATATCGCGAGGGTTGCCCAGTTCCTGCCAATTGTTCATCTGCATGATGGTGGGAGAGGCGGAAGCGATAAAAGGGCAGTGCGCGGCGGCCGCGACTTTGGCCAGTTCCGTTAACAGGGCGACGCTTTGTGGGCTGTGGTCGAACTCATAGTCGCCGATCATGCAACCAAAGGGTTCGCCACCAAACTGGCCATATTCATGTTCATAGATTTGCTTGAAGATCGGGCTTTGATCCCAGGCAGAACCCCGATAGCGCCTTAGCGTTTTCGCCAGTTCATCCTTGCTGATATTGAGCACGCGGATTTTCAGCGTTTCGTTGGCGTCGGTGTTATCCACCAGGTAGCTTAAGCCACGCCAGGCGGACTCGAGTTTCTGAAACTCTTTATGATGCAGAATATGGTTCATCTGCTCGGAGAGTTTTTCATCGATCTCGGCAACCAAGGATTCGATGGTCAGAACGACATCCCGGCTGACCTTGACTTTGCCTTTGTTGGCGTAGGCGGCAAGCGTACCTATTGCTCTGCGCACCGCAAAAGAAGCCTCGTCGGTACGCGGGCGGAATGAACGTTTAAGGATTTCGTCCAACTCATTGTCAACAAAGGCTACCTCAACGTCCGGTAAGCTATCGGCAGGTGCTTGTTGCATATTTTCCACTATTCATCCCCCTCAGTGGCTTCGTTATCCAAGTCCTTGCTGAGGCTCGTCACGGTACTTTGGGCATCAACAGCCAGGCGCTGTAAGAAATCGGGTTGTTCAAGCAGTCGCTTAACCACTTCTTCCGCGCTGGCCTTGCCGTCCATATAGGTAATCAGTTCAGCCAAGTGCGTTCGAGCTTCAAGCAGCTTTTCCATTTGAGGGATATGGCGAGCAACGGCACCCGGCGAAAAGTCATCCATCGATTCGAATTCAAGTTCGATATCCAACAGTTCTTCATCGTCGCTCAGTGTGTTATCCACATAGAATTTGAGCCGTGGTTTGATGGCGCGCATGCGGGCGTCAAAGTTATCTTGGTCAAACGTCAGAAATTTACGCTCTTCAATAGCGGCAAGCGGTTTATCACGGTGGCCCGAAAGATCGGCCATCACACCGGTAACAAATGGCAGCTCTACTTTTTTATTAGAGCCATAAATTTCGACGTCATACTCTATTTGCACCCGAGGGGCGTTATTTCTGCCAATAAATTTTTGTGAACTTGAATCTTTGGCCATCTCGATGTCCTCATTAAATCACTGGGGATGATTTTCCGGTAAACTGTTGTAACGTCATCACAGAATCAGGAAGCAGGTCTTCTACGATAGAAATAAAATCCATGCCAATCATCTGCTTGGTACGGCGTATAAATATCGGAGCGGGATGGCTGGGTTCGTAATGTTTGAAATACTCTAAAATGCGATCGAGCATAAGTATGATCTCTTGACGCGAGCGTATATTTGTCTTGTCAGCGTTAAGCGTTGTTTTTGACGGTGAGTCAAAAGAAATTGCCATATGATTGATATCAGTACTATTTACATTGGAAGCTGACTGTGAAAGGAACGTAATGCATTTGGCTAGAAAAATATGAAGTTGATCACAATCTAATTGGTAACCTTCGGAATACTGGTTGGCATAATCTTCAATTCTTTTTACTGTTTCCGCTACGGTAATGAATTGCTCTAACAAATCGGGGCGGCCGTTTTGTTGAAAGTAACTATTAACTGTCATTAATTGTGTGGATAATGCCAATTGAGTACTGTTTGATTCATCGGTGATAGATTCTGTATTGAATAACTCTTGTACACTATAAGGATGTTCTGTTGTTAAATGCGCAGATTTCAACTCTGCAATACATTGTGCAGTCGATAGCCAACCTAGTGCGGCAGCATGCCCACTATTTGCTGGGTTCTCCTCCGAAATGGGATAGATGGTGTCCTGATTTCTGGCAATCTGTTCATCCAGACTGACCAAGCCACGAAATAACGCATATACACCTTCCTGATGCATATCTGCTCTGATTAGCCACAGCGCGACCCGTAAATCGTAGCACTGCTCAAGCAGCTTTCCTGATTGTTCTGCAACCAGCGGCCAGTTGATTTTTGGGGGTTCATTCGGCATGGACAGCGGATCGGAAGACTCTTCCTGTTGTGCAAGAGTCGCCTCTATTTCGCTGTATAATGGGTCGAATTCAACACCGAATAAATTGGGGGTAAATGTATTATCCATATTTCCACCACTCCTTTTATTGCCATGCGCTAATTGTTGTTGTCTTGCAAGTAATCTAAGAATATTCCCTATGTGCCAAATTGAGATTCAGACATTAACACTTCTATTGTGAGGGGTTTAAATAGGTATAGTTAGGGTAGCGTGTGATGGGATTATGTGTAGGGACAAAATTTAGATTTTATTTTTTCACCCTTCTAATAGAAAAACATAAAATCATTACTATGCTTTGCTTGCAGTGGATATTTCAAATCAAAGGATGTCACCATGGAAGAAAAAGTATATACTGATTTTGCTTGGGAATGCTTGAGAAGAAATCCTCGATATATCAGTGATTGGAAATTAGCTATGGAAGGAGAGCGTGCTGATGAAAATGAAATATTTGACGATACAATAAGAGCTCAAAGTGCTTTAGACCTGATTGCTGAGAAAAAATGGGGTTTAATGAAGTATGTAGATCCTGAGAATCCGGATCCGATAGATGTTTTTTGGTCTATCCGCTTGAGCAAGCGATCTATTCGGTTAGCACTCAGCACCTGTGGTGATTTTACCTGGGGCCACATTGCCAGTAAACCAGGGGTACATCAACGTAAACTCAGACTGCTGGATGGCACACTCTGTATAAAAATATTCAATGACAACGGTTACTTTCAGTTTTTTACTGACAGTAATACCGTGCTAAATGATAACGCGAGTTTATTTTTGTACATTCCGTTGAGTTTGCAAACGGATATGATAAACAAGAATATTGATATTATAAAGAGCATTATTAATAACCGAGGCGAAATCGATGAATCCGATGATTTCGATGAAAAAGAAAAAAGTTACCTGGTTTTTCTGAAGTTTATTGATGATATAAAACAAGGGCTTACACATAAAGATATCGCTTCAGAAATATTTGGTGAGGAAGTGGTGAAAAATGAATGGTCATCAGATAGTTGGCTCCGCGCCAACATTCGCTATCGGTTGAAAAAAGCAAATAATCTGATTAACAACGGCTATCTTGATTATATCTAGTCTGTCATACCCTATGGGCTAAGGATGGCCTCTTGTAATTTGTACATTGATTGTTGCATTGGGGGGATTCGGCAACGTTGAACCCCGTTTTTTTGTCAGTGCTCCATATTACCCCTCTTGCTTTAACCGTCGACACCTCATCAGCCCCCGCAAGGGGGGCGACGAGGTTTCGCACCGTTCCGTTCAGGCGTAAATGTCTACTTCACCGTCACATCAATATCACCAAAATACTTCTTCGACAGCTCGGTAATGGTCCCTTGTTGCTTCACTTTGGCGATGGCTTCGTTCAGCTGTTTCAGCAGCGCAGCATCGTCTTTACGTAAGCCGAAAGCGATCCCTTCGCCCAGGATTTTGTCGTCCTGCACCGCATTGCCGACAAAGGCAAAGCCTTTGCCGTCCGGGTGCGCCAGGAAACCGCTCTGCCCGGCAGGAGCCATGATCAGCGTGGCATCCAGGCGGCCAGAGGTCAGATCAAGATACACCTGGTTCTGGTCTTGGTAAGACACCACGTCAACGCCCTGCGGAGCCCAGTGCGCATTGGCATAGTTTTCCTGAATCGAGCCTTGTAAAACCCCGACGCGCTTACCAGCCAGTGATTTGGCATCCGGTAGCAGGCCGCTGTCGGCTTTGGCGATCAACCGGTTAGGCACCTGATAAATCGAATCGGTAAAGGCAATCGCCTGGCGGCGCTGATCGGTAATGTTCATCGCTGAGTTGATCGCTTCGAACTTACGCGCCTGCAACGCCGGGATCAGGCTGTCGAACGAGGTTTCTACCCAGCTGCACTTCAGTTTTGCGGCGGTACACACGGCGTTGCCCAGATCGATATCAAACCCTTCCAACTGGCCGCTGGCGGATTTGGATTCGAACGGTGGATACAGCGCTTCAATACCAAAACGCAGGCTGTTTTCTGCCGCAAAGGTGGATCCAGCTGCCAACAGGCAGCCCGCAGCGATCAGCGTGTTCAATGTTTTTTTCATCAATGCCTTTTTCCCATGGTCAAAAATCAATGGATTACACCTGGCACAGGCGGCGTGCGCCTTCCAGCAGGGTGTCATTATCTTTCGAGAAACTCAGCCGGATAATGCCGGTATTGGTGCCATCGCTGTAAAACGCCGACAGCGGGATGGTGGCCACCTTGGCTTCACGGATCAAACGCACCGCAAAGTCATTGTCACTTTCGCTGCAAAAGCCGCTAAAGCGAGCCAGCATAAAGAAACTGCCATAGCTTGGCAGTAATTCAAAGCGCGAATTCTGCAAGGCGTTGGCCAGTAAATCGCGCTTCTGCTGGTAGAAATCTGCCAGCCCCAGATAGCTTTGCGGGTGATTCAACGCAGCGGCAAAGGCATACTGCATCGGGGTATCGGCAGAGAACACCATAAACTGGTGCACTTTACGGATCTCATCCATCAGCGCCGCCGGTGCCATGCAATAACCCACGCGCCAGCCGGTGACGTGGTAGGTTTTACCGAACGAGGAAACGATCACGCTGCGTGCCGCCAAGGCCGGGTGGCGCGCCATGCTGTGGTGGATACCGCCGTCGAACACCACGTGCTCGTAGACCTCATCAGACAGAATGACGATGTCGGTGTTACGCGTCAGCGCGGTCAGGCGTTCGATATCATGTTCGCCGAACACGCTGCCGGTGGGGTTATGCGGGCTGTTGACGATGATCATGCGCGTTTTGCTGTTGATCGCCGCGGCGACTTCGTCCCAATCGATCTGCAAATCTTGCAGCGAAAGCTTGATGGCGACCGGTGTCGCGTCCTGCAGGCGGACGATCGGCGCGTAGCTGTCGAAGGCCGGTTCAAAATAAATCACTTCGTCGCCAGGATGCACCAGCGCACTGATGGCGGAATACAGCCCTTCGCTGGCGCTGGCAATCACGGTGATTTCGTCGTCAGCGTCGTAACGCGCGCCGTACAGGCGTTCAACCTTTTCTGCCAGAGCATGACGCAACGCGGCGACACCGCTCATCGGTGCGTATTGGTTATGACCTGCGCGCATGGCTTGGGCAACGCCTTCCACCAGTAGCGGATCGCAGGCAAAATTCGGTGCGCCCTGGGACAGATTCAGGGCCTGGTGTTCGGCACTCAGTTGGCCAATCACGGTGAAAATGGTGGTGCCGACGTCTGGCAGTTTCGAGCGTTGAGAGCAGGCGCTCTGCATGATGGGCTCCGGGCAAAAGAATGAAGTGTGGAATGATTAAGCATGAGTTAGGATCGGCGAACAAGAGAAAGTTCATCATGCCAGCCATGCGTTTTGCTCATGCCTGAGCAGAGGTTTTGCGTTAATAAAGAGGTTAATGTATGCAGACATCGCTGCCGTCGCTGGACGTGCTGAAAACGTTTGTGGTGGTGGCGCAGCGCCTCAATTTCACCCATGCTGCGCAGGCGCTGCATCTGACGCAGGGCGCGGTCAGCCGTCAGATCCTTGGCCTGGAGCAGCAATTGGGCTATCCGCTGTTTAGCCGCAGAGCGCGTGGGCTGGTGTTGACCGCGCAGGGTGCGTTGTTGCTGACGCCGGTGCAACAGGCGTTGGAACAACTGGGTGAGGCATTGGTGCGTGTTGGAGCGCAACCGGGGACGCTGCGGATTAAATGCCCGACCTGCGCGATGCGCTGGGTGCTGCCGCGCATTATCCGCCTACAGAATGAGCGGCCGGAGATGCATATCGAACTGACCGCATCGGTATCGCACGGCGTGGATTTCGGCACCGAGCATTTTGATGCCGCCGTGGTGTTCGGTGAACCGCAGAGAAAACGGCTGGTGGTGCAGCATCTGTTTGACGAAATCCTGACCCCGGTTTGCACACCTACTTATCTGCCCGCGCTGGATCGGCCGCCGGTGCCCGCCGATCTGGTGCAGAAAACCCTGCTGCACCCAACGCGCGATCGCCGCGATTGGCTGCTGTGGCTGAAAGCGGCCGGGCATGAAGCGTTGCCTTCCGCCAAAGCACAGCATTTTGATACGCTCGATCTGGCGACGAGCGCGGCGTTGCAAGGGTTTGGCATTGCGATTGGCGATCTCAGCCTGCTGGAAGAGGACATTCAGGCCAACCGCATTGTCACACCGTTCCCGCTTAGCGTGCTCAGCGGCGCGGCCTACTATCTGGTTTATCCTGAACGCGCGGTAATACCCGCCGCATTGACCGAACTGGTGGATTGGCTTGGGCAAGAGGCGCAGGCCAGCCGCGCCAGATTGGAAAAATACCGCCCTGTAGCCTAATGCCGGTCAGTTAAGCGCAAAAGGGCATAATCATGCACAATGGCTAAAAGAGTCGCCCCCGTGGGAGAGGCCCGGGGTAAGGGGCTGGTAGTGCGGTGTTCATCCCCCCTAACCCCGAGAGAGAGGGAACTGGTTAGCCTTAACCGACCGGCATTACGCCCCGTAGCACTTTTGCTCTGACAGGGTAAAGAAGCCTATCAGCCGCTACTTCTTCATCATTGCTTTCAGATTGGCGAACGGGTTATGTGTTGCTAGGCCAACGTCTTTCTGCGCGTCTTCGCCAGCGATAACCGTTGTGCCGTACTGATCGGCTTCGGTGTATTTGGAGTGTTCGTGATCGTGGCAATACAGGCATAACATCTCCCAGTTGCTGCCATCTTCCGGGTTGTTGCTGTGGTCATGATCGATATGGTGAACCGTCAGTTCACGCAGGTTGGAATAAACAAACTCCCGCGAACAACGCCCGCATACCCACGGGAAAATCTTCAACGCTTTTTCGCGATAACCCACTTCCAGCTTCGCGTAGTTTTTTGGAATGTATGCCATGTGATGCCTGCTGTTGAGAACAAAGTTACGGTTAATATTATCACAAACCGTCGGATTGCCGAGCGTGGGCCGCTACGCACCTTTATAACCCTGGCGCTTTCCACAGCGAGGTGGTTAAACCGTGATCGACCAGCGTGAGCTGATCGGCATACACCTCTTGCCAGGTCAGGGTTTGCTGGCGATAAAGCTCGTGGTTGGCGCTATTGGGCTGATATTCACGCTCCCAGCGCACCAACCGCTCGCCGGTTTCTGCCAGCGATTCGTACAGGCCGGCACCGACACCTGCGGCAATGGCGCAACCCAGCGCGGTGGCTTCTTTTACCACCGGTACTTGTAGCGGCAGGCCGGTGACGTCGCTGAGGATCTGGCACCACAGTTTCCCATTCGAGCCCCCACCGGCGAACACCAATGAGCGTGGCTGCACGCCAGAAAATGCGGCGATTTGCGCCAGATTACAGGCGGAAACGATCGCGGCATTCTCCTCTAGCGCACGAAACAGCGTCTGTTTATTGCAGCGTTCCGGGTCGATCGACATATTGATAAACGACGGTGCGGCGTGATACCAGGTTTTAAAATGCATCGCGTCAGAGAAGATCGGCATTACGCCATAGGCCCCCGCTGGCACGCGTGCGGCCATCTCTTCTAGCAGGCTGTAGGCATCCACGCCGAGCCGTTCCGCCAGCAGTTTTTCTTCGGCACAGAAGGCGTCACGGAACCAGCGCATGGTCAGCCCGGTAAAGAAGCTGATGGATTCTGCCTGCACCATACCGGGGATCACGTGCGGGTTGATGCGGATGTTCATGTCTGGATCGGTGATCGGCTGCGGCAGGTTGACGATCTGCTGCCAGAACGTACCGCCCAGCACCGCCGTCTGCCCGGCGTGGACGATGCCCAAACCCAGGCAGCCAAGCTGCACGTCGCCACCGCCCATCACCACCGGTGTTCCGCACAGCAGGCCGGTTTGCTGCGCCGTCTTGGCGGTCACTTGGCCCAGTAGCATACCGGTTTCCTTCACCGGTGAGAGCAGGTCGGCACGCAGACCTGCCATGTCCAGCAGTTCCGGCCGCCAATTGCGGCTGACCAGATCCAGCATGCCTGTAGTGCCCGCGTTGGAAGGATCGACCGCCAGTTCGCCGCTGAGCATATTAGCCAGCCAGTCACTGATCATCGTCACGGTGGCGGCCTGGCGATAAATATCTGGCCGGTGATGGGCCAGCCACAGCAGGCGCGGCATGGCGCTAAGCGCCAGCGTCTGGCCGGAGTAGTGATAAACCTCTTGCTCGAAGGTGAAGTTATGCAGCTCTTTCAGTTCGCTGACTTCACGGCTGGCGCGGGCGTCGACGTTAGCGCAGGCCCAGATGGGCGTGCCTTGGCGGTCATACAGCACAATCCCCTCGCGCATCGAACAGCAGGCGATGGCGCGGATCTGTTGTGCGCTGGCATTGGCGCGTTGCAATGCCTGACGGATACATTGGCAAACCAGTTGCCAGTTATGGGCAAGATCGAACTCCATAGAACCGGGAACCCCCTCTACCGCCAGGTGTTGCCATTCCGCCTGGCCGTGCGCGATCTGGTTGCCCGCCAGATCAAAAATCACCGCGCGAATGCTGCCTGTTCCTGCGTCCAGTGCCATCAAATAGTTCTGCATAGTTCACACTCTCAGGGGTTCAGATCTTAACTATAGATGCCGCTCCTCAGGGATGCGGTGGCTGCGTGGCAACGATCTGTGAGCTGTGCTGCAAAATTGCCGCCAGAGAGAGGCAACGGGTGTAAATCCGCCCTAGGGTTGGTTTATCGGCAAGGTTGAAAAAAGGAGCAGTTATGCACGTTACGTTGGTGGAGATTAACGTTAAGCAGGACAAGGTTGACGAGTTTCTTGAGGTGTTCCGCGCCAATCATCTTGGTGCTATCAACGAGCCGGGTAACCTGCGCTTTGACGTACTACGCGATGAACAGGTGCCGACGCGGTTTTATATCTACGAAGCCTATAAGGATGAACAGGCGGTAGCCGCGCACAAGCAAACGCCACATTACCTGCTGTGCGTGGAAAAGCTGGAGGCCTTGATGACCAGCCCACGTAAGAAAACCACCTTTATTGGCATAATGCCGGTGACTTAAGCCAAGAAAAACACAACAATACGCTACGATCTTTAAGGTGTGAGGCAAGGATGACATTGCGCGATCGGTTGTTGGCGTTGCTGGTAGTGATTATCTGGGGGATGAATTTTGTCATTATCAAATACGGTTTGCAGGGGATGCCGCCGTTTTTGTTGGCCGGTTTGCGTTTCTTACTGGTGGCGTTTCCCGCGATATTCTTTGTGCCCAAGCCTAAACTGCCATGGAAATGGCTGGTACTCTACGGCCTGACCATGAGTTTTGGGCAATTTGCCTTTCTGTTTTGCGCCATCAAGGTGGGAATGCCTGCGGGGTTGGCCTCGCTGGTGCTACAAGCGCAGGTTTTCTTCACGTTACTGTTGGGGATGCTGGTTTTTGCCGAACGGCTGCGTGTGCATCAGGTTATCGGAATGGTAGTTGCCACCTTGGGGATGCTGTTGCTGGCACAGGCCAGCCTGCGCAATCAGGGGGCGTCTGCGGTGCCTTTGGCCGGATTATTGTTGACACTCGGTGCGGCCTTTTCATGGGCCATCGGTAACCTCACCAACAAAAAAATCATGGCGATATTTCCACAACAGGGGATCTTACCGCTGGTGGTGTGGAGTGCGCTGATCCCGATCGTGCCGTTCTTGGTTTGCAGTGCGCTGTTTGACGATCGCCAACAGGTACTTAACAGTTTGCTGCATCTGCAAATGAGCAGCGTAGCGGTGATCGTCTATTTGTCGTTTGCTGCCACCCTGTTGGGTTATTCCATCTGGGGCAGTCTGTTGGCGCGTTACGAAACCTGGCGTGTGGCACCGCTGGCGCTGTTAGTGCCTTTGGTGGGGTTGGCCAGCGCCTGGCTGCTGATGGGGGAGGCGCTGTCTTCCCTGCAAATTGGCGGAGCACTGCTGGTATTGATGGGAATGGCGGTGAATACCTTCGGCTTGCCGCGTTGGCGAGTGGCTGCCAGAAAATAATCGGCAGCAGGGCAATTCCGTTCAATACTCTCTCGCTGCGAAGCGGCACGCTGGCACCTGTGAATTTTTTACAGGTGCTGAATATGACGCTTTATCTTTCTATGGCCGCTTTTGCTCTGGCCTCTTCCATTACTCCCGGCCCGGTGAATATCGTGGCGCTCAGCAGCGGGGCGCAGTTTGGTTTTAACGCCAGCCTGCGCCACGTTACCGGATCGACATTGGGTTTTACCTTGCTGCTGGTGTTGATCGGCCTCGGTTTGCATGAGCTATTGGCGCTATGGCCGGGGCTGACGCGGCTGATCCTCTGGGCTGGCGTGGGTTTTCTGTTTTATATGGCCTATCAGCTTGCGGCTGACGACGGGCAACTGGGGCGGGGCGATCGGCAAAAAGCCCCTTCTTATTGGCATGGTGCGTTGTTGCAATGGCTGAATCCGAAGGCCTGGTTGGCTTCGATGGCCAGCATGGGGGCGTTTGTCGGTGACGGTGAGATGCAGTTGCTGTGGCAGTTTGCGGCGATCTACTGCGTGATTTGCTACGTTTCGGTGGCCTGTTGGGCCTATACCGGTGCGATGCTCAGCGGCCTGCTGCAAAGTGCGCGCAACGTGCAGCGTTTCAACCGTTTGATGGCGCTGCTGTTGGCGGCCAGCGCCTGCTACTTATTGGCCGAAGGGGTTTGATACTGGCCGGGTGTGGCCGCCAGCAGTTGTTTGAAGGTGCGCTGAAAGTGCGCCTGATCGGCAAAGCCGCTTTCGCTGGCGGCTGCGGCGATGGGGAAGCCGCGTTTCAACAGCCGGTGGCCATACTGGATGCGCTGATTGACCAGATAGGCGTGCGGCGTCATGCCATAGCGCTTCTTGAACGCGCGGATCAGGTAGGAGGGCGACAAGGTTGATGCCTGACAGATCGCCTCCAGCGTCAGCGATTGGGTGCAGTGGCTGCGGATAAATGCGGCGGCCGTTTCCAACTTGGGGTTGATCTCTAGCGCCGAGGCTGGTGCGCTTCCTAGGCGCAGCGGCAGTTCGCTGAAGTAATCCACCAACGCGATCTGTTTTTCCAAGTGGCTGCGCAGCGGATCGATCAGCAAGGCATAAAGGTGATTTAGGCCGTTGAATAAGATCGGATCCTGGCTGGCAATGGCAGTCAATGGGGTAAACCCTTGTTGCGTATCGCGCGCATTTTCCTGCTGTAAACTGGCGAGCCAATCGGTATCAATATAAAACATGATATAGGCCCAGCGCCGATCGCCAATCGGGTTACAGCCATGTGCTTGCTGTGGGTTGATGATCACCACGTCACCGGTTTTTACCTCCAGACGCTGTTCACCATTGAGGTAGCTACTGGTGCCAGCGGTAATAGCGCCGATAGAGAAAAACTCATGGCTGTGCATTGCATAACAAACTTTACGGCCATCGGCGATGGCACGCGCTTCAACAAATGGCAAGCGTGCGTCACGCCAGAATTGCGGGGAGTGATCGGCCATGCAGTTTTCCTTGGCTGCTGGAGAGGTGTGAACTGTTATAGCCTAAAGTGCCAGGGCAGGGGAATGATCATGTTAATCTTTGAGGCGTATTCTGTAAGCCTCTTCAAATTCACTGGATATAGGGAATGCGACACAATGAAAAAATGGACTCACTGGCTGACTCTGCCGCCGGTGGTGCTGGTGGCCTGCGCTGCGAGCATGTTGGGCACGCGTAGCCTGTCTGTTGAGGGCTGGCAGTGGCATCTTCCCACCCTGTTGGTAGCCACGGTGCTGTTGCTGGCCTCTGTAGCCATCACGTTCAGCGCTTGCCTGCATTTTTTCCGTGCAGGAACCACGCTGCATCCAGAAAATCCGCAGCAGGTTAATGCACTGCTGGTCAGCGGTATTTTCCGCTTTAGCCGCAATCCGATCTATCTGGGGCAGTTACTGCTGTTGGCCGCTTGGGCTGTGCTATTGGGAAGCATCGGCGTTTGGCTGTGGTGGTTACTGTTCTTCATCTATCTGCACAAGGTGCAGGTTCCGCGTGAGGAAGCGTTTCTCAGTACGCGTTTCGGGGCTGACTATGCGGCGTTTTGCCAGCGGGTGCGGCGCTGGCTGTGACGCTGCTCAGGCAGAAACTCCCCGGCGGTTTGCCGGGGGAATGGATTACTCTTCGTTTTCGTTACGCGCCAGCAACTGGCGCTGATGTTCATCGCTGGCGGCCTGGATTTCGTCCAGTACCGAGCCGACATCGGCGCGTTTGTCGCTTTCGATAAACTTACCGGTCAGTTCGGTTTCCGGCGTCAGATTCCCTTCCTGATAAAGCGCCCAAATCTCTTTAGCGTACTTGCTGCCCAGCAGTTCCGGCGCATATTGGCCGTAATACTGAGTCATATTGTTGATATCGCGCTCGAACATGCTTTTGGCATGATTGTTGGCAGCCGCGTCCACCACCTGCGGCAGATCGATAATCACCGGCCCGTTTTTATCCATCAGCACGTTGAACTCGGAAAGATCGCCGTGCACCAAGCCAGCGCACAGCATGCGCACCGCATAGTTCATCATCAGCGCGTGATCGTTGAGCGCCTGTTCAGGCGTTAAGGTCACGTCGCTCAGACGCGGAGCCACCAGGCCTTCGTCGTCGGTGATCAGCTCCATCAGCAGCACGCCATCCAGACAGATGTCCGGCTGTGGCACGCGCACGCCGGCTTTAGCCAGCAGGTACAACGCATCCACTTCGGTGTTCTGCCAGGCTTCTTCCTGCTGCTGACGGCCGAATTTTGAGCCTTTGTTCATGGCGCGTGCATCGCGGCTGTTGCGTACCTTGCGGCCTTCCTGGTAGTGCACGGCCTGCTTGAAGTTACGTTTTTCGGCTTCTTTATACACTTTGGCGCAGCGGATCTCTTCACCGCAACGCACGATAAATACGTCGGCTTCTTTGCCACTTTTCAAACGGCGGATGACATCGTCGATTAAACCATCATCTACCAATGGCTGGAGTCGTTTTGGAATTTTCATGCAGCCTTGTACCCTATTTAGGCTCTGGTGTGAATGGTTTTGCTTATGCTGATACCGTATTTATACCCTTTATACTTCAAGTTGCTTGGGTGTTGGCCGCGCTCTGTCGCCCCAGTCACATAGTGGCCTATGCTCCTGGGGTCTCCAGTGCTTGCCGCCTACAAGCAACTCGAATTATTTTGGGTATAGACCAGAAAGGCAAAAGTGAGTTTACCGCCGGTATGATATCAAATGCTGCCACACCGGCCAGAGTTTACATTGATTCTGCCAATACCCACAGGCTGACGCTGCCACCGTTGACCGGGAAGGCTGCGTTACCCTGTTCGTCGGTCATGATATCGTCCTGACGGTTACCGAGGAAGTCACGCCAGGATTTATGCGCAAAATTTTCGCCCAAGGCGATGGTTTTGCTGCTTGCTACCCCGTTAGTCAGTATCACCACGCAGCCCGGGGCTTCGGCAGTGCCACTGCGGCTGAAGGCGATGCAGTTTTTATCGTCAAAATAGTCGATCTGCGCGCCGTTGGCAAAACGCTGGCGCGCCTGGATCAGCTTCTCCAACTCTGGGATGACGGGGAGCTGGATATGATAATCATCGCCATCATCACCTTTGTCAGTATAACTGGCACCGTACAAATCCGGATAAAACACGCAGGGAACGCCTTGTTCACGCAGCAGGATCAGGGCATAGGCCAGCGGTTTGAACCAGGGTTCGACCGGTGTTTCCAGCGCCTGCAACGGCTGAGTATCGTGATTGGCGACCATTGTCACCGCATGGGTCGGATCGGCGGCGGTAAGCGTATCGGTGAAGATCTGCCTCATATCGAACCGATCGCTCTGTTTCGATGCCAGATGGAATTTCAGGTGCAGCGCCACATCGAACAGCATGACTTTACCATCTATCAGTTCCAAATACTGTTGCAGCGTCGCCAGATCGTGTGACCAGTACTCCGCCACGATAAACAGATCGCGCTGTGCCACGCTGCGCACGTGATCGACCCACTCCTTAAAGAACCAGGCCGGGATATGTTTGGCGGCATCCAAACGGAACCCGTCGCAGGGCAGCGTTTCCATCAGCCAGCGTGCCCAGTATTTCAGTTCCTCGGCGACGGAGGTGTTGCGCAGCTCTACGTTGGCTCCCATCAGGTAATCAAAATTGCCTTTCTCGCCGTCAACCTGATCGTTCCAGCCGGTATCGCCATAGTCATTGGCGATCTTGAATACGCCTTTTTCTTGCGGTTGTTCGATGTAATCGACACCGCTGAAGCATTTGTAATCCCAGATAAAACTAGAGTAAGCCCCTTTTCGCCCAGGGAAGGTGAAACGGGTATAGGCCAGAGCATCGATGCCTTCGTCGGCGATATCGTTACGATTATTGGGATCGACCTTATAGACATGCACTAATTCTTTTTCATCGGCGCCGATTTTGTGGTTGAACACGACGTCGTGAATCACCCGTATACCCTGATCACGCAGCACGGTGGCGGCATGAACCAGCGCCTGTTTATCACCATATTTAGTGGCGCGGGTGCCTTTTTGCTCAAACTCACCTAAGTCGAACAGGTCGTAGCTGTCATAACCCACAGAATAACCACCGGAGGCCCCTTTATAGGCCGGTGGCAACCAGAGATCCGTGATGCCCAACTCGGCCAGAGCGGGTGCCCGTTCGGCGGTCTCTTGCCACAATTTACCGCCACCAGGGTAATACCAATGGAAAAATTGCAGCAGCGTGGTTTTTTTTGTCATGAGCCAGCATCCCAGTTAGCCAAAAAATAAGCGCGGTTAAAAACCGCTATCAGGCTTTAGCATGAGCTAATTTAGGTCAAAGGGGAATAAGCGCATGGCTACTTGGCAGCACCAGGTTATTACGCCGGGCGAGATAAGAGCATTTGCACCAGAGGTAAAGCACTCTTTATCTATCATGGCCCACGCGTAATGTTATCTGACTTTAGCGGCGGTATGTTGGCCCGCTCAATGGCGCTATCGCCGAGGAAAACATTTTTTCACGATGAAATCCAGAATTTTACTCTCGTTTTCAAGCATTTTATTGGGGATGGTTTTTAACAGTTCCTCTTTCTCTTTGGTTCTTACAAAGAATAACGAGGTGTTTGAGAAGTAAGACGGTGTTACCAGATAAATAGAAACACCATCGTTGTACAGTTCCATATAGTTGCTACCGATAAGTGATTTCTTCTTTATGACTTCAGTGTATTTTTTAGTCAGAGTGGTACTGAGAATACCAAAGTAATCACTTTTAAATTGCATTTCTAACGCGATTAAATCCTTATTCTGATCAAACAAGACATAAACATTTCCGAGGTCTTCAAAAACGATGTCTCTACGTACATCCTTATTTTCGTTAGGTGACTCCCTGTAGACATTACCATTCAGGTCTTTATTAAAACCTATTCTTACGGCATTAGGGTGACTTTCCTTATATGAATCCTCCGTTGTCTGGCCAAATTTTACCGTAAGTGTACCTGTACTGACCGCACTTACGTCACCACAATAAAGGTAACTTAAGGAGAGAAGCAAAAGGGAGTTTAAAAAAAACCTCACATTCATAACAAAATCCTATGGTTATAATGAAATTTAATTAATCTTTATCAGTTTTTGGAAGTGGCGCAATCAGAATATTTGATACCACCGGTTCCACTATTTGGTTTTTAACTGCCCTATTATTTCGATTTAATCTGCTATGCATTCTCCATTAAGTAATATTGCTGACTAATGATTTCTGTCTAAGATGACTCTCTTTTTTCTGAATGAGCGTATCTATTTAGTTACGTTGGCATTAAAGATAGAGTGCTGTCAATATGGGGTTTATAAAATAACATTACTCGGTGCCTGGTAACGTGTTTAATACCAGTCTGATTGATTTCAGCGTCTAAATATTCCTTACGATAACCACTTGGGGTGCGCTAAAAATGGCGGCAGACCACTTTAATATGAGGCAGTATGGCTCGTCGAACTGTGAGCGCCTTCACCGAACGGCCGTTGTCCTTGTGTAAATATACAACCTATTGATAACAAAAGAACAACGTAAACAGGGAGTAACGGGCATGATGTGGCACCCGATGGGAGTTTCTGCGTTGGTCACCCTGCTGGTGATCGCGCTGTGGGCGACGTCCCGTCTGCCGGAATACCTGGTGGCGCTGCTGTTTTTTGCCGCAGTCATGCTGTTACAACTGGCACCCGCCGGTGTGGTGTTTTCTGGGTTTGCCTCTTCGGCATTTTGGCTGGTGCTGAGTGGCTTTGTTTTGGGTACTGCCATTCGCTCAACCGGGTTGGCCGACCGGTTTGCCAACCGCATTTTGCCTCATCTGGCCGGTTCCTGGTTACGCTTGGTGGGCGGCGTGGTGGCGATCAGCTATGCGCTGGCGTTTGTCATGCCATCGAATATGGGGCGCATTACCTTGCTGATGCCGATCATTATGGCGTTGGCAGAACGCGCCGGGCTGGCGGAAGGCACACGTGGCCGCTTTGGTTTGGCACTGGCGGTAGGTTTTGGCACTTTCCAGCTGTCTGCCAGCATCTTGCCTGCCAACGTGCCTAATCTGGTGATGAGCGGGGCGGCAGAAAGCGCCTTCGGCATTCATTTCACCTATATTGCCTACCTGATGCTGCACGCGCCCATACTTGGGGTAGCAAAGGGCGTGTTGTTGACGCTGTGTATCTGTTGGCTGTTTCCTGCTACCCCGCAGAAAGTGGAGAAAATGCCGGAGCAGACCGCGCTCAGCGCGGCGGAGTGGAGGTTAATCCTGTTGTTGTTGGCCACGGTACTGCTGTGGCTCACCGATCGCTGGCATGGTATCGCTCCGGCCTGGATTGGCCTGGCCGCTGCCTGTTTCTGTTTGTTACCGCGCATTGGTTTCCTGACCGGTGAGCAATTTGCTGCCGGGGCCAACATCCGCACCTGTATTTATGTGGCGGGTATCCTCGGGTTGACGGCGCTGGTGAGCCATTCCGGGCTGGGCGATTGGTTAGGGAATGCGTTGCTGGGCGTGATACCGCAAAATCCGGATCGGCCATTTGTCGCTTTTGCGTCACTGATTGGCATCACCACCATGCTGAATTTTGTTGTGACGGCCAACGGTGTACCTGCCTTGTTTACCCCATTGGCGCAGGTGTTGGCGGATGGCAGCGGCCTGCCGTTGATCACGGTGCTGATGACGCAGGTGATCGGTTACGCTACGCCGCTGCTGCCGTATCAGGCATCGCCGATTGTGGTGGCGATGGGCATGGGCAGAGTGCCGCCGCGTGAAGGATTGAAGCTGTGCCTGCTGCTGGCGGCATTGACCTTTGGGCTGTTGGTGCCGTTGGATTACCTGTGGTTCAGATTATTGGGCTGGATGGGCTGAACAGAGAAGGGCGGTGGGATGGAAGTGCTACGTGCTGCGATTGAAAAACAGGTGCTCAGCCTGACCGGGCTGGCACTCGGCGGAGTCGATTTTGAGAACCCGCCCGGCGATCCAGGGCTGTTTGGCCCGCAGTCGGTCACCTGGCAGGTTCACAGCGACTTTACCTCAATGCTGTGCGGTGGCGTCAGCGCGCTGCTGCTACAGATGCTGCATCCGCTGGCGTTGGCCGGAGTCTGGGATCACTCCAATTTCCGCGAGGATATGCTGGGCCGCCTGCGCCGCACCAGCCAGTTTATCTCTGTCACCACGTTTGGCCCGACGGCGGAGGCCGAACGTCTGATCGCCAAGGTCAAAGCCATCCATTTGCAGGTCAAGGGGACGGGGAGCCATGGTGAACCCTATGCCGCCAGCGATCCCTATTTGCTGACCTGGGTGCATGTGGCAGAGAGCAGCCGTTTTCTGGCTTCACACCTGCTTTACCGGAACCCGCATCTTTCCCTCACTCAACAGGATGAGTATTACCGCGAAGCCGCCCGCGTCGCCGAAGCCTTGGGCGCGCGTGAGGTTCCCACTTCCTGCGCCGCGGTGGCCGATTATCTGCAACAGATGCGCCCGCAGCTGGTCTGTGATGAACGTACCCTGGAGGTGGCACGTATTCTGTTGGCGGCACCGGCTCCCAGTGCGCTGGCGCGGCCGTTTGGTGCTTTGGTGATGCAGGCGGGCATCGATCTGCTGCCTGATTGGGCGCAGCAGCAACTGGGGTACAATCCGGGGAGTCTCAAACGGCGGCTGGTACGCGTTGGGATCCGCGGTGTCGGGCGGGTGTTGCGATCGGCGGTACGCAATGGCGCTTACCCGCGGGCGTTGCGGCGGATGGCGAAAACGGCGGGTTAACGCGAGTGACACTGAAACCATCTCGGCCAGCAGAATCTGTGCCACACCGCTATATTTGGGTATAGTGCACAGCATTATTCTGCGCCCTAATCTGATCGAGGTGATATGAACGAGTCAACCCTACTTGCTGAAGTGAGTAATGAGAACCAGACACTGGTCGCAGTGGTTCAGCAAGACAGTCGTGCCGCCTATTTTTATATCTACCCTACGGAGGAACAGGACGAGCGTTTTCAGGTGCGGGCCTGCTGGCTGCGTAACCTGGGTCTTGCTCCGTTGCAGGAAGATCGCGCTGCGATGGAAGCCGGACAGCCACCGATGCTGGCCGCAGAGTATTGCCGCAATCCGGCCGGTGAAGCGCCGCTGGAGGCAGAAGGGCTGACGGTGATCTGGACGGAAAGCGATGATGGTGCCGCATTGTGGTATCACGGTCAGTTGCTGGCGGTGATACCGGGTTGGAGCCTGTATATCGATCACTCAGTGTGCTACTCCGCCAGTTGTATCAAAGAAAGCGCGCTGGTTTACCCGCTGGGTTGTGCCTCGACCAATACCCAATATGCGCTGGCGGATAATACCCGGCAGTTCTGGCGTAGCTGGCAGCGTGAAGAGGGCAACCCGTGGCCGAAAATGCAAAGTGAGTATCAGGCGCGCTACGCACAGCATTTTGGCCCTTCGGTGAAGTATTACGCTATCGATCAGGGCAAGTGGCCGCCGATGGCCATCACCCAGCATGAGCGCGACGGTATTTACTATTTTCTGACCATTGGGGTCAGCATCCGGCCCATGCCGTGGGTGGAGATCCTGTTCAATGACGATGCCCCACAGCATCGCCGCATGGAAATGGGCATCGCCGTCGATGGGCAGTATCTGACCGAAGAGTATGCCATTCAGATGGCCAGTGCGTTGGCCGGTTTTGCTCATGTGCCTTGGGCGAAGCTCACCTGGTTTGGCGAAGGGCATACGCTGGTGTCTGAAGTGGCTCCGCTGGGCTATGAAGGTTATGTGCTTTCGTCCTCGTTTTACCCTGACAGTGAGCGTTTGGTGCTCCCACCGCAGTATGGCGATCCGGTGAATATTTTCTGGGCCAGCCCGGTGTTTGTCACCGAACGTGCACGGGCGCAGGCCACCCCGAACGGCGGGCACGAACTGGTGAACAAGCTGCGTGAGCAAGGGGTTGACCACATTTTCCGCCCACGCCAGCCGCTGGCGTGATCGCCTGAAGTGCAAGAATCACCAAATAAACCACCCGCCTGAGTGCCGGTGGTTTTTTACTTTCTGGCCGATCGTGATTTGGCATAGTATGAGGCAGGCATAAAACTAACGGAGAGGGTCATGAAATCAGCGCTGTTGATTATTGATGTGCAGAAAGGGTTGTTTGTGCCGCCACCGGCTGAAGCCGATGCGGTTATCGCGCGAATTAACCAACTGAGTGAACGTGCCCGTCAGGCTCGGGTACCGGTGATTTTTATTCAGCACCAGACCGCGCATGACGAACTGCTGCATGGCAGCGACGCGTGGCAAATTCATCCCGATTTGCAGGTGCAAGCCAGCGATCATCGCATAGAAAAAACCACGCCGGATTCATTCCTGCGTACTCATTTGGGCAAACTGCTGATTGCCAACGGCGTGACGCAACTGGTGATCTGCGGCTATTCCACCGAGTTTTGCGTCGATACCACCACCCGCCGTGCCGCTGGGCTGGGGTATCCGGTGGTGCTGGCGGCGGATGCGCACACCAGCCACGACAAACCGCACGCCAGCGGGCTACAGATCCGCGCTCATCACAACGCGACGCTGTCGAATATTCAAAGTTTTGGCATCCCGATCCGTGCGGTTCCGGCAGAAGAGGTCCGTTTCTGATCATCGGCCAGGTCATTATGGAGCAGTCGCGTAGGGCTATTGCTCCCAGTTTCCCGTTGCTCATGCTTGCTGTGTTTTTTATCGATAAAAAACGCCAAGAGTTCAGGCGATGTGCTGTTGAATAGAATTAATCATCGACTGCTTTGCCGTATCGAGGTGGCAGTGTAACTCGCGGGCCGCATCCTGATCGTTGCGACAGATCAGGGCGCTCAAAATAGCCATATGCTCTTCAATCGCAATGATATTTCTTTGTTTGAGATCGGACTCGTCCCACTGGTAGTGAAAATGGAAGATCATCGAGATGATTTCCAGCGACTGATTGAAAAACAGGTTATTGGCGGCTGACAGGATCAGCCCATGAAAATCCCGATCCAGCAGGGAGAACAGACGGTAATTGTCGCTGATGGTATCGCGCAACTGGCGGTGACGGCTCAATAACTCCTTGGCCTGTAACCAGCGTTCGTCATGCGCAGGCAGGTTGATAAAGCGTGAAAGGGCGTGGGTTTCCAGCATCTGGCGCAGTTCAAAAAGCTGCTCGGCATAGCTCCGGTCCAGCCTTTTCATGCACCATTGGCCGCGCCGCACGTTGTCGATCAGATTGTAGCGGCTAAAGCGCAGCAGGAACTCCCTGACCACCACCGGGCTGACGTTAACCGTGCGAGCAAGTTGCAGTTCGGTAAAGGAATCACCAGCCCGCAACTGCTTTTGATTAATCATCTGAAAGAAGGCTCTCTCAAAGACCTTGGCCTGATCGTCCAGAGAAGAGTTTATACATTCAAAGCCGTCTGCAACCTGGGGCATACGCCGGATCACATAGCTATCGTTAACCTTTTCCAGTACGCCCAACTGAGAGAAATAGGCCAGCGTGTGGCGCACCGTGGTACGGCTGATGTTGTACATCTCTGCCAGCGCGGCCTGGGAAGGCAGTGGCGAACGGATATGGCCCTGCACGATGCCATCAATCATCTGATTCACCACGTTCTGTCTTAAATTTTGTGTTCTGCTCACGCTGCTCTCGGCGGGGATGACTTTTTACGCATTTAAACCCTATTTAAACCGGTTTATTTTGTGCTGAATCACAAATACTTGCGATCGGGCAATCCTTCCCGCCGTTTTTCATTGATAACAGCTGCCAACTGAGCCGCTTCGGGGCAGAAATACCCAGTGGACGAGAATAATCACCGGTTGCAAGGAGCCACAATGAAACAGTTGAATCGCAAAGAATTTCCTGGCGCACAATATCCCGATCGTATTATCCAGTTTGGTGAAGGTAACTTTTTGCGTGCCTTTATCGACTGGCAAATCGACTTATTGAATGAGCACACCGGCCTCAATGCTGGCGTGGTGGTGGTTCGCCCGATCGACAGCGATCAGCCCCCTTCGCTGAATACCCAAGACGGCCTGTACACCACTATTATTCGTGGGCTGAACGAGCAGGGCGAGGCAGTTTGCGAGCCGCGCGTGATTCGCTCCGTCAACCGTGAAGTGAACGTTTATCAGGATTATGCGGGTTACTTGGCGCTGGCGCGTGATCCGGCGATCCGCTTTGTGTTCTCCAACACCACGGAAGCGGGTATCACTTACCTGCCGCAAGACCGCTTTGCGGATGCGCCTGCGGCCAGTTTTCCGGCTAAACTGACGCGCCTGCTGTATGAGCGCTTCAGCCACTTTGCCGGTGCCGCCGATAAAGGTTGGGTGCTGCTGCCATGCGAGTTGATCGACTATAACGGCGAAACGCTAAAAGAGTATGTGCTGCGCTATGCGCAACAGTGGGAGCTGCCGCAGGCGTTCAGCGATTGGCTGAATGAGTGCAACACCTTCTGTTCTACCCTGGTGGATCGCATCGTCACCGGTTATCCGCGCGGTGAAGAAGAGCAATTGCAACAGCAGTTGGGCTATCAGGATCGCTTCCTGGATACCGCTGAGCATTTCTATCTGTTCGTGATCCAGGGCCCGCAGTGGCTGGCGAAAGAGCTGCACTTGGATCAGCTTGATTTGAATGTGCATATCGTCGACGACATCAAGCCGTACAAAGAGCGCAAAGTGGCGATCCTCAACGGTGCACACACCGCGCTGGTGCCGGTGGCGTTTCTTGCCGGGTTGAATACCGTGGGTGAGGCGATGAGTGATAAGCAGGTGGGTGACTTTGTAGCACGTACCATTGCTGAAGAGATTATGCCGGTGCTCGATCTGCCGCAGGAAGAGCTGCTGCCGTTTGCCGAAGCGGTGCAGAACCGTTTCCGTAACCCGTTCATTCAGCACCAACTGTTATCCATTGCGCTGAACGGGATGACCAAGTTCCGCACGCGCATCCTGCCGCAATTGCTGGCTGGCCAGCAGAAGAACGGCGTGCTGCCAACGCGGCTGACCTTTGCGCTTGCGGCGCTGATCGCGTTTTACCGTGGTGAACGGCAACTGGGTAACTACCCGCTGCAAGATGATGCCCATTGGCTGGAACGTTACGCCACACTGTGGGCGGGGGTGAAGCACCGTGATATCCCGCTCACTACGCTGGTGGAAAGCGTGTTGGCTGATGAAAACCATTGGGGGCAAAACCTGAATGCGGTGCCGGGCCTGACCGCAGCCGTGACCGCCAATCTGCGGGTGATTCTGGAAGACGGGATGCGCACCGCGCTGTACAGTCTCGGAACGCATTAATCGGCACGCTTCACACAGGGAATGGCGTTTAGCGCCATTTCCTGGTCTAAATCGCTTCTGTTTATGGAAACAGCGGAACCATAGGATTCAGGCCCAGTAAACTGTCCGTGGAAATCCGATTGAGAAACCCCTGCCGGATCCCTATACTGCCGCACATGCAAGGTGTGGCAACATCTACACCTCCCCGGTTGATAAGCTAAAGGCAATTCCATGATCAATAATGATGTGTTGCGCAGCGTGCGCTACATGCTGAGTATTAACGATGCGAAGATGGTTGAGATCGTCAAGCTGGACGGTTTTGACGTCAGTGTTGCAGCCATGTCGGCCTACCTGATCAAAGAAGGTGAACCGGGTTTTGAGCAATGCCCAGACGAAGTGATGGCCCATTTCCTCAATGGCCTGGTGTTCTTCAAACGCGGTAAGGACGATAAATTCCCCGCTCCTGAGGTAGAACTGCCGATCACCAACAATCTGGTGCTGAAAAAATTGCGTGTGGCGTTTGAACTGAAAGATGTCGACCTGCACCAGATTTTCACCGCGGTGGAGTTCCGTATTTCCAAGCCGGAGCTGAGCGCATTGTTCCGCAAACAAGGCTCCAAAAATTATCGCCCGTGCGGCGATCAAATGCTGCGTTACTTCCTGAAAGGGTTGACCCAGCGCATCCGCGGCGCATAATTTTCCGCATTGCTGAATCAGGCGCCTTCATTGAGGGCGCTTTTTTTTGCCCGTTCACCGCTTGCCCTGTCTTTTGCGCACTGAGGTTTTGTGGATCATACTGTTTACGAGACGGGTTCAATGCTGAGCTTGATTAGCTGGGCACTGGGTAGAACATCGCATGATGACTGTGGAATTAAGATAATAATATGACAACTGCGCCAGTGGATATTCAGCAAAAACTACACAGTACTGAAATAGAACAAAAAATACTCAAACGCTCAATCTACTGCACGCTATTTATTGCCAGTGCTGGGATTGTGTTTGGCATTGTCTGCGGTTCCATGTCGATTGTTTTTGACGGCATGTTTTCTGCACTGGATGCCGGGATGTGTTCATTATCACTGCTGGTATCGCGCCTGCTCGGGCAACCCTACAGCCGCCGTTTTCAGTATGGATTCTGGCATGTCGAGCCGCTGGTACTGGCATTTAACGGCAGCTTGCTGACCTTGCTGTGCCTGTACGCCTTTGTGAACGCCATCAAAGGGATTGCCGACGGTGGGCGCGAATTGGAGCTGGGCTGGGCGATGGTGTATGCCGTCACCGTCAGTATTTTCTGTTTCACGCTCTATTTTAAACAGCGTCGGCTGAATAAAAAGGTGCAGTCAGAACTGATTGCGTTGGATACCAAAAGCTGGCTGATGTCGGCGTGCATCAGTTCCGCGCTATTGGTGGCATTTATCCTCACCTGGCTGATGGAAGGCACCCGCTACGAGTACCTGAATGTGTATACCGACCCCTTTGCGCTGGCGGTGTTGACCCTGGTGCTGATCCCGATCCCGATACAAACGGTCAGAGCAGCGGTAAAAGAAGTCTTGCAGATGGCTCCCGACAGCCTCGATTGCAAAATTGAATCCATTATGGCGCAGCTGACGTTGGAATATGGCTTCCTGGATTATTCCAACTACGCCACGCGCATGGGGCGCGGGCTGTTTATTGAGATCCACATCGTGATCCCTGAAAGCATGGAAGACAGCGGAATATACAAATTTGATCAAATCCGCGACAAAATTGCCGATGCCATCGGCGAAGATAGCCCTCACCGCTGGCTGACCATCTCTTTTACCCAAGATCCGAAGTGGCTGTGAGTGGCAGCGTTTTAGCCATATACCAGAGTTCAACCGACTGGCTGGCGGTGGTAAAGCGATCCTCGCCAACGATCGCCATCCCCTGCCGCTGATAAAAGCGCTGAGCGGCAACGTTGGTTTTCAGGACGTCCAGCCAGAGCAGGGTTTGCCTGTTTTCGATGGCCCGCCGTTGTACTTCGGCATATAAACGTTCGCCATAACCGCGCCCGGCAAATCCCGGCAGGAAATAGATTTTCTGCAGTTCAGCGCCGCGAGTGGCGGTTGCCGCCAGCGGGCTGTCGAGATTCAGCCGGGCGAAGCCCACCGGAGTTTCATCTTCATAAGCTAACAGCCAGCAAACCTGCTGGTCCTGCAAACTCTTGCTCAATGCAGAGACAGAAAAATCGTTAGCGAGAAAATCCGCCATTTCGCTCTGGTTGTGCCAAAGCGTGCCGAAATGGGCGATATAGCTGGCGATCCCAACGTCTCGCACGATAGTTAAATCAGCGAGTTGTGCCTGACAGACGGTGAACATAAGCGTATCCATACTAAGGGAAAGAGGGGGGAATTATACCCTCGGTTTCAGCGCTACGGTATCCAACGGCGCAGAGATATGCCCCACCGCGTAGCACTGCGTCTGAGCATTAAGGTGCTGCGGCAGTTGTTGCCACAGATGGAAACTGACCAACTGCCAGTGTGCCGGATCGAACGCCACGATGCTGGCTAAAGCCAATGTATTAGCCTGTTGCTGCGCGCGTAACAGGGTGAGATCGCTATAAGCAGCAATCGGCTGGCATTCCAGCGTGGCGTAACGGGCCTCGGCGAGGTTTTCTGACACCATCTTTACCACCCACGGCAGCCAATGGCTAACCTGTGGCCAACCAAACGCCTGACTGACTCCCCGGAATCCGTTACCGGTGAGGAAATCACTCATCCCGTCGCTGCTGTTCCACAGATAAAACGGCGCATAGCGATTATCGTTGCCGTGCCCGCCTTTCAGCGCATAAAGGTAGGCTTTCATGATTAACTGCGGATGGTTATCCATCAAATGGCCAAAGTCAGCGATGCGCTGGCGGATAATACCCATATCGTAGTCGGCGGGCAGGGGGAAAGTGTATTGCATGGCGATCATGGCGGTGCTCCTGAAAACAATTGACCGCCACAGAGTGGCACGGCATCTTTATCGATAAAATCGGTATTATTAAGATAAACGGTTCGAAAAATCAGGATGGTTAGCATGGGGCGAATAACCTTCGATCTCGACGACTTGCGCAGTTACGTGGCCGGCATTGAACTGGGCAGCTTTGCTAAAGCGGCGGAGCGCCTGGGGCGTTCGACCTCGGCGGTCAGTGCGCATTTGAAAAAGCTGGAACAGCAGGTGGGTGTGCCTATCTTGCGTAAATCCGGGCGTGGCATGGTGATGACCGAAGCGGGCGAAACGCTGCTGAGCTACGCTCGCCGCTTGCTGGAGCTGAATGACGAAGCGGCGGCAGCGGTGCGCGGGCTGGATTTGCAGGGCCGGGTGCGCCTGGGTCTGCAAGAGGATTTTGGTGAAACCTTTTTGCCGCAGGTGCTGGGCAGTTTTGCCCGCGCGCATCCAAAAGTACGTATTGAAGCGCGCATTGCCCGCAATGCGGAGCTGATCGACTGGGTGCTGAAAGGGCAACTGGATCTGTCGCTGGCCTGGGACGGTGGGAGCAGCACGCCGTTTCAGCAGGATTTGGGGCAGCGCCTGATGCAGTGGATCGCTGCACCCAACTTTGATTTGGCCCAGTGGCGTGCCAGCGGTGAAGCGTTGCCGCTGGTGATGTTCGATGCACCTTGCTTGATGCGCAGCGCGGCGACCAATGCATTGGATCGCGCCGGGATCCCGTGGCGTATCGCCTTTACCAGCCGCAGCCTTAACGGCATCTGGGCGGCGGTCAGCACCGGATTGGGCGTAACGGTGCGTACCGATGCCGGGTTGCCACCGGGGTTGGCCCAGTTGGCCCCCGAAGCACTGCCCGCGCTACAGCACATTGGCGTGAAACTACATCGGGCCGAGGAACAGCCGGATGATGCCATCCGGCAATTGGCGCAGATTATTATTGAGCGATTACGCGAGTAAGTTAAGCATCACCTAGTCTTGGGCTATGGGTTGGTTGCCGCTCAGCAAACCCCATTCGCTCCAGGCACCGTCATACAATTTCACCTGATGGGCATCCAGCGACTGTAGGCCCAATGCCAGCACGGCGGCGGTAACGCCAGAACCGCAACTGACGATGGTCGGCGCGGTGATATCCACCCCTTTATCGAGGAAAGTTTTTTTAAGCGCCGCCAGTGATTTGAAGCGGCCATCTTCCAACAGATCGCCATACGGAATATTGATGCTGCCGGGAATATGGCCACGGTGTAAACCGGGGCGCGGTTCCGGTGCTTCGGCATGAAAACGTGGTGCCGCGCGGGCGTCGAGGATCTGCACCTTATCATGCATGGCTTGTTCAACCTGCTGCATATTGACCACTGCATCGGCGTTAAAGCGGGCGTTGAAGGTGGCAGGTTTGGGATTAGCCGCGCCGGTTTCCAGCGCATTGCCACGGGCAACCCAGCCGTTTAAGCCTTGGTCCAATACGTAGACGTTTTGCACGCCAAAATTGCGGAATGTCCACCAGCCGCGCGGTGCGGAGAACTGGTTGCCTTCATCATAGAAAATCAGGGTATGTTGTTCACTGATGCCGAGCTTACCGACTACGGCGCTGAATTCTTCCGCCGTTGGCAGCATATGGGGTAGCGAAGTATTTTTATCGGCCACGTCATCAATATCGAAATAGACCGCGCCAGGAATATGGCCGCGTTCAAATTCGGCCAGCATATCCTTTTTGGGCACCAGGCCGACCGGAGACATACGGACGTCGACCACCGCCAGATTTTCATCATTAATATGTTGTTCAAGCCACTGCGCAGTCACCAAAAATGGAGAATTCATTGCTGTTATCCGCCTGTTATCAAATTGGGTTTTTACTATACACCAGCGCCAAGGCGACATGTGCAAGATGAAGAGGATATGATGTTTATGGATAGAAATTTGAGAGTAAATGCGGATGATTGACCACGACTTTGGCGGTGCGAAAATCGCACTGCTGTGCGGTGATAATGTGTTGGTCTACCAGCGTGACGAAAAGCCCGGTATTCCGTGGCCCGGCTGCTGGGATCTGCCCGGTGGCGGGCGCGAAGGGGGCGAAACGCCGCAGCAGTGCGTACAGCGCGAAACCCTGGAAGAGTTCGGCATTCGGCTCCCGGCGCGCCAGATTCTGTGGCAGCAGCGTTACGCCGGGATCTACCCTGGCTACCCACCCACCTGGTTTATGATTGGTGAAATCACGCTAGGGCAGATCGCCGCCATCCGTTTCGGCGAAGAGGGGCAGCGCTGGCAAATGATGCCGGTGAGCGAGTTTGTGCAGCACCCGCAAGGGATCGCTCATCTGCGCCAGCGGCTGGCGGACTATTTGGCACAACGCTAGGCGTGTTCAGCGGCCTCGACGCGGGCGATCAACCTTTCAACCTGATGTTCAGAAAAAACCTCAATGCCGTTCTGGCGCAACAATTCTGCGGTAACACCGCTGCCGGGCTGTGTCTGGCCGCCGAATGAACCGTCATAAATCGTCTGGCTGCCGCAGGAAGGGCTGCGATCGCTAAGCAGGGCGAAGCGGCAATTGTGCAGGCGTGCGGTATCCAGCGCCAGATGCGCTCCAAGCAGATAGGGTTCGGTCACATCGTTACCGCCAGCGTCGATCACGCTGGCCTTACCGGCAATCACCTCAGCACCGTTAGCTGCGGCAGCAATTTCAGCCGGTGGGCGCGGTGTGGAAAATCCTGCCGCCAGTTCGGGGCAGCAAACCACCAGCCGACCCTCCTGCTGCCAGCGTTCCAGCGTGGAATTGACTACCGTTTTATGGGATGCGTTATAACGCACGTTGAAACCGGCCAGGCAGGCACTGACTAATATCTTGGGGTGCATACTGATCTCCCGGTAAAAAAATGGTGATAATTTTTCACTCTGGCGCGCTGAAGTCCAGTTGTTTTACGGGCTCGGACTGGCTCTGCATAATCTGCGCAATGGTCATACCAATCTGCTGCACCGCGCGTTCAACGTCGGCGGTTAGTTTTTGGGCGTAGTTGATGCGCAGGCAGTTACGGTATTTGCCTGCGGCGGAAAAAATACTGCCGACGGCAATTTGTACCCCTTTATCTTCCAGGTAGCGGTTCAGACGCAGGGTATCAAACTCCTCATGCAGTTCGATCCACAGCATAAACCCGCCACGCGGTTGGCTGACGCGGGTACCGGCGGGGAAGTATTGGGTGATCCAGCAGGTCATCAGGTCGCGGTTTTGCTGATAGCGGATACGCATACGGCGCAGGTGCTGTATGTAGTGGCCGTGGCGGATAAATTCGGCAATCGCCAGCTGCGGCTGAGTGGCCGTTGCGCCGGTGCCGATAAATTTCATGTGCAGCACGCGTTCAAGATAGCGGCCGGGGGCGATCCAGCCAATGCGCAAACCGGGTGCCAGCGTTTTGGAAAACGAACTGCACAGCAGCACCCGCCCGTCATCGTCGAAAGATTTGATGGTGCGCGGCCGAGGGTAGCTGTAGGCAATATCGCCATACACGTCATCTTCGATAATCGCCACGTCGTAACTCTGTGCCAGCCTCAGCAGGCACTTTTTACGGGCATCCGGCATGATGTAACCCAGCGGATTGTTGCAGTTTGGGGTCAGCAGGATCACTTTCACCGGCCACTGTTCCAAGGCCATCTCCAAGGCTTCCAGGCTGATGCCGGTCAGGGGATCGGTTGGGATCTCCAGTGCTTTCATACCTAAGCCTTTCAACGTTTGCATGGTGCCGTGATAACAGGGGGAATCGACCGCGACGATATCCCCGGCTTGGCAAATAGCGCGCAACCCGGCGGAAATCGCTTCCTGGCAGCCGGTGGTGATCATCAGTTGTTCGGCATCAAGCTGGCAGCCGGAATCTAGCAACAAGCGGGCGATCTGCTCGCGCAGGCTGGCTACACCTTGAATGTTGTCGTAATACAAGCTGCGCAGATCGCCGTGGCGGGCGGTGTTGCTTAGCGCCTTAAGCAGTGGCTTGATCGTGGGTTCGCTGACGTCTGGCATCCCGCGCCCAAGTTGCACCAGATCGTTACGCGGTTCGTTACGGATTAGCTCCAGTACCTGCTCCCATTGTGAGATATCCACCGGCCGTTGCGCCGGGCGGCTAACCGCGGGCAGTTCTGCGATCAGATGCGGCCTGCGCACGAAGTAGCCTGATTTTGCCCGTGGCTCAACCAACTGATGCTCTTCGAGCAGGCGATAGGCCTGCTGCACGGTGCTGATACTGACGCCGTGCTCCAGGCTGAGCGTGCGTACCGAAGGCAAGCGCTCGCCTGCGGCATACAGCCCTTGTTCAATGCGTTGTCTGAGAATGGCGGCCAGGGTGGCGTAGCGTGTCATACAGATGTCCAGGATTGTGTTAACCAGCAAAAAACCGGTACAGATAGTTTTAAACTAGACCATTCAGCGGCCTGAAAACAGCCTTTGTATGGAAAAAATACCACTTTGTTGAATCTGTATTCTTTTCGGCTGGCGGCGCATCATCAACCCAGGTGATAAACATAGGGAGATCATGATGATGACAATATCCGCAGCACGGCAACCCGCTCAACGCATGACGCTACTGCGCCGGTTACAATCTTGTCTGCAACGTTACCAGACACGCCGAGCGCTGCTGCTATTGAGCGATGAACAGCTGGCTGATATTGGCCTAAACCGGGCGCAGGCGCGGCATGAAGGGCGTAAACCTTTTTGGCGCAAATAAGGGGGATCGATTAACGCTTTTGTCGCCAACACTAGGTATCTATTGCATAATTTGAAATAAATATTCAATCGACATCGTCTTCTGCGTTGTGTTTTGCAAGGCTAAATTCGCTGTTACATCAAAGTTGGCAGTGTTCTATGAGGGCTATCACGAATATCAGGTTAACTCTCTCTCGAGCTTGTTATTGAAATTTAAATTTCATATATATAAATATAAGAAAATTAATTCCATTAATGTGGTATCAGCGAAGAGTGGCCGAGGAGAAAGTGATGAAACAGGTGCGCGTTGGATTGATTGGCACTGGCTATATTGGCCGGTGCCATGCTATTGCCTATGCCCAGGTAAACACGGTGTTCCCGTTGAAAGGGGAACTGGTGCTGGATATGTTGGCAGAGGTCACCCCTGAACTGGCTGCACTGCGGGCAGCGGAGTTTGGCTTCTCGCGCTCAACCGCCGACTGGCGCGAACTGGTGGCCGATCCGGCCATTGACGTGGTGGATATCTGTGCGCCGAACTTCCTGCATAAAGAGATGGCGTTGGCCGCCATTAGCCACGGCAAGCACGTGTACTGCGAAAAACCGCTGGCGCTGAATGCGCAAGATGCCGCCGAAATGGAGCAGGCGGCACGGGCCAAAGGGGTAAAAACCCTGGTGGGTTTCAACTATATGAAAAACCCGACCAGCCAGTTGGCGCGGCAGATTATCGCCAACGGTGAGATCGGCGAAGTGGTGCATTTCTACGGGACTCATAATGAGGATTACCTGGCCGATCCGCGCACGCCGATCGACTGGCACTGCCGTAAGGCCACCGCCGGGCTGGGGGCATTGGGCGATCTGGCGGCGCATATCGTCAATATGGCGCATTATCTGGTAGGGGAGATTGTGGCGGTTTCTGGCGATCTGCAAACCTTCATTAAACAGCGGCCCGATCCTAAAAACCCGGCTGTGCTGTGTGAAGTTGAAAACGAAGATCAGGCCAGTGCGCTGCTGCGCTTTGCCAACGGCGCGATGGGCACCATCGAGACTTCACGCATTGCCTGCGGGCGCAAAATGGGCCTGGGCTATGTGGTTACCGGCACCAAAGGCACGCTGAGTTTTACCCAGGAACGGATGGCGGAGCTGAAACTGTACCGGCACGATGAGCCAGCGGAACGCCAAGGGTTCAAAACCATTCTGGTGGGGCCGCAGCACCCGGATTACGCCGCATTCTGCATCAGCGCCGGGCATGGCATCGGCTTTAACGATCAGAAAACGGTCGAGATCCGAGATCTGGTTAACGGCATCGCCGCCGGGGAGAAAATGTGGCCAGACTTTGCCGAGGGCTGGAAAGTCTCCTGCGTGCTGGATGCGATCGCCGCTTCTGCCGAACAGCGCCGCTGGCTGGAGATTAATCACGGCTGATGCATACGGGCCCAGCGTGCTGAGCCCGTAATGTTAGTCAAAACGCAAAACAAGAACAGCCAAATGCGCCCCAGAAGGCATTCTCATCAGAAACGGGAATGCTGGAGCGGCGGGCGACATCATGCTGATGGGCATGAACACCGCAAGGGCCGCAGCATTGGTGTGCCTGGCTCAAGATACCCACTCGGCTGGTGGCCGCTGGCGGTGCCGAGCGATAATGCCCCGGTACGTTGACCACCGGTGACCACTCCGGCAGCACCGGTAACGGCGGTGGAGAAAACGGGGAGAAGCTGCCAGCAGCATAGACAATTTTACCGTCTACCATCGTCATCACCGACTCAATCCCTTTGATCTGCTCTTCCGACACGCTGAAGTAATCTTGTGACAGCACCGCCATATCGGCCAGTTGGCCCACTTTGATCTGGCCTTTCTTACCCTGCTCGGTAGAGAACCATGCGCTACCCTGTGTCCACAGCATTAGCGCGGTTTCACGATCCAAGCGTGCGCTGTCGTCATACATCGCCATACCGCCAACCGTGCGGCCAGAAACCAGCCAGTACAAGGCGGTCCACGGGTTGTAGCTGGCGACGCGGGTGGCATCGGTGCCTAATCCTACCGGCAGTTCTGCCGCCAGCATTTTGGCCACCGGCGGAGTCTGCTTGGTGGCCTCAACGCCGTAGCGCTCGGCAAAGTATTCACCCTGAAACGCCATACGGTGCTGCACGGCAATGCCGCCGCCGAGGGCTTTCACCCGCTCGATATTACGTTCAGATATGGTTTCTGCATGGTCAAAGATCCAATGCAGACCGGCAAACGGTATCTCGCGGTTAACTTTCTCGAACACGTTCAGCATACGGCTGATGGATTCGTCGTAAGTGGCGTGCAGGCGGAATGGCCAACGGTGCTCTACCAAATGGCGTACTACGCGCTCCAACTCATCTTCCGTCCCCTGTGGCAAATCTGGCCGCGGTTGCAGAAAGTCTTCGAAATCAGCGGCGGAAAATACCAGCATTTCACCCGCGCCGTTATGGCGGTAGAAATCCGTGCCCTGGCCGGGTTTGAGCATATCGGTCCAGAGCTGAAAGTCCTCCAGTTCGTGCTTGGGCCGCTGGGTAAACAGGTTGTAGGCGATACGAATGGTCAGTTGCTGTTTCTGGTGCAGTTCCGCAATTACCTGATAATCTTCGGGATAGTTCTGGAAACCACCACCTGCGTCGATCGCACTGGTCAGGCCCAGGCGGTTCAGTTCGCGCATAAATTGGCGGGTCGAATTGACCTGTTGCTCCAGTGGCAAGCTTGGCCCTTTGGCTAAGGTGGCGTAGAGCAGCATGGCGTTGGGTTTGGCGATCAGCATGCCGGTTGGGTTACCGTTGCTGTCACGTTGAATTTCTCCTCCCGGCGGGTTTGGCGTGTCTTTGGTGTAGCCCACCACTTTCAGTGCCGCACGATTCAGCAGGGCGCGATCGTACAAATGCAGAATAAACACCGGCGTGTCCGGGGCTGCGGCGTTGATTTCATCCAGCGTCGGCATACGGCGTTCGGCAAACTGGAACTCGCTCCAGCCGCCGACCACTCTGACCCACTGCGGGCTTGGTGTGCGCAACGCCTGCTCTTTCAGCATCCGCAGGGCGTCGGCCAGAGACGGCACACCCTCCCAGCGTAATTCCAGGTTGTAATTCAATCCACCGCGGATCAGGTGCAGGTGAGAGTCGTTCAGGCCAGGCACCGCCGTGTGGCCGTGCAAGTCGATCACCTGGGTTTCTGGCCCGGCGTGCTGCATAACGTCGCTTTCGCTGCCGACGGCAACAAATTTACCGTCTTTGATCGCCACCGCTTGAGCGGTGGGGTTCTCGCGATCAACGGTATGAAATTTACCGTTGATGATGATCAATGAAGCTGTGTGACTCATAACGTTTTCCTTTAATGGCGAGTGAGCCATTGATGAAACAGGCGGGTGACGAGCGGCATCCACAGGAACACCACCAGGGCAACCACGCTGGCATCGTTCAGCAAATGCCCGGCCAGCGAACCGCTTAGCCCCGGTAATAGTTGATGCCAAAACCAGGGCACCAGATTGGTCGAAGGGAAAATCACCAGCAGGGTGATTAAAAACTGTTTCCACTTGGCGGGTGGGCGTACGTTGACGCTGGTTGGCGTGAACCAGAACTCGGCACCAGGGCGGATTTCGATATGATCGCTGCCCAGCAGCAACGGCGTGACTTGCTCGATGTACTGCAAGCGCTGCGGGGAGTGGATCCAGCGGTACAAATTGTCCAGATTATCGAAACGCACCAGTATCGTATAAGCCTGCTCGCTGCCGGAAGGGCGGATGACGTTCACCCCCAGGTGGCCGGTAAAGGTAGCCGCATCAGGCATAATGCGCTTTAGCCAGGCTTCATAGGCCTGTTCCTGGCCGTGTGCGAGATGGTGAGTAATAACCAGCGTAACGTGTTGCTGATGGGACATGGAACCGGCTCCTGAAAAATCCCGGCCGCTTGGGCCGGGTAAGGTTTATTTCACATTGCGCGCCGGGGCGTGATGCACCAGGGTATAGGCATAGTCAACGCCCATACCGTAGGCACCGCTGTGTTCGCGCACCAAATCCATCACTGCGTCGTAGGTTTCTTTGCGTGCCCAGTCGCGCTGATACTCAAGCAGCACCTGTTGCCAGGTTACCGGGATTGCGCCAGCCTGTACCATGCGATCGATCGCACGTTCATGAGCATCGACGGAAGTGCCGCCAGACGTGTCGGTGACCACATAAACTTCATAACCGGCTTCCAGCGCCATTAAGGCTGGGAAGGTCAGGCAGACTTCGGTCCACAGGGCAGAGATCACCAGCTTTTTGCGGCCGGTGGCTTCTACCGCTTTCACGAACGCGGCATCTTCCCAGGAGTTCATTGAGGAGCGCTCAATCGGCGTGATTTCAGGGTGAATCGCCAGCAGTTCCGGCCAGATATAGCCGCTGAAGCTTTCGCTTTCGACCGAGGTGAAAATCGTGGGTACATTAAAAATTTTGCCTGCTTTTGCCAGCGCAACCACGTTGTTTTTCAGTTGCTGGCGATCAATATTGGCAACGCCAAAAGCCATCTGTGGTTGGTGGTCGATAAAAAGCAGTGCGGAGTTTTTCGGATCAAGCAATTGAAACTTAGACATAATTTACCTTCCAAATAGGGTTTTCGTGAATAAGGCCGACAGGCTGTATCAGTGAAATGCATGGTAGGTAGATGCCGTTTTCAAAGATAGCGTAGAATTTTTGTCTTCTTGTTAAGTTTTTTTATACGCAGGGGAACGAAGTGAGAATAAACCTGGACGCATTGCTGATCCTGGACGCTTTGGAGCGTCACGGTTCATTTGCCGCAGCGGCGGCTGCGCTGTTTAAAACGCCGTCTGCCCTGAGCTATATGGTGCAGAAACTGGAGAGCGATCTGGATATCACGTTGCTCGATCGTTCTGGGCACCGGGCAAAATTCACCGATACCGGCAAGCTGATGCTGGAGAAGGGGCGGATATTGCTGCGCGCCGCGCAAGATCTGGAGCAACAGGCGCGCTATGTGGAAAGCGGTTGGGAGAGTGATCTCACCCTGGCCGTGGATGCGTCGTTTCCCTTTGAACGTCTATTGCCGCTGATCGACGAGTTTTACCGTCATCATCATCACACCCGGCTGCGTTTTAGTCATGAGGTGCTGGCTGGTTCCTGGGAGGCGCTGGTTTACGGCTGTGCCGATATCATTATTGGTGCGATCTGCGAGCCGCCTTCCCGCGCGGGTTTCTCTTTCAGCCCGCTGGGGCGTTTGGAATATATTTTTGTCGTCGCCCCGAACCATCCGCTGGCGACGATGCCGGAACCGTTATTGAAAACGACTATCCGCCAGCATCGCGCGGTAGTGGTACATGACACTTCGTGTGTTAATACGCCGCAAAATCTGCACGTGCTTGATGAGCAGGATCAACTGACGGTATTCAGCTTTGAAGCCAAGTTGCAGGCGCAACTGGCCGGGTTGGGCTGTGGCTATCTGCCGCGTTATCTGGCGGAGCCTTACCTGAAAACGGGCCAACTGGTAGTGAAAAATGTTGAGGCAGAACGTTACAGTGATACCGCGTATTTTGGCTGGCGCGAAAGCGCGACCGGCTTGGCGGCAGCCTGGTGGCGAGAGCGTTTGCAGGCCTATGTCGAGGCTGGCTCCATTTATTCGGGCCTATAAGGCAGAAAATAATGGGGACAGCTCGCTAATGCCAGTCAGTTAAGCACAAATCTGCATCATTATGCAGCAGGTGCTAAAGGTGTGGCCTCCCTCTCCCTGCGGGAGAGGGCCGGGGTGAGGGGCTTTAGTTCAGTGATATTCCCTTCACCCTAACCTTCCCCAAAGGAGAGGGAACTGGTTAGCCTTAACTGACAAACATTAGGACAGCTCGCTAAATTTTAACTTTGCTTTGCCACTTTGGTTATTTTGCCCGTCGAACCGGTTCGCAGATACTGAGGGAAATCTCTCACTGCGAGCCGGAAAATGTCTTCAAATCACTCACACAGTGTTTATCTGCACGGCGTACAGCGCGCCTGGATCCAACAGCTTGCCCGGCAATGGTCTTGGCGGCTGGAATTGCCAACCTGGGGCATCATCGCGCTGGTGTATGGCAGTTGGTTCGGCGTGGTGCATTACTGGCCACTGCTCGGCCCCTGGCTGGGCACGCCGCTGCTGATCGTCGCCACCGCTGGTTATATGTCGCTACAGCATGAGCTGATCCACGGCCATCCGACGCGCTGGCCGCGCCTGAATCATCTGCTTGGCCTGCTGCCGCTGGCGGTGTGGTATCCTTACGGGTTGTATCGCGATTCCCATCTAAAACATCATCGCGATCAACATTTAACCTTGCCGGAAGAGGATCCGGAAAGTTACTACTTCAGCCAGGCACAGTGGCAGCGTTGGCCCATATGGTTGCCGCTATTGACCAAGGTACGTAATACACTGATTGGGCGGATAGTGCTTGGCCCGGCATTGGATATTGCATCTACGCTGATCAACGCGCTGAGAGCCATTCTGGCGGGGAATGTGCGTACACTAGCGATGTGGCTGGTGCATGGCGCGCTGCTGGTACCGATGTTGTTCTGGCTGCAAGCGCACGGCCTTTCTGCCGGTTTTTATCTGCTGGTGGTGAGTTATCCGGCGCTGGGTCTGACGAAGGTCAGATCGTTTTTTGAACATCGAGCCGTAGAAGCCCCGCAGGCACGTTCTGTTATTAATGAAGCATCTTGGCCATGGCGCTTGCTGTTCCTCAATCTGAACTATCATTTAGTGCACCATGATTTACCCGGCTTGCCGTGGTACGGATTGCGCAAAGTGTATCTGGCGGAGCAAGAGGCTTACCGCCAGCGCAGCCAGGGGTTTGTGGTAGCAGGATACGGCGTATGGTTGACTGAAAATGCTTTTACGCCGATTGCCGTTGAGGTGCATCCGTTTGCCGCTAAGAATTTGGCAGAGGGTGTGCAGAACGGCTGGCCAACCCTATCGCTTGCGCGCTGGGCCGGTACTGCTCAGGATTTTCCAACCGATCCGGCGAAATAGCCGGAAAGTTTAATTGAAGAGGAACAGGCATGGCGATTAGCTCATTACGTGGACGTTTTCTGGCTTTGGCGCTGACCATGCTGACGGCGGGTGCCGCGCAGGCGGCGGATACGGTGCGCGTTGGCTCCAAGATCGATACCGAAGGATCGTTGCTCGGCAACATTATCGTGCAGGTGCTGGAAGCTAACGGCATCAAAACCACCAATAAACTGCAACTGGGCACTACCAAGGTGCTGCGCGGGGCGATCACCGCCGGCGAAATTGATATTTATCCGGAATATACCGGCAATGGGGCTTTCTTCTTTTCAGACGAAAAAGATCCGGCGTGGAAACAGGCCAACGCCGGATTTGAGAAGGTGAAAAAGCTTGATTACGACAAAAATCATATCGTCTGGCTGGATGCCGCACCGGCGAACAATACTTGGACCATTGCTGTCCGTCAGGACGTGGCGGAGGCGCATCATTTGAAAACCCTGGCGGATCTCAGCCAGTGGATCAACAGCGGCGGTAAATTCAAACTGGCTGCGTCGGCAGAGTTTATTGAACGCCCGGATGCCTTACCGGCTTTCCAGAGCGCCTATGGCTTTAAGCTCAATCAGGATCAGTTGCTGTCGCTGGCCGGTGGCGATACGGCGGTGACCATCAAGGCGGCGGCAGAGCAGACCTCAGGAGTGAATGCGGCGATGGCGTATGGCACCGATGGCCCGGTGGCGGCTTTGGGGCTGCAAACCCTGCAAGATCCAAAGGGTGTGCAGCCTATCTACGCACCAGCCCCAATTATCCGCGAAGCCACGTTGAAAGAGCATGCCAATATTGCCGAGTTGTTGAAGCCAGTTTTCGCTACGCTAGATGGCCCAACGCTGCAAAAACTGAATGCGCAGATCGCCGTGGAAGGGCAGGATGCCAAACAGGTAGCGGTAAACTACCTTAAAGAGAAAGGGCTGATTAAGTAGCCTTATCTTTCAGGAACTGGGCCGTTAAAACGGCCCTACGGGTAATGGAGCGGGGAGTCGCTTTGATTATTGCTTTAAAAAACCGCGTACTACTGACCTTATTTATCATGCTGCTGCTGGCGGCCTTTAGCCTGCCGTTTCTCAGTTATGCTCCCAATCGCCTGCTGTCTGGCAAAAGTCTTTCCCTGATATCGCTGTTACACGGCCCGGCGCTGTGGCTGCTGTTACCGCTATTGGTACTGGCCGCTCTCAGCCTGTTGGCCCCGGTGCGGCGCTATGCGTTGCTGACGGCGTTAACGGCCAGCGCATTGCTGGCGCTGATCTTTTGGCTGAGTGGCCATGCGGCGCAACAGTTGGCACAGCAGGGCTCACCGCTGGCGCGCACGTCGTGGGGCAGTGGCTACTGGCTGATGGCGGCGCTCTGCGGGTTGATTGCCGCCGATGCCATGACGCGAATTACCCCCTCGCATCTGTGGCGCATGCTGGGCAATCTGTTGGTGATGCTGCCTGCGCTATTGCTGCTGTTCAGCGGCCAGTTGGATCAGCTTTCGCTGCTTAAGGAGTACCACAACCGGCAGGAGGTGTTTGACGCGGCGCTGTTGCAGCATCTGACCATTTTGCTGGCCACCATGGTGCCAGCATTGCTGATCGGCGTGCCGCTGGGCGTGTTGTGCTTTCGCTCTGAACGCTGGCAAACGCCGATTTTCTCTACGCTGAATATCATTCAGACCGTGCCTTCTATCGCGCTGTTCGGCCTGCTGATTGCCCCGCTGGCCGGGTTGGCGGCGGCGCTGCCGTGGCTGGGGATCAGCGGTATCGGCCTGGCCCCGGCGATTGTCGCGCTGGTGCTGTATGCCCTGTTGCCGCTGGTGCGCAGCGTGGTGGCGGGTTTACAAAGCGTTCCCGCCAGCGTGATCGAATCGGCCAGCGGGATGGGGATGACACGTGGGCAGATTTTTTTCTGCGTGCAACTCCCTTTGGCACTGCCGCTGTTCCTCACCGGCGTGCGTATTTTGGCGGTACAAACCGTAGGTATGGCGGTGGTGGCCGCACTGATCGGTGCCGGTGGTTTTGGTGCCATCGTATTTCAAGGGTTGCTTAGCAGCGCGCTGGATCTGGTGCTGCTCGGGGTACTGCCGGTGATCGCCATGGCGGTGATCCTGGACTCGCTGTTCAAATTCATAATTTCACTGCTGGAAGTGACACGCTGATGATTCGCTTTGATCGGGTAAGCAAGATTTTTCAGGGTAAACCGGCGGTTGATGACCTGTCGCTGAATATCGCCGAGGGGGAGTTTACCGTGCTGATCGGTACCTCCGGCTCCGGCAAGTCCACCACGTTAAAGATGATCAATCGGCTGATTGAACATGACGAAGGCAAAATCTATTTCGCCGGTGAAGAGATCCATAAATTCAAACCGCAGGATCTGCGCCGCCGCATGGGCTATGCCATTCAGTCGATCGGCCTGTTCCCGCACTGGACGGTGGAAGAGAATATCGCCACCGTGCCGCAGCTCTTGAAGTGGCCACGGGCGCGCATTCGCGATCGGGTTACTGAACTGATGGAACTGCTGAATCTAGAGCCGGAACGTTTTCGCCGCCGTTATCCGCATCAGCTTTCTGGCGGGCAGCAGCAGCGGGTTGGCGTGGCGCGTGCGTTAGCCGCCGATCCTGAGGTCTTGCTGATGGATGAGCCCTTTGGCGCGCTCGATCCGGTTACCCGGCTGACTTTGCAAAATGAAATTGCGCGGATTCATCAGCTTTCTGGCCGCACCATTGTGCTGGTGACCCACGATATTGACGAGGCGCTGGGGTTGGCGAACCGCATTGTGTTGCTCGATCAGGGGCGGGTGGTGCAACAGGGCACGCCGTTGGCGCTGCTGACCGAGCCGGTGAATAATTTTGTGCGAGACTTTTTTGGCCGCAGCGATCGCGGCATCAAGCTATTGGCGTTGGGAACGGTCGCCGAACGGATGCGCCCAGGCAGCGTCGAAGGGGAACCGATTCAGGCGGCGATGAGCCTGCGCGATGCGCTGTCGGTATTTGTTGCCCGTGGCAGCGAACGCCTGCCGGTGATTGGCGAGCAGGGTGAAGCGCTTGGCGTGCTGCATTTCAGCGATCTGATCGCGCAAAAGGCACTGTCATGAAAGGTGTGTGGCGCGATCCGCTGCCGTGGACCTTTGCCCTGTTGCTGGCGCTGGTGTTTGGCATGAACCATCTGCACTGGCTGTTTGCTGCCTGGTTCCCCGAGCTGGACAGGCCGGTGTATCAGCAGGACAGCTTTTTCTCACTGGTCGAGGCGCATTTGCTGCTGGTGGCAGTATCGAGTTTTATCGCTGTGCTGATTGGCGTCACCGCCGGAATCGCCGTGACGCGCGAGGCTGGGCGTGAGTTCCGCTCGCTGGTGGAAACGGTAGTGGCCGTCGGCCAGACCTTTCCGCCGGTGGCGGTGCTGGCGATTGCGGTGCCGGTGATGGGCTTTAGCGAACAACCAGCGATCATTGCCTTGGTGCTGTACGGCCTGTTGCCGATCCTGCAAGGAACGCTGACCGGGATCGAGTCGGTACCAGCCGCCACGCGCGAGGTGGCGCAGGGGGTGGGCATGAGCCGCTGGCAGATCCTGTGGCGCGTTGAGCTGCCGCTGGCGGCACCGGTGATTGTGGCGGGCATTCGAACTTCGGTGATCATCAATATCGGCACGGCGGCGATCGCTTCTACTGTGGGCACCAAAACGCTGGGCTCGCCAATCATCATCGGGCTGAGCGGTTTCAATACGGCTTATGTGATCCAAGGGGCGGTGGTGGTGGCGCTATTGGCGATCATCACCGACATGCTGTTCGAACGCTGGGTGCGCTACCTGACCACTTGGCGTGCGGTGTCATCTTCTGCGGGGTAACTAAAATGCTGACAGTCTCTTTGCCCATGTATGGCGTCAATCATCAACAGGTTGAGCCCTTCTGGCTGGCGTTGCGTGATACATTGCAGCAGCTTGGGATGGCCGAGGTGCCGCAGGCATTGAGCTGGCCGCAGGATCTGTTGGCACACTGGCAGAGCCCGGATCTGTTGCTGAGCCAGACCTGCGGTTATCCGTTGGTGGCGATGCTGCCGCAGGTGCAACTGGTAGGCACCTACCATTATCGCGTGGAAGGGTGCAGCGGGGCGAATTACAGCAGTTGGCTGGTAGCGCGAGATAACGAGCCGGGGGAACGGCTGGAGGATTTCCGTGACCGGGTTGCGGCCTATAACAGCCTAGATTCGCAGTCCGGTTACAACAGCCTGCTGGCGCTGATTGCGCCGTTGGCGCGGCAAGGGCGGTTCTTCCGGCAGGCGATCGCTTCCGGTGCTCATTATGAATCAATAAAGATGATCCACAGCGGGCAGGTGGATATTGCGGCGATCGATTGCGTCAGCTTTGCCTTGCTCAAACGCGCACGGCCGCAGGCGGTGGCCGGGCTGAAGATTATTGGCCGCACCGCGGCGGTGCCAGGATTGCCGCTGATTACCTCAGCTAGCACAACGCCACAGCAACTCGCGCTGCTGCGCGCGGCGGCCAGCGCGATGGTCAGCGATCCGGCCAGTGAAAGCCTGTTGATTGGTGATTTCAGCCTGGTGCCGCGTGAGGCCTATCAGGTCATCACTGAACACCGACAGCAGGCGGCAGCGCTGGGCGTGACGGCGCTATAGCAGCACCGTCATTTGCTCTGAAGAGTGGCTGCCGGAGCAGTGCTGGTGGGTGCTTCGCTGGAGACCGGGGTTGCTTCAAGTGGGGTAGTGGACCGGGTATAGATATTCAGCCCGGCCAGGAATACGCCGCCCAGAGAACCAAAGGCGCACAGGGCGATGATGATGACGAACGCTTTTTTCAGCATGAGTTATATTTCGCAGGTGAGTCAGAACAGCGAGAATTATAGCCCCTTCCTCGGGTGAAACAATCATCGTTTATCTTACTCGGGCGTTTTCGCTGCCTCAACGCGCTGCACTTTGGCCGAGCGGGTGAACAGGTACTTGCCCAGCGTGACCAATACCACCGCAGAGACGATCACCACCAGAGCCAACCATTCACGCGCAGCCAGCGTCTCACCGGCAAAGCCGACGCCAAGCAATACCGCTACCACCGGGTTCACATAGGCGTAACTGGTCGCCACGGCCGGGCGCACATTTTTCAGCAGGAACATATAGGCGCTGATCGCCAGCATTGAGCCGAATACGATCAAATAACCGAGGGCCAGAAAGCTGCTGAGGCTGGGCATGCTATCAAGATGTTCGCCGCTCAGTTGGCTGGCAACCATCAGCACCACTCCTGCTACCAGCATTTCTGCCGCACCGGCCATTGGCCCGGCAGGAAGAGAAATACGCGAGCTGAGCACCGAGCCAAAGGCCCAACTGGCCGAGGCCAGCAGGATCAACAGTGCGCCGGTCGGGTTGCCCACCAGGTTGTTGCCGGTATTGAGCAGCACGATGCCCACCAGGCCGAGCGCGATGCCGGTCCACTCCAGCCTGGTATTGCGCATTCCCCATAACATGCTGAAACACAGGGTAAACAGTGGCACCGTTGCTACCATCACGGCGGCAATGCCGGAGGGCACGTTCTGATGTTCTGCCACCGTGACCAAGCCGTTGCCGACCGCTAACAACAGGATGCCGATGGTACCGGCGGCAATCCACTGTTTTAGCGATGGTAAAGCGTGGCCGCGCAGCACCAGGAAACTGAACAGGATAATGCCCGCCACCAGAAAGCGGATACCCGCCATCATCAGCGGTGGCCAGCTTTCAACCCCAACACGAATGGCAAAATAGGTCGATCCCCAGACAATATACAGCGTGAACAGCGCTCCAATTAATGGCAGGAGATGACGGTTTTTTTGGCTCAGCATGGGTTCTATATTCGGTAGGGGGTGATTTATTAGGGCACTCAGTAAACCCTAACGTGGGGAGGATAAGCAATGCATTTTTGTGCCTGCGGCAGGAGTGGGGAAAGGGGCGTTATTGGGGAGTCATGCCACATAAGGCAGCCCTCTCCCGGTAGGAGAGGGCCGGGAGTGACTATTGTTTTTCAAAAAATAGCGTCACTTTAGCGACTTCTAGCCCAAACTTGCGCAACGATGTCACGTTAAACAGACGCTTTTCATCCTGGCGAAACAGCCAGTCGTCAAAGTGCAATTTCACCGTGCCATTCTCGGTTTTCACGTCCATATCGTAGCGCCAGTTGAAGGCGTTGCCCGCGGTATTACCCTGCGCGACGCCGATGATATCGCCAGCCGTACCCTGATAGCTGCCATCCTCATTTCTGATGATGCGCCAGACGCGGGTTTGACGTTCGCCATCGTCATACACGAACTTTTCGTTCAACGTCAGGGTATTGCCGACGACATCACCCTGGATCACCACTTCAAAGCGGCGGATTTGTTTGTTCTGATAATCCTGCACCATGCCCCAGGCGCGAGTTTCGCCGCTGAAGTAGCCGAACAGGTCGAAAGTAGGCTTATCGTGCTGATAGTCACTGATCTCTGTGCTGCATCCTGCCAGCAAAAACAGCAACGCCAGTAGCAGATGTTTGATTTTCATTACGAATCTCCGGTCAGTTGTTGCCGTAAGTTGGGGTATTGGGTAGCGGGTGACAGCCATATTGCGAGAAAAGCGTCGCGGAAAGCACCGTCGAAGCGCTCGCCGATCGGTTGGACCGGGTGGTCCGGTTGTGGGCGATAATAGAAGCGGCCTCCGTCATGGTCGCCGACAAAGGTGAGCTGGCTACCGGGTTGCACCGAGGGCCAGATGGCACTCATCTGGCTGAGCCAGCGCTGCTGCTGCGCAGCTGGCACCGTTATTTTCATTGCCTGCCACTGTTCTTGCGTGGCTTTGACCAGTTCATCGGTGCTGATACTACGCTGATAATTAATGCTTAGCGCCTGCGGCCAGTTGCCTGCCTGATAACGCCCGTCTGGCGTGCGTAATACCGAAAAATAGATGTCAAACGGCCCCCAGCGCAGCGTGGCGCTACCTACCGTCGGCCACGCGGCCCAGTCGCTGGCCTGTGCCGCCAGGCTGCTCAGGCAAAACAGCAGGGTCAACAGTATCTTCATGGTGCTCTCCTAAGTAACATTAGCCAACTGATGGCGGGCAGATAAATTGCCCAACCGCAGGCCAGGGTGAGGATCATCATTTCCGGTGCCATCAGCGGTGTCATCGCGTTGAGCTTCCAACCGATCGTGTAAGCCAGTGGGCCGCTAACTGCGCCTAACAGCACCAATATTGGCAGCCTCAGCCTGATCCGGCTCAGCAACCAAGACCACCAGCAAGCGAACGTGAGCCACAATGCACACATCCACAGCGGCACGCCGGTTTGGCCGGTAAATTCGAATAGGCCGAGGTAGCACCACAGGGCATCCATGACAATGCCAAGCAGCGCCGCCAGCAGCACCCATTTGCGCCGCCAGGCTGGGGTGAAGGCCAGCGCCAGCGCTGCACCGACCAACAGCAAAGGAAGCCCGCGCTCGCGCCAGAGGATGGCCAGCGTCCAGTAGGCATTGAAGCCCAGGCTGGTCAGCCAGAATCCTGCACCTAATTTCATCGGCGTTCCGCGCTAAGCTGTACCGTGCTGATGGTGCGCGCCAGGAAACCTGCTTCGCAGTAGCACAGGTAAAAACGCCACAGCCGCTGAAAACGTTCATCAAACCCTTGGCTGTGCAGTGAAGGCCAGTGGTGTTCAAAGCGCTGCCGCCACTCTTGCAGCGTGCGTGCGTAGTCGCGGCCAATGTCGTGCAGATCGCACATCACCAGATCGCTGTGGCGCGTCAGGGTTTCGCATAACGCGGTGACGGAAGGCAAAAAGCCGCCAGGGAACACGTAACGCTGGATAAAATCCACGCTGCGGCTGTATTGCTGGTAGCGTTGATCGGTAATGGTGATCGCCTGCAACACCATTTTGCCTTTGGGTTTCAGCAACTGCTGGCAGCGCTTCACAAACAGCGGCAAAAAGCGTTTGCCCACCGCTTCGATCATTTCGACCGACACCAGCTTGTCATACTGGCCGGTGAGCTGGCGGTAATCCTCAAACAGCAAGGTGACGCGATCTTTCAGCCCGGCTTGCTCGATGCGCTGGCAGGCATAATCGTACTGCGCCTGTGAGATGGTGGTCGTGGTGACCCGGCAGCCGTACTCGCGGGCGGCAAATTCTGCCAGCGCCCCCCAACCGGTGCCGATCTCCAGCAGATGATCTTCCGGTTGCAGATCCAACTGTTCACACAGGCGGCGCATTTTGGCCTGCTGTGCCTGTTCCAGCGTCATTTCGGCTTCGCGGTATAACGCGCTGGAATACAGCATGTCGCGATCAAGAAACTGTTGATAAAAATCGTTGCCCAGATCGTAGTGCGCCGCGATGTTGCGCCGCGCCTGGCGGCGGCTATTGCTGCGTAGCAGATGCACCAGACCGTGCCACGGGGCGGTCAGCCAGCTCAAACGCGCTTCCAGCTTATCTACTACCTGCATATTGCTGGCCAACAGCTGTAGTAGACTGGTGAGATCGGGGCTGCTCCAGTCACCGTCGATATAGCACTCCCCTGCGGCGATGCTGCCGCCCAGCAGCATCCGCCGGTAAACGCGCAGGTCATACACTTCGACTTCCGCCTGTAGCGGTGCGTTGGCATCACCAAACTGGATTTCACCAACGCCGGATTCACGCAACAACAGGCCGCCGCCCTGCAACTGCTGCAATAAGGTAAAAATAATGCGGCGTGCGCCTTTACTGCGGCCGGAAATAGCCGTGTTGCTGCTCAGGGAGTATTCCGGTGAACTCATGGTTTGTCCTTGCCGCCAGAGGCGGGGTGAGGGTAGATGGGGGCGCGTTTTAGCCATAATTTTAGTGCCTGCCAGTAAATGGCAGCGGCAGTTTTCACCGTCATCAACGGCAAGCGCCACAGCTGCTGGCGCAGGGTGGCGCGCGTCAACGGTTGCCGGTAAAGCAGTAGGGTGGCGTCGAACTCGCGGCTGGCTCGGTGATTTTCGATATGCACACGCAGCCGCTGCGCAGGGGGGGAGAGCCGCCAGCGGTAGGTCATGTCCATCGGGTTGAACGGCGAAACGTGAAAGATTTTGTCCACCGGCAGCGTGCCGTCTGGCTTCACCGCGTAGGTATGACGCTCATTCCACGGGGTATTGCGCACCTCGGCCAGCAGCCAGCGCAGTTCGCCGTCAGCGTTATACAGGTAATAAAAGTTAACCGGGTTGAAGTAACAACCCAAATAGCGCAGCTGGCACAGCAGCATAACGCGGCCGTTCAGCTTTTCGCCGGTCAGTTCGGCAATCCGCTTCTGCGCCTTGGTTTTGATATCGCCGCCGCCCAGATAGTCGCGGCGATAAAACGACGCCGGAGCAAAGCGTTCCAGCGCAATGCCGAGAGCAGGCAGTTGCGCCAGTTCGTCGAGATCGATAAGCGGCATAAACAGGCGATAGTCAAAGCTGTGCAGCACCGGGCTGAAGCGGCGGTGGCGCACATGGCCGACGTACAGGGCGCTGTTCATGCGGCTTTCACCTGCAACAGCGCCTGCGTGACGTCTAGCGCGCTGCGTACGCCATCCTCATGAAAACCGTTGTACCAGTAAGCTCCGCAGAACCAAGTGTTTTGCTGCCCGTTTATCAGCGTGCGTTGCTGTTGTGCCAGCGCGCTGGCCTGATTGAATACCGGATGGTGGTAGCTGAAGCTGCGCAGGATCAGCTTGGGATCAATCGGCTGTTGCGGGTTGAGGGTCACGCAGAAGGTGTGCGGCGCGTTGAGGCCTTGCAGGATATTCATGTTGTAGGTCACGCTAGCCCTCTGGGTTTCTGCATGCTCGCTGTTGGCGGGCAGCAGATAGTTCCAACTGGCCCAGGCACGGCGCTGGCGCGGCAACAGGCGCACATCGGTATGCAAGATCACTTCATTGGCCTGATAGGGCAACTGAGTCAGAACGCGTTGTTCCAGCGGGCTGGCATCGGCCAGCAATTGCAATGCCTGATCGGCATGGCAGGCAAAGATCACCTGATCGAAATGCTGTTCACCTTGGGCGCTGTGGATCACTACCTGATGCGGCTGGCGTTCCACCCGCTGAACCGGCGTATTCAGATGCAGAGTCAGGTGGCCCGCCAGTGCTGCCAACATGCGGCGCACATACTCGCGTGAACCGCCGGGCACCACAAACCACTGCGGGCGATTGGCGATATCCAACAGGCCGTGGTGATCGAAAAAGCGCAGGAACAGCGCTAACGGGAACTGACGCATGTCCGCCATGGAAGAGGACCAGATCGCGGCCCCCATCGGTAGTAAGTAGTGTTGGGCAAAATAGTCGGTAAACCCAGCCTGTTGCAGGAAGTCGTCCAGCGTTTCGCTGCCGACGCCGCCAGCGGCCAGGCGTTTTTTACATTGGCGATTAAAGCGCACAATCTCTGCAAGCAGGCGATAAAAACGTAGGTTAAACAGGTTACGGCGCTGGGCGAACAGCGTATTGAGCGTATGGCCGTTGTATTCCAGCCCGCTGTGGGGATGGGTGACCGAGAAGCTCATTTCCGTCGGCTGGCCGCTGATGCCTAACTCTGCCAGCAGCGCAATAAATTGCGGGTAGGTGCGTTCGTTGTAGACAATAAACCCGGTATCGATGGCGTAGCTGCGGCCTTCCAGCGTGACGTCCACGGTAGCGGTGTGGCCACCAGGGTAATCGTTGGCTTCAAACAGCGTCACCTGATGTTCAGGGGCCAGTTTCCAGGCACAGGTCAGGCCGGAAATTCCGCTGCCAATAATGGCGATTTTCATTAAGTTACCTCACCATGCGCGTGGCGAGCCAGCGTTGCACGGCCTGTGGTAGTAAGGCTGCCAGCCGTAATAGCGCGGCGAACAGCGGGGGAAAGGCGATTTCGGCAGCCCCTTTTTCCAGGCCACGGCGGATATAGCCGGAAGCCTGCTGGGGCGTGATGATCATCGGCATGGCAAAATCGTTGCGATCGGTGAGCGGCGTAGCGACAAAACCGGGTAGCACCAGCGAAATACCGATACCGCGTTTCGTTAAGTCTACGGCCAGGCTGCGGGCAAAATAGGCCAGGGCGGCTTTTGAGGCTCCATAGGCTTCGGCGCGCGGCAGGGGGATCAGACTGGCGGTTGAACCCACTAGTGCAACCCGCGCACCGGCTGCCAGCTGCGGCAGCAGGGCATCCAGACAATTGACCGGCCCCAGCAGGTTGGTACTGAGCACGCGGGCCATCTTTTCCGCCTCCACCACACCGTTATCCAGATATTCACAGGTTCCGGCGCACAGGATCACTAACTCGGCCGGGCACTGCGCCAGTGCTTCTCGGGTGGCCGCCAGATCGGTAATGTCGAAACGACGCGAGACGATGTTGGGGTTTTGTACGCTGAGCGCTTCAAGCCGGGCAGCATCGCGCCCGCAGGCAATTACCTGCCAACCCTCGGCGGCATAGTCGAGCGCTAATTGCTGCCCAATACCCGAACTGGCGCCGGTGATCAGCACGCGTTTCATGATTGCAACCTCTTCTTGATGCTGAGCACGGCTTGGCCGAGCAGCGGTATGTGTTCATAAAGCATGGCACCCATATCATAGTAGTCACGTTGAAACACGATGCGCTGTTCGGCAAAGTGCAGTTGGCTGACGCCTTCCAGGGTGAGGACGCTGCCACGGCGCAGACGTGGGTGGGCATAGGTCATATGCCAGCACACGTAGGCCTGTTGTTCATTGTGCTGAATATCGGTGATGTTAAAGCAGCAATAGTTCAGATTGCTGAGCGAATGGCGAAAATAGGCATCCAACGCCTTTAGCCCCAGATGTTCACCAACCGGATCGATAAAACGGATGTCGCGGTGATAAACCTCGGGCAGATCGACCAGTTGGCCCTTATCCAGCCGGGTATAGAAGCGTGAAAACCGCGCCAACAGTGCCTCAGGGGTGCTCATGGTGCTGCTCCATGGGAATGGTTAGCAAAGCGTTGTTGTCGATCAGCGTGATATCCAGCCCGGCTTCACGCCAGGCGGCCAGTTGCCGCCGTTTGGCGGTATTGAGTACGCCTTCGGTATAAATAAAGTAGCGTTCGGCTTTGAGCATCGTCAGTTGCGGGTGTTCCAAGGGATCCGGCAGGATATCAACGCGCATATTGTTTTTGACCAGTAGGATGGCGACCATCCACAGTTCGGTGCGATCGGTGTTTCCCCAACTCAGCAGTAACGCGTTCACACCGGGTTTTTTACGTGCTCCGACCATGCAAAAGGCGGCGTACTCAATGATCACGCCATCCAGCAGGCTGTGCAGCATGTGCAACAGTTCGTGGTGATTTTTGAGCTGCGAGCGCAATGGCCGCAGAACATTTTCGATCAGGGCTTGGGGAGGATACTCGCGCCCTAGCTCAAAGATGCGGCTACGCAGTTTGGAGGGTGAAGGGATCTGCAACAGGGCCAGTAGCTCTCGTTGCAGCGTTGCCCAGTTAGTGCTGTGGTCGGGTACTGCGGAGCCGTCCAGCAAAGGTTTGATTTGGCTGACCGGTACGCCGCGCTCGATCCAACGGAGGATATTGTGGATACGGGCCACATCTTCTTCGTTGAACTGGCGATGGCCGCCTTCGGTGCGTTGTGGTTTCAGCAGTCCATAGCGCCGCTGCCAGGCGCGCAGCGTGACCGGATTAATGCCGCAAAGTTGTGCAACTTCGCCAATCGTGTATAACGCCATTTCATTTTCCCTGCTTGGAACACTCACTACATTAACCATAGCGGCTTAATGCAAAGTTGTACAAGAAAATAAAACTTGTACAACTTTATCAAAGCAAGAAACGACAGAAGCAGGGTTACTGCGGTAAAATCCGGTAAGCGCAGCGGCGTGCACCCGCTAGAATATGTTCGGAACGCTCAACCTGCGCTTGCAGCACCTCGGTGAACACATTCAGCTCTGCCCTGCAGAACGCTTGGCAAACCCGGGCGGCGGTGCAAATGGGGCAGTGGTTTTCCACCAGCAGAAAGGTACCGTCTTGCAACTCGCTCCATTCGGCCATATAGCCTTCGTGGCAGCGAATGGTCGCCAGGCGTGAAACGCGCTCACGTAAATCGCTAGCCCCGGCCATCGCCTGTTGATAATTGCTGCGGGTTTCCTGTTCGCGGCTGTCGATCAATAAGTCTAGTGCCTGTTCCCCCAGCTTGTTGCGTACGGTGCGCAGCAGTTGGGCCGTCAGTTCGGCATGAGCATCAGGAAAGTGGGCATTGCCTGCCGGGGTGAGATACCAGAGCTGCACCGGGCGGCCAACGCCACGCGTCTCGGCTTTCGCTTCAACTAACCCATCTTTCGCCAGTTTAACGAACTGCTGACGAGCGGCCTCGCCGGTAGTGCCAAGCACTTTCCCGGCTTCCGAAGCCTGCTGTGGGCCGCAGGTTTTCAATAGCTTCAGCAAACGGTCACTGACCGAATGGGCTGTGCATTCGCCATTTTCCAAGTTAATTCTTGACATATCACCTCACCTCGGTCTTACTTATTCCAAGATATTCCTTGTTAAATTTAACGCAATCACGCTGCTAACTCAATGTCATTCCTCTGAAAACAGGACGATAACGATGATATCCGACGATAAAAGCCAGTGGAGCGATCTGTTTCGCGGCAAAAATACCGCTATTACCTTTGCTCTGTCACTTGGTGTTGCGCTGCATGCGATCAATATTCTGGTAGCAACCACCATTCTACCCTCCGTAGTAAAGGATATCGGTGGGTTAGATCTCTATGCTTGGAATACCACACTATTTGTAGTGGCTTCAATATTAGGATCAGCGCTGTCGGCACGTTTGCTGAGCCACAACGGGGCGCGTAGTGCCTATCTGGTAGCATCACTGTTTTTCATCGTTGGTGCCATGCTGTGTGCGTTGGCCCCTTCAATGCCCGTGATGCTGATTGGGCGTACGATACAGGGCTTTGGGGGTGGGCTTATTTTCGCCTTGTCATACGCGATGGTTAATCTGGTGTTTGAACAGAAACTCTGGCCACGCGCCATGGCGTTGATCTCTGCCATGTGGGGGATCGCCACGCTGGTGGGGCCTGCGGTCGGTGGGATTTTCGCGCAATTGGATGCCTGGCGTTGGGCGTTCGGTATTCTGTTGCCGATCATGGCGCTGTATGCCGCCTTTACTTTCTTTGTTCTGCCGAAAAGCAAACCGCAGCAGCAGGTTGCTGCCCCGTTACCCTTGATGCAGCTTTTACTGCTGACAGCAGCCGTGTTGGTGGTTTCGGCAGGCAGTCTGGCAGAGAGTAGCTGGGTCAATATGGGCGGTATTGTCTTGGCTTTGCTGTTGATGGTGTGGTTGATGCGCCGTGAAAAATATTCCAGTGCGCGCCTGTTACCCTATGGAGCGCTACGCCGGGGTTCGGCACTTTCCTCTTTGTATGCCACGTTATCATTGCTGGTTATCGGTATGACCAGCGAGATTTTTGTCCCTTATTTCCTGCAAACTTTGCATGGTCAATCACCACTGATTTCTGGCTACATTGCTGCGACGATGGCAGCAGGCTGGACGTTAGCAGAAATCCTCAGCTCTGGCTGGCGCGGTGTGGGGATACGGCGGGCGATCGTCAGCGGGCCGATATTCGTCCTGCTCGGGTTGCTGGTGCTGGCGATGCTCATGCCAATACTCTCTGATGGTCATTGGCTGGCATTGTGGCCGATTGTGCTGGCCCTGACGCTGGTAGGTTTTGGTATCGGTCTGGGTTGGCCGCACCTGTTGACTCGCATTTTGCAGGCAGCGCCTCAGGCAGACAGAGATATCGCCGGAGCCTCGATCACCACCGTGCAGCTGTTTGCCACGGCGTTGGGTGCGGCATTGGCGGGTATGGTCACTAATATTGCAGGATTTAACTCACCAGGAGGGACTACTGGTGCGGCTTCTGCAGCCTATTGGCTGTTCCTGTTGTTTGCTGTGGCGCCATTACTGGCGATCTACAGTGCCTGGCGCAGTGCCGCGATGCCGGTACCCGAAAATGAGGTAGACCATGCCGTACAAACGCCTAATTCCAGCGAGTGCTAGGATGGCGTGAGGCTTGGCGATTTATATTGAAATAAATACGCAAGCAGATGCAATACTCATGGCCTTTCCTGCGTTATTCTGTTTCTTCGAATGAAGGAGAACAGAATAATGACTTATCAATCAACTCTCGCAGAGCCGCCAATGCTGCGTTTGCGCCCGGCGTTGCAGGGGGCGGTGGCGATCTTGCCGTTATGCCTGGCGGTGTTGCCCTGGGGGATCCTGGCGGGCTCAATGGCCATCCAGAGTGGCATGACGGGGGCCGAGGGGCTGGGGATGTCGGCGATTGTTTTTGCCGGGGCATCACAGTTGGTCGCTATGGGAATGATCAAGAGCGGAGCCGGTTTGCTGGCGATCCTGGTTTCCACCTTTTTTGTTACCGCCCAGCATTTCTTATATGGGTTACGCCTGCGCGAATGCATTGCTCCGCTGCCATTGAGATGGCGTGTCGTGCTGGCTTTTCTGCTGACCGATGAACTGTTTGCCCTGACCGGTAATCAGGGCCCAGCGCGCTTTAACCGCTGGTATGCGTTGGGAGCCGGGCTGGCGTTTTATCTGTGCTGGTTCTTTGCCACGCTGCTGGGGGTGGTTGCTGCCAGTAGCGTCAGCAATCTCGACAGCTACGGGCTTGATTTCTCGATCGCTGCCACCTTTATTGCCATTGTGGTGCCGATGATCCGTAACCTGCCGGTGCTCGCCTGCGTGCTGACGGCGCTGGTGCTGTCGATCGGCCTGCACCATTATCAGGTGCCGGGAGCGTTGATTATCACTACCGTGGCGGCCATGGTGGTTGGGCTGCTGTGCAGCAGGGGGCAGGCATGATTTGGCTGACCATTGTGCTGATGGGCGTGATCGTCTTTTTCAACCGTTATTGCTTTTTAGCGCCGAGCCTGCCAGTGCGTTTATCGCAACGCATGAGAACTCTGCTGAGTTTTTCTGTACCTGCGGTGTTGACGGCTATCTGCGGGCCGATCATTGCTTTCAACGGTGATGAATGGCGGGCGTTGCCAGAGAACCCTTATCTGTGGGCCGCGGTGTTCGCAGTTGTTCTGGCTTTCTTCCTGCGTAATATGCTGGCAGTAGTGGTGTTGAGTATGCTGATGTTTACTCTGTTACGTGCTTTGTTCTAAATTCTATGCATCTGGCCCTGAGCCAGCCCATTACACCCTTGTGATCTGTAGGCCATAAACATGATTGAGATACAGCAACTGGATGCTAACGCAGCGCAAATCGCCATTCCTGAATTGGCCGAGATATTACATGCCAGCGTCTTACAGGGAGCCAGCATTGGCTTTGTACAACCCTTCAGCCTTGAGCAGGCGGCCGCTTTCTGGTTGCGTCTGCTGCCAGCGATCGAGTGTGGCGATCGGGTGATGCTGGTGGCGTGCGAAGCAGGCCGGGTGGTCGGCACTGTCCAACTGTTGTTGGATATGCCGGATAATGGCCACCACCGGGCAGAGATCGCTAAATTGATGGTGCATCCGTATGCTCGGCGTAAAGGGATTGCCCGCCAGTTAATGCAGCAGGCTGAGCGCTTGGCGATTGCCCATCAGCGGCAGCTGTTGGTGCTTGATACCCTGAGCGGTGATACGGCTGAAGGGATGTATCGCTCGCTGGGGTACCAACTGGCTGGCATGATCCCGCACTACGCCCGCGCCAGCAACGGCGCGTCACTGGAATCGACCAGCTATATGTATAAATTGCTGTGATATTTAAGGACAGGGAATGAACATTGAAGTGATCAGGGCCGATTACGCTAACCCGCAGCACGCAGAGTTAATTGTCGAATTGCTGGATCACTATGCTCGTGACCCTATGGGGGGCGCGGAGCCGCTGAGTGACTATGCCCGTACCCATCTGGTGGCGGAGCTGGCAAAACGGCCGTTTGCTCTGACGCTGCTGGCGCTGGTTGATGGTAACGGAGCCGGGTTGGCCAACTGTTTTGAAGGTTTTTCCACCTTCAGTTGCCAACCGTTGCTGAATATTCACGATATGGCGGTTTCCTCTGCGTTCCGTGGTTTGGGCATCAGCCAGCATCTGCTGGCGGCGGTAGAGGCTGAGGCGCGCCAGCGTGGCTGCTGTAAGATCACGTTGGAAGTGCTGGAGGGGAATACTGTGGCGCAAGCCAGCTACCGCAAATTTGGTTTTGCCGGTTATCAATTACAGGAAGCGGCGGGGAGTGCTCTGTTCTGGCAGAAAACACTGTCATGAAAAAAACCGGGCGCAGCAGCCCGGTGAAATAATTCAATAAGAGAATTTGCAGTGGTGGTTAGGGATTAAAACTGATAAGTCAGAGCTACGGCAATCACATTATCCGTTTTCAGCCCCAGCTTATTATCGCTATTGAGTCGATTGATTTTATAATCCACATAGGTGGACATGTTTTTATTGAAGTAGTAATAGCTCCCGACATCAAAATATTTTACCAGATCGGTATCGCCGATATTTTCAATATCTTTAGCTTTGGACTGTACGTAAGCCAGTGACGGGCGCAGGCCAAAATCAAATTGATATTGGGCAACCATTTCCACGTTCTGGGTTTTATTGGCAAAACCACTCACTTTGCTGGCGGCATTATTAATAGTCGCGGTGCCTGAAATGGCCGTCAGGTTATGAGTCTCGGCATAGTTGGCCGCCAGATAGACGCTGTTGGCATCGTACTTCAAACCGGTAGCCCAGATTTCAGCCTTTTCACCCTTGCCGTAACTGCTCAACTTCTGGCCTTCGGTTCGGTTAGAGGCCGCATAAGCGGCAGCAAAAGTCAGGCCATCAATGATTTGATAGCTGGAGGACAGACCGAAGCCATCGCCGTTGGTTTTGCTGAGGTTGTCACTGCGATCATTCTCGTTTTTCCCCTGATATTGCAGGGCAAATTTCAGGTCATCGACCATGCCAAAGAAGTTGTTGTTACGGTAGGTAGCAACGCCGGTGGTTCGGCCGGTCATAAAGTTGTCGGTCTTGATAAACGAGTCTGCGCCAAACTCCGGCAGCACGTCGGTAAATGAGCCGACATCATAAATAACGCCGTAGTTACGGCCATAATCAAACGAGCCAAAATCTTTCATTTTCAGACCGGCAAAACCGAGGCGGGTTCTGGTGTCTCTTGTGCCATCAGCTTCGCTGTGGTTGGCCGCAATCTGATATTCCCACTGGCCGTAACCTGTCAGCAGATCGTTAATTTGTGTTGCACCTTTAAAACCGATACGGACGTAAGTTTTATCACCGTCGCTACCGGTATCATCAGAAAAATAATGCAGTGCTTTTACACGACCATAAAAATCAAGCTTATTGCCGTCTTTATTGTAGATTTCTGCTGCCTGTGCGGCCTGAGCAATTAAAAGTGCCGGAATAATAACGGCAAGAAGATTAGGTTTCATGGTTTTCCCTGCTTTATATGATTGAAAGACGCTTATCATCAGTTGTGTTACGGCTTTAATGTGCTGCTTGATCATTCGCAACGCAGCATTTTTACCGTAGTTGTGTGATCTATTTATGACAGATTATTTATATCTGTATGGCAGGGGGGAAATAACGCGTCGGGCGGTGTTTTTTTCATCGGATAAGAGGTGTTCTGGGTTGCTCAGTCAGCATCCTGTTTTTGGTGTTTCACCAGCCGATCTTACGCTGAAATCCGAAAAACATCGTGCTGCCTGAATGAAAGGAACTTGTCAGAATACGTAGCATCCAACGCTATGATTCAGGCAATTGACGCTGCTATTTTGCAGATATACAGGAGTTTTTCCGTTATGAGCACGACAAATCGTTTATTGCTGGCGCTAGCCATGACCACCGTGATGGCTGCAAATACCGCTCAGGCGGCCGGGTTGATGGATACCCTCAACAGTGCCGCCAGCCAACTGGGCAAGTCTGGGGGCAGTGCTAACAGTGAGGGCATATCCTTGTCTTCACTGACCGGGTTGCTTAACGGAGGGGATAAAGCGCTGAGCGCCGGTAGCATGACCAATGCGGCAGGGATCTTGCAATACTGCGTGAAAAACAACCTCCTTTCTGAGAGCGGCACCGAAACCGTAAAGGATACGTTGCTTGGTAAACTGGGCATCACCAGCACGGCTAACGCCAAGAGTGAGGATTATCAGCAAGGCCTTGGCGGTTTGTTGAATACCGGTGACGGCAATAAACTGGATCTGAACAGCCTGGGTACCTCGGAAATCACCGAGAAAGTGAAGCAGAAAGCCTGCGATCTCGTGCTCAAACAGGGCAAATCCTTTATTTCCTAATCCACTCGGTGCGTGCCAACGTTCGGTTTCGCTGCCAAGGTGTTATCAGTGTGATAGTCATTGCCTCCGGGTTAAAGCAGTTTTAACTTGGGGGTGATAGGCTGTTGCCCGCGATCCTGAACGACGTTTTACCCATTATCCCTAGCATTGCGCGTATCAACATAATGCAACTCTGGCATGAGCGGACACATAACGTTCGTCAGCGTCTGAAAAATTCACCTGTATGCCCAGGCTCTGATCGAAAGCCGTACTATGCTTGATATATCGAGCCATCGAATTCAGCCTCTAAAGGCGTGATATATCACACAGCCTTTTGTATATTCTCCACATTCAACACGGACTGATGATATGACGCATGCAGTAAAAGACACTAGAAAACGTTCGACCGAGCTGCTCGTACTGATTTATTTTCTTGTTGCAGTGGTCGGCATGGGATCGGTGCTTGGCGTTTTAATCGGCCCCGATGTCTGGTATGCCAATCTGGTGAAACCCTCCTTTAACCCGCCTAATGCCATATTTGCGCCCGTTTGGACGTTACTCGATATGATGATTGCGGTTGCTGGCTGGCGGATCTGGCGGCTTGCATCCAAGAGTCTCGCAATGCTTTTATGGGCGATGCAAATGGCACTGAACTGGCTGTGGTCCCCCGTGTTTTTTCTGGAGCATCAGCCTGATAAGGCACTGATTATTATCATGTTACTGCTGGTTACGGTGTTGCTTTTTATTATTCAGGCGCAAAAGCACGACAAAATAGCCTCATGGTTGTTTATTCCTTATGCGGTATGGGTTGGATTCGCCACGATCTTGAATGCAGCAATTTACTGGCTCAATTAAAAATGTTTCCACTTTGGGAATTATCTCGGGTCTGGGGCATGGAGCGAGCGCTTGCCGAATAATTCCTTTTAAAAAGAAAGACATCCTGCCCACTTGCGGATCACCGGAGGAGGTGGCGCTATTTACATGGGCTTGATATTCAGCTTATTTGAACTCAACAATGCTGATAATAAAAACATGTTCTTAAAAACAGTATTGACATACATAGAAAAGAACGTAGATTAACGTTCAACGGCGGCACATTAATGGTTCGCTGTTTATATAAAGAGTTTTTAATACGTGTTCCAATAATTTATTTAGTGTTTTTGCGATAAAGGCCACGAAACATTTTTTGTATGGGATAATTGCAGCTGAGTATAATTAACCTACTCACTCAATAATGTTCTAAGGCCATGGAGTCAGTATCGACAATCGCAGGGTGTGTACGATAACGCGATGATGTAAGGCTATGTTTTTATGGTTTGTTGATGTTGCGATTTGTTAAAGAGATGTTGTAAAAATATCGCAACGAAAGTAAGGCTATGCATCAAAAGTTTTATATCGCGATGGGGAATGTGCCAGTTTAACCTACTCTTTCTTTAGTTACCGTTCTGTGGTGAGTAGGAATTGTATCAATCAGCCAGTATATGGGAGGATGTAGTTAGTTTCTTAGTGCCCAATATTATCTGTGATAAACGAGTGCATTTTAAGTAGTATCGAAAGTAGTACGAAGTCAGTAAGTTGATTAATGTTAAAACTTAAATCTGTAGTACCCTAAAAGCCCTGACTGCAATGGTCGGGGCTTTTATCATTTATAGCTAAGCTGAACACAGTGTTCAGCGCATGCAGCTAAACCCTCCAGAGGGTTCATTTAGTGCGGGGCGCTGCGCATTGTTGGCAAACCTGCCGTAACTTGGGCTGACGCAGCTGGCAGTCTGTGGGACAATAGCTTCATCATTTCGTTTAGATAAGAGTTGAATGGCGCTCTCCTCCGCAGTTAAAGATCAGATCGGCCAATGGTACAAAGCCCTGCAACAACAAATACCGGACTTTATTTCCCGTGCCCCACAGCGGCAGATGATTGCCGAAGTAGCGAAAACCCTTGCCGGTGATTATCAACGCCATCTGGCGATCGAAGCCCCGACCGGCGTGGGTAAAACGCTCTCGTACCTGATTCCAGGCATTGCCGTTGGCCGTGCAGAGAGCAAACCGCTGGTGGTCAGCACCGCCAACGTGGCGCTGCAGGATCAGATCTACAGTAAAGATTTGCCGCTGCTGAAAAAGATCATCCCGGATCTGAAATTCACCGGCGCATTTGGCCGTGGGCGCTATGTTTGCCCGCGCAATCTTGCGGCGATGAGCACCGACGTGGCTGAGCAGGGCGATCTGATGCTGTATCTGGATGAGAATGAGCTGGCACCGTCCAATGGTGAAGAGCAGGCGCTGTGCCAGAAGTTGTCGAAAGCGCTCAGCCGCCATGAATGGGATGGCTTGCGCGATCATTATCAGTTATCGATCGACGATCCGCTGTGGGTCAAACTGAGTACTGACAAGGCCAACTGCCTGGGCCGCAACTGCCATTACATCCGCGAATGCCCGTTTTATATTGCGCGTAAAGAAATCGAAACTGCCGATGTGGTGGTGGCTAACCATGCCCTGGTGATGGCGGCGCTGGAAACCGAGTCGGTGCTGCCGAACCCGAAAGAGCTGCTGCTGGTGCTGGACGAAGGCCATCATCTGCCGGAAGTCGCGCGGGATGCGCTGGAGATGGAAGGGGAGATCACCGCGCTGTGGACCAACCTACAGCTCGATATGATCGTGCGCCAGGTGGAACAGTGCATGACGCAGTACCGACCCAAAAATCCGCCAGGGCTGGCGAACAGTGAACGCTTGAAAAACCACTGCGAAGAATTGCGCGAGTTAATCCAGATTTTTGAGCACCAGGCTAACGCTTATTTACCGCCCGACAGCAGTAATGCCGAGCACCGTTTCGAAATGGGTGAACTGCCTGCCGAGATGGTCGAGATCTGCGCGCGCCTGTTTAAACTCACCGACGGGCTGCGTGGCCTGGCCGAATTTATCCTTAACGATCTCACCGAGCAAACCGGCAAGCACGATATCGTGCGTTTGCACCGTTCGATCATCCAGATGAGCCGCACGCTGGGCTATCTGGAGGCAATGAGCAAGCTGTGGCGGCTGGCGGCGTTGGATAAATCCTCCAACGCGCCAATCTCCAAGTGGGTGGCGCGTGAGTTACGCGATAACGTCACGCATCTTTATCTGCACTGCGTGGGCATCCGCGTCAGCGATCAGTTGGAAAAACTGCTGTGGCGCAAAGTACCGCACGTGGTGATCACCTCTGCCACTTTGCGATCGCTCAACAGCTTTGCGCGCCTGCAAGAGATGAGCGGGCTGAGTGAGAAGGCGGGCGATCGCTTCGAAACTCTGGATTCGCCGTTTAACCATGTTGAACAAGGTAAGATCGTTATTCCCAAAATGCGCTTTGAACCGGCGATGGCCAACGAGGCCGAGCATTTGGAAGAGATGGCGCGTTTTTTCCGTGGAGAGCAGGCCAGCGGCAAGCATAAAGGGATGCTGATCCTGTTCAGCAGCCACCGGGCCATGCAGACCTTCTTGAGCTACGTGACCGACCTGCGCCTGATGCTACTCGTGCAGGGCGATCAACCTCGTTATCGGCTGGTGGAGGAGCATCGCAAACGGGTGGAAAAAGGTACCGCCAGCGTGCTGGTAGGGTTGCAGTCGTTTGCTGAGGGGTTGGATCTGAAAGGGGAACTGCTGACTCAGGTACATATTCACAAGATCGCTTTCCCGCCGATCGACAGCCCGGTAATCCTGACCGAAGGGGAATGGCTTAAATCGCTTAACCGCTATCCATTTGAAGTACAAAGCCTGCCGAGCGCGTCGTTCAATCTGATCCAACAGGTGGGGCGATTAATTCGCAGCAATGAATGTCACGGGGAAATCGTGATTTACGATCGTCGCCTGCTGACCAAAAGCTACGGTTCGCGGCTGCTGGCGGCGCTGCCGGTATTTCCGATCGAACAGCGCAACGTGCCGGAGGCCGATAAGGCGCATCTGGCGGCGCTGAAGTCCGCCGCCAGCGCAGCGAAAAAAGAGAAAAAGGGCAAAAACCCGTTCGCCCGCCGCCGCGCGCGTTGATTAGATCGGGGGTGGATCGGCTGGCGTTTGGTCACCACTTGGTAATGCTGCAGTTTGCCGGAGCGGCAATAATTCTGCTGGCCGCTGCTGGGATGAACCTTCTGGGGGATGGGCGTGCGCGGCGGCTTAAATATGATAAGCCGTCAGTTGAGTCGTAGAAATAAGCCGCTTTGGGGCTTTGGTAAAAAAACATAGCCCGGTTAATATTGGACTTTCGTTTTCAAGCTATATCATCTGCCAAGGTAAAATATGATTGACGCTCCCACATTGCTATTGTTTACGGGCGCCTGTTTGGCGCTGACGGTGACTCCTGGCCCGGATATGCTGCTGATCGCTTCTCGCAGCCTCAGCCAAGGGCGGCAGGCCGGTTTTGCATCGCTGGCGGGTATTCAGTTGGGGACTTATTGCCATGCGTTGGCGGCGGCGCTGGGTCTTTCGCAATTGTTTGTTGCCGTGCCGTTGGCCTATGATGCGCTACGTTTGTTGGGGGCGGCCTATCTGCTGTATTTGGCATGGAAAACGCTGCGTTCGGGCAGTAACTTGCAGCTATCCACTGGGTTACAGGCCATTCCAGCAAGCCGGATCTTCCAGCAAGGGCTACTGACCAATATCCTCAATCCTAAAATGGCGCTGTTTGTGCTGGCGCTGTTTCCGCAGTTTATCGATCCACGGGCGGGTTCGGTGGTGGTTCAGATGCTGGTTCTGGCAACTCTTCTTAACCTGATGGGTTTGGTAGTCAACGGAGCGGTGATCGTGGCGGTAAGCAGGATGAAAAGCCGCTTTGCTGGCCAGCGATTCAGCGCCCGCTGGCCAAATTATCTGTTGGGCAGCGTTTTTGTCGGGCTGGCCTGCAAGCTGATTTTTGATAGCCGCAAATAATCGTTTTGTAGGTAAAAGTGGATTGATTCAGCGCCACGCCGCTTTATTTTGGCGTGGCGCAATTTTTACCAGCCGCCGCCTCCACCTCCACCAGAACCGCCCCCTGACGATCCGCCGCCGGAAGAACCCGAACCACTGGAACCTGAGCTCGAACTCGAGCCTGAACGGCTGGTGGGGGTTGCCATAGAGGATGAACGGCAGGATTGGCTGAAGTGATGCACGTTATCCCAATCCGCATTGGCAAACACCTCCGACATGGCCCCGGTGCTGCTTAGGTATTGCGCGAAGGTATTTGCCCAGGTTTTACCCACACCGAGCGCCAACGCATAAGGGAGCATACGTTCAAAGTGGGAAACCAGTTTGTCGGGCGGGTAAAGTGCCTGATAGCGATGTTTTTCTGCCGCGCCAAGGTACAGTTTCAACCCTTGGGCCGTGGCTAAATGATTCAACCCTTGCTGTGTGTAACGCGGTACTGCACAGAAAAAGATCATGCAGAGCAGGATCGCGGCCAGCAGAGCACCAACGTACCCAGCAGGAAATTGCGTCAAAGGCAACATGGCAAACATGAAAATGCCACTAAAAAAGGTGGTGAAAGGCCCAAATACCAGCGCTAGAAACAGCGGGATACCGCCCCAGGTATTCAATATTTTCCTCGGGCTAAATAAGAATCTCAGCGGTAAAGAAAGTAATGTCATACCTAATAACAAGAGCAATAAGGCTGGAATGGTGACTATTGCCACGCCAAGGTTGAATAGCGAGCCGCAGATAACGGGTACCAGCAGCATGAGGTATATGCCGTGCCGTAGAGGTTTAGCCCATTTACTGAATAATAGATCCCGCTGCTCTTTACAGCGTTGCTCCAACTCCTTACGGGCGTTCTGCATTGGCCGCTGATAGGCCTTGCTGAGATTAATGTTTTTGCGATTACTGATAAACAGCGTACTTAGCAACTTTTTGTCATTAGCATTTAACCGCTCGCTACTTTCATCGGACTGTAGCGATAACCACTGTTCTTCCACAGTACGGCCTTTGGCAAACCAGAATCCTTTCGCTTGAGTTTGTTTTACCTTAATAGCCACCGCGCGTTTAGCCACGAGGTTCAGCAGATCGCTACTGAAAGCAACGTCATCGTACTTACGCCGAGTGATATAGCGCAGATAACCCGGCGACATATCGGCAGGGAGCGCGTACAGCGGCACAATTGGCGGCATTTTCAACCCGGTGGCAGTCACATTCTTACGCCACCAAAGCAGGTAGTAACCGACCAGAAGAAACGCTGGTATCCATAATGCGCTGGTTTTCGCGGTTGGTAACAACAAGTGCACCAACGGTGAAGCGGCTTCCGGTGCTGGCGCGCTGGCAAGAATGCTGCGTGGCCAGGTGTAGGCGACGGTCAGCCCTTCGCCCTGTTTTAGCGGTTGCACGGTTCGCACGCTGCCATCGGGCAGGATCCGAGCATTTTGCCCTTTGGCACCCCGCATACCGGTATAGATATCAATGGATCGCAACCGCGAGTCTTTACCTGCGCTGTTCAAAAATGCGCTGGCTTCGGGCAGTTCCAGATGAAAGCTGGCTTTAGTGATGGGATATGCCCAGTCGTTGCCGGTCACGTTCCAGTAAAGCTCATCCCAATCGGGGAAGCGGCTGAAGTGGTTACGAATTTGGTACTGGATCTCATAGTTGTAAATGCCGGGTTCCAAGAAATGTTCAGCATTGCCAATGCGGACGGTGAGCGTTTTTCCTTCTTTAACTACGCTGAAAGGTTCGGCTACGCCATCGCGTAAGACGTTCTTGATCTGGTAGTCGACGCTGAAAATTTTACCGTCCTGCCGGTTCCAGCTTAACGGCAGCGTACGGAAAATCCCCCGGCGTATTTGTTGGCCCAGAGACAGCACTTTGATGCTTTCGCTCATCAGCATGCTGCCGTCGGTATTAAAACGCGCACGGGCATCGAACGATAAAATATGCTCATAAGCACGTACGAGGCCTGAAGGATGCGGTGCCTCGCTCTCACTTGCTGCTGCGACGCTGATGTCAATATTATTGCTTGCAGCCTGAACGCTCCCTACAGCAAACACCAAAAACAGCCAGAAAAAGCGCAATCCTCTACTAAGCCAGCTTGCCATTCGGTTATTCCATCCGTGGTAACTTGGCATCTTCAGGGTCCTCAAGCTCAAAAAATGCGTCCACGTTAAAATTGAAGGCGCGGGCCAGCAGTAAGCTTGGGAAAGATTCCACCAGAATATTGAAATCGCGCACCGTACTGTTGAAATAACGACGCGCCATCTGCAACTGTTCTTCTATTTCCGCGAGGGATTGTTGCAGAGACAGGAAATTCTCGTTGGCCTTCAGCTCTGGATAGGCTTCTGCCAGGGCAAAGATACGCCCCAGAGTGCCGGAATATTGCCGCTCGTTCTCGGCAATCTGGCGCGTGTTGCCCATAAGGTTGCTACGTTGGCGGGTGATTTCTTCCAGTAACTCTTTCTCGTGCTGGGCGTAGCGTTTAACCAGGCTCAACAGATTCGGTGCAAGATCGTGGCGGCGCTTGAGTTGCACCGCAATCCCGCTCCAGGCTTCATCTTTGAAACGGCGCAGGGAGATAAAGCGGTTATAGGTGATGATTACCCAGATCGCTACCGCAGCAATGACGGCTAAACCGATATAAATTTCCATTTTTTTCAATCCATATTTGGCAGAAGCAACATAATTCCTTGGAATGTCTATGGATATTATCTCACTCGAGTATCTGCGGTAAATCGTGATACATATATAAAAACTCTCTTGATGATAAGGACGTTATCCGCCATGTATCAACCCGCCTCATTCCGTGAAGACGATTTCGAAACCCAACTGGCATTAGTGCGTGCCAACCCGCTGGGGCTGTTAATCAGCTACGGTTCTCAGGGGCTGTTGGCGGATCCGGTGCCTTTTCTTGCCTATGTTGATCCACAAGGGCAGGTGACATTGAGAGCCCATGTGGCACGTGCCAACCCTCATTGGCAGGCGCTGCAAACGGCGCAGGAGTGCCTGGTGGTGTTTCAGGGGGCGGAAGGTTATATCTCGCCGGGCTGGTATGAAAGCAAACGCCAGAACGGCAAAGTGGTGCCAACCTGGAATTATGCTGCGGTGCAGATGTGGGGCGTGCCAAGGGTGACGGATGATCCGCTCTGGCTGCGTCAGCAGTTAGACGGGCTGACGAACTTACACGAAAGTAAACAGCCGGAACCCTGGAGCATTGACGATGCCCCTGCCAACTATATTGCTGGCCAAATGAAGGGCATCGTCGGGATTGAAATTGTTGTTACGCGGCGGGAGGGCAAATGGAAAATGAGCCAGAACCGTAATGCTGAAGATGTCAGCGGTGTGATCGCCGGGCTGCGGGCAGGTGACAGCGCGCAGCAGCAGTTGGCCGATGAGGTTGAGCGGTGTCGTGAATAAGTTATGCTATGGCGAAATGAATCATACTCGTCATACTACGAGTTGCCTGGGTGTTGGCTGCGTCCGTTCGCACCCGCCACATAGTGGCCTATGCATCTTGCAACTCTCGCCTACATGCGACTCGAATTATTTAGAGTACTGCGGAACTGAATGATGGATTACACCAAAATTATTAAAGAAATAGGTCGTGGCAAGAATCATGCACGCGATCTGGATCGGGAAACCGCGTTTCAGCTTTATCAGGCGATGCTGGCGGGAGATGTCCCAGAATTGGAATTGGGCGGCATACTGATCGCCATGCGTATCAAAGGAGAGGCCGAGGCTGAAATGCTCGGTTTCTATCAGGCGATGCAGCAGCGGGTGATGCGCTTGCAGAAACCTCAAGGCCGCCCGATGCCGGTGGTGTTACCGAGCTACAATGGCGCGCGCAAACAGGCTAACTTGACCCCGTTGCTGGCTTTGTTGCTGGCTCGAGTAGGGTTACCGGTCGTGGTGCATGGCGTGTTGAATGATAATACGCGCGTCACCAGTGCGGAAATTTTCCGCCTGCTTGGCGTGCCGTGGTCTGAAGACTCTTGTCATGCACAGCAGCGGTTGGAGAGCGGTCAGCCGGTCTTTATCCCAATATCTGCGCTTTCCACCCCAATGGAAGCCCAGCTTGATCTACGCTGGAGGATGGGCGTGCGTAATAGCGCCCACACCTTGGCTAAATTGGCCACGCCGTTTGCTGATGAAGACGTGCTGCGTCTTGCCAGCGTTTCACACCCGGAATACGTTGGGCGTGTGGCGTCGTTTTTCCGTCAGATCGGCGCGCGTGGCTTGCTGATGCAGGGTACGGAAGGTGAAGCCTACGCCAATCCACAGCGTGGCCCACAGATTCATTATATCGTTGATGGCGAACAACGGATTCTGTTGGAGCGGCCGCAGCAGGATGTTCCGGTTGAGCTGCCTGCGGCTAAAGATGCGGAAACCACTGCACGCTGGATTGAACGCTGCCTAGCGGGTGAGGTAGCGATCCCAGAACCCATCTCTCGGCAGATCGCCTGTTGCCTGCTGGCAACCGGTGAGGTGAAGACTCTGGATGAGGGGTTGGCCCGCCTGCGCTGAGAAAATCACCTATTATTTTTGCGCACCCAGTGCCGAAAAATGAGCTGAGATACGGTAAGGCTCTGGGAGCAACGTCAAATAATGGTGAATTGAGACGGTATTTGCGGTGTTCTATGGTTTATCGGCAAGAAAACTTTAAAAACGCAGGTGTATAACTTTACAAAAGTGGATTACACTCAAAAAGCCATTTTGGGGTAGTAGGGGGTATCTGCCTGATGAAACTCGAAATACATCTACCTGACGAAGAGAAATCCCCCAGCGTTGAATCATTCAATGTTGTAAAACAGGGTTCGCAGACTAATATATCTAAAACGCATGAGAAGGGGCTCTTAAATGCTTGTGCAGTAATGTATGCGTATTTGGGATGGTGAATCACATTTTCAGCATGGGCTATTTGCATGCATTGCATAGAATGCGAAGTCTAATCTTATAGGTATGGATGATGAGCAAATATGATGATGTTCAGCAGTTCAAAAATAAAATCAATATGAAAGATATTGATTATAAAGAATTTCCTAAGGACGATGGCTCATCGGCTCTGCACCGTTGGGCTATCGTTGAGCAGGTGGCTGAAGGGGGTAATGGTATTTCTTCTGGCATCGAGCGCAGCATGCAACCGACGCCGGTGAGCGCCACCGAATTCTCTCCTGCTCCGTCATTGAGTTTGAATCAACCCTCGCAGCCGAATGTTGCTCCAACCCAAAATCAAGCATTGCCTAGGCATGCTTCCCATGATTTTAAACAGACGATCCCTCCGGTTTCTGAGCCAAATAGATCTGAACAGTTTGCAGCACCGGTAGTCTCCTCTGCGCCGCCGTCTTCTCAACCGCTGGATACTAAACGTTTTAAAAAAATGTTCAGCAAGAAAACGCCTTCTGCTGGAAATACTGGCCGTGATACGTTACTCAAGCCACTTTTAGAGATGATTGCCTCATGCCGTTAGTCTGCGTTTGTTCTCCCAAGGGAGGGGTAGGGAAAACTACCGTTGCCGCTAATCTGGCTTATGCTTTGGCTCGTAGCGGCAGTAAGGTGTTAGTGGTGGATTTTGATTCGCAGAATGCCTTGCGCCTGCATTTTGGCGTACCTATTGCCGATAATCGCGGCTTTGTTGCTCAATCAGGAACTTTGTCTGATTGGAGTCAATTTATCCTCAAAGTCGGGCCAAACCTGTTTCTTTTACCCTGCGGTGAAGTGACAGAAAACGAGAGGATCCTGTTTGAGGATAACCTGATGAATGAACCGATGTTCATTCAGCGTGGCCTCAGCGCAGTACTTCAAATTCCAGATATGGTGGTGATTGCCGATATGCCTCCGGGCCGTAATGCTGCGCTAAAAGCCATGGAAGCAGTGGCAGACATGCGCATCTTTGTCCTGTTGGCCGATACTGCCTCTCTCAGCCTGCTGCCGCTTATCGAACAGCATAAGTTTATGAACAAACCGCTCAATAATAAAATGGGCGAGTATTATGTGGTTAATCAGAGTGATATGAGACGCACTCTGAGCAGGGACGTCACGCATTTTTTTGAGCAGCGCTTACAGAATAAATTGTTGGGCACGATTCATCGCGATGAGTGTGTACCTGAAGCCAACGCATCACAGCGCGCGATAATGGACATCAGTCCTGTTTCGGCGGCCGCATTCGATCTTGATCAAATTAGTAAAAAAGTAGCAGTTATTTTAGGGCTGAGTGTGGGAGATGGTTCTTATCATCATACTGCGTCTATTTATGGTTCTTAGTAAGGACAGTTTGGTCAGCTATGAATAAATTACTTTTTTCTTTCTTACTGCTGTTGGCCTTACCCTTGATTGTTCTTATTATCATTGTGCCAATGAGCAGTGATAATCAATACATCTTTGGTTTCATTTGTATCGCCATCGTATTTATTCTCGGGGTGAGTAAAAGTAAAAAAATCACCCTGATCATGATCGTCATGTCAACGCTGATGTCATTGCGTTACATATATTGGCGTGCGACAGAAACCCTGCATTTCAATTCGACCCTGGAAGCAGTGCTGGGGATCGCCTTGTTTATGACCGAGTTGTACGCTTTGGTTATTTTGCTGTTTGGCTATATACAGACCACCTGGTCATTAAAAAGAACCATTGAACCGTTGCCTGATGATGTTTCACTCTGGCCGACGGTGGATATTTATATTCCTACCTATAACGAAAGCATGGATGTGGTGCGTGATACGGTGCTGGCAGCACAGTGCATTGATTATCCCAAAGACAAGATGAAGATTTATGTGCTTGATGACGGTAAACGTAATGAGTTTGCCGTATTTTGCGCCGACGCTGGTGTGGGATATATCACCAGAAATGACAACAAGCATGCCAAAGCGGGCAACCTTAATAGTGCAATGAAGGTGACTCAGGGTGAATTGATTACGGTGTTTGACTGTGACCACGTAGCCACCCGGGCTTTTTTGCAGGCCACGGTTGGCAGCTTTTTGATTGATGGGCGCTTGGCACTGATCCAGACCCCGCACTATTTTTATTCGCCCGATCCTTTCGAGCGCAACTTATCTGAAGCGAGCAAAGTGCCTAACGAAGGGGCACTGTTTTACGGGCCGGTACAGCAAGGTAATGACAACTGGAACGCGACGTTCTTCTGCGGTTCCTGTGCGGTTATCCGCCGGACGGCGTTGGAGGAAGTGGGCGGATTTGCTGTTGAAACCGTTACCGAAGATGCCCATACTGCACTGAAAATGCAGCGTCTGGGATGGGGCTCGGCTTTCCTGGCACTTCCTCTGGCCGCGGGTCTGGCGACAGAGCGTCTGGGGCTGCATGTGGTACAGCGAACTCGCTGGGCGCGCGGAATGACGCAAATTTTCCGGGTAGACAATCCTCTATTTGGGCGCGGCCTGACCTGGCAGCAGCGTTTGTGTTATTTGAATGCCATGCTGCATTTTCAATACGGTTTGCCTAGGGTGATATTCTGTACCGCACCGTTGATTTATCTGTTGTTCAACCTGAACATTATTGCGTCATCGGCGGGATTAATTTTCGCTTACGTGTTACCTCATTTGGTGATGTCGATTTATATCAACTCCAGAGCAACGGGCCGATACCGTTATTCATTCTGGGGGGAAGTCTATGAAACCGTCATGTGTTTCCATCTGGTTATTCCTACCATGCTGGCGATGATTTCGCCAAAACATGGCAAGTTCAACGTAACGGATAAAGGGGCATTGCTGGACGATAACTATTTTGACTTCCATATTGTGCGGCCACACATTATTGCCGTATCGCTGCTGCTTTTGGGTGTCACATGGGGTGTTATTCGCCTGTTTATGCCCGAACACTATGGTGCAAACCCCCAGGTTATTATGCTGAATATCGGCTGGGCCAGTTTCAGTATGATTATACTGCTCGCTTCCATTGCGGTGGCGCGGGAAACACGCCAGGTCAGAAAAACTATCCGTGTTGATGCCACCATTCCTGCCGTTCTCCATTTTGCCAGCGGTGCAGCGATGCGTACCGAGACGCTGGATCTTTCAATGGGCGGGGTCAGGCTCAAAACTCCGGATGAGCGTTTTCTGGATGATCCCATTGAAGAAGTTGAGCTGGCCCTGAAATCTGGCGTCGTCTCTTTCCCGGTGGAAGTGATTGATGTCGATAAGTCGGTTACCCGGCTGATGTTTCAGGAACTGCCGATCGAAAAACGCCGAGAACTGGTGAGAGTGGTTCTGGCCAGGGCTGATGCCTGGATCCGTGATAAGCCCCATGCGCCCGATCGGCCATTGCGTTCATTCCTTGGGATCCTTCGCTGTATTTTTGAGTTGTTCTATTTCTCTTGGCAGGATCGCCGGGCAAAGAAACAGCGGCGTAAGAACCAGCCTGATGTAAAACAGAGCCAGGAAAAGGAACAAATAATATGAGTGTAGTGGGAAGAACGCTACCAACCGCCATGGTTCTGGCAAGCAGTCTGTTTTTGTGGTTCTGCCTGTCTGATTCATTGAAGGCGGCGGAACCTGTGGTTCCCGCTCCACCTAGCAGCGAAATTCAGGGCTTGCCGCTGTTACCCCGGCCGGTTGATCCCCCTGTTCAGCCAGAAGGGGTGCCGGAGAGTGGGGATCAAACCGCCGCAGAGAGCACTCCGGCTGATGGTTCTGCGGTACAACCCGCTCTAGCTCAAGCTGCTTTAAATCAGTCGGTTGAATCGACTATCAGCATTACCGACATGGGGCAACCGGCTGGATTAACGCTGAGCAACTGGCAGCCGCAATCGGGGATTACGTTTACCTTGCCGTTGGATTCGGTGGTGACCGCTGCCAACCTGTTGCTGGATATTGAAGTCTCACCTGCTTTGATGGAGGGGGATACCGAACTGCATCTGATGCTTAACGGGCAACCTCTGAGCCAGCATTTGCTGAACAAACTTCATCAGGCCAAAGTGACCTATAAAGTCTCTATCCCGGCAGCCATGGTAGTGGCGCATAACAATTTGAGTTTCAGTATTAAAAATAGCAATGACGCCGCCATGCTGTGTGAAAAAGGCGTCTCCAATAAATACTGGATAAAAGTGTTGCCGACCAGCCGTTTGCAGATGGAAGGTCAGGTGTTGAATATCGGCCAAAACCTTGGCCGTTTCCCGCGCCCATTTTTCGATCCCCAGGCTATGCAACCTTCGGTGGTGAATATCGTCTTCAGCCAGGCCAAAAGGCCAGAGGATGTCGGCGCAGCGGCGATGGTCAGTTCTTACCTGGGTATATTAACGCGTCATGACAATCTTGATTTTCAGGTATTACAGGATGCACTTCCTGAGCACAACGGGATTATTTTCGCCCGACCAGGGGAGCAGATTGGCGAATTGACGTTACCGCAGGCCGATGGCCCCACGCTTCAGGTTATCGATAATCCGCTGAACCCGGTTTATAAGCTGTTGCTGGTGATGGGGAATAGCAGCGCCGAGATGCGTCAGGCTGCCTACCGCCTGGTCAGCCAGCCGTTGCCAGAGAAAACGCCACTGTTGGCGGTGAAACCGGTGACGATCCCTTTGCGTCTTCCTTATGATGCCCCGCGTTGGATCAACACCACTCATCCGGTCAAATTTAGTGAGTTGGTGGCGGATGTTGATGAACTGACCGTCAGCGGTGTCTCTCATGACGCGGTGCGCATTGCTTTCCGCGCGGCACCGGACCTGTTTATCTGGGACGGCAGAAACGTCCCGCTGCAAATCAATTACCGTTTCCCTACCGATAGTTGGATTGATGAAAGTAAGTCACAGTTGAGTGCTACGCTGAACGGAACTTTTTTACGTAACTTGCCGGTAAATAAATCGGGGTTGCTGGAACTGCTGTGGCGCGAATTTGGTGGGGATACCCGCCAAGAGAGCTACAGCCTGCCTTTGCCACCCTATCTGATTTACGGCGATAACATGCTGGAGCTCTATTTTTCTATCGTGCCTAAAGATAGCTCCTCTTGTAATCCCGCAGACAGCGACAGCATCAAGAGCCGTATCGGCCCCGATTCTTACATTGATCTGAGTAAAACGTATCATTTCACCGAGCTGCCAAACCTTTCTTATTACGTTGGTGCCACCTTCCCATTCACCAGGCTGGCTGATTTTTCTCAGACCGTCCTGTTATTAGCTGAAAAACCGACTATAAATGAGATTCGGGCTTTGCTTAATCTGACGGCTCGGGCAGGCGCTGCCACCGGAAATGCCATCAGCAATGCCGACATCAGATTCGGGTTGAAAGGCAATGAAGTGGACGATCCTGAATTCAAGGGGCGGGATGTGCTGGTGGTGGCCTCGCTGGTCCAGTCAGCGTTTTATCAGCGGCTGCTGCAAAATGTGCCGTTTGCCCTCGATCCCAGTGGGGCGCTGACGGTTAAGCCACAGCCAATGAGGGAAAAACTGCAAGCCTACCTGAAAGGCAACTGGCAGACGCAAGGCATCGATGCGGATCGCTACCTGTCCTCACTCTCTGACTGGCGTGGTTTCTTCAGCTTCCGCTCCGCTTGGGATCCGCAGCGGGTGGTGGTGGTGGTCAGTGCTACCGATGATGGTGGGATGAGCAAGATTTATACTGACTTGAAATCATTGAAGATTAACGCCGGGATCCGTGGCGATCTGGCGGTGATTACCGATCAGAACGGCGTGAACAGTTTTCAGGTTGGCGCTCAGTTCCCTAGCGGCGAGCTTCCTTGGTATCTGATCTTGATCTGGTACGCCAGTAAACACGTGGTGCTTTTGTCTCTGGTTGGCTTAGTGATTTCCGTGGTGTTGGGGTTGAGTCTTTATGTTCTGTTAAGAAGACATGCAGCCAAACGTTTAGGGAGAGATGCAGAAGATGAAAATTAAAACATGTCTCGCCCCAGAGTTATACAGGAGCTGTCCATGGAGTATAACCAATTGAACTTATTGCTGAAAAAGAAACTGTACTCGGTCTCTTTGGCCGGTTTGACGGTATTCTCAGTCTCTGCGATGGCCGATGACAGCAATCCGGCGCTGAAAGCCCTCTTTGAACAGGCCGCATATTGGCATGATAAATCTCATGACGATCTGGCCCAGGGGGCTTTGCAGAAAGTTCTGCTGATGGATGAGAACAATACCGAGGCGATGTACCTGTTGTCTTTGTATGCCATGCAGGGCGGAGATAAGGCCAAGGCTGAACTATGGCGGAAGAAACTGGGCACTGTAGCGCCCAACGATCCGCGCCTGAAGGCGCTTGATGGCAATACTGTGGCCCAGTCGCCAGCGGCTAAGAATTTGTTGGCTCAGGCTCGGCAGTATGCGGCGAAGGGGAATTTCCCCCAGGCGATTGCCAGTTATCAGGCCATTTTTAATGGCAAAACCCCGTTAGACAACCTGGCCAATGAGTATTACCTCACTTTGGCGGGAACGCCTGCGGGCAGGCAGGAAGCGATTGATGGCCTGAAGCAGCGCCTGGCTTTGCAGCCCAGCGACTCTCAAACCCAGGTGGTGCTGGGGAAAGTCATGACTTATCAGGAGTCGACTCGCCGGGACGGGATAAATCTGCTGGCTACCATTGCTCCTACCAATGCTGATGCCGATCAGGGCTTGAAGCAGGCTCTGCTGTGGTTGGCACCGCAACCTTCTGATAAGCCACTGTACGATGCCTATCAGCAACGGCATCCGGCAGATAAAGCCGTTGCGGCCTATTACCAGCAGAATATTGCCGGAGCCGCGAAGAGTGCCGGGTACGCCGAACTGAATAAAGGGGAGTTGGGGGGAGCGAAGAGCCAATTCGAAAGTATTCTGGCCAGTGACCCTAATGACCGGGATGCCTTGGCAGGCATGGGGTTTACCGCTATGCGCAGCGGTGACTTCAGCCAAGCGGAGAGTTATCTCACTCAGGCAGCGAAACAGGGCGGCCCGCAAAGTGCACAGTGGAGCGCCTTAGCCCAGGATGCCAATCTCTATGGCTCATTAGCCAAAGCCAAGCAGGCGGTCAGTGCGGGTAGGCTGGACGAGGCTTTGGCTCTTACCGCGCCGCTGGTCAATGCTACGGGCGATAAAGGCAATGCCATTACGCTGTTCCGAGCGGACGTTTCCCGTAGAAAAGGGGATTTCGCGGCGGCAGAACAGGATTATCGCGGGTTGCTGGCGCAGAACCCGCAGAATAATGATGCGAAGCTGGGGCTCTATTATCTGTTACTGCAACAGCGTAACAAGACGAAAGAGGCAGAACTGGTTCTGCAGACGATCCCGGCCAATCTACGGCCTAAAGTTATGCAGGCGGTTGCGGGTGTTAACGTCGAGCCATTGCGTAAAGAGGCCGCCTTGGCGGTGCAGAGCAATGATGCCCCGCGTGCGCTGATGATTTTGCAACAGGCTTTGGAAAAACAGCCATCGAACGTTTGGGTACGTTTGGATATGGCGCGCATTCTGTATAAACAAGGGCAAGAGCTTCAGGCGCAAACCTTGATTTCCCCCATGATGCAGATGGGAGCCCCGACAGACGGGCTCTACGCTGCTGCCTTGTTTGCTTCTGAGCGCAATGACTGGCTGAACGTTTCTACGCTGATGGCGCGCATTCCGGCCTCGAAGCAGACTCGTGATATGCGGGAATTAGCCGCAGTGGCCTCCGTCAATCAGCAGCGTGCCACTGCCGAAAACTACCTTCGCCAGGGCAATACCGCCAGTGCAGCCGTGATCCTGCGCCAGATGGCGCAAAAGCCGCCAACTGAGCCGGCAGCGTTAGGGGAGTTGGCTAAAGATCTGATGGCGGTTGGTGATACCTCTACGGCGGTGCAACTGGTGCGTGAGAATATGCGCCGCGGGGTTAAAGGCAGCGCTGGCGATTATGCTGCTCAGATCGCGGTGCTTAATCAGGCCGGGTTAAGCCAGGAAGCCGATGCATGGTTGAACAATCCGGCATTGCTGGCAAAAAGTTCTACAAGAGAGATTGGTCAGTTACGCAGCGGTGGCGTGATCAATGAAGCCGATAAACTGCGTCTGCAAGGGCAATATGGTGCCGCCTATGACAAATTGATCGCGGCACTGCAGAGCGACCCGCAAAATGCCGACCTCATGTTAGCCATGGGGCGTCTCTATCAATCCGGTAAAATGAATAAGGAAGCCGGGCAGGTCTATAACTATCTACTGAGCCGCAACAGCCTGAATCAGGGAGCACGTGAAGGTGCTGCCGGTATTGCTTTGGCTGATGGGGACGTCAGCAAAGCTAAACAGTTGGTCGGTGGATTACCGGCGGTAAAAACATCAGATCAACTGCTGCTCGCCGCTCGCGTTGCCAATGCTGATGGCAATTACACGCAAGCCATGTCCCTTCTACGCGAAGCGAAAAGCCGCTTAAATGGCGTGAGCACCCAGGCAGGTAGCGGGCAGGCGGCAATGATCGGCGGGCTGAGAATGGCCGATAACCCCTTCGCCGGGCAGACATTTTCGCCATCCAACCTGAGCACTACACCTTCTGCCTATGGTGAGGTGTTACCTTGGCAGGTAGCGGCACCTGGCCTTGCTGGCAGTTACGCGACTGGCGCACCACGCTTACCGGGAACCATAGCCGTAGCCAAGAATCCTACGTTGCAGCAGATCGAGCAGTTAATGGATGAGGTGCAAAACAAAACGGCGACCTGGGTACAGGGAAATCTTGCGCTGCGTGATAACAGCAGCGGCGAGAGCGGGCTCAGTAATATTACGGAAATAAAAAGCCCAATCAGCGTGTCGGGTATGCCAATCGATAATGGGCGAGTCACCTTTAATGTGACCCCGGTGATGCTGAAGTCAGGCACCCCGTCTAACAGCGCCAATGTTCGCTTTGGTACCGGTGCTTTGCAACAGGCCAAGGCCGTAGAGGCGGCGACGCAGGCATCGATTATTGCCTCGCAGAATTCAATTGCCGCAGCGCAAGCAGCCGACCTGCGTTATCAGGAAATTCATGCAACGCGAGATCATCTGTGCTCGATCGACTCTACCTCGGCAGAATGTGATGCTGCGACGATTGCGCAGGAACAAGCCTATGCGGATAAGCAATTGCTTGATGGCCAGATCACTCAGCCGCAGAAATATAACCCTAATGACTTCTATGCTGATTCCCCAGGGCAACAGCAGGAAACCGGCGTTGAATTGGCGTTGGCTCTGAGCGGCGACAGTTACAAAGTGGATGTAGGCAGTACGCCTCTTGGTACAGGGATCAGTTCGGTCATTGGTGGCTTGAAGTGGTCGCCCAAAGTCGGTGCTCACTCAACGTTGGATATGACGATTGAGCGGCGGGCGGTTGCCGATAGCCTGCTCTCTTATGTTGGTACTGAGGATGTCATCACCGGCAAAAAATGGGGGGCAGTCACCAAGAACGGCGGTAGCCTGAATCTGGGATTCGATGATGGTACTGTCGGTGCTTATGGCGGGGCGGGTTATTACAGCTATATGGGTGATAATGTTGCCAGCAACAAAAGTATCAATGCGATTTTAGGGGCTTATATTCGCCCTTATAAAGATGATGAAGATGAGCTGAAAGTTGGCGTCAACGTCAATTATATGAACTTTGACAAGAACCTGAGTTATTTCAGCTATGGTCAGGGGGGATATTTCAGCCCGCAGGATTATATCAGTATCTCGCTGCCGGTTGAATTTACCAAGAAGCAGAATGATTTCACTTATATGCTGGGTGGAAACGTGGGTTATCAGTCTTATCACAGTAAAGAAAGCGAGTATTTCCCCAATGACCCTGATCTCCAGTCACAATTAGAGGGCTTAGTCAGCCAAGGCTATGGTAAAGAAGCCATGTATGCCGCTGAAGATAAAAGCGGTATTGGCTACAGTGTGAAAGCTGGGGGAACTTATAAGGTTACGCCAGCTATGTTGGTCGGAGGGCAGTTGGGTTATGACACTTTCGGCAGCTATTCCGAGAGCTCTGCTTTGCTCTATTTTAAATATCTGTTAGATGGGAAATAACCATGCAAGATATTAATAATGCGTCCTATGAACTCGATTATTATCGTCGCCAGCAGTTTAAGCCGGGTTGGCAAAGCCTGACAGACGTGATTTTCACTGGCATTTTTGCTTCTGCCGATGATGTGGATGGTCGCGATTTTCTACGTTTGATGGGGAGTCATCTGGCGGAGAAAACACCTTTACCCGATGCACAAACGGTGGGTGAACTTGAGGACGGTATCAATGCGGTGCTGGGCCATTTCGATTGGGGGATGGTACAGGTTGAGGCAAGTGAGCAGGAAATAGTGCTGACGCATTATGCTTATCCGCAGGCGCCGGAACCTGACAATGAGCCGATGTGGAACCTGTCTTTTGCGACCGTGCTGGAAGGGGCGTATGCAACCTGGTTGCAGGCTCAGGGCGGCGCGCCCCATGTTTCTCTGCGCCAAAGCCACCAATCTGAAGAGCGTACCTTGGTGTTTAGCTACAGAAATGGGCAATAAAGGTGAATGTTTTGGCGAAATATCCTCAGGGTTGGATCAGAATATTGGTTGTGCTGACAGGGTTATTGTTTTCCTTCTGCACCCTTGCAGAAGATAGCGGTTGGGCACAGTATAAACAGCGATTTTTATTACCTGATGGACGAGTGGTTGATACCGGCAATAATAACATCAGCCATACCGAAGGGCAGGGTTATGCCATGTTGCTGGCGGTATATAATAATGACCGGCAGGCTTTTGACAGTATGTGGCAATGGACTAATGCGACGTTGTACCGCAAAGATATCGGGCTGTTTTCCTGGCGTTATGAACCTGGCAAAGCCGTTCCAATAGCGGATAAAAACAATGCCACCGATGGCGATATTTTTATCGCCTGGGCATTGTTAGAGGCAGGGAAAAAATGGAATATCCAGGAGTATCTCAGGAGCTCTTCTGACATACAGCGGTCATTGCTGCGGAATACGCTGGTAAAATATGCCGGTTATAACGTTTTGCTGCCGGGCGTCACCGGTTTTAAGCAAGCTAACTCGATAACCGTGAATCCGTCCTATTTTGCTTTTCCAGCTTGGGAAGCATTTTACGAATACACGCATCTGCTGGTGTGGAAAAACCTGAGTGACGATGGCCTGGCTTTAATCAATAAAATGTCATTTGGTAAAGCGCGGATCCCGACGGATTGGGTCACATTATTTGCCGACGGGCGAGTGGCCCCGGCGAATGGCTGGCCGGCCCGTTTCGGGTTTGATGCGGTGCGCATTCCCTTATATATCCACTGGTATCAGGACAATAACCCGGCGCTCGCCCCTTTTGTCAGGTTCTGGCAGGGCTATGATCATCAAGCCGTTCCCGCTTGGGTTGATGTGATGAGCGGTGCGCGTGCCGGATATAACCAAAGCCCCGGCATGATGGCGGTCAGGGATCTGGTGTTGGGTGCCGGAGGACAATTAACCAACCGTTTGGCCGCTGACGAAGATTATTATTCTGCCAGCTTGTATCTGCTGACCTATTGGTCGGTGGCCAGCCAGCGTTAACTCTGCTGAGTGTTCAGCCTGTAATGGCAGCAGGCTGAACGCTGAGCTCTAGGGTTTACGTACATCCGGGCGCACCAGATCAAAGCGGTGTTGTTCGGAGATGCCGTAATAGGCAGTAGGGCCTCCGGCGCGCAGTACCGGCTGTGCGGCTGCGGTTTGGTAAACGCCATGTTCATCCAGCAGCGCCGGGTCAATATGCACCGCCACCACTTCCCCCAAGATCAGCCAGGTTTCGATGTTTCCCCCAGCGGCATTTTGCAACTGAATGCACTGCGTTAAGCGGCATTCAAAATTCACCGGGCTTTCCGCGACCAGCTCTGCTTTTACGCGTCGCCCAGGGATTGGCGTTAATCCGGCGAAGGCAAATTCGTCTTCACCGCGCGGCAATGACGCCGAGCTGTTGTTCATGGCCTCTGCCAATGGCCGCGTTGTCAGGTTCCACACAAACTCACCGGTTTCCACGATGTTGGCAACGCTGTCTTTCCAGCCGGTGCTGGCAAAACCGATGATTGGCGGGCGATAGTTGAAGCAGTTGAAGAAGCTGTAAGGGGCCAGATTGCGTTGGCCTGCGGCACTGAGGGAGGAAATCCAGCCAATCGGGCGTGGGCCGACGATGGCGTTCAGCGGATCGTGCGCCAAGCCATGGCCTGCGGCGGGTTCATAGTAATAACGCGGTGTGCTGCTCATAATCGCTCTTGTAGGGAGGGGGCAAGACTCCATTTTGACGTTTTTCACCCCGGCTGCAAGCGCCTTGCCGCTCTTTTTAGCGGGCTTTGTGCTATCTTACGCGCCAGAAAACCCTTTCAGAGAGCCCTCCACGGTGGAAAAAAAGAAAAGCTTCCCGCAGCAGAAAAGCGGCCTGCACCCGCGCAATCGCCATCGTTCACGCTATGATTTCCCGGCGTTGATTGCCAGTTGCCCGGCGCTGGAACCTTTTGTGAAACCCAATGCCTGGGGCGATATCTCGGTAGATTTCGCCGATCCGGCGGCGGTAAAAATGCTTAACCGGGCGTTGTTGCAGCATTTTTACGGCATTGAGCACTGGGACATTCCTGCCGACTATCTCTGCCCGCCAATTCCTGGGCGTGCCGACTACGTGCATCATCTGGCCGATCTGCTGGCAACCAGCAACGGGGGCGAGATCCCACGTGGCAAAGGGGTGGCAATCCTGGATGTCGGCGTCGGTGCCAACTGTATTTACCCTATTGTTGGCCAGCGCGAATACGGCTGGCGTTTTACTGGTTCGGAAACCGATCCGGTTTCTTTGAATGCAGCCAAAATGATTGTCGCCATGAACCCGACGCTGAAGAACACGGTACGCCTGCGTCAGCAAAAGCAGCCGGAGTTTATTTTCACCGGCATCATTGGCGTTGCGGAACGTTTTGATGCCACGCTGTGCAATCCGCCGTTTCATGGTTCTGAACAGGAAGCGCGCGCCAGTACGCGCCGCAAGCTGCACAAACTGGGCAAGGGGGAGGTGGCGGATAAACCGGTGCAAAACTTTGGCGGCAAGAATAATGAATTATGGTGCGAAGGTGGGGAAGAAGCCTTTGTGCGCAAGATGGTGGAAGAGAGCGTCAGCAAAGCGCAAAACTGCCTGTGGTTTACTTCGCTGATTTCCAAGAACACCACGTTACCGGCGATCTACGCTGCGCTAAAGCAGGCCGGGGCGGTTGAGGTACGCACCATCGAAATGGCTCAGGGGCAGAAGATCAGCCGCTTTGTGGCCTGGACCTTCCAGAACAGCGAGCAGCAAGCCGCTTGGGCGGCAGAACGTTGGTAATAAAAAAGCGGGCACGTTGAGTGCCCGCTGGTTTGCTGTAATCGATCAGGAAACGTGTTGCAGGAACTCGCGCAGGCGCGGGCTTGGTGGGTGGTTGATCAGATCGTGTGGGTTGCCATCTTCGGCGATTCGCCCTTTATCGATAAAGATCAGGCGTGAGGCCACTTTTTCAGCAAAGCCCACTTCGTGCGTGACGATCACCATCGTCATGCCTTCTTCTGCCAGATCCTGCATCACCTTCAACACTTCGTGGCGCAATTCCGGGTCGAGGGCCGAGGTAGGCTCATCGAACAACATCATTTTCGGCTTCACCGCCAACGCACGGGCAATTGCCACGCGCTGCTGCTGGCCGCCGGAAAGCTCGGAAGGGTAGTGGTGAGCACGCTCGGCCAACCCAACCTTCGCCAACAGTTCACGTGCCAGCTTTTCAGCATCGGCCTTTTTCAGACCACGTACGCGGGTCGGGCCGAAAGCCACGTTTTCCAGCGCGGTCAGATGCGGGAACAGGTAGAACTGTTGGAAAACCATGCCCGCTTCCTGGCGGATCAGGCGATCGTCCACTTTCGGATCGTTAACCTTCAGGCCATCGACGATCAATTCACCGCTGGTGATTTCTTCCAGCTTATTGATGCAGCGCAGCAGGGTGGATTTGCCGGAGCCGGAAGGCCCGATAATCACGACCACTTCGCCCTGGGTAATATTCAGGTCGATATTGTGCAGCACCTGGGTTGGGCCAAAGTGCTTGGAGACGTTTTTAAATTCAATCACAGGATTTTCATCCTTCTTTCCAGCCGACGCAGAACGAAGCTCAGCACCAGGGTAATAATCAGATAAATAACTGCCACGGCGCTCCAGATTTCCAGCGCGCGGAAGTTACCGGCAATAATCTCCTGGCCCTGACGGGTCAGTTCCGCCACGCCAATCACGATAAACAGCGACGTGTCCTTAATACTGATGATCCACTGGTTACCCAGCGGCGGCAGCATACGGCGCAGCGCCAGCGGCATGATCACATAGCGGATGGTTTCACGGCGCGACAGCCCCAGCGCCAAACCCGCTTCGCGGAAACCGCTGTGGATCGACAGCACCGCACCGCGAGTGATTTCCGCAATATAGGCACCGGAGTTGATCATGATGGTCACCACGGCGGCGCTGAGCGGATCAATGCGTAAATTGCTGAACGCCATCGGCAAGGCGAAGTAGATAAACATCACCTGTACCACAATCGGCGTACCGCGAATCACTTCAATGAACACCAGCGCCACGTGGTTGGCAATCCAACCGCCGTAGGTACGGGCAAAACCGGCAACCAGGCCGATGAACAGGCCACCAATCAGACCGAGGACCGAAATCCACAGGGTCATTTTGGCGCCTTCTAACAGAATGGGGATGGCAGGCCAGATGGCACTCCAATCGAACTGCATGGTATTTTCTCCCGGTGATCCCAAATGAGGGAATCAGATACAACAAAGCGCAGGGGTGGGTACACCTCCCCTGTGCTTAACTTAATGACTAACCAATTTAATCAATTATTTAGGCTCGGTACCAAACCATTTTTTGTAGATTTCGTTGTAGGTGCCGTTGTCACGCAGGGTTTTCAGCGCGGCGTTCACTTTTTCACGCAGCTCGTCGCTGCCTTTCGGGAATGCGATGCCATATTGCTGAGCTTCCAGCGATTCGCCTACGGTTTTGAACTTGCCAGCGCCAGCGGTTTTGATGAAGTACAGGATGTTTGGCGTGTCGTGCAATACGGCATCAGCACGCTGGGTACCCAGTTCCATATAGGCGTTGTCGATGTTCGGGAACTGACGCAGGTCTTTGGTTTTGATGTGCTGCTTGGCGTAATCCACTGAACCGGTACCGCTCTTCACCGCCACTACTTTGCCATCCAGATCGGCAATGCTTTTCACGCTATCGTTATTAGCATTAACCATCAACAGCAGGCCGCTCTTGTAATAGCCATCGGAGAAGTCGATCGCTTTCTTACGTTCGTCGGTGATGGTGATCCCGGCCAGAGCCAGATCGATATTCTTGGTTTGCAGCGCAGGAATGATGCCGCTGAAGTCCATTGGCTTCAGGGTGTAATCCAGCTTCAGCTCTTTGGCGATTGCGGCCCAAAGGTCGATATCAAAGCCAACATATTGGTCACCCTGCTTGAATTCGAATGGAACGAAAGCGGTGTCAGTGGCGACAACCAGTTTGTCTGCGGCGTGGGAGCTTACGGCGAAGGCCAGGGAAAGTGCGGCCAGGGAAACTTTAAAAATTGACTTCATGAGAGGAATTCCTGTACAGGTTGCGGATTACCCATTTTTTATGTTGCATTTAGTGCTATGGAAGAATCGTGCCAAGTTTGCAATCATTTCAAAAACAAATGGTTATGTCGTAATATTATATCCAGAAGGATATATCTTATTATTATGCACCATTATTGGGCACCAAAAAGGTGCAATGTAACTACTATGGTGCGCCGGGCTATCATTAACCAAAGAATGGGTGTGAAACAACCTATAATTAACAGTTATGCTTCAATATTGATAACTAACTCTAACTTTGCCCCTGCAACATGTTTATCTCTGGTGCAGGAATGTTCGAACCGCACGGCAAATGGGATCGGATATAGCCGCCCACCTTTCAGTGTAATGTGGGTTGTTTATTATACAATCCAGGCTTCAGATAAAAGAAAAGCCAGCGGAAAATGGCCCACAAGTGCTTATTCTCGCGTGGTATTTTCCTTTGTGGATCCATATTGATAGCGAATGACCACTCCGATAAAATTTCCTGCCCTCCAACAAGCAGGCCAAAGAGATGAAAGTTAACGTAGTGGGCACCAGCGGCAGTGGTAAAAGCACCGTGGCGCGTCAGTTGGCGCAAAAACTGGCGGTGCCTTATATCGAAATGGACAGGCTCTACTGGCGGCCTGACTGGCAAGGGACACACGGCGACGAGTTTCTGGCGCGGGTTAACGCGGCGTTGGCAGAAGCCGCTGCGGGCTGGGTGCTTGATGGCAACTATACCCGCACCAAAGCGATCAAGTGGCGCGAAGTCGACTGGGTGGTCTGGGTGGATTACGGTTTCTGTCGCACGCTGTGGCAAGCCGTGCGCCGAGCGATACTGCGGTCTTGGCGGCAGACTGAATTGTGGCCTGGAACCGGAAACTGCGAGAGTTTCCGTCGTTCCTTCTTCAGCCGGGAATCGATCCTCTGGTGGACGTTAAAGACCTATCACCGAAATCGTAGAAAGTATCTGGCTGAAATGCAGGATACCGGTAACCGCCGCATTCGTTTTATCCGCCTGCGCTCACCTGCTGAAACGGCCACCTTTCTCGCTAACCTACCTTAATTGGCTTTATCGTTTCAGCTTTAGCTGAGCGCTTTCATTACACCGCTTGCTCTAGCTGAAATACTTCAGCTTTCTTGCGTGACAATCACGATCAAAATCAAATTATTCTGCAAGTATAAAAATCATTTCACTAGTAAACGTGATAGTGGCTAAAAAATTCACGTTATCCATAAACGCACCATGGGAAAAGTGACCCATCTCGCATTTTAATCTGAGCATAAAATCTACTTTGTAACGGCATTAGCTAAAACCATTCAGCTAGACAAAAAGGATTGATAAATGAAAAAGCTTGTTGCAGTTGCGATTGCTATCTCTTTGATTTCTGGATATGCCGGTGCACAGACTATCGTGTTGACCGACGGTGAAAACGGTATTGAATTGGGCAACTGGCAGATAAACAGCCAGAAGCTGAACATTCCGGGGCCAAGCTTCAGCTTACAGCAGCAAGTATTGCATGGTGGCAAGCAGGAAGGCTCCAAGGTGATCACTCTGACTAGCCCTGGGTTGACCATTGCTCTCAGCCCGACACGCGGTATGGATATCTTGCACGTGAACGGCTCAGGCGTCAGGTTGGGGTGGGATTCACCGGTGGATGAGGTGGTCAACCCGGCCTATATCAACCTGGAAAGCCGTAATGGCTTGGGTTGGCTAGACGGTTTCAACGAAATGATGGTGCGTTGCGGTTATGAATGGACCGGGCACCCAGGCGTGGAGAACGGCACGCTGTACACGCTGCATGGCCGTGCCGGTAATACTCCAGCCTCGAAAGTAGTGGTGGAGATTGGCGAAAAAGCGCCTTATGAAGTTCGCATTCGCGGTTTGCTGAAGGAGAATACCTTCAAGAAAAGCAATTTAGAAACCTGGACTGAATTGCGCTATGTACCCGGAACCCAACAGTTCACGGTTCACGATCGCCTGACCAACCGCGCCGACTATCCACGTGATTACCAGATCATTTATCACAGCAACTTCGGGAAACCTTTGCTGGAGCAAGGGGCGACATTTAGCGCGGCAATCAAAGAGATCTCACCGTTTAATGATTATGCCAAGAGTGGCCTGAAGGATTGGCATACCTATCTGGGGCCGACCAAAGGCTTCGACGAAATGGTGTTCAATATCGTGCCGTACGCCGATGCTCAGGGGAAAACCCTGGCGATGATGAACAACAAGAATGGCGATCGCGGCGTGGCAATTGGTTTTGATACCCACCAACTGCCGGTGCTGACGTTGTGGAAAAATACCGATGCCGATCGTCAAGGCTATGTGACCGGTATTGAACCGGGCACCAGCTATGCCTATCCGGTAAAAATTGAGCGTGAGCAGGGGCGCATCAAACAGTTGCAGCCGGGGCAGAGCACCGATTTCGAACTGACCTACACCTTGCTGAACAGTGCTGAAAAGGTGAAAGAGTACCAGAACAAGATCAAAACGTTGCAGGGCGATCGTGAGGTGAAACTGGTGGAAACCCCGATTGCTGTCGAGTAATTTCCAAAGGGGAGTGAGCCGGCCAACCGACCGGCTCAATACCGCTACAGCAGTAACTCGTAATGCACTTTCACCACCACTTTCTTGATGTTTTTTGCCCCATGCACCTGGCATCCGGGCTTATGCGGTTCCAGCGGGAAGAAAATCACATACATACCGGGGGTGAGGTTTAAAATTTGCGGGCTGCGTTTGATGTCCAGCATTTGCAGGTCTTTACTGGCATCGTAGGGGTCATCGCTATCCCAACTGCCTGGCAGACCATAGTCAATCCTTTCCTCGCCACCGATCAGAATTTGAATGTCCAGATACTCCTGGTGAATCTCTGCGCGTTTGCTTTCAGCGGGTTCTGTCACTACTTCCATCACATTCATAAAAACGCGGTCGCCATCGATCTCGTGCCGCCCCAGCGCTAGGCCGGGTAAGTCGTATTGGCGAACGGTATTGAGGATATTGGCTAAAACGGGTGAAAGGCCGCGTCCAAAGCGGGGATTGTACAAACTACCGTATATCATCCTGATTCTCCGTAATGAATTATACCCTCCCTTCTCTAAGCTGCGGCGTCGTTGTTGTTGGCGCAACTTGCAAGCTCTTGGGCATATAACGTAATGAAATTAGAAAATTACCACAAAGGTCCTGCTGCAAGTATGTCCATTGTCAAATTCAAAAACAGTTAAGCCGATTGCAATCATGCAACAGAATCAGGATTTATTTTCCCGCAGCAAAAGGTTAAGAGAGGCTCTCAATCTGCGGCTTGGGTTTAATGGTCAAGGTCGCACCTATTGAAGCGGCAATAATGGCGGCCAGTGCCAGCCATTGCACATTGGTGAGATGCTCGTTGAGAAAGATCATGCCCGAAAGCGCGGCCAACGCGGGTTCCAGGCTCATCAGCGTACCAAAGGTGCGTGCAGGGATTCTTGGTAGCGCGATAATTTCCAGCGAATAAGGTAGTGCGGTAGAGAGAATGGCTACGGCTAGCGCCACAGGCAGAATATCCACGTTCAGCAGCGCGCTACCGGCCTGCCAGGCACCGATTGGGCAAAACACGATGGCCGCGACTAACGACCCGACAGCCACGGTGCCAGGCCCGTGATCTCCCCCGGCTCTCTGGCCGAAGATAATGTATACCGCCCAACAGGCACCGGCACCCAGAGCGCATGCGGCACCGAGGAGATCGATACTGCCCATGTCGTGGCCGAACGGCAACAGGAACGCCAGGCCGATAACCGCCAGTGCCACCCAGACAAAATCCACAGGGCGGCGTGAAGAAAACATCGCCACCGCCAGCGGGCCGGTAAACTCCAGCGCCACGGCGATGCCGAGCGGAACTGTGCGCAGGGAAAGGTAAAACAGGTAATTCATTGCGCCCAGCGACAGGCCATAGATCAACAACGGTAGACGGCTGCCGGCAGCAAAACGCATCCGCCAAGGGCGGAAGATGATAAACAGAATCAACGTACCGATGCCCAGGCGCAGGGTGGTGATCCCTTCGGCACCCACCAGCGGGAACAGGCTTTTCGCCAGCGAAGCACCGCTCTGGATCGAAATCATCGCGATGATAAGCAAGCAAACAGGCAGCAGCGTGGAAGACGCTTTAGCAGTGGCAGAAGAAGACATCCATTCAAGCCTTGTGGGGGCTTCCCAACTCTTGAGAAAGCATAACGAAAACAGGTGAGCGTAAGTGTAAATGAATTGGTGTCGAGGTGTCTGAGAAAAGCATGTTATCGCAGTGAAACTGTCAAAATTTTGCACAGAGATTGAGCTAATGTGTAAGAAATAACCTCACCTCAAACGTTTTATCACGATTGAATAGGTGATTTTTGTCACAAAAACGCGTAGGATGCGATTGAAAATATAGGCAAATTAAACGTATGCAGTGTTCTTGTAATTTTCTGTTACACGATACAAAGCTTTAGACACTGTTTTAAAGGCAGAGTTTCACGCTGATTTTTGCTATATTTTCAATGTATGAACAAATGGTAGTACTTAATAATAAAACGTGTTTGAGGTGGTTTATGAAAAAAATTGCATGTCTTTCCGCAGTAGCAGCTTGTGTATTAGCAGTTAGCGCCGGTACCGCATTCGCCGGTGAGAGCACTGTGTCCGCTGGTTATGCTCATGGTGATTTCCAAGGCGTTGCTAACAAAGCCGATGGTTTCAACCTGAAATACCGTTACGAGTACGACAATAGCCCGCTGGGTGTGATCGGTTCCTTTACCCATCTGGAAAAGAACGGTACTGAAAGCGGTTTCTACGATAAAGTTCAGTACAGCGGCATCACTGCTGGTCCTGCTTACCGTTTCAACGACTGGGCAAGCATCTATGGCGTGATCGGTGTGGGTTACGGTAAATTCACCAGCAACGCTAAAGACGGTTCTAACAACAACAGCACCAGCGATTACGGTTTCTCTTACGGCGCAGGTCTGCAATTCAACCCAATGCAACAAGTTGCTCTGGACTTCGGTTACGAGCAGAGCCGCATCCGTAGCGTTGACGTTGGTACTTGGATGGTTGGTGCTGGTTACCGCTTCTAAGTTTTATCCACGCCGTTGGGCGTGAGCGTGTGGCCTTATGCTGCACCTGTTGAAAAATCCGCCTCTGGGCGGATTTTTTTTACCGAAAAATTATATAAAAGGGGGGATTTACTCAGCGCTGGTGGGTGCAGACGGGCGTTAATGAGAGATCGAGCTCGGCATTAGCCATCGCTGCATCACCACAACGGGTCGTTGGTGATACTCACTGCGGTGGTTTTCCACAAAGCCAGCCTTTTTGGCCAGCCCAAGCGACGGACGGTTTTCTGGCGAGATAATGCAGACCGTTTTCCCCTGCGGGAAATGATCTGTTGCCCAAGCCAGCGCGGCCAGCAGTGCTTCGGTGCCATAGCCTTTACCCTGAGCGGCGGAGTTCAGCACCCAACCCATTTCTGGCGCATCCAGCGCGGGATCGATCTCGCGATGAAAATCGGCAAAACCAATATCGCCAATATAGTTGCCACTGACTTTTTCACGTACCGCCCAATAACCGTAACCTAACAATTGCCAGTGGCCAATGTAACGCAACAGGCGGCCCCAACTGTCTTCCTGGCTGCGCGGTGTGCCGCCGATATAGCGAACAACGGCAGGATCGGCCCACATGGCCGCCAGATCGGCAAAATCCTCTCGCCGGTGGGCATCCAGTATCAGGCGTTCGGTAATCAGCGTTGGTGCGGTAGTGATGGGGGTCATGATAATCTTCCTGAACAAGGGATGTGGCTTAAGCGTAGGGGCGAATAGATTCGCCCCATTAATTTACCTCATATAGCGTTTTGGCACATCATCAGCACGTGGTTAGACCGCCAGCCACAGCAGCCAGGTGAAGACGAAGCCGCTCAGGCCGAGCAGGGTGGTCAATACCGTCCAGGTTTTCAGGCCATCAGCCACCGAAAGGCCCAGGTATTTGGTGACAATCCAGAAACCAGAGTCATTAACGTGGGATAGCCCCAGGCCGCCAAAGCAGGTGGCGAGCGTGACCAGCACCAGCTGTAGCTGATTAAGGCCGGTAACCGCTTCGGAAAGCAGCCCGCCGGTGGTCAGGATCGCCACGGTGGCAGACCCCTGCGAAGCGCGCAGCGCCAGGGAGATGATAAACGCCGCCGGGATCAGCGGCAGGCCGATGGTGGTGAGTACTTCCGCCAACGCTTTACCCACGCCGGATTCCACCAGCACTTTACCGAACACGCCACCGGCACCGGTGACCAGGATCACCACCGCCGCAGTAGGCAACGCAGCGCCCATGACGTCACTGGTGTGTTGCAGGCTCCAGCCACGGCGCATTGCCAGGAAGTAGAACGCCAGCAGCAGGGCAATCATCAGGGCCACGGCCGGTGCACCGATCAAAGAGAGCACGTCACGCAGTGCCGAACCCGGTTCCAGCAGCGTGGCTGAAACGGTGCCGAGCATAATGATAGCGATAGGAATGACGATCAGCGCAGCAATCAGCCCGGCACTTGGCGGGTTGATGCGATCGCTGAGCGGTGTTTTGCTGTCAGATGTGGATTCAGGCGCAGCCAACTGCAACTGCTCCAGCACTTCAATGGAAAGCGGATAGGCTTTACGGTTCAGGTATTTCGCCGCGAAGTAGCCAATAATCCCTACAGGAATACAGATCAGCAGGCCAATAATGGTCAGCCAACCGATATCCGCGTGCAGCAACCCTGCCGCCGCCACTGGGCCGGGGTGCGGCGGCAGTGCAACGTGTACCGTCAGCATTACGCCAGCCATCGGCAGGCCGAATTTCAGCGGCGAGACTTTGGCCACTTTGGCAAAGCCGTAGATAATCGGCGCCAGAATAATAAAGCCGACGTCGAAGAACACCGGAATGCCAAGGATAAAGGCGGCAATGGTCAGCGCGGCGATGGTGCGTTTTGGCCCCAGCGCTTTACTGAAGCGTTGTGCCAGCGATTCGGCACCGCCAGAGTGTTCGATCATCCTGCCGAGCATCGCACCCAGGCCGATAATGATGGTTACCGAACCCAGCACGCCGCCCATACCGGCGGTCATCACTTTCATCACTTCACCGGTTGGAATGCCGCTGGCCAGTGCGACCAACAGGCTGACGACCAGCAGGGCGACAAACGGCTGAACTTTGGCCTTGATCACCATCAGCAGGAGCAGCAAGACACCTAATAAGGCAATGATCAGTAGCATAGAGGTAGACATGGTATAGCCTTTATTCTGATAAGAGTCCGGCACCGCGATCGCCCTGAGGCGATACGGGTGCGTTTGATTTTTATGTTGTTAATCACTGGTGTTGGTGAGGTTCCTGCCTTACAGGTACGGCTTCACCCAACCGAGCCCGGCGTTGGTTTCACCACGTGGTTTATATTCGCAGCCGATCCAACCCTGATAGCCCACCTCGTCCAGCAGCGCGAACAGCCAAGGGTAATTCAGCTCTCCGCTATCGGGTTCATTGCGATCCGGCACCGAAGCAATCTGGATATGGGCATAGCGCCCGGCCAGCGAGGTGACCAGATTGCTGATGTTGCCGTCCACCAATTGCGCATGGAAGAAATCGAACTGGATAAACACGTTTGGCCGGTCGATCGCAGCAACCAGATCCGCTGCCTGATGCTGGCTCGAGAAAAGATAGTTGGGTTTCACCGGCGGGCTGAGCGCTTCGATCAACACCTTGATGCCATGGGGAGCGAAGCTATCGGCGGCATAGCGCAGATTGCTGATGAAGGTTTCCCGGTAACGGGCGCTCTCCTCACCCGGCGGCACCACGCCCGCCATCACGTGTACGCACGGGCATTGCAATGCAATAGCGTACTCCAGTGCCCGGTCAATATCTGCGCGGGCATCTGCTTCGCGCCCGGGCAGCGCCGCTAGCCCCCACTCACCGGCAGCAGTATCGCCAGGGGCGGTATTGAACAGCACTTGCTGAAGCACATGCTGGCGCAGCTTTTCTGCCAGCAGATCGGCAGGATATTCATAGGGAAACAGGAATTCTACCGCTTTGAATCCGGCTGCCGCTGCGGCGGCAAAGCGATCCAGAAACGGCAGTTCGGTAAACATCATCGATAGGTTGGCAGCAAATTTTGGCATTTTTCAGCTCCGTAATTCGGCAATTTCATCATCGGTTAAATAACGAATTGGGCGGTCGCCGAGGGTGAAAATCAGCTTCGCCGCATCTTCCATTTCTTCGGTATTGTTTGCTGCTTCGCGCAGGCTTTCGCCAGTGACGACCGGCCCATGGTTGGCCAGCAGGAACGCTTTATACGCCGGTGCCAGCTTGGCGAGATCCTCCGCCAAACGTTGATCGCCGGGGCGGTAGTAAGGCACTACCGGCACTTTGCCGACGCGCATCACCACATACGGGGTAAAGGGCTTGATGGCATTTTCCGTATCCAATCCTTGCAGGCAGGAGAGGGCGGTAAGGTAAGTGCAGTGCAGATGCACCACGGCCTTGCAAGCCGGGTTGTGCTGATACAGCGCACGGTGAAAGCTGATCTCTTTCGAAGGCTTATCACCAGAGATCCACTCACCGCTCAGGCTGACTTTTGACAGCCTGTCAGCCTGCAACTCCCCTAAGCAAGAGCCGGTGGGGGTAGCCAGCAGGGTGCCATCCGGCAGCAGCAGCGACAGGTTACCTGCTGAACCGGTGGCGTAGCCGCGTTGGAAGAAAGAGGCACCCAAACGCACCATTTCTTCTCTGGCATGCTGCTCTGCGACCGAAGGTTGGCCAACGGTGGTCGTCATACTGGAAACTCCATTTGTGCTCTGGCGAAAAAGTTTTCATCGCCGAAATTGCCCGATTTCAGGGCCAGTGAAACAGGTTGTTCGATGGCACGTACCCAAGGTACGCCGGGCGAAATGCAGGGGCCGATATGGAACCCGCGGATCCCCAGCGCCTGGGTGACGACGCCGGAGGTTTCACCGCCCGCGACGATAAAGCGGCTGAATCCCTGTTGGCGCAGGCGCGTCACTACATCGGCAAACAGCGCTTCCACTGCCAGGCTAGCTGCTTCAACACCATACTGCTGCTGAGTTTGCTGCAACTGCTCCGGCTCGGCGGTGGCGTACAGCAACGGGGCCAGTTCGGCTGCTGCATGTTGCTCCACCCAACGACTGAGTTCGGCGGCATAGGCGCTGCGATCGGCGGCATTGATGCAGCGCGCCACGTCGATAGCCTGCGCCGTAGCCTGTTGGCGATAGCGGGCGACCTGTTTGTTGGTCATGGTGGAGCAGGAACCGGAAAGCACCACGGCTTTTTTGCCCTGCGGCGCACCGGCTGACTGGGCTTTTTCCTGCCCAGGCTGTGCCCATTGGCGGGCAATGCCGATCGCCAGCCCGGAACCGCCGGTCACCAGCTTCATGGTTTTCAGCGCTTCCCCTTGGGTGAGCAAATGCTGCTCATTCAGGGTGTCCAGCACCGCGTAGCGCACGCCTTGCTGCGCTAACTGCTGCAGTTTTTCTTTTACCGCACCGGCACCGCGATCCATCTCCGCCGCATTGACCAGCCCACAGCGCCCGGTTGCCTGCGCTTCCATCAGCCGCAACAGATTGCTGTCGGTCATTGGTGTGACCGGGTGGTTGCGCATGCCGGATTCAGACAGCAGTTGATCCATCACGAACAGATATCCTTGATACACCGTGCGCCCGTTGACCGGCAGCGCAGGGGAGATCACCGTTTGCTGCTCGCCCAGCGCTTCAAGTAAAGCATCGGTTACCGGGCCGATATTGCCCTGCGCGGTACTGTCGAAGGTGGAACAGTATTTGAAGTAGAACTGGCGGCAGCCTTGGCGTTGCAACCAGGCCAGCGCCTGCAACGATTGCTCGATCGCCTGATCGACCGGGCAAGAGCGCGACTTCAGGCTGATCACCACCGCTTGGGCAGCTACCGGCGCATCGTCCTGCGGCACGCCGTTCAGTTGGACGGTAGGTAAACCGTTTTCTACTAGGAAGCTGGCGATATCGGTCGCTCCGGTAAAATCATCGGCAATTACTCCGAGCAGCATTAGGCGTTCCTCTTGTTGTCTGGCAGGTTGATGCCGGAGAAAATCTTGATCACCGCGCTGTCATCTTCTTTGCCATAACCGGCATTGCTGGCGGAGGTGAACATATTGAAGGCCGTGGAGGCCAGCGGCAGCGGGAAGTGCAGCGCTTTGGCTGTGTCGGCCACCAGCCCGAGGTCTTTAACGAAGATGTCCACGGCGGATTTTGGCGTATAGTCACCGTCCACTACGTGGCGCATCCGGTTTTCAAACATCCAGGAGTTACCAGCGGCGTTGGTAACCACATCGTACATCACGTCCAGCGGGATACCGGCGCGTGACGCCAGCGCCATCGCTTCGGCCCCGGCGGCAATATGCACCCCGGCCAGCAGTTGGTGGATGATTTTCACCGTAGCACCCAGGCCGATCTCTGCGCCGATGCGGTAAACCTTACCGGCCACTGCGTCTAATACCGGCTGCAACTGGGCAAAAGTGGCTTCACTGCCAGATGCCATTACCGTCATCTGGCCTTCTGCGGCCTTGGCCGCGCCGCCGGAAACCGGGGCGTCCAACATGTTGAGGCCAAATGCCTTCAGCCCCTGTTCGATCTCTTTGGCATCGGCGGCGGCAATGGTGGAAGACACCATCACGGGCGTATTGGGTTTTAGCTGTGCTGCCAAGCCGTTGTCGCCAAACAGGATGTGCTTCACCTGCGCCGCATTGACCACCAGCAGCAAGACGGCATCCAGTTCAGCCGCAAACCCTGCCGCGCTGGTGGTAGCCTGCTTGGCCCCGGCCTGTTGCAGAGTTGCCAGTGCCTGTGGGTTGAGATCGACACCATAAGTGGTGAGCCCGGCATTAATGCACGACTTTGCCGCCCCCATGCCCATGGAGCCTAAGCCGACGATACAAACTGAATAATTTCCTGGCTGTGTCATAAAGCACTCCTGTTAATTTTAGTGATTATTTGTTTTGTTGTGTTAAATGTAAGCGTTATGGCGGCGGTTATCGGTGATCGTCTTCACAATTATTAACAATAAAGAAAAAGGTCATTTATAGCGGAAACTTTGCTTAACATAATGCTTTTAAATGTTTTTTGTGATTATGATGGGCTTCACAGCCTGGAAAGCTTTGCTTTCTCTGCACGAAAATTGACGTAAAATCACAATTATTATCACTGCGGTTATTGAGAGGACATCGTGATACCTGTTGAACGCCACCAACAAATTTTAGCGCTGGTATCTGAGCGCGGCGTGGTCAGCATCGCCGAACTGACCGAAAGGCTGGGGGTGTCGCATATGACAATCCGGCGCGATCTACAAAAACTGGAAGAACAAGGCGCTGTGACCACCGTTTCTGGTGGCGTACAGTCGGCTGAACGGGTGGCCACAGAACCTTCGCATCAAGATAAAGAGGGCATGTTCAGCCAGCAGAAAGCGGCGATTGGGCAACTGGCCGCGCGCCAGATCCCGGTTAACAGTTGCATCTATCTGGATGCGGGTACCACCACGCTGGCCCTGGCCCGGCAGATTGGCGATCGCGACGATATCACCGTGGTGACCAACGACTTTGTGATCGCGGCTTATCTGCTTGAGCACAGCCAATGCAAACTGATCCACACCGGCGGAACCGTCTGCCGTGAAAACCGTTCCTGTGTGGGGGCCGCAGCGGCCCAGGCATTGGGTCATCTGTTTATCGATCTGGCGTTTATCTCGGCTTCTTCGTGGAGTATGCGTGGGCTGTCAACGCCCAGTGAGGATAAGGTGATGGTGAAGAAGGCGATTGTTGAAGCCAGTCGCCGCTGTATTCTGCTGAGCGATACGTCCAAATATGGCAAGGTGGCCACCTATCTGGCGCTGCCGATCACGGTATTTGATGCGATTATCACCGATGGCAATCTACCGGAAGCGGTACAGGAAGCGATTATGCAGGCGAATATTTCGTTGCTGACGGCAAATGTTTAACTGGTCTTTACAAAGCAGAATATTTATCACCGATCTGCGAAATGAAGTCATGCTTTTGGAGCGGAAATTCGAAGCTTTTTATTTTCACTTGAGAGCTCTCAACACCAAACGATATTGATTTCAAAGCATAAGTCCTGTTTGAAACCACTATTTGCGCTCATTCTTTCGTGAAGCAAAAGATCTCATTTCTTAAAGTATCACTATTTTTACATTAAAATTGACTGAAACAGATGATTTATATCTGTTTTCGGCTTAAAAATTGTTATTTACAATATAAAAATCTAACTTTTAATTATTTCATATATAAATATATCAATGTGCGGCGTGTTTGTATAACCTTTGGTTCGGGTTATGAGAAAATTCTTACTCCAAGGAAGGGGGAAAAAACCAAGATAGTCCTCCTTGGTGTTAAGACATTGATACCAATGTATAAAGTAGGATTTGCGAAAGTTAGTTTTTTTACACTTTAGTTAATGCTTTATTAACAACAGATGCCAGGATTAGGCTGTTCTTATAGTGAAAACCCGTGAATAAAATGAAATATAGATTTAATGACCGCATTATTTTCGACGCTGATAGCGGGGCGTTGAGCCTGTGTGATTTCTCCGAAGAGCCCTTACCTATCTCGAATCCTTCAAAACGTCTGTTGCAGTTGTTGATTGCCCACCATGGCGATGCTGTCAGCCGAGAAGTGATATTCAAGAAAGTATGGGATGACTACGGTATGGTCTCCAGCAACAATAACCTTAATCAGTGTGTCAGTAAATTACGTAGAGTGATCAAGGCATTAGGTATTGATGATGAAGTTATTGTTACCGTGCCTAAAGTGGGCTTTATGTTGCGGCACGAAATACAGGTGGAAGCCTGTGAAAAGGAGGATGAGGCGTTTATCGACGACAATGATTTGCCGTTAGCCAAATCCACGGTACATGCAGAGGCGAAACCACCTTCAGCAACGGCTCGTTCTTCACCTGCAAGGTCTGCAAGACATATTCATTATGGTTGGGGCATTCTGGCGTTTGTTTTTGTCGTGATTACCGGTATTGCCATCTATGGTTTTAGCCCGGTCTCCCGTGAGGAAACCTACTTGGGCAAAGCAGGCGAGTGTAAGGTGTTCATGTCAACCTCGGCAGATGCAGGCCTTGGCGATGATGTTCTGGCTTACGCCGAACTACAAAAAGTGCAGTGCAGTGCAGATGAGTATCTTCTGTTGGTACGTAGTAATCAGGTTAAGTCGTATATATCCGGTATCTCCAGGCTGTTTTTTCTGCGCTGTAAGGTTCTTCGCGAACATAAAGTAGAAATTTGCTCCGGGTTGGAAAGTGAAAACTCACCGCTAATGTAATCAATATCATCGGGTGTCAGGATGAAACACCTGCAAGGGAAATGGAATAGGCCAGCAAGAACACGCTATTAAAATCAAATAATTAATCTCAATGCAGCGCTTAATAAATTCCCTTTATATTTTGGCATTGAAGGGGACTATGCTTTGCATTTTTCCGATATTCTTACAGTTATTCGATGGTAATTTGTTATGAATAAAGCTACTTATGAAGGTGATTTCATTTTTTTTGATCCTTCTCCTTGGGTGAGAAAAGGATTACAGACGCTGATTGATCCTGAGCATACTCGCACTTGCAGTTTTCAACACCTGAAAGAAATAGAGATTGCGTTGGGTGATAACGAGAAACAAACCGTCATCATGGAGCTCTATAGCCATTCTGAAAACTTGTATGACGTTATTCAATTTGTTTTAACATCCAGAGTATTCTGGCCTGATGCTGCTTTTGTGATATTCACCGATATTACGCATACTGGCATTCTTGCTATTCTGGCAATGGAACCCCACTTGTCCTTGATGTCTAAACGTGATGATCTGGATTGTCTGTCTACCGCTATTGATATCCAGGGGTATCGCAGCCCGTCTATCCAGAGCCTGCTAGGGCAACCGATACAGCCACTTTCGCACAGCGAATGGCGTATTCTGGCTCTGATGATTAGCGGTGCCGATCCTCAGCGCATTGCCAACGTCACCCAGCGCAGCTACAAAACTGTCAGTACCCATAAGCTTAATATTATGCGCAAGTTGCAGTTAAATCAGGCGGATTTTATGCGTCTTATTCTGGTATTCCGTACCCGTTACTATCCTTTATAAATGCCGGGTAACGACTCCTTTGGTTGTTATATTATTTCCCTGTTTGTCACCAAGATGACGATATTAACGTCAGTGACTGATTAATAATATTACTTAATAAGGGCTGCTTGGCACAGAGCGATCGCCGTTACCTTGAATGATATATCACGACGACAATCATCGCGATTGCCGCCGTTGTGTTCAGTACACCGGAACCGAAAAACGGAAACAGGCACCAGCGTGCGCTTGTTCCACTAAGGTGATATCGCTGTCATGCAATTGCAGGATGCGTTTTACAATCATCAAACCCAAGCCTCCGGCATGGCGGCGGGCGTTATTCAGGATTGACGGGCGGATAAACAGATCCGCACGTAATTCTTGTGGGATCCCCGGCCCGCTGTCATTCACCTGCACCATCACCTTATTGCCTTGCGTCCATAAGCGGATAGTGATTTCACCGGTTTCAGGCGTATGCCGGATTGCGTTGTCCAGCAGGTTGGTCAGTACCCGCTCCATCATACTCAGATCGGCATTCACCAGCGGGATCCCTGGCTGAATATCGGCACGCAACTGCTGCTGGCGCGCTTCGGCGGCCAACTCAAACTTCTGGAACACATCCTGTACCAACTCACTGAGTGAGAAGGGCTCCTTCTGCGGTTTGACCACCCCGTATTCCAATCGCGCCAGTTCGAACAGCTCCTGTGCCAACCGGCCTACCTTGCGGCTTTGTGCCAGCGCGATCTCCAGATAACGTTGGCGATCGGTTTCCGCCAGGCTGGCCGATTTCACCGATAACGTTTCCAGATAACCATGCAGCGAAGTGAGCGGCGTGCGCAGATCGTGCGAGATATTGGCGATAAATTCGCGCCGTTGCTGATCCTGCTGTGACAGTGTCTGCCACTGCTCGGCAATCCGCTGCGCCATGCGGCGAAACGCTTGCTGCAACCGGCTGACTTCGTCGCGGCCGCTGCTCTCAGGCGTATTTTTGGCGTAAGCCTGCAAGGCTGCGATACCGTCGCTGTCCAGTTTGCTGACCTGCTGAGTCAGGTGGCGGATTGGGCGGGTAACCCAGCGGAAGGCAAAAACCCCCGCCAGCAGCCCAAACAGCACCACCAGCCCCATTGACCACAGCGCCGAATAAAGTGCGGAGTTCACCTGCGCGCTGTTGGCCAAGGCATCGTAATCTTCGCCGAGCAGCACGACATACAGGTAACCCTCGATCTCACCGTTGACCTTCAGCTGGGCAACACTGAACACTTTGTTGGCGTTCAAGTTACGCGGGTCGTCGCCATAAATCGGCATTTTTGCCCCACTCAGCAGCGCCTGGATAGGAGACAGATCGACTTTCTGCCGCTTCAGTCGCCCGGCGGGCGCGGCATTACCAACGATATTGCCTGTTTTATCCAGCAGGTAAACTTCCACGCTCGGGTTGACCGCCATCAGGCGATCGAACAGGGTATGTACCGAGCTGTCGTCCCATCCTTTGGGGCTCAGCAGTGGATTGCTGGTGGCGATATGCAGCGCCAGATTGGCCGAAAGCCGTTGAATCACCGCTTGGCTGTATTGGGTGCTGCTGCGCACCTGCAATACGCCGGAGATCGAACAGCAGATCAGCAGCAGCAGAGCGAAAACCAGCGTCAGGCGTTGTGTGAGCGTGAGATTTTTCATGATTCACTCTTGCGGCGTGGCCGCGAATTTATAGCCCATGCCCCAGACGGTGAGGATGCGCTCGGGTTCAGCCGGGTTGCTTTCGATTTTGATCCGCAGCCGGTTGATATGCGTATTGACGGTATGTTCGTAGCCTTCGTGCTGGTATCCCCACACCTGATTAAGCAAACTGAGGCGCGAGAACACTTTGCCTGGATGGCGGGCGAAAAAGTACAGCAGGTCGAATTCGCGTGGCGTCAGTTCTACCGCTTGCTGGTTCAGATGCACCTCACGGGCGATAGGATCGATGATCAGCCCGTGGAAACTCAAGGTGCCTGCTTCCATGCGCAGGTTACGGCTCATCGCTTCCTGGCGGCGGAACAGCGCTTTTACCCGCGCCACCAGTTCCAGCATCGAGAAAGGCTTGGCGAGATAATCGTCAGCGCCCAGTTCAAGCCCCAGCACCCGGTGCACTTCGCTGGAGCGCGCGCTGGTAATGATGATCGGGGTGTAGCGCGTCATGTTGCGCGCGCGGCGGCAGATTTCCAGCCCATCAATCCCCGGCAGCATCAGATCGAGGATCAGGGCGTCCCACCCGCCTTGTTCCAGCATCGCCATCCCCAGATTGCCATCGGCGGCGTGGCTGATGTCATAACCTTCATCGCGCAGATGCAGCTGCAACAGTTCAGCAATATTGGCGTCGTCTTCGACGATCAAAATGCGTTTTGCCTTATCCATTCTTTCCACCGCGTTTTTGGCTATTACCGAAGTCTACACAACCCTCGCCTTCAGAGTTGTCACATTTTATTTAACTTTGCGTGAGGTCTTGGGGAACAAATCTGGCTAATACTCAACTCATCGAAACAGGCGCTGTCAGGAGAGACACCATGAATATGTCGATCACGCCAGAGAAAACCAGCCTCATCCACCCGCTGTGGCTGCGCTTGACGCACTGGCTGAATGCGTTGGCGATGCTAATTATGGTCACCAGCGGTTGGCGGATCTACAACGCCTCACCGCTGTTTAACTTCAGGTTTATGAATGAATTGACCTTGGGCGGCTGGTTGGGGGGCGCACTCCAGTGGCACTTTGCCGGGATGTGGCTGTTTGGCCTCAACGGCCTGTGTTATTTGCTGATTAACCTGTTGAGTGGCCGTTTTAAACGCCAGTACTGGCCGCTCAGCCCACGTCAGTTTTTTAACGATCTGTGGGCGGCGCTACGCGGCAAATTACAGCATACCGATTTGCGCCATTACAACATGGTGCAACGTGCGGCCTATCTGTTTGTGATGGTGGTGAGCCTCCTGAGCGTGCTTTCCGGGTTGGTGATATGGAAGTCGGTGCAATTTCCGCTGCTGCGCGTGCTGCTGGGGGGTTATGAGATGGCTCGTTATATCCACTTCTTTGCCATGTCGGCGCTGGTGGGGTTTGTGGTGATCCATCTGGTGATGGTGGCCTTGGTGCCCCGTACTCTGCTTGCCATGCTGCGTGGGCGCTAAGGAATTCGTAATGAAAACAGAAAAACAGCCGATGAGCCTGCAAGAAGGCCATGAGTTGGTTAAAGAAGCGCAGCGCCTGCTGGCACGCCAGCTTGAGTCCTCATCCCGCCGTCGTTTTCTGCGCAATGGGCTGACGCTAGGGGGCGTCGCAATGCTTACCGGGTGCGATCTGAGTGATAACACTCACGTGGAACAGGCGTTGAGCCGGATTTCACGCTTTAACGATCGGGTTCAGGGCTGGCTGTTTAATGCCGAGCATCTGGCACCGGTCTACCCGGAATCGATGATCACCCGGCCATTCCCATTCAACGCGTTTTATGCCGAGGATGAAGCTCCAGAGATCGATGGTGACGACTACCAGTTGGAAGTGGCTGGCCTGGTGCTGCACAAACAGCCCTGGACGCTGCCGCAGTTGCACAAGATGACGCAAATCAGCCAGGTAACGCGCCATATCTGCGTTGAAGGCTGGAGTGCCATCGGCAAATGGGGCGGGGTGCCTTTTACCGCCTTCCTGCAAGCGATTGGTGCCGATCTCAATGCTAAATATGTCAGTTTTAAATGCGCTGACGACTATTACACCAGCATCGATATGGCCACTGCGTTGCATCCGCAGACCATTCTGGCGTTGACCTATGACGGGCAGATCCTGCCGCGTAAATACGGTTATCCGATGAAGCTGCGTATGCCTACCAAGTTAGGTTACAAAAATCCGAAACATATTCAAGCGATCGAGGTTACCAATCGCTTCACTGGGGGCTACTGGGAAGATCAAGGTTACAACTGGTTTGGTGGCAGTTAAGCGCTGCCCCAAATAACTCCATGCACTGCAAAGTGCTTTCTAAATAACCGAAGGAAATATTATGAAAAAGTTATTCGCCGTGATGATGTGCAGCGCGTTGATGTTGGGTGTCTCTGGTGCTTATGCGGCAGACGGCATGAGCCATGACGGGATGAAGAAAGATGAGATGAGCCAAATGTCCCACGACGGCATGGCCAAAGGCAGTATGGCTAAGGACAGTATGAAAAAAGAGCACATGAAGAAAGACCATATGGCCAAGGATGCCATGCAGAAAGATGAAATGAAAAAAGACCACATGGGCAAGGATGCCATGAAGAAAGATGAAATGAAGAAAGATGCGATGAGCCAGTAAATATTGGCCAATATCCGGCGGCTGATGTCGCCGGTCATTTCCAGTTATCGAGAGGTTTACTATGAAAAACATCATTCTGGCCGTGGTTCTGGCCTGTATTGGCAGTACCGCTCTGGCCGCTACCCCGGTGACCACCGCCGAGGCACAGAAGTTACAAAAAATCGGCGTGGTTTCCAGCCAGGCAAGCACGTTGAGTGGTTTTGAGCAGATGATTGCCGCTGAGGCCCAACAAAAAGGGGCCAGTGCTTACCGCATTACGTCGGCTACGGTGAATAATCACGTCTACGGCACGGCGGAACTGTATAAATAGGGAGAGTTATGCCTTCAAATGCTGGCATATTAAGGTAAAGGGACGGAGTCTGACTGCGTCCCTTTTGCTATCAGCGCTGCCCCATCCACTGGGTGCATTTACCGTCGGTACACTTACCGTTGTACAACAGATGCAGGCTGGCTGATTCGTTGTGATAATTGGGCTGCTGTGCGCTGCTCTGTGGCGATGGTTCTGTCATACTTTGCGCTGGTGTGCGGCGATAGACCGCCGGAGTTGCGCCAAACTGCTTTTTAAATGCCCGCGAAAATGAAGGCTGGGAATCAAAATGGAATTGCAGGGCGATGTCCAGAATCGAGCGAGGGGTGGCGCGTAGAACCTGCGCTGCCTGCGAAAGACGGCGCTCGCGGATGTAACTACCCAGCGCATGGCCGGTGGTACTGCGGAACATGCGTTGCAAGTGCCATTTGGAGTAGCCCGATTTTGCTGCCACGTTGTCCAGCAGCAGCGGTTGATCCAGATGAGTTTCTATCCAGTCCATCAAGTCGTGAATGATATTGGCGCGATCCATTGTATAAATCCTCCCGCAGGTACGACATTCAGGTCACAGTAAAATAAGATTAATAATCCAAGTTTATTCTTTGATAATAGGCCTGCGTGACAGGTGACGCAAGTACTAACTGGGGAATTCCACGTGGCGAAAAATGCTCTACTGGGAGCAGGGGATAAATTTAGCAGGGTATCAGTGACAGCAGATCTTGCAGAAGGTAGTCCAAGAATATCAGTGAGAAGGGATAGCTTGTCTGGCTATCCCTGAATGCAGTTATGCTTCACGAGCGGGAATATTCACCCCACGTTGCACTGCTGGCCGGGCTAAGCCACGCTCCAGCCATTGGCCTACCAGTGGGAAACTGTCGAACTCCACCAGTTCCCGTGCGTCATAGAAACCAATCAGGTTGCGTACCCAGCCAAGTAGCGAAATATCGGCAATGGTGTAATCGGCACCCATGATCCAATCGCGCCCAGCCAGCCGGCTTTCCAGCACGCCGAGCAGGCGCTTGGACTCTTTCTGATAGCGTTCCAACGGCCGTTTGTCTTCATATTCGCGCCCGGCGAATTTGTGGAAAAAGCCAAGCTGGCCGAACATTGGGCCAACTGCCGCCATTTGGAAGAATACCCACTGGATAGTTTCATAACGCAACGCAGCATCTTGCGGCAAGAACTGGCCGCTTTTCTCTGCCAGATACAGCAGGATCGCGCCAGATTCGAACAGTTCGAACGGTTTGCCACCGGGGCCATCGGGATCGATGATTGCCGGGATTTTACCGTTCGGGTTCAGCGACAGGAATTCTGGCGTCCAGGTTTCGTTTTTACCGATATCAACCAGATGCGCTTCATAAGGCAAACCGATCTCCTCCAGCATGATGGAGACTTTCACCCCGTTTGGCGTTGGCAGCGAGTAGAGCTGTAATCGTTCAGGATGCTTAGCAGGCCAGAGTTGAGTAATGGGGAATTGGGCTTGATCAAACATGGTCATTCCTCAGATTTTATAGGTTTGCAAACAGGATATTCAATGGATGAGGCAGTAAACCTAGCCTGTTATCGGGTTAAACGGATATGCCAAAATGTGCGATCAGCGCCTTTTTACCCGCTGCGGTGAGTTGCAGCGCTCTGCTGTCAAGCTGGCGCTGGATCCAGCCACGTTTTTCGAACCCAGCCAGCAGCGCGGCACCGAGTGCGCCGCCAATGTGGGCTTTGCGTTCGCTCCAGTCCAGGCAACCGCAGGCAAAACGCCGCCGAGAGAGCATAGGGGAACAGTCGATGCCCAACTGCGCCAACGCGGTTTGCCCCTGATTGCTGAGCTGATAGTCGCCGTCACCGCTCAGCCATGCCAGCTCAAACAGGCGGTTATGTAACAGAACGGCGACTTCGCCCGCCATATGGTCGTAGCAGGTGCGGGCAAAGCGTAATGAGCTCGGCGTGGTGCTTTTCACCACTGGCCGTTCAACGCCAGCCAGCGCCATCAGGGTTTCCAGCACGTCGGCCACCGGTTGACCGGCCAAGCGGTAAAAACGGTGGCGCCCTTGCTTCACGCAGGCGATCAGGCGTTGTTCCAGCAGGCGTGCCAGATGGTTGCTGGCGGTTGAGGCGGCCACATCCACCGCAGCACTCAACTCGGTGGCAGTATAGGCGCGGCCATCCATCAGCAGGCACAGCATGCGTGCTCTGGTACGGTCCGCGATGGCGGCGGTCAACGCCGCGAGGCGATCTTCAATATCGGTGTCATTCATATTTCGAGCATAAGCGAAGTGTTATCGTTCGTCTAACGCCACAATGCCAATTCCTCCGTTTAACCTGAAGGAATATCCCATGACGGTCTGCCCCTTTGCCGTTACAACGCAGCAAGCGGTACGTGAAGCCTTGACCCATGTCGATCTTGGCGTGCGCCCACCACATGAACCCGTGCCGATGGTGCTGCTTAACACCCCAGCGCAACCAGTGTTTACCGCATTGGTACGTATGCGTGACGATGCCGGACATCGCGAGTTGAAAACCGCAATCAGTACGGTTTTAACCTCGTTCAGTGATAATGAGATCCGCCAAATAGCAACTCGGGTGGCGCAACAATTGGCCCCTGGCGTGCTAACAGCCGAACAGCTAACGCGCTTCAATTACGCCTTACCGATTGGCGTATTGGCGCAGATGCTGGGCGTTGCCTATCAGGAACGTAGTGCGCTGGTGGATAGCGTATTGGATTTTGTGCGCTGCATTGCTCCTTGCGGCAGTGAGCAGCAGATGGCGTGCGGTGCCGTTGCCGCCGGAAAACTGCATGAATGGATGCAGGCTGCCGATGGCCCATTATTCACCCGCTTGTGCCAACACATTGGCGATCGTTCGGTGGCGATCGCCAATGCCATCGGGCTGTTTTTCCAGGCCTGTGAGGGCACCGCCGGATTATTGGGGCAAACGCTGTTATTGATGCAGGAACGGGATGTGGCAGCGGAAGATGGCCTCGCTGCCGTGCTACAGGAAACGCCGCCGATTCATACCACCCGCCGTTTTGCGTTGCGCGATACCGAACTGGCTGGTAAGCGGTTGACGGTTGGGCAGGTGGTGCTGATTCCGTTGAAGACGGCTGAGGAAAGCTTTGCCTTCGGCTGCGGCAGCCATCAGTGTCCTGGGGCCGATTGGGCGCAATCTATTGCCTTAAGCGGTATTCGTCATTTATTGGCGCTCAATATTGAGCCAAAATTATTGGCCCACTTTCGCTGGCGTGTTTCGCAGAATGCGCATGTGCCGGAATTTTTTACTGTTGAGGAACGATAATGATCGTAGTTATTTTTGAATTACAGGCTGCCGAAGGGCAGCGGGAAACTTATCTCAATCTGGCGGCTGAGCTGAAACCGCTGTTGGCGGAAATCGACGGATTTATTTCCATCGAGCGCTTTCAGAGCCTGAGCGATCCACAAAAGTTGCTGTCGTTATCATTCTGGCGCGATGAAGCGGCGGTGCAGCAGTGGCGTAATTTGGAGCAGCACCGTAAGGCGCAGACGCGCGGGCGGCACGACGTGCTGGAATACTATCGGCTGCGGGTAGCTGATGTGGTGCGTGATTATGGGCTGGAGCCGCGTGAACAGGCACCGGCAGATAGCCAGCATTTTCATCAGATGTAGATGTCGTCTGGGGCGAGCCTGAAGATAGCCCTCACCCAAAATTATTAAAAACAGGCTGTTAGCCAAGTGGTTTTGTCGCGTCAGCCTGAACAATCGGTGCCAATTGTGCCTGTTCCAGCGTAACGATTTTCCCTTGCTGGGTGATCAGCACCTGTTGCAGTGGCTGGCCGCTTTCTTTTTCTGTCAACATGACATGGGGCTCATTGCCAAGCAGATTCTTGTGTCCCCATTCCATCAACGCCATCAGAATTGGCCCCAAGCTGCGGCCTTTTTCGGTTAACACATATTCATGGCGTTCCCGTGTTCCCGGTTCTTGATAGGCACTTTTGCTCAATAAGCCCCCTTCGACCATAGCCGCCAGACGGCTGCTCAAGGCGTGCCTAGATGCGCCAATATCGGTGCGCAAATCTTCGAACCGCGTCACGCCATAAAAGGCTTCACGCAGGATCAAGAGCGTCCAGCGATCGCCGATGATTTCTGCGGCCTGCGCTAAGCCACATAATTCGACAGATAGAGGGGGGATCCTGAGCATTTTTGACACGGGCGGTGACCTTGTTTATTCTGAGTCTGATTATCAGACTTATATCAATGCAAGGAGATTAGCGTGCCTTTTGTTAATGTGCAAACCATCAAAGGAATTATGAACGAGGAGCAGAAAAGTGAATTGCTCAAGCGTATCACCGATTTGATGGTGGAAATTGAAGGGCGGGGCGATCCGGCTTTCAGAGCGTCGGTTTGGGTCAGAATCGATGAACATGAGCCAGAGCAATGGAGCCTTGGTGGGCTGCAACCCAACGCCGCGACGATCGCCGCCAAGTTTCCGCCACGAGAATAAAATACTGATCATTGCGGAGATATTTCTTGAAGCCTATCTCCGCAGCTTCCTCACCGAACAAATCTTCATCAAAACTCCCCACGATATCTGCGTTTCGTTATGGCATAATGCGCGCCAAATCACATTCCCTATGATATGAAGAGCGAGCGCTGTGTTAAGCACTAACAACATCACTATGCAGTTTGGCAGTAAGCCGTTGTTTGAAAACATTTCCGTCAAGTTTGGCGGCGGTAACCGTTACGGTTTGATCGGAGCCAACGGCTGCGGTAAATCCACCTTTATGAAAATCCTCGGCGGCGATTTGGTGCCAAGCGCCGGTAACGTGTTCCTCGATCCGAACGAACGCCTGGGTAAATTGCGTCAGGATCAGTTCGCGTTCGAAGAGTTCAGCGTGCTGGATACCGTGATCATGGGCCATACCGAGCTGTGGGCGGTAAAAGAAGAGCGCGATCGCATTTACGCCTTGGCGGAAATGAGCGAAGAAGACGGCTATAAAGTGGCCGATCTGGAAGTCGCCTACGGTGAGATGGACGGTTACACCGCTGAAGCCCGTGCGGGTGAACTGCTGCTCGGCGTAGGTATTCCGGTAGAGCAACATTACGGCCCGATGAGCGAAATCGCCCCAGGTTTTAAGCTGCGTGTGCTGTTGGCGCAGGCGCTGTTCTCTAATCCAGAAATTCTGCTGCTCGACGAGCCTACCAACAACCTGGACATCGATACCATTCGCTGGCTGGAGCAGGTGCTGAACGAGCGTAACAGCACCATGATTATCATTTCGCACGACCGTCACTTCCTGAACATGGTGTGTACCCACATGGCGGATCTGGACTACGGCGAACTGCGTGTATACCCAGGCAACTACGACGAATATATGACGGCGGCCACTCAGGCGCGTGAGCGTTTGATGTCAGATAACGCCAAGAAGAAGGCACAGATTAACGAATTGCAGTCATTCGTTAGCCGCTTCAGCGCCAACGCCTCCAAATCCAAGCAGGCAACTTCCCGTGCCCGCCAGATCGACAAGATTCAGTTGGAAGAGGTGAAAGCTTCCAGCCGTCAGAACCCGTTTATCCGCTTCGAGCAGGATAAGAAACTGTTCCGTAACGCGCTGGAAGTGGAAGCGTTGAGCAAAGGTTTCGACAACGGCCCGCTGTTCAGCAAGCTTGACCTGATGATTGAAGTGGGTGAGAAGGTCGCGATCCTGGGCCCTAACGGCATCGGTAAATCCACCTTGCTGAAAACCCTGGTTGGGGACGTAGAGCCGGATAACGGCACCGTGAAATGGTCAGAAAACGCCAGGATCGGTTACTACGCGCAGGATCATGAATACGAGTTCGATGATACCTTGACCGTGTTCGACTGGATGAGCCAGTGGAAGCAGGAAAAAGACGACGAGCAGGCGGTACGCAGCGTGCTGGGCCGTTTACTGTTTAGCCAGGACGACATCAAGAAGCGCGTGAAAGTGCTGTCGGGTGGTGAGAAGGGCCGTATGCTCTTTGGTAAGTTGATGATGCAGCGCCCGAACATTCTGGTGATGGATGAACCAACCAACCACATGGATATGGAATCCATCGAGTCGCTGAATATGGCGCTGGAAATGTACGAAGGTACATTGATCTTTGTATCCCATGACCGCGAGTTTGTCAGTTCATTGGCCACCCGTATTCTGGAAATGACCCCGAACAAGGTGATCGACTTTACCGGCAACTACGAAGACTATCTGCGTAGCCAGGGTATCGCTTAAGCTTTTCCCTTCACCCTAACCCTCTCTACGGGTTGTCTCTTATACGTATCTCAGATTGCGGCCTAAAGGCCGTGATCTGAGAAATATAGCCATCTGATTTTAAAGGGAGTATTTTGTGTCAGCCCTAGACTGAGTACAAAATAATCCACTTATAAAACAAAATAATAAAGCGTTGTACATAAGGGGCAGCTCTATGGGAGAGGTGTCCACCAAATCTTTCCTTTCGCTGGGGATGAGAGTGATTCAAACTTGCAACGAGCGTTGAATACTTCTTTCTCCTGACATTACGATGCTCAATCCAGGAACTCACTTTTGTTCACGGGAGGATACTCAATGCCCCTATGATTATCTTTGCAAGAGCAAGGCATTTGTCCAAAAATCACACTATAGTCAATTAATTGTAGGTACAACTTAAGTTCACTCCATTCGTTAACCTTGGCATATGGACTCATTATGAAGTTCAACGAGGGGAAACGAAGAATATAGCCTACTGATTTTTCATTGATTACTAATGAGAACTACTTCATTTTCGAACGTAGCCAGCATCGGGCAGCATCTATAAATAAATTGGAGCTATTACCAATGAATACAATCTATAAAGTCATTTGGAATAACGCTTTGAATGTATGGGTTGTTGTGAGTGAATTGGCAAAAGGGAGATCAAAAAATAAGAGCAGCTATAGTTTAATCACCGATAGTGACTTTCCTATTGTTAATAAAGACAATCTCCCCCTAAACTTAAGAAAAAGTCTAATTGCTTTATTTCTAAGTGGCTTTGCTTTATTTAGCATCAGTTCAACCTACGCGCTTGAAACCACTGTCACAACCCAGGCACAGCTTTCTGCTGCATTATCCAGTGGGACTTATGACAAGATTATTTTGGGTGCTGACATTCCACTGACTCAGAACGTAGCCGTTAATATGACCAGTCGGGATGTGGTGATTGACGGTAACGGGCTTTATGGTTTGAGCGTTGCTAATACCACTTCGAATGGTTTGACTGTGTCTTCAGGGACGCGAACGTTGACACTGCAAAACATGTCCCAAATCAATTCAGCCAACTATTACACTATGGTTAGCGTAAACGGCTCCAGTACAGCCGTTAATGTGATTTATAACAACATTGATTTTCTTGGTGTTTCCCAGCTCGTTTTTATGGGAGGCAATGGTGATGCTACCAATAGCGTTATGACATTCGGCAATATCGGTAACGATGTGGTGGTTAACGATAGGAACCAGGAGATTGGTGAAGTCAATAAACTGGTATTTACCGGTAGATTTCACGTCACCCACTTGGGTACCGCTGTCTCTTTCCATAATACCGGCGCCACCGATAATACGGCAACCATGGATTTTCTCAATGGTGCTGACGTCAAGATTGATAGAACAGGTTCAACAGCCAACCTGACCGATACCGGTAGCAATGCTATCGATACTTTTGTCTACACCTTTGCTGATGGTTCTGCCTTCGAGTTAATCGCCAACCAGGATGTCCTCAGCGGAACCAATAACAATCGGGGTGTGCTCATCGGCAGTTATGATCCGGTAACAGGCTTTGGTTCAGGCGCAAGAATTATCCTGCAGGCACGCGCGACAGGTGGTGGGATCATTTCAGGTAATGCGATTGATAACCTAACTACTAACACCACGGGCATCAACAATGGCGCAGCAGGGACTGCCGATGTGATCTACAACCTGGCAACGGGATCGATTTTACAGGCCACCGGTGCAGGGATTTTAGCGACAAAAAACGCAGGTAATGCCAGTGGCATTTACATCCGTTCCGCTGGCACTATTGGGGCTGCAACAGGTATTTCTGCAACCCATAACGGTACCGGCGCCGTTAACATCGCTAATAATGGTACGATCAACAGTACGACAGCCGGCATTTCATTAAACTCTTCGGCAATTAAATCAATGACGGTTGATAACACCGGAGGGGAGATTAATGCTTCTGGAGGAACGGCTATTAACGTTCTCGGGAATGTCGGGTTAGATTTGACAGGCGGCACCATCAATACCAGTAATGCTGCCAACGGCATTACCATTGCGGCTGGCAATACCGATACCCATTCCGTTACTGACACCACCATAAATATTAATGGTAGCGGCAAGGCAATTTCCAAAAGTGATAATGCCGCCTTAACACTGAGTAATACCCAGATCAATCTGAGCGACGGTATTGGTTTTGATAACATTACCGGTGTCACCTTTGCGAGCAGCCCCAACGGCCGCAACACCATTAATGTTTCCGGGGTAGGTACAGCCATTTCAACTACCAATACGGCCCTGGATGGTTGGAGCCCTGAAGCCTTGGATCTCAATATTACAGGGGCAGGTAAAGGGATTAATGTTACGGGCGGTGGTGTCGATTTTGGTAGCGTCAATCTGCTGGTGAATGTCACCAACAGTGGCGGGACAGGCCTGGTTGTTAATGATGGCGTGACAAACAATACCACAACGATTGGCGCTAATGCCCAGATTGATGCCTCTGGCGCAACTGCCATCAGTTTTACCGGAGCCGCCGGGAAAACGCTGAACAATCAAGGGCAAATCAATGGTGCTGTCACTTTTGCCAATAATGCGGCCAATACTATCAACAATAATGGTACGCAGTCCGGAATGCTGACAACCGGTTCTGGTGATGATGTTTTAATGTTGGGTGCCACTTCCGTCAGTGAAGGCCTGATAGACTTAGGAGCAGGTAATAATAGTGTCACCATTGATAATGGCGCTTCTGTCGCATCCATTGTGACAGGCACCGGCGACGATACCTTTACCCTTAATAATCTGACGCTTGGCAATACTTACCTGGGTTCTCTTAATGCAGGAAGCGGTAATAACACGCTGAATTTCAATAATTCCACCGATGCGTTGGCTGCTGCGACACGTATCCAGAACTTCACCAACATCAATTTCAATACAGCGGACCTCACCTTGAGCGATGCCGCCAATATTTCAGGTGGTAACGTCAATCTTGATAGCAACAGCCGTTTAGCTTTTGGCCAGACATTCAATGGATTATTTGCTGGAACACTACAAGGAACCGGTAACGCAGAGGTTTTGGCGCAAGGCAATGTCACATTACAAAATGCCAGCACTTTTGCAGGCACATGGGATGTGGATCTGGGCGGGATGCTGACGGCCAATAATGCCAACCAGTTCGGTACCGCAGCGGTAGCGCTGGCTGGTACGCTAGACCTGAATACCATATCGCTGTTGGGTAATGCCTTAACGGGCACCGGTTTATTGAATATTGACAACGGTAATAATGCCTTCAACTTCGGTGCTGGAGTTGGCTCCGGGTTTACTGGCACGGTTGATCTCAAGAATGTTGCCTTCTCTCTTGCTGGTACTAATACCAGCACCTTAGCTGCTGCGACGTTAAAAACCTCTTCAGGAAGTACCACTACGGTAGGAGCTTCCAACCAAAACGTTGGCAATGTGGTCATGAATGGAGGGACAACCGAATTTGCCAGCGGCAGCCTGATAACAACAGATACGCTGGCCGTAACCAATACCAGTACGGTAAAAGTAGATGCTGCGGATATAACCTCAGGTAATTTACTCGATCAAGACAACGGTATTAATACCGATCTGGTGAAGAGCACCAATACATTATTAGCAGCAGATTTAGCACAACTGACGCTGCTGGACAGCGTGGGTAATAGTTTGGGGAACGGCACGACCAGCGATTATCTGCAAGGAGGCAATGTCGTTTCTAGAAATACCTACAACTATAACCTAAACAGTAATCTTGGCTTGAGTGTGGCGACACAGTTGACACAGGCTGATATCCAGTCCGGCCAAACGTTGACCTTGTCATCCGCAGGCGCAACAAATTCCATATTGACGGCTCAATTGACCGGTACGGGTAATCTGGCGATTGGTGCAGATAACACCCTCATGACGTTGAGCAATAGCTTGAACTCCTACACGGGTAGCACTGCGGTGACAGGTGGCACTTTGCTGCTGGGCAGCAACAATGCGTTGGGTGCCACCTCATTGCTGACGGTGGCGAGCGGCGCCACTTTCAATACCAATAACTTCAGCCAGACGGTGGGGGCGCTGACCAACCTGGGCACGGTGAGTCTCGATCCCGGCGTGTTGAGCAGTGGGGTGCTGACCAATACCGGGGTGCTCGATCTGGCGGGTGGGACGCTGAACCTGTCGTCAGGGGGCACCTCGACCGCCCCTGGCGGCCTGACCGGGGCTGGCACGCTGAACGTCAACGGCGGAGATCTGGCCCTGAGCGCGGCTAACGGTGGCCTGTCCGCCACCACCCATATCGCCTCGGGGGCGTCGGTGACGCTGGATGCCGCCAATGCACTGGGCACCAGCGCGGTGGACGTCGGCGGCCAGCTTAATCTGAACGCGGCAGATACCTTGGCCAACGTATTGAGCGGGGCCGGGACCATTAATACCGATGCAGCGGTGACCCTGAGCGGCAGCAACACCTTTAGCGGCACCCACGACATCAATGCGAACGGTGCCCTGACGGTCAGCACGACCAATAATCTGGGGACCTCGGCGGCCAGCGTCAATTTGACCGACGCCACCGCCCAACTGTTGCTCAATGGCCTCACCGGTACGCTGGCCAACACTTTGAGTGGGATAGCGGGCTCTACGGTTCAACTGAATAACAATTCATCCACCACTTTGAGCGGTGCAAACAGCGGCTTTGCTGGCCTGTTTGATCTGACGGGCAACAGCACTCTGACCGCATCGCAGAATATGCATCTGGGCAGTAGCAGCGTCAGTATCGGCAGTGGCAGTACCCTGACCTATGACACCTTTGCCGGCGGCGCCTTGACCGCGCTGAACAATGCATTGAGCGGGGCGGGCAACTGGGTACTGCGCAACAGCAATATCGATCTCTCGGGTAACAGCAATGCGGCGGGCTTTAGCGGATTGCTGGACATCAACACCGGCTCCTCGCTGACGCTAAACGGTGCCACGACGTTGGATGCGAACACCGTGCTGAACGTCAACGACGCCACCAGCACGCTGAACATTAACAACACCGGTGCCTTTGCCCTGAACAATGCCCTGACCGGGGCCGGGCAGGTCAATGTCGATACGGCCAATAACGCCTTCAGCTTCGGGGTCGGTGCGGGCACCGCCTTCACCGGTAACGTGACCCTGAACAATGCCACCTTCCTGCTGGCGGACACCAATGCCAGCGCCCTGGCGTTGGCCGGGCTGACCTTGGGGAATGGCAGCGTGACCACCGTCGGGGTCGCCGGAACGCCGGGCACCGAAACGCTGCGCGCCCTGACGCTCGACGGCGGTACGCTAAACTTTACCGGCGGTGCACCGCTCTCCAGCGCCGAGAGCACCATTACCGCTCAGACCCTGACCGCCAGCAGCGGGACCATCAACGTCGTGGGGGCGGGCTCCTGGGACAATACACCACCGGTGGTGCCCCCGAATCTGTCGATCCTGGAGCAGAACCGGGGTGCGACGGCGATGCAACTGATCAGCGCCACCACGGCCAGCGGGGCGGACAGCCTGACGCTGATGATTAACGGTGTAGAAGTGACGCCACAGGGGGTGGTCTCTGCCATCAACCAGAACGCACAGCATGTGGCGGATGCGACTTACCACTATTCGTTATCCAATACCAATGCGGCCAGCGCGAATGGCCTGTACCTGAACTACGACCTGAGTGCGATCAACCTGCTGCTGGACAACCCCGACGCGCTAATCATTGCTACCGATGCCAGCCCGGATTCCAACAAAAATCTGACCGCACAGCTGACCGGGGTGGGCGGCATCGTGCTGGATGCCACCAACGGGGCGTTGACCGTCACCAATAGCCAGAACAGCTACACCGGCAGCACCCAGGTGACCGGTGGCAATGTGCTGCTGGGGAGCAATAATGCTTTCGGTGCCACCTCATTGCTGACGGTGGCGAGCGGCGCCAGCTTCAATATCAATAACTTCAGCCAGACGGTGGGCGCCCTGACCAACCTGGGCACGGTGAGTCTCGATCCCGGCGTATTGAACAGCGGGCTGCTGACCAACAGCGGGGTGCTCGATCTGGCGGGCGGGACGCTGAACCTGTCGTCAGGGGGCACCTCGACCGCCCCTGGCGGCCTGACCGGGGCCGGCACGCTGAACGTGAACGGCGGAGATTTGGCCCTGAGCGCAGCCAACAGTGGCCTGTCAGCCACCACCCATATCCTGCTGGGGGCATCCGTCACCGCGAGTGCGGCCAATGCCTTGGGCACCAGCGCGGTGGAGGTCGGTGGCCAGCTTAATCTGAACGCGGCCGATACCCTGGCCAACGAATTGAGCGGGGCCGGGACCATTAATACCGATGCAGCGGTGACCCTGAGCGGCAGCAACACCTTTAGCGGCACCCACGACATCAATGCGAACGGTGCCCTGACGGTCAGCACGGCCAATAACCTGGGGACCTCGGTGGCCAGCGTCAATCTGACCGATGCCACCGCCCAACTGTTGCTCAATGGCCTCACCGGTACGCTGGCCAACACCCTGAGTGGGGTCGCGGGTGCCACGGTGCAGCTCGGCAATGCGTCCAACACCACCCTGACCGGCACCAACGGTGGATTTGCTGGCCTGTTTGACCTGATAGACAGCAGTACCCTGACCGTCTCACAGAGCGCCAATCTGGGCACCGGCGGCGTCAGTATCGGCAGCGGGAGTTCGTTGATTTTTGACACATATGCCGGAGGCGGCGCCTTGACCGCGCTAAACAATGCCCTGAGCGGGGCGGGCAACTGGGTGCTGCGCAACAGCAATATAAATCTCTCGGGCAACAGCAATGCGGCGGGTTTTAGCGGCCTGCTGGACATCAACACCGGCGCTTCGCTGACCTTAAACGGGACGACGGCGCTGAATGTGGACACCGTGCTGAACGTCAACGACGCCACCAGCACGCTGAACATTAACAACACCGGGGCCTTTGCCCTGAACAATGCCCTGACCGGGGCCGGGCAGGTCAATGTCGATACGGCCAATAACGCCTTCAGCTTCGGGGTCGGTGCGGGCACCGCCTTCACCGGCAATGTGACGCTGAACAATGCCACCTTCCTGCTGGCGGACACCAATGCCAGCGCCCTGGCGTTGGCCGGGCTGACCTTAGGGAATGGCAGCGTGACCACCGTGGGGGTTGCCGGAACGCCGGGTACCGAAACGCTGCGCGACCTGACGCTCAACGGCGGTACGCTGAACTTTACCGGCGGTGCGCCACTGTCCAGCGCCGAGAGCACTATCACCACCCAGACCCTGACCGCCAGCAGCGGGACCATCAACGTGGTGGGGGCGGGCTCCTGGAACAATACTCTGCCGGTGGTGCCACCGAATCTGTCGATCCTGGAGCAGAACCGGGGGGCAACGGCGATGCAGCTGATCAGCGCCACCACGGCCAGCGGGGCGGACAGCCTGACGCTGACGATTGACGGCGTGGCGGTGACGCCACAGGGGGTGGTCTCTGCCATCAACCAGAACGCACAGCATGTGGCGGATGCAACCTACAATTACGCCCTGTCTAACACCAACGCGGCCAGCGCCTTTGGTCTGTACCTGAACTATGGCCTGAGTGCGATCAACCTGCTGCTGGACAACCCTGATGCGTTGATTATTGCCACCGATGCCAGCCCGGACGCCAACAAAAATCTGACCGCACAACTGACCGGGGTGGGTGGCATCGTGTTTGATGCCACCAACGGGGCCTTGACCGTCACCAATAGCCAGAACAGCTACACCGGCAGCACCCAGGTGACCGGCGGTAACGTACTGCTGGGCAGCAATAATGCCTTGGGTGCCACCTCACTGCTGACGGTGGCGAGCGGCGCCAGCTTCAATATCAATAACTTCAGCCAGACGGTGGGGGCGCTGACCAACCTGGGCACGGTGAGTCTCGATCCCGGCGTGTTGAGCAGTGGACTGCTGACCAATACCGGGGTGCTCGATCTGGCGGGCGGTACGCTGAACCTGTCGTCAGGGGGCACCTCGAGCGGTGTTGGCGGCCTGAGCGGGGCTGGCACGCTGAACGTGAACGGCGGGGATTTGGCCTTGAGCGCGGCCAACGGTGGCCTGTCAGCCACCACCCATATTGCGTCCGGGGCATCCATCACCTCAAGCGCGGCCAATGCCCTGGGCACCAGCGCGGTGGACGTCGGCGGCCAGCTTAATCTGAACGCGGCAGATACCCTGGCCAACGTGCTGAGCGGGGCCGGGACCATTAATACCGATGCAGCGGTGACCCTGAGCGGCAGCAACACCTTTAGCGGCACCCACGCGATCGATGCGAACGGTGCCCTGACGGTCAGCACGGCCAATAATCTGGGGACCTCGGCGGCCCGCGTCGATTTGACCGACGCCACCGCCCAACTGTTGCTCAATGGCCTCACCGGTACGCTGGCCAACACCTTGAGTGGGATATCGGGCTCCACGGTGCAGCTCAATAGCGCCGCCGCCACCACCCTGACCGGCACTAACAGCGGCTTTGCTGGCCTGTTTGATCTGACGGGCAACAGTACTCTGACCGTCTCGCAGAGCGCCAACCTGGGCACCGGCAGCGTCAGCATTGGCAGCGGCAGCACCCTGAACTTTACTGCCTTTGAGGGCGGCGCGTTGACCGCGCTAAACAATGCATTGAGCGGGGCGGGCAACTGGGTGCTGCGCAACAGCAACATCAACCTTTCTGGTAGCAGCAATGCGGCGGGTTTTAGCGGATTGCTGGACATCAACACCGGCGCCTCTCTGACCTTAAACGGGACGACGGCGCTGAATGTGGACACCGTGCTGAACGTCAACGACGCCACCAGCACGCTGAACATCAGCAACACCGGGGCCTTTGCCCTGAACAATGCCCTGACCGGGGCCGGGCAGGTCAATGTCGATACGGCCAATAACGCCTTCAGCTTCGGGGTTGGTGCGGGCACCGCCTTCACCGGTAACGTGACGCTGAATAACACCAGCTTCTCGTTGGCCGATACCAATGCCAGCGCCCTGGCGTTGGCCGGGCTGACGCTGGGGAATGGCAGCGTGACCACCGTGGGGGTCGCCGGAACGCCGGGCACCGAAACGTTGCAGAGCTTGGTAATGAATGGCGGTACGCTGAACTTTACCGGCGGTGCGCCACTGTCTATTGCTGAGAGCACTATCACCACCCAGACCCTGACCGCCAGCAGCGGGACCATCAACGTGGTGGGCGCGGGCTCTTGGGATAATGTCCTACCGGTGGTGCCACCGAATCTGTCGATCCTGGATCAGAATCGGGGGGCGTCGGCGATGCAGTTGATCAGCGCCAATACGGCCAGCGGGGCCGGTAACCTGACGCTGATGATTAACGGTGTGGCGGTCGCGCCAGGCCAGGGCGTGGTGTCGGGGATCGATCAGAACGCGGTGCATGTGGCGGATGCGACCTATAGCTACCTATTGTCCAATACCAACAACCTGAACGCGACAGGTCTGTACCTGAACTATGGCTTGAGCATGCTCAATCTGCTCCAGGACAACCCCAATGCGCTGGTTATTGCCACCGATGCCAGCCCGGACGCCAACAAAAATCTGACGGCTCAGTTGACCGGGGTGGGCGGTATCGTGCTGGATGCCACCAACGGGGCGTTGACCGTCACCAATAGCCAGAACAGCTACACCGGCAGTACCCAGGTAACCGGTGGCAATGTGATACTGGGCAGTAACAATGCGTTGGGTGCCACCTCACAGCTGACCGTGGCCAGCGGCGCTGGCCTCAATAGCAACACCTTCAGCCAGACGGTGGGGGCGCTGACCAACCTGGGGACGGTCACGCTCAATACGGGCGTGCTGAGCAGCGGACTGCTGACCAACAGCGGGGTGCTCGATCTGGCGGGCGGTATTCTGAACCTGTCGTCAGGGGGCACCTCGAGCACGGTGGGCGGCCTGAGCGGGGCCGGCACGCTGAACGTCAACGGTGGGGATCTGGCCCTGAGCGCGGCCAACGGTGGCCTGTCGGCCACCACCCATATTGCCTCGGGGGCGTCGGTCACCGCGAGCGCCGCCAATGCCCTGGGCACCAGTGCGGTGGAGGTCGGCGGTCGGCTTAATCTGAACGCGGCAGATACCCTGGCCAATGTGCTGAGCGGCGCCGGGACAGTCAACACTGATGCGGCGGTGACCCTGAGCGGCAGCAACACCTTCAGCGGCACCCACGCTATCAATGCGGACGGTGCCCTGACGGTCAGCGCAGCCAATAATCTGGGCACGTCCGCAGCCCGCGTCGCGTTGACCGATGTGACCTCGCAACTGATATTCAGTGCGCTGAGTGGCGATGTGGCCAATACCCTGAGCGGGGTGGCTAATTCCACGGTCACCGTGAATAGCGGGGCCAATCTGTCCCTGTCCGGCAATAACGCTGGATTTGCAGGCCAGTTCGGCATTACCGGCAACAGTGCGCTGAGCGTCAGCCAGAATGCGAATCTCGGTTCAGGCGCAGTGGACATTGCCAGCGGCAGCCAGTTGGTCTTTAACGGGGTGACGGGCACGCTGAGCAACGCCATCAGCGGAACAGGGACTTGGGCCCTGTCGAACGGTAGCAACGTGCTGCTGAACAATGCCAATGCGTCTGCCTTCATCGGCACGGTCAGCATCAACGGCGGCTCAGTCCTGAACCTGGACAGCATTGACTGGTTCAACCCGGCCGCCACGGTGGATATCGTGAGCGCCAGCGACACCTTGAACATCAGCAACAACGGGGATTTCACCTTTGATAACCGCCTGTTGGGCGCGGGCGTATTGAATATCAATACCAACAATAACCTGTTCAGCTTTGGCAGCAACGTGGGCACCGGGTTTACCGGGCAGGTCAATCTGCAGAACACCCAGTTCCAGCTGTCGAACAATAACACCAGCAGTAACAGCAACACCGTGCTGAACCTGGAGGACAACAGCCGTACCTCGGTCGGTGATGGGGTACAGAATATCGGCGCGCTGGAAATGAACGGCGGCACGCTGATTTTCAATAACATCATTGATAACAGTGGGTTATTAACCTCTGGCGGTACCGTTGCGGCCACGAGCATCAATACCACCGGGGGCGGCACGGTGAGTGTCAACCTGCCGCCGAACGTCTCTCCGAGCCTGGAAGGGATCAGTACCTTGGCATTGGACACCGGGGCTATTGTGATCGACCTGGTGACAGGAGCCGCCACGGGCACCGGGCGTGAACTGACGCTGACGGACGGCAGCAATATGCCAATCATCCAGGACTATTTTGAGGGCATCACCAACCCGAACAGCAGCGTGGTGGCGGCGATGGGGACCTTCGGTTTTGGCCTGACCACTGGCGATCAGCGTGATGGGTTGTATGTGAACTACAGCCTGAAGAGCATGGACCTGCTGACCAGCGGCAGCGAGGCGCTGGAGCTGGTGGGGACGGCGAGCTTTAACGGCACGCCGGGTAACGAGCTCTTTGCGCAAATCACCGGCAGCGGGGATCTGGCGATCACCGAAGCCGACCCGGGTGCGATAGTGGTGCTCTCAGGGACCGACAACAATTACACCGGGGCCACGTGGGTCCATGCGGGGACCGTGCAACTGAATGCGGATTCAGCGTTAGGGCAGACGTCGGATCTGGTGATTGACCGCGGTGCGGCGGTGGACATCAACGGCCACACGCAAACCGTGGGGGCGCTGAACAGCGCTGCCGACAGCCTGCTGGATCTGGGCGGCGGTGTGCTGACGGTGAGCCACGGCGGCGTGGCCGACGGGGCGTTGGCGGGCGCGGGCAATCTGCTGCTGAGCAGCGGCACGCTGGCCGTCAATAACAACAACACCGGCTTCAGCGGCACCACCACCCTTAACAGCGGGGCGACGGCAGACGTCACGCAGGCGCAGGGGCTGGGGACCGGCGATATCGCGGTAGACGGCACGCTGCATCTGGATGGCAGCACGGGGGGACTGGCGACGGCGACCCTGGTCAACGCCTTGCAGGGCAGCGGCAATACCCTGCTGAGCGATGCGGCCAACGTCACCCTGAGCGGTAACAACAGCGCGTATGCGGGGACCTTCACCACCCAGACAGGCACCACCCTGACGGCGACCACCGGTGATAACTTTGGCGCAGCGTCGGTCCTCAATGCAGGCAGCCTGGTGCTCAACACGGCGGGCGACTGGGATCTGACCACGCCAATCAGCGGCAGTGGTAGCATTGTGAAACAGGGCAGCGGCACGGTGCACATCAACAACAGCCTGGTGAGCGCGGGTATGACGACGGTGCAGTCCGGGGCGTTGCTGGTGGGCACCCCACCGGTGAATGCGGCCGCGCCGCAGGCCTTTGCCCTGGCGTTGCCGACGGCGTTTGCTGCGGTCGGGAGCGCCACGCTGACCAGTGACGTGACGGTGCAGGCTAACGGCACCTTCGGCGGTGACGGCCAGGTTATCGGTAACCTGTCCAATGCCGGTAACCTGGTGGTGGGGCGTGCCGCCACCGGGGGCAACTACAGCGATTTCATCATCAACGGTAACTATGTGGGCAACGGCGGTAACGTCGCCTTGAACACCGTCCTGGCCGGGGATGACGCCGCCACCGATCGACTGGTGGTGACGGGGGATACCTCTGGCACCAGCACGGTCAGCGTCAGCAATATCGGCGGGGACGGGGCGAAAAACATCAACGGCATTCAGGTGATTAACGTCGGGGGCAACTCGGCGGGCACCTTTACCCTGAATGGCCGTGCCCAGGCCGGGGTGTTGGAATACTTCCTCTATCAGGGGACGCCGACGGACACGGCAGACGGCAACTGGTACCTGCGCTCCAATTATCAGGACAAGGTGGTGACCTATAACCCGGAATCGGGGGCCTTTATCGCCAACATCGCCGCCGCCAATACGCTGTTTAACACCCGGTTGGAGGATTTGCACGCCGGGGATGCGCGTGACACCGGCGACCTGAGTGGAACGGAGGCGCGCTCCAGCCTGTGGCTGCGTCAGGTGGGCTCGCGCAACAAGTTCGAAGATGCGTCGGGTCAACTGTCCAACTCCAGCAACCGCTATGTGGTGCAGTTGGGGGGCGAAGTGCTGGATACGCAGTTTACCGGGCAGGATCGTTTTGGGTTGGGGGTGATGGCCGGTTATGGCCGCGCGACCGGGACCACCGATTCGGGGGAAACCAGCTATAAATCCGATAACAGCCTGACGGGGTATACGGTCGGGGTGTACGGCACCTGGTATGCGAATGCCAGCGAACGCCACAGCCCGTATGTGCATGGCTGGTTGCAGTATGAATGGTTCAACGCTTCGGTCAGCAGCAGTGCCTACGACAGCGGAAACTACCATCTGCGCGGTGTGAGCACCTCGCTGGAAGGCGGCTATCCGATTGAAATCTATCACGGTGAGGAGAATCAAACCTATATCACGCCGCAGGCGCAGTTGACCCTGAACGGGGCGAAGATGAGCGACCTGCAAAACAACGGCTCTCTGGTGCAGCAGAGCGGCAATAACAATCTGCAGACCCGTCTGGGGGCCAAACTGTCGAACGACACGCTGATGGGGAAAGACCAGTCACGCATTCTGACCACCTATCTGGACCTGAACTGGATCCACAACAGCCGCCTGCCAGGGGTGAGTTCGGATGGTCTGGGAGTCCAGCAGACCGGCAGCCGCCATCTGGTTGAAGTGAAAGTGGGTGCGGAAGGCAAGCTGAATAACAACTTCAGCGTGTGGGGTAACCTGACCCAGCAGATAGGGCAAAAAGGGTATGATGACAAAGCGGCGATGCTGGGGGTGAAATACAGCTTCTAATGGTGGTCAGAGGTTGATAAAAGTTGGCTGCCCGTTTGGGCAGCCAACTTATACAATAAATGAGGGGGAAATCATCACGATTCCCCGCCACACACTTCACACTGCGGATCCTTTGGCAGTTTCATCTCGCGAAACTGCATGCTCATGGCGTCAAACATCAGCAATTTCCCCACCAGCGGTTGGCCATAATCGGTCAGCAGCTTGATCGCTTCCATTGCCTGTAGCGTACCGATAGTGCCCACTAAAGGCGCCATGACCCCAGCCTCCACACAGGTGAGCGCGTTCTCGCCAAACAGGCGGCTCAGGCAGCGGTAACAAGGCTCATCCGGTTGATAGGTAAACACGCTAAGCTGGCCTTCCATACGGATGGCGGCACCAGAAACCAGCGGCTTGCGCTGCGTATGGCACAGGCGGTTCAGCAGATCGCGGGTGGCGACGTTATCGGTGCAGTCCAGCACCACATCACAGGCGGCAATCTGCGCCTCATCCGGTTGACCATTGACGGTATCGACACGGATATGCGGATTGATCGCGTTTAGTTCACCGCGCGCCGAGTCCACTTTTGGCAGGCCGATACGGGCATCCCGGTGCAGGATCTGGCGCTGTAGATTGGAGAGCGAAACAGTGTCGAAATCAACCAATGTCAGATGGCCGACGCCAGCAGCAGCCAAATACGGCGCTGCGGCACAGCCTAATCCGCCGAGCCCGACGATCAGCACGTGGGCGGCTTTCAGCTTTTCCTGGCCATCGAAGTCAAAACCACGTAACACGATCTGGCGGTTATAGCGCAGTGCTTCGGCATCGGTTAATTCCGGCAGCATGTTCAGTTCCTCAGCAGGGCGTTGAAAGGTTCGACATCCACCATTTCCCCGGCAGCGACAAATCCGCGTTCGCGCTCCAGCACGATAAAGCAATTGCCCTGGCTGTAGGAACTGAATACGTGCGAGCCTTGATGGCCGGTGGTGCTCACTTCCAACTCACCATTAGCGTTGCTGGTGAAGATACCGCGTTGGAAATCGAGGCGGCCCGGTGATTTCTTCAGTGGCGTCAGCGCGCGGGCTTTCAGGCGCGCCGGTAAGCGCCATTCGCTATGCCCGGCCAGCTTGGCGAGCAGCGGTTGCACCAACTGATAGAAGGTTAGAGCAGCAGAAACCGGGTTGCCGGGCAGGCCACAGAACCAGGCGTGTTGCAGTTTGCCGAAGGCAAAAGGTTTACCGGGCTTGATCGCCAGTTTCCAGAAGCCGACTTGGCCGAGTTCATCCAGCATCTGCTTGGTGTAATCGGCTTCACCGACGGAAACGCCGCCGCTGCTGATCACTACGTCCGCTTGGCTATCTGCCTGATTGAACGCGGCGCGCAGTGCGTCTTGATCGTCGGGGATAATCCCCAGATCGATCACCGTGCAGCCGAGTTGTTCCAGCATCAGGCGCACCGCAAAGCGGTTGGTATCGTAGATCTGGCCGGCCTGCAGGGGTTGGCCGACGGGTTGCAGCTCGTCGCCGGTGGAGAACACCGCTACCTTCAGCTTGCGCATCACCTGCACGTTAGCCACGCCGAGCGAAGCCAGCAGCGGCAGTTGTGCGGCCCCCAGTTTTACCCCGGCGGGTAAGACACCCGCTCCCTGGCTGATATCTTCTCCCGCCAGCCGGATATTCTGCCCGCTGCGTACCGGCGCGTTGAAGCGCACACCGGCCTCGCTCACCTCTGCCTGTTCCTGCATGATCACCGCATCGGCCCCCGTTGGGATCGGCGCACCGGTCATGATGCGTATACAGGTATTGGCTGGCCACTCGCCGGTGAATGGCGTACCGGCAAAGGCTTTGCCCGCCACCGGTAACGGCGCGTTGGCGTTTAATTCGTTGGTGCGTACCGCGTAGCCGTCCATCGCCGAGTTGGCAAAAGGGGGCACATCGATAGGGGAAATCACTGCCGCCGCCGTAATTCGCCCGGCGGCGCTGGTGAGTGCAATGGATTCGGTCTCTTGTAATGGCGCAACCTGGGAAAGCATTGTCTCCAGTGCCTGCTCAAGGGTGATAAGGTCAGAAGTGTGGCAATGATCCATTAAGTAAACTCCGTAATCAGCGTGCGCGAGTTTTTCGGCAAAGTGCGGCTATTATGGCAGATAACGGCGGGTGGGAGAATGAGGCCATCCTGAGGACAACAACAGGAAACAACCATGCACAGACAAATACTGGATTTTTGGTTTACCGAGATTGACCCGGTGATGTGGTTTAAAAAAGATGATGACTTTGATCGTCTGTTACACAACCGCTTCGGCCAGGTTTGGCATGCGGCGGCACAGGGGGAATTGGCGCACTGGCGTGCTACGATCGAAGGGCGGTTGGCGGAGATTATCGTGCTCGATCAGTTCAGCCGTAATCTGTTCCGCAGCACACCGCGTGCTTTTTCCTGTGACGGTATGGCGCTGGTATTAGCACAGGAAGCGATCGCCAGCGGATTATGCGAGCAACTCAATATTGAGCAGCGCGGTTTTCTTTATTTGCCGTTTATGCATTCTGAATCAGCGCAGATTCATCAACAGGCGTTGGCGTTGTACAGCGAATTAAATCATCGCGATCAACTGGAATATGAATTACGTCATAAATCCATTATTGAACGTTTTGGTCGTTATCCACATCGTAATGCGATATTAGGCCGGGAGTCTACGCCAGAGGAGCGGGAATTTCTGCTGCAACCAGGATCGGGGTTCTGAATATTGTTGCCCGAGTCCAGTTGGCTGGGCGCAATGAAATTACCTTATAGCTGCTGAGATAACAGGCTGTTTTTATTCCATTAAGCTCTTTCAACGCACAAAATAATCTAAGCAGATGTCAGCCCAAGATACAGCGGATACTTTGCGCTTTACATCGCATGCTGGGCTAAATATAGTCGGGAAAGACAAAATAATAGTTATTCTCCTCAAATAGGGAGATCGGTTCCAGCGGATATCGGCAGATTGGGTTAACACAGGATGTCAGTTCAATGAGCAAACCAGTGATTGCCATTTATGGCGGAGTGACTCGTGCCATATTGAGTGCTGAAAAGGAACAACCTTATATTCAGGCGCGTTTTGCCATGGGCGCTGCATGACTAATTCTATCATCCTGCCACCGCAGCGCGTGCTGGCGGTGAGCGACCTGAGCGTACAATTCCGGCAACAGGGTGAAACCATTGCGGCGGTGCGCAATCTGGCCTTCCATGTGGATCGCGGCGAAACGCTGGCCATCGTTGGTGAATCCGGTTCAGGCAAATCGGTCACTTCGCTGGCGCTGATGCGTTTAATCGAACAGGGCGGCGGTGAACTGACCAGCGGTGTGATACAGTTCCGCCGCCGCAACGAGCAGGTGCTCGATCTGGCTCAGGCCAAGCAGAGCACCTTGCGCACCTTGCGCGGTGCCGATATGGCGATGATTTTTCAGGAGCCGATGACCTCGCTCAATCCGGTATTCCCGGTGGGTGAGCAGATTGCTGAATCCTTGCGCTTGCATCAGAAGATGGATCACCGCAGCGCCAAACGCGAAGCGCTGCGCATGCTGGATTTGGTGCGCATCCCTGAAGCAAAAAATGTGCTGGAGCGTTATCCGCACCAGCTTTCCGGCGGCATGCGCCAGCGGGTGATGATTGCCATGGCGCTGTCGTGCAAACCGGCGCTGCTGATCGCCGATGAACCCACCACCGCGCTGGATGTCACCATTCAGGCGCAAATCCTGCAATTGATCCGCGAGTTGCAGCAGGAAATGCGAATGGCGGTGATCTTCATTACCCACGATATGGGCGTCGTCGCCGAGATCGCCGATCGGGTGCTGGTGATGCATCGGGGCGCTAAGGTGGAAGAGGGTGAGGTTCGTGCGCTGTTTGCCGCGCCGCAACAGCCCTATACCCAAGCGCTGCTGGCAGCGGTGCCAAGGCTGGGTTCGATGAAGGATCAAGACCTGCCTGCCAAATTCCCCTTGCCCGGCAGCGCAGACAATGGCGCACCGCAGGATACTTTGCTGGCCGGAGCGGCACCGATCCTACGGGTCGAAAACCTGGTCACGCGTTTTGACTTGCGCAGCGGCATTCTCAACCGGGTGACGCGGCGCGTGCATGCGGTGGAAAATATCAGTTTCGATCTGTACCCCGGCGAAACGCTGGGGCTGGTGGGGGAATCCGGCTGTGGTAAATCTACCACCGGGCGTGCACTGCTAAAGCTGGTAGATAGCCAGCATGGCACCATTACCTTCGACGGCCAGCAGATCAATCAGCTTAAAGGCGCGGCGTTGCAGCACCTGCGGCGCGATATCCAGTTTATCTTTCAAGACCCTTATGCTTCGCTTGATCCGCGTTTAACCGTGGGTTTCTCGATCATGGAGCCGTTGCTGGTGCATAACGTGGCGCGCGGAGCTGAGGCAGAAAAGCGCGTAGCCTGGCTGCTGGAGCGCGTTGGGCTGCTGCCGGAGCATGCGCGGCGTTATCCGCACGAGTTTTCCGGCGGCCAGCGCCAGCGTATCTGTATTGCACGCGCGCTGGCGCTCAACCCGAAAGTGGTGGTGGCGGATGAATCCGTCTCTGCGTTGGATGTGTCGATACAGGCGCAGATCGTCAATCTGTTGCTCGATCTACAGCGTGAATTCGGCATTGCCTTCCTGTTTATTTCTCATGATATGGCGGTAGTGGAGCGTATCAGCCACCGCGTAGCCGTGATGTATCTTGGTCAAATTGTCGAGATTGGCCCGCGCCGCAGCGTATTTGAAAACCCGCAGCATGCGTATACCCGCAAGCTGATGGCCGCCGTGCCGGTTGCCGATCCGGCCCATGCTCATCAACGTCAGCCACTGTCGGTGGATGAAATACCCAGCCCGATCCACGCGTTGGGCGACGAACCCGTTACCGCACCTTTAGTGCAGGTTGGGCCGGGGCACTTTGTGGCCCACCATCCCATTGCCGGTGCCTTTTAGCCTTGCCTCAGGAGAGAAAACGATATGACCATGCAGAGATTCAAACGCAATGTTTTGGCCGCCGCTCTACTTGCTGTGGCCGCTGGCCCGGCCTGGGCTGCCAAAGATGCGGTGATTGCCGTAGCTTCTAATTTCACCACGCTCGATCCGTACGATGCCAACGACACCTTGTCACAGGCGGTGGCCAAATCCTTCTATCAGGGGCTGTTTGGCTTCGACAAAGACATGAAGCTGGTCAACGTTTTGGCGGATAGTTATGAGGTGAGCCCAGACGGCCTGACTTACACTATCAAGCTGCATCCGGGGGTGAAATTCCACGATGGCAGCGATTTCAACGCAGAAGCGGTGAAAATCAACCTGGATCGCGCCAGTAACCCGGAGAATCGCCTCAAACGCTATAATCTGTTCAGAATGATCGACAAAACAGAAGTAGTGGCACCAGATACCGTCAAAGTGGTGTTGAAAACCCCCTTCGCGGCGTTTATTAACAACCTGGCGCACCCCGCGGCGGTAATGATCTCGCCAGCGGCGCTGAAGCAGTATGGCAAGGAGATCGGTTTCCATCCGGTTGGTACCGGCCCTTATCAGTTTGAAACCTGGAACCAGACCGATTTTGTCAAAGTGAAGAAATTTGACGGTTACTGGAAAGCCGGGCTGCCGAAACTCGACACCATCACCTGGCGTCCGGTGATGGATAACAACACCCGTGCGGCGATGCTGCAAACCGGTGAAGCGACCTTTGCTTTCCCAATCCCGTATGAGCAGGCCAGCGTGCTGGAGAAAAACGCTAAGCTGGATCTGGTAGCGGCTCCGTCAATTCTGCAACGCTATATCAGCATGAACGTGACGCAAAAGCCGTTCGACAACCCGAAAGTGCGTCAGGCGCTGAACTATGCCATCAACAAAGACGCGCTGATCAAAGTGGCATTTTCAGGCTATGCCGTACCGGCCGAAGGCCCGGTGCCACCGGCGATCGACTTTGCTACCCGCTATCAACCCTGGCCCTACGATCCGGCCAAAGCGCGTGAACTGCTGAAAGAAGCCGGTTACCCGAACGGTTTTAGCACCACCTTATGGTCTTCCCACAACCACAGCACCGCGCAGAAAGTGCTGCAGTTTGCCCAACAACAGTTGGCGCAGGTTGGGGTGAAAGTGACGGTCACGGCAATGGATGCAGGCCAGCGTGCGGCGCAGGTGGAAAGCGTGGGCGTGAAGGAGACCGGCGTGCGGATGTTCTATACCGGCTGGTCGGCATCGACCGGTGAAGCCGATTGGGCGCTGTCGCCGCTGTTCACTACCCAAGCTGCACCGCCGAAGCAGTTCAATACCGCGTTCTACAGCAACCCGCAGGTGGATGAGGATTTGGCGGCGGCGCTGGCAACCACCGATCGCACCAAACGGCAGGCGCTATACCAACAGGTGCAGGACCGTATCTGGGCCGATGCCCCGTGGATCTTCCTGATCACGGAACGCCTGCTCTCGGCAAATAACAAGCAGTTGAGCGGTTTCTATGTGATGCCGGATACGTCATTCAACTTTGACAACGCAGACCTGAAATAAGGCACCCAGCCCAATCTCTTCCGTTGGAAGGGGTTGGGCTGAGGCGGATACGCATGCTTAATTACTTTCTCAAGCGCCTGCTGGGGCTGATCCCGACGCTGCTGATTGTGGCGGTGCTGGTGTTCCTGTTTGTCCATCTGCTGCCGGGCGATCCGGCGCGGCTGGTGGCCGGGCAAGACGCCGACGAAGCGGTGGTGCAACTGGTACGCCAGGATCTGGGGCTGGATAAACCGCTGCCGCAGCAGTTTGTACGTTTCTTCGTCAACATTCTGCAGGGCGATTTCGGCACCTCGATGGTGTCCAAGCGCCCTGTCAGTGAAGAGATCGCCTCACGTTTTATGCCCACGTTCTGGTTGACCTTAACCAGCATGGTGTGGGCGGTGATATTTGGAATGACGATCGGCATGACTTCCGCCGTATGGCGCAATCGCTGGCCGGATCGGCTGGGAATGATGCTGGCGGTTTCAGGCATCTCTTTCCCGGCCTTTGCGCTGGGTATGCTGCTGATGCAGGTGTTCTCGGTCAGCCTGGGTTGGTTGCCCACGGTGGGGGCCGACAGCTGGCGGCACTATATTCTGCCCTCGGTCACGCTGGGCGCGGCGGTGGCCGCCGTGATGGCCCGTTTTACCCGCGCCTCGTTTGTGGAGGTGATGCAGGAAGACTATATGCGTACCGCAAGGGCCAAAGGCGTGCGCGAGTCGCTGGTGATCGTCAAACACGGGTTGCGCAACGCGATGATCCCAGTAGTCACCATGATGGGGTTGCAGTTTGGCTTTCTGCTGGGTGGCTCGATCGTAGTAGAAAAGGTATTCAACTGGCCGGGGTTAGGGCGCTTGCTGGTGGATTCGGTAGAAATGCGTGATTACCCAGTGATCCAGGCAGAAGTGCTGCTGTTTTCCCTGGAGTTTATTCTGATTAATTTGTTGGTGGATATGCTGTATGCGGCGATCAACCCTTCCATTCGCTACCAATAGGCGGCCGCATGATTAAGCATTGGCGGCGTAATGCCGCACTGAAAACCATGCCGCAGGTGAATCCTAATGCGGTGCGTACGCCTTGGCATGAATTCTGGCGGCGTTTCCGGCGGCAGCATATTGCGTTACTGGCCGGGCTGTTTGTGCTGTTGCTGGTGGCTGCCGCGTTGCTGGCCCCGTATCTGGTGCCCTATGATGCGGAAAACTACTTCGATTACGATCGGCTGAATGACGGCCCTTCATTGGTGCACTGGTTGGGCGTCGACTCTCTCGGGCGCGATATTTTCAGCCGAATTCTAATGGGCACGCGTATCTCTCTGGCTGCCGGGGTATTTTCGGTTTTGGTGGGCGGGGCGATCGGCACGCTGCTCGGGCTGCTGGCCGGATATTATGAAGGCTGGTGGGATCGCATCGTGATGCGTATCAGCGATGTGTTGTTTGCCTTCCCCGGTATTTTGCTGGCAATTGGCGTGGTGGCGATCATGGGCAGCGGAATGGCTAACGTGATTGTCGCCGTGGCGATTTTCAGCATTCCGGCGTTTGCCCGCCTGGTGCGTGGCAACACTTTGGTACTGAAACACCTGACCTACATCGAATCGGCGCGCAGCATCGGCGCTTCTGACTGGACCATTATCATGCGGCATATTCTGCCGGGCACCATTTCATCGATCGTGGTCTATTTCACCATGCGTATTGGCACCTCGATTATCACCGCGGCTAGCCTGTCGTTTCTTGGCCTGGGCGCACAGCCGCCAACGCCGGAATGGGGCGCAATGCTTAATGAAGCCAGAGCCGATATGGTGATTGCGCCGCATGTGGCGATCTTCCCCTGCCTGGCGATTTTCCTCACCGTGCTGGCGTTCAACCTGTTGGGTGATGGGTTGCGCGATGCGTTGGATCCGAAGCTGAAAGGTTAGGCTACGTGACCTGAATGACGTCAGCAATGCTCATATATCCTTCATACTTCAAGTTGCTTGAATGTTAGCTTGGTTACTCGCCCTTTGGGGCCGCTGCAAGCAGCGTTCAAATCGGTCTCTGACCGATTTGTCACTCAGTGGCCACCTGCAAACAACTCGAATTTCTTAGAGTATAAGTGAGTTTCAGGCGCAAAAAGCGACTGATGACCAAGTGTTTTTTTAACTCTAGGCACCCGGATATATACCCTAAATAAAATTTCATAGGTGATAAAAATAATTATTTTAAGAAGCTTAACTATCGGTTAATTAATTTAAGTCATAAAATTAATTAATGAGATTATGAATATCTTATTTGCACTAATTACACGATGATTAGTGAATATATTTTCTTATCACTGATAAAAAAATACCATTTCACAGTGGTTGAGCAAAGTCCTATACTCCGCTGAAATAAAGATAAGGCTACATTGACTATTTGTCACGAATGCACTCTCTTTAACCTCAAAATACTTATTTTATAATTTGTTTTTAATGGCTTAGGTTGCGCGATGGTTACAGATGCTGGCAACTAAGCTAAAGCATGTGCAATTTGAGTATCACGGTAACATCACGGAATTTTAATCTAGACGACTTATGGAGTTGTAATACATATGGATAGAACAATAGTTCTAGCTGTAAACAATGGTGAAGGGAAAACCCGACTGTTGACTGCGAACGCAAACAAGGCTGTTAAAGTTAAGCTGATTCACGGTAATAAATACCTGTTGAAAAATCTGGGTAACGATTTTGCACCGGAGAATATTACCCTGGTACGTGTAGGCAAAGCGCTACACGTTATCCAGGAAGGGGACACTAAAGCCAGTATTATCATTGAGGATTATTTCAATGGTGATGCCAACAACCCGGTGCTGTTGGGCATGGCGGAAGATGGGCAACTGTATGCCTACGTACCATTGTCCGGTGAAGGCTACGAACATGGCTATCTGACCGGTGAAGGTGAGTTGTCGCCAGCCGCTTTAGGCGGCCCCGCGTTAGGCAGCGGCAATGGTATATTTACCTCCTCAGACGACAATCATGATGCCTTGTTTGGTCTGCTCGGTTGGGTCGCTGCGGCGACGGCGATCGGCGCTGGTGCCGCTATTGCCTATCATAACCGCAACACCGATGACAACAACCCGGCTGATACCACCCCACCGGCCAAACCCGCCATCGGCGAAGCGTTAGACCAGAAAGGTGCCGTCACCGGCGCGATCCAGAACGGCAGCGTCACCGACGAAACTCGCCCGGTTCTGAACGGTCAGGGCACGCCTGGTGACCTCATCACCGTCTATGACAACGGTCAGGCCATTGGCAGCGTGGTGATTGACGGCAACGGCAACTGGACGTTTACCCCTGACGCTGAACTGGGTGAAGGTTCGCACCAGTTGGTGATCACCGAGACCGATCCGGCAGGCAACGTCAGTTCGCCGTCCGATTCTCTGAATTTCAACGTCGATACCACTCCTCCGGATGTGCCGGGCCTCCAGCATGTCATGGATAAAGTCGGGGATGTTGTGGGTGAAATCAACGCCGGCGGCATGACCGACGATCCGCGTCCTGAACTGAGCGGCAGCGGCGAAGTCGGCAGCACCGTCACCATTTATGACAATGGTATCGTGATTGGCGAAACCGAGGTCAACGAAGATGGCCGCTGGTCCTTTAAGCCTGACACCGATCTGACCGACGGCAGCCATACCCTGACCGTTTCCCAGACCGATCCGGCGGGCAACCAGAGCGAGCAGTCTGGCGGCTGGACCTTTACGGTCGATACCCAGGCTCCTTCCCAGCCGTCTATCGGCAGCATTCTTGACAACACCGGCAGCGTCACTGGCCCGTTGACCAATGGCAGCGTGACGGATGAAACCCAGCCACAGCTGAACGGCGTGGGTGAGCCCGGTAACGTCATCATTATCACGGACAACGGTAAGCCACTGGGCTCTGCCGTGGTCGACGATCAGGGCAACTGGAGCTACGTCGTTGATGAGCCTCTGACTGAAGGCAGCCATCAACTCGTCGTGACCGAAGTCGACCAGGCCGGCAATGCCAGCGTACCGTCCAACCCGATTGAGATCGTGGTCGATACCACGGCACCGGGCAAACCGGATGTGGCGCAGGCGCAGGATAATACCGGGCCGATCACCGGGCCGATTGTTAACGGCGGCTCCACCGATGAAACCCAGCCTAAACTGAGTGGCGCGGGTGAACCAGGCAACGTTATCAACATCTATGACGGCGGCGAGAAAATCGGCTCCGTGGTGGTGGGTGACAACGGCAAGTGGTCCTTCACGCCAGAGACCCCGCTGGCTGAAACCGATCACAGCATTACCGTGACCGAAACCGATCCGGCCGGCAATGAAAGTGCGCCGTCCGAGTCATTGAACTTTACCGTCGATACCACCGCATCGCCGGAGGGCCCGGATCATCTGGCCATTACCGCCGTGGAAGACCGCGTGGGCGATCGCCAGGGTGCCGTGGATAACGGCGCGGTGACCGACGACAGCCAGCCGCTGATCAGCGGTATCGGCACCGCCGGTGACACCGTGTTTGTTTACACCACCGACAGCGCCGGTCAGCATCTGATTGGCAGCGCCGTGGTACAGCCGGATGGCAAGTGGAGCATGACGCCTGAGCTGCCGCTGCTGGAAGGCAACAACCAACTGGCGATCGTGGCGCAGGATCCGGCGGGCAACCGTACCGGCTTCTCTTCACCGAGCTATGACATCAGCCTGTTTATTCCTGTCTCATCCGAAGCGACGATCGGCAGCGTGGTGGACAACGCGGAGCCACACGTCGGGCCACTGCAGAAAGGCGATGTCACCAACGACACGACCCCGACCCTGAGCGGCACTGCGGCACCAGGTAACATCGTCACCGTGATAGATAACGGCCAGGCCATTGGTTCAGTGACCGCCGATGCCAACGGCAAGTGGACCTTCACGCCAGAAACGGCGATGAAAGACGGCAACCACAGCCTGAATATCACCGCGACCGATGCGGCGGGTAACGTCAGCCAGCCAAGCGGCAACTTCGGTATCGTCATTGACACCACCGTGCCAGATTCGGCCACCGATATTGTTATTACCGATAACGTGGGTGAGAAGACCGGTGAAGTGAAGCCAGGCGAGACTACCGATGACCGTTCACCGACCCTGAGCGGGAAAGGTGAGCCGGGCGGCACCGTGACGGTGACCGACAACGGCAAAGAAATTGGCAGCACCGTGATCGACGAGAACGGCAACTGGACGTTCACCCCGAGTGAACCGCTGGATAACGGCGATCACACTCTGAGCACCACCGTGACCGATCCGGCAGGCAACGTGAGTGAGCCGAGCCCGGGCGTGAACATTGTGGTGGACGACACCCCGGTCCTGGTTCAGTTGGGTTCCGTTAACGACAACGTGGGGCCGAATACCGGCAGCCTGCAACCGGGTGATGTGACGGACGACGCGCGTCCAGAACTGAACGGCAGCGGCAAGCCGGGCAGCACCGTGACCGTGAAAGACGGTGACACCGTGCTGGGCACCACCACCGTGAAGCCGGACGGCAGCTGGAGCTTTACGCCAGAGACCGATCTGGGTGAAGGCAACCACAGCCTGACCGTGACCGCAGAAGATGCGGCGGGTAACAGCGTGACCTCGCCAGCGTTTGAGCTGAAGGTGGACACCGAAGCCCCTGCACAGTCAGTGATTGGCGGGGCGATTGACGACGTGGGCGATGTGCGCGGGCCATTGAGCAGCGGCAGCGTGACCGACGACGCCAACCCGACCTTTAACGGGTCGGCAGAGCCGGGCAGCGTTATCAAGCTGTACGACAACGGCAACCTGTTGGGTTCGGTCACCGCCGACAACAACGGTGCCTGGACGTTTACCCCGACCACCCCACTGGTGGAAGGCGAACACAGCATCACCACCACGGCGACGGACAAAGCGGGCAACACCAGTGCGCCATCCGAGCCGTTTGAGCTGAGCACCGACTACACTGCGTCACCGACCGGGCCAGAGTTCCTGGCGATCACCGGCGTGGCGGACCGCGTGGGCAGCGAGCAGGGCACCATTGTGTCCGGCGGCATCACCGACGACAGCCAGCCGTTGATCAGCGGTATCGGTAGCGCCGGTGACACTATCATCGTCTATGCGGCCGATGCGGCTGGCAATCGTCCGATTGGCAGCACCACCGTACAGGCGGACGGCACCTGGTCACTGACGCCAACCACGCCACTGCTGGAAGGTCAGAACCAACTGACCATCGTGGCGGTGGATGCGGCTGGCAACAAGACCCAGCCAAGTACCCCATCCTATGACCTCAATGTCGACATCACCGTGCCGTCGCAGCCGGCGATCACCAGCGTGGTGGACAACGCGGCACCGCACGTTGGGCCATTGCAGAAGGGTGATATCACCAACGACAGCACCCCGACCCTGAGCGGCACCGCCGAAGCGGGCAGCAAAGTGACTATCGTGGACAACGGTCAGACCCTGGGTTCGGTCACCGCTGATGCCAACGGCAAGTGGAGCTTCACGCCTGAAACGGCACTGCAAGACGGCAGCCACAGTCTGAGCATCACCGCCACCGATGCGGCGGGCAATATCAGCGCGCCAAGCGGCAGCTTCGGCATTGTGATTGATACCACGGTGCCAGATTCGGCCACCGAGATTGTCATCACCGACAACGTGGGTGAGAAGACCGGTGAAGTGAAGCCGGGCGAAACCACCGACGACCGTTCCCCGACCCTGAGCGGCAAAGGCGAGCCGGGTGAAACCGTGACGGTGCTGGACAACGGCAACGAGATCGGCAGCAGCGTGATCGACGAGAACGGCAACTGGACGTTTACCCCGAGTGAGCCGCTGGATAACGGCGAGCATAATCTGAGCACCACGGTGACCGATGAAGCGGGCAACGTGAGTGAGCCAAGCCCGGGTGTGAACATCGTGGTGGACGACACCCCGGTAGTGGTTCAACTGGGTTCGGTAACTGACAACGTGGGGCCGAATACCGGCAGCCTGCAACCGGGCGATGTAACGGACGATACCCGTCCAGAACTGAACGGCAGCGGCAAGCCGGGCAGCGTGGTGACCGTGAAAGACGGCGATACCGTGCTGGGCACCACCACCGTACAGCCAGATGGCAGCTGGCGCTTTACGCCAGAAACCGATCTGGGTGAAGGCAACCATAGCCTGACCGTGACCGCAGAAGATGCGGCGGGCAACCGCGTGACCTCGCCAGCGTTTGAGCTGAAGGTGGACACCGAAGCCCCTGCACAGTCAGTGATTGGCGGGGCGATTGACGACGTGGGCGACGTGCGCGGGCCATTGAGCAGCGGCAGCGTGACCGACGACGCCAACCCGACCTTCAACGGGTCGGCAGAGCCGGGCAGCACCATCAAGGTGTACGACAACAATAAACTGTTGGGTTCGGTCACCGCCGACAACAACGGCGCGTGGTCGTTTACCCCGACTACCCCACTGGTGGAAGGTGAGCACAGCATCACCACCACGGCGACGGACAAAGCGGGCAACACCAGTGCGCCATCCGCGCCGTTTGAGTTGAGCACCGACTACTCTGCACCGGACGCTGGTCTAGTGGCGATCACCGGGGTGGAAGATGCGGTTGGAGCGATCACCGGCAACGTAGCGCAGGGTGGCATGACCGACGACAACCGTCCGACCCTCAAGGGCACCGGCGCGGAAGTCGGTAACACCGTTACCGTGTACAACGGCACCGCGGTGATTGGTACGGCGACCGTGCAAGATGACGGCACCTGGTCACTGAAACCGACCCTGCCACTGGCAGACGGTCTGTATGGATTGACCGCCAAGGAAACCGACAGCGTGGGCAACACCACGGCGGCGTCGCCGGAGTATGGCTTCACGATCCTCACCCAGGGCCCAGCGGCACCGGTGATTGGTTCGGTGGAAGATGATGTGGCCCCGCACACCGGTGCGCTGCAGAAAGGCGATGTCACCAACGACAGCACCCCGACCCTGAAAGGGACGGCGTTGCCGGGCGGCACCGTGACGGTGTACGACAACGGCACGGCGATCGGCAGCACCACCGCTGATACCAACGGCGCGTGGAGCTTTACCCCGAGCACCCCACTGGGTGAGGGTAATCACAACCTGACGGCCTCGGTGATGGACAGCATCGGCCAGGTCAGCCCGACCACCGGTGACTTCGGTATCGTGATTGACACCCGGCCACCGGCAGCGGTAACGGATCTGGTGGTGACGGATGATGCGGGCAGTGTACAGGGCCCACTGACAGCGGGCGGCACCACCGACGACAGCACGCCAAGCTTCAGCGGCAAGGCGGAAGCGGGCAGCGTGGTCACCGTGCTGGACAACGGCAAGGCGATCGGCAGCACCACGGCGGATGACAAGGGCAACTGGAGTTTCACGCCAAGCACCCCGCTGACCAACGGCGCACACGACTTTACCATCACGGTGACCGACAAGGCGGGTAACACCAGTGCCGAAGGCGAGCATCTGGTGGTGAACGTGGACGTGGTACCGGGTCAGGTGCAACTGGGCAGTCTGACGGACGACGTGGGCAGCGTGCAGGGCGCCATCGAGCAGAGCGGCGTGACGGACGACCTGCGTCCGACGCTGAACGGCACGGCGAAGGCTGGCAGCGTGGTGACGGTGAGCGACGGCAGCACGGTGCTGGGCAGCGTCACGGCGGATGAGCAGGGTAACTGGCGCTTTACGCCAGAGACCGATCTGGGCCAGGGCACACACAGCCTGAGCGCCAGCGCCAAAGATCCGGCGGGCAACGTGAGTGAGAGCGGCAAGTGGGCGTTTACCGTGGATGCGGTGGCGCCGAATGCCCCGACCATTGACGCGGCAGCGGACGATGTGGGCAGCGTACAGCCACAGGCGATGGCCAACGGCAGTGCGACGGACGATCCGACGCCAACGCTGACCGGCCGTGCGGAAGCCAACAGCACCGTGAAGATCGCCGATCAGAACGGGTTGCTGGGCTCGGTACAGACCGATGCCTCGGGCACCTGGCGCTTTACGCCGACCACGCCACTGGCGGAAGGCGAGCACCGCTTCACCGTCACGGCCACGGACGCAGCGGGTAACGTCAGCGCACCGTCCAACACCTTTAGCCTGACGCTGGACTTCAGCGCACCGGACGCAAGCAAAGTGGCGATCACCGGGGTAGACGATACGGTCGGGGCATTCAAAGGTAATGTGGTATCCGGCGGAACCACCGACGACAGCCGTCCGACCCTCAAGGGGACCGGGGCGGAAGTCGGTAACACCGTTACCGTGTACAACGGCACCGCGGTGATTGGTACGGCGACCGTGCAAGATGACGGCACCTGGTCACTGAAACCGACCCTGCCACTGGCAGACGGCCTGTATGCCTTGACGGCGAAGGAAACCGACAGCGTGGGCAACACCACGGCGGCGTCACCGGAGTATGGCTTCACGATCCTCACCCAGGGCCCAGCGGCACCGGTGATTGGTTCGGTGGAAGACGATGTGGCCCCGCACACCGGTGCGCTGCAGAAAGGCGATGTCACCAACGACAGCACCCCGACCCTGAAAGGGACGGCGTTGCCGGGCGGCACCGTGACGGTGTACGACAACGGCACGGCGATCGGCAGCACCACCGCTGATACCAACGGCGCGTGGAGCTTTACCCCGAGCACCCCACTGGGTGAAGGCAACCACAACCTGACGGCTTCGGTGATGGACAGCATCGGCCAGGTCAGCCCGACCACCGGTGACTTCGGTATCGTGGTTGACACCCGGCCACCGGCAGCGGTAACGGATCTGGTGGTGACGGATGATGCGGGCAGTGTACAGGGCCCACTGACAGCGGGCGGCACCACCGACGACAGCACGCCAAGCTTCAGCGGCAAGGCGGAAGCGGGCAGTGTGGTCACCGTGCTGGACAACGGCAAGGCGATCGGCAGCACCACGGTGGATGGCGATGGCAACTGGCGCTTTACGCCAAGCACCCCGCTGACCAACGGCGAGCACGATTTCACCACCACGGTGACCGATAAGGCGGGCAACACCAGTGCCGAAGGTGAGCATCTGGTGGTGAACGTGGATGTGGTACCGGGTCAGGTGCAACTGGGCAGTCTGACGGATGACGTGGGCAGCGTGCAGGGCAATATCGTGCAGAACGGCGTGACGGACGACACCCGTCCGACGCTGAACGGCACGGCGAAAGCCGGCAGCGTAGTGACGGTGAGCGACGGCAGTAATGTGCTGGGCAGCGTGACGGCGGATGAGCAGGGTAATTGGCGCTTTACGCCAGAGACCGATCTGGGCCAGGGCGCACACAGCCTGAGCGCCAGCGCCAAGGATCCGGCGGGCAACGTGAGTGAGAGCGGCAAGTGGGCGTTTACCGTGGATGCGGTGGCACCGAATGCCCCGACCATTGACGCGGCAGCGGACGATGTGGGCAGCGTACAGCCACAGGCGATGGCCAACGGCAGTGCGACGGACGATCCGACGCCAACGCTGACCGGCCGTGCGGAAGCCAACAGCACCGTGAAGATCGCCGATCAGAACGGGTTGCTGGGCTCGGTACAGACCGATGCCTCGGGCATCTGGCGCTTTACGCCGACCACGCCACTGGCGGAAGGGGAGCACCGCTTCACCGTCACGGCCACGGACGCAGCGGGTAACGTCAGCGCACCGTCCAACACCTTTAGCCTGACGCTGGACTTCAGTGCGCCGGACGCAAGCAAAGTGGCGATCACCGGGGTGGAAGATGCGGTTGGAGCGATCACCGGCAACGTAGCGCAGGGTGGCATGACCGACGACAACCGTCCGACCCTCAAGGGCTCCGGGGCGGAAGTCGGTAACACCGTTACCGTGTACAACGGCACCGCGGTGATTGGTACGGCGACCGTGCAAGATGACGGCACCTGGTCACTGAAACCGACCCTGCCACTGGCAGACGGTCTGTATGGATTGACCGCCAAGGAAACCGACAGCGCGGGCAACACCACGGCGGCGTCACCGGAGTATGGCTTTACGGTGAGCACCCAGGCCCCAGCGGCACCGGTGATTGGCTCGGTGGAAGACGATGTGGCCCCGCACACCGGTGCGCTGCAGAAAGGTGATGTTACCAACGACAGCACCCCGACCCTGAAGGGCACGGCGTTGCCGGGCGGCACCGTCACGGTGTACGACAACGGCACGGCAATCGGCAGCACCACCGCCGATAGCAACGGCGCATGGAGCTTTACCCCGAGCAGCCCACTGGGTGAGGGTAATCACAACCTGACGGCCTCGGTGATGGACAGCATCGGCCAGGTCAGCCCGACCACCGGTGACTTCGGTATCGTGGTTGACACCCAGCCACCGGCCCCGGCCACCGGTCTGGTGGTGACGGATGATGCCGGCAGCGTGCAGGACCCACTGACGGCGGGCAGCACCACCGACGACAGCACGCCAACCTTCAGCGGCAAGGCGGAAGCGGGCGGCGTGGTCACCGTGCTGGACAACGGCAAGGCGATCGGCAGCACCACGGTGGATGCGAACGGTGACTGGAGTTTCACGCCAAGCACCCCGCTGACCAACGGCGCACACGACTTTACCACCACGGTGACCGATAAGGCGGGTAACACCAGTGCCGAAGGTGAGCATCTGGCGGTCACGGTCGATGTGGTGCCGGGTCAGGTGCAACTGGGCAGTCTGACGGACGACGTGGGCAGCAAACAGGGCGCCATCGAGCAGAGCGGCGTGACGGACGACCTGCGTCCGACGCTGAACGGCACGGCGAAGGCCGGCAGCGTGGTGACGGTAAGTGACGGCAGCAATGTGCTGGGCAGCGTCACGGCGGATGAGCAGGGTAACTGGCGCTTTACGCCAGAGACCGATCTGGGCCAGGGCACACACAGCCTGAGCGCCAGCGCCAAGGATCCGGCGGGCAACGTCAGTGAGAGCGGCAAGTGGGCGTTTACCGTGGATGCGGTGGCGCCGAATGCCCCGACCATTGACGCGGTAGCGGACGATGTGGGCAGCGTACAGCCACAGAATATGACCAGCGGCAGTGCGACGGACGATCCGACGCCAACGCTGACCGGCCGTGCGGAAGCCAACAGCACCGTGAAGATCGCCGATCAGAACGGGTTGCTGGGCTCGGTACAGACCGATGCCTCGGGCACCTGGCGCTTTACGCCGACCACGCCACTGGCGGAAGGCGAGCATCGCTTCACCGTCACGGCGACGGACGCGGCGGGTAACGTCAGCGCACCGTCCAACACCTTTAGCCTGACGCTGGACTTCAGCGCACCGGACGCAAGCCTGGTGGCGATCACCGGGGTGGAAGATGCGGTTGGAGCGATCACCGGCAACGTAGCGCAGGGTGGCATGACCGACGACAACCGTCCGACCCTCAAAGGGACTGGCGCGGAAGCCGGCAACACCGTTACGGTGTACAACGGCACGAACGTGATTGGTACGGCGACCGTGCAAGATGACGGCACCTGGTCACTGAAACCGACCCTGCCACTGGCAGACGGTCTGTATGGATTGACCGCCAAGGAAACCGACAGCGCGGGCAACACCACGGCGGCGTCACCGGAGTATGGCTTTACGGTGAGCACCCAGGCCCCAGCGGCACCGGTGATTGGCTCGGTGGAAGACGATGTGGCCCCGCACACCGGTGCGCTGCAGAAAGGTGATGTTACCAACGACAGCACCCCGACCCTGAAGGGCACGGCGTTGCCGGGCGGCACCGTCACGGTGTACGACAACGGCACGGCAATCGGCAGCACCACCGCCGATAGCAACGGCGCATGGAGCTTTACCCCGAGCAGCCCACTGGGTGAGGGTAATCACAACCTGACGGCCTCGGTGATGGACAGCATCGGCCAGGTCAGCCCGACCACCGGTGACTTCGGTATCGTGGTTGACACCCAGCCACCGGCCCCGGCCACCGGTCTGGTGGTGACGGATGATGCCGGCAGCGTGCAGGACCCACTGACGGCGGGCAGCACCACCGACGACAGCACGCCAACCTTCAGCGGCAAGGCGGAAGCAGGCGGCGTGGTCACCGTGCTGGACAACGGCAAGGCGATCGGCAGCACCACGGTGGATGCGAACGGTGACTGGAGTTTCACGCCAAGCACCCCGCTGACCAACGGCGCACACGACTTTACCACCACGGTGACCGATAAGGCGGGTAACACCAGTGCCGAAGGTGAGCATCTGGCGGTCACGGTCGATGTGGTGCCGGGTCAGGTGCAACTGGGCAGTCTGACGGACGACGTGGGTAGCAAACAGGGCGCCATCGAGCAGAGCGGCGTGACGGACGACCTGCGTCCGACGCTGAACGGCACGGCGAAGGCCGGCAGCGTGGTGACGGTAAGTGACGGCAGCAATGTGCTGGGCAGCGTGACGGCAGACGGCAGCGGTAACTGGCGCTTTACGCCAACCACCGATCTGGGCCAGGGCGCACACAGCCTGAGCGCCAGCGCCAAGGATCCGGCGGGCAACGTCAGCACCAGCGATAGCTGGGCGTTTACGGTAGAGTCGGTGGCTCCGAGCCAGAAAATGGTGATTTCAGGTATCAGTGATGATACCGGCTTGTCGGCATCTGACTTCATTACCTCGGATACCACACTGACCGTCTTTGGAACGCTGGATGCGCCATTAAACGCAGGTCAGATAGCACAAATATCTGTGGATGGAGGGGTGAACTGGTCAAGTGTGAATGTCTCTGCGGGTGGCACTTGGAGCTATGTTGATGGGCGTGTACTGACCAATGGTAAGCATACCTATATGGTCCGGGTATCCAGTGCAACAGGTATGGCGGGGGGTGTAACTCAACAGGTCGTCACGGTTGATACCGCACCTCCAAGTATCGGTAAACTCACGCTGGACTTGATGTCGATAAGTGATAACGGCGTCAGCTCGACAGATAATATTACGAGTACCAGTGTTGTGGCTGTTGAAGTGAAAGTGACTGGGCTGGGGACGAAAGAACAAGCGGATATTACTGCTGGTAAAATGTATTCGGTGTTGTTCGATGATATTGACAACGACGGTAAATACAGTGCAGGTGATACCTTATTTGCTAAAGAACAGATCCCAGGTAGTTTTGCAGGAAACTCGGTAAGTTACCCTCAGACATTGCCGCAGTTAAAGAACGGTAGCTACAATCTGAAAGTGGTGTTGTTGAGTGAAGCCGGTGTGCAAACAAATGCTGGTTTACTTGACGATAGGGCTAGTGCCCGTCTGGTGATAGATAACTCTACCCCGACGATAGGTAAGAGCGGTCAACAGCAGGATGGGCTGGGTTGGGAAATAACGAGTGCTGGTGACTTTAACGGTGATGGTATTGAAGACTTTATTGTTTCAGCACCACATACTCAATCGAATGGTCTTGCAGGAGCAGGTAACTCTAATGTCTATCTGGTTTATGGATCGGTGCTGGGCATTCCGACGCTGAACGACATAGATAAGATGAACGCTAGCCAGGGAATTCGTTTTGATAACGTTGGCGTAACTGGGGCTATCGGTAAATCAGGCTTGAATATCATGAGCTTGGGGGATTTCAACGGCGATGGTTATGATGACTTGGTTGTTGCCTCACACCACCAGGACGGCGCTTATGTGATTTTTGGTCGCGAGACGGGGACAAGCACCATCTCACTGAACAGTATGGCAACGACTGCAACTAAGGATGGTTTCTACCTGCATGGTAACAATGCGTGGTTTGCTGACGGTAGCACCGGTGGTGACTTCAATGGCGATGGTTATGGTGATTTGATCATTTCCGACTCAGGTCAGAACATGGTGTACACCCTCTATGGCAAGCAGGGGGCAGCAGGTACCTGGAACAACCTGGAGCAGATGAGTGATGGGACACTGTGGGAGTTTGGCAATGGTGCTTATATTGGTCAACTGGCCAGCAACAAATACAGCACCTTCTACTCCAATAGTGCAAACAGCTTTGGCGACCACGTCCGCTTGGTTGGTGATGTCAATGGTGACGGTCTCGATGACTTCGTCATTACGCACCCTGATACGAATCTAGCCGGTGGAGCGAACAGTTATGCTTACCTGGTTTGGGGAACCACTGCTGGGTATGGTGCTGCTAAGACCTATACACAAACCACGGATTTCTGGACGCAGTATCAGAAGTATGGCATCCGGATTGGTGGCACTGAATACGGTGAAAACCTCGGTGATATCGTGCGTGACCTATCTACCGATGCTCACGGTTATAGTTATTTTGGGTCAGGTAATAGTGTTTCTACTCTGGGTGATATCAACGGTGATGGTGTTGATGACTTTATCATCGGTTCACCTTTGTGGGGAGACGGGGCTTATGATGGCGTGGCACCAGGACGTGCTTATGTCATTTATGGTAAGACCGGAGGGTGGAGTGACTTCAACCTTAGCAACCTGAATGGCAGCAACGGTTTTGTTCTGCAGGCATCAGGCACCGGAACCAATGCTCTATTAGGTACGGGGGCCAGAGGTACAGGTGATTACAACGGGGACGGCTACGATGATTTCCTGATCACGGCCCCGAATGCTGATATCAACGGCAAGACGGACAACGGTGCTGTTTACTTGGTCTACGGGCGTGCCGGTGGTGGTTTTGCGGCTAATACGGATCTCGATGCATTGGTTTCCGCTGGTCAGGCCGAGAAGTGGGTGGGTAAAGTCACCCAGGATTATATGGGCACCAACGTTGGTATGGGTGACTGGGATGGTGATGGTTTGCAGGATATCGCTATACCGTCATGGGGGGATGATTCCTTGGCTTTTAACGCCGGCGGATATGAGATCTTCTATGGCAGTAAAGAGAATCTGACGCATATGAGCACCATAGATAATGACACACATGTTTTGCGTACCAATGTGGTGGATCGTGTTGCAGCATCGCACGGTAATGACCAGATCAGCAATGTAGGCACGGGGGATGTGGTATACGGTGGCGCTGGCAATGATGTCATTTCTATCGTAAGCACTGATTTTGTACGGGTCGATGGCGGATTGGGTACGGATACCCTCAAACTCGATGGTCAAAGCTTGTACCTTAACCTGGCTACCATGGGGGCTAAAGTCCAAGGGTTTGAACACTTCGACATGGGTAACGGTAACAATACCCTCGCGTTACGTTTCAGTGACTTGATCGCAACGGGAGAACGAGACCTGATGTTGAATGACAGCAAGATGCAATTGCAAATTACTGGGGACAATGGCCAAGTTGAATTGAACTCTGGCAATGAGGCTTCACAAAGGTGGCTTCATCAAGGTCAGACCTCACAGGGCGGTATTACTTACAACGTCTACAGTAATATGGGCCAAACCGGTGAACTGTTCGTTGAGAATACCATTCATGTGATTCTGTAATAATAGTCATGCAATAACCCTACAGTGCCCGTGAATCGGGCACTGTATTCAGGGTTTCATGTCAGTTAATGATCTGTAGATGCTGTTATAGAAAAACAGATTATTCTGCCTGACCTCGCTGAGGTTTGAATTTTATACCACTAATCCAGTGGGCTTCTAGGTTGGCGTTAATTAAGCAAACCCCTAGAGTCTTATTTAAGGTGAGGGTTGTGGTGTATGAAGATCTCCTGCCATTTGTTGATGTTAGGGGGTATGGAATGGAATTTGTAGCGATATCACCCTCAATGGGTGAATGTTACGATTTGGGAGCAATTTAATAATGGAATTTGTTCATAACAGGGTTAAGTCAGTAAATATTTCATTGATTGCCTTGGCGTTCGGGTTGTTTTCTTTTACCGCCATGGCGCAACAGGAATACGTAAGTTCAGTGACAGATACGTTACTTGTTTCTGGTTCATCTACTAACAGTGTTCGTGACTCTTCTGCCAACTATAGGCCGGTTGCGAATGCAGCTCCAGAACTGGCACAAGTGGTGTTTTACTATCCGCAAGGTGAACTGCCTGCAACTGTGTATGTGGATCGTGAATTGCAATCAGCGTTACTGCCAGGTGAGTTCAGCGTGTTCTGTGTCGCACCAGGCACACATACGATTGAATCTTACATCAACGATCAGCCTAGGTATCAAGGTAAACAAAGTACGACTCATCAGTTGGGTATGCAAGCTGGTGTGACTTACTTCCTGCTGGCTAACCCTGGCTTGCAAGGGACTAAGCCGGTATTGGTAGAGCGTGCGGTGGCAGAGAGTGAGCTGGCATCAATGCGTGCGCACACTCGCATCATCAATCGTGCTTCACAGGTGAAGCCGTGCGAATACGTTAATGGCAGCGGTGTCACGTTGATCCAAGAAAGCGTATTGTTCCAGTTTGGCAAAAGCGATGCTAGGGCAATTTTACCTGAGTCTCAAGCCAAACTGCGGAATGTGATTGATTTTATCAAGCAAGGGAAGAGTGCTACAGAGATTCAACTGCACGGCTACACGGATGCGATTGGTCAGAGAGAGTCTAATCAGCGTCTCTCTGATGCCAGAGCCCAGACCGTACGTAACGAGTTGATTCGAGGCGGAGTCGACTCTTCCATTATCGGAGTGACTGAAGGAATGGGCGTCGCACAAAGTGCTGAAGGATGTGTGGCCGGCCAGACAGCCGGTTGCAATATCAATAGCCGACGTGTCGATATCGTCGTCAGATAACGAAACCCGAGACACGGCATAAGGTGTATAACCGCCATATTTCATGTTGTATGTTCATTGGCTTTGTTATTCAACCTATCGGTGTGGGCCTCGTTCTTACGGGGCCACTGCAAGCAGCGTTCAAATCTGTTTTCGGCAGATTTGAACGCTCACCCACTAGCCAGTGACTTATATAAATTTTTGAGGGCTGCATTGCCGTCTTCCTGCAACTCGAATTATTTAGAGTATAGTTGGAAATGGGCTAAAAAGGTGGCTCATTTTTATTTCTATGGATTTTTAGTCACACTATCTTAAAGATGTCTACTGTCTTTAGGTTAATTTTTTGGAATGTATGAGTTTAAATTTATGAGTGCTCTATTTAATTTTCAGTATAGCCAGGTTACGTGGTGCTTGCCTGTTATTAATATGTCTTTTTCTGTGGGTTGGCTGTTATTTTTTAGCTGGATTCTATGCTCTTTGTTGCGTTTTTTTATAGAAAATTTAAGTGGAATTTTTATGCTCTCTATGAAATTAGAGAATGGCTATGAGTGAGAAAGTAATTACCCGGCCGGTATTGGAATCTACCGGCTTTGACAGTGTGGAAGATAATAGCAAAGATTCCTTGCTGTGGGCCGTTGAATGGTTATGTCGATATCATAATAAAGTTGCCAGCACAGCGGTGTTATATGCGGGATTACCACGTGGCGAAAAACTGACACCGGAATTGGCGTTGCGGATGCTGGATCAGGTCGGTCTCTCTGGAGGATGGATAAAACGAGATCTGTCTCAGGTTTCCACCTATCTCTTCCCTTTGGTGCTGGCCTACAACGATGGCAGCTATTGCGTGATTACCTCACGTACCGGTAAACGTGGCGATCTGAAGTATCAGGTCGTGGTGCCGGAAAGTGGTGGCGTGCTTCAGATGTCAGAAGACGCATTGATGGCTAATTACAGCGGTTATGCCATGTTGGCGAACCCGAAGCCCAGGCTTGATAAGCGCACAGATAACGAAATTCTGCCGGAAAAAAACCGCGAAGGGCACTGGTTGTTCTCCACGCTGTGGCGTTATCGTCACTACTTCTACAGCGCCGCGCTGGCTGCTTTACTGGCGAACGTTCTGACACTGGCCAGCACGTTTTTTACCATGAACGTCTACGATCGCGTTATCCCGACTCAGGCTTACGTCACCTTATGGTCACTGGCGATCGGTGTATTGATTGCTATCGTATTTGAATTCACCTCGCGGCAAGTGCGTACTTACCTGATTGATGTTGCCGGTAAAAAAGCCGACTTGATTCTGGGGGCCAAATTGTTCCGCCAGGTCATGGCAATGCGCATGGAGAGCAAGCCGCAGTCAACCGGCTCTTTTGCTAACCAACTGCGCGACTTTGAAGCAGTGCGCGATTTTGTAACATCAGCGACGTTATCAACGCTATCAGACCTGCCTTTCTGCATTTTGTTTATGTTGATCATCTATCTGATCGGCGGGCAACTGGCCATAGTCCCGTTGATCGCCATCCCGATTATTCTGCTGGTTAGCGTGTGCATTCAGTGGCCGCTGAGCCGCTATATGGGGGAAAATATTCGTGAGATCTCCCAGAAGCAGGGATTATTGATTGAGACCATCGAAGGGCTTGAGGCGTTGAAAGCGGCTCGGGGCGAAGGCGTGATGCAAAAGCGTTGGGATGATTTCAGCGCCCTGGCGGCGGCTTCTTCCATGAAGACCCGATATCTCTCTTCTCTGACGTCTAACTTTGTCAGCTTTATGCAGCAGATCACCACCGTGGTTATTGTGGTCTTCGGTGTTTATCTGATCCACGCGGGCGAGTTGACCATGGGGGCAATGATTGGGGTGGTCATTTTATCGGGTCGTTCGCTGGGGCCACTGGCTTCAGTAGTTGGGCTGGCCTTACGCTATCAGCATGCCAAAGCGGCGTTGAAGTCGTTGAATCAGTTGATGGACCTACCGACTGAGCGTGATGCTGACGTTAACTATTTGCCGACGCCCAGTTTCGCTGGGAATCTGCAACTGAGAAAAGTGGGCTTTGCTTATCCAGTACCGGGCGTCATGGTTCCCCCTGCCATTTTGGAGAACGTTAACATCAACATCCAGGCCGGTGAGCGAGTTGCCATTATTGGCAGTATTGGCAGTGGAAAATCGACGTTGTTACGGGTAATGGGGCGCTTAATGCAGCCCTTAAGCGGCCAACTTACCATCGATGGTGTTGATGCGACTCAGGTCGACCCGGCGGATTGGCGAACTGCGGTGGGGTATGTAAGCCAAGACTGCCGACTGTTCCACGGTACCCTGCGCTTTAATGTCACTATTGGCGATCCGGGAGTCAGTACCGAAGAGTTTCTGCGCGTTGCCCAGATGACCGGGTTGGATCGTATCGCGGCCAAACATCCGCTGGGCTATGACATGCCGGTTGGGGAAATGGGGAGCGCATTGTCCGGTGGACAGAAACAGTTGGTTGCTCTGGCGCGCTGCCTGCTGCTGCGGCCTAAAATTCTGCTGATGGATGAACCCACCAGTTCGATGGATGCAATGACAGAAACGCTGTTTATCCGCCAGTTGCAAAGCGCGATAGAAGGGCAGACGTTGGTAATTGTGACCCACCGGATGTCCGTATTGAATATTTTTGATCGGCTGATCGTACTGGATGATGGTCGCGTAGTGGCTGATGGCCCTAAAAATCAGGTCATCGCCATGTTGAATGCGAACAGTCAGCAGAAAACCCAACAGAATGCGCAGAGTGAGACCGGTAACCCTGTACCCGTGAAGCCAAATAATGGTGTAGCAGGGATCGCCGAAAGGAAAGTGGAAGCTTAGAGATGAAGAAGAATGACCTCAACGTATCCCTATCACAGAATGGTATGGCTAAAAAAAATCAGGTTAGCACGGGTAAAAGTGCCAATAATGATCCACTGAATGGGAAAGTTGAAAACGACGATTTAGAGTTTATTAACGACCTGCAAGCGGCGTTGATCTCACAAAAAACGCCGTTCAGTATGATCATGCTGTACACCATTGCGTTGGTAGTGGTGGTGGCCTTGGTGTGGGCGCATTTTGCCCGGGTGGAGGAGATTACCCGTGGCGACGGGAAGATTATTCCCGCCAGCCGTGAACAGGTTATTCAGAGCCTGGAAGGCGGTATTCTTGAAGAGCTGAATGTACGCGAAGGGGATATTGTCGAGAAGGGGCAGGTGCTGCTGAAGATGGATCCGACGCGGGCGGGCTCCAGCTACGGCGAATCCTTGTCGAAAGTCCTGGGGCTCAAGGCGTCTATCGCACGCCTGCGGGCACAATCTTACAATACGCCGCTGGTGTTTCCGCCCGAGGTGCTGGCAGTGCCCAGTATCGTGAATGACGAAACCCAGGCTTACAGCGCCCAACTGAGAACCCTGAATGAGAGTGTGGATGCGCTGAAGAAAAGCCTGTCGCTGGCGGAAAACGAGGTACAGCTTTCTGCCCCGCTGGCCAAAAAAGGGCTGGTGTCGGAAGTGGAAATCCTGCGTCTGCGCAGGCAGGCGAACGAGTTCCAGTTGCAGATTGCCGAACGCACCAACCGTTTCCGCTCGGATGCCAACAGCGAACTGAACAAGCTGGAGTCAGAGCTGGCGCAGGCGGAGGAGATTTTGCGTGGCCGCGAAGACGTGATGCAGCGCACCACGATTGTTGCCCCGGTGCGCGGCACGGTGAATAACATCCGCACCACCACCCGGGGCGGGGTGATCCAGCAGGGGGCGGAAATCATGACGATTATTCCGCTGGAAGATAACCTGCTGGTCGAAGCCCAGGTCAAACCGGCCGACGTGGCCTTTATTCACCCGGGTTTACCCGCCACGGTCAAAATCACCGCGTACGACTATGCCATTTACGGTGGGTTGAGCGGCGTGGTGGAGCATATCAGTTCCGACACGTTGGTGGATGAAGAGAAAGCCCGTTCTGGCCGCGGGGATTCAACCTATTACCGCGTGTATGTGCGGACTAACCAGGCCGCCTTGCATGTTAAAAACAAAACGTTCCCGATCATTCCCGGCATGATCGCCAACGTTGAAATTCGTACCGGCGAGAAAACGATCCTATCCTATATTCTAAAACCTGTATTAAAAGCCCGTGAAGCGTTCAGGGAGAGATGATCTGATGGTACGCAAGCACAATGAATTCCGCCGGTTAAATGTGGCAATGGCAATCGCCATCTGCCTGCCGTTCTCCCCCCTGATGGCCGCACAGTCAAGAAGTGCGCAGGATATCAACGGATTACCGCCGATGCTGACGCAGGAGGAATACATGACACTGTTCCATTCTGACCCGTCATCGGCAGGCGAGGCCGGATCAAAAGAAGCCCCTGATTTTCTTCAGGAGTTAGCGGCTATAGGGGAGCCAAAAGCACCGGTACCCCGTCAGAGCCCGGCGGCCCCTGCGCCGGAAGTGAAAACAGAAGCTGCCCCCGTGTTCAGCAACAACGTGGCGGTGAATAACGTGCAACCGACGGCGACCGCCGGGCAGAATGAAGTGGTTCAGCCGGTTCAGCCGGTTCAGCCGGTTCAGCCGGGCCAAGGCGTCAGCGTGTCAGAGCCGACAAGCCAGCCAGCGATGCCCGCCACGGCCAACGCCCCCCGCTCTTCAGGGCTGATTACACGTATTGAGCCGCCAGCGCCGATTAAAACCACAGAAGCGCCAGTAGTCACCCACACTGGGCGCTTGAGCCAGCCCGTGCAATCAGGCAGCAGCACGCCTGCGGCGCCGGTGGTTGCTGGCAATCAGCCCGCTTTGGTTAACCGCACAGAGCTGCGCACCAAAGCCGATATTGCCACGGAGGCTCCTGCGGCAGGCAACCGGGCGGTGCTGAAAAACAGTGGCGATAACCTCCCTGCGGTTCAGCAGCAGTATCAACCGGATCCGGCGTATGACAAGGTGCGTTGGAACGGCGAGGTTGATGGAGAAAGCGGCAAACGCAGCTTCGAGAGTATGTCTGACGAGGCTTACAGCGGAAAAAGCACTAATCCGTCACGGGCGTTTATGCGCAAAATGGTGTCGATGGCATTGGCGCACAGCCCGGAGATCCGCTCTTCAGAGGCCGACGTTCTGGCTGCGGGTTATTACGTTGATCAGACCAAAGGGCAGCGCTGGCCACAGGTGCAGGTCGGGGTCTCCACGCCGTTAGGCACCCAGGGAGGCAATGCCGATCTGCAACGCAATAACGCCAAGGCCGGTGATACCAGTGGGTCGGTATCTATCACCACGCCAATCTATGATTGGGGCAAGATCAGCAATCAGGTGGACAGCGCCGAAGCCAGCGTCACGGCGGCGGTGAATGCGGAGAGTTACACCAAAGAGCAGTTGGCCTACAGTACCGTGTCAGAGCTGATGAACCTGGGGCGCTATCAGGAAAGCCGCCAGGTGGCGCAGGCCTATGTTGCGCGGATGAAGGAACTGACCGACATGCTGTCGCAGATCGCGACGGCGGACGGGGGGCGAGCCAGTGAGTTTACCCAGGCGAAGGCGAAGCTGCTTTCAGCCCGCGCCAACCTGGATGATATTGAACACCAGGTGAGTACCAGCCGTATCAGATTGGTGCGTCTGTTGGGCGTCGAGCCGAATTTACCGGAGACGGTCTCCTGGCGAGATTCGGTGATGCCGGCGTCAGTGGCGATCGCTTCGTTGACCAAGAACCCGAACCTGCTGAAATTACAGGCGCAGGCCAAGGCCGCGGAGTATGAAGCCGAGAGCATCAAGTCGTCGGGGTTACCGCAGTTGAACTGGGTGGTATCCAAGAACACGGCCAAAGATATCAATGGTGATGAAACCGGTTGGTATACCGGGCTGAATGTGCAATGGAATGCGTTCAGCGGGGGTTCGCAGACGGCGGCGCAGATGGCGGCACGCGCTAAAGCCAACGGTGCCCAGCAACAATATGAAGTGGCGTACCGCGATTTGGAATATCAGATCAATAATCTGGTACAGACGCGAGATTCTTCGTTTATGCGCGCGGATGATTTTGATCGGTTGTCAGCAGAAACGGATCGTGTGAGGCAGATGTTTTACGATCAGTGGTACAACCTGGGTACACGCACGCTGCTGGATGTGCTGACGGCGGAGAACGACCACTTTAACAATCAACTGTCTGCAATCAATAATCGTTATGATGGCTATATCTCGAATATTAACGTGATTGCCAGTGCGGCGATGTTGTTGAGCTGGGTCGATAAATAGTGTTGAGTTGAAAGCTTGCTAGGGTAAAAACCGTAATAGTGGTGGAGACAGTAGTTTGCCAAATTAGGCGCGCGGCCTGAAGTGTAGTGCCGCCCAAAAGTGGGCGGCAGTGTAATGCCAGTCAGTTAAGCAAAAAACTGCATAACCATGCAGCAGATGCTAAAGGTGTAGCCTCCCTTGTATGTTTGTAGTTGATGTAAAAAGATAGGTTGTACTGTGTTCTTACCCGGCGTGGCAGCACGTACCCCCTCTGGGACACCAAGCCCGTGGGAGAGCTTATTGCGCCACGTCGGTTTCATGATGAGCCCGAACAGCTGCCTGGACGACGATGCTGTCAGTCCGTATCACGCAAGGCTGGGAGACATGAGATGAAACAAAAGACTTACGTCGGTATTGATATCGCCAAAGAGAAGTTCGACGTGTTTATCAACACAGACCATCGTATTGCTCAATTTGACAATACGTCCTCAGGGCATCAGGCGTTAATCACCTTGCTTGATACCTATGAGGTGGAGCTGATCGCCATGGAGGCTACAGGTAAATATCATGGGCCACTTTGCGCAGCGCTCACGTTGAAGACATTGCCCGTAGCGGTCGTTAATCCCCGGCAGGTCAAGAATTTTGCCCGTGCGTTGGGAAAACGGGCGAAAACAGACACGATAGATGCTGCAGTGTTATGCCGCTTTGCCCAGGCGATAGAGCCGCCAGTGAGAGAACAAAACGATGTTCAAACTCAACGTCTGGCGGGAATGGTAACGCGACGGCGTCAATTGGTAGAGATCCGCACAGCGGAGCTTAACAGGCTTGAGGGGGCGTTATACGAGGCCAGCCAATCGATACATGCCCATGTTAATTGGCTGAACCAGCAGATTAGCGATATTGACGATGATATACACCGACAACTGAAGGTGATGCCAGTCTGGCAGGAGAAAGCCAGGTTGCTCGAAGAGGTGAAAGGGTTAGGTAAAGTGACGGTGTCGACGTTACTGGCGTTGTTACCGGAGCTAGGTAAGCTGACATGGCGAGAAATCAGTGCCTTGGTTGGCGTGTGCCCGTACGCCCATGAGAGTGGGAAAATGAAAGGGCAGCGAACGATCTGGGGCGGGCGTTCGGCGGTGAGAGCGGCGCTTTACATGGCAACGTTGTCGGCAACGCGTAGCAATGAGACGATAAAAGAGTTCTATGAGAGGCTGGTTGCACGGGGTAAAGCGAAGAAAGTGGCGCTAACCGCGTGCATCAGAAAGCTGTTAACGATATTAAACGCGATGCTGCGAGATAATAGGCAATGGGTGACAAATTAATCATCACCCATTGACTTTAAACACAGCTGCTCTCCCTGTGGGAGAGGGCCGGGGTTAGGGGCTTGTAGTACAGTGATCTTCCCCTCACCCTCACCCTAACCCTAACCCTAACCCCGAAGGAGAGGGAACTGGTTAGCCTTAACTGACCGGCATTAGGCTGCACAGAAGGTTATTGCTGCATCCAAGTAACCTCATAATGGTAGTGGCTCGCCGTCAGCAGAAAGTCAGGGCTGACGCTGGGGCTCCAGGAGTCATCACCGCCAACGCCCATGTGGAAACCGTCCAGGTTCAGCCAGGTTCCGGCTTCTTCGCGCAATAAATGCTGATGGGTAGTATCCATCAGTTGCTGCTGGCTGTAACGGCTCAGGCCAAAGTGGAAACGGCCCTGCCACTGCCAGCGGCCAAAAGTTAACTGGCGGGTATCGCAGCGCAGGCCGTTCTCGCTGGGGAGGATATACGGCGTGTGCAACGCAGGTAACGGCAGCGCCCAGCGCCCTTGTTGCGCTGATAGCTGGCGGTCCGGATAGTTCTCGTGCGGCCCCAAACCCAGCCATTCAACCGGCACGGCGGTTTCTGCCAACTGGCAGGTCAACCCGATGCGTGCAGGTGCGGGAACACCCCAGGCGACATCAACATCCACGCTGATATGCAGTTTCCCTTCACCATCAAGCAGATAGTTTTTGCGGCTGATAAACAGCGGCTGTTGCTGGCTGCTGTAGCTGTGCACCGTTGAGATCTGCACGCCATGCCCAAGGGCGTTGGCGCTAAATGACAGCAGTTGGCTTTCCAGCGCGTACATACCGGCTTTTTTCCAGCGCTCTACCCAGGCGTTGGGATCGATACGCGTCGCTTCGCTGACGCCGATATCATTATCCAGCGGTGCGCGAATAAACTGGTCCTGTAACGGGGTCAATAACTGTGGCTCACCGTCACGCCACCATTGGATCAGGCAACCGCGGGTAGTGCAAAATTGCCAGCGCTGCTGGCCATGGGTGATTTCAACCATATCCGGATGAGTGACTAACTGCGGCAGTGGGCCGGTGCTGACATTAGGCAGCGCCAGCGCGTGCGGTAAGCGCCACTGATCCCAGGCGCAGCGGTGGCCAGCGTCGGCCCAGGCTGTTGCCTTTGGCTGGCGGACTTCCACATTCAGCCACAGCTCACCCTTGCCTTGCACCTGCGGCATCTCACCCAGTACCAGCCGTTGGGTGCCCTGCGGTGGTATGTCCAGCAACCGATCGCCTTGCGCGATGCACTGCCCGTCTAACTCCAACCGCCAGAACAATTGCTCGTTATCGGTAGGGCGGAACAGGTATTCGCTGGTGATCTCAAGGGTCAGCGGAGCCTCTGGTTGGTGCTGGAATTGGAAAAACTGCTGCGCGCGCTGTGCTTCATACAGCGCGGGATGAGGAGTGCGATCTGGGAATACCAGGCCGTTCATGCAGAACTGACGATCGTTAGGGGTATCGCCGAAATCACCGCCGTAGGCCCAGTAACGCACGCCGTCTTCGCCGGTTTTGGTCAGCGCCTGATCCACCCAGTCCCAGACAAAACCGCCCTGCAAGCGCGGGTGTTTACGGAATACCTGCCAGTAGCGATCAAAACCGCCGAAGCTGTTGCCCATGGCGTGAGCATATTCACACAGGATCAGCGGACGATGCTCATTCGGCAGGCCGATCCATTTTTTGATCGACCACTTCGGCACCTGCGGGAAGGGCTGGTCCTGATCTACACGCGCATACATCGGGCAGACAATGTCGGTGGCCGCAGTATCGGCACCGCCGCCTTCGTACTGCACCGGGCGTGTTGGATCGCTGCTCTTGATCCAGCGGTACAGGGCATCGTGCGCGCTTCCGTGGCCGGATTCATTGCCTAATGACCAGATGATAATGCAGGGATGGTTGCGATCGCGCTGCACCATACGCGTGACGCGTTCGCTCAGGGCCGGGAACCATACCGGATCGTCCGTCAGGCGGTTCATCGGCTGCATGCCGTGGGTTTCGATATTGGCTTCATCCACCACGTACAGGCCGTAACGATCGCACAACCGATACCAAAGCGGATGGTTAGGATAGTGCGAACAGCGTACCGCGTTGAAGTTATGTCGCTTCATCAGCAGGATATCTTGCAACATGGTGGCTTCGTCCATCACCTGCCCCTGTTCCGGGTGATGCTCATGGCGGTTGGTGCCGCGTATCAGAATAGGTTTGCCATTGACCTTCAGCAGGCCGTCGCTGATCTCGACTTGACGGAAACCCACGTCATAGGCTTCCGCCTCAATCAATGTATCGTCGGCCGCCAGCAAGGAAACCACGGCGCGATACAGATGAGGCTGTTCGGCACTCCACAGTGCGGGCTGCGCAACCGGCAAACGCAGGGTAGTGCGATCGTCATAGCAGCCGCGTTCGTCAATAATTTCACTTCCCAATGGCTGCTGGTGTACGGCAGTCAACTGGTCACCCTGCCACAGCTGAACTCGTACCGAGCAGCCAGCCGCTGGCGATTGAACCTGCACCAGCGCCTCCAGTTCGGCATGATAAAAACCGGGGGCCAGATGGGTGCGCAACTGAATATCGCTCAAATGGCGGCTTGGCTTATGCAGCAGGCTGACATCGCGGAAGATGCCGCTCATGCGCCACATGTCCTGATCTTCCAGATAGCTGCCATCGCTCCAGCGCAGCACCATCACCGCCAGGCGGTTTTCACCGGGCCGTAACGCGCGGGTTAAATCAAACTCGGCGGGCAGGCGGCTGTCTTGCGAATAACCGATCCAGATACCGTTACACCACAAATAGAACGCCGAATTGACGCCGTCGAAAATAACTCGCGTCTGCCCCTGTTGCAGCCAGGCTTCGGCCACCTCAAAGGTGAGCGAGTAACAGCCGGTAGGGTTCTGTTGCGGCACAAATGGCGGTGTGACCGGGATCGGGTAGGTGACGTTGGTGTAGATCGGCACGTCGTAACCGGCCATCTGCCAGTTAGAGGGCACCTGTAGCGTATCGGCATCGCTCAGATCTTGCTGCAACCACCGTTCTGGTACGGCTTCTGGCTGGGTGAAATAGCTGAATTTCCAGGCGCCGTTGAGCAAGGTTCGCTGTGCTGAGGGGCGATCGTGCCTAGCATGTTGTTCGTCACGCCAACTGGCAAACGGCGGATGTGCAGGTAAGCGGTTGTAGTGGGTGCAGGCCGGGTTTTCCCAGTCGCGCCGGGTAAGGATCGAGGCTAATGAGGCAGGAGCAGATGGAATATCAACAGGATTCATGAGGATACCTTGGCTGAAAATGTTACGCGTTCATGATGTGGGGTAACATGAAGGGCAAAGATCCGGTTGTAAAGGCGTTCAGCTAGGTAAAGCGAAGAGGATCACAAATGGGGTTCTGCCCGGTAAAACGGGGGAGGAAATCGCTGTTTGTGGCCGCAGGCGCAGCCACAAACAGCCGAAACAATCAGCGGAACAGATGCTCGGCGTGGAAGCGCAGGTGATCTTCGACAAAAGTAGCAATAGTGAAATAGCTGTGATCGTAGCCCGGCTGGGTGCGCAGCGTCAGCGGCCAGTCGAGCTGGCGTGCCAGTTCGGCCAGCTTCGCCGGTTGCAGTTGATCCGCCAGGAACTGATCGCCATCCCCCTGATCCACCAGAATAGGCAGTTTTTCTGCACCGCTCGCCAGCAGGTGGCAACTGTCGTACTGCAACCACTGGTTTTCGTCATCCCCCAGGTAAGCGGCAAAGGCTTTGCGCCCCCACGGAACCTGACAAGGGTTAACAATCGGCGCAAAGGCTGATACGGAACGGAAGCGCTGCGGATTGCGCAATGCCATCATCAGCGCGCCGTGGCCGCCCATCGAATGGCCGAAGATCGACTGACGATCGCTGATGCTGAAGTGCTGCTGAATCAGTGCGGGTAGCTCATCGCTGATGTAATCGTACATGCGAAAGTGCCGATCCCAAGGGGCCTGGGTCGCGTTGAGATAAAAACCCGCCCCTTGGCCCAGATCGTAACCTGGGTCATTGGGCACCTCGTCGCCGCGCGGGCTGGTGTCGGGCATCACTAACACCAAACCCAGTTCGGCAGCAATGCGTTGGGCACCCGCCTTCAGCGTAAAGTTTTCATCGTTGCAGGTCAGCCCCGACAGCCAATACAGCACCGGCGGTGGATTATCATCGCGCGGCGGTGGCAGATAGATGCTGAAAGTCATGTTGCAATTCAGGCTCTGCGCCGCGTGGCGGTAACGTTGTTGCCAGCCACCGAACATGCGGTGCTCTTCGAGAAGTTCTAATGACGTGCTCATCTCTCTGCCTCCTGGCTTATTTATCAAAATGGATCACCGAACGGATCGATTTACCTTCATGCATTAAATCGAAGGCGTCGTTGATCTGCTCTAACCCCATGGTGTGGGTGATAAAGTCATTCAGGGCAAATTCGCCGTCCATATAGCGCTGCACAATGCCGGGCAACTGACTGCGGCCTTTTACGCCACCAAAGGCGGAACCGCGCCATACGCGGCCGGTCACCAGTTGGAATGGACGGGTTGCGATCTCTTCACCGGCACCGGCGACGCCGATAATGACCGACTCACCCCAGCCTTTATGGCAGCACTCCAGCGCCGAACGCATCACGTTGACGTTACCGATGCATTCGAAGGAGAAATCAACGCCGCCGTCGGTCAGCTCAACGATCACTTCCTGAATCGGCTTGTGGTAATCTTTCGGGTTGAGCAGATCGGTAGCGCCCAGCTTACGCGCCAGCTCAAACTTGCTGGTGTTGATATCGACACCGATGATGCGGCTTGCACCAGCCATCTGAGCGCCGATAATCGCCGAAAGGCCGATGCCGCCCAGGCCGAAAATCGCCACGGTATCGCCTGCTTTCACTTTGGCGGTGTTGAGTACCGCACCCATACCGGTGGTGACGCCGCAGCCCAGCAGGCAGACTTCTTCCAGTGGAGCTTCTTTGCTGATTTTGGCCAGCGAAATTTCTGGCACTACGGTGCGTTCCGCGAAGGTGGACGTGCCCATATAGTGGAAAATCGGCTTGCCGTCTTTGAAGAAGCGAGTGGTGCCGTCTGGCATCAAGCCTTTGCCCTGGGTGGCGCGGATCGCCTGGCACAGGTTGGTTTTGCCGGATTTACAGAATTTGCATTCGCCGCATTCCGGGGTGTAGAGCGGGATCACGTGATCGCCGACGGCCACGCTGGTCACGCCTTCACCGATTGCTTCCACGATGCCACCGCCTTCGTGGCCGAGGATTGCCGGGAATACCCCTTCAGGATCTTTGCCAGACAGCGTATAGGCATCGGTGTGGCAAACGCCGGTGGCGACGATGCGCACCAGCACTTCGCCTTTCTGCGGTGGCATCAGGTCGACTTCTTCGATCGTCAGCGGTTGGTTCGGGCCCCAGGCCACGGCCGCACGGGTTTTGATCATTTCCATCTTACTTCTCCTCAGTATCAGTATTTTTAGTGGCCGTAGTATCAGCCTGCTCAATAATCAGTTCTTTTAATGCGCGGACGTTAGGACCGAACGCATCGCGCCGCCACAATAACCAGGTGGCGGTTTCAGCAATTTCTGCCGGTAACGGGTGCACTTTCACCCGCTCGAAGCCCGGTAACAGATTAAGCACCGAATGTGGGATCATCGCCAGCCCGGCTCCGCTGGCCACGCAGGCCAGCATGGCGTGATAGGACTGGATCTCCATAATCTGGCCGGGTACTGCGCCGCTGCGCTTAAACCAGGACTCCAGCCGCAAGCGGTAAGAACAGCTAGCGCGGAAGGCGAACAGGGTTGCCCCTTTGGCATCGTGCGCGTTTTCAATCGGGGCATGATCCAGGCTGGAAATCACCACCATGCGTTCCGGGAAAGCGATACAGCCATTCAGTTCATCGTGCTGCAATGGGCCATCCACCAACGCCGCCGCCAGCGTACCCGCACGTACCCGCTCGATGATCTCGCCGGAGGTGCCGGTGGTCAGCGAAAGCGCGGCCTGCGGAAAGCGCTGGTGATAGGCTGCCAGCAAGCCGGGCAGGCGGGTGGCGGCGGTGCTTTCCATCGAACCCAAGGCAAAGTTGCCCGCGGGTTCCCCGGCGTGGGTGATGCTCATGGCTTCTTCGCTCAGCGCCAGAATACGCTGGGCGTAACAGAGAAAATTATGGCCCATTGGCGAAAGACGCAGGCGCTGTTTTTCACGAATGAACAGATCGGTACCCAGTTCCTGCTCGAGCTGGCGCAAACGCGTGGTCAGGTTCGACGGCACGCGATGCAACTGCTCGGCGGCACGGGCGACGGAGCCGGTTTCGGCCACGCTGCAAAACATGCGCAGTTGGGTCAGATCCATAGCTTTCTCTTTTTGTGATGAACTTGGTGAGTATTATTCAGTTTTTGTGATTTTAATCCTGCTGCATGATAGTCGCAACTTTCTTCTAACAATCAGGACGCGCAGATGGCGTTAAGAATTGCGTTGAGTGGCTTTATAGCCTTAGTTGTGGCGATGGGGATTGGCCGCTTTGCCTTCACGCCGCAGGTGCCGCTGATGATTGCTGAACAGCAGTTTACCCTGACCGGAGCCGGGCTGGTGGCGGCGTTAAACTACTTGGGATACCTGTGCGGTGCTTTTGATGCCATGCGCGCCAGCCGCCACGTGGAGCGCCGCCTGTGGCTCGGTGTCTGGGGCGTGGTGATCCTCACCCTGCTGTCCGCCGTGGTGGAAGGCGTGTGGTGGCACGGTGCGGTGCGCCTGGTGATTGGCTGGGCCAGCGGTTGGTCGATGGTGCTGGTGGCGGCATGGACCAATGAACGGTTGGCGCACTATGGCCGCCCGACGTTGAGCGCCGCCGTGTTTGCCGGGCCGGGAGCTGGCATTTTTATCAGCGGCATGCTGGCAGTGGCGATCCACAGCCTGGCGCTGAGTGCCGCGCAGGCTTGGCTGGTGTACGGCGTGCTGGCCTTGGTGTTGGTGGCAGCGATCAGCGTTAATCTGCCACGGGCCGGGGATCTGCACCGGCCGGATACCGCACCGGAACCGCTGGTGTTGACCCCGGCATTGAAGCTGCTGGTGTGGAGCTACAGCCTGGCCGGATTTGGTTATATCCTGCCCGCAACCTTTCTTTCGCAGATGGCGGCGGCGCGTTTCCCCGGCAGCCTGTTTGCCCAGTTTGTCTGGCCGATTTTTGGTGGCGCGGCGGTGCTGGGGATTGTCATCGGCATTCTAACCCGCCATAAGTTCACCACGCAGACCCGGCTGGCGATCACTTTGTGGGTACAGGCGTTAGGGGTGTTATGTGCCGAAGTGGTGCCGGGTGTGATCGGATTAGTGCTGGGTGCGCTATTTACCGGCGGTGGTTTTCTCAGCGTGGTACAGCTCTCTATCCAGCATGGCAGGGAACTGGCTCCTCACCATGCGCGTTACATGGCGGGGTTATTGACCACCGGTTATGCAATTGGCCAACTGGTGGGCCCAATGCTGTCGGCGGTTTCAACCGCGCTGACCCAACGGTTGGAGCCTGCGCTGTATGTGGCGGTGGTGGGGTTGGTGATCGCTGGCTTGCTGGTCATTAATACCCCTGCTCGGGGCAGTGCGCGTAAATCGGTATGATGTGAGTGAAATCCATACAAAAAACAGGGAATAGCCGCAGCCAGCCTGCCCAGGCGGCATGCGGATATTTCACGCAATCATGAAACACTATCACTGGATAAACGTCTCACTCTCATCTAGAGTGGGTAAAAATCTTGACCGGGCTCACGCTATCGCGCATCTGAACCCGGTAGTTAAAAAAATGAGACGCCGCAAATCTGCTAGTTATCGGCATAACAGGCATTGTCGGAGCCGCCTGCTGGAGATAGATACCCATGACATCGTTAAGTAATGAAGCTGCATTGGTTCACGCTGCGCTTGAAGCACGTGGCCTGGAAACCCCATTGTGCGGAGAAATGCTGGATCGAGAAACGCGTAAAAGCCGCATCAAAGAACACATGACAGAAATCATGAAGTTGCTGAATCTTGATCTGTCCGATGACAGTCTGGCAGAAACGCCGCATCGCATTGCGAAAATGTATGTCGATGAGATTTTCTCCGGGCTGGATTACGCCAACTTCCCGAAAATCACCGTCATTGAGAACAAAATGAAGGTGGATGAAATGGTCACGGTGCGTGATATCACGCTGACCAGCACCTGCGAACACCATTTTGTGACCATCGATGGCAAAGCGACGGTGGCCTATATTCCGAAAGACGCAGTGATCGGTTTGTCGAAAATCAACCGTATCGTGCAGTTCTTCGCTCAGCGCCCACAGGTGCAGGAGCGTTTGACCCAGCAGATTCTGGTGGCGTTGCAAACCTTGCTCGGCACGAATAACGTGGCGGTATCGATTGATGCGGTCCATTATTGTGTTAAGGCACGCGGGATCCGCGATGCGACCAGCGCCACGACCACCACTTCTCTGGGGGGGCTGTTCAAGTCCAGCCAGATCACCCGCCAGGAGTTTCTGCGCGCGGTGCGCCATCAGAGTTGATGGATGCGTTGGTAACGAAGAGAACAGGCGCCTGAGGGCGCCTTTTTAACGATCTGAATACAGCGGTATAAAATGAATCATCATGAAACAGCACCGCTGCCGCGTATTGCGACCTTGGACTGTGCACGGGGTATCGCCATTCTCGGCATTCTGCTGATGAATATCAGCGCGTTTGGCCTGCCGAAAGCGGCCTACCTCAACCCGGCTTTTCTTGGTATTCCTTCGGCGCGCGATGCCTGGACCTGGGCGTTGCTGGATCTGTTTGCTCAAGCCAAGTTTTTAGCGATGTTTGCCCTGTTGTTTGGGGCAGGCCTGCAACTGTTGCTGCACCGCGGCAAAGTGTGGATACGCGCTCGCCTGTCGTGGCTGGTGCTGTTTGGCTTGGGGCATGCGATTTTCCTGTGGGATGGTGACATTCTGCTGGCCTATGGGCTGATTGGCCTGGTGTGCTGGCGCATGATTCGCGACGCCAAAGATACCATTACGCTATTGAAAACCGGTGCGCTGCTGTATTTGATCGGCGTTGCGGTGTTGCTGCTGTTGGGGTTTATGTCGCACGGTGAACCGGGTAATTTCTGGCAGCCGGGCGTGGCGCAATTGCAGTATGAGAAGTTCTGGAAGCTGCAAGGGGGCGTGGAGGCCTGGCGTAGCCGCCTGGATTTGCTTTCCTCCAGCCTGTTGGCGATTGGTGCACAGTATGGCTGGCAACTGGCCGGTTTGATGCTGTTTGGCGCGGGGTTGATGCGCAGCGGCTGGCTGCGGAACAGGTATACCCCTTCCCACTATCGGCGCTTGGCCGCTTGGATGATACCGTTTTCATTGTTGATCCAACTGCCGGGGGTGGCGCTACAGTGGCATCTAAACTGGGATTATCGCTGGAGCGGTTTCTTGTTGCAGGTACCGCGTGAATTAGGGTCGTCATTGCAGGCAATCGGCTATCTGGCCCTGATTTATGGTTTTTGGCCCACTTTTTCTCGCTCGCGTATCAGTCATTGGTTGGCGCAGGTTGGGCGCATGGCGCTGAGTAATTACCTGTTGCAAACGCTGATCTGCACCACGCTATTTTACCGTTTTGGCCTCTACCAGCAGTTTGATCGCTTGCAGCTCCTGGCGTTCGTCCCGCTGGTTTGGCTGGCTAACCTGTTGTTTTCCAACCTCTGGTTGCGTTACTTCACGCAGGGCCCGATGGAATGGCTGTGGCGCAAGCTGACGGTTTTGGCTGCTGGTGAGCAGGCTCAGCAGAAAGCAAATTAAGATCTGGCGCAGGTAGGTTAAAAAAATGTATGTAAACGTTTTCTTTCCTGTGACGTAATTCACGCTGAGGAGGATCTCAAACGGGGTAGGATAGCGTCATTATCAACTTTCCCGACTCCAGGATGCTCCATGAATTCTGTCCATCCGATCACCATTCGCGACGTCGCGAAGCGTGCAGGCGTTTCTGTGGCTACCGTCTCACGGGTGCTCAATAACAGCGCCCTGACTAGCCCCAAGACGCGTGAGCAGGTGTTGCAGGCGGTTGCGGAATTGGGCTATCGGCCAAATGCTAACGCACAGGCGCTGGCCACGCAGAGCAGTGATACCCTTGGCGTGGTGGTGATGGATGTCTCCGATCCGTTTTTTGGTGCCTTAGTGAAAGCGGTAGACACGGTGGCACAGCAAAACCAGAAATACTTGCTGATCGGTAATAGCTACCATCAGGCGGATAAAGAACGCCATGCAATTGAAGTGTTAATCCGCCAGCGATGTAATGCTCTGATTGTGCACGCAAAAGCGTTGAGTGATGCGGAACTGATCGCCTTTATGGATCAAGTGCCGGGTATGGTGCTGATTAACAGGGTGATAACAGGCTACGAACACCGCTGCGTGGGGCTGGATAATGTGTTTGGGGCTGAGATGGCGCTGCGTCTGCTGCTGTCACAGGGCCATCAGCGCATTGGCTATCTGGGTTCCAATCATCCGATCGAAGACGGCCCGTTGCGCCAGCAAGGTTATAGCCAAGCCATGGCGGCGGCGGGTATTGTGCCGCTGGACAGTTGGCGTGCCTACGGTTCACCTGATTTACAGGGGGGCGAAGCGGCGATGGTGGAATTGCTTGGCCGCAACCTGCACCTGAGCGCGGTTTTTGCCTACAACGACGCCATGGCCGCCGGTGCTATGGCGGTATTGAAAGAAAACGGTATCACGGTGCCGCAGCACTTCTCGCTGGTGGGATTCGATGATATTCCCATTGCGCGTTACACCAGCCCAAAGCTGACCACCATCCGTTATCCCATTGTTTCTATGGCTACCTTGGCCACCGAACTGGCGCTGAAAGGTGCGGCCGGGTTGCTGGAGCCACAAACCTCGCATATTTTCATGCCGACGCTGGTGCGCCGCCATTCTGTGGCGCCGTGGCAAAGTGAGGCGGCGGTCACTCTCTAAACATTTAACGTTGTGTAACCGTTTTCAATCTGTGAGAAAATTCACAGAATATTAACATCGTGCTGTCTATGCTTTATAGGATGAAGTACCTGAAGGGGTGGCCTACTGCGTAATGCCCATCAGTTAAGCGAAAGCTGCATATTCATGCGGCACAATGCTAAAGGTAGCGCCCCTTCTCCCTGTGGGAGAGGGCCGGGGTGAGGGGCTGTACGGCGATCTCACCCTAACGGCGGGGGAATAGGCTAGCCTTAACTGATAAGCATTAGGCCTACCGCGCTGCAATTTCACGTATGACGGGTATCACTCTAATACCAAGTACGACCCTACACAAACCGGAGACAGACAATGAATAAGAAGGTTTTCACCCTGGCCGCGCTGGCCGCAAGCATGATGTTTGGCGCAGTCGCTCACGCAGAAACTCGTATTGGTGTCACCATTTATAAATACGACGACAACTTTATGTCGGTAGTGCGCAAAGCCATTGAAAAAGATGCCAAGGCGTCTCCGGACGTCACGCTGTTAATGAATGACTCGCAGAATGACCAATCCAAGCAGAACGATCAGATTGACGTGCTGATTGCCAAAGGGGTTAAAGCGCTGGCGATCAACCTGGTGGATCCGGCCGCGGCACCGGTGGTGATTGATAAAGCGCGTGCTAACGATATCCCGATCGTGTTCTACAACAAAGAGCCTTCCCGCAAAGCGTTGGACAGTTACGACAAAGCCTATTACGTCGGTACCGATTCTAAAGAATCCGGTGTGATCCAGGGCGAACTGATTGCCAAGCACTGGAAAGCCAGCCCGACCTGGGATCTGAACAAAGACGGCCAGATTCAATATGTGCTGCTGAAAGGCGAGCCGGGCCACCCAGATGCGGAAGCACGTACTACCTATGTGGTTAAAACGCTGAATGAGAAAGGCTACAAAACTCAGCAGTTGCAGATGGATACCGCGATGTGGGACACCGCCCAGGCTAAAGACAAGATGGATGCCTGGCTGTCTGGCCCGAATGCCGACAAGATCGAAGTGGTGATCGCCAACAACGATGCGATGGCAATGGGCGCTGTTGAAGCTCTGAAAGCGCATAACAAATCCAGCATTCCGGTATTTGGCGTAGACGCATTGCCAGAAGCGCTGGCGATGGTGAAATCGGGCGCGATGGCCGGTACCGTGTTGAACGATGCTGACAATCAGGCAAAAGCCACCTTCGAGCTGGCAAAAAACCTGGCTGCGGGCAAACCCGCGGCAGACGGCACCCAATACAAGATTGAAAACAAAGTCGTGCGTATTCCTTACGTGGGTGTAGATAAAGACAATTTGTCCCAGTTTGTTAAATAAGCACATTGCGATGCAATGACCCCGCCGCTTCCCGGCGGGGAATTCATTATTAGAAAATCCAGGTATATTTATGGCCGATAACTCTCGTGAGTGGCTGTTGGAAATGGCCGATATCAATAAGTCATTTCCCGGCGTTAAGGCATTGGATAATGTTAATCTGCGCGTGCGTCCACACTCCATTCATGCGTTGATGGGGGAAAATGGCGCAGGTAAATCGACATTATTAAAATGTCTGTTTGGCATTTATAAAAAAGATTCCGGCACTATTCTGTTCCAGGGGCAGGAAATAGATTTCAAGAGTTCTAAAGAGGCGCTGGAACACGGCGTATCTATGGTGCATCAGGAATTAAACCTGGTTCTGCAACGTACCGTGACGGACAACATGTGGCTTGGGCGGTATCCGACCAAAGGTCTGTTTGTCGATCAGGACAAGATGTATAAAGACACCAAGGCCATCTTCGATGAACTGGATATTGATATTGACCCGCGCGCGAAAGTGGGCACGCTGTCGGTATCCCAGATGCAGATGATCGAAATTGCCAAGGCCTTCTCGTATAACGCCAAGATCGTAATTATGGATGAGCCAACCTCTTCATTAACGGAGAAAGAGGTCAATCACCTGTTCACCATTATCCGTAAATTGAAAGATCGTGGCTGCGGCATTGTTTATATCTCCCATAAGATGGAAGAGATTTTCCAGCTGTGTGATGAAATCACCATTCTGCGCGATGGCCAGTGGATTACCACCCAGCCGCTGGAAGGGCTGGACATGGACAAGATCATTTCGATGATGGTTGGCCGTTCGCTGAGCCAACGGTTCCCTGATCGCCAGAATACGCCGGGAGAGGTGATTCTGGAGGTGAAAAACCTGACCTCGCTGCGTCAACCTTCGATCCGTGATATCTCTTTTGATCTGCACAAGGGCGAGATCCTGGGGATTGCCGGGTTGGTGGGCGCCAAACGTACCGACATCGTGGAAACCCTGTTTGGTATCCGCGAGAAAGTCGCTGGCACCATTAAACTGCACGGCAAAAGCATCAATAATCACAGTGCGAATGAAGCCATTAACCACGGTTTTGCGCTGGTGACGGAAGAGCGCCGCTCAACCGGCATTTATGCCTATCTGGATATTGGTTTTAACTCGCTGATTTCTAATATTCGTAATTACAAAAATAAAGTTGGCTTGCTGGATAATGCGCGGATGAAAAGCGACACCCAATGGGTGATCGACGCCATGCGGGTGAAAACGCCGGGCCATCGCACCAATATCGGTTCGCTTTCTGGTGGTAATCAGCAAAAGGTGATTATCGGCCGCTGGCTGCTGACACAGCCGGAAATTCTGATGCTGGATGAACCGACGCGCGGTATCGACGTGGGGGCCAAGTTTGAAATTTATCAGTTGATAACCGAGTTGGCGAAGAAGGGCAAGGGGATCATTATTATCTCTTCCGAAATGCCGGAGCTTTTGGGAATTACCGACAGAATACTTGTGATGAGTAATGGTCAGGTTGCGGGCATTGTTAATACTAAACAGACCTCGCAAAATGAAATATTGCGATTAGCCTCCTTGCATCTTTAAGGATCGTGATTATGAACGCGCTTAATAAAAAAACCTTGTTCACTTACTTTAAAGAAAGTGGCATTTACGTGGTATTGCTGGTGCTGCTGGCAATTATCATTATTCAGGATCCGACGTTTTTAAGCCTGATGAACCTGAGTAACATCCTGACCCAATCTTCGGTGCGCATCATTATTGCTCTGGGCGTGGCTGGGCTGATCGTGACACAAGGGACCGACCTTTCTGCCGGGCGGCAGGTGGGGCTGGCGGCGGTGGTAGCCGCGACCTTGCTGCAATCGATGGATAACGTCAATAAAGTGTTCCCGCACATGGAAACCTGGTCGATCCCGCTGGTGATCCTGCTGGTGTGTGCGATAGGTGCGGTGATTGGTCTGGTGAACGGCCTGATTATCGCCTACCTCAACGTGACGCCGTTTATTACCACCTTGGGTACCATGATTATCGTCTACGGCATCAACTCGCTGTATTACGATTCCGTGGGGGCTTCACCGGTAGCGGGTTTTGATCCGAAGTTCTCCACGTTTGCTCAGGGGTTCCTGCGCTTTGGTGACTTCAAGCTGTCGTACATTACCTTCTACGCCATTATTGCGATTATCTTTGTCTGGATCCTGTGGAATAAAACCCGCTTTGGCAAAAACATCTTCGCCATCGGCGGCAACCCGGAAGCTGCTAAAGTCTCCGGCGTTAACGTCCCGCTGAACCTGATTATGATCTATGCGCTGTCCGGGGTGTTCTATGCCTTCGGTGGGCTGCTGGAGGCTGGCCGTATCGGCAGTGCCACCAACAACCTCGGCTTTATGTATGAGCTGGATGCGATTGCCGCCTGCGTGGTGGGCGGGGTGTCGTTTGCCGGTGGGGTAGGAACGGTGCTGGGGGTGGTGACCGGGGTGATCATCTTCACCGTGATCAACTACGGCCTGACCTACATCGGGGTTAACCCCTACTGGCAGTACATCATTAAGGGCGGCATCATCATCTTTGCGGTCGCGCTGGATTCACTGAAATACGCCAAGAAAAAATAATCTCTATTTACCGCATCCTTCAGCCAGAAGGATGCGGTTCCCTTTCGGTTTACCCTCGCTGTATATCAACCCCAACTATTTGACTGCTTTGGCTTCCCTTGGCTGCCACAGCCTGATGGGCCGAAAACGCGGCAAGATACAGCGCAAATGTGTTGTGCCAGCCAATGATTCGACCCGCTTGGCGGCGGAATCCGTTTAATAATCAAAGAGACACCCTCTGTACTTTTCAACCAAGAGAATCGCTATGCACTTTACTCAAGCCATTGCCCGATTGCCTGCCGATACCTGTGGTGCCGGCCAGACCACCGCCCAGTTGGGGGCACCCAATGTGGCTGAAAGCAGCCGCCAGTTCCTGGCGTATGTGAATGCGCTGCTGCAACTCGGCCTGAAGGTGACGGTATTGCCTGCCGCTCCGGCATTCCCCGATGCGCACTTTGTTGAAGATACCGCGGTGGTGATGCCCGAATTGGCGGTGATTACCCATCCAGGCGCGCCCAGCCGCCAAGGCGAAGTGGAAACCATTGCACCGGTGCTGGCGGGCTTTCGCCCGCTGGTGCAGATGAGCAGCCGCGGGCACCTTGACGGTGGCGACGTGTTGTTAGTCGATCGTCAGTTTTTTATTGGTTTGACCGCCCGCACCGATGAGGCGGGGATCCGTGAGTTTGCCGCTGCGGTGGAACCGCATGGTTATCGGGTTACTGCCATTGAGGTGAGCGCCGGGCTGCACCTGAAATCGATCGTCAACTACGTTGGCCGCAATACGCTGCTGCTGACCGAAGATTACCGGCAGCATCCGGCCTTTGCCGCTTTCAACATTGTGGTGATCCCGGAAGAGGAGTCCTATGCAGGCAACACGCTGTGGATCAACGATACCTTGCTGACGCCGCAGGGTTACCCTTACACCTTGGCGCAATTAGAAAAATTGGGCATGCCGATTGTCCCGCTGGAAACCAGCGAATTCAAAAAAATGGACGGTGGGTTAACCTGCCTGTCACTGCGTTTCTAAGTTTGAGGCAACAGGGATTAGATCATGAAAAAGTTATTTAAGGTTCTGCTGACCAGTGCGGTGCTGTGCGCGCCGCTTTCCGCCAAGGCATTTGACACCATCAGCTTTGGCGTGGATGGCGGTTATCCGCCGTTCGACGTTCTTTCCCCCAGCGGTGAGATCACCGGTTTTGATATTGATATCGCCAATGCATTGTGTACGCAGTTGAAAGCGAAGTGCGTGTTCGTCAGACAGCCATTTGAGAGCATGATTGCGGCGCTTAATGCCGGTAAGTTTAATGCGATTATCGCTTCGCTCAATATCACCGAAGATCGCCAGAAAGAGGTCGACTTTACCGACCGCTATTATCGCAGCGCAGCCCAACTGGTGGCGCGTAAGGGCAGCCCGCTTCAGCCCGATGTGCAAAGCCTGAAAGGCAAAACGGTGGGCGTGCAGACTGGGTCGGTGCATGAAGCTTACGCAAAAAAACAGTGGGCTGGGAAAGGGGTGAAAATTGTCTCCTATGCCAATCAGGACAATGTTTATCTGGATCTGATGTCCGGGCGTATTGATGCGTCGCTGCAAGACAACATCCAGGCGGGCAACAGCTTTATTGATACCCCACGCGGCAAGAACTTTGCCTTTGCTGGCCCGGTGATCCGCGATCAGACCATCTCTTCGGAAGTGGGCATCGCCGTGGCGAAAGCCAACCCGGCGCTGCGCGATGCGCTCAATGAGGCGATCAAGGCCATCCGCGCCGATGGGACTTACGACGCCATCCAGAAGAAGTATTTCAGCTTTGATATCTACGGCGAATAATCAGGGCTACTGAGTTAACGGAGATTCGGGATGGTAATCGACTATTTGCCGCTGCTGTTGCAAGGCGCCGGGCTATCGCTGTGCGTGATGCTGTTGGCTCTGGTGCTGGCGCTGATCCTTGGCCTGATCAATGCGGTCGTCAAGCTGTTCGGCCCGCCTTGGTTGCGCTGGCTGTCGACCGGCTATACCACGTTGGTGCGCGGTATTCCTGAACTGGTGATCATGCTGCTGCTGTTTTTTGGCGGCGAGATGCTGGTGAACGGTTTCCTCGGCCTGCTGGGTATTGGCCCGGTACACTTCAATACCTTTCTCTCTGGCGTATTGGCGATTGGCTTTGTGTTCGGCGCTTATTATACCGAGACCTTTCGTGGCGCTTTTCAGACGGTGGATCAGGGCCAACTGGAGGCGGCCGTGGCCTACGGTATGCGCCCAGGGCAGGTGTTCCGCCGCGTGATGCTGCCGCAGATGCTGAGCTTTGCCATTCCCGGTATCAACAATAACTGGCTGGGGCTGATGAAGGCTTCGGCGCTGGTGTCGATCCTGGGGCTGGAGGATATGGTGTGGCTGGCAGAGCAGGCCGGGCGCGCCACGCAGAAACCCTTCCTGTTCTATTTCCTGATCTCGCTGATCTATATGGTGATTACCGCACTTTCCGGCTGGATGTTCAGCCGCCTAGCGCGGCGCTATGCGCTGTATTCCTCAACGGCCAGAGATACATACTGATGAATCTGCAAACGATACTGGATACGGTACCCACTTTTCTGTGGAGTGACGGCAATGATGTCACCGGGCTGGCCGTGACCGCCAAGCTGTTCTTACTCTCGGTGGTGCCCGGCATGATGTTGGCGGTATTAATGGCGGTTGGTCAGGTTTACGGCCCGCGCCCGCTGGCGATGCTGATCCGCAGCGTGAGTTACTTCTTTCGCAGTACGCCGCTCTATCTGCAACTGATGCTGATTTACTACGGCCTGTCGCAGTTCGACGTGGTGCAACTGGGCTGGCAGAACGATCAGCCCTTCTGGCTGCTGTTCCGCGATGCCACCTTCTGTGCCACGTTGGCGCTGGTGCTGAATACCAGCGCCTATGTGGCGGAACTGCTGGCCGGGATGATGGTCACTTTCCCGCGCCAAGAGTGGGTGGCCGGTGAAGCCTTTGGCATGAGCCGTGCGCAGATTATCCGCCGGTTGGTGCTGCCCGCCACCTTACGGCGCGGTATTCCGGCGTTAAACAATGAGATGGTGTTTTTGCTGCATGCCACTTCGTTGGCCAGCACCGTCACGCTGTTGGATATCACCGGCGTGGCGCGCTCCTTTTATGCCGCGACCTATTCACCCTTTATTCCCTTTTTGCTGGCGGCAGCGCTGTATTTGGTATGTACCTTTGCGCTGATTTTCCTGTTTTCCCGTGCGGAGCGGCGCTGGCTGGCGTTTACCCGCCGGAGTTGATTCAGGAGCGTTTGATGGTCTGCAATTCGGTCAGCGTCATGATTTTGTCGACGCGGAATTTTTTGCTGGTTAGCCAGGTGTCGGCCAACTGCCGGTAATGTTCCATACTTTGGCAGCCGATACGCACCAGAAAATCGAAGCTGCCGCTGACCAGCCAGCAGTCCAGCACCTCCGGCGCTTGGCGCATTTCCTGCTCAAACGCCGATTGTGACTGGCCGTGATCGGCCAGGGCAATTTGCGCCTGTACCACAAACGCATGCTCCGGTTCCGGCAACTCAATCAGGGTGCTGTAACCGCGAATAATGCCGGCACGTTCGAGGATCCGTACTCTCTCCAGGCAGGGGCGGGGCGTCAGGTTAACCAGCTCGGACAGCTTACGATAGGAAATGCGGCCATCCTGGCGCAGTATTTCAAGGATCTTTTTATCAATTCGGTCAAGCCGCGTTTTCTTTTCCATAGATGGGACGTCCAATGAAAATCAATCACCATAACCTACCTGAACACGCGCTGGGCGGACAGCGCCGATTAACCAGTTTTCATTTCGGCCAGCCTGACGTGGGCAAGAAAATTTACCTGCAAGCGAGTTTGCATGCCGATGAACTGCCAGGGATGTTGGTGCTGCACTACCTTAAACGGTTACTGTGCCAAGCGGAGCGGCATGGGGAAATCCACAGTGAGATTATCCTGGTTCCGGTGGCCAATCCTCTTGGGCTGGCACAGGTGCTGCTCAACGGTGGCGTTGGTCGTTTCGACTTGGTCCATGGTGGTAACTTTAACCGTGACTTTCCCGATCTGGCGCAACTGGTGCGTGACTCATTACTGCAACAAAGTTTCACCGATGCCAGTGACTATCAGCAGAAGGTGCGCAGTGCCATGACTAGGGCGCTTAGCGCAATGTCGGCTGGTACCGAAGTAGCCGCTCTGCGCCAGCAGCTGCTGTTGCTGGCGTGTGATGCCGATTTGGTGCTGGATCTGCACTGTGACGATCGGGCGATGTTGCATATGTATGCCGACCCGGCCTACCGCCAGCAGGCCGAGATTCTGGCGCGTTTTATGGATATCGGTGCCGTGCTGCTGTCGCAGGACAGCGGCGGCGGTTCGTTTGATGAGGCCTGTGGTTTGCCTTGGCACCGGCTGGCTGCCAGCCATAGCGAATGGAGCCAGTTTGAGCTGGGCTGTATGGCCGTCACCCTTGAGTTGCGCGGGCAGCAGGATGTCAGCCACGCGTTGGCCAGCAATGATGCCGAGCGTCTTTACCGTTATCTGCAATATTGTGGGGCGATTGCCGGTGAGCCACCGGTAGTCCCTGAGCGGAAAGTACAGATGTTGCCGTTTGCTGCCGGTGAGATCGTGCGTGCCCCTGCCAGCGGTATTCTGCTGCTGTTGCGCCAGCCCGGTGATTGGGTTGAGGCGAATGAGATTGTGGCCGAAATTATCGACCCGCTAACGGATACGGTAAAAGCCGTGTGTGCTCAAGCTGGTGGCCTGATTTATGCCTGCCGCAGCGCGCCTTTCGTCACCTTGGGCGCGGAGATCGCCAAGATTGCCGGGAAAACGCCTTACAAAGGGGGCGGTGGGCTTGCCGCCTGAGGTGTTTACCCGCCCAGTTGGTATGGCTAATCAAAGCCCCTCACCCCGGCCCTCTCCCGCAGGGAGAGGGGGAAAACCTGGCTAGTGTTTTCTACCTTTGTGGAGAGGGGAAAACCTTCTCCTTCAGTGTGACAGGGATACACCGGCTAGTTCCCTCTCCCTCGGGTTAGGGGAGATCGCGGTGGTTAACCTGGTATCTGCCCCTCAGCAGTTTGGCATTTTTCTGCCTGACTACCATTTACAGCAGGTCTGTTGATGACACCAATGGCACCCGCGTTGACATGGCATTCAAGGCGATCAGGTGCAGTATTTCACTCACCGTAGTGCTGCAATCCGGCAAGACGGAAACGGCATATTTTTCCGCTGACTTGGAAATGGCAGTGTGGGTGACGCAGTTCTGCGTCATCATGCCGCAAATCCACAGGTTTGTTACCGCCAACTGCTGCAGTTCTGCTTCCAGCGTAGTGTGGAAGAAGCTATCGGCGAACGCCTTTTTGACCACGATGGCATTAGGGGCTGCGGCAAGAATATCAGGGTGAATTTCAGCCCCTTCGGTACCTTCATTGAAAAATGGCGCGATGCCTTTGCTGCTGTCGGCAATATGCTGCACCAGGATCACCGGAATATTGGCCTGATTCGCCTTACCGATTGCCGTGTTGATATTTTCCAGCACGCTTTCTGTATTCCACTGTGGGAATTTTCCCTGTGGAAAGTAGTCATTCTGCACATCAATTACGATCAATACCGGGTGATTATGTTTAGCCATGATGGTTGCTCTCTTCCAGATTACGTGGGGTTGCTTGAGATCTATTCTCTGCCTGATAGCCTAAGAGAGTGAGTGGCCTGAATGACAAACTACGTTAATATTGGGCCAAATTAAGTCATCAGGAGCGCATTATGTCTGCCATTAATGTTGCGGTTGTAGCCTTTGAGCATATCAGCCCGTTTCATCTGGCGGTGCCTGGGGTGGTGTTTGCCGATGCGCATGAGGAGTATTCCCCTTTTAGTGTCAAAGTATGCGCTATTCAGCCAGGGTGTATCGCCACATCTGGTGGCTACCAAATAGTGGTGGAGTGGGGCTTGGAGGTGTTGGCTGAGGCCGACATCGTGATCATCCCCAGTTGGCATGACCTGCATGGGGAACTGCCAAACGCATTGCTTGAGGCGTTACTGCTGGCGCACCAGCGCGGAGCGAAAATCGTCGGGTTGTGTCTGGGAGCCTACGTGCTGGCAGAGGCAGGATTGCTCGATGGCCAGCAGGCCACCACACACTGGGCTTACGCCGGGGATTTTGCCCAGCGTTATCCGCAGGTGATGCTGAATGCTGATGTGCTGTACGTCGAGCAGGGCAATTTGTTGACCTCTGCTGGCACCGCAGCAGGGATTGATGCCTGTCTCTATCTGCTGCGTCAGCAGTTAGGCATCAAACTGGCGAATAATATTGCTCGTCGCTTGGTGGTTGCGCCGCATCGCGGCGGCGGTCAGGCGCAATTTATCACCCATCCGATACCTGCAACGGCGGCGGACTCTCGCTTATCTGAGCTATTAACCTGGCTAAGATTACACTTGCAGCAGGAGCATACTTTGGATTCGCTGGCAGAGCGTGCCCTAATGAGCCGCCGGACTTTTACTCGCCATTTCCGGCAATTAACTCAGATGACGGTCAATCAGTGGTTGCAGACGGAGCGTTTGGCGTTGGCGCAAGCCTTACTGGAGTCTACCGATCACAGCATAGAAACAATCGCTGCTCTCAGTGGCTTTGGTTCTGCAATGTCGCTGCGGCACCACTTTCGCCGCAATTTTGACGTTTCACCGTTGGTGTGGCGACAGAGTTTTACCGGTAAATAAAAGCGGGCGCATCAGCTCTTTTTAGCCGCAGCACTACGCTTTTCTGCCGCCAGCTTATGTTCCAGCTCCACCAGTTGCTCTGGCGATACCGCCGGGTAGCCCTGTGCGTCTTCCGGCACGTCGTGCATAGAAGATATGGGCAGTAACGGGCCGAGGAAACGCGGCTCGCGCTTGAGAATATACAGGTCGGTTAACGCGCCCAAGCGGGCAAAGATCTCACGGGCTCGCACCGTCATCATGTCTTTTGGCGACGGCACCGCATAGCACTGCGCCTGAATACCCATATGCAGCGCGATAAACAGCGCACGTTCGCAGTGGAAGCGCTGGGTGATGATGATGAAGTCGTTGGTGTCGAACACCTTACGCGTGCGCACGATGGAGTCGAGTGTGCGGAAACCGGCGTAGTCGAGCACGATATCACTTGGCGCAACGCCAGCGGCGATCAGATCGCGGCGCATGGTCATGGGTTCATTGTAACTTTGCTGGGCGTTATCACCGCTCAACAGCAGGTATTTCACCTTGCCGCTGTTATAGGCGTTCAGCGCCCCCTGAATGCGGTAACGGTAATACTGATTGATCACGCCGGTACGGTAATATTTGGCGGTCCCCAGCACCACACCCACCTGACGGTGCGGTAACCCTTGCAGTTCGTCATAAACGTAGGGTGCGGTTTTCCAGCTTATCCAGCGATCGAGCGCGAGAGCCGACACCATCAACAGCGAAATGATGATTAACAGGCTAATTATCAGGCGTTTCCACATAGTGTTGCCTTACGCGCTTAATGATAAAAACAGAATTCAAGGCTACTTTACCTGTCTGGTTGAAGCAAGCGCCGCGCCGTGTGTAGCAGGTATTACGCTGTATTTTTCAGCGTTTAAGGCAGATAAGGGAGCGAGAGGGCAAATTGGGGGCAAGATGTGCCCCCGGACTGTAAATATTAGAACGATGTACGCTTATAGCTGCGGTATTGCGGCCGCCAGAAGTTGTGCTCAATGGCTTTTGACAGCGCATCTTCTGAGGTGACGACCGCCATTCCCTGCAACTGTGCGGCTTTACCCACTTCCATGGCGATGCATTTAGAAACGCCCTGAATATCATCGATATTCGGCAGCAGCGCACCGTGGCCGTCGGTAGCCAGTGGTGAACAGTCGGCCAGTGCACGGCTGGCGGCCATCAGCATTGCATCGGTTACGCGTTTTGCCCCGGCAGCCAGAACGCCCAGACCAATCCCTGGGAAGATATAGGAGTTGTTGCATTGGGCGATCGGGAACACCTGATCTTTATAGGTGACCGGCGGGAACGGGCTGCCGGTGGCTACCAGAGCGGCACCTTCGGTCCAATTGATGATGTCTTCCGGCCGCGCTTCCACGCGGGAGGTCGGGTTGGACAGCGGCATGACGATCGGGCGCGGGCAATGCTTGTGCATTTCGCGGATCAGCTCTTCGGTGAACAGCCCCGGCTGGCCGGAAACGCCAATCAGAATGGTCGGCTTGGCGTTGCGCACCACTTCCAGCAGGGAGATGGCATCGCTTTCCACCTGCCATTGCGCCAGGTTTTCGCTTTTCTGTACCAGTTTGCTCTGGAAGTCGAGCAGGTTAGGCAGTTTGTCGGTCAGCAGGCCGAAACGATCGACCATAAATACCTGCGCACGCGCTTCTTCTTCGCTCAGGCCCTCGGACTTCATCTGGGCGATGATTTGCTCGGCGATACCGCAACCGGCAGAACCGGCACCGAGGAAGGCCACGGTTTGATCGCGCAGTTGGCAGCCAGCGGCGCGGCTGGCGGCGATCAGGCTGCCGAGTGTGACCGCAGCCGTGCCCTGAATATCGTCGTTGAAGCAGCAAATTTCATCACGATAGCGGTTGAGCAGCGGTGTGGCGTTGTTCTGCGCGAAATCTTCGAACTGTAACAGCACGTTTGGCCAGCGGCGTTTAACCGCCTGAATGAACTCTTCGACAAAGGCATGGTATTCGTCGCCGGAAATGCGCGGATGACGCCAGCCCATGTACAGCGGATCGTTCAGGCGCTGTGGGTTATTGGTGCCGACATCCAGCACCACCGGCAAGGTGTACGCTGGGCTGATGCCGCCGCAGGCGGTGTACAGTGAGAGTTTGCCGATCGGGATGCCCATGCCGCCGATCCCTTGGTCGCCGAGGCCGAGGATGCGTTCGCCGTCGGTCACCACAATCACCTTCACGTTCTGCTTGGTGGCGTTTTGCAGCATATCGTCAATGTGTTCGCGGTTCGGGTAGGAGATAAACAACCCGCGTGCACGGCGGTAGATATCCGAGAAGTGCTCGCAGGCTTCGCCAACCGTTGGGGTGTAGATGATTGGCATCATCTCGCTCAGATGCTCATCCAGCAGGCGATAGAACAGGGTTTCGTTGGTGTCCTGAATGTTGCGCAGGTAAATGTGTTTATCGTTGTCGTTCTTGAAGTCCTGGTACTGGCGGTAGGCGCGTTCGACCTGTTCTTCGATGGTTTCCACCGCTTCTGGCAGCAGACCATGCAGGTTGAAGTGGTTGCGTTCCTCTTCGCTAAAGGCGCTGCCTTTGTTCAGTAACGGGAATTCCAGCAGAATGGGGCCAGCATAGGGGATGTAGAGAGGGCGTTTGCTTTCGTATTCAAGTTCCATCAGTTTTACTCTTAAACGTATCAGATAGCTTTAATAGCCGCAGATCCTAAAAGATCGGCAGAAGATGTACAGCAATTGTTATGGGTTTATGAAGCAAATTGACGTAATTATCGGCAGTCAAACGATTTTTTAATAAAAAAATGTTTGGATGCGGGTAACGGGCGGAACCGCTGGGTTCCGCCGCAGGGATTAGAAAGTGACTCGGCTGACGTCTTGGCAGCCCAGCGTTGCCAGTGTGGCTTGGGTAGCGTCCCATTGGGTCAAAATGGCACCCTGTGCTTCAGCCAACACCGCGCGGCGGATGTGCAGGCAGTCGCCACCGGAGAGATTCATCAGGACCAGCGCGGCCTGCAACGGTGGCAGGCTGGGGTTGAAAGCGGCATTTTCTGCATAGCGGCCCGCATACACCGTGCCATCTTCGGCTTCCAGCGCGACGCCGCTGTGTGCGTTGCTATAAGGCGCATGGCTGTGGTTGGCCGCCGCCAGCGCGCTTTTTGCCAGCTCATCGTCCAGCGTCAGTTGGAAACCGTGGTCGATTGGGCTCATCAGCCGTTCGCTGATTTCAAGATCTTGCGGGCCGAAGGCGTATGGTAGGTAATCACCCAGAGTGGCCGCTGCGCGCCCTGGTTGCAAAATCTGCAAGTGGGTGCCGCTATTGAGCTCATTCATAAACTGACGGCAATGGCCGCAAGGGGTGTAATTGACGGTAATGGAAACCAACCCGGTTTCGCCCCGTAGCCAGGCGTGAGCGATCACCGATTGTTCAGCGTGCACGGTTTGTTGTAGCGGCGCACCGCTGAATTCCATATTGGCACCAAAATACAGGTTACCACTGACGCCGCGAGCTACCGCCCCAACGTGGAAGTGTGAAATAGGGGTTAACGAATAGGTTGCTGCTAATGGCAGCAGGGCAAATGCCAGCGCCTCGTCGTCCAGCCCGCAGTGTTGCTTGATCGCTGCCACCTGATCGGCTTGAAACATGGCTGGGAAATCGGGCGCATCGAAATAAGGCAGCAGGGCAGATTGCAATGCCGCAGGCAGTTCGCTGTAAACAGTGTGAAAACGCGGGTGCATAGAAAGTCTCTCTACAGGTTAACGGGGTATACCCTTATTACTTGAAATTGCAGCGTTGTTGGCTGCGGGCGGGTTACCCCAGTCATTAACACATTCTAGGTAACCTTCTCACGATAGAGTGTGATTAGAGTCTTTTTTTTAATGAAATGAATGTAATTAAAACAGAGTTTACGAGATATATCGCAAATTTTGCGTGATTACCCGAACAAATGCAGCAGTATTGGGAACAGGAATGGAGCCATCAGTGAAGTAATAATCCCGCAGATCACCAGCGCCAATGAGCTGAATGCGCTTTCCTGATAATCAATTTCTGCGCTGCGCGCGGTTCCCAGCGCGTGTGATGCGGTGCCCATCGCCAAACCGCGGGACGATTTGGTGGTGATTTTCAGCAGATTGAGCAGTGAGTGGCCGAAAACCGCCCCCAGAATACCAACCAGAATCACGCAAACCGCACTAATGGCTGGGATACCGCCAAGTGACTCAGCCACTGCCATGGCGATCGGCGTCGTCACTGATTTAGGCATGATAGACGCAGCGATATCCGGTTTTGCCCCCATCAACAAGGCGATAGCACCACCGCTGATCATGGCGGTCACACTGCCGATAAAGCACACGATAATGATGGATTTCCAGCGGGCGCGGATCTGATGGAGCTGTTCGTAAAGTGGAAAGGCGAGTGCCACAACCGCCGGTTGCAGCAGATCGTTAATGATTTTACTGCCCTGGAAATAGTGCTCGTAAGGCATTTTGGTCAGCAACAGCAGCGGGATGATCACCGCCATGGAAACCAGTAGCGGGTTCAGCAGCGGCATCTTGAGCCATTGTGACAGCTTGCGTGCGCCGAAGAACACTATCAGCGTCAGCGGCAGGGACCACCAGATATCATGGTTCATTTGTCTTCCTCTGCGCTTTTTTTCTTGCCGAGGAGCGTGCGTTCGCGGTGGAAATAGTGCGAGGTATAGCCGACTACGACAAACACCAGCAGGGTGCTGAGCAGGCATGACACCACCAGCGGGCCGAGATCGTCGATAATCTGGCGATAATACTGCATCACACCGACAGCGATCGGCACAAACAGTAGCACCATGTAGCGGATAAGCAGCTGGCAACCGGGTTTGACCCATTTGGCGGGCAGTATTTGTGAGGAGAGCAGGGCAAACAGGATTAGCATACCGATGATGCTGCCGGGAATGGCGATAGGCAACAGCGACGCAATGGCGTTGCCGGTGAACAGACTGAGATAAATCAGCACAATGGCCCTGATATATTTCCAGCACAGCATGAATACGTTGCCCATAACCCCTTCCCGTTTAGCCTGACGTATTCATCATACAATTAAACTGTGAGCTACGCCACAGAACGCATCATGAATGACCTTTACGGATAGTATGCCACTTCGGCAGGATCCCGATCTGTTTTAAGTGTAGGCACTGCGTTATTCCACGCTGCTGAGGGTGGAAAGCGGCTGCTGACGTTCTGCCAAGCGGTGGCCCAGAAAAAAGAACAGCAGGCTGAACAGCGCCGCAGCAATCAACATCAGGAACATCACCGGCGGCGGCGCGTAGCTCAGCAGAAAGCCGCACATGACCGGATTGATCGCGCCGCCCAGATTGCTGAGGCTTTGCACCCCGTAATAGCTGCCTTTCAGATGTGCTGGGGCGATAAAGTCGATAAACATATATTCGACCGGGATAACGATGATCTCTCCAAGGGTGAAAACGGCCATCGCCGCAGCCCATAGCCATATTGATTGCCCTGCGAGCATAAAGCCGATCAGCCCTAGGACAAAGAACAGGGTGCCCAGCGCCAGCCAGCGCAGCATGTTGTCTTGGCGCATACCTCGGCTGAACAGATATTGCAGTGCAATCACGATACAGGCGTTGACGATCATCACCACGCCGATGACTTTATAGGCGAACTCGGCGTTGGATACGGTGATCAGATATTGCGACAAATAGCCGGTGAACTGGCCGAACACCACCGCACCCAGCGCACTGCCGATGGTGAAATAGATCAGCCGCCGATCGTGGCGCAGAATACCTACCGTCTGGCGAAAGTTGGGCACCGCAGGCGGTGTGGCATGGGTTGCCGCAATCGGGGAAGGGGGCTGGTGGCGCAAACGGAAACTCAGCACCGTCACCGTCAGTAGCGCCAGCACTCCGGAGAGGTAGAACGGCAGCAGCGGACTGTAACCGGCAACCATAACCCCCAGTGATGAACCGACCGCCCAACCTACGTTAACCAGCGTGTAATTCATCGAGAAGGCCTTGATGCGTTTAGCCACTGGCAGCCAGTGGGCAAAGCAGGCTTTGATGGCGATGCCAAGCACCGCATAGGCCGTATGCAGGATGGCCAATACGGCGATAACGCCCCCCGGGCGTGGGATCCAGGGAATAGCAAACAAGCTCAGGGAAAACAGAAGGATGGAAAGCAGGATCAGGACGTTTTTATTAAACCGATCGACCAGATAGCCGCCATAAAAACTGCTGATGATACCTATTGCCAGGCTGATGCCGAGGATCACACCTACGCTTTTCGGTAGCAGGTGGAAGTGCTCGGTAAGATAGATGGTGATAAAGGGTAGCGTAACGCCGCGACCGATAGTCAATACCAATGAACTTGCCAGCAACGTGTTGATCAGCGGAGGGAATCCCTTCATAACCTACCCTGTTAATGCATACAGCTATTTAACCCGTGTTGATACATTAACTGATTTTGCGGCACTGAGAAGGGGGATCTGAAGAATTGTTTTAAAAAAAAGAGGCTACGTCTGTGGCCCGTCATAAAACTCCCAACGAGTAATAAGAGTTTTGGAATCCCGAGCGCAATGTGTGATTGAACGGATGGCTAAGCCGAAATGGTGGCGATAGGCTTTGTTGCGGAGGTGTTGATGAAGAAAGTAACCGCCTTGAGCACGGCCCGTCGTTTAAGATCCTGCATGACAGAGGCAGAAAAAGCGTTGTGGCTGCAACTGCGCGATCGCCGTTTCACAGGGTTTAAATTTCGCCGGCAATTCCCTGTCGGGCCCTATTTTGCAGATTTTCTCTGCTGGCAAGCCAAGTTGATTATTGAATTGGATGGCGGTCAGCATGCGGAGCAGGTTGTTTACGATCGGCAGCGGACCCGCTTTCTTGAGCAGCAGGGATTTACGGTGATTCGCTTTTGGAACAATGAAATTTTTCAAAACTGGGAGGGGGTCGCGCAGATTATTTTGCGGCATTTGCAGAGCTGCCCCTCACCCCAGCCCTCTCCCCGAGGGAGAGGGGGCAAAGGACGTTAGGTGGCTGCATTGAGCCACAGATACCGGACTGGAGGGTGGCGTTGCGGTGATTGGCTTGAACAGTCCCCCTGGTCTTGGTATGTGGGGTAGAGGACGTTAGCTGGGACTTGGGAATTGCATTGATCACAGCCGCCAAGTGTGAGTGTGATAGCAGAGATTGGCACTGAACAGTCCCCTCTCCCTGGGGGAGAGGGCTAGGGTGAGGGGACTTGCACGGATGCTTTACTTCACCTGCATACCTGGCTGCGCACCGCTATCCGGGCTCAGCAGGAAGATCTCTTTCCCGCCAGGGCCAGCGGCCATCACCATACCTTCGGAGATGCCGAAACGCATTTTGCGTGGTGCCAGATTGGCCACCATAATGGTCAAGCGCCCTTCCAGCAGTTTCGGGTCCGGGTAAGCTGAACGGATGCCAGAGAAGACCTGCCGGGATTCGCCGCCCAGATCCAACTGCAACTTCAACAGCTTGTCGGAACCTTCCACAAACTCGGCGCTTTTGATCAGCGCAATCCGCATGTCTACCTTAGCGAAATCGTCAAAGGTGATGGTTTCCTGAATCGGAGCGTCCGCCAGCGGGCCGGTCACCACTTTTGCGGCGGCCATGTCTTCTTTCGATGAGTTAACCATTTCATTCACTTTGTCGAGATCGATACGGTTGAACAGCGCTTTGAAGGTGTTCACCTGATGCCCCAGCAGTGGCTGCGCGATAGCATCCCAACTCAGTTCACAGTTAAGGAAAGCTTCGGTGCGTTCGGTCAACGCAGGCAATACCGGCTTCAGGTAGGTCATCAGGATGCGGAACAGGTTGATGCCCATTGAGCAGATCGCTTGCAGATCGGCGTCACGCCCTTCTTGTTTCGCTACCACCCACGGAGCCTGCTCGTCCACATAGCGGTTAGCCAAGTCGGCCAGCGCCATGATTTCGCGGATCGCCCGGCTGGTTTCGCGGCTAGCGTAGGCTTCTTCAATGCTGGCGGCGGCGTCAACGAAGGTCTGGAACAGGGCTGGATCGGCCAGTTGATCGGCCAGTTGCCCGCCAAAGCGCTTGTTGATAAAACCGGCGTTACGCGAAGCCAGGTTGACCACTTTGTTGACGATATCGGCATTCACACGCTGTACGAAATCTTCCAGATTCAGGTCGATATCGTCGATACGTGAAGAGAGCTTGGCGGCATAGTAGTAACGCAGGCAGTCGGCATCCAAGTGTTGCAGGTAGGTTCCGGCCTTAATAAAAGTACCGCGCGATTTGGACATTTTCGCGCCGTTCACCGTCACATAACCATGTACAAACAGGTTGGTTGGCTTGCGGAAGTTGCTGCCTTCCAGCATCGCTGGCCAGAACAGGCTGTGGAAATAGACGATGTCTTTACCGATAAAATGATACAGCTCGGTGGTGGAGTCTTTACGCCAGAATTCGTCGAAGTCCAGATCGCCACGTTTGTCACACAGGTTTTTGAACGAGCCCATATAACCGATCGGCGCATCTAGCCAAACGTAGAAATATTTACCGGCAGCATCCGGGATTTCAAAGCCAAAATACGGCGCATCGCGGGAGATATCCCACTGTTGCAGGCCGGATTCGAACCATTCCTGCATCTTGTTCGCAACCTGCTCCTGTAACGCGCCGGAACGGGTCCAGGCTTGCAGCATGTCGCTGAACGCAGGCAGATCAAAGAAGAAATGTTCGGAGTCGCGCATCACCGGCGTTGCGCCAGAGACGACGGATTTCGGTTCGATAAGTTCGGTCGGGCTGTAGGTGGCGCCGCACACTTCGCAGTTATCGCCATACTGGTCCGGGGCTTTACACTTCGGACAAGTGCCTTTCACAAAACGATCCGGCAGGAACATGCCTTTCTCAGGATCGTAAAGCTGAGAAATAGTGCGTTTCTTGATAAAGCCGTTCTCTTTCAGACGGCTGTAGATCAGGCTCGCCAGTTCACGGTTTTCTTCGCTATGGGTTGAATGATAGTTGTCATAGCTGATGCCAAAACCGGCGAAATCCTGTTGGTGCTCGTGGCTCATTTCCGCGATCATTTCTTCTGGCTGAATACCCATCTGCTGCGCTTTCAGCATGATCGGCGTGCCGTGTGCGTCGTCCGCACAGATGAAATGAACCTCGTGGCCGCGCATTCGTTGGTAACGAACCCAGATATCTGCCTGGATGTGCTCGAGCATGTGGCCGAGATGGATGGAACCATTTGCGTACGGTAGCGCGCACGTCACCAATAATTTTTTCGCGACTTGAGCCATAGTGAGAAGTTGCTTTCTGTAATGAATAAAAAGGGGCTTTGATGTTAACCGATCGCGCTCTTGGCTGCCAGAGCGGTTTCTTTCGGGTTATACGCGCGAGTTACCTCACAGTTCTGATATGCTTGTGAGGATGCTATTCATTTAAAAAATCAAGGAGCCGGGATGAACGCAAAATCCCCTGAGCAGACCAACCCTGAAGTTCTGCGCGCCCTGGTGACCGGTGTATTGGCCGCCTTTGAACACCCAACGTTAAAAAATAATCTGACTGCCCTGAAAGCGATCCACCACTGCGCCATGCTGGACAAGGTTCTGCATATCGAACTGATCATGCCATTCGCCTGGCGCAGCGGTTTTGCAACGCTGAAAGCAACGGTCGGTGATGAATTGCTGCGCGTAACGGGCGCACAAGCCATCGATTGGAAGCTGAAACAGGATATCGTCACCCTGAAGCGGGCCAACGATCAGGCTGGTGTGAAGGGCGTGCGTAACATTATTGCCGTCAGTTCCGGCAAGGGTGGGGTGGGGAAATCCAGCACCGCCGTTAACCTGGCACTGGCGCTGGTGGCCGAAGGAGCCAAGGTGGGGATCCTCGATGCGGACATTTATGGCCCGTCGATCCCGAATATGCTGGGTACCGAACATGAGCGGCCAACGTCGCCAGATGGCCAGCATATGGCACCGATCATGGCGCACGGCCTGGCCACTAACTCGATCGGTTATTTGGTGACTGACGACAACGCCATGGTATGGCGCGGCCCGATGGCCAGCAAAGCGCTGCTGCAACTGTTGCAAGATACGATTTGGCCGGATCTGGATTATCTGGTGCTGGATATGCCACCGGGCACCGGTGATATTCAACTGACGCTGTCGCAGAATATCCCGGTTACCGGCGCATTGGTGGTGACCACGCCGCAGGATATCGCATTGCTGGATGCGGCAAAGGGCATTGTGATGTTTGAGAAAGTGCATGTGCCAGTGTTAGGCATCGTCGAGAACATGAGCACGCATATTTGCAGCAACTGCGGCCATCACGAACCTATTTTCGGCACCGGTGGTGCAGAAAAGCTGGTGAAGAAATACAACAGCCGCCTGTTAGGGCAGATGCCGTTGCATATCTCACTGCGTGAAGATTTGGATCGGGGCCAGCCAACGGTCATCAGCCGCCCTGACAGCGAGTTTGCCGAGATGTATCGCCAACTGGCGGGGCGTGTGGCGGCGCAGATGTACTGGCAAGGGGAAGCGATCCCGACCGAGATTTTCTTCCGCGCGGTATAAGACAGTATTAACTATGATAACCCGGCACACTGTGCCTAATGCTTGTCAGTTAAGGCTAGCCAGTTCCCTCTCCCCAAAGGCTGTCTCTTATACACATTTCCCCGGCACAAACGCCGGGGAGTTTTTGAACTTTCTCCCCGTCTGTTGATCTCTCTTTATATTCTCCTCTTCTTCGGTTTTTAGTATGGTGCTTTCTGATTGTTATTCATGGGCTAATGACACTTTTGGGCTCGCTCAACTTGGCGACTATCGGCGAACTCAGCGTCTCGTCAAATTCACTGCCTCGTTGGCTAAAAATACAGGACTTTCTATTGTGAAATCATCCCAAACCACCGCTGAAGTTGAAGGGGCTTATCGTCTGATCCGCAATCCCAACGTCTCACCCGATGCCATTGCCGAGGCCGGCTTCAACGCCACAGCAATGGCCGCCAAGACGCACACCCTGCTACTTGCTTTGGAAGACACCACCTCCATTAACTTCGCTCACACCACCGCGTATGACGAGTTGGGAAATACGACAACCAGCAAGAATACGCATGGCCTGTTAGCCCACACCGTCCTGCTTTATGCTCCCGAGCACGCACTGTTCTTGGGGCTCATCGACCAGCATCGCTGGAGCCGTGAAGCGAACAAATACGGTAAAAAGCACCAACGTAAACACGTGCCTTATGAAGAGAAAGAGAGTTACAAATGGCAACAGGCATCTGAACGAACGGCACAGCGTCTCGGTGACACACAAGCACACGTTATCTCCGTCTGTGACCGGGAAGCGGATATCTGGCATTACCTTGATTATAAAACGAAAAATAAACAGCGCTTCATCGTTCGAGCCGCTCAGAACCGGTTGCTAAGTGGACATAATGAGAAGCTGTTGGAGTTGCCAGAAACGCTAACAGAAGCAGGCAGTTATCGACTGAATGTGGTCCAGAAAGGCGGACGTGCTGCGCGTGGGGCACAAATGAGTATCCGCTATAGCTCGGTCGAACTCAAAATGCCGGGGAGTACGTCAGAAGAAAATACCGTCCCACTGACGTATATCTGCTGTCGTGAAGAAGGAGAAGACGGAGCGTGCTGGCACCTTCTGACATCAGAAAAAGTCACATCAGCGGAAGAAGCCCGGGTGATTATCAGTTACTACGAGCGTCGCTGGCTGATAGAGGAATACCATAAAGCGTGGAAAAGCGGTGGAACGCAGGTGGAACAGCTACGGATGCAAACGCGAAATAATCTGGAGCGAATGATCGTCATCCTGAGCTTTATAGCGGTGCGGGTGTTGGCGTTACGCCAGGGCGGGTTGAGTGAAGAGACGCTCAATGCAAGCTGTGAACGGGTACTGAGTCCACTTGAATGGACGTTGTTGTGGGTGAAACAGGAAGGTAAAACCTTGCCGAAGAGGCCGCCGAGTGTGAAGTGGGCGTACCTGAATCTGGCGAAGCTGGGGCGTTGGTATGACAGTAAACGAACGGGACGAGCAGGATGGGTAGTGATGTGGGAGGGATGGTTCAAGCTTCAGGATATCGTCGAAGGGTATAAACTGGCGAAGTCTCTTGATCAGGAGATCTGATCAAGAGACAGCCCCAAAGGAGAGGGAGCGACTCCTTTAGCCATTGCGCATGACTATGCAGTTTTACACTTAACTGACCGGCATAACACACTATGCCGGTTTTTTTAATTGTGCTTTATAGCAGCAGGCGATGGGGTTTTGTTGTGCAGATCGGCGCGCACAAAAGGTTTGTGTATGGGAGCTATGGTCACGGCAATCCGCTCCAGTAACCCTTGAGTTGGGGCGGCGGTGCCGGTGTTGATCAGGAACAGGGGCAGAACCAGCGTAGCGGCGATCTTGCGGTAGGAAAGCCGAGGCGGCGGAGTGCCGCGCTGAAGCAGCAGGAAGGTGCTGCTGACGATCAGGCCTAATAGCAGGCCAGTGATCACTTCTGAGGTGGAATGGACGTGAATCGCCAAGCGTGAATAACCTACCGCGATGGCCAGCACATACCCCACAATCACCGCCAAGCGCCGCACTATTGGTGCAAAACGCCCGCTGAGTAACCACAACATCACTGGCCAGATACTGGCAGACAGCGCCGAGTGGCCGCTGAATCCGGTGAAATCAAACTCGCGGCTGCCAATGCCCCAGCCCATAAATGCCAATTTTGATACACACACCACGGCTCCGACGCCGCCGAACAGCAGTGTCCATTCCCAAGTGGGTTTTCTGCTGGCGGGCGCGAACATCAAAATTATAAAGATAATGGCTGCGCAGGGTAGTAGCAGCATGCTGTCACCGAAGAAGGTCAGGAAATGCCAGTTCATGTGCGGCGGCACTCCACGGTGGGAAATAAATCACGTTGTTTCACGGGTTTGAAGACTCGTTGAAAGTGAGCAGGATATTAATAAGACGATTGTACGCTGAGAGCCGGGTTTGCAGTAGCGGAAATGTTCTGAAAACGCCGTTCGGCGTCTATACACAAAATAATTCGAGTTGCTTGTAGACGGCAAGCACCGGAGAGCCAAGGAGCACAGATCACTATGTGACTGGGGCGGTCAACACCCAAGCAACTTGATGTATAAAGTGTGTAAGGGGATAAATACTGGCGTCATATGGGGTAACTCCCTATAATCAGCCCGTTCTAGTTCCCCCTTTCCTCACTATAAATCAGGTCTTTAATTTTATGACTGACAAGCCGCATCAGTGCGTCATTATTGGTATCGCTGGCGCATCTGCCTCCGGAAAAAGCCTTATCGCCAGTACTTTGTATCGTGAACTCCGCGATCAGGTGGGTGATGAACATATCGGTGTGATCCCGGAAGACAGTTACTATAAAGATCAGGCCCATTTGACCATGGAAGAACGGGTCAAAACCAACTACGACCACCCGAGCTCCATGGATCACGATCTGCTGTTTCAGCATCTGCAAATGTTGAAGGCCGGTCAGGCAATTGAATTACCGCTGTATAGCTACACCGAACATACGCGTAAAAAAGAAACGGTTCTTCTACAGCCGAAAAAAGTCATCATTCTGGAAGGCATTTTGTTGCTGACGGATATCCGCCTGCGTCAGGCGATGAATTTCTCGATCTTTGTCGACACACCGTTGGATATTTGCCTGATGCGCCGCATGAAGCGCGACGTGAATGAGCGCGGTCGTTCGATGGATTCCGTGATGGCGCAGTACCAGAAAACCGTTCGTCCAATGTTCCTGCAGTTTATTGAACCTTCCAAGCAGTATGCCGATATCATCGTTCCGCGCGGTGGCAAAAACCGTATTGCGATTGATATTCTGAAAGCCAAAATCAGCCAATTCTTTGAATAACCGCCTTTAATGGCTGGAAAAGCGCGTTTTTCCAGCCATTGGCGGACTAGTTTGCGCTCTGACATAGACCTTCGGTCTGTTATGTGGCAATTTTTGTATGAATTCATACCCAAAGTACTTGGAGTTGCAGGTAGGCGGCAACTGAGAGAATCCCCAGGAGCTTACTCAAGTAAGTGACTGGGGTGAGTGAAGGCAGCCAACACCCCTGCAACTTCAAGTAAGAAGGGTATATGTGCTTTGATGGAATGGAGATAATTTAATGAGACTGTGCGACCGCGATATAGAAGCCTGGCTGGATAGCGAAAAACTGGTCATTTCGCCTCGTCCGCCGATTGAGCGTATTAACGGCGCCACAGTGGATGTCCGCTTGGGCAATCAATTCCGCGTATTCCGTGGTCATACCGCCGCATTTATCGATCTGAGCGGGCCCAAAGACGAAGTGGGCGCTGCGCTTGATCGCGTGATGAGCGATGAAATTGTGTTACCAGAAGGGGAAGCTTTCTTCCTGCACCCAGGTGAACTGGCGCTGGCGGTAACGCTGGAATCGGTGACGCTGCCAAACGATCTGGTGGGCTGGCTTGATGGCCGTTCTTCCTTGGCGCGCCTGGGTTTGATGGTGCACGTTACTGCGCATCGTATCGATCCGGGTTGGCGCGGCCGAATTGTGCTGGAGTTCTATAATTCAGGTAAGCTGCCGTTGGCGTTACGCCCCGGTATGTTGATCGGTGCTCTGAGTTTTGAACTGCTTACCGGGCCAGCTGCGCGCCCTTACAACAGCCGCCAGGATGCGAAATACAAAGATCAGCAAGGGGCAGTCGCCAGCCGCATCGATAAGGACTGACCGCGCTGGGTGTTTGCCGGTGTTGTGCTGATAATGAGGATGGCATGAGAAGATTACTGACAGCTTTGGTGATTTTGCTGGTAGTGCTGGTGGCAGGTATGACTGCGTTGGTGCTGCTGGTCAATCCGAATGATTTCCGTGCCTATATGGTCAAGAAGGTTGAACAGCGTAGCGGCTATCATCTGACGCTGGAAGGTGACCTGCGCTGGCATGTCTGGCCGCAGCTCAGCATTTTGGCCGGGCGTATGACCCTGACCGCGCCGGGGGCCAAAGCACCGGTGGTCAGTGCTGATAATATGCGGCTTGATGTTAAATTTTGGCCGCTGATTTCCCACCAACTGTATGTCAAACAGGTGATGCTGAAAAGTGCCGTCATCCGCTTGACCCCCGATAGCGAAGAACAAACGCAGCCGAATGCGCCGATCGCCCCTGGCGGTAACCAGGCAGATGATACAACCGAATCCACGTGGAAATTTGATATCGATAATCTGCGCGTGGTGGACAGCCTGCTGATTTGGCAGCGCGCCAATAACGAACAGATTAACGTTCGCGATATCAATTTGACCCTGCAGCAAAACGGCCAACATCAGGCACAGATGGAGCTTTCCAGCCGGGTGAACCGCGATCAGCGCGACCTGACGTTTATAATGGCCGCCGATCTCGATCTGCAGCAATATCCCCGCCAGATTGGTGCCAAAGTCACACAGTTCAGCTATCAGTTTGAAGGTGCAGATATTCCTGCCGCAGGCATCAAGGGGGAAGGTAGCGTACAGGCGGTGTATCAGCAGTCGCCACAGCAGATCGCCTTCAGCCAACTGATGCTCAGTGCTAATGACAGCCAACTGGCCGGTGATGCCAGCGCGCAGTTAGGATCGATCCCCAGCTATACCCTGAATCTCAGTTCAAGCCATCTTAACTTTGATGCGCTTTCGGGCTGGCAGAAGAAAAACTCTGATGAAGTGCAACAGACGGCGGCAATGACGTCGGCGCCGGTTATTGCCAATCAGACAGACGATCCACAACAGAATTTGCAGATGCTGCGTGATTTTAACGCCCAGTTGAATCTGAAGGCTGAACAGGTGACCTACCGTGGGCTGAGCATCAGCCAACTGGTGGCGCGGGCGGATAACCAGCGGGGATTGCTGGCGGTAAAAACCTTGTCTGGCAATGTGGCCGGCGGGGATTTTGCCTTGCCGGGTTTGCTGGATGCTCGCGGCAGCAAACCGGTCATCAAGCTACAACCGGTATTGCGCAAGGTTGAGCTGGGGGATGTGCTTAAAGCGTTCGGTATGCCATTGGTGTTAACCGGAACCTTCAGTATGCAGGGGGATCTGACGGGCGATCGCCTGACGGCCTCTTCTTTTGAGCATCGCTGGCAGGGTACGGCTGAAATGGCTATGCAAAACGCCCAGTTGCACGGATTGAACATTCATCAACTGATTCAGCAGGCTGTAGCACGTAGCAATAGCAGCGTGCACGGGCAGGATAGCTATCAGCGTTATACCGAAGTGAAACAGGTGAGTGCCAAAGGTAGCCTGCGTAACGGGACTATCAGCCTCAGCGATCTAGCGGCAGACTCTGAACTGTTCAGCCTGACCGGCGGCGGTACGCTGGACATGCCGGGTAAACAGTCTGATATGACGCTGAACGTGCTGGTGACCGGCGGTTGGCAGGGTGACAATGCCTTGATTGCACAGTTGAGGAAAACGCCGATCCCGCTACGGGTTTATGGGCCGTGGGAAGAGCTTAATTATCAGCTACAGGTCGATCAGATTCTGCGTAATGCGCTGCAGGATCGTGCCAAAGATGCCTTGAATAAGTGGGCAGAGAAGAACAAAGGTTCGCGCGAAGGGCAGGACTTGAAGAAACTGCTGGATAAACTGTAACTTTTGGCCTGATGTGCAGGGTGTTCTACTTTGGCGGGGGAGAGGCAATCTTCCCCTCACCCTAACCCTCTCCCACAGGGAGAGGGAACTGTCAGCAGCGCGCATTAAGCTTTCTGGTTACTATTTTAGCGCCCTCTCCTACATGGATAGGGAACTGTCACCAGAGCGCATTAAGCTTTTATCGCTACTATTTTTTGCCCCTCTCCTTTGGGGCATAGGTATCTACACATTTTTGCACGGAAGGTGGGACTCCCTCTCCCTTGGGAGAGGGCGGGGGTGAGGGGCCTTTTTATCACGATCTATTGCCAGCGACTCCGTTGGAAACTCATTGTAATGGACAACAAAATCCATTGAATTAATTGATATTTAATCAATGAAAGTTCGCCGTGAATAGCCCCTCACCCTAGCCCTCTCCCGCGGGGAGAGGGGACCGTTCAGTGCACATTTCAAGCACCAAAGCCGCAGCAAGCCGTGATACTCTGTCCGTCGGAGGTGATGGGGCTGTCTATTGGCAACTTGTGTAGATACCTATGCCTACAGGGAGAGGGAACTGTCAGCAGCGCGCATTAAGCTTTTATTGCTACTATTTTTTGCCCCCTCTCCTTTGGGGAGAGGGCCGGGGTGAGGGGAAGCCACGATCGGCCTCACTTATCAATACCACCACAGTCCCGCCTGAAGTTTCATTATTTCTTGATAGTTTCCTCTCGCAACGTTGATGAATGTCATAATATCCTATGTCGATTTTCTGCAGAGTGTGGCGGTATTCTTCGGCCATAGTCGGTTGGGCTGAAACAAAATAATTAAGTTGAGGATTTATGATAGAACTTCTGATTGGTGTGGTAGTAGCGGTAGGTGTTGGCCGTTACATTATCAAAGGTTATTCGGCCACAGGAGTACTGATGGTCGGGGGGCTGATGCTACTGACGATCAGCGCACTGATGGGCAAAAGCGTGTTGCCTGCCAGCGCAACGTCAACCGGTTGGCGCGCCACTGATATTTTCGAATATGTGAAAATCCTGCTGATGAGCCGCGGTGGCGATCTCGGCATGATGATCATGATGCTTTGCGGTTTTGCCGCTTACATGACGCACATTGGTGCCAACGATGTGGTAGTGAAACTGGCCTCGCGCCCGTTGCAGATGATTAACTCCCCTTATTTACTGATGATCGCCGCCTATTTCGTTGCCTGCTTGATGTCATTGGCGGTGTCTTCTGCCACCGGCTTGGGCGTGTTGCTGATGGCAACGCTGTTCCCGTTGATGGTGAATGTAGGGATCAGCCGTGGTGCGGCGGCGGCTATCTGTGCTTCCCCTGCGGCGATTATCCTTTCACCGACCTCCGGTGACGTGGTGCTGGCGGCCAAGGCGGCTGAAATGCCGCTGGTCGATTTTGCCTTTAAAACCACGCTGCCTATTTCGATTGCCGCCATTGTTTGTATGGCGATTGCCCATTTCTTTTGGCAGCGTTATCTCGATAAGAAAAACAACGAACAGCATCACATTGTTGATGTGAGTGAAATCACCACCCATGCACCCGCTTTCTATGCCATTCTGCCGTTTGCGCCGATCTTGGGTGTGCTGGTGTTTGATGGCAAATGGGGCCCAGAACTGCACATCATCACCATATTGGTGATCTGCATGTTCCTGACTGCGGTGATTGAGTTTATCCGCAGCTTCAATGCAAAAACCGTATTTACTGGCCTGGAAGTGGCTTACCGTGGCATGGCGGATGCGTTTGCCAGCGTGGTGATGCTGCTGGTTGCTGCGGGGGTATTTGCGCAGGGGCTGAGCACCGTTGGGTTTATCAGTGGCTTGATCGGCCTGGCGCAGTCGTTTGGCACCGGTGGCATTATTATGATGCTGGTTCTGGTGGTGATTACCATGCTGGCGGCAATGACCACCGGCTCCGGTAATGCGCCTTTCTACGCGTTTGTTGAACTGATCCCGAAACTGGCCGCACAGATGGGGATTAACCCCGCTTATTTGGTGATCCCGATGTTGCAGGCATCAAACCTTGGCCGAACGTTGTCGCCGGTTTCAGGGGTGGTTGTGGCGGTGGCTGGGATGGCGAAAATCTCGCCGTTCGAAGTCGTGAAGCGGACTTCTGTGCCAGTGATCGTAGGGCTGATTGTGGTGGTAGTGGCAACAGAACTGCTGGTTCCATTGCGCTGATTGGCCATGCCAGCCGGTTTTAGGGAATATTGCTGTGCTAAAGCCCCCTCACCCCGGCCCTCTCCCGGAGGGAGAGGGGGAAAACACGGTTAGTGTCTTCGCTTTTGGGGATAGGGGGAAGTTAACCGTACTACAAACCGCCACTCTGTTCTTCCACAAGGTGAACGGAAACTCCGGTCAGTTCTCTCTCCCTTGGGACTAGGGTGATGGGATGATCATCGCACTACAAGCCACCACTTTGCCTAGTTGGTTTTTTCGGTGAGTGGCTGGGAGTATTGCCAGGCTAAAGCCCCTCACCCCGGCCCTCTCCCGGAGGGCTGTCTCTTATACACAACTCGGCATCTTGCTGTTTTTTAATGTAATTATTTTAAGCCTGTCAATTTTCCGCTCGAAAAAATTATCTTTAAAATCAGCCTGCTATGTTTCTCAAATTGCGGCTATTTGACCGCAATTTGAGATGTGTATAAGAGACAGCCCGGAGGGAGAGGGGGAAAACACGGTTAGTGTCTTTGCTTTTGGGGATAGGGGGAAGTTAACCGTACTACAAACCCCCACTCTGTTCTTCCGCAAGGTGAAAGGGAAACACCAGTCAGTTCCCTCTCCCGCAGGGAGAGGGGGGAAACCCGATGAGTGTCTTCGCTTTTGAGGATAGGGGGAAGTTAACCGTACTACAAACCGCCACACTGTTCTTCCACAAGGTGAAAGGAAAACACCGGTCAGTTCCCTCTCCCTTGGGGAGAGGGTTAGGGTGAGAGGGCGATCACCGCACTACAAGGCCCCATTCTGCACTTCTACAATTCAAACTTCGTAGTCTTCTTCCGGCGCGATTAGCGGGGTGATTTTTACTTTCATGATGCGGTGGCTGCTGATCTCCAGCGGTTCAAACAGATAGTCGCCAATTTGCAACTGTTCGCCTTCTTGCGGAATGCGCTGGCAATGCTCCATCAATAAACCGGCCAGCGTATGGTATTCACGCTTTTCTTCTATTGGCAGCGGCACATACAGCACCAAGTCTTCCAGCGGCATGTGACCATTGGCGATCCAGCAGCCGTCGGTGGTTTGCTGGATGTCGTGGCGTGCGTCGATCTCCTCATCCGCCTCTGGCAGGTTACCGGCGATGGTCTCCATAACGTCGGTCAAGGTGACGACGCCCTCGATCGAACCAAACTCATCGACGACAAAAGCAAAGTGCGTTTTTGCCTGGCGGAATTGTTCCAGTGCAGAAAGCAACGTCAATTGCTCAGGGAAGATCAGCGGTTGGCGCACCAAAGCGCGCAGATCCAGTGAGTCCTGTTGCAACTGCTGTTTCAACACGTCGATGGTGTGGATCACCCCCAAGGGTTCATCGCTGGCGTTGTCCTCTGTTACCACGATGCGCGTATGCTGGTTTTTACCCAGTAACTGCGTCAGTTTTTCTTGTGCGTCGTTGAGCGCAAGGTATTCCACATCATGCCGTGAGGTCATGATACTGCTGACCGTACGCTGCGCCATGCCCAGCACGCGCTCGATCATGTGGCGTTCCTGCCGGTTGAAAATCTCACCGCTTTCACTGGTGCTGTCCGCCAGCAGGCTGGCAGAATGGCTGTCTACTTCTGCCTCTTCATGTTTGCCGCTCAGCATGCGTAATACCGCTTCAGCTGTGCGTTCACGCAGGGGGCGAACCTTAGAAAGAAAGCGCCGCCGGTTGAATTGTGCCAGTTGGTTCAATGCTTCGATCATTACTGAGAAGCCAATCGCAGCATAGAGATAGCCTTTCGGGATATGATAGCCGAACCCTTCCGCAACCAGGCTGAAACCGATCATCAGCAAGAAGCTGAGGCACAGAATAACGATGGTGGGGTGAGCATTAACAAAGCGCGTAAGCGGCTTGCTGGCAAGCAGCATCAGGCCAATCGCGATACAGACGGCGATCATCATTACCGCGAGGTGATCGACCATCCCGACAGCCGTGATTACCGAATCCAGAGAGAATACCGCATCAAGCACGACTATTTGCGCGACGACCGGCCAAAAACGAGCCCCTTTACGCTGCCCGTGCTGCTCTTCGTCTTTGCCTTCCAGCCGTTCGTTCAGCTCCATCGTGGCTTTAAACAGCAGGAAGATACCGCCGATCAGCATGATCAGATCCCGGCCACTGAACGGGTGACCCGCGGCGGTAAACAGGGGCTTGGTGAGGGTTGCCAGCCATGAGATTGAGGCAAGCAGAGCCAAACGCATCAGCAGTGCCAGCAAAAGGCCAACAACGCGTGCTTTATCTCTTTGTTTTTTCGGTAACTTTTCCGCCAGGATGGCGATAAAGATGAGGTTATCTATCCCCAGTACAATCTCCAGCACAACCAGGGTGGCCAAGCCGGCCCAAATTGTTGGATCTGCGATCCATTCCATACGCCCAATTTCACCTTTAAGTTCGGCGGCACATGCCGCAATCGGAATGATGGACGCTGAGAAAGGGGAATTCAACTTTAAATCAACATATAGGAAGTTAGACAATAGAAAAGGCGAGTAATTAAGCATTACAATGGCTTTTTGACGGGCTGATAGGCGATGCAAAAAAATCGGTCTGTTTTTTAGGTATAATTTCAAGGTTTAAATAATATTCTTTTAAATCAATAAATTATTTATGTTGCAAAATGCATTAATGTGCACGGTAAAACCACAATAGTAGTCTTATTCTGAAAAGGCCTATACATGTTTATCTAAGGCTTGTTTCAATGGGTCAATAGTATAAGAATCTTAGCCCATCTATAGATGGTGATAAGTGCCGTTACCTGGTCAGCAAGGTGCTGCGTTCCCGTTTTACCGTGAACTGTGTCTCATCACATTGAGTGCAACCCCCCAGATTCATCATAAGGTGTGTGGTAGTCACGCCTTTTGATTCAAACATTTTCTACAGTGCATTGGTAGCTGAAAGCCAGGGGCGGTAGCGTGTAAAAAATTAGCATAACGGTTTGATGGTTTTTCACAATACAATGATTTAAAAGAGAAATTACTAACCCGCTAATGTGGTTACCCTGTCTGGCTCTGTTATACTTCTTGTTGTTTTTCGGTGGAAAAAAACTATGCAAAAGAGATTAAAGGCCGTGATTCCCGTGGCGGGTCTGGGTACACGCATGCTGCCTGCGACCAAGGCTATCCCGAAAGAAATGCTGCCGGTGGTGGATAAACCACTGATTCAGTACATCGTTAGCGAATGTGTTGCGGCAGGCATTAAAGACATCATTTTAGTCACGCACTCCTCTAAAAACGCGATTGAAAACCACTTTGATACCTCTTTTGAACTGGAAGCGGTGCTTGAAGCACGTGTAAAGCGCCAATTGCTTGCCGATGTGCAGGGGATCTGCCCGCCGGACGTGACCGTTATGCAGGTGCGCCAGGGGCAAGCTAAAGGCCTTGGCCACGCCGTGTTATGTGCCAAACCGATGGTGGGTGATGAACCTTTTGTGGTGTTGCTGCCGGATGTGCTGCTGGATGATGCCACTGCCGATTTGCGTAAAGAAAACCTGGCTAAGATGATCCAGCGTTTTGAGCAAACCGGTTTCAGCCAGATTATGGTTGAACCTGTGCCTGAGCAGGATGTGTCTAAATACGGCGTTGTAGACTGCGGTGGCGCAATGCTAGCCGCTGGTGAAAGCACCCCGATGACCGCAGTGGTAGAAAAACCCGCGCGCGAAGATGCCCCTTCGAACCTTGCTGTGGTGGGCCGCTATGTGCTTTCGGCCGATATCTGGCCACTGCTGGAAAAAACCCCGCCGGGTGCGGGCGATGAGATCCAGTTGACCGATGCAATTGCCATGTTGATGGAACAGGAAACCGTTGAGGCTTTCCATATGACCGGGAAATCGCACGATTGCGGTGACAAACTGGGCTATATGAAGGCTTTTGTGCAATATGGCCTGCGCCACCCGTCTGAAGGTGAAGGTTTCACCCAGTGGTTGAAGCAGACGCTAAACAGCAAGTGACAGCTAAGACCGCTGGCATGATCAGAAGATTCAGAGAGGGTTATCATGACTAAGATGTTGAAAGCCGTCATTCCTGTTGCTGGTTTGGGTATGCGCATGTTGCCAGCAACCAAGGCGATTCCAAAAGAGATGTTGCCGATTGTCGATAAACCGGTGATCCAATACATCGTGAATGAGTGCGTTGCCGCAGGCATCAAAGAAATTGTTCTGGTGACGCATTCCTCCAAGAATGCGATCGAAAACCATTTTGACACCTCTTACGAACTTGAAGCCATGCTAGAGGCGCGCGTGAAGCGCCAGCTGCTGGATGAAGTGAAGTCGATCACTCCGCCGGGCGTAACCCTGATGCACATTCGCCAGGGGCAACCTAAAGGGCTGGGGCATGCGGTGCTGTGCGCCAGGCCTTTGGTAGGAGATTCACCGTTTGTGGTGCTGCTGCCGGATGTTTTGCTGGATGACGCGAAAGCCGATCTGAAAAAAGACAACCTGGCGCATATGATCGCCCGCTTTAAAGAAACCGGTTTGAGCCAGGTGCTGGTGCAGGCGGTAGATGAAAGTGTGTTGTACAACTACTCGGTGGTTGAATGTGAGGTTAACACCTTACAGCCTGGTGAAAGTTCGTTCATGACGTCGATCATTGAAAAACCGAGCCGTGAGATTCAACTGAAATCTAACTACTCTGCCGTTGGCCGTTATGTGCTTTCTGCCGATATCTGGCCGATTCTGGAACAAACCACGCCGGGAGCCTGGGGGCGCATTCAGTTGACCGATGCTATTGCAGAACTGCTGAAGCAAAAACCGGTAGAAGCCATGAAGCTGGTGGGTGAGTCATTTAACTGCGGTGAAAAGCTGGATTACCTGCGGGCATTTGTGACCTTTGGCCTGCGCCACCCAACGCAGGGCAAGGCATTCCGCGAATGGGCAGAGAAGTTGGAGTTGTAAGAGTTGTATGTACTGCGGCCTTGCAAAGGAAGAGCGTTGTCAGCATGCATATCTCCATCATCGGCAACGATTTTTCTCTCACCGGCGCTAGGCCTTGTCGTAGTTACCGGCAAGGCCACAATAACGCAAAATAGATATTCGATTTCACTACTACAATTCGTATGAATTAATTTTATTAAAAATCATAAAGTTAAATATCGTTGGCTATAAAATGAACTATACATCACCATTCTGACAGTGAGCCCATTTTGAAAAGGCTGACAAGGTCTTTTAAAGGTAGCTTTGTAAGCTAATGGTATAAGAATCTGGTCATCACAATTTGATGTAAGTTCATATTTTGCGCGGTAGCGTATGGATTTTGTATTCGTGATGTTATGAAAAATCAGGTATTGACATATTTTTTATTTCCATAAAACGCGTTGAGCAAGTAAGTATTTACGCTAAAAACTCTCACTAGCAGTACTATAGTAACTGAGAACCAAGAGCAGTGACGAGCCTGCGTTACTTGGATTGGAAATTATAATTATTTGATTATGGTGAGAAAATGCAAGAGTCAATGGCGGTCTTCGTCGGCGCCCTTCTGATGTTGTTGGGGGCAAGAAAGGTCGCATTTTATATTGGTTTAGTGGATAAACCGAGTGCCCGTAAGAAGCATGATGGGCATATTCCGCTAGTAGGGGGGGTATCAGTTTATTTGGCACTGTGGGTGCTTTATGTGTTACACCCAGACTGGATGCCGCATTTTAGTCTTTACATGATCTGCGCAACAATTTTACTGATCGTTGGCGTATTGGATGACCGGTTTGATTTACCTGTATTACCAAGGATTGGGGTTCAGGCTTTGGTCGCTGCTGCCATGATGTGGTCTGGGCTGGTTTTGACAAGCCTTGGGCATGTTACTGCAGATATTGAGCTGGTACTGGGAGTGTTTGGCTACTCTTTGACCTTGCTTGCAGTATGGGGTGCAATCAATGCTTTTAACATGGTCGACGGCATTGATGGCCTGCTGGGGGCATTATCGTGCGTTACCTTTGCTGCCTTAGCCGTAATGTTCCAGCTAGGTGGTGACCCAGAACTTGCTAAATGGTGCGTGTGCCTGTTAGTGGCATCCTTGCCGTACATTATGCTGAATCTTGGTATCCCGATGGGGAGAAGATTCAAGGTGTTTATGGGGGATGCGGGTAGTACGCTGATTGGCTTTACCGTCATCTGGCTGCTGGTGCTAGCCACTCAAGGCGATAAAGCTGTGATGCGACCAGTATCGGCACTGTGGGTAATTGCGGTACCATTAATGGATATGGCGGCGATTATGGTGCGCCGGATCCGCAGAGGAAATAGCCCATTTAAACCTGACCGTGAGCATCTTCACCACATCCTGATAAGAGCCGGGTTAGGCCCACGCCAGACGCTTTTGGCCATTGTTGCTTTTGCAGCATTGCTGGCGACAATAGGCATTATTGGTGATAAGGCCGGGGTGCCTGAATTGCTGATGCTAGTGGGATTTTTGGTTGTTTTTGCAGCTTATTTTTGGTCTATTATCCGGGTTTGGAGAATTTTGACCTGGATCCGAAAACAGGCCATAAGCAAAGGATGAGTGAGAGCGGAAACTCACCTGCAAACAAGTGATTAGCGACTTGATTGGCAGGTGAAATACTCTTTGTTGAGTGACCTTCCGTTTACAGAACTCGAACGTTAGATTGGATTGCTTTCCTTATAATAGTGAATAATTGGATGATAAAAGTTACGTTTAAGCTGCTATCAGTATTGATATCAGCAAGTTTCATCAGCGGATGTACCGTGGTGCCGGGCTCACATTTATCGACGTCGGGCAAGACCGTTGTAAAGCAATCCGATGCAGATTTTAATATCAACAAGTTGGTCAATATCTACCCAATGACGCCCGGTTTGGTTGAGAAAATGCGACCAAAACCAGTTATTGCCCAAAATAACGCTGCATTAGAGCAGGATTTGCAAAGCTACGAATACCGCATTGGCATTGGCGACGTGCTGATGGTGACCGTGTGGGATCACCCTGAACTGACAACCCCTGCTGGGCAATACCGCAGCGCCAGCGACACTGGCAACTGGGTAAACTCCGATGGCACCATCTTTTACCCCTACATTGGCAAGCTAAAAGTTGCTGGCAAAACGATGGCAGAGATACGCACAGAGATCTCCAGCCGTTTGGCACAGTATATTGAAAGCCCACAGGTGGATGTGAGTATTGCCGCCTTCCGTTCGCAGAAAGTTTATGTGACCGGTGAAGTTGCTAAATCTGGCCAACAGCCCATTACTAACGTGCCATTAACCGTAATGGATGCCATTAACGCAGCCGGTGGCCTTTCTGAGAATGCAGACTGGCGCAATGTGGTGCTAACACACGATGGTAAAGAACAACGAATCTCTTTGCAGGCCCTGATGCAAAAGGGCGACCTGACGCAAAACCATCTGCTTTACCCTGGCGACATTCTTTACATCCCACGCAATGATGATTTGAAAGTGTTCGTGATGGGTGAGGTGAAGAAACAGACAACGTTGAAGATGGACCGAAGTGGCATGACGTTGACCGAGGCGTTAGGTAATGCCGAAGGTATGGATCAGGCTATGTCTGATGCGACAGGTGTGTTCGTTATTCGCCCATTGCGTGGCACGGAAGGGAGCAAGATTGCGAGTATTTATCAGCTGAATGCAGCAGATGCTTCTGCTCTGGTAATGGGAACTGAGTTCCAACTGCAACCTTATGACATTGTCTATGTAACCACAGCTCCGATTGTGCGTTGGAACCGTGTGATCAGCCAATTAGTGCCGACAATAAGCGGTGTACATGACATGACGGAAACTGTGCGTTTTATAAACCAGTGGAATTAATTTATGTTTGATTCAATTTTGGTGGTTTGTGTTGGTAACATTTGCCGTTCCCCTACTGGTGAACGGCTATTAAAAACGAAGTTACCAGATAAAGAAATATCTTCAGCAGGCTTAGGCGCTCTGGTAGGTAAAGCAGCAGATTCAACAGCCATTGAGGTCGCTAACCATAATGGTCTCTCGCTTGAAGGACATCAAGGTCAACAATTGACTGCATCGATGTGCCGAAGTAATGATCTTATTCTTGTTATGGAAAAAGGTCATATTGATGCGGTGTGTAAATTAGCCCCAGAGGTAAGAGGCAAGACTATGCTTTTCGGGCATTGGCTTGAACAGTGTGATATAGCAGATCCATATCGTCAAAGCCGCGAAGCCTTTGAGTTTGTATACCGTCTTCTTGATGAGTCTGCCCAAAAATGGGCTAATGCCTTAAGCCGATAGTCAGTTAGGACTTCCAATGTTAGAAAAAAATAAAATTAATGTGATAAATAGCGAAAAGTCGAACGAAATTGACCTAGGACGCTTATTAGTGACAATGATTGATCATCAATGGTTAATTATTGGTATTACGACTTTCTTTGCTGTCGTAGGAATTATATATAGTATTTTTGCAACGCCAATTTATAGAGCTGATGCGCTAGTTCAAGTTGAACAGAATGTAGGTAGTTCTCTTTTGAATAATTTATCGCAGATGTTACCAAATAGCCAACCTGAATCAGCAGCTGAAGTAGAGTTGATAAAATCTAGGATGGTTGTAGGAAAAACAATTCATGAATTGAATCTAGATACATCTGTAGGTGAAGCATACTTCCCGTTTTTTGGCAAAGGTTTTTCTCGCTTGAGGGGAGAAGCACCAGCAAAAATTGCTATCTCTCGGTTAAACGTACCAACGTCTCTGTATGATGAACCAATGCAATTGGAGGTTATAGATAAAAACTCTTATCAGCTAACTACTAATACTGGCATATCAATTGAAGGTAAAGTTGGTAAAGTATTGGAAGCACATAAAATAACGTTATTAATAAGCGAGATAGATGCTGAGCCTGGTGTGAAATTCAATATAATGAAACGGCCTGAAATATCGGTTGTGAATGATATCCTTGAAAATTTCAATGTTGCCGACAAGGGTAAAGATACAGGTGTATTAGGGTTGAGCTTGCTTGGCGAAAATCCAGATGAAGTTGTGACTATTTTAAATAAAATAACTCAAAATTACCTTTTGCAGAATATAGATAGGAAATCAGAAGAGGCAGCTAAGAGTTTAGTTTTTCTTAAAGAGCAACTTCCTTTAATTCGTAGTGCTTTAGATGGTTCAGAAGATAAACTTAACGCGTTTCGACAGAAAAATGATTCTGTAGATTTAAGTTTAGAAGCAAAATCAGTTTTGGATACAATGGTTTCAGTCGAAACTCAATTAAACGAATTGACATTTAAAGAAGCCGAAATATCTAAGTTATATACAAAAGAACATCCATCTTATCGTGCTTTGATGGAGAAAAGAAAAACACTCGAAGAAGAAAAAGAAAAATTGAATAGGCGTGTTAGCAAGATGCCTAAAACTCAGCAGGAAATACTTAGATTGACCAGAGATGTTCAATCTGGTCAAGAGGTTTACATGCAATTGCTGAATAAACAACAAGAGTTGAGTATAAGCAAGGCAAGTACAGTTGGGAATGTGAGGATTATCGACTCGGCAGTAGCAAAAATAAAACCAGTTCAACCTAACAAAGTTATGATTACTGTGCTTTTCACTGTTTTTGGTGGATTGATTTCAGTTTGCTTTGTAATGGCAAAAACATATTTACATAAAGGAATAGAGAGCCCACAAGAACTTGAAGAAGTTGGTATAAATGTATACTCAAGTATACCGGTATCTGAATGGCAACTGAAGAAAGACCGCGAATTCGTTACAAAAAACAAACACGGGAAGATTAATGCTAGAGCTAATGAATTACTGGCTGTAGGAAATCCTGCAGATTTGGCTATAGAAGCAATTCGTGGATTACGTACAAGTCTACATTTTGCAATGATGGAAGCAAAAAATAATATTTTGATGCTTTCTGGTGCCAGTCCAAGTATTGGTAAAACATTTGTTAGTGTTAACTTAGCTGCAGTTATCGCTCAGGCTGGAAGTAGAGTACTAGTTATTGATGCAGACATGCGTAAGGGTTATGCACATCAACTTTTAGGCGTGAGTTGTGATAAAGGCATATCTGATGTGCTCTCTGATCAGGCAACAGTAGATGAAGTTGTGAGCAAAACTTCTGTTGACAATCTTGATTTTATTTCAAGAGGACAGGTTCCACCAAATCCATCAGAGCTATTGATGCGTTCACGGCTTTCTGAATTACTTGCATGGGCAACAGAGAATTATGATCTTGTGTTAATTGATACACCACCAATTCTTGCTGTAACAGATGCAGCAATTATAGGGCATCATGCAGGCGCTGTATTGATGGTTGCTCGATTTGAAGCAAATACAGTTAAAGAGGTGGAAGTTAGCATTCATCGACTTGAGCAAAATGGTGTTGAGATAAAAGGTGTTATATTGAATGCTGTCGTCCAGCGTGCTTCTGGTTATTATGGTTATGCTAATTACGGCTATTATAACTACGAGTATAAATCTGACAAAAATTAGGTTTAATTAATAACATCATCGGTAGTTAATGTTGAACCACCGCCGGCAATTATGAAGATATAGTATACAGCATTATTGTGTTTGTTACTTATCTATACTGTGAAGAAGATATGCTAGAACTTAACAAAGATAAGTTTATTAAAAACATATCATGGAATCTAGTTGGCTTTGTTTTCCCAATCTTAGCTGCTATTGTAATAATACCATTGTTAATGAAAAATATTGGTATGGAGCGTTTTGGTATATTAACACTTATATTCGCCTTGATCGGCTTTATGAATATATTTGATTTTGGATTAACACGTTCAATTACAAACTCTGTGGTTAAGTATAGAAATAGTGAAACTCAACTACTAGCATCGATAAAAACAGGTTGGTTTATTATAGTTGTATTGCTATCTGTAGTTGCGTTACTTATATTATTATTTCATAGGAGTATTACTGAATCTATCTTTAATGTATCAAATGCTGTTCTGGAACAAGAAGTTAACAATAGCTTGTTAATAATTGCGCTTAGCTTACCATTTGTCATATCACAAGCTACATTTACAGGTGTGCTTGAAGCATTTGGTTGTTTCAAGAAAATTTCGTTAGCTAAGATACCCTTTTCAATTTTAATGTACTTAGTTCCTGCCATTGTTTCATTTTTTAACAATAGCTTACTATATATAACAATGTCACTGTGTATTTTAAGAGTCTTAATGGCTGTATTTTTCTTCATTCTAATGCACGAAGAATTAAAGCAGGCTACCCAAAATAGCTTATTGAGTGCAAAAATTCAGAAAGATATCGCGATTGAGTTATTTAAATACGGAGGATGGGTGTCGATTAGTAACATTATTGCTCCTATAATGTTGTATATCGATAGGTTTTTTGTTGCTTCAATCGTGGGTGCGAGTTTAGTTGCTTACTACACAACACCTTATGAAGTGGTTTCCAAAATGACCATTGTGGCTGTTAGCGTAAGTGGTGTACTATTTCCTATTTTGGCATCTAAGATACCTACAGAAATAAAAGTTGCCGATAAATTTTTCAAAAAATCCCTATTAGGAATATTTTTAATCCTATTTCCTCCCGTAGTTGTAGGAGTGTTATTTTCGGACTATATACTAACACTTTGGATTAATGACGTTTTTGCAAAACAAGCAAGTCTCATATTTAGTATTTTTTTAATCGGTTTCTTAATTCATGGTTTAATTCAGCCTGCCTTTACCTGGATACAAGCTTCGGGTAAGCCATATATAACCGCTATGGCTCATGTGTTTGATCTGACTTTCTATATTATATATTTTCCTGCTTTAACAAAGCATTATGGCATTGTTGGAGCTGCATCTGCTTGGGTCATTAGAGTGTCTATAAGTTTTATCGTTTTACATTCCATTAGATTATTTTTTTACAGGCGTAGCCTCAAATGAAGAGATATAATATTGTTGGTGCTTTTGATCGTCATAACTATGGCGATATATTATTTCCATTAATCCACTCTCGTTTTATTAGAGAAAATAATAATACTGATTCAAATATAGAAATTGATTTTTATGCCTTAAGTACATCGGATTTGACAAACGTCGGTGGTGTTATTACAAAGCCTCTGAAGGATTTACTAACATCAAATTCTTTAGAGAATGATAAGGTAATAATGTGTGGAGGTGATATTCTTACTGTTGATTGGATTAGTATGATCGGGCATATATCCAACAAGAGAGTTTACTTTGTATTAAGACAACTAAGAAAGATATTTGGAAGTATATTTTCTAATGAGTTAGTAAGATTGCTTTACAGACAAAAAAATAAGTACCCATATGTTCTTACCAAGAAAGATATAAAATCAGAAATATATTATACGGCTGTAGGTGGTTCAGGTTTTGAGCTAAATAGGAATAGCTATATAGACGCTATTCCTGCTGCATTAGAGGGAGTTGACTCTATCTCTGTCCGTGAGAATATAACTAGAGCATATTTAATCAAGCATGGAGTAAGCTGTGATTTAATTCCTGATACCGCGTTAATTATGTCAGATATGTATCCATTACATGAACTTGCAGAGTTAGATTGGACTAGCGATATTGAATATACTTCTGCATTTGATATTAATAACTATATCGTATTTCAAGCTGCACGTTATAATGTTGAGAGCAGACTTGAACTTGTTGAAAATGAAATTAGGGTTATTTTACGCGAAACAAAAAAGTCAATATTACTACTACCAATTGGTAGAGCTACTGGTCATGAAGATCATGTTGTTTTGGAAAAGTTATATAGCAAGTTATCTGTAGATGGTTTAGCTGTGGCAATACAGAATAGCGAACATGTTTTACACATTATGTCATCTCTCGCTCATGCGAGTGCTTACATTGGAACAAGTTTGCATGGTGCCATTACATCATATTCTTTTGGTCATAAGGTTTGTGCCTTCTCGACGAATGAGGTGAAAAAACTTCAAGGATATCTTGAGGCATGGTTAAAAAAATCTGATTATCATTTAGTTGAAGATGTAAAGTTTTCTACAGGTTTTATTTCCCTTTGTAAAAATTCTTTTTCTATCGAAAACTTAGATGGTTTAGATATTCAAAAGACAATGGTAACTATGGAGATGGGTAAATACTTATGAAAAAAGCTTTACCCAAAATAAGTATCATTCTTGCAACTTACAATGGCGGTAAGTTCATTGGTGAGCAAATCGAGTCCATATTAGATAACTTATATTTTGATAAACTAGTAAAGGAGATCATCATAACTGATGATGGTTCTTCAGATGATACAGTAAGTATTTTAAGGCAATATCAATGTTCTAATGAAAAAATAAAAATTTTAGAGAACAATACCAATGTTCATGGCGTCGTTGCTAATTTTTCTAGAGGTATCATTGCATCTGATTCTGAGTATATAATGTTGAGTGATCAGGATGATGTCTGGTTGAAAAATAAAATATCACTTTCATATGATAGAATAAAGAGGCTTGAATCCGAATCTGAAAGTGATGTTCCTATACTTGTTTTTACTGACTTAATGGTTGTAGACGAAAATCTTGCTTTATTATCTGATTCTTTCTTTAAACATCATAAAGTTGAAATTAAAAATTTTATCAATTTTAATTCATTGATTCTGAACAATATTGCACCCGGTTGCACCTGTATTATAAATAGAAAACTTATAGATATTGCTTTACCTATTCCAAAAGAAGCACTAATGCATGATTGGTGGTTTGTTCTTATTGCAAAGTCATTAGGCGTATTAGATGTAATTCCTGATGCTACGATCCTTTATAGACAACACAGCAACAATGTTATTGGGGCTAAAAAGGTAAAATTAGTATCAAAGTTGCTTAACATTCGTAATGTTGTCAATAATTATGGCAAAACACTTGAGAGTAAAAAAAAGCAAGCTGTCAAACTACTCACGCTCAAAGATCAATGTGATCTTAAGGTTGTAAACTCAATAAATTATTTTAAATCCTCTGTTTTTTTTCCTGTTATATGGGAACGTTCATTTTCAAGGAAAATACTAGCACTAATCTCGCTGCTTTTCTGTAAGTGAATTATTTCTATCATTTTTAATCCATAAAGAACTTACACTATGAATAACTTCACTAACGCGGAAACTAAAATGATACGCTTCATTGTCGTCGTGCCAACTTATAACGGAGGGGAAGTGTGGGATTCATCTGCCAGAAGTATTAAAGATGCTAGCAAAAATATGAGTGCATGCTCAGGCGTATATATCATTGATTCAGAAAGTACTGATAATACATGTATGATCGCTAGGCAGTATGGAATAAATATAAAAATTATTTCAAAAAATGAATTTAATCACGGAGGGACAAGAAATTTAGCTTTAGAGTTTTGTAAGGATGAAGATGTTATTGTTTTTTTGACGCAAGATGCAATTGTCGACGATGAAATATCAATTCAGAAACTGATATCCACTTTTGAAATGGAGAAAGATATTGTTGCTGCTTATGGATGTCAACTTCCACATTATGATGCAAATCCTATAGCCTCCCATGCTAGGGCTTTTAATTACAAGCAAGAAAGCTATGTAAGTGGGATCTTTTCTAAGCAAGATATGGGGATAAAAACTGTCTTCATGTCTAACTCTTTTTCAGCATACCGTGCCTCAAAATTTAAAGAGCTAGGTGGTTTTCCTTCAAATACTATTCTTTGTGAAGATATGTATTTTACAGCTAAGGCTGTTTTGGCTGGTTACAAAGTTGCCTATGTCGCCGATGCAAAAGTTCGTCATTCCCATAACTATTCGGCAATTGAAGAGTTTAAACGCTATTTTGACATAGGTGTTTTTCATCATGATGAATCTTGGATCAGAAATTCTTTTGGCAGCGCTGGAGGGGAGGGGAAGAAATTTATTTTATCAGAATTCAAGTATCTGATAAAAAATGCACCTTTATGGATACCTATGGCATGTCTTAATAATGCTTCAAAAATTATTGGCTATAAATTAGGGCAGAACTATAGAAAAATCCCACTGAAGTGGAGGAAAAAGTTCAGTATGCATAAACGTTATTGGGATAACGTCTCGGATTAACAGTCGTACTATGAAGGGTAATTCTATGGGTGCATTAAGTTACTCAAAAAAAATTAATTTTGTAAAGTTTTCTCTTGCTCTATCTGATTTTTTATTTTTCACTCTATCATTATTTATGAGTATTAGTCTGATTGGTTTATTTGGTGAGGATATCAATAAATTCATACCAGAAACAGAAATGCCAGCTCGTTTGCTAACGCATGTAATGCTGGCGGCACTTTGTGTCGGGTGGTTTTGGATAAGACTGCGTCATTACACTTACCGTAAACCATTTTGGTTTGAGCTTAAAGAAATATTCAGAACGTTGCTGATTTTTGCTGTCCTCGATCTGGCTTTAGTTGCTTTTTCTAAGTGGCAGTTTTCCCGTTACGTTTGGGGGCTTACTTGGGTATTTACTTTAGTATTAGTACCGTCAGCTCGAGTTTTAGCTAAGCACCTCTTGAATCGATTTGGTATGTGGCAGAAGCATACAATTATCATTGGAACAGGAAAGAATGCCCGTGATGCATATGCAGCATTGCAAAGTGAGGAGGTGCTCGGTTTTGCAATATGCGGTTTCTTCTGTAGCAGTAAGATCTGTGATGAGGAATTACTTGGCATACCTGTTATTAATAATGAACAGGAGTTATGGAAACAATGCGACCCAGAAACGACTCAGTTTATTGTTGCTTTGGAATTTGAAGAGCATTCGTTGCGTGACGATTGGCTGAAAAATTTGGCAAAACATCACTGTCGTTCTGTCTCCGTGATCCCAACACTACGTGGTGTACCACTATATGGTACTGATATGTCGTTTATTTTTAGCCACGAGGTAATGATCCTGCGCGTCAGTAATAATCTTGCTAAGAGAACCTCGCGTTTTCTTAAGCGTGCTTTTGATATTGGTTGTTCGACGGTGATTATCACCATGCTTTCTCCTATTTTGCTTATATTGACTTATCTGGTATCTAAAGATGGTGGAAAAGCTATCTACGGCCATGAGCGTGTTGGGCGAGACGGAGTTAAATTTAAATGCCTTAAATTCCGCTCAATGGTAATTAATTCGCAAGAAGTACTACATGAACTATTAGCAAATGATGCTGAAGCATATGCCGAGTGGAACAAAGACTTCAAGCTTAAGAATGATCCGCGGATTACTCGTATAGGTAGATTTATTCGTAAAACTAGCTTAGATGAACTACCACAGTTATTTAATGTGCTGAAAGGTGAGATGAGCCTTGTGGGTCCACGACCAGTGATTGAAAAAGAGCTTGAACGATATGCTGGGGATGTTGATTATTACCTAATGGCCAAACCTGGTATGACTGGTTTATGGCAAGTTAGCGGCAGAAATGATGTCGATTATGATACTCGCGTATATTTTGACGCATGGTATGTAAAAAACTGGTCCTTGTGGAATGATATTGCTATCCTTTTTAAAACCATAAGAGTAGTCTTAAGAAGAGATGGTGCATATTAAACCATTTAGCTGCTTTGAACCATATGAAAATTGTCGTGCTGATGTATCATAAACTTGTTAATTACTTATTAACTATACAATGATGAAATATAGCTGATGTACGGTATTGACTTATGCGGTGAAATTATTTTGGCGATGTGTCAAAATATTGCATTCATTAATTTTTCGCTTTTCTAAGTTCCTAATTCTATACTTTTAAATTTAGTGGGTATGGCTAACTAGTTTTGTAAGCTTTTTAAGTAAAGTATATTGAGATAATATAAATGATAGTTAATAAGAGTCTTGTTTTTTCCGTCATTATTTCGTTCAACCCTGAAATGGCTAATTTACTAAAGCTAGTTAGAAATTTGAATGAACAATGTATAACATCTGTGGTAATAGATAATGGAACGTTACATGAGAGTGATGTTAATTTATTATCTAAAAGTTGCAGTGTAATTCGGTTAGATAGCAATGTAGGTATAGCAAAAGCACAAAATATCGGTATTGATTTTTCTCGCGAACATGGTGCTGAATATATTTTGTTTTTTGACCAAGATAGTGAGATTACTGACTCCTTTGTTGATTCATTACTGAGTGATTATGTTACAGTTACTGAGTTAAGTGATTACAAAATTGCCACGATCGGGCCAGTATTTACTGATTCTAGATATGGTTTTTTCTATAAATTCATTCGGTTGAATAAATTTGGAATGCGAAAGAAAATTAATCCTGAATATGAAAGAAAACCATTTGAAGTCACTATGATAATCTCTTCAGGATCTCTCATTCCTATTAGCGTTCTAGATGATGTTGGGAATATGAATGAAACGTTATTCATAGATTATGTCGATACAGAGTGGTGTCTTCGGGCGGTAAGTAAAGGTTATAAATTATATGTTGCAACGTCAGCAACAATGGCACATACAATTGGTGACAAAATGGTTTCTTTGCTAGGATTTAACATACCCGTACATTCACCGTTCAGACGTTATTATAGAGTAAGAAATGCATTGATCTTCTCACGTATGCCACACATTCCAGTTCTAATGAAAGTAAGGGATAATTTATTCAATGTTGTTCATCAGATGATTTTGATTTTAACTCAAAAAAATAAAATGGAATATTTTCGCTCAATGATTAGAGCTGTTAAAGATGGTATAGCGAACAGATAGTTTCGATATTTTCCATTGTAATTATATATGTGATCTTTTACGAGAAATGGAGAGGGCTTGTGTTTTTATTCTAGCTACTAATATAACATCTAGGTTACTCTTCTTCGTTATTTCTGTGGACACTATTCAAATTAGCTGAATATGTATTTTTCAATGAATGTTCGATAACTTATTTATGCGAAATTAATAACATAACTCCATTGTTTATTGAGTTCGGAGATAGTACCACAGCAGCTTGAACTACAGGAACGAGGTTATCTTTGTGTGGATCGAACTTTTAAAGTACAGGCGAGGGTGTTAACGCTGTTTAGTTTTCTTGTGGTATTCTTAGTACCAAGACCTTTAATATATCTCAACTATCTGCTCTCCGATATCAGATTTATGGACCTTACAGGTGTGCGCAAACTGAAATATGCGATATCAATAGTATCCTCGCCAAACAATATGCCAGATAAAAAGGACAACGAATATTAACACGTTGGTATGAGCAAATTTCAGAAGTGTATATTATTCAAAAAATTGGAGCCATTACCGATCTTCTCAATTCACACTAATGATCCGATTTAGCGATGAAGATTTGTAATCCTTGTAGTCGAAAGTATCACGCAAACTGGATCACTACTTTGGAAAGGCATTTAGAGCAAGCTTAATTATACTCGAGTTGCGATATGAAAAAAACATTTCTTAACCCAATGTATTTATTTGGTTTTTCGTTTCTTTTGGCTATTTTTTTATATGAGGCGCAGTTATCTGGCTTGTATAAAAATGGCAGTCGCTTAATAACTATTGTTATGGTTTTTATATGTATAGTATCTATAGTGATAGGCTTTTTTTTCAATGGGATGTTTAACGGAAAATCTATAAGAAATAGAGAGGAATTTGATAGAGATAAAATAATGTGGCCAAACGCTTTATTTGTGGTCATTGGGTTTGCTATAGAGTGTGCAGCTAGCGGGCTAATACCATTGCTTGTTGTAATTCAAGGTTATAACTATGAATATAGAGACTTTGGGATTAAAACTTTTCATGTTTTTTACATGAGTTACACATCTGCCTTTTCAATAATATGCTTTAACCGATATCTTGATTCAAAAAATAAAAAGTTACTTATATACGCAATGCTTGGTGTTTTGGTATCAATATTGATAGTTAGCAGAGGAGCTACAATGCTATTAGTATTACCTATGACGTTAATGTATTTCGCAAAAAGAAACTCAAGTAGAAAAGTGAAGTTGAAAAGTAAGATTGCTATAATTGTATTTTTTATTTCTGGTATTATACTCTTTGGATTCCTTGGCGATAAGAGAATGGTTGCTTCAGGTTACACTAGTGAAGATGCAATTATGGATATTGGTATCGCTAATGATGCATTTAGAAGGGCCCCTTCAGGATTCTTCTGGGTGTATTTATACGCGTCCTCACCATATGGAACACTTGCTGCTCAAGAAAGATTTGATAATGTTAATAAAGGTACAATTAAAGATTTTGTTATTGGCTCTATCATTCCTGATTTTATCAGCAAGCATTTGCAGGAGGAGGGGAGTATTGGATTTCAACCAAAAAGATTAACTCCAGAACTTACAGTAGGATCCGGTTTTAGTGTGGCTATTGCTACATTCGGGTTTGCTGGTATAACACTTTTGTTTTTATGGATGGTTTTCTTGTCTTTCTTGTTTGCATGGTTGAATAAGAACAAGTACATGGTTGAGATCTGTGCAATACTTTCCTCATCTGCTGCTTTAATGGTTTTTGATAATATGTTTATATTTAGCTCATGTGTAATGCAACTCGTAATTATAACAATATTTTCAAGAGTTAGAATTGGGAACTATCATTTTATATAAAAGCATGTGATAAATTGCCATCACCTTCCTTATTCTTATTGAACACCTATGGAATATTCATTGGTTGGGAAGTATTATGAATAGAAGACGATTAGTTTTGGGGGCAATGGCAGGTATTTCCGGACTGTATACATTTAGTTCCTCGGCCAGACAAGCAATACCTCTCAGTTCACCACTCAATAATGTCACAGAGATAAATCTAGCCCTTGTTGACTCAAGTGGCAGCAATTGTAACTTAAGTTCAAAGTTGGTGGTGAAATATGATGCTGTACCCTATAACGAGATGGGGGTATCACTTGCAGATTGGATATTTGGTAATGTAAGGTCAATATTTTTATATCTAGATAAAAGTAAAGTTGAAAAAATAAAAGATGGAAAATCAGTAGATATAACTAGTGAACTCTCATCGGCTATGAGTGATAATGTGGCAATATTTCTCCCGAATGGAAATTATTCAATATCTAAAACTATAAGCGTTGGGGTGAACTCATCTCTTATTGGAGCCGGTGCGAGAAATGTATACATAGATAATCAGAGTGCAGATCATGCCTTTAAATTTCCTATCGGATATGCGCGTGGAGTGAAGGATTTTTCTGGGTTTAGTATTGGTTGTAAAGCCGAAACGGCAAAGGATATGTATGCTTTTTATTTTGATGAAGCCAGTTACGGCAAGTTAGATTACTCAGGTGGTTGGAGATTTATTGGTATTGAACTGAATGGTAAAGGTATGGGAGGGGGGTGGTATCTACAGGACTGTTTTAGAGTGACAATAAGAGATTGTGGCGCAACCAGTTTATCAAACCCATTTTATATAGTTGGCAGCGTAGTACAACTAACAGTGGATAATTTTGTCAACAATGGTGATGATTACCCAGATACAAAGTTAGGTAGTTATGGTGTATATATGGCTACAAAAAAATATACGGACGGTAATCATATTAAGATGCCTGAGGGGATAAATTTTATTAACTGTAAATTCGTTCATCAGGGAATAGGAGCATATGCATTAGGGTTATATGTTCAGTTTGTTAATACAGAGTTTGACTATTCAGAAAAGTGCGGAGGGTTGTATGCTGGTGGTGACAAAGTGGATTTTATAAATTGCTATGTCGCACCGCAATTGACACGGAGTGACGACTTTGTTGGCTTTCTTATATCTGCAATGACTCAAAATTCGCCAGAGCCAGTTTTGATATCAAATTGTACAATTAACATGCAAGAAGGGAGAGGCGGAAAGTCCTATGGCATCGTGGTTAGTGGCGAGACAACTTATATAAAGAGTGTAAAAATAGAAAATTGCTTCTTTAGAGGGACTGGTTATGATGCAGGTATTATAGCGAAAAAAATTAACGGCGTTGTATTATCGGGTAATACTTTTAAATTTTCAGGGCTAAGTATAGTTATAGAAAGTGCTAAGAATTTCACTATGACGAACAATTATAGTATGGGCGAGTTCGTAATACCTGAGCCTAAAGGTGATAACTGTTGGATAATAACTGGCAATATTGGTGATTTTCAGGGAGTGAATCTTAGTGACGCTTCAAGTTGCTTGATTATTAACCCCGGTTTAAGTAGGAAATTTTAAATGTCTTACACGAACACCAAGTCAATGGGAATATGTTTTTTTCTCTGGTATTTGTAGTGGAAATATACCTTCGACGTTGATGAAGTCGGATGAATATCTGTACTCATTAGCACCATGTCATCTTACAATTAAGCTATTTTTAAGTTTAAAAAGAGCCAGTTCTACGGTTAGGACATTAAGGTTTACTCAATTAGTCACAGAGATTGTTTACTGATTGATTAGAGCTTAGGACATTCGTGGGTTCCTACTTGCTATAATTGTTCGTACCACTTAGTGCGATTACGCCAAAAAGATAGGGATAGCGGTTATTTTTCTCAGCATCGGGATACACTTCTGCTGTGCATTTTATGCCAGTCTATGCCTATTTTAGGATGAATTGATTTCTACCTCACCGAAAGCGGGCCTGTATAGTTATTTTGCAAAAACTGGCACTATTCCTATTCTTTACCAGATAGCCCCTTTATTGAAGTAATCGGGTAGTTGTCAAAAATTTCGCAGGTAGAATAGAACGTAACTGAAATCATGATTTTTAGTGCCTGATGCGTTTATGAGGAACAAAAATGGCAATTTTAGTCATTGTCTGTGCCTGTTACATTGGTTCCCACACCGTTCTTGTTCTATTGGATCGTGGCGAAGATGTGGTTGTGTTAGGCAATCAATCTGTCCAATGCATCTAAAGAGTCACTGCAATGTGTGGAGCAACTGACGGGCAAGCAGCGATCTTTTATCAGGTTGACATTCAGAATGCTGAGTGTTTGAGCTTCATTTTTAATGGTCAAAAGATTTCTGCGGTGATCCAATTTGACAGGCTTAAGGCCGTGGGGGAGTTCACCCACAATTCGTTTGAACTTTACTAAAATAATGTTTCTGGCACTTTGTTTTTCTTGAATGAAATGCGCCGCGCTGGTGTGTATCAGTTTATCTTCAGTATGGGGCCAAGCCCCGGTGCCTTATGTCGAGACCACGCCGATCAGCGGCACCACCAGCCCGTATGGTATATCTAAACTGATGGCTGAGCAGATCCTGCAGGATCTTGCCAAGGCGGAACCGCAGTTTGCAATTATTGCCCTGCGTTGCTTTAACCCAGTTGGTGCCTATGAGTCAGGACTGATTGGTGAGGATCCTAATGGTATCCCTAATAACTTTTTACCCTACATTTATCAGGTAGCGATTGGCAAATTGGAAAGATTATTTTTTGGTGGTGATTATGCAACCAGAGACGGTACCGGTATGTGATTATATCCATGTTATGGATCTGACTGAAGGATACTTGATGGCGATCTCCCGGCTTTCTGGGCTGATGCCAAACTGGCCAAGCATAGCTTGGTTGGAAAGCGAAACGTGTCATAGCTGCCATCATGCGTGACACTTGGAATTAGCAGCGGAAAAATCTTAAAGGTTACTATTAGCGAATACATTGTTAGTACTTGGCTTCGCTTATCCGTATTCTAATCACTGACGCTAAGTTTTTTGTACCATACGCATTGTATTGAGTGAGTTTTCTGTCTGTTTGATTTTGTATTTTATTTCAAACTTCACGAACAGTAGCAATAACGTCACTGCTTGGTGGAGCTTTGTACATTTTAATCGTGGTGGCTGATCATTGGTCAGTTAGAGCAGTTATAGAGGGTTATATGAAGATTATCGTTACTGGTGGTGCTGGTTTCATTGGTTCGGCTGTTGCCCGGCATATTATCAATAATACCAATGACCAAATCCTGGTGTTGGATAGCCTGACCTATGCAGGTAATTTAGAATCGTTGAAAACGATCGCAGGCAGTGAGCGTTATCAGTTTGCGCAGGTAGATATTTGTGATCGGCCAGCATTGGATCGCACCTTTGCTCAGTTTAAGCCCGATGCGGTGATGCACCTAGCGGCCGAAAGCCATGTTGATCGCTCCATTGATGGCCCTGCGGCGTTTATTGAAACCAATATTGTGGGCACCTATACCCTGCTGGAGGCCGCACGCCTGTATTGGCAGGGCCTGGATGAGGCGGCGAAAAAAGCATTCCGTTTTCACCACATCTCAACTGACGAAGTGTATGGTGATCTGCACGGTACTGAGGATCTGTTCACAGAAACCACGCCTTATGCGCCAAGCAGCCCTTATTCCGCTTCAAAAGCTTCTAGCGATCACTTAGTCAGAGCGTGGCTGCGGACCTATGGCTTGCCGACCATCGTGACGAACTGTTCAAATAATTACGGCCCCTATCATTTCCCAGAAAAGTTGATACCGCTGACGATCCTCAATGCACTAGAAGGGAAAGCGTTACCGGTCTATGGCAATGGCGCACAAGTGCGTGATTGGCTTTACGTTGAAGATCATGCCCGCGCCTTATACCTGGTGGTTTGTGAAGGTGAAGTGGGTGAAACCTATAACATCGGTGGCCACAACGAGCGGAAAAATATTGAGGTCGTACAAACGATTTGCCGTCTGTTGGACGAGTTGGTGCCAAATAAGCCAGGTAACTTAGCAAAATATGAAGACCTGATCGCCTTTGTTACCGATCGCCCCGGCCATGACATGCGCTACGCAATCGATGCGTCGAAGATTGAATGTGAACTGGGGTGGAAACCGCAAGAAACTTTTGAAAGTGGGATTAGAAAAACCGTTGAATGGTATCTGGCTAATGAAGCCTGGTGGAGCCGCGTAAAAGACGGTTCTTATGCAGGTGAACGGCTTGGTCTGACAAATTAATTTAAGGTGTAAGAATGAAAGGTATTGTTTTAGCAGGTGGCTCGGGCACACGTCTTTACCCCATAACTCGTGGTGTCTCAAAGCAGCTGTTGCCAATTTATGACAAGCCGATGGTTTACTATTCGCTTTCGGTACTCATGTTGGCAGGGATCCGCGATATTTTGATTATTTCCACGCCGGAAGACATTCCATCATTCAAGCGCTTGCTTGGCGACGGTAGCCGTTTTGGTATTTCCTTGAGCTACGAGATCCAACCAAGCCCAGATGGTTTGGCGCAGGCTTTCCTGATTGGCGAAGAGTTTATCAACGGTGACAGTTGTGCTCTGGTGTTGGGGGACAACATCTTCTTTGGTCAAAGCTTTGCTAAAAAGCTTGAGTCGGTAGTAGAGCGTAATCAGGGCGCTACAGTGTTTGGTTACCAGGTGATGGATCCTGAACGCTTTGGTGTGGTGGAGTTTGATGACAACTTCCGCGCACTTTCTTTGGAAGAGAAGCCTGCTGTTCCTAAATCAAACTGGGCGGTGACTGGGCTCTATTTTTATGACCAAGACGTTGTAGAGATGGCCAAGCTGGTTAAACCTTCTGCTCGTGGCGAATTAGAAATCACCACGCTGAACCAGATGTATCTGGACAAAGGTACGCTCAATGTTGAACTGCTCGGCAGGGGCTTTGCGTGGCTGGATACCGGTACTCACGACAGCCTGATTGAGGCTTCTCAATTTATTCATACCATTGAGAAACGCCAAGGGTTCAAAGTTGCCTGCCTGGAGGAGATTGCCTACCGCAAAGGGTGGCTGACTCGTGAGCAGGTAATGGCAGAAGCTAAATTGCTTAGTAAGACCCTCTACGGGCAATACTTGGCGCAATTGATCGTGGAGAGATAAAATGCAAGTCGCAAATACTAAAATTGATGGCGTGAAGATTATTCAGCCAAAAGTCTTCGGGGATGCCCGTGGTTTTTTCCTGGAAACGTTTGAAAAGAAACGTTATCAGGAAATGTTGGATATTGGTCTGGATTTTGTACAGGATAACCATTCGCGCTCCTCACGCGGTGTGCTGCGTGGCTTGCACTTTCAAAAGGTCAATCCTCAGGGGAAACTGGTGCGTGTCGTTCGTGGCGAGGTGTTTGATGTCGCTGTGGATATCCGCCCAGATTCCCCAACCTATGGCGCTTGGGAAGGCGTGATTCTTTCCGAAGAGAACAAAGCGCAGTTCTGGCTCCCTCCTGGCTTGGCACACGGTTTTGTTGTGCTTTCTGACGTTGCCGATTTCGAATATAAATGCACCGATTATTATAATCCGGTGCATGAAGGGTGTTTGCTGTGGAACGATCCTGCTGTTGGAATCGAATGGCCAATAGAAAACCCGTTGCTGTCTGAGAAAGATAAACTCGGCAAGTTGTTCAAGGAGTTAGGTCAATGAAAGTATTACTGACGGGCTCAAAAGGGCAATTGGGTAACTGTTTTTGCGATCGTTTGCCAACCGGTTGGGATGTTCTGGCGACTGACTACGACGTGCTTGATATCACCGATCTGGCGAAAGTGAAACAGGCGGTGGCAGATTACCGGCCTGATTTTATTGTTAATGCTGCTGCTTATACTGCGGTGGATAAGGCAGAGTCTGATCAGCAAATTGCGGCCCTGATTAATGAGATCGGCCCGAAAAACCTGGCATTGGCAGCAAATGAAATTGGTGCACGCCTGGTACATGTGTCTACCGACTATGTCTTTGATGGTGAGGCAAACACGCCATATCTTGAGACGGCGGCAACTAATCCGTTGGGTGTTTATGGTAAAACCAAGTTGGATGGTGAAATCGCCGTCAGCCAAATCCAGCCTGATGCCCTGATTATCCGTACTGCCTGGGTTTTCAGTGAATATGGCAACAACTTTGTGAAGACCATGCTGCGCCTTGGCAAAGAGCGTGATGCTCTGAGCGTGGTTGCCGATCAGTTTGGTTGCCCAACCTATGCGGGTGATATTGCTCAAGCCATTATTGATCTGTTAACAAAGAATGCTAAAGGTGGAGTTTATCATTTCTGTGGTGATAACCAGGTGGCATGGAATGAGTTTGCTGAGGCAATTTTCGCTTCGGCAGTAAAGCAAAAAGGCCTTAGCAAGGCACCGGTGGTGACCGCGATAACGACAGAACAATATCCAACCCCCGCCAGAAGACCAAAATATTCGGTACTCAATTGCGAGAAAATTCAGCAGCAGGGTATTTCTTTATCTTGCTGGATAGACAGAGTTGATGATGTTGTGGCAGCAGTAAATCTAAAGGCATAAAACACTTCTGTAAAACAGTGGGTTATGGTAATTAGCATGGGCATAGTAGGGGACTACTATGCCCATGTTATTTATAGCGCTATTATTTGAGAATGCTCAATACTTGGTACCTGAACGGCGAGCTTGCATGGTGTGAGTAAAACAATGCAATAAGCGGCTTACCTTAGAATAGACAACGAATCCCCATTTTTAGCGCCAGGAGCGCAAGCAAGGAGTTCGCATGGCAATTTTAGTCACCGGCGGTGCCGGCTATATTGGTTCCCACACTGTTCTGGCGCTGCTGGAACGGGGTGAGGACGTGGTGGTGTTAGACAATCTCTCCAACGCGTCTGAAGAGTCACTGCAGCGTGTTGAACAGCTAGCAGGTAAAGCAGCGATCTTTTATCAGGGCGACGTGCAGGATGCCGAATGTTTGAACCGCATTTTTGATGGCCACAACATCTCTGCGGTGATCCACTTCGCAGGGCTGAAAGCGGTAGGGGAGTCTACCCGCAAGCCGTTGGAGTACTACCAGAATAATGTCTCCGGCACTTTGGTCTTATTGGATGAAATGCGCAGTGCCGGTGTGCACCAATTTATCTTCAGTTCTTCCGCTACGGTATATGGTGCCAACTCACCTGTGCCTTATGTTGAAACCACGCCAATTGGCGGCACAACCAGCCCATATGGCACCTCTAAGCTCATGGTTGAGCAGATCCTGCAAGATTTCGCCAAGGCAGAGCCACAGTTTTCTATTATCGCCTTGCGTTACTTCAACCCGGTTGGTGCTCATGAGTCAGGGTTGATTGGTGAGGATCCTAATGGCATCCCGAATAACCTTTTGCCATACATTGCTCAGGTGGCGATCGGCAAACTAGAAAAACTGGGGGTCTTTGGCGGTGATTATGCAACCAAAGATGGCACCGGTGTGCGTGATTATATCCATGTCATGGATCTGGCAGAAGGCCACCTGGTGGCGATGAATCATCTGCGAAAAATTTCTGGTTTTAAAGCGTATAACCTTGGCGCGGGTGTTGGATATTCTGTTCTAGAGATGGTACATGCCTTCGAGAAGGCCTCTGGGGTGAAAATTCCCTATCAGGTGCTGCCACGCCGGGATGGTGATCTCCCAGCCTTCTGGGCTGATGCCAAGTTGGCCAAGCAGGAACTGGGTTGGGAAGTGAAGCGGGGTATTGATGCCATGATGCGTGACACCTGGAACTGGCAGAAGAAAAACCCACAGGGCTACCGCTGAGCTCGGCGTTTATCAGTTCTGTTGTAACCGAGTGGCGAACTCATATTGTTAACGAAAATCTGCTGCCATATGCTGTCCCCTTGGCTCATTTTCAGAAGGGATGACAACCGAAAATTGCTTCAGTTAATACCCGCAATGTGAGTTTGCCGTTTGGTTACGATGATTTTAGCTGGAATAGAAAGTGTAGCAGCGAGTTTTTAACGTGTTACCAACCTATTTTGCCAAGAGTAAAACGCGGCTAGATTGGGTTATTATTCTCGAGTAGTGGGGGGAGTCATAAGTGTGCTATTAGTGGCTGATGTATTCATTTTACTACGTTTAATCCATGCCATGGATGGTTTTTCTACAAATAAATGTATGAGGAGCGCTGCTATATAAGCGCAAAACGTTGCTGTTGCAATGGCAGAATAGGGGCCTAATCCAGAGTCAACAAGAATATACATAATTGTGTAACCGAATAAAGCATGGACTACATAAAGCGGATAGCTAATGTTAGAAAAGTGCGAAAGGATAGGGTTCTCTTTGATTTTATCACGCAAGACAAAGCAGATATAAAATACTGTTATGCTGAGAATGTATCCAACAGCCCACTGTATTATGTACTCCGCATAGTTAGCCACACCAAACCAAAGTAACAGGATCAAGGTAACCACTGTTGTCTGTATTATCAGCGATTCTTTTATAGATATTTTTTGGTTGATTAGGGAATAGTAAGATGTTCCTAATAGAAGAAGTAGACTTGAGGCGGTCTGGACTCCAATCAAATATCCTTGAGTTTTAAATACGACTGCTGATATTCCTGCTATCACCAACGAAGTAGCAATATACTTTTTCGCATCAAAATTTATTATGCGCATCCCAAATACACACATTACCAAGTAGAAATAAATCTCAACTTCCAGTGTCCAACTTATGCCATCAATGCGAGTAACATTAAGGGGCCCTCGTGTGATTACGCCAAAATGGGCAACTATGTCTCCTAAAGAGAATTTGAAAGGAACTGAAGCGTAAAATGAAAGTCCATATAAGGATAGCATAGTGATGCTAAATCCGACTATGTACACTGGATAGATTCGGATAGCTCGGCGATACAAAAAACCTGTTTTACTATCGCTTCTCAATGAGAACGGAATAACCAGCCCACTTACGATGAAGAAAACACCAACGCCAAACTGACCTAAAAAAATACAGAATTCTGAGAGTAGCGATAGTGGGAAATCTAATTCAGGGAAGTGTGATAGCGCAGGTACCCCCATCAATGACGAAATCGCAGGATGCATAACCCAAAAAATACCAGCATAGTGAGAGATAAGCACAGTAATTGCACCTACCCCTCTAAGTATGTTGGCAAAAACTATTCTTTCACCAGCCATAAGAATGTCCAATAATGTTAACTAGGCATGTCAATATTATCCTACGCAGTCACAGAGTGAATCTGCAATAAGAAAAGTAAGCACCCATATTACTGTAGGTTCAGCTATATTCAAAACAAGGGGTATGCTTCTACTTAGGTTATTTTTTTTGGGTATGGGCTAGCTAACTGATTTATGGCCAACCAGTGTTAATATTCTCCCACTTGTAGATAATTAACTCTATTTTACAAACATGTATAGCGTTGGGCCAACTCTGATAACGATGTATGTATATCAAAGTTGAAATTATCTCTGGTACCAATGGGGCACAGAAAAGGAGTGGCCTCGTTGTTTACCATTGCGGAAATGACTTAGCGAAATCTGGGTTAAAAGGACCCTCTTTGATTTCAAGCATTAAAGCTTTATCTGATATACACTCTACGCTGTGAATATCATTTGGAGAAAATTCGACGAGCCCGCTATAATCTTCAGGGCCTGCAAAGAACTCATCTATAACTTCCCCCGTTTTACTATAAATGCATACTTTAATACGCCCTTCGGTTACGCTAAACATCTCCCACTGATGAGAAAGTTCATGAAAGTGAGGCTCAACGTAACTCCCCTTCACCAAAGCGATCAGCAACCGTTGAACCTTGTCCTGATGAGAGTTGTGTAATTGATGATGAGAGCGTTTCCTTTCTGAAAGAGAAGCTTGCTTATAGAGGTCATTAATAAAATCTTTATCAACTAATCGCATATAAGTGATGCCTTTAATTGGGCGAGTTTATTCATATAATACGTATTTAACAAGGCCATCTATGGTCTGTATCAATCTTTTACCAAGTAAACAGGAGAGCTGTACTCTATTTAATTAGCGTATTGAAACAGATATACCAAAGTATAGGTTCTGTTGAAATACATAAAAAAGTTGTCTGTACTTTCATCTTTCAGTTTTGACTAATTGGTACTATGACAACTATTTTGCTCTTCTAGGCGCGTAGTAATAAGCTGTGCAGCAGAGTTAACTGAAAACTGATCGATAAGTAATTTTTTGGCATTAATGCCCATTGTGTTACGTAACAACTTATCAAAGTAAAGCTTCTCGGCGGATGAAAATAATTTTTCGTCTTCCCCATTCACATGTATAAAACCCGCACCATAAGTATTCACAAGTTCTTGCAAATCATTCCCTTCATTTATACTTCCAAGAATAGGTAATGACTCCACCATATAGCCTAACAACTTCCCAGGGAAATTGTGTGTCGTATGCTGCGCAGATAGGGAGAATAGACCAATATCAGTTTCTGCTAGAATAGATTTAAACTCACCCTGTTTAACTGCCGGTAAATATGAGTAATTACTTAACCCCCACTGAGTTGCCAATGAGTTAATCAACGTAACCTCATCCCCTTGGCCAATAAATAGGAAGTGAGCATCTTTATGGATCTGCATGTTTCTTGCTAAACGCATCAGGTTAGTCATATCCTGTGCATGGCCAATATTACCACCGTAGAAAAAAATAACTTTACTTTCGAGGTTCAAGCGCTTTCTAATAGAAGTAAATTCAGTGTTTTCACAAGATACATTAAGAACATTTGTCCAGTTGCGTAAAACTTCACACGGATAATGCTGATTTTGAGTACTGAATAATTCTAGATTTTTTTCTGACATGAGGCCAATTTGATTGGCCTGTTTATACGAAATGTGTTCGAAGCATCTAAAGTATTTTTCAATCAGACTGCCATCTTTCACTATTCCTGCATCTATAACCCACTGAGGGAACAGATCGCGTAGTACCAAGTAACTTGGACAGCGGCACCGTTCCTTAATTTTTCTAACAAGCGCGCCCCAAAAAATAGAAGGGGAGTAATAAATTACCCCATCGAACGAGTCATGCTTAACATAAGGCTTAATGGCTCTCCATGCCCTAAATGACAATAATGTTTCATTTATTACGCGCTGGAACTTACTGACATTTTTAATTGGCCCACTTTTAAAACGCCATACTGTCACTTCACCAATTTTACAGATAACTAAATTTTCACTCTGTTCACTACAAGGTGTAATTACAGTCACGCTGTGTCCGTTAGAACTCAGCTCAATTGCTAACTCATGAAACATTTTTGCTCCAACTCGAGTGCTGTTGGGCCAATAATCATCAATAACCAAGGCAAGTTTCATTTAATACTGTTTCCAAACCACTCGCTTAACATAGTCAGTGTAAGAGTGAACGATCCTGACCACTTTGTCTGAAACATTAGGCATACTATAATCGTAAACTTGGCGTAATAAACGCTCCTCGCCGCGTGGTTGTGTCGCTAAGATGGAAAGTGCTTGTAGTACTCGTTCAATCTCCAACCCAACCATCATCACAGATGCCTCCTCAAAGCCTTCAGGTCTTTCATGAGCTTCACGAATATTGAGCGCAGGGAAGTTCATAATTGAAGACTCTTCCGTAATAGTTCCGCTATCTGAGAGTACTGCCCGAGCATGCTTTTGTAACTGGTTGTAGTCATGAAAACCCAATGGCTTCAGTAACTGAATATTGGGATGGAATGAGATTCCTTGTTCATCAATTCGATTACGGGTACGCGGGTGGGTTGATACGATAACTGGCAAATTATATTTTTCAGCAATCGTATTTAATATTCCTGCTAATTTCGCTAATTGTTTTGGTGAGTCGACGTTTTCTTCGCGGTGAGCACTGACAACGAAAAAGTCATTAGGCTTGAGGTTTAATCGCTCAAGCACATCAGAGCTATCTATTTGCGGCATGTAGTGAGTCAACACCTCAAACATTGGGCTACCTGTTTTAATCACACGGTCAGGTGGTAAACCCTCTGCCAATAAATAGTCACGAGCAATATCGCTGTATGTCAAATTAATATCTGCTGTATGATCAACGATACGACGATTTATCTCTTCTGGCACACGCATATCAAAACAGCGATTACCTGCTTCCATATGGAAAATAGGAATTTTTCGACGCTTAGCGGGTAAAGCAGAAATACAAGAGTTAGTATCACCAAGTAACACAATCGCTTCAGGCTCTACGGACTCTAGTATTTCATCAACCTTAATAATTATCTGGCCTATCGTTGCTGCCGCACTTTTACCGGCTGCATTTAGAAAATAGTCAGGCTTACGAACACCGAGATCATTAAAGAACACTTCATTTAGTTCATAGTCGTAGTTTTGCCCGGTATGAACTAATATATGTTCACAATGCATATCTAATTTGGCAAGAACACGAGATAAACGAATTATCTCGGGGCGAGTACCTACGATTGACATCACTTTTAATTTTTTCATTTTAACGGTCTCGATATTGTATCTGGCTGTTCACGATCAAAGGTTTCGTTAGCCCAAAGCATAACAATTAACTCATCATTACCAATGTTTGTAACATCGTGACTCCACCCTGGAACGGTTTCGACAATCTGATAAGAGTCGGATGATACGGTTAACTCATATTTTTCATGTGTAACAATATGTTCAAACTTAAAACTAGCATGGCCCTTTATGACCAAAAATTTTTCATTCTTGGTATGGTGATAATGTCCGCCACGAGTAATACCGGGATGCGCAGTGAAAAATGAGAACTGCCCAGACGATTTAGTCTTTAGCATCTCACAAAAAACACCACGCGTATCTGCATAGAAAGGAACTGTATAGCTAAATTGCTCAGGTTTAAAATAACTTAACCACGTAGAATATAGCGCTCGAGTAAAGCCGGTTCCTACTTCTTCTGTAACAAGCGTTTCACGGCTATCTCTAAATGTATAAAGAAGATTAGCAACTTCACCTACGGTCACAGAGTATTCAGGTAATACTTGCAGATAGCCACGAACTCTCTTTTTCTGGACAATTGATAACATCTCATTACAAATGTCATCAATATAAATCAACGTAACGTTTGCTGATGGATCATTAATATTTATATCGATGCTGTTAGCAATATTATGACAAAAAGTAGCAACGAATGAGTTGTAATTAGGTCTGCACCATTTTCCAAAGACGTTAGGGAATCGATAAATGAAATAATCGGCTCCAGTCTCTGTACCATAATTTTCGATATATCTCTCAGCAGATGCTTTGCTTATTCCATAGGCATTTTCTTTTATCGCTTGGGTTGAGGAGCTAAGCATAATAGGAGTGCGCTTTTTTTTCTGTTCAAGAGTCTTTACGATCTTATGAGTTAAATCAGCATTCCCTTCAGCGAATTCTTCAATATTTTCAGGACGATTTATGCCAGCGAGATGAAAAACAAAGTCGGCTTCCTGCAAACCGGATATCAACTCTGCCTCTGAAGAGTTTCTATCAATTTGGATAAGATCACTAAAGCCGGCTTCTTGAAGCCGTATACACAAGTTGCGTCCAATGAAGCCTTTAGCACCTGTCACTAGAATCTTCATATTATTCATCGAGTTCATACTCCTTACCGGCGGCTATTGCTCGAATAAATGGTAGTTTTAGTAAGAGCGTTTTCATAGACTCAACATTCAGGCGCTCGGTGTTATGAGAGTTATAATCTTCAACTTCAGTAATACGTTTATCACCCTGTTCTACATATTTCCCATAGTTGAGATCTCTCAGATCTGGAGGCACGCGAAAATATTCGCCCATATCCTCAGCTGCGACCATTTCTTCACGACTTAACAATGCTTCATATAATTTTTCGCCATGGCGAGTACCAATTATATTGATCTGATGGTCTGGAACATTAAGCAACTGCTTTAATGCAATACCAAGAGTCTCAATAGTTGCAGCGGGTGCCTTCTGGACGAAAATATCGCCGTTATCGCCGTGTTTGAAAGCATAAAGTACCAGATCCACTGCATCGTCAAGCGTCATCATAAAGCGAGTCATATTAGGATCGGTGATAGTCAACGGCTGACCCGCTTTAATCAGATCGACAAATAAAGGTATTACAGAACCGCGTGATGCCATGACATTGCCATATCGAGTAGCACAAATCACCGTTTTATCTTTATTAACGTTTCTCGATTTTGCAACAATGACTTTTTCCATCATTGCTTTTGAGATCCCCATTGCGTTGATAGGGTAAACTGCTTTATCAGTACTCAAGCAAACAATACGTTTAACTTCATTAGAAACGGCTGCCTCAAGCACATTTTCAGTACCGAGCACATTTGTTTTCACTGCTTCCATCGGGTGGAACTCACATGATGGAACTTGTTTTAGCGCGGCAGCGTGATAGATAAAGTCGACTCGACGTGACGCATTGAGAATACTAGAATAATCACGAACATCGCCAATATAAAATTTTAACTTTGGATTGTTATATTTTTTTCGCATATCATCTTGTTTTTTCTCATCGCGGCTGAATATACGGATCTCACCGATATCAGTATCAAGAAAACGTCGTAATACTGCATTGCCGAAAGAACCAGTGCCACCAGTAATAAGAAGAGTTTTATTTTTAAACATAATTAACCTTTATATGGATAAACAATTTTATATTTTAAAACAGTCAGCAATTGTTTGTAATGAGGTACCATGAGAAATGGATTGTAAAAAGTCACTACAAGTATTTAGATAACAGATAAATATAATAAAGTCGGACTATTGTGGGGTATTTATGACTTGGAGGAATGTCCATGACCTTCATTGATATGGCCTGCAATGGAACTGGTATTTCTGATACAACAAAAATACTAAAAATTGGTATTAACATCATTCCCTGAGCATTAAAAAACTTGCGTCAAAGCAAATGCCGCATCCGCCTATAGCCTTTCTGATTTATCACTTATCTGCGAGCCTGATGAACAGAAGAACTTCACGGGCAATAAGGTTGCGTAATTTACTTACTCCACTTAATAAAATAAGAAAAATCTTAAATTAAGAATAGATCTTGTGAAAGAGGGAGATTTGTCAAGCCACCATAAAATTTAAACACGCTACCGCCCTTGGCGTTAAGCAACCAAAGTACTTAATAATTTCTATACGGCATTGGTCAATTTAGTTGACACGCCGATTGTCGAGTTTACGCTTCTACTGGAAGTGTACCAAACAGGTATCATAACATCCCCTAAAGCTTTTTCCAGCAAAAAACACTGATGAATTTCTGGTTTCAGAATGCCTAGGTTAAGGTTGTATATAGTGGTTAATTTTAATGCGGCCGTAGTTCTTCGAGAAGTACTTATTCGGTAATACATTTCTTATAATATGACACTCGATTACTCAATATTCATGGTTGCACAAAATTATCGCATTGAATTTTAATGTTTTTGTACTACATAGGAGAAGGATTGAGGTTCACTTGATATAACCCCGACTTAAAAAATCTTCAAATGATGTTACTACTATCTCGTCAATATCACCTGTTTAAGTGCGGCCATATCCATAGGTTGTTGAGTTTGCGCACCTCGAAGTAAACGATGGTATAACGAGATATTTTTGTTGACAAGTTTGCAAAAAAATTACATGTTTTTTTCCATAAATTCAACCACTCGTTCTCCAACGGCATGACAAGATTTATTATCTAGTAACCATTCCCGCCCGCGTGCAGATTTTCTTGATAGATCCTCTTGGCTGGCTGAGCAAATCTCTTTGAGCGCATTTGCAATACTTTCAACCGAGAAATCTTCAATCACATTTAGGTAATCGAAATATTCATCAGGAATTCCCGCAAGCCGAGTCGTCAACACCGGGATTCCTGCAGCTATATATTCAATTAACTTTGAGGGAAATGAATAGCGCGTGTATTTTTCAGCAGGGTCCCTCGTTAATGCAAGAAATGCAGCTTGTGATTGTAATTGTGCTACCTTGTCTGGTGATAAGAAACCGAGGTATTTGACCGATGGATGTTGCGAACTAACAGAGGCGAGATAATCTTCCAGATCCCCGCGCCCACAAAGCAGGAGTTCATAATCTATACCTGAACGAATGAACCCCTCAACAAGCTCTAGCACACCGTAGGCTTGGTTGATACCACCGGCATAAAAGATGAACGGCTTCGCAACTGTCGACTCGTTCCTTACAACAGGTGTTGTTTCAGCAATGCCTTCAAGAACAATATAAGGCTTATGCCGCCAAGCGTTTGTGTCTTCGATCATCGGTTTGCTGATCACTAACAACCCAGCGGCGGCAGACAGTAATTTATCGAGTAAAGCAACATCAAGTTTTTTCAAGCCACGCAGTAGCCATGAGCGTTTTAACGAGACATCCATATAGGAGGGCAAATCTGGAATGTAAACGTAATATGGTTTTCTCGTCAGCTTTGAATATAAAAACGTTGCCAGTAAATTAGGAGAGTGAGCTGCATACACACAAATTGCATCTGCTTCTCGGCCCATTGTTAGGAGACCAAAGAAAGAACCAATGAAGCGAGAAGCCATTTTAATAACTGGCAGGTTAAGCAACGGAAGTACCTTGCCAACTGTATGCCCGTCAATTTCGATAGTAGCGGCCGGAAACCATATTCTCTTTATACGTGGGAATGTTGACACCGCGATACTTGCTACTGTCTTCACTTGAACATCTGCAGAGCGAAGTGATTCTAGAAAGCGCTTTTCCAGCTTATAAGCAGCTACTTGAGGAAAAGCATCACCCTTGGAATAGCTCTCAAAATATTGGTCTCCTACATGGAAACCAAGCAAAATCAGATTTTGCACTATTTTACTCCTGTAATTACAACCAGAAGGGCAGGACTTAGACCCTTACTGAAAATGCACGTCTGATTAACTATTTTTAGAGAACAGCCCGCATAGCTTCACGAATAAGGCATAGCCCCATAGCATCAATATTGTCCAGAATACGCCATGATCGTAAAAGATAGGCCCTTCCCCTGGCAACTGAGATAGGTGATACCCTACGATGCCACCTGTTATCGCTAGCGCCCCTATAGCCGCATTGGCTGTCATAGGCAAGGTGGCAAAAAGACCAAGTACGATCGAGGCGCAAATCAGCCCCACAAACGCTAGTGGCCAACCACCGAGAGCGTATGCGCTAATATGCACTGCTGCAGGTGCCGTCCCACGGCCATTAAATTGATCGTTAAACATCTCGCTGTAGATGAAGTAGCTTGGGCGACATTTCTGGCCGATCTTAGCCTGTGCCATGAGTCCACCACAGACTTGGCCTTTGTTGGTGAAAATTTCATAGTAGTAAGGGTAATTGATCGCCATACGATTAACAGCATGGAATAGCATCATTGGGATGTGTTCACCAATCGCACCACTTAGTCTGATAATCTGTGTTCCGGTCTCTACGCTTTGGGAGGGTTCATCGACTGCAACCGAGACTTGGTCCCCAAGATTGATGGTGGACTGAACGCTAGTAATATTCGATGGCGCAATTCGGTACACGAATGCAGAAATCAGAAAATAGACTAGAATCAGAAAAGCCATACCAATAATAGTTTTAATAACCGGACGTTGATGTGTATAAACGAAGATCACCATGACTAATCCAGCATAGAAGATGATGATTGGCCATTTCATGTTTAACGAAATCAACAGTAAGGAAATCAAAATTACATTGATGAAAGTTACGGAGCCCCACCAACGCCCACCTTCCCTGACAAACTTCACTGCAGAAAATATAGACAAGAAATGCAGGTTGGACATCAGGATAACGGTACTAAAAAAGCCCACTCTCTCACGAATCTGAAAACGTGCCTCGACCGAAGAGTTGAAGTCACTTCCTTCCAAGAACAGCTTGAATGCACCCGCATGCCACAATGCGTAAGAAACCCACGCATAACATGCTACAAAAAGAACGAGGTATGACGTGCGACTGAACTCTGGGAAGAAACTAGCAACCTTTTCCATCGGCCTCTGAGCAAACCGACGGACTACCCAAACCGTTACCGGCGTTACTACGAATGGGGATAACAGCAGTAACCAATATCCAGCAGAAAACAAGGTATCGAATGCAAAAATCCTAGAGGTATACATTGCCATGTCGAGATATGGTCGAGCAGCAGGGAGTAGGTACACCAAATTACCGAGGACTACTGTAAAAAAGTATGCCATCAAAAAAACCACTGGAGCAAGGTTGCTAGATAACCAACTCCGAAAACTGTTAAAATCCAACATCCCAAAAAACCTCAATTTTTCCTAACAAGCCAGGTACGCCTTCGCGGCAGTTTATTTGCATGAGCGCCACATCACTCTAATCTTGCTTTAGTGAAATCACTCCAGGCTACACTTTTCCATAGAACCACTAGCGACAAGGCAACAAACATCAGAGTCCACATCAGTACCCCGACCCACCACTCAATGGTAACTGGTAAACTGAGCACTGCTAAGTGCAACAGATATCCCACAAGCATTGCAAATAATGACACAACGAATGGCTTTGCAATGCCTTTGTAGAAGTTGACTTTCCTAAATACAGTCAAACTGACGAGAACAAAATAGGTTAGTTGTCCCAACAGCACACCAATCACAGCACCGTACAACCCCAACAACAAGCCACCAAGGTAAGACAGCACTACAGACATCACCGCACAGAACAACGACAAGTAAGCCAGAGGTTTCATTTTCCTATGAACTTCAAGGCGTTTCTGAACATACACGGCAGCGCAATTGAGAAACACACCGATAAATGCGATCAACAAAACACCAGGTGGAGTAGAAATAGGTTTATTTGTAAATATCTCAAATACCTGAAACCCCACAAACACAATTAATGTCCAAAGAAGCATGAATACAGTTATCAGGAAGCCCATTGAACTTTGAATGAGCTTACCATCAAAAACACCCTCTCTAAATCGTTTAATGACTAGCGGATGAACTAGCATCAATAAAGGCATACTCAACAGACCACCAGCTCCAACAAAAAGATCCTTCAACGATAAGTACGAGTCACCACTGGGAATGTCGAGGTAGCTGATTGAAAAACGATCGGCACCCGCCATCACCAACATCCCAAACATCCAGGGTGCTAGTGCAGCACCATAATTGTAAATGGACTTCACATCAGACTTGAATGTACTCAGAAATGGCATGTTGATACCCAGTCGCCAAACGACAGACGCCAGCATAATCGTCGCGGCAGTCGCATAACCTGCACCCAGCGCGACCATTGCGTCACCGTAGGTAACACCAGCTTCGGAAAATAACAAAAAGATCAAGCCGACTTGAATGATAGCCTGCATAACTACTGCAACTAATTGCTGGCGAACTAGAAAACCTGCCTGACAGACTGAAGACATGAAAAAGAAGTAAATCTGACTAATACACAACCACCAGACATAAGTAAATGTACCTGCATCTGCGGAAAAAAACGTTGCAATAAACGCAGCAACTGTCGACGCAATAGGCGCAATTAAAGAAACTAGATATAAACTGTTCGAGAAAAATGACTTTTTGTCATCAACACCAGAGTAATAGTATATGAACGAATTACCGACCCACATCGCCCCCAACTGTGCAATGATTAACGAGCAGGCAAGGCTAACAGAATAAGCAACATACTCTCCAGATGGAAAGAATCGATACAGAAAAAAAGTAAAAAACACCGTCAATAGTGCAGGCATTAGTTTCACCGGCACATAGAGGGCAAACTTTTTCAGAAATCCATTACTACTTGTCATATATAGTCATATATTGGCGCCAACCATCTAGCTCAGTGTTCATCTGCCTACACCACAGAGTGATCACGATCAAAAAACGAGGGTTTTATAGCAGTGATTAGGATAAAGGTCAATCCTGTGCAGAGGAGGGGCTGGCTATGCCGAGTTAAGAGTAAAACCTTCGGTAAAAGAGGTTTAGATACTTTTTAGACGACACTATTTTGACCCTCTAAAAGAGAATCATCATATTGTTGTACTGTACGATAACGAGCCATGTTGATGGTTAGATTTTAGGGGCAGGCTATTTTTCAACCGTAGGAGTTAGTTACCTAATTGAGTGGAACGACCCGAATTCATGAGAAAATTGCAACATATTTAAATGGATGAAGAAATAATTATGTTACAAATGACCTATCGCACCAATCACTACCCACCGTCCTCAATCCTGAGTTAACATGTGAGCCACATCAAAAAACCTGTTGGCCGTGAGCCGTGATACAGGTGCTATCTTCAGACAGGAGTTCTTAATGTCCAAACAACAAATCGGCGTTGTCGGCATGGCGGTGATGGGCCGCAATCTGGCATTGAACATCGAAAGCCGTGGTTATACCGTTTCTATCTTTAACCGTTCAGGCGACAAAACTGACGAAGTTATTGCTGAGAATCCGGGTAAAAACCTGGTGCCGCACTACACCGTCGAAGAGTTTGTCGCATCGCTGGAAAAGCCGCGCCGCATTTTGCTGATGGTGAAAGCGGGCGAAGCGACGGACAAAACCATTGCCTCTCTGACTCCTCACCTGGAAAAAGGCGACATCCTGATCGATGGCGGTAACACCTACTATCAGGACACTATCCGTCGTAACCGTGAACTGTCTGCTCAGGGCTTTAACTTTATCGGTACCGGCGTTTCCGGTGGTGAAGAGGGGGCGCTGAAAGGGCCTTCTATCATGCCGGGTGGCCAGAAAGAAGCTTACGAACTGGTAGCACCTATCCTGAAGAAAATCGCTGCCGTAGCCGAAGGCGAGCCTTGTGTGGCCTATATCGGTGCTGACGGTGCTGGTCACTATGTGAAAATGGTGCACAACGGTATCGAATACGGCGACATGCAACTGATCGCAGAAGCTTACTCTCTGCTGAAGCAGGCGCTGAATCTGAGCAACGAACAGCTGGCAGAGACCTTTGCCGACTGGAACAAAGGCGAACTGAACAGCTACCTGATCGACATCACCAAAGACATCTTCACCAAGAAAGACGAAGAGGGTAAATACCTGGTTGATGTGATCCTGGACGAAGCAGCCAACAAAGGCACCGGCAAATGGACCAGCCAGAGTTCACTGGATCTGGGCGAACCGCTGTCGCTGATCACCGAATCGGTGTTTGCGCGCTACCTGTCTTCGCTGAAAGACCAGCGCGTTGCGGCATCTAAAGTGTTGACCGGCCCGAAAGTGGCTGCTGTCAGCGGCGATAAAGCCGAGTTCGTTGAGAAAGTGCGTCGCGCTCTGTATCTGGGCAAAATCGTTTCCTATGCGCAGGGCTTCTCTCAGCTGAAAGCCGCTTCCAAGGAAAACAACTGGGATCTGAACTACGGTGAAATCGCCAAGATCTTCCGTGCCGGTTGCATTATCCGCGCTCAGTTCCTGCAGAAGATCACCGATGCCTATGCGGAAAATGCCGATATCGCCAACCTGCTGCTGGCACCTTACTTCAAGCAGATTGCCGACGAATACCAGCAGGCGCTGCGTGATGTAGTGTCTTATGCGGTGCAGAACGGTATCCCAACGCCAACCTTCTCTGCGGCGATCGCCTACTATGACAGCTACCGCTCAGCGGTGCTGCCAGCTAACCTGATCCAGGCGCAGCGTGACTACTTTGGTGCTCACACTTACAAACGTACCGACAAAGAAGGCGTATTCCATACCGAATGGATGGAGTAATCCCGACAGTTGAACGATAAAAAAAGCCGCCGAGGTTAACGCCCGGCGGCTTTTTTATTGGGAATGTAAACACACCGATTTTAGCGCTCGCGATGAGTCACCAAAAAGAGCCCAGTAAACTCGGTCGGTTCCCTCTCCCTGTTGTGGGAGAGGGCGAGGGGGATTTGCTGGCTGAGCCCCTACTACTTCTGATGCCGTTCCCGCAGGCGGCCAATGACTTTGCTCAAGTCCAGATCCTGATCCTGCAACAATACCAGCAGGTGATAAATCAGATCGGAAGCTTCGTTGGTCAGTTCTTCGCGATCGTTCACCGTGGCGGCCAGAGCGGTTTCTACGCCTTCTTCACCGACTTTCTGCGCGATACGCTTGGTGCCGCTGGCATACAGCTTGGCGGTATACGAGCTTTCCGGGCTGGCGGTCTTGCGTGAGGCCAACAACTGCTCAAGCTGATACAGGAAGCCCCAGTCGCTGCTTGCCGGGTGGAAGCAGCTGTTGTTGCCCAAATGGCAGGTTGGGCCGATTGGGTTCGCCAGAATCAGCAGGGTATCGTTATCGCAGTCTGGCGTGATGCTCACCACGTTGAGGAAGTGGCCGGAGCTTTCGCCTTTGGTCCACAACCGCTGTTTGGTACGTGAGAAAAACGTCACTTTGCCGCTTTGCTCGGTCACCGCCAGCGCTTCCTGATTCATATAGCCGAGCATCAATACTTCGCCAGAAACGGCGTGCTGGACGATCACCGGCAGCAGATTGTCGGTTTTTACCCAATCCAGCTGATTTCTTTGTTGTTCTGTTAACACAAACGCATCTCCACGCCACGTTCCGCCAGGAACTTTTTCAGTTCGCCGATATTAATGATTTGCTTATGGAATACCGAAGCCGCCAGCGCGCCGTCAACGTCTGCGTCGCGGAAGGCTGCCAGGAAGTGTTCCATGGTGCCAGCACCGCCGGAGGCGATCAGCGGCACCTTGCACACATCACGCACTTTCCTCAGCTGTTCCAAATCATAACCGTTACGCACGCCGTCCTGGTTCATCATGTTAAGCACGATCTCCCCAGCGCCGCGCTTCTGCACTTCTTGTACCCAATCGAGGGTTTGCCACTCGGTCACTCGGGTGCGGCTTTCGTCGCCGGTATATTGGTTGACGTGATATTTGCCGGTTTCAGCTTCATACCAGGTGTCGATACCGACCACGATGCACTGCACGCCAAAGCGATCTGCCAAACGGCTGATCAGGCTTGGGTCGGCCAAGGCGGGCGAGTTGATGGAGATTTTATCTGCACCAAACGACAGAATTTGGCTGGCGTCTTCGGCGCTTTTGATGCCACCGGCCACGCAGAACGGAATATCAATCACTTCCGCCACTCGCGATACCCAGCTTTTATCCACCACGCGCCCGTCGCTGGAAGCGGTAATATCATAAAACACCAGTTCGTCAGCCCCTTCCTGCGCATAGCGCTGGGCCAGCGGGACGATATCGCCAATGATCTCGTGATTGCGGAACTGCACGCCTTTCACCACTTGCCCATCTTTCACGTCCAGGCAGGGGATTATCCGTTTTGCCAGCATGCGATTGCCTCCTCGACGCTGAATTTACCATCTAACAGGGCGCGCCCGACGATCACCCCTTCGACACCGCTGCCGCGTAATTGGGCGATATCATCCAAGTTGCCGATACCGCCAGAAGCCTGGAAGGCGATTTGCGGATAGCGTTCGCACACTTCCTGATACAGCGCCACGTTGGAACCTTTCAAGGTGCCATCGCGCGAAATATCGGTGCACAGCACGTGTTTAAGGCCGAACGGCAGGTATTGTTCCACTACCTGTTCCAGCGTGGCGTCCGAGTTTTCCTGCCAGCCGCTGATGGCCACGCGCTTGGTGCCAGCGGCATCAATGCGCACGTCCAGCGCCAGCACCATGGCATCGGCACCGTAACGCTCGAACCAACCCTGTACCATCTCCGGCTGTTTCACGGCGGTAGAACCAATCACCACGCGGGTGGCACCGGCTTCCAGCAGCGCTGCAACGTCCTGTTCATTACGAATGCCACCGCCAACCTGCACCGGCACGCTGATGCCAGCCAGCAGCTTGCGCAGCAGCGGGATCTGGCGCGCAGCCGGATCTTTAGCGCCGGTCAAATCCACCAGATGCAACACCTGTGCGCCTTGGCGCTGGTAATCTTGCAAACGCAGCAACGGGTCGTTGCCGTAGTCACGCTGCTGGCCGTAATCGCCCTGATGTAGGCGCACCACATTGCCGTCGATCAAATCCAAAGCGGGAATAATCATGCTGCCTACATCTCCAGAAAGTTTTTCAACAGTTGAGCTCCGGCCGTGCCAGATCGCTCTGGATGAAACTGCACGCCAAAGAAGTTGTCTTTTTGTACGGCGGCGGTGAATGGCTCGCCGTAGTTCGCCTGAGCGATGGTGCTTGAGCATATCGGCATCGCATAACTGTGAACAAAGTAGAAGTAAGCACCGTCCTCGATGCCACGGAACAGGTGGTTGCCCGCCTGAGAAGTCACCTGATTCCAGCCCATGTGCGGCAGTGGCAGGCCAAAGTCGTTCATCTGCTTCACCGGGGCATCAATAATGCCCAGCGCTTTGATACCGCCACTCTCTTCACTGCTTTCTGCCAGCAACTGCATGCCGAGGCAGATGCCCAGCACCGGCTGGGTGCAGGCTTTGATCAGCTCGATCAGATCGCGCTCTACCAACTGCTCCATGGCCGCCTGCGCGGTACCCACGCCGGGCAGAAACAGTTTGTCGGCGCGCAGTACGATCTCGGGGTCACGGCTGACTTCAGGCTGATAGCCCAGCCGCTGCACTGCGTAATTAACAGAAGCCAGGTTGGCGCAACCGGTGTCCAGGATCACCACGTTCATCACAGCACCCCTTTCGAGCTCGGGAGGGTGTTGCCCTCAACGCGGATCGCCTGGCGTAGCGTGCGGCCAAACACTTTGAACAGGCTCTCAACGCGGTGATGATCGTTTTTGCCCTTGGTTTTCAGGTGCAGGGTGCAAGCCATGGTGTAAGACAGCGAACGGAAGAAGTGCTCGACCATCTCGGTGCTGAGATCGCCCACGCGCTGATAGTTGAACTCGGCGCGGTATTCCAAGTGCGGGCGGCCAGAAAGGTCCATCGCGCAGCGTGCCAGGCATTCATCCATCGGCAGCACAAAGCCAAAGCGTGCGATGCCACGCTTGTCGCCCAGCGCTTTGTTCAGCGCTTCACCCAGCGCCAGCGCGGTGTCTTCCACCGTGTGGTGATCGTCAATGTACAGATCGCCATTCACCTGAATATCCATGCGGAAGCCGCCGTGGGTGGCGATCTGATCCAGCATATGGTCGAAGAAGCCAACGCCGGTCTTAATCTTGCTGCCGCCTTCGCGATCCAGCCAGACGTTAACGTCAATCTGCGTCTCTTTGGTCACGCGGTTAACGTGAGCGTGGCGATCGCGCTGGGTCAACTGCTGGGTAATGGCTTTCCAGCCCAGGGTTTCACGCTGGTACAGCAGCCCCTGAATGCCCATATTGTTGGCCAACTGGATATCGGTCTGGCGATCGCCAATCACGTAGCTGTTGGCGGCGTTCATCACACCCGGTTGCAAATAGCCTTTAACCATGGCGATTTTTGGCTTGCGGCAATCGCAGTTGTCTTCCGGCTTGTGCGGGCAGATCAGGATATCGTCGAATTTCACGCCCTGTGAACTGAGGATCTGCATCATCAGGTTGTGCGGCGGATCGAAGGTTTCCTGCGGGAAACTGGCGGTGCCGAGGCCATCCTGATTGGTGATCATCACCAGCGTAAAGCCCGCCTGCTGCAACGCTAGCAGGGAAGGGATCACATCCGGCTCCAGCGCCAGTTTATCCAAACGATCAACCTGAAAATCTTCAGGTGGCTCAGCAATCAGCGTGCCGTCGCGGTCAATAAAGAGGAATTTCTGGCTCACATAGGCTCCTTTGTGCCAAGCAGGGGTTTGAGTGCGTCAACGACGCGTTGGCATTCTTCACGTGTGCCAATGGTGATGCGCACGCAGCCGGCAAGACCAGGCTGTTTATGCTGATCGCGCAAGATAATGCCCTGATCCCACAGCGTTTTAAACACATTGCTGGCAGCGTTGCAGCGCACCAGCAGGTAGTTACTGTCGCTGGTGAATACCTGTTCAACGCAGGCGCAGTTTTGCAGCGCCTGTTGCAACCAACTGCGGTTAGCGCTGACTTCCGCTACCCGTTGGCGCATCAGGTTTAGCCCTTCGGTGCTCAGTGCCTGTGCCGCAATGTCGGCCACTGGGGTAGAGAGCGGGTAGGGCGCGATGACTTTCAGCAGCAGGGCGATCACCTCGGCATTGGCCAGGGTAAAACCGCAGCGCAGGCCAGCCAGCGCAAAGGCTTTCGACAGCGTGCGCAGAATCACCAGGTTAGGATAATCGCTCAGCCAGCCCGCGACCGAAGCCTGTGGGCAAAATTCGATATAGGCTTCGTCAACCGCGACGATCGCTTTACCGTTGGCCATCTCCAGCAGCGCACGCAGGTCGTTCGGGTCCAGCAGATTACCGGTCGGGTTGTTCGGGCTACAGGCGTAGATCAGCTTGACGTTATCCAGGCTGGCGGCAATGGCGGGCAGATCGAGCTGCCAGTCGGCTTTGGCCGCCACGGTACGGCGCTCAACGCCGAAAGTCTCGGCGCTGACGGCGTACATGCCGTAAGTCGGCGGGCAGAACAGAATGGCGTCTTTGCCCGGCTCACAGAAGGCACGGATCAACAGTTCGATGCCTTCATCTGCGCCACGGCTGACCAGCACCTGATCCTGATTCACCCCGGCGTAAGCGGCATAGCGCTCGATCACCAGCGCCGGTTGGCATTCCGGGTAGCGGTTAAAGGTCTGTGCGGTCAGTTGGAACTCTGGCGCGACCGGGTATTCGTTAGCATTCAGCCACACGTCACCCTTGCCCCCCAAACGGCGTGCCGACTGGTAGGGGGTCAGCTCGCGCACGTTTTTACGTGCTAATTGTTCAATGCTCATGCTTGCTCCTTCAAGGCGGCGACGCGTAGGGTCACGGCGTTTTTGTGGGCGATCAACTGTTCTGCGGCCGCCAGCGTTTCGATAGTGGCTGCCAAATTCATAAAGCCTTGCGGCGTCAGTTCCTGCACCGTCATGCGCTTTTGGAAGTCCGCCAGCCCCAGGCTGGAACAGGTGGCAGTATAGCCGTAGGTTGGCAGCACGTGGTTGGTGCCCGAAGCGTAATCACCAGCAGATTCCGGCGACCAGTCACCAAGGAACACCGAACCGGCGCTGGTAATGCTGTCTACCAGATCGCGCGCGTTGCGGGTTTGAATAATCAAATGTTCCGGGCCGTATTGATTGCTGATGGTGATACATTCGGCTAAATCCTGCGTGACGATCAACCGGCTGCTGGCCAGCGCCTGGCGGGCGGTTTCTGCGCGCGGTAACTCAGCCAACTGCTGTTCAACCGCTTTCGCCACCGCTTGCGCCATGGCGGCATCCGGCGTCAGCAGGATCACCTGTGAATCTGGCCCGTGTTCGGCTTGCGACAGCAGATCGGAGGCCACAAACGCCGGGGTTGCGCCGCTGTCGGCAATCACCAGCACTTCAGAGGGGCCAGCGGGCATATCAATCGCCGCGCCGTCCAGCCGCTGGCTGATCTGGCGTTTGGCTTCGGTCACAAAGGCGTTGCCCGGCCCGAAGATCTTAGCCACCCTCGGCACAGAATCGGTACCGAACGCCATCGCGGCAATCGCCTGCGCGCCGCCGACCTGAAACACTTCCTGCACGCCGCACAGCTTGGCGGCATAGAGGATCTCATCGGCAATCGGCGGTGGCGAGCACAGCACCACGCGGCGGCAACCGGCGATACGCGCCGGGGTCGCCAGCATCAACACCGTAGAGAACAGCGGTGCAGAACCGCCAGGAATATACAGGCCGACCGAGTCGATCGGGCGGGTGACTTGCTGGCAGCGCACGCCAGGTTGGGTTTCCACATCCACCGGCGGCAGTTTTTGCGCATTGTGGAAGGTTTCCACGTTGCCGACGGCAACGGCCATCGCCTGCTTGATTTCGTCACCCAAGCGGGCGCAGGCCTGTTCGATCTGTTCTGCGGTGACGCGTAGCGCACCCACTTCGGTTTTATCAAACTTGGCGCTGTATTCACGCAGCGCGCTGTCGCCGTTAGCCTTCACGTTATCGAGGATCTCTTGCACCGTGCGGGTGATGCTGCCTGAAGCGGAGATCGCCGGGCGCATCAGCAGTTCTGCACGCTGTGGTGCGCTGCATTCTGCCCAATTGACGATGGTATTGAAGTTCGACATGGCGTTACTCCATCATCTTCTCAATTGGCAGCACCAGAATGGAGCTGGCACCCAGGGTTTTCAGTTTTTCCATGGTTTCCCAGAACAGGGTTTCGCTGCTCACCATATGCATCGCAACGCGGTTCTGCGCACCGGCCAATGGCAGGATGGTTGGGCGTTCAGCACCCGGCAGCAGGGCGATAATCTCATCCAGACGATCGCTTGGCGCGTGCAGCATAATGTATTTGGATTCGCGCGCCTGAATCACCCCTTGAATACGGGTCATCAGGCGGTCGATGAGCTGCTGTTTGGCCGCAGGCATTTCGCCGTCGCGCTGGATCAGGCAGGCCTTGGAGCGATAAATCACTTCAACTTCACGCAGGCCGTTGGCTTCCAGCGTTGCGCCGGTGGAAACCAGATCGCAGATGGCATCTGCCAAGCCAGCACGCGGTGCCACTTCTACCGAACCGTTCAGCAGGCAGGATTTAAAACGCACGCCTTGTTTGTCGAGGTATTGCTTCAGCAGGTGCGGGTAAGAGGTGGCGATGCGGGAGTCTTGCAGGCTTTGCGGGCCGCTATATTCGCTGTCCAGCGCGGTGGCCAGCGACAGGCGGCAGGAGCCGAAGTCCAGGCGGCGTAGGGTAAAGTAACGTGGATCTTCGCCTTGTGCACGGCGGTTGAGCAACTCTTCTTCCAGCACGTTCTCACCGATGATGCCCAGATCCACTACGCCATCCATCACCAGCCCAGGAATGTCGTCATCACGCACGCGCAGGATATCAATCGGCATATTCTCGGCGAAGGCGATCAGGCGTTGCTGCTGTAGGTTGATTTTGATACCGCAGCGGGCCAGCAGTTCCTGAGAGTCTTCACTCAGGCGGCCTGATTTCTGCATTGCTATCCGTAAACGTGTTTTATCCAACATGGTAACCTCTGTTTAATCTGTAATTTTATGAATTTATTGTAAAAACTATTTTTCTGTCTGTCCGGAGCCAAAAAAAAACCCTCGGAAGGTATCTTCCGAGGGCTCTCTCTTGCGTTTGTCTGGTTCTACGCGCCACTGGAAGATTTAAACCGTCTTCCAGCACACATCGCCCGAAAGACTAGTCTGGGTGATGGTGATGATGGTGGTTGAACTGAACGCGGGTCATGTGTTTTCTCTTTAAAGTAGATCAGCCAATGCTGAGTTGCTGATTAACCTAAACTATCAGTGTGGTCTTGCGCAACTGTTTTTTGTCATCATAAATTTAATTCATTGAAACAGGCTGAATTATTAGCCAGTTGCGGCTTTACGAACCTTTACCAGAGTTGATTGTATCCCTATGCCGAGTGGCGTAGCCTTAATCACCGAGCGTTATCATTTTCAGGAGAATTAAATTAATGAAAAAAGTCGCCATTATTGGCCTGGGCTGGTTGGGCATGCCGCTGGCTTTATCGTTAATGAGCCGCGGATTTGAGGTGGTTGGCAGTAAAACCACGCCGGACGGTGTAGAAGCTGCGCGGATGAGCGGTATTGAATGTTATCAGCTTGAACTGACGCCTGAATTGATTTGTGAGGCTCATGACCTGGAGCAACTGCTGTACGCTGATGCGCTGGTGATCACGCTGCCTGCCCGGCGCACCGTGGAGGGCAGCGAAGGCTACTTTAATGCCGTGCGCATGCTGGTGGATAGCGCAATAGCGTTCGGTGTGCCGCATATTATTTTTACCAGCTCGACCTCGGTGTACGGCGAGACTACCGGCCTGGTGCGTGAAGATTCGCCGCTCAAACCGGTAACCCCTTCAGGGCGGGTGCTGGCAGAGCTGGAGCGCTGGCTGCATGAATTGCCAAATACCTCGGTCGATATTTTGCGCCTGGCGGGTTTGGTGGGCACCGATCGCCATCCGGGCCGTTTCCTGGCGGGTAAGGTTGACGTTAAGGGCGGTGCGCAAGGGGTCAACCTGGTACACCAGGATGATGTGATCGCCGCTATCCAGCTGTTACTGAAATTACCAAAAGGGGGGCACGTTTATAATCTCTGTGCGCCAAGCCATCCGACCAAACGTGAATTTTATCCGGCGCTGGCGGCACAGTTGCAGTTGCAACCCCCGCTGTTTGCCGAAGAACCGGAACAGGCAGGGCGGTTGGTGGACGGCAGCCGTATCTGTAATGAATTAGGGTTCGAGTATCAATACCCGGATCCGGCGCGTATGCCGATCAGTTAAATCGAATTGGGCTTATCAGGCCAGCGTGGCACGCTGTTGGCCAGGTCGTCTAACAGCGCCGCCAGCGACTTTTTTGGCTGACCGGGGCGTGTGACCAGGCTTATCTGCGCCTGGTAAGTGAGCGGTTGGCCCCCTAGCTGTTTCATTAAACCCTGTTCGACCCAACGGCTGGCGAAATGGGTGGGCAGATAGCCCAGGTATTCGCCGCTAAGGATCAGATGAGCCACGCTTTCCATGTGGTAAGCCATGGCACCAAACTCCAGCGGTGCTACCGGGCAAAGCTGTTGTGCCAGCAGGTAGCCGCGTTTTACCCAGCGGGCATTTTCGATTTGCTCGCGGCTTGGGGCATCAAGGGTAAACAACGGGTGTTCGCTGCTGCAATAAATCGCCTGCGATTCCTGGCACCAAGGGTGATAAACCAGTTCGTTCAACTGCTGGCCGAAATAGCCAATCCCCAGATCCAACTGCTGGTTCAATAATCCCTGCTCAATCTCCGCGGGTGAACAGATACGGCATTGAAACTGCACGTCCTGACGGCGGCGGCGAAATTGCCTGATCGCCTGGCTAAAAGGGATCCCTGGCAGTGAAACCAGATTATCTACCAGGCCGATCATCAGATCGCCGCTAAGCATGCCATTAAGCGATTGGCTGACGCGCGTAAAGTCGCGAGTTGCATTAAACAGCGTGCGGCAGGCGCTCAGCATTCTTTCCCCTTTCGGCGTTAACTGAAAGCCGGATCGCCCGCGCTGGCAAAGCCTGAACCCCAAGCGCGTCTCCAGCGTGCCCAAATGGGTGCTGATGGTGGATTGATTCATCATCAGGGCATCCTGCGCTGCGCTAACCCCTCGAGCTTCCGCTACTGCAACGAATACCCGCAGCAGTTTGAAATCGATATCGCTGAGATTGGTGATCATCTTCGCTCTCCCTGAATATTCACTATTTAACGCCACGGCAACATGTCTGATGCGGGCGCTATTGATAGGTGTTTCCTCTACCCTTTATGTCTGTGAAAAAAATAAAAATCAATATGTCAATGTGTTATGACACATCGGCTTTTTCAATGCTTACATTAAAAACCGGGAATAGTAACGCGGGTCGGTTAGAGCATAGGCTGTCGTTGTTGCGCAAATGTTATAAAACAATGATTGTCTGACAAGGAAAACCTATGCTGAATCAACCTCAAAGCGGTAATGAAATGCCGCGTTTTGCAGGCCTGCCGACCATGATGCGTTTACCTGCTGCCGACAATGCACAGGGGTTGGATGCCGCCTTTGTTGGCATTCCTCTGGATATCGGAACCTCTAATCGCAGCGGTACGCGTTTTGGGCCACGGCAAATCCGCCAGGAGTCGGTGATGCTCCGCCCTTACAACATGGGGACCGGCGCAGCGCCGTTTGAACGGTTACAGGTTGCCGACTTGGGTGATATTGCCACCAACCCCTATAGCCTGGCAGACAGCGTTAGCCGCATTGAGCTGGCGTACGACGAGATCCTGCGCCACGGCTGCATCCCTCTCACCCTCGGGGGCGATCATACCTTGACGCTGCCGATTCTGCGTGCGGTGGCGCGCAAGCATGGCCCAGTTGGCCTGATTCACATTGATGCGCACTCCGATACTAATGACGAGATGTTTGGCGAAAAACTGGCGCACGGCACCACCTTTCGCCGGGCGCACGAAGAAGGCCTGTTGGCTCCGCAGCGGGTGGTGCAGATTGGCCTGCGCGGCAGTGGCTATGCTGCGCAGGATTTTGACTGGTCGAGGCAGCAAGGGTTCCGCGTGGTGCCAGCAGAAGCCTGCTGGTATCGCTCACTCGCCCCGTTGATGGCCGAGGTGCGTGAGCAAATGGGGCAGGGGGCGGTTTACCTCAGCTTTGACATCGACGGGCTGGATCCGGCGTTTGCCCCCGGAACCGGCACCCCGGAAGTCGGCGGATTATCGGTTTGGCAAGGATTGGAGATCGTCAGGGGATGCCAGGGGCTAAACCTGGTGGGCGCGGATCTGGTAGAGGTTTCCCCGGCATACGACAGCTCCGGCAACACCGCCTTGCTGGCGGCCAATCTGCTGTTTGAAATGCTGTGCGTGCTGCCGACTAAACGTTCCATATAACCCAATAAATAACAACATGATAGGGGATACTTTATGCAACTCGATCTGTTTGTGGCGGTGCTCTATTTTTTGGTTATCGGTGCGGTGGGTTGGCTTGGCGTTCGTAAGGCCACCACCAAGGAAAATTATCTGGTCGCTGGCCGTAATCTGGGGCCAGGTTTGTATTTAGGTACGCTGTCAGCGGTGGTGCTCGGTGGGGCTTCGACCATTGGCAGCGTAAAGCTGGGCTACACCTATGGCATATCCGGGCTGTGGCTCTGCTTCGCGCTGGGTATGGGCATTGTGGTGCTGAGTACCGTCTTGGCCAAGCCCTTGCTTAAGCTGAAGCTCTATACCGTTAGCCAGGTATTGGCGCAGCGCTATCATCCGGCGGCTAGGGTCACCAGCGGTATTATCATGCTGGCTTACGATCTGATGGTGGCGGTGACTTCGATTATTGCCATCGGCAGCGTAATGCAGGTGATGTTTGCACTGCCGTTTGCCGCCTCAATACTGATTGGTGGTGGGATGGTGGTGCTCTATTCAACGCTGGGGGGCATGTGGTCGCTGACGCTGACGGACATTATCCAGTTTATCATCATGACGGTGGGGATGATGCTGGTGCTGATGCCGATGAGCATCGTCAAAGCGGGCGGATGGGAGATCTTTACCCAGCAATTACCGGCGAGCTATTACCAACTCTCCTCCATTGGTTTCGACACCATCATTCTGTTCTTCCTGATTTACTTCTTCGGCATCCTGATTGGGCAGGATATCTGGCAGCGGGTATTCACCGCCCGCAGCGTGCCGGTGGCGCGCTACGCTGGCTTAGGGGCGGGTATCTACTGCGTACTTTATGGCGTTACCGGCGCGATGATCGGGATGGCAGGGAAGATCGTGCTGCCGTTGTTGGATAACAGCGATGGTGCGTTTGCCGCCATCGCTCAGGCGGTACTGCCCGCAGGCGTCAGCGGGTTGGTGGCCGCCGCTGCACTGGCTGCGCTGATGTCAACCGCCAGCGCCTGCCTGTTGGCCTCTTCGACCATTGCCTTGGAGGATGTTCTGCCCGCCATCCGTCGGCGGCCATCGGGCGGTTTGGCCGCTGGGCGCTTGACCACGCTAGTGATGGGAGTGGTGATGCTGGGGTTGGCTTTCCTGGTGCGGGATGTGCTGTCGGCTTTGACGCTGGCTTACAATCTGCTGGTGGGTGGGATGTTGATCCCGCTGGTGGGGGCGATTTTCTGGAAACGCGCCACCAGCACCGGAGCGATAGCCAGTATGGTGATGGGCAGCCTGTGCGTGTTGGGCTTTATGTTTTATCACGGGATTCAGGCTAACAGCCCGATCTACAGCGGTTTACTGGTGGGTGCGCTGGCCTTTATCGTCGGCAGTTTATTAACGCCGGAGCAACGGGCCGTCGCAACGGCCTGAATCGGTTGTGCTGAGGTTACGGGAAAGCGTTAGGCTGCCCCGTAACCTGCCTGATTAGACCAGCGAACCCCAGAGATCGTATTCGTCGGCGTTTTCGATCTTCACTTTGACGATCTCGCCCACTTTCACTCCGGTTTCACCGTTCAGGTAGACCGCACCGTCGATCTCCGGTGCATCGGCCATGCTGCGGCCAATCGCGCCTTCTTCGTCCACTTCATCGATCAGCACCAGCAGTTCGCGGCCAATCTTTTCCTGCAAGCGCTGGGCAGAGATCTGTTGTTGCAACTGCATAAAGCGGTGATAACGCTCTTCTTTCACCTCTTCTGGCACCTGATCCGCCAATTCGTTGGCTGCTGCGCCTTCTACCGGGCTGTATTTGAAACAGCCGACGCGATCCAGCTTGGCTTCTTGCAGGAAGCTGAGCAGCATCTGGAAGTCTTCTTCGGTTTCACCTGGGAAACCCACGATAAAGGTGGAGCGCAGCGTCAGATCCGGGCAGATTTCACGCCAGCGTTTGATGCGCTCCAGCGTGCGTTCTACGGCGCCAGGGCGCTTCATCAGCTTGAGGATTTTCGGGCTGGCGTGTTGCAGCGGAATATCCAGATACGGCAGGATTTTGCCTTCCGCCATCAGCGGGATCACGTCATCCACATGCGGATAAGGATAAACGTAGTGCAGCCGCACCCAGGCACCCAGGCTTGAGAGTTGCTCACACAGGCTGACCATGCTGGTTTTCACCGGCTGGCCGTTCCAGAAGCCGGTACGGTGTTTGACATCAACGCCGTAGGCAGAAGTATCCTGCGAGATCACCAGCAGCTCTTTGACCCCGGATTCCACCAGGCGCTTGGCCTCATCCAGCACTGAACCGATTGGGCGGCTGTCGAGATCGCCGCGCATCGATGGGATGATGCAGAACGTACAGCGGTGGTTACAGCCTTCAGAGATCTTCAGATAGGCGTAGTGCTTCGGCGTCAGTTTCACGCCTTGCGCTGGGATCAGGCTGGTAAACGGGTTATGTTCCGGCTTCGGTACATAGTGATGAACGTGGTTCAATACCTGCTCATAGCTGTGCGGCCCGGTAATTTCTAACACCTTCGGGTGCACTTCACGGATCTGGTTTTCTTTGGCACCCAAACAGCCGGTCACGATCACTTTACCGTTTTCGTTTAGTGCTTCACCGATCGCTTCCAGTGATTCTTGCACGGCACTGTCGATAAAGCCGCAGGTGTTAACGATCACCAGTTCGGCGTCGTCGTAACTTGGTACGACCTCATAGCCTTCGTTACGCAGTTCGGTCAGGATCCGTTCAGAATCAACCAGGTTTTTCGGGCAGCCTAACGATAAAAATCCAATCTTAGCCATTTTTTGTACAATATGTTATTCAGAATCCGCAGAGTATACACATGCGCAAATTATCCAGCTATATCCCGTATCTGCTGGGCATCATGTAAATATCGCGCTGTAGCCCATGCACGTTTTGAGATCTTGATATTTACCAAAAGGTTAAGCAGCGGGAACCTTTTGCACATCAATTCATGCGAATCTTAAATAAGGCGGATTGCAAGGCGTTCCAATCGGCTTCGCTGCTGTGGATCAGTTCAATGCGGCTGTCCAGTGGGGCAACGGGGCGTGTTTCGATATTCAGATCCTGCCCTTGGCGGTTGATCAGTAAACTCCCTTCGGGAATGCGCACCACCGCTTTAGCCCGTTCAACCGGTGCCAGCCTGATCCATTCCATCATGCCCACGGTGTCGAACAGGGTTTCGCTGTCAAAAATCCAGCCACAGCTGGTATAGCCCTGGCCCTGATTCAGGGCTCGGCGCCAGCGCGCATTTTCTGGCAGGCGCAATGCCGCTAAGCCGCGCGTTTTGGCTTGGGCGTGATGATGATGTTGCGCATCCGGCAATTCGCTGTGATTGGTTCGTGGCTGGTCAAGCCATGCGACGTTCATGCGCCCTTGCTCAATGCGGTGCACCGGCCGCTGCTGGCCATATTGCGTCTGCCATTGCTCCAGAGCCAGGCCATCCTGTGGCTGCCAGGTATCGATCTTATTAGCGATGATGATGTCTGCGGTCGCCAATTGATCGCGGAAGTTTTCATTTTCGCGATACTGGGGCTGGCTGAGTTGACGGACATCAAGCAGGCAAATCGTTGCCAGCAGTTCGATCCAACCGGCGTACGTTTCCTGTGTCAGCAACTCCAGGATCTGTTTTGGGTGGCCAAGACCGGTGGGTTCGATCAGCAACCGATCGGGTTTTTCCTGTTGCAACAGCATGTTCAGCCCAACCTGCATGGGTAGGCCGTTGACGCAACACATGCAACCACCAGGGATCTCCTTGAGCACGGCACCGCTGTTTGCCAGCAGAGCCCCATCGATACCAATTTCACCAAACTCGTTAACCAGCACCGCCCAACGTTCGTTTTGTGGCTTATTGGCCAGCAGATGACGAATGGTGGTGGTTTTACCACTGCCAAGAAAACCGGTGATCAGGTTGGTTTTTGTCATTTTTTATTTCCTGGTTAAATGCTTTTTATTTTATTGATAACCATAGCTTATGGATATTGCATGCGGTTTGAATATTTTATCTGGGCGAAGTCACAAATTTAACATTTGCTTTCGTGCGTTTCTTAACCCGATAGAGTTATCTTTTTTTAGGATAATTCCCAATAAAAACGAGGAATTATAAAAATCAATTGTGTCGTATTGATGGTTTTCTCAGTGGCCAATGCGTTGAATAGCGTTCAAAAAACCCCCCATGCCTTGCGATTATTCCGAAAGAAATATTCTATGATTAAAGTGACTTAACAAAAAGTGAGGTTGCCATGAATAGCTTACGGTTATTTTTGATCGCAGGAGCGTTACTTTCATGGATGGCAGCAGGTCATGCGGGTACCCCAGGTACCGTTGGTGGGGTCATCAACTTTGTAGGTTCGATTGTTGAAGGCCCTTGTCTGGTCAATGTTGTCAACTCATCGGCTAATACCCAGTGTTATCGTAATGGGCAAAACTACACAGGCACGCAAGCTCTGGCAAGTTTTAACGCTAGCAGCAAAGAACTCCCACTGAACTTAGGTACCACTGAAATGAGGTGGGTGGACCAGCAACAGAAGCTTGCGATAATGACTGTAGTATACCGTTAAGTCGCTTGCGTCATGCCGGGCATATGCCCGGCATGACCTCCCCAAACATCAGGCTACTCGATCCATTACCCACTGTTTTACCGTTTGACGCGCACCGCGATCGCGCAATGACAGATAAGCCTGGGTTACCGCCGCAACAAACTTCTCATCAGCCGGTAATTGTTCGCCAAAAACGCTCTTAATCGCCAGCAACGCAGCAACGCGGGGTTCACCGTCTTGCGAAGAGCCAACCACCTGCTGCAAGCTTGCCAGCATAGGGTCGCGGATATCAATCGGCTGCCCGGCATCGTCAATACCGCCCACATAACGCATCCAGCCAGCAACACCCAGAGCCAGCCCGGCATAGCTGCCGCCATGCTGCAAATGCCAGCGGATAGAGTCCAGCATGCGTTGTGGCAGCTTCTGCGTACCGTCCATGGCGATCTGCCAGGTCTTATGTTGCAGCGCCGGGTTGCTGTAACGGGCGATCAGCCGATCGGCATAGGCGGCCAGATCGATACCGCTCACTCGCAGCGTTGGGGCCTGCTCATGCAGCATCAGGTGATAGGCGGCACGGCGATAATATTCATCCGCCATGCAGTCATTAATGTGCGGATAACCCGCCAGATAGCCGAGATAAGCCAGGAACGAGTGGCTGCCGTTCAGCATGCGCAATTTCATCTGCTCAAATGGCAGTACATCATCCACCAGTTGCACGCCAGCGGCTTCCCACTCTGGGCGGCCAGCAACAAAGTTATCTTCTACTACCCATTGAATAAAAGGTTCGCAGGCGATGGCGCATTCGTCGCGCACTCCGCCCAACGCTGCGGCGACTTCATCCAAGGTTTCCGGCGTGCTGGCAGGCACGATGCGATCGACCATGGTGCTGGGGAAAGTGACGTTGCTGGCAATCCATTGTGCCAGTTTTGCATCGCGGGCCTGTGCCAGGCCGGTGACCGCATTACGCACGACATGGCCATTTTCTGGAATATTATCGCAGGAGAGCACGCTGAAGGCGGGCAGGTGACGTTGGCGCCGCCGATGCAGCGCTTCCACCAGGATCCCCGGCACGGTGGTGGGCCGGATCGGGTCAGCCAGATCGGCTAGAATGGCCTCATGCTGCAAGTCTAGCTGGCCGCTGCCGGGTTCGATGCAGTAGCCCTTTTCCGTAATGGTCATCGAGACGATCGCCACCTGCGGTTCCGCTAGTTTCTCCAAGACGGCATCAATATCTTCCAGCTTGCGATGCACGCTTTCGTGAACGGCACCGATAACGATCGCCTGATTACCCGCCGCCCCTTTTTCCAGCACGGTGTAGAGATGATCTTGAGCGCGCAGGGTTTGGAACAGCTCATCGCCGCCGAACAGGCTGATCTCACAAATCCCCCAGTCGCCACCTTTACGGTTAAGCACGCGATCGGTCAGCAGCGCTTGGTGGGCACGATGAAAGGCACCGAAGCCCAGGTGCACCATACGGCTACGCAGCAGGCGGCGATCGTACTGCGGTTGTTGCACCTCAGCGGGAAGCGATGAGTTGGCGATAGTCTTCATGAATGGCTCCATTACAAGAGAAAGTCCTGGCCGGTAGCTTGCATAAAGTTATCAGACCAGTTGGCCGTGCGCAGCCTGTTGCTGATGCGCCGGTCTCCGTGTGTTGTTATCTGCCGCCACTCTAAGGTGGCTGCGGGGCGAATAAAATGGGTCAGTCCAAAATAAGCCAGAAGCGTGAGTTGGATCAACCAATCAAGGTTTCTATTTTGACAGCATGCTGCTAAAGAGTAAGGTTAAAGATGAATGATATCTATCTCAATGTGGTATAACAAGATTGATTTGATTTTGCGATCTACCTCACCACTGGCAACAAACCTCAGATGACTGAGCGACTATTCACAAGGATAAATCTATGGAACAAACATGGCGTTGGTATGGACCTAACGATCCGGTTTCGCTGGATGATATACGTCAGGCGGGGGCAACCGGTGTGGTGACGGCGCTGCATTATATTCCTAACGGTGAAGTGTGGCCGGTTGAGGAAATAAAAACGCGTCAGGCTCTGCTGGCTGAGAAAGGGCTGGTGTGGTCGGTGGTGGAAAGCATCCCGGTGCACGAGGAGATCAAAACTCGCAGCGGCAATTATCAACGTCATATCGCCCATTATCAGCAGTCGCTGCGTAACCTGGCGGCCTGCGGTATCGACACCGTATGCTACAACTTTATGCCGATCCTCGACTGGACGCGCACCGATCTGGAATACCTGTTGCCAGACGGTTCAAAAGCGCTGCGTTTTGACCAGATCGCCTTTGCCGCTTTTGATCTGCATATCCTGCAACGCAAAGGTGCCGAAAAAGACTACAGCACCGAAGAGCAAACCGAGGCGCGGGCTTATTTCAACGCGATGAGCGCGGCGGAGATTGCCAAGCTGACCGGTAATATCATCGCCGGGCTACCGGGGGCCGAAGAGGGTTACACGCTCGATCAATTCCGCGCAAGGTTGGCCGAATATGACCATATCGACAAAGCCCAACTGCGTGAAAATATGGCGGTGTTTTTGCGCGCCATTGTACCGGTGGCGGAAGAGGTGGGAGTGCGCCTTGCGGTGCACCCGGACGATCCGCCGCGCCCGATCCTTGGCCTGCCACGCATTGTTTCCACCATTGAAGACATGCAATGGCTGAAAGAGACCGTTGATAGCATTCACAACGGTTTTACCATGTGCACCGGTTCCTACGGCGTGCGGGCGGATAACGATCTGGTACGAATGATTGAAACCTTTGGCGATCGCATTCACTTTACCCATCTGCGCTCGACCTGCCGCGAGCAGAACCCGAAAACCTTCCATGAAGGGGCGCATCTGCAAGGGGACGTGGATATGGTGTCGGTGATTGAAGCCATTCTGACCGAAGAACAGCGCCGCTTGCAGGCGGGCGATCGTCGGCCTATCCCGATGCGGCCGGATCATGGTCACCAGATGCTGGACGATCTGAAAAAGAAGACCAACCCTGGCTATTCGGCTATTGGCCGTTTGAAAGGTTTGGCGGAAATTCGTGGCGTGGAGTTGGCGCTGAAGCGGCGCTTTTTCCCGGAATTACTCTAGGTTTGAAGGCAGGGCGCACCGCTGCGCCCTGAATCACAATTAGTCGGCACGGCCCATGTAACGACGTTCGGCAATATGAATGCGGATTTTGTCGCCTGGGCTCAGGTATTCCGGCACCAGAATGGTCAAACCGGTCGCCATGGTGGCCGGTTTGTTACGGGCGCTGGCAGAAGCCCCTTTGATGCCCGGTGCGGTTTCGACAATTTCCATATCCACAGTTTGCGGCAACTCCAGCGCTAACACCTGGCCTTCCAGCGTCAATACCTGCATCCCCGGCAAACCCGCCTCAGGAATAAACAGCAGTTCGTCTTCGATCTGATCTTTGGTGAAGATATACGGGGTGTAATCTTCGTCATCCATGAACACGTATTCTTCGCCGTCGATATAGGAGAAGTTCACCTTGCGGCGCGACAGGGTAACGGTGTCCAGAATATCGTCGCCCTTAAAGCGCTCTTCTACCTTGAGCCCGGTGCGCACGTCAGAGAAACGCATTTTGTAAAGGGTGTTGGCACCGCGTGCGGTTGGGCTCTGGACATCAATGTCCTTCACCAGCAGCAGTTTGCCGTTGTAGTTGATCGCCATGCCACGCTTGATTTCGTTAGCTCTTGCCATTGGAATAACCTGTCGATAAGGAGTTTTGAGAAGTTGCGACAAGTTACTCGTACCGCGCTTTTCAGGCAATAGTCCTGCAAAAAAAGAGTGAGTGAAGTAGGGGGATTTCGGAGAGTAAAAAGGGCGGCAATCGCCATAATGCTTGTCAGTTAAGGCTAACCAGTTCCCTCTCCCTTGGGGAGAGGGTTAGGGGACGAACACCGCACTGCAAGCCCCTCACCCCGGCCCTCTCCCACAGGGAGAGCAGCTGTGTTTAAAGTCAATGGGTGATGATTAATTTGTCACCCATTGCCTATTATCTCGCAGCATCGCGTTTAATATCGTTAACAGCTTTCTGATGCACGCGGTTAGCGCCACTTTCTTCGCTTTACCCCGTGCAACCAGCCTCTCATAGAACTCTTTTATCGTCTCATTGCTACGCGTTGCCGACAACGTTGCCATGTAAAGCGCCGCTCTCACCGCCGAACGCCCGCCCCAGATCGTTCGCTGCCCTTTCATTTTCCCACTCTCATGGGCGTACGGGCACACGCCAACCAAGGCACTGATTTCTCGCCGTGTCAGCTTACCTAGCTCCGGTAACAACGCCAGTAACGTCGACACCGTCACTTTACCTAACCCTTTCACCTCTTCGAGCAACCTGGCTTTCTCCTGCCAGACTGGCATCACCTTCAGTTGTCGGTGTATATCATCGTCAATATCGCTAATCTGCTGGTTCAGCCAATTAACATGGGCATGTATCGATTGGCTGGCCTCGTATAACGCCCCCTCAAGCCTGTTAAGCTCCGCTGTGCGGATCTCTACCAATTGACGCCGTCGCGTTACCATTCCCGCCAGACGTTGAGTTTGAACATCGTTTTGTTCTCTCACTGGCGGCTCTATCGCCTGGGCAAAGCGGCATAACACTGCAGCATCTATCGTGTCTGTTTTCGCCCGTTTTCCCAACGCACGGGCAAAATTCTTGACCTGCCGGGGATTAACGACCGCTACGGGCAATGTCTTCAACGTGAGCGCTGCGCAAAGTGGCCCATGATATTTACCTGTAGCCTCCATGGCGATCAGCTCCACCTCATAGGTATCAAGCAAGGTGATTAACGCCTGATGCCCTGAGGACGTATTGTCAAATTGAGCAATACGATGGTCTGTGTTGATAAACACGTCGAACTTCTCTTTGGCGATATCAATACCGACGTAAGTCTTTTGTTTCATCTCATGTCTCCCAGCCTTGCGTGATACGGACTGACAGCATCGTCGTCCAGGCAGCTGTTCGGGCTCATCATGAAACCGACGTGGCGCAATAAGCTCTCCCACGGGCTTGGTGTCCCAGAGGGGGTACGTGCTGCCACGCCGGGTAAGAACACAGTACAACCTATCTTTTTACATCAACTACAAACATACAAGGGGGCGACTCCTTTAGCCATTGCGCATGATTATGCAGTTTTGCGCTTAACTGACCGGCATTACGGCCATCGCCGCCCTCAGAAAGTGTTATTCAAACACCGGCAGCATATTCAGCAGGGTGAGTATGTGAGCGACGGCGTTGATCACGCCAAACAGGATAATAAACAGGATCATGCCATGGCCGCCGGGAGCGCGATAGGCCGCCTGCGGGAAGCGACGGCGGCTGGCGCGCGCCATCATGGCTGGGACGATCACCGCCCAGATAGTGGCTGCCAAGCCCGCAAAACCGATGGCATACAGGAAGCCGTTCGGGAACAGCAGTGCTGCCAAGGTTGGTGGAACGAACGTCACCAGCGCCGATTTGGTCCGGCCAGCGGTGTTATCGCTGAACTTGAAGAAGTCAGCCAGATAATCGAACAAGCCCAGGGAAACCCCAAGGAATGAACTGGCCAGCGCCATATAAGAGAAGGCACTGAGCAGTTGGCCAACTGCCTGACTGCTGGAAACGTTGCCCATTTGCTTGAGCAGGCTGCCGATATTACCGCCTTCGGCAATCACCTGTTTGAACGCATCACGCGTGATATTGCCCTGAATCACATACTGCCACAGGATGTAGATCCCCAACGCCAGCAGGGTGCCGTACACCAGGCTACGCACCACGGCACGGCTGTCTTGGTGATAATACTTCACCAGCCCCGGCACGTTGCCGTGATAACCAAATGACGTCAGCAGATAAGGTAAGGCCGCCAAGGCATAGGGCAGGTAAGTGGCGCTGCTGTCGCCACGGTTGAACAGCACCGCAGGCTGGACGTGGGTAAACATATCGCCAACCGACATCACAAAAGTGATCACCATACCGCCAATCAGAATGGTGCTCAGGCGATCCACCGCCCGGGTCGATAACCAGACGATAAACGCCACCACCAGAGCGAACACCAGCCCGGCCACCGCCTGGTTGGTACCGACAATGCCTTCCAGCGTGTGGGCAATAATTGAGCCACCGGCCGAGATGTAGGCATAGGTCAGAATGTACAGCACAAAGGTGATGGACAGGCCGTTGATGGCATTCCAGCCTTTACCGAGCAGGTCTTTGACGATGGTATGAAAGCTGGCACCGGCCGGATAATTGAGCGTTGCTTCGAGGATCATCAGGCCGGAAATCAGCATGCAGGCCCAGGTATAAATCAGCAATGCCACTGAGCCGCCGAACCACACGCCAGAAGTGACAATAGGAATAGAGAACATACCGGCCCCGACGGCAGTACCGGCAATGATCATCGCGCCACCGAGTACGGAAGGGCGGGAAAGTTTCTGGATGGTGTCCGTGGACATTGTTGCTCCTGAATGGCCTGATGGGCCGTGAGTTCTTTTGTACTAGCTCAATAGTACGATGCGTGATGTGTGCATGTAAAGAATCTAATTTGCTATTTTCATGCGCAATGGATGAGGCGTTGGTGTTTCTATGCCAAGAAAGCATTACCGTTGAAAAACGGGGGGAGAGAAAGATTTCGGTCTGAATAGGATTCTGCTGGCGGCAATTACGGCGTGCTGCTATTGTCCGGCTTCAATTCTGCCAGCCCGCCAGGAGAAGCGCTGATGGACTGCCGTCCCGACTGTGGCGCTTGCTGCATTGCACCGTCAATTTCCAGCCCGATCCCCGGCATGCCCAATGGCAAACCGGCGAATACCCGCTGCATTCATCTGGATCAGCAACTGCGTTGTGGCCTGTTTCATTCGCCATTGCGGCCCCGCGTCTGCGGCAGCCTGCAGGCCAGCCGGGAGATGTGTCATGATCGCCGTGACGAAGCGTTAATCTATTTGGCAAAGCTAGAGGTAGATACCGCGCCTTAAGCGGGTTCAGGCATCCTTTAGCCGCCAGAGACAGAGCACTGCACCTATCACCATCGCCAGCGCGGAATAAAACACCGCATGGTAGTTCCAGATCTCAGCCACAGAACCGGCGATCGAACCTGCAATAATCCAACCAACGCGCGTGGTGTTGGTAAACAGCGTGGTTGCCGCCCCGGCCTGCCCAGGCATCAAATCCTGAAAATAGAGCATGCCGATACCCGCCAGCACGCCGATAAACAGCGCATTCAGCAATTGCAGGGCGATCAACTGCCAGGTGCCGGTAATAAACAGCAGCCCGGCATAAAACAGCACCCCGGCGATCACCGCGCAGCGCATCAGGAAGCGTTTACCGAAGCGTTTGGCAACCATCCCGGCCAGCAGCATGGTAGGGATCTCCAGCCCGGCCGCCGTGCCCATCAAGATCCCGGCCAGTTTTTCTGGCAAATGCAGCTCTTGCACCATATACAGCGGCATATTGATCAGATACATGCCGTTGGCGGTCCACATCAGGGTACAGGCGGCAAACAGCAGCAGCGTGTCGCGGCGGTTCTGGCGCGGTGCTTCCAGCGTAGCACCTTTGGCCGACGGCGTTTTCGGCATCGAGGGCAGCGTTTTCCACACCAAAGCGCCACAGAGAATAAAAGTGGCTGCCGCCGCCAGATACATCACCTGAAAGCCAAAACCTAATGCCAGAGCAAAGGCAATCGGCGGACCGATTACCCAGGCCAGGGACACCTGTGCGCGCAGGATCGAGCTGAACATCACCGCTTCGCGCCCGGTGCGTTCAGCGTGCTCGCGTGCCAGCGCAAACATCTGCGGGTTGGCGGTGGAGCCGAAGCTGCTCAGCAGCACGCCGACAAACAGCAACAGATAATAGTTACGGTTCCAGGCAAACAGCGCGCAGGCCAATGCGCCCAGCATGCAGCAGAGAAAGATCAGTGATTTGCGATCGCCCTTTCTATCTGAACGGCGGGCAAGAAACTGGCTGACCAAAATGCCGATCACCGCGCTGCCGGTAAAGAACAAACCGACCATACTCGGGCGCACGTTCACTTCGGTGGAAAGAAACAGGCTCAGCGTGGGGGTTTGCAAGGCACCGGCAATGCCGGTGAGAAACGCCACGACAATAAATGCCAGCGAAGTGAAGTCGGGCAAGCGTCGAGTTATTGCAGTTGAAGTACGCATAGTGGTGAGCAAATAGCCAATAGAGAAACAAGTCGCGCGTAGAGTACGCGTTTTTAAAAAAAACAAAAAACGGTTTCAATCAACAACAGGGTAAAAAGTCTTTTCTGTGGCGAACAGGCTTCAAATTGTAGATAGATAGGTTTTACCACTCAGCCATAGGGCGATCGCGGTGCGGCTGGCTTCAAAATGCGGTTCCGGCAGAGCGTCGGGAGAGCACCAGCGCCATTCGGCACATTTTTCCGGCTCTTTTAATTCGGCTTTGCCGCCGGGGTGCTGAACCAGCATACAGATGGATACGGTATGTTTGCCTTCAGCCCGCCAGGTTTGCAGATTATTGCTGATACCAATGAAATGCGGAGCATCAATCAGCAACCCGGTCTCCTCAGCAATTTCGCGCTGGGCACAGTGTTCAAAGGTTTCACCCTCATCCAAATGGCCACCGGGGATCGACCAGAAAGGGGCGTGAGAGCCGCAGCGTTTACCTAATAGAATCTGGCCCTGCGGGTTAACAATGATCACGCCAACGCCGGTTGCTACCGTCATGCCTTTCTCCTTCAGCAGTGTTTCAGCACAGTACGCCATTTTGTTCTGTAAGCAAGGTGTTTGCAGGGGAAAATGTGCGTGATGTCAAAAATCCATCATATCGGAATTAAGAAAACTTGCTTTCAGCAAGGCCTGATTCCACACTGATTGAAACGTTTCAGCGTTATCGAATGGGTCACTCCGGTTTTGATAACGCTCCTTTTTCCCTACATAGCTGAAACGATTCAATTCAGCAGGAGAGGAGAACTATGTTCCAGTTGTCACAGCAAGACATTCACCTGGGCGCCGCCGCCAGCGGTAAACAGGAAGCCATCCGGCAGGTCGCGGCAGCGATGACCGCCGCCGGATGCGTCAGCGCCGCCTATGTTGACGGCATGCTGCAGCGTGAGCTGCAAACTTCTACCTATCTGGGTAACGGAATCGCCATTCCGCATGGCACCACCGACACCCGCGATCTGGTGCTGAATACCGGGGTGCAGGTATTCCAGTTCCCGCAGGGGATTGAGTGGGGCGAAGGCCAGACCGCCTATGTGGTAATCGGCATCGCCGCCCGTTCAGACGAACACCTGGCGCTGCTGCGTCAACTGACGCACGTACTCAGCGATGACGACGTAGCGGCACAGCTGGCGAAAACCACGTCAGCAGAAGAGCTGCGCAGCCTGCTGATGGGCGAGAAACAAACGGCTGAGTTTCAGTTCGATGCTTCACTGATCGCGCTGGACGTGGCGGCAGATTCTTTGATGACGCTGCAAGCTTTGAACGCGGGCCGCTTGCAAAAGATCGGTGCGGTCGACGCCCGGTTTGTCAGCGATGTGATCACCCGCAAGCCGCTGAACCTGGGGCAGGGTATCTGGTTGAGCGACAGTGCTGAAGGCAACCTGTTCAGTGCGGCAACCATCAGCCGCCCCGTGCAGGCGTTTGACGAAGAGGGCGAGCAGGTTGCACTGCTGCTGACCGTAGCGATTGCCGATCAGCAACCGCTGACGCTGCTGAACTACCTCAGCGACCTGCTGTTGAGCAATAAAGCTGAACGCTTGCTGAACGCCGATGCCGCCTCCGTGCTGGCACTGCTGACCAGCGAGGTGGCCGAACAGAGTGCGGTGCTGAGCGCAGAATATATCGTTCGTAACGAACACGGCCTGCATGCCCGCCCGGGCACCGCATTGGTTAACGTGATCAAACAATTTTCCAGCGAAATTACCGTCACCAATCTTAACGGCAGCGGTAAACCGGCTAACGGCCGCAGCCTGATGAAGGTAGTGGCGCTGGGTGTGAAGAAAGGTCATCAGTTGCGTTTTACCGCCAGCGGTGATGATGCTGAAGCGGCGCTGAAAGCCATTGGCGAAGCCATCAGCGAAGGTCTTGGCGAGGGTGCAGCATGAGCAGAAGAGTAGCAACCATTACCCTTAACCCGGCTTACGATCTGGTGGGTTTCTGCCCGGAGATCGAACGGGGTGAGGTTAATCGGGTAAAAACCGCCGGGCTGCACGCCGCCGGTAAAGGCATTAACGTTGCCAAGGTACTGAAAGATTTAGGTATTGATGTCACCGTGGGCGGTTTCCTGGGGAAAGATAACCAGGATGGTTTCCAGCTGTTATTTAGCGATCTGGGCATTGCCAACCGTTTCCAGGTGGTGTCAGGGCGTACCCGTATCAACGTGAAGCTGACGGAAAAAGACGGCGAAGTGACCGATTTCAACTTCTCCGGGTTTGAAGTCACGTCAGCGGATTGGGAGCGTTTCGTTAGCGACTCCCTGAGTTGGCTCGGCCAGTTCGACATGGTGGCGGTCAGCGGCAGTTTACCGGAAGGCGTACCGCCTGAAGCCTTTACCGAGTGGATGGTGCGCCTGCGTGCGCAGTGCCCGTGCATTATTTTCGACAGCAGCCGTGAGGCGCTGGTGGCGGGGTTGAAAGCCGCGCCTTGGCTGGTGAAACCGAATCGCCGTGAGTTGGAGATCTGGGCCGGTCGTCCATTGCCAACCTTGGATGATGTGGTGGAAGCCGCGCATGCGTTACGCGATCAGGGGATCGCTCACGTGGTGATCTCGCTGGGTGCAGAAGGCGCACTGTGGGTGAACGCTTCCGGTGCCTGGATCGCCAAGCCGCCTGCCTGTGAGGTCGTTAGCACGGTGGGTGCCGGTGATTCGATGGTCGGTGGTTTGATCTACGGCCTGCTGATGCGTGAATCCAGTGAACATACTTTACGTTTGGCCACCGCCGTGGCTGCCCTGGCGGTGAGCCAGAGTAACGTCGGCGTGACCGATCGCCCGCAGTTGGCCGCGATGATGGCGCGTGTCGATCTGAAACCTTTTAACTGACAGGAGGAAGCAGAATGAAAACGCTGCTGATGATAGACATTTCGTTCGGGCAGGCTCGTGGTCACCTGGCGAAACGTATGCTGGAAGGCGCTGCGGCCAAAGCTGGTCTGGTGCTGGTAGATGTGCTGAACGAGGCTGAACTGGTGGTCGTAGCAGGTCAAGCTGCGCCTACGGATGCCAAGCTGAACGGCAAGCAGGTGTATATCGGTGATGTGGAACACGCGGTGCGTGATCCCGAAGCCTTTTTGGCGCAGGCTAAAGCCGAAGCCAAGCCTTATCAGGCTCCGGCAGCGGCACCTGTGAAAGCGGCTGGCCCGAAACGCATCGTTGCGGTGACCGCTTGCCCGACCGGCGTGGCGCATACCTTTATGGCGGCCGAGGCCATTGAGAGCGAAGCCAAAAAACGTGGCTGGTGGGTGAAGGTGGAAACCCGTGGTTCCGTGGGGGCAGGTAATGCGATCACCCCAGAAGAAGTGGCGGCGGCCGATCTGGTGATTGTCGCAGCGGACATCGAAGTGGATCTGGACAAGTTTGCCGGTAAGCCGATGTACCGCACTTCTACCGGGTTGGCACTGAAGAAAACCGCGCAGGAACTGGATAAGGCACAGGCGGAAGCCGAGATCTTCCAGCCACAGAAAAGCGGCAGCGTACCAACCGCAGGCAAGAAAAAAGAGAGTGCCGGGCCGTACCGTCACTTGCTGACCGGTGTGTCCTACATGCTGCCGATGGTGGTGGCGGGTGGTCTGTGTATTGCGTTGTCGTTCGTGTTTGGTATCAAGGCATTTGAAGAAAAAGGCACTCTGGCTGCTGCGCTGATGCAGATCGGCGGTGGTTCAGCTTTTGCGCTGATGGTGCCGGTTCTGGCCGGGTATATTGCGTTCTCGATTGCCGACCGTCCTGGCCTGACGCCGGGCCTGATCGGCGGTATGCTGGCGGTGAGCACCGGTGCTGGCTTCCTCGGTGGTATTATTGCCGGTTTCCTGGCGGGTTATGTCGCTAAAGCGATCAGCGGTAAGCTGCATCTGCCGAAGAGTATGGAAGCGCTGAAGCCGATCCTGATTATCCCGCTGCTGGCGAGTCTGACCACCGGTTTGATAATGATTTACGTGGTCGGTACGCCGGTGGCGAAAATCATGGAAGGCCTGACCCACTGGCTGCAATCGATGGGGACGGCTAACGCAGTGCTGTTGGGTGCGATCCTCGGTGCGATGATGTGTACCGATATGGGTGGCCCGGTGAACAAAGCCGCTTATGCCTTCGGCGTGGCGCTGTTGAGTTCCTCGGTGTATGCCCCGATGGCGGCGATTATGGCGGCAGGTATGGTGCCACCGCTGGCAATGGGCTTGGCAACGATTGTGGCGCGCAACAAGTTCGAGAAATCCGAACAGGAAGGCGGCAAAGCGGCATTGGTACTGGGGCTGTGTTTTATCAGTGAAGGGGCGATTCCGTTTGCTGCCCGCGATCCGATGCGTGTGCTGCCGTGCTGTATCGCCGGTGGTGCATTGACCGGTGCGCTGTCGATGGCCTTCGGTGCCAAACTGATGGCTCCACACGGTGGTCTGTTCGTGCTGTTGATCCCTGGCGCTATCTCTCCGGTATTGCTGTATCTGGTAGCGATTATCGCCGGTACCTTGTTGGCAGGGCTCGGTTACGCGGTGCTTAAGCGTAGCGACGTTGCGGCGGCTACTGTGGTCTGATAGATAAACAATACAGTTCCCTCTCCCTCGGGGAGAGGGGGCGATCATTTTGAGCAATGTGAATGATTTAGCGTTAGCTTGAAGATCACTGTTGAGCTTTCAGCCAGGCAATTTCTTCGGCCCAGATATCTGGGTTCACCGTTTCCAAAATCAGCGGGATATTATCAAAGCGCGCATCGCGCATGATGTAGCTGAACACCGTCTTGCCGATATTGCCTTCACCTAGGCTGTGGTGGCGGTCAACGCGGCTGCCAAACTCGCTTTTGGCATCGTTAAGATGCATGCCACGCAGGTAGTTGAAGCCCACCACGTTACCCAACTCTTGGAACGTCTTTTCGCAGTCCTCTTCCGTGCGCAAATCATAACCAGCGGCGAAGGTGTGGCAGGTATCTATACACACACCGACGCGGCTTTTATCTTCCACGCCGTCGATAATGGCTGCCAGATGCTCAAATCTGAACCCCAGATTGCTGCCCTGACCGGCGGTGTTTTCGATCACCGCGGTCACGCCTTGGGTTTTATCCAGCACCAGGTTGATGGATTCTGCAATGCGCGCCAGACATTTATCCTCATCAATCTGCATCAAATGGCTGCCCGGGTGGAAGTTCAGCAACGTCAACCCCAGTTGTTCACAGCGTTGCATTTCATCAAGAAACGCCTCGCGGGATTTTTCCAGCGCATCCGTTACCGGGTGGCCAAGGTTAATCAGATAGCTATCGTGTGGCAGGATCTGCCCAGGGCCAAAGCCGTATTGTGCGCAGGCACGTTTAAACTTATCGATTACGTCGGCAGGCAGCGGAGCTGCTTTCCATTGACGCTGATTTTTAGTGAACAGGGCGAATGCGGTCGCCTCTAATTCGTGCGCGCGGATCACCGCCTGATCTACGCCGCCTGAAGCGCTGACATGTGCACCGACAAACTTCATTTTCATTCTCCTGTGTTATCGCCAGCATTATGGCATTGATACCGGCAGGATTGAATGGCGGGGTAAAAGAAGCGGGCCCGCAAGATGGGCCCGAGAGGGAGGGTGTTACAGCAGAGCCTGAACCAGTTGGTTAATTGCGGCACCGCCGATAACCAGCCAGATAAACAACAGGGTGGCCAGCAGAATCGGTTTCACCCCTGCCTGGCGTACCGCGCTGATATGGGTGGTCAGGCCCAGCGCCGCCATCGCCATCGCCAGCATCCAGGTGTCGGCGGTAATCAAGTGCTGTACCAGTGCCGCCGGGAGCAGGTTAAACGAGTTCAGCCCGGCAACGGCAATAAACAGCACGGCAAACCAAGGGATGGTAATGGCCGATTTTTCGCTTTTGCTACCCGCAGCACCACGGCTGATATAGCCAGACAGCAGTAGCAGGAAAGGTGCCAGCATCATGACGCGGATCATTTTGGCGATCACGGCGGCGTTTTCGGCATCAGGGCCGATGGCATGGCCGGCTGCCACCACCTGGGCCACTTCATGGATCGTCGAGCCGGTATAGATGCCAAAGGTTTCCTGGGTAAATGGCATCCATTGGAAGTGCTCATTCAGGTGATATAGCCAAGGGTAAGCGAAGATGGCCAGCGTGCCGAACACCACCACGGTAGAGACGGCCACCGCCACTTTGCTGGAATCCGCCTTCAGAACCGGTTCGGTGGCCATCACCGCCGCCGCACCGCAGATACTGCTGCCCGCGCCGATCAGCATGGTGGTCTGGTTGTCGAGGCCGAAAACTTTCTTGCCCAGCCAGCAAGCCAGCAGAAAGGTGCTGGTCAGGGTAAGGGCATCGATGATGATGCCGCTGGCCCCGACATCGGCAATCTGCTGAAAGGTTAAACGAAAGCCGTAAAGGATAATCCCCAAGCGTAGCAGGCGCTGCTTGGCAAGTTGAACGCCGGTATGGCATTGAGGGTGCAACCACGGATAAAGCGTATTGCCGACGACGATGCCAAACAAGATCGCCAGCGTCAGTGCACCTAACCCCAATCCGGCAACCCAAGGAATGTTGCTGGCCCAGATCGCCAATGCGGTTAATGCACCGGTCAGCAATAAACCGGGTAGTAACCGTGGTAGCCCCAACAGCGGGAAATGCTGCTCGGGGTAAGTGTGGGTGGTCTCGCTCGCCATTGTTCAATCCTCTTCTCGATTCTTGCTAGCAAGAGTAAAATTTCGTGACCTAAAAGAGAAATTGATTATATGCTTATAATCTATCTGAATAAGTGGTCGATGCTGTGCGATCCTCTATGGGCACCAGGCCGAATTCTGTAAACGTGATAATCTTAATGGTATGACCGCTGGTTTTATTACCGCTTATTTCTACATTTTTATTTTAATTTCAAAGGTTTTGTTCGGCGTATCAGCCCGGCAAGCCTCCTTTTATACCGAGATCGCTATGCATATCACCTTGCGTCAACTGGAAGTCTTTACCGAAGTGCTGAAAAGTGGCTCAACGACGCAGGCCTCGGTGGTATTGGCCTTGTCACAGTCGGCGGTCAGCGCTGCGTTGGCGGACTTGGAAGGGCAACTGAATGTGTTGTTGTTTGATCGGGTAGGCAAACGATTGGTTATCAACGAACATGGCCGCTTGCTGTACCCGAAAGCGTTGGCACTGCTGGAGCAGGCCAGTGAAATAGAGCAGTTATTCCTGCATGACAATGGTGCGTTGCGCATCGCGGCCAGCAGCACCATCGGCAACTATATGCTGCCCGCGATGATTGCCCATTATCGCAAAGATTTCCCGACCACGCCGCTGGAGCTGAATGTGGGGAATAGCCAGGATGTGATTGGTGCAGTGGCGGATTTTCGCGTCGATCTCGGCCTGATTGAAGGGCCGTGCCATATGCCTGAATTGGTTACCCAGCCGTGGCTGGAGGATGAGTTAGTGGTGTTTGCCGCACCGGATAGCCCTTTGGCCCGGCAACCCCTGACCATGGCCGCGCTGGCGAGTGCGCCTTGGATCCTGCGTGAGCGCGGTTCGGGTACGCGAGAAGTGTTGGATCACCTGCTGCTGGCGCATTTGCCGAACTTCCAACTGGTGATGGAACTGGGCAATTCCGAAGCGATTAAGCATGCGGTACGTCATGGTATCGGTATCAGTTGCCTGTCTCGGCGTGTGGTGGAGGAACAACTGGCCAGCGGCGTGCTGGTGGCGCTGAAAATTCCGCTGCCGCCGTTGATACGGACGTTGTATCTGATCCATCACCGCCAGAAACATATCTCCAACGCTCTGCAACGTTTCTTGAGTTACTGCGTTCTGCCTGTCGAGGCCTGAGAAGATATCAGGCCCGTTGCTAATAATTGCTGCCGGATTATGAAGCTATCTTATATCAGCGCAATGTCACTAGTGCGTGGGCGGGTATTTGTTACAATCCGCCCTCATTTTTTTGACGAGCAGTAGGGTAACAATGGCTCAGCAGGATATAAAAACATCGGGGCAGCAAGCACCCGGATTGCGCCGCGAACTGAAAGCGCGGCATTTAACCATGATTGCCATCGGCGGTTCTATTGGTACCGGCCTGTTTGTCGCCTCTGGCGCGACAGTTTCGCAGGCTGGCCCCGGCGGCGCACTACTTTCCTACGCACTGATCGGTTTGATGGTTTACTTCCTGATGACCAGCCTGGGCGAATTGGCCGCGTTTATGCCGGTTTCCGGTTCGTTCTCGACCTACGGTGCTAAATACGTTGAAGAAGGTTTCGGTTTCGCGCTGGGTTGGAACTACTGGTACAACTGGGCGGTTACCATTGCCGTTGACCTGGTAGCAGCACAGTTGGTAATGAACTACTGGTTCCCGGACACGCCGGGCTGGATCTGGAGCGCCCTGTTCCTCAGCCTGATGTTCTTGCTGAACTACATCTCGGTCAAAGGTTTCGGTGAAGCGGAATACTGGTTCTCGCTGATCAAAGTGACCACGGTGATTATCTTTATCGGCCTCGGCATACTGATGATTTTCGGTATCTTGAAGGGCGGTGAAAATGCGGGCTGGCAAAACTGGACCATCGGCGATGCGCCGTTCGCCGGCGGTTTCTCGGCGATGATCGGGGTGGCGATGATTGTCGGCTTCTCCTTCCAGGGGACTGAACTGATCGGTATCGCGGCCGGTGAATCCGAGGATCCGGGCAAGAACATCCCGCGCGCGGTGCGTCAGGTGTTCTGGCGTATCCTGCTGTTCTATATCTTCGCAATTCTGATTATCAGCCTGATCATTCCTTACACCGATCCGAGCCTGCTGCGTAACGATGTGAAAGATATCGCCGTCAGTCCGTTCACCTTGGTATTCCAGCATGCTGGCCTGCTGTCTGCCGCTGCGGTAATGAACGCGGTGATCCTCACGGCGGTGCTGTCTGCCGGTAACTCCGGGATGTATGCTTCAACGCGTATGCTGTTTACGCTGGCTTCGGAAGGAAAAGCCCCGCGCATTTTCGCCAAGCTGTCGAAAGGCGGCGTGCCGCGTAACGCGCTGTATGCCACTACCGTGGTGGCGGGGCTGTGCTTCCTCAGTTCGATGTTTGGCAATCAGTCAGTTTATCTGTGGCTGCTGAACACGTCCGGGATGACCGGCTTTATCGCCTGGCTGGGGATTGCCATCAGTCACTATCGTTTCCGCCGTGGCTACGTGATGCAGGGGCTGGATATTAACGATCTGCCATACCGTTCCGGCTTCTTCCCGCTGGGGCCGATCTTCGCCTTTGTTCTGTGCTTGATTATCACGCTGGGGCAGAACTATCAGGCGTTCCTGGAAGACAAGATTGACTGGTACGGCGTGACCGCGACCTACATTGGTATTCCGCTGTTCCTGATCATCTGGTTCGGTTACAAGCTGACGCGCGGCACCCGCGTGGTGAAGTACAGCGAAATGGAATTCCCGAAGTGGGATTCGAAGTGATTTATTAAGATTATTATCGGATTTGAAAACCAAAGGGGCCACTAATGTGGCCCCAAAACTTTTTGTATCAATAAGAGAATCATTTCGGTACGGTTTTCTTCTGCAATACGAAGAAAATCACAGCCCCATGCTGTTCTTAGACGTGCGGCAACTGAACCGGCTTGAATAATGGGGTCAGCTTGGAAACATCCACGGTTTTTTCGGCTTTATCCAGGCTATAAGCTTCTTGTAACTTGAGCCATAACCGTGGGGAGCCGCCTAACACCTTCGACAATTTTATCGCCATTTCCGGGCTAACTGCAGCCTGGCATGAAACCAGCCGTTGTGCCGTTGAGGGGGCAACATTAAGTGCCCGAGCCAGTTCGCGAATACCCAGATTGAGTTCATCCAATGCGTCTGCAATGATCTCTCCAGGGTGAGGGGGGTTATGCATTTTCATTAGTGGTAGTCCTCATAATTGACAATATAAGCATCACCCTCGATAAATTCGAAGGTCACTCGCCAGTTTCCTGACACCGTAATGGCCCATTGTCCTTGCTTGTCTCCTGTTAAAGGATGCAAACGATATCCTGGAAGATTCATTTCACTAATCTCCTCAGCCTCATTCAATACAGCAAGGCGTTGGCGGAGTTTGTTTGCATGTTGGGCATTGATCCCTGATTGAACACCTTGTTCAAAGAATTGGCGCAATCCCTTGTGCTTGAAACTTTTTATCATGCTCCCTACCGCTCCTTGTTGCGTAACAAGGAGCAGTGTAATGGGGTGTTCCCTGTTACGCAACAATGTTGTTGCGGGTCATTCATCAGGATATACGCATGGTTTGACGCGGCGGTCTGCCGCCGCGCTTTCCCATATCAGAAGTTATAGGTCATACCAACGGTATAACGGCGGCCATCCAGAACGGTGTTGTAATGATCGTAATCGACGGTTTTGTCGAAAATATTGTATACCCCACCGGTCACCGTCAGATGTTTGTTGGCCTGGTAGCTCAAACCGGTATCAACGAAGGTATAAGACGGCGTGCCTGTGGCCATCGACGTGCGGCTCAGGTATTCAGAGGTTCTGCTACGGAAGTTGAGGCGTGACCACAGGCTGACGTCCTGCGTGGCTTTCCAGTCCAGCGTGGTGTTGAACATGTGCTTTGGCATCTGGTTCAGGGGTTTTCCTTGTTGCGCTCCGCTTTTCTGTTCCGACTGGGTAAAGGTGTAGTTGGCCGTCAGGTCCCAGTCTTTGCTGATTTCCCAACCCAGGGTGGCTTCTACACCACGCATATTGGCTTCATCCACGTTGATGCGATCGCTGATAAAGTAATAAGGCGTATTACCGATGAAGCATTCAGGTGAACCGCTACCGCTGTCGCAGCGGCGCACTTCGGTGATTTTATCTTTGAAGTCGGTATTAAATAGCGTGACTCCGGCATTCATTCCTTGCTGATCGTCCCACAGCAGGCCGATTTCCTGGCTCAGGCTCTTTTCCGGCTTCAGATCGGGGTTACCAATGATGATTGAAGTTCGGCCACCCCCGGTGATCTGCCCCCAATTGGCGGAAGACTGGCGCAGATCGGGTGAGCGATAACCGGCAGAAACACCGCCTTTCAGCGTCCATTGCTCCGCCAGATGCCACACGCCGTACAGGCGCGGCGTCCAGTGGTTGCCATAGTTCTGATCCTGGTCCATGCGGACCCCGCTGGTCAGGGCAAAATCGTTGGTTATTGACCACTCATCTTCGGCAAACAGTGCCCAACTCCAGCGCGTCAGGTTATTCAGGCCGTCGGCGGCAGCAAGCTGATTACCTTCATCATGCAGATCTTCATAGCGGTACTGCCCACCCAGATTAAGCAGGTGATCGCCAAGATCAAATTGCGTTTGCGTATTGAAGATGGTGTTGTTCAGCTTCATTTCGCGGCCAGGGTTGTTGGTCTCCTCGCGTTGAATATAGCTGTTGGTGTTACCAAAATCGTAATAGCCGTTGTGGGTGATCGAATACTGGGTGCGCTCGTAGCGGCTATTGCTGGCACTGTTCGGCGTACATTTGCCGTTGCGGCAGTTCTCTGCCGCCATTGATACGCCCGGCGTGCTGTCGCGATCCTGCAATGAGCGGCCAATTTCAACGTCAACGCCGTTTTTTTCATCTGGGGTCAGGCTGAACACCGCCGTACCACTGCGCATCCGCTGTTCGTTATAGCCGTTGATAATCTGGTCTTCAGCGCGGCGTGACAGCAATCCGTTGACCCGCAGCCCCAGCAGGCCGTCGATCAGTGGGCCAGAGGCAAAAGCGTTGGTCTGGAAGATATCACCGGAATGACGATCTTCCTGGAAGGTAGCATCGCCGTGCAGAGAGCCCTTCCATGCCTGGGTGGTAGACGTTTTACGCGTAATGATGTTGATGACGCCGCCCATGGCATCTGAGCCGTAAAGAGAAGACATCGGCCCACGTACCACTTCGATGCGCTCAATCGCCTGCAACGGTGGCAGCCAACCTTGTTCGATACCGGCACCGTCGCTGTTAGGCCGGGTGCCACGGGTATCAACACGCTTGCCATCAACCAGAATCAGCGTGTACTTGGAGGACATGCCGCGAATGCTGATATCGCTGCTGCTGGCTCCACCGGTGACTACCACGCCTGGAACGTCCTTCAATGCATCGGTGATATCACGATAAGCCCTGGTTTCAAGCTGCTGGCGGGAGATGACTGAAATAGAGGCCGCTGAGTCTTGGATCCTTTGCTGGAAACCGGAGGCGGTGACCACCATGGTGTCCTGTGATTCCGCCAGTGCCGTGCTGCTGGCGAGTGAAGCGAGGATTAATGCGGTCAGTTGGTTATAACTTGGTTTTTCCATGAGATAAAGATTCCTGGCCCGATATTATTAATTAATTGATTTAAAATGAAATAGGGTTTTTCACCGCGACGGTTTCCGCTCTTTGGTGAAGCCTCGGGCTATTGTAAGGAAATAAATATGAATGTAAATGCAAATGATAATCCGTATCATTTGCATGTGTAATTATGTGGTGACGTGGTATGGCAGGAAAAGGCGAAAGATAAAATACGGGTGCTAATATGTTGCAACCGTGGTCAGAACCTCAATGGTTCCGGAGATGGTAAGAAACCGATGAGTGAGGGCAACAGGCTGTGCGCTATTGCCCCCTCGGTCTTGGCGTGTCAGAAGGTGGTGGGGGTGTGTGCGCTGATGATTCGGCAGACGCGCGTCGACGTATTGCTGAAACTGTGGGGCATTCCGGTGTTGATGGCATAGCTCTGGCCCGCTGTCAGCAGGTAACTCTGGCCGTTGACCGTCAGCATGATTTCGCCTTCAAGCAGGGTGCCGATCTCTTCCCCCTGATGCTTGATCTTCTCACCGGTGGTGGTGCCGGGCTGGTAGGTTTCCAGCATCATGGCCAGGTTGCGCGTCGGGCTGCCGTTATGCACCAGCTTCATGGATACGCCCTGGCTGCCGATCTCGATCAGGTCTTCTGGTTCGATGACCACTTTGGGCTCATCCCGCCGTTCGGGTTCGGCAAAAAATTCAGACAGTGATAATCCATAGACCTTTAGCAGCTTCTGCAACGTACTGATGGCAGGGCTGACTTTGTCCTGTTCAATGGTGCTGATGGCACTGTGGGTTAATCCGGACAGTTCGGCGACCCTGCGCTGCGACAAACCCAAATGTTGACGGATCTGCGACAGGCGCTTGCCTGGTGCCAAGCTGACTTCGCTCATAGCGGTAGTTCCTTCTGATAGGGGCGACAGGCTGAGGTAATACCCGGAGCCGGGTACCTGTCGGAGTGATATCGATACAATATGATATCGGTAGTTGGGCAGCTATTGGAAAATATATTGCCCATATTCACCGTGGCTCTGGCGGAAAAAATAATGTACACAAAAACGCCAAACAACGCCTTTTCGGTCAATATTTTATCAATTTAGCAGCCCGTGACGAATAATCAAACGTGATTGTAACATTTGCAAAGCAATTCTGTTAAGGCTATGTTTCATTTAATGGGTGTTATTTCGAGCGCTGCTTCAGGCGCACTCTACTAGAGAATTCAGACCATGTGTTGAATCGATCGGCAAGCGAATGCGCGAGCATTCCCAAAAGCACAACGGCGGGTGATGTATGCAAACCAATAGCGCAGCAGTTGAAAATTTTGCACAGCATAGTGAAGATAGGCGAAGTAGCGCGTTCCAAAGTGAGGTTGCTCACTACTTGGAACGCCATCCTGCCACACAGTATATCGATATCCTTCTCAATGATTTGAATGGTTCCTTCCGCGGCAAACGTATTCCCATCTCCGGGCTGAAAAAAATAGAAAAAGGCTGCTATTTCCCCGCATCCGTGTTTGCCATGGATATTCTTGGCAACGTGGTGGAAGAGGCCGGTTTGGGCCAGGAACTGGGTGAGCCTGACCGAATTTGCATTCCGGTGCCAGGAACGTTAACGCCATCGGCGGCAGATCCCGAGCATATCGGCCAGGTATTGCTGACCATGCTGGATGAAGATGGTACTCCCTTTGACGTTGAACCTCGCAATGTCCTGAATCGAATATGGCAGACATTGCGCCAGCGTGGATTATTCCCGGTGGTAGCGGTAGAGCTGGAGTTTTATCTCATCGATCGACAGCGGGATTCTGAAGGCTATCTGCAACCGCCGTGCGCGCCCGGAACGCAGGAGCGCAACGTACAGAGCCAGGTCTATTCGCTGGATAATCTCAACCACTTTGCCGGAGTGCTGAACGATATCGACGCACTGGCACAGATGCAGGGCTTACCGGCCGATGGTGCGGTGGCAGAGGCGTCGCCAGGCCAGTTCGAAGTGAACCTGAATCATACCGACAATGTGTTGCAGGCCTGCGATCATGCGCTGGCGTTAAAACGCCTGGTGCGGCAGGTGGCAGAAAACCATCACATGCATGCCACCTTTATGGCCAAACCCTACGAGGATTATGCTGGCAGCGGGATGCACGTGCATATCAGCATGGTGGACAGCGCGGGTAAAAATCTGTTTGCCGAGCCGAATGGTGAAGACTCGGCGCTGCTGAAGCGTGCCTTGGCCGGAATGATCACCCTGATGCCCGCCTCCATGGCGCTGTTGGCCCCTAACATCAATGCGTTCCGCCGTTTTCAACCGGGCATGTATGTGCCGGTCCAGGCTTCCTGGGGGCACAACAACCGTACCGTAGCGCTGCGTATTCCCTGTAGCGATGTGGATAACCACCGCGTGGAGTATCGGGTAGCCGGGGCTGATGCCAACCCTTATCTGGTGGTGGCGGCGATCCTGGCGGGCATACTCTATGGGCTGGATACCGAACTACCGCTGCCTGAACCGGTAACCGGTAACGGTCTTGAGCAGGAAGGCGTGCCATTCCCGATCCGCCAGAGCGATGCATTGTACGAGTTTGAGCATCAGCATGAACTGACCCGGCATCTTGGTGAGCGTTTCTCGCACATTTATCACGCCTGCAAGATGGATGAACTGATGCAATTCGAACGGCTGGTTACCGAAACCGAGATCGACTGGATGTTGAAAAATGCCTGAATGAGCCTTCAGCATCTGCCGAGAAGAGGGTTTTCCGCGCGATCGGCAAAAGAATTTGTGTAAGAAGGTTTCTGGAGCTTGTCTTCCGGTGGTTTTCTAGGGCAAAATATCCCCATGAAGATAGCCGACGTTTTAACGCGTCGGTTATTTTTTTGCATTTACGTTCTACAAACTGTGAATTTCACACACCAAGCGAGGCCGGACATCGAGCCGGATAGATAAATAGGTTCGTCGCGATCAACCAAAACTCTATGGTCGTGACTCATGAGGATTAGAAAGATGGGGCAATTTTTCACTTTAGCACCGGTACCCGCCGGTTTCCGCTGCGGCCGCAGCGATTATGGAGCAGTCAAGGCAGTATCGACTTGTTATCCAGCTTCCCTCATCCCCCTTTTAGAATTCAGTCGCACGTTGCGAAGTTTCCCCGCAACCTTAAGTCTTGGCGTGTCTCTTATCCGCAAGGCAGAAGGTAAGGGGGGGCTGCGCGATGTCCGATAACATCATCAGCGCCGCACCAGCCGGCCAGCGCGCTCAACTGCGCAAAACTCTCACTTTGGTTCCGGTAGTCATGATGGGCCTGGCGTATCTGCAGCCGATGACTATCTTTGATACCTTTGGCATTGTCTCCGGCCTGACCGATGGTCACGTCGCTACCGCCTATGCCTTTGCTCTGCTGGCGATCCTGTTTACCGCGCTGAGCTACGGCAAACTGGTACGTAAGTTCCCGTCTGCGGGTTCTGCCTATACCTATGCTCAGAAAGCCATCAGCCCACACGTTGGCTTTATGGTGGGCTGGTCATCGTTGCTGGACTACCTGTTCATGCCGATGATCAACATCCTGCTGGCAAAAATTTACCTGGAAGCGATCTTCCCAGGCGTGCCTTCATGGATCTTCGTCGCGGTGCTGGTTGCGCTGATGACGGCTTTCAACCTGCGCGGCATCAAGTTGGTAGCCAACCTGAACTCCATTATCGTGGTGGTGCAGGTGGCGATCATGATCGTGTTCCTTGGCCTGGTCATCCATGGGATTTCCAACGGCGAAGGGGCGGGTACGCTGGTCAGCAGCCGCCCGTTCTGGTCTGATAATGCCCATGTGGTGCCGATGATTACCGGTGCGACCATCCTGTGCTTCTCGTTCCTCGGCTTTGACGGCATCAGTTCGTTGTCGGAAGAAACCAAAGATGCAGAGAATGTGATCCCGAAAGCCATCTTCCTGACGGCGCTGATCGGCGGCATTATCTTTATCGTGGTGTCTTACTTTGTACAGCTGTACTTCCCAGACATTTCACGCTTCAAGGAGCCGGATGCATCACAGCCTGAAATCATGCTGTATGTGGCTGGCAAGTTCTTCCAGTCGGTGATCCTGGTATTCTCCTGCGTGACCGTACTGGCTTCAGGTATGGCTTCTCATGCGGGTGTATCACGCCTGATGTATGTGATGGGCCGTGACGGCGTATTCCCAGAGCGCTTCTTCGGTTATGTGCATCCGAAATGGCGTACTCCGGCGTTGAACGTGCTGCTGGTGGGGGCGATTGCGCTCTCTGCGGTGTCGTTCGATCTGGTAACCGCGACGGCGTTGATCAACTTCGGTGCGCTGGTGGCGTTTACCTTCGTAAACCTGTCGGTGATTTCGCAGTTCTACATCCGTGACAAGCTGAATCGTACCCTGAAAGAGAAATTCAATTATCTGGTCCTGCCGGTGTTAGGGGCGCTGACCGTGGGTGCACTGTGGATCAACCTGGAGTCCAGCTCAATGACGCTGGGCCTGATTTGGGCTGCGATTGGCCTGATCTATCTGGCGTTTGTCACCCGCAGTTTCCGTTTGCCGGTACCGCAGGCGAGTGAAGACGTTGCTTAACTGAAACTGTCTGTTAACCACATGACAAAGGGCGCAATTTGCGCCCTTTGTTGTTTCGGTTAGCCCACCAACTGCTTACCGTAATCAAACAACGCCTTCAATAGCGCTGTTTTCTCTTGATCCCCTTCATGCAGGTTATACAGCGCTTCTAACTGCAACAGATAGTTTTGCACTCGCTCGGCGTTGAGCATGGCTTGGCGATGCTGCAGCCAGCGGCGCTGCTCGGCATCATCCAGCGTGTTCGGGTAATTGCGCGCACGGTAGCGAAACAGCAGTTCTTTCACCCGGCCATCGTTAAAGGTTAAATCCAGCGCGGGCAGATTCTGCGGTTTGGTCTGCTGGATAATTTTCATGGCAGCCCTGTCGGCATCGCTGAAAAAGCCGTCATACAGTTTGGCATCCACATCGTCGATCGAAGTAAAGGGTTCAGCCTCGGCATACAGGGCTACCACCTTTTCTCTAATTTCCGGGTGTTGGCGCAGCACCTGCAAATTTTGCAGGCAGGCTTGGCGATCGATACCCAATCGTTCGGCGTTTTCCGGCAGCAGCGTTTTAGCCGGCGCCAGCACCGGGCACTTGTTGATATGTACCAGCTTAATCGGCACCGGTGCCTGATTGGCGGCCAGCCGATCGCGCCGGGTATAGAGACGCTCACGCAGTTCATCGGCGCTCAGTTCCAGTAGTGGCGTGATGTCACCGGCTAAGTCGCACATGATTACCGCGTTTTTGTTCTCTGGGTGCCAGGCCAGCGGCGAAACCCAACTGGTGTTGCCGCGTGTGGCACCAAACATGCCGGAAACATGCACCAACGGGGTCATCTCGGCAATGTCGATCAACGCGTTCAGTTTGTGTTTATTGCGGTGCTGTAACAGATAGTCAAACAGTCGGGGTTGCGCCTGCTTGACCAGCTTGGCCATGGCAATGGTCGCGTAAACGTCGGCCATTGCATCGTGGGCATTCTCGTGTTCTATGCCGTTGGCACGCGTCAGGTGTTCTAAGCGAAAGCTGGGGAAACCCTCTTCATTTTCCGGCCAGTGGATACCCTCAGGACGTAATGCATAGCAGGCACGCATCACATCAAGCAGATCCCAGCGCGAATTGCCGTTTTGCCAACTGTAAGCGTAGGGGTCATAAAAGCTGCGATAGAAGATGTTGCGGCTGACTTCATCATCAAAACGAATATTGTTGTAGCCGAGAATACAGGTGCCGGGCACGCTGAACGCTTGGTGGATCTGCCGGGCAAATTCGGCCTCATTCACCCCTTTGGCCAGGGCCTGTTGCGGCGTGATGCCGGTGATCATCACTGCTTCCGGGTCGGGCAGGTAGTCATCGGCCGGAGCACAGTAGATGATCAGCGGTTCTTCGATGATATTGAAATCCATATCGGTACGCACGCCAGCGAACTGCGCTGGGCGGTCCATCGATGGGCTTATGCCAAAGGTTTCGTAATCGTGGATATAAAATGTAGCCGGAGCCTTGCTGCTCAAAATCGCATCTCTTTATTGGCGTAGGTAATATGCCTCTATTGTAACGGTGCCATGAACGATGCCAAGCAGTGGTTTAGCTTAAGCAAAGAAATGCGGGTGATTACGCATTGCGATAGTAGAGCAGGCGTTGATGAAAGTAGTTGAGCAGATGAGCAGGCACGTTTTCTTCGGCATTTTCTAGCCCCGAAGCATGTCCGTAGCGTTCATTATAAATAACGCTTAGGGCTAACAGGTCGGTGTGGATCTTTTCGCGTTCTTGCTTGGGCAAGTTATCCAGTTTTCGCACCATATCTTTCTCCTTGAACGAAAAAGCATCATAGGACCGCAGGGCGAGTTTGTCGCTACCCCATTTAGGGAGGACGCTTGCAGAACAGAACGATTCTGACTCAATAGGCTATATCAGGGAATTAAATCAGGCTTAGCGTCAATGTTATATAAACAACTACTAATAATATGGGGAATAATGTGACTAAACGCCACGTGGATGTTTCAAAATATCCCTTAAGACAATATTAATAAAATTAATTTCCAGCCCACTTGGTTCCTATTTAATTTTCGTTTACATATTCAGGCATACAATCCAGCACATTCAATGCAATATGGGTATCCAGTATGAAAACGCTTTTATTGACCGGTGCTACGGGCTTTCTCGGTGGTGCAGTGCTCGAGAATTTACTGATTGATAATCAAGATATTAACTATCTTTTTCTGGTGCGTGCCGAGGATAAACAGCAGGGTTTGAACCGTATTTGTAGCAATATGGAAAAGTTTAATATTGATAAATGTATTCTGGATAAACTAACAACAGAAAATATTTTACTGGGTGACTTAAGCGAGCCCGAACAATTTTTGGCAGACACACGTATTAACAATGTCACTCATGTGGTTAACTGTGCCGCCGTGGCTTCATTCGGTAATAACCCGCTTATTTGGAAAGTTAACGTTGAAGGAACTTTGGCTTTTGCGCAAAGAATGGCGCAGGTTAAAGGATTAAAACGTTTCCTGCATGTAGGCACGGCGATGTCCTGTGCTCCTGAACCTGGCTCGTTAGTGGCAGAAAGCGCGGAATTTGAGGAAACTGCCGAGCATTTGGTGGAATACACCCGCTCCAAATCGACGATTGAGCAACTGATGCGGCAGACTTGCCCACAATTGCCATTGGTGATTGCGCGGCCTTCGATCGTAGTTGGCCACACGCGTTTGGGCTGCCAGCCTTCCAGCAGCATTTTCTGGGTATTCAGCATGGCGCTGATGCTGCGTAAGTTTATGTGTTCGTTGCAGGACAATATCGACGTGATCCCGGTGGATTATTGTGCTGACGCGCTGGTGATGTTGCTGAACCGCGATACGCTGGATAACGACGTTTATCATATCTCTGCCGGTGAAGAGAGCAGCGTCAGCTTTGCCGATATCGATCACGCCATCGCGGCAGCGCTGGAGAAACCACCGGTTGGCGATCATTATGCACAGGTCAGTTACGAGGCTCTGCTGCAAATGCGCAGACAACTGAAGGATATTTTCGGGCCGTGCAATGAGCGCCTGATGCTGAAAGCGATGCGCCTGTATGGCTCATTTGCCATGCTCAACGTGCGGTTTAGCAATGAGAAAATCCTCAAGCTGGGCATGCCGAAGCCGCCGCGCTTTACCGATTATATTGCCTGCTGCGTGCAGTCGACGCGTGGGTTGTCGATACCTCAGCAAATGGTGGTGGATTTTAAATAACAGGCAGGGCATCCGCAGCGATGCCCTGCTTGCTCACCAGGATGAGGATGACCAGAAGACGCGGCCCAGCACCACCAGTTGGTCTTTGCGCTGCGGATAGCTGAGATGCTCATCCTGATATTCTTCCCGGTTCAGTGAGCGGATAACGACGCCGCCGTCGGGCTGTTCGATCAGGACTTTGACCCGCAACAGGTTGCCATGGCGAATGGCATAGGTTTTCCCTTCGCGGATACGGATATCGGCGGTGTTGATGCCTACGACATCACCATCTTGCAGGCGCGGTTCCATACTGGAGCCGGAGATGCGGATAATACGTGCTGCATTGACCGGTACGCCCATTTTATGCAGGTAGTAGCGGCGGAATATCAGCGAAAACTCTTCACAATCAACGATTTCATAGCAACCGTCACCGGCAGAAAAATCGATATCCAGCAAGGGGATCTCCACAAATTCTTCTTTGTCCTGATCGGTATCCTCCCAGACGACGGGCCTGAGCCGCGCGGGTTGGAAATCGGACTCCGCTGCAACGTCGGCAAAGGGATGCTCCAGTGCTTTTTCATGGAATACATCGAACCAGCCTTTCGGCAAGCTCAGCTTAGCTTCGATGCGCCGGGCGAGGTTATCGCCCAGATTGCGGGAGGATTTTTCACCGGTGATCTGGCTCAGCGTTGGCGCAGAAGAATCTACCAGTATGGCAAATTCATTCTGGTTGGTGCCTTGGCGGGCATAATGCGCCATCAGATCGCGCAGATTATTGCGCCTAATTTCTTTAGTTTCCATTGGCCGATGATCGCACCCTTTAGCAAAAAGGTAAATCCTTATGCGACAGAAAAGGGGCCCCGTATTTAGCGCTGAGCTAAATGCCCATAGGGTTTCTCGCAAGGTGGGAAACATCTTTGTACATTCAACGTTATACGTAAGTGTTTTTCCTCCACTAGAATAAAATTTTATGGCTTCGTCGGTGATGACAACGTGCGCTTAGACCGAGAGATCTCTTCTGTTGAACGCCTGCTTTATCGCAACTACCGCATTGTTCACGGTGTGCGTATCGGGCTGGCGTTTATCATTACCTTCCTTTTGCTGCGCACGCTCAAGGTGCCGGAAGGCATCTGGCCGCTGATCACCCTGGTCGTCGTCATGGGGCCGATTTCTTTCTGGGGCAACGTGCTGCAACGAGCGCTGCAGCGCGTCTCCGGCATGCTTTTGGGGGCGGTTTCTGGCCTGATTGCGCTTTATCTCGAATTTCACTCGCTGCCGCTGATGCTAATCTGGTGCGGCATCGTGATGTTCTTCTGTGGTTATCTAACGCTGGGTAAACGGCCTTTTATGGCGTTGTTGATCGGTATTACGCTGGCAGCGATGTGTGGTGCTGGGGCGGAAAATATGCCGGTTGCCCTGTGGCGTGGCGGCGATGTGATTTTAGGCTCGATATTGGCGCTGTTGTTCACCAGCATCTATCCGCAGCACGCATATATGCTCTGGCGCATGGAGATGGCCGATTGTTTGCAGTCTGTCGGCCAGATCTACGGTGCTTACCTGTCACCTAATATGCTTGAACGCCCACGCCTGGAAACGCGGATGAAACAGTTACTGGCTCAGGTGGTCAAGCTACGCGGGTTGCTCCAGCCAGCCAGCGAAGAAACCCCGATTCCCGAACAGGTATTCGAAGCGGTGCAAACCCTGACCCGTAATCTGGTGTGTACGCTGGAGCTGCTGGTTGGGGCTTACTGGGCCTCGCGAGAAACCCGCTTTATTCTGCTGAACGCCAAAACCCTGCGCAGTGCGCAATTGCTGACGCTGCGCTCGATCGAATCGCTGGCGGATATGATGCGCTACGGTGAAGTGCGAACGGAGTCAGGGGATCTGAGCGAGATCGCCTGCGAGCTCAAAGCCCTGATGCAGGAGGCCAGCGCTGAGCAGCCCTGTGATGCCTCGATCTGCGGTTATATGTGGCTGAGTATGGAACTGGCGCAACAGCTTGAGGAATTGAGTGATTTGCTCAAGGTATGTACGTCCCGCGTGCGGGAATAGGGTGTTAGATCATGAAGGCGGTGCTTCGGGTTTTGGCTGGGGCGCTAAAGTGGGTAAGATAGGCCAATGGGAGTTGTGCCTGACGGGCACAAACCTGTATCTTGGAGTGATTGTGGCCGTCAGCAAATGAATCTGTGTATTACTAAAGCAAGGGTATGAAGATGGATAATGCAAATAAGCCGAGTTTTCAGGACGTACTGGAGTTTGTGCGTATGTTCCGCCGTAAAAACAAGCTGCAGCGTGAAATTACCGACAACGAAAAGAAAGTTCGTGACAACCAGAAGCGTGTGCTGCTGCTCGACAACCTGAGTGAGTACATCAAACCAGGTATGAGCATTGAAGATATTCAGGGCATTATTGCCAACATGCGCAGTGATTATGAAGATCGTGTTGACGACTACATCATCAAAAATGCTGACCTGTCTAAAGAGCGCCGTGATTTGTCCAAAAAGCTGAAAGCCATGGGCGAAGTGAAGTAAATTTTCTACTGTCAGGGCTGGCACTTTCCAGCCCTGCATGTTCCTGCTGAATCCTCTTACGCTGCCTGTATTTCTGCTACAAAACCCATTCTGAATTATCGTGTTACGCATTGATTTTTTAAGCTGACATAGCAAATCAGCCTGGACCCGCTACGCTTAGAGTATCGTCTTGCAGCAAGCCTTCTGGTGATTGTTTTGACGCAGTGCGGTGGCTTAATCCATGTTGCCGCTGTTTTTGAACAATGAAGTGTAAATCAGTCTGATATTCATAATTTTCATGAATAATAAAAATGGTACTTTACTCATAGATGAGCCACTAATTTAGCTATGTTGCGATGACGTAGCCCGGTAAAGGGTAACAGGTTCTTTTTATGACAGAACAACAGCTCAGCGCATTGCTCAATCTGGACGACACTGTTCATCCCCCTCGCGTGTTGGCACGCGGTGATTGGGTGCTTGCACACTACCGACTGCTGGAGCCTGGCGTCAGACAATTGCAGACTCGGTTGCCCGATAATGCGGCGTTTGATCTCAGCCAGTTGGGCGTTCTTGATACCGCCGGGGCCACATTGCTGGTCAACCTGCTTGGCATCGAGCGGATACTCAACCTCAGCCAGACTGCGCCTTCGTTGCCTGCTGAACGCCGCGTTCTGCTGGAAACCGTCGGCCGTTCTCTGCAAGGGTTTGAGCTACCGGAGCCAGAAACACCACCGAGTTTACTGGTTGAACTGTTGGCCAATATTGGCCAATCCATGACCAGTTTCTGGCAAAACTTTATCGATCTGCTGGGGTTCATTGGCCTGACTCTGCAAGCGCTGTTTGGCAGCCTGCTGCGCCCTTCACGCTGGCGGCTCACCTCACTGGTGGCCAATATTCAGCAAATCGGCCTCAACGCGGTGCCCATCATTATGCTGCTGACCTTCCTGGTTGGCGCGGTTATCGCCTTCCTGGGCTCAACGGTGTTGGCTACCTTTGGTGCCGGTATTTTTACCGTCCATCTGGTGGTGTTTTCCTTCCTGCGTGAATTTGCCGTGTTGCTTACCGCCATATTAATGGCGGGCCGAACCGCCAGTGCGTTTACCGCGCAGATTGGCCTGATGAAAGCCAATGAGGAAATCGACGCGATCCAGGCGTTGGGGCTGAATCCGGTGGAAATGCTGGTGCTGCCACGCGTATTGGCGTTGCTGATTGCGCTGCCGATGCTGACCTTTGTCGGCATGATCAGCGGGATCTTTGGTGGCGCGATGGTATGTGTGCTAACGCTGGATATCTCGCCTACCATGTTTTTGACCATCATGCAGGGTAGCGGCGGATTGCAGCATTTCCTGGTAGGGATGAGCAAAGCGCCAGTCTTTGCCTTCCTGATTGCTATTGTCGGGTGCCTGGAAGGGTTCAAAGTCAGTGGCAGCGCCGCCTCGGTAGGGGCGCACACCACCTCCAGCGTAGTACATTCAATCTTTGTGGTGATCCTGCTTGATGCCGTCGCCGCACTGTTTTTCATGGAGATGGGATGGTGAACCAAGCAGCCCCTGAAGCCATTATTCGCATTCGTAAATTGCGTAACTGTTTTGGCAAACAGTGTGTTCATGAGGATCTTGATCTTGATGTCCGGCGTGGTGAAATTCTGGGCGTTGTCGGCGGCTCTGGCACTGGTAAATCCGTGCTGTTGCGCAGTATCGTTGGGCTACGTCGCCCAACGGCGGGGCAGATTCATGTTTTTGGCGAAGATTTGATGGCGCTTTCCGGCCTACACCGTTCCACGCTGGAAAGGCGATTTGGCGTGCTGTTCCAGCGCGGAGCGCTGTTCAGTTCGCTGACCGTCACCGAAAACGTGGCATTGCCGCTGATTGAATACGCCGGATTACAACGCAGCGATGCGGAACAACTGGCTCAGGTAAAACTGGCGCTGGCGGGTTTGCCTGCCACCGCGGGCAATAAATACCCGGCATCACTTTCTGGCGGCATGGTGAAACGTGCCGCACTGGCCAGAGCCTTGGCGCTGGATCCGGAAATTCTGTTTCTGGATGAGCCCACCGCCGGGCTGGATCCGATCGGTGCGGCGGCCTTTGACAGCCTGATCCGTACGCTGCGTGATGCGCTGGGGTTGACGGTGTTCCTGGTCACCCACGATCTGGACACCCTCTATACTATCTGTGACCGGGTTGCCGTGCTTTCGCAGAAAAAGGTGCTGGTGGTTGATTCGCTGGACGTCGTGGCCGCCACCGATGATGCCTGGATCCAAGAGTACTTCCATGGCCCGCGTGGGCGGGCTGCGCAACAGGCCGTAACGAACATTCGAGAGAGGCAATAAGAAATGGAAACCCGTGCTCACCATGTACTCATTGGTCTGTTTACTCTCATTATTTTCAGCGCCGTGCTGTTGTTCAGCCTGTGGTTGACCAAGGCCGGCAGCGATCGTCAGTTCAAACTGTACGATATTGTGTTCAACGAAGCCGTCAGTGGCCTTTCACAGGGCAGCACGGTGAATTACAGCGGGATCCGCGTGGGGGAAGTGGTTCAACTGCGGTTGGACAAAGATGTGCCGAGCAAAGTCTGGGCACGTATCCGGGTAGCGGCTTCGGCACCTATTCGCCAGGATACGCAGGCCCGGCTGGCCGTTGCGGGCATTACCGGGACGTCCAATATCCAACTTAGCAGTGGCACCGAGGCCAGCCCGTTGCTGGAAGGCGAGAATGGTGAGATTCCGGTGATTATTGCCACCCCATCACCGCTGAGCCAATTGCTCACTAACGGTGAAGATGTGGTCACCAATATTAATGAAGTGTTGGTGCGCTTGAATCAGGTACTGACGCCGGATAACCAGCAGCGTTTGGTCAACACGCTGGATAATCTGGAGAAAATCACCGGTACCGTAGCCGGAGAACGTGAAGATATTCGTACGGTAATACAGCAGTTGGCGCTGCTCACCAAACAGGGCAATGACACGCTGGTGCAAACCAATCGCCTGGTGCGCAATGCTAACGGCCTGCTGGACGGGCAGGGCAAGCTGCTGGTGAGTAACGCGGCCAAAACCATGGCATCGTTGGAGCAAACCAGCGCTCTGCTTAACAAGTTAATCAGTGAAAACCAAAGCTCGCTGAGTAATGGGATGCAGGGATTCAACGATCTCGGTCCGGCGGTTGATGAATTGCGCAGAACGCTGGTGGCATTGCGCAGTGCCATGAATCGTTTGGAAGAAAACCCGTCAGCCTTGCTCAGAGGCCGTGAACGTACCAAGGAGTTTAGACCACAATGACTGACTTCAGCCTTATCTATGCCCGCTACCGCCGCAACCTCTTACGGCTGTTAGCCCTGATACTGTTCCTGCCGCTGGCGGCCTGCACTATTTTGCCGGAAAGCCCGGTGTTACAGGTTTATCTGTTGCCCGCTCAGCCTGCTAGCGCTTCTGGCAGCGGGCAGGCGTCTGGTCAATCGTTTCGTATCGTCCAGCCGACCACCAACCAATTTCTGAATAGCTCACGCATTGCCGTTCAGCCTCAGGGGGCCGAGATCACTTCTTTCTCTGGTTCGCGCTGGAGCGATCCGGCACCGCTATTGCTGCGTAATCGCCTGATTCAGGAGTTCCGTACCGATGGCCGCTTCCTTTCAGTGAGCAGTGATGAAGACAACGTGCAGGCCTATATTGAACTGAACGGTGAGCTGTTGTCATTCCAGGGCGTGTACATCGGTGATAGCGGTGAAGTGGTGATCCGTTTTGACGCACGCCTGGTACGCACGTCCGATCGCCGGGTGATCGCCAGCCGCAGCTTTGAGGTTCGGCAGCCAGTAAGCGGCAGATCGATGGATAAGGTGGTGCAGGCATTCGGTTTGGCCAGCGATAAACTGGCGGCCCAGATGCTGAGTTGGACGCACCAGCAGACGGCAAACTTTCCAGTAAGATGATATGAATAAAACGCCCGGTAGATGCCTATCGGGCGTTGTTATTGGCAATGTGAAGTCAGGCTGAGGTTAGAAATCGTAACGCATACGCACCACCGTCATGTCACCGAGATTATCGGTGCTGGAGGTCAGTACGTGTTCAACGTCAACGCGGAAGCCGTAATCCAGCTGCACTGCAACCCCGAGTCCATTGTCGATGCGCTGATAATCGCGATCGTTGACGTACTCCAGGCGGTCACCCATAAAGTAAGGCATTACCGATTTCACGGCATACTGACCAACCGGCACGGTATAACCTGCCAGATACTCAATCCCCCAGGCATCACCCGCAAAGTAGTTGGTTTCTGACTGTTTTTTAGTGGTCAGGAAGTTGTTGTACCAACCGCCGCCAAAACTCAGGGTCCAGTTATCCGGTTTCCAGCTCAGCGCCGTCCCGAAGATATTCTGATCGTAAGTGGTGCTGCTGCCATCGGCAGGGCTGCGCATTTCGGCATTGGTGTAGTTCCACGCCGTGCCCCAGGTCAGATTCTGTGTCAGATGATAATCCACGCCCAGAGAGCCGCCGCCTTTGCGCTTGTAGCGCAGGCTTTTGCCCGGCAGGTATTCGTCGTCATTGAACAGGTATGACACATAAACGTCGGCATTATCGAAGGTATTTTTGTACTTCAACATTTTGCGCGAACGGTAGGAACCGTCGTAATCACCGTTGATCCCGTTGCCTGGCGCCTGGGCCAGCATGTCGTAATCCCAGAGATCGGTTTTGATGCCCACTACGTCGTAATACACGCTGTTCTGTTGGCCGAAGGTCAGTTGACCCCAGGTTTTGCTTTTCAGACCGGTGTACAACATGCGGCGAGTGGTATTGTTGGCCCCCTCGGCATGGTGGTTGTCCCAATTGAACAGTGCGGGGATATTCACGCCAAGTTCGTAGTAACTGATCCAACTGATATCGTCAAAAAGAAAGTAATCAGCGGCAAAACGGAAGCGGGTGCCGCCGTCAAAGCCATTGCGTTTGTAAGAACCGTTATCGCCATCGCCGGTCATGATATTGACCTGTGGGCGGATACTGCCACCAACGGTAAAGTTGAGGCGGCTCAGTGGATTACCTGCCTGTGGATCTTGTTTCAGCAGTGTGATTTCAGCTTGGGCGGCGAAGGAAACAGTGCCAACGACCAGCGCCAAGCCGATAGCCTGGGTTAAAGAGTGCAATTTTCTTATCATTTTTACCTGACCATACATACCATAATAACTTGCGTGGTTGCGCAAGTACCCCTTTGCTCAGAAAGACAATGTTCTGCGCATTTCCATAGGTTTTCGGTGTTACTGAAAAAATGGGGGGCAGATATAACATAGCGTGCTAAGTAAAAAATTACTTTTCTTGCTAACTCATTATCAGGCTGATGATCAGATAGGGGGAAGTGAGGTGCCGTTGCGTGGATGCTTTTTAATCACTATTCGTTATTTTTATAATACTAACAGAATGTTACCCTGCTGCCTCTTGTCATAATCAGGTTCTTTTCCCCACCACGAGGTATGCACCATGCTTACAGTCGGCTACAAAAAAGTCATTGTTATGCTCTTGTTTACAGTCATGGGGAGTGCCCATGCCGTAGACGAGCTGAATAGCACTCGTAGCGGTTTTGGCCAAGCCATGGCGGCGCGGGATGTAGAAGGTATCGCACAGTTTTTTGATGAAAAAGGCATTCTGGTCAAGCAGGACGGTTCTCTGGCTAAAGGACGAACCGAGATCAAAGAAGGATTCCGCGAGATACTGGCGGATAAAAATATGCGTGTCCGGAGCGTTCCCGACTCATCCACTACCGTACAGAATGGCGATATCATTTTAAGAAGCGGCCGCTGGCAGCTGATCGATATTAATGGAAAGGTGCACGAAGAGTGGTTTGCCAGCGAAGTATTTCGTAAAAATGCGCAGGGTAAATGGGTTTATTTAATCGATAGCCCTTATAACAAACTACCCAATTAAGATTGGCCAAAATGCCAATGCACCTTGGCTGGGTGCATTGGCTGATGTACAAATTCAGACGTATAGGCTACTTACTGACCGGCAGTGTGACCTCAGGCAGTTTAAAGCCATAACGGCTTAACGGCGTGATAGTGACTGATGCCGGTGTCCCATCGATAGCCAGCCGTTTGGTCTCGCCTGCCAGCAGATAGTAATTCTCTAGTGGAACGATCTTATTCCCAGGCAATAAGGTGAGCTGCGGCGCTAAGCGAATAACATGCTTACCAGGGTTGGCAATCACCAGTTGTTGCCCTTTAACACTGAACTTCAGGTCTTCCCAAGGGGTTTTGGTCTGCGGAACAGAACTCGGTTGTACGATAAACCCGATATCCTGTCGAATAGGCATTTTGGCACTGTTATCTGCCGCTTGGCTGACCCCCTCAAATGACGCTTTCAACAAGACCTCATGGGTGAGTGGCGTTCCTTTCTTCAATACAAAATTGACCTGCTGGCTTTGCTCTGCATCGATACGGGTGATCGGCGGCGAAATCAGGAGCTGTTTGCTGAGGTTACCGCCATCCAAATCAATCAGCTTGGTCACCAGTAACAATGGTGCTGAAGAGGTATTTTGAATGTTGAAGCTGACTCGGCCTTCGCTTTCATTCAGGATAATGCCGGTGCTTTCCAGCTTGAATGAAGCCTGTGCAGGAGTAACCAGCAGCAGTGAAACCAACAATCCCAGGCCGAGCAGGACGGATAACAGGAGCCGATGGTGTGCATTTTTTCTGCTCGTTATAGACATAGTAAACCTCACGATGTGTAAACAGAACTCGTTTTAAGTGTAATCCCTGATAATAAGAAAAACAGGGACGGGAATAATTAGCGACAAATCGCTTCTGAGACTTCGTATAACGCGTTGGCGTCGAACTGGGTTGGGGCTTGATAATCGACCTGGCATTCACTCTGGTTCATTACTTTGACGCGCAAAGGTTGGCCGATATCGTCATTGGTCAGCATCACGTTCCCATCGCCGATCACGGTGCCCATAAATTTGCCGTTGCCGTTCAATACCGTTGCGCCAACGGGGAGTGCGGTACCCGTGGTATCGCGGATGGTCAGCAGCAACTGGCGGGTTTCGGTTACCGTAAAGCTCTTGCTGGCAACCGAACCGCGCGCCAGTGCAAAATCGGCGGTGGTGCTGTTCAGCCTGATATTCAGTGGCAATGTTTTGGTATCAATCTGCGCGGTTGCTGTCGTATAAGGTTGCAGCGCAGGCAGAATAGCCTTGCCGGAGCGATTGGTCAGGGTCGCACCGCTGCCAGGAGCCTGCACGCGCAGATTGCCCTGCTTGGGAATGTCGACAATCGCAAACGTATCTCCTATCGCTTGTGGCGATGTCGCCACGCTGCCGTTGGCGTAGGCCATGGCACCACTGGCTGACAGCGAAACGGAGCGGCTTTGGTTGGACGACTGTGATACCCCGGTGGCTAATTGAGCGTAAGGCGTACGCAAGTTAGCACTACCGCTGACGCGTTGCTGACTTTCTGAACCTGTTACACCCACCGAATAGCCACGGTTTTCCCCCCAGCGGCCTTGATAGGTGGAGCCCATAGACAGGGTATTATCCACTTGCTGTATCCGACTGTTCAGTGTCCCCTGGCCCAGTGGCAACGACAGGCTGGCATACGCCGACTGGCCGAAAGCGGAGGATTGCAGACTGAGACTCAAAGTCGCATTGCCCCAACGCTGGCTGCTGGATAGCGTATGGGCAATATCACTGTCGCCATTGCGATAATACTGATTATGCGAAGCCACATAGGAGAACGCACCCCAGCGCGGATGCGCCCAGGTAATTGCAGCACTGGTGGCATTACGCAATGTCTGGGCTGCGGGATCCTGACGATAGGCGAAGCCACTGAGTGCGTCATCCGGGGTCAGATAATCCTCTGAACGGTAAAGTGTGGACAGGGAGGTAGAGACATTTACCCCCAAATGGGCTTGGGCCTGCAGATCCAACTGATAACCTTGTCGGTTATCTTTACCCCGGGCATAGCCGACCCCGCCACCCACCCAGCCGCGTTCAGTTCCAGCGTAGCTGCTTTTCATCACCAGGTTTTGGTATTCAGACGACAGCAACCCACCGGTTGTCGCCCGCTGGCGGCTGGCGGGGCTGAAAGCCAGTTCACCCGTAAGCAAAAGTGGGGCATCCGTGGGTATATCTGCCGTCGCGTTAGGGTTGCGATAACGCCCGAGCCCCAGTTGGTAGCTGTTGGCTTCCTGATAGGCATTGATGTCCAACGCGTTGGTTACAGAGAAACGCTGCCTGCGGCCATCTTCTTCGATGATCTCGACGTCTGCCGGGATGCCATTGGAAAAGTTGCTGATGTTACTCAGCGAGAACGGCCCTGGAGCGACGACGGTACGGTAAATGGTGCGTCCACGCTGGCGGATTTCGACGGTGGCGTTGGTATTTGCGACGCCTTTAATCGGCACAATCAGTTGTGATGCACTGAACTGCGCGCTGTCGGAATAGAGTTGCGCGCCAAAGATCGGCAGGCCAGAGAAAGAGTCACTACTGCTGCCGAACTGACCAAGTTGCAATACTGATTTGAGCGATTCCACAGCACGTAAGGCTGAGGTTTCCTCGGAGGTGTAACGGCTATTGCCCAGGCCGCTGGAGACGCTGCTGCGGTTGCGCACTACCCAGTTACTGAGGTTGACGCCAGGCTCAAATAGCCCCTGGAAAAAGCGCAGGTCGGCGTTGTTACCAGAAATTTGCTGACCGAACAGATTATAGTTGAGCAGCAGCGCGTGCCCGCCGTATTGAAAGTCACCCTGTTCCGGATCAAAAGCCTCTTCGGGCAGCATCAGTTCCAGGCGGAACTGCCCAGGGTAGGGTTTAACAAGGGCGGTAGGCCATAGTGTGCTCAGTGCTTCGCAGTCTGAGGCGAGCTTGGGCTGGCGAAGTTTCAGGGCAACCAACAGCGCATTATCAACGCAAAGTTGTCCGTCAGCGTTAAAGCGGGCATCGACAGTGTGCGTACGAGCTGCATTGACTTGGATGTTGACGGTATTGGTGCCTGGCAGGAAGCGTGCTTCTTTACCAAAGAATTCGGCAACATCGGCCGTATAGCCGAGAGTTTGCAGAGTTTTAAGGTCAAATTCCGGACCTTTTTCATTCGCAGCCGTGGCCATGCTGGGTATTAGCATGAGTGCTGATACCAGCGAATGAAATGGGACACGCAACGTTGTCATTCTGGCACTCCAATCAATCCGTAATCATTACCATTAGGTAAAATGTAAAAATAAAGGAAATAGATAAATAGCGGGCACAGCATGCTATGCCCGAATAAAGCGAATTATTAATGGTAATTAAATAGCAAATGCGAAACTGAGGGTCATTGAGCCATCAATCTTGGTCTTATCAGTAAGAGCGCCATTCATAATCTCTGAACTAGCGAGGTCAGGATAAATAGAAATATCTGCCCGGAATACTTTACCAGCTTGCAACTGGTTATTAGCCGTTGCCCAACTGACTTGATTTCCCTTGGAGAGATAGGTACTCGCTGCTTGTAGTGTACATTGCCCAGGAATACCCTTACACAGAGCTACTCGTACACCATCAACGGTCGAAGTATTTGCTATATGAGGTTGGAATGCGCCGATTTTGCCGGTTCCATTGACAAAACCCAGGCCATAGTGATTGGTCACGCCAGCCCCAGGAGTAGTAATGACCACAGAATCACTGCGATTGTCTGTAGGAGTGATAGTTAAATATGTCTGACTATCGCAGGTGACCACCCAGCTTTTCATCAAGGGGGGAAGCGAAGTTTTCGCTGCTGGTTGAACCAAGGCTGATGACACTTTACCCAGATCATACACACCGTTATCCGGTACAGAGATACTGCAGGTAGGTACATTGATTTTACCTGCGACTTTCAGTTCAGCAACAGGTGCAACAGCTTGCGCACCTATTGAAACTAAAAACAGGGATGAAGAAAACAATAAATACTTATTCATAGTTAACGCCGTATTGATAAAAATAAAGTTATGGCAGAAATATCAGAAAGTTTATCCAGGTTAGTGGGTAATTTCAGATGGGATTAACTTGCATAATGATAGTCCAGGTCATGAGTATGCCCGCCATAAGCGGGCAACTCTGGCTGGATTAGATGCCGTAGGCAAAGTTCAGCGTCATCGAACCGTCGATGTTGGTGTCATCGGTAATCGGGCCGTTCATGGTGGCAGAGCTTGCCAGAACCGGGCTAACGGTGATGTCAGCGACGAAGATCTTACCGCTTTTTTGCGTATTGGCCGTTGCTGTAGCCCAACCGGAACGCTGACCGGTAGTGATGTTAGCCGTAGCCGCCGGGGTAAAGGTGGCGGAGGCAGAAGTAAACAGGCTGGAAGCCACGCCATCTACTGTGGCATTTTCCATCTGTGCGGTGTAGTAACCGATTTTCCCGGTATTGTTAACCATCCCCATGCCGAAATTGGTGGTAGCGACTGCGCTGGCAGAGGCTGCACGGTTATCTACCGGTGCAAAGTTCAGGTAGGTTTCTGCATCGCAGGTAACCGTCCAGGTTTTGGTCATCGGAGTCAGCGCGGTAGTTGCCGCTGGCTTGATCATGGTGGCAGACAGTTTGCCAAAGTCATAGATGCCATCATCAGGGCCAGCCACAGTACAGGTTGGGACGGTCAGCTCACCGATAACTTTCAGCTCTGCAGTTGGGGCATCAGCGTGAGCGTTTGCCATGGTCAGCAGCAGGGTTGATAATGCAGTTGCGGTAATTACGTGCTTTTTCATAAAACAAAAATCCATATCATGATGTTAATAACAACGGGTGTTGGGTTTTATTTGCTTGCTAATATTGGCAATATAAAACCGTTAATAAAAATTGACGGTATACATTCCATCAATTCTTGTTATTAATGGGTTTTCCCCATTAAAAAATTTAACCGCGCGAGGCGAGCGGGTTATGTATTAGAGTCAGTGAAGTTATTTTGTGAATAGTTGAGTTTTTAATCTTTCCGTAAAGGTCAATTAATCTCAGTTAGGATTCCCATAGCTGTATACTATACTCGTCATACTTCAAGTTGCCTGGGTGTTGGCTACGCCCGCTCGCACCAGCCACATAGTGATCTATGCCTCTGGCGGCTCGGACTTGCCGTCTACACGCAACTCGAATTATTTAGAGTATAGTAATCTCTTGCTTCGATGATTTCTAACTTGGTTATAGAGTAACTGACTAAAACGGTTAGCAGGTATACATTATTTCTGTTGAAATAATATAAACGCTGTCATGCTCATATTGCTCACATTGAATAAATACGCTGTTCTTTTGATGCGGCGACTATAAAAGCTTTTCTTATCGCTGAGGAGATGTTTTTTTGTTTGGTGTGATGCATTATTTTGATGTGATATGCGGGGGATTTTTTCAAAAACAACAAGATAGGTTATTTGGGACTAAAAAAATGCTGCATTAAAAATGCATTTTATAGCAAAAGAGTAAATAACATTAATAAGTGTGTGGTCAAAAACGACAGTTTGATAGACTTCGTCTACCCAGTTAGAAGAAAATATAACCAAGCCTGTGCGTTGAAAAAACGATCAAGATCAAATAAATCAGAATTAGTAAGATTTTTAACGATAAGAGGGATCTATCTTTTTGATATTTATTGGAGTAGTAAGAATAGCATCAATGCCGTTACTTGAGAGGGCAATAGATCTCCCATTTTGTACGTAGGATTACGCTGAAGGTCCGATTGAAACGAACCACTTGTTAGAGATCTTCCGACATACCGATCATGTAGTGCCATCTGGCTTATGTGATAGGGTCCAATCTGAATGAGTTTTATTTTCTGTCAGATGAAAAAAGTCGATCAAGAAATCGATAACCGTACGCGTTCGTTTTGCCAGCCAGCGGTCGGCGGGCCAGAGGAGTGAAAGCGTTTCTTTGCGTATAGCATACTCATCCAGTACGCTGCGTAAGCTGTAATTTGCCAGCGCGGGTTGTATGACATAATCAGGTAACCAAGCCAGCCCAATTCCAGATAGAGCGAACTGCATACGAGTCTGAGTGTGGTTACAAATTAATGTTTTAGGAAGAAGCATATTTTCGGCATCACTAAACTCCCTAAGCTGCCAGGTTTCCAGTTTTCCACTGTGAGGAAAGCGGTAATGCAAACAAGGGTATTTTTTTAGCTCATCGGGATGATGGGGAATACCAAACCGATGCAGAAAATCAGCGGAGGCTACCACCTTGGAACTGAAGGTGGTTAAAGGTTTAATTTTTAATCTTGAGTCCTGAATGGTTCCACTGCGTATGACCAGGTCAAAACCCTCCTCAATCACATTGACCAGCCTGTCGGTAAACTCCAGCTCCAACTGTAGCAATGGATAAGCGCGCATTAGCGCCTCAAAAGCAGGCAGCAAGAGCGTTTGCTCCGCCATACTAATACGTACCTGACCTGCAATCTCATCGCTGGAAGAGACGATCTCTTCCTCTATGGCCTTAATTTCGGCTAATACGCCTAAGCTACGGTTATAAAGCTGTGTCCCTATGTTGGTCAACACCATGCTCCGTGTACTACGCTTAAACAGCTGTATTTTTAATCGAGACTCAAGCTTGGAGATACTTTTACTGATGGTTGACGGAGCTACGCCACAGGTACGTGCAGCGGCCACAAAACTCCCCTTTTTAACCACCTGTATAAAGAAGTTTATCTGATTAATATTGTCCATCTTGTTCTCCACTGATGAATTTCGTTCACCAAAGAAGTGATTACAACACTATTTTTCATTAATAGTAATAGGCTTAAAGTATTTCATCCAAAGCTATCAACCTGAGTGATAAAGATGAAAGCACTTCTTATCTTAATGATGGGTGCATTTGTATCCCAAACCACCGAGTTTTTGCCTATTGGTTTGCTGCCACAGCTAGAAAGTGATCTACAAATTTCCCCTGATTTAGTGGGATATTTGGTGACTGGATACGCATGGGTGATCACCTTAACGTCCATTCCACTCACGTTACTGACTCGCAAGTTCGAACGGCGCAGTTTGTTTTTATTTCTACTGGGAACCATAACGATATCTAATGGTCTGGCAGTAATTTGTCACTCCTACCAGATGCTGATTGTACTGCGTTTAATTGCAGCTCTTGGCCACGGTGTCTTCTGGGCTATGTTAGCCGCATACGCTATTAGAGTAGCGCCAAACATGCCAAATAGCAGGGCAACCGCCATCGTGTTTGCCGGAATTTCAATGGCCAGCGTAATGGGTATTCCTATTGCCAGTTTTATTGGCGAGAAATTTAGCTGGCAAATTGGTTTCGGCCTGTTCGGACTATTAGGGTTATGTACTTTTGCAGCGGCTATTCTCTGGCTGCCGTCGTTTAAAAACCCTGTAATAATGGATGCTAAAGAGACTAAAGGCTCTGCATTGCCACGCAATAACAAACCGTTGTACGGTGCAGCGTTAACTACGCTGATAGTTATTGGTATGCATTTTACCAGTTACACCTATATTACGACTTTGTTGGATAGCCCGATGAATATGACAACATCTGAGAAACCAATGATGTTACTTATCTTTGGTGTTGCTGGCGTGGTCGGTATGTTACTGGCAGGCTGGCTAGGCAGTAAACCACTGAGACTTGCGGTTGTTGCAACTTGCGGGATCTTGGTGTCACAAATTATGATCACTCAATCAGGTATGATGCCTTATCAGGCTATGCTTGAGGTATTTATCTGGGGCTTATCAATCTCAGTGTTAATTGTCGGATTACAAGGTTGGTTTCTGTTGCTGTCGCCAAAATTTCCCGAAGCCGCTTCAGCGTTGTTAGTTACCTCGTTTAATCTCGGTATTGGTTCTGGTGCGCTTGCCGGAGGCATGATTCTCACTAAGTCAGGCAATATGGCGGTATTATATTTGGCGATTGGACTCGGCGTCCTGGGGTTGGTGAGTTTTAGTCTGGCCGAAAGGTTAAACAGAAAGCAGAATGACTAATCGATACCATTATTACAGTAAATATGGCATTGAATGCCGCCGGTTCATCAGCAATGTTGATGTTTTTTCTTGTGTTGTAATTATTACGGCCATTGCACATTAGCTTTTTAATCGCTCAGTTAAATAAAAATAGCATGACGACATCCCAAATAAAGTTGCTGACGACTTACCTGGCTAGCTTCGGTATCGCAGCGTATCAACAACTAACGAAAATGCAGGGGACGGCTGCTTTCTGCTGGGATAATAAAGGTAATACCCAGGGAAAGGGGCACACCATTCCTGCAAAATGCGTATCAGGCGGCCGTCTACAATATGCGAGCCGAATTCTTCTTCCGGTAGAAATGCAATGCCCAGCCCGGCCACTGCTGCATCGACCATATGGGCTGAGGTATTAAAAATCAATTGCCCGTCGACACGCACGTTGACCGGCACCCCTTGGTGTTCAAACTCCCAGATATAGAGCCCACCAGAGGTTGTCATACGCATATTGATGCAGTTGTGATGAACCAGATCCTTTGGCGTTTGCGGCTGCGGATGATGAGTGAAATAGTCAGGGGATGCCACAGCTGCCATGCGCAATGGTGGGCCAATCGGCACCGCTATCATATCTTTATCAATGGTATCCCCCAGCCGGACGCCAGCATCAAACCGGTCGGCCACGATATTACGGAACCCGTGGTTGGCATCAAATTCCAGTTTTATGTCGGGATAGTTGCGCAGTAATGGGGACAATTTCGGCAGCAGCAGGGAATGCAGAACGTTTGGCCCGCATGTGATGCGCACCGTGCCAGCGGGTTTATCGCGTAACTCCGTCAGCATGTCCAGTTCTGCTTCAATCTCATCAAAACGATTGCCAATCGCCAGCAACAGCCTCTCTCCAGCGGCAGTGGGGGAAACGCTGCGTGTAGTACGGGTAAGCAGACGGATTTTCAAACGATTTTCCAAACCCGTGATCGCCTGACTAAGGGCTGGTTGAGTGACGCCAAGCTGCGCAGCGGCACGGGTAAAACTACCTTCGCGCGCGACTGCCATAAACGAGATCAGATCATTAAGGTTACGTTTCATCTTATCTCCTTGCCGGTATTTATAATTATGGCTTATAAGCCCATTAAGTATTCATTAGCTAGTCAGAATACGTCACGCGTGTAGAATTTTCATCAACTGATAGCGCAAGGCGGGTCAAAGAGTGCCATGTCCGCATTCCCTGATTAATTTTTTAATACTTGAGTTTTACTCCCATGAGTAAAGACACAACTTTGGCTTGCGCACCGGAATAAGAGAGATAAGGCGTTATGACCCCATTAGCGAACGAGATATCGGCCCGACAGCCAACCACCTATTGGAGCGGCGTGCTGGCAATGACACTGTGCGTGTTTGCTCTTGTGGCATCGGAGTTTATGCCGGTCAGCTTGCTGACCCCCATTTCCCACGAACTGGGCGTCAGCGAAGGTTTAGCAGGGCAGGGGATTGGGATTTCAGGTGCGCTGGCGGTGTTGACCAGCTTGTCGATCTCCGCACTTGCCGGGAATATTGACCGTAAAGTTCTGCTGCTGGGCCTGACGTTGTTGATGGCGCTTTCCGGCATGATTGTCGCGATAGCGCCTGATTATCTGACCTACATGCTAGGACGGGGAGTGCTCGGTGTAGCCATCGGCGGCTTCTGGTCAATGTCAGCGGCGACGGCGATCCGCCTGGTACCACCGACTCAGGTACCGCAAGCGCTGGCCATTTTTAACGGCGGCAATGCGTTGGCGATGGTGATCGCCGCGCCGCTTGGCAGTTATCTCGGTGCTGTCATCGGATGGCGTGGGGCATTCTTTTGTCTCGTGTTGGTGGCGTTAATCGCCTTTGTCTGGCAGTGGTTCAGCTTGCCTGCAATGGTGGCGGAAAGGGATGGCAAGCGTTCAGGCAATATTTTGCGCCTGTTGAACAATCGACTTGTTGCAACCGGGATGGCGGCCTGCGGCATCTTCTTTATGGGGCAGTTCACGCTCTTTACCTACGTGCGGCCGTTCCTGGAAACGGCCACCCATGCCAGTGTCTCTACGCTATCGCTCACGCTGTTGATCATTGGGGTTGCAGGCTTTATCGGCACGCTGCTGATCGGTGTTTTTCTGCGTCGTGGATTTTACCCGACGTTGATTGTCATTCCGCTGCTGATGACCGCGATTGCCGGGATGCTGATCGCGTTTGGTTACAACATCGCGATCGTTATACCCCTTCTCGGCATCTGGGGGCTGGTAGCGACCGCCGCCCCGGTCGGTTGGTGGACCTGGGTTGCCAGAACGCTGCCTGATGATGCGGAGGCGGGCGGTAGGCTGATGGTTGCGGTAATACAGCTCTCTATCGCGCTGGGTTCCACCCTTGGCGGACTGGCGTACGACCACAGCGGTTATCAAAGTAGTTTCGCCATCAGCGGCATCCTGCTGACGATCGCGGCCATGTTGGCCGTATTGGCATCACGTAAAGACCCTAAACACACTGCATAAACAAGCGTTAATGCTCTGAGAATTCAAGCCATTGGTGCGTTCAGCCTTTTGAACCTAAGGAGTTCACCCACCGGGTTCGTGGTGAATGGGCAGGCTTCTGTGGCGTAATTTATTTTTTAACCGAGTGGGCTGCCGCCCGCTCATCCAATAAGGATAATGTTATGAAAACATTGACTATGATGTTAGGGCTGTTAATCAGTTCGTTTACTGTTGCAGCAGCCGATATGTCTCAGGGGGCAGATAATTTTTACAACAGCGATAAGGTCACCCAGCAAAAGGTGACGTTTAAAAACCAGTATCAGATGGATGTCACTGGCAATCTGTTTATGCCAAAAAGCATCAATCAGAACGCCAAAAATCCGGCGATTATCGTTGGTCATCCCATGGGGGCGGTGAAAGAGCAAAGTTCTAACCTCTATGCGCAGAAGTTGGCAGAACAGGGCTTTGTCACGTTGGCTATCGATCTTTCTTTCTGGGGCGAGAGCGAAGGCTTGCCGCGTAACGCGGTATTACCGGATATGTATGCAGAGGACTTCAGTGCGGCGGTTGATTACCTCGGCACGCGGTCGTTTATCGATAGAAACCGCATCGGCGTATTGGGTATCTGCGGTAGCGGCAGTTTCGCTGTCAGCGCGGCGAAAATTGATCCACGCATGAAGGCGATTGCTACCGTGAGCATGTATGACATGGGGTCTGCTAACCGTAATGCGCTGCATCATTCGCTAACTGTGGAACAGCGTAAGAAAATCATTGCGGACGCGGCAGAACAGCGATACGTCGAGTTTACCGGTGGCAAAACGCAATATACCAGCGGTACGGTACACAAGATCGATGCCAACTCATCACCAATCGAGAAAGAGTTTTATGATTTCTACCGGACACCACGCGGTGAGTTCACCCCGAAAGGCTCTTCAACGCAACTGACCACGCACCCGACGCTGAGCAGTAACGTGAAGTTTATGAATTTCTATCCATTTAACGATATTGAAACTATTTCGCCGCGCCCGATGTTGTTTATCACTGGCGATCGGGCGCATTCGAAGGAATTCAGTGAGGATGCTTACCAACGAGCCGCGCAGCCGAAAGAGCTGTATATCGTCCCCGGTGCGGGCCATGTGGATTTGTATGATCGTACCGACCTGATCCCTTTCGCTAAATTGACGTCTTTCTTTAGCGATAATCTGAAGTAAGGGGGGGCTGGTTTCAACGTTGCCAGGGGAGAATACGGGTATGGAAGGTTACCGCAGGAGTATCGTTTTCGTTTCGCTTATCATTGCAATGATTGGATGTTCTTTTGTCAGCCATGCTGACTCACAATCTCATAAGGAACATGGCATGAAAATTCAGATGAAAATTAACGGACAACGCTATGACATTACGCTTTACGATAACCCCGCAGCCAAGGCATTTGCAGCACAGTTGCCTATGACGCTGGAGATGATGGAGTTAAACGGCAATGAAAAGTACGCAGAGCTGCCTCATACGCTGCCTGCTAGCGCGACACTGCCCGGCACCATCCACAATGGCGACCTCATGCTGTACGGCAGCCAGACATTAGTGCTGTTTTATGCAACGTTTAAGTCATCTTACGCATACACGTCCGTTGGCCGTGTCGATTCGCCACAAACCCTGGCTGAAACCATAGGTAAGCAGAACGTGCGGATCGAGTTTATCAACGAATAATAGCCAAAGTGAAAAGGCTGTAGCACATCCCCCAACTTTTTTGGATCAACTGTAATTCAGCATCAGCGTAGTAAGGGGGACAGCGATCAATACAACCTCGGTGCGGCAGTTGCAAGCCGTTACACATAGGCTGTGGGGGGCATGTTTCTGCCTCCCCACGGGTGGCACGTTTTCTGGAAGGTGAAAACCTGCGGTTGTTTACGGGATCATCTTCTCTGCTTTTAATTTATCGAACAGTTCGATAAATGAGTCGCGAGTGCACTGATAATCCATAAATCCTGCTTTTCGGCTTTTGCTGATATCGGTAAATACCTCCATCGGGCGGCCCAGATCGGCATCGGTATGCCACCATGACGTCAACTTATTGACATCCGCCTGTTTCAGAGAGAACTGTTCGGCGATCTTTTGCCACTGCGCCGCGGCCTCATGCATCCTGCCTTCCAGCGGTTGTATTTCACCGCTGAATGGCACTGGCTCTATGCCAAAGTAATGGGCGATTTCTCCCCACATCCACTTCCAGCGAAACACATCACCATTGACCACATTGAAATCCTGATCCGCTGCCTGCTTACTGGTTGCCGCCCACAGTAACTGCGACGCCAGCAGACGGGCATCCGTCATATCGGTCACACCATGCCATTGCGCAGACGAACCCGGAAAGACAAATGGTTGCCCGGTTTGTTTGCACAGCGTGGCATACACCGCCAGAGTTTGTCCCATATTCATCGCGTTACCCACTGCATAACCGATAATGGTATGTGGGCGATGCACGGACCAGCTGAAATGGTATTTTTCAGCGGCGGCAAACACCTCATCCTCTTGCGCGTAATAGAAGTTATCTACCGGTTGGCGCCCTTGCTCTTCGCGGAATGGCGTGAGTGGCACTTCCCCTTTACCATAAGCATCAAACGGACCAAGGTAGTGTTTCAGCCCCGTGACCAACGCCACATGCCCCCCCTTCAGGTTACTGCCCAGAGCTTCCAGCACGTGGCGTACCATCGCACCATTGACACGGATATTCTCCTGTTCATTCTCCTGCCGCGCCCAGACGCTGAAGAACACCTTATCGACCTCAATACCCTGCAATGCGTTTTTCACCGCCTTCTCTGAGGTTAAATCCGCTGTCAATGCCGTACAGCCTTCTGGGACTGGGGTATTGCCACGCGACAAGCCATAAACCTGCCAGCCCTCGGCCGACAGCCTAGTCGCCAGTGCGCTACCCACAACACCGCTGACGCCAACAATCAATGCACGTGATTTCATTCTGTTACTCCTTCGGAGCTTTGAGGTTACGTTTAATGTGAAATTGAACTATTGGCAGGGTTGTCAGTGAAAAATGCAGCTATCGACAACGACCTGATGAGTGACCGGAAAACACGCTACCCGCTGTTCCAGTCTAAGATGGGGCTTGGGTTTAAGATATAGCAGCAGGGGCTGGCAGGCCAGGTATGTACGAATCTTTACTCTGCTTGTTTATCGCTGAATAGGTTTTAACGCCTGTCTGGCCTGTTTTTCATGACGCCGCCAAAATAACGCTCATCCAGTTCAATACTTCACTGGTTTGTAAGACCAGATGATGCTCAATGATTTGCCTCAATCTACGCAAAAACAAAGTCGCTGAGTTCGGCTGTATCAAGAGTAAATCGGCTGCTGAGCGAGAGGTCACTTTCAACACCAAGGATTTAAACGGCTTTAATTGCACTTTTTTGTTAATTTACAAAGTATTATATTCATTTCTATCGGCCGGAAAAATTGCTGGTCTGCTACAGCCCCGAAAATATTTTTAATCCGGCGAATCCTTTTAAACGTTTAGGCCCTCTTTCTCTTTGCAGGTACCAAACGATTTGTTCCTGCCATCCATTATTCAGTCAAAAGAGAACCCATTATGTTCAATCGCAAAAATGTAGGGAACAAAGAAAGAATCGCCCGAGTTACAGGGGGTTGCCTGATGATACTGTACGGGCTGATCGGCCTCCATACTACGTGGTTGGGGATAACCATTGCGGGTGTCGGCTTTGTGAACCTGGTTACTGGTGCATTGCGATACTGTCCGGTGCGTGCCGTGTCCGGTCGAAAATCCACAGGTCACTGAGCGGGAGCCTTATGCGGATTCAAGAGAATACCTTTGCTGCGGCCCAAGCGGGGGACCCCGTAGCGTTAGAACATATGCTGGTTCAGTTACGTCCAGATATCCGGCGTTATGCCCGTTACCAGTGTCAGCGGTCGTCTGCGATAGATGATGTGGTACAGGAAGCACTCATTATTCTCTACCGAAAAGTAGGGACAGTTCGCACTGCATCAGCACTAAACGGGTGGTTGTACAAAATCGTCACACGCCTGTGCATGCTGCCAGCCCTCATGTTCCTGAGGGGAATGGAGGATCTGAAGAATATTGAAAACTCGTCCCGCTTTGCCGAGATACCGGTGAATGAACTGCGCATGGATCTGGTTCATGCACTGGAGTCTTTGCCTTCAACGCATCGCGAAATCATTCTGCTGCGGGATTTGCAGGAAATGACCATCAGTGAAATTGCCAATTACCTGAACATCACGCGTGAAGCGACAAAAAGTCGCTTACATCGCGCACGGGCTCTGGTCAGGGAATATCTGCTGGCGGAAAAATCTGCATAAAATTATTGAGTTGAGCATAGAGTGCCGATTTGATCGGTTTGAATCAGGCAGAGTTTGTCCTTGTGAGGGCAATTAAGATGCCTTTTACCACAATGAGTCAGCGAGAATAATCATGACCGTATATCAGCGCCCTGAAGACTTATCCCTTGCCAAAGAACTCCTCCGGCTGGCGCCCAAAGAAGCACAAGCATTTCTTGGTTTGAAATCGGCTGCCGAACGCACAGATGGCATCATCCCTGAAAAGTATCGCGAGCTTATCTCTATTGCGGTCGCTCTCACCACGCAGTGTTCATACTGTATTGATGTACATGCAAAGAACGCTGCCAAGGCAGGTGCTACGCGAGAAGAAATCGCAGAGACGGTTTTTATTGCCTCAGCGCTTCGCGCCGGTGCAGCCGTAGGCCATGGCCTTCTTACATTACGACTTTTTGATGAGGTGCCATTGACGAACCATCAGCAAGGCGAGTGACATTATCGTTCAGTATTCAACTTGATGTGCATGGTGCTAGGGTAGATAGTAATCACGTTGCCTGTGTTTAACATATTGGTACAAAGGCAAGTTTCCTTTCTTTTCCTCTATGTCGGCACTTGAGAGCCCAAAGGTGATGTTACCGGAATGCAAAAAGCCCGCTTAATTGCCTAAGCGGGCTTTTCTAATTTGGCTCCTCTGACTGGACTCGAACTTTTCTTTAAATATTTGATTTTATTATTTTAAATTGACGTTTATTGGTGGCTGGGCCCCCAATAAAGCCCCTTAAATATTTGCATGTAATAATTGTGATGGATATCTCATTTTAATGGTGACATGACAGTGAGAGCCCGGTGTTTCTACATAATGGAGAGACTATTCACTTTAGAACTACTATGAGTATGTGGATGCTTAAACATCCAGTTTGCGGTTGGCCAGCCACTCAACCATTGCCGGATCGCGATGAGAGAAGAAGGCACTGGTGGCCGTATCCATTGCAGCTATCTGTGTCATCTCCATCGCACTGAGTTCAAAATCCAGGATGTTGAAATTTTCAATCATGCGCTCCTTGCGAACGGATTTAGCCAGTGAAACGATGCCACGTTGATAGATCCAGCGCAGGACGACCTGGCCGACACTCTTGGCGTATTTCTTGCCAATCTCTGTCAAAATTGGATTCTGAAACAGACCATTGCGGCCTTCAGCAAAAGGTGCCCAAGCCTCAGGCTGGATAGCCCGACAGCTCATCCAAGGCACGGCATGAAGTTGTTGGTTAAACGGATTAACCTCGATCTGATTGACTGCGGGGGGAATGGTGTTAAACGCCATCAGATCCGCGAGGCGGTCGGGATGAAAATTACTGACCCCAATCGCTCGGATTTTGTCGGCAGCAAGTAACTCTTCTATTGCACGCCACGCGCCATGAACGTCACCGTAGGGCTGGTGAATCAGATACAAATCAACGTAATCAAGCTGTAGACGATTCAGTGAGCGCTCAAATTGTGCTTTTGCACCTGCATAGTTGGTGTCTTGCAACCAGAGTTTGGTGGTGACAAAGAGTTCATTGCGTGCAATGCCGCTTTGCTTCAGGGCATTACCCACCTGTGCCTCATTCTGGTAAGAGGCGGCAGTATCTATTAGACGATATCCGGTCGCTATGGCATCAATAACAGCCCGCTCGCATTCGGCGGGGTCTGTCATCTGAAAAACACCAAATCCCAGCAACGGCATCTGAATACCGTTATTCAATGTTACCGTGTTCATGGTCTTGTCCTGTGTAAATGTACCTATACCAGGAAGCATAACGCACGCGCGATAATAAGATTAGATGCTATAATCTGCATGCCTTTATTAGTTGGACTAATAAATAGAATGGAAAACTACAATGATCTGGCCACGTTCGCACTGGTCGCCAAAGAGCGTAGCTTCACCCGGGCAGCAGCGAAGCTGGGTGTCTCTCAGTCAGCCCTGAGTCAGACTATCAGGGTGCTTGAAGAGAAACTGGGCTTGCGGTTACTCACTCGTACAACGCGTAGCGTTTCTCCCACAGAAGTTGGAGAACAAATTCTTAATCTGCTTTCGCCGCGGCTTGAGGAAATTGAAACCGAAATCGCGCGGCTAAAAGCACAGAAGGAACGCCCGGCAGGTACTCTTCGCATAACTGCGGGGGAACACCCAGCGGTGTATATCGTTCAGCCTGCGCTGTCGGCGTTTCTGGCGGAATACCCTGATATTCGTGTCGAACTGATAGTCGATTACGGGCTGTCAGATATTGTGTCGGAGCGCTATGACGCCGGTGTCCGGCTCGGAGAGCAGATAGCCAAGGATATGATCGCGGTACGCATCAGCCCGGATATTCGCATGGTCGTCGTCGGCTCACCGGATTACTTTTCTACCCATCCAGTGCCGCAGCATCCTCAGGAACTGACTCAACATAATTGTATTAGTATTCGATTACCGACCTATGGTGGCATCTTCCCCTGGGAATTTGAAAAAGAGGGAAGGGAAATTAAAGTTCGGGTGGATGGGCAGTTAGTTTTTAATAATATTACCTTACGGCTTAATGCCGCACTGTGCGGTATCGGTCTTGCCTACATACCCGAGGATATTGTTAGCGAGCATATTGCAGCCGGACGATTAATCACCGTTCTGCAAGATTGGTGTCCGTTTATTGCGGGTTACCACCTTTACTATCCTAATCGGCAGCATACTTCCCCTGCGTTTACGTTGCTGTTGAATGCGCTCCGCTATAAGCAATAGTGGAGTCACCAACGACTCCACTATTTATTTATCACTGAAGATTTTTATCTTTCAGGAATTTTGAGACCAGATCGGCGATTTCAACGTTATTCAAATCAGAGAAGGGGAAATGAGTATTTCCTTTAATACCGATTTCCGGCAGATGGATAACCGCCACGTCTCCGCCATGTTTATTCACTACATCCCGCCATTGACGCGCAACAGCCAACCGGGCGCGCCAGCTATCCTGTGCAGGCAAGGCCGTCGGTTTATCCGGGATATTGTCGCCGTAGATAATCAGCACAGGAATTTTAGTCAGTGCCATAAACTGATCCAGGGGTACCGATTCCCCTTTTACGGTATCAAAGGCGTTCTTGGTTGGCGGCGGAACTTCGCCTTGTGGAAAGACAAAGCTGCTGCCTGGTTCAAACGCGACTATCCCTTTTACGTTGGCATTCTTCATCGCTGTAAACCAGCCGGGGCCTCCCCCCTGAGAGTGGGTAAACAGAATGGCCGGGCCGGATTTATCCACGACGGCCGACATGGCATCCGCAATCACATTGATATCAAAGGGGCCGGTGTTGGGGGTCATCTGACGGTAGTACTGGTTTAATGTCTCTTTATCGTGGGAGAACTGTACACCCTCGAAGAAATCGGGCCAGACACCCAGACGGAACTGATTAAACCATAGTTGCTCATCGGCAACCGGTTTGACGGTTCCCTCCACCATACTGCGACCGGCGTTCCCCCGACGTGGTTGATCAACCAGATAGGTCGAGAAACCACGGCGCAAGAAGATGTTCTGAAAACCCTCGCGGCCGTCCGGTGTGCTTTCCCATGTTCTGGCGGACTGTCCAGCACCGTGCAGCATCACAATGGGATATTTGTGTGGGTTCTCTGGGATCTGATAAAACACAGAGGCGTGATCGCCATGATAGGTCTGGCCTGTCGGATCCAGCGGTTTTTTCGCATCAAACTGCCCTGGTGTCGTAACGACAGCGCCACCTGCGGCAAAACTTCCCTGAGACTGGATAACCAAGGGGGTTGTGGGGGCAGCAAAGGCAGATTGAGAAACCAATCCGCCAACCAACATACAGGCGGTGAGTGTTTTCAGTAAGGCTTTCAAGATATTTTCCTCATGTCATCGCGGATAACTGAATCATAGAGAGATTTTCACAAATGACTATGCTGTTAAAACGAATGAGTTAATAAGCAGGGCTAATTAACGGATAGGCTTTTTGCATCTGATATCAATAATATTTTTGAGCTCAGTGTATTTCACTCGTCTGCCGTCCATTAATATCTCAGTGAAGCCCTGTTTCAGCGAAAAGGCAAAAGCTGTATTTCATTATCGTGGGTACTGGTCGTCCGTGACTTTTTCCATCCACGTCACGGTTTTACCGTCCTGTGATTCTGAAACAGCAATATGCACCATCGGCTCTGTTGCGGATGCGCCATGCCAGTGTTTGACACCCGGCGGGATCCAGACTACATCGCCAGTTTTGATTGGCTGGGCCGATCTTTCCCATTCCTGTACCCAACCCGTGCCGGAAGAGACGATGAGTGTCTGTCCAAGGGGATGCGTGTGCCAGGCTGTTCGTGCTCCGGCTTCAAATGAGACGGTTCCCCCAGAAATTCGGGCCGGGGGAGAGCCTTTAAACCGTGAGTCAACCTTGGCCGTGCCGGTAAAGTACTCAGGAGCACCCAACGTCGTGGGTTGTGAGCCCGCAGGGCTGACGGTCACTGCCTCCTGCGTTGCGGCAATAGCCTGCGAACCGGGCAGTAAAAGCGCCGCTAGTGTGATAAGGAAGATTTTCATATCTATTCAATCCATTAACGAGAGAAATACCAATTAATCCATTGCAGAAAAAAACTATTTCCCTTCTTTAAACACTTCTTTTGCAATGGATATCGCTGTTACTGCCGTTGGCCACCCTGAATAGAAAGCAAGCTGGGTGATGGTTTCGACCAACTCTTCCTCAGTGACACCGTTCTGGCGAGCCAGACGTAGATGAGAACGCAACTGGTCAGGACGATCCATCGCCACCAGAGCACTGACGGTCACCAGGCTCCGATCACGTTTTGAGAGCTGTGGTCGTTCCCAGATATCGGCATACAGGACATCGTCAGTGAGTTGCGCCATCTTGGGGGCGATATCCCCCATCAATTGTTGCGCCCGAGACGGTTTTTCTGTTTTATTTTTCGCCGCATCCTGCGCGTGAGCAAGGGTGGCCATTGAACCGGCAAAGGTAAGAGCGGTGCAGAGCAGGTACTGCTGAATTTTGTTTTTCATCATCCATTTCCTTTGTTATCGGCACGATTAAAGATGGGAGGGTTATGTCGGTGACGATAACGTGAGTTTACAGAATGCTTCATGTCACCAGGCTGACCGCTGCCTGACAAGTTTGTCAGAATCGGTACTGAAGCTATTTTCACCAAAGGAAAGGGAGGTTTTTGCGATAAGCGAAGGCCTGTGACAACGCGAATATCGAGTGAATACAGGTTATACGGTGATTGATTACCCCTTAAGCAAAGCGAGTTAAGCCATAATTAGACGTTCTTAATTTTTAACCTGCGATGCCAAACCTCACATAACGATGTGCCTCTTTTTCAGCGAGTTCACTGTTTATGGCGAGAGTCAGCCCGAAGGTATTGATCCCATTCTGGCTACTGGCAAACACATCGCCACGATGCATTATCGCCACCGCCCTGACGATGGAAAGTCCGAGTCCATGGTGTGTATCACTGCGTGTACGGGAAGGATCAGCACGATAAAAACGTTCAAACAAACGTTTCAGGTGCTGATCTGAGATGGCTGAACCAATGTTGGCGACCGCGATGGAGGCCAGATTATTCTCTCTGCCGATCGTCACCTTCACGGTGGTACCAGGAACAGCATGTCGGGCGCTGTTTTCCAGTAAATTCGCTAGAGCGCGGTGGAAAAGTCGCCGATCAATGCGTGCCGTGAGATCTCCCTCGACATGAATAGACAGGTTTTTTTCAGCGAATGACGGCTCCACATACTCCGTGGTCTTGTAGGTCTCTTCACTCAGAGACACGTCGGTTAACTGGGTTGCATGCTCCCCAGCCTGAGCATGGGAGAGGAACAGCATATCGTTGACGATAGAGGTCATTCTCTCGAGTTCTTCCAGATTGGACTCCAGTAACTCCTCGAGTTCATGCGTTTCGCGTTGCCGTGACAGACCGAGTTGCGTTTGCCCCATCAGATTGGTCAGCGGGGTTCTCAGTTCATGAGCCACATCGGCGTTAAAACTTTCAAGTTGTCGCCAGGCGATTTCCTGCCGTTCGAGTACACCATTGAATGCCACGGCCAGCTTTTGCAGTTCATCCGGCAGCGTTGAGGTATCCAGGCGCTGCCCGTAATTTCCCGGTGCGAGGTGATGGGCCTGGGCGCTGAGTTTGTTGACAGGGCGCATGCCTATTCTTGCAATCACAAACCCCAACAGGGCCACTAATAAAACACCGATTGTGCTGATGAAGATCAGTGTACGGGTAAATTCATTCAGGGTACCCATATACGGTGTGGAGTCGATGGCCACTACATAGCGCAGTGCGGGGCGCTCCCCTTGGGCAGGAATTTCCGACATCAATATAAACAGAGAGCATGACTCTTCTGTGGCACCGGGAACTTTGCTGAATCCTTTGTTCAGCGAAGCCCAGGTTACACCGCTAGGTGGCGGGCCACCCACCTGAAGCCGGGGATCCTCACTGAGGATCCAATACTGTACGCGGCCACCCTCAGCCGTGGCCAAATCGGTAAATTTGGTCGTCAGCGTTTGCCAGCCGTCTAGCGTGGTGCGGGAGAGGATCCAGGGTGCCATCAGCGACTCCCTGAACTGCAATTCGTTATGCATTTGCTTTTGCAATGAATCATGCAGGGAACTCCGCAGCACAATACCCAGAACTGAAACGATCAGTATGGAGGCCAAGGCAAACATCAGCGCCAATCGTCCAGAGATAGAACGCTTAATCATGATAACTCTCTCTATTTAGCCTGGCGTTCGGGGCGGGTTTCAAGGACATATCCCATGCCTCGCACCGTATGCAGCAGTTTGACCGGGTAGGGTGCATCAATTTTCGCCCTCAGGCGTTTTATCGCGACCTCAACCACATTGGCATCGCTGTCAAAATTCATGTCCCAGACCTGCTCTGCAATCATCATTTTTGACAGGATCTCTCCCTGATGTCTGGCTAACAGGCTTAACAGAGCGAACTCTTTTGCGGTCAGTTCAAGACGTTCACCGGCTCTTGTGACACGCCTTGCCAGCAGGTCAAGATGCAGATCGTTAATGTGCAATTGAGTAACATCTACGCCATCACTCGGACGTCGCCGCAACAACGCCTGGATACGGGCAACCAGTTCAATCAGCGAAAAAGGTTTAGGCATATAGTCGTCCGCACCCTGACGCAGACCCTTGACACGTTCATCAACCGAACCGCGAGCAGATAACATCAGCACCGGGGTTTGCTTGCTGGCGCGAAGACCTTCCAGAACACTATAACCATCCATGCCAGGCAACATGACATCCAGCACAATCGCATCGTAATCATACTCGAGGGCCAGGTACAATCCGTCCGTACCGTTGGCTGCCACATCTACGGTAAAACCCAGTTCGCTGAGTGCGCGATTGATATAGGAAGACGTCTTCTCCTCATCTTCTACCAACAGTAACCGCATGTTCGTATCTCCCTTACCCATCAGGGCAATAAACGTCTTATTTCACTTATCTTAGAGGTTCATGACCAACACCAAGCTGACATTTTCCTGACATTTTTGTCAGAAAAGTATTTTTCTAACTGACAGAAATGTTATCTGGCCGTCATGCTGATGTCAGCATGCCCCCCGTAGACTACCTGCAAGCCTACCCCCTCGCAAAAAAGACCAAAAGGAGTGTCGGGGTAATACGTTGTTTATTTTAGATATCTGGAGGTTTCTTGAAATGAAATACAACGTTTTTAAAACAACATTATTAGCGGCAGTGATCACTCTTTCATCTGGGGGCGCAATGGCAGCAGATTATAAATTAAATCCGTTTACGTTGACCTATGACGGCGCGATTACTAAAAATGTGAAAGGAAAAGTCAATATTCACCCGGTCACTTACAAGTTGAATGGGCTGGACATTGCAGCCAACGTGTATACCCCGGCGAATTATGACCCCGCTAAAAAATACCCGGCAGTCGTTGTGGCTCACCCCAATGGCGGTGTGAAAGAGCAGGTTGCTGGCTTGTATGCCCAGCGTCTGGCAGAACAGGGCTACATTACCATTACTGCTGATGCGGCGTATCAGGGCGCGAGCGGTGGTTTGCCCCGTAATGTCGACAAACCGGCGTACCGGATTGAAGACATTCACGGCATGGCAGATTTCATCACCCAGTATCCTGGCGTAGACACTGTCCGTTTAGGCCTGCTGGGTATCTGCGGAGGAGGAGGCTACTCCTTGAAGGCAGGGCAAACCGACAAACGATTTAACGCCATTGCTACGTTGAGCATGTTTGACTCTGGCCTAGTAAGACGCAACGGTTATCAAGATTCACAACTCGCCACGATACAAGAACGTCTAAAGCAAGCCTCCGATGCGCGAGCACAGGAGGCCTCTGGCGGTGAGGTTATTTATCTGGGTGATGCCAAGCTGACGGATGAACAAATTGCCAAACTGCCGTTTGACCTCTATCGGCAGGGTTTTGAGTACTACGGCAAGACTCACGCACACCCCAACTCGACCTTCAGATACACCGCCAGCAGTCTTCTCGACTTAATGAGATTCGATGCGGCAAGCAATATGGATTTAATTAATAAGCCGCTATTGATGATAGCAGGCAGTAAAGCCGACTCTCTGTATATGAGTGAAAAAGCGTTTAAAGGCGCGAGCAACGCGAAAGATAAGGAACTGTTCCTGATTGACGGTGCAACCCATATTGAAACCTATTGGAAACCGGAATATGTGAATCAGGCCATGGGGAAACTGGATCAGTTTTACGGGAAAAACTTATAAGAATAAAGCGACTCACACCCCTCTCTTATCTTGCGTCAACACATGCGGATAGAAGTATCACTTTGTCTGTTATGCCGCTGCCATAGTCATTTTTATGGCAGCAGTATCGGCCTGCCCAGCGAGGGCATTGACGATCACGGATGACTCACTTTACCTCTAGGCGAACGCTATGAATACATTATGGTTCACTCCACTGACAAAATATCTGATTTTATTTCTGGCGTTCACTGTCAGTAGTGTAAATGCAAAAGACGAGGCAGTAGATGGCAACACGCGACGGATCCTGATTGTCTATTTCTCTCAACCTGAGGATGTAAAATTAGATGGGGTCGATGGTATATCGGGGGCGAGCGTATTGCAAAAAAACAGTGTGGTTCTGGGCAGTACCCAGTATGTGGCACAGATTATCCAGAAGGAAACCGGCGGCGATTTATTCCGCATTGAAACGGTTAAACCCTATCCTAATCAGCATGATCCTCTGTTGAAATATGCAGAACAAGAAGTGAAAGATGGGGCTCGGCCCGAATTGAAAGAAAAAATAGAAAATATTGCCGATTATGAGCAGATATTTATTGGTTATCCCATCTGGTGGTACAAAATGCCAATGGCGATGTACAGCTTTTTTGAACAGCATGATTTTAGTGGAAAAAAGCTTATCCCCTTTACTACCCATGGTGGCAGTCGTTTCTCTGACTCGTTGCGCGAAATCAAACGTCTTCAACCCAATGCACAGTTGGTAACCCAAGGCCTCGCCATCTCAAGAAATGATGTGACGGATGAGGATACGCCAACGGAGATTATCAACTGGTTAAGAAAATTACCGAATAGGCTGTGATAGCAGGTCAGTGAATGAAAGCAAAATATAAATTCCAAGTTGTGCAGGATATAGTAATGATGATTATCCTGTTGTCGCTGATGGGGTTTCATCTGTGGGGGGAAAGTATTCATGAATGGTTGGGTATGGTCTTTTTAATGTTCCTTTTTCTCCATAATGGGCTAAATATTCACTGGTTTAGAAAACTGGTTCAGGGGAGGTATTCTGCTTTCAGGTTCATGCAAGTCAGCGTAAATCTCTTACTGGTACTGCTACTGTTATCTGCCATTATCAGTGGACTGATGTTATCAAAACATCTCTTGCCTGATTTACCCATTCACAGTTCCTCTGATCTGGTCAGAAAGGTCCACATGACCAGTGTTCATTGGGGGCAAATCATCATTGCCGTCCATTTGGGCATGCACTGGAAAATGCTAGCCAATTTTTTTGCTAAGGTCTGGAATATTTCACCTCTCTCGTTTCTCTCAACGCGATTGATGCCCGCTATTTTCTTCAGTATTACGGTGTATGGACTGCATGCTTTCATTTGCCGCAATTTACTACCTTATTTGCTTCTTCAAGTCGATTTTGCCTTTTTTAATTTTGAAGAGTCTAAGGTTTTTTTCTATTTTGACTTCTTTGCTATTACCATTTTATTTGCATCTCTGATGCGGTTTACAGGGGCTATTTATTCACATTGGCAAGGTTAATTGGTTCGGTATGAAAATTCGCAAAAAATAGTGGGATCGCCATCGTTCAGTTAATCAGTGGGGGCAGTTCAGATATACCCGAATTTTAGACTGTTAGCCGGGCACTGAAAAGCAAATACCCCGCTTAGGCAACTAAGTGGGATTTTCTAATTTGTTCCGTGAGCTCGGATGGGCTATGTTCTGCAAGTTGATCGGTCTAAACTGATGACATTATTGGGATAATGGCGCTAGAAATGGCATAGCCAAGGATACCATAATTTAGCCGATTCGAGTCCCAATGAAGCCCCCAAAACGTTGGATGCCAGTATACCAATATGGAACAGAGTATAATTTGATTTGAAAAAAGGGATCTTACTTTGAGACACCATGGACAACAGTGGCTGTCCATGGCATTAAATTTATGGCTCCTCTGACTGGACTCGAACCAGTGACATACGGATTAACAGTCCGCCGTTCTACCGACTGAACTACAGAGGAATCGTGTGAACGGGGCGCATGATAACGGCGGGCTGTGGGTTTGTCAAAGCACTAAAGTGAGAAAAAAGTGTGTTTGCTGGCAGATTGAGCATCCTGGATTGTTTTTCAGCACTTCTCATTGGTCAAGGGCAGTAAAAATAGCCTACTCATCTTTTAAGGTAATGATATTTATCAATTCGATGTTATTATTCTTTATGTTCCGCATGGATTATTTTTAAGATTATTCTATGCTATTCTGGAAGATGTTCTGTGATGATAAGGCTATTGTGACCTTTGCGGGCCTTGTCAGGGTTATGCCTGTTACTCTATGCTACGCAAAGTCATTTTTATGGCGGTAAACCACACCGTTCCTTTGTTTCCCGGAGTTTCCCAGTAATGAAAAAAACAATCGCGGTAGCCGCAGTGTGTGTGTTGATGGCAGGGTGCCAGAATATGAATCAGCGCCCTAAAGCCAACACTGCCCCTGTGGCAACGCCGCGCCCGGCCGCTGTGACTCAACCGGTGGCACAGCCTGTAATTTCTGAAAGCACAGAGACATTGGTCGGTTCATGCATGAAAGAACTGAATGCGTTGCAGCAGGTCAATCAAGCGATGTACCAGACTCGCAGCATTGAATTGAACCATATTCTGTCGGAAGCTAAGCTGTATATGCGGGTTCGTGACAACGTAAGCACTGATATCCATCAAATCATGGATGCCGCTTATAAATTCCGTATTTCAAAAACCTGCAATCAGATCAGAACCGACCTGACCAAAGCACTGGTTCAGCGTGTTGTTGGTTCGTAAAGCTTCTCTTTAGGAGCAGATCGTATTCAAGATTTCTTGGCATACGTGTTTTTACAGTAGAAACGCTCTCATTTGGGAGCGTTTTTGTTTTTATCCCTGCCATCGCCAGTGTTGATGCTGTTGAAAAAAACAGTGAAACCATAATGTGATCTATATCGCGTTTTTACCGCTAATTGGCTAATATATCGTCATTGCCCGCCCCTGCTATGGATCACCTTAATGGAAGATATCAGTCCTTCCCGCTCAACTGCCTGGATGCGCGTGGTTGTTCTCGCCGTTTCAGCATTTATCTTCAATACTACCGAATTTATCCCGGTCGGATTATTGAGTGACATCGCCCAGAGCTTTGAGATGCAAACCGAACAGGTTGGCCTGATCATCACTATTTATGCTTGGATCGTTGCCACCGCATCGCTGATCTGTATGCTGCTGACCAGCAAGATTGAACGGCGCAAACTGCTGATCGGGGTATTTGTCCTGTTTATTGTCAGCCATGTGCTCACCGCAGTGGCGTGGAACTTCACCACGTTAGTAATCTCTCGTGCCGGTGTGGCGCTGGCGCACTCGGTGTTCTGGTCGATCACCGCGTCGTTGGCGATCCGCGTTGCTCCTGCGGGCAAAAAAGCGCAGGCGTTGAGCATGCTGGCAGGGGGCACTGCGTTGGCAATGGTGCTCGGGCTGCCGTTAGGGCGGGTGATCGGGCAACTGCTTGGTTGGCGCATGACCTTTATCGGTATTGCTATTTGCGCCACCCTGGCGCTGCTGATGTTGTGGCGTTTGCTGCCGGAGCTGAAAAGCGAGCATTCCGGTTCACTCTCCAGCGTACCTGTGTTGTTCAAACGCCCGGCGTTAGTCAGCCTGTTTATGTTGACCATTATTGTGGTGACGGCACATTTCACCGCCTACAGCTACATCGAACCCTTTATTCAGAACGTGGCGGCGCTGACGGCAAACTTTACCACGCTGATGTTGTTGCTGTTCGGGGCGGCCGGTATTCTCGGCAGCCTGCTGTTTAGCCGCTACAGCGAACGCTTGCCCTCGGGCTTCTTTATTGGCGCGATTGGGTTGTTAGCCGTCAGCCTGTTGCTGCTGTTGCCCGCTTCGGGGAGTGAAACTGCGTTGACGCTGCTGTGCGTGGTGTGGGGCATGGCGATTATGGCGATTGGCCTCTCGATGCAGGCCAACGTATTGCGCCTGGCACCGGATGCTACCGATGTTGCCATGTCGATCTACTCCGGCCTGTATAACTTTGGTATCGGTGCAGGTGCGTTGCTGGGTAACCAGGTCAGCCTGCATCTGGGGATGTCGAATATTGGTTTTGTTGGTGCGCCGCTCGCGCTGATCGCACTGGGCTGGTGTGTGCTGAGTTTTTACCGCAGCGAACGTTTGCAGCAGCAGCGGGTTTGATAAGAATTGGCCCTACAGGGCCAATCTCCTACCTTGAAACTCTCGAGCCTTGGGCTGTTCTTGACGACTTAGTTACCGCTTGAGGGATTTTTTGCCTCCAACGCCGTTACCATCGTCGTTGATCAAAATGTAACTGATACTGCCAGGTTGCCAGTTCGCTTCGCCATTGATATCCAGCGTCTTGCTGGAAAAAGGGGCCAACATACCTATTTCTGCCGGGTAGGATTTACCACCGCCCGTAAGGCTGGCTGCACTGAAGGTAGCGTAATAAGGTGAGGTATTTTCGACTTTAAGTTTCAGCACACCAGGCTGTCTGATCAGGCTGAACTGTTGCTGTTCTGTCAGTTTCTCGACATTCGGCTTCAGGTTCTTCGGGCGATAGAACATCTTCAACTGTAGGCGCACTGCCACTTTCACCGCAGAAACACCGGGCGGTAAGTTGGCGTCAGTGGGGGGGATCTCGTAGATATTCAGCCAGTAAAGGGATTCACGGTCCTGTGGCTGCTGTATCTGAGTGGCCAGCAGGCGCAGGTTTTTCCTTTCTCCCGGCTCTAGCCGGAAAATCCCCGGCAGTGGCAACACCGGGACGTCTCCTGCCGTTTCTGGTGTCCCTTCCGGGGCACCATTATCGATCCAGGTCTGCACAATTACCGGATAAGGATTACCGTTCGACAACAGTAGTGAACGTTCGCGATCGGCAGCGGAAAACACCACGCGCGATGATTCAATAATCACGCCTGCCTGTGCCCAACTGCTGAACAACAGCGCGCCTGCAATACATAATCCGGTTAATTTTCGCATCATTGCACCTGAATAATGACCTGCGCCGTCGCGCTTACTTTGCCCGCGGTAACCGTTTTGCCCGGCAGGGCTTTCAGCGTGGCATTAAGGTTTTTAGTATAGGTGGTTACGCCATTGACGACACCCCCTGCGGTTGCGTCCGTCAATACCGGGTACCAGCCCGCATTGTTGCCCCCCAGCACCGAACCACTCAGCGTACTGAGCAGGTTCAGCACCGTGCCGTTAGTGCGTGAAATTTGAATGCCCACGCCGCTGGCGACGTTGGGATCGGTGCCATAGCCATCGGATAAAAGATAGCTGACGCCTGAGCCGGCGGTACCAAATCCAGCGGATACCGCCGCCGCCGCGTTGGCGGGTTGTACCAAAATCCCCATTGCTGTCTGGTTGGCAGCAACTCCGCTAGCCAATGCCACTAGGCCAGCATTGGCAGGGGCCCCGGTCTGGCAGGCAAACTGAATCGTTATCGGCATCTGGCGTGTCACGCCGGATTTCAGTTCCGCTACCGTGATCAGCGGGAAGACAACCGTAGGGGTCACGTTAGTGACCGAACAGCTCGCCGCCCGGCGGACATAGATACGGTTATGCAGGTTGACCGCGCCCGGCCAATAACCGTACCAACCACCGTATATTGATAAGGAGTCTGCGCCAATGCTTAGATTGGAGGAAAGGGTTCCCCCCTTAAAAGCGATATAAGTGTTGGGCTGTGTCCAATTGACAACGCCGGTAGTGGTCGAACCTGCGGAGTTACTCAGGCGAAACAGCTCTACTTTGGTATTGCTAAAGTTTTTGGCCTTGACCAGTATCCACCCCAGTGAGTCCGTATCCAGGTTGGTCAAAGGGCGCGCTTTCCAGTAACGAGAGTAATATTCGCCAGTAACCAGATTAGTCGCTCTCAGGGCTACGCCATCAATAATAGTTTGATAAGACTCTGGTAAGCCATAGGCAGAACCTACCTCTACGTAGCCAGCGTAGGTTGAGTCACCGTTGGTGGCATAGTACTCGAACAGCTTTCCAGCTTCGCTAGCGGTGCAGCGGAATAGGATTTGATCTGAACTGTATGTTTGAGCCCCCGACTGTAGGAAGTCAACAATACCGCTGGCAATCAATGTTCCATTCGGCTGAAAGGTGCTGCTGTTGACATTGATAACGCTCTGTACGGTACCCATAGAACCTGCCGAATCAACGGAGCCGTCCCAATTGGCTGCTGTCCCTTTACCTGCTTCGGTGTAATAAGCTGAGGCTGAGTTAGTAGTATATCCTGTTATTTTGTAACACTCTGCCCAACTCGGTGTTGCCAGAGTGATGCCAGCTAACGCCAGCAACACGGCAGTAAAATTTTTGCTCATACCTGTCTCCCGTTTTGAGCTGAGCATCAGTGGCTGGTGCACGGCAACTCCAGACGATACAGTGACTGTGTCATGTCCTGACTGCTTAAATCGTAATTCAGTGTGCACTGCTCGCTGGCAGATTCGCCCCACTTCACGCGCAAGGTTCCTTGCTTACCTGCGGCACGGGCATAAATTTGATTGCCCTGACCCACCAGGCCGATAACGGTGTTATTGCTATCATAAACGTTGCTGCCTAACGGCAAGTTGCCGCTTTGTGCACCAAGTAACTTGATCAGCAACGCATAACCTTCCAGCGTTTTGAAGCGCACTTTGACCACTGAACCGGCATAAGGCGCTATACGCTGCTGGTTCTCGGTGAGTTCGGCACTTGCGTTCTCAATCCCTTTGGCATCAAGGCCGATATCGTTATAACGATAGGGCACCAGAGAAGGGACAATGGCATAACCGGAACTATTGATTTTTGCACCCATGCCGTTAATCACATCAGCACCTTTTACCCCATCCGCTTCAACCAGCCCAAAGGTATCGCCCAGATAAGGGCCGAACGTCACACCGCCGCTATGCAACACGGCGGCTCCACGTACGCTGGCACCACCCTGAGTATAATTCTTGCCCTGTGAGAAGTTGCCGCCTACGGTGGCTACAGACATCTGTTTGGTCAGGTTGGTACCAAAACTGGCCCCGGTACCGCCAGAGTCGAAAGCACCATTAACAGTATAGCTTAGGCTCTGATCTTCCCCGAGAGTCCCTGCCAATGCGCTTTGGTAGTTAGTATTGCCGTTAGCACCGGTGGAGTGGCTGATACCTGACGACAGGATCGGCGAGCGTGAGCCTGCACCCAGCGGGATGGAAACCGAGAACATAACAATATTCTGCGTGCTACCGTTGGCCGCATCTCCTGCTGACTGCACACCATAGCGTGTACTGCCGGTTTGCTGACGGCTGAGCGACAGGTTATAGCTGATATTGTTAAAACTGTGCGAATAGGCCATCTGATACTGGGTATCACGTCCACGGTTTCCGCGGTAAGTGCTGGTGGAGCCGGAGAAATAGATCTGGCCGTATTCCCCTAAGCTTTGGCTCACCGTTGCGACAAACTGATTGCTCTGCTGATAGGTGCTGGATGACCAGACGTTGTTGTTTTCATACGCATTGCGTAATCCCAGGACGTCGTTCAAGTCGCGATAGCCCTGAGTCGAGTAGCGATACCCGGCCAGCGCCAGCGTGGTAGAGGTCGGAATAAAGGTGCGGCTGTAGGTTGTACCCAGGCGCCAACCATCCAGAGTCTTGCCCCACATGTCTGCCCGCGAATACACGGCATTGACGCCCACCGCACCAAGCTGACTGCTGAACACGGCCCCACCGAGTAATGCCTGGTAGCCGTCAGAAACACGGATACCTGAATTGGTGGTAATGGCGTTGGTCAAACCCGCCTGATAGGTCAAATCGGCAAACGTCGCATTGCTGTTACCGATGTTGCGGACCTGCCCGGCAGCGATGCTCAGGTTAGAATGCCCTGGTCGCATCGAGTCTGGTACGGCAGAGAATGGCACCGTAAAGGAAGAAATGCGACCATCGGCTTCCTGTACTTCTACCACCAGGTCGCCTTGGAAACTGGTCGGATACAAGTCATCAATGATGAATGCGCCGGGTGCGACGGTGGTCTGATAAATCTGCACCCCTGACTGGCGCACGCTGACTTTGGCCGTGGTAGATGCTACGCCGCGAATGGTCGGCGCATAGCCACGTTGTGATTCGGGCAGCATACGATCGTCGGTTTCAAACAAAATACCGCGAAAACCCAGGCTACTGAACAGGCTGCCAGAGGTGAAGCTTTCACCGAGCGTCAACTGCCCTCCGATCGACGGCAGTGGGCGCTGTACGTAGGTGCGTATCGAGTTCCACTGGCTGTTGCTGGTGCTTTTATCGCTGTTATAACGCGTAAAGCTCGACTGCTGGCGGAATTGCCACAGGCCAAGGTTAATACCCGAGTTCAGCCCCAGATAGGTTGAGTCCGTGGTATTACCTGATGCTCTCGTCTGGTAGTAGTTGCTGTCGTAATTGGTGAACGCCACGGTTTCACCCGAAGAGAGATCGCTGGTCGGCACGGCGCCACGCGCTTCGCGCTTCATCAACAATTGTGGTACGGAAAGATCCAGGCGCAGGCGTGCAAAATCAAAACGGCTGGATGCGCCATCGACCTGTTGTTCCAGGTTCAGGCAATTGGGCACATTCTCAGCTTTGACTTTGATTGCGCTAGGTAAAATGCCCGCGTCAAGCAGCATATCCTCTGACAGGCAGGCCGAGACCTGGCCTTGCTCCCCTGCGGTGAATTGCAGAGATTTTCGGGTAAAGAAATCACCGTTGACGAAGATATCAACCTGATAAGTGCCGGGCTCAATGGTGTTAGCCTGATTAAAACGAGCAATGCTCTTTTGTTCTTTGGCACTGCCCACCAGCATGCTGTCATCGAATTCAAACTGGCTGTTGGTGGTGGCTGCGAAGGCTTGCGGTATCAGCAGCCCCAGCAACAGCGCCAACGGCTTGAGCCGAGCCCCATTTATCGGTGAATTAACCAACACTGCCTTCCCTTGGCGAATATCGGAATAGCGTGGGGAAATGGTTATTTTTGCGTGCATTCCTTTAGTCCCTAAAACGCGAAATCCTGGTACTGCGAATTAATACGGCCGATCAGTTGAGACGGCTTTCCTGGTAGGTGTGACCACCGTAGTCATTGACCAACGTGAATTTCACTTTCTGTGCACCGGCAGGGGACTGGGCACCTTTTTCTAACTTCCAGCTAGCCTGCGACTTTGGTGCCACCATCTCCGTCTTGAATGGCACTTCTTTATTGCCCACCACTACGGCGGCTTTGATAAAGGAAGCATAGAAACCGGAATCATTCTTCGCCGTCAGCACCCATTGCCCTGCCTGTTGATTCAGAGAGAAATGAAGCTGTTCTGCGACTTTTTCTGAGCTACCGACGATATTTTTAGGACGATAGAAAATTTTTAGCCGGTTACGCAGCACCACCAGCATCTGGTTATCTGCATCATTGGCTATATTCTTCGGTGGGATCTGCACACTGTTCAGGTAAAACACCGATTCGCGATCCTGTGGCAAATCCTTGCCGGTAAATACCAAGCGGACTGACTGGCCGGTTTTCGGCTCAATACGGAACAGGGCGGGTACCACGACAAAGGGCCCATCAGCACTGTCAGGTGTTGAGGTAGGATTGTTGATGTCTGACCACATCTGCATCACATACGGAATACTGTCATTATTGGTGAATTGTACCGTCTGTGATTGGGAGTCCGCTGGGTAGATGATCCTGGTATTGAGCATGACTACGCTGGCGGTTAGGGGGGCAGAAAGCAACATAAGGAATGCGGAGAACGCGCCAAGCACGGCCCCTGGGTATTTGATCGTCACACGAAGTATCCTCTCGGAATGCCCCTTCCACGGTGGTGGAAGGGGGAGCACTTATTTACTGATAAGATACTGCGTATTGCACGCTACCCAACACAGAACCTGCGGTGGCGGCGTCTTCAGCATAATAGCGCACGGCAAAGTCATGGGATGCAGAAGTTGCACCATTTGCCAGTGACAGACCATTAGCACCGGTTTGGCCGGTCAGATCCAGTGGGGCAGTTGGCGCTGCAGGGTCAACCAACTGCAGAGAAACGTTGGTGGCAGTACCGGTATTGCCCATATTGCCAGTTGAGGTCAGGTTGTTGCCCACAAACACGGTTTTAATTGCGGTGGTACCTACAGAAGCTGTGCAACCGGTCAGGCTGATGGTGAACGGCGTTTGACCTGCAGTAGCACCGGTCTGATCCAATGCGTTAGCCGCAACCGTTGGCAGCAGGATCAGCGGCGTTGAGGCGTTGCCGTTGATGCTAATGTCACAAGTCTGGTCAGCCACTTCACCCTGGAACTTAATGGTGTTGTCAGCCAGTGCAGCGGTGGATAAAACCAGGCCAGCAACAACGATCGCGATTTTGTTCATTTTCATGTTAAAAATTTCCCTTAGGTTAAGTCATTGGCGAATTGATTACTGATTTCGCCGTTTCCTGTGTTTACAACATTACTTTTTATTGACCTGATTCTCGGATAGTTCCTGAATACAACATGCAGCAAACAGTTGGCTTACATGTTTATTTGAGATGAGTCCGATAACACTGTCTCCATGTGTCAGCCAGCCAATCTATGAAAATGCGCTAAATGCGTTTATTGATTAGCCTGCCGTTGACGAGATATATCCTACTTCAATTGGCTTTGATTGGAATCATTAACTATTAAATGATGTATTTTAAGTTTAATGTTCTGTATTTAATGTTTTATTGATGATTTTTAATAATTAAGTATCGCACTGATTTTCGGAGTAGGATATTTAACTAAGTATTTTCCTAAGTTTTTCATCTGGGAAACATCTTATTTCGGGTGGCGGGAGATTGGTGCAGGTCAAATATTGTATTAATGGTGCGGCTGATATTGCAGGTGGTGTTTTTTTAAATTTTTTCTTACATTTACTAAAAAAATGACACCTTTAAAGGCAATCCTTAGTTATGGGACAGAATATTCTGGTATATCTCTGTTTCCATTAGGCATTAACGTTGAAACCTCAATGCTTTCCTCACCAGAGGCACTTCGCTTAATAGGACTTCCGTTCAACCTCGGTTGTGCAGATCCCATGGCTTTAGGCTCAGGGAAGGATGCGTTTGCAGAACGTTGAATGCCCAGTCCACAAAACTTCTTACCCGCACGGACAAGTATTTAGTGCTGGGGTAAATGATATTGAGCTGTCGGGGGGGAAAACTCCACTGCGGTAAAACCGCGCACAGTGCGCCTGCATGTACCAACGATTCGACGGCGAAAGGAGCCGCAGGGCAGATGCCAACACCAGCCACACAGGCGGCAATCGAAACCTCGTTATCATCGAATAACCAATCATAAGGCCCGTCGATCTCCCGGCTTTCTTGGGTTGATTGCAGTTGCCAGATCAGTGGACGATGGTTTCGGCTGCTGAACCAGCTGATTTTCTGGTGTGCTAACAGTTCTTTGGGCGTGTTGACGGGGCCATGAGTCAGAAGGTAATCAGGGGAGGCGTAAAGCCCAAGATGAACATTGCAGATGTGCTTCGCAATCAGGCTGGAATCCTCCAGGTGCCCACCTCGGATAGCGCAATCGATCCCTTCTTCAAAGAGATTGCTAATTCTGTCACTACAACCAAACCGCAGTGAAATATCTGGAAATTTCGCCTTGAATTCGGGTAATCGCGGAGCAAGCAGGTAGCGCGCAATCGATGCCAGCACTTCTACCCGTACCTTGCCCTGTGGATTTGCCGTCTCGCCTTTGAGCGAACCCTCCAACTCTTCTATCTCGCTGAGAATCTCAAGGCAGCGCTCATAGTAGGCGGTTCCCTCTTCTGTCAGGCCCATCGTGCGGGTAGTCCGGTGCAGGAGCCTGATACCCAGAAGGCGTTCAAGGTCGGTGATCCTCTGCGACACCCTGGCTTTGGGCAATTCCAGAGCTTCTGCTGCACGCGTAAAGCTGCCGGTTTCAACCACCCGGACGAAAGTGAGCATTGCGGTAAGTTTGTCCATTTGTTCTCAAAAGTTGAACAGCTATTTCATTTAAAGCGTATTTTTCATCAATTCGAAACCCATTACTCTATTTTCCCTTACTTTCCTGTCGGCGTAGTACTTATGGTATGGGTCAGGCAGACAGAGTATTTACCGGAGAAACCTGATGATGAAATGCGATCCTGATGCAGGACACTGTACCTTGAACGGGCCAGAATATGCTTCGGCGCTGGCTAGTGTGCCACAGATAGAGGGAGTGACCGTCCACTATATTGGCGATCCCATGTGTTCCTGGTGCTGGGGGATTTCACCGGTTGTTAGTCAGATTGCTGATTTCTGTCAGCAGATGGGAGTCAACTTCGCCATCACGACCGGGGGATTACGTGCCGGTGGCGGAGACCCTTGGAACGAGGCCTTCAAGCATTTTCTGCGCAAGGAGTGGAGCCACATTGCCCAAGTCACGGGCCAGCCGTTTGGTTTTGACCTGTTGCAGGCCAGCCACTTCGGCTATGACACCGAACCGGCTTGCCGTGCGGTTGTGGTCGCTAAACAGCTTATGCGGCAAAACAACCAGACACCGCGCGAACTCTTGGCTTTCTTTGCTGCCGTTCAGCGGAAGTTTTATGTTGAAGGTGGCGATCCGAAAGAAACCGAGTTTTACCGTCAACTTTGTGCACAGAGCGGTTTGGATTTTACGCTGTTCAGCCATGCATTTAACTCCAGTGCAGCCAAAAAAGACGTCTACCAGGATTTTGTAAAATGCCGTCAGTGGGGGGTACGTTCTTTCCCCACTTTGCTGTTGGAGAATCATGGCGCAATGAGTACTTTGAGCACCGGCTATGCCAAAGCGGAGCCGATAATTGCGCAAATAAAAGCTCGAGTGGGATCAGATATCGTTTAAAGCGGCTGATCATGAAACCTTAATAAGTGTTAGGAGGATTACCGATGTACTACATTCTGCAAGTTGATTTTCCCTACTCAGGGCCATGGGGAGCCGCCATGCACCAAGTTATGGAGGAACTTGCCCGTTCGATTTCCGAGGAGCCCGGTTTCATCTGGAAATATTGGACAGAGAATCAGCAAGAGAATGAAGCTGGGGGGATTTACCTGTTCAGTGACGAACGTTCTGCGGCTGCGTATCTGAAAAAACACGCCAGCAGGTTAAAAGGCTTCGGCATCCCTAGCGTTAACGGCAAAATTTTTTCGGTTAATGAAGCCTTATCACGGCTCAATCACGCCCCTTTCTAATAATGAAGGCTGTTTAGCTTAACGCTTTTGGGTACACGAACTGCGGGGGAGGGGATAACCTTCCCTGGTAGCAGTCAGATATCGGATAGAGAATGACCGGTTCTGGCGAGTAAGTGTATAAGGCTCGTACAGAGTTCAGATCGCTATGGAACATAAGTCTGACCATTCCTCGTTACATCTTTAAGATGATTCTCAGGAATTATGACTGAGAATTATCCTTGAGAACTATCTTACCTTGATGTGCTTCTTGGTGCTTATGCATTAATTTAATGTATAAAAACATTAAATTCAGCTTTTAATTCTTAATATTGAACATTCAATAGTTAATGATTCTATTTGTGTGGCTGCTGTGTAGAATATCTCTCGTCGAATCAGGCTAATCAATAACTGCTGTAGTGCATTTTCAGGGATTGGCTGACTGACACAAAATCGGTGATGTCAGATTGTTCTGGTGGGAGGGAAACTCCTCACATTAAGTTTAAAGAGCAATCTGAGTATCAAGGCCGATAGAGAGAACGTACTAACGTTGCCATTGGGAATGAGAACCACGAGTTGCTCGTCCCTTTACTACTGAATATGAAGGTTGAATACAGAGTATGAAAATGAACAAAATTGCGATTGTTGCTGCTAGCCTGATTTTTTCTACTGCTGCACTGGCTGATAACACCATTAAATTTCAGGGTGAAGTGGCCGATCAGACTTGTGACATCAATATCAATGGCAACGCCTCAACACCGCTGATCCTGCTGCCAACGGTGTCGGCCACATCGCTGGCTACATCAGGCACTACTGCTGGGCGGACGCCGTTCACCATCAGTCTGACCGGTTGTACGGCTTCTGGCAGCGCCACCGCTATTAAGACCGTCTTTGTCGGCAACAACCTGACCGCTAACGGCCGTATGGGTAACACCGGTACTGCGGGTGGAGTGTCACTGCGCCTGGTAGACCCAGCAGCGCCAACGACTCCACTGGATCTGACGGGGCAAACCGGGGCAGCGGGCCTGTCTCTGGCAGCAAGCGCCACTACTGCGTCGCATGACTTTGCGGTGGAATACTATTCTGAAGGCGGTGCGACCGCAGGTTCTGTGCTGGGTAGCGTGCAGTACTCCATCTCTTATCGGTAATAAATTTTTCTTGTTCAAGCAGGCCAATCAATAAATGTATTTAACACATTTCCCAAGATTGGCTGGTTGACACAGCAACAGCACACTGAGATTTCTCTGGTGACTGTGGGATAAAAGACCCACGGTGAGGAGAGATCTGTTAATTAAATCAATAGAGAACGTATTAACGTTGTCGTGGGCGAATAACAGCACTGATCTGAACAATTCGCCTATACTGAATCTGAAGGTAAGTACAGAGTATGAAAATGAATAAAGTTGCACTCATGGTTGTTGGATTGGTTTTGTCTACCGCTGTATTGGCTGATAACACCATTAAGTTCCAGGGCGAAGTGGCCGACCAGACTTGTGACATCAATATCAATGGCAACGCCTCAACGCCGTTGATCCTGTTGCCAACGGTTGCAAGCACCGCACTGGCTAATTCAGGGGATACCGCAGGTCAGACACCATTTACCATTAGCCTGACCGGCTGTACGGCTTCTGGCAGTGATACCGCCATTAAGACCGTGTTTGTCGGTAACAACCTGACCGCTAACGGCCGTATGGGCAACACGGGTACCGCCAGCAATGTGTCCCTGCGGTTGGTTGACCCGGTAGCACCAGCAATTCCTCTGGATCTGACTGGTCAAGTGGGTGCAGCGGGCCTGTCGTTGGCAGCGGGCGCCACTTCTGCGGCGCATGATTTTGCTGTGGAATATTATTCTGAAGGCGGCGCAACCGCAGGTTCCGTGTTAGGTAGCGTGCAGTACTCTGTGTCTTACCAATAATAAGACATCCCCTTCCACTGAGGTGGGAGGGGGATTTAGTTAGGGCATTGAACGAGGATGTTTCGTGTGAAAACAAAATGTTCCAGTATCGTCATTAGTGCTTTATCCCTCCTATTCTTGTTCATTTCTGAACACGCGCTAGCCAGCGTGGTGATGCTCAATACCCGAGTTATTTATCCGTCAGGCTCACAGTCGCAAACTGTCCAACTCACCAATAATGATAACATCCCCTATGTGGTTCAGATGTGGTCAGACATCAATAACCCATCCTCAACGCCAGATAAGGCAGATGGGCCCTTTGTCGTGGTGCCCGCCCTGTTCCGTATTGAGCCGAAAACCGGCCAGTCAGTCCGCCTGGTATTTACCGGTAAGGATTTGCCACAGGATCGCGAATCGGTGTTTTACCTCAATAGCGTACAGATCCCGCCTAAAAATGTGGCTGGAGCAGCAGAAAACCAGATGCTGGTGGTGTTGCGTAACCGGATAAAAATTTTCTATCGTCCCAAAGGTATTGTCGGTAGCCCAGAAAAAATCACCGAACAGCTTCATTTCTCTCTGAATCAACAGGCAGGGCAATGGGTGCTGACGGCGAAGAATGATTCTGGTTTCTATGCTTCCTTTATCAATGCCGCCGCCGTGGTAGGTAATAAAGAAGTGCCATTCAAGGCGGATATGGTGGCACCAAAATCGCAGGCAAGTTGGAAATTAGAGAAAGGGGCGGCGTCGCCCGCTGGTGCACAGAAAGTGAAATTCACGTTGGTCAATGACTATGGTGGGCACACTCGCGCCGAAGCCAGTTTGAATTGATCAGGACCTTGTATTCGTTGGCGGTCAGTATCCCTCAGCCAAGGGACTGAAAAATGCACATAAAAATTACTTCAAACGTTTCAGATCTGTGCCAACGGAGGGCGGGGGTCAACAGCATCCCGATCAACGCTGCCAGGCTAAGACCGCTGGCACTGTTGCTATGGCTGTTGATTCCTCAGGTTTATGCGGAAACGGTCAATAGCGCGTTTGAATTCGATGACAGCATGCTGGTGGGCAGTGCCAAAGAACAAAAGAGCATTGCCCGTTTCAACCAGGCTAACACCATTGAGCCTGGCACTTATCAAGTCGATATTTTCATCAACGGTAATTTCCTGTCTCGCCAATCATTGGTTTTTGCTGCCGGTGAGAAAGGGGTGGTTTCGGCCTGTCTGACAAGGGACAGCATGATTGAGGCGGGTATTCTACCTACTGAGATCAAAGCGAAAGCCGGTGACACTTCGCCATGTTTAAATCTGGAACAACAGGTTGAAGGGGCGTCCAGTCGCTTCGATTTCGCGCGTTTGCGCTTTGATCTGTTTGTGCCACAGGCATTGATGCAGCGTGAAGCGCGCGGTTCGGTCGCAACCAAGGATTTATCTGTGGGTGAAACCGTGGCGTTTGCCAATTACGACACCAATTATTACCGGACGCATGCTTCTGAGAGTACCACTGAATCTACTTACCTGGGGCTGAACTCGGGTATCAACCTTGGCCTGTGGCAATTCCGCCAGCAATCGAGTTTTACGCGTTATACCAGCGACAATAGCCCAAGTAACAGCCAATGGAATTCAATTCGCAATTATGTGCAGCGTCCGCTGCCGTCGATTGGCAGTCAGTTGACGCTGGGTGATAGCTTTACCTCCGGCAGCCTGTTCAGCAGTATGGGGTTCCGTGGTATTCAGTTGGAAACCGACGATCGTATGCTGCCGGAGTCGCAACGGGGTTACGCGCCCACCATTCGTGGCGTGGCGGCAACGACGGCCAAAGTCAGCGTGCGCCAGTCAGGGGTGCAGATCTACCAGACCACGGTGGCACCCGGTGCGTTTGTGATTGATGACCTGTATCCGACCAGCTATCAGGGCGATCTGGTGGTGGAGGTGCTCGAAGCCGACGGCCGCGTTTCTTCCTTTACCGTACCGTTTTCTGCCGTGTCCGATTCGATGCGGCCAGGGCACTCACGCGTGAGCTTTTCTGCCGGGCAGGTCCGTAACATCGGTAACAGCAATGCAGCATTTACCGATCTCACCTATCAGACCGGGGTGACCAACGCTATTACGGCGAATACGGGAGTGCGTATTTCCGAGGGTTACCAGGCGTTGCTTGGTGGTGCCGTGCTGGCTAGCCAACTGGGTGCCTTGGGTGTTAATGCCACCTATTCACGGGCGGATATGTGGGGCAAAAACCTCGATGGATGGCGTGTTGGCGCCACTTACAGCCGTACTTTTGCCCCAACGGCGACCACGCTGGCGCTGGCCGGTTATCGCTATTCTACCGAGGGCTATCGCGATCTGAGCGATGTGTTGGGTTTACGTGAAGCCAGTAACAGCAATGAAGTTTGGTTATCCAACACCTATCAGCAGAGTAATCAACTGGTAGTCACCGTCAGTCAGAGCCTGGGGGAATATGGTCAGGTCTATTTCTCTGGTTCCACCAGCACTTACCACGGTGGTCGTGGGCGTGATACTCAATACCAAATGGCCTATTCACACAGTATTAACAGCGTCAGCTATAACCTGTCACTGGGCCGCCAGCAGACCGGCCGTACGCCAACCGGCGTAGTTGCAGAAAGCGAGGTGGATAATGGCCGCACGCAGAACGTCATCATGTTTTCGGTCTCTGTGCCGTGGGGAGCCGGTTCCCGTTCACCGCTGATCTCTGCGGGTGTCACTCATGAAACCGGCGGTAACACTAACTACCAGACGGCAGTGGCTGGCACACTGGGTGAAAACCAAAGCCTGAGTTATAGCGTTAACGGTGCCTTTAACTCCGGCGGTGAGGGCGCCAGCTTGGGGGCGAATATGACGAAGCAACTGCCCGTGGTCACCGTGGGCGGCAGCTTTTCACAAGGCAGAACCTACACCCAGGGTGGAGCCAGTGCCCGTGGTGCTGCGGTATTGCACAGCGGTGGCGTGACGTTTGGTCCCTATCTGGGCGATACCTTTGGGTTGATCGAAGCTGAAGGGGTAAAGGGAGCCGAGGTGATGAACGGTACTGGGTCGAAGGTTAATAGCTCTGGCTATGCCATTGTTCCCTCGCTAGTGCCTTATCGCTACAACGATATCAGCCTGAACGCTAAGGGAATAGAAAACTCAAGTGCCGAACTGACCGAGAACCAGCAGCGCGTAGCGCCTTACGCCGGTTCGGTAGTTAAAGTGCGCTTCAAAACGCTGGAAGGCTACGCGTTGCTGATCAAAGTTCGCGATGAACAAAATGGTGGTTTGCCGTTGGGCAGCAACGTTTATGACAGTAATAACACCGTTATCGGTCTGGTGGGCCAGGGGAATCAGATTTATGCCCGTGCGAGCGGGATGCAGGGGCAACTGCTGGTGAAATGGGGCGATTCTGCCAGCGATCAGTGTACCTTGAACTATGATTTACGCGGCCAGGATATGAAACAGTCGCTGCATCGGCTGGAGTTGCCGTGCACCAGGCCGTGACACCGCGTTCGGTCACTATGGGATTCGGTGGAATTGCATGGTGAACGGTGACTGCCTGTGGGGGATATGCTCTTTATATGTTTAACATCGACGTTACTACGCCAAGGTTTTTTCCCATCTGCTAAAAACTTATCGACACCTTTTTCCTGCCCAAATTTTCCTTGCTCAACGTCAAAAATAGGATCAAGGAAAGCATCTCGTCAGCCAACCTGTTACTGATGGTTCCGTAAAAATCGCCAGGGGAATCTTGCGATTTGATCAAAAGGTATTTATTGTGTGGATGGATTGTTAATATGTTAATGACCTGTCTTTCTAAACTATATCATTAGGTTATAAGAGGTTGTTTATGATGAGGAATGGCTATGCCGTCTGCCTTCGCTAGTCGACCACCACGCTGGCTGATCCCGTTACTGGGTTCGCTGGTGGCTTTTGGCCCGCTGTCGATCGATATGTATTTGCCCGCTTTACCCGCTATGGGCCAGCAGTTACAGGCAACGCAAGGGCAGATGCAGTATACGCTGGGGGCGTTTTTCGCCGGTTTTTGCGTTGGTATGTTGCTGTACGGGCCGCTTAGCGATTGGCTGGGGAGGCGGAAATTGCTGTTGAGCGGCATGCTGCTGTTTGTGATTGCCAGCGTGCTCTGTACGCAGGTGACGCAGGTTGAGCAACTGGTGGCTTTACGCGCTTTACAGGCCTTTGGCAGCGGGGCAGCCGTAGTAATGGCGCGCGCCATTGCCAGGGATGTTTACACCCACGACGAACTACCGCGCGTCTTATCGTTAATGACGCTAGTCACCATGATTGCGCCATTGCTGGCCCCGTTGCTGGGTGGCGCTCTGCTAACGTTTTTTGACTGGCAGGCCATCTTTATGCTGCTGGCGGTGGTTGGCTGTATCAGTGGCTTACTGGTGTTATGGGTATTGCCTGAAACATTAAAAGCGCGGCCCGAGCATTCAGGCAACATCCTGAAGGCGTTCCACAGCTACTGCCTGCTAGTGAGGGACCGGGAGGCGATGGGCATTATCGCCACCTTGGCGTTTTCCTTTGCGGGTATGTTTGCTTTTATCAGTGGTTCCCCCTTTGTCTACATCAGCTATTTTCATATTCCCGCGCAATATTACGGCCTGCTGTTTGGCTGCAATATTATCGGTATGATTGCTGTGCTGTTGCTCAACGTGCGGATGCTGAAAGTCTATAGCCTGCCACGCTTATTGATGATCCAGAGCAGCGCTCAGGTTCTGTTTGGCCTGCTGTTATTGGTATTCCATCAACAGAGTTTGACGGTTCTGGTGATCCTGATTGTCCTGTTTATGTCGTTGGTGAATGCTATTGGCACCAACAGCCTGTCGTTATTGCTGCAACAGCGTGGCCAACAGGCGGGGAGTGCCAGCGCATTGGCGATTTCGCTGCAGTTTGGCATGGGGGCATTGGCGAGCCTGGCGGTTTCCTGGTTACAGGATGACACGCCGTTTGCCATGACGCTGGTGATGGCAGTCTGCGCGGCGCTTGGCTGGATAGGGCAGCGGATGTCCGTGGCTCGTTTGCGCCCGCAAGTGCACTCGGTCAGTTCTGAAAAAGAAGAGTAAGTAACAGGGATTGGTGATGACCGCGCCATCATTCGTCGTGCCGGTTAGATAAGACGAATGATGGCATAGCCCGGTGTTTTTAATTGGCGCTGGCAATAATCCCGCGCAATAGCTTTTTCAAGATCTCCACTTCATCGGCAGAGAAAGCGTTCAACATCTGTTCCTGCTGTTTAGCGGCGATATCCCTTAACACCTCGGCCTGCCGTTCACCGGCGGCCGTCAGGTGATAGCCGTTTTCAGTGCTCGATATCAACCCTTTACGACGTAGGGTTTCCTGTGCCTCTTCAATCTCTCTGCTCGACATGGCCACTTCTGCCATCAGGCCCGTCATATCAAGGCAGGCATCGCTGTCCAGCACCAGCAGCATTCTGGCTTCACTGATACGCAATCCAGTAGAAAGTTGCTTGGGCTGGTAACTGGCCTGATAGCTACGCAGCGCCTGCGTGAGTAAATAGTAGACATTTTGATTAAGGCGCTCTTGCCTGGCGCTAACCACCGGGCTATCCGCAGCCCGTTCCGATACTTGCTGATAAGGCAAGACCATGGAATAGGATCCCTGGTGATACACCAAAGGCGCACGGCCCAGATCGTCAAACGCTACCACTTTACCGATGAGGATCCAGTGATCGCCACCGTCAACTTGCTGGTATTTTTCACACTGAAAACGTGCGGCACAGTCGGCCAGCAAAGGTGCACCCCCTGCACCGGTTTCAGTCTCCACGCCAGCAAACTTATCCTCGCTGGGGCGGGCAAACCGATTGGATAAATCCACCTGATCGGCGGCCAAGATATTAATGGCGAAGTGGCTGGCTTGCTCAAAGACCGAATAGCTGCCGGAGCGTTTATCAATGCTCCACAGCACCAGCGGTGGATCCAACGACACTGAGTTAAAACTGTTGGCTGTCATGCCCACGCGGGTGCCATCCGGGGTTGCAGCGGTCACGACCGTCACTCCGGTGGCAAAGTTACCCAGCGCACGGCGAAATGCGCGAGGATCCAGGGCATTGTCTGTGTGATTTGTCATCAAATAGGTTCTCCGGCTTGTTACACCATGGTTGGATCGGGTTCTAACCCCATCAGTTCGCGGCCCAGGATCTGCGCACAGACATCGTAATCGGTATAAGCATGTGCCCCGGTCATATGCGAGTCGCGGAACAGACGCTGAATTTCATTGTTTTCCATCCAACTGGTGGCTCCTGCTGCGCTGAACAAGCGATCCACCGCCGCAATACACATTTTCACCGCATAAGCCTGATTGGTACGCCAGTAAGTCAGGGTGTTGTGGGTAGGATATTGATGGCGCTTGCCGTGCTCGGCATGTTCTGCCCAGGTTTTCTCCAGGAAGGCCCGGGCAGCAGCAACCTGATGGGTTGATTCTGCTAGGCGCATCAGCGCCGGGGTTGCCGTGCCTACGCTGGCTCCGGTGTAGGCGCGCACGCGGTTTTGGGTTTTTTCCTTAAATGCCACCAACATTCGCTCCGCCACGCCCAGGCTGATAGCGGCAAAACCGCAGGCAAAATAGGGACGATAAGGCGTGTAGAAAATATTGCTGTCAGGATAAAGGTCATAACCCGAAGAACGCCCCTGCATCATGTCTTGAGCGGCCTCAATGCGGTGATTGGGAATGAAGGCCTGGTTGATAATCAAGGTCTTGGATCCACTGCCGCGCATACCTACCGCATACCAGTCATCACGGATTTCATAATCGCTACGTGGGATCACGCCAAAGCTATAGATGGGTTCACCGGCGGCGTTTTTGCGGCGAAAACCGACAATCGCCCATTCAGCATGATCGCAGCCGCTGCTCCAGCCCATTTCGCCACTCAGATAAACGCCGCCTTCGCCTTCCTCAATCCGGCCAAAAGGGGCAATGCTGCTGCTGGCGGTGGCGTCCGGGTTTTCTCCCCAGATCTCTTGCTGTAGCTTGGCGGAAAACATCGCCAACTGATGGCTGTGGGTGCACAACAAGCTGAAAGCCCAGGCGGTGCCGCCACAGGCACCGGCCAGTGCGGCGACGCAATCGGTAAATTCCGGCAAGGAGATTTCCAGACCACCGTATTGTTTCGGCTGGAAAACACGGTGCATGCCTATTCCTTTTAATAGCCGGATATTTTCGTCAGGCACTTTTCGCTCTCTTTCTGCCTCTGCGGCATTGGCAGCGATCAGTGGCAGAATGGGCAGTAATTTTTCCAGCATTGGGTTAGGTGTTTTCATCATCGAACTCCCTCAGGAATGGTAGATATACGGCAACTAATCCTTCATCAACCGCCCTTTAAAGCAGCTCAGGAAGCGGGATCAGGTGTTAAGCCCCATGTGGTGGTCGTTCGACGAGTATGCGATAAAGATATTTTAATGGAATGTAACATTCAGGTAAAAAATTGTACTTTTCATGTTAAATATTGGAAGTGTGATCTGACGACACCTGCGTCATTGAAGCTGCCATAGGGCGTTTGAGGCGCATCGGGGGAGTGGAGCCGATGCAAAATATTTACATCGTCAACTGGGGATCCTGTCGGCAAAAATCTGCCAGATGCTCAATCAGCGCCCTGACTCTGGCTGGAACATACCGCTGCTGTGCCCATACCGCATAAATTTCCCGTTGGGCACCTTGCCATTCCGGTAGTACCTGGACGAGTTCACCACGCTGTAATGGGCTATGGCACAAACTGACTGGGCAAAACAGAATCCCTAATCCTGCCAGCGTTGCTTGCAGTGCCAGATAAACGCCGTTAACACAAAATTTCCCCTGCGGTTGCCAGCGGACGGTTTCCCCACTCTGGCTGTGTCGTATATCCCAAGTAGATAACGGCGCGCTGACCACCAAATCCCGCAGCTTCAGCTCTTCCATCGATTCAGGCATGCCGTTTTTCGCCAGATAATCAGGAGAGGCCACCAGCATCACTTCCTGGCTCTGCCCCAGTTTTCGCATATTGAGTAACGAATCAGGCTGAGCCCCCACGCGGATTGCCACATCTGCGCCGCTGCCGATCAGATCCTGCGTGTAATTGTTCAGCTCCAGTTCAAGCCGGATCTCTGGATACCGCCTCAAAAACGACATCCAGGCCGGAGCCAGGTTGTCATTGGCTAAATCTGCTGGAGCCAGTACCCGGATCAGGCCGCTGACCTGATGCAGCGTCACATCGAGCTTTGCCGTTGCCTGCTGCAGAGAATGTACCAACGGGCAACACTGTTCGTAATATTGCCAGCCTTCACGGGTCGGCGTCATTCGGCGGGCGCTACGGTGCAGCAGGCGGCAACCCAGATGCTGTTCTAACTTCTGCAAGCGACGCGTCAGCGTAGGTGCAGGAATCGACGCTTTTTCCGCCGCTGCTCGCAGACTCCCTGTTTCAACAATGCTCACAAATAGCGCTAATTCATCCAGCATGATTTCATATTCGGAATTTAAGATTCAATTTTTCAATCTAGTTGCATTAATTAACCTTGTCTAGACTTTATCTATCGCTGTCATGAAAGTATTAGCCCGCTTGAGTGTGGGTAAAACGTTTGTCGCAATAGGGAATAACATCATGCAAAGTTACCGTTTCGAACAGTTTGGCAATCTTGACCACTTAGCGCTTCATCAGGAAGACATGCCGGTACCTCAGGCGCGGGAAGTGCTCGTTCGGGTGCGTGCCACATCGCTTAACTATCGCGACCTGGCAATTATCAAAGGTCAATACACGTTACCGTCCAGCCCTGGAAATATCCCGCTATCCGATGCCGCCGGTGAAGTGATACAAGTGGGCGAACGGGTCGAACGCTTTAAGGTCGGCGATCGGGTCGTGAATAGCTTTACGCCACGCTGGTTTGGCGGAGATTTTCAGGCTTCAGCCCGTGATGAACTTTATGGTAGTGACCGCGACGGTTGGCTGACCGAATATAAAGTCGTCAGCGAGGAGTCACTGCTATCGTTACCCGACTATCTCAGCTTCGAACAGGGCGCAACCCTGCCCTGTGCCGCAGTTACCGCTTGGGCGGCATTGAACGGCGATCGACCGATTAAAGCCGGTGATACGGTATTAACTCTAGGTTCTGGTGGTGTTTCAATGTTTGCCATCCAACTGGCAAAAGCAATGGGAGCAAAAGTGATTGCTACCACTTCTAGTGAAGCCAAAGCCGCACAGTTGAAAGCGCTGGGTGCCGATGAGGTTATCAGTTATGTTCAGCACCCTGAATGGAGTCAGGAGGTTCTGCGTTTAACCGCTGGAAAAGGGGTTAATCGGGTGATCGAAGTCGGGGGGCCGGGCACGTTGAATCAGTCCATCCTCTCTATCTGCATCGGTGGCGAACTGGCGCTGATCGGATTTGTCGCTCAGGATGCGGTTGCTATAGATTTCTTCAGCCTGTTTAAAAGCACCGCTCGATTTCGGGTGATCAGCGTGGGCTCGCGTGACGATTTTGAACAGATGAACCGGGCGTTTACGCAGCACAAAATCATGCCCGTTATTGATAGCGTCTTTCCGTTTGCTGAAGCCAAACGGGCCTGGCAGCGTTTTGATTCACGTCAGCATGTTGGGAAAATAGTTATCAGTCATTAACGTAGCGGGAGAACTTGATTGAAAATCGTTCTGATGAGACATGGAAAACCTCAAATCGACAGGCAAAGTACATTGAATGCTGCAGAGTTCGGCGTTTGGGTTGAGAAATACACTATTGCGGGTATCAATAAGATGTACCCACCACCACAGATAGCCGTTGAGCAGATCAATCAATGCGCATTTATCGTGTGTAGCAATCTTGTTCGCTCGTTAGAGTCTGCGAAAATTCTAGGTGCTCTCATAGCCTATGAAAAATATTACAGGGGCTCATAAACCATCCGACCTAGCTACGGGTATTCGGTATGCAAAAAGCCCGCTTAAATTTCCTTAAGCGGGCTTTTTAAATTTGGCTCCTCTGACTGGACTCGAACCAGTGACATACGGATTAACAGTCCGCCGTTCTACCGACTGAACTACAGAGGAATCGTGTGAACAAGCGGAATCATAACGGGGGGCCAGAGGGAAGTCAAAGGCGGATTATGCATTCTGTGACTGTTTGCTTACAGAATGCGCAACTTGTTGAGGTTTTAGCAGATTTAGCTCATTACGCACATTTTTAACGCCACTGACGCGGAGGTTTTTCGCTAATCAGCGGGCTTACTGTTAGCCACTGCCGGCCGCTGTTGCACTCCCTCCCCGTGATACTCCTCACATACTTTTATGCCTAACCCCGCCATCATAGTTCGCTGAGCGTTAACCTATTAAAAATAATCACTTTTCAGGAGCCTCTGCGGATGAAAAAATCAACGTTGTTACTTTGCCTGCCACTGCTGTTCACCGGATCTGCGATCGCTGAAACTCAAGATTATCAACTACAGCAAGTGTTGGTGATGAGCCGACACAACCTGCGTGCGCCCTTGGCGAACAACGGCAGCGTACTGGCACAATCAACGCCAAAAGCCTGGCCACAATGGGATACCCCAGGCGGGTTGCTGACCACCAAAGGCGGCGTGCTGGAAGTGTATATGGGCCACTATTTCAACGCGTGGCTGAAACAGACCGGTGTGTTGCCGCAAGAAGGGTGCCCAGCCGATGGCAGCGTGTATGTCTATGCCAACAGCTTGCAGCGGACTGTCGCTACTGCCCAATTCTTTAGCAACGGAGCGTTTCCCGGCTGTGATATCAGCGTCCATCATCAGGACAAAATGGGGGAAATGGACCCCACGTTTAACCCGATCATCACCGATAATAGCGATGCTTTTAACCAGCAAGCGTTGAGCGCGATGAATGCTAAGCTGGCTTCGCTGAAGTTGGATGCTTCCTACGAGCAACTGGCACAAATTATTGATTACAAGGACTCTGCCGCCTGCAAAACTGACAAGCAGTGCGATCTGACCGCCGAACCAAGCAAAATGAGTGCGGTGCCGGGGAAAGAACCAGGGGTTTCCGGCCCGCTGAAGGTGGGCAACTCGTTGGTGGATGCCTTTATGTTGCAGTATTATGAAGGCTTCCCGATGAAGAACGTCGCTTGGGGCAAGATCGTGACGCCGCACCAATGGCAACAACTGGCACAACTGAAAGACGGCTATCAGGACTCGTTGTTTACCTCAACGGTGGTAGCGCAGAACGTGGCGAAACCGTTGCTGACCTATATTAACTCGGCGCTGATTAGCGAACGCAAAGCCGGCTCACCAAAGCTGACCGTGCTGGTGGGGCATGATTCCAACATTGCTTCGTTGCTCTCAGCTATGCAATTCAAGCCTTACCAACTACCACATCAATATGAGAAAACGCCGATTGGTGGCAAACTGGTCTTTCAACGTTGGCACGATGGCAAGAGCGATCGCGATCTGCTGAAGATTGAATATGTTTATCAGTCGACTGAACAGTTGCGTAATGCCGAGCCGCTGACGCTACAGAATCCACCACAGCGAGTCACCCTGGCGCTGGAGGGTTGCCCGGTGGATCAAGAGGGGTTCTGTGCCTGGAGCGATTTTGAAAAAACTATGAAGGGGATCCTGTAACCTCGCTTTGCCCCTCTGCTACTGTCTCTTATACTTAGATCCCCGGCGTATTTGCCGGGGATTTTACCTACCTACTTAGGGGCATGCTGAGCGATTTCCTATTAAATAGCGTGGCACTTATTAGGTGTAAACCTAAAATTATTCGAGCTTCAAGGGAGGTAATACACATATGATTAAAAGTGTGGCGAGTCTCCCTATAATTAAAATTTATTTACTACAAACGTGTATGTCTATAAATCTATTTCAGCAACCCTAGCTGCTTCATAAAAGTATAATCATCGTAGAACAACCATTCTTCATCCATGGTGCCTTTATCATTCCATCGGCCGATGGTTGCCATTTCGATTTCAAAACGCTTACCCGTTGGTTGAATGACTGTGCCATCTGATAACACCATTGGTTTAGTGAACGTCCCACGCCATATACCCGTTACGGCCGTGTAATCGCCTTGGCCAATACGTACATGGTGGATTGGGTTTTCTGTATCAGGTGCAAAAGCAAAGATTTTCTTTGATCGCTCTAAATGTTCTTTCAAACCCTTTGTCACCGTGCCATCAGGGTAGTGAACGATAATGTCCGCAGCATGGCTTCGGTCTATTTCGTCCCATTTCTGATGGTTATAAACATTAAAATCCAAGTCATCAAAGTTTCTGAGTTTTTTTCTACGGTTTTTCTCTCCGCCTTAAACTCCTCTAAACTTTTATTAATGCGTTGATCTGCATGGGCATCAGACGTTGCGGAAAAAATCATCTGGCTTATTTTCAGCAGCAAAGGTCACAATGCTGATTATAAATGTTAATGCAATAGCTGATTTTAGTGGTTGATTAATTTTATTCATAATAATTCATTTTATCCTATATTGGGTGGGGTTAATCCGGCATGCGGAAAAATTCCCGGGTTTATTCATAGTATCTGTAAAAGCGTTAGCTATGTGTTAATACCAGAAGACCGCTTGGTTGTGATTAAGAATAGCGAATTCCTTTATAAAACAAATTGAATATTATTGGCTGAGTCATTCAAAAAATGAGGGTCTGATATAGACTATATCCCTTAATATTTTATTGTTAAATAATTTTGACTAAAGATTTATCATCATTGCCTGTTGTGATACCGCGTAAGTGGCTGAAGACTATGGTATGAGACTTACCCTGCATGCCATCTAGCTGCAACTCCAAGTACTTTAGGTATACACTACCTCATCTGCACTTTTATCACGGACGAAGCGTGTTCTCTTCTTTTATTACCCATATTGAATGGCTGACGATTGCTGATTATCCAGGGCTGATTGCCCGTTGCCATTTTTCTGTGGCGGCTTATCGCGATGAACTGTTCCTGTCGGCTGGGATCTGTTTCCCTGAGCATTTAACCCCTGCGGTGACAAAGCGCCGGGCAGAATATCTGGCCGGACGTTATCTGGCACGGCAGGTGCTGGCAAAACTGGGGCATCATGATTTTACGCTATTGCGCGGTGAAGACCGTGCACCGCTGTGGCCGCAGGGTATTGCTGGGGCGATCAGTCATAATATAGATACGGCGCTGTGTGCTGCCCACCGAGAAAACGGTCTGGGAGGCATCGGCATCGACGTGGAAATACTGATGCCCGCCAAACGTGCCGAAGACTTATGGAGCGGGATTATCAGTGAGCTGGAATATGGGTGGTTACGCCAGCAGCCACAGGCTTTTGAGCAATTGTTGACACTGGTGTTTTCCGCCAAAGAGAGTCTGTTCAAGGCACTTTATCCGCAAGTATGCTGCTATTTTGACTTCCTCGATGCGCGTTTCACCAAGTTGGACATGCAGCAACAGACCTTTGAACTGGAGTTGCTGAAAACGTTAACGCCACAATGCTATGCCGGTCGCCGATTCAATGGGCATTTCTTGCTGAAAAGTGACGCTGTAACAACAGTGATTCACTGTTAAATCAGAATTATGGTGACGTGGCGTTCAACTACTGGACAAGTGGTACCGAGCGATTAGAATACAACTGTGTATTTATACAGACATTAATCATGACGCTCGATCTCTTTGAAGAAGCATTACCGCCGCCGTGGCGTGAGGAAATCGCGCCGGGTGCGGTCGTGCTGCATGGCTTTGTGCGTGACCACGGCCCGGAATTGCTGGCCGCAGTTCACACCGTGGTAGCACAGGTACCGTGGCGGCATATGACCACGCCAGGTGGTTTTACCATGTCGGTGGCGATGAGCTGGTGTGGCAACGGTTGGACCAGCGATAGTCAAGGTTACCGCTATTCCGCACGCGATCCTGGCAGTGGCAAGCGTTGGCCGCCGATCCCGGCAATTTTGATGGTGCTGGCCGATGAGGCGGCACAGCAAGCTGGATTTGGCCACTACGTGCCGGATGCCTGCCTGATCAACCGTTACGATCCGGGCAGTAAAATGTCACTGCATCAGGATAAAGATGAGCACGATTTCAGTGCGCCGATCGTTTCCGTATCACTGGGGCTACCGGCGGTATTTCAGTTTGGTGGCTTGCAGCGCAGCGATAGAACGCAGCGTATTCGATTGGCACATGGTGATGTGGTGGTTTGGGGCGGCCCGTCGCGTTTGTGTTTTCACGGCATTTTGCCGGTAAAAGAAGGTTATCACTCGCTGGTGGGTTCACACCGTATCAACATCACCCTGCGTAAGGCGCGGTAGCCTCATAACTATAGGTTGCCGTTATCGCTGCAATACCTGCGCTATGTCGATAGGGCACATAAATTACTCTGGATGGCCTGATAGCCGTTTGTTGCTGGCTAAGGTATTGAAATGAAAAACGCCACGAACTTCTTTAAAAGTTCATGGCGTTAAATTTGGCTCCTCTGACTGGACTCGAACCAGTGACATACGGATTAACAGTCCGCCGTTCTACCGACTGAACTACAGAGGAATCGTGTGAACGGGGCGAATAATAACGGTGCCTATAGGCCTTGTAAAGCATGAAAGTGTGTAAATGTTCCGATTGCCGATGTAATGAGCAAATCGTCTTGTTTTATAGCGTGTTAGGCTCATCTCGAATCCTGACGTTATCCCAATAGGCCGGGGCAATCTAGCGGCGCTGTGTGGCCGTCATTGATACGGAACTTGTAAAAATCGCTTTAGGGAAGGCTAGAAAAGCATAGTAGACCAATTGAGAATATTACTTAGGATTAATCTAGTTATTTTCCGCGATTATTTTAATTAAGAAAATAATCCAAATATAACCAAGTTGTTGATATGGCATTATTTTGCCATATTGTGGACGTGCACCAGATGTTTCTTGGTTAATCTGTAGCGTCAATATGGATTAACTTGCCAGTTATGGAGTGAATCACTATTAACTCAGATTATGATGAGATAAATATCTATACATGGCTCTTTATGAGCGCTGCTTCGGGGGAGAGGAATACAGAAAGTAGTGGTAACTTACTGATTTCATGAAAAATTATATTTATCTGCCTGTAATAGAAAACTTTATTTTTATTAGTACCGGTTAGGGCAGCTTATTTTGCGGCAAGGCAAAATGATTGAGAACCCGCTCCCTGGATTTTAGATATCCATTTTTCTGTCGAGTGAGTACCATTTTTTATACGCCATTTCAGTAGGTAAGTGCTTGCGGATGGTTGCTGGATATCAAAAATATCAGTATTATTTCGCTCTTCTAACCGTTGTATGCTGTGAAACCGATGTTTGGGGCTATTCTATCCAACCATCGTTGAGTGTCGGCAAGGATTGGATGATTCTTCCATTGAGTCAATAAACGGTAGCAAACATAGCGAAAACGCGACTCAACTAAGCGAAAAACACTATAAGTATCATGCCAGTAGATACTTGCCTGAGGTACTTCGCCACTCAATGCTTTGTCCATCAGTGTTGAAAAATTTACAGCATATTCATCAGGGTCATATCCGGTAGCGTCTGTTTCGACGTACCGATAACGGAATTTTTGAAAGGAATTTTTTGATGATAAGCAGCCAAAAAAGCCTCTGTTTAGGTGTGTTATTGTGCAGTGGTCTGTTGCTGGCGGGTTGCCAGAGTAATCAGGCAAAAAGAACTGTATCGCAGAATCAACCGCCAGTTACAAACGTACAGTCACCTCCCCAACAGATAAGCGTGTCACCACCACCGCCAGCCCCAACTGAAGCCAAAACGAACAAAATTGGCCTGTGTCAAAATGAATTGGCTGCACTGCGACAAGTCAGCCCTAGAGCTTACGCACTCAAGAAAGCCCAGTTTGATCGCCTTGTGAGCAACGCCTCCGTCTATAGCGCCGTGCGGGGAGATGTGAACACCGACACCAAAGAAACCCTCGACGCCTTGTATAAATTCAAGACCAACCAGATTTGTGCCGATATTGAGCGTAGCGTCTTGCAAGGCTTGATCCAACGAGGAGAAAGCGTGAAATGAGAAAGCGCAGGATCTATTGCAGTGCCTTACTGACCTTGGCGTTACCGCTGGGGGTGGTGCAGGCAGAAGAAGCGGGTGCTTCTGAGGCCAACACGCTGAATTCACTGGACACGATTACACGCCAGGTGGATGAAGCACCGGCACTGCTGTTTCTGACGCCTTCGCAGATAGAGAAAGCAGAACCTGCGAGAACGAGAGATGAAGATGCCAGCAAACCTAATGTGCTGGCAAAATCGCCGGCTGAAAGTAGCGGTGGCCGTATTCGCGAAATGAAGGCGTTGCAGGCTACGATCAACCAATTAAAGGCAAAGATCAGTAGTCAAGAAGCTACCCTTGAGCATTTGCGCAATGCACAATCTCAGCAGCAGTCATCTGCGGCAGAACTCTCGCAGTTGAAGCAGGAGATAAAGCAAAGCCAACAGGAAAATGCTCGATTACAGCAGCAGCTTGCGGCACAAATCAAAGATAGTGAGCAAAAAAGCCAGCAAGTAAAACAACTGCAACAAAATCAGCAGGTCATCGCCAAGCTCCAGGAACAACTGGCAGTACAAATCAAAGAGAACGATCGGCAAACCCAGCAGGTGAAACAACTACAGCAAAATCAGCAGTCGGTGGTTAAGCTGCAAGAGCAGTTGGCGAGCCAGACCAAAGACAGCGAGCAGAAAGCTCAGCAATTGAAACAGTTGCAGCAAACATTGCAGGAAAAGCAACAGGCGAGCGCCAAGCTCCAGGAACAACTGGTGGCGCAAACCAAAGATAACGATCAGAAAATCCAGCAGGTGAAGCAACTGCAGCAAAATCAGCAGGCGCTAACCAAGCTCCAGGACCAACTGGCGGCGCAATCCAAAGATAACGATCAAAAAGCGCAGCAGTTAAAACAGTTACAGCTTGCGTTGCAAGAAAAACAGCAAGCCAGCACGAAACTGCAAGAGCAGTTGGCGGCGCAAACCAAAGATAACGATCAGAAAACCCAGCAGGTGAAGCAACTGCAGCAAAGTCAGCAATCGTTGGCCAAGCTGCAAGAACAACTGGCTACACAAACTAAAGATAGCGAACAAAAAGCGCTGCTGGTCAAGCAACTGCAACAGACTCTGCAAGAAAGCCAACAGGCTAATGCCAAGCTGCAAGGAAATTTGGTCGCACAGGCCAAGGATAGTGAACTAAAGAATCAGCAGGCGTTGACTAAGTTGCAAGAGCAACTGGCCGCACAAACTAAGGATAACGAGCAGAAAGCCCAGCAGGTGAAACAGCTGCAGCAGGGTCAACAAGCGTTGGTCAAGTTGCAGGAGCAGTTCGCTGCGCAGGCCAAAGAGAGCGATCAGAAAGCGCAGCAACTGAAGCAGTTGCAGCAAACGCTGCAGGAAAACCAGCAGGCGAGCGCCAAGCTGCAAGAGCAACTGGCCGCACAGACCAAGGATAATGAACAGAAATCTCAGCAGTTAGCACAACTGCAACAGGGTCAACAGTCATTGGCCAAGCTGCAAGAACAGTTGGCGGCGCAAACCAAAGACAGCGATCAGAAAGCGCAGCAGCTGAAGCGGTTGCAGCAAACGCTGCAGGAAAATCAGCAGGCGAGCGCCAAGCTGCAAGAGCAACTGGCCGCGCAGACCAAGGATAATGAACAGAAGTCTCAGCAGTTAGCACAACTGCAACAGGGTCAACAGTCATTGGTCAAGCTGCAAGAACAGTTGGCGGCACAAACCAAAGACAGCGATCAGAAAGCGCAGCAGCTGAAGCAGTTGCAGCAAACGCTGCAGGAAAATCAGCAGGCGAGCGCCAAGCTGCAAGAGCAACTGGCCGCGCAGACCAAGGATAATGAACAGAAGTCTCAGCAGTTAGCACAACTGCAAAAGGGTCAACAGTCATTGGCCAAGCTGCAAGAACAGTTGGCGGCGCAAACCAAAGACAGCGAACAAAAAGCACTACAGGTGAAACAACTACAGCAAACCGTGCAGGAAAACCAGCAGGCGAGCGCTAAGCTCCAGGAGCAATTGGCCGCGCAGACCAAGGATAATGAGCAGAAAACCCAGCAGGTACAACAGTTGCAACAGGGTCAACAGGCGCTGGCTAAGTTGCAAGAGCAACTCGCTGTGCAAACCAAAGACAGTGACCAGAAAGCTCAGCAGTTGAAACAATTGCAGCAAACGTTGCAGGAAAACCAGCAGTCGCTGGCTAAAGTACAGGAACAGTTTGCCGCTCAGGTTAAAGACAGCGATCAGAAAGCACAGCAGGTGAAACAGCAGCAACAAACGTTGCAAGAAAACCAACAGGCGAGTGCCAAGCTGCAAGAGCAGTTGGCGGCACAAACCAAAGACAGCGAGCAGAAAGCACAACAGTTGGCACAACTGCAACAAACCGTGCAGGAAAGCCAACAGGCGAGTGCCAAGCTGCAAGAGCAGTTGGCGGCACAAACCAAAGATAGTGAGCAGAAAGCACAACAGTTGGCACAACTGCAACAAACCGTGCAGGAAAGCCAGCAGGCGAGTGCCAAGCTGCAAGAGCAATTGGCGGCGCAGACCAAAGACAGCGAGCAGAAAACGCAGCAAGCCCTGGCAGATGCTAAGAAAACGCAGCCTGAAAGCGTAGCTACCGTAGCGGAGCCTAAAACCGATCAGGAAAAACGTGATTATGCTATCGGTACCTCATTGGGTAACGACATTGTGAGTTTGCTTGATAGCAAAAAATCTCAGGGTGTTGATGTTGATCGGCAATTGGCGTTGGCGGGGGTTGCCGATACGCTCAAAGGCCAGATTAAGATGAGTAAAGAGCAAATCGCTAAAGCGCTGTATGAAAGCGAGTTGGAGCTAAATACCCAGCACAAGCAAGTGAAAACAAAGAATGAACAAGCAGGCAAAAAATATATCGATAACTTTAAGAAACAGGCTCGGGTTGTTAAATCACCGCAGGGCTTCTACTACCGCGTAGACTATAAAGGTGATGGAACCATCAGTGATACAGATACGGTTGCCGTTGTTGTTAAAGAAAGCCTGACCGATGGCAAGGTGATCAAAGATATGGATCTGGCGGGCACCTCTATTTCACAACCGTTGAGTGCTTACCCACCGCTGTTCCGTGAGGCAATCAATAAGCTGAAAAACCATGGCAGCATGACATTAGTGGTTCCACCAGAACTGGCCTATGGCGATAAAGGGATGGCACCGGATATTCCACCGGGTGCAACCATGGTCTATAACGTGCGGATCCTGGATGTTATGCCAGCGAGCAGTGAACCTGCGGCTCACTGAGTCCAGTCATCGAAAGTAGGAAACAGAGAACCCCGTATGGAAACATGCGGGGTTTTCTGTTTTGTGAGCGTAAGTTCGCATCGCTAAACCATGAAGGATAGATGGTCAGGAGAGCATGGATACGATAAATAGGCAGTAAGGCCCTGGGGCCTTACTGCCTGATATTTAGCGGAAAGGCGGCTCGTTAAAGGTGCGCAATTTGCGAGAATGCAAATGCTCACCTTCGGCACGTAGTAGTTCGATCGCACAAATTCCGATTTGCAGATGCTCGGAAATTGCGCCTTCATAGAAACGGTTTGCCTGGCCCGGCAGTTTGATCTCGCCATGCAACGGCTTGTCAGAAACGCACAGCAAGGTGCCGTAAGGAACCCGGAAACGGTAACCCTGAGCGGCAATGGTGGCACTCTCCATATCTACTGCTACGGCGCGGCTCAGGTTAAAGCGCAATGCAGAGGCGGAATATCTCAGTTCCCAGTTGCGATCGTCTGTGGTGACCACCGTGCCGGTACGTAAGCGTTGCTTAACCGCTTCGCCTGGCATACCGCTGACCGTCTTGGTTGCGTCATAAAGCGCACGCTGTACTTCCGCGATGCTTGGGATAGGGATATCAGGTGGCAGTACCGAATCAAGGACGTGATCGTCACGAAGATAAGCATGGGCCAGAACATAGTCACCGATCGATTGGCTTTCGCGCAGACCACCACAGTGACCAATCATCAGCCAGGCGTGCGGACGCAATACGGCCAGATGATCGCAGATGGTTTTGGCATTAGAGGGGCCGACGCCGATATTCACCAGCGTGATCCCTTGCCCATCACGAGCAATCAGATGGTAAGCGGGCATTTGGTGGTTCTTCCAGGCGAGATCTGACACCGTCTGTTCTGGGTTGGGAGTTTGTGCGGTGACATAGTGGCCACCAGCGCAGGAAAGCGCTACGTAAGGGCTGTCTGGATTGGCAATCTGGCGGCATGCCCAGCGCACAAACTCATCCACATAGCGTGTATAATTGGTAAACAGCACAAAAGGCTGGAAATGTTCTACCGGCGTGCCGGTATAATGCCGCAGGCGTGCCAAAGAGAAATCGGTACGCAGCGCATCAAAATGTGAAAGCGGGAAATGAGTGGCAAAAGAAAACAGGCCATCCGCATTTTCATCGCCGATCTGGGCTAATTCAGTGGTGGGGAAATGCTTGGTTATCCCTGCACTCATTGAACGATCCAGAGTGAGATCGGAGCCATCAATCACATAAGGGAAGGGGATTTCCTGTTTAGAGGCAACCACTTCAATGACTGCGGCATATTCGCTTTCTAACAATGCCAATTGTTCCGAAAGATAATGGCGAAATAGCTGCGGTCGAGTGATGGTCGTTGTGTAGTTACCGGGCCGGGTAAATCGGCCGTAGGCGCGTGCTCTGGGGCTATTAGGTGGCTCGCCATCCCAACGAACACGCAATTCCGGGTAAGAAAACAGCCCTTCTGCGCGGGCTTGCTCGTCTGGTAGAGTGCCATGAATGATGAAATCCTTGATGGCTCCACGTAGCGCGCAAACCGATGCATCATACATCGCCTCAAGTTTATCGAGGGCTTGTGGGGCAGTCAGAGCTGTGTTTGAGTTGTTATTCATAGCTTTTCCTTGGTTCTTGCGATACTTCAGCATAGCGTAATGCAGGTGTTGAATGCATGCCACTACATCAGGTGAGATGATTCGGTGTTCAAAAGTTCGGCAAAGAAGCTTTTGGTAATGGTGAAAATAAAAATTAAGCAGGAAAGTTAAAACAGTGCTGCAATTATAACCAGGCGCAAATGAATATTTTGAGAATATTAATGAATACCGTAAACAATTAACGATCATAATTTATGATAGGTTCTTATAGTGAAATCCAAATCATTCATGGTGTGAATTGTGCTGGCAGAAATAATCCGCAATGTGAATATTTATCGGCTGTTTTTCGCTATCCGTACGCATAATTTCTTGATGTAGATCACTTTTAGGAAAAATAGATGAGAATGGGCTTTTAAATGATTCAATTGCGAAATGTGGAAACCTGATTAATCAGATTCTTATACAGTACGCATTTCTGGTTTTATGATTGGATTTTTCTTAAATAATAAGACATATTATTCGGCAAATAAAACTCACTAGTCTTATATCTGGTGGAAAATTGATATTGACATAATAATCTCCTTAAGATTATCTTATGTTTTGCAGTGGCTTAAATTCGTCACGCTTTTTTGTGCTATTTCGTAAATATACTTGATGTATTTATGTGTATTCATTCGTGAAATGAATGAGTATCCTGCGTTCATGTCGTTAATGCATAGCAACATCTGTTTGACGCTTTTGTCTGGCAAGGATTGCCGTTGTGCTCAACACCCCAACAGGCAGTCCTTACTTAAATCGTTCAGTGAATAAGGACTGTTATGGCCTCCTCCAGCTACCAAAATGAGATACCACGCGCGCGCGTAAACATTAAACTCGACCTCCATACCGGTGGCGCACAGAAAAAAGTTGAACTGCCTCTCAAACTCATGGTGATGGGTGATTACAGCAACGGGCAGGAACATCGTGCGTTGTCTGAGCGCGAAAAAATCTCCGTCAACAAAAATAACTTCGACAGCGTGCTGGCGGAATTCAATCCTTCAGTCAGGTTGATCGTAGAAAACACCTTGGCAGGGGATAAGAGCGAAGAAAATATCGCCCTGACGTTCAAAGAAATGAAAGATTTCGAGCCAGAGCAGGTAGCGCGCAACATTCCGCAACTGCGTGCTCTCCTGTCCATGCGCAATCTGCTGCGCGATCTCAAATCCAACCTCCTGGATAACGTGACCTTCCGTAAAGAGCTGGAAGCCATTCTTAAAGACGAATCGTTAAGCGCTGACTTGCGCGCTGAACTGGCCGCGCTTGCCCCGAAAGAAGCGTAAACCCTGAGCTGGATTAACACGAGAGTATGCTGATGTCTGTAAATACTGAAAACACCAAGGAAAGCCAGACCACCGTGCTGGAACGTCCACAGGAAGGCAGTGTTTATGCTTCCTTGTTTGAAAAAATCAACCTGACGCCAGTCTCCGCACTGGGCGATCTGGATGCCTATCAGGACAATACTGCATTGTCCGAAACCACTGCTGACGAGCGTGTCACCGCAGCGGTTCAGGTATTCCTGGAGCGCCTGAAGCAGTCTGGTCAGAAAGTGGAGCGTCTGGATAAGACCTTGCTGGATCACCACATTGCCGAACTGGATCAGATGATCAGCCGTCAACTGGACGTGGTGATGCATCACCCGGAATTCCAGAAAGTGGAATCCGCTTGGCGTGGCCTGAAGCAACTGGTCGATGGCACTGATTTCCGCCAGAACGTGAAAATTGAAGTGCTGGATATTTCTAAGGAAGATCTGCGCCAGGATTTCGAAGATTCACCAGAAATCATTCAGAGCGGAATGTACCGCCATGCATATATTCAGGAATATGACACCCCGGGCGGCGAGCCGATCGGTGCGGTGATTTCCAACTATGAGTTCGACGCAGGCCCGCAAGACATTGCCCTGCTGCGTAACATCTCCAAAGTGTCTGCTTCTGCACATATGCCGTTTATCGGTGCGGTTGGCCCGGCTTTCTTCGGCAAATCCAGCATGGAAGAAGTCGCCGCCATTAAAGATATCGGTAACTACTTTGATCGTGCCGAGTACATCAAGTGGAAATCCTTCCGTGATACCGACGATGCTCGCTACATCGGCTTGACCATGCCACGCGTGCTGGGTCGTCTGCCGTATGGCCCGGATACTGTGCCGGTACGTAGCTTCAACTATGTTGAAGAAGTGAAAGGCCCAGATCATGAAAAATATCTGTGGACCAACGCTTCGTTTGCATTTGCGGCCAACATGGTAAAAAGCTTTATCAAGAACGGCTGGTGTGTACAGATTCGTGGGCCACAGGCTGGCGGCGCAGTAACCGATCTGCCAATCCACCTGTACGATCTGGGTACGGGCAATCAGGTGAAAATCCCATCGGAAGTAATGATCCCGGAAACTCGCGAGTTTGAATTCGCCAACCTGGGCTTTATTCCGTTGTCTTACTACAAAAACCGTGACTACGCCTGCTTCTTCTCGGCGAACTCCACGCAGAAGCCGGCGCTGTATGACACCGCTGATGCCACTGCCAACAGCCGTATCAACTCACGTCTGCCATACATCTTCCTGCTGTCGCGCATTGCCCATTATCTGAAGCTGATTCAGCGTGAAAACATCGGTACGACAAAAGATCGTCGCCTGCTGGAGTTGGAACTGAACAACTGGGTGCGTGGACTGGTGACCGAAATGACCGATCCAGGCGACGATCTGCAGGCGTCTCATCCGCTGCGCGATGCCAAAGTTGAAGTGGAAGACATTGAAGACAACCCAGGCTTCTTCCGCGTGAAGCTGTATGCAGTACCGCACTTCCAGGTCGAAGGGATGGACGTCAATCTGTCGCTGGTTTCCCAAATGCCAAAAGCGAAAGCCTAAGTCGGTATACGGGAGCAGCAGGTTATGAAAATCTTACGTCCGTTGTGGACGGAGGGGGCGTTTTTGTCCCCTCAACAATTTCAGCAGCAGGCGCGTTGGGAAAGTTATGTTAATGACTGTCTTGCGCATCTGTCGCTGAATCATCCTTGGGGGGTGTTGTGTGCCGAGTTTGATCAAGATGCGTTGCGTCTTAATCGATTGAAGGCACAGCACCTCCGTTTGCGTCTGCCGGACGGGAGTTTGATTGACACTGACGTGACGGATAACCTGCCATCTGCAATTGATTTAACACAAATACTGACAGGGCCTCAACGTAGCGTTGAGGTTCTGTTAGCGCTGCCGTTGCTGCATGCCAACGGCGGCAACTGCCTGATGATGGAAGAAAAGGCAGAGCGGCCGATACGTTATCGTCAGGAATGGGTAGCCGCTCAGGACCTGTTTGGTCATGAAGCGGAATCCATTGCAGTAGAACGCTTGGCATTAACCTTGCGTTTTGATTCTGAAGAGAATGGTGATTACCTGACCTGTCCGCTAGCCAGACTGATGCAGGATGGGCAGGGTAATTGGGCAGTCGATACACAATTTGTACCGCCGCTGCTGAGTTTTAACGCGCACAAAGGTCTGTTGGATCGGCTGGACAGTCTGTTGGTCCAGTTACGGGCGAAGCGTACCCGCCTGATGGGCATGCGCCGCGAAAGCAACCAACGTATGGCAGATTTTGCCGTGGCGGATGTGTCACTGTTTTGGTTGCTCAATGCGTTGAATACCCAAGAGCCAGTCCTGAACGACTTCCTGGCGCACCCCGCTCTGCACCCAGAGATTATTTATCGTGAATTGGTGAAGCTGGCCGGTGCCTTGCTGACATTCTCACTTGAGCATGATATGGACGCGATCCCGGCTTATCGGCACGAAAATTTAACCGGCGTTTTCCCTCCGTTGTTTGACCTTATCAGTACCTTATTGGAAGCCAGTCTGCCATCGCGGGTGATTGCGATTGAGTTGGAAAAAGTGCGCGAAAATCAATGGAAAGCCTCGCTCAACGATCCACGTTTGCGAGACGAAGCGGACTTCTACCTGTCTGTACGATCCAGCTTGCCAGCACACCTGTTGCAACGTCAGTTCCCGCTGTTGTGTAAGGTCGGGACGCCAGACGACGTCAATAATATCGTCAATATCGCACTCAACGGTGTGCCGCTGATTCCACTGAGTCATGTACCTGCTGCCATTCCTTTGCGATTGGAAAATCAGTATTTCGCCTTTGATCTGACGCATCCAGCGGCAAAAAGCATGTTGGAAGCCGGTGTCTGTGCGTTCTACGTGCCGGGTACATTGCCAGATGTGCAACTTGAACTCTTTGCGGTACTGCGCTCATGAAACCAATCAAAGATCTTTCTATCGATAACCTGCTCTATGACACCTGGTTGATCGTGGTGGAGTTGCGGCGAGGAGTGCCCGCCCAGCAGGGGGTAGCGCTTTACCAACGTTGTCTGCAGCAGGTTATAGAGACACAAAACCGCTTAACTGAGGCGGGTTACAGCGCCGAAAGTATTGAACATATTACCTATGCGCAATGTGCGCTGCTGGATGAAACCGTTCTCGGGCGTGGCAAGCAGGATGAAGGTTATGCCACCTGGATCCAGACACCGTTACAAACGCATTTTTTCAACACGCTGCAGGCCGGTGAACTCTTGTATGAGCGCATGCGCCAGGTGTTGCGTGAGCCCGCGCCGGATCCGTCCGTGCTGACCTGTTTCTATCGGGTATTACGATTAGGGTTCGAAGGTGTTTATCACGGTCAGTCGCAGCAGCAACCGCGTGAGCAATTGATGACGACTCTTGGTGAGCAAGTGGCTGCCTACGATATTGCCCTGCAACCACCTCTGCTGGTGGATGTCCGGCCACGGCGTCAATACCGTTTATTCCAGTCGGCTGTTTTCTGGTTTTTTCTCGCCTTGTTAGTGCTGGCAGGTGGTTGGTGGATGTTGCATATGCATTTGCAGGAATTTCTCACGACCTTGTTACCAGGGGGCGCTGAGTGAGCGTGATAATGAAGCGGTTGTTGTGGCTCTGGATCGGTGTGCTGGCTTTGGTCCTGTGCCTGGGCTATTTCCCTCTGACCCCAGTCGGCCAATTCACCGGTGCCGTGGTGATTGTTGTTATTACCCTTGGTGCGTTGATCTGGGGTGGGCGTTCACGTGTTTCCGCGCGGGTTGAGTCCGATATAAACGCGGCCTGGCTAACTCATCTTCCGGCTGAACGCTATCGTCAACCTGTCGTATTGGTCTGTGGCGATGGGCTGGAACAGATGTTTGATGGTGCAGCGGTGCGTGAAACACCGGAAGGTTGCTATTTGGCAATGTCTGACCTGCCGATGTTATCCGAAGCGGCAGCTGCATTGCTCAACCTGCGTCCTGAGTGGGCAACACAACTCAGCGCGCTGTTGCTGGTTAATCCATCACAGCATAATGACTTGGCGGTATTGGCGAATCGAGTTCAGACCTTTCGCCATCAGTTATCCCGTATGCGCCGTGTAACAGGGACGGACGTCCCCGCGCTGCTATGCAGCTATCTGCCGGTGGGTGTGGCATCTGATGTTGCAACCGACCATGTTGAATGGTTCGAGTTCAAAGCTGGCCAGCCTTCAGCGACGGTTTGGCATAACGGACATTCAGCACAACCTTTAGCGCAGTGGGTGGCGCAAGGGGAAAGCGTTGAGCAAACTCAGAAGCTCTACCGGGCAATAGAGGTTGAGAGTTGGGCCCAGTGGATAGCGCAGCAGATCCTGCCGCAGTGCTTAACCCGTGAACAGTCTATGCCGATTTGTTCACCTTTGGCGCTGGCGCTGACGTTTTCTCCGGCGGTGCCTGAATTGCCAGCTTCCAATCTATGGCAACAGTGGCTGACGGAAAAAACTACGCTTAACCGCGAAGAAAGCCGCTGCGAGGGTGATGATAACCTCTCATTACCTTTCCCCGATCCGTTGTTGCGTCTGTTGCCACAACAATCAGGTTTTACCCCGCGACGCCGCGCAGTGGTTTACGCCGCAGGGGCATTCACGCTTGCCGGGGTGGTCGCGCTGAATGCTTCCGCATGGCAAAACCGCACGCTGTCACGCCAGATTACGGATGATTTGCAACGCTATCGCGCTATCCCCATGTCGGATACGCAAGCTAAAGCGGGGGCTGTGAAAATATTGTGGGCTGATGCTGCGCAACTTAATGATTATTACCGTGAAGGGGCTCCCCTTAATCTCGGCTTGGGTTTATATCCTGGAGAGCGTTTGCGACAGCCGGTATTGGCCGCTATCAGGGGTTACATACCGCCGGTTGAAGAAAAGAAAGTCGATGCGCCAGTGGCACCCACGCAGGTAGCGCCACAAACCGTGTTGCTGGATAGCCTGTCGCTGTTCGATACGGGCAAATATCAGCTTAAAACCGGCTCCACCAAAGTGCTGGTGGAAGCGTTAATCAATATTAAAGCCAAGCCCGGCTGGCTGATCGTGGTGGCCGGTCACACGGATATCACCGGGGATGAGAAGGCGAATCAAATGCTGTCTCTCAAGCGTGCCGAATCGGTACGCGACTGGATGTTGCAGACCAGTGATGTTTCACCAACCTGTTTTGCCGTGCAGGGGTATGGTGCAACCCGACCTATCGCTTCTAACGATACCGATGAAGGGCGGGCAGCAAACCGAAGAGTAGAAATTAGTCTGGTGCCTCAGGCGAATGCCTGCCAGGGGCCGGGCAGTGTAACGCCGGCGGAACACGCGGGCGGTTTTGATAATCAAGGAGAGTAAACATGGCAATTCCAGTCTATCTGTGGCTGAAGGACGATGGCGGCGCGGACATTAAAGGTTCTGTGGACGTGCAAAGTCGCGAAGGGAGCATCGAAGTGGTGGCACAGGATCATAGCCTGTACATCCCGACTGACAATAACACTGGCAAACTGACCGGAACTCGTATCCATACACCTTTCGTATTTACTAAGGAAATCGATGCATCCAGCCCGTATCTGTACAAAGCGGTGACCACCGGCCAAACCTTGAAAACGGCTGAGTTCAAATGGTACCGCATTGATGATGCTGGCCAGGAAGTTGAGTATTTCAACACCAAGCTGGATAACGTCAAAGTAGTCAAAGTAGCTCCGAAAATGCACGACATCAAAGATCCAGGCAAAGAGAAACACAATCACCTGGAACTGGTGGAACTGCGCTACGAAAAAATCACCTGGACTTACAAAGATGGCAACATCATTCATTCCGATGCTTGGAATGAACGCGCTACCGCGTAAATGTTGGAGCAGACGGTTTTACCGTCTGCTTTTTTGTTGTTTTTTCCTAGGGTCTGTTGCAGGCATTAGGCAAAGACAACGTACTTTTATCAGATAACCTTACGGGCCTCGGTTAACGGCTGCGAGCGGTAGCGCGTTCGAGCATGACGGGAAAACAGGGATAGGAACTATGGAAAATCAGTCAGCTATTTTATTACGCCGGTTAAATTCTCATTGCGCGCAGGCCTTGGAAGCTGCGGCGACCTTGTGCCAGACCCGTGCCCACGCGGAAATTACCATTGAACACTGGTTGCTCAAATTGTTGGAGTTGGGAGAGGGGGATATTACCGTACTGGCGCGCCGCTATGAGTGGGATATGGACGGAGTGTGGCAATCGCTGTTAGCGAATCTTGATACTTTGCCACGCTCGGTCCGTAGCCGCCCACATCTTTCGGTCGCCTTGTTGAACCTGATCAAGCAGTCTTGGCTGGCGGCATCTTTGGATGAAGATGCCCAGCAAATTCGCAGCGTTCACCTGCTGGGTGCGCTGATGGCAAAGCCTTCGCAGCTGTCTACCGATGGCCTGTGGCCGCTATTGAGCCTGAGCCCAGGTCAATTAAAGCGTCTGCGTCCTTTACTGGATGCACAATCCGATGAGCGCCCGGAATTACAGCAACAGGCTGAACTGGGGCGCTATCCTTCTGCTTTGCCTCAGCAAGAGTCAGAGTCTGTGGCGGATCCTTTGGTTTCCTCACCACTGCCCAATGAAGCATTGCTGGCGGTGTTGGACAAGTTCACACAGGATATCACCGCCAAAGCCAAGGCCAACGAAATTGACCCGGTATTCGGGCGTGATAACGAAATCCGCCAGATGGTGGATATCCTTTCCCGTCGGCGTAAAAACAACCCGATTCTGGTGGGTGAACCTGGTGTGGGTAAAACGGCACTGGTTGAAGGACTGGCTTTGCGCATTGCCGAAGGTAACGTGCCGGACAGCCTGAAAACGGTCAGCGTTCGCACGTTGGACCTGGGGCTGTTGCAGGCAGGAGCCGGTGTGAAAGGGGAGTTTGAGCAACGCCTGAAAAACGTGATTGCCGCAGTGCAGCAATCGCCGAACCCCATCCTGCTGTTTATTGATGAAGCGCACACCATTATTGGTGCAGGTAATCAGGCGGGGGGCGCCGATGCGGCCAACCTGCTTAAACCGGCGCTGGCGCGTGGCGAGCTGCGCACGATTGCCGCCACCACCTGGTCGGAATACAAGCAGTATTTTGAGCGTGATGCAGCATTGGAACGCCGCTTCCAGATGGTGAAAGTGGACGAACCGGATGATGAGAAAGCCTGTTTGATGCTGCGTGGCCTGAAAGATCGCTATGCCAAGCACCATGGTGTACATATCACCGATGAAGCGGTAAAAGCCGCGGTGACCTTGTCGCGCCGTTATCTTACGGGGCGTCAACTACCGGATAAAGCGGTTGATTTGCTGGATACCGCCAGCGCACGGGTGCGCATGAGCCTGGATACCAAGCCGCAGCCGTTGATGCAGGTCAACTCTGAACTGATGGCGCTGGACATGGAACAGCAGGCCATTGAACAGGATCTGGTGCTGAGCTCCGATGCCGATCCGGCCCGTTTGGCCGATATCACCGACTGGCGCGATGTGCTGCAAAAGCAGCAGGTCGAGTTGGAAAAGCAGTATCAGCAAGAAAAAGCGTTAACCCAGCAGCTACTGGAGCTGCGCAAGGATCTCAGCCGTTCGGTGGAGCGTGCGCAACTGCAACAGCAGTTGAATGAGCTGCAAAATAACATTCGTTTACTGTCACTGGACGTGGACGCCCGTACCGTGGCGACGGTGATTGCCGATTGGACCGGGGTCCCGTTGGGCAGCTTGCTGAAAGATGAGCAAACTAACCTGCTGCAACTGGAGCAGAATCTGGGGCAACGTGTAGTTGGCCAAGATGCCGCGTTGTTGGCATTGGCTCAACGCCTCCGAGCGTCTAAAACCGGTCTTACGCCAGAGAATGGCCCGTTAGGCGTATTCCTGCTGGTCGGCCCGAGCGGCGTGGGTAAAACCGAGACGGCCCTGGCGTTGGCAGATAGCCTGTTTGGCGGCGAAAAAGCACTCATCACGATCAACATGTCGGAATACCAGGAAGCGCATACCGTTTCCCAGCTGAAAGGTTCACCACCGGGTTATGTCGGTTACGGCCAGGGTGGCGTGCTTACCGAAGCGGTACGCAAGCGCCCATACAGCGTGGTGTTGCTGGATGAAGTAGAGAAGGCCCACCGTGATGTGCTGAACATGTTCTACCAGGTGTTCGATCGTGGCTTTATGCGTGATGGCGAAGGCCGTGAGATCGATTTCCGCAACACGGTAATCCTGATGACCGCCAATATGGGCAGCGATCACATTATGCAACTGCTGGATGAGCAACCAGAAGCGCCGGATGCCACCTTGCATGAACTGTTGCGTCCGATCCTGCGTGAACACTTCCAACCCGCGCTGCTGGCCCGTTTCCAAACGGTGATTTACCGCCCTCTGGCCGCGTCGGCATTGCGCAATATCGTGGAAATGAAACTCGAACAGGTCGCGCAGCGTCTGCAACGTCACTATGGGTTGAACTGCACTATTGAAGAGAGTCTGTACGATACGCTGGTGGCTGCCTGCCTGTTGCCAGACAGCGGTGCGCGGAACATTGACAGCCTGCTGAATCAGCAGATCCTGCCGGTATTGAGCCAGCAGTTGTTACAACAGTTGGCACAGCATCAGAAACCGCAACACCTGCTGTTGGGGTACAACGATGAAGAGGGTATTACGCTGGCGTTTGACGATCCGAACAGTGTGCAGAGCGCGTGATGCTCAATATGGCTAACTCTTTTCTGCGTTACTGGCGCTATTGAAACGACGAGGTTTTACTTTGCCGAGCAAGATGTTTGATGTCAGTGGTAAAACACCGGCAACCCCGACAATTGATGACCTCACAGCGGAGGTGGAATGATGCTGACACAACTTGTCGCCGCGTGTTTTAAAGATCGTGACGTGCTGGATGAAGCCAAACAGGCCGCCGCATTGTGGCAACGTTGGCTGGAGCCTATCGCAGCAGATGCGCCGGTTGGCGACGATCCGGGTTATGACGACGATTTTCAGCGCATGCGCGAAGAGGTGAATAAGCTCTCAGGCGCAGACACCGATCTGATTTGCCAATTGGCGGAGAAGCTGCTGACCACCAGTTGCAAAGATGTGCGGGTGGTCACTTATTACCTGTGGGCGCGTTTGCACCGTGATGGCGAAGCCGGGCTGGCAGACGGGTTAACGCTGTTGGCCGGGTTGGTTGATCAATATGGCGAAGCCTTGTTACCCTCGCGCGCCAACAGCCGGAAAGTGGCGTTGGAATGGCTGGCTGGCGGCAAGGTGCAAGATAGCCTGATGCGTTACCCGGAAATCGAAAAAGCCGATTTCGAACGCGCCGTAGCCGCGCTGGCATTGCTTGATCATGCCTTCAGCCGTTGGCCGGAACAGGATCGGCCTTCATTTGCTGGGCTCTACAGCGCGCTGGATAACCGGTTGGCCCAGTCGGGCGGCATGGATGCGCTGGTGCCACAAAATAGCGGAGCACAAGAAAGCACGCCTACGCAGGTTCGGCAGCAGGATTTACCCAGCCTGCGTCAGGTGCAATCCGGACGCGATCTGCTGGATCAGGCGAAAGAGTTGGCACGTTATCTGCGCGAACAGCCGCAAGGGTGGCTTTCCGGTTCAAGATTGATGAAAAGCGTCCGTTGGGACACTGTGCATCAGCTCCCTCCGCAAGACAGCGCTGGCCTGACTCGATTGGTGGCGCCGCGTACCGAATACCGCGCCCAGTTAAAGCGCCTTTACCTGCAACAAAGTTGGGGCGAATTGCTGGAGCGTACGGAAAGCATGTTTGCCGAAGGGGTGAATCATTTCTGGCTTGATCTGCAATGGTATACCTATCAAGGGCTGAGCAAGTATGGCCATCCTTATGATTTGTGGGCAGATATAATCAAAAACGATCTGGCAATGCTGCTGGAACGTTTACCGGGCTTGGAAAAGCTGGCCTATGCCGATGGTACACCCTTCGCCGATGAAGTTACTGTGGCGTGGATCGAGCAGCATGTGCAAGGGAGCTCTTCTACCTGGCTGCCAGAGAATGCCGCAACGGTAGCGGGCGAAGATAGCGACATCCTGGCATTGGAACCGGAAGCACTTGCCCAGGCAGACAGTGATGGTATCGAGGCGGCTTTGGGCTGGTTGGCTGGCCGCCCAGGGATCCACACGCATCGTCAACGCTGGTTGCTGCGGCTGTTGATGGCGCGCGTTGCCGAGCAATACGGCAAGAATGAGATGGCGCTGCATTTGCTGAGTGAACTGGATGGCCCGGTGGAGCTCTTTACGCTGAGCCAGTGGGAACCTGCACTGATGTTTGAAGTGAAGGCCCGGCGGCTGAAGCTGTTGCGCATGAAAGCACAACGCGGTGACGCAGATAAAGCCGAACTGGCTCGCCAGATGGAACTGCTGCTGAGTGGGCTGGTGGCCATCGATCCGGCACGTGCTGCCGTATTGTGTGGTTAGTGAAACGCGGCAAAAGAGCATATAGAGGTGCTGGTGCTTGCAGGGGCATGATTTACCCCGAATATACTCGTCATACTTCAAGTTGCATGTGCGTTGGCAGCGCTCGTTCACCCCAGTCACATAGTGATCTATGCTGCTGGGGCCTCGCGAGCTTGCCGCCTTCCTGCAACCCGAATTATTTAGAGTACACCGTCAGTAGAGAGATTTCTGATGTTAAATATCGCTATTAAACCCGCGCAATTAGTGTCAGGCGTAATTTTGGTATTGATGTTGACGGGTTGTGGCCTGACGCAAAAGGTTGCTGAAGGCACCAAGTCTGTTGCCAGTTCAATATTTTATAAACAGATCAAAACATTGCATCTTGATTTTGCTACTCGTGCCGCGCTTAACACGGCTGAGGATGACAGTACATCATTACCGACGGTGGTGCGCATTTATCAGCTACGTGATCGTAAAGCTTTTGAAAAAGCTGACTATCAAAGCCTGCTGCTGAGGGGCGATGATGTACTCAAAGCCGATCTGTTGGCCAGCCGTGAAGTGGTGGTTAAACCCGGTGGCTCTGCCAGCCTGGATATGCCCCTGGAAAAAGAAGCGAATTTTGTCGCCGTCGTAGGGTTATTCCGCGCCCCGGATCTGACTAAAAATAATTGGCGCTATGTGATACCGCGCGAAGAGCTTGATCCAGATAGACCCCGCACGTTAGAGCTGAGTAAAGGCCTGACGTTGATACCCCTGAAGGATTAACCCATGACCTCATTGAATCCTTCCCTGTATGAAATGCTCACCGGCAATTTCTCTGGTGAGCTGGGCCTGAACCAGGTCAGTGAAGAGGACCAGGTGATCCTCTCGGTACTCGATAACATGCAGCGCATTCTTAACTGTCGGGCGGGCACGCTTAGCCATCTGCCTGATTATGGTTTGCCGGATATGAGCAAAATATTGCAGGGGATGCCCGGCACGGCGCATACGCTGATGACCACGCTTTCGCATACTTTGCTGAAATATGAGCCACGGCTGAAAAGCATCAGGGTTATTCTGCTGCCCGAGACTCAGCCCGGGCATTTGAACTATGCCATTGATGCCGAATTGAAAGGGGTAGGGCTGGTGCGCTACGGCACTGAGTTTGCGCCAGAGGGGCGAGTATTGGTTCGGCATCTAAAAAAACAACAGCGTATGGAATAAGGTAACTGAATGAGCGCATTATCATCAGGAAACAGCATCAAAACCGGTGGCGATCCACGTACTCTGGCGGAGTTCGCAACGCTGAAAGAGGAAATCGCCAAGCTGAGTCACCCGGCGCGCCCGGATGTACAATGGGGCAAGGTTGAACAACTCTGCATGACATTGTTCCGGCAAAATGGCGTGGAACTGCAAACGGTCGCGTGGTTTACGCTGGCACGCACGCAACGTTCTGGGTTGTCTGGTATCCATGAAGGGTTGCAGCTGATTGATGGGTTGCTCACGCACCAGTGGCCGGTCTTTTGGCCGCAACAAACCCACGCCAGGGTAGAGATTCTGGCATGGCTGGTTGCTCGCTTGCAGCAGGTGTTGCGCACGCAGGAATTCCAGTATGGCGATCTGGCACAGATTTACCGTATTGAAAAGGTGCTGGAGCATGTGTGCTACGTGTTACAACGCCTGGATCTGAAACATCTCAGCAAGCTGGATAACCTGCGCAGTCAGATGCATCACGCCGCACTGCGGCTGGAAAGCCTTGAGTCAGCCGCTACCGCAACCTCACAGGCGACTGAAATTCGGATTGAGCCGGAAGGCGCGTTCCAGCAGGAAAGTGCGGCATCACCGCCGTTGGTCTATATCATCAAAGAGTCAGCGCCGGTGCCGCCCCCTGCACCTACACCCCCTCCGGCACCATTACCTGCTCCCGAGCCGGAGCCTGAACCTACCCCCGCTCCCGTTCCCGCTCGCTGGAAGATGTGGCACGGTTTTTTGGCTGGGGTGATGCTCAGTATGCTGGTTGGGGCTGGCACCTGGTGGGGGATTACTTCTCTTCGGGTGTCTGGCACTGAACAGGTCTTGCAGAATATGGTCAGGCCGTTGCCCGTGTTGTTGGAGCCGGGGCAATTGGCAAAGCTTCAGCAAGCGGACCATCGTGCTGAATTGGCCAGGCTTGAAGATAATATGGCTCAAACCAGTAGTGAACAGCTGCTACGTTTGGAAACATTGTCTCCTCTCTGGGCGCTGAACTATGGCAACGTCCTGGTGCAACAGTTGCACGCACTTTGGCCTGCGAGCCCGCAGGTAAAACAGCTAGCGGAACAGTGGCATCAGCAGCGCGAAGCACAAGCGTTGCCAAAAAACGCGATGGAAGACTGGCATCAGGCGCAAACCCGCCTGCAACAGTTGGCGGACAAGCTGAATTCGCTGGACGAGCAGCGTGGTCGTTACATGACGGTTTCAGAACTGAAGTCGGTTGTGTTTGCCGTGCAACAGCCAATGAATCGCACGCCGCCGTTGGAAGAGCTCTTGCGCCAATTTGAAGAGCAACAGCGTGCGGGCAAAGTTTCGCCTGGACTGCAAACCCAGATCGACAGCAGGCTAACGCAGTTGTTGAATCGCTATGCTTTGTTGACTGCACCCGCTAAATAAAGACTTTCCCGTAGGCCACCCCTTTCAAGCGGACTGTCTCTTGATCAGATCTCCTGATCAAGAGACTTCGCCAGTTTATACCCTTCGACGATATCCTGAAGCTTGAACCATCCCTCCCACATCACTACCCATCCTGCTCGTCCCGTCCGTTTACTGTCATACCAACGCCCCAGCTTCGCCAGATTCAGGTACGCCCACTTCACACTCGGCGGCCTCTTCGGCAAGGTTTTACCTTCCTGTTTCACTCACAGCAACTTCCATTCAAGTGGACTCAGTACCCGTTCACAGCTTGCATTGAGCGTCTCTTCACTCAACCCGCCCTGGCGTAACGCCAACACCCGCACCGCTATAAAGCTCAGGATGACGATCATTCGCTCCAGATTATTTCGCGTTTGCATCCGTAGCTGTTCCACCTGCGTTCCACCGCTTTTCCACGCTTTATGGTATTCCTCTATCAGCCAGCGACGCTCGTAGTAACTGATAATCACCCGGGCTTCTTCCGCTGATGTGACTTTTTCTGATGTCAGAAGGTGCCAGCACGCTCCGTCTTCTCCTTCTTCACGACAGCAGATATACGTCAGTGGGACGGTATTTTCTTCTGACGTACTCCCCGGCATTTTGAGTTCGACCGAGCTATAGCGGATACTCATTTGTGCGTCACGAGCGGCACGTCCGCCTTTCTGGACCACATTCAGTCGATAACTGCCTGCTTCTGTTAGCGTTTCTGGCAACTCCAACAGCTTCTCATTATGTCCACTTAGCAACCGGTTCTGAGCGGCTCGAACGATGAAGCGCTGTTTGTTTTTCGTTTTATAATCAAGGTAATGCCAGATATCCGCTTCCCGGTCACAGACGGAGATAACGTGTGCTTGTGTGTCACCGAGACGCTGTGCCGTTCGTTCAGATGCCTGTTGCCATTTGTAACTCTCTTTCTCTTCATAAGGCACGTGTTTACGTTGGTGCTTTTTACCGTATTTGTTCGCTTCACGGCTCCAGCGATGCTGGTCGATGAGCCCCAAGAACAGTGCGTGCTCGGGAGCATAAAGCAGGACGGTGTGGGCTAACAGGCCATGCGTATTCTTGCTGGTTGTCGTATTTCCCAACTCGTCATACGCGGTGGTGTGAGCGAAGTTAATGGAGGTGGTGTCTTCCAAAGCAAGTAGCAGGGTGTGCGTCTTGGCGGCCATTGCTGTGGCGTTGAAGCCGGCCTCGGCAATGGCATCGGGTGAGACGTTGGGATTGCGGATCAGACGATAAGCCCCTTCAACTTCAGCGGTGGTTTGGGATGATTTCACAATAGAAAGTCCTGTATTTTTAGCCAACGAGGCAGTGAATTTGACGAGACGCTGAGTTCGCCGATAGTCGCCAAGTTGAGCGAGCCCAAAAGTGTCATTAGCCCATGAATAACAATCAGAAAGCACCATACTAAAAACCGAAGAAGAGGAGAATATAAAGAGAGATCAACAGACGGGGAGAAAGTTCAAAAACTCCCCGGCGTTTGTGCCGGGGAAATGTGTATAAGAGACAGTTCAAGCGGAAGGGGTGCGCGTCTTAATATTCCTCGGCTCTGCCAGCCAGTTTGCGCGTTTAATCCTTTCAATCTGACATTCACTGACCATCTGCCAGTTTCATCGGTTGTACCTGATAGCATCACCATTTTTAAGGCCACCAGAGTTTTTGCCGCTCAGGGTCTGACAATGACCGCTATAGTGGATAAGGTACTTTGACCCCGCAGGCACTCTGAATTGGAAAACACGCATGCATGTTTTACTGGATAGGCACATTACGGCGATGATAGTCGTTCTGTTATTTTCAGCGATCTCATTAGCAGTCAACGCAACCGAAAAGGTTATGCATATTCCTTTTCAGTTGGATGACACGTCTCTACCGGTAACCCAGGTTGACATCGACGGGAAACGCCAGACGTTTTCGATCGATACGGGGTCATCTATCGCTCTGCATTTATCGAAAGACCTTATGGCGCAACTGTCTGGGTTGATCATCGATCCTGAAAAAGAGCGCACCACAGACCTGACCGGCAAGATCTTTCTTAATGACCGATTCCACATTCCACAGCTTTCGATCAATGGCATGCTATTTAAGGATGTTAAAGGGGTGTCGTTAACCCCCTGGGGGATGGTTTTAATTCCCAATGGGCATATCCCTACGTCAATGGTCATTGGCTTGGACTTATTCAAGGGAAAGGCGGTGCTGATTGATTATAAAGGCCAGAATTTGTCAGTGGCTGATGATGTCCAAGCATTGAACGTTAACGTATCAGACGGTTGGCTTGCCTTGCCGCTACAGCTTACGCAAGAAGGCATTGTGGTCAATGTTTCGCAGCGTTTGCAGCGCTACAACATGGTGTTGGATACCGGTGCATCGGTATCGGTTTTTTGGAAAGATAGGCTTAAATCTTCATTTACTCGCCTCTCTTGCCAGACCGTGATGCTAGAAATGGACAATAAAGGGTGCGAGGCAACTGAGTTTAAACTTGACGGGTTGGGCACAGAAAATATCAAGCTGAATGCGGTACTGCTAGACGGAGCATTTGAGCATATGGAAACGGATGGTTTGATTGGCAATAATTTCTTCAAAAACTTCGTAGTCCTTATCGATTTCCCTGGCCAGAGATTACTGATTAAAGACAACCGTTCCCCAGAGTGAAGTTGAGGGGGATAATATTTGATAGCGGGCATTCATTGCGCTGAATTCCCCCGCTTTATATCGCGGGGGACTGCGGTGCTTACTCGTCAGCTAACATAAACATGCCGAACGGATGGATTTGCAGATAATAACTGTCCCCCGGTTCCGGTTGTAGTTGGGTGGCGTTAACCTGCAACAACAGTGACTGTTCGTGCCAATTCACCAGCACTTCATATTGCGGCCCCATATAGGCCACTTTGCTGATGGTGCAGCGTTGGCTGGGTTCCCCCTGCTGACTGAGAGTAATTGCTTCGGGGCGTACGCCGACCGTGCATTGCTGTAACCCAGAGGCAAAACCGTGCGGGCGTGGCACCTGATAGCCGAAGATCTCTACGCCGTTGCTGGTGACCGTAGCCGGGAATATATTGGCATCCCCCATAAAACCCGCCATAAAACGCGATGCAGGGTAGCGGTACAGCGTCTGCGGGGCGCCGATCTGCATGATTTCCCCTTTGTTCATCACCAGCACGCTGTCTGAAACGGCAAAGGCTTCGCTTTGATCGTGCGTGACATACAGAGAGGTGATATTGAACTGTTGCTGCAACTCGCGGATTTTCTCGCGCATGCTACGGCGCAGGTTAGCATCAAGGTTACTCAAAGGTTCATCGAACAGCAGTACTTTGGGTTTCAGGATCAGCGCTCGCGCCAAGGCTACACGCTGCTGCTGACCGCCGGAAATCTGATCGACATAGCGTTCTTCAAAACCTTCCAGATCGACCAGCATTAGCGCTTCACGTACCCGATCGCGGATTTCGGCCTTGGGGCGACCTAACATTTTCAAACCGTAACCGATATTATCCCCCAGCGACATATGCGGGAACAGCGCGTAGGACTGGAATACCATACAGATATCACGTTGCTGAATGGAGCGATCGGTCACGTCTTCGCCATCAATAAAGATCTGCCCGCTGCTGGGTTTTTCCAACCCGGCGACTAAACGCAATACCGTGGTTTTTCCGCAGCCGGAAGGGCCAAGCAGGGTGACCATATCTCCACGTGGGATCGCCAGACTCAAATCACCGATCACGGTGTTGTTGCCAAAGCGTTTGGCGACATTCCTCAGTTCAACAAAGGGTTTTTTATCTTGATTGTCAGACATGTTGTTCATCCTTATGTGCCGCGTATCAGGCAGCATTCCGGGCTTTGGAGCGCGCCACCCGCGCTTCTCCAACCAGGGCATCAAACAGGAAAATAATTGCCAGCATCACGACGATCAGAATCGAGCCATAGGCAATCGCTACGCCATATTCACCGTCCTCGACCCGGTTAAGGATGTAGGAGGTGGCGACACGAGTATCTGGCGTTACCAGGAAAATAATGGCGCTGACGGTGGTCATGGCGCGCACAAAGCTGTAAACCAGCGCCGAGAGGATCGCCGGGCGCAACAGTGGCAGCAGGATATACAGCACGGTGCGCAGTGAGCCGGCGCGCAGGCTGAGCGAAGCCTCATCCAGCGATTTGTCCAACTGCCCCAAACCGGCGATACCCGCACGGATCCCTACCGGCACGTTGCGCATCACCATGGAGATAATCACTATCGCTGCGGTACCCGTCAGGTAAACCGGCGCGCTGTTGAACGCCAGAATGTAGGAAACCCCGGCGACGGTACCCGGCACTGCGAAGCACAGCATAGTGCTGAACTCGATGACCTTTTTGCCACGGAACTGTTGGCGCACCACGATGTAGGCAATCAGCAGACCAAAGATGGCGGTAATCGGGGCGGCAATCCCGGCATACAGCAAGGTATCGAGCAGAGAAGGCCATGCGCCATCGCTGAATCCTTGGCCGAACAGCTTGCTGAAGTTGTCCAGCGTCAGGGTGTAATCCACCCCCCAGTTGACGGTAAAGCTGCCGTAGAAAATGCTGCCGTACAGCAACAGGTTGAAGGCGATCCAGACATACAGCATCAGTGAAACGCCCCACACCAGCAGATTTGGCAAAGGCTGCACGTCGCCATGGTTCGATTTGCCGGAAATGGTCACGTAGGAGCGTTTACCGATCCACATATACTGCACACAGAACACCAACAATGAGAACAACAGTAAGATCACCCCCAAGGTACTGGCGGCCTGATAATCAAGCTGTGCGCCGGTAATGTAGAAGTAGATCTGCGTCGCCAGCACGTCGAAGTTGCCGCCCAGCACCAACGGGTTGCTGAAGTCAGCCAGCGATTGGACGATAACGATCAGGAACGAGTTGGCCAGCGCGGGTTTCAACAGTGGCAAGAAGACCTGTGTGAAGGTCTGAAAACGGTTGGCACGCAGCGTGTAAGAGGCTTCCTCCAGCGAAGGGTGAATGGTCTTGATGGCACCGTCGAGGATCATAAATGACATTGGCGTAAAGGCCAGCACCTGCGCCAGCCAGATACCGGTAAAGCCATACAGCCAGTTGGTATTGGTCAGGCCGAACCAGGTAACCATAAACTCGGTAATGTAGCCGGACCGCCCCATCATCAGGGTAACGCCTAATCCGACGACAAAGGGCGGCGTGACGATCGGCAGGATCGAAAAGATGCGGCCAATCAGCGCAGAACGGCGGGCAATGCGCGTGGTATAAATCGCCAGCACCATACCGAAGAAGGTACAACCCATTCCCACCGCAGCAGATAACAGGAAGGAGTTCCAGATCACTTGCAGGATATGGGCTTGCCCGAGAACCTGCATAAATCCCAATGGAGCGAAGGCACCGGCTTCATCGGTGAACATCGGGATAAAAATGGCGATGCTGGGGTAAATGATAAACAGGGTGATGAGCGCAATCACCGCCACCAGTGAGCCCAGCACGAAACGATCTCCCCCCAGCCACTCCAGCCTGGAAAGCGCCAGGGTGATCACAGCACCCAACGCCAGCAGGAGTGGCAGCGTGGCGAATCCCATACCGGTGCCGGTTAAGGCGGCAGTGATAAATACCAGCCCCCCGCAGGCCAGCGCGTAGCCGGCGTCAAACAGGTGGCGGGTGCGCTGCTCGCGGCCAGCGGTAAGTGCCCGGCGCAAAATCAGCAGCAGCGGTGCGGCAAACCACACCAACGCCAGGCCGCTATGCGACCATCCATAAGCGGCCAGCAGTTCTTCACGTGTGGCCTCCAGCAGTCCGTAGTCCAGGCTGTAAGAGGGCAGCAGGGCAAAACCGGCCAGTGCCAGCAGCAGCCAGTAGAAAATAGGATCCCGTCCCTGCGCAGCGCGCAAGGTAATGGCTTCAGACATGATATTCCCCGGATTAACTAAAATGAGACGGGCGTGGTGATAAACACGCCCGATCTGGGTAGCACTGGGTTAGTTGCCCATCTTCACGTCACTCACCCACTTGGAAATCAGTTTCTTACGCATATCGGATGCTCCATAGGTATCCATGTCGTAATCGATCAGTTTCAATTGATCCAATTTCAGCGAGTTAGGTGAGGTTTCTGCCGTGGTATTGGTCAGAATCTGGTAAGACTGGCCTTTCTTCCAGGAGAGCTCCTGGGCTTCTTTAGATAGCGCCCAGTCAACGAACAGTTTGGCATTTTCCATATTGCGGGCATTCTTGATGATACTGATGCCACCAATTTCATAGCCGGAGCCTTCGCAAGGTGAAACCAGCGTTAACGGGGCACCTTTCTCTTGTTCCAGTGAATAGTCATGCAGGAAGCCAATGCCGATGGCGATTTCTCCGCGTGCGGCGTTGCGAGCCGGGGCGATGCCGGATTTAGTGTACTGCGAGATATTGCTGTTAAGCTGCTTCAGGTAATCAAAGGCTGCATCTTCACCCCATAGTTGAGTAAAGGTGGCCAGCGCGGTGTAGGCCGTGCCGGAGCTTTGCGGGTCGGCGATCTGGATCTCCCCTTTGTAGATCGGGTTGGTCAAATCTTTCCAGCATTTAGGCACCGGCAGATTCTTTTCTTTCAGGCGTTGGTTGTTGACACCAAAACCGAGGATGCCGATATAGACCGCCGAGGAGTAGTTGCCTTTACGCTTGGCCGGATCGCGGAACTGCGGCATGATTTGTGCCAGATTTGGAGAAGCGTAAGGCTCCAGCAAATCCATTTCACCCGCTTGCGATTGGGGATCCAGCGTGCCGCCGTACCAGACATCGGCCTGCGGATTCTTTTTCTCCGCTTCCAGCTTGGCCAGTGTGCTGCCGGAACCATTGCGGATAAAGCTGGTTTTGACGCTGTATTTTTCCCCGAAGGCTTTAGCTTCCTCTTCACACATGGCGTTAGTGGCGCTGCAATAGATTACCAGGCGTCCTTCAGCCCGTGCGGTTCCTGCCAGCGTAGCCAGTGCCAGAGCGGTGGCCAAGAGGGTATTCAAAGGTGTTAATTTCATCATGATGTCCTTTTTGTTTTTGTAGGGTAAAACGAACTCATTCGCTCCCCCTCTTTTTTGCTGTCTCTTATACACATTTCCCCGGCGCAAACGCCGGGGAGTTTTTGAACTTTCTCCCCGCCTGTTGATCTCTCTTTATATTCTCCTCTTCTTCGGTTTTTAGTATGGTGCTTTCTGATTGTTATTCATGGGCTAATGACACTTTTGGGCTCGCTCAACTTGGCGACTATCGGCGAACTCAGCGTCTCGTCAAATTCACTGCCTCGTTGGCTAAAAATACAGGACTTTCTATTGTGAAATCATCCCAAACCACCGCTGAAGTTGAAGGGGCTTATCGTCTGATCCGCAATCCCAACGTCTCACCCGATGCCATTGCCGAGGCCGGCTTCAACGCCACAGCAATGGCCGCCAAGACGCACACTCTGCTACTTGCTTTGGAAGACACCACCTCCATTAACTTCGCTCACACCACCGCGTATGACGAGTTGGGAAATACGACAACCAGCAAGAATACGCATGGCCTGTTAGCCCACACCGTCCTGCTTTATGCTCCCGAGCACGCACTGTTCTTGGGGCTCATCGACCAGCATCGCTGGAGCCGTGAAGCGAACAAATACGGTAAAAAGCACCAACGTAAACACGTGCCTTATGAAGAGAAAGAGAGTTACAAATGGCAACAGGCATCTGAACGAACGGCACAGCGTCTCGGTGACACACAAGCACACGTTATCTCCGTCTGTGACCGGGAAGCGGATATCTGGCATTACCTTGATTATAAAACGAAAAATAAACAGCGCTTCATCGTTCGAGCAGCTCAGAACCGGTTGCTAAGTGGACACAATGAGAAGCTGTTGGAGTTGCCAGAAACGCTAACAGAAGCAGGCAGTTATCGACTGAATGTGGTCCAGAAAGGCGGACGTGCTGCGCGTGAGGCACAAATGAGTATCCGCTATAGCTCGGTCGAACTCAAAATGCCGGGGAGTACGTCAGAAGAAAATACCGTCCCACTGACGTATATCTGCTGTCGTGAAGAAGGAGAAGACGGAGCGTGCTGGCACCTTCTGACATCAGAAAAAGTCACATCAGCGGAAGAAGCCCGGGTGATTATCAGTTACTACGAGCGTCGCTGGCTGATAGAGGAATACCATAAAGCGTGGAAAAGCGGTGGAACGCAGGTGGAACAGCTACGGATGCAAACGCGAAATAATCTGGAGCGAATGATCGTCATCCTGAGCTTTATAGCGGTGCGGGTGTTGTCGTTACGCCAGGGCGGGTTGAGTGAAGAGACGCTCAATGCAAGCTGTGAACGGGTACTGAGTCCACTTGAATGGAAGTTGCTGTGGGTGAAACAGGAAGGTAAAACGTTGCCGAAGAGGCCGCCGAGTGTGAAGTGGGCGTACCTGAATCTGGCGAAGCTGGGGCGTTGGTATGACAGTAAACGGACGGGACGAGCAGGATGGGTAGTGATGTGGGAGGGATGGTTCAAGCTTCAGGATATCGTCGAAGGGTATAAACTGGCGAAGTCTCTTGATCAGGAGATCTGATCAAGAGACAGTCTTTTTTGAGGGGAGAGTGAGGGGGTACAGAAATCACCGGATCAAAGGCCTCATCCCTGCGCATCAGCTAAAACAGGCTGCCGTTATTGCCGCATTTGCCCTGCCATCAGCATCGGCATTAACAGCAGGCCTACGCAGGTGGCGGCCAGCGCCAGCACGGCAAAGAAACCGTACCAGCCGTAATGCTGTAACACCTGAGCGAGCGGCCAACCGGCCAACGCTGCGCCCAGATAGGCAAACAGGCCGAGAAAGCCGGTTACGGTGCCTGCCGCATCTTTATGGCAGTGCTCCGTAGCCGCCAAACCAATCAACATCTGTGGCCCGAACACAAAAAAACCAAGGCTGAAAAAGCAAGCGGAAAGCAATCCGTAGTGGTGTAACGGGGCCAGCCATAAGGCGGTCATCGCCAGAAACAATCCACAAGAGAACAGCAGGATCATCGGCGCACGCAGGCCGCGAAACAGCAAATCCGATCCCCAACCGGCAAACAGAGCGCCAAATAACCCGCCCAATTCAAACAGCGATAAGGTGGCATTGGCCTTCATCAGATTCACGCCATGGCTTTCTGCCAGCCAGATATTGCCCCAGTCATTCAGCGCAATGCGTATCAAGTACACCAAGATGTAGGAGACACCGAGCAACCAGATGGTCGGGTTACGTAAAATGGTGTCATACAGCATCTGCCGCATCGGCATTGGTGGGCTTTGCTGCTCTTGCCAAAGCTCCAGCGGATCGCGCCGCCAACTGCCAACGCTCGGTAATCCCTGTTGCTGTGGTTTGCCACACAACTGCCAGCACAGCTATAAACCAATCAGCATGCCGATCACCCCTGGCAGCAACAGGGCTGATTGCCAACCGTAGTTCGAGGCCATAAAAGCAGACAGCAATGGCACCACGGCACCTCCCAGGCTGATCGAGGTATTCCAGGTTCCCCACCAGAAGCCACGCTCGTTACGCGAGTACCAACTGGTGAGTAATTTGGCACAGGGTGGCCATCCCCAGCCTTGAAAGAAACCGTTTAAGGTCCACACCAGCAACAGCGCCGTCAGTGAATGGCAAAAGGCGAACAGAATGTTCAAAAGCCCGGTGATGAACAGCCCCACGCCCATAAACCACCGTGCCTGGCTGCGATCGCTGACCATGCCAGAAACAAACTTCGAACCACCATAAGCCAGATAAAACAGCGTGCCCAACAGGCCGATATCACCTTTGTCCAGATTCAGTTCGAGCTGCATCACCGGCATGGCGTAGCTGACACTTTTACGCGTCAGGTAAAACGCGCCATAGCCGACGATCATCGAAAACATCAGGCGTGGCCGCCAATATCGATAGCGGGCACTGATTTGTTCTGCAGTTAACGTGGCCGATGTCATAGGTTCCTCTGGACAATGGACGCAGTGTAAAGAGTGAATAACGGGAATGGATGAGACAAGGTTGTAGAGGCCTAAGACTTATTCCTAGTCAGGAGAGGGTTTCGTTCAATTTTGTGGGTAAGTTAACAATTACGCGGGTACCGTTGCCGCGTTGAAGCAACCAATCCCCGCCGAGAGCACGTACCCGCTCTTCAATACCGAGCAGGCCAAACCCGCTGTTGGCTTGAGGCGGCATGCCCTGGCCGTTATCACGTATTTCGAGCGTGATCATCCGGTCGCTTTGGGTTAAGCGCAGGCGAACATAGCTCGCACAGGCGTGCTTGCTGATGTTATTGAGCGACTCCTGCGCCACGCGATAAAGCGTGAATATCAGTGTTTTGTCGGTTGGGGGCTCAGGCAATTGATAGTCGAGGTAAAAATCAATTCCTTGTTCGGCAAAGGCAAACTCATTGGCCAAGTGGCTTAGCGCTTTGTCGAATGCCATCTCTTCCAATACCGGTGGGCGTAATTGCCGTAACAGCGTGCGAGTGGTGTGGTGGATACGTTGTGAAAGGGTGTCGATTAGCTCCGCGGCCAGACGGGTTGCCGGAGCGGTGGCGCTACGGTTAACCAGCATCGCCTGGATCTGTATAGCGGTAATATTCTGGCCGATCTCATCATGTAATTCGCGGGCGATGCCCTTGCGGGTTTCTTCCTCGGTAGCAACGAGCCGTTCCATCAGATGCCGTTTGGCCGCCAGTTCGCGTTCCAGCTGTTGACGGTAGCGCTGTAACTTTTGCGCCAGTTGCTGCTGGCGGCTGATGGCGATGCCTAAACCAATCCCCAATAGCGCTTGGGTTGAAAGGAACAACTCCAATTCGCGCAGATCTTGAAAGGCGCCGCCCGCCTGGCGGGTGAGGGTAATCAGTATGCTGCCAAACAGAGCCGCCAAGACGCCACCTTGCCAACCAAACAGATAGGCCATCAGTACGTTAGGCAGGAAGATGAAAATCAGTAGCAGACGCTCCATTTCTGGTGCGATGGCCACTTGTGCACAAATACCCATAGTGAAAAACAGCGAACACCACAGTAGTAGAGAGGTACGGATCTGTGGAGTGAGGGGATGGGGGGCTGGCATGGTGGTAACCAACTGCTGTTTTAGATAGGTGTGAATCAGATAGATAAAAGGCACCAGCAGTACGCCACCGGTAAAAGAGGTCAGCAATGTCTGGCTGAGCGGGGCGGCCATCCAGGGGCCAGCCAGCAGCCCATATAACAGCGTATTGGTACTAATGGCGGCCAGTAACAGCGATAGCCGTTGCCAGTATTGGTGATAACGGTACCAAAGCCGCTGAGTACACCAGGCGGGTAGCAGGCTTAACCAAGGCAAGGCCAGCATCAGGTGGGCGTTCAACAGCTGCTGGTTATTTAGCCACAGCAGTATCGCCCCTTCTGCCACTAACAGTGTCAGCCAGTAGCGGCGAGGCAGCAGGATTAATAATGCCAGCCGTAGCCCCTGAGGTAACAGCAGCGTGGCTTGCAGGCTGTCTTGGGTAAGATGCAGACTGATGGTCCACAGTGCTAGCCAACTGAGGGAAAAAAACAGCACCAGAAATAAGGAAAGCGCTAGGCGGCGTAGGATCAACGGCACCGGCTAGCTCCCGGTAAGCAACTGATGCTGCAAGGCGAAGTGCACTAACTCGATGGTTGTGGTGCACTGTAGTTTACCGAGAATATTGGCACGATGTACCTGCACTGTTTTGTGGCTTAAGGTTAACTGTTGAGCGATGGTTTTAACGCTCATGCCATTGACCAGTAAGTCGAAGATTTCTTTCTCGCGTGGGGTGAGCACCTGTAGCTCTTTCGGCGGTTGCTGCGTGTGACGCAGGGCGCGAACTGCCCGGTAATGCGAATATCGCTCTCCAGCGACAGTAATTGGGCAAATCCAGAACGAACCACCACGTGGTCATCGATCAGAGCAACGTTAATCATAAGCCTGTAACAAATTATGTAGTTTGCTGCATCATGCGCAGGAAAAGGCTTGGGGGCAACCATTGCGCTGCAAAATGGAAGGGAGTTAACAATTCAGCCTTGTAATGGTCCGCAGTTAAGGGAGAATTCAGGGACGACTCGCGTTTTTGGTGCCTGATAGAACAGTTATCGGCATTCAGCGTGATAATGTGGAATACGCTGATATAAAAAAACGCCACGGACTTTGTCAGAAATCCATGGCGCTAGTTTGGCTATTTCGACTGGAAAACAGATATCTGCGATAAGACGCAAGGTGTCTGTCTTCTGGTCGGCCTTGCGTCGTGTTCAAAATGCAAAAAGCCCGCTTAGTTGCCTAAGCGGGCTTTTCTAATTTGGCTCCTCTGACTGGACTCGAACCAGTGACATACGGATTAACAGTCCGCCGTTCTACCGACTGAACTACAGAGGAATCGTGTGAACGGGGCGCATCATATCCAGCCACTCAGGGTGTGTCAACGCTAAATTGCTCGTAACGGTGTGACTGCTCATCATCTGAGCAAGCTCAGTGGGGGTGGGTCTCGCTATCGGTATATCCGCGTTGCAAACGTGCCAGCGTGTCTTGTTTATAGAAGCGGCGGAAGTGGTCATAGATGGCCGGAAAACGGTTTGCCAGCAGCTCTGGCGCGCTAAAGAAATACTCAGACAGCACTGCAAAACACTCTGCCGGATCGCTGGCAGCATAGGCATCCATGCTGGCGGCTTCTTCGCCAACCATATCTATCTCATCTTGCAGATTTTCCATTGCCGCATGCAGGTCATATTCCCAAGCAGCAATCTCACGCAGAGGAATAGGCGGTATACCCGTTGTGGTGCCGCCATTGCGCATATCCAGTTTATGCACGGCTTCATGAATAATCAGGTTGAAACCTGAAAGATCGAAAGAGTCCTGCACGTCCAGCCAGTTCAGCACGATAGGCCCCTGTTCCCAACTCTGCCCCGATTGCACGACTGGCCCGGAATGCACCAGACCTAGGTCATCCTGCCACTCATCCTCCACGATAAAAGGGGTGGGATAAAGCAGGATCTCATTAAAACCGTCCAGGCATTCCGCCCCCAGTTCCATCACCGGCAAAGCAAACAGCAAGGCAATACGCGCCTGCATCAAAGGCGTCAATTCCAGCCCTTGCAGCGGCACAATACGTTTGTTTTGCAAGATCTGACTTGCGACGGCAACCAAACGCCGCTGCTCATCTTCATCTAAAGGGGAGAGCAGGGGAATATCCAGTGCTTCCTGCCACTGGGCAAATGTTTCCGCTTGCGGTTGATGCGCTTTCCACGGCCATTTAATCATCGCATTGCTCGTAAAAGTCACTGGAAATTAGGCTGGGGCTGACTCTGCCAAGATGCCGCAAACAGGGGGCACGGTAGCAGGCACTGTACGGAGAGATACGGGAGCTCCCCACCATTATTCAATCACTTACAATCAAGTTTGTCTGTGACCAACGTCCCGAAGAAAGCAGCCCAAAGCCTGAGCATACAAGACAAGTGCTGATACTGACTCTGCTTGACGATTCTGAGTGAGCGTAACAGCCGCAGTGAATGGGTGGCAAGAGGTATGGAGATCCCCGCAGCAGAGCGGGGATCGGCATGCGTTACTTCGTTGTATTCTCTGCTTTCAGAATTTTATGTATCTCATCCTTGATATGCAGTTTTTCCTTTTTTAGCTTAACGACTTCATCACAGTATCCGGTGCCAGAAGGCCCTTCTAATCTGGAGATTTGATGGTCAAGCTGATTGTGTTTTTCAAACAACGACTGGAAGCGGGGATGGCTTGATTTGAGTTGCGATATTAATTCACGGTATTCAGGAAACATACTCAAGCTCCTTTGAGTAGAACTGTACACTGGAGGTTTCTCCGCCTTAACCTTAGCGCACTCCAGATTTTTTTGGAATGGCACTACTGAGCAAAAGGCTATTGTATGATTTTTATGCCAAGAGCCATGGCTCTTGGCGCATGGCCTGGTTGCCGTATCAAGGAGTGATATTTACTATTAATTATCATTGGGTTATTGATGTGTTATCGATCTCATCCGCAGAGCATATTACTTTTCAAACCGGAAATCCCCGCTAAAAATCAGCAGTAGACTCTGCAATGGAGCTTATTTTAAAACCAATATAGCGAAATAAATCTATTTTTAGTTTTTCTCAAAACTGAGTTTTTTGCCAGATTCCCGTACCTAACGTTGCTGGGGAAAACTCGACATGTTTACCCTGCCAGGCGAAGGCTTGCGGCAATCGCCACGCACGGGCCACATCAAAACGCCAGTAACGTTCGGCCCCTTCCACACCTATCTTCCCCGGCTGCCATAGGATCTGGGTTTCTCCTTGCAGGTGCAAAATATCCCCTTGTTCGAAGTCGATAAACAGCAGTGCTGCACGCGGTTGCACCAGCAAATTTCCCAGCGTATTCATATAACGATTGCCACGAAAATCCGGTATCCACAGGGTTTCACCATCAAGATGGATAAACCCCGGTTTGCCACCGCGGTGCGAAATATCCACTCCACCTTGTGGTGAATCGTTCTGTGCATAGCTGGCAACAAAACAGGTATCAGCCTGTTGGATCATTTTGCGCGCCTGGTGATCCAATTCGCTGAGCATATTCATCGGCGACGGGCCAGGGAGCACCGGGAAAAGTTCACGCCGCTGAATGTATTGCGGGCAGTTACCAAAGCTTTGATGCACTTCAATCTCAACGCGATTTTTGTCCATACGGCTGATCGTGCCGTTAACGCGGTTACGCCGTCGGTTACTGAAATCGAGCCCCAATGCCCCTACGGGATGGCCCACTTGCAGCGCGGCTTGCGCCGGGTCATCTAACCGGCGGGGTGAGATAATACGCAGATGTGTATCATCAGGCGTTCGCAGGAACCCGGCAAAGCCGCTGAACACGGTTGCAACTGGCCAATGGTGTTTATCCAGCGTCGCAACAAACAGGTAAGGCAGTTGAGCAAAAAATTCACGATGCTGAGTGGGCATTGCTGAGTAAATACTGCCGCTGACAGCGTCAAAACCTGCCAGCGCCTGTGCCCGTAATTCACCGGCGTGAAATAGAGATTGCGTCATTTGCTTGGCCTGTTAGCCGGTTCTGGCAAAGGTAATGCCGGCATGGGGAAGAACCTTGGTAACCCGGCAATCTGTCGTATCCAGCGTTGGATCGCGGGGTAAGGCTCCAGAGAAACACCGCCTTCCGGTGCTACCGCCACATAGCTGTAACAAGCCAGATCGGCTATGGTGGGTTGATGGGTGGCCAAAAACTCGCTGTGGGTAAGGTGTTGTTCCAACTGTGGCAAAAAGCGTTCGCTAATGGTGAGTGCGCTCTGGTAATCCTCTGCGACAGAGAACTGTTTTACCATTCGGCAGGATGCGGGGCCGTAACGCACTTCTCCTGCGGCTTTGCCAAGCCAGAGTTGCACCTGAGCGGCCGCCCAAGGCTCTTCCGGCAACCAGTGGCTGCCGGGCGCATAACGCTTTACCAGATAAACCAATATGGCATTACTGTCGGTGAGCACTTTATCGCCATCAAGCAATACCGGGATCTGGCCAAAAGGATTGAGGCGGAGAAAAGCATCGCTAGAGCGGATCTCTGCGGGAGCCTGACAATATTTGTAAGGTAGATCGAGCATACGCAGCAACAGTTCTACACGGTGGCAATGGCCGGATATGGGTAGGCCGTACAACTTCAGTTTTTGCATGATATTTCTCCTGTTTGATGTGCAACCAGAATACTCTTGCGCTACCTGAAGAGAATCCGGGAAGATGGAAATTGATAATTTCATATATTGGAATAATTCATGGACCGTTTAGATGAGATTGGCAATCTTTGTGGCAGTGATCCAGCACGGCAGTTTGGCCGGAGCGGCTCGCAAGTTGCACCGTTCCGCATCGGCGATCACCAGGGCGATTGCTTCATTGGAGCAGCGCTTTGGGGCGCGATTGGTGGAGCGTACGACTCGGCGTTTGGCACCGACCGAGGCGGGGTTAAGGCTGGTGGAGCGTGCTCGCATATTGTTGCAGGACTATCAGGATGCGCTGATTGGCACCACAGAAACACAGTTGACCGGTTTGCTACGTATCACCGCCCCGGTGCAGTTCGGGCGTAAGCATGTTGCGCCGGTCGTGATGGCGTTTCTTGAACGTTACCCGCAGATTCAGATCGAGATGCAACTTAACGACCGTAATCTGGACCTGGTGGATGAAGGGTTAGACGTTGCGGTGCGCATCGGTTATTTGCAAGACTCCAGCAAAGTTGCACGCAAGTTGGGTGAGGTAACGCGTGTGACGGTGGCTAGCCCGGCGTATTTGGCACAGCGCGGAGCCCCCCAGGTGCCTGCGGAGTTAGCGGATCATGACACTATCGTAGGTACCTTGCACACGACAATGCGTGAATGGCGTTTTGGGCTGCGGGAAAACAGTGAACGAGTGCGGCTGACGCCACGGTTATTGTTAAACGAAGTCGAAACACAGTTATTGGCGGTGCGGGCAGGTAAGGGGATTGCCCGGCTATTGTCTTATCAGGTAGCGGACGATCTGGCAGCTGGCACGCTGGTACGGTTACTGGCGGCATACGAACCTGCACCGATGCCGGTACAACTGGTGGCGAATAACGTGCAATGGATGCCGTTGAAGGTTCGTACCTTTTGGGATTATGCCTACCAACATCTCAGTCAATTAACGCAACTTCGACCACAGCATTTTTAATCAGAGTTTATTTTCGTGTTTCATGGATGAAACGAAAAATAAAGGCAATAAGTTTCACGGGTAAAACTTATTGCCGGAAATTTTAATTTTATATCGGCGATCACGCATTGCTGTTGCACCCGCCTTGACAATATTTTTTCTGATTGCTAATAGTTAATGCACATCTTAAATAATAAACACAGTTTAATATATGAAACTTCTCACAGGGGATTACGATAATGGTGCGGCGGTGGATGATGAAAATGCGATTTTGACGTCTTTTCAATCCCGCAGTCAGCAGGTTTATCAACAGGTACGCGGTGAGCGTAATATCCCCTATGGCAATACATCGCGGGAGGTTTTTGATTGGCTATATTCCGCCGAAGAACATAAAGGAGTCGTCATATTCCTGCATGGCGGTTATTGGCAGTTTTGTAATAAAGACGATTTTGCTTTTATTGCCGAGGCACCACTGTCATTAGGTTTTGATGTAGTGCTGGTGGAGTACACGCTGGCACCGGTTGCTACTCTGGATGATATTTGTCAGCAAATTGGTATCGCGTTGGATGCGATTGAGGCACGTGAAAAACAGCGTGGTAATAAGCCGATTTATCTCTGCGGCCATTCTGCCGGGGGGCATTTAGCTGCATATTGGCAACATCACCCAGGCATTCAGGCGGTTTTCCCCATTAGCGGTATTTTTGAACTTGAGCCCTTGTTGAACACTTACGTTAACCAGCAATTACAGCTGACCGCGCAGCAAGTTGCAGCCCTGAGTCCGGCACGCAATATTCCTCAGCAGCTTACGCCGATGGTGCTGTTCTACGGAGCCGCAGAGTTACCAGAGCTGATTGGTCAGTCACTTTATTATTATGCGGCACTGAAAGAAAAAGGGCTGCCGGTCAGCCGCCATGCGGTCGCAGGAGCCAACCATTTTAACGTTCTGGATGCGCTTTTTGCTGCCGGTGGAGCTCTGAGCCGCCAATTGCTTAAGCAAGGAGAAACACCCAATGCGCAAAGTTATTGATACTGGCCTGCCTGAGATTGGGCAACCTTTTTCCTGGGCGACCAAAGGGGGCGGGATGCTATTTACCGCCCACGGCCCGGTGAATGCAGATGGCACCATTGAAACCGGCAGCCCGGAAAAACAGATCGCTCTGACGTTTGATAATCTGGCCCAAACGCTGCGGGCAGCCAATAGCCACAGTGATAATGTATTACAGGTTATTGTTTATCTTACCGATGTTAATGACGTTAAGTTACTCGATCAGATATATAAAAATTACTTTAATTATCCGTACCCCAATCGTTCAACCGTCATTGTTGAGAAATTAGTTGTCCCTGGCATGAAAATAGAAATAACGGTTAGTGCAATCGCTTAATCGTTTTCCCCCTTCATTTTTCAAGTAGCGTTGCTTGAAACTCGTTGGGCATATCACAAAAATAATATTCACCTGCAAATTCATTTAAAAGTGAATTAAGGACGTCGTATGTTTAATCATATTAAACCTTCTGCACCCGATCCTATTATGTCGCTGATGGAAGCGTATATGCAGGACCCAAATTCGCAAAAAGTTAACTTGGGTATCGGGTTGTATTACGACCATCAGGGCAATATTCCCTTAATGCGTTCGGTGCATATTGCCGAACAGCGTTTGCTGGAACAACAGCGCCCACACACCTATCCACCAATCGAAGGTTCGGCGTTGTTCGCCCGCCAGGTTCAAGCGTTGCTGTTTGGCGAAGCGGCGACTCAAACCCCACGCCACATCGCTACGGTACAAACCGTTGGGGGTTCGGGCGCGTTGAAACTGGGGGCAGATTTTCTTTGCCACTACCTGTCACAGCGTGAAATCTGGGTTTCTGATCCGACCTGGGCCAACCATTGGGCCATTTTTGAAGGCGCGGGCCTCAAGGTGAATACCTACCCGTACTTTGATGATGCCAGCGGTGAGCTGCGTTTTGACGCGATGCTCGACACGCTTTCCGCCTTGCCGCAAGGCTCAGTCGTGCTGTTACATCCTTGCTGCCATAACCCGACCGGCACCGATCTCAGCCAGGGGCAATGGCGAGCCGTGATTGATGTGTTGCAACAGCGCCGCCTGCTGCCGTTCTTTGATATCGCCTATCAGGGGTTTGGCGACGGGCTGGATGAAGACTGTTTTGCGCTGCGCGAGACGCTGAAAACCGATCTGGATTTTCTGGTCAGCAACTCTTTCTCCAAGAACGTGGCGTTGTATGGGGAACGGCTGGGCGGGCTTTCGGTGTGCTGTGGTTCGGCGCAAACGGCAGCGAACGTGAAAGGCGCATTGAAGACGCTGATCCGCCGCAGTTACTCCTGCCCGCCAACGCACGGCAGCCAGATTGTGGAAACCTTATTGGCTGACGATCACCTGCGCCAACTGTGGGTGAGCGAACTGGCGAGCATGCGTCAGCGTATCAAGCAGATGCGTGTCAGCCTGGCTGCCGGGTTGGAGCAGGGCGGCACCACATTGGATTATCGCCGCATCCGCGATCAAAAAGGCATGTTCAGCTACACCGGCCTGAATGAGCAGCAACTCAGTCAGTTACGGCATCAATACTCCATTTATCTGGTTGCGCCCGGCAGGATGTGTTTGCCCGGTTTGAATCAGCACAACGTGGATTATGTGACCGCCGCCATCCTGGACGTTACCCTTCCGGCGTGAAAGAGGTGAGCAATCATGAAAGATTCAAAACGTTTTGACGAGATCGCTCAGCGGCAAGATGGGCTAAAAAAGCAACTTACCGCCGGGCAAATGTCGATGTTGGCCATCGGTGGGGCAATCGGTACCGGCCTGTTTTTGGGCAGTGCTTACGCGATCCAGATGGCCGGGCCGAGCGTATTGCTGAGTTATTTCATTGGTGGCGTAATTGCTTTGCTGCTGATGGGTTGCCTGGCCGAGATGACGTCTGAACACCCAACGCCGGGCTCCTTTGGTGATTACGCCGAGTTTTATATCAGCCCGCTGTTTGGCTTTCTGGTGCGTTATTCCTATTGGTCTTGCGTGGTACTGGCGGTGGGCACCGAAGTGACCGCCATCGGGATGTATATGCAGTTCTGGTTCCCCGGTACGCCGATCTGGCCGTGGGTGCTGCTGTTCTCTGCCGCGGTGATCATCATCAACGTGGTGGGGGTGAAATCATTCGGTCAGGTGGAATATGCGCTTTCTACCATCAAGGTAGTGGCCATTTCGGCGTTTATCGCCATCGGTATCGGTATTCTGATGTTCTCCTCCAACCCGACCTTCGGCATCCGTAACTTCACTGCCAATGGCGGTTTCTTCCCGTTTGGGATTAAGGGCATGTGGTTCGCAGTAATCGTGTCGATATTCAGCTATCTGAGTATTGAGATGATCGCGGTCGCCGCCGGGGAGGCCAAAAACCCGGTGGTTGCCGTCAAGAAAGCGTTTAAAGGCACCATCCTCAGGCTGTTTATTTTTTACATGCTGTCGATTGCTCTGATGCTGGCGATTGTGCCGTGGCGTGAATCTGGCACCGGGGAAAGCCCGTTTCTGATGGCGATGAATGTGATCCACTTACCTGCCGCAGCCGGGATCTTTAACTTTATCGTGCTGGTTGCCGCGCTGTCGGCGATGAACAGCCAGCTGTATATCACTACGCGGATGATGTTCTCACTGTCGCGTGCCGGGCAGGCACCTGCCGGGCTGGGCAAGATCAGTCAACGCGGGATCCCGGTGAATGCGTTGGCGATATCCTGCGTCGGTATCGTGGTTTCCATCGTGTTGAGCATTATCTACCCAGAAAAATCTTTTGCGGTGATGATGTCGATCTCGGTATACGGCGCGTGTTTTACCTGGCTGATGATTTTTGTCACTCATCTGTTTTTCCGCCGCCAGCATAAGGACACGGTACTGAAGTTCCGGATGTGGGGTTACCCCTATTTCACCCTGTTGGGGGCGATTCTGATGGCTGCGTTGATGATCACTACGCTGTTTACTGATTTCTTCAGAATGACGCTGCTGTTTGGTGTGCCCTTCACCTTGCTGCTGGTAGCGATCTATTTCTACAGTCGCCAAGCGCAGGCCGCCGTTGCGGGCAAGGTGCCGACGCCGGGCATGGAGTAAGCCAACGCCGAGCCGGAGGCCGAAGGGCCTTCGGCTTGTCGGTTATAGCTGGCTCTTAGGGATGATCGCCTCGCCGAAGCTCAGGCGCTGGCGGCCAGGCTCTTCGGCGCTGAGCGGCTCCACTTCTTTCAGGCTGTTTTTACAGCGTTCTACCAGTTCCTGATACTGCTTGGTACCAACGCGTTTCCAGGCTAACTCCTGTTCAGTCAGATCGCGGATAACCCGTGCCGGGCTGCCGATCACCAGTTTATTGGCGGCGATCTGCGCAGCCGCTTTCACAAAGGCTCCTGCGCCAACGATGGTGTTTTCACCGATATCGGCACCGTCCATAATCACCGCATTCATGCCGATCATCGCGTTGCGGCGCACCCGGCAGCCGTGCAGGATGGCGCTGTGGCCGATATGCCCGTCCTGCTCAACCACCGTGTCCTGCTGTGGGAAACCGTGCATCACGCAGTTGTCCTGCACGTTGGCACCGTCTTCCACCACCAGGCGGCCAAAGTCGCCGCGCAGGCTGGCATTCGGGCCGATATAGACGTTTTTACCGATAATCACGTCGCCAATCAGCACCGCCGTGGGGTGAACAAAGCTGCTGGGGTCTACCACCGGCGTCAGGCCGTCAATCTGATACACGGGCATAGTATTAATTCCTCAAAATGTAGCGCGATCGCGCGGTAGACCACCAAAGCGCCGATAATATCCAGCACCAGGGGCAGGTAGGGCACCGATGGTGGTTTCTGCCAACGCGTTGACATATTCCGTCGCCGCGCGATCCACCCGCTGATAGAGGTTGATGCACAGATTGCGCGCAATCTGCCCTTCCCATTGGGCGGGCAGCAGGGCATCGGGCAGTAGGGGATCTTTCAGCACCACGCGGCGGAAAAAGTGAATTAATAATAGCTTGATCTGGAAACAGCGTTTAGGCGTCAGCACGCTGTCGTCAGCCTCGCGTAGCAGCGTCATTAACGGGCGGAAAGAAACAATAAACTCATGGTAATAACCCGCCACTTCGCTCAGCGACCAGCAGTTAGCCACCATGTGCCGTAGCGTCTGTTCGGAACGGTTATAAGGATAATCGGCGCGGAAGTAGATCACCTGCTCACTGGCATTGAGTTCCCCTAACAGCGCCGCCACGTCGGTTTGCGCATGGGTCGGGGCGGCCATAAGGTTATTGGCGATCTGGCCAAAACCCAGCCAGCCCAGCTCTTTTTTCAGCCGTGCACGCTCGGTTTTCTCAGCGTTTTCCAACAGCAGCAAATCCCATTTGCCATCCCAAGCCGGTTGCTCACTGAGGTAGATTTTAGATTCAGCATGGCGGAACTGGCGCATACCCTGATCGGTGACGCGGTAATAGCTGCGGCGGCCAATCTTTTCCACATCCAGCCAGCCTTCTTTCTGTAGGCGGAATACCGAGGTGCGCACAAAGCGGTCGCCGAACCCCAGCGCTTCAAGCAGCGCACTCAGGCTGCCGAGCCAGATCTCACCACCGCGATGGCTCAATGCATCGCCGTATAATGAAATGATCAACGAAGTGCCACTGATGGGCTGTGCGTCTAAAGCATGGCGGATAAACTCATCCAGTTTATGTTCCATATTTTCCCATAGGTTAGCTTTTACTGAGACACAACCTTAACATAAACGGTGATAGGGTAAATATGCGGCTTGGAGGCTAACGATAGCGTAGGGTGATGTTGTCGGTTTCATGGCGACGATTTCTGCTATGGTTACCTTCGCGAGGTTCGCCCAAATCTGGTGTGGATGATACATAAAACAATCGAGGTATAAGATGGAAGAAAAAACGGAAGTCAGTTCTCCTCAGCGCGATGCCTTTTTGGATGAGAGAGCCTTCAAATCACGCACTGTCCTGCTGTTTGGGCAAATTAACGATACGGTAGCGCACAACGTCGTCAAGCAGCTTGTGGCACTGTCCGACGAGTCTTCTGCACCGATTAACTTCCTGATTTGTTCACCCGGCGGCCATGTGGAGTCGGGGGATGTGATCCATGATGTTATCCGCTTTATTGGTGCTCCGGTGAATATGATCGGCAGCGGTTGGGTGGGGAGTGCTGCGGTTAACGTGTTCCTGTCGGTACCCAAAGAGCGTCGCTTCTGCCTGACGAACACCCGTTTTCTGATCCATCAGCCTAGCGGTGGCATTGGCGGGCAGGCTACCGATGTGGCGATTCAGGCAAGAGAGATTATCCGCATACGGGAAAGAATTGCGGCCTTAATCGCCAAGGAAACCGGGCAGAAACTGGAAAAAGTCTTGAGCGACATTGACCGTGATTTCTGGATGCCGGTGGCAGAAGCCATCGAGTATGGTTTGGTATCCAAAGCGATTGTGAGCGACAAAGAGATAATCTAAAGCCTGTCGGGAAATGGGCTATCTCTTGATTAGGAGATAGCCCCAAGAGCGTGATCTGCGGGAGGAAACCTAACGCGGCCGCAGATCGATCACCCGCTGGGCCTTGCCTTCTGAACGCGGAATATCACCGCAGTTGGCAATGCTGACGTCGGTGCTGACGCCGATAATCGATTTAATATGGTGGCGCAGTTGATGGCAGATATCGCAACGCTGCTGGTGGCTGAGCGTGAGCGCCGACTCTTTCAATTCCACCCGCACCGCCAGCGTATCCAAATGCCCGGCGCGGCTCACCTGCAATTGGTAATGCGGCGAAAGGTGTTCAAACTGCATAATCTGCTCTTCTACCTGCGATGGGAACACGTTCACGCCACGGATGATCAGCATATCGTCTGAACGGCCGGTGATCTTGCCCATGCGGCGCATATTGCGCGCGTCCCCGGGCAGCAAGCGGGTGAGATCCCGCGTGCGATAGCGGATCACCGGTAGCGCTTCTTTGGTCAGCGTGGTGAAAACCAGTTCGCCGTGTTCACCGTCCGGCAGCGCAATACCATTGTCCGGGTTGATGATCTCCGGCAGGAAGTGGTCTTCCCAGATGGTGGGGCCACCGCCGCTTTCTGCGCACTCCATGGCTACGCCCGGCCCCATCACTTCGGAGAGGCCGTAAATATCCAGCGCTTTAATCCCCATACGTGATTCGATCTCGTGACGCAGAGCTTCGGTCCAGGGCTCGGCCCCGAACACCCCCAGGCGTAGCGAACAGTTGCGTGCGTCGCCGCCCATTTTGCGCTCCAGTTCATCGATCAGCGTCAGGCAGTAAGACGGGGTGACCATGATCACGTCGGGTTTGAAATCCAGGATCAACTGCACCTGTTTTTCCGTTTGACCGCCGGACATCGGGATCACCGTTGCCCCCAGCCGTTCCGCGCCATAGTGCGCCCCCAGCCCGCCGGTAAACAGGCCGTAACCGTAAGCAACGTGGATTTTATCTTTGGCGGTGGCTCCGGCAGAACGCAGGCAACGGGCGACGATATCCGCCCAGTTGTCGATATCCCGCTGGGTATAGCCCACCACCGTGGGCCGGCCGGTAGTGCCGGAGGAAGCGTGAATACGCACCACCTGTTCCATTGGCACGGCGAAGGTGTCGAACGGATAGTTATCGCGCAGATCTTGCTTGGTAGTGTAGGGAAACAGCGCCAGATCGCTCAGTTGTTTGAAATCGTTAGGGTGAACACCGGCCTGATCGAACTTGCGCCGATACATCGGCACGTTGTCATAAGCATGGTGTAGGGTCCATTGCAGGCGTTCCAGTTGTAATGCTTCTATTTCGTCGCGGGAAGCAAATTCAATCGCGTCGAGTGGCCGTGGATTTGTGGTCATCTTTTTAGCCTCAGAAATTAGACACGTTCAATAATCATGGCGATGCCTTGGTCAGCGCCGATGCACATCGTGCACAGGGCGTAGCGATCGGTTCGCCGTTCCAGTTCAAACGACGCGGCCAGCGCCATCGCAGATAAAGGCCAGATTCATGGTTGGTCTCCTAAAATACTGTGGCCCAAGCGATGGGCGCGGCCACGGAACCAGGCGACGGTTTTACCCCGTTGATTGACGATTTCGACGTCATATAAACCGGTGGTTTTGCCCTGATGGCGCACTTCTGCACTGGCGGTGAGGCGATCACCAGCCAGTGCCGGGCGGATAAAATCGATGGTGCACCCGGATGCCACAGCTGCCAGCCCTTGGCTGTTGCAGGCATAGGCAAACGCGGTATCCGCCAGGCTGAAAAGCTGGCCGCCGTGGCAGGTTTGATGGCCGTTGAGCATCTGGGGGCCGACGATCATGCTGACCTTAGCGGAACCGGCATCTATGGCCTCTACCTGCATACCCATGGCCTGTGCGCAGGTATCCTGCTTGAACATCTGTTCGGCGCAGCGCTGGGCCAGCGCGCGGGGAGTATTGGCATTCATCAGCATTCAGCTCCTGAATAATTTACGGCATAGCGGCGCAGTAATGGCATTGGGCGATAGCGCGGCTCGGCGTAGTAGCGTTGCAGGTTTTCCAGCGTGGTGAGAATGTGCTGCCAACCGAGCTTTTCGCCCCAGGCCAGTGGCCCTTGTGGATAGTTAACGCCAAAGCGCAGGGCGTTGTCGGTGTCGGCAGTGCTGGCGACGCCTTTGTTCACCACATCGAGCGCTTCATTGCTCAGCATGGCGACGGTGCGCATCACCAGCAGGCCAGGGTAGTCCGGCAAGTGGATCACCTGCTTGCCCAGTGATTGCAGCAAGCGGATCACTTTGGCGGTCTGCGGCGCGGTGTTCTGCACGGCGCTGCTGATAGCGATGACCGGTGCGTGCAGATAGTTGACGGACAGGTCGAACAACACCACGGGCGCTCCGATTTCTGCGGCGATCTGGCTGGCTGCCTTGCCGTTAGTTAACATAAATGTAACATCATCGATGCGCGCTGTCGGGCTGGTCTGGCCAGGATGTTTGATCGCAGCCGCATTTCCGGCCAATAACTGGGCAAACTCGGCCATGGCTGACCAGTCGCCGTGCAGCGTAATCGACTGCGGCAATTCACCCGTTTCCAGCGCGGCAAAGGTAGGCTGCGGTGCGGCATAATCGCCGCCATAGCGGTAAAAACCGCGCCCGCTTTTGCGGCCCAAATGCCCGGCTGTTACCCGTTCCTGCTGCATCAGTGAAGGGGTAAAGCGCCCGTCCTGATAGAACGCGTGGTAGATTGATTCGGTGACCGCATAGTTAATGTCTTGGCCAATTAAATCTGTCAGTTGCAGTGGCCCCATGGCGAAGCCACCGGCATCACGCAGCACCGCATCCAGCGTGGCTGGATCGGCAACTTGTTCTTCCAGTGCCCGCAGGGTTTCGCCATAGAATGGCCGTGCGACGCGGTTGACGATAAAGCCAGGCGTCGAGCGGCAATGCACGCTGTGCTTGCCCCAGTGCTGCGCCAAAGTTTGCAGCGTGGCTAAGGTTGCTGGGCGGGTTTCCAGCCCGCTGACGATCTCCACCAGCTTCATCAACGGCGCTGGGTTGAAGAAGTGCAACCCGGCCATACGCTCTGGGTGCTGTAACGCGCTGGCGATGGCGGTGATCGACAGCGACGAGGTATTGCTGGCAAACAGCGCGGTAGGGGGGCAGATCATTTCCAGATCGCGAAACAGGCTCTGTTTGATCTCCAGTTTTTCCGCCACCGCTTCTATCACCAGGCCACTGTCGGCCAGTTCGCTCAATGAGTGGGCCAACTGGATGTTGGCCAGCAGAGCTTCGGTACTGTGGGCATCGGCTTTACCCGCCTCAACCCGTTTGCGCAGCCGTTGCCGGAGTAACTCAAGCGCACCAGCGGCGGCGGGCAGGGCGATATCAAACAGCTTGACCTGATGCCCTGCCGCTGCGGCCACCTGCGCAATGCCGATCCCCATGGTTCCGGCACCGATCACCGCTACTGACATTCCCGTGATATTCATGGTTATTTCCCGCTGAAATTCGGTGGGCGTTTGGCGAAGAAAGCGCTGACGCCTTCGCGATAGTCGGCGCTGCGGCCACCCAGGCGCTGCAAATCACGCTCTAGATCAAGCTGCTGATCGAGCGTGTTGCTGGCCGAGCTGTAGAGCGCTTTCTTAATTAATCCCAGGCCGTAAGTGGGCTGCGTTGCCAACTGTTTGGCCATACTTTGCGTGTGTTCGGCCAGCTCTGCGGCGGGCACCATCTGCCAGATCATGCCCCAGGCCAACGCCTGCTGGGCGCTGATTTTATCGCCCAACATCGCCATGCCCATAGCCCGGGCGTGCCCGGCCAAACGCGGCAGGAACCAACTGCCGCCGGAATCCGGTACCAGCCCTAGTTTGCAGAAGGATTGGATAAAGCTGGCATTGTCGGCCGCCACCACGATGTCGCAGGCCAGCGCCAATGCGGCACCCGCACCCGCCGCCACACCATTGACCGCACACACCACCGGTTTCGGTAGCGCGGTCAGGCGGCGGATCAGCGGGTTGTAAAAACGCTCCACCGACAGGCCAAGATCCGGCGCGGCCTGTTCCACGCTAACATTGCGATCGTTCAAGTCCTGCCCGGCGCAGAAACCGCGCCCGGCACCGGTGATCAGCACACAGCGCACGTTGTCGTCACGTTCGGCCAAGGTCAGTGCTTCGCTGAGCTGGTGGTGCATCTCATCGTTAAAACTGTTGAGCCGATCCGGCCGGTTCAGGGTGATGGTCAGCACCCCGGCTTCGATGTGGCTGAGAATTAATGCGTTTTCCATAAATCAGCGCCCTTTGTAATGCGGTGTGCGTTTTTCGAAGAAGGCAGCAATGCCTTCACGACGATCGTCGGTGGCGGCCAGCGTGACAAATTGCTGACGCTCCATCTGCAAGCCTTGGCTAAGGCCGATTTCCTGCGCCTGCTTCAGCGCTTGCTTGGCAGCGCGCAGCGCCAGCGGTGCCTGCTGGCTGATGCGTTGGGCGATCTGTTGGGTGCGTTCCAACGTCAGTGCATCAACGCAGACTTCGCTCACCAGCCCGGCCTGCTGTGCACTGCGGGCGTCGATCGCCTCTCCGGTCAGCACCATTTGATAGGCACGGGATTTACCCACGCAGCGGATCAGCCGTTGCGTGCCGCCCGCACCGGGGATCAGGCCCAGGGTAATTTCTGGCAGGCCGAAACGGGCGCTTTCGCCGCAGATTACGATGTCGCAGGCCAGCGCCAGTTCACAACCGGCACCGAGCGCGTAGCCGTTCACGGCCGCCAGCAACGGTTTACTGAATTGCGCCAAGCGTTGCCATAACACAGGGCGGCGATCGAGTTGGGCGGCGGCGACATCCTGCTGTTGCAGTTCACGCAGGTCGGCCCCGGCGGCAAAGAAGCGCGCGGCACCGGCGATCACCACGGCACCCACCTCAGCGTCGGCATCGGCCTGTTCCAGCAGATACACCAGCTGTTCCAGGCATGGGGTGCTCAAGGCATTGCGGGCTTCGGGGCGGTGCAGCCGCAGCGTTACCACGCGCTGGTGCTGCTCACGTAAAATCCAGGGGGTTTCCATGGTGGCTCCTAAACGTCAAAGTCCAGCACCACGCCTTCACCGCGTGGCCAAGACTGGCAACTCAAGACGTAGCCTGCCGCCAACTGATCCGGCTCCAGGCTGTAGTTGACCGCCATATCCACCGCACCGGCTTTCAGTTTGCATTTGCAGGTGGCGCAGACGCCGCCTTTGCAGGCGTAGGGCAGGTCGGCCCCTTGGCGCAGTGCGGCATCAAGAATACTGTCATCCTCGGTGCCGACTTCGATCTTCAGGCGGCGGCCATCGAGCTGAATCTCTACCTGAGTGGCATTGCGATTGCCGCTGTTGGCCGGGCGGGCAACGATGCCGCTGGTGTTAAAGCGTTCACTATGAATACGTTCGGCAGGCATACCGGCCTGCTCCAGCACGGTATGCGCTTCGTCCATCATCATTTCTGGGCCACAGATAAAGGCATGGTCGAAATCGTTGAAATCCAGCAGCGTTTTACCGATGGCGGTCAGGTGGTCACGATCGATGCGGCCGCTCAGCAGCGGGCTGTCGAGGCTTTCCTGGCTGAACAGGTACAAAGGCTGAAAGCGTTGCGGATAGCGGTTTTTCAGGTCTGCCAGCGCCTCTTTGAACATCACCGAGCGGCTGGTGCGGTTGCCATAAATCAGCGTGAAATGGCTGCGTGGTTCCTGTTGTAGAGTGGCCTTGATGATTGACAGCATTGGGGTAATGCCCGAACCGGCGGCGATCGCCAGATAGTGACCCTGGGCTTGGGGCTGTGGCTGATAACCGAAACGGCCCTGCGGCACCATCACCTCCAGTTCGTCGCCTACTTGCAGCGTTTGGTTGATAAAAGAAGAGAATCGCCCCTGATGAATGGCTTTCACCCCGATTTGCAACAGGCCTTCCTGCGGGGCGCTACAGATGGAATAGCAGCGGCGCAGCTCTTCGCCGTTAACCTTGGCTTTTAGCGTCAGGTGTTGGCCGGGGGTATAGCAGTAGTGAGACTTTAATTCGTCCGGCACGCGCAGCGTGATGGCTACCGCATCCGACGTTTCGCGTTCGATGGCTGCGACATTCAGGCGATGAAAGACCGTCATGGTGGCTCCTAAATACATTTGAAGTAGTCGAACGGTTCCCGGCATGCGCAGCAGCGATACAGCGCTTTGCAGGCGGTGGAGCCGAACTCACTGATTTTTTCTGTCGAGGCGCTACCACAGCGCGGGCACTGCACCGGGCCGTGAACCAGCGGCTTTTCACAGCTTTGCCCCTGTGGCGGCGCAACGCCGTATTCCCGCAGCCGCAGGCGGGCATCGGCATTCATCCAGTCGGTGGTCCAGGCCGGGCTGAGACAGATATCCACCTGCACCGGGCTGAAACCGGCGGTGGTCAGCGTCTGTTCAATGGCATGGAGCAGAAATTCGGTCGCAGGGCAGCCGGAATAGGTAGGGGTAAAGGTGATGCGCCAACCTTCACCGTCACGTTCTACATTGCGCACCATACCGAGATCGGTAATCGACAGCACCGGCAGTTCTGGATCGCTAATCTGCTGCAAGCAGTGCCAAATCTGCGGAATTTCTGCTGGCTGTAGCCGGGTGATATGCATGTTTGGCCTCTACCAGTTGCAGTTCGGGTAAGCGCGTTGCAGGAACTGCATTTCTGCCAGCATCAAACCGAGATGTTCGCTGTGTTGGCCCTGCTTGCCGCCGTGGCGAAAGGCGTGCTCATTAGGCAGTGCCAGCGTGGCCTGTTGCAAAGTGCTGTTCACTAGCTCTTGCCATGGAGCCTGCAACTGGCGCGGATCGACGGCAATGCCCAGTTCTGCCAGTTCAAGCTCAATCGCATCAGCGTGAAACAGCTCGGCGGTGAAGCGCCACAGATCGTTTAATGACTGCTGGATTTTCTGATGGCTGATTTCATTGCCATCACCCAGGCGGATCATCCAGCCACGGCTGAAGCGCAGGTGGTAGTCGGCTTCTTTCAATGATTTGGCGGCGATGGCGGCCAGTTGGCTATCTTTGCTGCGGCTTAATTCACGGTGTAACAGCACGTGGTAGGCATCCAACAGGAACTGGCGCACCAGAGTGTCATTGAAACCGCCGTTGGGTTGCTCGGCCAGCAGCAGGTTGCGGAATTCGCGCTCGTCGCGGCCAAACGCCAGGCGATCTTCGCTGTAGCCTGGTCCGGCCAATTGCGCCGCATAGCCCAGAAAGTTGCGGGCCTGCCCCAACAGATCCAGGCCGATATTGGCCAGCGCCAGATCGATCTCCAACTCTGGCGCATGGCCACACCAGCCGCACAGGCGTTGAGCCAGGATCAGCGGTGTGTCGCCCTGGCGCAGGACATAGGTGATTTTGGCATCGGTCATCGTTTTCATTGCCTGCCTCTACATGTTTTTGATGCCGTCGGGGATGGTGTAAAACGTCGGATGACGGTAAATTTTGTCATCGGACGGATCGAAAAACGCCTCGCGGTCTTCCGGCTGTGAGGCCACCAAATGGCAGGACTGCACCACCCAGATCGAGCAGCCTTCATTGCGGCGGGTGTAGGCATCACGGGCGTTTTCTAACGCCATCTGATCGTCTGCGGCATGCAGGCTGCCAACGTGCCGGTGTGCCAAACCCTGTTTGCTACGGATAAACACTTCATACAGCGGCCATTCAGCGTGAGTCATTTCTCTCTCCTCGGTTAAGCAGCGTTTGCCGCACGTTTAGCGGCATGCGCCATAGCACCATCTCGTACCCAACTGCCTTCATCCCAGGCACGGCGTTTGGCCTGTAGGCGCTCGTGGTTACACTGTCCACGCCCTTTGATGACGTCGTACAGTTCGTTCCAGTCGATCTCGCCGCAGCGGTAATGGCCCGTGGCTTCATCCCAGGCGAGATCGGGATCCGGTGCAGTCATCCCCAGAGCCTCTAGCTGCGGTACGGTGTTATCGATAAATTTCTGCCGCAGCTCATCGTTGCTGTGGCGTTTGATCTTCCAGGCCATGCTCTGCGCGCTGTGGGGAGAATCGGCATCGCTCGGGCCAAACATCATCAGCACCGGCCACCAGAAGCGGTTGATAGCATCTTGCAGCATGGCTTTTTGTTCAGCGCTGCCTTGTGCCATCGCCATCACGGCTTCGTAACCTTGGCGCTGGTGGAAACTCTCTTCTTTGCAGATTTTCACCATCGCTCTGGCATAGGGGCCGTAAGACGCGCGGCACAGAGCGACCTGGTTGACGATGGCGGCCCCGTCGACCAGCCAGCCGATCACGCCAATATCCGCCCAGTTCAGCGTCGGGTAGTTGAAGATGGAGGAGTATTTCATCTGCCCAGCGAGCATTTTTTGGTAGATATCCTGGCGCGAGCAACCGAGGGTTTCGGCCGCGCTGTACAGGTAAAGGCCATGCCCGGCCTCATCCTGCACCTTCGCCAATAAAACCGCTTTGCGGCGCAGAGTGGGGGCGCGTGTCAGCCAGTTGGCTTCCGGCAGCATACCGATTACCTCGGAATGGGCGTGCTGGCCGATTTGCCGGATCAGGTTCTGGCGATAGGCATCTGGCATCCAGTCTTTGGCTTCAATGGAGGTATCTGCGGCAATCCTGTCGTCAAAATGCTGTTGATGTTGTGCTTCGATTATCATGCTTGCCTCTTGGTGATTCGTATTTTTTAACTTAATCATAAAAATGTGAATCATTTATATATAACCATGAAGTTACAATCTGATAACAACAAGATCAAATGGTATAGGTGTGTTTTTGCGATGCTCATCACAGGGTTTATTGTTAATATATTGTTTTTATTGATATTTAAATTTAATCATTATGGTGTTTTGACGTAAAAGGGACGGCTTTGCTCGGTGGTGTTTAATTTTTGTTAAATTTTAACTTGGCGAAGAGTGAAAAATATGTGATACGTAATTAAGCTTTATGGTGTCTATTTATGAATTTTGGAGGAGCCAATGCAGCAGCTATACAGTTATCTCTCTGGCGAGTGGGTGTACGGCCAGGGAAAACCCCGCGAGATCCACCATGCTGTTACCGGTGAACCGCTGTATCAGGTGTGTTCCGACGGGCTGCCGTTGGCGGCCAGCCTGGATTATGCGCGGCTTAAAGGGGGTAAGGCGCTGGCGCAAATGACTTTCCAGCAGCGTGCGCAGATGATGAAGGCGGTAGCCAAGCACCTGCTGGTGCACAAAGAGGCGCTGTATGACATTTCCTACCAGACCGGTGCGACGCGTAACGATAGTTGGGTCGATATTGAAGGGGGGATCGCGACGCTGTTCTCCTATGCAGGATTAGCCGGGCGAGAATTGCCGGATGACACACTGTGGCCGGAAGATGAACTGATCCCACTTTCCAAACAGGCGCAGTTTGCCGCGCGGCATGTGCTGACCTCGCGCCCCGGCGTAGCGCTGCATATCAATGCGTTTAACTTCCCCTGCTGGGGGATGTTGGAAAAACTGGCACCCACCTGGCTGGCTGGCATGCCAGCAATCATCAAACCTGCCACCGCGACGGCGCAGCTGACCCAGGCGATGGTGAAGCTGATTATCGACAGTGGGTTGGCACCAGAAGGCGCGCTGCAACTGATCTGCGGCGGCGTCGGCGATATGTTTGATCATCTCGACTATCAGGACGCGGTGACTTTTACCGGCTCGGCGCAAACTGGGCAAAAGCTGCGTTCTCACCCGCGCTTGCTGGAAAAATCCATCGCGTTCACCATGGAAGCCGACTCGCTCAACTGCTGTGTGTTGGGGGAGGATGTCACGCCAGACATGCCGGAATTTGCGCTGTTTATCAAAGAAGTTTGCCGTGAGATGACCAGCAAAGCCGGGCAGAAGTGTACGGCTATCCGGCGCATTATCGTGCCCGCAGCGCGTATCGCCGAGGTGCAACAGGCGCTATTGCAGCGTTTGGCGGGCGTGCAGATTGGCGACCCGCAACTGGAACAGGTACGTATGGGGGCGCTGGTCAGCCAAGAGCAGCGTGAAGATGTGCAGCAAAAGGTGGCATTCCTGCTGCAAAACGGCTGTGAAGCGTTGTGTGGTGCGGCGTTGGATAAACTGGCGATCGCCGGTGAGCGTGCGCAGGAAGGGGCGTTTTACCCGATCACATTGCTATATTGCGCCGATCCCTTTAGTCATCAGGCGGTGCACGGCACCGAGGCGTTTGGCCCGGTGGCGACGCTGATGCCTTATCAGAGCACTCAGCAGGCCATTGAATTGGCGCTATTGGGGCAAGGCAGCTTGGCCGGATCCTTGATTACCGCCGATGAAGCGTTGGCGACGCGCTTTATCCGTGCCACGGCCTGTGCCCATGGTCGCATGCTGGTGCTGGATCGCCATGCTTCAGCTGAGTCTACCGGCCATGGTTCACCGCTGCCGCTGTTGGTGCACGGTGGACCAGGGCGTGCTGGTGGTGGCGAGGAGTTGGGTGGGTTGCGTGCGGTGAAACACTATATGCAACGCACGGCGATCCAGGGCAGCCCAGCGATGCTGGCAGCAATTGGTCGTGAATGGGTGCGCGGTGCTAAGGTGGTTGAGGAACAGGTTCACCCATTCCGTAAATACTTTGAGCAGTTGCAGATTGGCGAAAGTCTGCTGACCGCGCGCCGTACTATTACCGAAGCCGACATCGTCAATTTTGCCTGCCTGAGTGGCGATCACTTCTATGCGCATATGGATAAGATTGGTGCGGCGGAGTCGTTGTTTGGCGAGAGGGTAGCGCATGGCTATTTTGTGGTATCGGCGGCGGCCGGGTTGTTTGTCGATCCCGGCGTAGGGCCGGTGATTGCCAACTACGGCATGGAAAACCTGCGTTTTATCGAACCGGTGAAAATAGGTGACACCATTCAGGTGCGGTTAACCTGCAAGAAGAAAATCCGTAAGCCACAGAAAACGGTGGAAGACCGCCCGCATGGCGTGGTGGTGTGGGATGTGCAGGTGTTCAACCAGCATCAACAGGCGGTGGCGCTATACAGCATTTTAACGCTGGTGGCGCGACAGGAAGGGGATTTCCCAGCCTGAGTTAATGCGCGGCCCTATCTGGGCCGCTGCAAGCCGCGTTGTGAGATACCGTGGGCGTGGAAAAACTCGGTAAAGGCTCACCGGGAAGAGCTGTCATATCTGGATATGATCACATAAACAGCAGTGCGGCAGAACCATCCCACACTGCGGCCAGTGTATAGACCAAAACCAGAAACAGCATGAAAGAAGTGTTGCTCATGGCGCGACCCTCATCGTGGAGTCTGTTGCGCATAAACCAAGTATAGCTTGTTATAGCAGATAGAAATGACAGTAAAATAACATTAGTATAAATTTTATACAGCTAAAATCTGTTGCTGGCGAATGGGTGAACGGCTGATTTTTTACTATAGTAATAACATGCAGATACCAATTATTGCAGATAACCCCCCGCTTTATAGGCCGCTTGGAGGTGGTATTTACCGGGGAATAGTGTGAGAGACAATCATGGGTTGGTGTCGGTGCTGTTGTTGGCTTGGTCGTTGTTTTTCTTTTAGTCAGAAAGTAAGTCGGGAGAGTAAAAATGGGCATCATTTCCTGGATCATTTTTGGTTTAATCGCCGGTGTTCTGGCTAAGTGGATTCTGCCAGGCAAAGATGGCGGCGGTTTTTTCATGACCGTCATCCTGGGGGTTGTGGGTGCGGTTGTCGGCGGCTATATCAGTACCTTTTTCGGTATGGGCCAAGTCGATGGCTTCAACCTGGGCAGCTTTGTTGTTGCGGTAGTCGGTGCTTTGGTGGTGCTGGTTATCTACAGAAAAGTCAGAAGCTGATCGAAGCTCGCTTAACAGTTAACAGGGTCGCTATGGCGGCCCTGTTCTTTTCACAGACGGAAACTTGCGGAGCCGCCCGCTAGTGCGTTAAGACAATCTTGCCAATATGGGCGCTTGATTCCATCAGCGTATGCGCCTGCGCTGCTTGTTCCAGTGGGAATGTCTTGAATATCTGCGGTTTCAGCGTGCCACGCTCCAATAACGGCCACACTTTCAACTCCAACTTTGCGGCGATCTGTGCTTTGTCTTCCACGCTGCGCGCCCGCAGCGTAGAGCCGGTGTGGGTGAGGCGTTTGAGCAACAAAGGCATCAGGTTCAGCTCTTTGGTCACGCCGTGCTGTGTCCCGATCTGCACGATGCGGCCATCCATGGCGGCAGCCTGATAATTTTTTGCCACGTAGTCACCCGCAATCAGATCGACAATCACATCCGCGCCTTTACCATTGGTGGCGCGTTTGGTCTGTTCGACAAAGTCTTCGCTGCGGTAGTTAATGGCCACGTCGGCCCCCAACGCCAGGCTGGCCAGGCGTTTCTCCTCCGAGCCCACGGTGGTAATGACGCGGGCGCAGAATGCTTTCGCCAGCATGGTGGCTACTGTGCCGATACCGGAAGTTCCACCATGAATCAGTACCGTTTCACCAGCTTGCAGATGGCCACGCTGAAATACGTTCACCCAAACGGTGAAGAAGGTTTCTGGAATGGCGGCGGCCTCGACCATGCTGAAGCCTTTCGGCACCGGTAGCGCGTTGCTTTCATGCACCGGGCAATATTGCGCGTAGCCGCCACCGGCGATTAGCGCACAAACCCGATCGCCTAGTGCATAGCGTTGCACGCCAACGCCCACCGCAACCACTTCTCCTGCGATCTCCAACCCCGGAATATCCGAAGCCCCCGGTGGTGGCGCATACTGCCCACGGCGCTGCATGACATCTGGGCGGTTAACCCCGGAAGCGGCAACTTTTACCAGAATTTCACCCGGCGCCAGCGTAGGGATGGGGCGTTCTGCGAGTTTCAGTACCTCGGGCTCACCAGGCTGGCTGATTTCGATAACTTTCATGATATTAGGGAGTTGTGCATTGGCTGACATACTGTTTTCCTTAGCGGGTAAATTGGGAACATGTCCGATTCAGTGAGACACCTGCGGTTCATCTTATAGAAATAACGGCGTCGTCATTAAGGAAATGGGGCGGTGTGGCAGAAAGAAGAACAGAGCCGCCGCAAGGGGCGGCATGGAATTAATCGTTCGGCGGAATGCGAAAACCTTTCAATGAGACGATAAAGTGCTCTTTTCCTTTAGAGATTTTAGCGCCTTTATCACACCACAAGCTGGCGAGCTGGAAGAAATCGTCACTGTCGATGTCATAGGCTAGCTCGATTTTTTTTGCGGTTCCTGAACGGATCAGCGTTTCTGCTTCCTGATGATTTACAGCTTTAACCATGGTCATAAGCGAAATCCTTGGTATTAACCGAGAGCGGGTAATCGCTGATTATCTTATGGGGGCATTGTGACGTTTTTGTGATGAAAAAATGACAGAGAGCCAAACTGTAGACTGGCGCAGGTTGGGGAAGTAGCGTGCTTCATGCTATGGTGAACGGCGCTACGCTAAAATCGAAGTGATTATGCAGTATGTTATTGAGCTCAATACCGATAACGCCAGCAAGAGAATGCTGATAATTTCGCCTGAAGGGGTTGAATACTGTGCGTTTGATCTCGTTTCTGCCCTCCTTAGGCAAAAAGAGTTGCTATTCCAAGCCGGGCATGAGTTAATGATTCCCGGCCTGTGGTACAGACCTATTTATGCACGACATTTTGAGTAAAGTAGTTCAAATTTAAAGCGTTATCCTTGATAGCTCTTCTCTGACGAATTTCCTTTCTAGTGCCTCCATAAGTAACTGATGACCGGCTATAACATGCCCATGGTGGCTTAAATTTAATATTGAAGGAATTAGACATGTCTAACATGATCAAAGGTCAAGTGAAGTGGTTCAACGAATCTAAAGGTTTTGGTTTCATTACTCCTGCAGACGGCAGCAAAGATGTATTCGTACACTTCTCTGCAATTCAGGATCAAGGTTTCAAGACCCTGGCTGAAGGCCAGAACGTACAGTTCTCTATCGAGAACGGTGCTAAAGGTCCGTCAGCGGCTAACGTTACCGCTATCTAATCGGCTCTTTGCTGATTAATAAAAACCCGCCTTGGCGGGTTTTTTTGTATCTGTAGTTTGGCCACAAGGCAAAAGCCCGTAGCACTGGGGAGCGAATAAAACCGCGTTGCCGTGCTCTGCTAAGCTTTAACGGTACTGAAAACACCGCCTGCAACTGGTGGAATCAGGGCGAAGTATCGCAGCGGTGTGATTTGCAGCCATGATAAATGATGAGGTGAACCATGAAAGTTAACGATCTGGTGACGGTGAAAACCGACGGTGGTGCACGTCGTGAAGGGGTTGTTCTAACAGTAGAAGTGTTTAATGAAGGAACGATGTATCTGGTGGCATTGGAAGACTATCCTGCCGGTATATGGTTCTTCAATGAGATTGACAGCCGCGATGGCACTTTTGTTGAACTGCGTTCAGCAGAAAACGAGTAAACCTCACCTTGCTGTGCCTGGCTTTTTCTAGAGGTTAATATTGCTGCGTGATATCGGAGTTAATTATCAAACGAGAATACCCGTCGCGATAGAACGTGTCAGTGCGAACAGGTATTTCAGTTTTGCTGGAGAAAGCCTCCAGTAGAGCGTCTACACGGCCTTACAGAGGTACCCCTGATAAAGTCGTGGCTGTTGCCTGTGTCAACGATTGTTAACGAATATGCCATTGGTCAATGTGTCGGTTAAACGAACAACATGATAAATAATCTGCTTGTTGTGCGTTTTGATCTTTCTTTTGATGTTTCCCTTATGAGAAGAGACCGTTTTCGCTTTGATCTGCATCTGATCGGAGATCTGAATGGTTCCCTGGCCGGACATCCACATGCGTAGCATATTGGATTCGGTCTGGCTGAGCGTTACCGGTGTCTGGTCAAGCGAGTTTTTTTCAGGGCGGCTGACTTTTTTCTCAAGATAGTGGTTGAGTAACCGGCTCATTGTTTCTGGTTTGATGGATTTTGACGAGATGATAACGTTTTTACGTACGTATAAATAATCGTCGAAATGTACATTAGTGATTGCCATGAAAATAAAGAATAACGTGTCAGGGTGCTGAGAAATCACCTGTTTTATTCTTTCTGTCGCATCGGCTTCATGTATGAAGCAATCTTCGTTCAAAAAAACCAGGTCGGGATTAATCTTAGTGCATTTTTCGTCCAAGCAATCGATACCGGTAGCGGTGTTGATATGACGCTTCTTCACACCGTGTGAAGTTAGATAATCAGTAAGTCCTAATCTGGTGTAACTGCATGAATCCATGATAATTGTTGGCATATAGCACCCCACTTAAACCTGTTTACTGCGGTAGTAATAAGAAAAGCCTGTGTTTTAAGGCTAAAAAGGTACAAAAAAATTGCATTTTATGGACACAAAGTTCTATCAATAAAACAGACACTACTCAATGTCTTTTCGGACTAAATTTTTTAATCCCATTAATCCATCAGTTTAGCTTAAGTCGCCTTATTATAGCGGATGATTAAATGTTCGCTCGCTATAGCCTTGAGTATCACTCAGCGATGAGTTTAGCAGTGTTAAATTTATCCGGTATTTCATGAGGGTTATTTCTACGTTAGTAAGATAATTATTAAAAAAATTCACATTTTAACTTTTGCTTAATCTCTGCTGTTTTTTTGCGCATGCGAAGCGTCTCTTATCATTATGAATTCGGATTTAACATTTAGGTTCAATTCATTATATCAATGTATTCGCCGTATTGATAATGATAATTCTTTCTATTTGGAGCGTTGAAGCCATTTCTTAAGCGATGAAAAGAGAAAAATTCGCATCGAGTAGCGCAATTTTTGTGCTTTAACCGTGATTTGATTGTACAAAACATTGATTTTTATAAACTATGGTGCGGTTTTAAGATAAAAATATTTTGCTTATTGTTGTGGGCTTAGGCAGGCGCTGGCAGCGTGATGTTGATAAAACGGGGGCTTTACGTCAAAAAATCAGGAGCCCGTTGGCAAGGGTGAGGCTTTGAGCAACACAGCGTTGCGGTAACACAACGCTGTCTTTTCTAATGATTAAGTGGCTTCTGGCCGACAGGTTTGCATTGATTCCAGTGCCAGAGTGATGTCCCGCTCCTCGGTCATCCAGTTCACCAGCGCAGCGCGAATGCCCGCCTGGCCATTATAGTGGGTAGGGGTACAACGTACCACGCCGTGCTGGTCCAAACGTGCAAGAAAACGATCGCGTGCGACTTCTGCATCACCTTCAACTTCCGTTAAGGCAAAGCACACGATGTTCAGGTTTACGGGGGCCAGCAGGCAGAAGCCTTCACTGGCCGCTAATCCATCCCCCAAACGGCGTGCCAGCCTGATATTACGTTCAACGATCTCCTGCATGCCGCTGCGGCCATAGGCTTTCAACGCCATCCATACCGGCAGGGCACGAAAACGCCGTGAGTTCTCGGGTGTCAGGTGCAGATAGTTATCCGGGCGCAAAGTTGGTGCCTCGAGATAAGCCGAATGGTTCTGGAATACCTGCATTTGCAGCGCCAGATGGCGGGTAAACTGAATGGCGCTGTCATAGGGAACGTTCATCCATTTGTGAGCGTCCACGGTGATCGAATCGGCCTGCTGCCAGCCTTGCAGCAGAGGCGCATAACGAGGGGAGCAGGCGGCTACGCCACCGAATGCGGCATCAACGTGCAGCCAGAATGGATAGCGTTCGCGCAGTGCCAGCAGGCTAGATAGATCGTCGAAGGTGGCGGTATTCACCGTACCGGCGCTGGCCAATACGATAGTGGGTTTACCTGGCGTTGCGGCAAGGTGTTGCTCTAATGCTGCGATGTCGATCGCTTCCGAGTCAGCCCGCCGGGCGATGCTTTTCAGCGCATCACGCCCGATACCGAGCATGCTGAGGGCTTTTACGCTGCTGGAATGGGCATTGGCTGAAAGCACCTGAATGGGGCCTAGGACTGCGAGCCCCTGCTGTGATACGTCAACCCCGTGCTGTTGCCCAAGCCATTGACGGCCGATGGCGATACCGACAAAGTTTGCCATGGTGGCACCGCTGACAAAACTGCCGCTGAAATCAGCAGGCAGATGCAGCAGGGTTTTTAGCTGTTCAATCGTGGCTAATTCAATGGCTGCGGCAATGGTGTCATGGCTAAGCAGGCTATTTTGGTCGGTTGTGCTAACCAGCCAGTCGGCCGCTAAAGCTGCCGGAGTACCACCGCCGGTGACAAAACCAAAGTAGCGTGGCCCGGCGCTGCCGGAGAATCCAGCGGCATAGCGCTGCCAGAAACTCTCCAGGGCTGCCATAGCGCCATGGCCTTCTTCCACCAGGATATTATCCTCGGTTCCAAGCTGCTGTTCAGCCAAGGGTGGACATACAGAGCGCTGCTCCAGCCCGGCGAGAAATCTTTGTGCCAGTTGGCTGGTGTGGTCGAGTATACGGGGGAAGTCGTCAAGATCTTGTTGTAAACGAGGGTGCATAGCTTGTCCTTGGTACACAGATAATGTAGGGCTATACCATAGAGAGTTTGCATTGGTGCTGATATCGATGAAAAATAGCCTTTTGTGATAGTAAGGCTAACCAATCATGAACGATCGTTTGCCGATTCATTTTTTACCGACCTTTATCATTGCCGCTCGGTTGGAAAATCTGCGCGCGGCTGCGCAACAGATACATCTGACCCATGGCGCTGTCAGCCAGCAAATTCAACAACTTGAACAGGCGATCGGCTGCCCATTGTTTGAACGCAGCGGACGCGGAGTGCGCCTGAACGCCGCCGGGCGCGAACTGTTGGCCGTTGCCGAACCGGCATTGTCAGCCTTGCAGCAAGGTGTCAATCGCGTCAGACGGATTGCGGCAAGCCAGACGCTGCGCATCAGCGTGCTACCCTCTTTTGCTCATTATTGGTTATTGCCCCGGCTGGCGGCTTTTCATCGCGTTTGCTCTGGGATCATACTGGATATTGATGCTTCACTGGCGGTACAGGATTTATCGCGCAAGGGTTTTGATGCCGCGATCCGCATGGGAGATGGTGTTTGGTCAGGCGTGCAGGCGCAGCGTATTGCTACAGGGGAAGTGGTGCCCGTTGCCACCCCAGAACTGGCTTTGCAATGGCAGGGCTCCTTCTCTAGCGTTGTCGGAGCACAGGTTCCATTACTTGAACATGATGCTATGCCTTGGCATGCCTGGTTTCATGCGCAGGGATACGCTGGCGGTGGCCAGCAAGTGGCACTGTTCAACGATGCAGGTCTGTTGATCCGTGCCGCTGAACAGGGATTTGGTATTGCCCTGGTGAAAACGGTGCTGGCGAGTGATTCGATTGCTGCGGGCCGTCTGGTGCCGTTGGCGGCGGCTCAGCACTTGGGGAATAACGATATTTATCTGGTATGGCCACATGCCACTGGCCTGACGCCCGCGGTTGAAGCCTTGTTGCATTGGTTACAGCAGCAACTGGGGTGAGGAGCATCATATATTGTATGTTGCCTACAATAGATATAATAAAATAAAGAGAATATTCAGTTTAATATTCGTTTAATAAACTATTCTTTACTTCATCACTTTACGTAACTATACTCCCTGCAAAATTTCAGTGGAGAAAATCAATTGGACAGTTGTAGTAGCAGCGAAATAATTAAGGCAAGCTGACCGATCTCCTTCTGATTTGTTGCTTGCCGAACACGGCGGGCAGCACCCTTCTCAAGTTATTCCGAGTTGTGCCAACCCGAACATCATTGTTGTACCTGAAGCTAAATCGCTTCGGGAGATTTGATTCGGATATTATTATGGTATTACATCGCCACAGCCTTTTCCCTCCAGGCACTAAAACGCTAATCCGCTGATTTATTTTCAGCGCAATTTTGCGTGTGCTTAAAAGCACATGATTCACCCTCCTGCTGTTTATTAAGGGGAAGATCATGGCTATGACTCCTTTTGTCTTGAATTTATTACTGGCGATGAGCCTGGGCGCAATTATTGGCGCCGAGCGGCAATGGCGCCAACGAATGGCTGGCTTGCGCACCAATGCATTGGTAGCGACCGGTGCTGCGGTATTTATCTTGAGCTCGGTCACCACTGAGCCTTCCAGCGCCGGGCGTATTGCCGCGCAAATTGTCTCTGGGATCGGCTTTCTCGGTGCCGGTGTCATTATGCGTGAAGGCCTCAATATCCGTGGGTTGAATACGGCAGCCACCCTGTGGTGCTCTGCGGCGATCGGCGTGCTGTGTGGTCTGGGTCAACACTGGGAAGCCGTACTGGCAACGCTGGTTATCCTATGTGCCAATATTCTGCTACGGGAAGCGGCGCAGCGCATTAATCTGCAACCGCAGCAACAGGCGGTCGATCTGGAATTGCGTTACCGCATTCTGGTGACCTGTGGCGAACAGGATGAAATCCTGGTGCGTACGTTAATTCTGCAGGCGTTGAATGGTGTGGCATTACGATTACAATCGCTACGCAGCGCCGATATTGCTATTCCTGGTCAATTAGAGGTGTGTGCGGAAATTATCGCTAATCCAGTCGCGCAGAAAGATATTGAAAGTATTGTCTGCCGCGTCAGTCTGGAAAGAAGCGTCAGTGCGGTGCATTGGCGTGTCGCTTCTGAATTGCCCGTTTAATTATTGTCAACACTCACCTATAAGGTGATAAGGAGCCATTATGGACGATCACCCCGGAGCTTTTATTATTCTGCGTTGTTAACGCAATAATAATTACGTTAACAGCGCTAATTCGATAAATTCCACTCTGTGCATATTCACCTGTTAATACAGGAGAGGCCAGCCTGTGCGCAGAGTAAAATAAGAGAATAGCGTTATGACCTATATTAAAGAAAAAGCACGTCGCCGTGATAAAAGCCGCGAACCTTATGCCATCGCGCTTGAGGCAAAGAACAGCCTCGATCAGACGCTGGCAAATTTGAACTGTAGCCGCACCGGATTAACCCAGGAAGATGCTCAAGAGCGTTTGCAACACTTTGGCACCAATCAGGTGGCCCACGAGAAAGCTCCCCATGCGTTGGTGCAATTAGTCAGCGCGTTTAATAACCCGTTTATTTTTGTCTTGATGGTGCTGGCGGGGATCAGTTTCTTTACCGACTATTGGCTTCCGGCCGGGCACGGTGAAGAAACTGAGCTCACCGGCGTGATCATCATTCTGGTGATGGTGACGCTGAGCGGTTTGCTGCGTTTCTGGCAGGAATACCGTACCAACAAAGCTGCCGAATCGCTGAAATCGATGGTGCGTACTACCGCCACGGTGTTGCGCCGCAGCAGTTTCAGCGCTCAGGCACTGGTAGTGGAAATCCCTATCCGTGAATTGGTTCCGGGTGACATTATCCAACTTTCCGCCGGGGATATGGTGCCAGCGGATGTACGTTTGCTCAGTTCTCGCGATCTGTTTATCAGCCAGGCCATCTTGACCGGGGAAGCGATCCCGATCGAGAAATATGACGCATTGGGTAGCGTCAGCCAGAAATCGACTGAAATCGATGCTTCCAGCGAAATTGAGTTGCTTGAACTATCGAACATTTGCCTGATGGGCACCAACGTTGCCAGTGGTACCGCATCGGCAGTGGTGGTAGCGACCGGTGGCCGTACCTATTTCGGTTCTCTGGCGAAATCGATCGTCGGTTCCCGCTCGCAAACCGCGTTTGATCGGGGGGTGAACAGCGTCAGTTGGCTGTTGATCCGCTTTATGCTGGTGATGGTGCCTATTGTCCTGCTGATCAACGGTTTCACCAAAGGGGACTGGTCAGAAGCTGCGCTGTTTGCACTGGCGGTGGCCGTTGGCCTGACGCCAGAAATGCTGCCGATGATTGTCAGTTCCAACCTGGCGAAAGGCGCTATTGCCATGGCGCGCCGCAAGGTGGTGGTCAAACGCCTGAATGCCATTCAGAACTTTGGGGCGATGGACGTACTCTGTACCGATAAAACCGGCACATTGACGCAGGATCGTATCATCCTTGAGCATCATCTGGATGTGAACGGCAACAAAGATAATCATGTACTGCATCTGGCCTGGTTGAACAGCTTCCATCAAAGCGGGATGAAAAACCTGATGGATCAGGCGGTGATCCGCTTCGGGCGTGGTAAACCGGGCGTTGAAGCGCTTGGGCGCTACAGCAAAGTGGATGAACTGCCGTTTGATTTCGTGCGCCGCCGCCTATCCATTGTGGTACAGGATGAAGAACAGCGTCAGTTGCTGATCTGCAAAGGGGCGGTGGAAGAGATGCTGGAAATCGCCACCCACGTGCGCGAAGGGCAGCAGGTGCTGGAAATTGATGATGCACGCCGCGCTGCTTTGCAGGCGCTGGCCTGCGAGTACAACGAAGATGGTTTTCGCGTGCTGGTGTTGGCCACCCGCGATCTGGGGCATGAAGGTTGCACGCTGCCACTCAGCGTGGCGGACGAGCGCGATCTGGTGATTGAAGGGCTGCTGACCTTCCTCGATCCGCCGAAAGAAAGTGCACAGGAAGCGATTGCGGCATTACAGGAAAATGGCGTAGCGGTGAAGGTGTTGACCGGCGACAACCCGGTGATCACCTGCAAGATTTGTCGTGATGTTGGGCTGGAGCCAGGGGAGCCGCTTTCGGGCTTGGAAATCGAACAGATGGATGATGTTCGGCTAGCGCGTGAAGTAGAACAGCGCACGGTATTCACCAAACTGACGCCGTTGCAGAAATCACGCGTACTGAGGATGTTGCAAGCCAACGGCCATACCGTCGGTTTCCTGGGGGACGGCATCAACGATGCTCCAGCGCTGCGCGATGCCGACGTGGGGATTTCCGTTGATACCGGGACTGACATTGCTAAAGAGTCGGCCGATATCATCCTGCTTGAAAAGAACCTGATGGTATTGGAAGAAGGGGTGATCAAAGGGCGCGAAACCTTCGGTAATATCGTCAAATACCTGAACATGACCGCCAGTTCCAACTTCGGCAACGTGTTCTCGGTCTTGGTAGCCAGTGCATTTATTCCTTTCCTGCCGATGCTGGCGATCCACCTGCTATTGCAGAACCTGATGTATGACATTTCCCAACTGTCGCTGCCGTGGGACAAGATGGACAAAGAGTTCCTGCGCAAACCCCGTAAGTGGGATGCTAAGAACATTGGCCGCTTCATGCTGTGGATCGGGCCAACATCGTCTATTTTCGATATCAGCACCTATGCCCTGATGTGGTTCGTATTTGCCGCCAATAGCATAGAGCATCAGGCACTGTTCCAGTCTGGTTGGTTCATTGAAGGGCTGTTATCACAAACGCTGGTGGTACATATGTTACGTACCCAGAAGATCCCGTTCATCCAGAGCACGGCAGCGTTGCCCGTGTTGCTGACCACTGGGCTGATTATGGCGCTCGGTATCTATATCCCGTTCTCACCGCTCGGGGCCTGGGTTGGGCTACAACCGTTGCCTTGGGAGTACTTCCCTTGGTTGGCGGCAACGCTGGTTAGCTACTGTGTGGTAGCACAGTTGATGAAACGTTTCTACATCCGCCGTTTCGGGGAGTGGCTATAACAATTTCTTCACCAGCAGACCTAACATAATGGTCAGCGTAAAAGAAAACAGCGTACCGAGTAGCACATACTCGGTACGCATTTTATCCCCTGTTTGCCGCAGATCGCCAAAGCGAAAAATAGACTTTGCTGCCAGCAGAAAACCGATGGCCGGTATCTGGCCGATCAGCACAAACGTCAGAATCAACGTCCTTTCCAGATAACCAATTTGCTTACCGGCGCGTAGCAGCGAATCATTATCGGCTTTGGCACTGAGCGGCATTTGCGGTGCCCAGTGCGCCAGTAGCTGCCCAATCAGAATACCCATTGGCGTATAAATCAGTAGATAGGCCAATAGCATCAGGCTAAGTTGCCAACCAGAAATCTGTTGCCATGCGGTATACAGCAATATGCCTGCATTGGGGCTGAGATGCAGCCACAGGCACAGGATAACGGCCAGATGCAAACTCTGGTCGAGTAAAAGACTGCCTACCGGGTTCATACGGGTTAGCCAAGTGACTTTCATCAAGTCGATCAAGTAATGGCTGATGCTGATTATCAGGAGAGTACTTAACACGTCTAGCGATGATAACCTGCCGTGCAGCAATCCAAATACAGAGATGACAAAGGCTGCTAGCGCACCATGTAGCAGGGCATGCAACAATAGGAAACGTGAACGGCTGCGATTTTGGGTTTTATCCTTGACCCAACTGAGTGGCTGTAAGGGAAAGTCGGTAACCAGATGCACGACCAGCAGCCAGATCAACAGTGGGGCGTAGGTTAAATCCATCATTAGGTTATCCTGTTTATCGCCGTGATAAATCGCATGATCTCTTCGAAGGCTGCTCGTTTTAAGGTGGCAGATATCGTTGAGGTGGCTTTCTGTAATGCTGTAGCTACGCCCTTGTTGGTGTCGGTAAACATTCGGGTCTGGACAATTTTAGCTTCGGTCTGTGACAAGCGGCCAATGACATGATCTAACATTGGCAGTAGATCGCTGACAATAACGTTGATTTTTTCATTGTCGGTTTTCAGAGCCAGATAGCAATTTTTTGCCATGTTATCCAGAGAGTTGCCGGAGTTGAGGAATGCGCTGCCATAACCGGCGTTTTTCGTCTGCCGGGTTCCCAGGCCAATCGCTAGCCGGGCATCCCAATGAACGGCATCTACCGCCCGCAGTGCTATGCGGATATACACTGCCAGAAATAATCCCTGGTTTGGCTTCGAAACTAGCTGGAAACTGTCACCGCGAAAGATGTTGTATTGCTGCAGGTAGTTGGCCTGTTGCAGTTCTGAGAGCAAACCATCGAGATGGGCGATGTAACTCGCTGTATCAACCTGCCGCGAATTCACCAAATCGCCGGTGATTACGCTGATTTGTGCTTTCATTTTTTGGCCAGCAAGAGAGGAAATCGTCACAATAAGTTCGCATCCAAAGGCGAATTTGTCAAATATTCGTATTTAAAGGCGAATTTTATAACAATTCGTCTCTGGATACGAATTTCTCCAGGCGATCGCCATCAGCCGTGATAGCTTTTTATTGGCTCTTAATGTGGATTTAACTTAACAGGGCTATATTAGGCGTAGATTGAATATTGAGACGAGAGGGGGGAGCATGAAACGTAAGTTTGCACCGAGTCAGATCTTTTTCCACTGGGCGATTTTTATTCTGGTGGCACTCACCTATGCCGTGATGGAGCTGAAAGGGATTGCCCCTAAGGGCAGCAATATGAGGGAGTGGATGAAAACGCTGCATTATACCTTTGGGATTACGGTACTGATCCTGATGTTAATGCGTGTTGCCCTCAAGTTTGCCTATAAAGACCCGGAGATCATACCACCGCCCCCACGCTGGCAGATCCGTTTAGCCAAAGCGACCCATGGCATTCTTTACCTGATGTTTATCTGCCTGCCGCTGCTGGGGGGCTTATCGCTATATTATGGCAACGTGGAATGGTCATTTCTCTCATATCCGATGCCGGTTGCGGGCCTGCCGAATACCGACATCCAGCATAATCTGAAGGAAATCCATGAGCTGGTTGCGGATGTTGGATACTTTATTGTCGGTATTCATGCGGTCGGAGCGCTGTTTCATCACTACATTATGCTGGATAACACCTTGATCAGAATGATGCCGGGTAAAAAGTAAAGGATCTAATGCGTTTAGCTCGCTGGGATAAACCGGCATGTGATCTGCAAGGCATCTTTGGTCGATTGTTACGTGTGTGTTACAAAAATGGACTATTGTTTTCTCTCGTTTTGCTAACCAGCAGCGCGTTTCCACACTGCGGAGCGCAGGGAGAGAACAGATGAATCAGCGGGAATTAGAAGGCACCATTGTCACCGATTTTTCCAAGCGCATGAGCTATGGCGATTATCTGTGCCTGGATCAGTTACTGGTCTGCCAACAACCTCTTTCCAACCCTCAGCATCATGACGAGATGCTGTTTATCGTGCAGCATCAAACGTCTGAATTATGGATGAAATTGATGCTGCACGAACTACAGGCCGCACGGCTGTTGGTTCAGCAGGACAAGCTCAGTCATTGTTTTAAAATCCTGGCCAGGGTGAAGCAAATCCAGCGGCTGTTGTTTGAGCAGTGGGCGGTATTGGAAACCTTGACGCCATCGGAGTATGTCGAGTTCCGTGGGGTACTTGGCAACTCCTCGGGTTTTCAGTCCCACCAATATCGTTCAATTGAGTTTTTGCTCGGTAACAAGAATGCGGCGATGCTGGCGGTATTCAGCGCAGATGCAGAAAAACATGCTGCGTTAAAAACGCTGCTGGAAGCGCCCAGCTTGTACGATGAATACCTGCTTTACCTTTCTCGCCAGGGTTTACCCATTCCGCAGGCGTGCATTGAACGTGACTGGACGCAACCTTATCAGCGTAATCCAGACTTGTTACCCGTGTTCAAACAGATCTACGATAATCCACAAACTCATTGGGAAGCCTATGAAATGGCGGAAAAGCTGGTGGATATAGAAGAGAGTTTCCATCTGTGGCGTTTCCGCCATATGAAAACGGTGGAACGAATCATCGGGTTTAAATCAGGCACCGGGGGTTCCAGCGGTGTCAGTTTTCTGAAAAAAGCCTTGGAGCTGACCTTTTTCCCGGAACTATTGGACGTGCGGACCGAAATTGGTTCCTGACCACTAATGACAAAAGGAGAGGGTGATGGCCATAAGAATTGAACAGAAGGCAGCAGAAAAGGTGGTGGGGTTACGGGTTGTCGGGCCTTATGCGCAATCCATCCCACCAGGATGCCAGCGCCTAATGGCATGGCAAAAACAGCATGGGATCCCTGCGGGGAAATGGCTGGTGCTGTACTGGGACGATCCCGCTGAAGTCGCCCCAGAAAGGCAGCGTGCCGATGTGGTATTTACAGTCGCAGAAGATTTTACGTTACCGGTGGGCAGTGAAGCGCTGTCTATACAAACTTTACCGGCCGGGGAGTATGCGATCTACCACGTGCGGATCACTGACGGCGATTTTGAGGCGGCATGGGGCAATTTTTATCAGAAGGAATTGCCTGCCAGCGGCTATCAACCGATAGACGGCGTTTGCTACGAACACTATCTCAACGACAACGAAGCCGATGGCTATTTTGACCTTGATATTTATCAGACGGTGAAGAAAGCCTGACGAACGGTAATATCCGATTGATTGTATCAGGGCGCAAGAGCGCCCTGATCATGTCGTTACTCTTCACCCACGCGGATCACCAGCTTGCCGAAATTTTTCCCCTGTAGCAGGCCAAAGAAGGCTTGAGGAGCGTTCTCCAATCCTTCTACCACATCTTCACGGAATTTGATTTTACCCAGGCTGACCCACTCCTGCATTTGCTGTAAAAACTCACCAAAACGTGGGGCGTAGTCATCGAAGATAATAAAGCCCTGCATTTTGATACGTTTGCGCAGAATCAGGCCTTGCAGCAGCGGTAACCGATCTGGGCCATCGGGTAACCCGGTGGCATTGTACTGGGCGATTACGCCACAGACCGGGATGCGCGCTTTAGTGTTAAGTAAGGGGATAACCGCATCGAATACTGCACCGCCGACGTTTTCATAGTAAACGTCAATGCCTTGTGGGCAAGCGGTGGCCAGTTGCTCTGCAAAATGGGGGGAGCGATGATCGAGACAGGCATCGAAACCTAGTTCATCAACAACATAGCGGCATTTCTCTTCACCACCGGCAACGCCGACCACGCGGCAGCCTTTCAATTTGGCAATCTGGCCCACCACTGAACCTACGGCACCGCTGGCAGCGGTAACCACCACGGTTTCCCCCGCCTGTGGCTGACCGATGTCCAACAGCCCCATGTAAGCAGTGAACCCCGGCATACCCAGCACGCCAAGCAGGCGGGAAGGGTGATCGAGCTTGGCTCCCAGGTTACGCAGCCCTTGTCCTTCTGACAGCGCATAGTCTTGCCAGCCGTCGTAACCTAATACCCAATCTCCGGTTTTGAAATCAGGGTGCTGTGATGAGACGACGCGGGATACCGTACCACCGACCATGACCTGCCCGATTTGCACCGGTGGCGCGTAAGAGGGAGCATCACTCATACGGCCACGCATATAAGGATCGAGCGAAAGGTAGACGGTGCGCAACAATAATTGGCCTGCTGCGGGCTGTGGTATCTCGGTAGTTTCCAGACGGAAATTTTCTGCGTGTGGCTCGCCGTGCGGACGAGAAGCTAAAACGAAGCGGCGATTCTGGTGCTGTTGCTGAGACATCGGGTGCTCCTTGGCGACAGAGTAGGATTATCAGTCTAACCAATATGCAGCAATGGGGAATTACGATATGTGCGCATAGGCTTATTGCCAGCAGGGAGCTTTCATTCTAAAGAGAAATAATTTATCACTTAACGAGCTTACCTTATCGCCATTTACTGTCGTGAGTTAGCATTGCACCATAAAAGAATTGATGCCTTTTGCGTGATAATTGCTGTTGGCGATTATCAATGAGGGGGAAATGATACTGCGATTGCCAATCCGTTACAGTGGAATGATCAACACATCAATGCTGCTGGTATTAATAAAGCGCGCGGCAGAACAGGTGACTTTGTTCAGCATACTGTCGCTGTGGTTGCCACAAATGACCAGGTCAAAAGGTTGCCGCTGGTTGGCATAAGTCAGGCAGTCACCCAGTTCGCCGTGGATAATCCGGGTATTGTGGATGGGGTAATCGGTACGCAGCCGTAGCTCCTCCATAAACAGCAGCGTCTCTTCCTCCATCAACGCACGCAGGTCGCCAAGCATTGGGCCCGCGAAGTTGTTATAGATCTCGGGATTGGCGATCATGCTCACCAGCGTGATTTGCCCATTATAAGGGCGCACGATAGAAACAGCCTTCTCTACCAGCCGGTGACTGTCTGCCGCCACTGCTACCGCTACCAACACGTTGTGGTATCCCATGTTCGACTCCTATAGCTCGATTACTTGCTAAAAGGGTAGAGCTTTGGCAGTCCAATAAATGTGTTTCGTATCACGCGCGACAGCAAATCTTGAGCCAGGCAAAAAAATCCGCCATAAAAGATAAAAAAGAAGCGCGCGTAATAGCGGGAAATTAAAGAACCTGTGCCCACAGTGATTTCGGTACTTTTCCTAAGTCGAACAGCTTTCCTGAGACCAATTCTGCGCGGCGATGATCGGCTGCGCGGTACATGCTACTCATTTCACTATCACTGGTTATGGAGTAATTTAGCTTGTCATAGACTTTTTCTAGACTGTCCAAACTGGAACATTTACGAAATGTCATCAGATAATCGATGGTATGAGTCATGGTTGAAATATAGCCTGTAAATTGTTTTAAGCCGGTAAATAAAAACATCACCTGCTTACGGGATAACCGTGAGCAGAGATGCGCCGCCAGACACAAACAAAGAAAAATGAACAAACGGAACGCGCTGCAATGAAATATTCCTCATGGCGTTGTTAGCGCACTGAGAATGATAATATGTGATCGTCATGTCGGCAATATTCCTGAGTGCATAAAACATTAATTAGGGATTATCTTAAGAGCAGCCCAGAGGTTTTTTTCGGTCATTTTGCATCTGGCCTGTGTCTAGGCGAGGATTCTGCCTTTAAACCTCATTGAGGCCAGCTTATAAGCTAAACGACGCGAAGCACCGCTCTGCTGCGATCTTGTTTAAACTGCCAGTGCAGTGACATTTATCACGACGGGTTTCTGGCCTGATAACCACCCCAACAAGATTTGTTAGGCTAGCGTGTCATTTTCCCTTTCGGATAATGGCTCCAGAAGAGAAATACTACCATTGGAATGACGGTATCAGATACAGATAACGCTAAGTCAGCTTATTAGCGGAGTGGAAATGATTCGCATTTTATAATTTATCGGACATATCGTTCAAATTATTTGATGCATGCAAGTGAAAACACATGAAAAGATCCCATTATTTAATTAGGTAAATAGTGAGATAAAATTAAATCTGCACTGTTTATTTATTATTAATAAAATTCAGATGCTATGAATTTTACCTGCAAGTAGAATTAATATGAAAATAATAAAAGTAAGGTCAAAATTTACATTGTTTTCATGATAACCGTTTTCGCCTTTTAAATCTGCGATTATTCTTATGTGATGTTGGTACTTTTCCTTTAAATGAAACATTTAGTTACCTTTGTTTTCTTGTTAAAAGGCGAAAACGTCACCTTTTATAAATGATAACCCTCTGAAAAATGGAAGCCGTGCGGGTTTTCTCCATGTTGAGTGAAGGCTGGCGGACGATAAATCCTACAGTTTTCAAGCGTTAACCTCTCTCTATAATTCCATTCCAATGCCTTAACTTTTTGTTTTAAAAGTGTTTATTTTATATTTTAGGGTTTTTTCTCTGTCATTTGACTTTGGTAAAGCTTTTGTTCGAGTTAATCTAGAAAAGAGTGTTTTTTAGCGAATAAACGTTGTTTTTAAGATCATTTTTTACCAGTGGTTACTTTTTGAGCTAAAATAGTTCAAAAAACATCCCAGGCGTTGATGTCAGGTTCAGATATTTTTTATTTTTGTGATATGTATGGCATTTTTTTTAAAATGGCAGGTAGCCCAAGTTGTGTATGCTAAAGGTTCAGAGGTAGAGTGATATTTTAGCTGGGAATAATCTTATCAATTTGTAAAATAGTTTCATGGCAGAAACACTATGAAACCCAGTGCTATCTATCTGGACATTCTGATTTAGATACATATCGAATACTGAGTAAAGCCCTAATGGAGTAGGCTTCAGCACTGCCATGGCTGGCATGAAGAGATCTGTTTGCCAACTTAGGGAATAAACCCAAGTCACGGGCGATAAATTTATCACCCAGCGTATGTTTTTAAACATAGTCTGTCGGGATGGAAAATATGGGCACGTCGGAACTACTTAAACATATTTATGATATCAACTTATCCTATTTACTTTTAGCGCAACGGCTAATAAATGATGAGAAGGCGTCTGCAATGTTTCGCCTGGGGATCGATGAAACCATGGCCGATGCATTGTCGCGACTCACGTTGCCACAAATGGTCAAATTGGCAGAAACCAATCAATTGGTCTGCCATTTCCGTTTCAACGATCACAATACTATTGAACGCCTGACCAAAGAGTCCCGAGTGGACGATCTGCAACAAATCCACACGGGTATTTTGCTATCAAGCCATCTACTGCAAGGGTTATCGGCTAAAAGCGGTAGCTCGACGAAGAAAAGAGCCTGATTATGCGCGATAAAAGTATTGTTCAAGAAGCTAAAGACATTCAACTCGCCATGGAGTTAATCACTTTGGGCGCGCGTTTGCAGATGCTGGAAAGCGAAACGCAACTCAGTCGCGGGCGGTTGATAAAACTTTATAAGGAGTTACGTGGCAGCCCGCCACCTAAAGGTATGCTGCCGTTCTCAACCGACTGGTTTATGATTTGGGAACAAAACATTCATTCATCAATGTTTTACAACGCTTATCGATTCCTGCTGAAAAGTGGGCAATGTCGGGGTGTGGACGCGGTTATCAAAGCCTACCGCCTGTATCTGGAGCAGTGCCCGCAGCAACCGGGTGAAGCGCCACTGCTGGCTTTGACCCGCGCCTGGACGCTGGTGCGCTTTGTCGACAGCGGCATGCTACAACTCTCCGCCTGTAATTGCTGTAGCGGCACCTTCATCACCCATGCCTACCAACCCCTTAACAGCTTTGTCTGCAGTTTATGCCAACCTCCTTCCCGCGCAGTAAAAAGACGTAAACTTTCTCCGCAACTGGCCGATATTACTCCTCAACTGCTGGAAGAACAGGTTAAACGCGCGGTCTGATGCAGGCTTGCTGAAACCAAAAAACAGCAGTGAAACGCAGGAGCCCGGCACACCGGGGCCATGGAATGGCCCGTGCTGCGTCTGTGTCATTCCTCCATGCTGACCTCAGCTTCCATTCTGTGAATTTAAGGAATATGTGTGTTAGTTATCTTGGGTTATCTCGTGGTGCTGGCGGCGGTATTTGGCGGCTATATGATTGTCGGCGGCCATCTTGGCGCGCTCTATCAACCGGCAGAGTTCCTGATTATCGGTGGGGCAGGCCTGGGTGCGTTTATCGTCGGCAACAACGGTAAAGCGATTAAATCCACGCTGCGTGCCATTCCCACACTGATGCGCCGCTCAAAATACAGCAAAGACCTGTATATGGATCTGATGGCATTGCTGTATCGCTTACTGGCCAAATCCCGCCAACAGGGCATGTTATCCCTCGAGTTCGATATCGATAATCCGCAGGAAAGTGAAATCTTCTCTAATTATCCCCGCATCCTTGCCGATAACCATTTGGTGGAATTTATTACCGACTATTTACGGCTGATGGTGAGTGGCAACATGAACGCATTTGAAATTGAAGCGTTGATGGATGAAGAGATCGAAACCTTTGAGCAGGAAAGCGAAGTGCCTGCGGGCAGCCTGGCGATGGTCGGCGACTCGTTACCGGCCTTCGGCATTGTTGCCGCCGTGATGGGTGTGGTTCATGCGCTGGCCTCGGCCGATCGCCCGGCCGCCGAGTTGGGTGCCTTGATCGCCAACGCCATGGTAGGGACGTTCCTTGGCATTCTGCTGGCCTATGGGTTTGTTTCTCCGTTGGCTACGCTGCTGCGCCAGAAGAGCGCGGAAACCACCAAAATGATGCAGTGCATCAAAGTGACGTTGTTGTCGAGCCTGAACGGTTATGCTCCGCAGATCGCGGTCGAATTTGGTCGTAAAACGCTGTACACCACTGAGCGTCCTTCTTTTGTCGAACTGGAAGAGCATGTGCGCCGGGTGAAAGCGCCAGCGCCGCAAGAGACGGAAGAGCAGGACGCATGAAGCAAAATCACCCGGTTGTTCTGGTCAGAAAGCGTAAAGCCCAGCATGCCGCCCATCATGGTGGTTCCTGGAAAATTGCCTACGCCGATTTTATGACGGCGATGATGGCGTTTTTTCTGGTGATGTGGCTGTTGGCGATTGCCAGCCCGCAGGAGTTGACGCAGATCGCCGAATATTTCCGCACGCCGCTGAAAGTGGCCTTGAGCGGTGGTAACAAAAGCAGCGCAGAGAGCAGCCTGATCCCCGGAGGGGGTGACGATCCTACCCAGCAGCAAGGGTTAGTGGAAAAGCCGGTGGATTCATCTGAAATACAGGCAGAGAAACTGCGGTTAAACAAATTGCGCGAAAAGCTGGATGAATTGATTGAGTCCGATCCACGCCTGAAAACTCTGCGCCCGCATTTGCTGATCAACATGATGAACGAAGGGCTGCGCATTCAGATTATCGACAGCCAGAACCGACCAATGTTCAAGACCGGCAGCGCCCAGGTTGAAAGCTATATGCGCGATATCCTGCGCGCCATTGCTCCAATTCTGAACGATTTGCCGAACAGCATCAGCCTGGCGGGCCATACCGACGATCTGCCCTATGCCACCGGTGAGCGCTATTACAGCAACTGGGAGCTTTCAGCCGATCGCGCCAATGCCTCACGGCGTGAGTTGATCGGCGGTGGTCTGGCCGAAGGAAAAGTACTGCGCGTGATTGGCATGGCATCGACCATGAGCCTGAAAGCGCACGGCGCTGATGATGCCATCAACCGGCGTATCACGATCTTGGTGCTGAACAAAGAGAGCCAGCAGGACATAGAGCAGGAGAATGCGGAGAGCAACGCGACGGAAATCAGCCAGCCCGAGGGCGTGCAGTCACTGCTGCCAGAGGATGCCGTGACCACGCCGGAACCTGCGGCTCCAGTTGCCAGCGCTGCTGGGCCGACAACAGCGATCCCGGCCGCACCTGCCACCACTTTACCGACTAACCGCGACTTACCGCCGAGGTGACCCCGTGAGCATGGACATTAGCGCTTTTTATCAGACCTTTTTCGATGAAGCAGACGAACTGTTGGCCGATATGGAGCAGCACCTGCTGGAGTTGGATCCATCGGCCCCGGATCTTGAGCCGCTGAATGCGATCTTTCGCGCCGCGCACTCGATTAAAGGCGGCGCAGCCACGTTCGGTTTCTCCATCCTGCAGGAAACCACCCACCTGCTGGAGAATCTGCTGGACGGTGCCCGGCGTCAGGAAATGCGTTTGAGCACCGAGATTATCAACCTGTTTCTGGAAACCAAAGACATTATGCAGGAACAACTGGATGCCTATAAAACCTCGCAACAGCCTGATAGCAAAAGTTTTGCATATATCTGTCAGGCACTGCGGCAACTGGCTTTGGAAGCACAACAGCAGGGCGCGCCCGCAGCGAAACTGGCCGTAGAAACCGCTACCTTCGTGCCCGAAGCGATCGAAGAGGGTGTGCGTATCTGCTTGAGCGATCTGAAGCCGAACGAAATTCCGTTGATGCTGGAAGAGCTGGGCAATCTGGGGGAAGTGCAGAACCCACAGCAGAGTGAAAATAGCCTGGAAGTGACGCTGTTGACCTCAGCCAGCGAAGAGGCGATCAGCGCGGTGCTGTGTTTTGTGCTGGAGCCGGAACAGATTGCGTTCACCAAGCCAGCGCTGCCGATCACAACTGCCAGCGAACCAGAGCCGCAAGTGCTATCTGCCGCAGTGGCTCAACTTTCCCCGGCGGCAGAAACGCCGAAAGCGCGCGCCAAAGCCAGCGAATCCAGCAGCATTCGCGTGGCGGTAGAAAAGGTTGACCAACTGATCAATCTGGTGGGCGAATTGGTGATCACCCAGTCAATGCTGGCGCAACGTTCAGGCTCGCTGGATCCGGTTAACCATGGCGGTCTGCTCAACAGCATGAGCCAGTTGGAGCGCAATGCCCGTGATTTGCAGGAATCGGTGATGTCGATCCGCATGATGCCGATGGAGTACGTGTTCAGCCGATTCCCGCGTCTGGTTCGCGATCTGGCCAGCAAGCTGGATAAACAGGTGGAACTGACGCTGCGGGGCAGCTCCACCGAACTGGATAAAAGCCTGATTGAACGCATTATCGATCCTTTGACGCACCTGGTGCGCAATAGCCTGGATCACGGCATTGAAGAACCGGCCACGCGCCTGGCGGCAGGCAAACCCGCAGTGGGTAACCTGATCCTGTCGGCTGAACATCAAGGGGGCAATATCTGCATTGAGGTTACCGACGATGGTGCAGGCCTGAATCGCCAGAAAATCCTGGCGAAAGCCGCTGCGCAAGGCCTGCCGGTGAGCGACAGCATGACGGATGACGAGGTGGGTATGCTGATCTTCGCCCCAGGGTTCTCCACCGCTGAATTGGTAACCGATGTTTCTGGCCGCGGCGTTGGCATGGACGTGGTGAAAAGAAACATCCAGGAAATGGGCGGTCACGTTGAGATTCATTCGCAGGCGGGTAAGGGCACCGCAATCCGTATCCTGCTGCCGCTGACGTTAGCGATTCTCGACGGCATGTCGGTCAAGGTGAATGAAGAAGTCTTTATTCTGCCGCTGAATGCGGTGATGGAATCACTCCAGCCCCAGACGGAGGATTTACATCCGCTGGCCGGAGGGGAACGCGTGCTACAGGTACGCGGTGAATATCTGCCGCTGGTGGAGCTGTACCGAATATTTGACGTGGCCGGAGCAAAAAACGAGGCCACGCAGGGGATTGTGGTGATCCTGCAAAGCGCCGGTCGCCGCTATGCGCTGCTGGTGGATCAGTTGATCGGCCAACATCAGGTGGTGGTGAAAAACCTGGAAAGCAATTACCGCAAAATCCCTGGGATCTCCGCCGCAACTATCTTGGGGGACGGTAGCGTCGCGCTGATTGTGGATGTCTCGGCGTTACAAACGTTGAACCGTGAACAGCGTCTGACGGACGTGGCTGCATAACGATTAACTGAGCTTATTAAGGGGATCCACATGGCTGGATTGGCAATGGTCAGCAAACTGGCGGGCGAAACGGTAGGTCAGGAGTTCCTGATTTTTACCTTGGGTAATGAAGAGTACGGCATTGATATCCTCAAGGTGCAGGAGATCCGCGGTTACGATCAGGTCACCCGCATCGCCAATACCCCGGCGTTTATCAAAGGCGTAACCAATTTGCGCGGCGTGATCGTGCCGATTATCGATCTGCGTGTGAAGTTCGCCCAGCAAGGGGTGTCTTATGATGAAAACACCGTAGTGATCGTGCTGAATTTTGGCCAGCGCGTGGTGGGGATCGTGGTTGATGGCGTTTCCGACGTGCTGTCGCTGACCACCGATCAGATCCGCCCGGCCCCGGAGTTTGCGGTGACGCTCGCCACCGAATACCTCACCGGTCTGGGCTCATTGGGCGAGCGTATGCTGATTCTGGTGGATATCGAAAAGCTGTTGAGCAGCGAAGAAATGTCGCTGATGGATAACGTGGCGAAAAGCGCCTAAATGCCATTAAAAAACGTGCATGAATCCCCCAGGTGATAGGGTATGAAAAATACAGTTTCAGTGCCAAACCGAGAGCCCACTTCGATACTGGCGCAGATGGTGCAACGGCTGCCGCTGTCGGACGTGCATTTCCGGCGTATCAGCCAGTTGATCTACCAGCGTGCGGGTATCGTGCTGGCAGAGCACAAACGCGAAATGGTTTATAACCGCCTGGTTCGCCGCCTGCGGATGCTCGATCTGCAAGGCTTTGGCGATTACCTGGCGTTGCTGGAAAGCGATCTCAACAGCGCCGAATGGCAGGCCTTTATCAATGCCCTGACCACTAACCTGACGGCTTTTTTCCGCGAGGCGCACCATTTCCCGATCTTGGCGGAGCATGCGCGTTCACGGCCAAACGGTTACAGCGTGTGGAGCACCGCCGCTTCGACCGGGGAAGAGCCTTATTCGATCGCCATGACCTTGAATGAAGTGCTGGGAAGGCGTGCCACCGGCACGCTGGTGTGGGCCAGCGATATTGATACCCAGGTGTTGGAAAAGGCCGAAGCCGGGGTTTACCGCCAGGAAGATCTGCGCACCCTGACGCCGGAACAGCAGCAGCGTTATTTCCTGCGCGGCACCGGGCCGCATCATGGGCTGGTGCGGGTGCGGCCAGAATTGGTGGCGCAGGTGCATTTCCAGCCGCTCAACCTGCTGGCCGTAGAATGGGAACTACCGGGGCCGTTCGACGCCATTTTTTGCCGCAACGTCATGATCTATTTCGATAAAGCCACACAGGAGCGCATTCTGCGCCGCTTTGTGCCGCTGCTGAAACCGGGCGGGCTGCTGTTTGCCGGGCATTCCGAGAACTTCAGCCAGCTCAGCCGGGATTTCTACTTGCGCGGGCAGACCGTGTATGGCCTGACCAAGGAGAGGTAATGAATAAAATCAGCGTATTAAGCGTAGACGACTCGGCCTTGATGCGGCAGCTCATGACCGAAATTGTCAACAGCCATGCCGATATGGAGATGGTGGCGACCGCACCGGATCCGTTGGTGGCGCGCGATCTGATCAAAAAATTCAACCCGCAGGTGCTGACGCTGGACGTCGAAATGCCGCGCATGGACGGGTTGGAGTTTCTCGAAAAACTGATGCGTTTGCGCCCGATGCCGGTGGTGATGGTGTCATCACTGACCGGTAAAGGCTCGGAGATTACCCTGCGGGCGTTAGAACTGGGGGCGATTGATTTTGTCACCAAACCCCAGTTGGGGATCCGCGAAGGCATGCTGGCTTACAGCGAATTGATCGCCGAGAAGATCCGCACGGCGGCCAGGGCCCGTTTGCCGCTGCGTTCCAACGCTCCTGTACCGGAGATCCTCAGTCATACTCCCTTGCTGAGCAGTGAAAAGCTGATGGCGATTGGCGCCTCAACCGGCGGCACCGAAGCCATTCGCCAGGTGTTGCAGCCGTTACCGGCCAACAGCCCGGCGTTGCTGATCACTCAACATATGCCGCCGGGCTTTACCCGCTCGTTTGCCGAGCGGCTCAACAAGCTGTGCCAGATTACGGTGAAAGAGGCCGAAAACGGCGAACGGGTGCTACCGGGCCATGCCTATATCGCACCGGGCGATCGCCATCTGGAGTTGGCGCGCAGCGGGGCCAACTATCAGATCAAATTGCACGAAGGCCCGCCGGTCAACCGTCATCGTCCTTCGGTGGATGTGCTGTTCCACTCGGTGGCGCAGTTTGCCGGGCGTAATGCGCTGGGGGTGATCCTCACCGGCATGGGCCATGACGGCGCGGCAGGGATGCTGGCAATGCACCGCGCCGGAGCCTACACCCTGGCGCAAAGCGAAGCCAGCTGCGTGGTGTTTGGTATGCCGCGTGAGGCGATCGCCAGCGGGGGCGTCAGCGAGGTGGTGGAACTGGATCGCATCAGCCAACGCATGCTGGCGCAGATCGCCGGTGGCCAGGCGCTGCGCATCTGATGCGGCTGAGTAATCAATGATAAGGAGTGAGCATGGCAGATAAGAATCTCAGATTTCTGGTGGTGGACGATTTTTCCACCATGCGCCGCATTGTCAGAAATCTGCTGAAAGAGCTGGGTTTTAACAATGTGGAAGAAGCGGAAGACGGGGCCGATGCGTTGAATAAACTCCGTGCTGGCGGTTTTGATTTTGTGGTCTCGGACTGGAACATGCCAAACATGGACGGTCTCGAACTGCTGCAAACCATTCGCGCCGACGGCGTATTGGCGTCGATGCCGGTACTGATGGTGACGGCAGAAGCCAAGAAAGAGAACATTATTGCTGCGGCTCAGGCGGGTGCCAGTGGTTATGTGGTGAAACCCTTTACGGCGGCGACGCTGGAAGAAAAGCTCAACAAGATTTTCGAAAAACTGGGTATGTAAAAGGAGAGGGCGATGAGAGACATTCCAATGCCTACCAGCGATGCCGCAACAGCGGGTGAGATCATCTTTCGTATCGCCCAACTGACCCGCATGTTGCGTGACAGCATGCGTGAACTGGGGCTCGATCAGGCGATCGCTCAAGCGGCAGAGGCGATCCCGGATGCCCGTGACCGTCTTGACTACGTTGTCACCATGACGGCGCAGGCGGCGGAGCGCGCGCTCAACTGCGTAGAAGCGGCCCAACCGCGTCAGGCAGCGCTGGAGTCAGAAGCCAAAGCGTTGAAAGGGCGCTGGGATGCGTGGTTTGCCGATCCGATTGAGCTGGCAGATGCCCGTTCACTGGTTACCGACACGCGCCAGTATCTGGATCGGGTCCCGGAGCATACCGCCTTCACTAACGCCCAGTTGCTGGAAATCATGATGGCGCAGGATTTTCAGGATCTGACCGGCCAAGTGATCAAACGCATGCTGGACGTAGTGCAGGAGATCGAAAAACAGCTGCTGATGGTGCTGATGGAAAATATCCCCGAGCAGCCAGCTAAAGAGAAAAAGCCGAATAGCAACCTGCTGAATGGCCCGCAGCTCGATCAGCAGGGTGTTGGGGTGATCGCCAATCAGGCACAGGTGGACGACCTGCTCGACAGCCTCGGGTTCTGATGCCATAACCTTGGCCGTAGGGCGCTTACGGCCAAGGCTCACTCCTCATGCTGCAAATAACCCGCCTTTTCCCCCGTTATTCCCGCAATGAAACCAGCATTTTTTTGCCATGCTGATGGCAATTCTATTCTTTCCGCTCAACAGGAACCGCTTCCTTGGCTGAAGACAGTGATGTGGAAAAAAGCGAGGCGCCCACGCCTCAGCGCTTGGCGAAAGCCCGTGAGGAGGGCCAGATTGCGCGTTCGCGCGAACTGACCTCAATACTGATGCTGATCGCCGGGCTGTCCATTTTATGGATTTCAGGCAGCCATATCGCCCAACAACTGGTAGATATGCTGAGCGAAGGGCTGCATTTTGACCATAACATGGTCAGCAACGATCAACAGATGTTGCATCAGTTTGCCATGTTGTTGCGTCAGGCGCTGTGGGCACTGCTGCCGATCCTGGCCGGATTGATGCTGGTGGCACTGGCCGCGCCGATGTTATTGGGCGGGGTAGCCTTCAGCGTCAAGTTTGATGTGAAACGTATGAACCCGCTTACCGGGTTTAAGCGCCTATTTTCTACCCAGGTGTTGGCGGAATTACTGAAAGCGATCTTGAAGGCCGTGCTGGTCGGCTGGGTAGCTGGCCTTTATCTGTGGCACAACTGGGCGGCGATGCTGCATCTGGTAACACAACCGCCGCTGGAGGCGCTGGGCAATGCGCTGCGGATGGTGATCATGTGCGGCATGCTGATCGTGCTCGGGCTGGTGCCGATGGTGGCGTTCGATGTTTTTTATCAGCTCTGGAGTCACTTCAAGAAATTGAAGATGAGCAAACAGGAGATCCGCGACGAACACAAACAGCAGGAGGGCGATCCGCAGGTGAAAGGGCGCATTCGCCAGCAACAGCGGGCGATGGCGCGCCGCCGCATGATGGCCGATGTGCCGCAGGCCGATGTGATCGTCACCAATCCAACTCATTACGCGGTGGCTTTGCAGTACAACGATAAAAAAATGAGTGCCCCCAAAGTATTGGCGAAAGGCGCGGGGGATATTGCCCTGCGTATCCGCGAACTGGGCCATCAACACCGTATTCCGCTGCTGGAAGCACCGCCATTGGCCCGTGCGCTATTTCGCCACAGCGAGATTGGGCAACAGATCCCCGCCACCCTGTATGCCGCCGTGGCCGAGGTATTGGCCTGGGTTTACCAGCTACGCCGCTGGCAGCGCGAGGGTGGGCTGATGCCGAAAAAACCTGAACGTCTACCGGTGCCGGAAGTGCTGGATTTTGGCCTGAGAGAGTCACCATGATGGCGAATTTAGCCTCCCTGCTTCGTTTACCGGCCAATGTTAAAGATACGCACTGGCAGGTGCTGGCGGGCCCGATACTGATCCTGATGATTTTGTCGATGATGGTGCTGCCATTACCGGCGTTTGTCCTCGACCTGCTGTTTACCTTCAATATTGCTCTGTCGATCATGGTGTTGCTGGTGGCGATGTTTACCCAGCGCACGCTGGAGTTCGCCGCTTTTCCGACCATTCTGCTGTTTTCCACCCTGTTGCGCCTGTCGCTGAACGTGGCATCGACGCGCATTATTCTGCTGGAAGGGCATACCGGTTCGGCGGCAGCGGGGCGAGTGATTGAAGCGTTCGGCCACTTTCTGGTCGGGGGTAACTTTGCCATCGGCATCGTGGTGTTCATTATTCTGGTGCTGATTAACTTTATGGTGATCACCAAAGGCGCCGGGCGCATTGCTGAAGTGGGCGCGCGCTTTGTGCTTGACGGGATGCCCGGCAAACAGATGGCGATCGACGCCGATCTCAACGCGGGTTTGATTGGCGAAGACGAAGCCAAAAAGCGCCGTACTGAAGTGACGCAAGAAGCGGATTTCTACGGTTCGATGGACGGTGCCAGCAAGTTTGTGCGCGGTGACGCGGTCGCAGGGCTGATGATCATGGTGCTGAACGTGGTCGGTGGGTTGCTGGTTGGCGTGATCCAGCACGGCATGCCCTTGGGCGCGGCGGCGGAAAGCTATACCTTGCTGACCATTGGCGACGGTCTGGTGGCGCAGATCCCGGCGCTGGTGATTTCTACCGCAGCGGGCGTGATCGTCACCCGTGTTGCCACCGATCAGGACGTTGGCGAACAGATGGTGGGCCAACTGTTCAATAACCCGCGCGTGATGCTGCTGAGCGCCGGGGTGCTAGGGCTGCTGGGGCTGGTGCCCGGCATGCCAAACCTGGTATTTCTGCTGTTTACCGCTGGCTTGCTGGCGTTGGCCTGGTGGCTACGCGGGCGCGAGCAGCAAGCACCGCCAATCAAAGTTCCTGCGATAGCGCCAGAGAGCCCGCAGGCGGTGGAGGCCAGTTGGTCCGACGTGCAGTTAGAAGATCCGTTGGGGATGGAAGTGGGCTATCGCCTGATCCCGATGGTGGATTTTCAGCAAAACGGTGAACTGTTGGGGCGTATCCGTGGGATCCGCAAGAAATTCGCGCAGGAAATGGGTTATTTACCGCCGGTGGTACACATCCGTGACAACCTCGAACTGCCCCCGGCCAGCTACCGTATTCTGATGAAAGGGGTAGAAATCGGCAGCGGAGAAGCGCATCCGGGCCGTTGGCTGGCGATCAATCCGGGTAATGCGCTGGGGGAACTGGCTGGGGAGAGCACCGTCGATCCGGCATTTGGTCTGGCAGCGGTGTGGATCGACAGCGCGTTACGGGAGCAGGCGCAAATCCAGGGTTTTACCGTGGTTGAAGCCAGCACCGTGGTGGCTACCCATCTCAATCATCTGCTTGGTCAATTCGCCAGCGAGCTGTTTGGCCGCCAGGAAACCCAACAGTTATTGGATCGCGTTACGCAGGAAATGCCGAAACTGACCGAAGATTTCATACCGGGCGTGGTCTCGCTGACCATTTTGCATAAAGTATTGCAGAACCTGCTGGCCGAACGGGTTTCTATCCGCGATATGCGCACCATTATCGAAACGCTGGCGGAGCATGCGCCGATTCAGAGCGATCCTTATGAGTTGACCGGCGTGGTGCGCGTTGCGCTGGGGCGTGCCATTACCCAGCAATGGTTCCCTGGCAGCGGTGAAATTCAGGTTATCGGCCTGGATACGCCGCTTGAGCGCTTATTGTTGCAAGCCTTGCAAGGGGGCGGAGGCCTTGAGCCGGGGCTGGCGGATCGGCTGCTCGATCAGGCCCGGCAGGCCCAACAGCGGCAGGAAATGCTCAGCGCACCGTCGGTGCTGTTAGTGAACCATGCGTTGCGTGCGCTGCTGGCGCGATTCCTGCTCCGCAGCTTGCCACAATTGGTGGTGTTGTCGAACCTGGAAATCAATGACGATCGCCAAATCCGCATGACCTCGACGATTGGAGCTACCGGATGAAAACCTGCCTAGCCACCTTTTTATTGTTGCTGCCTTTAGCCACACAGGCGGTGTCCGGTTCCTGGGTAGCGAGTAATGACGGCGTAGCGTTGGAGCGCGGCCAAGTGCGTGCCGAGTCGCAACCGCTACGCCCGTTAAACGCCTTGCCGGGTGACTCTGCCCGGATCACCAGCGTCAGTTGGCGTTATCAATTATTCTCTGCTGAACCGGCCGGGTTACAGGTGCAGCTATGCACTGCCGCCCGCTGTATCGTTCTTGATACAGGCAGCGGGCGCAGTGAGGCGCTGAAAGGCGATCCGGCTGACAGTGAGTTTCGTTTTGTCTATTACGTGCAGGCGCGTGGGGCACTAAATCCATCGCTGCGGGTGATGGGTAATCAGATCATTGTAAATTATGAGTGATAGCTTGTGCATTGTTCTGTAATCTACGCCTCCCCTAAAGGGCTTTATCAGGCCGACGGTACGCGATTTATCTGAAAGGTTCATAAAATAATAAAAATATAAGATAGCGTTATTTTGCCGCAGATTCTTTATGCTCTGTGTTTGTTGTACTCATGCTCCCGTCTTTTCTCGTCTAGAGACACTCCGAGCGGCGCTGTTTACGCCGTTCATTTGCCCCTTTATTTTCTGATTAATCCAGACGTTGGCTTAATTATTAACCGATGATGAGTCCACGTGATCAAAACACCACGTGCCATCGTCAGGATAACTTGATGTTAATTTCTTCCTCTGCCCGAATCGCCAGCAACAGCGTGATTGAACCGGGTGTGATTATCGGTGCACACGTATGCATCGGCCCTTTTTGTGTGATTACTGCCGGTGTTGAGATCGGTGAGGGGACGGTAGTTGCCTCGCATGTGGTGATTAATGGCCTGACCCGCATCGGGCGCGATAATCGCATCGGGCGCTATTCGTCGATCGGCGAAGTGAACCAGGATTTGAAATATGCGGGTGAAGCCACCGAGGTGGTGATCGGCGACAGGAATCAGATCGGGGATAAAGTCACTATCCACCGTGGCACCTTGCAAGGCAGGGGCCGTACTACGATCGGCAATGACAATCATATTTCGGACAGCGTTCATATTGGCCACGACTGCGTGGTTGGCAATGGCACGTTCATGGGCAGCAACAGCGGCCTGGCTGGGCATGTTGAACTCGATGATGCGGTACACATCGGTGCCATGTGTGCCATCCACCAGTTCTGCATTTTGGGGGCTTATGCACGGGTTGCCGATCGGTCCGGTGTGGTGCAGGATGTGCCGCCGTTTGTCTGCGCCAGCGGGAACCATGCTTTACCCACCGGATTTAATCAATTAGCGGAAGCTTTTCTTGCGGCGGATAGTCACCAGCAACAACTGATCCGTACTCTGTATGACAGAATTTATCACTTGGCAATACCGATTGATGAGGCCAAAAAAGAGGCCGAGCGCTTAGCCACTCAATATCCTTTAGTCACTTTTTTTAACCGCTTCTTCTCACGCTCAATGCGCGGCATTATTCGCTGAAGATTGAGTCTGTGCTCCGCCATTGGCCGTAATTGTCTTTGGCAGCACAGGGCTTAGTTGGCATATCAGAAATGCAGAACTGCCTAATAAAGTTAATGTAGAAAACGTTAATGATATAAAAAATCACATCGAGCTCTATATTTTTATTAAAATTTATCTAATTGCTTTTTTCCATCACTTCCTAGCCTAAAAAAAACCAAAAATCAAACTATAAGTCTAACCATTACCTCCGGTTTGGACTAAAAATCTATGTTTTCATGGTTGTGAAGAGCAAAACTCTAGTAAGGTGATTTCTTGGGCGGTTGATGGTTGTTGCCGGGCAAATGGTTATAAAAATCATTATGTTACGTTTTTATTTTGCGCTATTTGCCGTTATTGACAACGACACGGCATTAATGAATATTAGCGGGATTCAGATATGGGCTAAACATGAAGAGCACGACGCCTCCGTTGTTATCCGTTACCTGCTTAGAAAACCAACGCAAACACTTTAAGGATATCCTTATATAACATGGACGATAAATTTGGATAATACTTCCTCATTGAGCCCGGTACAGATTGATTGAAAAATTAACTCTGTATTATGCGCAATATCATTAAATCTACTGCGAATTAATGAATGCCCGAGCGGTAATCATTTTATGGTTTCCCTTTGGCTAAAAACTGATGTTTTCAGTTCTCTCTCAAGAGAATACTGAAAGTATTAAGAGTAAATGTACGTTTTATTTAAACATCAAAATTTATACATAAAGGAATAGTACCATGCGTAAAGTAATTTTCTCTTTGGCTCCTGCTGCCTTGTTATTAATTGCGGCTGCCGGGAATGTTCAAGCAGCTTCTAATGCCCAGTTAACCGTAACGGCTAACGTTGTGGCTGCAACCTGTGACGTTTCTCTGTCTACCAATAACCTGGATCTGGGCAACTATGCACCGACCCAATTTACCGGTGTGGCAACGCCAATTCCTGCTAGCCAAAAAACCTTCACCGTCGGCCTGAATAATTGCCAGGTGCCTGCTCAAGCAGCAGATACCGCCAATCTGGTGATCAGCGGCCAGACGCTGGGTGGGAACCCTAACCTGTTTAACTCCACCGGCACCAATACCGGCATCATGTTGAATCAGGTTGCAACCCCAACCACCTATATCACCAGCGGCCAGAAATTGTTGGTGGCAACTGCAGGCGAAACGCCATCAGCCAGCGACTTTAATACCAAGACGTTGAGCCTGCAGGCGGGTTTGGCATCCACCACCACCACAGGCATCAACATCGGTGCGGTCAACGCGCCAATCCTGTTTAGTTTTTCCTACAACTAAGCCCCTATGCAGGCAGCCTCTGCTGCCTGTTATTTTTAACCACCAGGAGCCGATCAATGAAGCGCCTAAACCTGTTTTCTCTCATGACGATGGCGCTGCTGTCTTGTTCCTCAGCCGTCATGGCTGATGGCTTTGGCATCAATGCCACGCGTCTGATCTACCCGCAAGGGGCGGACAGCATCTCCGTCTCGGTGCGCAATACGCAGCCTGTGATGCCGTACTTGGTCCAGGTTGCTCTCAGCAAGAGCCCAGACAGCCGCGAAGCCGCGCCCTTTATGGTGACGCCGCCGATTTTCCGCTTGGAACCCAAGAGCGTGAATCAGATCCGCATTGCCGCGAACGGTGAGTCATTAGCCAAAGATCGTGAGTCAGTATTTTATTTTCACGCCACTGCCATTCCGGCGAGCCAAGCGCCAACGGCAAAACAGCCGAACGCTGGCGTACAGGCTGCGGTGCAGTTTGGCGTAGGCAACATCATCAAGATGTTTTATCGCCCAGAAGGCTTGCCATCAACCTCTACCGAGGCACAGAAAGGCCTGCAATTTTCACGGGTGAACGACGGGCTACAGGTCAATAACCCATCGCCCTATTTTGTCAGCCTGGCCGGGATCAAATTTGGCGGACAGGCTCTCAAACTGGATTCCGCCGCTGCGTTGATGATTGCGCCATTTGGTTCTCATACCTATGCCACCCAGGTGAGAAACGGAACCATTGAATGGCAGACCATTAACGATCAAGGGGGTGTCGATGTATTTAAACAGGCTCTGCCATAAAGCGCTGCTGTTGCTCGCGCTCAGCCTAGGTAGCCTGGCGGCGCAGGCGGTGACATTGAATTTTTCAGCATCGATTGTGCAAGGCACCTGTTCGCTGAGCCTGAATAAAAGCGTGCTGCCGCTGGGTGCAGTACCGCAGGCCAGCTTACGCAGTGGCTCACTGGTTAACCTGCAACCTTTCAGCCTCAAGGCTGACAATTGCAGCGGGGTGGCTGGTGGATCGCAACAACCCGTGATTACGGTGCTCGGCGCAGGAGCCACCCAAGACGGCAAGTGGCTATTTCGTAGTAGCGATTCAACCGCAACGGGTGCCGGGGTGATGTTGGTGCAGGGGGCCACCTCGCCGACCTACGCCGCTACGGAAGTTAAACCGGGCGACTCTTTCCCGCTGGCAGGCGTGGGGCAAGCCCCCAGCAATCTGGAACTGCCGTTTTTTGCTGGCGTCAGCTGTGGTGGCAGTACCGGCTGCACCACGGTGAAACCGGGGACGCTGGCGGCCAACGTAATGTTTATTTTTGCTTATCGGTGAAAGAGTTATGACGTTCGCACAGGGTTTACTTACCACGCTGTTGCTGATGGTTTTTTCTGCGGGAGCAGCGAGCGGCGGCATCAGCTTAAGTCAGACACGCGTGATTTTTTCCGCCGAGGATAAAGCTCAAACCATCACGGTAAAAAATAGCGGGGCGAAAAATTACCTGATTCAAAGCCGGGTGCAGACCGACCTGAGCAATACCCGCGCAGCCCCCTTTGTGGTGACGCCACCGCTGTTTCAGTTGGCGCCAGAGAGTCACCAACTGCTGCGCATCCTTAAGCAGGATCCGGCGCTGCCTGCTGACCGTGAGTCGCTGTTTTATCTTGCGGTGTCGGCCATCCCCGCGCAATCAGAGCCTGCGGCGCAACAGGCGCGTTTATCCATGGGGTTTCAGTTTGTCATCAAGCTGTTCTATCGCCCGGCAGGGCTGAAGCTCGCTGCCGAGAACGCCAGTTGCCAACTGAAAATGACCCCAACGGCGCAGGGGATACGTATTGAGAACCCTACGCCTTATTTTCTCTCATTCGGCACTTTGGCGTTTGACCAACGCGCCGTGGATTTAGAGACACAGCCGGCAATGATTGCGCCGCTGAGTAGTGAGACCTACCCGGCAAGCCAGCCGGTCAAGCAGGTGCATTGGCAAGCTATTAATGACTTCGGCGGATTGTCTGCGCCCTGCCAGCAAGTGCTGCCGGCCTAACAGGAACAACCACCATGAAACGTTTAACTCAAGCCGTGATGCTGCTCCTGTGCAGCCTATCGGCACTGGCCGCTGCACCGGAATCAACCGGCATCTCTTTTTATGTGCTGCGGGTGATTTACCCCGAAAGTGCCCAGAAAGGCGTGACGCTCACCGTGAATAACAAGAGCGCGGCTCCGTACCTGATGCAGTCCTGGATCCGGCCGGTAGACCTCAACACCGGGGATGTCGATCTGAACCACAACGGGCAACAGAAGATGCCGTTTATTGTCACGCCACCCCTGGCGCGTTTAGAGGCCAACGGCGAACTGACGCTGCGTATCCGGCGCAACGGTGAGCCGCTGCCAGCCGATCGGGAATCGGTATTTTTCATCTCGATGAAGGCGATTCCAGCAAAAAAAGAGGCCGGTGAAGCAGCAGCGTCCGGCCAGATGGCGCTCACCGTGGTCAGCAACATGAAGCTGTTCTATCGCCCGGCCAGCTTGGCCAAGCGCGCGGTAGCGGATGTGGCCTCTCAACTGCGTTTTCACCGCGAGGGTGACACGCTGATTGCCGAGAACCCAACGCCGTATTGGCTCACCTTTTCACAGTTGAAGGTCGGCAATGTGGAGCTGGAAAAACCTGCACTGCGCATGATGGTGCCGCCTAAAGGGCAACAACGCTATGCATTACCTACGGGGGCCAATGGCAACGTGGCATGGCAATTAATCGATGAAGATGGGTGGGATACCCCCGTTCAGCAACAGGCTTTGTAATTTTTTGGTTATTAAGGACGGACATCAAGTGGACAAAATAATAATGACGAGACGTCTTAATAACTCAGCCATTTCCCCCGTGCTGACAGGCGCTTTATTCCTTGTTGGCACATTGCCTGCCTCGGCGCGTGATTATTTTGATCCCGCACTACTGGCCTTGGCGGGAGACCAGGCCGTTACCGCCGATCTGAGCTCTTATGAAACCGCAGGTCGGGTGCCAGAGGGCCGTTATCTGGTCTCGCTGTGGGTGAATCAGGCCGATCAGGGGCAACATACCCTGGTGTTCAAAAAGAATGCCCATGGGGATGTTCAGCCCGAACTGACGCCTGCGTTTCTGCACCAATTGGGGGTGAATACCACGGCATTGCCCCACTTTAACGGGCTACCGGAACAGGAGCCAATCAATGATTTGGCAACGCTGATTACTGATGCTCAGGTGCATTTTGACTTGGCGCAACTGCGCCTGGATCTCAGCATTCCGCAGATAGCGATGCAGCAGAACGCCAGAGGTTCGGTTGATCCCGCGCTGTGGGACGACGGCGTACCGGCTCTGGTGATGAATTACAGCCTGAGCGGCAGCCGCAGCAGGCAAAGTGCTCAGGCCGGGATGGGCAGCAGCGAACAGACCAACCTGTTCGCCAGCCTGCGCGGCGGGTTGAACTGGCAGGCATGGCGCTTGCGCAGCGACATGACCTATTTACGCAGCCAGATCGGCGGCGATTCATCTGCCCCCACAACGCAGAGCACTCGTTTTACTAATACCTATTTGCAGCGCGATATCCGCGCATGGCGTTCAGAGGTACTGGCAGGGGAAAGCAGCACCGGCAGTGAGGTGTTTGACAGCATCCCTTTCCGTGGCCTCAAGCTGAATTCCAGCGAAGAGATGCTGCCAGGCAGCCTGCGTGGCTTTGCACCGGTGATCTCGGGGATTGCCCAGACTAACGCCCGGATCACCGTCAGCCAGAACGGCAACGTGGTGTATCAAACCTATGTCGCCCCTGGGCCGTTTCGCATTGACGATCTGTATCAGACCGGGCAGGGCGGCGATCTGACGGTGATCATTACCGAAGCGGACGGCACAGTGCGCACGCAGACGCTGGCGTTCTCTTCGCTACCGGTGATGCAACGCCCCGGCGCACTCAAATATGAGTTCACCACCGGGCGCTACAACGGCGGGATCACACAAGAGTCGCGGGAAGCGAGCTTTGGTTTGGGCACCTTTATGTATGGCTTGCCCCATGACATCACCCTGTATGGCGGGGGGCTGATGGCGCAAGACTATGCCTCGCTGGTGGCCGGGACCGGTGTTTCGCTGGGGGAATGGGGGGCTTTATCAGCGGATGTGACCACCTCCAGCACCCAGTTAGCTGGGCAGGATAGCCGGCAGCAGGGGGCATCTTATCGGGTGCGCTATGCCAAAAGCCTGTTGAGTACCGGAACCTCGGTGGATCTCACCGCTTACCGCTATTCCACCCGCAATTACTACAGTTTTGCGGATTTTAACAACCAGGGTTATCAACTGAATGACGGGCAGATGCCGTGGTCGTTGGAGCGCCAGCGCTCTAATTTTCAGATCCGGGTTAACCAGCAGTTAGGCTCATGGGGGGCACTGTATCTGTCCGCCGCGCGTAACGACTACTGGGGCAACGATCGTGCGAACAACACCGTCTCAGCCGGTTACAACGGCAGTTATCGCGGCGTGAGTTATGGGCTGGCCTACAGCATTGACCGCATCAAAGGGGATGGCAGTTGGCCTGAGAACCGCCAATTGTCGCTGAATATGCAGGTTCCCTTCAGCCTGTTCAGCTCAAGCCCGGCGGTGAGCCGCAGCTATGCCAACTATCAAATGACCCAGAACAATCAGGGCGAAGTGCAGCAACAGGCAGGGATCAGCGGTAACGCGATGGATGAACGCCTGTCTTACAGCGCCATGCAGGGTTGGTCGAACGGTGAGAGCAGTGACAACGGCACCTTGAACGCGGGTTATCAGGGCAGTAAAGGCCAGGCAAACCTCGGCTATAGCTACGGCGGCGCATACCGCTCGCTTAACCTCAGTGCCAACGGTGGCGCAGTGGTGCATCCAGAGGGGGTGACGCTGGGGCAAATGCTGGGGAGTTCGGTGGCGGTGGTGAGTGCGCCAAGCGCAGGCAATGTGGCGGTGATGAACGGCAACGTACGGACCGATAGCCGTGGCTATGCCCTGGTGCCCTATCTGTCGAACTACCAGAACAACAGCATCAGCCTGAACCCGGCCACCTTGCCGGACAACGTGGAGATGACGCAGTCCAGCCGCAACGTCTACCCAACCAAAGGCGCGGTGGTGATGGCCAAGTTTGATACGCGCGTCGGTTATCAGGCGCTGGTGACGTTACAACGCGGTGAAACCAGCATCCCGTTTGGCACGGTGGTAATGGTGGAAGGCGGGGCGGCGGGTGAGAACAACACCGGCATTGTCGGTGACGCAGGGCAGGTATACCTGAGCGGGCTCGCGGAAACCGGCCGACTGACGGCGAAATGGGGCAACGAAGCGAGCCAGCAATGCCGGGCAGCGTTCAGCTTTGCCGAGAGCGCTGCGCCTTCGGCAGGTAACCCGGTGCGCCAGTTAACGGCGCGCTGTGAGAACAGTTAATAGGAAAGAGATGATGAAAAGAGTCAATCAAACCATCTGGCGTGTTGCCAATAAAATGAGCCTGCTGGCGTTATTAGCTGCGCCATACGCTGTGGCGGAGACTATTACTATTGGCAAAGGCAGCGGTATCGTCTGGGAGGGGCAGCCGTTTAGTGCCACAAATAGAACCCCCACGACCACGCCCAGTTTCCCTAACCCGGATTTATTCCCCTACGATAGCGTGGCCTATATTATGCCAACTAACTTGTCGAGTTCTCAATGTGTACAGGATAGCTCGCTGACGATGATTGCCGGGTATAAAGCGTTCAAGATAGCACCCGGCGTTGGCATCATTCCCAGGGCAACCGTCACGGCGGATTATGTACTGGCTAATGGCACTACCGAAACACTGAGCGGGACGATCGGGTTGCCGAGCACGCAAGGGAAGACATCAAGCGGTGTGGCGATCACCAATCCACTGATGGGCGGGGCTTGGTGTTTAGCGCCAAGAATGTCCAGCATTGCTAACTTTTATAAGGCGAACACTTATATCAATGCGACCGCGACGGGTACCTGGGTGATGGTGGCCGACGGGACGCAAACCAGTCGGGACAATATTGCCTTATATAATGTGAACTTCAACACGTCAGGGAATGGTTACAAAAGTTTCATTCCGATTTTTTCAAGAAATACCACGTTACGTATTTCGACCCTGGAGTGCACGGTAAATACGCCTGTGCAGATTGATTTTGGGGCCGTAGCTAAAAATCTCCAGAGCGGTGCTGAGCTGGGTTCACAGACCAATGCGTTGACCACCCAATGTTCGCAAGACAGCAGCGTGGGGATTAATGCCAATATCAATGTGCAATTCAGAGCGTTAACCGGTTTGTATGCGGGCACGTCGAGCCGTTTAGCCCTCAGCCAGGGCGGTGGTTATATTACCGGCGAAATCAGCGGCGGAGTCACCGGCAGTGGGAACTGCTCTGGCACCAGCGGCGTGCCATTTGATAATACCCAACTCAAAGTGGGCAATATCACCAGTGCGCAAGCCACCCAGAATACCACCAACCAGATCACCTGGCGTTTGTGCTCAGGGGGCAGTGATTTGCCGACCGGTAACGTGAATGCCTCTGCCGAAATGTTAGTGACATTTAACTGAGTTATTGAATACAGGAGTTTACTCAATGAAAGTAAAAATACTCATGGCGGATAATGACAAGTATTTCACGGTAGGACTGAGATTTTTATTATCTGACTATTTTAAAGAAAAAGCGATTAGCGTTGAATTTAATGAGGCCATCAATCCTAATACCCACTATTTTATGGCCTTTGTTTGCACTGAAAAACTGGCGCAGTATCGATACGTTAAAGCAACGATAAATGCGGATACGGTATTTATGATTCAATCAGACTCTGGGGCGATGCGTGAAAATTGTGACGAGAAAATGGAGAGTATCCAGCGGCACCATTCGGCCAGCGCTATTCTCAGCCAGATTGATGCAGCGTATTCGCCTCCTGCGGTTCGGCCTTACGTCGAATCGACCATGGTTTTAACCCAGCGAGAAAAGACGGTGCTGGCCTACTATTCCAATGGTTACACTAATGTTCAAATTGGGCGCTTATTGGGGATCAATCAAAAAACGGTGAGTGCGCACAAGGTAAAAGCTATGACAAAATTCAACTTTAAACATAAAGGAGATTTTAGATGTTGGCTAATTGCTAACTCAAACTGCGAAGAGTGAATATATTTTTATATCTGCTACTCATTTAACCCTCGTAACCAGCATGCTGTGTTTGGCTTGGGGTTTATCATTCCTATTTTTGCAAGCTTAGAATAATATGAAGTATATCATTGATGCAAAGTTAGTATTTGATAGCGAGGAAAAAACGCTATTTTTAAAAGAATCTCCAGAGGAACGCGTAGAGATCGGGGCGATCTCGGCTCGCCTGTTTGTGGCAATGCTCGAGAATATTGCGGGGGTCGAGCGCGAATACCTGTTGGATGCCGTATGGTCGAATCATGGTTTACGGCCGTCGAATAACAATCTCAATAACCATATCAGCCTATTGAGGAAGAGTATTTCCGGCATTATTGATTTTGACGACCTGATCATTACGCTGCCCAAAAAAGGGTTTATGGTTAATAAGAGATACATGATTCACACCGTTGACGACGGGGCACCGAAGACACCTCGAGTGACGTTGGCAAAAGACGACCAGGCAGAGACCTATCCTGTTGTGCTGTGGTTACTCTCGATCATGGTTATCATTCTGACTTCGCTGCTAGGCTATGTTGTGGCTCGCGATCACTACGCGATTTTTGGCCTGTGTTGAGGCTTGCACCACGGGCGTAAGGTGATGAGTAAATGATGCGAGATTGAAGCAATGTTGAACCTGATGAATTATTATCAGGGGGAGAGATTGAGCCCGATGACTCCTTTGATAGGTGGCCTAACCCCATGCAGGAAACCCCCTTTAGCAGGATCACGCACACATCGCGTAGGCAAAACAAGGTGCTGTTCGGCCTAATCGCACTGGCTGTGGTTCTGGCCGCAGGCCTTTATTGGGGCACTCAGCGCATCATCAGCCAGGAGCGTGCTCGATTCACCCTCGATTTCTCAACGCTGGTGGGCTATGTCCATGAACAAGAGGTTTTCCTGCGCCAGCTACGCGGCCAAAACGGACAACTCTCTTATCTGCCCATTCCACGGATCAACAGCTTTCAGGAGGTCGCTACCTCTGCAGAGTGGGGCGGCAGGTTATTTAAAGGGCGGGAATCCGCCGTCACCATGCCGTTCTCGCTATTCTGTGAAAAACAAGCCGATTGCCCCAAAGCACCCGGCATGCTGTTTTCGTTGGGCAGCTATCTCGCCGACTTTTACTCCTCATTCTGGGCATCGTCCTACTTTCCTGCCGCCGCCGTATTCTTTGTCAATGAGGGTAGTGGTATCAGCGTCAGCGTGCCGGCGGTCAACATAGGTTCGGGTTATGAACCTATCAATATGCGAACCTACCGGGCGGTGACGGACGCCGTGCGTGAGCGTTTGCACAGTGCTGCCATGAACGACTGCCAGCCACAGAGCAGCGATAAACCTGGCGGTGGGGATGTTATCTGGTTTCGGGAAACGGCTTTGCCGAATCAAATGATCGGGCTGATTCCGGCCGGGTTCCCTTCCAGTATCTGGAAAGGGACACGCAAGCGCCCGACCACCTGCATTTACGCCGCCACCTTACTCAGCCGTTCGCGTTTCGGGGTATTGGAGCAAAGCGTCAACCCGGGGCCGAAGCACGCATTCTGGTTACAGCGCTTCGATCAAGTGTGGCTGAGCCACCAGGATCATGGCTTGCTGATGGGGCAGGGGCAGGCCCCGGATATCGAGCAGCAGGGTTTGCACTACACCCTGACCGGGGTGGTGTTCAAGATCGTGGAACAGAACGGTAAGTGGACGGGTTACTACTATGTGAGCTATGCCAGTTTCTTCCAGGATAATCTGTGGTTACCGCTCGGCGTGTTACTGCTGTTGCTGGGCAGCGTATGCGGTGGGCTGGCATATTCGCGCTGGTACAACCGCCGGGTGATTGCTCCGGCACAAGAAGCCCAGCGTGAACTGCTGGAAAGTGAGGCGTTTAATCGAACCTTGATACAGACGGCACCGGCAGCAGTCTGCCTGATTGCCCGTGCTGATGGTCATCTGGTATTCGGTAATTCACTGGCGCTGGATTGGCTGGGGGCCACCACCGGCCAACGCTTACCGCCCGGCGCTGCTACCACCAAATTGCTGAGCCAGGTGTTGCTCGCGCGGCAGGCCGGGGCCATCGAACAGCTGGCGGTGGCGGGGGGAAGAACCCTGTACGTTGCCTATGCGCCAACGCGTTATATGCAGCGTGATGTGATCCTGTGCGTTTTTGCAGACGTCAGCGCCCATGCGGAAATAGAGCGCCAACTCGCGCGCGCCAAGTCAGCGGCAGACGAGGCCAGCGCGGCCAAATCCACTTTCCTGGCGACGATGAGCCACGAAATCCGCACGCCGCTGTATGGTGCACTTGGCACTTTGGAACTGTTGTCCATGACTCAGTTGGATCGCCAGCAGCGCCAGTATGTGGGGCGGATCGACGATGCTTCACAAATGCTGCTACAGCTAATTAGCGACATTCTGGACATCAGCAAGATCGAAGCTGGTCAACTGCAACTGGAGACGGTGGAATTTAATCCGCGTGAACTGGTACAGAGTGTGACCGGCACCTTTGCTGCCATGGCTTATCGCAAAGGTTTGCTGTTGTTCTCGGTGGTCAGCACCGAGGTGCCCTGGTGGGTTGTTGGCGATCCGGCGCGCATCCGGCAGATTCTGAGCAATCTCATCAGCAATGCGATTAAATTTACCGAGTCTGGCCAGGTGATCGTGCGGCTCAGCCAGATTGCAGGCTCCGCGGCAGAAAGCCGACTGCGGCTGGAAGTGTGTGACAGCGGGATCGGCATCAGCAGAGCACAGCAGGAAAAACTGTTCACCCCGTTTTATCTGGCCGACGCCAGCCGCGGCACCTTGGGGGGCGCAGGTTTGGGGCTGTCTATCTGCAAGCGGCTGGCTGGCCTGATGGGCACAGAAATTCAGCTCCGTAGCGAGCCGCAGCGGGGCAGCCAATTTTATCTGATGCTGACGCTTGCGGTAGCCGAAGCTAGCGATGTGGCGGAACCGCAACTGCAAGGTAGCACCCTATGGGTACGCACTCCGCATCCTGAGCTGACCGAGAATCTCTGCGCCTGGCTGCGGCGTTGGGGGGCTGAATCCTCACCGCTTACCACACCAACCCCGTCAAACCATGAGCAAGATGTTCTGCTGGACGTGCAAGCGCATCGGCAAAGTGCTCCTATCGAGTGGCAAGGGCGCAGCTTGGCGATTTCCTTATCGGGTGAGGCGGTGAATTATTCTGATATTGATGCTTACAGCCTGAGCAGCATCGGCTTTGGTATCGATCGCCTGCTGCACGGGCAGCCGCTCAACGAACGGCGCGAAGCGGTGTTACCACAGTTTAAGGCCCGCGTTCTGGTTGCCGAGGATAATCCACTCAATCAGATCACACTACAGGGGCAGCTCGAACTGTTGGGCTGTGAGGTTACGCTGGCGGACGATGGTGAAGAGGCGCTGGCGCTGTGGGATATTGCGCCACATGATCTGGTGCTGACCGACGTGAACATGCCTTACCTGAATGGCTATGAGCTTGCTCGCAGCCTGCGCAATGAGGGGGTCACAGCCCCGATTATTGGCGTTACGGCCAATGCTATGTTGGATGAGGAACGGCGCTGCGTTGAGGCAGGCATGAATGCCTGGCTGGTGAAACCGATCGAGCTGCGAACGCTGGTGGATATTTTGCGTAAGTTTATGCCAGCTGACCAATTGCCGCCTGAAAGTGAGGCTAATGACCATTTTGAACAGCTTGAGCCTAATGTGCTCGATAAGCACCGCGATATTTTCCTCAAAAGCATGGCGGATGATCTGAACCAATTGGAGCAGAGTATCGCTCAAGGGGAGGCCGACAGGGCTGAAAACGCCTTGCATCGCATGCGTGGCGCGTTAGTTCTGGCGCAGCGCCGCGAGTTGGCGGCCAGCATGGAAACGCTTGAGATACATATGCAGACGCATGGTTTGGACGAACAAGGGAAAGCCAGTTTAGCCGTTATTATGGTTGAGATCCGCCAGTTGCTGGCCAGCATCGAATCAACGACATGAAAGGGGTAACACCGTGGAAAAACTACGCGTAGTGCTGGTGGACGATCATCAGGTGGTATTGGCTGGGCTGAAAGATTTTCTGGAACATGGCCCCAATATTGAGGTAGTAGCGACCTTTTCTACCACCTCAGAGCTGGTGAGTTACGCCAAAGCCAATCCGCTGGATGTGATCATTACCGACTACAACATGCCTAACGACGAAGTGCATAAAGATGGCTTACGCTTCGTCGATTTTCTGATTCGCACCTTCCCACAGGTAAAGTTGTTGGTTCTAACGATGATCTCCAATCCGATGATCGTGTCCGCACTTTACGACGCCGGTGTGGCAGGCGTGGTGTTCAAGCAGGATCCGCTCAGTGAGGTGCAATCCGCATTGCGCGCCCTGCGTGCTGACACGCGCTATTATCCTCCTTCATTCCAGAGTACCGGCCGCCGTGATGAACTCGAGGTATTTCTACAGCAGCGTATCAATAGCCTGTCTCCCAGAGAGTTTGAAGTGCTGCGCTATTTTGTGGAAGGGGAGTCTATTGGGCATATTGCCGAGCGGCTTAATCGCAGTGCTAAAACCGTGAGCCTGCAAAAGAACTCGGCAATGCGCAAGTTGAACGTAGAAAGTAATCAGGAACTGATCCGCTTCTGCGTCGGCAACCATATTTTTGACTGATGGCCAGCGGTGGAGCCCTGCTTGGCTTTCAGCAAGTAAGCCGTAGCGATATCCGCACCCGGATCTTGCGGTTTTTTTAATCCACCCGTTACTTTTTAGCTGATTCATCCGCTTTTATAAAAATAAATAGATTTAAATTCCAGCTTACAGGGTGTGAGTAGCTTTTTTAATTTATCGATACTGGTTTCTCCACGGTCATTTTGAATAACTATCTTTTATTATTTTTTATATAATATTTTTTATGTTTTTAGTTGTTTTTTTATCTAAATTTCAGTTTATGCTTGATGGTTGAAACCTTGATTAAAAGAAATTTCTGGTGGATTATGTTTTCGCAAATAGATCTTGCATGATGGCCATTTTTATAAATTGCCTGATTCAACCGAAAGATATTTTTTAAGCTAGCTCCCCAATGCTATTACGCCTGATGAATTCATAGGTGAAAAAATGAAGTACATAATCAATGAAGAGCTGATATTCGACACGGAAGAGAGCACATTATCGCCTGTAAGAAATGATACAAAATTAGAGATGAGCACTATTGCAGTACGGTTGCTTTCAGAGATTTTGACGCATAGCTCTGGGGTGACTCGAGAGCATTTGTTAAGCGCGGTGTGGTCAGATCATGGTTTAAAAGCATCAAATAACAATCTTAATAATCATATTAGCCTACTGAGAAAGCACCTGGAGGAACTCGCTGGGCTGGATGATCTGATTAAAACATTACCCAAAAAAGGATTTATCCTCAATAAAAACTATCGTGTTGATATTTTAGGTGAAAGTGTGGGCGAGGTCAGGGATGTTGTGAGCAGCACTGAGGTTGATAAACACCGAAAGTTCAAGTTAGCGTTCAATAAAAAAATCATAGCAACGTCACTGGTGTTCTCATTCTTATTTATATCTTCACTCTATGGCAAAGAAATATATCACTTACTATTAGAACCTAGTGCTGAAAAGATTTATACCTACAAGCAGTGTGAGTTGAGAACGTTACAGGAGGTACCTGAAAACAAGAAGAAAAAGATCATCTCAATCGTTATTGATACCATAAAGAATAATGATATAGATTGTGATAATGACAATTATGATGTGTTCTTCTATCTCAGTGGCAAAGAGCAAAGGAAGAATGAGTTTAAAATGTTTTCTTTGTGCCGCAATGGCGGTGATGGATATTACTCTTATTGCTATAGCATCCGAATGGTTTAGTCAGTATGAAGAATAAAAAATGGATTTACTCTCTTGCAGTTCTTCTCTTATTATCTGTGCTGATTTTAGCCTATATTATCATGATGAGAGCTCAAGAACGGTTTTTTAAATGTAATACAGAGATCCACTTTGAGAATTCAAAAAATAATAGCCAGATAGAGGCTAATGTATCACTGCTGTTAACCAGTAACAGTATGGCGATTCTTGATGTAAACGGTGTAATAACCAAGGATGGGGTGGATTTTAATGTCAATCGCAAGGTTTACTTTAACCATAGCCGTGAGTCACGGGGTGATTATTATTATTTTAAAAGAGTAAAAGAAGAGGATTACGCCATCGCCAACGGTGTATCAAATGAGCTGTTTAATGACATCATGTTCGGCAATAAAAAAGATTTCTATATGTCCATTACCTCGGTTGGTCATGGGGGGTATGAACTCAGTGAGATGATCTTCCCGGTAGTCGTCTGCTATAGCAAAAGAAATTAACCGGTAGGCGGTAATCCTTAATGAACGATTTGCCCGCTGAACTTTCGCCCGGTAAACGGGCGGAGCTCAGCGTGGTTTTCAAAGTCATCAAGTTGCCGCTGCTGCGTGCTGCCTCAGTCAATTTGATGACAGTTCGTACTTCTTTATTTTGCGATACAAGGTCGCGATGCCAATGCCTAATTTTTCTGCCACCAACTTCTTGTTGGTGTGATGGCTGAGCGCTTCCTCAATCATCATTTTTTCCATATTCTCCAACCCCAGCGTATCCTGGTTGGCGCAGATCTCTGTGGCTTTGCTTACCGCAGCGGCTGGTGGCTGATGCAGATACTGACCACGGGTTAAATTGGGTGGCAGCAGATAGGTATCAATAATTTCACCGCTGGGTACCACGTTAACCAGATACTCGATTAAATTACTCAGTTCACGCACGTTGCCCGGCCAGCGGTACTGGCGCAATATTTTGAGCACTTCCGCTGAAATCCCAGGGTAAATAATGCCGATTCTTTTGGTATGCAAACTGAGGAAATAGTGGACCAACAGTTCAATATCTCCCTCGCGTTCACGCAGCGGCGGTAGCGAGAGGGGAATCACGTTCAGGCGATAATAGAGATCCTCACGGAACTTCCCTTCGGCGATGTATTGCTCCAGGTTTTGGTTAGTGGCGGAAATAATGCGGATATCTACCGGGATCGGCTTGCTGGAGCCAATCGGCAGCACCTCGCGTGACTCCACCGTGCGCAGTAACTTTGCCTGCAACATTAAGGGCATATCACCAATTTCATCCAAGAATAGCGTGCCCTGATTGGCGGCCTGAATAAGCCCCACCTTGCCATTGGCCGAAGCCCCGGTAAATGCGCCTTTCAGGTAGCCAAAGAGTTCACTTTCCAGCAGTTGATCCGGGATCGCCGCACAGTTAATGGCGATAAAAGGCTTATCGCTGCGGTTGCTCAGCCGGTGTATGGCACGCGCCACCACCTCTTTGCCGGTGCCGCTTTCCCCCACCACTAATACGCTGGAAGGGCTGGGAGCGATGCGGGTAATCAGCTTCTTTAGCAAACGCATGGGTTTGCTTTCCCCAGCCAGATGCTCAATACGCGGATCTTCATGGCTCACAGGGGTGTTAAATGATGAGTGTGACTGGTGAAAAGCCATTAAAAATAGTTGATGATCCTGAATCTGGTGCAACTGACCAATCATGATCTCCTGGCGATCATCGAAGGAGATAATATGCTGTAAATGCCCGCTGGTGTAATTCTGATGGAAGGTCAGAGCGTGAATATTAAAGGTTTTGCCGATTATCTCTTCTTGCGGTAAATTAAACTCTTTCAAGGCCATGGCGTTGGCGAATTTAACCTGATTTCTTTCGTTGAGAATTAATACGCCCTGATCCATATTTTCAATCAGGCTGAACAGCACTTTATTTAGCCCACCGTTGTTGCTCTGCGTCTCTAATAAATTGGAAACGAAAACGTTGGATATATTCCGCACATAATCGGAGAACTCTTGCAGATTATCGCGTAATCTCTGCTGTTGCTCTAAATTGAAGGCCACCAGGCTGATCACGCCGATGCAGGTATGCTGGAACAGGATCGGAATACCAAGAAACGCCTTCTCCTGGCACTCTTCTTTGCTGCTGCACCCGTCACACACCGGATCGAAACGTGAGTGGGTGACTATTTTTTCTTGTTGTGTGTCAATAACATGCTTCAGCAGCCCGGAGTTGCTGCCGAGCTTTCTGCCAAAGTTTTTGCCATAGGGGCCGGTTCCCGCCACTCGCACCAGATTGGCGTCGACAATCTCTACCTCTAACAGCAACACGCTGGAGAGCATTTTGGTAAAGCGCAAAATTGTCGGCTGGATCTGCATCAGTGCAGACTGGGTATTTGCCGATGCTATCATGACGAGTCTCTCTTTTTTCATCATCGAAAAAAGAAACGATAATACATTAATGCCTGCGGTAATTTGATTACCATCAATCTAATCCTTCAGCTGAAATAGATTGTGCCGTTAAGCTCACATTTTATTATCAAAATGATAATTGTCGGTAATTTCTATCATTTTGGGTTGCGATAGCGGCTGATAATTATAAATAGCCTGCTATGGGGTACTGGCGTTATGGTTTTATACGAGAGGGTTTTCTGAAAAGCCCCAATTAACCTCGCTGAAAACTGATAATTATGTGATCGGCATCATATTGTCTAGGTGTTTCGTGCCCCATATCCAAGGTTTTTTGCCTCTTGGCATGCTTATTGATTGCCTGATAACAGGCGCTGAAAATGCGTGTTGTTCATTCTGAGGTTAAACGTCGGTTATTTAGGGGCAAAGATGAGAACAGTTAATCAGTTAATTAAGGACATAAAAGCGTTAAAGTCCAATTTACACCAAAAGGACTTTTTACTGACTTGGGAACAGAGCCGCGAAGAGCTGGAACTGGTGCTTAAATTGGCTGAAGCGCTGAAAACCATGCGCTCAGAAAATATCGCGACCAAGGTTTTCAACAGTGGCTTAGGGATCTCTATTTTCCGCGATAATTCCACCCGCACCCGTTTTTCTTACGCATCGGCGTTGAACCTGCTGGGTTTGGCTCAGCAGGATCTGGACGAAGGCAAATCGCAGATCGCCCATGGGGAAACGGTGCGTGAAACGGCGAATATGATTTCATTCTGCGCCGATGCCATCGGCATTCGCGACGACATGTTCCTGGGGGCGGGTAATGCCTACATGCGCGAAGTCGGCGCGGCGCTGGATGAAGGCTTCCAGAAAGGGGTGCTGCCGCAGCGGCCAGCGCTGGTTAACCTGCAATGCGATATCGATCACCCAACGCAGGCGATGGCCGATCTGGCCTGGTTGCAGGAGCACTTTGGCAGCCTGGACAAGCTGAAAGGTAAAAAGATCGCCATGACCTGGGCCTATTCTCCAAGCTACGGCAAACCGCTGTCGGTGCCGCAGGGCATTATCGGCCTGATGACGCGTTTTGGTATGAAAGTCACCTTGGCACACCCGGAAGGTTACGACCTGATTCCGGATGTGATTGAAGTAGCGAAAAACAACGCGGCGGCTTCCGGCGGCAGTTTCCAGCAGGTGACCTCCATGGCCGAGGCTTTCCAGGGCGCGGACATCGTTTATCCGAAGTCCTGGGCACCGTACAAAGTGATGGAGCAACGCACCGATCTGCTGCGTGCCAACGATCACGCCGGTCTGAAAGCCTTGGAGCAGCAGTGCCTGGCGCAGAACGCCCATTACAAGAATTGGCACTGCACCGAAGAGATGATGAAGCTGACTAAGGGCGGCGAGGCGCTGTATATGCATTGCCTGCCAGCGGATATTACCGACGTGTCGTGCAGCGAAGGCGAAGTCAGCGCCAGCGTGTTCGAGAAATACCGTATTGCCACCTATAAGGAAGCCAGTTGGAAGCCTTATATCATCGCCGCCATGATTATGGCGCGCAAATTCTCCAACCCAGGTCTGACGTTGGAGCAATTACTGCAAGAAGCAGAAAGACGCATTAAATAAACCTTCTCTGGCCGGGAATATCTTTTGGTGTTCCCGCGCAGTGAAAGGTTAATGCGACCCGAGGAGGTAACAGCAATGTCGGTTTTTTCATTGAAAGTGGAGATTGAGGATAACCGTTATTTTAACGGCGAAACCTCGCCGCTATTCTCTCAGGCAGAAGCGCGCAAAGCACGGGCGTTTCATCAAAAAATTACGGGCTATCAGCCAACGCCATTATGTGCGCTGGACGATCTCGCACACCTGTTTGGCGTAAAGAAAATCCTGGTTAAAGACGAGTCCAAACGCTTTGGCTTAAATGCCTTCAAAATGCTCGGCGGCGCTTATGCCATCGCCCGGTTACTGTGCGAAAAATATCAGATCGATATTAATGCGTTTTCCTTCGAAAAATTTAAATCCACGCTGAGCGGGAAAATGACCTTCGCCACCACCACCGACGGCAACCATGGCCGGGGTGTTGCCTGGGCGGCGCAGCAGTTGGGGCAGCATGCGGTGGTCTATATGCCCAAAGGCTCGGCGCAGGAGCGGGTGGACCACATCCTTAATCTGGGTGCCGAGTGCATCGTCACCGACATGAACTACGACGATACCGTGCGTCTGACCATGAAAACGGCGCAGGAGCGCGGCTGGGAAGTAGTGCAGGACACCGCCTGGGAAGGCTACACCAAGATCCCGACCTGGATTATGCAAGGCTACGCCACGCTGGCGGATGAAGCGGTAGAACAGATGCAGCAGATGCAGATTGCACGCCCAACTCATGTGCTGCTGCAGGCGGGAGTGGGGGCGATGGCGGGCGGGGTGCTGGGCTACTTGGCCGAGGTGTTTGGTGCCAGCCAACTGCATTCGGCGATCGTGGAACCCGAACTGGCGGACTGTGTTTATCGCTCCGGCAAGAAAGGCGAAATCGTCAACGTGGGCGGCGATATGGCCACCATTATGGCGGGCCTGGCCTGCGGCGAACCAAACCCACTGGGTTGGCCGTTGCTGCGTAATTGCGCCACACAGTTTATTTCCTGTCAGGACAGCGTAGCGGCATTGGGCATGCGGGTGCTCGGTAATCCGCTGGGTAACGATCCGCGCATTATTTCCGGCGAGTCTGGGGCGGTCGGGCTCGGCGTGCTGGCTGCGGTGCATTACCACCCGCAACGGGCACAACTGATGGAAAAACTTGGCTTGAATAGTCAGTCGGTGGTGCTGCTGATCAGTTCGGAAGGCGATACCGACGTTAAGCATTATCGCGAAGTGGTATGGGAAGGGAAATATTCCGTCTGAAAATACCCATCGTCAAAAGATTGGAGAACAGAACACAATGGCAAAGCAAATTCCTTTTGAACTGGTGTTAGAGAAAGCCTACCAATACAAAGATGAAATGACGCGTTTCCTGCGGGACATGATTGCGATCCCGAGCGAAAGCTGTGATGAAAAACTGGTGGTGCTGTGTATTAAGCAAGAGATGGAGAAGGTGGGTTTCGACAGGGTGGAAATTGACCCGATGGGCAACATCCTCGGCTATATCGGCCATGGCCCACACCTGATTGCGATGGACGCGCACATTGATACCGTCGGTATTGGCAATATCAAAAACTGGAACTTTGACCCTTATCAGGGCATGGAAAACGACGAGATTATCGGCGGCCGTGGCGCATCGGATCAGGAAGGCGGTATGGCCTCGATGGTCTATGCGGGCAAAATTATCAAAGATCTGGGGTTGGAGGATCAATATACGCTGCTGGTGACCGGTACCGTGCAGGAAGAAGACTGCGATGGCCTGTGCTGGCAGTACATTATCGAACAGTCGAAGATTCGCCCGGAGTTTGTCATCAGTACCGAACCTACCGACTGCCAGATCTACCGTGGCCAGCGTGGCCGTATGGAGATCCGCATCGATGTGCAAGGCATCAGTTGCCACGGTTCGGCACCGGAGCGCGGGGATAACGCCATCTTCAAAATGGGGCCGATCCTCAACGAACTGCAGCAACTATCCGGCAAGTTGGGCAACGACGATTTCCTGGGCAAAGGCACGCTCACCGTTTCCGAGATTTTCTTCACCTCACCGAGCCGCTGCGCGGTGGCTGATAGCTGTGCGGTATCGATCGACCGCCGCCTGACCTGGGGCGAAACCTGGGAAGGGGCGCTGGACGAAATCCGCGCCTTGCCAGCGGTGCAGGCCGCCAAAGCGGTGGTGTCAATGTACGACTATGAACGCCCGTCTTACACTGGCCTGGTTTACCCGACCGAATGCTATTTCCCGACCTGGAAAGTGGAAGAAGATCACATCACGGTGAAAACTCTGAGCAAAGCCTATCAAGGGCTGTTCAAGAAAAAACCGGTGGTGGACAAGTGGACGTTCTCTACCAACGGCGTGTCGATTATGGGCCGTCATGGTATTCCGGTGGTTGGTTTTGGCCCCGGCAAAGAGCCCGAAGCCCATGCGCCGAATGAGAAAACCTGGAAAGATCATCTGGTGACCTGTGCCGCCATGTACGCCGCCGTGCCGTTGGCCTACTTGGAAGAGTTGGAAAAATAAGAAGCTAATCCTAACCCTTGGGGAGGGGCAGGGGGAACTCAGAGCACCGAGTCAATGCCCCTCACCCCGGCCCTCTCCCACAGGGAGAGGGGGCGCACGGTTCAGCATTATGGTGAGGGGTATGCCCAGCTAACCCGTGCGGTGAACCAGTCCCCTCTCCCTCGGGGAGAGGGTTAGGGTGAGGGGGAACCCAGAGCACCGAGCTAAAGCCTCTCTCCTGGTTTTTTCCTATTAGGAGAGGGACATGTTTTCTCACCTATTGCTGCGATTTTTTCAAGGGTGCCAACATGAAGCGGCTGATTAAGAACGGCATTCTGGTAGATAGCGACGGGCAGTACGCTCAGGATCTGCTGATCGAGAATGGGATCATTTGCCAGCGTGCAGCCAACATTGAGCCGGGGGACGACTGCGAGATGATTGATGCCTCCGGCTGCTACGTAATGCCCGGTGGCATCGATGTGCATACCCATTTCAATATCGATGTCGGCATCGCCCGCAGCTGCGATGACTTTTTCACCGGCACCCGCGCCGCCGCCTGCGGTGGCACCACCACCATTATCGACCATATGGGGTTCGGCCCGGCGGGCTGCAATCTTCACCATCAGCTTAATCTTTATCATCAATACGCGGCCGGTAATGCGGTGATTGATTACGGCTTTCATGGCGTGATCCAGCACATTAATGACGACATTCTCGAAGAAATGGCGGGCATGGTGCATGACGAAGGGATCAGCAGTTTCAAGCTCTACCTGACCTACCACTACAAAGTGAACGATGCCGACGTGCTACGCGCCTTATGGCAGCTGCGGCGGGTGGGTGCACTGACCACGGTGCATCCGGAGAACGACGCGGCCATTGCTTTTCGCCGTGCCGCGCTGGTGGCCGCCGGGAAAACGGCCCCGATTCACCATGCCTTAAGCCGACCGCTGGAATGTGAAGCCGAAGCGATTGGCCGGGTGATCAATCTGGCCCACCTGGCCGACAACGCACCGCTGTATATTGTCCATTTATCCAATGGGTTGGGGCTGGACTATTTACGCCTGGCGCGCAAACAGCAGCAACCGGTGTGGGTAGAAACCTGCCCGCAGTATCTGTTGCTTAATGAGCAGTGCTACCTGCGTGACGATGGCGCGAAATACATTCTTAGCCCGCCGCTGCGCAATCAGCAGGAGTTGGATCGCCTGTGGCTAGGGATCGTCGACGGCTCGATTGACACGGTGGCCACCGATCACTGTAGCTTCCCGTATCACCAGCGCCAGGCGCTGGCGGCGGGGGACTTTACCCGCTGCCCAAACGGCCTGCCGGGGGTAGAAAACCGCATGCTGCTGCTGTTTTCTCATGGCGTGATGAGCGGGCGTATCTCACCTTCACGCTTTGTCGCGCTCACCAGCGGCAATCCGGCTCGGTTGTTTGGCCTGTGGCCGCGCAAGGGCAATCTTAACCTTGGCGCAGATGCCGACGTGGTGATTATCGATCCGCGCCAATCCACGGTTATTAGCCATAACCGACTGCATGACAATGCCGATTATTCCCCTTATGAAGGTTTTCACTGCCAGGGCGCGCTGGTGCTGACGCTGTGCCGGGGTGAGATCGTGGCCCGCAACGGCGAATTTACCGGGCAACAGGGCTATGGGCAGTTCTTACGCCGCCGGCCTTTTGATGCAGTAACTGTAACTGATGTAATCCACTGACCGATTCCCTCTCCCTTGGGGAGAGGGCTAGGGTTAGGGGGAATCAAACATCGTGGCAAAAATGAGGATCAGAATGAAAAAGAAAATAGTACTGGCATTGGGGGGTAACGCTTTGGGTGAAGGCCTGGCGGAACAGATGCAGGCGGTAAAAACCACCGCGCGAGCGATTGTCGATTTAATTGAACACGGCCATCAGGTGGTAGTCACGCACGGCAATGGCCCGCAAGTAGGGATGATCAACCTGGCGTTTGAGGCGGCGGCAAAAACCGAGGCCCATACTCCAATGTTACCGATGTCGGTGTGTGTGGCACTGAGCCAAGGCTATATCGGCTACGATCTGCAAAACGCCCTGCGCGAAGAACTGCTCGATCGCCATATTGATAAGCCGGTAGCTACGCTGATTACTCAGGTGATCGTCGACGGTAACGATCCGGCGTTCAAGAACCCCACCAAGCCGATTGGTTCCTTCTTCAGTGAGGCCGAAGCCCGCTTGCTGAGGCAAAACGGTTACAACATGAAAGAGGATGCCGGGCGTGGCTATCGCCGCGTTGTGGCATCACCCCAGCCGGTAGATATCGTTGAGAAAGAGACGGTGCGCGCCATGATGGCTGCCGGGCAGGTGGTGATCACCGTCGGCGGCGGTGGCATCCCGGTGATACGTGAAGGCAATCACCTGAAAGGGGCCAGCGCGGTGATTGATAAAGACTGGGCTAGCGCCAAACTGGCAGAGATGATCGATGCCGATATGCTGATCATTCTCACCGCGGTGGAAAAGGTGGCGATTAATTTTGGCAAGCCGGAGCAGCAGTGGCTGGAGCAGTTGAGCGTGGCTGATGCTCAGCGCTTTATCGAGCAAGGGCACTTCGCCAAAGGCTCGATGCTGCCGAAGGTGGAAGCGGCGGTGGCGTTTGCCGAGTCCAAACCGGGGCGTCAGGCGTTAATTACCGTACTGAGTAAGGCGCAACTGGGTATTGAAGGGAGGACGGGGACGGTGATTAGCTTGTAGTGGCTATATTGTTTATATCTTAAGACGGGGGCGCGAGTATCTATTTCGGTCGCTAAACATGTTGTGTTCACTTGGCAACGTAGTGAGCGCGCCCGAGCAGGGGGCTCAAGAGCCAGCCCCCTGCACCCCGGCCCTTGCCATATCAGGCGGCCGCTGTGCGGCTACCCTCACTCCGCCACAGCGCATTACGGCCGGCTACGACAGGCGTATATATATGGACGCTCCCGATGATGCCAGTGTTTTTCTTGAATAAAGTGAACAGGTATTGCAGCCATATATCCGGTTTCTTTCTGGGCCTTTCTGTGGCCCGAACCATGATGAAATCCGCCAGGTGAGTGCCTACCATCCTTACGGGCTAAAATGCCCTGGCAGCTTACGGCCTGTCTCACCTGCGGTCTTACCTGTTTCGCCATCTTCTTGATTACACGTGCAACTACCGGACTGCGTTTTACCTTTGCTGACCTGGAACTGCCCTTTGAGCTTGTCTCAATGGGCGGCTCCAGGTCGATATTCTGTTCCCTTCACCAGCATTGACCACAGAATGCGCGCCGTTTTACTCGCCTGTGCCACCACCGCCACGTTGTAGTTTTTCTTTTGCAACAACGCGAACAACCACGGCATCCCTTCTTTGTGGCGTTCAATTACTGCCGCCACCGCGCGGGCACCGTGCACCAGCAAATACCGAAAGTAACCGTCACCCCGTTTGCTGATACTGCCCAATCGCTGTTTGCCACCGCTGGATTGTTCACGCGGTGTCAGGCCCAGCCAGGCAGCAAATTGCTTCGCGCTGTGAAATTGTTGCCCGTTACCTACTGACGCCACCAGATAGGTCGAGGTCATCAACCCGACACCCGGCACTTTCATCACCCGCTGACAAGCTGGCTGGGTCTGCGCCCACTGACTGAGCTCTTGCTCAATCAGGGTGACCTGGTCTTCGAGCGCCAGGATATGTTCAAACTGACGCGCCGCACTGCGGCGGACAAACGGGGACAACGCGATATCGCCATTCTCCAGTAGGTCAGGAACACCTTGGTGAAAAGCCTGTTGCCCGGTCGGCATCATCAGGCCAAACTCGGCCAGCATGGCTCGTAAGCTGTGCACACAGGCGATGCGTTCCCGGATGAGGATGTCACGCTCGGTGTGAAGAGTTAATACGGCCTGCTGCTCGGCGGTTTTCACTTGTACAAAGCGCATGCTGGGGCGGGTAACGGCTTCACAGATGGCTTCGGCATCGGCCGCATCGGTCTTGTTGGTTTTGACGTAAGGCTTGACGTACTGCGGCGGTATCAGTTTGACCTGATGACCGAACTGAGCCGACCCGTCCGGCAACGGGGGCGCAGCGAAGGAACCCGCGCAGCGGGCAGGGCATGTTAAGCGTAGGCGCGGGTGCAGGGCCCCGCCTTGGGCCCTGCAATTGCCGTTCACTGTTGTTTCATAGAATTACGCTCTATTTACGGCAATTCCCATTACACCGACCTTACATAGACAAACACTGATGTGACCTAATGAATTACCCCCGCCCCAGCTTCATGATCGCCTCCAGCACCGCACCGCCGATGGCCCGCGCTTTATCCGACACCGTCGTGTAATCCGCTTGTGCGCTGCGCGGATCGATATCGCCGATCTTACAGCCGGTTTTCACCTCCAGCCCGGCCTGCAACAGCCCACGCACCATGCCGGAAAGCGGTGCGATCACCTGCGTTTCACCGCAGTGGGCGATAATATCCCCTTCCTGCACCAAATCCCCCAGTGCCACGCAGCAGTGCATCACGCCGTCCGCAGGTGCGCGGATCACCCGGCGGGCGGTATGGCCGCCGATATTGCCGGGGATACCGGTATTTGGGTGGGTATAGCCGTGGTAAATCACCCGCCCCAACTCATGACCACGATTGGTTTCAATCACCGCGTCGCAATCCTGCCCGGCGTTGAAACCGGGGCCAAGGGCGACGGTAATCGGCGCCATATTGCGATGAGTACCGAGGTTTTGCTTGGCCAGAATCGCATCTACCAGAAAGCGCGGTTTGAGCTGCTCCAAGCACTGTGCATCGCCGTCGATCAGCAGCGGGATTTCGCCACGGTTGATCATCTCGAAAGCCTCGTCGACGTCTTTTGCCAGGCGGCCGGTCACCCCTTCAACGCAGGCTTGGCCGTCAAACATCGCCTGGGCAAAGGCCACCGTGCGGCGGATGGCGGTGGGCTGGGCAATATCCAGCATCATCACCTGAAAACCAGCATGATAAAGCCGCAGCGCCACGCCGGTGGCGATATCGCCTGCACCGCGGATCACCACCAGTTTGTCGCGCGCCAGCCGGATATCCTCTTTCATCAACCCGCCTGCCGACTGGTTTTTTATCTGCAACAGCTCTGCCAACACGCTGATGGCGATCTCTTCCGGCGTTTCTGCGCCGATGTTGTAGCCGATCGGGGCATGTAATCTGGCAAGATCGGCCTCGCTGATGCCGCGTTGCCGGAGCAAATGGGTAAAGGTCTGCACCTTGCGACGGCTGGCGAGCAGCCCCAGATAGCGCAGCGGCTGGCCGATCAACGCGTTTAATGCTTCACAGTCCTGATTGTTGGTGGCGACGATCACGAAGTTGCCGGGTTCGATATTCATCTTGTTGATGGCGGCAGGGAAGCTCTCGCCATGCACCAAGGTGGTGCCCGGCGGGAACAGGGCGGCATCAAGGCTGGCGGGGTAGATATCGGTAACGTGAATATCGAACCCCAAAGGTTTGGCGGCGCTGGCGATGGCGCGGTTGACGTGCCCGGCACCGATCAACACCAGGCGCGGGCGCAGGCCGTGAACGTCAATATAAACCGACATCGCACCGCCACAGTCGGAACCCACCGCGTCCTGGCCGTTGCGCGCCATGCGGCCATGAAACACTCTAGCTTTGCGTTCACTAATGGCAGAAATGGCCTGCTCAATCACCAAGCGTTCAATCATGCCGCCACCGATGGTGCCAATACAGTCGCCATCGGCCATCACCAACATTTGCCCGGAATGGCGCGGCGTAGAACCACGGCTTTCAATAATCTGGGCGAGTGCAAAGGGCCGGTTTTCTTCTTCTAGTCGTGCAGCTTCGGCGAAGATATTCATGCTGACCTCATCAGTAACTTCGAAAATATTAGGGCGTTAGGCGTCGTAAGCAGTGATGGATCGGCGGGTTCTGCTGCACTGCGCCAAACCAGATGGCGCTGAGCGCCGCATCCTGCTGCAACAGCGCAAGCCAGGCGGGATCGGGCTGATTATCAGAATGAGAAAACTGATTGATTAGCCAAATCCGTCGCGCATCGGCTGGCGTACCTTTGAACATCCCTTGCGGGTGGGCGATCAAGGTACGGAACGCACGGCAGCCGAGCGGTTCACCGGCAGCGATCCCGGTCAGCGCCGAGAATATCTCCCAGCGGTGAATCTGCTGCGGATCGGCAGGGCGATTAATCACCTGGCCCCCGGTTAACGCGATAACACAATCACTGCTGGAGGGAATGCAAGGTTCATGCCTTGCCGGGGCTTTTAGCGGCAGACCGTGCGAGCCGTCGGCCTCTGCCAAAATCACATCAAATTCCCCTTGCTGCTTCATCTCGTCGATCTGCTCGGCGCTAAAGCCTGCGATCTTGTTATTTTGCGGTTGGTAATGGCTGAAACTGGCGATAATCACCGGTTTAGCGCTGGCGAGAGGCTGCTTACCAATAAACAGCCGATGATAAGTGGCGGGTTCCGGGCGATACATCCTGGTGGTGGTGGTGAACAGCACCCGTTTACCCTGTTGATAGAACGCCCGCGCCAGCCACAATAGAGTGCTGGTTTTACCACCGGCGCCAATCAGGCTAATCAACAGTGGTTTGCCATTATCCAGACGTTGATATTCTTCACTGAATAATTCCCTGAAGGTTGGGTTCATAAATATCTCGAGTTAAAAAGAATGCTAATCGGTAATATGCCAAGCGGCTCTCACCCTAACCTTCTCTTACGGGGCGAAGGAACCGTCTGGGCTTATATCCATAAGCTGTATTAACTCCCTATCCCTTGGGGTAAAGGGATGCAGGCTAATCTTAAATGTCGCCATTAATTAATATGCCGTTTTTTATTTATGATTGATGGCTTAATCGCGCGAATTGTTTGATGTAATCGAGGTTTATTGATCATTCATACTTTATCGATTGCGCTCACGATTTTATCCGATAGTACATTTCAGCGTATCAAAGTGATATTGAGAGGTTCTTTTTTGATAATTAACCCTATAGGGTGAATCGCTGCCGTTGAGCATCAGTAGGCACTGATTTTTATTCTCACTTGCACCTGTGAGCTTCTTCACAAATAAAAATAACAATTAGAACTGCCTCACGAATTTTATCCGTGCGCAGCGGCGCGGTGAGATTTGGCCTGATTGTTGCTGCGTTATGCCTAACCGAGGTGGAAAACCGTAAGCCGGTTTTTGCCTAATCACCATTCAGGCATTTCGTCGCAAGGAGATAAGCTATGGGAGATATCATGCGTCCGGTTCCGTTCAAGGCGCTGCTAACCCGGATTTTCGAGGAATATCATGAGAATCGCTCCATCTTTGGTATTCCGGAACAGCAGTTTTATCGCAAACGTGACGATCGGCAGATTAACGTTTTCAATGAAAGCTGCGAAACTCCGCTCGGCCCGGCGGCTGGCCCGCATACGCAATTGGCGCAGAATATTATCGTCTCCTGGCTGACCGGCGGGCGGTTTATTGAATTAAAAACCGTACAAATTCTTGACCGCCTGGAGATTGAGAAACCCTGTATTGATGCGGAAGATGAATGCTTTAACACCGAATGGTCGACAGAGTTCACTCTGCTAAAGGCCTATGACGAATATTTAAAAGCCTGGTTTGCCTTACATCTGCTGGAAGCGATGTTTGATCCCCGTGCGAAAGGGGAAAGTAAATCCTTTATTTTTAATATGAGCGTGGGCTATAACCTCGACGGGATCAAACAACCGCCGATGCAGGCGTTTATCCATAATATGATCAATTCCGCGCAGCAGCCGAAATACGCCGAATATGCCAAAACCCTCAGGGAATGGGTTAGCAATGACGATTTTATTACCCAGTTCGATTTATCTGCCCAGCGCAGCGCATTAAGTCAATTACCGGGCGCAATTCCTGTGCAGTTAGTCAGCGGAATTACCCTTTCCACCATGCACGGTTGCCCACCAAATGAAATCGAAGCTATCTGCCGTTATATGCTGGAAGAGAAACATCTGAATACCTTTGTGAAATTAAACCCGACGCTGCTGGGTTATCAGCGCGTGCGGGCGATTCTGGATACCTGCGGTTTTGACTATGTTGGCCTGAAAGAGGAATCCTTCGAGCACGATCTCAAGCTGGATCAGGCGGTGGCCATGCTGCGCCGCCTGGTGGCGCTGGGTAAACAGCACAAGCTGGGCTTTGGGGTGAAATTGACCAACACCTTGGGAACCATCAACCACAAAGGCGCGCTGCCCGGCGAAGAAATGTACATGTCTGGCCGCGCGCTATTCCCGCTGTCTATCAACGTGGCGGCGGTATTATCACGCGAGTTTAACGGCGAACTGCCGATCTCCTATTCCGGCGGCGCCAGCAAATTTAATATCCGCGATATTTTTGAAACCGGCATTCGGCCGATCACCATGGCTACCGATCTGCTGAAGCCCGGCGGCTATTTACGCCAGACCGAATGCCTGCGTGAACTGGAACAGTCAGAATGCTGGCAGATGACGCGCATTGATGTCGCCAAGTTGGAAGCGCTGGCGGAAAAAGCCGTCAGCATGGAATACACCCAGAAACATTGGAAAGCGCAGGACAGCATCGACGCGGGCGGGCCGCTGCCGATGATCGACTGCTACGTGGCGCCTTGCGTTAGCGCCTGCGCCATCAAGCAGGATATCCCGGAATATATCCGCTTGCTGGGTGAGCAGCGTTATGCCGAGGCGCTGGAACTGATTTATCAGCGCAACGCTTTGCCAGCCATTACCGGCCATATTTGCGATCATCAATGCCAGTACAACTGCACCCGTATTGATTACGACAGCGCGCTGAACATCCGCGAACTGAAAAAAGTGGCGCTGGAGAAAGGCTGGGACGAGTACCAGCGCCGTTGGCACAAGCCTGCGGGCTCCGGCAGCAAACACCCGGTGGCGATTCTGGGCGCAGGCCCGGCGGGGCTTTCTGCCGGTTACTTCCTGGCGCGCGCGGGCTATCAGGTCACGCTGTTTGAGCGCGAGCCTAATGCTGGCGGCGTGGTGAAAAATATCATTCCGCAATTCCGTATTCCGGCCGAGGTGATTCAGCACGACATCGATTTTGTTGCCGCGCACGGCGTGAAGTTTGTCTATGGTTGCGATCCCGATCTGACGGTGGACAAGCTACAACAGCAGGGCTTCGACTACGTATTTATCGGTATCGGCACCGATAAAAACAGCGGCGTGAAGCTGGCAGGCAATAACCGCAACGTCTACAAATCCCTGCCGTTCCTGCGCGATTTCAACCAAGGCAAACCGCTGAGCCTGGGTAAACACGTGGCGGTGGTCGGGGCGGGCAATACGGCGATGGACTGCGCCCGTGCGGCGCTGAAAGTGCCGGGCGTGCAGGATGTCACGGTGCTCTATCGCCGCACGTTGAACGAAATGCCTGCTTACCGCGAAGAGTATCTGGAGGCGGTGGAAGATCGGGTGCAGTTTATGTTCCTCACCAACCCGGAACATTTCGATGCCAACGGCACCTTAACCGCCAGAGTGATGGAACTGGGCGAACCGGACGAGCGGGGCCGCCGTCGCCCGCTGGCTACCGAACAAACCCTTAGCTTGCAGATTGACGCGCTGATCACTGCGATTGGTGAACAGGCCGATGAAGACGTGCTGCGCAAGCTGGGCGTGCCGCTGGATGAGGCCGGTTACCCGCAGGTCAATATCGCGACCGGTGAAACCACCCGGCCTAACGTATTCCTGATTGGCGATGTGCAGCGTGGCCCGTCATCGATCGTCGCCGCCATCGGCAGTGCCCGCAGTGCGGCAGAAGCGGTGCTGGCGCGGGAAAATGTCAAAACCCATCACACGGATAAATACTGGTCGAATGTGGATCCGGCGGAAATCTATCGCCGCAAAGGGGCGATTGCGGTGGCGGTGGTGGATAAGGCGGAACGCGAAGCCTTTGTGGCGCAGGAGGCGCAGCGCTGCCTGGAATGTAACTACGTGTGCAGTAAATGTGTCGACGTCTGCCCGAACCGCGCCAACGTGTCGATTGCGATACCGGGCTTCCGCGATCGTTTCCAAACCCTGCATCTGGATGCTTACTGCAACGAATGCGGCAACTGCGCCCAGTTCTGCCCATGGCAGGGCAAACCCTACAAAGACAAGGTCACCATCTTTAACCTGCCGCAGGACTTTGCCAACAGCACCAACGCCGGTTTTCTGGTGAACGGTCAGCAGGTCAGCGTGCGGCTGGGGGACAACGTTTATCAACTGCAGTTGGGTGATAACGGCCAGATCAAGCAGGTGCCGTCGGAGCTGGAGGAGATGTGCCACATCATCAACCAGGTGTATGCCCATCATCATTATCTGCTTGGCAAGGTGGAGGTGTAATCATGCTGATCTTAACCAATGCCACCGCCGTACAGCTTGAACCCGCCAGCGTTCAGCACGGGATCGACATCGCCATTGAAGGGGCGTTGATCAAAGAGGTGGGCCACGGGCTGGCGGCAAAATATCCGCAGGCGGAAACCCGCAATATGCACGGCAAGTTGGTGATGCCGGGCATTGTTTGCGCCCATAACCATTTCTACTCCGGTCTGTCGCGCGGCATTATGGCCAACATCGCGCCGTGCCCGGATTTTATCTCCACGTTGAAAAACCTGTGGTGGCGTTTGGATCGCGCGCTGGATGAGGAGTCGCTGTATTACAGCGGTCTGATCTGCTCGCTGGAAGCGATCAAGAGCGGTTGTACCGCCGTGATCGACCACCACGCCTCACCGAATTTTATCGCCGGATCGCTGAAAACCCTGCGTGCGGGCTTTATCAAGGCTGGGCTGCGCGGCATGACCTGTTTTGAAACCACCGATCGCAACGGCGGTAATCGTGAATTGCAGGCCGGGGTTGAGGAGAATATCGCCTTTGCAAACCTGATCGACGCCGCCAAAGCCGCCGGTAAGGAACCCTATCTGGTGGAAGCGCATATCGGTGCCCACGCGCCGTTCACCGTGGCCGATGCTGGCTTGGAGATGCTGCGCGAAGCGGTGCAGAGCACTGGGCGCGGGCTGCATATTCACGCTGCCGAAGACCGCTATGATGTGTCACACAGCCATGACAAGTACGGCCAAGATCTGATGGCGCGGCTGGCGCAGTACGATCTGCTCGGCGCTAAAACGCTGGTGGCTCACGGCCTGTATCTTTCCGCTGCCGATATCGAGCTGATCAACCAGCACGATGCTTTCCTGGTGCACAACGCGCGCTCCAATATGAATAATCATGTTGGCTATAACCATCAACTGCCGCAGTACCGCAATCTGGCGCTCGGCACCGACGGCATTGGTTCCGACATGTTCGAAGAGCTGAAGTTTGCCTACTTCAAACACCGCGATGCCGGTGGAACCCTGTGGCCAGACAGCTTTGCCCGCTTCCTGGCGAACGGCAACCAACTGTTGGCGCGTAACTTTGGCGCACGGTTCGGCTGCCTGGCGGCAGGTTACAAAGCGGATCTCACCATCTGTGATTACCCGTCACCTACGCCGCTGGCGGCGCAGAATATCGGTGGTCACCTGGCTTTCGGTATGGGAGCTAGCAGCGTGAACAGCGTGATGGTGGAAGGCAATATGGTCTATCAGGACGGCAAATTCCCATTCGATGTTGAACCGCTTTACGCCGAGGCGCGCAAGGTTGCGGCCCAGCTATGGCAGCGTATGGATGCTTTGAACTAAGCAGGCTGCCACCCGCGAAGTTCGGGGTGGTTGACCTTGATGAGGGGGAAAAATGATTGAGCAATTTTATCGTCCGGAATCGGTGCAGCAGGCGCTGGAACTGAAACGCCAGTTTCTTGATGAGGCGGTGTACTTCGGCGGCGGCAGCAAGTTAAACGCCACGCCGACCAAAACCCATAGAAAGATCGCCATTGCGCTATCGCAACTGGGGCTGGATCAGGTCAGTTGGCAACAGGGTGAACTGCATATCGGGGCCACCATCAGCTTACAGAAGCTAATGGATGCGGCGTTGATCCCGCAGGCGCTGCGTGAGGCGCTGGGTTTTGCCTACTCCCGCCATATTCGCAATCAGGCTACGTTGGGCGGTGAAATCGCCGCCGCGCCTAAAGATTCGGTGTTGTTGCCGGTGCTGCTGGCGCTGAGCGCCAAAGTGGTGATTGGCTGCGGGAATACCCTCGAACTGGAGGATTATCTGGCGGGTTACCACCAGGAGTTATTGCTGAAGCTGGTGCTGCCGGATCCTTACCGCTGCTGCGCCACGCGCAAGGTTGCGCGTTCGGCGGCCGGGCTGGCGGTGCTGACCGCCGCCGTTTCCTGCGATGCACAATCAAAGGTACGCATCGCCCTGAGCGGGGTGGTGGCGCGGCCAAGCCGCCTGCGCGACGCCGAGCAAATCGGCCTGAGCGGCGCGGCGCTGGAGAAGGTGGTGGCCGAAGCGGTGGCTCCGAAAGACGATCTCTGCGGCAGCGTGGCCTATAAACGCTATATCAGCGGGGTAGTAGTGGCCGATCTGCTCGCCAGTTGCCAGGCGTCAGGAGGGGAACAATGATGAACATTCGTTTTACGCTCAATGACAGCGCGCAAGAGATACAGTGCCAACCCGGCGAAAACGTGCAGCAACTGCTGTTTAAGCTGGGGATGCACTCGGTCCGCGACAGCGATGACGGATTCGGCTTTGCCGGTTCGGATGCGATTCTGTTTAACGGCGTGGTGGTTAACGCCTCGTTGCTGATTGCCGCCCAGCTTGACGGCGCAGTGATCACCACCGCAGAAGCGCTTGGCAGCTGGAACCAGCTTAGCCTGCTGCAACAGGCGATGGTGGACGTGGGGATTGTGCAGTCCGGCTATAACGACCCGGCGGCGGCGCTGATCCTGACGGATTTATTGGAGCGCATTGCAGCGCCAACGCGGGCGCAGATCGACGATGCGCTATCGGGGCTGTTCAGCCGCGATGCCGGTTATCAGCAGTTTTATCAGGTGGTGGCATTGGCGGTAGCGCGCCGCAGCGACCCTGAGTTCCAGGCTCCGGCGGCCCCCGAGTTTCGCAGCGATCTTAACGTGGTTGGCAAGCTGTGCCCGAAAGTGGACGCGGCGAAAATGGTGCAGGCCAAGCCTTGCTATGTTGAAGATCGCGTGGCGCGTAACGCCTGCATCATCAAGATGTTGCGCAGCCCGCACCCTCATGCGCTGATTACCCGCCTGGACGTCAGCCAAGCCGAAGCGCTGCCGGGGGTGGTGCATGTGATCACCCATCTCAACTGCCCAGATATTTACTACACCCCCGGCGGGCAGAGCGCGCCGGAGCCTTCGCCGCTGGATCGCCGGATGTTTGGCCAGAAACTGCGCCACGTGGGCGACCGGGTAGCGGCGGTGGTAGCCGAAAGCGAAGCGATCGCGCAGGCCGCGCTGGCGTTGATTGAGGTCGAATACCAGGTGTTGCAGCCGGTGATGTCGATTGATGAAGCGATGGCGGAAGGTGCCCCGCTGGTGCACGACGAGCCGATTGTCTACGTCAACGGTACACCCGCCGATTTGGCCGAGCAGAATCGGGGTTCTGCGCAGCGTGCCGGTGAGTACCTGACGATTAACTTCCCGATTGGTGCCAAGCCGCACAGCAATATCGCTGCCGCAGTCCATGGGCACATCGGCAATGTGGATCAGGGTTTTGCCGAGGCGGATGTGGTGCTGGAGCGCACTTATGAATCCAAGCAGGTGCAGCAGTGCCCGGCGGAAAAACACGTTTGCTACACCTATATGGATGGCGATCGGCTGGTGATCCACGCCTCAACCCAGGTGCCATGGCACCTGCGCCGCCAGGTAGCGCGCATTGTCGGGCTGAAGCAGCACAAAGTGCATGTGATCAAAGAGCGGGTGGGCGGCGGTTTTGGCTCCAAGCAGGACATCCTGCTGGAAGAGGTCTGCGCCTGGGCCACCTGCGTCACCGGCCGCGCGGTCTATTTCCATTACACCCGCGAAGAGGAGTTTATCAGCAATACCTCGCGCCACGTGGCGAAAGTGAAGGTGAAGATCGGCGCGAAAAAAGATGGCCGCCTGACGGCGATCGACATGAATTTCCTCGCCAACACCGGCCCTTACGGCAACCACGCGCTGACGGTGCCCAGCAACGGCCCGGCGCTGTCGCTGCCGCTCTATCCGTGCGACAACGTCAACTTCCAGGTGACTACCTATTACAGCAACATCTGCCCGAACGGTGCTTATCAGGGGTACGGCGCGCCAAAAGGCAACTTTGCCCTGACCATGGTTTTGGCCGAGTTGGCCGAAAAACTGGGGCGTGACCCGCTGGAGATTATTGAGCTTAACCGGGTGGTAGAAGGGCAGGAACTGAAGATCCTTGGGGCGATCGGCGAAGGTAAAATGCCGACCTCGGTGCCCAGCGCCGCCAGCTGCGCGCTGGAGCCGATCTTGCGCAAAGGGCGTGAACTGATCCGCTGGAATTCACCGAAGGCGAAAAACGGCGACTGGCAGATTGGCCGCGGCGTCGCGATTATCATGCAGAAATCCGGCATCCCGGATATCGATCAGGCTAACTGCATGATTAAGCTCGAATCGGACGGCACCTTTATCGTCCACTCCGGCGGTGCAGATATCGGCACCGGGCTGGATACGGTGGTTGGCAAGCTGGCGGCCGAAGTGCTGTGTTGCCCGTTTGCCGATGTGCACGTGATCTCGGGCGATACCGATCACGCCCTGTTTGATAAAGGTGCTTATGCCTCGTCCGGTACCTGCTTCTCTGGCAACGCGGCGAAAAACGCGGCGGAGAATCTCCGGGCAAAAATCCTGTTCCACGGCGCGCAGATGTTGGGTGAGCCGGAAGCTGATGTGGCACTGGCGGCACCCGGCGTGGTGCGTGGCAAACAGGGTGAAGTGTCATTCGCGCAAATCGCCCATAAAGCAGAGACCGGCACCGGTTTTGGCACCCTGGTGGCTACCGCAAGCTATATCTCTTCTGATTTTGCCTTCCCGTTCGGTGCCAACTTCGCCGAAGTGGCGGTCAATACGCGCACCGGCGAGATCCGGCTGGATAAGTTCTACGCCTTGCTGGACTGCGGCACGCCGGTGAACCCGGAACTGGCGCTGGGGCAGATTTATGGGGCCTCGCTGCGCGCTATCGGCCACAGCATGTCGGAAGAGATTATCTACGATCGTCAGGGAGTACCGATCACCCGTGACCTGCAAAGCTACGGCGCGCCGAAGATTGGCGATATCCCGCTCGACTTCCAGGCCTTTCTGGTGCCGAGCGACGATCAGGTAGGGCCATACGGTGCCAAATCGATCTCTGAAATCGGCGTTAACGGCGCGGCTCCGGCCATCGCCATGGCGATTCATGATGCCTGCGGCGTTTGGCTGCGTGAATGGCATTTCACACCGGAGAAAGTTCTGAGGGGGTTAAATAAATTGTCAGCGTGAGCCTAGATGCCCGTCGTGTAATCAACAATGCGACGGGCAAAGCGATTCAATACTGTTATTGCCGCCATAAAGACAATGAGCGAAGTAAAAATGCTCAGGCGGGCCCAATGCCGGTCACTTAAGCAGAAACGTGCATGCTCATTTAGCACAACGCTAACAGTGGCGGCCCTCTCCCTGTGGGAGAGGGCCGGGGTGAGGGGCTTGTCGTGCGGAGATCTTCCCCTAACCCTCTCCCCAAGGAGAGGGAATTGGTTAGTCTTAACTGACCGGTATTACTCAGGTTAGCCGGCGGATTTAACATGGCGAAAGTGCAGGGCGTGGAGCAGTTAACGCGTGTTTATTGAATCAGATGATCAAATTTACTGGAAGGGAGTAAAGAGATGTCTGATATACCTACCGCAAGCAGCGATCTTATTTATCACGTTGATGATAAGCCGCCGTTTAACCAAAGTGTTATTAGTGCGATTACCCATTTGCTGGCTATTTTTGTACCGATGGTGGCTCCGGCATTAATTGTTGGCACCGCGCTGGCATTGCCGCCAGACGTCACTGCCTATCTGGTTTCAATGGCGATGATTGCTTCGGGTATTGGTACCTGGTTACAGGTGAACCGCTACGGCCGCATTGGATCCGGTTTATTGTCGATCCAATCGGTTAACTTCTCTTTTGTCACGGTAATGATTGCCCTGGGCAGCACCATGAAAGCCGACGGCCTGCATGTGGAAGCAATGCTTTCCACCTTGCTCGGCGTCTCTTTTGTCGGGGCTTTTCTGGTAGTGGGCTCCTCGTTTATTTTGCCTTATCTGAAGCGGGTGATTACGCCAACGGTCAGCGGCATTGTGGTGCTGATGATTGGCCTGAGCTTGATCAAGGTCGGGATTATCGACTTCGGCGGCGGTTTTTCCGCCAAAAGCAGCGGCACCTTTGGCAATTATGAAAGCATCGGCGTTGGCCTGCTGGTGTTGCTGGTGGTGATCGCCTTTAACTGCTGCCAAAACGCACTGCTGCGCATGGGCGGTATCGCCATTGGTATCATCGTCGGCTATGTGGTGGCGCTGTGTTTGGGCATGGTCGATTTTACCGTGATGCAGAACCTGCCGCTGATCACCGTTCCGGTGCCGTTCAAATATGGCTTCTCGTTTGATCTGCACGCCTTTCTGGTGGCAGGAACTATCTATTTACTGAGCGTGCTGGAAGCGGTGGGGGATATTACCGCCACGGCAATGGTGTCCAACCGGCCCATTAAAGGGGAAGAATATACCTCGCGCCTGAGCGGTGGCGTGCTGGCCGATGGTTTGGTATCGGTGATTGCCACCATGCTCGGCTCATTACCGCTGACCACCTTTGCCCAGAATAACGGCGTGATTCAAATGACCGGCGTGGCTTCGCGCCACGTTGGCAAATTTATCGCGGTGATTCTGGTTATTCTGGGGTTATTCCCGGTGATTGGCCGCTTCTTTACCACTATTCCGGCCCCGGTCTTGGGCGGCGCGATGACGCTGATGTTTTCCATGATCGCAATCGCCGGGATCCGCATCATTATTTCCAACGGATTAAACCGCCGAGAAACCATTATTGTCGCCACCTCTTTGGGATTGGGCCTGGGTGTTTCTTACGATCCGGAAGTCTTCCGCGTACTACCCGCCTCAATTTACGTTCTGGTGGAAAACCCGATTTGTGCCGGTGGGCTGACGGCTATTTTCCTGAACTTGCTGATACCGCTGAATAATAACGAAAGCCGCCGCGTAGGGAACGCCGAATTAGACGTTACCGTTGCGGAAAAGAATACGGATTAACGTCACCCGTTTATAAGGAATGTTGGTATGGAGTGTGAACCCTCAATCAAGGCCGTGCGCGGCAGCTTTCTGGATATTACCCGCACCGTGCAGTGCCCTGAAGAAATAGAAGGCCATCTGCGTTTTATCAAAGACGGTTTGTTGTTAATCCGTAATGGCCATGTGGACTGGTTTGGCACCTGGGCAGACGGGCATCACCGGATCCCGGCCAGCATCCGGGTGCGTGATTACAGTGGCAAAATGATCGTGCCGGGATTTGTCGACACCCATATTCATTATCCGCAATGTGAAATGGTGGGAGCCTATGGCGAGCAACTGCTGGACTGGCTGAACAAGCACACGTTCCCGGCAGAAAAACGCTACAACGACCTGGAATATGCCCGTGAAATGTCGGCCTTTTTCATCAAACAACTGCTGCGCAATGGCACCACCACCGCGCTGGTTTTTGGCACCGTGCATCCCGAATCGGTAGAGGCGCTGTTTGAGGCGGCGCATCACATCAATATGCGGTTGATCGCGGGCAAGGTGATGATGGATCGCAACGCGCCGGACTATCTGCTGGACACCGCTGAAAGCAGTTATACCCAGAGCAAGGCGCTGATTGAGCGTTGGCACCGCAATGGCCGCCTGCTGTATGCCATCACTCCGCGCTTTGCGCCGACCTCGACGCCAGAACAGCTGGCGGTGGCCCAGCGCCTGCGCCGGGAGTACCCGGATACTTACCTGCACACCCATTTATCGGAAAATAAAGAGGAAATCGCCTGGGTAAAAGCCTTGTACCCGGAGCGTAAAAGCTATCTGGATGTTTACCATCACTACGGTTTGACCGGCAAAAACAGCGTGTTTGCCCACTGCATTCACCTGGAAGATGCTGAATGGGATTGCCTGCGCGATACCCATTCTTCCATCGCGTTTTGCCCGACCTCCAACCTGTACCTCGGCAGCGGTTTGTTCAATCTGCAAAACGCCTGGCGCAAGAAAATCAAGGTTGGGATGGGTACCGATATCGGCGCGGGAACCACCTTCAATATGCTGCAAACGCTGAACGAAGCCTACAAGGTGATGCAGTTGCAGAGCTATCGGCTGTCGGCCTATGAGGCGTTTTATCTGGCTACGCTGGGCGGTGCCGATGCGCTCGGGCTGGCAGAGACCATTGGTAATTTTAACGTCGGTAAAGAGGCCGATTTCGTGGTGCTGGAGCCGACGGCCACGCCGCTGCAACAGCTGCGCTACGACAATTCAACAACCTTGATCGATAAGCTATTTGTCATGATGACGCTAGGGGATGACCGGTCGATTTATCGTACCTATGTGGACGGCCGGTTGGTATATGAACGCACTTAAAGAAGCGTAGCTGATAACGAATGCAGACCTTCAGAGGGCATAGCAATGTCTAATCATTTTTCGCAGGTGACGTCAGAGAAAGCAACCCGTTCAATAGATACCTATTTTAACATTACCGCGCGGGGCAGCAGTATACGGCAGGAGGTGCTGGCAGGGCTGACCACCTTTCTGGCGATGGTCTATTCGGTGATTGTGGTGCCCGGCATGTTGGGCAAGGCCGGTTTCCCGCCTGCGGCGGTGTTTGTGGCCACCTGCCTGGTGGCCGGTGTCGGCTCATTGGTGATGGGGCTGTGGGCCAACCTGCCGATGGCGATCGGCTGTGCCATTTCTTTGACGGCGTTTACCGCTTTCAGCCTGGTGCTGGGCCAGCATATCAGCGTTCCGGTAGCGTTGGGGGCGATCTTCCTGATGGGGCTGCTGTTTACCGCCATTTCGGTGACCGGCGTGCGTTCGTGGATTTTGCGTAACCTGCCGATGGGCATCGCCCATGGCACCGGGATAGGCATCGGTCTGTTCCTGCTGCTGATTGCCGCCAACGGTGTCGGTATGGTGATCAAGAACCCGCTGGACGGTTTGCCCGTGGCGCTGGGGTCATTTGCTTCTTTCCCGGTGATGATGTCGCTGCTTGGGCTGGCGGTGATCCTCGGGCTGGAGAAGCTGCGCGTGCCGGGTGGGATTTTATTGGTGATCGTCGGTATTTCCGTGGTCGGGCTGATGTTTGATCCGAATGTGAAATATCAGGGATTGTTCGCGTTGCCGAGCCTGAGCGGGCCGGACGGCCAGTCGCTGATCTTCAGCCTGGATATCAAAGGTGCGCTGAACCCGTTGGTGTTGCCGAGCGTGCTGGCGTTGGTGATGACGGCGGTGTTTGATGCCACCGGCACCATCCGCGCGGTGGCCGGGCAGGCCAATCTATTGGACGAAGATGGGCAGATCATCAACGGAGGCCGGGCGTTAACCGCCGACTCGATGAGCAGCATGTTTTCCGCGCTGGTCGGTGCCTCACCGGCGGCGGTTTACATTGAATCCGCTGCCGGAACGGCGGCCGGGGGGAAAACCGGCGTCACCGCGGCGGTGGTGGGGGTGTTGTTTCTGCTGATGCTGTTCCTGTCACCGCTATCTTACCTGGTGCCTGGCTACGCCACTGCGCCAGCGCTGATGTACGTTGGCCTGCTGATGTTGAGCAACGTTGCCAAGCTGGATTTCGACGACTTTGTGGATGCGATGTCCGGTTTGGTATGCGCGGTGTTCATCGTGCTGACCTGTAATATTGTAACCGGCATTATGCTGGGCTTCAGCACGCTGGTGATTGGCCGCGTCTGCTCGAATGAGTGGCGTAAGCTGAATATCGGTACGGTGATTATCGCGGTGGCACTGGTGGCGTTTTATGCCGGGGGATGGGCGATTTAACCACTGAAGCCAGCAATTTTCTCTCTTTTCGCTAAAATACGGTCTCTTGCTCAGCTTTGTTGATCAAGAGACTTTGCGAGCCAGTATCAGAATCTTGGCGGTCATAATGTGAATATGTAACAGCCTGTCGTAAATTCAGGGCATGTTAAGTCCAGGATGGCCGACATGAAAAAAACCACCACCCCCTCTCTGCATGATGCGGTATTCAAACAGTTCCTTACCCACCCAGACACCGCCCGCGACTTTCTGGAATTGCATTTACCGCCCGCGCTGCGGCGATGTTGTGATCTCAGCACGTTAAAGCTAGAGTCCGGCAGTTTTATCGAGCGCGATCTTCGAGCCTATTACTCAGACGTTCTCTACTCGCTGAAAACAGGAGAAGGGGATGGCTATGTTTACGCGTTGATCGAGCATCAAAGTTCTCCCGACAGGCATATGGCATTCCGTTTGCTGCGTTATGCCATTGCGGCGATGCAGCGCCATCTGGCGGCCGGTCACGACCAACTCCCCCTGGTTATTCCGATCCTGTTTTACCATGGGCGAGTCACGCCTTATCCTTATTCCATGAGTTGGCTGGAGGCATTCAGTGAACCCGAGTTGGCCAGGCAGCTTTATGCTGGCCATTTTCCGCTGGTTGACGTTACCGTCATTCCAGATGATGACATCATGCAACACCGCCGCATGGCCATTTTGGAACTGCTACAAAAGCATGTACATCAACGTGATCTGGGCGAACTGCTGGAACAACTGGTCAGATTGTTGTTGGCCGGATACACTACCGACGATCAACTGGCATCGCTGATGAATTATGTGCTGCAAGTGGGTGACACGGCCGTACCGGGAGCCTTTATCCGTGAATTGGCAAAACGTGCACCACAGCATGAGGAGGTATTAATGACCATTGCACAAAAACTCGAACAACAAGGCATTGAGAAAGGTCGTATAGAGGGTCGGCAGGAGGGGGAGCGTGAAGCTACCTTGAAAATCGCCCGCTCCATGCTGGCTAGCGGTCTTGATCGCACTCTGGTGACGGAACTGACCGGCCTTTCCGCAGAAGATTTGGCGAAAATCCACCATTAATCCTAGCGGCAGCGTCAGCGGTATGAAACCGCGCAGACGCTGCCGATGAGTTCAGTCAACAAATCAGCCAGGCGTTTCCTTATCCAGTCACTGCGCTTGTTGCATTACTGCTCAAGAGACTTTGCGAGCCAATACCAGAATCTTGGTGGTCATAATAGGAACATATAACAGCCTGTCGTAAATTCAGGGCATGTTAAGTCCAGGATGGCCGACATGAGAAAAACCACCACCCCCTCTCTGCATGATGCGGTATTCAAACAGTTCCTTACCCACCCAGACACCGCCCGCGACTTTCTGGAATTGCATTTACCGCCCGCGCTGCGGCGATGTTGTGATCTCAGCACGTTAAAGCTAGAGTCCGGCAGTTTTATCGAGCGCGATCTTCGAGCCTATTACTCTGACGTTCTCTACTCGCTGAAAACAGGAGAAGGGGATGGCTATGTTTACGCGTTGATCGAGCATCAAAGCTCTCCCGACAGGCATATGGCATTCCGTTTGCTGCGTTATGCCATTGCGGCGATGCAGCGCCATCTGGCAGCCGGTCACGACCAACTCCCCCTGGTTATTCCGATCCTGTTTTACCATGGGCGGGTCACGCCTTATCCTTATTCCATGAGTTGGCTGGAGGCATTCAGTGAACCCGAGTTGGCCAGGCAGCTTTATGCTGGCCATTTTCCGCTGGTTGACGTTACCGTCATTCCAGATGATGACATCATGCAACACCGCCGCATGGCCATTTTGGAACTGCTACAAAAGCATGTACATCAACGTGACCTGGGCGAACTGCTGGAACAACTGGTCACATTGTTGTTGGCCGGATACACTACCGACGATCAACTGGCATCGCTGATGAATTATGTGCTGCAAGTGGGTGACACGGCCATACCGGGAGCCTTTATCCGTGAATTGGCAAAACGTGCACCACAGCATGAGGAGGTATTAATGACCATTGCACAGAAACTCGAACAACAAGGCATTGAGAAAGGTCGTATTGAAGGCCGTATAGAGGGTCGGCAGGAGGGGGAGCGTGAAGCTACCTTGAAAATCGCCCGCTCCATGCTGGCTAGCGGTCTTGATCGCACTCTGGTGACGGAACTGACCGGCCTTTCCGCAGAAGATTTGGCGAAAATCCACCATTAATCCTAGCGGCAGTGTCAGCGGTATGAAACCGCGCAGACGCTGCCGATGAGTTCAGTCAACAAATCAGTCAGGCGTTTCCTCATCCAGTAACTGCGCCTGCTGAACCGCTTTCACGATCGCGGTGTAGCCGGTGCAGCGGCATAAATTCCCGGCTAGACCGCGGCGGATCTCCTGCTCGGTAAGGCGTTTGCCGCGAAAGCGTTCCACCATCGAAGTGCTCGCCATCACCAATCCCGGCGTACAAAACCCACATTGCACTGCCCCAGTATTCACATATGCCTGCTGCACGGCGGATAGTTCGCCATTTTTCACTTCACCTTCAGTCGTTCGAATCGTTTTGCCGTCGGCCCAAACCGCCAGATAAATACAGGTATCGGTGGCGATATCATCGATCAGCACCGTGCAGGCTCCGCACTCACCAACGCTGCACCCTTGCTTGACGCTGTTGAGCCCCTGTTGGCGCAGTAACTCCATCAGCGACCAGCGGGGATCCACCGTGAACTGATACCGGCGGCCATTGATCGTGCAGTTGATCACCATGATAACTCTCCTTCTGCGCGTTGGGCCGCCTGGGCCAGAACGCGTTCTGCCAGCGTATGTATGACTTGCATGCGGAACTCTTTGCTGGCGCGCCATGACGAGCGCGGCAGCACGTCGCGCATCACGGCCTCACGCACGGCGGCGAGGGTTTGCGGATTGACAGGGCGGCCGAGCGCGGCGGCTTCGGCATGGGGCGCACGGATCGGCGTCGGGGCCGCAACGCCAAAGGCGATCTTCACCGCGCTGAAGTGACCATTTTCGACTTTGCAGGCAGCAGCGCAACCGATGGTGGCGATATCCATCGCATCGCGCATGGCGTATTTGTAGTAGCTGGCACCATAGTGTTGGTAATGCAGCGGCTGGAACAGAAACGCCACCACCACTTCACTGTGCTCCAGCGCCACCTTGCCGGGGCCGGTATGGAACCCGAGTAACGGGGTGCGGCGCAACCCAGTAACGGTAGCGATCTCCAACTCGGCCTCCATCACTATGCAAGGTGAAGCCGAGTCTGCACTGGTAGCTCCGTTGCAGATATTGCCACCCAGCGTGGCGCGGTTGCGCACCTGCGGCCCGGCGATGGTAGCGGCGGCTTCGGCCAGCACGGGCACGTAACGCTGAACTAATGGGGAGTCGATAATCTGGCTGAAGGTAGTACCGCTGCCGACGCGCAGCGTGCCATCTGGCAGCAGGTTGATGCCGTTCAATTCTGCCAAATCATGAATATCCACCAGGTGGCGATATTTGTCGTTCATATGATGCAGTTGGATTAACACATCGGTACCGCCAGCAATCAGCTTGGCCTGGGGATCGGCCGCCAATTGCCGCACGGCATCGCCTATGCTGGCTGCCCGATAATAGTGCGCGATATCGTACATGCTGTTCTCCTGTTACTCGATCAGGCCCGCTTGCGCGAAATGCCGGTACAGCGTTTTTGGCGTCAGCGGTAGCTCATCTATCTTCACGCCGGTTGCCAGCCAGATGGCATTACGAATCGCCGGGGCGGGTGAAATCAGCGGCGGTTCACCCAAGGCCTTATGCCCGTAGGCGGATTGCGGTTCGTAGGTTTCAATAAATGCGCACTCCAGATCGGGCAGATCGAGAATGGTCGGGAATTTGTAATCCAGCAGGTTAGGGTTGCGCACGATGCCGCTTTTCTCGTCAATAATCATCTCTTCGAACAGCGTCCAGCCAATCCCCATGCCCATTCCGCCATGCACCTGGCCCTCGGCCAGCAATGGGTTAAGGATCTGGCCGGAGTCATGCAGATTGATAATCTTGTTGATAGTGACTTTGCACAGCGGGATATCAACGGTGAGATCGACAAAGGTGCAGCCAAAAGCCGGTGGGTTGCTGCGGGTCTTGCAGGAAACTTCGGCCATCAGCTGCCCGCCGATCTCCTGATCGTAATGGGCACTCATGGAAACCTGTTGCACCGAGAACAGCACCTTTTCCGGCTGAGCTTTAAACACCACTTCGCCATTAACGACATCCAGTGCCCACTCGGGCTGGCCGCACATCGTGGCCGCATGCCGGATGATTTTGGCGCGCAGTTCGCTAGCGGCTTGGCGAATGGCCGGGGCGGTAACGTAACTTTGCCTTGAAGCAAACGCACCGGGATCGTAGGCGGTGATATCGGTGTCTTGCGTGGAGATAACATAAATGGATGAGAAGGGCACGCCGACGGTTTCTGCCGCCATTTGGGCGAACACCGTATCCGAGCCTTGGCCAATTTCCGTGGCACCAATTTGCAGGTTGATGGTGCCATCCTGATTCATCAGCAGGCGGGCGCTGGCGATCTCCACGCCCACCGGATAAGTATTGGAAGCATAGCTCAGGCAAGCCACGCCAACGCCGCGGCGGATCGGCCCGGTTTGATTCAGGCAGGCGGCGCGGCGTGTATCCCATTCAAATAGCTCACGGCCTTTCAGCAGGCATTCAAGAATACCGGCGCTGTGGATTGGCTTATGATTCAGCGGATTGGTATCCCCTTGGCGGGCAACGTTTTTAATCCGCAACTCGAGAGGATCCATGCCTAACTGGGCAGCAGCCTCGTCGATCATGCATTCCAGGGCAAAGGTCACCTGTGGAGCACCATAGCCGCGCATCGCCCCGGCATTGGGCAGGTTGGAGTAATAAGTAGTGGCCTGGTAACCGAGGGCGATGCGCGGGTATAAATAAGCGATTTTATTGGCCCCGGCGGCGGCGATCGAATGGCCATGGGAAGCGTAAGCCCCGGTGTTGGACAGCACGTCCAGGCTGTAGGCTTGCAGGATGCCATCGCGGCTTACGCCCAGCTTGCCGCTGACCGCAAACGAATGCCGGGTGCGGGAGGCTAAAAAGCACTCCTCGCGGCTCAGTTCGACTTTGACCGGTATGCCGCCGAGTTTCCAGGTCAGAAACGCGCACATTGGTTCTTCCAGCACATCTTGCTTATTGCCAAAACCGCCGCCGAGATAGGGTTTAATCACCCGGATGGCTGACCACGGCATGCTCAGCGCCTGGCCGACCACGCGGCGTACAATATGGGGGATTTGGGTGCTGGAGACGATCACTATCCGTCTCATCTGATCCATATAGGCGTAGGAGATCACCCCTTCCAGGTGGCAATGCTGCACCACCTGCGTTCGGTAATGGCCTGCAACCAATACCTCCGCCGCAGCCAATACCGCATCCGGATCGCCACCTTTCAGCGCGTGCTGTTTCAGCAGGTTGCTGGTGCCGCCGTGCAGCAACGGAGCATCGGCCGCCAGCGCGGTCGCGGCGGTGGTCATCACCGGCAGTTCCTGATATTCAACCTCGACCAGCAGGGCGGCTTTTTCTGCCGTCAGCGGATCGCAGGCGACCACAATTGCCACGCCATCACCGTGGTGGCGCACATGGCCGGTCAGCAGTTGCTTATCCGCCACGTCGAGCTTATTGGCATCCAGCGACCAGGCATGGCCTGCGGTTGGGAAGCACTGCTGCGGGACATCCTGATAGGTGAAGATGGCTTCTACGCCCGGCAATTGCAGAGCTTTCTGGGTATCAATTCGCGTAACCAGGCCGTGTGCGATCGGGCTGCGGACATACTTGGCATAGCGCATGCCGGGCATGCTGAGATCGTCAGTGTAGCGGGCCCGACCGGTGACTTTAGCTTCTGCATCAACGCGTTTAAGCGACACTCCTAAAGCCATATTGGCCCCCTGATGATAGAAAAAACCGCTAGAGGGGTAACAGCAACTTGCAGGCCATAATCGGTTGATTCGTGGGGATAATGTGAATTTCGTGAGTTGATACTGGTTTTCGGCAGAATCAGGGCGGTTCTGATGGGCAAAGGATCTGGCTATGCGGCGATAATTTATCAATCTGATAAGGGGATTATCAGGTTGATAACCGCATCAACTTACGGGCTAGGCGGTAACTGTGACGGCAGATCGATATCCTGTACGATGCCAGGTTGATCGATAGGCAGCAGGTAAACCGGTTCGCGGCTGAGGAGTTCACGGGCACCGCGATCGCCACTCAAGCAGCACAATGCGCGGTGCCAGGCGGCGGAAAAACCCACCGGATGGCCCGGCTGCTGTTGGCAGACAGGGCGAACGATACTGTGCTGCTGCAACGCGCTCGCCACTTGCAGAAATACCGTTGGCGTGACGAAGGGCATATCTGCCAGATGAATCAGCCAGCCATCCCAATCTGAGGTTGCCGCAACGCCAGCGGCGATAGATTCCCCCAGCCCACCGCTCGCCAGCAGTGTGACCGGCACCTGATGCGCGGCACAGGCGTGCTGTACCGGCAGGTTTTCTGGCCGGGTCACCACCTGCACCGGCAGGCCGGACGCCAGCGCCTGTTGCAGCGTCAGTTCAAACACCGTGCTGCCATGCAGAGCAGCGTTGAGTTTATTCCCTGTGCCACCGGCCTGGGTGAAGCGCTCACCACGCCCGGCGGCGGTGATTACAATGCCCGTTGTCATGTTATTGATCTCCTTGCATACAATTTTGATTGTTACAGAGATCCCCGCGTTGTGTATAGCCAAAACAATCTTACCGTGTGTGCATCTGCGGTAGTTGACCGGCATCGTCATTCACTTCGACGACCAGGGTGAACTCACCGCGCCGTATCTGAATGCGTAGGCCGCTACCATCCCGCTTCACCTGCATGTCGGTTATCGGCTGCTTATTATCAAAATCCCACACGCAAATAAACTCTGCCCGTGGTTGATGGCTGCGCAGCGTCAGATAGCTTAAATCGGCCACTGCCGGGTTAGCGGGGGCAGCGCCTTGCCACAGCATGGCATCACCATGCAGCCACAGGGCTTGCCCCTTACGCGAAACCGCAAAATGGCGTGGCTGGCTATTGATCAGCGGCGTTACCAGCGCATCGTGCATCACCGCCAGCGGCCCATGCTGGCTGAAATTGGCCGCATTGCCGGTGGCATCCAGCGCTTTGCCCGGCAGATGCAGCGCCCAGTCCAACTGCTGCTGATGCGGATTTTCTATGCTGCTGATGTCGATCAACGCCCCCTCCAGCCACAGCAGGCGGCGGCGAAAATAGACATCGCGGTAGGCTTGGCTGTCCCATTCTAGCCGGGTATGGCTGTCCAGCATCGGCGGGGCTTTTCGCCAGTCCACTTCCGCATCCAGCCAGCAAAACGCCTCATCTTGATGATAATGGAGCACCTGCGGCACCGCCGGAGGCTGATTAGTTTGGTTCACTGCCAGCGTGTTGTGGGTGGCGCTGTTTTTGTAGTAGGCATAGTGCATCCGCGCGCCATAGCCGGTAGTACCGAGATCGGGCAGGATCTCTTTGCCCTGGTTGAACAAAATCAGGCTCAGCCGATCGTAATGGTCATGTTCGCCGCCGTAGGGCGTGTGTTTCACCAGCAATGCTCGACGTTTGGCGGGGTTACGCCAGATAGTGATCCCGCAGCTCGGCGCATGCAGATTCTGCTGCGGGATCACCTCCAGCGGTTGAGAAGGCAGATCGGTGCCGTAGAGCAATGCGTCGATATTGGCACGCGGTGTGGCGCGATAAATCGCCTGTAGCGCCGCCGCGTAGGCGTCATCCCGGTAGCAAGACCAGGCAAACTCGTAGACGTCGCTGTGATCGAGCCTTTCCTGGCCATAAATACAGTCGTTAATACGCGGGAAACTGCCGTCCGGCATCAGCAGTTGCAGCGGGAAACTGAGCATTTTGCGGTAGAAAGGGGTATCCAGCAGGCTCCAGCGGCTGCCTTTGGCCAGCTTTTCAAACGCCAGAAAACCCTGTAGCGCGTAAAAGTGATAATGGATCGAGCCTTCAAACCATAACCCTTCGTCAAACAGCCCATGTTCAAGCTGGTAGCGCAGGCCATAGGGCTGATTGACGGCAAACTCCAGCAACGCTTCATCTTGCAGAATAAACCCCAGCACGCCGATAGCGCTGCCGATCTTCACTTCATGGTTATGCAACTGCGGCGTGCGGTGGACCATCAGAAACTCCGCTCCACAGCGCAGCAGGCGGTCTGTGATGTCGTCGCGCTGTTGCGCCGTTAGCGCTTCGGCGATGTAATCAAAACCCAGCGCAAAGTCGAGCAGGCAGTTGGCTTCGCACAGGGTCTGTGCATTCATTTTGCCCGGCCCGTTGTAAGGAATATTGCCGTGCACTTGGTAATCGGGATAGAACGCCGCATAGGCGGTCAACATCGCCGTGACCTTATCCAAGTACTCCGCCGCGCCGGTCAACTGCCACAGCAACCCCAACTGATGGCAGGCTTTGGCATTCAGGCCGTTCATCTCACGCCACCAGGCGCCGTCATAGGGTTCACCGCTAAACAACTGGTCATCCACCGGGCAGCGATGGCGGTTAGGGCAATGGCGTTCCCATACCAACCGCACGCCGTGATCCGGGCAAAAATAGTAAAGATTCCAGGTGGCTACGGCGGTTTCCGGGACTTGAACCGGGCTATTGAGCACCACGGCGTTTTGCGCTTTCAAGCGCTCAATCACCTGCGGTTGCTGAGCCGCTCGTTTCCTCAAGAGAATAAGTTGTTGCGTGGTGAACTGCTTCATCGCTGTTAATCCCTATTCCCTGGCATCAGTGTTTTAGTGGGGTGATAAGCGTAGTGATTTCATCAGGATAAGTCGCCATCAGCCATTGGGCCTTTTCGCTGAACTGTTTATCGTCGGGCCATGCGCGGGCAGCACTCACCATATTGACCAAGGCTTTTTTGGCATCCATTTTGTCGATGTCTTTCCACGGCCATGGCGTATCGCTGTTAACGAACCCGGCAATGTAGCCGTAGCCTTTACGCAGGCTGTGATCGTCCAGGGCAAAATTCCACACGTCGACGCCAGCCACTTCGCCTAAGCGCCCCAGCTTGTTGTAAGCCTCAAGGTGAAAGTTGCTGTAATGCCACGGGCGGGTACGCTCAAGTTCCGCCATCTGGCGGCCTTCGATATCAAAATGGGAAGCAATACGCCGCAGTTGGGTGATTTGCAGGCGTTTTTTCGCCTCGGGAAGATTGCCGCTGAACAGGGCAAATGACGCGGCTTGCAGGTCGAAGTAGGTACCGTGGTTGTTATGCCAGTTGTCCTCTTCAAAACCGTTCTGGCTGGTGGTCATCCATTGGTAAAAATCGCCATACCATTGTTTGATTTTCTGGTAATCGTCCTCGCTGAGCACCTTGGCTGGGCGCAGCAGTTCCACCGCGTCGATCACCTCCACCAGTGCCCGGCTGTCGATCAGCCCGATGCCGCGCCCGTCGTTAATCCCAGGGATCGCCTGGGCATATTGCAGGTTCGGGTTCATGCGGGTTTGCGGGTTGATAAACCAGGTGACGAGCTGATCGCGCGCCTTTTCAGCGTAGGCCGGTTTTTGGCTGAACTGCCAGGCGAGCGCCAGCGTCCAGACGTCATCACTCATGCTGTTCAGGCGTTTTTTATCGGTGGCATCGCTGTTGGCCGCAGGGTTGGTTTCGCCGTCTTTGCGTACATAAGGCAGCCCGTCTTTTTTGGCCGGATCTGGCCACCAATAGGGCGGAAAGCTGAAGTAGTCATGTTTGTCGCCGCTGGCGGCGGTCAGGCTTTTATCCATTACCGAATACGCGGGTTTGCCAAGAGCCTTATCTGCTTTGACGATGAGTGCGTTATAGGCACCGACAAACGCTGGATTTTGCGCTGCCAGTTGTTGCTGGCTGTACTGCAAGTCATCAAGTTTAACGATCAGCGGATGTGCCTGTGCCGCATAGGAAGCCGTAACTTGCAGTGCGGCAGCAACGGCCAGTGCCAGCCAAGAGCCGCGGGATAATAAAGTCATTTTTATTGGTCGCATAATTTTCTCCATTTACCAGAGGACGTTTTTATTAATTTTTGGACGATAAACATCCGCTAACCACGAGGTTAGAAAATATTACTTAATGCTTTTTGATGTTATTTGTTTCCGAACAAAATGAAAGTTAAATAATGTTTCATAGTGGTAATGGCGCAGTGTAAGAGGCCGGGTGGTTTTTTTTTTGATGTACTTCAAGTTTAATGATGAGATTAAAAATAGCCCTAAAAAATGAGCTATCCATCACGGTAAACAAGGTTTATCAACATTTTTTTATTTTTTAATAGAAAGCGCGCATTTTATAATGAATTGATTTTTAATATATAATTTATTTTGTCACTTTTTTAGTCACTTCTTGATGTGATCAATAGCAAGTTTTTAAATTTTGAAACATGATTTCTATTTTATGGCATTGTGTTTCAAAATGGCATTCTATTTAATGGCTCAGTACTTCTTTAAAATATAAATTAATCTGGTTCACTCCATTTTCGTGATAATCAAACCTCTTACAAAAGGATGTGAATAAAAATGTCTGCGACAAAAATTAAATCCTTATTACTGTTATCCGTACTCGGCTTGGGCACTGCTCAAGCTTATGCCGAAGAAACTCTCAATATCTGGATCCGGGCCAGCAACGACTCAAAAAACATCTACAAGAAAGAAGCGGAAACCTTTGAGAAAAAAACCGGCATAAAAATTGAGTATTTCAACGCCACCACCGACTTTGAACAGCGCTTGGCGCGGGCTGCGGCGGGGAATGCCTTGCCGGATCTGATTTTTAACGATGCGGTAGCGATTGGGCAGTTTATCCAGCTCGGCATCGCCGATGAGATCGACCCGAAAAGCATTGCCGGGCACGACAATATTTATCCGCTCGCTTGGCAAAGTACCCGCTATACCGACGGCAAATACTACGGAGTACCGACCTCTGCTCAGACCTTTGCGCTGTTTGTGCGTAAAGACTGGCGCGAGAAACTGGGGATGCCGCAGCCAAAAACCTGGGAAGATGTGGCAAAACTGGCAAAAGCCTTCACCACGCAAGATCCCGATGGCAACGGTAAAGCCGATACCTACGGCTTTATTCTGCCGGCTTCCACCACCCGCGGTTACGCCAGTTGGTTTATGAGCGCGTTTCTCTGGCAGGCCGGTGGCGATTTCATTCGTGAGTCAACGCCGGGCAAGTTTAAAGCCTCGCTGGATGAACCGGCGGCGGTTGAAACGTTGCAATTTATGCGCGGCATGCTGTGCGAAAAAGTGGTGCAGCCGGGGGCGATTAACGCCACCACGGCGGATGTGATCCCCTCTTTCCGCTCCAGCCAGAGCGGCATGTTCTTCAGCGGGCCTTATCATATTGCGCTGTTTGATAAAGATCCGGGCAAAGACACTTTCGAAGTGGTCACCTTACAAGGGCCAAAAAACCAGGCCACGTTGGCAGAAGGGACTACGGTGTTCCTGATGAAGAGCAGCCAGAAGAAAGAGGCCGCCCGCAAGTTCATCGAATTTATGATCTCCCAAGAGGGGCAAGAGATCGGCATGGGTAAAGGCAGCAGCAATATCCCGGTGGTGCGTTTGCCAGTGAACAAGCTGGTGGATACTCAGGCGGTTTACAACGATCCGCGCTGGGCCACCTTCGCCACGCTGTATGCCGAACAGGGCCGCTATGTGCCGCAGGTGCCAAACTGGACGCCAATCCGCCAGATCACCGCCGAAGGCTTTAACCGTATTCTGGCGGACTGTAACGGTGATATCGCTGCTGAGTTGAAAACCACCAACGGCAAAGTCAACGCCGAGCTGGAAAAGCAGAGCGTGCTGGCGAAGTAGTGCCCTAAACGGCGCCCAGAGGTGTAATGCCGGTCAGTTAAGCAGAAAAGTGCATCATCATTCGGCACCATGCTAACAGTGACGCCCCCTCTCCCTGTGGGAGAGGGCCGGGGTGAGGGGCTTTAGCTCAGCGATACCCCCCTCACCCTAACCCTCTCCCCGAAGGAGAGGGGACTGGTTAGTCTTAACTGAGTGGTATTACGCCCAGAGGGGCGCCTTGATAAATCCTTGAGAGCGATGATAACCATGCTGACTTCCCGCCAGAAACGGAATCTGGTGCCGTGGATCTTCCTGGCCCCGGCCCTGATCATTTTCACCTGGTTTAAATTTATCCCGATGCTGCAAGGCCTGGTGATGAGCTTTTACAAGGTGAACTTTAATCAAGCGAACGAGTGGGTAGGGTTTGCCAACTTTGCCCGCGCCTTTGCAGATACCGACCTGCATTCGGCGGTGTTCAATACCTTCCTGTATGTGATCGTGACCATGGTGGTCGCGGCGGTATTGGCCTTTTTCCTGGCGATGCTGCTGGAAGGCCCGGCGCGCCACCTGCGCTTTATCCGTACCGCTATTTTTCTGCCAGCGGTGACCAGCGCGGCGATCGTCGCCGAAATGTGGCGCATCCTGTTCAACCCGACGCCAAACGGCGTGATCAACCAGGTGCTGAGCTGGTTCGGTGTTGCCGATCAGGGCTTCCTGGCGAGCTCCGATCAGGCGCTGTGGGTAATTATGCTGCTGCATATCTGGAAAGCGGTGCCCTACAACATGGTGATTTTTATCGCCGGGTTGGCCGGGATCAGCCGTGATCTGTATGACGCGGCCAATGTTGACGGCGCCAGTTGGTGGAACCGCCTGCGCTACGTGACGCTGCCCGGCATGATCCCGGCGCTATCCGTGGTGCTGATGCTGTCTTTTATCCGCGGTTTCCGCGTATTCGCCGAGGTGTATGCCACCACCGGCGGCGGGCCTTCCAATTCCACCGAAATGATCATGACGCACATCTACAAGCTCGGTTTTGAACAGTTTGATTACGGCTATGCCTCGGCGGTGTCGTTCCTGCTGTTTGCCTTCACCGTGCTGCTGACCCTGTGCCATCTCACGCTGAAAAAGCGCATCACCCGCTATTAAGGAGCCCGTAATGCTGAGTAAACGTTGGGATACCATTGGCCGCTGGATGATCTATGCGCTATTGCTGGTGGTGTTCGTCGGCCCGTTCTGGGGTATTGTCGCCACCGCATTCAGCGCCGCGCCGGTCAAACCGGGTGAACTGCTACCGTGGCCGAATGCCTTCTCGCTGCAAAACTTTATCTTTGCCTGGCAAGAGATCGGCGTTTGGCAATATCTGCTGAACTCGATGGTGGTGGTGTTTTTCGGCACCATTTTGCAGGTTTCCGTTAGCGCACTGGCGGCCTATGCGCTGGCCCGTAAAAAGTTTATTGGCGTATCCTTGGTCAGCCTGGTGATCCTCTCCACCATGATGCTGCCGGAAGAGGTGATCGCCATCCCGCTGTATATGATCATCAACTGGCGGCTGCCGGTGATCGATGCCTCGCTGTATAACAGCTACCTCGGGATGATTATGCCGGTGGTCGGTTGGGCGTTCTCCATTTTCGTGTTGAGCGAATTTATGGCCGCCATCCCGAAAGAGTTGGAAGAGGCGGCACGCATCGATGGCGCCAACGAATGGCAGATTTTCTTCCACGTGATCCTGCCGCTGGTGAAACCAGCCCTCGGCACCGTGGTTACGTTCGGTTTTATCATGATTTGGGATCAGTATCTGTTACCGCTGATTGTGGTTAATCAGGACAGCCTGAACACCATCCCGGTGATCCTCAGCACCCTGCGCACCGACGAAAGCATCACCCCGAACATCTTTATTGCCATCACCTTACTGGCGATGCTGCCCAGCATCATCGTTTATCTCGGCCTGCAAAAACATTTCAACCGCGGGATTATGTCCGGCGCAGTGAAAGGATAAGGAGCGACACATGGGATCCGTTGTATTGAGCAATGTCTGTAAATCGTATGGCGATACGCATGTCATTAAAGATGTCTCTCTGACCATCCCCGACGGTGAATTCTGCGTACTGGTCGGCCCCAGCGGCTGCGGCAAGTCGACGCTGCTGCGCATGATTGCCGGGCTGGAGGAGATCACCGGCGGGCAGGTGGCAATCAATGAAAAAGACGTCACCGACGTAGAACCTAAACTGCGTGACATTGCGATGGTGTTCCAGAGTTACGCGCTGTATCCGCAAATGTCGGTGCGGGAGAATATGGGCTTCGCGCTGAAAATGGCCAAGCTGCCGAAAGCGGAAATCAACCGTAAGGTGGATGCGGCGGCAGAGCTGCTCGGGCTTGGCGTGTTGCTCGATCGCCTGCCGAAAGATCTTTCCGGCGGCCAGCGCCAGCGGGTGGCGATGGGCAGGGCGATTGTGCGCAATCCGCAGGTGTTTTTGTTCGACGAACCGCTTTCCAACCTGGATGCCAAACTGCGTACCCAGGTGCGCGGCGAAATTCGCGAGCTGCATCGCCGCCTGAAAACTACCTCGGTCTATGTGACCCACGATCAGATCGAGGCCATGACCATGGGGCAGATGATTGTGGTGCTGCGCGACGGGCGGATTGAGCAGGTCGGCAGTCCGCTGGAGCTGTACGATCGCCCGGCCAATCTGTTCGTTGCCGGGTTTATCGGCTCACCGGAAATCAACCAGTTGAAAGGGGAAATTGTGATACAGGGCGATGAAACCCTGCTGCGCTTGGCGGATGATTCGCGTCTGCGCCTGCCGGTTGGCCTACAGGTGCGGGCGGGGCAGCAAGTGGTTTATGCCATTCGCCCGGAACAGGTCAATGTGGTGAATGAAAACGAGCAAAGTGGCGCGCTGCAAGCCACCATTACCGCGATCGAAAATACCGGTTCGGATATGCAACTGTTCTGCAATACCGGCGGCGGAGCCTTTACCTCGGTGTTCAAACAGCGTCTTGAGGTGCAGGAAGGTGAAACGGTTTGGTTGCAGCCAAAACTGGCGGGTATTCATATTTTTGATGCCGAGAGTGGGCAACGCGTACCTTACCATGCAGCATAAGAGCGAGGGACGGATGAAGTTATATACGCTGGATGTCGCCTGCCTGGAAAATGCCCGGCACCGGTTACAGCAGCCTTTTTCACCGTTGCAGGCCGCGCTGGCCCGTTTGGTCAGCGAAGCCGACACGCTGCGCGGCCAGCCGCTGGAAACGGTCGTCAATAAGAAACTGCGCCCGGTGAGTGGCGATCCCCATGACTATTACAGCCTGGGAACCTACTGGTGGCCGAACCCGCGGCGGCCCAACGGCTTGCCCTATATCCGGCGCGACGGGCACACCAACCCGCAGTGTCAGAATAACGATACCGATACCACGCGGGTGATCCGCATGTGCGAGCGCTGCCTGACGCTCGGGCTGGCGTGGTATTTCACCGATCAGCGTAAATATGCGCTGGCGGCGGCCGAACAGATCCGCTGCTGGTTTCTCCATGCCGATACTTTGATGAATCCGCACCTGAACTATGGTCAGGCGATACCGGGCATTGTCTCCGGGCGCGGTACCGGGCTTATCGACACCCGCCTGATGTGGATGGTGATCGACACCATCGGCCTGATAACTTCTGCAAACGTGCTGGATACTGACGATATTATCGGGCTGCACCAGTGGTTCCGCGATTTCAATCACTGGATGTATCACAGCGAGGTCGGCCACTCCGAATACGTATGGCACAACAACCACGGCACCTGGTACGACGCGCAGCGGGCGGTGAATGCGCTATTTTATGGCGATAAAGGGCTGGTGGCGCGGATTATCCAGCAGGGCATCACCCAGCGCATGGCGGCGCAGATCGATCAGGATGGCAAACAGACCATGGAACTGGAGCGCCCGGTGCCGTTCCACTATTCCTTGTTTAACCTGGAAGCGCATCTGCTGCTTAACCGCTATGCGGAACACGTCGAGTTTGATCGCTGGAACGAGATGCGCGACGGCAGAAGCGTCAAGTTAGGGATCGACTATCTGGTACCGTTTATTGCCGAACCGGACTTATGGCCGTACAGCGATTTGCAGGGGATCGTCTGGGACAGCGCGCTGCGGCTGCTGCTGCAAGCCATTCGCGGTTATCCCAAAGAAACTCGTTATAAAACCGTGTTGGCGGGATTGCCAGAAGAAACGCACAGCCTGCGGGAGCATTTGATGTGGTGTGGTTAGTGGGGAGTGCGATTTTTTGTGGTATCAGGAGCGGCGATTTAGGGTGGCACTGCTGCTCAAGTAAAATGCTGGCACGGCAGCAACGTTTTTAGTTTATAATATGCCTAGTTATATAGCATGCAGATGGGAGTTGTGATGAGTAGTAGTAAAAAAGCGGTGTCATCTTATACCAAACCTTCCCGTGAGCAGATTGTTCGTTCTGTGGTGACTTCAACTGCAATTGAAACAGGTCAATCATCGGATAAAATCGAAGCCTCTCTCAAAGCCCAGCGTGAGAAGTTTGCACATCTCCGGTTGGCAGTTTAATCGTTGACTAGCGCTTTGCTTACCCAATACGTCATTGGTTCATAGTTCATGCTCATCCCTGCATGAATAGCTGATATGTATTGGGTTTTGTTTTGTTCCCAGCTTTGGTAATCCAAAGGATTGAATCCTCCCTGAACGGCCATCACATCAGCCAAAAGCCGTGATAAGCGCCCATTACCTTCTCTGAACGGGTGAATGAGTATTAGCTCTACGTGGATAATCGCAATTGCTTCTATGACTTGTTCTCGGCTCATCCCTGAGCATGGCGTGTACCTGCTAAGGTACTTGGTTTCGAATTCAGCCAATAACTTCGGTAACTGTACAGAAGGCGCAAACATAAAGCCGCCTTTACTGATATTCACCGTTCTTTCTTGTCCTGACCATTCATAGATATTCGCCAACCAACGGTGGTGCCAGCTTTTTATCATCGAAAAGGTTATTCTCCCCAAAGGGAATTGTTCTTCAAAAACAAACTGATAAAGCTTTTCTAACAACACTAATTCAGCACCATCGATTTCATCAGGCGTAGAAATCCCCAGTTTGTTTGCCAAGACCTGCTCGGCAGAGTTTTTTGCATACTTTCCTTCGCTGCCTGAGGCGTCATATCGGCTCATTAGAGGTTCCAGTTTGTGGATGTTTCCAGAGGATAAATATACCCTTCATACTTCAAGTTGCTTGGGTGTTGGCTGCGCTCTGTCGCCCCAGTCACATAGTGGACTATGCTCCTGGGGTCTCCAGTGCTTGCCGCCTACAAGCAACTCGAATTATTTTGGGTATAACTCAATTATAGTGAGATCCTATAATGTACAAAATTCCATTTTGCCCAACATGTCAAGGTTGTCTTACAAATATTAAACCGCCCATTCAGGCATCAGTTCGCTGCAATAAACAAAGCTAGCGCAATGGTCGCTCTGATTGCCGTCAGAAAAGCCGGGTTATTGATATTATGGGTACTGAGCGTCGCGATGGTATTTTCCGTATTTCCATTCATTCTGATACGACTCCATTCTTTTTATACTGTTAATGGTTTTAATATGCAGATGCTCCTTATTTCTACCAGAAAAAGCCTGGAAAAAACGGAAAAACAATAGCGTATTTCCGGGCTAGGTGGTTTAGAACTATACCCGTGATATTTCTCATTGCAGAACAAACGGGTGCGGTATGGCCACGCCTGCTGAACCGCAGCTTAGTTAAACGTGACCAGCATTTCTGTTGATGCATCAACCGGGCCGGTAGGTAAACTGGTGCCGCCAGAGCACAACCGCCAGGTGACCTGATTATTGAGCACTTTCGCCGACTCGCTGCTGGCGATACTCCCCACCTTAAGCTGAGTATTATCAAACGGAATGCCGGTGGTGCTGTTACAGTCGCCACTGCCGGTAACGCCATTATTGATCTCCCCGGTGATATAGCCGCCGCCCTGGGTCAGTGCCAACCGGGTAGGGGTTGCCGAATACAGGCCGCTGATGGCGCGGAACTGGACGTTGATATTGGCATCAATCCGGTCCGAATCCTGTGAACAGGATACCGCTAAGGGATAGGTCAAACGTGCCAGCTCACTGCCAACCTGGGTATTACGTTGCACACCGCCAAAGTTAATATTGGTGGTGGTGGCTATTGTGCAGGCTAATGTAGATATGCGGAGAGTGATCGCCGCCGGTAAAATAACCGCACTCCTGTCCCCACTAACAAAAGAGCTGTAACTCCCTGCGTACATGGTGGGAATGGTGACTTGCCCACTTCTTTGATTGCCATCGGCAACCATGGCCCAAGTCCCTGATATATTGACCGTTCGGGTATAGTTCGCATCATAGAAATAGGTTGTGCTGGCTGGGGATGTACGCGGCGGTAAGCACCACTGCTTTTGCGGATTGGAAGGGAACGGGCTAGTAATGGTGAACCCGGTGTCGGTTCTGCCCTCCGTTTTGGGTAATCCAATTGTACCTGTGAGTGTTTCCAGGCCAGCGACACCGCTTCGACGGTAGAGTGCGCTCCCGGTAGCTCTGGGAACCAACCCGACTCCTGGAGCGATCTGCAATGCGGTATAACCCGCGATAGTAGTGAGCGCGGAAGCATTTATACAAGATGTTGATATATTGGATATTGCTATCATGCCAGTTGTAATCGACAAACCAGAACCTAAGAGCGGGCCAGTCAGCGTTTGGTTGAACGGTAACCCCTCCCAGACGATCCCGCTCCCTTTACCGATAGTGACAATATCAGTGGCTCTGGAGTAAGGTGCGGATACCAGCAATAAGGTCAACACCGCCAATAGGCGCAGAGTACCTCGGTTATGGCGCATCGTCTTGAGGTATGGCTCTATTTTCATGTTCTGTAGCTCCTGCTCTTATATTATTCGTGACTCTGGCAGCCTTCAGAAGGTTATTTCCCCTGACAGGCTACGCTCAACATATGTATCGGGTTATTGGCTGATGGCGCTGAGACATTTTTCAGGTTGAAAGAGGCCAGACATTGTTGGTTTGCCTCTTTACCCCAGGTCACCTTCAGCTTTCCTTGTTCCGGCAGACCGCTCAGATACACTTGGCCCATTTCCCCCACAATCCCGGTATTAGGCTTGTTGGTCGCCGTATTCTCTACCGCCGCAAGCGCGCCGAATGGCACCGGCGTGTTGTCTGCTAATTGCAGCGTCATCAGCACCTGATAACCGACGTGTGTGGCGAAGTTGGCAACCACCACCGCCCCTTTGGTCGGGTACAGGTTGAGGCTGGATTGGGTGATATCGACATTGTCCGGCAAGGTGGCCGGATTGAGGCCGACGTTGTTGGGCTGATAGCTCGACAGATAGGGCACTACCGCATAGCCACGGCTGTCGGTACGGATGTCACCGCTCATCACACTGGTGCCCTTGGCTCCCGGTGCGCTGACAACCGCCACGGAGTTGCCCAGCATCTGGCCGAATGTCACTCCTTCCGGATGTACAACGATGCCCCCGTTGCCGCTCAGGTTCAGGGCGCGATTCTGGCTGTTGTAGCTATAGCCCATGCTGGCTGACCCTTTGCTGCCTTGATAGCTGGTATTCAACGTGCTGCTGTTATTGCCTTGCCCATTGGACCAGCCCTGCATCACGCTATAGGACAGGCGGCTATCCAACGCGCTGCCGCTAATCCCGCTCTGCTGTTGCACCAGGCCCTGGCTGTCGTGGGTCATCTGATAACTGGCATAGGTATTACGCAATGCCGGTGAGGCGCTGAACAGGTTCAGTGGCACCTGCATGTTCAGCGATAGCTGCCGGTTCTCTGGCCAACTGCCACTCCCTTTGAGCCGGTCAACACTGTAGGCCAGGCCGAAACTCACACCCTGATAACTGCCGTTGTAACCGGCCGACACCGTGTTCACCACCTTGTCATTGCCCCAAAAATCATTACGGGAAGCGGACAGATACACGGAACCCCATGAGTCCAGTTGTTGGCTGAGCCGGATCTGGAAATTGGAACGTTGGCGTTCCAGAGCCCAGGGAACTTGCCCATCACTGAGTTGGAAGCCGAGATTGTTAAAGTCGGCAAAACTGTAATAGTGGCGAGTTGAGTAGCGGTAGGCGGTCAGATCCACCGCCGTCCCGGTGCTCAACAGGCTCTTGGCATAACGCAGCCGGTAAGAATATCCTTGCTGATGATCGTCTTGTCCGTGCAGTTTGGCGTTGGAGGCGGTGACGTCTGCCGACAGCGCGCCGAAGTTGCCCAGAGAGAAACCGCTACCTGCCACGACAGAGGTATAATCCTTAGCCAGCAGTGTGCCGCCATACAGGGTGATATCATGGGGCAGGCCGTAAATGGCGGTGCCGAGCACAAACTCTGCCTGCTGCGAGCCGACCGTAATGCCACCGTTGTAACGGCCTGCCGTCACTTCATATTTCAGGCTCCCCTGCCGCCGCATCACCGGGAGCGACGAGAAGGCGAGTGCCTGGGTGCGAACGGTACCATCGGCCTCGTGAATGGTGAGAAGTAAGTCACCCGCTTGTCCGGTCTGGAACAGGTCATTGATACGGAATGGCCCTGGCGCCACATAGGTCTGATAGACGATATTGCCGTTCTGGCTCACCGTAACGCGTGCGTTGGTCTGTGCAATGCCGCTGATAATCGGCGCAAAGCCGCGCAGGCTGGTGGGCAACATATCGTCACTGGAATTGAGCTTGACTCCGCGAAACGGAATGCTGTCAAACACGTCGTTTTCCGTGTTGCTTTCCCCCAGCAGAACTTCCGAGCGCCAGGGTTTGATATCGCGTTGCAGATAGGTGTGGCTAAACTGTGTGCTCTGGCGGGTTGGCTCTGACTCATTGCTTTGGCTATTGGTATTACGCGAGTAGGTCATGTTGCTGCGCAGGCGCCATGCTTGCCAGTTAGCGCCACCTTGCACGTTGGCAAACAGGTTGGTCTGGGTGTTACTTCCCATGCCCGCTTGTTCACTCTGCCAGTTGCGCCCGCCATTCAGGTTGTAATTGAACAATAACGCGGACACCCCATGATCCCAGAGGGCAGGATCAACCGAACCTTGTGCATTGGGCTGCATCGCCACCTGCGGGATACTGATATCCAGGCGCAACTGGGCTAAGTCAAACTGGATTGTTGCTTCAGGGATCAGGGCCGCAAGATCGTCAACGGGCTTTTCCGCTGATAACCCGGTAAAGCTCGGTAAAACCTGCGTGTTCACTCCCAGCTTATGCAGGAAATCTGGCGTGAGTTGTGGCTGAATATTTCCATGGCTATCTGCCGTGAATACCAAAGTATGCTGACCCTGATCGGCCTGATTGATAAACACAGAGACGGTATAAGTGCCCGGCGGGATTTTCCCCGAGGTGCCAAAGGCGCTCAGATCCACTGCGGCAGCATTGGCTCCCCCCAAAGAAAGTAACCCTGGGTCAAAATAGTCTTGGGCCAATACTGGGCTACCGACCAGGAGTGTCGCTCCTGCCAGCACAGGCAATAATGTGAGTTCGGTGTGTCGTATTGTCATTGTTATCACGTCTATAACGAAAACCAGGGGCGATTTTTCAGCACAGCCTACAGTGGGCGCTGCTCTGCTGGGGTATCCCAACCATCTTCATCAATCAGTTGCCATGTCACCTTGCCAGAGGCATCGCTTGGCAGGGTGTAACGCTGTTGGCCTTTGGGGGGAACCATCAGGCGCAACTGCGCTTTGTCCAATGCCGCTGTCCCCACCTTTAAGTGTGAAAAGGTCAGCCAATAGGGGGTTGGGTTGTCAGCAATCAACTGATTACCCTCACGGCGGAATTTCAGCTTGGGGGCCATGTCGGCAACGGCACGTTTAACCAGCCCTGCCGGGCGGTAAAATACCTTCATATTGCTGGTGATGGTCAGCACCATCTGCTTCTCTTCTGCGCGCTGATCTGGTGCTGCCTGGGCGGGGATCGCCTTCATTGAGATAAAGAACACGGACTCACGATCTGCGGGTAACGGCTCACCGTTACGCCGGATGCGCAGCGTCAATTCACTGTTGGCTTCAAGACGCGCCAGCGGTGGCGTAACAATAAACGGCATAGCCGGATGTTCTCCCTCGGCCACATTGCCGGTCGCGGTATCGACGGGCTGTATCCACGACTGCATCAGATAGGGATAAGGGGTGGTATTGTTGGCCGTCAGGGTGACCCCTTTTTTGTCGCTCTCAAGATAAATCACGCGCAGCACCTGGAAGGAAATCCCCTTTGGGGCTGCGGGTAGCTGCGCATGAACCGTGCTGACACTGGTCATTAACAGACCTAGGGCCCAACCGACCGAACGCCAGGAGAGTAAAAGGTTCATTAGCGTGTTTCCTATGTGGATGAAACCATCTGTTGGCACAGGGTAGATAAGCCACCGTAATCAGTCACCGTCTGCCATTCGGCCTGTGTTACTCGCTCTTTAACCGTATAGTTCTGCGTACTCATCGGGGCCAGCATTGACGGTTGAGCATCCAGATTGATGGGTTTGCCGTTGAATTTCAGCTGCCCTAACGTCTGGAAATAGGGCGTCGGGTTCTCGATCCGCACACCGTTAATTGCCGAACTTAGCCGTAGGCTACAAGTTGGTGCCATTTTGAGATCTGCCGGGCGATAAAACAGTTTGATCACAAAACGCACGCCCATAGAAACCTTGGCTAAGGGGATGTCTTTACCGGGGTGAGCGGGTATGGCGATGACTGCAAGGTAAAACAGTGATTCGCGATCGGCGGGCAAGGAAGTACCCTGCGGGATAATCCGCAGCAACTGCTGGTTGTCGGGTTGGAGTGAAAACACCGGCGGCGTCACGATGAAAGGCGCTGAGGTGCTATCGTCAGGCGTCAGTTGTACCCGGCTTTGGATCAGGTAGCTCTGCTTGGCGGTATTTTTCACCGCCAAGGTTTGCGTTTTATCGGTGGATAAAAAGATCACCCTTGTCTGGCTCAGGCTGATCCCCCCGGCAGGGCTCTGTGCTGCCAGGGTGGGAGCCGAGATCGACAAACACAAACCGCTAATAGCAACCGTACGATAGAGATCAATCAAGAACATAGCAGCCTCAGCGATAGGCCAGGTTAAACAGGACACGCGCCGTCAAGGTACCCGGCGTTGGGCGTTCGCTGGTGCATGCCAGGCTGCCGCAGGTGATCCCGGCATAAAACCTGATGTTCTGATCGAGGGGATTTACCCCTGCTGCTGCCAGCGGGATATTGTCTCCATTTTTGACTTCTGTACTGCCATAACCTGGTGGCACATCCGTCTTCACCAGCATGACTCCCACACCGGAAGTGGTGGAGTCGCTGCTACGGAATAACCATTTGCTATCGCGCGCGATCCCATCACCACTGACGTTAACCACCGGAGCAAGGGCGGCATCGGTTCCGCTGCAATCCTGCACGGTAAGGGTAAAGGGCTGGGCGGCCTGCAAGGTTGAAGGGGCTAACTGTGACAGATGAACAGAATCCAGCGCCAGCGTGCTTTTATCCAGGCTAAAGGTGCATGTTCCTGGGTTGAGTATAGCGGAAAAATTGAGCGTTACCGCCTGAGCAGGCGCACCCACCAGGGCTGACAGCGCCCACATTGTCAGCAGGAGAGTGCTCTTATGGCAGGTTATGATTGAACGCACTGATCCCTCCTTGGTCGTTAATGGTTTTCCACTGTACTGCGCCCTGCGTCTTTGCCGTTGGGTAGGTATGGCTGCTGAACGGTGCCAACATCAAGGCCGCAGGCGTATCCAGTTTGAGCGCCTGCCCACCCACGCTGATTTCGGCAAAGCTGACAAAATACGGCGAGTTATTACTGACCTGAATGCCCCCTTTGACGCGGGAAAACTGCAGGTTTTGTTGTGCTGCCAGGGATGTAGACGGCAGATTGTTTGGGCGATAGAACATTTTTATGATATTTCCGACGCCAAATTGGGCAGCACCATGCACCCCGGCCTGTTGATTATTGGCTTGCGGAGCCGTGCTGGCGGGAATAGCGCTGGCATGGAAATAGAACACAGATTCACGATCGGTCGGTAAGTTTGCGCCTTGCGCCACAATACGTATCTGATTAACGCTATTGGGCTCCAGGCGAAACAGCGGTGGCCGGGTTTGAAACGGTGCTGGCTGATTTCCATCCTGTGAACCGCTGATTCTCGCCTGCACCAGGTATGGTTGCGATGCCATGGTATTGCGCACTGTTACACTGATACTGTCAGCGCCTTGGGGGTAAATCAGACGTGTGGCATTGATACCAAAGCCACCGGTTTGAGCCACGGCAAGTAACGGTAGCGAAGCGAACAATGCTGAAAATAATGAGAAAATACGTGACATATAACGATTCCTAAGTGCGAGGGTAAGGGGGCGCGAATTGCCCCCCGAAATAAAATTAGTTATAGGCAAAGCTGAACAGGATAGGTGCGTTGATGGCACCGATATCTACCCCGGTGGTGGTGGTTGATGCCATACCGGCCTGCAGGCTCAGCGTTTTACCGTTGAAGTCGCTTTGTGCTGGCGTTGCGCCAGCAGTCGCCACTAACAGTTTGTCTCCGCTGTTGATATAAGTACCTGCTGGAGCAGAAGCCAGGCTCAGCATCACACCTGTATTGGTGCCCGTGCTGTTAAAGATATTTGGGTTACCACCCAGAGTTTGGCCAGTCACCACCAGATTAGCGGTATCGCCACCCGCCAGAGGGGTCTGGCAGTTGTTGATACCGACGGTGAATGACTTCTGGCTTGCTACGATTGGCGTTGCTACCGCAGTAAAGTCGGCTGGCGTATAGTTGCCCAGATCCAGGTTGTTGGTGGAGAGGCTGACGTCACAGGTGGCAGCCACAACGGTACCCGTGATGGTGATCTGGGCGTTAGATGCCGCCTGAGCGCCACCGGCGCTAGCCAACAGCAACAGAGCAACTGGGGTCATGGTTGATAAAATCTTACGCATCATATTTCCTTATAGAGATAATCATATTCCGGATATCCGGATGGGTTACGTGGCATAGATACGCCACAGGGATATAGGCTGATGTAAATAATCAATATTTACTGCCAAATTACTGAATATAGAAAATATCAAATAAAGATGTTAAGCGATGAGCGACTGTACTGTTTTAAATAGGGTCGTCTTGCGAATATACCCTTCCTACTTCAAGTTGCTTGGGTGTTTGCTGCGTCCGCTCGTACCAGTCACATAGTTATCTATGCATCTGGCGACTCTCGAATTATTTTGGGTATATAAATTCTCTGTCTCGCTAAATATCTATTATTTTGAAGCTCGTTGTTAATATAAATTAATGGAGCTACCAGGTTTGAATATATCCTTGTTTGCTTTTCTGATAATGAAGAAAAACTTAACCAGGATAATTCCTAATTTCTTGATGCTGCGGATTGTAGAGTGGGGCTTTGAATATTGGGAGATGATATTTTGTTTTGTGTGATGCCTGAGTTAATATTTTCTTAATAAAATTAAGTAGAAAAGTGTGACGCTCGCTGCATTTTTTCGTCTTAAACATCGAAGTATGGCGGGTATAGCGAGTTAAAAACCGAGGGGCCAACCCATTCTGTCAGCCCCTGACCGCCGTTACAATTTAGCGATTTCAACCAGATTGGTATGCTGTGGGTTGCCCTTGGCCAGCGGGGAAGGGCGTTGATTGGTGAGGATATTCACGCTGCCGCCGTGATCGATCTTATCACCAAACATATCGGCCACCAGCCAGGCACCTTGGCCCATGGCGGTGACGCCGGGCATAATCCGTGGGGTGACTTTAGCCTGGATCTGCGTTTCGCCGCGGCTGTTGAATACCCTGACTCTGTCACCATGCTTAATGCCGCGCGCTTGCGCATCCAGCGGGTTGATCCAGACCTCCTGCGGGCAGGCCTGTTGCAGCACGTCAATATTGCCGTAGCTGGAGTGGGTTCTGGCTTTGTAATGGTAGCCGAACAGTTGCAGTGGGAACTGGCTGCGGGCCGGATCTTCCCAGCCTTCAAAACCGGCGGCATAAATTGGCAGCGGGTGGATCACATCTTCGGCGGCCAATTCCCAGGTGGCGGCAATCTCTGCCAGCCGTTCGGAATAGATTTCAATCTTGCCCGACGGCGTTTTCAGCGGATTGGCCTGCGGATCGTCGCGGAACTCGCGGAATGCCACCACATGTTCCTGCGGGCATTTGCGCTTATAAATGCCCACCGTTTTCAGCTCTTCATAACTTGGCATATCCGGGTTGCGTTCACGGGTTTTCTCGCAAAGATATTGGATCCACTCCTGCTGGCTGCGGCCTTCGGTGAACATGGCTTCGGCATCTTTACCCAAGCGCTTGGCGACTTCCGACAGGATCTCGTAAATCGGGCGGCGTTCAAACTTGCGCGAAGTGGCAGGCTGGCCGAGGATCACATAGCCCATATTCCCGGCCGACTCATGGGGGATCAGATCTTCCTGCTCGGTTGGCATCAGGTCGGGCAGCAGAATGTCGCAATATTTGGCGGAGGAGGTCATAAAGTGCTCGATGCCGACGATCATTTCGCACTTGCTGTCATCTTGCAGGATTTGGTGCGTGCGGCTGATATCGCCATGCTGGTTGATCAGCGTATTGCTGGCGTAGCACCAGATGAACTTGATCGGCACATCCAGCTTGTCTTTGCCGCGAATGCCGTCGCGTTTGGCGGTCATTTGCGGGCCGCGTTCGATGGCATCGGTCCAGGTGTAGACGGAAATCTTGGTCTGCACCGGGTTGGTCAGCATGTCAAACCACTCCACGCCAAGATCAAAGGATCCTTCGCGGCAGCCGGTGTTGCCGCCGTTAATCCCGACGTTGCCGGTCAGGATCGGTAACATGGCGATCGCGCGTGCGGTTTGCTCACCGTTGGCATGGCGTTGCGGCCCCCAACCCTGGCAGATATACGCCGGTTTGGTCATGCCGATTTCACGGGCCAACTGGATAATGCGCGCTGCCGGGATGCCGGTAATGCGCGCGGCCCAGGCGGGGGTTTTGGCAGTGCCATCCGCGCCCTGGCCAAGAATATAGGCTTTGTAATGGCCGTTTTTCGGCGCGCTGCTGGGCAGGGTTTTCTCATCATAGCCAATGCAGTATTTATCCAGGAATGCCTGGTCCACTAGGTTTTCACTGATCAGCACATGGGCGATGCCGGAGACCAAAGCGGCATCGGTGCCAGGGCGGATTGGGATCCACTCATCTTCCCGGCCTGCGGCGGTATCGGTGTAACGCGGGTCAACCACGATCATGCGCGCGTTGGAACGTTCTCTGGCCTGCTCCAGATAATAGCTGACACCCGCACCGCTCATGCGGGTTTCCGCCGGGTTGTTGCCGAACAGCACCACCAGCTTGCTGTTGGCGATATCATCCGGGCTATTCCCCTGTTGTGCTCCATACAGATAGGGCATAGCGGCGGTGATTTGCGCGGTGCTGTAGCTGCCGTAGCGGCTGAGGAAGCCACCGCAGGAGTTCATCAGCCGGTAAGGCACGTTAGAGTTGGTGATATTACCGCCGTCCACCCCGGTGCCGTACAGCACGTGTACCGCTTCATTACCGTATTCATCCTGCGTGTGCTTGAGCTTGCCGCTGATGGTGTCCAACGCCTCATCCCAACTGATGCGGACAAATTTGCCTTCGCCACGTTTCCCGACGCGTTTCATCGGGTATTTCAGGCGATCCGGATGATTCATGCGGCGGCGGATCGAGCGCCCGCGCAGGCAGGCGCGCAGTTGGTGGTCGCCGTACTCATCGTTGCCGGTATTGTCGGTTTCTACCCAATACACCTCATCATCACGCACGTGCAGGCGCAGTGCGCAGCGGCTGCCGCAGTTAACGGTGCAAGAGCTCCAGACCACTTTATCTGTCTGGAGTTGGTTGCTTGGCAGGTTTTCGGCGGCGGTGGTTTTACGGAACGGTAAAACCAACCCTGATGTGGCCGCCAGCAAGCAACCGGCAGCGCTGCCGGTTTTGATCAGTTTCCGCCGGCTGATGGGGTTATTGAGAAGATCCGGATTCTGAATATCGTTCATAAATGCTTCCCTCTTAAAGCCTGCTTGAATCAAGCTGTTTTATTTGCCCGTTAGTGCTGGGCTTAGGGCAATCCTGGATTGATGCATTAATCTTATTTACGTAAGGAATATGAATCTTTCTTGCAAAATAATAGCGCCAGCGGGTGATTTAATGATGTTATGCGGTAAGTATTATTCATCCGCTATCAGGGTATTTCACACTGGCCCACAGCGTTACGGGTAAATACCATTACTATACCTTTATGCCGTTACCAATGTTTGTTTGAAGTCAAGTTTTAGGCTGCGTAAATTATATCGAATTAGAGGTTAATAAACTGATTTTCAGTTCAATTTTTAAAATGCCAATCCGCGCGTCTGCAAAAATGAAACTGTTAGCCGTCATTTCTATTTGGGTGTTTTGATAAGCATGTTGAGTCTATTACGGCGAGTGATAGTTAACTTTTTATAACTACTGTGCGGATAAGAACTTACTAAATCAATAATGATATTTATTCTTGTTTGTGGTTGTTACTGACAACGGTGAAGAGTTGCAAGCTAAATATTTTTTGCTGAAGCGATTTTATTCATGTTATGAAAATATTAATGGTTAACCCATTAAAGGTTGATAGAGATCAACACCACCCACCCTGCATATAACAAAAAATTAACCGCCCGTTCATTTATCGGCGTTTTATACAGGGGACAAATAATAATGCTAAGGGAGAGTCAGTCATTTTTCCAAGATGGCGTTAATCGCCGTGATTTTATGAAACTTTGTGCGGCTCTGGCCGCCACCATGGGGCTCAACAGCAAGGCCGCTGCCGAGATAGCACAATCGGTAGGGGCACCACAGCGGCCACCGGTGATCTGGATCGGTGCTCAGGAATGTACTGGCTGTACGGAATCATTACTGCGTGCGACCCACCCAACGATCGAAAACCTGCTGCTTAGTGTGATCTCCATGGAGTATCACGAAGTGCTCTCCGCCGCCTTTGGTGAGCAGGCGGAAGAGAACAAGCATCGCGCCATTGAGCAGTACAAAGGCCAATATGTGTTGGTGGTCGACGGTTCGATCCCGATGAAGGATGGCGGCATCTATTGCATGGTAGCGGGCCAACCGATCGTCGAGCATATCCGCAAAGCGGCAGAACATGCTGCGGCGGTGATCGCCATCGGCTCCTGCGCGGCCTGGGGTGGCGTTGCCGCCAGCGGTGCCAACCCGACCGGTGCGGTCAGCCTACAGGATGTCCTACCGGGCAAAACCGTGATCAATATTCCCGGCTGCCCGCCTAACCCGCATAACTTTCTGGCGACGGTTGCACACATCATCACCTACCAACGGCCACCGGCGCTGGATGCAAAAAACCGCCCCGAGTTTGCCTATGGCCGCCTGATCCACGAGAACTGCGAACGCCGCCCGCACTTTGACGCCGGGCGTTTTGCCAAAGAGTTCGGTGACGACGGGCACCGCCAAGGCTGGTGCCTCTATCATCTTGGCTGCAAAGGGCCGGAAACCTACGGCAATTGTTCAACGCTGGAGTTTTGTGACGTCGGCGGCGGCATCTGGCCGGTGGGCATTGGCCACCCCTGTTACGGCTGCAATGAGCAGGGGATCGGTTTTACCAAAGGCATTGCTCAACTGGCGAACGTTGAAAATCCTACCCCGCGCTATGCCAAACCGGCGGTGCAGAATGCCGAAGGCGGCCACGTCAGCGCCTCGGCAGTTGGTCTGTTGGGGGGCGTGGTCGGGCTGGTGGCAGGTGTCAGCCTGATGACGGTGCGGGAACTGGGGCGGCAGCAAAAGCAGCAGCGCAAAGATGACGATCAACCGCCGCGCAAGGAGTAAGCCGTGAACCGACGTAACTTTCTAAAACTGGCCTCCTGTAGCGCAATACTGGTGGGCGGCGTGCCTCCGGCGGTAGCAGGTGCAGAGAATAAGCCCCCGATCCCAGGTTCGTTGGGGATGCTGTATGACTCAACCCTGTGTGTCGGCTGCCAGGCCTGCGTGAGCAAATGCCAGCAGATCAACCATACCGATTTCCAGGCGCATGGCGAAACTTATGCCTATGCGGGCAATGAGGCCACCTGGTCGAACAACGACAAGCTCAGCCCCTATACCAACAACATTATCCAGGTGTGGAGCAGCGGCAGCGGCCAGCACAAAGACCAGTTGGAAGATGGCTATGCCTATATCAAAAAGCAGTGCATGCACTGTGTTGATCCCAACTGCGTTTCGGTTTGCCCGGTGCAGGCGCTGACCAAACACCCGAAAACCGGCATCGTGCATTACAACCCCAATGTTTGTACCGGCTGCCGCTATTGCATGGTCGGCTGCCCGTTCAACGTACCGAAATACGACTACGACAACCCGTTTGGCCAAATCCACAAGTGCGAACTGTGCAACCAGAAAGGCATTGAACGCCTGGATCAGGGCGGGCTGCCCGGCTGCGTGGAAGTATGCCCGACAGGTGCGGTGATCTTCGGCACCCGCGAGCAGCTGTTGGCGGAGGCGAAACAGCGTCTGGCGCGCAAACCGGGTGAAAGCTACCGCTTTCCACGGCAGACCGTGCAGGCCGATGACCACTATGAACACGCGATCCCACATTACCAACCGCATCTGTATGGCGAAGAAGAAGGGGGAGGGACGCAGGTGCTGGTGCTGACCGGGGTGCCGTTTGAGAAGCTGGGCCTGCCGCCGCTGGAGCATTTATCAACCGGCGCGCGCTCCGAGCATGTGCAGCATTCGCTGTACAGCGGCATGGTGTTGCCGCTGGCCGCTCTGACCGGCATCACGTTGCTGGCGCGCCGCAACACGCGCAAAGAGCGTCAGGATGAGAAGGAAGACGAACATGACGACGCATAAAACGCAGCCCCTTGGCGGACGGCTGGTGAGTTGGCCGGTGATGCTGCTGGCCCCTTTTGTGGTGCTCTGTGCCCTGCTGATCCTGAAACGCCTGGTATTCGGGCTAGGGTCGGTGACCGATCTGAACGGCGGCTACCCGTGGGGGATCTGGATTGCCTTCGATCTGCTGGTGGGCACCGGTCTGGCCTGCGGCGGCTGGGCGCTGGCCTGGGCGGTGTATGTATTTAACCGTGGTGAATACCATCCGCTGGTGCGCCCGGCGCTGTTGGCCAGCCTGTTCGGCTATACGCTGGGTGGGCTGTCGATCACCATCGACGTCGGCCGCTACTGGAACCTGCCTTACTTTTACATTCCCGGCCATTTCAACACCTCTTCCGTGCTGTTTGAAACCGCGGTCTGTATGACGATCTACATCGGTGTGGTGGCACTGGAATTTGCCCCGGCGCTGTTTGAACGCCTGGGCTGGAAGGTGTCGCTCAAATGGCTGAATAAAGCCATGTTCCTGATTATCGCGCTGGGCGCCTTGCTGCCCGCGATGCACCAGTCGTCAATGGGATCGTTGATGATTGCCGCAGGTATCAAGGTGCATCCGCTGTGGCAAAGCTACGAAATGCTGCCGCTGTTCTCCCTGCTGACGGCGGGCATTCTCGGGTTCTCGATTGTCATCTTCGAAGGCTCGCTGGTGCAGGCGGGGCTGTTGGGCAAAGGGGCTCGCGAAACGCCGCTGTTTACCCGCATGACCTACATCATTGATGCCATTTTGCTGCTGTTTATCGTGCTGCGCTTTGGCGAACTGATTTACCGCCATAAGACTGGCTACCTGTGGCATCTCGACCGGTTTGCCCTGTTTTTCTGGCTGGAAATCGGTCTGATGCTGTTGCCGCTGCTGCTGTTCCGCTGGAAACGGAATCGCCGAGATTCACGCCTGCTGTTTATCGGTGCGCTGAGCATGATCTGTGGTGCGGCCCTGTGGCGGCTGAACTACTCACTGCTGGCCTACGATCCCGGCAACGGTTACGGCTATTTTCCGACCGCCAGCGAACTGCTGATCTCCATCGGCTTCGTGGCGATAGAAGTGTGTGCGTACATCCTGTTGATCAGGTTGTTACCGGTGCTGCCTGCGCAGCAACACAAGCATGAAAACAACCAGATAGAGGTAGAGCATGAGCCAACGCATCACCATTGATCCCGTAACCCGCATTGAAGGGCATTTACGGATTGACTGCGAAATTGAAGACGGCAAGGTGGTCAAAGCCTGGTCTTCTGGCACCATGTGGCGCGGCATGGAAGAGATTGTGCAAGGTAACGATCCGCGCGACGCCTGGATGATCGTCCAGCGTATCTGTGGCGTCTGTACCACCACCCATGCCTTGGCCTCGGTGCGGGCGGTAGAAAATGCCTTGGGGATGGAAGTGCCGGTTAACGCGCAGTATATCCGCAACATCATTCTGGCGGCCCACAGCATTCACGATCACATAGTACATTTTTATCAGCTCTCGGCGCTGGACTGGGTCGATATCACCTCAGCCTTGCAGGCCGACCCACAGAAAGCCGCCGAACTGCTGAGTGGCCTGTCGAACTGGCCGCTCAACAGCGCCGCGGAATTCAGCCGCGTGCAGCAAAAGATTAAAGATCTGGTGGCCAGCGGCCAACTGGGCATCTTTGCTAACGGCTACTGGGGGCACTCGGCGATGGCGCTGCCGCCGGAAGTCAACCTGATCGCCGTTGCTCACTACCTGCAAGCGTTGGAATGCCAGCGTGATGCTAACCGGGTCGTCGCCATTCTGGGGGGCAAAACGCCGCATATCCAGAACCTGGCGGTAGGCGGGGTGGCTAACCCGATCAACCTGGATGCCCCTAGCGTGCTGAACCTGGAACGCCTGATGTACCTGAAAACCTTTATCGATCGCCTCGGCGACTTTATCGAACAGGTTTATCTGGTGGATAGCGCGGTGATCGCGGCGCACTATCCGGGCTGGCTGGCGCTGGGCAAAGGGGCGGACTGCTATCTTTGCTTGCCGGAGCTGCCGACCGATCGCAAAGGCGACACTTACCTGCTGCCGGGCGGCTTCTTGGAAAACGGCAAGTTCCGCCCGATTACCAACCAGCGCGATGCTTATCTGGTGAATGGCATTCAGGAGAGCGGTAAACATGCCTGGTATCAGGACGATCAGCCGTTAGCGCCGTGGGAAGGGCTGACGCGGCCGAATTACACCGGCTGGCAGGAAGACGGCAAATATTCCTGGGTGAAATCGCCAACCTTCTACGGCAAAGCGGTGGAAATGGGGCCTCTGGCCTGGCTGATGTGCAGCTTACAGGCCGAACATCAACCGACGCAGAAATACTTCGGCCGCGTCAACAGCGCCTATCAAACCTTGACCGGCCACGCGCTAACCGCCGAACAACTGCCGTCAACCTTAGGGCGGATCGTCGGGCGCACGGTGCATGCCTGCGTGCTGCATGAGACTCTCGGCCAGCAGTGGCAGGCGCTGGTAGAAAATATCGGCAAAGGCGATCACGAAACCTTTATCCGGCCCAATATCCCGTTGAGCGGCGAAATTCGCGGCGTCGGGTTTATCGAAGCACCGCGCGGGTCGCTGTCCCATTGGGTGGTGATCAAAGACGGCAAGATCGCCAATTATCAGGCGGTGGTGCCTTCCACCTGGAATGCCGGGCCACGCAACCATAACGACGAGCCCGGCCCTTACGAGCGTTCGCTGGTGGGGACGCCGGTGGCCGATCCGGCCAAGCCGCTGGAAGTGGTGAGAACCATTCACTCCTTTGATCCCTGCATGTCCTGTGCTGTGCACATCGTGGACACCACCGGCAATGAAGTGACCAGGGTCAAGGTGCTGTGATGCGTATTTTGGTACTAGGTATCGGTAATCTGTTATTGAGCGATGAAGCGGTCGGCGTGCGCATCATTGAAGCGCTGGAACAGCGCTTTGTGTTACCGGCCAACGTTGAAGTGTTGGACGGCGGCACTTCCGGCATGGAACTGATGGAAGTGATGGCCGATCGCGACCATCTGATCGTGGCCGATGCGGTACTGGCCGGCCAGGCACCGGGCAGCGTAGTGGTGCTGCATGATGAAGAGATCCCTGCGCTGTTCACCCGCAAGATTTCACCGCATCAGTTGGGGCTGTCGGACGTGCTGATGGCGCTGCGGCTGACGGAGGAGTTCCCACGGCGCTTAACGCTGGTTGGCGTGGTGCCGGAATCGCTGGAGCCGGGAATCGGCCTCAGCCCGCGGGTCACTCAGGCGATTGAACCGGCCTTGGCGCAGGTACTGGTGGCATTGCAATGCAGCGGTGTGCCAATTGCCCTCAAGGAGGCAGCCGATGCCTGATGCTGTTAGCGGCTTTCAAACCAACCCGGCACCGCTGTTGGAGGCGGCGTTTCAGGGCATCGCCGCCGACGGCATGCGCGATTTGCCCTTTTTCCATTCGCAGATGCCGATTCGCGCCTGTGGGTTTCGACTGTTTGAACAGCAGTGGGTCGGTTGCATGCTCACGCCCTGGATGCTTAGCCTGATGGTGCTCCCTGGGCCGCAGCAGCAGTGGCAACCGCGTCAGATCGGCGAAAAACTGGCGCTGGCGCTGCCCTGCGGCAACGTCAGCTTCACCCTGGGCGAGATCGGCGGCTGTGGGCAATATCTGGCTTGCTCGCTGATGTCACCGCTGGAGAGTTCGCTGGGGGCCGAGCAGGCGCTGGCACTGGCGGAAAACAGCGCACGTATGGCGCTCTCGCTGCCGGTGGTAGACAGCAGCCTTCCGAGCAACCTGGGGCGGCGCGCGCTGTTTCGCCTGCCACGGGGGAACTGACCGATGCATGAAATCAGCCTGTGTTTGAGCACCATGGAGCTGATTGAGCAGCAGGCGTTGCAGCACGGTGCCCGGCGGGTAACGGCGGTGTGGCTGGAGATCGGCGCGCTGTCTTGTATTGAAGAGCACGCACTGCGCTTCAGCTTTGCCAGCGCCAGCCGCCAGACGTTGGCAGAAGGTTGCCAATTGCATCTGAGCTATCAACCGGCGCGTGCCTGGTGCTGGGACTGCAGCACCAGCGTAACGATCGAACGACATGACGCCGGTTGCCCGCAGTGCGGCGGCCACGCGTTGCGCATCGAGAGCGGCGAAAGCCTGCGATTAAAACAATTAGAAGTGGAATAAATCTAAGGAGCTAAGTCCTATGTGTACGACTTGCGGTTGTGGCCTCGGAGAAACATCCATCGAAGGGGATGAGCATCATCACCACCATCATGATGACGACCATCATCACGCACATGCCCATCAGGCAGTCACGATCCATCACCATCACCATCACCACCACCATTATCACCATCAGGGCGACGTGCATCATCATTACGCCAGCGCTGAAGCACTGCCGTTTGCGCCGGAGGTGCAACCGCATTCGCAAGATCTGCACTATGGCCACGGCGAGGCCGGGAGCCATGCCCCAGGCATGGGCCAGCGGCGGTTATTGCAGATTGAGCAGGACGTATTAAGCAAAAACAACCATCTGGCGGTGCATAACCGTGAACACTTTGCCGCGCAGAACATCCTGGTGCTGAACCTGGTTTCCAGCCCCGGCTCCGGTAAAACCTCCTTGCTGACGGCAACCTTACAGGCGCTGGCGCACAGAGTGCCTTGCGCGGTGATCGAAGGCGATCAGCAAACCAGCAACGATGCCGAACGCATCCGCGCGACGGGGGTTCCGGCGATTCAGGTGAACACCGGTAAAGGCTGCCACTTGGACGCGCAGATGGTGCACGACGCGGCCCATCGCCTGCCGTTGCAGGATAACAGCCTGCTGTTTATTGAAAACGTCGGCAACCTGGTGTGCCCTGCCAGTTTTGATCTGGGGGAACGGCATAAAGTGGCGGTGCTGTCGGTGACCGAAGGTGAGGACAAGCCGCTCAAATATCCGCATATGTTTGCCGCCGCCACGCTGATGGTAATCAACAAGATCGACCTGCTGCCCTACGTGAATTTCTCGGTTGAACGCTGCATTGCCTATGCCCGCCAGATTAATCCAGCCATTCAGGTGATTGCCCTGTCGGCCACCAGCGGCGAGGGGATGGATCTCTGGCTCGACTGGCTGGAGGCGCAATAATGTGCCTTGGCGTACCCGGTAAAGTGATGGCGGTTGGCGAAGACCTGCACCAACTGGCAACGGTTGACGTATGTGGCGTGTCGCTCGGGGTCAATATCGCGCTGGTGTGTGAGGATTCACCGCAGGCGCTGCTCGGCCAGTGGGTGCTGGTGCACGTGGGGTTCGCCATGAGCCTGCTCGACGAACAGGAGGCGCTGGACACGCTGGCGGCGCTGGAACATATGCGTGCGGTCGGGCTTGAATCACCGATGCCGGGGGGCAGCGATGCGCTATGTTGATGAGTTCCGCGATCCGGCGCTGACCCAAGTTTTATTGCAGCGCATCGCACAACTGATGCTTGCGATGCCTGAACGGCAACGCTTACCGCTGCAAATCATGGAAGTGTGCGGCGGCCATACCCATGCGATTTTCAAGTTTGGGCTCGACCGATTGCTGCCGGATAACCTGGAGTTCGTCCACGGGCCGGGTTGCCCGGTTTGTGTCTTGCCGATGGGGCGCATCGATAGCTGCCTGGAGATTGCCGCGCACCCGGAAGTGATTTTCTGCACCTATGGCGACGCCATGCGCGTGCGTGGGCGCAACGGATCGCTGCTGGATGCCCGGCGGCACGGTGCCGATATCCGGGTGGTGTATTCACCGCTGGATGCTCTGCAACTGGCGGTTGATCACCCACAGCGCCAAGTGGTGTTTTTCGGGCTGGGTTTCGAAACCACCATGCCCGCCAGCGCCTTGACCCTGCAACAGGCACGGCAGCGTAAGCTGAGCAACTTTAGCCTGTTCTGCCAGCACATTACCCTGATCCCCACCTTGCGCAGCCTGTTGCAGCAGCCCGATGTGCGGATTGACGGTTTTCTGGCTCCCGGCCACGTCAGCATGGTGATCGGCAATGCGCCTTACGGGTTTATCGCCGAGCAGTACCATAAACCGCTGGTGGTCACAGGCTTTGAACCGCTGGATATCTTGCAAGGGCTGGTGATGCTGCTGGAACAACTGTGCGCTGGCCACAGCGCGGTGGAAAATCAGTACCGGCGCATTGTGCCAGAGCAGGGTAACCGCCTGGCACAGCAGGCGCTGGCGGAAGTGTTTTGCCTGAAGGCCAGCAGCGAATGGCGCGGCCTAGGGGAGATCGCCCACTCTGGCGTGCAACTGACGCCGGACTATGCCGATTTTGACGCCGAACGGCGCTTTCAGCCCCAGGCGCAGCGCGTGGCGGACGATCCGCGTTCGCGCTGTGGTGAGGTGCTGACCGGGCGCTGCAAGCCGGACGCTTGCCCGCTGTTTGGCACAGAATGTACGCCAAGCAACGCCTTTGGTGCCCTGATGGTGTCATCGGAAGGAGCCTGTGCGGCTTATTATCAGTACCGCAGGGAGACGGCCTAATGCTTAAACCGAACGATGAGCGCGAAATCACGCTGGCGCACGGCAGCGGTGGGCGGGCGATGCAAAGCCTGATCGAAGAGCTGTTCTTGCAGGCCTTTGCCAATCCGGCGCTGAACGCGCGCGAAGATCAGGCGCGGATTGCGCTGAGTGAACTCTGTGCCGCCGGGGATCGGCTGGCGGTATCCACCGATAGCTATGTGATCGACCCGATTTTCTTTCCCGGTGGCGACATCGGCAAGCTGGCAGTGTGCGGCACCGCCAACGATGTGGCGGTCAGCGGTGCGCAGCCGCGCTATCTGAGCTGCGGCCTGATTCTGGAAGAAGGGCTGCCGTTTGCCACGCTGGTGCGCATTGTCCAGTCGATGGCGGCCACGGCGCAGCAGGCCGGGATGCAGATCGTCACCGGCGATACCAAAGTGGTTCCCCGTGGGGCGGCAGACAAGATTTTTATCAATACCACCGGCTTTGGCGCGATTCCGGCCAACGTCGATTGGGGCGTCCATCAGATCCGCCGGGGCGACAGCATTATTGTCAGCGGTACGCTCGGCGATCATGGCGCGACCATCCTCAACCTGCGTGAAGGGCTGGGGCTGGAAAGCGAACTGGTCAGCGACTGTGCTCTGCTGGCCCCGCTGATTGCGCCGTTGCTAAACATCCCAGGGGTGAGGGCGCTGCGTGATGCCACGCGCGGCGGCGTGACGGCGGTGTTGCACGAATTTGCCAGCGCCAGCGGCTGTGGCATGGAGATCGTGGAAGCGGCGTTACCGTTGAAGCCCGCAGTGCGCGGGATTTGCGAGTTGCTGGGGTTGGATGCGCTGAACTTTGCTAATGAGGGCAAATTAGTGCTGGTGGTGGCCCCCGAAGCGGCAGTCGACGTTTTAACTGCGCTACATCATCATCCGCTAGGGCAAGATGCCGCTATAATCGGCCAGACCCTTGAGCGCCAGCAGGTGAATGTGGTGGGGTTGTTTGGTGTTTCCCGCCGATTAGATCTGCCGCTGGATGAGCCGCTGCCGCGGATTTGTTAGCTAACCAGTTCCCTCTCCCTGTAGGGAGAGGGGTAGGGTGAGGGGGATATCGCTTAATGCTTAATCCGTTCTCTTTGATAAAGGGCTCTATTTTGTTTGTTGGTTTGAATAAGCATGCTTTTCGGACGCTCAAGATTTGGCGTTTATCAGGTAGCACCGTGAAAGCGCCCGAGCAGGGGGCTCAAGAGCCAGCCCCCTGCACCCCGGCCCTTGCCATATCAGGCGGCCGCTGCGCGGCTACCTTCACTCCGCCGCCGCGCATTACGGCCGGCTACGACAGGCGTCCCTGCCTGTCTCGCCTGAACGCGCCGTCCATGGCGCGTTCGCCTATGCGCCGCGTCTGCGTTCAGCGCCTTCAATGGCGTCAACATCGGTGCTCACCTGACTTTTGTGTCATAGCGGGTAGCTAAACACTATGGCATATATTGATTCGACAACCGCCAACAGCAATGGCCTCAGCCTGCGGGTGAAGGGCAAGGTGCAAGGGGTGGGCTTTCGCCCCTACGTCTGGCTGCTGGCGCGGCAGTTCGAGCTGCGCGGTGACGTCAGTAACGACGGCGCTGGGGTGATCGTCCGGCTATGGCAATCCACTCAGGTGGCGGATTTTCTGCACGCCTTGCCGCTGCAATGCCCGCCGCTGGCGCGGATCGATAGCGTCAGCCAGCAACCCCTGCACTGGCCGCAGGAACCGCAGGATTTCACCATCGCCAGCAGCGGTGCGGGGCAGCTTGATACCCATATTGTGGCCGATGCCGCCACCTGTGAAGCCTGCCTAGAAGAACTGAACTCGCCGCACAACCGGCGCTATCGCTACCCGTTTATCAACTGCACCCACTGTGGCCCGCGCTTCACCATTATTCGGCAGATGCCTTACGATCGCCCCAACACCTCCATGCAACCATTCCCGCTGTGCGCGGCCTGCCAGGCTGAGTATGACGATCCGGCCGACCGCCGGTTCCACGCGCAGCCCAATGCATGCCCGGCTTGCGGCCCGCAGCTGTGGCTGAGCGATGCCAACGGCAAGGCTACCGCCAGCGCGGAAGAGGCGCTGCAACGAGCCGCTCAGGCGCTGATGGCGGGGGAGATTCTGGCGATCAAAGGCATTGGCGGTTTTCATCTGGCCTGCGATGCCACTAATTCAGCGGCGGTGCAGCGCCTACGCTTGCGCAAACGTCGCCCGGCCAAACCGCTGGCGGTGATGATGCCCGATGCGGACTGGCTGGCGGCGTGCGTGCAGGGGGCGGATCCCGCGCCATTGCTCAAACTGCTGCGCAGCCCGGCGGCGCCGGTGGTGCTGGTGCCTGCGCAGCCCGGCAGCCCGCTGTGCCGGGAAATTGCCCCAGGGCTGAGCGAGGTGGGGGTGATGTTGCCCGCCAATCCGCTGCAACATGTGTTGCTCCAGCAGGTTGCCCGCCCGCTGGTGATGACGTCCGGTAATCTGTCGGGCAAACCCCCGGCGCTGACCAACCAGCAGGCGCTTGATGAATTGGCAGGAATTGCCGACGGCTGGTTGTTGCATAACCGTGAGATCGTCCAGCGTGCCGACGATACGGTGCTGCGGCTGAACCCGCAGGGCACTGAAATGCTGCGCCGGGCGCGCGGCTACGTGCCCGATGCGCTGGCGCTGCCCCCCGGCTTTAGCGCCCAAACTCCTATTCTGGCGCTGGGGGCCGATACCAAAAATACCTTCTGCCTGCTGTGGGGCGATCGCGCCGTAGTCAGCCAGCATCTTGGTTCACTGAGCGATGATGCTACCCGCCAGCAGCAACAGCAATTGATTGCGCTGTTTGGTGAGATCTACGGCGTGGTGCCGCAGGCGATCGCTATCGATGCTCACCCTGGTTATCTCAGCCACCAGCAGGGAAAAGTGCTGGCCGAGCGTTTAGCCATTCCCTGCGTGGAAACGCTTCACCACCATGCGCACCTAGCAAGTTGCTTGGCTGAACATGCCTGGCCGCGTGACGGCGGCAAGGTGATTGGGCTAGCGCTGGACGGCTTGGGTTACGGTATAGATGGGCAACTGTGGGGCGGCGAATGCCTGCTGGTGGATTATCAGTGTTGTGAACATTTGGGCGGATTGCCTGCGGTGGCGTTGCCGGGGGGCGATTTGGCGGCGCACCAGCCGTGGCGCAACCTGCTGGCGCACCTGCTGCGCTTTGTACCCGGCTGGCAGGCGTTGCCGGAGGCGGCAGGGATCCCGCAGCCACAGGCCAGCATTCTGGCACGGGCGATTGAGCGCCAGATCAATGCGCCGCTGGCGTCTTCCACCGGGCGCTTGTTCGATGCGGTAGCCGCCGCGCTGCAAATCGTCCCGCCGCAGATTTCTTGGGAAGGCGAAGCCGCCTGCCTGCTGGAGGCGCTGGCGCAGCAAAGCCCACACCACCAGCCGCCGGTTTCTCTGCCGCTGTGCGGCCAGCAGCTGGATTTGGCAATTTTCTGGCAGCAGTGGCTGAACTATCGGGCTGCGCCTGCACAACGGGCTTACGCGTTCCACTGGGCGCTGGCGCAGGGCTTTTCCGCGTTGGCCCGGAAGGCGGCGCAGCAGCAGGGTATTCATACCGTCGCGCTGTCGGGTGGGGTATTGCATAACTCGTTGTTGCGCCAACTGTTGGTGCAGCAACTGGATGACTTGCAGGTGTTGCTGCCGTCGCAATGGCCTGCCGGAGATGGCGGTTTGGCGCTGGGGCAGGCGTTGATCGCCGCAGCGCGTTAGGGCACGTTAATTTTTTCTGGTTTTCTATAAGGATGATCAACAGGTGATAACTATGCGTATTAATGTCAAAGCTGTGGCTGTATCCGTACTGGCGCTGTTCCCGATGTTGGCTTTTGCCCACGTTGGCAACGATGGCGGTACTCATCACGTTTTAAGCTTCGCCGAAGGTTTTATCCACCCGCTGACCGGGATGGATCACCTGGTGGCGATGATTCTGGTGGGCATTTGGAGCGCCATGAACACCCAGAAATGGTGGCTTGCGCCGCTGGCGTTTGCCGGATTGTTGCTGACCGGTGCGTTGATCGGCATGGCGGGAGTGACACTGCCGGGTACCGAGCTGATCGTGGCCGCCTCGCTGTTGGGTATTGGGCTGATGGTGGCTCTGCGGCTGAAATTGCGTGCGGTAACCGGGGCGTTGATCATCGGCGCTTTTGCCATCTTCCACGGCTTGGCGCACGGTGCTGAACTCTCTCATTCGGCGGCGGCACTTTCCGGTATGGTAATCGCAACGGCAGGGCTTCATCTGGTGGGCTTGGGGATCGGCTATCTGTTGACCCTCTCCAGCACTAACCGCTGGTGGGCTGGGGTGATTGGCGGCGGCTCATCCTTATTGGGGATTGGCTTGCTCTGCGGGGTGATTTGATTAAACCCGCTGTCCGCCAGAACGCCCGAATTCAGGGGCGTTCTGGCGGTAGTCAGGAGGTCAGCTACAGACCCTTAGACTTTAACAGGGCGACATGATCGACAAATAGCTTGATAGGGTCAGCTTTGCTACTGACCATCCCTGCGGTCTGGTTGACCGCATCCATGTGATCCAATACGTAATCAGAGCGAATGACTTTCCCGAGATGCATACTGTAGCGGCCAACTAAGCCGTCATTCTGAGCACGTTCTTTGGTAAAGAGGAAAGATAATCCAACCATCGCAACATGCAGCGGGTCTAAATTGTTAACTCCCTGATTAAATATATTGTGATCGATTATGCCCCCCCATGAGTAATAATAGACGCCGTTATCTAACTCTTTACCTTCGCCCCCCCATTGGCTTGGCAAGCCTTGAGGATATTTGGCGTTGAAATCAGCCACTTTCTCCGTAGTTAATGCGTCGAGTGCCGCTACGCCATCCTGAGGCAAATCGGAGTGACCAGAGATGGCTGAAATAAACTGACCAAAAGCACTCATTACCGCATTGGCAATCGCTTCGGGTAAATGGCCTGGTTTCAGAGCCAAACGCACTAAATCCGCAATTTCAGAACCAAAGTTCACGCCATTAACAGAGGTCACCGAGGCGATTAACTCGGGATGAGTTGCTGCAACATAACGACAGGCCAATGGCCCTTGGCTGTGACCAATCAGATTAACTTTGGCTGCACCGGTGTCAGAGATGACTTTCTTTACAAACTTTAATAGTTGCTCGCCACGGATTTCATTGCTGTTCTCTGCCGACAGGCTGGCAACAAAAACTTTACAGCCAGCCTTTTCTAATGCCTGAGGGATTTTAAAAAAATAAGGATAAATCCCAGCGATTTTATCAAAACCCAATAATCCATGTACCAATACGATGGGATATTTTAAAGCGACTTGCGTTGACATAATAAATACCTGCTATTTTAAAAGACAAGATTGTCACGAAACAGAGTAATGAATTAAATCCTTAGCACTATGTCATCGCTGTTGTGTGGGTGTTAACACAAATGTTCGGTCTGCTTAACGCACGCCACCAGTAATTAATTTAAGCCGATGCAGTTTGTGGCATTCCCTGCCAATTTGCCACGTTCAGGTTTTTCGTTGATATCCAATAGCGATTGGACTAGCGAATACTTTTTGGTTAGATTCCCAGTAACTAGCTTGAGCTAATTCAAGCACTAACAGGGAATGTCGTAATGAGAAGAGTGATTGGCGTGCTGGCGCTGAGCTTGGTGTCTTGTTCTGCCTTGGCGGATTGTGAGGCTCTTTTGCAGGATTTGGCCAAGCCCTTTGCGGCCAAACTGACCAACAATACTGAGCTTTCTACCTGTAAGGTCTGGCCTTATGCTCCTGATAAAACCATTGCGGTGCTGATGCTGGAGCCGAAGGTTAAAGAAGATCCAGACTTTACCGACTATGACGTTGCCGTCTACGTTGTTGACAGCCAATCGGGGAAGGTCCTGGCCAGCAAGTACCATCCAAAAGCCATTATGGACGATGCGATTGTTACTGACCGCGTAACCATTGATACCGCGCGCTATCAGCTTTCCCCAGAAGTGCGTGCTTTTGGGGTGCGTTTTAGCCACCGGGGTTCCTCTTCAGTCAATCCGTTCAGAGTAGAAAGACTTAATCTGTATACGCTGAAAAACTATCAGCTCGCGTTAGTCCTCAATAATCTCACGATGGACGAGCTTCGCGGTGAATGGGACGGCCAATGTACCGGAGAGATTGATGAAACCCGGCGCGTACTGGCGTTAGGGCCACTTTCGCACCATGGCTATCGGGATCTGGAATTGCAGGAAACGGCGAACCACACCGAGTCGGTTAAAAAAGGGGATGACTGCGTGGACAGCAAAAAAACGTCCGTCAAGACACTGTCTGCCCTTATGTTTGACGGCAAGCGCTATCCGCTAGGCCAGGATAAGCTGCTCGATCATCGTTTTTAACCGCTATTGCCAAGGTTAAGTCGCTTTCAACCATGAAAAAAATCTTCTTTTTCGATCTGCCGTTTGTTCGGCACGATCTCAATGCACCCAGTGAAAGTAAGTATCGGCGCATTTTGGCCGGGGATAAGGTTTTCTATACCTATAGCAGACAGTTTCTTGAGGCCAATGTATTGAATCGGTTGGTCGAGGGGGATCGCGTTTATATCGGTGCGCATCAACTGGCCGATGGCAGTTACTGGCTGCATTGGCTGGCCAGTGAGGAAAAGGGGGTGTTGCAGCCGAAGGTAGCAGACATCAGTAAACTGAGGGCGACGCTGAAGCTGATGGGCGGATTAGGCGTAATAGGGGCGTCGGTCTATGCGGCTTTTCAATGGGTAAGCGTCTGGTTGATGGTGTTGCTTCTGTTTGTTTTCTGTTTTGGCTGCTGGTTGTTCGCCTCTTCTTTTCAGGCGCTGCTAGTGGGTACCAGCAGCAAGATGCGCCGTTTGTTGCAAGGGTTGGAGCAGGTCAAAACCGGCGATGTTTCAATTTGTCACTCGCCCGCGTTGCTATTGCCGGGGCCGTTAAACAGCCCGCCAACGCAACAGACAAGTGATGAACAGGATAACGATCTGGATACGCTTCAGGCCGCCGATCTGTTGCTTTCTGATCGGGTAATGCTCGCCAGCGTGAGTGGGGTGGCAACCGAGGTTAGCGCTCGCCGCGATTTCACCGGCAGTGGCAAAAGCCGGCGGGATTTTATTGACTATCAATTTATCTGCAATGGCTCAGAGTTCTCTTTCCGTAGCGGTTTTAATACCCTGACGGAAGATCTTAATCCGCTGTTCTTCCGCCAACATCCGTTCTTTCTGGCAGAGAACGATCCGCTGACGTTAGTGGTGAATCAACAGGACAATAGGGTTCTTGGGGTTTGCAATGAAAGGGACGGTTGCGCTTATCTGAAAGTGGGCGGCATAGCGGTATCATTCCAGCAAATGAAACTGATGTATAAACTGATGACCGGTATCTGCCTGTTATTCATGATGGCACCGGTGTTATTCATCGCCAATAAGTGGTGGGAACAGGGCGGTATGCCGGATAAATGGGACTGGCTGGACGCTGTTGACTTTTTTTATGGCATTGGCCTGATGAACCTCATGATGTTCTGCATTTTTATGCTGTTGATAGAGTTGAGTAGCTGGTTGGTGCGTAAATATTCGTTGAGCGCGGCGCGCTTTGCCTTTGCCCGCCAGATGCTGACGCTATTTAAACGCCGTCGTAGGGAAAAAGCCCACATTCAGGAAGTGAACTAATGTTCAGCCAGAGCAAAACGCGCATCAGGCTGTTAGCCTTGGTGGGCTTTGTGACCGGGATACTGTTCTATATCGAAGGTTTTGCCGGATTTGCTACCGACTGGTCATGGCATCGGAGCTATCAGGTCGAGCAGCCAGCCGTGGTGATGAGTAAGCAACGTCTGAGCAGCTTTCAACAAGGCGTATTATTAACCGGGGTCAGCGACGCAATTGATATGAAATTGCTTCATATTGATCGGGCAACTTGGGTACACAGCTACCAAAAAACCATACAGATCGATTTACTGGCTAGTGATGCCCCTCCGCTGTTAAATCTGCAGATATCACCAGACCAAGAGGCGGTTCGTTCCGCACTAGAACGCCATACGGGCAATGAAAACAGCCGCTCGCTGTATCTGGATGAAACCATTGTGCCAGTGACTCAGATCATCACCGAGCAGGAGGGCGATCTGCGAATCAGCGCCCGTTTTCTCGGAACCGTGGTGGGTCAAAAATGCAATGCTCAAGGCCTGTGTCTGATCCTTTTCAAAAATTACCTTGATGGAAAGGATGCGGTATTTTACTCGGCCGACGGCGGGCGACATTGGCAGTGGCAGCCGCAGTGGCAAGCGCCGGAAAAGGACTCCCCCTATCGGCTATTGGGTATTCCTGGCCCCGAGCGGGTTTTGGTCTCGCAGAACGGCAAGCTCTATCAGTCCGGCGATCTTGGCCAGCATTGGCAAATGCTGCTCGATCTAGCGCAGCAGGGCGTTAATACCGCGCTTAACCCAACCTACTGGCGTTATAACGATGACCAGTACGTTACCGTCTGGAGTGGCGCGAGTGAAAGTGGCGACGATGAATCGGGCCATCTATTGCTCAATTTCAATCTCAACACCTTACGCATCGAATCAAACTGGTGGATGCAGGGCACCGTTATTGACGGCGAAAGCACCACGCAAGGGGATTTCTACTTTATTGTGGAAAGCCAGCCGCGGGTTCGTTACAGCCTGCACAAGTTACAGGCTGATGGAACCTTTTATCCGGTCTTGGAAACTGGCATGAAAACCTTGTCTGTTCTGTATGCAGGCAACAATCTGCTGATGATGGAAAAACAATTCAATGACCCACTGCATATGACAGTGTCCACCGATGGTGGTCAACACTGGTTTAGAATGGAAAAGTTCCCAAGCAGTTATGATGAGACCGTGCTGTTTGATCGCTGGCGTAACCGCCTGTTTCGTTTCCCAACCAAATCCTATAGCTACCCGAGGTTGGGGAATCGTGAGGGTTTGGTGTATGAAACGGCAACCTTGCCGCATTAGCCGTGTTCTAACGCACCCCGCCAGCAATCAACCTAAGCCGATGCTGTTTGGGGTATTCCCTGCCAATCTGCCGCTGTTGCAGTTGCCAGCACAGTTGCTCGCTATCGTGCCGCTCGGCATCAAACAGCAACCCCACCACGCTGCCGCTGTGCGCCACGTTCAGGCCGTAAATCCCGCAGTTTTCACCGATCTCTAATAGCGCATCGAACAGCGGTTTGGGCAGCAGCCGCTGGCTGGCGCGAGCGCTAAGGGTGGCGGCTTCACCCAATTTGCCGCAGTCGCGAGTGTTGATCGCCAAGGAAAACAGCGTCCAAGCCTGTTCAAGCATGGCGGCATTTTCCAGCAGCGCCTGCTGGCGATCGCGGCGATGATAATCGGCGGTGTTCAGAGTATACGGGCTTTCCAGCAGCAGAATATCCAGCGCTGGCAGCCAATCGCAGGGGATCTGGGTGGCGGCTGTTTGGTGATCGAACAACGTCAGTTGGCGGAACAGCGTGCTGTCAGTGGGTTCCAGTTGCACGCACAGCTTGGCGAGCGTGGTTTCATCCAGGCATTGCCCAAGATGACGGGCGGTGGCCTGTGCGGTGGCGGCGATATCGGCGGTGCTGCTGGCCAGCCCTTTCGCCACCGGGATGCTGGAGGTGAAATCAATGCGCAAGCCGCGTGCGGCACTGCCGGGGTGGCCAAAGTGTTCCAACACATTGATCAGCATTTGGCGCATCAGCGGGCGCTCGTGGTTGCCCGGTTGCCCATCGCTTACCGCGACGGTGCTGAACCAGTTTACCGGGCAGGAAACCAGCTTTTCACCACCGAGGATCCAGCCCTGAATCAGTTCGCCGCAAGAGGCGGGGCAGCGCGCCTCAGCCATCGGCAAAAGCCTGGCGCAATGCGGCGATCAGCCTGCGGTTAGCCGCTTCACTCTTGATCGCCACCCGATAGTAATCGGCAGAAAGACCGGGGTAGTTGGCACAGTGGCGGATCAGAATCTGTTGTTGCAATAACGCCTGTTGCAGGTCGAGTTCCGGGCGCAGGCAGCGCAGGAAAATATAGTTTGCCGCACCGGGCCAGACGCGCAACTGCGGGATGGCAGTCAGCGCATCAAATAGCCATGCCCGCTGCTGCGCCAGCCACTGATGGGTTTGCTGAATATAGTGGCGATCGTCAAGGATGATCTCCCCCGCCAGCGCGGCAAAGGTGTTAATGGTCCAAGGCTCCCGCGCCTGCTTCATCTGCCGGATGCCCGCCAGATCGCTGCTGACCAGATAGCCGAGCCGCAGCCCCGGAATGGCAAAAAACTTGGTCAGCGAGCGCAGGATATACAGTTGTGAGTAATCGGCGATCTGCGGAATAAAGCCCGGCGTATCCGGCAGAAAATCGATAAAGGCTTCATCGACGATCAGCGCGATATCATGCTGTTGGCAACAGGTGAGAATGGCTTGCAGCAGGGCGGGATCGGGCATCAGCCCCGTCGGGTTATTGGGGGTGGCAATGAACAGGCAATCGGGGCGCTGTTCGGCCAGCACCTTCAGCAGGCGTTCGTCGGGCTGAAACCCGCTCTCTTCCTCTAACGGATAATGCTGAATACGGCATTTTGCCCGCCGTAACGCCCGGCGATATTCGGCAAAACCCGGCGTCAGCAGCAAAGCGGTGCGCGGGCGCAAGCGGTTCACCACGGCGTAAATCAGCTCGGTTGCGCCGTTGCCCGCGATGATATTTTCCGGCTGGCAATGGTGCGCCTGTGCCAATGCGGCGTGCAAACGGCGGTATTCAACGTCGGGATAGCATTCGGCGCTGTCAAGTTGCGCAATAATCGCCGCTTTCAGGCTGGCAGGCATGCCCAGCGGATTAATATTGGCGCTGAAGTCGAGAATATCCGCCGGGTCTAGGCCGGTTTTCAGCGCCATTTCCAGCACGTTGCCGCCATGTTCATTCATAGGGCGTTAAAACCACAGAGGGAAGGGCGAGCTGCTCAGGCATGAACGCCAGCACCTCACGCAGATTAACCACCTGGCCGACCACGATCAGCGCAGGTGCGGTTAAGCCTTGCGCGGCAACCTGATCGACCAGCGTGGCCAGCGTACCGGCGGCGATCCGCTGCCGCCGGTGGCTGGCATACATCACCGCCGCAGCCGGAGTAGTAGCTGCTTTGCCACCGGCGATCAACTGCTGGCAGATGCTGGCTAACTGCGTCATGCCCATCAGGATCACCAGCGTGCCCTCCAGCTTGGCCAGCGTGGCCCAATCCTGCGGCTGATTTCCTTGGCGCAGGTGGCCGGTAATCACGTGAAAGCCAGAAGCATAATCACGGTGAGTGACCGGGATACCGGCATAGGCCAGCCCGCCGATGGCCGAACTGATGCCGGGGATCACTTCAAACGGGATCTGCGCTTGCGCCAGCGCTTCGGCCTCTTCGGCACCGCGCCCGAACACATAAGGATCGCCGCCTTTCAGGCGCACCACGTTCAGACCACGTTGCGCACAGTCAATCAGCAGTTGATTGATCTGCGGCTGTGGCACCGGGTGATGGTCGGGGTTTTTGCCGACGTTAATCATTTCACAATTGCTGGGAGCTTCCTGCAACAGATCGGCGCTCACTAGGCGATCGTAAACCAGTGCCTGTGCCTGCCGGATGCAATGCAGGCCCTTAACGGTGATCAGCGCGGCATCCCCAGGCCCGGCACCGACCAGCCAAACTTTTCCACTTTTCATCGTCGCTCTCATCGGGTTATCAGGCGGGTTGCGGCTGCGGGTTGTTGAGCGCCACGCGCACCACGTCGCGGGCGATCATCAACTCTTCGTTGGTGTTCACAATGGCGATCTGCACCGGTGCGTTCTCGCGCTGGATAAACGGCTGATTGGCATTGTTCTTCTCCTCATCCAGTTCGATGCCGAGAAAGCCCAACTGATGGCAGATCTGCTGGCGTGCATTACGGGCGTTCTCACCGATGCCACCGGTAAAAATCAACGCATCGATGCCGCCTAACTGCACGATATAGCTGCCGATCACCGCGCGGATACGTTCAGCAAACAGCTTGAGCGCCAGTTGTGCTCTGGGGTTGCCGGTGGCGGCGGCCTGTTCGACATCGCGGTAATCGTGAGAGACGCCGGATACGCCCAGCAAACCGGACTGATTGTTGATCAACAGATTGATCTCCTGCGCATTTTTCCCTTCCGCCTGCTGGATAAATGGCAGGATGGAAGGATCGATATCGCCGCTGCGGGTGCCCATCATCACCCCGGCCTGCGGGGTAAAGCCCATGGAGGTATTGACCGAGCGGCCATCGCGAATGGCGCAAATGCTGGAGCCATTGCCCAAATGGCAGGAAATAATGCGCAGTTGTTCCAGCGGGCGGCCGAGCCGTTGGGCGCACACCGTGCTGACATATTTGTGGCTGGTGCCGTGAAAGCCATAGCGGCGGATGCCGAGTTCTGCGTAATAGCGCCAAGGCAGCGGATAAAGGTAATGGATATCGCTCAGCGTTTGGTGGAAGGCGGTATCAAATACCGCAACGGAACGGGCGTGGGGCAGTGCCAGCTGGAAAACGCGGATCGCCTGGGCGTTAACCGGGTTGTGCAGCGGTGCCAGTGCGCCGAGCTGTTCAATTTTATCCAGCACCTCCGGTGTAATGACCACCGAATCACAGAAGGCCTCACCGCCGTGCGCTACCCGGTGGCCAACGCCGCAGATTTCCGTTAGTGAATCGATAATCTGATGCTCGATCAGCGCATTGAGCAGGTGCAGGGCGGCCTGATGGCAATCCATAATCGGCAGGGTGTTGCGCCATTTCTGCTCCCCGGCGCGCAGCGTCACAACGGCATCCTGCATGCCGATACGCTCAATCAGCCCTTGGCAGATCACCTGCTCGCCGGGTTGAGAAAATAGCTGAAACTTCAGCGAAGAACTGCCGGCGTTAATCGCCATAATTTTACCGGACATACGACTCTCCATCAGGATTTAAAAACTGGATCAAATCTGCCATCCCGGCACCGGTTTGCGCCGAGGTATGAAACACCTTCCATACACCAGCCTGATGCAGGCGATCTGTCGCCCAGGCCAGTTGATTCGAATGGGTGAGGGTGTCAGCCTTGCTGATAATGCCGATCACCGGCTGGGTGAAAACCTGTGCAAACATCGGGGCAAACCAGCTCTGTTCCGCATCCAGGTTCTGCACCAGCCCGATGACATCTGCCTCGCAGGCGCTGGCGAGCAGGGCGCTGTACAGGCAGCGGTTTTCCAGATATTCACCGGGGGTGTCGATCGCGCAGTCCTGCCAGACAATAGCCTGGGTTTTTTGGTAGTTCAGCGTCTCCCCCTGCAAGCGTTGGATCAGCGAGGTTTTGCCGCACTGGCTGGGGCCGATCAGCATGATGCGTTTCATAGCGTCAGGTCCGGGTCAGGTTGCAGGCGGTGAACTTCATCATGTCGCCGAGGGTGTAGATCACCTGCTTCAACGCATACTCCACCGCCGACACATCGCCGGTGAATACCACTGCGCCGGTGAAGCGATCGATAAAACCAATCTCTACCGCGCCGGATTTGGTGGCGATATCGCTGGCGATGATCGACGCCTCGCTGGGGGTAATGGTCAGAATGCCAATAGCATTGCTGGCGTCGCTCAGGCCGAGTTTTTTGTAGAGTGCCTTGTTGGGGTTGGCGATCAGGTGGGCCAGGGTGATCTGTTTCCCCGGCACGTATTCCTGAATCACCCGTTCGGTTGCCGTTGGTTTTTCCATCATGCCCCCTGAATCAGTTGGCGCCACAGCGCCTCATGTGGGCGCGGGATCACGGTGCTGTAAATCAGCAGGCCGTTTTCGCCCGCGCTCTGGCTGGCGACGTCCACCGCGTTTTTGACGTCGGCAATATCGCCGCTCATCACCTGATAGCACTTGCCGCCGATGCCAAACGCCATATGGATGCGCACCAGCGTGATATGCGCCGCCTTTACCGCCCGATCGGCGGCGGTGATGCAGGCCACGGCGCTCCAGGTTTCCACTACCCCGACGGCCTGACGATTTTCCACCGGGTTCAGCCCGTTCAATGCGGGCAGCACCGACGGGTGGAGATTGGGCAGTACGATGCTGTCGACCAGCAGATGGCCGCTGTGCTGGGTGCCGTTTTGTACCGACTGCGTTACTGCCCCTACATCGCCCCCCACCATCAGCAGGTACTTGCCGGGGCAGAGCGTTTTACTCACCAACAGCTCAACGTTGGCGCTTTTCAGCATCAGGTCACAGACCTCTATGCCCTTGGCAATACTGCTTAGTTCAACAATTCCAATGGCTTGTGACATAACTTATCCTTTGGCGAGGGTAATGGCGGTGGTACTGATGTCGGTCACGGTACCGCTGATGCTGGCGTGGAGCGGTGCGCCGAGCGCGCCGTCGGCAATATTGGCAATGCATTGGCCGTGCATCACTTTTTCCCCAATAACAACCGTCGGGATCGCCGCCGCGCCGATATGCTGGCGTAACGGCAGCAGCACCTGTTCTGGCTGATAATGTTCGGCACTGAACGGCGCGGCGTGTGCCCAAGGGGTGAGCTCCAGGCGCGTGACTAACCGGGCCGTTGGCACCATGCGGTATTGCGCCATCGGGTCGGCATCACGCAGTTCGCCGCTGTAGCGTGCGCCCTGTTGGCGCAATTGCTCCTTCAGCAGCCGGTTGATGCGCATCGGCGAGATATCCACCGGGCAGGCGTAGCTTTCGCACAGGCTGCACTCCGAGCAGGTCAGGGCGCTGAGCAGAATCTCCGGCGTTGCCACTTGCTGATAGTTCACCGCCCGCACCAGCAGATGCGGTGGCAGTTCATGGCCGATCAGGTGGCGCGGGCACAGTTCGGTACACAGGCGGCATTGCTCGCAAACGGTACGGGCGATAGCCATGACTTCCCGATCGCTGCGGGTACGCCGGGCGATCAGCAGGTGATCGGCGGGCAGCACCAGCAGGCCGCCGCTGGTTTTGGTTACCGGCTCATCCAGGTTGGCCAGCAAGCGGCCCATCATCGGGCCGCCGTTGATAAAGCCGGGGTTAGCTACGGTGGCTCCCCCGGCCAACGCCAGCACTTCGCGGAAACGGATACCTAAAGGCACCGTCAGCGTGATCGGCTTGGCAACGGCACCGTTGACCGTGAGGGTACGGCGGGTCACCGGCCACTGCTGTTCCACGGCGCGCGCGATATTCAGCACCGTCTGCACATTGTTCACCACCACGCCAATGCTGATCGGCAGCGCGGCCGGTGGCACCCTGCGGCCAGTCGCCAGCCAGATGGTGATCACTTCATCTCCGGCGGGATAAACGTCGGGGAGAATGTGCAACCGGATGTGTGGCGGCAGCAACGGCGTCAGTGCTTCGATCGCCTCAGCGTATTTGGCTTTCAGCGCGATAATCCCTTCCCGCGCCCCGGTGGCGGTCATGGCATATTGCAGGCCGCGCAGCAGCCGTTCGGCCTGCTGTGGGATCAGTTGCTGATCCACCTTCAGCATCGGCTCACATTCGGCGGCGTTGATCAGAAAGATTTCCGCCTGCGCTTGCAGTTTGACCGCCGTAGGGAAACCGGCACCGCCTGCGCCAACTACGCCTGCATCACGCACCCGCTGGCGGATGGTGTCGGCATCGCACAAGTGAGCGTTCATAGCAGTGCCTCAAGAATGTCGCGAATGTCCTCTGCCACCGCCGGGCGCGGTGTGGTTTTGATCGTGGCGTCGGCCAGTGCAGCAGCAACCATTGCCGGGATGCGCTGTTCAAGCTGGCTCTCACTGAGTTTGAGATCGGCAAGATAGCGCGGTATGGCGCACTGGGTTTTTAGCTGCTCAATGCGCTGAATAAGCTGATTCACCGCTTGGCGATCGTCACTTCCTGCCGGGCTGATACCGCAAACGCGCGCTAAGCGGGCATAGCGCTTGCGTGCCCGACTGTCGGCGGCGTTGAACTGAATCACCGGGATCAGCAGCAGCGCATTCGCCAGCCCGTGGGGGATATGGAATTGGCCGCCCAGTTGGTGGGCGATGGCGTGATTAATCCCCAAACCGGCCTGGCTGAAGGCGATCCCAGCCAGCGTCGAGGCGTTGTGCATTTTGCCACGGGTGATCAGGCAATCGCCTTTCCGGCAGGCGGTGGGCAAGTGGCGAAACACCAACTGCGCGGCTTTTTCTGCCAGCGCGTCGGTAAAATCGCTGGCACGCGGCGAAACATAGGCTTCCAGCGCGTGCGTCAGCACATCCATCCCGGTGTTGGCGGTGATGTTCGGCGGCACGCTGGCCACCAGCGCCGGATCGAGAATGGCGATATCCGGGTAGATCTCATCGCTGAACAGTGGGTATTTGATGTTCTTTTCCGGATCGCTAATCACAAAGGCGCTGGTCACTTCCGAGCCGGTGCCGCTGGTGGTCGGGATGGCAATGCAGGTATCGATATTGATACCCTGCTGGCGGCTGAACCAGACAATCGCCTTGGCCGCATCCAACGCCGAACCACCGCCAAAGCCGATCACCACATCGGGGCGCAAGGCCTGCATCTGCTCGATCCCTTTGACCACGGTGGCGATGGTCGGATCGGGCGTAATATCGCTGAACAGTGCGATCTGGTTATCGGCGTTCAACGCCTGTTTCAGCCGCTCCAGCAGCGGCGAAGTGGCCAGAAAACCGTCACAGATGATCCAGATTTTGCGCTGGCGGAAACGCCGCAGCGCTTTGAGGCTGTCTTCGCCGCTGTAGATCCGCGTTTGTACGGAAAAAGTCTTCATACATCCTCACTCAGCGAATGGAAAACGCATCGGTCAATACGCAGCGGCGCTGCCGGGCAAAGGTGCGGGCAGAGGTGGTGCCTTCCCCCGTCGGCGTGGCGATGGTGAAGGTGGTAAAGCCCTCACCGCCGACGCCGATCCCGGCATACGAAGGGCCGTTTTTAACGAAAATGGAGGTCTGCAACCGGCGGGCGGCCAGATTAAGCCGCGTGACGTTTTGCGAGTGCATGATTGCAGTGTGATGCAGGCCAGCTTCTACCTTCAACGCCAGTGCCAGCGCGGCGTCGAAATCCTTGACGCGCACCACCGGCAGCAGCGGCATTAACTGTTCGGTGGTCACCAGCGGATCGTCCCCGGCGACTTCTACCAGCAGCAAGCGTGGCGGTTTGGCCGGGCAAGGCAGGGCTGCGGCGGCCAGCAGTTCGGCCGGGCTTTTGCCCACCAGATCTTTATTGGCATGGCCGTCTGCCAGGCACACCTGCCGCAGGCGATCGATATCCTGCGGTTGAGTAATCAGTAGCGCATCGAAGGCCTGCATCTGTTGCAACAGGCGATCGGCGACGCTTTCCACCACGATCAGCGCTTTTTCGGCGATACAGGGCAGGTTGTAGTCGAAAGAGGCACCGGCCACGATGTCCTGTGCGGCCTTCACCAACTCGGCGGTTTCATCCACCAGGCACGGCGGATTACCGGCCCCGGCACCAATCACCTTTTTGCCGCTTTTCATCCCCATGTTGACGATGCCCGGCCCGCCGGTGATCGCCAGCAGAGCGATGTCGGCATGGCGCATCATTTCTTGCGTGGCGGCAAAGCTCGGGTCTTGCACGGTGACTACCAAGTTGTGAATGCCGCAGCTGTTGAACACGATCTCTTCGATCTGCGCAATCAAGTCCAGAGACACCTGCTTGGCCCCCGGATGCGGGCTGAAATAGACCGCGTTACCGGCGGCCAGCATGCTGATGCTGTTGTTAATAATGGTTTCTGTCGGGTTGGTGCTGGGGGCCACGGCGCCGATCACGCCAAAAGGCGAATATTCAAACAGCACCATGCCGCCGTCACCGGTGATGGCGGTGGTGGTCAAGTCTTCCACGCCGGGGGTGTTTTCCAGCGCTGCCTGGTTTTTCAGCAGTTTATCCGCACGGTTGCCCATACCGGTTTCTGCCGCACCGCGTTCGGCAAGCGAAGGCAGATGCGGTTTGAGCTGTTCGCGCAGGGCGCTGATGATGGCGCTGCGGGTTTTCATCGGGCTTTGCTGATAGCGCAGAAAGGCGCGCTGTGCGGCACCGATTGCCTCATCGACGGTGGTGAAAATAGCATTGGCTCGTTGGGCCGGTGCCGTTTCTGGCACCAATTGCTCAGTGAGGATGGTGCGAATGAGAGACTCAAGATCGGTAGGGTTCATTATTCATTCCTCAGGTGTAAAGCTAAAATGGCCGCTTGGGCGATATGCATATCCTGCTCGACGCTGCCGCCGCTGATCCCCAGCCCGCCGATAATCTGGCCGTTACGCCACAGCGGGTAGCCGCCGCCAAAGGTGACGACTTTGCCGCCCAGGCTGGCTTCTAACTGGAACAGATCGGCACCCGGCTGAATGGCGGCGCTGAGTTGGTGAGTGGGGCTTTTCATCGCCACGGCGGTCCAGGCTTTTTTCGGCGCCAGTTCGCAGCTCACCAGCAGGGCATCGGGCATGCGGTAGGTCATAATTATGTTGCCGTGGCGATCGGTAACGGCGATCACCACCGGAATATCAAGTTCAAGAGCGGCAGCCACGCACAGCTTTAATAACTGGTGGATATCCACAAACGTCAGTTCTGCCTTGGTTGGCGTGCTGGCCGGGGCGGCGTGAGTGGCGGCCAGATAGCGGGCCGCTACCGTTTGAGTGAGTTGCCGCAACCACTGTTGATGGTCTTCAGCGCGGGCCAGGGCGTACAGGCAATCCGACAGCCGGTTCAGGTATTGCAACAGTACTTGGCGCACCGGAACCTGATCCGCCAGCTCAATCAGCCGCCGTTCTGCGCGGCGAGCCAGCGTGCGGGCGAAATGCAACCGGCTGCCAGCCTCACTGCTGCCCGGCAGGATAAAACCCTGCACCGGCGGCAAGGCCGACATGCAGCGATCCACTGCCTGTTCCAGCTGTTGGATGTGCGCCTCATTGATGGTTTTGCGCTGGCCGGCGGCGGCAGGTTCCCCTTCGCTTGCCAGTTCAGCGCTGAAATAGAACAGTTGATGCTGCACCGCTTCGAGCAACTGCTGGTTTTCTGGACCCTGAACCACCCGAGCGCACAAGCTCAGCGCCGCGTTCAGCTCATCCAGGGTGCCGTAGGTTTCTACCCGCGGATGGCTCTTTTTCACCCGCTGGCCAGTAAACAGTGCGGTGGTGCCCTTATCGCCGGTTTTGGTATAAATGCTCATCAGGTTGGCTCCCGGTTAATTCCGTTCTCTTGCACATTGCTGCCCCTCACCCTAACCCTCTCCCACAGGGAGAGGGGATAGAACGTGCCACAAATTGGCTTATGCAACGGCCCACAACATCGCATTAACTCCCCCTTCCACGGTGAGAGGGAACTGAACGTGCCACAAATTGGCTTATGCAGTTGCCCACAACACCGCATTAACTCCCTCTCCCACGCTGAGAGGGGACTGAACGAGCCACAAATGGGCTTATGCAGTTGCCCACAACACCGCATCAACCCCCTCTCCTACGGTGAGAGGGGACTGAACGAGCCACAAGTTGGCTTATGCAGTTGCCCACAACACTGCATTAACTCCCTCTCCCACGGTGAAGGGGGCTGAACGTGCCACAAATGGGCTTACGCAGTTGCCCACAACACCGCATCAACTCCCTCTCCTACGGTGAGAGGGGACAAACGTGCCACAAATTGACTTATGCAGTTGCCCACGACACCGTATTAACTCCCTCTCCCTGAGGGAGAGGGCTGGGGTGAGGGGAGAATACGCTCCGCATAGCCGATTAATAGATACTTACGCTATCGACGATGGCGACAATCGCCAGATCGATGGCGTCATTGGGTTCGGCAAACACCCGACGGGCGCTGGAACCGCCAGACAGCAGTACCAGTTCACCTTCACCGGCCCCGACGGAATCCACCGCCACTTCGTCCGGCTTATCGCTGGCCGGGGGCAATGACCCGTCGCCGGTCACGCGCCGCACCAGCAGCAGCTTCTTGCCGATCAGCGTCGGCGATTTCTGCGTTGACACCACGGAACCCACTACTCTGGCTAGCTGCATGATTTACTCCTGCCTTAACAGTTGAATACGGCGCGCTGACAGATAATCCTGCGCCAACGGCGTCACCCGCGTTTTGGGGCTGATAATCAGCCAACAGGGGCCGAGCGTGGCGATATCGCCATAGCTCAGCAGCCTGCTGGCGCTCAGCCGGACCGGCTGCCCCTGATGATCGCTGAGGCTCAGCGGTAAGCGTTGCAGCGCCTTGCGCGGCAAAGTGGGCAGCAATTGCTGATGCAGGCTGATATGCACCCGTAGCCCCCAGGACCACGCCTCGTGCAGCGCGGCCACCGCCGGTTCGGCGCTGTTACCGGTGGCCAACTGCTGCATAAAGTCCGGATCCGGCAGCAGCAGATGCAGGGTGGCATGCTGTAAATAAACCGCCGGTTCGAGCCCTTGCCGCAGCTGCGGCAAACTCACGGAATAAACCCGTTGCTCACGCTCTGCCAGCCGTGCTACCACCAGATTGACCAGCCGCTCCAGATTCATGACCGAGGTACCAAGCTGGCGAAGGCAGCGGGATCGTCCGCCCCGGCGGCGTTGGCTTCGTCGGTATCGATATGCAGTTCCAGCCGCATCTGCGGTGAAACGCGGATCGCCACATCGTCAAACACCAGCCGCCGTCCACCACCCTGAACCGCTACCTGAATGCGCTCGCCGTGCTGCACCCGATAAATCAGGGCGTCTAGCGGTGACATATGAATATGGCGCTGGGCCACGATCACGCCGTTTTCCAACTCCAGTTCGGCAAACGAGCTGACTAGCCGGATGCCCGGCGTGTTGTCCAGATCCCCAGACATGCGCAACGGCGCGGCAACGCCCAGCGTGCGGGCATCGCTGCGGGAAATCTCCACCTGGCTGCGGCTGCGCAGCGGCCCGAGAATACGCACCTTGTGCAAGCTGCCTTTCGGCCCGACCAGCGTGATGCTCTGCTCGGCGGCGTATTGGCCGGGTTGCAGCAACGCCTTTTTCTCAGCCAGCGGCTGCTGTGGGAACAACCGCTGGTAATCCTGCTGAGACAAATGCACATGTCGGTTGGAAACCCCAAGCGGGATCGGACGCAGGCGCATCTCGTCGAGGATCTTGCTGACCACGGGTTCCAACAACGCTTTTTCCATCAGGCTTTACCTCCTTTCGCACTGTGCAAACAACGGTCGCGCGGATCCCCTTTTTTGCGCTGGCAGGCAGGATCCAAACAAAGATTGCAGTTTGCCCGCACGATGGAAAAAACCGGTGCTTCTGCCAGCGCGGGTTCTGGGTTTTCGGGCAGATCCTGGGCCTGTTCTTCTTCAACGGCGGGTAGCACTGCCGCTGCGGGCTGCGGCGGCTGCCAGTGCGCCAGCAGGGTATCTGCCGGGCGGGCCAGCACCGCTTGCGCTACCAGCCCGCTGCGCTGTGCGGCAAAGGCCGCGCCGGTGGCAATCGCCGCCTGAACGGATGCCACATCGCCGGTGAGTCGGATCAGCATCCAGCCCGAACCGTTGGTTTTTTCCATCCCGACCAACTGGACGGATGCGGCTTTCACCATGGCATCCGCCGCGCCAATCGCCAGCGCCAAACCGCTAACTTCGAGTAATCCCAGTGACGTTTTCACGCTGTGCTCCTGTTGTTACCTTTAGGCTGAAGTGGGCAGAATGGCTTCCACATCGCTGTGCGGGCGTGGGATCACATGGCAGGACTTCACTTCGCCCACCGCGCTGGCGGCCGCTGAACCGGCATCCACCGCCGCCTTGACCGCCCCAACGTCGCCGCGCACCATCACGGTGACCAGCCCGGAGCCGATTTTCTCGTAACCGACCAACTGCACGTTGGCGGATTTCACCATGGCGTCGGCGGCTTCAATGGCCGCGACCAAGCCTTTTGTTTCAACCAGCCCTAATGCGTTATTCATTTGTTTTCTCCTGTGATATTCACTTTTTATACCCTTCGTCTTTCAAGCCACAGCGTTGTTGGCTGCGTTCACACACCCCAGTCACTTACTTGAGTAAGCTCCTGGGGATGCGCGAACTTGCCACCTAGCTGCGACTCGAAATCCATTGGGTATGCCCTTACATTCTTCAAGCTGTAGCGTTATGACTGCGTTTATTTAAAGGGCAAACCCTTTACCAAGCGCGCGGCGTTGTTACCCAAACGCCGCCACCGATCGTCCTCCTGTGGCCCGGCCAGCCGAAACAGCGGCTGATCGGCAGGTAAATTGCGGTAATGCACCACCATCTCGTTGTCAGTACAGGCCAGCCCCACCAGCAGCAGAGAGCGGGCGGCGGCCTGCCAGGCGCGTTGCACTACCTCGCCATCGTCGTCCGGCTGCCAGCGCCAAGGGATACCTTCCTCTTCAATGCCGAGCAGCACCTGTTGCCATTGCTGTTCGGTGGCTCCCGGTGCGGCGCTGATCGCAATCGTGGGTGCATCATTGGCGGCGATCATCGTGCGACCTCCCGCTGATAAGAGAGGATCAGGCCGGTGGCGACCGCATTACGCGGGCCTTCGCAGGCGCGAATGTTGCCGCGCCCGGCCACCAGCTTGTAGTGGGCGAGGGCGTCGGTCACCAGCTGTGGAATTTCAAAATCCAGCGACGAGCCGCCTACCAACACCACGAACGGAATATCGCGGATATTGCCGGTTGGGCTGACCTGGCGCAGGGCGCGCAGCGCATTGGTGACAAACACCCGCTGCTTGGCCGAGCGGCGGATATTGCGCACTTTTTCCAGTGAGTACTCGCCGGGCAGCGGCAGCAGATTTTCTGGTTTCACTACCACCAGGCGGGCAAAAACGTCGGCGGGCAGCGGCTGGGGGAAAAACTGCACGCTGCCGTCCTCATGGCGCAGGTGGAACAGGCTTTCCACCTTGGCCAGCGGGTACTTTTTGATGTCTTCGGCCAGATAGCGATCTTCCAGACCCAGTTCCGAAGCGATAATCATCGTCACCATGTCCCCGGCTCCGGCCAGGTGGGTGGCGATGATTTCGCCTTTCGCGTTGATGATCGATGCGTCCGTTGAACCGGCACCGAGATCGAGGATCGCCAGCGGTGCGCGGGTGCCGGGGGTGGTCATAGCACCGAGGATTGCGGCTTCGGCTTCGGCACCGCCGACCTGCACGTCGATATGCAGCGTCTGTTCGATTTCACTGGCGATACGCGCCATTTGCAGCCGATCGGACTTCACCATTGAGGCAATGCCCACCGCTTGCTCCAGCGAGAACTCGCCAGCCAGCCCGCCGGTCACGTTCACCGGCACTGAAGTATCCACGGCCAGCAGATCCTGAATAAAGATTTCCCTGGTGGGCTTATTCGTTAGCTCTGCCATGGTCTGGCGCACGTGTTCCAGCATGCCGCCTATGTTGCTGCCCGCCTCACCGCTAGCGTTCTCCATGCGGCGGCAAGCGTTGACGGCGTTCATGATCGCTTCACTGCCTGCGGCAACGTCCACCCGTAAGGTGCGGCCATCGGCTAACAGCTCCAGATGACCAGCGGGTATCGAACGTGCCTTGACGTCGCCTTCCGGGGTTTTGACCACCACCGCTGAACGGGTGCCGATCAGGGCGCGGGCTACCGGGACGATATTTTTAGTCTCTTCGGCACTGAGCGAGAACACGGTGGCGATGCCGTAGGGGTTGGAGAGGGTCTCGATCACCTTGCCCGGCATGGCCACTTCAACCGCCGCCAGCATGCCCATTGGGATGCGGTCGATATGCAGCACTTCGTCAACGATCGGCAACGGGTGCGCAAGACGGTTGCTCACCAGCACGCCGTCGTCACGCTGCATAATCACGGCGGTGATGCGGTAACCGGCGCCGTTGGCGGCGTTAACCACGCTGGCGACATCGGCAAAATCCACCGCTTTCGGCACCACCAGAATGTAGGGCTGCGACGGATCGCGCGTGACCAGTTCGGCCATCGTGATGGTAATGCCCACCCCGAGCCCCAGTCCGCCGGGGGTTTTCGGGTTGTGACCGATCATGGTGGACTCGGTGATGATGGTTTCGGTAATGGTCTCCATCGCCACATCGCCAATCACCGGCGTGGCTTCGTTGATGCGGATCAGGCTGATATCACTCAGGGCGATGCCCGCTTTGGCCACCAGCATGTCCAGCGCCTGACGGATGCCAAACATATTGCGCTGGGTGCCTTTGATCCCGGTGGTTTCCGTCAGGGTACTGGTGACGAACTCGAGCCGCCCACCGGCATCACAGCGCGCCAACGCCACTTCCGTTGATGAGTTACCGATATCCACACCTGCTATGTAACGCATGTCCCGCCCTCAGTGTTAATTCTATGCTGGTGGTAACGCCCCTCTCCAAGTAGGAGAGGGCCGGAATGAAAGGCAATAGCCACAGTGAACTTCCCCCTCACCCTAACCCTCTCCCCAAGGGAGAGGGGACTGGTTCGCCGCACGGGTTAGCTGGGCATCCCCCTCACCATAATGCTGAACAGTGCGCCCCTCCCGGAGGGGGAGGGGACTGGTTAGCTCTCCTTTCCCCAACGAAGGGAACGGTTTTAGCTTGGCCTTAATCGTCGCCTTTGAGTTTTTTGCGCTGCACGTACAGCGCCGCCGCCTCGCGGACAAACGCACCGCAAATCTTGGCGTGGTAGTTTTTCTCCAGATCGTCAGCGATGGCGTTCAGCTCTTCTTTGCTGGAGCGGAACGGGCGCAGGGCGTTGTAGATATCCAGCACCTTGTCATCGGGCACCGCCGTCAGCTCTGCCGCACGCTCAAAGTTCATCGCCAGGCGATCGCGGCCCGCATCGCGGGCGATATCGGCCTGAATGCGCAGGATTTCTGGCGTAATGCGCAAGTCCTGCGGCGTAACGCTGCCGTTGAGCACGTTGGCCAGCGTCAGATCATCCAGCGTTTTGTTGGTGGCGGTTTTCACCCATTCCGGGTGTTTGTTCGCCAGCGGATAATCGGCCACTTTGGCTTTGCTGCCGTTAGCTGCTGGCGGCGTGGCGGTGGTGACGGTCTGCCCTTGCAAGCTGTTCATTTTGCTCAGGACATCGCGCACCATGGATTCAATAGCTTCGGAATTCATTGTGTTTTCCTTTGTTAAAGCTGCACCCGGAGTTCCTGCGGATTCTTGCCGGTCACCACATACTTGGTTTCTTTAATATGCAGAATCGCTGATTTGGCCTGATATTTTGGCCGGGCCATCTGATCGTTCAGCGTCGGTACCGGCTGTGGTGATTCCCGTTTGGCGTAGCGGGCGGCGTTTTTACCGATCATCCGGTAAGTTTCCAGCGTCAGCAGCGGTGCCTGTGGGAACAGCTCCAGGTTGGAAAGCGGCGGCAAGCCTTGCTGATGGATCACCGTGGTGCCCTTCGACTGAACGCCGATGGCAATGCCGGAACCGCTGAGGCGGTTGCCTTCCACCGCCACAAAGGCGACGTCGGACGACTTAAAGCAGCGGATCACGCGCGCCTTGATGCCTTCTTCTTCGATACCGGCGATCAGTTCGCGCAGGATGTTTTTATGCGACAGGCCGACGATGTTGACGGTCTGCGACAGGCCAAACGCCGGGCCGACGGCAATAATCACTTCATCCTGGCTGTTGCCTGGCTTGGCTTCACCCACTTCGGTCAGGAAGCTGCTGCCTGAAGCGATTGCAGGCTGTGCAGCGGCGGGTACTTCCGGTTGGAAAGAAACCGTTTTTTGTTCCACCTGCATTTCCTGCAACACGCCTTCAATAATCTGGCGCAGTAGTTTTTCGTTAATATCCACCATGACGTGAACCCCTTAATCGATCGCGTTAGGATCAAGTGCGTTAGGAATGTTTTTGATCTCTTCCCAGCGTGCGCCTTGCAGCCGGTAACCGGTGGCCGGGCCGGCATAGTCGTTGAGATCGTTGACTGCCGATCGCACTTGGTTGTTGCCGACGATGATGGCCGACGTGTGCAGGTAGTCACCGGCGATCTTGGCTTTTTGGATGTTGAGCATGTCCTGCGCCACATCTTCGAAGCCGCCCTGCGCCAGCGCTTTAATCACTTCCAGGCCGGTGCGGTTTTTGCTGATCACTTCCTGCGCGAACTTGATATCCTCGACGATGTTACGTTCCGGCATATCTTTCGAACCGTGGGCGTAGGTGGCGGCGGTGACTTCTTCATCGGTGATCGGCGGCAGCCCCATACCGGCAAACACCGCTTGCAGCGCGCGGGCGGCCTTGTTACGGATGGCGACCACGTCCTCTTCGCGCACCGGGCGCAGGCCGCCGTCCACTTTCAGGTCGCGTTGCAGCACGTTGTAATCGTCAAAGTCTTCCGCGTCTTCGTTCGAACCGGCGAACATGTTGTCGTAGTTCGGCACCGCGGAATAACCGGAGGAGATAAAGTCGGTTCCCGGCAGGAACTGCATCAGCAGGCGAGCGGTGCGGCGCATGTCCGAGTGGGTAAAGGTCTGGTCGTTACTGGAGGCGCACTCCAGATCCAACGCGGAGCAGATCAGGTTCTCAGCCAGAATGGCCCGAATGCCGGAAGGCACGGCGGAAGGCACGCCCACGCAGCTGACCGAACCGTTTTGCAGCCCCTGAACCCCGGCGGCTTTGGTGATGTAAATGCAGCGGGCTTCCAGGTAGAGCATCGATTTACCTTCCGCATAGCCCATCTGCACTTCGGAGCCAGAGCCGGAGGTAAAGCGCATTTTCAACCCGCGTGAGGCGTAGGACGAAGCCAGGAAGCCTTTCGACCACGGGGTATCATCGCCGTCGGTAAACACCGGTTCGGTGCCGTACACCGAGATGGTTTCCGCATAGCAGGTGTGGCCCAGCATGCCGAGTTTCAGTTCGGTGGCTTCTTCCAGCGAGCATTGGGTCAGCACGCCAGGGCGGCCAATCTGCGAGCCGACCAGCAGCGCGATGGCGTTGAACGGCGCATAACGGGCTACCGCAACGGTGGTTTCCTGCTCATCGAAGCCACGGAAGGCACCTTCTGCGGCATCGGCGGCGATCTGCACCGGGTTATCTTTCACGTTGGTGACGTGGGCCTGCTGTGACGGGGTACGACGGGCGCGCATTTTCTGCATCGACATCATCATTTCCACCACGTTCATATGCGACACCACTTCGACGATCTTCGCCGGAGTCATGGCGGTGGTCAGCGGCACGATGGTGGCGCGAGAGACGTTGGGATCGCACAGCATATTGGCCAGCTTCACCGAATCCATCGCCATCACTTCTTCCGCTCGCGCCAGATTGATGCCGTAGCGGGCAATAAAGTGGTCGATCAGGTCAAACTCGCTCTGCGGCTTGCCGTCCAGTTCGGTGATGACGCCGCCGACGATTTTGATCGACGGCTTGGGATCGTTAGGGCTTTCCATGGCGATAAAGCCTTCCTCGATCCACTCTTTGACAAAGCCGTCCTGGTTGACCGGGCGTTTTGCCAGTGCTTCAAATCTTTTCGATTTCATGAAACAGCCTCACTTGGCATCAGATATAAGAAGGGCGGTCGTTTTTCGGTTCGGCACCCAGCGTGGCCAGAACGGTTTTGCCAATCTCACGGGCGGAAATCACCGCCTGACGCACCGCGCCGGAGTCACCGGAGATCACCAGAATCACCTCGTTGCTGTAGCTGGTGCCCTGTGCCGGTGAGCTGTAGGCCACCACGTCGACGTTGGCGGATTTCACCGCCGTATCGGCCATCAGCACGCCGACGGCGGCCGGAGCGCCGACGATCACCCCGCAAGAGCGGCCCACCGGTGCGCCAAAGGCTTTTTCCAGCGCATAGCTGGCGCGGGCGGTATATTGCAGCTCGATATGGCCCGCTTCATTGGCGTAAACGTCGCCGAAGGTGCGATCCAGCTCTTTCAGCGCCACTTCAACCGCGCGTTTCACGTCGGAAACGTCGTTACCGCCGAAGACGATCAGCGAGCCGTGGCCCGCGCCGCCTTTGGTATCGCGCGGCAGTTCGATGCTCACCACTTCGGTATTGGTGGCCTTGACGGCTTCATCCGCCGCCATGATGTGCGGGCCAGCGCCGGTGCGGGCACCGAGAATGCCGATCGAGCGATAGCTCTTTTCCAGCTTCATGGCGCTCAGCAGGGCGCTGTCGACGTTAGCGATAACCAGACCCACCGTGTCGCCAATGGCGGTCCCGACGAATTCCGTTAAACTGCAGGTTTTTTCTGCCATAACCGTATCTCGTGTTGTGTGCGTGAGTGGTGAGGAAGCAGCCGGGGTGTGCTCGCTGACTTTGGCTATCACCTGGGCCATGATTTTGTCGACCAGGTCATGGCTGCTCATTGGCTATTTCCCTTCGGTAAGAATTTTTCCACGTCGGTATGTGGGCGTGGGATGACGTGAGTGGCTTTGACTTCACCCACCCGGGCGGCGGCAGAGGCACCGGCATCGGTTGCCGCTTTCACTGCGCCCACGTCACCGCGGACGATGACGGTCACCAGGCCAGAGCCAATTTTCTCGTAACCCACCAGCACCACGTTGGCAGACTTCACCATGGTGTCGGCGGCTTCGATGGCGGCGGCTAACCCTTTGGTTTCCACCATTCCTAATGCTTCTTGTTGCATAAACACCTCTGTCAGGACTGTGATGCAGCGAATATACAAATAAGCAACGAAAAAGAATGGCTGACTTAAATTGTTTGCGGAGAATGGTTGGTGAGTTGATAATAAAAACCGGATATCGGAATGGGCTATCTTGCTGTTTTTACGTTGATTTAATAATTATCGGATTTAACAAAAATTAGCTTTTCAAATTTCTGTTTTAATCTGAAATTTTATTATTGGCGTCAGAGAGTGAAAATTGAGAGCTGGATAGCAATAACGGAAGAAGGGTAGAACAAGAAAGTGTTATTTTGGCTTTAAATAAAACCCTATCTATTACCCTGAGAATAAATGATTTTTCAAATTATCAATAACAATAATCTCTTATTGCCAAGCAAGTTTTTCCCTCGCCGTTTAGCTATTGCAACAACACTTTCGTTTGCCCGCTCCCTATAGTAGTTCGCAGTATTGCTGTTGCCCGGAAGCCAGCTGATGTGGGCTGATTCCTCATCCAATCACGCAGGGGAAGGTTATGAATGATTCACTGAAAGCGCAATGTATTGCCGAGTTTCTCGGCACCGGGCTGTTTGTTTTCTTCGGTGCCGGGTGCCTTTGTGCGGCGAAGTTGGCCGGAGCTAATTTTGGCCTGTGGGAAATCTGCATCGTCTGGGGGTTGGGGATTTCTCTGGCGGTTTATCTGACGGCGGGGATTTCTGGCGGGCACCTGAACCCGGCGATCACTATCGCCATGTGGCTGTTTGCCTGTTTCCCACGCGGCAAAGTGCTGGGCTACTGCGTCTCGCAGATTGCCGGTGCCTTTTGCGGCGCGGCGCTGGTTTATGCCCTCTACCACAATCTGTTTGCCGAAACCGAAGCGGCGAAAAATATGGTACGCGGCAGCCTGGAAAGCCTGCAACTGGCCAGTATTTTCAGCACTTATCCAAACCCTACCATCAGTGTGCTACAGGCATCCCTGGTTGAAATCGTTATTACCGCCATTCTGATGTGCCTGGTGATGGCGCTGACCGATGACGGCAACGGCGTGCCGCGCGGGCCATTGGCGCCTTTGTTGATCGGTATTCTGGTGGCGGTAATCGGCGCTTCGATGGGCCCGTTGACCGGGTTTGCCATGAATCCGGCGCGTGACTTTGGGCCTAAGCTGTTCGCGTTCTTTGCCGGTTGGGGCAAAGTGGTGATGACCGGCGGGCGCGACATTCCTTATTTCATTGTGCCGATCGTCGCTCCGGTGATCGGTGCCTGCTTAGGCGCTGCTGGCTACCGCTATTTAATTGGCAAAAACCTGCCGTGTAATGCCTGCCAATTAGAAGAGGAAAAAACCTGATTTTTATCGTCCTCACTCCCTAACCGGGGTGAGGATAATTTTTGTGATCTGTTTGGGTTAATCCATGAAAATCGATTTCGGGTTTTTTATTAGTCTGATAGGCTTAAGTGCTGTTCTTTAATATCAATTAACGGGTCTTATCTTTTAATTTTCCTTCTGGGGATAAAAGCAAAAAAATAACAATCTGATAACAGTAGGGATGGCTTATCATAATAAATAAAACTTCACTTAGGGAGGGCTATAATGATTTCTGCCAGTTTACTTAACTCAGAACTCATCAATAAAATTGCCCAAGACTTTGCTCAGGCTACGGGATTAGCCGTCGTGGTTGTGAACATTCACGGTGAGGAAATCTCCGATCTGTTTAATTTCACCTCATTTTGCCAGATGATGCGCCAGGATCCTGTCAATCATCTCCGTTGCCGCATGAGCGACCGTTGTGGGGGCCTTGAAGCCTCAAAATCCAATGAACCCTGTATCTATCGCTGCCATGCAGGCTTGACGGATTTCTCTATTCCGCTGGTGATTGCCGGCCATTTGGTGGGGTTTGTGCTGTGCGGGCAGGTCAGGCTGCAACAGGAGGTCGGGCTGATTGATATCCTCAGCGTTGATGATTGCTGGCAAAAGGATCCGGCGCTGCTGGATGAGTTCCATAATGTGCAAGTGATGGAATATTCACGGGTGATTGCCTCGGCGGATCTGCTGAAGCTGATCGTGGAAAACTGCCTGAAAAAGCATCTCAACTTTGTGGTAATAAAAGATAATAACGAGGCGAAAGAACAGGCTAAGGTGCGCCAGCCCAATCCGCATGAAGCGAAAATGAAAAAGGCGCTGCGCTATATTGACGCTCATCTTTCAGAGGAGTTGCGCCTTGAAGACGTGGCGGCCAAGGTGTATCTCAGCCCTTACTATTTCAGCAAGTTATTTAAAAAATATCAGGGCGTTGGCTTCAACGTGTGGATAAATCAGCAGCGCATGGCCAATGCCAGGGAAATGTTACAGCACAGTGACTGGAGTATCGCCAGCATTGCGAAAAACCTGGGTTTCTCGCAAACCAGCTATTTCTGCAAGGTATTCCGCCAGACTTATAATGTGACGCCGCAGGCATTCCGCTCGCTGGCGATCGAACAGCACAATTTGGTGGAGTAACGCACGGCGCTATTGAGCGGCGGCGGCAGATAACAATATTTTGTTATTTATAGAATCTTAAAATAAGCCTGAACCTCTTGCTGTAACAGTCATAGCCATTATCAGAGAGCAATATTTTACTATCCTATGGCCACATTTTTTTCGCAAAAGAATAAACTGAACATTTTTTTATTAATTAGCTGACGTATATTAATTATTATCAGTAAGACATTCTATAGAGAAAATATTTAATGCTATCGCAATGTTAATAAATTGATAGCTTAAATGAGCTAGGTAAAAGAATTATTATCGCCAACTGGATAACTCACAATCTGAATAAATTGTGATTGGGAAGGGGGTGTCAATCCCCCGCAGCCCCCGCTGCTGTGATGCTGACGATTCCACTGTATAGCCAGGCGCTGGTTATGCCACTGATCTGTAGATCGGGAAGGGAGTGGATGAGGATGACGCTAAGCCAGAAGACCGGCCAGTTGGCTTACCCCCTTCGTACTTAACGCTGCAAAGGTGTTAGCTACCTACCTGCACCGCCAAGTGCTTTGGGGCTAGACATTCAACTCCTTCGGAGGGAAGCGGGTTGTCACTAGATACGTGCAGCGTTGGCGCTGCGCGAGCGTATCTTTTCGACACCGAATCCCGACCGAGTGGCCGGGATTTTTTTATGCAGCTAACGGGTAAAAGGGCTTTTCTGATCGCAGGCACCGGCAGCGGCTGTGGCAAAACCACGCTGACGCTCGGCATCCTGCGGGCGCTGCAACAGCGCGGCCTGCGCGTGCAACCCTTCAAGGTCGGCCCCGACTATCTGGATACCGGCTGGCACCGTGCCGTCTCCGGCGTGGCATCGCGCAATCTGGATGCCTTTATGCTGCCAGCGGCAACCCTCAACGGCCTGTATAACCAGCATTTGCGCCACGCCGATGTGGCAGTGATCGAAGGCGTGATGGGGCTGTATGACGGCTATGGCATCGACCCCAATTATTGCAGCAGCGCGGCGCTGGCCAAGCAGCTAGATTGCCCGGTGATCCTGCTGGTGGATGGTAAAGCGGTATCTACCTCGGTGGCGGCAACCGTGCTCGGTTTCCGCCAGTTTGATCCGGCGCTGAAACTGGCTGGCGTGATCGTCAACCGGGTGAATTCAGACCACCATTACCAACTGATCCGTCAGGCTATCGAACGTTATTGCGCCGTGCCGGTTTTAGGGCGTTTGCCGGTGCTGGCGGAGGTGGCGTTACCGTCGCGCCATCTTGGGCTGATTCCCGCGCAAGACACCGCTGGCAACGATCCCTGCTGGCAGCAGTTGGCGCAGCAGGTGGAAGCCCATATCGATCTCGATCGCTTGCTGGCGCTAACCTTATCGACCCGCCAACCGGCCGGACAGCCCCCGGTATTACCCGCGCCTGAACTGGCGGCAGGCTTAACCCTGGCCTTGGCCGAAGACGACGCCTTTAACTTCTACTACCTGGATAACCTCGATCTGCTGGAACAGGCGGGCGTGCGCATCCAGCGTTTCAGCCCACTGCACGATCGCCAGTTGCCGGATTGCCAGATGATCTACCTTGGCGGCGGCTACCCGGAGGTGCATGCGGCACAGCTGGCGGCCAACCCGCAGATGCACGCCGCGCTACAGACGGCGCATCGGCGGCACATTCCGATCTATGCCGAATGCGGCGGCCTGATGTATCTCGGCCAAGGGTTGACCGACAGTGCCGGGCAGCGCCACCGGATGATCGGTATTTTGCCGGGGGAAAGCCGCATGGGGGAGCGCCTGACGCGTTTTGGCTATTGCCAATGGCAGGCCCGTACCGACACCTTGCTGGCCGCCGAGGGGGAAACCCTGCGCGGCCACGAGTTTCACTATTCCGATTTTTCCAGCCCGCTGACGCCGGTATTTGACTGCGCCAAATGGCGCGACGGCGTTGCGGTGCAGCGCTGGCAGGGGGGATATCAGCTTGGCCGCACTCAGGCCAGCTATCTGCATATTCACTTCGCACAACGCCCCGGCCTGTTGGATCGCTGGCTGACGGCGGCTAGGAGTGTGCTATGACGCTGGCGGCCTGGATGGTGGCTTTTCTACTCGACCGCCTGCTGGGCGATCCGCCGCACTGGCCGCATCCGGTGCGCTGGATCGGCAACCTGATTAACGTGCTGCAACGCCTGATCCGCCGCGTTTGCCACAGCGAAAGGGCGCTCAGGATCGGCGGCGGGTTGCTGTGGCTGACGGTCGTTGGGCTGGTGTGGCTGCTCAGTTGGGGATTTTTAACGCTGCTGACGCAGATCCACCCCTGGCTCGGCTGGCTGGCCGAAGTATGGCTGATCTACACCCTGCTGGCCGCGCGCTGCCTGGAAGATGCGGCGATGGAGGTGCATCACGCGCTGAAACATGCCGGGCTGGAAGAAAGCCGCCGCAGGCTGTCGTGGATTGTCGGGCGTGATACCTCGCAGCTGGAAGCCCCGCAAATCACCCGGGCGGTGGTGGAGACGGTGGCAGAAAACAGCGTGGACGGCGTGATTGCACCACTGTTTTTCCTGCTGCTCGGCGGCGCGCCGCTGGCGATGGCCTATAAAGCGGTCAATACCCTCGATTCGATGGTGGGTTACAAAACGCCGCAATATCGCGCCATCGGCTATGTATCGGCACGGATGGATGATTTCGCCAACTGGCTACCGGCTAGGCTGAGCTGGCTGCTGCTGAGCGTTGCCGCTTGGTTGGCAGGGCTGAACTATCGCCGCGCCTTGCGTATTGGCTGGCGCGATCGTTATCAGCATTCCAGCCCGAACTGTGCCTGGCCGGAGGCAACGGTGGCCGGAGCATTAGGTATCCGCTTGGGTGGGCCGAATGATTACTTTGGCCAGCGGGTAGAAAAGCCCTGGATCGGCGACGGCCAGCGGGAAGTGGCGTTGATGGATATCCCCCGCAGCATTCAATTGATGAAGAGCGCCGCGTTGCTGGCGTTGCTGCTATTTACACTGCTGCGCCTGCTGTGGGTTGGCGCTTAGAGAAGGATCGCTATGAACTACCTAAAACAACCGCAACACATTGAGCAGCAAAGCTTCAGGATTATCGAGCAGATTATTGCCCGCGAACGCCCGGATTACCGTTTTGCCGATGCGTGGCAGGAAGCGGTGATTAAGCGGGTGATCCACACCACCGCCGATTTCGACTGGCTGGATATTTTGTGGTTTTCCCCGAACCTGCTGCACGTGCTTACTGAAGGACTACGCCGTGGCTGCACGCTGTATACCGATACCACCATGGCGCTCTCCGGCATCAACAAAACCCTGTTGCAGCAGATGGGGTGCCAATGTCGCTGCTATATCAGCGATCCACGGGTGATTGATGCCGCAAAAAACCAAGGGATCACCCGTTCGATGGCAGCGGTGGATATTGCGCTGGCGGAAGCCGGGGAAAAATTGTTTGTGTTCGGCAATGCGCCTACCGCGCTGTTTCGCCTGTTGGAACAGCAGGCCAACCCGCTGGCGGTGATCGGCGTACCGGTAGGGTTTGTTGGTGCCGAAGAATCCAAAGCGGTGTTACAGAGCAGCTATCTGCCGAGCATCGTTGCCTGCGGGCGCAAAGGCGGCAGCAACGTGGCCGCCGCGATTATCAACGCCACGCTGTATCACCTGCGGGCGGCGTTATGAGCCTGCAAGACAGCGTGTGGCATCACGGCAAGCGTTACCGCAAAGGTTACACCACCGGCTCTTGCGCCACGGCGGCGGCGAAGGTGGCGGCGCTGATGGCGCTGCGCCAGCAGATTATCCATCAGGTGGCGATCGTTACGCCCTCGGGCGTGACGCTCAACCTGAATGTCGAACAGCCATTGATCGAGGGCCAGCAGGCCACGGCGGCGATTCGCAAAGACGGCGGCGACGATGTGGATGCCACCCACGGCATGCTGATTTTTGCCCGCGTCACGCTGCAAAGCGACCACCAGCAGATCTTGCTGCACGGCGGCGCAGGCGTGGGCACCGTTACCCGCAAAGGTATCGGCTTGGCGGTGGGTAGCCCGGCGATCAACCGTACGCCGCGCCAGACCATCGAAGCCGCCGTGCGCGAGGTGATTGGCCCACTGCGCGGTGCGCAGGTGGAGATCTTCGCGCCGGAAGGGGTCGAACGGGCGCAAAAAACCTACAACGGGCGGCTGGGGATTCTGGGGGGCATTTCGATTATCGGCACCACCGGCATTGTCACACCGATGTCGGAAGAGAGCTGGAAGCGTTCACTGGCCTTAGAGCTGGAAATGAAGCGGGCGGCGGGGTTGGACAAGGTGATTCTGGTGCCGGGTAACCACGGCGAACGCTTTGTGCGCGAACAACTCGGGCTGGACAGCCAGCTGGTGGTGACCATGAGCAATTTTGTCGGCTACATGCTGCAAGAGGCGGTACGGCTGGAGTTTCGTCATATCTTGCTGGTTGGCCATCCGGGCAAGCTGGTCAAGATCGCTGCCGGGATCTTCCACACCCACAGCCATATCGCCGACGGACGGATGGAAACCCTGATCGCCCATCTGGCGTTGATGGGCGCACCGCTGGCGCTGTTGCAACAGGTTGAGCAGTGCGACACCACCGAAGCGGCCATGGAGCTGATCGCCGATCAAGGCTGGCAAGGGGTGTATCCGCGCATCGCCGGGCGGATCTGCGAGCGGGTGCAGGAGATGCTGCGTTTTAGCGTCAACCCGCCGTGCTGCGACGCGATTCTGTTCTCTTTCGAGCAGCAGATCCTGGGCTGCAACCGGCCGCTGCAAGAGATTGTGGAGGTGATGCGATGATCGTTGTGGTTGGCGTCGGCCCCGGTAATGCTGATTTCCTCACGCCGCAGGCACAGGCGGCGATCGCCACTGCCGATTGGCTGGTGGGCGGAGCCCGCCACTTGGCGATGTTTGCGCAAGCTCAGCATAAAACCCGCACCCTGGATGCCGATCTGGAGGCTTTGCTGGCGTGGCTGCGCGGCCACCTCGGCACGCAACGCATTGTGGTGTTGGCCTCTGGCGATCCGCTGCTGTTCGGCATTGGCAAATGGCTGGCGGCGCATTTTTTGCCTGACGAGTTGCAGATCATTCCCGGCATCAGCGCCATTCAATACCTGTGCGCGCGAGTCGCCTTGGACATGAACGATATTTACCTCACCAGCAGCCATGGCCGCACGCCGGATTTTGACGGGCTATTGCAGCACCACAAGGTGGCGATGGTGACCGATGCGGTGATTGGGCCGCGCGCCATTGCCGACGCCATTATCCAGCGCGGCCTGACGCGCAGCCTGATTATCGGTGAGAACCTTTCGCTACCGGCCGAGCGGATTTATCGCCTGCCACCGGCGGCGGTCGCGCAATGTTACGACATGAACGTAGTGGTGATCCTCAATGAAAGATGACGCATTTTTGCGTGGACAACGCGTGCCGATGACCAAAGAGGCCGTGCGCTTGCTGGCGCTGGAACGGCTGGAACTGGCAGGGGCCGAGCATTTGATTGACGTGGGTGCCGGGACTGGCAGCGTTGCGCTGGAGGCCGCGCTGCGTTTCCCCGCGTTGCAGGTCACCGCGATTGAACATAACCCGGCGGCGCTTGAATTGATTGCCGAAAACCGCCAGCGGCTGGGGTGCTGCAACGTCAACATTATCGCCGCCACTGCGCCGCTGGCGTTAGAACCGCTGGCCGATGCGGTGTTTATTGGCGGTAGCGGCGGGCAACTGCTGGCCCTGATCGATTGGGCGTTGGCGCAATTGCACCCCGGTGGCCGCCTGGTGCTGAGCTTTATTTTGCTGAACAACTTCACGGAGGCGCTGGCCTGCCTGCAAACGCGCAACGTGGCGGAAATCTGTGGCGAGCAACTGCAATTTTCAGCCCTGACGCCGCTGGGCCGTGGCCACTATTTCAAGCCGAATAACCCTACCTATCTTATTTCTTGCCGCAAGGAGGGCAGCGATGTCTGAACATCTTTGGGATACACAAAAAGTCTGGTTTGTCGGCGCAGGGCCGGGGGATCCGGAGTTGATCACGCTGAAAGGCTACCGGCTGCTGCAACAGGCGCAGGTGGTGATCTATGCCGGTTCACTGATCAATACCGAACTGCTGAGCTATTGCCCGCCGCAGGCCGAGTTGCACGACAGCGCGGGCCTGACGCTGGAGCAAATTATTACGCTGATGGTGAGCGGCGTGCGCGCAGGCAAGCTGGTGGTGCGGCTGCAAACCGGCGATCTCTCGCTGTACGGCTCGATCCGCGAGCAGGGCGAAGTGCTGGCGCAGCAGGGGATCGGCTTTGTCTCCGTGCCGGGAGTAAGCGCGTTTCTGGGGGCGGCGGCGCAACTAGGGGTGGAATACACCGTGCCCGAAGTGGCGCAGAGCCTGATCATTACCCGCATTGAAGGGCGCACGCCGATGCCGCCGCGCGAGCAGCTAGCCGCTTTTGCCGCTCATCAGACCTCGATGGCGATTTTCCTTTCCGTGCAGGAGATGGCGCGGGTGGTGGAGCAGTTGATCGTGGGCGGCTATCCGCCCCAGACGCCGGTGGCGGTGGTGTACAAAGCCACCTGGAAAGAGAGCCAAACGGTGCGCGGTACGCTGGCCGAGATTGCGGAAAAAGTCCGTGCGGCGGCGATCCACAAAACAGCGCTAATCCTGGTGGGGGCTTTTTTGGGGGACGAATACCACTATTCCAAGCTGTATGACGCGGGGTTCAGCCATGAATATCGTCAAGCCTGAAGCCATTGCGCTGTTCTGCCTGACGCCGGGCGGCGTGCGGTTGGCGCAGCGCTTGCAAACCCACTTGCCGCTCAGCTGTTTTACCAGTGACAAGCTACTGGTGCCGGGCTTCCAGCCGTTTAACGGCAGCTTCGGCGCTACGCTGCGCGAGGCGTTTAAAAGCTATTCGGCCCTGGTGGTGGTAGGCGCAATTGGCCTGACCGTGCGGGTGATCGCCCCGCTGGTGAACGACAAAATGAGCGATCCGGCGGTGGTGGTGATCGACGAGCGCGGCCAGCATGTGATCAGCCTGCTGTCTGGCCATGTGGGGGGCGCCAATGCGTTGACGCTGTTTCTGGCCGGGCTGCTGGGGGCCGATCCGGTGATCACCACCGCCACCGATGTCAATGAAATGGCCGCGTTGGATACGCTGGCGGCGCAGCTGGATGCAGAGATGCAGGATTTCCGTCAGGCGGTCAAAACGGTGAATCAGCAACTGGTCAGCGGCCAGAAGGTCGGGCTGTGGTGGGATGAGCCCCTGCGGGCGGAACAACCCCGTTGTGATACCCGTGGTTTTGTACCGGTGGCCGATTTGCACCATCTGCCGGAACTGGATGCGCTGGTGTGCGTCAGCCTGCGCGATTGCTTACCGGCGTTGCCGCTGCCGGTGTACAAACTGGTGCCGCGCCGGGTGGTGGTGGGCATCGGCTGCCGCCGCGCTACCGCATTAAAAACCCTGATCGACCTGCTGCAACAACAGCTGGCAGACAACCACTTCGATCCGATGGCGCTGCGCGCTATCGGCAGCGTCACCATCAAAAAAGATGAACCGGCCTTGCAGCAACTGGCGCGTTGCTGGCGGGTACCGTTCGAACTGTTCAGCAGCCATGAACTGCGTCACCACGAACAGCGCTTCCCGGCCTCCGATTTTGTACGGGCCACGGTGGGCGTTGGCAGCGTTTCACAGCCGGTAGCCTGGCTGATGAGCGGCGGAAAGCTGGTGGGCAACACGCTGCGTGAGCAAGGAGTCACCATGACATTGGGAGTAGCACATTCATGTTAAGCGTCATTGGCATTGGGCCGGGCAGTGAAACGATGATGACGCAGGACGCGATCGAGGCGATCCGCGCGGCAGAAATTATCGTCGGCTATAAAACCTATACCCACCTGGTGAAGCCGCTCATTGGCGATAAGCAGGTGATCAAAACCGGCATGTGCAAAGAGATTGAACGCTGCCAGGTGGCGATCGATCTGGCCTTGGCGGGCCACAACGTGGCGCTGATCAGCAGCGGTGATGCCGGGATTTATGGCATGGCCGGTTTGGTGCTGGAACTTGTCGGTCAGCAGCAGTTGGATCTGGAAGTCAAACTGGTGGCGGGGATCACCGCCAGCATCGCCGCCGCTTCATTGCTCGGTGCGCCGCTGATGCACGACTTTTGCCATATCAGCCTGAGTGATTTGCTCACCCCGTGGCCGGTGATCGAAAAACGCATTATTGCCGCCGCGCAGGCCGACTTTGTGATCTGCTTCTACAACCCGCGCAGCCGTGGCCGGGAAGGGCATCTCGCCCGCGCCTTTGCGCTGATGCAGCCCTACAAAGCGCCAGCAACGCCGGTCGGTGTGGTGAAAGCCGCTGGCCGCAAAAAGCAGGAAAAGTGGCTGACCACGCTCGGTGAGATGGACTTTGCACCGGTCGATATGACCAGCCTGGTGATTGTCGGCAACCAAACCACCTATTGCCGCAACGGGCTGATGATTACCCCGCGAGGTTATGCACTGTGATCCATATCTTCGGCGGAACCCGCGATGCCCGGCTGATTTGCCAGTGTTTTGAGCAGGCTGGTGAAAACTATAGCCTGTCGGTGGCCAGCGATGCAGGCAAACAGCTTGCGGGCAACCTTCAGGGCGAAGTGGTGGTTGGCCGTATGGATAGCGATGAGATGGCGGATTATCTGCAACGGCGTGGCATCCGCTGGGTGATTGATGCCTCTCACCCTTATGCCGATGCATTGAGCACCAATGTGATGAACGCCTGCCGTCGTCTAGGGTTGCGGCTGACGCGCTATCAGCGCCCAAGCGAGATTGACCAACTGTCGCATCCGCAGTTGCACAAGGTGAATACGCTGGCCGAAGCCTGCGCGTTGGCTCAGGGGATGGGCCAACGGGTGTTACTGACCACCGGCAGCAAGCAATTGGCGGAATATCAGCGTGGTCTGCCGGGGAAAACCCTGCTGGTCAGGGTGTTACCGACCGCCGAAGTGTTGGCGCAGAGCGAGGCGCTGGGGCTGGGGGTGGATAACATTATTGCCCTGCGCGGCCCGTTTAGCGCGCGCTTCAATCAGGCGCTGTACGAGTTTTGCCAGCCGGACGTGGTGATCACCAAAGAGTCCGGCAGCGAAGGGGGCTATCTGCAAAAGGTTGAACCCTGCTTGGCATTGAACATTCCCTGCATCGTGGTGCGTCGCCCGCAGCCGCTAGAAAACGAGGGGGAGCAGGTGGACTCATTGGCAGCCTTTGCACAGCTGTTGGCCTGCTGGCAGAAACTTCAAGGAAAATGACATGAAAAAAGCGCTGTTAGTGATCAGTTTTGGTACCAGCTATGCGAGCACACGCGAAAAGAATATCGAAACCTGCGAGCAGCAATTGGCTGCTGGCTGTGGCGATCGCCATCTGTTCCGTGCGTTCACCTCGGAAATGATTATTCGCAAGCTGCGCCAGCGCGACGGCTTGCTGATCGATAACCCGCAGCAGGCGCTACAGCGTTTGGCGGAGGCGGGCTATCAGGATGTGGCGATCCAGTCGCTGCACATCATTAACGGCGACGAATATGAAAAAGTGGCCAGCGAAGTACGCGCCAATCGTCACCGTTTCTGGCGCTTGGTGCTGGGCAAACCGCTGCTCAGCAGCTTTGCCGACTATCAGCAACTGTTGCTGGCGTTGCAGGGGCAAATGCCGCCGCTGGCCGCCGATGAGCGGGTGGTGTTTATGGGCCACGGCACCGGCCATCACGCGTTTGCTGCCTATGCCTGCCTGGATCATCTGATGGCCGCGCAGCGCTTCCCGGCGCTGGTGGGCGCGGTAGAAAGTTACCCGGAAGTGGACGGGCTGATCGCCCGCTTGCAGCAGCAGCGGGTACGCAAAGTGCACCTGATGCCGCTGATGCTGGTGGCAGGCGATCACGCAATTAATGATATGGCCTCTGCCGATCCCGGTTCCTGGGGCTCGCAAATGGCGGCGGCGGGGATTAAAACGCAATGCTGGTTGCAAGGGTTGGGCGAAAATCCGCTGATCCGCCAGATGTTCGCCGAACATCTGCACGCGGCCTTGTGCCACAGCCAACAGGAGGTGGCCTGATGAGCGGCAAACTGTATGCGTTAGGCGTCGGCCCGGGGGCCAGCGATTTGCTTACCGTGCGTGCCGCCCGGCTGCTTGGTCAGCTTGATGTGCTGTATGCCCCGGCGGGCCGCAAAGGGGGCGATAGCCTAGCACTGTCGATCGTGCGGGAATATTTGTTGCCGCACACCGAGATCCGCACCTGCCATTTCCCGATGAGTGCCGATGACCTGCAAAAACAGGCGGTCTGGGACGACGTAGCGCAGCAGCTTAAGGCGGAGGTCGCGCACGGCAAACAGGTGGGTTTTATCACGCTGGGTGATGCGATGCTGTTCAGCACCTGGGTGTTTCTGCTGGCGCGCCTTGGCCGCCCGGCCTGGCTGGAGATAGTGCCGGGTGTGACCTCGTTTGCGGCGATCGCCGCGCGTGCTGCCCTGCCGTTGGCGATGGAAACGCAGTCGCTGGCGGTGATGTCCTGCACCGCAGCGGAAGCCGAGCTGGAACAGGCGTTATTAACTCACGACTGCGTGGTGCTGATGAAAGTCTATGGCCGCTTCGCCATCATTCAGGCATTGCTGGCGCGGCTGAAACTGTTCGATCACGCGCTGCTGATGGCCGAAGCCACGCAGCCGGACGAGCAGTGCTGGCGACGGCTGGATCAACTGCCTGCCGATCGACCTTTGCCCTATTTCTCAACCATTCTGGTGAATAAGCGTTGGCTTACCGAGGAGTAACCGATGGAAACGCAAACCAAACAGCTTTCGTTAATGGGATTGGGATTCGCGCTGTTGATGATGTTGCTGCCGCAAGATGCCTTTGCTATGCACATCATGGAAGGTTTTTTGCCACCGCTGTGGGCGATGGCCTGGTGGCTGCTGTTTCTGCCCTGCCTGTATGTCGGGCTGCGGCGGTTGAAACAGATCGTCAGCGACGACAGCAATCAGAAGGTGCTGCTGGCGCTGTGCGCGGCGTTTATTTTCGTGCTTTCGGCGCTCAAGATCCCGTCGCTCACCGGTAGTTGTTCCCATCCTACCGGCGTAGGGCTGGCGGTGATCCTGTTTGGCCCGGCGGTGGTGGCGGTGTTGGGAGCGATCGTGCTGCTGTTCCAGGCGCTGCTGCTGGCTCATGGCGGCTTGACCACGCTCGGGGCCAACGGCATGTCGATGGCGGTGATCGGGCCGGTGGTGGGTTATCTGGTCTGGCAACTGGCCTGCAAATCTGGCCTGCGCCGCGACGTGGCGGTGTTTCTGTGTGCCGCGCTGGCCGATCTGGCGGCCTATTTTGTCACCTCGGTGCAACTGGGGATGGCTTTCCCGGATCCGCAGTTTGGCATGATCGGTTCCAGCGTGAAATTTATGGGGGTGTTCTGCCTGACGCAGATCCCAATCGCCATTGCCGAAGGGTTGCTGACCGTGATGATTTATGACCAGTTGACGAAACGCCGGTTGATCCCGGCCGAGGGGCATTGAGATGAAAAAAACGCTGATCCTGCTGGCAATGGTGGCCGCACTGGTGATCATGCCGTTCTTTATTAATCACGGCGGCGAATATGGCGGCTCGGACGGTGAGGCCGAAACCTTGATCCAGCAAACCTCACCGCACTATCAACCCTGGTTCGCTCCGCTGTACAAACCGGCCAGCGGTGAGATTGAAAGCCTGCTGTTTACCCTGCAAGGGTCGTTGGGAACGGCAGTGATTTTTTACATTTTGGGCTACTACCGGGGTAAGCGCCGTGGGCATGCTGGGGATTGATCAACTGAGTGAAAAAAGCCGCTGGCAGCAGCGGGACCCGCGGGCCAAGCTGGCGCTGTATGGCCTGTTTCTGCTGCTGGCGATGGTGTTGCCACCGCGCTATCAGGCGCTGTTGCTGGTGATTATCGCACTGCTGACCTGCTACCTGCTGCGCATCGGCCCGATGCGTTATCTGCGTTGGCTGGCGATCCCGCTGACTTTTCTGTTGGTGGGGATGCTGACCATTATGCTCTCAGTGGCCCGGCAGCCGGATAGCCTGTGGTGGGGCGTGCAGGTGGGGAACTTCTGGTTGGGTATCGATCGCGCTGGGTTGGTAACGGCCAATCACACCCTGTGGCGTAGCCTGGCCGCATTGGCTGCCACCTTCTGGTTTGTGCTGAACACGCCATTTCCGCAACTGATCCAGCTGCTCAAGCGTTACCATGCGCCGCGCCTGCTGACGGAGCAAATCCTGCTCACCTGGCGGTTTATCTTTATTTTTATCGAAGAGGCGGCGGCGATCCACCGCGCTCAGTCGCTGCGCTTTGGCTATGTGTCGCTGGGCAGTAGTTACCGTTCGCTGGCGATGCTGGTGAGCATGTTATTTACCCGGGTGATGATCCGCTATCAGCAGATGATTATCGCGCTGGATGTCAAACTGTATCAGGGGGATTTCCCGCTGTGAGAGCAGGCCGCCGATGTTAAGTACCCGACAATTAAGCTTCAGCTATCAGGATGAACCGGTGTTGCAGGATTTGACGCTGGATTTTGGCCAGCATGCGGTCACCGGGTTGTTGGGGGCGAACGGCTGTGGGAAATCGACGCTGTTGATGAACCTGACCGGTATACTGCGCCCGCAGCAGGGCGCGGTGCTGTGGCAGGGGGAGGCGCTCGATTACGGCAAAGCCAGCCTGCGGGCGCTGCGCCAGCGGGTGACCACCGTGTTTCAAGACCCGGAACAGCAGCTGTTTTATACCGATATCGACAGCGATATCGCCTTCAGCCTGCATAATCTGGGGATGGATCGGCAGCAGATTACCGAGCGGGTGGATCGGGCGCTGACGCTGGTGGATGCGCAGGGCTTTCGGCATAAATCGATACAGAATTTGAGCCACGGGCAGAAAAAACGAGTGGCGATTGCTGGCGCGTTGGTGATGGAAGCAGAATACCTGCTGTTGGATGAGCCCACCGCCGGGCTGGATCCGGCGGGGCGGCAGCAGATGATCGCCATCATCGAGCGGATCGTCGCCGAAGGTAAACGGGTAATTATCTCCAGTCATGACATTGATTTGATTTATCATATTTGTGATTACCTGTATGTCCTTTCCCATGGGCGGCTGGTTTGCGCCGGGGAAACGGCGCAGGTTTTCTTGCAGCAGGAACAATTAACTGCCGCCGGGTTGGTGCAACCCTGGCTGGTAAAATTGCACAGTGAGCTGGGATTGCCGCTGTGTAAAACGGAACAACAGCTGTTTGCGCTGCTGCGCCAGCGTGAGGTGGAGAAAGGGTGATGAAACTGTCCGTAATGGTGCAGGGAACGGCGTCGGACGTCGGTAAAAGCGTGTTGGTGGCCGGTTTGTGCCGCATATTTGCGCAGGATGGTTACCGCTGCGCGCCGTTCAAATCGCAGAATATGGCGCTCAACTCCGGCATTACCGCCAACGGTGAAGAGATGGGGCGGGCGCAGATTTTTCAGGCCGAGGCGGCAGGCATTGCGCCTGACGTGCGGATGAATCCGGTGCTGCTGAAACCCACTAGCGATCGCAAGGCGCAGGTGGTACTGATGGGCAAAGTGGCCTGCGATATGGACGCGGTCAGCTATCACCACTACAAGCCGCAATTGCAGCAACAGATCGGTGAGGTTTATTACAGCCTGCTTAACGACTATGACGTGGTGGTGCTGGAAGGGGCGGGCAGCCCGGCGGAAATCAACCTGCGTGACCGGGATATCGTCAATATGGGCATGGCGGCGATCGCTAAGACGCCGGTGCTGCTGGTGGCGGATATCGATCGCGGCGGCGTTTTTGCTGCCATTTACGGCACGCTGGCGCTGCTGCGGCCCGAAGAGAAAGCGCGGGTCAAAGGCGTGATCATCAATAAATTCCGCGGCGACATCGCTTTGCTCCAGTCGGGATTAGAGCAGATCGAAGCTTTGACCGGCGTGCCGGTACTGGGTGTGATGCCTTGGCTGAATATCGATCTGGAAGATGAAGACGGTGTGGCGTTGCAAAACGGTAAATACTGCCCAGCAGGGGAACACTTGTTAGATATTGCGGTGGTGCAGCTACCGCATATCGCCAATTTTACCGATTTTAACGCTCTGGCGGCTCAGCCGGGCGTGGCGCTGCGTTATGTCACAAATCCTGCGGCGCTGGCCGGTGCCGATCTGATTATTCTGCCGGGCAGCAAAAACACGCTGGGGGATTTGCAGTGGTTACAGCACAGCGGCTTGGCGGCGGCGTTGCTGGCACAGCATCAGGCCGGGACGCCGATTATCGGCATCTGTGGCGGTTATCAGATGCTGGGCAAACAGATTATTGATGGTGTGGAGTCCGGCGTGGCGCAAATGGCAGGCTTGGGGTTGCTGGATGTAGAAACCCAGTTTGCCCAGCAAAAGGTGACCACCCAGGTGGCCGCGCGCTGTCAGCCTGCTCTGCCCGGTATTTTATCCGCTTGCGCCGAGCAGGTGCTGGCCGGTTACGAAATCCATATGGGAACCACGCAGTTGGGCGCGCAAGCACAGCCTTTTGCCCGTTTAACCCAGCGCAATGGTGAACAGGACTGCGCCTTTGATGGCGCGGTGAACCGCGCGGGCAACGTGATGGGCAGCTATATTCATGGTCTGTTTGACAGTGGTCCTTTCAGCCGCGCCTTGTTGAATGGGTTACGCAGCAGGAAAGGACTGCCGATTGATGAGGGGGCAGCATTGGACTATATCCAGTATAAACAGCAGCAGTTTGACATTTTGGCCGATGCGATGCGGGAACATATTGATATAGCTGCTATTTGCCGCATCATGAGCAGCTATAAAGAGGAGTAATACCAGCCAGTACTAACCAGTTCCCTCTCCTTTGGGGAGAGGGTTAGGGTGAGGGGAATGTCTCTGTACTAAAGCCCCTCACCCCGGCCCTCTCCCACAGGGAGAGGGGGGAGATCTAGCCATCAAGAGGGGAGTATTTCGTGATTCTGATTACCGGCGGCGCACGCAGCGGGAAGAGTTCACTGGCCGAACGGTTGGCGGGCGCGAGCGAGCAGGTGTTGTATATCGCCACTTCGCTGGTCACCGATGAGGAAATGGCTGAACGGGTCAGATTGCACCGTCAAAGCCGCCCGGCCCATTGGCACACCTGGGAAGGCAGCCAACATCTGGCCCAGGTGATTGACGAGCAGGCGGCAGCAGGGGGGGCGGTGATCCTTGAATGTATCACCACGCTGCTTGCCAACCAGATGTTTGCTTTAACGGCCGACACGCCGGTTGAGCAGATCGATTTTGCGGCGGTGGAGCATGAGCTTCAGCAGCAGATTGGCGAGTTGCTGGCGGCCTGCGCCCGCAGCCCGGCGGTGATTTATCTGGTCACCAACGAGCTGGGCATGGGCATCGTGCCGGAAAACCGTTTGGCGCGACATTTTCGTGACATTGCTGGCCGGGTCAATCAGCGCCTGGCTGCCGTTGCCGACACGGTGTTTTTGGTGATCTCCGGTATTGAGGTAAAAATCAAATGAGATTACGTCTGTTTTTGGCCACCTTGCAGTTTATGACGCGTATTCCGGTGCCCGCCCGTTGGACACAAGGGCTGGAGCCGGATAACTACGAGCGCGGCATCGTCGGTTTTCCGTTGATTGGCTTGATCGTCGGTGCCCTTGGCGGTGGGGTATTTACCTTGCTGGCCCCCTGGTGCGGCTTCCCGTTGGCGGCATTGGCTTATGTGCTGACCTTGGCGTTGGTGACCGGAGCATTTCATCTCGATGGGTTGGCCGATACCTGTGACGGTGTGTTCTCTGCCCGCAGCCGGGAAAACATGCTGGAGATCATGCGCGACAGCCGCCTTGGGACCAACGGCGGGCTGGCGCTGGTGTTTATTGTGTTGGCGAAGGTGTTGGTGGTTAGCGAACTGGCGCTGCGCGGGCTGCCGATGCTGGCCACGCTGATGGCAGCAAGCGTGGTTGGGCGATCGCTACTGGTGTTGCTGATGTATCGCCAGCGCTATGCCCGTGAAGGCGATGGATTGGGGAATCTCTATATCGGCCGGATTAACGGCATACAAACGGCAACTACGTTGGCCTGTGCGGCGGTGTTGGTGATGCTGTTGGGGCAGGGAAAAGCCATGTTCGCGCTGGGGTATACGTTGATCGCCGTGTTGCTGCTGCGAACCTATCTGCGCCGCCGCTTGGGCGGGCAGACCGGCGATACCTTGGGGGCGGCAGTAGAAGTGGCCGAATTGGTGTTTTTGATGGCGCTGCTGTGAGTGATGACGATGCGGTTATTTCTGGTACGGCACGGGCAAACGTTGGCCAATCAGCAGGGGGTTTTCTGCGGCATGACCGATGTGCCGTTGACCGAGCAGGGCGTGATGCAGGCACAGCGAGTGGCAGAGTGGCTGGCCGAGGTGCCTTTTACCCAAGCGACCAGCAGCGAACTGCTGCGAGCGCGGCATACCGCCGAGATTGTGCTGGGGCAACGAGGGCTATCGGCGCAGGTTGACGGCGGTTTTAACGAAATGAACTTTGGCGATTGGGAAATGCGCCATCACCGGGACTTGCAACAGCAGGATGCCGAGGCATGGAACCGTTGGGTGGCGGATTGGCAGCAAGGCTGCCCGACGGCGGGCGAGTCTTTCCCGCAGTTTTCTCAGCGCATTCAGCAGCAGGTGCAGCAACTGTTAGCCGACAACGGCGGCGGTAACCGCCTGCTGGTGGCGCATCAGGGCAGCCTGAGCCTGCTGCTGGCCGGGCTGCTGGCGATGCCTGCGGCCGGTATGTGGCACTTCCATTTTGAGCAAGGGGCTTACAGCGTGCTGGAGATCCGTGAAGGGTTTGTCGCGCTGCGCGCTTTTAACAGCCAGGCTCGTTGGCAGCCTGCAACAAGAGAATAAATTGATGCAAACACTTTCATCGTTAATCGACGCCATCGCGCCGCTGGATACTGTTGCCATGCAGCAGGCGGCAACCCGGCTGGACGGGCTGCTGAAGCCCCCCGGCAGCCTGGGCCGTTTAGAGCTGTTGGCTATTCAACTGGCGGGTATGCGCGGTTTTAGCGGAATGGCTGCCACGCGCAAGCAGATCATCGTCATGGCTGCCGATCACGGAGTATATGCCGAAGGGGTGGCGGTATCGCCCCGCGAAGTGACCGTAATTCAGGCGCTGAATATGGTGAAAGGCATTACCGGCGTCTGCGTGCTGGCCGCCAATGCCGGGGCCGAGGTTAAGGTGGTGGATGTCGGGATCGACTGCGATCCGCTGCCGGGCCTGATCAATATGAAAGTGGGGCGCGGCAGCGGCAATATCGCCCGAGAAGCGGCAATGACGCGCCAGCAGGCGGAGGATTTGCTGCTGGCCAGCGCCCGCTTGACGCTGGAACAGGCGGCGCTTGGGGTTACGCTGTTTGGCGTCGGGGAGTTAGGGATGGCCAATACCACGCCTGCCGCCGCAATCATTAGCGTTTTGACCGGTAGCGATCCGCAAGAGGTGGTGGGCATTGGTGCCAATTTCCCCAGCGATCGGTTGCATCACAAAGTGGCAGTGGTCCGCCAGGCGATCGCGCACAATCAGCCGGATGCCAACGATGCGCTGGACGTGCTGGCCAAGCTGGGCGGTTACGATCTGGTGGGCATGGCCGGGGTGATGCTGGGCGCGGCGGCGGCGGGCTTGCCGGTGGTGCTGGACGGCTTTCTCTCCTACGCTTCGGCGCTGGTGGCCTGTGGCATTGCGCCTGAAGTGCACCACTATCTGTTACCATCGCACTTTTCGGCGGAAAAAGGTGCGGCGATCGCCCTCAAGCATCTTCAATTATCCCCCTATCTGCACCTGGAGATGCGGCTGGGAGAGGGCAGCGGAGCGGCGATTGCGATGCATATCGTGGATGCCGCCTGCGCGATGTATAACCATATGGGGCTGCTGGCAGACAGCAATATCATTATCCCCGGCAGCAGCAGCTAGCGGCGGATTTTATCGGCCTCGGATTGTTGTTGCTCGGCTGAGTGCGCCAGTTCACGCTGGAGCTCAGCCTGAGCAAGCTGTTCTTGCCCCGACTCAACCAGGCGGGCGAATCTTCCATTGAAAAGCCGCTGCCAGAAACGGCGCTGTACTTCCAACTCCGGTAGCCGTGTCTTTACCTGAGAACGATACAATCCGGCAATCCGCGTCATCATGCCAAGGCTGGCGGGCAGAAGCTGTTCCAGTTTCTCACGTAGAATACGTGTCAGTGCGGGTGACTGGCCGCCAGAAGAAAAAGCCACCACCAGCGGTGAACGATCGATAATCGCCGGGAAAATGCAGGAACCATCGGCAGGCGCATCGACGACGTTGACCAGCAGTTGACGCCGTTCGGCCGCATGGGCCACGCTGGCATTGAGCTGTGGATCGTTGGTGGCGGCGATCGCCAGAAACACGCCGTTTAGCTGCTGTTCGTCAAAAGATTGTGCAATCCAACAGATTAGTGCCGCCTGATGCTGCTGATAAAGCTCCGGCGTCAGCGTTTGTGCCACGACGCGCACTTGCGCCCCGGCACGTTGTAATTGGGTAATTTTGCGCGTGGCCACTTTTCCACCCCCTACCACCAGAACCGGACGTTGCTTGAGATCGATAAACAGCGGTAAGTAATCCATAGCGCTTTTTCAGGTGGGGGAGTAAGGAGGCGATTATAACGCCAATGGCATATTGTTTTTAAGGTTATTGCGGTTTTTACCGATATAAGCTTTTGCTTCGCGTTAAATAAACCGAATGCCTTTTTCCACGAGGCGCTCGGGGATATATCTATCCAGATCTGTCTGCTTGCAATGCTCTTCAAACTGCTGGAGCGTATGCACATCTGCCTTTTGGTAAATGCTGTAGATCCGGTTTTCTATCGTTTTATTGCTGAGGCTATATAACGTTGCAATCTCTTTGGTCGAGTAGCGTTGCAGCATTAAAAATATGATATCGAGCTCTGCTTGAGTGAATAGCTGAGTGCTGGCTTCGGTGGTTAAAAGGCTGGGTTTCTGCTGATTGATATACTTAAGCGGGGACAGCGTATCAAGTTGCCTGGCATTCCACATGGTCCCGACAAGTTTTTCTTGATCATTGTAGATTGGCAATTTTTCGCTGATAAATGGCGTCAGATGGTCCTTCCCATACCAATAATGCGTTTCTATAACGGCAACTCGTTCTCGGGCACCTTCGGTACGGCGGTCATGTTCTTGCAGATCTGAGGCTAATTCTGCCCAATCAGCGGGGAATTCGTCGTCAAGCCGTCCTTCAATATCGAAATTGAGCGGTGTATTGGTGTAAAGATAGGCCGCTTTATTCATATAAAGATGGCGTGAGGAGAGATCTTTGATACCCCATGGTTCATTTAAGTGCTCCATCATGGTGATGAGCCCATTTAAGTAAGATTTATTGTTTTTATTGAGTGAGTCCATTTCCACCTCGAATAAATAATTTTCTAACTAATAATTTTACTTGAAATTAAGATGATCAAATTAATTGGTTTTGATACCATTTGTTATAATAAATTGCAAGAGTGATTTTCACCTGTTAGTATCTTGGGCGATAATTAATAAGGCGGTTGTTACACATTCAACCTCCAAACGGTACCAATAGCCTGTATTGCACAACACCAGGGAAACGTTGTCATCAACACGAACTTATACCAATGAAATCGTGGTGCTGCGGCGTTTTCTGTTTTGCTGCTCCCATCGCCTGATATCTCCATCCTGTTTTGCACCTTCGTCTCAACGGGTTTTAGCCAGCTCGCCACCCTTGTTTTATAATTAATCACAACCAAGTAATCAAAAAGTGGTGTTTCTCGCCTCAGATGGGATCGCTGAGGTAGTATAGCTGTTTGATTGATCGGATCATTGGGCAGAAAACGATGCGACGGGTGAGAGAGTTACTGATGGCACTATGAAAACAGTCAAGCCGCGCCGTCCGCATGGACGGTGGATCTATTACGTTCTGTATGAAGATATTCTGTGGCCATGCCCGGTGAAATGGGAATGGGAGAGCAGTTATGAGGCTTGGTTGCCTTTTTACTACTCGCCAACGCTGGAATTTATTGCTGGCGACCCCGCTAAAGCAGTCAAGGTGAGCAAAACCAGGGTACTGGATTTACCGCCGAAACGTTTCTCTTACGTTTCTTAACGCTGACCTGATTATCAATCATCACCTATGCTCAGTAAAATTTAGGCCGTTTGGTGGCGAAAATAGAGGCTTTAAGCGAGCCTTGGTACAGGTCGGTGCCACCAAGGCGGTTATTGATAGGCCAGTCTAGTCCAGTAAATCACTGACGGTACGGCGAACATAATGTGTCATTTGTGCCAAATCTTCTGCGGCGACCGGACCGCCACCGGCACGCACGACCTGCTGTTCGATCTGGGCGATTTCCTGCTCAACTTTGTTGGCGATCTGCACTTTGACGATTTTGTCCACTGATGAGAGTAAGACTTTCAGTACCACTTTCAACGCGATGTTTTCGCAGAATGAATCGTAATAATGAACTGCTGGCGGTTCCACCGTTGGCTGAGGTACGCGGGGAGCCAGAGCTTTGAAACTGTCTACATTTTCAATAATAAGATCCATGTCTCTTATTAGTTCATCAAAATCTTTAGACACTGACTTATTTCCCTTTGCAATACGCAAAAATAAACGCCTGGCCTTGGCTTAAGAGCAGGCAGAACACATCTTGAATCGACCATGACGTTCAGGTTGTGAATGGCAGGCTGAGTGGCATTTTAACCTTGCAGTAGTTCAGCAACAAGATGGGGCCGATGGATGTTCGGCCCTGAGGGATAACTACCGGTGATGATTGCTGGGTTTTTCAGCTTTGCAGCGTGTTCACTTTGACGTGAAGTGGGTGGCAGCCAGTAAGGTACCAAAAGCGATCAGGATCCCGCCAAAGAACCGGTCGATCCCTTGGCGCATGCGCAGGAAGCGGGCATTGACGCCGGGTGATGAAAAGAACAATGCCACGGTACTGAACCAGATAACGTGTGCCAATGAAATAAACAGCCCGTAGCCGATCTGCACCGCAACTGGGGTTTGGGGATCAACCACCTGTACAAACAGGCTGACAATAAACAGAGTGGTTTTTGGATTGAGTAGGTTAGTCAGAAAGCCGGTTTTTAGCGCACCTAAATCATTGGAGGCGACAGAGGTTTGCGATACGAACGGCAGATTTGCCTGGCGCAGCAGGTTAATGCCCAGATAGATCAACCAGATTGCGCTGACAGCCTTGAATAAAGAAAATACCCACAAAGATTGTAGTATCAGCATTCCGATGCCGATAAGGGTATAAGAGACATGAACCAGCACGCCAGCGCCGATGCCACAGGCATTCAGTAACCCGGCACGGCGTGAGAGCAACAGACTATTGCGCGAAACCATTGCAAAGTCAGGCCCAGGGCTTATTACAGCGAATAAAGTAATAGAGACAACAGCTAAGAGTTCGGTCATGATTTTCACGCTCAAAAGTTGGTTTTTTGTATTTGATTTATAAGGAAAAAAATGTACGGGGACAAACGATGAAAACTGACCATATTGGTGAGAAATGCTCACGCAAAGTCGGTCGGCAACTGTCACTAGGCGGGTTACGTTGTTTTGAGGCTGCGGCACGTAGGGAAAGTTTTACGCTGGCGGCACAGAATCTGAGCCTGACGCACGGTGCAGTGAGCCGAGCGGTGCGCGCACTTGAAGATGAACTTGGTGTAGCACTGTTTGAACGCCGCCATCGACGAGTATTTCTGACCTCCGCGGGCCGCAAGTTGTTTCAGGCTACGCAGCAGGCATTCGGTATTCTGGAGGATACTACCCAAGAGTTGTACCAGCAGGCGCAGGATGCACCGATAGTCCTTTCCTGTGAGCCCACATTGCTGATGCGCTGGCTGATCCCCCGCTTACCGGCATTTCAGGAAGCTTTACCGGAAATCAATCTGCAGTTGGTCGCCGGTGGAGGGCCTTTCGCTTTTCGCGATGGCACGACGGTGGCGATACGTCGTAACGATTTTGACTGGGGCAGTAATGTGCACAGTGAGCCTTTGTTTGTCGAAAAGGTTGGCCCGGTATGCAAGCCTGAGATGCTCGATCAGTTTGTGGTAGACAACGGTGTGGAAAAGCATTTACGTGACAACGCTCTGTTATTGCATGCCTCCACTCGCCCGTATGCCTGGCGCGACTGGGCTACCTCGCAGGGGATCTCACTCACTAATCAGCCACAGCAGTATTTCGATCACTTTTATTTCAGCCTGCAAGCCGCAGTTGCGGGCGTCGGCATTGCTATTGGCCCCTGGCAGCATGTGCGGGATGATATCAAGGCTGGCTTGTTAATTGCTCCGTTTGGTTTTGAACAGGACGGCAGCGGTTATTGCCTGTTGACGCAAAATAAAGTAGTACCCGGTAGCCCGGTAGCCCGAGTGATTGCCTGGTTGCAATCCAGCTCAGACTCTTGAGGTTTGATTCAACCGCTGTTGTCAGCGGTTGATTGCACTACGTTGAGCGGCAGCCAGGCCTGCACCACCGCTAATCGACAGAGGGGGAATCAGGCCTTTTTGCGGCGGATAAACTGATAGCCGATCCCCAGAATGACGAACCACAGCGGCGTAACAATCAGCGCCTGGCGGGTATCGTCACGCAGTGACAACAGCACCAGCACAAACACGAAGAACGCCATACATACCCAGCACATCAGCTTACCGGCAGGCATTTTGTAGATCGATTTCTGGTGCAGCGCCGGGCGCTGTTTACGGTAAACCAGGTATGAGCACAAAATAATGGTCCAAACGAACATAAATAGGATCGCTGAAACGGTGGTGACCAGGGTAAATACCGTCATTACGTTCGGGATCAGGTAAATCAGCACCACACCACCCAGCAAACAGATGCAGGAGAAGGTTAGGCCGTTGGCCGGTACCGCACGCTTGGAAAGATTGGCAAACGACTTTGGCGCGTCCCCTTCTTGCGCCAGGCCGAACAGCATACGGCTGGTGGAGAACACCCCGCTGTTGGCGGAAGAGGCCGCAGAGGTCAACACGACAAAGTTAATCACGCTGGCTGCAGCAGGCAGACCAATCAAGACGAACAGCTCAACGAACGGGCTCTTGTCGGCAACCACGGAACTCCACGGTGTCACCGACATAATCACGATCAACGCAAACACGTAGAACATGATGATGCGAATCGGAATAGAGTTAATCGCGCGTGGCAGCACTTTTTCCGGATCTTTGGTTTCTGCGGCGGTGGTGCCCACCAGTTCGATTCCCACAAAGGCGAATACCGCGATCTGGAAGCCTGCAAAGAAACCGCTGATGCCTTTCGGGAACATGCCGCCGTCATTCCACAAATGCGAGAACGAAGCGACGCTGCCGGTAGGCGATTCGAAGTGCATAGCCACCATGACCAGACCAGCAATAATCAGGCCGACAATGGCGACGATTTTGATCATCGCAAACCAGAACTCCATCTCACCGAACATTTTTACCGTCGCCAGGTTTAGGCTAAGCAACAGCAAAACGCACAGCAGCGAAGCGACCCATTGCGACAGATCGGGGAACCAGAACTGGGCGTAGGCGGTAATGGCGACTACGTCGGCAATGCCGGTCACCACCCAGCAGAACCAGTAGGTCCAACCGGTGAAAAAACCCGCCCATGGGCCGAGCAGATCGGCGGCGAAATCGCTGAAAGATTTATATTGCAGGTTGGAGAGCAGCAGTTCGCCCATCGCGCGCATCACGAAAAACAGCATAAAGCCGATAATCATGTACACAAAAATGATGGAAGGCCCAGCCAGACTGATGGTTTTGCCGGAACCCATAAACAAACCGGTACCAATTGCGCCACCGATGGCGATCAGTTGAATATGTCGGTTGGTAAGGTTTCGTCTTAGATGATCTTCTGATCCTGGCGTGGCATCCGTTGCTATTTTAGAATGATCTACCATCTGATGATGTCCTGTTTTACCTGTCATGAATGAAGTTGCGAGCTCTGAAGTGGCTCTTTTTTATGTGTTTATCCGGGTGTCCCGGCTTTAGTAAGGTAACTCAATACCGCCATCTTTATGCAACATGTTTACAACATTTATGTGCGGGATAAAAGTCGATTATTCTTTACACTTTGAAGGCAAAGCGGGCGTCCAAGGGGCGGAAGATTACTCTTTGCCATAGCAAATGAACAGCATTGAAAAGTCTTATCTTATTGATTCGACAGCATGTTGCAAAGTTGGCATGAGAAAAACTAATGCGATTGAACGCTTAAATTCATGTGCTTGGGTGAAGTGGAATGTTGCACTATGAAGATTGATTTCAGAAAGGGCAGTTGAGTTTTAATCAGTTTATAGCGGCGGCTGGCGTGCCGCCGATGCAGATAGGTTACGCTGCTGCGCACATTTCTCTGGTTTTGCGGTGTCAGTCACAAAAGTAAAAATCATTGGTTGAATCAGCGGTGAGCAGTGACTTTGCATCTAGGCTGCTTGGGACGAGGCGAAATAACGACATCTTGGCTGAAGCGTTGCCAAGAAAACATCTGACTGCTCCAAAAGGCTTTTACAGCATAACAGGCCAATGATAGCGGATGGCGATGATTCTATCTTCTCCTGCCATGCCTCACAAAAGTGGCATAAACTGATTCACCATCCTGTTGTGCGGCAGTAAACTGATTCCATAACGGTAAATAAAGAAGGGATTGAATATGTACAAGACCATTTTAGTACCGATAGATATTTCAGAAGATGTGTTGACCGAACATGCCCTCAAGCATGTCGAGTATCTGGCAAAAATGTCTGGGGCCAAGGTGCATTTTTTCCATGCATTGCCCGATGCCTCGGCGTTCGTTACCGCCTACTCCTTCGGCATCAAAGAGTTTGAGAATCAGGCGGAAGTGAAAGCGATTGAAGGGCTGAAGAAAATCATGGCGGAAATCGATCTGCCGCTGGAGAACTTGGCGTATACCATCAGCTTCGGTTCGCCGCGCGACGAAGTATTGCTGCTTGCCGAAGAGATAGAGGCCGATCTGATCGTGATCGGTTCCCGCCGCCCAAGCGTGAAAACCTATCTTCTGGGTTCGAACGCCGCAGCCATCGTGCGCCATGCCAAAACGTCGGTGATGGTGATTAGATAACTCTCCGATAACTTATCGGCCCGCCGTTAGCGCGGGCCTGTTGTATCACCGGCATAGCGCCACAATCTCATCGTATAACGCCTGTGGTAGTGTGACTCCATGCTGTTCGCTGTGCTGCCGAGCTTGAAAACGCCTTTCTCCTGGGATACGCGCCCCTTGTGACTGCATGTTGGTAAACAGGGCTTCCGCGCGGGCGAAATGCGCTTGTTGATCGGCACCCAGAAAACGTGCGGGATCCATAGCGATAATCAATTCGCCACCGTAAGGGGAAGAGCCGGTTTGGGCATCATAAACCAGCGACTCCTTGCTGGTCATATCACCAATCAGTGGCCCGGCAATCAACTCCACCATGGCTGCCAGCGCCGAACCTTTATGGCCGCCGAAGGTCAGCATAGCGCCTTGCAATACGCTGGCCGCGTCGGTTGACGGTTGGCCGTGCTGATCGATCCCCCAGCCTTCCGGCAAGGGTTTGCCCGCCCGGCGATGCAGTTCAATCTCACCGCGTGCGACAGCGCTGGTGGCCATATCAAAGATAAAGTGCGGTTGCTGCGGGCGCGGCCAGCCAAAGGCAATCGGGTTGGTGCCAAACAGCGGCTGAGTGCCCCCCGCTGGCGTCACCCAGGCATGGCTTGGCGTGCAGGCCAGCGCCACTAATCCTTGCTCAACCAGCGGTTCGATATCGGCCCACAGCGCAGAGAAGTGAACGCAATGGTTAATGGCGAGTGCGGCGATACCGCAGTGGCGTACCTTATCAATAAATGTGGGCAACGCGGTTTGGTAAGCCACCAGTGAGAAGGCGGCACCCGCATCCACGTGCATAATCGCGGGAGCGGTGTCGATGAGTAGTGGCTCGGCATCGGCGGAAACCTTGCCTGCATGCAGCGAGCGGACACAACCCAGTACACGATACAAGCCATGGGAGGCACAACCATCGCGCTCTCCGGCAGTGACGTTCTGCGCCACCGCGTGAGCGTGCGCCTCGCTGAAGCCATTACTGCGTAGTGCGCGGTGCGCCAACTGATAAGCGTCATCCAGCGATAGATTTACGGTTTGAGTCATTTTCTCTTCCTTTACTCTTCTTCGTCCCCGGCAAAATTCGCCTTAGGCAGACAGGTATAGGCACCCCAGTAGTAAATGACCAGCGCGATGGCGGCGACCAACAGGGTATCCCAAGGGTGACTGATGGCACCAATACCGCCAAAACTGCCCAGATAAGAGGCGACGATAATCAGTGCGTAGAAAGCGATCAGCCATAGGGAGGAGTAGATTTGCTGCTTCAGGCTGACGGCGTGTGTCGGTACTTTATTCTTGAACAGGATATAGATGAAGAACATCAGGATCTGCAGGCCGAGCAGCCAGGAAACGGTATTCCAGCCAGACCAGTAGACGATAAGTGCCGAGATGATGAACGACAGCGGCCCGAGTACACAGAAGCCACGCACTAAAAATGGCCGGGGCAGATCCGCTGCGTTACGGCGCAATCCGGCGGCAGTAACCGGTGCGATAGCATAGCTTAACACCAGCGCAGCGGATACCACGCCGATCAGCCGTTCCCACGACGGAAAGGGCAGCGTCCAGAAAATGGATAAGGCGAAGGTCAGCCATAAAGCGTGACGCGGGATACCAGATTGGCCATCGACTTTGGTAAATATTTTGAAGAAGGTGCCGGTGCGTGCCCAGCCATAAATGACACGCGGTGTGGCATTCATATAAATGTTGCCGGTGCCGCTGGGTGAAATGATGGCATCGCTGACCACCATAAAGGCCAACCAGCCCATCCCCAAGGTGACGGCAATATCACGGTAAGGCAGAGAAAATTGTTTGCTGATACCGGCCCAACCCTCGGCCAACATCTCGCTCGGGATACTGCCGAGGAACGCCAGTTGCAGCAGCACATAAATAATAGTGGAGAGCACTACCGACAGAATCAGGGCGATCGGGATGGTGCGCTGCGGTTTTTGTACCTCGCTGGCTACCGAGATGATCGGCGTCAGGCCAAGATAAGCGAAGATGATTCCGCCCGCTGAGATCGCCGCTTCAACCCCGGCGGCGCCGAAAGGGGCAAAACCCTGGCTGTACAGGTTCTCGGGTTTGAAAAAGGTAAACAGCACCACGATCACCAATAGCGGGACGAGAAACTTGATTATGCTGATCAGGTTATTGGATTTGGCGAAGGTTTTAACGCTGTAATAGTTGAGGGCAAAGAAAAAACACAGCAATAACAGTTGTACCAGCCAGCCGACCAGCGTTGGATCGCTGGAGTCTGGCTGAGTGAGGAACGGAAACCAGGCAGCAGCATACTGGCGTGCGGCGACGACTTCTATCGAGATCAGGCTGGAGAAGGCGATCAGCGTGATAAAGCCTAATAAATAGCCCATCAGTTCGCCGTGGGAAAATACCGGATAACGGATAATGCCGCCAGCGCGGGGTAATGCCGCGCCCAGCTCGCAGTAAACAATGCCGAGCAACAGTACCGCCAGCCCGCCAATCAGCCAGGAATAGAGCCCGGCAGGCCCGGCGATAGAGGAAACATGGCTGGCCGCGAACAGCCAACCGGAGCCAAAAATTGCGCCCAGACCGATAAACGTCAGATCGGTAAGTGTAAGCTGCTTTTTAAATTTTCCTTGGGTCGCCATAAGAGGTTCCTTCCAATGAGGAGCGGGTATAGGTGCCATTCACCAATCGCAACAGGTTGAGTGGGTTGCTGTCCTGTAAGGCGGCTGGCAGCAGGGCCGCAGGGGTGTTTTGCAGGCAAACCGGGCGTAGAAAACGTTCAATGGCCAGCGTACCGACCGAGGTGCCGCGTGCATCGCTGGTGGCAGGGTAAGGGCCGCCGTGCACCATGGCATCGCAGACTTCCACACCGGTCGGATAACCGTTGAACAGCACTCGCCCGGCCTTGCGCGTCAGTAAAGGCAGCAGTTCGGCAGCAGCAGCCATATCGCCGGGTTCGACGAGTAACGTGGCGGTCAGTTGGCCTTGCAAATGTTCCAGCGCCGCCAGCAATTGTTGCTGATCGTCTACCGCGACCACGATCGCCACCGGGCCAAACACTTCCTCCTGCAACAGTACGTCGTCGTTAAGCAGTAATTGGCTGCTGGCCTGATAAAGTTGAGCCGCCGCCAGATGCATTTGTTGTTCCTGGTTGCCCGCTAAGTGCTCCAATCCTGGATGCTGATCCAGCGCGTGCAGCCCGTGGCGATAGTGCGCCAGCGTGCCCGCATTCAGCATGTGCTGCGGCGGTGCGGCATTTACCCGGTTTTTTAAATCATCAATGAGCTGGCTGAATGCAGGGCTGTGAATGCCGATAATCAGCCCCGGCTTGGTGCAAAATTGGCCACAGCCCAGCGTGAATGAGGCTACCAGTTCCTGGGCGATGCTTTGCCCGCGTTGAGCCAACGCCTGCGGCATGACTACCACCGGATTGATACTCGACATCTCGGCAAATACCGGAATCGGCTGCGGGCGGCGCATGGCTAAATCAAACAAGGCGCGGCCACCTTGCAGCGAGCCGGTAAAGCCCACTGCCTGAATTGCCGGATGCTGAACCAGTTCGGCCCCGATCCGTGCGCCGAAAACCATATTGAAGACGCCAGCGGGCATCTGCTGTTGCTGCACCGCTCGTTCGATCGCTTGCGCGGTGAGCTCTGCGGTGATCATATGGCCACTGTGTGCCTTGAAAACCACCGGACAACCTGCGGCCAATGCAGCGGCGGTATCGCCGCCGGCGGTGGAGAACGCCAGTGGGAAATTGCTGGCGCCGAAAACGGCAACTGGGCCAAGCGCAGTGCGATATTGGCGCAGGTCTGGGCGCGGCAGCGGTGTGCGCTCGGGCAGGGCACAGTCGATGCGTACGCCGTGGACATCACCGCGGCGTAGCAGTTCGGCAAACAGGCGCAGTTGGCCGCTGGTGCGGGCACGTTCACCTTGCAAACGAGCTAACGGCAGGGCGGTTTCCTGCATGGCAAAGGCGAAGAAGGGTTCGGCCAGCGCGTCGATTTCGCTGGCAATGGCACAGAGAAAAGCGGCCCGTTGTTCTGCGCTGGTTTGCGAATAGGCCGCGAAGGCGTTTGCGGCGGCCTCTGCGGCAGCCGCGGTTTCCGCGCTGCTGGCTTGATAAAAACGATAACCGGTGGGCTGGTCATTATCGGCCCGCAGGCTGATCAGCTCCGCCGTGCCGCTGGCAGTACGTTGCCCGCCGATAAATTGTTGGCCGCTGAGGGTGATGGTATTCGGCATAAGTACCCCTGCAAGGTTAAGAGAAATACGCCCGGTCAGGCACCGGGCGACGATCAGGGTTTACAGCCCGACCTCGGGCAGCGCGGGGCGGTTTGCCAGCGCGGTTTCAACAATGGCGGTGACTTCACGCAGCGTTTCCCCTTGCAGCGCCAAGCGTGGTGGACGGGTGATGGCACTGCCACGGCCAGCCAGTTCTTCGCAGAGCTTGATGCATTGCACCAGGTCCGGGCGGGCATCCAGATGCAGCAACGGCATAAACCAGCGGTACAGCGCCAGCGCCTCCTCGAAGCGTTTCTGCTTCGCCAATCTGAACAGGGTTTCCCCTTCACGCGGGAATGCGTTAGACATGCCGGAGATCCAGCCTTCTGCACCGACCGCGACACTTTCCAGCACCACATCGTCCAGGCCAGCAAACAGCACAAAGCGATCGCCCACCGCATTGCGCAGATCGATAAAGCGCCGGGTATCGCCTGAAGAGTCTTTGAAGCAGACGATGTTGTCGCAGTCCACCAGCGTGGTGAGGATGTCAGGTGTGACATCGTTTTTGTAAATCGGCGGATTGTTGTAAACCATGATTGGCAGATCGGTAGCGCCAGCCACGCTGCGGAAGTGGGCGGCGGTTTCATGGGGTTTGGCGGAATAGACCAGTGCTGGCATCACCATAATGCCATCGACGCCCACCTTTTGAGCTTCACGCGCCATGTTCTGGGCAAAAGCGGTAGTGAATTCGGCGATACCGGCGATCACAGGCACCTTGCCTTGGGCGGCATCTTTCGCCACTTCGATGACCGCCAGTTTTTCCTGCATGGTCAGTGAGGTGTTTTCTCCTACGGTGCCGCAAACCACTAAGCCGGAAACACCGTCTTTAACCAGGTTTTTGATGACCGCATGAGTGGCATCGAGATCCAGGGAGAAATCGCTGTGGAACTGAGTGGTGACCGCTGGGAATACGCCACTCCAGCTAATAGTTTTAGAGTTCATCGCTTTTATCCTGTTATCTGGTTTTGTTAATCAATGGTGAATCATTGGTGAAATTCGATAACAGATTGACCGCTATTGCTCGAGGCTGCTTGACGTCTTTCGCCGATTGCCATGACGAAATTGGCACAGTGGCAGAGAATGACGGGTAGCGATAAGCCTGACGTGTTAACGCCATAGGTAGTTTTATTTCAATGGGTTAAATAAGCAGCGTAGTACGGAAATCGCGTGGTGTTGAACCGGTCATCGCTTTGAACTGGCGGCTGAAAGCGCTGTGATCGGTATAACCGCACTGCAAGGCGATGTCGGTAATCGGCAGATCGCTTGCCAGCAGTTCAGTGGCTTTTTCAAGACGGACTTTATGGATCATCTGGCGTGGAGTCAGATGGAAAATGCGTTTGCAGTAACGCTCGATCTGCGCCACTGACAGCCCCGTCAGCATGGTCAGTTCTTCTGAAGCGATTGACCGGGCAAAATGTTCGCGAATATAAATATCGATCGCCGCTAACCGCTGGTAAGCCGGGTGGTTGGCTTTAGCTTCCTGCAAGTCGTGCGAGATACCTGCCATACCGATAATTTTGCCTTGTGTATCATGCAGGGCCAGCTTTTGCGTCAGGCACCAACCCGTCTCGCGCCCACTGTAGAGGTGCATCTCCAATTGATCCTGAATGTGTACTCCGTTGTGCAGAACCCGTAAGTCCTGCTCGGTGTAACCAGAGCCTAACTGAGCGGGAAAAACGTCTGCTGAGGTTTTTCCCAACAGCGGTGTGACGGTTTTGAAACCGCAGCGTTTAGCCAGCGTCAGGTTAGCCAGCAGATAACGTGCTTGGGCGTCTTTGATGAAAAACACCACGTTGGGAATGGCATTCAGCAGGGGGGCGATCAACGCCAGGGCGTTGAGTAAGCTGTTCAGATTATCTGGGCGTTGCTGCGCCAGACCCGCACACAACCGGGAGAGCTGTTCGATAGCAAACACGTCATCCTCGTTTTCTTCTACACGTTGGGAAGAAAGCGGGTTCACGAGGTATTCAGGAGCTAATCGCATAATCATACCTATTCCAGTGAACTGACAAATTGTTCTTTTTTAACACATTCGGATCAATATTAACTTTTATGTAACTTGGCAAGCGCAATAATTAGCCAGAGATGAAATATGCGAAACACCGCATACTTTTGCTTGTTGTGATGCTGCGAGCATGCATTGTGGCGCTAATGTGCTTCCAGTCGATAAAATGGATCATTTAATTCATTGATAAATAATATGATTAATTATTATCCGTGGTTTCTTAATGTGTCCGAGCCAGTGGGTTAAAGGGAGATTGTGCTGATTTCGGCATTTCTTGCGCTGAAAGACATCAAGCTGCAATCAGGGGGATCGGGCAGGCTTGGCGATGTTGATAACATTTCCTTAACCCCGGAGAACCTGATGAACCTACCTTCGCACCTGACCACGCTGCGGGCGATCGATACCCATACCGGTGGCGAGCCGACCCGCTTGATCGTCGATGGTTTTCCCGATCTGGGTACGGGAACGATGGCCGAACGTAAAGCACGGTTTGCGCAGCATTATGATGACTGGCGCAGTGCGATCATTCTGGAACCGCGTGGTAATGACGTGCTGGTCGGGGCATTGCTGTGCCAACCCTGTTCACCACAGGCAACCGCTGGCGTGATTTTCTTCAATAACGCTGGTTATCTGGGGATGTGCGGCCATGGCACCATCGGCTTGATCGCCTCGTTGGCCTATCTGGGACAGATTGGAGCCGGTAAGCATTTGATTGAAACTCCGGTAGGTACGGTGAATGCCACGCTGCACACCGACGGTAGCGTCACGGTGGAGAACGTTCCTGCTTATCGCTTTCGCCAGCGGGTGGCGGTTGAGGTAGCGGGGTATGGCAGCGTTATTGGCGACATCGCCTGGGGAGGCAACTGGTTTTTCCTGATCGCCGATCATTCGCTGGAAATTGCTCCGCATAATATCGATAGGCTGACGGCGTTCTGCTGGGCTGTGCGTCAGGCACTCGAGCTGGCAGATATCCGCGGAGAACAAGGTGATATCATTGATCACATTGAGCTTTTTTCCCCTGATGAACACGCCGACAGCCGCAACTTCGTGCTTTGCCCTGGCAAAGCCTACGATCGTTCCCCTTGTGGTACCGGCACCAGTGCCAAACTGGCCTGCTTGGCAGCAGATGGTAAGTTAGCGCCAGATACCCTCTGGCGGCAGGCCAGCGTGATTGGCAGTGAGTTCAGCGCGTTCTATCAACCCAAAGGCAGCGAGATTATCCCTTTTATTCGCGGGCAGGCGTTTGTTTGCGCTGACAGCCAGCTGTTGCTGGATGAACGCGATCCCTTTGCTTGGGGGATCCGTTAATGGCGATCGCTGATGTTATCGTCGTCGGTGCTGGAATTATTGGGGCAGCCTGTGCCTGGCAGTTGGCAAAGCAAGGGTGTCGTGTGCTGGTGGTGGACAATCGGCGGCCCGGTGCGACTGCCACAGGCATGGGGCATCTGGTGTGTATGGATGACAATCCGGCAGAACTGGCGCTAAGTGCCTATTCGCTGCGCTTGTGGCGGGAAATAGTGGAGCGCATGCCGCAAGACTGCGCCTGGCGGGGTTGTGGCACGCTGTGGTTAGCGGAACATCAGGATGAAATGGCGATTGCTCAACTGAAGCAACAGCGCATGGCTGCCAGTGGGGTGACCAGTGAAATACTGACTGCTGCACAGGTGGCAGCATGGGAACCGATGCTGCGCAGTGGTTTGGCCGGTGGGCTGCGGGTGGCGAGTGACGGGATCGTCTATGCGCCAAACGTTGCCCGTTGGCTGATTACCGATGCCGCGGAACGGGTGACTACCCTTCATGACCAAGTAGTGGCGCTGGACAGGCAAACGGTACAATTGATGAACGGTAAGAAACTGACCGCACCGGTCGTGGTATTGGCCTGTGGTTTACAGGCCGATCAACTGCTGCCACAGCCTTTATTGCGTGCTAAAAAAGGGCACTTGGCGATTACCGATCGCTATCCACCGCAGGTTAAACATCAACTGGTGGAGTTGGGTTACGGTGCCAGTGCTCATGCGGGTAGTGGAACCTCGGTGGCATTCAATGTGCAGCCCCGACCAACCGGCCAGTTACTGATAGGTTCTTCACGTCAATTTGACTCTCTTGACCCGGCTATTGATATGCCTTTGCTGGCGGCTATGCTGGCGCGGGCCAATAGTTTCCTGCCCGCCTTGGCCCAGATGAATATCATCCGTTGCTGGAGCGGTTTTCGCGCAGCCACTGCCGACGGTTTGCCGTTATTGGGGGCGCATCCGCACCATTCCTGGCTCTGGTTGGTATTAGGCCATGAAGGGCTTGGCGTCACCACAGCGTTGGGTAGCGCGGCGTTGCTCAGTGCGCAGATCAACAATCAGCGCACGGAAATCGACGATCGCCCTTATCGAGCAGCACGCATATTCGCTGTGGAGGAGTTACCGGCATGAGCCAGGTTCTTTTGACCATTGATGGGCAACGCGTTCTGATTCCCGAAGGTTTCACCGTGGCGGCTGCGTTCAGCCTGAGTGGGCAGGATATCTGCCGTTATTCGGTGACTCAGCAGCCGCGCGCTGCATTCTGTGGAATGGGCGTTTGCCAGGAGTGCCGGGTCACGATCAACGGCCAGCGTCGCTTGGCGTGCCAGACCTTGTGCCAATCAGGCATGTGTATCGAAAGAGGCCAAAATGTGTGATTTACAGTGTGAGGTGCTGATTATCGGCGCGGGGCCAGCCGGGTTGGCCGCCGCACGTGCCGCCGCCGAAAGTGGGAAAAGGATCGTGGTGCTTGATGATAACCCACGTCCTGGCGGGCAGATCTGGCGCGATGGGCCAGAGGTGCAGTTACCTGCTGTTGCCACCGATTATCGACAGGCATTAAATGGTCTTCCCAATGTGACGTTGCTTAACGCCACACGTGTGGTCGCACAATATGGAGGGCAGCAGATTCTGTATGAAAGTGCGGAAGGGCATGGAGTGATTGCTTATCGGCGGCTGATTCTTTGCTGTGGTGCACGTGAACTGCTGCTACCCTTCCCCGGTTGGACGTTACCCGGAGTCAGTGGTGCAGGCGGTTTGCAAGCACAGATTAAAAACGGTTTACCAATAAAAGGGTTGCGCGTGGCTATTGCTGGCAGTGGGCCTCTGTTGCTGGCCGTGGCCAGTAGCGTGGTTAAAGCTGGAGGGGAAGTGGTGTTGCTGGCCGAGCAGGCAAGTTTCCGGCGTGTGATGGCTTTCACCTGTGAACTCTGGCGCTGGCCGACGAAATTGCGCCAAGCGTTTTCTCTGGTTAACCGCCATTATCGGACTAATAGCCAAGTATTGGCGGCAGAAGGGAAGGAGCGTATTGAGTCTGTGCGGGTCCGGCAGGGAAAACAGATACATACCCTAGCCTGTGATCGCTTGGCGTGCGGTTTTGGCTTGGTGGCCAATATCGAATTGGCCATGCTACTAGGGTGCCGCATTGTTAATGAAGCCATAGCGGTCGATCGCTGGCAGCAAACTAGCGTAAAACAGGTGTTTGCTGCCGGTGAATGTACCGGGATTGGCGGCAGTGAATTGGCATTGGTGGAAGGTGCGATCGCGGGCTACGCCGCGACAGAGAATAAAGAAAAAGCGCAGCAGCAGAGGGAGCAACGTGATCGGTGGCAGAGCTTTGCCATGGCGGTGATGCAGACTTTCGCCCTGAATCAGGCACTAAAGTCGTTGGCAACGCCGGATACACTGTTGTGCCGCTGTGAGGATGTCAAACAGGGCCAACTGAGAGAATATACGGACTGGGCTAACGCTAAGCTGGGTAGTCGCTGCGGTATGGGGGCTTGCCAAGGGAAAATTTGCGCCACTGCGGTACGCCATCTGTATGGGTGGCCGCTGCCGAAACCACGAATCCCGCTAACGCCGGTGAGGGCTGAAACGTTGGCTTTGCTGAGTCAATCAAAGGTGGAGTAATAAAACTGCTACAATCAGAGGTAGTGATAAAAGAGTACGGGCAGATGAATGATGATAAAGGCTCTGATTACGTTAGGTCTGTGTCTGCTGTTAATGCCCCTGTTGCTGAGGTTGATTGCGCAAGCATTGCAAAAAGCCCAGCATAAAAAGCCTGAGGGGGCTAAACACCGGCCAAAAACCGGCATGCCACATGGTGATGATGAGTAGGCCAAGCATGTCGCTAGGCTCAGCACGAACACCAATGCTAACCCTTTTGTCTAAAAAACAATCTTGGCTGTATGCGTTTATTTTCTTAGCTTACTGTTTATTTCATAAACAAATTGTATTTTTTTCAAAAGAACAATTCATTTAATGAATTTATTTTCAAGGTCAAAGTCATTTATTTATGGTGTTCGCAGTATCGTGCCGCTACCGACTACAGGACTATATGATTTCTAGAAAGTGGGTGTATCGTTTCAGTTTGAAATTATTAAAGGTACAGTAAAATAAAAGGATAATAATAATCCCATTAAAATTTTTTGATTAATTAAGAGTACTCCTATTGTTCTTGCTAATATTCCTACCACGTTACTGGCTTTTAGCGCTTAGACAGAATACCTCTTAGAATGACAACCAGAGCACCAATCCGCGCTTTCACATCGATGTCCATCATATCTTCTGAGGTAAGTACAAGCATGTTACCTGAAGCGGTAACAAATATTGATGGAGGTGGTGAGAACGAAGGTCAGGCCCGCATAAAGGCGGCCTGATAATGCTGGGATTACTGGCGATACGCGTGTTTAATTTGCAGAATGCTGTTTTTGAAAATCTCAGCCTGGGCAGGATCATCAATCTGAGCGGCAAAACGTTCCAGGTTGATGATGACTTTACCCGCATCTGCCTGGCCAATCGCTTTCAGGATCAGTGTCAGAGTGGCTTTAAGGCAGGCAACTTCTGTGGCCAGTGCTTCCGGATTTGCAGATGTAGTGAAATCAACGTTGCTCATTTTTTCTCCTGAGTTTAAGGCCGAAGCCTGACGTCAAATGCAGGTTAATGCACATTTTCCGGTTGCCGATTCACTATGACGGGCCGCAGTGCATTTGTGTGGGCGCGGAGTATAACATAGCACGGGATACCTGAGTCTAGTCACAGAGCGGCTCAACGCCATTTGGCGATGAGAAAGCATGGTCATTTTGTGAGGCGCGTGCTGTAATTACTGGTTATACTTACTCTAAACTAGCGAATAGATATGTCTTTGTCACAGTTACCAGCCTAAAGTATATCGCTAGTGTATTTTTCAAGGATGAACAAGTAATTGGCTTGTATACAATTAAAGGTATGATCGGTTATTTTAATTGAGAATGGCTCGGTTTCGACGTTGATGGTGGCTTTGTATTCTGAATAATGGTTTTGTCGCAGAGATTTATGCGTGACTGAAAATGGCGGTTGTTTGTTATTTTTTTGTAATTCATATGGTTATGCGTGATGATTGCCAGTATCGATATTATTATGGGGCGCGATAACTTACAATAAATTTGCCGCCAAAGTGTGTAAAATGGCGTATCATAGGGAGATGTGCTCCTGACTGCTTCCTAATTGACATGATGGATTTTTATCCGTGTTGAAGCAGATTAATGGTGTTGTAGTGAACTAAAGTTTGAAAATTTGGCCTGTTCCGCAGAGTTAATCGTGAGTAAGTATTAATCTGTATTCATTCTTTGCTGAAAACCAAGTAATATCTGTTTAGATGTCAGAGGCTGATTGATTGCGTTACTCCCCTATTTTGGAGAATTTTCCTTGATTAGCGTTCTTCTTGTTGATGACCACGAACTGGTGCGCGCAGGGATACGACGCATTCTAGAAGATATCAAAGGCATAAAAGTTGTTGGTGAAGCGCAATGCGGTGAAGATGCCGTTAAATGGTGCCGAAGCAACTCTGCTGATATCGTATTGATGGATATGAATATGCCGGGTATAGGGGGGCTGGAAGCCACCCGCAAGATTGTTCGTTATGCACCCGATATCAAAGTCATCATGCTGACTATTCATACTGAGAATCCGTTACCTGCCAAGGTGATGCAGGCTGGTGCTGCTGGTTACTTGAGCAAGGGGGCTGCACCACAGGAGGTGGTAAACGCTATTCGTTCGGTACATGCCGGCCAGCGTTATATTGCTTCCGATATTGCGCAACAAATGGCATTAAGCCAGTTGGAACCGCAGGCGGAAAATCCGTTTAGCATGCTTTCTGAACGCGAGCTGCAAATTATGTTGATGATCACCAAAGGGAAAAAAGTGAATGAGATCTCTGAGCAATTGAATCTCAGCCCTAAAACGGTGAACAGCTATCGCTACCGTATGTTCAGTAAACTGAATATTAGTGGTGATGTTGAATTGACCCATCTGGCGATACGACACGGGTTGTTCAATGCGGAGACGTTGTTAAGCAGTGATTGACCGTTTCGATGCGCAGGCATTCCTTAAAACCGTAACCAGCCAACCAGGCGTTTATCGTATGTATGACGCGGCGGGTACGGTGATCTATGTTGGTAAAGCCAAAGATCTGAAAAAACGTCTCGCCAGTTATTTCCGGGCTCAAGTCGGTAGCCGTAAAACGGAGACGCTAGTCAAAAATATCGTGCAGATAGACGTTACCGTTACGCATACGGAAACAGAAGCGCTATTGCTGGAACATAATTACATTAAATTATACCAGCCGCGATATAATGTTCTTTTGCGTGATGACAAATCTTATCCGCTGATTTTCCTCAGTGCCGATGCACATCCGCGACTGACGGTGCACCGTGGTGCCAAACATGCCAAAGGCGAATACTTTGGCCCATTCCCTAATTCTTATGCCGTGCGTGAAACGCTGGCACTGCTGCAAAAGTTATTCCCGATTCGCCAGTGTGAGAATAGTGTCTATCGTAATCGCTCTCGCCCATGCTTGCAGTATCAGATTGGTCGCTGCCTGGGGCCATGCGTTACTGGTTTGGTAAGCGAAGAAGAATATCGGCAACAGGTGGATTATGTGCGCCTGTTCCTGTCCGGTAAAGATCAGCAGGTGTTGCATCAGTTAATCGAGCGAATGGAAAGTGCCAGCCAGGAACTCAACTTTGAAGAAGCGGCGCGTGTTCGCGATCAGATCCAGGCAGTTCGTCGAGTTACCGAAAAGCAGTTTGTTTCGGGTAATAGCGACGATATGGATGTGATTGGCGTAGCATTTGAGGCAGGAATGGCCTGTTTACATGTGCTGTTTATACGTCAAGGCAAAGTGCTTGGCAGCCGTAGCTACTTCCCGAAAGTACCGGGCGGGACGGAGATGAGTGAAGTGGTGCAGACTTTTGTGGGGCAGTTCTATTTGCAGGGCAGCCAGGTGCGAACCTTACCGGCTGAAATCCTGCTGGACTTCAGTCTGCCGGAAAAAGATCTGTTGGCTGAATCATTGAGTGAACTGGCAGGGCGCAGAATTCAGATTCAGAGCAAGCCGCGTGGCGATCGTGCCCGTTATCTTAAGCTGGCGCGCACTAACGCCTCAGTGGCATTGACCACCAAACTTTCCCAGCAGTCGACGATCCATCAACGGTTGGCTGAACTGGCAAAACTGCTTAATCTTTCCGAGATTAACCGGATGGAGTGTTTTGATATCAGCCACACCATGGGGGAGCAGACGGTGGCATCCTGCGTGGTGTTCGACGGCAATGGGCCGCTGCGTTCAGAGTATCGCCGATACAATATCACGGGTATCACACCGGGTGATGACTATGCGGCGATGACTCAAGTGCTGAAACGCCGCTATGGTAAGGTACTGGAAGAGAAAAAAATCCCTGATGTGATCTTCATTGATGGTGGCAAGGGGCAACTGGGTATGGCGATTGAGGTATTCAATTCGCTGAATGTCACCTGGGACAAAAACAAACCGCTGCTGATTGGTATCGCCAAGGGTAGCGATCGTAAAGCCGGGCTGGAGACGTTATTCTTTGTGCCGGAAGGTGAGGGGATTTCGCTGCCGCCAGATTCACCGGCATTGCATGTGATCCAACATATCCGCGATGATTCACATAACCATGCGATCACTGGCCATCGTCAAAAGCGGGCAAAAGTCAAAAATACCAGTGCCTTGGAGTTGATTGAAGGCGTTGGGCCAAAACGGCGTCAGGTGCTGTTGAAGTATATGGGTGGACTTCAACCATTATTGAATGCCAGCGTTGAGGAAATTGCAAAAGTGCCGGGTATTTCACAAGCATTGGCAGAAAAGATCTACAATGCATTGAAACACTGAGGGCAATGTAGCAACATACTCTTAATTTCCACTCCAGCCAGATAGTTACCGTAGCATTATGCAACTGAATATACCGACTTGGATTACCCTGTTCCGCGTAGTTCTGATCCCATTCTTCGTTGTGGCATTTTATCTGCCTTTCACTTGGGCTCCGGTGGTATGCGCCGTCATCTTTGTGTTTGCTGCTGTAACCGATTGGTTTGACGGCTTTTTGGCACGCCGCTGGAAGCAGACAACCCGCTTTGGTGCTTTCCTCGACCCGGTTGCGGATAAAGTGATGGTCGCGATAGCGCTGGTGTTGGTGGCGGAGTATTACCACACCTGGTGGATCACCTTGCCCGCAGCAACCATGATCGCCCGTGAGATTATTATCTCATCATTGCGTGAATGGATGGCGGAAATTGGCAAACGTAGCAGTGTCGCGGTTTCGTGGATTGGTAAAGTAAAAACGACGGCGCAGATGATGTCCTTGGTAGGCTTACTGTGGCGCCCTGACCGAACGGTTGAGTACGTAGCGTTCGCGCTGCTGTACATTGCTGCGGTACTGACTTTCTGGTCAATGTTCCAATATTTGAATGCCGCCCGCAGGGATTTGCGAGAACCATGAACAATACGCTGTAAAAAACGGCAAACGAACGTAATGAGTTAACTATTTTATTGACTCATTACGTCAGGTAAGTAGAATGCATCGCATCAGACGGCGGAGATAATCCGCTGAAAGATTGAAATAAATCAGCAAGTTCTAATCAATGCGGGAATAGCTCAGTTGGTAGAGCACGACCTTGCCAAGGTCGGGGTCGCGAGTTCGAGTCTCGTTTCCCGCTCCAAATTTTCTTCCATAGTAAACCAATAAGTACCATAACTTATTGATTGTACTAACTAAGTTACTGTGGAATGTGTCATTCTGTTCCAATAAAAACCACCTCAAGCCACGACTTTTCGGTACATAAAAGCGGAGCGCAGGTAGTGCGGTTTTATGCTGTGACAATCTGGGCAAAAACCTATACCTCCCCACATCACCTACGATGTCATTGACTGATACCGATGTTCGCAAGACAAAACCCAAAGAAAAAGCCTACACCCTGAGTGACAATGCATGCGTTAATAAAAATGGGTGCTAAGTCTTTTGTTCACCTATACAAACTTGGCTGTCAGGCGCTGATAAATGTTGCTGAAGACCTGAGCCGTTGTCAGTTCAAAGCCCCGCTCAGTGTCGAAACTGATAGATTGACAATCACCAGTGTGTCCGGCGGCGTTACCGTCAGGACGGTAAAACTGGAGCAGATGGCTGCAAACAGCACTGACGTTAAAAACTCTCCAACATGATGGAATTATTGATATTTTCTTGAGTGAAAAGTTTATTTGTCCTATGAGAAGGACACAAAAATCATATCGTTATGCCCTAAATAATTCCCCGTCGCTTTTCAGGATGCAGATATTGGCAGCCTACCTGCATCCTGAAGTCGCTTGAGCGTAGAGAGTGCCAGAGATTACTGTTGAGAAGCTTCAAGCGCCTGTGAAACATCCTCGATGATGTCTTCAATATTCTCTATGCCGACAGAGATCCTGATCAAATCCTCGCTCACACCGGCACGGGCCAACTCATCGGGATTAAGCTGCCGGTGGGTGGTGGTGGCCGGGTGACATGCCAGCGACTTGGTATCACCGATATTCACCAGCCGTAAAATCATCTTTAATGCGTCAATAAAGTGTCCACCGGCCTCTTTCCCGCCCTTTATCCCGAAACTGACAATCCCTGAAGCCTTGCCAGCGGTTATTTTTTCACAGTTAGATCTATAGGGGCTCTCGGGAAGTGCGGCGTAGTTAACCCAATTCACCAACGGGTGATTTTGCAGAAAAACGGCCAGCGCCAGTGCATTACTGCAATGTTTCTCCATACGCAGGCTCAATGTTTCAAGCCCCTGAAGCAGTAGAAAAGCGCTATGTGGCGAGAGTGCGGCACCGGTATTACGCAGCGGTACGGTCCGGCAGCGGCCTATGTAAGCCGCAGGACCAAAGGCCTCGGTATAGACGACGCCATGGTAAGAAGGGTCTGGTTCGTTCAATAGACGAAAGCGAGATTTATTCGCAATCCAGTCGAATTTCCCGGAGTCGATAATAATCCCGCCAAGCGTTGTACCGTGCCCACCGATATACTTGGTCAGAGAATGAATCACAATGTCGGCACCATGTTCAAAAGGCCGACACAATACCGGCGATGCCACCGTGTTATCCACAATCACCGGTATACCGTGCCGGTGAGCAATCTGTGCCAGGCGTGCAATATCAACAACATTGCCTGCTGGATTGCCTATCGATTCACAAAATAACGCTTTCGTTCGATCGTTGATGAGAGATTCAATACCGTCAAAGTCATCAAAGCTAGCCATGCGGACTTCGACACCCTGGCGGGGTAACGTATGTGAAAAGAAATTATAGGTTCCACCATAGAGCTGGCTGGTACTGACAATATTGTCGCCGACTTCGGTCAACGCCTGTATGGAATAGGCGATGGCAGCCATCCCTGAGGCGACAGCAAGAGCACCGACGCCGCCTTCAATGGCGGCAAGCCTTTCCTCAAGTACCGCATTCGTAGGGTTCATAATGCGGCTGTAGATGTTGCCTGCGACTTTCAGATCGAAAAGATCGGCCCCGTGCTGGGTATCATCAAAGGTATAAGACGTAGTTTGATAGATAGGGACAGCGGCCGATTTCGTCGTCGCTTCAGATACATAACCGTGATGTAAAGCCAGCGATTCCAGTTTCATAAGTAGTCTCTATGTTATATGGCTAAAGAATGTTCATAAGTAGAATACGCTGTGATTTACCCAAGCCGTTATAAGTAAAAAGCATTAAGTTAGATGAATACTCAGAGCCTAGGTTGCATGGCTATCTCAAAGGTAACGATGGGCTTTAATGCTGTTCTGGTAGCGGCGTTTTTATGCCATCAGACCAGAGAGCTCAGTCTGGTATTCACTGCGTTGCCTGGATACGCTAATTTAAAGGTGAACAGATCAATACGAAAGTGATCCCTGATTAATGGGGGATTATATAAGGACTTTGCTGAAAGTTAGCTTCCAATACACTGAATTGATTAGATTATGTTCAGATAAGGTAAGTTTTGAGCAAACGCGATGGGTGTGCTGTGCATTAAGCATTTTTTTGTTGCCAACCTTTTTCAATTAGTACATAATCCTGCACATCGAAAGCACTGCTGGTTAAAAAAAATTAGTGTTTTCAGAAGGATAAAGCAACAGTTCAAGTGCTTACCTTTAATAATTTTAATAAAGCTGGTATCTCACGAGCTTTAGCCTGAAAAGGCAAACAGAATTACGGCGCGTTAACAAAGCGGTTATGTAGCGGATTGCAAATCCGTCTAGTCCGGTTCGACTCCGGAACGCGCCTCCAATTTCCGAGCCCGGGTGGTGAAATCGGTAGACACAAGGGATTTAAAATCCCTCGGCTTATGGCTGTGCGGGTTCAAGTCCCGCCCCGGGTACCACATTGATTTACAAAGAATTTTAGACCGCCTTCATGGCGGTTTTTTTGTGTCAAAAATCACGTTTCATAACATCTTCATAAGATGATTTCAGAAGATGAAAACAGAAAATCACATAGATATTCACTTTTTCTGATTACCCACCACCGGAACCACTTTCACCTTTCTGTCATAAATAGCCGTTTGGCTAGAATTTCTATGGCCGGAAATCGCCTGCTTTTCACTGAGCGAACCTTCAAGATCTGAAATGCCTTTCGCCTTCAAATCGTGAAACGTGAAATCAATATCCAGACTCGGATCGGCAGCTTTAGCGGCCAGCTTTGCGCTACGCCATTTTGAGTTAAAGCCATCACGCGTATAGCGGTTGCCGTTATGCTGGTGTATTACGTAGACGCTGGCAATGCCGCTGGAAATAGGTACAGAGTCGGCCAGCGCTACAGCGGCACGCAATCTATCTGACCAGGCTTTGATCTGCCTAGCTCCCGTCTTACCCTGGCAGATGTAGATCCCGGTTTCTAGAATCTGATCGCGAGTCAGGGCGAGAACGTCGCTTTGCCGGGCGCAGCAGAGATACGCCAGCTCCATTACAGCACGCACGGTATCTGGGGCAGCGGCATAGACAGCGGCGTATTCAGCGTCAGTTATGTAACGTTCCCGGCTCTTTTCCTTGTACTGCCGAACACCTTTGCACGGATTACCCTTCACATACCCACGCTCATACCCCCAACCGAAAACGCGCGACATAAACGTTTTTTCGCGGTTCGCCTGCGTCTTGCTTTTTAATCCCCGCTTATCCATATATCGCCGAACGTGCTCGGGCTTAATATTGTCCGGAGGCGTATCACCAAACACCGGCATTAATTTATTCGCGTATTTGTGATAATCCTTCTGGGTTTCAAATGCCAGATCTGTAAACTCTGCCGATGTGAGGAAACGGTTTGCCAGCGTCTTAAAGGTTTCATCCTCCTTCTGTTGCTCAACGTGCTTTTCATAGGCAGCCCAGACGGCAGACTGAGCGCAATCAAGAGCGCAGAGCCTTATCACCTGGCCTTTATTATTTCTGAACTCATACGCGGAGCGGCCGCGATAAACTCGCGGCGGCATCCAGTGGTCAGCGGGATTTTTTCTTTTACCGGCCATTACATAGCCTCGAAATTAGGTTCTTTCGGGGCCGGTTTCTGCGATTCGCTGCGGTACTTCACCGGGTTCATAAAATGCCCCCAGGTAGTTTTTGGGTGGCCGTCCGGGCGCTCAATGAAGAATATCCCGGCGCGGCGCAATGCCTCACACTGCTTGGATTTATAATGGTGACCGGTCAGCTCAATCATTTCTTCTTTGGTGATTATGTCGTGGTCGTTTCTCATGCTGGTCTTTCCTCGGTTTAATCACCCTGGCGATAACGTCGTCGGTCACACGACACGCGCGGGTGATATCATCTTCTGTGAGTTGTTTTTTCCGTACGCTGGCGCTAAGGCGGCCTATCTTGATATCGAAATCGGAGAGTAGGCGCGCGCCTGGTTTCCATGCCTGCATTGTGGTTTCCCGGTTATTGAGAGGGTCGCCACAATGCAGGTGAAGGGCTATCGGGTCTGATTAGGCTTAATCAATTTCGGTGGTGGGGTGCTGCTGATCTTCACATCGTCCGGCAGCTCGTATTCAACATCACAGCGGCGATCGGTGCGGATGGTACCGGTGCGGCCGTCTGGCAGCGTGATGTAAGTTGGCTGCCCACGCTTTTGGTTTCGTCTGAGCATCGTGTTACCTCACTTGCAGCGTACGTTCGCCGATCTCAATGTGTGCGCCTTTAACGTCAACGCCGTTCTCGATCGCTTCCTTGATGGCTTTCTTATCCGGTGCAACGAGCGTTTGCACGGTTACCAGATCATCAGGCAGCAGATCAGCGTTATCGATCACCACGCTCACAGAGCCTTTTCGAGCGGTGAACGTGTTGGCCACGGTTTTTAACTTGTCTTGGCCGGATGCCAGCAGGCACATCAGCACATATTGGCGAATGGATTTAGCGCGGTTCTCGAATGATTTTTTACGATCTGCCAGGCGCTTAACTTCTTCGTCAACGGTCTTGGCTAACCCTTCGAGGTTGCGAACGTATGTATAAGCGGCATCCAGCTTATCGCCTAACGCGCCCTCGATGCCCTCCAAGGTATCTGCGATCATTTCCGGCGTCAGTTCGTCGGAGGTTTCAACCAATTCTTGCAGCTTGGCGTAATCGGATGCTAATGCGATGGCTGTAATGCTCATTGGGCTTTCTCCTCGGAAGTGGAAAGGGCTTTGATACGTTCATCTTTCAGAACGGTGAGGCGGCGCAGGCGTCCGGCCAAGTACTTTGCGTGATCTGTATCGCCCTTGGCTTCGGCTGCTTTTCGATAGGCTTCAATTTCACGCGCGATGGAGCCGTGAACCTTGCTGGCCTCGTTAATCGTTACAGCCTTGCTGATTGTCTCAGCGACCTTGGTTAACTTCTCGTCCAGCTCTTCACGCAGCCTGTTTATACCCTCGGCTTTATCACTGGCGTTCTTGACTGCAAATTCAGCCTTATTTTCCTCCCGGTAGTTAACATCGTCATACAAACCGAGGAACACGTCAGCGGAGAAACCAAGCTGTGAAAGAGCTTTTTTGGTGGCGTCGGTCAGCGATTTTTTAGGCGCTTCACCATCGCTAACAACGCCATTTTTGGTGGATTGAATGTATGGTGTGCAGCCGTAAGCAGGGATCACGCCTTTTTTCCCTGCGTGCTCAAAGATCAGGTTTATTCTTACCGTGTGATTAACTTCACACAGATAACCGCCTGCGCCATTGGGGATCACCTCTTTCAGGTAATTGCCGTCCTGCTGCTTAACTGATCGCATAATTGGCGCACCATCATCAAACCGTTCCTCGATAACCTCAACGCGCCAGTTAATCCCCTGAGGGCCGAAAACCTTGGTAGCCTGCATAACCATGTAGGTACCATTGATCGACGTCCCGCCACCGTTATTAGCAAACGCTTTTGTATGCTTGGGATCGGTCTTATAAACCCTGTTCCAGATATCAAGGTTATCAAGGGCGGACTGCTGCTGTTCTGCAAAAAATTGCTCGAGCAAATTTGCACGCTGCTCGAAATCATCGGCTTTTAACTGCGTAACGAGTTCGGTAACGTCGGCCAGCGTTTTTTCAGCGCGCTGTAAGTGTTCTGATTTATCGCCTGTCTCGGTGGCGTATACGCCATACCCCAATTGATCCAGGGTTTCTTTGGCCTGCTGCGCCGTCTCATCGCTAACCTGGTTAGTGGTGGCCACTTCCGTTTTTTCGACTTCATTTGAGGCGGTGTTCTGCTGATCGCCTACCAGACCATCGACTGAAAACTTACCGCCGCCGAGGTTTTTTACTTCCGGCTGAGATGGTGTCTCCTGCTGGCCATAGCTAGCCAGTTCGGGGCATGCCGGATTACCGGCCAGACGAGTTTTCACAAAGTGCAAGCGCGCTTGGTCGTCATTGAACATTTGGATGTTTTTGAGGCCATCGGAAATAATCGCGTGACGCGTATCTGTATCAACATCGAGAATGCCAGTAATGACGCGAAAGGTTTTATCAACAGCTCTCCATAATGGTTCGCGCTGCTCCATCAGTTCCTTGGCGTTTCTCACATCAGATGGCTTTGCTTGTAATGGATGCACGCCCATTATTGAAAGCATGGTATGCATACTGAGGGTGTTGTAATCCATTACGCCAGCCTTGGAGCTGGAGCTGGTTAGTTGGTCACGATCTCGCGGATTGTTAACCCACTTTTCAGCGAATCGGCGTGCGCCTGGCTCTGTTGGCACCTCACCATTAAAGTGAGTGTAAATAGCCTCATAAAGTGAATTAATTGCTTCTGGGTACATTGCCCCAACTGCTGGGATGGATATCAAAGCCTTGATAACATCACGCATCCCGGTTTCATCGGGGGCATCTTCATCATTGAGCGAGTCACGGAAGTCATGCACAAGCGAAAGACAACTATGATCAACATCGCTCAAGCCATACATGCCAATCGCCGTAATCTTAATGTCAGCAGGCTGTTTTAGCAGATCGACAGGGCCGGTTGGCACTTCTTCGGTTGTGGTTGGCAGAGTGTTGAACTCTTTGGTTTCCTCGTTCCAGAAAACTTCCGTCATCCAGTGAGTACTGAATTGTCCAATGGGTGGGCGGGGCAGTCCAACTCGATCGGCGCAGACTTTAGGTTTCAGGAAGTTATCGCTTGAGTCGGGAAACTCTTCTTCCATTAATGTGATGGCTTTCATTACCGCCAGTTTTGCATTTTTTGCATCGATAGCAACGGCCATCGAAACGGCCCCGCTGGCGACTGCTTTTGGTTTCGGCTCAAAGCCGACAGTGAATATAGGCATGTTGATCCTTCCTATGGTTGGTTAAGCGCTGGTCAGGCGCTTGTTTTGTTTTCAGGCAGCATTCCGGCGATAACACGCTCGGCTGTGGTTTTTGCTTCTTGGAGAATTGCGAGTTCAGCTTTGCACTTCTGCAATTCATTTACTGCCAATTCGCGAACAACCTCTTTTCCGATAGGCAGTCGACAGTCGTGCCCTTGTATTGGATCGGCGTAAATCATCGTTTTGTGAACGTCACCATCGCAGATTTTAATGATGCGCTTAGCATCTTCTAAGTGCGCTTCAATGTTTCCTATTGATTTTAAGAGATTTTTAATATCCATGGTCTTTCCTTTGGTTGTGGGTTAGTACGGCAGCTCTTGTTCATCAACCGGTGAATGGTCGATGCACAGCAACTGCTGAATTTTGTCGTCGATGATTGCCTGCTGGCGGTGGGATTCAGCCGCAATGCGCTCTTTCTGAGTGCGCAGGGCTTCAATCTGTTTGCCGATAACGTCGATCGGCTCAGGTTCGATTACTTCAACGTTGATAGTGCGGGTTTCAAGCAAGACATACGCATCGGACACTTTGGTCATATCCGCAGATGCAATAACGTAAGGCAATTCAGCTTGAGATGGCAGAGGACGCGTAAGCGCATGGATGTACAGCGTGACGGGTATCTGTAGTGCTTTCATAGCAACTCCGATATAATATTTAACAGATCAGTGGCGTAAGCCGTTGGTCTTTCCTAGAACGGCCGGGGTGGTTCCCGGCAAATCCTTGTGGGGTGGTTCCCACTTGGGTAAAGAAGCCTGCCTAACGGTGGGCTTTTTTACGTCTAAAGGTTGCCGGTTACGTTATCCGGCGTCGCGTCACCTGGTCAGAGTTCGGCGACCGTATTCGCCCTGGTGAGGCGCGTTGGTCTTTCCTGTTTAACTTGTGGTGGCCGGTGCTGGTATCATCCCGGCATGTTGTCACTTAGGCGTTTAGTCAGCCAGACAACGGTGCGACTTGGGTCAAAACGAGGTCAAAAAACCCAGCTAAACTTACCTGCGCATCAGCCTGCGCATTCACCACAACGGAAATGGTACTTGTTGCTACTGTGTAATTTTCAGGTGCGTTTCGAACCGCTCACAGTGAAACCCATTTCAACAAATACCATTACCTGTTGTGTACCGGTTACCCTATCCGGCGAATGCGCTGCTATCAGCAAAGCGAGGAAGCAACATTCGGTTTTAGTTTGTGGTGGCCGGTGCTGATCTCCGGCATGCCATCCCCATAAAGCGTAATTTCACAGGGAACCTGCGCGTTAAATTTCTGTCTCCCCGCGCTCGGGATTATTCGGGCACTCTCAAGGCAAAAAAGCCTATCGGTGCATATCAGCCTATGCATTCACCACAGAGAAGCGGGTTTACTTGCAGGTGCGCTTCACCCATATAAACCCAAAATTAAGCGCTTCTCTTTGATGAATGGTTGCCGGTTACGCTTTCCGGCGTCGCTTTACCTTTTCATGAGTTACGACCGCATTCACGTGGTGATAACTTTTGGGCTGCTGTGGCGTGGTAATCTGAATCCCTCACCCCTGCGCGACCGGAATTGGTTCTCCATCGCCACAACACCCCAAATCTTTGCGGTCTTTCCCGCTGTCAGAACTTGTTATCTGAACAACCGCTGCATGGTTTGCGCTGTTGATGGGAATGAATTTAGATAAAACGAATTAATTAGTCAACGCTAAATTTAGATATAACGAACAAAAGAGGCGTAAAGAAACGCAACATATTGATATTGCGCTTAAATTATTTTAACGCTTTTCTTGCTTGAAGTAGCTCGTCGAAGAGGCGATTAAAATCATCAACTCGCATTCGGAGGTCAGAAAGGTGTCGTTCTTTCTCAGATTCAGGTAGAGCGGCAAAGAGTTTAAGTAATTCACTCTCTCTTTCATCCAGTTCCCTAGGTTGCGGTTGAGCCTCTCCTGGTGATTTATCTTCATCACCGTAAAGGATCCACGTAGGTGAACATTGCAGAGACTCGCTTAACGCAAACAGATTCTTCCCGCCCGGCTCGCTGTCGTTGCTCTCCCACTGAGACACAGTGACGTGCGACACCTTGACCAGTTTGGCCAGTGCACGCTGAGTCAGATCAATTTCTTTTCTTCGCGCACGTATGCGCTCGCCGGGTGTATTCATAGTTAGTTAATTCTAAATTTTCTTGACTTAGTTATCTCAAACATCTAGCTTGTCAGTTAAATCTAACAGGAGGTGTTCGCATGTATAAAATCGATGCCATTAAATACTTTGGCAACCTTACTAAATTGGCCGAAGCGGCTGGGGTAAAACTCCCGTCTGCCAGCGCTTGGGGCGAGATCATCCCAGAGCGCCGCGCCGCCCGTCTGGAGCGCATTACAAACGGTGCCTTGAAATACGATCCGGCGTTGTACCAAGGCCAGCAAACAGGTGCAGCTTAAAGCTGTTCACCCCCAAAAATCTGATTACGCGTAATCAAAAAGCGACAGGAGACGCGAAGAAGTGGACATCGAAAAACTGAAAGACGAGATCGCCGGGTGGGCGGTGGAAAGCGGGCAAGAACATGTAGCCATTGAGATCAGCAAACAGTGGCTGCTTTCTGGTGCCGATTCAAAAATCGTGAAGCTGTACCCGATTGAGCAGAACGGCGTTGCTGACCACCAGGCGATCAACACCAACCGACAGGCTATTTTCCGCTGGCTGCGTGGGGAAACCAAAGCGTCCAGGGCAAAGATCCGCGAACTGGCCGACGCAATGGCCGCAGCACTGCCAGCAGAGCGCCGGGCGCGCCTGGGTGGGGTAACGACTCAATATTTACTGTCTGTGGCCATACGTGAGTTTGCAGCTGCGATTATCGCGATCCTGCTGGGAGCCAACGATACACACCAGCAGATTGCCGGAGCGCTACACGCTTTGCAGAACACCCAGCGCCTGACCAGCGTTTAACCGACCGCACTAGGAAAGACCAATGTTGAACTCTATCGATCGCATCACTTGGCGAAACGGGTACCGGTTAAACGGTGAGCCGGTAGCGCAGGAAGAAGTCGAGCCTATTTTCGAAGGGCGGCGGGTTGCGGCCTTATCGATCTGGGAGCAATACGAGCAGAGCAAGGAAGCGCTGCGTAATCTCACGTTGACGCCAGAGCAGTACCAGGAAGCCTGTCGCCAAATTGCACAAGCGTTGGGGGCATGAAAGTGAACACCTCAAAGCTGCTGATAAACGAACCTCCGCTGCTGGTAATGCCATCGCTTGCGGCAAGAATCGGCTTGAATGAGGCCATCTTGTTGCAACAGATCCATTATTGGCTAGGCCGGTCACCTCACCAACACGGTGGCCGCGTGTGGTTTTACCGTACAGCCTCTGAATGGGTCAGTGAATTGAGTTTTTGGTCTGACAGCACCATAAAACGCACGCTGGCCTCTTTGGAAGCATCCAGCCTGATCGTGTCCGCAAAACTGCACCGTGAATTGATGAACGACCCGTACACGCGCACCAAGTGGTACACGATAAATTATGACCAGTTGGAAAGCTTAAATTTAGAAAATGCATCTGGTCAAAATGACCAAATGGCATCTAGTCAGAATGACCAGTTCTCATCTGGTCAAAATGACCAAATGTTACAAGAGAATACTACAGAGAATACAACAGAGAGTACTGATGGTGGATCAGCTGACGCTGACCACCAACAACAGCCAGTTGATGATCGAATGAATTACCAGGTGATACTCGACGCCTATCACGAAATCCTGCCAGAAATGGCAGAGGTTCGCGTACTGACCGACACACGCAAGAAAACCATACGTAACTTCTGGAAGAAATTTAAATTCAACCAGGAGCGCTGGGAGGCGTATTTGCGCTACATCGGTAAGCATTGCCGCTGGATGCTTGAGGACCGGCCAAATGGCAGGGATGGTTTCTGGAAACGTAAGAACCTGGATTACCTCGTTACCGAGCGCTGCTATGTCGCCGTGAAAGAGGAACGCGCCAATGATCGATAATCTCCCTCAGGTTCCGTACAGCGTCGATCTCGAACAGGCCATTCTTGGCAGCCTGATGTACAACACCGAAGAGGACAGAGCGATCACAGTGTTTGGGCTGGTAAAGCCTGAATCGTTCTACCTTGCCGCTCACAGGGCGATTTTCAAAGAGATCCGCGCACTGGCCAACGCCCACAAGTCTACCGACCTGATCAGCCTGAGCGATGCGCTGGAAAGCAAGGGGCTGCTGGAACAGGTGGGCGGCTTTGCTTACCTGGCCGAAACCGGGCGCAAATCCAGCGTTCACGCCATGACAAGCTACGCGCATGCCGTCCGTGAAAAAGCGGTTTTGCGGTATGCACTCGAAAAGCTGCATGCCTGCATTGAGATCGTGGGGGCCAATAACGGCATGGACGCGGTGAACAAGCTGGCGAACGTGCAGCAGATGATCACCGCTGTTACGGATCATGCCCGGACGGGTAAGCGCGGCGGCCTACGCCCTGCAGGGGAAATTATTGAGGATTGGGTGGGCGATATCAGCCGTCGATTTGAGGATCCGACGAACGCAGCCGGTTTAACGCTGGGTATCGCAGACCTTGACCAGGTGATGTACCCGAAACAGGCCTTGCGTGGTTCGCTCGTTGTGATCGGTGCTCGTCCAAAAATGGGTAAAACAGCCGTATACAACAAAATCGCCACTCACTTTGCGCTGAATCACCGCTTACCGACGCTGGTTTTTAGCCTGGAAATGACAGACCGGGGGATTATCGAGCGCATGGTCGCCCAGGAAGCTGGCGTGAAATCTGAAATTTTTTACGTGGGCGCCAACGATGATAACGATATGGCCAAGGCGATGGCCAAGGCGATGGAGCTGTCAGAATCCAACCTGATGATCGACAGCACGCCGGGCGTGACCCTGGCACACGTCGTAGCCGAAAGCAGGAAGATAAAACGCCTGCGCGGCACCATCGGCCTGATAGCGATCGACTACCTCACCCTGATGAAAGCGGAAGCCGCAGAGCGCCGGGACATTGCCTACGGCGATATCACCACCGGGCTGAAGGATTTGGCAAAAGAAATGGATTGCGTGGTTCTGCTGCTGACGCAGCTCAACCGCAAACTGGAAGAACGCGCCGATAAGCGGCCGGTACCGAGCGACAGTAAAGACACCGGGCAGATAGAGCAGGATTGCGACGTCTGGATCGGCCTGTACCGCGATGCGGTTTACAACAAGAACTCAGACCCTCAACTGTTGGAACTCATACTGAGGTTAAACAGGGAAGGGGCCAGCGGTACTGCTTACGCCCTGATGGTTGATGGATATGTCAAAGAGGTTTCACCCGAGGAGGCTGCACGCCGTTCACAGACTGGCCAAGAAAAATCAAAGAGATATGCCAAAGACAAAAAAACCACCGAAGAATTCTAACCGCGCCTGACCAGCGCTTAAAACCAAAGGAAAGACCTATGCACACTGAAATCGTTTATCCAAACGCCCCGTACGTTGTTGATGATGGCTGTGATTACACCGCACTGATCATCTGGCGCATGAATGCCAATGCCCGCGCTAGCACCCGTTCCGCGTTTGTACCCGAGCCGGTACCGGTTCAAGTCATGCAGCCGAAGTTCTCCCGTAAGGCTGCCGCCAGTAAGCCCGCAGCGAAGAAAAAAGCCAAGAAGGTGGATTTCCCCGCTAAAAATCTGGTGGCCGTCATGCTGGGTAAAACCCTGTCATATGACGCGATCCTTGCTAAATTGGATAGATGCCATCCGGGCCACGGCGTAACCATTCGCAACCTACAAACCCGCATTAACACGATGCTGAAATCCTCCCACTGCCAAATCACGCGCCATGAATTGCCGGTACCAGAGTTCACCCTGGTGCACGTCGATGTGCAGTTTTACACCAATTCAGAAAAAAGCCTCGAGGCAATGTAACCCATGGCCGGGCAATCGGATTACCTCCCGCCCGGCTTACCGTTCAATCGCGGAGCCTGGCCGCAGGAATATCGGGATCTTGAAAATCTCGACCTGCGCGCCAGCGGATTAATCAAAGACCTGTACGCGGGGAAGATCGTCCGCACCAAGGTACTGATCGCGATTGAAGAGGTGCCGGAAAAATACCGGGAGCATTTCAGGGCGCGCCTGAATTACTGGCGTGATCGCAAAGAGAATCGGGGTTAGCAGAATGAAATTACGCAAATTATCAGTCGGGGTGTGGGTGTTTTTGGGCTGCTATGTGGCAGTGCTGGTGGCCTGTATTTATGCATTGGTGGTGATTCTATGAGTAAAAGATTCGAAGAACTGAGCCAGCCAGTGGCTTACACGTTGCGGTTTAAAAAAGATGACGGAACTCCCGAATCGCGGATAAACGTAAATACAACATTTTCAAACAAAGAAGCTGCTCAGAAGTACTCGCCAGGAGGCCGGTATAAATCTCAGCCTCATGGGAAAATTGAATGGGTGCGCGATGCGGCGTTAGACCCGGACGTGATTGAGCTTTACTCGCAAGAGTATGTGGCCGCCTTGCTGGAAGCGTTGAACGAGCAGCGTGCAGAAATGGATAAGGCAAACATGTTGATCGATGAACTGAAAGAGGAACGCAACCTTTTACAGCGGTTGGCCGGTGAGCGTCAAATTTCCCTCGAGGCAGCAGAGCGGAAAATTGAAGTGATGAAAGTAGAATCCAGCGGTGCTGCTCACCGCATAAAACTAATCTTAGACACAAAAGATTATTGGGTTGACAGGGCAATGCAAGCAGAGCAGCGACTACAGCAGCCTATCGATTTAGCTGATGCCATTGATTCGGTGGTGAATGATGTCCTTGCTGTAGACACTATTGCGTCAACCTTGGCAATCAAGGCGATATTTCACAGACATACAGGGATTATGCGTTTAGCGGCAGCCACTAAGGTCGAGGGGGAGTGATGCAACAAGAAATCAAGTCACCTGCATTGCGGTACCATGGTGGCAAGTTCCGGCTTGCTCCATGGATTATTGAGCATATGCCGCCGCACACTTGCTATGTTGAGCCGTTCGGAGGGGCGGCCTCCGTACTGCTCAGAAAGCCACGCAGCTACGCAGAGGTTTACAACGATCTTGATGGCGAGATCGTTAATCTGTTCCGCGTACTGCGTGACCCACTCGATAATCACCGCCTTCGTACGCTTTGCGCATTAACCCCATACAGCCGTGATGAATTTAACGCAGCTTACACGCCAACGGAAAACCCAATAGAGCGCGCTCGTAGGATGGTAGTTCGGGCATGTATGGGTTTTGGTACAGCGGCGGGAGTGGGGGGGGCAATCCGGTTTCCGTAGCGACAGTAAACGCAAATACGCGACAGCCGCGCACCTGTGGGCAAAATATCCGGATAACCTGGCGGCTGTTGGGCAGCGTTTTGAAGGGGTGATTATCGAAAATAAAACGGCTCTTGATGTTATCCGCAGGCACGATGCGCCGAACACTTTATTTTTCGTTGATCCCCCATACCTTCCCGAAACCAGGGTTGCTGGCAATCGTTATTACCAGTACGAAATGACTGCTGACGAGCACGCTATCTTACTGGAAGAACTGCTAAAAGTGCGCGGAATGGTGTTGCTAAGCGGTTACGACAGCAAGCTGTATAACGACACGTTAATAGGCTGGAGGAAGGAAGAACGCGAATCGCGTATCAGCGCTGGGCGAGGTACGAAGGTGCGTCTTGAATGCCTTTGGATTAACCCTAACTGTGAAGAATAGAAGTACCTTGAATTATTTCTTGTTGAACAATTGATCAAAAGCCCTGTTGCTGATACTGTTTTTATATACAGTATTTTTTGGGTGAAGGTAGGGACTAAGGAGGGGTTATATATCTGACTTGCCGGGGTTAACTATGGTTGATGTTGCGGATTTTATAGGCTCTCTCCCTGCCAATTGTTACATAGCCATTCGCGTTGCTGATGGTCGTATAATTGGCGCAAGAGATATCAAAGAAAACGAGTTTATTTTAACATTTAAGGCATTGATAGAAATACAGAAACTAGCCGGTTATACAGTTGTATCACCCGAGGGTATTACGCTATAATTAAGGGGCTGGATTGAACACCCAGCCGCTTTAAATTCTGAACAATTGCTGCGCCAAAAGGGGATAACTTATGGCGCAGTATTCATTTGTAAAATCAGCAGGTGGTTTACTGGTACCGGCAACCCCGGACGCCAGGGAATTCTTGCAAACAAAAGTGAAGTTCGGTGCGGTTCTGTATGCTGATTTCAAACAGGCCCGCAATCCGGCATTTCACCGCAAATATTTCTCCCTCCTGAATCTCGGTTATCACTACTGGCAACCGACAGGCGGGACAATATCGCCAGCCGATAAAGAACTCATACGCGGCTACGTATTATTTCTGGCTCACTACGCTGGCAACGAAGATGCATTACAATCCGCTGCTGATGAGTACCTCAAAGACGTAGCGCACAACCGCGCCGCAAATATCAGCATCACAAAATCATTCGAAGCATTCCGCGCCTGGGTAATCATCCAATCTGGCCACTGCACTGAATACCACATGCCTGATGGCTCAATCCGCAAAGAGCCCAAAAGCATATCCTTTGCAAAGATGGACGATATCGAGTTCGCCGAACTCTACAAAGCCACCATCGATGTGCTGTGGAATTTCATCCTGTACCGCACATTCCCAAACCAGCAGGCAGCAGAGAACGCCGCATCACAGCTTCTGGATTACGCATCATGACAACCAAAGCCGAAAAGGAATGGTTATCAGACGTTGCGGAACTCGGTTGTGTGGTATGCCGCAACCTGTGTTATGGCCAATCCCCCGCAGAAATCCACCATATCCGCACTGGACAGGGCGCAGGGCAGCGCGCCAGCCACTACAGCGTATTACCCCTTTGCCCACCACATCACCGCACAGGCGGTCACGGCGTCGCTATACACGCTGGTCACAAAACATGGGAGGAAAACTACGGTACCGAACTGGATTTACTGAAACAGGTTGAACGTGAAGTAGAGGAGTTGCGCGAATGCAGAATTTAATTCTACTCCTATGGACAACAGGAAATGCTGAAAAGTCACAGGGCGCCACGCGGGCGGATAGAACAATATTCTGCCTAGACCCCTTTTCGATAAGCGGGGAGTGCGGGCGCATCGCGCATTACCCTCGCGCACGCGCGCGTTTAGGGGGTTAAAAATGCCTCTCGTCGCCACTTTCCGCACTGAATGGTTTCGCGTCATTACCGACTTGAACCGCCGCTCCATTTCAACCCAGCAGATCGCCAACGAATTGGGCGTAAGCAAATCCGCCGTGCTCGGCTGGAAATCCGGCAGTGAACCGCGTCACGGTGACGGTGAAGCGCTTATCGCGTTGTGGTGCCAGGTGACCGGGCAGGACAAGAAGAAGCTGCCCACGGTTTTGCATCGGCAGTGGTGGACGTTTAAACGCTCCTGATTTGGTCGGGATTCCGTCCGCGCACCACGTTCAAGATGGCCACTCAATCAAACCACGGAGTAACCGCAATGGCTCGACCCAAGAAGACTGTTGAAGTGCCGGGGCAGGAAACCAAAACCGATGAAATTGATACCGCGCTGGAGAATTCTTTAACCGGCACCGCCACCATTCAGCAAGTAACCGAGACTGCAAACACCGCCGCAGAACTGAACGCCGCCACTGCTGGCGCAACGGTTATCACAGAAACTACCGCCGCGCCGATTATTGGCACGGATCCGGCGCAAGGTGATTCCACCGCAACCGTGACCGTTGATCTCACTGCCCGCAATGCTGCGCTGTCAGAACTGAACGCCGAAGGTTTCGGCATTATTTCAGCGTTTGAGGAATACGGCTTCGTTGATGAGGTTGGCCACCCGCTGACCAATAACCTCGACTTCCTCGATCTGGTAAAGCGAGCAACCACCGCACCAGTAGCGACGGCCGCCAAACTGCACGGCAGGGCCGCTGCAATGGTTGTGAACGAGGACGGCGCAAAGCGATCACCCGGCAAGCCCGTGCTGACTAAAGACGGCTGGCACGTACCAGAGTAGGAGATTCCCCTATGTGTGGAGGCGGAACACCAAAAGTAGTACAGAGCGACCCGCAAGCCGAGGCAGACGCAGCCGCGAACGCTGGCGCTAAAGCGGCGAACGCAGACGCAGCAGCACGCAAGAAGCGCAAGAAAGGCTCCTCGCTGCTGGCCACCGGCTCAACCGGCGCAACTGATTCCGGTAGTTCACTGCTGGCCACCGGCGCAACCGGCAAACCAACCCTAGGGGCTTAAGATGGACGAAATCGCCACCCGCTTGCTAAAGCGCGTGAACAACCTCAAAGCAGGCCGCCAGTTGCATGAAAGCGTTTGGCGGGAATGCTACGACTTCACGTACCCGCTGCGCGGCAGTGGATTCAGCACGCAAGTTCTCGACGCTCAGAGTGCTAAATCCAAGGTGGCGATGCTGTTGGACGGCACCGCGACAGACAGCGCCCGCATGCTTGCATCGGCGCTTATGTCCGGCATGACACCGGCAAACGCACAATGGCTGAGCTTCGATAGCGAATCCCTGCCTGATGATGCCAAGGCCTGGTTATCAACCTGCGCAAGCCTGGTATGGGAGAACATCCACGCCAGCAACTTCGACGCAGAAGGCTACGAGGCCAATCTTGACGTTGTTTGCGCTGGCTGGTTCGCGCTGTACATCGACGAGAACCGCGACGAGGGCGGTTTCTCATTCCAACAGTGGCCGCTGGCGCAGTGCTTTGTGGCATCCACCCGCAAAGACGGCATCATTGATACCATTTACCGCTGCTACCAGCTCACAGCAGAACAGGCGATCAACGAATTCGGCGCTGATGCAGTCAGTGAGAAGATACTCAAGGCAGCGAAGGATAAACCAGACGATAAGTTTGAATTCCTGCACGCCATCTTCCCGCGCACAAACTACGTGGTGAATGCGCGCCTGGCTAAAAACCTGCGCTTTGCGTCGTACAACGTGGAAGTAACCGGCAAAAAGGTGGTGCGCGAATCCGGGTACCACGAATTCCCTGTTTGCGTTCCGCGCTGGATGAAGATACCCGGCACCAGTTACGGCGTGGGCCCAACGTATGACGCGTTGCCAGACTGCAAAGAACTGAACGAAATAAAGCGCATGGAGAAGGCCGCGCAAGACTTGGCTATCTCCGGCATGTGGATTGCCGAGGACGATGGCGTACTTAACCCGCGCACCGTCAAAGTGGGCCCGCGCAAAATCATTGTGGCGAACAGCGTCGATAGCATGAAACCGCTGCTCACCGGCTCCGACTTCAACGTCTCATTCACAGCAGAAGAACGCCTACAGCGCGCTATCCGCAAAATCATGATGGCAGACCAGCTACAGCCGCAGGACGGCCCGGCCATGACTGCCACCGAAGTGCATGTACGTGTGGCGCTCATCCGGCAATTGCTCGGCCCTGTATACGGTCGATTCCAGGCTGAATACCTGCAACCCCTCGTTGCCCGTTGCTTTGGCCTGGCGCTGCGTGCCGGTGTCTTCCCAGCGCCTCCGGAGAGCATGAACACCGCCAATTTCAACGTGAAATACATCTCACCGCTGGCGCGCGCCCAGAAACTGGAGGATGTGACCGCGATTCAGCAGTTGGCGGCATCAGTCGGGCAACTGGTAGCCATTTACCCGGACGCGCGCGACAACCTGGATTCTGATGAAGCAATACGGGTTATGTCTGAGGGGCTAGGCGTACCAGCCAAAGTATTACGCTCATCCTCTGACGTCAGCAGCATGCGCGATGAACGCGCCAAAGCACAGCAGGAACAGGCACAGCAGGCGCTGATGATGCAGGCAGGCCAGCAGGCCGCCAGCGCAGCAGGGCAAGAAGCCGGGGCGGCACTCGGCCAACGTTTGGCAGGTAACCAATGATCGAGAAGCAAATCACACCCGAGGACTACAAGAGGCTGTTTGAGGAAATGCCAGGTGGGCCTCAAATCCTTGATGAGTTAACCAGGCGCTTTGGCATGGCCATTTTCGTGAAGGGTGGCCATGAGGGGGATAGGGAAACGTGTTACCGGGCAGGGCAGCGCTCGGTACTGGATTTCATCCTGAATCAAATCAACAGAGCTAACGGGGTAGACGATGGCAATGACTCAAGTATTAACGGCTAACGGCTGGGAGGTTGTTCTGGTACCGCCAGAATCGCAGACCGTCAGCGTTGACGAAATCACAGGCGCAACGCCGCTGGGTAAATTGCTACTTAAGGCAAGCGATGAGACAGCAGCACGGGCAATTATTGACGCTGCAGATAGTCAAATCAGCGTGGCCGATATCATAGACGCAACGACTATCGGGCGCTCGGTTTTAACCGCTGGCACAACAGCAGCAGCACGTTCAGCGATAGGCGCGGCAGGTTTCCCGGTCACAGCGGCAAATATCTCTGATGCCTCAGTATTGGGCCGTCAACTACTGCAAGCATCGTCTGATAGCGCCGCGCGCGGGTTCATTAACGCAGCGTTTAAACAGCCTATTTTCCTGCAGGATGTTTATTCCTGGTCTGGAACGCAAAGCATTTCTGACGGTGCGTTTTTTAACATCGGCTCCCTGGCGGCCACGCTATCAGCAGACAGCGACGTAGGCTCAACCCGCACAACAACACCGCCGCCAGCGCTATACAAGGTTCCAGCCAAGGCCAGCAAAACCATATTGCTGTTTCGTATTCGCGTTAGCGGTTCCGTTGGCGGCTCAAGTAGCCAGGCTCGCGAATGGAAAGCGCAGCTTCGCCGCCCGGATGGCACAACGATCATCGGTTCAAACTCCACAGTGAAGGTCACTGGTACCGATATTTCAAACCGTGACCACAACCTGATCAGCTACACCTTCGGTGCAACGGATCCCTTCTCTGTTAACGGCTTCATTCTCGGCCTGCTAAACGAAACAGGCCAGACCATAACAATGACCTCATTAACGCTGACCATTCAGCGAGTAATCAACCTGGAGTAAACGACGATGTGGAAACTTAAACACTTATTCATGAACGCCGCAGGCACTGAGGGCGGCGAAGGGGGCAGCGGTGGCAATGATGGGAGCAATAACAGCGGTGGTAATCAGGGTAGCAATAGCACTTCTTTGCTCAGCACCGGTGCAGAAAGCCAGCCGGGCGCGGCTGATTGGATACCGGAGAAATACCGCGTCACTGGCGAAGATGGCAAGCTCAACATGGAGAGTTCTGCTCGTAAGCTGGCTGAGGCGCATACAAGCCTTGAAAAGCGCCTGGGCGGTGGTGACGTTCCACCAAAAACCGTAGAGGAGTACGCGCCTAAGGTCGAAGTAGAGGGTTTCAATTGGGAAGAATTCAAAGCCGATCCAGAAATGCAGGGCTTTTTAAAATCCGCTCATGCTAAGGGCATCACTAACGATCAGCTTGGTTTCGTGCTGGGTGAATACATGCAGCGCGCTGGCGGCCTGGTAAACGGCGCGGCAGAGCTGGACGCGGAAGCCGCAACTACCGCATTACGTGAAGTATGGAAAACCGACGCGGAGTTTAAACAGAATATCGGCCTGGCCTACCGCGCATTCAACAATCTGGCCGACCCCGCCGATAAAGACAAGATGGACGAGATCGGCAATAACCCGATGGTTATCCGGATGCTGGCCAAGATTGGCGCAGAGATGAGAGAGGACACGCCGGTAGGCGATGAAATCAACCCTGAGGAACAACAGAGCATCCGTGAACTGATGAAGACAGAAGCGTACACAAATCCGAAGCACGCAGATCACGAACGCGTTTCCGCGCAGGTTAAAGCGTTTTATCAAAAGTCTTTCGGAAATCAGCCGGTAGCTTAATTTTCCACACCACCAAAAAATGGAAATGACAATGAACGATGATATTGAAAATGCAATCCAGGTAGCAGGCAAAACAGCGCCACGCGTAACCCCGAAACATATTGAGGGCGTGATCGTCAGCGAGCACTATTTTACGGCGGCAGACGGTGAGCGCTTCGCTAAATGGGGTGAACAATTTGCAAATGAGGAAGTACCTGCGCCGCTTCACCTTCTTACCTTCTGCGTTCTGGTGTTGAAGAATGGCTTCACCGTTACTGGCGAATCATCCTGCGCCAGCCCTGAAAATTTCGATGCAGAAATTGGCCGCAGTATTGCCCGTGCAAATGCCGTTAACAAAATCTGGCCACTTGAAGGTTATTTGCTGAAACAGAAATTACATGACAGCTCGATCACTCCGAACCGAGGCCAAATGATTGAGTATGTACAGGGGGCAATCAGAGAGGGCTATACCTCATACTACGGCTTACCGGCCAATGGCATTGGCTGGCTATCAGATGAATGCCTAAAAGTTGAGCACGATGTGGCACAGCGCTATTACAACCTGCCAGTAGACAAGAACGGCAAAACTCCGCAGCGAGATTTAGGCGAATAACCCCGCCGCGCCACCCACCACCAAGCCAGCCTAACCGCTGGCTTTTTTATTTGGTCGGGAAACCGACCGCACACCACACCCAAAATCACTCCAACAGCCCGGCATGGTAGCCGGATACCTGAATTCCCGCTGACCGTAACGCCACCCGGCCAGCGTACCGAGCCGGGAAACCGATACCTCGCAGGCGATTGTTTGGAGTAATTAAAATGTCATTTACAGCCAATAAGAACATGATTACTGCCGCGTTCGTGCAGCAGTTCCATGATGGTTTCGAGATTGCGACCCAGCAGAAAGACAGTCGCTTTCAAGGCTCTGTTAAAGACCGTGGGATGATCACCGGCGCTAGCTTCACAATCAACGATATGGGCACCGTGGAGATGCACCCGCGCACCCAGCGTTTCGGTGATACCGTGTGGGATGTGCCGGAAGCCGGTACCCGCAACGTGATCATGGCCGATTATGATCTGCATATCCCGGTTGAACCTACAGATGTGCCAAAACTGCTGGCGCAGCCGCAAGGCGAGTATATGAACGCCACTGTAGCGGCAGCAAACCGCACAAAAGACCGCATCATCTACGCGGCGCTGCTGGGCGACATTCTGCGTAAGCAGGAGAACAACGGCGCATACACCCCTGTAGCGCTGCCTGTGAGTCAGAAGATTGTTTCCGGCGGCACCGGCATGACCAAGGCCAAGATTATCGCCGCGAAAGCGATTTTCCGCAGAAACGAGGCCGACGAAAAGAACGGCGAAGAACTGTACATGGCGTACAACGCCGACATGCTGACGCAAATCCTAAGCGATACCACGCTGACCAGTGCCGACTTCATGGCAGGAAAAATGTTGCAAGAAGGTGCCGTGGCGAATAAGTGGCTGGGCTTCAACTGGATCCCTTACGAGGAATTCAACGTAACCGGCAGCACGGCGACCGCAGTAGCCTGGTCGGGAACTGCTGCGCACTTCGGTACCGGCATCAGCTATAACGTTGATATCGGCCCGCGCCGCGATAAGAACAACACTATTCAGATCTCTGTTCTGGCCTCTTACGGTTCAGGTCGTGCAAACGAGAGAAAAGTCGTCGCCATCGATTTTGACGCCTAATGCCAGCGCCTTTGCCGGGGTAACTCCCGGCCTTTTCTTTTAGAGGTGCCCCATGGCTTCCAGTGTAACTATCTGCTCAAACGCATTGCTCACTCTCGGTGCTCATCCGATTAACTCATTCGATGAGGCCACCGAGCACGCGCGCTTGTGCGCAAACATTTATCCCACCGTCCGTAACGATCTGCTGCGCAAGCACCCGTGGAACTGCGCCGTGAAACGCGTGATTTTGTCGCCAAGCAGCACCGTGCCCGAGTTTGGTTTTGGGTTTCAGTTCCCGCTGCCCGGTGACCTGATCCGCATCCTGTCCATCGGTGAGGATTACGAGGATATCCCGTACCGGATTGAAGGTAACAAACTGCTGGCAAACATAAACGCGATCCGGCTGCGTTACATCTGGAGGAATGAAAACGAATCAACGTGGGATTCTGCGCTGGTCAGTCTGGCTGAAGCGATGATGGCCGCCAAGCTGGCTTACGCCGTAACGGGTTCCGCCTCACTACGCGACAGTTTGACGCAGGAAGCCGCTTACCTGCTACGCCAAGCTAAAGCGATCGATGGCCAGGAAGAGCCGCCAGAAGAATTGGGCGGTTACCCAACATTGCATTCGAGGTTCTAATGCGCGCCAACCTGATAAAAACTAACTTTACAGCCGGGGAAATCTCCCCGCGCTTAATGGGCCGCGTTGATATTAACCGATACGCAAACGGGGCCAAGGCGATCGAGAACGCTGTTTGTGTGGTACAGGGCGGTGTTATGCGTCGCCCTGGTACCCGTTTCGCGGCGGCCGCTAAATACGGTGACCGCAAGGCCCGGTTAATGCCGTACGTGTTCAACCGTGCGCAGTCTTACATGCTGGAATTCGGCGATGGGTACATGCGCGTTTACCAGAACGGCCAGCAGCTTGTTAACGGCGACGGCTCACCGTACGAAATCGCCAGCCCGTACAGCGTGGCGCATTTGCCCGCGATCAATTACGTGCAGGGTGCCGACACAATGTTCCTGGTTAACCAAAACGTGAGGCCGTACCGCCTGCAACGTCGTGGCCAACTTGATTGGGTTCTGGAACCTGCGCCGTTTATCGTTGAGCCGTTTGACGAGATACGCCCAACACCTGAAAAGTGGTGCGCGCCATCGGTTAAAGAATTCGTAGGCTCTGAAATTACGCTGACACTGAGCGACGCGGAACCGCCTAGCGGTGGTGGGTTACCGCCGTTTACTGGTGATGGCTGGGTGCCTGAGGATGTGGGTTCGTACGTGCGCATTAACAGCGGCCTGGTGCTGATCAGCAGCATAACCAGCGCGCAGGTTGCCGTGGGCACCATTCGCACCGATTTAAGCGCTACACAAGCCGCATCACCCGGCGCGTGGACACGTGAGGATACGGTGTGGAGTGATGAATTCGGCTACCCTGGGGCCGTAACGCTGCATCAGCAGCGACTGATTCTAGCGGGCTCCCCAAAATACCCGCAAACCATCTGGTTCAGCGAAACCGGCATTTACCTGTCGTTCGAACTCGGTACCGATGATGATGACGCGATCAGCTTTACGCTATCGTCTGACCAGCTAAACCCGATCGTTCACCTGGCGCAGATGAACACCCTGATCGCCCTGACGTTCGGCGGGGAGTTCACGATCACTGCGGGTAATGACAACGCGATCACCCCCACCAACATTTCAGTAAAAAACCCCAGCCCGTACGGTTGCAACAGTATCAGGCCGGTGCGCGTCGGTACTGAAATCATGTTTATCCAGCGCGCAGGTAAGAAGCTGTATGCCGTGGCATATGACCCGGATAGCTTTGTTTCTTACTCGGCCAACGACATGACCGTTTTAGCCGAGCACATCACCGGTACCGGCGTAATCGATATGGCATACCAGCAGCAGCCAGACGCGTTTATCTGGCTGGTACGCAATGACGGCGTTTTAATTTCGCTGGCCATCGATCGCGCGCAGGACGTGATCGCCTGGTCACGCCAGACCACCGAGGGCCATTTTGAATCGGTCGCCTCAATCCCCACAGAAAATAACGACGCGGTTTATGTGTTGGTGCGCCGTGAGGTGAACGGCCAAACCGTGCGTTACGTCGAAGTGCTTGATCCGGATGTGCGTACAGACTCGGCCACCACTGGCACAGCAGATGAGGGCGCGGAAACGTGGGACGGATTAGAACACCTGGAAGGCAAGCTGATCGATATCGTGGCCGATGGTTCTGTGATGCCGCAACGCGTAGTTTCCAGCGGTCAGGTAACGCTGACGCGCAAAGCGTACAACGTTGAATTTGGCCTGCACTTCACAAGCACAATTCAAACGCTCACGCCTGAGGTGGCCACATCCGAAGGTACCACGCAAAACGCCAAGAAACGCACATCAGAAGTAACGATGCGATTTCTTGAAACCACCGGCGCAACCTGTAACGGGCAGGTGATCCCCTTCCGGACGTTCGGCCCGCAAATCCTCAACCAGCCAGCGCCGCTTTTTACCGGTGATCACTTCTTCGGGAAATTAGGCTGGGAGCGTGGAGAGGACACACTAATTATCCAGCAGCCGCAGCCGCTACCGTTCCACCTGCTGGCCATCATGATCACATTCACCAGTAACGCGGGGTAACAATGATAAGACACGCAAACGCCGGTGATATTCCGGCACTGATTGAACTCGGTACCAGAATGTTTTTGGAATCCCGTTATGCCTCCGGATCATTCGATGAAGAGAAGTGCGCGGCGCTGGCCAGACAGCTTATCGATGCCGACGCGGGGATCGTGCTTGTTGCAGAACACGGTGGCCACGTCGTTGGATGGCTGGCCGGTGGCATTGGCGAACAGTTTTTCTCACGCGCGCTGATGGCGTTTGAATACGGTCTGTTTATCGCTCCTGAGCATCGCGGCGGATCGGCGGGCCCGCGCATGGTTAAGGCGTTTATTGCCTGGGCAAAAGATAACGGCGCAACGCTGATCAATATGGGCATCACCACCGGCGTGCATGAAGCGCGCACCGGAGAAATGTACGAACGTCTGGGCCTGAGCCGCATCGGCTCCCTGTATTCGATGGAGGTTTAATTATGTGTACTGGCGTAGAAATTGCCCTTGTGGCGTCCTCGGTGCTTGCGGCCGGTGGCGCGGTTGCAGCAGGGCAACAGCAGAAAAAAATGGCGAATTACCAGGCGGCGCAAGCGAATGCTGACGCCGAGGCCGCGCGCGGGGCCGCAAAGGTGCAGGCTGACCGTATCCGCAAGGCCGGTCGGCAGCAGGCGGCGCAAGCTAACGCGGCGCTGGCGGCTTCCGGCGTGGAAACTGGAGAAGGTACCGCACTGCGCATTACGTCTGGAATTATTGGTGATGCAGAGCAAGATGCCTACACCACCACAATGAACGGCATGAATACCGGCGCACGCTATAACGCACAGGCGCAGGCTGATCGCATTAGTGGAAATAACGCCGCTACCACAGGCTACATCAACGCTGGAAGCTCCCTATTATCTGCTGGCGGAACCATGTATTCAGGCTGGAAAAGAGCCAATCCGGCGCCAGCGGCCACCACTACAGCCAGTGGCGGGGCATCTTCAAATAACATGTTCAAGAACATGGGGATTAACTAATGCGCATTCCAACCGGTAACTTTGGCAACGTCACGCCGCAACCACAACCAACACGCGTTAATGTTGATGGTGTTGGCGCGCCAGCGCAAGCTGTAGGGCGCTTGGCTGATGATGTTCAGCAGCAGGTAAACGCCATAGTGCGCGGCCGCGCAGGTGACGAGTTACTTGATTACCAGATCAAGATTAAGGATATCAATGAGTCTATTCGTTCGGGCGTAGAGGATGGCTCACTACGCGCCGATCAGGTTGAGGGCTTCTATCAAACAGCGGTTAGCAAACTGGATAAACCCCGGTTCGCCGGGCTGGATATTGCCGGTAGCGAGGTGGCTCAGCGCGGCATTACGCGTTATGAAGCTGATGGCATGGCTACCGCCAGAAATTATGCACACACCGCGCTTAAGATTGAAGCGCGCGATCAGGTCGATACCCAGCTCGATGCGCTTGGAAAACTGACCAATTACCCCGACGCTGACATTGAGAAGATTAACGCCTCAATGGATGCGCTAAGCGAACAGGGCCGCATCGCTTACGGTTCGCAGTGGGGAAAGGTAAAGCAAAGCGCCATAGATAAGAATTGGTACAACCAGGCGCAACAGCGATTAATGCAGGCTCGCAGCGATGATTCTGCGCTTGCCGCCCTTAATAACGATCTCACTGCTGAAAACGGCTTCTATCTCGATAAGCTCGACCCTGATAAGCGTAATGCGTTGCTTAATCAATCCATGAACTATCAGATCACTCTCGAAAACCGGGCGCGGGTGGCAGAGGCTAGGCGGGAGGCGTTAGCAGCTAAAAACATTAATGAGTTTTCGTTGCTTGTTGATAATAATCTGGAGCCATCAGAAGAGGCTGTTACCGCATTAATTGCCAGCACGAGAGGCACCAGTATGGCTGGCGATGCGCAGCAGTTATTGAGCGATCAACTTGAAATACGCAGGGCAATTTCTGAGGGGCCGGAAGCCGCGCAGGCGTTGATCGATAGTCAGCGCAAACAGCTTGAGGCATCAGGCGGAGATATAGGCCAGTGGAGATCGCTGCAGCGCAGGACTACTGCAGTAGCTAAAGCTCAAAAGGAGTGGGACGCAGCTCAGGGGCGCATGATGGTTTCAAATGCGCTAAATAACGGCACCGCACTAGATCCCAGCAATAAAAGCAACAAGGATGCGGCTGATAGCTATTGGAGAAGCGAGTTTAAAGACTTCAATATCAACGACAACGCCCAGGTCAACGCCGCAGCGTCTTTCGTATCCAGAACGGGCATTATACCGCCTGGGCTTTCATCAATTATTAATGCGGCATCGGTATCAAAAGATCCCAAGGTGGCTATCCCAGCCGCCGAGTTGGTCAGCAGAATTTATGATGAGAACCCGGCTGCGTTATCTGACATGCCAAAAGAAAAACAGTCATTTTATCTCAACGCTAAACAATTACGTGACGCTGGCGTTAACTCTGAAATGGCAATGGAGCAATCTTATAATTTGGCTTACAACCAAACGGATGCACTAAAGTCACAACTCTCATCTGAGCAAAGCTCAGCTTCGTACAAGAAAGATAGGCTCGGCGCGGCCAGTGATTTTGTTAGCAAGCACTCGGAGTTTTTCAGGGTAGATCCATCTGCGAAAGATACCACCGCCGAAGCGGCTCGTTTTCGCAATGACTATCAGTCTCTTTATGATCTTAACTTCCGTGCGGCGGGCGGTAACGCTGATATTGCAAAGAAAATGACCAATCAACAAATTGCAAGAACATGGTCGATCACCGAAGTTAACGGCAAAGCGCAATTCATGAAATACGCCCCAGAAGCACTATACCAAGGCGGCCCGTCAGGCTGGCAGTCTAAGCAGTGGGAGGAAGAAAAAAACTTGCTGGTATATGGGATTTCAGACATACCCGCAGCCAGTGCTGTTGGGGGAAGCGTTGGAAGGGTATCAAGCGCCAGCACCCCCAAACCGGATAGAAAAGTAAAGGGTGACGTTATTTTAGTTCCTGACGTTAACACCCCGCGCAATGGTGATTACGCCATTATGATCAGTGATAAAGACAAGGACGGGATACCAACGCTACAGCCTTACTATGATGCAAGCGGTAGGCCGTTACGTTATCGCCCGGATCTAGAAAGCTGGAAACCTTATCAGCAAATGCTGGCAGATGATAAGACAAGCATTGAACAAACGATGCAAAAAGCCCAGGAGCGCAGAGGGTTCAGAGATACTCACCGAACGCTTGATCAGCAGTATCAGCAAGGGCATGAGCAGCGGATTGAAAAGCAGAAAGAACAACTGAAAAACTATTTCCAATGGGGTAAAGAATAATGCCTGTTTATCCAACTCCCGATCTACCTGCTAATGATTTCGTCGCGCCGCAGCCTGCTGGATGGGATACATCAATAACACCTGGTGTAAATCCGGTACCAGTAGAAGAGGATCGTTCGGTATTGGGCGCGGCATTCCGGCAGTACAATATGATGTCCGGATTGTTTAACCCTGCGCCAGATTTTGAGGAGCAGGAGGGATATAACCCATTCATTGATAAGGCTGAATTACAGGGCTATGAACGCTGGGCTACCGCGTTCTCTGATTCACGATCACCCCAACAGACTGCGGCAATAAAGCAACGGATTGATGAGGAAAACCAAGATAAGCAGTTTCTTTCTGAATCTGGCGCTGCCGGGGTATTCGCCAGCATAGCTGCAGGTGTGGTCGACCCCGTAACGATCGCCAGCCTGTTTATTCCTGGCGCTCAGGGTGGGATTGTTGCCCGCGTGGCATCCAATGCAGCTATAGCTGCAGGCGGAACGGCGGTAAGTGAACTGGCCCTGCACCAACAGCAATATACACGCACAGCAACAGAGAGCATGATACATACCGGCGCTGGTGCAGTTTTGGGGGGTATGCTTGGTGGTGCGATCCATCTCTTAAGCCCTGAGGTGAGGAGTGCCGCACAAACCGAGATTGCTGACTCACTTCGAAGCGTCAATACTGGTGGCAGCGTTGGTGCAATGAACGTGCCCACCACGACACTTGCACAGGAAACCATGCGGGGACCAAAAGTCGTCAATAAGGTCATGAATATGACCCCTTTAGGCCGCACCATGGATTCCCCTTCTGTAACCGTGCGCCGTACAGTTCAGCAGTTGGCGGAGAACAACTTAACCACAGCCAAAAACCTCGAGGGCATAGCCACACCATCCGCAGCGGAAACACAGGTTCGCATGTGGGCACGCTCAGAGGCGGCGGCCATGGTGACCGCGAACGATGGATTTACCAAATTCAGGGCGCAGGGTGGTACCGGTAGCAAGCTCGACTTTGCCGAGGAAGTTGGCAGGGCTATGCGCCGGAATGATACCAGCCCTGACGCGGTAGTGCAGGAAACGGCAAAAGCGCTACGCCCAATCCTTGATAACGTTCGTAATGAAATGCAGGCGCTTGGCATGCTGGCAGAAGATCTTAAGGTCACTGGCGCAGAAAGCTATTTTCCGCGCATGTATCGACAGGGGGAGGTTTTAGCTAGGCGCGATGAATTCAGGAAAATTTTAACCGACTGGTGGTCGCGCGGTGATAACAAGGTATCACTTGAAGATCTGGAAATAGCAGCGGATGAAGTGATAGGGAAAATCACTGGTGCTTTGCGCCCTCAGGATTACGCCAATGCCTTTTCTGTGAAGCTGCCCGGCGCAACAAAATCACGCTCGCTTAATGTGCCTGATGATCTGCTCGAACCGTTCCTTGAATCAGATGTGCGCTTTGTTCTGCAACGTCATATCCGCGACGCCGCGCCAAATATTGAGTTAACTCGTAACTTTGGCGATTCATCCATGGAGCGTGTGCTTAAAGATATTCGCGATGAATACACGGAACTGATGCGCAATAATCCGGCAGACCAGGCAAAACTAGATAAAAGAATGAAACGCGATGAAGCGGATATTATGGCGATGCGCGATCGCCTGCTTGGTACCTACAAGATGCCAGACGATCCATCCGCAACGTTTGTTCGTGCTGGTAACGTGCTTAGAAACGTAAACTATCTAACGAAGCTCGGCGGTATGACGGTATCAGCAGTTCCTGACCTTGCGCGCGCGGTAATGGTTAACGGGTTTGGTAAAACATTCAGTGCGTATGGTAAATGGCTTTCTCGTTCCCCAGCATGGAAAGCCAGTCGGGAAGAAATGCAGAAGATGGGCACCGCGCTGGATATAGTGTTATCCGATCGTAGTCGGGCGATCGCTGATATAGCGGACGGCTTTTCACAACGTACAATGCTGGAATCTGGGCTTGATTACGCCACTGGCAAATTTGGTAACCTCACGCTAATGAACCAGTGGAACGCCTTTCATAAGTCGCTTAACGGTATGAATACGGCTGATATTATTTTAGGTGCGACAAAATCTAACCCGCGCTTGGCTAAGCTGGGCATTGATGACAGCATGGCTGCACGTATTCAGCAGCAATTCAACAAGCACGGAAAGACGGTGGACGGCTTGCGCATTGGCAACAGTAGCGCATGGGATGATCCTGTAGTGCGTAGCGCTTTCGAATCCGCAGTCGTGAAGGACGTGAACAATACGATAGTGACGCCAGGGATCGGTGATACACCGCTGTGGTCAAGCTCCCAAATGGGTAAACTGGTGTTCCAGTTCAAATCGTTTATTTTCGGATCCTATAACCGCTCCACCGTTGGCGGCATTCAGGCGGGGGAGGCGCAGTTTTATTACGGTCTCGGGCTTCAGCTTATGCTGGGAGCCATGACGTATGCAATCAAGAATACGCTGGCCGGGCGTGATGTTGACTACGCGCCAGAAAAATTGGTACTGGAAGGCATCGATCGCTCTGGTGTTCTGGGGCCACTGATGGAGTTTAATAACACACTGGAAAAGGTTAGCGCCGGCACGCTTGGTTTCGGGCCTGCGCTCGGTACCGGTACGCAATCCCGGTATGCCAGCCGTAACGCGATTGGTTCGCTTCTGGGGCCGTCGTTTGACTCCCTTGGAAAACTATCTGATATTGCCACGGGTATATTGAGCGGCGAATTTGATGATAAGGCCGTGCATTCTACGCGGCAACTTATACCGGGGCAAAATCTGTTCTGGGTAGCGCCAATACTGAATAACGTTGAGGAGCAACTTAAGTAGAGCAAGATTTTGGGCCTACAGCCACACTGAAAAATAGACTCTGCTTCGTTTGGTCATAATAACTAATTTGGATGGTTTTTCCGTCCGTTTTAGCTTGGTATAAAAACGACATGGGCACGCTATTGCAATATGCATTAACGAGCTTTTTGCGCGCGAACTCCGGCATCTCTCTGGATCTTTTTGATTTATAGAAATCTTCATGAGACAAGAGTGGGTTTTTCACGAAAATCATTATTGCCTTTCCGTCATCATGACCATAAAAAGGCTCGTAGTCCTTGAAGATATCACCTTCGGATTGTGACGGCGCTAGATATTCACTGAAAAAACTCGCCGCCGACCCGCTAAGCTCTATTGGTTTATCTTCCAGCACCTCACGGAGGTGATTTACTATAGGGTAACCAACGAATCCGATACAAACCGAAGTGAAAATTATAGCCATCTTATTGATTTTCATTAATTAATACCATCGTTTAACTGTAAGGGCGAATAATGAACAGCAAAAAATTTAATGACTTATATTTTAAGGATAATGTTTCCGCGTTTGAGTATGCATGCAAGTATTCTGTTACCGACATAAGACCAAAGCAAGGGCTTATCGCAATAGTAGAGGATGAACCAGATAAAGATGGTAACGGGGATTACTACTGTACAGTGAAGGTAAGCTCTGATGACGGAGGGTTTATTGTCCCATCTGCGATTGCGACCAAAGAAGATAAGGTCGTAATAAAAGGTAGTCTTGTGATATGGGTACCCTATGAGCATAGTGAAATTATTGCAAGTACCCTTGGCGATGACCGCAAAGGGTGGGTTGGCTTTATTGTGGCGACAGTAAAACCAACATTAAAAAATGATTCTGGTTGGCAGGTAGATAAACGCCTTGTCTAGTTTTTTCACCTTACCCTGATCTGTCTTTCTATTGCCTCTCACATCACACTATCGTATAGTCATATGGCAGCGGCAAAATCCGCTGCCGGGATTGGTCTCCCGGACAACAGCAAAGCGCATAGCCGCGCCAGCGGTTTTTTTATGCGCAGCGTTTGCACACGCATTCAATGGTGGGCTACGTGGGGGCACTGAAAGGTGCGCCGGGTTCCTTTGCTGACCGGTTAGACCAACCCCGCGTAGTTCACCACCCAAGATTGGTCTCTATGGTGGTGAATCCTTTTATTCAGCAAAGGAATAATCCATGAGCAACATCACCCACCCTTTTACGCCCACACCAGAAATCACAATCCGCAGTGGTCAAGCCGTCACTACCTCTCAGTCCGTAGCAAATTTCTTTGGCAAGCTGCATAAAAACGTTATCCAGAAAATAAAATCACTAGAGTGCTCACCTGAATTCATGACGGCTAACTTTTCAGCCGTCGCGATGAAGGTTCAGGCTGGTTTTGATGAGCGAGAAACGGAAGCCTACGAAATCACCAAAAACGGCTTCGTGTTCCTCGTCATGGGCTTCACTGGCAAAAAGGCCGCAGCATTCAAAGAGGCTTACATTGCTGAGTTTGATCGCATGGAGGCCGAGCTGCTTTCATCAGCGGTAAATTACCAGTTTGACGGCCGCCTGCTGCTTACGGTTAAAAATGGCGTGATGGTGAATTCCAGCGTACTAAGAGATGATCAACATGTCATGGCTATGGATGGTTTTTTTCATGTGGCGCGCAGGGCTGGTTATATCATTGCTCATATTGAAGATCTGCAAAAGTTAACCGAAAACCCACTGCGAGTGATTGGTGATAAGATGAGCAAGCTATCGACGTCCAACTTCTAATTTTATAGAGGGATACTATGAGTAAGAACTTTGAATTCCCACCCGAGCACGTTCTATTGAGCGATTGTATTGATACCCTATCTGTAGCGGATGGGTTAATTGATACTGTTATCGACAGGACAATGGATGGTAGAAGTAGAAATGAATTGGATATGGCTAAAGAAAAAATCAATGCCGTAAAACATATCATCGAAGTTTTACAGAGCGCCAGATAGTCAGGAAACCGACCGCCACCCCGCACCACCATAGCCTCATGCTAACCATGGGGCTATTTTTATGCACAACGATTACAGAACCCGCCTTACCGCACTCAGCGACAAGTTAACCGACGTTGTACTAGAAGAAGCCGATCCGGATAACTGGCCGGGCGCCGGCAAGGAATCCACCAAACACACAAAGCAGGAGCGCGGGGATCGGTACTGGTGCAAGAAGAACGCGGCCGCATCGCTCACGCTGCTTGTGAAGGTGCATTCGCTGATCGGCATGCACACGCGCGGTGGGGTGCCTAAGGCTGGTGATGATCCAGACGATGAAGCGTTCAAGCTGGGCCAGCAGGTGGCCAGTGCTGAAAAAGCCGCAATGGCGGTATTAGAACGCATCCAGAATAAGAAGAAATGATCTCCTTTGTTGCGTTTTTTATCATGTGGGCCGAGCGCATGCGGTGGGATGTGCCGGACTGCCACTATCGCGCCTGCCACTGGCTGGAGCATCGCGGGGATCTCGCTGTGCTTCGGTGCTTTCGCGGTTTCGGTAAATCCACGCTACTGGCCGTGTATAACGCCTGGCGCTATTACCAGAATCACCAGTACCGCATTCTGCACCAATCTGAATCCGATCCTACAGCGTACAAAACCAGCCGCGACACGCAAAACGTTATCCGCAATCACCCATTAACGCGCGGCATGTTGCCGGACGGGCAGGGAACCGTAGAGCAGTGGTGGGTAAACGGTTCGCTGGATATGCGCAACGGCTCCATGTACGCCAAGGGCATTCTATCGAACGTCACTTCTGCTCGAGCAGACGAGTGCCAAAACGACGATGTGGAAGTACCGCGCAACATTCAAACCCCAGAAGCCCGCGAAAAACTCCGGTACCGGCTGGGGGAGCAAACTCACATCCTGGTACCTGGTGGCCGTAAGCTCTATATCGGTACCCCGCACACGCACGACAGCTTATACGATGAGGTGGAAAAAATGGGGGCCGACTGTCTCACGATAAAGCTATTCAATTTTGAGCACCGTATTGAAGAAGCAGAAGCCAATAAAACGCGCTATGTGCTGCCGTTCCGGCCCGAGTATGTTTTTGTTGGGATCCATATCGGTGCACGGCTGCTGGTCGAAGGCACCGATTATCAGTTAACGCCAGACGGTATTATTTTCGCTGCGCCCCCTGGTACCACTATCGACTGTTACGCTGGTTGCGAATGGCCAGAACGCTTCACGCGGGAGGAGATGGAGAAGCGCCGGAAGGAAACCCGCACGCTTAACGAGTGGGACAGCCAATACCAGCTTCACAGTAAACCGGTTAGCGAGTCACGCCTTAACCCGGATCGCATCCGTGAATACAGCGTCCACCCAGAAATTCGTTATGCAAGCGGCGGCTGCTCTATGTGGCTGGGCGGCGTTCAGATTGTGGGGGCGGTGGCTTATTGGGACGTTGCCCTGGGTAAAGTTAAATCGGATGCCGCCGCCTTCTCGATCATGCTGACCGACGCACGCGGCCACCTGTACTGGCATAAATGCGTAGGCCTGATCGGGGAATTGGCCGACTTTGACGCTAACGACAAAATCGTTGGTGGCCAGGTAGTGCAGATCAGGGAACTGGTAACTAAATTCCAGATCCCCCGCGTTGTGGTTGAAGTCAACGGGCCGGGCGGGTTCGCGCCGAAACTGTTACGCCAGGCGCTAAAAGGTACCGGGTGCGGAGTGACGGAAGAATTTTCCGTTGCCAACAAGCAGAAACGCATCCTTGACGCATTCGAAGCACCGCTATCGTCACAGTTCCTGTGGGCGCATACCGAGGTTCTCGACGGCCCGATGTACGCGCAGATGCAGGATTTCAATCCGATATTAACCAACCAGGACGACGATTACATAGACTCCGGAGCCGGGGCAATTCATCAAACACCGGTACGCATAGGGAAATTGGTCGGGAAACCGACCGCGCAACAGCGCGAAAGTTGGCAGCCATACGACGGAGATCACGAGGTCACCGTGGACTACTGACCGAGGCCCGCAAATGGCAATCCCCAACCAGACCCCTTACAACATTTTCAACGCCAACGGCATCAGCACCGTTTTCCCGTATGAATTTTACCTGCTCAATGCCTTCGATCTCACTGTATCGATCAACGGCGCTGTACAGACAACTGGCTTTACCGTTTTGGGGATTGGCAATGTTGATGGCGGGCAGGTAGTTTTTTTAACTCCACCGGCTAACGGCTCTGTGATTTTGCTTCAACGTCTAGTCCCTACTTACCGCCTGACCGAATACCAGGATAATGGCGATCTGCTGGCCGATACGGTCAACAAGGATTTTGACAGGTTGTGGATGGCAATTCAGCAGGCGTTTCTGTATCTCGGCTTAACGCTTAACCGTCCGCTGTTGGGTGGGCCGTTCAATGCGATGGGGTACCGGATTGAGAATTTAGCCGATCCGATTAACGCGCAGGACGCGGCAACAAAAAACTATGTTGATGCAACGGCGGATAACCGCTTTATTCGTACGCTGCGCGTTCCTGAATCATCAGTCGCCATGCTGCCCAGCGCATCAGTGCGTAGTAATAAAATCCTGGCATTTAATAGTGCGGGTGATCCGATATCAGTACTTCCGGAGAGTGGATCTGCTGCTAATGTGATGATAGAACTCGCAAGCGCCGAGGATGGCAGAGGCGACGCGCTGATTACGGTAAAGCAACCGTTTATCGGTGCGGTAGCCAGAACGCAGCATGATAGAAATGCGAACACGGTGTATCTATCAGACTTTGCGTACACGAATGATATTTCAGTTGCAATTCAGTCGGCACTTAATTACCTGGAAAGTGTTGGAGGTGGCCGTTTAATTTGCCAGTCAGGAACGTTTGATGCAGTAACAACGGTATCAAAAACAATAACAACGCGAATCACTATTGAATTAAATGGAACTTGGATAAGAAAAACACAAGAGGGACACACTCTATATATAGTTCTGGCAAACGATACGGCAGGGCTAGAGATAACGGGAACTGGAATTTTCTATGGTTCATTCCCAGAAAACTCCACTTATGCAAGTGCATTAGTCGTTCTCGGTGGCAACGGTATTCGCGCCCTGTCTATATCTAGTAGCGTTGGTTTCGTTGGTTGGGCTGCTGGAAGGTTTAACGCATTTATCACCTTGAATGGCGTTTCTGAGGTGCATATGAATGGTGTTTATATTCGTGGAGGTAGTGCTACAAATAGAACCACATACGGCATACTAATATTAAGCGAATATGCCCCATCTTTATCACACTCATATCATGCTCTTGATATCGCGAGATGTGAAGAATGCATTTATGCATACAGCACTACATCGCCCGGAATAGAAGGGCTAAAATTTATTGATTGTGATTTCACCTCGGCAAAACATGCCGTGAATTATGTGCATACGCTAGGGACTGGTTATTACCCTCCACAAATAGAGATTATCAACTGCCATTCAAATACGCATTCATATTGCTATAAAATTGAAAAGGCACTGAATGTGAAAATCATGGGTGGATTACAGTATCGCGGTGGATACCCACAGCCAGACTTCCCATCCCAACTTACTGACGGTTGGGTTTATTTAAAAAATACACAGGATAACGTGATTGCTACATCGCTTGTGATGGCCGGGGGAGCAATAGACGCAAATCCTGTGACAATGGAAAACTGCGCCCTAACACGAATACATGGCTGTTTGTTTCAAAACACATCTAATAAATCAGCAGTAAAAATAAAAGGAACTAACTCATCATTTTTTTTATCACAAGATAATATCAAGACAAATAATGGAGGCTGGTTTGATGAAAGTGAAATGATAGCAAGCCCGCTTACAATTCGCATCGAAAAGGGGATTGAACTAACTACAGGAATTGCCGCTGATAGGGCTTTGGTTAATGCCGAGGTTTCGTTTTCTGCCGGGAATATTGATGTGGGAAAATGCAGGCTTGGGGGGGTAACAATAGTCGGTGCTAATAGCGGTAACGTAATATCCAGCATTACAAATGTGAGGAACGGATATGAATACTTTATAATTTGCCTTACCCCTGGCGTCATCATTCAGCACAATACAGAAATAATTCTTAGTGGTGGTGTTAATTTTACATTTACGTCACAGGTGAATGTGATAACTCTGCGCGCTGAAAATGGAATTATGAGACAAATATCTAAGCAGGCTTAATGCCTGTTATGACGGCATATAGGCTACATAAATTAACGGTAACAGTATGAGAATGGAAAGAATCACTACAAATTTATCATATGGGGCATCCGGTAGTAGTGCTGTTTTCGGTATTGCCCAATTTCTTGATCGCTTCTCCCCAGAACAATGGGCAGCCATCGGCGTGATCGGTGGCTTATTCTTCGCATTTCTTACTTGGTTGATGAATCTGTATTTCAAGTTACGTGAAGACCAGAGAAAAGAAAGGGCGTATCGGGAGACTAATAATGAACAAGCTGAATAAAGTTGCCGCTGGCGTCGTCTGTTCCGTTTCAGTGGTTATCGGCATTGTCCTGTCTAACGGCAACGTGCATACAAGCAAAGCCGGATTAGAGTTGATCGGCAATGCTGAATCTTGCCGCCTTGAGCCGTACCTTTGCCCGGCTAATGTGTGGACGGACGGTATAGGCAACACGCACGGCGTAAAGCCCGGAGTGCGAAAAAGCATTGACCAGATCGCCGCCGATTGGGAGCGCAACATTCTGGATGCCGAACAGTGTGTGAACCGTAACGCCAATGGCCAGCGTTTACGGCAGGGTGCTTTTGATAGTTCCGTGAGCCTTGTGTTTCGTGTCGGCTGCACGACTGCGCAGAAATCGACGCTGTTCTACATGCTGCGTCATGGCCGCGTTGATGAAGCCTGCGAACAGTTCCCGCGCTGGGTGTGGGCGGCGGGTAAAATCCTGCCGGGTTTAGTTACAAGGGCCAGTAAGGAGCGCGCATTATGCCTGGCAAAATAACCACCGCCATTGTGATCTGTCTGGCGCTGGCTGCTGTCGTCGGTGCTGGTGCCTGGCTGGCCAGCAGACATTATCAACCCACGATCGACAACCTCAACCGTGAATTGACCACATGCCGGAATAGCAACAAACAGCAGGCGGCGGCGATCGATAGCCAGAATGCCGGAGTTACCGCGCTGCAAACCCTCGAAGCTTTACGCAAAGCGGCGGCCGCCGAAGCGCAGAAGCAGGCAGTGGAAGCGGCAAAAGGTGATTACGCCAAGGCTAACGCCGTGATGACTGAGCGTAGCGACGGGGATTTGTGCGCGGCTGCGTCGGTGGCTTTTGATGCTGAATTGAAACGGGAGCGCAGCCAATGAAAAGGCTATTTGCGATCATCATCTTGGTGCTGGCCGGTTGCACAAATAAACCGGTACCGCCCGCGTACGTTGAAGTTAAAGTGCCGGTGGCGGTACCATGCAAAACTGCGCCTGTGTCGGTACCGGCGTTCGCTGTTGACCAGTTACCGATCGGTGCGCCCATCGATGTACAGATGCGTGCGCTACGCGCAGAACGGCATCAGCGGATCGGTTACGAGCGGGAATTGTTGACGGCGAATGAGGCATGCAATTAGGCGTTCGTAACATGGCGTATTTCGGTGTTATAACTCAATGATTCGCCAGTGTACGATAATTGCGCCATGTTATGATTTTTACCGTAACCGCATGTTTTTAATGGTGTTAATTATGAATTTAAAATCCCTCGGCTTATGGCTGTGCGGGTTCAAGTCCCGCCCCGGGTACCATTAAAAAAATAGACGTCAATAGGCGTCTATTTTTTGTTTGAAATCCACGAATTACTCGCTTTTCCCGCATCTTCTGCTCTCCATAAGTCAACGCAATTCAACCCACATCAAGCAGCTTGTACGTATACATTTGAGTATATGTGCTGTTTTTATAATGCTCAGCGCCTGTACTGATTGTGACGGAGGGATGATGTCCGCCTCCTCTTGCTCAGTGAATAGAATTCCTTATTTGGCGTTAATGACTCCTTTGGTGCCTGCGTCGCTATCCATCCACACATCTTCACCCTTGAGGCGGCGATCTCCTTGAATGGTATAGGTGATGAACTTATCCTTGAACACTAACGCCCCATCAGATTTTTTTGCACTGACCTTTTTGCCGTTGACCAAGACGTGGTTCTTGGCATCGATACTGATTGTCGCTACCGTGGCACCAGTCTGTGGGGCGGTGGCAACCCATTCACCGGTATATGGGTTGGCACTGGTATCCGTGCTTGCTGTTGCCCCAAAGCCTGCCTCGATATTCTGGGCCTTGGTTTTGTGAATGTCACAGCCCTGGGCTTCGGTCACTTGAGTGCAACCGGAGCGCTCAAGCTGCTGGGCATACTTTGCATTGATGGCATGTGCCGGGGTGATACCAAGCACAGTAAGCGTCAAAATAAGAGCGGTATGCTTTAACATCTTTATTCCTCCAAAGGCTAGCCAGGTAATTTTTTCGTGTTGTTGCCACATACGCACTCAGGATCGCCAGAACGTGCGTGAGCACAGGATAAGAATCGGGTAAATCTCCAATCTGCCAAACAGCATTGCGGCACACATCAGCCATTTGGCTGGTGAACTTAAGGTACCAAAGCCCGCTGCGGTTTCGCCAAACCCTAAGCCCATATTATTAATGCAGGCTGCGACAGTGGCGAAAGATGTCATAAGATCGTAACCCATCAGGTTTAACGCCCAGATGAAGAAACAGCTGAAAAAGATATAGAGAAAAAAGAAACTCCACACGGAACGCAATACGCGATCCTGAATGGGCGTATTTCCTACCTTGATGGTATAAACCGCATTAGGGTGCAGCATCTGGTGGATTTCACGCCGGCTCTGTTTGTACATGATCAGGAAACGAAGTGCCTTGATCCCCCCGCAGGTAGAACCTACACAGCCGCCAAAGAAGCTGGATGCGAGCAGGATGATCACCGTGTGAGAAGGCAATTTAGCGTAATCTGCGGTTGCCAATCCGTTGTCAGTCATCATTGAACTGGTAAGCAGAAATCCATGGACAAAAGCATCCTTGACGCCATACATCTTCGAACTGAAGAGTTGTAGGCATACCAACGCCATCACAATGGCAAGCGCCAACAGAAAGAAGCGTAATTCAGGGTTTTGGTATAGTGGCTTTAGGCTACGGCGCTGAGCGGCGACAAAATAAAGCGTAAAGCTGACGGCCGCGAGTATTGAGAAAATACCGCCAACCATTTCGACGGCGGAGCTGTCAAAAAAACCCAGGCTCTCATTACGGGTAGAAAATCCGCCTAACGAAACCGTCGAAAGGGCATGGCATAGCGCGTCAAACCACTGCATGCCAGCTAGACGGAACGCCAGAACGCACAGTAACCCCAGAAGCATATAGATTGACCACAGACTTTTGGCGGTATCGGCCAATCGCGGTGTCAGGCGTTCTTCTTTAAATGGGCCGGGTGTTTCAGATTTATACAGTTTGGTGCCACCAATGCCCAGTAAGGGTAGGATCGCCACCGCCAGCACAATGACGCCCAAACCACCGATAAAGTTAAGTTGAGCGCGGTAATAGAGAATAGATTTCGGGACATCGCTAATATCATTCAGTACCGAGGCTCCCGTCGTAGTGATGCCAGATACGCCTTCAAATATGGCGTCTGTCAGGCTGATATTCAGGGTGTCATCCAGCCATAACGGCAGGGCGCTGATAAGAGAGAAAAATATCCAGAATAGTACGATGATCAAAAAACCATCTTGAGTACGCAGTTGCACTTTCTTTTGACGCGAGGCCTGCCAACAGGCTCCACCCAGCAAACTGGCGATAATTAAGGTGTAGAAAAATGAAAACAGACTGTTTTCTTTGTAAATAAGAGCCATTATTATCGGCGGGAGCATAGAAAGGCTATAAAGCAGAACCAGAAAACTGCAAAGATTGATAACGACTAACGTTTGTTTTTTATTAACCATGGCTTTATGCAGATTACGTCAGCGGCAACCGGGCACCTTTGGTGAATTATCCTATAAAGAATAAAGCAAGTGGCGTAAAACGCGTAAGATTTTAATATCGAATGTAAATTAATGCGTTGGGTCAACTGTTCATCGCGGTTAGCAATCGGCAAGAGGAATTAGTCATGAGCCTACTCTCACCCTGCAAGTTACGGGGTTCTATCCTTTGCTAAACTATAAACAGGCAGATGTGCTGCTGAGCAACAGGAGGTCGATATGTCTGAGTCCGAACTGCTTCAGGCGTTGTTGCAACGTGTTGCAGCATTGGAGGCTAGAGAACAGTCACTGACCGCCGCCTCAAATGCCTATCAAGCCATTATCACTACCATTCTGGGCAATCTGGATAAATCTACACGCGATAAGGTTATCGCGATGATCGATCAGGCCCATGAAATTGCCTATGTGCGTGCCGCGCAGCATTGTGATGAACCGAAGAAGCGTAAAATCAAGCAGGCTGATGATGTTGCTCAACGCATGTTTATGGTTGCCCAAGGGAAAGTCTCACAATCGCGGTAAACCCGAGATATAACAGTTTGCGGTGGATAATATCGTAACTGATCTACCTTGCTGAACTGTACTTATGTTAGCGTGAACAGATAGTAGTGATATTCCCTTATTGCTTGAAGCCGTAGCGTTGTGGGCTGCAACTCCAAGTACTTTGGGATGAGTAATGATGCGCTTATGCATAAGGTTATTACGATGGATACGATCAAAAACATCTTGGTGAAAGAAATCGAGCTGATTAACCAGCAAGAGGGGCGTGATGGCAAACCGCGATTCAACAGCGAGTTTGCCCGCAACCATCGCTATCTGTGTCTTGCCATGTTCGCAGGCTATTTGGCCGTGGTTGCCGTGATGTATCCGGTGCCTTACATGGGGCTAGTGGCGTTCTTCGGTTTTACGGCTTTTGTGCTTTTCATGTTTGCCATGTTGTTGCTTGAGATTAAACCGGTTTACCGTTTTGAAGATATTGGCGTGTTGGATTTACGCGTCTGTTACAACGGTGAATGGTATTTTACCCGCGCATTGTCGCCGCAGGCAGTGCAGGAGCTGCTTAACGAACCTTCCATCAGCATGGCGTTAAAAGCGCGGATGCAGGAAATCATCGCCAACAAGGGTGAGATCGATTTTTACGACGTCTACGATCTGGCGTATTCAAAGAAGCTAGGTAGCCCATCGGCAACGCTGGCTGCGCTGAACTGAAGGGTTTGCGCCGGTGCGGATGTCGATTATAATCCCCCTTTGAAACAGGCTAGTTTGAGGAATTACGATGAGTGATGATATTTTCGATTTTGATATTGATGCCGAATTAGTGAAAGCTGAAGAGAAAGCGGCTCAAAAGGCCAAAGAGGTCCCAGAAATCCTTGAGGATGAAGCGGACTGCGAAGGTTGCAAAATCTGATCGTGACTCCAATAAAAAAAACGCTGCGGCGGTTTTTTTACGCCCGGTGAATAGGGCTTAAAAAAAAGCCCGTGGTTTAGACGGGCATAACACTTGAGTATGAGGGCGACTTATTGTTTTTATCAATGCAGATTAAGCATACGCTCAACCGGTATCTGATGATGTAGTTACATTGTAACAAAATTGTTATCGCGTGCCAGCAGGAGCTCAACGGATTAATCCAGCATAAATCCCCATAGCAATAGCCCCGCTACGGCAGTGGCGCACAGTGCCGAAACCGTGAGTAAAACCTTTCCCAGAATGTCTTTCTCTTGTTCTTGTTGTGCCACGTTATCTTACCTAATCAACATGTTATGAACCAAATTAGCGAGACTCAAAGCCATCACAGCACAAGGGTTATGGCCTGATATTGCGCGCCTGACTCAGGTATTGAGATGGCAAGAGTATCGGGTCTTTGATAATGACTATCATTAGGAGTTTTCCGGGAAGGATAAGTTCCCGGAATATTGTGATTAGCGTTGCGGCAGGGATGATTGGGCTTAATCGGTAACGATCCTGACCCCGATCTTGCTGATTTTATTCGCTTCCATCTCAGCGATGGTCCAGGTTAGGCCATCCCACTCCACCTGGTCACCCAGAACGGCTTCGCCGCCAATCAACTCGGTAACAAATTGGCCGAGTGTCTGTTGGTTATCGATACCTTCCTGCAGGTTTAGACCATAGAGCTGTGAAATATCGCTCAGGCGTGCATCGGATTGCAGAATGAAATCGCCGAAAAAGCGCTCATCGCGTGTAACTGGAGGGGCTTGGCTGAACAATCTACCGAGCATGGGGAGATCGTGCTCATGGCCGATAACACACAAAATATCACCGTCAAGCAGACGGGTACTGCCGCTCGGGTGTAATAACTCTTTGCCACGGAACAGGGCAGCAATATGGGTGCCCGGTGGCATTTTGAGCTCACGCAGCACTGCGCCAACGCACCAGTTTTCAGATGTTAGCTGATAAGTAAACTGCTCCCACTGATTGTCTGGATGCACATCCAACCCCACGCGGGAAATCGGCGTCGGTGCCGGTGGCACTACCACTTTGGCTTTTCTGGCCGCGAAAGAAAGCGTGGTGCCTTGCAGCAACAGCGAAACCAGTACTACGAAGAAAGCGACATTGAAGAACAGACTCGCGTTCGGTAATCCTGCCATCATCGGGAAAACGGCCAGGATCACCGGTACGGCACCACGTAACCCGACCCAGGAGATAAACACCCGTTCGCGCAAGGTAAAGTTGCGAAACGGCAGCAAGCCGAGAAACACCGAGAGCGGCCGTGCAAACAGGATCATCCACAGTGAAAGCAGCAGGGCCGGGATAGCGATCGGTAACAGGTCGTGTGGATTGAGCAATAACCCCAGAACCAGGAACATACCGATCTGGCTGAGCCACGCCAGCCCGTCGAAGGTTTGCACGATGCCGTGGCGGTTGCGGATGGGGCGGTTGCCCAGCATCAGACCACACATATAAACGGCCAGAATGCCGCTGCCGTCCAGCGCAGTGGTGAGCGCGAAGATCAGAATACCGCCGCTGACCGCCAGTAGAGGATAGAGCCCTTCTGCCAGCTTGATATGGTTGATCAGCGTCAGCAACAGCCAACCGCCGCCGAGACCTAAAACAATCCCCACACCGAACTGCTGCAACAGATGAATGAGGAACATCCAGCTCAGGGAGGTTTCCCCTGCGGCAATCATGGCGATGAGCGTAATGGTCAAAAACATGGCCATAGGATCGTTGCTGCCGGATTCAATTTCCAGCGTGGCGCTGACACGTTCGTTCAGCCCTTTGCCACCCAGCAAGGAGAACACGGCGGCTGCATCGGTGGAGCCAATGATGGCACCAATCAGCAATCCCTGAATCAGATCAAGATTAAACAGCCAGGCGGCTGCCATTCCGGTCAGCCCGGCGGTGATGACTACGCCGACGGTGGCCAGAGATAATGCTGGCCACAAGGCGACACGGAATGAACTGACGCGGGTGCGCATGCCACCGTCAAGCAGGATCACGGCAAGGGCCAGGTTACTGACCAGATAGGCAGCTGGATAGTTGTCAAAAACGATCCCCCCTGGGCCATCTACGCCTGCCAGCATGCCAATTGCCAGGAAGATCACCAGAATTGGGATGCCTAATCTTGAGGAGAAAGAACTGAGGAAAATACTTGCCCCCACCAACACGGCACCGATGATGAACAAGTTGTTGATCGTGCTGGCATCCAAAATAGCGATCTCCTGTGGGCAGAATGAGGGGAAGAGTGCATCAGAGCATCAGCTCTGCATAATAATAGCCTGTTTTTCCGGTAAAACGCCAAGGCTGATTACCAAAAGAATTAAGCTATTATTGCTATTTTAAGAGAGATTTACAGAAAAAAGAGGTAAAAGAGGGCTGTTTCTAATTTTTATCTCTATTTATCAGAAGATTGATAGATAGCGATGATAATAAAGCCTGGCTTTGGACAAGGCTTAGCGATGAAAAACCATTAAACCCCGATGGAGATTTAATGGTTTGCCGGTGGATTTTAATGATCGAGTGATTGTAAGGCACGTTTGATCAACTCAGCTGCCAGTTTCCTCTCTGCTTCTGAGATCCCATCGAGATTGAGATTAGCAAGCTCAGCCACCAATACACTGCGATCTTTACCACTGATTGAGGCATCCAGGGTTGAGAGCAACCTGCCCAGAATTTTCAGCAATGTAGCGTTTTCCGGTACTGCTTCGGCGGCCGTGGTGTCTTGATCAGTCATTAAAAATCCTCTCTGTCGTGGCGGAAGGGGCGTAATGCATCCCCTGGGGTCTATCAGCCCAATCGCTACCCTAAGGCGGGGATATGGATTTTTACTTATGCCTGGTAGTTATAACAACTCGATGCGATATGCTCCAGCATAACTTTGTATCAACCTCTGTGGCCGGTGCTAAATGGCGGGCTCAAACCGCTCACCTTGTTTCAGAAAAAACCATGTTAAAATCCACGCCAGCATTGCTTATTCCGCGAACAATCAAGGTGAAAAATTACGTTGTTATCTATCAAGTCGTTAGCACGTTTGGTGCTGTTAACCACCAGCGTAGCGGCATTATCTGGCTGCGGCAGCATCATCAGCCGCACGATACCCGGAGCTGGCCACGGGCATCAATACTATCCAGGGGTACAGTGGGATTTACGCGACACGCCTTGGCGCTATGTCACGGTGATTGATGTACCGCTGTCGATGGTGGTGGATACTTTTATGCTGCCGTTTGATGCCCAGCATGGGCCTTATGAATAAGCGCTGTGGATAGGTAAAGGGCAGATATATTGTCTGCTTTGCGACGATGATTGTCCGTTAAGCGGGAGCAAGACGTGTTCAGGCAGGAAATAATGGCAGGGTACAGCCCTATTTCTTGAGGAGAATCCTGATGTTAACCAATCCTGCAACCAAGTATCGTCCATTTCCGACGATAGATTTACCTGGCCGCCAATGGCCTGGCCGCCGCCAGCAATCGGCTCCACGCTGGTGTTCCAGCGATCTGCGCGATGGCAATCAGGCCCTGGCCGATCCAATGGACAATACCCGCAAGCATCAGTTTTATCAGTTGCTGCTGGAATGTGGCTTCAAAGAGATCGAAGTGGCTTTTCCTTCGGCATCACAGACTGATTTTGATTTTGTCCGCAGCCTGATTGAGCAACGGCTGATCCCCAATGACGTGACAATCCAAGTGTTAACTCAGGCGCGAGACGAACTGATCGATCGCACTTTTGAGGCTCTGCACGGCGCGCCGCGTGCGATAGTGCATCTGTACAATGCCACCGCACCCATGTTCCGTGACATTGTCTTCAAGCAGGATAAGGCGGCCACCGTGGCGTTGGCGGTCAATGGTGTACGTCGTATTCGTCAATGGTGTGAACAACAAACAGAAACCGCCTGGACCTTTGAATATTCACCGGAAACCTTCAGCGCTACCGAACTGGAGTTTGCGCTCGAGATCTGCGAGGCGGTGGCCGATGTCTGGCAGCCTTGCTCGCAACGGCCAATGATTATCAACCTGCCTGCTACGGTGGAAATGAGCACGCCAAATATCTACGCCGATCAAATCGAGTGGTTCTGCCGCCATTTCAGCCAGCGTTCGCAGGTGTGTATCAGCGTACATCCGCATAATGACCGTGGCACTGGAGTGGCCTGTGCTGAATTAGCGATGTTGGCCGGGGCCGATCGTGTGGAAGGTTGTCTGTTTGGCAACGGGGAACGGACCGGCAATGTGGATCTGGTGACGCTGGCACTTAATCTGTACACCCAAGGGATCGCTCCCAAGCTGGATTTCAGCCGCTTGAAACAGGTGGTTGAGGTGGTTGAACAATGTAATCAACTGCCTGTGCATCCACGTCATCCGTATGCCGGTGAATTGATCTTTACGGCCTTCTCTGGTTCGCATCAGGATGCGATTAAAAAAGGCTTTGCGGCCCAGCAATTGCGCAAGGACGGCCTGTGGCAAGTGCCTTATCTGCCGCTGGATCCGGCGGATGTTGGCTGTAATTACGAAGCGGTGATCCGGGTTAACAGCCAGTCTGGCAAGAGCGGGGCCGCCTGGTTACTGGAGCAGAATCACGGATTGGTGCTGCCACGCGGGTTGCAGATTGCTTTTAGTAAAGTGGTACAGCTTGCCACCGACGAAAGCGGCAAGGAAATGACCGGTGCGCAGATCTGGCGTTTGTTCCGCGACAGCTATGGTCTGGTGGAAAAACCAGTGCTGCAGTTGCTCAGCTATCAGACCCATAGCCAGGGCGCTAATGACCACAGTTTTAGTGCGCTGGTTAATCTGCATGGTGAACAGTTGCAGTTACAGGGGGCGGGCAATGGGTTACTTTCCAGCGCGGTGGATGCCTTATGCCAACGTTTTGGCCTGGTGCTGGCGATAGACGATTACCACGAGCACACGTTAGGGCACCAGAGCCACAGCCGTGCGGTAACCTATATCCGCTGTACGGTGGAAAATGGCGAAGCCACCTATGGGGTAGGGATCGACGCTGATTCTGCCAGCGCTTCGTTGCAGGCATTATTCAACGTTGCTGGCTGCTATTTGAGGTAATGACTGGCTGAGCCTGGGAAAAATAGGTGCTGGGCGAGACGCCAAGCAGACGGCGGAACATGGAACTAAAGGCGCTGGGGCTGTCATATCCCAGATCCAGTGCGACTTCCAGCACCGAACTGCCCGCTGCCAGGGCGTTTAACGCGGCGAGCAAACGTGCTCGCCGCACCCAATCAGCAAAGCTCAGGCCAGTCTCACGCTGGAAACGGCGCGACAGTGTCCGGCCACTGATATTGATTTGTTTGGCCGCCAATTCCAGCTCCCAGGTTTGTGCCAGTGACTGCTGAATATCTCGGCACAAGGTCAGCAATTTACCGTCACGGGGTTCTGGCAAGTTCAGCGGCAGAATCGGCAATAGGCGCAATTCATCAAGGATCAGCTCCATAATTCGCTCCTCACGCCCTCCTGCGCGGTAATCGGCAGCAATATCCATGGCGCTGACGATCAGTTCGCGCAGTAATGGGGAGATCTGCACCACCTGACAGAGAACCGGTAAATCAGCACGCGCCAGCGGATCGACAAACAGCGTTCTCACCGCCACATTGCCGGTAAAACGCAGGTTATGCACCACGTTAGCAGGCAACCAGACGCCACGGCTTGGTGGCACCACCCAACTCCCCATACGGGTATTGACCTGCACAACACCGCTGAGGCTGTGGATCAACTGCGCATAGTTATGCTGGTGATCGGGCTCGTAGTCACCATGCTGGTAATCTTTAGCGAAGGGGACAATAGACTGATTTTCTGGCAGATATTGCATCGGGAAACCTGTGTCCATCCATGAAGCGGTCATCGCAGCATGCCATGACCGGCATCATGACACCAGATGCTGGCCACAGGAAAACGCATTTACTGAACGTTGGTTCAAGGGGGAAGGGTTATGCTGTTTCCACGCTAACAGGAGAGAAAATGGACATGCACAATGCCGTATTACGTATCGCCCGCCCAACCGATCGGTTGCCGGAGATCGCACAGATGTACTGCCGTGGCCTAGGTTTTGCACGGCTTGGCGAGTTTGAGGATCATCAGGGTTTTGATGGCATCATGCTCGGCCATCCGCAGCATGCCTATCACCTGGAGTTTACCCATCATCGTGGTGTGCGGGTAGGGCAAGCCCCTACGCAGGACAACCTACTGGTGTTCTATCTGCCAGAAGAGGAACAGTGGCAGGGAATGTGCGAACAGATGCTGGCTGCCGGATTCCGGCGTGTGCAGGCTTATAACCCTTATTGGGATGCCAATGGGCAAACCTTTGAGGACTTGGATGGTTATCGCGTGGTATTACAGCAGCAGGCCTGGCAGATATAAAAAAAGCCAGCGGCAGGCGCTGGCTTTAAAGCTTTGCGGAGCACTCATTAAGCGTTTGCTTTGCCTTGAGTATTCTCCAGCATGCGGCGAATCGGTACGATCAGCAGAATCAGCACTGCGGCACAGATCACCAACGCGATAGAGCAACGGGCGAACAGGGTCGGCAGCAGTTCCAACTTGTCTGCTTTCACATGGCCACCGATCAGGCCAGCCGCCAGGTTACCCAAGGCGCTGGCGCAGAACCACAGGCCCATCAACTGGCCGCGCATTCTGTCCGGTGCCAGCAGGGTCATGGTCGCCAGGCCAATCGGGCTCAGGCACAGTTCACCCAGCGTCAGCATCAGAATACTGCCCACCAGCCACATCGGTGATACACCCGCACCGCCACTGTTCAGCACGTTTTCAGATGCCAGCATCATCACGCCAAAACCTGCGGCCGCAAAGAGAATGCCGAACACGAACTTGGTGATGCTGCTCAGGCGCACCTTATTGCGTGCTAAGGCAGGCCACATCCAGCTAAAGATCGGTGCCAACAGGATAATGAACAGGGCGTTGATCGATTGGAACCACACTGCCGGGATCTCGAAATCACCAATCATGCGGTTGGTGTAGTCGTTAGCGAACAGGTTGAACGACGTCGGTTTCTGTTCGAAGGCAGACCAGAAGAATGCGGCAGAGACCAGCAGGATAAAGCACACCAGCAGGCGCGCACGCTCTTTGCGGCTCAGACCAGCGAAAAAGAACAGGTAGATAAAGTACAGCGTGACCGAGGTGGCAATCACATAAACCAGCATGCTGGCAACGGCCACCGGGTTGATCACGATGATGCCTTGAGAAATCAGGCCAACGATGATGGCAACACCCACGGTCAACGCCACGAGCCAGGCACCGACGCCATTTCTCTTGACTACCGGGCTGTTCCAGGTTGAATCCAGGCCAACTTCGCTGTCATAGCGTTTCATTGATGGCACGGCAAAGATGCGGAAGATAATCAGTGCTACCAACATCCCGATCCCACCGATGCCAAAACCCCAGTGCCAACCATGTGAACGAACCAGCCAGCCGGAAATCAACGGGGCGAGGAAGGAACCCATGTTGATGCCCATGTAGAACAGTGAGAAGCCGCCGTCACGGCGTGCGTCGCCCTGTTTGTACAGCGTACCGACCATCACCGAAATACAGGTCTTGAACAGGCCGGAACCGAGCACGATAAACATCAGGCCGATAAAGAACAGATCGTTACCCATAAACGCCGACAGGGCGATAGACAGGTGGCCGAGTGCGATCAGGAGCGAACCATACCAAACCGCTTTTTGCTGCCCGAGCCAGTTATCTGCCAACCAACCTCCAGGCAGGGCGGCCAGGTACATGCTGCCAGCAAAAATACCGACGATCGCCGAGGCATTCTCGCGTGCCAACCCCATACCGCCGTCATAAACGGTAGCGGCCATAAACAGGATCAATAATGGACGGATGCCATAAAACGAGAAGCGTTCCCACATCTCGGTGAAAAACAGCGAACCGAGCGGATAAGGATGGCCGAAGAAGGTTCGGTTTTCTTTCTGTGTAACAGAGGATTGCATAAAATCTTCCCGATAAAATGTGCCGCCATAAAGCGGCTGTACTGTGGTATGTGTGTGTTTAAGAAAGGTGATCCAACTTGCGCGGATTACCTGACAAAACCTCAGCCGCAACGCATGTGAACCATGGAAAACGTGCTGGCCCTTGTTTCACTTGGCCTGAATTTTAGCTCTGGCGTGATATTTTTTAACCATCTGGTTACTGGGCAATAATTTCGTCTGGTTATCTATATCCCATTTTTTAGATGAAAAGTCGACAAACATCTACTTTCTTGGTTTTTATTTTGTCTAAATGGGAATTTGCATTAACAGGTGGTTTATTGCTCTGAGTTATCTTTAACTTTTTTTAAAACAAGGCATTGATATCGGAGCTTTCTGGAATTAGCTCATAGGCCGGCAGGGTGATTCGACAAGGGAAAAGTGCAGAATATAGGACTTAACTGAGAGGTATTGGTATAAGTGGCGATAAATCTGGCTATTGCTCTTCCTGTAGCCTGTCTTCGCGCATTCTGGCCGGGCGCCGCTGTAGACACCACCAGGAGTAGAAAACGTTAAACACCACCACCATTGCAGTCACGCAGAACACGGCGCGGAACCCATAACTGGCCGATACCGCCGCGCCTAGCAGCGGGCCACTGACATTACCGATATCGCGGAATGATTGGTTATAGCTGAATATCCGCCCGGCAACCTGATTGGTGCAGTTGTAAAGCAGCAGGGTTTGCACCGCAGGCAACAATGCGCCGTCCGCAGCGCCAAGCAGGAAGCGTAACACGCCAAGCTGCCAGGGTTCCTGAACAAATGCCATTGGGATCAGCAGAAGCACGGAAACGATCAGCATACACACCAGAATGCGTTCCGGGCCGATTTTATCCCCCAATTTACCCAATCTGGGTGCGCTCATCAGTGCCGCAACGCCGGGCACTGAGGCGATCAGGCCGCTGATAAAGGCCAGATTGTGAATATCACCGGCTAAATCACGTACATACAGCGTCAAAATCGGCGCAATCGAGCCGGTAGCAATCTGGATGACCATAGATGTCACAAACAGGCTGAGGATCAGCTTGGGGCTTTTTAGCGAAGCGAATACCTGGCGCGCGTGCAACATGTCTTTTTTCTGTACCGGCGTGAATTGTTCCTTCACGTAGAACAACGTCAGCAGAAAGCAGATAAACAGCACGGCCGCGGTGATAAAGAATACGGGACGCAAGCCATACTGATCGGCCAGCAAGCCGCCAATCAACGGGCCGATCAACGCACCGCTGACGCCGCCGGTAGACAGGGTACCCAAGGCCCAACCGCTGCGGTTGCGTGGCACCTGAGTGGCAATCAGCGCGTTGGCATTGGGAATAAAACCGCCCAGCAGCCCCAATACCGCACGCAGCGCCAGAAATTGCCAAATGTTTTGCGCCATTCCCATCAGCACCATCACAATCGACATGCCCAAAGCCGAGCGTAACAGCATCAGCTTACGTCCATGCCGATCGGCAAGCCCGCCCCAGAAAGGAGAGGCAATGGCTGAAAACAGGAAGGTAATGCTGAAAACCAGACCGGACCACATATTCAGTTCTTGATGGCCGGTAACGCCAAGGGCTTCAACGTACAACGGCAGGAATGGCATGATCAGACTGAACGCAGCACCGGCCAGAAAACACCCAATCCAGATGATAAAGAGGTTACGTTGCCAGTTAACAGGTTCTGATGCCAAGGCCATAGATTTCCGTGCAGAAAGTAAAAATTTTGTAATTACATGGGGTAATAGTGCCAAACGGATAGATAGCCTGATAAGTATGCGCTTAGTTGCACGGGTTATCAATTAACCAGCGAGGGGTATGGATAAGAAAATGAAATAAAGTTTTAAAACTAGCGAAGGGGTTATTCCCGCACGCGGCACGTACGGGAACCACGGAACTTTTATATGCCAGCCAGTGCTTCAAACCCGCTAGACGTCAGGGTGAGGGCGACATCGGTGACTTCATAATGGGCCACTGCGTTGAACGGATCCTGCGCTAAAATAGCATCCAGCCGCGACCGTTCAATACCTTTCACCAGGATCACTCCGCCGATGCGCGGATTCTTGCGGCCCGAGGCGATAAAGGTACCTTCCTGATAATGCTGCTTCAACCAGGCAACATGCCCTTCAAGGTGACTGTCGACTTCTTCAATCGGGCGGTGATAGGTCAGGTTGACGACGTACATAGTGGCTCCCTTTGCCAATGATAAAGCCATAACATCACACTGTTTGGCCTGCTTCTCAAGATGGCACTGGTAAAAAAAGTTACGCTGAATAAAGCGAAGGTTCACCTTCCGGGCGGGTTTTGAAACGGCGGTGCAGCCACATATATTGATCCGGCGCCATCAGGATCTCCTTTTCTACCACTTTATTCATAAACGCGGCGGCCACATGTTCGTTATCCAGCGGGAAGTTTTCCACGGTGGGCTGAATGATCAATTCATACCCTTTACCTTCCGGTAGGCGGCGTGGAGTGAAAGGAATAATGGCTGGCTTGCCCATACGTATCAATATATAGCTGCCGGTGGTGGTAGCGGCTTTTTCGACCGCAAACAGCGGAGCGAACACACTGCTGCGCGGGCCGTAATCGTGATCCGGTGCATACCAGATGATTTCGCCCTGTTTCAGCGCGCGGATCATCCCTTTGACATCTTTGCGATCCAGCATCGATTTATTGGAACGCATACGGCCGCGGGTTTGCAGCCAGTCCATCAACGGGTTGTCATGCGGGCGGTAAACCCCAATGCCTGGATTGTGGATACCAAAAATCCGTGCCCCCAGTTCCAGCGTCAGAAAATGCAACCCGATCAGCAATACGCCTTGCTGGTTGGCACGCGCATGCTCAATGTGTTCCAGGCCGCTGACGGTAAACCAGCGTTCGATACGCCAATTTGGCCAGAACCAGGCCATGCCGGTCTCAAACAGCCCCATGCCTACCGACTCAAAGTTCTTTACGAGCAACGCCTCACGCTCGGCTTTTGGCATTTCAGGAAAACACAGCTCAAGGTTACGTCGTGTGATGGTGACTCGGTGTTTAAGAAAACGCATAGCAAATCGGCCCAGCCCAGTACCCAAGTGGTAAATAATCGGGTAGGGGAGCAGGACCAGCAAATACAGTAAACCAATGCCGAACCAGGTGAGCCAGTAGCGAGGATGCAGTAAAGATCGATTAAAAGAAGGAACTTGAGTCATGTGTTCTCAGCTTAGAAGCAGTCATTTAACAGTAATCACAGGGAAACTACAGAGCCTATGATCCGAAGATCTTGCCTCATGCGATGATTTTCCTGCCGTTTATTGTTGTGTATTGTGACATTTTTCTAAGACAACAGGAAAACCCACAGCATTAAAACATCATTTTCTTGCCTTGAGCCGGGTGAGAACGGTGTTTTTTAGGCAAAAACAGCGCTAAAAGACGCTAAGCCGAATAGACGGAGCGGGCGCAAAGACCCGCTCATTGGGTCTTTAATCGTTTTTAAACAAGCCTTTTAGCCCATGCGGTTCTGAACGCCAATACTGTGGCGGTGCCTGTACTTTAGCACCCAGCTTGGCCGCCGCATGCCATGGCCAACGCGGGTTGTAGAGAATACCGCGCGCCAGTGCCACCATGTCAGCCTGGCCGGTAGCGATAATCGCTTCCGCCTGTTCTGGCTCGGTGATTAGCCCCACGGCGATGGTCGGCATGCCAACTTGATGCTTAATGGTCTCTGCAAAAGGCACCTGATAATTCGGGCCAAGCGGGATCTGCTGCTGTGGTGATAGGCCACCGCTAGAAATATGAATGTAGTCACAGCCCAACGTTTTCAAGGCCGTTGCCAGTTCAACCGATTGCGGCTCATCCCAGCCGCCTGCCACCCAGTCGCTGGCGGAAATACGCACGCCAACCGCTTTTTGCGCCGGGAACACGGCCCGTACTTCACTAAAAATTTCCAGCAGTAAGCGCATGCGGTTTTGCAGTGAGCCGCCGTATTGGTCGTCGCGCTGGTTAGCCAGCGGCGAGAGGAACTGATGCAGCAAATAACCGTGCGCACCGTGCAGTTCGATCAGATCGAAACCGAGGCGATCGGCACGCTGTGCGGCGGCGACAAACTGGGCTTTCAATAACTCAATTTGTGCCAGGCTCATGGCTTGCGGAGCCTTATCCTGAGGATTAAAAGGTAACCCGGAAGCCGAAAGGGTTTGCCAGCCACCTTCCGCGCTGGAAAGCTGCCCGCCGCCTTCCCAAGGAACAGCGCAGGAGGCTTTACGGCCCGCATGGCCCAATTGGATGCCGAGCGGCATGGTGGCGTGTTTTTTGACGGCCTGAACCACCGCTGCCAAAGCCTGTTCAGTCGCATCATCCCACAAGCCCAAATCTCCCGGCGAAATACGGCCTTCTTGTGACACCGCGGTGGCCTCCACAATCAGCAATCCGGCCCCTGATAGCGCCAGGTGGCCGAGGTGCATGGTGTGCCATTCGGTAGCTTTACCGTTATCGGCTGAATACTGGCACATTGGCGCGATAATGATGCGGTTGGGCAACGGTAGTTGCCCTAAGGTGATGGGGGTAAAGAGCTGGCTCATAATGTCCTCATGGTCCGTCAGAATAGAGAGTACGGTAGTGATTAGGCTTATCGGGATTGACGAATAACGTCAAGTTTTGTGTGCTAAGCCTGGCCGTTGGGTTAATGCTGTGTTACCGCGTATTTTCGGGTATTATGTGCGCCGCGCGCGGGCCAGCGGCCTGAACGCACTCAATCAGTCACCCCTCGAAAGACAGGAAAGTACACCATGCCAGTGTTACATAACCGAATTTCTAACGAGGAACTGAAGGCGCGTATGCTGGCTGAAACCGAGCCACGCACCACAGTTTCTTTTTATAAATATTTTACCCTTGATGACCCTAAGGCGTTTCGCGACAGCCTGTATATTCAGTTCGATAAACTGAAGGTTTTTGGCCGCATCTATGTGGCTAAAGAGGGCATCAATGCGCAGATCAGCGTGCCGCAGAGCCATTTTGACGCCTTCAGAACCACCTTATTTGCCGCCCACCCGGCGCTGGAACAGGTGCGGCTGAACGTTGCTCTGGAAGACGATGGTAAATCCTTCTGGGTGCTGCGCTTGAAAGTCCGTGAGCGCATCGTCGCTGATGGCATTGACGATGCCACTTTTAACCCGGCGAATGTGGGTGAATATTTACAGGCCGACCGCGTCAACCAGATGATTGACGATCCGAATACTGTATTTGTGGATATGCGTAATCACTACGAGTATGAAGTCGGGCATTTTGAGCATGCAATCGAAGTACCTTCCGACACTTTCCGCGAGCAGTTGCCGATGGCGGTGGAGATGCTACAGGAGCAGAAAGACAAGAATATTGTCATGTACTGCACCGGTGGGATCCGCTGTGAAAAGGCCAGCGCCTATATGTTGCATAACGGTTTTAAGAACGTTTATCACGTGGAAGGCGGGATCATCGAGTATGCACGCAAGGCGAAAGAGCAGGGTTTACCGTTGAAATTTATCGGCAAGAACTTTGTATTTGACGAGCGTATGGGGGAACGTATCTCTGAAGATGTGATTGCCCACTGCCATCAATGTGGCGAGCCCTGCGATACGCACACCAATTGCCTGAATGACGGCTGTCATCTGCTGTTTATTCAGTGCCCGAGCTGTGCCGCCAAGTTTGCAGGCTGTTGCAGTGAGAGTTGCCGTGAAGAGCTGAAGTTGCCGCGTGACGAACAGCGTGCGCGCCGTGCCGGCCGGGAAAATGGCGTCAAAATCTTCAATAAGTCTAAGGGATTGTTGCAGACTACGATGTACATACCGGAACCCAAAAAGTAGGGCCCAGAAAACTGAGCCCATTTTGCAAGGGTGCGAAATCAGCGCCCTTGTTTATTACTTCTCGCGAACACCTTCCACAGAAATAATCAGCTCAACTTCTTGAGAAGCCGGGCCGAGATCGGTGGTGATGCCAAAGTCTTTCAGCTTGATTTTACCGTTAGCTTCGAAACCCGCGCGGTAGCCACCCCAAGGATCGTTACCTTGACCAACCAGTTTGGCATCCAGGGTGACCGGCTTGGTCACGCCGTTCAGCGTCAGGTTGCCGACAACCGCATAGCCTTCACCATTTTTCTTCACTTCGGTGGATTCGAACGTTGCTTGCTTGTGTTTTTCTACGTTCAGGAATTCAGCGCTGCGCAGGTGCTTGTCACGTTCTGCGTGGTTGGTGTCCACGCTGGCGGTATTGATAGTGACGTTCACTTTATCTTTGGCAGGATCCTTTTCATCGAAGGTGAAACCACCGTCAAAGTCCTTGAAAGAACCATATAACCAGCTGTAACCCAAGTGTTGAATGCGGAATTCGATAAAGGCATGTTGCCCTTGTTTGTCGATCTTGAAGTTGGCGGCCAACGCGGAACCCGCGCTCAACAGCAGGGCACCAGCAGTAAGGCCTAATACGGTCTTCTTCAACATAGCAATCTCCATAATACCAAGAGGTTAATCGGCGCTGCGACCCAGCATCCGTTTCAAAGTAACATCACGATCAATAAAGTGATGTTTAAGCGCAGCCAGAGCATGCAGTGCTGAAAGCACGACAACAACCCAGGCCAGGTAAAGGTGAATCGTTCCGGCGGTATCGGCCTGTTGGGGGATACCGGTCAGAGAGGCGGGCACATCAAACCAGCCGAAAACGCTGATCGCCTGACCATCGGCGGTGGAAATCAGGTAGCCGCTGATCAGGATGGCAAACAGCACGGTATATAATGCAATGTGAGCCAGCACTGCGCTCAGACGCGTTAAACGGCTATAGCTGGCCAGTGGCTTGGGTGGCGGAGAAACAAAGCGCCAAACGACCCGCACCAGCATGACGATAAACAGCAGGACACCGATGCTTTTGTGGATCTCCGGTGCTGGGTGATACCACGCGTCGTAATAGCCCAGTGTGACCATCCACAGACCGAGGGCAAACATGCCGTATACCGTCAGTGCAACCAGCCAGTGGATCAGAACAGAAACATGACCAAAGCGGTCGGCAGTATTTTTCCAGAGCATTATGCTTCCTTACGTGACTCGTTTTCTGGCAGCAATAATTAAACGTTAAAAAACATAAAAGCAATAATAAATTTAACTATGTTACTTCTTTATAATATTAATCAGTGGATTTGTGTGAGTTCCTGACAACTCAATCAAATGAATCGTTGGAGTGAGTATTTTTCTAGAAGCAGTAAATTGACATTACTGATTGAATTTATTTGATTTTACTTATTACTGTCAGGTTTTGTCATGTTGCGTAAATATCAATAGAGGTGATGGAAAATAATATGTGAACGACCTTGGTGATTATTTATCCTGCTAAGGAGAATAGAGGATTATCTTATTTTACCCTAGAGACCGGCGGTGATTTACCTGCGCCAGTGCGGCAGAGTTTGCTAATATGATAGTTATCAACGGCTCGCGCGGCCGGTTTCACGCAAGGAAATCTCATGGGCAGTTTTGAATTTAATGACCGCAAGCTTCGCTTGATCATGATGCTGGCTATGCTGGTGGTTATTCTGGCGGGAGTCAAGGCTGCTGCGGATATTGTGGTGCCTTTCCTGCTGGCGGTGTTTCTCGCCATCGTGCTCAATCCGTTAGTGGTATTACTGGAGCGCTGCCGGGTGCCTAGGGGATTGAGCGTGATGCTGCTGGTGATTACCGTCATCGTGCTATTGATGATGTTTATCAGCATGTTGGGCTCTTCCTTGAATGAGTTTGCCCGTTCCTTGCCGCAGTATCGCGGTATGATGCTGGAAAAAATACACGAACTGCAATATTACGCCGATCGCTTCAATATCGATATTACGATCTCTGCCGATGCTGCGGTCAAGTTTGTTGACCCTGGTGCCACGATGAATCTGGTAACCCGTTTGTTAGGTCATCTTTCCGGTGCCATGACCAGCATTTTTCTGTTGCTGATGACGGTGGTATTTATGCTGTTTGAAGTTCAGCACTTACCGTACAAATTGCGGCAGGCGTTGGACAAACCTAATGAAGGCATGGCGACCATTCAACGTGCGTTGAAAGGGGTGACACACTATCTGGTGATCAAAACGGCTATCAGCTTGGGGACTGGGTTGATTGTCTGGGCATTCTTGAGCTGGGTGGGCGTTCGCTTTGCTTTTATCTGGGGCATGATGGCGTTTATGTTTAATTTCATCCCTAATATCGGCTCGGTTATCGCGGCGATCCCGCCGCTGATTCAAGCTCTGCTGTTTAACAGTTTTGGCGATGCCATGGTGGTGGCAGGGGGATATGTCCTGATTAACCTGGTGATCGGCAATATGCTGGAGCCGCGCATTATGGGCCGTGGGCTTGGGCTCTCCACGTTAGTGGTATTCCTCTCTCTGATATTCTGGGGATGGTTGATGGGGCCGGTGGGGATGCTGCTCTCGGTGCCCTTGACCATCATTGCCCGCATCACGCTGGAAACCATGGACGGCGGGCAAAAATGGGCGGTGATCCTGGGCGATGGCCGGTTAGCACGCGAAGACATTCAAGAATAAAGAATACCCTAGCTACCACCCTGTGCTTTTTACACTGCAACCAGGTTTAGGCTCAGGGTCGAGTGGTTGAACATTGGTGGAAAGAAGTAACGCAGCACATTATATAACGAGTAAAACTCCAATCGATTGCGGGTATTAGTTTTTTCTGTGATATGGCGTTTATGCACGTACACGGTATGGGGACTGATCTGGAGCTTTTTGGCTATGTGGTAGTTTGGCATCTCCGACATCCAGTATTTCATCACCGTCAATTCCGGGGGGCTGAAAAGAGAATACTCATGGCTACCGTCCATCAGCGAAACCGGATTTTCACGTAGCATGCATAGTACTCTGGGCAAAATCATTTTGCTGAACAGAAAGGTATTGTCGGTTATGCGCATGGGTTTTTCACCGTAAGGATAAGGCGTATCCAGGTAAACATGCATCATTGATCCCTGAGTAGCACCGATAAATGCTTCGAGCAGGTGGCTATTTTCAGCACGGCGACAGTAGTTCGTCAGGTTTACCAAGATATGTTTGGGTTTGAAGCTGGCCAATAGAGAGAGTGCCGCATCAAGGCAGTGGCTGGATGTCACTGAGGCAAACACGCTGTCCGTAAAGTGGCTGACAATGCCTAAACGAGTGAAACAACATTCGTCCACAACGAGCAGTTTCATGGCGACGTCCTTGTAGCTGTATAAAAACCGAATAGTCACAAGGAGTTAAAATAGGCTTTACCTCGTTGTGCAATCAATTCGGAAATCCAGAGACTATCGGCAGAAATATCCGTTTATATAAATTTATTTATATATATCAATGCACTGCTGGATTTTTAGCCTGCAACCGACCGGAATGGCAAGTTGCAGGAGAGGGGAGATCAGAAGCGTTGCAGGCTGAAAGGGGCGATATCTAATGGAGATACCTTGTCCTGTGCGAACAGTGCCGCAATCTCGCCTAGTACGCTGGCGAATTTAAAGCCATGACCACTTAGGCCAGTGATCACCATCAGGCGTTGGCAATCTGGCAGGGTATCAATGATAAAGTCTTCATCAGGGCTCACGTCGTAGCTGCAGACTTCGCCACGTAAGCAGACGCCGACGCCTGGCAGAAACTGGCGCAGAAAGCCAAACACTTCAGCGCCATCGCTGGCGAAACTACCAAAAGGCTTGCGTTGCTCAGCGGTTTCAATCGGTTGGCCGCCATCGTGCTTGCCCACTTTTAAGCCGTCATTATCAGAGGGAAAGCCGTAGTAGCGACCACCATCCGATGCTTCGACGGTAAATGCGGGGAATTGATTATTCTCACTGTAACGACCGTCCGCCTGATACCAGGAGAAAACTTTGCGCAGTGGGATGATCGGCAACTGTGGCAACAGATTTTTCACCCAGGTACCTGCGGTGATCACCGCCTTACGGCCCTGAAAACGCCCTTCAGCGGTAACGACTTCGACACCACCCTCAATAGGTTCTACAGCGCTGACTTGGCAGTTGAACAGTTGCGCACAGCCAGCTTCTCTTGCCAGTCTGATGTAGCTGGCAACCGCCAATTCAGAAAGCAAAACGCCGGCATCGGGTTCGAATACGCCGATGTAGCCTTCAGGCGCATTAAATTCGGCCCAGCGCTGTTTTATTTGCTCTGCGCTCAGCAACTGCGTGTTGAGGTTGTAGCTTTTTGCGCTGTATTGCGCGTTGGCAATAAACTCGGAATCTTGCGGGCCCATATTGAGTACACCACAGGGGTGGAACAGTTTTTCACCGCTTTTTTGCTCCAATCCATTCCATAAAGCCTGGGCGCGCAGAATGAATGGCACGTATTTTTCACCTTCACCGTAAGCATGGCGGATAATCCGCGTAGCGCCATGGTGGCTGCCGTTACGGTGTGGCGGTATTGCGCTGTCAATCATGAGTACTTTTAAACCGTTGCTGGTGGCGTAATAGCCCGCAGCTGCGCCAACCGAACCGCTGCCCACGATGATTAAGTCATATTCCACGCGCTTTACCCTCTCTGTTATGTGTGGCCTAGGGTTTTATGATAAGAGTTTGACGGCGGCAATGCACTCACCGCGCAGGAATAGCACCAAAGAAAAAGGCGCCGTAGAACAACTGGCGCCTTAGAGAGGGTTGATGCACGAATCAGTGTTTTTTTCGATCAAGATCGTAGTAATCCGTTGACTCTATTTTTGCAATGCCAGCCTCTAAGATATTGATCAATTGGCGGGCGACATCTGTGGTGAGCCAAAGCGTTCGATCCACTTGAGCTTCTTCGGCTGCTTGGTCTAGAGAAGACAGGTAATGAAGACGAATCATCATGGCATTATAAACATCGACGGTACTGATATCCCAGCCAACAAGCGGATGTGTCTGAATAACTTCATCATTTCTGTCCATAAAGACCCCTTATCAAGTAGTGACTATCGTGAGTTACTAACGAGGATCAATTCGGCTTATCGCCTTGTGGAACAATTACAGTATACGCATCTCGGCTTCTCTGTGGGCTTTTTGCTGTAATTTATTAAAAATAATTATTTATTTGAACAATTATCAGGCAAAAATGTAAATAGACAATGAAATATGCTGTACAAGTTCTATTTAGTAACAGGATTGATAAATGGGGGATGGGGAGAGATTCTCTAGCTCGATGATTAAATCAACGGAAATACCAGCAAAGGTCAAACATGACAGAAACAAAAAAGCCGGAGAGCGACCTCCGGCAACAACAGCATTGCAGTGTTATTCTGCGCTGAACCAATCGTCGGCACTTTCCCAGGTTTCCTGGAGTATTTCCTCGATCAGGTCTTTATCTGTTTTAGCTCCACCCAGGACCGACAGCCCGTTGGCTCCGGCATAACGTACCTGCACGGTGGTGTCAGGAAACTGGCGGTTTACCCGTTTACTGAATTCGCCTGTCAGGGCTTCGATTGCCCCTGGCGGCAGTGGTTTAGTTTTATCGATAGTGACTTCAATACGCATAATTGCCCCCGAAGCTATTTACTGTTTATTTATACAGTAACCTGCATCCAGAGGCAAGAGCAGACGTAAAAAAAGATCAACAGGCTGTCACAGACCAATTAACGCTTTCCCCAGCCAGGAAAGGGACGAGAGATTCACTGCCCAGCACGATCTCTTCCGGCTGGGTTACCGCGATGCGTTGTAGCTCGATAAAGTCTTCGTTAACCGGTAAACCGTAGAAGCGTGGGCCATTCAGCGAACAGAAGGCTTCGAGATGTTCTAGTGCCCCCAACTGCTCGAATACGGTGGCATAAGCAGGCATCGCGCTCGGTGCGTTGAATACGCCAGCACAGCCGCAGCTCGACTCTTTGCGATGCCTGGCGTGGGGTGCGGAATCGGTACCCAGGAAGAACCGCTCAGAACCGCTGGTAACCGCTTTACGCAGAGCTTCCTGGTGAACGTTGCGCTTTAGAATGGGTAAACAGAACAGATGCGGGCGGATCCCGCCAACCAGCATATGGTTGCGGTTGAACATCAAGTGTTGCGGGGTAATTGTCGCGCCAAGGAAATGATTACCTTCTTGTACATACTGGGCCGCTTCTTGGGTGGTGATGTGTTCGAAAACAATTTTCAGCTCAGGGAATTGGCGGCGGATAGGTTCCATCACCTGATCGATAAAACGTGCCTCACGGTCAAAGATATCAATAGCTGAATCTGTTACTTCACCGTGGATCAACAGCGGCATGCCTATTTTCTGCATCTGCTCAAGCAGCGGATAAATCGCTTTAATATCACTGACGCCGTGGCTAGAGTTGGTCGTTGCGTTGGCAGGATACAGCTTGGCAGCGGTAAAAACCCCTTGTTCGAAACCGTTAACCAGCTCTGTAGCTGCCAGAGAGTCGGTTAAATAGCAGGTCATCAGCGGTGTGAATTTATGCTCCGCAGGAATTGCCGCCAGAATACGATCGCGATAACTGATAGCTGCCGCAATGGTAGTGATCGGTGGCGCCAGGTTTGGCATCACAATCGCCCGACCAAATACCTGACTGGTATAAGGCAGAACCGTTTTCAGCATGTCATCGTCACGCAGATGGATGTGCCAGTCGTCAGGGCGGCGGATTTTCAGGGCTTGAGGTTGTGCGGTCATGTGGCAAAGCTCCGGCGGTCAGAAAAATATCGTAATAAAAGCGAATAATTGAGGGTTATTCACGCCGGGGTGTAAGCATAAGCGGAAAGCGTTCAGGATGCATCTGTTTGTTAATGGTGAATTGATTTTCAGCGGTAATAAAAAAACCCGCCAGAAGAGGCGGGTTTCTAACAGAGCAGTATGTTACTTAGTCGTTAACTGGCTGCGGTTTAGTGGCTGGCGCAGTGGCTTGATTTGCCGCTGCATGACCACCAGCAGAACCTTTGCCTTCAAAATTGAAGGAAGGGCGCTGCCATTCACTCTGCTTAGGTGCTTCTGGCTCGTAGCTTGGAGCCGGTGCCTTGGTCATCGGAGCGGTAGCAATATGCTTATAGAGCACATCCGGCACGTCCTGAACAGGTGCAGACGGTGCTTGTTCGACAACCTGCTGTTGCTGCACAGGAGCAGAAACCGTTTCCTGTACCACTTCTTGAACCGCTTCAGTTTCAACATCCGGCTGTGCTGCTATTTCCTGCTCAGGAACGGCTGCGAACGCTGGAGCTTCAACTTCTGCTGGCACATCAATCGCAAGGCTAATGAATGTTTCAGCCACAGTTTCAACCGGAGCTTCTACAGGTTGTACCACATCTTCGGCCACTGGGCTGCTGATGGTAGCCTGAATGACTTCGGTTTGTGGTTCTGCGTATTCTACAACAGGTTGAACTTCAACCACTTGCTGCTCCTGCACGGCTTGTGCAATAACCGGGACAGCAATGCTGGCGACAGCGACGACTTCGGTTGTGATATCAGCAGCAGATTCCACCTGAACTTCAGCTGGCTCAGTCAATTGCGTCACTTGAGTGACAGGGTAACTTACCCATACCTTGCCTGACGCCATTTCTGGTGATGCAAAAGCACCGGCCAACGGCATTGGAGAATGGTTAGGATAACGCTCGTCACGATAACGACGACGACGCTGACCGCTAACGCGCAGGTGTCGCGGTGAGCGGCGTGAGCGGCGTGGCATGCCGTTTTCACCGTTATTACGGTTATCTGCCTGTGCATTTTCTTCAGAATGAACAGCAACGGTTTCAGGCAGCAGTTTCACGTTTTCTGTCACTACGGCAACCTGAGGCACTTCAGCTCTCACTGGGAGCGCTTTTGGTGCCAGCAGTTCTTCTGCTGCACGATGCAGTTCCTCTTCCGCAGACAGTACGCGAACTTTCTGCGACAGCGGACGACGCTGACGGCGCTGCATTGGCTGCTGGTGACGCTCTTCCTGATCTTCGTCGTTGCTGACCACTTCGCTATCAACGGTTTCCAGTACTTTGACGTCTTGCGGAGCCTGGCGTTTTTCTTCCTGGCGGCGGCGTTGACGCTCGGAGCGCTGTTCACGGCGTAACTGTTGCTCATCACGCTGTGCTTTAGCGGCTTCTTCAGTCTGGACTTCATCGGTAACAACAACAGGTGCCGTTTGTTGTGCATTGCGGCGGTTATTACGACGCTGATCGTCACGGCCTTCACGTGGTTCGCGGTTTTCGCGCGGTTCACGGTTATCACGCTCGCGATTGTCACGGCTCTCGCCACGCTCTTTACGCTCCCCGCGCTCGCCACGTTCTTTATTACGGGCAGTACCCTGACGGCGTTGACCACGACGATCTTGACGGCGGTTGTCACTGTTTTCTGTCTGAACAACTTCTGCCGGTTGGGCTTCGGTTTTCGGCTCTTCTTCGCTGGCGAAGAAAGATTTCAGGCCACCGAACAGACGGCTTAACAGACCAGGCTTGGTTTCCACTGCAACTGGTGCTGCCGGTTTGACGGCGGCTACAGGTTTGGCAACAGCAGGCTCTTCGTCCGGCGGTGGGGCATCAGCGCCCAAAGAGAAGGAGGCCAAAGCCGGTTGTTCAGGACGCTTGCGCTCAATTGGCGCATCTTCCTGCGGCTGAGCCATTTCTTCTTCATGCAGTTTCGGCAGCAGATAGCTGAGGGTAGGGGTTTCTTCGCCCTTGCGCACGCGCAGTACCGAATAATGCGGAGTTTGCATTTGATCGTTAGGCACGATGATCGCTTTCACGCCACCCTGACGTTTTTCGATCGCACTGACAGATTCACGCTTTTCGTTCAGCAGGTAAGATGCTACCTGAACGGGAACGATGGCATGAACTTCTTTGGTATTCTCTTTCAGCGCTTCTTCTTCGATCAAACGCAGAATCGACAGCGCCAACGATTCGTTATCACGAATGGTGCCCGTACCGCTACAGCGTGGGCAGACGTGATGGCTGGATTCACCCAGTGAGGGGCTGAGGCGTTGACGCGACATTTCCAGCAGGCCGAAACGTGAGATTCTGCCAATCTGGATACGGGCACGATCCTGACGAACCGCATCGCGCAGACGGTTTTCCACTTCACGCTGATGTCGCACTGGCGTCATGTCGATAAAGTCGATAACGATCAGGCCGCCTAAGTCACGTAGGCGCAACTGGCGGGCGATTTCGTCTGCCGCTTCCAGGTTGGTATTAAACGCGGTTTCTTCGATATCACCGCCGCGGGTTGCACGCGCGGAGTTGATATCGATAGCGGTCAAGGCTTCGGTGGTGTCAATAACAATGGAACCACCAGAAGGCAGACGCACTTCACGCTGGAATGCAGATTCGATCTGCGATTCGATTTGATAATGGCTGAACAGCGGGATTTCACCACTGTACAACTTGATTTTGCTGCTGAAATCCGGGCGGCCCAGGGCTGCAATATGCTCTTTGGCCAGATCGAGAACTTTCGGGTTGTCGATCAGGATTTCACCGATGTCAGGGCGCAGATAATCGCGGAAGGCACGAACGATAACGTTACTTTCCTGATGGATCAGGAATGGCGCAGGGCGGCCTTCGGCAGCTTTTTTAATCGCTTCCCAATGCTTCAAGCGGAAAGAGAGGTCCCATTGCAGCGCATCGGCAGACTTACCCACGCCTGCGGTACGGACAATCAGGCCCATGCCATCTGGCAATTGCAGGGAAGAAAGGGCTTCTTTCAGTTCGGTACGGTCGTCACCTTCGATGCGGCGGGAAATCCCCCCTGCACGCGGGTTGTTCGGCATCAGTACCAAATAACTACCGGCCAGACTGATAAAGGTGGTTAATGCCGCGCCTTTGTTACCGCGCTCTTCTTTATCAACCTGAACGATAACTTCCTGGCCTTCGCGCAGCACATCTTTGATGTTCGGGCGACCATGGGAAGAGTAATTGCTGGGGAAATATTCGCGAGCGATTTCTTTCAGGGGGAGGAAACCATGTCGTTCTGCGCCGTAGTCTACAAACGCTGCTTCAAGACTGGGTTCGATTCGAGTGATTTTGCCTTTGTAAATATTCGCTTTTTTCTGTTCATGACCTGGGCTTTCAATATCCAGATCATACAGCCGCTGTCCATCTACAAGGGCAACACGCAACTCTTCCTGCTGAGTTGCGTTAATCAACATTCTTTTCATCTTAACTTACTCGTTATTTTTACATTATCGACAAAGCTGCGGGCAAAATAACCTCATGGCCGGGTTAAAAACCGAAAACCCCGTGTCTTCTCGCAAAGCCGTCAACCTCACGGTTGTCGCCTGCATAGGGGCGCATTATCTCGGTAAGCCTGTATTTCTTTGTGAAAACAGCGCTTTTTGACTCAGGGAATAGCCTCTGATTTACGTCGACAGATCTGATTCCATTTGCCGGCCAAGCTGCAACCCGCAGCCCGCTAATTGTTTGATTTCACATTACGTCTTACGCCATTGCTGCGTTTTTGTGCTACCAGACAAACTGTATAATTCCACACTTCTCCCTGTTTTTAACGGGAATCAGCACGGAAAGTCACTTCATTATTCCATTGCTGACACCGTTATAGCAAGGTGACTTTTCCTTAACTGCGGAAGAAATCGCAAACGTTCAAACCGGCTTGCTGCCTTATTGTTCGCTGTAATTTCTTTTGCAGCCCGAATGACAGTTAAGCACATAAAAAGAGGTGGCGCTATTTACTCGCTCTATTTAGAATCCCGCCTCATGAAAACGAACATTCCCGCAGTACAATTAATCACGATTTCTGACGATGAAGCCGGTCAAAGAATCGACAACTTTTTGCTTGCCCGTCTTAAAGGCGTACCTAAGAGCATGATTTATCGCATCGTGCGTAAGGGTGAGGTGCGGGTAAATAAAGGTCGCATCAAAGCCGAATATAAACTGGCGGCTGGTGATGTGGTGCGTATTCCACCGGTGCGCGTGGCCGAACGTGAGGACGCACCAGTATCCGTCAAACTGGATAAAGTGGCGGCGTTAGCCGATTGCATCCTTTATGAGGACGATCATCTGCTGCTGCTGAACAAACCCTCAGGGACAGCGGTACACGGCGGCAGCGGCCTGAGTTTTGGCGTGATTGAAGGGCTGCGCGCGTTGCGGCCTGAGGCACGTTTTCTGGAGTTGGTACATCGTCTTGACCGTGATACCTCTGGCGTGCTGATGATCGCCAAGAAGCGTTCCGCGCTGCGTTCATTGCATGAGCAACTGCGCCTTAAAGGGATGCAGAAAGACTATTTGGCCTTGGTGCGTGGTCAGTGGCAATCGCACTGTAAGGTGGTTCAGGCACCGTTATTGAAAAACATCCTGCAGAGTGGGGAGCGTATCGTACGCGTCAGCAGCGAAGGCAAACCATCGGAAACCCGTTTTAAGGTGGAAGAGCGCTTCGAGCATGCCACACTGGTGAAAGCCAGCCCGATCACCGGGCGGACTCATCAGATCCGCGTACATACCTTGCACGCTGGGCATCCGATCGCTTTTGACGATCGCTATGGTGACCGTGAATTTGATCGTCAGCTGGCGGGCAGCGGGCTGAAACGTCTGTTCCTGCATGCAGCGGCATTACGCTTTGAACACCCGGCCACTGGCGAAACGATGCGTATCGAAGCGCCAATGGACGATGAGTTGCGGCATTGCCTACAGGTTTTGCGTAAACAAACCGCAAAATAACCTTATACCAGCGGGTTGATCCCTTCAGCCCGCAACATTTCCAGCAGTGCGATCAGCGGTAAACCAATCAACGTATTCGGATCGCGCCCTTCAAGTCGTTCAAACAGGGCAATACCCAAGCCTTCACTTTTGAAGCTGCCAGCACAGTTGAGTGGTTGCTCCAGATGCACGTAGGCTGCGATTTCGGCATCGGTTAGCGGTCGAAAATGGACATGGAAGGGTTCACACAGCGCCTGCATATGCTGGCTACGGCTATTATAAAGTGCCAGTCCAGTATAAAAGGTGACTTTTTGGCCGCTGGCTTGGCGCAGTTGCCCGCGGGCATTCTCCTCGGTGTGCGGCTTGCCGGTGATATGACCGTCGATAACACAGACTTGGTCGGAACCGATAATCAGATAATCAGGATAAGCAATGGCAAGTGCCTGAGCCTTGGCAGCCGCAAGCCGCAATACCAGAGCTTCGGCACTTTCACCAGCCAGTGGCGTTTCATCCACTTGTGGTGCTGCGCAAATAAAAGGCAGTTGTAATTTCTCCAGCAGCATTTTGCGGTAGGTCGATGTTGAAGCAAGTAATATTCTTTGCATATATTTTTTTCGCAAACCGTAGCGTTAATAAGGCAGCCATTTTAAACTGTCGGCCGCTGTGGAAGCGAATATTGGTGAAAGGTGCCGTTTTACGGCCTTTTTCTTTGACTCTATGTCGTTACAAAGTTAATATGCGCGCCCTATGCAAAAGGTAAAATTACCCTTGACCATTGATGCGGTACGTACCGCTCAGAAACGCCTGGACTATGTTGGTGTCTATGGTTCTGAGCAGGTTACACGTGTTGCCGACTCCGTGGTCAGTGTGGACAGTGATGTCGAGGTTTCGTTGTCGTTTGATATCGACAATCAGCGCCTCGCGGTGATAACAGGGCAGGCAGATGTTGCGGTAACGCTAATGTGTCAACGCTGTAACGTCCCGTTCGAGCATCATGTTCACACAACATATTGTTTTAGCCCGGTCGTCAATGATGAGCAGGCTGAGGCATTACCGGAAGCGTACGAACCGATCGAAGTTGACGAGTTTGGCGAAGTCGATCTGTTGGCAATGATTGAAGATGAAATTATTCTCTCACTGCCTGTCGTTCCGGTACATGAATCTGAACACTGTGAAGTGTCCGAAGCGGACATGGTGTTTGGCAAACTGCCTCCAGAGGCGGAGAAACCAAACCCATTTGCCGTATTAGCCAGTTTAAAGCGTAAGTAATTGAGGAGTAAGGTCCATGGCCGTACAACAGAATAAACCAACCCGTTCCAAACGTGGCATGCGTCGTTCACACGATGCGCTGACCACCACCACCTTGTCTGTAGATGCGACTTCTGGTGAAACTCATCGTCGTCACCACATCACTGCCGACGGTTTCTACCGCGGTCGCAAGGTTATCGGCTAAGTTAGCGATACTTTGAATCGTCTAACCCTGGCGTTAGATGCTATGGGCGGGGATTTCGGTCCCTGCGTCACAGTGCCTGCTTCATTGCAGGCACTGGCCTCTAATTTACAGCTTCATCTCCTGCTCGTCGGCGATCCCGACATCATCTCTCCTTTACTTGCCAAAGCCGATCCGCTTCTGCTGGAACGTTTGCAAGTTGTGCCCGCCGAGTTTGTTATTGCTGGCGATGCCAAACCTTCACAAGCGATCCGCGCCAGTCGTGGGACTTCCATGCGTATTGCGCTGGAACTGATCAAAAGTGGTGAAGCGCAGGCCTGTGTCAGCGCGGGTAATACCGGTGCCTTGATGGGGCTGGCAAAATTGCTGATAAAGCCGCTGGACGGCATTGAGCGCCCGGCCCTGATGACGGTGCTACCGAATCAGCGGCGTAGTAAGACCGTAGTGCTGGATCTGGGGGCCAACGTGGAATGCGACAGCACCATGCTGGTGCAGTTTGCGGTGATGGGTGCGGTGATGGCGGAAGAAGTGTTGGGCATTGCGCAACCTCGCGTAGCGCTGCTCAACATTGGTGAAGAAGAGACCAAAGGCCTGGATAATATCCGCGAAGCTGCGGCCGTGCTAAAAAATACTCCGGCAATCAACTATATTGGTTATCTGGAGGGAAACGATCTGCTCACCGGTAAAACCGATGTCCTGGTCTGCGACGGCTTTGTGGGTAACGTCACCCTGAAAACCATGGAAGGTGTGATAAGGATGTTCTTATCGCTGCTGAAGTCATCCTCAGAGGGTGGCAAGCAGGCATGGTGGTTGAAGTTGTTGGGCCGATGGTTGCAAAAAAGGGTGGCAAAGCGTTTCGGTCATCTGAACCCCGACCAGTATAATGGTGCATGTCTGTTAGGATTGCGGAGCACCGTAATCAAAAGCCACGGCGCGGCGAACCAAAGCGCGTTCGCGGTTGCTATCGAACAGGCTGTGCAGGCGGTGCAGCGGCAAGTTCCTGACAGAATTGCTGCGCGCCTTGAAGCTGTATTACCCAAGAGTGACTGATCGTACATGTATACAAAGATTCTCGGTACGGGGAGTTATTTACCCGTACAAGTGCGCACCAACGCTGACTTAGAAAAAATGGTGGATACCTCTGACGAGTGGATCGTCACGCGTACTGGTATCCGTGAGCGTCGTATTGCTGCTGCCGATGAAACTGTGGCAACCATGAGCTTCCATGCCGCGACCCGCGCCATGGAAATGGCAGGTGTGGCTAAAGAAGATATCGGCTTGATCGTGGTGGCAACCACCACGTCGAGCCATGCGTTCCCAAGCTCTGCCTGCCAGTTGCAGCAGATGTTGGGTATTGCGGATTGTGCGGCTTTCGATATTGCTGCGGCCTGCGCCGGTTTTACCTATGCCTTGAGCGTGGCCGATCAGTATGTGAAAAATGGCGCGGTGAAACATGCGTTGGTGATCGGTTCAGACGTACTGTCACGCACGCTGGATCCTGAAGATCGCGGCACTATCATCCTGTTTGGTGATGGTGCGGGCGCGGTAGTGCTGGGCGCATCCGAAGAGCCAGGGATTATCTCAACGCATCTGCATGCCGATGGCCGTTACGGCAATCTTCTGGCTCTGCCTAATAAAGATCGTCAGAATCCGGATCAACCAGCCTATGTCACCATGGCAGGTAACGAAGTTTTCAAAGTGGCAGTGACTGAACTGGCACATATCGTTGATGAAACGCTGAAAGCCAATGATTTGGATCGCAGCGAGTTGGATTGGCTGGTACCGCATCAGGCCAACCTGCGTATCATCAGCGCAACAGCGAAAAAATTGGGTATGGGGATGGATAAAGTGGTGGTGACGCTCGATCGTCATGGTAACACCTCTGCTGCCTCCGTACCGTCGGCGCTTGATGAAGCCGTGCGTGATGGGCGCATCCAGCGTGGTCAGTTGGTGTTGCTGGAAGCGTTTGGCGGCGGCTTTACCTGGGGTTCGGCGCTGGTTCGTTTTTGATTTAACAGGAAGATAAAAATGACGCAATTTGCTTTTGTTTTTCCAGGTCAAGGATCACAAACCGTTGGCATGTTGGCAGATTTGGCCGCACAGTTTCCGATCGTGGAACAGACTTTTAGCGAAGCTTCTTCGGCTTTGGGTTACGACCTGTGGCAACTGGTGCAGCAAGGTCCGGTAGAAGAACTGAACAAAACCTGGCAGACCCAGCCAGCACTGTTGGCGGCATCGGTGGCGATTTTTCGCGTCTGGCAGCAGCAGGGTGGCAAAACCCCTGCGATGATGGCGGGCCACAGTCTGGGTGAGTACTCAGCGCTGGTGTGTGCGGGCGTGCTGGAGTTTGCTGCGGCAATTCGTTTGGTAGAGCTGCGCGGTAAACTGATGCAGGAAGCCGTACCGGAAGGTACCGGTGCCATGTACGCGATTATCGGTCTGGACAACGAAGCCATTGCCAAAGCTTGTGAAGAATCTGCCCAAGGGCAGGTGGTTTCGCCGGTAAACTTCAATTCGCCGGGGCAAGTGGTTATTGCGGGCAATAAAGACGCGGTTGAACGCGCAGGGGCTGCCTGTAAGGCTGCTGGCGCCAAGCGGGCGCTGCCATTACCGGTGAGCGTTCCTTCGCATTGCGCATTGATGAAACCTGCTGCCGATAAACTGGCGGTAGCGTTGCAGGACGTGACATTCAGTGCGCCGCAGGTGCCGGTGGTCAATAATGTTGATGTCCGTGCTGAAACTGCGCCAGAAGCTATCCGCAGCGCGCTGGTGCGCCAACTGTACAGCCCGGTACGCTGGACTGAAAGTGTGGAGTTCATGGCAGCAGAAGGCGTTACATCACTGCTGGAGGTCGGCCCAGGCAAAGTTCTGACCGGCCTGACCAAACGCATTGTTGACACCCTGACGGCTGCGGCGGTCAATGACACCGCCACTTTGTCAGCGGCGCTTGAACAATAAAGAGGAAAACGATGAGCTTCGAAGGAAAAGTTGTTCTGGTCACCGGCGCAAGCCGTGGTATTGGTCGGGCTATTGCAGAGTCATTTGTTGCACGCGGTGCTAAAGTGATCGGTACTGCCACCAGTGAAAGCGGTGCGCAGGCGATCAGTCAGTATCTGGGTGATAACGGTAAAGGGTTCATGTTGAACGTTGTTGATGCTCAATCTATCGACAGCGTACTGAAATCGATTCGTGAAGCATTTGGCGAAATCGACATTTTAGTGAATAATGCCGGCATTACGCGTGATAACCTGCTGATGCGAATGAAGGATGATGAGTGGCAGGATATCCTGGACACTAATCTGACCTCGGTATTCCGTCTGTCAAAAGCGGTAATGCGAGCTATGATGAAAAAGCGGTTTGGCCGTATCATCACCATAGGTTCTGTTGTAGGTACCATGGGTAATGCAGGGCAGGCAAACTACGCGGCGGCTAAAGCTGGTCTGATAGGCTTTAGTAAGTCTTTGGCACGTGAAGTTGCTTCACGTGGCATTACGGTCAACGTCGTGGCACCTGGCTTTATTGAGACGGATATGACACGGGCGTTGACAGAAGATCAACGCGCAGGCATTTTAGCCCAGGTTCCGGCTAGCCGGCTTGGGGACGCTAAAGAAATTGCCAGCGCTGTTGCATTTTTAGCCTCTGATGAGGCTGGCTACATCACCGGTGAAACGTTACATGTCAATGGCGGCATGTACATGATTTAAAAAATGTGAAAACCATTTGCGTTATTTGCGGCAAAAACCGCAAAATAGCGTAAAATCGTGGTTTGACCAGCCGGGATTTAGTTGCATCTTTTTCAACATTTTATACACTACGAAAACCATCGCGAAAGCGAGTTTTGATAGGAAATTTAAGAGTATGAGCACTATCGAAGAACGCGTTAAGAAAATCATTGTTGAGCAACTGGGTGTTAAACAGGAAGAAGTTTTAAATAACGCTTCTTTCGTTGAAGATTTGGGCGCTGATTCTCTTGACACCGTTGAGCTGGTAATGGCTCTGGAAGAAGAATTCGACACCGAAATTCCAGACGAAGAAGCTGAGAAAATCACTACTGTTCAGGCAGCTATTGATTTCATCAACGCTAGCCAGCAGTAAGCGAACATATCTAGGCGGTCACTCGACCGCCTAAGTTTTTTCTATCCCTAGTGTCATATTTTCCCTCCTTGGAGGACAAACGTGTCTAAGCGTCGAGTAGTTGTGACCGGACTGGGCATGTTGTCTCCTGTCGGCAATACGGTAGAGTCCACATGGAACGCTCTTCTTGCCGGTCAGAGTGGCATCAGCCTGATCGACCATTTCGATACTACTGCCTATGCAACCCGTTTTGCTGGCTTGGTAAAGAATTTTAATTCTGAAGATTTCATCTCGCGCAAAGATGCGCGCAAGATGGACGCCTTCATTCAGTACGGCATCGCCGCCGGCATGCAAGCCATGCAGGATGCGGGGCTGGAAATTAACGAGGCCAACGCCAGCCGCATTGGTGCCGCTATTGGCTCCGGTATTGGTGGCTTGGGTTTGATCGAAGAGAACCACAGCTCACTGGTTAATGGTGGCCCACGGAAAATCAGCCCGTTCTTTGTGCCTTCGACCATTGTGAACATGATTGCTGGTCATCTGACTATCATGTACGGCATGCGTGGCCCAAGTATCTCTATTGCCACCGCTTGTACTTCAGGTGTCCATAACATCGGCCATGCCGCGCGGATCATTGCTTACAATGATGCTGATGTGATGCTGGCCGGTGGTGCAGAGAAAGCCAGCACTCCGTTGGGCGTGGGTGGCTTTGGTGCTGCTCGTGCGCTCTCTACCCGCAACGACAACCCGCAGGCGGCGAGCCGCCCTTGGGATCGAGACCGTGATGGTTTCGTGCTGGGTGACGGTGCGGGCATGATGGTGCTGGAAGAATACGAGCACGCAAAAAAACGCGGTGCGAAGATTTACGCAGAAGTTGTCGGCTTTGGTATGAGCAGCGATGCTTACCATATGACGTCACCACCAGAAAACGGGGCAGGCGCCGCGTTGGCAATGGAAAATGCGCTGCTTGATGCAGGTATAACTGCGTCACAAATTGGTTATATCAACGCGCATGGCACCTCGACGCCAGCCGGTGATAAAGCCGAAACTCAGGCGGTGAAATCCGTGTTTGGCAGCAATGCTAAAAGCGTGATGGTCAGTTCCACTAAATCGATGACCGGCCATCTGTTAGGTGCTGCAGGTGCGATTGAGTCGATCTTTACCGTGCTGGCATTGCGCGATCAGGCCGTGCCGCCAACCATCAATCTGGATAATCCGGATGAAGGTTGCGATCTGGATTTTGTTCCGCACGTAGCACGCCAGACGAAAGAGATGGAGTATACCCTGTGTAACTCCTTCGGCTTTGGTGGTACTAACGGCTCGCTGATTTTCCGTCGCGTGTAGTTAAGCTCATCAGCAACTGATAAAGGCCCGGTTCATTTTGGATCGGGCTTTTTTTATGTGCCCGGCAGTAGTGCCCGGGCTGCTATCGTTTTATGCGGCTGTTATGCTGTGGTGAAGCCTATAGGGAGGGGGAACATATGTACTGGATCAACGGACAACAACATGATGCCTTGGCACCCAGCGATCGCGGTTTGCAGTTTGGTGATGGCTGTTTCACTACGGCGAGAGTTGTGGCAGGGAAAATCGATCTTTTGCCCTGGCACATTGACCGGATGCAGCAGGCGGCGCAACGTTTGCTGTTGCCTGCCGTTGACTGGCTGGCGTTTGAACGTGAAATGGTGCATGCGGCAGAATCTATCCCCTTGGGCGTGGTCAAAGCGGTATTGACGCGTGGCAGCGGTGGGCGGGGTTACAGCCCGCACGGTTGCGAACATCCCACACGTATTATTTCACGCAGCACTTACCCTCAGCATTATCTGCAATGGCGCGAGCAGGGGATCCGTTTGGCGTTAAGCCCGATCCCGTTGGCTCGCAGCCCGTTACTGGCCGGGTTGAAACACCTTAACCGCCTGGAGCAGGTGTTGATTCGCGCGCATCTTGACCAGACTGATGCCCACGAGGCGCTGGTGCTTGACACTACCGGCATGCTGGTGGAATGCTGTGCGGCTAATTTATTCTGGCGTAAAGGGAAAGCGGTTTTTACGCCGAATCTGGATCAGGCGGGCGTTGCCGGGCTGATGCGCCGACGGGTGATTGAGTTACTGGTAGGCAGTGAATATCAGCTGCACCTGGTCAGTGAACCTCTGGAAACGCTGGCCGATGCTGATGAGGTCTTGGTGAGCAATGCGTTGATGCCATTGCTGCCAGTGAATGAAGCACAGTCATGGTGCTATCACTCGCGCCAGCTGTATGACTTTTTGCGTCCACATTGTTAATGATGGCTGATTGATGAAGAGAAAAAAGCTCAAAATTGCGTTGCTGGTTCTTGTCCTGATTGTGGCTCTGCCGTTTTGGGGGCACCAGCGAGTTGAACGCTTCGCTGATACGCCGCTGGCGATCCAGCAGGAGACCCTCTTCAAGCTGCCTGCCGGTACCGGACGCGTGGCGCTGGAAGGGCTATTGGTGCGCGATAAACTGATCCACAACGGCAGATGGTTCCCTTGGTTGCTGCGGCTGGAACCGGAATTGGCCGAGTTCAAAGCAGGTACTTATCGTTTCACGCCGGGGATGACGGTGCGTGAAATGCTGAAACTGCTGGCGAGCGGTAAAGAGGCGCAATTCAGCGCGCGCTTTATCGAAGGTTCGCGCCTGCGTGACGGGTTGCAAGTGTTGCAGCAAGCCAAATATGTCAAACATACCCTGGCGGGCAAAAGCGAGGCTGAGATTGCGCTGGCGCTGGGGCTACCCGCCGGTAGCAGTCTCGAAGGGCGCTTGTATCCTGATACTTATCTTTATACCGCTGGAACTAGCGATCTGGCGCTATTGAAACGTTCACATCTGCGCCTGAACAAGGCGTTGCAGGAGATTTGGGATTCGAGAGACACCACTCTGCCCTATAAAACGCCGGATGAGTTGTTGATTATGGCCTCGATCGTTGAGAAAGAGACCGCCGTAGCGGAAGAGCGTACCAAGGTGGCTTCGGTGTTCGTCAACCGCTTACGCCTGGGGATGCGTTTACAGACTGACCCAACGGTGATTTATGGCATGGGTGACAGCTATACTGGCAACATCAGCCGTAAAGATCTGGAAACTCCAACGCCTTATAACACTTATGTGATCGGTGGCTTGCCGCCAACGCCGATTGCGATGCCGAGCCGGGCTTCATTAGAGGCAGCAGCTAACCCAGAAAAAACGGCTTATCTCTATTTTGTTGCCGACGGTAAGGGCGGGCATACGTTTACCACCAATCTGGCCAGCCACAATGAGGCGGTGCGCACTTACCGCCAGGTGTTAAAGGAAAAGAATGAAAAGTAAATTTGTGGTTATCGAAGGGCTGGAAGGCGCAGGCAAGACTACCGCGCGCAACACGATCGTCAACGTGCTGAACGAGCAGGGGATCACCGATATCGTTTTTACCCGTGAGCCCGGAGGCACGCCATTGGCGGAAAAACTCCGCGACTTGTTCAAACGCGGTACTGACGGCGAATTGCCGACCATCAAAGCAGAAGTGCTGATGCTGTACGCCGCCCGTGTCCAGTTAGTTGAAACCGTGATTAAACCCGCGTTAGCACGCGGTGCCTGGGTAGTAGGCGATCGCCACGATCTTTCCTCACAAGCCTACCAGGGCGGTGGAAGAGGGGTTGATCCGCAGTTGATGGCGTCACTGCGCGATACCGTACTGGGCGATTTTCGCCCCGATCTGACCGTTTATCTCGATCTGCCACCGCTGGTTGGGTTGCAACGGGCACGTGCGCGTGGGGAACTGGATCGCATCGAGCAGGAAGCGTTACCTTTCTTTGAACGCACTCGTGAACGCTACCTGCAACTGGCCGCACAAGACGGCTCCATCGTGACCGTGGATGCGGCGCAACCTCTGGATCAGGTGACCGCAGATATTCGCCGAGTGGTAGCGCAGTGGCTGCAACAGCAGGAAGGGGCGTAATGAACTGGTATCCGTGGCTTAACGGACCTTATCGCCAGTTGGTGGGGCAATATGCGGCTGGCCGCGGCCACCATGCCTTACTAGTGCATGCCGCTCCAGGCAATGGTGATGAAGCCTTACTCTACGCATTAAGCCGCTGGCTGATCTGCCAGCAGCGCAATGGCGAGAAAAGCTGTGGGGAATGCCATAGCTGCCGGCTGATGCTGGCAGGTAACCACCCGGATTATCATGTGCTGACGCCGGAAAAGGGCAAGAGCAGCTTGGGCATTGAACCTATTCGCCAAGTGATCGAGATCCTCTACTCCCACGCGCAGCAGGGCGGTGCGAAAGTAGTTTGGCTGCCACAGGCCGAACTGTTGACCGAGGCCGCGGCCAATGCGTTACTGAAAACGCTGGAAGAGCCGCCAACCAACACTTTCTTCTTACTGGCCTGCCGTGAACCTTCGCGCCTGCTGGCCACGCTGCGCAGTCGCTGTTTTTATTGGCATCTGGCGAGTCCTGACGAGACCCTTAGTCTGCAATGGTTAAACCGGCAGGCTCCAGGTAATCAGAGCGATCGTCTTACTGCACTGCGGCTGCATGACGGTGCGCCGATTGCTGCCGAACAGTTACTGCAACCACAGCACTGGCAGCAGCGTACTGCGCTGTGTACGGCGCTGAATACTGCCTTGCCGCAACGCGATATGCTGGCGCTACTCCCGGTTCTTAATCATGACGACGTCGCCGAACGGTTGCACTGGCTGTGTACTTTGTTGGTAGACGCAATGAAGTGGCAACAGGGGGCGGCGGGTTATGTGTTGAACCAGGATCAGCAACCGTTGGTACAGCAACTGGCCAGCCGCCTGAGCAGCACTTCATTGCAGCAGATCGTGCAACAGTGGCTGCATTGCCGCCAACAATTGCTCAACGTTATTGGTGTTAACCGCGAGCTATTGCTCACCGAACAGTTACTTAGCTGGGAGCAGATGTTAGGTTCCGCTGGCTATTCACAACCCCACTCGCTGTAAAAGAGTTTATTACTATGTTGTTAGTTGATTCGCATTGCCATCTTGATAGCCTGGATTTTGATGCATTGCATCAGAACGTTGATGATGCCTTGGCAAAGGCCAAAGCGCGGGATGTAGGCTACGTGCTGGCGGTAGCTACCACGCTGCCGGGTTACCAAGCCATGACACAATTGATCGGCTCGCGTGCCGATGTGGCCTTCTCCTGCGGCGTTCACCCGTTGAACCTGGAAGATGGCTACGATTACGCTGAACTGCGCCGCTTGGCGGTGGCAGAGCAGGTGGTGGCGTTAGGGGAAACCGGGCTGGATTATTTCTACCAGAAAGACAATATCCCGCTGCAGCAGGCTTCTTTCCGTGAGCATATCCGTATTGGCCGCGAACTTAGCAAGCCGGTAATTGTGCATACCCGCGATGCTCGCGAAGACACATTAGCTATTCTACGTGAAGAGAATGCACAGGAATGTGGAGGGGTGCTGCACTGCTTCACCGAAGATTTACCCACGGCTCAGGCGTTGCTGGATCTGGGTTTCTACATCTCTTTTTCCGGCATTGTCACCTTCCGCAATGCGGAGTCATTGCGTGAGGTAGCGCGCTATGTGCCGTTGGATCGCATGCTGGTGGAAACCGACTCTCCCTACCTTGCGCCGGTGCCGCATCGGGGTAAAGAAAACCAACCTGCCTATGTGCGTGATGTTGCTGAATATCTTGCCGTCTTGAAGGGCGTAAGCCTGGAAACGCTGGCTGAAGCGACCACCGCCAACTTTTCACGCTTATTTCATATCAAATTGTGATCTTTCGCCTAGGCTTAGGGTGCAGTTGATAGGAACGCAATTCTTTTTAAGCTCGTAATTAATCGCCGAAACGGGTAATGTTCCCACCCGTTTTATGGCGGTAGTGGGTCTCTTTTTCATCGAAAAAGACAAAAAGTAGGCGATTTAGACAGAAGCCTACGGTCTTATTCATTGAAACGTGACTGCCATCAAACATTACTCGGGGTATTTATTTTACTCTGCGTAAAAATTCAAGGGGTGCTCAGACACCCTGAATTGCAGGGGTTTTTCTCCCCCCCTTGCAGCGCGAAAATTCGCGAGAAGTAGCAAAGCATCATTACTCAGGAGCACACTCAACTATGTTCAAGAACGCATTTGCAAACCTGCAGAAAGTAGGTAAATCGCTGATGCTGCCGGTATCCGTATTGCCTATTGCAGGTATTCTGCTGGGCGTCGGTTCCGCCAACTTTAGCTGGCTGCCTATGGTAGTCTCCCACGTGATGGCAGAAGCTGGCGGGTCTGTATTCGCCAATATGCCGTTAATTTTTGCCATCGGTGTGGCCTTGGGCTTCACTAACAACGACGGTGTTTCCGCACTGGCCGCTGTGGTGGCTTACGGTATCATGGTGAAAACCATGGCCGTGGTTGCTCCGCTGGTTCTGCATCTGCCAGCCGAAGAGATCGCAGCCAAACACCTGGCCGATACCGGTGTGCTCGGGGGGATTATCTCCGGCTCCATCGCTGCCTACATGTTCAACCGCTTCTTCCGCATCCAATTGCCAGAATATCTGGGCTTCTTTGCCGGTAAGCGTTTTGTTCCGATCATCTCTGGTCTGGCAGCCATCATTCTGGGCGTGATTCTGTCCTTTATCTGGCCTCCAATCGGTACGGCTATCCAGACCTTCTCACAATGGGCGGCTTATCAGAACCCAGTGGTTGCGTTTGGTATTTACGGTGTCGTTGAGCGTGCTCTGGTGCCGTTTGGCCTGCACCACATCTGGAACGTACCATTCCAGATGCAAATTGGTGAATTCACCAACGCAGCGGGTCAAGTGTTCCACGGTGACATTCCGCGTTACATGGCGGGTGACCCAACTGCAGGTATGTTGTCCGGTGGTTTCCTGTTCAAAATGTACGGTCTGCCAGCTGCTGCGATTGCCATCTGGCATTCAGCTAAGCCGGAAAACCGTGCCAAAGTCGGCGGTATCATGATCTCCGCTGCGTTGACCTCGTTCCTGACCGGTATTACCGAACCCATCGAATTCTCGTTCATGTTCGTTGCACCGATCCTGTACGTGATCCACGCACTTCTGGCAGGCTTGGCATTCCCAATCTGTATTCTGTTGGGTATGCGTGACGGTACCAGCTTCTCGCACGGTCTGATCGACTTCATCGTACTGAGCGGTAACAGCAGCAAAATCTGGCTGTTCCCAATCGTCGGTGTTATCTACGGTCTGGTGTACTACACCATCTTCCGCGTGCTGATTGCAAAATTGGATCTGAAAACTCCTGGTCGTGAAGATACGACGGCTGATCAGGTTACTCAGGGCGGTTCTGAGATGTCTGCAGCTTTGGTTCAGGCATTCGGCGGCAAAGAAAACATCACTAACCTGGATGCTTGTATCACTCGTCTGCGCGTTAGCGTGGCCGACATATCCAAGGTTGACCAGGCTGGGCTGAAGAAACTGGGTGCTGCGGGCGTTGTGGTCGCAGGTTCTGGCGTTCAGGCCATCTTTGGTACCAAGTCTGATAACCTGAAAACAGATATGGATGAGTACATCCGTAATCACTGATTCAGGCTGGGGAGCTTATGGGGGAGGCCGATGGCCTCCCTTTTTTTGTTTGCAGCTTGGCTGGGTAAACAAAAAGAGCAGCCTGAAGGCTGCTCTGGATTATACGGGGGCTGCTACTGGTGGATGCCGCTGATTTGCAACAGCGCAGCTTCAGCTAAAAATGCGGATCGGCTTTTAAATTCTGGATGTGTGGCGACACAGCGGTCGATACGGTCAATTAACGATTTGGGAAGAGTGACGTTAATTTTTTCTGACCCACCAAGCAGACGAGAAACATCAATGTCTACAACAGCCCAAGTATAACCTGCGAATTCAGGATCCTTTGCCAATTTGCCAACACTGGAAACGGCAGGAATATCCTGACCCATTTCTACCAGAACTTCGATATGACCAGTAATCGCCTCTTTGGCAGCTGAGATGGCTTCATCCAGAGTGTCACCTGCTGAAAAACAACCGGGTAAATCTGGAACGATCACGCCGTATGCATGCTGATCGTCACCTGCTTCAATTGCGATGGGATAAAACATAATTTAAACCTCTTTCGGGAAAGCAGGATTAAATCCCCGCTTGTTTCCTGATGCTCTTAACCGTGTCTGCCGGTAAATCTTTTTTAGGGTGCGGGATAGTGACTAAGCCCGGCTTAGTTGGGTGAGTGAAATGATGGTGGCTGCCGTTAACCCTGACCAGAATCCATCCATCTGCCACCACCTCCTTCACAAGCTGTTTGCTGTTCATCTCCTCACCCTATCTCGTCCTATTGAAAAACAATAACCCCAATAACTCCCAAATGAAAGTATTCCAGGGTTATTGGGGTTATCATCTTTGTCGTTTCAGGCCAACTGACTCTACGAACATGGTTGAGCTAATCTTGCCATAGCTGAGTAATTCTCCATCACTCAATGCAGGAAATGCGCAATCAGGTTGAAAGCGGTAGAATCTGTCACTCATACTGCGTAAATCTTTTTATAATGCACAAGGAGCTTGAGATGGCCGAAGAAACTATTTTCAGTAAAATTATCCGCCGTGAAATCCCAGCAGATGTGGTCTACCAAGATGAGTTGGTCACCGCATTTCGTGATATCGCCCCACAGGCACCAACCCATATTCTGATCGTGCCGAACGTGCTAATCCCTACCGTGAATGACGTCACTTCCGCGCATGAGGCAGCGTTGGGCCGCATGATCACCGTCGCGGCTAAAATTGCCGAGCAGGAAGGGATTGCTGAAGATGGTTATCGCCTGATCGTTAATTGCAATCGCCACGGCGGGCAAGAGGTCTATCATATTCACATGCATTTGGTCGGTGGACGCGTGCTGGGCCCGTTGTTGCCACGTTAATTGAAGAACACCACGCACAATCCCTAAACAGTGCGTTGTTTCTTATCAGCTTTGGGTTCCGTTGAGAGGGTTAATGAAAAAGTATCTATTTGTGGCATTGGCTGCGTTAGTGTTGACCGGCTGTCCGTCGCATCCACCAGAACCGCAGCAACCCCCCGTGGTCGTTGAACCGGTTCCACAACCAGAACCTAAGCCGCAACCCCCCGCTCCCGAACCGGTGCCACAGCCGCCGAAACTCCAGCAGCTTGACTGGTTGAGCAGCGTGCAGCCGTTAGTCAATGACATGCTGAAAGCCGATGGCGTAAGCACCGGCAGTGTACTGTTGCTGGACAGCGTCAAAAATAACACCAACGGTGCGTTGCAAATCGCGCAGGCAACTTCTGCCTTGCACCAGGCGTTGGCGTCTAACCAAACCTTCAGCATCGTGCCGGAAGCGCAACTGGCCAGCGCCAAACAAACGCTCGGCCTGTCGGCGGAAGACAGCCTGGGTTCGCGCAGCAAAGCTATCGGCCTGGCGCGCATCGTCAATGCACAGTACGTGCTGTATAGCGACGTCAGTGGCGACGTAAAGGCCCCGACGATGGACATGCAACTTATGCTGGTACAAACCGGTGAAATCGTCTGGTCGGGTAATGGCGACGTCAAACAGTGAGGCTGAGCTTCGGCGCTTAATCAGTCACAGGCTACCGGCGGTCAATACCGCCGGTTGTCGTTTCAGCCCGGTGCAGGGGCTGAGCGGTGAAAGCTGGCGGATCGAAGGTGAGGGGATAGATCTGCTGGCACGCCAGCAGACGCAGGATAAGTACGGGCTTGGCGTCAGCCGCCGCCGTGAGGGGCGTTTGTTACAGCGCTGTGGGGCGGGGATCGGGCCGCAGATTTTGCTGCAAACGTCTGGCTGGCTGATTGTCCAATGGCTTACAGGCGAGAGCATTAGTGAGTCGTCTTTTCTGGCACTAAATGCCAGTGGCGAACTGGCGGCGTTGATGGCTCAACTGCATCACCGGCCGCTAAGCGGTTATCGGTTGAATCTGCAACAACAGTTTGCCCATTATTGGCAACGGCTTGACCGGCGGCGCATCACCCCTGCCTGGCTAGGTTGGCAGCGGGTGTTTATGCAAAGCACGCCGCCGCAGCCGTTAATGTTGGCCCCGTTACACATGGATGTTCATGCAGGCAATCTGCTGATGCAAGGTGAGCGGCTAAGGCTGATTGACTGGGAGTATGCCGCTGACGGCGATATTGCCCTCGAACTGGCCGCACTGTTTCGTTTTAACCAGTTCTCACCTGCCGCCCAGCAACATTTTTTACGCCACTATGTGCAGCGGGGCTATGCAGATCGGTGGCAACTGGCTGCGCAGATACAACGCTGGCTGCCGTGGGTGGATTATCTGATGCTGATGTGGTTTGAGGTCCGTTGGTGGCAAAGTGGGGATCGGGAGTTTTTGCGCTGGGGCGCAGCTTTATACCGGCGTTTTTGTCTATCATCCCCCTGTTCTCAATGAATTAATCAAGTGAGGTGGCCGTGGGCCCAGTAATGCTAGATGTCGTCGGCTACGAGCTGGACGCAGAAGAACGTGAGATTTTAAAGCATCCTTCGGTTGGCGGCTTGATCCTGTTTACCCGTAACTTCCACGATGCTGAACAGTTGCGTGAACTGGTGCGTCAGGTCCGTGCGGCATCCCACGATCGGCTGGTGGTGGCGGTGGATCAGGAAGGGGGACGCGTGCAGCGTTTCCGCGAAGGATTCACCCGTTTACCGGCGGCACAGTCGTTCGCGGCACTCAACGATGCGCAGGAAGGTGGACGGTTAGCTGAGGAGGCGGGGTGGTTGATGGCAGCGGAAATGATCGCGCAAGACATCGATATCAGCTTTGCTCCGGTGCTGGATTTGGGCCATGCCAGTGCGGCGATCGGCGAGCGATCTTTCCACAGCGATCCGCAGCAGGCGTTGGCGATGGCCGAACGTTTTATTCAGGGGATGCACAGCGTGGGAATGAAAACCACCGGTAAGCATTTCCCAGGGCACGGCGCGGTGACGGCGGATTCCCATAAGGAAACCCCGCGCGATCCGCGCCCGCTGGCGCAAATTCGTGAGCATGATATGTCTATCTTCCGCGAACTGATTGCTCGTAATCTGCTCGATGCCGTGATGCCTGCTCATGTCATCTATACTGAAGCAGATCCGCGCCCGGCCAGCGGTTCGCCTTACTGGCTGAAACAGATTCTGCGCCAGGAGCTGGGTTTTGACGGTATTATTTTCTCTGACGATCTGTCGATGGAAGGGGCGGCGATCATGGGCAGCTACGCTGAGCGTGGTCAGGCGGCGCTGGATGCCGGTTGCGATATGATTCTGGTATGTAATAACCGTGCAGGTGCGGTCAGCGTGTTGGATAACCTGTCCCCGGTCAAAGTAGAAAAACTGAAGCGGTTATATCATCGCGGTCAGTTCACCCGTCAGGAACTGCGCGATTCCGATCGCTGGCAGCAGGCGCACCAGCAGTTGAGTGCGTTGAGCGAGCGCTGGGAAGAACACAAACAGCGTTCAGCAGGGTGAATGCTTAGGGCGTCGTAGGCGTAATGCCGGTCAGTTAAGTGAAAAAATCGCATGATTATGCGGTAGGTGCTAAAGGTGTGGCCTCCCTCTCCCCAAAGGAGAGGGAATGGGTTAGCCTTAACTGACAAGTATTACATCGTAGGCGGCGTTAATGATGGGGGCAGGTGGCCCCTAGCTTGTTGCGAGGATCTACATGATTATCTATTTGCATGGCTTCGATTCCAACAGTCCCGGCAATCATGAAAAGGTTTTGCAGTTACAGTTCATCGATCCGGACGTGCGTTTTATCAGTTACAGCACTTTGCATCCACGCCATGATATGCAGCATTTATTGAAAGAGGTGGATAAAGCGGTTCAGCAGGAAGGGGATAACAGCCCGTTGATCTGCGGTGTAGGCTTGGGGGGATTTTGGGCTGAACGTATCGGTTTCCTGTGTGGAATTCGTCAGGTGATTTTCAATCCGAACCTACACCCGGAAGAACACATGCATGGCAAGATCGATCGGCCGGAGGAGTATCGCGACATTGCCACCAAATGTGTGGAGGATTTTCGTGAGAAAAACCGCGATCGCTGTCTGGTAGTGCTTTCCCGCCATGATGAGGTGCTAGACAATCAGCGCAGCGCAGAATTGCTGGGCAAGTACTACGAGATCGTCTGGGACGAACAGCAAACGCACAAGTTCAAAAATATCTCGCCGCATCTGCAACGCATCAAGGCGTTCAAGACTCTCGCGTAACAGTTTTATAACGTTATTGCAGGCGACAATGGCTGCTCCCCAAAGGGCAGCCATTGTTGTTTTTGGGGCTTTCTCGGCGTTTTTTCTGTTGGCCAGCGATAAAATTCGAAATTGTGATCGGTCGCTAACTATTTGAATCGCAATCCCCAAAAAATCCCTTCGTCCAGCCTTTAACCAAAAAAGTTTGATGTACATCAATTTTGGTATGACCAAATAACCTCTCATGCTATTCTGGCCTCAGATAGCAGGTTTAATTTAAGCGAACTGACTGTATTCTAAGGATATTATTCTTTACCCTTAGATAACAATAGGTTCACATTTAGGGGGTTATTTTGACAACGCCAATGAAGAAAATTGTGATTGTCGGCGGTGGTGCCGGTGGTTTGGAGCTGGCAACCAGTCTGGGGCACAAATTGGGCCACAAGAACAAAGCCGAGATCACGCTGGTGGATCGCAACCACAGCCATCTATGGAAACCGTTGCTGCATGAAGTGGCTACCGGTTCGCTGGATGACGGCGTTGATGCGCTGAATTATCTGGCTCATGCCCGTAATCACCATTTCAATTTCCAACTCGGCTCGCTGACCAACATCGATCGTGAAAAACAGACGCTGCAACTGACTCAGATCTGCGATGAGCAGGGCATTGAGCTGGTTCCTGCGCGCGAACTGAGTTACGACATTCTGGTGATGGCGCTCGGCAGTACCTCAAATGATTTCGGTACTCCAGGGGTGAGAGACAACTGTATCTTCCTGGATAACCCGCATCAGGCGCACCGTTTCCATAATGAAATGTTGAACCTGTTCCTGAAGTTCTCGGCCAAGCCAGGCGATAAAGAAAGCGTCAATATCGCGATTGTGGGTGGTGGTGCTACCGGCGTTGAACTGTCTGCTGAACTGCATAACGCGGTAAAACAGCTGCACAGCTACGGTTTTGAAGGGCTGGACAACAGCGCGCTGAAAGTCACGCTGGTTGAGGCCGGTGAGCGTATTCTCCCAGCGTTGCCGCCGCGTATTTCTTCGGCAGCCCACCAGGAACTGAATAACCTGGGCGTGCGCGTGCTGACCAATACTATGGTGACCAGCGCCGATGAAAATGGCCTGAATACCAAGGGCGGTGAGTTTATCAATGCCGATCTGATGGTGTGGGCTGCCGGTATCAAGGCTCCGGACTTTATGAAAGATATTGCCGGGCTGGAAACCAACCGTATCAATCAGTTAGTGGTAGAGACCACGCTGCAAACCACCCGCGATCCTAACATCTTTGCCATCGGTGACTGTGCTTCTTGCCCGCGTGAAGGCGGTGGTTTTGTTCCACCACGAGCGCAATCTGCGCACCAGATGGCATCACGCTGCTTTACCAATATTCTGGCGCTGATAAATGGTCAGCCTTTGAAGCCTTATGTGTATAAAGATCACGGCTCACTGGTATCGCTTTCGCGTTTTAGCACCGTCGGCAGCCTGATGGGCAACCTGATGCGTGGCTCGATGATGATCGAAGGGCGCGTGGCGCGCGTGGTGTATATTTCACTGTACCGCATGCACCAGGTAGCGCTGCACGGCTATACCAAAACTGGTCTGATGATGCTGGTGGGGGGGATCAACCGCGTGATCCGCCCGCGCCTGAAAATGCACTGATATTGCCTTTACCGTTCGATAACCCACGCAGGTTCGCCGCGTGGGTTTTTTTATACCAACGTGCCACAGAATGAGCGGTAGGTGAGTGATTGACTAGCAGAGAATATGGGGCTCTTAGGTGAATCGCTTAAGAATCATCTCAAATAATAAGAATTGGTGCGGTTTTCCTGCTATTTGCTCACTGAGTCTTATTGCCGGGGGGTGGATTATTGCGCAGACTTCATCTCGTTTACAGACGGCGCGTCGCGCACGCCGTAAACCGGAGACCGCGTACCGCCGATGCGCAGAAGAATAAACGTGGTGCAACGTCGGTAGATTTTCCGGTACAAAATGCGTGGTAACACATTCAGGAGGACTTCCTGTGAACAAATCAATGTTAGCCGGTGTTGGGATTGGGATTGCCGCCGCTTTGGGGATTGCTGCCGTAGCCAGTCTGGACGTGTTTTCTGCCGGTCCGCAATATGCGCAGGTTCTTACCGCAACGCCAATCAAAGAAACGATTAAAACCCCACGCCAGGAATGCCGTAACGTTACGGTTACCCACCGAGCGCCGGTGCAGGATGAGAATCGCATTGCCGGTTCGGTGTTGGGAGCCGTCGCTGGTGGCGTGATTGGTCATCAGATCGGCGGTGGTAGAGGCCGCGATGTGGCGACCGTGGTGGGTGCACTAGGGGGAGGCTATGCTGGCAATCAGGTTCAGGGCCGCCTACAGAATAATGACACCACCACCAGTACACAGCAGCGTTGCAAAACGGTTTACGATAAATCGCAGAAAATGCTGGGTTATGACGTTACCTACCAGATAGGCAACCAGCAGGGCAAAATCCGTATGGATCACGATCCTGGCACCCAGATCCCGCTGGATAGAAACGGCCAACTGGTGCTGAACAAGGTCTGAGCTAAACGGTTAAAAATTAACCCCGTGCCTGCCTGAGCAATTCCCTCTCCTTTGTGGAGAGGGTCAGGCCAAGGGGAATATCACCGCACGACAAACACCTCACCCCGGCAGCAAACGCACCTATCGTGACACTACAAACCTGTCCCTTTCAAGTAATTGCACAGGAAGGGTTCACGCCACTCTTTTATCAATCTTTTTTCTAGCCCACCGCCGGTTTTACGGATTAATGGTTAATAAAATTAATCACTGAAAGCTGTTTTTTTCTGAGTTGTGACAGGGGCGGCATCAAACCATCCTATTTACTAGTACATATATCGACGTTTATTAAAACGGCACAGAAGCACAAGTGAATGAATTTAAATTAAATTAAGGCTGATATCGCCAACCTTGGCAGGCCTTGTTGTGGTTCAAACACAACGCGTATCCACCCTTCTTTAATTTCAGGACAAAAAGATACCATGTCGAAAATCTCCAGTTCTCATAATCGTTTGCTTTCCTTAGATGTTCTACGAGGTATGACAATTGCAGGAATGATTCTGGTCAATAACCCGGGTTCTTGGAGCTACGTTTATGCTCCTCTCGGCCATGCCTCTTGGCATGGGCTGACGCCAACCGATCTGGTTTTCCCATTCTTCATGTTCATTATGGGCATCTCCACGTATATTTCTCTCCAGAAAAGCCAGTTCTCCGCCAGTTCAGCGAATATAACCAAAATTCTGACCCGTACCTTGGTTATCTTTATGATTGGGTTACTGATTGCCTGGTTTGCCCTTTTTCTCAGAACCTCCTACAAGCTTACTTCTGAGGGAGTTGAATTCTGGCAGCGACTTGGGCCTTCACTGTGGAATTTTGAGCATATCCGTATTTTAGGGGTGATGCAGCGCTTGGCTATTTGTTATGCAGCCACCGCAATCATTGCCCTTTTGGTCAACCATAAATACATCCCGCATATCATCGTCACGCTCCTGTTGGGATATTTTGCAATTTTGCTTGCAGGCAATGGGTTTGAGCAAAGTGAGCAGAATATTATTTCGCGACTCGACCAGGCGGTTCTCGGCGTCAACCACATGTATAAAGATGCCGGACTGGCGATTGACCCTGAAGGTTTGCTGAGCACGCTCCCGGCGATCGCTCATGTCCTGTTAGGTTTTTATTGCGGCAAAATACTTTCACGCACCAAGGATATTCAGCAGAAAGTACAAACGTTATTTATCATAGGCACCAGCCTGACCTTCATCGGCTTTTTACTCAGCTATGGTTGCCCGATCAATAAAAAGATCTGGTCACCCACTTTTGTACTGGTGACTTGTGGCTTAGCCGCATCTTTTCTCGCATTACTCATGTGGATTATTGATATTAAAGGCAAGGTAATCTGGAGTCGCCCTTTTGAAGCGTTCGGTATTAACCCACTGTTTATCTACGTCAACGCGGCCTTTCTTTCTTTGCTGCTAAACACTATCCCGTTTGGCAGTTACGATTCGTTGGTCACGATTCACCAGTTAGTCTACGAAGGATTGTTAAGACCCGTATTAGGTGACTACCCGAGTTCGCTGGCTTACGCTTTGCTGTTCCTCAGCGTCAACTGGTCTATCAGTTCAATGCTATATCGCCGGCAAATCTATATCAAAATCTGACCAGTGCGATGCCCCTGAGCCTGGTAGGTTCCACCGCTGCCAGACTCAGGGATTTCAACGGATTGTGCGCAAAACTGCATAATCATGCGCAATGGCTAAAGGCGTCGCACCATGAGTGCCACCATGAGTGCCCGGTCATTTAGCGCCCGTTTTGTAACTGTGTTAACAACGCTTTGGTTAGAGCATGGTCAGAGAATGGGTTTTGACCGGTGATCAACTCACGATCAACAACGACATTCGGTGACCAGGCTTTTGCCTGCGTCAACTCGCCGCCTGCAGTTACCATGGCTTTGGCCGGGTAATAACGGATCTTATCCCCCTTCAGTGACTCCTCAAAAACCCGCTCTTCTTCATCTGCAAAAATAGTCATGCGGTATCCCTGATATATCCAGTTCTTCGCCTGCGGCGTTTTACCGTCAATCAACCCAGCTTCAAAATCCTGCGGATCGTCCTGTGCTGCGAGCAGGGTAATTGGGCCGTGGCAGATAGCCGCTGTGGGCTTGTTTGCAGAGTGAAAATACTTCAGCAACTCACCCACCTGCGGGTTATTGGCGAGGTCGATCAGCGGCGCATGGCCCCCAGGGATCAAGAGACCTGCATATTGAGAGAGGTCACCGGCAAGTACTTCAGTCAGTTTCTGCGGCTTGTTAATTCCGGGGAGGTTTGCCACCACCGATTGAATGCGCAGCATTTCTGTACGATTACCGCCAAAATAGAGTGGGTCAACCGAACGTTGGTCAACGCTCGGTGCCTGACCATTGGGTGTAACCAGTACCAGTTCATATCCCGCTTTTTGCAGGCCATCTGCCGGCACGCCAAATTCATTGAGGTAATATCCGGTCGGATAGGTTTTTCCCCCTTTAAGCGGTAACTGGTTTTCACCTGAAAGCAGCACCAGTATCCGCCCATGGGTTTCTGCCGCCAGGGCGGTAGCACTTACACCCAGGCAAAGTAACAGCGTAGTAATATATTTAGCTAATCGCATAACAAATATCCGAATCAGTAAGGTTTTATAATGGGCACAGTTGCTTAGAGCAATTTTAGCAACGCTTCAGCCGTAGCATCTGAAGACGCCGGGTTTTGTCCGGTAATCAACAAACCATCCACCGCGACGTGACTTTGCCAGTTTTCGGCACGGCTATAGTGACCACCGTTAGCCTTGAGCATATCTTCTACCAGGAAGGGGACGACCTGAGTCAGCTCTACGGCTTCTTCTTCACTATTGCTAAAACCCGTGACCTGTTTTCCCATTACCCATGGCTTGCCTGCCGCATTTTTGGCATGACGCAGTACCGCAGGCGCGTGACACACCGCCGCCACCGGTTTGCCCTGTGCCAAGAATTGTTCTATCAGTGCAATAGAGTGGGCATCTTCTGCCAAATCCCACAACGGGCCATGGCCGCCGGGGTAAAACAGTGCATCAAAATCATTGGCGTTAACATCCTGCAGTTTCAGGGTATTTCCCAGTGCTTGCTGCGCAGTAGCGTCTTCAGCGAACCGATCAGTGGACGCCGTTTGTGCATCCGGCTGGTTACTTTTCGGATCAAGAGGTGGCTGGCCCCCTTTGGGGGAGGCCAGAGTAATGTCTGCGCCCGCATCGCGGAAAACATAATAAGGTGATGCAAACTCCTCCAGCCAAAAGCCGGTTTTTTGGCCCGTGTTGCCCAGCTTGTCGTGCGAGGTCAGTATCATCAGGATTTTCATCATTTTCTCCGTTGAGCGCCGTAGCGCATGAATAAGTTCACTGGAGATCAGCTTAGGCTATTCGTTATAATTCTAAAAATTAGGACTCTTCATTTCAGGTATTCAAAAAGTGAATATATCCAGCAAAGACCTTAACCTGCTGCTGTTCTTCCATGTGCTTTACCAGGAACGTAACGCCTCACAAGCTGCGGTGCGGATGTCTCTGAGTCAGCCGGCAATGAGCCATAAACTCAACAAGTTACGGCATGAGTTTGGCGATCCGCTTTTTGTCAGGGCACCACGTGGGCTGGCTCCTACGCCACTAGCCCATCAAATTGCACCCCAGGTTCAAAAGCTGGTTGAAGATATCGAGACGTTTTACGATCGGTGTGAGGGACGCGATTTTCTTGCGCGGGCAGAACATATCCATATTTATACGACCGATTACATGGAGCAGATTCTGTTGCCGGGGTTATTGCCGATATTGCGACAAGAGGCCCCTAATCTGGTGCTGATAACCCATAACACGCGGGGAGTATTGCCGCGTGAAGAACTCGAGAAGGGCATCTGTGACTTAGCTATTGCGGGTTTTTATGAGCAGTTGCCAGATACTTTTCATCAGCAGCGTCTGTTGAGCGAAGATTTTGTGGTGTTGGCCGCCGCAGGGCACCCTTTGCTACATGAAGGACTTGATCTGAACACCTATCTGGCTTGCGAACACGTTCTGACAACGTTGACCGGCGATCTGAACGGGCTGGTTGATCGTGAGTTACAGCGTCAGGCATTGGCTCGAAAAGTGGTCGCCGGGCTGTCCAGTTTTCTTGCGCCAAGCCGCTTGATCAGGGGAAGTGAATTGCTGCTCACCTGCCTGCGTTCGTTGGGCGAAGAGGCCGTTGCGCACGATCCTGAATTGCGTATTTACCCGTTACCGCTGGTTTTGCCGAGCATCGACATGATGCAGATCTGGCATGAACGGACACATAGCGATCGGTTACGCCGCTGGTTGCGTCTGAAAATTCAGCAGCATGCACAAGTTCTAGCATGCACGAAGTGATTTCTTAATAGTGTGTAGAAGCATTTCCCACACGAATGCAGCAAAAAGCATCTGGGGGCTATAACTTAAAATAACCAATTAAATATCATCAAGTTATAGGGTTATAAACCCTCTCCCACAGGGGGAGAGGGGCGCCATATAAGCATGGTTTATCACGCCGCCAGCGTATGTTCCCTGAAGGCGACCAGCAGTTCTTCGATAAACTTCAGCCTGGCCGGGCGATCGGTGAGATCCAGCATAAACTTCAGCTTGGCCGGGCCGTCGAGGCGGTAAACCTGCGGTTTGCTTTGCAGCAGACCAATCAGATAGCTCGGGTCGACGCGGTTTTTCTCGCCGAATTCGATAAACCCACCGCGCTCGTTGCCCTCGATACGTTTGATCCCCAGAGTCTGCGCATGCTGGCGCATCGCCGCGCTTTGCAGCAGATTGCGTGCCGCATCCGGCAGCAGCCCGAAGCGATCAATCAGCTCCACTTTCAGCTCTTCCAGTTCACCGGTATTTTTCGCACTGGCGATGCGCTTGTAGAAGGACAAACGGGTATTCACATCTGGGATAAAATCGTCCGGCAGCAGGGCTGGCATGCGCAGTTCGACTTCGGTCTGATTGCTGGTGAGATCTTCCAGCGAAGGCTCGCGCCCGTTTTTCAACGCATCGACGGCGCTTTCCAACAGTTCCATATACAGCGAGAAACCAACGGTGGTCATCTGGCCGCTCTGATCTTCACCCAGCAATTCGCCAGCGCCACGGATTTCCAGATCGTGGGTTGCCAGCGCAAAGCCTGCGCCCAAGTCTTCCAGCGCGGCGATCGCTTCCAGACGTTTGTGCGCATCGGCACTCATGGTTTTTGGATGCGGCGTCAGCAGGTAGGCATAAGCCTGATGGTGTGAGCGCCCAACGCGGCCGCGAAGCTGGTGCAGTTGCGCCAGGCCGAAGCGATCGGCCCGCTCGATAACAATGGTATTGGCACTCGGGATATCGATACCGGTTTCGATAATGGTGGTGCAAACCAGCACGTTGAAGCGTTGGTGATGGAAATCGTTCATCACCCGCTCCAGATCGCGCTCGCGCATCTGGCCGTGGCCGATGGCGATACGTGCCTCTGGCACCAGTTCGGCCAGCCGCTCAGCGGCTTTATCGATGTTTTCCACATCGTTGTACAGGTAATACACCTGCCCACCGCGCAGCACTTCACGCAGAATGGCTTCGCGCACTACCAGGCTGTCGTATTCGCGCACGAAGGTTTTTACCGCCAGGCGGCGCGCAGGCGGGGTGGCGATGATCGATAAGTCGCGCATGCCGCTCATCGCCATATTCAGGGTACGTGGAATTGGCGTGGCGGTGAGCGTCAGGATATCCACGTCAGCGCGCATCGCTTTAATGCGCTCTTTGTGGCGCACGCCGAAGCGGTGTTCTTCATCGACGATCAACAGCCCCAAATCTTTCCAGCGCAGATCGCTTTGCAGCAGCTTATGGGTGCCGATGATGATATCCACTTTGCCTTCTGCGGCTTCTTCCAATACCTGCTGTTGCTCTTTGGCACTGCGAAAACGCGACATCATCTCAATGCGAATCGGCCAGGTGGCAAAACGATCGCGGAAGTTATCGAAATGCTGCTGTGCCAACAGAGTGGTCGGCACCAAGACCGCCACCTGCTTATTGTTCTCCACCGCCAGAAACGCGGCGCGCATTGCTACTTCGGTTTTACCGAAGCCGACATCGCCACACACCAAGCGATCCATCGCCAGCGGCTGACACATATCGCTCAGCACGGCGTTGATCGCCTGTTCCTGATCGGGGGTAGTTTCAAACGGGAAGGTTTGGCAGAACAACTGATACTGTTCGCGGTTGTGTTTGAAGGCAAAGCCCGATTTGGCGGCGCGCTGGGCATAAATATCCAGCAGCTCTGCTGCCACGTCACGCACGCGCTCGGCCGCTTTCTGCCGCGCCCGTGACCAGACATCGCCACCCAACTTGTGCAGCGGCGCATTCTCGTCGGCACCCCCGGCGTAGCGGCTAATCAGATGCAGAGAGGAGACCGGCACGTACAGTTTGTCTTCGCCCGCGTAAGAGAGGATCAGGTACTCCGCCTTGATGCCGCCGGTTTCCAGCGTGGTCAGGCCGACATAGCGCCCGACGCCGTGTTCCAGATGCACCACCGGTTGACCAGAGTGCAGCTCCGCCAGGTTGCGGATCAGCGTATCGGTATTAATGGTGCGGCGATTATCCTGCCGACGGCGGCTGACGCGTTCACCCAGCAAATCGCTTTCGCAGATCAGCGCCCGGTCGCGCAGGCTATCGAGAAAACCGCGCTCGGAGGCGCCGATCATCATATAGCGGCCGGGTGCCTCAGCTTCATCAAGGTGCTGGATCAGGCTGGTGCTCAGCTTGATGCGGCCCAGTAAATCCTGCAGGGTTTCACGGCGGCCTTCGCTCTCGACCGAGAAAATGACGCTGCCGCTGAAGCTTTCGATAAACCGGCGCAGGTTATCCAGCGGGGCTTTCTGCTGGGCCTGGACGGACAGATCGGGCAAGGGCTGATAACCCAGATTGGTACTCCCCGCTTTGGCAGGCAGATCGTCAGTTTTCAGCGCCATACGCGGCCAGGCTTTCAGCTCGGCGAACAGGGCATCCACACGCAGCCACAGCGTATCGGGGGCGAGCAAAGGACGCATCGGGTCAACCCGGCGGCTCTCAAAACGCTGATTAACATCCAACCAGAAGCGCTCGGCGGCGCTTTCCAGGTTGCCGGTGTTAACGATCAGCGTATTGGCAGGCAGATAGCTGAATAAAGAAGGCAGCGGCTGGCTGAAGAAGAGCGGCTGCCAGTATTCGATACCGGCTGGCCAGGTGCCTTTGCTCACCTGCTGATAAATATGTTCGGCGTCGCGGCGCACTTCAAACTGCTCACGCCACTGACTGCGGAACAGCTCAATGGCGGTTTTATCGGTGGGGAATTCATGGGCGGGCAGCAGATTGATGGCATCCACTTCGCTCAGGGTGCGCTGGGTATCCACGTCGAAGGTGCGCAGGCTGTCGATTTCATCATCGAAAAAGTCGAGGCGGTATGGCTCCTCGCTGCCCATCGGATAGAGATCGAGCAGCGCACCGCGGGTGGCGAACTCGCCGTGCTCCATCACCTGATCGACGCTGCGGTAACCGGCCTGTTCCAACTGAGCACGCAGGAGATCCCGTGAAAGTCGCTGGCCTTTTTTCATCACCAGCGCATGACCGTGCAGGAACTCATGCGGGCAAACGCGCTGCATCAGGGTATTGACCGGCAGAATAATAATGCCGCGTTCCATGGTCGGAAGATGGTACAAGCTGGAAAGGCGCGCCGAGATGATTTCCTGATGCGGCGAGAAACTGTCGTACGGCAGCGTTTCCCAGTCGGAAATGCTGGTCACCCTCTGATCGGTAAACTGCTGGATTTCGTCACGTAACCGCAGCGCGTTTTGCATATCCGGGGCGACGAGCATCACCGGGCCGTGATGGCGTTCGGCGATCTCAGCGCATTCCACGGCACAGGCAGAGCCGGTCAGTTGCCCCAGTTGGCGCAAATCACCCGCGCGGTCAGGTAGAGAGTAACGAGAAGATGATGAGGAACGGCGGCTATTATCAGAAGTGCTCATTCAGTTATCTTTAATCAATGAATTGAATAACAGTTTTTGTGGTGTTCACCGTGATGGTTGACGCGTGAATACCACAAAACCCTGTTTACCTGGCGCAAATAACAGCGCGCCTTTACCTTCTTTATACTAGCCCAGCGGCTAATAAACTGACACAGGTAAAAGCATACACCAGGCTGCTGTTGGGCGTTATTTAACCGCAGGTAAGAGAATAAAACCCGCCGGGTGGTTCCATAAACCGGGTGGAGCCATTATTATCCATGCTCATTGTGCTTAAGCTACGGCAACTAAACGGATTTCATGTATCAACCTGTCGCGTTATTCATTGGCCTGCGTTATATGCGCGGGCGAGCTTCAGACCGCTTTGGGCGGTTTGTCTCCTGGCTGTCCACCATCGGCATTACGCTGGGTGTGATGGCATTGGTCACCGTACTTTCGGTGATGAACGGTTTCGAAAAAGATCTCGAAAACAACATTTTGGGCTTAATGCCGCAGGCGCTGATTACCAGTAAACAGGGGTCGATCAATCCTGAGCAACTCCCGGCGTCTGCCGTGCAGGGGTTACAAGGCGTGGCCCGTGTCGCACCGCTGACCACCGGTGACGTTGTGTTGCAAAGCGCGCGCAGCGTCGCTGTGGGGGTGATTCTGGGGGTGAGCCCGGATGAAGCCGATCCGCTGTCGCCGTTCCTGGTTAACGTCAAGCAGCAGCAGTTGCAGCCGGGCGAATACAATCTCATCATCGGCGAACAGCTTGCCGGGCAGTTGGGCGTCAAACGTGGCGATCAGCTGCGCCTGATGGTGCCGAGTGCCAGCCAGTTTACCCCGATGGGCCGCATTCCGAGCCAGCGGCTATTTACCATTATTGGTACTTTCCACGCTAACAGTGAGGTGGATGGTTACCAACTGTTGGCTAACCAACAGGATGCTTCACGCCTGATGCGTTATCCGGCGGGGAATATCACCGGTTGGCGTCTGTTCCTGCAACAGCCGTTGCAGGTGGACACCCTCAGCCAGCAAACGCTGCCGGAAGGCACCGTATGGAAAGACTGGCGCGAGCGTAAGGGCGAGCTGTTCCAGGCGGTGCGCATGGAGAAAAACATGATGGGGCTGCTGCTTAGCCTGATCGTGGCGGTAGCGGCATTCAATATCATTACGTCTCTGAGCTTGCTGGTGATGGAGAAGCAGGGCGAAGTGGCCATTCTGCAAACTCTGGGCCTAACGCGGCGCCAGATTATGTTGATCTTTATGGTACAGGGGGCCAGTGCGGGCATTATCGGTTCGCTGCTGGGCACCTTGCTGGGCGTGCTGTTGGCCAGTAACCTGAACAACCTGGTGCCGATTCTGGGTGTCTTGCTTGACGGCGCTACGCTGCCGGTGGCGGTTGACCCGTTGCAGGTGACGATCATTGCCGTCGCGGCGATGGCGGTTTCCCTGTTATCCACGCTTTACCCTTCATGGCGCGCTGCCGCCGTACAACCCGCTGAGGCTTTACGTTATGAGTAACCATCTTTTGTTGCAGTGTGACAACCTGTGCAAGACCTATCAGGAAGGCAATCTGCATACCGATGTGCTGCGCAATGTCAGTTTTGCCATGCAACCGGGCGAGATGATGGCGATCGTCGGCAGCTCGGGTTCCGGTAAAAGTACCTTGTTGCACCTGCTGGGCGGGCTGGATTCGCCCACTTCCGGCGAAGTGATCTACAAGGGCCAGTCATTGAATTCGCTCTCTTCCGCCGCTAAGGCCGAATTGCGTAACCGCCAGCTTGGCTTTATTTATCAGTTCCACCATCTGTTGCCGGATTTCACCGCGCTGGAAAACGCCGCGATGCCGCTGCTGATTGGCGGTATGAAACCGGCACTGGCGCAGGAAAAAGCGCAGGAAATGCTGGCGGCGGTCGGGCTGGAAAAACGCAGTAAACACCGCCCCTCTGAGCTTTCCGGCGGCGAACGCCAGCGCGTGGCGATTGCCCGTGCGCTGGTGAATAACCCGTCGCTGGTGCTGGCGGACGAACCGACAGGCAACCTCGATCAGCGCACCGCCGACAGCATTTTTGATTTGCTGGGTGAACTGAACGTGCGCCAGGGCACGGCGTTTCTGGTGGTGACCCACGATCTGCAACTGGCACGGCGTTTAAGCCGCCAGTTGGAAATGCGTGATGGCCATCTGCAATCTCACTTGACCCTGATGGGGGCCGAGTAATGAGCGCTTCGCCACTTTCCTTGCTGATGGCGCTGCGCTTTAGCCGTGGCCGGCGGCGCGGCGGCATGGTGTCGCTGATTTCAGTGATCTCCACCATTGGTATCGCGCTAGGGGTGGCGGTGTTGATCGTCGGCCTGAGTGCAATGAACGGCTTTGAGCGTGAACTGCAAAACCGCATTCTGGCGGTGGTGCCGCACGGTGAGATCGAACCGGTTAATCAACCGTTCGAAGGTTGGCCTGAGATCCAGCAGCGGGTGGAAAAAGTGCCGGGCATTTTGGCTGCCGCGCCTTATATCAACTTTACCGGTCTGATGGAGAACGGCACCCAACTGCGTGCGGTGCAGGTCAAAGGTGTGGATCCCGCGCAGGAAAGCCAGCTTAGCGCACTGCCGAAATACGTGCAGGGCGATGCCTGGGCCAATTTCAAAAGCGGTGAGCAGCAGGTGATTCTTGGCAAAGGCGTTGCCGAAGCGCTGGGGGTGAAGCAAGGTTCTTATGTGACGGTGATGATCCCGAACAGCGATCCGGAAATGAAGCTGCTGCAACCGAAACGTATTCGCCTGCAAGTGGCCGGTATTCTGCAACTCAGCGGCCAGCTTGATCACAGCCTGGCGATGGTGCCACTGGCCGATGCGCAGCAGTATCTGGATATGGGTGACAGTGTCACTGGCCTTGCTATCAAAGTAAATGACGTGTTTGCGGCGAATAAGCTGGTGCGCGATGCCGGTGAAGTCACCGATGCCTACGTCTATATCAAGAGCTGGATCGGCACCTACGGTTATATGTATCGCGATATCCAGATGATCCGCGCCATTATGTACCTGGCGATGGTGCTGGTGATCGGGGTGGCCTGCTTTAACATTGTTTCCACCTTGGTGATGGCGGTGAAGGATAAAAGCGGAGATATCGCCGTGCTGCGTACTCTCGGTGCCAAAGACGGGTTCATCCGCGCCATCTTTATCTGGTACGGCTTGCTGGCCGGGCTGGTGGGCAGCCTAAGCGGCGTGGTGGTCGGCGTGATTGCTTCGCTGCAACTGACCAATCTTATCAAAGGGATCGAAAAGCTGATGGGGCACTCTTTCCTGTCTGGTGATATCTACTTTATCGATTTCCTGCCGTCCGAACTGCACTGGCTGGACGTACTTATCGTTCTGGCAACCGCCATTGTGCTCAGCCTGCTGGCCAGTTGGTATCCGGCCCGGCGTGCGAGCCGCATCGATCCTGCTCGCGTACTGAGCGGACAATAATAAAAACCTGGGGCTGATTAAGACGCCCCATTTTTTTAGCCTGAGGTCGAGTTATGTACTACGGTTTCGATATGGGCGGCACCAAGATTGAATTGGGTGTGTTCGATGCCGATCTACGGCGTATCTGGCAGAAACGGCTGCCAACGCCGCGTGACGACTACCGGCAATTGCTGGCGGTGTTGCGCGATCTCACCCATGAGGCCGATGCGTTTTGCGGTACCCAAGGTTCAGTGGGGATAGGAATTCCGGGCCTGCCGAATGAAGATGGCACCTTGTTTACCGCCAACGTGCCCGCCGCGATGGGGCAACCACTGCCGCGCGATCTGAGCACGCTGATTGGTCGTGAGATCAGGGTAGATAACGATGCTAACTGCTTCGCTTTGTCAGAAGCCTGGGATGACGAATTCCGTCACTATCCCAGCGTGTTGGGTATTATCCTTGGCACCGGAGTTGGCGGTGGATTGATTGTGGATGGCAAAGTGCTGTCTGGGCGTAACTATATCGCCGGTGAGTTCGGCCACTTCCGTTTGCCAGTGGATGCGCTGGAAGTGCTCGGGCGTGATATACCTCGCGTAGCCTGTGGCTGTGGCCATGATGGTTGCATTGAAAATTACATATCGGGCCGCGGATTTGAGTGGATGTATAGCCACTTTTATCAGCACCACTTGCCTGCACAGCAGATTATTGCGCATTATCAGGCGGGTGAGCCACGGGCAGTGGCGCATGTTGATCGTTTTCTGGAAGTGCTGGCGATATGTCTTGGCAATCTGCTGACTATTATCGATCCGCATCTGGTGGTGATTGGCGGTGGGTTATCGAATTTCGACGCGATCTACCAGGCGTTACCGCAACGCTTGCCAGCGCATCTGCTGCGTGTGGCTAAACTGCCACGCATCGAGAAGGCGCGTTACGGTGATGCAGGCGGGGTTCGTGGGGCTGCGTTTCTCAATTTAGTGCGTAATAAATAAGCAAGGAGAGTTCATGCACACTCGCCATCGGTTGTGTCGGTTTCGCAAGAATAAGCACGTGCTGCATCAGCGCTTTCGCTCACGGATTTTCCACCGAGATACTATGGCGGCGGCAGAGCTGAAGAAGCCGTTTGTCGTGGTGCTGACAGGGGCAGGGATTTCTGCTGAATCGGGTATCCGCACGTTCCGCGCAGACGACGGGTTATGGGAAGAGCACCAGGTGGAAGATGTAGCCACCCCGGAAGGCTATCGGCGCGATCCTGCGCTGGTGCAGGCGTTTTACAACGCGCGCCGTCAGCAGCTTCAGCAACCGGGCATTACCCCGAATGCTGCTCACCGCGTGCTGGCCGATCTCGAAGAGTGGCTGGGGGATAACTTCCTGCTGGTGACGCAAAACATCGACAATCTGCATGAGCGCGCTGGCAGTAAGCGAGTGCTGCATATGCACGGTGAATTGCTGAAAGTGCGTTGTACCCATTCCGGGCAGGTATTTAACTGGCCAGGCGATCTGAACGTTGATGAGCGTTGCCACTGTTGCCAGTTCCCCGCGCCGTTGCGCCCGCACGTGGTGTGGTTTGGTGAAATGCCGTTGAGGATGACCGAGATTTACGACGCGCTGGCAAAAGCCGACTTCTTCGTGGCCATCGGCACCTCTGGCCATGTTTATCCGGCGGCTGGCTTTGTGCATGAAGCGCGATCGGCAGGTGCCTATACCATTGAGCTGAATCTGGAACCCAGTCAGGTGGAAAGCCAGTTCGATGAGAAGCACTATGGCCCGGCCAGTGAAGTGGTGCCACGGTTTATGCATAAACTGCTGGCGGGTAAGATCGAACGGGCAGATATTCCCTATGACGGTGCGGGCTAAGATTGTTGCTGATGCGTATTCAGCTATCTCAGCGTCAAACTATCATTGATTCTAATGATTTCAGGTAAATCTGATTATTAATGACCTGTCTCAATATTTGATCCGAATCGGTTCCGCATAATGAAACGCGAAATTCTGAGGGCGGAACCATGGATAAACTACTTGATCGCTTTTTTAACTACGTCTCTTTCGACACACAGGCTAAAGCGAACGTCAAACATGTGCCGAGTACCGATGGGCAACTGAAGCTGGCGCGTGCGTTGCGGCAGGAAATGATTGAACTGGGGTTTGAACAGGTATCGCTCAGCGAGCACGGCTGCGTGATGGGAACCTTGCCAGGCAATGTCGCTTGGCCGGTGCCTACGATTGGATTTATTTCCCACCTTGATACTTCACCGGACTTTTCCGGTAAAAATGTGACGCCACAGGTAGTGGAGAATTACCGCGGTGGCGATATTGCCTTGGGGATTGGTGATGAAGTGCTGTCACCGGTGATGTTCCCGATCCTGCACCAGATGCTGGGGCAAACGCTGATCACCACCGACGGTAAAACCCTGTTGGGTGCCGATGACAAAGCAGGTATTGCCGAAATCCTCACCGCGATGATGCGGCTGAAACAGCAAAAAATCCCGCATGGTGACATCCGCGTCGCCTTTACGCCTGACGAAGAGGTGGGTAAAGGGGCGCATTTCTTTGATGTGGAAGCGTTCAATGCCGAGTGGGCCTATACCGTTGATGGCGGCGGCGTGGGTGAGCTGGAGTGTGAAAATTTCAATGCGGCATCGGTGACGGTGAAAATCGTTGGCAACAATGTGCACCCTGGCACTGCCAAGGGGGTAATGGTCAATGCGTTGTCGCTGGCGTCGCGCTTCCACCAGGCACTTCCGCCCGATGAAACACCCGAAAATACCGAAGGTTATGAGGGTTTTTATCACCTGAGCAGCATCAAAGGGCACGTTGAGCGCGCGGAGATGCATTACATCCTGCGTGACTTCGAGCGTGAAGGTTTTGAAGCGCGCAAGCGCAAAATGATCGAAGTGGCGCAAATCGTCGGGCGCGGGCTGCCGCGGGATTGCTATATCGAAGTGGCGATCGAGGACAGCTATTACAACATGCGCGCTCAGGTTGCCGACCATCCGCATGTCATTGCGCTGGCGCAGCAGGCGATGCGCGATTGCGATATTCAACCGGTGATGAAACCGATTCGCGGCGGCACCGACGGGGCGCAGCTGTCGTTCAAAGGGTTGCCTTGCCCGAATCTGTTTACCGGGGGGTATAATTTCCACGGTAAGCATGAGTTCATTACGCTTGAAGGCATGGAGCAGGCCGTGAGCGTGATTATGCGTATTGCGGCATTAACGGCGGCGCGAGCCAAAAGATAGACGTGTTTATCGGGCGCAGCTTACTGCGCCCTCCAAATATCGATTAGTCGTTAAAATACCAGTAACCGCTGTTGATCAGCGTGGTCAGCAGGGCGAGGAAGGAAGGATCGTTCATCGCTTCGCCCAGCAGGGTTGCATCAACGCTGAAATGTTGGCACAGCGCATCAGCCGCCTGTAGGTGCTGGGTATCAATCAGCTCACCGTTAACAAAGCACTGTTCGCCAATGCGCAGCACGCGCAGGCCACCCAGGCGCTGTAATGCTTCACCCTGTTGCAGCAGTTCGTAGATCTCGCCAGCTTGATACGGCGGCTCCGGTGGTGCAATGTCCAATTCGTGGCGCGACTGCGAAATAAACTCCCCGAACCAGTGTTGGAAATGTTCCGGCTGTTGCACCAGATCCAGCATCATCTGACGCAGCGCATCTACTTCCTGCGGCAATACGTTGGCCGGATGATCGCGCAGAGTCATGTCCGGATCGCTGTAGCGCTGGCTGCCCAGATCTCGTGCCAGTACGTAATCAGCAAAGCCGCTGACCAGTTCACGGCCATTCGGTGCGCGGAAACCTACGGAGTAGTTGAGCGAGTTTTCCTGCGAATAGCCCTCGTGCGGGAAGCCCGGTGGGATATACAGAATATCACCCGGTTCCATCTCTTCATCAATGATGGCGTCGAAAGGTTCGACCTGTAACAGGTCTGGATGCGGGCTGTGCTGTTTCATCGGCACTTTTTCACCCACGCGCCAGCGACGACGGCCAGTGCCCTGAATAATGAAGACGTCGTATTGATCAAGGTGCGGGCCTACGCCACCGCCTGGCACAGAGAACGAAATCATCAGATCGTCCATACGCCAGTCTGGCAGTTTGCGGAACGGGCGCATCAGCGCGCTGGAGGGCTCATGCCAGTGATCGACCGCCTGCACCAGCAATGACCAGTTGGTTTCCCCCAGATGATCGAAGCTTTCGAAGGGGCCATGTGCAACCTGCCAACGGCCATCCTGGTGGCTGACCAAGCGGCTGTCTACTTCGTTTTCCATTGCGAGTCCGGCCAACTCATCCGGGGAGATCGGATCGATAAAATTTTTGAAGCCGCGCTTCAGGATCACCGGGCGTTTTTGCCAGTAACGTTGTAAAAAGTCGTTCCAGTCCAGATCTAATTGATAATCCATGTTCTATTCCAGGATTGAGTGAGCTTGGAGGGATTATAACGGAAGTTAGGCCCCATGGATCGGGGCCTGAACGACAGAATTTATTCGTGATGGTGGGAGTCATGCTGGCGGGCGAAGGTCACTTCCATGCGAGCCCCACCCAGCGGGCTGTCGCTGATGGTAATGTGGCCGTCATACTGCTCGATAATCTCGGCAGCTACCGATAAACCCAGGCCCTGACCAGGGCGCAGGGTATCGACGCGCTGGCCGCGCTGGAAGATCAGTTCACGTTTGCTCTCAGGGATACCAGGGCCATCGTCATCAATCACAATGGTCAGGTATTTGTCAGAATGCAGCGACGTGATCTCCACAAACTCCAAGCAGTATTTGCAGGCGTTTTCCAGCACGTTGCCCATCACTTCCATAAAGTCGTTTTTCTCACCCATAAAAGTCACTTCAGGCGAGATATCCAAGGTGATCACCACCCCTTTGCGTTGGTAGACCTTATTCAGCGCCAAGGCCAGGCTGTCGAGCAGGGCTGATACCGAATGGATCTCGCGCGTCAGCACGGTTTGGCCCGAATTGATACTGGCCCGGTGCAGATAATAACCAATCTGCTGTGAAATACGGCCGATCTGCTCAAGCATAATCGGCTCCGCTTCTTCGATGGTGGTCTGCTTGCCGGAACGCAGCGAGCGCAGCGTGGTTTGCAGCACCGCCAGCGGGGTTTTCAGGCTGTGGGTCAGGTCTGACAGCGTGGTGCGGTATTTGGTGTAACGCTGCCGTTCATTGCGCAGCAGAATATTGAGATTACGTACCAGTCCGCGCAGTTCGCTGGGGAGGTTTTCATCCAACTGTTCGCGTTCGCCATTCTCCAACTGACCGACCTGGCTCACCAGCGCCTTGATGGGCCGCAGGCTCCAATAGGCCGCCAGCCACAGCAGTGGCACCACCAGCAGCAGATTAGCCAGCAAGACGTAGCTGAACCATTCCCATACCACGTCTGAGCGCTGTAGTTCCTGTGGGATACTGTCTACCACCACAATGGTCAACGCGGGCAGGCGCGAGGTGGCGGCGTAGGTATTGACGGCCACCGAGTGAGTCAGGGCATTCTGATCGGCGTCATCGTAATCTTTCAGTTGATCCTGGGCTTTAGGATTATTGCCCAACACTTCACTACTGATGCGGGTATCGGTATCAATCTCATAAAAACCCGACTCTTCTAACCAGCTTTTCTGGATCAGTTTTTCTAATTTCGGTACTTGGCGCTGGCTCCACAGCAGGTTGCCTTTATCGTCATAGATAAACACCAGCGTCGGGGAGTTGAGGTCAAGATCGGGTGGAATGGCGATGGTCAGCTTCTGTTCTTTCCATTGCGCCAGGCTGAAAAACAGGTTGCTCTCGCCGCGCAGCAGGCGGAAAGCGGTTTTATCAAAGCTGACGATATAGCCCACTACTGCCACCAACCCATAGGATAACGACAGCGCCAGGATCACCCCGGCGGTGGCCATCAGAAAACGGGCGCGCAGCGAGAAGGGTTTTTTATCCTTTTTGAACATGATGTTCACTTAGCATCAAAGCGATAGCCCTGACCACGCACGGTCGTGATCACTTCCTGTGGATATTCCGCTTGCAGTTTCTTACGCAGGCGGCCCATCAGTACGTCAATGGTGTGGCTCTCGCGCAGCTCTGCATCCGGGTAAAGTTGCAGCATCAGCGAATCTTTGCTCACCACTTTGCCCGCGTTACGGATCAGGGTTTCGATGATGGTGTACTCAAACGCCGTCAGCTTGATTTGCTGTTCGTTAACGCTTAACTCGCGGCGCGAAAGGTCGATCTGGAAGGGCGGCAGGACGATCACCTGTGAGGCCAGGCCACTGTTGCGGCGCATCAGCGCTTGCATACGGGCGATCACCTCTTCCAAGTGGAAGGGTTTGGTGACGTAATCATCGGCACCGGCTTCCAGCACGGCGACTTTATCTTGCCAGCTTTCACGGGCTGTCAGCACCAGAATGGGCAAATTCATCTGATGGGCGCGCCAGCGGCGGATCAGGCTCAGGCCGTCTTCCCCTGGCAAGCCGAGATCGACGATGGCGATATCAGGCGCATGTTCCTGCAAAAAATAATCAGCCTCTTTGGCGTCTTCCGCCGCATCCACCTGATGCCCCATTTCGCGCATCTGCACGGAGAGGTGGTGGCGCAATAGACCATTATCTTCAACAACCAGTACTCGCATGGGGCAGACTCCTGTAAATACGCGGGTGAAGTTCCGACTACCCAGAGCGCGCTAAGTTATGGTAGGTATAACCCGTTGATGCCGCAGGCGGGTAATTGGAAATCCGTGTTATCACACAATGGGATGCGGCAATTATCGGCAGTAGGTAATAAACGCAGGATAAACAGCATAGAGACAAAGGTAAACCAAACTTAAACGAAGGGGTTGCTTTCGAACCCAACATAATCAAATTTGCAGCAATCAGATGGAAGACGTTTATGGTGATAAATCAATATGGTCAGCCGGTGGGGGATCCATTACCGCAGTGGCAACCGCGGATACGGCCGACCGGTGCAACCCTGACCGGTAAGTTTTGCCACCTCGTTGCATTAGACGCCGAGCGAGATTTTGCCGCGCTATTCAATGCGTACCAGCAAGCAGCGGATGGCCGCGATTGGACCTATCTTATGGGCGAGCGGCCCGAAAGCTTGCCGGAAATGCGTGCGCATTTGGCAAAGCTCGAAGCCAATACGGGTCTGGCGAATCTGGTGGTGATCGACTCGCATAGTCAAATACCGGTAGGAACGGTGGCTTTTATGCGTATTGAAGAGGCGATCGGCGTGTTGGAGATTGGCCACGTCAACTGGTCACCGCTGATGAAGCAGCGCTCTTGTGCCACAGAGGCGATTTACCTGATGTTACGCTACACCTTTGACGAATTGGGTTATCGCCGCTGTGAATGGAAGTGCGACAGCCTGAATGAGCCATCCCGGCAGGCGGCGCTGCGTTTCGGGTTCAGCTATGAGGGGCGATTTATGAAAGCGCTGGTGACCAAAGGGCGCAGCCGTGATACCGACTGGTTTGCGATGACCGAAGATCGCTGGCCCGCAGTGCGTACCGCGTTCGAACAGTGGTTGGATGAGAATAACTTTACCGCCGACGGGCAACAGAAACAGCGGTTGCAGGCGTTTATGCCGTAAAAAATTGAGGCGACTGAAAAGCCGCCTCATTAGTCTTGCCGCGAGCTTATTTCAGCTCATCAACCATGCTGGTGGCACGGCCAATGTAATTGGCGGGGGTCATGGCTTTCAGGCGGGTTTTCTCTTCTTCCGGCAGTTCCAGGCTGTCGATAAACGCCTGCATCCCGGCCGCATCCACGCGTTTGCCACGGGTCAGCTCTTTCAGCTTCTCGTAGGGCTTTTCGATGCCGTAACGGCGCATCACCGTCTGGATTGGTTCAGCCAGCACTTCCCAGTTGTGATCCAGTTCGTCCAGTAGGTGCGCCTGATTCACTTCCAGCTTGCTGATGCCCTTCAGGGTGGCCTGATAGGCGATCAGTGCATAACCCAGGCCGACGCCCAGGTTGCGCAGCACGGTGGAGTCGGTCAGATCGCGCTGCCAGCGGGAAACTGGCAATTTGCTCGCCAGGTGGCCCATCACGGCATTAGCCAGGCCCAGATTGCCTTCGGAGTTCTCGAAGTCGATCGGGTTAACCTTGTGCGGCATGGTGGAGGAACCAATTTCACCGGCAATGGTTTTCTGCTTGAAGTGATTGAGGGCGATGTAACCCCAGATATCACGGTCAAAGTCGATCAGAATGGTGTTGAAACGCGCGATGCAGTCGAACAGTTCGGCGATATAGTCGTGCGGTTCGATCTGGGTGGTGTACGGGTTCCAGGTAATGCCCAGCGAAGTGACAAATTCTTCGCTGAAACGGTGCCAGTCCACTTCCGGGTAAGCCACAATGTGAGCGTTGTAGTTGCCCACGGCGCCGTTGATTTTCCCCAGGATCTCAACGCGTTCCAACTGACGGAACTGACGTTCCATACGGTAAGCCACGTTGGCGAACTCTTTACCGACGGTGGAAGGGGTCGCTGGCTGGCCATGGGTGCGGGACAGCAGCGGAATGTCGCGGTATTCCAGCGCCAGCCCTTTGAGTGCATCAATGATTTTGCGCCAGAACGGCAGCACCACGTCCTGACGTGCCGTTTGCAGCATCAGCGCGTGTGACAGGTTGTTGATGTCCTCTGAAGTACAGGCGAAGTGGATAAACTCCGATACCGCCTGTAGGGCAGGGACGGCTTCCACCTTTTCTTTCAGGAAGTATTCAACCGCTTTCACATCGTGGTTGGTGGTGCGTTCAATGGTTTTAATGCGCTGTGCGTCTTGTTCGCTGAACTCTGCGACGATTTTATCAAGGTAAGCGTTTGCGTCGGCATCAAAAGCCGGAACTTCCTTGATTTGTGTGCAGGCAGCCAGTTTTTGCAGCCAACGTACTTCAACCTGCACGCGAAATTTCAGCAAACCGTATTCGCTGAAAATGGTGCGCAGTGCGCTGACTTTATCACCGTAGCGTCCGTCAACGGGGGAAACGGCGGTCAGTGAGGATAATTCCATCGGTAGCAACTCCTGGGATCGATTAACAATGAGCAACGATATTTTGCGCCTGTTTGAACAGACGATTACGGGAAAACATTAATTGCAGGCGGCTGCCGCCAACCTGTTGCCACAGCACCGCAGCACGAATGCCTGCGAGCAGCGTGGCGCGCACCTTGGCCTGCACCTGCGGATTTTGCAGGATAGCGGGTGATCCGGTCACCTGAATACGCGGCCCCAGCGGTGCCACCACGTCGACATAAATACCGGCCAACGCGCTGATGATGGTGTCTGACTCCAGCTCAAAATGCGCCAGTTGGCGCTCTAACTGGCTCAGGCGATCGCCGAGGGTATTCATCGCCGATTTGTTGGCATTCAGCTTACGCTCCAACACCATCAGGCTGATGGTGTAACGGGTCAGCTCGGCAGCCGGGCCTTTATTGTTGGCATTGAGCACGCCCATTAGCGTCTCAAGGCCCATTTTCAGGTTACGCTCTTCGCCACCGAATACCGCCAGCGTAGAAGGGGGATCCATCTGCAACAGGCTGCTCAGCGAGGTGTGAAACGCTTCGCGATCGGCTTGCCCTTCGTGCGCCAGTTGCTGTACCAAGCGCGCTGACTGGCTGATTCCAGCCATCGCCAACGTGATGTCGTAATAATTCTTCGCCACGATTACTCCTGTAAGCGTTGTTCGATAATGCCGCCGCCCAGGCAAATATCGCCGAGATAGAACACGGCGGATTGGCCTGGGGTCACGGCAGCAACCGGTTCGTCGAAGCGTACTTCAATACGCTCTGCGTCGATCGGCGTGACGGTGCAGGGAATGTCTTGCTGGCGATAACGGGTCTTCACCGTGCAACGCAGGGCTGCCGTCAGTGGCTGACGATCGACCCAGTGCAGCTGTTGGGCGATCAGGCCAGTGGACATCAGGCGCGGATGATCGTGACCTTGGGCAACGATCAGAATATTGTTGGCAACGTCTTTATCCACCACATACCACGGGTCTTCGCTGCTGTCTTTCATCCCGCCAATGCCCAGCCCTTTACGCTGGCCGAGGGTGTGATACATCAACCCCTGGTGTTCACCGATGGTCTGGCCGTCAACGCTGACGATCGGGCCGGGTTGCGCAGGCAGGTAGCGGCCGAGGAAGTCGCGGAATTTACGTTCGCCGATAAAACAGATGCCGGTGGAATCTTTTTTCTTGGCGGTGACCAGCTCCAGTTGTTCCGCGATGCGGCGCACTTCCGGTTTTTCCAGCTCGCCCACCGGGAACAGGCTTTGTGCTACCTGCTCGTGGCTGAGGGTATAGAGGAAATAGCTCTGGTCTTTGTTGCCATCGATGCCGCGCAGCAGGCGGCTTTTACCGTCAACGTCCTGGCGGCGCACATAGTGGCCGGTAGCGATGTAATCTGCCCCCAGATCTTCTGCGGCAAATTCCAGGAACGCTTTGAATTTGATCTCTTTATTACACAGGATGTCCGGGTTTGGCGTGCGCCCCGCTTTATATTCTTCGAGGAACAGTTCGAACACGTTATCCCAGTATTCGGCGGCGAAGTTCACCGTGTGCAGCTCAATGCCAAGTTTGTCGCAAACCGCTTGCGCATCGGCCAAATCGGTGGCGGCTGAACAGTATTCCTCGTCATCGTCCTCTTCCCAGTTCTTCATAAACAGCCCAGCGACCTGATAGCCCTGTTGCTGTAACAGATAGGCAGTAACGGAAGAGTCGACACCGCCGGACATCCCGACGATTACTTTTTTCTGGCTGTTGTCTGACATGGGGATCTCACGAACTTGAACACATGACTGTGTGATAAAAAACAAGCGCAGTACTTTACCATGTTGGCCGCCTGCGCGCACGGCACTTATATGTTGTCTATGCCGTCAAAATGGCCAGTTGAAGCTGGCGACCAGTGATAAAGGATAACGCTCCGGCTGCTGATAACAGCGAATGCTCTCGGCAACCAGCGGGGAACGCAGGTTGCTGGCGGACAAAATCTCTTCGGCGGTCAGCCACAGGCAACGATCAATATCGCTGTCGTGCGGCTCGGTGGGCAACGGGCTTTCCAGCTCAATCACAAAGCTGAAGCGCAGAAACGGCGTGCTGTCCGGTGCGATCCACTGATGCATGCGCAGGAACGCCTGCGGCGTGGCGCGAATGCCCGTTTCTTCCCACAGCTCGCGTTCGGCGGCCTGGATCAGCGTTTCATCCGCCTCCAAATGGCCTGCCGGCTGATTCCACAAGGCTTTGTGATTGATGGTTTCTTCGACGATCAAAAATTTACCGGCGGCATGAACCACGCAGGCAACGGTGACGTGTGGTTTGAACATGGTGGTTCCTCTAGTGGTTACAGCGAATCAATAGATTGCCATTCACCGGGCTGCAATGTACCCAAGGAAAGGTTCCCCATACTGTAGCGAATCAGGCGCAGGGTAGGGAAGCCGATATGCGCCGTCATGCGTCGCACCTGGCGGTTGCGGCCTTCATACAAGGTGATTTTCAACCAGCAGGTCGGTATGGATTTGCGCTCGCGGATTGGCGGGTTGCGTGGCCATAACCACTGAGGCTCGTCCACAAGCTCCACGCCAGCGGGCAACGTTGGGCCATCTTTTAACGTCACGCCTGTGCGTAATTGCGCCAAATCGCTGTCTTGCGGTTCACCTTCGACCTGCACGTAATACACTTTACCGGTACGCTTACCCGGTTGTGTCAGTTGCGCCTGCAACTTGCCGTCATTGGTAAGCACCAGTAACCCTTCGCTGTCGCGATCAAGGCGCCCGGCCGCATAGACGTCGGTAAAGGGAATGAACGCTTTCAGCGTGGTACGTCCGGCTTCGTCGGTAAACTGCGGCAATACATCAAAAGGTTTGTTGAATAACACGATTCGGCGCGGCCCCTGCGGCGCTGCGCGAGCGGCGGGTTTAGCTGGGCTGAATCGTTTAACTTGGTGATTTTTAACAGGGAATTTATTCATAGTCGTTGATATTACGGATGATAGGCGCATTATAACCGAATCCGTTTCGGATTGGCGCGGACTGAATATTCAAGTAGTATTGACACGCATCTTACAAAGCATTAACAAAAATTGCGCTTGAAGAATGAAGGAGAGGTTGATGGAAAGCAAAGTAGTTGTTCCGGCAGAAGGTAAAAAGATTACGGTTGATGCCCAGGGTAAACTGGTTGTTCCGCCTAACCCGATCATCCCGTTCATCGAAGGTGACGGTATCGGTGTCGATGTTACCCCTGCTATGATTCACGTGGTTGATGCAGCAGTAAAAAAAGCCTACCACGGCGAACGTAAAATCTCCTGGATGGAGATTTATACTGGTGAGAAATCCACCCACGTTTATGGGAAAGACGTGTGGCTGCCGGACGAAACACTGAGTCTTATCCGTGACTACCGCGTTGCTATCAAAGGCCCGCTGACCACTCCGGTTGGTGGCGGCATCCGCTCCCTGAACGTTGCCCTGCGCCAGCAGCTCGATCTGTATGTGTGCCTGCGCCCGGTGCGTTACTACCAGGGCACGCCAAGCCCGGTAAAACAACCTGAACTGACTGATATGGTGATCTTCCGTGAAAACGCCGAAGACATCTACGCCGGTATCGAATGGAAAGCCGGTTCAGCAGAAGCTGACAAAGTGATCAAATTCCTGCGCGATGAAATGGGCGTGAAGAAAATTCGCTTCCCAGAGCAGTGCGGTATTGGCATCAAGCCATGTTCTGAAGAAGGCACCAAACGCCTGGTACGTGCGGCGATCGAATATGCGATCACCAACGACCGTGATTCTGTGACCCTGGTTCACAAAGGCAACATCATGAAGTTCACCGAAGGTGCCTTCAAAGATTGGGGCTACGAACTGGCGCGTGAAGAGTTTGGTGGTGAACTGATCGATGGTGGCCCATGGCTGAAGATCAAGAACCCGAACACGGGTAAAGAGATCGTGGTTAAAGACGTGATCGCCGATGCATTCTTGCAGCAAATCCTGCTGCGCCCGGCGGAATACGACGTTATCGCCTGTATGAACCTGAACGGTGACTACATTTCTGACGCCCTGGCCGCACAGGTTGGTGGTATCGGTATCGCCCCTGGTGCCAACATCGGTTCCGACTGTGCGCTGTTTGAAGCTACCCACGGCACTGCGCCTAAGTATGCTGGCCAAGATAAAGTGAACCCAGGTTCCATCATCCTGTCCGCTGAGATGATGCTGCGTCATATGGGCTGGTTCGAAGCGGCTGACCTGATTGTTAAGGGCATGGAAGGCGCAATCGCTGCCAAGACCGTGACCTATGACTTTGAACGCCTGATGGAAGGCGCTAAGCTGCTGAAATGTTCAGAGTTTGGCGACGCTATCGTTAAACACATGTAATGGTGTTTGGGCGTTAAATGATTACGGGAGCCTGATGGTTCCCGTTTTTTATTATTCAATATGTAACGGTTATCAAAACGTTATCAAAATAAGTTATCAAAACGCGGTTATTTGGATGCCTTGCTCATGATTATTTAAAGGTTGAGCTGAGTCTAAAATGTCCTGTAAAACTGACGGTAAACTCTCTACAAATGTCTTTTTCGGAAATAAGAAAAGAACCCTACAAGGAGTATGAATGAGCTTTTTCTGGGTGAACATTGGTGGCAGCTATAAAGAAGTCAAAGAGCAAAATTTCCTCTGGGCTCCTCAATTCGGAATGAACAAGAATGGGAAAAAGTTTAGCAATGCTTCGTGGGAGGCAGTAAAGGGCGTAAAAGCTGGAGATGTTATTTTCTGCAATAAGGATAGGGAGATAGTCTATGTGGCTACTGCTACAGCCGATGCGGAATTTGCGCCGCGCCCCCTGAGTCGATCCTTTGATAAATGGGAGCGAGAGGGCACTCGAGTAGAGGTAGAATTGACCGTCTTGGGGCACCCGATCGATGTTTCGCAGTTTAGCGAGATATTTATGAGTTCATATAATGAGTTGAGTCGTCCATCAGTCTTTGCCGAGAATGGTTCGTGCACACAAACGTATATGTGTGAGATTCCCGAAGTCGCGGCAAAAATGATAGCAAGCTTCATTAGTGAAAATGTCTCAATAGACTTCAATAAGGAGACCACTAAGGTAAAAGAAGCCACCGGAAGCACCAAAGAAACAATCATTCAGGCTCGTGTTGGTCACGGCCCCTACCGAGATAAATTATTTAAGAAGTGGGGCGGAAAATGCGCAGTCACAGGCATTGCGCTTGAGTCAATGCTAACCGCGTCCCATATTGTTTCGTGGTCTATCTCAAATGACAAAGAGAAAGTTGACCCTTACAACGGATTCCCCCTCATTCCTAACCTGGACAGATTGTTCGATCGGGGCATGATCAGCTTTGATGATAATGGACACTTATTGCACAAGAAAGAATTTTCAGGTCTGCTTCGTGATTTAAAAATCCCCTTGGACTCAAAAATTGATGGGCTGTTTGGGGAGAATAAAAAATACTTAAAACGGCACCGCGTGATTTTTGGGTTTGAGAAAGAGCAATAGCTTGGAGTACCTCCAAGCTAGCAGTTCACAGTGATCCAGTTTTTACCTCTATCATCGTGATATTGTTCAGTTTGCTTTTGCGATTTATGACCAAGAAGGAGTTGCGTATTTACACCTTGCTCGCTGTATAGCCGCTCTGAAAGAGAACGCTGTTCGTGAAATGTTGCTGGCGTTCCCGATCCCCAATCGATGTTTGCGAGATCTCTAGCTTTACTGAAATTCGTGGTTAACGTGTTTGCAGATACCTGAGCTCCGCGCTCCGCCATCGAGGTGCCACGAAAGTAGTGAACCAGATACTGGCTGACCACATGATCCCGGCAGCGGGCTACCACATCGCGCAGCGACATATTCAAAGTATCACAGCGAAGAGAAAGGGGGATCGCCAGCTTGGTGCCTGTCTTCTCCTGGATCACGTGTAAATGGTCATCCCAGATATCACTAAACTTCATAGCTGAAACGTCCCCAAGCCGCTGGCCGGTCACAATAGCCAGCAGCATTGCGTTGCCCATGTACTTATGTTGTTTATTGGCGATGTCGAAAATCAGTTGCCACTCTTCAAGGTTCAGACGCTGACGGGTAATTTTGCGCCGCGGTTGCTTGGTGGCCAGCGCCGGGTTATAGCCTGGTGGAACCTCACCAAAATGCTGTGCCTCCTTGAACACGTCGATCAGTACTGAGCGAACAACCTGAGCCATTCGAGGCTGACCCGCAGAAATATACTCATCCAGCAGTAAGGATATGTCTCTTGCATCGACAGATGGCAGCGGCTTCATGGAAAAACTATGGCGCAGGAGATCTACAGGTTTGCGCTTTTGCTTGAATGTGTTCTGCTTAATATCGCCTGACGCGAGACGCTCCTCCTGTATTTTCCAGTACCGATCTAACCAAGTGCTGACGGTAATTTCCTTTCCCCGGATCCGTGCCAACCGGTCACCTAATGCCAGCATTTGGCGACTGCGCTGCTCAGCCAACCTGCTGTTGGCCTCTATCGCAATTTCACGGGCTTCCTGCTCATTGTCACCTAGCGCGTGATACTTCCCGGTAACCGGGTGGCGATAACGCCAATACACCTTATTAGCCTTGCGGCTGAATAGCGGGTACAGGTTAGGGATATCGACATTATTCTTACGTGGACGAGCTGCCATCGTTCAAGATCCTTTGAAGCCTTGGATTATCAGAGTGCCTAATTACCGGGGATGTAAGCGGCCCGACTAATTCAGCATCTTCTCGCACCCGCCACAGCCTGCCTTCTTTACGTGCTGGTGGTGAGAAGTGGCCTTCTTTCGCACAACGCCGCAGCGTACTCAGAGAGGGTGGCTTGCTGCGATATCGTTCCGCAGCCCATTCTTCAAGCGTTAACATTTGCAACATGGTTAATCTCCACACAATAGGCCCGCTGCAACGGGCCGCTGATCATTGCTGGTGGTCTGCTGGCTTATCGCCGCATACCTGGTCTACAAACCGATCAGTCTCATCATCATCCGCGACACGCGAAACCCCGTAATTGCAGTATTCATGGAAAATATCACTTCCAATCTCCTCTGCATCTTCTGTGGTTGCAGCCTCAAAATAATGTGTTGAGACATACCCTGGCGCTTCGATAGTTACACGGTACTTAGTCATGATCACGCTCTCTCCTCCTGTGAGTGCCCAGCTTTGACGAAGATGATCCAGTGCGTTTTGTCGGCTTTTCCAGTGCGCTGCCAAATAGCTGGCTGCTCATCCGTCAATACGATGATTTGGCTTACGGGTATTTGGGTTTCCGCCCATTTGAATATCAAAACGCCGTGAGGCCGCAGCACGCGAAATGCTTCCGAAAACCCAGCCCGGATATCATTGCGCCAGGTATCGCGATTTAACTTTCCGTACTTCTTCCCCTGCCATCCATTTGGCCCGGCGCGATCAAGGTGCGGCGGGTCGAAAACAACAACCGAGAAAGAAGCATCAGCAAAGGGCAGTGCGCGGAAATCGGCTATCACATCGGGGCTGATAACGAGCTGCCGGCCATCGCAAAGTGTGTGCTGTTCGGCGCGGATATCACTGAACACGGCGCGGTCATCGGCTTTGTCGAACCAGAACATGCGAGAGCCGCAACACATATCAAGAATCTGAGCGGCGTTACTCTTCATGATGGACCTCACTGACCGGAACAACTGCATCTACCGGCAGGCATTCATACTGAGGTGGTAACTGTTGCTGGCGCACATCGGCCAGGCAGTTAGATTGATCTGGATACACCCAACCCTGCGGAACGTAATCACACGGCTGGTAGGTGTAGCAGACGAGAAGGAACAGACCGAACATCACTCAATCCTCTCGCCAGTGATCTGCCGATAGCGGTTTGCGAATTGCGCACGCGCCTGTGCTGGATTAAGAGGCATGACGCTTACCATCTCTGATGGTTTCACGCCGTCAAGCATCGGCCAGCGTTCGCCATTATCGATCCCCAGATCGCGTCGTTCGGTTGCCAGCATAACCAGGTCAGCATGTTTAACCTCCGAGCTCAGCTCGGCAGGCAGGCCGAACTTATGACGGATAACAAAATCAATACTGTTTTCAATCCCGCGATAGTCAGGGATTAAACGTTTAAGCGGCGATGGAATATCTTTGCAATATGCTTCATGGGCATCATGCAATAAAGCCTCCAGTGCGAACTCTGGCGGAACAATTCGACTTACTAATACAGAATGCTGCGCTACGGAATAGAACTCCGGTAAATGACCAGCAAAGCGGCACTCATGTGATAACGCCTGCACAATATCTTCAATGCAAATACTTTCAGGTGTTGGCTTTGCATAATTAAAATGCAGGCCACTGAATGTTTTAATCCATGACATAATTATTTCCCCACACAGTTTAGGCAATACTTCACCAAATACCCCATCGCTGGGGTATTTGAGGCTGCATTACTTAATTAAAAATCAGGATTCAAAACTACCGATGAATGTCTCAACTGATTCGCCATCGAATTTCCCGATCAGTAGGTCACGGAACTCGATAGCAATCTCTTCTTCCTTCGCTTCGAGCTGTACGATACGGAGAACGAAACACGGCTCGTCGCTTTTCAACAGGCCATTGCGAAGACTGAAAGGGCGCTCGCCAAGACCTTCATACGGTACGCATTTGAATTCAAACGCGACTGGCATGATCTCTTTACTTGTGGCCTCAACGCTCTGCATCAGTGATTTTTTACCGCTAAAATCACCATCTTCATGATCCGCTTCCTGCATCTGCTTGATACTGACGCGCCGCACGGCGCTGGCAGCTTGAGCGATCGGCATGGTTTGGCCGTCAGCATCGAACGCGGTAAGGAAATCAGACCAATCTTCCAGCCATTCTGCGATCTGCTTCTGGTTAAGGCGCTTGCCATTAATGTCCAGCAATGCGCGGAATGGTGCGGTTTTCTTGAGATTGATATCTGCGACGTTATCAGCGTGGCCCGGAGCAGCCAGGGTGCCAATATTAAACACAGAGCGCGCACTCATTTTCTCCGCATCGATAAAGCAGCGGGCCGGTTCATCGGCATCATCAGCATAGCCAGCGGAGTACCGCACAAAATCGCCGATACTGGTCGTTCTCATGCGCCCACGGAAGCGGAAGCGGGTTTTATGAAACCCTTCCAGGCTTGCGACTGACACATCATCCGGCAAAACAGAAACAGGGCAATCAGTGCTTTTTACTGCATCAAGATATGAAGCACTCAATGTCAGCGCCTGAATTTGAGCGATTGCGGATCCGTCTAATTGAGACATAGGAATAAATCCTTATTAATAAATAATTGAGGGGAGCACGTTATTACTGTGCGATCTTTAGTTTTCCGTCAGGCTGACCGGCGACCGTAAATAATTGGCCCTGGTCTTCTTGCAGAATAGTCAGCTTGCCACCCTTGCCGACATACATAGGTGTTTCAGTGGTATCTTCTTCTGAAACTTTCCCGCGCGGGGTAGGGGTGACGAATTTAAGCTGATGCTTAATACCCACACGCTTTTCTTCAACTGAATTACTGAGGCGGTCAAGATCAAAGGTGAGAACAACCTTTCCCTTTCCGCCATTATTGAGAACACCCAGAGCGGTAGCATTTAACGCTGCTGAGATTTTATTCATAAACACACCGGCATCCAGTTCACCAAGAAAATCCGGCACATTGGTCTTGCGGTCATCACTCATTGAATAGCCCTCTTGCGAAGCGGCATGGCGCCGCATGTTTCTCCACACATCGGTGGCGCACCGCGCCGGGGGCTTTAGACTGCAAAGGTTAAAAGGGAACCAGCACAGTACGCCACCTGATATGTGAAAAAGGGCGGCCAGCCTATGAACATTGTCGTCTTCCTCCTGGTGTTGGTTGACGTTCGGCGTGGCCGCCAAAACTGCACTTACCCTTGCTATTGCGGTGTCCGGAGATCCCGGCAGTTGTCATTAGGCGTTTAGTCAGCCAGACGAACCGGTTGTGACAGGGCCAAACGGAGAGAAAAGCCCGCTAAACTTACCGGTGCATAGGTCTGCACATTCACCACAACGAAAAGAGCACTGGCGTTAAGGTTCGCCTCCGCTTAGCTGCAAATCGGGCCGTCGCCATATTGCAGTAACAATGCCCTTGCCTGTTGTGTGCTGGTCTTTCCCAACCGTCAGCTGCATCTACTTCAGCAGAGAAACCCGCCGTGCTACGTCATAATCTGAGTAATGGGAATCAACCACATCAGATCCATCCAGCCCAGCAAACTCATCAACTCTAATAACGCTGTACGCTGGCCGATGGAATTGACGCGGCACGCGCTCTATAAACGTTCCTTTTAACTTATTGCTGCCGAAGTGCGGCGTTATCAACACGCGCATGCCGGGTTTTAGTGCCGTTGGTTTCATTCTTCACCTTCCCATTACGTGTGCCTGGTTACTTCTCCACCTCAGGCGGCGGTGTTATCTTGGGAGTTCTCACACAACCAAGAAGGGAATTGCTATGTCCGTGTTTGATAAACAGGAACTTGAATTACCCGCATGCATCAAGTGCGGCACCAAGACGAAGAAGAAAATTGCTTGGCTTAAGGTGAACAAGCATTTCACCTGTCGCTGTGGCGCCAGGATCGACGTCAATAGCAGCAAGCTGACTGCTGAGATCCGGAAGTTGGAGAACCAAATAAATAAGTTGTTTAAGTAATGCTTTGTCGATCGTGATGGTTTCAAGTGATTGGCTTCCCGCTTCTCCGCCCAGGGAGGCCAATTCACCAGCGGCGCATTTTGTTTCCTTAATCCATGCTTGAATATCGGAAAGCTTCCAGCCTACGGCGCGAGCGGTAATCTTTACCCTTGCAGGGAACTTCCCCTCTTTTTCCATCAGGTAGCGAGTGGTACGACAAAGCCCTGTCAGTTTCTTGCATTCAGCCTCACGCACTATTTGCTCTATATCCATCATCAAGCCCCTTGCTGAGTATCACCACTATCGCGAATCATCCCGATCTTCATGCGCCTCGGGCGGCTACTTCGTGGGCGTCCTGCCTGTTCGCTGTTTATGGGATTATGATGTACTAATGGTACTTAAAAATCAAGTACCATTGGTACAAAATGATTCAAGAAAAACACATGGACATCTAAATGCCTTGAATTACATGCAATTATTGTCTTCTATTTTCTATGGAATACAACGGTTAGGACGTGGTTTGAGCTGAGCTATAAAATTTTTTCAATGCCAGGTATCGCAGCAACCGCCGCAACCAAGGCGATAACCGCTAAAATTGTACCCACAAGCCATTGAGTGGTTGACGCTGTGCTTTTCAAGCCGTCAATTTGCCCACTGATACCATCTTTTAAACCGCTTATCTGACCAGTTATCCCTTCACGCAACCCATTAATTTCACCTTTTGCACCGATCATCTCCCCCTTTATCTCGGAAAGCGACGTGGTAATCGCGGAAAATTGCTGCGCTTGGAATGCTCTAAACTCAGCCATCTCCAGCCTCATGGACGCAGCGATTACGTCAATTTCGGCCTTACTTGCCTTTATGTGGGACTGGAGTTCTTCCCTATTCATATCTGACATTTCAGCCTCCCCTGGAATGATGTTGTCAGGTTCATCATAGCCTACTGTGATTGAACTCTCTCTTCCACCAACTACTGAAAGGCGTACGCGCGTAAGCCTTCCCGGCACAATGCGCTGTTCATGTATGTTATCTTCTGATTTGTCCATATTATTCAGTAGTAAAGAAGGCTATGTTTGTATGGAGAACACCCGCAGATCCGCTACTTTCAGTGAGATGGCAAAGTATTTGATAAATACCTTTCCCTGGAATATTTATATTCCTGAGAACAACATCCACCTGCCCATCAACGTTTCCCGTTAAGATGGAGCCTTTCGTGTTAATCTCCATTATCGCTGTTTCAGTAAAACTGTCAGCCAACTCCAATGAATCACCCAGCTTCATTTTTAGGTGTATCGGAGAGATTAATAACTCAATGCTGTACTTATGAACAGGCCTTAAGCCAACAAAGCCCACGCAAACCCTAAGTGTTATATCTTTTGGGAAAGTATCAATAGTGAACTTCGTCTGTGGTTTTATTAACTCACCTTCGTCATTGAACGGTACAACAAAGCTAATTCTTTCATATCCAGACATAGATTTTCCTTTGGTATAAGCGCCAAATCGCTTTATAGATTCAACTGGTTAACTACCCATGCCGCTTAAACGCTTGTGACTGACTAAGCAGAACGCGCCCCATGACTTTCAGGTGCTGCTCGTTATCTTCATCTATCTCCCAGTCTGTGTACTGTGAGTTATCAGAATGAACAAGTAGGCGATCAGCCAACATTTGAAGTCGCTTTACATGAAGATGGTTTTTGTAAAGAAAAACGTAAATACCATCGCCATTAAAGTAATCCTTGCTTACGTCAACAAATATCGAGTCGCCGATTTCAATGGTCCCGGACATGCTGTCACCATCGACAGTAATCATTTTGATATGCGAAGCTTGTTTCCCTCCAAACATATAGAGAGCATGATCGTCCGTATATTCAATGGAGCGTATCGTCTGGATTACTTCGTTATTAATAACTCCTGGTCCTGCACTGGCTTGCACGTCAAAAACATCAACCCTAAACGCCCTCGAGTACCCAGGAGTAATAGGGGCGTCATCAAAAATCTGATTCTCCTCGTATTCACCAAGCAGCCAGTCACTACGAACACCTACGTAATCTGCGAGCTCCGCCATCTTCCCTCGCCTAGGTATTGATTCGGCATTGAACCATTTGCTCACCGCCTTCGGCGTAACGCGAAGAGCTTTAGCAATGTCAGTCTGGCGTCCATGCACTTCCAGTTTCGCTCTATCACAAGCCAGTGCAAGCCGCTGAGCAAAAATTTGTCGCACTTTATCTTCTTGAACCATAGGTTCAATCATATAGGTACTTGCTTGTACTATCAGTTCCGTCATAATATGTACTTACAGTTCATTTTTATTGAGAGGGAAGATATGCAAAACCTTACACTCGGAGATGTCATTAGGGATATCAGAGTTTCGGTTGTCGCAGGTGCCTGTGGGTTAACGCCCAAGGCTGTTTATAAGTGGATTAAACGCGGCTCATTACCCAGAACAGATTTCACGGGTGAAACCAGTTACGCAAAGAAAATCGCCTCAGCATCTGGCGGACGGTACACCGAAGAAGAAATTAAGGCGATTAAAAAACAAGCGCCAATTACTTAATTGGCATTATCCACCAATCATTCATAGAAAAAAACCACAGAACTAAGGGGGTAACCGTGGGTATTAAGCATTGGATAGCCGAGAAACAACCGGCATGGCTGGTGGCCGCAATCAGGAAATGTATTTCCGCACTGCCTGGTGGTTATGACGAAGCGCCAGAGTGGCTCGGAAAGAAAGAACCCGGCGACAGGAAGGGCATCACTAAAGACTCGTTGTTCAACCGCCTGCGCACTGATGGCGATCAGATCTTCCCGTTGGGTTGGGCCATGGTGCTGCAGCGTGCTGGTGGAACGTACCACGTAGCTCACGCCGTAGCTCGGGCATCAGGTGGGATATTCATCCCTATGCCAGAGCAAGACGAGGTGGATAACGCCGATATCAACCAGCGCCTTATAGACGCATTCGAGCAGATCGGTCGGTATTCGCAAGAGATTAAAAAATCCATTGAGGACGGTGTTATTGATCCCCGCGAACAGGCGGCAATAACCGATGAGTTGTATCTGACGATCGCGAAGTTGCAGGAGCATTCGACGTTAGTCTTCCGCGTCTTCTGCCCACCTGAAAAGTTGACGCCCGAGGTTGCAGCCCCAGGCGTCGAGCGCGAATTAATTCACTGTGTGGAGAAATAAATCGCATGGCCAGTTTAACAACAGTCTATCGATTACCGCAACTGCGCTGCCTGGCACTGCCTGGTGGTGAACACCCAGCGCCGTATCGGTATGAGCGAAGAATAGCAGGCCGCTGGGTGCCATGTAACCACAGGCGCACGGCGGGAATTGTGGGTGTAGTAAATCGCCGGGGGAATCATGAGCCGCATTTTTGAAGTTGTTCAGGCAATGTCTGGACAGAAGAACTGCATCGTGATCCCTGGCCCGTATCTGGATTATTTCGCCAGCGATCAGCAGGCTTTTGCCCTGGCCGCAGTTCTGAACCAGCTTGTGTTTTGGACGGGGAAATCCTCACAGGACGACGGCTGGTTCTACAAAACCCATGAGGAGCTTGCTGGCGAGCTGCGTGGCGTCAGTGAAGATCAGGTTCAACGGGTTGTCAGTAAGTTGCGCAAGAAGTATTTGCCCGGTGTTATTGAGGTGTCCACCCGCAAGGTAAATGGCACGCCAACCAACCATTATCGCATTGATGGCGACAAGCTGATCGCCCTTATATTCCAGGCTGCACCGGAAAACGCAGAATCGCGGAATGGAAAACGCGAAAGTGCGGAATCCAATACGCAGAATAACGGAATGGAAAACGCAGAAGCGCGTGAACAATGCCGTGAATCTGCGGAATCCTATCTCTATACAGATCACTACACAGATCAAAACAAACAGATCATAAAACCTACTGGTCAGCCTGCTGCGCAGACCGACCCAGAGGTCGAAATTACTGATCGGGCTAAACAGGTTCTCAAGCACCTGAACATGGTCACTGGCTCGAAGTACCAGCCCGCTACTGGCACGCTGGAGAACATCCGGGCCAGACTGCGCGAAGGTCACACCACCGATGATCTGTGCCTAGTGGCCGACTACAAGCAGGCGCACTGGGGATCATCGGCAGAAATGGCTGAATACCTGCGCCCATCCACCTTGTACCAGCCGAGCAAGTTCGAGGGTTACCTGTTGAGTGCTACCAAGTGGGATAAATCAGGCCGACCGCAGGCAGTTAACGGCAAGTGGCTAAAGCCCGGTGAAACTACCAGCTCTGACCATACCGATCGTGACGCGGCATACCGACGTTTTATTGGTTCCGCCCGGCCAGTCCAGAACCCAAGTGAACTTGAGATTGCAGCCCGTAAAGCTGCCGATGGCGCAAACGTGCGCAACATGAGCCCGCTGTATTCGGTACCAGCATGGAATCGCATCTGGGCAGAGTGCGCACAGCGACTAAGTGGGGGTAAGGCAGCATGAAAACAGCAACACAGATTAACGTACGCTCACTGATCGCCGCGCTAAAACAGGCCAGACGCTTGTGGAAAATCCGCGAGTTAAAGCGGTTGTGGTGGGAAGAAATTCAGATGATCAGGATCGCAAAGCGCCGCCACTGGCATTGTGTACTGGCTCGCTATCACGCAGAGCAGCGCTATCAATTTGTTAAGCGGTTGGCGCGCTATGAGCAAACGAAGGGGGCACTATGACCGTTAGTGCCTATTGCGAAAAACTCAGCGCACTGCGCCAGCAGCCCGCTCATGAGTTGAAAGAGATTGGCGATCAGTGGCGCACCCCAGACCCGCTGTTCTGGGGTATCAATGCGATGTTCGGCCCGCTTGTTCTCGATCTGTTCAGCGATGGCGAAAACAGCAAATGCCCGGCGTTCTATACCGCCGAAGACAATGCCCTTACTCAAGATTGGTCAGAAAAGCTGGCAGACCTGCACGGCGCAGCGTTCGGCAACCCGCCGTATTCTCGCGCCCAGCAGCATGAAGGCCAGTACATCACCGGCATGACGTACATCATGGCGCACGCTATGGCGATGCGTGAGCGTGGAGGCCGGTATGTTTTCCTGATCAAAGCAGCAACCTCCGAAACCTGGTGGCCAGAAGACGCCGATCACGTTGCATTCATTCGCGGGCGTATTGGTTTTGACGTGCCGAAGTGGTTTATTCCAGCCGACGAAAAACAGGTTCCAACCGGTGCATTCTTTGCCGGTGCTGTCGCTATCTTCGATAAAACGTGGCGTGGCCCCGCAATGAGCTACATCAGCCGTGAGCAGCTTGAGGCGCAGGGTAGGGCGTTTCTAGAGCAGATCAGCTGGCTGGCCGGGCGCGGGGTGGCGGCATGATCCACTATCATGGCGGGCCTATAACTCCCGACACCTGCGCAATGAAGGCATGGTCAGCGGGACATGCGTTTATCTCCTTTGCCAATCCCAGCCAGATCGGATTGGCATCAGAGATCTGTCAATCGTTCGCGCTGGATAATGGCGCGTTCTCAATCTGGAAGAAGGCGGGCAAAAACAAAATCGACTGGTCTGATTATTACGACTGGGTGGAATGCTGGAAAAACCATCCAGGCTTAGATTTCGCGGTTATACCGGACGTGATCGACGGCGGCGCGGCGGAGAACGATGCTCTTTTGGCGGAGTGGCCCCACGGCAAGTTTATCGGTTGCCCGGTTTGGCACATGAACGAAAGCGAAGACCGATTCATCCGGCTTTGCCATGAATATCCTCGGGTGGCGATCGGCAGTTGCGGTGAGTATGACGTGAAATCACCCCTGAAGGCTGTAGCTCGCATCAAGGATATCATTCGGCATGTTGTTGATGCTCATAACCGGCCGATCGCAAAACTCCATGGCTTGCGCATGCTGAACAAAGACATCTTTACTCGTCTGCCACTGGCATCAGCTGATAGTACAAACGTAGCCCGCAATATCGGTATCGATAAGAAGTGGCAGGGCACATATTCGCCTCAGTCAAAGGAAACCCGCGCTCACATTCTGGCTGAGCGCATTGAGGCATTCAACAGCACCGGCACGCTCGAATACTGCGAAATACGCGACCGATTCAGCATGCAACTGCAGATGGAGGTGTGATGTGAGAATGTTGCTTACTCCTTACTTGCAGCGTGATCTGGGCGTGGTGCTGCTGCGCCCTGGTCGTGAACTGCTACATCACTTCAGTGGCCGCGTGCGGCTGCTTATTGCCAGTGAGCCAGCGGAGTTACAACCGCTGCCTTCCGGGCTGGTACCAGTGGATGAGCAGCAGTTAGCCGCGGATCCGCGTCTTTCTTCCTTCTTCCAGCAGCCCAGAGTTATTGCCGCTGCTGGTGGTGTTGATTCGCTGGTGGCTTGGTTAGAGCGCTCAACAACCTGCCAATGGCCAGCAGCGGATGAAGACTATCACGACAAGAACATGACCACGCTCCGCTACGGTTGCGGGGCGGTTCGGTTGTGCTGGCATCACGAGAACATCCTACGCGAGCAAACTATACCGGCGCTCGATACGCTAACCGAACAGAACGTGGCTGATTTCGTTGTACGCCGGGCGCGTGCACACTTCAATTTCGACGAAAACCACCAGTTGACGTTGCCGGAGCTCTGTTGGTGGGCTGTCATTCAGCAGGTTTACGATCTGCTGCCTGATGCGGTGGCGCGGTCAGCACTACGCCTGCCACCAGTAGAATTCAAATCAGGGCCGAAAAAAGAGGCGGATATCGTGTGGGAGCGTCCACCAGCGGAGATCGTCAACGAATACGTTGAGCAGATTAAGCCGGTGCTAGGTGTGGATATCGATCCTGAGCCTATTGCTGGCCTTGCGCTAATTCCGAAGATGAAGCGCTGGGAGTGCGAGAAGTACACCCAGTGGATCAAGTCGCAGAAGTGCTGTTGTGGCTGCGGCATGCCTGCTGATGATCCGCACCACATCATTGATCAGGGTTTCGGCGGTACCGGTACCAAACCACACGATATCTTCACCATCCCATTAACCAGGCGGTGCCATGACGAGCTGCATAAAGATGTAGCCGCATGGGAAGCAGAGCACGGCAGCCAGCTTTATCACCTTGCCCGCACCCTGGATCGGGCGTTCGGACTTGGGGCAATCGTCACAGCAAACAAGCGCGGGGCAAAGGTATGAGAGACATGTATGAGGTTTTGTCACGCTGGGGCGCGTGGGCGCGGCAAGATGGTGGCATTGGTTACTCACCGATTGCTGCCGGGTTTAAAGGGCTATTACCGCCGAGCTGTAGCGGCAAGCAATCGTGTTCTGATGATGATGGGTTGTTGATTGATGGCTGCGTGGCAAGGCTGAAAAAGTATAAACCTGATGAGTACGATCTGGTGGTTCTGCATCATATCTACGGCTTATCACTGCGCTATATTGCCAGAAAGCGTAAATGCTCAGACGGGACTATCAGGAAAGAGATGCAGACGGCAGAGGGGTTTGTAGGTGGTTGTTTGGCGATGCTGGGTATAAACATTGCATTAAAATTTTAAACATATAAAAGCCCCTTAACTATAAGGGGCTACGGTTTTTAGCCTAATTCTCGATATGATTTTTTTAAATTGGTACACCAGTTTTTAAGTGTACGCGCTCTTCGTTCTTTGGTTGATTCGCTTAATGTGGGCGCACATTCATCTAAATACGCTTTAGATGAATTTGGGTTTAATTGAGTAATATTTGTGACATTACTCCACGTAATCCACGTCCATCCACAATGAGAGTTTTCAAAACTTTGTGCTGCTATCGCCATCTTTTTATTTAGGGGGGACAGGACTACCTGTTGTCCGATAGATGTCACTCTCCCTGACTCGGAAACAAACCCAAGTATTTTTGATGCTTCTGTATAATAAAGGATGTGTCTATCAGATAGATCCAGAGAGTCCCTTTCAAGAAAGCCATTCCTCCAAATATTCTCAACGACTTCAAATATTTTATCTAACGTATCAGCTTGGGGTACTTGCTTGCTATTAACATTCATTGAAGTAATGCTGTTTATTTTTTTCACATAGTATTCAGCATCTAATTTATTGATTTTTAGAAAATTATTCTCTGTATTTTTGTTTGAGAAATCTACTATAAGATCATCTTTTATAACATGATTGAGTAGTTTTTCAAAAGACTGAGAAGGTATATTGTTTTCTTTAATAAACCTTGTTATGTCCTTTCTATTTTTCATTAGAGTGGAAAGAAAAGTTAATTTCTCTTCTACCAAATTAAATCCCTTAGAGTTAAAGTCTAATGTAAATGATCCCGGTTTTCCTGAAACGGGAATAAGCTTATCGTGAAAGTTCATTATAGAGATAAACTCTTTATAAAGTTCATCAATAATTACAAATACAGGTGATATCATGCTGAAATCGATCATTGACTTACTCGACTTAGGCTTGTCAATATGTATAGAGTAATCTGCATTTAAACAGCCTGTTTCAGCTAACTCTGCAATTTCATCATTGGTAATAACATTCTCTACAAAACTAATATATATATTGGTGTCAGGCATTAAAATAAAATCTTTAATATTTCCGAGTTTGGATGTGAAGACAGGCTGTTTTCCTTTTTTAAAAGGCGTTTCAATTAAGAAAAATAACTTCTCATCTTTCTTCTCCAAAATATTAAATATATCTATACTTTTGGACTCAAAGGCAAGTAACTTGCTTTTAGATATAGGGAATGATACCCAAGAGTAACTAGTATCAGACTCATCAATCCAATAAACAAGTAAGAATTCACCCCTTTTAGTTATCACAGAGAACAGTTTGGGGCCGTCAAAATAGTCATAAATTGACTTGTAGTAGAGATCACCATGTATCGGTGAATGTGTAAATAACTTTTTCATTTTGGCTCCACCACTTCAACAAAGTTAAAATGTTTGTGGATTTCAACACCTTTAAAAACCCAAAGAGTGTGGTGGTACACCTCTTTGAATGTTTGTTTGACGCGTCCAACCTCACTAGTAAGTGAAGCTTTGGCAATGTATCTTTTCTGGGTTGCGTTTCTGAACCTACCAACTGTCATCCTCGCACCTTCGATGGTGTTCTGAACTGAAACCCCGTAAGAACAGACCAATTGTAGACCTGATCGCATATCCAGTAAATCAGGATCTTTATCATAGTCTGAAGCTAGGCACTTTCTAGTTGGTTTTTGTTTGTTGGTGATTCGGTAAAAATCACCAGAAGGGGGATAAGCATCTTCTGGAGGAACACCATCCATATCTGCAAAACAATCAGGCCACACACCTTCAAAAGAATCTGCTATTTTAGCTGAATTAGCCATGTAACGACCTTACATCCATGCGGTGCCAACCCAAGGGGTTGCAATAGTCAAAAAAGAGAAGAACCCAAGCTTCCCTTACCAATTAACCTGGCATGTCTAAAGTATTCAAATAGTTACAAATGCAATTTTTAATTTATAGTTTTTATCTTTAAAAAAACCATAAGACTGTAACCGTGACCCGTAGCTTTCTCAACAAAAAACTACTAACGCGTACGCAAAAATACAGATATTGTGATAAGAGTAGTTACGCAGTCAGTAGCTTATCCAATCAAAAAACCTCGTTTCGACGGGGTTTTGTCTTTTCTGGGGCCGCACCGCTTGCTACTGTTGCGTAACACCAACAACAAGGACGTAAGCATGAGCACCGACAAGACTGCACGTGACATAGAAGAACAGGCAGATGCCCTGGCAGAAGAAATCCTGATGCTTTATGTGATGGATGGCATGAAAGCCAAAGAGCAGGTTAAGCAGCTCCTGATGCAGTTTGTACTGCAAACTCCCAAGCCTCATTAAAAAACACTGTTTGTGAAGTGGGCGGCGGTTAGGTGTTACCAGCACTCTAACCGCCAGGTGCTCATGTCGTTGGTCACAAGCGAACCTTTTGCCCGTGCTGCGAACAGCAGAACGAGCCTACTAAAGAAAGGCGCTTATGATCTCCAGTACCAGTCTTGTCAACGCTGACACAATCGAATACATCAAAACCCTTCCTGATAACTGCATCGACCTGATAGCCACGGATCCTCCGTATTATCGGGTGAAGTCGTGCGCCTGGGATAACCAATGGAAAAGCGAAGCTGAGTATCTGGCCTGGCTGGATGCGCTGCTGGTTGAATTCTGGCGGGTGCTGAAGCCGAACGGCAGCATGTACCTGTTTTGTGGCCATGCCCTATCGGCAGATATCGAACTGATGGTGCGCCAGCGTTTCGATGTCCTGAACCACATTATCTGGGCAAAGCCATCAGGGCGCTGGCAGGGGTGCAGGAAAGAGAGTTTACGCAGCTATTTCCCGGCCACTGAGCGAATCATCTTTGCCGGGCATTACGCCGGGCCATACCAGCCAAAAGACACAGGCCACGCGGCAAAGTGCACAGAGCTGAAGCAAAACGTTTTTAAGCCGCTGATCGACTATTTCAGGTCAGCCCGGCAGGCACTGAATGTGTCGGCCAAAGAGATCAACGAGGCCACCGGGCGGCAGATGGCCAGTCACTGGTTTAGCGCCAGCCAATGGCAGCTACCAACCGAGGAACAGTATTCAGTACTGCAGGCGCTGTTCCAGCGTAAAGCCGCTGAGTTGCACCAGGCCGGTGGGCTCGATAGGCCGCATCATGATCTTGCCAAGGATTATGCGCAGTTGGATCGGGAGTGCCAGCAGCTGAGCAAAGAATACGCCGGATTGCGGCGGCCATTCACTGTTTCAGTAGATGTGCCGTATACCGATGTGTGGACGTTCCCACCGGTGCAGTATTACCCAGGCAAACACTCATGTGAAAAGCCAGCGGCAATGATGGAGCACATCATCAGCGCCAGCAGTCGTCCCGGGGATGTGGTAGCAGATTTCTTCATGGGGTCAGGCTCAACAATCAAGGCCGCGATAAAGCTTGGTCGCATTGGTCTGGGGGTGGAGTTGGAAAGGGAGCGATTCGATCAAACCGTTCGGGAGATCTATCCGAATGGGTAAACCAGCCTCGGCATAATCCGGGCTTTTTTATTGGGCTACTGCCCGGGGAAATGAATATGCAAAGTGAACCGTATTTCTATAATCCAGGCATGACACCAGAACAGCTTGAACATTGGCTAGGGCAGCAAAAGTTACACCTCACTCACTACAACCGATTGGTTGCAGAAAGAGCCGCTTTGATTAAGCGACTCGCCGAGATTGATACTGTTTTAGAGCATTACACTACTTTATTGCAGCCAGAAAAATTGAGTTTTCCCTGGGAGCCCAGTCCTCTTCAAGAAGCTCATCAAAAACAAAGGCAGTAGAAGGTAACTCAAGGTATTCAGTAAAATATTTTACCTCGCCAGATAGCTTATCGATACGCATCTCATCTTGAATAACAAAGAGGCAATCGGCTAATGAGAGTTGACTAATTTCGGATGGCTTCCATTTGGTTTTGGTGAAGATAAGGTGGTGCAGGGCCTTTTTATCTTGTAGTGGCTCAAAGATTGTAGCGTATTGCTGGCGGTGCTTGTGCAATACCATTTCCAGTATGAATATCTGTGCGGATCGTGTTTTGATGCAATTATCCTCAGCGCTTCCTGAGTGGAACGAATAATGACTTAAACCTCGATTCTCGCAAATTCTTGACTTAATAACGTGCCACAAATTATGAATTGAACTCATTAAGTATCCCTTCTTGGTTGTGTGAGAACTCCCAAGATACCATCACCTGAGTGGAAAATGATCAGGCTTTCAAGGCTCACTTCGGTGGGCCTTTTTCATTTCTAACGCCCGGCGTTCGCTGGACGGCGAACAAAGGAGAAATTATGGCTGACCCAGTTACTGCCACAACGGCAGCGGGAATAGCAAAATCAGGGGGAGCAGTAACAGGTCTTGCGATAGTGACGTTCTTTGCTGGGCTACCAGCTGACGTTGTACTCGGTGCTTTTGCCGGCGCGATCCTGTTTGTTGTTTCCGCTTCTGAGTATGGCAACCGTTCCCGTGTGATTCTGGCGATCGGCAGCTTTACGGCCGGGCTGACGATGTACAAGCCTGCTGCGGCATGGATTGTTGATTTCCTTCCAGCCGGTTACGACCGGGGCGCGGATGCCGCTGGAGCTTTAATCGCTGCTGGTTGCGTTATCCGTGTGCTGATGATGATCAACAGCGGTGGCGGATTCCTGAAGAAGAAAGGGGGCAGCGGCGATGGTAACTCATGATCCCGAAACGTTAATCAATGCTGTCGTCTGCGCAGTAATCGCCATTCGCCTGCTCACGTTCCGCCGCGATGGTGGTGAGTATGTACGCTGGGGAGCTTACCTTGCCTACTGCTTAATCCTAGCCACTGGTTCCGTGACGATCCGTATCGCCATGGGTGCATACGAAGGCACCACCGATCCGGCGGAGTTGTTCATCAATGCGGTGCTCTGCGTGATGGTGCTGCGCGCTAAGGGCAACGTAGTGCAGTTATTTAAGGCAAGGAGAGGTAGCGATGCCTAATTTCAGATTCAGCAAACGCAGCGAGGGTAATCTCGTTGGCGTAAACCCCGCGCTGGTAAAAGTAGTACGCCGTGCGTTGGAGCTCTCGACTGTCGATTTTATTGTGATCGAGGGTGTCCGCACTCAAGCTAGGCAGCGAGAACTATGGGCTCAGGGTAGGACAACGCCTGGCAAGATCGTCACACGGACGATGAAGTCCAAGCATCTTGAAGGAAGGGCCGTTGATCTTCTACCAGTAACCGGCTGGGAAAATTTATCGTCTTTCAGAGTCGTATCAAAAGCAATGTTTCAAGCTGCCTCCGAGTTGGGTGTGAAAATCACCTGGGGCGCGGACTGGAATAGCAACGGTATCCAAGAGAAAGGCGAAGATGACAGTCCTCACTTTGAGTTATCCGCATGAAAATAAAGTTTGAGCTATCAGTTGCACATTTCGCAGAAGGCATGAAGCCGTCACACGGGCCACAGCAATGGCCGTGGTGGCGCTTATTTTCAATTGGCGTTTATCGTCACGATATTCCTCGGCCATCTACGGGGCGCAGGATGTGGCTCTATACGCGCTGGGGTGCTGGGTACGTGGGCATCTATTTGGTACGGCGGTCATCATGACTCAATTCACACGATACAGCCTGATAGGCGCGCTGCTGGTTGCCATCTGCCTCGGCTGGTATGCGTCTTCGCTATCAGGCGATTTAGATAAATCCAAGCGGGAAAACAAAGTACTGGTGGCCGCAGTGGAGAGTCGTGACGGCACAATCACCGGGCTGAAAGATGCTGCTAACTCCGATCGTAAGGCTACCGAGGAACAGCTCAAAATCGAACAGCAGAAGAGGGCAAAGGCCGATGCTGAAAACAAAAAGCTACGCAAGGCGTTGGAAGAGAACGGTTGCAGCGATCAGCGCCTGCCTGATGATGCTCTCAACATCCTGCGCAAATAAACCGTCCCCACCGGCCCCGCAACTGATTTACGTCTACCCGCCAGCGGTGCTACTCCAGCAATGTGAGCAAACGCCATTTACCGGGGAAACCTTCGGTGATGCGGTAATGGCGCTGCAGGTGGCGCAGGGTGAGCTTGATGTATGTGCTTCTCGGATTGATGGGCTGATTAAGTGGTGGATGGCTATCAGTAGTTAGTGGAGAGGCTTTACGACATTTTTTGTCATAGGTTCTTAATCGATTGGCTCTCATTCATAAAAAAAGTTAATCTCTTACTTTATTATAAATGGGAGAGTTGGCATGAAAGAGTTACTACCTGTATTGACTGCATTTCTTGGTGGTTTTTTTTCATTCTTGGTCATGTTTAAGACCAATAAATGGAATGATGAAAGAATCAAAGTTCAGATTGAGCATGAAAGACAAAAGGAAGTTCGTAAGTTAATGATAGATAAAGGAGAGGTTTTGTATACGCTTTTCTCTGAATGGACAAAGTTAATAATTAATTACCAATTGTGCTTAATTAGAGTGGCTAAAGGAAGTATCACAAAAAATCAAATGAATGAGGTGATGAGTAGCGCCAGTAATAAAGGTTCACATGATAAATTAATAACACTTCTCAATTTGTATTTTCCCACTTTGACGAGTGACTTTGAAATTGCCAATCAATATAGAAGTGAGTCTGTGAGTGCGAGTATTGAGTATGAGCAAAATAAAATCAAAGCTTCCGAGTGTATTACTCGTGTTGATGCTGCAAGCGAGGGGTTTGAGAAACAAATGAATCTTGTGCAAGAAAAGCTAAGAAATGAAATAGCAAGCTATATTAAATGATTTTTTTCGCTGCTATTTATAGTTAATTTGACTAATTATTCTTTTCTTAAGTCATTCGCGGGGACCTTACCGGTAGGTGGTTCCTCTATTTTATGAAATTGCACATGAAAGAGCCACGTATATATGGGAGCAAGTGGGACAAGGCTCGGCGCGGGTTCCTGCAACTGCATCCCCTTTGTGTTATGTGTGCCGAGCAGGGGCGAACGGTTGCCGGTAACGTGGTTGATCACATCATCCCGCACCGCCTCAAAGAAGCGCTGAAGTCAGGTAACCGTATAGCGATAGCAAAAGCACAAAAGCTGTTCTGGGATCCAAAGAACTGGCAGGTGTTATGCACATCCCATCACAGTGCAACCAAGCAACGAATGGAGAAAAGCGGCACGGTGATAGGTTGCGATGCTAACGGGCTGCCGCTCGATCCTAACTCACATTGGAATAAAACATGAAAGACTTAGATGTTAAATACCGCAATGGTCGGTTTGAATCATTGGTAATAGATGGGGAAAAAATATCACCTGGCAGCATCAGGGCATTTACTTTGCATGATGAAAGCAGCGGCAAATTTCCCATATTGGATATTACCTTTATTGGAAACAGTAAACGTACCGTATTTGTCGAAGAAAACCCGCTAATCGAAATAAATAAAGGTGAGGGGGAGGGGTAAAACTTTAAATGTTTTTCCCTAAATGACCGCTCGCATCCCCTTATTTTAACGCTAACCCGATTTTTTTTAGTTTTCAGGTGACCACGATGGTGCAAAAACGAACACGTTCTGACAGTTCAGCGGCGGCGGTTCAGGCCATGAAAAATGCCAGTGAGGATACAATTCAACCTCCGGTATATGCGGGCCTGGAAAAAAAAGCCGAACCTTTTTGGCATGATAATATTCGTTCAAAAGCGCTTGATAGCTGGACACCAGCTGACCTCTTGGCTGCGGTAGAATTGGCAAATAACCAGTATGAAATAACCCTCTTACGGAAAGATTTACGTAAGAAAGAAAGAGTCCGTGGTGATGAGCGAGACGATAAAGCGATTGGTGAATTACGTGACGATATCGTAGTTTTACAGCGCGCTATTCTTGCCCAGCGCCGCGACCTGCAAATTCATTCCCATGCTACCAACGGTGAAAGCCGTGACCAGAAAAACCGCAATAAAAACGACGCAGATGCTCGCCGGACAGCCGGTAAGCACCGGTCAGATGATGGCAATCTGATCGCATTTCCAAAACACGGCTAGGAGTAAAGCATGACGCGAGGTGAGCGCGTGATAGCGTTCATTGAGCGCTATTGCATCGTGCCAGAGGGCAAACTGATCGGGCAGCCGATGTTGCTTGACGAATTTCAGAAGATATTTCTGCTGGCCATCTATGACAACCCCCACGGAACGGATAAAGCCTATCTCAGCATAGCGCGAAAGAACGGTAAAACCGGCTTGATTGCGGGAATCCTTTTAGCGCACCTGGTAGGCCCGGAGGCGGTGCAAAACTCGCAGATCGTCAGCGGTGCAATGAGCCAGGAACAGGCGGCGGTTGTGTTCGATCTGGCCGTAAAGATGATAGGACTTAACCCCGAATTGCAGGACATTGTTCATATCATCCCAAGCGGAAAAAAGCTGTTGGGCCTGCCGTGTAACGTTAAATACAAAGCTTTAGCCGCAGAGGGAAAGACGACACACGGCCTTTCTCCTTTGCTTGCCATTCTTGATGAGGTAGGGCAAATCGTCGGGCCGCAATCGGCTTTTGTTGATGCGATTGTCACGGCACAGGGTGCGCATGAAGCCCCGCTCCTTATCGCAATCAGTACGCAGGCTGCGAACGATGCTGACTTGTTCAGCATCTGGCTGGATGACGCGGAGAATTCAAAGGATCCGCACATTGTTTCCCACGTTTACGAGGCACCGAAAGATGCCGAACTAGATGATCGGGAAGCATGGGCCGCTGCAAATCCGGCGTTGGGCACCTTCCGATCTCTTCGCGATATGGAGAGGATGGCGGAAATGGCCGGGCGAATGCCCAGCTTTGAGAACACCTTCCGAAATTTGAACCTGAACCAGCGTGTTTCTACCGTATCGCCGTTTATGTCTCGCAACGTGTGGGAGTCATGCCGCGAAGCTCCGCAGACCATTACCGGTCAGTGCTATGCCGGGCTGGATTTGTCGGCAAGCAAAGATTTAACCGCATTCGTTATTGCGGGTCAGTCAGCAGATGGCTGGTGGAATATTTACCCCTATTTCTGGACGCCAGAGAAAACCATGCGTGACAGGGCGAAAACCGACCGTGTGCCTTATGACGTGTGGGCAAAGCAGGGCGTTCTGAAAACCACACCGGGATCGTTTGTCGATTATGCCGTGGTGATCCGTGACATTGCGGAAATCATCAGTGATTTCGATATTGCCGCTATTGCCTTTGACCGCTGGCGCATTGACCTACTGAAAAAAGAGGCTGATCTGATTGGATTGGCGCTGCCGTGGGTGCCGTTCGGGCAGGGTTTCAAAGATATGGCCCCAGCTCTGGATACGCTGGAAGCGGCAATGCTAAACGGGCGTGTCAGGCATGGTATGCACCCGGTGTTGACTATGTGCGCCGGTAATGCGGTCGTAATCAAGGATGCAGCCTCAAACAGAAAACTCGATAAGTCGAAAGCGACCGGGCGAATCGATGGAATGGTGGCACTCACCATGGCAATGGGCGCAGCAAATGGCGAAGCCGTAGAACCTGGTGGCGACTTCGATGATTTCTTATCAAAACCGTTGAGCATGTGATGGCAGATAAAACTAATTACAGTATCGACCTGCGAACGAATAACGGTTGGTGGGCGCGGGCTGCGTCGTGGTTCGTCGGTGGACGCCTGGTTACTCCGGATCAGGGTTCGCAAACAGGCCCGGTGTCAGCGGGAGGTACGCTAGGTGATTCCGTTATCACTGACGAGCGCATTTTACAGATCTCTACTGTCTGGCGTTGCGTCAGCCTGATTTCTACGCTGACCTCATGCCTGCCGCTGGATGTATTCGAGACAGACAAAAGTGACAACCGGATGAAGGTCGGCCTGGACAATCCCCTTGCTCGGTTGCTGCGCTTTTCCCCCAATCAGTACATGACCGCGCAGGAGTTCCGCGAGGCTATGACGATGCAGCTGTGTTTCTACGGGAATGCGTATGCATTGATTGAACGGAATAGCAGCGGGGACGTGATCAGCCTGATCCCGTTACTGTCAGCCAATATGGATGTTCGGCTGGAAGGTAAGCAGATCATCTACAAGTACAGGCGCGACAGCGAATATGCCAAATTCAAGAAAAGCGAAATATTCCACCTGAAAGGCTTCGGCTTTAATGGGTTGGTAGGCCTATCGCCGATCGCCCACGCGGCCAAATCAGGCGGGGTTGCCGTAGCGATGGAAGACCAGCAGCGTGATTTTTACGCCAACGGTGCCAAGTCTCCGAAAATCCTTTCGGTTGGCGATCGCGTGATGACAAAAGAGCAGCGCGACCAGGTGGAGGAAAACTTCAAGGAGATAGCGGGCGGGCCGGTTAAAAAGCGCCTGTGGATACTTGAGGCGAATTTTGAAGCGCATGATATCGGCGTAAGCTCCCAGGATGCCGAAACCATGGCCTCACGCAAGTTTCAGGTCAGTGAGTTGGCGCGATTCTTTGGGGTACCCCCTCACCTGGTGGGGGATGTTGAGAAATCGACATCATGGGGAACGGGTATTGAACAGCAGAATATGGGGTTCCTGCAGTACACCCTACAGCCGTATATCACCCGCTGGGAGCAATGCATTCAACGCTGGATAGTCAAACCGGCTGACCTGGGCATCTACCATGCCGAACACAACCTGGATGGCTTGCTGCGTGGTGATTCGACCTCTCGCGCTGCCTTCATGAAAGCCATGGGGGATTCTGGCCTGCGCACCATCAACGAAATGCGCCGGTTGGACAACTACCCGCCATTACCTGGGGGCGATGTTGCCACGCGGCAATCACAAAACGTTCCTCTCACTGAGTTAGGCAAGCAGCCCCGCGAAAGCGGGGTTTAGTTTTTATGGGGGATCCATGACTGAAATTAAGAAAACCCTCTCTTTCGAAGAGACAGAAATCAAATTTACCGGCGACGGTACGCAAGGGATTTTTGAGGGCTATGCATCTGTTTTTGGCAATGTCGATTCAGACGGTGACGTGATCCTGTCGGGTGCGTTCAAGAACACCCTGGAGAAACAGACCCGCAGGGTTGCCATGTTCTTCAACCATCGAGCGTGGGAATTACCCGTGGGCAAATGGGACGCCTTGCAGGAGGACACCAAAGGGCTGTTTGTCCGTGGACAACTGACACCCGGACATAGCGGAGCCAGTGACCTGAAGGCCGCCATGCAGCACGGCACGGTAGAGGGAATGTCGGTCGGGTTTTCAGTAACCAAAGACGATTACTCACTGGCGACCAATGGCGGGCGCATTTTCAAGAATATCTCCGCACTGCGCGAAATCAGCGTGTGCACCTTCCCGGCTAACGAGCTGGCCGGAGTATCAGCGATGAAAAGCATCGATGGTATCGAAACGATTCGTGACGTTGAGAACTGGCTGAGGGATTCAGTGGGTTTAAGCAAGTCACAGGCCGTGGGGCTTATTGCCCGGTTCAAATCAGCTATTCGGAGTGAGTCCGACAGTGACGAGAACAAAACAGAAATATCTGCTCTCATCGAGCGCATCAGTTCTTTCCCTCAAACTTTAGGTAAATAATATGTCCGAATTAGCACAAATTCAGAAAGCCATCGAAGAATCACAGAAGAACATGACCCAGCTTTTCGACGCTCAGAAAAAAGAGATCGAAGAAACGGGCCGCGTTTCCAAATCATTACAGGACGATCTGGTCAAGGTTCAGGAAGAGCTGAAAAAATCCGGCCAGCGCTTGTTTGACCTTGAGCAGAAAGGGGCTGATGGTGCGGATGATCCCTCCATCAAAAAAGACTTTTCAGAACGTGCAGCCGAGGAACTTACCAAGTCATGGAACGGCAGCAAGGGGACGTTTGAGGCCAAAACCTTCAACAAATCGCTCGGAAGTGATGCGGCTTCAGCCGGTGCGTTGATCGAGCCGATGCGCCTGCCGGGTATTCTGGCCCCTGGTTTACGTCGGCTGGTGATTCGTGACCTGTTGGCGCAGGGGCGCATCTCTACCAATTCGCTTGAATATGTGCGTGAAAAAGTCTTCACCAATAATGCCGCTCCAGTAAAGGAAAAGGCCCAAAAACCAGAATCTGATCTGACATTCTCGAAAGAAACAACCAACGTGAAAACCATTGCCCATTGGATCCAGGCATCCCGCCAGGTGATGGATGATGCACCAATGTTGCAATCTTACGTCAATACTCGCCTGCTTTATGGTCTGGCGCTGGTGGAGGAAAACCAACTGCTGAACGGTGACGGTACTGGCGACAACCTTACTGGCATCAACGCCGTTGCAACGGCGTATGACACCACGCTGAATGCCACCGGGGATACGCGGGCAGACATGATTGCTCATGCCATCTTCCAGGTAACTGAATCAGAATTTAGTGCATCTGGCATCATTCTGAACCCGCGTGACTGGCATAACATCGCCTTGCTGAAGGATAACGAAGGCCGGTATATCTTCGGTGGCCCGCAGGCCTTCACAAGTAACATCATGTGGGGCTTGCCGGTAGTACCAACCAGAGCACAGGCTCAAAGTACTTTCACTGTGGGTGGTTTTGATCTGGCCTCTCAGGTGTGGGATCGCATGGATGCCACGATCGAAGTGAGTCGCGAAGACCGCGACAACTTCGTGAAAAACATGCTGACCATCCTGTGTGAAGAGCGTCTGGCGTTGGCGCACTATCGCCCGCAAGCGCTGATCAAAGGCACCTTCCCGGCACCAACCAAGTAACGCGGAGGGGGCGGGTAATCCCGCCCTGATGTTATGGCGATTAAAGTCACTGATGTTGTACCGGTCGAAGAGTTACGCCAACACATCGAGTTTGACAGCGACGATCGCGACGCGGTGATCACCCGTTATGCCCAGGCTGCATTGGATTACTGTTTGCGCTGGTGTGATGACCCGCGCTGGGTAAAGGCGGGTGATATTCCTTCTCCTGTAGTTTCTGCAATGCTGCTGGTTTTTGCTGATCTGTTTGAGCATCGCACCGGGCAAAGCGAAGTGCAGTTATACACCAATTCCGCCGCCGAAAACCTGATGTGGTTGTGCCGCAATTGGCGCGGCGCGAAGGTGGAAGAAAGCGAAACAGGGGAGGGATCGTAATGGAGCCAGGGCGCTTTAGGCATCGCATCATGATCCAGAACTTCGAAACGGTAGAGCTTCCCTCGGGCGGTGAAATGGCGGTGTGGGTGGATGCATCGATAAAGCCGATCCCCGCCGAGGTGAAGGCTATCAGTGGCCGGGAGTTAATGGCGTCAGGCGCGGAACATTCAGAGGCAACTGTGCGTGTCTGGTTGCGCTTTCGTGATGACGTTTCCAGCTCTTCACGTATGCTCTTTCGCGGGTTGGTCTATGACATTGTGGCAGCGTTACCGGATGTGCGCCTGACGCGCCTGGAGCTGCTCTGTAAAAGCGGGGTAAAACTATGATCAATACCAAGCTGGATTTTTCCGGGCTTCTCGATATTTCCAAGGATCTGGAGGTGTTGAGCAAGGCCGAAAGCCGCAATGTACTAAGGCAGGCAACTCGGGCAGCGGCCACGGTATTTCGCGATGAGGCCCGGGGGCGTGCGCCGGAGGATACAGGCAAACTGAAGCGCAACATTGTTGTGATTAACCAGCGCGCCAATGATGGCGGCGCGGTCGCAGGTGTCCATGTTCGCAGTGCGGGCAAGGCAGAAAACCGCAACAACTCCTTCTACTGGCGCTTTGTTGAGCTGGGTACATCGCAGATGCCCGCCGTCCCATTCATTCGCCCGGCGTTCGACGCTCGGCAGGATGATGCAGCGGCAGCGGCGTTCGCGAAAGCCAACGAAGCGATCGACAAGGTGCTATCAAAATGACTGAGGCCGATCTCAATCCGCTGCTAAAACCCCTGGTTGGTGGGCAGGCATATCCTTACGTGGTCAAGCTGACCCCGGAGGGAATGCCAGCGGTAAAACCACCGTGGATCGTCTACACGGTACCCGATGAAAACCGTGCGGATGTGTTTTGCGGTACCGCAGAAACCGCTTACCTGGCGCAGATCGACGTGTACGCCAGCAGCATTGACCAGGCCAAAGAACTCCGAGCCAAAGCCGAGCAGGCGATCGCTGTTCTGTCTCCGGCAGAAATCCACCTGTTCAGCGGCCATGAACCCGATACCGGCCTTTTCCGCGCCTCGCTTGAATTCAAAGTGTGGCAATAACCTTTAACCCATCTTGATCCTAACCCGCCGCGTGCGGGTTTTTTAATGTCTGGAGAAAACTCATGACAGCTAAGTTCGAAAAAACACAAGGCACGGTAGTGAGCATTTCCGCTACCGAAGCCAGCGAGGCCAACCCGGCAGGCATTACCTGGCTCTCTACATCGTGCTCAGCCAAAGAGCTCAGTTACACCGGCGGCCAGAAGGACGATATCGAAGTTACCACCCTGTGCTCCACTGAAAAGGAGATGACCAACGGGCTCGCTGCACCGGCTGAAATGACCATCAACAAAAACTGGAGCGCCTACGATGATGCTCAAGATTCGTTGATGGCAGCTTACGAAACGGACACCCGCCGCGCCGTTCGTGTGATTTTCCCGTCTGGTAATGGGTTCGCTTATCTTGCAGAGGTACGCCAGAACAGTTGGAACGTTGCTACATCTGGCGTGGTAGCCGCCTCTTTCACGCTGCGCATCATCGGCAAACCAATCAGAATTTTTGCAGTGACTATCCCGGTAACCGGCGTGTTGCTGGATAAAGTGACGGCAGCATTGAAGTTGGGCGAAAGCCTTACCCTGACACCGACGATCGCCCCAGCAACGGCAACAAACAAGGCTGTTACATGGACATCCTCAACCCCGGCAAACGTTATGGTCACCGCAGCGGGCGTTATCACGGGCCTTGCGGTAGGCACCTCAACGATCACCGTTAAGACCACTGATGGCGCAAAAACCGCTACGTGTGTCGTGACTGTCACAGCCTAATAGGAGCATCGCCCCATGGCAGGAAAAAAACTGAATCTTAAGGCGTTGGCATCCGCGCCGCTTGCAGGCTTCCGCATCAAGTCGATTACGGTTGATGAGTGGGAGGGGGCGGTCGTGATTTTGCGCGAGCCCTCGCAGGAAAGCTGGGGGCGCTGGCGTGAAATACTGACGCCACCGGAACCGGAGGAAGGCAAGGAACCCCTGAAGCTGTCGATCACTGAAGAGACACAACGCAGCATCCGTGCCGATGCGGCAATCTTTATTGATGTTCTGCTTGATGAAGATCACCAGCCTGTTTTCAAACCTGGCGATCTGGATCAGGTGGTGACGTTCTACGGCCCGGTACATGCGCGATTACTTAAGCAGGCGATCGCACTGAGCACCACACAGGAAGATGCTGAAAAAAAGTCAGAGAGCCAGAAACCCAGTTCATGATGAAGCTGGCGCTTCGCCTGGGTAAAACCCTGGGCGAGTTGCGCCAGACCATGAGCGTCAGTGAGCTTCGCCTCTGGATGGAATTCAACAAGATCAGCCCGATCGGTGATGAGCGTAATGATTATCACGCCGCGCAGATCTCGGCTGCCGTGTTCAATTCTCAGCGCACCAAAGACCCGATAACCATTCCCGATATGTTGCTGCGCTGGAGTGGGCCGGAGGAAGAAGAGGCAGAGGACACCTCTGAACTTGAGAGCTTCCTGGGGGCTCTGGCTGATTAACTGCCCGCCGCGTGCGGGTTTTTTTATAGGTGAATTATGGCTTCGCTGCGTGAGCTGATCATTAAAATATCTGCTAACTCAAGTTCTTATCAGGCTGAGATGGCCCGCGCCTCACGCATGGGGGGCGAGTATTACAAGACGATGGAGCAGGGCAACCGCAAGGCCGAGGCTGCGACTCGTCAAAGCCAGCGTGCACTGGCCGATCTCAACGGCCAACTGACCTCTGTCAAAACCGCCGCCGCCAGCATGGCCGGTGTATTTGTCAGCCTGTTTGCCGTTGGCAATATTATTAATGCCGCTGATCAGTGGGGCCAATACCAATCCCGTATCAAGATGGCTACCGGCTCGGTGGAGGAATTTCGTTCTGTTCAGGCGCGGCTGCTGGAGATCAGCGATCGCACCTATAAAAATATCGATGAGCAGGCCGAGCTGTATATTCGCAGCTCAACCGCAATGAAGGAGTTGGGCTACAGCACTAAGGGTACCATCGACTTTATCGACTCCATTTCCAGTTCGCTGACGATCAACGCCGCCAGTGCCGAGAAGGGTAAGAGTGCGATCGATGCGCTGTCTAAATCCATGGTGACCGGCAAAGTTTCTGGTGATGAATGGAACACGGTCATGGAGATAATGCCGACCGTGATCGGCGATATTGCCCGCTATCTCGGCACCACGGAAACCGCGGTAAAAAGCATGGCCGCCAACGGCAAACTGTCGATGGATACGTTCGCCAAAGCGACGATCGCCGCACGGCAGCGTAACGCCGAATTGGCCGAGGCCATGCCGACTACTCTCGGCGACGCCATCACCAAGCTGAACAACCACTTCAAAACCTACATCACCGATGTGAACGCATCCAGCGGGGCCACACAGGCGCTGTCTGGCACGATCGGCTATCTGGCTGAACATATTGATGAGGTGGTAACCGCAGCCGGTATCCTCGGTGGTATCGGGCTGGCCAGAACGATCGGTGGATGGGCGAGCAGTACCGCGCTGGCCGCGAAAGAATTTGCGAATAAGGCCAGTAGTCAGCTAGCCCTTGCTGCTGCACAGCGTGAGGGACTGAGTGTCACCCTATCCCAAATCGGCGCAGAGCGTGCTGGTGCAGTTGCCGCCCAGCAATCCCTGGTTGCTCAGCTAAAGCTTGCGCAGACGGAGCAGGCCCGCACCGTTATCCGAAAACAACTTGCTGTTAACTCCGCCGAAGTTGCCCGCCTGACCCGCGCAGAAGCGGCAGCTACAGCAGAGCTGAATGCAGTTCAGGGGCGGCTTACTGCCTCAAGCGGGCTACTGAAAGGTGCGCTGGGGTTGCTGGGTGGACCTGCTGGCATCGCTATGATGGCTGGCGCAGCGGTCTTCTACTACTACCAAAAAACCCAGCAGGCCCGCGAGGAAAGTCTAGCCTTTGCTGATTCCTTGGGCGCAGTAGTAGACAAGATGAACAGCATGAATCAGGCCCAACTAAAGGGGGCACTGGCTGAGACTGGCGATTCTATCAAGGCACAAAGGGACAATATTGCTGATCTGATTTCCGCTCAAGAAGATGCAAGGGCGGAGTTATTGCAGCGCCAGGAATTGGTTAAACAATTTTCTACTGCACAAGGGGAAAGTAACGGGCATACAGTGAAGGCAGCGGAACTGCAAAGAGCGTATGACAAAATTACCCGTGATTTGAATGATGCCCAAGCCAAGCTTGGCAGGACAATTGCGGATCAGTCAAAGCTACAGGGTGAATTGAATAAGGTAACTTCAGAGTCTGATGCATCATTTGCCAATCTGAAGAAGGGATTGATCGACACCTATAACCTGTCCGGTGCGGCCGCAACTGCTTTGGCAACAACACTGCAAACGTTAAAAGAGCTTAACGAAGAACAGGGGAAATCTGGCGGTACCGGTAAGTCTATTATTGATACGTCAAAATATGATCTTTTCGTTAAGAAGCAACAAGAAAGCCTTGACCTGTTAAAGCTGGAGGGGGCAGAGCGTGCGAAGTTAAAGGCGGTACAGGATGCTGTATCCAGCGGCGCGCTGCTGACTGATAAGTCCGGCAATGTCATCGATGACATGAAAACCCATCAAAAGCAGATCGAGGCGAATGCTGCGGCTGAATATAATTTGCAGCAGCAGCAACAAAACCGAAATAAAACAACCAGCGCCGGAACAAATGTTGCCAAGGAATATGAGCAGAAACTCGCCAATCTTAACAAAGAAATTCAGGTTGAGGCTGTTCGCCTGAAAGACGGTGACGCAGCGGCGGCATTGTTCTCTGCGTCTCTGGAGGCAGGAACTAAGTGGACGGACGCTCAACGAGCAGGGCTTGAGCAGCTTAACAAGACGCTGGCCGAGGCCAAGCAGCGCTGGGAAGATCATAACGCAGCGATCGCCAACGACCCCTACCGCGCCGCTACCGAAACCCAGAAGAAGGCGAGCGAGCAGCTACAGCGCCAGATTGCTGACGGCGAGATCAAGAGCGCGGAGGATATCGCACGCCGCAAGCAGGATATCAACACGGCTTATCTGCAAGCGCGGGCCGAGGCCGATCAGCGTTACGCTGTCTCCAGCACCGCTGAATTAGCCGGTAACGTTGATCCTATCCAGAACCTTGAGAATCAGTTGGCTAAGCGGCACGCTCTGATCGAAAGCTACGCCGCCGCTGGCGTGGTATCGCAAGACCGCGCTAACCAGCTCCTGGCTGCATCCGATCGCGATTCCATGGAACAGCGTTATCAGGCATCGCTGCAACTGTATGCCAGCCAGGGTGACATGCAGAAGATGAGTGTTGATCTGTTCCAGGCAACAACGGAACGCGCAAAGAACATGCTCACCGGCTTGCTGACGGGCACGCAGGACTGGAAGGAATCCATGTCCAATCTGTTCTCATCGCTTACCCAGTCGATTATCAGCAACTTGATCGATATGGCTGCACAGGCTCTGCTCACCAGCGAAGCAATGCAATTTATCAAAGGTGTCGCCGGTGGGCTATTGGGTGGGCTCGGTGGTGCCGCCTCAGGCGCGGCCGGTGCAGCAGCGGGCGCAGCTGGTTCATCAGGTATTGGCGCAATGGGGATGAGCACTAGCTTTGCGGCATACGACCTTGGTGGCTTTACTGGGCTGGGTGGTAAATATGAACCGGCAGGGGTTGTTCATAAAGGCGAGTTCGTTTTTACAAAAGAGGCGACTGAGCGGATCGGCGTAGATAATCTCTACGGCATGATGCGTGGTTACGCAACCGGTGGGCTGGTTTCTGATGGGGTGCCGTCTGTCAGCGCTGCATATGCACCACCAACAACCGCAAGCGTGGCGCCGCAGATTAACGTTTATATCGATAGCGCCGATCTGTCAGTGCAAAACACTCCGCAGGGCAGGGAACAGTTATCCGGTCAGGTGCTCGGCAGCATGATGCAAGCCCTATCAAACGTAACTAGTTGGCTCAGATCTGCTATGCCTGATAGCGGGTTAAGTGCGGGGTCAGCAGTCTGGGATGTCGCGACAGCCTATGCTGCACCGACCAGCGCCGTCGATCGCTCTCTGGATATCAAACCCACCACTGCAAGCCTGCCCCCAGCAATGCGTGAGAACGCCAGTACTGCCGCACCGGTCTTTAACATCACTATCAACAGCGATGGGCAGAGCACAGTGTCTACTCCGCCAGGTATGGAGCAGTTTGGTAACGAACTCGCGCAGTTTGTTGATCAGCGGTTTAAGGCTTTGCTGCAGAAAGAAACGGGACAAGGGCGGATGTTAAGCACAGCAATAAAGGGGCGTAGAGAATGACGCTGGAAACATTCAATTACTGCGCCCGCGTTAACCCTGTTGGCGATCACACCTTTCGCGTTCGCGAGGTGCAGTTCGGTGACGGGTACAAACAACGTGTTGGTGACGGACTTAATAATGAGTCTCAAAGCTGGCAGTTAACATTTACCAACAACGAGCAGATCACTGTCGAGATCAGGGATTTTTTCAAGCGGCACGCAGGGTATAAGGCCTTCAAGTGGACCAGCCCAAGCCTTGAGTTAGGGCTGTACACCTGCAAAACGTACCAGATCACCGCATTAGGGAAAAATTCACGCGGTAAATTTATGTTCCAGCTCGCGGCCACGTTCGAAACCGCATTCCATCCATAATAGGTAAAACCATGTCTATCAAAACCGATCACCAGGTGTTAGAGCCTGGGAGTAAAGTGCGCCTGTTCGAAGTGGACGGGAGCCAGTTCGGCGGGCCAGAACTGTATTTTCACAGCCATGCTATCCCACATACCACCGAGGAACTGGAGAGGGCCGGTGATGATCCGGCGAAGCTGCCAGCGAAATCGATCTGGTGGGGCGGGCGGGAGTACAAGCCCTGGCCTGTACAGATCGAAGGGCTGGAGGTGACCAGCGACGGCACCGCACCGAGTCCAACGTTATCGGTCGGTAATATTGATGGCGCTGTGGCCGCTATGTGCCTAGCATACCAGAACTTGGCACTGTTTAAGGTCACCATCCGCGACACTTACGCGCACTATCTCGATGCTCATAATTTCCCCGAGGGTAATCCCAGCGCTGACCCGACGCAGGAAAAAATAGATGTCTGGTATATCGATCGCAAGCTGACCGGCACAAACACAGTGATCCAGTTTGCTCTTTCATCACCGGCAGACCTGCAGGGCATTATGATCCCGACCAGGCAGATACACAGCCTTTGCAACTGGTGCATTCGCGGGCAGTATCGCGGGGCATCGTGCGGTTATACCGGCACTCGATATTTTGATATCGATGGAAACCCGGTTGATGATCCCTCGAAAGATGTTTGTTCAGGCCTGGTGTCCACCGGCTGCGAGCCCCGGTTTGGCAAAGGCAACCCATTGCCACACGGCGGTTTCGTTGGCTCGTCACTGCTGAAGAGGTAGTCATGCGCAAACATATCACCACCGCCGTGCTGGCGCATGCGGCTGAGGCTTACCCCTCGGAGTGCTGCGGGCTTGTAACTCAAGATGGTCGCCGCCAGCAGTATCACCGCTGCCGCAACACCGCACTAGCACCGACCGAACAATTCATCATGCACCCGGAGGACTACGCCGCAGCGGAAGACGCGGGAACCATCGTCGCGATCGTTCACAGCCATCCGGATGCAACAACCCAGCCGAGCCAGCTTGATCTTGCTCAGTGTGACGCGTCACAGCTTCCATGGGTAATCATCAGTTGGCCAGAAGGCGATATCAGGACGATCACCCCCACTGAAGGAATCAAACCGCTGATAGGCCGCCCGTTCGTTCACGGTTTATGGGATTGCTATGCAACCGTTCGCGATTGGTACCAGCTCGAGCGCGGTGTAACGCTACCGAATTTTGAGCGGTCAGACGGGTGGTGGAACCGCGGCGAGAACCTTTACATGCAGCACTATGCTGAAGCCGGGTTTGCACCAGCTACCGGTGATCTGCAGATCGGTGACGTAATCATTATGCAGATACGAGCGGAGGAACCGAACCATGCTGGGGTTTATGTCGGTGATGGGGTGATGCTCCACCATATGTATGGGCAGATCAGTAAACACGCTCCCTACGATGGTTATTGGCAGGATCGAACGATTATCACGCTGCGTTTTAATGCCAGTTAACTGATAGTGATCTTGTCTTCAAGCGATGATAATCTGTTTCGGAATATAACAAACAAGGAAAGGGGTAAGAATGAAAAAGGTACTTCTAATTGTTTTAAGCATCCTTTGGTTATCAGGATGTGCCTCTAAAGCTGAAAGATCAGCACAGCAAGCCGAAATTGATAAAACAATCCCCATATGCCAGTCAGACAAACAGTGCGCTGCGGCATGGTCAGGAGCTAGGCAGTGGGTTAATCAAAACTGCGGAATGAAGATACAGACATATAGCAATGATTATATAGAAACGTATAACTCAATAGGAAAATCAGCGGCCACTGCATGTCAGGTAAATAAGACGCCACTACCTAACGGAAATACAGCAATAAACATAAGGGTCTCGTGTGCGAATATGTTTGCCTGCGTTCCTGATCAGTATCAATCGGTAATTAAATTTAATAATGAATTAAATGAATATATGAAGCAGTTCGGCACCATAAAAATAGGTGTAATGCTTGGCATGGTAGATAAAAACGGAGTATTGGCAAAAAACTCCGCAGATTCATTTGGGCTTATTGTGCAAAGTGTTTCTCAAGGACAGATAGCACAGAAGAGTGGGTTGCAGTCTGGCGATATAATTACGCATGTTGATGAAAGGCGCGTTGTGAAACTTAGTGACTATGGCAATCTTATTGAGGAGCATGCTCGTGGAGATAAGCTTGTTTTTACTGTTTTAAGAAATGGCAATGAAATTAAAGTCCCAGTTCTGATATAATATTACACATCTATAATATATATTATTGTGTTGAATAAGCCCTCTTCGGAGGGTTTTTTATTGGAGAAAATATGTCAATCAAAACAAATAAATATCGAATGGTCAGACTATACGGCGTCCTCGGCGCAACGTTTGGCCGGGTTCATAAGCTTGTAGTGTCTACGCCGCAGGAAGCTATTAAAGCGCTGTCTGTCACTATCCCAGGATTTGAGAAATTCCTGCAGACCGCCAAAGATCGCGGCCTGACATTTGCCGTTTTCAACGGCAAGCGCAATATCGATCGTGACGAGCTGGAGTTCTCTGGTACCGATGATATTAGGATTGCGCCGGTAATTATCGGTAGCAAACAGGGTGGGGTATTTCAAACGATTCTCGGTGCTGTGTTAGTCGCTGTTGGTGTGGTTGTGGGTGTTATGACAGCTTGGACGGGGATAGGTGGAACGATTGGTCTTGGCATGGCAATGTCAGGGGCATCAATGATGCTCGGCGGCGTTATCCAGATGCTATCCCCAACGCAAGGCGGGTTAGCAATGCGAGAGAGCCCGGATAACAAACCCTCGTATGCCTTTGGTGGCCCGGTGAATACTATCGCCCAGGGTAATCCGGTACCCATTCTATACGGCAAGCGGAGAATTGGCGGGGCGATTATTTCAGCAGGGATATTTGCTGAAGATCAGCAGTAACGTAATCACCCTCAATCAGGCCCGCTCAATGCGGGTTTTTTACGCCCGGAGAAACGTAATGTCAGCAATTATTGAAGGTCGCAAGGGTGGCGGCGGTAGCCAGCATAGCCCGGTTGAATCACCTGACTCCCTGCAGTCCACATCACACGCCAAGATTTTGCTGGCGCTGGGTGAGGGGGAGTTTGCCGGTGGTTTAGACGGCACAAACATTTTTCTCGACGGCACGCCGATCATCGGCCCGGACGGCACCGAAAATTTCCCCGGCGTTAAATGGGAGTTCCGGCCAGGCACGCCAGATCAGACCTACATACCAGGCATGCCGGACGTTGAGAACGAAATCACTGTCGGTACCGAACTGACCAGCCTTAATCCCTGGGTGCGGTCGCTGACCAATACCCAGCTTTCCGCAGTTCGCCTGCGCTTTTCATGGCAGCAGCTTCAGCGGCAGCAAGATAACGGCGACGTTGTGGGCTACCGTATCGAGTACGCCATTGATGTGGCCACAGATGGCGGCGCTTACCAAGAGCTGTTAAAGACGGCAGTTGATGGCAAGACAACAACAAAATACGAGCGCAGCCACCGTATCGACCTACCGAAAGCATCTACCGGCTGGCAGATCCGCGTACGCCGAATTACGCCAAACAGTAGCAGCAACTTGGTTGCTGACAAAATGGTTATCGAATCACTCACAGAGCTGATTGACGTCAAACTTCGGTATCCAGAAACCGCGCTGCTGTTCGTTGAGTTTAACGCAAAGCAGTTTCAGAACATCCCGCAGATTTCCTGTGAGCCTAAGGGTAGCATTATCCGCATCCCGACGACTTACGACCCGATCGCCCGCACTTATACCGGCGTATGGGATGGCAGCTTTAAATGGGCCTGGACGAATAACCCGGCATGGATTTTTTACGATCTATTGATCAACGCCCGTTACAGTATCGGTACCCGCGTTCGTGCAGAGAATCTCGCGTTGACGAAGTGGGACTTGTACACCATCGCGCAGTACTGCGATCAGTTGGTACCGGATGGGCGCGGCGGTGGCGGCATGGAGCCGCGCTTTATGTGCGACGTGTATATTCAGTCGCAGGAAGAAGCCTGGTCGGTTCTGCGTGACTTTGCCAACATCTTCCGGGGAATGACGTTCTGGGCCAACAACAGCATGAACGTGCTGGCCGATATGCCCCGCGATGTGGACTACATCTACACCCGCGCCAACGTTAAAGACGGCCTGTTTACCGACGCCAGTTCCAGCGAGAAAACGCATTACAGCACCTGCATGGTGAGCTGGAGCGACCCGGCGAACGGCTATCAGGATTCAGTTGAGCCGGTGTTCGACAATAATCTAATCCGCCGTTACCAGGTCAAGCAAGCCGACCTCACAGCCATAGGCTGTACGCGGCAGACCGAGGCGATCAGGCGCGGGAAATGGTTATTGCTGACCAATGAGAAAGACCGGGTGATCAGTTTCACAGTTGGCGCGGATGGCAATATACCAGGTCCGGGCTGGATCATTGGCGTAGCAGATGAAGCGTTTGCCGGTCGCCCGCTCGGCGGCCGTATCAGTTCTGTATCTGGCCGTAGCATTACGCTGGATCGGGAGTCATCGGCAAAGGTGGGTGAGCGCCTGATCGTCAACCTGCCCAGCGGCAAGGCGCAGGGCCGCACCATTCAATCAGTGAATGGCCGTGTGGTGACCGTTACGACGAACTACAGCGAAACGCCGGTGGCCGAATGTGTGTGGGCTGTTGACGCTACTGATTTAGCAATCCAGCTTTTCCGCGTCACCGGCATCACCGAGAATCAGGACGGCATATCGTTTGACATTACGGCTGTTGAGTACGACCCGAATAAGTACGCCCGCATCGATACCGGCGCACGGATTGAAGACCGCCCGATCTCAGTTATCCCGCCAGGCGTCCAGGCACCACCAACGAACGTCCGGATCAGCGAGAACTCAGCAACGATTCAAGGGCTGGCCGTGGCCACGCTCTATGTGACGTGGGATAGAGCCGAGAACGCAATAGCGTATGAAACGGAGTGGCGCAGGGATAACGGCAACTGGATACCCGGCCCGCGAGTATCAACGCTGGGCTTTGAGATCCAGGGCATCTACGCAGGTCGCTATCAGGCCCGCGTCCGGGCGATAAACCCGGTCGAGATTTCAAGCGTGTGGGCCAATGCACACGAACAGCAGCTCCACGGCAAAATCGGCGAGCCGCCAGCGCTGGCCAGCTTTACGGCTGTTGGCCAGGTGTTTGGCATCGTGCTGAATTGGGCATTCCCAGCGGGAGCAGAGGACACCCAACGCACTGAGATATGGTACAGCACGCAGCCGGATGGCGCAGGAGCGATGCACCTAGGCGATTACGCCTACCCCCAGCGGAGCCACACAATGACCGGTCTGGCCGCTGGCGTGCAGTTTTGGTTTCAAGCGCGACTTGTCGATCGCCTGGGCAACGCTGGGCCGTGGACAGCATGGACGCATGGCGCATCGAGCAGCGAAGCGGATGAGATTCTTGATTATCTCACAGGGCAGATAACCGAAACGCAACTCGGTAAAGACTTGCTTGGCCCGATCGAGGACGCCAGCAAGTTGCAGGATATGTGGTCTATCAAGGTTGGTAAAACGTGGGACGGCAAATTGTATTCTGCCGGTATTGGTGTCGGTGTGGAAAACACCCCGGCAGGCATGCAGAGTCAAGTGCTGTTCATGGCTGACCGGTTCGCATTCTTAAACGTGACAAATGGCGTGGTATCAACGCCGTTCGCTATTGATGGAGGGCAGACATTTATCAATTCTGCGTTTATTAAAGATGGAACAATTACGAATGCAAAAATTGGGGAGTATATAACATCATATGACTGGTCATGGAATGAAGACCCAACAAAAATAAAGGGATGGGCAGTCGATAAAGCTGGATATGCGTGGTTTGCTAACGTTTATATCAGGGGGGCTATCCACGCAGATAGCGGATATTTTAAAGGAGCAATATACGCCGATAGTGGATATTTTAAAGGAGATATAACAGGAGCTGGCGGTACTTTTTCGGGAACCGTATACGCAGAAAATCTTATTGGTGAAACTGTTCATGCTGGAGTATGGGAAACAGTTAAAGTAAAAGGGGTTAATGAATCTACACATAGATACTTCACTGGTGGTCTTCCATACACAACTATTGTAATGGTTCCACACGTTGCGCTTGCTCTAATCGGGAATAGCTCTGGTTCAGGCAGTGTATATATAAAAGTAAATGGTGTTGATTTTTGGAGAGGTTTCGCAGGCGGAGAAAGTAGTAACTATCGGGGTGCAATTGTTATAGAGGTACCACCATATGGCACCCTAGATGTTGAGTTTGGTATTACAGGGGCTGCGTCTGGACTTATTTGGTCAAGCTCCGACGCGTCTACGTGGTCAGGGGCTCATCCATCTGGGCGAATGTCAGTAATAGCCTTCCGTAAAGGTCAGAACAGATTCTATTAATTGAGCCTTTTAAAAATAACTAATAACCCGCCATGCGCGGGTTTTTTATTTGGAGAATAAAACCATGGCAGTAATCAGCGGTATTCTGAAAGACCCAATCGGCGGCCCACGTATTGGCGTAGTTATCGAATTACGCGCAGTCAGAACCTCAGCAACAGTTGTTAACCAGGCACGCTCTCAGTCGATCACAGACGCGGCAGGCAAATATACGTTAACTGTAGAGCCTGGTGCATACGATGTGATGATCACGGCCGGTGGACGCCAGCCCGAGCGCGTAGGTGGAATCACTGTAGCGCTTAACTCACAGAACGGGACGCTCAACGACTTCCTGACAATTCCAGGCGAAACAGATCTAAACCCTGCGATTGTGGAAGCTGTAGATCGCATGCGTGCAGACGCGGCAGCATCAGCAGCATCAGCAGCTACTAGCGCGAATGGATTATCAGGCGCTTTAAAAAATCTGAATTTCTCGCCTACTGAGGCAGTTGCAAACGCGGCATGGCGCAAAGTCGGTACTGTTAAAAACATGGTTCAGGGCGGTCAAACAATCGTTATCCGTATCGGCGGGACTGCATCGTATAACGGGCATCCGAATGCCAACGGCCTTGTTGATATTGTTATTCGCACCGGCAGCGGAGCTATTACAGGCGTTAATGCAGTAGGGCGTGCGTCAGCCACCGCATTTATTACGAATGGTACCGGGTTTGTAGGTTCGACTCAGTTAATCAGCGACCTCGGATTGATTGAAACTGCTGCTAATACGTTTGATCTGTACATGAAGTTTAACCCGTTCGTTAGCGGTATTTCTGCGGCTATTAGTGCAACGTCTATCTCACATATTGCAGATAACTGGACGTGGGGAAAAACAGAAGTAACTGACCCTACTATCGTTTTAGAGCGTGAGATAATCAAAGTTTGGACGGAAGGCAGTTTACCTAATCCATTGAAACCCGGAGATTATGGTTTGGGTGGGACTGCTGGAGTTATAGTTAATAACCCAGATGATATTAGCAAGAACCAATTTTTCCAATTTCCAACGAATAGTGTTAACGCTCCTACCTCTGGTCCATGGGGTGGCATTATGGGGGGTTATGATGCTCAATCGCGATACCAACTTGCATGGGTAATGGGTTCGACAACTGTAGATTTACAGACGCGTGTTCGTTCAACTGCTGGAGCATGGAGTAACTGGTGTAAATTGTGGCACTCAGGAAATACTACAGTAGACGCCAACGGCTTCATCAAGAAAGCCTCTCCAATCGTCAAGCTATTCGGTACCGGTGAGTGCGAACTCAATGACCAGAGCCAGGGTGTGACCACTGAACGCATCAGCGAAGGTGTCTACCGGGTTTCCGGGGTGCTGGGGTTTAACGGCGATGGCGCATGGGGTGGGGCTGGTAATGGCACTGAAATCCCGGTTGACGATAACAAGCGCCCAGTGATTTGGATTGAATCAAAAATCTTGCCAGATGGTGACATAGAAATCCGCACGTATCATCGCACGTACGATACAGGCCCATACTCAACCCGGAATATCGAGGTTATGGAAACAGACGCCATTGATAGCAAGGGGAAGGTTATTAAGGACCAAAAAATCTACGTGCCGATACCCGACGGAGAGGCGATCGACATCCCAGCAGGCCGTTGGATTGATCTGCGTGTAGAGATGCCTGCAGTTGAGGAGCCAGAACCGGTGATTGAACCTGAACCAATCCCGGAGCCCGAGGTAGTACCGGAACCGGATACCGATCAGCAGCCTGAAGCGGAAATTGAGCAACCGGCTGCGCCTGAACAGGGCGATACGCTAGAGGCTGAAACCAAGGAATAACGATAGGGCCGGGAGAAATCCCGGCCGAAGTGCAGTTGCGGCTCTGATAATCCACAGATCTCGATAAGCCGAGCATTGTGAGGTATGGGGTATCTTTGTTGATTTGGTTTATTTAACGCTGAGCTAGCGATGCGTGTACATCTTCGGCAAATACCAGCAAAAAATTCAGCCCGCATCTTTGAGAGGCCTTTAAATCAATCGTCAAATTTCTCGATCAGGTCATTTGCTATTTTTACGATCTGGGCCTGATTGAAATCGCCGTTTACTTTTTCCGGATAATTACACTCCTCGACAGTCCATTCTTCAGGCTCATCTTCATCGCCTTCAATGTGGACCCCGGGATCGTTTCTATACTCTTCTCTGTAAGCATTCACGGTTTTAATTGCCTCAACTGCGGACTTCCGATCATACCCATTCACAACTAATTTTGCGGCAAGCAGTGCATCTTCCCAGCGATTCTCTTGCTCAATTCTTTCTGCTTCGTCGTCTAACTCCCAATCTGCTGTCATATCGTTTATCTCCATTGAATAAAACATCCGATTAGTCCATAGGGCTTAGGACCCTAGAGCCATAATAGAATGCATTGGAAAAAACACAAATACTGTGGATTTATCGAGTTAAAAAAGAAGGGTAAACAAGAATCAACAGTAACAGTTTGTTTTTTCATATAAAAAGTTGGTCGGCATGAAAGTGTTCGAACCTTTGACCCCGACACCCCATGACGATGCACCATAAAAAAAGGAGTTATCAAAACCCATAAACAACTTAGTTTTATCAGTGGGTTACAGGATGCGTAAATGTATGTGTTTTCACCAAAATTATTACGCTTTATCAATTAAAATCATGATGCTGTGATTCATCCCGCCATATACTGCTGCGTCATATGGGCTGGTTCGAAGCGGCTGACCTGATTGTTAAGGGCATGGAAGGCGCAATCGCTGCCAAGACTGTGACCTATGACTTCGAACGCCTGATGGAAGGCGCTAAGCTGCTGAAATGTTCAGAGTTTGGCGACGCTATCGTTAAACACATGTAAGTGTGATTTAGTGTTGAATGATTACGGGAGCTTATGGCTCCCGTATCTTTTCCCCCCTCAAAAAATTCTTCTGCAAAACTCTTCTGCAAAACGGTATGAAAAGTGAGCTATTTTCCTCCTCCCACCTCCTACACGCTGCGCATCAAAGGTAAGCCGGTGCGGATTTATGCCGTAAACATTCCGGTTACTGGCGTGACTTTGGATAAGGCCACAACCTCTTTGGCTCTCGGTACCAGTCTCACGTTAACCCCAACGATCGCACCAACCTCAGCGACCAATCGAGGGTTAACGTGGACATCCTCTGCGCCGGGTAATGTCATGGTATCCAATAAAGGCGTTATCACCGGCCTTGCTGCGGGCACCTCAACGATCACCGTTAAGACCACGGACGGCGGGGAAACCGCTACGTGTGTCGTGACTGTCACAGCCTAATAGGAGCATTACCAAATGGTAGGAAAAAAACTGAATCTGAAGGCGCTGGCCTCGGCCCCAATGGCGGGATTTCGCACCAAAACCGTCACAGTTGAGGAATGGGAGGGGACCGCAGTGATTTTGCGCGAGTCCTCTCCGGAAAGCTGGGGGCTCTGGCTGATTAACTTATTGCGTTATGAGTAGGTAGTTAAGTTGGTAGGGTTTTGCCAATCAGTTGATCTCTGCTACGATATTCTCACGCCAAATAAAGAAAGGGGATTTTATGTATTACGGGGATTCGAGTGAGTTTGCCGTTGCATTTTTATATTTTGTAATTTCATCATTTATTATCTTTTTCATAATTAGATATGCAGTTATGGCTAAGCAAATAATAATGGAATTAAAGAGTATTAACGAAAGTCAAGAAAAGCAGTTGAAAATAATGTCTGCAATTCTTGATGATTACTTAACTAGAAAGTCAGAGCAAAGACGTGACTGAACGCTTCATGTTCATTGTAGTGATTTCCTAAGATTAATTTTGCTATAAATGAACTAATTTACTCTGGTAAGAAAGCAAGTGTTAATTAACAGCCCGCCGCGTGCGTTGAGGGATCCCCATAAACCAGCACCATATTTCGGTATGTTCTGGCGAGGTGATTAAGAACGGTGCTCAGCACCGTTCGCCTTAAAATTAGCGGGGAGTGTCGTAAGACATTCTCCGCTAACGTCAGATACGAGATAACACGCCGTGATTTAATACTGTTGGCCTGATACCTCAGATGGAGTCTTTTTTTCAGCATGATAGCCAATAAGCCACAGGACTATTGTGCTCAACGTTGCCAGCAGGCTCAGGACCAGCATTCTTCCCGCTGAACGACTGTAACTAGCATGCAGACCGAACCCGAAGCGTTCGCTTTTCTCATCCCGGAAGTTCTGCTCGTTCTGCATTCGACGACTGTACAACTTCATGATTTCACGTGGTTTGAGGTCATCTGTACTGCTGAAGAGCAGCCACGGTTCTTTTGCTGCTTTACGGGCATCACGGATCTGTGATTTACGAAGGATCCGGCACCGGCTGTGCGTAACTGCCCTCAGGCTCAGATGAAAGTATATTTTCTCCGGGCATAAAAAAACGCACTTAGGTGGTTCAAGGTTTAACTGCGAGATAGATTATAATGAAATCGTATTTAAATCGCATTTATATTGAGATTTTCGAGATGAAGACTTATTATCTAATCATCCAAAGCGGATAGCTCTTCAACAAAAATGGGGAAACGATGGTTACGGTTCAGTGGACGAAAAAAGCGCTCAAACAGTTGCTTTCAATCGACACAAGATACCGCAAAGTCATCAGTGAGAAGGTTAATCAGCTCGAAGCCTTTCCCGCCGTAACGCTAGATATCAAGAAGCTCCAAGTGACTGATAAGCAATACAGGCTAAGGGTCGGGGACTACCGAATAATCTTCGAAATCACTGAGGGTGAACCGGTTATCTGCGAGATTACCGCAGTTAAGCGCAGGTCATCGACAACATACTAAGGCGGGGAAACCTGCCCTTTCCCCTGAGCACTACGCCTGAGTTCACACTGGAGTAAACGAAAATGACCGTGCAAATTATCCGTAACGATAAAGGCGAACCACAATATGCCGTGGTGCCATATGCCGAATACGAAAACCTGATCAACGCAAAGGATGAATGGGAAGATGTGCCATACGTGCCATCAAAAAATGATGATATGACTATCCCTAACGCGGTCGTCAATATCATGGTTAGCCAAGATGTTTCTATCCTGGCTGCCTGGCGTATCTATCGTGACCTGTCTCAGTACGATGTCGCGGAGAAGCTCGGCACAACACAATCAACAGTTTCACAATGGGAGGCGTCAGAACGCCCTCAGAAGCGTACTCGTGAAAAACTGGCTGCGCTGTATGATTGCCAGCCTGAGCAGTTGATCCCGTAACGCCCCATTCACCGATAGCAAAAACCCGCCGAATGGCGGGTTCTAAGAAGATATACTTTTGGTTAACGGACTGATATTACTTATCATCTTTATGAATAGCGGCGATCAACAGGTCTATCTGAGCGTTTTGCTTTTCGCAGATCGTTTTTAACAACGCAACTTGTTCATTTTCCCTAACAGCAAATCGAATTAATTATCCGTAAAAATGAAATAAAAAAATATAGAATAGCAATAAGGTACGAAGAGGGTGTGAGTATTGAACCAATAACTCAAATATAAAAAAACCGCCTCGGCGGTTTTTTTATCAGGTTAATATGAAAGTTATTTGAAGTATTTATCTAGCGGATCGAAATATCTATATTTCCTGTAGAATGCAAACCAGTAAGCTAACCCCATCAAACCTCCGACAGCAGAAAGTTTAAGATAGATTATTTTCCGCTGCTCAAGAAAATCGTAGAATGAATATTCACCTTTCCACATATCAGCCAGAGCCCCACCAAAAACCAGACCCATAATCATATAAATTAATGGGATAGCAACAGCGTAAGCCGCTGTTAGATAGATGAGTATGAACAGCTTGTGTTTTGTATTGATGTGCATGTAAGTAAAACCGTTGCTTGCAATATTACCGATAATATAACACCCAACCCATTCAATGTCTGGGGTTTTTTTACAACCTGGGAAGTGCCCGTCCTGACGTAATCTGAACCAGGGCGCAGCTGCACCAACAATCAAAAACGCACACCGGAACCGATGCCAATCGTCGCGCTTGAAACCCCTGAACTACCACCTGAAACCGAAGCTGAAACGCATCCTGCCAGCAGGGTGACTAAAACGGTACATATAATAATTTTCATAGAACCTCGTTGAAGCGGCAGATGGCATACGATCAGTAAAGGCGGTGGACGACATTTGTGCAATAGTGCGAGCAAGAATGTGTGATAAACGAGGGCGTTGGCACAGCCCGGGGCTGTTTTGCATAAGCTGGATATCGTTAAACGCTTTGAAAGATTGTTAACAGAGTTTAATTCTTTATTTCTACGTATTTTGTAGCTCATAAAACCAAGAAAAAGATGTTTCACCAAGTTGGGTTAAAAAATTCTCGGGGATGATAGATGGCGTAACAGCAGGAAATGCTGATAGGGTACTTGTTGATTTGCAGCAAGATAAAGACACCATTGTTCTAAATTCAATCAACTGCCAGCCTGCTATTTTTAACCTTGTGAAGTTTCTAACGAGCCCTAAGGGTACGGCAAAAGCCTCGCCAGAAAGGGAAGTTCGGCTATCAGCCTCATTATATTCTTATGGTTGAACATTGCTTAGGCCGCACTTTTGCGAAGTTTGCTCGTATTGAGGATCAAAAAATCTCCGGCTTAGACCACCAGTGAATAAACCATTCAGCCAGATTGGCGATATATAAAATACTCAGGATAGTCGCAACGATGAGGAGAATGGGGATTATATAATGCTTCATAACACTGCTCTGCTTTTAGCGGTCCTGACCTCTGTGCCGTAGGTTAACTAAGGATTTAAAATGGAGCAAGGAGAGTTGTATTTTGATGATCTGAGCCTGCAGGTTCAGTGAAATGCGGCAAACGGTGGGATATTGAGGTAATGAAAATGAAGGCCAATAACATCTGATACACATGCAGGCTGACGACGTTAACTTTTTACGAGGCTAACTGATTCATTGGGAGCAGGTTTCTTAGCAGTTACTGAGGTCTTGATACTCGACGCTGCTGATAGGCATTTTGGTCAAAGACGTAGGAATAATGTCTTTAATTCTCGTTCTTACGGAAATAATGTCCGCAGTGGGGGCAGATCATCGTGATGTTCTTGTTGAGTTTCTGGCGGTTCTGTGGCGAAACTTTAGAACATTTTGGGCAAGTGACATTGGCTGATGATGTATCACTAAACATCTTGAAGGCATCAAGGAGAGACATATCTTTCACCGGGTAGATGAGTGGTGAAGGCAGTGTACTCTGTTCGGTGATCGATAGCTCACTATTGTTTAATGCGCAGAGTGAAACCGTGAACCTTGCCGGATTCTGCTGAAATTCAAGGGAATAGTGTTAGCTGACGGCGTAAGGAAAAAAAGCCCCTACAAAAGTGAGGGGCAAGTGTAACAACACCAGGGAAATCGGTGATTTTCATCTGCGAGTACTATATGTTTTTTGAGACGATAGTTCATCAAAATATCGATGCAATATTGCATCACAATGATGAATATTTCCGTATGAAATCGTCTGCAATCATAATTTTGAGTAATTATTGATCGTGTTGTCGATTGTTTAATCAAGCTAATATAAGGTTCTCCGGCGCTTAAACTCCAATCCGATCGCGCAGTGTGTAGTAAGCTGCACCAATGGCGGTGAACGGGATTTGCAGATTGCGCCCGCCAAAGAATGGCAGGTGTGGCAATTTGGCAAAGGCGTCAAAGCGTTCTGCATCGCCGCGCATCAATTCTGCAATCAGCTTGCCCGCCAAGTGGGTACAGGTCACGCCGTGGCCGCTGTAACCCTGCATATAGTAGATATTATTTTCCAACCGACCGAACTGCGGCATGCGCGACAGCGTCAGCAGGAAATTGCCGGTCCAGCGATAATCAATGCGTACCCCTTTTAGCTGTGGGAAGGTTTTCAGCAGTTTGGGGCGGATAAGATTATCGATATCGTCGGGATCGCGCGCACCGTAAACTACGCCACCGCCGTAAAGCAGGCGGTTATCACCGGTTATACGGTAATAATCCAGCAGGTAGTTACAGTCTTCCACGCAATAGTTTTGTGGGATCAAAGAGGCTGCGACTTCCGGGGCCAGCGGTTCGGTCGTCACCACCTGGGTGCCGCACGGCATACTGCGCTTGGCTAAACGAGGTTCCAGCTTGTCACCCAAATAGGCGTTACCGGCGACGATGACATAGCGCGCAGTCACTTGCCCGTTGGCGGTGCTGACCAGCGCGGGTTCACCGTGGCGGATGTTGGTCACTGCCGACTGTTCGAAAATCCGGCCACCCTGTTGGCGAATGGCTTCGGCTTCGCCCAACGCCAGGTTGAGCGGATGAATATGGCCACCGCTGCGATCGAGCAATGCGCCGACGTAGCGATCGCTGGCGATTTCCTGGCGGACGCGTTCGTTGTCCAGCAGTTCAAGCTGCGTATTGCCGTAACGTTCCCAGTTTTGTTTCTGCTCGATCAGTGCGTGGTATTGCTTGTTGTTGAGTGCGGCAAAAATACCGCCTGGGCGATAGTCACACTCAATGGCGTAACGTTCGATGCGGCTGCGGATAATGTCGGCCCCTTCAAACATCATGCTGCCCAGCATACGGGCACTTTCTGCTCCGTAGCGCGCTTCAATCACGTCAATGTCGCGGCTGTAGGAGTTGACCAACTGCCCGCCGTTGCGGCCGCTGGCGCCGAAACCAATGCGTGCGGATTCCAGCAGCACCACGTTGAAGCCAGCCTCCACCAGGAACAGCGCTGAAGACAGGCCGGTATAGCCGCCACCAACGATACAAACGTCACATTCGATCGATTCATTCAACTGCGGATAAGGCTGATGGGCATTGGCCGTCGCCGCATAATAACTCTTTACGTGTTCAGTCATGATTCGGTCCTTATTCCAGAGAAATCCAGGTGGTTTTCAGTTCGGTAAATTTATCCAGCGCATGCAGTGACTTGTCGCGCCCGTTGCCACTTTGCTTGTAGCCGCCGAAGGGCACGGTCATATCGCCGTCGTTGTAGTTGTTAACGAACACCGTGCCCGCCTTCAATTGGCGCGCCATGCGGTGTGCGCGGGAGAGATCGCGCGTCCACACGGCGGCCCCCAGCCCATACTCGCTGTCATTAGCCAGAGCCAAAGCCTGTTGTTCACCGTTGAAAGTGGTTACTGCCAGCACCGGGCCGAAGATTTCGTCGCGCGCTACGCTCATGGCGTTGTCCACTTGGGTGAGAATGGTCGGGCCGAGATAGCTTGGCTGGCTGCCTTGCTTGTGTTCGCGGCCATCAAGGAACAGCGCAGCGCCCTGTTCCAGCCCCTGTTCGATATAGCCAACCACCTTTTCGCAGTGGCCATGGTCGATCAGCGTCCCCATAATGGTCTGCGGATCGAGCGGGTTACCGGGCTCGAAGGCTGCCGCATGCTTGCGCAGCGCCTGGAGGAATTCCTGCTGGATGCTTTCTTCCACCAGTAAACGCGTACCGGCAATGCACACCTGGCCTTGATTATAGAAGATACCGGCGGCGGCACCCTGTGCGGCTTTATCCAGGTTCGGGCAATCAGCGAAGATGATGTTGGCGCTTTTGCCGCCAGCCTCTAGCCAGACGCGCTTCATGTTGGATTCACCGGCATATTTCATCAGTTGCTTCGCCACCTGGGTGGAACCGGTGAAGGCGAGGGCATCCACGTCCTGGTGCAGCGCCAGCGCTTTCCCGGCATCATGACCATAGCCTGGCACGATGTTTAGCACGCCGTCCGGCAGCCCGGCCTGTTGTGCTAAAGCACCCAGATAGACCGCCGTCAGCGGTGATTTTTCTGAAGGTTTCAGCACCACGCTGTTACCGGCCGCCAGCGCCGGGCCCAGCTTCCAGCAGGCCAGCAGCAGCGGGAAGTTCCAGGGCACTATGGCACCGACTACGCCGATCGGCTCCCGCTGGATCAGCGCCAACGCATCGTTGCCGGTGGGGGCGATTTCGCCATAGACTTTATCAATGGCTTCCGCATACCAGCGGATGCAGCGAATGGCGCCGGGAACGTCATCACGCAGGCTGTGGCGGATCGGTTTACCGGTGTCCAGCGTTTCCAGCAACGCCAACTGTTCATGGTGTTCTTCCATCAGCACCGCCAGCTTCAGCAGCGTGGTTTTACGCTGGCCGGGACTCGCCTGTGACCAGTCACCGCGTTCGAATACTTCACGTGCGGCTTGCACTGCCAGATCGATATCCGCCTGGTCGCCGCGCGCCATTTGCACCAGTTCACGCTGAGCGGCAGGATCTTCCACGGCGAAAGTTTCGCCTGTGGTGGCCGGTTGGTAACGGCCATTGATAAACAGCCGGTTCTCAATCTTCAGGGCCTGTGCCCGTTGTTGCCAATACTGTAGATGGTGGAAATCCATACCTTGCTCCGTTAATCAGAAGGTGGTCGGCGTGTGGGCGCTGATAATCCGGCAAACCCGTGCCGACGTGTTGCTGAAACTGTGGGGAATACCGGTATTGATGGTGTAGCTCTGGCCTGCTTGCAGGTGATAGGTCTGCCCATTCACCTGTAGCATGACTTCGCCTTCCAGCAGAGTGCCGATCTCTTCCCCCTGATGTTTGAGGCGTTCACCGGTGGTGGTCCCCGGTTCATAGGTTTCGATCATCATCGCCAGCGTGCGCTCGGGGTCACCGTTATGGATCAGTTTCATCGAAACCCCTTGGCTGCCGATTTCAATCAGATCTTCATGATTGATGACGATCCGTGGTTCATCCGGTTGCTCCGGCTCGGCGAAAAAAGCCGATAGTGACAGCCCATACACCGTCAGTAACTTTTGCAGCGTACTGATGGCCGGGCTGACTTTGTCCTGTTCAATGGTGCTGATAGCGCTGTGCGTTAATCCAGACAGTTCGGCGACCCGGCGCTGCGACAAGCCTAATTGCTGGCGGATCTGCGACAAGCGTTTCCCCGGTGCCAAGCTGACATCGCTCATAGGCGTTTTTCCTTCTGATAATTCTGGCAAGCGGTAATGAATCCATCAAATAGCAGGCGGGATAGCGCATATTCATCACTGTTCCATTCCGGGTGCCACTGCACGCCCAGCGCAAACGGCTGATCGCGGATGCTGATGGCTTCCACCAGCCCATCGGCGGCATGCGCCTCAATGCGCACGCTGGGGCCGAGCGTTTTAGCCCCTTGGCCGTGCAGTGAGTTCACCCAGAATTTGTTGCAATCTGGCAGCAACTGCGCCAGCAAGCCACCATCCTGAACAATCACCTCATGCGCGGGAGCATATTGCTGTTCCAGCGGCAGATCGTGATCTTCCCGGTGCTCAAGCAATTCAGGTAATTCATACAGGCGGCGATGCAGGGTGCCTTGGGTGGCGACGACCATTTCCTGCATACCGCGGCAAATGGCGAAAAGGGGAATGCGCCTGTTGAGCGCCAGGCGGAGCAGCGCCAGGCTCAATTCATCTCGCCCAGGATCGGCGTCAGGCTCATCGCCGTTTTCACCATAAAGGTGCGGCTGCACATTACTGGGGCTGCCCGGCAGCAGGATGCCGTCGAGGTGTGGCAGCAATTCTTCCAGCATTTCCGGCTCTGCCAGCGCGTGTGGCAAGGCGACAGGTAACCCGCCAGCGGCCAAAACCGCATTCAGGTACTTTTCTTGCAAGGTCTGTGTGAGGTGTTGGTTTAACCTATACCTGCACATCACAACGCCGATGATTGGTCTGTTAAATATATTGCCCATACTATCCCCTTGATGTGTTCGAAATTATGACCGTTATGCCAAAATATCGCCTTTTTTGTTCAATATTGACTAAATCTAGCAGCGGAGTGGCCAATATTCAAACCAAAAGTAACACTTGCAAAACAATTTTGTTGCATCTATGTTTCATTGGTGGACATTATATTGAGCAAGATGGTCAATAAACATCGAAAGCAATAAGTGTGAGAACCACAGACCAAACACAACGACGGGTGAATCATGCAAACCAACATCGTAGAAGTGGAAAACTTTGTGCAGCACAATGAAGAAAGGCGAAGTAGCGCGTTCCAGCGCGAAGTGAAGAAGTATCTGGAACGTTATCCGTTAACCCAGCATATCGATGTTTTACTGACCGATCTCAACGGCAGCTTCCGTGGTAAACGTATCCCGGTTGCTGGCTTGGGCAAATTGGAGAAAGGCTGTTACTTCCCGGCCTCGGTGTTTGCAATGGACATTCTGGGCAACGTGGTGGAAGAGGCCGGGTTAGGGCAAGAGTTGGGTGAGCCGGATCACATCTGTGTCCCGGTCGCCGGAACCCTGATGCCGTCGGCGGCCGATCCGGAATATATCGGGCAGGTACTGCTCACCATGCTGGATGAAGATGGTACTCCCTTTGACGTTGAACCGCGTAATGTGCTGAACCAGCTGTGGCAGCGTTTGCGTCAGCGCGGGTTATCCCCCGTAGTAGCGGTAGAGTTGGAGTTCTATCTCATCGATCGCCAACGCGATTCAGAAGGTTATCTGCAACCGCCGTGTTCGCCCGGCACCCAGGAGCGCAACACGCAAAGCCAGGTGTATTCGGTGGATAACCTCAATCACTTTGCCGATGTGCTGAGTGAGATTGATGAACTGGCACGTTTGCAGGGGATCCCGGCAGACGGTGCGGTAGCGGAAGCGTCACCCGGCCAGTTTGAGATTAACCTGCATCACACCAACGACGTGCTGTTGGCTTGCGATCACGCGCTGGCGCTGAAACGCTTGGTACGCATGGTGGCAGAGAAGCACAACATCCAGGCCACCTTTATGGCCAAGCCTTATGAAGAGCACGCGGGCAGCGGTATGCATGTGCATATCAGCATGCTGGACAATCAAGGCAACAACGTGTTTGCCGACGACGATGGTGAAGACTCCGTGCTGCTAAAACAGGTGCTGGCGGGGATGATCGCCCTGATGCCTGCCTCTATGGCGCTTTTGGCACCCAATGTGAATGCCTATCGCCGTTTCCAACCCGGCATGTATGTGCCGACGCAGGCTTCTTGGGGCCACAATAATCGCACCGTTGCACTGCGCATTCCCTGCGGCGATCGCGATAGCCACCGCGTGGAGTACCGCGTGGCGGGGGCTGATGCCAACCCTTATCTGGTGATGGCGGCGATATTGGCCGGGATGGTGTACGGCCTCGACACCTCATTACCGCTGCTTGAGCCGGTGACCGGCAACGGCCTGGAGCAGGAAGGTTTACCGTTCCCCATTCGCCAGAGCGATGCATTGTATGAGTTCGAACACCAGCCGGTGCTGAATGCGCTGCTGGGGGAAAGATTCAGCCATGTCTATCTGGCCTGCAAGACCGATGAACTGGTGCAGTTTGAACGACTGATCACCGAAACCGAAATCGAGTGGATGCTGAAAAACGCCTGAGGCGTTCAGCCTATCCCACCGCGCGCCCGGCGTATTCCCGCGGGTTCCCTGTGGCCCGGCGAAGCCGTGCGCAGCGGTGACTACTTTCTTCCAACTTGGCGTACAGGACGCCGGCGAGGAATAACCCATGACGATAAGTGCCATCGACCGTAATGGCGCGGGCAAACCGCAACTGCGTAAAACATTAAAACTGTGGCAAGTGGTAATGATGGGCCTGGCATACCTGACGCCGATGACGGTGTTTGACACTTTCGGCATTGTTTCTGGCGTAACGGATGGCCACGTTCCGGCCTCCTATCTGCTGGCGCTGGCGGGGGTACTGTTTACCGCCATCAGCTACGGTAAGCTGGTGCGCCAGTTTCCCACCTCGGGTTCTGCCTATACCTACGCGCAAAAAGCGATTAACCCGCACGTTGGGTTTCTGGTCGGTTGGTCGTCGTTGCTGGACTATCTGTTCTTGCCGATGATCAATACGCTGCTGGCGAAGATTTACCTCACCGCGCTGTTCCCCGAAGTGCCTCCGTGGATCTGGGTAGTGGGTTTTGTGATTATCATGACGGCGATCAACCTGAAAAGCGTCAATGTGGTTGCCAACTTCAACACGCTGTTTGTGCTGGCCCAGGTGGTGATTATTGTGGTGTTTATCTTCCTAGTGGTGCATGGCCTGCATAATGGCGAAGGGGTGGGTACAGTCTGGAGCCTGCAACCTTTCGTCAGTGAAAATGCCCATTTGGTGCCGATTATCACCGGTGCGACCATTCTCTGTTTCTCGTTTCTGGGCTTTGATGCCGTTACTACGCTGAGCGAAGAAACGCCGGATGCTGCCAGGGTGATCCCCAAGGCGATCTTCCTCACCGCCTTGTACGGCGGGGTGATTTTCATCAGCGTGTCATTCTTTATTCAGCTGTTTTTCCCCAATATAGAGCGTTTTAAAGAGCCCGATGCGGCGCTGCCAGAAATTGCGCTGTATGTGGGCGGGAAACTGTTCCAGGCGATTTTCCTCTGCACCACCTTTATTAATACGCTGGCCTCCGGTTTGGCTTCTCATGCCAGCGTTTCGCGGCTGCTGTACGTGATGGGGCGCGATAACGTGTTCCCAGAAAGATTCTTCGGCTACGTACACCCTAAATGGCGCACGCCTGCGCTTAACGTGCTGATGGTCGGGCTGGTGGCGCTGTCTGCCATATCCTTCGATCTGGTCACCGCCACCGCATTGATCAACTTTGGTGCGCTGGTGGCGTTTACCTTCGTTAACCTCTCGGTGATCAGCCACTTCTTTATCCGTCAAGGGCGCAATAAAACCTGGAAGGATCGTTTCCACTTCCTGATCCTGCCGCTGGTGGGGGCACTGACGGTTAGCGTCCTGTGGCTGAACCTGGAGAAAAGCTCGCTGACCATGGGGCTGATCTGGGCGGCACTGGGGTTTGCCTACTTGGTGTACCTCACCCGTCGTTTCCGCCAGCCGCCGCCACAGTTTGAGCGGCAGCCACAGCAGTAATCATGCAAGGCGGGTTTTCCCGCCTTTCTTTTTACCTTTCAGGCCAGTAGAGTGAAGCCCTTGCAAAACTAATGACTGGATCCCACTCTGATGCCCACGCTGTCCGTATCCCATAAAGCAACCCTGTTTGGCCTGCTGGCGATTGTGCTGTGGAGCAGCGTGGTCGGCCTGATCCGCAGCGTCAGCGAAGGCTTGGGGCCGGTAGGCGGCGCGGCGATGATCTACAGCGTGAGCACGCTGTTCTTGCTGATCGTGATGGGTATCCCGAAGCTGCGTGATTTCCCCCGTTCTTACCTGATTATTGGCAGCCTGCTGTTTGTGGCCTACGAGATTTGTCTTTCTCTGTCCTTGGGTTATGCCAGTAACCGCATGCAGGCGATTGAAGTGGGGATGATCAACTATCTGTGGCCCTGTTTTACCGTGCTGATGGCGATCCTGTTCAATGGTCAGAAGGCTAAATGGTGGGTGATCCCTGGGCTACTGTTATCGCTGTTTGGCATCGGTTGGATCATGAGCGGCGATGGGGGATGGTCTCCGGCGCAAATGCTGGTCAATGTGCGCAGTAATCCCCTGAGCTATGGGCTGGCGTTCAGCGGTGCGGTGATTTGGGCGGTCTATTGCAACGTTACCAAGAGGATCGCCCAGGGCAAAAATGCGGTGGTGCTGTTTATTACGCTGACCGCGCTGGCCCTGTGGCTGCAATATCCGTTCAGTAATGAAAGCGGTATGCATTTCAGCCTGCCGGTTAGCGTGGCATTGCTGTCTGCCGGGATCGCCATGGGTGCAGGCTATGCGGCATGGAATGTCGGGATCCTGCATGGCAACATGACCTTGCTGGCCACGGTTTCTTATTTTACGCCGGTGCTGTCGGCGGTATTTGCCGCCGTGGTTCTCAGCACATCGCTGACCATTAACTTCTGGCAGGGAGTGGCCATGGTCACTGTCGGTTCACTAATTTGCTGGCGAGCCACGCGCGCAGGTTAAGCTTGGTGATTCGCGAAGTGATGGATTTAAGCTAATCTCAAATTAAGTGTTCTGCCTGAAGGAACGTGAAAAATGAGAAATGATATTCAGTTTATTCAGCAACCTGCGCTTGACGGGCACAGCTTCATTACCGGCGACATTGTGCGCTTGACCACCGCTAACTTACTGCACGAATATCAATTGGATGTGGTTATTCTGCGCCGTGACGATAAGCTGATTTATGGTTCCGTAGTGGTTGCGGCACCCAAGACCGACATTCCGGTCGCCCGTTGGGAAATTGCCAGGGGGGATGAAGTGGTATTCCGCCAGGAGAATATTGCCAAGGCGCTTCCCGGAGTGCGCTAGTTCACCGTTTCGCACAGTACCAACCCTCGAGTTAAAGCCGACACCAGAGTCGGCTTTTTTACGCCATTATTCTGAATCCGGCTAATTCCACGGGCCGTAGATAAAGGGTACAGATCCCGTGCTAAAACCCTTTTTTAATGATGGGTATCACATTGAATATGAATACAAATGAAAAATAATTCAAAAAATGAGAACGCAATCGATTACCTTATCGTAAAATATCTCACTGGATCACAGATTCTTGCACCCGCTGGTTTCTATAATGCGCGCGTCGGATTAACCGTTCGTTACACCAGACTCATCGTCATCTTTCTAACGGGCCGCCAATGGCCCTTTAAGCATGTGGTAATAAAATGAAAAAAATCGCTCTCGCAGCAGGTGTGCTTCTCACTGCGTCTTACAGCACATCATCAATGGCGGATAGCAAAGATAGCCAGTTCGTTTCAGATTGGTGGCACCAGAGTGTCAACGTGGTGGGTAGCTACCACACCCGCTTCGGACCACAACTGAACAATGACGTGTATCTGGAGTACGAAGCCTACACCAAGAAAGACTGGCTGGATTTTTATGGCTACGTGGATGTGCCGAAATTCTTTGGTACCGGCAATACGCCAAACCGGGGTATTTGGGATAACGGTTCACCGCTGTTTATGGAGATCGAACCGCGTTTCTCGATCGACAAACTGACCGGGGCCGATCTGAGCTTTGGGCCGTTTAAAGAGTGGTATTTCGCCAACAACTATATCTATGACATGGGGCGCAACAACGAATCGCGCCAGAGCACTTGGTATATGGGGCTAGGGACTGACATCGATACGGGTTTGCCAATCAGCCTGTCGATGAACATTTATGCCAAATATCAGTGGCAGAACTACGGTGCGGCGAATGAAGACAGTTGGGATGGTTACCGTTTCAAAGTGAAATACTTTGTACCGTTGACTCAGATGTGGGGCGGCAACCTGAGCTATATCGGTTTCACTAACTTTGATTTTGGTTCCGATCTGGGTAAGAACGATTTCACCGTTAATGGCCGTCAGGCTCGCACCAGCAATTCTATCGCTTCCAGCCACGTGCTGGCGCTGAACTACGATCACTGGCACTACTCGTTCGTTGCCCGTTACTTCCATAACGGTGGTCAATGGCAGGATGGGGTTGATATCGGTACACCGCAGGGCCCAATCAAGTCTACGGGTTGGGGTTACTACGCGGTTGTCGGTTATAACTTCTGATTTTCCGTGGTATCAAATAGCAAAAAACCCCGTTCAAACGGGGTTTTTTGTCTCCGTTACAATGTTGACTCAACCGGGCAAATGCTTAACCGGCATGACCAATTTCCCTTTGACGACATAACATTCGTTATTTATCCATTTGAGAATTTGCTCACGGCTCACACCTTCATATCGGGCATAGCGATAGAGATCGCCATTGAAGTATTGCGTGATGTATTCCATAAGGGTCATTTGCATGGCTGTAACTCCTGAACGCCCACCCGTTGCCAGCCTGGCCACCGCGGGAGGTTAAGGTTTGTGAGTGCTGAAATTTAGTTTAGCGCCTAAAAAAGCTCAAGAAAGAGCACGAAAAATAACAGTAACTGACAAAAAGAAATCCCGCACGGAAAGGCGGGAAATAACGAATATCATCACTTTCTGATGACATAAAACAGTATTTTGAGGTGCAACGAAAAAGAGCACGCTAACTCTTTTTAGTGACCAGAACAAAGTACTGGATGGCCTATTTTGCCGCAAGAAAAATATGCGAAATTTATTCGGTTTTTATGAATAGTTTCACGCATGAATAAATTTCCAGCATTTTGGCATGAATAACCACGGTGAATATGATGTGCTGTGCCGATTGGCCGATATCGGATCCTGAGACAACGTTAAGCGTGCGCGGTCATGTCACGTTTGAACGTTAAGATTCGGCTGCGATTGGCGATCAAGTCCACACTGTAGCCACGAAAATAGAGACAAAAACGTTTGAGCCATGGGCCGTCTTGGCTTTCAACCAGCATCCGCCCGTTACCGAGAGAACTCAGCGTGCCAACTTGTGCGGCGGGGCCAACACCAATATGGATTTTGTTGCCACGGATCTCGAAAGCGGTGCGGTATTGCGGGTGATACCAAATGCCCTGTACCTGCTTCAGGCAACCGAGGTCGGTGGTCACCGGCAAGAAACTGTGTTCCAGATGGCCAACTTCCCCCTCGACCGCTTCTCCGGTCCATTTCAGGCGCATCGGTAGATGAGCAGAAAGCGAAACGGCATAGCCGTCGGCGCTTTGATAAAGCGGTTCGCTGGTCCCCAGGTAGGCAACGTTACCGTCTTTCACTTCCAGCCAGTAAGGCTCGGCGATGGTGGCGTAGATCCCATCGGGGATGGCGCTACTGCGTTCGGGTAAAGCTTCGCCTAACAGCGCGGCCATTACCTGCAAAATCATGCTAAAACTGTCGCAGTCTTCGCGGTTGGCCACCAACAAGGCACCGGCTTGCCGTTCAGGGGCTAACAAAAAGTAGCTTTTATAACCGGCGAGGGAACCCCCGTGGCCGAACAGGGTTTGGCGGCCAAGAGGCGTTTGTGCCAGCCCGAGCCCATAGCGGCTGGCTGGGCCGTGGTTGAGCCTGCGTGGTGCGCTAAGTTGCGCCAATACGCCTTTACCGGGGCCGCTGTCTGTCAGCAAAGATTGCAGCCAGCGGGTGAGGGCGTTGGCACTGCCGGTCAGGCTGCCAGAAGCCGAAAGATGCAGCCCACTGCTGGTTTGTTGCCAACCTTGCGCGGCGTGCCAATAGCCGGGCACCAATCCTGGTACCACATCGAACCAGCTTTCTGGAGCCTGTAGCTGAACGTCAAGCGGGCGCGCCAGATGCTGCTGCACCAAAGCGTTAAAATCATATCCCTTGGCGTTTAACGCCGCTTCCACTAAACGGTAACCGGTGTTGGTGTAGGCGACTTCGCTGCCCGCCGGGTAGTTGAGTCGCCCTAGGCTGCGGATAAATTCCAGCACCGGCTGCGCATCACTGACGGTATTGACGGAGATCCCAAGCAAGCCCAATGTTTCGCGCACGTCCGGCAGGCCGCTGGTCATATCCAGCGCCTGGCCGACGGTCACGTTTGCCAGTTGTTCACCCAGTTCAGGCAGCAGGTCGCCTAACCGATCGTCGAGGTGGATGGCGTTATCGGTTGCATTAAGCGCCAGTGCGGCAAAAATGTGTTTGGTGATAGAGGCATAGCGCACCACGCTGTCGGCAGTAAAAGGTTCATTGCGGGCCAGATCGGCTAATCCCGCACAGACCACTGCCTGGTTTTTTGTGCTGTCAAACAGGATAATTGCCCCACCGGGCTCGCCCGCGGTTTGCCAGTCGGCCAACAGCCCAACGGACATTGCCTGCGCAGCGCGCCAGTTTAGCGGGGTGTCAAACATAGTTGCCTCCAGAGCTGATGGTTGTTCCCGTTCGGCTTCAGGTATCTGGATACAGCGGCTTGAGTCTGGGCTGAAGCATGGCCGGGTTTTCGCCAGATTGTCGCGCACGGCAAAATGTGTAGGCCGCTGTTTTGTGCGCTGTGCAGATTCGCTGGTTATCTTTCCATCAAAATTGCGATGCAGTACGCAAATTGCAGTGATAACAACAGATTCGGAAACAAGATCAGGCGGCTGGCAATAGATGGAATTGGCGGGGGAAATATTCGATTTTCAAGACCATTGATGATGAAACTCCGCGCTTCCGTTTATGACAGGAATCGTCAAGGACGCTTCGAAGCCAGAATGGTGTCCGGTTCTCGGCGACTTCAACACAAGCGCACCACCGATGCGTTGCGCAATTGCATTAACTATCGCCAGCCCAAGCCCACTGCCCTCAGTACCGCTTTCCGCACGCTCAAAGCGGTTCGTCAGGCGGGCAAGGATTTCATCTGGCACGACGGGGCCATCATTAGCGACGGTCAGCCTCCCTGTACTGTCGAGTGAGACTTCGATAGCGGTTCCTTCGGCTCCGTGACGTAGTGCATTCTCGACAAGGTTGCGATAGATAATCGCGAAGACATCGGGATCAAGATTTGATATCAGAGGCGCGCTCGGCAACTCTAGGGAAATCCGCTCCGCACCGACCATCCGCGACAGATCTTTCGTCAAAATGTGTGCGATAGGGCGCAGATCTGTGGCGTGCGCCAGACGCAATCGCCCCCCTTCGGCCCGAGCCAGTTGCATCAGGCGTTCTGAGAGCCGCGTCAGGCGCTTGAGTGTCACCTCAATCCCAGTCGCGCGCGTTTTGGCTGCGGGGTCGCTTGTTTCTGCCTGTAGGCGTTGAGCTTGCGCGATAGCACCAGCAAGTGGCGTACGCAGTTCATGAGCCGCGTTAGCGGTAAAGCTGCGCTCCGCTTCGAAAGCTACAGCGAGCCGCTTAAGCAACCTGTTCAGAGTGTTTGCCACAGGGACAACCTCAGCCGGGAGACGATCAACAGGTACCAGTGACAGATCGTTTGCGCCACGCGTAGCCAACCCGTCGCGGAAGCGGCGCAAAGGTGCAAGGCTGGTTCGGACTGCAAATATGATGGACAACAGCGCGATGGGTAGAAAAATCAGCAATGGCAATCCCAGCATCATCTGGATTTCCCGCGCCACCGTATTACGACGAGCCAGCGGTTCGGCAACAGTGATCCGGATCGAACCTTGCAGCACCTCTTCGCTGTAGAGTCGATGAGTGTTGGACTGGCTGAAGCCGATGCCATCCCAAGGGGGGAAGCCTCCTGGATCGGCATCGTGTGATTGAAGCAGGATTCGTCCCCGCTCATCGCGCACCACATAAGTGAGAAATTCGTCGTGTGCGTGGATTTCGGCCAGGCGCTGAGTGACCCCCTCTTCTTCACGCCCAAGAATATCCGTAACGGCAAGTGGCAGAATGCGCTGCGCCGTTTCCTGCAAGGCCGAGTCGAAAACCGCCTCCATGGCCTGACGAACCAGGATCGCGGTCACTGAAGCTGCGCCGATCCACAGTATGGTCAGCAGGACCCCCAGCGAAAGTCCCAGCCATCGCTGAAGACTGCGTGGCATCCTCATGCTTGCCTCAAGCGATAACCAAGGCCCCGTTCGGTTTCGATGATCCCGACGCCTAGCTTCTTGCGCAGGCGGCTAACATGCACTTCGATCGTATTGCTCTCAATCTCAGCATCGAAGGCGTAGAGCTTATCCTCAAGCTGCGGCTTGGAGAACAATTGGCCGGGGTGGGATAAAAAGGCCTCGAACAGCGCCCATTCGCGCGCAGTTAGCGACACCGGGTGGCCGTTGTGATGAATGCTGCGAGCGGTGAGATCTATCTGGAGAGCCCCATGGATGATGATAGGGTTGGGGTTGCCGCGATATCGGCGTGCAACCGATCCAACCCGCGCCGACAGTTCGGTTAGATCGAAGGGCTTCACCAAGTAGTCGTCTGCACCCGCATTCAGCCCCTCAATTCGATCAGATACCTGATCGAGCGCTGTCAGGATGATAACCGGTATGGCACTGCCTTGTGTTCGTAGACGTCGTAGGAAGTGAAGCCCTCTACCATCGGGAAGCATGAGGTCAAGAAGAGCGAGATCGTAAGCCACGCAGGCAATCGCGCTGTCAGCAGCGTCAAGTCGCTGTACCCAGTCCACTGAATGACCATCACCCGCAATCTGGTCGCGAACAGCGGCGCCAAGAACAGCATCGTCTTCAATCAGCAGGATACGCATTGAATTCTCCCTTGATATGGAGCCCTCACAATGAACACCTTACGGGAAGCTGAAGCATTTTTCGCTCGAGGTTCAGGTTGCGGTCACGTTAGTAGAGCATCCTTAGTAACATCAAGGATAAAGGAACACAGCGATGAAATCACTCTTTCCTATAACCATCGTGATCGCACTGATAGCCAGTGGTGCTGCACTAGCGAGCGACGACTGTCGCCGCCCCATGGCCGAATGGCAATCGCGCGATACGGTTGCCGCTCATGTCACTGAAATGGGCTTTGTTACTGAACGGCTGCACATAGACGATGGTTGCTACGAGATCCGTGGTCGTGACAGCGAGGGCAATCGGATCAAGCTGAAGATCGATCCGTCAACGCTGGCACTCCTAAAACTGGAGGTTCGTTTCCGCGCCGGTGCCAAATTGTCACGCTATCTACCTGACGCACGCAATCAGACGGACAAGCCGCAGAGTATTCCCCCCATAACGCCGCAAACCGACACAAAAGAGGAGTGAGCGCGGTGTTAGGTTCTACGGCAACAACGACGAGTAGAGGCCTGTCGAGCGTCGCAAACCGCCCGCATTGGCTCACCCAACAAGGGATGACAGTTTCTTCAGGAGGTAGCGGAGTAATTACAACCCCGAGAGCTCCAGAAAACACAGGGGGGCACAACGATAAGAGAAGCTTAAAAAGTCCATCGTCAAACCCGACGCAACGTTCAAGTACCTACACCAAAAACATGTATCAGGATTTCACCCATGAAAAGACTTATATCTTGCATAGTTTTGTCTACGGCTTTGGCGCTGCCTGGCCTGTCCATGGCACGCCCGGTTACCTTAACTACCACACTTAAAAACTATGGGGGCGATGGAGCCTACCTTGCCTTTTATCTTACGGATGCTTCAGGCGCTTACGTGAGTACTCTGTGGGTGGCAGGCGGGAAGTCGAAATACTACAAGCACTTGACAGACTGGCATCGGGCTACCGGTGGTAACCGATCCCAAATCAATGGCATCACGGGTGCCAGCGTCGGTGCTGGCCGTAGCCTGGAGGTCACCGTTGATTTAGCAGATGCCTTATTTGACGCTGGCTACACGCTTTGCATTGATGCCGCCGTAGAGAAGATGCGGGACAGCCCGCGCGAGGTTGCTCTGCCATTGACCAAAGTTGGCGCTGGTCAGCTCGTTACGGGGCGTCAATATATCGCCGACTTTACCTACGGTTTATGATCCTGAGCGGAGGCAATTGCAATGATACGCATCCTGCACTGCTGGCTGGGTATTGTGCTAGCCGCCTTGTTGTTCGTGACGGCTTTGAGCGGCGCTGCACTGTCACTCTCTCCGGCACTCGAAACTGTTCAGAGTCCGCAGGCGGATGCAGGGTTGACAGTGGCAGAGTTGGCTACACGGGTGCAGATGGCTCACCCTGGCCTCGAGCAAATTAAGCGTGCTCCCTCAGGGCAGATTAGCGCCTGGTGGTTCAATAACAACCAACCAGGATCGGCACTCATCGATCCGGCCACCGGCGGCGATCTGGCTGCTGCCGATCCTGCTCCGCTATGGCGCTGGCTGACCACCTTGCATCGGTCGCTCTTCTTAGGTGATGGAGGCCGGTTAACAACAGCTGCCGGAGCATTGGCGATGCTGGTTCTAAGCATTTCGGGCGGGCTGCTAATCGTGCGGCGTACTGGCGGTTGGCGGCGTTGGTTCACTCAACTGCGCGGCCCACTGGCGGGGCGGTTACACAGCGAAATTGCTCGTGTCGCGGTGTTAGGGCTGGTGTTGTCTTCCGTCACCGCGCTTTGGATGTCGGCCGAGACTTTCGAGATAGTTGTAGTAGAAGAACCGGGGCTTGATATGCCAGCCGTGGTCAGTGGCCTGACCGGTCTTATGCCAGCGAATATGGACATTCTACGCAGCATGCCCGTATCCGAACTTCGCGAACTGAGCTTCCCCGCTTCTGGAGATCCGCAGGATATATTCACCATCAGAACCCACCGGGGCATGGGGTATGTGGATCAGGGAACCGGAGCTATGCTGATGTGGCAGGATCTGAGCCTCCGACAACACATATCTGAGACGGTCTACCTGTTACATACCGGCCAGGGCGCGGCCGTGTTGGGGCTCATCCTTGGCCTGGCGGCCCTGTGTGTTCCCGCTATGATCGTGACCGGCGGCCTTACCTGGCTGGCTGGGCAGCGCCGGCGCCCTCGCCTGAAAGGCAATGCTCCAGCCGCAAAGGCCGACACCGTGGTGCTGGTTGGTTCTGAAAGCGGCAGCACTTGGGGCTTCGCAGCGACCCTGGCAAAGGCTTTGCGCGAGGTGGGGCATTCGGTGCATGTGGGGCACATGAGCGGGTTCGCGCCCATGCGCTATGGCAAGGCGCAACGCTTTCTGATCCTTGCCGCCACCTATGGAGATGGCGATACGCCCGCCTCGGCCAAAGGGTTCCTCAACCAGATCCAGAGTATGCAGGAACCCCCAGTTGCCCCCCTGGCTGTGCTGGGCTTTGGCGACCGCAGTTTCCCCTCTTTCTGCGCCTTTGCCGTCGCGGTGGAGGATGCGGCCCGTGCCAAGGGATGGCCGCTGCTGCTGCCCTTTGAGGCCATTGACCGTCAGTCGTCTCAGGATTTCACCCGCTGGGGACGAACCTTAGGGCACACGCTGGGGATCGAACTTGAACTCGTCCACCAACCGGTGTTGCCTGCCACTAAGGTACTGACTCTGCTAGGGAGGCGCGATTACGGGGCCGCGGTTCAGGTGCCGATGGCGATCCTGCGCTTTGCATTGCCGAAAGCTTCGTTCTGGCAACGTCTAACGAGGCAGGGGTTTGTGCGGTTCGAGGCAGGGGATCTATTGGGTATCCTACCTGAGGGATCGGCAGTACCACGCCTCTACTCTCTGGCTTCCAGCACAAGCGACGGTTTCATCGAAATTGTCGTGCGCAAGCACGTCGGTGGCCTCTCTTCAGGTCAACTTACGGCTCTGGAGCCCGGCCAGACTGTGCGCGGATACTTTCGCAGTAACCCCGGCTTTCACGTTGGCCGGGGCCGCAAACCCCTGATCCTGATCGGTGCAGGCACTGGTGTGGGCCCACTGGCAGGCTTTATCCGCAATAATAAGCAGCAGCGCCCGATCCATCTGTTTTTTGGGCTTCGTAACCCTGACAGCGACTTTCTTTATCGTGATGAACTGTCAAACTGGCAAGCCGAGGAGCGGCTTACGCAGCTCTTTATTGCTGTCTCACGCGGAGGTCACCAGCAGCAATATGTACAAGATGTACTTCGCCGGGAAGGGGCGCAGGTGCTTGAAGCCATCCGTCAAGGGGGCAGAATTATGGTTTGCGGTGGGCGTGATATGGCTTATGGCGTTACCGAAGCGCTGACTGATATCCTGCAACCTGCTGGGCTGACGCTTGCGATGTTGAAGGCAGAGAAACGCTATGTTGAAGACATCTACTGACCTGATCCGCCACGCGTTGAACGGCCCCACCATGGGTACGCGTTGGTCTGCTTTGTTCTTTGCCCCGTTAGGATTCGATCCCGCTCCTCTACAAGCAGCATTGCAGAAGGCGGTAGATGAGGTAGATAGGCAAATGTCTACCAGGCAGCCAGCCAGCGACCTGATGCGACTGAACCAAACTCCGCAGTGCGAATCTGTGACGGTTCCTGACAGACTGGCCCAGGTGCTGGCCCTTGGTTTGACCATTGGCCGGGCATCGGGTAATGCCTTTGATATTGGCATGGGTGATGCCGTGCGCGCCTGGGGTTTCGGCCCGGATGCGGCGGATGTGCAGAATATCCGCAGCGCGATGGCCGTGCGGCGGCGGCCAGCATACGAGATGCTTGAGCTGCAAGGGAATCTTGTGCGTAAGCGGGGGGCTATTTCGCTCGATCTAAACGGTATCGCGAAGGGGTACGGTGTGGATCAGTTAGCGGAAACGTTACGGATTTTTGGTATTGAGGCTGGGTTGGTCGGAATAGATGGTGAATTGCGCGCGCTTGGCCTGCGTCCTGATGGTGAGTGCTGGACGATCGCTATCGAAATGCCAAATGTGGCATGCCGTGCGCCCCATTCGATCCTGTCTTTACAGAATGCAGCTGTAGCTACCTCCGGCGACTATCGGCATTGGGTGAACGTTCAGGGGCGTCGTCTGTCACACACGATGGACCCCCGGCGGGGCGCTCCCCTGATCTCCTCACTCGCCTCAGTTACAGTCATTGCTCCCACCTGCGCTGAGGCAGACGCATGGGCCACCGCTTTTATGGTACTCGGCCCCGAGCTTGGGGAACCGCTAGCGCTAAGGCAAGGGCTGAGCGTGCTTTTCCTGACGCGGGATGAGGTTGGAGGCATTAGTTCCAAGGGCTGTGGGCCGCTGTTTTCCTGTTAACCTTACCGAGTGGGCACAGTGCAAAATTGCGCTGATGGCGAACCATAATAGTTAAGTGTGCGCGCTCGAACCTTAAGATCACGCTGCGGCAGGTACTGGATGAAACAGAGATGGAGGGAGAAAGCTTCGGTGCATCAATTAGCACCGAAGCGGAAAGGTTAAGCCTGCTGTTCGCCCCAGGCCAGCATGCCTTCAATCATCTGTTGCAGCAGATGCTGTAATGGCGCGGCGCGCGGTGCGTCAAACGCAAATGGATACTGTTCTGACATGTAATTCACCTGCGCCAGCTCCAGTTGCACCGCATGTTGGTTTTTCTGCGGCTGGCCATAGGCGCGGGTGATATAACCGCCCTTAAAGCGCCCGTTGAGCACGTGGGTGAATTGCTGCTGTTGTTCACAACAGGTAACCAACCGATCGCTCATCGCAGGGGCGCAACTGGCACCGCTGTTGGTTCCCAGGTTGAGATCCGGCAGTTTGCCGTCGAACAGCCGAGGTATCACCGAAGCAATGGAGTGTGCATCAAACAGCAGCACATAGCCGTGCTGGGCTTTCAGCCGCGCCAGTTCGTTTTGCAACTGCTGATGATAGGGCTGCCAAACGTTCTGCAAGTAGCCCGCACGCTCTTCATCGCTCGGGGCAAGATCTGGCAGAAAACTCGGGCGGCCATCGAACAACACGTCAGGGAACAGACCGGTGGTGGCGGTGGTGTACAGCGGTTTATCGTCTGCGGGGCGGTTAAGATCGATCACAAAACGTGAATAGTTACCGACCAACATACTGGCACCCATCTTACGGGCAAAATCATACAGCTGTGGAATATGCCAATCGGTGTCCGGCAATGGCCGTGCATCATCGCTCAAACCACGTTCAACCGCCGGAGTCAGTTTGGTACCGGCATGGGGAATGCTAATCAACAGCGGCAGGTTACCGCTGTGGAACTCAAAGGGATCGCAAATCATTGACGTACTTCTCCTCGGAAAATCACCGTGCAGGGCAGTTGGCCGCCCAACCAATAAGCCAGTTCCGCCGGGCGTGCCAGCGGCCAGTGAACAAAGTCTGCCACCTTGCCGGTCTCCAGTGAGCCATGGCTGGCCTGCAACCCCAGCGCTTTGGCGGCATGCAGCGTCACGCCTGCCAGCGCCTCTTCCGGCGTCAGGCGGAACAGCGTACAGGCCATATTGATCATCAAGCGCAGCGATAGCGCTGGCGAAGTGCCGGGGTTGGCATCGCTGGCGATTGCTATCGGCACGCCGTGTTTGCGGAACAGCTCGACCGGCGGGCATTGGGTTTCACGCAGCATGTAGTAAGCCCCCGGCAGCAGCACAGCTACTGTGCCAGAGGCGGCCATGGCGGCAGCGTCTTCTGCGGTGGCGTATTCAAGATGATCGGCAGAAAGGGCGTGATGGCGTGCCGCCAGCGCGCTGCCACCGAGAGCAGAAAGCTGCTCGGCGTGCAGTTTGACCGGCAACCCGGCTTGTTCTGCGGCGTTAAACACCCGTTCGACCTGTGCCGGAGAGAACGCCAGATGTTCGCAGAAGGCATCCACCGCATCCGCCAAACCTGCCGCCGCCGCTTCTGGGATGATGGTATGGCAGACCAGATCGATGTAGTCGTCGGGCCGCCCAGCGTATTCCGGTGGCAGTGCGTGTGCCGCCAGGCAGGTGGTTTTCACTTCAACCGGTAATAACTCGCCTAGCTGGCGCGCTACGCGCAGCATTTTCAGTTCGCTGTGCGGCGTTAAGCCATAACCGGACTTGATCTCTACACAGGTTACACCCTCTGCCAGCAGCGGCCGCAGGCGAAACAGCGCCTGCTCTAATAGCAGTGCTTCTTCAGCGTCACGCGTGGCTTTTACCGTGGAGATGATGCCACCGCCTTGCGCGGCGATCTCGGCATAGCTTACGCCGTTTAAACGCTGTTCGAATTCAGCGCTGCGGTTGCCGCCAAAGACCAGATGCGTGTGGCAATCGATCAGGCCGGGCGTAACGATCCCGCCGTCGAAGCGCACCGTTTTAGCCGCTGCCAGCACCGGCATGGTGGCCTCTTCGCCTATCCAGACAATCTTGCCGTCGCGCACGGCGATCGCGCCATTGCTGATAATGTGATATTTGCCGTCGCGCATGGTGACAATATCGGCACCGTGCCACAGGCTGTCACAGTGGATCTCAGACGTCATGGTGTTCCTGCTCCCACATGGTTGTATATACAATTAAAACCAAGCTAACGCATTCGTCGGGATGCTACAAGAGAGGGGATAAGAATTTGTTATGAGAATGTGATGAAGCACGGGGCAGCGTTTGCCCCGGCGGAATTCAGACCTGATTGGTAAAGCGGCCAAACAGCTGGTAGCGGCTGCCCGGATACAGCAAACGGGCGGAGGTCACCACCGTCTTTCCTGACCAGGTACGACGGTGGATCAACAGGCCCGGTTCATGAGCCTCTAATTGCAACAGCTCACGCTCGTGTTGCGTGGGCACCACGGCTTCCACGATGTGCTCACCGGCGGTCAGCGGCGCTGATTGCATGAGATAAATATAGGGCGTGACCTGATCGAAATCCTGCTTCATGTAATCCGGTGCGACCAGCGGGTTAACGCAGCGATCTTCTATCTGCACCGGGATGTCATTCTCGTAATGAACGATCTGCGAATAAAACAGGGGCTGGCCGGGTTGAATGCCGAGCGCTGCTGCCTCTTCATCACTTGCCGGTCGGGCCTTAAGCTCCAGGATTTTGCTGCTGTGGCGGTGGCCGCGTGCGGCAATCTCATCGGCAATATTGTGCACTTCCAGCAAGGCAGTGTGCGCCTTCGCTTCCGCGACAAAAGTGCCGACGCCCTGCATGCGGATCAGAAAGCCTTCGCTGGTCAACTCGCGCAAAGCACGGTTGATGGTCATGCGGCTGACGCCAAGTTCGGCCACCAGTTCACTTTCAGAGGGCACTCGCTGGTGCGGTTGCCAGTGGCCTGCGCGGATTTGGCTCACTATCGCCTGTTTGACCCGTTGATAGATCGGGGCGGGCGTATCGCTCATTGCTGCAGCCAGTTGCAACATGATCTGTTGATCTACCACGACGTTAACCTCGTCAAATAAAAAAATAATAACATCAGTTTACTGTTGATGTTGGCATATGTATATGTATATACAAGTAGGGCCAATTCACCCGATGAGTGAGATTGGTTCACAAAATTTTAACCTATGCGCCTGCCGCGCTTTCTTAGCTGTTACACCTACTTTGGAATACTGCTATGCCTGCTTATTTTGCTTCTCGCGCACTGATCCCGTCCGGTTGGGCTCACAACGTGCGGCTCGATGTCGATGTGCACGGCCAACTGACCCAGGTTACTCCGAATGCCGAATCTACCGATTGCCTGCGCTTGCACGGTGATGTGGTGCCGGGCATGCCAAACCTGCATTCCCATGCTTTCCAGCGCGCGATGGCTGGCTTGGCAGAGGTGGCAGGCAATCCGCAAGACAGTTTCTGGACCTGGCGCGATCTGATGTATCGGCTGGTGCAGCGCTTAACCCCAGAGCAGGTTGAGGTGATTGCCCGTCAACTGTATATCGAAATGCTCAAGGGCGGCTATACCCAGGTGGCAGAGTTTCATTATTTGCATCATGCCCCAGACGGTAAAGCTTATGCCGATCGCGGTGAAATGACTGGCCGCCTTAGCCAGGCCGCGCAGCAGGCGGGGATTGGCATGACGCTGCTGCCGGTGCTCTACAGCTATGCTGGTTTTGGTGCTCAGCCCGCGCAAGCGGGGCAAAAACGCTTTATTCAGAATGTGGATAGCTATTTGGCACAGCAGCAGACTATTGCTCGCCAACTGGCCGGGCAACCGCTGCAAAACCATGGGTTGTGCTTCCATTCGCTGCGGGCGGTGGAGCTTAGCCAGATGCAGCAGGTTTTGGCCGCATCGGATTCTGCCTTACCGGTGCATATCCATATTGCGGAACAGCAAAAAGAGGTCAATGACTGCCTGGCATGGAGCGGCCAACGCCCGGTGGCCTGGCTGTATGAGCACCTGCCGGTGGAAAGCCGCTGGTGTCTGGTGCATGCCACCCATCTGGATCGTGAGGAACTGGAACAACTGGCGCGCAGTAAAGCGGTCGCCGGGCTGTGTTTGACCACCGAAGCCAACTTGGGTGACGGCATCTTTCCCGGTGATAGCTATCTGCATCATCAAGGGCGCTGGGGGATTGGTTCGGACAGCCATGTTTCATTGAACGTGGTGGAAGAGTTGCGTTGGTTTGAATATGGCCAGCGGCTGCGCGATCAGCGCCGCAATCGCCTGACCACGCCGGAACAACCTGCGGTGGGCGATGTGCTCTACCAGCAGGCGTTACAGGGCGGCGCACAGGCTTGCGGTACGGCGATCGGCCAACTGGCGGTGGGTTACCGTGCGGATTGGCTGGTGCTGGACGGTGACGACCCGTATCTGGCTGCGGCACCGGATGAATCCATCCTCAACCGCTGGCTGTTTGCCGGGGGCAAAGAGCAGATCCGCGACGTATTTGTGGCGGGCCGTCAGGTGATTGAGCAGGGGCGCCACGCGCTGCAACAGCAGAGCAGCGCCGAGTTTCTGCAAGTGCTGAAAACCTTCCAACAGGAGGCATGATGAGCCTGAACCGTTTTGATTTTACCAGTCTGCCGGTGAGTACATGGCGCAACGGCGGCGGTGAAACCCGTGAGATCACCAGCCAACCGCCGGGCAATGCCGATTTTGACTGGCGCGCCAGCATTGCCACTATCGCGCAAGATGGTCCGTTTTCGGCCTTTAACGGTATCGATCGCTCAATCACCCTGCTGGAAGGCGATGGTGTGCATCTGTATAGCGCGGGCCAGATCGACCATCGTTTGCAGCATTTGGGGGAGCCGTTTGCTTTTTCTGGTGATGTAGCGCTGGAGGCATTTTTGCTCGGCGGCAGCAGCCAGGATTTCAACATTATGACGCGGCGCGGGCGCTGTAGCGCCGACGTTCGGCGCATCACGACTGAGGTGATTGCCCCAGCATCACATGCTGGCGTGTTGTATGTGTTGCAGGGCGAGTGGCAACTTGAGGATGGTAGCCCATTGAGCCAACGTCAGGGCTGCTGGTGGCAACAGCAACGGCGATCGCTGCGCTTTTCGCCACGAGATGGGGCGATTGCACTGTGGGCGGATATCACTGCCCGCTAGAGTCTGTGGCTAAGTTATGGGATTATCAGACTTTCTATCCCAGACAGAGAAGGGCGCATGGCCTCGCTGAAAGATGTTGCAAAACTCGCTGGCGTATCGTTGATGACGGTGTCCCGCGCCATCAACGAACCCGGCAAACTTCGGCCGGATACCTACCAGCGCGTAAAGCAGGCGATTGATCAACTGGATTACGTGCCGGATCTTGCGGCACGGCGTATTCGTGGCGACAGTCGCCGGGTGAAAACCCTTGGCGTACTGGCGCTCGATACGGCAACCACACCGTTCTCGGTTGACATGATCCTCTCGATTGAAAAAACCGCCCGTGAACAGGGTTGGAACAGTTTTGTGGTCAACCTGTTTGCCGACGATAATGCCGAACAGATGGTCGATCTGCTGCTGGCGCACCGGCCAGACGGCGTGATCTTTACCACTATGGGCCTGCGTCAGGTCACCATTCCGGCTAAATTGCTGGACCAACAACTGGTACTGGCCAACTGTGTCAGCCCAGAAAGCTCTGTCGCCAGCTATATTCCCGATGATGAACAAGGCCAGTACGATGCCATGCGGGCGTTGATCGCTAGCGGCTACCGTGCACCATTGTGCATTCAACTGCCGGAAAATACCTTAGCGGCCGGGCTGCGGCGGCGTGGGTTAGAGCGCGCTTGGCGCGAAGCCGGTGGCGATATGGCGCAACTGCGTCAATATCACTTGGATCTCAGCGGAGGGGATGAACATTACCGTGACGCTGTCACTATTTTGGCCAGGCATTTCTCCCCAGGCGTGCAGGATTGTGATGCAGTGGTGTGTGGTAACGATCGTGTGGCGTTTATGGTCTATCAAGCCTTACTGGCTCAAGGTTGGAAAATCCCTGAACAGGTGGCGGTCTTGGGTTACGACAATATGGTAGGGATTGGCGAGCTGTTCCAACCGCCGTTAACCACCGTGCAGTTACCGCATTATGAATTGGGGCGTCAGGCAGCGTTGCATCTGATTAATCAGCTTACGCACAAGGAAACGGTGCGGGTTGCCTGCCCGTTGCTGATGCGCGATTCGATGTAACAACCTGCTCCTGCCAGGCAGGAGCAGGTGAGGTTTTACCGCCAAATGGTGGCCAGTTGCCATGCCTGCACGTCAACAAACTGCGCGCTGCCCGCCTCAGCGAACAGGCTGAGATGACGATCGCCATCCGTAGGGTAAATACGGCTGGTCAGGCAGGCTTCTCCCTGATTGACAAACACTTCCAGTGAAGAACGGTCAACAAAAATCCGCAATGTCAGCATATCGCCTTCCGGCAACGGCACGCTGCGGCAACCGCACAGGCCAGGTTCAGGGCTAAAGCGCTCTAAAACCAAGCGGCGGGCCTGATTATCAACATACACGCGAGCGGCTTTGCCCACGGCCATGCCATAGCGTTCCGCCTCGCTGGCGTTGATATCCACAATCAGCAGCAGTTCATGCAGGTTGCTACCCAACAACTGTTGCTGGTTGTGGCACTGTATGGCACCCAAGCGTTGCGGTTCGGTACGCAATGCGGCCAGTTCGCGGGCTGGGTTCATCAGCACTTTACCCTGAGCATCCAGCGTCAGTTCGCGCGGCAAGGTCAATGCCCCGGCCCAACCATGCGCTTTGCTGGGCATGGCGGATTCCCACATATCCATCCAGGCAAACAGCATACGGCGGCCATCGGCGGCGGTGAAGGTCTGCGGCGCATAGAAATCATGCCCGGCATCCAGCTCACAGAAAGGCTGGGTGACGGTAAAATCCTGCCCCGGCTGCCAGTTGCCCAGCAGGTAACCACTCTGGAAACGGTTACGGTTGCGGTAACCTTGCGCAACCAATCCCTGTGGCGAGAACAGCAATACCTGCCGTTCACCCAGCGGGAAGAAGTCCGGGCATTCCCACATATAGCCCTGGGTCGCATTTTGCGCCTGAGCGAGAACGCGTTCGAACTGCCAGTCACGCAGGTCGGAAGAACGATATAGCCGGGCCTGCCCGAGGTTGTTCTCTTTAGCACCGATCACCATCCACCAACTGCCCGCTTCGCGCCACACTTTGGGATCGCGGAAGTGCTGAATACCTGCTGGCGGAGCCAACACTGGCCCCTGTTTAACAAAGTTCACGCCGTCGTGGCTGATGGCCAAGCATTGCACTTCGCGCACCTGGTCGTCGTCGCCAGTTTTGCCCAGCCAAACGTGGCCGGTATAGATCAGCGTCAGTACGCCATTATCATCAACTGCACAGCCGGAGAAACAACCGTCCCGATCGTAGTCATCGCCCGGAGCTAAAGCGATAGGCTGATGCTGCCAGTGCACCAGATCGCTGCTGGTAGCGTGTGCCCAGTGCATAGGGCCCCAGTTTTCATCGTAAGGGTGATGTTGGTAAAACGCATGATAAACCCCGTTAATGCAGATCAGTCCGTTGGGATCGTTGATCCAGCCAGCCAGCGCTGCCAGGTGGAAGCGTGGGTAGTAATCGTCATGGCGCTGTGCGCGCAGAGCCTCAATCGCGTGATCGGCTTGAGCTAAGGCTTTTTTCATTGAATCGACTCGCTTGATTTAATTACAGGTTGAAATTGGGGTACTTGGCTTGCCTGCTCAGCGCGCAGCAGGAAGCAGGAAATAAGAGTGGTACTGGCGACGGCACAACCCATCAGCAGGTAGGTGGGGGCAAAGCCGATATGGTCGTAGCCGTAGCCAGCCAGCGGCGACAAGAAGCTGGCCATCACCTGCGTAACGAACTGGAAACCCACCAGATACAGGGTGGAGGATAGGCGGCTATCGAAGCGGGTGGCGATGTATTTGAAAATGGCAATCAGCAGGATTGGCAACTCAACGGCGTGCAGCAGTTTCATGGCGGAAATCATCAGCGCACCACTCGCCAAGCCGGAACCAAGCATACGCAACGCCATCAGGCCACCGGCCAGCAACAACCCTTGCTTGGCCCCGATGCGGTTCACCAGCAACGGGGCTAGGAACATCCCACCGGCTTCAAGGAATACTTGCAGGGAGTTGAGGAAGCCGTACATCTCATTGCCTTGCTGCGAGGTTGGGAACTGCGAGGCAAAATATACGGAAAACTGCTGGTCAAACACGTTGTAAACGCTGATGCCGAGCACAAATACCACCAACGCCCAAAAGCTCGGCAGGCGCAGCAAAGCCAGCGCATCCTGTAGCTTCAGGTTCTCCGGCTTACCGAATTCCAAGCCAGACAGGGCATTGGGTTTCAACTCGCGTATCTGGCTCAGCAACAGTAGGAATATTACGGCAGAGGCGGACGCCAGCCAGAAATTGATGTTGGGGTTGATGTTAAAGATAAACCCGGCAAAGAAGGTGGCACAGGCCCAGCCAAGCGAACCCCACATGCGGGCGCGGCCAAACTCAAAGCCGATAATACGGCTGACGCGTTCGGTGTAGGACTCCAGTGCACCGATCCCGGCGAAAAAGGTGGCGCCGATAAACATGCCACCTACCAGTGCACCAAGCAGTAAATTGGTTTTTAGCAGCGGTGCATAAACGTAGATAAAGAACGGCCCGGTGAGCAGCAACATCAAGCCGAGAAATTGCAGCAGATGTTTGCGTAGCCCGAGTTTATCCTGAATAAAACCGTACAGCGGCTGAGCGCACAGGGCGACTAGCGAGATGGCTGAGAAGATCAGGCCGGTTTCAGCGCCTTTCAAGCCAATCTTTTGATTCAGCCAGATGGAAATCAGTGAAAAACTGGATGACCAGGTGAAGAAGAAAAAGAACAGCAGGCCACTTAGAAGCACATAATATTTTTTGGTTTCGCGGTTCATGGGAAAACCCTGATGGATGAGAGTGCTTTATTGTTAACGTTAACTTTTGGCTAAATAAAGCCATCACTCTATCTAATTGCGATGTTAATCACAAAAGTTAACGTTAACATTTATGCTTTGCGATCGGCGTCACGGGTGAAAATTGAATATGGCAGCAGCAGGTGGAGGGGATTCTCTCGGGGCTATCGGCTTTGAAATAAAAAGGGGTTCAACATACAGAACCCCGATATTAAGCATCCGTAGAAGAGTGCAAGAGAGTGCACTCTTTAGGCGGAATTACAATTTAGGCCCAGCACTCACCAGCTTTTTACCCGCTTCAGTCACGGTATACTTGCTGAAGTTATCGATAAAGCGCTGCGCCAGATCCTGCGCTTTCTCTTGCCACAGCGATTCGTCGGCATAGGTTTTACGCGGATCGAGAATCGACGGATCCACGCCAGGCAGTGCCATAGGTACGGCCAGATCGAAGATCGGCAGCGTGAAGGTTTCTGCCTGCTCGATCTCACCACTCAGGATGGCATCGATAATACCGCGGGTATCTTTGATCGAAATGCGTTTGCCGCTACCGTTCCAGCCGGTATTCACCAGATAAGCCTGCGCCCCGGCCGCTTCCATGCGCTTCACCAGCACCGAAGCATATTGCGTTGGGTGCAATGCCAAAAACGCGGCACCGAAGCAGGCAGAGAAGGTTGGGGTAGGCGTAGTGATGCCCCGCTCGGTACCGGCCAGTTTGGCGGTGAAGCCAGAGAGGAAGTGGTATTGGGTCTGTTCCGCGGTCAGGCGTGAAACCGGCGGCAGTACGCCAAAGGCATCCGCCGTCAGGAAAATGATTTTCTTGGCGTGCCCGGCTTTGGAAACCGGCTTGACGATATTTTCGATATGGTAAATCGGGTAGGAAACGCGCGTATTCTCGGTCTTGCTGGCATCGTCAAAATCGATACTGCCATCTGCCAGCACCTGAACGTTTTCCAACAGCGCGTCGCGGCGGATTGCCTGATAAATCTCTGGCTCGGCCTGAGCAGAAAGTTTGATGGTTTTGGCGTAGCAACCGCCTTCGAAGTTGAACACCCCATCGTCATCCCAACCATGTTCGTCGTCGCCAATCAGTTGGCGCTTCGGATCGGTGGAAAGCGTGGTTTTGCCGGTGCCAGACAGGCCGAAGAAGATCGCCACATCGCCTTTCTCACCCACGTTAGCCGAACAGTGCATGGAAGCGATGCCTTTTAACGGCAGCAGGTAGTTCATGATAGAGAACAACCCTTTCTTCATTTCACCGCCGTACCAGGTACCGCCGATCAACTGTATACGTTCGGTCAGGTTGAAGGCGACAAAGTTTTCTGAATGCATGCCCTGCTGTTGCCAATCGGGATTCGTGCATTTAGCGCCGTTCATCACCACAAAGTCGGGTTCGAAACTTTGTAGCTCCTGCTCCGTAGGGCGGATAAACATATTCTTGACGAAATGCGCCTGCCAAGCCACCTCGGTAATGAAACGGACTTTCAGCCGGGTATCGGCGTTGGCGCCGCAAAAAGCGTCCACGACAAACAGGCGCTTATTGGAAAGCTGATTGCCAACCAGGGTTTTCAGATGCTGCCAAACCTCTGGCGAAAGCGGCTGATTATCGTTTTTACCGGTACCGCTGTCGGACCACCAGACGGTATCGCGCGTAGTGTCGTCACGCACGATGTATTTGTCTTTTGGCGAACGGCCGGTGAACTCGCCGGTATCGACGTTGACCGCGCCTAGCTGGGTCAGCGTACCGCGTTCCAACGGTGGCAAATCGGTGCGGGTTTCTTCGGCAAACAGCTGTTCATAGCTAGGGTTATAAACGATCTCGCTAGCGTGATGAATACCGTAACGAGTGAGAGTCTGTGGGGTAACAGTTGAAGACATATCTACTTCCTTATTGGCTATGTTCTGCCCCGTTTTTACGGTGTCGCGCGTTAAAACGGGGATCGGTTCCTGCTGACCGGATTCAGCTTTTACCGTTCCGGCTCTATTTATTAACCAAGCGGCTACTATAGCATAACATCGCCTGTCCGCCTGATGATTTTAATAATCAGACATTGGCGATAGTTAATTAAGAAAATATGAAGGCAGGGGAGGATATTGAATTAATATGACAATATGTGAAATTGTATTGTTATGATTTAATTAGATGTTTTTATTAAAATAGCGTTTCATTATATTCACTATTTAAATGAGCGATCTTAATTTATTACTTGTTGTCGTTCATTTTTTCATCGAGTAAATAATAAAGTGGGTAAACTATAAAAAACGTATTGTCGTTACGGAGTGTTTTTATCTAGCATAAGTCATGTTAATAACTGTAATTTCCCGATAAATCCTATTAATGTCGACGGATTTCGTGTGCAGAGTATCGCCCTGAGAGAGGCCGGGCTTGCATACCTCGGGCTTTCTTCGAATCGCCGGCCATCAGGTTGGCGATTCACTTGCCATCTTTCAGCATATTGATCGCCGCACCGATCAGGATCCGGCGTTCAACGTCATGGCTGGCTGCTAACTGTTGTGTCAGATGTTTGGCCAGCGTATCTACCGATAAAACCTCGCCGCGATGGCGCAACTGCATCACGCTGTCGCCAATCAAGCGGGCAACCTCATCCCATATGGGCTTTATCTCCTGCTCCGAGAACTTCATCGTTAACCTCGGCTGGGTGATTTTTGGTCAATGTAGCAGTTGCTTGTCGGCTTCGCCACCCGTCAGGTTGAACAAAAAATAAAACCGGAAGCATAAAGAATAATCCGTCAGTGTTTCTTCTGGTTTTTGTATTCAATACTGGTGGTGTCAAACAACGGGAGGACAAAATCATGCGATTGGTTGAACAACTGGCAGAGTATTATCGGCTCAGCAAGCGGGCAGAAGTTCAGAACCGCTGGTGCCGCCTGTGGTTACCGCAGGGCGAGGCGCGTATTGCCTACTTACGGGAATTGCTGGAGCCAACCGCAAAATGCCCGGCCAAGTGAGCCACTGAGGCTGTCAGCAAGGGGGCTGATTAACCGAAGGCGATAGCCGCCCAGCGCAGTAACAACAAGGCCAGACAGATCAACACCAGAACCACAAACATTTTCCAATGTTTGGCACGCATACGTTTGGTTGGCAATTTCGCTTCCTCATCCTTTTAGAGGCAGAGATACCCAATGCCCAGGCCGACGATCGCAATAGCGGTAAAAGCCACGATCTTCAGCAAATCGCTGAAGGTGTCATCGGGGTCTTCTCTGACTTCTTCATGTGGTTGCCTAGCGACTATTGAGTAGATTTTAAACCACAGTATGCCTGCTGGCGCCTGCCACGCACAGGGTTTTACCCTAAAATCGCGAAAAAGGGGCTTGGAACGCAGGGCGATGCTCCGCCTGCCCGGTGCAATACGGCAGGCGCAAGTGTACTATCCTGTGTGCATCAGTGACTCAATCGATAAAGGTAAAGCTATGGCATTTGCGGCAAAATATGAAGATATAGAACGTTGGGCGTTCGGTGATACCGCACAGCAGGCGGATGATTTGGCTAAACGGGTTTTGGACGGTGTTAAAACCGCCACCTGTTCTAGTCTGGATGGCGAGGGTATCCCACAACCTGGCGATGTTTTTGTGGTGGTTGACGGTAAGAATGAGCCGGTCTGTGCGATCGAGCTGACCACCGTAGAGATGAGCACTTATGATCAAGTGAATGAAGCCCATGCGATGGCCGAAGGTGAGGGCGATCGTTCGCTGGCTTACTGGCGCAAAGAGCATAAACGCTTTTTTGAAGAGTACGAGCTGTTCTCACCGGATATGACGCTGGTGCTGATGCACTTTAAGGTGATCGAAAAGTTTTAAGCGGGATCGATACGGCATAAAAAAACGCGCGGTGTCCAATCGGAACACCGCGCGTTTTTTGGCTTGTTAGGGTTATTCCAGCCGCATTACCCAGGCATCGGCCTGCCGATCGTAATGCTGTTTGTACAATAAGGACTGTTTGCCATCAAGCATGGCTGGGATACTGGTATGTTCATCCCAGCCGTCCAGTTGCATACACAGATCGGGATCGGATTTACAGGGAATGGCGAGAGTGACTTTTCCTTCGGCATGTTCAGACGCAGACGTCAAATGTGCATCATCGACCTCGAAACTGCCTATCTTTACAACGGTTTTGCCCATTGGAACTCCTTGTTCAAGCAGGTGGTAGGAGGTAAGACCAGTTGAGGTCGCCAGTATCAGCATAGCCAATGGAACAGAAAAAGCTACCGAAAAAGCTCAAGCTGGGACAACGTCTGCTATTCCACCACCAGGCTGAGGTTGTCTTGAGAGATGCCCATGTCTGTTCAGGCCAGGCGGAGTAATGGTGTCAAACGGGTTTGACGTGGTAAACAGACGCTATTAAGCAGGGTTTTGTGAAGTTACAGATGATTAACCTTGTGGCTATGGGTATTTAATGCTTATTTTATACGGGTTAAGCTTCGGCTCTCTGAAAGTGTGAACGGTTAATAATGACTAAAGAACAATTCTACGCGGAATTAAAACGTGACTTGGGTGCGTTGCTTGAGGGGGAAACCCATTTTATTGCCGCCTTGTCCAACGCCAGTGCGTTGCTCAATGAACGTCTGGCGGATGTGAATTGGGTGGGCTTCTACCTGATGGATGGCAATCAACTGGTGCTCGGTCCGTTCCAGGGCAAAATTGCCTGCGTGCGTATTCCGATCGGGAAAGGTGTATGCGGCACGGCAGTGGCAGAAAATCGGGTGCAACGTGTCGGCGACGTCCATGCGTTTCCGGGGCATATTGCCTGTGACGCAGCCAGCAATGCCGAAATTGTGCTTCCGCTGGAAGTCAATGGTCAGATTATCGGCGTTCTGGATATTGATAGCACAGTTTATCAACGCTTCGATGAACAGGACGAAATTGGCCTGAAAGCGGTGGTGGCAGGGCTTTGTGCGCAGTTAGCACCATGCAATTGTGCGAAATACGTCACTGTAGCAGCAAGTTGATCTACGGTTAACGTGGCATTTAGCGATGACGTCATTATAATGACGCCTGTTCATGCCTGCGGCTTGTTGGCAACCCGTTGTAATCAGGAAATTTCATGGAAAATCAACCTAAGTTGAACTCTAGTAAAGAAGTCATTGCTTTTCTTGCCGAGCGTTTCCCGCTCTGCTTTAGCGCCGAGGGTGAAGCTCGCCCGTTGAAAATCGGTATTTTTCAGGATCTGGTAGAACGTGTGCAAGGGGAAGAAAGCCTCAGCAAAACGCAGTTGCGTTCTGCCCTGCGCCTGTATACTTCAAGCTGGCGTTACCTGTACGGCGTTAAAGTCGGCGCACAGCGCGTTGACCTTGACGGTAATCCGTGCGGTGAGTTAGAGCAGCAGCATGTCGATCATGCCCGCCAGCAGCTTGAAGAGGCCAAAGCGCGCGTTCAGGCTCAGCGTGCTGAGCAAAACGCCAAAAAACGTGAAGCCGCCGGTGAATCTGCTACCGCTGAACCTCGTCGTCCGCGTCCTGCTGGCAAAAAGCCCGCTGTACGTCGTGAAGGCGGAGCCGCGCCAGAGAACCGCAAGCCGCGCCCACAAACTCGCCCACAGCCAGCTCGTGAACCTCGTGCAGTTAAAGAGGAAAGCCAGCCGCGTCATGTGCCAGTCACCGATATCTCTAAACTGCAAATTGGCCAAGAAATCAAAGTCAGAGCAGGGCAGAGTGCGATGGATGCAACCGTACTCGAAATCGCTAAAGATGGCGTACGTGTGCAGCTCTCCTCCGGTCTGGCGATGATTGTGCGCGCAGAACACTTGCAGTTCTGATACGGAGGCCAACCAAGGCATGAACAAATTTGTCAGATTAACAGCAGTCGTTGCTCTGCTGTGGGCGGGTGTCAGTTACGGAGCGGATACAGCCAACATCCGCATCGACCAACTGCCGCAGCTCGTGCAGGAACCGCAACATGCTACCGTGAGTGAGCGCGTTACTTCGCGCTTCACTCGCTCTCATTATCGCCAGTTTGCCCTAGATGCGGACTTTTCAGGCAAGATTTTCGATCGCTTCCTGAATATGCTGGATTACAGCCATAACGTATTGCTGGCTTCCGATGTCGCGCAGTTTGCCGACAAACGCAATACGCTGGGTGAAGAGCTGAAATCTGGCAAGCTGGATACGCCTTACGCGTTATTTAACCTGGCGCAGAAACGCCGGTTTGAACGCTACCAGTATGCGCTGTCGCTGCTGGAAAAGCCGATGAATTTCACCGGCAATGACACTATTGATATCGACCGCAGTAAAGCGCCGTGGCCAAAAGACAGAGCGGAGCTGGATCGCCTGTGGGATGCCAAGGTCAAATATGACCAACTCAACCTGAAGCTGACCGGCAAAACCGAAAAAGAAATCCGTGACACGCTGACCAAGCGCTACCAGTTCGCAATCAAACGTCTGACGCAAAGCAACAGCGAAGACGTTTTCACGCTGGTTATGACGGCCTTCGCCCACGAAATCGATCCGCATACCAACTACCTGTCGCCACGCAATACCGAGCAGTTTAATACCGAAATGAGCCTGTCGCTCGAAGGTATCGGTGCGGTGCTGCAGATGGATGACGACTACACGTTAATCAACTCCATGGTGCCGGGTGGCCCGGCGGCGAAGAGCAAAGCGATCACCGTGGGTGACCGCATTGTCGGCGTTGGTCAGGCGGGTAAACCGATGGTGGATGTGATCGGTTGGCGTCTGGACGACGTGGTTTCCCTGATTAAAGGGCCGAAGGGCAGCAAGGTGCGTCTGGAGATCCTGCCAGCAGGCAAGGGCACCAAAACCCGGGTGGTGACGCTGACCCGTGAGCGCATCCGCCTGGAGGACCGCGCGGTGAAAATGACCATCAAAACCGTTGGCAACCAGAAAGTCGCGGTGATGGACATTCCTGGCTTCTATGTGGGTTTGACCGATGATGTCAAAGTCCAGTTGCAGAAAATGGCCAAGCTGAACGTTGATAGCCTGATCATTGATCTACGTACCAACGGCGGCGGTGCGCTGACGGAAGCGGTCTCGCTTTCCGGCCTGTTTATCCCGAGCGGCCCAGTAGTGCAAGTGCGTGATAACAACGGCAAAATCCGTGAAGATGCGGATGCCGATGGCGTGATTTACTACAAAGGCCCGCTGGTGGTGCTGGTTGACCGTTTCAGCGCTTCGGCGTCTGAGATTTTCGCTGCGGCAATGCAGGACTATGGCCGTGCCTTGGTCGTGGGTGAGCCTACCTTCGGTAAAGGTACCGTGCAGCAATATCGCTCGTTGAACCGGATTTACGATCAGATGTTGCGCCCTGAGTGGCCAGCGCTGGGCTCCGTGCAGTACACCATTCAGAAGTTCTACCGTGTTGATGGCGGCAGTACTCAACGTAAAGGTGTAACGCCGGACATCCTGATGCCAACCGGTATCGATCCGGCAGAAACCGGTGAAAGCTTTGAAGACAACGCCATGCCGTGGGATAGCATCAACGCAGCTACCTACGCCAAGACGGGGGATATGAAGCCATTCGAACCGCAACTGTTGAAAGATCACGAACAGCGCATTGCCAAGGATCCGGAGTTCCAGTACATCGCGCAAGACATTGCTCATTACAAGGCATTGAAGGCTAAGAAAAACATCGTTTCCCTCAATCTGGCCACGCGCGAGAAAGAGAACCATGACGATGATGCGACGCGCTTAAAACGGGTTAATGAGCGTTTGCAGCTTGAGGGGAAAAAGCCGTTGAAATCCCTTGATGATCTGCCGAAGGATTACAAAGATCCGGATCCGTATCTGGATGAGACGGTCAGGATCGCTCTGGATCTTGCCAATTTCGAAAAACAGCAGCCATCGCAGCAAGCGGCACCTGCCAAGTAATCTGCTGGATTCTGAGTTGAAAACGCACCCGCACTAGGGTGCGTTTTTTATTGCAGCGTAGTGGCACAATCCATCTTTATTATTGCTATAAAGTCTCACACTTTTACGCAACAATCGTTTACAATTTACAAAATCGCTATTGAGTGCCGTTTTTGTAAAGTTTCGTATTTTTAGTAGGTTAATGGCGCATAACTCTTGAAACTGTGACGCATGCCCATACGATCAGAGTATCTGAGGCGGCGTTTTATTAACATTTATGAGGAAGTAAACATTCTATGATGCGTATAGCTCTGTTCCTGCTTACCAACCTGGCGGTGATGTTGGTTTTCGGGCTGGTGCTCAGCCTGACAGGAATCCGATCCAGTAGCGTTCAGGGCCTGATGATTATGGCCGGTCTGTTCGGCTTTGGTGGTGCGTTTGTTTCACTGCTGATGTCTAAATGGATGGCGCTGCGCTCTGTCGGTGGAGAGGTGATTACACAGCCGCGTAACGAAACTGAAAACTGGTTGCTGGAAACGGTACGTCGTCAGTCACAGCAGGCTGGCATCGCCATGCCGCAGGTGGCGATCTACCATGCCCCGGATATCAATGCCTTTGCCACCGGCGCACGTCGTGATGCTTCACTGGTGGCCGTCAGCACCGGCCTGCTGCAAAGCATGAGCCGTGATGAGGCAGAAGCGGTTATTGCGCACGAAATCAGCCACGTTGCTAATGGTGACATGGTGACCATGACCCTGATCCAAGGGGTGGTGAACACTTTTGTGATCTTTATTTCGCGCCTGATTGCGCAGGTGGCCGCTGGCTTCCTGGGTAACCGCGATGGTGAAGGTGAAGGCAATGGCAACCCGATGATTTACTTCGGTGTTTCGATGGTGCTTGAACTGGTCTTTGGTATTCTTGCTAGCATCATCACTATGTGGTTCTCGCGTCACCGTGAGTTTCATGCTGATGCCGGTTCTGCCAAACTGGTAGGTCGTGAGAAGATGATTGCCGCACTGCAACGCTTGAAAACCAGCTACGAACCTCAGGAAACGGGCAGCATGATGGCGTTCTGCATCAACGGCAAATCCAAGTCGTTCAGCGAGCTGTTTATGTCTCACCCGCCGTTGGACAAGCGCATTGAAGCGCTGCGTTCCGGCCAATACCTGAAGTAATTATCAGCAGAATCAGCAGAGAGTAAAAACCCCGGCAAACCGGGGTTGATGGCAAAGTGGTTCTTAAGCCCGAGATACTCGGGCCTAGAGCACCGAGGGGGCGCTCCGGCGGCTTACGCCGCTACGACCCCTTCGGCACGCTCTCCCTAATATCTTGGCTTTGTCAGCAGTCTGAACCCCAACCCCGGCTTGCCGGGTTTTTTTATGTCGGTGAGTTGGGTTCATTGCTGCGCGCTGGTGGCGCAGAACGGGGCTGAGTGATGCGTAGGCAACTGACTATTGCCGCCACACTGGCGAAGGCTCCTGCAAGCACCAGCGAGGCGTGAGTGGCGTTGCTGTGGAACAGGTTGAACATCAGGGCAACCAGTGCCGCACCGGAGGTTTGCCCCAGCAGGCGCGCAGTACCGAGCATGCCACTGGCACCGCCGCTACGATGGCGCGGCGCGGCGGAAATGATGGTGTGGTTATTGGGGGATTGGAACAACCCGAACCCGATGCCGCAAAGTACCATGCGCCAGATGATATCCAGATCCGTTGGGTCTTGTGGCAGCATCGCCAGCAGGAACAGGCCGAGAGCGAAGGTCGCCAGGCCAATACCCCCCAATAATCCGGCGTGAATATGCTCTACCAGACGGCCTGCAATCGGTGCGACCACGATGATCGCCAGTGGCCAGGGCGTTAACAGCAGGCCGGTAGCGACTTCATCACGGCCCAGCGCGCCTTGCAGGAAGAACGGCAGCGATACCATCGCCAGCATTTGTGCGGTAAAAGAGCAAATAGAGGTGCCCATCGACAGCGCGAAGATAGGTATGCGCAGCAAATCCACGGGTAACAGCGGGGATTCCTGGTTTAACTGGCGGCGCACAAAGAAGTAGCCAATCACCAAGAGTGCCGCAACTTCACCGGCGATCAGCAGCAGGCTCTGCCCTTGGGCAAATCCGCTGACGGCGGTAATCAGCAGGCCAAAGGTCAGGGCGTTCATAACCGCGCTGACAGGATCAAAGCTCTGGTTACTGTTTTTCTGGCTGTTTGCCGGTAGGAATTTCATCCCCAATAGCAGGGCAACAATGCCTATTGGCAGGTTGATGGCAAACAGCCACTGCCATGAGGCGACAGACAGAATGGCAGCAGCTATCGTCGGGCCAGCAGCGGAAGAAAAAGCCACAATCAGTGAATTGATGGCGATACCACGGCCAAGAAAGCGTTGTGGATAGATAATACGGATGAGCGCCGTATTGACACTCATAATTGCCGCTGCGCCAAAGCCCTGTAGCACGCGGGCAATCGTCAGCGTGACCAGCGAATCAGACAGGGCACAGAACAGTGAAGTTATGCTGAAGACCAGCAAACCGGCCAGATAGATACGGCGATAACCAATCAGATCGCCGAGCGAAGCCAGCGACAGTAATGAGATAACAACGGCCAGTTGATAGGCGTTCACTACCCAAATCGAGCTGGCTGGGCTGGCTTGCAGATCGCGGGCAATCGTCGGCAGGGCGACGTTGGCGATCGTGCCGTCGAGCACGGAAACGGTAATACCTAATGCAATGGCAAGGATCGCGCCATACCGTTGTGGGACGGGGAGGCCGTCGGAACAAGAACGCGTCATAGTCAGTATATTTATAAACAGGGGGAGTATTAACATGCTAATCATATTTGCTGCTGAATGCACCCACCGTTTTCCTTGGTAAGTGTAAAAAGTGGTGAGAAGTGTGTCGCTAATTGCTTCATTGCTGGTCATTATTCCGCAACTTTCATTGCGCGGGGTGAAATGTTCCGATTATACTGAAACTCTTGTTCAAATTTCCTAAAACAAAAACAGGTGAGTAAGGTATTGACCATGGCTAACGCAGATCTAGACAAGCAACCGGATTCGGTCTCATCAGTGCTGAAAGTGTTTGGCATCTTGCAGGCATTGGGCGACGAACGCGAAATCGGTATAACCGAACTTTCTCAACGGGTAATGATGTCCAAAAGCACCGTTTATCGTTTCCTACAGACGATGAAGTCGTTGGGGTATGTCGCTCAGGAAGGGGAATCTGAGAAGTATTCTCTCACCCTGAAATTATTTGAGCTGGGGGCCAAATCGTTGCAGAACGTCGATCTGATCCGCAGTGCCGATATCCAGATGCGTGAGTTGTCGAACCAGACTCGCGAAACTATTCACCTGGGTGCGTTGGATGAAGACAGCATTGTCTATGTCCATAAAATTGACTCAATGTATAACCTGCGTATGTATTCGCGCATTGGTCGTCGTAACCCTCTGCACAGTACCGCCATTGGTAAAGTGCTGTTGGCATGGCGCGATCGCGGTGAAGTTGAAGAGATCCTCTCTCACGTCGAGTTTACCCGCAGTACTCCTCATACCATCGTCAGTGCTAAGGCGTTGCTGCCGCTGTTGGATAAAGTGCGCGAGCAGGGTTTTGGTGAAGATATTGAGGAGCAGGAAGAAGGGCTGCGTTGCATCGGGGTTCCGGTGTTTGACCGCTTTGGCGTGGTGATCGCTGGCTTGAGTATTTCCTTCCCAACTATCCGTTTCTCTGAAGAAGCCAAAGATGGCTATGTGGCACAGTTGCACACTGCTGCTCGTCTGATTTCAGAGCAGATGGGGTATCACGACTACCCGTTTTAATCGCTTACCCCGTATCACTACAATAAAAAAACCGGCGCATTTATTATTGGCGCCGGTTTTTTTTCACTACGATAAACCTTTACCGATGAGCCAGATCGACTTCGTCTTCACTGTTCATGATGGATTTGTCGGTCTGCTTCATCAATTGGCTGGTGACGGTGCCTGCGGTCATCGCGCCGCTGACGTTCAATGCGGTACGGCCCATGTCGATCAACGGTTCAACGGAGATCAGCAAGGCAACCAGCGTTACCGGCAAGCCCATGGCGGGTAAAACAATCAGGGCGGCGAAGGTTGCACCGCCACCGACCCCGGCAACACCGGCGGAACTGATGGTCACGAGGCCTACCAACGTCGCGATCCACATCGGATCTAACGGGTTGATACCCACGGTTGGTGCGACCATTACGGCCAGCATCGCTGGATACAGGCCAGCACAGCCATTCTGGCCGATAGTGGCCCCGAACGAAGCGGAGAAACTGGCGATGGATTCCGGCACACCCAAACGGCGAGTTTGCGCTTCTACGTTCAGCGGAATGCTGGCGGCGCTGGAGCGGCTGGTGAAAGCAAAGGTAAGAACCGGCAAGACCTTGCGGAAGAATTTCAGCGGGTTAACCCCGGTAAAGGTCAGCAACAGGGCATGAACCGCGAACATAATCGCCAGGCCGAGGTAAGAGGCTACCACGAAGCTACCCAGCTTGATGATGTCTTGGATGTTGGAACCGGCAACCACTTTGGTCATCAGCGCCAGCACACCGTATGGCGTGAGCTTCATCACCAGGCGCACCAGTTTCATCACCCAGGCTTGCAGAGTGTCGATCGCTGCCAATACGCGTTGGCCTTTTTCTTTATCGTCTTTCAGCAGTTGCAACGATGCAACGCCCAGGAAGGCAGCAAAGATCACGACGCTGATAATAGAAGTTGGATTGGCACCGGTCAGATCGGCAAAGGGGTTTTTCGGTATAAATGACAATACCAACTGCGGCACGGTCAGATCGGCCACTTTACCCACATAGTTGCTCTCAATCGCTAAAAGACGTGCGCTTTCCTGCGTGCCTTGCACTAAGCCTTCGGCAGTCAGGCCGAACAGGTTGGTCACCAATACCCCCACCAGCGCCGCGATCAGCGTGGTGAACAGCAGGGTACCAATAGTCAGGACGCTGATTTTGCCCAAAGAAGCGGCGTTATGCAGTTTGGCTACCGCACTCAGGATCGAAGCGAATACCAGTGGCATCACGATCATCTGCAGCAGTTGCACGTAGCCGTTACCGACAATGTTGAACCAGGTGATGGATTCTTTCAGCACCGGGTTGTCTGAACCGTAAACCCATTGCAATGCTAAACCGAACAGCACGCCGATCACCAGACCGACCAAAACTTTCTTCGCCAGACTCCATTGCTTATGGCGGGTTTGCGCCAACAGCAAAAGGAGGGCGACAAAAACCAGCACGTTTAATACGAGCGGTAGATTCATCCCATGTCTCCATCATCTTTTTTATAGTCTAAAAGTGCTACCCAGCAGAGGTGTAGCGATGTAAATATCGTAACAGTTTGCTGGAAAGCTCACTTATATCCAAATGGAATTGAATATAACTTTCAGCTCGAATTTGTTTAATTTATAGACCTAAAGAGGAGGAAATCATCGATTTTTTGTGATCACAATCGAATATTTTTTATTTGCTCAAAATATGACTGCACGGGAAAGGTGTATCCCCCTTGCCAATAGAGAGCAAAAGCGACCAGGCACAAACACAAGACACGTTCCAGTTGGTTGCCTTTCTGCGAATTCAGCAGCGGCAGGCCGAAGCGCCAGCGGCAGGGCCAAAGCAGCGGTACTCCGGCCGGGGTCAGCATATCGGCCAGTAAATGGCTGAAGTAACCAATGATCATGGCGTGCAGCACATCAATAGGAATTGGCCAACTGTGTGGCACATCTAAGCGGAATAACATCATGCCACCGACGATTGCCAGCAGGCTGTGAGTGAAGCCGCGGTGGCCGAAAGCGCGTGATATGGGAATCGCGATCCAGCGCAGGCGCTGGCCTAGCACTGATTTAGGATGGTCGATGTCCGGTAATAACGATGTTAGCAAGGCGGCAGGAATAATGTGCCACCAGTCACCGTTGGCCAGTTCAGGCGTGACCTCTGCCTTTTTGGCGAAGATCGCACAGGCAACAGAGAAAATAAGATGTCCTTCCGCGGTCATGCTATGGTTATTCCGGTTACTAAACTGTTAATTTATCCAGTATATGGTTTTTTTTACAGTTGCGGAAGATGTTACCACGTAACTAATTGTTTATTTTACGGCGTATTACAATGGGTTGAGCCAATAAAAAGGCTCTGCATGCAGAGCCCGGAAAAGTGTTTTGATGCAGGCGCTTAGCGTGCCAGCCAACCGCCATCAACCGCAAGGGTATAACCATTCACATAGTCGGAAGCAGCGGAGGCCAGAAAGACGATCGGCCCCATAATGTCTTCCGGTGTTCCCCAACGTCCGGCGGGAATGCGCTCCAGAATTTGCTGATTGCGTTCTTCATTAGTGCGCAGTTGCTGGGTGTTGTTGGTGGCCATGTAGCCAGGGGCAATGGCGTTCACGTTGATACCATATTGCGCCCATTCGTTCGCCAGCAGGCGGGTAATGCCCAACACGGCGCTTTTTGAGGCGGTATAGGAAGGAACGCGGATACCGCCCTGAAAAGAGAGCATCGAGGCAATATTAATGATTTTGCCCCCGCTCCCTTGGCTGACAAACTGTTTCGCCACGGCCTGCGCCATAAAGAACAGGGTTTTGATGTTAACGTCCATCACATCGTCCCAATCTTTTTCATTGAAGCTGAGCGCGTCTTCACGCCGGATAATACCAGCGTTATTGACCAGAATATCTACCCTGCCGAATTCGCGGATAGTTTCTTCTAGCAATGAAGGAATGGCGTCAATCTTGCCGAGATCGGCGTTCAAATTCAGGAAGCGGCGCCCAAGCTGAGTCACTTTAGCCATCGTTTCATGCGGATCGCTGCGGTTGACGCCGATAATGTCGCAACCGGCCTGTGCCAGCCCAACCGCTATACCTTGGCCCAAACCGGTATTGCAGCCGGTGATGAGCGCCACTTTGCCTGTTAAATCAAAGGAATTCAAAATCATGACTGTATTCTCGTGCTGCACGGCGCGGGTGCACCGTGCAGATGCTGGCTGAAGGGATTTAACGCAGATCGCAGGTAGCGAGATGGTCCATGTCACCAAAGACCTGATTTTCGCCAACCATACCCCAGATAAAGGTATAACGTTTGGTGCCTACACCAGAATGAATGGACCAGCTTGGTGAGATCACCGCCTGTTCATTCTGTACCAGCAGATGACGTGTTTCCTGCGGTTGCCCCATCATGTGGAACACTGCGGTGTCGTCGTCCATGTCGAAATAGAAATACACTTCCATGCGGCGATCATGGGTATGGCAGGGCATGGTGTTCCAGAGATTGCCTTCTGCCAGTTTGGTCAGGCCCATGGTGAGCTGGCAGGTGGGTAAGACGTCCGGAACGATGAATTTGTTGATGGTACGGCGGTTGCTGGTGGCATCATCACCCAGCGTTTGTGGTGAAGCTTCTGCCAAGGTGATTTTTTTATTGGGGTAATGAGTATGTGCAGGGGCGCTGTTGTAATAGAACTTGGCAGGTTGCTGGGCATCCACGCTGCTGAATTCAACGCGCTGCGCACCTTTGCCCACGTACAACGCTTCTTCATGGCCAATTTCGTAGGTATGACCATCCACCATCACAACACCCGGCCCGCCGATATTAATCATGCCTAATTCACGGCGCTCAAGGAAATAGCTCACGCCCAGTTGCTTACCCACTTCGTCGCCGATGCTGACCGTAGTATTCACCGGTTTAACCCCACCGATAATGATGCGGTCAATATGGCTGTAGGTCATCGTGTAGTTGTCGGTTTCGAAGATATTCTCAATCAGGAATTCGCGGCGTAATCCAGCGGTATCGAGCTGTTTAGCGTGGTCACTGTGAATGCTTTGACGAACGTCCATTGCAATGTCTCTCTTCTTTGAAGTTCACCATTGAGGAAGAAAGCACCGGGCCGCCAACTGGCGCTGTGTGGCAGTAACAGCGGTCATCGGCTGCCCGGCGTTTTCTTTATGCTGCCAGCATAGAACGCCTGACATACGAATTCAATAAAAATGAAATGCCGTTTTATTTATTTTATGACGCAGTCGGGGTTTTGCAGTAAAAAAGCGCGGGCGATGTAACGTGAGGGGAAATAAACGGCATCAGCAGGGGCCGATGCCGACAGGGTTTTATGCCAGGTGCTCGGCAGTCAACTGCTCAAGGCTGTGTAGTTTATAATCCGCCAGAGCCCAGCGAGGATCCTGACGATACTCTTGTGCTGGAATGACAATGGAGCGCATACGTGCCGCTTTGGTGGCAATCATGCCGTTGAAGGAGTCTTCCAGCGTAATACAGTGCGACGGTTCGCTGCCTAAGCGCTCTGCGGCAATCAGATAAACCTCTGGGTGCGGCTTGCTGTAGGGCAGATACTCGGCAGAAACCAGCTGATCAAAATAGCTTTCCAGATCGAACATCTTCAAAACCTGTTGCTGCATGCGCAGCGGTGAAGCGGAGGCCAGGCCGATATTCAAATCCAGGCTGCAGCACAGTTCTAGCGCTTGTTGCACGCCAGGCAGCAGTGGGCGTTGTTCTCGCACCAGTTCTATGGCCCGTTCGATAATGCGCCCGGCGACTTCTTCTTGCGACACACCTTGCCACGGCATCGACTGGTACCACATTTTCACCACCAGATCGATACGCAGGCCCAGCGTATCTGGCAGTTTGTGACGATCGGACAGATCCAGCCCCAGCGAGCCGAAGATATCCAATTCCGCTTGTAACCACAGGGGTTCTGAATCGATCAATAAACCATCCATGTCAAAAATAGCGGTTTCTATGCGTTGCGAATAAGTCATTTAATGATTAGCTCCTACTGCGCCGGTAAAAGATCACGTTTTTCCCACTTTATCATTTTTGCCGGTGGGTCTGTACCTCTCTGGCTTGGCTCGTTTGGTCAAAACGCAGCATCTGCCCATCGATTGACAAAGAAAACGGTGGGCGAGCTTCCTTAACTACGGGTAGACTTAGCCCATTGACGGTTACGTCACTTACAAGGGGAACACATGACGTATCAACAGGCTGGGCGCATCGCCATACTGAAACGTATTTTCGGATGGGTGGTTTTCATCCCTGCGTTACTTTCCACGCTGGTTTCACTGTTGAGCTTTGTTTATCAACACAGTGAAAAAACCAAAGGCATTAACGCCGTGATGCTGGATTTTGTTCACGTCATCGTGGATATGCTGCGTTTTAATACCTCGTTCCTGAATATTTTTTGGTACAACTCGCCGGTGCCGGATGTCGACAAGAGCCTGTTCAGCGGTGCGAACCTGATGTTTATCATTATCTATTTTCTGATTTTTGTTGGGCTGGCGTTACAGACTTCTGGTGCGCGGATGTCGCGTCAGGTGAAGTTTATCCGTGAAGGGCTGGAAGATCAGATGATTTTAGAGCAGGCCAAGGGGAACGACGGGCAGACGCGGGCGCAGTTAGAAGAACGAATTACGCTACCGCATCATACTATCTTCCTGCAGTACTTCCCGTTGTACATTCTGCCAGCGGTGATCGCGGTGGTTGCCTATTTCGTGTTTAAACTGCTGGGGCAGATGGCTGGCGCAGCATAATGTGGTAAAGGTTTGATAATTGGGGCGCTGCTTGCAGCGCCCCAATTATTTAGAACACCTCAGGATGTAGCAAGGCGTCGATGGCGCGCTGTGCGGTCACCAAGTGCTGGCCGCCGAACAGGTTGCTGCGGTTAAGCAGGTAGTAGAGTTGATACAGCGGCTGGCGCTCAATAAAACCGGTCTCTAGAGGCCAGATGCTTTGGTAGCCATCATAAATCTGTGCTGGCAGGTCCGGGTAAAGTGGCAACATGGCAAGATCGCACTCGCGATCGCCCCAGTAACAGGCCGGGTCAAACAGGAAGGGGCCATCGGCGGCCAGCGCGCAGTTGGCGGGCCATAAATCCCCGTGCAATAGGGAAGGTTGCGGCTGGTGGTGTTGTAGCCGCAGATACACTACGTCGATGATTTCATCGATATCGCCGAAGGTCATGCCCTTTTCGGCAGCCAATTGCAACTGCCAGCCGATACGCTGTTCGGCAAAAAATTCGGCCCAGCGGCGTTGCCAGGCATTGGGCTGCGGTGTGGTGGAAAGATCGTTATCGAAATCCAGACCGAACTGCGGTTGTTCGCTCCATTGGTGCAGGCGGGCCAACTGTTGGCCCAGGCAATGAGCACCGTGCGCATCTAACGGTTTAAGTGGTTGATATTCGAGCAGCAGAAAACTGTAATCGCGATCGCTACCCACTCCGTACACCTCGGGTACGTGTACGGTCTTACTGCGCGCCAAGAGTGCCAGTTGATCGGCTTCGGCAGTAAATATCGGCAGCAGTTCGCGGGTATCGCATTTCACAAACACCTCGCTGTCACCGTAACTCACGCGCCACGCCGAATGGATCTCTCCGCCGGGTAGTTCAGTCCTTTCGCGGATTTCTGCGCTGCCAAGATGTTCACTTAACAGACGACTAACGGCTTGCCACATAGTCATTCCCCTCTGTGTTGCCTGCGATTTCATTAGGTTAGCGTCTTTCCTGTTGCGAAAACACGACATGGCGCACAGCTGTACCAACTACTGGTGATAATTCCACTGCGCGTGCCTGGTCAAAGTATATACGCTATTGATTAATTTAAGTACGCCTACTCTTGCAACTTGCTGGTTGCTCGGCGATGTTTGTGCACTGTGTCCTTAAATCAGCGAACAGAAGGAGTGAGGATGGAGCAAAACATGCAGTGGCAGCGCGGCGAATTTCACATCAGCAGTGATAAGAGTGAGTTGGATCTGGTTTTTACTCACGCTTTTTTGACTACCTCCAGTTGGGGGAAAGGGATTTCGTTGGAAACGGTACGCCTATCGATAGAGAACAGCCTGTGTTTTGGGCTTTATCATCGTAACCAGCAAATCGGTTTTACCCGCTTGGTGACCGACTACGTGACTTTTGGCTATCTGTGTGACGTTTTCGTCACGTCAGAGTTTGAACGGCAGGGGCTGGCACGCTGGCTAATGGAGTGTTCGCTGGAGCATCCGGTGTTGCAGCGCCTGCGGCGCATCATGTTGGTCACCAACAGCGCCCCTTGGTTGTATCAAAAAGTAGGGTATCAGCCAATCAATGAAGAGAACTTCGTCTGGCATATTGTTCGGCCTGATATTTATCAGCAACAATAGGGTGAGATGCGTTCAACGTTAGTGGGGTGACCGTCGCAGGTTTCGTTCCCAAAGTGAGTGATGAATTCCGCGACGGTGAATGATTCTGTTTTATGTATCAGTATGTAACCGCTTGACGTAGTCCCAAGAGGTAGCAACGGTGACCTTAGGGGGCTTTCCTAAGGCAACCTGGCCGAACCCTTGGGCCAGTTGTTGTACAATCTGTTGATCCAACGGCGTTATCAAAGCAAAGCTGGTGCTCTCCAGTTGATGTTGTATGCCTCGTTCATCAGTGACCGAGGTGGTAAATCCTTCGCGAGTGAGTTGCCCACTCAGCTTGGATAAATCGGTTAAACCGTCTTCCTGAACGTTGAAAGTCACCACAAAACAGGTGGGTGGAGATTGACTCATAAATCACCTCTTGGTATATGGATACCCTGAGAATAGACCAAAAAAGTTATACAGGCGTCCTTACAGGTTGTATATGCTACGCAACTCATTGAAAGGAGTGAGGGATTCTGTGAAAACAAAAATCGGTTGCCTGATGGCAATCTTACTATTAGCCGGTTGCGCGAACGATCCGCAGACAACGGGCAACACGGCAGGCAGTGGTACATCAGGCGGTTGGCTCAAACCTCCATCGCCAATACCCAGCAACCGAACCGGCACACCGGTCGCCTATAATGATTACATTCGTCAGGCTGCCAGCAACTATGGCGTCGACGAAACCTTGATTAAAGCCATCATTCAGGTGGAGTCCGGGTTTAACCCGAACGTCGTCAGCACCTCGAATGCCGTAGGATTAATGCAACTGAAGGCATCAACCGCCGGGCGCGATGCCTACCGTATGAAAGGAAAAGATGGGCAGCCAAGCTCACGTGAGTTGAAGGATCCGGCGGTCAATATTGATCTGGGAACGGCCTATATCAATATTCTTCAAAGCCAGCAGCTAGCCGGGATCACCGATCCACAAACGTTACGCTATGCCACCATCGTCTCTTATGTGAATGGTGCCGGGGCGATGTTACGGACATTTTCATCCGATAAACGTGTGGCGGTAAACCGTATTAACCAGATGAGCCCAGACGAGTTCTATCAGCATATCCAGAAGAAGCACCCGGCACCGCAGGCGCCGCGCTATCTCTGGAAAGTCACTACCGCCTATCAGGCGATGTCTGAGTAATACGCCTTCACATAGCTACAAGGCCCCTTAACGGGGCCTTGTGTTTATTGTGCACAGAAAACCTCCAGCTAGGCTGGAGGTTCCGTAAAGCTTTCAGCTTTGAGCCAGTTATAAAAACCCCTTTTGATTTGTTAAAACAGTTTGCGGTCTGGCAACTGCAAATATTCAACAAGAAATCAAAAGGGGGTCCCTATGAGGGACGAAAAGAGCTTAGCGCACACGCGATGGAACTGTAAATATCACATAGTATTTGCGCCGAAGTACCGAAGACAGGTGTTCTACGGGGAAAAGCGCAGAGCGATTGGCAGTATCTTAAGAAAGCTGTGCGAATGGAAGAACGTGAATATTCTGGAGGCAGAATGTTGTGTGGATCACATCCATATGCTTCTGGAAATCCCACCGAAGATGAGTGTGTCGGGCTTTATGGGATATCTGAAGGGAAAGAGCAGCCTGATGCTCTATGAGCAGTTTGGCGATTTGAAGTTCAAATACCGTAACAGGGAGTTTTGGTGTCGAGGGTATTACGTTGATACGGTTGGTAAAAATACAGCCAGGATACAAGAATACATAAAGCACCAACTGGAAGAGGATAAGATGGGTGAGCAGTTGTCGATCCCGTATCCGGGCAGCCCGTTTACGGGCCGTAAGTAATGCATAGATGCAAATGTCAGATCGCGATGCGCCTGTTAGGGCGCGGCAGGTAACAGAGCCTTATAGGCGCATATGAAAAACCTCCGGCTATGCCGGAGGATATTTATTTGGCATCGAACCATAACTTCCACTGCGGCACCGCCGTCGCGAAAGTGCCCCGGTGAGTGGTGTCACCCGTGGAAATCGCCTCAACCATCGTGTTACCTGATCCCATCGATTGTGCATAGGTCATCGCCATGCGGCCAACGCCAACCGTGATAGCCTCGTCTGTTTCTCCGTAATAGTTACGCACCGGAGATTGGATAACCCAGCGATAGGCTTGAGCTGCGGCAATCAGCTTGCCATAGGCTGAGTTGGCGAAATATTGCGGGTTAAAATATTCCGGCCGAATCAGTTTGTGCAGATCGGTAGGAATATCTTCTGGATTGAACGGTTGGCGCTCATAGGCTTTCTTGGCAACGTCGTAGTACTCGTCGTTGAGCAATGCGCGAGCCAGACCGGGTACTCCGTAGTAATTTTCGTAAGCGAAAGCTGACAGGATCATAATGCTATTCAGCCAACTGGCGTCAAACTTGCGCGGGAAAACCAGAAAACCGTTCATTAGAGCAAACACATCAACGGGCGCGCTGGCGGTGGTAGTGCCTTGTGGTTTGATGCCGACGCTTTCCAGCTTCTCAAGCATAGCCATGGTCACAAAACCGCCCTGTGACCAGCCGGAAAGAAACAGACGATCGTTGCTCAGCCCCATGTGTTTGAGCACGCTTTGGGCGGCGATCAGCATGTCATAGGTGGCCTGCTGGTGGCTGCCTTTTACCATATAGCCTTCAGGCTCGGTAGAGTTACCCAAGCCAAAATAGTCGGCACCGATCACCAGGTAACCTTGCCCGGCAAATTGCGCGATCATCAATTGGGTTTCCGGTGACTGTTCTGGGAATGAAGGAACCTGGTATTTCCCGTAGACCGTACCGTGCTGATAGGAGAGTAGTGGGAATGACTTGCCAGCGGTTTCTGGGATGGCAAGCAACCCTGATGCGACCGTTGGCCGGTTGCCGAACTCCGGTATCACCGAGTGATAGGTGACGCGATACAGGTTTACCGCATTGCGGGCTGGGGTATATTTAACGTTTACTCCAGCAAATTTTGGCGTGTCGACATTGAGGATCTGGTTCAATCGCTCACTGCTCCAGTGGTCGATCAACTGATAAGAAACGCTGTCGCTTATCTGAACTTGAGGGTTATTGTTGGTTTCTGCCGTGACAGGAGCCAGCCAGCAAACCAGCAACAGGTAAATGAAAGCGTGAAATGTTTTTAGCATTGATGTTCCCTCAATATAATCACTGCGCGGAACCGCAGGTAGGCTTTGCGGATGATGTGGCATGGCTAACGGGAGGTACTTCACCGACTGGTTTGTCACTCTCGTTATACAATGAATCTTAAATTTATCAGGCCAGTGCTGTGCTAAACATAGTGTGCTTTGATCAAAAGTCCAAATGGACCGCTGATAAAATCAGCAAAATCAATGATGCATATCAGATAGCAGGAACTGAGGGGGAATAATGGAAAAGATTGACCTGCACATGCACTCCAATTACAGCGATGACGCAGATTTCCCGGTTGAGGTGCTGATCGCTCGCTGCCAGCAACAGGGCATCAGCACGTTAGCAGTGACCGATCACAACAACGCTAATTCGGTAGAGCAAGCCAAGGCCTTGGCATCATCCAGTCTGAATGTGTTATCCGGCATTGAAATCGACTGCACCTTTGCCGGGCGTAACTATCATCTGTTGGGCTATGGTTTTACCCCCAGTGAAGACTTTGCGGCGATCCACCAGAATTTCAGTGCGATCCAGCGTGAACTGACACCGAAAAAGTTCGAAAAGCTGCGTGAGCTGAAGTTCTACCTTGATGAACAGCGGTTAGAGCAGGTGTGCGGCGGGGCTATTCCACAGGAAGAGCAGATGGGAGAGGTGATCCTGGAGGATGAACGCAATGACGGCCATCCGCTGTTGCTGCCTTATCGTGCTGGTGGTGCCAGGGCGGATATGCCATTGATCAACTTTTACTGGGATTTCTTTGGCCCTGGGAAAGTTTGCTACATGCCTGTCAGCTACCCGGCAATGAGCGAGATGGTCGATGTGATTCGCCATAATGGCGGGATACCGGTCGTGGCGCATATTGGTGCCAACGTTAAGCAAGATCACACTCTGGTGATTGATGACATGCTGAAAGCGGGCGTGATGGGTATTGAAGTATTCTCCAGCTACCATTCGCCAGAATTGGCCAGCCAGCTATATGACTTTGCCGTTGATCGTTCGGCATTTGTGACCTGCGGTAGTGATTTCCATGGGCGCAACAAACCGAAAATCGAAGTTGGGCAATGCGCTTACGGCTCGCAGCATATCGCGGAAATACGCCGATTTGTTGCAGCCGCTAGCGCATGATTCCCTGCCAAATTAAGACTTTTAGAAGGCGTTCGGTGTGTAAGTGGAGATAATCTCCAGCACGCCGTTGATAATAAATTGCACGCCCATACAGACCAGCAGGAAACCCATCAGGCGGGAGATGGCTTCAATGCCACTTTTGCCAACCAGGCGCATAATGCTGGTCGAACTGCGTAGGCAGGCCCATAAAATCACCGAAACCGCCAGGAAGGTGAGCACGGGTGCCACCAATAGCACCCAATGAGCAAATCCCAGCGTGTTTTCTTTGATGCTCGATGCAGAGCTGATGATCATCGCAATCGTACCCGGCCCGGCGGTGCTCGGCATTGCTAATGGCACAAAGGCGATATTGGCAGAGGTTTTTTTGCGTAGCTCTTTGCTCTTGGTTTCCACTTCCAGCGTTTCGCCTGGGGTTTGCTGTGGAAACAGCATACGGAAGCCGATAAAAGCGACGATCAACCCACCGGCGATGCGCAGGCCGGGAATGGAGATACCAAAGGTTTTCATGACCAGTTGACCGGCATAGAACGCCACCGTCATGATAAAGAACACGTAGACCGAAGCCATCAGCGACTGCTGGTTACGTTCTTCACTCGTCATATTGCCCGACAGGCCCAACAGCAACGCTATCGTGGTTAGCGGATTAGCCAGTGGCAGCAGTAACACCAGTCCCAGCCCGATGGCTTGAAACAACTGCAAAATGGTCAACATAAAAACAAACCCCAAAAATTGTGGACGTGGATGTCAGCAAAGCGCCTGGTGCGGCGCTTCATCTCAACAACGTTATACTAAACGTTCGATTTTCTTGTGCCGCCAAACCAGCCTGTAGAAAGTGGTCTGCAATGCCAGCATTGTCAAATAAGCTATCGGGAACGCCATCCATACGCCCTCCAAGCCAAAATAGGCACTGAGTAGGTAAGCTGCGGGTAATTGCACGACCAGAATACACAGAATCGAAATGGATACCGGCACTAACACTACGCCGCTGGCGCGCATGATACCACCGACGATGGCTTGGAAACCAAACACCAGCATGCTCCACAGCATGATATGTAACAGATGTTCTGCCTGTGCCAAGACGCTAGGGCTAGTGAGGAACAGACTCAGCAGCCAATGCGAAAGTAGATAACCCAACACGATCAGCGTGCCAGTTAACCAGAAATTGATAAATAATCCGGTACGCAGAATGGGGCTAATCCGTTCCATATGCCCGCCGCCGATCGCTTGGGCCCCGAGAATGGAAGCCGTAATGGCAATCGACAGCGCCGGGAACTGCACGTAATTGACGATCTGCGTGACGGCGCCGTAGGCGGCAGTGGCATCCGAACCGTGGCGGTTAACCAGCGTCAGAATGGCCAGCTCAGAAATTGAAATCACCACCATCTGCAAACCGGTCGGTAAGCCAATGCGCAATACTTTGCGTAGCACAACCGGGTTCAGCTTCAACGCGGCCAGCATGGCACGATCGGGAGCCAGCACGTGTTGTTTGCGGCGAAGGCGTACCGCCAGATAGATCATGGCTAGCGCGTTCCCCACCATACCCGCCAGTGCTGCGCTCTGGATGCCCATCGGAGCAAACCCTAGCCAGCCACGGATGAGCGCCGGGGTCAGCAGCAAACCCACGCAGGTCGATAGCAGCAGTGCCAACAGCGGAGAAACCGTGTCACTGACGCCGCGTAGCAACTGAGTGAACAGAATAAACACCAGCAACAGCGGCATAATCAGCATCATAATACGGGCGTAAGAAACCGCTTCTTCCAGCACATCCGGCGGGGTTCCCAGAGCCTGCAACGCCTGACGAGCAAACAGAGAACCAAATACGGCGGCCAGCAAGCCAATGATGACGCCCAGCATCAGCGCTGTTCCGGCGATGGTTTTCACCTTTTCCGGTTCATTCGCCCCCCATGCCTGCCCAATCAACACCGATGCCCCGGCACCTACGCCGATCACCAGTGAGATAAAGAAGAAAACCACGGGAAACATACCGGCAATCGCTGCCAAAGCATGAGTGCCAAGCATTTGGCCGATATAAATACCGTTAAGAGTGCCGGAAAATCCTTGCAGGAAATTGGACAGTACCATGGGTACCAAAAAGATCAGGTAGATGCGCCAGAGCGGCTTCTGCCCTTGTTGCGAACGGGTTGGCATTGAACGTTTTCCTGCACTTAAAGGGGGTAATAGCACCAGTCGTGCCTAAGTGTGCGTGATATCACGAGGTGAAAGCATCGCGGGTTATCCAGGCCAGATGCGCCTGGATATCGGCTGGCCAATGGGCAATTCGCTCGGCAAAAACCTTACCGTCATGACCAAACAGCGCTCGCACCGCTTCTTCATAACCAGGTAAGCAACCGGCGATGGCGGTCATAAATCGGTAGCCTTTCTCTTTTGCTCGGCGCTCATGGTCCTGTTCCGCCGTATTGTGCCGAGCCTCGTCAACCAAACGGCGCAATGCGGCAGAAGCACCGCCACGCTGCTGTGCTAACCATTCCCAATGGCGGGGTAGCAGCGTCACTTCACGTGCCACTACACCGAGTTTTGGCCGCCCGACGGAAGGCTGAGTTGCGGGTTCAGCCTCATGTATGGAGACATTTTCCCCAGGCTGCGGCCAGACATAGCCCTCAGGCCAGGGATAGTCGACCTGTGCTCCTGTGGCATCATCAAATACCAACAGACCACCTGCTGAAAGATCGAGCGACGCCAGCACCTTTGCAACCTCAGGGTAGGAGCCTGTGGCGACACGTTGGTGACGTAAAAATGCGGTGCATTTTGCAGAGTTAATCGTATTCACAGTATTATACCCGGATATTATTATTTTACCCGGATTAATTTGGCGGGGTTGTGCTTAAAAGTCAAGCACTGTGATATTCACGGTGTTTTACCCATCGTTTGGCACACCCATCACTTGCAGCAATAACTTGTTGATGCTGGCGCGATTGCACTTTATTTATCCGCTACAAATTTAATGTTACTATCCGCAGGGTTGTAAAAAGCCGCTGAAGGTACGCGTTTTATGGGCGTATCAAGTTGTGCATCAATCTGGCAATTGTGGGCGAGATATGCTGCATAACTTACTCAATACTCATCAAAATATCTGTACTGCATGTGATCTGTCGTGTGGGTCACCACTGTAGATAAGGAATTATTAATGCCTGTTATTACTCTTCCTGACGGAAGTCAGCGTCAATATGATCATGCCGTTTCCCCGATGGATGTTGCCCGTGATATCGGCCCTGGCCTCGCCAAAGCCTGTATTGCTGGCCGTGTCAACGGCGAACTGGTTGATGCCAGCGATCTGATCGAGTCTGATGCGCAATTAGCCATCATCACCATCAAAGACGCCGAAGGCCTGGAAATCATGCGCCACTCCTGTGCACACCTGTTGGGCCATGCGATCAAACAGCTGTGGCCAGATACCAAAATGGCCATCGGCCCGGTGATCGACAATGGTTTTTACTATGACGTTGACATCGACCGCACCCTGACGCAGGAAGATCTGGATCTGCTGGAGAAGCGGATGCATGAGTTGGCCGACAAAGATTATGACGTCATCAAGAAAAAAGTGAGCTGGCAGGAAGCCCGCGACACCTTTGCTGCCCGTGGCGAAAGCTACAAAGTGGCAATTCTGGATGAAAACGTCAGCCGTGACGACCGTCCTGGCCTGTATCACCACGAAGAATACATCGATATGTGCCGCGGCCCGCACGTGCCGAATATGCGTTTCTGCCATCATTTCAAACTGCAGAAAACGTCGGGTGCTTACTGGCGTGGCGACAGCAAAAACAAAATGCTGCAGCGTATCTATGGCACTGCCTGGGCAGATAAAAAACAACTGAATGCCTATTTGCAACGTCTTGAAGAAGCGGCGAAGCGTGACCACCGTAAGATCGGCAAGCAGCTTGACCTGTACCATATGCAGGAAGAAGCGCCGGGCATGGTGTTCTGGCACAATGACGGTTGGACCATCTTCCGCGAACTGGAAGCCTTTGTGCGCATGAAGCTCAAAGAGTACCAGTATCAGGAAGTGAAAGGGCCGTTCATGATGGACCGTGTGCTGTGGGAAAAAACCGGCCACTGGGAAAACTACAAAGACGCCATGTTCACTACGTCGTCAGAAAATCGTGAGTATTGCATCAAGCCGATGAACTGCCCGGGCCACGTGCAGATCTTCAATCAGGGCCTGAAGTCTTACCGCGACCTGCCGCTGCGCATGGGCGAGTTCGGCAGCTGTCACCGTAACGAGCCTTCAGGTTCGTTGCATGGCCTGATGCGTGTCCGTGGTTTCACCCAGGATGATGCCCACATCTTCTGTACCGAAGATCAGGTGCGTGCTGAAGTGAACGACTGCATCAAGATGGTCTACGATATGTACGGCACCTTTGGCTTCGAAAAAATTGCGGTGAAATTGTCTACCCGCCCAGAGAAGCGCATTGGTACTGACGATATGTGGACCCGTGCTGAAGACGATCTGGCCGCCGCACTGACTGAAAACGGGATTCCGTTTGAATATCAGCCGGGTGAAGGTGCCTTCTACGGTCCAAAAATTGAATTTACCTTGCATGATTGTTTGGATCGCGCATGGCAATGTGGTACCGTGCAACTCGATTTCTTCTTACCGGGCCGTCTAGGCGCGTCGTATGTCGGCGAAAACAACGAACGCGTGGTACCGGTAATGATTCACCGTGCTATTCTTGGCTCCATGGAGCGCTTCATCGGTATCCTTACCGAAGAATATGCCGGTTTCTACCCAACCTGGATTGCTCCAGTGCAGGTAGTGGTGATGAATATCACCGACAGCCAGTCTGATTACGTCCAGCAATTGACCAAAAAACTGCAAGATGCAGGGATTAGGGCAAAAGCGGACTTGAGAAACGAGAAGATTGGCTTTAAAATTCGCGAACATACTCTACGTCGAGTTCCTTACATGTTGGTGTGCGGTGATAAAGAGGTCGAATCGGGCAAAGTTGCCGTTCGTACCCGCCGTGGCAAAGACCTGGGGAGCCTGGACGTGAGTGACGTCGTAGACAAGCTGCTGAAAGAGATTCGCAGCCGTAGTCTTCATCAATTGGAGGAATAAAGTATTAAAGGCGGAAAACGAGTTCAACCGGCGCGTCCAAATCGCATTAACAAAGAAATTCGCGCGCAAGAAGTTCGCCTAACCGGCGTCGATGGCGAGCAGATTGGTATTGTCAGTCTGAATGAAGCTCTTGAAAAAGCTGAGGAAGCGGGTGTTGATTTAGTAGAGATCAGCCCAAATGCCGAACCGCCAGTTTGCCGGATCATGGATTACGGCAAATTCCTCTACGAGAAGAGCAAGTCGACCAAAGAACAGAAGAAGAAGCAAAAAGTTATCCAGGTTAAGGAAATCAAGTTCCGCCCTGGCACCGATGATGGCGACTATCAGGTCAAACTACGCAACCTGATTCGCTTTCTGGAAGACGGCGATAAAGCCAAGATCACCCTGCGGTTCCGTGGGCGTGAAATGGCGCACCAGCAGATTGGTATGGAAGTGCTTAACCGCGTCCGTAAAGATTTGTGTGAAGATATTGATCTGGCAGTGGTCGAGTCCTTCCCAACAAGGATCGAAGGCCGTCAGATGATTATGGTGCTCGCACCCAAGAAGAAACAGTAAGGCTTCCAAGTAATCGAACCCACGCCGTGCAAGCGTGCGTGGGTTTTATTCGCCTCACTGATTCGTTGTTTAACAATGCGAAGTGGATTTAATTAACATGCCAAAAATTAAAACTGTACGTGGTGCAGCCAAGCGCTTCAAAAAGACCGGCAGCGGTGGTTTTAAGCGCAAACATGCTAACCTGCGTCATATTCTGACCAAAAAAGCAACCAAGCGTAAACGTCATCTGCGTCCGAAAGGCATGGTGTCTAAAAACGATCTGGTCCTGGTTACCGCGTGCCTGCCGTACGCATAAGCCACATTTTTTGAATCAAGAATAAGACTTTAGGAGAGAGCATATGGCTCGCGTAAAACGTGGTGTAATTGCACGCGCACGTCACAAGAAAATACTGAAACAAGCGAAAGGTTACTACGGTGCCCGTTCGCGCGTTTATCGTGTTGCCTTCCAGGCAGTAATCAAAGCAGGCCAGTATGCTTACCGTGACCGTCGTCAACGTAAGCGTCAGTTCCGTCAGCTGTGGATTGCACGTATTAACGCCGCTTCTCGTCAGAACGGCCTGTCTTACAGCAAGTTCATTAACGGCCTGAAAAAAGCCTCTATTGAAATTGACCGTAAGATCCTGGCTGATATCGCAGTATTCGACAAAGTAGCCTTTGGCGCACTGGTTGAAAAAGCGAAAGCAGCTCTGGCGTAAGAAAGACGAAAGGGGGAGCTTGCTCCCTCTTTTAATTGTTATTTTTCAGAGACAAATATTGACTTTTATTGGCCTCGGCGCTCACACTATTCGTCAATCAATCGACAAGGTAATGCAACTATGCACTCTGCCATTTTCCGTTTCTTTTTTTACTTTAGCGCCTGATTTAAGGGAGCCTTGGCGTAAGAAAAGAAACGAAAAGTAGCGCCTTAGCCTCCCACTGTGGAGGCTTTTTTGTTTTTGACTATCTCCTTTGCCTTTCAAACCGTAGCGCTGTGGGTTGCAACGTGAAATTCATTGAGGATAAGGCCAAAGGCGTGCTCGAATAATAATCAATCATAACTTAGCGGGCCGTCACGGCCAGAGGAAGAGGAAAGCAATGTCACATCTCGCAGAGCTGGTTGCCAAAGCCAAGGCAGCCGTAGAAGATGCCCAGGATGTTGCCGCGTTAGATTTGGTACGCGTCGAATATTTAGGCAAAAAAGGTCATTTCACCTTGCAGATGCAGTCACTGCGCGAAGTGCCAGCGGAAGAGCGCCCGGCTGCCGGAGCGGTGATCAATCAGGCAAAACAGGACGTTCAGGATGCGCTGAATGCGCGTAAGAATATGCTGGAGTCTGCCGTACTGAACGCACGTCTGGCGGTTGAGACTATCGATGTTTCGCTGCCAGGTCGTCGTTTGGAGAATGGTGGTCTGCACCCGGTGACCCGCACTATCGATCGTATTGAAACTTTCTTCGGCGAACTGGGTTTCTCTGTCGAAACCGGCCCAGAAATCGAAGACGATTATCACAACTTTGACGCGCTGAATATTCCAGCTCATCACCCGGCACGAGCCGATCACGATACCTTCTGGTTTGACGCTACGCGTCTGCTGCGTACCCAGACCTCTGGCGTGCAGATCCGCACCATGAAGACCCAGCAACCGCCGATCCGCATCATCGCACCGGGCCGTGTCTATCGTAACGATTATGATCAAACGCACACCCCGATGTTCCACCAGATGGAAGGGCTGATTGTCGATAAAGACATCAGCTTTACCAATCTGAAGGGCACGTTGCATGATTTCCTGAACAACTTCTTTGAAGAGGATTTGCAGGTTCGTTTCCGTCCTTCCTACTTCCCGTTTACTGAGCCTTCCGCAGAAGTTGATGTGATGGGCAAAAACGGTAAATGGTTGGAAGTGTTGGGTTGCGGCATGGTGCACCCGAACGTACTGCGCAATGTGGGTATCGATCCGGAAGTTTACTCCGGCTTTGCCTTCGGCATGGGAATGGAGCGCCTGACGATGTTACGTTACGGTGTCACCGATTTGCGTGCGTTTTTCGAAAACGATCTGCGTTTCCTCAAACAGTTTAAGTAAGGCGGGAATATCACATGAAATTCAGTGAACTCTGGTTGCGCGAGTGGGTAAACCCGGCCATCAGCAGCGAAGCATTGTCCGATCAAATCACTATGGCAGGCCTGGAAGTGGACGGCGTTGAGCCAGTAGCCGGTGCTTTCAACGGCGTGGTGGTTGGCCACGTGGTGGAATGTGGGCAGCATCCTAACGCCGATAAATTGCGTGTAACCAAGGTTGATGTAGGCGGCGAGCGTCTGCTGGACATCGTCTGTGGTGCGCCAAACTGCCGTATTGGTTTAAAAGTAGCGGTAGCCACCGTTGGCGCGGTATTGCCGGGTGATTTCAAGATCAAAGCCGCCAAACTGCGTGGTGAACCTTCTGAAGGTATGCTGTGTTCGTTTTCCGAACTGGCGATTTCTGACGATCATAACGGCATTATTGAGTTGCCAGAAGACGCGCCGATCGGTACCGATATTCGCGACTATCTAAAACTCGATGATAGCGCGATCGAAATCAGCGTCACCCCTAACCGCGCGGATTGTCTGGGCATTATTGGCGTAGCGCGTGACGTTGCCGTGCTGAATCAATTGCCGCTCACCGAGCCAGATATGAGCCCGGTTGCTGCTACCATCACCGATACGCTGCCAATCCGTGTAGACGCGCCGCAGGCGTGCCCGCGCTATCTGGGCCGTGTGGTGAAAGGGATCAACGTAAAGGCGCCTTCACCATTGTGGATGCGTGAAAAACTGCGTCGTGGTGGGATCCGTTCTATCGATGCCGTGGTTGACGTCACCAACTATGTGTTGATGGAACTCGGTCAGCCGATGCATGCGTTCGATCTGAACCGCATTGAAGGCGGGATCGTGGTGCGTATGGCATCTGAAGGCGAAACGCTGCGCCTGTTGGATGGCAATGAAGCCAAATTAAGCGCGGATACCTTAGTGATTGCCGATCATCATAAAGCGTTGGCGATGGGCGGCATTTTTGGTGGTGAGCACTCTGGTGTGAACGATGAAACCCAGGATGTGCTGTTGGAGTGTGCGTTCTTCAGCCCGCTGTCGATTACTGGCCGTGCGCGTCGTCATGGTTTGCATACCGACGCCTCCCACCGTTACGAGCGTGGTGTGGATCCTGCATTGCAGTATAAGGCTATGGAGCGTGCAACTCGTTTGCTGATGGATATCTGTGGCGGTGAAGCTGGGCCTATCATTGATGTGACCGATGAGAACGCGTTGCCGAAACGTGCCTCTATCACATTGCGCCGTGAAAAGCTGGATCGCCTAATTGGCCATGTGGTACCCGCCGAGCAGGTGAGCGATATTCTGCGCCGCCTTGGCTGCCAGGTGACTGAGCAGGGCAGCAACTGGCTGGCGGTTGCGCCAAGCTGGCGTTTCGATATGGAGATCGAAGAAGATCTGGTGGAAGAAGTGGCTCGTGTATACGGCTACAACAATATTCCAGACGTACCTGTGCGTGCCGATCTGGTGATGACTAAGCATCATGAATCCGATCTGGCGCTGAAGCGTGTAAAAACCATGCTGGTCGATCACGGCTTCCAGGAAGCAATTACTTACAGTTTTGTCGATCCGAAAGTACAGGTGCTGCTGCATCCGGGCGAAGAAGCGCTGATCCTGCCAAGCCCAATCTCGGTAGAGATGTCCGCTATGCGCCTGTCGCTGTGGACTGGTTTACTGTCTGCGGTGGTGTACAACCAGAATCGTCAGCAAACGCGTGTGCGCCTGTTCGAAAGCGGCCTGCGCTTTGTGCCTGATACTACGGCGAATCTGGGGATCCGTCAGGATGTCATGCTGGCTGGCGTCATTGCCGGGCATACCCATGAAGAACACTGGGATCTGGCAAGAAAGCCGGTGGACTTCTATGATTTGAAAGGGGATCTGGAGTCTGTGCTTGAGCTGACAGGTAAGTTATCTGAAATTCAGTTCAAGGCAGAGGCCCATTCGGCTCTCCACCCGGGTCAAAGTGCGGCGATTTATTTGCACGGTGAGCGCGTAGGTTTCATCGGTGTGGTTCACCCAGAACTTGAGCGTAAACTGGATCTTAACGGCCGTACTGTGGTGTTTGAACTGGAGTGGAATAAGGTCGCAACCCGCGCCGTACCTCAAGCGCGTGAAATTTCTCGCTTCCCTGCAAACCGTCGTGATATCGCGGTTGTCGTGGCTGAAAACGTCGCCGCAGAAGATATTTTGGCAGAGTGTAAGAAAGTTGGCGCAAATCAGGTAGTTGGCGTAAACTTGTTTGATGTGTACCGTGGCAAGGGCGTAGCAGAGGGTTACAAGAGCCTGGCTATCAGTCTGGTATTGCAGGATACCGCTCGTACACTGGAAGAAGAGGAGATCGCCGCTACCGTTGCAAGATGCGTAGAGGCTCTAAAACAGCGATTCCAAGCATCCTTGAGGGATTGAACCTATGGCGCTTACTAAAGCTGAAATGTCAGAACACCTGTTTGAGAAGCTTGGGCTTAGCAAACGGGACGCCAAAGATCTGGTAGAGCTGTTCTTTGAAGAGGTCCGTCGGGCTTTAGAGAACGGTGAGCAGGTAAAACTGTCAGGTTTTGGTAATTTTGATTTGCGTGACAAGAACCAACGTCCGGGACGCAACCCTAAAACCGGTGAGGACATTCCGATTACGGCGCGCCGCGTGGTCACTTTCCGTCCGGGGCAAAAACTAAAAAGCCGGGTGGAAAACGCGAGCCCAAAAGAATAAGTTGCGTAACACCAAAAAGGCCGCGTTCGCGGCCTTTTTCTTATTCACAGAGTCATGATTTTAATAATGATGTTATGTGGTAATATATTGTTACCTGGTTTTTATTATCTCTCACTCTTATTATGCATGGCTGATTTCATTACTCTGCAACGTACCATGCCACCCTGCTTTTTCGCTAGCATATAAGCATTAAATAATCTTACTGATAATGCTTTCTGCTATAAAGATAGATTGATGATGTTTGCAGAGCATTCCTATTTTGCTTTTTTTCAATAGCGCATTGTAACTAACTCAGGGATCGTCATCTCTGGGTTAATGATAGTAATGACCAGAGCCACCAACGTGTGAACCGCCACCATGGCCGCCGCGGGGGCCGAAACAGCAGGCAGATAGAGCCGTAGTGAGCAAAGCTATGGCTAATAAAATCCCAATACGTTTAGTCATAATAATATCCTTCGGTGAGTGTCAGGTAATAATAAGAGGCTATGGAGCAATCAGTGCGTCAATTATTTGTTAAGCTCTGTTGGCGTATGTATTAATAAAATAGAAGTGGTGACAGTGTAGGGATTGTGTAAAGGGCTTGAAAACGATCTGAAAATAGTCCTTGAGGCGATAGGCGTGAAATAGGTGCACTGATATAACCCTCTCAGTTTTGTAATAAAGAGAGATGAACAATGAAAAAGATCCTGTTGCTGGTGTGTTTACCTCTGCTGCTGCCGGTGGCTGCCCAGGCAAATGTCTCTATTGATATCAATGCACCCGGTGTTTCACTGCATTTGGGCGATCAAGATAAACGAGGTTACTACTGGGATGGCTATGATTGGCGTCCGCCACAGTGGTGGCATGCGCACCAGGGGCATAGTGTCGGGGAGCGAAATGAACGCGGCATGTATTGGGATGGCGGGCGTTGGCAGCCATCGGACCTTCGTGAGCATGCTGATCGCGGGAGGAATCCATTTCATGGCGATCGTAAAAATGTTCGCAATTCACACGATGATAGCGATCGTGGCAATAACCGCAGCGATAGCAATAATGCCTACGGTCGGCCTTATCCACAAAACAGCAACGATCCGCGCCACTAATTGATTTGCTGGCGGTTAGTATTGCTATCACCTGTTGGTTAATAGATGGTGCTAGCCGCTGTTTTCCTGGCCGATCTGCGACACAACCCTTTCCCTCACGGCGCTAACCTCCTAATATTCGCTGCAAGATGTTAATTATCAGACCATGACAACGGTCTGCAGGAATTGTTACGCCTATGCCGACCCACCAAACGTTCACGTTATTGCAGCAAAATCAGCGCCAACGCGATAAACGCCATTTATCACTGTTGACGCTGGGCGTTGTGGTGGCTTTTGTCTTCAGCCTGAGCGCCGGGGATGTCTGGATCTGGCCCACTCAGTGGCTGAGTGAGTCTGCGCAGCTATTTGTCTGGCAACTGCGCCTGCCGCGAGCGCTGGCGGTCATGTTGGTGGGGGCCAGCTTGGCAGTTGCGGGAGCGGCGATGCAAGCGCTGTTTGAAAACCCGCTGGCAGAGCCTGGGTTACTTGGGGTGGCCAATGGCGCTGGCGTAGCGCTGGTTCTGACGGTGCTGTTCGGCAACGGATTATTGCCGGTTGCCCTGATGAGCCTGAGTGCGATCCTCGGCGCACTGGTGATGACCTTCCTATTATTGAGTTTTGCCCGCCGCCGACGAATGAGTAATGCACGCCTGCTACTGGTGGGAGTTGCGTTGGGCATCGTCTGTAGTGCCATCATGACATGGGCCGTTTATTTCAGCTCCAGCCTCGATCTACGCCAACTGATGTATTGGATGATGGGCGGTTTCGGCGGGGTCGACTGGCGGCAAAAATGGTTGCTGCTGATATTGTTGCCGGTGCTGCTGTGGTTATGTGCGCAGGGTAAAGCGCTAAATCTGATGGCGCTGGGTGAAGTTCAGGCCCGGCAACTGGGGCTTTCTCTTCATCTGTGGCGCAATCTGTTGGTGTTGGCGATCGGCTGGTTGGTGGGTGCCAGTGTGGCACTGGCGGGGGTGATCGGTTTCGTGGGGTTGGTGATCCCTCATATACTGCGGCTCAGCGGCTTGACCAATCAGCGCTTCCTGTTGCCCGGTTGCGCGCTGGCAGGGGCCGGAGTGTTGCTGGCGGCTGATGTGGTTGCACGTATCACGCTACTTTCCGCAGAACTCCCTATCGGCGTAGTGACTGCCACACTGGGCGCACCGCTATTTATCTGGTTACTGACCCGGTCAAAGAGCGTAAGGTAAATGAGCTACCGCTATAAACCGACGGTACTTTCTCTGCTTCACCTGCAAATAAAACAATAGGATGAAATCTAATGAGTAAGCCAATTTATGCCGTTCCGCTGCAAACCATTGAAAACCAGTCGACTACTTTGGATGAGTATCAAGGGAAAGTGCTGCTGGTGGTTAACGTTGCTTCGGAATGTGGCCTGACTAAGCAGTATGAAGGTCTGGAAAAACTCTATGAAGCCCACCATGAGCAAGGCTTTGCGGTGTTGGGTTTCCCGTCTAATGAGTTTCTGGGGCAGGAACCCGGTACCAATGAAGAGATCCTGGCCTTCTGTCGCGGTACTTTTGGCGTCAAATTCCCGATGTTTGCCAAAATCGAAGTGAATGGTGCGAATCGTCATCCGCTTTATCAGGCATTGATTGCAGCACAGCCACAGGCTGTCACTCCTGAAGGCAGTGAGTTTTTTGATCGTATGAGCAGTAAAGGGCGCGCACCAAAACAAACGGGCGATATCCTGTGGAACTTTGAGAAATTCTTGATTGGCCGTGATGGCACAGTGATCCAGCGTTTCTCGCCCGATATGACGCCGGAGGATCCGGTGGTGATACAAGCGGTCAAGCTGGCGCTGGCGAAGTAAGTAAAGAGGCTATTAGAACATGCTGCAACTCAGCCAGGTGGGAGTAGAAGGTCGTTTTGCCCCTTGTTCAGGGCAGATCAGTGCTGGGTTGCAGGTTCACCTGATCGGCCCTAATGGTGCAGGGAAAAGTACGCTGCTGGCAAGGTTGGCAGGGATCCTGCCTGGGCAAGGTGAAGTCCTGCTGTCGGGCAGGGCAATGGATGATTACCCAGGTCATGAATTGGCGATGCGCCGCGCTTATCTCTGCCAGCAGCAGCCACCTGTTGCTCTGATGCCGGTATTCCAATACCTCGCTTTGCATCAACCTGCAAATTCGGATGAACGTGAGCTGGAAAACGCCATCCTTTATTTATCTGGGTGTTTGAAGCTGGCGGATAAATTATCACGTATGTTGACTCAGTTATCTGGCGGTGAATGGCAGCGGGTGCGTCTGGCTGCCGTTTTATTGCAGGTGTGGCCCACCGTCAATCCGCATGGTCAGCTATTGCTGCTTGATGAGCCCACCAATAGCCTGGATGTTGCGCAGAAAGTGGCGCTGGATCGTCTGCTGCGGGAGTTTTGCCACAGCGGTCGCACCGCGCTGATTTGTGCACACGATCTGAACCATACTCTGCAGCAGGCCGATAGTGTCTGGCTATTACATGCTGGGCGACTGGTGGCGCAAGGGAGTACGCATAAAGTGATGGAGCCAGAAGTGTTATCACGTATTTATGATGTTGATTTTCACTTACAGGCGTTGGGCGACCAGCGTTGGATTATGACAAAAACGGCATAGTGGGTTTTTTTTTGCTGTTATTTTAAGCAGTTGGGTTTTTGATAGGTAGCTTGCAAATCATCAATCTTTTATCTGATTCTTCTCCCCAAAACAGATTCTTTCGTTGAAAAACGTCAATGACGTGCTACGCTAGACGTGGTCAATAGAAAACTATAATAAAGTAAAGCTTTGATTAAGCTGAGTATTTTTGTTCTTTTAGTGGCGATGTCCTTCGGGAAACTTCCTGACAGTAATTTACAACTTAAGGTTTAGTTAAGCTTACCGACGTACATTGGCAGTTTACCCACCGGAAATCATTCTCTCTGGCGTTTAACATTGGTTAAATGAAACAGTTTTACAGTGGCTTAAAGAAATCTGAGACGTTTGAGGTCTAACTATGGATCAATTCCTGCCTTTTTCACGCCCGGCTATTGGTGATGAAGAAATTGCGGCGGTAGAAAAGGTACTGCGTTCCGGCTGGATCACCACCGGGCCACAGAATCAGCAGTTGGAAAGTGAGTTTTGTAAAACCTTCGGATGTAAACATGCTGTTGTCGTCTCTTCTGCGACCGCAGGCATGCATGTCACCTTAATGGCACTGGGTATTGGGCCAGGTGATGAGGTGATTACGCCTTCGCAGACCTGGGTTTCCACGTTAAATATGATCGAATTGCTTGGCGCAACGCCGGTGATGATCGATGTCGACCGCGATACCTTGATGGTCAGCGCCGCCGATGTGGAAGCAGCAATCACAGCACGTACCAAAGCGATTATTCCTGTTCACTATGCAGGCGCGCCATTACCGATGGATGCGCTGCGCGATGTGGCCGAGCGCCACGATATCCCTCTGATTGAAGATGCCGCTCATGCGGTGGGAACTCGTTTTAATGGCGAGTGGGTCGGTGCACGCGGTACTGCGATCTTCTCTTTCCACGCGATCAAAAACCTGACCTGCGCAGAAGGTGGCCTGATTGCTACCGATGATGATGCACTGGCCGATCGCGTGCGTTGCCTGAAATTCCACGGTCTGGGGGTTGATGCCTTCGATCGTCAGCTGCAAGGGCGCAAGCCACAGGCTGAAGTGGTTGAACCAGGCTACAAGTATAACCTTTCTGATATTCATGCCGCGATTGCCGTGGTGCAACTGGCACGTTTGCCTGAACTGAATGCGCGGCGCAAAGTGTTGGCCGAGCGTTACCTTAATGCGCTGAAAGACTCTCCATTCCAGCCGTTGGGGCTGCCGGATTATCCGCACGATCACGCATGGCACCTGTTTATGGTCCGTGTTGATGAAGAGCGCTGCGGCATTGGGCGTGATCAATTGATGGAGCGGTTAAAAGAGGTGGGAGTGGGCACTGGCCTGCATTTCCGTGCCGCCCATACGCAAAAATTCTATCGTGAGCGTTATCCGCAGCTTTCGTTGCCTAATACCGAATGGAATTCGGCGCGTTTATGCACCTTACCGCTATTTCCTGACATGACCGAAGCCGATGTCGATCGCGTGGTCAATGCCTTATCTTCTGTTGTGGAGTCATCTCGTGTCTCGCGCTGAACCGATTAGTAAAGTTTCGGTGGTTATCCCGGTATTCAACGAGCAGGAAAGTTTACCTGCATTGCTGGAACGTACCACTGCCGCCTGTAAGCAATTAACCCAACCGTATGAAATTATTCTGGTTGATGATGGTAGCAGCGATAATTCCGCCGAGATGCTGACGGCCGCCGCTGAACAACCAGGCAGCTGCATTATTGCGGTATTGCTGAATCGTAACTATGGTCAGCACTCTGCCATCATGGCTGGCTTCAATCAGGTCAGTGGCGATCTGGTGATCACTCTGGATGCCGATCTGCAAAACCCGCCAGAAGAAATTCCCCGGTTGGTCAGCGTGGCGGAGGAGGGGTATGACGTGGTAGGTACCGTAAGGGCCAACCGTCAGGATTCCTGGTTCCGCAAGTCGGCTTCGCGCATGATCAATATGATGATCCAGCGCGCGACCGGTAAGTCGATGGGCGATTACGGCTGCATGTTGCGTGCTTATCGTCGTCATATCATCGAAGCGATGTTGCACTGCCACGAGCGCAGTACTTTTATCCCTATTCTGGCAAATACTTTCGCCCGTCGCACCACTGAAATTGAGGTGCGCCACGCCGAACGTGAGTTCGGTGATTCCAAATACAGCCTGATGAAGCTGATCAACCTGATGTATGACCTGATCACTTGCCTGACGACCACGCCACTGCGCTTGCTCAGCGTTGTTGGCAGCGTGATTGCGTTGTCCGGGTTTGTCCTGGCGGTGTTGTTGATCGCCCTGCGTCTGATTTTGGGGCCTGAATGGGCGGCAGGTGGGGTATTCACCCTGTTTGCGGTGCTTTTTACCTTCATTGGCGCACAGTTTGTCGGTATGGGGTTGTTGGGGGAGTACATCGGCCGGATTTACAATGATGTCCGCGCCCGCCCTCGTTATTTTGTTCAGAAAGTGGTCGGCGATAAGCAGACCCAAAATACTCAGGAAGAAGAACGATGAAAGCTATTGTATTTGCTTACCATGATATCGGCTGTGCTGGCTTGCAAGCGCTGACTGAAGCGGGTTATGACGTGAAGGCGGTGTTTACCCATACCGACGATCCTGGTGAAAACAACTTCTTCTCTTCTGTTGCCCGCCAAGGGGCTGAGCTGGATTTACCGGTTTATGCACCGGAAGACGTGAACCACCCGCTGTGGGTTGAGCGTATCCGCGAATTGCAGCCTGATATTATTTTCTCTTTCTATTACCGCAACATGCTGAGCGAAGAAGTACTGGCGCTGGCACCGAAGGGCGGTTTTAACCTGCATGGTTCACTGTTGCCACGTTATCGCGGGCGTGCGCCGGTTAACTGGGCGCTGCTGAATGGTGAAACAGAAACCGGCGTTACGTTGCACAAAATGGTCAAGCGTCCAGATGCAGGCGACATCGTCGGCCAGCAAAAAGTGGCGATCACGGCGAGCGATACCGCGCTGACGTTGCATAAGAAAGTGTTGGAAGCTGCGCAGGGTTTGCTGAAACAGCAACTGCCAAAGCTGAAGAACGGCACTGCGACGTTGACTCCGCAAAATGAGGCGGATGCTAGCTATTTTGGCCGCCGCACAGCAGCCGATGGCGAGATTCAGTGGCATAAGTCTGCCCGCGAGATCGACAATCTGGTGCGCGCTGTAACAGAACCTTACCCCGGTGCTTTCAGCTATCTCGGCCAGCGCAAACTGACCGTGTGGCGCTCACGCGTGCTGGACACCCAGCATGACAAACAACCGGGTACCGTGTTGAGCACTTCACCGCTGACCATCGCCTGTGGTGATGGTGCGCTGGAGATCGTGGCGGGTCAAAGTGAATCCGGTTTATACGTGCAGGGTTCGCGCCTGGCGCTGGAGATGGGCATTGTTACCGATGTGCGCCTGACTCCGAAACCGAGTGCGGCCATGAAGCGCAGAACTCGTGTGTTAATCCTCGGGGTCAACGGCTTTATCGGTAACCACCTGACTGAGCGCTTGCTGCGTGAAGATCGCTATGACATCTATGGCCTGGATATTGGTTCTGATGCGATCAGCCGGTTCCTGGATAACCCACGCTTCCACTTTGTGGAAGGGGATATCAGCATTCATTCCGAGTGGATCGAATACCACATCAAGAAATGTGACGTGGTCCTGCCGCTGGTGGCGATCGCTACACCGATCGAATACACCCGTAATCCACTGAAAGTGTTCGAACTGGATTTCGAAGAAAACCTGAAAATCGTCCGCGACTGTGTGAAATACAACAAACGCATCATCTTCCCGTCCACGTCAGAAGTTTACGGTATGTGTGACGATAAAGAGTTTGATGAAGACAGTTCACGCCTGATCGTGGGGCCAATCAGCAAGCAGCGTTGGATTTATTCTGTCTCCAAGCAGCTGTTGGACCGTGTAATCTGGGCTTATGGCGCGAAAGAAGGCCTTAAGTTCACGCTGTTCCGTCCGTTTAACTGGATGGGGCCACGCCTGGATAACCTGGATGCGGCACGCATTGGTTCTTCCCGTGCTATCACCCAGTTGATCCTCAACCTAGTTGAAGGTTCGCCGATCAAACTGGTTGACGGTGGTGCGCAGAAGCGCTGCTTTACCGATATCAATGACGGCATCGAAGCGCTGTATCGCATTATTGAAAACCGTAACGGGCAGTGTGACGGTCAGATCGTCAACATCGGTAACCCGACCAACGAAGCGAGCATTCGTGAACTGGCGGAAATGTTGCTGGAGAGCTTCAACAACCATCCGCTGCGTGGCAATTTCCCACCGTTTGCCGGTTTCAAAGATGTGGAAAGCAGCAGCTACTACGGTAAGGGCTATCAGGACGTTGAACACCGTACCCCAAGCATCAAAAATGCGCGCCGTTTGCTGGATTGGCAGCCAACTATCGCCATGCAACAGACCGTTGCCGATACGCTGGATTACTTCCTGCGTACCACGGTAGAGGAAGGTAATGGTGCATGAAGAAGGTCGGCCTGCGAGTTGATGTAGATACCTTCAGCGGCACCCGTGAAGGGGTGCCGTGTTTGCTGGACCTGTTCGATAAGTACGGTATTCAGGCCAGTTTCTTCTTCAGCGTTGGGCCGGACAATATGGGGCGCCACTTGTGGCGCCTCCTTCGTCCTCAATTCCTGATGAAAATGCTGCGCTCAAATGCGGCTTCGCTATACGGCTGGGATATCTTGCTGGCGGGCACTGCCTGGCCGGGGCGTAACATCTCCCGGGCGTTAGGGCCGTTGATGAAACGTACCGCCGAGGCGGGTCATGAAGTGGGGCTGCATGCCTGGGATCATCAGGGCTGGCAGGCTCGAGTGGCGCGTTGGTCAGAACAGGAGTTGACGCGGCAAGTGCAGTTGGGCGTTGACGCACTGACTGCGAGCACGGGGCAACCGGTCAAGTTCTCAGCCGTTGCTGGCTGGCGTGCCGATCAACGCGTTGTCGAGGTGAAGCAGGGCTTTGATTTTCAGTACAACAGCGATTGCCGTGGCACACACCCGTTTCGTCCGCTATTAAACAATGGTCAGGCTGGAACGGTGCAAATTCCCGTCACACTCCCCACCTTTGATGAAGTGATTGGCAGCGAAGTCAGCATTGCCGACTTCAATGACTACATTCTGCGTGCGATCGAAAACGATCGGGGCGTGCCGGTGTACACCATTCACACCGAGGTGGAGGGGATGTCTCAGGCCGCCATGTTTGAAGATCTGTTGCAGCGTGCGCAGCAGCAGGGCATTGAGTTTTGCCCGCTGAGTGCCTTGTTGCCGCAGGATCCGGCATCGTTGCCGCTGGGCCGCATCATGCGAGCACCCTTTCCTGGCCGTGAAGGCTGGTTAGGCTGTCAAACCGAAGTAGAGGAAAAAGACGTTTCATGAAAGCGCTGAAAGGAACCTGGGCCATTGTATTGGCCATTTTTTTTGCCCTAGTCTATCTGATTCCGCTCAACGGACGCCTGTTATGGCAACCCGACGAAACCCGCTATGCCGAGATCAGCCGTGAAATGCTGGCCAAGGGCGATTGGGTGGTCCCCAATCTGCTTGGCCTGCGCTATTTTGAAAAACCGGTAGCAGGTTACTGGTTTAACAACGTTAGCCAGTGGATATTTGGTGATAACAATTTTGCCGTGCGCTTCGCTTCGGTATTCAGTACCGGTCTGGCGGCACTGCTGGTGTTTGCACTGGCCTGGCTGATGTGGAAAAACGCGCATCGTGCCTGTTTGGCGGTGTTGATTTTCCTGTCGATGTTCCTGGTGTTCAGCGTTGGAACATATAGCGTGCTCGATCCGATGATCTCGCTGTGGTTAACAGCGGCGATGGTCAGCTATTACCTGACGCTAAAAGCCACCACCACCAAGGGCAAACTGGGGGGCTATGTGCTGCTCGGCTTGGCCTGTGGCATGGGCTTTATGACCAAAGGATTCCTGGCCTTGGCGGTGCCGGTGATTGCGGTGATTCCGATTGTGATCCAGCAGCGCAAAATCAAAGAACTGCTGATCTACGGGCCGGTTGCGGTGGTGGTGGCGGTGTTGCTCAGCCTGCCGTGGGCACTGGCGGTGGCCCAACGTGAACCGGATTACTGGAACTATTTCTTCTGGGTGGAGCACATTCAGCGCTTTGCCGAAGAGAATGCCCAACATAAAGCACCGATCTGGTATTACATTCCGATCCTGATTGCCGCCGTGTTGCCATGGCTGGCGCTATTGCCTGGTTCACTGGTCAAAGGTTGGCGTGAGCGCGTTCAGCGCCCTGAGTTATTCTTTCTGTTAAGTTGGGTAGTGATGCCGTTAATCTTTTTCAGCATCGCTAAGGGCAAGTTGGCGACCTACATTCTGCCGTGTATGGCACCGTTGGCCTTGCTGATGGCGGCCTATGCGGAAGATTGCGTGGCGCAATTGCGCACCCGGGTATTCAAAGCTAATGCCGTACTAAACGGCCTGTTTGGCCTGATTGGTATCGCGGCACTGTCGCTGATGGGGTTAGGTTTGTTGCCTAACGTACGTCTGTTCACTTCAGATGAGTGGCCGAAGATTATTCTTGGCTTCGTTGCTTTCGCTGGCTGGCTGCTGTTTGCCGTGATCTCTGCGCGCAATAATGCACAGCGTTGGGCTTGGGCCGCGGCCTGTCCGTTGCTGCTCTGCTTGCTGATTGGCTATGCCATTCCGCAGCAGGTTGTCGATTCCAAACAGCCGCAGAACTTTGTACGGGTCAATATGCCAGTTCTGAGCCAGAGCCAGTATGTTCTCGCCGACAACGTAGGTGTGGCAGCAGGGTTGGCCTGGGAACTGAAGCGCAGCGATATACTGATGTTTAGCCAGCGGGGTGAAGTTTCCTACGGCCTGAATTATGAAGACTCACGCAGCCACTATATCCGCGATGAAGATTTCCCGCAGTGGCTCGAGCAGGCGCGCAAGCAGGGCGATGTGTCGCTGGTGTTACACCTTTCCCGTGATGAACATGTACCGCAGGATCTCCCAACGCCAGATAGCGTTACCGAAATGCACCGCTTCGCACTGCTGTGGTACAAGCAGCAGCCATGATGGCCTATGGGTTGGTGATTCTGGTCAGCCTGTTTACCTGTGCAGGGCAGCTATGTCAGAAACAGGCTGCCCAAACCTGGGAGCAGGCTGCTGATCGACGCTTGAGCATCACTCTGCGTTGGTTGGCGCTGGCGGTAATCTTCCTGGGGCTGGGCATGCTCATCTGGCTCAATGTGCTGCAACGCTTGCCGCTCAGCGTAGCCTACCCGATGCTCAGCCTCAACTTTGTGCTGGTCACGCTGGCAGCACGTTGGCTGTTTAATGAACCCACCACGCTGCGCCACTGGTGCGGCGTGCTTTCAATCATGCTGGGAATACTGCTGATGAGTCTTAATCCATGAAAGGCTATGCGTGGGGGGCCGCCAGTGTCCTGCTGGTAACGTTGGCACAATTGCTGATGAAATGGGGCATGGCGCAGATCCCGCTGTTGTCATTTGCAGATATCACGCTGGCGTTATTACGTCATCACTGGCTGGCGTTATTGGCGGTCAGTGGTGGCATCTTCGGCTATGCCTTGTCGATGCTGTGCTGGTTCTTTGCATTGCGTTACCTGCCACTGAATCGCGCCTACCCGTTATTGAGCATCAGCTATGCGTTGGTCTATCTGGCGGCGGTGATCCTGCCTTGGTTCAACGAATCGGCGACTTTGCTGAAAACGCTGGGAACCCTGTCGATTCTGTTTGGCGTTTGGCTGATTAACAGCAAAGCGAAGGTTAAATCTCCCCAATAGCGGACAAATCCTCGATATCTCCTTCACAATGCTTGCCTTTTTCCTGTATTGAGAGATAAATCAGCGCTATCCTTACTTAACTTACTCTGTGGCAATGTGCGGGTAGCATGATTCAGTGAAGGGAACGATGCGATGCGTGTGTGGTTTTTATTAGTCAGTTTGATCCTTGCCGGTTGTAGCAGCCATGCGCCACCGCCAAATGGTCGTTTGTCCGATTCCATCGTCGTTGTCGCGCAACTGAATGAGCAATTACGCCAATGGTACGGTACGCCGTATCGCTATGGTGGTTTAGATCAAGCCGGTGTTGACTGTTCTGGCTTTGTCTACCGCACTTTCCGCGATCGTTTCGATATGCAATTGCCACGCTCTACGGAGCAACAGACCAGCATCGGCACCAAAGTATCGCGTGACGAACTGTTACCGGGCGATCTGGTGTTTTTCAAAACCGGCAGCGGTGAGAATGGCCTGCATGTCGGCATCTATGATACCAACGACGAATTTATCCACGCCTCCACCAGCCGCGGTGTGACGCGTTCCTCGCTGAACAATGTGTACTGGCGAAAAGTCTACTGGCAAGCGCGCCGAATCTAGCGTGTAACCGGTTGTGCTGGTGTATCATGGCAGCATCACATTGCTATCGGTGAATGCCATGAATTCCTTACGTTTATTAATTTCCGACTCTTACGATCCTTGGTTCAACCTGGCGGTTGAAGAGTGTATCTTCCGCGAAATGACGACGCAGAACATCCTGTTCCTGTGGCGTAATGCTGAAACCGTGGTCATTGGTCAATCACAGAACCCGTGGAAAGAGTGTAATACCCGGCGTATGGAGCAAGACGGTATTCGCTTGGCACGGCGCAGCAGCGGTGGTGGCGCGGTGTTTCACGATCTCGGTAATACCTGTTTTACCTTTATGGCAGGAAAGCCAGGTTATGATAAAACCGTTTCAACCGGCATTATTCTGCAAGCGCTGGCGCAGTTGGGGATTAACGCAGTGGCTTCTGGGCGCAACGATCTGGTGGTTGAGACAGCCGATGGGATCCGCAAAATATCCGGTTCTGCCTATCGCGAGACGCAAGATCGGGGCTTCCATCATGGCACTCTGCTGCTAAACGCCGATCTCAATCGCTTGGCTGATTACCTCAACCCCGATCCTAAAAAGCTACAGGCGAAGGGGATCACTTCGGTTCGCTCTCGCGTCGCCAATCTGGCGGAGTTCTTGCCAGGGATTCATCATCAGCAGGTTTGTGACGCTATCATCCAGGCATTTTTTGCCCACTATGGTGACAGTGCACCAGCGGAAGTGATCTCACCGGATGTTTTCCCCAATCTGCCAGATTTTGAACAACAATTTGCTAAGCAGAGCAGTTGGGAATGGAATTTCGGTAAAGCGCCTGCGTTCAGCCATCTTCTGAATGAGCGCTTTAACTGGGGAGGCGTAGATATTTTCTTTGATGTCGAAAAGGGCACGATTGTACGGGCGCAGATCTTTACCGACAGCCTTAATCCGGCCCCCATGCAGACCTTGGCCACTATGTTGGTGGGGTGCCCTTACCGCAGTGAGGCGCTGGCCGCCTGTTGCGAGCGTCTGCAATTGCAGTTCCCGCAGCAAGCAGACGAACTTTCCGCGTTACGTGATTGGTTGATGGAAACGATCAAATAGCGTTATCAGGCAGATGAAGAGTATGGGACGGGGAAACCTGTCCCTTTTTTATGCTATCAACGCTGGCAGACAGTTAACCGTTGCTTTTTTATTGTCCTGTTTGAGGGTAAATTCACCGATAGTAGAGATATAACAAAAATCAAGACAGTCATGACGTAGAGGCTCTGATACACGGTGTAACAGAAGTTATTAATTAATAAACAAAATTAATGCTTTTGCGGGATTCAGTATTGATAACGCTCCGGATAGTATTCTCTTAGTTTCACATTTTTTAGGATTTTTCTATAAAAATCAGCGGTAATAAATCAAATGCTCAACTGGATTGCACGTTACAAGTTCAAGTAGAACAAAAAACACGCGTTCTCGAGTTGTTTTAGCCTTAAGATAAATTAATTTATAATTAAACTACTTATGGTTTTAACATAGCTTTAAGCTATTGATTTATTGATAACGCATTGGTAATTACATTAAATTTTACGATTAATCTTAGGTGGGGTTGAGCGATAGAATATATTGATATAGCATTAAATAATCGCCGTTAATCCTTTGGCATTAAAATGAAAGTTAAATTTGAAGCTGACTTTATTAGTTATTCTGTCTTCCAACCGGTGTACTCAATGGAAGGAAGATTGCTGGCGGTGGAGATCCTCAGTCGTTTCAATAGCCTGGATGGCGATCTGGCAATGCCGATGGAGATTGGGGTTAATTTATTATCCCCTGAACAACGGATTGAATTATTTAACGAACAGTTGCTGCTGGTTGAACAGCAGGCATCATGGTTTGTTGAGAATGACGTATTATTAACCATTAATATTGAAGAAACTATTGCTGATTTGCTTATTAGCAACCTTGTGCTGCGCCAGCGTATTCAGCAATTGCCGTTTATTGTTTTTGAGATCGGCGAGAGTTTCCCCAATCTTTCTGCGGGAAAAAACAATGAAACAGTCAGGTTATTGAGTGAATATTTTACCCTGTGGCTGGATGACTTTGGCTCGGGTAAAACGACGCTCACGGCACTGTACGATGGATTATTTGACTGCGTAAAAATAGATAAACGCTTTTACTGGCAACTATTTACCCATCCGGGTTATGACGTGGTTATTGACTCACTATTGAAAAATATCAATTTGCTCTGTAGGGGGGCTATCGTTTGCGGAATAGAAAAAAAAGAGTACTTCAATAAACTTAGAAACGCTGGTGTTTTAGGGCTGCAGGGATTTTTATGGCCTGTCATTAGTGTGGATAATCTACGAACTCTGCGAAGGACTTATGCAGCATTCGACAACAATAGCTGATTATTTCCAACACGCATAATGAGGTTAACAATGGACGGAATGATTGTTTTCGTGATCCCGGTATTGTTATTTATCGCGATTTTTTCGTTCGCAAAGCATTTTTTTGGTCAACGCAGTAAAACATTAAAAATCTCCCGCCGTCGCCGGTAGTGCCATTCGTCTCTGCCTGGTAAACAGGCAGGGCGTTATCCCTGTAATTCCTCCGTATTAATCAGCGCGCCCAGGCTCTACACTGAAGGTAATGGAGGGCCTATGCCACAGTTTGAAAATACCTATTATCAGCAGTTGCCCGGTTTTTACACCGAGTTACACCCTACGCCACTGAAAGGGACCCGTTTGCTGTACCACAGCCAGCCTTTGGCCCGTGAGTTGGGTTTAGATGATAGCTGGTTTACACCGGAAAAAACGCCCGTTTGGGGGGGGGAAACGCTGTTGCCGGGCATGCAGCCGCTGGCGCAGGTTTATAGTGGCCATCAGTTTGGTTCTTGGGCCGGGCAATTGGGCGATGGCCGTGGAATTTTACTGGGTGAACAGAAGTTGGCGGACGGCCGCAGCATGGACTGGCACCTGAAAGGGGCGGGTTTGACGCCGTATTCGCGCATGGGTGATGGCCGGGCGGTGCTGCGTTCGGTGATCCGTGAGTTTCTGGCTTCAGAAGCCCTTTATCACCTTGGCATACCCACTACGCGAGCACTGACCATTGTAACCAGCGAGCACCCGGTATTTCGCGAACAGCCAGAGCGGGGAGCGATGCTGCTGCGCGTAGCGGAAAGCCATATACGCTTTGGTCACTTTGAGCATTTCTATTACCGCAAGCAGCCAGACCAGGTGAAGCAACTGGCAGATTTCGTGATTGCCCATCACTGGCCGCAATGGGTCGAAGAAAAAGAGCGTTACTCGCTGTGGTTTACCGAGGTGGTAGAACGTACCGCGCGCTTGATTGCCCATTGGCAGACCGTCGGCTTTACGCACGGGGTGATGAATACCGATAACATGTCAATCCTCGGGCTTACCCTGGATTTCGGGCCTTATGGCTTCCTCGATGATTACAAGCCGGATTATATCTGTAACCACTCGGATCATCAGGGCCGTTATGCTTTCGATAATCAACCCGCCGTCGGGCTGTGGAACCTGCACCGGTTGGCGCACACGCTTTCCGGCCTGATGAGCGCCGAGCAGTTACAGGCTGCGCTGGCGGCCTATGAACCCGCGTTAATGCAGGCTTATGGTGAGCAGATGCGGGCCAAGCTGGGTTTCTTCACGCCGTCGACGCAGGATAACGATCTGCTGACTGGCCTGCTGCGCCTGATGGCGCAGGAAGGACGTGATTATACCCGCACGTTCCGCCTATTGAGCACGGTTGAACAGCAACAGGCGCAATCTCCGCTGCGTGACGAGTTTATCGATCGCGCAGCGTTTGATCATTGGTATCAGCAATATCGCCTGCGCTTGCAGCAAGAGCAAGTGAGCGATGCCGAGCGTCAGCAAGCCATGAAGGCGGCCAATCCACAGTTGATTTTACGCAATTATCTGGCCCAGCAGGCGATCGAGGCGGCGGAGCAAAATGATGTCAGCAAACTAGCACGTCTGCATCAGGCATTGCTGAAGCCGTTTGCCGATGATCCGCAATATGAGGATCTCGCGGCGTTGCCGCCAGACTGGGGTAAGCATCTGGAGATTTCCTGCTCGAGCTAAGGCTCAAGCAGTTTTTCTATGTGCTCGGGCAAGCGTTCTGGCTTGGTGAACGGGGCAAAACGCGTAATTCGAGCACCGTCCGAAGTGAAGAGAAACTTGGTGAAGTTCCACGTGATGCGTTGGCTGCCCAGCAGGCCGGGTGCACGACGTTTCAGCTCGTTGAACAGCGGGTGGGCATCTGCACCGTTAACGTCGATCTTGCTGAATAGCGGGAAGCTAACGCCGTAATTCAGGTTACAAAATTCGGCTATTTCCAGTGCGTTACCCGGCTCTTGTTTGCCAAACTGATTGCAGGGAAACCCGAGCACCATCAGGCCACGTTCGCGGTAGCGCTGCCAGAGATTTTCCAACCCTTGATACTGTGGGGTAAAACCACATTGGCTGGCGGTGTTGACCACCAGATAAACCCGTGCGGGGAAGTCTGCCAGCGTTTTGAACTCGCCCTGCAAGGTAACGCAGGGGATGGATAACAAAGGGTTGTTCATACAAGAGGCTCCGCATTTCTGCTGGTGGGGTGTGATGCACACCCCACTCAAGGCGATCAGAAACGAGTATCCACCGCATCTGCCAACATTGCCAGTAACTGTTCACTGTCGGACCAGCTCAGGCATGGATCGGTAATCGACTGGCCATAGGTCAACGGGTGGCCGTGAACGATTTTCTGTGTCCCTTCCGCCAGGAAACTTTCTGCCATCACGCCGGCGATCGCCACTGAACCGGCACGGATCTGCTGGCAGACGTTCTCTGCCACTTCCAACTGGCGGCGGTGCATTTTCTGGCAATTACCGTGGCTGAAGTCGATCACCAAATGCTCCGGCAGGTCGAACTCGCGCAGGCTGTCGCAGGCGGCAACCACATCACTGGCGTGATAATTCGGCGTTTTGCCCCCACGCATGATGATATGGCCGAATGGGTTACCGCTGGTCTGGTAAATAGTCATCTGGCCGTGCTTGTCGGGCGACAGGAACATATGGCTGGCACGGGCCGCACGGATGGCATCGATGGCAATGCGGGTATTACCGTCGGTGCCGTTCTTGAAGCCCACCGGGCAGGAGAGCGCCGAGGCCATTTCGCGGTGCACTTGGCTTTCTGTGGTGCGTGCGCCAATCGCCCCCCAACTGATCAGATCGGCAATATACTGGCCGATCACCATATCCAGAAACTCGGTGGCGGTAGGCAGGCCGAGCTGGTTAACGGCAAGCAACAGCTTACGGGCCATTTCAATCCCACGATTGACCTGAAAACTGCCGTCCAGATCGGGATCGGAGATCAACCCCTTCCAGCCAACCACGGTGCGCGGTTTTTCAAAATAGGTGCGCATCACGATTTCCAGGCGATCCTGATAGCGTTCCCGCAAAACGTTCAAGCGGCCAGCATAATCGATAGCGGCATCCAGATCGTGAATGGAGCAGGGGCCAATGACCACCAGCAAGCGGCGGTCTTCACCCACCAGGATGTTTTCAATACGTTTGCGTGACGCTGTCACGTTATTGGCAATGGCGTCTGAGATCGGCAACTTTTCCGCTAGTGCTTGAGGCGTAACGAGGTGATCGATGCGCGCGGTTCGCAGTTCATCTGTTTTGTGCATGATTTTCTCTAAAACTGTTCTTCGCTACGGCAGGAATACCGGGAAGTGATGATGATCACAATAACGCAAAAATCGCTGAATTCAACCGTAGAACCCCGGTTCTGTTGAGCAAATTCAGCAAAAAAACCTGACAGGGTAAAAAGTGGGCGGCAGCAGGCCAGTTTCCTGCTGCTTTACCCTCAGAACATACGGCGGCTCATGCCGAGAATATCGAGGATTTTGGTCGAGATTTCTTCCACCGAATAGTTGGTGGTATTGAGGTAGCGGATTTGATTCTTGCGGAACAAGGCTTCTACTTCTGCCAATTCCATCCGGCACTGGCGCATTGAAGCATACCGGCTGTTTTCCCGCCGCTCTTCGCGGATGGCGGCCAAGCGTTCAGGGTCAATCGTCAGACCAAACAGCTTATGCTGAAAGGGTTTTAGTGCGGCTGGCAGCTGTAAATTGTCCATATCGTCGGCGATAAACGGGTAATTGGCCGCGCGAATACCGAACTGCATGGCCAGATACAAACTGGTGGGGGTTTTACCACAGCGCGAAACGCCAAGCAGGATCACCTGTGCCTGGTCGAGATTACGCAGCGAAATACCGTCATCATGCGCCAAAGTGTAATCAATGGCGGCGATACGGGCGTCATATTTGCCGAGATTGCTTTCGGTCAGGCCGTGGGTGCGATTGGCGATGGGCGTGGGTTCTACCCCCAGTTCACCCTGTAGCGGCCCAACCAGTGCTTGCACGATGTCCTGGCAGAAACCTTCGCTCTGGGTGATCACCTGGCGGACTTCTGGTGAGATAATCGAATAGAACACCAGCGGGCGAACCCCGGTCTGATGATAAATATCATTAATTTGTTGGCACACGCCACGGGCCCGTGCTTCGGTTTCTACGAATGGCAGGGTATAGGTCGTCGCCTTGATGGGGAACTGTGACAGAACCGCATGCCCCAGCACTTCGGCGGTGATGGCCGTACCGTCTGAAATATAAAAAACGCTTCTGTCCATCCACAACTCCTTTACTGAAAATAGTGATCCTGGGGTGAAAAATATCACGGTTCGTGAATGAGTGAATATCATGATCAATTGCGAACAATAAAGCCATATTTTAACCAGGCAAACTTAAAATAGGTCAAAAATTAACTTAATAAAACGTAATTTTATTTTTTATAAAACAATGATTATAAATTATTAGTGCGTTTTCTCGGTTCAGTGATGCTATTTTCTACAAATTCTTTGCCGAGTAAAATTGGCGTTCAATCTGGAAATAATAATATTTAACTTGTTGAATTATATTTATTTAGTGCCAAAGGGAACGATCCCCATTTAAATTATATTATTTCAGTGTTTATCTTAAAATCCATTTTCTTCATCGGGTTGATCGATTCACCTTTCCAATTTCTATGGATCATTGTGCTAGTCTGGCTTGGCTCTGCTTACCGAATAAAATCCGCTTAGACCCTACTGATAGCAAAAAGGATTGTCTCGATGTCCAACAATGGCCCAGACTTGCGTAATGTACTTTGGTATAACCAGCTTGGCATGCACGACGTTGACCGTGTCGGCGGCAAAAATGCCTCCCTCGGTGAAATGATCACCAATCTTTCCGATTTGGGTGTTGCCGTGCCAAACGGCTTTGCCACCACCGCACAGGCATTTAACGATTTTCTTGAGCAAAGTGGTGTTAACCAACGCATCTATCAGTTATTGGATCAAACCGACGTTGACGACGTTGTTCAACTGGCCAAAGCCGGTGCACAAATTCGCCAATGGGTGATCGATACGCCTTTCCACCCAGAATTTGAGCGTGAAATTACCCTGGCGTACCAGCAATTGGCAGACGGTGAAAGCGCAGCCTCGTTTGCCGTGCGTTCTTCCGCCACCGCCGAAGATATGCCAGATGCGTCTTTTGCTGGCCAGCAGGAAACCTTCCTCAACGTGCAAGGCATCGATGCCGTGATGGTGGCAATCAAGCATGTGTTTGCTTCACTGTTTAACGATCGTGCGATCTCCTACCGGGTGCATCAAGGGTACGATCACCGCGGCGTGGCGCTGTCTGCGGGCGTGCAGCGCATGGTGCGTTCCGATCTGGCCTCGTCTGGGGTGATGTTCACCATCGATACTGAATCCGGTTTCGATCAGGTGGTATTTATTACTTCGGCGTTTGGTCTGGGTGAAATGGTGGTGCAGGGCGCGGTCAACCCGGACGAATTCTATGTGCACAAACCGACGCTGCTGAAAGGCAAACCGGCCATCGTGCGCCGCAACCTGGGCTCGAAGAAAATCCGCATGGTGTACGCACCTTCGCAGGATCATGGTAAACAGGTTCGGATCGAAGATGTGCCAGAAGCGCAGTGCAATCGTTTCTCCTTAACTGATGATGAAGTGCAGGCCTTGGCGCATCAGGCTTTGTTGATCGAAAAACATTACGGCCGCCCGATGGATATCGAATGGGCAAAAGATGGTCACACCGGCAAATTGCTGATCGTACAGGCGCGCCCGGAAACCGTGCGTTCCAATGAAAAAGTGATGGAGCGCTACCAGTTAAACGGCAACAGCACCGTGCTGGTGGAAGGACGGGCTATTGGTCAGCGCATCGGGGCTGGCCCGGTGAAAGTGATTTACGATATCAGTGAAATGGACCGCATTCAGCCTGGCGATGTGCTGGTGACTGACATGACCGACCCAGACTGGGAACCGATCATGAAAAAAGCCGCGGCGATTGTCACCAACCGTGGTGGGCGAACCTGTCATGCGGCGATTATTGCCCGTGAATTGGGGATCCCGGCGGTGGTTGGCTGTGGGCATGCCACCGATTTGCTGAAAGATGGGCAGAAAGTCACCGTGTCCTGTGCCGAAGGCGATACCGGCTTTGTTTACAGCGATATGCTGGACTTCAGCGTGCAGAGTTCAGCGGTCACCGAACTGCCAGAACTCCCGCTGAAGATCATGATGAACGTGGGTAACCCGGATCGTGCCTTCGACTTTGCCCGCTTGCCGAACGATGGGGTGGGTTTGGCACGCTTGGAATTCATTATTAACCGCATGATTGGCGTGCACCCGCGTGCGCTGCTGGAGTTCGACCAGCAAACGCCAGAACTGCAAGCCGAAATCCGTGCGTTGATGCAGGGTTATGATGATCCGGTCGAGTTCTATGTGGGCCGTTTGACCGAAGGGATCGCCACCTTGGGTGCGGCGTTCTGGCCGAAGCGCGTTATCGTGCGTCTTTCTGACTTCAAATCCAACGAATACGCCAACCTGGTGGGCGGCGAGAAGTATGAGCCGCACGAAGAAAACCCAATGCTGGGGTTCCGTGGTGCCGGTCGTTACGTTGCTGACAGCTTCCGTGACTGCTTTGCCATGGAATGCGAGGCGATGAAGCGGGTGCGCAATGACATGGGGCTGACCAACGTCGAGGTTATGGTGCCGTTTGTCCGCACCGTGGCGCAGGCGGAAGCGGTGGTGGCGGAGTTGGCGCGTCAGGGGCTCAAGCGTGGAGAGAATGGGCTGAAAGTGATCATGATGTGCGAGATCCCTTCTAACGCCTTGCTGGCCGATCAGTTCCTTGAGCATTTCGACGGTTTCTCTATCGGTTCCAACGATATGACGCAGTTAACTCTGGGGCTGGATCGCGACTCTGGCGTGGTTTCCGAACTGTTTGACGAACGCAACGAAGCGGTAAAAATGCTGCTGACCATGGCGATTCAAGCCGCCAAGCGTCACGGCAAGTACGTGGGGATTTGTGGTCAAGGGCCTTCAGATCATGCCGATTTTGCCGAGTGGCTGATGGATCAGGGGATCGACAGTTTGTCGCTTAACCCGGATACCGTGGTGCAAACCTGGGTGAATCTGTCGAAGAAAAAGTAATTTACCTTTCTAGGGGCACCGAGTAGGTGCCCCACTACGCTATTTCGCCAGACTAAGTATTAGGCATGAATTTTTGTATCACTTCTTCCAGAAAAATAAAAAATAACGTCCGTGATTTCTCATAGGGCTTAAGTTTACTGTTGCCACCGCTATTAGTGAGATAAAAAAGCGTGTTTTGCTGCAGTTTTGGGAAGTAGCGGAACTCTTCAAATAAAAAGATTATCTCTTTGTAATTCAAATCGGATAATTCATCATCAAAAGATTTAAATTGCCCGGTAGTCGATAGCACCAAGAGTTTAGTGTCTTTGCTGTCAGAGTTTCTGACGGTAGTCACTTCATTGGTTGCTAGCGTAAATACATCAGAAAAAATCCGGAGACGATAGGCAAAGTAATCAGCGCAAATGTAAGAAGGGCCTAGCCCATAGATAATCAGCTTATTGCAATCTTTGATCTTTAACCAAAAATCATGAGCAAGGTTATCGTCAAAGTTAGCAATATAGTCTGATATGCGCTGTAGCTCGCTTGATGGTTTTGCCGGGGGGGCTTCATTATGTTCGCTGATAATAAATTTTTTATATTGTTTGAAGGACTCAAACCCCAATTTCCTTACAAACTTGGAGATTTTTGACGTTGAAACATCAAACTGTGCGCTGAGCTCAGTAATAGAAACCGTTGAGTTATGCTGAATGCATTCCTTAGTGCTGTCTAATAGCTTTTTTTCCAACACGTTCAAACCGTTGTAATCAATCTTTATCATGATTTATTTCCGATGTTAAGCCCCGATCATCTCTGCTCAATGTTACGAGAAAATCAGTCCAATGAGTACCCCGATTGCTGAAGAGATAACCACTTTGGCAACGCCACTCCCCATTTACAGCCTATCAGGCCATCACTATAAAGTTTTAAATTCCATATAAAACTAAATTATCAGCATAAAAACAAATAAAAACACCTTTATAATGATTTTTTATTTCAATTTATTATAAAAATCAAGATAAATTAAACTTAATGATGATAATTTTCCATAAAAAGGATCTTAAGCATGGTTTTATGGAAAATTATTGGTATAAATGTTACCCAGCGTCAGGGCTAATGAAAGTGAAATGTTAAAAACCATCAGGAAACGATCATGTTGGAAAAAATCACAGACTTCAGTTTGAACCTGTTCTCCCTAAAGGGCAGGACAGCGATCGTCACAGGAGGCAACAGCGGGCTGGGGCAGGCATACAGCCTGGCGTTTGCTAAAGCTGGCGCCAATGTTGCTGTTATCGCCATTGCGGACGACGAAGGGGAAACCCGGCATTTGGTAGAAGAGTGTGGGGTGGGTTATCAGTTTATTCTTGCGGACATTACCCGTGAAGGGGAACCACAACAGGCCATAGATCAGGTAGCCGCGCGTTTTGGCCGAATCGATATACTGGTTAACAATGCCGGGATGTGCATTAACGAACCGGATGTTCTTAAATTTACCCGCGTACAGTGGGATAAAATGATCGCTCTCAATCTGAGCGCCGCCTTTGAAATGTCGCACGAAGTGGCCAAGTACATGATCCCACAACAAAGTGGGAAGATTATCAATATCGCCTCTATGTTCTCTTATTTAGGTGGGCAGTGGTCACCGGCTTATTCAGCAAGTAAACATGGCATTGTTGGGCTGACAAAAGCCTATTGCGACGAATTAGCACAATTCAATATTCAGGTCACCGCTATCGCCCCTGGATATTATGCAACGCCATTAACTGAAAAAACACGTTCAGATCCTGACGCTAATCAACGGGTGCTTTCTCATATTGCGGCTAATCGCTGGGGAAATATTGCCGATCTGATGGGGACGGCAGTCTTTTTGGCCTCAGATGCATCCAATTATGTTAACGGCTCAGTGATAGCGGTTGATGGTGGTTTTTTAGTGCGTTAATCAATGATGATAAGGGTAATTATGAACAAGCATGACACATTAGGGCAATTGCGTAGCCTGCTGAAAGCGGATCAGATCGTGACCGATCATGCCAAGCTCTATGATGCAGCCGCCGACAGATATAAAAAATATGCCAAGGCCAAAGAGCAGCTTAATGTTCCTATCCCTACGGCAATTGTGCTGCCAGAAAGTGCCGAGGAAGTGGCTGAGATCCTTAAATTCTGTAATGAAAATGCCATTAACGTTATTCCAAGAAGTGGCAAGACGGCGACCGAGGGTGGCCTGGAAAACTGGAAAGAAAATACGTTGGTGATTGACTCGGCGCGCTTGAATAAAATCATCAAGATCGACAGTTATAATATGGAAGCCACGGTGCAAGCCGGCGTTTGCCTGCAAACGCTGGAAGATGAAGTGCGTAAGCAGGGCCTGACCACCGGCCACTCACCACAGTCTAAACCGGTGGCGCAGTATGGTGGGTTAGTGGCAACCCGCAGCATCGGCCAGTTCTCTACCCTGTACGGCGGGATTGAGGATATGGTGCTTGGCCTGGAGTGTGTCTTCCCTGATGGGCATATTTCACGTATCAAGAGCGTTGCCCGCCGTGCCGGTGGCCCAGATATCCGCCATGTGGTGATTGGTAACGAAGGCACCCTGTGTTTTATCACCGAAGTGACGGTGAAACTGTTCAAGTTCTACCCGGAGAACAATCGGTTTATCGGCCACTTAATCAAAGATGTTGCCTCGGGTATCAAGATCCTGCGTGACGTTATGGCGGCAGGCTATCGCCCTTCGGTGGCGCGAGTGTATTCAGAAGAGGACGCGGCGCAGCATTTCTCGGCCTTCCACGAAGGCAAATGTGTCCTGATCTTTATGGTGGAAGGGCCTTCCGGCATTGTGAATGCCACCATTGATGGCATCAACGACATCATCAAAGAACATGCGGCGGGGATCCTGAAACCGGTTAAAGGCCAACTGATCGAAGACTGGTTCAATCATCTCAACTGGTCACAGGCACGCATCGAGCAAGAGGTGAGCGAGATGGTGAATCATAATCGGCATGATGGTTTCACCACTGAGATCTCAGCAAGCTGGGAAATGATCCCGAAAATTTACGATCGCGTGATCCAGCGTATTCGTAGTGAATTTGAACGCAGTGAAGATCTCACCATGCTGGGGGGGCACTCATCGCACAGTTATATTAACGGTACCAATATGTACTTTGTGTATAACTATAATATTCACTGTGAACCAAAGGATGAGATGCGTATTTATCACCATCCTATCCAGCGTATTATTGTGGAAGAGACGCTGAAACTGGGTGGTTCCATGTGTCACCATCACGGTATTGGGAAATATCGTAACCAATGGACCGAGCAGGAACATGGTAGTGCCTATTATATTCTGCAAGGGCTGAAACAGGTCTATGATCCGAAAGGTATCATGAACTTTGGCTGTATTTATCCGCAGCCGGGTACTGAGCATTTCTTTGAGTAATCTTCACGGATAAATCTTCCAAGGGTAACGGGGAAGGTCTGCGAATATCCAAGGTGCTTCGAGTTGCAGTCAATAAGGCTGCAACTCAGGATATATAAATACCTTTCCACCTTATAGCTACCAAGAATAATGGAAGTGAATAATGCAAAAACTATTTATGGGCATTGATAGTGGTTCGCAAAGTACCAAGGTGGGTATTTTTGATCAACAGGGTAATGAAATTTGCTATGGCAGCGATCTATTACAGAGTACAGAAACACCGGCACCTGGGGTTGTTTACCATCCCGGAGAAGATCTCTGGGAAAGCCTGGTGCGCGCCATAGAAGATTGCCTGAATAAATTTACTGGCGATCGGCAGCAGATCCTGGGAATGGGGCTGTGTACTATCCGTTGTTGCCGGGTGTTACTGGATGAAAACGGTGAGTTAGTTGAGCCGGTCATCAGCTGGATGGACATGCGTATGTCGCAACCCTATGTTCATCAGAATGACGCGGTGAAATATGTCACTACCACCTCTGGTTACATTGGGCTCCGTCTGACCGGCGCGTTCAAGGACAGCTGTTCCAACCAGGAAGTTTATTGGCCAATGGATTGGCAAACCCTGCAGTGGGCCGATGATGCCGAGATCCAGCGTCAGGGGTTAACGCGCAGCCAGCTGTTTGAACTGATTAAACCCGGTGAAAGTTACGGCCCGCTCCGTGCAGAACTCTGCGAGCGTTTTGGCCTGAATGCCAACATTCAAGTATTTGCCACCGGCAATGACAAGGCCGTCGAAGTGCTGGGGGCAGGTATCACTGCGACCGATGAAATCATGATCTCGTTAGGGACATTCATTTCAGCCATGCTTTATCGTCATGATTATTACTCTAATGCTGAGAGCTTTTTCCCGACGCTGGCGTGTGAACCTTTCAAATATGTCTATGAATCTACCGGGATCCGGCGCGGCATGTGGACGGTGAGTTGGTTTAAAAATTTAGCCGGTGAAGATATCAGTAAGATCGCTGAAATGGAAAATATCAGCGAAGAGGATGTGTTAAATCGTATTGCAGAATCCATCGCACCAGGCTCGGAAGGGTTGATCACTATTCTTGACTGGCTGAGCCCTCCAAGCCATCAATTCCGTAAAGGGATCATGCTTGGCTTTGATCAACGGCACACTAAATATCATATTTATCGTTCTATTCTGGAAGCTATTGCCTACACGATAAAAAATAATATTGATGCGATGTTACAGGAAACGGCATCCACGATAAGCAGCATTCGTATTATTGGCGGCGGGGCAAAAAGCGATGTATTAGTGCAGATTATCTGCGATCTGTTTGGTAAAGAGACCTATACCCTGAAGGCCAATAGTTCAGCCTGCCTGGGTGCTGCCATGTGTACCGCCGTCGGATTAGGCGTGGTGGAGGATTTCAACCAGGCGAAAAGAGATATGGCGCAGGTTAAGAAGAAGTACATTCCTAATCAGAATAACCATATTTACTATGATGAGATTAATAAAAATGTCTATATGAAAGTACGCAACTATACCGATCCACTCCTGTCAGAGGCCTATGGTTTTCTTAATAAACCATCAATATAAAAATCTCTCTACTCCATTCCAAGGTGCTACGCATAGATGTTAAGTAAATATCTGGCTTAGGGCATCTTGCTGCTTGGGTAAAAGAGGGTGAACAATATCATACAGGTATGACTATTATGGAAAATACAGCAAAGACTGAGCAAGTTAAAAATAGTGCCAGATATATGCAAATATTATTGCTGACTGTCGCCGGTGGGGCAATATATCCGATGTTATATTTGCGGCAGATTTATCAGGATACGATGATCCACGCCTTTAATATCTCCAATGTACAGCTCGGTGAACTGTATTCAGTCATGGGGTTTTTATTCTTTATCTGCTACACGCCCAGCGGTTGGTTGGCTGATAGAGTGAAACCGATGAAACTGATTACCCTGTCGCTATTGGGAACGGGCCTGTTAGGGCTTTGGTACAGCACTTTGCCTTCCTATACCGCGCTATTAATCATTTTTTCTGGCTGGGGAGTGACCACCGGTTTGACCTTCTGGGGAGCCGTTATGAAGCGCATCAAGCTGCTTGCGGCCAAAAATGAGGCTGGGCGCTTTTACGGTATTTATGATGGTGGCCGTGGCCTAGTGGAATCGATCCTGGCGAGCATTGCGTTATTTATCTTCTCGATGACCGTCGGCCCGAATGACGAGAACGTGGTTCAAGGGTTGGTCTACGTTATTCATCTGTACTCCTGGTTTTGTATTGCGTTAGCCGTAGTCTGTTTTGTCTGTATCTGGTTTGAAGCAAACGCACCGAAAGAGACAGAGGAAAAGCAGACAAAAGTCACCCATAAAAACGTGATGAAGGATTTAGGTTTTATCCTGCGCCAACCCGAGGTATGGCTGATCGCGATTATTATCTCCTCCGGCTATCACTTATTTTGGTCTACCTACAGCTTTTCAGGCTATTTGCAGGCCGGTGGCTGGGGATTTACCGCGGTGATGGCGGGGACGATCACCACGATCAAGCTGTGGCTGCGGCCAGTCGGGGGCGTAGTCGGTGGTTTTCTGGGGGACAAATTAGGAAATATCAGAGTATTAACCTACGCATTAATGCTTAGCGCACTTGGACTTGTCGGGCTGATCTGTATTCCGGCGACCCGTTTGTCTGCGGGTCTGGTGATTGGCTTCTGCGTTTTCTTTATTCTGTTTGTTGGCCTGCTGACTTACGCAGTACGTGGCTTGTACTGGGCGATTATTGAGAACCTGAAGGTGCCGGAAAGTAAGCTCGGTCTGGCAATTGGCATAATTTCTGCGGTTGGCTATTGCCCGGATATTTTTATCCCACTGATTAATGGCTATATCATGGACTATGCCCCCGATCAGAAAACCGGTTACCAACTTTATTTTGGTTATACCGTCGTGATGGCCTGTTTTGGTATCGCCGCCTGCTTTGTGCTTAAGCATCGTGTCACGGCCCAACCCCTTTCCACGGTCAAACCTGTTACGGCCGAATAATCCTGAGAAATACAGTGTACCCGCAGTGAGAGCCGCGGGTTTCACCCGCACCCACTGTGGTATGTAACTGAGCGATATCACAGCTGTGAGGTTAGGATAAGAATAAAAAAAGGCCCATCGTAAGAGACGGGCAAAGACTACACACAGCAATTCACTTACATGGAATGATATTGGTTGGATATCTGCCGAGAATCTCGGTGATCTAGGCAAGATATAGCAAGAAGAATAAGCACTTACGCATGGCCCGTCATTAAGACTCGTCCTAATCAAGCCTGGCGGTATAAAACGAAAAGGGGAATGAAGGAGAGATGAGCGAGATAATGGTCTGCCCGTGGCCGGGCAGACCGCTGACTGATTACAACTGTTCTAAGTCCTTAACCACTTCCTCAATATCGGTATTGGGTTCGGGGGCTTCATTGACCCAGGCACTGACCAAGCGATAAGAAACCGCTAGCACCACCGGGCCGATAAACAGGCCGATCATGCCAAATGCCAACAAACCGCCGATCACACCGGACAGGATCAGAATCAACGGCAGGTCTGCTCCCATGCGAATCAGCGCCGGGCGCAGGAAGTTGTCCAGCGTACCCACCACACAACTCCATATCAGCAGCACGGTGCCCCACGTGGTATCCCCGGTCCAATACAGCCAGATAATCGCCGGGATCAGTATCAGTAATGGCCCCAACTGTGCCACGCAGAACACGAACATTAATACCGTCAGCAACGTAGCAGCAGGGATACCGGCAACCGCCAGACCAATTCCCCCCAGCACCGACTGCACCAGGGCCGTCACTACTACGCCCAATGCCACGGCGCGGATCGCTTGCCCAGCCAGCAGCACGGCGGCATCGCCACGTTCGGCAGCCAGGCGGATGGCAAAGTGGCGGATCGCCAGCCCGACCTGTTCGCCCCGGGCATACAGCAGGGCGCTGAACAGCACCATCAGCGTACAGTGCACCAGAAAACGCCCAATATGCGCGGCCTGCGTCACGAACCAGGTGGCCGTCTGGCCGAAATAGGGCTGCACTTTGGCGATCAGTGCGGCTCCACCCGTGCTCACCAGCAGGTGATAGCTGCTATAAACCCGGTCGCCAATCAGCGGGATGGCGCGCAGCCATTCCATAGCCGGGATCTGGATCTTACCCGGTGAGTTCACCCAGGCGACTATCGGTGCGCTATTGTCGACGACGCTGCTGACCAGCAACGAAATCGGCAGCACAAACAGCAGGATCAACAGAATGGTCATGATCAGCACTGCCAGCGAGCGGCGGCCCCACAGCAAGCGTTGTAGTTTAATCAATACCGGCCAGGTTGCGATCACCACCATGCCAGCCCAGGCAAAGCCAAGAATAAACGGCTGAACCACCCAAAAACTGGCGACGATCATAATGGCAATAAACAACACGCCAAAAATAATCGTGGGTAAATCGTATCGGCGTTGCGGTTGTGTCATGAATGCGTTTTCATCCTATTTAGTGAAATCTTTTATCCGTTTTTATCATGGTGCATTTCGGGCAACTTTCACAGCCAAGCGCACGTTTTGCCGCAAGCGCTTCTGTTGCCGTCAGTTTGTGATAATGTGAGTGCCTGCACAAAACGAAGTATGTTAGCTTTTACTGACGATATAAAGATAGGGGTGGGTCTGCATCTAGGCCCGGTTAAGTAGTTAAAAATTAGACAGACAGGGTCAAAAAAGCGAATGATCCCACAGATTTCTCAGGCACCCGGCCTCGTTCAATGTGTGCTCGATTTTTTGGAAGCGTTAAAACAAAACGGATTCAGCGGCGATACTGCCACCAGCTACGCCGATCGTCTGACGATGGCGACGGACAACAGTATTTATCAACTGTTGCCCGATGCGGTGGTGTTCCCTCGTTCAACCAGTGATGTGGCGTTGCTTGCCCGCGTGGCGGCAGAAGAGCGTTTCAAGGCGTTGACCTTCACCCCGCGCGGCGGCGGCACCGGCACTAACGGCCAAGCGCTGAACGCGGGCATTGTGGTCGATATGTCGCGCTACATGAACCGTATTCTGGACATCAATGTTGAACAAGGTTGGGTGCGGGTTGAGGCCGGGGTGATTAAAGACCAGCTCAATCAGTATCTGCGGCCGTTCGGCTATTTCTTCTCTCCTGAGCTTTCCACCAGTAACCGCGCCACGCTTGGCGGTATGATCAATACCGACGCCTCTGGCCAGGGTTCACTGGTTTATGGCAAAACCTCGGATCACGTGCTCGGACTGCGGGCGGTATTGCTGGGTGGCGATATGATCGATACTCGCGCCATGCCGACGCCGTTGGCGGAAACGATTGCCCAGGAAAACACGCCGGAAGGGCGCATTTACGACACGGTGCTCAACCGCTGCCGCGAACAGCGTGCGCTGATCCTGGATAAATTCCCCAAACTTAACCGCTTCCTCACCGGCTATGATCTGCGCCACGTGCTGAGCGACGATCTGCAAACCTTTGACCTGACGCGTATTCTCACCGGCTCCGAAGGTACGCTGGCGTTTATCACCGAAGCGCGGTTGGATATCACGCCGCTGCCAAAAGTGCGCCGCTTGGTTAACATCAAATACGACTCTTTCGATTCTGCGCTGCGCAATGCGCCCGTGATGGTGGAAGCCAAAGCGCTGTCGGTGGAAACCATCGACTCCAAGGTGCTCAACCTGGCGCGCGAGGATATCGTCTGGCACTCCGTCAGCGAGTTGATCACCAACGTGCCGGATAAAGAGATGCTCGGGCTGAATATCGTCGAGTTTGCCGGTGATGATAAAGCGCTGATCGACGGCCAGATGTCAGCGCTGTGTGAACGCCTGGACGATTTGATTGCCAAGCAACAGTCTGGAGTGATTGGTTATCAGATTTGTGGCGATCTTACCGGCATTGAGCGTATCTACAATATGCGCAAAAAGGCGGTGGGGTTGTTGGGCAACGCCAAAGGGCAGGCCAAGCCGATCCCGTTTGCCGAAGATACCTGTGTGCCGCCACAGCACCTGGCTGATTATATTACCGAATTCCGGCAGTTGCTCGACAGCCACAACCTGAGTTACGGCATGTTTGGCCATGTCGATGCGGGAGTGCTGCACGTGCGCCCGGCGCTGGATATGTGCGATCCGCAGCAAGAAGTGCTGATGAAGCAAATCTCCGATCGGGTGGTGGCGCTCACCGCCAAATATGGCGGGTTGCTGTGGGGGGAGCACGGTAAAGGCTTCCGCGCGGAATACAGCCCGGCCTTCTTCGGTGAAATCCTGTATGAAGAGTTGCGTCGCATCAAGACGGCGTTCGATCCGCTAAATCGCCTCAACCCAGGCAAGATCTGCCCGCCGATGGGCGTGGATGAGCCGATGATGAAGGTGGATGCGGTGAAACGCGGCACGCTGGATCGCCGTATTCCGCTGGATATCCGCACTTCGTTCCGCGGCGCGCTGGAGTGTAACGGTAACGGTTTGTGCTTCAACTTTGACGTGCGCAGCCCGATGTGCCCGTCGATGAAGATCACCGGTAACCGTATTCATTCGCCAAAAGGCCGCGCAGCGCTGGTGCGTGAATGGTTGCGGTTGCTGGCTGAACAGGGCGTCGATCCGGTAGCGCTGGAGCAGCAACTGCCGCAGCAGCGCCTTAGCTTCCGCACAGTGATCGAGAAAACCCGCAACAGCTGGCGTGCTGGCAAAGGGGAGTATGATTTCTCGCACGAAGTGAAAGAGGCGATGTCCGGCTGCCTGGCCTGTAAAGCCTGTTCGACCCAGTGCCCGATCAAGATCGACGTACCGGGCTTCCGCTCCCGCTTCCTCCAGCTTTATCACACCCGTTACCTGCGCCCGGTGCGCGATTATATGGTCGCGGGCGTGGAGAGTTATACGCCGCTGATGGCCAAAGCGCCGAAGGTGTTCAACTTCTTCTTTAAACAGCCCTGGATGCGCGAACTGAGCCGCAGCACCATCGGCATGGTGGATTTACCGCTGCTCTCCAGCCCGACCCTGCGCCAGCAGCTTTCCGGTCACAGCGCTTTTACCATGACGCTGGAACAGCTTGAAGCGTTGAGCGAGGCGCAGCGGCAACAGCATGTGCTGATCGTGCAGGATCCGTTTACCAGCTATTACGACGCGCAGGTGGTAGCTGATTTTGTGCGGCTGGTTGAGAAACTGGGTTACCAACCGGTATTACTGCCATTCTCCCCTAACGGTAAAGCACAGCATATCAAAGGGTTCCTGACACGGTTTGCCAAAACGGCACGCAAAACTGCCGATTTCCTCAATCGGGTGGCGAAGCTCGGTATGCCGATGGTAGGGGTTGATCCGGCGTTGGTGCTGTGCTATCGCGACGAGTATCGGGAAATCCTCGGTGATAACCGGGGCAATTTCCAGGTGCAGTTGGTGCACGAATGGTTGCAACAGTTGCTGGCCGATCGTCCAGATCAATCCGCAACCGGCGAAGCCTGGTATCTGTTTGGCCACTGTACCGAAACCACGGCGCTGCCTGCCAGCACCCAGCAATGGGCCACGATCTTTAGCCGTTTTGGCGCAAAACTGGAGAACGTCAGCGTCGGCTGTTGCGGCATGGCGGGAACTTACGGTCATGAAGCCAAGAATCTACAGAACTCCTTGGGGATTTATGAGCTTTCCTGGCACCAGGCGCTGCAACGTTTGCCGCGGCAACGTTGCTTGGCGACCGGTTATTCCTGCCGCAGCCAGGTGAAACGCATTGAAGGCAATGGCGTGCGGCATCCGTTACAGGCTCTTCTGGAGATAATGATGTGAAACTGTGGAAACGTGAAGCAACGCTGGAACAACTCAACCGCACCGGTGAAGGCTGCATGGTAGGCCATGTTGGTATCCAGTTCACCCGCATCGAGGATGATTATCTGGAAGCGGTAATGCCTGTTGATCAGCGTACCACCCAGCCGTTTGGCCTGTTGCACGGCGGTGCTTCGGTGGTGCTGGCGGAATCGATGGGTTCTATGGCCGGTTACCTGTGTACCGAAGGGGAACAGAAAGTGGTTGGGCTGGAAATCAACGCCAACCATATTCGGGCGGTGTTTGAAGGGCAGGTGCGTGGCGTCTGCCGCGCGCTGCATGTCGGCCGGCGTAATCAGGTCTGGCAGATCGAGATTTTCGATAGCCGTGATCGCCTGTGCTGCACCTCTCGCCTTACCACGGCGGTCATCGAGTAACCCTTTTGCCCGCAGATATCCAGTCTGCGGGCAATTCTCCCAATTCTTTCCTCGCTCTCCCTCCAATCAGCCCATTTGGACACCAGCGGCTCAAAAAATTCAGTAACGACTAAACTTAAAGCAACGAAGCGCATTTTTGCGACAGACAAGATGCATAAATGGGTATTTTATATATATGTTTATTTGTCATGGTGAAACACCAGATTGAGGCGGGTCTTATGCAAACGGAAGATGTCGGTATGTTCTCTTTGGCAGACAGTGTCTGGCAAGGCATTTCGCTTAGCGACAGTGCAGTTATGCAAATTATCAAATTAACGCAGCAGGATCCGCAGGTCTTGGGGCTGCGGCTTGGGGTGAAGCAATCAGGCTGCGCCGGTTTTGCCTATGTGCTGGACTTGACGCGCGAGCCAGCCACAGACGATCTGCGCTTTGAACGTGATGGCGCGGTGCTGTATGTGCCACTGAAAGCGATGCCGTTTATTGATGGAACCACGGTGGATTTTGTCCGCGATGGGCTGAATCGGATCTTCAAATTCAATAACCCTAGAGCTCAGAACGCCTGCGGGTGCGGTGAGAGCTTTGGCGTTTGAGCGATGCTATCAACATGACACGAAGCAAGGTAGAAGTTACTCATGATGTACAGGCTTGGGTCAGCGATGGTCGTTACAAGGAAGGTTTCTTCACCCAGTTGGCAACCGATGAGTTGGCCAAGGGCATCAATGAACAGGTGGTACGCGCCATTTCCGCCAAGCGCAATGAACCCGAGTGGATGCTGGAATTCCGCCTGGAGGCCTACCGTGCCTGGCTGCAAATGGAAGAACCGCATTGGCTGAAAGCCAACTACGACAAACTGAATTATCAGGATTACAGCTATTATTCCGCCCCCTCTTGCGGCCATTGTGACGACGCCTGCGGCTCTCAGCCGGGGGCCGAGCAACAACCAGGTGCGGTGACAGAAAACAATTATCTCACCAGCGAAGTGGAGCTGGCCTTCACCCAACTGGGCGTGCCGGTGCGCGAAGGCAGCGAGGTGGCGGTAGACGCCATCTTCGATTCGGTTTCTGTAGCCACCACCTATCGTTCGAAACTGGCGGAAAGCGGAGTGATTTTCTGCTCGTTCAGTGAGGCAATTCAAGAATATCCGGATCTGGTTCGCAAGTATCTGGGCCGCGTGGTGCCGCATAACGATAACTTCTTTGCCGCGCTCAACGCTGCTGTGGCCTCTGACGGCACCTTTGTTTATGTGCCGAAAGGCGTGCGTTGCCCGATGGAGCTTTCCACCTACTTTCGCATCAACGCGGCAAAAACCGGCCAGTTCGAGCGCACCATTCTGATTGCCGATGAGGGCAGCTACGTCAGCTACATTGAAGGCTGTTCAGCGCCGGTGCGCGACAGCTATCAACTGCATGCGGCGGTGGTGGAAGTGATCCTGCATAAAGATGCCGAAGTGAAATATTCGACGGTGCAGAACTGGTTTGCCGGGGGTGAAAGCAAAGGTGGGATTCTGAACTTTGTCACCAAGCGGGCGCTGTGCGAGGGTGCCGGTTCCAAAATGTCGTGGACGCAGTCGGAAACCGGCTCGGCGATCACCTGGAAATACCCCAGCGTGATCCTGCAAGGAGATAACTCCATCGGCGAATTTTTCTCTGTGGCGCTAACCAACGGCCATCAACAGGCCGATACCGGCACCAAGATGATCCATATCGGCAAAAACACCAAATCCACCATTATTGCCAAAGGGATCTCCGCCGGGCACAGCCAGAATACCTATCGTGGCCTGGTGAAGATCCTGCCGGGGGCGGAAAACGCGCGCAATTTTACCCAGTGCGACTCGATGCTGATTGGGCCGGACAGCGGCGCACATACCTTCCCGTATGTGGAGGTGCGCAACAACAGCGCTCAGTTGGAACATGAAGCCACCACCTCGAAAATCGGCGACGACCAGTTATTCTACTGCTTGCAGCGTGGTATCAGCGAAGATGATGCTATCTCGATGATCGTTAACGGTTTCTGTAAGGATGTTTTCTCCGAACTGCCGCTGGAGTTTGCCGTTGAGGCGCAAAAACTGCTGGCGATCAGCCTGGAGCACAGCGTGGGTTAAGCACGCCAATGAGGACACAGTATGTTAAGCATCAAGAATTTGCACGTTAGCGCAGAAGGCAACGAGATCCTCAAGGGCCTGAATCTGGAGATTAAACCGGGTGAAGTGCACGCCATTATGGGCCCGAACGGCTCAGGCAAAAGTACGCTGGCCGCCACGTTGGCCGGGCGTGAAGAGTATCAGGTGACCACCGGTGAAATCAGCTTCAAAGGTAAAGACCTGCTGGCCTTGGCGCCGGAAGCTCGCGCCGGGGAAGGGGTTTTTCTGGCGTTTCAGTATCCGGTCGAGATCCCCGGCGTCAGCAACCATTTCTTTCTGCAAACCTCGGTTAACGCGGTGCGTAAATATCGTGGGCAACAGGCGCTCGATCGCTTTGATTTCGCCGATTTTATTGAGGAGAAGATCGCGCTGCTGAGCATGCCCGCCGATCTGCTGACCCGTTCGGTAAACGTCGGTTTCTCGGGTGGCGAAAAAAAACGTAACGATATCCTGCAAATGGCGGCGTTGGAACCAGATTTATGCATCCTTGATGAAACCGATTCCGGGCTGGATATTGATGCGTTGAAGATTGTAGCGAACGGCGTTAACTCGCTGCGTAACGGCAATCGTGCCTTTATTATCGTAACCCACTACCAGCGCATTCTGGACTATATCCAACCGGATCATGTGCATGTTCTTTCCCAAGGGCGCATCGTCAAATCCGGTGATTTCTCTTTGGTGAAACAGTTGGAGGAGCAGGGCTATGGCTGGCTTTCCGACCAACAATAATTCGCCGGTGCTACAACAGATGTACAGCCTGTTCGCAGCCCGTGGCGGCGAGTCTTCACCTCATGCTTTGGCACATTGGCAGCAGGCTTTGTGCCTTGGTTGGCCAACCCGCAAGCAGGAAAACTGGAAATATACTCCGCTGGACGCTCTGCTGGATCAACAGTTTCTGGAGCCTGCGGGGAGAACGTTCACTGCTGCCCAGTGCGATGCTCTGGCGCTGAAGATCGATGCCTATCGTCTGGTGTTTATCGATGGGCGCTTCTGCCCGCCGTTGAGCGACAAGGACTTGGGTGACTATCAGCTAGAGAACGCCCCACAAACGCTGCCGGAGCCGATTCAGCCGGAGATTTTCCTGCATCTGACCGAAAGCTTGGTGCAGGAAACCCGCGTGATCCATTTGCCTGCCGGTAAAGTGCCCGACAAACCGCTCTATTTGCTGCATATCAGCAGCGGGCGTGACGATGATGGGGAAGTGAATACCGTACATCACCGGCACCATCTGAGTATTGCAACCGGCGCGCAGGCGGAAGTGATCGAGCACTATGTCAGCTTGGGTTCTGCGGGGCATTTTACCGGTGCACGCCTGACGGCGACGATTGGCGACAATGCCGTATTGCACCACTGCAAGCTGGCGTTTGAAAACCAGGGCAGCTACCACTTTGCGCACAACGATCTGGTGGTTGGCCGTGATGCGCAGGTAAAAAGCGACAGTTTCCTGCTTGGCGCGGGGCTGACTCGCCATAACACCAGCGCGCAGTTGAACGGAGAAGGAGCCAATCTGGTGATCAACAGCCTGGTGCTACCGGTGGGCAAAGAGGTGTGTGATACCCGAACCTATCTGGAACATAACCAAGGCTATGGCGAAAGCCGCCAGTTACACAAAACGGTGGTTAGCGATCGTGCCAAGGCGGTGTTCAACGGCATGATCAAAGTCGCACAGCACGCGATTAAAACGGATGGCCAGATGACTAACCATAACTTGCTGTTGGGTAAAGTGGCAGAGGTGGACACCAAACCGCAGTTGGAAATTTACGCCGATGATGTCAAGTGCAGCCATGGTGCTACCGTAGGGCGTATCGATGCCGAGCAACTGTTCTACCTGCAATCACGCGGGATTGATAAACCGGCGGCACAGCGGATGATCATTTTTGCTTTTGCCGCCGAACTGACGGAAGGGATCGCTGATCCCACCATTCGCGCACAGGTGTTGGCTCGCATTGCTGAACGTTTGCCGCAGGAGGCTGCATGAGTTATCCCCTGGAACGGGTGCGTGGCGATTTTCCCCTGCTGGCACGCGAAGTGAATGGGCAACCGCTGGCCTATCTGGACAGCGCCGCCAGTGCGCAGAAACCGCAGAGAGTGATTGACCGTGAACTGGATTTTTATCGCCACGGCTACGCCGCCGTGCACCGTGGCATACATACGTTGAGCGCAGATGCCACGCAGCAGATGGAGGCGGTGCGTGCGCAGGTGGCTACTTTTATCAATGCGGCGTCGGCAGAAGAGATCGTGTTTGTAAAAGGCACCACCGAAGGCATCAATCTGGTGGCTAACAGCTTTGGCCGCCATGTATTGGCAGCGGGTGACAATATCATCATCACCGAAATGGAGCACCACGCCAATATTGTGCCTTGGCAGATGTTGGCGCAGGAGCGCGGGATCGAACTGCGTATCTGGCCATTACAGCCGGATGGAACCTTGGATCTGGCGCAGTTGCCGCATCTGATCGACGCTTCTACCCGCCTGCTGGCGATCGCTCAGGTTTCCAATGTGCTGGGTACGGTCAACCCGCTAAATGACATCATTCCTGTGGCCAAAGCTGCTGGGGTGAAGGTGCTGGTGGATGGTGCGCAGGCGGTGATGCACCAACGGGTTGACGTGCAGGCGCTGGATTGTGATTTTTATGTTTTCTCCGGCCATAAGCTCTACGGGCCTTCCGGAATTGGCATTCTGTACGGCAAGCAGTCACTGCTGGCACAGATGCCGCCATGGGAAGGGGGCGGCGCGATGATCCAGCAGGTCAGCCTGACCGCAGGCACCACGTTTGCTGCGCCGCCGTGGCGTTTTGAGGCGGGTTCGCCAAACTCCGCTGGCATCATGGGGCTGGGCGCTGCTATCGATTATGTGCAGGACCTGGGGCTGGACGCGATCTACGATTATGAGCAGTCGCTGATGGATTACGCGCTGGAGGCGCTGAAACAGGTGTCGACGCTAAGGATTTATGGCCCAGCAGAGCGTTCAGGCGTGATTGCCTTTAACCTGGGTGAGCATCATGCCTATGACGTTGGCAGCTTTCTGGATCAGTACGGCATTGCCATTCGTACCGGGCACCATTGCGCGATGCCGTTGATGGCCTTCTACGCCGTGCCGAGTATGTGCCGTGCCTCACTGGCGTTGTACAATACGCGGGAAGAAGTGGATCGGTTGGTAGCCGGATTACAGCGGATCCATCGGTTACTTGGATAACGCCTTTCATTACAGAAGGGAGCCTTATGGCAAACTTGCCGGACAAAGACAAACTGGTGCGTAACTTTTCCCGTTGCCTGAATTGGGAAGAGAAGTACCTGTACGTGATCGAGCTTGGCAGCCAATTGCCGCCGTTGGCCGCAACCGATCGGCAGGCTGAGAACCTGATTGCCGGTTGCCAGAGCCAGGTATGGATTGCGCTGCGCGATGCAGGCGAAGGTCGGGTTGTGTTCCATGGCGACAGCGATGCCGCTATCGTGAAAGGGCTGCTGGCGGTAGTGTTTATTCTGTATCACCAGCTCACGCCACAGCAGATTATCGATCTGGACGTGCGGCCATTCTTCTCTGAACTGGCGCTCAGCCAGCATTTGACGCCTTCCCGTGCTCAGGGGCTTGAGGCGATGATCCGTGCCATTCGCAGTAAAGCCGCGCAGTTCACTTAGAACCTGGGTTCATTGATACCGTTTTAATGTCAATGAGCCTTTACAATCCCGATGGAACCCTCGCTTTCCCCGGCTAAATCAGTGGTATTTCAGCATGTTACTCATTGACGTTTCGTTGACAATCTGATGCATTGATTATGTTATAACATGTTGATTTTTAGACGACTTATTGCCTTTACTCCTGTTCTTGTTAGTATCATTCGAGTGTTTATCTGATTTACCCACTAACAAGCGCCAGATAGTCTTGTGATTGAACTGTATACCCAAAGCTTTTGGTGCAGTGGCATCAAGCTTGAAGGGTGTGATTAAGAATAGGGATGAGAATGAAACGTACGTTGACTTTAATAGGCATACTGTTTGCCACCGCGCTGACGGGCATCCAAACCGCCAGTGCGAATGAATACCCATTGCCGCCACCGGGTAGCCGCCTGATTGGCGAAAACATCATTTACAATGTGCCGAACGATGGGCGCTCGCTCGAGGCCATTGCTGCTGATTACAAGATTGGCCTGTTGGGGATGCTAGAGGCTAACCCAGGCACCGACCCTTATCTGCCAACGCCGGGCTCCGCATTGACGATCCCGACGCAGATGTTGTTGCCCGATACCCCGCGCGAAGGGATTGTGGTTAACCTGGCAGAATTGCGTTTGTATTATTATCCGAAAGGCGAGGATAAGGTCATCGTCTATCCGATCGGTATTGGTCAGACAGGGATGAATACTCCGCTGCAGGTGACGTCGATTAGCCAGAAGATCCCGAACCCAACCTGGACGCCAACCGCCAATATCCGCAAACGCTACGCGGCTCAGGGTGAAATACTTCCAGCGGTGATCCCGGCCGGGCCAGAGAATCCGATGGGGCAGTTTGCCCTGCGCCTATCGATGGGGCATGGGCAATATCTGATCCATGGCACCAATGCCAACTTTGGCATTGGCATGCGCGTCAGCTCTGGCTGCATTCGTTTACGCCCAACGGATATCGAAGCGTTGTTTAATATGATCCCTCAAGGTATGCGGGTGCAGATCGTCAATGAGCCGGTGAAGGTTTCCGTTGAACCTGACGGTAAACGCTATGTGGAAGTGCACCAGCCGTTGTCGAGAGTGGCCAGTGACGATCCACAGACCATGCCCATTTCGCTTTCTAAAAACCAGAAAGCCTTTGCGAGCGATCAACTGACGGATAGGGCCGTGTTCGACAGCGCGGTTGTACGGCGCTCTGGCATGCCTGTGCTGGTGAGTGTAGGTCAGGAGCCTGCTGAGGTTTCATTGACGCCAGTGGAGCCTCAGAGCGCAAATAACGCGGCTCCAACAGGGGCTCCGATCAGTTCAGTCAATTAAGTCGGTTTTAGAGAATAGTGAGGTCCAGCATGCTGGGCCTCTTTTTTTGCCCATACAACAGGCATAAAGAGAGTTAGCGAGATGAAAAGGGAGGTTCCGAGTGGGAATTGCAGGCAAAAAAAACGGCGCACAATGTGCACCGTTTTTAATTACCGAAGCTAACTTACTTTTTGTAAGCTTGTGCTTGGTTGTCCAGACGCTGGTTAGCGCGCGCTGCGTCGTCTTTAGCTGCTTGAACGTCAGAACGGATTGCGTTCACGTCGTTGCTCAGCTGATCAACTTTAGCGTTCAGAGTCTGAACGTCAGAAGACAGTTGATCGATTTTAGCATTGCTAGAGCAACCAGCCAGCATAGTAGAAGCCAGGATTACCGCGCCCAGTACCAGTTTAGTACGATTCATTATAACACCCTCTAGATTGAGTTAATCTCCATGTAGCGTTACAAGTATTACACAAACTTTTTTCGAAAGAGAATAATTTTTTTGTATTAGGGCCCTTTATTTTGATCGTTCGCTCAAACTTGCATCTTGTTTTGCAAAATAGTTAAAAAAACGAGGGAAAACAGCCCCATTCCAACGGACTACTCTTAATTGAAATTAGCTAAATAATGAGCAGTTAGCGATTGCGTTTTTAGAAAACAGTTGGCGAAGGATAAAAAAACGCCGCAAAGCGGCGTTTTAGTCAGAGCACTTATTGTCACGTATATTAATTACAGTACGTGAACCGAAGCCGTATTGGTGGTGCCACTCGGTACCAAAGCACCGGAAACCATCACCACGACGTCGCCTTTCTGTGCCAGTCCACTGGCCAGTGCCGCTTCTTTACCGATGCGATAGAAATCATCGGTAGAGGCGATTTCTTTCACCATCTGGGTCACGACGCCCTTGCTCAGGATCAACTGGCGTGCGGTGATTTCATTGGTGGTCAGCGCCAGAATGACGGCGTTAGGGAAGTATTTGCGCACTGATTTGGCCGACTTACCACCGCTGGTTGCCACCACGATCAACGGCGCATCCAGCTTTTCGGCGGTTTCGACAGCACCACGGCAGACGGCTTCGGTAATGCGCAGCTTGCGGCTGTCGTTCAGGGTGTCGATACGGCTTGGCATCACGCGGTCGGTACGTTCGCAGATGGTCGCCATGATGGTCACGGCTTCCAGCGGATATTTGCCCTTGGCGCTTTCGCCGGACAGCATCACGGCATCGGTACCATCCAGAATGGCGTTGGCTACGTCACCGGCTTCAGCACGGGTAGGGCGCGGGTTTTTGATCATCGAATCGAGCATCTGGGTGGCGGTGATCACCACTTTGCGTGCACGGTTACATTTTTCGATCATCATCTTCTGCGCGAAGATCACTTCCTCAACCGGGATCTCAACACCCAAGTCACCACGAGCAACCATGATGCCGTCAGAAGCCTCGAGGATTTCGTCGAAGTTATTCAGGCCTTCCTGGTTTTCAATTTTGGAGATGATCTGGATGTTTTCGCCGCCGTGCGCTTTCAGGTGTTCACGGATTTCCAGCACGTCGGAGCGTTTACGGATGAACGAAGCCGCAACGAAGTCCACGCCTTGCTCGCAGCCGAAGATCAGGTCGAGTTTGTCTTTTTCCGCCAGTGCTGGCAGTTGGATGGAAACGCCTGGCAGATTAACGCCTTTGTTTTCACCCAGATCGCCGTTGTTCAGCACTTTACAGACCACTTCTTTATCAGTAACGGCGGTGACTTGCATCCCGATCAAACCATCATCCACCAGCACGGTATTGCCCACTTTCAGATCGGCCGTGAAACCAGGGTAGGTCACTGCGACACGTTCTTTATTGCCAATGACGCTTTGGTCGGTGGTAAAGGTGAAAGTCTGGCCAGCCACCAGAGCGGCGTCAGTTCCTCCTTCCAATTTCATGGTGCGGATTTCCGGGCCTTTGGTATCCAGCAGGATACCGGCGGTTTTACCGGTTTTCGCCAGTACGGCGCGCAGGTTCTTGATGCGGTTGCCATGTTCTTCGTAATCGCCATGGGAAAAGTTAAGGCGCATTACGTTCATACCTGCGCTCAGCAGGTTGGTCAGCATTTCTTCCGATTCGGTTTTTGGGCCGATGGTACAAACAATTTTGGTCTTTTTCATGACGATTTTTTCTACAAGTTGTGATGGATGATAAAACGAACGATACCGGCGGCCGAGCCATCGGTAAGGGATTTGAAGCGTGCCTGGTAGTGCAAAACATAGTTAAGAATAGGTGACCACAGTAAAAATGATGTGGAAAAATTCAGCCGCTGCTGAGGCGCGGGTATGCTGCGCATAATGATGGGATGAGAAATTGTCGTTATTGCGTTTTCGCAGATCAAGGGCTGAAACCATTCAACTGAAAGACGTTGCGCATTATAAGGGCTCTGTGATGGGAAACAAAACAAAAAACCGATGCGTATGGCAGGTTTAGTCAAAACAGGGGCAAATGTGGCGCAAATGCAAATCAGCAGTAGCGGTTTGTTGCGCAAATAACCTTACTGTGAACAATTTGACGAGCGCCAGAAGGGAAACTGATTGGTAAATCACAACCTTATAGAGATTACTGCTCACAAACTCGCGTCATTCAAGCGTGCTGTGGAATTTCCAGCAGGCTACCCGCAACCAGGCAAAAGCAGCCAAATGGGGTTGCGGCAGGGATCAGCAGCGTTTCCCCAGCAAGAATGGTGTGAATATCATTACCGACGGTAAATTCAAATTCACCAGCAATGATACGGATTTGCTGTGGGTACGGCCGCTTTTGCAATTGGCCAAAGGCACCGGCAGTAAATTTCACTTCCGTTGCTGGCGTTTGATCACTCATTCGCCCTTCACGGCGGGCAAGACCATTGTCGAGACACTCGAACGGCGTCTCAGCTTTAAATATCAACATGAGAAAAGCTGCCTTTAACCGGTATTGTGTTCATGATACCCGATGCAGTATCGCTGTAATACCGTTGCTGATGATGAAATTTGGCTAGAAAGGGAGATACCTGAAAAGAAGTGGTGCGTCCGAATGGACTCGAACCATCGACCCCCACCATGTCAAGGTGGTGCTCTAACCAACTGAGCTACGGACGCACTGAGTTGCTACAGGAATTTGGTGCGTCCGAATGGACTCGAACCATCGACCCCCACCATGTCAAGGTGGTGCTCTAACCAACTGAGCTACGGACGCATCTTTTCCTGTCTGTCATGGCTGACAGCGGGGACGAATATTAACGAGCTACCCGCTTGCTGGCAAGGGGAAAAGCACAATTTTATTCGGTATTTCACGCGATTGCTGAGCTTATGCACAGCGAGGCGGTTTTTTCTGCAAAGATTGATGGGGAACTCGCCGGTCTGCATAACACAGACCGGCAAATAGCCTTAACGGGTGGAACGTTGCAGGATCAACGCAGCGGGTTGCCGCTGTAGCCAGCGCATGCGCCATGCCATCATGATGGCGGCAAAGGTCAGGCCGATGATAAAGCCAATCCAGAAACCGCTTGGCCCCATTGCTGGAACAACATAGTCCGTCAGCGCCAGCAGATAGCCACTGGGCAGCCCCAGGATCCAATAGGCGACAAAGGTGATGTAGAAAATCGAGCGGGTATCTTTGTAGCCACGCAGGATACCGCTGCCGATCACCTGCACGGAGTCGGAGATCTGGTAAATAGCCGCCAGCAGCATCAGGTGTGACGCCATGGCTACCACCGCCGGGCTGTCGTTGTACAGCAGGGCGATATGCTCCCTGAAAACCGTGGTGAACAGCGCGGTACAGCACGCCATGGCAATACCAACGCCAATCGCTGAGTAAGCCGCGACCCGAGCGCCTTCCACCGACCGTTCACCCAAACGGTGGCCAACGCGGATGGTAGCACCAACGCCGAGCGACAGCGGCAGTACAAACATCAGCGCGCTGAAGTTCAGGGCAATCTGGTGCCCGGCAACCGAGACAATCCCCAGTGGTGACACCAACAGCGCCACGACCGCAAACAGCGTCACTTCAAAAAACAGGGCCAGCGCGACCGGCATGCCAAGGCCGATCAGGCGCTTCAGGGTTTGCCAATCTGGCCCGCGACGCTGGCCAACTGCCAATTTGATATCACGCTGCGACGATGCGCGTTTGGCATACCAGCGCATCAGCAGGAACATGATCCAATACACGCTACCGGTGGCGACGCCGCAACCGACACCGCCCAGCTCAGGCATGCCGAATTTGCCGTAGATGAAAATGTAGTTAATGGGAATATTGACCAGCAGACCGATAAAGCCGATCACCATGCCGGGCTTGGTTTTTGAAAGCCCTTCACACTGGTTACGCACCACCTGGAAGAACAGATAGCCGGGAGCTCCCCACATAATGGCATGTAGGTAACCAACGGCTTTATCCGCCAACTGTGGATCGATGCCGTGCATCATATCGATGACCAATTTACTGTTGTAGATGGCGACGATAATCAGCACCGAAACCCCTGACGCCAGCCAGAAGCCCTGGCGCACCTGATGGGCAATGCGATCGCGGCGGCCTGCGCCGTTCAGTTGGGCAATCACCGGAGTCAGGGCCAACAGCAGGCCGTGACCAAACAGAATGGCCGGGAGCCAGATCGATGTGCCAACGGCCACGGCGGCCATATCGGTAGCGCTGTAGGCACCGGCCATAATGGTATCGACCACGCCCATGGCAGTTTGCGATATTTGCGCGATGATTACCGGGATCGCCAGGGCCAACAAACTACGCGCTTCAATGAAGTACTTCTGCACGCATACACCTTTTTATTATTTATGATGAAGAGAGGGTTACCATCAGCGGGCAACAATTAAAAAATAGCGGAATTTTGTCGAAAAGATTGTACCTTCTCGGCGTACTTAAGCAAATCTTGTGACAAAATAGTTATTAAATGCGCAAGCGCAGTTTTTTTGCCGTCGTGAATTTGGTTTTCTGCTTTAACTGGGGCAAACTGCGCGTAGCGCTTTGAACACATTCAGAAGAAGAGGCCTACATGTTTACCGGTATTGTGCAAGGCACCGCTAGGTTGGTTGCCGTCGATGAAAAACCCAATTTTCGTACTCATATTGTTGAAATGCCCAGTGAACTGCTGCCGGGGTTGGCGCTGGGTGCATCGGTCGCCCATAACGGTTGCTGCCTGACGGTAACCGAGATTAAAGGCAACCAGGTCAGTTTTGATCTGATCAAAGAAACCCTGCGTTTGACCAATCTTGGTGAGTTGAAGCAGGGTGATGTGGTCAATATCGAGAGAGCCGCCAAGTTCAATGATGAAATTGGCGGGCACCTGATGTCCGGCCATATTATTTGCACCGCTGAAGTTGCCAAAATTTACACCTCAGAAAATAACCGCCAGATCTGGCTGCGCATGCCGAGTGCCGATCTGATGAAATATGTGCTGCATAAAGGGTTCATTGGCATCGACGGCATTAGCCTCACCATTGGTGAAGTGATAAACAACCGTTTCTGTGTGCATCTGATCCCGGAAACGCTTGAACGCACCACCTTGGGCAAACGGCGTCTGGGGGATAAAGTGAATATCGAGATTGACCCACAGACTCAGGCGGTAGTCGATACTGTTGAGCGCGTGCTGGCCAGCCGCGAAGCCGCGATTGAAGCGGCAAATGCGTTATTGCCAAAAGATTGAATTATTATCTGTATCAAAAACAACCCCGGTGATGTCGGGGTTGTTTGTCTGTGAGCCCGTGTGTTGTTCTTAGCGCGGAACACGCAGTCCGCCTTCGATGCCTTTTGGGCTGAATACCACCTGCCACAGTTGAATGTCACGGGCGCGAAACGCACCGGCGCAGGCGTTCAGATAATAGCTGAACATACGCTCGAAGCGTTCGGAATAGTTCACCGTCAACTGTGGCCATGCCCGTTGAAAGCGTTCATACCAGGCCATCAGGGTGCGATCATAATCGCTGCCGATATTGTGCCAATCCTCCATCACAAAACGCCCTTCACTGGCTTGGGCGATATGTTTCATCGAGGGCAGACAACCATTCGGAAAGATATATTTGTTGATCCACGGATCAACACTCATATCTGTCTGATTTGAGCCGATGGTGTGCAGCAGGAAAATCCCATCGGGTTTTAAATTACGTTCAACCACCTTGAAATAGGTCCGGTAATTTTTCGGGCCGACGTGTTCGAACATGCCGACAGAGACAATGCGGTCAAACTGCTGGTGAAGATCGCGGTAATCCTTCAGCAAAATCTCCACATCCAGGCCTGCACAGCGATCTTGAGCCAGCTTTTGCTGTTCCGCTGAAATGGTCACGCCAACCACGGAAACCCCGTAATGCCTGGCCGCATAGGCCGAAAGCCCACCCCAGCCACAGCCGATATCCAGCAAGCGCATACCGGGTTGCAGATGCAGCTTTTCGCAAATCATACGCAGTTTGGCTTCTTGCGCGTCTTCCAGCGTGGTGGCTTCTTTCCAGTAGCCGCAGGAATATTGCATATAAGGATCAAGCATCAGGGTGAACAGGTCGTTACCCAGATCGTAATGTTCTTTGCCGACAATCCAGGCACGTTTCTTGGATTGCAGATTGCCCAGGCGGGCAGCAGCAATGCGCAGAGTATCTTTCAGTTTGCGGGGGAGTTTTTTCTCAAGACCGGCGGCGACAACGCGCTGAAAAAAAACGTCCAGCCGTTCACACTCCCACCAACCATCCATATAGCTTTCGCCCAATCCCAAAGAGCCTTCCTGCAAGACGCGTTTAAAGAAATTGGGATTTTTAATCTGAATATCGAAAGGGCGTGAACCGTTGATCTCAATACCGGCCATGCCGAGCATTTCATGCGCGATACGGTACCATTGGTTATCTTGAATGCTCAGATCTTCTATACACGATGAACTCATAGCTTCTCCATCACCTTCTTCTGACTTATGACCCACAAGAAAATAGCGTAGACAATTTCTAATGAGGCATATGTTTACCTACGGTAAAATTTCGCCGTGGTGTCTGATATCCGACTATGAACAGAGGAAATTTAAGAGACTCCCTGCGCAAAAGGCGCGGAAAAATGATTCCTTAAATAAAGTGTGACGCCATTCGCGTACACAATAGTTACTGCGATAAAAGTTCTATATAGATGTTATTTTGAAAGGTGGCTTCGAGTATAGGCTTGCCGAGGCGCATACTCAACAGTAAATCGCGCTCGGCTGGAATTTTCATTAAGTGACTATTTATAAAGACAATTATGACATGGAGTCAGCATGTTCTTGGCGGGTTACCTGCCCATCAACTTCTCCCTTCCCACGCTGAATCATGTACCCTAAGGCGGCCAAAACCACTGTAGCGACCATCACGGTAACCGTTGCTAGCAGCGGTTGGGTGATGAATGCCGAAACCAACATACTGGCGATAAAACACAACCCTAATTGCAAGGTATTCTGCAAGGCTGCGGCTTTACCGCTGTTATCAGGGAACGGCATCAGCGCATTTGTCACCAGAATCGGATAACTGGCACCGTTAACCAAAGCCATAAAGCAGAATGGGATCAATAGGCTAGTTAAGGTCGGTTGGCTTAACGTGGCGACCAGATACAACGCCACCATGCTGACTCCATAAGCTACCAGTAGCCACGGTAACAAGGTTTTGCCTGAAATGCGGTTCAATGCTGTACGACAACCGTAGCCGCCGAGTAAAAAGGCCAACGTCTGTGGTACATAGCTCAGGCCAATATCATTCGGGCTGTATCCCATATTGCCGAGAATAAACGGCGAACCGGTCAGCCAGGCAAAGAAGCTGGCTGAACAGGCGGCAAAGATCATCACGTTGCCGCTGAAAACCGGAGACTTCAGGATTTGCAGGAAGCTGAGGCCGGGCTTTTTATCGGCAGAGGGCACGATTCTGGCCGTCTCTTTCAGCAGCAAAGTGGGTACGAACAACAAGACAGCGATACCCAGCAACACCGCAAAGATCGCTCGCCAGCCCATATGGTTCAGCAGCCAGGCACCGACCAACGGGGCCAGTGCCGGAGAAAGCGCAACCAATGGCATGATAGTGGCGAAAATGCGGTTAACTTTGCCATCGCGATAGCGATCCACCACGATGGCCTGCCAGGTTACAGCGGCAGAACAAACCCCAATCGCCTGGATGAAACGCAATGACCACAGTTGCACGGCATTTTGCACCCACAGCATCCCCAGGCAGCCGAGAGCAAACAACGCCAGGCCAAACAGCAGTACCGGTTTGCGGCCCAGCTTATCGGAAAGCGGCCCCCACACCAGTTGGGCAAAGGCGAAGCCAGCCAGAAAGATACTCAGGCTGGCGCTGATGGCACCGGCGGAGATTTGCAAATCCTGTTGCATGGCACCAAAGGCGGGCAGATACATGTCGGTGGCCAGATAGCCCAGCATACTCAGGCCAGCGAGATAAAACATAAATCCAAAATTTTGCATGGTATTTCTCATTAACATTTTCTTATTGCAGGTTTTTTAGCGCCGGCCAGTGTATCCGGCTGGATCTCTGCTTGTGAAACGGTAATATTTGCTAGGTGCTGTTAAAAAAATTGAAGGCAAAACAAGATGTGGTCTGAATATTCACTCGATGTCGTTGATGCGGTAGCGCGCACCGGCAGTTTCAGTGCGGCAGCACAGGAGCTGCACCGTGTGCCGTCTGCGGTAAGCTATACCGTGCGGCAACTGGAGCAATGGCTGGCAGTGCCGCTGTTTGAACGCCGCCATCGTGATGTTGAACTGACGCCTGCCGGTGTGCTGTTTGTAAAAGAAGCGCGTACTGTTATCAAAAAAATGCTTGATACGCGTCGTCAATGTCAGCAGGTGGCCAATGGTTGGCGCGGGCAGCTAAAAATCGCGGTGGACATCATTGTTAAGCCGCAGCGCAGCCGCCAACTGGTCCTGGATTTTTATCGCCACTTCCCCGATGTGGAACTGGTGGTGCAACCGGAAGTGTTCAACGGCGTGTGGGACGCGCTGGTGGATGGCCGGGCCGAGATGGCGATCGGTGCCACGCGTGCGGTGCCGGTGGGCGGTGGCTTTGCCTTTCGCGATATGGGTTTTATGAACTGGTTGTGTGTCGTTAGCGCGTCACATCCGCTGGCCAGCCTGACCGGTTTGCTGCGCAACGATCAGCTGCGGCCATATCCCTCTCTGTTGCTGGAGGATACGTCGCGCAACTTGCCTAAGCGAGTGACTTGGTCATTGGATAATCAGCGGCGGCTTACCGTACCCGACTGGGTTTCCGCTGTAGATTGCCTGCGCAGCGGGTTGTGTGTTGGCATGGTGCCAGCGCATCGCGTACTGCCATTGGTGCAAAGCGGTGAACTGGTGGCATTGCAATTGCAGGAGCCGTTTCCCGCCAGTGCCTGCTGCCTGACCTGGCAGCAGAACGCACAGTCACCGGCGATGGCCTGGCTACTGGAGTATCTAGGAGATAGTGAAACGCTCAACCAGGAGTGGTTGAGCGAAGAGATTAGCGGCGATAATCGATAAATGGGCCATCGGCCACGGAACGGCGTTCGATCAGTTTTGGATGTACTTCAATCACCTGGGATTCTTCACGCTTGCTGATAATGCGATCCAGCAGCATGGTGAAAGCCATTTCCCCCAGGCGTTCTTTCGGCTGGTGGATGGTGGTTAGCGCCGGGGTGAAATAGCGCGCATTACGCACGTTATCGTAACCGATCACCGAAATATCCTGCGGGACGCGCAGCCCCAGTTCGTCGGCGGCACAGATCGCCCCCATTGCCATAATATCGCCCCCGCAAAATACCGCAGTAGGGCGCTGTTTCTGCGACAGGATCTGGTGCATGGCCTTGTAACCCGAATCGGGTTCAAAATCCCCTTGGACGATCCACTCTTCTCGCACCTCAACATTGGCCTCTTGCAGCGCCTTCAGGAAACCACGATGGCGGCCGCCGCCGGTGTTGCGTGATAACTGCCCAGGGATCGCCCCGATATCACGGTGGCCACGCTCCAGCAGATAGCGGCCAGCCAGATAGCCGCCTTCAAAGGCGTTATCGATAATGGTATCGGTAAAATCACCGCGTGCAGCACCCCAATCCATCACCACCATGGGGATATTGCGATAATCCTCCAGCATGCCCAGTAACTCATCCGGGTATTCCGAGCACATTACCAGCAGGCCATCAACACGCTTTTGCGCCAGCATCGCCAGGTAGGCACGCTGTTTGTCGAGGTTATTGTGCGAGTTACAAAGGATCAGGGTATAGCCTTTGCTATAGCAGCTGTTCTCTACCGCCTCGATCACTTCAGCAAAGTAGGGCGCTTCACTTGAGGTCGCCAGCAAACCGATCGATTTGGTATGGTTAACCTTCAGGCTACGTGCGACCGCGCTCGGGGAGTAGTGCAGTTCTTTGATCGCAGCCCGAACGGCCTCTTTTGTTTCTTCGGCGACGAAACGCGTCTTATTGATGACGTGCGAAACGGTGGTGGTGGAAACGCCAGCGCGTTTGGCGACATCTTTAATCGTTGCCATGTAAAGAATGACTCCTGAACCCACATGTTATGGCATGTAAGTATGATGTTAATCGTTTGCCTGCGTAGATCTCTCCCCAGAGAAGCGGAAGCTGAGTTTTTAGTGCTGAGTTCGTAAGCCGCTTAAACAGGAGGGGCATTTTGCCGGTACGCAGTTGTGAACTGCGGATTTTGTCCCAAATTGACGCAAAGTGGAAGATCTATTCGGCATTATAACTTGGGAAATGATAACAAGATTTTAGTCACGAACTGTGTGAAAATGATTTGACGCATTAATCGTGTGGATTTTATGCTTAGTGAAGCCAATCTGATAGGGAGTCGTTATGGATACCAATTTGAAGATGTCATTGATTACCACCGCTTGTGCTTTAGCAATGATTATTGTTTTCGGTTTTATCGCCGCATTGAACTGATTCATACCAAGAAATAATAAAGGCGCAGCATGCTGCGCCTTGCTATCAACCTCCAGCGATTACGCCAGATTCTTTTCCACGAACGCCCAGTTCACCAATGCCCAGAAGTTCTCCAGGTATTTCGGACGCGCATTGCGGTAGTCGATGTAATAGGCATGTTCCCACACGTCAACGGTCAGCAGCGGTTTGTCTTCACCGGTCAGCGGGGTTGCCGCGTTTGAGGTGCTAACGATCGCCAGCGTACCATCCGCCTTTTTCACCAGCCAGGTCCAACCCGCGCCGAAGTTTTTCACGGCGGCATCGGTGAATTGCTCTTTAAAAGCAGCAAAAGAACCGAAGGATTTGGTGATCGCAGCGGCTACTGCGCCCGTTGGCTCGCCGCCACCCTGTGGTGACAGGCAATGCCAGTAGAAGGTGTGGTTCCACACCTGTGCTGCGTTGTTAAACACGCCGCCGGTAGACGTTTTGACAATCTCTTCCAGGGTTTTGCCTTCGAACTCGCTGCCTTTCACCAGGTTGTTCAGGTTAACCACGTAGGTGTTATGGTGCTTACCATAGTGGTATTCCAGGGTTTCTGCAGAAATGTGCGGTTCGAGAGCGTTTTTTTCATACGGTAATGCAGGTAATTCAAACGACATTGCTTTCTCCTTTTTATATACAGCACTATTATTCCGACAACCTCCAACCCGGTGGTTGAAGGAGGAAAACAGAATTGTTGTGTGTTTTTTATGGACAATAATCTTAACAACTTTCCGGGTGAAAAAAAGGTTTAAAGCATGTTAAGCGGCTGATTGATTAAAGCATCGGCAGGAAAGGGCGGCTGAGGCTATGTCTCAGCCGCAATAAATCAACGGATAGTTTTTGGCGTGACGACACGGCGTGCGCCGATGTAGTGGTTCTGCCAGTAGTCATTATCTAACTGGCTGACGCGGATTTCTTCGCCAGTACGCGGGGACTGGATAAACTTGCCGTTACCAAGATAAACGCCAACGTGATCGGCAGTACCACGGTTATTGATGCGAAAGAACACCAGATCGCCGGTTTCCAACTCGCTTTTCTTGATCGGCGCGGCATCACGCAGGTGATACATTTCATTGGCGGTACGTGGCATTTTGATTTTCACCACGTCTTTATAGGCGTAATAAATCAGGCCGCTGCAGTCAAACCCGGTGTGTGGTGAAGAACCGCCCCATTGGTAAGGCTTGCCCATCTGGCTCATGAGTTTGGCCATGGCCGTTTGTTTGGCATGCTGATAACGTTTTTTGTGCGCAGGGCTGAGTTTCAGTGGTTTTTCATTCTTGGCCAGTTTCGCGGTAGCCATATTCGGCTCACGATGGCGACCATAGCCTTTCTTGTAACCCTTTTTCGGCGGAGTGACTTTGACGCTGGCAGTGCGGGTAGATTTACTCTTTGATTTAACCTGTGTGGTTTTCTTCCCTGCCTGTGACTTTATTTTCGCTGTTTTCTGAGTCGCAACGGCTTTTCCTTTTTTGCTGGCCTTATCCGCTTTCTTTTTCTTGCGATCGTCAGGCCGGGCCTCATTAACGTGCCCCTTACGTTGCTCGGCAGAAACATGTGCCTTTGGCGCAGCGTGCGCCAGATTGAAGAACAGCTGTGAGAACAACAGCATGAAAAGCGTAATAATTAAACGCATGTCAATGTTACCAACCTTGGCCTCGAAAAAGATATCTAACGGGCTACAGTATTCCCGAAATTTGCCATATAAAACAGCGTAGAACTCATAAATAGTAATCCATATTGTGAGAAAACGTTAATGGCATTTTTTATGATGTAAAATCAATCAGTTGATGTATAAAAAAACATCAATAAACCGAGTGTGACTTATTATTCATCCAGTGCCAACCGCGAAAATATAATAGTGAAATAGTCGGATTAAAAATGTTATTCTGTGAGTATGTTTTAACCGGAATAGTGCGGTTTTTAGAGCTCGTCCGGCAACCGGAAATGTCCCTGCAAAAGATGGCGTTTTCTTGATACTGTTCCTGCCGCTACAATAGCCGGTGTGATGTTGTAGCCAAGATGTGGCTTGAGGAAGCAATAATGACGACGATTGAAAAAATTCAGCAGCAGATTTCTGCTAACCCTATTTTGCTGTACATGAAAGGTTCACCGAAATTGCCAAACTGCGGTTTCTCTGCGCAAGCCGTCCAGGCGCTTTCCGCCTGTGGTGAGCGTTTCGCTTATGTTGATATTCTGCAAAACCCGGATATCCGCGCCGAACTGCCAAAATACGCCAATTGGCCAACCTTCCCGCAGTTGTGGGTTGACGGTGAACTGGTGGGCGGTTGCGATATCATTATGGAAATGTATCAGCGCGGTGAATTGCAGCCATTACTCAAAGAGACGGCTGAGAAATACAAACAGCAGGAAGATCAGCAGCCTTAATGGCGAAAGGTTTTACTGAAAAAACTCGGGCGGCATCTGTTACAGATGCCGCCCGAGTTGTTTATGACGCTTAGTCAGCGTTGTTGCTGCTGAGCGGCCAACCACCAAGACGTTTCCAACGATTCACCAGTTCACAAAACAGCAGAGCCGTTTGTTCGGTATCGTACAGGGCGGAATGTGCCTGGCTGCTGTCGAATGGCATACCGGCGGCGATACAGGCCTTGGCCAACACGGTCTGGCCCAGTACTAACCCGCTTAACGCGGCGGTATCGAAGGTAGCAAACGGATGGAATGGATTGCGTTTCAGGCTGGCTCGCTCAGCGGCCGCCATCAGGAAGCTGTGATCAAAGTTGGCATTGTGAGCTACGATAATCGCTCGGTTACATCCTTGATCTTTAATACCTTTGCGCACGGCCTTGAAAATGGCGTGTAGCGCATCATGTTCACTCACCGCACCGCGCAGCGGGTTATGCGGGTCAATACCGTTGAAGGCTAGCGCTTCGGGTTGCAGATTAGCCCCTTCAAAGGGTTCAACGTGAAAATGCAGGGTTTCATCCTGCTGTAACCAGCCGTTGCCATCCATTTTCAGCGTGACAGCGGCAATTTCCAGCAGCGCATCGGTCTTGGCATTAAAGCCTGCGGTTTCTACATCAATAACAACGGGATAAAACCCACGAAAACGGCCACTCAGGGCGTTAAGATCACTTTTTTCGGCCATCAGTTTCTTATCTTCATCGAATACAGCGGGCATTATGACAAATTTCTTGCCTTGATGCAGCGGAGATAAAAGAAGGGCGCTGAAATGCGCCCTGGGGAAACGTCAGTTGCCGAGACCTTGGCCAGCATGTTTGTTCTCGATCAGTTCGATTTTGTAGCCATCGGGATCTTCAACGAAAGCGATAATCGAGGTGCCGCCTTTGACCGGGCCCGCTTCACGGGTTACGTTGCCGCCAGCATGGCGAATGTTGTCGCAGGTAGCTGCCACATTATCAACGCCCAGTGCCAGGTGGCCAAATGCGGAACCCATCTCGTAGCTGTCAACGCCCCAGTTGTAGGTGAGTTCAATCACAGAACCTTCGCTTTCATCGGTATAGCCAACGAACGCCAACGAGTATTTGTACTCGGTGTTCTCGCTGGTGCGCAACAGGCGCATGCCTAATACCTTGGTATAGAAATCGATGGAACGCTGTAGGTCACCGACACGGATCATGGTATGGAGTAGGCGCATAATTTCCTCTGATTGGATGTGCCGCAGCGAGCGGCAGGTAGATTGAAGCGAACATCAGTATAGCTTTGTCATCTAAGGCAATTCAACGCGTCTGGTGCACAAGTGGCTTACGTGACGCTGTCACTAATAAATTCAGCCGGCTTTTGGCCGGCTGGGGATCAAATAAAAGTTACTTACAGAGTAGGATAATCGGTATAACCCGCTGCGCCGCCACCGTAGAAGGTGTCAGCATGCGGTTCATTCAGCGGCGCTTTCTGCTTGAAGCGTTCTAACAGATCCGGGTTAGCGATATAGCTGCGGCCAAAGGCAACGGCATCAATAAAGCCTTTTTCGATCAGTTCTTCGGCTTTTTCGGCAGTGTAGGCACCCGCGCCCACGATTACCCCGCTGAAATGCGCGCGAATAGCGTCACGGAACGCGGCTGAATAAGGCTTGCCACCGGCCCAATCGGGCTCAGAGATGTGCAGATAGGCGATGCCACGTTTATTCAGCTCTTCGATCAGATATAGCGCTGCTGCTTCCTGGTCTTCCCCGTTGTCCAGGCCATTGAATGGGCCAAGCGGTGAAATACGGATACCAACACGATCTGCCCCAATTTCGGCGATGCTGGCATCAACCACTTCCAACGTCAGGCGAGTACGATTCTCAATACTGCCACCATACAGATCGGTACGCTGGTTAGAGGCCGGAGACATGAACTGGTGCAGCAGGTAACCATGTGCTGCATGTAATTCAATGTAGTCGAAACCCGCTTCACGGGAATTGGCAGCCGCCTGGCGGAAATCGTTGACGATCCCGGCGATTTCTGAAGTTTCCAGTGCGCGCGGAGTGGAGGTTGGCACACGTACCCAGGCACCGGTTTCATCGCGGACCGTGGTGCGGGTTTCGGCATTGATTGCGGAAGGGGCGACCGGTGCTTGCTGGCCCGGTTGCAGGCTGTCGTGAGAAATGCGGCCAACGTGCCAAAGCTGCACGGCGATATGCCCTTGCTTCTCATGAACGGCCTGAGTGATTTTTTTCCACGCGGCAATCTGTTCCGGGGTATGCAACCCTGGAGCACCGGCATAGCCTTTCGCCTGGAAAGAAATCTGTGTCGCTTCGGTAATGATCAGGCCGGAACTGGCGCGTTGTGCATAGTATTCCGCCATCAATGGGGTTGGAATATCACCGGGTTCAATGCTGCGCAAACGAGTCAGCGGGGCCATGAATACACGATTGGGCAGTGTTGTAGAGCCAACTTTCAGGGGGGAGAACAACTTTTCAATCTTCATAATGCATCCTATTTAATAGACCGGTCGACTAGTTTGGGTTAAAACGTATTTCAGCAATGGCACTTTCAGGGTAAATCAAAGGGATTAGGGTTGCGCAGGGCGCAACAGTAACTCGATAGTTTCCAGCGCGCTGGTCAGTGGGGCGACCGAACGGCGGATTTTGGCTCGCAGCGAAGCACCAAGCCATAATGAGTAGAGCGTTTCCGCCGTTGCCGCTGGGCTCATGGCGATGACCAGCGAACCTTCACGTATCCCTCGCTCAAGCGCCTCTTGCAGATGGCCAACAATGCGCGCGGTGCCGGTTTCTAGCGCATGGCGCATCGGTTCCGACAGATCGCTGACCTCGGCAGAAAGTTTCACCGCCAAGCAGGCGTTATGGCATTCGCTGAGGCAGTGATGGCTGATGGCTTGTGCGTAATAACTTAATAACTGATGGCGCGCATCGCGTTTGACATCGCCAAACAACGTCTGCATATCAGCATCATAGTGTTCAAAATAGCGTTGCAGCATCGCTTCGCCAAAAGCTTCCTTCGAGCGAAAATAGTGGTAGAACGAGCCTTTAGGCACGCCAGCCGTCGCGAGCAATTGGCTCAGGCCCATACCGGCAAAGCCAAGGCGCATGCTGAGGGTTTCGCCAGTAACGAGCAGATGTTCACGTGTATCCACGTTGCAATGCACAGGTTTTGTCATAATGATGCTGAGCGTAATAGACCGATTGGTCTAGGTCAAGAGAAATAAAAAGCCGGTGAGTAATACCGGCTTGAGTTTGAGTTTATTGTGCCTTAGGAGAGCGTAAAAGTTAAGCCTTGCCTTGGGCGTGCCTGCGGCAATTTTGCAGAATATCCTGATGGGGCTGATATTCATGTGTCTGCACGTTGAGCATACCCAACAGGGTGTGGAACAGGTTGTCCTGCGAAACCTCATCGTTTTCAGCCAGGCTATTCAGGCATTGACGATCGATAGCAAAATTGCGTTCATACTCTGCCGACATCCACATCAGGAAAGGCACGTGGGTTTGCTGAGAAGGCGCAAAGAGATAAGGCGTGCCGTGCAGGTAAATACCGTTTTCCCCCAGCGATTCGCCATGGTCAGAAAGGTAAACCATTGCCGTATTGAATTTGTCACCGTGTTGCTGCAACAGCTTGATGGTGTTATCCAGCATAGCATCGGTGTACAGCAACGAATTGTCGTAGGTGTTCACCAATTGTGCGTGCGTACAGTCCTGGATCTGGTTGCTGTCGCAGGTCGGGGTAAATTGGCGGAATTCAGGCGTGCTGCGGCGATAATACGCTGGCCCATGGCTGCCCATCTGGTGCAGCACGATAACGCCGTTGCCTTTCAGACCGTTGATGTAGTCATCCAGTTGGTGCAGCAGCACATTGTCCATACAGACATCACCCTCACAGTACTGCGGTAACTGCAATTTGGTCATGTCGATATGCGGGATGCGGTCGCAGGCACCTTTGCAGCCGCCATCATTGTCACGCCACAGCATATTGACTCCGGCATGAGCCAGAACATCCATTAGGCCTTCTTGATGAGCGGCTAATTTGGCATCGTAATCGCTGCGCGGCATGTTGGAGAACATACAAGGCACGGAGATCGCCGTTTCGGTACCGCAAGAGCTGGCATTCCTGAAATACACCACGTTGTCCTGTTTCAGGCGCGGATTGGTTTCGCGTGGGTAACCACCAAGCGAGAAGTTTTCCGCCCGCGCGGTTTCGCCCACCACCAGGATCAGCAGCGTCTTTTTCTCCTGGCTAAGGATGGTCGGGCCCAGTTGGGCATCTTCGCCAATCTTGACTAGCGGCAGACTGCGGCTGAAATAGCGATGTTCGGCAAATTTGATCGTGCCAGCAACAAAGTTGGAAGGCGTGAGCATTTTCACCACGCTCTTATTGTTGCGGATCAGCGAGGCGTAATCTTTGTAAAACAAGGCAGCGACCAGCAAGATCACCACGACAGAAAGCATGACGTTTGCAGCACGCAAGCCAAGCATGTACCACCAGGGGCGAGTTTTATGGATTTGCACCCAACAGACCGCCACCGAAGGAAGAATACCCAGCAGTAGTAGCCACAGCCCCATACGTGGCGTCAACAAAGCTGCGGCTTCCTGCGAGTTGGTCTCGAAGGCGCTCTGCATCATATTTCCGTCGATCACGGTACCGTAACTGAACATAAAGTAATTGGTAGCCGCACTGCCGAGCAGCAGAAGGATAATCAGTGGTTTGCGCAGCAGTGGTATTGTCAGCACGCTAAAAATTATGTTGAGCGCACAAAAAATCACCACTGGCATAGTGGCAGCGAAAATGACGCTATGGATGCTATCGAAGTTGATATACGACCAGGCGGTATAGAGAAATAAGGCGTTATGGAATAGGGTAAAAAATAGTGCGCTGGAAAGGATAAACCCCAAGCTGTTGCACTGTAGTAATCGACGTAACTGCATTGCCAAATCTGAATCCTGCGATTGTGTAATGCGCTGAAATCTACCAGATGAAACTTAAGATAACCTTAGAGAAGCAGAGCGCTACAGGGCTGCAATGGCTTGGCAAAAGCGGCTGCTGAGCAGCAGCCGCTCGCTTATCAATAGGCTGCGGTAAACTGTGCCTGGATGAACTGCGGTTTTTCGATCTCGTCGAGGATGGCTACGGCCAAGTCTTCTACCGAAATATTGGCTGGAGCCTGGCCGTTCATCAGCAATTGGGTGGTTCCCAGGCGGAATTGCCCGGTGCGTTTGCCCGGTTCCAGTAAGGCGGCAGGGGCGAGATAGGTCCAATCCAGTTGGGTTTCGTTTTTCAACTTATTGCGCAAATCGCGCACAGCCTGAGCGCCTGGGCGGATGTTTTCCGGGAATTGCGGGGTATCAACCAGCTCAACACCCGGGGCCACTTCCAGGCTACCCGCACCGCCAACAAACAGCAGGCGTTTCACCCCGGCTTTTTTCACCGCATCCAGGATCTGTTGCGCACCTTTGGCCGTTTTCTCATACAGATTATCTTCTGCCCAACCGGGATTGTAAGCGCTGATCGCGGCATCCTGACCGGTTAATTGTTTTGCCAGCCATTCGGTGTCGGCCACATCGCCCAGTGCGACGGCCAGATCAGCATGGTCAGGCAGATCCTTGTTCTGGCGGGCGATAGCCGTAACCTGTAAGCCACGAGCCAAAGCTTCATCCACCACGCGACGGCCAACAAAACCGGTTGCTCCAATAATGACGACTTTCATTCGTTATCTCCTGTCCATACGACTCAGTGTGTTTGCCGAATCATTCGCATCCGGCGCGTTGGACATACTATAGTACTTAACAATAGAGTTGATTAGTGTCATATTCATGCTTTGTTTATTAAGTAAAGCTTCATAATAATGGATAAGCTCAATCGAATGGCGGTATTTGCCACCGTGGTGGCAGAGGGTTCTTTTGCTGGAGCGGCTCGCAGGTTGGGGATGACGCCTTCGGCCATCAGCCAGCACATACGTTCGCTGGAAAAGGCGCTTGGCGTACCGTTACTGCACCGTTCAACGCGCCGTCTGGCACTGACGGAGTCTGGAGCGGCCTTCTATCCAGGTTGTGAAGCCATGTTGCAGGAGGCGCAGCGTGCTGAGCAGCGGCTTGCGGAGCTACGGGATACGCTGGTGGGGGAACTCCGTATTGCCACCACCGTCGGTATCGGCGGCGGGCCGTTGGCAGAAGCGCTGGCACCGCTGTTGCTGGCGCATCCTAAACTGACGCTGCGTATTCTGGCGGACGATCAGGTGGTGGATATGATTGAGCAACGCGTAGACATTTCGCTGCGGGTGAATCTGCAACTGGCAGACACCAGCTTGATTGCGCATCATCTGAGTGAATGGCCGATGGTACTGTGCGCTGCACCTCGCTACCTTAGCCAGCATGGCGTACCCGAAACGCCGCAGGATCTGGTTCAGCACCGCTGGATCACCGGCAGTAGCCAGGGTTTTCAGCTCGATCTGCATCATCAATCCGGTGAAAATTTCAAGCTGCGGCTGGCCGCCGGGCAGATTGTCAGCGGCAGCATGAATGTGATGCGCGCTTTTACCCGCATCGGGCTGGGGATCTCTGGTCAGCCGCTTTACGAAATCGGTGATGAGCTGCGCCGAGGGGAATTAATTGCCCTATTACCTGAGTGGCGGCCAGTACCATTCCGCCTGCATGCCTTGACGTTGGAGCGCGTGCTGCCGGAGAAAACCCGTCAGGCCTTGCATTACCTGCGTGATTATTTTCGTCGCCATGGTGAAAAGCCACTTGCCATCGGCGCTGATGACGTCTTCAATTAGGTAAGGCCGTGTGGAACACTGCCTAAACGCAGGAGGTCGTGTGGCGCAGCAACTTGAGTTTTTTGACATCCCCAGCCCGTGCCGTGGCATTTGCCAGACGGATGAGCGCGGTTTCTGCCGTGGCTGCCTGCGCAGCCGCGAGGAGCGCTTTGGCTGGATGCAAATGAACGATGCGCAAAAACGTGATGTTTTGCGCTTATGCCGCCAACGTTATCTGCGTATGCAGCGCGTCAGTAAGCCCTCTGATGAAATTCCGCCGGAACAGCCTTCGCTTTTTTAGCTATTTCCCGATCTGACGCACGTTAATGCCGTTTTATGGCTTCCTACCCTCTGGGCGCTTGTGTATGCTGGCGCGGAATAATTTTATGGAGTTTAAAAGATGGTGAATCGCATCAAGCTTGCACCGCAAGGGCCTGAATTCTCACAGATGATCTGTGGCTATTGGCGTTTAATGGAATGGGAGATGTCTCCTCAGCAACTGCTGACGTTTATTGAGCAGCATATTGAATTGGGCGTGACGACGGCCGATCATGCTGATATTTACGGCGGTTATGCCTGTGAGCAAGCTTTTGGTGAGGCGATTAAGCTGAAACCTTCGGTACGCCAAGGGATGGAACTGGTTTCAAAGTGCGGTATCGCGACCACCGCCAAGCCGGGTAACCCGATAGGCCATTACATTACCGATCGCGAGCATATTGTACAGAGTGCCGAGCAGTCGTTAACCCACCTGCATACCGATTATCTGGACTTGCTGTTGATCCATCGCCCCGATCCGTTGATGGACGCTGACGAGGTGGCTGAAGCTTTTGTCGCACTGCATAAAGCGGGCAAGGTGCGCCATTTCGGTGTTTCCAACTTTACTCCGACCCAGTTTACTCTGTTGCAGTCGCGCCTGCCGTTCTCGCTGGTGACTAATCAGGTGGAAATCTCACCTATTCATCAACCGGCGATCCTGGATGGAACTTTGGATCAGAGCCAGCAACTGCGCATCAAGCCAATGGCCTGGTCTTGCCTGGGCGGTGGCCGCCTGTTCAGCGATGCAGAATTCCAGCCGCTGCGTGATGAACTGCAATCCGTAGCGCAGGAAATTGGCGCTGAAACCATTGAACAAGTGGTCTATGCCTGGATCATGCGCTTACCCTCTGCGCCACTGCCGATTATCGGTTCTGGCAAAATCGAGCGCGTGCGCTCAGCCATTAAGGCATGTGAGTTGGAAATGAGCCGCCAGCAGTGGTTCCGTATCCGCAAAGCAGCCTTGGGTTACGACGTACCATAAGTTTTTTTATTAGCCGGGCTAATTGCCCGGCTAATATTTTAGTGACTATATTTTTTTGAATACTTTTCCAATCCATCCTTTTTACACCGTCAGCAGACATTTGAAATAGACTCTCTTCGTGATTACTCATCAGTGGCACAACATGAATGACAGGATTTTTCCCTCACTAAACGGTAGTATTATGTTGTGGAATGCAGAGGTAATTAAGTAAGTAATTATACCGAAACCATACCTATTTATACGATGCTTTCTTATCGACACACGCAGGCGCCATCTTATCTTAATGAGATAAAAATGGGGGCGCCAGCAACCGCATGTCCCGCTATCGATAAAAGCACACCTGACTGGATCGGTGTTGATAACTATAACTGGTCTGTAGCTGATATGTGGGAAACGTATAATCGTGTAGCGCCACAGTCTAATAAAGAAAGCCCTAAGTGGGTGCTGGTTCCACCGTCAACGGCATCACTGGGTTTGAATGATGAAAAACTGTATACGCAGATTAACTTATACTGGGATTTTATCAATCGATATCCCAATGCGCCGATCATTTATATCATGAACTGGAGGTTTGATAGAGATGTTACGGAAAAACGTGATATTTATACTAAATCAACAGCATTGTTATCCTTTATGGCCAATACTCTGGTTTCGGGTTTGTAATCCCAGACAATAAAAGTAATAACTTAATCGGGAAAACTCCCGGTTAAAACCGATTTAATCTTTTACGATTAATATTAAGAAGCATTATTTTCCATTCTTCCTTAAAGAGTGATTAAAAACGGAAGGAATACCTTAGATGAGTTATAGAATAATCGAATCTAAAGTGAGTAACAGAGAAATATTTAGTTAATTGAATTTATATAAAATTGAATAATTTCATATACGCTCTATACTGAGGACTCTGTTACAACTATCGCATGGAGGTTGATTGATGAAACGTTATTGGTGCGCAGCATTGGGCCTGATGGCCTGTGGCGCTGCACAAGCTGCTTCGGTTGATGTCGAAATGAATCTGGTGACTGCCCAGGGAATTGGTCAGGACATCGGCAAAGTCACTATCAGTGAAACACCTTACGGCCTGTTGTTTACGCCACAGCTTAAGGCGCTGCCGGGTGGGGTGCATGGTTTTCATGTACACGAAAAGGGCAGTTGCGAACCGGGGATGAAAGACGATAAAGCGGTGGCTGCTTTAGCGGCAGGTGGGCATTTTGACCCACAAAAGACCGGTAAACACCTTGGTCCATACGCTGATGGGCATCTGGGCGATCTGCCCGCCATCTACGTAACGAATGACGGCATGGCCAGCGATCCGGTTTTGGCACCACGCCTGAAGAAGATCGGTGAAATCGAGGGTAAAGCCCTGATGGTTCACGCAGGTGGTGATAACCATTCCGACCATCCGAAACCCTTGGGTGGTGGTGGCGATCGGTTTGCCTGCGGTGTAATTAAGTAAGTAGGTCGCCCGCGTTAAGTTGTCGCGGGCGCAACTATTGTTGCCTCTGGCGGTGAAATCGCCTGTTTTAGCTGTTGCAGCGAGCAATATAACCGCCAAATCAACCCTGCCAAATCGCGCGCGGCCTGTTCCGGGTGATGCGCTAGCGCGTTACTCATGCGTTGCAACTCTTGCAGCGTGGCGTCCAGCGAACTGTGGTGTACCCCTTTCTCGGTCATAATCCCCTTCAGGCAATGAATGCAGACGTCACGAACGGCAGAAAGCGGATCCGAGCGGGTTTGCCATTCGCGCAACTGCCAAACGATGTGGCTACAGTTCAGTAGCACCACTCCCCAACGGAGCAACCAGGTGCGGGCTTCTTGATCCTGACTTTGATTCAACTGACTGATACGGTGATAGATCCGAGACTCAAACTGGCTTTCGTTTTGCTGGGGCTTGCGACTTAACTGATCGATAAAGTCACGGCGCAATGCACGAATAATACGCTGGCTTTTACGCTTGTCTGAACTGGGGCGGAGGATCTGGAATGCCAACCCGGCCAGCAATACCCCAACAATCTTGCTGATGCTATCGTTCATAAACAATTGGTAGTCGTAGCTGGGGGGATTGGTGACGGCGAGAAACGATCCCATAAACACGATCAACTGACCCCACAGCGGCGCGTAGGGAGGATGCTGTAGCTTCATCATCTGCATTGTCACCAGCACCGGAAACAGAAAGGCGCAGAATAGCCAGAAGTCATTGAGTTGAATCATCAGGCCAAACTTGATCAAAAAGCAGAAAACCGAAAGCAGGGAAACGGCTTTCAGCAGATTGGCGACGGATTTGGTCGGTGAAGGCGTGGATGAGTAGAGGACACAACTGATGGCGGTCATGGTCAGAGCCGAACTGCCAGAATCCCATTGGGTGCTGATCCAGAAAGCACAGCCGATCAGGATGCAAAGAAAGGTACGTAATCCGTTGTAGGCGGCTTCATAGCTGTCGGTGTGGCGAGCTAGCGCGGTGACGCGTGGTGGTTTGATCTCGCTGGCCTGGGTAGCGCTTTCCAGCCGTTGTAACCAGCGGCTGCAACGCAGATAAAGCCAACAAAAATGCCGTAAGCGCAGGAAAAAAGCACGATGACGGTAATCGGCCGGATCTTGTGGTGCGATAAGTTGCAGAATATGCGCCAAACGGTATTTATCGGTGTCAGGGCTGTGCAGTTCTTTCAGCAGTTGATCCAACACCGATGCCAGGTTAGCCGGTTGATCCGGCCAGTTCAGCAACATGCGCCGCAGGCTGGAGATCACGCTGGTAATGCGCAATTGCTGATGCAGCATGTAGTTGAGGATGTTGTTCTGCCGGCGTAGCCGGTAATGGCTCCAGAAAGCCTGAATGCGTAAGACGTTCATCGTCAGGATCTGGCCAATCACCCCTTCGTGTGAAGTGCGCATCCGCAGGCTGATTTCCGGTTGCCACAGCATGGCGGCATGTTCCAGCAGCCGTAAATGCATCCGCCGCAGCGAGATCAGCAGGGCTTCACCATCCGACGTGCTGGGCAGGATCATCATCATCAGGCCACCGCATAAAATCCCGGTGATCACTTCACAGACTCGCGCTTGGGCGATATCGAAGATTTCCAGCGTATCGGTAACATTAACCGTGCTGAAGGCGATGATCGCTGCGGTATATCCTGCCAGAGCAAAGGCGTAGGAAACGTTGTTCTGGTAGTGGTTGGAAATGTAGGTACAGAACCCCAGCCAGGTGGCAATCGACAGCGTGAACAGCCAAGGATCGTTCAGACAATGACCGGCAATCATCAAGGACGCCATTGCCCCCATAAGGCTGCCAAAAATCCGCCCGATACTCTTGCTGATGACGCCACCCACCGTAGGGAAACTGACCACGGCGGCGGAGGTCAGGGCCCAATAAGGTTCGTCAAGTTGCAGAACAAACGCGATCCACAGCGCCAGACACATGGCCAGCGAGTTACGCAACGCATAACGCCATTGCCCTGCGGTGGCCTTGCCCCAAGGCGTGCGGTTCCATTCAAGAAAAGGCAGATTCACCGATCAATCCCGAGTGTGGATCGAAATAGTACAAGTAGTGCCCGCCACCAACGTGACATCGTCCGGAACATTGAGCAGTTTTATCCGCACCGGCACCCGTTGCGCCAGGCGTACCCAAGGCACGTTGGGTTTGACGTCAACTAACAAGCTGTTGTTATTATTATCATTCTCGACGTTTTGATCGTAAATCGCCCGGCCAATGCTCTCTACTTTACCTTGCAGGGGAATGTTGCCGTTATAGAGAACGATATCCGCTCTGCGGCCCTCTTTTATATGCCGCAGCTTGGTTTCTTCAAAATAGCCGAGCACATAGAATGAGTGAATATCCACCAACGCCACCAGCGGAGTGCCTGCGGTGGCGTAGTTACCAACGCGAGCCTGTAGATTGGTGATATAGCCATCGGTCGGTGCATAAATTCTGGTTTTGCTTAAATTCCATTTGGCCTGTTCCAGGTTGGCCTGCGCGGCTTTATAAGCGGCTTTCATGGCCTCAGCGGCTAAGTTAGATTCATCCAAATCCTCAGAGGAAATAACGTTATGCGGCAGGTTACGGCGACGTGTGGCTTCGTGATCGGCTTTGGCCAAGTCCGACTGTGCTTTTGCCAGCGCGGCTTCGGCGTTGTCCAAGGCGATCTGATAAGGGACTGGATCGATGCTGAAGATCAGGCTTCCCGCCGCGATGAACTGATTATCATGAACATTGATTTTTTCTAGCCGGCCAGAGACCTCAGGGGTGATATTAACCAGCTCGGCGCGCACTTTTCCGTCACGCGTCCAGGGGGATTGCATGTAGTAATTCCATAGCCACCAACCAGCACAAAGGGCAATGGCACAGATAATAACCGTCGAAAAATATTTTAATGTCTTATGCTTCATGGGCTACCAACTCGCTAATATCCACAGAGATCCGCTGACGGCGATGACGAAAATGGACAGATCCATCAACATAGGGTGCCAGATTTCGCCAGAATAGAGCCAGTCCCGCAGCAGGTGGTGAACCAGCAGCCAGCATACCAACCCGAGGAGAAATGCTTTAAATATCGGGGGAAAATAGAGCGAGGCACCGAGCACCAAATCGGGTAGGGGCGATGTAGCAGGGAACCAGGATGCATTCACAGTAACAATCCCTATGAGTGAATAGGATAAATATTTGCCTAGAGGATAACCAATAACTGATAAATTGAGTGGCTATTTTTACAATATCGATTATATACATTTGTGTTTTTAATATGACTTACCCAAAATAGTCTACACTCTGGGGTGTAATATTAGCATGCTAATTATAAGGAGGGGGAAGTGGAGTCAACATTAGGTTCAGATTTAGCACGATTGGTTCGTGTTTGGCGTGCGCTCATCGACCATCGGCTCAAACCGCTGGAACTGACTCAAACACATTGGGTTACTTTGTACAATATCAACCGGTTACCGCCTGAGCAGTCGCAGATCCAACTCGCAAAAGCGATCGGCATTGAACAACCGTCTTTGGTCAGAACGCTGGATCAACTGGAGGAGAAGGGGCTGATTACCCGCCATACTTGTGCAAATGATCGACGCGCAAAACGCATTAAGCTGACTGAAACCGCAGAGCCGATTATTCAGGAAGTGGATAGCGTGATTACCGTGACAAGAGGTGAAATACTCAGCGGTATCTCGGCAGATGAAGTAAAGCTTTTGGTAACCTTGATTGACAAACTCGAACAAAACATCATTGAACTGCAAGAAAAATAATAAACTCAGCGACTTTTTTTGAGCGTTCTTTTCACGGCACAGATACTAAAACCGGAGGGTCAGTGCCTCCGGTTTTACGTTCAGGAAAGTACTATGTTACTGCAGCGGAGAAACGGTAACGGTACCGCCGTTTTGCGCCATACGGACACGTTGCCCAGGGCTGAACTGAGTGGCGCCTGTTCTCTGTACCACAACGATGTTTTCTTTGTTGTCGGTTCTGATTTCCAGTTCGACGCCATTGCTGCGGGAAGCCACACTCCCTACGCTGTTACCCACCACACCACCGGCTACCGCGCCTGCTGCTGTTGCCAGCGTGCGGCCAGTACCCCCACCAACGGTATTCCCCAACAGGCCACCCAGCACTGCACCACCGATAGCGCCGATGGTGTTTGCACTTTCACTGCCCTGGATTTGTACCGGGCGTACAGAAACTAAAGTGCCAAAGGTGACGGTCTGTACACGCTTGGCATCAGAGGCCGAATAAACATCGCCGGAGGTTGTAGGGTCTGCACAGCCTGCCAGCGTGATTCCGGCGAGAGCAACGACGAGAAGACGCTTGATCATATAAAACTCCTGCGGTTAGTAATCCCGATCTGGGAAACCTGCCCAAATCCGGCTTAATGAAAATGTTTCAACAAGTGTGGCTGAAAACGTGCGATATCACCATGACTCGCTACGGCACACAGCTTAACTTTTCTCTGTTCAACCAATAATAAACGGTGGTTTAGCTTTATAACAGAGCAGGGGAAAAATAAGCGTAATTTTTTGTTGCGTTTATGCTGTTGTCCGTTATCAGGATAAAATCAGCGCGTCGTTCACAGCGTGTAGAAAATGCATCATAATTCATGGCGTTAATAGTGTAACTCTGGTTTATTTAATGAGGTAGAAGGTTTCATCCTCGTAAAGGTAAAAGGATATTGCTATGAAGTCAGGCCGCTATATCGGTGTTATGTCGGGTACCAGTCTTGATGGTGTTGATGTGGTTCTTGCCGCCATTGACGAACGCATGGTGGCTCAACAGGCCAGCTACAGCCATCCGATGCCGATTCAACTGAAGAAAGATATTCTGGGGATGTGCCAGGGGCAGCAGACTACGCTTTCGGCCGTCGGCCGGTTGGATGCACAACTAGGTACCCTGTTTGGCGAAGCGGTGCTGGGCCTGCTGAAGCAAGCCGGTATACCGGCGCATGAAATCACCGCGATTGGCTGCCATGGGCAGACGGTATGGCATGAGCCAGAGGGCGAAATGCGCTTTTCCATGCAACTGGGTGACAACAACCGCGTGGCCGCGTTGACCAATATCACTACCGTGGGTGATTTCCGGCGGCGGGATATGGCCTATGGGGGGCAGGGCGCGCCATTGGTTCCGGCGTTTCATCAGGCGCTGCTGGCCCACCCTCAGGAGCGACGCATGGTGCTGAATATTGGTGGCATTGCCAATCTTTCGTTGCTGTTGCCTGGGGCTCCGGTGCGCGGCTTTGATACCGGGCCGGGTAATATGCTGATGGATGCCTGGGTATGGCGGCATCGTGCACAACCTTATGACCAAGGTGGCCTCTGGGCGATGGAAGGGCGTGTTTGCCTGCCACTGTTGCAGCAGATGCTGGCCGATCCTTATTTTGCCTTGCCAGCACCAAAAAGCACCGGGCGGGAATACTTCAACATCAGTTGGCTGGAGCAGCAACTGATTGCGATGCCAGGCGTGAGCCCGGTGGACGTGATGGCAACGCTGGTGGAACTGACGGCGACCAGCATCTGCGAGCAGGTGTTGCTGGCGGGCGGCTGTGAGCGGTTACTGGTGTGCGGCGGCGGTGCGCGTAATCCATTGCTGATGGCGAGGATGTCTGCCTTGTTGCCAGGGATTGAAGTGGCCTCTACCGACAGCTTCGGCGTCAGTGGCGACGCCATGGAAGCGCTGGCCTTTGCCTGGCTGGCTTTCAGGACGCTTTCCGGGCAGCCCGGCAATCTGCCTTCGGTGACCGGAGCCCGCTGTGAAACGCTGTTGGGTGGGATTTATCCGATTTTGCCATTGGGACACCAGTAGCTTTGTTAGGATGAGCAAAGGTTGAATATCCCAAGGAGCAACACCATGAAAAAAATCCTTATTGCCGCTGTGGTACTGCTGTTGGCGGGTTGTAGCCATATGGCACAGCAGAAGCAGGATCAGACGTTGCATTATCAATGTGGCACCACACCGCTGACTGTGACGCTGAATGGTGAAGAGAACACCGCAAGCTTTCTGTTGGATGGTGAGCAACTGAAATTGAAGCTGGTGTCTGGAACTCAATACAGCGACGGCAAATACACTTTCTGGTCGAAAGGGCCCAATGCTGTGGTCGAACGCAATGGCAAAGTGATCATGAGTGACTGCACGCTCGCGTCAGATTGATTGTGATTCTGGTGTCGCAGGCGCAGAATGTAACGACGAATTCACCGGTGGGTTGAAATCCTAGATGACTGATAATAACGAGTTTGATGTTGCGGACCTGCGCCGCGAATACACGCGTGGCGGCCTGCGCCGTAGCGATCTGACGGCTAATCCTCTAGAACTGTTCGAACGCTGGCTGAAACAGGCCTGTGAGGCGCGCCTGGCCGATCCTACCGCCATGTGTGTTGCCACGGTGGATGAGCAGGGCCAGCCTTTTCAGCGCATCGTGCTGCTCAAACATGTCGACGATAAAGGCTTGGTGTTCTATACCAACCTGGGGAGCCGTAAGGCACAGCAACTGGCGATAAACCCGCACATCAGCCTGCTGTTCCCGTGGCATATGCTCGATCGGCAAGTGACCTTCCTCGGCCAGGCCGAGCGATTATCGACGCTGGAGGTGATGAAATATTTCAGCAGTCGCCCCAAAGATAGCCAGATTGGCGCCTGGGTTTCACAGCAGTCATCACGCATCTCCGCGCGTGGCGTACTGGAAAGCAAATTCCTCGAGCTGAAGCAAAAATTCCAGCAGGGCGAAGTGCCGCTGCCCAGTTTTTGGGGCGGTTTTCGGGTCAAATTTGATTCTGTCGAATTCTGGCAGGGGGGCGAACACCGTCTCCATGACCGCTTTATCTATCAGCGGGAAGGAAATGACTGGAAAATTGACCGACTGGCACCCTGACAGACGGAAAATCCCCCTTAAGCGCTGGCACTGATGCCGCTGGCGCTTTATTCTATGCGCTACCCCGAATTTTACTATTTTCGCCAATGGGCGAAGGCTGTGTACCGGCAAAGGTGCATTCGTTTATACATGGAGAAATTGATGGCTAGCATCAACCTGATTCAACAACTGCAAGAGCGTGGCCTGATAGCTCAGGTGACGGACGAGGAAGCGTTAGCAGAGCGGCTGGCGCAAGGGCCAATTGCCCTGTATTGCGGCTTCGATCCGACCGCTGATAGCTTGCATTTGGGCCATCTGGTGCCTCTGCTGTGCCTGAAGCGTTTCCAACTGGCCGGGCACAAGCCGGTAGCGTTGGTCGGCGGCGCGACCGGGATGATCGGCGATCCAAGCTTTAAAGCCGCTGAGCGTAAACTGAACACCACGGAAACGGTCAACGAATGGGTCGAGAAAATCCGTAAACAGGTTTCCCCTTTCCTCGATTTTGATTGCGGTAGCAACAGCGCGATCGCGGCAAATAACTATGACTGGTTCGGCGGCATGAACGTGCTGAGCTTCCTGCGTGATATCGGTAAACATTTCTCGGTTAACCAGATGATCAACAAGGAAGCGGTGAAACAGCGGTTGAACCGCGATGATTCAGGTATCTCCTTCACCGAGTTCTCTTATAACCTGTTGCAGGGTTTTGACTTTGCCGAACTGTACAACCGCCATCAGGTGGAGTTGCAGATCGGTGGTTCTGACCAGTGGGGTAACATCACCTCGGGTATCGATCTCACCCGTCGCATGCATCAGAAACAGGTGTTTGGTCTGACCGTTCCTTTGATCACCAAGTCAGATGGCACCAAATTCGGTAAAACCGAAGGTGGCGCAGTCTGGCTGGCACCAGAAAAAACCAGCCCGTACAAATTCTACCAGTTCTGGATCAACACTGCGGATGCCGACGTTTATCGCTTCCTGAAATTCTTCACCTTCCTGAGCCTGGAAGAGATCAACGCGCTGGAAGAAGAAGACAAGAACAGCGGCAAAGCGCCGCGTGCTCAGTACGTGCTTGCGGAAGAAGTGACCGGTATGGTACACGGTGCTGAAGGGCTGGCGGCGGCGAAGCGCATTACCCAGAGCCTGTTCTCCGGTGCGCTGCACGAAATGACCGAAGCAGACTTTGCGCAATTGGCACAAGACGGCATGCCGTCCATCAAGCTGGAAAGCGATGCCGATCTGCAGCAGGCGCTGGTGAATGCAGAGCTGGTGCCATCGCGCGGGCAGGCTCGCACCATGATCGGCTCCAACGCGGTGACCATCAACGGTGAAAAACAATCCAATCCAGAATACCAGTTCACCGAAGGCGATCGCCTGTTTGGCCGTTACACGCTGCTGCGTCGCGGTAAAAAACACTACTGCCTGGTTGATTGGAAGTAATTCGCTATAAGTACCAAGGGGCCTTCAAGGCCCCTTTATTTTGACGGGTTCAGGGGCAGTTGCTCCTGTGGTGGTGTCTAGGGTCAGGTCGTTTTGATGAAAAATATTCTTTCTATACAATCGCATGTGGTGTTTGGGCACGCAGGTAACAGTGCAGCAGAGTTTCCTATGCGCCGGATGGGGGTCAACGTCTGGCCGTTGAACACCGTGCAATTTTCCAATCACACGCAATACGGCCAGTGGACCGGTTGCGTGATGCCAGCCAGTCATCTGACCGAAATTGTGCAGGGCATTACCGCTATCGATAAGCTGAAAGAGTGTGATGCGGTGCTGAGTGGCTATATTGGTTCGCCAGAGCAGGGCAGCCACATTCTGGAGATTGTGCGGCAGGTGAAGCAGGCCAATCCCAATGCCTGGTATTTTTGCGATCCGGTCATGGGGCACCCGGAAAAAGGTTGCATTGTGGCACCGGGCGTTGCCGAGTTTTTTTGTCAACAGGCGCTTTCGTGTAGCGACATGGTGGCACCAAACCTGCTGGAGCTGGAACTGCTGAGTGGGCAGGAAATCAGCAGCGTGGAGCAGGCGGTCAATGCTGCTCGTGAACTGATAGCCAAAGGCCCGAAAGTGGTGTTGGTGAAACACCTTAGCCGCGCCGGTTATGACACCGAGTGTTTTGAAATGTTACTGGTGACAGCCGATGACGCCTGGCATATCAGCCGCCCGTTGGTGGATTTTGGTGCGCGTCAGCCGGTGGGCGTGGGCGATCTGACCAGTGGTTTGTTGCTGGTGAATCTGCTGCAAGGGGTGGCGTTGGACAAAGCGCTGGAGCACGTCACTGCGGCAGTCTATGAAGTGATGCTGACGACGCAGGCCATGGGTGAGTACGAATTACAGGTAGTGGCGGCGCAGGATCGTATTGTTACGCCGGATTGCAGCTTTAAGGCGGTAAAGCTGTAGTGAAAATCCCCCGGCGATGCCGGGGGATAGATGATTACTTCAGGCCTTCAGCACGTAACGTGGCTTCTACCGCAGGGCGAGCCGCGACACGTTCATAATAGGCAGAAAGATGAGCGTACTTTTTCACATCGAACTGCATATGGAATGCCCAACCCAGAATGGTAAACAGATAGGCATCCGCCACGCTGAAGCGTTGCCCCAGCAGATAATGCTGCTTCTCTAGTACCGAATCCAGATAGCTGAATTGACTCTCCAGCTTTGCCCGTACCATAACTTTGTATTCGTCCGGTGTTTGCGGGTTAAACAGCGGGCTGAAACCTTTGTGCAGTTCGGTTGCCACGTAGTTCAGCCATTCGATCGCGTGGTAGCGGGAAAGCGTTCCCGGCGCAGGGATCAGGTTACGATCCGGTACGCGGTCTGCCAGATATTGCACAATAGCTACGCCTTCGGTCAGTAGGCTACCGTCATCAAGCACCAATGCCGGGACCTGTCCCTTTGGATTGATTGCCAGATAGTCGGCACCGCTTTCCGTTTTCTTCTGCGCCAAATCGACTTTTTCTGCCGTAAAGTCTAACCCGGCTTCGCGCAGAATGATGTGCGGTGATAAGGAACAGGCGCCAGCTTTATAGAACAATTTCATCGAAAACTCCTTGATAGTGATGAGTGACGGGCATATCTAACTCTAACCTTTTATCCTAGTTCTCTGGCGCTAAAATTGCAGCGGTTTTGCCGAGAAAATTTAATTACTGCGGCGATTATTGTAACCGTAGCTGTTCCAACGTGCTGGCGATCTGCTGTTGCAGAGCCAGAGGCGCGGTTTGCATCGGTGAGCGCAATTCGTTGTGAATGAAACCCTGCTGGGCCAACGCGGCCTTCACCGGTGCTGGGCTTGGGAAACTGAACATTTGTTGGATCATGGGCAGCAATGTATAAAAATTGCTGCGTGCTGCTGGCAGATCGCCTTGTGCCACTTGCTGAACCAACTTAACAAAACGCTCCGGGTAAATATGGGCCGACGCGCAGATGGCTCCGCTGCCACCCAAGCACAGCGTGGTCAGGATCAGATTGTCCTCGCCGGTCAGCACATCAATTTCACCGTCGTTAATCAGCGCCATCGTAGCATCCGGATTACCTCCGCAGTCTTTAATCGCCTTGATCTGCGGGTGACGGGCTAGCTGGCGCAGGGTTTCCAACTCACACCCAACGCCGGTGCGATAAGGCACGTTGTAGAGGATCACCGGAACGCGGGAGGCATCGGCAAGGCGGGTAAAATATTCCACCAGGCCAGCCTGTGACGGGCGGATATAGGAAGGTGCCGGGATCAGCACACCAGCAATATCACGCTGCTGAATGGCCTGCTGCATTTGCAGCGTATTAACCAGATTATTACCTGAAAGCCCCATCACTACCTGGTTGGCTGGCACCACGTCCAATACGGCATCCAGCACGGCCAGTTGTTCCTCTTTGCTCAGTGCCGCTGCCTCACCGGTAGAACCGCACACCACCAACCCCGCGACGTCAGAGGCGATCAGGTGCTGCGCCAGTTTTTTCAGCGCCGGTAAATCGACGTGATAATCTTTGAACGGGGTCACCAGCGCAACCCAAATGCCAGAAAATGAAGCCATACAACATTCCTTCTGCGTGACCGACAGAGAAGCCAGATGAGAGGGAGCAAGAGGGGGAACGCGTTGCACACCGTCCTGTCAGCTCATCTGACGGGACAGCACGCCCCGGTCAAATGAGCGACTGTTTCTTCGATTTAACCGCGATGAACCCGGCAACGCTCAACGCAGAGCGTTGCGATGCGATCTGTTGGATTGCGTAGGTCATGGCGATCTCGTAAAAATAGGGGTGGGATGATGATGGGTATTTCTCATTATGCTGTCAATTTATAACAGATTGATAACATTGTTATTCATGATCGTCTGAGGCTGATGAGTTTGGCTAATAAGTAAAAACCCCGCCGTGGCGGGGTCTCGTTCAACGATGTGGGCGGGTGCTGATGGAGGCAGTCCAGCTAAACGTCGTGCTCGTGGGTTGCACGCGATTGGCTTTGCGTTCTGCCCGGATTGCTTTGGCAATCTTTTCACGTGCGGCCATGATGCGTTCAATGGCCTCATCTTTCACTTTGTTCTGTTCGGCGTTGGTCAACGGACGATCATGGTTTTTTCGTGCTCTGTCCAGCTCGGTTTTTACTTCACGTTGTTCGCTTTCCGTCATGTCTTTCAGCGTCAGTTTCTTCATTATCGTCACCTGTCTTGTGAAGTTGACTTTCAGTGTACAGGATTTACGACATAAATATTGCAGCGCAGTTATCAAACTTCTTCTTGAAGTTCGCTGAGGAAACGACGCATGCGCTCGGTCCGTTGCTCGGCCAACATCTGGCCAGTCGAGGTCTGGAACCCATCTTGCAGTTTGAACAGCTTGGTTTCGAAGTGATCCAGGGCAAAACGCTTGTCGTCATACGGGCGTCGCTGCGCCAGCGGATCGGCCGCATCGTAAAGCGCACTGCACATGCGGCCACCGATATAAAAGCAACGGGCGATGCCAATCATGCCAATAGCATCAAGCCGGTCGGCATCCTGCAGGATTTTTGCCTCTAGCGTTTGCGCAGGAATAGCAGCAGAAAAACTGTGTGCCTCGATCGCATGTGCCGTTTTTTCGATATCAGCAGCAGACCAACCGAGCACAGCCAGCATGGCGGCCGCTTTTTCTGCCGCCATACGTGAAGCCAAGTGACGCTGCGGTGAATTTTTTTCTACCGCAACACAGTCATGTAACAGCACCGCAGCACAAAGAATACGCAGCTCGCCTCCTTCATCGCGAGCGATCTGACGGGCGTTTTTCCACACACGGTGCAGGTGAGCGACATCGTGAGAACCATCATCGCCATCAAGCGTCAGGGGTAACAGTTTCTGGGCTAATTCTTGGTAGGGGTGAAAAGGTTGCAGTAGCTCCAGGGGTAACGCTAATCCAAGCACTGATAATTCCTTATTTGTGGGGCTAACCGTCATGATGCTGGCCATATTTACGGTCGTACTCACGCCGGTAGCTGCGCGATTTATTGCGATCGCGGATCCATAAATAGACGCATACCAACGCCACCGCCGTGGAAAAAGAGACATTGCGCATATCCCGGTCATACCAGAACACCAACAGTGCATCCAATCCAGCGACCAAGGCAATCCACTTGTAGACGTGTGACTGCCGCCGCGTGGCTGCGTTAAGGCGTTTCAATTGTCTGGCTTCGTGCAGAATCGGTTTTTGCTGCATAGTCATCCACTCGTGGTCAGTTTCTCATGCGTAAATTACCAGAATATTTCGCTTGGCGGCAGAGAGGTTATCGACGAGTACAGTAGTTTTTCTGCCTTTGTACAAAAGCCATGCAGCGTGATATTGAAATCAGCTAAAAAAATGATAGGTTATTTATTCATTATTTTTGGCTTTTTATTCAAGAGGGTGAGTTATGATCGTCAGAACCTGGCACGGCTGTGTGCCTGTAGCGTATCGGCAAGGGTTTGCTGACCATTTGGCCGTCACCGGTGTACAGCATGCGGAATCAGTCGCGGGTAATTGCGGTGCTTTTGTCAGGCAGGAAGTTCAGGGCGAGTATGCCCACTTTTTTCTGGCCACCTATTGGGAGTCATGGCAGGCCATCAAATGCTTTGCTGGCGACGATTATCACGTGGCGGTGACTTACCCGGACGATGACGCTTTTGCCCTGATTTCCGATCCTTACGTTTTTCATCATCAGGTGGATGAGGTTAAAGGGCTTTAAGGGCGCATGATAGCGCCCCGGATTCACAAGGCGAGGATCGCTTCGATCTCAACGTTAAGTTCGGGTGAAAACAGGGCGCTGACGGCCATCAATGAGCACGCTGGCAGCGCACCATCCAGATAGTCGAACAGCACTTCGCGGATCGCCGCCAGGTCGGCGATGTCGGTCAGAAATACGCTGATCTTGACCAGAGACTTGAGGTTAGTTCCCTCGCTGGCGGCGATGGTGGCCAACTGTTCGAGTATGGCGCGCGCCTGGTGTGAGGCTTTGCGCCCTTGAGCCTCGGTAGTGAACGCGGTTAATCCCGAGATATATAATGTGTCTGCATGCCTAACTGCATGCACGTAAGGCCCGCCAGGCTTGGGTAATTGTGGATAATTGGTGCGTTTTATTAGCGACATGATAAACCCCACAAGAGCTTTCAAAAAAACAACCGCACTATACCCAGAGTGCTCGTAGGGTATACCGTGCCGACAAAAGTTTTGCAGTATATTGCCAAGCAATACTATCATCCCAGCAAGTCGTTCACGCAATAAGGATGCACCAAGGGGATGAACCAGGCATTTGTTCCTTATCTGCAACGTTGGCAACTTGAACCTGATGGAACAGCGTTCGAAACGCACAGCAGTTTGCTGATGCCGGTACGTTATCAAGGCCTGCCAGCCATGTTGAAGATTGCTCGTGAGCAGGAAGAAAAGTTCGGCGGCCTGCTGATGTGCTGGTGGCAAGGTGAAGGTGCTGCGCGAGTTCTGGCCTGGCACGATGACGGTATCTTGTTGGAGCGGGCGATGGGTGGCGGATCGCTGGCGCAGATGGTGCGCGGCGGCGAGGATGCGCGGGCCACCGAAATTCTGTGTCAGGCGATCGCCCGGCTGCATGCGCCACGCGCTGAACCCTTTCCCGATCTGATCCCGCTACACCAATGGTTTAACGCTTTGTGGCCCGCAGCGCAGGCCCATGGAGGCATGTTGCGCTTGAGCGCCACGGCGGCGGCGGAGTTGCTGACCAGCCCACGTGAACAAGGCGTGCTGCACGGCGATATTCATCATGACAACGTGCTGGACTTTGCCGAGCGCGGCTGGCTGGCGATCGACCCTAAACGCCTGTATGGCGAGCGTGGGTTTGATTATGCCAACATCTTCTGCAATCCCAATTACGGTGTTGCCACCGATCCCGATATCTTTCATCGCCGCGTCGAGCAGGTTTGTGCATTGGCCGGGTTGGAACGCAGCCGCTTGTTGCAATGGATCCTGGCCTGGGCCGGGCTTTCCGCCGCCTGGTTTCTGGAAAATGGTGAAGCCGCTGATATCGACTTTCGTGTGGCTGAGCTGGCAGCGCGTGCGTTGGGCATCGCGCTGCCGCAAGGCGATCTGGGGTTTATCCTGCCGGTGATTGAGCGCTTCTGAATAAGGTATGGCTTAAGCAAACGCTTGGCTGACAATGCGTGCCGCAGAGGCGATGACCTCATTGTTGGCTTTGGCATCTTGCTGCGGCTGCGTGAAGTATACGGCAATCACCAGCGGAGCACGGTTCTCTCGCCAAACGATCCCAATATCGTTAGTGGTGCCGTAGTCGCCACCCCCGGTTTTATCAGCAACCATCGCACCGGCTGGCACGCCTGCCCGGATGCGTTTATCCCCGGTGGTATTGCCTTTCATCCAGGCTACCAGTTGTTCGCGCTGCGCCTGCGGCAACGCACTGCCCAAGGCTAATTTCTGCAAGCTGGCCGCCATGGCCGCTGGCGTGGTGGTATCGCGTTCATCACCTGGAATAGCGCTGTTGAGCTCGGTTTCCCAGCGATCCAGCCTGAAGGTGGTATCACCAATGCTGCGTGCATAGGCGGTAATGGCCGCAGGCCCGCCGAGCTGTTTCATCAGCAGATTGACGGCAGTGTTATCGCTGTACTGGAGCGCGGCAGCGCACAGTTCGGCCACGGTCATACCGCTATCGAGGTGTTTTTCAGTGATCGGCGAATAGGCCACCAGATCGCTTTTCTGGTAGCGGATGCGTTGCTGCATAAAACCGCTATTGCTCAGGCTGTGCTGCAAAATGGCGCTGGCCGCCATCACTTTGAAGGTGCTACAGAACGGAAAACGCTGTTCGCCGTTCAGTTGCAGCGTTTTGCCATCGGCGGTATTGATAGCCACCACCCCAAGGCGGCCGCCGGAGGCTTTTTCCAGCGCCGCAAGCTGTTGCTGAGCTTGTTGCAATGTGGTACCGGCGGCATACGCCAGCAGGGGGGTGAGCGCGCTGATGGCAGGAATAGCAGCCGCAGCTAAAAGCAATTTGCGGCGTAGGGGAGAGAATGACATAGAGTATCGTCCTTGTTGGTTATTTGGCGCTCTATTATATGCGGATTCAGGGGGTTATGTGCCGTGGTGACGAGAAAATAGTTAGGCTCCCATAAAAAACGCCGGGGTTATTAGCCCCGGCGTTTTTTATGCAACGGCGACCGGTATCAGTTAGCGGTAGCGGCCTGCGCTTTTGCTTCGGTATCCTCTGCGGTATCCAACGTCATGCGGTACAGCTTCGGTGCCGTCAACATCATCAGGACGGCGATAACGGCGGTAGCGATACCGATCTGCATAAACACGTGGCTATAAATCGCCAGTGAGGCATGCGCATCGTTGATATCGCTTGGCACAGCGGTCAGCCCGGCGACCTTACCGGCAATCAGCGCCGCCGCAGCGGTGGTCAGGAACCAGGATCCCATGATAAAGCCCATCAGGCGTTGCGGTACCAACTGTGCCACCATCGCCAGACCCAGGCCGGAAATCATCAGTTCACCGATGCTCTGCAAGGCATAGCTCAGGATCAACCAATTAACTGAAACGATGCCCTGATCGTTAGCAAAGCTGGCTCCCCATGGCAGCACCAGGAATGCACCGGAACAGAGGATCATGCCGAAGGCAAACTTGTGCGGCATCGGCAGGCGATCGCCCATCTTGTTATACAACGCCGCCAGGATCGGGCTGGCCAGCATGATCCAGAACGGGTTCAGCGCCTGGTACTGTTCTGGTTCAAAGGCAATGCCCAGAATGTTGTGCTCAACGTTATGGATGGCGAAGAAGTTCAGTGAGGTCGGCATCTGGCTGTACAACACGAAGAAGACCACCGCTTCCAGCATCAGCAGGAATGCCACGATCATCTTGCGGCGTGCCGCACCGTGCAGCGCAAAGGTTTCCTTGGCGAACACGATAACGATCCCCACAGAAATGATGGCCAGCGCCCAGCGTGCAATGATCTGGTTGTGCAGCAACCAGCTTGAGAGCGCGATCAGCGCAACGACACCGACTAACACCATCAGCAGTTTGTGAACCTGCAACGGCTGAAAGTCAGGCTTTGAGCCGTGTTGCTTAACCCAGCCGTGGCACAGCATAAAGTTGACCAGCGTGATCAGCATACCGACGACGCTCAGTGAGAAAGCGACGCTCCAGCCGTATTTTGCCGCCAACCAAGGCGTGGCCAGCATGGAGAAGAACGAACCGATATTGACGGACATATAGTACATGGTGAATGCACCGTCCAAACGCGGGTCGTCTTTCTCATAGCAGGTAGACAGCAGGGAAGACGGGTTGGCCTTGAACAGACCGCTACCCACGGCGATGGTCGCCATACCCAGATAGACCCAGAACACATCGTGACCGGAATACGCCACCATGGCATAACCGGCGGCCAGAACCATTGCGCCCAGAACGATCACCCGTTTTGAACCGAGAACTTTATCCCCCAACCAGCCGCCGATGGCCACAAAGCCATACACCAGGGCGCTGAATGAAGAGAATAGGGTAATAGAGTCGGCTTCGCTCAGGCCAAGCATTTTGACCAGATAAACGGCCATGATGCCTTGCAGGCCGTAGTAGCCAAAACGCTCCCAGAGTTCGATCGAGAAGATCAGGTAGAACGCCTTAGGCTGTTTGAAAGCGTTAAGACTTATGCTTTCCGGTTGTTTGTTGTTTGCAGTAGACACTGGGACCTCTGGTTTTTTCACTGCCCGTATTAATAAACGGGAAATAGCAAAAAGTGATGCAGGGCTGCATCCTTTGCTTGTTATAGGAGTAAATGACGGCGGGTAATGTTCACTATCTTTGTCAACGAGGCAAGCTTTTTGACATATTCCGTTACAGATAACCTCTATACCACAATGCAACTATGTTACAAATTTTATGCAGTATTAACGTTTGCATTGTTCATGTTTATCAAACTTTTGTTTTGATTTATAGCTTGGGGTTATTTTTAAAGTGATATCTTCTGCTATTTATACTTTATGCAGTTCATATCAATGGATGGGCGAAATAATGCGAATGATCATTGTGCATAAAACATTGTTTGTAAAATTATAGAAATTTGAAAAAACCGAGAGGGTATGTAAATAGGATGTGATCGTGAGAACGAGATGTTGCTGGCAAATTTTGACTCATTTTTTTCTTAAAAATAACGCAACAATGCATTTTTCAGCAAAAATTTGTCGGTAAGAGGGAGTGAATCGCTACGCGGTATGCCGTTCAGTTAAGCAGAAAGTTGCATAACTGACCGGCCAGCCTCAGGCATGTTTGAATGGGTGGGTTATTACAACTCTGTTTTGCCATCGTATTCGCACAGATCTTCAATCATGCACGAGCCGCAGCGCGGTTTGCGCGCGATGCAGGTATAGCGCCCATGCAGGATCAGCCAATGGTGGCAGTCCACTTTGAAGGCGGCAGGGACCACTTTCAGCAGTTTTTCCTCCACCTGCTCAACGTTTTTCCCTGGAGCAAAATTCGTGCGGTTGCAAACGCGGAAAATGTGCGTATCCACGGCAATGGTCGGCCAGCCAAAAGCGGTGTTAAGCACCACATTGGCGGTTTTGCGGCCCACGCCGGGCAAGGCTTCCAGCGCAGCGCGATCTTCCGGCACTTCAGAACCGTGTTTTTCCAGCAGAATACGGCAGGTTTTAATCACGTTCTCGGCCTTGCTGTTAAATAGGCCGATGGTCTTGATGTACTCTTTTACACCATCGACACCCAGAGCTAACATAGCAGCCGGAGTGTTGGCGATCGGGTAGAGCTTGGCGGTTGCCTTGTTGACGCTGACGTCGGTGGCCTGTGCGGAAAGCAGCACGGCAATCAGCAGTTCAAAGGGCGTGCTGTAAACCAGTTCCGTAGTCGGATGCGGGTTGTTGTCGCGTAAACGGGTAAGAATTTCCAGGCGTTTTTCTTTATTCATGACGCTTTCTCTGCGTGTCCCTGTGCCATTTGGTCTTCAGCCTGCAAAAGTTTTGCCTTGCGCGCCTTCATTTTTTCATCGATCACATATTTGGTTGCCAGCATCAGCCCTAGGCCGATAAAGGCTCCCGGTGGCAGCATCGCCAGCAGAAAGGGGGTGTCGAAATGCACCACTTCAATACGCAGCACCTTGGCCCAACTGCCCAGCAGCATATCGGCACCATCAAACAGGGTGCCGTTGCCAATCAATTCGCGCAGCGAGCCGAGTACGAACATGGCACCCGTAGCTCCCAGGCCAATGGCGACGCCATCAACTAAGGCTAAACCGACCGGTTTTCTCGCGGCGATGGCCTCAGCACGGCCTACCACGATGCAGTTGGTGACGATGAGCGGGATAAAAATCCCCAAAGACTGATAAAGACCAAACGCGTAAGCGTTGATCAGCATCTGCACGATGCTGACCGCCGCTGCGATGATCATCACATAAATCGGAATACGCACTTCGCTGGGCACCCAACGGCGCAGGGCCGAGATAGAACCGTTGGTGATGGTCAGCACCAGCGTGGTAGCCAGCCCCAGCCCCAGCGCGTTGGTGGCGGTTGAAGTCACGGCCAGCAACGGGCATAGACCCAATAATTGCACCAGCGCAGAGTTGTTTTTCCACAGCCCCTGAACGATTAACTCTTTGACTTCACTCATTCGTTGGCTCCACAGGCAGGTAAGGTGTCCAGTTTAGAGGGCAGCGTTTCCATATACAACGCCGTACGGCGCACGGCATTAACCACTGCGCGCGGGGTGATGGTGGCACCGGTGAACTGATCGAACATACCGCCGTCTTTCTTCACCGCCCAGCGGCTATCATCGGGGCCTGCAACTTTTTTACCGCTAAAGGAGGAGATCCAGTCGGAAATACGTAATTCAATTTTATCGCCAAGCCCTGGCGTTTCGTGATGCTCCACCACGCGGGTGCCGAGCACGGTGCCGCTGAAATCAGCGCCTACCAGTAATCTAATCGCGCCGGAGTAGCCGTCCGGGGCGGTGGTTTCTAGCGCCGCGGCCACCGGCTGGCCATTTTTACGCGCCAGATACAGATGATGCGGCGCGCCATTGCCTAACGCTGGATCGCTGACCACCAAGCATTCGCTTTGCATATCGTTATCGTAATATTCCGGCGGCACCACCTGATCCAGCAACGCTTTCTGCTGGAGCGCCGCTTGGTGGGCAATGGTGGTTTTGGTCAGGGTGTAGACCATCGCGGTCAAGCCGGTGGTCACCGCGGCAAACACCGCCAGGGTGATGCCATGCTTTTTCATTGAATTCAGCATGATGATTCCTCAGCGGTGGCCATACACGCGCGGCTGCGTGTAGTGATCGATTAACGGCACGGTGATATTGGCCAGCAGCACGGCGAAGGCCACACCGTCTGGGTAACCGCCATAAACGCGGATCAGCCATACCAGCAAACCCACCAGCGCACCATAAATCAGCCGGCCTTTTGGCGTAGTGGAAGCGCTGACCGGATCGGTAGCGATAAAGAACGCCCCCAGCATGGTGGCACCCGAGAACAGATGGATCAACGGCGATGCCTGCTGCGCGGGCTCCAGTAGCCACGCCAACCCCGAACACAGTGCAATCGCGGCCAGCATACTGAAGGGGATTTGCCAGTGAATCAGCCTGCGGCCCAGCATAAACAGGCCCCCGGCCAGAAAGCCCAAGTTAATCCACTGCCAGCCGATACCGCCAAGCGCACCGCCAAACAGCGGTTGCTGCAACACCTGTTCCACAGAATGGCCGCTGCGCAGACCGGTTTTAAACCCGTCGAGCGGCGTTGCCTGGCTGATACCGTCAACCCCCAGCTGTAGCTGATGGATAGTTGCCCCTTGGGCGGTGTGGCCAGTGAAAATACTCAGTAGGGTATCTTGCAGCGATAGCGCGGTGGCGCGTAGTTCATCCGGCGGTAGCCAACTGGTCATTTGCACCGGGAAGGAGATCAGAAGTACCACGTAGCCGACCATGGCCGGGTTGAACGGGTTCTGCCCCAGGCCACCATAGAGTTGCTTGGCAATGACAATCGCAAACAAGGTCCCGATCACGATCATCCACCAAGGGGCAAGAGGTGGTAGGCTGATCCCCAGCAACAGCGCGGTAAGCAGGGCCGAGTTATCCGCCAAGCGGGCGCGTACCGGCTGTTTGCGCAGCGCCAGAACCGCGGCTTCTGCCAGCAGCGCCGTCACCATCGCCAACGCCGTTTGCACCAGGTTGCCATAACCAAAGAACCACACCTGCGCGGCCATGCCGGGAATGCAGGCCAACATCACCCACAGCATGATCCGGCGGGTGCTTTGCTGGTTATGGGTAAAAGGGGAACTGGCGATGTGTAAGCCTTTGGTGGCTGTTTGTTGTACCGGCCTGAACTTCATAGAGTCACTACCATTTCTTTGCCATGTTATCAGCACGTTCACAGCGCCCTTGCTACAGGCACCGAGGGAAATTACAGCGCTGCATTCTACCTCATTCATACCTAGGGTAATACGTGCTAATCATAAGGATATTCAGGTTTAAGACTTTGCTGCCAGGAAGAGCGCTCGTCAATGGCACAATGGGTTTTTTTTCGCCATAAACATGCGCTAGGTTAATCTGATATTGAGCGTTTTCGCGTATAAAACGTTCGATAACGATCGGTACAGGTACGACTAACAGGTTATTTTGGTGGCGATTATCCGCACAAAATAACAACATTCATATAATCTAGATAGGTTACTATCCCAGGTATTATTAAGTTGGCGAACAAATAATAATGACTAATGAAGACATTTTTTTTATTGAAGAACTGATTGAGTGGGTAGAAATTCATCTGGAAACGCGGCCCAATCTTGATGAGGTCGCACGGATTTCCGGTTATTCCAAATGGCATCTACAGCGCAAATTCAAACGTATTACCGGCATCCAGCTTGCCACCTACATTCGCTCACGCATTCTTACCCGCGCCGCTGTTGCCTTGCGCATCACCAACCGTTCGATTATTGATATTTCGGACGAACTGGGTTTTGACTCTCAGCAGACCTTTACCCGTATGTTCAAACAGCGATTCGGCACCACGCCAAACCGTTACCGCACCATGGATAAATGGGATGTGAAAAACCTGATGCCGCGCTTCAACTTCGATGCGCGTTATGAAGCGGGTTTTTACCCGGAAGTGAAACGGCTGACGCTGCCGGATATGCATCTGGTGGGGTTCACGCGTGAACTGGAGTTTGAGGCTTCGGAAGAGATGGAGCTTTCTTCATGTGTGGCGATGAAAACCGAGATTTTTAAAGATTTTTTCAGAGGCCTGAATGTTGAATGCCATAAGGTGTTCAGCATCCACTCTTCGCGTGAGTCTGCTGATGACGAGTGTTTATCCACACATATCATGGCGGTAGAACCCGAGCATAAGAAAGATATTCTTTCCGGCCATAATATTGATAATATTCATGTTCCTGGGCGGGAATATATCTCCATCAGTCATCAGGGAACGGCGAAAGAGTGCGGTCAGTTTGTTTCTTACCTGATTGCCAACGTGAGGCCCGGGTTGCTTAATGAGGTAAAAGGCAGCGTGGAGATGGAAATGCTCGAAGCCAAAGAGTGGCAACAGGATGCGAAACTGCGCCAGATTGATATCAATTACACCTATCTGATTTCCATCGATTAAACGGGGCCTTGCGTTCTGCAAGGCTCCTTTCACTACTCTTTATCTGCGGTGGCGAGTTGCTGGGCAGCCTTCTTGGCCTTCACGCGAGCGATGGCGGCGGCCACAGCGGCTTTGCGCGGATCTTCCTCTGCGATTGGTTCAGCAGGTTCAATAGCGGTAGCTGATGATTCCTGCTGTGCGGCTTTCTTGGCCTTCACGCGAGCGATAGCGGCGGCTACAGCGGCTTTGCGCGGATCGTCTTCTGCGGCAGGCTCAGCCGGTTCAATAGCGGTAGCGGATGATTCCTGCTGTGCGGCTTTCTTGGCCTTCACGCGGGCGATAGCGGCGGCGACCGCAGCCTTGCGCGGATCTTCCTCTGCGATTGGCTCAGCAGGTTCAATAGCGGTAGCCGGTGATTCCTGCTGCGCGGCTTTCTTGGCCTTCACGCGAGCGATAGCGGCGGCAACCGCAGCCTTGCGCGGATCTTCCTCTGCGATTGGCTCAGCAGGTTCAATAGCGGTAGCCGGTGATTCCTGCTGCGCGGCTTTCTTGGCCTTCACGCGGGCGATGGCGGCGGCAACCGCAGCCTTGCGCGGATCTTCCTCTGCGATTGGCTCAGCAGGTTCAATAGCGGTAGCCGGTGATTCCTGCTGTGCGGCTTTTTTGGCTTTTACGCGAGCGAGTGCGGCAGCAACCGCAGCTTTGCGTGGATCAGCTTCTTCCGTTGCCGGAGTTACTGGGGTTTCCGTTGGCACTAACTGAGCTTTGCGTTCTCTGGCCTGCGCTTTTCGTGCTTCGCGAGCGGCAATGACGGCACTGTTGTCTGGCACCAGCCCGGTAATGATCATGCCTGCGGCTTCACTTTTTTTGCTGCGCACGCGCGCCAAGGCGGCGCTGACGGCATCTTGATCGCTGTCAGTCAGTTTCACTGCGGCTTTTTTATGGCGATCTTCCCGCGCCAGCTTTTCCCGCTCTAATCGGGCCAGTTTGGCTTCATAACGCGCCTTGGCTTCTGCGGCGCGTGCCGCTTCCTGATCCAGTGCTTTGATCTCGGCCTTTTCCTGGCGGTAATACTGCACCAGCGGAATATTACTTGGGCAAACATAAGCACATGCGCCACATTCAATGCAGTCGAACAGATTATGGTTGCGCGCTTTCTCGTGTTCGTCACCTTTACTGAACCAGTAAAGCTGCTGCGGCAGCAACCCGGCTGGGCAGGCATCGACGCACAGCCCGCAACGGATGCAGGATTGCTCCTGTTCCTGCGGGGCCATTTCGTTGATCGTTGGGGCCAGCAGGCAGTTGCTGATTTTGACTACCGGCACATTCAGCGAAGGCAGGGTAAAGCCCATCAGCGGGCCACCCATAATCACCATCTGCTGTGGTTGCGGCTGGAAACCGCCAAACGCCAATAGATGCTGAACCGGTGTACCGAGGCGCGCCCAGACGTTGCCGGGTTGGCTCATCGCTTCACCCGTCAGGGTCACCACACGTTCAATCAGCGGTTCACCATCGATAATCGCGCGCTTGATGGCGAACGCGGTGCCGACGTTTTGCATCAACACGCCGATGGAGGACGAATGTTTACCGTGCGGCACTTCTTTGCCGGTCAGGATCTTGGTTAACTGCTTGGCCCCGCCGGAAGGGTATTTTGTCGGGATCACCCGTAATTCTATGCTTGGATGAGCGCGTAATGCGGTTTTTAGGGCGGCAATCGCCTGCGGTTTGTTGTCTTCAATGCCGATCAGCGTCAACTTAGGTTGCAGCAAATGGCGCAGGATCTGGGTGCCTTCAAGGATCTGGTCGGCATGCTCCTGCATCAGCCGATCGTCGGCGGTAATGTAGGGTTCACATTCGGCAGCATTCAGGATCAGCGTTTCAACCTGGTGGCTACCGCCCTGCAACTTACTGGCGGTGGGGAAGCCCGCACCGCCCAAGCCCGCAATCCCGGCCTGGTGGATACGCTGGATCAGCTCTTCCGCATCCAATTGGCGGTAATCCGCCACCGGCGTCAGTTCACACCAGCGGTCTTCGCCGTCCGGCTCGATGATCACGCACAGCTCTGCCAATCCTGAAGGGTGGGCAGTGACATGGGGTTCAATGGCGCGGATGGTGCCCGACGTCGGTGCGTGCACCGGCAACGTGCGGCCACGACCAAAGGTCAGCGGTTGGCCTTTCAATACGCGATCGCCAGCCTTAACGCACAGCTCGCCTTCCGGCCCCAAATGCTGTTGCAGCGGGATGATAAATACGGCAGGCAGAGGAACCACGCGCAGCGGCACACCGCTGGATTGGGTTTTCATTTCAGGTGGATGAATACCACCGTCGAAATCCCAAATCCGGTCTTTTTTAAAGGCGGTGAACAGATTAAACATGTGGCTCCACGTGAATCACTTGCACCGGAATCGCCTGCATATCCCACTTCCAACTGGCGGTAGTGGTGGCGACCGGTTTCATTTCAATACAATCGGTTGGGCAGGGCGCGACGCACAGGTCGCAGCCGGTACAGAGATCGGTAATCACCGTATGCATGGCGCGCGTTGCGCCAACAATGGCATCAACCGGGCAGGCTTGAATGCATTTGGTGCAGCCGATGCAGTTGGCTTCATCGATAAACGCCACTTTGCGCACCGGCTCGGCCACCGCTTCGCCGCCGTCTAGCGGCTGCGGTTCAACGTTGAGCAACTCGGCCAGCTTCAGCATCACCTGCTCGCCACCGGGGGCACATTTGTTGATCATCTCGCCGTTGGCGACGGCTTCGGCATACGGGCGGCAGCCGGGATAACCGCATTGACCACACTGGCTCTGCGGCAGGATCTCATCCACCTGCTCGGCCACCGGATCTTCTTCCACTTCAAAACGGCGCGCGGCAAAGCCCAGCACCACGCCGAACAGCAGGCCTAATGCACTCAAGGCGGCAATCGCTATCCACAACGCGGTCATTAGAATTTCACCAACCCGGTAAAGCCCATAAAGGCCAGCGACATCAACCCGGCGGTGATCAGCGCGATCGAAGAACCACGGAAAGGGGCCGGGACGTCGGCGACCGCCAGGCGTTCACGGATGGCGGCAAACAGCACCATCACCAGCGAGAAGCCTGCGGCGGCGCTGAAGCCATAGACCGCAGACTGCAAGAAGTTATAGCCCAGATTGACGTTAAGCAGCGCAACGCCCAGCACGGCGCAGTTGGTGGTGATCAACGGCAGGAAGATCCCCAGCAGGCGATACAGCGCCGGGCTGGTTTTGCGCACCACCATTTCGGTAAATTGCACCACAACGGCGATCACCAGGATGAAGGACAGCGTGCGCAGATACACCAGATCCAGCGGGATCAGGATAAAACTGTTGATGAGCCAGGCGCAGACAGAAGCCATGGTCATCACGAAAGTGGTGGCCATGCCCATGCCGATGGCGCTTTCCAGTTTTTTGGAAACGCCCATAAATGGGCACAGGCCCAGAAACTTCACCAGGACAAAGTTATTCACCAGCACGGTGCCGACAAACAGAAGCAGGTATTCGGTCATTGCGATGCCTAAAAAAATAAAAGCCGCCTATTATCGGGAATTGGCGGCATAACGACAACCGATGAATCGCAGGGGTATAGCGCTTTTTTGTGTCTTTTGATGAAAATTCGCGCTTACTGCTCGGTGAATGTGCCTTTTACGCGCTTGGAGCGCTTGATATAGGGCACCAGCAAGGCGGCCATCAGCAGCGGCCACATAAGGCTGCGCACCGCCATTTCATCCGATACCGGAGAGAAAGCGAAGGCTTTGATCGCCAACAGCACGGTGATCAGCAACCAGAGCAGAAACAGCTTCGGGAAGCGCTGCGAGCGCTGGCAGAACAGCCACAGCAGATACAGGGTAAAGCACCACATCACCAACGCGGTGAGCACCGAGAAATACCATTGCAGGGTAAACGCCTGGGCGTTGGTGATCAGGTATTCGCGTGATTCCGGCTTAAAGATTGCCATACCGTACAGCAGTAACATCAGGCTGGCGCTAAGCAGGGTGACGATCAGATAGGCCATGGGTGCCAGCAGCCAACCGCCGATGCGGGAGTATTCAGCTTGAGTCATAACGGTATCCTGAGTGACATGATTTAGCGTGATAAGCCGCATAGCTTAACGGGTAATCGCCGGTTCGTCATCAATGTCAATCAGATAGGGAAGGGGCACAACATTGTGCGCCCCTGATCGTAGGATTACCGCTCCGCCCCATTGCTACCAATCAGCTTCTGATACCAGAAGAAACTTTTCTTACGCTGGCGCGCCAGACCTTTGTTGTGATCCACATACACAAAGCCATATTGTTTCTGGAAGCCATTGAGCCAGCTCAGTAAATCGATAAACGACCACGGATAGTAGCCGCGCACGTCCGCGCCTTGCTTGATGGCATCTTCAATCGCCCCAATGTGCTGGCGCAGATAGTCGATACGATCGTCATCCACCACTTCGCCATCGATAATCGGGTCTTTGGCACCCAGGCCGTTCTCGGTGATATACATAGGAATATCGCCGTAACGCGCCTTGATGTTCATAATGCCTTCGGTCAGGCCCTGCGGGTAAATCTCCCAGTCCCAGTCGGTATAAACCCCGGTCGGGTTACGCACAAATTTGAACAGCCCTTTGAAACCGAACTCGTTACCCTGCTGATGGCCTTTGCCTTTTTCGCCGGAGGTATTCATGGTCAGGTGTGACTCATGCTCATTGGCGGCGATGGTTTCACGCTTATAGTAATTCAGGCCGATAAAGTCACAGATATTATCGCGCAGCAGCTGTTCATCGCCCGGGGCAAACTGTGGCACTCCCCACACCGCCTGCGCCTGTGCCAGCAGTTCTGCCGGGTATTCCCCTTTCAGCACCGGATCGTACAGCCAGTGGGTGAAAATGCCTTCTGCCAACTGATAGGCGGCCAGATCTTCTGGCGATTGGCTGAGCGGGGTATGGGTTTGCAGCACGTTCACAAAGCCGATCTTGCCATCGATACCGCTGGTGCGGAATGCTGCTACCGCTTTGGCGTGGGCGACAAACACGTGGTGGCAGGCTTGTAGCGCCCGCGCCGGGCTTTTCACACCCGGTGGGTGGCCGCCGGTGATGTAGCCGAAGCCGATAAAGCACACGGTTTCATTGAAGGTTGACCAGAGTTTGACACGATCGCCGTAGCGCTGGTAGCACAGGCGGGCGTACTCTTCGAAGGCTTCCGCAGTGCTGCGGGCTTCCCAGCCGCCTTCGTCCTGCAACGCCTGCGGCAGATCCCAGTGGTACAGGGTGATCATCGGTTCGATATTGTGTTCCAGCAATGCATCGATCAGATCGCTGTAGAACTTGACCCCGGCTTCGTTGATGGTGCCACGGCCTTGCGGCAGCAGGCGCGGCCATGAGATGGAGAAGCGGTAGCTCTGCATGCCCATCTCCGCCATCAGCGCGACGTCTTCACGGAAACGATGATAGTGATCGACAGCCACGTCGCCATTAGTGCCTTGATACGTGGTGCCGGGCAGGTGGGAGAAGGTATCCCAGATAGAAGGGCCTTTACCGTCAACATCATGCGCACCTTCAACCTGATACGCTGCGGTAGCCGCGCCCCAGAGAAACTCTTTCGGGAAAGCAGACATAACTATTCTCTCTCTTGTGGAAGATAACAAACCAACATTGAGGATAGTTTATGTGGATCAGAAATGTGTTTGCAACCGGTTTCTGAAACCGGTTGCAGTTTTGCGGCAGGGTTAACGGCGATTCAGTTGGTAATAGACTTCATTCCAGCGGATTTCGTTCTTGAAGGCCGGTAGGGTGGTGGCATGATCAATCAGCAGGAACTCGATGTTATGCATCTCGGCATACAGGCGCAGATAATCGGCATTAACCGCCTGCGAGAACACCGTATGGTGCGCACCACCGCCCAGGATCCAGGCTTCTGCCGCCGTTGCCAGCGTTGGCTGCGCCCGCCAGATGGCACGGGCCACCGGCAGTTTCGGCATGGGGTGAGGTTGCTCAATCGCATCGACCTGATTTACCAGCAGGCGGAAACGATCGCCCATGTCGATCAGGCTGGCATTTACCGCCGGGCCTGCCGGAGTAGAGAAAATCAGGCGTGCCGGATCGGCTTTGCCGCCGATGCCCAGGCGCTGAATATCCAGCAACGGTTTTTTCTCTTTGGCGATTGATGGGCAAACTTCCAGCATATGTGAGCCAACCACCAGATCGTTACCCGGTTGGAAGTTGTAGGTGTAATCCTCCATAAACGACGTGCCGCCGTTCAACCCAGAACCCATCACTTTCAGAATGCGCAGCAGGGCAGCGGTTTTCCAGTCGCCCTCGGCGCCAAAGCCGTAGCCTTGCTGCATCAGGCGTTGCACCGCCAGCCCAGGTAGCTGTTTCATGCCGTGCAAGTTTTCAAAATTGGTGGTAAACGCGTGGAACTTACCCTGCTCCAGGAAGCGTTTCATCCCCAGTTCGATACGGGCGGCGTCAAGCAGGTTTTCACGTTTCGCCCCATGGCTTTTTACCACATCGGCCAGTTCATAGCTGGCTTCGTACTCTTCGATCAGCGTATCGACTTCGCCTTTGCCCACTTCGTTGATTACGCTAACCAAATCACCGATACCATAGGCATTAACCGAATAACCGAACTGGATCTGCGCGCCCACTTTGTCGCCGTCGGTCACCGCCACTTCGCGCATGTTGTCACCGAAACGGGCCACTTTCAGCTGTTGGCTCTCTTGTTTGGCTGCCGCCACCCGCATCCACTGGGCGATGCGCTGATGCGCAGCAGGATCCTGCCAATGACCGGCGATCACGCTGTGCTGCTGGCGCATACGTGCGCCGATAAACCCGAATTCGCGGCCGCCGTGCGCGGTCTGGTTGAGGTTCATAAAGTCCATATCCATGCTGTTCCACGGAATTTCAGCGTTGAACTGGGTATGGAACTGCAACAGCGGCTTATGGAGGATCGACAGCCCGGCAATCCACATTTTGGCCGGTGAGAAGGTATGCAGCCAGGTGAGAATGCCGATGCAATCCTGGTGATAGTTGGCATCGCGGCAGACGGCGGTGATTTCATCCGGGGTGGTAACCAAGGGTTTCAGCACCAGTTTTACCGGCAAGCCCGCTTCGCGATTCAGGCTGTTGACCACCTGTTCGGCGTTTTCTTTCACTTGTTGCAAGGTTTTCGGGCCATACAGATGCTGGCTGCCGATCACGAACCAGACTTCACGCTGCTTAAAGACGTCCATCAAAGACTCCTGATAATAGGGTTAGTGTATTAATGCTGTGCGGCATAGCGCGGCTCAGCGGCCTGGCACCACTGCTGATAACGCTCATACAGTTGCTGATAACGTGCCGCGCGCTGTGGGTCGGGCTGTAAGGTGCGTTCGATGCTGCAAGCCATCTGCCGTTGTGCCTGCGGGACATCGCTGAAGTGCCGAGCGGCAACGGCGGCGAAGATCGCCGCCCCCAGCGCGCAGCACTGATCGGAAGCGACGATCTGCAACGGACGGTTCATCACATCGGCACAAACCTGCATGATCACCGGCGATTTACGGGCAATGCCGCCTAATGCCAGCACGTTGTCGACGGGAATATCCTGCTGTTCAAAACATTCCATGATGGCGCGGGCACCAAAAGCGGTGGCGGCGATAAATCCGCCAAACAGGGTTGGTGCATCGGTGCCGAGATTCAGATCGGTGATCACGCCTTTAAGGCGCTGGTTGGCATAGGGCGTGCGGCGGCCGTTAAACCAGTCCAGCACCACCGGTAAGTGGTCGAGAGACGGGTTTTTCGCCCAGGCGGCGGTCAAGGCGGCCAACATACCGTTTTCAATCTGTTGCAGTTGGGCCTGCAACTGCGGCTGATCCTTGGCGGCCTCGCGCAGCGGCCAACTGAGCAGTTGGCTGAACCAGGCATACATATCGCCAAAGGCGGATTGCCCGGCCTCCATGCCGATGGTGTGCGGCACCACGCTGCCATCAACCTGGCCGCAGATGCCACTAATGGCGCGATCGCTCACCCGCTGACGATCGGCAATCAGGATGTCGCAGGTGGAGGTGCCAATCACTTTCACCAGCGTATAAGGCTGGGCTCCGGCTCCGACCGCGCCCATATGGCAGTCAAAAGCCCCGCCGGAAAGCACCACATTTTCAGATAGCCCCAAGCGCTGCGCCCAGTCTTTGGTGAGCGTACCTACGGGCAGATCGGCGGTGTAAGAGTCGGTAAACAGCGGATAGGGCAGATCGCTCACCAACAGCGGATCCAGCGCGGCGAAGAACGCTTTTGGCGGCAGGCCACCCCAATCTGGGTGCCACAGGGTTTTATGCCCCACGCTGCAACGGCCGCGTTTCAGTTGCTGCGGTGCGGTGGTGCCGGAAAGCAGCGCTGGCACCCAGTCGCACAGCTCTACCCAAGAGGCTGCGGCTTGACGGACGGCGGCATCCTGGCGTGAAACATGCAGGATCTTAGCCCAAAACCATTCAGAGGAATAAACGCCACCGATGTAGCGCGAATAGTCAGGGAAATCGCCGCTGCGGCACAGTTGGTTAATGGCCTCGGCTTCTTCAATCGCGGTGTGATCTTTCCACAGCACGAACATGGCGTTGGGGTTGTTGGCAAATTCCGGACGCAGCGCCAGCACATCGCCGTTTTCATCGATCGGTGCGGGGGTGGAACCGGTGGAGTCGACGCCAATGCCGATCACCGCTTGCCGCTGTGCCGGGCTCATACGCTGCACCACGGCAACAATCGCTTGTTCCATGGCTTCGATATAGTCAAGCGGATGGTGGCGGAACTGGTTCTCCGCAGCGAGGCAGAATTCACCGCGCTGCCAGCGAGGGTAGTAGACCACCTCGGTATCCAGTTCATTGCCGTTATGACACTCGACAGCCAGTACCCGTACTGAATCGCTGCCAAAGTCCAGTCCCAGGGTGATCGCGCCTGCCGTCATGATGCTGACTCCTTAGTTGTTAGACAGTGGTTAACGATAGGAGCGCTGGCGGCAGGCAGGTGAGGAGCGGTTAGCTGGAAGTATGCACTTTTCTGCTTCCTACAGTGATTTTGTGATAGGGGTCAAAAGTTATCGACTGGCCAAATTTGCTGAATATATGGAGGTATCTGCTGTTATTCCTGGATGTGATAGCGCTCTACATTTGAGTAACAAATACCCGTTAAAACTGATCCCGTCTTACTGTTGAGATCGGAAGATGGCGCGCAATAAGCGCTACGCCGGGATACACACCCTAATGATAACGTTTTCACAGCAAGCCAGTTTCAAGTTGTAGAAAACAATACAGCGGAGAGCATCATGCATAAATTCACTAAGGCACTGGCGGTAATCGGTTTGACGGCGGTTATGTCACATTCGGCTATCGCCGAGACCATGAAGCTGGGCTTTTTAGTCAAACAGCCAGAGGAACCCTGGTTCCAGACCGAATGGAAATTTGCCGATAAGGCCGGTAAAGATCTCGGGTTTGAGGTGATCAAAATCGCCGTGCCGGACGGTGAGAAAACCCTGAACGCCATCGACAGCCTGGCGGCCAGCGGGGCGAAAGGTTTTGTGATCTGCACGCCCGATCCGAAACTCGGCTCGGCGATCGTTGCCAAGGCGCGCAGTTACGATCTGAAAGTGATTGCCGTTGACGATCAGTTCGTCACCGCCAAAGGCGCACCGATGGACAGCGTACCGCTGGTGATGATGGCGGCGACTAAAATCGGTGAGCGCCAGGGCCAGGAACTGTGGGGCGAGATGAACAAACGCGGCTGGAAAGTTGCCGAAACTGGCGTAATGGCGATCACCGCCGATGAGCTGGATACCGCCCGCCGCCGCACCGGTGGTTCGATTGCAGCGCTGAAAGCTGCGGGTTTCCCAGAAAAGCAGATCTATAAAGTGCCTACCAAATCCAACGATATTCCAGGGGCATTCGATGCCGCCAACTCAATGCTGGTACAGCACCCTGAAGTGAAAAACTGGCTGATCGTCGGCATGAATGACAACACCGTGCTGGGCGGCGTGCGCGCCACCGAAGGCCAGGGCTTTAAAGCACCGAACGTAATCGGCATTGGCATTAACGGCGTTGATGCGGTCAGCGAACTTTCGAAAGCACAGGCGACCGGTTTCTACGGCTCCCTGTTACCAAGCCCGGATATCCACGGTTACAAGAGCATCCAGATGCTGCATAACTGGGTAGAAAAGGGCGTGGAACCTCAGAAATTTACCGAAGTCACCGACGTGGTGCTGATCACCCGCGACAACTTTAAAACCGAACTGCAGAAAAAAGGCCTGATGTAATTGTTGTGCCGCCTGCAACGTGCAGGCGGCTCTGTGTCAACACCATGAGGAAAGCATTATGACCGCCGTAACGCCCTATTTGGCTTTCAAAGGCATCGGTAAAAGCTTCCCCGGCGTAAAAGCACTGGATGACATCAGCTTCAGCTGTCAGGCCGGGCAGATCCACGCGCTGATGGGGGAAAACGGCGCGGGCAAATCCACGCTGCTGAAGATCCTCAGCGGCAATTACGCCCCGAGCCAGGGTGAAATCATTCTCAACGGCCAGCCGGTTCAGTTCAGCAACACCACCGAAGCGTTGAACGCCGGTGTGGCGATTATTTATCAGGAATTACATCTGGTGCCGGAAATGACGGTGGCCGAGAACATCTATCTTGGCCAACTGCCTACCAAGTTCGGGCTAGTGGATCGCAAACTGTTGCGCTACGAAGCCGGGCTGCAACTAGAGCATCTCGGCCTGGATATTGACCCGGATACGCCGCTGAAGTACCTGTCTATCGGCCAGTGGCAAATGGTGGAGATCGCCAAGGCGCTGGCGCGCAATGCCAAAGTCATTGCCTTTGACGAACCCACCAGTTCGCTGTCTGCCCGTGAGATTGAACAACTGTTCCGGGTGATCCGCGAACTGCGCGCCGAAGGGCGGGTGATCCTGTACGTCTCGCACCGCATGGAGGAGATTTTTGCCCTCAGCGATACGATTACCGTGTTTAAAGATGGCCGCTATGTGCGCACGTTCAGCGATATGCAGCAGGTAAACAACGCTCAACTGGTGCAAGCGATGGTGGGCCGCGATCTCGGCGACGTTTATGGCTATCAGCCGCGCGAATTGGGCGCTGTACGCTTGCAGCTCGAAGGTTTCAAAGCCATGGGGGTGAAAACGCCAATCGATCTTAGCGTGCGTGCCGGGGAAATTGTCGGCCTGTTTGGCCTGGTGGGGGCCGGGCGCAGCGAACTGATGAAGGGGATTTTTGGTGCCACAGCGGCCAGCGCTGGCCGTTTGACGCTGGATGGGAGTGCGCTGACGATCCGCTCACCGATCGATGCCATCCGTGCCGGGATCATGCTGTGCCCGGAGGACCGCAAGGTCGACGGTATCATTCCGGTGCATTCGGTGCGTGACAATATCAACATCAGCGCGCGCCGCAAAAGCATCAAGGCCGGTTGCCTAATCAATAACGCCTGGGAAACCAGCAACGCCGATCACCACATCCGTGCGCTCAATATTAAAACGCCGAGTGCCGAACAGCTGATTATGAATCTTTCCGGTGGCAACCAGCAGAAGGCGATCCTTGGCCGCTGGCTGTCGGAAGAGATGAAGGTGATCCTGCTGGATGAACCAACGCGCGGTATTGACGTTGGGGCAAAACATGAGATTTACCATGTGATCTATCAGTTGGCGCAGCAGGGGATTGCCGTGCTGTTTGCTTCCAGCGATTTGCCGGAAGTGCTGGGGCTGGCGGATCGCATCATCGTGATGCGTGAAGGGGCCATTTCCGGTGAGTTAAGTCATGAAAATGCCACTGAGGAACAAGCCCTCAGCCTGGCGATGCTGAGTACCCCTAATATCGCTGCGGCGGTGGCCTGATTGTGAAGGAGAAAGAGATGTCGACCATGACGACCGAATCTGTAAAAAACCGCAGCGGCCAAGGGCTGGTGCGGATCTGGGACAGCTACGGCATGCTGGTGGTGTTTGCGGTGCTGTTTATTGCCTGCGTGGTGTTTGTGCCGAACTTCGGCAGCTTTATCAATATGAAAGGCTTAGGTCTTGCGATCTCCATGTCCGGTATGGTGGCCTGTGGCATGTTGTTCTGCCTGGCTTCTGGCGACTTTGATCTGTCGGTTGCCTCGGTGATCGCCTGCGCCGGTGTAACCGCCGCGGTGGTGATCAATATGACCGAAAGCCTGTGGATCGGCGTCACGGCGGGGCTATTACTGGGCGTGCTTTCCGGGCTGATCAACGGTTTTGTGATCGCCCGGCTGAAAATCAACGCCCTGATCACCACGCTGGCCACCATGCAGATCTTCCGTGGGTTGGCCTATATCATTTCCGACGGTAAAGCGGTGGGGATCGAGGACGAGCGCTTCTTTATGCTGGGCAACACCAACTGGCTGGGGCTGCCTGCGCCAATCTGGCTCACCGTGGTCTGCCTGATCCTGTTTGGCTTTCTGCTGAACAAAACCACCTTTGGCCGCAATACGCTAGCGATTGGCGGCAACGAGGAAGCGGCTCGCTTGGCTGGGGTGCCGGTGGTGCGTACCAAGATCATTATCTTTGTGCTTTCTGGGCTGGTATCTGCCGCTGCGGGCATTATTCTGGCTTCGCGCATGACCAGCGGCCAACCGATGACCTCCATCGGCTATGAACTGATCGTGATTTCTGCCTGCGTGCTGGGCGGGGTATCGCTCAAAGGCGGTATCGGCAAAATTTCCTATGTGATCGCCGGGGTGCTGATCCTGGGAACGGTGGAAAACGCCATGAACCTGCTGAATATCTCGCCGTTCTCGCAATATGTGGTACGCGGCGTGATCCTGCTGGCGGCGGTGATTTTTGACCGCTACAAACAGAAAGCCAAAAGCACAGTGTGAAGGACGGCGCAGTTCGGTTATCGATCTGAGCAGTATTCACTCTGGCTGGTAAACTAGCATGTGGTTTGGTGCAGGAGTTATTTTGTAGCACGCTAAGTTCCCTCTCCCTGTGGGAGAGGGTCAGGGTGAGGGGATATAGGCACGATACTTTCGGAGGCCAGATGTACCATCGCATAGTTCAGGAACCTCAACCGAATCCGCTATTGCCGGGTTACACCTTCAACGCCTATCTGGTTGCCGGGCTGACGCCGATCATGGCCGATGGGCCGCTGGACTTCTTTATCGATCGCCCTGGCGGAATGAAAGGCTATATCCTTAATCTGACCATCAAAGGCCAAGGTAAAGTCTTTGACGGCGAAGATACGTTGTACTGCAATCCGGGCGATTTGCTGCTGTTTCCGCCCAAGGCAGCGCACTATTATGGCCGCTCGCCAGAAAGCGACTGCTGGTATCACCGCTGGGTCTATTTCCGCCCGCGCGCCTATTGGGCCGACTGGCTGGAGTGGCACAGCAAAACCCATGAAGTAGGCCGCCTGACGTTGCCCAACAACAACCTGCTGCTGGAGTTTGACCGGCTGTTTGCCAATATTGAACAAACTCAGCGTTCTGGCCGCCGCTTTGCCGAAGAAATGGGTATGAACCTGCTCGAGCGCCTGCTGCTGCGGGCAATGGAGGAAGATCCTCTCAGCCCGCAGAAAATCATGGATCCAAGGGTGATCGAGGCCTGCCAGTTTATTACCAGTAACCTGGCCGGTGAGCTGCGTATTGATGAAGTGGCGCGCCATGTTTGCCTGTCGCCTTCGCGCCTGGCGCACCTGTTCCGTGAGCAGGTGGGGATCAATATCCTGCGCTGGCGCGAAGATCAGCGGGTGATCCGCGCTAAACTGTTGTTGCAGACCACGCAGGAATCGATCGCCACCATCGGCCGTGTGGTGGGGTATGACGATCAGCTCTATTTCTCGCGGGTATTCCGCAAGCGCGTCGGCGTCAGCCCAAGCGATTTCCGCCGCCGCAGCCTGGAAATCAATTATCCGGCGAACGGCTTTGGCGATCGCGCTTTAGCAGCGGCATCGCGTTAACGCTAAATTTACTGCTTGTGACCGCCTGCGCCATGGTGTCAAATCGACCTTATCGATGTGTACGTAAAAGAGGAACACCATGGCTGAAAAAATCCGCGTTGGGCTGGTCGGTTACGGCTACGCCAGTAAAACATTCCACGCACCGCTGATCGTGGGGACGCTGGGTATGGAACTGGCTGCCGTTTCCAGCAGCGATGCCGCTAAAGTGCATGCCGACTGGCCGTTGATGCAGGTGGTGAACGACCCGCAGGCACTGTTTAACGATCCGTCCATTGATCTGATTGTGATCCCAACCCCGAACGATACGCACTTCCCCTTGGCACAGCAGGCAATGGCCGCAGGCAAACATGTGGTGGTCGACAAACCCTTTACCGTGACGTTGTCACAAGCGCAGCAACTGCAACAGCAGGCGGAACAGAGCGGCCTGCTGCTGTCAGTCTTCCATAATCGCCGCTGGGACAGCGACTTTCTGACGCTAAAAGCGTTATTAAAAGAAGGCTCGCTCGGGGAGGTGGTGTACTTCGAATCCCACTTCGATCGCTTCCGCCCAGAAATACGCCAGCGCTGGCGTGAACAAGCTGGAGCGGGCAGCGGTATCTGGTACGACTTGGGGCCACATCTGATCGACCAGACGTTGCAACTGTTCGGCAAGCCGGAAACGCTGTTTGTCGATCTCGGCGAGTTGCGCCCAGGTTCACAGTCAGTAGATTACTTCCATGCGGTGCTGAATTACGGCAAGCGCCGCGTGGTGCTGCACAGCACGGTACTGGCACCTGCCGCCACTGCGCGTTATATCGTGCACGGTACGCAAGGCAGTTTCGTCAAGTTTGGTCTGGATCCGCAGGAAGACCGCCTGAAGGCCGGGGAACGTTTGCCGCAGGAGGATTGGGGTTACGATATGCGCGACGGCGTGGTGACGTTGTCACGTGATGGAGCGCTGATTGAAAAACCTTTATTGACCATTCCGGGCAACTATCCGGCCTATTACGCCGCAATCCGTGATGCGATCAACGGCGAAGGTACCAACCCAGTACCGGCCAGCGAGGCGATTAGCGTGATGGAAATGATCGAGCTGGGCCTCGAATCCGCCAAACAGCAAAAAGCGCTGCCGGTCGTTTAACACCAGACGATGGGCGCAGCAGACTGCGCCCTCAACAAACAATGTGCTCAGCCCTATCTGCAAGGAATTTTGCTTACATGTCCTGGTTGCAACGTTTACGTATCGACAAGTTTTTACTGGTATTGGTGCTGGTGGTGCTTGTCGCTTCGATTTTTCCCTGTGAAGGGATATGGAAAACCTTTTTTGCCCGCCTGACCACCGCCGCGATCGCGTTGTTGTTCTTTATGCACGGTGCCAAGCTTTCACGCGAGGCGATTATTGCCGGTATGAGCCACTGGAAACTGCATCTGCTGGTGTTCCTCAGCACCTTTGCCCTGTTCCCGTTGCTGGGTTTGGCAATGAACCTGCTGGTGCCGGGCGTGATGACGCCAACCGTCTATCTGGGTTTCCTCTATTTGTGTGCGTTACCGGCGACGGTGCAATCGGCGATCGCCTTCACCTCTGCCGCTGGCGGCAATGTGGCGGCGGCGATTTGTAGCGCTTCGGCCTCCAGCATTCTCGGCGTGTTTCTTTCGCCGTTGCTGGTGGGGGCGCTGATGCATACTCAGGGCGGCGATACCGATGTGCTGCATGCTATTGGGGCGATCGTTCTGCAACTGATGGTGCCGTTTATTGTTGGTCACTTGGCCCGGCCATTGATTGGTAAATGGGTCGATCGCCACCGCAAGCTGATTAATATTACCGACCGTTCATCAATATTGCTGGTGGTGTATACCGCGTTCAGCGCGGCAGTGGTCGAAGGCATCTGGCACACCATCGATGGCTGGTCGCTGTTGACGATCCTGGTGATGTCGCTGGTGCTGCTGGCGGTGGTGTTGGTTATCAATACTTACACCGCGCGCGGGCTGGGTTTCAATACCGCCGATGAGATCACCATTGTATTTTGCGGTTCAAAAAAGAGCCTGGCTAACGGCATACCGATGGCCAACGTGCTGTTCCCGGTTGCCGCCGTTGGGGCGATGGTGTTGCCGCTGATGATCTTCCATCAGGTGCAATTGATGGTGTGTGCGGTGCTGGCGCAGCGCTATGCGCGTAAAATCGCGAAAGAACAGGCTGCTGTAACGGCTAAATAAACTGATGGAACAAGTCATGACTCAGGTAGTTGAAATTTTGCAATACCGGCTGAAAGCAGGCTCAGGCGAACGCTTTCATACCATCATGAAAGATCATAGCGTGCCATTGCATAAGCAATCTGGCCTGGTGGTGCTGGAGTACGGCATTTCACTGCATGCGCCAGACGCCTATTATCTGATGCGGCTGTTTGACGGAGTCGATGAAATGGAGCAGGTGTTGCACCATTTTTATCACAGCAACGCCTGGCTTGAAGGCCCACGGGCCGAGATTATCGCGTTGATTGAAGAAAGCCACCGCGTGGTGCTGCCTTGGCCGTACCGATAAGGAACGGCCAAGTTTGGAAGTTATAAGGTGGTCAGGCCACCGTCCAACAACAGATCGCCGCCGGTCATGTAGGTTGCTGAGCCTGCCAAGTAGAGTACCGCTTGGGCGATTTCTTCCGGCGCGGCAAAGCGCCCCATGGGGATTTGGGTGCGAATGCCATCCTGAACCGTAGCCCGTTCCTGTTCGGACATGCCTGGCCAATCAAGAATTGGGGTTTGTGTTACGCCAGGGGAAATTGTGTTAACGCGAATATGGCGTGGTGCCAGTTCTGCAGCAAAACTGCGGGCCAGCGAACGAACCGCCGCTTTGGTGGCCGAATAGACGCTGCATCCTGGCCAACCCGCATCGTGCATCATCGAGCTGGTGAGCACTACCGAAGCGCCCTCACGTAAATGGGGCAGGCAATGCTGGACGGAAAAATAGGTGCCCTTAACGTTGATATTGAAGTGCCAGTCAAAGAGATCTTCGTTGACTTCCGGCAGAAGTTTGCTTTGAAATACACCCGCATTAGCGAAAAGTAAGTCGAACTTACCAAGACGTTCCGCCACGGTATCAAAGAAGGCTTTCAGTTCCTGCGGCTGGCTGACGTCTGTCTGTATTGCCATAACGCCTAACTCACTCGCTGCCTGATCCAGCGTGCTTTTATTACGCCCGGCGATCGCAACCTGTGCCCCTTGTTGCCGCAACAGACGTGCCGTTGCCAAGCCAATACCGCTGTTCCCACCGGTGATTACCGCAACCTTGCCATCGAACTGATTCATGCTTTTATTCCCGTAAATAATTCAGGTGCCAAGTATTAGCCAGGATTAATGCCATGATAAGCTGGCAGAAAAGCATAATATTTATTCTTAAATGGCATTAATGAGGCGAAATGGATCAACTTTCAGCAATGCGAGTATTGGTGCGAGTGATTGAAAGCGGGAGTTTTACCGCCGTAGCGCGTGAGATGGGGGCTTCGCAGCCAACCATCAGCAAACAAATACGTGGGTTGGAAAAACGGCTTGGTACGACACTGCTGGCACGCAGTACACGCCATGTTGCACCCACTACCCAAGGCTTGCTGTATTATCAGGAATGCCGGGCCATTCTACAGGCGCTGGATGATGTAGAATTACGCATCGGCGCTGCTGAGGGGCAGTTGTCTGGGGTATTGCGTGTTGGCGTGCCGTCGGCTTTTGGCCGCATGGAAGTTATCCCTTATCTGGCTGCCTTTTTAGAGATGTATCCGGGATTAAAAATCGAAATATTATTGAGTGATGATATCGCCGATCTGTTGCAGTCGGGGATCGATGTCGCTTTCCGTTGTGGGCATTCGCTGCCTGAAGGGGCGGTGGCACGTAAGTTGGGCGAGATCCCCAGCAACTTGTTTGCCTCGAAGGAATACCTGGCGCGTTACGGTATCCCGCAAACGCCTGAGCAACTGACAGCTCACCATTGCATCACATATCAGAATGCCACTCTGTTACAACGTTACTGGCAACTGAAATTGCACGGTGAGGTATTTACCATACCGGTCAATGGGCAATTGAGCTGTAACAGTTCAGATGGTTTACGGGCGGCGGTGCTGAGTAATTTGGGGATCAGTTATGCCCAGCCATGGCTGTTTAAAACCGAAATTGCTGAGGGGCAAGTGGTAACTCTGCTTCCCGATTACCATTTATCGCCAAGACCGCTGTATGCCATTTATCTGCCTGAGCGGCGAGGTAATCTGCGCATCGGGGCGTTGATGGCTTATCTGGAACAATGCTGGCGGCGTAATGGTACCTTGCCGTTGTGCGATTAAACCAATAAGAGGTGGAGATCCACCTCTTGCCAGATCGATCTTTATCCCTGAACTTTTTTACATAACGCTTGTTTTTCTGCTTCGCTAAGGAACGCCATTTTCAGGCCGTTCTCTTGTGCGGTGCGGATTTCTTGCGGCGTTAGCCCGGCCTGTGGTGCTGCCACGCGGTATTCATGTTCGATCTCGATACCCTGAACCGCCGGATCGTCGGTGTTGATGGAGGCCAATACGCCGTGGCGCAGGAAGGTTGCCAGGGGGTGCTGAGGCAGCGCAGGCACGGTGCTGGTCTGGATATTTGAGGTCAGGCAGGATTCAATGCCGATACCCTGTTCTGCCAGGAAATCCATCAGGGCCGGATCCTGCACTGCTTTAACACCGTGGCCGATACGTTCCGCACCTAATTCACGGATCGCCTGCCAGATGCTTTCCGGCCCGGCGGCTTCGCCCGCATGGACGGTAATGCGCAGGCCTGCGTCACGAGCGCGCTTGAAGTGGCTGAGGAATAGGTTACCCGGAAAACTCAATTCATCGCCAGCCAGATCTAATGCCGTGACCGCGTCACGCTGAGCCAATAGGCTTTCTAGCTCTTGCAGGCAGGCGTCTGTGCCAAAAGTGCGGCTCAGGATGCCAATCAGGCGTACATCAATATCATGATCGCGACAGCCGGAGCGGATACCCTCGATCACTGCCTCCACCACGCCAGCCACCGGCAGGCGGTGTTTCCGCGCCATGTAATAGGGGGAGAAACGCAACTCTGCATAGTGCAGCCCAGCATTGGCCGCATCCTCGACGTTTTCATACGCCACACGGCGGCAGGCATCCAGATCGCCCAGCACCGCCACGCCCCAATCCAGTTTTTGCAGGAAGCTCATCAGATCTGGTTCGGCATGGGTGATTTGCACATGCGGACGCAGCGCTGCCAACTCATTAGCGGGGAGAGCGAGATTAAACTGGCGGCCAAGATCGAGGATGGTTTGCGCTCTGATGTTGCCATCAAGGTGGCGGTGAATGTCGGTAAGCGGCAGGTTGGGATCAATCATGGCGGGCACTCGTTATGTTGTTATCGATAAAGTGCGTATCAGTATAAAAACAAAACAATGAAAATTGCCATCATGTTGCATAAAAAAGAGATATAAATCACAAAAATAGGCTGTTTGTACCTCTTATATGAGTAATAAAAGGCAGGCTCAAGGGCCTGCCGTCTCGCCAATTATTGGTTTTCCAACACAAACGTCAGCCCGGCGATCAGCTTATCCATCCCGGCTTCTACCTTGCTGCGCGGGCAACCCACGTTCAAACGCAGGAAACCACGGCCTTCTTCGCCATAGGTAAAGCCTGGCATGATGGCGACTTTTTCGCGCTCGATCAGCACCTGCTGCAACTGACGATCGTCAATGCCCAGCGGGCGCAAATCGATCCACGCCAGATAAGTGGCCTGCGGAGGTTGCCAGTTCAGTTGCGGGAAGGCCTGATTGAGCCGCTCGGCAACGTAGGTGAGGTTATCTTGCAGATAGTCGCGCAACGCATCCAACCAGGGCTCACCATGACGATAGGCGGCAATGTGGGCGGCGACCGCCAGCACGGCCGGTGAAGAGAGCCCGTCGCGGCTTTTCAGCGCCTGGGTATAACTTTCTCGCGAGCTATCATCGCTGATAAAGCCATAAGCGCCGGTCAGCGCCGGAATGTTGAAGGTTTTAGAACCAGAGGTCAGCAACGCCCATGGTGAAGTTGCCACCTGGCTCCATGGCGTGTGGCGCTGTGCGCCCCAGGTCATATCCATATGGATTTCGTCGCTGATCACCTTCACGTCGTGGCGTTCGCACAGTTCGGCCATCTGTTCCAGTTCCTGCTGGCTCCACACTTTACCGGTCGGGTTCTGCGGGCTGCACAGCAACAGGATCTTGGTCTGCGGGCGTGCCAGCAAGGCTTCCAGATGCGCCATATCGCACTGCCAGTCGTTATCCACTTTATGCAGCGGGCATGGCAACAACTGGCGCTGATTACCCAGGATCACTTTGTAAAACGCATCGTAGGCGGGGGTGTGGGTGACCACGAATTCGCCCGGTGCCGACCAGAGGCGAATCAACTGCGCCACCATGTAAATTACCGAGGGGCCATAAACCGCCATCGAGGTATCGATAGGCGCGTTAAAACGTTGCAGATACCAGTGCCGCACCGCACCGAGAAAATCCTCGTGCTGCCAACGGCTGTAGCCCAGAACGCCATGCTGTAAGCGCTGTTGCAGGGCGTCGAGAATGCAGGGGGCGGTGGCGAAATCCATATCGGAGATGGTGAAAGGCAGCAGATCGGCTGAACCAAACCGGTCAGCAATGTAATCCCACTGGGTACACCAGGTACCGTGACGATCGACCGGGGTGGAAAAATCAAACATGTGTAGCTCCGGATTGGGGCGCAGCAGGCTGCGCCCGGAGAGGGAATTAAGCTGTGGCTATCAGTGAGTCTAATTCATCTTTCACCGATTGTACCTGCGGGCCAATCACCACCTGCAGATTATGCTCATTGAGATGAACCACGCCGATGGCACGGTTGGCTTTCAGCGCGGCATCATCCACTTTGCTCATATCGTTGACCGACATACGCAGGCGGGTAATGCAGTTATCCAGTGACACGATATTCTCTTTGCCGCCTAGCGCAGCCAGGATCGCCGGAACGTTATAACCAGATTTGCCGACTGCGCCAACGGGTGCGCTTTGGGTAGCGGTGGTTTCAGTTTCACGCCCTGGCGTTTTGATATTAAAGCGCTGGATGGAGAAGCGGAAAATGGCGTAGTAGGTGACAAACCAGATACTGGCCACTACCGGTACCCAGTACCACTTGGTGGCGGTACCGTGCAGGATGCCAAACACCACGAAATCAATGATGTTACCGTCGGTATTACCGATGGTGACGCCCAGCACAGCCATCATGGTGAAGCCCAGGCCGGTGAGAACGGCGTGGATCAGGTACAGGAACGGGGCGACGAACAGGAACAGGAATTCGATCGGCTCAGTCGTGCCGCCTACCACACAGGCCACTACGCCGGAAATCAGCAGCCCTTTAATTTTATGGCGGTTTTCTGGTTTGGCACAGTGGTACATCGCCAACGCAGCACCCGGCAGGCCACCGAGGAAGGCGGGCATTTTACCCTGCGACAGGAAGCGGGTAGCGCTTTCAGCAAAGCCTTGGGTGGTTGGGCAAGAGAGCTGTGCCTGGAAGATGGTCAGCGCACCGCTGACTTCGCGGCCACAGACATCCAGCGTACCGCCCGCTTCGGTAAAGCGGATCAGTGCCACCAGAATGTGGTGCAAACCGAACGGCAGCAGCAGGCGTTCGCCAGAGCCAAAAATCATCGGCCCGAACACACCAGCCCCGTTGATCATCCGGCCCAAGCCGTTGATACCGGCGGCAAACCACGGCCAGATCAGCGGGATCACCAGGCCGCACAGGCCCAGCACCACGGTAGTGACGATCGGCACAAAGCGGGTACCGCCGAAGAACGCCAGCGCATCCGGCAGGCGGATGGTGTTGTAACGCTCGTGCAGCAGATAAACGATGATACCAACGATCACTGCGCCGAGGATCCCGGTGTCGATCGACTGGATCCCCAGGATGTTCTGGATGTTATTGGCTTTCAGCACCAGCGGATCGCTGGAAGGCAGGATGCCAACGGTCGTCAGGTAGAAGTTGGTAGCCAGATTCAGTACCGCAAAGCCGACAAAACCAGAGAACGCGGCCACGCCTTTGTTCTCGCGCGCCATGCCCAGCGGGATGGCAATGGCGAACATCACCGGCAGGAAGCTGAAGGCAAACGAACCGATCTTGCTCATCCAGGTGAAGATCAACTGGAAGATGGGATGGCCGATAAACGGCAGCAGGGTGATGACGTCACGGCTGCTTAATGAACTGCCGATCCCCAGCATGATGCCGCAGAAGGAAAGTAGCGCGACGGGCAGCATAAATGTCTTGCCCAGGCTTTGGAAAAACTCCCAAAGCGTAATTTTTTGTTTTTTGGACGCTGGCATAACCGACGACTCCTGGCGAAAAAGCATGCAATGTTGTGTGTACCCAGTTTAGGTAAAAATAAGATAAAACGTTTTACCTAGCAAAAATGCGCCGCTAATCACAATTATGCACCATGCTTTGCGGTGACAATGGCAAGACCAGTAAAACGTTTTACCGAAGAAAACCATTCGGTATACCCTTGGTTGCCAAATAACTGTTTTGCAGAGGCTATGACTATCAAAAAGATCACCATCACCGACGTTGCACAATTGGCCGGTGTATCCGTGACCACCGTCTCCTTGGTGCTGAGCGGCAAGGGGCGTATTTCATCTGCGACCATGATCCGTGTGAATCAGGCGATCGAGCAGCTCGGCTATGTCCGTAACCGCCAGGCGGCCACGTTGCGCGGTGGGGAATCGGGGGTGATTGGCTTGATCCTGCGTGATATCTGTGAGCCGTTTTATGCCGAAATGACCGCCGGGCTGAGTGAAGTGCTGGAGGCCAACGGCAAAGTGCTGTTCCTGACGCAAAGCGGGCGCGAAGGTAAAGGGCTGATGCGCTGTTTCGATACCCTACTGGCACAAGGCGTTGACGGGATGGTGTTGGCAGGCGGCGTGCGTTCAGCCAGCGGCCTGAAAGAGAAGGCCGAAGAGCAGGGCGTGCCGTTGGTCTGTGCGGCGCGCTCTAACGGTCTGGAAGGCGTTGACGTGGTGCGGCCGGACAATATGCAGGCGGCGAAGATGGCCACCGAATTCTTGATCAAACGCGGCCACAGCCAGATCGCCTATCTTGGCGGGCAAAGCGATTCCTTGATGCGCGCCGAACGCTTGGGCGGTTTCTGTGCCACGCTGGTGCAATACGGCCTGCCGTTCCGTTCTGAGTGGATCGTCGAGTGCGATTGCCATCAGCGTTCGGCGGCGGAAGCAGCAGAGAATCTGCTGCGCCAATACCCCAATATCAGCGCGCTGGTGTGCCATAAAGCGTCGGTGGCTCTGGGGGCCTACTTCGGCATTGTGCGCAGCGGCCGCAGCATTGGTTCGGAAGGGATGGACAGTTTCTATGGTCAACAGGTGGCGCTGATCGGTTTTGGCGATGTGCCGGAAGCCGAGCTGACCGAACCGCCGCTCACTTTTATCTCCAGTTCCGCCCGTGAGGTCGGGCGCAGCGCCGCTGCACGCTTGCTGCAACGTATTGGTGATGACGGATTACCGTCACAGAGCGTGATCCTGCAACCCACGCTGATCAAACGCGGATCGGCATGATCTGCTGCGGTAAAACCTTAAACTGATTCCATTGACAGTCTTCTGGCTGTGCTGAGCCGACATATCCCTATGCCTATTATTTTACCGCATTGTCTATTTTCTTTACATTTCGATAGGCATATAATTAGATACATATCGAAATAAGATGGGCTATAAAATTTATGAACGACGTCTTTAAGGCCATTGCGGATCCTACGCGCCGGGAGATCTTACACCTGCTGCGTCACCAGGAGTTAACGGCCGGTGAATTAGCCCATCACTTCAATATGACCAAGTCAACGATGTCCCATCACTTTTCTGTGTTGGTGAATGCGGATCTAATCACGCGGAGGCGTGACGGGCAGACTATCTGGTACGGCCTTAATACGACGGTAGTACAAGATATGGTTGCATGGGCGATGGATCTAACATGCCGAACCAAAGATAAAGGAAACATATGAAAAAAATACATATCCTTGTTTGCCTGCTACTGATCGTAGCAGCCGCAATTGCCACACTGATGTACTACCCTGACCTGCCTGCATCGATCCCTGTGCACTGGAATTTTAATGGCATGCCCGACAAATATGGTCCGCGCGCTATGTTATATCTACTGGGGCCGGGGCTCATGGGTATGATGTTAATTCTTGGACTGTGCCTGCCTTGGTTCTCGCCCAGACGCTTTGGACTCGCCTCCTTCAAGGCGACGTATTCCTACTTTATCGTGGTGCTCGTCGGTATATTTGGTCTTTTATACGCCGTAGTGCTGCATGCAATATTGACGGACACGTTGGAAATACAACGCACGATCTATGTCGGCGTATTCCTGCTGTTAATCCTGCTGGGTAACCCAATGGGTAAAGTTAAACGTAATTTCTATATAGGGATTAGAACTCCGTGGACTTTGGCCAGCGAGCGAGTCTGGTACGCCACCCACCGTCTTTCTGCACGGGTGATGGTGGCCAGCGGTTTGCTTGGCCTTATCGCGGTATTTATCGGTGCCAGTGCATGGATCCTTCTTGTCCTGGCCAGCAGTTGGGTTGTTATTGTTACCGTATTTTCTCTGGTTTATTACAAACGACTGGATGCGTTAGATCAGAGCTAAGCGATTACCACCACAAAGCGTGATCCTGCCACCCACGCTGATCAAACGCGGATTGGCGTGATTTGCTGTGCGCGTTTTTCGCGCATGAAGTCAATAAATACCCGTAGCTTGAGCGGCATATGTCGCCCAGTGGGAAAGTAAATAAAGAAGCCGGGGAGATCACTGATATAGTCTTGCAGGATCTCCACCAGTCGCCCAGTTTCCAGTTCGGGCTGCACAGCGTTACGGAAGCGTTGGGTAATGCCTAATCCTGCTACTGCGGCATCTTTAATGAGCCGATCCTCGTTAAAAATCAACTGACCGTTTACTTCCAGCGCCAGATGTTCCCCCGTATAGCGGAAATACCAAGGCTCAAGTTTGCCACTGCCAGGAAAACGGTAACGCAGGCAGTTATGCTGGCATAGATCCTGTGGTGTGTGCGGCTCACCGTAGCGCGTGAGATAGTCGGGGGAAGCAAGAGATATCCGCTGCAGGCCGTTATCGATAGGCACGGCAACCATATCCTTTTGCAACATTTGATACATACGAATGCCTGCGTCAAAACTGTCCAACACCAGATCAGAAAAACGATCGTCAGTAAACAATTCTAACTGCACCTCCGGGTATCGCGCCTGAAACTCTGCCAGATGCGGCATCACCAGCATGGATGCGGCCAACTGTGGCAGGGTGATGCGCAATAGGCCCGCAGGCTTGCCATGCAGGGAGCGTGCGTCTTCTGCTGCTATGTCAATCTGGCTCATGGCAGGCACCACTTTTTCATAAAACGCCCGGCCTTCATCACTCAGTTTGACAGAACGACTGGTACGGTTGAACAGGCGTATCCCCAAGCGAGCCTCCAATGCCTGAATATTCTGTGAAACGGCAGGAGGAGTAACACCTAGATGATTGGCCGCCTGGGTAAAACTCCCCAATCTGGCGACAGCTTCAAAAAATGGGAGCAATTGCAGTAACGAACTCATCTATCAGTAATTCCTGCTTAATAATTCATTAAATTTTAGCTTGTTTTATTTAACAATGAAAACCTTAGACTGATTTCATTACCTTAAAAGGAGAACGGGAATGGATCAGGCGTTAGCACAACGGATAGAAGCAGTGAACCAACAGGCGATCGCCGAAGGCCGCATCGTGGGCAGTGTGGTGCTGGTGGCGCACCGAGGAGCGGTGATTTACGCCGGAGCCAGTGGTTATGCCGATCGGGAACAGCAGCGCCCGATGCGGCGTAGCAGCCAGTTTCGGCTGTCTTCGGTTTCCAAGCCTTATATCACGCTGGTAGCGATGCGCATGGTGGAGCAGCAACGGCTCAATCTTGATGATGCGGTAAGCCGCTGGCTGCCTTGGTTCACCCCCGCGTTGCCCGATGGGCGGCAGCCGGAGATCCGCATCCGCCATTTATTGACCCACACTGCTGGCTTGGATTATCGCTTTAAGCAGCCTGCGGACGGGCCTTATCACCGTTTGGGCATTCAGGACGGTATGGAAATGTCTGCATTGACGTTGGAGCAAAACCTGCGTCGGTTGGCCGATGCTCCGCTACAGGCGGCACCGGGGAGCACATTCAATTACTCACTGGCCATCGATGTGTTGGGGGCGGTGCTGGAGAAAGTGGCAGGAATGCCGCTGCCAGCGCTGTTCGCGCAATCGGTCAGTGAACCTTTGGAGCTGCGCAATACCGGTTTCTATGCGGAGGATCCCAGTAACCTGGCTATTGCCTATTACAACGCAGAACCGCACCCGCTACCGATGCATAACGGTATTCTGCTCAGCTTATCCGAACAGGGCATTGTTGATCTGGAACTGGCACCTTCCCGTGCTTTTGACCGCTATGTTTATCCTTCCGCAGGCGCTGGCATGGTTGGGGATGCTGATGATGTATTACGGCTGGTAGAGGTGTTGCGTCATGGTCGCGAGGGGGTCTTGCAGCCAGAAACGGCCAAGCTAATGCGTATGCCGCACGTCGGGGCCGACGCAGAGACTCAAGGGCCGGGCTGGGGGTTCGGTTTCGGTGGGGCAATATTGGTGGATGCTGCGCTGGCGGCGACGCCACAGCATAACGGCACTATGCAGTGGGGCGGCGTGTATGGGCATAGCTGGTTTTATGATCCGGTCGCTCAACTGAGCGTGGTAGCGTTGACCAATACTGCATTTGAAGGGATGTGCGGTTTATATCCGGTACAGATTCGTGATGCGGTTTATGGGAGAGGTGCTTAATTGATACGCCAGGGGCCAATACGGTTGGCCCCTGGCATGAGTATTATTTCTCCTGAGTCGGTTGATCCGGCGCGGCATCCTGCGCTGGCGCGCTCTCTTCTTCAGCCGGGCTGCCCATCATGCCGAACAGGCCAACGAAATCCTGTAGCGACATTTTGTTACCGTTCAGTTCAACCTGATTATCGGCGTAGCGGAAGGTACTGCCGATCACATCATCTTTCAGCGTGGTGAGCTTGAACATCTGGCCCATGGCCGCCAGGCTCTGTATCTGTTGTTGTGCTGCCTTTTGTGCTTCTTCGACAGCATGGCCCTGTAGTGTGATCGCTTGCGTAACCGTTTCTGTTGCCATCGCCACCGGGATAGTCAGCGCAGCGTCCAGTTTTTTCACGGATTGTGCCAGCAACTGATCGGGGGACACGGCGGTGGAACCGGCCTGAGTGGGATCGGTCAGATCCAGATTCAGCGTAAAGGTACTTTCACCTTTGCTGTTTTTCCAGCTCAGCGGCGCGATGCTGATGGTTGGGTTGCCTTTCAGCAACAGCGGCAGATTCTTGATCAGCATTTCGGTGGTTTGTTGCTGATAGGCTTGGGGATCCAGCGCTTCGGACTGTTGTAACAGGGCCATGGCTTCTTGATTGTAGCGAGTGGCGAACTCTTTCAGCCATTTACCATCCAGATTATCGATCTTCAGCAACAGCTTGCCGGAGCCGAAATCGTTACCCTGAATTTTGACGGCATCCAGCGTGTAATCGAACTGGCCGTTCAGCTTGGTGTCTTTCTCATCGAATTGGCTGGCCAGGTTTAGGCCTTCCATCGCTACGACATCTTTACCGTCAACGGCGACTTTCAGCTGTTTCAGCCCCAGTTTCTGGTCACCCAGGCTCAGATCGAACTGGCCTTTGTGGGTATTGCTGTTCAGCGTCAGGCCTTGCAGCGTGACCTGCTCAATCAGGCCCGATTGGCCTGGGCCGCTGATCACGGTGCTGTCACTGTTACCATCCAGTACGATGGTTTTCAGGTCACGACCCACGTCAGCATTGATGGTGGCACCGCTGAATTTCAGCGTAGATGTGTCTTTTTGAAACTCTACCGGGATCACGTCGATCGCCGAAGAGGTATCACCGCTGTAGGCAATGCGCGAATCAGCGGTAAACAGGGATTTGCCTTTGGTGATCTCAAACAGCGGTTTGACTGGCGGTGTGTTTTCCAGTTCGGTATGGATCGACGCCAGGCTTGGGATCAGGTTGAATCTTTTCAACTGGGCAATCGGGAACGGGCCATGGTCAACGGTTTCAAGCAGTGCCAACTCTTCACCCGCTTTCAAGAGCCCACTGTCGGTCTTAATCGTGCCATCGGAACGCAGTACGTAGCGCACATGGCTGGTGAAAATCCCGCGCTGATAATTTTCATAGCTCAGTTTAACCCCAGCATTCGGCAGATAAGCTTTCAACTGGCTGTTGGCGTTATCCACCATTTCACCCATCCGTTGCTCGATCAGCTTACCGGTGTACCAGGAGGCTCCGGTCCATGCCGCGCCAAGAACCACAATGACGCTGACAGCGACTAACGATTTTTTCATAGTTCTATTCATCCTTTCTTTAGCCACCTATTTCGCATAGATGGATGGGCAAATTGGACCTGCAAAAAAACGCCCGCAGGCGTTTAATTGTGGAGGTAACGGACTCATCTTAGCAACTAATTTGCTTAATTTTACAGGTGATTAAGCCAAGATATTATAAACACGGGCTACACGGCCGGTTCCGCTGACCTGAACCGGTGACTCAAAAGCGGCGATAAAGCAGGATTCACCCGGCTGCAATACCACCTGTTGCCCCTGTTTTTCTAAGGTCGCTTCACCTGCCACGCAGAACACAATGGCTGCGCTGTTTTGCGCCAGCGGCTGCGCTGAGGCGGTAAGATCGTGCAAAGAGAAGGCAAAATCCTCGACCGGGATCGGGAAAAACAGCTCGCTACCGCGTTTTTCTGGCTGAGTCAGCAGGCCGGACGCCGGTTGTGGGCGAAATTGCAGGTTGGCCAGCAATTCGGGAATATCGATGAATTTAGGCGTCAGCCCCGCGCGCAGTACGTTGTCCGAATTGGCCATCACCTCCAGCGCTGCGCCGTTCAGGTAGGCATGTGGGGTTTCGGCGTACAGGAACATGGCTTCGCCCGGTGCCAGTTTGACCACGTTGAGCAGCAGCGGTGAGAACAGGCCGTTGTCCTCCGGATAAAAACCGGCGATAAAGCGCAGGGTATCCCAAGGCTCACCTTGTTGGTTATTCAGTGCCGCTTTCAATACGCCCAAGGCTAATGTTTTCTGTTTGCCACTCATACCAAGCAGACTGGCAAACAGAGTTGCAAGGTGAGCGGTATCCGGCTGCTGTAGAAAGGTGGCGATATCGTGATGCGCACCGGCGATCGGCTGCAACAGGGAAACAATATCGTCAAGCTCACGGAAACCGTTCATGGCCAGGAACGGCGTCAGTGCAAACACCAGCTCGGGCTTGTGGTTGGGATCTTTGTAGTTACGCTCTGCGGCATCGAGCGCGATACCGGCCGCATTCTCTTTGGCAAAACCGGCTTCTGCGGCGCTCTTGCTCGGGTGAACCTGAATAGACAGTGGCTGATCGGCACACAGCACTTTAAACAGGAACGGCAGTTCGCCAAAGCGCTGTGCCACTTTGGCTCCCAGTTGCCCTGGCTGGTCTTCATCAATCACATCACGCAATGAGCGCAGGGCACCGTTGGCAGCGGTGATCTGGGAACTGCTCTTCGGGTGAGCCCCCATCCACAGCTCTGCCATCGGTTTGCCACTTGGATTGGCAATACCGTAAAGCTGGGTTAACGCATCAACGCTACCCCATGCGTAATTCTGTACCGCATTGGTCATTTTTTGCATCATTACTACCTGCTTTCTAAAGGAAATTGCCTAAGTAAACAATGTGGCCAAGGTGCATGCAAGCAGAGATAGCTAAAAATGCCCTATGGCCAAGTGCTTAATGCGAATAATTATTATCTCGCTATACTGATGATACCCCTTAACCTTTAGGGATTGTGCTAAGGAGACCGTAATGTCAGGCATTCGCATTGAGAAAGACTCTATGGGCCCGATCGAAGTACCGGCCAATCAACTTTGGGGCGCGCAAACCCAGCGCTCGCTGGAGCATTTCCGCATATCCTCAGAGAAAATGCCGCCAGCACTGATTCACGCGCTGGCCATGACCAAACGTGCCGCTGCCAGCGTCAATATGGATCTGGGGCTGCTGCCTGCCGATCGGGGCAACGCCATTCTCCAGGCGGCTGATGAAGTGCTGGCCGATCAACACGCAAACGAGTTTCCGTTGTCTGTCTGGCAAACCGGTTCCGGTACCCAGACCAACATGAACATCAACGAAGTGCTGGCCAATCGTGCCAGCGAGCTATTGGGTGGAGAGCGTGGCGAGGGGCGTCGGGTACACCCTAACGATGATGTGAATAAAAGCCAGAGTTCGAACGACGTTTTCCCCACCGCGATGCACGTGGCCGCGGTGATCGCGCTGCGTGAACATCTGATCCCTGAACTGAAGCTGCTGCACCAAACGTTGAACAGCAAGGCCGTAGCTTTCCACGATATCGTCAAAATCGGCCGGACCCATCTACAAGACGCTACGCCGCTGACGCTGGGGCAGGAGATCTCCGGCTGGGTGGCGATGCTGGAGCACAACCTTAAGCATATCGAAGCCAGCATCCCGCATATTTGTGAACTGGCTCTGGGGGGCACGGCGGTGGGCACCGGGCTGAACACGCATCCTGAGTATGCGGTGCGAGTGGCGAAAGCGTTGGCAGAGTTAACTGGGCAACCTTTTGTTACTGCGCCCAACAAGTTTGAAGCCTTGGCCGGCTGCGACGCATTGGTGCATGGGCACGGCGCGTTAAAAGGGCTGGCGGCGTCGCTGATGAAGATCGCCAACGACGTGCGTTGGCTGGCTTCTGGCCCGCGCTGCGGGATTGGCGAGCTCTCCATCCCGGAAAATGAGCCGGGCAGCTCGATCATGCCGGGCAAGGTCAATCCAACGCAGTGTGAAGCCATGACCATGCTGTGCGCGCAGGTGTTGGGTAACGATGTGGCGGTGAATATCGGCGGTGCTTCCGGTAACTTTGAACTGAACGTCTTCCGCCCGCTGGTGATCCACAATTATCTGCAATCTGTCCGCCTGTTGGCAGACGGCATGAGCAGTTTCAACGAGCATTGCGCGGTGGGGATCGAACCGAATCGCGATCGTATCAGCCAGTTGCTGAATGAATCGCTGATGCTGGTGACCGCGCTGAATCCCCACATCGGCTACGACAAGGCGGCAGAAATCGCCAAAAATGCCCACAAACAGGGGCTGACGCTGAAAGCCTCTGCGTTAAAACTGGGGTATCTCACTGAGCAACAGTTTGATGAATGGGTACGGCCAGAAGATATGGTGGGGAGTATGAAGAAATAACCTGCCTTAATATTTCAGGCGCAGCCGGTGCTGCGCCTGTTGTCTGTTTTACCTCAACCGTTCCAACTCCGGCAGTAACTCCAGTGGATCCGCGCGCTGAGTGTAATCAGGGCTAACCTGCGCATAGACAATGCAACCGGCAGTATCAAAAGCTATTGCCCGGTTGGAGCAGCAATTGCAGTCACGCTTATTGTTACGTTCTACCCATGGCCTGCAACCTACAGAGGCCGGGCAACAGTTTTATTTGCGGGTGAAACGTATTTTTTGCTGACTTTGTTCAACAGTTGATGCAACAGGAGTAGTGGCGATCTTGCTCACCTGCATTGTGCTATACGCTTTTATTGCTGAAAATCTGCGTAATTCTAATCAGTAATCCGCCCTTAATTAAGAAACTACTTATTTACCTCTAAGGCGGTGAAAAAACGCTCATCATCCTCTATATTCGCCAGTCTTATTTTGTATTGGCAATGTTCCAGCGCTTTTTCGGCCTGATGAATAGGCTGACACAAGGATGATATTAGCTGCAACCTAGAGGGAATTATGTCGTTAAACGTGATCTATGTGAGTGCCAATGGCACTAAAAATGCGCTGGGAACCGAGAATAATCCCATGGATCTGGCTACCGCTGTTTATGCTGGTGGCGAAAATAGCATTATTGTTCTGTTGAATTCCGCTGGGGCTATTCAAACGTCTGGCGTGGCGCTGTTCAAAAACCAGTATATTTTAGGTGAAGGGGCCAGTGCAGTGGTGTATCACACGGATGGTGTCACCACTGAGAACTACACTGCCCCTGGATCGGGCGGCGCGCTGCTAAACGGCATATCAAAATATAACGCCGTGGTCGGCACCAATATGCATACCGAAGGCCCTGCCGTGGTAGGGGTAACCGCCAGCGGTGGTGTAAACAACGCGGGGATTATTGCAGAAACACGCTATAACTTTGTGTTGTCTGGCCAGTCGAACATGGCGGGTTGGGAAGACGTGGCTGATTTTGATCCTGAACTGCGCGGCGTACAGGAACAGGTAAAAATCTGGACCGGTAACCAGTTTGAAAGCCTGACGCCGAATAAAAATACCCATCCGCTGGAGTTTGGTGCTGGGTCAGCTAAAACGTGGGCGGGCTCTGAACTGTCCCTCGGTGCCAACCTGACACAGGCATTAGGCTCCGAAGTTTATTTCACCAAGGTCACGGCTGGTGGTACTTCTATCGACCGTTGGCTGAACGGTGACATGCTCACCCGCATTTTTACCAACACCCTCAAGGCCTCACAGGCGATTGCCGATCAAGGATACGCGCCCTTTATCGGTGGCGTTGGCTGGACTCAAGGGGAAAGTGATTACGGCCGCCACAGTGACTACGATCAGAAACTGCTCACCTTGCTCGCTCGTATGCAGAACGAATTTGCGATGGAAGACCTCAAATTGGTGGCGAGTGGCACCTCTCCTTACCACGGGGGGCCTCAGATAGAAGCCGAGCTACAGCAGGCGGCTAATGCCTCTGATCGTATTGAGTTTTTCAGTATGCAGCACTTCCAAAAATCGTCTAACGGACTGGTACACTTTGATGCGGAAGGATATTCCTATATGGGATATCAGTTTGCGGTCAACTTCCTGAAAGATCTGATGGGTAGCCCGGTCTCACAGGAAGATATTACCGGCTATATCCCGCTATGGCTGCGGCCAGTAGCCCCGGAGGCCAATGACGATCGCGTGACCGTGATCCCAGGCCTCACTGAAGATATCGGCAACGTAATGCTCAATGACCGTGACTTTAACCCGCAGGTGATCCAGGTTTCTGCCGTTGACAACCGCACAGATGCTGTTGGCGAATGGATTACCCTGGAGCAAGGTGGGCGCATCAAGATCTCCGCCGATGGGCAATATATCTTTGAACATCAAGGTGCCTATGCCGACTTGGCCTTTGGGGAGTCAGTACGGATTGCTATCGACTATCAGATCAGTGATGAAACCGCGTTAACCGACCATGCTCAACTGCAGCTGGTGATCTACGGGCAAGGCCCTGCCGGAGGACATACCACTATTTATGGCAATCAATACAATAACGTACTGAACGGCAGTGAACAGAATGACATTATCTATGGTTATGACGGTAATGATGTCATTTATGGCAACAAGGGTAGCGAGATTATCTTTGCCGGTGCGGGTAATGACATTGTTTATGCTGCCAAAAACGGCAATACGGACGATGCCGATGCTCGTCACATCATCTACGCTGGCGAGGGCAACGATACGGTCTATGGTGCTAAAGGAGACGACTTTATCGATTTGGGTGAAGGCAATAATGTCGTGCGCAGTTACGGTGGTAATGATGAGATTATTGCTGGGGCTGGCAACGATACCATTTATGCCGCTTCTTATAACCGCCAGCAGGACAAAGGCTTCACCAAGCAGATCAACAGCGGTGCGGGCAATGACTACATCGAAACTTCGGACAGCGACGATACCATCGTGGGTGGCGATGGGGACAAGCGTATTTATGCCTACGGCGGCACAGACAGTATCAAGGTGGGTAATGGCAATAATACCATTGCGGCTTATGCCACTAACCGTAACGACGATATCAATGTCACCAAAACCATCATCAGCGGTAATGGCCGTGATGTGATCGATGCTTCCTACGGTAATGACAAAATCATGGTAGGCAACGGTAACAAAGTTATCCGTACCTACGGCGGTAATGACAGCATTATTACCGGTAATGGTAATAACTATATCGATACGGCCAGAAACCGCACTGAAGGCAGCGGCAATACCGTGAAGGTTATCACCGGCAGCGGTAATGATGTGATCAACACCGGTGCCAGCAACGATCTGATTGATGCCGGGGCGGGGAATAATACGATTCGCAGCTACGGTGGTAATGACATGATTATCACTGGGCACGGCAATAACTACATCGATACGGCGGCTAACAGAACTGCCGGTGGCAACACCTTGACCTCTATCAGTATCGGCAATGGCAATAGCACTCTGCTTACAGGGGCCAGCCATGACACTATTACCGCAGGCAACGGTAATTTGCAGATTTATACCTACGGTGGCAACGATGTTATCCGCGTCGGCAATGGCGATCACAATATTTATGCCTATGCCAGCAACCGTATCGACGATCGGGGAGCCACTAAGCAGGTGGTCACCGGTAATGGTCGAGATTCGATTTATACATCTTACAGTAGCGATCTGGTGATTACCGGCGACGGTGACAAACGCATCTATACCTACGGTGGCGCTAATGATGTCGTCCAGACCGGGAATGGTAATAACTATATCGATACGGCGGTAGATCGCCGCGCGGGTAGTGGCGATCAAACCATGATCAAAACCGGCAATGGCAATAATGTGATCCACACCAGCAGAGCAGATGACCATATCGTGACCGGGAACGGGAATGACACCATTTATGCGTACGGTGGGAATAACATCATTGAGTCCGGCGGGGGCAATGACATTATTTATGCCTATGATCTCGACCGCAGTAATGACAACGATAAAGTGAACTATATCGACGCCGGTGCGGGTAATGATACGGTCTACGGCACACAGGGAATTGACACCATTATCGGTGGGCTCGGCAATGATACCTTGTATGGCTACGCGGGCAGCGATCTGTTTATCTTCAGCGAGAGCGCGGGTAAGGACATTATTGGTGACTTCAATGTTAAAGAAGACAAGATCATGTTCACCGATTCTGCTCTGAGCTTTGACGATCTGCACTTCAAGGCGGTGAATAACGACACGGTGGTGTCTTATCTGGACAGCCAGATTACCCTGCGCGGAGTTGCAATCAGCAAGATTGAAGAAAGCCTGTTTATTTTCTGATCCCTTCATCCAATGACAACAGGGGCCTTCGCCCTTGTTGTCTGGCTTATTTTTGTTACCCTTGGCCACACATTTCAAACCCTACTAATGGGGATAAAACATGTCCCGAACCCAACGTCTGCTCGATCTGATGCAGATCCTGCGTCGCCACCGCTATCCGCTGGCGGGGCACGCTCTGGCGCAAGAACTTGGAATCAGTATGCGCACGTTGTATCGCGATATCGCTACCTTGCAGCAGCAGGGTGCGGATATTGCCGGTGAAACGGGAGTCGGCTATGTATTACGGCCAGGATTTATGCTGCCGCCGCTGATGTTTTCGCAGCAAGAGACCGAAGCACTGGTGCTGGGGATGCGTTGGGTCGAGCGCAGAGGCGACAGCCAGTTGGCAAAGGCCGCGACCAATGCGCTGGCAAAGATTGGCGCAGTCTTACCTAATGAATTGCGGGAAGAACTCGACGCCAACACCTTGTTGATCGGCCCGGTGGAGGAGGTGAAGGTGGCCGATGAAACCCGGGTGTTGATCCGTGAAGTGATCCGCCTTGAACGCAAAATCAGCGTGGAATATCAGGATCAGGCGGGCAATATCAGCGAACGTACTTTGTGGCCGTTTGCCATGGGCTACTTTGAACAGGTGCAGGTGCTGATAGCCTGGTGCGAACTGCGTGCTTCTTTCCGTCATTTCCGTCTCGATCGCATCCGCACGCTAACGCCGTTATCGCAACGCTATCCGCGCGGCCGCCGGGCATTGATGAAAGCGTGGCGCGAAACCGAAGGGATTTGCTCATCGTAATGGGGCTACTGCCAGAAACTGACAGTCGGGCAGCTTAGGCTTTGGTTCTCGGGAACATTGAGGTTCCTTTCATTACCAGGAGAGAACATGATAACGCCAAGCATGACCATCATTTATGTGGATAGCCCGGAAAAAAGCGCCGACTTCTATCAGCAACTGTTGGGGGTTGCACCCGTTGAAAAGTCACCCACCTTTGCGATGTTTGTCTTTAGTAACGGCTTCAAGCTGGCGATGTGGTCGAAGCACACCGTGGAGCCCGCCGCGAAGGCCGTTGGCGGTGGCACGGAGATCAGTTTCCTGTGTGAACAAGCGGAACAGGTGGATGCGCTCTGTCAGCAATGGCAGGCCAAAGGATTGACGATCGCGCAGCACCCGGTAGAGATGGATTTCGGTTATACCTTTGTAGCTGAAGACCTTGATGGGCATCGTCTGCGTGTTTATAAGTTTTATGGTTAATCCGGCACGTTTGTGTACAAATGCAGGCGTTTTACCAATAATCGCAGCGGTTGAGCATCCGGCTTGTACTTATGCTTCACCGTTGCCGCATCGTAATTAAGTAACTCACCCATTTTTGGTACTTTAGCCCCGGCTTCCAACTGGCATAGGGCTATCAGCGGCAGCGGGCAGGGGTGTTGCACCTGTTTTTGCTGCTGCTGATACCACACTCGAGCGATCGGCTGTACCTTCACCGGCCGTTTGATTTTCAACACTGCATTTTGCGGCAGGCGACTGACATCATCAATTTCGCGGCTGACCAATTCGGCCCACTGCTCGCGATCAAAAGGCGGCACCGCCCGCCCGGCCTTCAGGCTTTTTTCCAACTGCGCCACAATATCATCCCGCTTCACGTTCTTGATGATGTGCTTGTTGGCCCAGCCGAAACGCACAGAATCAGGATTAGTCAGTAATGTCAGCGAGCGATAGGCGCTGAGGGTGATTAAGCCGTGCAGGCGGGTGTGCACAAAGTCGAAGCGTTGTTCTGGAGATAAACCGGATTCAACGGTGATGATCTGCTCCAGTTCGGCTTTCAGGCGGTTGATCAGCGCAATTTGCTGCTGTAGGGCGAGGTATTCGACGTTATCAACCGCCAGGCAGATCACGCCGGGCAGGCGTACCGCAGCCTTGCTGCTGACGTGCGGCAGATTATGGTGGATAAATAACCGTTGGTAATGTTCCAGTGCCAGATCGCGGGCCACCTGGCCAACATGCTGTTCTACGCTGATTTGCTCTACCGCTGCATGTTCTTTACCTTTCTCGATTTCTGGCAGGCTGAATACTCTCGCTGCGACTAAATGCAGCGGCAGGATCTGCTGGTGGAGTGCCGCCAATGCCTGTTCCAATTCAGCAAAGCACATATTCATTCTGCCAATAAGGCTATATTTATCCATCATACCTCCGATTTTAGTTACAACATACATAGCAAGTTTATACAAAGAAAGGGGCAACTTCAGCCCCTTTCTAATTTTCAACTCTGAGTTGTTCAAGCCTGACAGGGAAGGTATGGATACTTTCGCTAAATACGAGCGGCTTCCGGCAGTTTTCTCAGGCGGAGGGCGACCAATAGGGCCAAAAGCAACATAGCACTGATAAAGGTTACCACACCACCCCAACCAAAACTGTGCCAGAACACGCCACCCAGGGTTCCGGCCACGCTGGAACCGACATAATAACAGAACAGATACAGTGACGAAGCCTGGCCCTTAGCGCGGCGTGCGCGGCGGCCGATCCAACTGCTGGCAACCGAGTGGGCGGCAAAGAATCCGGCGGTAAACAGCATCATACCGATAAAAATCGCCGTGAGCGGTGCCAGCGTGGTGATCAGGACCCCGGTCAGCATAATCAGGATTGAAACCAGCAACACCGGCCCGCGCCCAAAGCGGGTCGTCAGGGAGCCGGCCTTCGGTGAGCTGTACGAACCGGTGAGATAAACCACCGACAGCAACCCAACGGCGGCCTGGCTGAGATGATAGGGATCGTTCAACAGCCGATAGCCAATGTAATTGAATAGGGTGATAAAACTGCCCATCAGCAGGAAACCTTCGGCGAACAGCAGCGGCAACCCTTTATCATGCCAGTGCAGCCTAAAGTTGATCAGCAGGGTATGTGGGCGCAGCGAGCTGGCACGAAAATGTTTCGATGCAGGCAGAATGCGCCAGAACATGAAAGCTGCGGCCAGCGCGAACAGCCCAATGACCGCCAACGCAATTCGCCATGAGAAGAAATCGGTCAGCACCCCGGTCACTAAACGCCCGCTCATCCCGCCAATGGAGTTACCACTGATGTACAGCCCCATTGAAAAGGCGACAAAGCTGGGGTGAATCTCCTCACTCAGATAGGTCATGCCAACTGCGGCTACGCCACTCAGTGAAAGGCCAATCAGGGCGCGCATGATTAGAATACTGTGCCAACTGGTCATGAACGCGCAAATTAGCGTACAGATCGCCGCCAGTAACAAGGCCACTACCATCACCGGTTTGCGGCCAACGGCATCGGACAGTGGGCCGGTGAACATCAGGCCGATAGCCAATAGTCCGGTCGAAAAGGAAAGCGAAAGGCTGCTTTCGGCGGGGGAGATGCCAAAGTCCTGCGAAAGTACCGGCAAGATCGGTTGCACACAGTACAACAAGGCAAAAGTGGCCAATCCGGCAGAAAACAGTGCCAAGGTGACGCGCGTAAATTGCGAGGTGCCACGTTCAATAAAGGGGTGTTTATTCAGCGTTGAGCGCCTGGCTTTGGGCACTTCATCGGGGGGCAGCGCTTGCGATGTGGTGGCCGCAGAACGCACAGGGGTTGTCACAGCATTTCCTTACCGGGTTCGGAAGAACAAAAACACGTCTTGATTCACAAAATGATAGGGAGAGGGCAGTTTTTTGTCTAATATATTAATCATTGTAATTGAGACTTTAAAAATATGAATATCGAACTCAGACACCTGCGCTATTTTGTCGCCGTTGCAGAGGAATTGCACTTTGGCCGCGCGGCGGAGCGGCTGCGCATGTCCCAGCCACCGCTGAGCCAGCAGATCCAGGCGCTGGAAGAGATGGTCGGCGCACGCTTGTTGGCGCGTAATAACCGCAACGTCGGGCTGACTCAGGCCGGAGAGATGTTTCTCAAGGAGGCCTATCAGGTACTCGATCAGGTTAATCGTGCGGCGGAAAGGGCAGCTCGGCTTGAGCGCGGTGAGATCGGCGAGTTGACGATCGGCTTTACCTCTTCAGCGCCGTTTATCAGCGTGGTGTCACGCAGCCTGCGGGCGTTCCGTCAGTTGTCGCCGAATGTGCATATCAAAATGCGTGAGATCAATACTAAACAGCAGCTTGAGCCTTTGTTGAACGGTGCGTTGGATCTGGGGGTGATGCGCAACACCCGTTTGCCGGATGCGCTTCAGCATCAGTTGCTGCTGCGCGAACCGTTGTTGGCGGTGGTGCCGAATGGTCATCCGCTCACTCATGTGGCGCCTGGCAAGTTGCGTTTCACCGATCTGGCGCAGGAACCGTTTGTCTTCTTTTCCCGTGAGGTCGGTACGGCGCTGTACGACGAAATTCTGGCGCTGTTGGCCAATGCCGGAGTTGCTCCTTACATTACTCAGGAAGTGGGCGAGGCAATGACGATTATCGGTCTGGTAGCCGCTGGGTTAGGGATTTCTATCCTGCCGACGTCATTTGGCCGGGTTAAAATTGATGGCGTCACCTATCTGCCGCTGGCTGAACCGGAGGCGATGACCGAAGTCTGGCTGGTACATCATCGTAACCGCCCAGTCACGGTTGCGGCCCAAACCTTGATGGAGCTAATGCTGAATCTGTACAAATAAGACGCGCTTCCAGGCTAAATGTCGGTGAATTTGTGCTGTTAATCACATAACGAATCAAATAGTTGACGCTGTATTCCAAAAGCCCCACCATAGCCCTTAGTCTTTATTTAGAAGCGCGAAAAATAGTAGGAGCAGGTTTGTGATTGCGGATGGGCAGCCTGGGCATATTGATCAAATCAAGCAAACTAATGCAGGGGCAGTTTACCGGCTGATTGATCGGCTGGGGCCTATTTCGCGCATCGAATTATCCAAACGCGCCCAGCTTGCGCCTGCCAGTATCACCAAGATTGTGCGTGAGCTGCTTGAAGCGCATTTGGTTAAAGAAACCGAATATCAGGAAATCGGCAGCCGTGGCCGCCCTGCGGTCGGGTTGGTGTTGGACACCGAAGCCTGGCATTACCTTTCTGCTCGTATCAGCCGTGGAACCATTACGCTGGCGCTGCGCGATCTCAGCAGCAAAATGGTGGTAGAAGAACTGCTGCCGCTCGATGCTGAACACCCCGACCCCTTACTGCAACGCATTGTGGGTGAAATAGACCGCTTTTTCATTCGCCATCAAAGCAAACTGGAACGTTTAACGGCGATCGCCATCACCTTGCCCGGCATGATCGATACCGCGTCTGGCGTTGTTCACCGCATGCCGTTCTACGATGTGCAAGAAATGGCGCTCGGCCCGGCGTTAGCAACGCTCACTGGGCTGCCGGTCTACCTGCAACACGATATCTGTGCCTGGACCATGGCCGAGGCGCTGTACGGTGCTTCGCGCGGTAGCATGAATGTGATTCAGGTGGTAATTGATCATAACGTCGGTGCTGGGGTGATCACCAATGGCCGTGTGCTGCATGCCGGTAGCCGCAGCGTAGTGGAAATTGGCCATACCCAGGTCGATCCTTACGGTAAACGCTGCTACTGCGGTAATCACGGTTGCCTGGAAACGGTAGCCAGTATTGAAAACATGCTGGAAATCGCCCAACAGCGCTTGGGGGGCTCAATGACGTCATTGCTGCATGGCGCGCCCCTGACCGTCGAATCCCTGTGCGATGCGGCTCTGGCTGGGGATCAATTAGCCAAAGATATCATTCTCGGCGTTGGGCATAGCGTCGGGCGCATTGTGGCGATCATGGTCAATCTGTTTAATCCAGAAAAAATCCTGGTGGGTTCGCCGCTAAATCGAGCCGCTGAGATCCTTCATCCGGCGATTGCTTCCTGTATCCGACAGCAATCTTTGCCAGCATACAGTGAGCATGTGCAGGTTGAATCCACACAGTTTTTCAATAAAGGCACCATGCCGGGTGCTGCGCTGGTGAAAGATGCGCTATACAACGGTTCGCTGCTGGTGAAACTGTTACAGGGCTAATGTAAATTCCTCCTATCAGAATTTCTTAATGTTTACCGCAAAAATATTGAGCTACCTCAAGCCCCTGTAAGTTCGCATCCCCTAGACTTTTCCCTGTCAGGCTACTCGCGCCGCGATCGGCGGCGATCCTTTTGTTAACGGAGCATTTCAGGGCAATCCATTCATGTTAAAGCGCTTATTTGTTACAGGCACGGATACCGACGTAGGTAAAACCGTGGTTTCCCGCGGATTGTTGCAGGCATTTGCTGCACAGGGCCGCTCAGCGGCGGGGTATAAGCCCATTGCGGCACGTTGTCAGGAAACCAGCGAAGGCATTCGGAATAAAGACGCTTTGGTGCTGCAGGCTTCGTCCACTATGCCTTTGTCTTATGATGAAATTAACCCGATAACCTGTCTGGATGAAGTCTTCCACGCCCATGCCACACAGGATATTGATTACAGCGTGATGAGCCGTGGGTTGCAGCACCTTGCCACCAAGGCCGATACCGTGGTGGTAGAGGGCAGCGGGGGATGGCGCGTATTGATGAACGATCTGCGCTCTTATTCTGAATGGGTGGTGCAGGAACAGTTGCCGGTGATCCTGGTGGTTGGCATTAAGCTGGGCTGTGTCAGCCATGCGCTGCTGACCGCACAATCGATCCTTAACGATGGCTTACCATTGTTGGGTTGGGTCGCCAACCGTATCAACCCCGGTTTAGCGCACTATGCTGAAACCATCGATGCGTTGCAGCAACGCATTCCCGCACCGCTGTTGGGTGAGATCCCCTATTTGCCACGTGCCGAACAGCGCGAACTGGCGCAGTATCTGGATATCTCCGGCCTGATGGATCGCTACGCGCTGTGATAGACCGACTGTGCGCGTAACCCGCGCGCGATGGTCGTGGCGATCACACAAGCCAATAGAATGCCGGGGAGCAGGGTATATTCCCCGGTCATTTCAAACACCATCAGTGCCGCCATGATCGGGGCATGAGTGGTCGCGGCCAGCAGCGTCGCCATACCGGTCAACGCCATCAGTATTGGCACCGCGCTTCCCAGCTCCGGCCACAAGGCACAGAGTTGCCCTAACAGCGATCCCAGCGCGGCACCCACGAATAATGTCGGGGTAAATACGCCACCAGGAGCACCAGAACCACTGCTGGCCAGCACCGCCAGCAGCTTGCAAATCAAAATCGCGCCCACCAGCAATATGCCCGGCGGTGCGCTGAGCAATGACTGCACTATGCTATAACCATTCCCCCACACTTCAGGGAACAGCAAGGAAAGAAGCCCGACGATCAACCCACCCAACGCCAGTTGTAATGGCGGGTTGAGATTCAGCGATCTAAATGCCTGACCGCTGGCGGACATTGCCCACAGGAACAGCGGGCCACATATTCCTGCCAAAACGCCCAACAGTGCCATCAGCAGATATTGGACCGGTGAGGGGGCAGCCAGAGGCTCCACAAGGTATAACGGGGCTTGGCCACCGTTAAGCAGGTTGGTGACCAGCAGGGCGCTGACGGCGGCAATCACCACCGGCCCGAGAGAGGCCAGCATCAGCGTGCCGAACAGGATCTCGGCAATAAACAGGCTGCCCGCCAAGGGTGCATGATAGGCGCTGGCCATCCCCGCTGCCGCAGCGCAGGCTACCCATAGCTTCCATTCCCGCGCATGGGTAAAGCGCTGGGCGAAGATCGATCCGACCAGCGCTGCCAGCAAGATCATTGCCCCTTCACGGCCAATTGCGCTACCGCTGGAAACCACCAGTAACGATGCAAGGCTTTTGACCAGGCTGGCGGCAACGTCCAATCGCCCATCACCGGTTTCTATTGCTTCCATATAATCGGTAGGGGCCGCAGGGTGCTGATGCCGATAGCGTTGATAAATCCACAGCAGTAAGCCCGCCACCAAGCCACCCAACGCCGGAGTCAGTGCCCGGCGCCAGCCGGGAAGTGCCGCAGCGGCGGCCACCAGACTACCGCTATCATGCCCCAGCAACAGCCATTCCAGCCCAAGCATGCTGCGGTGGAATAGCCAAACGACCAGGGCAGCAGAAATGCCAAGAAAGATAGCGATAAACAAGCGGCGCAGCAGGGCGCGATAGTGGTGCAGGTGGACCAATCGTTTCATGCTTCGGGAAATCGTGAGAAAAATGAAAGGGTCAGGTGGGCATTGTGCTTGTCTGCCCACCTGAAAACCAGTGAATCTTTACCGAGTCACTGGTGTGGTGCTGAAAGTGTTAACTGGCAGGTGGTGTTGCAGGCTGATATTTGCCGCTCATGCTTTCCAGCAGGGCCACCAAGTCGTTGACGTCGTTCTCAGGCAGATTAACGCCGACCTGATATTTCAACATATCTTTCACCGCCTGGTTAAGAGAGTTGACGCTGCCGTCATGGAAATAAGGCGCCGTTTGGGCGATATTGCGCAGCGTTGGCGTTTTAAAGCGATTACGGTCCGCTTCATTTTTCGTGACGTTGTAACGCCCAAGATCAACCTCGGTGGGTTTACCACGCACGGCAAAGTAATCCGCTTTGACGCCCATAAGTTCGTAAGACTGGCCGCCCAGGTTAACCCCGGTATGGCAGGTGCCGCATTTGTTCTGCTGGAACAACTGATAGCCGTGTTTCTGCTGGGCGGTCAGGGCACTTTCATCCCCTTTCAGATAGCGGTCAAACGGGCTGTTTGGCGTGATCAGCGTTTTTTCAAACTCGGCAATGGCATCGGTAATGTTATCGCCGGTGAAACCGTTGGCATAGATCCGTTGGAAGTCAGCCTTCAACTGCGCATCTTTTTCCAGTTTACCGATAATATCGTCCCAGGATCCTGAGGCCATTTCGATCGGGTTCATTGGCGGGCCACCCGCCTGTGCTTGCAGGTCTTTTGCTCTGCCATCCCAGAATTGCGCGATGTTGAACGCGGCATTGAACACCGTTGGCGCATTGATTGGGCCTGGTTGGTTATTCACCCCAAGCGAAGACACGCGGCCATCGACACCCCCGGCACCCAGTTGATGGCAGTGCGCACAGGAGATGCTGTTATCTTTCGACAGCCGTGGATCGTGGAACAACCGGAAGCCCAACGCCACTTTCTGAGGGTCGGTCGGCAGCGATTCTGGCAGCGGCTGCAGTGCCGCACCGCGCAATGCAGTTGGAGTGTCTGGGTGAGTATAATGTTGCTCACGTTGTTGACGGATCCAACCGAGCAATTCCTGCCGGTCACCATCGCTTATATTGCCAGACCAGTGCATCACTTTGTAAAGCGCTGGCGGCATTGTTTGATTTTTCAGCACAAATTCCAGCTTGGCCAGATCGGCTTCTGGTACGGCGGTATTTTGCTGCAGGGCAGTGCGCGTGGCATCAAGAGTAAACTGCCTGCTGCCAGTCCGAATATCAGATTCCATGAGCTGTTTAGCGATAGGCAGCTCGGCATAGAAGGGCAATTCCGCCGAAGCCGTGTGGCAATAGTCACATCCGTAGCGGGTTAACAGAGTGTCTATTTTGTTGTCAGCAACCGCAGGCGCACGCTGCTGATCGTAATGATAGATATAACCGACGAACCCCAGGTAGCCGACAACAGCCACGACGGCACATCCTAGAATGACTTTTTTAATCATGATCTCGCTCCAATGAGTTTAGCTTCCAAATTACCCGACATCCGATCATGCTGATGAAAAAACGGGCATCCGAGGTTGCCACATCGAAGAGCATTACAGCTTGACCGAAATCAAATACTTCAATATTTCTTAACTATCGTTCGAATAGGTTTTAACGATGGGCCAGGCGTGGCGCGGCTCGCAGCTTGCTTCTAAGAAATCACTTAGCATTCAATATGCTGTATATAAAATCGCAACATAATGGCTCGACAATGATTTGTGACGCTGTCACAAGGCGTTCAAGGCTACCTTATTGAGATTTAGGCATTTTGACCATTTAGCGACGGGCGCTCAATCGCATTTACAATCAGACTATTCTGGATGATTTTCAATCATCCGAGGTGCATTGTAAAAAGATAGATTGATAGGGCTAATGATCTTAATCGGTTGCGTTTGACCTGACGAGAATTGAAAAGGATTTCGTCTATGCTGAGCAGAACGACGGCACATACTCCACTTCCATCGGATGAACTACTGTTTTGGTCATTGCAAGGAGAGGAACGCCTTTCATCGCCATACGCTTTTTGCGTTGAACTGCTCAGCAAAAACCCTCGGATTGATCGACAAGCATTACTTGGAAAATCCGTCACCTTGGCCATCCCTTCCCAATACAGTGTGGCATCGCGCTTTTTGAACGGCAAAGTCACCTCCGTTGCCATTCATAGTGAAACGATTAATGACGATCAATATGCTGTTTATAAGCTGCGTCTGGAGCCTGATGTTTGGCCGATGCTGCGCGATCGTAACTGCCGTATCTTCCAGCAACAGACTGTTCCGCAAATCATTACGGCTTTGCTGCGTGAAAATCAGGTGTCGGTTGAGAACCTGCTGACCCGCGACTATCGCTTGTGGGAGTATTGCGTTCAATATCAGGAAAGTAGCTTTAACTTTATCAGCCGCCTGATGGAGCTGGAGGGGATCTACTACTTTTTCCGTCACGAGATGAACAAAAACACTCTGGTGTTGATCGATGCGCCACAGCGGCATCAGCCATTCAGCGGCTATGAGCAGATTGACTATCATGCCACTCCGTCCGGCGGTATTGCGCAGGAAGAGGGGATCAACCAATGGTTGATCAGTGACGCTGTCACTCCGGGGATTTACAGCATTGATGACTATGACTTCCGTAAGCCAAATGCCTGGCTGTTTCAAGCTCGCCAGAATCCAGTTTCTCCCCAGCCCGGCCAAATTGATGTCTTCGACTGGCCTGGGCACTTCGTCGAACATCAGCAAGGCGAAGCTTACGCGCGGGTTCGCCAGGAGGCCTGGCAGGCGGAGCATCAGCAGATTAGCGGTAGTGGCACCGCCCTGGGGATCGTCCCTGGCTGCACGTTCGTACTGAATAATGCCCCTTATTCTTCAGACGCGAGCAATTATCTGGTCACCCGTGCAACCTATTTTCTGCGGGATAACCCTTATGCCAGCGGCGAGACAAAGAGTGAGCAACATTTTGATTTTACTGTAATCCCCGCAAATGTTCCTTTCCGCCCACCGCAGCAGGCGCCATGGCCGAAAACCAGCGGGCCGCAGACCGCAAAAGTGGTTGGCCCGCAGGGGAAATCCATCTGGACCGATAAATATGGCCGGGTGAAAGTGAAGTTTCATTGGGACCGTTTGTCTGCGGGAGATGACACCAGCTCCTGTTGGGTGCGTGTCTCCAGCGCCTGGGCCGGGCAAGGATTCGGTGGTATTCAGATCCCACGGGCCGGGGATGAGGTGATCGTAGACTTTATCAACGGCGATCCGGATCGCCCGATTATTACCGGCCGGGTGTTTAACGAAGCGAGCATGCCGCCTTGGGAATTACCCGCAGCGGCGACTCAGATGGGGTTTATGAGCCGTTCCGAAGACGGCACACCGGAAAACTCGAACGCGCTGCGCTTTGAAGATAAAGCCGGTTCGGAACAGGTGTTGCTGCATGCTGAGCGCAACATGGACACCGATATCGAAAATGAAGAAACACACTCGGTAGGCAGTAACCGAACCAAAACCGTTTCTGGCAACGAAACCAGCCATATCAAGCAGGATCGCACCAAGTCGGTCGATGGTAACGAAACCTCCACGATTAAAGGCAATGAAACGCTCTCCGTCAGCGGTAATCGTGCGAAAACAGTAACAGGCGATGAAACCGCCAGCGTTCAGGGAGCGCGAACGCAAACTGTCGATCAAAATGAATCCCTGACGGTGAAGGCGGATCGCAGCCTGACGGTACAGGGAGCGGATAGCCGTTCTATTACCGGAAATCATACTCAGACCGTTGGTGGCGCAAAAACGGAACAGATTGATCAAGCCGCCTCTATGACCATAGGCCAAAGCCTGACGGAAAGCGTTGGTACGGATCTGAGCTTATCCGTTGGCGGAGCGCGCAGCGTTGCCGTCACTGGCAACCAGGTTTCCACCATCGGCGGTGAAAATCAGATCAGCGTCACCGGCGGGCATTCAATGGATGCGCAATTTCAACAGGTGGTTGTCAAAACCGATGCGCTGCTCAGTGCTGGCGGTAACTCAACGATCGATGCCACCGGCGTACTGCTTAGCGCGAAAAACACCATTACGTTGCAGTGTGGTGCAGCCAGCATCTCACTGACCAGCGACGGAAAAATCATTCTCTCTGGCGTGGATATTACGTCAGCGGCATCCGGCGATCATCTTACCTCTGGCAGCAAAATAACCTCATCGGCGGCCGGTGATCACGTTGTGGAAGGCGCATTGCTGAAACTGAATCCTTAAGCGGAGATGGATCATGAGTGAATGGAGTCCCTCGAATTCCGTTGAGCGCCGGTTTTTACAAGCGCATGAAGACTGGATGCGTTTTGCTGGCAAAAAAGAAGCCCGTCTTTTGTACTGGCAGGCCGATGACGACGATCAGCAAATGGTTGATCTCTATTTGCAGATGCGCCAAGAGGCTGACTGTGCCGTTATCCGCTTTATGCATCCGTTCACTGATGCGCCTTATCTGGCCCAGGCCGCCCAGGCTCTGATCGCTTATTACCAGGAACGCCAGGCGGCTTCCCTGCAACAGGGGATTGTGGCGGATTGGTCCCCACCTGCGTTAAGCGGGCGCAGCGATGCACGGGATTTGTTCTCCGTTGCGTCCAGCCTGATGCGCCACCATCCCGATATCTTTCCCGGCTTGGTGTTTATCTTGCAGCCCGCACAAATCGCACATGCCCAGCAGTTTGAGAAAACACTGGAACAACTGTTGGAGGATCCATTCTGGACCACGCCCGAAGGTGAACGCATCCGGGTTATTGTGCCGCAAAAGCCGCATCTTCCACCGCTGAACCCGCTGCAACAGCGTCACCCCAAGCGGATGTTTACCTTATTCGGGCGCTACCAGATGCGGCAACTGCCGGGGGAAGTAGTGGCAGAATCTGGGGAACGAGGCCCATCGGGGGAGTTCCGTCGGCTGTTCGTGATGCTCGGGGATACGTTACGCAATGATGATTTTGCCCGGCTGGTGACGATAAAACAGGAGATGCTGGCGATTACCCATGCCCAGCAATGGTTCGATCAGGCCACGGTGGTGTTTCTGACCACTGGTGTGGCGTACCTGAAAGGGGGGAAAACTAAGCAGGCGCTGGAAGAGTATCAACAGGCGGTGCGGATGGCGGGCCAGGCGGAACGCACCGGGCATCCGGCTGGCAGGAAACTGGTCGTCAATGCGTTGTTTGGCGAAGCGAGCGTTTGGCTGAGTAAAAAGGCGTGGCTAGAGGCTGCGGCGTGCTACCGGTTAGCGGGTGAACAGGCGCAGGCGGGTGGTGACGGCATTCTGGCGGTGGAAGGGTGGCGCATGCAGGCCTGGTGTCTGGATAAAGCCGGGCAATACCCCGAGGCACTGGATGCGGCCATGACGGGATTGGATGCAGGTATGTTGATTGAGCCGGAGATCCGTGCGCACTGCGGGTTGAGCCTGCTGGCGGATTGGTTGATTCGGCACCCTGGGTTGATTTCTCACCGCCTGTCGGGAAGCCAGTTGCAGCAGAAATTCTTTCAACTGTTTGGGGAGCGCTGGCATGAAGCGCAAAGTTAGCGGCAGAGTCCGTCGATTGAGGTGGACAGAGAGGCAGAAAATATGGCATTGCCGGCAACGAAACATATCGATCCCGTTATCGGAGTTGATGTCCACAAAGTAATTGTTCCACCGGCCACCGTAGCGACGCCAGTGCCGCACCCGCATGTGGGGATGATTTTTGACCCACGGGAATACGTTAACGCCGCCAAGGCAGTGATAGGCTGCATGGCGATGAGTTTTGTCACCGCTAGGGCCTGTGAGTTGGCGGAAGCCAATCCTGCATTGGCCGCTAAAGCGATGGCGGTTGCGGGCCAAGCCGGGGGCGTGATGGCCAACGCTATGGCTAATCCCTTGGTTGCCACGGCTCTGGCTGCCAGTGAAAAAAAAGATGCGCTAATGGGGGCCTTGGGTGCCAACATTGGCTCTGGCGGCGGTTCCGGCCGCCCGGTGATGATCAATGGCATGATGCGCGCGACCGTCGGCACCTATACCCATCATTTACCAGGGCTGCATTTCCCGCTGGGTGCTTCTTTCGGTGATACGGATATCAATCCGTCCCGGGATGCCGAGTCGTACATGGGCAGCAAAACGGTGATGGCAAACAGCGATCCGCTCTCTTTTGCCGCGCTGCCCGCCCTGAGTTGCTGGATGACCGGGTTGCAACCGAGCGATCACGACAAGGCCCATACGACACGCAGCTACACCTCGTTGCCGACCGCTACGATGCTGCCTATCCCGATGGGGCGGCCGGTGCTGGTTGGTGGTATGCCGGTGCTGAACCTGCTGGCGCTGACGAAATCGCTCTGGAAAGCCTTTCGGGGTTCGGCCTTGGCAAAGAAACTGGCGGATAAGCTGGGGCTGGAGTCGGGTTTTTTACGCTGCACGGTACTGGATGCCGAGCCGGTTCACTCCATTACCGGCGAAGTGGTCGTAGAACAGCAGGATTTTCATTTGCCAGGTCGGCTGCCGTTCAGTTGGGAACGCTATTACCGCGGGCATTATGTTGAGCGCAGTAGCCTGGGGCATGCCTGGCAAACGCTGGCGGACTGTCGGCTGGAGATTGTTCGCCACGGTCTGCTGATCGGCGTGGTGGCACGCTTCCCCGATCGGGCAACGGCGTTTGACTATTTCCCCGTGCTGGAAGGCGATGAAGGGCGGGTTGATGACGGGCATTACGGCGACAGCCTGTGGCGGCAGGGGGATACCTTGCTGCTGCAAACCAAACCGGGGGTTATTTATCATTTCCACCTGCCGCCCGGGTGGCCGCAGAAGCTGGAGAAATTGCCGGATTGTGATGAAGCCTTTTTGGCCGGTAACTGGCGGCCCTCCGTCCATGACTCGTTGACTCTGTACCTGCAACGGTTTAACGATCGAAATCAAAATGCCTGGCACTTCCGTTATGACGATCAGAACAGACTGCGCGCGTTTACCGAGTATTGCGGCGATGAAGCCACCGGGCGGGAAATCCGCCTGGAGTATGACGGCGAGTTTTCTTGGGCGATAGGCAGCCTGACGCTGTGGATTTCCGGCAAGGCCACACGGACGTTGGCCCGTTATCGTTATGACCAACGTGGCGATATGGTGGCGGTGGAAGATGCCGCTGGCGAGCCTTACTCGTTCGGCTATGAAGATGAGCACCGCATGGTGCGCCATACCAACCGCAACAGACTCTCTTTCTATTATGCCTGGCAACGTCATGACGATGGCGTGATACGCGTGGTACATGCCTGGGGTGATGGCGGGCTGTTCGACTACCGTTTTGACTGGCACCCAGAAGGTGGGGAAACGCTGATCACCGATTCGCTGGGGCATACCACTCGCTTGCAGTATAACGAACGCCAGTTTCCGCTCAGCCGAACTAATGCTTTGGGCGAAACCTTCAGCTATCGGTATGACAGCAGTGGCCGCACGTCGCAGCAAACGGATCCGCAGGGTAACGTCACGGCCTGGCAGTATGACGCGCAGGGGAATGAAATCAGTCAAACCCGGCCGGATCAAAGCAAAACGACGGTGGAGTATGACGCACAGAGTCACCCTATCTGCGTGACCGACCCGACCGGCGCTAAATGGCTGCAAGAGTTTGATGAGCGTGGCAACCTGACGCAGCAACAGACGCCGACGGGCGAAACCACCCGCTACGGGTACGACAACCGGGGGTTGCTGCTTAAGGTAGAGCGATCTGGCGGCGGCGTGACGCATCTGGGTTATGACCAATACGGCTTCCTGAACACCTTGACCGACCCGGCTGGCAATAGGGTCACTTTTGAACATGATTGTTACGGCAATCTGATTTGTCGTACCGATGCTGACGGAGCGGTGACGCATTATCGCTACGACATTTGTAACCACCTGATCCATGCCCAACTGCCGGGTGGGAAAACCTTGGATTGCAGCTATGACCCTGAAGGTAATCTGCTCCGCTACCACGACGATCACCGCCGGGTAACCCAATTCAGTTATTTCGGGCAAGGGCGGCTGAAAAAGCGCATTGAACCGGACGGCAGCACCGTACGTTACCGTTACGATACTGAAGAACAGCTGATTGGCGTAGAAAACCAGTTGGGCGAGCGTTGGGGGTTGAAGCGGGATGCGGCCGGGCGTTTAACCGAAGAGGTGGATTACCACGGGCGGGTGCGCCGCTACGATTACAATGCTGCGGGGCATCTGACCAAAACCTGTGATCCGCTGGGCCACATGTTGGCCATCACCTGCGATCGCATGGGGCGCATCGTTAGCAAAACGCTGTTGGGCGATAAGCAGGCGGCGAATGCCGAGCGTTTCCGCTACGATGCCGCTGGCCGGTTGACGGAAGCCGTTAACGCTGCTGCAACCGTGAAACGGCGTTACGGAGCGGATGGTTTGCTGGCAGAGGAACGGCAGAAACAGCAGGGCGTTGAGGCGTTGCTGGAGTATGACTATCGTGACGGCCTCCTGCATCATCAGCGCCAGCGAGTTTACCGCGAAAATGGGCGGGAGCTGTTATCGTCGCAGCACCAGACCTTCGGCTATGACGTTGCCGGGCGTGTATCAACGCTGGCCGTGGATGATAATCAACCGCTCAGTTTCAGCTACGACGAACAGCACCGTTTAAGCGAACTGACGCTGAGCTCCACCTTGAGCCAACACTTCAGCTATAACCAGCGTGGATTGCTGGTCCGTAATCAAGCTCTGGTGCGGGGTGAAACGGCGGGGCAGACTGAATATTTTTATGATGAACACGATAATCTGGTTCAGCGCCGCGACAGCCTGACGGGAACGGACAGTTACCGTTATGACCCCCTAGGGCAAATTATTGAGCACACCAATCCAGAGGGGGGGCTTAAGCGCTTTAGCTATGATTCGTTGGGGAATCGCTTCCGCGCCGTGCGGCAAAATGAACAGGAACAAGTGTGGCAGCATGATGGCGGTGTTGAATGGCGTCTGGATGGTGCCGGTCAGCTACGCGTGCGCCGCGAAGGGAATAATGAGCAGCGTTTGGGGTGGGATTGTCACGGCAGGCTGCGGGCGTTAGCCACCAAGGCGGGGCGATGGCGTTATGACTATGATGCGCTGGGGCGGCGGGTATGCAAGCGGCAATATGATGCTGCGGGTGCAACCGAGCAACGTACAACCTGGTTTGTCTGGGATGGCGATCGGTTGGTGCAAGAAGTCAGCCATTGGTGTACAGAACCGAAGGTAGACACACAACCGCGCACGGTATTGACCGCTGGGGAACCAAGCTGGACAGCGCAGAGCTATGTGTATCATCCCGGCACCTTCGAACCTTTGCTGATGCAAACCTATCAGGCAGAGGTTAATGCAATGCCTCTGCGTATGGCCGGTGAGCGGATTGTTGATGCCCACGAAGAGCAAAAAGCGCGGCTGAAGGCCGATAATCTCTGCTTCTATCAAAATGATCCGAATGGTATGCCGCTGCGGTTACGCACCGGTTCTGGCCAGGTCGTTTGGTCTGCGCACTATGAGGTATTCGGTAAAACCACCGTAAGCAGCGAGATGGGGATCTGGCAGCCGATTCGTTTTCAGGGGCAATACTTTGATGCTGAAAGTGGGTTGCATTATAACCGCTATCGCTACTATGATCCCTTGTGCGGGGTGTTTGTTAGTTGTGACCCGATAGGGCTGGCGGGGGGGCTGAATGTTTATGCTTATGGGACGAATACTCTCAGTTATATTGATCCATTGGGGCTTTATTCTTTATTTCGAGCTGTTTTTGAAGCTGAATATCAAGATGTTTTATCTTCTGGGGTTATTAAAAACATTCCTGGTCAATACGAAACTGGAAAATTATTTGCAACTACAGCGGAGGATGCGACTAGATTTGGTGATTTATTAAAAAGATGGGAGGTTAATCCAGATTTTAAAATATTAGAAGTTGAAGTGCCTGATGGGATAAAAGTAACGGAATTTCATGCTGATGGGATGAAGGCTGTATCTGTAGATAATGCTGATCTAGATAAGTTGAAAATTAAAGCGTGTGGTTGATATGATTAAAGCAAAGCTAACATTATATGATATTAGAAAAAAACCAATAAATTCAGGCTATAGGCCGTTGTTTTTTATTGACGATGAGTACTATTCAGGAGCTGTTTTTTTTGATGTGGGTGAAATACTTCCGCAAGAATCCTACGAGGTTTGTATCGATTTTGCCAGTTTTAAAGGAAAGTTACCGCATGGACGAATTATAAAAATATTAGAATCTCCTGGTAATGAAATTGGTGAGGTTTTAATTATAAAATGAAAACAATTAACACTGGAGAGATCTTTTCAGACGAGCCTGTACATAAATTTATGTAATTGCCTGATTTTGATATGTTCAAACCAACATCAAAAGCAGGTTACTTTATGGACGAAAAACAGTTACAGGCTCTGGCTAACGAATTGGCCAAAAATCTCAAAACTCCTGAAGATCTCAGCCAGTTCGATCGCCTGCGTTACACAGAATGGTGTGCAGGCTCCAGGAACACTCTATCTTTCCTGCTAGATCTATCTGTTGTTATGCCAGTTGTTACTTTACTGGGTATCAGACTAGACCTACGCCCTAAAAATCACTGCCCAGCTTTAGCATCCTGGCTGGTGCCAGCCTGTGCCGCGTCACTGCTTTCGTCGCCATTATGCAGGCGAGTGTAGACGATTTTTTGCGTATCGAACCCACAGTGGCCAACCACCAGCCCACCGGCCTGACTCACCTGATCGTTAGGCACAATCTCCAGTTTGAAACCGGATTCAGGTACGCCGTTGTTCACGATCTTCTGCGCGATATCCGCTTTTATGGTTTCGCATGAGTCGGCGGCAAGGGCGGCTAATGGCGCGCCAGCCAACAGTAACGTGCAGAGTACGAGTGCTTTTTTCATCATTCAATCCTTATGTGAGAATGAATTTCCTCTGACAGGATAACAGCATTCAGCAAGACGGCTTAACGCTATCGGCTGATTAAGGTCTAATCGGCCGACCGGTTTGGCGATCCAGGCACTTACGGGTGGTAGATTCCCAATAGGCATTGACGTTGTAACTGTTGTTGCAGCTATCTTCATCATCAATGGCGCGTTCGACCTTATCAAACTCTTTTTCGACGCGATTGTTCACCTTGCGGCGCAGGGAGCGGGTATCGTCCCACTGCTCTTTGCTTTCGCGAGCCTGTTCATTGCTCATGGTACTATCGCCGTTGACGGTGACGCAGGTACTGCCTTGGGTGCAGCTTGCCGCCAGAGCAGGAGCCTGCCAACTGCCAACCAGTATCAACATCGCGACTGGCAGCATCCCGCACATCAGCCGTTGAACAGAAAGTAATTTCATCGCTTAATCCTTATAAGTTAGTGTTGCGTCATTCGGCAGCACCCGGTGTAACATTTGGCTAAATATATCATCGTGTTCTTGCATTACACCAGCCTACCGCCGTATTCGTTTAATTTTTAGAGAGAATATGCCACTGATGTTAAAAACCACTTTATTGTTCTTCATGACTGCTCTGGCAGAAATCATCGGTTGCTTCCTGCCGTATCTGTGGTTGAAAAAAGGCGCTAGCGCCTGGCTGCTGCTACCTGCGGCTGCCAGCCTGATGCTATTTGTCTGGTTGCTGACCCTGCATCCGGCCGCCAGCGGGCGTGTATATGCGGCTTATGGCGGCGTCTATGTGGCAACTGCGCTGCTGTGGCTGCGGGTTGTGGATGGCGTAAAGCTGTCGGCAATGGATTGGCTGGGTGCGGGGGTAGCATTGGTTGGGATGTTGATCATCGTTGCCGGTTGGCGTGCGGCATGAACGAAAAATGGCAGGGTGCGTTTACCCTGCCACTTGGCATTACGCCTCGCGGTGGATGCTCAAACCCGCAAAGGACTGGCAGACCGGCATCATTTCCAGCGTGTTGATGTTGACGCGTTCAGGTAAGGTTGCCACCCAGAATACCGATTCGGCGATATCTTCCGGCGTTAAAGCATTGGCTCCGTCATAGGTTTTGTTTACCTTGCCGTCATCGCCCTTGAAGCGCACGTTAGAGAATTCGGTGCCGCCCACCATGCCCGGCTCAATATCCGTAACGCGGATATGGGTGCCGTGCAGATCGGCGCGCAGGCCCAGGCTGAACTGCCGCACAAACGCCTTGGTTGCGCCATACACGTTGCCACCCGCATAAGGCCAGTTGGCGGCGGTAGAGCCGATGTTGATCACATGCCCGATATTGCGCTCCACCATGGCGGGCAACAATGCGCGCGTCATGTTCACCAACCCTTTGGTATTGGTGTCGATCATGGTTTCCCAATCATCGGCATTGGCTTTGTGCGCGGGCTCCAGGCCCAACGCTAATCCGGCGTTATTGACCAGAACGTCGATCTGGCGCAGCGCGGCCGGTAATTCCTCGATCGCCTGCTGAATTGCGGCGCGATTGCGGACATCCAGGCGCACGATGTGCAGTGCTTCACCCAATTCAGTTTGCAGTTCTTCCAGGCGCTCCATGCGACGGCCAGCGGCAATCACCTGATGGCCTTCACGCACAAATTTGCGGGCAATGGCTGCGCCAAACCCGGATGTGGCACCCGTAACAAAAATGATCATCTCACTGTTCCTCAACTGTTTTTACCCGGCACCCACTCTAGCGCGGCGCTATCATCCCGGCAAATTTAACCGACGATCGTCGGCAGGTGATAGACCACACAGTCATATTTGATATTCTCGCGCCGCCCTTTGGCTACGCCACCCAGGGATTCGGCAATATGGCGGCTCGGGGTATTCTGCTCGGCAACCGGGTAGACAAAGTATTGTGGGTGATAACGCTCGCTGGCCCAGGCCGCGATGGCCAAGGTAATTTCGCGGCCATAGCCTTGGCCGTGCAGGTTTTCTTTCACCCAGATACCCAGTTCCGGGGTTGGAGTGTGCAGGCTGTGCACGCCGCCCATGCCGACGAATTGTTTGTTGTCGCGCAAACGGGCAACGAAGATGGCTTCTTCACCTTCGCGGATCAACGGCAGCCAACTTTCCCAGACGCGAGTAAAAGCCTCTGGGGATTCTTCGGGTTCAAAGTTCATAAAACGCGTCAGCGTCGGGGTTATCGCCTGGTAAACATCATCAGCATCTGCTGCGGTAAAAGGGGCAATCAACAACCGATCGGTGTTCACTCGGCACTGAGAAAGGTCACTGTGATTCATTATTATTACCTCGCTTTTCAGGCCAAAAACGGCAAAAATCCGCCCCCGAAAAAGCAGGGCGGATCATCGATAATACGTTGATTGGTGCCAGATGCGACTTATTTCTGTTGCAGGTAGGGGGCGAGCAACAACCGATCGGCGGCGGAGAGGCGATCCGGTGCGGTTTGGGCCTGATGCCAGTAAGGGTAAATCAACGGCGGTTGGCTCACCGCCTGCAACCGCTGTAACTCTTCTTCGTTCAAAATCAGGTTGGCGGCATGCAGGTTGTCTTTCAACTGCTCGCTGTTGCGTGCGCCGATCACTACCGAGGTTACCGTCGGGCGGGTTAGCAACCAGGCCAGTGCGATTTGTGCGGCAGACAGCCCGCGAGAATGTGCGATATCAACTAAAACCTCAACGATATCAAACAGCGCTTCCTGATCGCGCACTGGCGGCTCGCCCCAGTTGGCCAAATGGCGAGTGCCCGCAGGCGTTGGGTGATTGCGGCGATACTTGCCAGACAGCAGGCCACCGGCCAGCGGCCCCCAGACCAATACACCTAGCCCCCGATCCTGGGCGATCGGCAGCAGTTCATATTCCGCTTCGCGAGCCTGCAAGGTGTAATGGATCTGTTGGCTGACCGGGCGCACTAATCCCTGCCGTTCCGCGCTGCCGAGGTGCTTCATCAGGTGCCAACCGGAGAAATTGGACAGCCCGGTGTAGCGCACTTTGCCACTGCTCACCAAATGCTCTAACGCCCGCAGGGTTTCTTCCACCGGCGTGATGCCGTCCCACTCATGCAGTTGATAGAGATCGAGATAATCGGTGTTCAGGCGCTTCAGGCTGGCTTCGCAGGCACGGATCAGATGATGGCGCGATAGCCCGGCATTATTGGGCCCGCTGCCCATCGGAAAACGGGCTTTACTGGCGATCAGCACCTCATGGCGTTTGCTGCCCAATGCCTGACCGAGGATTTCTTCAGACTTACCGGCAGAATAAACATCGGCGGTATCGAACAGATTGATACCTGCATCGAGGCACATAGCAATCTGATTACGGGCTTCGTTAACATCGGTATCACCGGTTTTGGCGAACTTGCCTTGTCCTCCAAAGGTCATGGTGCCCAGACTTAGCACCGAAACTTTCAGGCCGGAATGGCCAAGCTGACGGTATTCCATCGTTTAACTCCTTACTTTGGTTGCCATTGATTTTTCAGAGATTGCCGGGTGGGATTTTTTCTGACGGATTGCATTGCCCGCTTCGCCACCCAACGTAAAGCTATCCAACACCGCCAGCAAGGCGATGGCACCGATAACCATAAAAGCCAGATGAAAGTCGGCGAGCGGTACGCCGCCGTTTGGGCGTGGCATCAGCATTTCCGCCAAACGCAGCGCCAGCGCGCCGATGGCGATCCCAAGGCCGCTCCCCATCTGCTGAGCCATATTGAACAGAGTATTGGCACCGCTCATGCGCGGCTGCGGCACTTCGGAAAATGCCAGCGTATTCAAGGCAGTAAACTGCATTGAACGCGTCAACCCGCTGACAAACAGCAGCGCCACAATCAGCCAGGTTGGCGTTTGCGGCGTCAGCCAGGCGCAGGCGAAAATGGTGGCGGCATTCAGCATGCCATTGACCACTAGCGTAGTGCGAAAGCGGAAGCGATAAAGAATGGCGGAAGTAAACGGCTTCATCATCAGGTTACCGGCAAACACCGCCAGCACCAGCAGCCCGGCATCAAAAGCGCTCAGTCCAAAGCCAATCTGGAACAGCAGTGGTAGCAGGAAAGGCACCGCACCGATGGCCATGCGGAACAGCGTGCCGCCACCGATAGTGACAGCGTAACTTTTTATCCGCATGGCCCACAGATCTACCAGCGGATAAGCGTAACGCTTGGCGTGACGTATCGCCAACGCCCCCAGCGCCAAACTGCCCGCTAGGCACAATGCCGGTACCAACCAGGAAAGCTGTGGGCTGTTGATCAGATCCAGCCCAAACATTAAACCGAAGCAGGCGACTCCGGTCAGCACAAAACCCAGTCCATCAAACGGCACTCCTTTTTTCGCCTCTTCATGCGGGATTAAGCGCCAGGCGAAGAACAGGGCAATGATACCCAAGGGCACGTTAAGGATAAAAATCCAGTGCCATGAGGCATAGGTGGTGATGAAGCCGCCGATCGGTGGCCCGAGGATCGGTGCTGCCAGCCCTGGCCAGGTAATGGTGGCGATAGCCTTAATCAGGTCAGCTTTGGCGGTATTGCGCAAAACTACCAGGCGGCCAACTGGCACCATCAACGCACCGGCAAAACCTTGCAGAATGCGGGCGGAGGTAAAAAATGGCAGGCTAGTGCTCAATGCGCACAGTACCGATGCCAGGGTGAACAGCACGATTGCCGCTGCGAAAATATTACGCGCGCCAAAACGGTTGGCGATCCAACCACTGGCGGGAATAAACACCGTCAGGGTCAGGATATAAGCTGAAACACCGATGCTCATGTCCACCGGTTGTACGCCGAATGACGCCGCCATCTGCGGCATGGCGGTAACGATCACCGTGCCATCGAGATTCTCCATAAAGAACGCCCCGGCCACCAACAACGGCAGCGCACTGGCGCGGAAAAAACCACTCATAGGCTACCCCTGGCGGAGCACAGCAACAGCGCAGACATAATAGAAATCCCGTTTCAGAAATCTTGGCCTCAGCCGAATTTTTGAGCATAGCGCATCAAGAGGAGGTTAAAAAGAGATTGGGTGAGTGATTATTAGCGGACACAGTAAATTCTGGCCGCTAAGGGCAGTTGGATAAACGGCAAGTAATCACTTGTTTTTGCTGAAACTGTTAACTGCGCCTAAGCTAGGCGTGAACCCTTGTTTCCTAGACATGGAGGAGTTTTAATTTGATGCGTTTAACAACCCTGGTACTTTCGATCGGTATGGCGCTGAGCGCGCAGGTTCAGGCAGAAGAGAGCAAGTTGCCGTCAGATAACACCGCCGTGCCAAGCGGCCAGATGAAAGAGACGAATATGACTGAAAAACAAGCCGAGAACCCGTTCTTCTCTGCCAGCATCCTACCTTTTGAGGCACCTCGTTTTGATGTGATCAACACGAGTGACTACGCGCCAGCCATTGCGGCAGGCATCCAGCAGAAGCTGGAAGAAATCGAGAAGATCGCCAACAACCCGGCAGCACCTACCTTCGACAACACCTTGGTGGCGCTGGAAAAAGCGGGAGCCTTGCTAGCGCGCACGATTAACGTATTTAGCGCCATGACTGCCGCCAACACCAGCGATGCGCTGCAAAAACTGGATGAAGAAACCTCGCCAAAGCTGGCAGCTCTGAACGATGCCATCATGCTGAACAGCAAGCTGTTTGCACGAATTCACACCATTTATGAGCAACGAGATGCGCTGAAGCTGGATGCGGAATCTCGTCGGCTGCTGGAGGTCACCCATCAAAATTACCTGCTGGCAGGGGCCAATCTTTCTGATGTGAATAAAAACCAGCTGAAGGCGTTGAATCAGGAAGCGGCGACGTTGAGCACCCAATTCACCAATAAACTGCTGGCCGCGGGCAAAAACGGAGCGTTGGCCGTCACTGACAAAGCCTGGCTGGCTGGGCTTAGCGAAGGTGAACTGGCCGCAGCAGCGCAAGCCGCCAGCGAACGCAAACTGGATAAACAGTGGCTGTTAGTGTTGCAAAACACCACGCAACAGCCCGCTTTGCAAAGCCTGCACGTGCGGGATGCTCGTAAAGCCTTGTTTGACGCCTCATGGCAGCGGGCAGAGCAAGATGATGCCAACGACACTCGCCAGACCATTGCCAGATTAGCGAAAGTGCGTGCCGATCAGGCTCGTTTGTTGGGGTTCCCGAACTATGCCGCTTGGAAACTGCAAAATCAGATGGCAAAAACCCCGGATGCCGCGCTGACGTTTATGCGTAATATTGTGCCAGCCGCAACGGCCCGTGCAGAACGTGAGGCGAAAGACATTCAGGCGGTGATCGATCAGCAAGAAGGGGGCTTTAAGGCCGAAGCCTGGGACTGGCAGTTCTACGCAGAACAGGTGCGTAAAGCGAAGTATGATCTGGATGAATCACAGATCAGACCTTACTTCGAATTGAACAATGTGCTGAATAATGGCGTATTTTACGCGGCAAACCTGCTGTACGGCATCAGTTTCAAAGAGCGTAAAGATATTCCGGTTTATCAGCCGGATGTCCGTGTGTATGAGGTGTTTGATAAAGACGGTCAACCGCTGGCCTTGTTCTATACCGACCTGTTTAAGCGAGATAATAAGGGCGGTGGTGCCTGGATGGGCAACTTCGTTGAGCAGTCGAAACTCAATGGTGCCAAGCCGGTCATTTATAACGTGACTAATTTCACCAAACCGGCTCCGGGTCAACCGGCGCTGCTGTCTTATGATGATGTTATCACTCTGTTCCATGAGTTTGGCCATGCCCTGCACGGTATGTTTGCCGATCAGCAGTACCCCAGCCTGTCCGGCACCAACACCGCACGCGATTTTGTCGAGTTCCCTTCGCAGTTCAACGAGCATTGGGTTAAAGATCCCAAGGTGTTTGCCCATTTTGCCAAGCATTATCAAACCGGTGAGGCCATGCCGCAGGCGCTAGTCAGCAAAATCGAGCAGGCCGATAAATTCAACAAAGGCTATGACATGACCGAGCTGTTGTCTGCGGCCTTGCTGGATATGCACTGGCATATGCTGGTCGCCGGTCAACCCCAGCAGGACGTGGATAACTTCGAGACGGCAGCGCTGCAAAAAGATCACATCGCTCTCAGCGCAGTACCGCCGCGCTATCGCTCCAGCTATTTCCAGCATATCTGGGGTAACGGTTATGCTGCCGGTTATTACGCCTATTTATGGACTCAAATGCTGGCGGATGATGCCTTCCAGTGGTTTACCGAACACGGCGGGCTGACGGCAGAGAATGGCCAGCGCTTCCGCGATCAGGTGTTATCACGGGGCAATAGCCAGGATCTGGAAAAACTGTATGTTGAGTGGCGCGGTAAGGAACCGATCATTGAACCAATGCTGCTTAATCGTGGTTTGAAAGATTAGTAACGAATTTAACGAGCTCATCTGAAGTAGAGTGAGCTCGTTTTTTATTACTGGATAGGCTCATCTCAGTGCTTAATCCAGCAATCCCCGCTGTTGCAGTGTATATTTTGTGGCTTCGTTCAGATCGTAACTGGCGAGACCCTCTTTCTTCACCCAGGCGTAATCGGCAAACTCATCGTTGATGGTGATCTCACGATTGGCAGCGTGGCAATCAAAAATCAGGTAAATCATGTAGATCTGCTCTTTGCTACCGTCTTCATAGGTTTTTATGCGTACATCGTCGCGGAAGGTCCAGGGCTGAATGCGATCCAACACCAAAGCCTCGCCCAGTTCTTCACGCACTTCGCGGCGCAACGCTTCCTCGATGGTTTCCCCCGGTTCCGTGCCGCCGCCAGAAAGTGCCCACTGGCCGGGGAATACGCCTTTATGCGCGGCCATTTTGCATAATAGATAAGCGTTGTCATTCTCAATTAGCGGGCAAACAATAATGCGTTGGCGCATAGCGGCTCCATTTTCAATTGCGGTCAAGTGGGTTTCCTGCAAAGTTGCCTCGTATTATACCCTTTCTTGATGAATTACAATTTTGCCCGGTACTCATCTTCCATCTGGGTAAAGGTGGCCCAGAACGGACGCGGAGGGCGCTTCTGCAAGCGATCGCGCAGAATATCCAGATGAGTATGCCAGCCGCCAGCGACGGTGAGCATAGTATCGCGATCGGGCAGGCGGCGGTGGATCACCGTCAGCAGCACGTTATCGCCTTGCTCGGCTAACTCAAAGGTGACTTCGGAAGGGCGGCCTTCGCCTTTTTCTGCCCAGGTAAAACTCAGCAGGCGCGGAGGGAAAATACAGGTAATATGGCCAACGTTAGCTACTTTGCCGCCATATTGCTTATATTTGGCCGGGGGTTTCTCATGTTCGCCAGCCAACTCTGAATTGCAGAACACCAATTCAACTTTAGCACCTTTCTGTAACGGCATTTCACCCGTAGCCAGCCAGGTGGCACGTTGGTCGGACTCGGTCAGGTAGGCCCAGACGCGATCGAGCGGGCCAGGCAGCAACCGCTGAATGCGCAGCGTTCCCGGTTCAATGATCATACCGTAATCGTTCATGGTTCACTCCGTTGGAGGATGAGAGTCGGCCTGCCGCAAAACGAGTTCCAGTGCGTCCAACCGCTCATTCCAGAAATGTTCATAAGTTTGCAGCCAATGCATGGCCTGCGCCATCGGCTCAGGAGCGAGCCGGCAAATATGGTTTCTTCCTTGCACAGTTCGCTGCACCAGTCCAGCTTGTTCGAGTGCTTTGATATGCTTGGACGCACCGGCAAACGACATCTCGAAAGGCGCCGCCAGTTCACCAATGCTATGTTCGCCTTCGGCTAGCGTATGCAGGATGGCGCGTCTTGTCGGATCGGCCAATGCATGGAAGATAGCGTCCAGTCGTGACGAGGATAATTTAACCATAAGGTTAAATATAGAACAGGGCGGATAATGCTCAACCACATTGTTGAATATTTTTTATGGGGCCGAAGGCCTAGCGCAGTAGAGGAATGATAAATCTGTTTTTGTTATACACTATTCTTTTTCTATGACTATCTGCCTAGCGATCAGGTGGTTGAAATCAGCCGCCGCGTACCGGCTTAAGCCGTTCTGATCATGGAGTGATTATGTTTTTTGGTGTGTTATTTGCCTTGGCCGCTGGGTTGATGTGGGGGCTGATTTTTGTCGGCCCGGTGTTGGTGCCGGATTATCCGGCGGCGTTGCAATCGACCGGGCGCTATCTGGCTTTTGGTTTGATCGCTTTGCCGCTGGCGTGGTTCGATCGCCGCCGTTTACGGCAGTTATCGCCCAAGGATTGGCTGGAGGCGTTAAAGCTCACGGCCATCGGCAATCTGCTTTATTACCTGTGCCTAGCCAATGCGATTCAGCGTACCGGCGCACCGGTCTCTACCATGATTATCGGCACCTTGCCGGTGGTGATTTCCGTGAGTGCTAATCTGCTTTACGGCCATCACGATGGCCAGCTTTCCTGGCGTAAATTGACGCCAGCGCTAGTGCTGATCGCCGGTGGGCTGGTGTTGGTCAATATTGCGGAACTGACGGGCAACAGTGTGCCAATGGATGTTTGGCGCTATACCAGCGGGCTGCTGTTGGCGTTACTGGCCGTAGCTTGCTGGACCTGGTTCCCGCTGCGTAATGCCCGCTGGTTGCGTGCAAACCCGCACAAACGCCCTATGACCTGGGCCACTGCGCAAGGCGTGGTGACATTGCCGCTGGCACTGCTGGGTTATCTGTTAGCGTGTGGGCAGTTGGCGTTAACGCAGCCACAGTTCGCGTTGCCGTTCGGCCCAAGGCCGGAAGTCTTCCTCCCGCTGATGCTCACCATTGGCATACTGTGTTCATGGATTGGTGCTTTGTGCTGGAATGAGGCGAGCCAACGTTTGCCAACGGTGCTGGTTGGGCCTTTGATCGTGTTCGAGATTTTGGCCGGGCTGGCCTATACCTTTATGCTGCGCCAAAGCTGGCCGCCATTGTTGACGTTGGGCGGCATTGCTTGCCTGATGATTGGGGTGATTCACGCTATGCGCATCAAGCCGGAACCGGTGGTGGTCGCGCTGGCGGTGAAAGAATAACGCCTGCCGTAACAACGGCAGGCGTGACGATCAGCGTTTACTGTGTTGAATAATCTCTTCGGCCACATTGCGCGGGGCTTCCGCGTAGTGGCTGAACTCCATGGTGTAGGTGGCGCGGCCTTGCGACATCGATCGCAACGTTGTGGAGTAGCCGAACATCTCCGACAGCGGCACTTTGGCGTGAATCTCTTTGCCACCCCCGCCCGGAATATCCTCCATACCTTGCACCATACCGCGCCGTGATGACAAATCGCCCATCACGTTACCGGCATACTCTTCCGGCGTTTCCACTTCAACCGACATAATCGGCTCCAGGATCGCCGGGCTGGCCTGGCGGCAAGCCTCTTTGAAGCCGAAGATCGCCGCCATGCGGAACGCCTGCTCCGAGGAGTCCACATCGTGGTAAGAACCAAAGGTCAGATGCACTTTAACATCGACCATCTGATACCCCGCCAGTACGCCGTTGCTCAGCGCTTCCAGGATGCCTTTTTTCACCGCCGGAATGTATTCACCGGGGATCACGCCGCCTTTGATCTCATCGAAGAACTCAAAGCCTTTACCGGCCTCATTAGGTTCAACCGTCAGCACCACGTGGCCATACTGGCCTTTACCGCCCGATTGACGCACGAATTTGCCTTCCACATCGGTAACTTTACGGCGGATAGTTTCGCGGTAAGACACCTGCGGTTTACCGGTGTTGGTCTCTACGCCAAATTCACGCCGCATACGGTCGACGATGATCTCCAGATGCAGTTCACCCATGCCGTAAATAATGGTCTGGCCGGAGTCTTCGTCGGTACGCACGCGGAACGACGGATCTTCGGAGGTCAAACGCTGTAGTGCAATGCCCATTCTTTCCTGATCGGCCTGGGTTTTCGGCTCAATGGCCTGTGCGATTACCGGTTCCGGGAACACCATACGTTCCAGGGTAATGATGGCGTTAGGGTCGCACAGGGTATCGCCAGTGGTCACGTCTTTCAGGCCGACACAGGCAGCGATATCCCCGGCGTGCAGTTCATCCACCTCTTTACGGTCGTTGGCGTGCATTTGCACGATGCGGCCAATACGCTCTTTCTTCCCTTTAACCGGGTTATATACGCTGTCACCTTTGGCCAAAATGCCGGAATAGACGCGCACAAAGGTCAATTGGCCGACAAACGGATCGGTCATCAGTTTGAATGCCAGCGCCGAGAACTTCTCGTTATCATCGGCCTTGCGGATAATGATGTTATCGCGCTCGTCATGGCCTTCCATCGGTGGCACATCCAACGGTGAAGGCATCAGTTCGATCACCGCGTCCAGCATGCGCTGGATGCCTTTGTTGCGAAATGCCGAGCCGCACAGCATCGGCTGGATTTCACCGGCAATGGTGCGAGTACGCAGGCCGTGGACGATTTCCTCATTGGTCAGTTCAACCTGATTGAGGTATTTGTCCATCAGTTCTTCAGAGGCCTCTGCGGCGGCTTCGATCATCTTGGCTCGCCATTCGTTAGCGGATTCCAGCATATCGGCCGGGATCGCCTCAAAGCTGAAGCTCATGCCTTGTGAGGCCTGATCCCAGCGGATCGCCTGCATGCGAACCAAATCCACCACGCCGGCGAAATGGTCTTCCGCCCCAATCGGGATCACGATAGGCACCGGATTGGCTTTCAAGCGCTCGATCATCATTTTACGCACGCGGAAAAAATCCGCGCCGGTGCGATCCATCTTGTTGACGAAGGCCAGACGCGGCACTTTGTATTTATTGGCCTGACGCCACACGGTTTCCGATTGCGGCTGCACGCCACCGACCGAGTCATACACCATGACGGCACCATCCAGAACGCGCATCGAACGTTCCACTTCGATGGTGAAATCCACGTGCCCTGGTGTGTCGATGATATTGATGCGGTGCTGAGGATAATTATGCTCCATGCCGTTCCAGAAGCAGGTGGTCGCCGCTGAGGTAATGGTGATCCCGCGTTCCTGTTCCTGCGCCATCCAATCCATGGTGGCGGCACCGTCGTGGACTTCGCCCAGCTTGTGACTGACCCCGGTATAAAACAGAATCCGCTCGGTCGTGGTGGTTTTTCCGGCATCAATGTGCGCCGAGATGCCGATATTGCGGTAGCGTTCGATGGGGGTAGTGCGTGCCATAATCAACCTTTCTTAGCCGTGTGGCATGAGGCTTAAACAGTTTAAACTACAATGATATCCCTCAATGGGTTATCAACCGGCCGTGTGCAAGACGTCTGCAACAGCATCAGACTAATCGTAGTTGATGGTAGTGGTTTTATTAAGCAATGGCTGTGATAGGTAAAAGATATATAACAAAAAACAGGCCCGCTGATTACCCGTGAAGGCGATGGCCATACGCTCGCGCTGACGGGAGCCGATAGCTGCGTGGATGAGGCGGTAGTGGATTATCTGCTGATGCCGAAGAAAATGCGGCACGACAAGAGCTGCCGTTAAGCAGGCCGGGCAGGGAGCCCGGCCATTGAGTCAATCGGCAAAGATATGCGCCTGGCCGAGAATGCTCAGGCTGACGTTTGATCCGATTCGAATGCCTTCACGGCTGATGGTTTTAATCTCCACGGTTTCACGGCTGTCGGTCATCAACAGACTGAGCGTGGAAACGAAACCGGCGAAGTCGATATGGGTGACCACCGCCTGCCGCTGAGCGGGCTGTGGCGAAAGGCCAATCTGGAGTTGCTCTGGGCGCAGCATGATGCGGGCGTGCCCACTGCGCAGGCGATCGTCCACCGCAATGCGGCCTAATACGCAGTCTGCCCAACCTTGATCCAAGTGAGCTGACAGGACCAGCGTTTCCCCTAGGAACGTGGCGGTGGGTTCATCCACCGGCCGCAGATAAAGCTCTTGTGGTTGCCCAACCTGAGCTAAGTGCCCATTACGCATCACGGCTACCTGATCGGCAAAAGAGAGGGCTTCTGCCTGATCGTGAGTGACCAGGATCGAAGCAACCTTGGCTTCTGCTAACAGTTCCGCCACTGCTTTGCGGGTTGCGGCACGCAGGCCGGTGTCCAGTGCGGAGAAGGGTTCGTCCAGCAGCATCAGCTTAGGCTGTTGCGACAGGGCTCTGGCCAGCGCTACCCGCTGCTGCTGCCCGCCGGATAATTCATGCGGCCATAAGTTTGCCAGGCGCCGATCCAGCGCAACCATATCCATCAGCCTATCAATATGATGCTGTTTTTCCCGCTTACTGCCGCTCAGCCCAAAACCGATATTGCCAGCCACGCTGAAGTGGGGAAACAGAGCACCGTCTTGCGGTACAAACCCGATACCGCGCTGATGTGCCGGAACCCATACTCCGTTGTCGGCCAGCGGTTTGCCTTGCAATCGCACCTGACCACGATCCGGTACTTCGAAACCGGCAATAATACGCAGTAACGTGGTTTTACCTGAACCAGAAGGGCCGACAATCGCGGTACGGCTACCGGCGGCCACCCGAAGATTAACGCCCTCAAGCACCGTCACACCGTTATAGGATTTACCAATATCATGTAGTTCAAGCGTGCTCATAATCCTGCCGTGCGTTTAGATTGAGAATAAAGAAGCCAGGTTAGCGGTAATGACAACAAAACCATGATTAAGGCATAGGGCGCGGCCGCCACGTAGTCAATTTCGCTGGTCAGCGCCCAAAATCCGGTGGCCAACGTGCGGGTGCCGTTAGGCGCAAGCAGCAGGGTGGCGGTAAGTTCATTGGTAATCGCCAGGAACACTAATGCTGCGCCCGCCGCAGCCCCCGGAGCGGCCAAACGTAACGTGGTGCTGCACAAGGCCTGCAACGGTGTGCGCCCAAGGCTGCGCGCCACATTTTCCAGCTCAACCGGTGCCTGAGCAATACCAGCACGCAGGTTAATCAGCGCTCTGGGCATAAACATCAGCAAGTAGGCCAGCAGCAGCGTGATTTCAGTCTGATAGATGGGCCGGAACGAATGGATGGTGATCGTCACCAGCGCCAGGGCCACCACGATGCCGGGTAGCGAACTGGTGACGTAGTTACAACCTTCCAGCACCCGATAGAGCCGTGCCGGATAGCGCACCGAAAGCCAGGCCATCGGGATGGCACACAGGGTGATAATGACTGCACCACTGGCAGCCAACGTCAGGGTTTGCCGAACGGCTGGCCACAGGTCGCTATTATCCCAGACGGCAAAACCGCCCAGATATAGCCAACGAGCCAGCGTAATGAAAGGAACCCCTAAGGCCAGGGCGGTGAGCGTAATCGGCAGCAGTTGGCACAGCAGGCCAATAGCCGGGCTGAGTGGATACGGATTCTGGCTACGCGCACTGCCAGAGCCAACGCGCGCATAGCGGGCCCGGCCACGGCTGGCTGCTTCAACCACCAACAGCCCCAAGCAGCACAAAACCAATACACCCGCCAGCATATTGGCCGCCGGGCCGTTAAAGGTGGATTGGAACTGATCGAAAATGGCGGTTGTAAAGGTATCGAAGCGAATCATGGCATACAGCCCATACTCGGCCAGCAGGTGCAGCGCAATCAGCAGTGAACCGCCCCAGATAGCCAGCTTGAGCTGTGGCAGGATCACCCGGAAGAAAACCGCCAGCGGCCGTTTGCCGAGTGAAGTGGCAACGTCTTCAATCCCCGGATCAAGGCGGCGCAAAACCGCCGAAACCGGCAGATAGATAAACGGGAAATAGGCAATGACCGAGATAAACACGCCCGCGCCTAGGCCATGCATGCCCGGCACCAGGCTGATCCAGGCATAGCTTTGAACAAAGGCGGGTACGGCCAACGGTGCAATGGCCAGAATAGACCAGATACGCCGCCCCGGCAGCCGGGTGCGCTCCGTCAACCAGGCCAGCGCCACACCGAGCAGCGCGCAGGTCGGCAGGGTGAAAATGACCAGTAACAGAGTATTGAGCAGCAGTTCTCCAACCCTAGGCCGGAAAACCAGTGTTTTAACCGTTTGCCAACCGGTGTCGATAGCGACACCAATGACAAATCCCAGCGGCAGCAGGGCCAACAACGAAAGCAGTACCGCAGAAACCACCATCCACAGCCCTGGCCGCTGCTGATAACGCCGCGCCACTGAACCACTCGGTAATACTGGCGCGGCATTGATAGAAATATTCGACATAACGGTTAAAACACTCTGTATCGATGGATCTGCCTTACAGCAGGCCTGCCTCGGTCATCAGTTCGACGACTTTCTTACTGTTCAGTTTGGACGGTTCCACTTTTGGCGCTTCCAGATCGTTCAGCGGCACCAGTTTAGAATTGGAAGCAGCACCCACGCCAACGGCGTATTCAAAGGCGTTGTGGGTGCGCAGGATCTCTTGGCCCTGCTTGCCAGTGATCCATTGCACGAATTCCTGTGCCTGTTGCGGATGCTTGCTTGAAGCCAGAACACCTGCGCCAGAGGTGCTGACGAAAGCACCGGGATCCTGATGTTTGAAATAGTGCAACTTGACGTTTTTGCTGTTTTCACCCGTTTTTGCACCATCAACAAACGGATAGTAATGATAGATAACACCGCTGTCGATCTGGCCTGCGTTAACGGCTTTCATCACGGTGCTGTTGCCTTTATAGGCGGTGAAGTTGGTTTTCATCGCTTTCAGCCATTCACGAGTGGCTTCTTCACCTTTCAACTCCAGCAGGGCACTGACGATGGCCTGGAAGTCTGCCCCTGATGGCGAAGCAGCCCAACGGCCTTTCCATTCTGGTTTAGCCAGATCCAGCAGGGACTTTGGCAACTGCGCTTCACTGAGCTTGGCCGGATTGTAAACGAATACCGTCGAGCGAGCGGCAATGCCGGTCCAGCGGCCATGTTCCGGGCGATACTGCGGTTCTACCTGCGCCAGCGTGCTGGCATTTAACGGAGCAAACAGCTTGGCGTTGTCTACCAAAACCATCGCTGGGGAGTTTTCAGTAAGAAAAACGTCCGCCGGGGAAGCGTTGCCTTCCTGTACCAGTTGGTTACCCAGTTCGCTGTCACCGCCGTTACGCAAAGTGACTTTAATGCCGGTGTCTTTGGTAAAACCATCAACCCAGGATTTCACCAGGTTTTCGTGTTGGGCATTATAAACCACGATCCCTTGATCGCTGGAGGCTGCGCTGGCTGAGAAGGCCAGCATCATGGATGAAGCCAGCAGGGCAATAGAGGTGAAACGCAACTTCATACGGTTATCCTTTTGATGAACGAGGAAGATAAGTTAAGCAACGCCGGGGAAGCGTGAGCTGCTCAATTGTATCCAAGAACATCAAGAATGATAGTGAAAACGATTCGTATTAGAATATTTTTAGTTTTTGCTCACTAATCATCTTTCCCTAAGGAAAAACTAAGCTTGAACTTTAGGAGGGGGGAGTTGCTTGTGCTGTGACCGGTGCAGGGAGGGAAGATACGTTCTCGGGCACAAGCAAAACTTGCTTGGCCCGATGGCTAAGATCGGTGAATAACGCGGGATCTAGCTTGCATTTCATACAGAATGCTTGGTTGGAATACAGATTTTTCCATTAATAATATGTGCATCACGACGTATCCAATCGTGAACTTTATAAACGCTGGTTTTGTGCAATTGCGCGAAGAATTTTATGTCCCCATCATATTTTCTATATATGAGGTCTTCAACTCTGGTGAATATGCGATTTTCCATTTGGTGTTATTTCCATTTTTTAACTTGATGTAAAGTATAGATTTTTTATTTATTATGTGGGTAAGCACAGACTAAAAGTGGTTATAGGGAATAGCGTAACATAAAGTGTTAAATACGGAAATCGTCTTTTCTATGCTAAGAATTTTCGCTGGGATATATCTCATTAGGCAATCTTAAGCGAGTTATCCAAATTAAAATCAAATTCAGACATACAGATATTTCTTAAATATAACCTCAACGAGAGGCGAGTTATCGAGCGCAATCAAGCCTAACAGGCCTATAATCGCCCTGTAGTTTAATGCAGTATCTCGTTTGGCGAGGCTCCTATACAAACACAGGTTACTGATCTGACGACATCGAGAGATGCCCAAGGTTAAGACAGGCTTTATCGGATTAAGGTTTAGCCCAAAGTAACTTCTGAAAATTTTTTCAGATACGTTGTATAGTGCTAAAACCTGGACGCGGAGATAGGCTGTCTGCACTCCCTCTTTGGTTAACGCCCCTATGCGATTCACTGTTGAAGTTTAAACAGAAATAGGGACTAACATGATTAAATCACTTCCATATTCTTCAGCAATGGTGACAGCCGCACCGGCAATAGTTCACAAAGAATCTTCTGTTGCCTGCTACATGAGCTCAGATTTCATCACCGTTTCTGGCACGATGACCGTGAATGAGGCAAAAGACTATTTTTTGTCGCAATTGCAAACCGATGAAATACCCACACAACTGTTCATTACCGCCGATGATTACCATTTGCGTGGCATGCTGTCAGTGAAGAAACTGCTGCAATGCCGTGAAGGCGAGCGAACGCTGGGTTCAATGATGAACCATACCTACTTCCATGTTTCGCCGGATGATGACAGGAATAATGTCGCTCATTTGCTGGGTAAGGGCGGGCTGGATGTCGTGCCGGTGGTGGTCAATAAGACGCTGGTTGGTGTCTTGGGTGAAAAAGAGATTGCTCGTCTGATTGAAGATGAAAATACCGAAGATGCGCAGCGTCAGGGCGCCAGTTTGCCGCTGGATAAACCTTATCTGGAAACCAGCCCCTGGTCGCTGTGGCGTAAGCGTTCTGCCTGGTTACTGCTGCTGTTTGTGGCAGAAGCCTATACCGGTAACGTGCTGAAGGCGTTCGAAGAGCAACTGGAAGCGGCCATCGCGCTGGCATTCTTTATTCCGTTGCTGATCGGAACCGGCGGTAACAGTGGCACCCAGATCACTTCAACCCTGGTACGGGCCATGGCGCTGGGGGAAGTCAGCCTGCGCAATTTGGGCGCCGTCATCAGCAAAGAGGTGAGCACTTCGTTGCTGATCGCCATCACCATCGGGGTGGCGGCCTGGATCCGTGCCTGGATCATGGGGGTCGGCATGGATGTGACGTTGGTGGTCAGTCTGTCTCTGGTGGCAATCACTGTCTGGAGCGCGATTGTTGCCTCTATTATTCCGATGCTGCTGAAAAAAGGGGGGATCGATCCTGCTGTGGTCTCTGCTCCGTTTATTGCCACCTTTATTGATGGCACCGGTCTGATTATTTATTTCAAAATTGCTCAGGTTGTTCTGGGGATTTAACACGATTTATCGGCTCCTGCCGATGCGGGAGCCATAACCATGGAGGTACATCAACGCAATGAGCACTTTTTCAAGTGTACTTTTAATCAACGAGGTCGTTATCGATTATATTTAAAGAGGATTAAGTTATGGGAAACATGATGATGTTTATGGGTTTTTTGGGTTTGGTCAGCGTACTGGGGCTGGCAGCAGCCTACATGAGCACGAGATGGGATGACTAATGAACGAAAAAGAACCGCCTAGAAGCATCCTTCCCGTAATTGCATCATGGATTATGGGGAGGATTTTATACTGACAATATAATCCGTGAGTGATAATGATGGTTATTCTTATTATGGGTCTGCTTTACGCTATTTTAATGATCTCTGTAGGTATTAATGAGATTTATTTCTATTCAACCGGTAAGTCTGAATTTATTTCCAGTTTGATGTTAACCTTTTCAGGGAGTATTCTGCTCATCGCTTTTGTCTGGCAATTTTCGGCAAAAACAAAAAATTAATTTCTTACTCCGAACATGAGTTGTGTTATGCAAAATGAAAAGCAAGCCGTTGCCAGAAACTCAATGATTGCCAGCGGTCTACTGGCATTGGGCAAATTTATTGCCGGTATTTTCACCGGCAGTATTGGCCTTATCTCCGAAGGTATTCATTCCTTCACCGATTTTATCGCTACCTCTATTACTTGGTGGGCGGTGCGTGTCAGTGATAAACCGGCCGACGACGAACACCACTTTGGCCATGGCAAGGTCGAAAACCTGGCGGCACTGTTCGAGGTGCTATTACTGTTGGCCGCAGCAGGTTGGATCATTTACGAAGCGGTGAACAGCTTGCTGGGTGAGGCGCATCAGATTGTTGCTGCGCCCTTTGTCATTGCGGTGCTGCTGGTATCGATCGTGGTCGACTATTTCCGCGTGAAAGCGCTGAATCGTGTGGCAAAAGCGACCGACAGTGCGGCACTGGAGGCCGATGCGCTGCATTTCTTCTCCGATATGCTGTCATCTGGTGTGGTGTTGTTGGGCATGGTCTTTGTGCTGTTCGGTTTTGCCCGTGCGGATGCGCTGGCGGCACTGGTGGTGGCTTGCTTCATCCTGTTTGCGGCATTGAAGCTGGGCAAGCGCTCGTTTGATTCCCTGATCGACACCGCGCCAGCCGGTAGCCGGGAAGATATCGCTGCATTGCTCAACGATTTCCCGGCGATCCTCTCTACGGAAAACATTCGTTTGCGCAGTGCCGGGGCAACGCTGTTTATTGAGGTGAGCGTCGGAGTATGCCGGACCCTGTCGCTGGAGCGGATCAACACGCTGAAAACCGAGATTGCCGCACAAATTACGCAACAATATACCAAGGCGGAGGTGAGGGTGATTGCCATCCCTCAGGCCAGAAGCGATGAAGATATGGCGACCCGTATCCGTATGCTGGCGGCCAATCACGGTGCCGTGGTGCAAAATCTCACGCTACAACAGTTGGCAGATCATATGTCGATCAGTATGGATTTGGCGGTACCGGCCAGTGCCAGCGTGGAGCAGGCGCATGATATCGCCTGTGAAGTGGAGCATGTTCTGCGCCAGGCGCTCGGGGAAAATACCGAGATAGAAACACATTTGGAACCGCAGACAGCGCATTGCCTGACCAGCCAGGATGTGGAACACGGTGAGTTGGCGCAGATCCAGCAAGCACTGGCGCTATCAGCTGAAAACGGCGGGCTGGTGAAGGATGTACATAATATCCGCGCCCGTAAAACGTCACAGGGTGTGATTGTGAATTTCCATTGCCGGGTTTTGCCTGCGCTGTCGATTAGCGCGGCGCACGATGCTGTCGACTTTATTGAAAGGCAACTGAGAATGCAGTTTCCGGCCGTATCGCGGGTTATCGGGCACGTCGAACCGCTGTGATTGACTAACGCCCCTTGCCATCAGGAAAGGGGCGTTTTACCGTTTAACCATTGTTGCCTTCCTGCACGCCAACCTAGCCTTGATTTACAACTTCTGATCTGATTCTCGGATGAATACGCTTTTGCGCGGAATAGGTTATTACTATAATCAGCTCCTATTATTCAGGCGAAATCGGTTCATCGCTTCGTCTGTCGCCAACTCATCCTGAGTATTCACGGTTATGATGAAGCCTTTACAGATATTCCTGTTCACCTGTTTGTTGTTTGGCCTGCAACTGGCCCCGTTGACACATGCCGCAGTTCCGGCGACCACTGCGGCAAGCAGCCAGCCAGATACCGCTACGGTACTGAAGAATTATCAAAAACAACTGGATGCGATTAAGCAGCAGGTCTCTAAAGCCCACACAGATAATCAGTTAAGCAAACTGTTTATTGCTACGCAGACCTTGGCGACAAGCTTAGAGAAATTGGTGACCGACCTGCAACCAGAGCAGGAAAAATTGCAGGCGCAGCTGGACGTACTTGGGCCAGAACCTGCGCCAGGTTCGATGGCAGAAACGGCCGCTGTTGCCAAGCAACGCAATATGCTCAACAGCAGTAAAGGGCAGTTGGATGATGCGGTAAAACGTTCTCAAGCGATTAGAGCCAATGCCATCGCGCTGGGGCAACAGATCAACGATCTGCGCCGCGTCGCATTCAAAACACAGCTAGCGTTAAACACTGGCAGTATTTTGACTTCTGACTTCTGGGGGGCAGAGGAACAGCCGCCCGAAGAAGACCTAAACCAGTTCAGCGATTTTAATCAGCAGATGCTGCAGATTTGGGATACCAGTTGGCAAGAGGAATGGCGTTACGGCACGTCGGGATTATTGGGATTGGTCGTTGTCATTTGGTCGTTGGGTCGTTATGCCGTTGAGCGTTTTTTGGCCTGGCTGAGTATTCGTTACTTACCGGATGGCAGGTTGCGCCGTAGCTTTATGGCGCTGGCGACGGCGATGATTACCCTGCTTGCAGCCACAGTTGCGCTAAATCTGATTGAGTTCACCTTTTCACGCATTCAAGAATTCAGCCCTGTAGTGCAAGACTTTGCTAATGGTTTCAAACAATTGGGGATTTTCTGTGCGTTGATCGCAGGGTTAGGGCGGGCTTATCTTTCACTTAACCGCCCATCCTGGCGTTTGGCGCACATGGAGGATGCTATTGCTTCCGGAATGCGCTATTTCCCACCATTGCTTGCCGCCTTGGCATTGGCTTTTGGTTCGATAGAACAGATTAACAACGTAACGGGTGCCAGCCTTAAAACAACGGTATTGGGCAACGGACTGGTCTCTACTTTGATGGCGTTGGTACTCTTGGCCATACCTTTACGCGCTCGCCATATTCGCCATCAATTGGTGCGTAATGGTGAACATGTTGAGAAACGCTCCACGCTTGATGGGATAGCTAATATCCTGATTTTGCTATCTTCCATAGTGATACTGTTATCACTGTTAATAGGCTACGTCGCCTTTGCTCGTTTTTTGGTCTACCAGCTAATCTGGATTGCGCTGGTTCTGATGGCGTTTTATTTCCTGGTGCTGTTCACCACCGATCTCTGTGCCGCTGTTTTCTCGCCGCAAACCACCAGTGGCCGTGCATTGAAGAAGTCACTTAACTTCAAAGATCGCCATCTTGAGCAATTGACGATTATTTTCACCGCTATCGGCAAATGTTCATTATTGCTCCTGATGCTTGTTGCATTACTTAATGGCTCATTCGGTACTACAACACCCAATTCGCTGATTGAGAAAATTATCGCCATTTTGAGCGGCGATGGACTGAAACGGCTGAATATCGTCCCGAGCAATCTGCTCAATGCGGTAATTATCCTGGTGATCGGTATCTATGTCCTGCGGGTGACCCAGCGCTGGTTAAGCCATGAGTTATTGCCAAAAACCATCAGCGATATTGGTATCCGGGCATCATTAGTGACGCTGTTCAGCAACGTTGGTTATGTGTTGATCATTTTGATCACCTTGGCCACGTTGGGTATTCAATGGAACAATCTGGCCTGGATTGTCAGTGCATTATCGGTCGGTATCGGTTTTGGCTTACAGGAGATTGTGAAGAACTTTATTTCCGGCCTGATCCTGCTCACCGAACGCCCGGTAAAAGTAGGGGACATGATTGGTATTGGCGGTGTAGAAGGTGATGTGCGTCGTATTAACGTACGCGCCACGGAAATCCAGCTGAGCGATCGTTCGACCATGATTGTGCCTAATTCCCAGCTTATTTCGCAGAACGTGCGTAATGCCACCATGGGCAATGCACAGGGTGTGGTGACGATTGCGCTGACGTTCCCCATTGATATCGATCCTGAACTGGTGCGCAATATTTTGCTGAGCGCATATCGGGAATATGAATCCATCCTTGAAACGCCTGCGCCTTATGTACGCTTTAGCCAACTTGGCCCAGATGGCATCATCCTCAGCGTGACGGGCTATGTTGCCAGCCCGCGCATGGTCGGCGCCACTAAGAGCGATCTGCTGTTTAATATCCTCAAGTTGTTGCGTGAACAGCGGGTAAATCTTTCCAATCCGAAAGAAATAGTATTTATGAAGCAAAACGCCAAAGAGCTTATCGACGAAGAAGAGCATTCATCCTGAGCATTCATTTATAATGGCTTACAAAAATCAGGGTGATTAAGTTTTGTTGATAATGGAGAAACGTGCAGATGATAACGAATATGCTGAAACATTTTCCTGACGCCGCGCTCAAGGCAGAAGCGGAAACTTTCGAGGAATTGATATCTCAGCCTGGAGTGTTAATTGAGCGCATCATTTCTACCGGGCAATCGAGCCCGCCGGGATTCTGGTATTGCCAACCCCAAAGTGAATGGGTCATGGTGTTACAGGGTTCCGCAGGCGTACGGTTCGAAAATGAAGCAGAAGTACGAGAGATGCACGTGGGTGACTTCATTAACATCCCGGCACAATGTCGACACCGGGTCGAATGGACAGATCCAGATGGCCCGACCGTGTGGTTAGCCGTTCATTACGGTTTAGAGGTGTCAGAAAAAAGTCTGTAGTTTGAACGCCGCCCGCGAAAATCAGTCCAGCTGGTGACTCACTACTGCAAAATTTTGCATGCGTTTTGGTGAAATCTGTAGGGCAATGTAGCGATTGTTTCTCAGATTTCGCGTAGCGCAACCATGACGGAAGGCATATTTGCCGATGCGCTGGCAGTCATTACAACACTTTGCTATTGTTGTATTACTGAGTAATACAACAATAGGAAAATTTATGGCACGAGTAACCAGCGTTACCCTCGGTGAGCATTTCAACGGATTCGTTGGCGATATGATCCAATCTGGTCGTTATGGCAATACATCCGAAGTTGTCCGCGACGCTTTACGCCTGATGGAAGCTCGCGAACAGCGTATGCAAAATGTCCGTGAAATGGTACTGGCAGGTCTGAATTCCCCAGCCAGCAAAAACAGTATGGATGACATTTTTGCAAGGGCTGCAAAGGACTTAAATGTATAAGCTTTCCGAGCTGGCTGATGAAGATATCTTTCAGATTGCCCGTTACACAATACAGCAGTTTGGTCAAAACCAGGCCCGGCGTTATCACGATGAACTGAAAAGAGCTTTTGAGCTACTGGCCACATCTCCTTGGATTGGCAGGGAATGTGATTGGGTATGCGCAGGGATGCGTCGCTTCGAATTCAAGAAACACTCCATCTATTACATGTTGCAGGATAACGACATCTTCATTTTACGCGTTATTCACCAATCTATGGACGTTGATATACTCGACTTTCCTGAATGAGTCTTTAGGTGTCAGAAAGAAGTCTGTAGATTTGAACGCCGCCCGCGAAAGTCAGTCCAGCAGGTGGCTCACTGCTGCAAAATTTTGCAGGCGTTTTGGTGAAATCTGTAAGGGCGATGTAGCTATTGTTTCTCAGATTTCGCGTAGCGCAACCAAGTAGTAGCCCATACACACCATAAGCCGCATGGGCTATTTAACTCCCGACGTCACTCAGTTAACACCAGTTACAAGAATTTGTGTTGTTTCAGCACGCCTTTGTCGTCAAAAGTAAATAAAATCGACTGTCCAAGGCCATTTTGGCATAGGATTCCATCAGTGTTGATATCGTCCGTAATCCCTTGGCAGGCCATATTGCTGACATAAGGACGAATTTGGCATTTCATCGTTTTGCCATCTTTAATGATCAGCTGGTTTGATTCGTCAATTTCATTTGCTGCTGGTGTCGGACAGGAGCCTTGCCCCCAACTAACGCCATGATGTTTATCAAATGCCGAACACCCCTGAAGCAGGAGTGCACTGGTAAGGATCGCCATGAGGTATTTCTTTTTCATTATCCAATACTCCTGAAGAGTTTGAAAAAGTATTACTGCAATAAAATCCAACCCTGAACGTTTTGATTCTGCGGTAGAAATGCTTGAGAATGTCATCAAGAAAGAAAGCCCGCATCATCATAATCAACAGCATTATATGATGGTGATCTACCTGAAAGCGGTGATGCATGTCAGTAATTTAGCAGCGTGAGCCACTGATCTATGACGATATCCAGATTCTACGCGCAGCATCATTGGTGCGCATAATGTATATTATGTTAAATTGCGTGCATGGGTTCATTAGTTCATGGCTGTCCTCTACATGACAACAAATCAAGCTGTTACCTTCTACACCCTCTTTTATGAGATTGACGCCGAACGCATATTCTTGGTGTAAATATGCCCTCAATTTGTCCACGCCACCGAGATGATGCTATACAAGACACTGAGTTACTGCTTGCGATATCTCAAGGGGAAAAATGTCTAATACAATGTCACAACGCGCGGCCAGAGAAGGTCTGGGTTCACCGGAGCTCTTTGAAGGTGGTGTGTATATTACGAAAAATGGTGTTGCTGAACTGTTCGTTCAAACTGCTGCTGAACGTGAAGCTGAAATTCGGGCACAGGAATTAGAGCGGCAGGCCAATGCCCTGCTTAAATTCGCCATGCTGGCAAAGCAAGACATCCATCATGGGCACGGACTGAGCGTTGAGGAGACCCGGCAGAAATTGCGAGAAGCTCGTAAATAGAAGGCTTACAGATGTTTAACGTCGTTAATGGCCAGTCAGGCAAAACCATCACTAACCCGTGCTTAGCCGATGGATTTACTTGCCTTCCTTATCAATTATGAAACCTGCCCTTTTCTACACCCTGCCCCAACCACTAGCGCCGAACAGGGTCACCATTGGCAACATAATAAGGCACCTCAATACGCGCCAACGGCTGGCGGCCACGGATTGCGTCGGCGATTTTCTCGGCAATCATAATGGTAGGTGCATTCAGGTTCCCGGTGGTGATCTGCGGCATAATTGAGGCATCAACAACGCGCAGCCGATCGATGCCGTGCACTTTGCCATCATTTCCAACTACCGCCATATTGTGGTAACCCATGGCGTTTGAGCAGGATGGATGGTAAGCCGTTTCTGCATGATTACGCACGAAGTCATCCAGCTCGGCATCGCTTTGCCTATTAATACCCGGCGAAATCTCTTTGCCGCGGAATGGCTCCAGAGCACGTTGCTGCATAATTTCACGCGTAATGCGGATCCCGGCGCGGAACTCCCGCCAGTCCTGCTCGTGTGCCATATAGTTGAACAGAATACTCGGATGCTCATTAGGATCTTTTGAACGAACCTGGATGCGCCCGCGGCTTGGCGAACGCATCGAGCCCACATGCGCCTGGAAGCTATGGACTTTTATCGGGTTAGACCCGTTATAGTTAACGGCGACCGGCAGGAAATGGTATTGAATGTTCGGCCATTCAAACTCTTCATGGCTGCGAATAAAGCCACCGGCCTCAAAGTGGTTACTGGCGCCAACGCCGCTTCCCATCAGCAACCATTCCGCCCCGATCGCTGGGCGATTGTGCAGTTTCATCGCCGGGGATAAAGAGACGGGCTGTTTACACTCATACTGCAGATACATCTCCAGGTGATCCTGCAGGTTGGCCCCTACCCCTGGCAGATCGAGAACGATCGGGATATCTAAGCCTTTCAGCAGTTCGCCTGGGCCGACGCCGGAGCGCTGCAGGATTTGTGGTGAAGCGATAGCACCGGCACAAAGCAGCACTTCACGCCGCGCGCGTGCATGGCGTTTTTCTCCTTTTTGCAGCCAGGCTACGCCGGTGGCGCACTGGTTATCAAAAAGAATGCGATCGGTGACCGCATGCACTTCAATAGTCAGATTCTGGCGTGGACGTGCCTGATCAAGGTAACCACGCGCGGTGCTGGAGCGGCGGCCGCGCGGTGTGACGGTTCTGTCCATCGGGCCAAAACCTTCCTGCTGATAACCATTAAGGTCGTCGGTGCGTGGATAACCGGCTTGCACCGCCGCTTCGACCATCGCGTGGAACAGCACGTTGTTATCCGGTTTTGGCGTTGTGACGCTGACGGGGCCGTTGTCACCATGATAGTCATTGCCGCCGATATCACGGCGTTCCGCGGCTTTAAAGTAAGGTAAACAATCCAGATAGCTCCAGTTTTCCAGCCCTTTCTCTTTCGCCCAGCTATCGTAATCCAGAGCGTTGCCACGGATATAACACATCCCATTAATCAGCGAGGATCCGCCTAAGCCCTTACCCCGCCCACACTCCATGCGGCGGTTATTCATAAAGGGTTCAGGATCGGTAAGATAAGCCCAGTTATAGCGGCGGCCCTGTAACGGGAAAGCCAATGCCGCGGGCATCTGGGTGCGGAAATCCTGGCGATAGTCCGGGCCCCCGGCTTCCAGAAGTAACACTGTCACATCAGCATCTTCGGTCAGGCGCGTTGCCAACACATTGCCTGCCGAGCCAGCACCGATAATGATGTAGTCATACTCCCTGATATTACTCATAAATACTCCAATAGATGCGGTTAAAATATCGAGCTGAAAGTACCGAGTTCAACCTGAACTGACTTGATGCGCGTGTAGTGCGCCAGTGAGCTGATGCCATTTTCACGCCCGACGCCGGACTGCTTATAGCCGCCAACCGGCATTTGTGCGGGCGACTCACCCCAGGCGTTGATCCAGCAAATACCGGCTTCCAGCTGATGAATGGTACGGTGCGCTTTCGCCAGATCGCGGGTCACCACGCCAGCCGCCAAACCAAATTGGGTGTTGTTTGCTCGGGCGATGGCTTCTTGTTCATCGTCGTAGGTCAGAATACTCATCACCGGGCCAAAGATTTCCTCTTTGACGATGGTGTGATGATCTTCACAGTCGGTAAAAATGGTCGGTTGTACATACGCCCCTTGTGCGAAAGCCCCCGAGGTTTCGCGAGCACCGCCGCAAAGCAGGCGTGCACCTTCAGCCTTGCCGCTTTCGATGTGGCTCAACACGTTTTCCATATGTTGGAAGCTGACTAGTGGGCCAAAGTTGGTGAGAGGATCCATCGGATCGCCAAGGCGAATACGCTTAACTCGCGTGATTAACGCCTGTTCCAACGCAGCCTGTTGTGAACGATGAACAAACACGCGGGTTCCGTTAGTACAAACCTGACCAGAACTATAGAAGTTGGCCATCATGGCGATATCTGCTGCCAGTTCGATATCGGCATCTGGCAGGATCAGGAGCGGTGATTTACCCCCCAGTTCCATGGTGACTTCTTTCAGTGAGGAAGCGGCGGCGCTGGCCATCACTTTCTTGCCGGTTTCAACGCCGCCGGTGAAGGAGATTTTTTCAATACGTGGATGCTCGCTCAGCAATTGGCCGACGTAACGCCCCGCGCCCTGGAGAACATTAAACACGCCATCGGGCAGACCGGCTTCGGTATAAATTTCCGCCAGCTTCAGCGCACTCAAAGGGGTCACTTCGCTTGGCTTAAAGATCATGGCATTACCGGCAGCCAGAGCAGGTGCCGATTTCCACAGCGCAATTTGAATCGGGTAATTCCAAGCCCCAATCCCGGCGGTTACGCCTAATGGTTCACGGCGTGTATAGAAGAAGCTGGTATCGCGTAACGGGTATTGCCCCCCTTCGAAGGCGTCGGCAAGGCCAGCATAATATTCCAGCACATCGGCACCGGTAACGATATCCACAACTGATGTTTCAGAGTAAGCCTTGCCGGTGTCTAACGTTTCAAGCTGCGCCAACTCATCGTTACGTTGACGCAGGATCTCAACGGCGCGTAGCAAAACGCGTGAACGTTCGGTCCCGGTCATGGCCGCCCAGATTTTTTGACCACGCTCGGCACTCACCACCGCACGTTCCACATCGGCTTCGGTAGCACGTTGTACCTCTGCGAGTATTTCGCCGTTCGCGGGGTTGATGGTGTGAAACGTTTCAGAACCGCTGGCATCGGTCAATTGACCATCAATATAAAGCCGTTGTACCGGAAATCTTGCCATTAACATGTTCCTTCTATTTAGAGGTGATTAAGTGCTTGAAGATAAAATGCTTTCAACATAGTCATAAGCAATTTCACTGGCCTTGCTGGCGTTGAAAGCCGCTCCTGTCAGGCTTCCGCGTAGCCACAAGCCATCAATCATTGCAGCGAGCCCACGAGCCGCCTTGCGTGCCTGTTCCTTTGGCATGACTTTTTGAAATTGATAGCAAATATTTGAAAACAGGCGCTGATCGTTAACGCGCTGCAAGCGGCTCAGCGCTGGCTGATGCATGCTCGCGGCCCAAAAGTTGAGCCAGATGCGCATTGACAGAGAATTGGTCTGGCTAGGGTGAAAGTTGCCGTCGATGATGGCAAAAAGTTGTGCTTTCACTGAGCTATCCGCATTTTTACGGCACTCAGCAATGGCGTCATGGAGATCGCGCAACATCTTACGCATCGTCGCGTTGAGAAAGGCCTCTTTATCGCCGAAGTAGTGGCTGACGAGCCCGCCGGACATCCCTGCCAAGCTGGCTACCTGGGAGATGGTCACCCCCGCCAAACCTACGTCTCCGATAACTTTACAAGCCGCGTTAATCAACTGCTCTTTTCTCTGATCTGGAATGTCTTTGCGGTACATCTGGCCTCCGAAAGTGATGTGGATTCACCCCATAGTACATAAAAAATTCATTGATTGAACGCTCAATCAACATACTATATGCTGCAAAAATGTAAAACAAACGGTTTCTTTTTGTTAAAAATCGCTTGCTATTTGCGGGCGACGCCGTTCAACAACCTTTGCATCATGGAACTGACAAATGACAGTGATGAATCCAAAACCCGTCGATGAAGAATCGATACGGCTTAATGCCCCCGTTTTTTTCACTTCAGCAACGGTTATTCTGCTGCTGGGTCTGTTGGTGGCATTCTTTCCTACCGGTAGTCAGAAATGGTTAAGTGAAGCGCAAATATGGATGTCGGACGTTTTTGGCTGGTACTACATGCTGCTGATGGTGGTTTGCATGATATTTGTGTTCTGGCTGGCACTGTCACGTTTTGGGCAGATCAAGTTAGGCAAAGAGGACGAAGCACCCGAGTTTAATTATCTCTCCTGGATCTCGATGTTATTCTCCGCCGGGATTGGCATCGCGTTGGTTTATTACGGTGCTTACGAACCTCTCGATCACTTCCTACAGCCACCGGAAGGAACAGGCGGAACGCCGCAGGCTGCCCGTGAAGCGATGGTGATCACCTTCCTCCATTGGGGGCTGCACGGTTGGGCGCTGTATGCGCTGATTGCTACCGCACTAGCCTATTTTGCCTATCGCCGTGGATTACCACTGGCGTTACGTTCGGCCTTGTACCCGATGTTTGGTGAGCGGATCCACGGTTGGATTGGTCATCTGGTAGACAGTTTTGGAATTCTGGTGACCGTTATTTCGATGGTCACTAATCTGGGGATTGCCGCATTGCTGCTAAATTCTGGCTTGAACTACCTGTTTGATATTCCCCAAGCCCCGTACGTGTTGCTGATGCTGATCGTCGTGATGATGATCGTGGCCACGCTTGCTGCGGTGACTGGCGTGGAGAAAGGCATTGCCATATTGTCGAATATCAATATCGGCTTTTTGAGTCTGCTGTTGCTGTTTGTCTTTCTGAATGGGCCAACGCTCAATCTGGTCAACGGGTTATTACAAAATACCGGGGATTATCTCTCTTCGCTGGTGGGTAAGAGTTTTGATGTTTATCTCTATGGTAAAGCCCGCCAATGGCAAGGAGCATGGACGCTGTTCTATTGGGCATGGTGGGTTGCCTGGGCTCCGTTTGTCGGGATGTTTATCGCCAGGATTTCTAAAGGCCGAACCATTCGTGAACTGATCCTTGGCGTAATGTTAATCCCTTTGGGTTTTACGCTGGCATGGCTGTCGATCTTCGGTAATACCGCTATCAGCTTAGTCTTGGAGCAAGGCAATGCTCTGCTCGGCAAAGTGGCAATCTCCGATCCGCCAATGGCGGTGTTTCAACTGCTTGAATATTTGCCCTATACGCAAATTACCACCGGTTTCACGATATTGATCAGCTTTGTCCTGTTCCTGACGCCGGTTGATTCAGGAACGCTGATGATTGCCAATCTCTCCAGTATCGGGGGAACCAGCAGTGATGATGCCCCCGCTTGGCTGCGGATTTTCTGGGCATCAGTCACCACGCTGGTGTGTGCTGGTTTACTGTATGCGGGGAGCTTCGGGGCAATGCAAACGGCGGTGGTGTTATGCGGGTTGCCATTCTCGATCGTCATCATGCTATATATGGTTAACCTGTACAAAGAGCTCCACCACGTTGAAAGCAGAATCACCCTACCGGCCCATAAGATTTAGTATCGGCTTGCTGGCTGCCCACATCGGCAGCCAGCCTAGTGACGGGATACGCTAATGCGAATTTTTGCAGATGTAGTGATACAGCCGCTGAGTATCCTCTAATGAACAAAGACGCGTGCCCAGATTAAGCGTAGCCGCACTGCCTGCTGCCACGCCAAAGCGCACGGTATCGATCAGATCGGCGCCGTGCGCCAGCTTCAATGTCATCGCACCTACCATGCTGTCACCTGCCCCGACGGTACTCATTTTCTTCACCGGCGGCGGCACTATCTGCACACAGTGATCCCGATCGATCGCCAATGCCCCCTGTGGCCCAAGCGACACCACCACCCGTTCGGCGGCACCGCACTGAACCAATTCCTGAGCGGCACTGCGCACATCATCAGGGTGTTCCAACGATCGGCCGATCAGCGCTGAGAGCTCATTCTGATTGGGTTTTACCAACGCAAGCCCGCCCAAATCCAGGCAAGCCTTTAACGCATCGCCAGAGCTATCAACGATACATTGCAAGCCCATTGCCTGTGCCTGTTGCACCAGATAAGTTAATTTTTCAATGGCGGTACCTGGCGGCAAACTGCCGCTGATCACCAGAATTGAACCGGAAGGAATGTTGTGTACGCGCTCCACAAGCTGATCAAACTCTGCCTCATTCAAGCGCGCACCCGGCATAACAAAACGAAACTGCTCGCCGCTATTGTCTGCATGAACGTGCAGGTTTTGCCGCGTCCAGTCCTGGGTTCTCAAGGTTTCCGTATGAATACCTTCCCGATCGAGCAGCTCTTTCAAGTGTTCGCCCGTCGGGCCACCGATAGGGAAAATCGCGGTAGCTTGCCCACCAAGATACACAACGGCGCGGGCTACGTTGATCCCTCCGCCGCCGGGTTCAAATATCGGCGTAGTACAGCGTAGCTTCCCTTCAGGGTAGATTTTGGCGGTGGTTGTTGCACTGTCTAGCGATGGGGACAATGTTAAAGTGAAAATCTGAGTCATGATAATACAACCTTCTTTTTTTGGGTTTTACTTCGTGACAAGACGGTGAGAAAGTTCAGAAATAAGTAACTCCCCTAAGTAAAGCACATAACGCCACGTTGATGAGATTGCATCGAGAGTGTGAAAATAAAGCCCTTAGCGGATATAACACCGGGCTGTCGATTGAGGCTGTGCAAGAGAGGTATGGCGTTCTGCGAGTTGCGAAACTTGGTAGCAATGAAAATCCATTGGGAGTTTCGCCAAAACTATTTACCTGTTTGGTATTCTTGGCTAAAGATGACTTTTTATGCGCGTTCCGATTTTCTTACGGACGTTTTTCACCCCTTAGGAATAAGGAACTCGCTGAGGCGGAAACATTGCCGCAGCGAGCCACTACCGTCGTCAACCTGCTACCAAACCAAATAATGCCCCGACGCCGGATGATACCCCCATGGCGAGCGCACTCCAGAATGTGATGCGGATAATGCCTGGGCCGATAGGGGCTCCCCCGGCTTTAGCCGCAATGCCGCCCAGGATCGCCAGCGACAACAAAGCCGATAGCGCGATGGCTGGGATCGCCCACTGCGCAGCCACAATCAGCGCGACACAAAGCGGCAGTATCGCGCCGACGGCAAAGCTCGTTGCCGAAGCCAGCGCCGCCTGCAATGGGCGCGCGGTAGTGATTTCTGAAATACCCAGTTCATCGCGGGCGTGAGCCCCCAGAGCATCATGCTGCATCAGCTTTTCTGCCACTTGCTTGGCTAACGCCAAATCCAGCCCGCGATGCACATAAATAGAGGTTAACTCGCGGTGTTCGCCTGGATAATCAGCGTGCAGTTCAGCCTGTTCTTCTGCCAGCGCGGCACTCTCCGTATCGGCCTGGGAGGAAACCGAGACATATTCCCCGGTCGCCATCGACATCGCCCCTGCTACCAAGCCTGCAATTCCCGTCAGCAAAATGCTGCTGTGGGTGGCGTTGGCTGAAGCAACGCCCAATAACAGGCTGGCGGTAGAAACAATGCCGTCATTGGCACCTAAAACGGCGGCTCGCAGCCAGCCGATCTTTTCTATGCTGTGGCGTTCTCTGTGCATCAGGGCTTTCCTTTTCTTATCACTTCTGTTTGCTGGCCGTCAGTGTCTCACCAATGGCATAGAATTGCCCGCCGGCAATGTAGTGCAAACTGCGCAGTGATGGATCTGCGGTTTCATAGTGCCAATGCCCCTGCTTGAACACGCGCGTATCTGCCCATGCACCGTTCACTTCGCCAATGAACAGGTCGTGGGTTTGCTGATTGTGCGGCTCCGGGATTAAGCGGCATGCGAGCCAGGCAGCACACCCGGTCACAAAAGGCAGATCGTAGCCGTCGATGCTAAACAGTGTCACCCCGCAACGCGCCAGTTTATCCGGCTCTGTGAACAGACTGCGGTTACCCACTTCATAGGTCAATTGCAGTTGCGCCACCGTAGGCACCTGTACCACAAAAGTGCCACTGCCTTCGATCAGTTCGCGAGTTTTAGTCGATTTATCCAGCACCACGCTTAACTTCGGCGGTGAGAAATCCAGCGCACAGGCCCAGGCGGCGGCCATCACATTATCAACCTGCTCATGGCGAGCAGAGACCAGGATCGTCGGGCCGTGGTTGATCAAGCGATAGGCTTTTTCGAGTGCAACGGGGGCAATGTATTTATCCATAAAATCTCTTAAAGTTGGTTGATGTTCAGCGAGTTAACCCTACTTCGCTCGGCACATTTGGGGGCATTGAATTATTTCATCAACCCCGCCCAACCATGGTATCCCATGTAGATACCGACAACGGCGATCAACACGCTTGAAAAATAAGGTGCTCTACGCGCCAGCGTGTTGAAACCGCTCCAACGCTGTGTCGCTCGCTGGACGCTATAGGCTGCGGCAACACCGACGGCCACCAAAGTGATTGCCAGCCCGATACTGAAGCACAACACCAGTGCGGCACCCAAGGTGAATGCTTTCACTTGGATGCACAACAAAAGTACCGTGATAGCGGCCGGGCATGGGATCAAGCCACCGGTCAGGCCAAAAAGGACGATTTGACCGGTGGTGACGTTACGATTGGCAAAACGCCGTTTGATATCGCTGGCATGTGCTTTTTCATGAGCATCCTGATATTCCTGAGAAGAGACATCCAGCCCTGTCAGTTCCGCGTGATCGTGCTCCTGGAACATGACCTCGTAATCATGTGAGTGCCCGCCATGTGTCAACGATAAACGCGCGGTGAAATGGTGAGGTTCAGGGATCGGGTGCACTGACTGTAAAAAGTCCCCGTGTTCTTCAAACTCAAAAAGCTGCGGAGCCTCGTTTTCCCTCAACGTGGTGACGGTAACCTTTTGGGCTCCCCAATGTTGTCCTGATAGATTTTTTAAACGCCAGTGAGGAGGCATGCCTTGTTCAAAAATCGATAACTCAACCTGCCCGTGCCCCGTATCAATCAGCTGTGATTCATCATGTTCATGCGGCTCATGCCCGGCCTTCCATTGCTGCTCTCCGCGCCAGGTACGCCAAAACATCCATAAGGCCGTGGCCAAAATAATCACCGCAGAGATAAGTTGGAAATAAGGTTCACTGGCTTCTGCGGTGAATTGGCGGCTCAGGTACATCCCGCCAAAGGCGATCAACCACACAACGGTCGTATGTGACAGCGTGGCAGCCAACCCCAACAGGACCGCCTGTTTTATGGTGCCCCGGACGGCAACGATAAACGCAGCCATCATCGTTTTGGAATGCCCGGGTTCCAGGCCGTGCAGTGCGCCAAGCAAAATGGCACTGGGGATAAATAGCCAGGCGTTGCCTATGCCTTGCTGTAATAAGGCGGAAAAGTCCGTCATAGATAAGTTCTCTAAAAAATTCTGTGGATTGCATACAATCCAGCAAGTTAGCCTGCTGGCTGGTCTGAAATACTATACCTCCAGAGTAAAATAAAGTATGAAAACCTGCGGTGCGCTCTGAGCCAATTTCATGGCGGCTAAAGCGAGTCTAGCCGCCAGCTTGGGCATCATGCCAAATAGTGTCGGAACCAGGCCAGGGTTCTGTCCCAGGCGAGTTTGGCGGCGGCTTCGTCATAACGTGGCGTAGAGTCGTTATGGAAGCCGTGATTTACGCCCGGATAGATATAGGCTTCATAGGTTTTGCCCGCCGCTTTGAGTGCGGCCTCGTAAGCTGGCCACCCTTCATTGATGCGGGTATCCAAGGCGGCATAGTGAAGCAGCAGCGGTGCTTTGATGCGTGACACATCTTCTGCTTTGGGCTGGCGGCCATAGAACGGCACTGCGGCACCCAGTTCTGGATAAGCGACGGCAGCCGCATTGGCCACACCGCCGCCATAGCAAAAACCGGTGATCCCTACTTTGCCGGTGGTCGCCTTGTGCTGGATCAGGAACTCGATGGCGGCGAAAAAGTCATTCATCAGCTTTTCAGGATTGACCAAGAGCTGCAACTCCCTGCCTTTGTCGTCGTTGCCGGGGTAACCGCCCACGGAACTCAACCCATCCGGCGCGAGCGCAACGAACCCGGCTTTCGCCAAGCGGCGCGCGACGTCTTCGATATACGGGTTCAGCCCGCGGTTCTCATGCACTACCACCACGCCGGGAACCGGCCCTTGTGCTTTGGCCGGGAGCACCAGATAGCCACGCACCTGACCGTGGCCGTTGGGGGATGGATAATTAATGTATTGCGGGATGATATCAGGGTCGGTGAACTCAACCTGCTGAGCGAGGGTATAGTTAGGAAGCAGTGAGCCGATAAGCGTGGCGGCGGCGATCCCGCCCACCGCAAAGCGGGCCGCGCGATCAAAAAACTCACGGCGGGAAATCAGTCCGTGGGCATAGTAGTCATAAAGTTCGAGCAGTTCTGGGGGAAAATCCTTTGCAGTAAGACGACTCATTTGTTCCTCCTGTCATTTATAGCATTACCCCAGCACCAAACAGCTTCAGGCGCTTGGCGTACTTTCATACAGCATGCCAAGCAGCGTTGCGGTGATCCAGGTTTTTATTATTACCTTCCCCATCTCTCTGCTGATGGACTATAACTAACAGTGTTTTTCCTCCACCTGAGATGCTCACAATGTCCAAGAAAAAGATACTGATGCTGGTTGGTGATTACGCCGAAGATTATGAAACCATGGTGCCTTTCCAGGCTTTGCAAATGCTAGGCTATACCGTTGATGCCGTGTGCCCGGACAAAAGCAAAGGCGACTACATTATGACCGCCATTCATGATTTTGATGGTGCGCAGACCTACAGTGAAAAACCGGGCCACCGGTTTGTGCTGAATGCTGATTTTGCCACAACACGCTCTGAAGATTATGACGCTTTGCTGATCCCCGGCGGCCGAGCACCCGAATATCTGCGCCTTAATCCGCGGGTGATTGAATTAGTGCAAGAGTTTGACGCCGCCCGCAAACCGATTGCCGCCGTTTGTCACGGCCCGCAGTTATTAGCTGCGGCTGGCGTGCTCAAAGGGCGTACCTGCAGCGCTTACCCTGCCTGCGCCCCAGAGGTGCGTTTGAGTGGCGGAGAATATGCTGATATCGGTATCGATCAGGCACATGTTGATGGCAATTTGGTTACCGCTCCGGCCTGGCCAGCACACCCGCAATGGTTAGCTAAATTTGTCGACGTATTGGAGAAGTAGACGCTTCTCGCATAGCGCTCTCCGATTTCAGCAAGAGAGCGCCATATTCATCAGCCAGCCAGACAAGCGACATAATTGTGCAAATAATCATTGCGATATATCGCTGCAAGCTATACTTAGCGCAGTAGTTACCCTGGTTATAGCAGTGCAACGATCTTAAAAACTTCCGCAATCCCATTGTCTTATTTGTCTTTGGAGCGCATATGGCTATTGATTCCAAAACCCCCCGCACGGTGAAAGCGCCAAGTTATCTTGATGCACTGATCCCGATATTTACCCTGATCGTTTTGGTGGGTTCTTCCGTTGCTCTGTTTGGCTTGGATGCAGTCAATGGCCCGTTACAGGTAGCGATCATTATTAGTACCATGCTCACCGCGGTGATCGTTTTAAAGAATGGTCACACTTGGGATGAAGTCTCTGAGTCTGGGCGTAAAGGCATCTCAACCGTTGTGGGTGCAATTTTTATCCTGTTTGCCGTAGGGGCGCTGATTGGCACCTGGAATATGTCTGGCACCATTCCGACTATGGTGTATTACGGCATCCAGATGATCACGCCAAACTGGTTCTTCCCCATCGCTTTCCTGGTTTGTGTTGCTGTGTCTATGAGTATCGGCAGTTCCTGGACGACGGCCGGTACGCTGGGCGTCGGGTTAGTGGGTCTGGCCAACATGCTGGGGCTATCGCCAGAGGTCACTGCCGGGGCGGTGATCTCCGGGGCTTACGTGGGTGACAAAATCTCACCGCTGTCAGAAAGTACCGTGCTGGCAGCGCAATTGAACGGCGTACCGTTGTACACACACATTCGTGCGCAACTGTGGACCACCCTTCCTGCGGGCGTTATTGCTCTGATCGCTTTTATCGCTTTGGGCATCAATAAAAGTGGTTTTGATGTGACGGTCACCAATAACGAACTCACTCGTTTTGGTGAGCTTTTCCACATCACTCCGTGGAACTTGCTGCCGCTGGTATTCCTGTTGGGATTATCGGTATGTAAGGTACCGGCCTCACTGGCCATTATGTGTTCGGCATTGTTGGCCGGTGTGATGGCCGCCTTTATGCAGCCGCAGGTTATCGTGCGGTTTATAGCAGAACCTGATTTAGCCGCGCCGTTGCAGGCGATTAAAGCCATTTGGTTGGCAATGGCCAACGGTTTTCAGGAAAACTCGGGGATAGCGCAGATCGATGCCCTGCTTTCTCGCGGCGGTATGGACAGCATGTTGCTGACCATTTGGTTGATCATCGGGGCGGTCACCTTCGGGATTATGGTGGATGACTTTGGTTTGCTCAATAAGCTGGTCACCCCACTGCTGCTGCGCGCCAAAGGCGTTGTCCGCCTGTTTGCCTCTGTGGTAGCAACCGCCATTGGGCTCAACATCGCCGCTGGCGATCAGTATATTGCCCTGCTGCTGCCAACCCGCCTGTTCCGTGGCGAATTCGCCAAACGTGGGCTGGCACCTGAGAACCTGTCGCGTATTGTGTCTGACGCCGGTATTGTTACTTCACCATTGGTGCCATGGAACTCATGCGGTGCTTATATGGCCGCCGTGTTAGGCGTTTCGACCATGGGATATATGCCGTTTGCCGTGTTTAATATTGTTGCACCGTTAATGACGTTAGCATTAGCCATTACTGGCATTAATATTCGCCGGATACCCATTGCCGCTTCGACGGAAGATTCAAAAGGAAATGATTCTGGCTGTGAACCTGTTCAGAAGTAGCAAACGGCAAATAATCACCGAGGCGATAAACACCAGCACCAACAGTGTGAACTTTAATGTAACATCGTCGAAATGATACAGCGTGGTAATGAAGTAAAACACGCTGTAGTGAACGATATACACTCCTACCATCGCCGGGCTGATAAACTCGACCACATTGGTTATCAGCCTGCTTTTGATATTGATATTATCGAACAGAATAAACAGTACCAGACTCATGGCCAACAGATGAATGTGTTCTAACACAAACCAGCCAGCAACGCTCGGTTGAATATGGGTTGATAAATAACGTTCATAAAAATACATTGAGATGCCAATGGGAATAAGCATTATTTTTGCCAGCCCAAGCACGCGCACTCTTTTGGTAAACAAACGCCCCTGTTCAGAACCAAGCATGTGGCCAAAAATGTAGTACCCACCCCAGACCCAGATAAATGAATAACTGGAAATAAACAGCGGATCATCTTGGGTATCCAGCGGGCTGAAGATATCAAGCAGTGCAATAACACCCACCAGACTGGCGAAGAAAAACGCTGTCACTCTCAGATGCTTAATGCCTTTAAGGATGATCGGGTAAATTAAATAGATGATACCCATATTCAGCAGTATGCCATTCTGTAAGAGATAGCCTTGCTGTATATATGTTGTCTTGATCAGTGATAAAACGATATTCCAAAACAACATAATCAAAATGATGGATTTTATTTTTACCGCAATATCTTTCTTGGTCAGATCCTCCACTTCATCCATATAGCCTATAATGATAAAAAACAAAGGCTTAGATATAATAGATAAAAAGTACAGTATGCTCATGGCATTAGCGTTGAGAAAACACTCATAGGCACACATTTGGCTTGTTGAGAAGAAAGTGACTGCGGCAAAACAGCTCAAGCTTTTTAAAGCGTGCTGGCTTACGTTTTTAATCATTATGCTACCACCAATTACTCAGTGCGATCAGATGCACCCTACTGTTTTTTATAAAAATAATTTTAGTACAATAACGTTATCTGCACAACGCATAATTGTCAGTGAACGTGGCGCACACAGCCTTATTCCCTGGTCAAATTAACCGCTATCGAAGGGTTAAGGTTTTACCAATTAACCCGCTTGATGATTTGCGCGCTTGAGTACCATCATCGTGTGACAACATCATGACAGAATAGCGTTATGTCAATTTTTAATTAAAAGATAAATAGGAATAACGTTATCTTTCTATGCGGTAATAACTCAGCCAGCTACCCACGTATCTCAAGGGTAAAAATAAAATAATATTTTTATTTTCACTTGCAGAAAGCACCATTAACCAATAAATAATTAATTTACAGCATTTTATTCTGATTAACAGAGCGGATCCCATTGATTAAGAGCAACTATGCTGCCAATGATTGTAAAGGATTTTCTCTTGGCAGGAAAAATTGGCGGTTATGGCTATGATTTAAATCGTGAGTACGTAACGTTAGCCTTTAATAACACATAACTTATGACTTGGTGTCAGTAAGGAAAACCATGACAAGTTCATCAACGAATAAACTGTCCCTATGGTCTCTCACCGCTTTGGTGGTGGGTTCCATGATAGGTGCCGGGATATTTTCTTTACCGGCGACCTTTGGGCGCGCAACGGGTGGGTTTGGTGCCATCATCGCTTGGTGTATTGCGGGCGGTGGTATGCTAATGCTGGCCTTTGTTTTCCAAACCTTGGCTCAACGTAAACCCGAACTTGATTCCGGCGTATTCATTTATGCCAAAGAAGGGTTCGGTGACTACCTTGGATTTGCAGCGGCACTTGGATTCTGGGCCGGTACCTGTATTGGTAACGTCTCCTACTTTGTGCTGATTAAATCAACCTTGGGGGCATTCTTCCCCATATTTGGTGACGGTAATACCATCCCTGCCGTAATAGTGGCTTCGGTCATTCTGTGGGGCTTTCATATTCTGTTACTCCGTGGGGTGAAAAGCGCGGCGGCTATCAATACCATTGCCACTATCGCCAAAATCCTGCCTATCATCTTGTTTGTTATTGTCCTGATCTTTGCTTTCAAAGGTGACATGTTTGCGCTCAACTTCTGGGGTGCACCGCAAGTTGCTGCAAACGTTGGCGATTTGTCTCACCTTAATGACTACGGTTATGTCGGTCATGCGGCGGCGGCGATTGTACCTACGGTTGAACCTGAATCCCTGTTCAGCCAGGTACGCAGCACCATGCTGGTCACGGTGTTTGTGTTCCTGGGCATTGAGGGTGCCAGCGTCTACTCCCGTTATGCCAAAGAGCGCAGCCATGTGGGCATCGCAACGGTGATGGGGTTTATCGGCGTACTGTGCCTGCTGGTGCTGATCACCATGCTGTCTTACGGTGTGATGTTGCGTCCTGATTTGGCTGCCTTACGTCAACCTTCCATGGCGGGTGTGCTGGAAGCCATCGTGGGGCGCTGGGGTGCCATCTTCATCAGCGTGGGCCTGATTGTTTCTGTGCTCGGTGCTTATCTCTCCTGGTCACTGCTGGCGGCAGAAGTGCTGTTCTCTGCTGCAAAAAGTCAGAGCATGCCAAAAGTATTTGCCACAGAAAACAGTAATGCGGTCCCGTCTTCCGCCGTCTGGTTAACCAACGTCACCATTCAGGTGTTCTTGATCCTGACCCTGTTCAGCCAATATGCATTCCAACTGGCGCTTGAACTGACCAGTTCACTGACCCTGATCCCTTACCTGCTGGTTGGAGCATATGGGTTGAAACTGGCCTGGACGGGTGAAACCTACGAAACTGATAAAAGAGACCACAAAAAAGACCTGATTATTGCGGTGGTCGCCACTTTCTACTCACTGTTAATGCTGTATGCCGGAGGTATGAAATATCTGCTGCTGTCAGCCATTATCTATGGCCCAGGCACACTGTTGTACATCATGGCCAAACGTGAACAGCATGCAAAACTGTTTACTCCGGCTGAAATGGTGCTCTTCGTTATCGTTATGGTCGCCGCAGTGGTTGCAATCTATAACATTGCAACGGGCGTTATTACTATCTGATTGAGGCAAGTCATTATGTCGACTAAAAAAAAGACACAGACAAAGTTTGGTGTGCATTCAGAAGTTGGTAAATTACATAAAGTGATGGTCTGTGCGCCTGGCAAGGCGCACAACCGGCTGACGCCAAGCAATTGTGATGAACTGCTGTTTGATGATGTGCTGTGGGTTGAACGCGCCAAGCGTGACCATTTTGACTTTATGACCAAAATGCGCGAACACGGCGTTGATGTGGTTGAGATGCACAACCTGCTGGCGGAAACGCTGGCGCTGCCGGAAGCCAGAAAGTGGATCCTGGATCAGCAGATTGTGCCGAATGAAGTGTCGCTGGGCATCCTCAATGAAACCCGCAGCTTCCTGGATGGCCTGGCACCACGTGCTCTGGCAGAAGTGCTGATTGGCGGCCTCTCCACCACCGAGCTGGCAAAAGAAGGCTATGCCGATCACGAAGAGCTGAAACTGATCCGCGAAGCGGTAGGTATTACTGAATACCTGCTGCCACCGCTGCCAAACACCTTATATACCCGCGATACCACCTGCTGGATCTATGGTGGGGTTACGTTGAACCCGCTGTACTGGCCTGCCCGCCACGAGGAAACCATCCTGACGACGGCCATCTACAAATTCCATCCAGATTTTGCAGGTAACGTTAATGTCTGGTGGGGGGATCCAACCGTGCATCACGGTACCGCAACCCTGGAAGGGGGCGACGTGATGCCGATCGGTAATAAAACCGTGCTGATCGGCATGAGCGAACGTACTTCGCATCAGGCGATCACCCAGTTGGCGGCCGCACTGTTCGCTAACAAGCACTCCGGTGTTGAACGGGTAATGATTGCTGCAATGCCGAAACTGCGTGCCGCTATGCACCTGGATACGGTATTCACCTTCTGTGATCGTGATGTGGTCACGCTCTACCCTGCGATCGTCGATCAGATCAAGACCTTCTCCTTGCGCCCAGATGACGGCCCAACCGGCATGAAACTGAGCCGTGATAAAGGCACCTTTGTTGAAGCGATCGCCGGGGCTCTGAACCTGAAGAAACTGCGCGTCGTAGAGACCGAAGGCAACGACTACGATACCGAACGCCAGCAATGGGACAGCGGTAACAACATGGTGGCTCTGTCTCCTGGCGTGGTGCTGGCTTATGACCGTAACACCAAAACCAATACCCAACTGCGTAAAGAAGGGATTGAGGTAATTGAGATTGTGGGCAGTGAACTGGGCCGTGGGCGCGGCGGCGGCCACTGTATGACCTGCCCGATTATCCGTGATGCCATTGACTATTAATCATCAGTAGCATTTCGTTGAACCAAAGCCGGATAGCCTGTCTATCCGGCTTTTCTTTTGCCTGTAGTCAGTGGAACAGCAGGTACAAAAAAGCCCCATATCGGGGCTTCGCTTTAGACTCGCGATTTTTGTTTTACAGCGGATAACGTAATATCGCGTTGAGATCGGCACCGGATGGCAGATCTTCGCTACGCACTGCCAGCACCCTGGCCCCGGTAGCAATCGCCCGTTTAGCAATCTCATCGATAATCCCGTAGCTGGCCTCATCATCGCTGCCGCTGAAAGAGATCAAGCCTTGGTCATCAATGGTTCCGCTCACACTGCTGTCGATATTAATCAGCAGCAGATCGATGGCACCAAAGGTGGCCGCACGGGCCGCGTCGGACAGATCCTGCGTCACCCGCCGCTCGCCGGAGCGGGCTTCAAAACGTGACTTCAGGGCATTTAACTGCGCCTGATAATAGTTTTCCAACACTGGGCGAACCTGTGTCACCAGCTCAGAGGCCCCCAAATGCTCGGCATTGGTGAAAAGCGTTTCATCGGTAAGGTTCGGTAACGAGTTGGTGGCACGATAAATAGAAGCCAAGGGTTCGGTAGTGACCAAAATAAGCGGGTAGTCATGGTTGGCAAATATTGGGCGCAAAGCTTGGTCTATTTTACGGGTGTATTGTGCCAGCCGTACTTTATGGTGAACCGCGCCATGATGATGATCGTTTAATGCAGCATCCCCCATTGCGTCACGCTTGTGAGATGGCATATTCGGCACCGCAACCTCCACCGGCGGCACATCGGCAAAAAACTCGATCAGGCGCGTCTGATTCTCGGACAAGGCCAGAACATAAGCTGAGTGCGGGAATGTTAGTGCCCGCAGCAAAGGTTTAAGGTAGAAACGCCCGCTCACTTCAAGCTGGTTGGGCAGTTCATTCGCCAAACGGTAAGTGGTAATGCTGTCCGGCGTAGCCAGAATGGCCAGGCTGCGCGCATGCAGATCCCAAAAATCCTCATCTTCCAGCACCGAATAAAGCTCTTCCTCCAACAGGGCTAAGCGGCGTTTATCCAAACCTTTTTCAGCAACCTGCTGCAATGCCTCTTTAATAAAGTTACCCAGTTGAATTTTGCTGGCTTCTAATTTTTGGCGCAGCGGAGAAGTTTCAAGGTAGATGGAAATGCAGGCATCAGAGCGGACATCGGATAAACGGGAGAACTCTTCACGGCTTGGAATATCAACGTATAGCATGGAGCACCTCGCGAACTTACAGTTTAGTTGGGTTGTGTGATGTTATTCAGTTCGTACCCATTGAACGACTATTAATCTTGTCGATTAGAACTCTGTCACACACACTGTGTGAGCTTTTAGTATAGTCGCTATTTCAACTGTCACCGGTAAATGGGCGTGATATTCCAGCTTTTAATCAGGCAATTACCCTGCCCTGAGTGGGTTTCGATACGGGGAAGTCAGGGCGTTCTCTTTCCCAACGGGGAAAGAGAACGGTGAAGCGAATGCAATTAAAAACGATCGAACTTCACAATTTCATCCAGCGGTAATTTACCAATGCGTGGATAAGGCTGGCCGATACCTTTACCAATCGCCACCATCAGGGCGATCTGGTAATGCTCTGGTTTGTTGATGATCTTGCCAACGGCGTCAAAATCAAAGCCGTCCATTGGGCAAGAATCATAACCCTGAGCTTTGGCGGCCAGCATCAGCGTCTGAGCGAAGATCCCGCTGCTGCGCATGATCTCGTCGCGCTGTACCTGCGCTCTGCCACGGTAATACTGATCGATAGCCGGGAACATAAACTGCTGAACGGGTTCGGCAGCGTCTCCCCAGATAGTTTTCACCTGTGATTCCCAACTCAGCAGATCGCCGCACAACACGACCAGCATTGAAGCGTCCGTCACCTGTGCCTGACCCCAGGCGGATTCACGGATTTTTTCACGCTGCGCACGATCTTCAATCAGCAACGGACGCCAGTGTTGCAGGTTAAACGCGCTGGGCGCATTTTGCAGCGCAATATTGAGCAGTGCTTTTTTCTCTTCCAGCGTCATCACATGCTGGGTATCGAACTGTTTGGTGGCACGGCGTTGTTGAATGGCGTCAAGAGTATGCATGGCTATCCTTATGTTAAGTAATGATGTTTCGTGACTATTGTCACGATCTCATCGCCACTGTCCAGACTAATTCGTGCGTTTGCGTTTTAGCTTTTCACCGTTGATACCACCTTCAATGGTTGAGCATCCGGCAGAATATTCATATGTTCGAGTACCTGCCTTCTAACCCCTGGTTATCCTGCCCGACAATACCGATCAACCCGGCCGCATCCTGACCCATCGGATAAAAGCGGCTGAAATCCTGCTCGGTGCTGACGCCGGTGAGGTGCAGTTTGTTGATATAATTGGCGTTGTCGTCTTCGACTTTGCGCGCCAGATAGACAAAATGCGGCCTGGATCAGGTGCTGAATATCGCTGAGCGGTATTTTCAGCACGTTGGCCAGGCTCTGCCAGCGCTCGTTGCTGATATCGGTTTCCAGTAGATTGCAGTTTGTAAGAAAGTAAAAACAAACGCGTTTCAATGGTGGGCGAATACCCCCTAAGCAAGGGGGCCCTATTATCGATTGATTATTCCGTGCCAATAACCCTCTTACGACGTGTGAGAACAAGAGCTAGTTGCCCTAACAATGCAACGATACCGATCACCCCCGCATAATATGGCAGGGCGTCAGGCTCTATCCCGACAGTGATCAGTAAACCACCTAATATCACGCCAACCGCCCCACCCATATAATTACTCGAACTATTCAGCGCGACGACGGCGGCACCATGCTGAGGCTGCAACTCCAGTAAAGTGTGTTGCTGTGGGGCGAGTGATGACCAACCGGTTGCACCCCAAATTAAAAACGGGATAAAGGCCAGCAATGCGCCAGAAGCAACGGCCGCAGGAATGCTAAACAACGCTATGGACATGATAAAGAGTATGGCTATCAGCAGCCAACCAGGACGCTGCGTCCAGTCAATTAAATGACCAATCGCAAAACTCCCGATCATACCGCCAATCCCCCAAGCCCAAAGATAGGGCACCACGTCGGTTACAGCAGCCATTTTTGCGAGCATGGGCGCTATAAAGGTGTACAGCCCCAAGCTTGCCAAAGCCGTTAAAAAGGTTATCCCCACGGTTGCCGCTACGCGTTTATTGGTCATTACAGACAGGCGGGCTTTTAGAGAAGGCGGTGTTGATACTGCAATATCAGGGAAACCTGCAAGTATACCGGCCAATCCAACCAGGCCTATGATGGTTACCAGCCAGAGGGTACTCTGCCAGCCGAAGTGGTTGGCGAGTAATAAGCCAAGGGGAACGCCAATAACGGTCCCTGTGCTCATACCGCCAAGGATAAGGCTTAACGCACGTCCTTTGCGCTCAGGAGCAACGAGAGCGACTGCCGCTGCCGCAGCAATCGGTGAAAAGAGGCCAGCTCCGATACCCGCAAATGCGCGGCTGATTAACAATATATTAAGGCTAGGGCTCAGGGCGCTTGCGATATTGGCCAGGGAGAACACCAAAAGCGCGACGATAAGCACTTTTTTGACCGGTTTTTTTACCAATAACGTGGCGAAAACCGGAGCCGCAATGGCATAACACAAGGTGAAAACAGTGACGGTTTGTGCATTTATTGCATCACTGGTCCCAAAGCTTTTACCGATTTCGGGTAGAATTCCCGCGATAACGTACGCGTCCAATCCTAAAGCGAACATCCCGATCGCTAAGAAAAATATTCTTTGCATGGGTTAACCTTATTAAATAATTTTCAGCCTAGTTTTTCCAGATTGCCATCTTCTGTAAAAAACTCCCTTTCATCACTAAGTTCATATTTGGCCGGGCCAACGCATTGCACTTTTAATTCAATATCATTAAGTAGATGTTGAAGCCTTATCGATGTCGCCAAATCAGCAAACGGATGTTCCGGTTCTATATTATTTTCAACAAAACACAGGACTTCGCTCACTAACCTTCTGAGTTTCTGTATGGTTGCCAACTCAGGGGAGTTTCGGGGAAATATTGTAGTGAATTGTTTAATAATGTGCTCACCAGCGCGATTTTGTTCCCATAACTTAAGATGGTCGATATCCCAATTTGGGGTGTCGAAGGTGATCTGCGCATATATCAACTTATTGTCAGGTGAGGCAAAGGTAAAATCTACCGTTCTCTGACGTACAATATTGACAAAACTGCTATACCCCGTGACAACTGAAGTACCTAGCGTTGCGGCGATCGCAACGCTATCCAAAACCTTATCGCCCGAGATAGAAAAATCAGAAACGCTTCCGATTGCCGAATGAAGATTCAAATGCAGTGACTCATTAGCTACCCATTCAATTAAATCCAGTGCGTGAATAATTTCACTAACGGCTCCACAGGTTGTCCGGTGGTCTTTTAAGCGGTTTTTTCCCCAAATAAAATGAGCCCGAATCAGACGTAATTGATGCTCAGCGACATAATTTTTGAGGTAATCCGTAGCCGCCGAATATCTTTCAACCATGTCCATGCAAAATCCAGAGATGTTACCCAATGCCTGGGACATTAAATAAAGGTCATCAGCAGCATTAACGAGTGGTTTTTCACAGATCACAAATCCGTCATACCCAACCAGTTGCTCAAGAATATTGGCATGTTCCCCATCCGAGACTGAAACTACAACAATTTTAGGTTTGAATGAGTCTAACGCTGTTTTTACATCGCTATAGTAGGCAATATTGTCTGTTTTCTGGCGCCGATTAACATAGGCAAATTGAAGATTTGACCGGTTTTCAAGGCTGCGAAATGAGTTCAAGAAGCGATGACCCGCATAACCTAACCCGATAATAAGTATATTCATTGAGCCATCCTGGCCGTGTTTCGCCATTGTGCGCGGGCAATACGTACAATGGCGGGACACGACTAATTGTCCAAGTGCTTTATAAGGGACTCTTCGCCAGTAGATTCAAAGCCAAGACGCTTGTAAATCGACTGTGCTACTGGTGTGGTTTGAAGAGAGATGGTTTTCACGTTTAGCGAACCAAACCAATGAAAAAGATGTTGCGTCAGTAATGTTGCAAAGCCTTTGCCACAGTGCTGTGGAGCAACCACGACTGATTGGATCCAGCCACTCAGCCCATTAAGCGCATCCACCATCGGAGCTCGTTGGTCAACAATACCGATGGCGCACCCGATTAGGCATTTTTCAGTATCGCGTATGACCGCGAGCCTAATATTTTTTGAACGAGCAGAAATACACTGGTTCAGCCATTCTCGGTAACTCTCCTGCCAGGCTAAATCCTCCGTTAAAGAGGATGCCGCATAGTGAGCGCTGCCGTTGCTGAGCAATATCTTTCTCAATGCCACAAGCCCTTCAATATCTTCAAGGATTGCTGGCGTACAGCTAATATTTAACGGAGTATCAATCATAATTAATGCTCAGCCGACGATAGCATATTTATCTCAAACTTATTGAACGTATCCAAAAGTCCATCGGCTAATGCGGCAATCTGTTGATCGGTATGCCCTGGTGTAACATTGACACGAAAACGCTCAGTGCCAATAGGTACGCTTGGCGAGTTAATGGGCTGTAAGTAAATTCCATGATGCTCCAAAAGATACGCTGCTGCCTTTTGAGTTTTTACTGCGTTGCCAATGAATACGGGCAAGACATGCGTCGTGCTGGCTGACATGACCGGGATTTTTTTTTGCTCAAGTAACTTACGTAATAAGGCCGTTTTGGCTTGTAGTTTCTCCCGCTCTACTTCGGAGCTTTTAAGGTGTTCAATACTGGCATGGCAAGCCGCCGCAATAGCCGGAGGAAGTGAGGTTGTGAAAATAAATCCTGAAGAAAAGGAGCGTATGGCATCAATGAGAATGGTGCTGGCGGTAATATATCCACCGATCACCCCAATTGCTTTTGCCATCGTGCCTTGAATGATATCGATCTGATCGGCGATACCGAGACCAGCAGCGAGCCCTGCCCCACGTGGCCCATACATGCCAATAGCATGAACTTCATCGATAAAAGTTAACGCATTGTATCTTTTTGCCACTTTAACGATATTCTCAATGGGAGCAACATCGCCATCCATTGAGTAAATAGATTCAAACACAATAACCTTAGGGCGATCCAGCGGCTGTTCTGCTAACAGTCTTTCAAGATCATTGACGTTATTATGCTTAAATACTTTACACTCTATTTTTGTACTGCGGACACCGTTAATGATGGATGCATGATTTTTTTCATCAGAAAAAACGATGCAATTATCAAACAGACGCAGTAAACACTGAAGAGTAGCGTCATTTGAACTATACCCCGTAGGGAATACAAGCGCAGCCTCTTTCCCATGCCAATCAGCAATGCTGTCTTCTAGCTTCTTGAAAAAAGAGTGACTGCCGCCAATATTCCGTGAACCACCAGAACCCGCACCATAATCATCGATCGCTTGGTGCATGGCAGAAATTACGCAAGGGTGCTGAGACATGTTAAGGTAATCATTGCTGCACCAGACTACCACCTTCTTTTCTTTCTTCTCATCGGTGTAAGCCTCAGGATATGCCCCTTTTATCCTATTAATTGTCTGAAATGTTCTGTATTGACCATTTTTTTTCAACGTGTCTAACTTTTCTTCGGCTAATTTATTGTAAATCATCATATTCCCTTCTTTTGGTATGTTCATAGAATTCATTTGCAGGAGTGTTGGCGACGTTTGATTGCCATCCCCTCTCGATATTAAGGACTTAAGGTATAGGCTAACCCTTGCTGAAATATATAACTGCTATCGGGTTAATAAGAAGTTAGCGTTATTAATAGCAGGCTTTTATAGTGAGTGTAACCGAATAGATGTGATTGGATATTAATAGCCCGCTTATTTTGTTAAAATAAATCCATCAACCACCTGTTTTTTATGCCAAATATATTTCTATGATTGTTTTCACGGAGTGGGTTTTATTTTCATTTTTTATGCTAAATTTAATTTTAAGGTGAAATAATCAAGTGACAAAGATGATCTGGCTTCTTTATTGATATAATTAATTAAGAGCATTCTCATGTGATAATATAAAAAAGCTTCTGACGATTGCAGTAAGCCGGATGGATCTATATGTCACCCTAATATTTCCACAGGCGGAAATTAAAATACTGGACTAGCTTGCGCCAGTGCTCTGTGTGATGGGGCCAAACCGGCCAGCAAGAGAACCGCTATATTGCAGAAAGATTTTCTCAATAAGAAATTCAACGTGCCTGCTGCCGCAGTTGCAGAGGGGCGCAGCCATAGGCCGCTTTGAATCGGTTGCTGAAATGGCTGGATGAACTGAAGCCGCACTCCAGCGCGATTTGCGTCAATGGAATCAACGTATGGCGCAGCAGTTTCTCCGCCTGCTGCAAGCGTATGCGCATCACGTACTGATGCGGTGCCTGGCCGGTACTGTGCTTAAACATGCGGGCAAAATGGAATTCGCTCAACCCGGCCTGGGCGGCCAAGTCTGCCAGCAGCAGTGGCCGATCGAGATGGCTTTCCACATATTCACGCACGCGTCTCAGCACCATTGGGGCCAAACCACCGCGCACCGCAGGCAAACGCCATTGCAACTGGGTGTAATGCTGCAACAGATGCGACATCAGCAAGGTGGAAACGCTGCTCAGCGCCAGTTGGTTGGCACTGTCCTGCCAATCACAATTCAGCAGAAATTGGCGATAAAGCAGCGTAATTTGTGCGTCTTCCCCAAACGCCCGCTGTTCCATATTGATCGACGCCGGGCTGCGATCCCACGTCTGCTCTAACAGATGGCGCAAATGCTGGTCGGTACAATAAAGATGCACAAAAGACAGATCGCTGCGGATATCCCAGGTGGATTCATACTGGCGCGGCATGATGCAGAAACGATCGGGCCCGCCGCCGTTCTGCCAGCCGCCCGGCACTTTTTGGTAGCACTCGTAACCGTCTGCCACATACAGGCTGAGAGTATGGTGATCGGCGCTTTCCTGCGTAATACGGTCGTTACGGTTGGACCAGGCCGCCAACTGCACGCCAGACCCCAATTGCACGCTATTGTGCAGCTGTGCCTTGTGCTGTTGCAGTGTTTCAAATGCCTGATAAACCATGATCGCTCCGTTCTAATAAGAAAACGGTTTCAGTGTAAAGAGTCACGCCCCCTCCTGCCAACCATCGGCCGATGCTTTTGCGAAAAAAAGCGCAAGAATATGCAACTGTGCGCAAAGCGCTGAAAGCACCAAAACTCTAAACGCTGAATACTCCGGCCCAGGATAATTAACCGGAGTTAACAATGAATACGCTGCTGTATCTTGCTGTGGTACTGATTTGGGGCACCACCTGGATTGCGATTACGATGCAACAGGAAGGATCGGTCGCCATTCCGGTCTCGATCGCTTACCGCTTTCTGCTTTCCGCTGCTGTCATGTTCCTGATCTTGCTGGCGCTGCGCCGCCTGCGCGCTATCAGCCCACGCGATCACCTGTTTTGCCTGCTGCAAGGCTGCTGCGTGTTTGGCTTCAACTTCTACTGTTTCTACCATGCGGCCGCCTATATCAGCAGCGGGCTGGAGTCGGTGATCTTCTCCATGGCCGTGCTGTTTAACGCAGTCAACAGCATGATCTTTTTCCGCCAGCGCCCCAGCCCAAACCTGCTGCCAGCGGCGCTGTTAGGCTTGATCGGCATTGTGGCGCTGTTCTGGCAGGATCTGGTGGCCACGCAGATGGCACCGGAGTTGCTTAAAGGGATTGGCCTGAGCGCGTTGGGCACCTACGGTTTTTCGCTGGGCAACATGCTCAGCGCACGGCATCAGCGCCGTGGGTTAGATATCCTCTCCACCAATACCTACGCCATGAGTTATGGCGCGCTGTTGATGATGGGGATTGCGCTGGCACAAGGGGCTTCGTTCCACATCGAATTCACCGCCCGCTACCTGGGTTCGCTGTTCTATCTGGCCATCTTTGGCTCAGTGATCGCCTTCGCGGCCTATTTCAGCCTGCTCGGGCGCATCGGTGCTGGCGCCGCTGCCTACAGCACCCTGTTGTTCCCGCTGGTCGCGCTGACTATTTCGACCCTTTACGAAGGTTACCAGTGGCATCTGAATGCGGTAATCGGCCTGTGCCTGATCCTGCTGGGTAATCTGGTGATGTTCTCTAAACCGGGCATGTTCACCCCGCGCTGGCGCCGCACGGTATAAACGCAAACACTGCATCATGGGGCAGTTATCCGTTCACCATGATGCAGTGCTGGGTACTACAAGACACCGCCACGCTTATTTTAAATTACTCGTTCGCTATTTTATCTCCATGCTTTTGCCCTTCTCACAGCTAAACAAGAATAATCCCCAACTCGTGCTAAATAACCAATTAGCTACCTGCATCACATAATTAACACAAAAATAACAAATGAACTGATAATCGCACAAACATCCTATATTCGCCCTTGTCGGTGAAATTTACATCCCCTAAGTTAAACAACAGGCCAACCAGCTTAATGCCGAAATCATCCACATACTCAGGAGAAGAAATGATCGATAAAAACAGCTAACCTGCCAACACAGTGTGACGGGTATAACGCCACGGCCAGCGGCCTTAAGCCTGTCCGTCCGTAACAGCATTAATTAATACGGTGACAATTGGAGTGATATTGCCTACTGCGGGCAATGGCTTGCTATTACCGCAGCCTTTTAACGGACCTATTTAAAACGAGGTTTCATGATGAACTCATCCTCCACTACGCTATTTTCCACACTGGAAGAAAAAATAAATAACGCCTTAGTAATAGATAAAGAAAAAGGCATCTATCGATGCAATCGCGCCATATTTACCGATGAATCTTTATTTGAACTGGAAATGAAAGCCATCTTTGAAGGTAATTGGATTTATTTGGCCCATGAAAGCCAAATTGCCGAGCCGGGCGATTATTACACGCTAACCATGGGCCGCCAGCCCATCATCATCACCCGTGACCAAAAAATGCAATTACATGGGATGATCAATAGCTGTTCACATCGTGGCGCCATGCTGGCCAGCCGCAAGTCCGGTAACAAAACCTCGTTCACCTGCCCCTTCCATGGTTGGACCTTCAACAACACCGGCAATTTGCTGAAAGCCAAAGACGAAAAGAGCGGTGCTTACCCCGCTTGTTTTAAACAGGCAGGTTCACACGATCTCAAGCATTTGCCCCATTTTGCCTCTTACCGCGGCTTCCTGTTTGGCAGCCTGAATGCCGATGTGCTGCCGCTGGAGGAGTACCTGGGCGACACCCGCCAGGTGATAGACCTGATCGTCGATCAGGCTCCGGACGGGCTGGAAGTGCTGAAAGGTGCCTCCACGTATACCTATGACGGCAACTGGAAGATGCAAATGGAGAACGGTGCCGATGGCTACCACGTCAGCGTCGTCCATTGGAACTATGCCTCCACCATGTCACGCCGCAACTATGAGGCCAACGGCACTCCTACCGTGGACGCCAATGGCTGGTCAAAAAGCACCGGCGGCGTCTATGGCTTTAAACATGGCCATATGCTGCTGTGGACCCGAGCGCTGAACCCGGAAGTTCGCCCGGTGTTCAAGCATTTTGAGCGTCTCAGTGAGCGCTTTGGCGCGACGCGCGCTGGTTTGATGGTCAACGAAACGCGCAATCTGTGCCTGTATCCCAACGTCTACCTGATGGATCAATTTTCGACGCAGATCCGCGTCGTTCGGCCGCTGGCGGTCGATAAAACCGAAGTCACTATCTTCTGCTTCGCCCCCAAAGGGGAAAACACCGAGGATCGTGCGCTACGTATTCGCCAATATGAGGATTTCTTCAACGTCAGCGGCATGGGGACGCCGGACGATCTGGAAGAGTTCCGCGCCTGCCAGCAAGGCTATAACGCCACTAACCTGCCCTGGAGCGATATGAGCCGGGGAGCGACCCGCTGGCTGGAAGGTGCCGATGAAAATGCACAGGCAATGGGCATCAACCCGCTGTTGAGTGCACCGCGTTCCGAAGATGAAGCGCTGTATATCAGCCACCACCACCACTGGCAACAGACTCTGCTGCGCAGCCTGAATAACCGCGAGATAACGCTATGAGCAACTTACAGCATGAGATCGAACAATTCCTGTATCGCGAAGCCCGCCTGCTGGATGAACGCAACTGGGATGAGTGGTTGGCTTGCTACAGCCCGGCGGTGGAGTACTGGATGCCCGCCTGGGGGGATGACGATCGCTTAACCCGCGATCCCCAGCAAGAGATTTCGCTGATCTACTATCCAAACCGTGAAGGGCTGGAAGATCGCATCTATCGCATCAAAACCGAACGCTCTGCGGCCAGCACGCCAGAGCCGCGCACCAGCCATCAGATCAGCAACGTTGAGCTGTTGGAAGCCACCGACCTGTACGTTGAGGTGCGTTACAACTGGGTGACGTTCAGCCATCGCTATCAAAAGACCGACCTGTTTTTCGGCAACACCCGTTGCCGTATTGCCCTCAACGGCGGGCAGCCGCTGATCGAGCGCAAAACGGTTCAGCTCAACAACGACTACATCAGTCAGGTCATAGATATTTATCATATTTAATGCGAGGTGATTATGGCCTTTACCATTGCGCTTAATTTTGAAGATGGCGTCAGCCGCTTTATTCAATGCAATCCCAACGAGAAAGTGCTGGATGCCGCTTACCGGCAAAAAATCAATCTACCGATGGACTGCTCCGACGGTGTCTGCGGCACCTGCAAATGCCACTGCGAACAGGGCGAGTACAGCCTGGGTGACGATTATCTGGCAGAAGCGCTGTCCGAACAGGAAGCGCAGCGGCGATTAGTGCTCACCTGCCAGATGGTGCCGGAATCAGACTGTGTGATCGACGTGCCGATGGCATCGACCCTGTGTAAAACCGGCTGTGAAGAGTTTTCCGCCAGCGTGGTGGCCGCAACGCCGCTGTCTGACAGCGCCATCGAATTCAGCCTGCAACTCGAAGGCCGTGATGGCATTGCCTTCCTGCCCGGTCAATACGTCAACATCGAGGTGCCCGGCAGCGATGCCAGCCGGGCTTACTCGTTCAGCTCTCTGCCTGGTAAACAACAGGTTTCGTTCCTGCTGCGTAATGTCCCTGGCGGGTTGATGAGCAGCTATCTGACCGGCAAAGCGCAGCCAGGGGATCAAGTACGGCTGCGTGGGCCACAGGGCAGTTTCTATCTGCGTGCGGTATCGCGCCCACTGCTGTTTCTGGCGGGGGGAACCGGGCTGGCACCGTTCCTTTCCATGCTCGAGCAGTTGGCGCAAAACGGCAGTTCACAACCGGTGCATTTGGTGTATGGCGTCACCCACGACCACGATCTGGTGAAACTGGAACAGCTGGAACAATACCGCGCACGCTTGCCCAACTTCAGCTATCTCACCTGCGTGGCCAGTGAAGCCTCACAGTCACCGCGCAAAGGCTATGTTACGCAGCATCTTGATGCCAGCGTATTGAACGATGGCGATCTGGACGTGTACCTGTGCGGCCCACCGCCAATGGTGGAAGCGGTATTGAACGATTTCCAGCGCCGCGCCTTTACCCCGGCCAGCTTCCATTATGAAAAATTCGCCGCCAGTCAACCGGCCTAAGGAATGACCATGCAGAGAATGCGATTTGAAAACAAGGTGATGGTGATCACCGGGGCCGCACAGGGCATCGGTAAAGCGGTTGCTGAACAAGCCGCTCGCGAAGGTGCAAGACTGGCGCTGATCGACCGAGCGCCTTACCTGAAAGAGCTGGCCGCCACGTTGAGCGAACGGGGGAGCGATGTGTTGGCCATCAGTGCCGATCTGGAACGCTGGGAAGAGACCGAGAGCGCCATGCTTCAGGCTCAGGGGTATTTTGGCCGGTTGGATATTCTGGTCAATAACGTCGGGGGGACTATCTGGGCGCGCCCCTTCGCCGATTATTCCCCGGAACAGATTTCCGCCGAGATCCAACGTTCGCTGTTCCCCACGCTCTGGGGCTGTCGTGCCGTGTTGCCATATATGCTGCAACAAGGGGCTGGGGTGATTGTCAACGTTTCGTCCGTGGCCACGCGCGGGATAAACCGCGTGCCCTATTCTGCGGCCAAAGGCGGTGTCAACGCCCTCACCCAATCACTGGCTTTTGAATATGCCCAAGCCGGTATTCGCATCAACGCCACCGCACCGGGGGGCACAGAAGCCCCGCCGCGCCTGACGCCACGCAATCAGGAAATACCCACGGCGCAGGAAAAAAGCTGGTACCAGCAAGTGGTCGATCAAACCCTCAATACCAGCTTGATGCACCGTTATGGCACCGTAAACGAGCAAGCCAATGCGATTTTATTCCTCGCCAGCGATGAAGCCAGTTACATCAACGGCACCGTCCTGCCGGTGGCGGGCGGGGATCCTGGCTGATCCCTCAACTGAAGCGAACTGACTCCCCTGGAGCAGATTGTCTTAGTGCTCCAGGGCCAACCTTGATCACCTCACCGAAATGCCTAATGCCGGTCAGTTAAGCGCAAAACTGCATAATCATGCGCAATGGCTAAAGGAGCGCCCCCTTTCCCTGTGGGAGAGGGCCGGGGTGAGGGGCTTGTAGTGCGGTGTTCGTCCCCTCACCAGTTCCCTCTCCCCAAGGGAACTGGTGAGCCTTAACTGACAAGCATTACACCGAAATGCCCCACTTTTTCATCCGCGAAAGTAGCGTGGTACGTTTTAGCCCCAAACGCTGCGCGGCTCCGCGCGGGCCCGCCACTACGCCGTTGGTCTCTTTCAGCACGCGGGTAATGCGCTGGTATTCATCCTCACCCAGTTGAGCGGGTTCAGTTATGGGCGCTGGGATCGGCAGCGCCATTGATGGCAGCGGATACTGCAACTCGGGCAATTGCAGGTTGAGCACCGTACCGCGCGTCAGCAACACCGCCCGCTCAATCACATTCTCCAGTTCGCGCACGTTGCCCGGCCAGGGCATCTGGCTCAGCAAGCGCAAGGTTTCTGCCGGAATGCTATCGATCGTGCGTTTCATGCGGCGGGCAATCTTGTAGGTGAGGAACTTCACCAGTTGCGGGATATCTTCCGGCCGTTCGCGCAGCGGCGGAATGACGATCGGGAACACGTTCAAGCGGTAAAACAGATCGCTACGGAATTCGCGATCGGCCACCATTTGCTGCAAGTCTCGGTTGGTGGCGGCAATTAGCCGCACATCGACCGAAATCAGCTTATTGCCCCCCACCCGCTCAAACTCGCGCTCCTGCAACACCCGCAGCAGTTTGGGCTGCAACTCGACGGGGATTTCACCCACTTCGTCAAGGAACAGCGAGCCTTTGTCTGCCAGTTCAAAACGCCCCATCCGCTGCGCCGTGGCGCCGGTGAAGGAGCCTTTTTCGTGGCCGAACAGATCGCTTTCCAGCAAACCGGCGGGCATCACCGCGCAGTTCATCTTCACCATGCGCTGATCGCGCCGTTCGCTCAGGTTGTGGATCGCCCTGGCAATCAGCTCTTTGCCGGTGCCAGTCTCGCCGAGGATCAGCACCGAGCAGTCACTTTTTGCTACCATCTCGACCTGTTTCAACACCGCAGACATCACCACGCTGCGCCCGACAATCTCACTGAAATCCGGGTTGTTGCCGTTGATCTGCTCGGTCAGATACAGGTTTTCATGCACCAGGCTCTCTTTCAGCCGGTTAATTTCCTGATAGGCCAACGCGTTGTCCACCGCAATGGCGATGCGCTCGGCGATCTGCTGCAACACCCGCAGATTGGCGGCATTGAAGTTGTCCGGCTGGCACTGTGCCAACTTCAGCACGCCGAGGGTTTTCTTGCCGAAAATCAGCGGTAGCACGCACAGCGTTTGGATCTGATCGTGCCAAAGATCGAACAGTTGGCGTTCATAGGCCGCCAGTTGATCGGAGTGTTTCAGGTTCAACAGCAGCATTTCGCCGCTTTGCATCACCTTTTCAGACAGGGTACCCGCCAGTGCGACGCTGTATTGCTGGCGCTCCGCAGCGTTGCCTTGCAGATAATGGGTGGAATAAATGGTGACCTGATCCTCACGGTTGCCGCACAGCACGATGCTGATCGCGTCGATCTTGAAAAAACGGTGGATCTCGGTAGAGATTTCCCCTATCAAATCATCCAGATCGAGCTTCGACAGCACCGCATTGGTCACATCCACCAGAACGCGATAATCATCCCGCTCGTGGCGCAACCGGCGCTGTTGCTTTTCTGCCTCTTCCCGCAGTGCGATCTGCTCGGCGGCCAGCGCCACCAGTTCCATCAGCGTTTGTAACTGCACCAGGCTGGCATCGCTGAACGGCTGCTGGCGGCTGCGTAACAGTTCACAGCCGCCCAGCAGGCGCCCGCCCGCATGCAGCGGCATCAGGCAATAGTGGTTAAACGGCGGATACAGCGCCAGCGCGCTGATTTGCGGGTAACGTTCGTGCAGTTCGTTGGCCTGCCAGCGCTGGGGCAACGGGCTGTGCCGCAGCCCGCGTACTGGCCCATTGGCCAACAGCGTTTCATCCTGATAGTTCACCGGTTGCTGCTGCGGATCCAGCCCGTGGAAGCTTACCCGCTCACCGAGCGGATCAAACAGCACCAGTGCGGCATTGTCCGCCAGTTGCCAGCGCTGTAGCACCTGGCGCAGTTGCAGCAACAAACCGTTAAAACTGTGCTGGCTGAGCAGCATGCGGGTGATTTCGAGCAGTTCCTGCTTTTCTAATTTCGACATGGTTAATCACTTGCCTGATTGAGCAATATCGCTAAAGTGTAACGCCGTGCGCTGCCAGCCTACCCCGACCGGATCAACAAATGCGTGGCAAAGGTTCAGCATGGGGCAAATCCAGCAACCGGCTGATGCCGTAAGCCCCCTGCAAACGCACCTGCTTGCCACCGTTAACGTGGCCAATCACTGCGGCGTCACGGCCCAGCGGATGGGCACGCAAGGCCGCCAGCACCGCCGCTTCAGCCTGTGGCGTAACCACGATCACCAGCTTGCCTTCATTAGCAAAATTAATGGCATCCAGCCCCAGCAGTTCGCAAATGCCGCGCACCGCCGGTTTTACCGGCAAACAGTTCTCTTCGACCTCAATACCTACCTTAGCCGCACGGGCAAACTCATGCAGAATGGCGTTCACCCCGCCGCGCGTGGCATCGCGCAGCGCCCGTACGCCAGTAATCGAACGTAATGGAGCGATCAGCGGCGCGAGCACCGCACAATCGCTGATCACGTCCATTGCCATGCCCAGATTTTCCCGCAGGTTGAGGATGGTTGCGCCATGATCGCCCAGCGTACCGCTGACGATCACCACGTCCCCGGCCTGAATATTCTGCGCCGCCCAGTTTAGCCGCGTTGGGATCGCGCCGATCCCGGCGGTATTGATAAACAGCTTATCGGCCGCCCCGCGCTGCACCACCTTGGTATCCCCAGTGACGATGCGGATCCCGGCCTGCTGCGCCGTGGCCGCCATTGAGGCAACCACCCGCTGCAAATCCGCCAGCGGTAACCCTTCTTCAAGGATAAAACCGCAGGAAAGATAGCGCGGTAGCGCACCGCTCACCGCCAGATCGTTAGCGGTGCCGCACACCGCCAGTTTGCCAATATCGCCACCGGGGAAGAAGATTGGGTCAATCACATAGCTGTCGGTAGTAAAGGCCAGCCGATCGCCCTGCTGCGCCAGCTCCTGTAGGCTCAGCCGCGCCTGATCCTCCCGCTGATCCAACTGCGGGTTGGCGAATGCCGGTAAGAACAGCTCGTCTAATAATTGCTGCATCGCAACGCCACCGCTGCCGTGTGCCATGGTAATCACGCTGTTCATATCAGGCTTTCCTCCGTTTCGCGCCGGTACTGATACCAGGCGGCGCAGGCCCCTTCTGAGGACACCATCAGCGCCCCAAATGCGTTTTGCGGCGTACAGCCCCGGCCAAACAGCGGGCAGTCGCGCGGTTTGCAGCGCCCGGTCAGCACCGCACCACAGCACGCCTGTGGATCGTCCGCCATCCGTTGCCGCTGCGGGCAGAAAATCCGTTCCGCATCAAATGCGGCATAGGCTTTGGTTAAAGTAATCGCCGAATCGGCAATGGTGCCCAACCCGCGCCATTCGCTGCCGCCGCCGAGGGTAAACACCTCGCGTATCGCCTGCTGCGCCAGTGGGTTACCCGCTTCCGGCACTACCCGCCGATACTGGTTCTGTGTCTGGCTTTGCTGCTGGCAAAACTGTTCAACCAGCATCATCACACCCTGCAAAATATCCAGCGGTTCAAAACCGGTCACCACCAGAGGTTTGTGATATTGCTGGCTGATAAAGTGATACGGCGTGGTGCCGATCACCATGCTGACATGGCCGGGGGCCAGAAAGCCGTCGATGCGCACATCCGGCTGCTGCAACAGGCTGCGCAAGGTGGGGATCAGGCTGATATGCTGGCAAAATACGCTGAAGTTTGCCGTACCTTCCAGCTTCGCCTGCTGTAGCGTCACCGCCGTGACCGGCGTGGTGGTCTCAAAACCCAGAGCGAAAAACACCACCTGCCGCTGCGGGTTTTGCCGCGCCAGTTGCAAGGCGTCCAGCGGTGAGTACACCACCCGCACATCGGCCCCGCGCTCTCTGGCCTGCAACAGCGAACCCTGCCTGCCCGGCACGCGCAGCGCGTCACCAAAGGTGCAGAAAATCACCTCAGGATGCGCGGCAATCTCGCAGCAGGCATCAATGCGCCCCATCGGCAACACGCACACCGGGCAGCCAGGGCCATGGATAAATTCAATCTGCGGCGGCAACAGCTTATCCAGCCCAAAGCGGAAAATGGCATGGGTATGCCCACCACAGACTTCCATGATCTGCAATGGCCGCTCGGCGGTCGCCGGTAGCTGCTCCGCGCGGCGGAAAATACGCTGCAACAGCAGTTTTACCAGGCGCGGATCGCGGAATTCATCAACGTAATCCATGGTTACCTTCCCCGGCCAGAAACAGCGCCACGTCCTGTTCCACTTCCCCCATCGCCTGCAAGGCCGCCAGCATCTCCTGAGCTTCTTGCTGGTCAAGGCGGCTCATGGCAAAGCCTACGTGGATCAACACCCAGCAGCCGATCAGCGCTTCGCGGGGTTCATCGGCCTGGCACACCAGGGCAATATTGACCTCGCGCTGTACTCCGCATACATCAGCCCAGGCGTGCTGCGGCTGGATCTTATCCAATGCTACGATCTGGCCGGGAATGCCTATGCACATAGCTGCGCCTCCAGCCAGGCCAGCCACTGATCCATGCCCTCACCGCTGCTGGCAGACAGAGCGATCACCTCGATCGCTGGGTTAACCAAGCGGGCATTGGCAATGCAGGCCGCCAGATCAAAGTCCAGATAGGGCAGCAGATCGATCTTGTTCAGCAGCATCAGGCTGGCGGCGGCAAACATATGTGGATATTTCAGCGGTTTGTCTTCCCCTTCGGTTACCGACAGCACCGCCACCTTGTGCCGCTCGCCGAGATCGAAACTGGCCGGGCACACCAGATTGCCCACGTTCTCGATAAACAGCAGGCTGTGCGGCTTCAGCGCCAGCCGCTGAGCGGCATCCTGCACCATCTGAGCATCCAGATGGCAGCCTTTGCCGGTATTAACCTGGATCGCCGCCACCCCGGTAGCGCGAATGCGTTCGGCATCGTTGGTGGTTTGCTGATCGCCTTCGACCACCGCGCACTCCTGCTTGCCGCGCAGCCGCAACAGGGTGTTGGTCAGCAGCGTGGTTTTACCCGAACCGGGGCTGGAAACCAGATTCAGCGCCAGAATATGCTGCGCGGCGAAATACTGCCGGTTGTGTTCCGCCAGCCGATCGTTTTTATCCAGCACGCGGGTTTCAATCTCCAGCATCCGGCGCTGGCTGATGCCCGGCGCATGGGTGCCTGCCACGCCAAAGCCGTAATGCAGATCGCCCTGCAGGCTCCGTTGCGGGCGGAATGGCACTTTTACTTCGCCTTCAATCGTTACTTCACCTTGGGCACAACCGCAGGTACTGCACATATTCATTCCCCTTTGCGTTATTCAATTTCCAGGCGCTTGATTTGCAGGCCATCGTCCGCCTGCACCCGCAGATTGCGCCCGGCACACTGCGGGCAGAGCAACACCTGCGGCATGAGCAGCCGAACATCCGCTTGGCAGTCATGGCACCAGCACTGCGCCTGCTGCTCGATCACATGCAGTTCGCACCCTTCTGCCAGCGTGCCGCGGCACACCATGTCGAAACAGAACCTCAGCGATTCCGCCTCTACACAGGAAAATGCCCCCACTTCAAACCACACCGCAGTAATGCGCCGCGCCTGATGTTGCCGGGCATGCTGCTGCATGATCTCCACCGCGTGCTGGCACAAGGTTATTTCGTGCATTGAACCTCCGTACACCGAGTCATGGATCTCTCTTTGCAAATACGGTGCCAAATCGCGAGTGACATATTTGTCGAACGACATGTCATCGACACCCTAATGAAGTTGAACGTTTACCCGGTAGTGAATGATTACCGATTGAATCTAAAGGGAATAGTGAGCGAATAGCGGTTTTGGCACGCTTTATGCCATAGCAAGCTGACCAACAACTATTTCGACAGTCGTGATTTCAATATTGGGTGACGAGCATGAGCACAATCAGTGAAGTAACCAGCCAGGCTGACTATATCGCCAGTAAAAACAACCGCTTGATGGCGCAGTGGCAAACCTATCACAGCACGCTGATCAAGGCGGTGACTACCACGAAAAAGAAGATTAATCATGAATTTACCTACAGCCAGGAAAATGACCTGCGCTTTATTTTATTCAATCACTTTCTTGTCCGCGTTCAGTTAACCGATGGTTTTTACAGCCGCGATATTTGCTACAGCATTAATCTGGCCAGCCCCCAGGAAGCAGAGCACTTTGCGCCCTTCGCCCACGCCACGCTGGGTGAAGACGGCAATATCGACGGCGTGGTGAATAACCGCGATATGCCAGCGGTCTTCGATCACTACCTGAATAAGATCGCCGTCATCTATCAATGCCTGTTTGATTCATTGCATGACGGCCATGCCATTCATGACGCGCTGATAAAAATTACCCAGCCTGCATAACTGTCGAAACGTCATTTTTTACTGTCGATTTCGTCAAAAATGACGAAACAAGGAGCGTGCATGAACCGCTTTATCATTGCGGACCCCAAACTCTGTATTGGCTGCAACACCTGCATGGCGAGTTGTTCTGAGGAACACCGGCTACAGGGGTTGCAGGCACTGCCTCGGTTACAGGTTAAACGCAGCGCTTACGACTCGGCACCGGTGATGTGCCACCAATGCGAAGACGCGCCCTGCGCGCAGGTGTGCCCGGTGAATGCCATTCGGCATCAGGATAGCGCCATCGTGCTGAACGAAAGCCTGTGCGTCAGTTGCAAGCTGTGCGGCATTGCCTGCCCGTTCGGTGCCATCGGTTTCGCTGGCAGCAGGCCGCTGGCTATCCCAGCCGATTGTAATACCCCATTGGCGCTGCCTGCCGAACGCGCACCGCGCCCAATCAGTGCCTTTCTCGATTGCCTGCCGGGCGTGCGCGCGGTGGCGGTGAAGTGCGATCTGTGTGCCTTCAGCCCCGCAGGCCCGGCCTGTATCCGCACCTGTCCTACCCAAGCCATCCGGCTAGTGACCGATAGCGACGTGCGCCACGCCAGCAAACAGAAGCGGCGCAACGCCATGCAGGCGCTCTGCGCCGATCTGCCGTTCGTCACCCGCAAGGAGCCACACTCATGATGAATGCCACACTACCCGATCCGCTGTTGCTACTTGCGCTGGCACTGGCGGGGCATCTGCTGTTCGCCCTGCTGAGTTGGCTGCTGGCATCCTGGCCGCGCCTGGGAGCTCTGTTCAGCGGCGGCGGCCTTATTCTCTGTGCGCTCACCGCCTTGCTGGCCGCGGGGAAAATGCTGTTCAGCCCGCTGCACAGCGCCGTTTTACCCTGGCTGCACTATGCCGTTGAGGTCAGTGGCCTGAATGCCCTGCTGCTGTTGGTGATTGCCCTGAGCGCTTTGTGCGCTGGGCTGTATCACGCCGGTTGGTTGCACACTCTTAGCGCCCAGCAACGCGGCCGCATCGGCGGGTTAACCCATCTGCTGCTGGCGGCCCTCAGTGCGGCGGTGATGGCCGATAACGCCATCGCGCTAGTGTTGCTGCTGGAGTTGGCGGCGCTGTGCGGTTACTTCCTGATCGGCAAGCCGCAGGATGGTAAAAGCCTGCGTGCCGGGCATAACCAGTTCCTGCTGGCGCGCCTTGGTACGCTGCTGCTGATCGTGGCTTTTGCGCTGGTTGCTACCCACAGCCACAGCCTGCAATTTAGCGCGATCCGCGCCACGCCGTTGCCCGATACGTTACGCAGCGGCGTGTTTCTGCTGGCGCTGGCGGGCTTCGGCATTTTTGCCGGGGTGATGCCGCTGCATGCCTGGGTGCCGCAATCTCACAGCAGCGCACCCGCCTCGGCGGCGATGCTGTTCTCTGCGGCACTGATGAAAGTTGGCCTGCTTGGCGTGCTGAAAATCGGCCTGGATCTACTGGGCACGCCGCCGCTGTGGTGGGGCCTGCTGGTATTGCTGCTGGCGGCCGGTACCGCATTCTTCGGTGGGCTGTACGCGCTGATGGAGCACGATCTGCGCCGCCTGCTGGCTTATCACACGCTGGAAAATATCGGCATCATCCTGCTGGGCATTGGTGGCGCGATGGTCGGTATGGCGCTGCAACTGCCGTTGCTGACGGCATTCTCTTTAGTGGGCGGGCTGTTTCACCTGCTCAATCACAGCCTGTTCAAGAGCGCGCTATTTTTGGCGGCAGGCACCATCGAACAGCAAACCGGCCTGAAAGACATGGAAAAAATGGGCGGACTGGCGCGCCTGATGCCCTGGACCGCCATCGCCATGCTGATTGGCCTGGTTTCCATGGCGGCACTGCCGCCGCTGAACGGCTTTGCCAGCGAATGGCTGATCTATCAGGGCCTGTTCCAGTTCAGCGCTGGCCCAGCCTTTATTGGCCGGTTGTTCGGCCCGCTGCTGGCGGTGGCGTTAGCCATTACCGGCGCGCTGGCGGTGATGTGCGTCAGTAAAGTGTTTGGCGTCGCCTGCCTAGGCGCACCACGCTGTGAGGCTGCGGCCAATGCACGCCCGGCTAACGGTTGGTTGACCTGTAGCCATCTGCTGCCTGCGTTACTGTGCCTGCTGTGCGGTATCGGCGCGCCTTGGCTGATCCCGCTGTTTGCCCAGTTGGCTTCTGGCTGGCTGCATCAGCCACCGCTCGCTACCACCACAATGGTTTCCCCACCGCTGATCGCCATTCTGCTGCTGGCTATGCCGCTGCTGCCGTTGCTGATCGCCGCCCGTTACCAGGCCCACCGCCCGCCAAACCGGCAACAGGGCAGCGCCTGGGCCTGTGGCTATGGGCATGAAGCAGAGATGGTGATCACAGCTACCGGCTTTGCCCAGCCGTTGCGGGTGATGTTCGCCCCAATGTATCGGCTGCGGCGCTGGCTGCTGCCCGTTCGTTTAAGTGAACAGTTACACCGTAACGGATTTGCCACTTTCTGCCGTGGCTTGGCCGCCGCTGAGTTGGCGGTGCTGTTGGTGGTGGTTTTTGCCTGAGGAGATGTAAATGACTTATTCCACGCTATTACTGGGCCTGTTGCAGGCGGCGATCTTGCTGGCCGTGGCCCCGCTGTTTGCCGGGGTCAGCCGGATGTTGCGCGCCCGTATTCACAGCCGCCGTGGCCCCGGCGTGTTACAGGAATACCGCGATATCGCCAAGCTGCTGAAGCGCCAGAGCCTAGCCCCGGCGGCTTCTGGCCTGGTATTCCGCGCGATGCCCTATTTGCTCACCGGTACGCTGTTGGCGATCGCCTGCGCCTTGCCGATGCTGAGTACCGCCTCGCCATTGCCCGCTATCGGCGATGTCATCACGCTGATCTACCTGTTTGCCGTGGTGCGCTTTCTGTTCGCCATTGCCGGGCTGGATACCGGCAGCACCTTTACCGCCATCGGTGCCAGCCGCGAAGCGGTGCTCGGCATTCTGGTTGAGCCAATCCTGCTGCTCGGCCTGTGGGTAGCGGCGCTGGTTGCCGGTTCTACCCAACTGAGCGCTATCGTTCAGCGCGTGCTCGAACTGCCCCATACCGCCGGGTTGCCGCTGCTGCTGGCCGGGCTGGCCTGTGCTTTCGCCACCTTTATCGAGATGGGCAAACTGCCGTTCGACATGGCCGAAGCGGAGCAAGAGCTGCAAGAAGGCCCGCTGACTGAATATTCCGGTGCCGCACTCGGCATTCTGAAATGGGGACTTAGTTTGAAGCAACTGGTGGTGCTGCAATTGTTCCTTGGCGTGTTTCTGCCCTGGGGCCAAGCGGCTTCATTGACCCTGCCTGCGCTGTTGGTGGCCCTGTTTTTTGCCCTGCTCAAGCTGCTTTGCGCCGTGGGGCTGATCGCGGCGATCGAAAACAGCGTAGCGCGGCTGCGTTTCCTGAAAACCGCCCGCACCACCTGGGCCGGTTTTGGGCTGGCTTTTCTGGCGCTGGTTTCCTGGCTGATCGTCGGCTGAATAATCACAGAGGCAATAATGACTAACGAACATCAAGGCCAGCACTATCTGGCAGCGCTGCAACTGCAGTTTCCCGCCGCCGTACTGGCTGCAGAATGGCAAACCGCCGATCAGCTTACCGTAACGGTAAAGCTCAATGCGCTGCCGGAAGTGGTGGAATGGCTGTATTACTCGCAAGGAGGTTGGCTGTCGGTGCTGTTTGGCAATGACGAGCGCACCCTGTGCGGCCATTACGCGCTGTATTACGTGCTGTCGATGGAACAAGGCAGCAAGTGCTGGATCACCGTGCGCGCCGAAGTGGATGCCCAGACGCTGGAATTCCCTTCTGTCACCTCGCGCGTACCGGCCGCCGTCTGGGGCGAGCGCGAAGTGCGCGACATGTACGGCCTGCGCCCGGTCGGCCTGCCGGATGAGCGGCGCTTGGTGCTGCCCGATGATTGGCCGGACGATCTCCATCCGCTGCGCAAAGATGCAATGGACTACCGTCAGCGCCCGGCCCCCACTACCGATGTGGAGACCTATCCGTTTATCAGCGAAGCCGGAGCCAATGCCAACGTGGTGCCGATCGGCCCGTTGCATATCACCTCGGACGAACCGGGGCATTTCCGCCTGTTTGTTGACGGTGAAGACATTATCGACGCCGACTACCGCCTGTTTTACGTGCATCGCGGCATGGAAAAGCTGGCCGAAACCCGCATGGGCTACAACGAAGTGACCTTTCTTTCCGACCGGGTGTGCGGCATTTGCGGCTTCACCCACAGCGTGGCCTATACCAGTTCGGTGGAAAATGCCATGGGGATCCAGGTGCCGGAACGCGCCCAGATGATCCGCTCGATCCTGCTGGAGGTGGAACGGCTGCACAGCCATCTGCTGAATCTGGGGCTGGCCTGCCACTTTGTTGGTTTTGACTCTGGCTTTATGCAGTTTTTCCGCGTGCGTGAACAGTCGATGAAGATGGCCGAAGTGCTGACCGGCGCGCGCAAGACCTATGGTATGAACCTGATCGGCGGCATCCGCCGCGATATGCTGAAAGACGACATGTTGCAAACCCTGCGGCTGGCGGCACAGATGCGCGGCGAACTGACCGATTTAGTGGAGATCCTGCTCAGTACGCCAAATACCGAACAGCGCAGCGTAGGGATTGGGCGGCTTGATCCGCAGGTGGCACGCGATTACAGCAACGTTGGCCCGATGATCCGTGGCAGCGGCCACCGCCGCGATACCCGCATCGATCACCCGTTCGCGGGCTACGCCAAGCTGCCGGTGGAGCTGTGCGTGGAAGATGGCTGCGACGTTTATTCCCGCCTCAAGGTGCGTATTCACGAAGTGTTCAACTCGCTCAACATCATCGAATTTGGTTTACAGAGCCTGCCCAGCGGGCCGCTGGCGGTAGAAGGTTTCAGCTACATTCCGCACCGCTTTGCGCTGGGCTTTGCCGAAGCACCGCGCGGCGATGACATCCATTGGAGCATGACCGGCGACAACCAGAAGCTGTTCCGCTGGCGCTGCCGGGCGGCCACCTACGCCAATTGGCCGACGCTGCGTTACATGCTGCGCGGCAACACCGTGTCGGACGCGCCGTTGATCATCGGCAGCCTCGATCCCTGCTATTCCTGCACCGATCGCATGACCATCGTCGACGTGCGCAAACGCCAGTCGATCGTGGTGCCGTACAAAGAGATCGAACGTTATGGCATCGAACGGAAAAACAAGCCGTTTTAACCGGAGCCCATCATGCTGAAATTGATCAAAAAAGTGCTGAAAACCGGTCACGTCACCGTGGCCTATCCGGCACAGCCGCTGGAGGTTGATCCGAACTTCCGCGGCAAACCCGAATATCATCCGCAACAGTGCATTGCCTGCGGTGCCTGTGCCAACGCCTGCCCCTCTAATGCGTTGACCATGACCACCGATATCACCAGCGGCACTCTGCGTTGGCAACTGTTCCTTGGTCGCTGCATCTTTTGCGCCCGTTGCGAGGAAGTCTGCCCAACCGCAGCCATCCGGCTTTCACAGCAGTTTGAACTGGCGGTGTGGCGCAAAGAGGACCTGTACGAACAGGCCGATTTTGCCATCTGCCATTGCCGCCAGTGCGCTAAGCCTTACGCGCCACAAAAAGAAATTGATTACGCCATCGCGCTATTAGGGCTGAGCAGCGCCGAAACGGCTTCCCGCCGCGTGCAGTTTGAAACCTGCCCGGCCTGCAAGCAGCAACAGAGCCTGACCCAGACCAACCGCATCGACGTTGGCCGCCATCTGGTGCGGGAGGCGAACTGATGAACCAGACAGTGATTGGCCTACGTGATGAAAATGGCCTGCCGATACCGATCGCGCTGGATGACGGCATCAAGCAACTGAAAACTACATTGCTACAGGATATCCGCCGTTCGGCCTACGTTTATCGGGTGGACTGCGGCGGCTGCAACGGCTGTGAGATTGAGATTTTTGCCGCTATTTCGCCGCTGTTCGACGCCGAACGCTTCGGCATCAAAGTGGTGCCCTCACCGCGCCACGCCGACATTCTGCTGTTTACCGGCGCGGTGACGCGGGCGATGCGCATTCCGGCAATCCGCGCCTGGCAGGCGGCACCCGATCCGAAAATCTGTATCTCTTACGGTGCCTGCGGCAACAGCGGCGGCATTTTCCACGATCTGTACTGCGTTTGGGGCGGCACCGACAGCATCGTGCCGGTAGACGTGTATATCCCCGGCTGCCCGCCCACGCCGGCGGCGACGATCTACGGTTTTGCCATGGCGCTTGGCCTGCTGGATCAGAAAATCAAAGGCCAGCAGCACGACGAAACCCAGGGCGAAGCCACCGCGTTACTGCACCCAGGTGTACCACAGCCGCTGCGGGTGTTGCTGGATCGCGAAGCGCGGCGCATGGCGGGCTATCGCTATGGCCGCCAGATCGCCGATCGGTTCATGCAGTTGCTGACCGCCAATAGCCCGCTCCCGGTTGAACAACGCATTAGCGGCTATTTGCAACAGCAGGACGACCTGCGGTTGAGCGAGATTGTCGGTAATTTGCAGCTGATCTATCAGCGCGTACAGCGTGGGGAGCTGCGTTTATGAACCAAGCAACCGCACAGGTGGTGTTCTATTCGCTGAGCCGCAAGTTTGTGCAGGAGAAGAAAGCCCCACCCAAAGCCCAGGAGGTGATCTATTACAGCCTGGCGATCGGCCACCATTTGGGAGTGATCGACTGCCTGGAAGCCAAGCTGCGCTGCCCGCTTAACGGTTTTCACGCCTGGGTGACGCAACTGCCAGCGGGCGGCGCTGCTCGCTGCAAACTGGAGGGGGTCGATCGCTTTGGCGAAATCTGCATCGACAGCAGCCACACCCATCTGCTGGCCACGGCGCTGAGCAAGGCGATGCCGCAGATGAACCTCGAGCAGCAAAGCTGGAGCAAGCAGCTGATCGCCCTGCTGCAATCGATTGAAAACGAACCCGCTATTTATCTGATGGTCAGGAGGCACGATGGTTAACGTATTGCTGTGCGTCGGCAACTGCATGATGGGCGACGACGGCGCCGGGCCACTGCTGGCGGAGCTTTGTACCAAAGCGCCACCGGCCGGTTGGACGGTGGTTGACGGCGGTGCCGCTCCGGAAAACGACATTGGTTTTATCCGCGAACTGCGGCCCGACCGGCTGGTGATTGTCGATGCTACCGATATGGGGCTAGCCGCCGGGGAAACCCGCGCGATCGACGAAAATGACATTGCCGAGCTGTTCATCATGACCACTCACAACCTGCCGCTCAGCTTCCTGATCGATCAACTGCGCCCGGACGTGGCAGAAATTACCTTTATCGGCATTCAGCCGGAGGTGGTGGCGTTTTACTACCCGATCGGCCCTGCGGTGCAACAGGCGGTGGAAACCCTGCACCAACGTTTACATCACTGGCAGCCTGACGGCGGTTACCCACGATTGGTAGTGACGACCGCCTGACGCCGTATCGTCATTTATGTCGAACCGCTGTCGACAGCATCGTCATGAAATGCATAACGCCTTGTTTTTATAAATTTTATCGACTTGGCATGTTTTATGTATAGCCAACAGCAGAATTCAGCTATTCCCTGAAGGGTTAACCAGGAGTTATTGATGAACCGGTTTATTATCGCCGATCCGAAAAAGTGTATCGGCTGCCGCACCTGTGAAATCGCCTGCGTGGTGGCACACAGCGAAAACCAGGATGTTGCGGCACTCAACGCTGCCAATTTTGCACCGCGCCTGCATGTGATCAACGGCGTCAACGTCACCACCGCCGTGCTGTGCCGCCAGTGTGAAGACGCCCCCTGTGCCAACGTCTGCCCGAACGGGGCCATCAGCCGCACCAATGGCCTGGTGCTGGTGATGCAAGAACGCTGCATCGGCTGCAAAACCTGCGTGGTGGCCTGCCCGTATGGTGCGATGGAGGTGATCACCCGCCCGGTGATCCGCCAGAACGGCGCAGCAATGAATGCCATCAGCGAGAAAGCAGAAGCACATAAATGCGATCTCTGCATCGGGCGTGAGAACGGCCCGGCCTGTATGGAAACCTGCCCAACCAACGCGCTGCACTGTGTGGATCGCAACATGTTGCAGGAAATGAACGCCGAGAAACGCCGCCGCGCCGCGCTCGACACCCTGTCATCACTGTTTTAGGACCCGAACTGATGAAAAAAATCACAACCGTCTGCCCTTACTGCGGTGCAGGCTGCAAAATGAAACTGGTGGTGGATAACGGCAAAATCATCCGCGCCGAAGCCGCTGATGGCGCAACCAATCAGGGCGAACTGTGCCTGAAAGGCTATTACGGCTGGGACTTCCTCAACGATACCAAACTGCTGACGCCGCGCCTGACGCAGCCGCTGATCCGCCGTGAGAAAGGCGGCAAGTTTGAAGCCGTCAGTTGGGATGAAGCCATCCGCTACACCGCGCAGCGCCTGAAAGCCATCAAGCAGCAGCACGGCGCACGCGCCATTATGCATACCGGCTCCTCACGCGGTACCGGTAATGAAACCAACTACGTGATGCAGAAATTTGCCCGTGCGGTGATCGGCAATAACAACGTCGACTGCTGTGCCCGCGTGTGCCACGGGCCGTCGGTGGCCGGTCTGCAAGCCACGTTGGGTAACGGCGCGATGAGCAACTCGATTGGCGATATCGAAAACTCCAAATGCCTGCTGATCATCGGCTACAACTGCGCCGATTCGCACCCGATCGTCGCCCGCCGGGTGCTGAAAGCCAAAGAGAAAGGCGCGCAGATTATAGTGTGCGATCCGCGTCGCATCGAAACCGCCCGCATTGCCGATCAACACCTGCAAATCAAGAACGGCTGCAATATGGCGCTGATCAATGCCTTCGCGCACGTGCTGATCGAAGAGAATCTGTATGACCGCGATTACGTTGCCAAATACACCGAAGGGTTCGACGCCTATCGCCAGCAGGTGGCCGATTACGCGCCGGAAGCGGTGGAACACCTGACCGGCGTCAGCGCCCAGCAGATCCGCCAGGCGATGCGTACCTACGCCAGCGCCCCTTCCGCCACTGTGATGTGGGGCATGGGCGTGACCCAGTTTGGCCAGGCGGTAGACGTAGTGAAAGGCATTGCCAGCCTGGCATTGCTGACCGGTAATCTGGGGCGCGCTAACGTGGGCGTCGGGCCGGTGCGTGGGCAGAACAACGTGCAGGGTGCCTGCGATATGGGCGTATTGCCCAATGAATTCCCAGGCTATCAGGCTGTGACCGATGCCGCCGTGCGCGCCAAGTTCGCCGCCGCCTGGGGCATTGATGCCGCACAGATGGATCCGGAGATCGGCTATCGCATTACCGAAATCCCGCATCTGGTGCATGAAGGCAAGGTAAAGGCCTATTACATCATGGGGGAAGATCCGCTACAGACCGAAGCCGATCTCAGCCTGGTGCGCAGCGCGTTTGCAGAGCTGGAGTTTGTGGTGGTGCAGGACATCTTTATGACCAAGACCGCCGAGCAAGCCGATGTGATCCTGCCCGCCACCTCCTGGGGTGAGCACGGCGGCGTGTTCTCTTGCGCCGATCGCGGTTTCCAGCGTTTCGAAAAGGCCATTGAGCCGCAATATAACGTTAAACGTGACTGGGAGATCATCAGCCTTTTAGCCACCGAACTGGGCTATCCGATGCATTACGACGATAACCAGCAGATCTGGGACGAAATGCGCGAGCTATGCCCGCTGTTTTACGGCGCCACCTACGAAAAAATGGGCGAACTCGGCCACGTGCAGTGGCCATGCACCACGCTGGATAGCACCGGTACGCCCTATTTGTATCAAGGCAACCAGTTCACCACGCCATCCGGCAAGGGCCAGCTATTTGCCACCGCCTGGCGCGCCCCGGCAGAGATCCCGGATGCCAGCTATCCGCTGGTGTTGTGTACCGTGCGTGAAGTGGGCCACTACTCCTGCCGTTCGATGACGGGTAACTGTGCAGCGCTGCAAACGCTGGCAGACGAACCGGGCTTTGTGCAGATCAACCCGCAGGATGCCGCCGCGCTGGGGATCGCCGATCAGCAGTTGGTGTGGGTCAGTTCGCGCCGTGGCAAGGTAATTAGCCGCGCCAACTATAACGAGCGCATCAATCTGGGCGCGGTGTATATGACCTATCAGTGGTGGATTGGTGCTTGCAACGAGCTGACGCAAGAAAACCTCGATCCGATATCCAAAACGCCAGAAACCAAATACTGTGCGGTGAAACTGGAAGCAATCGCCGATCAGAACTGGGCAGAAAACTACGCCCAGCAAAGCTACAGCGATATGAAAGCCCGGCTGCGCAGCGCGGTGGAAGATGTGATGTAACCCTCGCTGAGACCATCAAGCCACCAATAACCCCAACAGCGCCCCGCCCGCCAGGATCCACAGCGGGTGGAGGCGTTTTTTCATTCCCAGTACGGTGGCCAGCAGGGTCAACAGCGCCAGCCGCCAGTTGGTGACCGACGCCTCGGTGATCAAAATGCCGCTGGCGACAACCAGCCCAACCGTGACCGGTACCAACCCGGCCTGCACAATGCGCCGCCACGGTTTGTCTTTGAAGCGTTTCCAGGCTTTCATCACCAGCACCGTCAACACGGAAGAAGGGACAAAATTAGCAACTGATACAACCAGCAGCCCGGCCCCGCCCGCCACGTGCCAGCCAATCAGCGGCACGATCATCATATTTGGCCCCGGTGCCGCCTGCGCCATGGCGAACAAGGCACTGAATTCCTGCGCACTCATCCATTGATGCACTTCTACCACCTGCCGCTGCATTTCCGGCAAGATAGTAAAGCCTCCGCCCAGTGCCATCAGCGAAAGCTGGCTAAAAATGATCGCCAACGAGATTAATACCGCCATCATAAAAGCTTCCTCCACGCCAACACCATACTCAGCGCAGCCAGCCCCAGCATGGTGGGCAATAGCGGCAAATGCAGCCAGGCGATCGCCACCAGGCAAATGGCGACCACCGATAACGCCAGCCATTTCCCCCACAGCGGTAGCAGCATTTTTATCCCGGTAGAAAGCAGCAACCCTGCGGCGGCCGCAGCCAATCCGGCAAAAATATGCTGCACATGGGGTTCGTTCTGGAAACGCGCATACATCACGCCTAAGCCGATGACGATCGCAGTAGGGGCGCAGATCAGGCCCAGCAAGGCGCAGAGTGCGCCACGTAAACCGCGAAACTCCATGCCGACCGCCACGGAAAGATTGATCACGTTCCCGCCAGGCAGGAATTGGCACAGGCCTAATAGCTCGGTGAATTGTGCTCCGGTCAGCCAGCGCTTCTTCTCAACCAACATGCTGCGTGCCAGTGGCAGAACTCCGCCAAAACCGGTCAAACCGAGCATTAAAAAACCGAGAAACAGTTGGGTGTTATCCGGTGCCACACTGACTGCATCGTTGGCTGATTTAGGGGCCGTCATAAGATTTCCTATCTCACTTATTTGATTATTTGCATGATGCGCGCAGCTACGCCGGGATGTCTAATGGATTAACGGCATAGGCTCCCTTCCCATTGATATCTCTGGTGGATAAGCGCATTTGTTGATATAAAATTTGCACTCACCGCAATGTATTATCACTCATAGCAATTTCTTTTCTCATCCACTTAAAAGGGATCTTTATGCCTCAGTCATTTCGCCGCACGTTATTAGCCATCGCCCTGGCCTGCGCCAGCGTGGTGCCATCGGTCAACGCTGCCAGTGTGCCCGCACAGCAACAAACCCAGGTTCCCGGTTACTACCGTATGATGCTGGGTAATATGGAAGTCACGGCGCTGTACGATGGCAACACAATGTTAAAGACCAGCCTATTCCACAACATCAGCGAACCCGATATGCAGAAGCTGCTGGCGCGCATGTTTGTCGACAGCACTTCAGGGATTCAAACCACGGTTAACGCTTTCTTAGTGAATACCGGAACGAATCTGATCCTGGTGGATGCGGGCACGGCACAATGCTTCGGCCCAACGTTAGGAAAGATTCAGAGCAATCTGCGGGCTGCCGGTTATCAACCTGAGCAGGTCGACAGCGTACTACTGACCCACTTGCACCCGGATCATGCCTGCGGCATCAACGATCAGGGCAAAGCCGCCTTCCCTAACGCAACTGTGTATGTCGCCAAGGCAGAAGCCGACTACTGGTTGAGCAAGGAGATCGCACAGAAGGCACCAGAAGCGGCACAGCCGATGTTCAAACTGTCGCAAGAGGCGGTGGCCCCTTATGAAGCACAGGGGCGGCTGAAGCGCTATGCGCCGGGCGACACGTTGTTCCCCGGTGTAGAAGCAGTATCAACGCCGGGCCATACGCCGGGGCACACCGCGTACCTGTTCAGTTCCGAAGGGCAAAACCTGTTGCTGTGGGGCGATATTGTGCATAGTCATTCGCTGCAGTTTGCCAAACCCAAAGTATCGCTGGAGTTTGATACCGACAGCAAACAAGCGATTGCCACGCGCCTGAAAGTTTTTGCTGACGCCGCCAAAAAACAGCTTTGGGTCGGTGGTGCGCACTTGCCATTCCCAGGCTTGGGGCATGTTCGTGCCGAGAAATCGGGTTATGCCTGGGTGCCAATTGAATATGCCCCGGTAGCCAGTAAAAAGCCGTGATGTAGCGTGCCAGCACATGCATGATGATGTATGTGCTGGCTGCAAAGTCAAAAATAGCCTTAAGTTATATCCCCCAACGTTGCCACGCCTGAGGTAACAGCCGAGCAAAACGTGCCGCCCAGGCCTTTTGACCGTCAACATCGGCGATCAAATCCTGACGAATCTCAATGCCGACGTAAGGCAATGCCTTGCGTTCTGCATGCACTGGCAGCGTATAGTCCGTGGCATCGGTCATGGCATAAGGCTGGTTAATCCCCACTTGCAGATCCCCTTCTTCGCGCAGTAACTCTGCCAATAACCGGGCAAATTTCGGATAACGGTTAAACAGTAGACCAACCTGCCACGGGCGTGATTCTCCTTTAAAAACCGGTGTGAAACTGTGTATGGCAATCACCGCGCAGGGCTGGCCATTAGCTTGGCGGGCGATCAATGTGCGATCGATAGCCTGATGGTAAGGGTGAAAGATTTCATGCTCACGTGCTCCGGCTTCAGCCACTGTAATCCCCTGGTTACCGGGAATGGATGTCAGTTCAGATATCAACGGAATTGAAGTTATTCCACCGGGGGTGCGATTGCAGTCAATCACCAGACGTGAGTAGTGCTGATGAATCAACGTAGCATCCAGATGCTGAGCCAACAGTTGTGAAACACTCAGTGCACCAATGTCCCAACCGATATGGCGGTCAATATCGCCGCTAGCCAGGCCGAGATCGCCCAAACATTGGGGAATCGCCTGACCAGCATGGTCGCACAATAACAGGAATGGAGAAGTACCCTGCGGTCTCTCAACGGTTACCGCCGCGGGCTCATGAGCCGCCAACAAGTTAGGAGTATAGGGGGGAAACATCGTTCGCTCCGGCGAAAGAAAACCCCAATCCTAGGCGATACCCGCGCCGAGTAGCAATAAAATACCGTCGCTTACACCAATCGGCTTTCCTGTACCTGATGAACCGCAATATAGCGCTGATAGCGAGCAGGTTTCAGCCGGGTTAAGTCGACCAGTACCAGCCCGTCGATACAGTTGTTGAACGAACGATGGGTTGGTATCAGGGGGCTTTTACGTATAAATTGCGTTTCACCTTTATGTCCGAAATCCGCCATCGTTCTGCGTTTTTTCATGTCATAATCTGCACCTCAACCCTGAGGAGTGAACAACATGCAGACTTTTTTTATTGACCGTATGCCGACGCCGGTCGGTGAACTGGTGTTGATCGGTGACGAGCAAGGCCGCATGCGCGCCCTGGATTGGACCGATCATGAAGCACGTCTGATGAAGCTGCTGAACACCCACTATCGTGCCGATCGCTTCACGTTGCAGGAGCAAGCTAACCCCGGCGGCCTGACCGATCTGATGCAGCGTTATTTTGCCGGTGAGTTGGCGGTAATTGACCGTGTGCCGGTGATGACCGCCGGGACCGAATTCCAGCGCACCGTGTGGCAGCAACTGCGCCAGATCCCCTGCGGCGAGATTATTACCTATGGCGAACTGGCAAAACGCATCGGCCGCCCAACCGCTTCACGCGCAGTGGGCATGGCCAATGGTTCTAACCCGATCAGTATTGTGGTGCCCTGCCACCGGGTGATTGGCGCGCAGGGTGCGCTCACCGGCTATGCGGGCGGCGTGCAGCGCAAACAGTGGCTGCTCAGGCATGAAGGTTATCTGCAAAACGATCTGATTTAATCGCCCAACAGAGCCTGCGCACTCTCTTCGTCGGTAACCAGGCCGTTGATCCAGCGGCCCAACAGCGCTGCGCGGATGGCACGATGTTTTTCCGCACCACCGGCTAACGCGATCACCGGTTTCTCCGGCTGCTGGCGCAGGTTAACGCTGGTCAAGCGCTGATCGAGCTCACTGGCCACCCGCCGCCCTTCGCTGTCAATAAAATGCCCCAGCATTTCGGCTACCGCATTGGCTGCGGCTAAACGCTCAACCTCCTCCGCCGAGATAAACCCATCCTGGTGCAACGGGCACTGATATCCGATGGTGCCAATGCCGAGAAAGGTCACATCGGCCTGGCTGGCCTTCTCGTTTACCGTGCGATAAATGCGGTGGTTGCACCACAGGGTGCGATCCTGCTCGCTGTCGGCGAACAGCGGCGCGGGCAGAATAAAATAACGGCCCTGAGTTTTTTCCGCCATCCACAGCGGTACGTCATAGCGCGTACAGGAACCGTCGGCAGCAATCGCCCCGATCAGTGACACGCAGCTGTGCTGTGGCCGTTCAAAATCGGGCAGTTCATCAATGGCCGCTTTCAGGCTGCGGCCAGAACCGACGCCGATGATCAGCGGCTGTTCATCACGGATAAACTGCGCCATCACTTCGGCACCGGCTACCGCCACCGCCCGGTTCAGCCCTGCGCTCGCCATGCCTTGGCTTGGCACCACCTGGCACAGACTCAACCCATAGCGCTCGCTCAGGCGCGCGGACAGTTCCATGCAGCGGCCCACCGGGTGCGAGATATTGACGCTGATCAGGCCGCTATCGATCGCCAGCGCCACCAAACGTTGCGCTACCTGGCGTGACACGCCGAGTGCATCGGCAATCTCATGCTGGGTCTGCCCAGCCACGTAGTACATCCAAGCGGCGCGTGCCGCCTGATCCAGTTTCTTATCGTGTCGACTCATTTCGCCCTTCTGCCTTTTAACGCTGATGCCCCATTTTACTGGCATTCCTGATACGTCGGGCCATCGATTCGCACTTTTGTGAGCTAAAGCCCATTTAAAGGGCAAAAGTTTAATTAGTCTATCGCCAGCAAAAGAGCAAATGCCCAATTTAAGGGCCGATGCTCAAATATAACTTTGACGGAGAACATTATGAGCAACCCCTTGAACGCTTCCCCCGCCGTTTGGCTGCATATTGGTGCCGGTTCTTTTCATCGTGCTCATCAGGCATGGTATCTGCATCGCCTGATTGCCAACGGTGATACGCGCTGGTCGATTGCATTAGCCAATATTCGTGACGACGCAACGCCGCTGCTTAACGCGCTGGCAGAGCAAAACGGTCAGTACGTGTTAGAAACCGTGACTCCGCAAGGAGAGCGCCAGTACGAAACCATCACTTCCATCCGTAAGGTTGTCCCTTGGGATAACGAACTCGCGGCGTTGATTGCGCAAGGAGCACGCGCGGAAACCCGCGTCATCTCCTTCACCGTCACCGAAGGGGGTTACTATCTGGATAACCAGTTCAACCTGGATCAGAACAACGCCGATATTCAGGCGGATCTGCTGGGCGGTTGTCGCACCATTTATGGCACCATCGCCCAACTGCTGGCGCACAGAAAGCAAATTAATAGTGACCCTGTCACGTTGTTGAGCTGTGATAACCTGCGCCATAACGGTGAGCGTTTCCGCCATGGGTTGATGCAGTTCCTGCAACTGCGCCAGGAAACGACGCTGATCGGCTGGATTGAAAGCCATACCCGCTGCCCGAATACCATGGTTGACCGCATCACGCCGCGCCCTTCTCCAGACGTTGCCCAACGCGTAGCGCAGGCCACCGGCTTTCAGGACCGTGCACCGGTAATGGGCGAAGCCTTTATCCAGTGGGTGATCGAAGATGATTTCATTGCCGGGCGTCCGGCGCTGGAAGACGTGGGCGTTGAGCTGGTTGAATCGGTATTGCCGTATGAAGAAGCCAAAATCCGCATTCTCAATGCCAGCCACAGCTGCATTGCCTGGGCGGGCACGTTGATCGGCCAAAGCTTTATCCATGAAAGCACCGGAACGCCAGCGATCTGCCAGTTGGCTTACGACTACGTGACGCAGGACGTGATCCCATCGCTGACCCCAAGCCCGCTCGACTTGGCCGCTTACCGTGACGTGGTGTTGGAGCGATTCAGTAACCCTTACATCCGCGATACCAACCAGCGCGTTGCCGCCGATGGTTTCTCCAAAATCCCCGGTTTTATCACCCCCACCTTGCAGGAATGCTATCAGCGCGGCCAGGTGCCAGCTGCTACCGCCATGTTGCCGGCGCTGTTCTTTGTCTTTATGCAGCGCTGGCACCAGAACGGCCTGCCTTATGACTATCAGGACGGCATTTTGGACGCCACCGCCGTACACCAGATGTTCAATAGCGCCGATCCGGTGGCCGTTTTTGCCGCCGATGAAAAGCTGTTCAGCACCTTGGCCCACAGCGAGCCGTTTGCCCAGTTGCTGCGCCAATCGATCGACAAGGTTAACCACTGGCTGGCGCAATAACGGGAGCGGATCATGTATTTAGGACTCGATTTAGGCACTTCAGAAATCAAAGCCGTGGTGATTGATGACAGCGGCAGCATTGTCGCCAGCGCCGGTGAGGCGCTGGACGTGCAGCGCCCGCATCCACACTGGGCAGAGCAGGATCCCGCCGACTGGTGGCGGGCCACGCAGACGGTGGTTGCCCGCCTGCGCAGTAAAATACCGCAGCAATGGCCGCTGATCCGCTCGCTGGGCCTGTCTGGCCAGATGCACGGTGCGGTGCTGCTCAACCGCGATAATCAGGTTTTACGCCCGGCCATTTTGTGGAATGACACTCGTAGCGCCGAGCAGTGCCAACAGCTGACGCAAAGCGCGCCGGAACTGCATCAGATCGCCGGTAATCTGGCCATGCCGGGCTTCACTGCGCCAAAGTTACTGTGGGTGGCCCGCCATGAGCCGGAGATTTTCGCGCAAACGGCCACCGTGCTGCTGCCGAAAGATTTTCTGCGCTGGATGATGAGCGGTGACAAAGTCTCTGATATGTCGGACGCCGCCGGGACTCTGTGGCTCGATGTGGCGAAACGGGATTGGTCAGATAGCCTGCTCGCCGCCTGCGGCCTGACGCGCGACCATATGCCGCGCCTGGTCGAAGGCAGTGAAGCCTCCGGCCAATTGAAAGGCGATATCGCCCGCGCCTGGGGATTAGGTGACAATGTCACTATCGCCGGTGGCGGTGGCGATAATGCCGCCAGCGCGGTGGGTATCGGCGCGGTTAATCCCGGCGATGCTTTCATCTCTTTAGGCACCTCCGGCGTGCTGTTTGCGGTTAACGATCGTTTCCGCCCGAATCCGCAATCGGCCGTTCATGCCTTCTGCCATGCCCTGCCCGATCGCTGGCATCAGATGAGCGTGATGCTCACCGCTGCCAGTGCATTGCGCTGGTTCTGCCAACTGGTGGGCAGCAATGAAACCACGCTGTTGGCCGAGATCGCCCAGATGAATCAGGCGGAACAGCGGCTGGCACCGGTATTTCTGCCCTATCTTTCCGGCGAACGTACCCCGCATAACGATCCTCTGGCCCAAGGGGCTTTCCATGGTTTGACTCATGCCCATCAGCGGGCAGCGATGGGATACGCGGTATTGGAAGGCGTGGCGTTTGGCATGGCCGACGGGCTGGAAGTGCTGCTGCAGGCGGGAACACGGCTGCAACAATGTTCGCTGATCGGCGGTGGCGCCCGCAGTGAGCATTGGGCGCAGTTGATGGCCGATGTGCTCGATCTGCCGGTGGTTACCCATCAGGGGGGCGAAGCCGGTGGCGCATTGGGTGCTGCGCGCTTGGGCTGGTTGGCCGACGGTGGCAGCGTGGCACAGGTTTGCCATAAACCGGCTATTGAGCGCAGTTTCCTGCCCAACGGTGAACGCCAACCGATACTGACCGAGCGGCTGGCGGTTTATCGCCAACTGTATCAACAACAGCTAGCACTGCGCCGGGCATAAACCGGCGTAATAAATAATAAAAAAACCTGTTCCCTTACACCTACGTTGGAGTTTGCTATGCAAGAGACGCACAAGCATTGGTTTGGGCTGCCGATGAACCTGTTCTGGGGCTATATCGCCATTGCCGTTTTCATGAGCGGCGATGGTTTTGAGATGGCCTTTCTGTCGAAACACATCACCGATATGGGATTTTCACCGGCGGAGTCGGCGCTGGTGTTTACCGTCTATGGCCTGGCGGCAGCGCTAGCCGCCTGGAGTTCTGGCGTGGTGGCAGAGATTATCACCCCGCAGAAAGCGATGCGCATCGGCTTTATCCTGTGGGTGGTGATGCACGTGCTGTTTATGCTGTTCGGCCTGGGGATGAAAAATTACCCGCTGATGCTGCTGTTCTACGGCATTCGCGGCCTGGCCTATCCGTTGTTCATCTATTCCTTTGTGATGCTGGTGGTGCAGAACGTACCGAAGCAGCAGCTCTCTTCGGCGATGGGCTGGTTCTGGGCGATGTATTCCATCGGCATCGGCTGTGTGGGTAGCTATCTGCCCAGTTTCACCATTCCGCTGATCGGTGAAACCGGTACGCTGTGGTTTGCTATCGCTTGGGTCACCGCCGGGGGCGTGATGGCGCTGCTACTGCTGCGCAACGTGGGTCAACCCAGCAGCAAAGCCGATTTAACGCCGAAAGAGAAGCTGAAAGAGCTTTCCCGTGCGGTGACCATTCTGTTCACCAACCGCAATATCTTTCTCGCCAGCCTGATCCGCATCATCAATACGCTGTCACTGTTTGGTTTTGCGGTGATCATGCCGATGCTGTTTGTCGGGCGTTTAGGCTTCAGCATGTCCGAATGGCTGCAAATCTGGGCGGTGTTCTTCTTCGTCACCATTTTCACCAACATCATGTGGGGCATTCTGGGGGAAAAAATCGGCTGGATGCGCCAGGTGCGCTGGTTTGGCTGCATTGGTTGCGCTATTTCCAGCTTGGCGTTCTATTATCTGCCGGTCTATTTCGGCCACAACTTCTGGGCGGCGCTGATCCCGGCGGTGATGCTGGGGATCACCGTGGCAGCCTTTGTGCCGATGACGGCGGTGTTCCCAGTCTTGGAGCCGGAGCACAAAGGTGCGGCCATTTCTATCTATAACCTGTCCGCTGGCCTGAGTAATTTTGCCGCCCCGGCCATTGCTTCCATCATCCTGCCGTTCTTCGATATTGTTGGCGTGGTCTGGGTATATACCGGATTGTATCTGGTGGCGGCAGTGCTAACGCTGGTGGTTAAAGTCGAACAGCCGGGCCACAACTCGGTGCCACACTATCGGTTAGGTAACGAGGTATTGGCTAAAAATACCGCACAGTAAGCCGGAACATCATTTGCCGCCGCTGCGTACTGCCTTTTACCGGGTTTTGCGCATCGCGGCGGCAGTGGGTTATGTTGAAATATTGATTTGTTGATCAAGGCGATCATCACCTTTTGTGATTATCGCGAGAAACTCACCATATGTAGGACGGGAAAATTTTGGCGATGTGGCCGGATTACTTCTTTATTTATCAATCGATAGCGGAAACCGGCTGGCTAGGCGATTTGGCAATAAACCAAGTAACTTCAGTAAGCTATAGAATAATCGGCGGAACCAGCGTTTAAAATTCGCACACAATACCCCTATTCTTGTTATTGCTGCTCTTATCACCTGCCGCAAAAGATGTTAAAATTGACTCATATCAATTATTGCATGAGCGTAATCTATGATCCCGGAAAAACGCGTGATTCGTCGTATCCAGTCTGGTGGCTGTGCGATCCATTGCCAAGACTGCAGCATCAGCCAGCTGTGTATCCCTTTTACCCTGAATACGCACGAGTTAGACCAACTCGACAACATAATCGAAAGGAAAAAGCCGATCCAGAAAGGCCAGACGCTGTTCAAGGCAGGCGATGAGTTGAAATCCCTGTACGCGATCCGCTCCGGAACCATCAAGAGTTACACCATCACCGAGCAAGGTGATGAACAGATTACCGGCTTCCATCTGGCAGGCGACTTAGTGGGCTTTGACGCCATTGGCGGCATGAAGCACCCGAGCTTTGCCCAGGCGCTGGAAACTTCCATGGTGTGTGAAATCCCCTTCGAAACGCTGGACGATCTCTCCGGCAAAATGCCTAACCTGCGCCAGCAAATCATGCGGCTGATGAGCGGTGAAATCAAAGGCGATCAGGATATGATCCTGCTGCTGTCGAAGAAAAACGCGGAAGAACGTCTGGCCGCTTTCGTTTATAACCTGTCACGCCGCTTTGCCGAACGTGGTTTCTCACCGCGTGAATTCCGCCTGACCATGACGCGTGGTGATATCGGTAACTATCTTGGCCTGACGGTGGAAACTATCAGCCGTCTGCTGGGGCGTTTCCAGAAAAGCGAAATCCTCAGCGTGAAAGGCAAGTACATCACCATCGAAAATGCCGACGCGCTGTCACAACTGGCCGGCACCGGTACGTCGCAAATTAACGTATCCGTCAGCGCATGATCCCCATCAGGCCAATAATTCGCTGAAATTATTGGCCTGACACTTCTCTGCCGCTGTCCTGTTTCCCAATGTTGAGTTACTCTGTAATTGCACAGACTGTTGATCTACAGCTGTAAGACGGAGGCCCTATGGCGAAGTATCAGAATCTTCTGGTGGCTATTGACCCCAATCAGGACGATCAACCGGCGCTTCGCCGGGCGGTTTACCTGGTAAAGCGGAATGGCGGGCGTATCAAAGCCTTCCTTCCTATCTATGACTTCTCTTACGAAATGACCACCCTGCTTTCACCGGACGAACGTACTGCCATGCGGCGAGGGGTGATCAACCAACGCGCAGCGTGGATTAAAGAGCAGTGCCGTTTTTACCTTGAAGACGGCGTCCCGATTGAAATCAAAGTGGTATGGCACAATCGCCCTTACGAAGCCATTATTCAGGAAGTGTTGAGTAGCAATCACGATTTGCTGCTGAAAATGGCGCACCAGCACGATCGGTTAGAATCGCTGATTTTTACCCCAACCGACTGGCATCTGCTGCGAAAATGCCCTTGCCCGGTATGGATGGTGAAAGATCAACCTTGGCCGGAAGGCGGTAAAGCGTTGGTTGCCGTCAACCTTTCCAGCGAGGAACCGTATCACGATCCACTGAATATCCGCTTGGTGCAGCAAACCCTTGAGCTGGCAGAAAACGTCAACCAAACCGAAGTCCACCTGGTGGGGGCCTACCCGGTTACCCCGATCAATATCGCCATCGAACTGCCGGATTTTGACCCCAGCGTTTATAACGACGCAATTCGTGGGCAGCATCTGATCGCCATGAAGGCGCTAAGACAAAAATTCCATATCAAAGAAGAGTTCACGCACGTTGAGAAAGGCTTGCCGGAAGAGGTGATCCCGGATTTGGCCGAACATCTGCAAGCCGGTGTGGTGGTATTAGGTACGCTCGGGCGCACTGGGATATCTGCCGCTTTTATCGGCAATACCGCAGAACATGTGATCGACCAACTGAAATGCGATCTGCTGGTGCTGAAGCCAGATGACTTCAACTGCCCGATCGAGGTGGATGAAGATGATGAGCATGACGACGAAGATTAAAACACAACGTCTTTGAGATATAAAAACAGGGCCGAAAGGCCTAATGCTTGTCAGTTGAGGCTAACCCTAACCCTTGGGGAGAGGGTTAGGGTGAGGGGATGAACACCGCACTACAAGCCCCTCACCCCGGCCCTCTCCCACGGGGAGAGGGGGCGACGCCTCTAGCAATTGCGCATAATTATGCAGTTTTGCGCTTAACTGACCGACATTAGGCCGCAAGGCCCTGTTTTTTATGCAGGTGCAGAACTTACAGTTCAACCACGTCGAAACGCACATCTGGGTTGACGTCAGCGTCGTAATCCACTTCTTCCAGGCCAAAACCGAACAGGCGCAGGAATTCCTGCTTGTAACCGGTGTAATCGGTCAGCTCGCTCAGGTTTTCCGACGTGATTGACGGCCACAGATCGCGGCACGCCTGCTGCACATCGTCACGCAGTTCCCAGTCATCCATGCGGATACGGGCATGATCGTCCAGCGGCAGATCGTCACCGTACAGGCGCGTATGCATCAGGCGCGAAACCTGCTCGATACAGCCTTCATGAATACCCTTCTCTTTCATGATCTTGAAGGCCATGGAGATATACAGCGGCATCACTGGGATCGCAGAAGACGCCTGGGTCACCACCGACTTCAGCACCGCCACGTGAGCAGTACCGCCTTTGCCAGACAGATCGCCGCGAATAGCGGTGGCTGCACGATCCAAATCTTCTTTAGCGCGGCCCAGCGTGCCATGCCAGTAGATTGGCCAAGTCAGATCGGTACCGATATAGGAGTAAGCGACTGATTTAGCGCCTTCAGCCAGAACCCCGGCCTCTTCCAGCGCAGACATCCACAGTTCCCAATCCTGCCCACCCATCACGGTGATAGTGTTCTGGATCTCTTCTTCCGTCGCCGGTTCAACGGTGGCGGTGATGATCTGATCTTTATTGGTGTCGATTGCGGTGGTGGTATACACCTCGCCGATCGGTTTCAACGCGGAGCGCACGACTTCACCAGTATCTGGCATTTTACGCACTGGCGAAGCCAGTGAGTAAACCACCAGATCGATTTGGCCCAGGTCGGCTTTGATCAGCTCAATCACTTTGGCACGGCATTCGTTGGAGAAGGCGTCACCGTTAATGCTCTTGGCGTATAGCCCCTCTTCTTTGGCGGCTTTGTCAAAGGCGGCCGAGTTATACCAGCCAGCGGTCGCCGTTTTGCTTTCCGTACCTGCTTTTTCAAAAAACACGCCGATGGTAGCGGCACCGCTGCCAAACGCGGTAGCAATGCGGGAAGCCAGACCATAACCGGTGGAGGCACCGATCACCAACACGCGCTTAGGACCATTAGCAATAGTGCCTTGCGCTTTGGTGTAGGCTATCTGACGACGAACATTGGCTTCACAACCCACCGGATGAGTGGTGGTACAGATAAAGCCGCGAACCTTAGGTTTGATAATCATAGTGGGTCTAGGATCCGTTAAATGGATGAAATCGGGATATAAGATACCTCATTGCGCCCCTTTAGGGTGATCTGATGTGTTGAATTGCATAAACGTTGTACTGATTTTATTAAATTAAGCACAAAAATCACGTTCAACAGTAAGAATTTATCATTATGAACTCATTTATCAACGTGGTTTATTTATGATAAATAACTTCGCGAATACAGTTGATCAAAGCATCAGTAGCAGGCGAATTCAAGGCCCCTTGGCGGGTCATCAGGCCGATCTCGCGTCGGGTACCAGCAAGGTTGATATGCAGCGGTATAAGAATACCTTCTGAAACTTCATAATCTAGTTGATGCGAGGAAACTGCTGCCACCATATCAGAACCCAGTAGTAACGCACGTACCACTGCGGGATCACCACTTTCGACTACTGGTTTGGGCGATGTCAGCCCCATGTTGTCGAATGCGACTTCCAGCAGATGGCGCGATGGCGCATGATTACGCGGTAAAACCCATTTAATATCAGTGAGCTTTTCGTTCTCTATCGCACGACCAGATAAAGGGTGATTAGGCCGTGCCAATAAAATAAGCTCTTCTTCAAATAACACTTCGCTATGGATATCTAACAGCGTTTCCTCAGTGCGCAATGCACCGATAATGAAATCTATATCACCTGCACGCAATTCGGCCACCAGAGCAGTAAACCCACTCTCGTTAGTGACTATTTTTATGCCAGGATGGCGGGAAATCAGCCTAATCATAGCTTGCGGCAGCAGTCGTGCACGACTGAGTGGCAAGGCACCCACGCGTACCGTGCCGGTCAGCGCCCCGCTATGTGCAGTGATCTCTTCAGGAATATGATGGATCGCATTCAATGCCCGGCTGATACAGGGCGCGATTTCATGGCCAGCAGGCGTAGGAACCATGCCTTTTGGCGTTCGATGGAACAAATGCATACCAGCCCCTTTCTCCAATACCTTCAATGCTGCGCTTACCGCCGACTGGGTGATATCCAGAACCTGAGCGACATGCAGCGTGTGATGCTGGCGATAAAGAGAGAGGAAGATCTGTAACCGGCGTTCGTTGAATAGCCATATGGGCTCAATCTCTTCACCCACTTGGTCGTCGCGTTGCTGCAACCGACGCAGAAGTACTGGGATCTGTGTCAATTCCTCCATGGCAGAACGGGCACGTAGGAGAATGACTTGACCCAAATCGGTTAACAGCATGCCTTTGGCGTGACGTTCAAATAACGAGATGGCTAAAGTGTGTTCAAGATCACGAATAGAACGCGTTATGGCTGACTGAGTGCGAAATAAATTGAGCGCCGCCAAGGAAGCTGATCCCTGTTCGGCTGTCATGCAAAATGCCCTTATTTGCATGATTTTTATTGAGTTATGCTCATTCTTTTTTCGCATATTTTGTCACATTTTTTTATTTTACTTTTTAAGCTTAAATAAAATTTGTTGCTTGGACAATAAAACTCACTATTTGCCATTAATTATGCCATGCCAGAATCCCAGACAGTTAAAGCAAAAAAAAGGAAAATGATATGGTAATTATTCCACAAAAAACGGCCTTGGTGGTCAGCGCCCATTCGGCTGATTTTGTCTGGCGTGCAGGTGGAGCTATCGCTTTGCATGTCGAACAAGGGTATCGGGTTCATATTGTCTGCCTCTCTTACGGCGAACGTGGTGAATCCGCCAAATTATGGCGTAAAGGCAACATGACGGAAGAAATAGTAAAAGCCAGTCGCCACACGGAAGCAGAAGCGGCGGCGAATGTGCTTGGTGCCAGCATTGAGTTTTTCGATATGGGTGACTACCCGCTACGAGCGGATAAAGAACATCTGTTCCGTCTGGCAGACGTATTCCGCCGCGTGCAACCCCATTTTGTCCTCACCCATTCAGTGGCAGATCCCTACAACTACGATCACCCTTTAGCGGCCAGCTTGACGCAAGAAGCTCGCATTATCGCTCAGGCGGAAGGATATCGACCGGGTGAAACCATCATTGGTGCCCCACCGGTATACTGCTTCGAACCGCATCAACCGGAACAATGTGGCTGGAAACCCGACGTATTGCTGGATATCACGTCTGTATGGGAGAAAAAATACGCGGCCATTCAGTGCATGGCCGGTCAGGAGCATTTGTGGGAATACTACACCCGTGTAGCGTTACAGCGTGGGGTACAAGCGAAGCGTAATATCGGTATTGCCAGTAGCCAGACCATCACCCATGGGGAAGGCTATCAAAGCCTCTTTCCTCGCGTAACGGAGGATCTGTCATGAACCTGATCAATATGAACGGCGTTGTGGTCACTCACATTAAACGCGCGGAGCACGCCTTGCTACGACGCTTTGCTGAATATGGAGTTGCGACAGTGCATGAAGCGCAACTGCGTCAGGGATTATTGGATGTGCGGATTAAACCTATTCAGCAAGGGCGTTGTATTGCGGGCAATGCGGTGACGGTATTGGTTACGCCAGGAGATAACTGGATGTTTCATGTGGCCGTAGAGCAATGCCAACCTGGCGATGTGCTGCTAGTGACGCCGACGTCCAGATGCCACGATGGTTTTTTCGGCGATCTGTTGGCTACCTCATTACAAGCACGCGGTGTGGTGGCATTGGTTGGCGATATCGGCATCCGCGATAGCCAGACCCTGCGTGAAATGAATTTCCCGGTGTGGTCGAGTGCGGTTTGGGCACAAGGCACGGTGAAAGCCACGCTTGGCTCGGTCAATGTGCCGGTGATCTGCGCGGACCAATTAGTTAATCCCGGCGATATTGTTGTGGCAGACGATGACGGTGTAGTGATTGTGCCCGGTGAACAGGCCATTGCGATTGCTGATGCCGCGCAGGCACGGGTAGCTCTCGAAACAGGCAAACGTCAGCGCTTGGCTAACGGTGAGCTCGGGCTGGATATTTATCAAATGCGTGAGCCGTTGGCGAAAAAGGGGCTACGTTACGTTAATAGCCTTAACGATTTAAAGTCATAATCATAAATATGTTTTGCATCAGTAACTGGCTGGCTTATCTATCCGAGATCTCTAACTCTGGGGAGAACTGCACAGCGTATTAAGGCAGCGCCAAAAAAAGATATTTACGTTTATCGAATGCCAGTAAGTTTCAGTATTATAACACCTCGGAAAGGGGAAACTACAGCATGAAAAATAAGATATGGAAGTTGTGTATTTTAGTCATGATACCGCTTGTCATCTGGTTTATTCCACCACCTGAAGGATTGACAGAGTCATCATGGCGCCTGTCTGGGTTTTATCTGGCAGCTATTTGTGGCCTTATTTTAAAACCATTTTCTGAAGCAGTTGTTTTGTTAGGCGTCGTAGGTTTTGCAGGGTTCTTCCTTAATAACACCAGTCAAATCCTGGTAGGGTATGCAACATCAACGGTTTGGCTAGTGTTTGCGGCATTCGGCATTAGTATCTCTTTTGTTAAAACTGGGTTAGGACGACGCATTGCATTTCACATGATCCGTATCTGTGGCGGTACCACGCTGAGGCTTGGGTATGTGACCGCATTTTTAGAGTTTGTTATTTCTCCTGTAACACCGTCGAATACGGCACGAAGCGGAGGAATTATATTTCCTATCATCCTTTCGGTAGTAAAAGCTCTGGGATCAGAACCCGGAGATACGGCAAAGAAAGCGGGCTCTTATTTGATGTCCAATATTTACTTTGTCATGAAGGTCAGCAGTTTTATGTTTATTACTGCGATGGCCCCCAATTTATTGGCTGCTGATTTTGCTGCAAAAATACTGGATATTCATCTTGATTGGGGCATTTGGGCTCTGGCTATGATAGTTCCAGGTTTGCTATTACTGCTTATTGTTCCCGCTGTGGGTTATTATCTTGACAAACCAGAATTAACCAAAGTGGATAACAAAAAAATTGCGGATGAAGGTTTGGCCGAATTGGGGTCAATAACGCGCAATGAAAAGCTGTTAGTGGGTATCTTTATTTCAGCACTTCTTGGTTGGGTATTGCCTTCCCTTTTTGGGCAATTTTTTGGTATCACGCTCAAAATTGATGCGACCGCGGTTGCCATCATGGCGATGGCACTGTGTATATTGCTCGGAGTTATCAAGTGGGATGACGTTCTGCAAAACAAGGGTGCTTGGAATACGTTGCTTTGGTTTGGCGGAATCATCGGCCTGGCTAGCGCGCTGAGTAAAGAGAAAGTGTTTGAGTGGCTGGCAGATTTGATACAAAAGAATGTCGACTTTGGGCATAACCCATTCATTGCGTTAACCATTATCGGCTTCCTAAGTATTATAATTCGTTATTTCTTTGCTTCTGCCAGTTCATACGCCATTGCCATGCTTCCAGTGTTCTTTACCGTAGGTAAAGTTGCGGGTGCCGACCCCATGGCTCTGGCACTAGTCTTGGCGGCAACGAACTCTTACGGTGGTGCGTTGACGCATTATGGCGGCGGCTCAGCTCCGATCATCTTTGGTGCCGGTTATAGCAATGTAAAACAGTGGTGGGTGTCAGGGGCGGTTATTGCGACAGTGTGCTTTATTATTACTATGTCCATTGGGTATGTTTGGTGGGAATTACTGGGTCTTGTTAAGTAATTTATTTAGCTCATTTAAACGCGTTCAGCCACTGGAAATAGAGTCATTCTGTTTTTGGTGGCATGCCTTTTTGGGCAATTTAGGTTCTGGGACATATTAATGAAATCTTATAACGTAATGGTATCTGGCCTCTGTATGAGTGTGGCCAGGCTGATAACTGCGGCATCCACCGAAATTTTGTCCAAAAAATCAGTGGATCTTCGGGTTATTTCTTCGATGGCAACTCGTCAGTTGTTGACCGAACTTATAGTTCAGTTTGAACAACAATCAGCCTATAAGGTCAAGCTTGAGTCAATGGGTGGCGTGGATGCAGCCAAACGCGTAGAGGCGGGTGAAGCTTTTGACGTAGTGATCTTGGCTGCCAATGCAATCGATAAGCTGATTGATTCAGGCACGCTTTTATCCCATAGCCGCGTTGACTTGGTTAAGTCAGGAGTGGCTATTGCGGTAAGAAAAGGCGCACCAATTATTGATATCAACAACGAAGCTGCGGTAAAAAAAGCCGTTTTGGCCGCCAACACCATCGGTTACTCAACAGGCCCGAGCGGTGTGTATCTGACTGAGCTTTTTGAACGTTGGGACATTGCCGAACAAATCCAAGATCGCATTGTAAAGGCTCCTCCTGGGATCCCTATCGGTTCTCTGATCGCTAAAGGTGAAGTGGAACTTGGATTCCAGCAACTCAGCGAACTGCTTCATCTAAAAGGGATTGTCGTACTTGGGCCTATGCCTGCAGATATCCAGATGATGACGCGTTTTTCAGCCGGTGTTCCTTTTGAGAGCAATCAGCAAGAAGCGGCTAAGGTATTGTTGAACTTCCTTACATCACCTGCAGTGAAAGAGGCTAAAATCAAGAACGGCATGGAGCCGATCTAAACCCCCATAACGAAAAAAGCACGGATTTTCGCCCGTGCTTTTACCTTACGGCTCTCGATTACAGCGCGCGCAGGATCGCTTCCACGCTGGCTTTGGCATCGCCAAACAGCATCTGGGTGTTCTCTTTAAAGAACAGCGGGTTCTGCACACCGGCGTAACCGGTATTCATCGAGCGTTTGAACGCAATCACGTTTTGCGCTTTCCACACTTCCAGCACTGGCATACCGGCGATTGGGCTGCGTGGATCTTCCAACGCTGCCGGGTTCACCGTATCGTTAGCGCCGATCACCAGCACGGTGTCGGTATCTGGGAAATCATCGTTGATTTCGTCCATCTCCAGCACCACGTCGTACGGCACTTTAGCTTCCGCCAGCAGTACGTTCATGTGGCCCGGTAAACGGCCCGCAACCGGGTGAATACCGAAACGTACTTTGATACCGCGAGCGCGCAATTTCTCGGTGATCTCTGCCACCGGATACTGCGCCTGAGCTACCGCCATACCATAACCTGGGGTGATGATTACTGACGTTGAGTTCTTCAACTGTTCAGCAACCTCTTCCGCCGTGGTTTCACGGTATTCGCCCATCTCTTCTGCGTTGCCGGTAGAGGAACCATCGGTGCCGAAACCGCCAGCGATCACGCTGATAAACGAACGGTTCATCGCCTTACACATGATGTAAGACAGGATCGCACCGGAAGAACCGACCAGCGCACCGGTCACGATCAGCAGATCGTTGCTCAGCATGAAACCTGCCGCTGCCGCTGCCCACCCGGAATAGGAGTTGAGCATCGACACCACCACCGGCATATCGGCACCGCCGATCGAGGCCACCAAGTGCCAGCCGAAGCCAAGCGCGATAACCGTCATGATCAACAGGGCAAACACTTCCCAACCTACGCTGTTGGTACGCACGAACAGCACCATCAGCAGGAAGGAAACCACGATCGCCGCCAGATTCAGCTTGTGACGATGAGGCAGCGTCAACGGCTTGGAAGAGATAATGCCGCGCAGCTTGCCGAATGCCACGATAGAACCGGTAAAGGTGACCGCACCGATGAAGATGCCGAGGAACACTTCGGTAAGATGGATATTCTCCATCACCGGCTCCATTGGCGCACCGTGGTCCAGATAGCTGTTGAAGCCCACCAGAACCGCCGCCAGACCCACGAAGCTGTGCAGCACTGCCACCAGTTCTGGCATTTCGGTCATTTCGACCTTCTTCGCCAGATAGATACCGATCGAACCACCGATGATCATCGCGATAATGATCCAACCCACGTTGCCGGAGTGCGGCCCGAGGATGGTGGCAATCAGCGCGATCGCCATCCCGGCGACGCCAAACAGGTTGCCCTGCTTCGACGTTTCATGGCGTGAAAGACCGGCCAGGCTGAAGATAAACAAAATAGCGGCAACAATGTATGCAGCTGTAACTAATCCACCAGACATTTGCTACCCCTTTAGTTTTTGCGGAACATTTTCAGCATGCGCTGAGTCACGGTGAAACCACCGAAAATGTTGATGCTGGCAATCAGCACGGCAATAAAGGAGAGGAAACTCACCCAACCGCCATGGCCAATCTGTAATAACGCACCGACCACAATAATCCCTGAGATCGCGTTAGTGACCGACATCAACGGGGTATGCAACGCATGGCTGACGTTCCAGACCACGTAGTAACCCACCACGCAGGCCAGTGCAAACACGGTAAAGTGTGACAGGAACTCTTGCGGTGCCGAGTTGGCGAACCAGCCAAACAGCACGATCGCCAGCGCGATCAGACCGTATTTCACCCAAGGTGAAGTCGGTTTCTTCTCTATTTTTTCCAGCGGAGCCGCCTGAGCCTGTTTCGGCTGAGCGGAAACCTGAATTGGCGGTGCAGGCCAGGTCACTTCACCGTCACGTACCACGGTCACGCCACGGATTACAGTGTCTTCGAAATCGATATCGATCTCGCCGTTCTTCTCTTTCGCCAACAGCTTCAACAGGTTAACCAGGTTGGTACCGTAAAGCTGTGAAGATTGCGTCGGCAAACGGCTTGGCAGATCGGTGTAACCGATGATCTTCACGCCGTTGTCGGTCATGGTCACTTGGTCGGCAACGGTCAGTTCGCAGTTACCACCGGTTTGCGCTGCCAGATCGACAATTACACTGCCCGGCTTCATCGAAGCGACCATCTCTTTGGTGATCAGCTTCGGAGCGGGTTTACCCGGGATCAGCGCGGTGGTGACGATAATGTCGACTTCCTCCGCCTGGGCGGCAAACAGTGCCATCTCGGCCTTGATAAAGGCTTCTGACATCACTTTGGCATAGCCATCGCCGCTGCCCGCTTCTTCCTCAAAGTCCAGCTCGAGGAATTCCGCGCCCATACTCTGCACTTGCTCTTTCACTTCCGGGCGAGTATCGAAGGCACGCACAATGGCACCCATACTGCCTGCGGCGCCAATGGCAGCCAAACCCGCCACGCCAGCACCGATAATCATCACTTTGGCCGGTGGAACCTTGCCGGCTGCGGTGATCTGGCCGGTGAAGAAACGCCCGAACTCGTGTGCAGCTTCAACGATAGCGCGATAGCCTGCGATGTTGGCCATCGAACTCAACGCATCCAGAGACTGCGCACGGGAAATACGCGGCACGGAATCCATGGCCATGGCGGTGACATTACGCGCCGCAAGTTTTGCCATCAATTCCGGGTTTTGCGCAGGCCAGATAAAGCTGACCAACGTGCTCCCTTCACGCATTAACGCGATTTCGTCCTCTTGTGGCGCGTTAACTTTCAGAATCAGATCCGACTGCCACACGTCCGTGGTATCGGTAATTGTCGCTCCTGCTGTTTCATAAGCGACATCCTCAAAGCTTGCCAACTTGCCCGCCCCGCTTTCGATCGCGACGGTAAAGCCCAGTTTCAGCAATTGTTCTACCGTTTTCGGCGTTGCTGCAACACGGGCTTCATTGGCCAACCGTTCTCTTGGTACACCAATACGCATAATGTTCCCTTCTCACCTGTCTTTGATGATGTTTATTATCTTTCTACCCATAGCAATAGCACCAGCCAGACAAGGCTTTTTCTGTCCTTGTCTGCATGCAGATTAAGGTGCCATCTATAACCTACTGAAAATAGGGTCGATGATCCATAATTGCTTACGTTTACCGGTCAGTTTTTACATAAAAATTCACTTAAGGATATGACGAATCGCAATTTTGCGTGAAAAAGAGGCTGCAATAGCTCTTTTCATCACAGGTTTGTACTAATACTGCTCCCAGCCACTTCCAGTCGGCGGCGGCTGTAAGAGCATAAAAGTTATAAAATTGTGAATAATTAACATTAATGAGATGAAACGCTTTATTATTGAAACTTATATCGAATTGACGGCGTAACCGCTAAAGGAGTCTGACACGGATTTGTCTCATATCATCAGATAAAATGCTGAGACATTTGCCGAGATGACATGTCATAATCTGCGGCTGAATGACACTTTATAAACGTTAATGCGCTAGGCGAAAGGATTTTTTATGAAGCTGAAGACCACGATCATCGCATCAGCCTTGTTATCACTCACCGCGCTATCTGTGCATGCCGCGCAAGAGCTAACACCGGAAAAAGCAGCGGCGATTAAGCCGTTTGATCGCATCACTATTACCGGCCGTTTTAATGCTATCTATGAAGCTGCCGATGCCGTATCACGCCGTGCAGATAAACTGGGCGCCGACTCTTTCTACATTCAAGACCTTAACAGCAGCAACAACGGCGGCAACTGGCGAGTCACTGCAGACCTTTACCACAAAGATGCGCCAGAAGTGAGCAAAGAGAAAAAATACCGCGCTTTTGATGGTGTAAACGAACTGCCAAAAGACGAAGCTTTCCTGCTGGAACCTTACGATACCGTTAGCGTCAGCGGTTTCTACCGCAGCCAGCCAGACATTAACGACGCGATCGCTAAAGAAGCCAAGAAAAAAGGCGCGGCCTCATTCTTTATTGTGCGCCAGGTTGATACCAACCAGGGCGGCAACCAGTTTATTACCGCCTATGTTTATAAAGCCGATGCTCCGAAACGTGTAGTGCAGAGCCCGGATGTCATTCCTGCCGATTCTGATGCTGGCCGAGCTGCGCTGGCAGCCGGTGGCGCAGAGGCAGCTAAAGTCGAAATTCCTGGCGTCGCCTCTTCTGCCTCACCAAGCCGTGATATTGGCCGTTTCTTCGAAACCCAATCCTCTACCGGCCAGCGTTACACCGTCACACTGGCGAATGGCACCAAGATTCAGGAACTGAACAATGCTGCCGCCGCGCAGATGGTGCCGTTTGATTCTGTCACCTTCAACGGCCACTTCAGCAGCATGACCGAGGTTTCCAGCGAAGTGGCGAAACGTGCCGCAGAGAAAGGCGCCAAGTATTACCACGTTACGCGCCAGTGGCAGAACAATAGCGGCGGCAACCTGACCGTCAGCGCCGACTTGTTCAAATAATTGTCACATTATGGTTTACCATCGGGCAGCGATTGAGCTGCCCTTTTTTATGATGCTTAGTATCCGCATAGGATGAATAAGTTTTTATCAAACCCGCATATCCAATCATTGCATCTGCCAGTATCCCCCCGTAAAATCCGCGTCAATTTTTAGGCTTATTGCCTGTTCATGCAGTGATTCTCATTACGTTATTGCAACCCAGCCGCGCCTATACAGTTGTTTATTCTGCTTCAGGATCTGTCATTGGAAAAGAAACTAGGTCTTACCGCGTTAACCGCTTTAGTACTCAGCTCTATGCTGGGGGCCGGGGTATTCAGCCTGCCGCAGAATATGGCCGCGGTGGCCAGCCCCGCCGCATTGCTGCTTGGCTGGGCAATCACCGGTGTCGGCATACTGTTCCTGGCGTTTGCCATGCTGTTGCTGACCCGCTTGCGCCCCGATCTTGACGGCGGGATTTTCACCTATGCCAAAGAAGGCTTTGGCGAACTGGTCGGTTTTTGTTCCGCCTGGGGATACTGGCTCTGTGCGGTAATCGCCAACGTTTCTTATCTGGTGATCGTGTTTGCGGCACTGAGTATTTTTACCGATCGCAGCGGGTCGGTGATTCTGGGGGATGGTAATACCTGGCAGGCGTTGATTGCCGAATCCGTGCTGCTGTGGATCGTGCATGCATTGGTGCTGCGCGGCGTGCAAACGGCCGCCAGCATCAATCTGGCCGCGACGCTGGCTAAGCTGATTCCTCTCGGTTTATTTGCCGTGCTCGCCGCCATCGCGTTCAGAATGGAGGTATTCACGCTGGATTTCCACGGCATTGCACTCGGTACGCCGGTTTGGCAGCAGGTTAAAGACACCATGCTGATCACGCTGTGGGTGTTTATCGGTGTTGAAGGTGCGGTTGTCGTTTCAGCTCGGGCACGCAATAAGAAGGACGTTGGCCGGGCCACTATGCTGGCGGTGCTTTCCGCGTTGGCGGTTTATCTGCTGGTCACCTTACTCTCATTGGGCGTGGTACCGCGCAGCGAACTGGCTGAAATGCGCAACCCCTCCATGGCGGTATTGATGGTGGATCTCATCGGCCCGTGGGGAAATGTGATCATCGCCACCGGTCTGATCGTTTCGGTTTGCGGTGCCTATTTGAGTTGGACCATTATGGCGGCAGAAGTACCGCTGCTGGCTGCCCAGCATGGAGCCTTCCCCAAACTGTTCCGCAGGCAAAACAGGAATCATGCCCCTTCCGCTTCTTTATGGCTGACCAACGGCGCGGTGCAAGTCGCCTTGGTGATCATTTGGCTAACCGGCAGCAACTATGACTCGCTGCTGACTATTGCCTCGGAAATGATTCTGGTGCCCTATTTCCTGGTGGGTGCCTTTCTGTTCAAGGTGGCACGTCAGCGCCAGGATAAACGGCTGATCGTTGCCGCCACCGGCGCCTGCTTGTATGGGATTTGGTTACTGTATGCCGCGGGCCTGATGCATCTGCTAATGTCAGTGCTGCTGTATGCGCCGGGGTTGCTGGTATTTATCTACGCGCGCCGTGGGCATGAGAATGTGAAATTGCTGAACAAGCTGGAGAAAGGCAGTATTTTTCTGCTGTTGGCGGCCACGGTGCCAGCTGGCTGGTTTATGTTGCAGTAAGTAAAACGAAACCGGGTGGTTTCACCCGGTCAGTTGTTGTGCCGTGACGGTAATACGTTCATCGATTTGGGTCACCACCACGCGATTGGCGCACTTTTTTTCGATTACTGCCAACTGCTCAGCCTTCAGTGCATAAGGCAGCTGAATATCAAACACCGCAAGTTGCTGCTGCTGGGCCAGGTCGATCAGGCGGATAATGTTGATTTCATCGCTAAGCTGGGTGGAGACCACCTGTAAGGCCAGCGCTTTCAATTGTTCGTTGCGCGTTTGCGAACCGGCCGCGCCTGACTTCAATACCATGCCAAAAATCGGCATCACACCATAAATGGCATCAATAAAACGCCACTGCTTCTTGCAGGATGTGGACAGAAAATCCATATAGTCAAAACAGACTCTCTCACTGCGTGCGTGATGATTCCTCATCCCCCTATTCCTCTTTACTTATAGCCAGTTGGGTAATGCAGCTGAAATGGATAATCGAAGGGAAGCTTTAACTGCCTAACGTATAATGGCATGATTCCCTCATTGTTTGCCAGCTTGCCCAGGAGCTTTACTTGATGGTACCTCACAACTCAGCCCCGGTGCTGATTACCGGCGGAGCACGCCGGATTGGACTGGCACTGGCCAAGTCATTTTTGCAGCGTAACATTCCGGTGATCATTGCCTATCGCAGCGATTATCCGGCATTGGCCGAGTTGAAACAGCTAGGGGCAATTTGCCTGCAAAGTGATTTTTCGGCACATGCGGGCATTTACCGATTTGCGGAGCAGGTTACTGAGATCGCACCAAAGCTGCGTGCGGTGATCCACAACGCCAGCGCCTGGCTGGCAGAGTCAGCCTCGATGCCGCCGGAGCAGGTCATGGCCTCAATGTTGCAAATCCATGTTTATACGCCGTACCTGTTAAATCAACTGCTGGAACCCTGCCTGCGCGGTCAAGGGCAAGCCGGTGCCGATATTATCCATCTGACCGATTACGTAGTGGAAAAAGGCAGTGACAAACACATTGCCTACGCCGCCAGTAAAGCCGCACTGGATAACATGACGCGTTCTTTTGCGCGCAAGCTGGCGCCCGAAGTGAAAGTGAATGCCATCGCTCCGGCGCTGATTATGTTTAATCCTGACGATGACGAAGCCTATCGCCGCCAGGCACTGGAAAAATCACTGATGAAAATCGCTCCTGGCGAAGATGAGGTGGTCAATCTGGTGGATTATCTGATGAGTAGCCGTTACGTTACCGGGCGGACTCATGGTGTCGACGGCGGACGGCCGCTGCGCTGAATGTGGCATAGCGCAATGCCGAATGGCGCGCTATGCTGAATGCCGTTTTTCTTATAAAAGCACGCAAAATGCCTAAAATTGTTTTTGTAGAAGACGACCCGGAAGTGGGCAAACTGATTGCCGCCTATCTGGGCAAGCACGATATTGACGTTATTATCGAACCGCGTGGCGACACAGCACAGGCCTGCATTGAGCGGGAACAGCCGGACCTGGTGCTTTTAGATATCATGCTACCCGGCAAAGATGGCATGACGCTGTGCCGCGATCTGCGCCCGGTTTATCCTGGCCCGATTGTTTTGCTCACCTCTCTCGACAGCGATATGAACCATATTCTGTCGTTGGAAATGGGTGCCCATGACTACATTCTGAAGACCACGCCGCCAGCGGTGCTGCTGGCTCGCCTGCGTTTACACCTGCGCCAGCACGGCAGCCAGCCGAAAGAAGAACAAACGCAGACGATCACCCAGCACAATGCGCTGCATTTCGGCTTGCTGTGTATCGATCCGGTCAACCGACAGGTCACGCTGGGCGAAGAGATGATCACCCTATCCACTTCAGATTTCGATCTGCTGTGGGAGTTGGCAACTCACGCCGGGCAGATCATGGATCGCGAAGCTCTGTTGCAAAACCTGCGCGGCGTCAGTTATGACGGTATGGATCGCAGCATCGACGTGGCGATCTCACGCCTGCGCCGCAAACTGTATGACAATGCGCTGGAACCGTTCCGCATCAAAACCGTGCGTAACAAAGGTTACCTGTTCGCACCCAACGCCTGGGCATCGGTGCAGCAATGAGAAAGCTTTTTGTTCAGTTCTTTTTACTGCTGTTTGTCTGCTTTCTGGTGATGACCATGCTGGTCGGCCTGGTTTACAAATTCACCGCCGAGCGCGCTGGCCGCCAGTCAATGGACGATCTGATGAAAAGTTCGCTGTATCTGATGCGCAGCGAACTGCGGGATACCCCGCTCAAAGACTGGAACAAAACCATCGCTACGCTGGATTTAAACCTGTCCTTCCAACTGCATATCGAGCCCCTTGGCAAGCAGAACCTGAGCGAAGAACTGACCAAACGGCTGCGCCTGGGGGAGATCATCGCCCTGGACGATCGCTATACCTTTATGCAGCGTATTCCACGCAGCCACTATGTGTTAGTGGTGGGCCCGATCCCTTACCTGTTCTATCTGCATCAAATGCGGATACTGGATCTGGCCTTGCTGATCTTTATCGGGATGTCGTTAGCTCTGCCGGTGTTCCTGTGGATGCGCCCGCACTGGCGGGATTTGCTGAAGCTGGAAAACGCCGCTCAACGCTTGGGGGCTGGGCATCTCGATGAACGTACCTACTTTGAACCCACCTCCAGCCTCAGTCGGCTCGGCGTGGCGTTCAACCAGATGGCGGATAACATCAGCACGCTGATTGCCAGCAAGAAACAGCTGATTGATGGGATCGCCCATGAACTGCGCACCCCGCTGGTTCGCCTGCGTTATCGCTTGGCGATGAGCGAAAATCTTTCCGAAAGCGAACAGCAGGCGCTAAACCGTGATATCGGTCAGTTGGAATCACTGATCGACGAACTGCTGACCTATGCACGCCTTGATCGCCCGCAGGTGGCGCTGAATATCGAACCGATCGATTTACCTGGCTGGCTGAAAGATAAAGTGGCAGACATGCAGTTGGTTCATCCCGAACGGCAGATTGAGCTGAATATCCCGCACGTCGGTGATTTTGGCGGTGTCGATTTGCGGCTGATGGAGCGAGTGCTGGATAACCTGGTCAACAATGCGCTGCGTTACTCGGAGCAGAACCTGCGCGTCGGCCTGTGGTTTGATGGCGATGGTGCCTGCCTGCAAGTGGAAGATGACGGCCCAGGCATTCCACCGGACGAACGTGAGCGCGTCTTCGAACCTTTTGTACGCCTTGATCCGAGCCGCGATCGCGCAACCGGGGGCTGCGGGCTGGGGCTGGCGATTGTTCATTCCATTGCGGTGGCCTATCAGGGGCATGTCTATGTTGAAGCCAGTTCTCTGGGCGGTGCCAGTTTCCGTTTCTGCTGGCCGGTCAAACAGACTTTTTAACCTTGATCGTCATCCTTCAAGTAAAAACTATCAGAGCGCCTAGAGGAAGTGATAGCGAAATATAGCTATCACTATGGTGGCTAATATCAACTGCTTATTTTATTTACCATAGCGACACATTGCGCGCCTTGAATCTACAAAAGCGCGGTACACATACTCATTTTCCAAGTGAGAAGTGTGATACAAGCCATGAATACTAAATTCTAATCTATTATTATTTTAAGAATTTATTATTCTCTGTGATGGATTTTTTATTCATCATGAGGGAATGCAATGAAAATACCAGGAGTAACAACTGTTGCTGTGCTTATTTCCAGTCTGACAATGGTGGGGTGCGATAACACTCAGCTTTCCAACAGCCAGGAAGAGCCGCAAACCAGTGCTGAACAGATAGTCACTCAGATGAGCCCACGAGAAAAGATTGGCCAGGTGCTCATGTTGGATGTGCGTAACTGGGGCAAAAATGCTGCTGGGGAACCGGAAGGTGTCACCGTACTCCCTACCGAGCTGGCTAAAGCCATCAATGACTACCGGCTGGGTTCGGTGATCCTGTTTCGGGAAAACTTTATTAATACGCCACAAAGTTATCAGCTGATTCAGGATTTACAGAAGGCCAGTTATCAGTTGCCTTTACTGATCAGTACCGATCAGGAAGGCGGATATGTCACGCGTCTGCGCGAAGGCACAGAAATGCCGGGTAATATGGCGCTGGCAGCAACACGCGATGCCAATATGGCACAACATGTGGGTGAAGTTCACGGCTCGGAACTCAACGCACTGGGAGTGAATATTAACTTTGCTCCGGTGGTGGATATCAATACTAACCAGAATAACCCGGTTATCGGCGTGCGTTCGTTCAGCAGCGATATTGCGCTGGTTAATGAGATGTCGGGTGCCTATATCAAGGGATTGCAGCAGAACTCTGTTCTGGCCACCGCAAAGCACTTCCCTGGCCACGGTAACGTGGAAACCGACTCGCACTTTGGGCTGCCACTGGTTCCTTATACTGAAAGCGAATGGCGGCAAAACGATTTGTTACCATTCAAATATGTTATCGAACAGGGCATTGATGCCGTAATAACGGCACATATCATCGTTCCTGCCCTCGACGATACCAAAGTAGTTTCTAAAAAAGATGGTACTGAAATTGGTTTGCCAGCCACATTATCCAAAAAAATCATCACCGGTATTCTTCGTGATGAGCTCAAATTCCAAGGTCTGATATTTACTGACGCAATGGATATGGGTGCTATCACCGAGAACTTTGGTGCTAATGAAGCCGTGGAAATGGCGTTGATGGCAGGCAGTGATGTCATCGTGATGCCAGTCCATATCTGGGATCAACAGGGGATTGAACAACTCGAAGAGCTTTACCACTATCTGGAGACTCAGCACTATAAAAACCCAGAGTTTGCGTCACGCCTACAAGAAGCGGCGACCCGGGTTGTGCAAACTAAATTGGCAAAAAAGATCGCGGCCACCAACAATGCCCATACTTTGGAGTTCGCTCAATCAGTGGTTGCTTCACCAGCGCATAAACGCGATGAACAGAAAGTGGCAGAACGCGCCGTTACGCTTATCAAGAATGACAACCTGTTGCCCTATTCCCTTAATGCACAGAATAACGTGCTGATCATCTCTGATGAAAATACGCGCAATGATATTATCCGAAGTGAATTGCAAAACATTGCCAGCCAGCTTGAAAACCAGGAAATCACCGTTTCCAGCCTGGCCTATAAGCTGGAACAGCAAACTGTGCCAGCCACTCTGGAAGAGAGTATTCAAGCCAGCGATCTGGTTATTCTGGTCACTTACAACCTAAAAACCAAAGGGCGTGCTGCACAACAGACCATTGATAAAGCAAGAGAGCTGGGGATACCCCTGGTTGTTATCTCATCACGCAATCCCTACGACATTGCTTATTTGGATAATGTGACAGCCAACCTGGCTATTTATGGTATCACCGGGTTTGATGTCACCAATAACAATCGTAACTCTCTTGAAGCCAATATTCGGGCAGGCATCAGAACATTGTTTAAAAATGATGCTGACACCCTCCTCTTTAATGTTCCTAGCGGTAAATTGCCTGTTGATATCAAATCTCCTGAAGGCGAAATCATTTACCCCTTCGGGCATGGCTTGACTTACTGATCCCGGTAAAAATTGCCCTCAGTTACAAAAAGTAAAAATCCGCCTTCCTAGAAGGCGGTATTACTTTTGCACTTAATAAGGGTATTAATCTCGAACAATTTTTTGTGCTGTGGTAACCAAACACCCAGTATTAGTGCGTTATGGCTAACCAGGTTCGATTTTTTTCTCGTGCGTGGCAACCTATAGTACATTGTGGGCAACAACCGCTACACGGGATATTATAGGAAGCTAATTCATGACATCTGCACATTCCTCATCAGCTTACCAAGAGCTACGCGCGTTATTCACCCGCCTTTCGCGGTTTGATCACCTATCCGCCATCAGCGGCTGGGACATGCAGACCATGATGCCACCGGGCGGTAACAAGGCCCGCTCTGAAGCTCTGGCAGAATTGAGCGTGCTGAAGCACCAGATCCTGACGGCCCCCAAAACCGGTACCCTGCTGGAACACGCGCAGCAAGAATCTCTGAGCGGCATTGATAGCGCCAATCTGCTGGAAATGCGCCGCCAATATGATAACGCCGTGCTGGTACCAGAATCCCTGGTTGAAGCAAAGTCATTGGCTGGCGCACGCTGTGAACACGCCTGGCGCGCGCAACGCCCGGCCAATGACTGGGATGGCTTTAGCGATAACCTGCGTGAAGTGGTCAAACTGACCCGTGAAGAAGCGCAAATCCGTGCGCAAGCGGCCGGTGTCAGCCGTTATGACGCTTTGCTCAACCTGTATGAACCCGGTATGCGCAGCCGCGATCTGGATCGGATTTTCGGCGATCTGAAAACCTGGTTACCAGATTTGCTGCAAAAAGTGGTCGCCAAACAGGCAACAGAACCTTGCCTGATCCCACAGGGCCCGTTTGATGTTGAACTGCAACGTAAACTCGGCCTGAGCGTCATGAAACTGCTCGGTTTCAACTTTGACGGCGGCCGTGTTGACGTGAGTGTGCATCCGTTCTGCGGCGGCGTGCCGGAAGATGTACGCATTACCACCCGCTATAATGAGAATGAGTTCCTTACCGCGTTACTCGGCATCGTGCACGAAACTGGCCATGCCCGTTACGAGCAGAACCTGCCGCGTGAGTGGCTTGGCCAACCCGTTGCTCTGGCTCGTTCTACTGCCATTCATGAATCGCAAAGCCTGCTGTTTGAAATGCAACTGGCACGTGGCAGCGATTTCCTGAAGATCCTGCGCCCTTTGGTTACCGCCCAGTTTGGTGAGCAGGCAGCCTTGGAAGAAAGCAATTTCATCCGTTTAAATCAGCGCGTAAAACCCGGCCTGATCCGCGTTGATGCCGACGAGGTCAGCTATCCAGCCCATGTGATTCTGCGTTATGAAATCGAACAGGCGTTGGTTGAAGGCGAGATTGAAGTAGAGGATATCCCGGCGTTGTGGAACGAGAAAATGCACAGCTATCTCGGGTTAGATACGGTGAGCAATTATCGTAATGGCTGCATGCAGGACATTCACTGGACCGATGGTGCTTTTGGCTACTTCCCTACCTATACCCTTGGTGCAATGTACGCCGCGCAGCTATTCCAGCACGCACGTAAAGCGCTGCCCAATTTGAGCGATGATATTGCCGCGGGCGACTTAAGCGCCCTGTTCCACTGGTTGCAGCAAAATATCTGGCGTCACGGCAGCCAATACTCGACCGATACCCTGATCGCCAATGCGACCGGTGAGACGCTAAATCCACGCTATTTCCGCCAGCACTTGGAAAACCGCTATCTGTAATTGTAATCACCTTCCGGCACGTGGTATTCCGTGCCTTTTCCCGCTGTAAAGCTTTAAGAAATATCAGAGAGCGCGATGTTACTCGATGTACTGTAGCCGCAGAAGTTTGGGGTTAATATCAATTAATGTATGTTTTAACTAAAATAACAAATAAAGGCCCTGTACATTGAGTTACAAGCCGAAACCAATCACTCACGGAAAGTATTCCAGACTTTACATAAGATTGTTTCAACGGCCCCGCAGTGGGGTTGAAACATAAACCGTAATTTGAGGGATTCACCATGAAAAAAGTATTAGCTCTGATGGTTGCCGCAGTAATGGGTCTGTCTTCTGCTGCTTTCGCTGCTGATACCATGGCTCCTGCGCTATCTGGCGCAACCTCGACTGAGTCCGCTCCGGCTAAAGCAACGCATGCGAAAAAACATCACGCGAAGAAAACCACTGAGCAAAAAGCTCAAGCCGCCAAGAAGCACCACAAGAAAGCAGCCGTTCAGAAAGCCCAGGCAGCTAAAAAGCATCACAAAAAAGCCAGTAAACAAGCAGCAACTCCGGCGGCTTGATAGCCACCTGGCGTGAGGCACCCCTCACCTGTTCTGGCAAATGTTGCTCAACACCCGGTTCGCCGGGTGTTTTATCATCGGGGGTTGTCACTATGCTGCGTCGCTACTTGTTTGAGATCATCTTTGGCACCCTGATCGTTTGCGGATTAATCGCCGCCTTCTTTTATCTTTAATTTCCCGTCAGTTTTGTCAGGAAATCAATGACAGAGCATCCACACGATAGCTAAATCGGTCTATAGTTAGCATTCATTGTATTTATGGGGAATTCGTACTTGTCAGGCAAGAAACCTATGCGCATACCCGTTTTGCTGCTGCTGTGTTCATTTCCATTGGTTTTATCCTTTTCCGCCCGCGCTGACAGCCCTTCTGATGCGTCTGAGGCAGAACTAACCCGCCTGTTTTTCGGCAAAGATGAGCGCACCAAAGTAACAGAAACCAGCGAATCGCCCTGGCAGGCCATTGGTCAGGTAGAAACTGCCAGCGGTAATCTGTGTACCGCCACGCTGATCTCGCCTCATTTGGCGCTCACTGCGGGCCATTGCGTACTGGCACCACCGGGTCATCTTGATAAGGCAGTGACTCTGCGTTTTATTTCCAATACCAACGGCTGGCAATACCAGACGGAGAATATCGAAACGCTGGTTGACCCGAAGTTAGGCAAAAAGCTTAAACCCGATGGCGACGGTTGGATCGTACCTCCTGCCGCTGCCGCTTACGATTTTGCGCTGATTCGGCTGAAAGAGCAGCACCCCTTGCCGATCAAACCGCTACCACTGTGGCAGGGTGACAGTAAAGCATTAAGCCAAGCATTGAAGAAGACGAAGCGCCTGATTACTCAGGCCGGTTATCCGGAAGATCATCTGAACAATCTCTATGGCCATCAAGGCTGCAAAGTCACCGGTTGGGCACAAAAAGGCGTGCTGTCGCATCAATGCGATACGCTGCCGGGCGACAGTGGTTCCCCGCTGTTGCTGAAAACCGATGATGGCTGGCGGCTGATCGCCATCCAGAGTTCAGCACCGGCAGCGGAAGATCGTTACCGGGCTGACAACAGAGCGCTTTCCGTTACCGCTATTCGCGATGCCCTGAATGCATTGGCGGCTGGTAAATAGCCGTAACCCTTTACTGAAGAGACCGCACCAGGCTGGCAACGACCGGTGCGGTATTATCTACGCCGAAAGCTGATCGATAGTTTGCAGAATACGCTTATCAGAAATGGGATAAGGCGTGCCCAATTGCTGCGCAAACAGGCTAACGCGCAGTTCTTCGATCATCCAGCGCACGGCTTTCACCTCATCGTCCTGCTGACGCTTCGGCGGTAGTTTGTTCAGCCACTGCTGCCACGCCTGTTGCACCTGCTCCACTCGCCACATCTGCGCGCGATCGCGTTGCGGATCGACGGCCAACTTCTCTAACCGGCGTTCGATTGCCTGCAAATAGCGCAGGGTATCCGACAAACGATGAAAACCGTTGTTAGTGACAAATCCACGGTAAATCAGGCCACCAAGCTGGCTTTTAATATCCGAAAGCGCCAGCGCCAACGAGATATCCACCCGGCCCTTCAGGCGCTTATTGATGTTAAACACCGTGGTCAGGATCTGTTCGACCTGCTTGGCCACCTCTACCACCGTTTCGTTCAACTCCGCACGCACCAATTCCTGCAACCGGGCAAAGTTTTCTTCCTGCCAGACCGGCCCGCCATGTTCGGCAATCAGCTTGTCGATACCACATGAAATACAGTCATCGATCAGATCCAACACTTTGCCATAGGGGTTGAAATACAGCCCCAGTTTGGCTTTGTTCGGCAGCTTTTCATGCAGATATTTGATTGGGGATGGAATGTTCAGCAGCAGCAGGCGGCGCGTTCCCTGCCACATGGCCTGCTGCTGTTCCTGCTCACTGTCGAACAGGCGGATCGCTACGCTGTCTTTTTCATCCACCAACGCTGGATAAGCTTTGACCGAGTAACCACCGCGTTTCTGTTCGTAAAACTCGGGCAGCTTGCCAAAGCTCCAGATATGCAGATCGCTCTGCTCAATACCATCGTCCGCCACCGCCGACAGCGTTTCCTGCACCTGCTCTTTCAGTTGCAGTTTCAGCGCCAGCAGGTCTTTGCCTTCACGCAGCGTTTTGTGTTTTTCACCCACCACGCGGAAAGTCATTTTAAGATGATCGGGCACCTGATCCCATTGCCAATCTTCACGTGACACCGTCACGCCCGTCATGCGGCGCAACTCACGTTCCAATGAATCCAGCAGCGGCATTTCCAGCGCCGTAGCGCGGCCAAGAAAAGCCTCCGCGTAGTTGGGTGCTGGCACAAAGTTACGTCGCACTGGCTTCGGCAGCGATTTGATCAAAGCGATAATCAGTTCGCGGCGGATACCGGGGATCTGCCACTCAAAACCGGCCGCTTCCACCTGATTGAGGATCGGCAGCGGGATATGCACCGTCACCCCATCCGCACCAGTGCCGGGCTCAAACTGGTAAGTCAGGCGCAGCTTGAGATCGCCCTGATACCAGGTGTTGGGATAATCCAGTGCGCTAACCTTGTTGGCACCGTCCTTGATCAGCATCGCTTTTTCGAAGCTGAGTAAATCAGGTTTCTGCTTAGCGGCCGCTTTCCACCAGTTATCGAAATGTCGCCCGGACACCACGTCGCTAGGAATGCGCTGATCGTAGAAACTGAACAGCGTTTCATCATCCACCAGAATATCGCGGCGGCGAGATTTGTGTTCCAGCTCTTCCACTTCAGCGCGCAGCTTCAGGTTGGCAGCAAAGAAAGCGTGGCGCGTCTGCCAATCCCCTTCCACCAGCGCATGGCGGATAAACAGCTCACGGCACAGCAGCGGATCAATAGTGCTGTAATTCACCGCGCGGGCGGCCACAATCGGCAAACCGAACAGCGTGACCTTTTCGCTGGCCATCACGGCACCCTGGGATTTAGACCAGTGCGGTTCGCTGTAATGGTGTTTTACCAGGTGCTGCGCCAGCGGTTCGATCCACTCCGGCTCAATCCGCGCGGCAATGCGCCCCCACAGACGGCTGGTTTCCACCAGTTCGGCCACTATCGCCCACTTCGGCGGCTTCTTGAATAAACCAGAACCGGGGAAAATAGAGAAACGCGCGTTGCGCGCACCGGTAAACTCTTGCTTGTCGGCATCTTTTTGCCCAACGTGCGACAGCAAACCGGTCAGCAGAGAGGTGTGTATGCTGCGGTAGTCCGAAGGCACGCTGTTAACCGGCAGGCCCAGCTCTTTGACCACTTGGCGCAGTTGGGTGTAGATATCCTGCCATTCACGCACGCGTAGATAGTTAAGGAAATCGTTGCGGCACAGGCGGCGGAACTGGCTGGAGGAATGCTCTTTCTGCTGCTCTTTCAGGTAATCCCACAGGTTAACGAACGCCATAAAATCGGAGTCTTTGTCGGCAAAACGGCGGTGTTTTTCATCTGAAGCCTGCTGTTTATCCATCGGCCGCTCGCGCGGATCCTGGATCGACAGCGCGGACGTAATGATCATCATCTCACGTACGCTGCCGCTCTTCTGCGCTTCCAGCACCATGCGCGCCAGGCGCGGGTCGATCGGCAACTGGGCCAGTTGGCGGCCTTGCGGCGTTAGCTGGAAATGGCCATTGGCGGCGGTTTTAAGCGCCCCCAACTCCTCCAGCAGCCGTACGCCATCCTGAATATTGCGTTTATCTGGCGCTTCGACAAACGGGAAGGCGGCAATATCCCCCAGCCCCAACGAGGTCATCTGCAAAATGACCGAAGCCAAGTTGGTACGCAGAATTTCCGGATCGGTAAACTCCGGGCGCGACAGGAAATCCTGCTCCGAATACAGGCGGATACAGATCCCATCAGAAACACGCCCGCAGCGGCCTTTACGCTGGTTGGCCGAAGCCTGGGAAACCGGTTCGATAGGCAAGCGCTGTACTTTGGTGCGGAAACTGTAACGGCTGATACGCGCCGTTCCCGGATCAATCACATATTTGATGCCTGGCACGGTGAGCGAGGTTTCCGCCACGTTGGTCGCCAGCACGATGCGGCGGCCATGATGAGACTGGAACACCCGGTTCTGTTCACTGTTCGACAGGCGCGCATACAGCGGCAGCACTTCGGTATGCGGCAGATTCAGCTTGTTCAGCGCATCGGCGGTGTCGCGGATTTCGCGCTCGCCGCTCATAAAGATCAAAATATCGCCCGGCCCTTCACGGCCCAGTTCGTCGACCGCGTCAAAGATCGCCTGCAACTGATCGCGTTCGGTATCGTCGGCGTCATCCACCACCGGCCGGTAACGCACTTCTACTGGATAGGTACGGCCAGAAACTTCGATAATCGGCGCATGATTGAAATGGCGCGAGAAACGCTGCGGATCGATGGTGGCCGAGGTGATGATCACTTTCAGATCCGGGCGCTTGGGCAACAGTTCCCGCAGGTAACCCAGAATGAAGTCGATGTTCAGGCTGCGTTCGTGTGCCTCATCGATGATCAGGGTGTCGTACTGCATCAATAGCCGATCCTGCTGGATCTCGGCCAGCAGGATGCCGTCGGTCATCAGTTTGACCAGCGTGTTTTCACCCACCTGATCGTTAAAGCGCACTTTATAGCCCACGCTGCCGCCCAGCGGGGTTTCCAGCTCATCGGCAATGCGGTTGGCGACGGTACGTGCGGCCAGGCGGCGCGGCTGGGTATGGCCGATCAACCCTTTTACCCCGCGCCCAAGCTCCAGGCAGATTTTCGGCAACTGGGTGGTTTTACCCGAGCCGGTTTCACCGGCCACGATCACCACCTGATGATCACGAATGGCGTTCAGGATGTCCTGTTTCTTCTGGCTAACCGGCAGGCTTTCCGGGTAAGAGATTTTCGGGCATGACGCCGCGCGCGACTGCGCTTTCTGCAACGCCTGAGCGATGTCACCGGTTATCTCAGTAATAACCGCCTGTTGAGCATCGGGATTTTTGACTTTATGCGCGCCCTGCAATCGGCGTTGCAAGCGCTGTTGATCACGGAGCATCAAGTCAGACAATTGCGCTGACAGTGCCGCGAGCGGAGATTTCACGTTCGGTATTCCTTGTTTCTTCGCTGCGTTATCACTGCACAGCAACGATTCTAAATAGGGGTAACCATCATTTGGTTTCAGGGCGACAGAATATCACAAGGAAGTTTCTCGCCATAATCCATCCGCTTAGCCGCTTTTACTTCGTTCAATAAAATCGAACAAAGGTCTCGAAATATTCCGCTATCTCTGTTGAATAAAGATGAATAGAGTGTATTCCATGCAAAGGACGCCATGTCCTGATGTCACTGTCATAACCAAGGAACTACCGATGAGCAAAGTTTTGGTTCTTAAATCAAGCATTCTGGCAACCTACTCCCAGTCCAACCAATTAGCCGATTTTTTCGTTGAACAATGGGCCACGGCTCACAGCAACGATACCATCACCGTGCGCGATCTGGCTGCACAGCCAATTCCGGTGCTGGATGGTGAACTGGTGGGTGCGCTGCGTCCTTCAGATGCGCCGTTGACGCCACGTCAGAAAGAAGCGCTGGCACTGTCTGATGAGCTGATTGCCGAACTGCAGGCCAATGACACCATCGTGATCGCTGCACCAATGTATAACTTCAACATCCCAACCCAGTTGAAGAACTATTTTGACCTGATTGCCCGTGCTGGCGTAACGTTCCGTTATACCGAGAGTGGCCCAGAAGGCCTGGTAAAAGGCAAGCGCGCTATTATTCTGACCAGCCGTGGTGGCATCCATAAAGGCACCGCAACCGATCTGATCGAGCCTTACCTGCGCTTGTTCCTGGGCTTTATCGGCATCACCGAGGTGGAATTCGTGTTTGCTGAAGGTATCGCCTATGGTCCAGACGTTGCCACCAAGGCGCAGGCCGATGCCAAAGCGGCACTGGCTGACGTGATCGCGGCATAATCACCACAAGCGAATCGAGTAAGACAAGCCCTGCAAAACTCGTATTACCCCACAATAATAAATAACTGCATTTCTGTTGCGCGCCTAAGGGCGCGCTTTTTTATTTCTTCAGCCACTGGCCGTTGATTCCGCGAACATACTCACCGGCAGATGCGCGGGTGACCAGTTTCTGCCCCGCCAGGCGCGCCACTTGGTCGATCGCAATGTGATTGCTGTCTGCCACTTCCTGGTATTTTTCGGCTCGGCCGGTGTTAATACGCTGTACCAAGGCATCAGTCTCTGCATCTTTCTTAATAGGGGCGATATAGCCACTCAAGGTTTCACCCACCCGCCCCTGTTGTTTGGCTTCGTCCAGCGTCAGCGCCTGAACCATTCCACTGAACAGCCACCCAGCGCCTATCAACCATAGATAACGTTTTTTCATCTCGGCTCCTAGAATAAATCGCTTTGGTTTTTCAGCAGATTTTCAACGTCTTTATCCACCTTGATGCGGATCTCATGTTCAATTTTGACGTTCATGTTGATGGTGATCGGATCTTTCGGCGTCGCCAGCTCAATGCGCGGAATGCAACCGCTCAGTAAGCCAGTACCTAGCACGGCAGCCAACAACGCCCCGGTCGTGTTATTCATGGTTGTTCCCCAGGTTGTGAGAGGGCCTGCTCCAGCCACTCCTGTAAATTGTCACCGAAACGCAAACTGCGCCACAGATGAAACACGTTTTCCTGATGGCTGTAATTGAGGATAATCTCACGTTTGGCATTTTTCTGCGGGTTTGCGCCATTTATTTGCGCCTTCAGCGTCAGTTCACCCAGATTATCGAGCTCAACCTGCGCCTTTGAACGGCTGATCTCGATATAGCGCAGCCAGTCGATAGCAAAGCCAGTTGCCAGATTATTGCTGCCAATCGCATCAGCCATGTCTTTATCCAACCGCAGCGTCAGCAAGCCATCATTAGCGATCCAACCATCGCGTACCAACCATTTAGGATGATTGAGATACAGCGGTAATTCACCGTTCACGCGCCCGGACATAGCAAACTGCTTCGGATTCAGGGCGGTAAACAGCGCGCTGAGATCGATCTTATCCAGTTTCAATACCGCCGCATCGTGCTGTGGCAACCGCAAGGCCGACAGGCTGATATGACCATCAAGGATATCGACACCCACGTTGCTCAGCGTCAGCGGTTGTGCCTCGCTGTAAGGATATGTGCCCTGCAAATCGGCGGTAATATTCTGCATGGCAAACAAATTGCTGATCAGCTTGATGCGCAGCATCACCGGCCGTTTGGCACCAAACAGCCATTGGTGGTTTGTCAGCCGGTAGGGCAGCACAAAATCTACCCCGCTCACTTCACCGTCGCTCAGCCACAGGCCACCGTTTCTCACCACCCAGTGGCCACCGGCTTCAAAGCCTTGTTGGCGTGCGGCGGAGAACGCCGATTGCGCATAAAACTGGCCGTCGCGCAGTTTGAAATTCAGCTCCGGCGAAATCAGCGGCTGGAATACCGTCAGTGACTGTTTCGGCCACCAGCCTTCGCCGCGCAGGCGCTCGCCGTCCCAACGGCCACGCAGGGCGATCGGCCCGATCTGTTGGGCCTGTAGCGTGCCCTGCCATTGGAAATTGTCAGGTTGCTTACCGGTGAGTTGCAAGTTCAGTACCGAAGGCGGCAGATGAGCACCATTGCTGAAGTTGGCCCGCTCAGCTACCAGTTGCAGATTGCCATTAAAGCGTGGCGTAGTGGCATCACGCTGCCACACCAGGGGTTGGCTGAGCGTCAGCCGTGGAGCCACCACGGTCACCATGCCATATTTGAGCTGATTGAATCCGGTCGACAGTTGGCTGAGCGTAATTGTGGAATCCTGCCAACGGCCGCTGCCCGCCACATCCCAGGCCGCCTGTAGCGGAGGCAACTGACCATTCCCCCAATAGTGCCATTGCCAATCACCGCTGTCTGGCCAGAACGTCTGTGCCTGTCCATCCAGATGCAGCCGGAAACGGCCCCAATAGCGATCGCTGGCGCTAACAATCGCCTGCAACCGCCCGGTGATCCCTGCAGCGGTCACTTTCACCCCGGCCAGCGGCAGCCGGGCCTCTTCCAGCCTCATATCAGGTGTGGCTTGCCCCCAGGCGCGCAGCAGCGAACCGGGTTGCAGGGCCAATGTAGGGTTGAGAATGGTGCCACCGATCACGCCTGGGATCGACGCAGTGAACGAAAAGTCGGCCAGATTGGCTTGGCCGGTCAGTTGGAAGCTGAGATCGCTATTGGTCAACCCGACTTTGCCCGGCCCCAGCGTCAGCACCGCGTTACCTTTGCCGTTATGCCCGGCGGTGATCACGTTCAGCCGTGCGCTGATCTGGGTTTCATCGAGCCCTTTACTCCAGTCATGCAACGCCATGCTCAATCCGCCGCTAAGCGGTTGTTCAACGTAAGGCCAGCGCCATTCACCCTGGTTAATGCGGATCTGCTGGGGCGTCACTTCCCATGGCAACGTCGCCAAGGGTTGGTCGCTACCTTTTTCCGTTAATGTCAGCACCCCTTGCTGCTGTTGCCAGCGCAGATCCAGCAGCAACGGATTTTCCAGATAAACGGTTTGCACTTCCCCTTGCAGCGCCCCTTGAGCTGGCAGGCTGCTCAAATCCAGCGGCACGGTCATTTTACCGCTCAGTTGAACCGGCGGCGCAGCGTTGGGCGGTGTGATGCTCAGGCGATTGAACGTCAGTTGTTGACGATCGTCCAGTACCGCTTCAGCGGTAAGATTTTCCCCCTGATAATGCAGGTGCTGGCCATCGGCCGAAGATAGCAACTGCAATTTACCGGCATAGAATTGCCACGGAGCGAGAGTGAACAGATTGATGTTCAGGTCAAACGGCGGTAGCTGGCTTTGCAGCCGATCCAGCGTCAGCGGTGCCTGGTTGGCATCACCGGCGGGTAATTTGGGCAGACAGGCGGTGTCCACCGTCAGACGATCGCCATTCAGCAGCCAGCGACCATGCTGATAAGCCAGGCTCAAGCTGCTGACATCAGCGATGGCACAGCCCTGCGCGCTAAAACGCACGCCATCAATACGCAGAGCACCCTGTTGCCAGCGCAACGGCCCTTGCAATACCAGTTGGCTACCCTGCGGCAACCAAGGGGTAATGGCGCGTGGCAACCAGCGTGGCAGCGTCTGCCACAGCGTGACTAACAGGAGGAGGATACCCGCCACTATCCCAATGGATATTTTTAATCTCTTCGTCATTACGCGCTGATTTCATTCCCGATAAACACTGATAAAACAGAGCCATTGCCGTTAAATCGCGGCCAATGATGGCATGAATCCCCTACCAGGTGAAGGTGATACATTCCCATTAGTAATATATAGGTTTCTATCCCCCTCGGCGCGGTAAAAACCACTAATGCTCTGATTTCTAGCACTAAACCCTAGTTCACCACCAGCGCACGGGTAAGCTAACTCATTGTCGAATTTAGTAAAATAGACTAAATTAAACAGATGATTACGCGGGAGAAACCACGATGAAAATGGCGATTTACAGTACCAAACAGTATGACCGCAAGTACCTTGAGCTGGTAAATCAGCAGTTTGGTTATGAGCTGGAGTTTTTTGATTTTCTTCTCAGCAAGAAAACCGCCAAGACTGCCCACGGCTGCAAAGCGGTGTGTATTTTTGTGAATGACGATGGTTGCCGCGAAGTGTTGGAGGAATTGGCTGCAATGGGGATCGAGATCCTGGCCCTGCGTTGTGCCGGGTTCAATAACGTTGATCTGGATGCCGCCAAAGAGCTGGGTATCAAAGTGGTGCGCGTTCCGGCCTATTCACCGGAAGCCGTTGCAGAACATGCGGTAGGCATGATGATGTGCCTGAACCGCCGTATTCATCGCGCTTATCAACGCACCCGCGACGCCAACTTCTCGCTGGAAGGGCTGATTGGTTTCAATATGCACAACCGTACCGCAGGGGTGATCGGTACCGGCAAGATCGGTATTGCCACCATGCGCATTCTTAAAGGGTTTGGCATGAAACTGTTGGCTTACGATCCTTACCCGAGCGAACAGGCGCTGGAACTGGGAGCGGAGTATGTCGATCTGAAAACCCTGTATGGCAAATCTGACGTAATCACCCTGCACTGCCCAATGACGCCGGAAAACCATCACCTGCTGAATGCCGATGCTTTCGCGCTAATGAAAGACGGGGTGATGGTGATTAACACCAGCCGTGGCGGGTTGATTGACTCATCAGCGGCCATTGACGCGCTGAAACAGCAGAAAATTGGTGCTCTGGGGATGGACGTATACGAAAACGAGCGCGATCTGTTCTTTGAGGATAAATCCAACGACGTGATCCAGGATGACGTTTTCCGTCGTCTGTCGGCCTGCCATAACGTGCTGTTCACCGGTCACCAGGCGTTCCTGACCGAAGAGGCGCTGACCAGCATTTCGGAAACCACGCTGAGAAATATCGAACAGCTTTCCAAGGGGGAAAGCTGCCCGAACCAGCTCTAGGCCGAGTATGTTAACCGGGCCAGCAGCGTGGCCCGGCTACTGCATCAGCCTGCGCAGGCTCCCTGCCCCAACGCTGACTCTTCACACTGCTTGCCGTTTGGCATTTGGCACATCCTCAACGTATCACCGTTCAGATTGTGCGCGATGGTGGTCACGCCACCCACGCTGGCGCAGTGAGCGCTGGTCGGTATCATACCAATATTGGCGCTGGTGCCTTTCTGCGGTGGTTCTTCGTTGTTATTGCTGCTGCAAGCAGCCAAAACCAGTACGACGCTGGCAAGCAGCCATTTTGCTGTAGTCATTATTTTACCTCTGAACCCGTTACGACTTTGCTGTGTAAAATCGCCATTGCTATAAACGGTATACTCAAAGCCCCACCGAGGGCTGAGAGCCTATCTCTGGTACAAGCCTATTTAATCTAGCCTGATAATTAAATAATGAGAATATCGCAGCGCGTTTATTTGTCTTTTTTTTGACCTGAAAGGAATACTGAGCGCAACCATCACTAATAATCAGTGCACCGACGATTTTGAAAATAAATTAATCACCAGCACCCCGGCAATAATTAAGCTCATGCCAAGAACCGCTGGCAGATCCAATTTCTGTTGATAAATAAACACCGCCGCGACTGAAACCAGCACGATGCCCATACCCGACCAGATTGCATACACAATCCCCAACGGCATGGTTTTTACCACCATCGACAGCCCCCAAAATGCGACGGCATAGCCGACGATCACCACTACCGAAGGCCATAAGCGGGTAAAGCCTTCAGAGGCTTTCAACATGGTCGTAGCAATAACTTCAGCGATAATTGCCATGGTTAAATACATAAATCCGGTCATTACTTTTTCTTCTGTCTAAGTGGAGTTTTATTAGTATGAAACACAGCGATTAAATTAGTGTTAAACCGCAGCCACTATATCGTAGCTGAGCCTGGACGTGGAGAAATATCGCGTTACATCAACGCTATCCGAGCCACACAAATGCGATAAAGCGTGAATAAATCCCTCTGTTAGACTTTAAGCATTACTGCAAAAGATCGCTTTTGCAGCGTTGTGAGCACAGAAAGGTACCTGAAATGATAACTACCGATGGTAATAACGCTGTCGCCTCCGTGGCCTATCGCACCAGTGAAGTGATTGCCATTTATCCCATTACCCCCAGTTCAACCATGGCGGAACAGGCTGATTCCTGGTCCGGCGACGGTAGAAAAAATATCTGGGGAGACGTGCCACGCGTCGTGGAAATGCAGTCCGAAGGCGGCGCGATTGCCACTGTGCACGGTGCGCTGCAAACCGGGGCGCTGTCGACCTCGTTCACCTCGTCCCAGGGGTTGCTGCTGATGATCCCTTCCCTGTACAAACTGGCCGGGGAACTGACGCCCTTCGTACTGCACGTGGCGGCGCGCACCGTTGCTACCCATGCGCTCTCGATCTTCGGCGATCATTCCGACGTGATGGCCGTGCGCCAAACCGGTTGTGCCATGCTGTGCGCCAGCAACGTGCAGGAAGCGCAGGATTTTGCGCTGATCGCCCAAACAGCCACGCTCAACAGCCGTATACCCTTCATCCATTTCTTTGACGGTTTCCGTACCTCGCACGAAATCAATAAGATCGTCCCACTGAGCGATGACACGCTGCTGCAAATGCTGCCGCAAGAAGCGATTGATGCGCACCGTAGCCGCGCGCTTTCGCCAGATCGTCCGGTAGTGCGTGGTACCTCTGCCAACCCGGATACCTATTTCCAATCGCGCGAGGCCACCAACCCGTGGTACGACCATACCTACCGCCACGTCAGCGAGGCGATGGAGAAATTTGCCCAGTTGACCGGCCGCCGCTATCAGCCGTTTGAGTATTACGGCCATCCGCAGGCCGAACGCGTGGTGATCCTGATGGGATCGGCCATCGGCACCTGCGAAGAAGTGATTGATACGCTGCTGACGCGTGGGGAGAAAGTCGGCGTGCTGAAAGTGCGCCTGTTCCGCCCCTTCTCCGCCCAACACCTGCTCGCCGCGCTGCCGGAAAGCGTGCAAAAAGTTGCCGTGCTTGATCGCACCAAAGAACCCGGCGCGCTGGCTGAACCGCTGTATCTGGACGTGATGACCGCGCTGGCGGAAGCCTTCAGCCGCGGCGAGCGCGCCACTTTGCCACGGGTGATTGGCGGGCGCTACGGGCTATCTTCCAAAGAGTTCGGTCCAGACTGCGCACTGGCAGTATTCAAAGAATTGATGTTGGACCAGCCTCGCCCGCGCTTTACCGTGGGGATTTTCGACGATGTGACCGGTCTTTCCCTGCCGCTGAGCACGGAAGCTCTGCCGCCGCGCGCCTCGCTGGAAGCTTTGTTCTACGGCCTGGGCAGCGACGGTTCGGTGTCTGCCACCAAAAACAACATCAAAATCATCGGCAACAGCACCGCGCTGTACGCGCAAGGCTATTTTGTCTATGACTCGAAAAAGGCCGGTGGTTTAACCGTGTCACACCTGCGGATCAGCGAGAAACCGATCAATTCAGCCTATCTGGTCACTCAGGCCGATTTTGTCGGTTGCCACCAGTGGCAGTTCATCGACAAATACCAAATGGTGGAACGCCTTAAGCCGGGCGGCACTTTCCTGCTGAATACGCCGTATAGCGCCGAAGAAGTCTGGTTACGTTTGCCGCAGGAGGTTCAGGCCCTGCTGAACCAACGCCAGGCGAAGCTCTACATTATCAACGCCGCCAAACTGGCGCGGGAATGCCAACTGGGTGCCCGTATCAACACCGTCATGCAGATGGCGTTTTTCCATCTGACGCAGATCTTGCCCAGCGATGTGGCGCTGCAACAGTTGCAGGATGCGATTGCCCGCAGCTATAGCAATAAAGGCCCGGAGATTGTCGAACGTAACTGGCAGGCGCTGAGCGCCACTTTAAATGCGTTGACGGCGATCCCGCTGCACCCCATCGACAGCCACAGCCCGCTGCGCCCGCCGGTGGTTGCCGATGCTGCGCCAGATTTTGTCAAAACCGTTACCGCCGCGATGCTGGCCGGGCTCGGCGATGCTTTGCCGGTGTCGGCTTTCCCGCCGGACGGCACCTGGCCGGTCGGCACCACACAATGGGAAAAACGCAATATTGCCGAAGAGATCCCGATCTGGCAGCCGGATTTGTGTACTCAGTGCAACCACTGCGTTGCCGCCTGCCCGCATTCCGCCATTCGCGCCAAAGTGGTTCAGCCACAGGCCATGGAGCATGCCCCCGCCACGCTGCAATCCTTGGATGTGAAAGCGCGCGACATGCGCGGCCAAAAATATGTGTTGCAGGTCGCCCCAGAGGATTGCACCGGCTGCAATCTGTGCGTGGAGGTCTGCCCGGCGAAAGATCGCCAGAACCCAGAAATCAAAGCGATCAATATGGCTTCACGCTTAGCGCATTTAGAGGAAGAAAAAGCCCATTACGACTTCTTCCTGCAACTGCCGGAAATCGATCCTGCCCAGATAGAACGTATCGATATCCGGACTTCACAATTGATTTCGCCGCTGTTCGAATACTCCGGCGCCTGCTCCGGCTGTGGCGAAACGCCGTATATCAAGTTGCTGACCCAGCTTTATGGCGATCGGCTGCTGATCGCCAACGCCACCGGTTGTTCTTCCATCTATGGCGGCAACCTGCCCACCACGCCTTACACCACCAACGCGGCTGGGCGCGGCCCGGCTTGGGCTAATTCACTGTTTGAGGACAACGCCGAGTTTGGCCTGGGCTTCCGCTTAACGGTGGATCAGCATCGCAGCCGCGTGCTGCGCTTGCTGGAAACCCTGGCACCGCAGCTGCCAGCGGAACTGGTAAGCGCCTTGCAGGCTGAAGATATTGCGCCAGAACCGCGCCGCCAGCAGATTGCCGAATTGCGCAGCCTGTTAGCGACTATGACCGGCAACGATGCCAAACAACTGGCCACCGATGCCGATTATCTGGTGGATAAATCCATCTGGCTGATTGGCGGTGACGGCTGGGCTTACGATATCGGCTTTGGTGGGCTGGATCACGTGCTGAGCCTGACGGAAAACGTCAACGTGCTGGTGCTGGATACGCAATGCTATTCCAATACCGGTGGGCAGCAATCCAAAGCCACGCCTCTGGGGGCGGTCACCAAGTTTGGTGAGCACGGCAAACGCAAGGCACGTAAGGATCTCGGCGTCAGCATGATGATGTACGGCCATGTGTATGTAGCGCAAATCTCGCTGGGGGCACAGCTTAACCAAACGGTGAAAGCGATTCAGGAAGCGGAAGCCTATCCGGGCCCATCGTTGATCATCGCCTACAGCCCGTGTGAGGAGCATGGTTACGATCTGGCACTCAGTCACGAGCAGATGAAGCAACTGACCGCCACAGGCTTCTGGCCGTTATACCGCTTCGATCCACGCCGGGCCGATGAGGGCAAACTGCCGTTGGTGCTGGACTCGCGCTCACCCAATAGCGATCTGGCCGCAACATTGAATAAAGAACAGCGTTTCCTCCGCCTCAATACGCAGCAGCCCGAGGTTGCCGCCGCGCTTTATCAAGCAGCAGAAAAAGAGTTGAAGCAAAAATACGACTTCCTCAGCCTGCTGGCGGGCAAAGCAGAGAAATCGTCATCAGAGTAAGCTTTAAGGGCGTGACAGGTTCGCGCCCTTTTTTTCGGTTATGACGTAAAACGCTCTGGCATTCAGCGCTGCAATAAGTACCATACAGCGCATAGCGATTAATGCCCTTAACATGCAAGAGAAACACGTGGTAAACCAAAAAGAGCAGTACAACCTCAACAAATTGCAAAAACGCCTGCGCCGTAACGTGGGTGAAGCAATCGCGGACTTCAATATGATTGAAGAAGGTGACCGCATCATGGTGTGCCTGTCTGGTGGTAAAGACAGTTACACCATGCTGGAAATCCTGCGCAATCTGCAACAGAGCGCCCCGGTAAACTTCTCTCTGATTGCTGTGAATCTCGATCAGAAGCAACCCGGCTTCCCGGAGCATATTCTGCCGGAATATCTGGAAAAGCTGGGGGTGGAATACAAGATCGTCGAAGAAAATACCTACGGCATCGTCAAAGAGAAGATCCCTGAAGGTAAAACCACCTGCTCCCTGTGCTCACGCCTGCGCCGCGGCATTCTCTACCGCACCGCCACTGAGCTGGGTGCAACTAAAATTGCTCTGGGCCATCATCGCGACGACATCCTGCAAACGCTGTTCCTCAATATGTTTTACGGCGGCAAGCTGAAAGGGATGCCACCAAAGCTGATGAGTGACGATGGCAAGCACGTGGTGATCCGCCCGCTGGCCTACTGCCGCGAGAAAGATATCGAGCGTTTCGCTATAGCCAAAGAATACCCCATCATCCCGTGCAATTTGTGTGGTTCACAGCCGAACCTGCAACGTCAGGTGATTGGCGATATGCTGCGCGACTGGGACAAACGCTATCCAGGCCGGATTGAAACCATGTTCAGTGCGATGCAAAACGTGGTGCCTTCTCACCTGTGCGATACCGATTTGTTTGACTTCAAAGGTATTCACCACGGCAGCGAAGTGGTAGACGGCGGCGATCTGGCGTTTGATCGCGAAGACATTCCGCTGCAACCCGTTGGCTGGCAGCCCGAAGAGACTGATGAACAGAGCGCGCCTACGCTTGAGCGCCTGAACGTGCTGGAAATTAAATAACCCCGCCTTTCCGCCTGCAACCGCAGGCGGACCGTTTTCCCCATACGGTTTTCGACCCTGCTCACATTTCACGCATAAAGTACCTGACAGTGGCGGCTTTATTCATTACTGTTTATTTATACAGTTAAATGGAGATTGCCGATGAACATTACCCCCTGCCTGTCCCACGTCTCGTTGGGAACCAACAATTTTGATGCTGCGGCGCGATTTTACGACCAGGTGCTTGGTGCCTTAGGCTGCCGACGAGTGATGGAACACCCCGGAGCCATCGGCTATGGCCGTGACTATCCCGAGTTTTGGCTGCAAATACCGATAGACGGTAAGCCTGCCGGAACCGCCAACGGCGTACATATAGGATTTTTTGCTACCAGCAAGAAGCAGGTTGATGAGTTCTATCAGCAGGCGGTGGCGGCGGGAGCTAAAGAAGAAGGCGCTCCAGGTTCGCGACCACACTATGGCGCAGCCTATTACGGTTGTTTTGTTCGCGATCTGGACGGGCACAAAATAGAAGCCAGTTTCTGGGATGAAAGCGCAGCGTAAAGGAAATACCTTGGCCGATGAAAACCAGGCTAAGGTAAAAAAAGATGAAAAAAATGCCGGTGATTAAACCGGCATTGTATGAATCAAATGTGCTATGCAGTAATTCTAAAAATAAGAAAGTAAGACAATTATGGAGCGCAACGCCCATCGCTTGACGTTGCATTCACCTGCGAGATGGATCATGCCGTAGTTCGCACTAGCAAATATTGATATCGCTCAACTTTAACTGCGTTTTATCCCCCTCTCTTCTCACGCAGGTGGGGATTTACTCTCTACATTTTGAAATTGTCACTATAACCATCGACTGCGCTTCAACCACCAGGCCACACCGACAACCAGTGTCATCAGCATGAAACAAAAAGAGGCAAAGGCCAGCGGGCTGCCGCTGCCGGGGATCCCTCCCAGGTTCACACCAAACAGCCCGGTCAGAAATGTAGTGGGCAGGAATACCATCGCCATTAGAGACATAGTGTAAGTGCGGCGGTTCATGGCATCGGCCATCACGGTGGTGATCTCGTCAGACAGTATCGCCGTGCGGGCAATGCTGCCATCCAGATCGTCCAATCCGCGCCCCAAACGGTCGGCGATGTCTTGCATTCTGCGACGATCGTCATCACTCATCCACGGCAGGCGCTCGCTGGCTAAACGTGAGAACACATCGCGCTGCGGGGCCATGTAGCGGCGCAGCACAATCAGTTGTTTGCGCATTAACGCCAACTGCCCGCGTTCCGGGATCTGCTGTTCCAGCAACGCATCTTCCAGATCGATAATTTTGTCGTGCAGGTCTTCAATAAACTCACTGGTGTGATCGGTCAAAGCATCGGCAATCTCCACCAGCCAATCACCGCTGTTGGCCGGCCCAGAACCGTTTTGCAGTTCGTTGACCACGGCATCGATGGAGTACACTTTGCGATGTCGGGTAGAGATGATCAGCTTATCGGTCATATACACGCGGAATGTGACCAACTGATCGGGCCTTGAGTCAGCATTAAAATTAATACCGCGCAGCGTGATCATGGTGCCATCACCCAAGCGACTGACGCGCGGACGCGTACTTTCGCCAGAAAGTGCCTCCCTCACCGCATCCGGCAGCAGCGACGTTGTCGCCAACCATTCAGCGCTTGCCGCATGGGCATAATCGAGATGTAGCCAGCAAGGTTCATCACGGGTGACTTTATCTTCATAGTCAATCGGCGTCGTTCCGCCTTTGCCGTCGAGTTGATACGCGTATACCGCGTCGGGCACCTGCAGATCGCGCCCCTCAATGACATCCATTCAATACCCTCTCTATTCGGCTATTTAACAAAAATCTGGCAACCGCCTGTCGCCAGGCCAGCGCTTCCTCAAGCTTCAACTTTAACAATATTTTTTATGCTTAGACAAAAAAGCCCCACATTTTAGCGGGGCCTTGAAAACAATAAGAACCTGAGGATCAGTGCTTCAGGATATACATTTCCTGGCTATATGCCACGTCTTCCGGGTTCGTGATCGGGTAACCTTTCACCCAGGGTTTGATCAGGCGGCCATTTGTGTACTGATAAATGGGCGCAATCGGTGCCTGCGCAGCAATCATCTGTTCGGCCTTGTTGTAATCATCGGTCAGCGCCGCCGGGTTTGTCTCACGACTGGCTTCGGCCAACAGGTTATCGTATTCCGGGCTGTTAAATTTGGCGATGTTGCCACTGTGGGCGGAGGTCAACAACGAGAGGAAGGTTGAAGCCTCGTTGTAATCCCCAACCCAGGAAGCACGCACCACGTCGAAATTACCGGTATTGCGGCTGTCAATATAGGTTTTCCATTCCTGATTCTGCAGTTTGACATCCACGCCCAGCTTTTTCTTCCACATCGATGCCACGGCAATGGCGATCTTCTGATGGCTTTCCGACGTGTTATACAACAGCGTCAACGTCAGTGGTTTGTTCGGGCCATAGCCTGCCGCCTGCATCAGCGCCTTGGCTTGCGCATCCAATTCTTCCTGTGGCTGCTGCTGCAACAGACTGGTTTCCGGTTGGAAGCCAGCGGTAACATCCGGCGTGAAGTGATAAGCCGGTTTTTCGCCGGTGCCTAACACTTTCTCGGCAATAATCTTGCGATCGATGGCATACGACAGCGCCTTGCGCACGCGCACATCATTGGTTGGCGCACGTTGGGTATTAAAAGCGTAATAATAGGTGCCGAGCTGATCCGGGGTATATACCTGGCCCGGAATATCCTTCAGCAATTTCTGGTACATGTTTTTCGGGAAGGATTCGGTGATGTCGATATCCCCCGCCAGATAACGCTTAGTGGCGTTAGATTCCTGATTAATCGGCACAAAAGTGACTTTGGTCAGCACGGTACGGGCGTGATCCCAATAATGTTCGTTCGGCACCAAAACCAGTTTCTCGTTGACTACCCGATCTTGCAGCTTGAATGCGCCGTTACCGACCAGATTACCCACTTTGGTCCAATCATTACCAAATTTCTCCACGGTGGTCTGAGGCACCGGGAACAGGCTGAAGTTGGCGGTCAAGCTGACAAAATACGGCACCGGCTTATTCAACTGTACTTTCAGCGTATGGGCATCTACCGCCGTCACGCCCAGCTTATCGACAGGCAATTTACCTGCGATGATTTCATCCGCATTTTGGATCCCGGCTAACTGGGCAAACCAGGCAAATGGCGACAGGTTTTTCGGATCAACCAGCCGCTGCCAGCTATAAACGAAGTCTTTAGCCGTGACAGGGTCACCGTTTGACCAACGCGCATCTTTGCGTAGCGTAAACAGATAAATTTGGTTATCGGATGTCTGCCAACGGCTCGCAACACCGGGGATCACTTTGCCATCGGCACCTTGATTCACCAAGCCTTCAAACAGATCGCGCGCCACCTGGGCTTCCGGCAACCCTACCGCTTTAATCGGATCCAGAGAGGCCGGTTCATCTTTGATATGGCGAACAATCTCCTGTTTCTCCGCCAACACGGTGCCTGGGGGAACCTGAGCCGCTATTGCACCGCTGAACCCTGCGCCGATTGCCGCTGCGCAAAGCGCCAACCGGAAACTCTGCTGAATCTTGCTTATCGCCATCTTGATCTACCCCAGTTAACCATCTGAATTATCTATCATATAGCACAAGATGCGCTTCACCCCTAGCCCAGCACAGACAAGATTACAAAAACTGGGCGTCAGACGATAAAAAAACGCCCGTATTACGGCAGGCGCAATACGGGCGTTATTCATTAGCGAGGATCAATCGTAGAGATGAATACTCACGATCTGATAGCTAAACTCTTCACCCTCTTCCTCGTCAAAAATGGTGAAATAACTCTTTTCCACTAACGGGTTGAGCTGAATGTCAGTTTTCTGTAGCTGGCGCGAGTCGACATCGTCATAACCATAGTCGAGGTAGAACTCGCCTTTCTGATGATCAACGTGCAAGGTAAACGGATAGTTGGATTCATCCCCACGCCCGTCGTCGTTTTTCACCACACCAAACCACTCACCCTGACGGATCTGGTTTTCCGCATCCACGCCGCACAGCAGCGTGATGGTATCCTTGGCGTTTTCGCTATAGCGAGCAACTATTCTGGCAACTGGCATGTTAAATCCTCTTTATGATTAACTTCTGCCGATAGTATAACAACAGCCGTGGTTTTATTCGCATAGACACTGGGAAAGATAAGTTAAAACGTAATACACTGAATAAATTAGCAATCACGTCTTACTCGATGTTGCAGGAATGCACCGCTGCAATCTCCGGTACGAAGGAATACCTTGGCATGAAGGGACTACACCATGATCCAACACAAACCGCGCAGTGAGCGTGGCCAACTGGCCATTGCCGGTGAAAGTTACGGTAAGTCGTTATTAGGCGCTCCATTGCTCTACTTCCCGGCCGCGCACCGTAGCCCGGAAACTGGGTTGGTGATTGCTGGCACCCACGGCGATGAAACTGCTGCGGTTGTGACGCTGTCGTGCGCATTACGCAGCATCGCGCCTTCTCAATTGCGCCACCACGTGATCCTGGCGGTCAACCCGGATGGTTGCCAACTCGGGTTACGTTCCAATGCCAACGGTGTCGATCTCAATCGTAATTTCCCAGCCGCCAACTGGCGCTCTGGCGACACGGTTTACCGTTGGAACAGCGCCGCACAGGCACGCGATGTGCGTCTTTCCACCGGCGGCAGGCCGGGTTCCGAACCGGAAACACAGGCGCTGTGTCGCCTTATCCACAGCCTGAAGCCGCGTTGGGTAGTGTCATTCCATGAGCCGCTGGCCTGTATTGAAGATCCGGAAAGCACCAAGCTGGGCGTTTGGCTGGCGCATCAGTTTACTCTGCCGCTGGTAACCAGCGTGGGTTACGAAACGCCCGGCTCATTCGGCAGTTGGTGCGCCGATCTCTCACTGCCCTGCATCACTGCCGAACTCCCACCGATTTCTGCTGACGCGGCCAGCGAAACCTATCTGGAAGCGATGGTGGAATTGCTGACGTACCAGAACTAAAGCAGTCTGCGGCGCGGTTAAAGGTCGATTGCGCCGCATTCAAAGGCCAAACCAGGTTCCACATCCTTAGCCAACCAGGTGGGGCCATCGAGATCGACAAAGCGCGCACCGGGTACCAGCGGCAATGCGGCAGCGATCGCTCTTGAAGTACACAGCATACAGCCCAGCATAATAGCGAAACCTTGCGCCCGCGCCTGTGCGGCCAATTTCAGCCCTTCGGTCAGGCCACCGGTTTTATCCAGCTTGATATTGACCATTTGATAGCGCCCGGCCAACTGCGCCAAATCGGCGCTGGTGTGGCAACTTTCATCGGCACAAATCGGCAACGGATGGATGAAGTTTTCCAGAGCGCTATCGTCGGCCGCCGGTAGCGGTTGCTCAAGCATCGCTACCCGCAAGTCGGCCAACAGTTGGCAACGCGCAGCCAGCCCTTCCGCCTGCCAGGATTCGTTGGCATCGACGATCAGCGTTATTTCCGGCACAGCGGACCGGATCGCCACCAGCCTTTCGCTGATAAAATGATCGTCGAGCTTGATTTTCAGCAGCGTGGCGCCTTGTTGTTCCAACTCTTTGGCCGCAAACGCCATCGCTTCCGGTGTACCGATACTGACGGTTTGCGCCATCGCAATACGCTGTGGTGCTTCAACGCCGCAGCGCTGCCACAGATCCTGGCCACTAATTTTGCACTCCAGATCCCAAAGGGCCGAATCAATAGCATTGCGCGCCGCGCCAGCAGGCATCAGCCGCTGCAAATCTTCCCGCGAGATGCGTTGCTCCACCGCGGCCATTAGGTTAGCGAGTTGTTCCATAACCGAGGCTTCGCTCTCGCCATAACGGGGATAAGGTGTGCATTCCCCTATGCCGCACACCCCTTGCTGTTCAATTTCAACTACCACGACTTTGGCTTCCGTACGGCTGCCACGGGCAATCACAAACGCCGTATGCAGTGGCCAGGTTTCCGGGTAAAAACGCATGCTTCTCATAACGGCTCCTGAACAAAAAAAGCGCATAAAGTCAGTCCACTGCGCAGGGGTATTCTAATATATACAATTATTTAGCAAACTTTATATATCTAAGTCGCAACCGTTGCCTTAAACTGATCATAGGGTGTGAATCTAATGTTAATTAGATTTGAATCTTTGTATAAACTTCGTTGAAAGGAATAAATCAATGACTCAGACCGTACATTTTCAAGGCAATCCTGTCACTGTAGCAGGCAAATTGCCACAACAGGGCGAACAGGCTAAAGGTTTCACACTGGTTGCCAAAGACCTGTCAGACGTCACGCTGAGCAGCTTTGCAGGTAAACGCAAAGTTCTGAATATTTTCCCAAGTATTGATACCGGCGTCTGCGCTGCTTCAGTACGCAAATTCAACCAACTGGCCAGCAGCCTGGAAAATACCGTGGTGCTGTGCATTTCTTCCGATCTGCCATTCGCCCAGTCCCGATTCTGCGGTGCAGAAGGCCTGAATAACGTAGTGATGCTATCGACCCTGCGCGGCGGCGAATTCAAATCCGCTTACGGCGTGGAAATCACCGATGGTCCGCTGACTGGCCTGGCTGCCCGTGCCGTGGTGGTGCTGGATGGTCAAGACAAGGTGCTGTACAGCGAACTGGTGAATGAGATCACCACTGAGCCCGACTACGATGCGGCACTCGCTGCGCTGTAATCAGTCTGCTGATGTGAAAAAGCCCGGTGTGTGAACCGGGCTTTTTTTATGAGCTAAAAACTACTCCTCGCTCTCATCCGCTGGCTTACGACTGCTGAGGCCATATTCGCGCAGTTTGTTGGCGATCGCGGTATGAGAAACGCCTAAACGCTTGGCCAGTTTGCGCGTGCTGGGATAAGTGCGGTAAAGGCGAGTCAGCACCGAGCGTTCAAAGCGCTTGCTGATATCATCCAGCGAACCGTCCAGCACTTCATCCCCCAGCGATATCTCCACTTCAAACTCCGGCAAAATGATGTCCTGCGGGCGCAGTTCATAGCCATCGGTCTGTGTTAACGCGCGGTAGATGGCATTCTTCAGTTGACGCACGTTGCCCGGCCAGCCGTATTTGCTGAGGAAACTGTTGAGATCGTTGGCCAGTTTCGGCCGCGCCACGCCCTGCTCGTCGGCAAAGCGTGCCACAAACAGTTCGGTCAGCGGCATGATATCTTGCGTGCGTTCACGCAGCGGTGGAATGGTGATGGTCAGTACGTTGAGCCGATAATAGAGGTCTTCGCGGAATTCACCGCGCTGAACCAGCTCGGTCAGGTTTTTCTGCGTGGCACAGATCACCCGCACATCCACATGCACCTCATGCTCTTCCCCCACGCGGCGGAAAGTGCCGTCATTGAGGAAACGCAGCAGCTTGGTTTGCATACGTGGCGACATCTCGCCGATCTCATCCAGCAATACCGAGCCGCCATTGGCCTGCTCGAAGAAGCCTTTTTTGCCTTCCAGCGCATTCGGGTAAGCGCCCGGCGCGTGGCCGAACAGTTCACTCTCCACCACGTCGTCTGGCAAGGCGGCACAGTTAAGCGCCAGGAACGGCTGTTTGCCGCGCGGGCTGCGCAGGTGGCAGGCACGCGCCAGAATATCTTTACCGGTGCCGGTATCACCAACAATCAGCAACGGCGCATCCAACATCGCCAGCTTGCGTGCTTGTTCCAACACATGGCGCATTTTCGGGCTGACGGCCACGATATGGTTAAATTCGGTATCATCATTCACCGACAAATCTTGCAACTGACGGCCCATACGCGCGGTGGATTTGAGCATCACCACGGCACCCACTGTAGAACTTTGCTGATTCTCATCTTCAAGATAGATCGGCGTGATATCCATCAGGAAATCCTGGCTGCGGATCACCACCCGCTCAGAGTGCGGCGCGGTATTCTCGCTTTCCAGCCAGCGGCCAAAGTTATAGCCACCGATCAGCTGCGTCACCGTCTGGTTGCGGATCTTGTCTTCGCTGAAGTTAAACAGCGCAAGCGCCGCCGGGTTGGCGAGTTCCACTTTGCCTTTCATATCGATGGAGAACACCGGCTCAGGCATCGACGCCAGCAACGCGCGCAATGCGCGATGCTCACGCTCCGAAGGCATAAAGCTGACGGTACGCACATCAGTCACGCCGCTAATGCGGCGGATCTCGGCCATCAGGGCGCGAAACGTATCAAAGTCCAACTGGGAAAAATTCAGGTAAATACGGCCGATAGGATCAATTTCGATGCCGCGCAAATCGATGCTGCGCAACACCAGGAGATCGAGTAACTCTCGAGTGAGACCGAGACGGTCTTCGCAAAATACTTCCAAACGCATCAGTATTGGCCTTATCTCTGCAAGTGCGGGGATGACTGGCGATGATGATACCCTCTCCCCCCGAACGGAAGAAGCGATCTGTCAGTAAAAGTTGACAGATCTCTGATTTATCGCTGTCGCTGCTGATTTTAAACGCAACCCAATAACACCATCGGCGTAATTTTAGCTTATTGTCAGAGAGTTATCATAACCGTGGGTGATTTTTCAGGGAAATATAATGCAGATGCAGGAAGATCGTCTTTCGTCAATTGAGGGTTACAAACTCATACTATCGACAGCCAATGGGAAGACTGCGCCATCTGACGCAGTCTATAAGGTTATTTGGCCTTGCTTTCACTTTTCTTCATGGTGTCTTTCAACTGCGCGATTAACTGGCCGCGAAAATCCCCCAGCTTCGGTTTGTCGCCCTCCAGCCAAGGTAACGGGCGGCACAACTCCATCGCCTTGATGCCCAAGCGCGCCGTCAATAGGCCAGCACCGATCCCCTGAGCCGCACGGGCAGACAGCCGCGCCGCAATATCCTGCGACATCCAGTCCATCCCCACTTCCCTCACCAGTTCAGACGCACCGGCGAAGGCAATGTTCAACAGCACCAGCCGGAACAGGCGAATGCGGCTGAAATAGCCCAACTCAATGCCATACAGCGCCGCAATGCGGTTAATCAGGCGAATATTGCGCCAGGCGATAAACGCCATGTCCACGAGAGCCAATGGGCTGACGGCGATCATCAGCGCCGACTCCGCCGCCGAACGGCTGATCTCACGCCGCGCCTGGTTATCCAACACCGGTTGCACCAGCTTGGCATACAGCGCCACCACTTCACGATCGTTTTGGGTTTCATGCAGCGAAGCCTGCCAGCGTTGCAACGCCGGGTGGCCTTGATCCAAACCGGCCTGCCGCGCCAGCTTTTCGCAGAATTCACGCCCTTTGCCCAAGCCATGGCTGTGCAACAGCTCACGCGCTTCATCACGTTCTTCCGCACGCTGGCGCAGGCGATACAGCCGCCGCCATTCGCCCACCACCGAGCCAATACCGGCGAACACAATCAAACCACCGGCCACGCCGCCGCCAAGGGCGATCCAATCCTGTTGCACCCAAGAGGTATGCAGCCACTGAACGCCCTGCGCCACCACGCTGACGCCAAACAGCAGCAACCCGGTGTTGACCATTTTGCGCCACAGGCTGCGTTTGGGCTTCAATGCCGCATTGATGATCCCTTCGGCGCGCCCTTCTTCCTCTTCCTGCTCCCATTCAGGGGCCGCAGGATAAAATTTTTCGGCCTGCAGCTCGTCAAACGCCACTCCGGCACGCAGCACCGGTTCCTGTGGCGGTTGCAACGGCTCGGCAAAATCGATACGCGGTTTTAACGGCTCGCTCATCGCAATTTATCTCCCAATAAAAACTCCATTACCGCATCCAGCCGGATGTGCGGTAACGGGCTGTCAACGCTCATCGCCCGTGGGCGGAATTCGTCAAAATGGAACCCTTGCTGCTGCCAGAACGCCGGGCCTGGCAAACGGGCTGGCACTTCACCAGGGAAAACGGTCAGCGGCGTATCATCATCCAGGCGATGGCCCTTCAAGGCCGGAATACGCTGCCCATGGTGATCCACAATACCGCTTTCGGTGGCCTGCACCGACGCCAGCCCAACGCAGTCCATGCTGATCCCTTCAAATGCAGCATTTTGCCAGGCTTCCTGCACCAGTTGCTGTAACAGCGAAACCAGGTTGGCGTGCTGATCGGCGGTAATATGATCCGCTTTGGTGGCGGCAAACATCAGCTTGTCGATGGTGGGCGAGAACAGGCGGCGGAACAGCGTGCGTTTACCGTAATGGAAGCTCTGCATCAGCTGCGTCAGCGCCAGCCGCATGTCGTTGAACGCCTGTGGCCCACTGTTGAGCGGCTGCAAACAATCCACCAGCACAATCTGGCGATCGAAGCGGACAAAGTGTTCTCTATAAAAGTTTTTGACGATCGACTGGCAATAATAGTTAAAACGCGCGCGCAGCATACCGGCGTTACTGTGCTTATCCGCCTGCGCCAGCCGTGATTCACCGGCGGCATCAACGTTCGGCCACGGGAAAAACTGCAACGCCGGAGCACCGGCCATATCGCCCGGCAATACAAAGCGGCCCGGCTGGATAAAGTGCAGCCCTTCCGCTTTGCAGCGCAACAGATAATCCGTATAAGCCTGCGCAACTGCGGCCAGCTTGTTTTCATCGGCCGCCGCCAGCGGATCGAGATCCTTGCACAACGCCAGCCAAGGTTTGGCCCATTCGGCGCGCTGCCCCTGCAATAGCCCGCTCATCTGGCGCGACCAGGCCAGGTAATCCTGTTCCAGCATCGGCAAATCGAGCAGCCACTCGCCGGGATAGTCGACAATTTCCAGGTACAGCGTGGAGGTTTCTTTGAAATGACGCAGCAGCGAGTCATTAGAGCGGTAACGCAGCGCCAGCCGGATCTCGCTGACGCCGCGCGTCGGCGTCGGCCAGCTCGGCGGAGTGCCATAAAGCTGTGCCAAGCCTTCGTCATAGGTAAAACGCGAGATACCGAGATCGCGCTGCGGAATGCGCTTCACGCCCAGCAGGCGCTCTTCCCGCACCGCTGAAAACAGCGGCATACGTGCGCCGCTGTGAACATGAAGCAACTGATTAACGAAAGCGGTGATAAACGCCGTTTTGCCGCTGCGGCTCAGGCCGGTCACCGCCAACCGCAAATGGCGATCCATGCCACGGTTGACCAGCGAGGTTAATTCATTTTGTAGTCGTTTCATTGTTCTCCTTGGCAAATGCCCTTAACCAGACAGGTTACAGCTTACGGAAACGGCTCTGCACACCAAAGGTATCAGACGTGACGTAACGTTCAACCTGGCGTAACTGCTGCTCACCGCTGCCCAGTTCATACTCCAGTTGATCCAGCAGCTGGCGCGGGGTATGCGGATGTTCATTTTCGTAGCGGCTGGCGGGCACTTCGTCCAGCATAAAGGTCAGTACGATGTAGGCCACTATAGTGAAGAAAAACAGCCCGAAAAACATCGACAGCACGACCATCACGCGAATTAACCGCACCGGTACGTCAAAATAGTGCGCCAAACCGGCACAAACTCCCTTCAGCATGCCTTCTTCAGGAACGCGATAAAGCTTTTTACTGCCCAGAGTGTTCGCCATTAAGACTGTCTCCAATTCTGATGTTCTGCATCAAGGATTTCTTCCAGCGCCTGAATACGTTCACGCATGCGCTTGGCATCTTCCGCCAACTGTGCAAGCCGTTGCATCTCCTGATGACTCAGTTGAATGCCGCTCTGTTGCCGGTTGCTGTAATGCAGCCAAAGCCAAATCGGCGCGACAAACAACACAAAGATTGTCAACGGGATGGCAAGTAATAGAGCACTCATTTCGATTCCTTCTTATCAGTTTTAGTAGGCGGCCACGGAGCGGTGGCCGCTGAAACATTACTCTGAGCGATTCATTTTGGCCTTCAGGGCCGCCAGTTGCTCGCTGATGGCATCATCCACCTTCAGTTCGGCAAACTCCTGCTCCAGGCTTTTCTTTTTACCGATACCGATGCTTTCCGCTTCGGCTTCCATATGGTCAATCCGGCGTTCGAACTGCTCAAAACGCGCCATGGCTTCATCCAGTTTACCGCTGTCTAACTGGCGGCGCACATCGCGTGAAGAAGAGGCCGCCTGATGGCGCAGGGTTAACGCCTGCTGGCGCGCCCGCGTTTCGGTCAGCTTGTTTTCCAACTCGCCAATTTCGCTCTTCATGCGGGCCAGCGTTTCTTCCACCGTTGCCGCTTCATGGCGCAGTGTGGCGATCAGATCGGCCACTTTCTGCTTTTCGATCAGCGCAGCACGTGCCAGATCCTCTTTATCTTTACGCAGGGCCAGTTCGGCTTTGTCCTGCCAGTCGTTGAGCTGGTTTTCACCCTGCTCAATACGGCGCAGCAGCTGTTTTTTCTCCGCCAGCGCACGCGCCGAGGTGGAGCGCACTTCTACCAGCGTGTCTTCCATTTCCTGGATCATCAAACGCACCAGTTTTTGCGGATCTTCTGCTTTATCCAGCAGAGTGTTGATGTTGGCATTCACGATGTCGGCAAAACGAGAAAAAATACCCATAATTCACTTCCTCTTGGTTATAGGTCGGCGTCTGAAACGCCGCGTTGAATCATACTGTTCGTCCCAATACCTTATCAAAACTCGTGCCAACTTTTATTTGATTGAAATTAAAGGAATATTTATTTTTGACACTCGCCATGCTTGCTGTAGAGTGAGTATTCTCACCAAACATTGGCGAATTTCATCATGAGTGAACCGTTAGAAAACCTGCTGGGCGAGGCAAACGCCTTTGTTGAAGTGCTGGAGCAAGTCTCGCAACTGGCGAAGCTGAACAAGCCAGTGCTGGTGATTGGTGAACGCGGCACCGGTAAGGAGCTGATTGCCCACCGTTTGCACTATCTTTCCAACCGTTGGCAAGGGCCGTTTATTTCGCTCAACTGCGCGGCACTGAATGAAAACCTGCTGGATTCGGAACTGTTCGGCCACGAAGCAGGTGCCTTTACCGGTGCGCAGAAGCGCCATCTTGGCCGTTTTGAACGTGCAGACGGCGGCACGTTATTCTTGGATGAACTGGCTACCGCGCCAATGTTGGTGCAGGAAAAACTGCTGCGGGTGATTGAATATGGTCACCTGGAGCGCGTCGGTGGCAGCCAGCCGCTGCGGGTGGATGTCCGCTTGGTGTGCGCCACCAATGACGATCTGCCAGCGCTTGCCGCCGCCGGTAAGTTCCGCGCCGATCTGTTGGATCGTCTGGCTTTCGATGTAGTGCAGTTGCCAGCGTTGCGCCAACGCCAGCAGGACATCATGTTGCTGGCTGAACATTTTGCCATTCAGATGTGCCGCGAGCTGTCTTTGCCGCTGTTTCCTGGCTTTAGCAAACATGCGCGGCTCACCCTGCTCAACTACAACTGGCCGGGTAACGTGCGTGAGCTAAAAAATGTGGTAGAGCGTTCGGTGTATCGCCACGGTTCAAGCAGCAGCGAACTGGATGAGATCATTATTAACCCGTTTGCCCAACGCTCAACACCGGTTGCCGTTGCGCCACAGCAGGATAGCTGCCTGCCCACGCTACCGCTGGATTTGAAAGCCTGGCAGCATCAACAGGAAAAAGATCTGCTGGAAATGGCGCTGCAACAGGGCCATTTCAACCAGCGCAAAGCGGCAGATCTGCTGAGGCTGACCTACCATCAGTTGCGCGGCATGCTGAAAAAACACGCCTTGCTGCAAAACGGCGAGCCAGAGGATGAATAGGTTTCACAGCGATTGCACAATGTGTTCCCGTAACCACTGATGAGCAGGGTCGCGCTGAGAACGTTCATCCCACAGCATCGCCATCTCATAACCTGGCACTTCTACCGGCGGTTCGACGATCTGCAACGTTGTGCTGTCACGTACCAGCCGTTCAGGCAGCATGGCTACCAGATCCGTTGTCGCCAGCGCTGACATCACGAAGAGAAAGTGCGGCACGGAAAGCACAACCCGGCGCGAAAGCCCCACCTGCTCAAGCGCTTGATCCGTGATGCCGCTGAACCCACCGCCATTCGGTGAAACCACTACATGCTCCAGTTGGCCGAATTGCGCCAGCGTTGGCGGATTTTTCAACTGCGGATGCCCCTTGCGGCCAACCAGAACATAGCGTTCCTTGAACAGGATCCGCTGGCGCATGCCGGGGGGTGAACAATCACGCGTGTGAAAAACCAGATCGATTTCCCCAAGTTCCGCCTGCTTGGCAATCCGCGCTGGAGCCAACTCAAATACGGCTAATCTGCTCCCCGGCACCAAACGGCGTAATCCGGCCAATGCTGGCAGCAAGATGGTTGACTCAGCATAATCGGCAGCTGCCACACGCCAGGTAAGGCTGGCCGTAGCGGGATCAAACGGGCTGGCGGGTGCAACCGCCATTTCCAGCACTTCCAGCGCCTGCCGCAAAGGTTCACGCAACGCTTCTGCCCTGGCCGTTGGCCGCATGCCTCTCTGCCCCGGTAACAACAGCGGATCGGCAAAAAACTCTCGCAACTTGGCCAAATGAATACTTACGGAAGGTTGAGACAGACAGAGACGTTCCGCAGTACGAGTCACATTATGTTCCGCCAGTAAGACATCGAGCGTCACCAGCAGATTGAGATCCAACTTGCCGAAATTACTCATAACAATACCTGTAATTATAGAAATCAATTTTAACTATACCTGACGGCAAACTACTCTGTTCCTCTCTTTTCAGCAATGGAACAACTCAATCATGAATATTCTGCTTGTCTATGCTCACCCCGAAGCCAAATCGCTCAATGGCTCGCTTAAGAATTTTACGGTCAAACATTTGAAGGATGCGGGGCACCAAGTGCAGGTATCCGACCTGTATGCCATGAAATGGAAAGCCTCACTGGATGGCGATGACCGTACAGACCGGCAGGTAGATGCCCGGTTTAATCCCTCGCAGGATTCCAAATTGGCCTTTGAAAATGGTACGCAGAGCGAAGATATCGCCCGCGAGCAGGAAAAACTACGCTGGGCAGATACCGTCATTTTACAGTTCCCACTGTGGTGGTTTTCGATGCCAGCCATCCTTAAAGGTTGGGTAGAACGCGTGTATGCCTATGGTTTTGCCTATGGCGTGGGTGAGCACTCTGATTCGCACTGGGGCGATCGCTACGGTGAAGGTTCCATGGCAGGGAAACGGGCAATGTTGATAGTGACTACCGGCGGATGGGAACCGCATTACAGCCCACGTGGGATCAATGGCCCGCTAGAGGATATCTTGTTCCCAATCCATCATGGCATTCTCTATTACCCTGGTTTTGACGTATTGCCACCGTTCGTCATGTATCGCACCGACCGTATGGACGAAGCCCGGTTCTCAGACCTGTGTGCAGAACTCGGGCAACGGCTGGAAAATCTGGCACAGACAGCGCCAATCGCCTTTCGTCGGCAAAATGCCGGGGATTACGACATTCCACAACTCACGCTGCGCGCCGATATCGCCCCGGATCGTTACGGCTTTGCTGCCCATCTGAAATAAGTTACTGCTAAAAACAGCGATCGCAATCGCTCAGACTGCTGACAAAGCCCGTTATTAGGGAGAGCGTGCCGAAGGGGTCGTAGCGGCGTAAGCCGCCGGAGCGCCCCTCGGTGCGCTAGGCCCGAGTATCTCGGGCTTAAAAACTACGTTGTCATCAACCTCAGCAATCACAGTTACTTTATTACCCTACCTAAAATATTTCTCTCAAGTCTCAGCGCTATTCAAAACATGATCAACAGCACAAATGAAACTTAATTTCTTATTTAATAAAATCATGTTCTACATTTTATTGATCACCGTTAAAACTACTCTGGCGGTGAGAGGAAAAACCATAGCAAAGGAGTCATGCACGGCAGGATCACGCTGTGCACCTTATCAACATTCGCCTGCCAGAAAGGAGGTCGTGAACACTTTTCGCAGCATTCTGGCATGCAACATGTTGATTATTCATGCAAACCTATTATGGCAGGAGTCACTATGCATCAATCCGTTATATTGCGACGTGCAACCCTTTCCACCGCGCTGAAACTGGTGCTTGCCGGTGGTTTGGCCTGTTCTACGCTGGCTACCGCAGCCGATCTGGGCCGCGAGGTCTTGGCGACAGGAGATGGCTGGGGTTCGTATGGCCCCGGCGTAACCGGCGGCAGTGCTGCCAACAGCAGTCATATCTACGAAGTCAGTACCTGGCAGGAGTTGCGTGCTGCACTCGGCGGCACCAGTGCACAAAACCAGACCATACCGCGCATTATCTATGTTAAAGGTAAGATCAATGCCATGGAGAGGGCTGAAGGCGGCGGCCTGCTGACCTGCGACGACATTGCCGAGCAGGTGCAAGTGCCGGGCACCGCACAAACATTCAGCATGGAGGATTTCATCGCGCATTTTGATCCCAAAGGTTCTTGGGGCATGGTCACTCCTGAGGGGCCACTCGAAGAAGCGCGAGTTGCCGCCACCAAATTGCAAACCAAGCAGATACAGCAGCGTTTCGGCTCTAACGTCACCCTGATTGGGGTGGGGAACAATGCCCGGATCATTGGGGCTCACCTGTTGGTGAAAGAGGTCAGTAACGTGATCATCCGCAACCTGCACATATCCGATGCCTATGATTGCTTCCCGGAATGGGATCCCACCGACGGCAGCGCGGGCAACTGGAACAGCCTGTATGACAACATCTCGCTGATGACGGTAGAACATGCCTGGGTTGACCATGTCACACTGGACGATGGCGATAACCCACGCCAAACGCTGCCAAAAGTCTATGGCCGAACCTTCCAGGTGCATGATGGTCTGTTGGATGTCACCCACAGCAGCAACTACGTTACCGCCTCCTTCAATATCTTTGGCGATCACGACAAAGTTAACCTGATTGGTTCTTCAGATTCACGCCTGGTTGATCGCGATAAGCTCAAGGTCACCATGCACCATAACCACTGGGTTAATCCTGGCCAGCGGGCACCGCGCGTGCGCTTCGGGCAGGTTGACGTTTACAACAACTATACCCAGATCTTGGCAGCAGCAGACTTTACCAGCCTGTGGGGCGTAGGGTTTGAATCAGCAATCTATGCGGAAAAAAACGTGATCGAACTGGCTAGCGGCATCGCACCAAGCAAAGTGATCAAACGCTATGGCGGTCAGCATATCTTCACCGAAGGCAATCTGGTTAACGGTAGCCCGGTCGATCTGCTGGCAGTCTATAACGCGTCAGTCTCTGCAGCAGACCAGCTCACAAGCAATGTCGGTTGGACACCAACCCTGCGGCTGCAGGTGAACAACGTCAACGAGGTGAAGGGGATTGTCACCAGCCAGTCTGGCTCTGGCAAACTCGACAGCGACCTGCCCTGATTAACCTCGGGTAGCGCTCACTGGCAGGCACTGGGTGCCTGCCAGCATGATGCTGAAAACTCGACCAACCAGTAGAAAGTTCAACCGTTTTACGCAAGGAATTGGGCAGATTGCCAGAGTGCGATACACTAACGTTATTGCTCATTAACTTATGAAGCGTCTATGCGTGGTTTACCCCTTTGGATAATGTCGCTGAGCGGTCTGGCAACCTCAGTGCTGGCCTCAACGCCACCAGTGCCCGGCGCAGTGCCACCGCCAGCGGATATCCGCCAGAGCGGTTTCGTGTATTGCGTCAGCGGCATCCTGAATACCTTCAATCCTCAGATGGCCAGCAGTGGCCTGACGGTCGATACGCTGGCGGCCCAGCTGTACGATCGTCTGCTGGATGTTGACCCTTATACTTATCGGCTGATCCCGCAGCTGGCGCAAAACTGGGAAGTGCTGGATAACGGTGCAACTTATCGTTTCCATCTGCGCCGCGACGTGCCTTTCCAGACCACCGCCTGGTTCCAACCCACGCGTAAAATGAATGCCGATGACGTGGTTTTCAGCTTCGAGCGGGTATTCAATCACAAGCATCCGTTCCACGGCGTGAACGGCGGTGAATACCCCTACTTCGACAGTTTACAGTTTGCCGACTCCGTACAGAGCGTGAAGAAGCGGGACAACTATACCGTCGAGATCCGACTGCAAGCGCCAGATGCCTCTTTCCTATGGCATCTGGCCACCCACTACGCCCCGATACTGTCGGCAGAATATGCCGCTAATCTGACGCTGGCGGGTACGCAAGAGATGATCGACCGTGAACCGGTAGGCACTGGCCCCTTCCTGCTGAACGAATACCGTTCCGGGCAATATATCCGGCTGGCGCGTAATGACGTTTACTGGAAAGGTAAACCACGGATGTCACAGGTGGTGATCGATCTGGGTGCAGGGGGCACCGGCAGGCTGTCCAAACTGCTGACCGGTGAATGCGATGTGTTGGCCTACCCGGCCGCCAGTCAGCTTTCGATTCTGCGCGACGATCCCCGTTTGCGCCTTACCCTGCGGCCCGGCATGAATATCGCCTATCTGGCCTTCAACACCCGCAAACCGCCGCTGGATAATCTGAAAGTGCGCCAAGCCATTTCGTTGGCCATCAACAATCAGCGCCTGATGCAGTCAATCTATTACGGCACGGCAGAAACCGCCGCGTCACTGCTGCCGCGCGCCTCCTGGGCGTATGACAGCGAAGCCCACGTGACGGAATACGATCCGGCCAAAGCTCGGGAGATGCTGCGTGAGGCCGGGGTTGGCCCGCTGGATATGAAACTGTGGGTGCCTACCGCATCGCAGTCCTATAACCCGAGCCCGTTGAAAACCGCCGAACTGATCCAGGCGGACTTAGCCCAGATCGGTATTAATGTCACTATCGTGCCGGTAGAAGGCCGTTTCCAGGAAGCCAGATTGATGGAGATGAACCACGATCTCACCCTCAGCGGTTGGGCCACCGACAGTAACGACCCGGACAGTTTCTTCCGCCCGCTGCTGAGCTGCGCGGCGATCCGCTCGCAAACCAACTATGCCCACTGGTGTGATCCCGGCTTCGACGAAGTGCTACAAGATGCGCTGTTATCACAACAGTTGGCGCAGCGTATCGATAAGTATCAGCAGGCGCAGAAGATACTCGCACAGCAGTTGCCGATCTTACCATTGGCTTCCTCCCTCCGCCTGCAAGCCTACCGCTATGACATCAAAGGCTTGGTGTTAAGCCCATTCGGTAACGCGTCGTTTGCCGGGGTGTATCGCGAGCCAGCGGAGGAGGTGAAAAAATGATTATCTTTACCTTGCGCCGTATTCTGCTGCTGCTGATTACGCTGTTCTTTCTGACGCTGGTCAGCTTCAGCCTGAGCTACTTCACCCCGCGCGCGCCGCTCAACGGTGCTGTGCTGTTGGATGCCTATCGCTTCTATTTCGTCAGCCTGCTACAGGGGGATTTTGGCGTTTCAAGCATTAATGGTCAGGCGATCAGCGCACAACTGCGCGAAGTGTTCCCGGCCACCATGGAGCTGTGCATTCTGGCGTTTGTACTGGCGCTGTGCATCGGCATCCCGCTGGGGATCATTGCCGGAGTGATGCGCGGCAAATGGCAAGACACCGCCATCAGCACCTTTGCTCTGCTGGGTTTTTCCATGCCGGTATTCTGGCTGGCTTTGCTGCTGATGCTGTACTTCTCTTTGCATCTGGGCTGGTTGCCGGTTTCAGGCCGTTTCGATCTGCTGTATCAGGTTAAACCGGTAACCGGCTTGGCGCTGATTGACGCCTGGCTTTCTGACTCGCCTTATCGCACCGAGATGATCGCCAGCGCACTGCGCCATATGGCACTGCCGATTATCGCCGTGGCGATAGCGCCTATCACCGAGGTGATCCGCCTGATGCGCATCAGCACCGACGACGTACTCGGCCAGAACTACATCAAGGCGGCGGCCACCCGTGGCCTTTCGCGCTTTACCATCATCCGCCGTCACGTGCTGCATAATGCGCTGCCGCCGATTATCCCCAAACTCGGGCTACAGTTTTCTACCATGCTCACGCTGGCGATGATCACCGAAGTGGTCTTCAGTTGGCCAGGGCTCGGCCGCTGGCTGGTGAACGCCATCCGCCAACAGGACTATGCGGCAATCTCAGCCGGCGTGATGGTCGTGGGCTCGCTGGTGATCACCATTAACGTATTGGCCGATATTCTGGGTGCTGCCACCAACCCGCTGAAACATAAGGAATGGTATGCCCTTCGATAACGTCTACGGCGAAAAGAAAATGCCAAGCCCGCTGCGTTACACCTGGCGGATTTTTTATGGTGATACATTGGCCATGGTTGGCTTTTACGGCGTGCTTGCCCTGCTGCTGCTGTCCATTTTTGGCAGCCTGCTGGCACCTTATGCGTTGGATCAGCAGTTCCTCGGTTATCAGCTGTTGCCACCCTCCTGGTCGCGTTACGGCAATGTGTCGTTCTTTCTCGGCACGGACGATCTGGGGCGCGATATTCTAAGCCGCCTGTTGACGGGCACTGCCGCCACCTTCGGTTCAGCGCTGATCGTGACCATTGCCTCCGCCTTCTTTGGCGTGATCCTCGGCGTGTTTGCCGGGGTGACCCGTGGCCTGATCTCGGCGGTGCTGAACCATGTGCTCGACACCCTGTTGTCCATCCCTTCGCTGTTGCTGGCGATCATCGTGGTGGCCTTTCTCGGGCCGAAGCTGGAGCACGCCATGCTGGCGGTGTGGCTGGCGCTGCTGCCGCGCATGGTGCGTACCATCTACAGCGCGGTGCATGACGAACTGGAAAAAGAGTATGTGGTCGCCGCGCGCTTAGACGGTGCCTCAACGCCGCAGATCCTGTGGTATGCGGTAATGCCGAACATTGCGGCGGTGCTGGTGACCGAATTCACCCGTGCGCTGTCGATGGCCATTCTCGATATCGCCGCGCTGGGCTTCCTCGATCTGGGCGCTCAGCTACCCTCTCCTGAATGGGGAGCGATGCTCGGTGACTCACTGGAGCTGATGTATGTCGCCCCTTGGGCGGTCATGCTGCCAGGCGCTGCCATTCTGGTCAGCGTGCTGTTGGTTAACCTGTTGGGCGATGGCGTGCGCCGCGCGATTAATGCGGGAGTGGAATAATGCCGTTACTCGATATCCGCAATCTGACGATTGAATTTATGACCGCCGAAGGGCCGATCAAGGCCGTCGATCGCGTCAGCATGACGCTGACCGAAGGCGAAGTGCGTGGCCTGGTGGGGGAATCCGGTTCAGGAAAAAGCCTGATCGCCAAAGCGATTTGCGGCGTCACCAAAGACAACTGGCGCGTTACCGCAGATCGCTTCCGCTTCAACGATATCGATCTGCTGCAACTGACGCCACGCGAACGGCGCAAACTGGTGGGCCATAACGTTTCAATGATCTTCCAGGAGCCGCAGTCCTGTTTGGATCCTTCCGAAAACATTGGCCGCCAATTGGCGCAGGCTATTCCCGGCTGGACCTATAAAGGCCGCTGGTGGCAAAGGTTCAACTGGCGCAAACGCCGCGCCATCGAGCTGTTGCACCGGGTGGGCATCAAGGATCATAAGGACATCATGGGCAGTTTCCCCTATGAGTTGACCGAGGGGGAATGTCAGAAGGTGATGATCGCCATTGCGCTGGCCAATCAGCCACGCTTGCTGATCGCCGATGAACCCACCAACGCCATGGAACCCACCACTCAGGCGCAGATTTTCCGCCTGCTGGCGCGCCTCAACCAGAACAACAACACCACGATCCTGTTGATCAGCCACGATTTGCAGATGATGAGCAAATGGGCCGATCGGATAAACGTGCTGTACTGCGGCCAAACGGTGGAGAGCGCACAGTGCGAGGAGTTGCTCGCCGCCCCGCACCACCCTTATACCCAGGCGCTGATCCGCTCGATGCCAGATTTCGGCCGTTCGCTGCCGCATAAAAGCCGCCTGAATACGCTGCCAGGGGCGATCCCTTCGCTGGAACACCTGCCGATCGGCTGCCGCTTGGGGCCACGTTGCCCCTATGCACAGAAAAAATGCATTGAAACCCCGCGCCTGCGCTCGGTGAAAAATCACCTGTTTGCCTGCCACTTCCCGTTAAATATGGAGGAGCAATAACATGGATTCGTTGTTGGAAGTGCGCAATCTGACCAAAACTTACCGTTATCGCACCGGGCTGTTCCGCAACCAGCATGTAGAGGCGGTGAAGTCCGTCAGCTTTACCCTGCGCGAACGCCAGACGCTGGCAATCATCGGTGAGAACGGCTCTGGCAAATCAACTTTGGCGAAAATGCTTTCCGGCATGATCGAACCCTCTTCCGGTGAGGTATTGATTGGCAATCACCCGCTGGAATTTGGCGATTATCGCTACCGCAGCCAGCGTATTCGGATGATCTTCCAAGATCCCAGCACCTCGCTCAATCCACGCCAGCGTATAGGCCAGTTGCTCGATGCACCGCTGCGGTTGAATACCGATCTGCAAGCCGCCGATCGCGAAGTGCGCATCAACCAGACTCTGCGCCAAGTGGGTATGCTGCCGGACCACGCCTATTATTATCCGCATATGCTCGCCTCCGGTCAGAAACAGCGCGTCGCCCTGGCGCGTGCGCTGATCCTGCAACCCCAGGTGATCATCGCCGATGAAGCGCTGGCATCGCTGGATATGTCGATGCGTTCACAAATCATTAACCTGATGCTGGAATTACAGGAAAAGCACGGTATATCATATATTTATGTCACTCAGCATCTGGGTATGATGAAGCATATCAGCGATCAGGTGATGGTGATGCATGAGGGTGAAATCGTTGAGCGTGGCAGCACGGCCGAGGTGCTGGCGGCTCCGCTGCACGAACTCACCAAGCGCCTGATCGCCAGCCATTTTGGTGAAGCACTGACCGCCGATGCCTGGCGGCGTGACGGCGGCAGGTTCTGAAATAAACCTAAAGGATAACGGTATATGGGCTTTTTAACCGGCAAACGTATTCTGATCACCGGCGTTGCCAGCAAACTTTCCATCGCTTTTGGTATTGCGCAGGCCATGCATCGTGAAGGTGCCGAACTGGCTTTCACCTACCAGAATGACAAACTCCAACCGCGCGTGGCAGAATTCGCTGCGGCATTGGGCTCTGACCTGATACTGGAATGCGACGTGGCGCAGGATGCAAGCATCAGCGCCATGTTTGCTGAGTTAGGGCAACGCTGGCCAACGTTTGATGGTTTCGTCCACTCGATCGGTTACGCCCCGGCGGATCAGTTGGATGGCGATTACGTTAACGCCGTGACGCGCGAAGGTTTTGCCATCGCCCACGACATCAGTTCCTACAGTTTTGTGGCAATGGCCAAGGCCTGCCGCACCATGCTCAACGCTAATTCGGCATTGTTGACGCTGTCTTATCTCGGGGCAGAACGTGCAATTCCCAACTATAACGTGATGGGCTTGGCGAAAGCCTCATTGGAAGCCAACGTGCGCTATATGGCTAATGCCATGGGGCCTGAAGGGGTACGGGTTAACGGCATCTCCGCCGGGCCGATCCGCACGCTGGCCGCATCCGGCATCAAAGACTTCCGCAAGATGTTGGCCCATTGCGAGACCGTGACGCCGATTCGCCGTACCGTCACCACCGAGGACGTGGGTAACACCGCCGCCTTCTTGTGTTCCAACCTGGCGGCCGGTATATCCGGTGAGATCGTGCACGTTGACGGCGGTTTCAGCATTGCTGCGATGAATGAGCTGGAGCTGAAATAATTCAACAGGGCTGAACAGTTTCAGCCCTGCTTTGTTTGCCCCCACGATTTCTTCGCCACAATAAAAGTGACATTGTCACCTTAAAAACTTATTGCAGCAGCCACTCCTGCGCCGCATCAAAGAAATGCTGCGCCAGCGGGGTTGCGCGGCCCGGTTCGGCAATCACCAACGCGGCATGACGCGCCATCGGTGGCATAGCAACCGCCCGCCGTTGCAGCTGTGGCGTCATGTCCTGCAACAGGCTGCCGCTGGGGAACAGCCCGCAGCCCAATCCGACAAAAATCCCCTGCAACAGTTGGAAAATTGACGTACTTTCCAGACGAACGTGCGCCGCAAGACCGGCATCGCGAAAGTGTTGATCAAGATGACGGCGGAAATAGCGTGTCGGCTCAGCCAGGCACAGCGGCAATGCCGCCACGGCGTCCAGCACCAGCGGAATATCGCCAGCCAGTTCAGGAAAATGCTGCGGATGAAACACCAGTTCCACCCCGCTATCTGCCAGCGGTTGTGACTGGAAATGCAGTTCCTTGAGGGTGGAAACCTCAAAGAAGCCAATACCGATATCCACCGTGTGGGCGGTCAGCTCTTCCAGCAGTTGATCGGCACTCATCACCGCCACCCGATAATCCAGCTGTGGATAACGCTCATTGACCGCTTTCAGCAATTGCGCCAGTGAAATACTGCACTGCGGCACGGTCCCCAGGCGCAACGTGCCGTTCAGGCCGTGCTTGAGCGATTCCACCTCCAGTTTCAGCCCCTGATAAACCGAAACAATTTCCCGTGCCCACACCAGCACGCGTTCACCTTCAGCGGTAAATCCTTCGAAATTGTTACCCCGATTGATCAACGCCACACCCAGCTCTTTTTCCAGGTTTTTCAGCCGCATGGATAACGTTGGCTGGCTAACGAAGCTGGCCTCTGCCGCGCGGCCAAAGTGGCGTTCTCGCTCAAGATTACACAGGTAAATCAGTTGCTTAATATCCATGTAGTGGCCTAGAAGAAAAGTTCTGCGTTGAAGTATATCATTCTGGCGATAAATGCCCTCTATGCCGTCATTGCTTCATTCGATTAGACGCCCCGCCTACGCCCTCCTAAGCTTGTGACATAAACACTCAAAGCGTTTAAAAAGGCGCTTACTTTTTAATAACAATGATCACCTGCGAAGAAAACCATGAAATTCAAACCGTCAATCAAGCCTTATCGCGGCGCGGCGGGTGGCTGGGGCTCGTTGGAAGCCACCACCCGCTATGTGTTCGACAGTAAACAACCGCTGCAAAACCTGCGTAACCTGATGCGCATTAACAAAGCTCGCGGTTTCGATTGCCCTGGCTGCGCCTGGGGCGACGATAACCACAGCACTTTCAGTTTCTGTGAAAATGGGGCCAAAGCGGTCAGTTGGGAAGCCACGCGCAATGCGGTTGAACCGGCCTTTTTCGCTACCCACAGCGTCAGTAAACTGTTGCAACAGAGCGACTATTTTCTGGAGTATCAGGGACGCCTTACCCACCCGATGCGTTATGACTCGATCAGCGATCGCTATCAGCCCATCAGTTGGCCAGCGGCTTTTGCCTTGATTGCTCAGCATATCCACCAAATGGATAACCCTAATCAGATCGAACTTTATACCTCCGGCCGCACCAGCAACGAGGCGTCTTATCTTTATCAACTGTTTGGCCGCATGCTGGGCACCAGCAACTTCCCCGACTGTTCCAATATGTGTCACGAAGCCAGCGGCGTCGGCCTCAAGCAAAGCATTGGCGTCGGTAAAGGCACCATCCGCATGGAGGATTTCGAGCAGGCCGATGCCATTTTTGTGTTTGGTCAGAATCCGGGCACCAATCACCCACGCATGCTGCACAGCCTGAAGCAGGCAGCCGTCCGCGGTGCGCGCATCGTCAGCTTTAATACGCTGCGCGAACGTGGGCTGGAGCGTTTTGCCGATCCGCAGAACCCATTGCAGATGCTGACGCCGAAATCTTCTCCTATCAGCTCGGCCTATTTCCAGCCCAACCTCGGTGGAGATCTGGCTGCGGTGCGCGGCATAGTGAAAGCCTTGTTGGAGACACATCGCCAGCGGCTGGCAGAAGGTAAAACCGGGCTATTCGACCAGGACTTTATCGAGCAGCACTGCGTCGGCGTTGAAGAGTATCTGGCACAGGTGGATGCAACCAATTGGCCGCACATTACCCAGCAATCTGGCCTGAGCGAGAGCCAATTGCGCCAGGCGGCGGCCATTTATCAGAGTGCTAAGCGCGTGATCTGTACCTGGGCGATGGGGATCACCCAGCATAAACACTCGGTGGCAACGGTACGCGAAATCACCAATCTGCAACTGCTGTTCGGCCAACTGGGCAAGCCGGGGGCAGGATTGTGCCCGGTGCGCGGCCATAGCAATGTGCAAGGCAATCGCACCATGGGCATCGATGAAAAAGCGCCCAAAGCGCTGCTCGACAGCCTGGAACAGCATTTCGGCTTCACCCCGCGCCGCGAGGCCGGGAATAACACGGTAGAAGCGATCGAGGCCATGCTGCGTGGTGAGGTCAAAGTACTGCTGGCGCTCGGCGGTAACCTGGCGGCAGCGGCGCCGGATACCAAGCGCACCGCACAGGCCCTGCGCAACTGCGATCTGACGGTGCATATCAGCACCAAGCTGAACCGCAGCCATCTGATCACCGGAAAAGAAGCGTTGATTCTGCCCGCCTTGGGGCGCACCGAACTGGATCTGCAAGCCAGCGGCCCACAGTTCATTACGGTTGAGGACTCTTTCAGTATGGTGCATGCCTCGGAAGGCATCGGCAGACCGTTAGCAGAGACGCAACGTTCGGAAACCGCCATTGTCTGCGGTATTGCCGATGCGGTGCTGGGCAGCGAAAAGCTGGACTGGCTGGAATTGGCTAATGACTATTCGCTGATCCGCGATCATATTCAGGCCACCCTCCCCGGCTTTGACCATTTCAACCAGCGTTGCGAACAGCCCGGTGGTTTCTATCTGGGCAATGCCGCTGCGGAGCTACGTTTTGCCACGCCAAGCGGCAAGGCACAGTTCAGCGCCGCGGCGTTGCCGGAGACGCTGTTCTCACATCAGGGCACAGAACGGGCACCTTTTACGCTACAGACCCTGCGTTCACACGATCAGTACAACACCACCATTTATGGGCTGGATGACCGCTATCGCGGGGTCTATGGTCAGCGGGAAGTGTTGTTTATCCACCCGGAAGACCTGGCAGAACTCGGCCTGAACGATGGCGAGTTGGTGGAAATTGAAACCCTGTGGCATGACGGCGTGGTGAGGAAAGTCAGCGGCTTCAAGCTGGTCAGCTACGCTATCCCCCGGGGTAATCTGGCGGCCTATTATCCGGAAACCAATCCGTTGGTCCCCTTGGATAGCTTTGGTGATGGCACCGGTACGCCGACCTCTAAATCCATTCCGGTAACGATCCGCCGCTGTGCCAGCGCACCTGCATGGCGCATCGCCTGACCTTGATGGCAAACCATGGCTGAAAACCATGGTTTGCCAATGACTTGTTCTTGGTCGATCCGGCAAATTATCCCACATCAACGCGGTGAAATCGTGACGTTAGGCTTGCCCACAGCAGGTGATTCGCGTAAAACTGTCTGCCGCAAATCTTGCCACTCACAACCCATTCACTGGACGATATGTTTCAAGATAACCCGCTGCTGGCGCAGCTTAAACAGCAACTTCACTCTCAAACCCCGCGTGTTGAAGGCGTAGTAAAAGGGACTGAGAAAGGTTTTGGCTTTTTAGAAGTCGACGGTCAGAAGAGTTATTTTATTCCGCCGCCGTACATGAAAAAAGTCATGCATGGGGATCGTATCGTCGCCACCCTGCATACCGAAAAAGATCGCGAGATCGCTGAGCCAGAAACCCTGGTTGAGCCATTCCTGTCGCGCTTTGTCGGCCGCGTGCAGAAGAAAGACGATCGTCTGTCCATCGTGCCCGACCATCCATTGCTGAAAGACGCGATTCAGTGTCGTCCAGTGCATGACGTCACTCATGCCTTCAAGGCCGGTGACTGGGCGGTGGCAGAAATGCGCCGCCATCCTTTGAAGGGCGATCGCGGTTTTTATGCCGATCTGACCCAGTTCATTACCGACGCTGAAGACCATTTCGCCCCTTGGTGGGTGACGCTGGCGCGCCATAATCTGGAAAAAGAAGCACCAGACATGGTCGCCATCAGCGAGCATGACGCCGCTCTGCCGCGTGAAGATCTGACCGCGCTGGATTTTGTCACCATCGACAGCGCCAGCACCGAAGATATGGACGATGCGCTGCACGTGCAGGATAACGGCGACGGCACATTGCAGTTGACCATCGCCATTGCCGATCCGACCGCTTACGTCGAGCAAGGCAGTAATCTGGATGATATCGCCCGCAAGCGCGCTTTCACCAACTACCTGCCGGGCTTCAATATTCCGATGCTGCCGCGCGATCTGTCCGACAACCTGTGTTCGCTGCGCCCGAATGAGCGCCGCCCGGTGTTGGCTTGCCGCGTGACGATCGCCGCAGACGGTGCTTTGAGCAATGATATCCACTTCTTTGCCGCCGAGATCGAGTCCAAAGCCAAGCTGGTTTATGACGAAGTCTCTGACTGGCTGGACGGCATTGCCGGTTGGCAGCCGCCAAGCGAAGTCATCGCGCAGCAGATCACCTTGCTCAAAAAAGTGTGCGATAACCGTAATGCCTGGCGCCACCAGCACGCGCTGGTGTTTAAAGATCGCCCGGACTACCGCTTTGTGCTCGGTGAAAAAGGTGAAGTGCTGGACATCATCACCGAACAGCGCCGCACCGCTAACCGTATTGTTGAAGAGTGCATGATTGCCGCCAACGTTTGTGCCGCGATTGTGCTGCGCGATCGCCTTGGCTTTGGCATCTACAACGTGCATACCGGTTTCGACCCGGCGCTGGTTGAGCAGGCGGTTAGCGTGTTACAGACCAACGCCGTTGAAGCCGAAGCGGAAAAACTGCTGACGCTGGACGGGTTCTGCGAACTGCGCCGTCATCTCGATGCGCAGCCCACTCAGTTCTTGGACAGCCGCATTCGTCGCTTCCAGACTTTTGCTGAGATCAGCACCGCTCCTGGCCCGCACTTTGGCCTGGGGCTGGAAGCCTATGCCACCTGGACGTCGCCAATCCGTAAATACGGCGATATGGTCAACCATCGCCTGCTGAAAGCCATTATCAGCGAGCAAGCGGCCAGTAAGCCGCAGGACGAAGTGACTGTGCAACTGGCTGAACGCCGCCGCCTGAACCGCATGGCCGAACGCGATGTTGGCGACTGGCTGTATGCTCGCTTCCTGAAAGACAAGGCAGGCACCGATGAACGCTTCACGGCGGAAATCATCGACGTGACCCGCGGCGGCCTGCGTGTGCGCCTGCTGGAAAACGGCGCGGTGGCCTTTATCCCTGCCCCGTTCATTCATGCAGTGCGTGATGAACTGGTGTGTAGCCAGGAAACCGGCATGGTGCAGGTGAAAGGCGAAATGGTTTATCGCCAAAGCGATACTCTACAGGTCAACATCGCCGAAGTGCGTATGGAAACCCGCAGCGTGATTGCCAAACCGGTAGCCTGACGGTACGAATAGCCATCAGGGCGATACTGCGGTATCGCCCTTTTTTATTGCCCGCATTGCCCCATTTCTTGATGTTTGTTGCTAAACCCCCGCTGAGTTCACACTTTTCATCTGATCGACTTCTCTTCACGTTTAAAATCCCTATTTTTAACCTACCGCTCACTTTCACTTAAAAAACATGACCTTTACCTACCTCTGCATAACAAGGAGTTGTTAAACATGAAAAACGTCAAGTCCGGCATTATCTGGCTTGCGGTGGCGTTGCTCGGTGCCTTCGCTTTCGCCATGCTGGCACTTAGCCGTGGAGAGCCCGTCAACGCGGTCTGGTTAGTGATCGCCGCCGTCTCCTGCTACAGCATTGCTTATCGCTTCTACAGCCTGTTTATTGCCAAAAATGTGTTTGAACTGGACGATCGCCGGTTGACCCCGGCGGAACGCCATAACGATGGTCTGGACTATGTTCCCACCAACAAATGGGTGCTGTTCGGCCACCACTTTGCCGCCATTGCCGGTGCTGGCCCGCTGGTTGGGCCGATCCTGGCCGCGCAGATGGGTTTCTTGCCGGGTACTATCTGGATCCTGGTCGGCGTAATGATGGCCGGTGCGGTGCAGGACTTTTTGATCCTGTTTATCTCCACCCGCCGCGACGGGCGCTCTCTTGGTGAAATGGCCAAGCAGGAGCTGGGGACCTTTGCCGGGGTGATCACCATGCTCGGTGCGTTAGGGGTGATGATCATCATTCTGTCTGCGCTGGCTCTGGTGGTGGTGAAAGCGCTGGCAGATAGCCCGTGGGGCCTGTTTACCATTGCCGCTACCATTCCTATCGCGCTGTTTATGGGCGTTTACATGCGCTTTATCCGCCCAGGTAAAATTGCCGAAGTCTCGCTGTTTGGTTTTGTGCTGATGATGGCGGCGATTATCTACGGCGGTAATGTGGCGCAGCATCCCTATTGGGGCCCGTTCTTTACCCTGCACGGTACCACTCTGACCTGGGTGCTGGTGATTTATGGCTTTATCGCTTCGGTGCTGCCGGTGTGGCTGCTGCTGGCACCGCGTGATTATCTGTCTACTTTCCTGAAGATCGGCGTGATCGTCGGGCTGGCGGTGGGTATTGTGTTCGCCATGCCGGAAATGAAAATGCCGGCGGTGTCGCGCTTTATCGATGGTAGCGGCCCGGTATTTGCCGGTTCACTGTTCCCGTTCCTGTTTATCACCATTGCCTGTGGGGCCATTTCCGGCTTCCACGCCCTGGTTTCCAGCGGCACCACGCCGAAACTGATCGAGCGTGAGAGCCATATCCGTTTTATCGGCTATGGCGCAATGCTGATGGAGTCATTCGTTGCCATCATGGCGCTGATCTGTGCCTCGGTGATCGACCCAGGCGTTTACTTCGCCATGAACTCCCCGGCGGCGCTGATCGGCACCACGGCAGAAAGTGCCGCTCAGGTGATCAACGGTTGGGGCTTTATGGTGACCCCCGAAATGCTGACGCAGATCGCCAAAGATGTAGGTGAGAACTCAGTCCTGTCGCGCGCCGGTGGTGCCCCTACCTTCGCCGTTGGGATGGCGCATATCATCACCGAAGTGTTTAACAGCCGGGCCATGATGGCCTTCTGGTATCACTTCGCCATTCTGTTTGAAGCGCTGTTTATTCTGACCGCCGTCGATGCCGGTACCCGCGCCTGCCGCTTTATGGTGCAGGATCTGGTGGGCATCGCCATTCCACGCTTGGCTAATAACCGTTCATGGATCGGCAACCTGGCAGGAACCACCGTTGCGGTCTCCGGTTGGGGCTTCTTCGTTTATCAAGGGGTGGTTGATCCGTTGGGGGGCATTAACACCCTGTGGCCGCTGTTCGGCATCGGTAACCAGATGCTGGCCTCAATGGCGCTGATCCTAGGTACCGTGGTGCTGTTCAAAATGAAGAAGCAGCGCTACGCCTGGGTGACCATTCTGCCGACCATCTGGCTGTTCATTACCTCAATGACCGCTGGCTGGCAGAAAATCTTCCACGAAAAACCGAGCATTGGCTTCCTGGCGCAGGCGAAGAAATTCTCTGCCGGGATTGAGCAAGGTACGCTGATCGCCCCGGCGAAATCGCTGAAAGACATGGAAACCATCGTGTTCAGCAACCAGATTAACGCCGCGCTGTGTGCCTTCTTTATGCTGGTTGCGGTCACCATGCTGGTTTCCGCTTTCTTGGTGATCCGCCGCGCAATGAATTCGAGCACGCCGACGGTACGGGAAAGTGAGATCGTACTGCGTGAGGAGACTGGACGTATCTGAAGGTAGTAGATGTGAAGATGATGGGCGGCTTAGCGCCGCCCATTACCCACTCAGCTTAACAGCGTAGTACCAAAAGCACCCTGCCAATCCTGTTCAAACTTCTCTACCGCCGCCTGCACCGCCGGTGTGCCAATAAACTGCTCAGCCACGTCTACCGGTAAAGTAATCGACTGACAACCCGCCAGCAGGCACTCCAGCGCCTGACGCGGCGTTTTGAAGCTGGCTGCCAGCACTTTGGCGTGCGGGGCATGCAAATTGAGCAACTGTTGCAGCTCATGCACCATTGCAATGCCGTCACCGCCCTGCGCATCGAGACGGTTAACGTAAGGTGCGACATATTCCGACCCCGCCAGCGCCGCCAGCAATCCTTGACCTGCGCCGTAAACCGCCGTTCCTAGCGTGGGGATCGACATCGCCTTCAGCTTCTTGATAGCCGCTAGGCCTTCTGCGGTAACCGGGATCTTCACTACCAGCCCCGGCACTCGCTGATTCAACAGAACCGCTTCTGCCACCATGCGCTCCGCGTCGCTGGCCATCACCTGCGCAAACAGCTTGCCGGTGCCGCCAAGGGCATCGCGCAGAGCGGGCAGCACTTCCCAAATCGGTTTACGTTCTTTAGCCACAATGCTGGGGTTGGTGGTCACACCGTGCAGCGGCAGCACCCGCGCCAGACGTTTCACTGCGGTGACATCGGCGGTATCGAGATAAAGCTCCATGTCGGTCTCCTGATTATTTTGCGAACAAATTCAAACTCTCATCATAATAAGGCAAAAAGGCCTTCGCTATTTGATTAAAATCAATACAAGCTTCATTCGAAAGATATTTAATTTACGTAAGAAGATAACCTAACTTCACAGGTGAACAATGCTTTTCAATCTGCAGCGCTATTCTACACATGACGGCCCAGGCATCCGCAGCGTGGTGTTCCTTAAGGGGTGCTCCCTGGGTTGCCGCTGGTGCCAGAACCCGGAAAGCCGCTCACGCCAGCAGGAATTGCTGTTCGATGAACGCCTGTGCCTGGCAGGCTGCACCCTGTGCAGCGAACGTTGCCCGCACGCTATTACGCGCACGCCAGAGTCCCTGACCATTCAACGTACACTGCTCAGCGCCGCCGACTATGATGCTTTGAACGGCTGTTGCCCTACCGGCGCTCTGAGCGTTTGCGGCAGCGCGCTCGATCTCGACGCCGTGATGGCCGAAGTGCTGCGCGATAAACCCTATTATTTGCGTACCGGCGGTGGCCTGACGCTTTCTGGCGGTGAACCCTTTATGCAACCGGAGATCGCCGCAGCCCTGCTCAAACGCGGCCGCGAAGCCGGTATTCATACGGCGGTGGAATCCTGCCTGCATACCCCCTGGTCGTACATTGCGCCGTCGCTGCCCTGGCTCGATCTGATGCTGGCCGACCTCAAGCACGTTGACGAAGTGCGTTTTAAGCAATGGACCGACGGTTCCGCCAAGCGGGTGATGGATAACTTCCGCCGTTTAGCCGCAGCAGGCACCGAGATCACCGTGCGGGTGCCGCTGATCCCTGAGTTTAACGCCGACCGTGCTTCGATCCGCGCCATTACCGACTTTGCCGCCGACGAAGTTGGTGTGAAAGAGATTCATTTTTTACCGTACCACACGCTGGGCATCAATAAATACCACCTGCTCGGTGCGCCTTATCACGCTTCCCGTACCCCACTAGACGATCCTGAACTGCTGGCCTATGCCGAAGATTACGCCAGCGCCAAAGGCTTGACCGCCATTTTACGAGGATAACATTATGACAACGCTGGATCTGACTACCCTGACCGAACGTACCCGGGCGCACAAGAATGCGCTGATCCATATTGTTAAACCGCCGGTCTGCACCGAACGCGCACAGCATTACACCGAAAGCTACCAGCAGCACCAGGATAAACCGCTGCCGGTACGGCGCGCATTGGCGCTGGCCAACCACCTGGCAAAACGCACCATCTGGATCAAAAACGATGAGCTGATTATCGGCAACCAGGCCAGCGAGCTGCGTGCTGCGCCAATCTTCCCGGAATACACCGTCAGTTGGATCGAAAGCGAAATTGACGAACTGGCCGATCGCCCCGGCGCGGGTTTTTCCGTCAGCGAAGAGAACAAGGCGATCTTACACAAGCTGTGCCCGTGGTGGCGCGGCCAAACGGTGCAGGATCGCTGCTACGGCATATTTACCGATGAGCAAAAAGCGCTGCTGGCGACCGGGATCATCAAGGCGGAAGGCAACATGACCTCCGGCGATGCGCATCTGGCGGTCAACTTCCCGCTGTTGCTGGAAAAAGGCCTGGACGGCCTGCGTGACAAGGTCACCGAACGCCGTAGCCGCCTGCATCTGACCGACTGGGACGATCTGCATAAAGAGCAGTTCCTGAAAGCCATCGATATTTCCTTGGCTGCGCTGAGCGAACATATTCTGCGCTTCGCCCTGCTGGCCCGCGAGATGGCACAGGAAGAGAGCCCCATCTGGCGCCGTGAAGAGTTGTTGACCATGGCCGCCAACTGCGAGCTGATCGCCCATCAGCCACCGCAGACCTTCTGGCAGGCGCTACAGCTGTGCTACTTCATCCAGTTGATGTTGCAGATTGAATCCAACGGCCACTCGGTGTCCTTTGGCCGTCTCGATCAGTACCTCTACCCGTGGTATCGCCGCGATGTCGAACTGGAACAAAGCCTGCCGCGCGAAAAAGCTATTGAGATGTTGCACAGCTGCTGGCTGAAGCTGCTGGAAGTGAACAAGATCCGTTCCGGTTCGCACTCCAAAGCCTCGGCCGGTAGCCCGCTGTATCAGAACGTCACCATCGGTGGCCAGAAACTGGTAAACGGCAAGCCAACGGATGCGGTCAACCCGCTGTCTTACACCATTCTGGAGTCCTGTGGCCGCCTGCGATCCACCCAGCCCAACCTCAGCGTGCGTTACCACGCCGGGATCAGCAATGACTTCCTTGATGCCTGTGTGCAGGTGATCCGCTGTGGTTTTGGTATGCCGGCGTTCAACAACGATGAAATCGTTATCCCGGAATTTATCAAACTGGGGGTAGAACCGCAGGATGCCTACGATTACGCCGCTATCGGCTGCATCGAAACCGCCGTTGGTGGCAAGTGGGGTTATCGCTGCACCGGCATGAGCTTTATCAACTTCGCCCGCGTGATGCTGGCGGCGCTGGAGCAAGGGCGTGATGCCACCTCTGGCAAAACTTTCCTGCCGCAAGAATTGGCGCTTTCACAGGGTAATTTCAGCCAATTTGATCAGGTGCTGGAGGCTTGGGATACGCAAATCCGCTACTACACCCGTAAGTCGATCGAGATTGAATGCGTGGTGGATACCGTGCTGGAAGAAAATGCCCACGATATCGTCTGCTCCGCGTTGGTGGATGACTGCATTGAGCGCGGCAAGAGCATCAAGCAAGGCGGCGCGAAATATGACTGGGTTTCCGGTTTGCAGGTAGGGATTGCCAACCTCGGCAACAGCCTGGCGGCGGTACGCAAGCTGGTGTTTGAACAAGGGATCATCGGCCAGCAGCAGTTGGCACAGGCGTTGGCCAACGACTTCGACGGGCTGGACGGTGAGCAACTGCGTCAACGGCTGATCAACGCCGCACCGAAATATGGTAACGATGTGGATGATGTTGACCAGTTGCTGGTGCGCGCTTATCAGACCTACATCGACGAACTGAAGCAGTACCACAACACCCGTTTCGGCCGGGGCCCGATCGGCGGTACCTACTATGCCGGAACCTCTTCAATCTCCGCCAACGTGCCGTTTGGCGCGGCGACGATGGCGACACCAGACGGCCGTAAAGCCCACACGCCATTGGCGGAAGGGGCCAGCCCAGCGTCAGGCACCGACCATTTGGGGCCAACGGCGGTGTTCAACTCGCTGTCTAAACTACCGACCGCCTCGATTCTTGGCGGTGTGCTGCTCAACCAGAAGCTGAACCCGTCCACGCTGGAAAACCCGCGTGACCGCGAGAAACTGATGCTGATGCTGCGTACCTTCTTCGAGAGCTATCACGGTTGGCACGTGCAGTACAATATTGTCTCCAGGGAAACGCTGCTGGCCGCGAAGCAACATCCTGACCAATATCGTGATTTAGTGGTGCGAGTGGCTGGATATTCTGCCTTCTTTACCGCATTATCCCCAGACGCACAGGATGATATTATCGCGCGCACCGAACATACTCTTTAATCCGTGAATATTGGCGGCTGCCTCTCGGCAGCCGCACATCAGGCCTCTATGAATTCAAGACAACAAACCATATTGCAGTTAGTTAACGATCGTCGGCGCATCAGCGTCAGTGAACTGGCACGCGCTACCGACGTTTCTGAGGTGACGATCCGTCAGGATCTCAATCTGTTGGAAAAACGCAGCTATCTGAAACGCGTGCATGGCTCGGCGGTGGCGCTGGAGAGTGATGACGTCGATGCCCGCATGATGTCCAATTTCATCCTCAAGCAGAAGCTGGCGCGCTATGCCGCTTCGCTGGTCAATGACGGTGAAACCATCTTTATCGAAAGCGGCAGCACCAACGCCCTGCTGGCCCGCTATCTTGCCGAACGCAAACACATCACGCTGATTACCGTCAGCCATTACATCTCTCATCTGCTGAAAGAGACCGATTGCGAGGTGATCGTGCTGGGTGGGATGTACCAAAAGAAAAGCGAAACCGTGGTCGGCCCACTGACGCGGATGTGCATCCAGCAGGTGCATTTCAGTAAGGCCTTTATCGGGGTTGATGGCTACCACGCCGAAACCGGCTTCACCGGCCGCGATATGATGCGTGCCGACGTGGTCAATGCGGTACTGGCCAAAGGGGTGGAAAACATCGTGCTGTCTGACTCGTCAAAATTCGGCCAGATCCAACCCAATCCGCTGGATCCTATGAGCCAGATCGGCCGGGTGATTACCGATGCGCGGCTGGATCTCGACTATCAGCACTTGCTCAAGCGCCAGGGCATTCAGTTAGACCTGGTCGACGAATAAGACCGCCAAACGGGGCCAGTCGGCCCCCGCATTATTGACCGTAATAGGCATGTTTACCGTGCTTGCGCAGGTAGTGTTTATCCAACAGCGTCTGTTGCATATTGGCTAACGCCGGTGCCAACTGGCGTGAAAAAATCCCCATATAGGCCACTTCTTCCAGCACCACGGCATTATGCACCGCGCTGTCGGCATCTTTACCCCAGGCAAACGGGCCGTGCGAATGCACAAGCACTGCCGGGATCGCTGCCGTATCCAAACCGCGCTCAGCGAAGGTCTCAACGATCACTCGCCCGGTTTCCCATTCGTAGCGGCCATTGATTTCCACCTCATGCATTGGGCGGGTGCAGGGAATATCACCGTAGAAATAATCCGCGTGCGTTGTTCCCCAGGCGGGAATATCCAGCCCGGCCTGCGCCCAGATGGTGGCATGGCGCGAATGGGTATGTACAATCCCACCCGCTGCGGCAAAATTCAGGTAGAGCACCCGGTGGGTATCGCTATCGGACGACGGTTTTTTACTGCCCTCCACCACTTTGCCGCTTTCCAACTCCACCACCACCATATCGTCACGGCGCATTACGTCATACTCAACGCCGGAGGGTTTGATCACCATCAGCCCCTGTTGCCGATCTACCGCACTGACGTTGCCCCAGGTAAAAGTGACCAGATGGTGGCGCGGCAGCGCCAGATTGGCTTCCAGCACCTGCTGTTTGAGTTCGTTGAGCATCGGTTTGTCCTTGTTGCTTGGCCTATGACTATTGTCGGCAGGCAAGCAGCAGGCAGGTATGGCATAAATCGCTGAAGACCACGTAGGGTTCTGCTGGATGAGCAAGGATGTGCTGCTGGTAATGGGAAAGTACGCATAAGCCAGTTTGCTGGTTAATGCCTGTACTGGGGTTGTACGCCCAAACTTGCGGAACTTGTTCAACATGCTAAATAGGAAGCCTTACTCCCAGTCAATTCCCGCTAAAATAGTTTCCAAATCAATCACGAAGCGTTTATTCCTGAATGCATAATGCCCAAGAAACTGCAAATGCGGCCAGCCAGATCTTGCCGCCAGCACTGCTGCTGGCGAAGTCCAAGCCAATGGCCGAATGTTTTTTGTGCAAAATCCGCTTTGCTTGATTTGGTGTTAAGGCGAATTTTTATTAATTGACATTCTCCGTAGTACCTAATCATTAGCTACGCATTAAAAAAATAACCCCTGTAGACTGGAGGGATCTATATTTGAACATCAAATCCGACTTATAGCCAGTTTGTATTTTCCCATCCATTTTTTTCCATACAGGACAAAAACGTTTTTTTTCTGCTGTTTATATTAACGTCTAAGGAATAACTCTCGACACCTAATTTTTTTTCATACTTATAGCCACTACTATTACAATCCACGCTCCCCTTATTACATTTTAAGGAGATTTGCTTCTCTACGCTTCTTGTAGCGACTTCATTTTTGACAGGATATTGAGATAATGCCTTATCATTACAAATACTCTTCGCATCTTGAAGTGAAACCGTTGGGGTTCCTACTGGTTCCCATGTGGCTGAGCAGCCAGATAGTAAAATTGCAGAGAAAATAGAAATTGATAATTTTTTCATAGAAACTTACTTTATTAATATTAAGGGGGCTATTTAAAAAACAAGCACCCCTAACATTTCGTGGTGTGAGAAATTTTATTAGCACTTGTCGCTTACTTTTACTAACGAGGCTTTATAAACACTTTCGTCTGAGGAAGCAAACACCGCTACGCCCTTCACCATAGCTTTTGGTGTTAAGCCCCCTGAAGTAAGCTTTTCATCTACAGTGTCAAGTTTAAAAATCTTACCATCAGAGGAAAATGCCTGTAAGCATAATTTACTAAGGTCAAGATTTTTATCTGACATGTTAGCTACGGAAACAATGAAACTTTTAGTATGGAAAACCTTACTGCCAATAGCCGCGGAACCTTGATTTTGCTGTGTGGAATAGACAGCGACGCTCTCTGCATTCCCAGCTAATGCTGGCAGGCTAAAAATACCAAATCCCATGGCTAAAGTCAGGTGAAGTGCTTTCATGGATGAACCTTCTAATTTAACTGTTATTGGAGAGATGAATGATAGCTAACATCATTTAAACGGTAGGTTAACGATTCTGTCGCATTAAGGCGTTGTCAGGTAAAATTCTGTTTTTTGATATTGCTTTCCCATGGCTCTGCTCCGAAAAAATTTTTGTGGTTAATTAAAGCCTTCATATCTGTCTAAACAAATTCGAAACAAAAAGAAGTCAATTGTTGAATTGACATGAGGTTGCAGGTAAATGTAGACGCCTCAAAATCCTTAAAGGAGATAACGTTGTGAAGAGAGTAAATTCATTACCCATTATAACCACAGTACTTATAGTGTTGTTATCGGCGTGCAATGATAAAAACGCAGTCATTGAGAGTGAAGATAAAGCCAAAGTATTTTCCTCAGGCGATAAAATTTACTACTCTGGTGATATAAGTCAATCTGGATATGAAAAAGTTAAAAAATTAATAAGTGATAATACAACTACTCTTGTTATCAATAGCCGCGGAGGCGATATTGTTCCAGGAATGAAGTTGGGTGAATTTGTTTTCGACAAACAGTTGAACGTACAGGTGGAAAATTATTGTTTTTCCTCCTGTGCAAACTACATCTTTCCTGCTGGAAAAACAAAATATCTTTCTAAAGGTAGTCAACTGGGATGGCATGGTGGTGCTACACAAAGTTTTAGTGATGAAATAGTACCTAAAAAGGTAGAGGATAGGGAAAGATTTATCCAGCTACTAACCGGTTTGATTCAACAAGAAAATGATTTTTTCAAAAAGATAAAGGTAAATCAGCTTTCAACGACGTATGGGCAAGTCGCGGAAAGACATTTAGAAATACTTAAAACGCATAATTTAAATTGTAAAGGTTGGAGCTATTCCGTTGACGCTCTCTCAGCATTTGGCATTAATAATGTCGTGTTTAAAGATGATGAGTGGGAACCTGGCACTTCTTATAAAAATAGCTGTATTCATCGTTTTAATACGGTTATAACCTCATAGTATCAATACCGATATCGGCACAGATTAAATATTTTGCAATTTCCTCCGTTGTTCTCCTTTCTTACCATTTTTATCTGGAACGATCACCACAGGATTCTCAGTCACAATAGTGACTGCGTTTTCTGCGCCTATCCGCCCAATCCACATAATCTGAGTGAATTTTCATCAGATTGCACTACGTAAAAATAAAAGTCTCCTGACCATGGCTTTCGATATTGATGACTGATAATCCGTTCCACCGACAGGTCGGTGCCTGTATTTTTGCAACCATCTAAGCCTTAGGCTGCTCTTCCCTATGCTGCCTATCGTAAGAACCCCTATACTAGAAGAGTGTTACGCCAGTAAGGTACTTCCGTCATCCCTTTCGATCTTGCCGCTGCTGAATGGTTAGCTACGGTAAGTTGTTTGGGAGTAGCCATGCTAAGGAGAAGTTACTATGAACATTGATAAACGTTTTGCCACTGCCGCTCTGGCAATTACCCTGGCGATTTCCCTGAGTTCCTGCGCAGATATGTCCAAACGCGACCGTAATACGGCGATCGGTGCCGGGGCCGGTGCCGTAGGTGGAGCCGTGCTGACAAATGGCAGTGCGGTAGGTACCGTCGGTGGGGCCGCTGTAGGGGGGTTGATTGGCCGCCAGGTGGGCAAGTAATTTAAGGTTTTTCATCCAGTTACTGCTTGAGCAATCGCTCTGGCAGCACCCATTCTCACCATGCCGCAGCCGCTATGCTGCGGCATGGTCATCCACTTAACCCCCGGCCAGTTTCACCTTCATACCTTTGGCTTCCAGCAGTTGTTTCAGCAGATCGCGTTTATCCCCCTGGATCTCAATCACGCCGTCTTTAACCGCGCCGCCACAGCCGCATTTCTTCTTAAGCTCTGCGGCCAGTTTTTCCAGCGCAGCATCATCCTGATCGATACCGCTAATCAGGCAGACGCCTTTACCTTTACGCCCGCTGGTCTGGCGTTGGATACGGACAATTCCATCCCCTTTGGCACGCTGTGGTTTAGCTTCTTCCTGTTTGATGCGCCCGCTGTCGGTGGAATATACCAAGCGGCTGTTATCATCATTCATATACTCCCCCTTAAGCCAGTGACGCACGAATAGCGCTGAGTGTGGCGGCTGGATCGGCCGATTGCGTAATCGGGCGGCCGATCACCATATAATCCACCCCAACCGCCTGCGCCTGCTGTGGTGTCATTACGCGCCGCTGATCGCCTGCGGCACTGCCTTCTGGGCGAATACCCGGCGTCACCAGTTGGAACTGGCTGCCACAGGCGGCCTTCAGGCGCTGTGCTTCCTGCGCGGAACAGACTACGCCATCCAGACCACAGTCACGGGTCAGGCGCGCCAGGCGCTCCGCCTGCTCCGCTGGGCTGATATCAATACCGATGGCCTGTAGATCGCCCGCTTCCATGCTGGTCAGCACGGTGACCGCAATCAGCAGTGGCGCATCCGCTCCATAAGGCTGTAACGCCTCTTTGGCCGCCATCATCATGCGCGCACCGCCGCTGGCATGCACATTGACCATCCACACGCCCAATTCCGCTGCGGCAGCCACCGCATGCGCCGTGGTGTTGGGAATATCGTGGAATTTCAGATCAAGGAAAACATCAAACCCACGCTGGTGCAGATCGCGCACAATCTCTGGCCCGAACAGGGTGAACATTTCTTTGCCCACTTTTAACCGGCAATCTTGCGGATCAATACGATCGGCAAACGCCAGTGCGGCATTTCTGTCGGCATAATCCAGCGCAACGATGATTGGAGATGATTTTAAGTCATTGTTATTAATGTTATTTTCAGACTTCATTTCTTCTACCTTCTGTAAAGTGGACATGAATTGTTAACCAACCGGCCAAAACTGACCGCCGCATTCTACATGCCAGACATTTGAAATCCCAGCCGCAACGCCGTTTACCCTTAAGTAAGGTTCACCCCGGGTTGGTCATGCAACGTCAATCAACGTTTCTTTCCTTAGCGTAGCTTAAGTAAAGCGTCGTAAAGATGCGTAAATTGTTAATCAAAAATTTTGATTAACTCCCTCAGCATTATCAGATTTTAAAGCCTGCCAATGGGTATATCATTCAATACATCGAAAGCAAACACGCTTTCAAGTCTAATAAAATAAACTGGAGTCACCTATGAAAACCATCAAATACTTTGCAATTTCAGCCGCCATCGCACTGACCTCTTTTACCTCATTCGCCGCTGAGTCGCTCAACCAGCAACAGGCTCAGAGCCTAACTGAAATCGGTGTGATTTCTGCCAGCCATGCCAGCACGCTGAGCAGCCTGGAAGCCAAACTGGCCGCCCAAGCAGAAGCTCAAGGTGCTAGCGGTTACCGCATCATTGCCACCACGGGTAATAATCTGCTGCACGGCACTGCGGTTATCTACAAGTAAGCATTAATTAAGGGTTCGAATCTTCGGGCCCTTATTGTTTCCCCCCCTCTGCTAGCTCCTCGATGTTACAAATACATTAAATTTTCATTACAGACTGGACAGACCTGCGTCGCTGACTTAGTTTGAAAGCATCTTCCCGCATAAAAGGCAGCGAAATGAGCGAGATATCAACACTGACGATAAAAATCCCTCTTGAACTTAAAGAGAAGATCAAAGCTATCGCCCTGGAGAACGAACTTTCCCTAAGTGCCGAGGTTTGCAAGCGGCTGGAAAACAGCTTCCAGCTACCGGTTAAATCCAGCAAAAAACAGGCCGCATTGCATCAGGATGAGGTTGATAATCAAGGTACTGAAGAAGAAAGTGAGCAGCCTCTCAGCCAGAAAGAACTGAAGAAACTACGCCAACTCTTGAAGGGCGGAGTGAAAAGCAGCAACAAGAAGAAGTGATTAATCGAAGAGAGAACGGGATGATAATATCGTCCCGTTTTTTATTGCCCATCCAACCCGCGGATCGGTTTTACCGAAGCCCAGGTGCGGCACGAAGGGCAGTGCCAATACAGTGAGTGTGCGGTAAAACCACACTTATGGCAGCGGTAACGAGGCTTGGTACGGATCTGCTCGCCCACCATATCGCGCAACAGCAGCAAACTCTCTTTGGCCCGCCCATCTTCCGCATCCGCCAGGTGGTAATCCATCAGGCGATAAAACACGCGCATGGTGGGATGGCGTTGCAACTGGCGATTGATATACACCTGAACAACGTCACGCCCTTCCTGCTGTTCAATCACCTCGGCCAGCATCAGCTCTGCCGTCGCGCCGGTATTTTCTTCTACGCAGCGCTTAAGAAAGTCGGCCCAGTCATTCTGTTGTTGCGGTAAATGCGGGTAACACTCATGCAGCATGGGCAGTGCTTCGCTGATCAGTTCTTTGTCCTGATCCAGCACGCGTTTCAGCACCTCCACCGCTTTGGAGTAATCCTCTTGCGCCATAAAGATGCGCCCCACCATGATCGACACTCGCGCACACTGCTTATCGGCCGCCGCCGCGCGTTTCAACAGGCTCATCGCTTTGTCCAGATCGTCACTGCCCATCGCCTGCAATGCCAATTCGCAATAGAAATGAGCGATCTCAATACGCTGCGCCTCTTTACCCAGCTTGACCAGCTTTTCCGCCACGTCGATGGCTTTCTGCCAGTCGCTGGTTGCCTGGTGGATCACCAGCAATTGTTGCAGTGCGAAAACACGGAAGTCCTCTTCGTTAACTAACTGGTTGAACATGTCCTCGGCACGGTCATACAACCCGGCAGCCATATAGTCTCGCCCCAGTTGTTGTACCGCCAGAAGACGTTGTTCGAAGGTTAGAGAGGCGCTTTCCATCAGCGCCTGATGGATGCGGATAGCGCGATCGACTTCACCACGTGAACGAAACAGATTACCCAGCGTCAGGTGGGCCTCAACGGTGTTACTGTCCTCTTTCAGCATATCCAGGAACAGATCGACCGCTTTATCCTGCTGGTTGGAAAGCAGGAAGTTAACCCCGGCCACGTATTCCCGCGACAGGCGATTAGCATCCTGCTGTTTATCCTGCTGAGCACTTCTGCGGCCCATATACCAACCGTACGCGGCAGCTACAGGCAGCAACAGAAACAGCAGCTCTAACATAAAGGATTATTCCTTGCTGACGACAACAGACTGAGACGTCGGCTCGGCAGGCGTTGCCAGCTCCAACTCCAGCCTTTTGACTTTACGTTCAGCACGGCCTAGCGCGATGCGCGCACGCAGGTAGAATAATCCGCAGATGATCCAGCCGAGCACAAAACCCGCGCCGAACAAGGTGGCCAACAAGGTCGAAACGCGATATTCGCCTTGAGCAAGCAGATAGTTAAAAGTCACTACCTGATCGTTATGTGCGCCCAACGTGACTGAAGTCACGAATATCACCAGAACTAACAAAAAAATTAGCAAATATTTCACATTCTTTCCCGCAATGCCGAGTGAATCGGATGAACACTACCCCATAGATTTCAAGTTGCGCCAAACGGAAACTTGAAAGATGGAAAGTATATGCCATTAAGTGGCGTCCCTGGCCTCTAAGTTAGCATTTCCCACCGTGACAGGGAAACCCTACAACATGATAAAAGCACCTATCTGCTGGCATATTCAGCAGGAAATGGAGCACCTGCGCGAATTAATAAGAAAACCGCCCAACAGGCTCGGCGGGTTATTTTGACTGCTCGCGATCGGCGATCTCCTGCTGTTCCTGCAACGGGATCGTCAGTGGGCCAAACCAGCGCTGAGCCAACCAGCACGCGATAGTCACCAACAGCCAACCGATAACAACCGCCATGGCGAGATCCCGAGGCCAGTGCATACCCAGCATCAGCCGGCTCGCCATCACGCCCATCGCCCACACCATCAGCACCGCTACGGTTTTATAATGACGGCGTGGCCACAATAATCCTACGCCCAACAGCGCCCAGGTGGCGGCAAATACCGTATGCCCAGAAGGGAAAGCAAACCCGGTTTCAAACTGCCAGTGTTTGCTTAACCATTTCGGCACCAGTGTCTGATCCTGCAATTGCTCTTTCACCAGCGCCCGGCGCTCTTTCCTGTTCAGTGAATAAAAGTACTTTTCATCAACCTGATGAGCAGACTCCAACCACACCACAAACGGCCGCGGTTCCTGTACCCGATCTTTGATCACCGACTTAACACCTTGCCCAATGGCAATTGAGGCTAATAACAGCATAAACACGCCGATTGCCGGTTTCAGGCGAAAACGCAGGCACCACAAGAACCAACTGGAAAAAATCAGGCTGGTGAGAACGCCCCAGGGCGCTGTGACCGTTTCCGTTACCCAGAACAATCCCTTTAACAGGCCATTATTACCACCTGGCTGCCATTGCCAGCCAGAAAACCAGATTACCAACGGCATGAGTAAAAGTACCAATGCCCCACTTGCCGTTCGTTTTGCTATTTCTAACATTCGATTGCCCTCAACTGGCTACAGTCGAGTAGTGTAACAATCTTGTAATCCCAACAAAACACGCAGAATTAAACAGATAGCAAATCTGTCGCAATAGAGATTGGGTGTAACAGGTTTTCTTGGAAAATTAGGGGAGATACGTTTGAAAGGGGGAAAGATACGGTACTAAGATAACAATCACTCAGTACCGTGTTGAAGATATTATTTATTTACTTTAACGGAAAGCAGTGACTCGCGCCCAACTTCTAACCACTGCGGAGCTTGTTCTTTAGTGGTATTAAATGTGGTTAACAGCAAGCGGCCGTTAACAGACATTGCCAACATCAGATTGTGGATTTCGGTGTCTGCCGCAGGAGTGACAAAGTCAAACAGCACCGCTTTTTGGCCATTAACATCCACCTTGCTTATCTTTGGTGAGAAGTTCGCCAGCATGCTTTTCATTTGTTGAGAAAAAGCATCAAGCTGATTATCCGCGATTTTATTGACCGTATAGTTAAACGCAAAATTAACGGTGGTTTCAGGGTTAGTATAAACCTGCGTTGGCCGGTTATTGGCGGGATACTTAACTTTCATCACATCTTTGCTCATCTCACTGAAGGTTGTTGGCATATTCAGTGAAACTCGCTTTTCTAATACATCTATTCTTTCCACTTTTACGGCTTCGGCCATGGCAGAGGCGGTAAAAATCAAAACAAAAACACTTAATATAATACTTTTAACATTTCTCATTGTTTTTAATCCCTTAACCCTATGTGTTGTAACATAACGGCATCCAGTCCAAATGAGTTATCCATGCGTTGATTTATAGCCATTTGGATTGATGTCTTACTACTCTCAACGAAGAGAGAAATAATTTTAAAATGAAAACTATATCTTTACCAGTTAAATTAATTAATAAAGGAAAGCCGATAAAATAGGAAAGTTACATAAAAATGTTAACCCAGACAATATGGATTTATCAGTTTTTTTACATTTAATTATCATTGAAATATGCAAAAATAAAGGTGGATGAATTAATCCATTAGATAATATTGAAATTTTACTTATCTATTTTTTACATTATTGACATAAGACACCTAAGAAGAGTTATGAAACGTTATCCTGTACTATCACGGGTAAATTACCTATAACCATTAATTCAAAGTGCTCGTAGTGAGTTAAACCAACTACCTACCCAAGCTTATAATAACTGACGTTACTATTAATGAGGTATCAATCCGGCATGTACGCTATCAATTCTCATCTTCCCCCGCTTGCTTTAAATTTTTATCGCCGTCTATTGCCATTATAAAAAAGGCCAACTAGATTTGTTAATGAGTACCCGCAATTTTGTTACATGGATGTGTCTTCTCTACTTATAGAGGTGTCACATGAACGCTAAAAAGTTTGCTTGCATTTCAGCCTCAATCAGCCTTCTCTTACTCACCAGCATCCCACTCGCCAATAGCGCCACAGGTGGGGTCATCAATTTCAGAGGAGCGATTGTCGAAGGCGGTTGCACCATTAACAACTCGCAACGCATTGTTGATATAGGGTGTTACAATAATGGGAAAATGATGCATACAACAGCATCAATCAATTCATCGAATATCAAATTCCCTTCAGGGAAAGTGTCGAGCATCAAGTGGCTCAATGAGAAACACACCCTTGGAATTATGAATGTCACCTATTTATAGTTTGAAATTTTCTGATACAACGCCAGGGAATTAAATGTTTTGAATCAAAGCGCCCTGAAATTTCATTTATTTCAGGGCGCTTTCTCAAGCAATACATCGCCATTACGCCTTTAAAGCTCCAGTCAGCACACCAATACCGCGTTGTGTATTGTCAGTAATGAACTGTGGCAGGTTAATAGCCATGTCGATGCAGTTTGAAGCACTCTCTTCCGTAAATCCCCCCAATGCGCTAAATCAGACCACTTTGTAGAACAGTTGCCAGGCCTGAAGAACACGCCTGTCAGCATTTTTTTGGATGCCTTTTGTTTATGACATTTACAGTATCACTTTATGAAACCGTCTTATAAAACCATCGTAATTATTTATTTTTTATCAAAAAAATCGCAAAGTCACTATGACGGAGAAAACAATTACATTATCATAATCGCTCATTTGACAGGATTAATCATTGATTAAAATAAGAAAAAACCTATACATAAATAGGTTTTTTTATATCTATTTACCATATACAGGGGTATTTGTGATGGCTGTGGCATTATCCGAAAATGTATTCCAACGAACCCAATTGAGATGGCTACACTAAGTAGCACTCATGAAAACTCCATCATGAGAATTTAAAAAAGGAATTGTTATGAAAAAATTATTATCATTATCTCTGGGTACAGCATTAGGGTTGTCGGTATTACTGTCTGCTCCGGTTAAAGCAGCTCCTAACGACGTTTATGGGCAGTGGGTCCAAAACGCAAGCTCTGTTAGCGGGCTAGTTGTCACCTGCGCTTGGGTAAGGCTAAACTATATTAATTACGCGTTTGTTTATCAGTTTGCCCATACTGTTGGATACTTCCAATGCCCACTGCCAAAATACTGATGGTAGAGTCTCGTCAGGAATAAGCACATAACGGGTGGTTCCCACCCGTTAACATTAACTATCGAATAACTCTGATATTAAATAACCATTAACTTACTTTTTCAGAGCCGATTTTTAATTTTCAGGGTATGGATACTTTAAACTCATGCCCTTTTTAAGTGATAGCCTTTTATCGAGTTTCTCAGCATCTTGTCTTGGCGACGTTTGGCTCATTTCAGCTAATTTTCCTCGATTAACTTTATCCCCCTTTTGATGTGCTCAGGCAGCGTAACCTCCGCTTGATCAAGAAGGGCATAAACACTACGCTCTCCGCATTACAATTTTACCTCTTATGCTAATGTCGTTACTACAGTGGTCAATATTGTTGATTGAAAGGAGATTCCTATGAAAAAGATTTCGAAAGTAGTTTTGCTTGTTCTGGTCTGCTTTGTGGTAGTGGCATGTTCAACTTGGTTTACAGCAGGGAAGTAAGTGTAATTTTTTATAAATTCAATAAGTTGAACATTCCCACCTCGGCAGTGCAGGCGGGCTATAGCCCTGTCTGCCTACTGTTTTGATTCCAGCTCCGTTGTTGAACTCTACCAATACGACTGGATGAGTATGTTATCGCTGCAGTTCCCGTATTGCCGGCATGCAAGTTTTAATAAGAAATCCCGCATTGACGGGGGGCAAAATCAGCGGGGAGTGACATAAATCACACTTTATCAATATGAAATAAAAGTATTTATTTCTCAGCGCGTCCACGCATTGACCATATTTATTTGCGCGGGATTAAGAGTGCTTTTCGATAACCAGATCAACGCCTTCATTAAGCAATTCATTGATGGATTTCCCGGTCGCCTGTGCCGCTACTGCTAACGCCTGATGGCGTTCTGGCGAGAGGCGGGTGGTCACTTTGCCGCTGTAGGTTTTATACGGCGCAATACCGTCTTTCCGGCACTCATCCAGGAAGATCGCCAGTGAGGTGGCCCCTTCTTTTTTGAGATCTTCCACGCTGTAGGCGTAAAAGTCTGCCCCACCATTCAGCCCAATAAACTCACCCCGAAACATTTCGATCTCCGGGTCAAAGCTGATCACGGCAATATGGTCGTCGATTTTCAGTGTGTTATTCATCATGGTTTAATTCCTAAACTGTCCAACCAGATCCTGATGGCGTTACCAGGATGATGAGGGGCAACATAAGCCGATCACTCTGCCAGGCTCTGAGAGCGTCTCTATCGCGTCACATCACTGAGGTCACGTAATGATCTAGATTCGATGATAAATTACCGTTACGAGCCCCTGACGGCGATTTTTAAATGACGTAAAACACCGCCTGCGCGCAATGCTATCCCCGCCACGCCTGCCCGCTTCATGGGTCGGTTTTAATGCAGTTGCAAGAACCAACATAAACTATGGGTATATCCCGTAACTGTTTTTTGTACAAATTAGCATTGTTATAACTGTGCAAAAAACACTCTTAAGCGATAAAAGACGTCCTGAAAACGCTCAATAATCAACCACTAATCACATTTTTGAAATGATTCCTAAAGCACATTCTGGCGTGTAGGGAGGTTAAGGGACACAGCCTAAATAGCTGATCCTAATACCGCTACACTTTTGCCTGACCGTGCTTCCTACCAGGGAATGGGCTTACCGTTTTCATAAAGTGGCGTACCTTTTTCAGTAATTGCCACATCGAACGGCAGCTATGATTCCGGGTTACCGTGTCATGTAATGCCTGCCATAACCGTTCTACGTGGTTCACCCATGGCGAGTAGACGGGTTGATAAATAACAGTAAATTTAGGGTTCTTCTTCAGCCACTGAAGCGTTTCTCGACTTTTATGGATAACGTAGTTATCAACGATCAGGGTGATGCTTTTTGCCCGCCGATACGTCCCCTTGAGGCGTTTCAACAAGTCGATAAATAACCCCGAGTTTTTGCTGCTGCCACCGACGTAACTGACTTTTCCCGTGTTGCTGTGTAATGCACCGGCCAGATAATATTTTTCGTTTTGCCCCGGCGTAACAACGCGTTTTTGTTGACCACGAAGTTGCCAGTCAGCACCTATTTTGGGGTTGAGGTGGATATCCACTTCATCCTCGTAAAATACGGGATGTTCAGCGCTACACTGGGCAAGAGCCTCGGCGATAACGGCCATTTTTTCTTCTTTATGTGGATCGCGAATACGCAGTGTTGGTGCCGCTCTTCGCCAGACCAATCCAGCAGAGGGAAGCCAGCGACGAACCGTCGAAGCATGCAAGCTGCAGCCTGTTATCTCATTGATTTTTATTGTTAACAGCTCTGTGCTCCAGCGAGAACGCTGATAACCGAAAATCGCTTGGTGAATGCTTAATCAGTTGACGTAACAGCGCACAGATATGCTCAAATGGCCAGCGTCGTCCACGCCCTGGAGATAAGGATTGCAACCCTTCCAGACCGTAAAGCGTGAACCAATTAACCCAGCGTCCCAACGATGAGCGCGCGCAGCAAAGCGTTTTGGCAACATCACTGAGCGTGTCGCCACGGTGAAGCATCAGCATAGCCGTGAGTCTTCGAGCATGGTTCTTATCGTCTGTTTTATGGATGGTTTTTTGCATCAGAGACCTTTCGGCATCGGATATTGGTGCTATGATCGGCATAACTCAGTCCGGTTGGTGGTTTGGGATATTCAGCGATTGATCAGATCGCTTAAATCGGACTGAGTTCCCTCTTGGTGATCTACTATTTGGAACAGCTATTTAGTGCCGCGCTAGCATCATAGAGGGAATTTATTATTTTATAGATCATGCAGAATCATGCAGCAAGGGTATAGATATTCATCACAGAGCCTTATCAAGCAATCATATTGCAAATACTTTAAAACGACAGTTTATGCATACTTTATAATTCAAAGAAATAAGGCCTCCATCAAGATGAATAAAAAGCCACTAAAAATGGCTTTTTATTGATTATATAACCTGAAAGTCAAGTCACTCTCTGGCCTGATTCTACATAATTCCTCCAGAACATCAACTTTTCAGTGTCAAAGCTCTATGCACCTATCGTCGACATCTTTTGATAGTGTTCAGCATAGCCTGTATGTTCAAACACCAACTTCAATCCAGTTTTAAAATTGTCGTAATCGAACTCTTTAAAATCGAATATATTTTGCCCTAGAGAGTGAGACTCTCTATTGATATACCTTATAAATGCCTGAAACTTCTCATCTTGCAACTCTGGTTTTTGCATAACATTACTTAGATCTGCTTTTTGCACGAAATTGAAAAAGTATTCAACTATATTTCTCATGCAGTTTGCAATTAACGCAGGCGGCTGCTTGTCATCATTAATAACAGACCAATAAGATTGATAATCATTTTGTATTTCCTCATACTTCATTTTTTCTATTAAAGTACCGCCTGAGTTCTTTGATATGCGAAATAAATTCTGATTATCCTTCCTCCTATTATGATTGGAATCTGTCAACTCGTAGAAGAAATAAAGGCTATGGGTAAGAACAAAGACTTGCTCAACATTATCTGAATTGAAAAAATCACTTTTTAACAATTGCCCTATATTGTAAACAAAAATATGAGACAAACTTGAAACCGGATCATCGATAATAGCGATCTTTTTATTATTCATTTCACCAGCACTCTGCTTTCCTCTAAAAAGCTCTCTAAAATACAGGAAGCTGATAATCATTTTCTCACCCTCACTTAATGATGAAAAAACATCAGATGTAGCTCCGCTTCGTATTATTTTATATAATTCATTTTCATGACTTTCAATATAAAAATCAGTAATACCCAAATCAGAAAGACCTTGATTAATGTGTAATATTGCCTCTTTAATATTTACTGTTGATTTTTGATATTCTATCACCTCCGTTTGCTTTCTTATTTCCTCTTCGGCTTTTTCTTTCACCAGGGCCATATTTAACTCAATGATTTTTTGTGAGGATTTATTTTGCAAATCAAAAGCAGAAATGGTCTGATCATATTCATATCTTAGAACATCCCAAAACTCAACTTTGATTCTTTCAAGCTCTTTATCTGAGTTGTCAATTCTAGCATTATGCTCCGCTATCAGTTTATTTATTGAGCACACTATAAAATTAAATTCATTTATCGATTTTGATAAATCATTTAACTCCACTTTCAGGCTGGGAGTGTTTATTTTATCTTTGATTAAGTTAACATTTAGTGAAATTAATCTTTCTATTTCCGCATGACTACGGGTTAACTCAGCAAGATAGTTTTTTGCATAAGTAGATTTATTATAACCTTCAAGGGATGGGAAACTTTCAATTATTTCAATGTAGGTGGCTTGTATTGCCTTTAACTGTTCAACGCTACGCTGATACGTTTCATCAAAGTAACTTCTAATTTCTCCAACCAAAACGGCCGTAATTGTGTTTGACTGACAAAACGGACATCTATTATCATCAATTAATTCTATGTATTTCAGGCCATCATTAACCCAATCAGAGTTTCTTAATTTATCTATTAGTCCTGCTACAGGACTATCCTCATTACCAACAATGACTGTATTTAAGAGCTCTTTACTATCTACTGATAACTCACTCAAACTGATTTGGCTACATAATGTCTGTTTAAGAGCTGTCGAACCACTAATAGCACTAGCCTCATCTCTGAGTTCAGCTATTGTTTTACTTGGCTTATTTACTGGTAATGGAATATCGCTAATATGGTTATAAAGAGAAGAAGAGCTACCCATTAAACGTTTTAAGCAAAACTCCAATACCCTATCACCACCTGAATAGTCTTGTTTTATTTTCCACGTGGAGTCTTGCGCAACTCTCCTAGCGCCAGAGATTTTCTCCTCCTCCTGTTTTATAATCCCTTCAAGTTTTTGTTTATCAACTTTTATGACTTCAAGCTCTTCTGTGGCCAACTCTGTTTTTTCTTTAGCCTCTTTATTTTCTTTAGATAGACTAAATATACCCTTCAGATTCCCCACCTCATAAAAGTTATCTCTAATAAACTGCTGATTATATACAAGTATATTTTCATTAGAATAACTGCAAGAGCACTTACTGTACTGTTTATCATCATCTTTTAATTTATATAAATAATTAGAAAAGGTACTTTTACCTGAACCATTAAGACCATAAATAATGTTAACCTTTTTATCTGTTTTCAAGCCAACCTTCGTTTTATAACTTGCCACATCATCTAAAACAATTTCAGTAATCACAAGCCTCTCCTTTTTAAATTGCACAAAAACAATACATCCTATTTTTTGTACCATAAACAAAGGGTTAGAAATGTGAGTAAGCGCTGATTCTATAAATGTAAGAAATTACATTGCAAACATTTTAAACCACTTAAATTCCAAGCAAATAAACATATTGGCAACATGGTAAAAAAAACAGGTATGCAATACTGTTTTAATCAACAGCTTTCATCTAAAAATCCTTATATTTCAAATTATTACAAATTGGTTTATAGATGTGATAATGTTGATATGTTACAGATAAAACATACTGACAGCTATAATAGAAAAAAACCACGCTATCATTCTTGCTAGCAATTTAATCACACTTACCAGGCTTAATATCGCTTCCAGAATAGAGAAAAACCGTACCACTGCTGATTCGGTAAAGATTAACTGGTTTTGCTTCCCTATATTCAGATTAATGAGAGCCTTTCAACGTATGGATGTTTTAACTTAATCCTCGACTAAATAGCTGCGTCTAATACCGCTACACTTGCCATTTATTGACATGTAGCAGTTATGCAAGAGCAACAGATAGCAAGCCCAACGTGGTGCCACTTAGCGGGGAGAACAGCCCTAATCCACTGTCCCGCAAGGGTTGGCAAAAAGTGTAGCATTATTCCACGCACCTATTTAGCTCAACAATTTTGCCGAACCGAATAGTGTAATTTATGCATAACTTACCCCTTTACACTTTGCAACTAAATCCCCGCCACTCATCAAGTGGTGGGTAAGAAAACTGTTTACCATTGAAACTGACCGTAGCCCCGCGTGCCAGAGCCTTGAGTGCCCAACGCTCGGCAGTGATCCCCTCCTGCGCCAGTTCAAGCCGGATTTTAGGAATGCGATCACGTTCCGCCGGTATCAAGCGCGCTGATGGCGCATCATTTCGCGATTTATTGTGGTTTTTAGGGCGTTCCTGGTTATTACCCTTCGACGACTGCCCCCTTATCACCTCTCTCAGCGTCTTGGCGACGTCTGGATCATCCCAGCTAACTTTCCCACTCTCAATCAACCTCATCACCGCCGTGACGTACTCAGGCGGCGTAACAGTCAATACTTGCTCCGATTCTTGCTCAACCTCCCCACAGTTATTGACAGGACTCCGAGGCGCGCCAGAGGCGCTTTTTAACGTCAAAGGCTCAACGTCAACGGCCTTACGGATAATGTGCCATTCTTTTTACGGGTTTCAAATATGTGACCGGAACCAAGATGCGGCGCGAAGAGACCGACCACCTTCAACACCTCTTCGTCATAGGCGTTCGGCTCATCGGCCACCTTACGCGCAACACGTACCGTCTGAACGTCACGCGGGACGTTTGCACCACCCTGCCCGGCAATGTACGCCGCAAAGTCACCGGCAGAAGCTGCCGCGCGAACCGCTTCGACTCGCTCGTCAAAAGTTTTGGCCAAGCTAATCCGGCGTAAGCAATCAGCATGGCACTCGCGGTAAGCGCCCATGGTTGGCACACCGAGAGATTTAAACTGCGGAATACGCCACGTAGACGCCCAGGAAGTGACAGCGGCGGCCATATCCCGCAGCGGCTTACCCATATCCTGCCAGACAAGTTGCGAATGTGCGCCAGCACACATTCGCAACGCATTTTATGCAGAATGAGGGTAATATCATTGCCCTACAGCCAAGCCTGGGTCATGCAAGTTTTAAATAAAAAATCCCCCGCATTGACGGGGGTGCAAAGTCAGTGGAGAGTAACATGCAGCTTAAACGAGTGGCAGAAGCCAAACTGCCAACGCCATGGGGTGATTTCCTGATGGTGGGATTCGAAGAACTGGCAACCGGGCAAGATCATCTGGCGCTGGTGTTCGGTGATATTTCCGGCGAAATACCGGTACTCTCACGCGTCCATTCCGAGTGTTTAACCGGCGACGCGTTGTTCAGCCTGCGCTGTGACTGTGGTTTTCAACTGGAAGCGGCGCTGGAGCGCATCGCGGAAGAAGGGCGTGGCATTCTGCTCTATCACCGCCAGGAAGGCCGTAACATCGGTCTGCTAAATAAGATCCGTGCCTATGCCCTCCAAGATAAAGGGGCGGATACGGTAGAAGCCAACCATCAGCTCGGTTTCGCTGCGGATGAGCGTGACTTCACCCTGTGTTCCGACATGTTCAAACTGTTGGGTGTGAATGCCGTGCGCCTGCTGACCAACAATCCGAAAAAGGTTGAGATCCTGACCGAAGCGGGTATTAACATCACCGAACGCGTGCCGTTGATCGTTGGCCGTAACCCGAAAAATGAACGCTACCTGTCCACCAAGGCCGCTAAAATGGGCCATTTGCTGGATAAGTAATTGCTGGTGATGAAACATTCATTCAGGGCGCCATCGCGGCGCCCTGAATGTTTCTACAGCATCTTGCGGATCACATAGTGCAGAATGCCATCGTTTTGGTAGTAGGTTAACTCATTACCCGTATCAATACGGCAGCGGGTATTTACCACCTCATGCCGACCATCGGCATAGGTGATATGCACCGGCACCGTCTGGCCCGGCGTCAGGGCCTGCAAACCACTGATGCTGATCTGCTCTTCTCCCGTCAACCCCAGCATTTTACGCGTCATCCCCTGCGGGAACTCCAGCGGCAGAATGCCCATACCAATCAGGTTAGAACGGTGAATGCGCTCGAAGGATTCAGCGATCACCACGCGCACGCCCAGCAAACGCGGGCCTTTGGCCGCCCAGTCGCGGCTGGAGCCGGAGCCGTATTCTTTACCGGCAATCACCGCCAGCGGCACCTGCTCTTGCTGATACTGCATGGCGGCATCATAGATCGACATCTGATTTTGCGACGGAAGATGGCGGGTATAGCCCCCTTCTACGCCTGGCACCATTTCGTTGCGGATACGAATATTGGCGAAAGTCCCGCGCATCATCACTTCGTGGTTGCCACGGCGTGAACCGTAAGAGTTGAAGTCATTCACCTCAACGCCGCGCTCGCTCAGGTAACGCCCTGCCGGGCTGTCGCGCTTGATGTTACCCGCAGGCGAGATATGGTCAGTGGTGACTGAATCTGCCAGGATCGCCAGAATACGGGCGTTTTTGATGTCCTGCACCGGGTCCGGTTGCGCTTTCATGGTGCTGAAAAATGGCGGGTGGCGAATATAGGTAGAATCCGCTTGCCACTGATAGGTCGCCGAACCGGTAACCTGGATCGACTGCCAGCTCGCATCACCATTAAACACTTCGCTATATTCCTTGTGGAACATCTCAGTGCGGACCTCTTCCACCGCCTGAGCAATTTCTTTACCGGTTGGCCAGATATCCTTCAGATAGACCGGTTTGCCGTCATGCCCTTCCCCCAGCGGCTCTTTGGTCAGATCCATCTTCATGTTACCCGCCAGCGCATAAGCCACCACCAGCGGCGGTGAGGCCAGCCAGTTGGTTTTCACCAGCGGATGGATTCGCCCTTCGAAGTTGCGGTTGCCGGACAGCACGGCACCAACGGTAAGATCACCCGCTTTGATCGCCTGTTCAATCGGCTCAGGCAACGGCCCGGAGTTGCCAATACAGGTAGTGCAACCGTAGCCCACCAGATTAAAACCCAATGCCTCCAGATAAGGCGTCAGATTGGCGCTGTTGAAATATTCGGTCACTACCTTGGAACCAGGAGCCAGCGAGGTTTTCACCCAAGGCTTGGTTTTTAAGCCCTTCTCTACCGCTTTTTTCGCCAGTAAACCAGCGGCCATCATCACGCTTGGGTTGGAGGTGTTGGTACAGGAAGTGATTGCCGCAATCACCACCGCACCGGTATGCAGCTCGTGCTGCTGGCCGTTCAGCGCGAAGCTCTTGGTTTGCAGCTTATCTTTCTGGCTGCCTAACTCCAGTTCAGTGGCCGCATTAAACGCTTGTGGCACCCGAGGCAAGGCAACGCGATCCTGCGGGCGCTTAGGCCCTGCCAGGCTGGCTTCGACCGTCGACATATCCAAGGCCAGAGTGCTGGTGAAGACCGGTTCGTCGCCAGGATTACGCCACATCCCTTGCGCTTTGGCATAGGCTTCTACCAGAGCGATTTGCTCGGCGCTGCGGCCACTTAACTTCAAATAACCCAGGGTGACGTCGTCCACAGGGAAGAAACCACAGGTCGCACCGAATTCCGGTGACATATTGGCGATAGTGGCACGATCCGCCAGCGGTAAATCTGCCAACCCGTCACCGTAAAACTCAACAAACTTGCCCACCACCCCGTGCTTACGCAGCATTTGGGTGACGGTCAACACCAGATCGGTAGCAGTGATCCCTTCGCTCAATTTGCCGGTCAGTTTAAAACCGACGACGTCGGGGATCAGCATCGACACCGGCTGGCCCAGCATCGCAGCTTCCGCTTCGATCCCCCCCACGCCCCAGCCAAGAATGCCCAGGCCGTTAATCATGGTAGTGTGAGAATCGGTGCCAACTAAGGTATCCGGGTATGCAATGCGCTGGCCATTCTCTTCGGTATGCCAGACCGTTTGCCCCAGATACTCCAGGTTAACCTGGTGACAAATGCCGGTGCCCGGCGGCACTACGCGAAAGCGGTTGAAGGCTTTCTGCCCCCAGCGTAAGAAAGTGTAACGTTCGTGGTTGCGCTCCATTTCAATGCGCACGTTCTCGGTAAAGGCACCGTCATCGCCAAACTCATCGACGGTAACCGAGTGATCGATCACCAGATCCACCGGTGATAGCGGGTTTACCTGATCGACGTTACCCCCCAGGCGCAGCACCGCCTCGCGCATCGCTGCCAGATCCACCACCGCCGGTACGCCGGTAAAATCCTGCATCAGCACGCGCGCCGGGCGGTAGGCAATTTCACGATCGGCATGGCCGGTTTGCAGCCAACCCACGATCGCCTGCAAATCGCCCTCCTGCACCGTGTCGCCATCCACATGGCGCAGCAGGTTTTCCAACAGCACCTTCATTGATTTCGGCAGCCGGTCAATATCCCCTAACTGTCTGGCCGCCAGTGGCAGGCTGTAGTAGTGATACTCACTATTCAGCACCACCAGCTTATCCATACTTGTCTCACGAAGATTGGGTGACATAGCTCCTCCATTTTTATTATGTCAAAACAGGGTAATTACTGAGGTCTGGTTTAAAGATAACACAGACTGGGTTTTAACATTTTCATAACAACAGAATTGAATCGAGTGATAGGCAAACGCGCGGGTATTACGGGGCAAAAGGAAACGGGGATGGGTGAAAAACGGGCCGGTAAGATACCGGCCCACAGGAGAGATTATTTCACTGGCAGCTTGATGTCCTGGAACATAGCTTCGATGTCTTCATTCGAACGCAGCGCCACGGCAGTATCCACCACGTCACGGGTCAGGTGCGGTGCAAAACGCAGAATAAAATCATACATATAACTGCGCAGGAAAGTACTGCGGCGGAAACCGATCTTGGTCGTGCTGTAGGTAAAGATATCGCTGGCATTCAGGGTGACCAGATCGGGATCCTGTACCGGGTCCACCGCCATGCTGGCAATCACCCCAACGCCTAACCCCAAACGCACGTAGGTTTTTATCACATCAGCGTCGGTAGCGGTAAACACGATGCGCGGCGTCAGCCCGGCACGGTTAAAAGCGGTATCCAGCTCAGAACGGCCGGTAAAACCAAAGGTATAGGTAACGATCGGGTAAGCCGCTAACTCTTCAATGGTGATGTGACTCTTTCCAGCTAAAGGATGATCGGGCTTCACAACTACCGCGCGGTTCCAGTGGTAGCACGGCAGCATGATTAAGTCGTCGTACAGGTGCAATGCTTCGGTGGCGATGGCAAAGTCGGCGGAACCTTTAGACACCGCTTCGGCGATCTGCGTTGGTGAACCCTGATGCATGTGCAACGACACGCGCGGATAACGCTCGATAAAGCCTTTAATCACGTTAGGTAGCGCATAGCGTGCTTGAGTGTGCGTGGTGGCAACGTATAGCGAACCTTTATCAGGATAGGTATGCTCGCCAGCAACGGCTTTAATCGCATCAACTTTGGACAATACTTCGCGAGCAATACGAATGATTTCCAAGCCAGCGGGCGTCACCTGAGTAAGGTGCTTACCGCTACGGGCAAAAATCTGGATGCCGAGCTCATCTTCCAGCATTCTCACCTGCTTACTGATACCCGGTTGAGAGGTATAAAGGCCTTCTGCCGTAGAAGAGACGTTCAGGTTATGATTCACCACTTCTACGATGTAACGCAGTTGCTGCAATTTCATATCTTATACCATCCTAGGTTAAACACTGCGGCTTGCCGCAGCCAGGTATCTCGGTATCGATCCAATATGCTGAATAGTCACAAGCCCTAAACACAGTGATTTCGCCCAGATGCTGAAGAAAACGCCGTTATTGATAAGCTTTGGTCATAAGAAAAAATTTTATATAACTACTATATCATGTTGCTGCATCAAGTATAGATCCAGGCCGCTGTGAAATAACGATTATTTCGCATGAGTACCTGCTCTTCAAGATGTGCAAAAGTAGCAAAAAACCGGCCTGCTAGATTCTTAAGCCAATAAATATCCTCCGGCATAGCCGGAGGTTTTTCATATGCGCCTATAAGGCTCTCTTACCTGCCGCGCCCTAACAGGCGCATTACTACCTCACATTTGCATAACTTCTGTTACTTACTGCCCGTAAACGGGCTGCATCAATGTAAAGGTGGCACTATTCTCCCTCACATCGTTCCATACACATATCTTCATTAGCGCATATTACCGTTACCTTTGTCCTTATCCCCCCAAGACGTTGAGCAAGGTGTTGGCATTTTTGTCATCCATCGGGTATCCGCTCCCCCTATCAGGTGCTTGTCTATTTCCGGGGACGCTTTGTTGCCGCCTGGCCACAAGGATTACTGGGCCATTAAAAGATCCGACTCAAAGCTGAAAGCTTTACTGAACCCCCAGCCTAGCTGGGGGTTTTCTGCATACAAAAAAAACCAGCCACATTGGGCTGGTTTCTGATTTTGCCAAAATGGCCGGTTTACTTCTTACCTTCAACCCATTTGCCATCCACATAGAAAGCGGTCCAGCCCGTGGCTTTACCCTCTTTCTCTGAAGAGACATATTGCTGCTTGGTTTTACGGCTAAAACGCACCATGGCTTTGTTACCTTCGGCATCAGCGACCGGCGCATCAGCCAGATAGCGCAGTTTTTCCGGCAAACGATCCTTGAAGCGTTGCAGCTCTTCCACCAGTGGCGCACGGGTTTCGCGCGATTTCGGGAAAGTATTGGCCGCCAGGAACACGCCCGCTGCACCGTCACGCAGTACAAAGTAGGCGTCTGATTTCTCACACGGCAACTCTGGCAGCGGAACCGGATCTTCCTTAGGTGGTGCGACATCACCATTACGCAGGATTTTACGGGTGTTCTTACAGGTGTCGTTGGTGCAGCCCATGTACTTACCGAAACGCCCCATTTTCAGGTGCATTTCAGAACCACATTTCTCGCACTCAACGATCGGGCCATCGTAGCCTTTCAGGCGGAACTCGCCTTCTTCGATCTCATAACCGTCACAGGCTGGGTTATTACCGCAGACATGCAGCTTACGCTGGTTATCGATCAGATAGCTGTCCATCGCGGTGCCGCATTTCTGGCAGCGGCTACGGGCACGCAGGGCGTTGGTTTCCGCATCATCCCCTTCGAGGATGTTCAGCACTTCTGCTTCCGGCACCAGGTTGATGGTGGTTTTGCAACGCTCTTTCGGCGTTAACGCATAGCCGGAACAACCGAGGAATACGCCGGTGCTGGCGGTGCGGATGCCCATCTTGCGGCCACAGGTCGGGCAATCAATGCTGGTCATCACCATCTGGTTCGGGCGCATACCGCCCTCTTCCGGATCTTTTTCCGCCGTTTCCAGTTGCTCGCTGAATTCAGCGAAGAACTCATCAAGCACCGCTTTCCATTCAGCCTGGTTGTTGGCAACCTGATCCAGACCGCTCTCCATGCGCGCGGTGAAGTCATAGTTCATCAGTTCGCGGAAGTTTTCTTCCAGGCGATCGGTGACGATTTCACCCATTTTTTCTGCGTAGAAACGGCGGCTTTCAACCCGCACATAGCCACGATCCTGAATGGTTGAGATGATCGACGCATAGGTTGAAGGGCGACCAATGCCGCGTTTTTCCAGTTCTTTGACCAACGACGCTTCGCTGTAACGCGCAGGTGGCTTGGTAAAGTGCTGGCTTGGGATCAGTTTTTGCAGATCCAAATCAGTGCCAACTTCAACAAACGGCAAGGTACGATCTTCATCGCCTTTGCGCAGCGCTGGCATGACTTTGGTCCAGCCATCAAAACGCAGCGTACGGCCCTTGGCGCGCAGTTGGAAGTCACCGGCTTTCACCGTCAAGGTAGTAGAGTCGTACTGCGCTGGCGTCATCTGGCAGGCGACAAACTGGCGCCAGATCAGTTGATACAGTTTCTGCGCATCCGCTTCCATATCTTTTAGCTGTTCAGCCAGCACGCTGACATCAGAAGGACGAATCGCTTCGTGCGCTTCCTGCGAGTTTTCTTTGCTGCTGTACTGGTTAGCGGCCGGCGGCAAATATTTATCACCGAAATTGTCGCCGATATAACCACGCACCATGCTGAGCGCATCCTGGCTCAGGTTGGTGGAGTCGGTACGCATGTAGGTAATGTGACCCGCTTCATACAGACGTTGCGCCATCATCATGGTTTTCTTCACGCCAAAGCTCAGGCGGGTGCTGGCAGCCTGTTGCAGCGTGGAGGTAATGAAGGGTGCGCCCGGCTTGCTGCTGGTCGGTTTGTCTTCACGATCCTGCACCTGGTAGCGGGCTTTTTCCAGCAGCTTAAGCGCCGCATGGGTTTGCTCACGGTTAACCGGTTTGAACGGTTTATCGTGGGCATGGGTCACTTCCATCTGCAGTGCAACATTATTCTTCGCCAGCAGATCGGCATGCAATTCCCAGTATTCTTCCGGCACGAACGCCTTGATGTCGCGCTCGCGCTCCACCACCAGACGCACCGCCACCGATTGCACACGCCCTGCCGACAACCCACGTGCGATTTTTTTCCACAGCAATGGCGATACCATGTAACCCACCACGCGGTCCATAAAGCGACGCGCCTGCTGTGCGTTAACACGGTCAATATTCAGTTCACCTGGGGCCTTGAAGGCCTGTTGGATAGCGTTTTTGGTGATTTCGTTAAACACCACGCGGCTAAAGCGTTTGTCGTCCCCACCGATCACTTCCCGCAGGTGCCAGGCAATGGCTTCCCCTTCGCGGTCAAGGTCGGTTGCGAGATAAATATGGTCGGCATTTTCTGCTAACGATTTTAACTCGGCGACAACTTTTTCTTTACCCGGCAGAATTTCGTAATGCGCCTTCCAGCCATGATAAGGATCGACGCCCATACGATTGACCAGCGCCGTCTTCTCATCTTTCTTAACTTTCTTTTTGGCTTTGTCTTCGGTTGATTCAGCGCTCTTTTTACTGGCTGATCCACTGGTCGGCAAATCACGGATGTGACCGACGCTGGACTTCACCACGTAATCACTTCCTAAATATTTATTAATAGTTTTGGCTTTTGCCGGGGACTCAACTATTACGAGAGCTTTGCCCATATTTACCTTTACCTAATTTTATTCTTCTAAAAAGAAGCCATTTATCTCGCCGTACCGCGGCAATTCGTATCTCTTTTTTATATTGCGGCACTTTGGCAAGAGGTCAACCTGTTTTTTCTAATGGTTGCACGATTGCTTAACTTGACCGCAAGCAAGTTGCCAATTTTGTCTGTTTTACACCCGCGCCCAGAAGCTAGGCCACACGTGGCCCCCGCAAAGCGTAAACAAATCCTTCCACCAGAAGCTACAAAATCCCACACTCTACCTGATAAAAAGCGGCACGCAACTTAATTAGCACGGAAAGCGATATTTCGCCAATGACCACCTGCCACTGGCTCCATCCAGACGGCAATTAAACCTTAGTCGGTTTGCGGATAAACGCGAACCGGCGTTAGAATACCGGCAGAATTTTTGTTTGGAGTGTAATAAATGCGAGCGACAACTCAGCCTATTGAACGGGAAGCCCTGTTGGCAGAAGCCAATAACATCATCCGCCAACACGAAGATTATCTGCACGGAATGGTAGCCACCGACGTTGAACAAAAAAGTAACGTTCTGGTTTTCCGTGGTGAATTCTTTTTAGACTCAGACGGCTTACCCACCGCAAAAACCACCGCGGTATTTAATATGTTTAAACATTTAGCCCACGTGCTTTCCGAGAAATATCATCTGGTCGGTCAGGCATAAAAAACGGGGGCCAAAGCCCCCGTGACGTTAACTCTACCGATATTCAGAGTAACGGTTTTTCACCGCGCTGCCACCAACGCAGCAGCAGGCGATCGACACTTTCTGCCGCGCTGCCGGTAAAGCGATCGAGCAGACGTTTACGGCGGGTATAACGCACACCGATCACCTCATGATTTTCCATCTCGGCAATCAGCAGATCATCGCTGGTCCCCACCGCGTCAATCAGCCCTTTGTCTTTCGACTGGGTACCAAACCAGTGTTCACCGGTTGCCACGCTGTCGATATCCAATGAAGGGCGTTGCTGATGGACAAACTGTTTAAACAGTTCATGGGTTTCATTCAGCTCTTCACGGAATTTTTCACGACCTTGCTCGGTATTCTCACCAAACAGCGTCAAAGTACGTTTAAATTGCCCGGCGGTATGCAGCTCAACATCGATCTCATTTTTCTGTAACAAGCGATGGAAGTTGGGGATCTGGGCCACAACGCCGATCGAACCGATAATGGCAAAAGGGGCCGCAACAATGCGATCGGCCACGCAGGCCATCATATAGCCCCCGCTGGCGGCGACTTTATCCACCGCGACCGTCAGGCGGATACCACCTTTGCGCAAACGCTCCAACTGCGAAGCCGCCAGGCCATAGCCGTGCACCACGCCGCCAGGGCTTTCCAACCGCAGCAGTACTTCATCCTGAGCCGTTGCTACGGCCAGCACGGCAGAAATCTCTTCACGCAGAGAAGTGACTTCATGAGCATCCATGCTGCCTTTAAAATCGAGCACATACAGGCAAGGTTTGCTGGCTTCTACCGCGCCGGATTTGGCTCGGCTCTTTTTCAGTTTTTCATCAGCCTTGATTTGTTTCTTGAACTGCTTGCTCCAGGCTTTTTGTTCCGCAGCCCCCATACGGGCCAAGCGCATTTCACGCTGCATTTCACGATACTGTTCACCCAGATCGGTAAGCTGTAACTCCCCTTTCTGCTGACTTTTGCGATGCCCTAAACTCACCGCCAACAATGCCAGCGCAGCAATGGCAATCACCACCGTGGCAACTTTGGCCAGAAAAAGGCCGTAAATAGATATAAACTCCACAGATTCCGCCTTTATTTACAGTTTGTTAGTATGACTTGGTTCATTTTAACCAATTGCTGCTACGGCTGTCGCGGCCAAATGAAAATTCCTTGTGCTTGCACCTTCACTATGGTTTTTTCATAGAGACAGGCAAGCCTCTTTTGTTACAAAAGAATGCCGATTCTGCGGGCTAATCATTGAAAATGCGATCCATTTCAGGCATATAACACGCATTATTCATCAAACTGATGATCCCCTACACAACCATCGGCACTCCCTGCGCGAGGAGCTATTGTGCATTACCAACCGAAACATGACCTACTCGAACAACGCATTATCCTAGTGACTGGCGCGGGTGACGGCATTGGTCGTGAAGCAGCATTGACCTACGCACGTTTTGGCGCGCAGCTGATATTGCTGGGGCGTACTGAGAGTAAGCTGCGGGCGGTACAGGCGGAAATTGCCGCTGGCGGCGGCGCACCAGCCCAGATTATTACGCTCGACTTACTGCATCTCACTCCCGAGCAATGCCAGCAGGTAGCCAACGAATTAGCAGCCAAAGTGCCACGCCTCGACGGTGTGTTGCACAATGCCGGGTTGCTGGGCGATATCGCCCCCATGGCCGAGCTTTCGATGACAATGTGGAACGAGGTGATGCAAGTCAACGTCAACGCCACTTTCATGCTCACTCAGGCGTTGCTGCCGTTGCTGCTGAAATCCAGCTCAGGCTCTCTGATTTTTACCAGTTCCAGCGTGGGCCGTATGGGGCGTGCCAATTGGGGCGCTTATGCGGTTTCCAAATTCGCCACCGAGGGGATGATGCAGGTACTGGCAGATGAGTATAAAACGCATAACTTGCGGGTAAATTGCATCAATCCAGGTGGAACACGCACGCAAATGCGCGCATCTGCTTTTCCTGATGAAGACAAAAGCAAGCTGAAAACCCCGGCCGAGCTCATGCCGTTATACCTGTATCTGATGGGCGATGACAGCCGCCGTAAAACCGGCATCAGCTTTGATGCCCAACCTAACCGCAAACCCGGCGCAGCCGAATAAGGAGCCTATTTAAATGGCTGAAGAACGTCACCAGCAGCGTCAGCAACGTTTGAAACAACAGGTGGATGCACGCATTGCCGCCGCTCAGGACGTGCGCGGTTTATTAATGGTATTTACCGGCAACGGTAAAGGCAAAACCACGGCAGCGTTCGGCACGGTTACGCGCGCGGTGGGCCACGGTATGAACGCTGGCGTGATCCAGTTTATCAAAGGCCAATGGCCAAACGGTGAGAAAAACCTGCTACAACAACATGGTGTGGAATTTCAGGTCATGGCGACCGGCTTTACCTGGGAAACCCAGGACAAAGAGAGTGACACCGCCGCCTGTCAGGCCGTTTGGCAACATGGCAAGCGTATGCTGGCTGACAGCAACCTGGATCTGGTGCTGCTGGATGAGTTGACCTATATGGTGAGCTACGGCTATCTGGAGCTGGAGGAGTTGCTGGAGGCACTGCATCAGCGCCCTGCACATCAGACGGTAATCATCACCGGGCGCGGTTGCCACCGTGATTTGCTGGAGCTGGCGGATACCGTCACAGAAATGCGGCCGGTGAAGCACGCGTTTGACGCAGGGATCAAGGCACAACAAGGGATCGATTGGTAACAGAATGCGCATAGCCCTACCGTTCAGCAGGGCTATGCGGGCAAGATCTTAACTACGTTTGGAAGGCTTTGCCGGTTTACCCGGCTTGCTGCCTGGTGCACCACGGCGGCTGCCGGTTGCAACCTGGCTGTGGCGCTTCACCGCACGGCGGATCTGATTGGCTTTCACCCGGCGGCGTTCACGCTCAACCGGCAGCTTGCTGACGGTTTCTGGCTTCAGTTCCACCAGTTCACGCAGATAGTTGATCGCCTTCAAATCCAGCTCGGTCCAGCCGCCACGCGGTATCCCTTTAGGCAGATCGATATCACCGTAGCGAACGCGAATCAAACGGCTGACCTGAACGCCAACCGCTTCCCACAGACGGCGAACTTCACGGTTACGCCCTTCGGTCAGGGTAACGTTATACCACTGGTTGATCCCTTCGCCACCCTGGAAGGTGATGGTGCGGAATGCCGCCGGGCCATCTTCCAGCTGTACACCTTTGCTCAGTTGCTTGAGCTTTTCGTCGTCGATCTGGCCGAACACGCGCACCGCATATTCGCGCTCAACTTCGCGGCTTGGGTGCATCAGGCGGTTGGCCAGTTCACCATCGGTGGTGAACAACAGCAGGCCAGAGGTATTGACGTCCAAGCGCCCTACCGCCACCCAGCGTGAACCACGCAGCTTTGGCAGACGATCGAACACCGTTGGACGGCCTTCGGGATCGCTACGCGTACAAAGCTCACCTTCTGGCTTGTAATACGCCAAAACGCGGCACACCGCTTCTTCGGATTCTTTGATAGAGACCACATGACCATCCATACGAATTTTCATCGCAGGAGTCACTTCGACACGATCGCCCAGCTTGGCAATTTTACCGTCGACGCTGACACGGCCAGCTTCAATTATGGTTTCGATTTCACGACGCGAGCCATGACCGGCACGCGCTAAAACTTTCTGTAACTTTTCGCTCATTGAGCAACCTCTAGTGTCGCCTTCACAGGCGTCGGGGGGATTTTGCGGCCGCATCCCAGTAGGAATGTGGCCGCAAAAGTAATCTTTTTGGTTAAAACCAACCGTTCATTATACAGGCTTTATCCTAGGTTGGAATCGCCTTCGTCGGGGTGTTTATCGAAAGGGCGTAGGATCGCCCGCCCCTTCACGCACCACTTCCGGTGCAGATTCAGTCAGATCGATCACCGTAGTCGGTTGCTGGCCAAGGAAACCACCGTGGATCACCAGATCCACCTGCTTGCCCAAGTGCTCACTGATCTCTTCCGGATCGGACTCGGCAAAGTCATTGCCCGGCAGCATCAACGTGGTCGACATCATCGGCTCGTTCAACACTTCCAGCAATGCCAATGCGATAGGGTTGGAAGGCACACGCAGGCCGATGGTTTTACGCTTGTCGTTCATCAGGCGACGCGGCACTTCTTTAGTCGCTTTCAGAATAAAGGTGTAATTACCCGGCGTATTGTTCTTAATCAGACGAAACGCCGCATTATCCACATAGGCATAAGTCGACAGTTCAGACAGATCGCGGCACATCAAGGTGAAGTTGTGGTTGCCATCCAACTGGCGGATACGGCAGATACGCTCCATTGCCGTCTTTTCTTCCAATTTGCAGCCCAGCGCGTAGCCAGAATCCGTTGGATAAACAATCACCCCGCCCTTGCGTAGCACTTCAACCGCCTGGTTAATCAGGCGCTGCTGCGGATTATCTGGGTGAATATAAAATAACTGGCTCATCTGTTACTCCTGAAAATAATACATGCTGGCAACGCGAACGCTTATTGGGCTGCGGTTTTCGCCTGCTGCGGCCAGTCACGCCACACCGGCTCAACGCCGCCGGGAAGCCACAGCTTCCGCCCCAGTTCGATCCACGAACAGGGCTGATGAAAATCAGAGCCCTGTGATGCCAATAATTGGTAATCCTGAGCATATTTAGCCAGCAACGTGCGCTCATGCGGCGCCTGCTGACACTGTGCCACTTCCATCGCATCCCCGCCGTTTTCGGCGAAGTGTGCCAGCAAACGCTTGAGCCACTTGGCCGTCAGTTCGTAGCGGCCAGGGTGCGCCATCACGGCTTGCCCACCAGATTGATGAATCACATCAATAGCTTGTTCTATTGTACACCACTGTGGCGGAACATAGCCGGTTTTCCCTTTGGCGAGATATTTCTTGAATACCTGCGCCATATTGTCGGCCACGCCGATTTGCACCAGATAGCGGGCGAAGTGACCACGCGTAACCGCGCCTTTCCCCGCCAGTTGCTGTGCTCCGCTGTAAGCATCGGGAATGCGCGCTTTGGCCAGCCGCACGCCAATCTCCTGCGCACGCAGATTGCGGCGCTGCGTCTGTTCAGACAACAATTGAGTCAGTACCGGATGGGTAATGTCCATGCCTAAACCAACGATATGAATCTCATGGTTTTCCCACAGGGTGGAAATCTCCACACCGTTGACCAGTTGCAGCGGTAAAGCCTGTTGCGCGATCGCCGCCGCGGCCTCTGCCAAACCGTCGATAGTGTCATGATCGGTAATGGCCAGTACGCCAACGCGCATCTCGGCGGCACGCTGTACCAGTTGCGTCGGCGTCAGATAGCCGTCGGAGGCAGTGGTATGGCTATGGAGATCGTACAAGGTAAAAGCGGAAGACTGTGGGCTGCTGTCTGTCAAAAGAAATATCCTGCAATGGCTTGGCTTTCTATCATAACCGTTATGCGAGGTTGGACGGAAATCTATTATCCTTGCACCTTCCACACTCAACTTCCCGTCAGCGATAAATGTTAATGAAAATATTTCACACCTGAGGCTAAGCTGTTGTGTGAAAAGAGGGTTGACTTTACACTCTCGAACTAGTTTACTAGTACACAAGTTCACGGTAATGACCGTGCTGGATGATAATCAAGAGAGCATAAGATGATTAAGCAAACTTCTCTTCTTCGTTGGTGGCGTACCTCCCTTTCACGGGCGGAGTAATCACGCATACCTGTCATCTGACACTGCAGATTCCCTAAGCCCGCTGGTAACGCGGGCTTTTTTACGGACAAAATTTAACTGGAAACACCGATGATGAACATCAAACCACAACTCAAACTGCTGACGGCGCAGGCCGGTTACCGGGGCGATCCAACAGCGATTTTCCACCAGCTGTGTGGCGCACGCCCGGCCACCCTGCTGTTGGAGTCGGCAGATATCACCAGCAAGCAAAACCTGAAAAGCCTGCTAGTGATCGACAGCGCCCTGCGCATCACCGCGCTGGGCCGTAAAGTCACCATTCAGGCGCTGACTATCAATGGCGCTGCACTGTTGCCGTTGCTGGACCACGCGCTCCCGGTTGAGGTGCAGAACCTGGTGCGCCCTAATGTTCGTGAATTGACCTTCCCTGCCATCGACGCCGTACAGGATGAAGATGCGCGCCTGCGTTCGCTGTCGGTTTTCGACGCGCTGCGCACGCTGCTGGCACTGGTCGATGCCCCGGCTGATGAACGCGAAGCCATGCTGCTTGGTGGCCTGTTTGCCTATGATCTGGTCGCCGGGTTCGAAGATTTACCGGAGCTGCGCCACGATCAGCGTTGCCCCGATTTCTGCTTCTATCTGGCAGAAACTCTGCTGGTTCTCGATCATCAAGGCAGCATTGCCCGCTTGCAGGCCAGCGTATTCACGGGTGAAAGCAGCGAGACGCAGCGTTTGCAACAGCGCCTTGAGCAGATTCAGGCGCAATTGAAGCAGGTTCCCCAAGCGATCCCCCAGCAAAAACTGGAAGATATGCAATTAAGCTGTAACCAGAGCGATGAAGAATACGGCGCGGTGGTCAGCGAACTGCAACAGGCGATCCGCCATGGCGAGATCTTCCAGGTGGTACCTTCACGCCGTTTCTCACTGCCGTGCCCGGCACCGCTTGCGGCTTACCAAACGCTGAAAGACAGTAACCCAAGCCCTTATATGTTTTTCATGCAGGATGACGAGTTCACCCTGTTTGGTGCCTCCCCAGAAAGCGCGCTGAAATATGATGCCTGCAACCGCCAGATCGAAATCTACCCGATCGCCGGTACCCGTCCGCGCGGCCGCCGTGCCGATGGTTCTCTGGATCTGGATCTCGACAGCCGTATCGAACTGGAAATGCGTACCGATCACAAAGAGCTGGCCGAGCACCTGATGCTGGTCGATCTGGCGCGCAACGATCTGGCGCGTATCTGCGAAGCGGGCAGCCGCTATGTGGCAGATTTGACCAAAGTTGACCGTTACTCCTTCGTGATGCACCTGGTTTCCCGCGTGGTCGGCACCCTGCGTGCCGATCTCGACGTGCTGCACGCCTATCAGGCCTGCATGAACATGGGCACCCTGAGCGGCGCACCAAAAGTGCGCGCCATGCAGTTAATCGCTGCTTCTGAAGGTTCGCGCCGTGGTAGCTACGGCGGTGCGGTTGGGTATTTCACCGCTCACGGCGATCTCGATACCTGTATTGTCATCCGCTCAGCCTATGTTGAGGACGGCATTGCCACCGTGCAAGCCGGTGCCGGTGTGGTGCTGGATTCCGTTCCTCAGGCAGAAGCCGATGAAACCCGTAATAAAGCACGCGCCGTGCTGCGTGCCATCGCCAGCGCGCATCAGGCCAAGGAGGTGTTCTAATGGCCGATATCTTGTTGCTCGATAACGTCGATTCCTTTACCTACAACTTGGTTGATCAACTGCGCGCCAGTGGTCATCAGGTAGTGATTTACCGCAACCAGATTGCCGCCGATCTCATCGTTGAACGGCTTCAGCAGATGGAACAACCGGTGCTGATGCTGTCGCCCGGCCCTGGCACCCCGGCAGACGCTGGCTGTATGCCGGAACTGCTGCAACGGTTGCGCGGCCAGATGCCAATTATCGGTATCTGTCTTGGCCATCAGGCGATTGTTGAAGCCTACGGCGGCCACGTTGGCCAGGCCGGCGAGATCCTGCACGGTAAAGCTTCCGCCATTACGCATGATGGTGAAGGCATGTTTGCCGGAATGCCCAATCCACTGCCGGTCGCCCGCTACCACTCGCTGGTCGGCAGTAATATCCCAACGGAGCTGGCGGTGAACGCCCGCTTCGGTGACATGGTGATGGCGGTGCGTCACGATCGCCATCGCGTATGTGGTTTCCAGTTCCATCCCGAATCGATTCTGACTACCCAGGGTGCGCGTCTGCTTGAGCAGACTCTCGCCTGGGCTCTGGCGAAATAATTAAGAGAAAATGACTATGCAACCTATTCTTGAAAAGCTGTATCGATCAGAGTCGATGGACCAGCAGGAAAGCCAACAGCTGTTCAGCGCCATCATGCGCGGTGAACTGGAGCACAGCCAATTGGCCGCTGCGCTGATCAGCATGAAGATCCGCGGCGAGCGCCCCGAAGAGATCGCAGGCGCAGCCAGAGCGTTACTGGATGACGCGCTGCCATTCCCACGGCCGGATTATGATTTTGCAGACATCGTCGGCACCGGCGGCGACGGCACCAACAGCATTAACATTTCAACGGCCAGCGCCTTTGTCGCTGCGGCCTGCGGAGCCAAAATCGCCAAACACGGCAACCGCAGCGTATCCAGCCGTTCTGGATCTTCCGATCTGCTGGCGGCGTTTGGCATCCGCCTGGATCTGCCAGCCGAAGAATCCCGCAAGGCGTTAGACGAGCTTGGCGTGTGCTTCCTGTTTGCGCCGCAGTATCACACCGGCTTCCGCCATGCGATGCCGGTACGTCAACAGCTAAAAACCCGCACGGTGTTCAACGTGCTCGGCCCGTTGATTAACCCGGCCCGCCCACCGCTGGCGCTGATTGGGGTATACAGCCCGGAACTGGTGTTACCCATCGCCGAAACCCTGCGTGTACTGGGCTATCGCCGTGCTGCCGTGGTGCACGGCGGCGGGATGGACGAAGTCGCCATTCACACCACGACTCACGTGGCTGAACTGAATAGTGGTGAGATCGAAAGCTATCAACTGACGCCAAAATCCTTTGGATTGGCAAGCCATTCGCTGGACTCCTTGCTGGGCGGTTCACCGGAAGAAAATCGTGACATTCTGGCAAGGTTGTTACAAGGTAACGGTGACCCGGCTCACGCCGCAGCGGTCGCCGCTAACGTCGCGCTGCTGATGAAGTTATTTGGGCAGGAAGATCTGCGCCACAACGCGCAACAGGCATTGGACATGATTCACAGCGGGCAGGCCTATGGCCGCGTCACCGCTTTGGCAGCAAGAGGATAAGTAATGCAGCAGGAAACCGTGCTCAACAGGATTGTTCGTGATAAAGCGCAATGGGTCGCGGCACGAAGCCAACAACAGCCACTGGCCAGCTTTCAGAATGATATCGTCCCAAGCAACCGTGGTTTTTATCAGGCGCTGCAAGGTCCCCAAACGGCATTTATTCTTGAATGCAAAAAGGCATCGCCTTCTAAAGGATTGATCCGCGAGAATTTTGATCCGGTGGAAATTGCTGCGGTCTACAAGGATTTTGCCTCGGCGATCTCCGTGCTCACCGATGAAAAATACTTCCAGGGCAGCTACGACTTTCTGCCGCTGGTGAGCAAAACCGTCACTCAGCCAGTATTGTGCAAAGATTTCATTATCGACCCGTACCAGATCTATCTGGCGCGTTATTATCAGGCCGATGCCATTTTACTGATGCTGTCGGTCTTGAATGATGAACAGTATCGTCAGTTGGCCACTGTGGCCCATAGCCTGAATATGGGCGTGCTGACCGAAGTGATCAGCGAAGAAGAATTGCAACGCGCGGTGCAGCTTGAAGCCCAGGTGATCGGCATCAACAACCGCGATCTACGCGATCTCTCTATCGATCTCAATCGCACCCGCGTCTTGGCCCCACTGGTGCCGCAGGGCGTTACGGTGATCAGCGAATCAGGGATCAACAACTACGGCCAGATCCGCGAGCTCAGCCACTTTGCCAATGGTTTCCTGATCGGCAGTGCGCTGATGTCGGAAAGCGATCTGCGCAGCGCGGTACGCCGGGTGATCCTCGGTGATAATAAAGTCTGTGGCCTGACCCGGCCACAGGATGCCGCTGCCGCCTATCAGGCCGGTGCCAATTACGGTGGGCTGATCTTCGTTGGCCGCTCACCGCGCTGCATCGATATTGCCCGTGGCCGCGAAGTGATTGCCGGTGCACCACTGAAATACGTCGGCGTGTTCTGCGATGCGCCGTTCGATACCCTGGTGCAAACCGCCGAGCAGCTCGGCCTGCATGCCGTACAACTGCACGGTGCAGAAGACCAGGCTTACATCAGCGCCCTGCGTGGCAAGCTTCCCGCATCCTGCCAGATCTGGAAAGCGTTAAGCGTGAAAGACCGCCTGCCAGCCCGCGATCTGCAGCATGTCGATCGTTACCTGCTGGATAACGGTGCCGGTGGTACCGGGGTACGCTTCGATTGGGCGCTACTGCAAGGGGAAACGCTGAGCAATGTGATGCTGGCCGGTGGTTTGAGCGCAGACAACTGTGCTGCCGCAGCCCAGCTCGGCTGCGCGGGCCTCGACTTTAACTCCGGCGTAGAGAGCCAGCCCGGCATCAAAGATGCCACGCGTTTGGCGGCAGTATTCCAGGCTCTGCGCGCTTACTGATTGCGAATATAAATTTAACGGATAACAACGGGAAACATCATGACGCTGCTTAACCCCTACTTCGGCGAATTTGGTGGTCAGTATGTGCCACAAATTCTGATGCCGGCCCTGAAACAACTTGAAGAAGCCTTTGTCAGCGCACAGCGCGATCCTGAGTTTCAGGCAGAGTTTATCGATCTGCTGAAAAACTACGCAGGCCGCCCGACAGCACTGACACTGTGCAAAAACCTCACCGCAGGCACCAAAACCAAACTCTATCTGAAACGTGAAGATCTGCTGCACGGCGGTGCGCACAAAACCAACCAGGTGCTGGGCCAGGCGCTGCTAGCCAAGCGTATGGGTAAAACCGAGATCATTGCGGAAACCGGCGCTGGCCAACACGGCGTAGCTTCCGCGCTGGCCTGTGCACTGCTCGGGCTGAAGTGCCGCATCTATATGGGTGCCAAAGACATTGAACGCCAGTCGCCAAACGTGTTCCGTATGCGCCTGATGGGGGCAGAAGTGATCCCGGTGCACAGCGGTTCTTCCACGCTGAAAGATGCCTGTAACGAAGCGCTGCGCGACTGGTCTGGCAGTTACGATAAAGCCCACTACATGCTCGGTACCGCCGCAGGCCCACACCCTTATCCGACCATCGTGCGTGAGTTCCAGCGCATGATCGGCGAAGAAACCAAAGCTCAGATGCTGGAGCGCGAAGGCCGCCTGCCAGATGCGGTACTGGCCTGTATTGGCGGCGGTTCCAACGCCATCGGCATGTTTGCCGACTTTATCGACGACGCCAGCGTTGGCCTGATCGGCGTTGAGCCGGCTGGTTTGGGGATCGAAACCGGTCAACACGGCGCGCCGCTGAAACACGGCCATGTTGGCATCTACTTCGGTATGAAATCCCCGATGATGCAAACCTCTGAAGGGCAGATCGAAGAGTCTTACTCGATTTCTGCCGGGCTGGACTTCCCTTCCGTCGGGCCACAGCACGCGTATCTGAACAGCATCGGCCGCGCAGAATATGTGTCGATTACCGATGATGAGGCGCTGGAAGCCTTCAAAGAGCTGTCGCGCCACGAAGGCATTATCCCGGCGTTGGAGTCTTCCCACGCCTTGGCCTATGCGCTGAAAATGATTCGTGAAACGCCAGAGAAAGAACAAATTCTGGTGGTTAACCTGTCCGGCCGCGGCGACAAAGACATATTTACCGTTCACGATATTCTGAAAGCTCGGGGAGAAATCTGATGGAACGTTACCAGCAGCTGTTTAAACGCCTGGAAGGCAACAGAGAAGGCGCGTTCGTGCCATTTGTCACCCTGGGCGATCCTAACCCAACGTTGTCGCTGCAAATCATCGATACTCTGGTGGAAAACGGTGCCGATGCGTTGGAACTGGGGATCCCGTTCTCCGATCCATTGGCGGATGGCCCTACCATCCAAGGTGCTGCCCTGCGCGCTTTCGCCTCTGGCGTAACGCCAACCCACTGTTTCGAAATGTTGGCGGCAATCCGCCAGAAACACCCGACCATTCCCATCGGCCTGCTGATGTATGCCAATCTGGTGTTTCACAAAGGCATCGACGTCTTTTATCAGCGTTGCGCAGAGGTTGGCGTGGACTCAGTGCTGATCGCCGACGTACCGTTCGAAGAGTCGGCACCGTTCCGCGCGGCGGCAACGCGCCACGGCATCGCGCCGATCTTTATCTGCCCGCCGAATGCCGACGACGATCTGCTGCGTGAGATCTCTTCTCATGGCCGCGGTTATACCTATCTGCTGTCACGCGCTGGGGTCACCGGCACGGAAAGCCGGGCGCAATTACCGCTGCATCATCTGGTGAACAAACTACGGGAATACCATGCGGCACCGCCGTTGCAGGGCTTTGGTATTTCTGAACCTTCGCAGGTAAAAGATGCGCTGCAATCTGGCGCTGCCGGGGCGATCTCCGGTTCGGCGATTGTCAAAATCATCGAACAAAACCAGACACAACCCGCAGAGATGCTGGCCAAGTTGGGTAAATTTGTTCGTGAAATGAAAGCGGCTACCCTCGCCTGATCCCCTCATTCACCGGGTGCAACAGTTGTGCCCGGTAACAGGTGCGTTCAGAGTAGGTTTGTAAAAACGATAGGCGAATCAAATACTACAAGGGGAGGCACCAGGCGGTGCCTCCTCTGCAAAACTACATCAGAAACGGTAACCCGCCCCGAACATAAATACGATCGGATCCAGACGCGTATCAATATTTTGATGTTGATCACCAGCGTCAAAGCGGACTTGAGTTTCGATATTCATCCACCACACCGACATGTTCAACATCCAGTTCTTATCCAGGTTGTAATCCAGACCAGCCTGGCCCGCTACGCCCCAAGAGTTTTTCAGATCCAGATTGCTCAACCCAGCACTCTTACCATAGTCATTGAATTTTTCATCAAAGAACATGGTGTAGTTAAGGCCAAGACCCAGATAAGGGCGCAGTTTGTCCTGCTTGTCACCAAAATAGTACTGTGCCATCAGCGTCGGTGGCAGATGTTTAATGGTAGCGATATCGCCGTTTACAGCGCTGCCTTTCAGGGACACTTTGTGGCTGAACGGCGTTGCTGCCAACAGTTCAACACCAATATTGTCCGTGACCATATAACCGAAGGTCAGGCCCAACTGAGTATTATTGTTGGCACCAAACGATCCCTGACCAAGAACATTATCCGAGCCCGCGTTTGGACGCACGGTTGCGGTGCCCGCACGGAACAAGAAATCACCTGCCTGATGCGCACTTGCCAACATGGGCGCCATCATAGCCGCCAATACCACCAGAGTTGTCTTTTTCATTATCCATTCCATTTGTGTGGTTTACAGTCTCGACGAATATACCTATTAACGGGTATTTATGATCCAATCGAGATCACATCTTATGTGTAAAAATTTAAATTCATACCAAAAACAAGGATATCTAAGCCACTAATAAATCAAGAATTGATCTAAATCAAAAAAGGCCGCTTGTTGCAAAAATGATACGCACTTAAATTTCAGTTGCTAAAGAAATGGTTGCTGAGTAGTTTCGTCATTCATGTTGGTTTTGGTTCGTGCCCGCAAGGAATCAGTGAGCAATCAAGATGAGCGAAATTCAAAATCCCTGTGTCAGCTGCGGCGCATGCTGCGGCTATTTTCGAGTGTCATTCTATTGGGCCGAAGCGGAAGACGGCGGCGGCACCGTTCCTCTATTGGTTACCGAGCCATTACCCCCTTTCCTGCGCTGTATGCAGGGCACCAATAGCCGATCCCCACGCTGTAAAGCGCTGCAAGGTGAAATCGGTCAGGCTGTCTTCTGTTCGATCTACCTTAACCGACCAAGCCCGTGCAGGGAGTTCGAGCAGTCTGGGAACAATGGCTTGCATAATGAGGCCTGCGATCGCGCCCGTGCAGGTTATAACCTGCCGCCGCTGCTATTACTGGTACCGAATAGGCTAATCGCCGAAGAAATAGGCGCTGTGCAACTCACGGGGTGCCACAGCGGCACGGAACAAGGTACAATTACCCACTGATTTATCTCTGTTCTCGACGCCAAGGAGTCTGCATGCCTATCACGGCCAACACGTTGTACCGTGACAGTTTTAACTTTTTCCGTAATCAATTGGCCAGCATCCTCTTGCTGGCTCTGTTGACCGGGCTCATTTCGGTGCTGCTCAATCAGGCTTTCAGCCCTGATGTTGAGCAGTTGAAACTTTTGAGTGCGACGGAAAGTGATTTTACCTCGACCGCCGGTATGGGAATTCAGGAAATCATTCAGCAAATGACACCAGAGCAACAAATGGTGTTGTTAAAAGTCTCTGCTGCCGCGACGTTTTCTGCCTTGGTAGGTAACGTATTGCTGGTGGGTGGGATGTTGACACTGATCCGCTTGATTTCTCAAGGTGCGCGCACCAGTGCACTGCGCGCTATCGGCATCTCTGCGCCGCAACTGCCGCGTTTGCTGTTGCTGCTGTTTGTCTGCACCCTGCTGATCCAGCTCGGTTTAACGCTGTTCATCGTGCCCGGCGTAATCTTGGCGATATCATTCTCGCTGGCACCGGTGATTTCGCTTGCTGACAACAAAGGCGTACTTGCCTCAATGAAGTTGAGCTGCAAGCTGGCCTTCGCCAACGCTCGCGTGATTGTTCCGGCAATGATGCTGTGGTTGGCTGCCAAACTGCTGGTGCTGTTCATGGTCAGCCATTTGTCTGTTCTGACGCCAAACGTCGCCAGCGTGGTTTTGACCGCACTGAGTAATCTGGTTTCAGCACTGCTGCTGGTTTATCTGTCCCGCCTGTATATGTTGCTGCGCGACTGATTATTCGTTGGATATGTCAAAGGGCACGCTTCGGCGTGCCCTTTTTGCTTATGGTGCCACAGTGGGCTCCGCCTGCTCCTTACTTTGAATCAGCTTTAAAGCCAAATAGAGATCAGGCACCAGAATCAGATCCTGATCGCGCCCCACTCGGTTGATACGGAACCAGCGCGTCAATTCAGTACGCCGCCCTGCCAGCACCAATTTTACGTTACGCTGTAACAGATCGCGTTTCAATTCATCGATTGCCGCCAACACGCTGATATCTGCGTGGGTAAAGCTGGCGACCGCATCAATTACTACCCAACGCGGCTGGAACGGCGTGCCGTCCACCAAGTTGAGGATCCGGCGCTTGAAGTAAGCCACGTTAAAATAGGTCAGCGGTGAATTGAAGCGATACATCATCACGCCTGAAACGGCCTTCACGCCGTTGTTATTCCCCATCGAGTGGATCATGCCTTCGTCGTTAACGCCCAACAGTTGCTCGGTCGGGCGGAAGACGGTGCGCAAGAATTGCATCAATCCAAGTAAAACCGCCAGACCGATACCGCTGATCACCCCCACCAGCAACACGCAAAGGAAGGTAAAGGCCGCCAGACGAAACGCCTGCGCGTTGCGGCGGCGCAAAATCCAGATCCCCCGGATGTCGATCAACGACCAGGCGGCATACATCAGCACCACGCCCAAACCAGCAACGGGGATAAACTGCAGCGGCTCGGTCAGGAACAGCAGCACAATGGCGATCACCACGGCAGCAATGATCGAAACCAACTGACTCTTGCCACCGTTAGCATCATTTACCGCCGTACGCGAATCGGCACCGCTGATAGCAAACCCTTGCGACAGCGCAGAAACAATGTTTACCAGGCCCAGCGCGCGGAACTCCGCATCAGCATTCACCTCGTAACCATTTTTTGCCGCAAAGCTACGGGCGGTCAGCATCATACTGACAAAGCTCACCACCGCCAGGTTCAATGCCGGGATCACCATGTCACGCAGCAATCCTGGCTGAAAATCTGGCCACTGGACGATGGGCAACATACCGCTGAAGCCGCCGACGGTGATAATACCGTGCTGTTGCAGATTACCAGCCCAAGTGACGAAGGTCGCTAATACGATGGCAAACAGCGGCGCAGGCCAGTTCGGCCGCAGCTTTTTAACACCAAATAGCATTAATAGCGTCAGCAAAGAGACGCCGATGGTCAGCCAGTCACTGTGCAATAAGTTACCGGGTAACGCATAAATACGTTCGATCAGTTGCGCAGGAGGCGTGCCAAATCCCGTCACCTTACCGATTTGATCGACAATTATGGTCACCGCCACGCCATTCAGCAGCCCATTGAGAATCGGCCGGGATAACAAATCGGCCAACGCCCCCAGCCGGAAACGGCTGGCAAGCAGGCACCATGCCCCCATCATGGCGGTCATCATGATAGTCAGCTGCCAGTGCAACTCCAGATTCCCGGCGGCAAGCGGCGTCACCACGGCGGCAATTACCGCACAGGTGGCCGCATCTGGGCCGACAATCAATTGGCGCGACGAACCGAAAATCGCATAGGCAATCATCGGCAAAATACAGGAGTAAAGCCCCACCACCGGGCTGACACCCGCCAGTTCGGCATAAGCGATGGCCACCGGCAGCGCCACTGCCGCTACCGATAATCCGGCACGAATATCCGATTTCAACCAACTGCGTTCATACCCTAACAAATGTGTCAAACCAGGCGTCAACGCCTGGAGAGATTTCCACTGCATAGCTATTTTCCATAGTAAATTATCGGTCTATTATTGCGTTTACTGGGCGATTGTACGAGCCGCATACGCCATTAATCCACGATGAGAATCGTAAGGTTATGCAAATTCCTGCCTAACCAGCGGAAATCCGGTGGCCAAACGCCGATAATCAGCACTTTCCCGCAGTACACAGATCCCGCCGAATCCGGTATAGTCGGCCGATGAACCTTTGATGGATTGATTTATGAAGCAGTTTCTTGATTTCCTGCCACTTATTGTCTTTTTTGCTTTTTATAAGCTCTACGATATTTACGTTGCTTCCGGCGCGTTGATCGCTGCAACCGCCCTGGCCTTAGTCTTTACCTGGATCAAATATCGCAAGGTTGAGAAGATGACGCTGATCACCTTCGTGATGGTGGCGGTATTTGGTACCTTGACGCTGGTATTCCACAACGATCTATTTATCAAGTGGAAAGTCACCGTGATCTACACCCTGTTCGCACTGGCGCTATTAGTTAGCCAACTGATCCTGAAAAAACCGCTGATCCAGCGCATGCTGGGTAAAGAACTGACGCTGCCGGATAAGGTATGGGGCAATCTCAACCTTGCTTGGGCGCTGTTCTTCCTGGCGTGTGGGCTGGCCAATATCTACGTGGCATTCTGGTTGCCGCAAGACGTTTGGGTTAACTTCAAAGTCTTTGGCCTGACCGCGCTGACGCTAGTCTTTACCCTGTTGAGTGGTGTCTATATTTATCGGCATATGCCAGCAGAACAAAAAAAATAGCCGGTGTTAATGCCCGTGGTATTTACCATGGGCAGTATTAATTTGATTCCTTTTTGATAAGCAGACAGTGATGACACAACAACCTTTACCCAGCGGAGAGCTGGTGCTGCGTACGCTGGCGATGCCAGCGGATACCAACGCCAACGGCGATATTTTTGGTGGCTGGCTGATGTCGCAAATGGATATTGGCGGTGCAATCCAGGCAAAAGAGATTGCTGAAGGGCGCGTGGTGACCGTGCGCGTCGACGGGATAACCTTCCTGAAACCGGTGGCAGTTGGCGATGTGGTCTGCTGCTATGCCCGTTGCATCCGTACCGGCCGCAGTTCGATTACCGTTAACATTGAGGTGTGGGTGAAGAAGGTCTCCTCTGCCCCAATTGGCCAGCGCTATCGTGCCACTGAAGCGGTATTCACCTATGTCGCAGTTGATGCGGTTGGTAGCCCTCGCGCCCTGCCGGATGGTAAAATGAACTTCCGCGTTGACGCCGAAGAAGAATAAGCGCGCCAGAAACGCTTAAAAGGGCTGCCAGATAAATAAGGCAGCCCTTTTTTATTATCGGCGGCAATCAATTCAAATCGGTTGACCCGTCCACTCTAAAGATAATGGTTTTTGTCAGACTTTGTGCCGTTTTAGGTTCATAACGCCATTTACGCATCGCCTGCTTCACTTCCCGTTCAAACATGTTGCGCGGCTCTGCCGACAGGATACGGAGATTCGTCACGCGCCCGTCGCTGTCGACATCAAACTGCACTTTCACCTTACCCTCAATTTGCAACGCCAAGGCCCGTGGCGGATACATCGGCTTAGACAGGCTCAGCGCTTTTGGCCCCAACTCGCGCGAGTTACCCGGCGCTGGCGCGGCAGGTGCCTGTTTGATCGGTGCGTTATCGATCGGTTTAGCCTGTGAATCACTCTCAAAAGGAGAAGGCTCACGCGGTTCAGCTTTCTTCACTTCACGCTTCACCGGTTTTTCAACCTTCGGTTTGGGTTTGGGCTTGGGTTTTTCAGGCTCAGGTTTCGGGATCGCTACCGGCACCGGCACCGGCAGTGGTTCAGGGATCGGTTCTGGTTCAGGTTCTACCTGTGGCTCAGGTTCCACAGCAGCAGGCGGCGGTGGCTCCGTCAACGCTGCCATATTGACCATCATGACGCTGATTGGAGCATCTTCCTGCTTTGGCAACTGCATTACTTCTTTTACCGAAGCATAAAGCAAGGCGGCCACCAAGGCACTGTGCAAGCCAACGGAGAGCACAATTGGCACGGAAAAACGGCGAATAAGGAACATCTTTTTTAGCGGCATAATGATTCTTTTTCCTCTGGTCCGCCAAGTTTAAATGCAAATGGTTATCATATTCAATAACGAAAGACCAACTATCGCTTTAATCACCACTAAAACCAGCAAACTCATAGGGATATTAACCTCTGCCTCGCCTTTATCCTGCGTTTTTCACACTCATTCTTAACCTTTCCTTCCCATCTGCGCAAAATTGTGCGGATTGGCGTTCCCTTGTCACCGGTTTTACGCTAATTTTACCTCACCGTTCTATAACAATGATTTTAAAGGTGAAATATGCTTTATCTGATCTACGCACAAGACGTACCCGGCTCACTGGAAAAACGCCTGGAAGCTCGTCCGGCACATCTGGCACGTCTGCAGGCGCTGCGTGATGAAGGCCGACTCGTGGTTGCGGGCCCTAACCCGGCGATCGATAGCAACGATCCCGGCAGCGCTGGTTTTACCGGCTCCACCGTGATCGCAGAATTCGCGTCTCTGGAAGCGGCAAAATCCTGGGCAGAACAAGACCCCTACGTCGCCGCTGGCGTGTATGCGGATGTCACGGTAAAGCCTTTTAAGCAGGTATTTTAAGCAAAAAAAAGCCAGCACGGAGGTGGCTGGCTAAGTGGGTTCTTCGAGGGAATTCTTGTTTAGTAAATAGTTATTCGCTAAACATACTCCCCGAATGATGTGGCCGCCACCTATCGCTGCGATAGGTTAATCTTGTTGAACCATTTCATTGAGAACCCATTTTTGCATATCGGCAAACATATCGTCCCACTCTGCCTGGTCGATATCCATAAAGCCAAAGAACCGCAGCATAAAAGCCCCCTCGGTGGCTAAAAATGCCAGCCGGGCTTTTTTGCCCTGCTCAGTGTTCAGATCCAACCCTGCGATACGGCCACGATACCATTCACGCGTGCTGTCCAGATGTTCCGGCGTTTGTATTAACGTAGCCATTAGCCCTGCCGCCTTGGCGCTCGATGCCTGATCGGAACTGCGAGTGGCCTGCATATGCGCCTGAACGATGGTAACCGGTGCCGGATCGCTGCCCGCAATGCTGTCAAAAACCTGGTCATAGGCTTTGCCCCAGCGTTCGAACATGGCATCAATCAAGGCATCTTTATTCCCGAAGCAATACTGCACTCCACCTTTGGAAATCCCCATGGCTTTAGCCACTGAATCAATGGTTAACCCAGCGGCACCTTGGGTAGCCACGATCTCTTCTGCCGCGTCCAGCACTTTGTCACGATCGATGCTTCGTTGACGCCCCATTAAGAAAACCCCTTTTCAATACGAACGTATGGATTTATATTATACTCAGTATACCACCGCAGAAACCGGGTGGTTACCGCAAGATGGCGCAGCCGCGCTATCGGTTTTTTAGGATACGATTATGCACGCCCAAAACCGCTGGTTGATCCTGGCTATGATCTCCAGCGCATTATTTTTAATCATTACCGATATGACGGTACTTTACACCGCCTTGCCACGCCTGACACAGGCGCTGGATGCCACCGCCTCACAAAAACTGTGGATTGTGAATGCCTACCCACTGGTGGTCGCCGGGTTGTTGCCGGGTGCAGGCATGCTCAGCGATCGCATCGGCCACAAGAAAATGTTTATCGCCGGGTTACCGGTCTTTGCTCTGGCTTCGCTATGTGCCGCCTTCTCCCCCAGCGCCCAGTGGCTGATTGCTGCGCGCGCGTTTCTGGCGGTCGGGGCTGCCATGATGATGCCCGCTACCTTATCCATCGTGCGCCACGTGTTTACCGATGAACGCGAGCGTTCGCTGGCCATCGGTATCTGGGCGGCAGTTGCCTCCGGTGCCGCAGCGCTTGGGCCCGTCGTCGGTGGAGCTTTGCTGGCCTATTTCTGGTGGGGAGCGGTATTTCTGATCAACGTTCCGGTAGTCATGCTGGTATTGCCCCTGGCATGGTATTGGATACCGCAATGCGGTGGCGACAATAAGCGCCCCTGTGACGTAATAGGTTCAATACAGATCATGCTCGGCCTGATTGCGGCTATCTATGCGTTGAAAGAGCTGAGCAAACCCAGCCTTTCATTACGCGACTTTGCGATTGCAGCCACGCTCGGCACCCTGTTTCTTACGCTATTCGTCCGTCGCCAGCGGCAAGCGCTGCATCCGATGATCGATTTCTCGCTGTTTCGCAACCGCATGTTTGCCAGCGGTGTCGGTGTGGCGATCATGTCGATGATCGCACTGGTGGGGGTTGAACTGGTCTTAAGCCAGCGTTTGCAGTTGGTACTGGGGATGTCCCCCTTACTGGCGGCGCTGTTTATTCTCCCTATTCCGGTGGCATCTGCGCTGGCTGGCCCATTAGCCGGGATGTTGATGCCGCGCTATGGCGAGCGCAGTATGCTGATCGGTGGCTTCGTTCTCACCGCGCTGGGGATTATTGGCGTCGTTCTGGGGTATCAAGGCAACATTGTGATGCAGCTTATATGCCTGTTTGTGATCGGATTTGGTCTTGGCGGTGCCATTACCGCCGCCTCTACCGCCATCATGCTCAACGCCCCCGAAGAGAAAGCCGGTATGGTGGCTTCTATTGAAGACGTTTCCTGGGAGCTAGGTGGCGTATTGGGTATCACTCTGCTGGGCGGCTTGATGACCGCGGTCTATAGTCACAGCCTGGCATTGCCAGATAGCCTGCCAGTTGGCGATCTGGCCTATGACAGCATTGATGAAGCATTGCGGTTAGCGGGTAATATGGGCGCTGACAGGGCGGCAGAACTGATCAAACTGGCGCGCGCCGCCTTCGATCAGGCATTTATTGCCGTGCTGATTGCTGCGTCCATACTGGTGAGCCTGAGCGCCGGGGTATTAAAATTCGCCCTGCGTCGGTAAACGCTCTACTCTTTTATCACTATCGGTTTAAACGATTATATTGATACTTGTTATCGTCTTTAACCTTGAGATAAATCCAGTTACTGTATCGGTATAGATTATTGGAACAAACCATCAGGAGAAGATTATTATGGCAACGGCAAAGAAAGCAGCGAAAACTCATATTGGCCTGGATACCAAACAATCAGCAAAACTCTCTGACGCTCTGAATGCATTACTGGCGAACTATCAGGTGTTATATATGAACGTGCGCGGTTACCACTGGAATATTTCCGGCCCGCACTTCTTTGAACTGCACGTTAAATTTGAAGAAACTTACAACGATCTGCTGCTCAAGGTCGATGAGTTGGCAGAGCGTATTCTGACTCTGGGCTCACAACCACGTCACGCTTTCAGTGACTACCTGAAAACCGCAGATATCAAAGAAGATACCAACGTGACCGATGATAAAGGCACGCTGCGCGGTTTACTGAATGGTTACGCCGTTCTGCTGCAACAACAGCGTGAGCTACTAACGCTGGCCGCTGACGCTGGCGATGAAGGCACCTCTTCACTGATGAGCGATTACATCAAACAGCAGGAAAAACAGGTGTGGATGCTGAACGCCTATCTGGGTAAATAATCCCTGTAGAGAGCAAAACAGTCCCAAAACGGGACTGTTTTGTTTTACCACTCGTAAGCCACGACGAACAACAATGCGCGACGATGCTGATCGTCCAACCGGCGGCGTACGCGAATAATATGCCGGTTACTGCATGACTGACGCTCCAGCCAATGGTGCCTGCGGCGCTGGCGCAGCCGGAGCATTCGCCAGCGACCCACTTCGTTTCTACTGCGTTTCATCGTTATGCCACCCATCCAATGCCAACCGCGCGCATTATAGCCTTTTCAGCCAGCGATCCAAGTCACGTATTACCCGCTTTTTCGCCAGTTGGGCTGCCGTTTTTTATTTTCGGCAAGTACCTTTAGTCAATCATTTTTATGTAACTTAAGTGCAGGGAAAAGGTTTCGCCTTTACCGTTCTGTGCGTACACTCACTATTGGTGGTTTGCGAACAGGATTTTTCGTCTTTATGACAACATTTTATAATGTAATCAGTTGGCTTTTGGTGTTCGGCTACTGGCTGCTTATTGCCGGGGTCACATTGCGTATTCTTATGAAACGACGCACGGTTCCTTCCGCCATGGCCTGGCTGCTGGTGATCTATATTCTGCCGTTGGTGGGGATCGTCGCTTATCTGTCTTTCGGCGAATTGCATCTGGGCAAACGCCGGGCCGAGCGCGCCAAAGCCATGTGGCCCTCAACCGCCCGTTGGCTGAATGAACTGAAAGAAAGCCGCCGGATTTTTGCTACTGAATACAGCGAAGTTGCTCGCCCGCTGTTCCAGCTTTGCCATCACCGGCAAGGTATCGACGGTGTCAAAGGCAACCAGTTGCAGTTGCTCACCACCACCGATAGCACGCTGACGGCGCTGATTCGTGATATCGAACTGGCACGGCACAATATTGAGATGGTTTTTTACATCTGGCAACCGGGTGGCCTGGTGGATCAAGTTGCGGAATCCTTGATGGCCGCCGCACGCCGTGGGGTGCATTGCCGCCTGATGCTGGACTCCGCTGGCAGCGTGCAGTTCTTCCGCAGCCCCTACCCCGGCATGATGCGCAACGCCGGGATTGAAGTGGTTGAAGCGCTCAAGGTTAATCTGTTCCGCGTGTTCCTGCGCCGTATGGATTTGCGTCAGCACCGTAAGATCGTGCTGATCGATAATTACATCGCTTATACCGGCAGCATGAACATGGTTGATCCGCGCTTTTTCAAGCAAGACGCGGGGGTTGGCCAGTGGATCGATCTGATGGCCCGCACGGAAGGCCCGGTGGCCACCACTATGGGTATTGTTTATGCCTGTGACTGGGAGATTGAAACCGGTAAACGCATTCTGCCGCCACCGCCCGACGTCAATATCATGCCGTTCGAACAGGAAAGCGGCCATACCATTCAGGTTATCGCTTCCGGCCCGGGCTTCCCTGAAGACATGATCCACCAGGCGCTGCTCACAGCGGTCTATTCCGCACGTGAACAGTTGATCATGACCACTCCCTATTTCGTACCCAGTGACGATCTGCTGCATGCCATCTGTACCGCAGCACTACGCGGCGTTGAGGTCAGCATCATCGTCCCACACGACAATGACTCAATGATGGTGCGCTGGGCCAGCCGTGCTTTCTTCTCTGAATTGCTGGAAGCCGGGGTGAAAATTTACCAGTTTAAAGGCGGATTGCTGCATACCAAGAGCGTGCTGGTTGACGGCCAGCTCAGCCTGGTGGGCACGGTCAATCTGGATATGCGCAGCCTGTGGCTGAATTTTGAAATCACGCTGGTGATCGACGACGCCGGTTTCGGCAGCGATCTGGCCTGCGTGCAAGATGATTATATCGCCCGTTCGCAGTTGCTGGATGGCCAACAGTGGCTGAAACGCCCGTTCTGGCATCGTATCGTCGAGCGCTTGTTCTACTTTTTCAGTCCGTTGCTGTAAAAGCCGCTACGGGCATGGTTTAATACTGCCAACTCATGAGTTATCGGGATTTTTTTATGGATTTGAATAATCGCCTTACCGAAGACGAAACGCTGGAGCAGGCTTACGATATCTTCCTGGAACTGGCTGGCGACAATCTGGATCCGGCAGATATTCTGCTGTTCAATCTGCAGTTTGAAGAGCGCGGCGGCGCGGAATTGTACGATCCGGCAGAAGATTGGCAGGAGCACGTCGAATACGATTTAAACCCGGATTTCTTTGCCGAAGTGGTGATTGGCTTGGCAGACAGCGACGGCGAACCGATCAACGACGTTTTTGCCCGCGTGCTGATTTGCCGCGAGAAAGACAATAAGCTGTGCCATATTTTGTGGAAAGAATAAGAGCGTTGTAGAGATAAAAAACCTGCCAACTGGCAGGTTTTTTATTGGTGGCTAGTCAATCACAGTGGATCAACCTTCAGGCAGGATACCGCATGGCGGAAACTCCCTTCCAGCAGCGGGCGCGTCTTGGCGCACTCTGGCCCGGCGATTGGGCAGCGCGTGCGGAACACACAGCCAGACGGCGGGTTGATCGGTGACGGCAGTTCCCCTTCCAGCAGTTGGATTTTCTTATCCCGCTCTTTATCCGGATCCGGGATCGGCACCGCCGACATCAGCGCCTTGGTATACGGGTGCTGCGGGTTGTGATACACCTCATCATAGGTTCCCAATTCCACCGCATGACCCAGATACATCACCAACACGCGATCGGAAATGTGCTTCACCACCGCCAGGTCGTGAGCGATAAAGATCAGCGACAGCCCCATCTCGCGCTGCAATTGCTGTAACAGATTCACCACCTGCGCCTGAATCGAGACATCCAGTGCCGAAACCGGCTCATCACAAATCACCAGTTTAGGTTCCAGGATCAGCGCGCGGGCAATACCGATGCGCTGGCACTGACCCCCGGAGAACTCATGCGGATAGCGGTTGATCAGGTTCGGCAACAAGCCAACCTTCATCATCATCACTTTCACTTTGTCCTTCACTTCCTGACGCGACATTTTCGGATGATAGGTACGCAGCGGTTCAGCAATGATTTCGCCAATGGTCATGCGCGGGTTAAGCGAAGCCAGCGGATCCTGGAAAATCATTTGAATATCGCTGCGCGTATTGCGCCAATCCGCATCACTCATTCCCAGCAGATCTTTGCCCAGCCAGGCAACCCGACCGCTGGTGGCTTTCACCAGGCCGATAATTGCGCGAGCAAAGGTGGATTTACCACAGCCGGACTCGCCAACCACCCCCAAGGTTTCGCCTTCGAACAGCCTTAAGGTGACACCGTCTACCGCTTTCAGGGTTTTAGGGGCCTGCCAGAACCACTGTTTGTCATCGTGAATGTCGAAATGCACTTTTAAATCGGCCACTTCGAGCAGCACTTTTTTATCGGTTGCTGTCATACCAATGCCTCCACCGGCTTGAAGCAGGCGCGCAGGCGCCCTTCACCAAACTGCTCCAACGGCGGAGCACTCGTGCACTGATCCATGGCATACGGGCAACGCGGCTGGAACGGGCAACCTTGTGGTAAGCGCAGCAGGTTTGGCGGATTCCCTGGAATGGTCATCAGCGCTCCACCTTCTGCATCCAAACGTGGTACCGCATTCAACAGCCCAATGGAATAAGGATGGCTCGGGCGGTAAAACACATCACGCGCGCTACCGTATTCCATGGTGCGACCGGCATACATCACCAGCACCTTGTTGCAGATCCCCGCCACCACGCCGAGATCGTGGGTGATCATGATGATGGCCGTATTGAATTCGCGCTTCAGTTCGTTCAGCAGCGTCATGATCTGCGCCTGCACGGTCACGTCCAGCGCCGTAGTCGGCTCATCGGCGATCAACAGTTTTGGTCGGCACAACAGCGCCATAGCGATCATCACGCGCTGACGCATACCGCCGGAAAACTCATGCGGATACATGCGCATACGCTTACGCGCCTCTGGCATTTTTACCGCATCCAGCATCTGTACCGACTCTTCAAACGCTTCGCTTTTGCTCATGCTTTTATGCAGCATCAGCACTTCCATCAGCTGCTCGCCGACGCGCATATAAGGGTTAAGCGACGTCATCGGGTCTTGGAAGATCATCGAAATCTCTTCTGCCCGCAGCTTGTTAAGCTGGCTTTCCGGCAGATTGAGGATTTCACGGCCGTTAAACTTCGCCGAACCACCGATGCGGCCATTGCTCGCCAGCAGGCCCATCAGCGCAAAAGCCGTTTGTGATTTGCCGGAACCAGATTCACCCACGATACCCAGCGTTTCGCCTGCACGCAGATCGAAGTTAAGATCGTTCACCGCCGTGACGTCACCGTCCGGCGTACTAAAGGTCACGCGCAGATCTTTGACGTCCAGCAGCAACGAGTTTTCATTCATGTTCATGGTGGCACTCCTTAACGATCTTTCGGGTCGAGGGCATCACGCAGGCCATCGCCGATAAAGTTGAAACAAAACAGAGTGACAACCAGGAAACTGGCCGGGAACAGCAGCAACCACGGTGAAACTTCCATCGAGTTGGCCCCATCGCTGAGCAATGCGCCCCAACTGCTTAGCGGTTCCTGCGTCCCTAACCCCAGGAAGCTGAGGAAGGATTCGAACAGGATCATGCTTGGCACCAGCAGCGAGGCATAAACCACCACTACCCCCAAAACGTTTGGCACAATATGGCGCAACACGATATTGCGCGTCGAAACGCCACAGACCAGCGCCGCTTCGATAAACTCTTTACGCTTCAGGCTCAGGGTCTGGCCGCGCACGATACGCGCCATGTCCAGCCAAGACACCATGCCGATCGCCACAAAAATCAGCAGGATGTTTTGCCCAAAGAAAGTCACCAGCAGGATCACAAAGAACATAAACGGGAAGGAGTTGAGGATTTCCAACAAACGCATCATCACCGAGTCGATTTTACCGCCCAAATAGCCAGAGGTCGCGCCATACAGCGTGCCGACGATCACCGCCACCAGCGCGGCAGCGACACCGACCATCAGCGAAATCCGCCCGCCAATCGCCACGCGTACCAGCAGATCGCGCCCAGAGGAATCCGTACCAAAGTAGTGTGCAGACTCCATGCTGGGGGCCGCCGACATCATTGCCCAGTCGGTATCGTCATAGGTAAATTGCGACAGCCAGGGTGCAAAAATCACAAACAGGGTAACTAGCACCAGCACAAACAGGCTGGTCACCGCCGCACGGTTATGTATAAAGCGCCGACGCGCGTCCTGCCACAGGCTGCGCCCTTCAACTTCCAGCTTTTCGCTGAAGTTTTCCAGAGCTTCGCTGTTCTTTTTCGTCAACATAGTGCGTGCTCCAGATTAATAACGGATTTTCGGATCGATCACGGCGTACAGAACGTCAACGATCGCGTTAAACAGAATGGTCAAAGCTCCCACCAGAATGGTCAGGCTCAGTACCAGCGAATAGTCACGGTTCAGCGCACCATTAACGAACAGTTGGCCAATCCCCGGCAGGCCATAGATGGTTTCAATCACCATCGAACCGGTAATGATGCCGACAAACGCAGGCCCCATATAAGACAGCACCGGCAGCAGCGCGGGCTTCAACGCATGGCGGAAGATAATCCGGCGCATCGGCAGGCCTTTGGCGCGTGCGGTGCGGATAAAGTTGGAGTGCAGCACTTCAATCATCGAGCCACGCATAATACGCGCGATGCTGGCGATATAGGCCAGCGATAACGCCACCATCGGCAGGATCATGAACTTCGGCGCCCCGCCGTTCCAGCCGCCGCCGGGCAACCATTTCAAGGTGATGGCAAAAATCAGCACCAGCAACGGCGCGACCACAAAACTGGGGATCACTACGCCGGTCATGGCAAACCCCATTACCATGTAGTCCCACTTGGTGTTCTGCCTCAATGCCGCAATCACCCCGGCGCTGACGCCCAGCACCACCGCCAGCACAAAGGCGGCAAAGCCGAGCTTGGCTGAAACCGGGAAGGAGGCCGCTACTAAATCGTTAACCGAATAGTCTTTGTATTTAAACGAGGGGCCGAAATCGCCTTTCGATAACTGCACCAAATAATGCCCGTACTGTTTCCAGATCGGGTCGTTCAAATGGTATTTGGCTTCGATATTGGCCAGGACTTCTGGCGGTAATGCACGCTCGCCGGTAAATGGGCTACCGGGCGCCAAGCGCATCATAAAGAAAGAGATGGTGATAAGGATAAATAGCGTCGGGATCGCCTCTAATAGGCGACGAAAAATAAATTTAAGCATAGCCCTGCTCCAGCCTGATAACGGCTTATCGCCTGAAAATGGACCGGCGACGTGCGCCACCGGCCCTTACCGTATCAATGCTTGATGATGTACAGGTTTTTGTCGTACACGTTATCAAGCGGGTCGGTCTCGGTATAACCGCCGACATAAGGCTTCACCAGCCGGGCATTCACGTAGTAGAAAACGGGCGCAATAACGGAATCTTTATCCAACTGAGCTTCGGCTTTCTGATACAACGCAGCGCGCTCTTCTTTGGTTTTGGCTTGCAGTGTCTCAGCCACTAACTTATCGAACACCGGGCTTTTATAATGTGAGGTGTTGTTGCTGCTGTCCGACAGCATAGTATTCACGAAAGCGCTAGGCTCGTTGTAGTCCGCACACCAGCCAGCGCGTGCAACGTCAAAATTCCCCTGATGGCGGCTATCCAGGAAGGTTTTCCACTCTTGGTTCACCAGCTTCACATCCACACCCAGGTTTTTCTTCCAGATCGAGGCGGCGGCGATCGCCAGTTTTTTATGCAGATCGGAAGTGTTGTACAACAATGAGAAAGTCAGCGGCTTGCCTGGGCCGTAGCCCGCCTCGGCCAGCAATTTTTTTGCTTCTTCGTTGCGCTTGTCCTGCGTCCAGCCGAACCACTCTGGAGTAGTCAGTTTTGCGCCATCAACGTAAGGCGGAGTGTAGCTGTAAGCCGGGAGATCGCCCTGGTTTTTAACTTTATTGACGATAATGTCGCGATCCAACCCCAGCTTGAGCGCCTCGCGCACGCGAGCATCGGTAAACGGCGCCTTCTGGTTGTTCATTTCGTAATAATAGGTACAGACGTAAGGTGCAACGCGCACTTCGTTCGGGATCTCTTTTTTCAGTTTCTGGAACAGTTCGATCGGCAGATAGTTATAGGTCATGTCAATCTCGCCGGAACGGTAGCGGTTTACATCGGTCACTTCAGAGGCAATCGGCAGGAAGGTCACTTTATTGATCACGGTTTTGGCGTTATCCCAATATTCCGGGTTACGCTCCAGCACGATACGTTCGTTCACCACCCAGTCTTTCAGCTTATAGGCACCGTTGCTGACGTAGTTTTGCGGCAACGTCCATTTCTCACCAAACTTCTCTACCGCTTCTTTATTGACCGGCTTCATGGCGTAATGCTGGGTCATTTCAACTAAATAAGGCACCGGCTCGGTCAAGGTGACCTGGAAGGTATGATCGTCAATGGCTTTTACGCCCAAGGTGGATTTGTCTTTTTTACCGGCAATAATGTCATCGACGTTCTCTACGTGGGCATATTGCAGGTAGCTGGCATAAGGGGAGGCAGTTTTCGGATCGACGATACGCTGCCAGCTATAGACGAAATCCTGCGCCGTCACCGGTTGGCCGTTCGACCATTTAGCGTCTTTGCGCAGGTGGAAGGTCCACACTTTAAAGCCTTGGTTATCCCAACTTTCTGCCGCACCCGGCACAATGGAACCCTCTGGCGTGGTATTGGCTAGCCCCTCGAGCAGATCGCGGGTAACGTTGTTTTCCGGCACGCCTTCAATTTTATGCGGATCGAGAGACTGCACTTCTGCACCGTTGTTTTTAACCAGTTCCTGCTTGTCTGCCAGTTGCACGCCCGCAGGCACCTTAGCCGCAAAAGCATTTCCGGTTGCTGCAATGCCCAGTGCGGCAATAATACCGGCAGCCAGGAGTGATTTTTTTGTGATGTTGGTCATATCTAGAACTCCAGTTTTTATTATCACAGAACCATCGTGGGTTCTGCGTTGCCCGTTGACCGGGTGGGTTGTGGCCAGACAGCGCGGAACGACGCAGTGCAGCCTTTCTTCTGTATTACCTGCCGTTACCAGTAATACCCGTGATTACTGCTTGGTCCTTTTACCTAACAAATATGAAATGGTCATACTTGGAAATATTTAGTAAAAAAACCAAATAAAATAATATCAGCAAAATTCATTCCTGCTTTACGCGAAAAACTAAGAATTATCAGCAGTAAAGTTGCTCGGAAACTAGCAGAAGCAAAAAACCTTAGCCAATAATTTTTGCAAAAATGTTAAGCGTTTCTCTTTTATCAGCCCACATACCGACCAAACGCTCTCGTTATAAAATCGCCATGTTATTTTAATTACATGATTTTATTGAGCAAAAAAGAAAACCTTCGGGTAGCACATGGCTTGCACAGCAAAAACCCACAAAAAGAAACATTTAGTTAACAAAGCAGCAGTTAAAAGAATAAACACCTGCTTATGCCTAGTTAATCACTAATAACACCTGGATGAAACGGAGACAAGCCCTACAGAATGATGTGACTAAATTAACAGCAGATTTGATCTGCGAAGGGGAAAATCAGGAAAAATAGACTTATGAAATGTACTGGAAATAATACTAGGTGTTTTATTGGGCAATAAAGGAAGACTTATGCTACGGAGTGGTGAAATAGAATAAAAACCAAACAGATACCGCCGTTTATTAAAGCAGAAAAGTATTTATGTTGAATGATTAAAAAATTTTAAGCCAATAATTAACCTCTGGCAGCCCCTAAGCAACGAGCCTCAGGAATGAGGCCCGCTGTTAGCGTATTAAAGGATATTCGTGGTTATAGCAACCCAGGGAATATTGCCTTGATCCCAGTGACAATAAATTCGATACCCAATGCCATCAGCAACAGACCCATGATACGGGTAACGACGTTGATACCGGTTTGCCCCAGCAAACGCACCAGCAGTGGCGCGGCGCGGAACAACAGCCAGCAGCAGAAAGCAAACACCGCAACGGCCAGACTAAAACCTAACAGGTTCTGCCAACTGTGGTAACGCGAACTCCAGACAATGGTTGAACTGATCGCCCCCGGCCCCGCCATCAACGGCAGTGCCAGTGGAACCACACCAATGCTTTCGCGGATTGCGCTCTCTGATTTTTCTTGTTTGTTCTGTTTATCTTCACCCAACTTGCCGCTGATCATCGACATCGCAATGCTCACCACCAGGATCCCACCCGCGATACGGAACGAGTCGATGGAAATGCCGAACACGCGCAGTATCGCCTCCCCCAAAAACAGCGAAGTCCACAAAATAATCGCCACCGACAGGTTAGCCGTCAGGTTGGTTTTATTACGCCCCGCCTCCGCCTGATAGCTGGTCATACTAATAAAGACCGGTAAGATGCCCACCGGGTTTACCAATGCAAACAAGCCAACAAAGAACTTGATGTAGACGGAAAAATCCAACAGAGATTGGCCCACGAAAAACTCCGCATAAATAGCTATAGAAAGAGACACTGCCGATGCGCGCTAATGTAATAGAATTGTGTCCGGTAATCCATCCGCTAAGAACAGCATTTTCCCCTACCAGACCATAATGTTACAAAGTAATTCCCCATTGTTAACTTAGTGTATAGCTGTTGATGTTTTAAGTGTAAAAATGCCAGCAACGCCCACCAAGGTGAGAGTGATTATCATTAACTCACTGCTGAAAGGTGTCAGCTTGCGATTTTTATGATTTAAATCACAAAACAACTACTCAGGAATAGTTAAGCTCTTTGTCATAGTCAGAAGGTAGAACAGGTTTAGTTTAACACTGCCTGCACTAGAAGCTCTTTAAGACAATCAGCCGTAAGAATCGCAAAAGACCAGAAAGCCGTCGTGCCTTAACAGACGCCGCCCTTTCTCAAGTCTATACTAGTTGCTCGAACGGCTTATTCACTGAAAGAGTTTAACATTATCAGGAGAGCATTATGGCTGTAACGAATGTCGCTGAACTGAACGAGCTTGTAGCACGTGTCAAAAAAGCCCAGCGCGAGTATGCCAACTTCTCACAAGAGCAAGTTGATAAGATTTTCCGCGCTGCTGCCCTCGCCGCTGCTGATGCCCGTATCCCCTTGGCTAAAATGGCCGTTGAAGAATCAGGTATGGGTATCGTTGAAGACAAAGTGATCAAAAACCACTTCGCTTCCGAGTATATCTACAACGCTTATAAAGATGAAAAGACCTGCGGTATCCTCTCCGAAGACGATACTTTCGGTACCATCACTATCGCTGAGCCGATTGGCCTGATCTGCGGTATCGTACCGACCACCAACCCAACCTCTACCGCCATCTTCAAAGCGCTGATCAGCCTGAAGACCCGTAACGGTATTATTTTCTCCCCGCATCCACGTGCGAAAAATGCTACCAACAAAGCAGCAGATATCGTGTTGCAGGCGGCTATCGCGGCAGGTGCGCCAAAAGATATCGTTGGCTGGATCGATCAGCCTACCGTTGATCTGTCTAACCAACTGATGCATCACCCAGACATCAACCTGATTCTGGCTACCGGCGGCCCAGGCATGGTGAAAGCAGCGTACAGCTCAGGTAAACCGGCTATCGGCGTGGGTGCTGGTAACACTCCGGTGGTGGTTGATGAAACTGCCGATATCAAGCGTGTTGTCGCCTCTATCCTGATGTCGAAAACCTTCGACAGCGGCGTAATCTGTGCTTCTGAACAATCGGTTATCGTGGTTGATTCTGTCTATGATGCCGTGCGTGCGCGTTTCGCTTCCCATGGCGGCTATATGCTGCAGGGTAAAGAGCTGAAAGCCGTTCAGGATATCATCCTGAAAAATGGTGGTCTGAACGCCGCCATCGTGGGCCAGTCTGCACCAAAAATCGCTGAAATGGCCGGCATCAGCGTGCCAGCTAACACCAAAATTCTGATCGGTGAAGTGAAACTGGTTGATGAATCCGAACCCTTTGCCCACGAAAAACTGTCGCCTACCCTGGCGATGTACCGTGCCAAAGACTTCGAAGATGCCGTCAGCAAAGCCGAAAAACTGGTCGCCATGGGCGGTATCGGCCACACCTCTTGCCTGTACACCGATCAAGACAACCAGACTGCGCGCGTTGAGTATTTCGGCGACAAGATGAAAACCGCACGTATCCTGATCAACACCCCAGCCTCTCAGGGTGGTATCGGTGACCTGTACAACTTTAAACTCGCGCCATCGCTGACGCTGGGCTGTGGTTCTTGGGGGGGTAACTCCATCTCTGAAAACGTCGGTCCAAAACATCTGATCAACAAGAAAACTGTAGCGAAGCGGGCAGAAAACATGTTGTGGCACAAACTTCCTAAATCAATCTACTTCCGCCGTGGCTCACTGCCTATCGCGCTGGATGAAGTGGCTAGCGATGGGGCAAAGCGCGCCTTTATCGTTACCGACCGCTACCTGTTCAATAACGGTTATGCCGATCAGATCACCAAAGTTCTGAAATCGCACGGTATTGAAACGGAAGTGTTCTTTGAAGTAGAAGCTGACCCAACGTTGAGCATCGTGCGTAAAGGTGCTGAGCAGATGAACTCCTTCAAACCAGACGTGATCATCGCGCTGGGTGGTGGTTCACCGATGGACGCAGCGAAAATCATGTGGGTGCTGTACGAACATCCTGAAACCCACTTCGAAGACCTGGCGCTGCGCTTTATGGATATCCGTAAGCGTATCTACAAGTTCCCGAAAATGGGTGTGAAAGCGAAGATGATCGCCGTCACCACCACTTCAGGTACCGGTTCAGAAGTCACGCCGTTCGCGGTGGTGACCGACGATGCCACTGGCCAGAAATACCCACTGGCAGATTATGCGCTGACCCCGGATATGGCGATTGTCGATGCCAACCTGGTGATGAACATGCCTAAATCCCTGTGCGCCTTCGGCGGCCTGGATGCGGTCACTCACGCCCTGGAAGCTTATGTTTCTGTACTGGCCAACGAATATTCAGACGGCCAGGCGCTGCAAGCCCTGAAGCTGCTGAAAGAATATCTGCCAGCCAGCTATAAAGAAGGCGCGAAGAACCCGGTAGCACGTGAACGTGTGCACAACGCCGCGACCATCGCCGGTATTGCGTTTGCTAACGCCTTCCTGGGTGTGTGTCACTCAATGGCCCACAAACTGGGTTCTGAGTTCCACATTCCGCACGGTTTGGCCAACGCCATGCTGATTTCGAACGTTATCCGTTATAACGCTAACGATAACCCGACTAAGCAGACCGCATTCAGCCAGTATGACCGCCCACAGGCGCGTCGTCGCTACGCTGAGATTGCCGATCACCTTGGCCTGAGCGCCGCGGGTGACCGTACTGCGCAGAAGATCGAAAAACTGCTGAAATGGCTGGACGAGATCAAAGCGGAACTGGGCATCCCTGCTTCTATCCGTGAAGCTGGCGTGCTGGAAGCGGACTTCCTGGCGAAAGTCGACAAACTGTCTGAAGATGCGTTTGATGACCAATGTACCGGTGCCAACCCGCGTTATCCGTTGATTGCTGAACTCAAGCAAATCCTGATGGATACCTTCTACGGCCGCGAATTTAGCGAAGATACCGAAGAAGTTGCGGCAGCGGCTCCGGTGGCAGCCAAAGCTGAAAAAAAGTCCAAGAAGTAACCCGCTCCTTGAGCTGACAAAAAACCCGCCTTTTCGGCGGGTTTTTTTATATTCACTCAGGCCGCGCTTAGCAAACTCTGCACGATCTAACGGAAAACTGATACGTTCCTACCAATATCATCTTCCAACCTCACAGCAAGCCGCTGTCGGCCTCTGTGATAAGGTTATTCCTGCGTCTTGATCGCTTCTTTATAATGCTTGCGGCATACGGACACGTAACTTTCATTACCGCCGATAACCACCTGCTCGCCAGCATGCAGCGCTTTACCGTTTTCGCCCAAACGAAGCACCATATTGGCTTTGCGACCACAGTGGCAGATGGTTTTCAGTTCGACCAGTTTGTCAGCCCAAGCCAGCAAATAGTGACTGCCGATAAACAACTCACCGAGAAAGTCCGTACGCAGGCCGTAACACAACACCGGAATATCTAATTGATCCACCACCTCACAGAGTTCTTCAACCTGCCCTTTAGTCAGGAACTGGCTTTCATCAACCAAAACGCAGTGTACGGGCTGCTGCTGATGTTCCTGGTTAATCATGGCATACAGTTGAGTTCCGTTATTAAAGAGCTGCGCTTGCGACGACAGCCCTATTCGGGAACTGACTTTACCCACGCCAAAGCGGTGATCGATTTCAGCCGTAAACACCAAGGTCCGCATACCACGTTCTTGATAATTATATGAAGATTGTAATAACGCGGTAGATTTTCCTGCATTCATAGCAGAGTAATAAAAATAAAGCTGAGCCATGGCCCGCGACTCCAGTGGTATAAGAAATATTCAGTTAAAGATGCGGCGGCCAGTGTAACATATCCCTTTGTCAGACTCAGCCGGGCAACGAGTCATTATCGGGACATGTAATAGGCAAATTCTCAAATGAAGCTTTTTGCTGCAAACATTGCCCGTTTTTACATCTATTTACAGAATGCACCTCTTGGCCGATCACAATTTAATTATTACCAATGATTAACCAAATTCATTAATGATGTGTCAATGATCATACATAGGCCCGCAAAGTGCAGGCTTACAGGCATAAGGCGGTGCTATTAAAAATCTTATCACCAATTACCCAGGGGTTAATTGCAATCTCACATGATATGACATTTCTAACGTTATCCTTACCTAACCCCCCTTTTGTTTACACTACCTGCCGCTTACGGCAGTGATTAAGCCCTACAGAATTCATCCTCACCCTGTTATAGAACGCAATTATATCTGCTTGGTGAAATGCCTTTTAGCTCGATGAACATACAGCGCCGGTTGAAAATTTAGCTTAGCAACATGTAGAGTAATAGTTAGATTATCAGGGGTTATTAGCAAGACAGTTCTCAATATCGGTTTTTTTTAAAGGTAAATTTAGGATCTCTTTCAATTTGGCTATTGCAGAAAAGAAAAGAGCACTCTATTATTATGCAAACGCCCCCCCACCAATATAATTTGAGACTAGAACAATGAGCGAAGCATTAAAGATTTTGAACAACATCCGTACTCTACGTGCACAAGCTAGAGAATGTAGTCTGGAAACGCTGGAAGAGATGCTTGAGAAATTGGAAGTTGTTGTTAACGAGCGTCGCGATGAAGACAGCCAAGCTCAAGCTGAAATTGAAGAGCGCACTCGCAAACTGCAACAATATCGCGAAATGCTGATTGCTGATGGCATTGATCCAAACGAATTGCTGCAAACTATGGCTGCAACTAAAGCCGCAGGCAAAGCAAAACGCGCAGCACGTCCAGCTAAATACCACTATAAAGATGAAAACGGCGAAATGAAAACCTGGACCGGCCAGGGCCGTACTCCGGCAGTGATTAAAAAAGCTATCGAAGAGCAAGGGAAATCCTTAGACGATTTCTTGCTGTAATAACGGCTTTAGCTAACTCAAAAAGCTCCCGATGGGAGCTTTTTGCTTTTCAATAACCCTCCCCCTCTAATTTTTACTGCAAAACGTAATCAACATTCTGAAGACATACGAAAAAAGAGGCCGAAGCCTCTTTATTTATCCTGACGGATGTTCATTTACTGAACTTTATAAAACGCCTTGTACCATTCAACAAAGCGCTTAACGCCTTCTTCAACGCTGATTTCAGGCTTAAATCCGATAGTCTGGTAAAGCTCGTCAGTATCCGCGCTGGTATCCATAACGTCACCAGGTTGCATCGGCAGCATATTTTTCCGTGCAGTGATACCTAATGCATCTTCCAAGGCATGAATATATTCCATGAGCTTCACAGGGCTGCTGTTGCCGATATTATAAACATGATACGGCGCAGAACTGGTCGCAGGCGAGCCTTGTTCAACCGTCCAATTGGCATTAGGTTGTGGAACGATGGCCTGTAAACGCACAACCGCCTCGGTAATATCATCAATGTAAGTAAAATCACGATGCATTTCACCGTGGTTATATACATCAATACTTTCGCCCGCCAATATCGCCTTAGTGAATTTAAACAGGGCCATATCCGGACGTCCCCAAGGGCCATATACGGTGAAGAAACGTAAGCCCGTAGTAGGAAGCCCATATAAATGCGAATAACTATGAGACATCAGTTCATTGGCTTTCTTGGTCGCCGCATACAAGGATATGGGGTGATCCACCGAATCTTCAGTCGAAAATGGCAACTTGCGATTAAGACCATATACCGAACTGGATGAGGCATACACTAAATGCCCCACCTTATTATGCCGGCATCCTTCAAGGATGTTCAGATGACCAATCAGGTTTGAATCAGCATAAGCCAGGGGGTTATCCAACGAATAACGCACCCCAGCCTGAGCACCAAGATGAATGACACGTTCGAACTGGTGCGCAACGAAAAGCCCGGCAATACCGCTGCGATCGGCCAGATCAAGCTTGATAAATTGAAACGCGGGTTTATCAGCCAGTAAATCAAGCCGAGCCTGTTTCAGGCCGACATCATAATAATCATTCAGGTTGTCGATACCGACAACCTGATGCCCAGCGGCTAACAAACGCTCTATTACGTGATACCCAATAAAACCTGCAGCGCCTGTAACCAGGAATTTCATGCTCACCTCTTAAATAACCGGCTTAATCGACGCACCGCGCCCAATACCATAATAAGTAAAACCGCGCGCCTGCAAACGTTCTGGGTCGAATAAGTTACGCCCATCGAAAATCACTGGCTGTTTCAACGCCTTTTTCATCACGTCAAAATCTGGTGCACGGAAATTCTGCCATTCAGTACAGATCACCAAGGCATCGGCATCCTGTAATGCGGCTTCTTTAGTGCCCATCAGCTTCAAGTCGGCACGTTGGCCGTAGATACGCTGTGCTTCGGCCATCGCTTCTGGATCATAGGCCTGTACAGAAGCACCTAATTCCCACAAGGTTTCCATCAGCACCCGGCTGGATGCCTCGCGCATATCATCAGTATTAGGTTTAAAAGCCAAGCCCCATAGCGCAAAAGTTTTCCCTTTTACGTCGTCACCAAAGTGACGCTTGATAAATTCAGTCAGCTTATATTTCTGCTGGGAGTTTACCTGTTCTACCGCCTGCAATATCTTCGGCTGATAACCAATGTGCTCTGCCGTGCGAATCAGCGCCTGAACATCTTTCGGGAAACAGGAACCCCCGTAGCCACAACCTGGATAAATAAAGTGATAACCGATGCGTGAATCCGAGCCGATACCCTGGCGCACTTTCTCGATGTCGGCACCCAACATTTCTGCCAGATTAGAAATTTCGTTCATAAAGCTGATTTTGGTTGCCAGCATGCAGTTTGCAGCATACTTGGTCAGTTCCGCACTGCGGATATCCATCAGAATCATGCGATCGTGATTGCGGTTGAACGGTTCGTACAGCTCACGCAGAGATTCGATAACCTCTTTATTATCCGTACCCAGAACAATACGCTCAGGACGCATGCAGTCAGCCACCGCCGCCCCTTCTTTAAGAAACTCCGGATTGGAGACCACATCGAACGTAATAGAACTGCCGCGTTTACGCAGCGTCTCGGTCATCACTTCACGCACTTTATCTGCGGTACCTACCGGCACGGTAGATTTATCAATCACGATTTTTGGCTCGGTCATGTATTCAGCAATAGTGCGTGCCACTGCGGTCACGTATTTGAGATCGGCTGAACCGTCTTCATCTGGCGGCGTTCCGACCGCAATAAACTGAATAGTACCGTGGGCAACGCCAGCTTGCGCATCGGTGGTAAAGTGCAAACGCCCGGCTTCGTAATTCTGTTGCACCAGTGGCGTCAGGCCCGGCTCAAAAATAGGGATATTCCCATTTTTGAGGTTCTCGACCTTTTTTGCATCCACATCAATACACATCACATCATGGCCCACTTCGGCCAACACAGCGGCTTGTACCAAGCCAACATAACCAATACCAAAAACTGTTACTTTCATTGGAAAATCCTAGTTTTTAAAAATTAAGACAATAAGCTATGAAATTATTTCTGTGCGCCGTTCACCAAATGTTTCAGCCACAGCGAGAATTCTTGCCCCAGGCTGGCATGGCGCAGACCATACTCAACAAAAGCCTGCATATAACCCAATTTATTGCCGCAGTCGTGACTCACACCTTTCAGATGATAAGCTTCAACACATTCTGTCTGCATCAGCATATCAATCGCGTCGGTGAGCTGAATTTCATCACCTGCCCCCGGCGGAGTCTTGGCCAACAGTGCCCAAATATCGGCAGAAAGCACATAGCGCCCCACAATCGCCAGATCAGACGGCGCTTCATCTGGAGAAGGTTTCTCAACCACGCTCACCATGGGCACGCTTTCGCCCGGTTGCAGTACTGCCCCCTGGCAATCGACTATGCCATAGTTTCCGACATCTTTATGCTGCACCGGTTCAACCATAATTTGGCTGATACCGGTCTGTTCAAAGCGCTGCAACATTTCATGCAGGTTGTCCTGCTGCAGATCTGCCCTGTATTCATCGAGGATCACATCCGGCAGCACGACGGCAACCGGTTCATCCCCCACCAACGGATAAGCACACATGATCGCATGACCAAGCCCTTTGGCAATCCCCTGACGCACCTGCATCACCGTGACGCCTTTTGGGCAGATGGATTGAATCTCATCCAGCAGTTGGCGTTTTACCCGTTTTTCCAACATCGCTTCCAGTTCGAAACTGGTATCAAAGTGGTTTTCAATAGAATTCTTAGAGGAATGAGTCACCAAAACGATTTCGTTGATTCCTGCGGCAATGCATTCATTCACCACATACTGAATCAACGGTTTATCAACCAGTGGCAGCATCTCTTTCGGAATAGCTTTAGTTGCTGGCAACATCCGAGTTCCTAAACCTGCTACGGGGATAACCGCTTTGCGAACTTTACGATCTAAAGCAGGCATTATTTCCTCTCCATAATACGAGCTCAAATTATGAACTTATGTTGCTATACAAAAAAACCCTCGAAGTATACCAGCTTAAACCGGCCGAGTATTACCCCAAAAACAAATAGTAAAGATTTAAGACTATTACCTAGCAGTGAAATTCTGAGGTTAAATAGACGTTTTGAATAGCAGAATGTAACAGGATAAGTGACTTATTGATGTTTTATTCAGCACTGAGCATTAAACGTAAGCGGCCACCGCTGCCCCACACCTGGCACTGCCAGGCCTCACAGCGCTGGCTGATCTGATTCAGATAGGTCGCACCCAGCGTGCCTAAAGGTATACCGGTACTTAACTGGATTTGATTATCCCCGGTATTCACCGTGGCATGCAAACCGGCCGAAACAAGAATCAGGTTTTTATATTCGGCGTGATAATAACCAACCAGCAGCGGGAATTGCCCTTCAAGCTTTCCTTGACGCAATAATTGATTAACTTGCTTTAACAGTGCTGACATTTGCGGCAAACGATGCTGTTGATTCGCTAAATGATCTTGCAACAATCCATTGAATAGTGCGCGCAATAACAAAGCGGCCAATACACCATTATCACCAGCACGCGTCACATCCAGACAATAAAAAGCCAGGTCATTATCTGACAATGCGGCAATATCCAGCACCAAACCCGGGCTTTCTGCCGCAGTCAACTGACGATAATTAATGCGGCACCCCGCAATGGTCTGCTGGACTGGCGGTTGTAACTGCTTAAGCAACCTCACCGCCTCTGAAGGATTCTTGCTCAGCGCATCCCAATCCTTGAATAATTCCACCTCTTCAATGGCCGGTGAAGTAAACATATTAGGATACAAACAAGCCAGTATCGCTTCACGCAAACGGTTCAGGTCGGTCAGCGGTTTTAACAACACATCCTGCACGCCCAGCCGCAATACTTTGGCAATGTCCGTCATTTTATCGGTAGCCGAAATCACCAGTACCGGGATTTGTATCCCTTGCAGACGCAGGTGCTCAACGAACTCAATACCGTTCATCTCCGGCATCGCCAGGTCGCACAGGATTAAATCAGGCTTCACTTCTTCAACCGCGCTCAGCGCCAACAAACCATTGGCCGCTTCACTGGTTTGCGCGCCCAACGATTTCAAATAGCCAACAAGCACCGAACGAAACACCTGTTCGTCCTCAACGATTAAGATGCGCTTGTTTGTCAGTGGTAATACCATCGGCAGAGCCTCTTCCCTTTTCATGATGTAATAGTGGCTCATAATGGTCACTTGTGCCTGCCGAAAGTCTCCCTGACAGCATAATTCCACCTTAAGAACCGGTAATTATTTATTTTTTATCAATGGAGCCAAAACATCTATCTGCTTCTCGACCGCCAACCGGCCGGCTTCAATCGCCTCGCTGGCGCGATGGAAATCCAGTGTGGATATCTGCGGGCAATAGGGTTGTATCAGAACATCCGGGGGATCGCTGGCCATACGAGTGCGTTTCACCCGATTTTCCAGCATCTGAATGGACGTGCTCATGATCTCCATGGCGGTCGGCGTAAAATTGGGCTTCTTCAGCATCACTTTATTGATACGATCTCGCAAGCGCCCACGCCAATTGCCTATCACCACATTATTCACATCTTCACTACTCGTGTCTTCACTCGTATTGTGCACCGAGAACAAATCCTGTTGCATCAGATGCGCATCATGTTGTAAATCCACCGCAATAACAATATCTGCACCCATCGCACGGGTCAGCGAAATCGGCACCGGATTCACTAATGCGCCGTCCACCAGCCAATAGCCTTCAAACCATACAGGAGCCAGCAAGCCTGGCATACTGCAGGAAGCACGAATTGCCTGCTGGATGTCCCCTTTGGTCATCCACAGTTCGCGACCGGTGCTGAGATTGGTGGTGACAGCACCAAATTTGAGCGCACAGTCGGCAAAATCATCAATCTTCAACAGTTGGCCAACCGCATTGAAGACGCGTTCGCCGCGCAATAAACCACCCCGCTGCCAGGTAAGATCCATCAACCGGATCACATCCCAGTAACTGAACGAACGCACCCAGTGCTCCATTGCTGGCAACCGATGGCTGGCAAACGCCGCACCCACTAACGCCCCTACCGAACAGCCGGCAACGATATCAATTTCGATCCCCCGTTTCCGTAACGCATTAATCACCCCTATGTGCGCCCAGCCCTTCGCGGCCCCAGCACCCAATGCCAGCCCGATTTTAATTTTCCGCATGACTTGCCGTCCTGTGCTCGCTGAATGAATTCAACCCTTAAACCTAGGGTACATTGTCACTGACGAATAATGTTAGGTAACATACGCACTGATTTTATTCTAGCTGTGGCTTTCGCCCACGCGAGCCAATCACTTTGAGGCGTTATGGTGACTGAATTATGCCCCTGCGGCAGCGGGCTCGAGTATAGCCTTTGTTGTGAACCTTTTATTTATGGTGACCAAGTTGCCCCTACACCGGGCAAGCTGATGCGCTCACGCTATACCGCCTATGTAAAACACTGCGCAGATTATCTGGTTGCAACCTGGCACCCGGACTGCCAGGCAGAAGCGTCGCGTAGTGCAATTATCAATAGCTTCAACAATACCGCATGGCTTGGACTGACGGTGGTTGAAGAACTCGCGGGTCACCACGCCGACGAAGGTTATGTCGAGTTTGTTGCCCGTTTCAGCGATGGCGCGGCCAAGCACAGTGCAATACATGAACGTTCGCGCTTTCTTCGCCTTGGGCAACGCTGGTACTATATCGACGGAATCAAACCCCAACCGGGTAGAAATGCCACTTGCCCCTGCGGTTCAGGCAAAAAATATAAAAAGTGCTGCGGGCAATGAGCCTGCGAGTTAAGTATCAGACAGGATCCACATACTTATGCCACACCAAAATGTACAAAGAAAAATTCTACGCACTATCTGCCCTGACGCCAAAGGGCTGATCGCCAAGATCACCAACATCTGTTACAAACATGAGCTGAATATCGTTCAGAACAATGAATTTGTGGATCACCTGACCGGTCGCTTCTTTATGCGTACCGAACTGGAGGGGATTTTCAATGATGCCACGCTGCTGGCAGATCTGGACGGTGCATTGCCTCAGGGTTCGGTGCGCGAACTGCACAGCGCAGGCCGCCGCCGCATCGTGGTGCTGGTCACCAAAGAGGCACACTGCCTGGGCGATCTGCTGATGAAAAGCGCTTACGGTGGTTTAGACGTTGAAATTGCTGCCGTTATTGGCAACCACACTACGTTGCAGACGCTGGTAGAGCGCTTTGATATTCCTTTCCATCTGGTGAGCCATGAAGGCCTGACGCGTGAGCAGCACGATCAGAAAATGGCTGAGCAGATCGATCAGTACCTGCCCGATTACGTGGTGCTGGCCAAATATATGCGCGTTCTGACGCCGGAATTCGTTCAGCGCTACCCAAACCAGGTGATTAATATTCACCATTCGTTCCTACCCGCCTTTATCGGCGCACGCCCTTACCATCAGGCGTATGAGCGCGGCGTGAAGATTATCGGTGCCACTGCGCACTATGTGAACGACAGTCTGGATGAAGGCCCAATCATCATGCAGGATGTGATTCATGTCGATCACACCTATTCAGCAGAAGATATGATGCGTGCCGGGCGCGATGTGGAGAAAAACGTTCTCAGCCGTGCGTTGTATCGTGTGCTGGCACAAAGGGTGTTCGTGTATGGCAACCGCACGGTGATCCTGTAGTTGTGCAAGAAAGCGGTGTCTTTCGTTCACGGAAACACCGCCAAGAATAAAAAAACGGCAAACGATTCATTTTCTTCATTTCAATGCTTTACACGAGCGCTTCATTTGATATGATGCGCCCCGCTTACCGAGACAGACGTTTCGCAAGCAAGGCCAGTGGTGGGGTTCCCGAGCGGCCAAAGGGAGCAGACTGTAAATCTGCCGTCACAGACTTCGAAGGTTCGAATCCTTCCCCCACCACCATCTTTCCTCTATCGACGTGAGTACCGTGAAAAACGGAGTCTCATCGAACACTGAGGGGAAGGATGAGAAGCTTCGACAAGGTTCGAGCCGAGCGCAGAGAGACAACGCGCTTCAGCGCGGTAATCCTTCCTTAGAAGCACTCAAGAAATTAAGCCAATTTCTTGCGAACACAGTTAGAAAATCCATGAAATACCCCTGGTGGGGTTCCCGAGCGGCCAAAGGGAGCAGACTGTAAATCTGCCGTCACAGACTTCGAAGGTTCGAATCCTTCCCCCACCACCATCCTTATATAATCCCCCAAAGACACCGTTAATAACGCAAATCCATATTTCTCTGTGCAAGGGAAGGATGAGAAGCTTCGACAAGGTTCGAGTCGAGCGCAGCGAGACAACGCGCTTTAGCGCGGTAATCCTTCCCACTCAGCGCTTAAGTCGATCCAACCAATGAATCCCCCACTTGAACTCCCGCCCACAATTCGCTATACCACTGGCTTCTTTAATGCAGTAAGGAACTGTGCATGCGTAACAATATCTGCGTTTTTTGTGGTGCCAGCGAAGGCATTAACCCGGCCTATGCTGAAAATGCGCGCAATCTGGGCCACGCGATTGCCACTCAGGGGCGGCGTTTGGTCTATGGCGGTGGTAAAAAAGGGCTGATGGGCATTGTCGCCGATGCGGTACTCGAAGCAGGCGGAGAGGTCATTGGGGTAATACCTGAGCGTTTGGTGGAGGCAGAAACTGCACATCGCGGCTTGACCAAGCTGGAAGTGGTGCCCGATATGCATACCCGCAAAGCGCGTATGGCCGAGTTGGCTGACGGGTTCATTGCCCTGCCTGGCGGTATCGGTACCCTGGAAGAACTGTTCGAAATCTGGACCTGGGGGCAGATCGGCTATCACAACAAGCCGGTCGGGTTACTGAACGTGAACGATTTTTACCGCCCATTGAGTGGTTTCTTACAGCAGGTCGCCGATCAAGGCTTCATGCGTCAAGACTACCTCAATACCCTGCATATCAGTGATTCAGCGCAGACACTGTTACAGCAACTCGATGATTATCAGGCTAAAAACTACGACCGTTGGGCCAAATAGTCCCTCTCTACCAGCGGCTACCCGCCGCTGGTCTGCGTTACCTTTCTGGCCAAATTCTGCTACTATCTGAACACATTTTTCTGATCAAAACGGCACTGCTCATGAAGTTTGTCTCTTTTAATATCAATGGACTGCGTGCACGTCCGCATCAACTGGCCGCCATCATTGAACAGCATCAGCCTGATGTGATTGGCCTGCAGGAAACAAAAGTTCACGACGACATGTTTCCGCTGGAAGAAGTGAGCCAGCATGGTTATCACGTATTCTATCATGGGCAAAAAGGCCACTATGGTGTCGCCCTGCTGACCAAAGATAAACCGCTTGCCGTGCGCCGTGGTTTCCCTACCGACGAAGAAGATGCCCAACGCCGCATCATTATGGCCGATCTGGCAACCCCACAGGGAACGCTGACGGTGATTAACGGCTATTTCCCGCAAGGTGAAAGCCGCGACCACCCGGTCAAATTTCCGGCCAAAACCCGTTTCTATCAGGATCTGCAAAGCTACCTGGAACAACAGCTTTCTGCTGAATCCCCGGTATTGATCATGGGCGATATGAACATCAGCCCAAGCGACTTTGATATCGGTATCGGTGAGGATAGCCGTAAGCGCTGGCTGCGCACCGGTAAATGTTCTTTCCTACCGGAAGAGCGTGAATGGATGCAGCGCCTGTTGGATTGGGGCCTAGTGGATACCTATCGTCACGCCAACCCCGAGCGCAGCGACGAATTCTCATGGTTTGATTACCGTTCACGCGGCTTTGATGAAAACCGTGGGCTGCGTATCGATCTGTTGCTGGCCAGCACACCGTTGGCGGCGCGCTGCAAGGCGACGGGGATTGACTATCAGATCCGTGGCATGGAAAAACCTTCCGACCATGCGCCGGTCTGGGCTGAATTTTCACTGTAATTTAATTCCCCGCCCCGTGTTTACAACGGGGCCTTACTGATAATCTGCATGAAAATCATCGATGTGGTCGCCGCCATTATTGAAAAAGACGGCAAAATCTTGCTCGCTCAACGCGATAAAAGTAGCGATCAGGCAGGCCTGTGGGAGTTCCCCGGCGGCAAGGTTGAACCCAATGAAGATCAGCCACAGGCCCTGGCCCGCGAGCTGCAAGAAGAGTTGGGCATTGTGGCCAGAGTGGGTCATTACGTTGCCAGCACGCAGTGGCAGCAAAGTGAAAGAATCATCCGCTTGCATGCCTGGCAGATTGAGACATTCAGCGGTGAGTTGCAAAAACACTGCCATTCGGCGTTTGCCTGGGTAACGCCATGGCAGGCGCGTGATTATCCTCTGGCCCCGGCGGATATCCCACTGCTGGAGAGCTATATCGCCACACTACCTCATAATGCATAAGGGGCACTAACGCCCCTATTTACAGAAAACCGCGCATCACCGGTGATTCACTCGCTTTTTTCTCGCGCCTTAGGAGCACTCTTTTTACGCTTTTTCGCCCCGGCAGCGGCAGGCGATGGCGGCAAACCACGAAACGCCATGCTGGCTCGGCTTTGTTTAGCCTGATAAATCAGCTCCTGCAGCGTGACTTCCAATGGTTGCATAAAGTCCTGATAGCGGCAGGATTTCTCGCTGATCTGCGTCAACGTGGACTCCCATTGCGCCGTCATGTCAGGCCGTGCCGCCAGATCCGGCAGAGAATGGATCAACGCCCGACCAGTTTCACTGGAATGGATATAGCGCCCTTTCTTGTAGAGAAATGCCCGTTTGAACAGTAATTCAATAATGCCCGCACGCGTTGCTTCCGTGCCCAAACCATCGGTTGCACGCAGGATTTTCTTTAAGGCTTTATCCTGAACAAAACGTGCAATCCCGGTCATGGCAGAAAGCAGACTGGCATCGGTGAACGGCCGCGGTGGCTGAGTCTGGCGTTCAACCACTTCGCCACGCTCGCACAACAGCTCATCATCTTTGGCGACCACCGGCAATGGCGCACCTTCGTTTTCCTCATCGCGCTCCTTGCTGCCTAACAGCGTGCGCCAGCCTGCCTCCGCCAGGAAACGCGCCTTGGCGATAAACTTGCCACCGGCGATATCCAGTTCGATCACACATTTACGGAACATCGCATCCGGGCAAAACTGCATCAGATACTGACGGGCCACCAAACCATAAACTTTCAGTTCGTCTTGGCTCAGGCTAGCTTTGCTGGCGCGGGCGGTTGGGATGATCGCATGGTGCGCATCCACCTTTTTATCATCCCAGCAGCGGTTGCGGCGTTCACTGTCGATCACTGGCTGCGGATAGAGATCCGGCTGATGCACGCTGATGGCATTCAACACTGCATGACGCCCGGCAAAATGCTCCTCTGGCAGATAACGGCTGTCGGAACGCGGGTAGGTAATCAGCTTATGGGTTTCATACAGGCGCTGGCAAATATCCAGCACCTGCTGGGCGCTGAGGTTAAAACGCTTGGCTGCTTCAATTTGCAGCGTGGAAAGGGAAAACGGCAACGGGGCAGTATCTGATTCCCGTTTATCATTATAGGAGGTCACCAGAGCGGGCTGGCCCTCAATACGTTTGACCACGTGCTCAGCCAGCGGCCGATGCAACAAGCGCCCTTCTTCGTCCTGATAAGGCTCACAGGAGTCACTCGGTTGCCACAGGGCGACAAAGCGCTCCTCTTTCGGCGTAACGATATGCGCTTTTACTTCGAAAAAGTCTTTCGGCACGAAGTTTTCAATCTCTTCGTCACGCCGCACCACCAGCCCCAACACCGGTGTTTGTACCCGCCCCACCGATAGCACCCCGTCATAGCCCGCATTGCGCCCCAACAGCGTGTATGCACGGGTCATATTGATGCCATACAGCCAGTCGGCACGCGCACGCGCCAGTGCAGATACGCACAGCGGGATAAAATCGCGGTTATCACGCAGCCGCTCGATAGCCCGCTCCACCGCCTGCGGGTTAAGATCGTTGATCAAACAGCGGCGCACGCTGTGGCGCTTTTCCGGCGACAGCGCCAGGTAATCCAGCACCTCATCAACCAGCAGTTGCCCTTCGCGGTCCGGGTCACCGGCATGAACCACTTCGTCCGCCTCCGTCAGCAGCCTTTTTATCGCATTTAGCTGCTTGCTGACCGAAGGACGCGGCTGCAACAGCCACTTTTGGGGGATAATCGGCAAGTCCGCCAGCGACCAACGCGCATAACGGCTGTCGTAAGCATCCGGCTGCGCCTGCTCCAATAAGTGGCCGACACACCAGGTCACCACATCGTTGCTGCCACAGGCAATATACCCATCACCCCGGCGATGGGGTTTAGGTAACACATCAGCAATGGCGCGAGCCAAACTCGGTTTTTCGGCAATAAACAGTCGCATTATTCACCGTTATTCTGGCTGTACGTCATCAAAAACTCTCTCACTTCAGCATAGTTACCACGGAAGATCATCCGCTGGGTTTTCTTCTCTAACTGATAGCGATACATCGGATCGTAATAGTGTTGCAACAGCGGCACCAACCATTGCTGGTGAGCATCGCTGTTACCCTGGGTTTGCTGCAACTGCAACGCCCACTCCAGCCATTGTGTCAGTTGCTGGAAACGCTCCAGCCCCAGGCGGCGGCGAATGGAAAACAGGCCGTGATGCAAATACTCAACGTATTTCTGCCAGCCTTCCTGTTCACCATAAGCGTGCTCGAAGGCAATGCGCATCTGATCGATGTATTCAGCCTGCAGGCGGGCCAAACGTACCTCAAACGGATCGTCGATCACCACCAAAGGCGCTTGCTGCATACCGTTGAACAACGTCAACGGTAGATTGTTTGAGCCAATAATCCGGCTTTCATCTTCCAGCACCCAATGGCGGCAACCATTATGCTGTTTTTTCAACATCAGTACGGCCAAACAATTCTCAAAATCAATCTGCGTTTGCTGTTCCACCAAGGTTCGGCCAAAAGACGAGCCGCGATGATGCGCCACACCTTCCAGATCAATACCTGCTTTCAGTTCATTGATCAGCAGTGTTTTACCACAACCGGTATTGCCCCCCACCACCACCATCGGCAGTACCGCGCAGGATTCTAGAGTCTCCAGCAGGAAGGTACGCAACGCCTTATAGCCACCGAGAACACGCGGATAATCCACCCCGGCTTCCCGTAGCCATTGCTGCACCAGTTGTGAACGCAAGCCACCGCGGAAACAATAAATATACCCCTGCGGCTGCCGGGCACATTGTGCGATCCAGGCTTGAGTGCGCTGTTCACGCAGTTGGCCATGAACCAGACGATGCCCGAGATCGATCGCCGCTTGCTGACCTTGCTGCTTGTAACAGGTACCCACCGCCTGGCGTTCGCTGTCGTTCATCAACGGCAGATTGATAGCGGAGGGGAATGCCCCTTGCTGAAATTCTATTGGCGCACGAACATCAATCAGTGGCACATCTTGCAGAAAAATACGCCGATAATCGTTGGTGTCCTGCCTAGTCTGCATAGTTGACACTAGGCAACCTCAATCAGCGGTTTACCCGGCTGAGCGGCGTGCAGTTCACCAATGGCCTTCAGCGTGATGCCATGGCGCGCAGCAATCGCCTGCACCTCGGCTTCGGCTTCCGGCAATACCGCCAGCAATAAACCACCAGAAGTCTGCGGATCGCATAATAACTGGCGCTGCAAGTCACTCATAGCACCGACCAGATGACCATAGCTGTCGAAATTACGGCCGGTTCCGCCGGGCACGCAGCCCTCACTGATATAACGCTCGATGTCAGGGAGTTTTGGCACCTGATCGAACCACACCGTCGCCTGCAATGCAGAACCCTGGCACATTTCACTGAGGTGCCCCAATAAGCCAAAACCGGTCACATCGGTCATCGCGGTGACACCCGCCACATCGGCAAAGTCCGCACCGGGCTTATTCAATTGACACATCACCTGCGTTGCCAGCCCTTGGTGCTCTGGCCGCAGTTTGCTTTTTTTCTCAGCCGTGGTCAGCACGCCAATACCCAGTGGTTTGGTCAGGAACAACTTCGTCCCAGCCTGGGCCGCACTGTTTTTCTTCACCCGCTCGGTGCTGACAATGCCAGTGACGGCCAAGCCGAAGATCGGTTCAGGTGCGTCGATCGAATGGCCACCAGCCAAAGCGATGCCCGCCTGCTGGCAGGCATAGCGCCCGCCGTCAATCACCTGCTGCGCCACTTCCGCTGGCAGTGTAGCAATCGGCCAGCCCAGGATCGCAATCGCCATGATCGGCTTACCACCCATCGCATACACATCGCTGATGGCATTGGTGGCCGCAATGCGGCCAAAATCAAACGGATTATCGACGATCGGCATAAAAAAATCCGTGGTGCTGATAATGCCAACACCATTGCCAATGTCGTACACCGCCGCATCATCACGAGTTTCATTACCCACCAGCAAACGCGGATCAACAAACTTTTCCTGTTCGCTATGCAGTATCGTTTCGAGAACTTTCGGTGAGATTTTGCAGCCGCAGCCAGCGCCATGGCTGTACTGGGTTAAACGGATGACCGACGATGCCATAAGTCCACTCCCTTTGGGTAACGAGCTTCAGAATATCACAATGGGGTATAGGGTAACGCTTGCCGAGGGGATTGATAAGAGCAGGCTGGCATTATGCCGTTAGCCTGCTCAGAAACAGTACAAAACTGCGGGATATCGCGCATTTTCTGCTAAAACCCTGCGGACAGGATCAGAAATAACGGACGAAAGAAGTGCTGTCTGGGGGCACCACTTTGGTGGCTGCTTTTAACTGTGGAGTGCCGAGATAAAGAAAACCCACGATCTCATCCAGCTCACGGCAGGCAAAAGCCTCACGCACCAGCGGATGCTCAGTCCAGGCACCGGTACGCCAGATGCCGTTGAACCCCTGTGCCAATGCCGCCATTTGCATCGCCTGTACGGCACAACCAGCGGAGATCACCTGTTCCCAACGGGGGACTTTCGGGTTTTCGCTACAGTGCGCCACCACGGTAATAATCAGCGGGGCGCGGAACGGCGCCTGTTTTGCTTTTTCGACGGCGGCCTCATCAAGGCCATCGTGCTTTGCTGCCGCCTGTAACAATTCACTAAAACGCTCCAAGCCCTGATTTTCGATCAGCACAAAACGCCACGGCTGCAATGCACCATGATCGGGAGCGCGTAACCCGGCATTGATGATATTCTGACGCACTTCGCCCGCTGGCGCAGGGGCCGCCAACCGTGACGCGGAACGGCGATTCAGTAAAAGATCCAGCGCATCCATTGTAAACTCCTGATAACAATTTTCATTTGGATCACGTTAACATAGCTCCACAGGGAGTTACAGCCTCTGCAATACTGTATATGACTCACGATTTAAAGCTGACATTTCTTCGGCCGCTCATTAGGATAGCGGAACATTCTCGACTCTTGTTGGAGAGCACATGCGCACATTGTGGCGATTCATTGCCGGTATTTTCAGGTGGACCTGGCGTCTGCTGAATTTTATCAGGGAATTTATCCTGAACTTATTCTTGATTCTGCTGATCCTGGTTGGGGTTGGCATCTATCTTTCTTTCCAAAGCAGCACCACTCCGGTAGAGACGCCCCGTGGCGCGCTGCTGGTGAACCTCAGCGGCGTCGTAGTCGATCAGCCATCGATGAACAGCCGCGTTCGCCAATGGGGCCGTGAACTGCTGGGGGCCTCTAGCAATCGTCTGCAGGAAAACTCGCTGTTTGACCTGGTGGACATGATTCGCAAGGCCAAAGACGACCAAAACATTACTGGCATGGTGTTGCAGTTGAATGACTTCGCCGGTGCCGATCAGCCCTCTCTGCAATATATTGGCAAAGCGCTGCGCGAATTCCGTGACAGCGGCAAACCGATCTTTGCGATTGGCGACAGCTACAATCAGACGCAATATTATCTGGCCAGCTATGCCAATAAGGTCTATCTGTCACCACAAGGCGTGGTAGATCTTCACGGTTTTGCGACCAACGGTTTGTATTACAAAGCCTTGCTGGAAAAACTGAAGATCACCACCAATATTTTCCGGGTCGGCACCTATAAATCCGCTGTTGAGCCACTGATCCGTAACGATATGTCTCCAGAAGCCCGCGAGGCCGACAGCCTTTGGGTCGGCGGTCTGTGGCAGAACTACCTGAATACCGTGGCGGCCAACCGCCAACTGACGCCGGAACAACTGTTCCCAGGGGCTGCGGCGATCCTCAGTGGCCTGCAAGCGGCGGGAGGCGATACAGCCAAGTTTGCGCTAGACAGCAAGCAGGTTGATGAGTTGGCATCCCGTACCGTGATTGAAGAGCAATTGGTTAAGGTCTTCGGCTGGGATAAGCAAAGCAATAATTTCAACGCGATCAGCATCTACGATTACCAACCAAAATCAGCGCCGGAGCAAGGGGGTGAAATCGCCGTCATCTTCGCTAACGGTGCCATTATGGATGGCCAGCAAACCCCTGGAACCGTGGGCGGTGATAGCACCGCAACGCAACTGCGCCAGGCACGTCTGGATCCCAAAATCAAAGCGGTGGTGTTCCGAGTGAACAGCCCCGGCGGCAGCGTGACTGCCTCTGAGGTGATCCATTCCGAGCTGGCTGCGGTGCGGGCGGCCGGAAAACCGGTGGTCGTCTCCATGGGCGGCATGGCTGCTTCCGGTGGTTACTGGGTTTCGACGCCTGCGGATTACATCATCGCCAGCCCGAGCACCCTCACCGGCTCTATCGGCATCTTTGGTATCATCAACACCTTTGAGAACACGCTGGACAGCATTGGCGTGTATACCGATGGGGTAGCCACCTCACCGTTGGCCGATCTGGCCGTTACCAAGGCTTTGCCCGCCGAGTTCTCGCAAATGATGCAGTTGAACATCGAGAACGGTTATAAGAACTTTATCAACCTGGTGGCTAAAGCACGGAAAATGACGCCAGAACAGGTTGATCAAATCGCTCAGGGTCACGTCTGGATTGGTAATGATGCCAAGAAAAATGGCCTGGTCGATCAATTGGGTGACTTTGATGATGCCGTGAAGAAAGCCGCTGAATTGGCCAAACTGCCACAGTGGCAGCTTAACTGGTTCGTGGATAACCCAAGCTTGGCGGATATGATCCTCAGCCAGTTTGGCGTTTCTATCCATGCGATGTTACCCGCCGCTATCCAGTCAATGCTGCCAGCGCCGTTGGCTTCCGTCGCTTTAGCGGTGAAAGATCAACCCGGCCTGTTTAATAATTTGAACGATCCGCAGCACCGTTATGCTCTCTGCCTAACCTGCGGAGAAGTTCGTTAACGCATTAATCTCTGGCCCGGCATCCGCCGGGCTTTTTTCCCCTATAATTCAGCTCATCTGAAATCTATTAAGATTTATGCTATGCACAAGAAATCCATTTACGTCGCTTATACCGGTGGGACGATCGGCATGCAACGTTCCGAGCACGGCTACATCCCGGTTTCTGGCCACCTGCAACACCAACTGTCACTGATGCCCGAATTCCATCGCCCGGAGATGCCAGACTTCACCATCCATGAATATGCGCCGCTGATCGACTCTTCCGATATGACGCCGGAGGACTGGCAACATATCGCTGATGATATTAAACAGCATTACGACCAATATGACGGCTTCGTCATCCTGCACGGTACCGACACCATGGCTTTTACCGCCTCGGCGCTGTCGTTCATGTTGGAGAACCTGGATAAGCCGGTTATTGTGACAGGGTCACAGATCCCGTTGGCAGAACTGCGCTCCGACGGCCAGACCAACCTGCTGAATGCGCTGTATCTGGCCGCTAATCATCCGGTCAATGAAGTCAGCCTGTTCTTCAATAACAAACTGTTTCGTGGCAATCGCACCACCAAAGCCCATGCCGATGGCTTTGACGCTTTCGCTTCGCCAAACCTGCCGCCATTATTGGAGGCTGGGATCCATATCCGCCGCCAAACCGGCATCGCTTCGCCGGTGTGTAATGGTGAGTTGAAAGTGCATAACATTACGCCGCAGCCGATCGGCGTGGTCACCATCTATCCGGGAATTTCCGGGGCGGTGGTGCGTAACTTCTTGCTGCAACCGGTAAAAGCGCTGATTCTGCGCTCCTACGGTGTCGGCAATGCGCCACAAAAAGCGGAACTGGTGGATGAATTGCGCGATGCTTCTGCGCGTGGCATCGTAGTGGTCAACCTGACTCAGTGCATTTCAGGCCGGGTCAACATGGGGGGATATGCCACCGGCAATGCCCTGGCCCATGCTGGCGTTATCAGCGGTTTTGATATGACGGTAGAAGCTGCTCTGACCAAACTGCATTACCTGCTGAGCCAACCGCTGACGCCAGAAGATATCCGCAGCCAGATGCAACAGGACCTACGTGGTGAACTGAGTGCTGCGGGCTAACCCCATCTCGGAGTTGAAATGAAAACTGCCCTGCTGTTGATTGATTTGCAAACCGATTTTTGCCCCGGCGGCGCACTGGCCGTTGCCGAAGGCGATCAAACCATCGCCATTGCCAATCAGGCCATCGAAGCCTGTTTAGCTCGGCATGAACTAGTGATTGCCAGCCAGGATTGGCACCCGGCCAATCATCGCAGCTTTGCGGTAAATTCTCATGCCACCGTCGGCACGCTTGGCGAGCTAGAAGGATTGCCGCAAGTCTGGTGGCCGGTACACTGCGTTCAAGGCACCCAAGGAGCCGCATTTCATCCGCAACTCCGGCAGCAAGCGCTGACTGCCGTGTTTCGTAAAGGTGAAAACCCGGACATCGACAGCTACAGCGCGTTTTTTGATAACGGCCACCGCACGCAAACAGCTCTCGATAGCTGGCTGAAATCTCAGGGGATCACCCATCTTGCCGTGATGGGCTTGGCGACGGACTATTGTGTGAAATTCAGCGTGCTGGATGCCTTGTATCTGGGCTACCAAACCATGGTGATCACGGAAGGATGCCGCGGCGTCAATTTGCAACCGGAAGATAGCAAACAGGCACTGCTAGAAATGCAGCAGGCTGGCGCACAATTAGTGACACTGTCACAGTTTATTCAGCGCTGATTGAGCGGGCGATATTCTGGGAATTACGGTGCCGACAATAATCACCATCTGGCCCAGACGTTAACTGAAATTTCATTACGCTAAAAAGTAAAGCAGCCAGGGCGATGCCAGCATCGCCCTACTTGAGAAGTTATTGCGGTTTCAGTTTGATCAGGGGCTCGGCAGCGAACTGCTGTTTCAGTTCCTGTTTGCTTTTCATCACAATCTGCCCATCGGTACCAATGCTCATATGTTGCGGATCGGCATTGTGCATCGACTGCCATAACATTACTGCTTGCAGGCTATTCTCTTTCTGTTCCGGCGTTAGGGCGACGCCGTCTGGCCATTTACCCAACTCCACCGCCTGCATCAACCGCTGGTAAATTTCTGGCGTCATGGCCGAAATCAGATCTTTCACTTCCATCAATGCGTTTCCTCACTCAAAGATGAATAATTAGCTGAATCGATTTTGTTGATCAATTTACTACTTAACCCGCCGTTTTCTCACCATTCTCACCATCGGTGAAACTCAAGGACGCTGAGTTAACGCAGTAACGTTCACCCGTTGGCTGCGGGCCGTCGGGGAATACATGCCCCAGATGTGCATCACAATGACCGCAGCGGATCTCGACCCGATGCATATTATGCGAGTTATCATCAAGATAAAGAATCGCATCATCAGAAACCGGTTGGTAGAAGCTGGGCCATCCGCAGCCAGAATCATATTTGCTATCGGAGTAGAACAGCGGTGCATTACAGCACAGGCAATGGTATACCCCTTCACGCTGGTTGTGCAGCAACTTGCCGGAATACGGTGCTTCTGTGCCACGCTCCTGTGTCACATAGCGTTGGATTTCATTCAGTTCCGTGGCTGGTTGGTTAGGGGTTGTCTCTTTAGCCATTTGTGCGATTCCCGGAATGTGGATAATATCAACGAAAACAATGAGTAATAATAACAAAAAATTAACACCGCTGCAGGCCTTTTTGGCCTAAACTGTACGGCATAAAGGTTACGCCGCAGCCATATGTGATCAAGATCACATATCTTGCACGTACGGACTTTATACTTAGCAGTTTGCCCCCATATCCTTGTGAGGACAAACGTGAATGGAATGTGCAATAAGCGTGCAAAACCGGCTCTGTGGTTTGATTTGCCGCAAGAATTGACACGATTCCGCTTGACGCTTGGTAAGGTTTTTGTAATTTTACAACCAACCTTTTATTCACTAACAAATAGCTGGTGGAATATATGACTATCAAAGTAGGTATCAACGGTTTTGGCCGTATCGGTCGCATTGTTTTCCGTGCTGCTCAGGAACGTTCTGACATCGAAATCGTTGCAATCAACGATCTGTTAGACGCAGAGTACATGGCTTACATGCTGAAGTACGACTCTACCCATGGCCGTTTCAACGGTACTGTAGAAGTTAAAGACGGCCACTTGGTTGTTAACGGTAAAACCATCCGTTGTACCTCAGAAAGAGATCCGGCTAACCTGAAGTGGAACGAAGTCAACGTTGACGTCGTTGCTGAAGCGACTGGTCTGTTCCTGACTGACGAAACTGCACGTAAACACATTACTGCAGGCGCTAAGAAAGTGGTTCTGACTGGCCCATCCAAAGATGACACCCCGATGTTCGTTATGGGCGTCAACCATAAATCTTACGCTGGCCAAGAGATCGTTTCTAACGCTTCTTGCACCACCAACTGCCTGGCACCACTGGCTAAAGTGATCAACGACAAGTTCGGTATCGTTGAAGCACTGATGACCACTGTTCATGCTACTACCGCAACTCAGAAAACCGTTGATGGCCCGTCTCATAAAGACTGGCGCGGCGGCCGCGGCGCAGCCCAGAACATCATCCCTTCTTCTACCGGTGCGGCTAAAGCTGTAGGTAAAGTCATCCCAGAACTGAACGGCAAACTGACCGGTATGGCGTTCCGCGTTCCTACTCCGAACGTGTCTGTGGTTGACCTGACTGCTCGTCTGGCAAAACCAGCTTCTTACAAAGAAATCTGTGCTGCTATCAAAGCCGCTTCTGAAGGCGAGCTGAAAGGCGTGCTGGGCTATACCGAAGACGAAGTGGTTTCTACCGATTTCAACGGCGAGAAACTGACTTCCGTATTCGATGCGAAAGCCGGTATCGCGTTGAGCGACACCTTTGTGAAACTGGTTTCTTGGTACGACAACGAAACGGGTTACTCTAACAAAGTGCTGGACCTGATCTCTCACATCTCCAAATAATATGGCATGATGTGCAGTTGATGACGAGGGCGACATTATTGTCGCCCTTTTTACTGGTTTTTTGCGGCGAAAAGAAGGCAATTTACGTGTACGAAAAAATCTTCACCCTACCCGTTACCGAACAAATCACCCCCTTTATCAGCCAGCGACAGTTGGATGAATTGCCGGTCGTGGTAGTTACCCACCCCAAAGTCCATGCCGCCATTACTTTACAGGGTGCACATTTGCTGGCCTGGCAACCCGACGGCGATGAGCCGGTGATCTGGCTAAGCGACAATACCCCGTTCAAAGAAGGCATCGCGATCCGCGGCGGCGTTCCGATTTGCTGGCCCTGGTTCGGTACGGCAGGTACACCATCCCATGGCTTCGCTCGCAATCAGCCGTGGGCCCTGACTGCCCATGATGAAGATGCAAACGGAGTGGTTCTGACCTTCACGCTGCAAGATAACGCACAAACTCGTGCACAATGGCCTCACGCCTTTACGCTAATCGCCCGTTTCAAACTGGGTGAAGAGTGTGAGATTGAACTGGAGTCTCATGGTGACTACCAGGCAACTGCCGCACTGCATACGTATTTCGAGATCGGCGATATCACCCGCGTCAGCGTAGCTGGCCTCGGTGAACACTATATCGATAAAGTGGCACATATCACCGAAGCTCGTCAGGTGGGGGATCTGGTATTTGTCGGCCAGACCGATCGGGTCTACACCCAGCCAGCAACCTGTAGCCTGATCAACGATCCGGTGTTACAGCGCACAATTGAAGTGAATCACCAGCATATGAGCGATGTCATTGCTTGGAACCCAGGTGCCGAGCTATCCGCCAAAATGGTAGATATGCCGGATGAGGGGTATAAAACCATGGTTTGTGTGGAAACCGGCCGTGTGACTACACCATTGGTTGCCACCGCTGAACAACCTGCCCGCCTGGCGGTAACGTTCCGCAGCCGTAAAAACGGTTAAATTCTGCATCCGCATGCACTGCACCGCAATATAGCAAAAGGGGCGATATCGCCCCTTTTTAGTGCATGCCACGCACGATTATCGTGCGTCTAGGATCAGAAGTTGTAGCTCACCCCGGTCAGCAAAATTGCCGTATATGATTTATCGACCATCGGGCTGTCCTTAACTTCGTTCGACAGACTGATGTAACGACCGGTCATAAACGCATTCCAATTTGAATTGAACTTGTAATTCGCCGTCAATTCCACATAAGGCGCAAAACTATTGCCTGCCGTATAACTGTCCAACCCACTACGGCGAGATTCATTGTCACTAACACCATAGTAATGATCTGTTTGATTCTTACTGCTCCAAGTCACACCCACGCCCGGCACGATCGTCCAGCTATCCAGCATAAAGCGATGGAGGTACGTGATATCCCCCAACATGCCATTACTGTTATTTAGTGTATCCGCGGACAACGCAGTACGGATGGTCCCCCACTCTGCATTATGTGAATACGCCACGCCGGCCATCAGCGTGCTGCGGCGTTTATCTAAACGCTTCATGCGCTCGTCATCACTGTCGCCTGGCTTAAAGTTCTGAGGGAGGTAGTACGCCATAACGCTCAGTTGGTTCTGCCGATCGTTCCACAGATAATAACCAGCCGTCAGGCTACGGAAATAGAAATTGTCATCTTCATAGTTAATGATTGGTGCCGGATAAACATTGGTTTGATAACCACGATACGGCTCTGACATAACCAGCGCGCCTGCACCAAGCGACCAGTTTCCTGCTTGAGCGCTGTGCGCACAAACCATTGCAGAAGCGATAATGGCTAGCGTTTTGAGATGAGATGTCTTCACTGATTTTTTCCATAAATAACAGAGTAAACGATAAGACATAGTTTATGTGAAAATGTAACCGCTTGCTGAATCTTTACAATATAAAATGGCTAAAATCGAATAGCTTAGAACGAAAGCATGAATTATCGATGGCAGAACCATGACATATTCTGCCGCAACCCGCACCAGACAAGGCATTTGGCCAGGCTACAATAACTGAGTCATTGATATGACTTAAAAAAGCTGTTTTTCATGCAGGAAATTTTTCAGTAAGCAACTACGCTTAAATCAGAAGGTGAATTTATCCTGAGTTCAGTGGCAATACAGCGTAACTCGCGATAATAAGCGCACCAAGTTGGCATACGAGTTGCTGTACTCAGATATAACTTCTCTCTTTCGGGAGCCAGAATACAAATACCAGCTCCCTTTAACCTGTGCTAATAACGAAAGGACGGGCATCACCATGAACATATTTGACCACTATCGCCAGCGCTACGAAGCTGCCAAGGACGAAGAGTTCACACTGCAGGAATTTCTTACCATTTGCCGGCAAGATCGCAGTGCATATGCCAATGCGGCGGAACGTCTGCTCATGGCTATCGGTGAACCAGTCATGGTGGACACCGCGCTTGAGTCTCGCATGTCTCGCCTGTTCTCTAACAGAGTGATCGCGCGCTACCCGGCATTTGAGGAATTCTACGGCATGGAAGAAGCTATCGAACAGATAGTCTCCTACCTGAAACACGCCGCTCAAGGCCTCGAAGAGAAGAAACAGATCCTTTACCTGCTGGGCCCGGTGGGCGGCGGTAAGTCATCGCTGGCAGAACGCTTGAAAGCGCTGATGCAACGCGTGCCTATTTATACCCTGAGCGCCAACGGTGAGCGCAGCCCGGTCAACGACCATCCGCTGTGCCTGTTCAACCCGCAGGAAGATGCCAATATTCTGGAAAAAGAATACAACATCCCAACGCGTTATCTCGGCACCATTATGTCGCCGTGGGCAGCGAAGCGCCTGCATGAGTTCGGTGGTGATATCACCAAATTCAAAGTTGTGAAGGTTCGCCCTTCCATACTTGATCAGATTGCCATCGCCAAAACCGAACCGGGCGATGAGAACAACCAGGATATCTCCGCGCTGGTAGGTAAAGTGGATATCCGTAAACTGGAAAACCACGCGCAGAACGACCCTGATGCCTATGGCTATTCCGGTGCCCTGTGCCGGGCCAACCAAGGGATCATGGAGTTCGTCGAGATGTTTAAAGCACCGATTAAAGTGCTGCATCCTCTGCTAACTGCCACCCAGGAAGGTAACTACAACGGGACTGAGGGGATTTCTGCCCTGCCGTTCAGCGGTATTATTCTGGCGCACTCGAACGAATCGGAATGGGTCACCTTCCGTAACAACAAAAACAACGAGGCTTTCCTCGACCGTGTTTACATCGTCAAGGTGCCTTACTGCCTGCGGGTGTCGGAAGAGATAAAAATCTACGACAAACTGCTGGATCACAGTGAGCTGACCCACGCGCCGTGCGCCCCTGGCACGCTGGAAACGCTGGCCCGCTTTACCGTGCTTTCGCGGTTGAAAGAACCTGAAAACTCGAGCATCTACTCGAAAATGCGGGTTTATGACGGTGAAAGCCTGAAAGATACCGATCCGAAGGCCAAGTCGTATCAGGAATACCGTGACTATGCCGGGGTTGATGAAGGGATGAACGGTCTGTCGACCCGCTTCGCCTTCAAAATCCTGTCTCGGGTATTCAACTTTGATCATGTTGAAGTGGCTGCCAACCCGGTTCATCTGTTCTACGTGTTGGAACAGCAGATCGAGCGCGAGCAGTTCCCGCAAGATCAGGCTGAAAAATACCTGGAGCACCTGAAAGGCTATCTGATTCCGAAATACGCCGAGTTTATCGGCAAGGAAATCCAGACCGCCTATCTGGAATCTTACTCCGAATACGGTCAGAACATTTTTGACCGCTACGTGACCTATGCTGACTTCTGGATCCAGGATCAGGAGTACCGTGACCCAGATACCGGCCAACTGTTTGACCGTGAATCTTTGAACGCTGAACTGGAGAAAATCGAAAAACCGGCGGGTATCAGTAACCCGAAAGATTTCCGCAACGAGATCGTCAACTTTGTTCTGCGTGCCCGTGCCAATAACAGCGGCCGGAATCCGAACTGGACCAGTTACGAGAAGCTGCGCACGGTTATCGAGAAGAAAATGTTCTCGAACACCGAAGAGTTGCTGCCGGTCATTTCATTTAATGCTAAAACCTCAACGGATGAGCAGAAGAAGCACGATGACTTCGTCGACCGTATGATGGAGAAAGGCTATACCCGTAAACAAGTTCGCCTGCTGTGCGAATGGTACCTGCGGGTGAGAAAATCCTCATAACGTCTAATGCAGGTTAGCGTTATATACCCTGAGTAATGCGAGTTGCAGGCAGGCGGCAAGTGTGTAAATCCCCAGTCACTTAGACGAATAAGTGACTGGGGTTAGCCCATAAACCCACTATGCTACGGCTTGAAAGTAAAGGGTACGAAAGTTGGCAACGTCGTTTGGGGGAACTATGGCCTATTTCATTGACCGACGGCTGAATGGCAAAAACAAGAGCATGGTGAATCGCCAGCGTTTCTTGCGCCGTTATAAGTCGCAAATCAAACAGTCGATTGCCGAAGCCATCAATAAGCGTTCGGTCACCGATGTAGACAGCGGAGAATCGGTCTCGATTCCTGCTGGGGATATCAACGAACCAATGTTTCATCAAGGACGCGGCGGAACACGTCACCGCGTTCATCCGGGCAACGATCACTTCGTGCAAAATGACCGCGTCGAACGTCCACAAGGTGGCGGCGGCGGCGGTGGTAGCGGGCAAGGTAACGCCAGCCAAGATGGAGAAGGCGAAGATGAGTTCGTCTTCCAGATCTCCAAAGATGAGTATCTCGATCTGTTATTTGAAGATTTGGCGCTGCCAAACCTGAAGAAAAATCAATACAAGCAGTTAACTGAATACAAAACCCATCGTGCCGGTTACACCGCTAACGGTGTGCCAGCCAATATCAGCGTTGTGCGCTCGTTGCAGAATTCACTGGCGCGGCGAACCGCCATGACTGCCGGTAAACGGCGGGCACTGCATGAGCTTGAAGACACTCTCACCCAGTTGGAAAACACCGAACCGGTGCAATTGCTGGAAGAGGAGCGTCTGCGTAAAGAAATTGCCGAACTGCGCAAGAAAATCGCCAGCGTGCCATTTATCGACACCTTCGATCTGCGCTATAAAAACTATGAGCGTCGCCCGGAGCCTTCCAGCCAGGCGGTCATGTTCTGCCTGATGGACGTTTCGGGTTCAATGGATCAGGCCACCAAAGATATGGCCAAACGTTTTTATATTTTGCTCTATTTGTTCCTGAGCCGAACTTATAAGAACGTCGAGGTGGTGTATATTCGCCACCATACGCAGGCCAAAGAGGTAGACGAGCAGGAATTTTTCTACTCGCAAGAGACCGGCGGGACCATTGTTTCCAGCGCGCTGAAGCTGATGGCGGAAGTGGTTGAGGAGCGCTACGACCCGGCACAGTGGAACATCTATGCCGCGCAGGCTTCAGATGGTGATAACTGGGCAGATGACTCACCGCTGTGTCACGAACTGCTGGCGAAACAGATCCTGCCAATGGTGCGTTACTACAGCTATATTGAGATCACACGCCGCGCCCATCAAACGCTGTGGCGAGAATATGAAAACCTGCAGGCAACGTTTGAAAACTTTGCTATGCAGCATATCCGTGAGCCAGAGGATATTTATCCGGTATTCCGGGCACTTTTCCACAAACAAACGGCGTAAACCGATCTTAATCTCAATCAGCCAGATAACTCAGGTTTCTGGCTGATTTTATTTGTAGCTGAATATCTCAACCTAAGGTTAGAAATAATAAACCCCGGCGCAGAGGCCAGGGTTGAAATGTTTGCCGGTCGCTTTCCCGGCTGTCATGGTGTGGCGTAAGCGTTCATCGAACACTCCGGCGTTACACGGCCTGAGCACGGCCCTTTCACAACAGAAAAATATACTTTTTCAATAAACTTTTCTGTTGCTGAAGTATTGAATATTTTGGTGAGTACTTTCGAAGGAGGTGATATTCAACCCCGGTATAGTACCGGGATTGAATAGGTAGTGCGGATTATCGCTTGTCTGCTCCGGTCTGTGCCATCATCGCTATTGCAAGGTTCAACCGCCCTACTTACTGGTTCAGATTACAGCGCGGTAACGTTGCCTGCTGAAGGGCCTTTAGCACCATTTTCAATGGTGAATTCAACCTTCTGACCTTCATCAAGGGTTTTGTAATCGTTACCCTGAATGGCGGAAAAATGCACAAACACATCTTTGCTGCCATCAGCAGGTGAAATAAAACCAAAACCTTTACCAGCGTCAAACCATTTTACTAAACCAGTCATTTTATTAGACATAGATACTTCCTTCATTATTTTTTAGGCCGCCATAGTGGCGAATGAGGTCTGCTAATCAGTGGAAACTTATGGGGCACTAAAGAAGAGAATTCGCGGAAGAAGAGGTATCTGTCGGATATCACTAATACTGAGAACTGCTTTACTAAAACTGCTTTCATAAGGTCTGTGCTACAAACCGATGACGCTATTTACTCATAACCACCTGTTATTAGCAAACTATATTTATAATTATTTTTGATAAGCGCTTTAAAACCATCTTCAAAACCCCCTGAGGAGGCTTCATAAGCCCAAGCAAAGCGTTGCTTGTCGCGGGTTAACCCCCTAAAATGCGCGGCTGAAAAAACAACTAGGATCGGTTTAATGTCATCGCTGTGGGTAACAATGCAATATATTTACTTAATTGGCCTGTTAATTTCTATGATTTTTACCTACTTGGTCAGTCGAGACACCATTAAAATTCGCTGCATAAGTGCGATAGCCATCGGCCTGACTTGGCCACTGAGCCTACCCGTCGTCTTGCTATTTGCCTTGTTCTAGCGATGTAAAAACCCACCTTTTTGGCGTCATCCTACCTCTGAATATGAGGCTCAGAGATATCTACCATGCGGCAAATCTTACTGAAATTATTGGATTTCTCACAGATTTTATCGGTGACAAAAGCACCAAGGTAACCCAGTACCAGCAGATAACCGATCATGCATAAAATGAAGATAAGTGTTCTCAACGCTAGCTACCAAGCCGACAAAATGACGGTGAACATCATACCGTGACTCACTGGCTTTCACCTATTTCAAAGTATGAGCAGAACCTACCGGATTGCACCATGATGCTTCCACAGAGCCGTTTGGATTACTGCCGAGCATCTATCAGGCAGCGTTAACGGTGACCCGCGCCGCCAATCCGGTCAGCAATTCGTAACCCAGCGTGCCAGCCGCAGCAGCAACATTGTCCACTGGCAGGTTCCGCCCCCATAACTCCACCTGGGTGCCAATAGTGGCCTGTGGGCAAGGAGTCAGATTCACCATCATCATATCCATCGAAACGGTACCCAATGTGCCTGTCAGTACGCCATCTACCCACACCGGCGTACCGGTTGGTGCATGGCGCGGATAACCATCAGCATAACCACAAGCCACGATCCCGATACGCTGCGGCCCAGCAGCGGCATAGCGGCCACCATAGCCAACGCGATCGCCCTGCTTCAACGTCTGAATACCAATAATCTCACTACTCAATGTCATCGTCGGTTGCAGGCCCGTGTCAGCGATGTCACGCCAGTGCCCGGTGGGTGACGCACCATAAAGAATAATTCCCGGCCTCACCCAACTGCCATGGGTGACTGGGTGCCACAAAGTGGCGGCAGAGTTTGCTAGGCAGCGTGGCAGCGTGATTGCCGCTGCCGCACGCTCAACCGTTGCCATCTGTTGCGCGACACCTTCGGCACTGTCGGCCGTGGCAAAATGGCTCATCAACGTCATCGAACCGATATTGCGCAGTTCCTGTGCTTGCAGCCAAACATTGTGCAAACGCTCTGGAGCAAACCCCAAGCGATTCATCCCACTATTCAGCTTCAGATAAACATCGACAGGTGCTTGCAGGCGAGCTTCAGCCATTGCCTGCAACTGCCAGTCACTGTTCACGGCGGTAGTTAATCGATAACGGTCGATCAACAATAAATCCGCTGGCTGGAAAAAACCCTCCAACAGCAGAATCGGGCCGCTCCAGCCAGATTCACGCAGCAACACAGCCTCGGCCAGATCGAGCAAGGCAAAACCATCCGTCTGTGCCAGGCTACGCCAGATATTCTTCAAACCATGACCATAGGCATTAGCCTTAACCACCGACCAGACCTTTGCGGTAGGAGCATAACGGCGAACGACCTGTAAATTATTGGCAAATGCGTCTAAATGCAGCGTGGCAGTAATCGGGCGGGGCATCGGTTCTCCTTCGGCCTCCATGGCAAAAGCCGCAGGCAACACCTGCGGCACTCATCAATTTTTAGCGTGCCGGGTGCACGTCTTTCAGAGGGATAGTTGGCCTCTGGCGAAAACTGTTACTGTAACGCGCCACCGCCAAATCGTCAGATGGAATAGCCGGTGTGGTGCCCGAAATCAGATCGGCAAGCAACTGCCCGGAACCACAGGCCATCGTCCAGCCCAAGGTGCCATGCCCGGTATTCAGGTAGAGATTTTTCAGCGCAGTACGGCCAACGATCGGTGTACCATCGGGCGTCATCGGGCGCAAACCGGTCCAGAATGTGGCATCTTCAACCCTGCCACCGTTTGGATACAGATCGCGTACCACCATCTCCAGCGTTTCGCGCCGTTTCTGTTCCAGCTCGGTATTGAAGCCAACAATCTCGGCCATACCACCCACGCGGATACGCTGGTCAAAACGGGTAATGGCGATTTTATAGGTTTCATCCAGCACGGTAGAGAAAGGTGCGGCAGCCTCATCCGTGATCGGGATCGTCAATGAATAGCCTTTCAGCGGATAAACCGGAATGGAAACCAGATCGCGCAATAATGCGGTGGAATAAGCACCAAACGCGACCACATAGCAGTCTGCCTGGATCACTTCGCCATCACATTGCACCCCAGTGATTTTATCCCCCTCCACCAGCAGGCGGTCGACGCTGCGGTTGAACAAGAAATTGACGCCAGCCTGTTGAGCCAGCTTCGCCAATTGCTGCGTAAACAACTGACAATCCCCGGTTTCATCATTGGGTAACTGCAAACCGCCGGTCAGCTTGTGTGCAACCTGCGCCAGTGCTGGCTCAACCGTGGCCAATTGGCTGGCTTCCAGCAGTTTATAAGGCACCCCAGCATCTTCCAGCACGGCGATATCCTTGGCGGCATTCTCGAACTGCTGCTGAGTACGGAATAGCTGCAACGTGCCGCCTTGACGGCCTTCGTACTGAATACCGGTTTCCTGACGCAGCATTTTGATACAGTCACGGCTGTACTCCGCCAAGCGCACCATACGGCCTTTGTTGGTCATATAGTGGGCGGTGTCGCAGTTTCTCAACATCTGCCACATCCAACGTAACTGGAAGCTGCTGCCGTCAAGACGTATCGCCAGCGGCGCATGGCGCTGGAACATCCATTTAATCGCCTTCAGCGGCACACCCGGTGCAGCCCACGGCGCGGCATAGCCCGGTGAGATCTGCCCAGCGTTGGCCGCACTGGTCTCCATTGCTGGCCCCGCTTGACGATCGATAACCGTGACCTCATGACCGGCTTTTGCCAAATACCAGGCACTGGCAACCCCGACCACTCCACTCCCTAAAATGACCACACGCATCATTGACTCCAGCTAAAGTTCTCGAAAAGCATAATCATCTGTTCACAAGAAATTAACCCAGCGTAAAAAACTAGCAAACAACTTGATCGTTAATCGTGACAACATCCACAGTTAATTTATCATTCAAGTAGGTATCTTTTGCAATAGCCACCTATAAATAGCGATAAGCTGTGGCAATAAAGGGCATAAAAGAAGAAAACACACCTTTCACGCTGACATTGACAGCATTGATAGCGCTGCAATAACCTTTGCTGGCAACATTTATTTAACGGTACGTAAATATAAATCCAAGGATAAACACAGAATTTAACACCAGATAAACTTCATTTATTCAAAATATAGTATTGCAAGAATCCCAAGCCTACGCAGCAGAAAAAACTCGCTGCCAAAGAACAGCCTCTCTTATGCCACCAGTTGCACAGCCTTTTGGCCGGACTATACTCGAAAGAGAGAAGAAGCATTTAGCCCAGCACCTTCTCGGCTATAAATCAGCAGCAATAACCGCAGGCTATCCGGATGATCGCGGTAACGAGTAGGTTGAAACCTAAGCCGGTGATAAATCGATAGTGATATGTTGATTTTACTTTGCTGATATATAACGGTTTATTTCAACTTGAACTATGATTGATACAAGGCCTGCCGAAACGAGCAGAGTCCGCTAATAATGAGGGTGCGCTGATGACTACTTCGACACATAAAAAGGTTAAGGAAGATAAACGTCTGAGCGATGGACCGGACTGGACGTTCGAACTGCTACAGGTCTATCTGGAGCAGGTTGACCGGGTAGCCAAACATTACCGGCTCGACACCTATCCGCATCAAATCGAGGTCATTACCTCCGAACAGATGATGGACGCCTACTCCAGCGTCGGCATGCCGATTAACTATACTCACTGGTCATTCGGTAAAAAATTCATTGAAACCGAGCAGCGCTATAAACAAGGTCAGCAAGGCTTGGCCTATGAAATCGTGATCAACTCCAACCCGTGCATTGCCTATTTGATGGAAGAAAATACCATCACCATGCAGGCGCTGGTAATGGCGCACGCCTGCTATGGTCACAACTCGTTTTTCAAGAACAACTATCTGTTCCGCAGTTGGACCGATGCCAGTTCCATCGTGGATTATCTGCTGTTTGCCCGTCACTACATCAGCCAGTGCGAAGAGCGCTATGGCGTTGAGGAAGTGGAAAAACTGCTCGACTCCTGCCATGCGCTGATGAATTACGGCGTTGACCGCTACAAACGTCCGCAAAAAATCTCACTGCTGGAAGAGAAAGCACGGCAGAAAAACCGTGAGGAATACTTGCAGAGCCAGGTTAACTCGCTGTGGAAAACCCTGCCACGCGTAGACCGTGAAGCCCTGCCTGAAGAAGCTCTGCGTTACCCGCGTGAACCACAGGAAAATATTCTCTATTTTATGGAGAAAAACGCCCCGCTGCTTGAACCATGGCAGCGTGAAGTGTTACGCATTGTGCGCAAGGTAAGCCAGTATTTTTATCCGCAAAAACAGACGCAGGTGATGAACGAAGGCTGGGCAACGTTCTGGCATTACACCATTCTTAATCATCTTTATGATGAAGGGCGTGTGACGGATCGCTTTATGATGGAGTTCCTGCACAGCCATACCAATGTGGTGTTCCAGCCGCCGTACAACAGCCCCTATTACAACGGTATTAACCCGTACGCACTGGGCTTTGCCATGTTCCAGGACATCAAACGTATCTGCCAGTCACCGACTGAGGAAGATCGTTACTGGTTCCCTGACATCGCGGGCAAAGACTGGCTGGACACGCTGCATTTCGCCATGCGTGATTTCAAGGACGAGAGCTTTATCAGCCAGTTCCTGTCGCCGAAAGTCATGCGTGACTTCCGCTTGTTCACCGTGCTGGATGACGATCGTAACAATTATCTGGAGATCTCGGCGATCCACAACGAAGAGGGTTACCGCGCGATACGCCAGGAGTTGTCAGCCCAGTACAACCTGAGCAATCATGAACCGAATATTCAGATTTGGAATGTTGATCTGCGCGGCGATCGCTCACTGACGCTGCGTTATATTCCGCAGGATCGCGCGCCACTGGATAAGGGCCGCAGGGAAGTGATGAAGCATCTGCATCGCCTGTGGGGTTTCGATATCATTCTGGAGCAGAAAAACGAAGATGGCAGCGTCGAACTGCTCGATCGCTGCCCGCCAAGACCCACAACGTTATAAACTGCTAAAACAACAAAGGGGCGCATCGAGCGCCCCTTTGACTTGACGTGAAACCGGCTAGCGGCGAGCCTCGGCCAAATCACTCGGCATCGCACCCTGCATGCTGTGCCAGATTGCACCACTCTCTTTACCGTAGTTACGTACACAATCCATCACCTGATCGTACATTTTTTCATGGCACAGGGTAGAAAGCTTGTTGTAGAAGCTGAGCGCCAACTTGCGCGCCTCTGGGTTAGAGAAATAATAACGGCCAACACGCGTGTACAGCCCTTTCAACCCATTGAGAATCAAGCCATAAATCGGGTTACCCGAAGCAAACGCCAACCCACGGAAGATCTCATAGTCAAGGTGATTGAACGCATCAGCCTTATCTTCAACCTGAGTGGCTTTCGCCAGCACTTCCTGCGCCTGCTCTGGGTAGTTGCGCACGGCGGCACGGATAAAGATCGAGGCAATATTAGTGCGCACGGCTAACAGGTTGTCGATCAGTTGCGGCACGCTGTTGTGATCGAGGCGCGCCAGGGTTTCCAGGATATTAAGGCCTGAGGTTTCCCAAAAATTGTTTACTTTGGTGGGTTTGCCATGCTGAATAGTCAGCCAACCATCACGGGCCAATCGCTGTAACACTTCACGTAATGTGGTGCGCGTAACACCAATCAGTTCTGAAAGCTCACGCTCCGCGGGCAAAATAGAGCCAGGGGGGAAGCGATTATTCCAAATACTTTCAATAATATATTCTTCCGCGAAACCGGCAGGACTCTGCGCCTTTATAACCATGTGTTTGACGTTCCGTAGCGACGATAAGCAGTAATAGTAGTCGGCTGATCATACCAGATCGCCGGGGTATCACATAGCGGGAGCAAAAAACATTAAACGAAAGTGTGCATAACCTGGCAAAAAATATGCGAAAACACCGAGTTGCAGAAATATCCCCCGTAAAGCAAAGCTTGGATTGCATCATACCCATGGCCGTTGCTAGGGTATAGCGCGTTAACTCTTTTGAAGGTTCTGCGAAAACAGCATGGATATGACAATACGCTCGGCATTGATAAAAAATTTTCTCGGGTCATCTCCCGACTGGTACAAATTAGCCATCATCAGTTTTCTGGTGATTAATCCGTTAGTGTTCTTCCTGATCAACCCCTTTGTGGCTGGCTGGTTGCTGGTGATTGAGTTTATCTTCACGCTGGCAATGGCGCTGAAGTGCTACCCGTTGCAGCCGGGTGGTCTGTTGGCCATTGAGGCTGTTCTAATTGGAATGACCAGCCCCGCGCACGTCAGTGAGGAGATCAGTAACAACCTTGAAGTGCTGCTGCTGTTGGTGTTTATGGTGGCCGGTATCTATTTTATGAAGCAGTTGCTGCTGTTTGTATTTACCAAACTGCTGCTTAATATCCGCTCAAAAATGCTGCTCTCACTGGCCTTTTGCGTTGCGGCGGCTTTGCTTTCTGCCTTCCTTGATGCCCTGACGGTAGTTGCCGTCGTTATCAGCGTCGGCACCGGTTTCTATTCGATCTACCACGATGTCGCATCCAAAGGTGCCGACAATAATCTCGACGTCAGCGATGACAGCGCCATTGACAACCCAGACCATAAACAGACGCTGGAACAGTTCCGGGCCTTTTTACGCAGCCTGCTGATGCACGCTGGCGTCGGTACTGCTCTTGGTGGCGTCATGACCATGGTAGGTGAACCACAGAACCTGATCATCGCCAAAAGCGCTGGGTGGGGCTTTGGTGAGTTTTTCCTGCGGATGGCACCGGTGACACTGCCAGTGTTTGTCTGCGGCCTGGTGGTCTGTCTGTTGGTTGAACGTTTTGCAGTATTTGGTTACGGCACCAAGTTGCCCGAACGCGTGCGTGAAGTGCTGAAGGAGTTCGATCGGAAAGCTACCGCTAAACGTAACCGCCAGGAAAAGCTGAAACTGGTAATGCAGGCATTGATTGGCGTCTGGCTGGTGATTGCACTGGCTTTCCATTTGGCGGAGGTTGGGTTGATTGGCCTTTCGGTGATCATTCTGGCCACCTCACTATGCGGTATCACCGATGAGCACGCTATCGGCAAAGCGTTCCAAGAGGCCCTGCCTTTTACCGCTCTGTTGACAGTGTTCTTTACCATCGTGGCGGTGATCGTTGAACAACGGCTGTTTACTCCGGTGATTGAGTTTGTCTTGCAGGCAGAACCTTCCGCGCAGCTTTCGCTGTTCTATCTGTTTAACGGCCTGCTTTCATCCGTTTCTGACAACGTTTTTGTTGGCACGGTCTATATTAACGAAGCGCGTGCGGCACTGGAAAGCGGGACTATTTCACTCAAACAATTCGAAATGCTGGCGGTGGCCATCAATACCGGCACCAATCTGCCTTCGGTGGCCACACCCAATGGTCAGGCCGCTTTCCTGTTTCTGCTGACGTCCGCATTAGCACCGTTAGTACGCCTGTCTTACGGCCGCATGGTTTGGATGGCACTGCCTTATACGCTGGTACTGACGCTGGTCGGCCTGTTGTGCGTGCAGCATACGCTGGCTCCGGCTACCGATTTGCTGGCCCAATGGCACTGGTTAACGCTGCCATCGCTTGACGCAGTGGCTCCAACCACTGCACATTAATCACCATAACCGCCCCGCCGCCAGTGACTATTTTTCACTGAATAGCGTCCAGATAGCTGGCAGCGGGGATGAATTGGTTTACACTGCCGGTTCAATTGCTTACTGCATGGAAGAACAAATATATGTTGCAATTCTTTAACCGTTGCTCACAGGGGCGCGGTGCTTGGCTGCTGCTGGCCCTGACTGCATTGGTACTGGAGTTGGTTGCTCTCTATTTTCAGCACGTAATGCTGCTGGAACCTTGTGTGATGTGTATCTACGAACGCGTCGCGCTGTTCGGGATCCTCGGGGCTGCGCTGATAGGTGCAATAGCACCCAAAACGCCGCTGCGTTATGCCGCTATCTTGCTGTGGATATACAGTGCCTGGGCGGGCGTACAGTTGGCCTGGAAGCACACCATGATCCAACTGCACCCGTCACCGTTCAACACCTGTGATTTCTTCGTCAGCTTCCCATCCTGGTTACCGCTCGACAAATGGCTGCCAGCAGTGTTTCACGCTTCAGGTGACTGTTCCGTGCGCCAATGGCAGTTCCTGTCATTGGAAATGCCGCAGTGGTTAGTGGGGATCTTCGCTGCCTACCTGTTAGTCGGTGTACTGGTGTTAATCAGCCAATTTGTTCGTCAGCGCCGGCGTGACCTGTTTGGCCGCTAATAACTCATCTAGTAAAAATGGCGCCCTCTGGCGCCATTTTTAATGAATTGTCTATAACTTCAGAAATCCCCTCACATCAAGTGTGTGTGAAGAAGTAAACGAGCACAATCAGTGCCCCAGCCACGGCAAACAGACGTGCCATCTTCATCATTAAATTCTCATTACTGGGCGGGAGTAACCGACAAACTACCTAACATTGAGCTCAAAAAGAAGCTTAGACAGTGGATTTAGGGTGTAATTTACATAACATTAAGTTGTGCTTGAGTAGAGGTCTGTTTTTCCGCGATACATTTGCCCACCGAAGTATGTTTCAAAAATGTATCTATTTAGTGTTTAGTCATATAAACAGCCCGCAGTTTATTCATTGCAGATATATTTTTACGCAACCTGTTAAGATAAAAACTAATAATTAAGACTCATAACTCACCATCAGATTAACCCTAGGCTATTTATTTATAGCATTATTTACTCTTTGTTTAATCTCGTATAACGGGTATGTTTATAAACATCTATCATAGGTAAAATATAATGCCGTGCTCCAACCTGTTAGGCTATGTAGTCACCAAGCCAGACGCTGTCTTTTGGACAGATAAAACCCGTGAGAAAGGCACGGTACTTTCGTAAGGGAACAAAATGCCAGAAATTAAAATGAATCAGGAAGCTGCCATTATACAGCTTCCCTATCGGGATTGGAGTGCCACCTCTCCTTCCTCTATTGACGCCGTCGCCGCTCTTGAGCAAGGAAAGGTGCTGTTTTTTCCCCATCTGGCCTTTAATCTGACCGACGCTGAGAAAACCTTACTGACGCCTGCGTTGGTCGATCCTAAACGCAAAAATATCAGCTATCAGCCAGAACAACAGAAGTTGACTGGCGTGGCAGTTGAAGACAAACGTGAAGCCGTGCAGAAATTGCTGGCTCGCCATCATCGGGCCTGCCAGGAGTTGGTTATTTCGGTATTGCCTGAATATCGTCATACGCTACATACGCCAACCAACAGCCTGCGTCTGCACCCTATTTCTGCCTGGAAAGCCAGCAATTCATGGCGTAAAGATGACACTCGCCTTCATGTCGATGCTTTCCCTTCGCGCCCTAATTACGGTGAACGTATTCTGCGGATTTTCACCAATATCAATCCCCATGGTGAGAACCGCCTCTGGCGTGTCGGTGAACCGTTCCCAGAGTTGGCGCAGCGCTTCCTGCCTCGGCTCGGGCGTTATTCGCCCTTTATCAGTTGGTTACAGAATAAAGTCGGCATTACTAAAACCCGTCGCAGCCATTACGATCATTTGATGCTACAAATGCATGATGCGATGAAAGCCGATATGGAATACCAGAAGAATGGGCCACAGCAGGCGATTGAATTCCCACCAGGCAGCAGTTGGATTTGCTTTTCCGATCAGACACCGCACGCTGCCATGGCGGGGCAATTTATGCTGGAACAGACCTTCCTGCTGCCGGTGAAGGCGATGAAAACACCACAGAATGCGCCACTGAAAGTATTGGAAACGCTGCTTCACCAACCGCTGATTTAACCTGCGCCACAATGACCGATGCTGGGGAAAACTGACCTGTCAGTGATTACCTGGCCCAGCTTGGCTTATTTAAGATGTGTTCCTGCCAGTCCACCACTTCGCTTTCGCGTACGGCGATATGGCGCACCGTAATGCGTTCACCGTGCATCGCCGCCTTGGAACCGCTGATCAGCGGATGCCAGGAAAATAAAGGTTTGCCCTCACCAATCAGGCGATATGCGCAGGTTGGCGGCAGCCAGTCGAACGTGGTGAGGTTTTCACGTGTCAGCTTGATGCAATCCTCTTCCAGCTCAAACCGACGCTCGTAGTGGCTACACTGGCAGGATTTGATATTGAGCTGATCGCAGGCAACGTTAGTGAAATATATTTCGTCGGTATCTTCGTCGATCAGCTTATTCATGCAGCATTGGCCACAACCGTCGCACAGCGATTCCCACTCTGCTTCAGACATTTCATCCAGCGTTTTCTGTTGCCAAAAAGGGAGTTGTGACATATCTACATCCAAAATAGGTAAATGAACAGAGCACCTGCGTACAGGTTTCAAGGAGGGCACTATATAGACACTCAACGCAAAAGGAAATAAGCAGGCAGTTTCAGCTACCCCCTGCCTACTGCTTCGAGCTGATTCTGCCTGCAACGCCACAATTAACCTTGCAGGCAGCAAGAAATTAAATCACGCGGGTGCTGAGTGCTTTGCCATTAAGAGAGACTTTCAGCATGTCGCCGGAAACCATTGGCCCAACGCCCTGAGGGGTGCCGGTAAGAATGATGTCGCCCGCACGCAGTGTGAAGAAACGGCTCATATATGCGATCAGCGGTAAAATTGGGGTGATCATATCGCGGGTATTACCCTGCTGACGCAGTTGATCATTGACGCTCAACGACAGTTCGGCATTTTGTGGATCGCCAAACTCAGCCACCGGGATAAAGCCGGAGATTGGGCAAGAGCCATCGAAACCCTTGGCTTTCTCCCACGGTTGCCCGGCCTTTTTGAATCCGGCCTGCAACTCACGCAGGGTCAAATCCAGCGCTACACCATATCCGGCGATAGCGCGCGCCACGCGATCTTCATTGGCCTGTTTCAACGGAGTACCGATCAGTACCGCCAACTCGACTTCGTGGTGCACCGAGCCCAAACCTTTGGGGATCGCTACTGGCTGACGAATATCACACAGCGCCGTTTCCGGTTTGATAAATACCACGGGTTCAGGCGATGTCGCACTGCCCATTTCCTTGATATGATCGGCATAGTTGCTGCCAACACAGACCACTTTACTTACCGGGAAATCGAGCAACGCACCTTGCCAGTCTCTATGTTGATACATACCACCTCTCCCAACCACATGTAGGGGCTTAGCCTACAAGCCCATTTTCGAACGGGGCATCACTCCTGATCCCCCCTTTATGACATCGGCATCACTGCCCGATGCCGTCGGCCATCATCCCCACACTGATCGCAAAATAGTACGAGCGATTCCAGTGCATGAGGGTACGAAAATTATCATAAACCAGGAATGCTCGCCCTTGTAGATCATCCGGCGCAATCACCCAACTGGCTAAACGGGAGCGGGGCAACGCGGAACCATCCGGCAACATAACGCCGCGTGCAGCCCATTGATCCACGCGATGCGCCTGCGCATCTTGTAACCCTAGGCTATCGATATTGAATCCTGCGGGCAATTTCACCTCGCGACCCCAGTCAACGCCCGGCTTCCAGCCCTCTGTCGCCAGATAATTGGCCGTGGAGGCAAAGATATCATCAAGATTATTCCAGATATCAATGCGACCATCGCCATCACCATCCACGGCGTAAGTCAGGAACGAAGTCGGCATAAACTGACACTGCCCCATCGCCCCCGCCCACGAGCCTTTCAGTTCATCAGGATTGATATGCCCTTGTTCAATAATACGCAGTGCCGCCATCAACTGCTTACTGAAAAACGCCTCGCGCCGCCCTTCAAACGCCAAGGTCGCCAAGGCTGAAACGACGTCTTCCTTCCCTTGTATTTTACCGAAACCACTTTCCATGCCCCACAGCGCAACAAGATAGCGCTCCGGCACGCCATAGCGCGTGGCCGCTCGTGCCAGCTGTGGTTGATATTGCTGAGCCATTTCACGCCCGCGCTGGATTTTCCAGGCCGGTAATACGCGTTTCAGATAATCGTCCAGCGTGATTTTCTTTTCCAACTGATTGCGATCGGCGGTGACCACCCGATCAACAAAATGCGCGTTGGCAAAAGCGCTATCGACCGTGGTCTGGCTAATACCTTGTGCCAGCGCTTGATGTTTCAACTGTTCAAGATAAGACGGGAACTCAGCCGGATCGCGTCCGGTTTTTGCCAGCGTGCTGCCTTGCACTGATGGAGCCGCCTGCTGCTGCGCAGGCAGCGGGGCCGCGACAATCTGCCGAACGCAGCCACCGAGGATCAGCGCGGTTAATACTATCGACGCTGTCGATAACTTCATCATGACCTTCCCTAACTTTGGTGACCCGCAAGCTGAATCAGAATATTCAAAAAAACGGCGTTTAACTCCACGCTGAAAACCCGTTAGGGTTATTTCTTGCTGTCAGAAAGATGCAGGTTTAATAAGTTTTCCACCGGTGGCGGAAACTGCAGATAAAACCCATCCTGTTTCAACGCTTCTTTCACCGTTTCAATATCTGCCGAGGCCAATTTCTTGCGCCCGTCAAGTGACAGCATCATCGAGAACTGAGGCGTACCAAAGCTTTTCATCAGCTCTTCCGGCACTCGAGAGAAATCGTCTTTTTTTTCGACATAAAGATAAGTTTGATCACGTTTAGAGCTTCTATAGATCACACAAAGCATTTTTTTAACTCTATTTAATTGAGGCAGCGTCTTGCCTGGATATAACTCTGACTATAACATGCTTATAGTACTTCGGAATATCGCACCCCGAGTGGCATTCCGGGGATTTAAAGTTGCTGAGACTGAGTCAGGATAGATGTCACAATCGCCAATTGAGCTAAAAGGCAGCAGTTTTACCCTATCGGTTGTTCATTTGTATAATTCGGAACCCGAGGTAATACGTCAGGCATTGCAAGAGAAGGTGGATCAAGCTCCGGCCTTTCTTAAAAATGCCCCTGTTGTGATCAATATTGCAACGCTAAACGGCGACGCAAACTGGAAAGAAATTCAACAGGCTGTCGCTGCTGCGGGTTTACGTGTGGTCGGTATCAGTGGTTGCAAAGACGAACGGCAAAAACGGGCGATCGCCCGTGCCGGTTTGCCGTTACTGAATGAAGGTAAAGGTCAGAAGATGGCCGCCCCTGTCGCCGCGCCGGTGCCAGAAAATGCCCCCGCCAAAACGCGTATCATCAGTGCTCCTGTCCGTTCCGGCCAACAGATTTATGCCCGCAACAGTGATTTGATCGTCACCAGCAGCGTCAGCGCCGGTGCAGAACTGATTGCCGACGGCAACATTCATGTTTACGGCACGATGCGTGGCCGTGCACTGGCTGGTGCCTCCGGCGATGCTCAGTGCCAGATTTTTTGTACGCACCTGGGTGCTGAGCTAGTCTCTATCGCAGGGCAGTATTGGTTGAGCGATCAGATCCCGTCCGACTTCTTCGGGCAGGCAGCGCGGCTCAGCCTGTTGGATAACGCTTTAACCATACAACCTTTAAATTAAGCCCTTTTGACAAGGAATCCATTTCATGGCACGCATTATTGTTGTTACATCGGGTAAAGGGGGCGTTGGCAAGACCACATCAAGCGCGGCCATTGCTACCGGCTTAGCCCAAAAAGGCAAGAAAACCGTGGTGATCGACTTCGATATCGGTCTGCGCAATCTTGACCTGATCATGGGCTGCGAACGCCGGGTAGTTTATGATTTTGTTAACGTTATTCAGGGTGATGCCACGCTGAACCAGGCGTTAATCAAAGACAAACGCACTGAAAACCTCTACATCCTGCCCGCTTCGCAAACGCGTGATAAAGATGCGCTGACCTTCGAAGGCGTTGAGAAAATCCTCAACGATCTCGACGAGATGGGATTTGAATTTGTGGTCTGTGACTCTCCGGCTGGCATCGAAACCGGCGCGCTGATGGCGCTGTATTTCGCCGATGAAGCCATCATCACCACCAACCCGGAAGTGTCCTCAGTACGTGACTCCGACCGTATCCTTGGTATTCTGGCCTCCAAATCACGCCGTGCCGAGAAAGGTGAACCGCCTATCAAGGAACATCTGCTGCTGACCCGCTACAACCCGGGCCGCGTCAGCCGTGGCGACATGCTGAGTATGGAAGACGTACTGGAAATCCTGCGTATTCCGCTGGTTGGCGTCATTCCGGAAGATCAGTCCGTATTACGTGCCTCCAATCAGGGTGAACCTGTTATCCTTGATAATGAGTCAGACGCCGGTAAGGCCTATGACGATACCGTTCACCGTCTGTTAGGAGAAGAACGCCCATTCCGCTTCATCGAAGAAGAGAAAAAGGGCTTCCTGAAACGCCTTTTTGGGGGATAAACCATGGCTTTGTTAGACTTCTTTCTGTCCCGCAAAAAATCAACAGCCAGTGTAGCCAAGGAACGGCTGCAAATTATCGTCGCAGAACGTCGTCGTGGGGACAGCGAGCCCCACTATCTGCCTGATTTAAAACGCGACATTCTAGCGGTAATTTGTAAATACATTCAAATCGATCCTGAAATGCTGCATGTGCAGTTCGAGCATAAAGGGGACGATATTTCGGTACTTGAACTGAACGTGACGCTACCGGAATCGGAAGAAACACCTAAATGATTGCAGCGCATTAATTACCCCCTGTCTATTTTATGCAGGGGGTAACTGTATATATATCCATGCAATAAGGTAAGAAACACGAATAACGATCGTTCTTGTGTCGAGATAATTCACAATTAATCTGAAGGGATTATTTTTAGTGGTTGTTAAACTTTTCGACCATGTTATTTCTGCAAAAAAATGGAACAGCCTGGCTTACCCTGCCCCATTTTTCTGGCTAACGGTTAATAATTCTTCAAGATATCCTGCAAGGGTGCAGCCAATAAATCACCACGCCAACCACTGATTAATTCGGGCTGACTCTCGTTCCCCTTCAGTTTCCAATGCCAATTTAGCAATTGGTTAATCTGCCGACGTGAGGCCAGCAGTTCGCTGCTTAACCCGCTCTTTTCACTCACTTCGGTTATAACCGCTTTGATTTCCTTGAAGACTTTCTTGTAACCCGGCTGATCGATCAGATTAGTTATCGGTTCCGGCAATGCTGACTCATCAAGCGCGTTAGCTTCTGCCACTAAGGCAATCAGCGTTTTACCATGGTAACGAATCTCCGGCCCGCTCAACCCAAGTGCATCAAGTTCCCCCAGCGACGCTGGCATATAGCGGGCAACGGCCCACAGATTCTCTTCGCGTACCACAAAGTTCACCGCCAGATCGCGTTCACGGGCCTGGCGCAAGCGCCATTCAGCCAGTTTCTGCAAGCAGCCTAACTGACGCGGCCGCAATTGCCAGGCGTTAGTGATCTCGCGGTATGCCAATTCTGGCGCTAACGTTTCACTACGGCGCTGGCATAGCAATAAACATTCACTGTGTGCAGCGGCGGTGCAACCCGCCTCTTCGGTTTCCTGTACCAGTTGCTTGGCCATCGGCAGCAGGTAGAACACATCGGCAGCAGCATAAATACACTGACGCTCCGTCAATGGCCGCGCCAGCCAGTCGGTACGGGATTCACTTTTATCCAGATCGACCTGCATATACTCCGTTACCAGCTTGGCAAAACCGCAAGACAGCGCATGGCCGCTAAACGCCGCCAGGATCTGGGTATCAATCATCGGTGTCGGCAGCGTCTTGAAGGCATTCAGGAAGACTTCCAGGTCTTCACTACCAGCATGCAGGAACTTCACTACGCCGGTATCAGCCAGCAGATCGATAAACGGCTGCCATTGCTTGATGGGCAGTGGATCAATCAGGGAGAGTTGTTCACCATCGTATAACTGGATCAGGCCTAACTGCGGATAATAGGTACGCGTTCTTACGAACTCGGTGTCCAGCGCAATCTGGGCATGGTTTCTTGCCTGCTCGCAGACCTGCTGTAGGCCAGCGTCGGTAGTGATCAACTGATAATTCAAAACGTCATTCTCTTTATCGTTTACCCACTATCCTGCACGAAGGAAATGGGTATTTCATGATTCAAACACAACAACGCCGGCATAAACCGGCGTTGTTAATAAGGAGTTGCAACGACATCACCTAGGCAGCATCAGCTGCTTTCGGCTTTTTTTGCTCGTCACGCAGTTCCCGACGCAAAATTTTGCCAACGTTCGACTTCGGCAATTCGTCACGGAACTCAACAATTTTTGGCACTTTATACCCGGTGAGATGCCGACGGCAGTGGGTTAGCAACTCCTCACTGGTGAGTGAGGCGTCTTTCTTCACTACGCAAATCTTCACGGCTTCACCTGAGGCCCCGCTCGGCACACCGATCGCCGCACACTCCAGGACTTTCGGATGCTGGCTGACCACATCTTCGATTTCGTTCGGATAAACGTTAAATCCGGAAACCAGGATCATATCTTTCTTGCGATCGACGATGCGAATAAAACCTTCATCATCTACTGTAACGACATCTCCGGTCGCGAGCCAGCCATCTTTCAACACTTCATCTGTTGCATCCGGCCGCTGCCAATAGCCTAACATAACTTGCGGGCCTTTGACCCACAGTTCACCGGGTTTACCAGCAGGAACATCTTTGCCATCATCATCCACTAAACGAATATCCGTGGAAGGCACCGGCAGACCAATACTACCACTATAATGCTTCAGATCGTGCGGATTGCCTGACACCAGCGGAGAGCATTCGGTCAGGCCGTAGCCCTCAAGTAAATGCTTGCCAGTCAGTTTTTCCCACCGTTCCGCTACCGCTTTCTGTACCGACATACCACCGCCCACCGACAGCCGCAGCGTGGAAAAATCGAGTTTCTGGAAGTCTTCATTATTCAGCAACGCATTGAATAATGTGTTCACACCGGTCATGGCGGTGAATGGATATTTCGCCAACTCCTTCACCATTCCCGGAATATCACGCGGGTTGGTGATCAGCAGGCTGCGCCCTCCCAGCTCCACAAACAGCAAGCAGTTCACCGTCAAGGCAAAGATGTGATATAGCGGCAGCGCCGTCACCACCAGTTCCTGCCCGTCACGTAGCAAAGGAACATAGGCCGCTTTAGCCTGAGCCAGATTAGCCTGCATATTACGGTGAGTCAGCATTGCGCCTTTGGCCACACCGGTCGTGCCTCCGGTATATTGCAGAAAAGCCAGATCGGTATTGACGACATCCGGTTTGACGTATTGCAAACGACGACCACGCTGCAATGCACTGCGGAAAGAGATGGCGTCCGGCAGATGGTATTTAGGCACCAAACGCTTGATGTATTTCACCACAAAGTTCACCAGCGTGCCTTTGGCCGCAGAGAGCTGATCGCCCATGCGCGTCAAAATCACGTGCTTCACCTGGGTTTTGAACACCACTTTTTCCAGCGTATGAGCAAAGTTGGAAACAATCACGATGGCGCTGGCACCGCTGTCGTTCAACTGATGCTCCAGTTCACGCGGGGTATACAGCGGGTTGACGTTCACCACCACCATGCCAGCACGCAAAATACCAAACAGGGCGATCGGATATTGCAGCAGGTTTGGCATCATCAGCGCGACACGGTCGCCCTTCTTCAGCCCCAGTTCATTTTGCAGATAAGCAGCAAATGCCCGGCTGCGCTCCTCCAACTTGCGGAAGGTCATCACCTCCCCCATGTTGATAAAAGCGGGCTGATCCGCATAACGTAAGGCCGCATTTTCAAATACTTCGATCAAAGATGTGTAGTGATCGGCGTCAATCTCTGCCGGAACATCTGCCGGGTAACGTTTTAACCAGACCTTATCCAAGCTATTACTCCCGAAATTTTTGCTAATTTTCATCGCAGCCCCCCAACTTACGGCCAAGCATTAACAATATTTTAACTCAGCGTACCAGTTTGAGTTTTAAACAATACTCAGGTTGCGATGTAGGTCACTAATTGCTAATGCACACTTGCACAGAAAAGAACAAGGCGGCTATCAAGCCGCCTATCAGAATGACTAAACTCAGGGAACAACCAAGTTCTGTACCCGGGCTGGGCCAGGATTATACCAGCCAGGCCCTCCTCCCCAACCGGGTCCCCAAGGGTCATGACGCGGCCCCCAGGGGCCCCATGGCCCCATCGGTTGCGGTGGCATCACAATCTGCTGAGCAATGCGCCAGCGCTTGAAACCGGTGGCATTCATGGTGACAAAGCGATATGGCGTCATGCCGATTTTGCCTTCACGGACACCGGTAATCGGCCCCACCACCGTGATCAACTGCTGATTGAAATCGACCGGGTCAAGGAAGCCGTTAACCGAAGCCAGCAACCGCCCTTGCGAAGGTTCACCCAGAATAGGACGCGCACCAGCATCCAGCGGCACCGCAGCGATTTCTAGCACCGTACGGCCGCGTTCGTTGGTCATGGCGACTACCGTACCGCCAAAACGCGCTTCAGCACCGGTAAACAGGTGTGGCGCATTTTGCACCGACGACAGTTGATCCACCGGCGTAGCACTCGTTCCCTGAATAGCCTCTGGAATAGTGACACAACCGGAGAGCGCCAACACACTACTGGCAATCGCCAGAGTTAATCGTTTTTTACTCAAAGTGCGGGTCAGCATCGTCGCAATCTCCTGAATTGGCTGTAACTTTGACCGCATTCCTTAGCGCAAGTTGCAGGCGGGCGTATTTCCGACATCAATGACAACACTATAATAATAGTGCAATTATTCGCGCCCCGGCAGTTTCTTCCAGGTGACTTCATTGCGTAGATAGGTGGGTTCAGCGTTTTCGACGCTCACCGCCAGCCCCTGCTGCCAGGCTTGCAACGCCAATGGCAACATATCTTCGGCCTGTGGCAACAGCATTTGCCCATCAGTCAGCTTGAGAGAGCTGCCTGTAACCAGGTCCGGATAGGTTTGCCAACCGGTGCCAGCATGGGCCCAGTTGCCCTGCAAGCGTTGTGCACGCTCCAGCGCCTGCGGCGGCGACAGCACCGCTTCACCTTCGCTCTCCAACCAGCGGCCATCATGCTGACGCTCGAACTGGCCCCAGTAAACTTCGCCCATGCGTGCGTCGATCGCCGCCAGCACGCGCTGTGCACCGGTCATACGCCAAGCGCCTTGCGCCATAGTTTGCAAGGTAGAGATCCCGAGCATGGGGAGATCGGCACCCAGCGCCAACCCTTGGGCGATACCAATGCCGATACGCACACCGGTAAAGCTGCCCGGCCCACGGCCAAAGGCCAGCGCATCAAGCTGAGACAGGGTCAATCCGGCTTCGGCCAGCACTTGCTGCACCAAGGGTAAAATACGCTGAGTGTGTTCACGTGGACACAGTTCGAACAGGGCGTGGATTTCGCCTTGATTCCAGATAGCGACAGAACATGCTTCCGTCGCCGTATCGATCGCTAAAATTCGCGTGGACATGCCAAACCTCAGGCGGGAAAAGTCAGTGGTTTCATACAGGGCGCGCATTGTAGCACAGCCCTGAAGTCGCGCCTATCCGCTAGCGTTCAGCCTTGAGAAAGGCGATTGCCAGTGCCAGATCGCGGGTACGCGGTGTTGGCGGCAGGCTGTTAAGGAACACCTCACCATAGGGTCGCATCACCAAACGGTTGTCACAAATCACCAGCACGCCACGATCGTCGGTATCGCGAATCAAGCGGCCAACGCCCTGTTTCAGGGTAATCACGGCATCCGGTAGCTGCACATCGTTGAACGGATCGCCACCGCGCAGGCGGCAATCCTCAATGCGCGCTTTCAGCAGCGGATCGTCAGGCGAGGTAAACGGCAGTTTATCGATGATCACACAGGAAAGCGCATCACCCCGTACGTCCACCCCTTCCCAGAAGCTGCTGGTGGCCACCAATAGCGCATTGCCCGCTTCAACAAACTGCGCCAACAGCTGGCCCTTACTGGTTTCCCCTTGCAGCAGCACCGGCAGCGTCAGCGTGGCACGGAATTCCTCTGCCAGTTCGCGCATCATCTGGTGTGAGGTACAAAGGAAGAAACAGCGCCCCTGATTGGCTTCAATCAAAGGCCGCAGCATACGCGCCAATTGGCGCGCACCGCCGGGCTGATTGGGCGAAGGCAGGAAACGCGGCACGCACAGCAACGCCTGATTAGCATAGTCAAACGGGCTGGCTAGCAGCAGCGTCTTGGCTTTATTCAACCCCAGACGCTCGGTGAAATGGCCCATCTGCTCGTTAACCGACAGCGTTGCCGAGGTAAAGATCCAACTGCCCGGCTTATCGTCGAGCATTTCACGAAAACGTTCGGCCACCGTCAGCGGGGTCAGCGCCAACACAAAATGGCGCGAATTACATTCATACCAGTAGCTGAATCCTGGTTCGTTGACCTCTTTCAGCCGCTTGAGACGGGCACGATACTGCGTCGCCCGCTCAAACGCGGCATCCAGCAACGCCGAACGACCTAGGGAAAGTTTGACCACGTCGTAACAGAGTTCCAATGCGTCATCGAGCAATACCAGCGCACGCTGAACGTTCGGTTGTGCCAGCACTTCGCGCAGATTGCCGCGAAAACCCGGTTCCCCCAGCGCCAGACGAAAATCCTGGGTGCTTTGGCTGAGACGATCGGCACTTTTTTGCAACTGCGCCGTGTCACGCACTTCGGTACGGTAAGCGATGGTGATATCTTTCGCCAAGTCCAGCAGTTGGCGGCTGGTGAGTTGCTTGCCGAAATACTGGCTGGCGATATCCGGGATCTGATGCGCTTCGTCGAAAATCATCACGTCCGCTTCCGGGATCAGTTCGGCAAAACCGCCCTCTTTGACCACCATATCTGCCAAAAACAGATGGTGGTTCACCACCACGACATCGGCATCCATCGCACGGCGGCGCGCCTTGACCACGAAGCACTCTTTATACAGCGGGCAATCGCTGCCCAGGCAGTTGTCGTTGGTGCTGGTCACCAAGGGCCAGACGAAACTGTCTTCCGCCACGTCGCTACAGGAGCTGATGTCTCCTTCTTCCGTTTGTGACGACCAACTGCGCAAACGCACCAGATCCACCAGCGTTTGCCCCGCCAACTCACCACCGGCCATCGACTGCTGTTCGAGCCGTTCCAGGCACAGGTAGTTGGAGCGCCCTTTCAGCAGCGCCAACTTGCCTTTATATTTTAATGCCTTGGCAACGGTAGGAAGATCGCGCGCATAGAGCTGATCCTGCAAGGCCTTGGAGCCGGTGGAAATAATCACCTTGCGTTTGGAGCGCAGCGCCGGAGCCAGATAGGCATAGGTTTTGCCGGTACCGGTGCCCGCTTCCACCACCAGTTCTTGTTTGAAATTGATCGCTTCTGTCACCGCTTCGGCCATCAAACGCTGCGGTTCACGGGGTTTGAAACCTTTAATTGCCTGCGCCAATGCGCCTTCTGGTGCGAAATCGTCTGCCACGCTATCTCTCAGTTGGTATTATTCAGCGGTGATTATGCCAAGCCAGCTACGTCGCTACCATCGACTTTATTGCAGCACACATCCTGCGATGGCTATGTTACCCTTATGCGGTTGATGATAGGGAGATAATTGAATGAATATCGAACGTATTGATCCAGCGCAGCGCTGGTCTGAAGCCGTGATCCACAATGACACCATTTATTACACCAGCGTACCGGAAAACCTTGATGAGGATGCCATGGCGCAAACCGCCAACGCGCTGGCCGCTATTGATATTTTGCTGACTCGCGTGGGGTCGGACAAAAGCCGGGTATTAGATGCGACCATCTTCCTGGCTGACGGCGATGACTTTGCCGCCATGAATGCCGCCTGGGATGCCTGGGTGGTTGCTGGCAGCGCACCGGTGCGCTGCACCGTGCAGGCCAAGCTGATGAATCCGAAATTCAAAGTCGAAATCAAGATTATCGCAGCACTGTAAAAGAAAACCGCAGGCGACAAACCTGCGGTTTTCTGTTTTTGACTTCAGGCCAGTTTGATAATCACCATACCTACCAGCAGCAACGCTAGGCCAATCCAGCCCTTAGTATTTAACCGCTGCCCGAACAGGATCCAGCCTGCGGCGATCGTGGCGGCGATACCGAAACCACCCCACAGCGCATAGGCCACCGACAGATCGATCCCCTTAACCGCCTGCGCCAGCGCACTGAACGCCCCTAGTACTGTCAGCAGTGATAACAGCCCCAGCCAGACTTTACTGAAACCGTCTGACATTTTCAGAAAGATGTTAGCGATAATCTCAAGCACGATGGCCAATGCCAGGAACCCTATGTGATACCATTCAAGCTGTTGCATGGTTGTCACCTCGAGGGCTGACCTGTTTTCGTGCTTTGCGGGTGCCAGATTTCACCAGCAGGATCCCGGCTATCAATGTCACTAACCCCAGCACTTTCAGCGCAGAAATCGGTTCATCAAACAGCATCACGCTGAACAGGGTAATAAACAGAATGCCGATCCCTTCCCACAACGCATAAGCCACGCCCAGCGCCACGCGTTTTACCGCTAACGACAGCATCACATAGGAACCGGTAATCATCACATACATCACGATATGCCCGGTCATACCTCCGCTGACGCTGGCGTACTTCATGGACAGGGTACCGATAATTTCAGCAACGATGGCAAAGCCTAAAAATATCCAATAAATCATCATTTTTCTCCCAAACGGCGAATAACGCACGCTAAGGCGTATTTATCCCGATTTATCTCGTCAAACAGGCGCACAGCGGCGCTTGAGATGCAGAGATCCCTGGGGATAAACCTACCCGAATGCTGTAAGAACATTGGCCCGGTTACGCCAAATGAGCAGGAGTAAAACCTGTCATCAGCACCGGTTAAGGGAGAAAGACGCTATAGCTCGCTGCACCAGTGATGCTCACTGGCAAGGATGGCAGAAAGGAAAAGCTGGCAAGGAGAAGTTCTGAGGGTGATTCCATTAAGTTTCATCATAATTATTCTCTATCTTCAGCCGCACACCGTGCGATTTGCCCAATATCCTCATGAATGTAATATTTTCAACTACCTTAGTTTTACCACAGCAAAAATGATAAAGCAAACCGCCGTTTTCACAAAATGCAGTGAAAAACGGTTTAAAAATAAGAATGTTAATGTTTTTAAAAATTAAAAAAGCCCGGTATGACACCGAGCTTTGCAGAGGTTAGCAGCCTGAAAAACGCGCTTAGGCGCTAGCACCTTTGACGGCTTCACGCGCCAATTCGGTAATGCGAGCGTAGTCACCTTTTTCCAGCGCATCGGCTGGCACCAACCAGGAACCACCGATGCACAGCACGCTCTTCAGTGCCAGGTAGTCACGGTAGTTGTTTGGGGTGATCCCACCGGTCGGGCAGAAACGGATCTGCGGGAATGGGCCGCCGATCGCCTGCAACGCTTTAACGCCGCCATTGGCTTCTGCCGGGAAGAACTTGAACTCGCGCAGGCCGTGATCCATACCCAGCATCAGTTCAGAAACCGTGCTGATGCCTGGGATCAACGGAATAGTGCCTGCGGTCGCGGCCTTCAGCAGGCTCTCGGTCAAGCCTGGGCTGATAGCAAACTGCGCACCGGCTTCGGTTACTTCGTGCAACTGCTGTGTGTTAATCACCGTTCCCGCACCGATAATGGCGTCCGGGACTTCTTTGGCGATCGCACGGATTGCCTCCATTGCGCAGGCGGTACGCAGCGTCACTTCCAGTACGCGCACGCCACCCGCAACCAGCGCTTTAGCCAGCGGCACCGCATGTTCCAGTTTGTTGATCACAATAACCGGAACGACTGGGCCTGCCGTCAGGATCTGTTCTGCGCTGGTTTTCCAGTTTTTCATCGTCGTTATCTCCACTACTTTCGGTTTGTGTATGGCACGCCCCTGCCACAGGGCTCCGCATCACTGCGGATTCCGACCGTACCGCTAGCCCGCCTGAAGCGGGTAAAAAAACCGGCAGACCCGCTGCCGGCAAAGACTTTACTCGAACTCGTTCCAGGAACGGCCGTCGCGGGTGATCATCGCCACGGAGGCCACCGGGCCCCAGGTACCGGACTGATAAGGTTTAGGAGCTTCGTTGTCCGCTTTCCACGCATCCATGATGGAATCCACCCATTTCCAGGCCTCTTCCACCTCATCGCGGCGCACGAACAGCGCCTGGATACCGCGCATGGTTTCCAGCAGCAGGCGCTCGTAGGCATCCGCCACGTGTTCCTGGTTGAAGGTTTCTGAGAAGCTCAGATCCAGCTTGGTGGTTTGCAGGCGGTGTTTGTGATCCAGACCCGGTACTTTATTCAGCACCTGAATTTCGATCCCTTCATCCGGTTGCAGGCGGATGGTCAGTTTGTTCTGCGGCAACTGCTGGTACGAATCACGGAACAGGTTCAGCGGCGGGTTCTTGAAATACACCACCACTTCCGAGCATTTGGTTGGCAAACGCTTACCGGTACGCAGATAGAACGGCACACCGGCCCATTGCCAGTTGTCGATATCCACACGGATAGAAACGAAGGTTTCGGTGTTGCTGCTCTTGTTGGCGCCTTCCTCTTCCAGATAGCCCGGCACTTTTTTGCCCTGCACAAAACCGGCCGTGTACTGACCGCGCACGGTAGTTTCACGCACATTGGTCTGATTGATACGGCGCAGCGAGCGCAGCACTTTCACTTTCTCGTCACGAATGCGGTCAGTAGTCAAATCTGCCGGCGGTGACATGGCGATCATGGTCAGGATCTGTAGCAGGTGGTTCTGGATCATGTCGCGCATCTGCCCGGCCTGATCGAAATAGCCCCAGCGCCCTTCAATCCCCACCTCTTCTGCCACCGTGATCTGCACGTGATCGATGGTACGGTTATCCCAGTTTGACGCAAACAGGGAGTTGGCAAAACGCAGCGCCAACAGGTTCAGTACCGTTTCTTTACCCAGATAATGGTCGATACGGTAGACCTGACATTCGTTAAAATATTCCGCTACCTGATCGTTGATCACCCTGGAAGAGGCCAGATCGGTACCCAGCGGTTTTTCCATCACCACGCGCGCAGGCTCTTTGTTCAGCTTGGCTTCGCCCAGCCCTTTGCAGATGGCACCAAAGGTGCTTGGCGGCATGGCAAAATAGTTAATGGTGGTGCGATGTTTCTGGTCCAGCATTTTGCCCAAGTTGGCGAAATGTTTGCTGTCATTGACGTCCAGATTGCAAAAATCCAGGCGAGCGCTCAGCGTGGCCCACAGCTCATCGTTCAATTCTTCTTTCATAAAGGTGCCAAGCGCTTCCTTGACCACCTTGGTATAAGCTTCTTTATCCCACTCGGCACGGCCGACACCGATAATACGGGTATCCGGGTGGATGTGACCGGCTTTCTCTAATTGATACAGGGAAGGCAGCAGTTTACGACGCGCCAAATCGCCTTTCGCGCCGAAAATAACCAGGTCGCATGCCTGGGCTGTAGAGGTTACCGCCATGTTCATCTCCTCGTTGCAGGATATTTGTAATTTTCTTACATTACTAATGTACTCTCTTTGACTACGGCCAGTAAACCCAGATCAAAAGCAGAAAAAAAGCCCCATAAACTGCGGTGTTAACCCTGGCATAGCGCGAAGGCCGCTGGCAACAGGAGAAACTGTAATTTTCTGTCTTTTTTGACGATCTTTTACCATTATGAAAGTTAGACACAGGTCATGTTCTGATGAAAAAAACCAGCTTATCCCTGGTCGACACTGCCAACGCTTACCGGCACGTAGTATATTTTCACCAAACTGACATTGATTTCTCCTTTGAATGAAATCGACAAACCCTATGAGTGACTCTCGTTATATGAATACGCTGGAAAAAATCCAGAGCCATCTGGAAATCCTGAGCAAATCTGAAAGGAAAGTCGCCGAGGTGATCCTAGCCTCCCCACAAACCGCCATTCACTCAAGCATCGCCCGGCTGGCCAAAATGGCCGATGTCAGCGAACCTACCGTTAACCGTTTTTGTCGCCGTCTTGATACCAAAGGGTTCCCGGATTTTAAACTGCATCTGGCACAAAGCTTGGCCAATGGCACGCCCTACGTAAACCGTAACGTGGAAGAAAATGACAGCGTCGATGCCTACACCAATAAAATCTTTGAATCCGTAATGGCCAGCCTGGATACAGTAAAGGCAAATCTCGACATTGCCGCGATTAATCGTGCGGTTGATCTGCTGACCCAGGCAAAAAAAATCTCTTTCTTCGGTTTGGGCGCATCGGCCGCCGTCGCGCATGACGCAATGAACAAGTTTTTCCGCTTCAATATCCCGGTGGTGTATTTCGACGACATCGTGATGCAGCGCATGAGCTGCATGAACTCGACGGAAGGCGACGTGGTGGTGCTGATCTCCCATACCGGACGCACCAAAAATCTGGTGGAAATGGCGCATCTGGCGCGTGAAAACGACGCCACGGTCATCGCTATCACTTCACGCGATACCCCACTGGCCAAAGAAGCCACCCTCCCCCTGCTGCTCGATGTGCCGGAAGATACCGATGTTTATATGCCAATGGTGTCGCGGATTGCTCAGTTAACGCTCATCGACGTGCTGGCAACCGGATTTACCTTGCGCCGCGGGGCTAAATTCAGAGATAACTTGAAGCGGGTCAAGGAAGCATTAAAAGAATCGCGCTTTGATAAGGACGTCGTCATTCCCAACAATTTTGATTCATAACGGATTTGAAAACCGCTGTTCAGAGCAATGATTTAAACGGCGGAATTTAAAGTTGTACCGTGTTTTTACACTCATAAGGATAGCCTGTGTGAAACATCTGCCCGCTAAAGTAGCTGTTCTCATCCAGTTTCGTTATCCTAACGTTTAGCAACGCCAATATTTGCTTTACCAGTCAACGGAGTAATACATGTCCAGACGGCTCAGAAGAACCAAAATCGTTACCACACTGGGTCCGGCTACCGACCGCGACAATAATCTGGAAAAGATCATTGCCGCCGGTGCGAACGTAGTTCGGCTTAACTTTTCCCATGGCAGCGCAGAAGACCACCAGGCTCGTGCGAATAAAGTGCGCGAGATTGCTGCTAAATTGGGGCGTCATGTCGCTATTTTAGGCGATCTTCAAGGGCCAAAAATTCGTGTTTCCACCTTTAAGGAAGGCAAAATCTTCCTTAACGTCGGGGACAAATTCCTGCTTGATGCCAACCTGTCGCTAGGCGAAGGTGATAAAGAAAAAGTCGGTATCGACTATAAAGGCCTGCCTGCCGATGTGGTGCCGGGCGATATCCTGCTGCTGGATGATGGCCGCGTACAGCTGAAGATCCTCGAAGTTCAGGGCATGAAAGTGTTCACCGAAGTCACCGTCGGTGGCCCACTGTCGAACAATAAAGGCATCAACAAACTGGGCGGTGGCCTATCTGCTGAAGCCCTGACCGAGAAAGACAAGGCCGATATTATTACCGCCGCCAAAATTGGCGTCGACTATCTGGCTGTATCCTTCCCTCGCACCGGCGAAGACCTGAACTACGCTCGCCGCCTGGCGCGCGATGCAGGCTGTAACGCCAAAATCGTTTCGAAAGTCGAACGTGCCGAAGCGGTGGCCAGTGACGAAGCCATGGACGATATCATTTTGGCTTCCGACGTGGTGATGGTTGCACGTGGTGATTTAGGGGTGGAAATCGGCGATCCGGAACTGGTCGGTATCCAGAAGAAACTGATCCGCCGTGCCCGTACGCTGAATCGCGCCGTGATCACCGCGACCCAGATGATGGAGTCGATGATCACCAACCCGATGCCAACCCGTGCCGAAGTCATGGACGTGGCAAACGCCGTGCTGGATGGTACCGATGCGGTGATGCTGTCTGCCGAAACCGCGGCTGGCCAGTATCCTGCCGAAACCGTCGCCGCGATGGCGCGTGTCTGCCTGGGTGCTGAAAAAATCCCAAGCATCAACGTTTCCAAGCACCGTCTGGATGTGCAGTTCGACAACGTCGAAGAAGCCATTGCCATGTCGACCATGTATGCGGCTAACCACCTGAAAGGGGTTACCGCCATCATCGCCATGACCGAATCTGGCCGCACCGCGCTGATGATGTCACGTATCAGCTCCGGCCTGCCGATCTTCGCCATGTCACGCCATGAACACACGCTGAACCTGACCGCTCTGTACCGTGGCGTTACGCCAGTGTATTTCGGCAGCCACAGTGATGGCGTAGCCGCCGCTAACGACGCGATCACTCGCTTACGTGACAAAGGCTTCCTGGTGTCCGGCGATCTGGTGCTCGTTACCCAAGGTGACGTCATGAGTACCGTTGGCACCACCAATACCACCCGCATCCTGCGCGTAGAATAATTACGCCAAATGCTTCAAGGCCAGTCAGTTAGCTCTGACTGGCCTTTTGTTTTCTTGCTCGCCAACTATCCTACAACCTTCGGAGTTCTTTCATGCTGCATCAACATCATCCGCAACCACTGCCAGAAAACCCTGAAGTGCTGGATCTGGATGGTCAGCGGTTGGAAAAGCTCAATGATGAGAGCCTCTCAGGAACCGCTCTGCAAAAAATCAGCCTGTATAATAATTGCCTGACCACTTTTCCAGAGCAGATCTTCCACCATCGCCATCTGCAGGTGCTGAATATTTCCTGTAATAAAATCACCCAACTGCCAGCGGAGATCGGGCTATTAACTCAATTGAAAATGTTTGATTTCGGCCATAATCAGGCGCGGTTAGTTCCTGCTGAGATAGGGGCGCTATGTGAATTAAACTATCTGTATCTGAGCGATAATAGGTTCAGCGATTTGCCTGATTCAGTGCGGCAGTTGCAAGCACTGCGCTATCTGAATCTGACCGATAATCAACTGGCGATGATACCGGCCGCCGTATTCTCACTGAACGCCTTGCAGGAACTTCGCCTTTACAACAATCAAATTTCTACCATTCCGGCCGAGATCGGCATGTTGCGCCAACTGCGTGAATTACATCTGATGAAGAACCGTATCGAAACACTGCCCGCCGAAATCGCTCAACTCAGCAAACTTATGGTGCTCGATCTGGAAAACAATGCCGTTTCGTGCTTGCCGGATGCCTTTTGCCAGTTGCCTAGCCTGACCACGCTGAATCTGCGCTTCAACAAGCTGGCACAGCTGCCTGATGACTTCGGTGCTTTGGATTCGCTGGTATCATTGGATCTGCGCGCTAACCACTTGAGCGAGTTGCCATCAAGCATGGCGCAAATGAAAAATCTGCGTCGGCTGGATTTACGCTGGAATGACTTTAGCCACTACCCTCAGGTGATCGATCCTCTGATTCAGCAAGGCTGTATGGTTCATTTGTAATTGCCGTAACAAAAAAGCCGAACGGTAACTCCCATTCGGCTTTCGGCAAATAAAACCAGGCTGACACTTAACGATACAAATCGTCGCGCGAGTAAGGTTCAATCTCCCCTTCTTTGCGCGTTTTCAGCAATTTCAGGATCCAGGTGTATTGCTCCGGATTCGGGCCAACCAGGTTCTCAACCTCTTCATTCATGCGGCGGGCAATACGGTTATCGTCCGCTTCTGCCAAGTCGTCCATCGGTTCCCGAATATAGATATCCAGCATGCTGGTTTTACCGTCATACACCGGGAACAGCGGCACAATCGCCGCACGACACACCTTCATCAAACGACCCACTGCTGGCAGCGTGGCTTTATAGGTGGCGAAGAAGTCGACAAATTCACTGTGCTCAGCACCGTGGTCCTGATCCGGCAGATAGTAGCCCCAATACCCTTGACGCACCGAGCTGATAAAGGGCTTGATACCGTCATTACGCGCATGCATGCGACCACCAAATTTGCGGCGCACGGTATTCCACAGATAATCCACCAACGGATTGCTCTGATTATGGAACATGGCGGCCATCGGCTGACCACGCGCAGCCATCAGCATGGCAGGCACATCCACCGCCCAACCGTGCGGCACCAGGAAGATCACGTTACGGCCTTCCTGACGAATTTTATCCAGCACTTCTTCACCGTGCCAACGCACGCGCTTAAGCACTTTTTCCGGATTGGTGCAGGCCAGTTCAGCCATCAGGATCATTGACTGCGGGGCGGTGGCAAACATTTCATCAATAATGTGTTCGCGCTGGTTTTCCGGCACCTCAGGCAGGCAATAAAGCAGGTTGATGCGCGCGCGGCGGCGAGCCCCTTTGGCCACTTTCCCCGCCAGTTTACCGATAGCGCCCAACACCGGATCGCGCATGCGCGCCGGGATCAGAGAAACCCCCGCCATCAATCCGGTTCCCAACCATACTCCCCAATAACGCGGGTGGAAGAAAGCTTTCTGGAATTGTGGAATAAACTCTACGTTCGATTTTTTTTCGTTTTGCATGTACTAACTCTTCACTTAACGCGTTAGGCATAACCATTATTGCAGAAGGCAATTGGGTAATTTACACCGAACAGGCGCCAATATAAAAAACATCGGCCCGAAATCAGGCCGATGTATGATCAAACGTGGCTGAAAGTGTTAATCCAGTTGCAACTGTGGCACCACTTCTTTCACTTGTGCCAGATAATCGCTGCGATCCTTGCCACTTAAACCTTCAGAGCGCGGCAGTTTGGCCGTCACCGGGTTCACCGCCTGCTGGTTAGTCCACAGTTCATAGTGTAAGTGCGGGCCAGTGGAACGACCGGTGTTACCGGAAAGCCCAATGCGATCGCCACGCTTAACTTTTTGCCCTGGCTTAACCAGCCCCTTCTTGAGGTGCATATAGCGGGTGGTGTATTGGCGACCATGGCGGATAGCAACATAGTTACCGGTATCGCTACCGTACTTGGCAGCCACCACTTCACCGTCGCCTACGGCCAACACCGGAGTACCGACCGGCATCGAGAAATCGACCCCTCTATGCGGTGCCACACGCCCGGTGACCGGATTCAAGCGGCGCGGATTGAAGTTGGAAGAAATGCGGAACTGTTTCATGGTTGGGAAACGCATAAAGCCACGCGCCAGACCGGAACCCTGACGATCGTAAAACTTGCCGTCGTCAGCGCGGATCGCATAGTAATCTTTGCCACCGCTGCGCATACGCACACCCAGCAGTTGGCTTTGTTCGCTCTTGCCGTCAAACTCTTCGCGCGACATCAAGACGGCGAATTGATCGCCCTTGCGCAGCTTGCGGAAATCGAGTTGCCATTGCAGTGCTTTGGTCACCGCATTGATTTCCGCACGGTTAAGGCCAGCAGCAGAAGCGCTGCTGACAAAGCTACCGTTCAACTCGCCGCTCAGCACGCTGTTACGCCATTCACCCTTTTGGGTTTCCTGAGATTCTTTGAAGTTGTTACCCACGCGTTCGTAGGTGCGCGTCTCACGGCGCGAAACTTCCCAGGTCAGACGTTGCAGATCGCCATTATCATTCAATGTCCATGACAGTTGCTGACCAATCTTCAGGTTACGCAGATCGCGGTTTTGCGAAGAGAGCAGCGACACATCCGACATTTCGACGCCGTACTGAGTCAGAATGCTGCCCAGCGTATCGCCTGTTGAAACCACATACTCATGCACACCTTCCTCACCGGCGACCTTCTGGTCCAGCTCATCCTGCGGGATGTCATCATCGGGGGTTGGCTGTTCAACATCCATCGGTTCACTGGCCTCTGGTGCCAGAGAGCGTACCTGATTGGACTCTAACTCAACATTTTTAACGATTGGGGTATGTTCTGGGTGATAAACCGAAGGCCGCCAAACGGCGACGGCCAAGGTGACAACGGTCAACGACCCCAGCATAACGCGGTGGGGCCGAGGCAGGTTGTTATACGCCAGAGCGATAGTTCGGACTATCTTCTGCACTCAATAATATCCTCATGATCTTTACTTCAGGCAGCTCACGTACTGGTTAGACAGCGCTGTCAGGAAATTCCCGTAGCTGTCTTTCCCCAGTGCGATGCCGGTGCCTAACGGGTCCAGCGTTCCAGAACGCACCTTGGTACCCTTGGCAACGGCATTGATTACGGCCGGCCTGAATTGTGGTTCAGCAAAAACACAGACTGCTTTCTGCTCAACCAACTGTGTTCGAATTTGATGTAAGCGCTGCGCTCCAGGCTGAATCTCGGGGTTGACGGTAAAATGGCCCAATGGGCTCAAGCCGAAGTGTTTTTCAAAGTAGCCGTAAGCATCATGAAAAACAAAATATCCCCTACCTTGCACAGGCGTAAGCATCTTAACAAGATTTTTGTCGGTTTGCGCTAGCTGATCCTCGAACTGGCGCAGGTTTGCGTCTAATTTGTCCTTCTTTTGCGGCATAAGTTCCAATAATCTGTCGTGAATCGCGATCGCAGTCACTTTCGCCACTTCCGGCGACAGCCAGAGATGCATGTTATATTCGCCATGATGATGGTCATGGCCACTTTCATTCGCTTCATGCTCATGCTCGTGATCGTCGTCGTCGCCTTTCATCAATAGCGGTTGCACGCTGGCCAGTTCACTGATCGACAGCTGCTTATTGGCAGCAACCTGCGTCAATGATTTAGTCAGAAATGCTTCCATATCCGGGCCGACCCACACCACCAGTTCGGCATCTCGCAGGCGTTGAATATCCGACGGGCGCAGGGCGAAGTCATGGGGAGATGCACCATCGGGCAACAACACTTCCGTTGGCGTTACCCCATCAGCAATGGCTGAGGCGATAAAACCCAATGGGCGAATCGAAGTCACTACCGCCGCCGTTGCCTGACCTGCCACCATCAGTGCGCTGGCAAGCAGTGCGCGCTGTAACCATTTATTTTTCTGAATCATCATGAGTTATCCCGTCGTTTTCAACCTAGGAACGTGATATTATAACATTCGGTTAGTTCTGCAAAATGTAATCACAACATGTCTACACTGACAACGCTAAAAAACATTTCTGTTACATTCGGTACCCGACGGGTTCTGACGAATATCTCACTCAGCCTGCAACCGGGCCGTATTCTGACGCTGCTTGGCCCCAATGGCGCGGGCAAATCTACGTTGGTGCGCGTGGTGCTTGGTCTGATCGCGCCCACAGAGGGCACTCTTGAGTGCCAGCCCAACCTGCGTATCGGCTATGTGCCGCAGAAGCTGCACCTTGATGCCACGCTGCCCTTGACCGTCAGCCGCTTTATGCGCCTCAAGCCCGGCGTGAAGAAGGCCGATATTCTGCCAGCGCTGAAACGCGTCCATGCTGCTCATCTGCTGGATCAGCCGATGCAAAAGCTGTCCGGTGGTGAGAACCAGCGCGTATTGCTGGCGCGTGCGCTATTGAACAAGCCACAACTCCTGGTGTTGGATGAACCGACTCAGGGGGTTGACGTCAATGGTCAACTGGCGCTGTACGATCTGATCGACCAACTGCGCCAGGAATTTGGTTGCGCCGTGCTGATGGTGTCCCATGATCTGCACCTGGTGATGGCAAAAACCGACGAGGTACTTTGCCTGAACCAGCACATCTGTTGCTCCGGTACGCCAGAAGTAGTCACCATGCACCCGGAGTTTATTGCCATGTTCGGCAACCGCGGTGCCGAACAACTGGCGATTTATCGCCATCACCATAATCACCGTCACGACCTGCAAGGCAGAATTGTGCTGAAAAAATCCGGGGGCCGTGAGGCATGATTGAACTGTTATTGCCCGGCTGGCTGGCCGGAGCGCTATTGGCCGTCGCTGCGGGCCCATTAGGATCTTTTGTGGTCTGGCGCAGGATGTCTTACTTTGGCGATACCTTGGCGCATGCTTCGCTGCTTGGCGTGGCCTTCGGTCTGTTATTAGACGTCAACCCGTTCTATGCGGTCATTGCCGTCACGCTGCTGCTGGCACTGGTGTTGGTCTGGCTGGAACGCCGCCCGCAGCTTTCAATCGATACCCTGCTCGGCATTATGGCGCACAGTGCGCTGTCGCTTGGCCTAGTGGTGGTGGCGCTGATGTCAAACGTGCGCGTTGATCTGATGGCTTACCTGTTTGGAGATCTGCTGTCGGTAACCCTAAGTGATATCTGGCTGATTGGCACTGGTGTGGTGATTGTGCTGCTGGTGCTCTGGTGGCAATGGCGCGATCTGTTGTCGATGACCATTAGCCCAGAAATGGCCCATGTTGACGGCGTTAATCTGGCGCGTGCGCGCACCATTCTGATGCTGGTGACCGCGTTGACTATTGGTTTGGCGATGAAGTTTGTCGGCGCGCTGATCATTACTTCGCTGTTGATCATCCCGGCCGCCACCGCACGCCGTTTTGCCCGCACGCCAGAGCAGATGGCCGGTTACGCCGTGTTGGTGGGGATTATTGCGGTCACCGGCGGCCTGACGTTCTCGGCATTTTACGATACACCGGCCGGGCCCTCGGTAGTGCTCAGTGCTGCGGTGCTGTTTGTGCTGAGCCTGTCGAAAAAGCAGCAGGCATAAGATCGATATCTGGGCGCATTATTGCGCCCTTGATTCTTACTCTTCCCGCGTGATGCCAAAATGCCTATACGCATGGTTAGTCGCCATGCGGCCACGCGGCGTGCGCTGAATAAAACCCTGCTGAATCAGGAAGGGTTCGATCACATCTTCGATCGTTTCACGCTCTTCACCAATCGCCGCCGCCAGGTTATCCAACCCCACCGGGCCACCGCTGAACTTGTCGATAATCGCCAGCAACAGCTTACGGTCCATATAGTCAAAACCTTCAGCATCGACGTTCAGCATATCCAACGCCTGCATCGCCACTGTGCCGTTAATGATCCCGTCGGCCCGCACCTCGGCGAAGTCGCGCACTCGGCGTAGCAAGCGGTTGGCTATACGCGGGGTACCCCGTGCACGGCGCGCAATTTCATGCGAGCCATCCGCAGACAGATCCAGCCCAAGGCAGTTGGCACTGCGCGATACGATATGCTCGAGATCGGCCACCTGATAAAACTCCAGGCGCTGCACGATACCGAAACGATCGCGCAACGGCGAGGTCAGCGAGCCCGCACGAGTAGTGGCACCAACCAGGGTGAACGGTGGCAGATCGAGCTTGATCGAGCGCGCCGCCGGGCCTTCGCCGATCATGATATCCAGTTGGTAATCTTCCATCGCCGGATACAGCACTTCTTCCACCACCGGTGAAAGGCGGTGGATTTCATCGATAAACAGCACGTCGTGCGGTTCAAGGTTAGTCAGCATCGCCGCCAGATCGCCGGCTTTTTCCAACACCGGGCCGGAGGTGGTGCGCAAGTTGACGCCCATTTCGTTAGCGACAATATTGGCCAGCGTGGTTTTACCCAGCCCCGGCGGGCCGAAGATCAGCAGATGATCCAAGGCATCGCCGCGCTGTTTTGCCGCCTGAATAAAGATTTCCATCTGCTCGCGCACATGCGGTTGGCCGACGTACTCTGTCAGCAACTTGGGGCGGATCGCACGATCCAGCACTTCTTCTTCGTTGAACGGCTCGGCAGAAATCAGGCGGTCTGCTTCAATCATTGTCTACCCCTTTGGCCTTAAAGTGCGGCACGCAGCGCGTCGCGGATCAAGGTTTCGCAATCCGCGCCCGGCTTGGCGATTTTACCGATCATACGGCTGGCTTCCTGCGGTTTGTAGCCCAGAGCCACCAGCGCCGAAGCCGCTTCTGCTTCAACATCCATTTCCGCGGCTTTGGCTGCGGTGGCTGGCAGGCTGATTTCGCTGCTGTTGTTGAACAGATCGCCATTCAGCCCTTTAAAGCGGTCTTTCATTTCTACCACCAGGCGCTCGGCGGTTTTCTTGCCCACGCCCGGCAACTTGATCAGCGTAGTGACCTCTTCACGTTCCACCGCGCTGACAAACTGCTGCGCAGACATGCCGGAGAGGATCGCCAACGCCAGTTTCGGCCCTACGCCGTTCACTTTGATCAATTCGCGGAACAGCGCACGCTCTTGTTTATCATTGAACCCATACAGCAATTGCGCATCTTCACGCACTACAAAGTGGGTAAACACGATCGCCTGTTGCCCCAGCTCCGGCAGTTCGTAAAAGCAGGTCATCGGCATATGCACTTCATACCCGACGCCATTGGCTTCCAGTAACACCAACGGTGGCTGCTTTTCCAGAATAATTCCTCTGAGACGACCTATCATTACCCCTCCTGAATGGATCCTTTAGTGGTGGCTGGCTGCCACACAATGCTGTAAAGCTTATACCATAAAAAAGGCTGGATGAATATCCAGCCCGAGTCTCACATTTAGCACTATTATTTCAACCGGCCACGCGCCAGATCCAACCGCCCTTCGTTCATCCGCAGCACGTTCTGGCTGAGATGGCAGTGGGTAATGGCGATCGCCAACGCATCGGCGGCATCGGCCTGCGGGTTGGCAGGCAGCTTCAGCAAGGCGCGCACCATATGCTGCACCTGTGCTTTTTCTGCCGCACCGGTGCCCACCACCGTCTGCTTAACCTGACGCGCCGCATACTCAAACACTTCCAGGTTCTGGTTCACAGCGGCAACAATCGCCACGCCGCGCGCCTGCCCCAGCTTGAGCGCGGAATCCGGGTTCTTGGCCATAAACACCTGTTCGATGGCGAAGAAGTCCGGACGGAACTGGGTGATAATTTCGCTGACACCGGCATAAATCAGCTTTAACCGCGTCGGCATATCGTCAACCACGGTACGGATACAGCCGCTGGCAACGTAGGTCAGTTGACGGCCCTGCTGGCGGATCAGGCCATAACCGGTAACGCGCGAACCGGGATCGATGCCCAGTATGATCGCCATTGCTACCACCACCCTGCGTTTAATCTTGCCTGGCGCTGCCGGCAGGCAACGCCATTAGTCACCTGCATTACAGCGTAGCGGCGATCTCGTCGGAGATCTCACCGTTGTGGTAAACCTCCTGCACGTCGTCGCAATCTTCCAGCATGTCGATCAGGCGCAGCAGTTTAGGTGCCGTTTCTGCATCCATATCGGCCTTGGTCGATGGGATCATAGAAACTTCAGCCGCTTCCGCTGTAAAACCAGCCGCGGTCAACGCATCTTTCACTTCGCCCAGGTTTTCCCAAGCGGTGTAAACGTCAATCACGCCGTCGTCATAGGTGACGATATCTTCTGCGCCCGCTTCCAGCGCCGCTTCCATCACCGTGTCTTCATCCAGACCCGGAGCGAAAGTGATCACGCCTTTTTTGGTAAACAGGTAAGCAACGGAACCGTCGGTACCGAGGTTGCCACCGCACTTGGTGAAAGCATGGCGCACTTCTGCCACGGTACGGTTACGGTTATCACTCAGGCATTCAATCATTACCGCCGTGCCGCCTGGGCCATAGCCTTCGTAAATGATGGTTTCCATATTGGTATCATCATCACCACCCACACCACGCGCAATCGCACGGTTCAGCGTATCGCGCGTCATGTTGTTGGACAGCGCTTTATCGACGGCCGCACGCAGACGCGGGTTAGCCCCCGGATCGCCACCGCCCAGTTTGGCTGCGGTAACCAGCTCACGAATGATCTTGGTGAAAATCTTACCGCGCTTGGAATCTTGTGCTGCTTTGCGGTGTTTGGTGTTGGCCCATTTACTATGACCTGCCATACAAATATCTCCAAAAATAACGACTGGATATACCCCTCATACTTCAAGGTGCAGGTACGCTGGCATTCCTGCACCTCGAATTATTCAGGGTATAGAATGGATCACAAACTCTTCAATCGCCTGCTGATTGCTCCACGACTTGGTCAGTTTGACGGCGTCCGCCGCCTCAAGCCATTGGTAGGCGTGATGTTCGGTCAATACCGGATCACGCTCTTCGGGCAGCGCCAGGCAAAACCAGTGCTCTTTATTACGCGTGGTTCCTGGCGCATAGCGATGCCGCAAATGGACGAAGAGTTCAAACTCCACACAGCGTTGGCAATCGAGCAGCGGTAAATCTTCTGCGCTGATGTCGATGCCAATTTCTTCTCTGACTTCACGCTGTGCGGCATGCGGCGGCGACTCCCCCTCTTCCAGGCTGCCGGTCACCGACTGCCAGAATTCGGTATCATCACGCCGCTGTAACATCAGCACCCGGCCACTGGATTGCGCATAAATCACCACCAGAATCGACTCGGGCCGCTTGTAATTCATCACTCGCTCTCTTGCTCGGCCGAGGCTTTCTTCACTACGCTGATCGCCAGCTCCTGCAAGGAGGCCGGGTTGGCGAAGCTTGGCGCATCGGTCATCAAGCAGGCCGCAGCGGTGGTTTTCGGGAAGGCGATCACGTCACGGATGTTTTCCGTACCAGTCAGCAACATCACCAAACGATCCAGGCCGAAAGCCAGACCGGCGTGCGGTGGCGTACCGTACTTCAACGCATCCAGCAGGAAGCCGAACTTCTCGCGCTGCTCATGCTCGTTGATGCCGAGAATGCCAAATACCGTCTGCTGCATTTCACCGCGGTGAATACGCACGGAACCACCACCCACTTCGTAGCCGTTCAACACCATGTCGTAGGCGTTAGCGATGGCAGAAGTTGGGTCTTTGGCCAACTCTTCCGGGCTCATATCGCGTGGTGCGGTGAACGGATGGTGCATCGCCGCCAAGCCGCCTTCGCCATCTTCTTCGAACATTGGGAAATCCACCACCCACAGCGGTGCCCAGCTGTCGAGCTTGGTGAGCCCCAGATCGCGGCCCAGTTTCAGACGCAGTGCGCCCATCGCATCGGTGACGATCTTGAAGCTGTCTGCGCCGAAGAACAGGATGTCGCCGGTTTGCGCATTAGTACGCGCCAGCACCGCTTCCAACACTTCTGCACTGAGGAATTTGGCGATTGGGCTTTGTACGCCTTCCATGCCAGCGGCACGGTCGTTAACTTTCAGCCATGCCAACCCTTTAGCACCGTAGATGTTAACAAAAGCACCGTATTCATCGATCTGCTTGCGGGTCAACTGCGCGCCACCCGGCACACAAATCGCCGCTACGCGGCCTTTGGCATCGTTCGCCGGGCCGGAGAACACTTTAAACTCGACGTCTTTGACCAGATCGGCCACGTCCACCAATTCCAGCGGGTTACGCAGGTCGGGTTTATCGGAACCGTAACGGCGCATCGCTTCGGCAAAGGTCATGATCGGGAATGCCCCTAGATCAACGCCCTTCACGTCCAGCCACAGTTCATGTACCAGTTGTTCCATCACTTCACGCACCTGATCGGCGGTCATGAAGGAGGTTTCTACGTCGATCTGGGTGAATTCAGGCTGACGGTCGGCGCGCAGATCTTCGTCGCGGAAGCATTTAACGATCTGATAATAACGATCGAAACCGGACATCATCAGCAGTTGTTTGAACAACTGCGGGGACTGCGGCAGCGCGTAGAACTTGCCTTTATGTACCCGGCTCGGCACCAGATAGTCACGGGCACCTTCTGGCGTGGCTTTGGTCAGCATCGGGGTTTCGATATCGAGGAAACCGTGGCTATCCATAAAGCGGCGCACGAAGCTGGTAATTTTGGCGCGGGTTTTCAGGCGATCGGCCATTTCCGGGCGACGCAGATCCAGATAACGGTATTTCAGGCGTGCTTCTTCGGTGTTGATCTGGTTGGAGTCCAGCGGCAACGGCTCGGAACGGTTGATGATCTCCAGGCCGTGAGCGAACACTTCCACTTCACCGGTAGCCATATCTTTATTGATCTGAGTATCCGGGCGGGCGCGGACGGTGCCAACGATCTGGATACAGAACTCGTTACGCAGTTCGAACGCTTTGTCGAACGCCGTTTTCTGGTCCGGATCGAAAAACACCTGCACGATGCCTGCGCGGTCACGCATATCAATGAAAATCAGGCCACCCAGATCGCGACGACGGTTGACCCAACCGCATAAAGTGACTTCCTGGCCGACATGGGCCAGATTCAACTGCCCGCAATATTCAGTACGCATACGCTATCCTTTTGACTTAAGCCGACTCCGCCGGAATGTTGCATTATTGCTCTTGTCCGCACGGCGGTTATCTATACCTGTCGCAGCGTGATCGCCCGTGTTCAACCAGAGCTGAAACGTGAAATCCGTTGGTATAGGTCGTTGGATTAAAGATTGGTGAAAAAAGGCGGCCATTATAAAGGAAATTCATGCTCCAGATAAGAGCGAACACTGCATTGTTGTAACGCTAAATCGGGCATCCTCTTCAGGCGTAACACATCAATTAACAAATTTTCTACTAACTCACAGCAGTTTTTCACGTAGCCTCAGGCAACGGCTTGCTGCCCAGCCATTGCCCCATGTGCCTGACGGCACAAATTTTATCCACTATGAGACGGATCCCAATGTTGAAACTTGACCCCCAATCCACCGCCTTGGTACTTATCGACTTGCAAGATGGCATTCTGCCCTTCGCCGTTGGCCCGCACAGTGCCAACCAGGTGGTCACCCATGCCGCCCACCTGGCAGGCCGCTTCCGTGCCTTGGGGGCGCCGGTATTTCTGGTGCGCGTCGGCTGGTCAGACTCTTTTGCCGAAGCATTGAAACAGTCGGTGGATAAACCTTCTCCAGCACCGGTCGGCGGCCTGCCAGATTCGTGGTGGCAATTCCCAGAGGAACTGGCGGTGAGCGACAGCGATATCCTGATCACCAAGCGCCAGTGGGGCGCGTTCTACGGCACCGATCTCGATCTGCAACTGCGCCGCCGTGGCATCAAGTCAGTCGTGCTGGGCGGTATTGCCACCAACATCGGCGTGGAATCCACCGCCCGCAACGCCTGGGAACTGGGTTATGAACTGGTGATCGCCGAAGACATGTGCAGCACCTATAGCACCGAGATGCACCAGTTTGCCTTCGACCATATCTTCCCACGCATTGCCCGCGTGCGCAGCACCAGCGAGATCCTGGCGGCACTGTAACGCAATCTGAAAACCTGCTAGGTTGTGGCTTGGAAAACGACGGATATACTAGGAAGACCACAGATTGATGTATATCGGATTACCGCAGTGGCAACACTCAGCCTGGAATCGCATCGGGCTGCGCGATCTGGCAGATTACAGCCGTTATTTTAACTGCGTGGAAGGCAATACCACCTTCTACGCGTTGCCGAAGCTGGAAATAGTCCATCGCTGGCGCGATATGACCAGCGATGATTTCCGCTTTTGTTTCAAATTCCCGTCAGATATCAGCCATAAAGCCGCGCTGCGCAACTGCGCCGCCGAAATCCAGGCATTTTATGATTGCCTGAGCCCGATCCATTCACGCATTGGGCAGCTTTGGCTGCAACTACCTGCCGCTTTCAGCCCTGAGCACTTACCCATCCTGTGGCAGTTTTTCGATGCCCTGCCGCAAGCCTTTACCTACGGCGTGGAAGTGCGCCATCCGGCATTTTTCGCCAAAGGCGAGGACGAATTAGCGCTTAACCAAGGGTTGCATCAGCGCGGCATCAACCGAGTGATCCTGGACAGCCGCCCGGTGCATAATGCCAAGCCAAACACCGCAGCCGTTCGCGATGCACAGCAGAAGAAGCCCAAATTACCGGTACACGCGATCGTCACCGCCAACAATCCGTTGGTGCGCTTTATCGGCGGGGATGTACTGGATGATAATTTGCGCTGGTTTGCGCCCTGGCAGCAGAAGCTCCCGCTCTGGCAGCAACAGCATCAACCTTATCTGTTCATTCATACGCCAGATAACGCTGATTCACCACAGCAGGCACAAAAAATCTGGCAACAGCTGCACCAGACTATTCCGAATTTACCGGCGCCGCCCGACTGGCCAGAACAGAACGCCTTGTTTTGAGCGATAAATCTGACCGATTGCATCAGTTTTTTCCTCGCGACAGTAACCACAATGGCAGCTATCATGCTGGTGGCCTGATTTAATTAGGGAATGGAGTTAAAAATGGTAAGCGCGCTCTATGTGGTGCTCGGCGCATTGTTGTTGATCAAACTCTCTTATGACGTCGTTAGATTAAGAATGCAGTATCGTGTCGCCTACGGCGACGGTGGCTTCTACGAGCTGCAAACCGCGATCCGTGTACATGGCAATGCCGTAGAATACATCCCTATCGCCACCGTCCTGCTGGTGATTATGGAGATGAACGGTGCTGAAGTCTGGATGATTCATCTTTGTGGTCTGCTGCTGATGGCGGGCAGGCTGGTGCACTATTATGGCTTGCGTAACCGCGAGGTCAGTTGGCGCCGTTCAGGAATGGCGGCCACTTATATCTCGTTAATCCTGATGGTCATCGCCAATATCGTCTATCTGCCCTGGGATCTGGTTTTAAGCCTGCATTGATCCCCCCGCTGTACCGCTACAGTTTGAAAGACGACGGGTATACATTATTTCCCGTCTTTTTCTGCTAGTATACGCGCCTTCGAATTCTGACCTGATTTGCCGCTATGCCAAACCGCGATACTCTTTTTTCCGCACCGATCGCCAAATTGGGCGACTGGACCTTCGACGAACGCGTCGCCGAAGTTTTCCCTGACATGATCCAGCGCTCCGTTCCGGGCTATTCCAATATCATCTCGATGATTGGCATGCTGGCCGAACGCTTTGTCCAACCGGGCAGCCAGGTGTATGACCTTGGCTGTTCACTTGGTGCTGCAACGCTGTCGATGCGGCGGAACATCAACGTGGCTGGCTGTAAGATTATCGCCGTCGATAATTCACCGGCGATGGTCGAACGTTGCCGCCGGCACATCGACGCCTTCCGCGCCGAGACGCCCGTCGACGTGGTTGAAGCGGATATTCTGGATATCAACATCGAAAATGCTTCGATGGTGGTGCTGAACTTTACCCTGCAATTCCTTGAGCCAGCCGATCGCCTGCGCCTGCTACAGCAAGTGTACCGTGGGCTGCGGCCCGGCGGCGCGCTGGTGCTGTCGGAGAAATTCAGCTTTGAAGATAGCGACGTGGGTGAACTGCTGTTCAATATGCATCATGACTTCAAGCGTGCTAACGGCTACAGCGAGCTGGAAATCAGCCAAAAGCGCAGCATGTTGGAAAACGTGATGCTGACAGATTCGGTAGAAGCCCATAAAGCACGGCTGCGGCAGGCAGGTTTTGAACACGCAGAAGTCTGGTTCCAATGCTTTAACTTTGGTTCGCTGATCGCTCTGAAATCGGGAGAAACCGCATGATTGAGTTTGGTGATTTTTATCAGCGCATTGCCAAAGGGCCACTCAGCCATTGGCTGGATACCCTGCCCGCGCAAATCAGCGCCTGGCAGCGTGAATCGCTGCATGGCAAGTTCAAACAGTGGTTCAACTCGGTAGAGCATTTGCCGCAACTGACCCCGACGCATCTCGATCTACTGCACGGCGTGCGCGCCGACATGGATCAACCGCTGTCGCCCGGCCAGCTCGAAGGCATCGAGAAGATGCTGCGTACCCTGATGCCGTGGCGCAAAGGGCCGTTTTCTCTGTATGGCATTGATATCGATACCGAATGGCATTCCGACTGGAAATGGGATCGCGTTCTGCCACACATTGCCCCGCTGGCCGGTCGCACCATTCTCGACGTCGGCTGCGGCAGTGGTTATCACCTGTGGCGGATGATCGGCGAAGGCGCCCATCTGGCGGTGGGTATCGACCCGATGCAGTTATTCCTCTGCCAGTTTGAGGCCGTGCGCAAACTGTTGGGCGGAGATCAACGCGCTCATGTACTGCCGCTGGGTATTGAACAACTGCCGGAATTGGCAGCGTTCGACACCGTGTTCTCTATGGGCGTGCTGTATCATCGCCGCTCACCGCTGGATCATCTGTATCAGCTGAAAAACCAACTGGTTGCCGAAGGGGAACTGGTGCTGGAAACGCTGGTGGTAGAAGGCGATCGCCATCAGGTACTGGTACCGGGCGATCGCTATGCGCAGATGCGTAACGTTTACTTTATCCCTTCCGCAGAAGCGCTGAAATGTTGGCTGGAGAAATGTGGTTTTGTCGACGTCAAGATTGCTGACATGTGTATCACCAGCACCGAAGAGCAGCGCCGTACCGGTTGGATGACCAGCGAATCCTTGGCTGAATTCCTTGATCCAAACGATCGCAGCAAGACCATTGAAGGCTACCCAGCGCCACTGCGTGCGGTATTAACCGCGAGAAAACCCTGAACAAGGGTTTTCTCCGGCCAGTTAAGACTCTACCCGTCAGACTTCAAGTTATACCCCCGTAAACTCCTGTCGACTGCGAGCCTCATTATTGAGGCTCGCTCTGTAAGCTGTTCAAATCGCTGCTCGACGGCGCACCTTTCTGCAATTCAAATTATCCAAGATATAGAAGTAGCACTTTACATACAGAACATTTATTGATGTATTTCTCACAGAGTAGCTATTTTTATTTGGATTGTTCTTATCCAATTATTTATACTCAATAGGCTTCATGTTGTATGTAAATGCAATAATTTTCATGCTGAAGTCAAAAACTCATTCATGCCCTGAATAAATCGAGTTGTAGAAAGGCGCTGACATAGCTAATCCTGAGAGGCTTATTAAAATTATAGCAAAGTCTTATCTTTTAGTGTCGGGAAATGCAACGAGCTCTCAATGGCTGAATTAGACCACAAGCAATTCATATAAGGAAATCACAAACATACAAATAAAGAATACATACCTCTACAGCGTGACATGTGGAACTGATATTTTTATCAAAAACAATAAAAGGAATTGAAATAATGCGTGTTATGAAAATTTTAAAACTACTCGTCTTTTCAGTATTAGGAATAGTTTTAAGCATTATATTACCTCTAAATGCGAATGCAGCTGCTTTAGAACCTAATGAGGCTATTTGGCCTGTTCCACATATTTATGAGCAAAGAGACTTTAAAATAAAAGGCAAAGGAATAGCCTCTGAAGTAGCGAGTTCTCAACTGCGTGAATCGTGGGCCACATGGAGCAGATATGAACCAACGGGTATCTATACCAGAGCAAATGAAACATTAACCATTAATGTTTCCTCAAAGGCAAATGTATTTGCTTATATTCAATCCTATGCGTTATATGGTTCATCAAATTCTTGGGATGAAAAATCATTTAAACTACAACCCGGCAAGAACATAATATCATCACCAAAAGGTGGGGTTTTGTATCTTTCTAATGAAGAGGGAACAGGAGATGTTGCTATCTCAGTACAGGGTGGCTCCCATATTCCGGTCTTCGAAAAATATCACCATTCAATGTCTGACTTGATGGCGATGTTAGATAAATATAAAAATGCTCCTTATGTCGAATTTATTAGCGAGCGTGGATTAATTACCGCAACCTACGGTGCTGTCGCCCAATACTATTTACAAAAGAATGCAACCGACCCGGTAACTTTACTGGAAAGGCTTGATATTGTTTTAGCTGCTCAAGATCATACCGCTGGCTATGATGAGCAAAACGGTCCAAACAAACAAGATCACCATTACCGACATATGATTCAAGATACAAAAAGTAGTTTATATATGTACACAAAGACATACCGTACAGCCTATGTAAATAATAGTATAAATGCCGTGTTAGATGGATTTATCTCAAAAGCTTGGGGCCCAATGCATGAAAATGGACATCAGCAGCAAAGCTTGGCGATGAACTTTAATCAAATGACGGAAGTTACCGTCAATATTTATAGTTTAGCCGCAGAAAAACTGCTTGGCCAGACATCGAGATTAGAAAGCGAAGATATTTACGCTAGAATATTCGAATATTTAGACCGCCCTCAGCAAGATAAAGACTATATCCAGATTGAAGACCTATTCGTGAAGTTAGGGATGTTACATCAATTGTCACTAAGCTTCGGGGATCAATTCTATCCACGGTTACACCGTGAGTATCGAGAAAAAAATCGAACTGAAATCAATGTATATGGTAAAGAGCAAATATTTATCTATATGGCCTCAAAAGTATCAGGCTACGACTTGACTCCTTTTTTTGCAATGTGGGGATTATTGCCCTCTAATGATACGAAAGCTGAAATTAAAAAACTAAATCTGGACATATTGACACAAGAGATTTGGAAAAGTACAGACTCTAATCCTGTGATTGTTCCTTCTTTACGTATACAGGCTGATAAAATCAGTTTAACATTGAGTAATGAAGTTTTCTCTAGTAACCAACGATTTGTTGTTTACCATAACGGTCAATATGCTTTTGAGACCTATGCGGGTAAACATTATTATTCTCAGAAAGACACTTCCAACCCTTATGTAACCACTGTGGTGTATGTAAAAAACAAACCCTCTTATGGTGATAAAATAGATGTCTATCTGGTTCCTGGGACACCAGGGCAGCCAATTGATTTCTCTGCGAGCACTCACTTGATATCCAAAATTCATACCGGTGATATAAGCTTAAACGTCAGTGATGCTGGCTTTGAAAGCACAATGGATATTGGTTTATTCAATAGTAAAACAAGAATCCTCTTCTTATATAACGGCAAGTACCTAGGCGAAACATACAATGGCGTTAGTTACTATCTTGCCAATAGCAAGACTAACCAAAAACTCAACATCTTTAATCGCAATCCATTATATGATGGCGATAAAATAGAGATATATAAAGTACCAGGGCAGCCTGGAGAGCGAACCAATATATCAGAGGGAGTACTGTTGGCTTCGCAAGAGCTACTAACAGCACCGGCTACGCCAGAAAAGTTTGACGATATTTCTTTGGATAACATTTCTTTCGATTGGACTGCAACAGGTTTTACAGTTTCGCTACCGTCCGACCTGTTTTATAGCGATCAGCGAGTAGTGCTTACAAAAAACGGGCAGTATCTAGGGGAGTTTTACCAAGGTATAAAGTATTATTTAACCCTAACCCATACTAATCCGAATATTGTAACAATAACCCAAAATGTTTCTCTAAACCCAAAAGACGAAATATTACTATACGTAGCACCAGGTTCACCTGGCATGTCCGCAGATGTCTATCAGATGAGCAACTTATTGTTAAAGAAAGTCTTTAACTAAATGCCTTAAATGCTGTTTATAGTTGGCGCAAACTAAAGGCAGCACAGACGCAACGCCTGTGCTGCCAGCCTTAGGCTACCGTTGACTGCTGCACCCGCTCTTCTTGGGGCATAACCGGCTGCCGGTTATATCCCCATATCCCTTTAGCGAAAATGGCACAGGCGGTGATCAACGCCGGAATCGCAATGATGGCAAATACCTGAGCAAACTCCCACTCCAGCGCCAACATTTGCGCTCCGGCAAAGGCGCTCAGTATGGCACCGGTACGGCCAATGCCGTGCATCCAACTGGAACCGGTAGCGCGTGCTTCGGTGGGGTAATAGCCAGCAGAAAGTGCGTTCATGCCGGTATTGGCACCGTTGAGGCAAAAACCACAGCCGAAGGCCAGCAGCCCCAGTAAGATCTCGCTGTGTGACGCCAAGCCAATCGACAAGGTAAAGGCCGCTCCCACCAGATAAATACACCCCAGCGCCCGATGCGGGTTAACCCGATCCATCATCCAACCGGCAAACAGAGAACCGAAAGTTCCACCCGCCTGATACAGCGCCGTGATCACCGCCGCCTGTGCAACGCTAAGGCCGATCTCTTTCACCAGCGTCGGCAACCAACTGCCCAACAGATAGACCAGAAACAGCGCCATAAAATACCCGATCCACAGCATAACGCTACCGAAGCGGTAATCACGTGAGACAACAATACGCACCGCTCCTTTGCCCTCACCCACCAGCGGCGGTAGCGTAAAGCGGGTTTCTGGGTGGGTGCTGCCCGGTGCCAGTTTTTCAACGATCTTGCGAATGCGCTGTGCGCTGGCGCGTTTAGTGACCAGAAAGCGCACCGATTCCGGCAATTTCAGCAGCAACAATGGCACGCTCAACAACGGCAAAATCCCGCCTAACAGCAGCAGAGAATGCCAGCCGAAGCGCGGGATCAGCCAGGAAGCGGCAAATCCACCGATCGCAGCACCAAAGGTAAAGCCGCAGAACACCACGGTGATCAGGAACGACCGTTTTTTCTCCGGCGCGTATTCGGAGATCAGCGTACCAACATTGGGCATCGCCGCGCCCATGCCCAGCCCGGTCATAAAGCGGAAAAAGATCATCTGATCGATATTCTGCGAGAAGGCGGTGACGATGGTCCAGAACCCGAAGAAAAATACGCTATTGATAATAATTACCCGGCGGCCTAGCCGATCCGCCAGCGGGCCAGAGAGCAGCGCCCCGAGCGTTAACCCGACCAGCGCGGCGCTGATCACCCAACCCAACTGTTGGTTAGCGACACCCCATTGCGATTTCAGCTCCGGCGCAATAAACCCCATCAGGGTAATATCGAAGCCATCTAGGGCAATCACAATGAATCCCAAGCAGATAATCAGCTTTTGAAAACGCCCCAAGGGACGCTGGTTAATCAATTCCCTTACATCTATCTCGTTTGCAGCCACAATATTTCCCTCCGTACATTCGGCTATGCCGCAGACGTTGCTCATCATGAACGCGGTAGAATCTATCTCCGCGTCGTCGAGCCATACACCTGCGAACGATGGCAACAACAACGATAAAGCGGGCGATTATCGCCCGATGATTCGTATATCGTACCTAGAATGTAAGAATTCGCACGGGTGGCAGCAATGGGGTAATGCGATAATTTGGGCGGTTATCGAACTGTTTGGTACGTTTATTTTCGGTTAACTCAGCGTATTTTACAACTAAATAGCTGTTTAATGCATTGAAATTAAATGAAATGATATTTCTTACTTACGCCGTTTATCACAAACGCAAAGGGTAAAAATATTGTTGCAAATATGTGAAGCGCATCATATCCAGTGGCTTGCAGCTTAGTCGACACCTCTGCATCACCTTTGACAGCTGTCACAAATCTCATACCAAACGTTTACACAAAGAACCATATGGTTCATTTTATGATGACACTGGCAACCTAGCCACACCTTGAGACAATCGGAGCTCATCATGAATGCGAACACTACTTTTGCAGCATCGCGCCCACCGCTTTATCTGCTGGCCCTGTTAGGTAAAGATATTCAAGGCTCTCTGTCCCCCCAGTTGTACGAACACGAAGCCCGTCGCCAGGGCTTGCGTTGCAGTTACCAACTACTGGACTTTACCCAGCGTGGCTGGGGCGCAGAAGCCCTGCCGGATGTGTTGCGCAGCCTGGAAACCCTCGGTTTTACCGGCTGTAACGTCACTCACCCGTTCAAACAGCAAATCATCCCTTATCTGGATCAACTCTCACCGCAGGCTAGCGCGATTGGTGCGGTCAATACCGTCCTGTTTCGCCACGGCCAGCGTATCGGTCACAATACCGACTGCCCCGGTTTTATTAGCCATTTCCGCCGCAATCTGCCAGACGTGAATATTGAACACGTGTTGCAGGTTGGCGCTGGCGGCGCAGGCAGCGCCAGTGCCTACGGTCTGTTGGAATATGGCGTCAAACATCTGGCGTTGTACGATCGCGATACGGCACGCAGTGAAGCACTGTATCAGCAGTTGTTACTGCATTTTGGTTCCGATCGCGTCAGCATTACCGAAAACCCGCAGCAGGCATTGGCCAACAGCAGCGGCCTGGTGCAGGCAACGCCGATCGGCATGAGCGGCCACCCCGGCATGCCGATCAATGTTGACTGGTTAACACCGCGCCACTGGGTGGCCGATGTGATTTACGTTCCGCGGGAAACGGAGTTGGTCCTGCGCGCGCGCGCCAAAGGCTGCCAGGCGATTGGCGGCGACGGTATGGTGGTATTCCAGGCCGCCCAAGCGTTTGAGCTTTACACCGGCCTGCAACCGGACCGCGAACATATGCTAGAGATTTTTCAGCAGGCCTGTAATACCGGCGTATAGGCCAGAGCTAACCCTGGCGCATCGCCGCCAGGCGTGCCGCACCATTGGCCGCACCGTACTGGCTATAGCCACCGCGCCTTTCCAGCAGTTCAAAGAAGAAACACCCGCCGGTAAACGGCTGGGTGTAAACATGCAGCAATTCGCCCCCCGCCGGATCGCGATCGTAAAGAATATGGTGCTGCCTCAGGCAAGCAACGAATCCCGCATCCAGGCTAAACCGGGTTGCCAGATCGTCGTAGTAGTTATCTGAGATGGTCAGCAGCGCCACGCCATTTTGCCTGGCGCTAGCCACCGCCTGAAAAATATCGGCCGTAGAGAAAGCCACGTGCTGTAACCCGCTGCCATGATAAGCCTCCACGGTGCGCGCGCTGAGCGTTCCCAGGCTTTGCGAAACGTTCAGCGGTAAACGGATACCGTAGCAAGGCGTATGCAACGCCTTGCTACGTACCAGCCCGTAAGGATCGGGCAGCAACTGCTCGCCATCCGCCTGCATTCCTAGAACGCTGCGCAGGAACATCACCCAGTTCTCCAGCGAACCGGCAGGCATCGCCAAGGCCAGATGATCAATCCCCTGCAACTGCGGGCCTGAAATATCAAGCGGTGGTTGCAGGTGAAAATCATCCTGATACACGTCGCTGGTCTGCTCGCCAAACAGGTAAATCAGGCCGCCATCCGGCGCACAAAGCGCCGGGATCTCATGCTCATTAGGGCCAACCTGCCCCTGATAAGACGGATAGGCAAAATCTCTGGCTCGCTGTAACAATGCCTGAGGGCGATCGCTGCGGCAGGCCAGAGCGCACAGCGAAGCGCCGTGTTGCTCACGGTAGCCAGCGGCAAAGGAGTCTGGCTGCTGGTTAAGCACTACTCTGACCCCACCATTCTGGTAAAGCGCCACGCGCTTGGAACGATGATCGCCGCAGTGGCTGAACCCCAGTTGCCCAAGCCAGCGCGCCAGTTCATCGGATTCTGCGGCATTAACGGCAAACTCCAGAAATTCGATCGCCTGGCGCTGTGGCAACGGCGCACTGCTGAACAATCCGCGCTCGACTCGCCCCTGCGCGGCCTGCGCCTGCTCTTCCAACAGCAATAGCGAACGCAGGCCATCCTGTGCCGTTGCCGCACTGGGCGCTGCGCGGAAACCATCGTTGAACACCTCCAGCGACCACGGGCCACGATATCCTTTGCGTAACAGCGCAGCGGCAAACTCCACCAGCGGCAACGCCCCCTGGCCGGGGAAGCAGCGGAAATGACGGCTCCATTCGATGACCTCCATGTTCAACCACGGAGCATCTGCCAGTTGCAGAAAGGCGATCTTTTCCAGTGGAATATCATCCAACTGATCCAGGTGATCGCCCAACGCTAAGATGTGAAAACTGTCCAATGCCAAGCCCAATGCCGGGCTGTCAACCGCCCGCACCCGCTCCCAAGCCTGCCGATAGCGGTTGACATGCTGGCCCCAGGCCAACGCTTCATAGGCCACCACGATTTCCTGCTGTTGCGCCAAGGCAGCCAACTGCGCCAAGTCCTCGACCTGCTGCTCGAATTGGCCACAACTGTCTGGCGACACATTGCTGCACAACAGCATGCGATCGCACCCCAATTCCTGCATCAGCGCAAACTTGCGCCGCGCGCGTTCCAGATTACCCGCCATCAGTGAACGTGGTGCGCCTTCAAAATCACGAAACGGCTGATACAAGGTAATGGCTAAGCCCAGATCCTGTGCTCGCTGGCGTATTTCTGCCGGTTTACCCGGAAAGTAGAGCAGATCATTTTCGAAAATTTCTACACCATCAAAGCCAGCGGCAGCAATGGCTGCCAGCTTTTCCGGTAAGGTACCCGCAATGGATACCGTGGCAATTGAACGCAGCATAAGACTCCCCCCTATTGATAACCCAAACACCCTCCCGCACCGGGTAAAACACGGCGCCACTCTCTTTTGTACCAAAAGGTTCATATTGTCAAACAGGTTCAAAGCGGCAGTAACAACTCTTTAACAGCGATCACAAAACAACCGGAAAGCGAAGGTTGTATTGGAAGAGTCCGGCAGTTACTCTTGTCGGGTGTTCCCTCAACTGCCAACCTCTTGATGTTAAATCCTATCGACTCACCAAGCGGCAAACGTAAAAACGATCCCCAGGGTTTGAAACTGCGCATTTTTACCAGTGCACTGCTGGAATTTGCCGAATACGGCCTCAAAGGCGCGCGCCTGGAGAATATTGCCCAGCAGGCGGAAACCACCAAACGCATGGTGGTCTATCACTTCAAGAACAAGGAAACGCTGTATCTGGCGGTGCTGGAGCACGTCTACCAGCACATCCGCGATCATGAATCTGGGTTAGCCTTGGATACCCTGCCACCTGCGGAAGCCATCGTCAGGCTGGTGGAGGAGAGCTTTAATTACCACGTCACGCATCCTGACTTTATTCGGTTGATCTGCATGGAAAACATGATGCGCGGTAAATACATCAGCCAATCCCCGCATATCCGAGCGCTCAACCAGAGTGCCCTGACGCTGCTGGAAGATATCCTGGCGCGTGGCAAAGCCAAGCAACTGTTTAATGACGAAGTGAGCGCCCATGACGTCCACCGTTTGATCAGTAGCCTGTGTTTCCACCACGTCTCCAACCAGTACACTTTCAATACGCTTTTTGAAAGTAATCAATCGCCAGAAGAACAGATTACCCATCACCGGAAAATGGCGGTAGTCGCCACAACCCGCTATTTGGCGCGGTAAATAGCACTAACCTTTACCCAGCCACAATAGCATTACATTACTTTTGGCTATGTAAATACGATGTAAATTTCACTTTATTGTAACAACTCGCCACTTATACACTGCCGAGGGTCAAGCCTATTCCCCTCACCTTATCGATAAGGAGTGCCCTATGAGCAGCAGCGAGCTGTATCAACGTAATCGCGATCGCCATCCGCCAACCTACTCGCCGGAATACAAAAGCAGTGTGTTGCGCTCGCCGCGTAATGCGCCGATCTCATTGCAGAATTCGCTTTCCGAGATCACTGGCCCGGTATTTTCCAGCAGTGAACTCGGGCCGTTAGACAACGATCTGATCCTGAATTACGCCAAGCAAGGTATGCCGATTGGCGAGCGGATTATCGTGCACGGCTACGTGCGCGACGAAAACGGCCAACCAATGCGTAATACGCTGGTTGAAGTATGGCAGGCCAACGCCGGTGGTCGTTATCGCCACAAAAAAGATCAGTATCTGGCGCCGATCGACCCTAACTTCGGCGGCTGCGGGCGCATGCTCACCGACGATAAAGGCTACTACGTTTTCCGCACCATCAAGCCCGGCCCCTACCCTTGGCGCAACCGTGTCAATGACTGGCGCCCGGCGCATATCCACTTCTCTCTCTCCGGTGACGCCTTTGCACAACGCTTGATCACCCAGATGTATTTCGAAGGGGATCCGCTGATTGCACACTGCCCGATCGTGCGTTCCATCAATGACGATGACGCGGTGCGCTCACTGATCTCGGTCCTCGATAAATCCGCCTCCGTGCAGCTCGACAGCCTGGCTTATCGCTTTGATCTGGTGCTGCGTGGGCATCGCGCAACGCTGTTTGAAAACCGCTTACAGGGGAAAGCCTAATGTTGAAAGATACCTATCTGCTGGAAACGCCTTCACAAACCGCTGGCCCCTACGTGCATATCGGCCTGGCCCCCCATGCCGCCGGTTTTGACATTTTCGAAAACAACTTTGGCCCGGTGCTGACCAACGCCGAAACCCGCGGCGAGCGTATCCGTATTGAAGGCCGGGTGTTCGACGGCAGCGGTACGCCGCTGCGTGACGTCCTGCTGGAAATGTGGCAGGCCAATGCGGCTGGGCGTTATCAACACCCGCAGGATCGCCAGCATGACAAAAGTCTGGACCCTAACTTTCGCGGTTGGGGGCGAGCCTGCTCCGATTTCACCAGCGGTGTTTATACCTTTGACACCATCAAGCCCGGCGCGGTCATTGGGCGCGATGGCAGGCTGATGGCACCGCATGTCAACCTGTGGATCGTGGCGCGTGGCATCAACCTGGGTCTGCATACCCGCATGTATTTTTCCGATGAGGAAAGTGCTAACCAGGCCGATCCGGTGCTCAATCTGGTCGAACAGGAAGTACGGCGCAATACGCTGATTGGTCACAAAAAAACCACCGCAGACGGCACCCTCTATCAGTTCGATATTGTGCTGCAAGGGGAAAATGAAACGGTATTTTTCGATTTGTAATCCAGAGATCGGCCAATCCCGTTCATAACGGCAGGGAGATGAGTTACTCTGCCGTAACCTTGATGACGGAGTGGCCGCGTGATAGATAACAACAGCGTTTTTACCCAGCGTATTCGCCTGCGTCATATCCACTGCTTTGTTGCCGTCGCCCGGGAAGGTTTCCTGCACCGGGCGGCGGAACGCCTGAATCTGAGCCAACCGGCACTGTCGAAAACCCTCAGCGAGTTAGAAGCCCTGACCGGCGTCACCCTGTTCGATCGCGGCCGCCACGGCGCACGGCTGACCGCGCAGGGCGAGGTGTTTCTGGCCCATGCGCAGCGCATTATGGCAGCGCTGGCCGACGCTGGAGACGTGCTGGCGCAGCAGGCCCATGCTCTGCCGCCGCCGCTGCGCGTGGGTGCTCTGCCCACTGCCGCGCTGGGCGTATTGCCGCCGGTAATTGCCCATTTTCAGCAGCTTCACCCCCATCTGCGCATCCAGGTCACCACCGCGCACAATACGGCGCTGCTGGCACAGTTACAAAATGGCGAACTGGATCTGGCGATTGGCCGCATGGCCGATCCACAGATGATGAGCGGCCTGCTGTTTGAATTGCTGTTTCTAGAAGAGTTGCAGGTGGTGGCGCAACCCGCCCACCCGCTGCTGCGTGAAACCCTGACGCTGGAAAATGCCTTGCGCTACCCGTTGGTTGTTGCCCCCAAAGGCACCGTGCCGCGCCAGAACGCCGAAGCGCTGCTGGCCGCCAGCGGCCTTTCCCTACCGGCCCAACGGGTGGAAACCCTGTCACCTTCGCTGGCACGACGGCTGACGCTGCAATACGACTATCTGTGGTTCGTGCCTTCCGGCGCGGTGCAGGACGATCTCACCGCTGGCAGGTTGCTGCCGCTGCCGTTCAGTGGGCCAGGAACCTCGGAACCGGTGGGGATCATCGTGCGTAATCAGGAGCACTCCGGCGGCGCGTTGCAAGATTTTATCGCTGCGGTGCGCCGCGAAGCAGTGGCAATACGACCCTAGCCGTTCAGCCTGCTGCCGCATCCATTTCGGCGAACACCGCTTCAGCCAAATGAAACGCTGCATTGGCGGCGGGTAAACCACAATACAGCGCACTTTGCATCAACACCTCTTTAAGTTCTTCACGGGTGACGCCGTTGTTGAACGCTGCCTTCAGGTGCATGCGTAATTCCGCTTCCCGGTTGAGGGCGATCAGCATCGCGATGGTGATCAGGCTGCGGGTATGGCGCGCTAAACCGGGGCGAGTCCAGATCTCCCCCCAGGCGTAGCGGCTGATAAAGTCCTGAAACTCCTGGTTGAGCGGCGTCAGATTGCTCAGCGTGCGATCAACGTGGGCATCCCCCAGCACTTCGCGGCGCACCGCGATCCCTTGCTGGTAACGCTGTTTATCATCCATGTTTGCTCCTCAGTTATAAGCGGTTATTGATGTTGTGGCTTTGGCGCGTGCCAAAACCTGTTGGATAAACACCGATGCGCTGCCCAGCGCGTTGGCCGGATCGAGCAGTTCGGCCAGCTGTGAGCGATCGAGCCACTTCAGCACCTGCTCATCCTGTTCCAGCACCGCCAGCAAAGACAGATTCTCTGCCTGCGCGCGTTGGCAAGCTTGCTCAATGTGCCGGTGAGCATTCAGGCGCCCCATGGGTTCGCCCAACGCCATGGTGACCGCTTCAGCCAGAATCAGCCCGCCGGTCAACGCCAGATTATCCGCCATGCGGGCCGGGAAAACCTGCAACCCATCAATCAGCGGCACGCTGGCCGCCAGCGCCCCGGCGCTGAGCATCATCAGTTCTGGCAAGCTTTCCCATTCGGCGTGCCAACCACCCAGGCCACGTTCGTGCTCTTGCAGCATCGCCTGATATAGGCCGCTCACCAGCGCGGGTGCGCGCATGGCCGCCGCCAAAATCACCGCACAGGACACCGGATTGCGCTTGTGTGGCATGGTTGAAGACCCCCCGCGCCCTTCGGCCTGCGGTTCGGCAACCTCAGCGATTTCGGTCTGGCACAGCAGTGAGATATCCCGCGCCAGCTTGCCCAGCGTTCCTGCCAGCCCGGCATACCAGCCTGCCACTTCTAGTAAGCGGTCACGCTGGCTGTGCCAAGGGGTGTCGGCTTCCGTCAACTGCAAACGCTGCGCCAGCAGAGCCGACACCGCTTTGCCCTTTGCCCCCAGCGAATTGAGCGTACCGGCGGCACCGCCAAATTGCAGCACCAGCACCCGTGGCAGCATCTGTGTTAGCCGCTGGCGATAGCGCAGCAATGCATCCAACGTGCCTGCCAGCTTTAACCCCAGAGTGGTCGGCAGTGCCTGCTGCATCCAGGTTCGCCCCACCATTAGCGTTTCGTGGTGAATTTCAATCTGGCGCACCAGCGCCGCGATCAGTTGCGTCAACTGGCTATCGGTCTGCGTTAATGCGTTGCGCAGTTGCAGCACCAGCCCGGTATCAATCGCATCCTGGCTGGTTGCCCCCCAATGGACAAAACGCGCCGCCTGCGGATCCTGTTCGGCCACTCGCGCGGTCAGTTGGCGCACCAAAGGGATCGCCAGATTGCCCGCCAGTGCCGCAGCGTTCGCCAGTGAACCCGCATCCAACAGCTCGCTTTGGCAACAGCGAGCGATGGTTTCTGCTGCCGAGGATGGGATCACACCGGCTTCGGCCTGCGCCTGCGCCAATGCCGCCTCAAAATCCAGCATCCCTTGCAAAACCGCCGCGTCGCTAAAGCAGCTATTGATCGCGGAAGGCCGTAGCAACGGTGTCAATAATTCCATCATCTCTCCTGTTCTCTATTCACTCTGGGCAACCCGTCAACGTTAGCCTTGCTAACCAAACAGCGTCAAGGGCGATAATCGTTATAGTGTGCGCATATCGCACATAATTGGATCCCGATTGATTTGCAATCAGATTTTGTGATCAGAACACGGTTTTCACGCGCTAACTTGCTGCCTGCAACGCGAAATGGGCGATTATCGGATACACTGTGCGAAATCCGCAGATACCGACAGGGAACTGACCATGACGCGCAACGCCTCCCCCGACACCTCCACCGAAGACCACAGTTTTGTCGCTGGCAGCAGCAACGATCCGTTCAAGGGCGACCCAAATTTTATGACTTCATTGGCGCGCGGCCTGGAGGTGATCCAAGCGTTCACGCCGCAGCGGCGGCTGATGTCGATCTCGCAAATCAGCCAAAAAACCGGCATCCCGCGCGCCGCAGTACGCCGGTGCCTGTACACGCTCAATAAACTGGGGTTTGTTTACGCGCAGGACGGCAAAAACTTCGAACTGCGTCCGCGCATTCTGACGCTTGGCCACCCTTATCTGGCCTCTACTCCGTTGGCCAAAGCCACTCAGCCGGTGCTGAAACACATCAGCCAGATGCTCAATGAGTCCTGCTCAATCGCCACGCTGGACGGTGACGACATTCTGTATATTGCCCGCGCCTCCAGCTCACGCATTATGAGCATCGATCTGGACATCGGCAGCCGGTTACCCGCCTTTGCCACCTCAATGGGGCGCGTGCTGATCGCCCATTTACCGCCAGAAGCGCTGAATAATTATCTCAAGCGCGTCAGCCTGGTGCGTTACACGCAGTACACCGTGGCCAGCATCAGCAGCCTGAAAGAAGAGCTGAAAAAAGTACGGGCGCAAGGTTACGCTATCAACGATCAGGAATTGGAAATCGGCCTGCGTTCAATTGCTGTGCCGATCCTGGCAGCAGACGGCAGCGTAGGTGCGGCATTGAACGTCGGGGTGCAGGCTGGGTTGGTGCCGGTCAGCGAATTGACCGAACGCATTCTGCCAGCGCTGCGCGACGGGGCTCAGGAGCTGTCGCTACTGTTATCCTAGCTTTAAATATCGCAGCCCTTGCGGGCTGCGGTGGGCGATTAAAATGGCAAACCAACATAGTTTTCTGCCAGCATCGTCATGGCGCTGCGCGATTTAACCATATATTGCAGTTCAGACAGTTGCAGGCGCTGCTGGAACGAGCTGCTTTCCCCTTGGGTATGCAGCATATTGGTCATCCACCAAGAAAAATGCTCAGCGCGCCATACCCGTTGCAATGCCTGCTCGCTGTAAGCATCCAGATGTGACCAGTTGCGCTGGCGATACAGGCTTTCTAGCGCCTGAGCCAGCAGGCGTACATCGGCCATTGCCAGGTTTAACCCTTTCGCTCCAGTCGGCGGCACAATGTGCGCCGCATCCCCGGCCAGCAACAGACGCTTATAGCGCATCGGTTCGGTCACAAAACTGCGCATACCCACCACGTTTTTCTGGAAGATCTTGCCCTGCTTTAATGACCAACCGTCACGGTTTTCCAACCGGGCTTCCAGTTCGCTCCAGATCCGGTCATCAGACCAATCTTCCACCTTTTCCTGCGGATCGCACTGAAAATACATGCGTTGCACCTGCGCAGAGCGCGTGCTGATCAGAGCAAAACCACGCGCATGGCGGGCATAGATCAGTTCGTCGCAGGAAGGTGGCGCTTCCACCAAAATGCCAAACCAGCCAAAGGGGTAGACGCGGGTGTAATCTTTACGCAATCCTCCTGGCATCGCGGCCCGGCAGATGCCGTGAAAACCGTCACAGCCGATGACAAAATCGCAGCTAATGATGTGGTCTTCGTCAAGATGACGATAGTGGATCTGCGGACGTTCACTCTCCAGTTGCTGCAACGATACCTGTTCCACTTCAAACAGCAGTTGCCCCTGTGCCGCCTGACGTGCGGCAATCAGGTCTTTCAACACTTCATGCTGGGCGTAAACGGTAATTTCTCTGTCGGTCAGTTCAGTCAAATCAATACGGTGCTGGTTGCCATCAAACGCCAGCCGAATCCCTTGATGTTTGGCCCCTTCACGCGCCAAACGTGCGCCCAAACCTGTCTGGTTGAGCAAGTCGACCGTTCCCTGTTCCAACACACCGGCGCGGATGGTTGACTCAACCGCTTGCTGGCTGCGCGTCTCTATCACCACAGATTCGATCCCTTGCAGGTGCAGCAGATGAGAAAGCATCAGGCCAGCTGGCCCGGCCCCCACAATCCCTACTTGTGTTTGTCTATGCACAACGTTCTCCTTATTGAGCCTTGTTCAGAGAGCCCAGCAATGCAGGTTCCCTGAGGGAAAAATGTTTAACCATCAACGCCAGCGCGGCGACCAGTGCCGGGATCGCCAGCAGGGTAAAGATCACACTGAACGACAGTTGCAGTTGCATCAGCAATCCGCCGCTCATCGCGCCAAGAATGCCGCCAAAGCGCCCAATGCCCAGCATCCAGGCCACCCCGGTGGCGCGGCCGTTGGTCGGATAAAAACCGGCGGCCAGTGCGGGCATGGATGACTGCGCACCGTTCATGCAGACGCCAGCAATAAACACCACGCCCCCCATCAACAGCGGGTTGGTATTAACAAAGCCGATAGCAAATACGAACAGCGCGGTGAGGAGATAACCAACGGCCACCACTTTGTGTGGATTCATCCGGTCCATCAGCCAGCCCATTGCCAACACCCCAATACCGCCGCCCAAGGGGAACAATGCCGTAATCACCGACGCCTGACGCAGAGAAGCGCCCGTTTCACGGATCAGCAGCGGTAGCCAACTGGTCAGCAGATAGAAAATCATCAGCCCCATAAAGTAGGTCAGACATAGCATCAGGGTGCCGCGCAGGTAATGCGGGGAAAAGATCACCCGCAGCGCGGATTTCTCCGTTTTTTCGCCCTGTTCGTTCAGCGTAAAACGCAGCGGCGTTACCCACTGCTGCGGCGAAATGCGGCGCAGCACGGTAGTAATACGTTCAGCCGCATAACCGTGCAGCACCATAAAGCGCACCGACTCGGGCAATGCGGCCATTAGCACCAGCGCCAACAGCAATGGGGCCACACCGCCCAAGATAAACACGCTTTGCCAGCCAAAATGCGGGATCAACCAGGCAGAAACAAAGCCGCCCAGTGAAGATCCCAAGGGGAAGCCGCAGAACATCAGATTCACCAGTAGGGCACGGCGGCGTTCGGGAGCATATTCCGACATCAACGTCGCGGCGTTAGGCATGGCAGCCCCCAACCCCAATCCGGTGAGGAAACGGAGTAAAGTCAGCATCGATAAATTGGTGGCAAAAGCGGTAAGCAGGCTGAAGCCACCAAAGACCAGCAGCGAGAGAATCAATACTTTTCGGCGGCCAATACGATCCGCCAATTGCCCGGCGGTTAATGCCCCGACGGCAAGGCCAACCAACGCCGCGCTCATCACCGGGCCCAGCGAGGTTTTTTCAATCCCCCATTCCTGTACTAGCGAAGCCGCAATATAACCGACAATCGCCGTGTCAAAACCGTCCAGAGCAACCGTTAAAAAGCACATCGCCAGTATCCACCACTGATAGGGTGAGAATCGGCTGTTATTGATCAGTGCTTGTACATCAATCGTGTTTTCATGTGGCATAGAGCGCTTCCTTGGTTGGCTGAGCTACTGTGACCATAAGGGAACGCGAGGCAAGAACCTGAGAATCCCTTCTTTGCGTGCGATAATCGAACAAAAGTGCGTCAATCGCCTTTAAAGGAAAACACTGACACTGAAAAGTTTCAATATTGTTAAATTAATTACTGTGCGAACACCGAACACACACGCGTTGGTGAGTTAATAATTTCATTTAAAATCAAATTATTAAAAAATTAATGCATGGAGGTAGATATCGAGCTTATGTGACTCAATTAACATTTCATTAATCATTGAGCTCAGTGGCTATCCATTCAACGCGGGGTATCTTGCTGATGGCTTTATCAAAGGCAGGGTTTAGAGGCCTAACAAGTGACAACGTCACTCGACTTGCCCGCATGCGTGCAACTAATAGTTACATTAATGCAACATTAAAACATAAGCATTAGCGAATTATTAACTAAAATAAAAGTGTTGGTATCGCGCCAACACCAGTGAATGTTTGATAACTTCGCCCTGAGCACCTCTACCCTGCTCAGGGCTTTTTTTGATCTGTGAGCAAACTCTGCCAACCCACTGTAATGAAATAAAAGTCACCGCTTGCTTACCACTAACCAGCTACACATCAGCAGCAGACTGTAGCTTGTGGCAAACGACCGAGTGATACCATTAGCCTGCGTATTTATTTTCGGAAAGTTCTTAATATGCAGCGCCAACAAGGTGCATTTTTCTAAACTAAGCTCTAAGTGTTGGTAACGCCCAACATAATAATAATTGACTACTTTAATACGCCTCGCCCTGTACGATCATCCCTGAACAGGGCTTTTTTTTGTCTGTTCGTTATAGGCTTTTATTTTCGGTGGTTGAAATTAAAAAGCCCCGACTAATCGGCAATGCCGATCAGTTAAGGCTAACCAGTTCCCTCTCCCTCGGGGGAGAGGGTTAGGGTGAGGGGAAGATCACTAAACTAAAGCCCCTCACCCCGGCCCTCTCCCACAGGGAGAGGGAGGCCACACCTTCAGCACCTGCTGCATAATTATGCCGTTTTGCGCTTAAGTGAACGGCATTACGACTAATCGGGGCCTGACAATGGAAAAGCGAGATATCACGCAGCGTGCTCAGGCACTCTTGGTCATTGGGTCAACCAGGGCCAGCGCATTCTTCATTGCCTCTACCATTTCGCCATCCACGCAGTAATGGCTGAACTCATCAAACTCACTATCGGCACACATGGTCACCCCCGCTTTGCGGTAACGCATGGTCGATGGCACCGTATGCCCAGAAGAGCTGTGTAACTCCTGAATGCCGATATCGACAAACTTGTGCAGATTGCTTAACCGCACCCCGGCCCCAGCCATAATCACCGGCCCTTGGCTGGCCTGCAGCAGATTGCGCAGCAGCGGTAACCCCAGTTCAGCGTTTTGCTGTTGCCCTGAAGTCAGAATGCGCGCTACCCCTAATTGCGTCAATTGATCCAGTGCCACCAGCGGGTTTTGACACATATCGAACGCGCGGTGGAAAGTCACCGCCATCTCACCGCTCAATTGCATCACTTCGCGCATGCGCGGCAGATCAATATGCCCCTCGTCATCCAACATCCCCACCACCACACCGGCAAATCCCAGATCGCGAATATGGGCAATGTCGTTTTTCATGATCTCGAAATCGACCGCGCTGTAGCAGAAATCCCCACCGCGCGGGCGAACGATCGGGTGTACGGGAATATTCACCCGTTCCCGAGCCAGCAGCAGTGAACCATAACTGGGGGTCAATCCCCCTTCACTCTGGCTGGCGCACAGTTCGATACGGTCGGCACCTGCCTGTTCAGCCGTCATTGCACAATCGACGCTATAGCAACAAACTTCCAGTTTTATCATTGTTACCCCCAGATAACGGCTAAAAATGCTACAGCAGTTGTTATACAAGTCGCTATAGTTACAGGATTTATCGCATAGGCTCAAGGGGCTAACTATGGCATTCAATTTTGATCAATGGATAGACCGCAGTCACAGTGACAGCGTTAAGTGGGCCAAATATCGCGATCGCGACGTTATTCCACTCTGGGTAGCCGACACCGACTTTCTTTCACCCCCTTCGGTGATCGACGCGTTGCAACAGCGCGTTGCACATGGCGTTTTCGGCTACGGCTATCCGTCCCCTGAGCTTGGCCAGATTTTTACCCAGCGCATGGCAGAGCGCTATGGCTGGCACATTCGGCCGGAGTGGCTGGTTTTCCTGCCGGGCCTGATCTGCGGGCTGAACTTATGCGTGCGTGCTTTTACCACTGAAGGCCAAGGTACCCTCGCCCCCTCACCGATTTATCCCCCTTTTCGTAAAGCTGCGAAATTCGCTGGCCGTGCGCAACGGCAAATCCCGCTACGGCTGGAAAATCAGCGCTGGGTGCTGGATCTCAACAGTGCAGAGCCGTTGCTTGAAGGCCATGAGCGCCTACTGATGCTGTGCAACCCACAAAACCCGGGCGGCACCGTCTATCGGCGTGAGGAACTGCTGGAGCAGCACGAGTTCGCCCGCCGTCACGATCTGATCGTCTGTTCGGACGAGATCCATTGCGATCTGTTGTTGGAGCCCGGCTTGCAGCATATTCCGTTTGCCAGCCTGAATGACGATGCGGCGCAGCGCAGTATCACGCTGATGTCCCCTTCCAAGACCTTTAACATCGCCGGATTGGGGGCTTCGCTGGCCATCATCCCTGACAACGAATTGCGCTTGCAGCTATGCCGGGCGCGCAGTGGCATTGTGCCGGAAGTGGACATCCTGGCGCTGGTTGCCGCGCAGGCTGCCTACAGCGGCGGGCAACAGTGGCTGGACGAACAACTGGATTACTTACGGGGCAATCGTGATTTGGTGATCGGGCGTATTAACCAGATGCCCAGCTTGCAATTGCATCCGGTGGAAGCCACCTACCTGGCCTGGATCGATTGCAGCGGTTTGGCGGTAGACAACCCGCACGCATTCTTTGAGCAAGCCGGCGTTGGCCTGAGCCCTGGGCTGGACTTTGGCGACCGCCGCTTTGTGCGCCTTAACTTTGGCTGCCGACGCGAACTGCTGACTGAAGCGCTGGATCGCATGGCGCAGGCGATCCAACGCCTTAGCGCAGGTTAACCCCGCTCGCTGGCCACAATATCGCGGATATGATACGGATGAAATTTAATGGTGATATTGCCATCCGTCAGTGCCAGCGTCGGGTTCGGCAAACGTTCGCCCTCGCCTTTTGGCGCACTCTGCTTCAGTTTGATCCCCGGCAGCAGCAGTGCTTCATCTGCCAAGCAGCTCAGCGCTCGTGCATAAAGGGTGGCCGGATCGCCACTCAGCACCAGTTCGACATGCTCCCAGCCTTCGTGCGGATAACGCTTTTCGCCCGGATAAGGCAGTTCAACACAGTCGATGAGCCACGGACCGACCTTTAATGGCACTGCCAGATCGAACAGGCAAATTGGCCGACCGTTGATCACCGACTCCGACAGTAAAGCACCGCATTGCAACAACCCCAGGCGCCAGCGATCGGCCGTACTGTTCTGATGGCAGCGCACCGAAATATGGTCGGCGCTGAATTGTGACAGATCGAGATGCAGCTTTTCCGCCAACTGGCTCAGCGCCTGCTCAAAGCGCGGTAAATCCTGCGCCAGATCGTTAAGTTCGATGATTGATGACAAAGGGACCATAGGATGCTCAACTTCTCCAAATACAGATAACGGGTGCGATAATTTACACGTCGGATGCAATGCAGGCTATGCCTTACTCAGTAAAAAACCTCGGTCATGGATGAACATTATCTTTTTGGGTACAGGGTTTTATTTTACTAAGAATGCTCACCCTTTCGCAGTAATAAAAAAATCAGCCATTCTTGTTTAGGTTTCATTTATAAATAACGGAATTATTAAATTTACTTAATAGAACAACATTCTTATCGCGCGTGACAAGATGATTAATTATCATCCAAGCGCGTTGATAAAATAAGAATTGTCACACTATTTTTGTGATGAAAAAACCGAGACATTTGCGAGATTCATCCCAATTTTCACGGGTTTCATTGCCTGAACTTATTTATTACGATAACGTGAAGTCGTATTTAACTTCGGGTAGATAAGTATGATTCTCCTAGCTATCTCTCTTGTGCTGATAATAATTGCAGGTTATGCAATCTATCGCCATTACAAAACACGTCGAAGCGGCGCATTGCGCTCTGCTCGCCACAATAGAAGACGTTAAGCCCCTAATCACTGACGTTATCATGAGTTTCACGAAGTCACTTTCCCCAACAGACGGCGAACCGTCACCGCTTGATCCTGATACCAAAGATATTATTCCCATCCTGATGCTGGTAATAGGAATACCCACCGTGCAGCTCGGCGATGGCTTTCACCAGTGAAAGCCCTAAACCGGTGCCTGGCTCATGGCGCGCATTATCGCCTCGCCAGAATCGTGTAAATAACTTCTCGGGTGACTCTAAACGTTCACCCTGATTCTGTACTGAGATCGCAATATACTCATCCTCAGCGTGTGCACACACTAAAATAACCCCGGATTCTGGCGCATAACGAATGGCATTCGTCAGTAAATTGGTGATGGCGCGCTGGAAGAGAATTTTATCGGCACTCATGTTCCCAGAGGCTTGTAAGCTGAAGCTGATGTTTTTCTCTTCCGCCACAGGCTCCAAAAAATCGGTCAGATCGTCTAATGCGTCATAAATTGGAAAGGTTTCTTTAGTGAGGCACACATTGCGGTGATCTGCACGGGCAAGAAAAAGAATGTTACCGGTCAGGCGAGAGAGGTTTTCAAGCTCTTCAATATTCCCTTCCAGCAGACATTGATACTCTTCCTGAGTGCGTTGATAGCTTAAGGCGATCTGGTTCTGGCTGAGCAGAATATTAATCGGCGTGCGCAGTTCATGAGCAAGATCATCGGCGAAGCGCGTCAAACGCAGAAAATCATCCGCCAACCGTTGGCGCATGACATTCAGCGCTTCACCCAGGGGCAGAAGCTCCTGCGGCAACTCGTCCAACGGCAGCGGATGCTGAAGTTTATCACTGCCCGTTTCGGCGGTTATTTTACTGAGCATTTTGATCGCATACAGCCCTCGGCGGATCAGCAAGGGGCTTAGAGCGGCACATAGCAGCAGAACAGCCAGGCATACCATCAGGCTTTTACGGCGATAGCTGGCCAGCATCATTGCCCTTTCTTGAGCAACACGGGCAACGGTGATGGTGACCGGGATCCCCTCGGACTCCCCCTGCAAACTCAGGGCGGTTACCTCGATGCCGGTGTCGCTGATCCAACGACGCAGGTTACCTGAACTGGGGTAGACCCCAGCAGCAAGAGGGTTCAGCTCAGGTAAAGGAACCCCTGTCTGATTGAAGTTAACGTCAAATTTACCTGCTGAGCGGATAGTTAAAATATCTTGCCGATTGTCTATCATGTGATTGAAATAGAGCAGCAGCGAGCGCGGGCTGGCACCGTCTTTCAACAGTTGCCGCAGTTGGGCTGCCCGATTGATCAGTGTCTGGTCGTCGCGCCATATCAGTTCGTGGCGCAAAGCGCTGTAAAGCGTGAGGCTGATACCGACGCAAGCCAGCATGATGGTCAACGTAAATATGGCGGTTAACCGCAGCGTCAGCGAAGGGCTACGCATCTTGCTTGCCTTGCCCTGACAACCGGTATCCCATACCTCTTATTGTGGTGATGAGTTTCAGCTCAAAGGGATCATCCACCTTACGGCGCAGGCGGCGGATCGCGACATCAATGACATTGGTATCGCTGTCGAAATTGATCCCCCAGACTTCGCTGGCAATCAGCATTCTAGGCAAAATCTCTTCGCAACGGCTGGCCAGCAACCATAGAAGAGTAAATTCTCTGCGCGTCAGCGGCACCGTCACTCCTCCTCGGGTCACTAACTGGCGAGTGGAGTCAATGGTCAGATCCGCAACCTTCAAGATGGCGCTTTCCTGGTGATTTTGCCGTAGCTGAGTTCTGATACGGGCCACCAGTTCAGCAAAAGAAAAGGGTTTCACCAGATAATCATTAGCCCCCAGATCCAACCCTTTTACCCGATCGCTAACCGAATCCCTGGCTGTCAGGCAGATAACCGGTGTATCACGCGCGGTTCTTAAGGTGCGTAATACCTGCCATCCATCCATGCCGGGCAGCATGATATCCAGAATAATCAGTGCATAGTGTTGTTCAATAGCCAAATGCAAGCCATCTCGCCCATCGTCAACGCAGTCCACAATATACCCAGCTTCCTGCAACCCTTTACACAGCCAATCGCTGGTTTTCTTGTTATCTTCAATCAATAAGAGTTTCATACGGCAAGTTTGGCATGAGTTAAGTTATTGCCCCAGTATTTCTGGTCAATCTGACAATATTGTCATCTTTCTGACAGTTGTTTCGACAGGACATGAGTGTAAAAAGGACGTCGTACTCAACTTGGAGAATTTAAGATGAAAAAATATTTATCTGCACTGACCCTGGCAGCCATGCTTGCCGCTCCTGCCGCTGTTATGGCCGCCGGGAAAAATCTGTTAAGCGCCCACATATTGAACCAACAAACCGGCAAGCCTGCGCCGGGCGTGGAAGTTACGCTTGAACAAAAGCAAGGTAATGGCTGGAAGATGTTGAATACCGCCACTACCGATGCAGATGGCCGCATCAAAGCCCTCTACCCTGACCAAACCCCGGTAGCGGGTGATTACCGCGTGGTGTTCAAAACGGCAAAATACTTCTCTGAGCAAAAGCAGGAAAGTTTTTTCCCTGAGATCCCGGTAGAGTTCCACATTAGCTCGACCGAGGAGCACTATCATATTCCTCTGTTGCTGAGCCAATATGGTTATTCAACCTATCGCGGTAGCTGATGATCGCACAGGCAGCCTGGTTTCGTTATTACGAGAAGATAGTGTTCATATCGCTATTCATCGCCCCATTTTTTCCTCGGTTTTCGTTCCCCCTGCCCGCGTCAACTGCTGACGCGGCGCCTCTAATCAGATACAATTGCAGGCTGTTTTGTGGTTAGCCATCCGCTCGCGAGTTGGCACAAAAACCACCTTTGAATCCTGAGGGACGTGTTGCACGGCCCTCGTTTGTATTAAGGTAACCCGGTGAATATTCAGGCTCTTCTATCAGATAAAGTCAGCCAGGCGCTGATTGCCGCAGGCGCACCTGCAGATTGCGAAGCTCAGGTTCGTCAGTCAGCGAAAGCGCAGTTTGGTGATTATCAGGCTAACGGTGTCATGTCCGTGGCGAAAAAACTCGGTATGCCACCACGGCAGTTGGCAGAAAAAGTGGTGCAACTGCTGGAACTGGGTGATATCGCCAACAAAGTCGAGATCGCTGGCCCCGGTTTTATCAATATTTTCCTGAACAGTGATTGGGTTGCCCGTCAGACCGATTGGGTTCTGAGCGCGCCCAAACTCGGCGTTGCCCCGGTTGAGCAGCAGACCATTGTTATCGATTACTCTGCGCCAAACGTGGCAAAAGAGATGCACGTTGGCCACTTGCGCTCCACTATTATCGGTGATGCCGCAGCCCGCACCCAGGAATTCCTTGGCCATAACGTGATCCGCGCCAACCACGTCGGCGACTGGGGCACGCAATTCGGTATGCTGATCGCCTACCTGGAAAAAATGCAGAACGAGCATGCCAGCGAGATGGGCCTGTCAGACCTTGAACAGTTCTATCGTGAAGCGAAGAAAAACTACGACGAAGACGAAGATTTTGCCCTGCGCGCCCGTGGCTACGTGGTGAAACTGCAAGGGGGGGATGACTACTGCCTGAAGATGTGGCGTAAGTTGGTGGACATCACCATGGCGCAAAACCAGATCACCTACGATCGCCTAAACGTCACTCTGACCGAAGATGATGTGATGGGTGAAAGCCTGTACAACGCCATGCTGCCGAACATCGTCGCCGATCTCAAAGCGAAAGGGTTGGCGGTAGAGAGCGAAGGCGCTACCGTGGTCTTCCTCGACGAATACAAAAATAAAGACGGTGACCCGATGGGCGTCATCATCCAGAAAAAAGACGGCGGCTATCTGTATACCACCACCGATATTGCCTGTGCCAAATACCGCTATGAAACGCTGGGTGCCGATCGCGTGCTGTATTACATCGATTCGCGCCAGCATCAGCACCTGATGCAAGCCTGGACGATCGTGCGTAAAGCCGGTTACGTGCCAGATGCGGTAACGCTGGAACATCACATGTTCGGCATGATGCTGGGTAAAGACGGTAAGCCGTTCAAGACCCGTGCTGGCGGCACCATCAAACTGTCGGATCTGCTGGATGAGGCCATCGAACGCGCCAGCAAGCTGATTGCTGACAAGAACCCGGACATGTCGGCTGACGAAATGCAAAACGTGGCAAATATCGTCGGCATCGGCGCGGTGAAATACGCCGACCTGTCGAAAAGCCGCACCACCGATTACATCTTCGATTGGGACAGCATGTTGGCCTTCGAAGGCAACACCGCCCCTTATATGCAATATGCCTACACCCGCGTGGCTTCGGTGTTCAAACGCGCTGGCGTCGATGAAAGTGATCTGACTCTGCCATTGGTGATGACCGAAGAGCGTGAAATTGCGCTGGCTACTCGTCTGTTGCAGTTCGAAGAAACCCTCACCGTGGTGGCTCGTGAAGGCACACCGCACGTGATGTGTACTTATCTGTACGATCTGGCCGGGTTGTTCTCCGGTTTCTACGAGCATTGCCAGATCCTGAACGCCGAGAGCGAAGAGGCCCGTCAAAGCCGCCTGAAGTTGGCGCTGCTGACCGCCAAAACGCTGAAAACCGGCCTGGAAACCCTAGGGATCGAAACCGTCGAACGCATGTAAGCCAGATGCAGAATGCAAAAAAGGTCGCTTTTCGCTAGCGACCTTTTTTATTTACAACCAGAGGGAAAATTACGCCACCCGGCGGACAAAATCTCGCGGCCGGAAACCCAGTACCCCCAGCACCGCAAAATAGGTTACTACGCCTGCCACTACCACCACCGCCAACCGCAGCAACCGAGCCAGCATATTGCCCTGATCCCAGGCGGGCATCAGCCACATAATCCCCAGCAACACCACAGACATCGCCAGCACCGCTACCACCAGCTTGGTCAGGAACATTGCCCAACCCGGCTGCGGCTGGAAGATTTTCTGCTTGCGCAGTTGCCAATACAGCAGCGAGGCGTTCAGGCAGGCACCCAGGCCGATCGACAGTGAAAGCCCGGCGTGCTTCAGCGGCCCAATAAACATCAGGTTCATCACCTGCGTCATAATCAGAGTAATGATGGCAATCTTGACTGGGGTTTTGATGTCCTGGCGGGAGTAGAAACCCGGTGCCAACACTTTCACCACGATCAACCCCATCAGGCCAACGGAATAGGCTACCAACGCCCGTTGCGTCATCGCCGCGTCGAAGGCGGTGAATTTACCGTACTGGAACAGAGAAACGGTCAATGGCTTGGCCAAGATCCCAAGCGCAATCGCACTCGGCAGCGCCAAAACAAAGCAAAGACGCAGACCCCAATCCATCAGGCGGTTGTATTCATCCTGATTACCGCTGGAGAAGCTTTTCGCCAGTGAAGGCAGCAGGATGGTTCCCAACGCCACGCCCAGCACACCGGAAGGAAACTCCATCAGACGATCGGCATAATACATCCATGACACCGAGCCAGACACCAGGAATGAGGCAAAAATGGTATTGATAATCAGCGAGATCTGGCTGACCGACACCCCGAGGATCGCCGGACCCATCTGGCGCATGACTCGCCAAACCCCTGCGTCACCCAGCTTCAGGCGCGGCAGTACCAGCATGCCGATCTTTTTAAGGTGCGGTAACTGATAACCCAGTTGCAGCACGCCGCCGACCACCACCGCCCAGGCCAATGCCAGCACTGGCGGATGGAAATAAGGTGCGGCAAACAGCGCAAAACCGATCATGCTGACGTTCAGCAGCGTCGGCGCAAAGGCGGGAATAGAGAAACGGTTCCAGGTGTTGAGGATTGCACCCACCAGCGAAGCCAGCGAGATCAACAGAATATAAGGGAACGTAATACGCAGCAGCGCTGAGGTCAAAGCGAACTTATCCGGCGTATCGGTAAAGCCCGGCGCAGTGATGTAGATCACCCACGGCGCGGCCAACATCCCCAGCACCGTCACCACCGCCAATACCAACGTCAGCAGGCCGGACACATAAGCCACAAAGGTGCGCGTCGCCTCTTCCCCCTGCTGGCTTTTGTACTCGGCCAAAATAGGCACAAACGCCTGAGAAAATGCCCCTTCGGCGAAAATGCGCCGCAGCAGGTTCGGCAATTTGAACGCCACAAAGAAGGCATCCGTGGCCATCCCAGCCCCAAAAACGCGTGCCACTATGGCATCACGCACAAAGCCCAGCACCCGCGAGAACATGGTCATCGAGCTAACGGCTGCCAGTGATTTCAGTAGATTCATGTGGTTTTTCTGATGAGTACGATGTGTAAATATCAACGCCTGCAACAGCAGGCGTCAGTTGAATCGCGATAGTCTACGGATCCACAGAAATAATAGCTACCGCCATAGGTTACAGCGGGTTATCCGACATCACGCAGCATTTGTTCGATCAGGCGCTGCGCGTAGATCGCCTGCTCACCCGCAGTTTCTGGGGTAGTCTGATTGCTGACTGACTGAATAAAGTGCTGCACGGCACCGGTAAAACCGCGCTGAGCGAGCGTGGTCTGCCAACCCGCCGCCGGTTGCTCAACCACGCCCTGCGGATCCTCACGCAGCCACTGGCGCATATCGTTCACCTGATAAACCGCCCCGTCGCTCACCGCCTGCACGCTTTCGCGCTGGCTACCGGCACGGCGGTGCATACTGGTGGTGACCAGCGTTTCCCCGCAGGCAAAATGATGTTCGGCATAAAGCATGGCACCGGCTTCGTTGGCGCGCAGGCTGCCGCTCAGTAGACTCCCCGTGCCGCCACTCAACCACAGCGCCGTATCCACCACGTGCAGATAATCATCCAGCAGGGTAAAACGCAGATCCTGTGGCCCGACGCTGTCCGCACGGTGTTTGTCCATGCGGATCGAGGCTGGCAGATGCATTTGCTGTTTCAGTTGGCAATACAGCGGCGCAAAACGCCGATTAAAACCGACCATCAAAGCTTTGCCACGTTTGTCAGCCAGCGCGATCAGCTGTTCCGCCTGTTCCAGCGTTTCTGCCAGCGGTTTATCCACATAAACATGCACGCCAAGTTCAAGTAGCTCAGTCACCACGGCAAAATGGCTGGCGGTGCTGCTGTGTACAAACACCGCGTCACATTGCTGTGCCAGGCTATCGAGCCGTGAAAAGCAGGCCATACGATAGCTATCGCACACCGGCTGCGCCTTTTGCTGACTCGGTGAGAAACCGCCGACCAGTTGCCAATCCACCGCATGGCTGAGGATCGGCAGATAGGCTTTTTGCGCGATCCCCCCAAGCCCAACCACGCCGATACGTAATTTACTCATGTTGCCCCCGCACCAGCAGCTGTGCCAATTGCTGTTTCAGTTCGGCCACTTCAGCTTCCAAAACCGCTACCCGTTCGCTCAGCTCAGCGCCAGTAGCGGGTTCAATCTCGGCAGGCGCTTCTTCGATCTGGCCGCTGAACAAGTGCATAAACCGGCTTTCACGCTTGCCGGGTTCACGCGGCAAACGCACCACAAACGGGCCATCCTCACGCACGGTCAGTTGCTGTAAGACATCTTCAACCTCGCTGACATCGCTGAATTCGTGCATACGGTTGGTGCGGGTACGCAGTTCGCCTGGCGTCTGCGCACCACGCAGTAATAGCGTTGCAATCACTGCCAACTCGGCCGGGGAGAGTTTAAGTTGGCCGAACTCCGAATTGCAGAAGCGGTGTTCATATTTCACCACCCGGTTACCAAAACCGCTCAGCGTGCGCAAAAAGTGTTTTCTCAGCAGCAAATCAAGAGTCTGCTGAACTTCACTTTCCGACAGGTCCATAACCGGCTCGCGGTTGGTTTTCTGGTTGCACGCCAAGGTGATGGCATTCAGGGAAAGCGGATATTGATCGGGCGTAGTCACCTGTTTTTCCAGCAGGCAACCAATCACTCGGGCTTCTTTAGCACTCAATTCATATTTCATTTATGGCCTCAGTGTGGCGATGGTAGCCATTCTTTATTGGTTAATGCGGTGAGAACGTGATCCTGCCATTTTCCGTCGATCAGCAGATAATCTTTAGCATAACCTTCGCGTTCAAAACCGAGCCGGGCAAGCAGCGCACCGCTGCGTTGGTTATGCGGCATATAGTTGGCCATGATGCGGTGCATCCGCTGCTGACGCAGCATATAACGGATGGCAGATTGCAGCGCTTCATACATCAGCCCTTGCCCTTGCCACTTTTCCCCCAGGGAATACCCCAGAAAACAGGCGTGGAACGAACCGCGCAGCACATTGCTGAAGTTGGCCACGCCGCGCACTTCATGTTCCTCAGGATCCAGCAGAATAAAATAGTAGGCGCTGCCCTGCTTTTGCAATTCGGTAATCATGCTTAACCGCGCCTGCCAGCCGGAAGGATAGCAGTGGCTTTCATCCCGCAGCGGTTCCCAAGGTTTGAGGAACACCCGGTTGGCAGCATAGTATTCAGCCAGGCGATAGGCATCACGCTCATGAACGAGTCGGACGACCAGCCGGTCAGTGGTAAGGCGTACTTTTGGTGATGCAGAGCGATAGCCAAACATCATTTCCCCCGCGGTCAGGACGGTTCGATAAGAAGTATTGATTGGGTGAGCGTCTGAATTATTACCGTTATTGTCTTCACCGCCGGTGCCATTAATGTTCAACAGCCAACGCAGAACCGCACTTGCCCCCGTTTAATATAACCGTAGCCTGCCCCACAGGTAAAACCCCTGTCGTTCAGTAAATAAGCAATCAACCATTTTGTCCGTTTTTTTGGCCAGTTTTGCCACGCACGTAACGTATTGACGATAAAAAAATATTATCTATTCACCCTCTATCAGAATGGGAATATTGAGCGGAGAATGAATGAGTTGTAGTTTTCTCCTCTTAATTGCTCGTGGTGAAGCATGTCTCTGGTATCGCAAGCTCGGAGCTTGGGTAAATATTTCTTATTGTTTGATAATCTGTTAGTGGTTTTAGGCTTTTTTGTGGTCTTCCCACTGATTTCCATCCGCTTTGTCGATCAGCTTGGCTGGGCAGCCGTGGTGGTGGGCATCGCGCTGGGCCTGCGCCAACTGGTGCAACAAGGGCTGGGGATTTTTGGCGGTGCTATTGCCGATCGTTTCGGTGCCAAACCGATGATTGTCACCGGTATGCTGTTGCGCGCCGCGGGCTTTGCCACCATGGCGATGGCGGATCAGCCCTGGCTGCTGTGGTTTTCCTGTGCGCTTTCGGCGATTGGCGGCACGCTGTTCGATCCGCCGCGTACCGCACTGGTGATCAAATTAACCCGTCCGCACGAACGTAGCCGTTTCTATTCCCTGCTGATGATGCAAGACAGCGCCGGTGCGGTGGTCGGCGCGCTGATCGGCAGTTGGTTGCTGCAATACGATTTCCACTTTGTCTGCTGGACCGGCGCCGGGATTTTCGTGCTGGCCGCCGGTTGGAACGCCTGGTTACTGCCCGCCTATCGCATCTCCACCGTTCGTGCGCCGATGAAAGAAGGCATGATGCGCGTGTTGCGTGACCGCCGTTTCCTGACCTATGTACTGACCCTGACCGGTTATTACATGCTGTCGGTGCAGGTTATGCTGATGCTGCCAATCATCGTGAATGAAATTGCCGGTTCACCGGCGGCGGTGAAATGGATGTATGCCATTGAAGCGGCGCTGTCGCTGTCGCTGCTTTATCCTTTGGCGCGCTGGAGCGAAAAACACTTCCGGTTGGAACAGCGCCTGATGGCCGGTTTGTTGCTGATGACCCTCAGCCTGATACCGGTAGGCCTGGCAACCAGTTTGCAGGCGGTATTTACCCTGATTTGCTGTTTCTATCTGGGCTCGATCATTGCCGAACCCGCGCGTGAAACCCTGAGCGCTTCGCTGGCCGATCCACGGGCGCGTGGCAGCTATATGGGTTTCAGCCGCTTAGGTCTGGCTTTGGGCGGTGCGCTGGGTTATACCGGCGGTGGCTGGATGTATGATACCGGCCATGCACTTGGCAGACCGGAATTACCCTGGTTCCTTCTGGGGTTGGTGGGATTCATCACGCTGTTTGCCTTATACTGGCAGTTCAACCCGCGCGCCATTGCTCCGGCACCCAGCGTGAATGAGGGCTAACTCATAACTCAACAGTGGCGGCTGTCCTGGTAGTGCAAAAATGAGCGCAAGAAAGTGCATATCAATGCATTATTTACCCAAAATAATTCGAGTTGCTTGTAGGCGACAGAGCGCAGCCAACACCCAAGCACCTTGAAGTATGAAGGGTATATAACAAGAACTTTGCGCGGCAGCCTACCTAGGCTGTGATAACTATTGCTGTTAAAACCTGATAACGGGAGCAAGCATGAAACTGTTTATTTATGATCATTGCCCATTCTGCGTGAAGGCCCGCATGATCTTCGGCCTGAAAAATCTATCAGTACGTCTGGTTACCCTGCTCAGCGATGACGAAGCTACGCCCATCAGCATGATCGGCAAGAAAATGGCGCCAATCCTGCAAAAGGACGACGGAAGCTATATGCCAGAAAGCATGGATATTGTGCATTACGTCGATAACCTTGAGGGGAAACCGCTGCTGACCGGCAAGACCAACCCGGCGATTGCCGACTGGTTGCAGCAGGCCAACAGCTATACCGGCAAACTGTTGCTGCCGCGTTTTGCCAATGCCGATTTCGAAGAGTTCGCCACTGACAATGCGCGCCGTTATTTCAGCGATAAAAAACAGGCAGCGATAGGCGATTTCGCCACCCATCTGGCAGACAGCGCGGATTTAATTGCTCAGTTGGAAAGCGATCTGGAAAAGCTTGCTACGCTGATCCAGTCGCCTGACGCGGTTAATGGCACTCTCTCTACCGATGATATCCACCTGTTCCCGCTGTTGCGTTCGCTGTCGATCGTCGCTGGCGTCACATTGCCAGACAACGTCGAGGCTTATCGTAACCGTATGGCGCAGCGCTGTGATATCCCGCTGTTGCTCGATATGGAACAGTAGCCCATCTCTCAGGCATGCCAGCATTTTTGGCATGCCTTTTTGCGCCAGGTTTCAGCGTTATCCGATAGGTCACCCGCCCTTTCTGCCGCATCATCTGCTATCCTGCCGCCTGAGCAAACATTTCTTTGCTGGTAGCCAGTTGTTTATCATTATTATCTGTAGCATTTCCGTTAGCAGTTTTACGAGGCACGAATGAAGAAGATCCTGCTGGGCGTTACTGCCCTGATATTTGCCGGTATGCTTGCCGGTTGTAACCAACTGACTCAATACAGCGTCAGTGAACAAGAAGTGAATGATTATCTGCAAAAGCACAACGATTATCAGAAACAGATCGGTGTGCCTGGGTTGGTCGATGCCAATATCGTTTTAACGCAGTTGCAAAGCCAGATTGGCCGCAGTGAGCCGGGCAAAGTGATGCTCTCTGGCAATGCCAAAGTCGATATCACCTCGATTCTTGGCCCGCAGGCCGCCGAACTGCAACTGACGCTGAAGGCGCAGCCGGTTTATGACCGCGAAAAAGGCGCTATCTTCCTGAGGGAAATGGAACTGGTGGACTATAAGGTTCAGCCGGAGAAAATGGATACGGTGATGAAAGCGCTAACGCCTTATCTGAATCAATCGCTGAAAGCCTATTTCGAGCAGCAACCGGTTTATGTCCTGAACCCGGATAACAGTAAAACAGAAGCGCTGGCGCGCAAACTGGCAAAAGGGTTGGAAGTAAAGCCCGGCCAATTGGTGATCCCGTTCACCGACTGATCTTGTTGGGCGCAGTCTTAACATTGACTGCGCCCTCTAAAACTTACTCTTCTGCGTCCGGCCCGGCTTCTTCCTGCTCATACTCCGCCAACTCATCACGCATCGCCGCAATGGCATCACGGGTAATCAATGCCAGAGTACGGTAGAAACCGCTGGTGGCGTGAGCTTCAACCTTGCCCAGAAAACGCCCACACCATGGCAGCAGGAATTCATCAAACAAGGTGATTTGTGCCTGAGCTTCATCCTCCTGCGACTGATCTTCCAGCCATGAGGCCGCCAGCAGCAACGAACCGAAATGATCGGCTGGCGCTTCACCCAGCGGCATCCCGCGCTGTTGCAGGAAAACGCGCACTTCAGCTTCGGTGCTCCCTTCAACGTAGGCAGAACGGAACGGCGGTACACTGCACTCACTGCCGACAAACATCGCGTTGAAATCAGCGGCCAGCAGATGAGCCTCACACTGCTGCTGCAAGCGCGCCAGCAGTTCGTCCTGCTCCAGCGGCCAATGCTGCTGGAGCTTGCCCTCTTTGATCAGGGTAAACAGCGGCACCAACAACGGATCCTGCGGCTGGCGGTAAAACAGCGTCCCCAGCACCCGGCAGACAACGGAAAACTCATTCATAATCAAGCCCTATTCAATACGGAAAATTTGCCGTGACGATGTCACAGATCGGCCAGTTCCGCAATCGCCGGCTTGCCACGCTGCTCAAGAAAATTCAGCAAGCGACGCGGTGACACATTCAAAATACGCTCCGGTGGGAAATCCACCTCTTTGATAATGCGTTCACAGTGCTCCAAATTGCCAAGGGAGAAAGCAATATGTGAGTCAGAACCCAGCGCCAGCCAGCCCCCGGCATCACGCACCGCCGCCGCCACTGCCCGGCAGTTGGCCTCGCTGCCCTTACGCGAATGGGTGAACGAGGAGTTATTCAGCTCCAACGCCACCTGATACTTCGCCGCAGCAGCAGCCACCGCAGCAATATCGATAGGATATTTAGGGTTACCAGGATGGCTGATGATGTGCACATCCCCCTGCGCCATAGCGGCAATCATGGCCTCGGTATTGGCGGCCTTGCCCTGTGGGGCAAATACCGGCTCATGGAAACCGGCGATGATCAGATCGGTCTCATTAAGCATCGGGCCAGTGCAGTCGATATCACCCGCCAGATTTTTGATATTGGCTTCAATGCCTCGCAGGATACCGACCCCATCTACCAGACGTGGCCAGACTCGCATATTCATAAAGTGCCAGTAATGGGGGGCATCGGCCATATCCGGCCCATGGTCGGTGATGGCAAACAGCGTGATGCCTTTTTGTTTCGCCTCTGCAATATAGTCGTGCAGAGTACTGTAAGCATGAGTACTGGCGACGGTATGCATATGTAAATCAACGGGGTACATTATTTCTCCTTTTATGTGCCTACCCATGCCATATGAGGCACGGTAAGCCGACATGTTTCATGATAGCAGTTAACGCTGCCATCAGCAGTGCTGCGTCATCAATAGCCGAGCTGGATATCCACCAGGCCGGTGGGTGCCTTACCCGCTTCAAGCGCCAGAATATTAGCAGCAATTTGGTCCATTGCCTGCTCGGGTAAAGTAATGGCAGAAATATGCGGGGTGATAGTGACTCGCGGATGACGCCAGAACGGATGCGCCTGCGGCAAAGGTTCGTTGGCGAACACATCGAGCGTTGCCGCAGCGATTTGCCCTTGCCCAAGCGCCTGTAGCAGATCGTCTTCCACCAGATGCGCACCGCGGGCCAGGTTGAGCAAGTAAGCCTTCGGTGCAAGCTGGGCAAACAGTTGGCGGTTGAGGATCCCGGCAGTTTCCGGCGTATTGGGCAACAGATTGATCAGCAAGCGCGTGTCATGCAGAAACGCGGCCTGTTGCGCGTTGCCAGCAAAGCTCTGCACGCCGTGAATCTGCTTGGCGCTACGGCTCCAGCAACGCACGTTAAAACCAAACTCGGCCAGTTTTTGCGCCACGCTTTTACCCAGCACACCCGCACCGAGAATGCCGATAGTGAAATCACTCTGCTGATGGGGTGCCAGTGGCAACCAGCGTTGCTGCTGTTGCTGCACCTGATACTCATCGAAACGGCGGAAATAGCGCAATACGCCAGCCAGCGCATATTCCTGCATCTGCTGGGCCATACCGCTGTCTTCCAACCGCATCAGTGGCACGCCGGTTGGCAAGGTGCCAGGGTGCTGGCGTTCCTGCTCAAGGATGGCATCAACCCCCGCTCCCAAGGCGAATACGCCTTTCAGATCGCGGCGGTTGGCCAGCATCTCATACGGCGGCCGCCATACCAGCGCGTAATCTGCCTGAGCGTTATCTCCTGGCTGCCAGGCCCGAATGTTAGCCTGCGGTAAGCGCTGCGCCATTCCCGCCAGCCAATCTTCAGCCGCGAAGAATGGATGGTAAAAGATAATATTCATTGCCTGTCCCTTGATTATTGCTGTTTATTTTCTCATCCAGAGAGAACCCTGCGCTCTGTTGGGCGGGCTAAATTACAGATGATCGTTCGTCAAATCAGCAGATTGCTGCAAGTTTAACTAAACGCGCTCGGCGATGTAAGAAGAGTATTGACGCTGGGAATAGATTCTCCTACATTAGCGCCCATCGCCAGCGCAAAGCGTTGCCGATAACAATATGGTGAGGTGTCTGAGTGGCTGAAGGAGCACGCCTGGAAAGTGTGTATACGCGTAAGTGTATCGAGGGTTCGAACCCCTCCCTCACCGCCATATTCAAAGAGAAAGCCTGAATTCACGTTCAGGCTTTTTTGCTTTTATATTCCCCGCCCCCTGAGCTACCGGCCCGCGCTAACCGCCTGACAGCTTTCACGCAGTATGCGGATAATGCTGTCCGCACCGCTGCGATTAGGGTTTATCCTGATCATACGCTGCTCCAGGCTGGGGTCCGCCTGACGGAAGGTGCCGGAAACGCGGTAAAACAGCGGTGGGATCTCATACTTGGATTCAGCGCCAACCGGATAAGGCAATGCCCCCAATGCCTGCGCCTGCAACAACACCGCCTCAGCGATCGGTTGATGAAACTCCACCAGCAGCACTTTGGATTGCGCATTGGCCAGCAACACCTGCTTTATATGCGCTATCTCGCCCTGATTCAAGCGGCGCACCAACTCTTCATTCACTCGCGCCTGAACCGCGTGCATGACCGGCGCAAACGTCAGGCCGCGCAATACCTCCATCGCCTGAAAACCCTGGATCTGACTACCGCCAGAATACATGCTGCTGCGAATGGCGCTGATTGCCTGCTGCTTGCCTAATACCACGCCAACGCCCTCCGGGCCAAACAGCTTAAAGCTGGAGAAGGTTGATAATGTTGCCCCCTGCTCACAGCCTATCTTCGCTACTTTCATCACCGCGTAGTTATCATCGACTAGCGACGGAATGGCCAGTTGGTTCAACTGGTGGATAACCGCGCCCAAATCATAGCTATCATCAATTTTCTGGCGGGTGTGTTGCACCAATGCCGCCACTGGACGGTGCTCACGCACCGCTTGGGCAATCTGTTCCGGCTGATTGAAATCTGCACGAATCAATCGTAATCCCATTTGTTCAGCAATCACCTTGCTGGTGGGATAGATCGGCGCATCGTGGATCAACAGGCTATCGCCGCATTTGAGCAACGCAGCCAGCCCACAGCGGATCGCCCCCGTCCCGGCACCACTCACCAGCGCCGCCGCTTCGGCGGAAAAAAACTGAGCGATAACCGCCTCAACCTGCCGGGTAATTCGGGGCTGATTAAGCCCCGGTGCAAGCCCCAAATCCCCCTGAGTCAAAAACTCAGCGCCAGGGAAATGACGGCAGATAGTATCCACCAGCCGGAATTGAGCCTGCTGGGCCTGCGCCATATCCATGCTGGCAAGTGGAAAAGTTCTGATCATGGTTCACCCCACAGCGGTATCAGCCAATGCCGACAATCTGAATAATATTGGCCAATATCCCCACCACAATAGTAGCGATCGGGCCGATAGCCATCTCAACCAGTGGTCGTTTCGACGTGCGGTTGAGCAGGTAGAGCCCCGCCACCACCATAAAGCCCATTCCCGGCAAAATAGCGTTCGAGGCGATCATTCCCCCGACCAGCAGCGACACTTCCAGCATCCGGGTGATCGCGGTACGAATGTGGTCACCACAGGCTTTGACGCCAGGGTATTTATCCAACCCGATGGCGATTTTGGTTAGTAACTGGATCTCCATCAGCATAATGACGCAGCCCGCGATAAAGGCTATCCACGGATTATTGGTGGCTAGGCCGGCAACGAACACAAACTTCATGCCGTCCGGGCTGTAAACACCGGTCGCAATGGCCGTCATACCGACCAATGGCACAAAGCTGATGGCGCGCGCCAGCGCTACCAGCATGGCACTGGTTTGTTCACCATGGGCCATCAGTTGCAGTGAGACCGGGCCTTCTGCCAACAGACTAAAAGACATGGTTGCCGCAACCGCCGTCAGCCCGCCGCTTAACACCAGCAACCATTTATTCTTCTGGATACGCTCGATACGGCTGGAAAACAGCCCCACCAGCATTTCATTCGCCCCCGGTTGCTGGCCGTTGGTTGACGGTGCCGGTCGCTCTTTCATGGCAAAGTAGAACATGGCGATCATGGAAAGCAACAGCGCACTGCCATTGGGATCAAGTTTGACTGGTGTGGCGAGCAAACCACCAAAGCTGAGGTTGCCGACAGCCTGGGTGGCGAGATACCCCATTAGCGTTGCCACCAGCACCCAGATCCCTTTGCGGTAACCATATTGATAGCCCACAACAATGGCCGGGAAGAGAGCAAAGCAAGCCACAATAGGATCGCCCACTTTCCCCAAATTACTCATAAAGTTCACCGGCATATGGCTGAACAGCTCGACTACCGAACGCAGTCCGGTTAGCAGGGCGATCGCATACAGCGCGCCGATCACACCAGACAGCACCAGCCCCTTGCGGCTGTCGGCACTCCAAACGCCAATCACGTCGGTGCCGAGCAATAAACTGTGCACCAGAATAATCGGCGCAGTGAGGGAAAAAGGCAGCCCGAAGCCGATAATCAACCCGAAACTCAGAGCGAAGCTGGTTGCGCCAAGTGCCTTGCGGCTCATGCGCCCTTCCAGATATTCAGGCATCAGCGGGCGTAACCCGTCATGAAAGACCGCAATCCCTCGGTTAGCCATCATGGCGGAAATAGCCCCGATCAGTGCTAATAACCCCGCCTTCGTGGGGTCGATCTCAAGCAATCGCATTAAGAATGAGTGTTCCATGGCAACAGCCTCACAGAGAGAACAACGTGTTAATGATCACCGGTACCACCACATCAATATCTTGCCCCGTAAAACCAAAGGCGATCTTGCCCGCTTTGATGCAGGCGGCGATCTCGTCATCGGACAGGATCTTGCCAGGCATACCCACGGTGGCGCATTTATCCATACCGATAATGGCGATCGCCATGGCAAGCGCGCCGCCACCGCCGGTATTGCAGGCACCCAGATAGATATCTGCCTGGCCGCTTTTGATGCTCATCGCGGCTTCGATATCATTCATAATGCTGATAGACGTTGCTTTCTCACCGGCCAGGCGGCGCACGGCGTCGGCAATTTTTTCTTTTTCGATCTGGCCACCAATAACAAATTTCATCTTTTTATCCTTTTTATTCAGTTAACTAGCAGTGTCCTAAAAAATGTTCGTTACGGCTTGCATAACGCTGGGTAGGTATCAGTTGAAAAATCGAGCAGGGTTATCGCGCAGCATCAGATCCACATCGCGTTGAGACAGACCGGCCTCAAGCAACATCGGCACGAAGGTGTGCAACAAATAGGCAAAACCGATCCCGCCGTTGGCTTTTAAATGGGAGCGCCGGGTAATATCCATTGAGAGCATCACCTGCCCAAGCTGCTTGCGCTCAGCAATCGCTTTCAACATGGCAACCCGTTTACTGTCGGGGTAATAGTTGTTTTTGCCGATGGTATCGAACTGCACCCAAGCGCCCTGATCCAGGATCGGCAAAATGGTGTCGAGGTTGTCGGTAAGATCGCAATGCCCAATCACAATCTGCTCCGCAGGCACGCCAAAACTTTGCAAAAGCCGTAGCTGTTCATAGCCCATGGTGCTGAGGGTGGTATGGGTCGATATCGGCCTGCCGGTGCGCTGATGGGCCAAAGCGGCAGCGGCAAATACCCGCCGCTCATCGTCAGTGATTTTCCCGCGGCTGGAGCCAATCTCGGCAATCACCCCGGCTTTCATCGTCGTGCCATCAATGCCTTGTTCAATTTCGCTGCACATCTCCGCCGCAATTTGGGCTTCGCTGAGCAGGGCAAGGTGGGCGGGATAGAATGCCTGCTGGTAATAACCGGTGGAGGCGATGATGTTCATCCCGCTATCGCGCATCAGCGCCTGCAAAAATTCGGCATTGCGCCCCATATAGCGGTTGGTCATCTCCACAATGTTGCGCACCCCAAGCGCGAACAGTTCACGCATTTCCTGGCAGATCAGATCATATTGATCCAACTTGCAGTCGATATCGTTTTTCCCCCCGGAGAGATCAACATGCAGATGCTCATGCACATAGGTGTAACCTGAGTCATCAATCCAGCGGGTAAGCGGTTTCGCGCTTGTCATAGCGTGCTCCAATACGGGTTATGCGGCCTGATTAGGGGTAGAAATGAACGGCCATTCTGCGGTGCAGGGGCGTGAAAGAAATCGCATACGGTGGCACCGATATCCGACAGCGTGCTACGTAAGCCCAAGTCACCGGTTGGCGCGCCTGGGAGATAAACCAGTAGCGGTACCTTTTCCCGCGTGTGCTTGCTGTGGCCAATCGTCGGGTCATTGCCGTGATCGGCGGTGACGATCAGGCAATCCTCCGCAGCCAAACTGCGTAATATTTTCTCCAGGTTACGATCCACCAGTTGCAGACGATCGAGATAACGCTCCGTACTCTGGGCGTGGCCGGCAAGATCGGTCTCCTGAATATTGGTGCAGATGAAACTGTCCCCCGGCTTTTGCAGTTCGGTTAAGGTGATATCCAAAATAGTCTGGCTATCCACCAAATCCTGGTAGCTGGTGCCATGCGGGTTCTCCACAATATCGGCAACTTTGCCGATCAGGACCGTGCTGATGCCCACCTGATGCAACTGCTGTGGCACCTGTACGGCGGCATTCACGCCATACCCCATGTGCTGCACCTGAAAGCCGTTTTCATAGGCTCCAGAGGCCGGAGCGTTAATGCCGATGTACTTATCCTGCCGACTCTCTGCCGCTTGGTGAATACGCTGGCTATCGCCAATCAACCCACCAAAGGCGATCACTCGGGCCACCTTGACCTGCTCGCGCACGATGCGGCCAATTTTCTTGACCTCGTCGAAGGAGATCTGCGTCAGATTGGCGGTAACGTTAAATACCAGCCCCAGATCGGCCTCAATATTGTCCCCCGCCGCGACCGCATCATTCACCCACAGGTATTGCAAACCGTCCCCCATGCGCACCACTGGGTAGCCCGCCCGTTTCAAGGCCGCCTCCACCTCATCAATCACCGATGAAAAGGGAATACACACCGGCGTTTGTGGCTGGGTGCCCATGATTTCCTGGTGCCCCATAAAGGTATCGCCACCTTCATGCTGGAGGTTGACGGTGCCAAACACCGCGCTGGCCGAAGGTTTCATAATATTGGCTTGAAACCCCAAGGCATTAATCAGCCCAAGCCGTTCCAGCGCCGGTAGACGTACTTCAGGGTAAGCCTGCAAAATATGGCCGCAGGTATTAGCCCCCAGGTCCTGAGGCCGCTTCTGCGCAACGTCATCCATAGCACCAACGCCAAAACTGTCGATCACCAGTACCAGAAACTTAGCCATTGCAGCCCCCTTTTTTCACACGGCCCTGGCTGTCATAAATCCCTTCCAGCCTGGGTTTACCGGTGGCAATGCCGGATACCAGTGCTACATCGCTGCGGGTAACAAAAATCTGGGTGCGAAAGCACATGAACACCGGGCTACCCACGGGATATATCCCGTGCAAACCAATGTGATAATCGATACTGGATTCATTCTGCGGCTGAACGTTTGCAGTCAACAGTGGCCCCCCCTTCTCTGCGGCAACCAGCGCATGAAGGACATGGCCCCGGCGATAATAACCGCCACCATAGCAATAGCTGTTACCGGCGAAATGATGGGAAACCTCGGTGAGATAGAGCATGGCAATCTGCTCCGGCTGGTCACCCTCGATATTGGCTGGCATGGTGCCGCTCAGAGCATGACCAGGTTCAGTATGGGTAGCGCCATGCTGCGCCAGCAGCGGCAGCGTGGTACAACTGGCCGCAGAAGGAGCATTGATTTGCCGGATCTCCCAACCGCGTTGCCTTAACTGTTGGCTGGCCTGCTGTAACGTCTGTAGATTGTGCGTCGGTAAGGTTTGCTGCCGTTGAGGATCCCACAGCAAGCAGGGGAAATGGGTCAATCCTTGTAACAACAGCCCCGGCATGGCAGCGATTTTCGCCGCAATCTCTGGCAGTTGATCCAGTACAAAACCGGCCTCTTGCCCGGGATAGAGCAAATCGCCTGGCGCAAACACTTTCAGCATGACCGGTTGCACGTAGCCTAACCGCTGCGCATGTTCAGCAATTTTTGCGGCTTTCTCCAGTGAGAAAACGGTAATGACCTCTGGCCGCTGCGCCACTATCTGCGGGATCAATTTATCCGGGATCTGGACAAGATGCCCGACGTGGCACAGCGGGATCCCGGCTGCGGCAAGGCTCTGAGCCTCGCGAAAATCCACTGCCACCACGCCACGGTAACCCAGCGTAACCAAGCGCTCCGCCAGCCAAGGGTTACGGCCAATCTGCTTGGTCATCAGGTAGAGCTCAATACCGCATGCCCGGGCGACCTGCAACAGCAGGCGGGCATTGGAAATAACCCTATCAACATCAATAATATAGGTATCAGGCAGGATAAGCCCTTGGGCCCATAGATCCCTGGCGACACCAATCATCTTGGGGTTTTGCTTTTGCAATGCGTTAATAAACATATCTTCTCTTCTGCCGCCCTGACGAAGATCTTTATATCTTCAGTAATATGAATATTTAAGCCATGAAATAACGCATCAGTGCTGGCTTTGTCTCTGTAGCAAACTATAGAGATTAGCCAGCAGGTACCCTTCTTCATTGGGATGGGTTTGATGGCCAGATACCTGCAACAGATCCTGATGAATCTGCAAAAGTTGCGGATAAATGTCTGCCTCGCAGACCTCGCGTTGTAGCTCTTCATCCAAGGCTTGGATAACGATATTCTGCTTTGAGCGCATCAGAGCACTGGCCATATGGGTCAACGCCATCACGCCTTGCTCATTACGCACCGGAATTGACCAGCGGTTATCCAACGCATCAAGCACTCTCAGCATGCCATCACGCACTTCGCTATCAATCACGCCGCCTTGGCAGAGCAGGTGCAATCTTTGTTCCATATTCATCCCTCAATAAACCGGCCTTATCTCACCGGCAACAACGCGTTGCTGGTGGAGCAACAGGCCCTGACGATCCACCATGGTATGTAACAACTGCTGTGCCTGTGCATCATGGTGACGAGTCAGGATCACCGCCTCCGACGCACTGATAAAACAATCATCGCCGCTGAGGGATTCTGTCATCAACCCCAGGCGGGCCAATTCTTCATCATCGCTCACGTTCCAGATGGCTGCATCAATGTCACCGCAGATAATCTGTTTCAGGCATTCATGGTAAGAGATCTCAACCAAGGCGATTTCCTGCCCGGCAAAAAAGACAGAAGTCATGATTTTCTGATCCGCAGAGGCGCTGTCTATCCCCACTTTGCGTATGCGATCCCGTTCACCAAGACGATAAATCAGCCGGTGCTGCTCGGTGTAGCTGTGCTCCCCAAGCGACAGCGCGATCTGCACCTGGTGCTGCTGCACGTAACTTTCAGCCGCCAGTCTTGATGTCACTGCCAGATCGTAGAGGCCATTCAGCAAGCACTCAATCCGGATATCCGATCCCCGCATATGGGCAAAATAAAAGGGAATCTCCACAAACTGAGCTTTTAGTCCGCTGGCCAGCCCTTCATAAATCCGGGTATAAGGCAGCGGCATCGCGCAAACCACATTGCCGATATTGGCGTGTTTGAGTAGTGCCTTATGGTCGGCGGCGATGATAAAACTGCCATTACGCCCACGGCGATCTACGTCAATAGCGCCCGTCTGCTCAAGGCTTTTTAACGCCCCCTGCATCAACCCCACGGATAAACCACTCTCTTTCGCCAGGGCATCAATGGTTTTCAGCCTACTGCCTATCTGCTCTGTCAGCAGATAGCGGGCCAAAAACGATTGAGCAATCCCCTCTTTTTTTATAAATTTATGGTTCATTTTGCGCTTCGTCGCTTCATTGGTTTTATATTCATAAAAATGAATATAAAGATCAACGCAAGAAAAGTAAAAACTAGAGAGGTGTCACATCTACGTCGTTTGTCAGCTCAAACGCAATAAATAGGGGGGCAGTTCAGGTTCAGGCAGTACCGAAATGACTTTCAGCCGTTGCAGCGTACGGGCTTGGGAACGGTTGAGATGATCCCGTAAGCCAAATGCCGCAGAGTCATAAGCCCCTTGCAGCAGCATCTGCAACACCAGGCGGTGCTCATTCAGCATCATTTCATCCACTTTAACCCCCAACATATCGTAGAAAATCCGCGTGACGATAAGAGGAGACTGGCTTTGTCGCAGCACGGCCTGCATGGCTTTATTACCCGATGGCTCCAGGCAATGGATATGCAGATCTTCTTCCGCCTGCTCCAGGGCAGCCAGTGAAAAACCGCTATTTTCCAACTGCATCAGCCGTTCCAGGCTGTCCAACAACAATTGGCGAGGCAGATAAGGTGCGGCTTTACGCAGAGCAACCGGTTCCAGGCTGGCGCGGATTTCATAATGATCGGCAATTTCACGCGCGGTCAACGGCCCCACCAGCCACTGGGCATAGGACTCTTTTTCCACCAGGCCGCGATCGCGCAGGCGCATCAGTGATTCACGGATAATATTGCGGCTCACGTTGTGAAATTCTGCGGCTGCGCCTTCATTGACCTGATAGTGACCAAATACCATGCAGGTAGAAAGCGCCTCCTGCAAATAGCCAAGCACCTTCTCACCGGCACTGCGCGTATCCACCAGTTCTTCACGCTGGCGCAAGCCCAACACGGAACGGTTGAGAGGTAAACGCTGCGGTTCTACGTCTTGCCCTTCGGCGGCAACGATGAAACCGCGCCCTTCAAAACGCGCAATCACCCCTTTTTCATGCAGCAGCCCTAGTGCCCGACGAACCGGCACCCGGCTGGTACCAAAAACCTCCGCCAGTGGCCCCTCCAGCAACACTAACCCCGTAGGGACTGCACCAGATTGGATCGCGTCTTCCAGTACCTGCCTGATCATTTCATAACGCGCACCAACGCGCATTTCGCCGCTGTTCTTATCCGCGATCGTTTTTTCCATCTGCATGTAACTCTGCAACCGTTCTCAGCTGAATGAAGGCTATTATTACACATCGCGGCAGCTAAGTTGATGCAGCCACCACCCGTGCTCGCCACTTTGCCCTTCAGTGGTGCAAGTTGTCATTCCCCTGCCCACTAATGAATTATTTTAGATAAAATTCATTTTATCGGGTTATTCCTACGCCATTTTCTTTATACAAGTCACATAATTTTGATTTAACCCCTCCTTTATTTAACATTTAATAAGCATATCGATCACATAACAGCATAAAAAATAACCTACAGGGTTGGAAAGTTGGTATCTCTGTTGCTAGTTTAAAATGTATATTTCAATAAAAAATACATTTTAGAGGTGCTATGGACAACAAACTGTTGAAAACCTCTGGTAATCACGATGGCAACATTCGCGATGCCCGCTATTTTGCCGAACGCTTCCACCAGGGAACCTTCACCCCAAGCGAACTGACTGAGCAAGCATTAACTCTGGCAGAGTCGATGCCTGAGGTTTTTATCAGCCTAACCTCCGAGCGAGCACGCCGTGAAGCGGCTGAAGCGACACGGCGCTGGCAATGCGGAGCCCCGTTAAGCCCGCTGGATGGCATACCTATCGCTTGGAAAGATCTGTTTGATCTGGCCGGTTCGCTCACCACTGCCGGTTCCGCGACTCGCCTTAACGCCCCATTGGCCACGCTGGATGCCGCACTCGTAGCCCGGCTACAGGCAGCCGGAATGGTCAGCCTGGGGAAAACCAACCTCAGCGAGTTCGCCTATTCCGGGCTGGGCCTTAACCCACATTTCGCTACTCCGGCAATTTACGATCGTCACAGCGTAGCGCACGCACCGGGCGGTTCCTCCAGCGGCTCGGCCTGCGCCGTCGCGCGCGGCGTCGTGCCTATCGCCTTGGGTACCGATACCGCTGGTTCCATCCGCATCCCGGCAGCGTTCAACGGTTTGGTCGGTTATCGCAGCAGCCGCCAGCGTTACAGCCGCCACGGAGTGTTTCCCCTGGCACAGAGCCTGGACACCATCGGCCCTCTCTGCCACAGCGTGCGTGATGCTGTCACGCTGGATCAACTGCTGACCGGCGCTTCCTCAACGCCAACCGCTGTAACACTGCGCGGCCTGGTGCTGCGGGTTGATGAGGAGATCCTCAACGACGATCGCGTTGAACCTAGCGTGCGGCAAAATCTGCTGAATATGCTGAGCCAGCTCACTGCCGCGGGCGTGCTGATCGACCGGCGTCCTGTAGCCGCATTGCACCACAGCCTGCAATGGATAGCCCAACAGGGCTGGCCGGGTGCCGTTGAAGCCTTAACCTTGCACCACACGTTGCTTGAAAGCCCGCAGGCGGCACAAATGGACACCCGCGTCCGTACCCGCCTGATGGCCGCCAAGGCGTTACCTGCCGATCTATTGCCGCGCTTTTTACAACAACGCGCAGGCTGGCAGCAGCAAATGCGCACCGAGCTGAACGGCGCGCTGCTGGTTACTCCGACCGTCGCACACGTCGCCCCTGCGCTGGCACCGCTGGAAAACGATGCCGAACTGTTCGCTCAAACCAATCTGGCGACCTTACGCCTGACCATGCCGGGCAGCCTGCTGGATATGCCCGGCATCACGCTGCCAACCGGCCAGGATGCTAACGGATTAGCCACCAGCCTACTGCTGTCGTTGCCCAACGGGGACGATCAACGCCTGCTGAGCCTGGCGCTCAACATAGAACAACACATGGCCCGACAAGAATAAGGTGGCACTCCTTGCCTGATCGCCACCTGACCACCCCGGCAGGCCATCTGGCCACCGGTTTACCTGCGATAACTCGCAAACCTAGGAGCAATTATCATGGCTAAAGAAATACTCTGTGCGTTTGGTGTCGATGTGGATGCCGTTGCTGGCTGGTTAGGATCCTACGGCGGTGAAGACTCACCGGATGATATTTCACGCGGTCTGTTCGCCGGTGAAGTCGGCGCGCCACGGCTGCTGAAGCTGTTTGCCGATCATAACCTGCGCACCACCTGGTTTATTCCAGGCCACTCAATCGAAACCTTCCCAGAGCAAATGCAGGCGGTGGCCGCCGCCGGGCACGAAATTGGCGTGCATGGCTACAGCCATGAGAACCCAATCGCCATGACGCCAGCGCAGGAAGAAGCCATTCTGGATCGCTGCATCGATTTGGTGACCGAGTTAGCGGGTAAGCGCCCAACCGGTTATGTCGCCCCCTGGTGGGAGTTCAGCAACGTCACTAACGAGCTGCTGCTGAAGAAAGGCATCAAGTATGACCACAGCCTGATGCACAACGATTTCCATCCTTACTATGTGCGCGTTGGCGACAGCTGGACCCGCATTGACTACAGCAAACACCCCGACAGTTGGATGAAACCGTTGCAGCGCGGCGAGGAAACCGATCTGGTGGAGATCCCGGCCAACTGGTACCTGGACGATCTGCCGCCGATGATGTTCATCAAAAAATCCCCTAACAGCCACGGCTTCGTCAACCCTCGTCATCTGGAGGAGATGTGGCGCGATCAGTTTGACTGGGTGTACCGCGAGAATGACTACGCGGTGTTTACCATGACCATCCATCCCGACGTGTCCGGCCGCCCGCAGGTGTTACTGATGCTGGAACGGTTGATCAAACACATCCAAAGCCATCAGGGCGTGCGCTTCGTGACCTTTGATGAAATTGCTGACGACTACCTGCGCCGCGTGCCGCGCAAAGTCTAATCCTGACGCTAATGCTTGTCAGTAAGTTCCCTCTCCCTCAGGGAGAGGGGCTACAACGCCAGCAATTGCTGCATAACGATGCAGTTTTACGCTTACCTGACCGGCATTAAATCCTGGTTTTCCTATTGAATGAGTGACAGCAAACATGAGCATCTATAAAAAAACCACGGTCGATGGCTGGCAGCCACAGCAATTAACCCTGAAGGATGTCAAATTCGCCACCTGGATTGCATTCTTCGCCTGGGTATTCGCCGTCTACGACTTTATTCTGTTCGGCACGTTGCTGCCGGAGATCGGTAATCATTTCAACTGGAATGAAGTTGAACAGGCCAAGCTGGCAACCTGGGTAGCGGTTGGCGGTGCCGTTGTCGCCCTGGCCGTCGGCCCGCTGGTGGACAGGCTGGGCCGCAGGCTCGGCATCATCGTGACCGTCACCGGTGCCGCTGTCTGTTCGCTGTTGACCGCCGTAGGGGGAGCCTGGGGCAAAGGAGCCTTGATCGGCATCCGTTCGGTGGCCGGGTTAGGTTATGCCGAGCAGACCGTGAACGCGACCTATCTCACCGAGCTGTATGCCGCCATCAACGACCCAAAGCTGAACCGGCGCAAAGGCTTTATCTACAGCCTGGTGCAGGGGGGCTGGCCGGTCGGCGCGTTAGTCGCCTCGGCGCTGACCGCGCTGTTGATGCCGCTTATCGGCTGGCAGGGCAGCTTTATCTTTGCCGCCATCCCTTCATTTATCATCGCCTTGCTGGCGCTAAAGCTGAAAGAAACCCCACAGTTTCAAATCCACCAGCATATTCACTGGCTGCGTAACGCCAATCAGGCGGATAAAGCCCGGCAGGTGGCGGAGGATTACCATATCGATTACGGCGATCATCAGAGTGCCGGTCTGGCGGCGACGTTTCGCGGTACTTCGCTACGCGCCACCTTGGTGCTGGGCTGTGCGGTGCTGATCAACTGGTTTGCCATTCAGATTTTCAGCGTGCTTGGCACCACGGTGATCACCAAAGTTCACAACGTCTCTTTTGCCAACTCGCTGTTGATTCTGGTGCTGTCCAACCTGGTTGGTTACTGCGGCTATCTGGTGCACGGCTGGCTGGGGGATCGCTTCGGCAGGCGCAACACCATTGCCGTCGGCTGGATACTGGGTGGCCTGGCCTTTGCCGCTATGCTGTTTTGCCCGAGCAATTTCGCCATCATTGTCATCCTGTACAGCGTTGGCCTGTTCTTCCTGATTGGGCCCTATGCCGCCGCCCTGTTTTTTATCAGTGAAAGCTTCCCGACCGCTATCCGCGCCACCGCCGGTGCCTTGATCGGTGCCATGGGGCCGGTTGGCGCCATTATTGCCGGGATTGGCAGCACCACCATTCTCAGCAACGGCGGCAACTGGCAGAGCGCCGCGCTGTTCTTCGGCGCACTCCCCTGCTTTGCCTCGGGCATCATTATGCTGTTTGCCCGCCATGTGGCCCCCCACAGCGTGAAATAGTTCACACGGGGGAGTTGGCTCCCCCTACTTTATGGATAAGGAGTTAATCATGATTGAACATGCAACCTCACGCCCGGTGGCACTGATCAGCGGTGCGGCCAGCGGTATCGGCCTAGCCTTAGCGCTGGAGTTCGCCCGCTGTGGCGTGCGCGTCGCCGCAGGCTATTTCCCTCAGGATCCGCATGATTATCGGCAAGCCGCCGCTCAGGTCGCAGCCATTGGCGGTGAGGCGCTGTGGTTAGAGCTGGATGTCACCTCAACCCCGTCGGTGAATGCTTTCACCCAGCGCGCAGCCGAACACTTTGGTTGCATCGATTACGCCGTGGCCAACGCCGGTTTACTGCGCCGATCGCCGATCGGCGAGATGAGCGATGATCAATGGAATGAAATGCTCAATGTGGATTTAAGCGGCGTGATGCGGCTGTTCCGCGCCGCGTCCAACCATATGCCAGGGGCCGGCAGCATGGTGGCGATCTCTTCGATCGCCGGGGGCGTCTATGGCTGGCAGGATCATGCCCACTACGCCGCCGCCAAAGCTGGGGTTCCCGGCATCTGCCGCTCCATGGCGGTTGAACTGGCACCACGCGGCATTCGCTGTAATGCGGTGATCCCCGGCCTGATCGAAACCCCGCAATCGCTGGACAAGCAGAACTCACTGGGCCCGGAGGGGTTAGCCAAAGCCGCACGCAGCATTCCGTTAGGGCGAGTCGGGCGGCCTGAAGAAGTGGCCAGACTGATCCGTTTTCTTTGCAGCGAGGATGCCTCTTACATTACCGGCCAGAGCCTGATTATCGACGGCGGGTTGACCGTCCGCTGGCCTGATTAACCGTGATGAGGGAGCCAAAAATGTTACTGCAACATCGTCGAACGCTGATCACCGGCGCAGCCAGCGGCATTGGTGCCGCCATTGCCCGCCTGTTTGCTGCCGAAGGCAGCGCTTTGGTGCTCAGCGACCATAACGCCAGCGGGCTGGAGGCCATGGTCAGCCACTGCCGCTCGCTGGGCGCAACCTGCTATGGGGTAGTCGCTGACGTTGGCGACCCTGCCGGTGCCCAGCGCGGCGTGGATGAATGTGTACATCTGCTGGGTGGCATCGATATTCTGGTGAATAATGCCGGTATGCTGACACAGGCGCGCTGCACCGAACTGACGCTGGAAATGTGGGATGAGATGATGGCGGTTGACCTGCGCAGCGTCTTTATCGCAGCACAATGCGCCTTACCTTACATGCTGCAACAACGCTGGGGGCGCATCATTAATATTGCCTCGCAGCTGGGGATCAAAGGCGGTGCCGAGCTTTGCCACTACGCAGCGGCCAAAGCGGGCGTGATCGGCTTTACCAAATCACTGGCGCTGGAAGTCGCCAGCCACAACGTGCTGGTGAACGCCATTGCCCCAGGGCCGATCGAGACGCCGCTGGTCGTCGGGATCAGCAGCGCCTGGAAGGCTGCCAAAGCCGCTGAACTGCCGCTCGGCCGCTTTGGCGATGCCGACGAGATCGCCCCCACGGCGTTGCTGCTGGCCAGTGAACCGGGCGGCAACCTGTACGTGGGCCAGACGCTGGGCCCGAACTCCGGTGATGTCATGCCCTAACCTGAGGAGCACAGATGATGTGCGGACTTTGTGGATTATTAAATGATGCGCCGCAGTGGAGCGATCCGCTACAGCAACAGTCCCTGCCAGTGCGCCAGCTACGGCTGCAACAGCTCGCAGTGTTAAACCGTGCCCTGGCACCGTTCAGATTGAAACTGAGTGACGTGCACGGCAGCGCATGGCTGCTGGCGAGCCCTACCGGTCAGCAACAGGTGATCACCCGCCTGGAGCAACTGTGGGTTGAGGCAGAACGCTTGCTGAAGCATCCGATCGATCCTCTGGACCCGGCCTATCTCGCCGCCCTGAAACTTGCGGAGGCACCATGACCCAAGACGGTAAATTGCCAGTACACGTTCTGAGCGGCTTTCTCGGCAGCGGCAAAACCACGCTGCTGAAGCGTTTACTGGCCGGGCCGGACTTGCACGATGTGGCGCTGCTGGTTAATGAGTTCGGCGAAGTGGGTATCGATCACCTGCTGCTGAACGAAGTGGCGCCCGATATTGTCCTGCTGCCGGGGGGCTGCCTGTGCTGCGCCATTCGCGGTGAGCTGAAGCAGGCCCTGCTGGATTTGTATGAGCGCCGCCAACGCGGCCAGCTTCCGCCGTTCAGCAAGGTGATTCTGGAAACCACCGGGCTGGCAGATCCGGCCCCTATTCTCGCCACCCTGCTACACGATCGACAGCTTCAGCACCACTTTTCTCAGGGGATGCTGGTCACGCTGGTCGATAGCGAACATGGTTGGCAGCAGGCAGAACAGCAGCCGGAATGGTTAGCACAGGTCACCGCGGCTGACTGGCTGCTGCTGAGTAAAACCGATCGCGTTCCGCCGGAGGAATTGCCCGCGCTGCGGGATTATCTGCAACGGTTGAATCCGCTGGCGCAGATCGCCTATAGCCGGGAACTGGCCGATGGCGATCTCAGCCTGTTCGCTACCCCATTTAATCCGCAGGCTCCGCAACGCTTCCGGCGCTGGCTGGGGGAAATAGCGTTGCCGATGAAGGCACCCGCCACCCACGCGGAACATCCGGCCACCACCACCTGCGTTATCACGTTTGACCAGCAGATTAACTGGTCAGCTTTCGCCGTCTGGCTCTCCATGCTGCTGCATTGCCATGGCCAGTCTATACTGCGCATCAAAGGGCTGTTAAACGTGGCCGAAAGCGCCACCCCGGTGGTGATCCACGGGGTGCAACACAGCCTGCATCCCCCGATTCATCTTTCGGCCTGGCCAGAAATGCGGCGACAATCGCAATTAGTGTTTATCATGCGTGGTATTACCGCTTCATGCCTGCAAAATGCCTTTAGCCATTTTCTGCAACCTTACACGACAGAAACCACCGCTGCCGGAGCAAGAACGCCATGAAATCAAGCGCTACCGCTGTAAACCCGATCACCCTGCGAGTCTTGGGCACCTCGGTCACTCTGCTGGAGCTTCTGCGCCAGCGTGCAGAGCAAGACCTGGGGTTGCGTATCGAATACCAGATCTGCGATGTGCAGGATGCACAGCGTATTGCCGTGATGCACCCTGAGCGTTACGATCTTTACGATCAGTGGTTTCACAACGTGGATTTCGTCTGGCCAGCACAGGCGATTCAGCCGTTGGATATCAAACGGCTGAGCTATTGGGATGAGATTAACGATCTGCCCAAGTTTGGCACGCTGTTCCCCGGCGGCAGATTGGGCGACGGCAGCGTACCGGTAGAACGCCTGTATGTTCAGCACGATCACAGCCTGAGCAGTCAACCCACCGACCACATCAGTATGTTGCCGTTGACGCATAACGCCGACAGTTTTGCCTACCATACCGCGCGTTTACCCCAGGTCTTACACGATCAGGAAGAGAGCTGGAGCTGGCTGTTGCACCCCGGCTTTAGCGGGCAAGTGGCTCTGCAAAACGATGCTGCCATGGGGGGATTGGATGCGGCACTGGCGGCGCAAGGGGCCGGGCTAATGCGCTTTGCCAACGTCGGTAATCTGAATCTGGAAGAGATTGATCACTTGACCAACGAGCTCTCAGCTCTGCAACGCCAAGGGCATTTTGCCGCGTTCTGGGCCAGCCAGGATGAAGCCTATAGATTGATCGACGATCCACGCGTCAGCATTCAGAGCCTGTGGGCACCCACCTATTTCCGCCATCATTACCAACAGAAGGGTTATAAATTGGCTACCCCGCGCGAGGGTTACCGTGCCTGGTATGGCGGGCTGTCTTTATCTCGCTGCGCCAGCGGTAAAACGCTGGATGCCGCCTATGCCTACCTCAACTGGTGGCAATCCGGCTGGCCAGGCGCCATGATGGCAAAACAGGGCTACTATATTTCCAACCCACAGCGCAGCCGCCCTTACCTGTCGCCAGCCGAATGGGACTACTGGTATGCGGGGAAAGCCGCCAGCGAAGATCTGCCGGATGCCTATGGCAACCCGCTGATCCCACAAGGTGAAACCCGCGATGGTGGCAGCTATGAGCAGCGGATGAGCCATATCGCGGTTTGGAACTCCGTGATGGACGAACATAATTATCTGGTGCGCCGCTGGCACGATTTTCTGCGGGCCTAAGGCGATTTATGGCTACCGCACCAGCAGGTTAGCCATATTAATTGCCTCGATAAGCTGCTGGCGATTCACGCGTGGCGAATTGCTGTCTAACAGGCGCTGCCACAGACCGATCGCCCGCAGGTAATCCGCCTGCATAAAGGCATCCGCTGCCAGCAGCATCAAGGCTGAGACTTCGTCTTTATCCATCTGCAAGGCTTGTTCTATATAACCCGCCGCCTGCGGCGTAAGATGCTGTCCGGCCTGATAATAGAGCACCGTCGCCAAGGCAGAATACAGCTCTGCATTGCTGCCCCGCAGCGCCAACGCCTGCTGATAGGCTTGGAGCGCTGCGTCAAAATGATCGGTGTAGAGATAGTATTCGCCCAACTCGGCCCACAGCACGCTGTCCTGCGGAGTCTGACGAAGTTTTTGCCGTAGCCGCATCAGCCTGTTATCGGCCTGCTGTGCCAGGGTTAAATTCTGCGCCTGCTGCTGGGCCAGTAGGCTCGCCGGGCGGCCGCTAGCCAGATAGAGGCCAGCCGCGATCGTCAGTACCAAGCCGATAAATAGCAGATGAAAACGGCGCGGCGTCATGGCTTGCTCCTGCTGCGCCACAGCACCAGAGCGACCAGCACCAACATCAGCGGCGGTAGCCCCCACAGGATCAGGGTTGAACTCTCTAACGCCGGTTGATAGCGCACAAAATTGCCGTAGCGCGCGGTCATGAAATTCATGACTTCGCTTTCCGTTTTGCCCTGCTCCGTCATGGCAAAAACCTCATGACGCATAGCCACCGCCGCCGGAGCATTGGACTCCAGCAGGTTCTGATTCTGGCACTGCGGGCAGCGTATTTTGGCCGCCACCGACAGGGCGTGCTCCTGCACTGAGGGCGAGGAAAATGCCCAAGTATCCACCACCTGCGCCCGCAACGGCCATGCCAGCCCGCACCACAGCAGCACAATGGCTAATCTGCGCATGGTTTTCTCCTTTGCCAACCGGCGGACAGCACGCCAATCATCATCAGTGCGCCGCCCCACCAGATCCAGCGGATACCGGTCTGCACATAAAACCGCATGGCGTAGCGATTTTCGCCACTCTTTTCACCCATCACCACGTACCAGTCATGCAGCAGGTTCCAATCGATACCCGGTTCAAACATCTGTTGCCGACGCGCGGTGTAAAAGCGCCGCTCCGGCCTGAGCTGCGTCACCACCTTCCCTTGCTGTGAAACGTCAATCACCGCCTGCTCGCTGGTGAAGTTGCCCTGCGCCTGAAGTTCGATCGAACGGAATGAAAATTCATAGCCCGCCAGCGTCACGCTTTCCCCAACGGCCACATTCAGACTGACCTCATGCCGTTGTAGCGATGAACACAAGATCCCCAAAGCAACCAACAGCACGCCGGAGTGCGCAATCCACTGCGGAAGCTGGCGGCGGAACCCGCCAAAGCACATCAAAACCAGCGCCAGTAAGCCAAAAGGCAGCAGAACCAAATTGAAGTAAGGTGCCCCCACCGAGATCTGCCCCCAGCCCAGCAGCCGGTACAGCATCGGGTAAAGCGTGCCAATCAGTACGATCAGCGCTGCCGAACTGAGCAGCAGCAAGGCTGCTAACAGCACAGGCTGAGCGGGCGGCGCAGGTTGCTCACCACGGTTGGCGCGCAGGGCGTAAATCAAAAAAGAAGCCCCGCTCAGGAAGGCAAACAGCACGAATAATGGTAATGCACGCTGTTCGTCCAGCGCGAAGGCATGTACCGAGAGCAGCACGCCGGAGCGCACGATCAGGGTGCCCAGCAGGCTGAGCACAAAGGTCCCAAGCGTTAACAACAGCGACCAGTGCCGCAGCCCGCCGGTGCGCTGGCTAGCGGCTAAGCTGTGCAGCAATGCCGTTGCGGTCAACCAGGGCAGTAAAGAGGCATTCTCGACCGGATCCCAGAACCACCAGCCGCCCCAGCCCAATTCACTGTAGGCCCACCAGGACCCCAGGATGATCCCGGCGGTGAGAAAGCACCATGCTGGAGCAGCCCAACGCTGGCATAGCCCGGCAATCTGGGCGCTGAACTCCCCATTGAGTAACGCGGCCAGCATCAAAGCGCTACAAACGGCAAAACCGGCATAGCCGAGATACAGCAGAGGGGGATGCAGAATCAGCCCGATATGTTGCAGCATCGGGTTCAAATCACGCCCTTCAACCGCCGGGGGGAAAACCCGAACAAAAGGATCGGAGAAAAGCAGAATGAAGATCAGAAAACAACCGACGATCAGCGCCAGAATAGCCAGCGTGATGGAAGCCGTTGCTTCTTCTGGTTTACTGCGCAGGGCAAAAGCGGCGGCCCAGCCGGACAGGCACAGCAGCCAAAGCAACAATGATCCTTCATGGCCGCCCCACAATGCCCCGGCTTTAAGCAAGCCCGAGAGTTGGCGGTGCCCGTGCTGGGCAACATACAGCACAGAAAAATCATCGCGTAAAAACAGCAGCAGCAGGATAACAAATGCCAGCGCAACCAGTGCAAATATCGCCAAGATCCAGCTACGGACCGGCAACAGCGGTAACCGGTGACGCGCAAGCAGCGTCACGCCAGACATCAGCAATGACGCCGTACACGCCAGCAACAGTGCACCAAACCCCAATTCGGGTAACCACAACAGCACGCTTACCGCCTTATTTCGCTGCTAGTGTCATTCAGGCTACCGTCATTTGCCCGGCATACAGAATGAAATAGCGCAACAGCAACACCCCGCACAGGCTGCTACCGCTGATCAGCAGGATATGAACATGTGCCTTGCCCCAGCCCAACGCCTTTAACAATAGCGGGAGGAACAGCCCGACACCCACCACGCCCAGCCAGAACCACCAGGACCAGAACCCACCGCCCAGCGCCGCCGACAGCGCGCGTAACTTGCCGTCATCCCCCAGCCACAGGCCGATAAAGAAGGCGGCCAGCAGGAAAATTTCCAGCCAGACCACCGGCGTTTCTACCCGGTGCAGAAAATGCATTTCTTTGCTGTGCAGATCGCCTTTGGGGCCGAACACAAAGGCTAACAGCGCCACCGCGATCCCAGAGGAAACGCCCGAGAACAGGAACAGCGCCGGTAACAGCGGGTTATTGAGCATCGGGTAAGATTTCAACGCAGACAGCAGGAACCCGGTATAGGCCCCCAGCAGCACCGCCAGCAGCATCATCAGCGTTTCAATCGGGCGCAGAAACGGCAGGAGCCGTGCCAGCAGCGTGGGGATCAGCGTCAGCTTCGGCAGCCAGCGCTGCTGTAGCGCAGCGACTTCGTCACGGAAAATCAACGCCAGCCAGACCACCAGCACCAACGTATACACCTGAAACAGCATCACCCCCATCGACATCACCGAGGTGAAGCTGTAATGAAACATCAGCTTCCAGAAGGTCCACGGGCGCGTCAGATGGAAAATCAGGATCGCCAGCCCCAGCACGATCGAACTGGGGGCAATAAACAGCGTGGTGCGCATGATGCGGCTGTGGGAGGTGCCTTCTGCCGGATGATAGCGGCGCAGCAAAATGCTCAGGGTCACCAGCCCAGCAGAGATCCCAATCAGAAACAGGTAAATCGCGATCGGCCAATCCCAGACTAGAGAGTCAAAATGAAACGCAGAGGTCATTGACTTATCTCCCCATATTTAAAAGGTACGCGATACACTTTGGGCCGGGTACCCAGCGCAATTTTGTAGCGGTAAGTCGTGGTCTGCCTCAGCAGGCGCGAGATATCACTGCCTGGATCGTCGAGATTGCCAAAGGTCAGCGCCTGAGTCGGGCAGGACAGCACGCAAGCGGGCTGCTTGCCCTGGCTGAGGTTGGTTTTGCGGCAAAAATCGCACTTATCTGCCGTTTTGCTGATCGGGTGAATAAATCGCACCCGATACGGGCAGGCGGCAATGCAGTACTGGCAACCGACGCAAAGATCGGGGTTAACGTCAACAATCCCGCTGCCCGCATCGCGGAATGAAGCGCCAGTTGGGCAGACATCCACGCAGGGTGCATCATCGCAATGCTGGCAGGAGTGGCGGAAAAACCGGTACTTCACCTCGGGGAAACTGCCGATCGGCTCGCTGCGGGTGATGGTCAGGCGCGAAACGCCCTCGGGCACCTGATTGACTTCCCGGCAGGCATCCATACAGGCGGTGCAACCGATACAGCGCGACTCGTCATGCACCATGCCATAGCGCACGCCATTCAGGTTCATGGTGCGCGCCAGCACCTTTTCGGCAGCCACCGAGGTCACCGCCAAAACGCCGATACCGGTTATAAAACGGCGACGTGAGCAGCTCATGGCTGCTCCTTACCCAGCCGCACGGCTGCTGGATTAAACGCCGGATCATCCTGTTGCTGACGGTGGCAATCCACGCAGATCTGTATCCGCCCTTTATCACTCAGCCCCTGCATTTTATCCTGCTGAGGATGAAGCTGATGGCAACTGGCGCAGGTGACTTTGGCCAGGTGAACATCGTGCGGCCAGAAGGCTTTTTGCAACGCCTCTGGCAGATGGCAAGACATACAGACGCTATTTTGCGCTTCCACGCCATACATCGGCTCGTTGAAGCGCATAACATCTTTCACCCCTTCACGGTGCAGCGGTGAAGGGTTACCGTGGCAGTTGGTACAGGTGACCGGCAACTGGTTATTCGGGTTGATCGCACCTTCATGTTTGCCATGCATCGCACTTTGCTGCGGCTTATGGCAGCGCAAACAGGCATCATCGGGGTTACGCTGCAACCCCACGTCAGCAGTTTTCTGTTGCACCGCGGGGCTATCAGTCTGAGCTGATACCGGTAACACTGTCAGCCAAAGGCTGCAGGCCAGCACCCCGGTAGTTAATAACGAACGCAGTACGCTCATATTCACTCCATGTCTTTACGCCCCGCGCACGGGGCGGAGGGGTTATTGGCTTAGCCGCCCGGCTTTGCGCGCCTGCTCATCCCACTGCGGTGCCACCGTCTTGAGGAATTCCTGCTTTTCCGCATTGAGCTGTGGCATATCCATGCCCAAGGCTAACTGCGCCTTTTGCTTGGTGGAGATATCCGGCAACGGGATTTCGTGGCTGATACCTTTGGTGGCCAGCAAACGCACAAGCTTGGTGCGCGCCTGAGCGGCCTGATCGAGCGCAGTGCCCAACACCCGCAGCGCAACGTCCGGCGCATGCATTTGGATACCGTGCGATGCAATCGCATAATCCCAGCGCCACTGCGCATGGCGGATATCCATCAGGATCGGTTTCATCTCTGCTTCTGTTGCACCGGCATCCCACGCGGCTTTCGCCTCAAAATGTGCGCGCACCAGTTGGTCTTCCACCTTCAGCTTGATCTCGGTGATATCTTGCTTACGCTTGGCCACGATCCCTTGCAGGCTGGCTTTATCCTGCGTATGGCAGGTAACACAGGTTTTTTCGAAGTTATCGAACGGGTTGCCAATCTTATGATCGGTATAGATTTTGCCTTGGGCGTTTTGCACTTTCGGCATGTGGCAATCGATACAGGTCACGTTGTTCTGGCCGTGAATGCCTGCACGCCAGGTTTCATATTCTGGATGCTGAGCTTTGATCATCGGCGCTTTGGACAGTGGATTGGTCCAGTCTGAGAAAGCGATATTGTCGTAATAAACTTCCATATCATCGACGGTGGTCCCTTTATCCCAAGGGAATTTCACCGCTTTATCTTTGCCATCAAAATAGTATTCAACGTGGCACTGCCCGCACACCATAGCTTGCTGATCGAGCCGCCCTGCTTTATCAAAGGGTTTACCGATCGCCTCCATCGCCCTGGCCGCATAAGGGCGGGAAAGCGTCAACGCCGGTTTACCCTCGGCGAACTCCGCTGAGGCGGTGTTATGACAATCCGCACAGCCGAGATTGTTGACAATTTCCGGGCCGCCGCGCGCCCATTTGCCATGGAAGTAGCCCTCTTCCCCCTGTTCGGTGATCATTCTGGCGACGTCTGGGCTTTTACAGCTCCAGCAGGCCATCGGCAATGGCCCATCCTCGGCGTTTTTTGGCGCGCCGGTGCGCAGCGTTTCACGCACATCCGTCAGCGCATAGGAGTGACCGCGCGGTTTTTTGTAGTCTTTAGCAAAAGGATATCCGGCCCACAGGATCACCAGGCGCGGGTCTTCTGCCAACGCATCAGTCTGTTCAGACTGCTCTGATGTTGCTTTCCATGATTGGTATTGATCGGGGTGAGGCGTAGCGAACTTTTCGTTTTTGGCTTCGATCTTCTGTGGTGCTGCGGTATTGGTTGCGTCGGCTTGTAGCGAAAACGAGACGAAACCGGCCCAGATCCCTGTCAGAAAGAGTGCCAATATATTGCTTACCTTGGTCATAAGCATCCCATCCATTTAGCCTGCTTGGTAGCAGCGGCTTATTAGTTATTTGATCCACGAAGGACATATCATCGGTATTGCACGCTCGCTAGGGATAACATAGACCACACAAAAATTGTTGTCTTTAATCAAGTTAAGAGGGGCTAATTCGCAACTTCGATTGATTTTTGCGAAGTGACGCAAAACGGCTGAACGTGCTTGTAAATCAAATACCTAATAAGAGTTAGATAATGAATTGTACGCGGCTGAGAGGTTTTTGTTAACGTTGCGTTCTGAGGATTGGCTTGTGATTATCGGGTTCTGGCTAGTGGCTATTTCCGCCTGAGTTTGCAGCAATGCGAACACAGCTTAACCACCCATGCTAAAACCGAGAAAATATTCTTGACCGGATCACCGTCACTCCCTATAGTAGCGCCCCGTTGCACTGAGTAACGCGCAACGAAACGGTGAGGTGTCTGAGTGGCTGAAGGAGCACGCCTGGAAAGTGTGTATACGCGTAAGTGTATCGAGGGTTCGAACCCCTCTCTCACCGCCATATTAGAAGAGAAAGCCTGAATTCACGTTCAGGCTTTTTTGCTTTTATATTCCCCGAAAGAGAGGGGTGAGAACCCTCGACAGGGTTCGACAAAATGGCCTGCCATTTTGGACGGCCACAGGCCGCCCGAAGGGTGAGCGTAGCGAATCAAGCCCTCTCTCACCGCCAAATTTAAAGAGAAAGCCTGAATTCACGTTCAGGCTTTTTTGCTTTTATATTCCCCAGAAAGATAGGGGTGAGAACCCTCGACAGGGTTCGACAAAATGGCCTGCCATTTTGGACGGCCGCAGGCCGCCCGAAGGGTGAGCGCAGCGAATCAAGCCCGACCTCAACGTCAAATTTAAAGAAAAAGCCTGAGCGAAAGTTCAGGCTTTTTTGCTTTTATACTCCCCAAACGCTTATGCAGCACAGGCATTGACCTATATCCCCCACAAGACTGATTACTCAATCTGAGCGTCGGTTAAGTAACCAAGATGCAAATACCCCAGATAACGCGCAGTCAGCAAATGTCGGTCAGTCTTTAAAAAGTTGCTGTTGCCCAATATGCAGCTATCATCTTCCCTTTAATCCCTTACTGCCTCTGACAGGATGTCTGCCACTATGCCCGTGAATTTTGATCTCAACGATCTTTATGCCTTCCGAGCGCTGGTTGAATACGGTAATTTTCGGCTTGCTGCGGAGTCCATTTGCCTTTCACAGTCAGCATTGAGCCGCAGGATAGAGAAGCTGGAATCTGCGCTGGACACTAAGTTGTTCGACAGAACCACGCGGCGCGTCACGCTGACACTTTATGGGCAGACCTTTGCCGAGCGTTCAGATCAGCTACTGGCGAATGTCGAGTTGGTATTAGCGGATATCAATAAGGTCAGTCAGGATCGCATGGGGCTGGTAACCGTCGCCACGGTGCCTTCGGCGGCGTACTATTTTATGCCCGACGTGATCCGCCGTTTCCAGGCCCGCTATCCACGGATACGCGTCAAGCTTATCGATAGCAGTGCAGGTAACGTTATTGAAGCGGTTGCCAGTGGTCAGGCAGACTTCGGCATCTGTTTTGCGAGAAGCCTGCAACCCAATATCGAATTTCTGCCGTTGGTGGAGGATGTCTACGTGGCGGCCTGCAGGCGCGATCATCCCATCGCCAGTAAAAAAAGCCTGACCTGGCGCGAATTTTATCAGCAGGATTATGTGGAGCTGGATAAGACGTCCGGTAACCGCAATCTGCTCGACCAGATGCTGGAACACATCATTCCTGAGCGCCCCAGCCTCTGCGAAACCCGCCATGTGACGACCATGTTGGGCATGGTTGAAGCGGGAGTCGGCATTGCCGCCGTACCCGCGATGTCGATGCCGACGTCAGAGCATTCGGTGCTGACTCACCTGCCGCTGACCGACCCGGTGATGAAGCGAACGGTTGGCCTGATCAAGCGCAGAGGACGTATGCAGTCCTACGTTGCCGCCGAGTTGGAAAAGTTGATCACTGAACAGTATCACGCTGTTTAATTGGTTGTTCAGCTTGCACGGATCTCATCCCAGTTGCGCGAATGGTGTTTTGCGCCTCTACGGAAGACAGGAAATCCAGTAACGCTTTGCCTTCCTGGCGGTGTTCCGCTTTGGCGGTGACTGCGCCAGCAAAGCGGGTAATGTACTGCACATCGTCAGGCAGTTCGCCAACAAAGGTTACGCCTGGCACAGGAAGCAGTTCACTCACTTGCTGGAAACCTACCGCATATTTCCCTTTCGCCACCTCGGATGCCACCGGAATACGCTCAATCATGTGCGTTTTCTCCTTCACCTGGTCTTCGATACCCAGTTTTTTGAACAACTCACCGCTGACATAGCGGCCGCTGGCACTGTCCGAATAGGCAATGGATTTGGCATGGAGCAGAGTGTTGCGTAGATCGGCATCCTTTTTGATATTGGGTTTAGGGTCGCCTTGTTTGACCACCATACCAATCGGCGAGTCGGCCAGTTCCACACGCGACCCTGGCTGGATCCAGTTATCCTTGTCCAAATTTTTCAGCGCATCCCCCACCATAATCACCACATCAGCCTTTTCTCCACGTGCTAGGCGCGTTGGAATTGCCTCGGGCGTTTTACCCATAGAAGGGCCTGAGACCAAAATGATGTTGTCGCCGCTCTTTGCTTCAAATTGCGGAGCCAGTTTTTCCAGTGCGGCTTTAAAGCCGCCTGAAATCATGACGGTCACGTCTTTGGCCAGCACGCCCGTGCTGACAGAGGAAAGCACCAGTGTGGCGAGGAGTGAACGATAAATTTTTTTCATGGCGTAATCCCTGATTTAACATGCGGTTTGTGGTGACAACGCGCTGCGACGGTACAGATAAAACGTCGCCAGTAATGCGCACATCGCAGCAAAACTCATCCAGTAGCCGGGTGAGGCCTTATCGCCGGTGTACTCGATCAGTGCGGTAGAAATAACCGGCGTAAATCCGCCAAAGACAGCAGTCGCCAGGCTGTAGGCCAGCGAGAAACCGGCAACCCGAACCTCCGGCGGCATGATCTCCGTTAACGCCGGGATCATGGCACCGTTGTAGAGGCCGTAGAGGAAGGACAGCCACAACAATACCGTCAGCATCATGGAAAAACTGGGGGCTTCAGCAAGCAGGCCAAGTGCTGGATAGGCAGTGCTCAACGCCAGCAACGCCATGGTAACCAAGACCGGCTTACGGCCAAAACGGTCTGACAAGGCACCGCCTACCGGCAGCCAAAGGAAGTTAGATATCGCTACCAGCAAGGTCACCAGCAGGCTGTCAGAGGCGCTGAGCATCAGCACTTTTTTACCGAAGGTCGGTGCATATACGGTGATCAGATAAAACGCGGTAGTGGTCATGGCGACCATCAACATACCGGCGATAACCACCTGCCAGTTAGCCAAGAGGGTTTTAAACACGTCACGCATCGCCGGATGGTTGCGGCGGGCTGTGAACTCTTGGGTCTCTTCCAGTTTGCGGCGCAGAAAAAAGATGAAAGGCACGATCAGGCAGCCGAACAGGAAGGGCAGACGCCAGCCCCACTCGCGAATGGCGCTTTCTTCCATGACGGCATTCAGTGCGAAGCCCATGGCCGCTGCCACCATAATGGCCACTTGCTGGCTGCCCGATTGCCAACTGGTGTAAAAGCCTTTACGGCCTGGCGTGGCAATTTCAGCCAGATACACGGAAACGCCGCCCAGTTCAGCACCCGCCGAGAAGCCTTGCAATAAACGACCACCCAGCACCAACAGCGGCGCCCAGAGCCCGATTGCTTGATAGGAAGGGATGAGGACAATCAGGAAAGTGCCTGCGGCCATGATCGACAGCGTAACAATCAGCCCTTTACGTCTGCCAACTTTATCAATATATGCGCCCAGCACAACTGCGCCGATAGGACGCATCAGAAAGCCTGCGCCAAAGACCGCGAAGGTCATCATCAGCGAGGCAAACTCACTGCTGGCCGGAAAGAATGTATGGGCGATGTAGGTGGCGTAAAATCCGAACAGGAAAAAATCAAATTGCTCCAGAAAGTTGCCAGAGGTCACACGCAGTATCGCGCTGGTTCTTGCCCGAGTCGTCATGGGGGCGTTAGGTGAATGCATCTTTATCTCCAGTTTGTCATTGACGCTTTTACTGCGTCTGTTGCTGCAGACTGGAGCAGGACAATGAAGTAAATAAGCGCAATAAACTCATGGACCGATGCGTTTGACGCATGAATTATTGTTAACAATTGGATGCAATAAGCTGTAACGGGCCATTAACAAGCTTACCTTGTGCGTTACAGGCTAAAAACTTCATGCGAGTTTTGTGACAGGGTTCATATAAGGTGATGAGGCAGTTAATTTGACACTTTTGATGAGGCCATAAAAAGCTTATTGAATGTCTCAGGGCGTGAGGCAGACGCTGAAACATATACACACTACCCTGCCTTTTTGCCGTTTAAGCCGCAGAAATGCTTAATAAAATACTGGCTAAAAGAGAAAGACCTATCCTGAATCGCTGTTTACAACAGCACCCTCAACAGGTTTTTTTGCTCATGCAATATCACACTCCGCGATTCGCGCAGCCAACGCGCCCAATAAAACCAGGTCGATCAACAGTGCGATAGCGAAGTCTGGCGATGCATGAGATTGGATCAGCAATATCACCGCCAACGTCGTGGCTATACTCGCCAACAAAGCAGCAGCGGTGCCGACACTGATGTTGGCCAGCGGCTGCAACAACGCTGTCGTTATCTGGCTAGCACTGCCCAACCCAATGCCACCAATGACGATTCCCGGCAGCATAGCAAGCCAATCATTACGACCGATCAGTATCAACAGCAGCAATCCCACAGCAGAAAGCACCAGACTCTTCCATAACGCGGCCAGGGTTCTCTGTTTCTCCTCCGCCAACGTACGCATCAACGCGACTCCGCTGGCAAAGGCTAACAACAATGCCAGCAACAGCGTGATGATGGCCTCCGGCCTTCCCCACCAAACGTTAAACAACACAACGCCTACCGATATCAACACGCTAAACACGATGCTCCGAGCGATCGCCCCCGGTTGCCCAACCGCGCCTGCGGCGCTCCTTTCTTCTGGTGATCTCATAACGACTCCTAGCACTGAAGCGGATTGATGAAAAAATCTCACCTCATTAATCGAATGTGATCACACTACCCTAGGTATATACTCATGAAAAATTCATAGTTTTCACCCTTAGATGAAAATAACTCAGCCATGAAAAAAGCACACCTACCACCGTTAGGCACTTTGCGCGCCTTTCATGCTGTTGCCAGCTATAGCAGTTTTAAGCGGGCCAGCGAGGAACTCAGCGTCAGCGCAACGGCGATTAGCCATCAGATAAAATTGCTGGAGTCGATACTGGAATGTCAGGTCTGCGAACGCAGTGCACGAGGGGTTAGCCTGACCGAGGCTGGCGAGATTTTATATGCTGGCACGCAGCGCGCCTTTGCGGCTCTGGAGCAAGCCGCCGAGAGAATTAAGCTCTCACGCCAGCCCCCTACTCTGACGCTTACCACCACCTCCAATTTTCTTACTAATTGGCTGGTGCCGCGCTTGGCCGATTTCAAGGCAGCATTTCCGGCCATCGACCTGCGTTTGCATACCAGCGTAGAACGAGTTGATTTAACGCAGCACAACGTAGATGCCGGTATTCGCTATCGGGAAACGCCGGAGCAAACATTACACTCGACCTTACTGTACGAGGATCGTTTTATCGTGGTAGCCAGCCCGGCATTGACGCTGACGACAATCGACGATTTGCGTGCGCTCACGTTGCTTCATGTTGAAAACCGGCTCGTACCTGCGAACGCCCCGAGCTGGAAAAACTGGCAACGGAGCTATGGGCCACAGAATCTGAATGTTGTCTCGGGGCTGACTTTCAGCGATGAAATGCATGCGCTGCAAGCGGCGATGGCAGGACAAGGTGTGGTTATCGCCAGCCGGTTACTGGTACGAGACCTGTTACAACGCGGCGTGCTACGTGCACCGTTCGAGATGTCATTGCCCGGTGCCAACTATTACCTGGTCACCACGGAGGAAACTGCACAGCGCCCCGATATCATCACGCTGCGCGATTGGCTGTTAAGGAAAATAACGCCAAGCTAATAAACATAACAGGGGTACGTTGGACAGATTTTATGGTAAGTCCGTAGAAAATGAGAAGGAGTTAATATGCGACAAGTGACTATTGTTGCTTATGATGAGCAGTGGCCTGGCCTATTTGAGGCTGAAAGCTCACTGTTACAGATAACACTTGGCAAGGTGATTTCGCGGATTCACCATGTTGGCAGCACGTCGGTACCTGAGTTGGCAGCAAAACCAGTCATAGACATATTGCTGGAGGTTGTTAGTCTGAATGAATTGGATAATTTAAACGTTGAAATGGCACGAGTTGGATATAATGCACGTGGTGAAAATGGTATTTCAAATCGCAGGTATTTCACCAAGGGCGGGGATCAACGTAGTCACCAAGTTCATGCTTTCGTCGTCGGTGATACGCAAATCGTAAAACATCTGGCATTTCGTGATTATCTGATAAAAAACAAGAAAGCAGCAGAACTGTATGCCGAGATAAAACGTGCAGCGGTGCTGGCAAGTGAAAACGATATTCATCGTTATAGCGCTTTTAAAGCAGACTTCATTGAGCATCATCTTCGGCTAGCGCTCATGGATCTAGAATGATAGAAAAAACTTTCCGCCCGGATGTTATGGTTAATCGCTTTAAGCCCTGACCTGCATTGGGTAGTTAAAGATAGCTTGTTGTCAGTCATGAATTCATTGCGACAGACTGCTTTCACTTTGGACCGTTATCGCTCGAAACTGCCTTGACAAGATGTTCGGGTAGTTATGAGCGAAGTGCGCAAGTTAGATTGCCGGAATCTTTCTAAAAAAGAATGGTCCGGGATATCTATGGAGTAATCTGCTTCAGACTGGCTTTTCTCTTGTATCTCTGGCAGAGCAAAGTCAGGCAGAATAACGGTTTTGGTTTACAGTAACAGTAACAGTAGTTGCAGTGTTTTTTTTCGATTAGTATGGTTCACGTGATACATGTTTAATAGCGCTTCACGACTCATGGTGAGCGATTGAGAAAGTAGATGCTGGCGAAGGTAAAAAATGGAGGTGTGATGTTTACCCCGGAATTTATAAATGAAGAACGCGGTGAGTTTATCCTTATAGCCAACCACAGCCTGGAATCCGCAGAATCTATACAATTCAGTATTGAATATAATCTTGCCAGAATATCCTACGGGCAATCCCAGCTTCCACCGCACATTCGAAGCTGTCGGGTCGTCTATGACATCAGAGGACAATCAATCCCTGACGCAGTCTTAGCCCAAATCAACCAAGCGCTTGAACTGGTAGCTATTGTGGAGTTTAAACGCTGATGGGACTCCAGTTAATTGTAAAAGCTGATCGTAAGAAGATTGAAAAAGCTTTAGGGTCACTTACGTTAGAATGTGAGATTTTCCCGATTGCAGAAGGCCTATTTGGTATTTCAATACCTGAGAAAAGTATCTCATCCGTGGGTGAAGATATTGTTTTACATAAACTTGAACAACTAAAGTATTTTGACCTTTGGCAGGGATCCTGGCAAAAATCCAAACGACGTTGGTTCTGGTGAAGTTCAACTCAGAGCGAGGAGCGGACATTCTCAATGTTTAGGACCTTATCAAGGCTATGTTTGTTGCTCAAATAGAAGCAGGTCATGATAATCTTGATGCAGCATTACAGGCCTGTTGGTTGTTTATCTACTTCAGGTGATAATGTTGAGGTTGCATGATTATCTCTTTGACATTAGATAGTATTGCGGTACTATTTTATTAGATAATAGTTTATTTATCTTCTTCATAATCTTTTCAAATGACAAAATCGAATGGACTACTATGCGAAATATAAATTCAATTTTGATGAGACTTGCCAAGAGGGCAGAGAAACTTCAGCCAGACCATCTGATCAGATCCTTTGTTGATGTCGGACCCACATATACCTTATTGTCCAGTAACGACAATCAGATAATGTTTGGTAGAAGAGGTACGGGAAAAACGCATTTCTTAGCTGTTCTTTGTAACAACATTCAACAAAATGGAATCATTTGCGCTCCTATAGATATGAGGTTGATAGGTTCTACTGGAGGGATTTTTTCTGACCCAAATATATCATTAAGTGAAAGGGCCACCAGATTACTTTCTGACACGTTGTGTACTATCCATGAAACGATCCTAGAGTATATTTTTGAAAAAGATCTTGTAAACACGACTGAAATAGCACAATTACTTAATGATTTTATTGATAAGGCAACCTCATTAAATATCGAAGGTACCTCAGAGGAAGAAAGAGGTTCGGCAAACCATAGTTCCACGAATTCTTCGTTAGGTATTGGGGTAACTAATAACAGCATATCTGCCAACTTTACACGTTCAGATAAAATATCATTAGATAATACTGAGAGATCAAAAACATCAGGAAAGAAAACATTAAGGATTCACTTTGGAGAAATCACCAAGCTACTTAGTAATATAGTTTCAAAATTACCTAGAAAGGAATTGTGGGTGTTAATTGATGAGTGGTCTGAGGTTCCAATGGACCTCCAACCTTATCTTGCAGAGCTTCTACGTAGAATTCTATATCCTATCTCTGGTATCACAGTAAAAATAGCCGCAATAGCTCATCGATGTAATTTTTTGCTAAATGATCAAGATACTGGCGTTCGTGTGGGGATTGAGCTTGGTTCTGACGCATCTTCCGTTATTAACTTAGATGAGTATATGGTTTTTGATAATGATCGCGATGCTGCTAAGACTTTTTTCAAAAACCTTCTTCATAAACATGCCCAGGCAATAGATAAAAATTCAATATGTGACGTTGAGGCAAGTTTATTTATCAATGATGTTTTTACTCAACCATCAGCATTTGATGAGTATGTCCGCGCTGTGGAAGGAGTCCCACGTGATGCTATAAATATCATTTCACTTGCTGCACAATCGGCTATGGAAAATAAAATTTCAATTGTACATGTCCGGAAGTCTGCGCAGAAATGGTTTCAAGTAAATAAACATACCGCCCTAAATAGCAAACCTGAAGCCGTCGTATTACTTGATAAAATAATAAATGAAGTCATTGGCCATAGGAAAACAAGAGGCTTCTTAATAAGTAATGAAAACCATAACACACTGATTGATTATCTTTATGACATGCGCGTTATTCACGTATTAAAACAAGGTGTTTCGGCTCGAAATGCAATAGGAAAAAAACATACGCTTTACACTCTTGATTATGGCTGTTATGTAGAGCTTATGTCATCAAGTTCTGCTCCTTTAGGCTTAATAATTGAATCAGATGAAAATGATGAATTAAAGTACATTGAAATACCAAAGTCAGACTATAGGTCAGTAAAAAATTCAATTTTAGATTTCGAAAATATTCATCAATTAAGGTTAAATTTGGTGACGTCAAGTGAGGATCTGCAGCTTCCTATTAATAATGGGAAACATAAAAGTGTAGAAAAGCCTATTGATAGTAGAATAATAAATTCAATCCCAAAAAATATTGGCTCATTAAAAATAGCTGGAACAATTTACATCCCTATAATCATGGTGGCATTGGCATTAAGAAAGGCAAGAGGTTTCGAGAGAAGTCATGCTGTGGAGTTGACGAAAATAATAAATGATCATATTGTTATTGATGTGAATAGACCCAAAATAGCAACTAACAATATGTCAAGAGAACTTAGAAAGGATAATATCCTGGACCTTCCATGGTTAGAGTTCCACGAAAATGGTAGGAATCCGCAATTCGCTTTGCGTTCTAGCTGGAAAGATTATTGGTATCAGTATTTTGGAGAAAAAGCCCCAGCGTTTTGATAAAGAAAGTGGCATTTACAAAAAGAAGTTAATGCCACTATATAATCGTTAATAAAGTAGAAGGCTACCAATCGTTTTTAAAGTATAGTTAAGCCCGTATCTTGTTTTTTTTTGAAAACCCATAAGAATTTTCAGACCACAGCGCTCATCCAATTTAACGTTATTTAATATACAAGTCCTCTTCTGGCACTAACCAGTTCATAGGTTGATCACTGTCTGAAATGAGCTGTGAATTACTCACAGGCTACAATCAGTGAATATGGGTATATTCTTAAGCGATTATACCGATTTAAAATAAATATCGAATTTGTCGCTATGCAAATTACCTTTGTAGTATTTAACATTTGAGTCAGGTATGATACTTTTAACCAAATGTATATCTGACATATCTACCTTACATCCAAAATAGACCGAAGTTAAAGCAGCTGGCCAAGGATGTAACTTATTACCTTGCTCAACTATATGCCTCCACTCCTGTTCGTATTCCCAATGTTTAGATTTTGAATGTAATATTCTTATTTTATTAGATAATGTATGTTCTTTATTTAAAATTGAAGTCGCATTTATCGAAGGATAATTATCATTGTAACTCATGGGTTTGTTTTTTTCATTGTCTGCTAAGGCTGTATTATGAAGACGTTCAAATTCTAAGCACATACCTTTATGTTCAGAAGCATAATGCGACCACATCAGTAAGTTTTTATTACTACTTGATAATGAAAGAACACCTAACTTTTCTATACCTTTCTCGAAGTTACGCAAAAGTTCGTCAAGAGATCTTTTGCTGAAAACCATCGCGTCAGACATGTCTTCATGAAAAATAGCAGATGATTTTTGAGAGTTCATTTCCTGTTCGAATACATACTTCTTTCCTCTCACATTAAATTTGGTGTCAAAAGGATCATTAAATTCTGCCGGTTTTGAGTACCAAATTTTCCGTTGCGCAAGAGCACTCAACTGATTCTTACCAATAGGGCAATATTTGAATAGAGATGTAATTTCAGGATGTATCACTAGCGTTCTCATATTGTCTTCATTATCAATAATGCAACTTTAGCATCTGAAATACCAGTACTAAATCTATCATTAAAATCAAAGTATTATGAGGCCTCTCATGGAAAAAATGCATTTAGACTTACATTCTTCAAGCATACGAACTGAGTTCATTGTCGTAGTACATTAGTCCTTTTGAGTTAAGTTAATAATGTCCTCTACTGGCACAACGCCGCCCACAACAGCATCACCAAACAGCCATAAGCGAGCAACGAACACTTTGCTGCCCGCTACCCGATATCAGAAGAAAATAACACCCGATGGCTGAAAATTCGTTATCATCCGCTCCCACTCTTTATCCGGGCAGCTTGATGTCTACGATTTTCGATACCTTTATTGCCCCGCCGTGCCATGACGAGATAGAAACGCTCTATCAGGACGATCACCTGGCGCTTATCAATAAACCCGCCGGGTTGCTCAGCCTTTCGGGGAAAAACCCGCAAAATCTGGATTCGGTGCATCATCGGCTGGTACAGATATTCCCCGGCTGCACCCTGGTCCATCGCCTGGATTTTGGTACTTCCGGGCTGATGGTGATTGCCCGCAATAAGGCTATCAATGCCGCCCTCTGCCAACAGTTCAGCCAACGCACTGTGACCAAAGTTTACAGTGCACTGCTCTGCGGGCATCTGGGCGATAACGAAGGCGTGATAGACGCAGCGATTGCCAAAGACCCGGCGCTGTTCCCGCTGATGTCGATTTGCGCAATCCACGGCAAGCCCGCTCGCTCCGGCTATCGGGTGGTGGAGCGCTTTTACCATGAGTTGGAAGATGGGGCGTTACTGCCGTTGACGCGGGTACAGCTAACCCCAGAAACCGGGCGCACCCACCAACTCCGCATTCACTGCCAGCAGTTGGGCCACCCTATTTTAGGCTGTGATCTGTATGGCGGCCGCCTGTTGCCGGGTACCGAAAAGACGCCACGGCTGATGCTGCACGCCAGTGAGCTGCATTTTGTTCATCCCATCAGCGGAGAACAAATCAGAGCACGTAATCCCAGCCCATTCTGAAAGCGCAAGTATCAATAATACCGCCGCGCAGTTGCCCGGCGTGGTGCCAAAGTGCATACGCAAACGCTTAATCAGATGCCTTTGATCGTAAAATCGGGCATCTGAAAGCATTCATTACCACATCAAATCATCAGGCACTTTAAAGTCGGCATACGGATCTTCTTCATCTTGCTCTTCCTGACTAAGCGCACTATTTAGTACAATACTGTTCGCATCTCGCTGCGCAATTTTATCGGCGACGCTCGCGGGGATGATGGCATATTGGCTCATGCCACTGTTATCAACAACCAAACGAGCAATGGCGAGACGGCCACTAATCAGCTGAGCTTGAGTAGGCTTATCGACCACTATTTTTTTAATTAAATTATTATCGGTGAAGTTAAAATCAATATCCCCCCTTGAAATGACGACTCGGTTCATTTCAATAAGCTGCTTCACCTGAGCTTTATATTCTTTAGATAAAGCAGCTTGTTTTTGTTGCTCATTGAGCTGTTTATCACGCTCAAGCTGTGCTTTTTTATTTTCTTCCACGGCCTCTCTTGCCTCACGAGCCTGAACCCGTGATTTTTTAGCCGTTCTTTGGACTTTGGCCATTTTCTTGCTGCTCACTAATCCAGCTTTCAGCATCTGTTCTTGCAAGGTAAGTTTTGTCATCTTCGTTTCTAAACCCGTTGAATAATGTGTGGGATTATACCTGTAATTTTTGAGGCTGTAGTAGCAGCATGAACGAATACATCTCAGCAAGCGGCATAAAGCATCCCCCCATCACTGCCTTAAACTGCCGCTCACCGCAGCCAACGACGTCAACCTGCTACTCATCACTCGATTCTTGCCGCCACGCTTGGCGGCATACAGTGCCTCGTCGGCCATTTCTATGGCTTTTTCAATCGTCATTCCAGGCAAAAACAGCGACGTGCCGATAGAAATAGTCAGGCGGATCTCTTTCCCCTCCTCTGTTTTGAAGCAGGAATTTTCAACCTTGCTGTGAATACGCTCCGCCACCGCATTAACCTGCAACGGTTCATAGCTGGAAGTGATAACGATAAACTCCTCACCGCCATAGCGCCCAACGAAATCCTCGTTGCGGACACTGTCTTGCAGAATACGGCCAATGCCGGTCAATACCTGGTCCCCCGCCAGATGGCCGTAGGTATCATTCACCTTCTTAAAATTATCCAAATCCAGCATCATCAAGCCACAAGCTTGGCGCTGCGTCTGTAGCATCATCATTTTTTGATCGATGCTGGCACGGTTATTAATGCGAGTAAGGCTATCTATGGTCGCTTTATTACGCATTGAAAAGAACGCCTGGATATGACGCTCGTTAAAACTCAAGGCATGGTAGCAAATGATCAGACAGAGCGCGAAAGCCGCCTGATAAAGCAGGATATTCGGCCATAATTCGCGGGAGTGGGTTTGTGTGCTGACCACGGCAATGCGATATAGCACAATCATGCCGATGGTGAGATAAAAAATCCGATGCGATTTTTTTCGCCATACGGCAGAGAACAACAGCGGCAAGATAACCGAAGCAATAAACAGATTATCGAGCGTAAAACCGCCGGTAGAAATGAAGCTGACCAGAAAGCATGCCAACCCACTCACACCGCCGCCAAAAAAGATGGCGAGAATCATCGGGATCATGCCAAAACTATAATAAACACCAGCAGCAAACTGGAGCCGCTGCTGATTCAGATAAAGTACCGCCAAACCGGCAATTAACCCAAATAGTATGCGTTTCCACCATTCAGACTGGTAAGAAAACGGTGCATTCTTGCTCAGGGCAAAATAGCTCAGCGACAAGGTGGCATAGGTGATGCAGACATCACTATAGAAAGAGGAAATTGACGCGATATAGGTCATAAACATTCAGCATACCCCCAGAGATTCAGCAGGGTGATTCGTATCAACAGATCCTTGCCTCACCCACTCCGGTCACTGACATCATGCTCAGGTTAATAATAGCTCAGCAGTGCTAAGTTATGATAAGGCTGTCTATAACAATCCCTCAGATCAGGCTAGTCTGTTATTAATCTTGCTAAGGGGAAATGTCATGAGTATTGAAGACGATTTACACGCATTGGCCATGCAGGAAACGGCATTAACCTTTCACCATTTCGATCACGCAGCCGCGTGGGAATTAGGGATGGCACTGAAAGCGGCGGCCGAACAGCACCATCTGGCTATCGCTATTGAGATCCAACTTGCCGGGCAAACGCTGTTTTATTACGCCATGCAAGGCACCACGCCGGATAATGCCGACTGGGTACGCCGCAAACGCAATGTGGTTAACCACTTCCATAAAAGTTCCTATGCCGTTGGCCTGCGCCTGCAACAGCGCCAGGTCTCGCTGGAGGAACGCTATGGCCTCAGCGTTCGTGACTATGCGGCCTATGGCGGCGCATTCCCGATCCGGCTGGCCGGCGTTGGCTGCATCGGTACGATCGCCCTCTCCGGCTCACCGCAGCACGAAGATCATAATCTGCTGGTAGACACTCTGGCGCAGTTTCTCGGCTTATCCCTGCCAGCGATGCACTAAGCGCTAAAAACCTCACTTATCCTATCAACTCAGGCCGGTAACCCCCGGTCTGAGCGGGTTGCCCATTGCCGCAATTATGGCGCATTGATACAGGTCTAAGTATCCTTACACAGAAAGGAGTATGATATCTCTCAGTTATTCGAGACGGACCTCATCTGGCCCGCCATTCCTTTCTCTTTTCTAGATTTGGTTTGCAACTTAGATGAAAACTCACGAAATTAACGGCATTCGTCCTTTTAGTGCGCTGATTGATGCCTGCTGGCGAGAACCCTACACGCTTCAACGTTTGCTGAAAGATGCCATTGCCGGGGTAACCGTCGGTATTATCGCCATTCCGCTGGCGATGGCGCTGGCGATTGCCAGCGGTGTTCCGCCACAGTACGGGCTTTACACTTCGGCGATTGCCGGGATCGTGATTGCCGTCGGCGGTGGTTCACGCTATAGCGTCTCCGGCCCTACCGCCGCATTTGTCGTCATTTTATACCCCGTTTCGCAGCAGTTCGGGCTTTCTGGCCTGTTGATTGCCACCATGATTTCTGGCCTGTTCCTGCTGCTGATGGGGTTGGCGCGCCTTGGCCGGCTGATTGAGTATATCCCGCTGTCGGTCACGCTCGGTTTCACCTCTGGGATCGCCATCACTATTGCCACCATGCAGGTGAAAGACTTTTTTGGCTTGGCTGTGGCGGAAATGCCGGAAACTTACGTCGGCAAGCTGTACGCACTGCTACACGCGCTGCCCAGCTTCGATTTCGGTGATACGCTGATTGGCGTTGTCACCCTGTTGCTCTTGATCCTCTGGCCAAAGTTGGGGCTGCGGGTGCCCGGCCACCTGCCCGCACTGCTGGCGGGGACCGCGCTGATGGCAATCTTGGCGCTGTTTGACCATCAAGTCGCCACCATTGGTTCCCGTTTCAGCTTCCAACTGGCCGACGGTAGCCAAGGCCAAGGGATCCCGCCGATTCTTCCGCAACTGGTATTACCCTGGGATCTCCCCGCCAGCGGTGGCAAACAAATAGAGCTGAGTTGGCATCTGCTTTCCGCGCTGTTGCCCGCTGCGTTCTCCATGGCGATGCTCGGTGCTATCGAATCGCTGTTATGCGCCGTGGTGCTGGATGGCATGACCGGTAAAAAGCACAACTCCAATACCGAGCTGATTGGTCAGGGGGCGGGCAACATTATCGCGCCGTTCTTTGGCGGCATTACCGCCACGGCAGCCATTGCCCGCTCAGCCGCCAACGTGCGGGCGGGGGCAACATCGCCGATCTCTGCCATCATTCACTCGCTGCTGGTGCTGCTGGCATTATTGGTGCTTGCTCCATGGCTGTCTTATCTGCCGCTTGCCGCCATGGCCGCGTTGCTGCTGATGGTCGCGTGGAATATGAGTGAAGCGCACAAGGTGGTTTACCTGCTGCGCCGGGCACCGAAAGACGACATTCTGGTGATGATGCTGTGTATGTCACTGACTGTGCTGTTCGATATGGTGATCGCCATTACCGTCGGTATCGTACTGGCTTCGCTGCTGTTTATGCGGCGCATTGCGCGCATGACGCGTTTGAGTGAGCTGAGTGCAGAAAATGGCATTCTGGTGATGCGCGTCAACGGCCCGCTGTTCTTCGCCGCCGCTGAACGTATCTTCAGCGAATTACTGTTACGCAGCGAGGGTTATCACACCATTGTGTTGCAGTGGGATGCGGTACCGGTGCTGGATGCTGGCGGGCTGAACGCTCTGCAACGCTATATTGATACCCTGCCCGCCGGTAAACAGTTGGCAATCACCGATATTCCATTCCAACCGCTGAAAACATTAGCACGCGCCCGCATGCAGCCCATCGACGGGAAATTGCATTTCTACCCGACGCTGCCGGAAGCCCTAACCGCGCTCAGTGCCCAATAAAATAAACAGAAAGGCCCGACAACATGAGTTGCCGGGCCTCTTTTCTTAATGCACAACCCTCGACTTAATTGCTGGTATCCAGCTCTGGGAAGTTCTTCACCAGTTCGTCAATGGCTTTCATCTGCATCAGGAAGGGTTCCAGCTTATCCAGCGGCAACGCAGACGGGCCGTCACACTTGGCGCTGTTCGGTTCTGGGTGAGCTTCGATGAACAGCCCCGCCAAACCTACCGCCATACCGGCACGCGCCAGTTCGGTTACCTGCGCACGGCGGCCGCCGGAAGCGGCACCGAACGGATCGCGGGTTTGCAACGCGTGGGTCACGTCGAAGATCACCGGATGACCACCGGTCACGTTCTTCATCACGTTGATGCCCAGCATGTCGACCACCAGATTGTCGTAACCAAAGTTGCTGCCGCGATCGCACAGGATCACCTGATCGTTACCGCCTTCTTTAAACTTATCGACGATATTGCCCATCTGACCAGGGCTGACGAACTGGGGTTTTTTGACGTTAATCACCGCGCCGGTTTTGGCCATGGCTTCAACCAAATCGGTCTGGCGCGCCAGGAAGGCAGGTAACTGAATCACATCAACCACTTCAGCAACCGGCTTCGCCTGCGCAACTTCGTGCACGTCGGTGATCACTTTCACGCCGAAGGTGCTTTTGATTTCTTGGAAGATTCTCATCCCCTCTTCCAAGCCTGGGCCACGATAGGAGTGGATGGAAGAACGGTTGGCTTTATCAAATGACGCTTTGAAAACGTAAGGAATACCCAGTTTTTGCGTCACGGTGACGTAGTGTTCGCAGATGCGCATTGCCAAATCGCGTGATTCGAGCACGTTCATACCGCCAAACAGCACAAACGGCAGGTCGTTCGCTACCTTGATGTCACCAATGCTAATTACTTTCTGTTTCATGCTTGCGCCTTTATTTCGGAATTAATTAATGCAGCGTAACCTGCTTCAGTTCAATCGCGTGGATCTGGATTTTAATCACTTCACTGATCGGGTCTTCAGGGCACTGTTCAACAAAATAGTTAAGATCGGAAATCGCGATATGGTTGCACTCCAACTGCGCGTAGATCAGCCCGCGATCGCGGATTTCATAAGGGTCGTCCGGATCAAAGCTCAACACGGCTTCGCTGGCTCGCAGCGCCAGTTCCATCTGCTTCTCTTCCATCAGGGCTGCTTTCAGCGTATCCAGCATCTTGCGCACCACCTGAATGTTTTCTGACTCATCCAGGTCGTCATCTTCCAGCTCAGCGCCCAGGCCCAAGTTGCCCTTGATCCACACTTCCAACTGATGTTCGTTCAACGTTTCACCGTTCAGCGGGTTGATTAACCACATTTCTTCATCCAGCCAGTCGGCGCGCAGGATTAACTGCGTGGGGAAAATCACCGGCATCAGCGGGATGTCAATTTGTTGCGCGATGTACAGGAAAATCGTGCCTAATGAAACCGGTGTGCCCTGCCGTGCGTCCAAGACTTTATCCAGCCAAATGGCATCGGACAGACGATAAACGCCGCTGGCACCACCAAAGCCCCAGGTTTTGAAAAACAGCTCAATGAGCGCATCCAGTTGCTGCTCCTGGTTGAGATCGTCCGGAATAGCCGCGCGTGCTTCATCGGCCAGTTGCTGCAACCTGCGCGCCACGTCAGCAGCAGGGAAATCGCGCCGGATGGCCTGTGACACCTGGATCACGCCGTCACTCAACGGTGAGGTGTTAAATTCGAAATCAGCAATGCTACTCATAGGTATCCCATCAGAAACGGTATTTTCGTCGTGGCAAGTTTAATTATCAGGTACAGACAACCCAGTGCCAGAACAAACGCCAACGTGCGCTGAGTCCAACCCTTGGTTTTCTTGCCCAATGCGACGTAGCCAAGCAGGATATAGATGATAACGCCAAACAGCTTCTCGGTCAGCCATGAGTCCATGCTCAACAGGGGGTAAAATTTGAACATTACCACCAACGCAATCCCGGTCAGGAACAGCAGCGTGTCGTTGACATGGGGCGTTATCTTCACCCAACGCTTCTGCATCATAGCCGAGTCGCGCCATTTCCAGAAGAATCGCAGTACAAACAAGATAATACTGGTGACTACCGTCAACAAATGCAGGTGTTTTAACGCCATATAAGCTGCCATGGTGCTTCCTTAATTCTTATTGTGATTTTTGGCCTAGAGTCACACGATCGTTGCCGCCATAATCGCGGCAGGTTTCAATAGCCCTAAATCCTGCTTCCTTGAGTAACGCACGCACGCTTTCCCCCTGCTGCCAACCATGTTCCAGCAATAGCCAGCCCTGCGGCTGCAAATAGCCCGGCGCATGCTGCACGATCGTTGCCAGATCCGCCAGCCCGTGCTGAGCGGCAACCAGCGCGCTGCTCGGCTCAAAACGCACATCGCCCTGCGCCAGGTGGGGATCGGCGGCATCAATATAAGGCGGGTTACTGGCGATCAGCGCAAACTGCTGCCCGGCAACCGGCGTAAACCAACTGCCCTGCCTGAAATGTGCATTACCGATCGCCAGTTTCTGCGCATTATGCTGCGCCAGCGCAACGGCGTCGGGCTGCAGATCGATACCCGTTACCTGGCAATTTGGGCGTTCGCTGGCCAACGCCAGTGCAATCGCGCCAGTGCCGGTGCCGAGATCGAGGATCGCGCACGGCTCAGCGGGTAAACGCTGTAGTGCTAACTCCACCAGGCATTCGGTATCTGGACGCGGGATCAGGGTAGCTGGCGAAACCGAGAGCGGCAGCGACCAGAATTCACGCTCGCCCACCAGATAGGCCACCGGTTCACCACGCTCGCGGCGGGCCAGCAGCGTGGCTAATTGTTCGGTTTGCTGTGGCGTCAGCAAGGTTTCACCAAACGCCATCAGGAACGTGCGGGCACGGCCGGTAACAAAACCCAACAGGATTTCCGCATCACGCCTGGCGCTTTCGCTCGCAGCCAAGCGGACAACCGCGGTTTTCAGCCAGGTTTGATAATCCATTACTCAGGCTCTGCCGAAAGCGCAGCCAACTGATCGGCTTGATATTCCTGCACGATCGGCTGAATCAGCATATCCAATTTGCCTTCCATCACTTCATCCAGGCGATAAAGCGTCAGGTTGATGCGGTGATCGGTCACGCGCCCCTGCGGGAAGTTATAGGTGCGGTTGCGATCGGAACGATCGCCAGTGCCAAGCAGGTTGCGACGCGTCGAGGCTTCTGCCTGCTGGCGCTTGGCCATTTCGGCAGCACGGATGCGCGCACCCAGCACCGACATCGCTTTGGCTTTGTTCTTGTGCTGTGAACGCTCGTCCTGGCACTCCACCACAATACCGGTCGGCAAGTGGGTAATACGGATCGCCGAATCGGTGGTGTTAACGTGCTGACCACCGGCACCGGATGAACGGAAAGTATCAATACGCAGATCGCTCGGGCTAATATCCGGCAGTTCGGCCTCCGGTATTTCTGGCATCACCGCCACGGTGCAGGCAGAGGTATGAATACGGCCCTGCGACTCGGTTTCCGGCACGCGTTGCACGCGATGCCCACCCGATTCAAACTTCAACTGGCCGTAAACCCCGTCGCCAGAAACTTTGGCGATCACCTCTTTGTAACCACCGTGCTCACCTTCGTTGGCACTCATGATCTCCACCCGCCAGCGGCGCATTTCAGCGTAACGGCTGTACATGCGGAACAGATCGCCGGCGAAAATGGCCGCTTCGTCGCCACCGGTACCGGCGCGCACTTCGAGGAAGCAACCGCGCTCGTCGTCAGGATCTTTCGGCAACAGCAATACTTGCAACTGCTGTTCCAGCTCTTCCGTCGCCGCTTTGGCCTGTTTCAGTTCTTCCTGTGCCATTTCGCGCATTTCAGGATCGTCCAGCATCATTTCTGCCGCTTCGAGATCGTCCTGCACCTGACGCCATTCCAAGAAACAGCGGCTAACATCGGTCAACTGTGCGTATTCACGCGACAGCCCGCGAAACCGATCCTGATCGGCAATAACCCCGGCATCACCGAGCAGCGCCTGTACTTCTTCATGGCGCTCTTGTAACGCTTCCAGTTTGGCAACAATAGAAGGCTTCATGCGTGGTTTTAAACCCTGTTAATAAGAGAGAACTAAGCTAATCCAGCCCGAGGCTGTCGCGTAAAATTTGCAACCGCTCCATGTCGCCATCGCTGGCGGCTTGTTGGAGGGATTTGGTAGGGGCATGAATAAGACGATTGGTCAGCTTGCGAGCCAGTTCCTGAATAACCAACTCAACATCAGCACCCTGCGCAATGGCAGCCAGCGCTTTCGATTCCATTTCTACCCGGACCTGTTCGGCCTGCGAACGGTAGTCGCGGATGGTTTCTGTCGCGCCCTGCGAGCGCAGCCAGGCCATAAAATTGATGCTTTCCTGCTGAACGATCGACTCAGCCTGCACCGCTGCCGCCTGGCGCTGCGCCAGGTTGTTCTGAATGATGGCGTGCAGATCGTCCACGCTGTACAGATAGGCGTTTGCCAGCTTGCCGACTTCCGGCTCGATATCACGAGGTACCGCAATATCCACCAGCAGCATTGGCTGATTGCGGCGCGCTTTCAGCGCACGTTCCACCATACCTTTGCCGATTATCGGCAGCGGGCTGGCGGTAGAGCTGATAATGATGTCCGCATCCGCCAGGCGTTCGTCGATTTCCGGCAAGGTGATCACTTCCGCACCCACCTCTTTCGCCAACAATTGAGCGCGTTCGCGGGTGCGGTTGGCAATAATCATGTGTTTTACGTTGTGCTCACGCAGATGGCGTGCCACCAGTTCAATGGTTTCACCCGCCCCCACCAGCAACACATTCAGTTCAGCTAGAGATTCGAAAATCTGGCGCGCCAAGCTACAGGCGGCAAAAGCGACCGAGACGGCACTAGCACCGATGTCGGTTTCAGTACGGACGCGTTTGGCAACGGAGAAGGTTTTTTGGAACAGTCGTTCAAGCTCGCCAGACAGCGACTGGCCACGTTGTGACTCAGCAAAGGCTTTTTTGACCTGCCCCAGAATTTGCGGTTCACCCAATACCAAGGAATCCAACCCGCTGGCGACGCGCATCAAATGGCTGACGGCCTCGTTACCCTGGTGCCAATACAGGCTTTTAGTGACTTCCTCAGGGCGCAGATGGTGATATTCGCATAGCCAGTTAACCAACTGTTCGTGCAGGTGTTCCTGCTGTTCCACGCTGAGATACAGCTCGGTACGGTTGCAGGTAGACAATACAACACCGCCTCGCACCAACGGCTGTTGGAGCAAGCTATTAAGCGCTTGTTCGATTGACTCTGGAGAGAAGGTTACCCGTTCTCGCAGAGAAACCGGTGCGGTTTTGTGATTAATACCTAACGCAAGCAGGGTCATTGCTTCGAGTAATACTTCTGTTGGTACGGGTTTTCGTTGATTGGCATTCTACTTGATGCACGACATCAATAAAAGTAACAACCGCATCTTCCCCCTAATCGCTGGTATAGTTATTTCCTTGCTGCGAGATGTTGAGTAACATTGTCGACGCCGGGGGTTCCCCGTGAACGTGAGTAGCAAATAAAAGGTTTCGTCGTACGTGCCCGTAAGGACAAAAGGACAACAAAAAGTTATGCCTATCCGCAAAGTTAATTTGCTTCGCCTGCTCCCATTGGCCAGCCTGCTGCTGACCGCCTGTACCCTCACCAAGCCCAGCGGCCCGGCAACCAGCCCCACTTCACCACAGTGGCGTGCCCACGAACAGGCCGTGCAGCAACTCAGCCAATATCAGACCCGTGGTGCTTTCGCCTATCTGTCCGATCAGAAAAAAGTCTACGCCCGCTTCTTCTGGCAGCAATATTCCCCCGAACGCTACCGTTTATTGCTGACCAATCCGCTGGGCAGCACGGAACTGGAGCTTAACGTGCAGAAGGAAGTGGTCCAGTTGAGCGATAGCCAGGGTAAACGCTATACCAGCAACGATGCGGAAGAGATGATCCGCAAACTGACCGGGATGGCGATTCCCTTGAACAACCTGCGCCAATGGATGCTGGGTCTGCCGGGAGAAGCCACCGATTTCACCCTCGACGATCAATATCGCCTGAGCAAGCTGACCTATCAGCAGGGTGCTCTCACCTGGGTGGTAACGTATCAGGATTACAACACCGACCAGCAACCGCCGTTGCCAAGCCGCCTCGAACTGCAACAAGGCGACCAGCGCATCAAGCTGAAAATGGATAATTGGACGCTGAAATGATTCGCCAATGGCCCTCTCCGGCAAAGCTTAATCTGTTTCTGTATATCACTGGCCGTCGTGCTGACGGCTACCATCAGTTGCAAACGCTGTTCCAGTTTTTGGATTATGGCGACACCTTGACCATCGAGCCGCGCCAGGACGACAGCATCCACTTGCTGACGCCGGTTGCCGGGGTGCCGAACGAACAAAACCTGATCGTGCGTGCCGCCCGTTTGTTGCAGGACTACTGCGCGGCTCACGCAATTAGCACCCCGCCGCGTGGCGCTGATATCAGCATTGAAAAGCGTCTACCGATGGGCGGTGGGCTGGGAGGCGGCTCGTCCAACGCCGCCACGGTGCTGATCGCACTGAACGAACTGTGGCAATGCGGTTTGCATGACGAGCAACTGGCAGAATTGGGGCTGACTCTTGGCGCCGATGTGCCGGTGTTTGTACGCGGGCATGCGGCATTTGCCGAAGGCATCGGCGAACAACTGCAACCGGCCGATCCGGCAGAAAAGTGGTATTTGGTGGCTCATCCCGGCGTCAGCATCCCCACACCGGTTATTTTTGCCGACCCGGAATTAAAAAGAAACACCCCGATTCGCTCGCTAAGTGCCCTATTACAGGCTCCTTACGCAAATGATTGCGAACCGATTGCAAGAAAACGTTTTCGCGAGGTTGAACAGCTTCTTTCATGGCTGTTACAATACGCGCCGTCACGCCTGACCGGCACAGGTGCTTGTGTGTTTGCAGAATTCGACTCCGAGCCCGCCGCCCTTCAGGTGTTAAATCAAGCCCCGGCCTGGTTGCGTGGATTTGTAGCGCGTGGTGTTAACATATCGCCACTACATCGCATCCGTTCAGGGCAGTCTGAGTCGTAGCTCAACGTTTCGCTGCGCAAGGTCGTTTATATTTGACCCTGCCATCTCGGCGCTGCCTGCGGTTCAATTTAGTTTTACATACCCGTATGGTTATTGCGTCGGTGTCGCCAACTGCCCCTTGGTGAAGACCGTATGACAATATCTTCTCTGGACGCAAGCCTGAGGTTCTTCTCGTGCCTGATATGAAGCTTTTTGCTGGTAACGCCACCCCGGAACTAGCACAACGTATTGCCAACCGTTTGTACACCAGCCTTGGTGACGCCGCTGTAGGTCGTTTTAGCGACGGCGAAGTGAGCGTGCAAATCAACGAAAACGTACGCGGCGGTGATATTTTCATCATCCAGTCCACCTGTGCACCGACTAACGACAACCTGATGGAACTGGTTGTTATGGTCGATGCCCTGCGTCGCGCCTCCGCAGGTCGTATTACTGCTGTTATCCCTTACTTCGGTTATGCCCGCCAGGATCGCCGTGTGCGTTCCGCCCGCGTGCCAATCACGGCCAAAGTTGTAGCTGATTTCCTCTCCAGTGTAGGGGTTGACCGCGTACTGACAGTGGATCTGCATGCTGAGCAGATCCAAGGCTTCTTCGATGTCCCGGTAGATAACGTATTCGGTAGCCCGATCCTGCTGGAAGACATGCTGCAACAGAATCTGGTGAACCCGATTGTGGTTTCCCCAGATATCGGTGGCGTAGTGCGCGCCCGCGCTATTGCCAAACTGCTGAACGATACCGATATGGCCATCATTGATAAACGTCGCCCACGCGCAAACGTTTCTCAAGTGATGCATATCATCGGTGACGTTGCAGGCCGTGACTGTGTGCTGGTTGACGATATGATCGATACCGGTGGTACTTTGTGTAAAGCGGCTGAAGCGTTGAAAGAACGCGGTGCCAAGCGCGTATTTGCCTACGCGACGCACCCGATCTTCTCCGGTAACGCCGTGGAAAACATCAAGCACTCGGTAATTGATGAAGTGATCGTCTGCGACACCATTCCGTTGTCGGCAGAAATCAAAGCGCTGAAAAACGTACGTACTCTGACCCTGTCCGGTATGTTGGCTGAAGCCATCCGCCGTATCAGTAATGAAGAGTCAATTTCTGCCATGTTTGAGCATTAATCCTCTGCACGGCGCAGCCAACCACTGCGCCGCATCAGTCGATTAAGAACAGCAGAAAGCAGAAAACCCGTTGAAGCTATCCGCAACAACGGGTTTTTTACTTGTTATGCAACATAGCCTAAAGCCTGCATCATTGGAAAAGGTTGATCAATGTGATGAACGATGCTGGTTATTATTCTTGCAGCGTTTATCAAAATGTTTGACCCACCAGTAACGATCGGCAACCTGTTCACGCCCGCCAATACGTGCCCCGGCCAACCACAACAACGCACCGATGAAAATACTCATAACGGCACCGTGAGCAAAGAACTGCGGCAGATTGAGTTGTGACACTTCAGCCAGAATGGAGTATCCGACACCAACGACCATCACCACCATTCCCAGTCCCATTAAAACGTTGCCCATTAAGCCAGCGTTTTTACGTTTCATATGCCACCTCCATCGCGTCATGTACCAATTCGGGATAACGCACAAACTGTTAACCCACTTCGATAAGTTAAGTATAGGCATGCATAGAGAAAGGGTATTGCGCTAGTGGTCACAAATGGCAAATAAACACTGACAAACCTTTACGTTATGCTAAAAATTAGCTAACAAACTGAATGATTTCTCTAATGTATTATTCGTTTTTCAGCCAATACAGCTTCGGCACGGTCAGGGCTTTTGTCATTCTGCGTGCCGACAGGTAAACTATCGCCCTTTCCATTATCTCGATCATAGTGAATCTCTCGTGAGCAGTATCAAATTGATTGTTGGCCTGGCGAATCCGGGCGCAGAGTATGCCCAGACGCGGCACAATGCCGGCGCGTGGTATGTCGATCTACTGGCACAACGCCACAACCAACCGTTGAAGGAAGAGAGCAAATTCTTCGGCTATACCGCCCGCTTGAATCTAGCAGGCAACGATGTTCGCCTGCTGGTCCCTACCACCTTTATGAATCTCAGCGGTAAGGCCGTCGCAGCCATCGCAACCTTTTATCGTATCCAACCGGAGGAGATTCTGGTCGCCCACGATGAGCTGGATCTGCCGCCAGGTGTGGCGAAGCTCAAGCTGGGTGGCAGCAATGGCGGTCATAACGGCCTGAAGGATATCCAGAGCAAGCTGGGCAACACCCCGAACTTTTACCGTTTACGTATTGGTATCGGCCATCCTGGCGACAGAAACAAAGTCGTAGGATTCGTGCTTGGCAAGCCGCCCGCAACAGAGCAAACGCTGATTGATGATGCTATCGATGAGTCACTGCGTTGTACGGAGATTTTGTTGCAGGAAGGCATGACAAAAGCAATGAACCGATTGCATGCCTTTAAGGCAGGTCATTGAAAGTTGGGCCAGATGGGGGCATTCTCACTCATTTGGCTCACTTTCTCATCGGGCAAAAACGGCACAACTTACTCTGTTCACAGTACGACTGTACGACCTGCCCACCACTGTGTACCGTAACACCCGCGATGGAACTCTCTTTCCCACTTTCTCTTGCCGCATGAAAAGGCCGCTCAATCAAAGTCTTTTTCCGTTCGTTACGAAAATGGATAACAAATGATATGACTGACAGCAATAAGAGTATCGGTGCTAGAAACGCATAGACTCCGTTCATTGAATAGTGTTCTCCCTTGGATATAAATATATCAAAAAAATAATACGCGGATATTATCTGAAAAAAATTATATCAACAACACTAACACATAAATTTACAATCATTAAGCTCCCCAACCAAATGCAATTAAGAAACTTCTCAGTCGAACAAGAAACATCTTAACTTTAAACTGTATAATTACTTATCACTGATTAAAGTATAGGCTAGTTTTAATATTAGCCTATATTTCTACAGGATAGTTCTTAATTTTGATTAAAAATAATCCTGTGTGATTTCATTCAGGAGACTGCAAGCCTTACCGATAGCCAACTCCCGCTCTACCCAGATGACTCCGCCGATGAAGAGCCGCAACAATTTATTAACTTATCGCCACTTCAAAAGACATCACCTTATCTTACCTGGCAAATTAGAATCAATGTCGGCCAATCACCTTGAAAGTCTTATTAACTTAAGTATTAATTAATGTTCCGATAACAGTATCAAATGATTACTCTTTAACGTTTCATTACAGAATATCCTGACTTGATAATATCAGGTCAGAATTAGCACAATGCATCCTAAGAATAATGAAACCATACTGCACATTAAAACATCTATTTAAAATGAAACTATTCTAGTGAATACGCTATATCTTGTTGCCAAGATCCTTAATTGCTCATTCTATACACAGCATCATCCCGGTTTTGACCACCTTGGGCAACACGCAAGGCAACTGTCAGATCGAGATAACCACGCATTACGTGTATAATAGTGAGATAACTTTGCCATTTATGCAGCAGGTTAAAACTAACCTGTTGATAGTTAAGATATTTAAGGTGATATAAACATGGGATTCAAATGCGGTATCGTCGGTCTGCCTAACGTAGGCAAATCCACCCTATTCAATGCGTTGACCAAAGCGGGTATTGAAGCAGCCAACTTCCCGTTCTGTACCATTGAGCCTAACACCGGTGTGGTGCCGATGCCTGATTCGCGTCTGGATCAGTTGGCTGAGATCGTCAAACCTCAGCGTATTCTGCCAACCACCATGGAGTTCGTTGATATTGCAGGTTTGGTCAAAGGGGCATCCAAAGGTGAAGGTTTGGGTAACCAGTTCCTGACCAACATCCGCGAAACTGAAGCGATCGGCCATGTGGTGCGCTGTTTTGAAAACGACAACATTATCCATGTGAATAACCGAGTTGACCCTGCCGACGATATTGAGGTAATCAATACTGAACTGGCACTCTCTGACCTTGAGACCTGCGAACGCGCAATCCATCGTGTGCAGAAGAAGGCTAAAGGCGGCGATAAAGATGCCAAAGCCGAACTGGCCGCCTTGGAAAAATGCCTGCCACAGCTGGAAAATGCTGGCATGTTGCGCGCGCTGGATCTGAGCGCTGAAGATAAAGCCGCTATCCGCTACCTGAGTTTCCTCACGCTGAAACCCACCATGTACATCGCTAACGTCAACGAAGACGGTTTCGAGAATAACCCGTACCTGGATAAAGTGCGTGAAATCGCGGCTGCGGAAGGTTCAGTCGTGGTGGCGGTTTGTGCCGCTGTTGAGTCTGACATCGCCGAACTGGACGATGAAGACCGTGCCGAATTCATGGCAGAACTAGGGTTAGAAGAACCCGGTCTGAACCGGGTGATCCGCGCAGGCTACGAGTTGTTGAATCTGCAAACCTACTTCACCGCTGGCGTAAAAGAAGTGCGTGCCTGGACTATTCCCGTTGGCGCGACCGCACCGCAGGCCGCAGGCAAAATCCACACCGATTTTGAAAAAGGCTTTATCCGTGCGCAGACCATCGCTTTTGAAGACTTCATCACCTATAAAGGTGAACAAGGCGCCAAAGAAGCTGGGAAAATGCGCTCAGAAGGTAAGGATTACATCGTTAAAGATGGTGACGTGATGAACTTCCTGTTTAACGTCTAAATAGTTTCACTCGTCTCATGGCGAGTCATAAAGACTGATAAACCTTATAAAATCCACACAGTTGTGTGGATTTTTGTTTTTATGTCATCTCACGTGCTTTCATGAAAGCGCAGTGAACAATGAGTACACAGGTGGGTACAATCAGTTCCCATCTCCGTTTTAGGTGAGTACAGCAACGGTATAAAAAAAATACAATAATACGTTATGCTCACTGATACACAATGTCGCACTGTCAAACCGAAATAAAAACCCAATCGAATCAATGACCTATACCTAGAAGTTAAACCCAACGGCAAGAAAGCATAGCGTTATCGGTTTAAACTCAGCGACAAATCCAGCATGTTTGCGCTGGGCGAATATCCGGCAGTGAAACTTGTCGAAGCGTGAGAAAAATGTGAGCAGGCACGTAAACAGGTCATGGAGGGAATAAACTCACACAAGCACGTCAGTTAGACAAAATCCGCAAGGTTAATGTTGTGGACGTTGGCACGCCCCGCAGAAGTCACAGAAGCGGAATGGTCGGAATTCGACTTAGAAAAAGCACTATGGTCCATCTCGGCAACTCGAATGAAAGCCCGGCGAGAACATGTTATTCCCCTTCCCCCTCAAGCTGTCAAAATGCTCAGAACGCTTTATGGTTTAACAGGTAGCAGCATCTCTTTCCGAAGCAGACGGCGCTTTTCGGGAGAATGTGTTTGGTCCCCCTACAACATTGTGACTTATAAGTTTTCCTTAATATTTTTAAGTAAGAACTTAAAGTTGTAAATTTTTTTGACTTTGATTTTTAGGTTAACTATAAGAGTAACTGCAGTAATAAATATAGATTAAAAGTGTCTGTCAGTACAGCAAGGGATTAACAATATCGGCTCGTACATTTCCCGCTCCAGTCGTAATATCGATACAGCTTCAGGATATCTACTGATGATATGAAGAGGTTTTATTAAGTAAAAGTAGAAATACACAAATGAAATTTTTAGTTTTTACATCTAAAAGGACATTTTATGGAAAATGTAATAATACCTTTAAGTGGCAATCCTGAAATTGATTTCATCCTGAGACAATACAAAGCATTGCCTAGTAACGGTGGTAACACATATACATGGAGCATGGCTAAAACCTCTTACACCAATCCTGGTCGTGACGCAGACTTGCTGATCGCGTATGCTCCGCACTTTGGATATAATTCATGGCAAAAGTTGATGTCGTCTGCCCTCAGTGCAATGAAACCTAGGGTGTACGATGTAACGGACATTCAGCATCCGGTGCCCAACGTTACATCTGCAAGCTCTGCTCAAAGACCTTTCAGCTCAACTTTAGCTATTCCGGTGCCAAACCAGACACACACCAAGCCATTGTTAATATGGCGATGAACGGTTCCGGGTGTCGCGATACCGCACGGGTTCTCGGCATCAGCCTCAACACGGTTCTGCGACACTTAAAAAAATTTCGCCAAAACAGGTAACTGATAATATCGACCCCAAAGCGGAAGTCATTATCTGCTGTGAAGCCGATGAACAGTGGTCTTACGTGCGGGTAAAGCCAATCCCCGGTGGTTGTTCTACGCTTATGACCGTATCCGCAAACGTGCTCTGGCCCACGTCTTCGGCCCGAGAAATGCCTCGACTCTGCAACGATTGCTGGCCCTGCTAAGCAAATTTAATATTGCCTTCTATATGACAGATGCCTGGCCGGTTTATAAGGTTCTGTTGAGCGCAACCAGCCACGTGGTGAGCAAGAAATATACCCAAAGGATAGAACGGCATAATCTTAATCTTCGCACACATATCAAGCGACTGACCCGCAGAACAATTTGCTTTTCGAAGTCAGAGGAAATGCACGATAAGATTATCGGTTGGTATTTTACTATTCATCATTATCAATAAATCTGCGTCACGACCGAAAACTAGATAGTATAAACACTGCTGATGGGAGATCATTAAGTATCAATCAGGTTGAAGCTCTAGTAGGGATAATGCAGAGAGAAACACCTCCACTATCACATACATCCATTATTGATGAATACCTCTCACTGAACTTAGGCGCTGTTATATAGTTGGTTTTAGTGTTCGGGTTAATTAAGCTATCAGTATGGTGAGGTTAAATGAGAGCTTAAAATTAAGCTCATGAAGCTCCCCTCCACAGGAGTAAGAATAAAAGTTATATCTTGTCCTTTGGTTGATACTCCGAGTGTTTATTATACTGAGATTCTGATTTAGCGGGTGTGGGATTTTGGGACGGCGCTCTAGGGGGGAGCTTTTAAGTACAGTAAGCATAATGTAAACTTGAGATTAATAAATTATTCCTTTACGGTTGCAGGGAAATGGCTATGCGGGGAAAAAATAATGGCGGCAGCGATGCGTTGCGTCAGCAACAGGTATTGACGCAGCTGATTCAACAAGGAAAAAAAGAGGAAGCCTGGAGAAAAATTCGCGCTCGCCTACTGTTTGCACCTAATGACGTTTGGTTTATTCATGAAGCTGCTCGTCTGGCGCGGCGAAATGGTCAACTTGAAGAAGCGGTGCGTTATTATCAACGCGGGCTGCGTCTCATGCCACAAGATGCTGGGCTGCTGAATGGGCTAGGGCTTACTCATTACGATGCAGGCCGTTTTGACGATGCGGAGAAATATTACCGTGCAGCGCTGAAAGCGCATCCCGGTTACGATGCATGTCATAATAATTATGCCATTCTGCTGGAAAAAACGCGGCGTTACGATGAGTCATTAGTGCAGTACCAATACGCTTTGCAAGCGATGCCGGATTATACCGAAGCACGTTACGGTATGAGTGCCGTATTAGCGTATATAGGCCGACTGGACGATGCCGAGCGTGAGATGCGTCAAGTGCTGAAGATACAACCTGCCGACCAGCGTTGTAATACTTCGTTAGGTATGGTGCTGTTGCAGAAAGGCCAGTATGCCGAGGGCTGGCGACGCTATCAATCCCGCTATGCTGCTAACAATCCGAAACGCTTCTTTGCTTTACCTGAATTAAAACAGCCTTATTGGCAGGGTGAAAATCTGGCAGGCAAGACGATTCTAGTAAAAACAGAACAAGGGATGGGGGATGAAATCCAGTTCTGCCGTTATCTGACACGACTAAAAGTTGAAAAGCAGGCCGCGCGCGTCATTATGGTAGGGCGTAACACTCTGCGTCCCTTAATCAGTCAAATTCCGAACCTGGACGAGTACATAGTGGTGGCGGACGAACAACCGCTCCCAGCCTTCGACTGTTGGAGTATGTTGCTGGATCTGCCGCAACATTTTATCGCTTCATCTCAACCTTTTGCTCCGGAAGGCCGTTATCTTTACTGCGATAAGGCTCATGATGCTCGCTGGACACTGGCTGGCAACAAACTGAAGGTAGGGCTAGTGTGGAAAGGGGCTGTTGGGCATGCCAACGATCGCAACCGTTCGCTACCACATTTATCTGCGTTAGCCACGCTGCTCAAGTTACCTGATATAGAATGGGTGAGCCTGCAAAAAGGGGCTGGCGAAGATGAGGTGACTGAATGGCCACAGCTACGCCCATTCGGTGCCATGTTTAACGACTACCTTGATACAGCGTCGGTTATCGAACAATTGGATCTGGTTATCGGTGTGGATACGTCGGTGATCCATCTGGCGGGGGCGATGGGAAAACCCTGCTGGGTCATGTTGGCTGCAACAGCAAGAGATTGGCGTTGGCAGGCGCACAGGGAGGATTCATCATGGTATTCCAATACCCGATTATTTTCACAGGAGTACGGTGAGAAAGACTGGTCAGCAGTAATTGCCCGCCTGCAACGTGCCTTGTTGGAGTTGATTGATGCCTAATTTTATGCGGGAACCGCCGTTGATTGCAGATCGGGCGGCTTTCTATGTCAGGTCGCTATAGGTAAGCAGTTGGCGATTAGTATCAACGCTGATTTTCAGGTCAGAATGTGCAGCCCAGTACAGAAAATATCGACATCGATACTCGACGAAGACTGCTTTTTTGATATGTAACCCGACTAAACTTTAATTGCATGAGGGCGACATCTCGGCGTACATGCGCTATCGGTTTAACAAGGCAGGACTCAAGCACGTGTTAGACCGTCAGGTCATCACTTTGCAAGCGTGAGTACAATCCGACAATATAAAAAAAGACACATAAATATCAATTAAATAACATAAAAATCGCCGTTCAACGTCTAACTCTTCATCTTCACTAAAAATCCACGCATTTGCGTGGATTTTTGTTTTCACAGCGCCGCATCGCATGAAAACTCAGTCAAAAATAACTACGCAGATGATTCCGTCTTCATTGTAGGAGAGCCGCACTGCCTAACCCTATTCGAGTTAGCAAGAACCTATTGGAACAGGTTTTTAATGTCCAAATGTAACTACTTCTCTTTCTTAAGTCTTTTTTAAGCCTTGCGCTCTATATTTACTCTTATCAGCAAGAGGAGCGAATATGAGCATACACATCCAAGCACCCTATCAGCTTTTATTCTCTCAGGATAATGTCCATAAAGCGTTATTACAGAGCTATATACAGAATGAATATGGCCGGGAGTTTAATGCCACCATCCCTCATTTCCTTCCCTATCTTTTAGGTATGTACCGCGCAGACGGAGTGCTAGTGGGAGCCTGTGGCCTGGGCCGGGCAGATCTTGGCCCCTTGTATCTGGAACGTTATCTAGATGCCCCCATCGAGGAGGTTATTGCTACTCACACAGGGGAAGCCGTATCACGTAGCCGCCTGGTTGAGATAGGTAACTTTGCCTGTTCTGAGGCTGGGAATGCGCGAATCATGTTTGCAGCCATTTGCCAGTTACTCTGCGATAACCAGCTCGACTATGTGGTATTTACCGGAACCAAGAAACTGAGAAATATCTTCCACCGGCTGCATCTGAATCCGGTTGAACTGGCCCCTGCCCTGCCTGATCGGGTAGGAGTAGAGGTTAACGATTGGGGAAAATATTACCAGCAGCAGCCCTGCGTCATGATGGGAGAGCTCAAGCAAGGTCGCCACGTTCTGAGTAAAACCAGCTTGTTACTTTCATTATTTGGCCCAATGCCGGACATTTTTCCAGTACAAATGAGCGTGCAGCTATGATCCTCTTTGAGCGTATTAAACAAATTGCGGCTGCGGACCCTTCTCGCCCCGCATTATGTGATAGTGAGCAGGTCATCAGTTACGCTGAGTTATTGCAAAAGACAGCGTCTCTGGCGGAGAAGCTCAAAAATGAGCAGGTCTCACGGCTGGCCCTTTTTCTGGATAATGGGTTGAAGTGGGCCGTTATCGATCTTGCTTGCGCATTAGCCAATATTGTCATTATCCCTGTGCCCGTTTTTTTCAGTGCCGAACAGCAAGACTGGCTGCTTGAAAGCAGTGGTGCTGATGCCTTGATTGGCGCTGCGCGTGTCGGTTGGATAACGACCCCCGGTTTTGAATATGCCCTGCAACGTCGGCAACCGCCATCAGTTCCTCAATTACCGGCACATACGGCAAAGATCACCTACACATCAGGGACCACCGGGCGGCCCAAAGGGGTTTGTCTGAGTTGGGAGCACCTGATGCAAGTCAGTTTATCACTGGCAGAACGCGTCGCTCCGGCGAAGACTCAACAACATCTGGCGCTGTTACCCCTTTCGACATTACTTGAAAATATTACCGGGCTGTATGTGCCACTGTTAAGCGGTGTATGCAGCCGTATCCCTTCCCTTGCTGAAGTCGGGTTTACCGGTTCCAGCCAATTTTCCTACCAGACCCTTGCACAAGCTATTGAACAATGGCGCCCACACAGTTTGGTGTTAGTACCAGAACTGTTGCGCTTATTGGTGATGTTATGCGGCATAAATCCCGATCTGGCCAAAAGTTTGCGTTTTGTGGCGGTTGGGGGCGGCAAGGTGGCGGAGGCGTTAGTGGCTAAGTCGCATCAATTAGGGCTGCCGGTTTTTGAGGGATATGGCTTATCAGAGTGCGGCTCCGTTGTGGCGCTTAATGCGCCAGGGAACGTATTGCCGGGCTCTGCGGGAAAAGCGTTACCGCATTGTCAGATCAGCATCGCGGAAGATGGCGAGATCCTCGTTTCTGGCGCAGCAATGCTCGGCTATCTCGGGGAGCCGATCGCTGACTCCTGTGTAGCAACAGGTGACTTAGGGTATGTGGATGACCAAGGTTTCCTGCATATTACCGGGCGTAAAAAGAACGTTCAGATTACCGCCTTTGGCAGAAATTTTTCCCCGGAATGGGTTGAAGCAGAAGCCCAACTCTTCCCCGCCATATCACGCATTGTCGTCTTTGGTGATGGATTGCCAGCCAATGTGGCGTTAATCCACCCCACGCCCGGTTATGAAAACAGCCTCGCTGAGCAAATATCTCAGCTTAATGGCCGGTTACCTGATTATGCGCAGATTCACCATTATATTTTGGCGCAGTTAAGTATCGAAAACGGTTTGTTAACCGCGAATGGACGCCCGCGCAGGGCGCAAATATTGTCCGAATATCAAACCCGCATCCACCAGTTAACGTCAGGAGATATCATATGAGTTTTTATCAACAGCTACAGCGTGAAACGGCGTTGGACAGAGATAAACTCCTTGCAGCTCCGGTCATAGAGGCTTGCCGGAATGGCAATATTAATGCCGAAATGTATATCGCGTTTCTGACACAGGCTTTCTATCACGTCAGCCATACCGTTCCTTTGTTGATGACGGCAGGCGGTCGTATGGGCTCAGAGTATGAATGGGTGCGTGGCGCTATTGCCGAATACATTGATGAAGAGTACGGGCATCAAGAATGGATCTTAAATGACATCAGGACCTGTGGTGGAGATGCCGAAGCGGTTCGCCACGGCCAACCGGTTCTGTCGATCGAATTGATGATTGCGTATCTCTATGACCATGTCTCCCGCCTTAACCCTATGGGTATTTTCGGCATGGTGCACGTCCTTGAAGGAACCAGCGTCGCGATCGCAACGACCGTTGCGCAACAGCTCAAACAGGGGTTGGGATTACCCGAAAAAGCCATGAGTTATCTCAGCTCACACGGTGAACTGGACAAAGAGCACCTGGCCTTTTTTGAATCGTTAATGAACAAGGTCGAAAAAGCGGAGGATCGCGCAGCAATTATTCATTCTGCCAAAGTCGTTTACCAACTTTACGGCGACATGCTGCGTGGCCTGATGGACCAACCACAATGAAACTCGATAACAGCCGTATTTTGCTGACTGGCGCCAGCGGAGGAATTGGGCAGGCGCTCGCCCATGCACTGGCAAAACAAGAGGCCGGTCTCATATTACAAGGGCGTAATGAAACGGTTCTCAAGCAGCTCCTGAATGCATTACCTCACCCGGAAAAACATCAAATATGGCTGGCCGATCTTTGTGACCCGGTGGCAGTCGCGGAGCAAGCTGAGCGGCTCCGCCACCAACAAGGCATTGATATCTTAATAAACAACGCCGGAACTAATCACTTTGCCTGGCTTGAAGATCAAAGTGAGCAACAGATAACGCAGCAGTTATCGCTGAATATTCAGGCTCCGATACTACTGACTCGAGCCTTGCTGCCTTCTATCAATACGCCTGGAATCATTATGAATATCGGTTCCAGCTTTGGCAGCATTGGCTATGCCGGATACAGCGTGTATTGCGCGAGTAAGTTTGCGCTGCGCGGTTTTAGTGAAGCACTTTCACGGGAACTCGCCGGTTCAAACATTAACGTTCTCTACTTTGCCCCTCGGGCCACGCAAACCGCACTGAATACCGACGCGGTTTATGCCATGAATGCCGAATTAGGCACCCAAAGTGACAGCGCTGAATTTGTTGCCAAAGAGGTCGTTATTGCACTTAACCAGGAAACCAAACGACGCTGGTTAGGCTGGCCGGAGCGGTTCTTTGTCAAGCTGAATGCACTTTTCCCAGGTGTTGTCGATAAAGCATTAGCCAAGCAGCGGCATATTATTGCGCGCCATGCCAAGGCTTCCCTTGCGAAGGAGGATCCTCAATGAAAAAACTACTGCTACCGTTCATACTGCTTGGCTGCACCAGTGCCTATGCCCAGAGTGACTTGGTTGATATTCAGAATCAATGGGCGGTTTGCCAATATCAGGTTCCCGAGAAACAAAAAGAGCTCTGCCTCGAGCAGCTCAGCTCCGTCGCAGACCAAGCCAGCTCCGCCAATGGCGCTCGCGCAGATTTGTTGATTTGGTCTGCGATTGTCAAAAGTAGTTGGGCAGGCGAAAAAGGGGGGCTGGGCGCTTTAGATCTGGTCAAGGATGCGAAAATGAAATTGGAATTGGCAATCAAACTTGATCCCAAAGCGTTGGAGGGTTCAGCCTATACCAGCCTTGGCACACTCTATTATCAGGTTCCTGGTTGGCCCATAGGTTTTGGTGATAAAAAACAGGCTGAATCGCTGCTGAAACAGGCTTTACAGATCAATCCAACCGGTATCGATCCAAACTATTTTTATGGCGATTTTCTTTTAGAACAAGGCCGTAAAACCGATGCTAAAGGCTATTTGCAGAAAGCGCTGGCGGCCCCGGCACGCCCTGGCCGGGAATTAGCAGATAAGGGACGTCATCAGGATATTCAAAAACGGCTCGAAAAACTCTGAATTAAGCGCAAAATTGCATAATTACGCAGCAGGTGCTGAAGGTGTGGCCACCCTCTCCCTAAGGGAGAGGGTGAGCCTTAACTGACCAGCATTACGCAATTGCGTGGATTTTTTTATTGTGCCTCAGGATATGACCAATCAATCTGCCGTTACGGTGACTGGGGCGGTTTCATTCTGTGCGGCGTCGATCGCACTGATCAGGTACGTATAACTTTTATCCAGACTGTCGCTGTCCTGGTAGCTGAAGTTATTGCCCTTACCCCGCCATACTTTGGCAACGATATTCTTGGGATCGGCAAAGATCGCATTTGGCTTGCCGGTACCGCGATAGATCACATAGTAGCGTGCATCGTTATCCGCGCTGTCCGACCAGTTAAAGGCGTTTTTACTGCCAGATACAAAGTGGGCCTGTTGCGGCAACGTGGTCACTTTCTGGTCCAGCCAAGGTTTGCTCGGTGGTAGTGTTGGCGTGCTGAGATAGGTTTGCGCAAGCCGCTCAATAGAAGCGTTCTTTGCGCCGTAGGCCCCCTGCTGTGCTACAGGTTGTGCTGCAACATTAGCCACCAGCAGATCGTTATAGCTGAAGAAAACGCTGCCGGAAACGTGGCTAAGCTCCTGATTGTAGCGCATCTGGTTAGGGATCTCCTCGGGGTTCATCCAGGCAGCATCAAAGGAGGCATTGGAAACATGCTTATAGTTGGCATGGCCGATATAAAGCTGCGTATGTGAACCTTCCATCTGGTTATTCCACCAATTGGTCAACTCGCCATAAGGGGCTGCCGCTTGGTCAAAACTCCAGTAAATCTGTGGCACAACATAGTCAACCAGTTCCTCTTTAACCCACTTCCGAGTATCGGCAAAAATACTGCCACTGTATGACTGTGAAGAACCGAGCGGCGTATTAGAGCCCAGTTCGTTGCGCCCTTTATGCTCCCAAATACCAAACGGACTGATACCGAACTGCACCGCCGTACCCTGCTGCTGGTTATGCTGGGTGATGACGCTCTGCACGCGGCTAATCAACCGGGTAACGTTATCTCGCCGCCAATCTTCAATCCCTTGTGGGGTATCAGGGTACTGGTTATTGACCAGGCCATAGGCTTCAAACGCTGCTCTATCCTCGCCCTTATCACCAAACTGCACATTGGCACCGTTAACCGTGATGCGGTATGGATAAAAGTAATCATCAAAATGGATAGCATCAACGTCGTAGCGGCGCACCACTTCTTCTACCGTGTCGGCCACATGCTCAATCACTTCAGGGATGGCCGGATTTAAAAACAGCTTCTCATCAAAGCTCAGCACCCATTGTGGGTTTTTTGCTGCAAAATTATCTGCAGACATAATCCCGGCGCTGACCAGATAGCCAATCTGCTGTTCCGTACTCAAAGATAAAATGTCTTCAGCAGATAAACCCTGATCATTATTTTTTAACAAGCTGCTAATCTTGGCATTGGTCACACGGTACGGGTTAAACCAGGCATGATATTCCATCCCACGCTGATGGGTCTCTTCAATCATCCAGGTCAGGGGGTCATAGCCAGGATCTTTACCCTGCTTACCGCTCAGATACTGCGACCAAGGGTTAATCTCGGAAGAGTAATAAGCGTCCAGCATCGGACGTATCTGGAAAATCATCGCATTCATATTCAGCGCAGTGAAGCGGTCCAGTATGCCCAGATAGGTCTTCTTAAAGGCTTGCTCACTGTTGACCATCGGCATATTAAGATTACCGATGGTTGCTACCCAAGCACTCCTGAAAGCCTGCTTCGGTGGAATATAACTATCGGGGATACTGATAAGCTGATTGGCTCCCTTATAAAGGTCAACAGGAAGACTAATGTCGTAACCATACGTCCCGTCACTGTTTTTGACGTATTTATACAAAGGAGAAAAAGTTTGTACCGGCTTATCAGTATTACCGTTATCGGTATTACCACCTTCAGTATTACCGCCTTCAGTATTGCCACCTTCAGTATTGCCACCTTCAGTATTGCCACCTTCAGCATTACCACCTTCAGTATTGCCACCCTCAGTATTACCGCCGTCAGTATTGCCGCCGTCGGTATTGTTATTATCGGTACTACCAGTGTCCGTCGTGTTAGTGCCGTTATTAGTTGTCGTCACGCCAGAGTCACAACCAAACAGCATCCCAGTAGCAAGAACCATTGCGATCATTTTTGCTGCGATGGAAAGAGAATTATTGTGCATATTCAGAGTCCTTTACGAGTCGATAATATAAGGCTGAGGCGGCCTCATGCCGCTTCAGCCTCCGGTAATAGCATTACCAGGAATATTTGACGCCAGCGGAATACAGACGGAAGTCCTGCTGGTTATTATCCCCATGAGTAATGGTCACAACCTTGCTGTTTTTGGATTTATCCCAATGAGTAGTTTCCCATGCCATATTAGTCCATAACGTTACCTTAGCAGTCAGATTATAGTTAACAATCAAACCAAGTCTTAACCCGCCTAAATCTGCACTATTAGTCGTTTCCCCGGTTAACGGGTTATAGTTCTTTTCGCTCAGGAAGAAGCGGAAATAAGGTTGCAGGTTCCAGTCTTCGTTAATCTTGGTAGGGAAATAACCACGAATCTGATTCTGCTCCCAGGTTTTAGTACCGCTACTGTTCCAGGTCCAGTCGGTATAGTACATAAACTTGGCGGTGAAAGTGTCGTTAAAGCGGTATTGTAAACCATGCTCACTTTCCCACTCCCACTCGTTGATATAAGGGCCTGAGAAGGTGTTGTCGTAATAGTACCCGGCATCCCAGAACACAAAGGACAACCGATCGTTAAATTTATAGGCACCGCTTGGGATCAACCAATATGAATGGTATGAGTTTTTAGCCGGTTGCCCAGACCTGACATCATTCGACTCTTTTCTGTAGACAAAGCTGATATTCAGGTTACCTTCATCACCCTTATACAGCTTACGGTTAGCCTGCAACTGCAAACGGTTACGATTATAGGAGGTTTCTCTGGATTCATAGCCGGTAGTATAATTTCTCATAGAGACCTTATACTCCATAAAGTAACCCCAATCAGAGTCAGGCTTATTAAGGCCTAACTGAACTGCCGGGCTAACTTTATCAAAAACCCGCTCACCATTAACTCGGTGGCCTCTAAAATCTTCAACCTCTAAAAAAGTATTAGTATTAACCTGCCATGGAAGAGCCTGTAATTCTTGAGCCTCAATTTGATCGTCAACTTTAGCCATAGCAGAAAAAGGATGCGCGAATAGCGCCAGCGAAACCAATGCCAACTGATAGTTCTTCATATAATACCTTGCCAATTTTAAAAAAAGTGAATCCAAGCCTGTTTTCACAGGCTATCCCCTAAATAATTCAAGTTGCAGAAAGGCAATTAGCTGCCTCAAAAGCATAGATAATTCGTGTTATTTGCCAATACTCATACAACTTGAAGCCTGCCGCCGGTAATCAGTAAGTTAATCCGTGCCCAAACGGATAAATAATATCACCCTGCGGATTTCTGATATCGACAGGCAACTTACCTTTTGGCGTATTCAATGCTGAATGACTATCACTGGTTTTAAATAGCGTTCTGACACCCGCTTTAATATTGGCTTCCAGAGAATTTCGGTTATTATTGGTTACGTCAAACCCCGTAATGCCATAAATAGCCACGTTGGCTTTCACATTATCCAGATAAGCGATGTCATAAGGGTTGCGAGAGGAAATAACCACCAGCGGTTTATTCAGCTTCGCAGCCTGATTGATCACCTGTTGTGCCGCAGTATCTTTAGCTTTCAGGTTATAGGTCACCAGTATGACGAAATCATTGGCCTTGATATTCGCTACCAGATCGTTTGGCAGAGTCTTTTCATCCAATTTGAATGCAGAACTGGTTACCGCGATCTTTTGCCCCTTAAGTTCGCTGGCAATAGCCTCCAACTCATTGCTGATAATCTTGTTGCGGGCATTTTCATCTGAGATCACCAACAGATTATTTTGTGCTTTCAGTTGATAAGGCAGCAGACGGTCATTCTTAATCAGCGTGATGGCGCTTTCAGCAACCTGCTTCTCAAAGCGTTTATGCTCCGGTGATGCCACTACGGACTTGGCGTAATCCAGAGTATGTGGGCTGTAGGCCGTGACTTTATTGGCCAGTTTAGTCTCAACCACCTGCGTTGCCGCCTGCTGCAAACGCGCTGCAAGCTCAGGTTTTTTCTGGCTTTCCGTTTCAAGATAACGGTAGAGATTTTCCAACTGTTCAATACCCTGCGGATCCCAGATATGTACCGGCATAACGATAACGTCGCTACCCGCCATCAGCGCCATTTCAGTCGCTTCAGACGCACCGAAGTTATCGGCAATCGCCCCCATATCCATCGCATCGGTAAATACCAGCCCTTTAAACTTCAGCTCATCGCGCAGAATACCGCTGATGATTTTCTTGGATAAGGTCGCGGGCAGGCCAATCTCAGTACCGTCTTTTTTGGAGATCATTTTGGTATCATCCAATGCCGGCACGATAATATGCGCAGTCAGCACCGCATCAAGACCATTCTCAACGGCGTTTTTGAAAGGCACCAGATCCGTTTTCCGCCATTCACTTTCCGAATAAGAAACCTGCGGCAAACCAAAGTGCGAGTCGGTTGCTACGTTGCCATGGCCAGGAAAATGCTTTGCGGTCGCCAATACAGAGTGCTGATGCAGCCCTTTAATATAAGAGGCCGACATGCCGTTGACCAAGTCAATATTGCTGCCGAAGGAACGCACGCCGATCACCGGATTGTTTTGATTGGTGTTGACGTCCAGCACGGGCGCAAAGTTGATGTGCACGCCCAAGGCGTTGAGTTCTGCGCCATGCACTTCGCCAACCCGCTGCGCCATACTTTCATTACGGGTAGCAGACAGTGCCATATTACCCGGCATTTCTGTTCCCTCACGCAAGCGCGTCACGTAGCCCCCTTCCTGATCGGTACTGATCAGCAAAGGCAACTGATAACTGGCTTTCTGCAAGTCTTGAATCAACTGGTAGCTCTGTGGCGTGTTGATAAAGTTCTCACGAAACAGGATCACCGATCCTAAACGATAATCTGTGATCGCTTTGGCAAGCTCTGCTGGCAGCACCGTCACATTCTCAGGTTCACCCGCCGCATTCTTGCCCCAGTTACGCACGTCCAGCATCAAGATCTGACCAATTTTTTCCCTGGTACTCATTTGCGAAACAATCTGTTCCGCATTTTCTTTGGGCGCTGCCCACAAGGATTGTTGTTGGCTGACCGTCATCTGCGCATAAGCGCTGGTGACTGCTAGCCCGGCCATGCACGCTGCAATGGCCGTCATTCCGATTTTTTTCATTGTATTTCCTTTTCGTCATCCTAGAGAATTCAAAATAATAAATTCCAAAAAATAAAACAAAAAAGAATTTAATATTCTTGTTATCGGTCACACTCCTTATCAACTCGAGCAAAAAATAGACTCAAATTTAGGATATTCCTTATAATATAAGTATGTAGAGCATCTAACCGAGCCCCATTGCCATGGGGTATAAAAATTTATTATAAATCAATACGATAAGATCATTTTAAAATATAAAAATTTGATTTAATGACAAGAAATCATTCATGAAGCGAATGATTAAGTGCTCGGAGTTATTTATGCTCAATTATTTCACTGACGGGTAAAAAATATGCGTCACGTTCACTATTTACGCATAATTTGCTTTTTATAGGCATTAAAAATGGGTATATTTTCAGGGAGTAAGCGCTTAAAGCTGCTTATTTTTCGGGGTGGAAACGGGGAGGAAATTCTCTTGCTTTGCAAAAGATCGCTTCCCCATTTATTACTTACAACGATCAAGATGGCCTGAAGCAACTTTCTACCAGGGTTGGGGCATTAAAGATTAATGGTGCCGTTAATCACCGTTACCGTCGGCCCACCAATCCAAATGCCATCCTCACGATACTGAACCGTTATACGGCCATTGCGTTGGATTGCGGTTCCCTGACGAGCGTGATAATCCTCCAGAGATCCCCGCGAAGCGAAATAACGCGCCAAGCAAGCATTGGCACTACCGGTGACCGGATCTTCCGTCAGTGCTCCATGTTCAACCATCAAACCACGCACCTCGAATTGCTCGTCGCCATCGCTACGTGGCCCAAAAGGCATTAGGCCATTCACCTGCGCGTGTTTCAGCAGATGCTCTAAAACGCTGACGTTGGGTTTCACTTTTAACACGGCTTCGGCTGATACCATTGGCACCAACAGCCAGCGAATCCCCATATCAGCAATAGTTACCCCCTGTTCCGTATCCAACAGCTCATTGTCAAACACAGTACCGAGCAGCACATCGCCAAACGGCGTGAGAACTGCCTCCGGTGCCGCAAACGCCAGCGCCCCCGAGGAATCAATCTTAATGGTCACCAGACCAACGCCACACTCCTGCACGATTTGCTCTGGCACTTGTGGCACCAGCCCAGCCTCCAGCAACGCATGCGCGGTACCCAGCGTAGGGTGGCCAGCAAACGGCAACTCACCTTCAACAGTAAAAATACGCACCCGATAGTCGGCCTGCTTATCCGTCGGGGTTAACACAAAGGCAGTTTCAGATAAATGCGTCCAGCGGGCGATCGCCGCCATTTCGTCATCGCTTAACGCGTTAGCATCCAGAATGACTGCCAACGGATTACCGCTAAAAGGCAATTGGGAAAAAACATCCACCTGCTTGAAAGCAACTGTTCTGGTCATAGCACACTCGTTGGTTCTACTTTATGGACGGCCGATAAAAATGCGCTGAAAAATGGTAAAGGGATGTGCGTTTTTTCACCAACCCGCTCGATTTATTGATACTGATAAGCATCAGGCCATTTACGATGGCCTTAACATTATCAGGCCAGACATCTTCAGTAAAACACATGACTTCTGTAGCAATATCTTTTAATTCAGGCCGCTAACCATGAAAATCGCACACCAAAGAATCATTGACGGCAGAAAGTACCAGTTGGAATTTTATGATGGCTTTGACCAGGGTTTTCTTGATGAAACCCACTGGCTACCTTATTACCTGCAGCAGTGGAGCAACCGGGAGTTATCCACCCCCCGTTTCACCTTTGGTGAACACGGGTTCTCGCTGAATATTGAGCCAGACCAGCAACCCTGGTGCCCGGAGTTTAACGGTGCCGTCAGAGTGTCCTCTTTGCAGACCGGGGTTTACTCAGGCCCGCTGGGTTCAGCGCTTGGGCAGCATCGCTTTTCGCCTGATTGCAGAGTACGTGAAGAACAGGTAGCGGAGAAAAAGTACCTGCCTAAATACGGCTATTTCGAACTGAGAGCCAGGTGTGATATTGCTGCCAGCAACGTCGCTGCCTTATGGATGATCGGTTATGAAGATCTGCCCGAGCGCTCCGCTGAGATTTGCCTCTTCGAACTCAAAGGCAAAAATATCCATCACGGGCATGCCCTGCTCGGTTACGGCGTTCATCCTTTTGGTGATGCGAAGATTGTCGATGAGTTTTATGAAGAACCCTTCGAGCTTGATGTCACCAAATTCAATACGTACGCCATTGAGTGGACGGAAAACCAAATTGGTTTTTTTATCAATCAGCGAAAAATACGCACTATCCATCAGTCACCGGATTATGAAATGCAGCTGATGCTCAATATTTATGATCTTGAAAACAGTAACGCAGGAAATATGCGTTTCTTTATCGATTACGTAGCGGGATTCCGCCGTTCAGGCGGCTAAATCACCACGCCCAACGGGCGTGGTGGTCTAACAACATCAGGCGCTAGGTGCCGCCTCCAGCAGTTGCTTTTTCAGTGCGCTGTATTGCTGTTGTACTTCCGCCTCTGCCCAAGCCTGATCGGCAATAGCATCAACCCGCACCGCACAGTGTTTAAATTCCGGCGTTTTGGATACCGGATCAACATGATCCAGCGTCAGCTCATTACAGGCACCGATCCACCACTGATAGGTCATATACACCGCACCGGCATTCACCCGCTCGCTGACTTCGGCACGTGCCATCACCTTGCCACGGCGTGAGGCGATCCACACCAGCGCCTGGTCTTCGATCCCCTGCTGAGCCGCGTCATCAGGGTGGATCTGCACATAGCCCGGCTCATCCGCCAGCGTCTGCAATGCCGAACAGTTACCGGTCATTGAGCGGCAACTGTAGTGGCCCACTTCACGCACCGTACACAGCGCCAGCGGATAGGCTTTATCGGTTTTCTCATGCGGCGGGATCCACTCAGCGCTGCACAGGTAACCTTTACCCGTCGGCGTACTGAATTTATTACCTTTGTACAGATAAGGTGTGCCGGGGTGATCTTCACTCGGGCAAGGCCAGGCCACATAACCCAAACCAGCCATTTTCTCGTAGGTTGCACCGTAGAAGTTCGGGCAGAGCTGGCGCAATTCATCCCAGATTTCATTGGTGTTGTGATAAGACATCGGGTAACCCATGGCGCAGGCCAGCAGGCTGACGATCTCCCAGTCGGGTTTCACATCGCCAACCGGTTCAATCGCCTTGCTGAAACGCTGAAAACCGCGATCGGCACAGGTATAAACGCCCTCATGTTCCCCCCAGGACGTCGCGGGCAGAATCACATCCGCCATATAGGCGGTTTTGGTCATGAAGATGTCCTGCACAATTACCAGTTCTAACTGTTCAAAGGCGGTGCGCATCGCCGCCAAGTCAGGTTCAGTCTGGATCGGATCTTCGCCAAAGATGTAATAGGCTTTCAGCTTGCCTTCGGCCACCTTGTGCGGCACGTCGGTGATGGCATAACCAATCTCCTTCGGCAGGCTGTCAACGCCCCAGGCTTTAGCAAATTTGGCGCTGGCAACGGCATCGCCAACCTTCTCATAGCCTGGGAACGTATTGGGCAACACACCCATATCGCAGGCACCCTGCACGTTATTCTGGCCACGCACCGGGCCAACCCCAACGTTAGGCCGCCCCAGGTTGCCGGTTAGCAACGCCAGTGAAGATAGCCCCTTGACCACATCCACCGCTTGCCCCCACTGGGTCACGCCCATGCCCCACAGGATGGTGGCGGTCGGAGCCGCAGCATAGGTACGGATGGCCTCGCGGATCTGCTGCGCCGTTAAACCGGTGATATCGGCCACGTATTCCGGCGTGTACTTCGCCACCGTCTGGCGCAGTTGCTCGAAGCCTTCGGTGTAGGATTCGACATAGCTCTTGTTGTATAAGCCTTCTTCGATCAGCACGTGGATAAAGGCATTCACCAACGCCATATTGCTGCCGTTCTTCAACGGCAACCATTGGTCGGCAATACGCGCGGTTTCAATGTAACGCGGATCGCAGACGATCACTTTGGCCCCTTTGGCTTTCGCCTTCAGGATGCGCCGCGCCACGATCGGGTGCGAATCCGCGGCGTTATAGCCAAATATCAGCAGGCATTCGGTATTTTCCAGCTCATTAATCGAGTTGCTCATCGCCCCGTTACCGAGCGTTTGCTGTAACCCCGCCACCGACGGGCCATGGCATAAACGGGCACAGCAATCGACGTTATTGGTGCCGATCACCGCACGGGCAAATTTCTGCATCACATAGTTGGCTTCGTTGCCCGGGCCGCGCGAGGAACCGGTCATCATGATCGCATCCGCGCCGTGCTGCTGTTTGATGGCAGACAGCTTTTCGCTGACGTAGCCGATGGCTTCATCCCAACTGACTTGTTCAAATTCGCCGCCGCGCTGGCGGCGGATCAGCGGTGAAGTCAGGCGTGGGGTCAGCAGTTTGGTATCCTGCAAGAAATCCCAGCCGTAATAGCCTTTCAGGCACAGTTCGCCCTGGTTAGTAACGCCATTGGCCGGTTGGGCACTGACAATTTTGCCATTCTCCACCAGCAGATTAAGTTTGCAGCCAGAGCCGCAGTACGGGCAAACGGTCGTGATTTTTTCCATTATGTTTCTCCCTATTACCCTAAATAATTCGAGTTGCAGGAAGGCGGCAAGCTCGTGAGTCCCCAGGAGCATAGATAACTATGTGACTGGGGCGAGTGAGCGCAGCCAACGCGCATGCAACTTGAAGTATGACGGGTATGGCTCTGATTATTGCAACAGATTCGGTGTAGAGCCGAGTGCTGCACGCTGCTGTCTTTCGCGCTGCATGGCTTGCAGATCGGCGGGTTTGATCAGCTTCAGCGCCGCTGTCGGACACACCTCAATGCAGGCCGGGCCAGCGCTGCGCCCGTCGCAGAGATCGCATTTATTGGCCTGCGCGCGGCTGTGTGTGCTGCCATCACGGTTGCTAGCGTGATTAACCACCACCTCCATCGCGCCATAAGGGCACACCACCACGCAGGTTTTGCAGCCGATGCAGCGTGACTGCATTACCTGCACACTGCCGTTATGGTTATAGATCGCCTCGTTCGGGCAGGCATTCAGGCAAGGGGCATTCTCACACTGGCGGCACAGCATCGGGGCACTGACGCTGAAGGTTTTCATCACCTTCAGGCGCGGGTTAAAGTTTTCCGGCGTCAGCGGTTGTGGGTTTTCCCCCAGATGTGCCATTGCACAGGCGATCTCGCAGGTGCGGCAACCGATACACTGCTGCATGTCGGCGATAACAAATTGATTCATCATTTCTCTCCTTAGGCCGCGTTATAGAACATTGAGATAATAGGCAATGCTTTCTGCGGCTTTGCGCCCTTCAGCAATGGCAGTCACAATCAGATCGGCGCCGCGCACGATATCGCCACCGGCGAAAATCTTGCGGTTGCTGGTTTGATAGGGATAACCCGCCACGGTGGGCGCCACCACCCGTCCTTGTCGGTCTAATACCACATTGTGCTCGGCCAGCCAGCCCATCCGGTGCGGGCTGAAACCAAAGGCCATGATCACCGCATCGGCAGGCACGATATGCTCGGAACCCACCACTACCACCGCCTGCCGCCGCCCTTGGCTGTCGGCCGCGCCCATTTCGGTACGCTGCATCTTAATGCCGCTGACGTTGCCCTGTTTATCCACCACAATGCTCAACGGTTGCAGGTTGAACATAAATTCAGCGCCCTCTTCACGGGCATTTTTTACCTCCCGCTTGGAGCCCGGCATGCTTTTCTCATCACGCCGATAGGCGCAGATCGCCTGCGTCGCGCCATGCCGCAGCGAGGTGCGCACACAGTCCATCGCGGTATCACCACCACCCAGCACGATCACCCGTTTGCCCGCCATATTGATGTAAGGGCTTTTCGGGTTATCGGGATAGCCCATCAGATGCTGGGTATTGGCAATCAGGAACGGCAGCGCAGCGTGAACCTGCGGTGCATCCTCGTTTTCCAGGCCGGAACTCATGGATTTATAGGTGCCGACGCCGAGGAACAGCGCGTCATATTCATTCAGCAGGGCTTCCATCGAAACATCTTTGCCAATCTCGGTATTCAGGCGGAACTCAACCCCCATATCAGTGAAGATTTCACGCCTTCTGGCCATCACGTCTTTTTCCAGCTTGAAGGCCGGAATGCCGAAGGTCAGCAGGCCACCGATCTCCGGGTAACGATCAAATACCACCGGTTTGATGCCGTTACGCACCAGAATATCGGCGCAGCCGAGCCCCGCCGGGCCAGCGCCGATAATCGCCACCCGCTTGCCGCTGTTTTTGACCGCGGACATATCCGGCCGCCAGCCCATCGAGAACGCGGTTTCGGTGATATAGCGCTCAATATTGCCGATGGTGACCGCTCCGCCGTGGCCGTTCAGGGTGCAGGATTGTTCGCACAACCTGTCCTGCGGGCAGACCCGGCCACAGACTTCCGGCAGGCTGCTGGTCTGGTGCGACAGTTCAGCGGCTTCCCAAATCCGCCCCTGATCGGCCAGTTTGATCCATTGCGGGATCTGGTTATGCAGCGGGCAAGTCCAGGAACAGATGCTCTGCTTACCACAGTTAAGGCAGCGTTCCGCCTGCTGGTGGATCTGCTGTTCGCTGAATGGCTGGTAGATTTCTGCAAAGGTGGTTTTACGTAATTCCAGCGGGATTTTGCTGGCCTCCAAGCGCGGCGCTCGCGGCTGTTGTAGCAGATTACGGATCGGTTTTGGCTGTGCCTGATGGTTTACCGCCGTTTTCTGTTTAACCACGCTGCCAAACAGTTGGCTATGCAGATCGCGCGCCGCACTGCGCTGGCGCTTTTGCATCTGCTGTTCCACCAGAGTTTTGGTATCAACCAGGCTCAGCGCATGAGTTGGGCAAGCGCGCACGCAAGCCGGTTCCTGGTTCAGATCGCTACACAGATCGCATTTCTGCGCTTCGGTTTTCTGATAACTGTCCGCCAGGCGATGATTGGCCGGTTGCACGGTTTCGGTCACCACCGTCATCATGCCAAACGGGCAGGCCACGGCGCAGGCTTTGCAACCGATGCACTTCTCCTGGCTGACCTGAATGCTGTCATGACTTTGCACAATGGCCCCGGTCGGGCAAACATTGGCGCAAGGGGCATTTTCACAGTGATGGCAGAACACCGCCGTATTGGCATTCGGGCCCTGAATCACTTTCACCCGAGGGGTGAAATACTCCCGCTGGCTGGGGTAATCCCCATGATGATGAGCTGTCACACAAGCCACTTCGCAGCTTCGGCAGCCTATACAGGCCTCTGATTCTGCAACGATAAATTGATTCATAGTATCCTTTCCGAACAATTTGGCTAAAAAAGGCATCAATAAATGGTTAGCGTTATGACCTTTTATATCGCTGGCGTAGGCAGGTATCTTCAGGGTTATAACCATGTAAATGTAATGGTTATAATTAATTACATTCCATGACATTTCGCATGAAACAAGCGTACTGCAAAAATTTATGCAAAATTGCTCAGAAAAGTGGGGGTTAGCGAGAGCTTGAATACGTAGGAAAGGATGCAAAACTTTCAGCTTGTCGTCCGTCGTCTATGATTAGAGCAGTGGGAAAACATTCATCCAAGGTTGCTTCTATGCTAGGCCATTTATCTGGGCTAAAAAATCGTTACCCATTGCATATCCAGATTGCCGCGCTGTTTATGCTGCTGATTGTTTCTATCGGCAGCGCGATTGTTATTTTCAGCCATAGCCAATTGACCAAATTAACCGGGATCAGCACCAACCAGCAGTATCAGAAAACCGGTCAGGCTATTGCCGCTGAATTAGATGCGGTGACGCGAACCATGATGATGTCGGTCAATATTCTGACTGACATGCCGATTACCGAAGCCTCAACGTTCGAGCAAAGAATGGCTGCTGTGGGTAAATTTATTGAAATACTCAAGCAGAATGATTATGCCAGTTCGATATACATCGCTTATTCCAATGGCGATTTCTTTATGCTGCGGCGCGTCACTGAGGCTAGCCGCCCCATTTTCCAAGTGCCAGAACATGTGCAGTGGATAGTACAAAGTAATCGTTTTCTAGCCGATAAGCCTGAATACCGCATGGTTTATCTGGACAGCCAGCAACAGGTGGTCGCCGACAGGATCCTCGACAATCCCCCCTTTGATCCGCGTACGCGCAGCTGGTTTATTGAAGCAGCAAAACAGCACAGTTTAGTCACCTCGCCGATTTATACTTTCAAAGGAACAGGGCTGGTTGGCTTCACCTATAGCCGCCAAGCGGATAACGGACAGGCCGTTATTGGCCTGGATGTGACGCTGTCTTTGCTGTCGCAATTTTTACAGCAGCAGCATCTGCCCCCCGGTAGCCAAGCGGCCATTATCAATTTTGCCAATCAAGTTATCGCCAGCCAGCCGATAATCCCGAATGCGCAGATGCAAAATGATAAGAGTTTCAACGGCATCGAACATTTTCCAGTATTAAAAGCGCTGTTAGATCTTCATCATAATAATGGCGCTGATAACCAAGGTAATAGTCTCCTGTTTAAGACACAGGGCCAAGATTGGTACGGTTCCATTGTCAACATCGAGAATAATAGCAATAACTATCAGTTGGTGATTGCGACCCCGGCCGCTTATCTCATCCTGGGGGCCAATTCGATTCGTAACCGCTCAACGTTGGTGGCTTTTGTTCTCTTGCTGCTCAGCCTGCCGCTTGTCTGGTATTTCTCGTTACGCATCTCCAGCCCGCTAATTAGCTTACGGAAAGATGCCGAAGCCATCAGCAATCTGATCTTTGATGATAGAGAACCTGAACATTCGGTCATTGAAGAAGTTGACGATTTACATCGCGCCATGTCCAAAATGAAACAGACGCTGAAGCAATTTATTTCGATGGGCAGCATATTGTCGGCCAAAGACAATTTCCCTCAACAAATGCAGGGGTTGCTGAATGAAACCGCAGATATCGCCGCCATGAACGGCGGGGTGATTTTCCTGACCGATAAAAACAAAGATATCTTTACCCCTATCGCTTTCCACTGGAACGACCAAGACATCCCAATATCAGAGATTGACGCAATACCATTCGATCCCGATAACTTCGCCACATTTTGGCAGATCCGGGAAGGCCAATCGGTTTCTGGGGTGTTGGATCATGAGCATATTCCCACCCCGCTGCGCGCATTTTTCCAGACCTATCTCCCTCTGCACTATATTGCCGTCCCCATGCAAACGCATGATGAAGAGTTATTAGGATTCTTATTGCTATTTAGTACTACCGAATTAAATGCCGAACGCCAGAGCGCCAAAGTACAGTTGGTCAACGCGCTGGTCGGCAGTTTATCTGTCGCCATAGAAACGCAGTATTTGTTGCAAGAGCAAAAAAATCTGCTGAATGCCTTTATTGAGCTGATCGCCGGAGCGATTGACGCCAAAAGCGCCTATACCGGTGGCCACTGTCAGCGCGTGCCCGAGATTACCAAAATGTTGGCCAAGGCGGCCGTTGAGGTGCAAGACGGCCCGTTCGCCGATTTCGCCCTGTCAGAAAACGAGTGGGAAGAGTTACACATCGCCTGCTGGCTGCACGACTGTGGCAAGATCACCACGCCGGAATTTGTGGTGGATAAAGCCACCAAGCTGGAGCTGATTTACGATCGCATTCACGAAATACGCATGCGCTTTGAAGTATTGAAAAGAGAAAAAGAGATCCTCTCGCTGCGCAACCGGCTCCCCACCACCGACGATGCGGCGGCGGAACAACAGCTGGCAGAGGAACTCCGCCAGTTGGATGAAGATTTCTATTTTATCGCCCAATGCAACGTCGGCGGTGAGTTTCTGTCTGACGATGCGCTCGCGCGCATTCGGCAGATTGCCAGCTATCAATGGACCCGCACCTTGGACGATACCGCCGGGGTTTCTCAGGCCGAATGGGCACGCAAAACCCGCCAGCCAGCGCGTGACTTGCCGGTGCAGGAAGCCATGTTGGCGGATAAAGAAGAGCATATCGTCTATCGGGATAGCAAAAATCACCTGCCAGAGAGCTACCAGTTCAAGCTCAAGGAACCTACTTATCTCTATAACTACGGGGAAATTTATAACCTCTCAATTCGCCGGGGCACGCTGAATGAAGAAGAGCGTTATAAGATCAACGAGCATATTATGCAGACGATTATTATGCTGAACAGGCTGCCGTTCCCACGCACGATGGCGAATGTGCCGATCATTGCCGGTGGCCATCACGAGCGTATGGACGGCAAGGGTTACCCCTATCAGCTGAACTATCAGCAAATGAGCATTCCGGTCAGGATGATGGCAATTGCCGACGTATTTGAAGCGCTGACCGCCGCCGATCGCCCTTATAAGCCAGGTAAAATGTTATCAGAAGCGCTGAAGATCATGACGGCGATGGTGAACGAAAATCATCTGGATCGTGAGTTGTTTATTCTGTTCCTGCAATCGGGCGTCTGGCGCGATTACGGCGTGGCCCATTTGCAGGCAGATAAAGTCGATGAAGTGGATATTGCGGCGCTGATACAGAAACTCGGCCCGCAGAATATCACCCTGTGATCTCAATAAACCAATACCCGCAACTGCCTGCGGGTATTGGTGTTCATCTGCCTAGGGGTTAAGAAGCCGCTAGCCGTGGATTAACAAAAAACATGCAACCGGCGGCCAATAATGACGGTAGGGCGAACGCCATAAAGTTTTGTTGTAGCGTTAATTCCATATCGATTAACAACCCCCCCGCAAAAGGGCCGAGAATCGCCCCGATACGCCCGATCCCCAATCCCCAACCCAGCCCCGTCGACGTCATGGTGCTGGGGTAAAAACGGGCGACATAAGAGGTCATGGCGATCTGAGTGCCGATCGTGCTGGCTCCGGCGATAAGCAGCAACAAATACAGCAGACTCATTGAGCTTTGAGCGCCTAAAAGCGCAATCGTCACCGATCCCAACAGGAAGTAACCGATCAACACGGTTCTACCGCTCACTTTATCCATTAGCCAGCAACTGCTTAACGCACCGGCAATGGTGCCAAAGTGTAAGGTAAACAGGAACATCAGGCTGGAACCCAAAGGATAACCGGCCTGCAGCATCAGTTTAGGTAACCAGGACGTCATGCCATAGATCACATACAGCGACATAAAAAAGACCAGCCAGATCATCAGGGTGCTTAATAGTCGGCCCCCGGCGAATAAATCCCCAATGGCCATTTTTACCGGGCCAGCACCGAGAGTCGATTGGCTGACAAATTCGGTCCCGGGTTGATGAATATAATTCGGATCAATTTTTTCCAGCGCACTCTTTAAGCGTTCATTTTGTTTGGTTTTAATTAAAAAGGCCGCTGACTCAGGCAGATGTTTTAACATCCAGGGTAAAAACAGAATGGGGAAAATGGCAACATAGAATATAGACTGCCAGCCCAGCAGCGGAATTAAGTAGATACCTAATATTGCAGCCCACATTCCACCGATGGAATAACCACTGAACATTAAGCCTACCATTAAGCTGCGTCTGTTTTTCGGCGAGTATTCGCTGGTCAGCGCGGTAACATTAGGCATCACGCCGCCTAAGCCTATGCCAGCAATAAAACGGCACCAGCCAAACTGGTTGGCATTAACGGTAAACCCACAGAGAAAGGTAAATAAGCTGAAGGTAATCACGCAGAGGGTAATCACCTTCTTTTTACCTATTTTATCTGAGAGCGAACCCAGTGAAAGTGCGCCCACCATCATACCAATCAGCGTATAGCTACCCAATAAGCCAGCCTGAGTGGCGGTTAATCCCCAGTCAGCCATTAACTTGGGGAGAATAACCCCCAATACGGCCAGGTCATAACCGTCGAATATAATAATATAAGCACACCAAAAAATAGTGAGACGGTGGATATTCTGAAACTTTGCATTGTCGATTATTGGCGTAATATTAACGACGTTTAACTCGATCTGAGCCATAGAAACGCTCCTTGGCGTAAAGTTATTGATCGGTAATCAGCTGGAAACAAAGCGCTCAAAATAGACCTGATGTTCGGCTACCGGTTGGGCAGACAGCCAGTTGCAGGTCGCCTCGATCATCGGCGGTGGCCCGCACAAATAGGCATCGAACGGTTGTTGCAGCAGATGGCTTTCCAATGCATTGGTCACCCAGCCTTTTTTGCCCTGCCATTCAGCACCGGGATCGACCACCACCACCTGATAGCTGAAATTGCCAAGCCGTTGGGTCAATGAGTCGAGCCGCTCCAGTTCGCTGATCTCACTCTCGCGGTTTACGCCGTAATACAGTGCAATAGGTTGCCCACCATCCCCTTGTTCAGCCAGGCTTTCCAGCATGCTGAGAAACGCCGACAGCCCGGTTCCCCCGGCGACAAACAGCAGCGGACGCTTCACTTCACGCAGGTAGAATGCGCCGAACGGGGCGGTAAAACTGATGCTATCCCCCACCTGACAACGCTGGCGTAAATAGTCACTCATCAACCCGCTCGGCAACAAACGAATCAAAAAGCGCACTACCGAAGATTGCGCGCTGGCGCTGGCATACGAATAGGCACGGCTTTCCTCACTGCCGGGGATTTGAATACGCGCATACTGCCCCGGCAGATAGTGCAGCACCGGTTCCCCCGCTTCCAGGGTGATTTCCAGAGTGGCAACGGTATCGGAGAGCAGGTTCAGCGCGCTCACCCGCCCGCGATAGTTCTGCTGGCTGATGTTGCAAATGCTGGAGTCGATATCAAAGTAGAAAGAACCTGGCGACGTCAGCCGGGTCTGGCAGGCCAGCATATAGCCCTGCGCCAGATCGCTGGCGCTCAGCGCATCATCATCGACATACTCCATTTCGATGGTTCCCGACTCGCAGCGCCCACGGCAGGTGGCGCAAACCCCTTCACGGCAGTCCAGCGGCAGCTGGATCCCGTGGCGAAAAGCCGCATCCAACAGTTTTTCGTGTTGCTCGACCTGAATAAACTGCGTGAGTCCGTCCCGGAAAATAATGGCGGCGCGATGGGTCATGGTTACTCCTGTATCATTACTGTTTATAGCAACGGCGGCCGCAGCCGCCGTACCAAAGCTAATCAGAGATGGTAGAAATCGAGCACTGAGTCGATCTTGTCATTCAGCAGCAGCACGTGTTTCCCCGCAATTTTCAACTGTTCGTCTTGCCAGCACAGACGATAGTTGGCACGACCAAAGAAATGGCGGCTTTCGCCAAAGCGGTAGTAGTGCGTTACCCAGTTGACGCTAACGGCCAGTGGGTTATTTTCACCCGCCTGGCAGCGCACGTTATCAATCAGGTGCAGCGTACGCGGCATCGGCGTACAGGCGGCTGACTTACCGGTGCGAATACGGAATACCCGATCCTCCAGACCAGAACGGTTGGCATAGTAGATCAGCGACATTTCGCGCTTTGGATCCTGCGTGTACTCATGTTCACTGCGCCACTGCGGCACATGAAACTCGGCATCTTCGGTGAAATAGCCAAGATAGCGATCCCAATCCTGATGATCGCAGGCCTCTGATACCTGGAATAAAAATTGTTCAACGGCATATTGCTGCTGCTCAGGCGTAATGTTTTGCATGATTTATCTCCGTCATTTCAGCGGGCCGCCGCCTGCGCTATTTTTTTCTCCAGCCCTGCCAGCATCATCTGCTGCCATGCGCGGTGCTGGTTGACATACAGCCCTTCATGGGTAATTTCGGTACCGGTGATCGCAGGCGCTATATTTAAAATGTCGCTGTTGCGCGTTGCACCGTATTGCCAATGCTGATGCCCACGGGAGATATCGCTCCACGGCGTGCTGCGCGCTTCAAACCCGCGCTGCTGCTCGCGAAACTCCACCAGATCGTCCGGCGTTCCCATGCCGGAAACGTTGAAGAAGTCTTCAAACTGGCGGATACGGCTTTCGCGATCCCGATCTGACTCCCCTTTCACCCCCAGGCACAGGCTGATCACTTCAGTTTTATTCCAACTGACCGGGCGGATAATGCGCAGTTGAGAGCTGATCTGATCCATAAAGAACAGGCTGGGATAGATATTCAGGTTACGCAGACGATGCATGGTCCACTGCGCGCGCTCCTGCGGATATTTATCCAGCAGGCGCGGCATGATGCGGCCATAACCGGGGCGCACGTCAGCGGCGTTGGGCATGTCGCTGAACAGCAAACCGTGACCATGCTTGAACGAGAACCAGCCGTCGTCGGTATCTTTATCCCCGGCACCCAGCTTGCTGTAGTCAAGCGTGCTGTCGCTGGCACCGTTGCGTTGGATATTCAGCTCACGGCGGTGGTTGGCCGTCGAGACGTAGTTATAGTGAACGGTGCTGACGTGGTAACCATCCAGCCCATTCTCATTCTGTAACTTCCAGTTGCCCGGATAGGTATAGGTCGAGATACCGGGCAGCACTTCCAGTTCGGCGCTTTCGGACTGCTCCAGCATCATGTCGAAAAACAGCGTGGTGTCGCCCAGGAATTCGGTCAGGCTCTGTTCGGATTCGGTATCCAGGCTGATAAACACAAAGCCCCGATAGCTGGCGATGCGTGCCGCTTTTAAACCATGGCGGCTTTTATCAAAATCAGTGCCGTATTCCGCCGGGGCTTTGACCTTTGCCAATACGCCGTCGGACTTGTAGCACCAGGCGTGAAACGGGCAGGTAAAGGTGCTCTGGTTGCCTTGGCAAACGCGGGTCAGGGTAGCACCGCGATGCTGGCAGGTATTCGCCAGCGCGTGCAGTTCCCCTTTGCCGTCACGGGTGACCAGCATCGGCTGGCGGCCCGCTTGCACGGTGATAAAATCGTGTGGATTAGGGATCTGGCTTTCGTGGCAGGCAAAAATCCACTGCTTCTCGAAGATCAGCTCCATTTCCAGGTCAAACAGCTCCTGGTTGGTAAACATTGAGCGGGCGATGCGATAAACCCCCTCCTGCGGCCGAAAGTCGAGGCTGTTTTCAATAACATGCTGCCAGTTTTGTAGTTCTTGTGGCGTGCTCACATTAATGCTCCTGTTATACCCTTGGCCCCCGGCTCCGCATATGCAGTGCCAGGCGGCTGAATATATTAAAATAATGAAGGCAGGCGTTCGCTCCAGCGGACGATATTCAAGAGAGACTCACTGCCCCTGAATAGAGGCAGTGATAGGCCGGGTTACGCTTGAGCGCGTTTGCGTTCCACTTCGGCTTCTGGCGCAGCAGTGCGTTCTTTATGCAGCGTGAAGTTAAAGTCGATCGAAGAGAAAGGTTTGTTGAGTTGCTTGCTGTCCAACTGATCCGGTGCAGAAATCTTGTTCACCTGCGGCACCAGCCCTTCACGGCTGGCGAAGGCGAAGTCATCCCACAGGTACTCGTCACCGTCGATGTTGATCTGCGTGGTCAGTTTGCGGTAACCATCGGCATAGACGAAGAAGTGGATGTGCGCCGGGCGGCGGCCATGGCGGCCCAACAGGTTCAGCAACTGCTGGGTGGAGCCTTCCGGTGGGCAACCGTAGCCAGACGGCACGATGCTGCGGAACTGATAGTTACCCTGGCTGTCGGTCACAATGGTGCGGCGCAGGTGGAACGCGGGCTGGCTCTTGTCGAAGAACGAATAGTTGCCCATCAGGTTAGCGTGCCAGACTTCAACGGTGGCACCCGGCAGCGGTTTGCCGTTAGCGTCCATTACCGTGCCCTGCATAAACAGCACTTCGCCTTTGGCACTTTCTGTGCCGTCATCCAGGCGGGCAAACCCTTGGCAGACCGGCGCACCGGCCACGTACAGCGGCCCTTCGATGGTGCGCGGCGTACCGCCGGTTAGACCTGCTCTGGCTTCGGCTTCGTCGGCGCGGATATCAATGAAACGCTCCAGCCCCAGCCCGGCGGCCAGCAGCCCCATTTCGTGGCTAGCACCGGTTTCTGCCAGATATTCCAGCCCTTTCCAGATTTCACTCGGCTGAAGATCCAGATCTTCAATCGCTTTAAACAGATCGCCTAATAAACGCACGGTAACCTGCTGAACGCGTGGGTTAACTTCGCCTTTGGCGGTGTCAACAATAAAGCTGTTGACCAGGGTGTCGATGTCGTTATGAGTCATGTCATTGCTCCGTATTCATATTGGCAGTAAACAATTACTGGGCCGAGGGGGTACAGTCCTGCGGCTATTTTTGGTTTTAACGGCTTTCTTTTTTATTCTCCCTGTGGGTATTCACCCGGCAGGGAACAGCGACATAAACATTGGCAGATGATGCAACCAGCGGCCTGACTCAGCGATCGTCCTCCCTGATAGAGGAAGGATGACGGCACAATGGCATCACCTGAATCTTCATGTAAGGGAACAGCGGCAGTTGCGACAGCAGTTGATGCAGCTCATCAATACTGCTGACGTCAAACAGGCTGATGTTGGAATACTGCCCTGCAATGCGCCACAGATGGCGCCATTGGCCGCTGGCCTGTAGCGCCTGCGACTGAGCTTTCTCGGTGGCCTTCAGTGCGGCAGCCTCAGCTTCCGGCATTGAGGCGGGTAAATTGACGTCCATTCTTACGTGAAACAACATAGCGATCGGTCCTTAAGCGTGATGTTCTGTCAGCAACGGCGCAGGGTGGCGACTTTGTCGCGGTCGATCTCAATCCCCAGCCCCGGCCCGGTGGGTACCTGCAACATAAAATCGCGATAAACCAAGGGTTCGGTCAGAATGTCTTCGGTCAGCAGCAGCGGGCCGAACAGTTCGGTACCCTGGCTGAGATCGCTGAAGGTGGAAAACACCTGAGCAGAAGCCGCAGTGCCGATCGCCCCTTCCAACATGGTGCCGCCATACAGGCCGATCCCCGCCAGCGTGGCGATATCGGCCACCTGCCGCGCCTGGGTCAGGCCGCCGGACTGGCTGATTTTCACCGAGAACACATCAGCACCGGCATGGGTAGCCAGATCGAAGGCGTCCAATGGCCCTTTCAGCACTTCGTCCGCCATAATCGGCACGGTAAAACGCCTGGCGAGCCGAGCCAGACCGGCGCGGTTTTCTGCACGGATCGGCTGTTCGATCAGATCGATCCCGCCCGCTTCCAGTGCGGCGATGCCGCGTTCCGCATCCAGTTCGCTCCAGGCCTGGTTGACGTCGACGCGCACGCTGACGTCATCCCCCAACGCCCGCTTGATGGCCAACACGTGTGCCACATCGGCATCGACCGCCCGCAGGCCAATCTTGAGCTTGAAAATACGGTGGCGGCGCAGCTCCAGCATCTTTTCTGCTTCCGCAATATCTTTCTGCGTATCGCCGCTGGCCAGCGTCCAGGCTACCGGCAGCGCGTCACGCACGCGGCCACCCAGCAGTTCACTCAGCGGGATATTCAGCCGCCGCGCCTGCGCATCCAGCAGCGCCGTCTCCAGCGCGCATTTGGCAAAACGGTTGCCCTGGATCGACTTACGCAGCCTGGCCATGGCCGGTGCCACCTGGCTGGCTTCCATGCCGATCAGCAACGGTGCCAGATAGGTATCAATATTCACCTTCACGCTTTCCGGGCTCTCTTCGCCGTAGCTCAGGCCACCGATGGTGGTCGCTTCGCCCCAGCCTTCGATCCCGTCGTCACACAGCACACGCACCAGCACTAGGGTTTGCACATTCACCGTGGCCACCGACAGGCGGTGGGGGCGGATTGCCGGAACATCCAGCAGCAGAGTTTCAATAGCTTTAATCATATTTTTCCGGTATCAAACTTGGCAGGTTCAGGTTGTATATAACCCTATATCCAACATATGCTGGCCGTCTAACACCGATTTGGCATCGTCTTCATACCTTAAAGGTATAGCTATGGAACTGCGTCATTTACGTTATTTTGTCGCCGTCGCGGAAGAACAGAACTTCAGCCGCGCGGCAGAACGGCTGCACATCAGCCAGCCACCGCTCAGCCGGCAAATTCAGCAACTGGAAGAAGATCTGGGTGTGTTACTGTTTGAACGCGGCTCTCGCCCGCTCAAGCTGACCGAAGCGGGCCGTTTCTTCTACGGACATGCGCTGCAATTTCTCGCCCAAAGCGTCGAACTGAAGTCGATGACCCAGCGCGTTGGGCAGTTGGAACGTTCGCTGTCGATTGGCTTTGTCGCCTCAACGCTGTACGGGATCATGCCACGGCTGATCCGCCGCTTTCGCACGCAATACCCGCAAGTCGCAATGAGCCTGCGAGAGATGACCACCATGGAGCAGATCCAGGCGCTGAAAGAGGGCAGAATCGATGTGGGTTTTGGCCGCATCCGCTACGAAGATGCCAACGTGCGCCGTATTATCCTGCGCGATGAAACCTTGATGGCAGCGTTAGCGGCCGATCATCCGTTGGCGAACGCACCTGAACTGACGCTGCGCCACCTGCAAGCTGAGACCCTGATCGTTTATCCGCAAACTCCACGGCCAAGCTTTGCCGACCAGGTGCTGGCAACCTTTCGCGATCGCGCGCTTGAACCGCGCAAAATCATGGAGGTGCGCGAGCTTCAGGTGGCTTTAGGGCTGGTGGCCGCAGGCGAAGGCGTCACGCTGGTGCCTCATTGCCTGCACAGCCTGAAGCGCCAGGATGTGATCTATAAAGCGTTAAATGAGCAGTATCTGGTTTCGCCGATCATCATGAGCACCCGCTTGCTGGATGAGTCAGAAGATATCAAGACGCTGCTGCAAATGATCTACGGCCTGTATGAAGAAGAAGGCATCAGCTACATCAAGCCCTGAGGTGAGCTACAGCAACAGTGCCAGCTCCATTGCCGCACGCTGCAACTGGGGCAAGACTCTTTCACGCAGTTCTGAAGCCGGGACCTGCGAGGCATTGACCCCCACGTTCATCGCCGCGACCACCCCACCTTTGCGCGAATACATCGGCACCGCGATAGAACGCAGGCCGATCTCCAGTTGCTGATCGTTGATCGCATAACCCTGGCGGCGTACCTGCTCCAGTTCGGCACGGAGCGCCTCGGCACTGGCGACGGTAAAACCGGTCAGCGGTTCGATCGCCACCCGCGACAGGTACTCTTCCAGTTGTGGCTCATTCAACGCGCTGAGCAACACCATCCCCATCGACGTGGCATAGGCTGGCAGGCGGCTGCCACGCCCCAGATCGATAGTCATGATGCGTTTTACCGAAGCGCGGGCGATATACAGAATATTGTCACCGTCCAACGTTGCTACCGAGCAGGACTCGTTCAGCAGCTTGCTCAGGTAATCCAGCGAGTTCTGCGCCGCTTTCGCCAGCTCCGAAGAAGAAAGATAGGCATGGCCTAGAGTTAGCACGCGGGGTAACAGGCGATAATGACGGCCATCCGGGCAATGCACAAACCCCAGCGCATTCAGCGTATACAGGCAGCGGCGCACCGCAGCGCGTGGAATGCCGGTGATCTGGCTGATTTCAGACACCGACATCTCCGAGTATTGCGGTTTGAACGCCTGCAATACTTCCAGCCCTCTGGCCAACGAGGCCATAAAGTTTGGATCACCCTTGTATTGGTCGTTGGCCAATTCGCTGATTTCCTGTAGCCGCTGCAACTCTTCGGTAGCAAACTCCGGTTTATCATTCATCATTGACTCCAATTTTCCATACGAATCAGAACACTATACGCCGAGCCGCCAGAAACAGCGTGATGGACGGCGGCAAATGCCAAATTATCTACCTGCGTCACAAAATTAACATCAAAATAACAAAAGCACCGATAATCGCACAACATGCTGATAATCGCACTTGCCGGTCGATTTTTCATCCCCTAAGTTAAAGCAAGCCAAACATCTTGGCACCCTAATCAACCGCATACTCAGGAGAAGAAATGATCAACAAAAGCATGCCTTCCACCGACGCCGCCGTGGCCGATATTCATGATGGCGCTACCCTGATGGTGGGGGGCTTTGGCCCGGCAGGCCAACCTTATGCCCTGCTGGATGCGCTGATCCGCCGCCGCCCGCGCGAACTGACGCTGATCAGCAACAACGCGGGCAACGGTGATTTCGGCCTGGCAGCGCTGCTGAAGGCCGGTTGCGTGCGCAAGGTGATTTGTTCATTCCCGCGCCAGTCAGACTCATGGGTGTTTGACGATCTCTACCGCCGTGGCGAACTGGAGCTGGAACTGATCCCACAGGGCAACCTGGCCGCACGCATACAAGCCGGGGGTTCTGGGCTCGGTGGGATCTATACTCCGACGGGGTATGGCACCCTGCTGGCTGCCAATAAAGAAACCCGCGAGATCGATGGCCGCCAGTACGTGTTCGAACTGCCGCTGAAGGCCGACTTCGCGCTGATCAAGGCCGAACGCGCCGATCGCTGGGGCAACCTGGTGTACAACAAAACCGGGCGCAACTTCGGCCCGATCATGGCGATGGCCGCCACCTGTACCATCGCCGAGGTTAATCAGCAGGTTTCACTGGGTGAACTGGATCCAGAAACCGTGATTACCCCAGGGATCTTCGTGCAGCGCTTGGTTATCTCTCCCGCTAACAGCCAGCAGCTTTCAGCTTAAGGAATAGTTATGTCAAAACTCACTCATGCGCAGTTGGCCGAGCGGATTGCGCGCGATATCCCAGAAGGGGCCTACGTGAACTTGGGGATCGGCATTCCGACCCAGATCGCCAACTACCTGCCCGCCGACAAAGAGATCTTCCTGCACAGCGAGAACGGTATTCTCGGCATGGGCCCGGCACCGGCCGCTGGTGAAGAAGATCCTGAGCTGATCAACGCGGGTAAACAGGCGGTTACCCTGTTGCCCGGCGGCTGCTTTTTTCACCACGGTGACTCTTTCGCCATGATGCGCGGCGGGCACCTGGATATCTGTGTATTGGGGGCCTATCAGGTCTCGGAACGTGGCGATCTGGCCAACTGGAGCACCGGCGCACCGGGTGCTATTCCGGCGGTAGGTGGCGCGATGGATTTAGCCATCGGCGCACGTCAGGTATTTGTGATGACCGAACACCTGACCAAGAAAGGCGAGTGTAAGATCGTCAAAGAGTGCACTTATCCTCTGACCGGAATCGGCTGTATTGAACGTATCTACAGCGATCAGGCGGTGATCGACGTTACGCCGCAAGGTTTGGTGGTGCGTGAAATCTTTGGTGGCCTGACGCCGCAGCAACTACAGGAAATCACCCCGGTCGAACTGACTTTTGCCCTTCAGCATGGAGAGAAACAGCATGAATCCAGCGTATCTGTGTGATGCCGTCCGTACCCCATTCGGCAAGCTTAACGGCAGCTTAGCCACTATTCGCGCCGACGATCTGGCCGCCCTGCCGCTGAAGGCACTGAAACAGCGCCACCCCACGCTGGATTGGCACGCGCTGGACGATGTGCTGCTGGGCTGTGCCAATCAGGCTGGTGAGGACAACCGCAACGTGGCGCGTATGGCGCTGCTGCTGGCGGGCCTGCCGACGTCGGTGCCCGGCTGCACCGTTAATCGCCTGTGCGGCTCCAGCCTGGATGCCGTGGCGATGGCCGCACGCGCGATCAAAACTGGGGAAAGCGATCTGCTGATCGCCGGTGGCGTAGAGAGCATGTCGCGTGCGCCGTTTGTAATGGGCAAAGCGGAAAGCGCCTTCAGCCGCAGCATGCAACTGGAAGACACCACCATGGGCTGGCGCTTTATCAATCCGCAGATGAAAGCGCTGTACGGTGTGGAATCCATGCCGCAGACTGCGGAAAACGTCGCGCTGAAGTTTGGCATCAACCGCCACGATCAGGACGCTTTTGCCCTACGCAGCCAGCAGCGCACCGCCGCCGCGCAGGAGAGTGGATTCTTCGCCAGTCAGTTGACCGAAGTCAGCATCCCACAAAAGAAAGGTGAGCCACTGCTGTTTACTCAGGACGAGCATCCCAGAGCCACCACGCTCCAGGCGTTAGAAAAACTGAAACCGGTGGTCAACCCACAGGGAACCGTCACCGCGGGCAACGCTTCCGGCCTTAATGACGGCGCTTGCGCCCTGCTGTTAGCCAGCGAACGCGGCGTGCAACAACATGGGCTGCAACCCATGGCGCGCATCGTCGCCAGTGCCGTAACCGGTATTGAACCCAGCATTATGGGCTTTGGCCCGGTACAAGCGGTGCGTAAAGTGTTGAACCTCGCCGGGTTAAAGTTGGATCAGATGGATGTATTCGAACTTAACGAAGCCTTTGCCGCACAGGCGCTGGCGGTGACGCGCGAACTGGGGCTGGCAGACGACGCGCCGCAGGTGAACCCGAACGGCGGTGCTATTGCCCTCGGCCATCCTTTAGGGGCTTCTGGCGGCAGGCTGGTGATGAATGCGGCCTGGCAACTGCAAAAAACCGGCGGCCGTTATGGCTTATGCGCCATGTGCATCGGCGTCGGCCAAGGCATTGCCCTGATTATCGAGAGGGTATGAAATGAATATCGACTATCGCCTGGATGGCCCAAGCACAGCACCCTTGTTGGTGCTGTCTAACTCGCTGGGCACCACGTTTGAACTGTGGCAACCGCAAATGGCGGCGTTGACCCAACAGTTCCGCGTGCTGCGCTATAACCAGCGCGGGCACGGTGCTACGCCGCTGCCCGCGGTTCCGTTAATGCTTGAGATTTTGGGCCAGGACGTGATCGCCCTGCTCGATACGCTGGATGTGGAACGCGCCTATTTCTGCGGTATTTCGATGGGCGGGCTGACCGGCCTGTGGCTCAACCGTTACCACCCGCAGCGTTTCCATAAGCTGGCGGTGGCCAACACCGCCGCGCGGATCGGCAATGCGGAGGGTTGGCAGCAGCGCGCACAACAGGTGCAGCAAGATGGGCTGGCACCTATCGCCGCAGCCTCTCCCGCCCGTTGGTTTACCGAGGATTTCCAGCGCGAACAACCGCAACGGGTCGCCAGCTTGGTAAAAACCTTGGCACAGGGAAATGCGGCAGGCTACGCCGCCTGCTGCCAAGCGTTAGCGCAGGCCGATCTACGGGCTGAAGTGCCGCGCATGGCCACCCCAATGCTGGTGATTGCCGGGGAGCACGATCCGGTCACTACCGTGGCAGACGCCCAATGGCTGGTTGCCAACGCCCCCGATGCGCAGCTGGCAACTTTGCCCGCTTCACACATCTCCAACGTGGCTTGCCCGGCGCTGTTCAACCAGCAGGTGACCGACTTTTTTACTGCCTAGGTTGCGCCTCGGAAACACTGTGGTCATACCGGGCAGAAAACAAGCCCGGTATTTGAAGTTGCAGGCCAATAGCGCTGCAACTTCAAACTATGGCATCGCCTTGAGCTGATATTTTCTCAGCACAATGGCACCTTCAGCAGGATAGATACTGTCATCGTTAGCAACGATTTTCCCCGCTGGTAATGTCGTTTGATCAACAGCAATGCGGTTATCGCTATAGGCAGCTAAATTGCTTACCACCGCACATCCTTGACTGTTGGTGGTCAAACCAATCTGATTAATGATGCCAATGCCGGGCGTTTGCTCAATGCAGGCAATGCCAAAGGTATCCCCCACTCGTTGCCCCAGGGTCACGCCTTGAGAGTGCAGAACCACGCTGCCTGTTTGGTTGTAAGTTACCCTCTCTCGATCGGGAGCCTGCGTGTAACGTAACGTTGTATCACCCGCGCTGTACTGGTAGTTGGCGAAAGCCGAGGTCTGATGATATTGCTCATCAACGCTGCCGCTGTAACTGAAGCTTGAATCGCGCAGCACCGAACCAGAGACCATCAACGATTTGCTGATCTTGCCGTTGTTGGAATTCAGCCCAGGCTGTAGCCTGATATTGTTATTTTCAAAAATGCTGAGCGGAATACCTACGCTGAAATTAATGATCCGATCTTCACTGTAGTTACTGCTCTTCATATAGGTCATAAATGCCGAATAGCTGATGCTCTTGTGCAAGACCGTGAGGCCAGTATTGAGCATAGTGGTTCTCTGCCCAGTGCGATCCCAACTGTTCGAAAGGGAACTGAATAGCGAACCTTGTTGCAAATTATACTGCAAACTGGCTTCCAACTGATATTTACGATTGGCATACATCTCTGACATAAAGGGATATTCAGGATCTTCCGCTTGCGTATCGACGAACTCAGTGAGCGAAAGATATTTACTGTTTGGGTAATAAGTGGCCTGAATATTCGTAGTCAGTTGCCCGCCCAGCATCCCTACGGCATAACGCGTTTTAATCGCATCGCCGTATTTGTTCTCCTCACTGTGGGTTCGGTAGCGTACCCCTTTATAATCTACAGAGAACAGCCCGGCCTTGCGTAAATTAAGCCCTACCCCTAACGCACTGGCAAAATAGTTATTGCCATAGATATAGCCGCCATAAGCAGAGACTGTTTTGTTAACCCCATAAACGCTGGTCAATTGTGAATAAGGTTTGCTTGCTGCAGTATCCCAAACCTCAGGCCGTGTTTGCCCGACAAAAAAGTCATATTTGATATTACCCGCCGCCGTGGTGGTAGGTAACACCAATAATGGAATTGTCGTCACCGTGACTGTGCCATCGGATTCACGCACCATCAGCATCAATGCATTTTCAGAGTCGGCCACTTCAACATCTTTAAAGCTGAAAGTTCCGGGTTTCACACGTTTCCGCAGTAAAATGCGATCGCCTTGCTGAATAGTGACTTCGGCAGAAGTACGCGCCACGCCCTGAATATTGCCCATCACCGGGCGCTTACCTGTTGGCAACAGGCGATCGTCGCTATAAATAGCCACTCCTGTACGTGAATTGCTGCTAAAGATATCACTACTGCCATTACCATCACCCAGTTTCAGAACCGATCTTGCTGACAAAAGATTGCGACTCATAGAGAGAGAATCATTAAGCCAACCCCGTTCTCCATTTTGCTGACTGTAGTGACCGCTGTGTCGCAACATCCAGCCACTTAGGTTTGCCCCTGAGTCGAGCTGGTAATTCTCGCTGATGCGATTTTGATTATTGCTCTGCTCCTGTGACCGGTCGAGTTCATAGTTGATAAATGCAGCATCAATGCCTTGATCAATTTCATTATGTTGATGTTCCTCCTGAATTTTTCGGATCACCACCAAATTTAACTGACTGAATTGATCAATGCTAAACCCTGCGTCACTCAATTCGGTGAATGTGGTACAACTACGGTCCTTGGCAACCAGGTTTTTCAGGCCGGTAATGTTTTGCAGCGCGGTGTTGGCAATACAACCATCACCTTCGAGCGTGGTGAGAGTCGTTTTCCCCTGAGGCTCCAGCTCAAAGATCAGATTAACAATTTGTGAGGGAGTTGCAGATGCTGGGAGACTACAGAATACGAGCGTGATAAGTAAAGCCTTCACCCTAAATCCCTTTTTAATGCACGAAACCACCTTTTCGCCATCTGCCTAAATATTATTGACTGGCAAGGTAATAAAAGAGAACGAAGCTCCGCTAGGCTCTTCGTTCTCTGGCAATTAAATCACACCAAAGGTTTATTTAATGTAAGGTTTAATAATGGCAAGCTTGCTGGTACGAGTCTGGTTGATCTGGATAATTTTTTTATTATCTTGATCAAGCGTGTAATAACTACTCCACAACTTCATCCCTGTATTATCAAATCCTTTATCGAGATAAGGTTGAACTTTTTTCATCAGAACAGCCAACTCTTTCTCGTTAGATTGAATTGACGCATTATCGATAACCATTGCTTTTTCTGCTGCATTAACCGACATGGTACAGGTACCGCCGGGTACAACCAATACGTCTTTATTCTTTGCCGACACTGAAGCAGATGTCAGCGTATTAACGCAACTATTCAGGTTACTATCAGCCCACTCATAGCCACCCACGGCTGTTTTGGCCGCCGCGTTCATAGCAAAACCAGCAGCAATCAACGTCAATACTAATTTGAGTTTCATATCACACTATTCCATGTAGTTTAAATAAAAAACAGAGAAAACTCTCCGATCTGACAACCAATGACAGATTTTATAATAATAAAAGACTAATTTGCGTATATTAAAACATTAACTTTACGTGTCAATATACGATTTTAATTTATATTGCTAACTAATTTTTATATTGTATAGATCTACTCTATAACGCCGAATAGCCACACCAAAAAAATGATTAATCATTGCATCACCACTTAAGAAAACAGCTTAGGATTAATCTATAATTTGATGTATTAAATAAACAAACAACATTATTTCACTCTAAGATTCGAATTATTCCTACCATAAGCCAAGAAACTTCCTTTACTACACGAATGGGCTCTTTTTCCCAATATATATTCCTGGTCAATAACATGAATGCGATTTTCCTGAATATTCTCTGCGCCCCTTAGCTGAAAACCCGTCGATACTAAAAGACGATGTTGATAAAAACCTCTGAAAAATACAATAATAACAATTAGTTGAAACTTTAAGATTAAAAAATAACCATTTTTTGGTTTATTTTTGCGCTGTTTTTGTGTAGAGTCTCCCCATTCACAGGTTCCCTAACGGGAGTTAGCCCTACAAACAGCTACTTAACTTCAGATGTAACCATGCTAAAGATTTTTACTCCGTTGATTTTTGTTTTGACCTCGTTATTCACTTTCTCTGCCGCAGCAAGTACCAGCACCAAGTCGGATTTTTTTAATTCATCGTTTGCTCGTGAAAGCAACCCTGCAAAATCAGGGCATAACGACACGCAACGACTTAAAAAAATCCTGACTCATTATGATGAATGGGAAGGCGTAAGCTACAAGTTCGGCGGCAACTCACGCAAAGGGATTGATTGCTCTGCCTATATGCAGCGCATTTTTGCCGATGAGTTTTCACTCAGCTTGCCAAGAAGCTCGCACGAGCAGAGCAAGTTAGGTTCACACGTTGCCAAAGACGATCTTGCTACTGGTGATTTAGTGTTTTTTAAAACCTCTGCGCGCGAACGCCATGTTGGCGTGTACATCGGGGACGGCAAGTTCCTTCATGCCTCCACCAAAGTGGGCGTTACGGTTTCAGAATTAGATAATCAGTACTGGAAGACAAAATACGTTCAGGCACGGCGCCTCAATCATGCCGAAGCCTGAGTTCACTCTGCCGCCGGTTAAACCGGCGGCAGATAGTGGTTACGCTTTCTTGCGGTTACGGCGCATATCAATGGCGACTGCGGCCACAATGATGATGCCTTTGATGATGTCCTGAATGTAGGAATCCACGCCGATAAAGGTGAAACCGCTTTTGATCAGGCCAAGGATCACCGCCCCAATCAGGGTGCCGGTAATACGCCCCACGCCGCCCATCAGGCTGCTGCCACCAATCACCGCCGCCGCGATGGCATCCAGCTCATAAGAAACCCCCATGCTTGACTGCCCGCTGCTGACGCGTGCCGCCAGCACCACGCCAGCCAACCCCGCCAACCCACCCGCAATGGTATAGACCGTCACTAGGTATTTATTGACGTTGATGCCCGAAACTCTGGCCGACGTCATATTGCCGCCGATGGCATAAACATATTTACCGTAGCGGGTATGCTTCAGCGCAATATGGAAGATCACCGCGATCACCAGGAAAATAATCACCGGCATGGCACCCTGACCGATCGCTGTGAAACCATCAGACAGAAAACTGACCGGGTTACCCTTGGTGTAATACTGCGCCAGACCACGTGCCGACACCATCATCCCCAGCGTGGCGATAAACGGCGGAATGCCGGTGCGAGTGATCAGGAAACCGTTGATAAAACCACAGAGAATGCCGACGCCGATCCCGGCACCAATCGGGATAGCGGCAGGCAGATCGAGCAAAGCAGGATACATCGGGGAAATACTGTCTGAGGTTTGCGCCAGGCTGGCTGCTACCACCGCCGTCAGGGCAATCAGCGAGCCGGAAGACAGATCGATACCGGTAGTAATAATGACCTGGGTCACGCCCACCGCAATAATACCGATGATCGCCACCTGCAACACAATCAGCAGCAACCGGTTGGGGTTCATCAGAAAGGATTGGTCGCGTACGGTCCAACCAAGAATTTCGAAAATCAGCGCAATACCGATCATCACGACGAAAATGCCGGTGTCTTTCGGCATCTTGCCGCTCAAACCGGAAAGCAAAGTGGTTTTATGCGGCGGTGCCGCCGTGAACGTTTTTTCCAGATTTGCGTTACTCATTGTGGTCCACCTTTAGGTTATTCCGAGGCCAGCGCCATGATTTTTTCCTGATCGGCTTCGTCTTTATCCAAAATCCCGGTGATTCGCCCAGCGTGCATCACCATGACACGATCGCTCATGCCAAGAATTTCCGGCAACTCCGACGAAACCAAAATAATGGCTACGCCACGGTTCGCCAGTTCACTGATCAGCCGATATATTTCTGCCTTTGCCCCCACATCAATACCGCGCGTGGGCTCATCGAGGATCAATATTTTCGGCTGTGCCAACAGCCAGCGGGCAATTAATACCTTCTGCTGATTACCGCCGCTGAGATTATTAATAATCTGATCCATGGTCGGGGTTTTAATATTGAGTTTCTTAATCTGGTCCATACAGTCTTGCGCCATTTGCACGTGGCTGACAAAACCGTTTTTCCCAATATATTCGGAGAGGTTGACAATACTCATGTTCTCGACCACTGACAGCACCAGAAACAACCCGGACTTTTTGCGATCCTCAGTGAGAAAAGCCAGCCCCTGTTCGATGGCTTTTGACGGCGAATCTATTTTCACCGGCTGGCCTTCAATCAAGATTTGGCCTGCCTCTGCCGGGTGCATACCGAACAGGCTTTCCATCACTTCGCTGCGGCCTGCCCCCACCAGCCCGGCAACGCCCAGAATCTCACCGCGTTTGAGGTTAAAAGAGATATCCTGGAACCACCCGGCACGGCGCAAGCCTTCAACGCGCAGCACCTCTTCGCCGATGTTGTTATTGAATTTGGGGAACATTTGGGTTAATTCGCGGCCGACCATCATGGTGATCAGCGATTGCTTGGTCAGGTTTTCGGTTTTATCGCTGGTGATAAAGGTGCCGTCACGAAAGATGCTGACTTCATCGGTAATCGCAAAGATTTCATCCATCTTGTGACTGATGTAAATAATCCCTTTGCCCTGCTCTCGCAGTTCACGAATAATCGCAAACAGATGTACCACTTCACCTTCGGTTAATGCCGAGGTCGGTTCATCCATAATCAATACGTCGGCGTTATAAGAAACCGCTTTGGCAATTTCCACCATCTGCTGGCTGGCAATGCTCAAATCACCCACCATGGTTTCCGGCGCTAACTTAATATTCAGCCGCAGCAGCAGTTCGCGGGTTTTTTGATTAAGCTCGCCGTGATTCACAAAACCCCATCGGGCGGGCTCGCGCCCCAGCCAAATATTTTCTGCCACCGTCATATGCGGCACTAAATTGAGTTCCTGATGGATCATCGAAATCCCCGAGTGCAGCGCCTCCAGCGTATCGCTGAAAGTGATCGGCTGGCCTTTGATTTTGATAATGCCAGCGTCAGGACGATAAATACCAATCAGGCATTTCATCAGCGTCGATTTACCGGCACCGTTTTCACCCATTAATGCATGCACGCTGCCCGGTTTGATTTTAATGGAAACGTTATCCAACGCTTTAACACCGGGGAACTGTTTACTGATGCCCTCAGCCTCAAGTACATAGGGATGCATACCGCTTACCTCCGCCTTTATACCCAACACATCCGTACCTGATTTACCACTGCAATCAGGTACGAAGGGAAAATTCAGGAGCTAACCTTTATTTGTTGTTTTTACCAGCAAATTGCTGATAGTTGGCTTCGGTAATCAGTTGATAAGGGATCATCACGCTGCTTTCGACCTTTTCGCCTTTCACCAATTGGATGGCGGTTTGTACCGCGCCCTCACCCTGGCCTTTGGCATCCTGGAAGATGCTGAGGCTGAGATCGCCTTTCTTGATAAACTCCAGCGCATCCGGTGTGCCATCTATGCCGGCCACCAATACGCCGCTTTTTTTCGCCTGTTTCAGCGCCAGAATGGCTCCAATCGCCATTTCATCGTTGTTGGAAGCAATGGCATCAATCTGCTGACCGGAAAGGATCCAATCCGTGGTCACGTCCACCGCCTCTTTACGGAAGAACTTGGCCGTCTGTTTATCGACGATATGAATGCCTGGATATTGTGCTACCACTTCCTCAACGCCGCGAGTCCGATCGCGGGTGGCTTCGCTGGAAAGCTCCCCCAGCAGGATCATCACATTGCCTTTGCCGTTCATCAACTTGGCCAGTTCTTCCATTTGCAACTTTCCGGCCAGCTTGGAATCTGATCCCACATAGGCCATACCGGCAGGCAATGCGGCTTCGGGGCGTCGGTTAATAAACACCAACGGGATTTTGGCGTTTTCCGCCAGCTTGATCATCGGTTTCACCCCTTGGGTATCCACCGGGGTGAGGATGATGGCATCCACACCCTGGCTGACAAAGTTCTCCACCTGCTGGATCTGTTGAGCGATATCCCCTTTGGCATCTTCAAACTGGCCGCTGACGTTACCGGTTTCTTTCATTTTGCTTTGCATTGCCTGGCGCAAAATGGTGAGGAAGTTGTCATCAAAATGCGCCATCGATACGCCGATTTTAATGTCTTTAGCAAACACGCTGACTGGCAACATACACATCAACACCGAGGTGACGATCAATTTCTTCAGCTTCATGTTCTGTACCCTTTAATCGTTAGAATGAGAGGCCTGCTGATTTAGCAGTCAATGAAAAATATTTTTTACATTCAAACAACAATCTACCCGTACTTCTCTTTTTTAAACGGTAAATCACTGCATTTATCACCGTGAAAAGGAGGAGTTCGAACGCTTAGATGACACATAAAAATAGATTAAAAACAATATATTGAAGTTTAATCCCCGATCTAGCCTTAGTGCCCAACACGAAAATCAAATATTTATTTCATAATTTAGATTATTGAAATTTTTTAACCCAAACAAGCGAAACATGCATTTTGGTATCGGCGGGTAACAAAAACATGACATGGATCTAACAAATGACGACAAACGCATCCTATTCCCTGCGATCGCTTGATAGGTGCCGCCTGCTTCTTGCGTTAAATATGCGAACCTGAGCGCAATTAACGCATCCCACCTGTCGTAATCGCCACCGCTCGGTAATACTGAAATAACCACAGCATCAGGAGTATTGGCATGCAATTGAGCAGTAAAGTACGGATGAACCGCCTGTTTAATCAGGGAAAATGTCTGGATGTGGCGATCGACCACGGCATTGCTAACGAGCCTGATTTCTTGATTGGGCTGGAAGATATTGAACAAGTGATGCACAACCTGATTGCGGCCCAACCGGACGCCATTCAGGTCAACTATGGCCAGGCCGATCTGCTGCAGAGCATCCCTTTGCGTAACAAACCGGCGCTGGTGATGCGCACCGACATTGGCAACGCCTATAACGCCGCACGCCACCGTGAAATGTGGGCGGTGTTGCACAACCCGGAAGCACCCATTCTGGCCGCATTGCAGATGGACGCCGCCGCCGTGGTGGTGAATCTGTACATGATCCCCAATGAGCCCGGCATTTTCCGCCAGTGCGTAGAGAATATCGGCCGCCTGCGCCACGCCTGCGAGCGCTACGCCATGCCGCTGATGATCGAACCGCTGGTGATGGCCCCTGCGGGCTTGGGGGCTGCCTACAGTTCACTGGGGGATATCGAGAAAATGGTGCCGCTGGTCCGGTTGGCGCGGGAGTTGGGGGCGGATATCATCAAAGCCGATCCCACCGAGCGAGTGCAAGATTTCCACCGCATTGTGGAGGCGGCGCGCTGCCCAACGCTGGTACGCGGCGGTGGCAAAGGGGAATTGAGCGCGGTGCTGGAAAAATCCGCCACACTGATGGCCCAAGGTGCCAGCGGGATGGTGTATGGCCGCAATGTTTATCAGCACAGCAATCCGTCACGGGTGGTCAGCGCACTGATGGCGATCGTCCATCAAGGTGCCAGCGGCAAGCAGGCATTGGAGATTTATCGGCAGGGTTGATGCATTGAATGGGTGTGCGCAGAATTTCACTGACGTACACCTTCTTCTTATGGCCGGGTAAGTGCCAGTTTAAGACAACACGTTAGCGTACTCTTACCTTTTTAGGGGATATGATGAGCATTAAAGACCGTTTGTTACAACTAAATATTGAGTTACCGCAACCTTGGACTTTACCTCCAGGGATAAAGATTCCAGCGGTGTTTGTACGTGTACATAACCAACGCGTTCTCGTATCTGGTCACGTACCGATTGATCAACAGGGCCAAATTATTGGGCCATTTGGTAAGGTAGGTGATGCTATTTCACTTGAAGAAGCACAAACGGCAGCACATTTAACCATGCTGTCTATATTTGCCAGCCTTCAAAGAGAATTAGGCAACTTGGATCGTATTGCCGCTTGGGTCAGGGTCTCTGGCATGGTGAATTCCTCACAAAACTTTGTAGATTTTCCGAAAGTAATCAACCCTGCATCTCAACTCATTGAGGATGTTTTTGGAACGGAGATAGGTTCTCATTCTCGAATTGCTATTGGTGTCGCAGGTCTCCCATGGAATGTCCCAGTAGAGATTGAAGCGGAGCTGGAATTATTGTGATCTAACTTTGGAAATAATCCGCTAATCAGTTTAAAACATTAATTACCTCATTCCCTACTGGATAAAATAAAAAATGCACACTGTCAACTAATAGAGAATCAATGCTACACAGACAACAAAAAGCCCACAATAACTGGGCTTGGATACAGTGATTGAGATAGCAGGATCTATAACCTTTAATCAGCCCATCCTGTCTTGGTTTCGAGAGGTGACTCAACGATGGTGTACTTCTCAACCACGTCACCATTAAAAGTAATAGTAAGATCTTTTTGGGTGCCCTTCATCCCGTTATGGAATAAACCATAGAATGGGATGTAGGACTCCCCAGTGACCGTAGCTTCAACGTATTCATATATCCAGATTTCATTCTTGCTATCGGTAAAACTAACGTTATCCGGAGTACCCAGCATTCCTTTGATTTCAGTCTTCGTTGTTACACCCTCTTTAATCTTACTTTTTATGCTCGTTTGGGTTTCTTTATGTAGGTTTTCGTTACCAGCTGAAGATACGCAACCAGTCAGTAGCGATGCTAGCAGTACAGCGGCAAAAATCTTTTTCATTTCATCCCTTCCCATAGACAAGTAACAACTCATTACATGGTAGCAGAGCACAGAAGCAGGGCAATGAACATTCGCACCCTTTTCCCATTATCTCTTTCCAGCGCCGAACGTCATCTTCCATTACCTGGTCGTACTCTTCGCGGATGAGGAGTATACCGAATGCCCACACTGCAGATGCTCTGTGATGCAATAAAAGCCCTGGATTATGCCGAGGATCTTGTTTATTGATTTACTTGCGTGCCATCAAAAATGGATTGATATTGAACTTACCAACAAGAAAGGAAACTCTCATGACTAAAGCATCATTCATAAGGGGCTGGTTCATGTTTACAACCCTCTATACCTGCACCACTCTAGGTAATCAAATAGGTGACAACTACTTAGATGGTGCCAAGTGGCCTTGGTTCATCGGCGTTGTGCTCATGAGCACTATCATTTGGATTACCAGCCCAAAATTAAAAGAACTGAAGTAACCATGACAGACCGTGCTCGTTGAGTGCCATCTGTCATGGTGGTCATATTGGGAATACAAGAAAAAACCTGATTTCAGCCAATTCTTATTGACCGACTTGATTTAAATTGAAACTGGTATAAATTTATGTCGCGGGCTCAACAATGTGCTTAACATCGTTGCCGGTGGTTGCACCAAGCTCGCATACTCATTTCCCTGCATTATCCCGCTGCCACTTAATCAACCCATCGATACGAGAGGCACATACATCCAGTTCCCCCTGCCTCACCTGCAACGGCATAACTGCATCACCAAGCGTTTGCTGGTAAATGTCGTTTGCTCACATTGTTGGAACAGCACAGCTGGCAGTCACTTGCGCGTAGTGGGCCTAATAAGCGGCGAATAACGCAGCAATGTGTGCGAATGGCCCTGGCCCGAAAAGGCCCCCCAACGTTGGGTTACAAAAGCAACAACAATTTCTTTAAGATACAAGCAAAATAATTATCGGTGAACAGAATGAAACAAGCGAAAAGGTTTGGCCAATCATGCGTGATGACCTGGTGTAGGCAAGGAGTATTCGGGATCCTGGGGCTGGTACTGAGTACGGCATCTGTTTATGGGCAACAGGATCTTCTCCCCGTAAAATATCAGCCTGTAGTGCACTCTTTTATCGATGCGGCAAAAAATAAGGATCATCAGGCCATTGTCAACCGGATCGCCTACCCTTTAAAGCGAGAATATCCTCTTGCGGCAATCAGCGGGCCACAGGAGATGCTTGCACGCTTTGATGAGGTATTTGATAGCACCCTTCTCGACACCATTGCACAATCTCGTGCCGAACAAGATTGGCAGGCGATGGGATGGCGCGGCATTATGTTGGGTAGCGGTAAGATATGGATGGATTACGATGGTAATATTATTGCCGTCAATTATCAGGCAGCGCTTGAAGCCAAGCTAGCCAGCGAACTGATCGCCAAACAAAAAAATGCCCTGCACCCAAGCCTGAAAGAGTATCAACGTCCCGTGCTGATGTGGCAGACCGAAAAATTTACTATTCGCATCGATCAGTTGAACAATGGCAAGTATCGCTATGCCTCTTGGGCCAAGGGAAATTCGATCGGTGATAAACCAGATCTGGTGCTGAAAAATGGCGAGGTAAAATTCGATGGCAGTGGTGGCAATCACACATTTCAATTTCAAAGCGGCCCTTACCAATATGAATGCCAGGTGACGGTGGTAGGCACCAGTGATAGTCCGCCGGGTGTGCTGATGGTTTATAAAAATGGGGCATTAGTCGTGGATCAGCCAGTGCTCAAAGTACAATAGTCTTAATGCGGCAGAGCCCTTATTTGCACCAGCCCTAATTTTAGGGGGTGTCCCTTAACTGTCAGGGTGACCAGGCAAGCTCTGCTGATAGTTTTGCTTGCGCATTGCGCACCAGCCTCAGAAGGTTGCTATGTAATGCTAATAAAAAACTGCCCGTAGACGGTCGCATGAGCCAGAAATCACCTGATTATCCTTTTCCACAAAAATACCACCCGCCATCTTTAAATTGAGGTGTGACAGTGAGCTCATGAACATTATTTTTTAATTTTAATGCCTCGCAATTTCTGATGTTCGCCTTACAATAATCCATCTCACTTTTAGATGAAAACATCCTTAACTCGCCATAATCAGTGACTAACGGACACAGGCCAGTGTGAGAAACAGCCTAAAACAGGTTGCTTACAAAAATTATATACTTACTCATTAAATAGCCAAGGTTACTGTTATGGCGTAAAACATTTATCTGCCATGAAATCAAGAAGTTTAACCTCATTAATCAATAGACTTTCAGGAGCCTTTTGTAGAATATTTTCTTTGCTGTCACTTCTTATAAAGAATAGGGTAGAACCTGAAAAGTAGAATGGTGTGATAAGGTAAATAAAAACTCCCTCGTTGTACAAACCTATATACTTAGTGCCAAAAATTGTGTTTTTCTCAGCAATGACGGCATATTTCTTTGCAAGCACAGAACTGCCCAAGCCGAAAGAGTCTTTTCTGAATTTCAGTTGCAATGCAACCAAATTCTTACTTTCATCAAATAGTACTAAAACTTTGTCGAGATCTTCAGGGACGATATCCTTACGCACATCGTCGTTCAGGTTAGGAGTTAATAGGTAAATATTACCCTTCAGAACTTTATTAAAACCTACTTTTACTGATCTAGGATGTATTTTTTTAAACGCATCCTCTGTTGTTTCGCCAAACTTTATCGTAATTGTGCCTGTCTTGGCCGCACCTGCATCAGGACAAAATAGACAACTTAACAATGAGAACAAAAGTAGGCTTAGAATGAATTTGGTACCCACAATCGCTCCCCCCATGAAGACTTTAATTGGCCTTGAAATTATTAAATAAAAAACAATCATATAGCAATGTTTTTTTGCGGGATTTTTAACGCCTGTGTTACCAACGCATAAAATTAGATTTTCACAGTATCATACTGCACTCTTTCATTAGGCATGGGGATAAAGGGGGAAGGAAAGAAAGTTTCTGACCGCTGCCCCTCCCGATGTTTAACCCTAAAAAACATCACGAAGCCGGTACGGGGCAGCGTTAACTGCTATATAGTGGCGATTTTGGGGATTTCAACAGCCGATATCGCTATTTACCACTTGAAGTGGTTAATGAGCGTTTTATGAACTCCAACTTTGCTGTTTGTCGCCTGAGTTCTAAAATCCGTAACACATTATAAACCTCTTCCTTGGCGATCCCCTCCCCTAAAAGCATGGTGAGATCATCAAGAAATAGTGTGGCTTCTTCTTTGCTAATGTCACGTCCTTGTACTTATCGTAGCTAAACAATCACATTCAACCCCGATGCTTTTATCATTCAGTCGCTACAGGGCGAAAATCCAGTAAGGCATTTTTAAAAGCACTATAAACAGCTTGTGAAGGGGGTTTAGGAAAGCTCGTATTTGTTGTTGCTTTTATAGCTGCGCGACAAAGTGCAGGATCTCCATCTACAGCCTGAACATCCAAAAGCATCCCATCCGGAGCTAGCTTGATTCTTAAATCGCATTGCTTACCAGCATATGAATTGGCATCGTAAAAATTGCTTTGAATAGCGGTTTGGATCTGCGTAACGTACTTACTAATCTCCTCGTCAGGCTGCGGGGGTGTTTTGCCGTTGAGGGGGAGAAAAAGATCATCGACACCATCTCCCGATAGCCGGGTTTTAATCGCAGAATCTGTCTTCACACACCCTGCTAACAACGATGTGGCAATTACTAATGCCAATGTTAGCAAGCCTTTTTCAAATCCTAGATAGCCCCTCTTCATGCCCTGTTCCTTATGGAGTATTTGCAGCAAAGAATAATAAACTAACAGAAAAAGATTCAAGAGGTTAGAGCGATTTTTTGATATTTAATGAGTTTTGCCTGTTTCGGCCAACAGCGAACTACATTGAGAAGGGAAAGGAATTTGCGATGAAATTACTGGGGCATAAATCGGTGAAAATGACGGACAAGTATCTCGATACGAGGGGGAAGGAGTACGTAATGTTGTAAAAGACCGAATATCAAAATTCGTGGAAATTTCGTGTATTTTCGTGGAATTTATTTTTTATCCTTATAAATCAGTGACATAAAAAAAGACCGAATACGATTCCTATATTCGGTCTAGGGAAATGGCTCTTGGGAGAGAGCCGTGCGCTAAAAGTTGGCATTTGTGCAGGGCTTACTCAGCCATGCACTTTAAGAGTAGCTGAACATGCTACTTTTGCCAGCCAGCCGCACGGTAAGTGATAATTTCATGTAGAAATTAATTACGTAAATTTCACTCACTTCGTCAACCCTTTCATAACCCGTTGGTAGATAAGCGCTTAGTCAGCACAGAGCTTTTCTGCTCTTGCGTGAAAAATTTCAACGCTCATTTTCTTACCTGGGTTATTGGCATCATCCAGCAAGAGCACATCCAAAGGCTGAGCACGTTGCTGCCCTGCTTTCACTTGGGCCTGCGCCGCATCATTCAGCGGATACTGCATCAGGGTGCTGTTGTTGAGCACAAACAGCGCATTGCCCTTGCGGCATTGCAGCGTCACTTCCTCTTTGGTAAACGCCCACTGGTTTCCGTATTCCAGCTTAGTGACGTTAACCAGTTTATCCGCCGCCAATGTGCCGGTCGCCATCGCCAGCAGTGCGATGCCAAGAATTACAGATTTCATGATATTGCCTTATGTTGCGATTTGATTCGATTTTCCCGCAAGTCAGGGGCTCCCGGCAAGCTGCATTGTCATACCGGCGCATAGGTTGCAAACAAACTGACCAACAACAGGACTGCGGCCCCCAACACCACTTCACACCAGCAGGCCATGACTAACCCACGTTGTGCCAGCGTGGACGTGCTATGCATCGTTGGCACGATAACGTAACGGTTGACCAGCGCCACCAAAACCATCAGAGCCACCAACGCGATTTTAAGCAATAACAGACGCTGATAGGCCGAATCAACGTTCAACGGCCAATGACCAAGGATCATCAGGCTATTAACGATGCCGGTGAGGATCACCAGCGCTACGGCCACATGGCCCCAGCGGGAAAAGCGGATTAGCGTCGCCAGCGCATCGCTGCGCCACTGTGGCTGTGACAGGTAACGCAGGCAAACCAGCAGCGGTAACAAACAACCAAACCAATAGCTCGCTGCCAGCAGATGCAACGCATGGTTAAAACGGTGCGCAAGGCCCAGAGCACCATCGTGCATCGCGGCATGACCGATAAACGCCATACTGATTAGCAACAAGACCGAGCATCCGGTGAGCACATTGGCACGTTTAGGATCGGGCAAACGCAGCGCCAGTAAAGCCAACAACGCCACCGCCAAATGCCAGCGCCAGGCTTCACCAAACGTAGTACCTAGCACCACCCACCAGATTGCCAACTGCCAGGTATCGCCCCAACCTTCCCCCATTAGCCCAGCCTGTACCGCCAGCATCAACAGCGCGGTAAGCGCAGCGAACCAGGTCGATACCAGCAACAGCGGATGTAAATCGCGGGTAATGAGCGGAGAGAAACGCTGCGGCGACAGTAAGGCGGTGAACAGGCTGATGCCAAACATCAGCATCACCGCCGCAAAGTGCGCAAAGCGACACAGAGTAAAAAGAGTCGCCAGAGTCATCGGTCAGTTTACGGTAAAGCTGTATTGGCCTTTGGTTTTGTGGCCATCGACTGAAACGACATGCCAGCTGACGTTATATTTCCCCGCCGTCAGCTCCGTTTCAATCGGCACGTTGATCTGCGTGCTGTTATTCGGCTCCAGGCTCAATTTGCCGGTTTTCACTACCTTTTGCTCAGGGCCGGTTACTTTCACACCGCTGAAGCTTGGTTCGATACCTTCAGAGAAATTCAGCGTCAGCATTTTCGGAGCCGAACTGACAGTGGTATCTGCCGCAGGAGTCTGCACTTTAAGGTGGGCATGCGCCAGAGCCTGCTGGGAGGAAAGCCCGACAAACAGCACGAAAATGGTAGAAAGCAGGCGATAGGATGAACGAATTTTAGCGATCACAGAGGAATCCCTTTTATCATAATGAAGGTGATAAGAGGCGGGCCGTTAACCGGAGCGATGTTTCCGCAGCCTCACCCCACCACAATGATTGCGCTGCGGTTTTAGCAACGTATCGCGTTGAATCATAACGGTGGTGAATCAGCAAGTCGAGTACATCACTGGTATTTTGCTGTTTAGCAGCACGTATCGCTGAAAAACCATGATAAACACAGGGTATAAAAAACCGCGTGCTGTGAAGAACAGAACACGCGGTTTTTCAAAAAACTATCCTCAAGCCTGGCCGTTGCCGCCTGCGGAGGCTGGACCCATTTTCTTCAAATCTTTATCCACGAAGAACAGTGCCTTACCGCTGTTGCCCACCAGCGCCAACTTATCCAGCACGGATTTGAACAGTTTTTCTTCTTCGTGCTGCTCAGCAACATACCACTGTAGGAAGTGGAAAGTAGAGTAATCGCGGGTGGTCATTGCTACATGCGCCAACTCATTGATTTCACGAGTAATCAGCTGCTCATGCTCATAAGTTTGTTGGAAAACGTCAGCCAGCGATTCAAATTCTACCGGTGGTGCCGCAATACTGCCTAACAAAGGTAATGCGCCAGTGTCGCTCAGGTAATCAAACAGACGTTGCATGTGCTGCATCTCTTCCTGAGAATGCTCTTTCAGGAACCCGGCTGCGCCCTCAAAGCCTTTATCACTACACCAGGCGCTCATCTGCAGGTACAGATTTGCAGAATATAATTCCAGATTAAGTTGTTCATTCAGCTTTTTTATCATTTCTTGCGCTAGCATGATGATTCCTTTTATTTTTCGAGAAGATAAAATTGATTCGCCTGCATTATGCCCTGATTAAAACAAAATAAAAACCCTTGATTAACGCCCCTTTCACTATGAATTTTATTTATTTTTTCATGATGTTAAATAACCCTTCAGAGTAGTGGGTAATATGGTGAGAATACCCCCTTAATTTTATATTCCCTTGTAAGGAGAATGGTTACTATTTGATAAAAAATAATATCTTCCATACTGCTGAAAATAAAATAGCGATTTATGCCTGCTTCAGGCTTGCCAAGTGACCAAGGGTGAATTACCTTCTGCGCTGATTCAATGCAACAACCTGAAGGAAAATACCATGGGTTACAATCTGGCAGAGCTTTCCAAAGATGAGATGGACAAAGTGAACGTTGATCTCGCCGCCTCGGGTGTGGCGTTCAAAGAACGCTACAACATGCCGGTGATCCCTGAGATGTTAGAGCGGGAACAGCCCGCACATCTGCGGGATTACTTCCGTGAACGTGTGGCGCATTATCGTGCTGAATCGCACAAGTTCTCCCGCCTGCCGTATGAGCCTAAAGTGAAGTAGAAAAGCCCACCGATATGGCAGGCTTCCTGGTCAGCTACTTGCCAGCAAAGCGATCGGTAGCCAACATCAAGCGGTGTAGAATACCCGGTTCATCCGTTGCATGCCCAGCACCTTCGACAATATGCAGTTCTGCCTCTGGCCAGGCTTTCGCCAGATCCCAGGCATTTTGTAGCTGGCAGGCCATATCGTAGCGGCCATGGACAATGACCGCCGGGATATGGCGGATCAAGGATACGTTTTTCAGCAGTTGGTCATCACTGTCGAGAAAACCCAGATGGGTAAAGTAGTGATTTTCGATACGGGCGAAGGCCAGCGCAAAATTATCCTCACCGAAAGAAGCCGACGCACCATTCGGCAAAAGCGTGACCGTTTCACCTTCCCACACGCTCCACAGTTTAGCGGCTTCGAGCTGTACCTGGAGATCTGGCGACGTCAAACGCTGGCGATAAGCGGTGATAACGTCTTTCCGCTCTTCTTCTGACAGAATAGACAACACGCGCTCCCATTTATCGGGGAAGAAACGTGAAGCGCCATCCTGGTAATACCAACTGAGCTCCTGCTTGCGCAGCGTGAATATGCCACGCAACACCATCTCACTGACGGATTGCGGATGTGTTTGTGCATAAGCCAACGCCAGTGTGGATCCCCAAGAGCCGCCGAACACCAGCCATTGTTCCACGCCGATCATCTTCCGCAGCCGTTCGATATCTGCGACCAGATGCCAGGTGGTGTTGTTGTCCAGGCTGGCATGCGGCTTGGAACGGCCACAGCCGCGTTGATCGAACAGCAGCACCTGATAGCGCTCAGGGTCGAACAACTGTCGATGGTAGGGAGCAATCCCACCACCAGGGCCACCGTGGAGAAATACGGCAGGTTTGCCGTTTGGATTACCACTCAGTTCCCAGTAGATCCGGTGACCATCCCCGGTGTCCAGCCAACCGCTATCATAAGCTGATAATGGCGGGTACAAACCTCGTAATTGTTCCATGGCGCTTCCGTCTCTGTGAGTCATTCATTCATCAAAGCCGAAGCCGCGCATCAGGTCAACGTCAAAACAAGAAAATACTTAATTACACCAACATATTAGCGGGAATTTGCTTAAAATGACGTCGATTTACTTTTGCGCAAATGCGGTTCACGCATCTCTTGTGCCGTTTTAGCCTCAATACCCAACTCCGCCGTCGGGCGTAATAACAAGCGCCCCAAACCGATTGGTTCCCCCGTTTCCAGGCAGTAGCCGTAGTCACCATTTTCCAGCCGCGCTAATGCGGCGGTCATCTTCGGTAACAGGCGGCTTTCTCGATCCAACTGACGGAACAGCAACCGCAGATCTTCTTCACGCGCAGCTTTATCAGCCTCATCACCACTCACGTCACCGCTATCGATATCTCGCTTCAGCACGTCAATGTGCTGCCAGAGTTTTTGTTGTTCTTCCAGCAAACGCTGACGGAAAAACGCCCGCTGCTCAGCATTCATGTAATCAGATTCCGGCATCGCTAGCAGTTGCTGCTCGCTTAACAACGTCATTACAGTCATGGATATCTCCGATATGCATTTTTGTTATATTGTAACAGTTTTAGCTTATGGAATGTTAGTAATTAATAATCATTGGATTAACAACGCGTTAATGTCAGTTCACTCTTTGCTGCTTGCATATGATTGCCGTTATGGGGTTAATAGGACAGCAACCGACCCAACCATAGGTAACTGAGAGGCCATAATGAGTAAGGGAATGGATAGCAAGAAAAATGCAAAGAAGAAGCCGTTAAAAACCCCAGCAGAAAAACGTGCCGGTAAGCGTGCCAAGAAAGATCAACCCTCTGGTGAATAAGCGTACTTCCAAGCATAGTTAAACCCGCCGAGGCGGGTTTTTTGTTGTCTGAAAACACCAGTGTCACGTATCGTTATGCTAAAACAAGAGACTGTCACCGAGAAGAACATGAGCTTACGTGTAATAGATACCGAAACCTGCGGGTTGGATGGCGGCGTGGTGGAAGTGGCCTCTGTCGATGTGATCGATGGGCGTATCACCAACCCGATGAGCGACCTGATCAGCCCCGATCGACCGATTGGCCTGGATGCCATGGCCATTCACCATATCACCGAACAGATGGTTGAAGGCAAGCCACGCATCGCAGTGGCAATTGGTCGCTATCAGGGCAGTGAATATTATGTGGCGCACAATGCGGCGTTCGATCGCGGAGTATTGCCAGAAATGAATGGTGCCTGGATCTGTACCGTCAAGCTGGCGCGAACGCTCTACCCGGACATCAAATATGGCAACCAATACCTGCGCTATGCCCTGAACCTGGATGTCCAACTGCCGCAGGACACCACGCTCTACCCACATCGAGCACTGTATGACTGCTACGTGACCGCCGCACTGCTGCAACGCATTATGCGGGACTCAGGCTGGACGCCAGAGCAGATGGTGCAGATCACCGAACAACCGGTGTTGCTGAAAAAATTCAAATTCGGTAAGTATCGCGGCCAAGAGATTGAACGTGTGGCGCAGGACGATCCTGGCTATCTGCGTTGGATGCTGAAATCCATCGACGATCTCAGCCCGGATATGAAACATACGCTGAAGTATTATCTGATCGGATAACAACGCGGGCAGCTTGCACCGCCCGCGTTTTTACTACTCAGCCAGCGAAAGAATAAACGCATACTCCAACGCTATATCCTCATAGGCTTTAAAGCGGCCGGATTTACCACCGTGGCCTGCATCCATATCGGTATGCAGCAGCAGCTGATGATCGTCAGTCTTAAGTTCGCGCAGCTTCGCCACCCATTTGGCTGGTTCCCAGTATTGCACCTGTGAATCATGCAACCCGGTTGTCACCAGCATATGCGGGTAATCCTGCGCTTTCACCTGATCGTAAGGGCTGTACTGCTTGATATAGTCGTAGTAAGCCTTGTCGTTCGGGTTACCCCATTCATCATACTCACCGGTCGTCAGCGGGATCGTCTCATCCAGCATAGTAGTGACTACGTCAACAAACGGCACCTGCGCGACCACGCCATGGTACAACTGCGGTGCCTGATTGATGATAGCTCCCATCAATAGCCCCCCAGCACTGCCCCCCATGGCAAACACGCGTTGGTTATCGCCATAGCCTTGTGCCACCAGCGTTTCGGTCACGTCGATAAAGTCGTTGAAGGTATTCTGCTTTTTAAACAATTTACCGTCTTCATACCACAGCTGGCCTAGATCAGCACCGCCGCGAATGTGTGCCAGAGCGAAAACAAAACCACGATCCAGCAGGCTAAGGCGGCTAGCACTGAACGCCGGATCCATGCTGCTGCCGTACGAACCATAAGCGTAAACCAATAGCGGATTCGCGCCGTGAGCAAAACGATCGGGACGGTAAACCAGCGATACCGGTACCTCAACGCCGTCACGCGCCTTCACCCACACCCGCTCGCTGCGATAATTTTCCGCAGTGAAGTTTTTCACTTCCTGCTGCTTGAGTTGTACGCGCTCACCGCTGTCCAGATTCAATTCATACAGCGTGCTGGGGGTCGTCATTGAAGAGTAGCCATAGCGCAGCAGGGCAGTTTCTGGCTGCGGGTTGTACGCCAGCCAGGTGACATAGGTTGGATCGTCGAAGGCAATGCTCTTGTCTTCACCCGTGCGCCAATGGATTTGGCGTAACTGCGTCAGGCCAGCAATACGCTCCTCCACCACCAGCCAGTCGCGGAACAGACTGAATCCCTCCAGCATCACCTCGGCTCGTGGCGCGATCAGCGCCTGCCATTGCACCTCATCGGCTTGCTCGCTCTGGTAAAGACCAAAGTTCTTGCCGTCTTTATTAGAGCGAATGTAAAAATGCTGATGATAATGGTCGACGGCATATTCGTGATCTTTACGGCGCGGTACAAACATCTGCGGGGTGCTATCGGCATTATCCGCATCCAACAGCAGAATTTCCGATGTCGTGGTGCTGCTGAGATGGATCAGGATAAAACGCTCTGAGGTGGTTTTTTCCAGGCTGACGTAGAAGGTATCATCCTGTTCTTCATAGACCAGCACGTCTTGCTGCGGATCGCTGCCAACCACGTGTCGATAGACCTGATATGGCAGCAGCGTTTTAGCATGTTTGCGGACGTAATAGACGGTAGAGGAATCGTTCACCCACTCGAAATTGCCGGACGTGTTCTCCAGCACTTCTTCAAGCCAGCTATTATCATGCAGGTTTTTAAAACGAATATCGTACTGACGACGTGACAGGAAATCCTCCGCCACCGCCAGGCGCTGGTTGTCGGGACTTACCTCCAACCCACCCAGCGTGTAAAATTCGTGCCCTTCGGCCCGCAGATTACCATCGATCAAGGTGCTCCACTGTTCACTTGCCGCTTCTGGCTGGCGTACATAGAGCGCATATTCATTACCAGGCTCGTAACGGGTCTGATAGCGAAAACCGCGCTTAACGTATGGCACGGAATGTTCCTGCTGCGGGATACGCGCCACCATCTCCTGATACAGCGTTTCACGCAGCGCCTGCTGCGGCTTCAACTGTGCATCAGTGTAGGCATTTTCTGCCTGTAAGTAGTTCAGTACCTGGGGATCTGTGCGATCGTCATCACGCAACCAGTAATAGTCATCTATACGAGTGTCACCGTGAGTGGTGATCGGATAAGGACGTTTTTCTGCCTTAGGGGGTGTCATCATTGCTAAATCATCCGCTTACCTTGATTAAGGCAAGAGTGACACGATCCCCACCAGATTAACAAGCCGCAGGGCTACGCCAAATCGCGTTTTTTCTCGTGAACGTCACTTTCGATGCCCTGCTTGACATCAGCCGGAATTTTCAGCGATTGTGCCAAAGCATCAAGGTAGCTGCGCTCCATAAAGTGATCGACATCAATCACCATGCAGCTCAGGTAATACACTTCTAACGCTTCATCTTCATTTTTCACGCTTTGCGCGATGAGATCGGGATTCAGCGGTTGGTCGATGGCTTGCTGCACCCAACTTTGAGCCTCATCCCCCACCTGCAGTTGCTCCAGGCTATGGTCGATAGCTTGCTTTTCTTCTGCGTCAATGTGGCCGTCGCTTTTGGCGGCAAACACCAGCGCTTGTACCAGCCGTTTAGCACGCAAATCCGCTGGCGTGCTCTGCAAGCCAAACTGCGCCTCTTCCTGGTGCGTTTCTTTGACGCGCTGCTTGTATTTGTTCCACAGCACGGCGCCTAACGCGGCACTGCCACCGATAATCAACGCATTTTTACCAAACTTGCCCACCATCTTGCGGGAAGACTTGTTGGCTAATAGAACGCCTACCAGACCGCCCAGCGCGGTCGGGGCCAGTAATTTACCAATGCCTTCCGTACCGCCCATTGAGCTGGCTTTGTCACCGAGCATGGATTGAATCTGTTGCATCCAGTTATTTTTCATTGTCTACCTCTGAATAGGTGAAATTCAGGCGTGCGGGCGCGTACAGGCCAGATCGCCGATCAATCTTCAGATTAAGGGATTATTTGTCAATAAATGTATGAAAGATGCAAATCTGTGTCGCAGAGCCATTAAATACTCAGCCAGGCAAGGAATTAACGTTTACTGAAGGCAATCACAAACAGCTCATCCAGCCCTGGATAGATCTGTTTGATCACCTGTTTCAGTTCGCTCAGCGTCATATTCTCCTGCTGGGCATGCGCTTCGGTCAACGCCCCTAAACGAATCGGCGTGACCGATTGCACTTCAATAAAGCAGAAAAATACGCCATCTTCATTACGGCTCACGCGCAACACCTCACCGGGCTGGAAATGGGACTCACTGGCATCCCGAATGGTGATGGTTTTGCGCCCGGCCATAATGTCTTGCTCAAAGCGGCTGAAAAAGGTTATTTCACGGACCATTCCACTTCCTTGTTCATCATGAGGCGGTTGCATGACTGATTATGCAGCCTGCTGTTCTGACTCGGAGGTGGATTCTTCTTTCAGGATAGCGACCGGTTTTTCAGCTTTGGCTTTAGCCGGCTTTTTCACTGTTTCCTGTGGCGCTGCACCACGCAGGATCTGCGCCAACGCGTCTTTATTCTCTGCCAGGAAGAAGCTCAGCCCTTCACGCTGTTCATCTTCAAGGGTAATCGGTGCCTGTTGCAGCCACTCACCGAGGCTGTCGGCCAGATCCAGCATTTTGTCGTAGGCATCGGCATCTTTCTTGTTAGCGAAAGTCATTTTTTCCTCACCGTTTCTTACTACTACATATTTCACTTCAACAGCCATTTGCGCATTCCTCAAAGGTTAGAATACTGTAATTTCATACAGTATAATATCATATCGAGCAGGAGCGCAAGCGCTCCGCCGTTTATTATTTCAGCAGCCGCGCTTTGCAGCTTTTGCCTTTGATTTTGCCCTGCTGAAGCTGTTGCAGCGCCTTGCGTGCGCTGGCCTTGCGGATCGCCACGTAAGCATGCACCGGGAACATATCTATTTTGCCTACATCCGCTGCCGTCAGCCCGGCATCGCCGGTCAGCGCACCGAGAATATCGCCAGGGCGGATTTTCGCCTTGCGGCCGCCATCGATACACAAGGTGACCATTTCAGCCTCCAACGAGGCACTTGACGCACCGCTCAGCTCTGAAACCGGCACCCAGTTGGCGGTTATTTGCAGATACTCTTCGATCGCATGTACGCGCGCCATTTCCTGTGGCGTACACAGGCTGATGGCCAGCCCGCTCAAACCAGCACGGCCAGTACGGCCAATGCGGTGTACGTGCACTTCCGGGTCAAAGGCCAGTTCGTAGTTCACCACCAGTTCCAGATCTTTGATATCCAGACCACGGGCCGCGACGTCGGTCGCTACCAGTACGCGGCAACTGCGGTTGGCGAAACGCACTAATACCTGATCGCGATCGCGCTGTTCAAGATCGCCATGCAGCGCCAGCACGCTGATGCCGCGCGCTTCCAGCGCTTCAAACACGCTCTGGCAGTCACGCTTGGTGTTGCAGAACACCACGCAGGAAGCGGGTTGATAATGGCGGATCGCCGCCACCAGCACTGCCGGGCGTTGATCGCGCGTGGTTTCATAGAAACGCTGTTCGATGGTGGTGGGCTCATCCCCTTCATCCACTTCGACATTCAGCGGTTCACGCTGCACGCGGGCGCTGATGCGCTCAATGCCTGCCGGATAGGTAGCGGAAAACAGCAATGTCTGGCGTTGCGGCGGCGTATAGCCGATCACATCGTCGATATCATCGGCAAAGCCCATGTCCAGCATGCGATCGGCCTCATCCAGCACCAACACCTTCAAGTCGTCCAGAACTAGCGTTTTTTTACGCAGATGCTCCTGGATGCGCCCCGGTGTCCCTACCACGATATGCGGCGCATGCACCAATGAATCGAGCTGTGGCCCTACCGGTTGGCCGCCGCACAGGGTCAGGATTTTGATATTCTGGGTGAAACGTGCCAAACGGCGCAGCTCTTTGCTGACCTGATCGGCCAGCTCACGCGTCGGGCACAGGATCAGCGCCTGAGCCGCCACTTGGGCAACGTTGATTTTATCCAGCAGACCGATACCGAACGCCGCCGTCTTGCCGCTGCCGGTTTTCGCTTTGGCACGAACGTCCTGCCCTTTCAGGATAGCGGGCAGCGCTGCGGCCTGTACCGGCGTCATTTCGGCATACCCCAGTTCGTTGAGGTTGGCCAACTGTTCGGCTGGCAGCGGCAGGGAAGAAAAGGAAACTGTGCTCACGGCAATAACTCTTATAGCAAGTGGAAAGGCGGCGCGCCCGTGGGCTGGCACCGAATCAGGCGCAGATGATAACAGAGTTAGTGTGGATTCCGGATTTCAGCGGTAAAAAAACTGTTCCCAGCGGCAGGTTTCCGGGCCTTGTTATCTCACCCTCTGCACACGCAATCGTTTTCGTATATAATGCGCGCCTGTTATCAGACCGTATTGGTACGAAACTATGTTGACTATTGGAACCGCCCTACGCCCATCCGCCACCCGCGTTATGCTGCTCGGCTCAGGCGAGTTAGGCAAAGAAGTTGCCATTGAATGCCAGCGTTTAGGGCTGGAAGTGATTGCTGTCGATCGGTACAAAGACGCTCCTGCCATGCATGTGGCCCATCGCAGCCATGTGATCAATATGCTGGATGGTCAGGCGTTGAAAGCGGTAATTGAGCTGGAGCGCCCTGATTATATCGTGCCGGAAATTGAAGCCATCGCTACCAGCATGCTGGTCGAGTTGGAACAGCAAGGGCACAACGTGGTGCCCTGCGCCGAAGCTACGCGCCTGACCATGAACCGCGAAGGTATCCGCCGCCTGGCGGCAGAAACGCTGGGTTTGCCAACCTCAAGTTATCGCTTTGCCGACAGCGGAGAGGGCTTCCGTGCGGCGGTGGCCGAAATTGGCTATCCATGCATCATCAAGCCGGTAATGAGTTCGTCTGGCAAAGGGCAAAGCCTGATCCGCAGCGAGCAACAGCTTGGCAGCGCATGGGAATACGCCCAGCAAGGCGGCCGCGCCGGTGGTGGCCGGGTGATCGTGGAAGGACTAGTGAAATTTGATTTCGAGATCACTTTGCTGACCATCAATGCCGTTGATGGCATGCACTTCTGTGCCCCGATCGGCCATCGTCAGGAAGACGGCGACTACCGTGAATCCTGGCAACCGCAGCAGATGTCTGAGTTGGCATTAAGCCGTGCGCAGGCGATTGCAGAAAATGTGGTTAACGCATTGGGGGGCTTTGGTTTATTTGGCGTCGAGCTGTTTGTCTGTGGTGATGAGGTCATTTTCAGTGAAGTGTCACCGCGCCCGCACGATACCGGCATGGTTACGCTGATCTCACAGGATCTGTCCGAGTTCGCACTGCACGTACGTGCTTTCCTTGGGTTGCCAATCGGTAGCATCCGCCAGTTCGGGCCTTCGGCTTCAGCGGTGATCCTGCCGGAATTGAGCAGCGAAAACCTGCGCTTCAGTGGGTTGGATCGGGCGTTAAGCGGCCATAATCAGGTACGTTTATTCGGCAAGCCGGACATCAGCGGCAAACGCCGTCTGGGTGTAGCACTGGCCACAGCACAACACGTTGATCAGGCGGTAGAATTGGCTAAATAGGCAGCTGCCGCAGTGACAGTTCAAGGCTGATAACCTTGGGGGTTCGGCATGCCGAACCCCGGTAATCTCAATAATTCTCGTCGTCTTCAGCGTCGTCTTCCAGATACTCGGTCGGCTCTTCCTGCGGTTCTTCCTCTTCATCATCATCGAACAGGGCTGTCACCCGATCCCCTTGATGTTTTTCGCGGATTTCCTGTGCGACGCGCGCGATGGCTTCACCACTGCTCATGCCCTGCGCCATCAGATGATGGATACGTTCAGCAGCTTCCTGCTGTTCTTGATGACTCAGTGACGGCATACCTGCAAGCATGTGTTTCTCCCCAGCAAAATGGACGTGGATTATACGCCTTAAAACCGTGGAACCCTACGCCTGTTATTCTGGGGCCCGCAACGGGCAACGGCTGTTGCTCCGCCACTGCTTCAGACGATGTCGCCACAACATGACCTGCCATATCTGTTTGATACCGCGCATGTTGGCGATCATGGCTTGATCGATACCACGCCGATAGAATTCTTCAGTGATCTGCTGCTGTGCCTGTAACTCAGGTTCGCGGCGAATGCTGTGGCAGATCCCCAACGCCTCGCGAGTGATTTGCCAGTGAAATGCCGAGCAAAGCGGGATTTTCTGGCCGTAGCGCTGATTCAACGCCACCAGCATCTCCACGATCTGCATGTAATGACGCTGGTATTCAACGTTGGCCTGCCCGGTGCGGCGGCGATTGCTAATCGACCGATCGTGAACCCGCTGGCGATACAGTGGTTTACTGAGGTATTTCACCCGCTGGGCGTTAAACATCACTTCGGTAGTCCAGGGAATGTCCTGGTGATGCAGACCCGGTTCAAAATAGAGCTGATGCTGCCTGATAAAATCAAGACGGTAAACCGCCAGCCACACCACGTGAATAAAACGTCGGGATTTCAGCGCCTTTTCCAGCCATTGGCTGCCGCTGATAACCGCAGTGTCTTTCAATCGCTGCTGGGGAATGATCGGCTGCAACTCATCATTACTGGCGAAATAACGTTCGCCATTGCACTGCATCACATCTAATTGATGCCGTTCCGCCTGTGCAATCAGCGTTGAATACATTTCTGGCGCCAATAAGTCATCAGCATCAGGAAATGCGACATATTTCCCACGCGCGACGGCCAATCCGGCGTTACGCGCACTGGATACGCCTGCATTAGCTTGATCGATCACGCTAATGTGCTGATGCTGAGCGGCATAACGGTGAGCAATATCTCCTGAACCATCGGTAGAGCCATCGTTCACAATAATCACTTCAAGCTGTTGTTCCTGCTGCGCAAGCAGAGACTCCAGAAAAGGGATGAACAGTTCCCCAACATTATGCAGAGGGACAATAACACTCAGTTTTAATGACATATACGGCTCTTTGCTGGCAGAAGTAAAAGTGTTTAATTATTTTAATAAATTCAGGGTGCTGCTTTGCTGCAAGGCAATGAACTACAAGACTGACTGGGTGATTTTATTGAGTAATTTTGATATCCACAATCCATGTTCAGAATTAAATAACATATCGCCTCAGAAATATGGCAATAAAGAAATAATAACCATTCGTAATTAATAATAGAATGTTATTATATGTTCGCAAGTTTAGGTAACACTATGATCTCTATTTGCTAGCATCAAGGCTTCTTGCGTTTTTACATTTAGAAGAGGTGTAAAAGTCGCAAAAAATACTTGGCTTACTTTTCGCCTGGAGCCATGTGGGCTGCGCCCGCGCGTAGAATATGGCAGAATAACCAGCCAAAACCGCCATTCCTGTCAGCCAGGTCGATTGAAACCCATGAGTGCAACCGCCCCAAACCTTAAATCTTTGCCCTATGCCCGTGAATCACTGCTGGAGCTGTTTGCTCCATTGGCGCAGCAGCCCTGGGCTATGTTGCTACACTCCGGGTTTGCCGAGCACTCCCATAATCGCTTTGATATTCTGGTCGCCGAACCGCGTATCACTTTAACCACTCGTGGCTCAAACACCGAAGTTTGCCATGGCGCTGAGAGCAAGAGCTCATCAGAAGATCCGTTCCTGCTGTTGCAACAGCAACTGGAGGCGCTACACCTACGCCCGAGGCCGAATACGGACCTCCCCTTTCAGGGCGGTGCCTTAGGGCTGTTCGGTTACGATTTAGGGCGGCGAGTAGAAACACTGCCGCAGTGGGCTCAGGCAGATATTGCCCTGCCGGATATGGCGGTTGGTATTTATGACTGGGCGTTGATTGCCGATCATCAGCAGCAGACCTTAACGCTGCTCAGCTATGGCGATGTTGAACAGCGCTGGCGCTGGCTTAGCCAGCAACAGACCCCGTCTTGTACGCCTTTTGCCCTGACCGGCAACTGGCAGGCGAATATGACGCGCCAGCAATATGGTGAGAAATTTCGCCGTATCCAGGAATACCTACGCAGCGGTGACTGTTACCAAATCAATCTGGCACAGCGCTTTTCCGCGCCTTATCAAGGCGACAAATGGCAGGCTTTCTGCCAATTGAACGCCAGCAACCGTGCACCGTTCTCTGCTTTTCTGCGGCTGCCGCAAAATAGCGTGCTGAGCGTTTCGCCGGAGCGTTTTCTGTGGCTGGAGAATCAGCGGATCCAGACCCGGCCGATAAAAGGCACGCTGCCACGCTTGGCCGATGCGGCGGAAGATGCTGCGCAGGCAGAGAAATTGGCTAACTCAGCGAAAGATCGCGCTGAAAACCTGATGATTGTCGATCTGCTGCGCAATGATATCGGCCGCGTGGCGCAACCGGGTAGCGTGCGCGTACCCGAGCTGTTTGTGGTTGAGCCGTTCCCGGCGGTGCATCACCTGGTCAGTACCATCACCGCGGTGCTTCCCACCACCACGCCAGCCACCGAACTGCTGCGTGCCTGTTTCCCTGGCGGTTCCATCACCGGAGCCCCCAAAGTACGCGCCATGGCGATCATCGAAGAGTTGGAGCCACAGCGGCGTAATGCCTATTGCGGCAGCATTGGCTATATCAGTACCTGCGGTACCATGGATACCAACATCACTATCCGGACGCTGACCACCGAAAACGGCCGCATCTATTGTTCCGCAGGCGGTGGCATCGTTGCCGACAGCCAGGAACAGGCGGAATATCAGGAAACCTTTGATAAGGTAGGCCACATCTTGCCACAGTTGGGGGAGTTTACCGTTTCGTGAAATATCCGGACCATTCGGCGTCACTGGCCGCTTTCATCAGCCGTTTTCAATTGCAGCTGCCACAGGCCACCCAGGCCTCGCATAACGTGCGCCCGGCTGCGGTACTCATCCCGATTATCTGCCGGCCGGAACCGACCTTGCTGCTCACCCGCCGGGCTGATTCATTGCGTAAACACGCAGGCCAGGTGGCCTTCCCCGGGGGCAAAACCGATGCCGAAGATGGCTCAGCGATCGTGACAGCCTTACGTGAAGCGCAGGAAGAAGTAGCGATCCCGCCGCAGGCAGTGCACATACTGGGGCAACTGGCTCCGCTCGACAGCAACACCGGTTTTCAAGTCACGCCGATCGTTGGCCTGCTTCCGCCAGATATCGAATTCTATGCCAATGCCGACGAAGTGGCAGAGGTGTTTGAAATGCCGCTGCACGAAGCACTGACGCTATCACGCTATTACCCGCTGGATATTCACCGCAACGGCCATTCACACCGGCTCTACCTTTCCTGGTATCAAAACCAGTTTGTTTGGGGGCTAACCGCCGCCATCATCCGTCGTCTGGCGCAGCAAGTAAGCATTTAAGACCGCCAACTTCTGTGACTAATTTCACAATTTAGTGTTTATCTCTTACAGTTTTCACCTGTAAAGCGATCGCTATCACTTCATGGCCATTTTTTTTCAACTACTGTTCACCGCATCAGTCTTTTAAAAAAACCGTAAATACTCTCTTATGCCTTATGAAATACCTGTAAAATACCAACACCCGGAATAAACCACTAATACCATAGGGTTTAAACCCAGGAGCAACGCCACAGTCAGTTGCTGTAAAAAAGCTACCTGAGCCTAATGCCGGTCAGTTAAGCGCAAAACCGCATAATCATGCGCAATTGCTAAAGGAGTCGCCCCCTCTCCCCGTGGGAGAGGGCCGGGGTGAGGGGCTTGTAGTGCGATGATCATCCCCTCACCCTAACCCTCTCCCCAAGGGAGAGGGAATTGGTTAGCCTTAACTGACAAGCATTAGCCCCGAGCCTGATTTCCTGCACAGCTTAAACTGCCGCAGCCATAACAATATGCCTCTTTAAGGAGTTCTAGCGTGATTAGCGTTTTCGACATGTTTAAGATCGGCATCGGCCCGTCCAGCTCTCATACGGTTGGACCGATGAAAGCCGGCAAACAGTTTGTCGACGATCTGGTAAACGAAGGCCTGATGCCTTCAGTCACGCGTGTTGCCGTTGATGTATACGGCTCACTCTCATTGACCGGTAAAGGTCACCATACCGACATTGCCATCATCCTCGGCCTGGCGGGTAATGTGCCAGCGACGGTCGATATTGACAGTATTCCCGGTTTTATTCGTGACGTTGAACAGCGCCAACGCCTGATGCTGGCCAGCGGCCTGCATGAAGTCGATTTCCCGCGCGACGGCGGCATGGTATTCCGCAGTGATAATCTGCCGCTGCACGAAAACGGTATGCAGATCCATGCCTTCGCCGCAGACCAACAGATTTACAGCAAGACCTATTATTCCCTCGGCGGTGGTTTTATCGTTGACGAAGAGCACTTCGGTAAAGCCGACAGCAGCGAGGTCAGCGTGCCTTATCCGTTCCGTTCGGCCAGTGAAATGCTCGAACATTGCCACACCACCGGCCTTTCTCTGTCTGGTCTGGTGATGCAGAACGAACTGGCGCTGCACAGCAAGCAGGAGATCGAAAGCTACTTTGGCAACGTCTGGCAAACCATGCGTGCCTGTATCGATCGTGGTTTGAATACCGAAGGAGTGCTGCCAGGGCCACTGCGCGTGCCGCGTCGTGCTTCGGCATTGCGCCGTATGCTGGTCTCTTCAGACAAACTGTCCAACGATCCAATGAACGTGATCGATTGGGTGAACATGTTTGCGCTGGCGGTTAACGAGGAAAACGCCGCCGGTGGCCGAGTGGTCACGGCTCCTACCAACGGTGCCTGTGGTATCGTGCCCGCCGTGCTGGCCTACTACGATCACTTTATCGAATCCGTCAGCCCGGACATTTACATCCGCTATTTTATGTCCACCGGTGCCATCGGGACGCTGTATAAAATGAATGCGTCCATCTCTGGTGCCGAAGTGGGTTGCCAAGGGGAAGTGGGCGTTGCCTGTTCTATGGCCGCCGCGGGCCTGGCCGAACTGTTGGGTGGCAGCCCGGAACAGGTGTGCATCGCCGCAGAGATCGGCATGGAGCATAACCTGGGCCTGACCTGCGATCCGGTTGCTGGCCAAGTTCAGGTGCCGTGCATTGAGCGCAATGCCATCGCTGCCGTGAAAGCCATCAACTCGGCACGCATGGCGCTGCGCCGCACCAGTGAGCCCCGCGTTTCACTGGATAAAGTGATCGAAACCATGTACGAAACCGGCAAAGACATGAACGCTAAATACCGTGAAACCTCTCGTGGTGGTTTGGCAATCAAAGTCCAGTGTGATTAATTCAACCGCCCCGCCTTCCCGGCGGGTTCAGACTACTGACAAAACCCGTTATTAGGGGGAGCGTGCCGAAGGGGTCGTAGCGGCGTAAGCCGCCGGAGTGCCCCTCGGTGCGCTAGACCCGGGTATCTCGGGTTCACAAGCCACTTTGTCATCAACCTCGCCCCGCCTTCCCGGCAGGGGTTTTCTTGGTGCCAAATAAACCCTTTCCTGCCTTTCATTCTTCCCTCGGTTAACCCACTGACCTGCGCTTTATTGCAGATACGTGAAACTATTTGCTGAGCTACCATTAAGTTTCTACGGCGACAGACTAGAATTACCTCTTATTACAGCGTTAAGGCGTAGAGTGGCACTGAACAAGGATTTACCCGATGTTGATGACCCAGCTTGCCGCATCGAAATACCGCTATTACCGTTGGCTGCTGGCCTGTGCGGTTGGGTTGGTTATTTTTTTGATTTCAATGTATATCCGTTATTATCAGGAAATTCGCATCACTGAACAGAACCGGCAGGTTTTAACCACCCAAATCATCACCAAACTGAATAGGCTACTGCTACCGGCACAACAGCAGGCCGAACGCACCATGCCGCTGGTTGGGCAACCCTGTGAGCCGATAATGCCGACGCTGCGTTTTCGGGCAGCTCAGAATCAGGCCCTGCGCTCGCTGCTTTTGGTTCAGAACGGTGATATTTATTGTTCAAGCCTGTTTGGCCCACGTAATTATGTGTTTTCGATTATCTTCCCTGAGATGAATAATGAGGGTGTGCAACTGGCCCTGCGCCCTTCCCTGGCGGTCGCCAAAGGTGTGCCTACGCTGGTGATGTGGACACCGCAGGACAACAGCGCTACCAACGGCGTGCTGCACGTATTCAATATTGAACTGCTGGCCAATTTTCTGCTTGAGCCACAGGAGCCTTACGCTCATCGGGTGGTGCTTAACGTTGGCAACTACAGCCTGATGTACGGTCAGCGTGAAATTATTCTCGGCAGTACGCAGTCTGAAGGCCTGCAATATACGGCGAAATCAGATAAGTATCCCTTCTCTCTTTCACTGTTTGGCCCTAGCGCCAGTACGCTGGCTCTGGATGCCTTGCCGCGCCATATCCCATTCGCCTTGATGCTCAGCCTGCTGGCCGCTTATGTGGTGTATCTGGTTACCGCCAACCGCATGAGCCTGTCTTACTACATCGGCCACGCCATTACTCATCGTGAATTCCGCGTCTACTGCCAGCCGATCATCAAGAGCGACAATGGCCGCTGCATCGGTGTCGAAACGCTGCTGCGCTGGAAGAATAAACGTCAGGGCTGGATTTCACCGGATGTGTTTATTCCCTTGGCCGAGCAACACGATCTGATTATCGTGCTCACCCGCTATCTGATGACCACCGTGGTTGAAAACCTCAGCCTGTTCCCGCAGCGCCCCTCGTTTTATATCAGCATTAACGTCGCCGCCGAGCATTTCAACACCGTCAGTATTATTGATGATATTCGTCGCATCTGGTTGCCAGCAAACCCGATGCCCTCAATGATGCTGGAATTGACCGAGCGCACGGCGCTGTCGGAAATTCAGCATGAACAGATTAAGTCGCTCAAAGAGATGGGCATCATGCTGGCGATCGACGATTTCGGTACGGGTCACAGTTCACTAAGCTATCTGAAGAACCTGAGCCCGGACGTGTTGAAGATCGATCAAAGCTTTACCGCAGCCATTGGTACCGACGCGGTGAACGCCACCGTTACCGACACTATTATCACGCTGGCACAACGCCTGAAGATCAAGATGGTAGCTGAAGGGGTAGAAACCGAGGAACAGGCCGACTATCTGCGCTCCCGTAACGTCAATGCACTACAGGGTTATTACTTTGCCAAACCAATGCCGATCAAGGTGTTTCCGGTGTGGTTACAGCAATATGAAATCCGGCAGCAGGAAATGCACAACAAGCGGCAGCATCGGCCGGAGGAGAACCCTCCGGCCTGAATCATTACTAATGTTGTTCGTAGTCTGGCTTCACCTTGGTGATACCCACCAGCTCAATGCGGTAGTCAGATACCTCAAGGATTTCGAAACGCAGCGCGTTCAGTTCCACCACCTCTCCAACTTCCGGCATCTGGCCGTAATGGGAGAGCAGGAAACCCGCCAGCGAAGCATAATCCTCCGTCGGGCTGACCAGATTGTCGCAGTCCAACGCCTGTTCCAACGAGTGCAAATCCGCTCCGCCTTTCACCAGCAGGCGATCGCCTTCAGCGATAATGTCCGGCGTTTCGTCCTCGTCGGGGAACTCTCCGGCGATCGCTTCCAGCACGTCCAACGGTGTAATCAGCCCTTGCACCACGCCGAACTCATTGGTCACTACCACCAGGCGGCCTTTGGCACGGCGTAATACCGCCAACAGCTTGAGTACGTCCATGGTTTCCGGCACCACCATCGGCGGCGTGCGGGCGGCAAACTCAGCGATGTCCACGCCCCGATCCAGAGCAACCAGCAAATCTTTGGCTCGCACTACGCCAACGATCTCATCCAGTTCGTCACGGCACACCGGGAACAGGCTATGCGGGGTATCCAGCAGTTGCTCACGCACCTCTTCACGGGAACGTTCACAGTCCACCCAGGAGATTTCGGTACGCGGCGTCATCACGCTGCGCAAGGTGCGGGAAGCCAGCGTCAGCACGCCGCTGATCATATAGCGCTCTTCTTCAGCAAAGGTCTGATTCACTTCACGCGTTGCCGCTTCGTCCGGTTGCTGCTGCGCCCGCTCTTGCCCCATCAGGCGCATGATGGCTTGCGCCGTGCGTTCGCGCATCGGGCGACGCGCCTCATGCTTGATGAAGTTACGACGTGCAATCTGGTTAAACAGCTCGATCAGGATCGAGAAGCCAATCGCAGCGTACAGATAGCCTTTCGGAATATGCAGACCGAAACCTTCAGCAATCAGGCTCAGGCCAATCATCAGCAGGAAGCTCAGACAGAGCACCACGATGGTCGGGTGGGCGTTCACGAAACTCGTTAACGGTTTTGACGCCAGCAGCATCACCGCCATGGCAATCACTACCGCCGCCATCATGATCGGCAGATCGTTCACCATCCCCACGGCGGTGATCACCGCATCAAGGGAGAACACGGCATCGAGAATAACGATCTGTACCACCACCACCCAGAACTTGGCGTAACCGCGGTTAAGCCCGCCTTGGTGGCCTTGCCCTTCTAGCCGTTCATGCAGCTCCATAGTGGCCTTGAACAACAGGAAGACACCACCAAACAGCAGGATCAAATCACGGCCGGAGAAACTGAATTCTGCCACGCTGAAAAGCGGCGTGGTCAACGTCACCATCCACGAAATCACCGACAATAGGCCAAGGCGCATCACCAGCGCCAATGACAGGCCAAGAATACGGGCTTTATCCCGCTGTTTGGGCGGCAGCTTGTCGGCCAGAATGGCAATAAACACCAGGTTGTCGATACCCAGTACAATTTCCAGCACCACTAAGGTCAATAACCCAGCCCAAATAGAGGGGTCCATTAATATTTCCATATCAGACTCCAGAAGAAAGACAGGTTTGCCGAGCGGTGCTCAAGCGTGACAAAGCATACGCAGAGGCTGCGCAAGCAAGGATCATGGTGGAATAGAATTGCAGAACCGGGAAAAAGCCGACGGGCCGTGTGACATCTATAACGCCAGCAGGTGGCGGGTGTAGCGTTGAAAAACAGTAACTTCGGTGACAGTCCATAGGGAGGGCTGAGGCCCTTCACTCCTTAGTAATAAAATAAGCAGGCACTCTAGCAGGAAATTTTTCTGTGGAAAAGTAGCTTCTTTTACTTTACGCCTCGTTTTGTAACATCTCTGCTGTTTAATCCCTCAAACCAACACCCGTGATAATTCGATCGGCCAATAGCAGAGCGATATCACAAAATTTATTTTTTCACTCACTAAAATAAATTAACACTAAGGTGAATTAACGTGTACAGGTTGATGAAACTGCGCGGAAATGTTTAGTACCCCCCCTTTTCTACCATGATGTATCTGCACCACGGAAATCTACTGCCAGGATGGTAACGAGAAAGGCGCGATCTGTGCCTTAAGTTCAACGAGGAGGTAGCGAGTGGCAATAGCTATTATCATCGGCACACACGGGACCGCAGCGGAGCAATTGCTGAAAACCACAGAAATGCTATTGGGCGATCAGGATAACGTTGCCTATATAGATTTTGTCCCCGGTGAAAACGCCGAAACGCTAATCGAAAAGTACAATGGGAAAATCAGCGAGCTCGACACCAGCGATGGCGTCCTGTTTCTGGTCGATACCTGGGGCGGCAGCCCGTTTAATGCGGCCAGCCGCATCGCTGTTGATAAACAACATTATGAGGTGATCACCGGGGTTAATATTCCGATGCTGGTCGAAACCTTTATGGCACGTGATGATAACCCCGGCTTCGACGACCTGGTCGCGCTGGCTCTGGAAACCGGCCGTGAAGGCGTAAAGGCGCTAAAGAAACCGGTAACAGAGAACCTGAAACCCGCCGTTCCCCCTCCGATAAAAACCGCCGCTCCACAAGCTCCTCTCGGCCCTGGCGATCGCATGAAAATTGGCTTGGCACGCATTGATGACCGTTTGATTCACGGCCAGGTTGCCACCCGTTGGACCAAGGAGACCAACGTCAGCCGTATCATCGTGGTCAGTGATGAAGTGGCTGCCGATCACGTGCGGAAAACCCTGCTGACGCAGGTGGCGCCGCCAGGCGTTACCGCGCACGTGGTCGATGTGGCAAAAGCCATTCGCGTCTGGAACAACCCAAAATATGCCGGTGATCGCGTGATGCTGCTGTTCACCAACCCCACCGATGTCTGGCGTTTGGTGGAAGGTGGCGTGGAGATTAAGTCGGTCAATATCGGTGGTATGGCGTTCCGTCAGGGTAAGACCCAGGTGAATAACGCGGTGTCCCTCGACGCAAAAGACATCGAGGCGTTTAATAAATTAAACGAGCGCGGTATTGAACTGGAAGTGCGTAAGGTTTCGTCCGACAGCCAGTTAAAAATGATGGATCTGATTAGCAAACTCAATTAATGGCCTGTGCCGTTGATTATTTTATTTAAAGCTTTTTGGTCATAGGAGAAGTGCAATGGAGATTACCACTCTTCAGATTGTGCTGATATTTATCGTTGCCTGTATTGCCGGGATGGGTTCCGTGCTGGATGAATTCCAGTTCCACCGTCCATTAGTCGCTTGTACGCTGATTGGCTTTGTTCTTGGCGACATGAAAACCGGTATCATCATCGGCGGTACGCTGGAGATGATTGCCCTGGGTTGGATGAATATCGGCGCCGCAGTAGCACCGGATGCGGCATTGGCATCCATCATTTCCACCATTCTGGTGATTGCCGGTGGGCAAAACATCGGTGCTGGTATCGCACTGGCCATTCCGCTGGCGGCGGCAGGCCAGGTATTAACCATTATCGTCCGTACCTTGACCGTCGCCTTCCAGCACGCCGCTGACAGCGCGGCGGAGCGCGGCAGCCTGCGGGGTATCACCTGGATCCACATTTCTGCTCTGCTGTTACAAGCCATGCGTATCGCCATTCCGGCGGTGATCGTGGCGATCTCGGTCGGCACCGCTGGCGTTCATGCGTTGCTGAACTCGATCCCGGAAGTGGTCACCAGCGGTTTGAACATCGCCGGTGGCATGATCGTGGTAGTCGGTTACGCGATGGTCATCAATATGATGCGTGCCGGTTACCTGATGCCATTCTTCTACCTGGGCTTCGTTACCGCAGCTTTCACCGATTTTAACCTGGTTGCGCTCGGCGTGATTGGCGTGGTGATGGCCGTGCTCTATATCCAGCTCAGCCCTAAATACAACAAGTCTCAGGTGGTTCAGGCCGGCCCGGCCAATGCCAACGACCTTGATAACGAACTGGACTAGGAATAGGTGAAAGAAATGGTTGATACAACAACACAAAAGAAACTGACACCTGCCGATATTCGTGGCGTATTCATCCGCTCGAACCTATTCCAGGGGTCATGGAACTTTGAACGTATGCAGGCGCTGGGTTTCTGCTTCTCGATGGTACCGGTGATCCGCCGCCTGTATCCGGAAAACAACGACGATCGCAAACAGGCGATCAAACGCCACCTCGAGTTCTTCAACACCCAACCGTTCGTCGCCGCACCGGTGCTCGGCGTGACCATGGCAATGGAGGAGCAGCGTGCCAATGGAGCCCCGATTGACGATGCGGCGATTAACGGCATCAAGGTGGGCCTGATGGGGCCGCTGGCAGGCGTGGGCGATCCGATCTTCTGGGGTACCGTGCGCCCGGTATTTGCTGCACTGGGGGCGGGGATCGCCATGAGCGGCAGCCTGCTCGGCCCGATCCTGTTCTTCGTGCTGTTTAACCTGGTGCGCCTGCTGACCCGTTATTACGGTGTGGCCTACGGCTATCGCAAAGGGGTCGATATCGTTAACGATATGGGTGGTGGTTTCCTGCAAAAACTGACGGAAGGAGCGTCCATTCTCGGCCTGTTTGTCATGGGGGCCTTGGTTAACAAATGGACGCACGTGAATATTCCGCTGGTGGTGTCGAAGATCACTGACCAGACCGGGCAAACCAAGATCACCACGGTGCAAACCATCCTCGACCAGTTGATGCCGGGCCTGGTGCCGCTGCTGCTGACCTTTGGCTGTATGTGGCTGCTGCGCAAGAAGGTTAATGCGCTGTGGATCATCATCGGCTTCTTCGCCATCGGTATTTTTGGCTATTGGATCGGTCTGCTGGGGCTATAATCGCGTTAACAAGCGAGGACAAAAATCTAAAGGCTAACCAGTCCCCTCTCCTTCGGGGCTGTCTCTTATACACATCTCAAATTGCGGTCAAATAGCCGCAATTTGAGAAACATAGCAGGCTGATTTTAAAGATAATTTTTTCGAGCGGAAAATTGACAGGCTTAAAATAATTACATTAAAAAACAGCAAGATGCCGAGTTGTGTATAAGAGACAGCCTTCGGGGAGAGGGTTAGGGTGAGGGGAAGATCACTCTACTACAAGCCCCTCACCCCGGCCCTCTCCCACAGGGAGAGGGGGCGTTACCTTTGGCATTATGCCGCATGGTTATGCCTCTGTTCGCTTAACTGACCAGCATTAGAGGCAAAACCCCCGGTTTTTATTTATGGAGTGGTGAGATGTCGCTGACCGACGGTGTATTACTGATTTTTATTGTGCTGATGCTGCTGTATGCGCTGTACGACGAATTCGGCATGAACCTGCTGAAGGGTAAAACCCTGCTGAAGGTTCAGTTAAAACGCCGCAATCGGCTTGACTGCCTGATTTTTGTCGGCCTGCTTGCCATCCTGATTTACCGCAACCTCACCACGCAAGGCGCGCTATTAACCACTTATCTGCTTATTTCGCTGGCGTTAATTGCCGTCTATATTTCCTATATTCGCTGGCCCAAGCTGTTGTTTAAAGCGCAAGGTTTCTTTTATGCCAACACTTTTATTGAATACTCCCGCATCAGATCAATGAATTTATCTGAAGACGGTATTCTGGTTATCGATTTAGAGCAGCGCAGATTATTGATCCAGGTCACACAATTAGACGACCTGGAGAGAATTTATCATTTTCTTGTTGAGAATCAGTAACAAAAGAGTTTTTCTGTTTTTTTATCAATTTAACTGCGGGCCGCATCACTGGATAATTTATCAGCAATGCTTCTGATTCGCTGTTTATTATTCCCGCATATTTTGATGCAGCTATCGCCGTTATTTGTTCCTTTCCGCCTCAAGTGAAAATAGTTCTCAGTTCCATCAAGTTACCCCATCAATTTAAAGGTTGTCCCCGCTAAAAATATTATGGTAAGGTTGCGCCGTCATTGGGGAGTAGCCGGTTTCTGGGTAGTAAATACCAGAAACGCCCGTATCAACATACTCGTTTCGCAACTCGAAACGTGGTGCGGGTAGCCGAAATAGGTTGGCGAGACCATAGACACGTAACTCCGTCGTATGGTTGGGGGTGGGTTACGTGTATATGGAGCCGCCCGGCCGAGGCTATTTAACATGAACCTGTCAGCAACTCTCATTCTTGCATTTGGTATGTCTATGGACGCATTTGCCGCATCAATCGGTAAAGGCGCTACCCTGCATAAACCACGTTTCCGCGAAGCTCTCCGCACCGGTCTGATCTTTGGCGTCGTTGAAGCTATTACCCCGTTGATCGGCTGGGCTATCGGGCTGTTCGCCAGCCAATACATCATGGAGTGGGACCACTGGGTAGCCTTCGGCCTGCTGTTTATTCTGGGCGCACGCATGATCGTGGAAGGCACAAAGAACCAGCCACACGAAGAACAAAAAGTAAAACGCCATGGATTCTGGATATTAGTGGCTACCGCTATCGCCACCAGCCTGGATGCGATGGCCATCGGCGTCGGCCTGGCCTTCCTGCAGGTCAATATCGTTCATACTGCCATGGCGATCGGTTGTGCCACCATGATTATGGCCACGCTGGGGATGATGATTGGCCGCTATATCGGCCCTCTGCTGGGCAAACGTGCTGAAATTCTTGGCGGGGTGGTGCTGATTGGCATTGGGGTGAATATCCTGCTTGAGCACTTGGGCTATCTTGCCTGACATCTTCCTAAACAGAAAAACCTGCCTCGGCAGGTTTTTCTGTTTCTAGCGGCAACGGCGATACAAGCGGATAGCAAAGTCTGTTTCACAGGCAAAAGCCGCGGTTGCTGCCAATTGTTGCTGCACCTGCGGCGAAGCGCGCCAGGCAAACGGCGTCATCTGCAACAGATTAGCCGCCTGCGCACCGGGCAGCGTCATCGGATAGGCCAATGTCTCGATGATTTCACAGGTAAATCCCTCAAGCTGCTCGTCGTTTTCCGCATGCAACTGCACATCCTGATACACCTGTTGTTTTAGCTGGTAAAGATGGCGCGGCCCAGGTGACACCGTCACAACTACCCCTCCTGGCTTCACCACCCGTGCTAATTCCTCGGCTTTACAGGGTGCATAAATGCGCAATACTGCGTCGAGTGACGCATCAGCAAACGGCAGACGATGGCTGGAAGCCACACAGAATGACACCGCAGGATAACGCTTGGCGGCTGAACGGATCGCCACTTTTGCCACATCCAGACCATGCACGGCCAATGCCCGCTTCTGCGATAAGCGCGCCGCCACCGCAGCGGTGTAGTAACCTTCCCCACAGCCAATATCCAACAACGCTTCCGCTTCATCAGGCAATGCCGCATCTAACAACTCCGCGATCCGCTGTTGCAATGGCTGGTAATAACCACCGTCCAGAAACGCACGGCGTGCCTGCATCATCTCGGCACTGTCACCAGGCTGCTTTGAGCGCTTATGCTGCACCGGCATTAAATTGACGTAACCTTCTTTGGCACGATCGAACTGATGATTATTTTCGCAACGCCATTGCTGGCTGGCATGATGCAACGGTTGGTGGCACAGGGGGCACTGATAGGACATGGCTTGGATTCCAGAGAGATACGGCGCGGCTAGTCTAAAGAAGGGCTCTGTGCGATGCAAGGCGGATGCTCTCCGCTACCGCTAGCCAACGGCTAAAAAAGCTGGCTACACTGGTGCCTATCATCCCGTTGTAGGTAAAAGACGTTCTATGACCGACACCTCCCCGCTCCTCAGTGCCGTTCCCGGCATCAAGCATGGCTTTGGCACTAAAGGTGCCCTGCTGCCGGAACTGCTATTGCCCTATCACGCCACGCTGCCAGAAAAGAAACAGGTACACGGCATACGTATTGTTGATATTTATCATCCTGCCCAAGCGTGCGGCGAAGCCGATGGTTTCTTTACCCGTGAACCGGGGATTCTGATCAGCGTGCTGACCGCAGATTGCCTGCCGGTGATTTTCAGCCGTCATGACGGCAGCGCTGTCGCTGCGGTGCACGCGGGCTGGCGCGGATTACTGGACGGCATTCTTGAGCAGATGGCACGGCATATCAACCGTAAGGACAACACCGCAAACTGGGTAGCTTCCATCGGCCCCGCAGCGGGATCGTGCTGCTATGAGGTCAATGAGGAATTGGTAGCGCGCTTTCAGCAGGCTTTGGCTCTGCCGCCTGACTTGATCAGCCCACGGCATCGTCATCTGGATCTGGCGGCTATTGCCGAAAACCAGCTCCAAGCCCTAGGGTTTGCCGCGGTCGATCGCGCCGGCAGCTGCACCATTTGCACGCAGAACCGCGACCCACGGCTGCCACAGCGCTTTAAATACACCAGTTATCGCCGTAACAGCCACCGCCGGGCGCAGGATCCCAGTCATCCGGGGATCAAAGGGCGTAATCAGTATTCCGGCATTATCATCACTGGCTGAAGGCGAGCAAATCGCAGAAACGAAAAAACCCGCACAAAGGCGGGTTTTTTGTACAGCTGACGCTGATTAGATAGCAGTAACGTTTACTGCAGATGGGCCTTTCTGGCCATCTTGGATTTCGAACTCAACATTCTGGCCTTCAGCCAGGGTTTTGAAGCCGTTACCCTGGATTGCAGAGAAGTGTACGAACACATCTTTGCTGCCGTCAGCTGGGGTGATGAAACCGAAACCTTTAGACTCGTTGAACCACTTAACTTGACCTTTGATCTTTGCCATCTTGAGTATTTCCTTTGGATTGTTTAAACCGCCCGGAGGCGTTACATAGACAAACTAGAGTCGTTACTGCTTGAGGCACTAAGATAAGGATCGGCAGAGAAGCGGTATTCAACGCTAACGTCTTTACTCAGAACTTCTTTACTGAAAATGCCACACATATACAGAACTGTACCTCGTTTTACCCAGATGCGTTATCACATACTCTGTAAACGATGGCAAGCCATTTTTAATCACTGATCGACCTGTCGCACATATTTGAAACGGTCGGCCGCACCAATAGCCTAAATACGGTAAAAGAGGTTGAAGCCTTGGCTACTTTCTGCTTTGTAAACGAGCTGGGCTGAACTCCGCGTGCTGCCTGAATTTTAACAATTCTTTCAAGCTGGCGACGAATGTTTTTGACAACATATAAGCGTCTGAGCATCGCAAAAGCGTAAAAATTTTTGAATCTTTATGGAATTTTATATGCAAGATTTGAATATCGATGAACGGGTGGCAAAACGGCGCATCGATCTGAATTTTTGCTGCCAAGCCTGCCACAGCAGGAAGCGATCGTCTCCTAACCGTTAGAGGTTGCATTTGTTATACCTTTTTGTGCAACATAAAGCTGCGGTTTACTGCTGCATAAATAAGCACCACCGGGAATTATGCACCAATAAAGGGCAGCTCGCTAAAATAGCCGTGGCCATCAGGCGGTAAATATTCGGAGTTAGCCTAGTCAAGGGCAAATAAATAAATAAAAGTATTCTCTGATAACAAAATATTTATTTTTAACCATGATTAAGCAAATGGGCCAATAAATTTCACCCCCACTTCTGGCTTTGTTTTTTACCCATTTCAACCACTATCAGCCTCATTGACCACCTAAAAGCCCTCCCCCACCAAAGCCCGCACGGTGCGGAATACCAGGTAGCACTGAACGCGCAGAGCTTTACTCATGAGAAGTATCATCAAGATCAATACGTGCACCAATTTTTAACGGATGAAATCGATGCTGCATAATTCCCGCAGCGTTTAATGCCAAACTTAATTGCTGCGGAGGCTCATCCAAAGACTCATCGGCCAATTCAAAAACACCCCAATGAATAGGAATAACCCGCGGTGCATTTAATTGCTGATAAAGCATTACCGACTGCTGCGGGTCCATATGCTGTTCCTGCATGAACCATCTTGGTGCGTAGGCACCGATCGGTAATGCAGCAATATCAAATGGCCCCAGGCGAGTGCCAATCTCGACCAATTTCTCAGAATAACCACTGTCACCGGTAAAATAAAAACGCAGCGCAGGATGATGGATCACCCAACCACACCACAGCGAACGGTTGCGATCCCAAGGGGTACGCATGCTCCAATGGCGCGCAGGCGTGGCATGAAACGTCATATCATCCAGCGTCAGGCTTTCCCACCAGTCCAATTCGACCACTCGCTTGGCCGGATGATGGCTGAACCAGCGCTTGAGCCCCAGCGGCACCACGAAGGTGATCTCGCGGAAACGCTTGGTCAGTTCCCTGATGGTGCAGCGATCCAGATGGTCGTAATGATTATGAGAGATCAGCACCACATCCACTGCGGGCAGTTGTTGCACCGTCAACGGAGGGGGGGTTTTACGTTTCGGGCCATAAAAACTCAGCGGTGAGGCTCGGTTTGATAAAACCGGATCGATCAGGACATAACGCCCGCCCAGGCGCAGCAACAGCGAAGCATGGCCCAACCACCAAACGCTGTCCTGGTTGCCACTGAGATCGGCAGCCTGCCACCAGCTTTCGGTGAACTGCTCATAACCCGCCTGCGGTGGTTTGGGCAAGCCGAGCTTTTTACGCTCCTCCTGCCAGCGCCTCAAATCCCCCTCTTTATGCAGCGTCGGTTCAGGATTACGAAACCCCTGCGGCGTATGATGGGCTTTGCTCGCATCGTAATAACGATTGGTGATCTTCATTCCCTACCTCTCCCTGCCCCCAAGTAGTACAAGATAGCTCGCCTGTGGCTTATGACCAGTATGATAAACATCTGGCCTTTTTGCCTATCCTATTGGCATATAAATTGATTTACCGGGGCAAATAACAGAAAGGTGATGAGAAAACAGCCAACTTCACGTCAGTACGCCACCTCTTGCGTCTGCTGGCTCAGCAGAAAACAGATCATAGCGGCTCGCAGTGGGCTGCTGCTTCCCGCTTGCCATGCCCCGCGTTGGGTGGTGATACTGGCCTGCCACTGCGGATGATTATCCTGGCTGATGGCGTTGAGGCTAATGTTATTGGCGCAGATAATCGGCCAGGCATCGGCAGGGTTCTTGCAATAGTCTTTACCTTTTACCCCACCGTAAGGGTACCATTTCTCCGGGTTTTCCCCGGTGATTAGCGCAATACTGCGGTTTACTTCGGCGTCACTTTCTTCATACCATTTAATCATTGGCGATAACCCTCTTTCTTATAGTTAACGCTACATTACGATGCTGATACGACAGATTTATGACAACTGGCTACACGCTTAAGGATATTCCTCATCATGCTATCTGGCCTTAACCACCTGACCCTCGCCGTCAGCGATCTTGATCGCAGCTTTGCTTTTTATGTCGATACGCTGGGCTTTAGCCCTAAAGCCCGTTGGGCACAGGGAGCCTATCTGACGCTGGGTGAACTGTGGCTATGCCTGTCGCTGGATGGCGCTCGCGTAGAGCAACCCAGGCACGACTATACCCATTATGCTTTCAGCATCGCACCCGAGGATTTTGCCGCCTTTGCCGCGCGCTTACGCGCAAATAAGGTGGAAGAGTGGAAAAGTAACCGTAGCGAGGGAGAATCACTCTATTTTCTCGATCCCGATCGACACGCGCTGGAAATCCACTGCGGCGATCTGACCAGCCGTTTAGCGGCCTGTCGCGAGAAACCCTATGCGGGTATGGTGTTTTACTGAGGGTGGAATGGTGAGAAGGTGCGATTGATTCTTTACCTTCTCACAAAATCAGTCTTGAGCTTAACGCTCTGGGATAAACCCTTTGAAACCCAGCGCCGGGCCGAGATCGTCGTCATCGCTCGGCTCTTGCTCTCCGCGTGCGTTTTTCACCAGCGTTTTCAGCAACGCCGTTTGCTGGCGCTGCTGCTCGGCAATCTCCTGTAGCAGGCGAATCTGCTCATCGGCACGCACGCTGGCGCGGTTCACCAGGAACCACACCCACAAGCCAAGCAACACGGATAATATGACAACGGCAATGGAAATCAGGCCGGACGGCCCATAACCTAAATCGTACATGAACAACCCTATCTACTGCATAAACCAAGCCGCTATCTTACCACTCCCGGTCAAGCCAAGTGCAGGTTTGCCAGAAATTGTTATTACGCCATGTTACAAGAATGGCGATGGCTTAAAACCGCCGCCATGCGGTAATGCCGGTCAGTTAAGCGCAAAACTGCATAATCATGCGCAATGGCTAAAGGAGTCGCCCCCTCTCCCTGTGGGAGAGGGCCGGGGTGAGGGGCTTGTAGTGCGGTGTTCGTCCCCTCACCCTAACCCTCTCCCCAAGGGAGAGGGAACTGGTTAGCCTTAACTGGCAAGCATTACCGCCATGCGGCGGTTCACAAGTTACTCGCGGTTAAACTTCATCTCAATCAGCGCGATCGCTTTTTCAATCGCCCGCTTGGTGACGGGATCGGCCCCCGCTGGATGGGTGGAAAAATCAATACTCTTCAGTTGGCTGGCCATCTTGTCCCGTACTTCCGTCGGCGCGATAACGTCGATCACGTCCAGGATCTGTTTGATAACCAGTTGGCAGGCAACCAGATCAGAAACCAGCTCCTGATCGTTGCTCAGCATGTCAGACATAATAACTTCCTTCTTGATTCAGATGCCGCATAGTACAACATGTCTATCACTCAATAAAACGCTCCAGGCGATGGCGCAACTGGCTATTTTCTTTGCGTAACTGCTCAATCTCCTCCAACAGCGTCAAGGCCACAGCGATTCCTGGCCAGTCCAGCGCCAGTTCGTGCTGTAGGCGTTGGGCGCGATTGAACGCCGCTAGCGCACCATCGTCGAACAGCCAATCGGCCGCCTCAGGATCCCGCGGCTCAATTACCCCCAACCCCACCACCTCGCTCAATTCGGCTTCGGTCACTCCGGTATGCAGGCAGAACTCAGTCACGGTAAAGGTTATCTGTAACTTGGCCATTATGCTTTACTCCATGCAGTACGGGGATCGAAGGCGGCATTAGCCTCAGCCAGTTGTTGCCAGAGTGCTGCCTGCTTCTCATCCGGTTTAGACGGCATAACAATCTTGATCACCGCATACAAATTGCCGGTCTCTTTCTTGCTGACCAGACCTTTGCCCTTAATTCGCAGCCGCTGGCCGGCCTGGCTGCCCGCAGGAATGGTGAGCAGAATGTTATCCGCCAAAGTGGGCAGCGAGACTTTTGCCCCTAGCGCAGCCTCCCAAGGTGCCAGCGGAACCATAATCTCCAGATCGTGCCCGATCACTTCAAACAGTGGATGTGGAGCAAGCTTAATGATCAGATACAGGTCACCATTCGCACCGCCATCAGTACCAGGAACCCCTTGGCCCTTAACGCGGATACGTTCGCCATCCGCTACTCCCGCAGGAATTTTTACGTTAAGGGTTTTGGGGATTTCTTTTTCGACCAGACCAAAAATGTTGTATACCGGCACCTTATAGCTCAGTGATCGGGTTTGTTCACTCAGGGTTTCCTCCAGGAACATCGCCACGCCGAGTTCCACATCCTGCCCACGCGCAGCACGCCGCTGCTGCCGACCCTGCGCGCCGCGACCAAACATCGACGTAAAGATATCGGAGAAATCTTCAGCATTGCCACTCTCTGTGCGGCGCGTCTGCCGACCAAAGCCAGGATCGTTACGGTGCTGAAGCATTTGGTCATACTCCGCACGTCGTTCGTTGTCTTTGAGCACTTCATAGGCTTCAGCAACATCTTTAAAACGGGCTTCCGCATCAGCTTCGGTGCTGACATCCGGATGGAATTTCCGTGCCAAGCGGCGGTAAGCGGTCTTGATTGCTTTAATGTCATCTGAAGGTTTAACCCCTAAAATGGCATAGTAATCCTTGATTTCCATAACCTTATGATCTCATTTTTATCGGTAACCGGTGAAAGTGGACACGCTGATTTAACGGCTTGGCAACCTGGAACCGGCTCAATACGCCGATCAACCTCTCAACAATCAGGCTCCCAAAGCGCACAACCAGGCCAAGTATACTGCCAAAGTCAGAATGACGACTGCCGAACTGGAAACCGATCATCATGCTGAGAGCGACACCAGAGGCAAAAGGGTTATTGAGCTTGTGGCATGGCTGGTCGTTTCGGGCGGGTAAATGATGATGACAGGGCACCTTACCTGGAACCCGCCATCATTGAGTTGCATTAATACCGATAAGTGGGTTGATTACCTGATTTCACTGATCGTCACCTCCCACACCTTCCGCGTTATTGACCATCATCACTGGCGCAGCCATAAAGGCAGCGACGCCCACGATGACAAAAAGAGTAATAATCACTGTTATTAACATGCGATCACCCCATCAATATGACGTTGTTACGGTTGGCTCTCTGTTTCGGCTAAGAACTTCTCGGACCTGGACCACTCGGGTTGTCGGTTGCGGGTAATTTCAGATTAGCTGGTTTTTCCGGATGATGACAAGTCATCCGGTAAAGCTTTTTTCTTAGATAGGGGTAAAAAGGCGAGTATTGCAGGCCAGCGCATTCCGTTGGTTAATCAGCTTGCTTCAGAACCAGTATCTTCTAACCAGGTTCCGCAGGTTTGATTTTTGCCCTTTCTCTTCGCCTGATACAGTTGCGCATCCGCCAGCAGCAAGAAATTGGCCAGCACACCGGTGCTTTCGGCACTTCGACAACAGACTCCCAGGCTGATACTGACAAAGGGCGATACCGAGGAGTCGCCATGAGGGATCTTCTGCTCAATCAGCTGTAATCTTATTGATTCCGCCACCGCCATCGCACCACCCAATTCGGTATTGGGCAGCAGACAGGCAAATTCTTCACCACCGTAGCGGGCAACCAGATCGGTAGCGCGCTTCAAAGCATGGCGGATAGTTTTCGCCACACGACGCAAACAGTCATCCCCAGCCAAATGGCCATACAAATCGTTATATTTCTTGAAAAAATCGACATCAATGATAATCAGGCTAAGCGGTGTCTGGTGACGATTGGCCAGTTTCCACTCCTGATCCAGCCGCTCATCAAAATAGCGCCGGTTATGTACTTCGGTTAAACCATCCAAATAGACTAATTGACGTAACAGGTCAGACTGCGCCTTCAGCAACAGATGGGTACGCACTCGCGCTCTGACCGTGTTTCTGTTGATTGGCTTACTGATAAAATCCACCGCACCTTCATCAAAACAGCGAGTTTCAGTCTCCTCGTCAATATGGGCCGTGACAAAGATAATGGGGATATCCTTGGTTTCAGGCAGAGCCTTGAGCTTGGCACAAACCTCATAGCCACTGATGTCCGGCATTTCAATATCCAGCAAAATCAGATCCGGCTTCTGCTTAATACAGACATCCAGCGCCTGTTTACCATTGGTTGCCATACAAACCTGATGATCGGTAGAGAACGCTTGGTATAACACCTGAATATTGATCGGGTGATCGTCGACAATCAGCAGCTTTGGCTTATCTAAACTCGGTAAAAACACGACGGCATCTTGGTCAAGCGAGTTATTTATCGTCATTACTTTCATTCCTTTGAATTAAACAGCCGTCCAGTAACGCTTGAGCTATCTGGATGGCCAGCGCAAAGTCTAATTGGTTAATCGCGTGACTCAGCGGAGAAAATGCCTCACCTACTTGGTGGCCAAAAGTCGCCTGTAATTGATTCATTGCTTCCAGTGCTGCCATATCTGAATTTTGTAACAGCAATATCAGCGCGTTCAGATCCGAGCCAAGAGAATCTGTCTTCCCGTTCCCTGCTGAATCCGCATCAGCAGCCTTACCTTGCAGCATTTGGCTCAATTCTACCATCCCGAGCTGCACGGACCGGGCCTGATCTTTTATGTCACTCAGCAAGCTCGCTATCGTCTCTGGATCGGGTATTGATGCACCGCTCAATAATGTCTCCCCCTTGCCGGCATGTTGCGACAAATGCGTTGCGCCAAGCTGCGCTGCCAGCCCCTTTACAGTGTGCAACAGACGCGATGCGGAGCGCCAGTCCTGCTGCGCGACCAGCGTATCGAGTTGTTCAGGGAAATCAGCCAGTTCAGCCCCAAACAGCGAGATCATTTTCTGCAGCAGCGGAATGTCCCCACCCAATCGATTGAGGGCCGACTCCAGTTCAATACCTGCCACCGCTGCCGCCTCTTTCCATTCCACTAATAGCGGTGAAAGCGTCTCTTTATGTGTGGCAATCGCTATCTCAGGCTGTTTGCTATATTTCCGTACCACACGGATCAGATTATTCAGGTCGAAGGGTTTACCAATATGATCGTTCATCCCTGCCGCCAAACAGGCATCGCGATCGGAAGCCATCGCATTGGCGGTCATGGCAATAATAGGTAAATCCACCAGCCCCAGCGTGCTACGAATATACTGCGTAGCGCTTAACCCATCCATGACGGGCATCTGCAAATCCATCAACACCACATCAAAGACGGAGGCGTTATCCTGCAGGATATCAATCGCCTCCTGGCCATGGTTGGCAATCTGCACAATAGCCCCTTCATCCTCCAACAATTCGCGGGCAATCTGCTGGTTGTTCACGTTATCTTCGACCACCAACAGCCTGATACCGGGCAATTGTTCCGAAGGGGCCGCCAGTCTAGGCGGCGAATTATCGGGCTGTTTGCCTTCGCTTAGCGCATCGGTCACTGAATCCAGCAGCATAGAAGCCGTAATAGGTTTGACCAGATAACCATCAAGCAACGCCTGATCTTCCTCGCTGCGCTGTAACAGCATTTCGCGATCGTGGGCGGTGATCATAACAATCATCGGCGCAACCCCTTCCGGCATGAGTTCGCGTACAGACTTACTGGTCTGCCAGCCGTCCAATCCCGGCATTTGCCAGTCAATGAATAGCGCACCGTAGGTAATACCTTGCTCGCGTTGCTGCTGCATCAGTTGCAACGCTTCGCTGCCACTGTTGGCCACATCAACGGTCCATTTTAACGATTCACCCATGCGCTTAATCAGATCGCAGGCCGTCGGGTTGTCATCAACCACCAAGACGCGTAGATAATTTAATGCATGGGCCCTGACCGCCAATGGCTCAGGCACCTCACTCACAATCGATGAACGAGCAGGAACAGGCAGCGTAAGGGTGAAATGGAACAGACTGCCATGACCAAGCTGACTTTCTAACTCCAGTGTCCCGCCCATTAAGGCCACAAAGCGCTGGCTGATCACCAGCCCCAATCCCGAACCGCCGAAACGGCGGGTGATAGAGGCTTCCGCTTGGGTAAACCCACTGAAAATACGTTCCTGATGTTCAGGAGCGATCCCAATCCCGGTATCGCGAACGCCGAAATGCAAGGTCACCTGATCACTGTCTTGCTGAACAACCTTAATGAACAGTATCACCTCCCCCTGTTCGGTAAATTTCAGCGCGTTGCCACCCAGATTGATTAATATCTGTTGCAGCCGCATGCTGTCACCCACGACAAATGAGGGTAAGCGCGGCTCAATATCAAACAGGACCTCAACGTTTTTAACTCTCAGGTTACTGGATAGAATGACGGACAGATCCCGCAGCATGGTATGAATATCAAACGGGATGCATTCCAGAACCATTTTGCCCGATTCAATTTTCGAGAAATCCAGGATGTCATTCAGCAACCGCAGCAGCGTACGGGCTGCCGCTTCAATTTTGATGGCATAGTCAGCTTGTTTATTGTTGAGCCCGGTTTTCCTTAATAGGGTCATCATCCCCAGAACGGCATTCATTGGCGTACGTAATTCATGGCTCATAGTCGCCAGAAATGCCGATTTGGCATGATTCGCTGCCTCTGCCGCTTGCCTGGCTGCCCGAAGGATATTCTCATCCTCATACTGTTGGGTGACATCACGATTTATCCCCATCATTGAGACAGGACGGCCATTCTCATCCCGTTCTACCATTCCGCTTGATTGAATAAACCGGACTTGGTTATTGATCACAATGCGGAAATTCTGGCGGTAAACACTTTCACTTTCCAATGCCGCCTTCACGGCATGTGTAACCTCTTGACGATCGTCTGGATGCAGCAGGCTATACCAATGCTCCTGAGGAATAGGCGCATGACATAGCTCCGCGGGCAGCGCATAAATATCATTCATGCGCTCATCAAAAGAGAAGGTTTTATCTGGAATATTCCAGAACCAGATCCCCAACTCCGCCACATCAGCGGCCCGGATCAATTGGTTACGGGCAATAGTCAGGCTAGCTTGCTGATTTTTGTTGGCGGTAATATCAATCTGGATGGAGATATAGCGGTCGATCTCGCCTGCACTATTTTTAAACGGCGCAATGGTGGTATCCACCCAATAAATGCGCCCATCCTTCGCTTTGTTACAAATTTCGCCCCGCCAAGAGGTTCCGCTGGCGATATCTTTCCACATCGCTTGCCAAAACTCAGCGGGATGAGTATGCGAGTCTAATAATCGATAATTCTGGCCAATCAACTCTTCCCGTTGATAACCACTGATTTTACAGAATGCGTCATTAACCTCAGTAATTAACCCATTACTATCAGCGGAAGAAATGATGCCATGCAAATTAAGGGTGCTGAGCAACGCGTTATTTTCACGTAAAGCGGCCTCAAGGCGCATATAAGTGGCTTTACGCTCACTGATGTCCGATTCAATGGCCATAAACCCGATAGGTTCATTCTGATCGTTGTAGCGCGGTTGAATTTCTAATTCAATCCAGTATTCCTGGCCCGATTTAGACCGGTTGATGATTTCACCATTAAACGCTTCGCCGGCATCCAATGCGGCTTTCATTGCCGCAGCAACCTTTTTATCGGTACTCGCACATTGCAGTAATCGCCCTGGGGACTGACCAAGAACTTCGGTTTTACTGTAGCCCGTAATGCGTTCAAAACCCTCGTTAACCCACAGGATACGCCGCTCAACATCTGTAATGATCACCGCATTGGAGGTGTTTTTAGCCACCAGCGCCAAACGTTCGAGATCTGCCGTCATATTACGTGCCAGCATTTCTGCACGATAGCGCCCGTTTATCTGTTGCCGCAGCAATAACGCCAGGGCGGAACTGAGCAACAAACCAAAAGCAAACAATAACCACGGAGCGTAACGTTCCGTCAGTGCCTCAAAGGAAGGGGTACTGGTTACCCGCAGGGTCATCTCGCGCCCTGGCAGCGTCAAGGTATTTATCTGGCGGAATGTTCTGGCATTTATGACCTGATCGCTATGCTCTTCTTTTGGCATAAAATCTGGTTTTTGGCTGCCATCAGCATCAAAAACCAAATGTTGTGCAAAGAGGTCGCGCGTGCCGTTAAATAGCTCGATATCCACTCGCCTATTGGTGAACTCTGGAATATCACGTAGCAGATCGGCAATCACGATAGGCGAATAGAGCAGCCCCACCAACGACGCCTGCCTCTCCGCAGGCGTAACAGGGTTGGTACCATAAGCATAAACCGGTACAAACAGCAAAACGCCGGGCGTTTTACGGCTATCCTGCACTAAATTAAGGGTGCCAGACAGCGTGGGTTGGCCGGTATTAATCGCCGATAGAATAGCCGCACGCCGGACAGATTCAGAGCCAACGTCAAGCCCTTCCGCACCATGATTATCTTCAGCCGGCTCAATATATTTAATGATATACAGATCGTCATAATGCTTATCATCAAGCTGGTGGACAGTAAATTCCGGGGCACCATCCGCTCTGACCTGCGCAAGAAACGCCTCCAGATGGTTACGTTGTACCCGTTGAATAAAACCAAACCCTCGTACCCCTGGGAACTCAACCGACAGGTCATGGGATGCGACATAAGCACGAAACTGTTCACGATTTAAGTCGTTATTGGTGGCATAGGCACCTTTCGCGCCATTCAGGCCGTATACCGGTTGAGAAAAACGCCTGACAATCTCACCAGAAATCCGCTCAACGTTGCGTTGAAATTCAGCCTTGGCATTAAGTTCAATCTCATTATAAAGCTGCCAGGCCCCAACGCCTGAAAGGATCACGCCAACGATAAATAACAATACCGGCAAGAGATTAACCTGCTGTGACAAATAGTTATCCCAGAAGGAGAAGACTTTCCGGGTGCGAGTACTTTCATTTGACCGTGGAGGTGCCATATAGCGTCACATTCCCTATAAACAGCAATAGCTCAAGCATAGCCGTATTACTATGTGATTCAAGGTGGTGCAGACGCTTTGTTTAACGGAAGTGATAACCCTGCACAGGGCTGTAGCGGCTGGAATGGCACGGGCAATCGACTATCGGTGGTGACAACCTCAAATCTCTGGGTTAGGCTAGGTGCGTTTACCAACGTCTTTTAGTCTAGGTTAAACCGATAAGTTCTGTAAAATCATAGCATTAGCAGAGTATCCGCGAGCATTCAGGATTTATAAATTTAACAATAAATCAATAGGTAAGTGTATTGATACAAGAACACCACCTCTCATTAGTCTGCGCCCTCAGTAAATGGGTTGAAACTCACCTCGGGCGAGTGATCCACTTGGAAGAACTGGCTGAGTATTCAGGCTACTCTCTGTGGCATATGCAGAAGCTGTTTAAAGAAGCGACAGGGATCTCGCTGGGCAAATATATTCGTGAACGCCGTCTTGCCGGAGCGGTGTACCAACTGCGCAGCAGTGAAGCTTCCATTTTTGACATCGCGCTGGATTTTGGCTTTGGTTCCCAGTCGCATTTCACTTACATGTTCAGAAAACGTTTCGATATCACTCCGTATGATTTCCGCCAGGATCTGAGCGTGGATCTGCATATTGAGCCACCCTTGCACGTCATTCATCAGAAAATGGCCTGAACCACGCCTCAGGCGCGATAATACGCCACCAATAATGCCAGTATGGCCACCAGTGCTGGCAATGCCTGAACCCAGAGGATTTTGCGGCTGGCGGTCAAACCGCCGAAAACGCCCGCGACCAGCACACAGCCCAGAAAAAACTGTTGGGTAGGCACATCCTGCCGCCACATTCCCCACAGCAAGCCAGCGGCAAGAAAACCGTTATACAGCCCTTGGTTTGCCGCCAATACTCGCGTGGCGGCGGCAAACTCTGCCGTTGTGCCAAAAGCACGCCTTCCCGCTGGCGTTTGCCAGAGAAAGACCTCCAGAACAAGAATGTAAATATGTAAGAGCGCAACGAAGAGAATCAGTATGGCGGCAATAAGTATCATATTTTATCGGCTTATTCTTAGGCATGAATATAAAGTATAAACTTGCTCTCTGACCTGCCTATGCCAAGGCGTAAAAAAATCCGCCGAAGCGGATTTTTAATTAACTATTTAGGGTTAGTTTAGCATCACCGAAACCAACGCAGCAATTGAAAGCCAGAATAGCGCCGTTGCAATCACAATATGATATAGCCTTGTACGAGAGAGTAATTGGTTCATAGCAACCTCACAACGTCAACGAGCCGACAGACCAAATTCACCCATTAAGATCAACCTTAGTTCAGCATGGTTTTTTTTATTTGCGGCAGATCACTTTTTCACTAAATGATAATCTTTCAGCAAAAAAGATCTTTTAACCAGGCAAAACTCTTTCGCTACCTATATTTAGCTATAACGCCAAAGTGGATTGCCACAGCAAATGGGTCATAGCCTAAACTGACAGTATAAAAGCGTTAACGAAGAGGATGCGATAGCGTTATGTACGCATTAGTGATGTTCGTTTGCTATCTGGATGGTGGCTGTGCCGATATTGTGGTTGATGTCTTGCGTGATGAGCAGCAATGCCTGCTGGTGATGAAAGAGCAGCGGCTGCGCCATGCCGGTTGTTATCCGATTGAGGATTTTATCGACGGCCTGTGGTTACCCGCCAGCGAGTAAAAACGAAAAAGGCAGAGTTCGCACTCTGCCTTTTGACCACTTCCCGACACAGGAATGGGGTAGACAGATGCAGGTGCGAGCTACGCGCCCTCCTGCATCTGGAGATAAACGCTTAGAAACGATAGGTCAAGCTGGTCGCAACGATGTTGTCGTTGTTCAGCCCCAGCTTATTGCTGTCGTCGTTCAACTGGTTGATTTTGTAATCAACGTAGGTGTACATATTTTTGTTGAAGTAATAGGTCGCACCGATTTCAACATAGTTCGCCAGATCGGCATCACCAATCCCTTCGATGTCTTTGCCTTTGGATTGCACATAAGCCAGAGAAGGACGCAGGCCGTTTTCGAACTGGTATTGCGCGACGATTTCAATGTTCTGGGTCTTTTTAGCCACGCCTTTTACACCGTTAAAGGTGATTGGGGTCATATTACGGGTTTCTGCGTACATGGTGGCCAGATAGAGCTGATTAGCATCGTATTTCAACCCGGTCGTCCAAGCTGAAGCGCTGCCATCGCCCTTACCGTAGAAAGCATTTTTCTGCGCTTCAGTACGATTGGAATCAGAATAGGCTGCCGCTACCGCAATACCGCTGCCGCCGATGTCCTGATAAACCGCTGACAGACCGTAGCCGTCACCGTTCTGGCGGTGCAGGTCGCGGCCTTCGTTTTTACCCTGATACTGCAGCGCTACGTTCAAGCCATCCACCAAACCGAAGAAATCACGGTTACGGTAGGTCGCCAGGCCGGTAGAACGACCGTTCATGAAGTTGTCGGTTCTGGTGTAAGAATCACCACCGAACTCTGGCAGCATATCGGTAAAGGATTCAACATCGTACACGACGCCGTAGTTACGACCGTAATCGAATGAACCGTAGTCTTTGAGCTTCAGGCCCGCAAAGCCCAGACGGGTTTTGCTGCCCTCGTTCGCATCGATGCCTTCGCTTTTGTCGGCTTGATATTGGTATTCCCACTGGCCATAACCGGTCAGTTGGTCGTTAACCTGCGTTTCGCCTTTGAAACCCAGACGCACGTAAGAGCGGTCGCCATCTTCTTTGCTTTGGCTATTGCTGTTAGTGATAAAGAGATGTTTGGCGTTAACACGGCCATACAGATCGAGTTTATTGCCATCTTTATTGTAGATTTCTGCCGCATTGACCATTGAGGTAACGGTACCGAGGGCGACCGCCAGAGCGAGTACACTGCGTTTCATAATTTCTTTTCCTAGATATTAATTAAAATCTGCCCGTCACGCCCAATTTATGGTTTGGGCTGTGATCTTTATCGTTGTGTATTTTATGAAGGCTCCTAATTAAGAGCCATGTGACATTATCATCATGAATAAAAACTTAAAATCAAAAAGTTCATAAAATAACGGCTGGAAACCATGTTTATTTGTAACAAAACATGAACAGAAGTGGTAGGCGTAACCAGCTGATTAAATTTAATATTTTTAAAATTTTTGATAGATTAACAGGTGAAACCGTTCATCTATGAGCAGAAAAGTTTCATTTTGTTTGATTTTTACCCGCCGAGCAACGGCCTCAATCTTGGCAGGATGGCTCATCGAGTTGCCTATTTCACATTTCTGCATATCTAAATCGAGTTAAGTGATTCAACCCATTTAGCCTTCATTTATGAGTCCTTTTATCTTGGACAGTGCAAGAAATAACTTAGGTTAGCGAATAAGCAGCCATTCGATGTCAGAGTCATCAAATAAAATACTCGGTTGTCTCGCAGAAAATAATCGTCGCGCCACAGGTTCTTTTCAACCTGCGGCGCTGAGGAAGGGATCAGAACAGGGTACTACGCGGGATTTCAATCAGCATCATGCCAGCACGCAATCCTAGAGCCACGCTGGGATTCGGGAACAATATCCACTCTTGGTCATGCTGCACCCGGTATATCTCGCCAGGTTGTTCACACAACAAGGTTCCCCGCGCCAATGCGGTAAAGTTAGCCGTGTCATGACTCAAATGCAGCTTAAATGCTTCACTGCGCTTAATCAGTGATTGCTCCACGCGGAATACACGCACGGGAGCCTGCGCTCGTGGCGGCAACGGCTCGGCGCTGATAAACGCCCGTAGAGCCTGATGAATACCCGCAAACTGCTGTAGGTCGTTGCTGCCAAACGGCCGTGCCTTTCCCAGCTCCAATGTGCAACTGGCAGCCTGCCATTGTTCACTGGAGAAATGGCTGAAAGTGCCCCCCGGAGCCTGATGGATCACCACGGCATCTAACGCCGCCGCATCCAGCAGCGCCAGCATTTCCGCGCTGTATGGCCGCTTTTGAAACGGCAACAGGCCAAAGCGCGGTAAATACGATTCGCGGATCGCCGTATGCAAATCAAAGTGAAAGCGTGCGGCACTTTCTCCGGCAAAGAAGGCACCGATCGCCTGCTCCAGCCACTGCGCCCGCATGGTTTCCTCACTTGATTCAAACTGACCATAGCGGCCACCAAACATGCGGTTCATATCGCTGCTCAGATAGCGCTTGCCAGCGCGCATCGCAGGTGGGTTGCCTAACACCACCAGCAAACGCACCGCCAACGATCGGGTGCCCGCGAGTATTTCACCCAAACATTGGTTAAGTAATTCGATGGGTGCCGTTTCATTACCGTGGATACCGGCAGAAATCACCACAGCACATTGATAACCGTGCAGCGGGCAGATCTCCAGCAGCCCTTCCCCCAGCCACTGCCAACGCAACGTCGCATTTTCACCACAGGGTTGCAGCGGTTCTTCCCCCGCCAACGTCAGCGCCAATAAGTCGATCATGATTGCTCCGGTTATTGCTGGAACGGGTAAACAGAACCCAAGCCGAGGATCGATGTCAGAGCATCCAATGCATCGCGCCCTTCACGCAGCAACTGGGGATCGGCCAGATCGCCCTGCGTCAGGCGATCGCGATAATAGCGATCAACCCACTGGTTTAGGGTGGTAAACAGCGCGTCATTCATCATCACCCGTGGGTTGACTGCCCGCAGTTCCTGCTCATTCATCGCCACCCGCAGCCGCAGGCAAGCCGGGCCACCGCCGTTGCGCATGCTCTCACGCAGATCGAACGCCTTGATCTCATCAATCGGGCCGCCGCTGGCCACCATTTCCGTCAGATAGTGCCAAACCCCCTTGTGCTGGCGGGACTCTTCCGGCACCACGATCATCATTCGGCCATCCGCTTTGGTCAGCAGTTGGCTGTTGAACAGGTAGGTTGCTACCGCATCCGCCACGCTAACGCGCGCGCTAGGCACTTCGATCGCCACCAGTTCAGAACCCGCCGCGGCCATCTTGCGCCGGACTTCATCCAGCCCGCGCTGCTGATGCAGGAAAGCCTGCTGATGATGAAAGAGAACCTGCTGATTGCTGACCGCAATCACATCGTTATGGAAGACCCCTTGATCGATCACCGCCGGGTTCTGCTGCAAAAAGACCGTCTGTTCTGAGTCCAACTGGTGCAAACGAGCAACCGCTTCGCTGGCTTCCCGCGTCTGCCGCGCCGGATAGCGCGTTGGTACCTGTTCCCCACCGAACTCCTGCCTGCCGTAAACGAACACCTGCACACCGCGCTGGGCGTAGTCGCCCCCTAGCCGGTTATGGTTAGCCGCCCCTTCATCGCCGAACAGCGCCACCTGTGGCAACGCCTCATGATGCACAAAGTGCTGCCGATCGCTGAAAATCGCCCGCAACACGGCAGAAGTGGTTTCAGCCTCGATCGCCCGGTGGAATTTGTTATTCAGGTTGGCAGCGGTAAAGTGCACTTTACCATCGGCGCTGTCGGCAGAAGGTGACACCGTCGCCGCATTGGCGGTCCACATGGCAGAGGCCGAACTGAGCGCAGAAAGCAGCTGCGGCGCCGTACGCATCGCCTGAGCCAGCACGCTTTCATCAGAGCCGCTGAACCCCAGTTTGCGCAGCATCGGCAGATGCGGGCGTTCCTGCGGCGGCAATACCCCTTGCTGAAAGCCCAAATCCGCCAGCGCTTTCATTTTCAGCAAGCCCTGCTTAGCCGCCAGCTTCGGGTTGGATACCGCGTTGCGATGCTGGGTCGAGGCTTCGTTACCAAACGACAGCCCGGCATAGTGGTGCGTCAAACCGACTAACCCATCGAAATTGACTTCATATCCCGACATTGTTCTCTCCTCAGGGCATCAGTTAAACGACAAACCGGGTGACAGGCTGGTTGGCAGCGTCAGGCTGGGGCTTTCCAGCGACGCCATCGGCCAGGCGCAGTAATCTGCCGCATAGAACGCACTCGGGCGATGGTTGCCCGAAGCCCCGACGCCGCCAAAAGGAGCGGCACTGGAAGCACCGGTCAACGGCTTGTTCCAGTTCACAATACCGGCACGCGCTTCCAGCAGCAGTTGTTCGAACTGCTCACGCTGCGGTGACACCAGCCCAACAGACAGCCCGTAGCGGGTGTTGTTGGCGATGCGCAATGCGTCGTCAAAGCTGTCGTAACGGATGATGGTGGTCAGCGGGCCGAAATACTCTTCGTCCGGCACATTAGCAACGCCCGTAACATCAATAATGCCAGGGCTGAGTAAGGCGCTGCCGCTCGCCAACTGCCGCAACGTCAACAAGACCTTGCCCCCTAACGCCAGCAGCTGCTGCTGTGCTGCCAGCATCTTCTCGGCTGCGGCAACCGAGATTACCCCGCCCATAAACGGCTGCGGTTCGGCATCCCAGCGGCCGATACGTAAAGCACCAGCGACTTCAACCAAACGCTCGATAAAGGCATCGCCTTCCGGCCCGCGTTTGACCAGAATACGGCGCGAACAGGTACAACGCTGCCCGGCAGAGATAAACGCCGATTGGATCGCCAGGTTCACCACCGCATCACGATCTTCAATCTGTTCGACGATCAGCGCGTTATTGCCACCCATCTCCAACGCCAGGATTTTTTCCGGCTGCCCGGCCAGTTGACGATGCAGGTGGTAGCCGGTATTGGCACTGCCGGTAAACAGCAGCCCATCGATATTCGCGCTGGCGGCCAGCGCCTCACCGGTTTCACGCCCACCCTGCACCAGATTGATCACCCCATCTGGCAAACCGGCCTGCAACCAGAGTTTCAGCGTCGCCTCCGCCGTCAACGGCGTCAGTTCGCTCGGTTTAAACACTAAGGTATTGCCCGCCAACAAGGCCGGGACGATATGGCCGTTCGGCAGATGGCCGGGGAAGTTATACGGCCCAAACACCGCCAGCACGCCGTGCGGGCGATGGCGCAGCACCGAAGCACCGTCGGCCATGGCCGTTTCTGTTATGCCGGTGCGCGTCTGATAGGCTTGCAGGGAGATCCCCACTTTGCCGATCATCGCCTGCACTTCGGTCAGGGTTTCCCAGCGCGGCTTACTGGTTTCACGGCTGATCGCTTCCGCCAACGCCTGCTTATGCTCTTCCAGCAGCGCCGCAAAGCGTTTGACCAACTGTTCGCGCTGGGCAAACGGCGTACGGGCCCAGGCGGGAAACGCACCGCGCGCGGCTTCACAAGCGGCGGCCACATCGGCTGCATCCGCCGCGTTAGCCTGCCACAACGGTTGGTTATCTACCGGATCGGTTTTACTGAATTCAGCGCCATGGCCTTCACGCCAAGTTCCGTTAATCAACAATGCTGGGTGTGACATTACGCCTTCTCCTGTGCAATAAGCGTGATTACCCGCACCTGGCTGCCTTGTTCAACGCCAAGCGCCGCTGCGGTTTCGGCGTTGATGCGCAGACGATCGTCATGCAGATCGGCATGCACCAGCAGTGCGCGGTAATGGGGATAGTTGTCGTTAGCCACCAGATACACCGGGGCATCACTGTTCATTGGCACATCATCCAGTACCACTTTTACCAGTTTGCTGCGCTTCACCGCGCGGATCTCGTCAATCTCCGCCTCCAGCGTTGGGCCACCGTCAAAGATATCCACGTAGCCCTGATAGCGCAGCCCTTCGGCCTCCAGCAACCGGCGCGCCGGGGCGGTGTGCGGATGGACTTCACCAATCACATTCCTGGCATCTTCAGCCAGGAAATCAACATATAACGGATGTTTCGGCATCAGTTCGGCGATAAAGGCTTTCTGCCCGGTGCCGCTCAGGTAATCCGCCTTGGCAAACTCAATGGAAAAGAAGTGGCGACCGACGCTTTCCCAGAACGGTGAGCGGCCGTTCTCGTCGGAAAAACCGCGCATTTCGGCAATCACTTTACGGGAAAAGTGCTCGCGGAACGCTGCCATAAACAGGAAACGCACTTTAGACAGCAGCTTGCCGTTCTCGCCGTGACGATAGTCGGGATCGAGGAACAGCGTGCACAGTTCCGAATGGCCGGTATGGTCATTGCTTAAAAACAGCGTCGGTACCGATTTGTACACGTTAAGCTGTTTTGAAGCATGCACCTGCGTGCCCACGCGGAAACTGTACCAGGGCTCAGATAACCCCACAGCCACCTCGATGGCGCTGACGCCAACCACTTGTTGGCGCTCGGTATCTTCCAGGGCAAACAGGTAACATTGTTCGCTTTTCGGCAGTTCGCCTTGCCAGGTTTTTAACGCCCGCTCAATACGTGCCGACAGCGTATCTTCATTCTGCGGCAGAGAAGTCAAACCAATACCGGATTTACCGGCAAGCGTCAGTAAGTCAGCCAGATCGCGACGCGCTATAGGGCGGATAATCATCATGATGCGAACCTCGAAAATCGTCCCCAGGGTTTTTCACGCCAGCCAGGGATAGGCTGCACCACTTGGGTGCAGCCGCTTTATTAACTGCAGATCCGCGCAACCGCACGCGCGAACCGCGCCAGCCCTTCTTTAACATCCTGTTCCGGGATGATCAGCGAAGGGGTGAAGCGCACCACATCCGGGCCCGCGATCAGGGCAATCACCCCTTCCTCGTTGGCCAGTTGCGTGATCTGTTTAGCCTTACCCGCATAATCCTTGCTTAATACACAGCCAATCAGCAGACCGCCACCGCGGATTTCCGCAAAGATCGGATACTGTTGATTGATTTTATTCAACCCATCGATAAACCACTGGTGACGCTGTTTTACCCCGTCCAACACTTTCGGGGTGTTGATCAGAGAGAACACCGTACCGGCCACCGCCGTTGCCAGCGGGTTGCCGCCGTAGGTGGTGCCGTGAGTGCCGACGCCCAGCGTTTTCGCCAGTTTGTCCGTGGTGATCATCGCCCCGATCGGGAAGCCGCCGCCCAGCGCCTTGGCGGTGGTTAACACATCCGGCACCACGCCGTATTGCATATAGGCATACAGATGCCCGGTGCGGCCCACGCCGGTTTGTACCTCATCAAAAATCAGCAATGCGCCGTGGCGATCGCACAATTCACGCAGCCCCTGCAGGAACAGCGGATCGGCGGGCAATACGCCGCCCTCGCCCTGGATCGGCTCGACGATCACCGCGCAGGTGTGGGCATTAATCACTTCCGCCGCCGCAGCCAGATCGTTAAACGGGGAATGAACGATCCCAGCGGGCAACGGTGCAAAATCCTGCGAATACTTCGGCTGGCCACCGGCAGAAACGGTAAACAGCGTGCGGCCATGGAAAGCATTGTTGAACGCCACAATCTGGTTCTTTTCGCTGCCGTTATTATCCAGCGCATACTTGCGCGCCAGCTTCAGCGCGGCTTCGTTGGCTTCCGCCCCGGAGTTGCAGAAAAACACTTTCTCAGCAAAGGTGGCGTCGATCAGCTGTTTTGCCAGGCGCAACACCGGTTCGTTGGTGTAACCATTGCCCAAGTGCCACAGCTTGCCTGCCTGTTCCACCAGCGCCGCTTTGACCTGCGGATGAGCATGCCCCAGCGCGTTCACGGCAATACCGCCGGCAAAGTCGATATAAGACTTGCCCTGCTGATCCCAGACGTGTGATCCCTCTCCCCGCACCAGAATAAAATCAGCGGGTGCATATACTGGGACCATCCAGTCATCGAAAGACTGGCGGGTAACTGCGATTGGCTGTTCCATAGTGACCTCATTAACTTCAGCAAAGGCTGAATTTTGACTGTAAGGGCCGTTCCTGCACCGGAAGCAATGCAACACCACAAAAAATCGTCTTGCTGATGAGATTTTCTGACCGACGATAATTCTTCTTATCAGCGGCCATTCAGATACAAACCTGTTACATAAAATCGATTTTTCGCTATATCTGTCGCATTTAGCACCCCGGAACGGGGAATAAATGTTAACGAGTAGTTAAAATACATGTCGTTTCATAAAGAGTGTAGAGCAGCTATCGTGCCAAATCGGGTTTTTTAGCGTATTTTGAAATTTTTTTCGTTAAAACAAGAAGTTATAATGCATAAATATTCAATATTTATGCATTGGTAATGAATGATGGAAAAAATACGGTGTGAAATCATCGTTGGCAGCGAAATCCTATTCAATCGCAAAATTCTTCTGTTTCTCTGATCGCGCTCGCAAAAATAATTTGGCCCGTTGGCGGAAGATTCACGCTTTTGCACCACGGCGGTGCATTAGGCGCACTCAATTGAGGCGTTCCGCCGCGCGATTCAGTCATTACGCGCCCTGACATATTTTTGCCCGTTCGCTGTCGTACAAAAATAAAGGCATTAACTACACTTTGATTGCGCCATCTCTCCCACTGTTGAGGCTCCAGCATGCCGAAGAAAATCGTTGATCTCAGCCAGCCAGCCGCAGAACAGGGCACCGCCGCCTTTTTGCAGGCGTTGAATAGCGGTGTGGGCAAACCCATGGAGCAAATGAAGCCGAAAGAAGCGCGTAAGGTGCTGGAGGCGGTGCAACGCAGCGTCGAGGTACCGTTGCGTGACGTTGAAATTGAAGAAAAAACTATCCGCGTGGCGGGCAAGGATATTCTGCTGCACATCGTGCGCCCGCCCAGAGTGAAGGGGAAATTACCGGCGTTTATGTTCTTCCACGGCGGTGGCTGGGTGCTGGGTGACTTCCTCACCCATGAGCGGCTGGTGCGAGATCTGGTTTACAGCTCTGGGGCGGTTGCGGTGTTTGTCAATTACACACCGTCACCGGAAGCTCACTATCCCAGTGCGATTCATCAGGCCTACGCCGCCACCGAGTGGGTGGCGGAATTTGGCGAGAAAATCAACGTCGATAGCACGCGCCTGGCGGTGGTTGGCAACAGCGTGGGCGGCAATATGGCGGCGGCGGTCAGCCTGCTGGCAAAAGAACACGCCACGCCAGCACTGCGTTGCCAGATCCTGCTGTGGCCGGTTACCCATGCCAGTTTTGATAGCGGGTCATATCATCAGTTCGCCGAAGGCCATTTCCTGACGCGCAATATGATGAAATGGTTCTGGGATCATTACGCCCCTGATAAAGCCTTGCGCAAAGAGATCTACGCCTCACCGCTCAATGCCACGCTGGAACAGCTGAAAGGCCTGCCGCCAGCGCTGATCCAAACCGCAGAGCTGGACGTATTGCGTGACGAAGGCGAAGCCTATGCCCGCCTGCTGAACGCTGCGGGCGTTGAGGTCACGGCCACCCGCTACAACGGTCTGATCCACGATTATGGCCTGCTGAACCCGCTGGCCCACGTACCGGCGGTGCATTCCGCCCTCCACCAGGTCGGGCGCGCGTTGAAACATTATTTGGCCTGATTCATGCCACCGGCTCCAGCTCACGAATCAGTCTGGCTAAGGTTTTGATCGCCATTTCAAACTTATCGCACCAGGCAAAAGAGGCATTGAGACGGAAACAGTGGTTGAAATGGTTGCCGGTGGTAAACATCCGTCCAGGGGCAATACTGATCCCTTCAGCCAAAGCACGTTGATACAGCACCATGGCCGAGAGTGCCGGATCCAACTCCAGCCAGAGAAAATAGCCGCCGTCTGGCTGGCTAACCTTAACCGTGGCAGGAAAGTGATGGGCAATCGCCTGGCACATCACGCTCTGGCGCTGGGCCAGCAAACGGCGCAGGCGGCGCAAGTGGGTATCGTAACCGCCGTGCAGCAGATAGTCGGCAATCGCCATCTGGGTCGGCACGCTGGTCGACACCGTACTCATCAGTTGCAAACGCTGGATCTGCGGTGCATAACGCCCCGCCGCCACCCAACCCACGCGAAAACCCGGAGCCAGACATTTGGAAAACGACGAGCAGTGCAGGATCTGCCCACCGCTGTCCAGCGCTTTGGCGGGTAGCGGTTGCTCTGCGCTGAAATACAGCTCACCGTACACATCATCTTCAATCAGGGAGATTTGGTGATCACGCAGCAACGTCACCAGCCGCTGTTTGTTCTCCTGCGGCAAGGTGGCACCTTGCGGATTCTGGAAGTGGGTCATCAACCAGCAGGCCTTGATCGGGTACTGTTCCACCGCTTGCTGTAGCGCATCCAGATCGATGCCGTACTGCGGATGGGTAGAAATCGCCACCGCCTTCAGCCGCAGCCGTTCCAGCGCCTGCAACGCGCCGTAAAATGCCGGGGATTCGATAGCGACATAGTCGCCCGGCTGCGTCACCGCCTGCAGGCTGAGGCTCAACGATTCCATGGCACCGGCAGTGATCACGATCTCATCCGGTGCCACCTGCATGCCGCTCAGCGCATAGCGCTGGGCAATATGACGGCGCAGCGCATCGTTGCCCGGTGGCAGGTTGGCCAGTGAACTGTGTGGGGTGAATTTGCGCGCGACGTTGCTCAACGCCCGCGCCAGCTTCGGCTGCATAAACAGCGTGGCATCGGGAAAGGCCGAGCCAAAGGGCACAATGTCTGGGTCTTTGCACGCCTGCAACACCTCGAAGATAAAGGTGTTGATATCGACCTGTTCACTCAGCAGCAGTTTCTCACCGCTTATCGGCTGCGGCAGTGGCTGCGGGCGAGCCGCGACGTAATAGCCAGACTGCGGCCGGGCGACAATCCAACCCTGGCTTTCTAACAACTGGTAGGACTGCACCACCGTCATCAGGCTCAATCCCGCGCGTTTACCGCTTTCACGCAGCGAAGGCAGTTTGTCACCCGCACGCCACACCCGATTCTGGATTTGCTCGCGGATCTGCTGAGCGAGCTGTTCGTATCTGGTCATTCGAACCCAACTGTTATAGGTAAATATAAAATATCTGTCACTATTATAGTTACTCTACTCTGTGCTCTACTGAATACCAAGCGTTGGTTTGGAAAATTACAGCTATACTGAGAAGGTCAATTTATGCACAACCGTAGGAGGCGTCATGTTTGGTCTTGACGCATTGGAATTAGCACGTATTCAGTTCGCCTTCACCGTATCCTTTCATATCATTTTCCCTGCCATCACCATCGGCTTAGCCAGCTATCTGGTGGTGCTGGAGGGATTATGGTTAAAGAGCGGTAACCGTACCTATCGCGATCTCTATCATTTCTGGTCAAAAATTTTTGCCGTTAACTTCGGTATGGGAGTGGTGTCCGGCCTGGTGATGGCCTATCAATTTGGTACCAACTGGAGTTTCTTCTCTGAGTTTGCCGGCAGCATTACCGGCCCGTTGCTCACCTATGAAGTGCTGACCGCCTTCTTCCTTGAAGCCGGTTTTCTGGGAGTGATGCTATTTGGCTGGAACCGCGTCGGCCCTGGGTTGCACTTCTTTTCCACCTGCATGGTGGCACTTGGTACGCTGATCTCCACCTTCTGGATCCTGGCTTCCAACAGTTGGATGCACACTCCACAGGGGCACGAGATCGTCAACGGCGTGGTCATCCCGGTCGACTGGCTGAGCGTGATCTTCAACCCGTCGTTCCCTTACCGCCTGTTGCATATGACCACCGCGGCGTTCCTGTCATCGGCCTTTTTTGTCGGCGCTTCCGCTGCCTGGCACCTGTTGCGCGGGCGTGATACCCCGGCCATGCGCAAAATGCTGTCGATGGCAATGTGGATGGCGCTGATCGTGGCCCCGATTCAGGCGGTTATCGGTGATGCACACGGCTTGAATACGCTGAAGTATCAACCGGCAAAAATCGCGGCAATGGAAGGACACTGGGAAAACCACCCAGGAGAAGCTACGCCGCTGATCCTGTTTGGCTGGCCGGATATGCAGCGAGAAGAAACCCGCTTCCAAGTGGCGATCCCGTATCTTGGCAGCCTGATCCTGACTCATAGCCTGACCGAACAGGTGCCCGCGCTGAAATCCTTCCCGCCGGAAGATCGGCCGAACTCCACCGTGGTGTTCTGGACGTTCCGCATTATGGTGGCGCTGGGCATGCTGATGATCCTGGCAGGTTTCTGGAGCCTGTGGCTGCGCTGGCGCGGCAGGCTCTATCACTCCAGGCCGTTCCTTCACTTCGTTTTATGGATGGGGCCATCTGGCATCCTCGCCCTGCTGGCGGGCTGGTTTACCACCGAGATCGGCCGGCAACCCTGGGTGATCTACGGGCTACTGCGCACCAAAGACGCCGTATCTGCCCACGGTGAATTGCAGATGAGCATCAGCCTGCTGGCCTTTATCATCGTTTACAGCTCGGTGTTTGGCGTGGGTTACTCCTACATGATGCGTCTGATCCGCAAAGGCCCGCAGGAGCATGAAGGTGATGAGTCCAACAGCGATGGCACACCGTCCCGTCCGCTTTCAGCGGTGAAAGAAACCTTGGACGACAGGAGCTAAACATGAATATCGATCTTCCGCTGATCTGGTTTGTGATCATCGTGTTCAGCACCATGATGTACGTGGTGATGGACGGTTTCGATTTAGGCATCGGCATTCTGTTCCCCTGGGTGAAAAACAGCCGCGATCGCGATGTGATGATGAACACCGTTGCCCCGGTCTGGGACGGCAATGAAACCTGGCTGGTGCTCGGCGGTGCGGCGCTGTTTGGCGCTTTCCCACTGGCCTATGCGGTGATCCTCGAAGCCTTGGCCATTCCGCTCACGCTGATGCTGTTTGGCCTGATTTTCCGCGGTGTCGCCTTCGAGTTCCGCTTCAAAGCCAAAGAGGAGAAACGCCATATCTGGGATAAGGCGTTTATCTGGGGCTCAATTTTCGCCACCTTCAGCCAAGGGGTGGTCGTGGGGGCAATCCTTAACGGTTTCCAGGTGGAAGGCCGCGCTTATGTGGGCGGTGCGCTCGACTGGCTGACGCCGTTTGCGCTGTTTTGCGGATTAGGGCTGGTGGTGACCTATGCTCTGCTGGGTTGCACCTGGCTGGTGATGAAAACCGCGGGCGAGCTGCAAGCGCGCATGTACCGCCTGGCGACACCGTTATTAATCACCCTGCTGCTGGTGCTGCTGGTGGTCAGCCTGTGGACGCCTATCGCTCATCAGGAGATTGCCGCCCGCTGGTTCAGCCTGCCGAACCTGTTCTGGCTGCTGCCGGTGCCGATTCTGGTGCTGCTCAGCGCCTGGGGGATTTGGCATGGCGTGCAACATGGGGCTCATTATTCACCGTTCCTGCTGACGCTGCTACTGGTGTTTCTCGGCCTGAGCGGGCTGGGCATCAGCATCTGGCCACTGCTGATACCGCCATCCATTACCCTGTGGCAGGCCGCCGCACCGCCACAAAGCTTAGGGTTTATGCTGTTCGGCGCGCTGTTCATTATCCCGATCATTCTGGTTTATACCTTCTGGAGCTACTACGTGTTCCGCGGCAAAGTCAGCCATGAAGATGGGTATCACTAATGATGAAGAAAACGATGGAAGATAAAGCGCCCGCCACTCCCTGGTGGCAACGCCTCGGCTGGCTGGTGATTATCTGGAGCGCCAGCGTGCTGGGGCTGTTTGTGGTCGCCTCGCTGTTTCGCCTGCTGATGGGCATGGCGGGGATGAAATCTCATTAAACCTGGCGGCTCTGCGGAGCCGCTACTTCCGCCCCACGGCTGCCAAAACCCCCTGCTGCTTTAGCCACTGCCCGGTCAGTTCAATCCCCTGCTCCATGCTGTAGAGCGGCCGATAACCCAGCTCTTCGATCGCCCTGGTGTTATCCAGCGTCATATCAAAATAGGTCGTCGCCACGCCATAGCGCGTCAATGCGGGCTCTTGGTCGGTGACAAAAGCCAACATTTCCATCCCGCATGCCAATGACAGCAACAGTGGATAAGGCACCGCCTGCAAGCGATATTGCCAGCCGAGTTGTTTTATCAGCAATTGATCCAGCACTTCTGCCAACGGCTGCGGCTGCTGATTGGTGATGTTATAAATGCTGCCAGAGGTCAAATTCTCCTTGCGGCTGGCCAGATCCAGGGCATGCACCACGTTGAGCACAAAGGTCAGATCCAGGCAGGCCTTGCCGCCACCCGGCAGGCGCAGCGCCCCTTTATCACGCCGCAACTGGGCCAATATTCGGGGCACGTTCACCCGATCGTGCGGCCCAAACAGGCCACGTGGCCGCAAGATAAGGTAGGTAGTTTGCGGGTAAAGATGCAGCAGCGCCGCGATGCTCTGCTCGGCGGCAAACTTGCTGGCGGCATAATGATTGGCAAAGCTGTCAGCAAACTCACCTTCCGCAATATTGTGGCGGTGTTGAAAATCAAAATAGACTGCGGGGGTTGATATATAAATGAAGCGCCGTATACCACAACGCCCGGCCACCTGAGCCAGTTTATCGGTCACATAGGTATTGATCTGATAAAATTCCGAGCTTCTTCCCCAGGGGGAAGATTTGGCCGCACAGTGCCAGACCACATCGCAACCGACCATCAATTGCTCACACTGCTCCACGCCTGCGCGGGTCAGATCCAGCTCGGTAAATTTCGCGCCCTGCGCCACCAACAAACGCCCGACAGCCTCATCGCGCCCGGTTGCATGCACCTGATACCCGGCGGCCAGTAGCCACTCCGCCGCGTTGCGCCCCAGCCCACTGGTTGCCCCAGTCACCAGCACTCTCATGGCAGCAGCACCCTGCCACCCAGAGTCCCTCCTGCGGCGATATCCATCAGCACTCCACCGCTGGCAGGGATCGACGTCGCTGGCGTGATAGGCAATCGCTTGCGCGTATGTGCGATAGAGCGCCGGTCACCGCGCAAAGTGATATCAGCAGAAACGATGGGATCATGAGTAAACTGATGGTGGGATAGCGCATCGTTTAAGGCTACCACCACAAACGATGTAACACCATGCATTGGCAACGCCGGTCCTGTGGTAATGGCTATGAGCGGCAGTACGATGTGGGAGAGACTTTCAATCGTCATTTTAGTTATTCAGTCTACTTGTCCATAATTCGACTCAACCAACATCAAGCGTTATTAATCAAAAATAACACGCTAATATTGACCAAGCCCTTGATTAAAATCAGTATAAAAAAAACGCTAAAAGTGATTTTTACTGATTGATTCCGTTCATTTAACTAATGCCTCAAACCAGGTTAATTTGGGCGCGCGACAGCGTAAATCAACGGCGAAAAGAGATCCACAGGATCTCGATAAGTTAGCTCTTAACTGATGAGTAAAAACGCACTGCGGATACAAACAAAGAATCAATATTGGCGAACCTGATAAAACAACGGTGAAAACCTTACGTTACGGGAAGGTTTTTTCTTGACGGTGCAACCATATCACATTGCTGCCAATCGAGGGTAAGTTGGCCGTTATCTGTTGTTCGCCCTGCCATGTCCAGCCGATAGGCAGCACAAAACGGGTTGATACGGGTTTATAGTAAGGATTGGCAAGCATCAGTAAACCCCGATCGCCGTGCATAAACAGACGTGCAGCAACCTCAGTATTGTCTCCTGTCAGCAACTGGCTCTGGCCAGACAGCAGATAAGGCATAAATTCGCCGATCTGCTGCGCAACCGCCGCCACATCACCCCAGATGCCATCGAACTCCTGCTGGGAAAACTGGCCGTTCTTTTGTTTATAAAACAGGTCGGTATACGAATAAAACAGCAGCCCCTGAGCGCCGCCGATCAACGCCTGCCAAGCCTGATTGCGGATTTCCTGCTGCGAAGGCTGATGCGCTTTACGGCGGCTGTCGTAAGCCGCGTGATCCATAATCTGAATCACCACCCATGCCCCTTTCACTCCGCGCGCCGCCTGGGTGGTTAGTCTGGCATAATCACCACTACGCGTTAGATCGGGATCCACACCCACCGGATAAGGATCGGTTGCCAGGATATCGGAACTGTTGAAATAGGCATTGAGATAACCGGTTCTATTCAGTACCTGAAACGTGGGATGATTGCGATCCAACCGTTTGATCTGCTGGTTTTTCTGCTCAATCTGCGCGATATATTCCTGCCCCAGTTCATCGTTGATGTACCAGGCCAACAGATTAGGCCGATCCCGCAAGCGCTCGACCAACCACTGGGTCAACGCCGGATAAGACTGGCGTGTCGGCGGCGCAAAGCGCGTGCCGGGGTACAGATCTTTGACGGAGTAGATCACCTGCAAGCCATGCTTATCGGCCTGACGAAAGAAGGCGTAAGGATCTTTACCACTGCCGTAGTTATAGTTCAGCACGGTGTTGAAACCGGCCGCCGCGATGCGCGACAGATGCCGATCCTGCGTCATATTGGCGTAAATACCCAATGGGAAAAAGCGTTTACCGCCCCGTAGCACAAAGCCCTGCCCATCAAGGGCCACGCTCGCTGCCGGTTGCCCAATCTGTAATAGCAGATCGCTGCTGTGCTGATGCCGGGTCGCCAGCTCAACGACCTGCTGATGCAAACGATACTCCCCTTGCGCCAAACCATCCGGCAGCCTGAACAACACCCGTTGCTGCTGTTCAATCCAGTAATGCTGACTAGTGACTTTCACTACCACACCATCACGGGTGAGCAAGGTGCTCTCCAGTTGCACCCGTTGCGGCTGGGCAAGCTCAATCAACGTGGTCACTACCCGCTGCTGCGGATCTGCCCACTGATAAAGCTTGGGCTGGGCTGGCCGGAGGCAGGCATAGAGATCGTCGAACCAAGCCGTGCCGGTAGTGCCTTTGCGCAGGTAAACCCCCAGCGTGGTTCGAGCAGCCTGTTCCGGCACGGTGTAAACCGCCCCGATCGGTTGCCAGCCGCTATCGCCGGTTATCCCTGGCGGATAGCTGCCCTCAAGAAAGCGCCCTTGTCGATCAAAGCTTTGCAGATAAACACTGGCACCTTGGTCTTGGGCAAACCCCTGCACATTACGGCTTTTCACCCAACCGCCGAAATCGATCGCTTGCCCCGGTTTCACGTTCAACAACTGGCTGAAGGTGTGATAACGCTCAGGGTCACTATTCTGATAACGCAGGCTGGCGCGCCCGCTGTGCGCGTCTGCCACCACCTGCGCTTCCGCCAGTTTCCAGCCGCTATTGCCTTGCTCAAAGCCGGGGTTAACCAGCAGATTCGGCGTACAAATCTCAGCCTGTAAAGCAGTTATGGTCAATAACCCGGCTAACAGCACTGCCTTACGCTTCATCGAGTTCATTGCCTTTTCATTACGGCATTAACTAAATAGGCGAAAAACAGATAGCAGGATTTCTGATACGACAGCCCCAGATAGTCGCGATAGATTTTCCACTGCCAGTCGGCGGCCTTCACTTTGTTACCGGATAACGACTGGGCCGACAGGCGATAAAACGCCAAAGGCTCCGGCACACAGTAAGCCAGCTGGTTACGCGCGTTTTGCAGGATCGCCAACCACATGGCGTAATCCTCATGGCCGATACTTTTCTGATACACCTTGCCGATCCGCCGCTGGTTGTAGATGCCGGTCAGGTTGCCAATCCAGTTGCTTTTTAGCAAGTCCTGATAGCCGATAATCTCCTCAGAACCCCGGTAGTTTTTCACCCGTTCAGGATCATCTTCGAAGGTATAGTAATGGGAGCACACCACGTCGTAGCGGCCGGATCGCAGGATCCCCACCTGCCGCGCCAGTTTGTCTGCACGCCAGACATCATCGCTGTCGCAAAAAGCCAGATAGTCGCCGCGTGCGGCTGCAATCCCGATGTTGCGCGTTGCGGCCACGCCCTGATTGTGCGCATTGCGAATATAGCTCAGGCGCGGGTGAATGTAGGGCCGTACGATGTCTGCCGTCTGGTCGGTGGAGGCATCATCAATCACATACAGGTGATAATCGGTAAAACTCTGATTCAATACGCCCAAGATCGACTGCTCAATTGACGCCGCGGCATTGTAGGCGGGCATAATGATCGATACTTTTTCCATGTGTTCCTCACGTAATAATCTGCTGCCATTGGGGATAAATACGTTCGGGCGTAAAGCGCCCGGCTTTGAGCAGCGATGCCTGTGAACAGCGCTGGCGTAGATCGGGATTGGCAATTAGCGCCAAGGTTTTGGCGCAGAACTGGGCCTGATCGCCATCGGCAATCAAATAGCCGTTAAGCTCGTCATCTATCAGTTCCGCCGGCCCGGTCTGGCAGTTATAAGCCACCAGCGGCAGGCCGAAACTCATGGCTTCAATCAGCACCATCGGCAACCCTTCATAGCGTGAGGTCATCAGATACAACCCTGCACGCTGGTACCAGGCCGCTATATCAGCGGTAGCTGGCAGCAGTTGCACCGACTCCTGCAATTCAGCCTGATCGATTTGCCGTTGTAATGCACCACGCTCGGGGCCGTCGCCGATGATCACCAACCGCCACTCAGGGGCCTGCTGGGCGATCTGTTGCCAAGCGGTAATCAACCGGTCAAACCCCTTCTGATGGCTTAACCGCCCGATCGCCAGCGCCAGAGGTTGCTGTTGCTCGGCCCGTGGAGATTGCACCGGAAAAGGAGACACGTTTTCGATCACCAGACACTTGCGCCGTGGCACCCAACGGGCAATGGCATCGCGATCCTGCCGAGTAAGGAAAATCACCCGATCGCTGAACCGATATACCGCCAGCTTGAGCCACTTCATCAGACGCGGATATTGGTGAAAACTGACGTGTTCACTGAGCAGCAAGCGGCTGTTAGGGCATAACAGGCGTAAATAAGGCGCAATCATCACCGAAAGACGCCCCATCGACACCGGGATGATGGCGTGGAAGCCGCCACGGCGCAGCGCCAAAGCCAAGTGCCAGGGCCAACCGCCGCGGCGGCCCGGCATAAAGCGCAACGTAACGGCGGTGTCGAGTGGGAAAAACGCCCGATCGCCGCTAATAGAAAACAGCGTGACCGCATAGCCAGGTAACCGTGCCAACGCGTTAGCCAAGCCGCTGGCGACACGCTCAGTGCCCCCTTTACCCGCGATATTTTCAATCACTATCGCCACCTTACGCTGCTGCATGTTATCTCCTAAAATTGTTACGAGCGCCGCGCAGCAGTCTGCCGCCCAGCGGAAATAGCCCTAACCGGGTCAGGCAATCGCCATAGAGCTTGATCAGTTTGAATTTACTGCTGAGGGTGTGGCGCAAGATGCGAGAAGAGTAATAGTTGAAGGCCAACTGATTCTCGTTGTAGAGCGATACCAGCAGGTGTTTGCAGGCAAAGCCGCTGATGTGGCGATCGCTGGGGTGTAGGAAGGCATCGATAAACTGTTCGCTGGCCTCCAGATTCAGCTTGGTGGTCATACGCCCGCGGCGGCCGACATCGAGAAACACCCCGCTGCCCGTATCATGCACCACATTCGCCCCCTGCTTGGTGGCATTGACCAGAAACCCCCAGTCCTGATGTTTGCCAAGAAATTCCGGGAACAGGAAACGACGATCGCGTTTTTTGCGCAGGCTGATAGTGGAAGAGCGAATATCCCCCATTTCCAGAAACAGAAAGTCCTCGCCTGCCGAGCCTTTTTTATAATTAAAGGCAAAGTCCCTGACCGAATCACCGCGGACTTCAGCATAATTGCCAAAAATAATGTCGATATGCTGATCTTCATGGCGCTTCAACCGGCGCATAATATAGTGCGTGGTGAAGTAATCGTCAGAATCCAGAAAAAAAACCACCTCCGCCTGTGCCAGCCTGGCACCAATATTGCGGGATTCGGCGGCATTACTTTTCTTTTTTTTCTCATACAGCATAATGTGACGATGAGCTGCCACCAGTTGCTTGATCTGGGCAATATCCTCGTCGTCCGAACAGTCATCCACCAAAATAATTTGATAATCAAAACCGCTGCAAGCAGCGAAAATACGCGCCAGATTCCTTTCCAGATAATCTGCGCTGTTATATATCGGCATAACAATTGAGAAATCCATTCCCTACCTCAGTTTTTTAGTTGATAAAAACTTTTAGCCTGGTAAAGCAATAACAGCGAAATATTAAACACCGGCACCAAAAAATACGTTTCGGTCAGGGTGGTTAACAAAAAAACCGCGACTACCCAGCGCATAAAACGGCTGAGAAATACCAAGTTGCGTAATAGTTGGTAATAGCAGAACAACAACAAGAGTGAAGCGATGACACCTGCGGAATAAAACAGGGCAAAGTAAAAGAAATCAATCGGCTTATAGGCTTCTATATTCTGCCCAAACAGCAGATTGGGCAGCCCTTGAGCCTGGTACATCTGCCAGGAAAACCATATCCGGCCGGTCAGTGCCTGATTAAGCAATTCATCCAGCAGCGGATTTTCCCCCCAGCGCAACACGCTGATAAACTGCATGCCGAGTATCAGGCCCAGCAGCAATGTGCACAGTTTTCTACCGGGTGTGATGCGTAATAATGGAGCCAGCCAAAACAGGGCCAGCAGCAACAGCGCCAGCGCCAGATAGGTCCGCGAATAGCTGTAGACCAATAGTGGCAACAGGAGCAGTGCGTAAGCCAACGCAATAATATTTTTCATCCCGACACTCATCGCCACGCGGTCCAACAAACACAGCAGTACGGCAAACAGTGAGAATAGGTAATAAGCCAGCGTATTGGGATTATCAAACCCTAACGTTAATCGGTTACCATAGCGCTCATCCAGATAGACAAAACTGTCGGTATAAAAAATAAAAGGAACGGCCACCAATATTACTGCTGAGAAATAGGCCAGAATAAATATCACCCCGCCACGAGCAAACCCTATTCGCTTGAACAAAATCAGAAAGGCAATGCTGTACACCACACCAAAGAGATAATCTCCGTGCCCGCTGGAAAAGTTGATCATAAACAGCAATATCACCATGCCCAATAATACTTTCTCACGTAGCGTAGCGATCACCAAGGCATAGCCGATATACAACAGCAATGCGCCATTAAAACCCTTTACCACCTCACTCACCAAAACATTATTAAATGCCCCGGAAGTCAGGAACGTTTTACAGAAAAAACTCAACAAAAAAGTAAATACCACCGCGGGCATTACCTGAGTTTGTGCCGATTGATCCAACAACCGGGTTACGAATATCGGTTTGGGAAGTATTTTCTGCATAGGTGATTACTCAGTAAAATAGCTACCCCATTCCTGCTCGATATTCTTCGGCATCAGCCTGCATAACCCGGCACCGGCAGTAAACGTCAGTTCACCGAAATAAACGCGCTCATCAATCTGATAAAAATCCACTCGCACATAGGAGAACTGCTCTGCTACCTGCTGCGCCAGAAACAGCATTTCATCCAACCGACTCGGGCACTCCGCCGGTATTTCGGCATTCGGCAGACCGAGGCGGATCTCGGTCCGATTCCAGTTAACGTCGAAGATATCGCGGCGAGGAGAGCCGTAGCGCTGATAGTCCACCTGGATGAAAAAGCGGATTTCGCCGTCGCGGTTAAAACAGTGGAATTTAAAATCCTTAGGCACCTCGCCATTTTCCAGCAGCAGGCGCTCCACCATGATGCAAGGCTCAATGCCCTGATAATGTTTTTCGCGGCTTTGATGATAGAAATTGCTGCGCATCCAGTGGCAGGCCAGATCGTACAGTTCGGCGTAGCTGACCTGACTTTTATCAAACACCAGTTTGTTGTAGCCGCTGCCATGATTTGCTTTCAGCACAAAGGCCTGAGGCAGCTTGCTGAAGGTGTCATAGCTCAGTTCATTACCATGGGCATACAGCTCCACCAGATACTCTTCCCCCCACAGACCCGCGATAAATTCTCGTACTTTGTATTTGTCTGACAGCGTGGTGTAGATGCTGCGCGGGTAAACCTTACGACGCATGATCTTTTCGCTGAAGCCGACGGGATGTGCAAAACGAGGGAGCCTTTTGTAAAACATCGCGTACTTCACCTGGTGATGCAGCGCATCAGGCAAACGCCTGGCAATGCTTTTAACTAATGTACTTAACATGCTCTTTCCTTAAGCTTGCTGATAAGACGTGGCAGACAGTAAAAACAGGTCAGTTGCAGCCGGGTAATCTTTCCGCCACGGAAAAAACTGTTCAGAACGAAAAATGACAGGAATTCAGCCAGCAGTGTGGAAACCGCTGCCCCCGTTAGGCCGTAGCGTGGGATCAGCACCAGATTCATCAGCACATTGGCCAGCGCCACCAGCGGCATCTTGATAGCGATAAAACGGTAGCCGGAGAACAGGACGATGCTGCGGTAGGACACCGTTCCCAATAGCGAAAACAGCGAAGTTAGCGCACCGATGGCCAGAATATCCGCCGCCTGCTGGAAGGCCTCGCCGTACAGTAATTCGACGATCGGCCCGGCAAACAGCAGCGATACCAATAGCACCGGCACAGACAGCACCAGCACCAGCAGATACAACGCCCGGATGCGATCTTCCTGCTCTTGTGGCTCACGGCAGCCCGCAATGCCCGGCATCAGCGAAGTGATTAACGCCATCGGCACAAACACCCAACCCTGGCTCAGCGTCATGGCCGCGCTATACCAGCCAACGGCCCGATCGTCCATCAGGTTGCCGAGCATGATTTGATCGATGCGGATATAAATCACGATCGATAGGCTGGAGATCGCCAGTGGCAGCCCAACCGACAGCAGATAGCGGCCATAGCCTCGCGCCTGGCGGCGTGAAAACGTTGGCTCTGCTGGCTGTTCCCGCTGAAACAGCCAGCGGCGCACCAGGTAAGGCAGCGCACTGCTGAGGATATAGGGCACGGCAAACCACACCAGCGGCAACGCCGCGCTCACCAGTAACAGCCGGACGGCGATGGAGAGCAATAGCGCCAGATTATTGATCAAGGTATTGCGTTTCGACTGCAATCTGGCGTCGTAGTAAATCTTGTACACGTCCTGAATGGAGAAATAGGCGCTGACCAGCAACAACAGCGTCATCAACTGCTGGGGTAGCGCCTGAGTCGCGGCACTCCACGCCAGCAAGGGCAGCGTTACCAGCAAGAACAACCGCTGACGCAAGCGCATCGACGCCAGCATTAATCGGATACCGCTGTGCGGCCGCCGGGCGATGCGATTAAAAATGATGCTGTCGGCCCCCAACTGCACCAGCGGCACCACAATCGCGACGGTTGCCAGCAGGTAGTTGAGTGTGCCGAACTGCGCTGGCCCCAGATAACGCGCCACGTAGATCGACACAAAGATCCCCGATAGGCTGAGCGAGACTCGCTCCAGCATCAGCCACAGGGTATTGACGAGGATTGCCTTCATGCCGCTATGCATCCCCGCCCGGCTTCGCCGCTGCCGAGTGGCTCGGATAGGCAAAATGGTAATAACCGGTTTCCGCCGCCGTTTTCTTCACCACGCCGTTGAGGATCACCCCTTTGACCAGCACACCATTTTGCTCAAAGCGCCGCAGGCTGGTATCGACCTGCTTGAGGGTATTGACGGCAAAATGCACCACCATCATCACCGTTCCGGCATGGTGGCCAATAATCGCTGCGTCGGTCACCGCCAACACCGGCGGAGTATCGATCAGCACCAGATCGTAATGTTGCCCGGCCCAGCGCAGGAAATCGGCAAAACGCGGATGCATCAGCAGCTCCGATGGGTTCGGCGGCACCTGCCCGCGTGGCACAAAATCAAGATGGGAAATATCGGTAGTTTTGATCGCATATTCGGGGGCGATCTGCCCCGCCAACATATCAGACAACCCGTCCTCACAGCGGATGTTCAACCAGCGATGCAGGAAACCTTTACGCATATCAGCGTCTATCAGCAACACCCGCTGGCCAGCTTGTGCGATCACCACCGCCAGATTGCTACAGGTAAAACTCTTGCCGCTGGCCGGGCTGGCACCGGAGACCATCAGAACATTGTTTTTCGCTTCCATCATGGCGAAATGCAAGCTGGTACGCAGGCTGCGAAAGGCCTCCACCGCCAGATCCCCCGGCTCTTCCCGCGCCAGAATCGGCAGCCTGTCACCGCGGTTTTTGCTTAATTGCTGTTGCTGGCTACGGTTGCGCTTCTGCTGCCACAGGGATAGCGGTACGGTGACGTATACACTGATACCGTTTCTTTCCAGCACATCGATCCCGCTGATGCCGCGATGGAATGCGGCTCGCAGTAATACCACGCTGGCTGACAATACGCCGCCCACCAGCACCGCCAGGATCACAATCAGTATTTTTTGCGGTTTCACCGGTTTCAGGGTGGTTTCCGCTTCATCAACAATGCGGATATTCCCCACCGTGCCAGCCTTGGTGATGCTCACTTCCTGCTGCTTGTTCAGCAATTGCAGATAAACCTGCTGATCCACCTGTACGTCACGGGTCAGGCGCAGGATCTCTTGCTGGGTTTTCGGCAGTGTCTGTACCTGATTGCCCAGACGCACTTTCTCTGACTCTAACGTGGCGCGTTTTTCCAGCAACGCGCGGTAGGCCGGGTGCTGGTAAGTGTAGAGTTTGGAGATTTCCGCTTCTTTGAACGTCAGTTCATTGAGTTGAGATTCCAGTTGCACCTGGGTATCCAGCACCGATTTGGCCTCCAGCGACAGGTCCACCGAATCATTCTGCTGGCGAAACTGGTTCAACTGATTCTCTGCCTGGGTCAATCTGGCCTGCGTCTCTGGCAATTGCTGCTGTAGAAACGCCAGCGTTCGCTGCGCCTCTGCGGTTTTGCGATCGACATTCTGTTGCAGGTAGTGGCCGGTGAGGCTATGCAGGATCGCCTGTGCCTGTCGCGGATCTTCACTTTCCAGCTTGAAGCTCATGATGCCGCTGTCTTTGCCACCCGGCACAATACTCAGGTTCTTGCGCAAATCATCGGCGGCGGTCTGCCGAGCCACTTTGGTGACGGTGAACGTGGTACCGGGCAGCGCATCCAAGGCCTTGAGCTGAATACGCCATGGCCCTTGCTGCTCTGGTTGCCCAGCGCTGCCGCTCAACAACACGCGATCGCCTTGACTCAGGCTGAAACGCTGCTGATCCAGCACCGTCAACGTCAGTTTTTCTCCCAGCATCAACGCCGGGACCACCAACTCGGCAATGGTCACCGCAGGCGGCGTATCGCCCTGCAAGCGGGCAATACCTTTGCCAAACAGCGGGAAATAATCTGCCTGAACCCGCACCGTCAAACCCAGTTCATCGACGGTTTTCCCCAGCACAAAGCGCGAGGTCACCAGGGCAATTTCATCCTGAGTGGCCAGAGTCTGGCCAAGCTTCGCGTTCTGGGACTCCTGCAGCAGTGAGGCACCGCTATTCGGCTGCTCCACCTGCACCAGCGTGGTGGCCTGATACACCGGCGTTGCCAGCAGGGCATAACCGACCCCGATCGCCGCTGCCAGTACGGTGGCCAGCAAAATATGCCAGCGGCTATCCCATAAAGGGCCAATCAGCCGTTCCCAATCCAGTTTTTCATCCGGTTCTGCCAACACAATCGGCATTACGTTATTCTTCATGGTTTCATTTCCCTGATTACCCGTCTGTGCGCATAACGCCAGCCTCAGCGAGGCCGCTTAAACAAAGTTGCTGAGGTAAAAATCAGCCGTCCACAGAGGGATCCCCCGCATAGGATGGGCTCTGGCAAGATTCGCGTAGCAATACGAAATAACCGAGGAAACAAAAGATGTATGCCAGCAGCATTAAATTTTCCGGCAGCAACAGCATTTCACTGATAATGCCCACACAGGCCATGGACACTGCCAGCAGGCTGCTCATCCCCAAAGCCTGACGAGAATTGAGGCCCCGTCGCATCAGGATATGGTGCAAATGATCGCGCCCGGCACGGAACGGACTCTGGCGGCGCAGCAGGCGGCGAGCCATCACTTGCACCATATCCATCAAGGGAATCGCGATCGTCCACAGCACCGTGACCGGCCGCATGGCGGGTTGCTCCCCTTGGGTAGCCAATAAGAGCAACCACAGCACGGTAAACCCCACCACCATGCTGCCAGCATCGCCCATAAAGATTTTGCCAGCAGTGCCAAATACGCCAAGATTGAACAACAGGAAAGCCGCTAGTGAAGCCATCAGCGCCAGGCACCACAACGCCAGATCGCCCTGTTGATTCAGGCTAAACAGTATCGCCAGCGTCGAGAGAGTAATGCACGACAACACCGCCAACTGCCCATCGATACCGTCAACCATATTGAACGCATTGATAGCCCCCCAAACCGCCAGCGGCGTGAGTAACAAGGAAAAATCCCCCAGCCGCCATTCGTCATGCCCCCATAAATAGCCTAGCGTATTCAATTGCATCCCAGCACTCCCTATCATGATCAGCGTTATCACTCCCTGGACGATAACGCGCGGGGTGACCGGTAAATCGAAACGATCGTCCAACACGCCCAGCAGGAGCAGTATGCTGACACACAGTAGGTAAGAGGCGCTGTGTGGCAACCACTCTGGCTGCCACAGGGTGACCAATAGCATGGTCAGGTATAGAGCAATCCCACCGACCAGCGGAATATGCCCGTGATGCTGTTTGCGGGCATTAGGTTTATCCATCAACCCAATCCACGGTGCGGCATAACGTATTATCGCCAACAACAATAACGCAAGAATAAATATTCCTCCTTGTTGATATAACATGCTTCCCCCAGCCAATAAGTGCATTATCATCCTTGAACTACTGCCCCTGAACGTTATCAACAAGCACAGGCAAACGTGTCGCTGTGCAATACTCCTGCTGCCGCTGTTAACCTGCGCAATTACGGCACTCTCGATATCGGTTTATCTTTGAATAAACTCATGCTTAATCGTTTTTTCGATTGCCAAATTGAGATCAACCGGCGCGACAAAATTATTCTTTATATTGGATTTAAATTGAGTTCTGGCGCAGAATTTTTGTACTCTGACGCGGCTGACCGGGAACTTCTTGCGACTGACTTTACTGATAAGATCAAAAGCCGCCGCACCGCACATTCCCAATAAATAGGGAATGCGAATCATCTTATTTTTTTGACCAAGAGAGGACGAGATAACGCTGACCAGTTGATTCATGGTCAAATCAGGTTTATCGGCATAATTACTCACCAGATAGGCTGATTGTTGATCTAATGCGTGTTCCAGCCGGGCGGCAATATTTTCCACATACGCCATCGATTTCATATTATTGCCACTGCCGATCATCACGAAGCGGCCACTGGCAATTTGCCGAAATAGATTATAAACATTACCGCGATTCCCTTCGCCAAATACCACCGTCGGGCGGATAATGGTCAATTTGTTAGCATTATCCGCTGTACGCCATGCCTCATAAACGTATTCAGCTTCCAGCTTAGATTTGCCGTAATGGTTAAAGGGTTCAAAAACCCCTTGTTCATCGGTTTCTTGCTCCACAAAACCATAGACCGCCACCGAGGAGGTAAAGATAATCTGCCGGATCCCCTGTGCCGCTGCCGCCATGCAAACGTTGCGTGCGCCTTCCACATTAACCTGATAATACAGTGAAATAGGATCAACATTGTCCTGATGCTCAGCCGCCAGATTGATCACCGCATCATAGCCGGCCAGCACCTGTTGCAGGCTCTCAGGCTGAGTCACATCCCCATACTGATACCACTGTGGAAAATGTTTGCTCTCCTTAATATCAATGATTTTCAACAGCAGATCGTGACGAACACTCAGGCGTTTCACCAGCCAGGTTCCAATAAAACCGGAGCCACCGATAATAGCTATTTTACGCTTGTCCATAATTTATCGCTCAGTCTCAGTCAGGTTTCCCATGTGTCAATATCTTCCAACACCTCTCGCGGTAAAGCACAAATAGGTATCAGAGAATGTTCATCAGACTGAGCAATTTACCTTCGGTTTTCAAATAATATATAATGAAATAACAGTACCCTGTGATTGTAAAATTAAAATCAAAGATGAAATTGTTCTAGAGACTAACTTTAGCATCATACTTCACCTGATATTATTGAGTTTGACTCGCTAAAGCTAACCGGGCTTTACTGTTGTTATCATGCATAGCCGAAAGCTCATACCTCGTTTGCTCTTGGAACGAGGTAAGCTTAGGATCAATACATTCAATTCGCACTTCCATCTCAGTACCTTCATGGTATAGACAAATCAGCGCCTGTGGAGAAGAGCTACGGGAACCATTAAGCGTCAACGAAAGCACCAGCTGCGGCTTTTTTTGAATATCATTCACCATCGGTTGGTGGGTCTGATAACCCAGAACATAGGATAAATGTGAAATAACCAATAGCGAGATAAACACCACCAGATATTTCATGCCCCGGCTCAGCAGTACCGGAGAAAAACCATTTTTAGAAGGTGGCTTGCTGGTAATGAACTTTTTTTCTGATAGATCTGATTGCCCTGGTACTAATGTGTCATGCAACTCTCTATTTTCAGAGGTCGCTATCGCATTCATTTCATCATCATCTTTATCTATAATTCCAGACGATTCTGATTGAATATCAATTTCAGAATCATCTTCACTGCTTAATAAATCATCAAGGACGTACGCATCTTCCTCAGAAATAAACTGGAAGATTTCTTTGTTTTCCACCTTATACCCCAAACGAGGAATGGTTCTGATCATTGTATGACCATTATCCCCAATTTTTTGACGGATGGATTTAATGGTCTGATTTATCGTAGAATCTGAACAGTAGGTTCCTTTCCATATATTTTCTATAATTTCCGAACGGCTGACCAGTTCAGGTGAACGGGAAACAAGAAGTGAAAGTATCTGGTACTCCTTCCAACGCAGTCGAAATTTTTTTCTGGAAGGTATCAGAACGTCGAGATTTCTGATTTTTATTCTTTTTTCAATATTCACTTTAAAATTCCTTAATGTACTCGTCCTAAACACTTTGTATAGAAATATGAAAAAATGTTCAAGGTATTAAAACTAAACTCGGCGAGTTATGCATATTTTATGGTTTGTTTTCCCTAACACACGTTGATTTTATTTTATAATTATACAATCACCTCAAATGAATAAAGGATAATTCTTATTATTACACAAGAAAATAGGATGTTAAATGGCGAAACCACAAACTATAAAAAAACATATTTTATTGATAAGTATCAATAAATAAATTTACTGCTACTTTTTACATTTGAAATTTTCTTGTGAAACAAGAGTTAAACCTCATCACTAAAAATAATTTTCCACCTAATCTTATTGCCTATTGCCATATAAAGTGCTTAGCCATTAATATATAGGAATTATCTCATCAGATTTAGCTTGCGTAATTTATATAACGTTAATAACGGGGAGCATATTGCGCTTAATAACACCAGTGTGAGTACCTACGAACAATTAGGATTTGAAATTGTGATAATTCATTAGCATTATGGGTTTCTATTTTTACAATTTTATAATGTTCTTTAGACAATAAGGTAATGGAGATTAAATATCGTAATGCAGGTTATTTTTCCAGCAACCTTGGTTTGCTGATAACATCTATTACTCCCTTAACTTGGGAAGCACCCTTCAAGTCTCTACACCGTAACGGTCAATCAGGTAAAACCTACTTTTATCTTACCGCTGGTAGAATTTTACACGTAAAATCATTACATAAATCAGCCGTATCAACATGAAATATGAAACCTTAGTGGTTTTATCAAAAAAACCTGTTCCGTTTGCCCTCGGCGTGGGTTCTTACCTGCATACCGCCCTAACTGACGTGCAGCGGTTCTGCTATCGCGATCTCCATGCCTTGCTGACCAATAGCCTGCCGTCCGTCGTCGATAAGTTGGGCATTACACCGGCGTAAAATAAAAAAAGCGTCCGAACAGCACACTCGACCATTGGGGTAAGCATGCTGAACGGACGCCTTTAAGCGAATCATGGTTAGTTGCCCGGTTGAACAACCCAGGCTGTTACTGAATGCAGTTTGTATGCCAGTTTATTTAGGTCGAAATCTCGGACATAACGCCACTAAACCCGATACAACTGCACAACAGTCATGCATCTGTTGCACCACGCGAAGGCAAACCTGCCAACATTCGCCATGATAAAGGCTTCCGACATCAAATCTGATAATCAATCACCGGTTCCAGTTGGGCTGAGAACACTTTCTCTTTAATTTCCGTTAATGAAAGCGTGGGATTACAGAGCTGGATAAATTTCCAGGCATAATTGCGTTGTAACTGACTGCGCTTCAACCCCAACCAGACGGTATTCGCGGCAAATAGATGTTCTGCATTAAGGCAAACCAAACCACGATCGCGCTCTTTTTCAAAAGAGATATCGGCGACGATGCCCACTCCCAGCCCTAATTCAACATAGGTTTTGATCACGTCAGAATCCTGGGCGCTCAGAGCAATATCCGGCGTCAGCCCTGCCGCCTTAAATGCCTCATCCAGCCGCGAACGCCCGGTGATCCCCTGGCGATAGGTAATCAACGGCAGCGTACTGAGCATTTCCAACGTCACCCGTGGCTGGCGCGTCAGTTCATGCCCCTCCTGCACCAGAATGGCATGGTGCCAGCGGTAATAAGGAAAAGCCGCCAGCGACTCATCATTGATCAAGCGTTCGCTGGCGATACCGATATCTGCCTCGCCGGAAGCCAGCATCGCCACAATCTCTTCCGGGTTGCCCTGATTGAGCACCACTCGTACGCGCGGATACAGCGCACGAAACTCTTTGATCACGCCCGGCAGGCTGTAACGCGCCTGAGTATGGGTAGTGGCAATATGCAACTGGCCGGAATCATTGTTGCTGAAAACATCGGCCAGGCGGCGAATATTATTCGCATCGTTCAGGATACGCTCGGCCACTACCAGCAGTTCTTTACCCGGCTCCGTCATGCCTAATAACCGTTTCCCGCGACGGATAAATATCTCGATCCCCAACTCTTCTTCCAGCTCACGAATATGGCGGCTAACCCCAGATTGCGAGGTAAATAAAGTGTTGGCAACGTCCGTCAGGTTGTAGTTGCAACGTGCCGACTCACGGATAATTTTTAATTGCTGAAAGTTCATCCAACGCCCTCTTGCGACCCATATTGTTAACAACATTGATACGGAATCTGCTCAGGAGGGACAAATAAGAAATAACCTTTACTTATGCCTTTTAATACTAAATGCCTCTTGCCGTGTGGCTGATTAATCATTTTCCTTTAAAGAAATAAATAAAATACTATAAATCAATTGGTTAAATCATTTAATCTAAGTGTGATTAAAAAAGTCATGCAGGGAAAAGTTATTAAATAGAGGGATTAGATATATAAGCCGTGAGATAAAAACCAGCATGGCGCAACAAAGTGCGCCATGCAGATAAACCCTGAGCGATCTTGTTCAGGCGGTGGCTTCACCACCGATCGAGCCAGATCTGTTGTGCTGCTGCAACCATTGGCGCACCGTGTTGACCAGATCGCCGATGCAGTCATCCTGCATGCCGTAGTTTTTTAACTCCTTATCCAACGCAAACAGGTACTGCGCATTGGTGCCCAACGGGCCGCTGGCACTGGCGATCAACGGCGCAATCACCTGATGGCGCGTATCTTCCTCAAACAATGGGTGCTGGCGGTTCATCACAAACGCCAACGCGGTCACCACTCTGCCATCTTCCAGCGTCAGGTCACACCAGGTTGGCAGATAGCAACCGGTGATCATCTCGCGTTTCCACAACAGCTCCAGCTCTTCACGCAGTTTCTCTTCCGGCAACCGAAATGCCAGGCCGGTGGTCTGCCCGCCTTCGCTCAGTGCCAGCATGCGCCCAGGCTGATGCAACGTGCCGCGCCCGGCGGTCAACCGCAGGCAGAACGCGCGGTGCCAGCCCTGCAAGGTGGCAGGCCTGACTTCGTCGGATTCAAATACCGGGTTCCACATCAGTGAACCGTAGCCAAATATCCACACCGGGCTATTATCCGGCCGGCGTGACAGCGTACACTCCAATGATGCCAAACGCTGTTCTGGTGTCAGCAATAGCGACTCTTCAATCGTGCCGAATGCAGTTTTGCAATCTGCCTTTTGCAGAAAATCTCGTGTTAACACCGACTACAACCTCCTGGGAATAGGATTGCCCTAATCCCTTTTCGCCACTGTATCTTTAAAATTTAGTTTTGCGGAAATTTATTAATTCAATAACACCGCTGTTATATAAATAACCTTATTCGGTTCTTGCAGCGTAATCAAGTTTCCAAGCGAATTAAGTGTGAGAAAGTATTGGGATGTAACAGCGATAATATTAATAGCGGTAATATTTTACTCCTGCATTCATATCTCCGACGTTTTTTTAACAAAGTGACCCGTACAAAAAACAGTCTCCCTCTCGGGAAGCGGACGCAAACCAAAATCAAACGATTCTCATTATCATATGGCGTGATATACTCGGCGCAGAATGATAAAGGAGAACACTGTGACTGCCGATACCCCACGCATCCGCGCCCCCTATTTGATCGAAGTAACCCGTCTGCGCGATATTACGCCACACCTGCGCCGTATCACCTTCAGCGCTCCGGACTTATGCCATTACCCGGCAGATGCCGCCGCTGCCCATATTAAGGTCTTTCTGCCACTCGCAGGCCAAACACAGCCAGATCTCCCCACGCTGAGCGACAATGGGCCGGTATGGGCTGCCGACGCTTTGCGCCCGATAATCCGCACCTATTCAATACGTGCCGTGCGGCCACAGCAGACGGAGATCGACATTGAATTCGCACTGCACGATCACAGCGGCCCGGCGGTGAATTTTGCTCGCCAGGCCAAACCGGGCGATAAAATCGGTATCAGCAACCCTGGTGGCCCGAAACCCATGCTGCCCGCCGCAGATTTTTATTGCCTGGCAGGTGACCCGTCGTCACTGCCCGCGATCGCCGCTCTGCTGGAAAATCTACCCTCCCACAGCGCAGGCCAAGCGTTTATTCGCGTCGATACCCCGGCGGACGTGATTGACCTGAAAAAACCGACCGGTGTTGAACTAAGCTGGATTATTGGCAGCACCGAAAAAACCGCAGAACTCATCACCCAATTTTGCTCGCAAGCGCTACCGCAAGCGGGTACGCATTTCTGGCTGGCGGGTGAAGATCGTCTGGTGGTAGAACTGCGCCGTTACCTGCGCCGCGAGTGCAAATGCGATCGTAATCAGCTTTATGCCGTACCTTACTGGCGTGAGGGGCTAAATGAGGAGGGTTATCATCATAAAAGGCATGAGATTATGGATAACATTGATGCCTGATGGTTAATTTCTGTCTGATTTACCACGATAATGCATGGCTAAATTGATTTTATGGTCACTTAGCATAAAAAAAGCACTTTCTTACGTAAAAGTACGTAAAAAAAACCGCATAAACTGCGGTTTTTTTGCTACGCTTGTCACATAAAGCAACCCATTGCTTTCCCATGTTAAAACAACATCACATCATTACCCGGTGTCATACGCAGGGTGTATCCTATTATTATTGTCCCCTTCGCCTTTCAAGCAGCAGGGGTTGGTTGCCTTTGCACGCTCCGGCTACTTGGTTTATCAAGCTTCGGGGGATCCGCTGAGTCGCTACCTGCCTGCGGTATGAAACTCTTGGGGTGTAACAACGTTCTGGATACGCAGAATGGCCACTTGGCCGGGTGTTCTGCGATGACGGGCCATGCAGTTTGAGAAGGAGAATCACCGAAATGAAGTCGCACAACGATCCTGGCAGATCCAAGTCCCGCCATACCGAATATTCACTCATGTTTCCTATTGCTGCGCTGGTTGTGCTCAACCTGTGGGGCGGTACCGGCAGTTTTCCGCTGATTGTCGCTATTAATATTGTGGCGCTGGTGGGGATCCTCAGCAGTGCTTTCAGCGTGGTGCGCCATGCCGACGTACTGGCCCATCGGCTGGGTGAACCCTACGGCTCGCTGATCCTCAGCCTGTCGGTGGTCATTCTGGAAGTGAGCCTGATTTCAGCGCTGATGGCGACCGGTGATGCCGCGCCTGCACTGATGCGCGACACGCTGTATTCGATCATCATGATTGTCACCGCAGGCCTGGTTGGCGTTGCTCTGCTGCTCGGTGGGCGAAAATTCGCCACCCAGTACGTTAACCTCGGTGGTATCAAACAGTATCTGATGGCGATTTTCCCGTTGGCGATCATCGTGCTGGTGCTGCCAAGTGCGCTACCGGGCGGTAACTTCAGCGTTGGCCAGTCATTGCTGGTGGCGGCGATTTCGGCGGCGATGTACGGCGTCTTCCTGCTGATCCAGACCAAAACCCACCAGAGCCTGTTCGTGTATGAACACGAAGATGACGGTGACGATGGCGACCCTCATCACGGTAAACCCTCTTCTCACAGCAGCCTGTGGCATGCGGTTTGGTTGATCGTGCATCTGGTGGCGGTGATTGCCGTAACCAAGTTCAACGCCAATCCGCTGGAAGGCCTGCTGACCAAGCTGAATGCCCCAACGCAATTCACCGGCTTCCTGGTAGCGCTGCTGATTCTGTCGCCAGAAGGGCTGGGGGCGTTACGTGCAGTGCTGAATAACCAGGTGCAGCGCGCCATGAACCTGTTTTTCGGCTCCGTGTTGGCGACGATCTCCCTGACCGTGCCAGCGGTCACGATTATCGCCACCCTGACCGGCCAGACGCTGATCTTCGGCCTGCAAGCACCGCATATGGTGGTGATGCTGACGGTGTTGATCCTGTGCCACATCTCCTTCTCTACCGGCAGAACCAACGTGCTAAACGGCACCGCGCACCTGGCGCTGTTCGCCGCTTATATGATGACGATTTTTGCCTGACGTCTCTACCCTGCATGCTTGAAGTTGCTAGAGCCTAGACAAAACGGGGTGCCAACTTGGCACCCCGTTGATTAACAGCGGTTAGGCTAATCGTAAGCATTAAGCGTGTGCTGGCACAGTGCCGAGCGGACGCAGTCTTGTTTATCAAAGCGAATAATACCCACCATCTCGTCCTCTTCGAAGCGCTCCAACGCGTCGCTAAGGCCGGATTTCACACCGCGTGGCAAATCGCACTGGGTAATATCCCCATTGACGATCACCGTCACATTCTCGCCCAAACGGGTCAGGAACATCTTCATCTGGCTTGCCGTGACGTTCTGGGCTTCGTCCAGGATCACCACCGCATTTTCAAAGGTACGCCCGCGCATATAGGCGAAAGGCGCGATCTCTACCTTGCCGATTTCCGGGCGCAGGCAGTATTGCATAAACGACGATCCTAAACGGCGCAGTAAAATGTCATACACCGGCCGGAAATAAGGGGCGAATTTCTCAGCGATATCCCCAGGCAAAAAGCCGAGGTCTTCATCCGCCTGCAAAACCGGACGCGTCACAATGATCCGATCCACCTCTTTATGTATCAGGGCCTCTGCCGCTTTGGCGGCGCTGATAAATGTTTTGCCGCAGCCGGCTTCGCCAGTGGCGAAGATCAACTGTTTGTTTTCTATGGCTAATAAGTAATGACCTTGAGCTTCGGTTCTCGCCTCGATGGTAGAAGTATCCCGGCTGTCACGTGCCATGCCGATAGACTCAACACCACCCATTTGTACCAGCGTGGTCACGCTTTCTTCTTCACGCTGGCGATGGCTACGTGCGTCACGACGAATAACGCGTTTGGCTTCGCGACGTGCTTTGATCACTGCTTTTTGTCTTCCCATAGTTGGCACCTTACAGTTTGTTTCACCTACCGCAGCGGCATCAGATGTCGCGCGATTATGTTTCACACACGTATTAGGTTTTGGCTTCCTTTAGAGCCAATATAAGCCGATGAATAACGCGAATACGCGGCAGCATGGCAATGCACCGTTTCTTCGCAGGACAACGCGGTTTGTCGATAACAAGAGAGTGTGACAGCCAGATTAGGGCGAAAGGAAAGCCAGGATTCAGTCAGAAATTGAGAGGCGGAGGAGGCACCCTCGTTATAACGAGTAATCAGGGAGGAGATGTTATTTGTCTTTTGTAGCCCAACCAAGGACTTTACCATTAGCGATCCCCGCAGTGATATTTACAGCTTCGAGCTGTGCACCGTGTGAAACTACCGCCAGATGATTACAGTATAATGACATTCAAACTCGTCGTGTTACTAAAATGTAAAAATTTTTAATTTTCATTCTTCCATATCATGCAAAAGCACTATATCACGCCGTTTACGCCATTCCAGATAAATTTAATTATTTCATTAAATCATATGGTTACCATTAACTCTCGCTAATGGCACTTGTGTTGGTAGATTAAAATTCAAACAACTAAAAAGGCACTACTTGTATTGGAATACTCTCTTTAGCGGCGGTTGAATAATGCTATAGGTTGTTGCGAGGATAAAACCAAAAGGGTTGAAACCTCTCCCCGATGGTCAGGGAGAGGTTAAACAGGCATTACACCGTTTTAAATTCGGCTTCAGCCAGGTCAAAACGTTCGGTTATCGTTGCCGAAGGCTTACGGCCCATCAGGCTAACCAGCACGATAGAGATACTGCCGAACAGGAAGCCCGGGATGATTTCATACAGATCCAGCCAGGCATAGTGCTTCCAGACGATCACGGTGATCGCCCCCACCAGCATGCCAGCCAGTGCGCCGTTGCGGGTCATGCGTGACCACATTACCGAGATCAACACCACCGGGCCAAATGCGGCACCGAAACCTGCCCAAGCGTAGCTGACCAAGCCCAGTACGCGGTTTTCCGGATCCGCTGCCAGAGCAATTGCCACCAGGGCAACCACCAGCACCATGGCACGCCCAACCCATACCAGTTCACGCTGGCTGGCACCTTTACGCAAGAAGGCTTTGTATAAATCTTCCGTGATGGCACTTGAGCACACCAACAACTGGCAGCTCAGGGTACTCATCACCGCAGCCAGAATCGCTGACAGCAGAATGCCTGCAATCCAAGGGTTGAACAGCAACATCGCCAGTTCGATAAAGACCCGTTCACCGTTTTGTGACACATTCCCCGCCAGTTCCGGGTTATTGGCAAAATAGGCGATACCGAAGAAGCCCACCGCAATGGTGCCAGCCAGACACAGGATCATCCAGGTCATACTGATACGGCGTGCGCTGCGGATAGTACGGTGGGAATCTGCCGCCATGAAACGCGCCAGAATGTGCGGCTGACCAAAATACCCCAACCCCCAACCCATCAGCGACAGGATTGCGACAAAATTCAGCCCTTTCATCATATCGACGTTGGCCGGGTTTTGCGCAGCAATCACCAGCATCGAACTGTCGATCCCGCCAACGGCGAAAATCACGATCACCGGCGTGAGGATCAGCGCAAAAATCATCAGGCTGGCCTGCACGGTATCGGTCCAACTGACCGCTAGGAACCCACCGATAAAGGTATAAAGGATGGTCGCGGCCGCACCGGCCCACAGCGCGGTGGCATAGCTCATACCGAAGGTGCTTTCAAACAGACGTGCACCGGCAACGATGCCGGAAGCACAATAAATGGTGAAAAATACCAGAATGACGATGGCGGAAATAATCCTCAGCAGCTTGCTGTTGTCTTCAAAACGGCTGGTGAAATAGTCTGGCAGCGTCAAAGCGTTGTTGTTGGCTTCGGTATGCACACGCAACCGACCGGCCACCAACTTCCAGTTGAAGTAAGCCCCAATCGTCAGGCCGATGGCAATCCAGCTTTCCGAAATACCCGAAAGGAAGACCGCCCCCGGCAAGCCCATCAGCAGCCAGCCGCTCATGTCGGATGCCCCTGCGGAAAGCGCAGTGACCACGCTGCCCAGGCTGCGGCCACCCAGAATATAATCATCAAAGTTTTTAGTCGCCCGGTAGGCGAGTAAGCCGATTAAGATCATCCCGAAGATGTACACCAGGAAGGTCACCAGCATTGGTGTGCTCATTGTCATTCCACTCTCCACTTTCATTATTCCCTTCGTCTTTCAGGCGGCAGCGCTGTCGGCCACCGCTTGAAATCTATCGGGTATTTTTATTCACGCAGTTTGCGATGCGATGTATTTCACCCACCAAAGTGCCGGAAGCTGGGCGGGTGAATAGAGTTTCTGCCCGGTATTGCCTATACCCTCAATAATTCGCGTTGTAGCAAAGCAGCGATGCACCTGCAACTTGAAGTATTACGGTGATAAACGTTGGCTATCCTAGATGACGACCTCAACAACCAACAAGACATTTAACAAACAAGTTACACAAAGTTTACCCTGCGTCACATTTAACCACCTCACAGGTTGCACTCATTAGCCATGAAGTGAGTTGCACCTCTCCTTTATCCCTGTCTAAAACAGGGAAATAGCGCAATGACCGATAAACCGCTAGCGATACCCGCAAGAAACCTGCCGTAGTTTCATGTTAAAAAACCGATTGAAATCACACTTCGCTCACGGGCCTGTTTTAACAAGGTTGCACAAAGTTGCAACATGCTGGATATTATCCGCATTAATGACACAACCTATCCACGAACCTATCCCAGCAGGCCTCTCTGCACGCGGTTTTAGGCCTGCTGGGATAGGTTCTACACACAGGAGTTGGATTGGCATGGCCACTACCACTATGGGCGTGAAGCTTGATGAAGCCACACGCGACCGGATTAAAAGCGCGGCACAACGTATCGATCGCACACCGCACTGGTTAATCAAGCAAGCTATTTTTAATTATCTCGAACGCCTCGAAAGCGGCTCCGATATTCCTGAGCTCCCAGCGCTCGCTGCTGCCGGGCTGGCCGAAGCGGACGACATTATGCAGCAAACCTACGAAGAGTCCCACCAGCCATTCCTGGAGTTTGCCGAACAGATCCTGCCGCAGTCCGTCGCCCGTGCTGCCATTACCGCCGCCTATCGCCGCCCGGAAACCGAAGCGGTGCCAATGCTGCTCGAACAGGCGCGGTTATCGGCCGATCTGGCTCAAGCCACCCACAAGCTGGCGTATGGCATTGCCGAGAAGATGCGCAACCAGAAAACGTCGACGGGCCGCGCTGGGATGGTGCAAGGGTTGCTACAGGAGTTCTCGCTGTCTTCGCAGGAAGGCGTGGCACTGATGTGCCTGGCGGAAGCGCTGCTGCGTATCCCAGACAAACCGACGCGCGATGCGCTGATCCGCGACAAAATCAGCAACGGCAACTGGCATTCGCACCTTGGCCGCAGCCCGTCGCTGTTCGTCAACGCCACGACTTGGGGCCTGCTGTTTACCGGCAAGCTGGTGTCTACCCACAATGAAACCAACCTGTCGAGCTCGCTGAACCGGATTATCGGCAAGAGTGGCGAGCCCTTGATCCGCAAAGGCGTGGATATGGCGATGCGCCTGATGGGCGAGCAGTTTGTCACCGGCGAAACCATCGCCGAAGCGCTGGCCAACGCCCGTAAGTTGGAAGAAAAAGGTTTCCGCTATTCTTACGACATGCTGGGCGAAGCCGCTTTTACCGAAGCCGATGCACAGGCGTATCTGGTTTCCTATCAGCAGGCGATCCACGCCATCGGCAAAGCCTCCAACGGCCGTGGCATCTATGAAGGCCCTGGTATCTCGATCAAGCTTTCGGCACTGCACCCGCGCTACAGCCGCGCGCAGTACGATCGCGTGATGGAAGAGCTGTATCCGCGCCTGCTGTCGCTGACCTTACAAGCGCGCCAGTATGATATCGGCATCAATATTGACGCCGAAGAAGCCGATCGTCTGGAGATCTCGCTCGATCTGCTGGAAAAACTGTGCTTTGAGCCGCAGTTGGCCGGCTGGAACGGCATTGGCTTCGTGATCCAGGCTTACCAGAAGCGCTGTCCGTTTGCCATTGATGCAGTTATCGATATGGCCAGCCGCAGCCGTCGCCGCCTGATGATCCGCCTGGTGAAAGGCGCTTACTGGGACAGCGAAATCAAGCGTGCCCAGATGGACGGTCTGGAAGGTTATCCGGTTTACACCCGCAAGGTGTATACCGACGTTTCCTATCTGGCCTGCGCCCGTAAACTGCTGGCCGTACCGAACCTGATTTACCCGCAGTTTGCCACCCACAACGCCCACACCCTGAGCGCCATCTACCATCTGGCCGGTAACAACTACTATCCGGGGCAGTATGAATTCCAGTGCCTACACGGCATGGGTGAACCGCTGTACGAACAGGTGGTGGGTAAAGTGGCCGATGGCAAGCTGAACCGCCCTTGCCGCATCTATGCTCCGGTGGGTACTCACGAAACCCTGCTGGCCTATCTGGTACGTCGCCTGCTGGAAAACGGCGCCAACACTTCGTTCGTTAACCGTATCGCCGATGCTACCTTGCCGTTGGATGAACTGGTGGCCGATCCGGTCAGCGCCGTTGAAGCGCTGGCAGCCAGCGAAGGCCAGATCGGCCTGCCGCACCCGCGCATTCCGTTGCCGCGTGAGCTGTATGGCGACAAACGCGTCAACTCCAGCGGGTTGGATCTCTCCAACGAGCAACGTTTGGCTTCGCTGTCCAGTTCGTTGCTTACCAGCGCAGCGCAGCCATGGCGGGCCGAACCGATGATTGACGCCGCTCTGGATCAGGGAGTGGAACAACCGGTGCTCAACCCTGCAGAACCGGGCGATATCGTCGGTTACGTGCGCGAAGCCACCGAAGGTGAAGTCAGCCGTGCGCTCGATGCCGCCGCTGCCGCCGGGCCGATCTGGTTTGCCACCCCGCCCACTGAACGCGCCGCCATTCTGGAGCGCGCGGCCGAACTGATGGAAAACCAGATGCAAACTCTGCTGGGCATTCTGGTGCGTGAAGCCGGCAAAACGTTCAACAACGCCATCGCCGAAGTGCGTGAAGCGGTTGATTTCCTGTACTACTACGCGGGTCAGGTGCGAGATGACTTCGCCAACGACAGCCATCGCCCGCTCGGCCCGGTGGTATGCATCAGCCCGTGGAACTTCCCGCTGGCGATCTTCACCGGCCAGATTGCTGCCGCGCTCGCCGCAGGCAACAGCGTGCTGGCTAAACCGGCCGAACAAACCCCGCTGGTGGCCGCACAGGCGGTGCGGATCCTACTGGAAGCCGGTATTCCTCAGGGCGTATTGCAGTTGCTTCCAGGCCAGGGTGAAACCGTAGGCTCACTATTGGTTAACGACGCCCGCGTGCGTGGCGTGATGTTCACCGGTTCCACCGACGTGGCCGGTATTCTGCAACGCAGTATCGCTGGCCGCCTGGATCCACAGGGCCGCCCAACGCCGCTGATCGCCGAAACCGGTGGCCTGAACGCGATGATCGTCGACTCTTCGGCACTGACCGAACAGGTGGTAACCGACGTGGTGGCCTCCGCCTTCGACAGCGCGGGCCAACGCTGCTCTGCCCTGCGTATCCTGTGCATTCAGGAAGATGTGGCAGAGCACACGCTGCAAATGCTGCGCGGAGCCATGGCCGAGTGCCGCATGGGCAACCCGGAACGCCTGGCTACCGATATCGGCCCGGTGATCGATATTGAAGCCAAAACCGGTATTGAACGCCATATTCAAGCCATGCGAGCCAAAGGCCGCAAGGTTTATCAGGCTGCCAAAGACAACGTGCTGGATGAAAAAGAGTGGGCGCGCGGCACCTTTGTTAAGCCAACGCTGATCGAACTGGAAAGCTTCGATGAACTGCAAAAAGAGATCTTTGGCCCGGTATTGCACGTGGTGCGTTATCAGCGCGCCAATCTGGACAAGCTGGTTGAGCAGATCAACGCCGCCGGTTATGGCCTGACGTTGGGCATTCATACGCGTATCGATGAAACCATCGCCCGCGTAACCGGCAACGCCAAAGTCGGCAACCTATACGTTAACCGCAATATGGTTGGCGCAGTGGTTGGCGTACAGCCGTTTGGCGGCGAAGGCCTGTCCGGCACTGGCCCGAAAGCCGGTGGCCCACTCTATCTGTATCGACTGCTCGCCAGTCGCCCAATGGATGCGGTACAACGCACGCTCAACCGTCAAGACAGCGAACGCCCGTTGGAAGCCACGGCGCGCCCGGCACTGCTGGCCGCGCATCAGGCGTTGGAACAGTGGGCCGTTGCCGAAAACCAGCCCGCACTGGTGGCGCTGGCACAGCAGTATGCCGAGCTCGGCCAAGGCGGCACCGTTCGCCCGCTGCCGGGCCCGACCGGGGAGCGCAACACTTACGCCCTGCTGCCGCGTGAACGCGTGCTGTGCTTGGCCGATAACGAGGCCGATGCGCTGATCCAGTTAGCTGCCGTGCTGGCAGTGGGCAGTCAGGTGCTGTGGCCGGAAGCCGAGTTGCAACGCACGCTGTGCCGCCGCCTGCCCGCCACCGTACAGGCACGCATCAGCTTCAGCAAAGACTGGCAACAGGATAAGGTGGAGTTTGATGCCGCGATCTACCACGGTGATGCCGACCAGCTACGCACCCTGTGCGAGCAAGTTGCCCAGCGCAGCGGTGCCATTGTCTCGGTGCAAGGCTTCGCCCACGGCGAAACCAATATTCTGCTGGAACGCCTGTTGATCGAACGTTCATTAAGCGTCAACACCGCCGCCGCGGGTGGCAACGCCAGCCTGATGACGATTGGTTAAGTTCCGCAGTCAGTAAAAATCCCCAGGAGCTCAGAAAACCGAGTGACTGGGGATCTCCAAAAAAACTCATCCCGTTATGCGATAAAAATTTCATATAACGTGCACGGCGATATCCTTTAAGAAACTTCTTTCTGGTAGGATATGCACCGTGAAACTATCACGTTTACAAAAGCATACTGATACCTCACTTAAATATACATTAGCTAAATAACTCTCCTGTAATTATGCATGAGGGGTATTTCCCGAATTAGTCATCATGGAGAGATTTCATTTCGATGAAAAAATCACTCATTATTTGTTCAATTACCCTAACCAGCCTATTGGCAGGTTGTGCTTCAGAGTCTTCTCGTTCGCTCGAAGTACCCAAGGTCGCTACCTATAACACCAGTTATCAAGGTGTACGCAGCCCAATCTCTGTCGGCAAGTTTGATAACCGCTCCAGCTATATGAACGGCGTATTTTCCGATGGCGTTGATCGCCTGGGCAACCAGTCCAAAACCATCCTGATCACCCATCTGCAACAAACTGGCCGTTTCAACGTACTGGATCGCGCCAATATGGATGAATTGAAAGCCGAAGCCGGTATCAAGGGCCAGCAACAGACCCTGAAAGGCGCAAGCTATGTGATCACCGGTGATGTTACCGAGTTCGGTCGCAAGGAAGTGGGCGATCAGCAACTGTGGGGCATTCTGGGGCGCGGTAAATCACAGGTTGCTTATGCCAAAGTCAATCTGAACGTGGTTAACGTGCAAACCTCTGAAGTGGTTTACTCCAGCCAAGGTGCCGGGGAATACAGCCTGTCGAACCGTGAAGTGATCGGTTTTGGTGGCACGGCAAGCTACGACTCCACCTTGAACGGTAAAGTGCTGGACTTGGCCGTGCGCGAAGCGGTTAACAACCTGGTTGCAGGGATTGAAAGTGGTGCATGGCGCCCAACCAACTAACGGATTATAAAAAAGAATCATGATGATTAATAAAAAAATTGGCGGAGTGCTGCTGGCAGCCACTCTGCTGGGTGGTTGTGCTACGCCCGAAAAACCTCTTTACAACTGGGATGGTTATCAGAAGACGGTATACCAATATTATCAGCAGGACGCTTCCAGCCCGGAAGAGCAGATCGCCTCGTTAAAAGAGATCCTCGAAAAATCTCGCGCGAAAGGTCAGGCCGTACCACCGGGTCTACATGCTCATCTCGGTATGCTGTACGTTAAAACCGGCAGAACCGAACTGGCAATGGCTGAATTCAGTACCGAAAAATCACTGTTTCCAGAATCAGCACCGTTTATGGATTTCCTGATGAGCAAAGATAAAGGGAGTTTCAAATGAAACGTGCATTAGGTCTTTTGGCGGCAGTTGCCGTACTGCTGCTGGCGGGTTGCGCCAAGAAAGCCCCCTACGACTACGCTGCCTTCCACGCCAGCAAGCCGAAATCGATTCTGGTACTGCCACCGATCAGTCAGTCTCCTGATATCAAAGCCAGCCACAGCGTACTTTCTAGCGCTACCTTGCCGCTGGCAGAAGCGGGCTACTACGTGCTGCCCGTCGCCGTCGTGGAGGAAACCTTCCAGCAGAATGGTTTGACCAATGCTAACGATATCCGTGCGGTCAGCACTCAGAAACTGCATAAGATCTTCGGCGCTGACGCTGTGCTGTACCTGGATGTGACCCAATACGGCACCAGCTATATCGTGATCGACAGTGAAACCCGTGTCACCGTCAATGCCAAACTGGTCGATCTGCGCACCGGCAAACAGCTGTGGGCAGGCAGCGCTACCGCCTCCAGCAACGAAAACAACAACAATTCCGGTGGCGGTCTTGTTGGGATGCTGATTACTGCGGCTGTTGCACAGGTCGTTAATACCATCAGCGACAAAGGATACGATATTGGTGCCATTACCAATACGCGTCTGCTTGCCGCCGGGCAAGATGGCGGTATCCTTTATGGCCCGCGTTCACCTAAATACGCCAATCAACGCTAGTGAAAAGTCAGGCAGCCATCCGGCTGCCTTTTCTCCAACCGCAGCTCACTCCCCGCCCCGCCCCGCCCCGCTCTAGGCAGCAGCAATCGCACTCCACTGGCTCATAAAAATATCCACCAGCCCGGAAAGTTCGTCCCGGGTTGCGCCATTACGCGCCTGCACTGACATGCCCTGAATAACGTTAACGATATACTTCCCTAATAAAGCACAATTCGTGTTATCCGGAAGTTCTCCTTTGCCAACACGGCATTCGAGGCATTCAATCACCTTTTTTTCGGCGGAATTTCGCTGCTGGCTAAGTTGGTGGAATAACGCGTCATCCGTAGCAGACATACCAAAGGTTGCTGCCACCATAAAACAGCCGGGAGGCATCTCGGCGTCAGTGAACCATTCCACGCTCGCACGCAGCAGTTGCTCAATCACCTGCGGCAATGGCAGTTCGTCCTGATCGAGGATCGCATCTCTGGCCTGGCCGTAAGTCGCCAGATACTTTTCCACCGCCGCGCAAAATAACCCCTCTTTACTGCCGAACTCCGCGTACAGCGAAGAAGGTTTGGTTCCCGTGCCTTCAATCAGTTCAGACATCGATGTAGGCTCATAGCCAAAGCGCCAGAACAGGTTCATCGCCTTTTCCAGTACGCTATCGCGATCAAATTTTTTCGGCCTGCCGCGCACGCTCACCTCTTTTAGATTTTTACTCATATCCACGGCTCCTGAACCCTTTATGGAACGATCATGATAAAGCCTCACCCTGAGAACAAGCGCTATTCTAAATTAAAATAATGATCATTACAAAAAATTATTGCACAAGGCTGATTCTTCACGTAGGGTTTAAATAACAAACGTTACGAAAATAAAAAAGTAACACATCTTGCTGTTTTAACTGTTAAAAGGATATTGCACATGAAAAAAACCACCGTAAACCTGGCCATTGCCGCCTGCCTGTTCTCAGCATCGGCTTTGGCGGCGCAACCGCAACAAACACCGCCGCAAAATCTGCACCGCGTGGGTAGCGTGACGGTTTCAGCAATGACAACGCTGAACGAGGTTGAAAAGGGCATTGCGCAACAAGCCAAAGCGAAAAACGCCAGCCACTACAGAATTATTTCTGTCTCCGGCAATAACAAGCTTCATGCCAGCGCTGTGATTTACCGCTGATTAATTTTTATGTGAGGAATGGAATGATGAAACTACAAGCACTATTAGGGATCGATACACCGGTGATTCAAGCTTCTATGGTGTGGCTAAACTCGGCTGAACTTGCGGCTGCGGTTTCCAATGCCGGGGGTTTGGGCGTATTAGGCCCGAATGCCGGGCGAAAAGTGGCCGATGGCGGGATAGCTAAAACTACAGAGGATTTTCGTCAGGAAATCATTAAAACCCGAGCATTAACGGATAAACCCTTTGCCGTTAACTACCTGCTGCCGATTGAGGGCGTCGAGATCAGCTTTCAATATGCAGAACCCTTGCTGGAAGTGATCCTGCAAGAAAATATTAATATCGTCATTACCAGCGGCAAAGATATCACCAAAGGCGAAAAGTACATTCGCAGGCTGAAAGAGGCCGGTGTTATCGTGATTCACCGCGAAATTTCACCAACGGTTGAGAACTCGATACTGGCAGAAAAGATGGGGGTGGACGCGATTATCATCACCGGGCATGAGGCCGGGGGCCACCTGAGCGAACACCGCATCAGTACTCTGGCCCTGCTGCCTCAGGTCACCGATGTGGTTAAGATCCCGGTAATTGCCGCAGGTGGCATCTATAACCAGAAAACGGCAAAAGCCGCCACGGCCATGGGCGCTGTGGGGGTCTATGTGGGCACGCGTTTTATCACTACCTTTGAATCACCGGCAAGCCTCAACACCAAAGAGGCGATCGTTAACGTTTTGTCTGAGGATCTGATCGAGATTAATACTCCGGCAGGAGACGTGCGCGTTATCGCCACCGAGAGCATCCGCGCTGGGCGAGGAGACAGTGAGGTTGGCATCATCAAGAAAGGCATGCTGGACGGCGATCACCAGCACGGCGTGATCACCGTTTCCGCATCAGCGGGAGGCATTGAAAAGATCAGCAGTGCAAAAGACGTGGTCTGTGAGCTTTCTTACGCTTTTAATTAACAGTAAAACGCCCCCAACCATCAGGAAGGGGGCGCTTCATTTCCTGCCAGCTTAAAACTACTGGCTACTGATTAAGAAACTTATCCAGAAACTGTTTAGTACGCTGATGCTGCGGGTTGGCGAACAGCTCTTTCGCTGGCCCCTGCTCAACGATGCGGCCATGATCCATAAAGATGGCGCGATCGGCAACGTCGCGGGCAAAGCTCATTTCGTGCGTCACAATCACCATGGTGCGCTTCTCTTCGGCCAGCGCACGGATGGTGTTGAGCACCTCGCCCACCAGCTCTGGATCAAGCGCCGAGGTCGGTTCATCAAACAGAATCACCGCCGGTTGCATCGCCAACGCGCGGGCAATCGCCACGCGCTGCTGCTGGCCACCGGAAAGACGTTTCGGGTAAGCCTGCTCTTTGCCGCTCAGCCCGACCTTGGCCAACAATGCGCGGGCACGCTCTTCTGCAACAGCTTTCGTCTCCCCTTTAACTATCACCGGCCCTTCAATGATGTTTTCCAGCACCGAACGGTGCGGAAACAGGTTGAAGCTCTGGAAGACAAAACCCACCTGCTGACGCAGGGCACGTACCTGATGTTTCTGCTTACTCAGCGGGCGCGAACCGTCAATCTCGATATCCCCCACGCGGATAGTGCCCGATTCAGGCACTTCCAGCAGGTTGATACTGCGCAGCAAGGTGGTTTTTCCAGAGCCGCTCGGCCCGATAATCGCCACCACTTCGCCGGAATTCACCTCAAGATCGATACCGTGCAGCACCGTGTTCCCTTTGAACTGCTTGACCAGTTGCTTTACTTCAATGGCACTCATCGGTTACTCCTGATCCTGACGGTTAACGTGCGCTTCCAGGCGATTTTGCAGCGCAGAAAGCAAGGTTGCCATCACCCAGTAGATCAGCGATGCCGCCAGATACATAGCAAACACCTCAAGCGTGCGTGAGGTGATCAACTGCGCCTGCCGGAACAGCTCCGGCACCTGGATGGTCGCCGCCAGCGAAGTATCCTTAACCAGCCCGATAAAGCTGTTACCCAACGGTGGCAACGCGGTACGGGCGGCCTGCGGCAGGATCACCCGGCGCATCGTCTGCCATGGCGTCATGCCGATACTGGCAGCCGCTTCCCACTGCCCTTTGTCGATCGAGGAGATCGCCGCACGCAGGGTTTCCGAAGTATAAGCCGCGGTATTGAGCGAAAGGCCAATCAGCGCCGCTGGGAACGGATCCAGCTCAATGCCAAACTGCGGCAGACCGTAATAGATCATAAACAGTTGGGCGATCAGCGGAGTACCACGGAACAGCGAGACATAAATGCGAGATAACCAGGACACCGGCCACAATGGCGAAAGGCGCATCAGCGCCAACAGAAAACCAAGCATTAACCCCAGTGCCATGCCCCCCAAGCTGAGCTGGAGAGTCAACAGGGCACCCTTTAATAAAAATGGCGCTGAATCCAGCGCCAGTTGAATACTCTCATGCATTATTTAGTTACGTCCGCGCCAAACCATTTTTCAGAGATCTTCGCCAACGTCCCGTCTTTCTGCATTTCGGCGATCGCCTGATTGATCGCAGCCAGCAGTTCCGGGTTGTTTTTACGCACCGCAACACCCGCTTCCTGACGGGAGAATGCCTCACCGGCAACGGCCAGCGTATCGCTGGTTTTCTTCACCAGATCCAGCGCCGCCAGGCGATCGACCAGAATGGCATCGATACGGCCAACGCGCAGATCCTGGTATTTGGTTGGGTCATCATCGTAAGTGCGCACATCAACGCCCTGCACATTTTCACGCAGCCATTGCTCGTAGTTAGTGCCCAGGCCAACCCCGACTTTCTTACCTTTCAGATCCTCAGCCTTGGTGATTTTGCCTTCGTTACCTTTTTTCACCAGCGCCTGAATACCGGATACGGTATAAGGCGTTGAGAAGTCGTATTTTTTCTTGCGATCGTCGGAGATCGTCACCTGGTTAATCACCACGTCGATACGCTTGGATTCCAGCGACGCCAGCATGCCATCCCATTTGGTTGGATTCAGCTTGGCCTTCACACCCAGGCGCTCTGCCAGCGCGTTGGCGAAGTCCACTTCAAAACCGGTGAGTTTGCCGTCTTCACCCTGGAAGCTGAACGGTGGATAGGTGCCTTCCAGCCCAACAATCAGCGTACCGCGCTGTTTGACCTGATCGAGCAGATTATCAGCCGCGTAGGTTTTCACGTTCAACCCGGTGACCAGCGCAACAGCCATCACGCCCAGCAGGCATTGACGACGGATTTTAGAAAAGACCATAGACACCCCATCAGTTGTTTATCTTTTTTGATATCAGGACTTTAACAGTCATCTTGACTGCATAAAGGAATATAAATTAATAAATATAGTTCAAAGTGGAATATATCAACATTCTGCGTAAAACGGATATATCTCCTATGAGGTATACCTCATCTCACACCTGTGGGTGATAAGCAAACAGCGCGGGTGCTCCACCGGTATGAATAAACAGGATCGGGCCTTCGTCGCGGAAACGTTTCTGGGCGATACCGTCAATCAGGCCAGCCATGGCTTTACCGGTATAAACCGGATCGAGCAGCACCCCTTCCTGCTGCGCCAGTAGTTGCACCGCCGCCATACCTTCATCATTCGGCATGCCGTATTGCGGCGCAAAATAGTCGTCCCACAGGGTGATCGGAGCCAATGCCTCAATGCCCAATGAACACGCTAGCGCTTGCTGGATTTGCTCAACCTTCGGCAATTGATCGATCACTTTGCGCGAAACGGTTACGCCAATCAGTTCGCTTTCCGGCAACAACTGTTGCAGGCCAACGGCCAAACCGGCATGAGTGCCTGCGCTGCCAGACGCCACGACGATCGAACTGAAGGCTGTCTCACCGCATTGCGCAGCAATTTCCAGGGCACATTGCACATAGCCTAATGACCCCAGCGCGTTAGATCCCCCGACCGGTACCACATAGGGCCGGAACCCCTGCGCTTCCAGGCGAGTCGCCAAGTCCGCCAACTGTGTCTGCGGATCGTGCAAGGCATCGCACATCACGACATCCACGTTGAACAGATCGAGCAGCAGGCGGTTACCGTTGCTGAGGTAGTTTTCCGCTTTGGTATCAATCGGATTTTCCAGCAGCGCCACGCAGTGCAGGCCCAGTTTGGCCGCCACCGCAGCCGTCTGGCGCACATGGTTTGACTGAATAGCACCGGCGGTGACCAAGGTATCGGCCCCCAGGCGCAACGCGTCAGCGGCCAAAAATTCCAACTTTCTCAGCTTGTTACCGCCCATCGCCATCGGCGTGACATCGTCACGTTTGATGTAGATTTCGCGACCGAGATAATCAGAAAGGCGAGATAACTTTTCGAGCGGTGTGGCTGAGCCAACCAAATCCAGGCGCGGGAACTGCGCCAGTTGCTGTTGCAGATTCACAACTTCCCCCCAGGGAATGAAAATAAAGACATCCAAAGCATTAATGCCGGTCAGTTAAACGAAAAACGGCATAATTATGCAGCAGGTGTAAAGGTGTGCCCTTCTTCTCCCACAGGGAGAGGGAACGGGTTAGCCTTAACGGACCGGCATTCTCCAAGGCATAGATTTATCAGATGTGCTCTGAATAATCACTCTTTATTCGTGGAGGGAGATAATGAGGTAATGATCTGATCGGCAACAAAATAACGCGCTATAACCCCCGTTCGCCAACAGGCACTCGCAGAGCCCATCTGATAGGCTTTGCGAGTTCAGGTGTCAGTAGCTCTTCTGCCAGGCCAGATACTGATCGTATTTGCGCAGCGCGATGCGGTAGTTGTCGTGCGCTACCGATGGCAGGTCGTCAACAATACGCTGGTAGCTGATCCCCTTGGCAAACCGCTCGGTAGGATAGTTGTGCGCCGCCAGCATTTCATCCAGCCGACGCAGGCGCACAACGTATTCGCGGATAGTGCTGTGGCTCATCTCGGTCTGTTCAAACAGATACTGTTTAAACGCCACAATATCGAAGTAGCTGGGATCGCTGTTATACGCGATTTCGCTACAGAAACGGCACAGCGCGGTCAGTTCGCGTTGCAGATTGCACCAGACCTGCTCGTCAATCTGCTGATCCATCCGGGCGATGGTTTCTTTACTGATAATCTTGCCGCGGAACACCAGCGCTATGCGCTCAAGCGCCTTAGCACACTGAGAACAGTGGGTCTGGCTGTGTTTATAATCTTTCAGGTAGCGGCTGAGCGGCCGCTTTTTCGATGTTATTCCCGGCATAGTTTGCAATCCGTTTCAGACATCAGGTTGAAAAAACGCAGGCTGTATCAACGTCAAACATCATTGGCTAGGCGCGCGCGCAGGCGTTTGATCGCCTGGCTGTGCAACTGGCTGACTCGCGATTCGCCCACATTGAGCACTGCACCAATCTCCTTCAGGTTCAACTCCTCCTGGTAATACAGCGTCAGCACCATTTTTTCGCGTTCCGGTAGTGCCTCAATGGCGTCCACTACCCGCTGGCGCAGATTGCCCTCCAGCAATTGATGCAGCGGATTGCCCTCTTCATGCCCTGCCAGCACGGCTTCCAGGCTATCGCCATGTTCTTCCCGCCATTCATCGTAAGAAAAGAGCTGGCTGTTGTTGGTATCCAACAGGATCTGACGATACTCATCCAGGGGAATCTCCAGCGCCTGGGCTAATTCCCTCTCACTGGCCGGGCGGCCATGCCGCTGTTCCAGTTGCTGCATCACTTTCGATACTTCACGGGCATTGCGCCGCACGCTGCGTGGTACCCAGTCGCGGCTGCGCAGTTCGTCAAGCATCGCTCCGCGGATGCGTTGCACCGCGTAGGTGGTGAAAGCCGTTCCTTGCAGGGCGTCGTAGCGTTCAACGGCGTTCAGCAGCCCTATTCCCCCGGCTTGCAGCAGATCGTCGAGCTCCACGCTGGCAGGCAGCCTGACCTGTAGGCGTAGCGCCTCGTGGCGTACCAGCGGAACGTAGCGCTGCCAGAGAAAATTTTTGTCCATGACGCCTTCGGCGGTATACAGATCGCTCACGATGTCTAAACCTGCAAATCAGAGGGTCATATCCATTATCCACAGGGGCAAAATAGCAATCGGCAGAACAACCGTATAAAACCGGCTTTATTTGTGTCATGTAGTCTAGCGCTGGCGAACGGGCACAAAAAACCCCGCTAAAAACGCGGGGGTGATAAGATAGGGAGGAGCGATTAACGCAGCAGGCTCAATACGTTCTGAGTTGACTGGTTGGCCTGTGCTAACACTGACGTCCCCGCCTGTTGCAGGATGTTGGCGCGGCTCATGTTAGACACTTCGGTCGCGTAGTCAGCATCCTGAATGCGGGATTGGGAAGACGACAGGTTATTCACGGTACTGTTCAGGTTATTGATCACCGAATCGAAACGGTTCTGTACCGCCCCCAGAGAAGAACGCAGGGAATCCACCTGAGAAAGCGCTTTATCCAGCGTCGCCAGCGGATCGGCCGTTTTGGACTGGGCAGACTGCTGAGCACCTTTGGTCACTGCGCCCGATGCATCAACAGTCGCGCTGAAGTAAGTGTCGTTACCATCAGCATCTTTACCTTTGACCATATATCCTGCTTTGCCCGTCGCATCGATATAGCTATGCAGTGCATCAGTCCCACTCAGGCCGCTGACGGTGGTGTTACCCACTTTAACCTGAGCCACTTCAGCCATATCGGTGGTCGTTTTAGAAGTGGCGGTAGTAGAGCTCCAAGCCACTTTTCCATCTGAACCAACAGTAGCATCATAGATGCCGCCATCGGAAGATTTTACGAAGTAGTCGCTTCCCACAGCGTACAATTTACCATCACTGGTTTTTGCCGCAGCGTTGCCATCAGCCTGGATAGACGGAGCGCCCATCTTATCAACAGCAGTCAGTGCGGTAGCGCCAACCTTGCTGGTATCAATGCCATCAGCAACGCTGAACTTATCCAAGCCTAGCGTTTTGGCATTGATATTTTCCAGACTGATATCAATGGTTTCACCATCGTTAGCGCCCACCTGAATGGTCAGTTTCTGATCGCTGCTCAGTACTTTCACGCCGTTAAAGTCGGTCTGTGCGGAGATGCGGTTGATCTCGTTCAGGCGCTGTGAAATTTCATCCTGGATCGACTGCAAGTCACTGGAAGAGTTGGAGCCGTTCTGCGCCTGCACGGTCAAACGACGGATGTTCTGCAGGTTGTTGTTCACCTCGTTCAGCGCGCCTTCGGTGGTCTGCGCCAGAGAGATACCGTCGTTAGCATTACGGGAAGCCTGAGTCAGCCCCTTGATATTCGCGGTGAAGCGGTTTGAAATCGCCTGACCTGCCGCATCATCCTTCGCGCTGTTGATACGCAAACCAGAAGAGAGACGCTCAATCGCCGTACCCAGGGCAGATTGAGATTTATTCAGGTTATTCTGCGCCATCAGCGACAGGCTGTTGGTATTAATGACTTGTGCCATAGTTTGCTTTCCTTACGAATCAGCTGCGATATTTCCGTCATACTTCAAGTTGCTTGGGTGTTGGCTGCGCTCTGTCGCCTACAAGCAACTCGAATTATTTAGGGCATATTCGCATTCACAATTAAAAGGTCTGGGTTTATTTCGCCACGGCGTCAATCACCGTCCCTTCAGGTATCGGCGCTCCTTCTGCAACCTTTAAATTTTTTTATTTTTCGGCAATGGCGCAAATAACGCCGCTTTTCCCTCTTCTACTGCGCCATCGATTTTCTGATTTTGCCGTAAACTTTTCTGCTACTGGGCCGATAACGCTGAAAGTGCATAATTCATTGACCTTGGGAGAATCACGAATGGCATCGATCAGTTCATTAGGCATCGGTTCGGGGCTGGATCTTAACGGTTTGCTGGATAAACTGAGCCGAGCAGAACAACAGCGCCTAACGCCCTATACCACTCAGCAGAGCAGCCATAACGCCAAGCTGACCGCATACGGTACGCTGAGAAGCGCGTTAGAAAAGTTCGATAACTTGAGTAAAGACCTAGCCAAACCTGACTTCTTTGACAACACCACCGCCAGCACCCACGATCAGTTCAGTGTCACCACCAACGCCAAATCGGTGCCGGGCAACTACCGCGTTGATGTGCTGCAACTGGCTCAGCCACAAACCCTGACTTCCACAGCCGATATCAAAGATCAAACTGCCGCATTGGGCACTGACGGTGCCGCCGATCGCTCCCTTTCCATCACCGCAGGCTACCCCCCTAAAAGCGTGACCCTCTCGCTCAGCGACGGCCAAACCTCGCTGGTAGAAATGCGCGATGCGATTAACGCAGCTAACGCCGGTGTTAAAGCCACCATCATGCGCGTAGGGGATAACCAATATAAGTTGGCGATAAGCTCGTCTACCCCTGGAGCAAACAGCCAGATTGCTCTTCAGGTTAATAACGACGATAAATTGGGTGAAGTGCTTAATTACGATCAGGCTAAGGGTAGCGCTAACCCGATGTTTGAATCGACCAAGGGGCAGGATGCGAAAATCAACGTCAATGGCACCGAAATTACCCGCAGCACCAACTCCATTGCCGATGCATTACAAGGAGTGACACTCGAACTGAAGTTCACCACCAAACCCGGCGAGCCGCAAAACCTGATCATCAGCGCCGATAAGAGCGGTTCCGCAGATAAGATCAAGAGTTGGGTTGATAGCTATAACGCACTGCAAGATACCTTCAATTCCCTGACTAAATACACCCCGGTCAAAAGTGGTGAAAACCAGAGTAGCAAAAACGGTGCCTTGCTCGGTGACTACACGCTGCGTGGTATTCAGTCATCAATTAAAAGTGCCCTCAGCGCCGCACAGGATAACCCTGAACTGAAAGGCTTGGGCAATCTCGGCATTACCACCAATAGCAAGACCGGCAAGCTGGAGCTCGACAGCGACAAGTTGAAAAAGACGCTTGAAGAAAAACCACAACAGGTAGCGAATTTTTTTGCCGGTAACGGTAAAGACAGCGGCATGGCCACCGAGATCCACCATGAAATACAGACCTATATTAAAACCGATGGCGTGATTGAGGAATCCACCAAGAGTATCAACAGCGATCTCAAAGATCTGAGCGATCAGATCACCCGCGTCAGCGACAGTATTCAAAGCACCCTTGAGCGTTACAAACAGCAATTTGTCCAACTGGATGCCATGATGTCAAAACTGAACGGTACCAGTAGTTATTTAACCCAACAGTTCTCAACTAAGTAAGAGCTTTTAACTAGGTAAACATAGCATGCATAACCGTAGCGGAACTCAGGCTTACGCCCAGATCGGCCTCGAAAGCGGCGTAATGAGTGCCAGCCCGCACCAGTTGATCGTGATGTTATTCGACGCGGCACTCAGCGCCCTGCTGCGTGCCCGCATCCTGATGGATCAGGGGAATATCGCAGGCAAAGGCCAAGCCATTTCGAAAGCGATCACTATTATCGATAATGGCCTGAAGAGTGGGCTTAATCATGAGCATGGCGGGGAAATTGCCGCCCACCTTGCCGCGTTATATGACTATATGAAACGCCGTCTGATGCAGGCCAATCTGCATAACGATGTTGCAGCGATTGAAGAAGTCACCAAGCTGCTGGAAAACATCGCCGACGCCTGGCGCCAGATTGGCCCGAACTATCAACCTTCACAGGAGGTCGTATAATGCAACAACAACTGTTGTCGGCCTATCAACAGATTTACACCCTGAGCAGCCAAATGATTGCCCTGGCACAGTCCAGCCAATGGGAAGATCTGGTTGAACTGGAAATGGCCTACGTTAAAGCCGTGGAAAAAACCGCCGATTTTGCCGATGCCTGCGGATCATCCATAGCATTACAGGAAAGCTTGCACCGCAAGTTGCAGCAAATTTTGGACAACGAGAACGAATTGAAGCGATTATTACAACTGCGTATGGATGAATTGAAAGTATTGATTGGGCAGTCTACACAGCAGAACGTCATCAACAACACCTACGGGCAGTTCCATGATCAGGCTCTGCTATTAGGGGAACCACAGTCAAGATAATTCCTACGCAATATACTCTCGTTTAAGCGTGAAATAGCACCAATCGCTATTATTAGCCTGCTGTATAATAACACCAACGTACAGTATTTGAATAACGCAAATGGCAGGTAATATTCCAGGCATGATTCTTTCTTGTATGGATAATCCTCCTGCCAAATTGGGTATTTTCTGTTCGCTTGACGGAGCCCTACGGTAATACATAGACATCAGTGGATAATGTCACCCGCAACAACGTTGCCCCCCATTGCCACGATTGAACCGCGAAGAATAGTACAAGGCTGAACCCGAAAATCAGGCAGGGTGGCCACCAGCAGTGGCCCTGTATGTCAACTGGACTTAACCAGCACAATCGTCAATAGGATTAGCGCAATCAGCATAATAAAACTGAAAAAACGCCATCTCATCTCACTTTTTGTACTCATCGTTTTCCCTACATCAGAAATATTTAACCAAAAAAGTTTCTTAAATTCGCAATGATTTGTATTAGTAAAAACCACTTTCAATCATTTTTCACTCACTCATTATAACCACCAAGATATTAAAAAAACAGACACAGATCACTTAAAAACCGTTCTGTTCCAGTAAAAAACAACCGCCGACTCTCTGATTGCCATCATATTTATTCGTATATTTTTAGTTAAAACATAAACGTTATCTGGATGCTTAAAATTAAGTTGAGTTTTCAGTTTATTTACCGTATGAACCTCCTAATCCCACTCTATATTTCCTCATTCCCACCAACAATAAATTTCCAAAGGAGTAATCTGTGAAAAAAGGTGCCTTTTGGATGCTACTTTCTGGATTGCCTCCCCTTCTCCGCAGGCGTTCACACTGCCTGTTGGGTTCAATACAACAGCACCTACAATCACGGCAAATGCAAAAACCCAAGTATCTCATTGCTAGAAAGCTTGGCGACCTGATGCCACTTCGTTCAATACATATCTGCTATAAATATTTTCACTCAGCAATTAATTAAATTATGTATGTTTCTTTCGAATAAATAAGAAAAAAAACCTTATATAAACCGAATAAAAAAACAGGTCAAATCCTAAAAAAAACAGGAAAAAACCTATTTTCAGATAATTACATTGACAGTTCGTTCGATTAGCTTAAGTATTAGCCCCACTAATCAATTATCATGGAGGGTAGTGAGATGGAGTTTTTGGTGGCGTCACTGATGGCACTGTGTATATTTTCCTTTAGAAAACACTCTAATATCATTGACGCAAAAAAAATTGGTACTTCGCGCAGAAAACATCGGCGGCGCTCAAGAAACAGACTTTCTTTAATATATTAAGAAATACAACTTGATACCTGAATATAATTTCTAAAATATTGCTCTCTGCGCTTATTGAAACCGATAATGGTTCAGACCATAAAAAGTATGTTTTATCAGCTATCTTTATGTTGCATAACGTGTTGTTTTTCAACCAATTAGCAACCTAAACGCCAGGGAATGCATTTGATTACTGTTCATCTGTCAATCAATTTCAGACATGTTGCACAGACTCAACGCCACCGAGCGTTTTTCGACTACACCGGCATATTCATAATATCCTGATAAGCCGCTACCAGCTTATTACGCACTTGTACCCCCAGTTGCAGCGAAACCGAAGACTTCTGCAAATCAACCATCACATCATTCAGGCTGATGCCCGGCACACCCAATGCGAAACCCTGCGCCTGTTGGCGTGCGCTCTGCTGGGTGTCACTAATTTTGCTAATCGCAGCCTTCAGTTCACTGGCAAAGCGGGTGCCCTGCACCGAGTTACCCGGTGCCACGCCGCCAGCCTGTATCGCCGTAGCCTGCAACTGCTGCACAACCCCTTCAACACTCTGAATTGTCATAGAGACCTCAATGCGCCGCGCATTTTCCGCTGTTGTACAGCCTAGCACTGCTTATTCCACTTAAAGCGCTTAATTGGCAGCAAAAAACCCGGCTTATCGCGCCATCAATATTGGCCTTGAGGGCAAATAATGGCGTGCCCAAAGAAGGGAAAAGCCCTTTTGTCAGCCCGTAAAGCTATCTGTCTCAGGGAGCCTGCTTTGTCACCACACAACGCTAACCATCATACTGAGAAGCTGTCAGCATGAGTGCCTCAAGCAACACCAGCGCAGCCCAGAGTCATGGTTTTCCAGCCATGTGGCACCGCCTGCGTGCCAGCTCGAAAATTCCACTGCTGATCGCCGCTTCAGCGGCAATCGCCACCGTGGTCGCGCTGCTGTTATGGGTGAAAAGTGCGGATTATCGGGTGCTGTACAGCAATCTTAGCGACCGCGACGGCGGAGCCATCGTCACGCAACTGTCGCAGATGAATATTCCATATCGCTTTACCGAGAACGGCTCTGCGCTGATGATCCCGGCAGAAAAGGTGCACGAAACCCGGTTACGGCTGGCGCAGCAAGGGTTGCCCAAAGGCGGTGCCGTCGGGTTCGAACTGCTCGATCAGGAAAAGTTTGGCATCAGCCAGTTCAGCGAGCAGATCAACTATCAGCGTGCGCTGGAGGGCGAACTGTCGCGTACCATAGAATCACTGGGGCCGGTACAAAATGCCCGCGTGCATCTGGCGCTGCCAAAGCCTTCGCTGTTTGTTCGTGAACAAAAACCGCCTTCAGCCTCGGTCACCCTAACCCTGCAATCTGGCCGAGCGCTGGACGATGGCCAAATCAACGCCATCGTCCATATGGTAGCCAGCAGCGTCGCGGGCTTGCCCCCTGCCAACGTGACCGTCGTCGATCAGGCTGGCCGCCTGCTGACCCAGTCCGACGGCAGCGGGCGCGATCTCAATACGGCACAGCTGAAGTATGCCAACGACGTGGAAAACCGCTACCAACGCCGCATCGAAGCCATCATTGCGCCCATTGTCGGCCGTGCCAACGTGCGCGCCCAGGTCACCGCGCAGATTGATTTTGCCACCCGCGAGCAAACCGACGAACAGTATCAGCCCAACCAGAACCCGGATAAGTCTGCGATACGGTCAAAACAGCTCAGCCAGAGCGAACAGCTTGGTGGACAAGCGATCGGCGGCGTGCCGGGTGCCCTATCCAATCAACCCAGCATCCCCGCTAGCGCACCGATCGAAAAGCCCAAACCCGCGAAAGCAGCGAAGACGCCAGCCAACGCCAATACCTCCACGGCAAATGCCAACAGCAACCAGCCGCAGAATACCCGCCGTGACGAAACCACCAACTATGAGCTGGATCGCACCATCCGCCATACCCAGCAAAAGGCCGGGGCGGTAGAGCGTCTGTCGGTCGCCGTAGTGATCAATACGCTGGGTACCGATCAAGACGGTAAACCGGTGCTCATGAGCAAAGAGCAGTTGGCCCAGGTGGAATCGCTGGTGCGTGAAGCAATGGGCTATTCCAGCAGCCGTGGCGATACCCTGAACGTGGTGAATACGCCGTTCAATGATGTGGAACCCGCTCGCAGCGAATTGCCGTTCTGGCAGTCGCAGGCATTTATTGAGCAGGTATTTAAGGCGGGCCGCTATCTGCTGGTGTTGCTGGTGGCCTGGCTGCTGTGGCGCAAGCTGGTACGCCCGCAGTTGCAAGGCCGCCCGGTAGCCCTTGCCGCCGCCAATTTGCCCACAGCCGATATCAACAAGCCCAACCACGAAGAGTTAGCACTGCGTAAAAAATCCCAGCAGCGCGTCAATGCCGAAGTCCAGGGCCAGCGGATCCGCGATCTGGCCGACAAAGATCCGCGCGTGATCGCTCTGGTGATCCGCCAATGGATGAGTAACGAGCTATGAGCCTGTCAGGGACTGAAAAGAGCGCCATCCTGCTGATGACGTTAGGTGAAGATCGCGCGGCCGAGGTATTCAAACATCTCTCCTCGCGTGAAGTGCAGCAACTGAGCGGCACCATGGCCAGCATGCGCCAGGTGTCGCACAAACAGTTGGGGGAACTCCTCACCGAGTTTGAAGATGACGCCGACCAGTTTGCGGCACTCAGCGTCAACGCCAACGACTACCTGCGTTCAGTGCTGATTAAGGCTCTGGGGGAAGAACGTGCCGCCAGCCTGCTGGAAGACATCCTCGAATCGCGTGAAACCACCTCCGGCATGGAAACGCTCAACTTTATGGAGCCGCAGAGTGCCGCCGATCTGATCCGCGATGAACATCCGCAGATTATCGCCACCATTCTGGTGCACCTGAAGCGCGCTCAGGCGGCAGACATTCTGGCGCAGTTCGACGAGCGCCAGCGCAACGACGTGATGCTGCGTATCGCCACCTTCGGCGGGGTACAACCGGCGGCGCTGGCGGAGTTGACCGAAGTGCTGAACAACCTGCTGGATGGGCAAAACCTCAAGCGCAGCAAAATGGGTGGGGTACGCACCGCCGCCGAGATTATCAACCTGATGAAAACCCATCAGGAAGAGGCGGTGATGGGGGCCATGCGCGAATACGACGGTGAACTGGCGCAGAAAATTATCGACGAGATGTTCCTGTTCGAAAATCTGGTGGACGTGGACGATCGCAGCATCCAGCGCCTGTTGCAGGAAGTGGAAGGCGAATCGCTGCTGATCGCCCTGAAAGGTGCCGAACAGCCGCTGCGCGAAAAATTCCTCAAGAACATGTCACAACGCGCCGCCGAGATCCTGCGCGACGACTTGGCCAACCGTGGCCCGGTGCGCATGTCGCAGGTGGAGAACGAACAGAAAGCCATCCTGCTCGTGGTGCGTCGCCTGGCGGAAACCGGCGAAATGATTGTCGGCGGCGGCGAGGACACCTATGTCTGAACGCCTCAATACCCTGCCCTGGCAGCGCTGGTCGCCCAAGGATCTGGCCGCGCCCACGCCGTTAACTGTCGCAGAACCGCCGCCAGAGATTCAACTCGCCCCACAGGGGAACGCTGCCGATGAGCAGCAACGGCTGGAACTGCTGCGCCAGCAAGCGCAACAGCAGGGTTATACCGAAGGCCAGCAGCAAGGTTACGCCGCCGGTTTTCAAACCGGGCTGGAGGAAGGGCGTCAGCAAGGCATTGTCGAAGGCCAGCAGCAGCAACAGCCGCTGACGGAACAGTGGCAACAAATGGTCAGCGAGTTTCAGCACACGCTGGATGCACTCGACAGCGTGATTGCCTCGCGACTGATGCAACTGGCCTTGACCGCCGCCAAACAGGTGATCGGTCAGCCCCCGGTCTGCGACGGCACCGCCCTGCTCAGCCAGATCCAGCAGTTGATTCAACAGGAACCGATGTTCAGCGGTAAACCGCAGCTACGCGTGCACCCGGATGATTACCCGCGGGTGGAACAGCAGCTTGGCGTTACGCTCAGCCTGCATGGCTGGCGGCTGCTGGCCGATGGTCAACTGCACCCCGGCGGCTGCAAAGTCAGCGCCGACGAAGGCGATCTGGATGCCAGCCTGGCAACGCGCTGGCATGAGCTTTGCCGCCTGGCAGCGCCGGGAGACGTATGATGACGGTGCGACTTGGCCGCTGGCTGAACGCGCTGGATGCGTTGGAAAAACGCATTGCCCGTGCCCCTGCGGTACGCCGCTACGGTCGGCTGGTGCGCGCCACCGGGCTGGTGCTGGAGGCCACCGGGCTGCAACTGCCGCTCGGAGCAACCTGCCTGATCGAACGCCATGATGCCGGTGCCATACAGGAAGTGGAAAGTGAAGTGGTCGGGTTCAACGGCCAGCGGCTGTTCCTGATGCCGCTGGAAGAGGTGGACGGCATCGTCCCTGGCGCTCGAGTCTATGCGCGCATCGCCCCGGAAGGGCAAAGCGCCAGCAAGCAACTGCCCCTCGGCCCTGCGCTGCTTGGCCGGGTGCTGGACGGCAGCGCCAAGCCGCTCGACGGCCTGCCCGCCCCGGAAACCGGCTACCGGGCAGCATTGATCACCGCACCCTTCAACCCATTGCAACGCACCCCGATTGAGCAGGTGCTCGACGTCGGCGTGCGTACCATCAACGGTTTGCTGACCGTCGGGCGCGGCCAACGTATGGGCTTGTTCGCCGGTTCCGGTGTCGGTAAAAGCGTGCTGCTCGGCATGATGGCGCGCTATACCCAGGCCGACGTGATTGTCGTCGGGCTGATCGGTGAACGTGGCCGTGAGGTGAAGGATTTTATCGAAAACATTCTGGGTGCCGAAGGCCGTGCCCGCTCGGTGGTGATCGCCGCCCCGGCGGATGTCTCACCCTTGCTGCGCATGCAGGGGGCCGCTTATGCCACCCGCATCGCCGAAGACTTCCGCGATCGCGGCCAGCACGTGCTGCTGATTATGGACTCGCTCACCCGTTACGCCATGGCGCAGCGCGAGATCGCACTGGCGATCGGTGAGCCACCGGCCACCAAAGGCTATCCCCCATCGGTGTTTGCCAAATTGCCCGCGTTGGTGGAGCGCGCCGGTAACGGCATCAGCGGCGGTGGATCGATTACCGCTTTCTATACGGTGCTGACCGAGGGGGACGATCAGCAGGATCCGATCGCCGATTCGGCACGCGCCATTCTCGATGGTCACGTGGTGTTAGCAAGGCGCTTGGCCGAGGCCGGGCACTATCCGGCCATTGATATCGAAGCCTCGATCAGCCGGGCAATGACCGCGTTGATTGATGAAGAACACTACCGCCGAGTACGGCAATTCAAGCAGATGCTGGCCAGCTACCAGCGTAACCGCGATCTGATCAGCGTGGGGGCCTATGCCGCAGGCAGCGATCCGCTGTTGGACCGCGCCATCGCGCTGTATCCGCAGATGGAAGCCTATCTGCAACAGGGCATCTTCGAACGCAGCGGATACGACGAGGCCTGCCAGCAATTACGGCAACTGATCCTGTAACCAAGGAGCGTGAACGCAATGAAAACACCATCACCTCTGATTATTCTGCGCGATCTGGCGCAGGACGCTGTGGAACAGGCCGCACAGCAGCTCGGCCAGGCACGCCAGGCGCAACAGGCCGCAGAACAACAGCTCAGCCTGCTGCTCAACTATCAGGATGAGTATCGCAACAAGCTGAATAGCACCCTATGCGATGGCATGGGTTCTGCCAGTTGGCAGAACTACCAGCAATTTATCGGCACGCTTGAACAGGCGATCGTTCAGCACCGCCATCATGTGTTGCAGTGGAACGAAAAAGTCACTCATGCCGCCAAGCACTGGCAGGACAAACAGCAACGGCTGAACGCCTTCGACACCCTGCATACCCGCGCCTTGAGTGCCGAACAGGTGTTGGAGAATAAACGGGATCAGAAACTGATGGATGAGTTCGCGCAGCGCAGTGCACACAGGAACCTAGCCCAATGAATCTCACTCTTCCGGTTGGCCTGCTGACGGCTGGCGATAATCTGGCGCTAGGTGAAACCGCTCTGCCGCTAAGCGATAGCGAGCTGTCTTCGGCCTTTGCCCAACTGCTGAGTGAACGCTTTTCGCCCGAGGGGAAACCGAACGGCAAGCTGATGGCGGCACAGTTACAGGCTGCGGTTCCCAACGCACCCGCGTTGAGCCGTAGTCAGCTTAACCCACTGTTGGAACAGGCTGGCGTGCTGAGCCGCGCAGAACCCCAAGCGGTGTTGATTGACACCAGCCCCCGGCTTGATGAACAACAGCAAAAGCCTGATGAAGCTCCATTACCACCAGCCGCCACGCTACAGGCGCTGTTCGTCATATTGCCCGCCCTACCGCCGCCACAGCCGAGTGGACAGGCGATAATTGGTGAGCAAAACCAGCCTGAAGCCACGGATTTGTTAAGCACGGTGAATGATAAGCCAGCCGAATCTGCGCCAAATCTGGCCCAGCAGAAAGCGCCAACAACCGTTGCCGATAAAACCCCGCTGGCGGTAAAAGCCGATACGACCCCATTCGCGCCCGATAGCCAGGCTGACCAACCGCCCGTTCTAACCAAACTCACCGCCGAGCCTGCCCAGCCCTCAGCGGCGATCGCTTATGCCCCCACACCGGCGGTTACCAGCCCGGTTGCCGCAACCACATCGCCAACACCTCAGTTGCATGCACCACTCGGCAGCGCGGAATGGCAGCAGGCGTTAAGCCAACAGGTGCTGTTGTTCCAGCGCAACGGCCAGCAAAGTGCCGAACTGCGCCTGCATCCGCAGGAGTTGGGCGCGCTACAGATCAGGCTGACGCTCGACGACAACCAGGTGCAGTTACATATTACCTCGGCACAGGGTCAGGTACGTTCGGCGGTGGAAGCCGCATTGCCGCAGTTGCGCCAGGCACTGGCGGAAAACGGCATCAGCCTTGGCCAGAGCAGCGTTGGCGGCGAATCGCTGCCATCACCGCAGCAAAACTCACACAGCGGCGGGCAGCCTGCGTATCGCCAGCAGCACGGCCGCGCGGAAACCCATATGCAAAACCTTGATACTCCAGCAGCCTTACAGGCAATGGCCCGGTCGGTCGAAGGCGTTGATATTTTCGCCTAAACGCTCAATCTGGCGCGCTTTTCTCCACCTATTCTGGCTATTGGCCAGCAGGATAAACGAGATAATCCGCTTATATGTCATACGTGAGTTTTTTGCACACGCCGCCCTAATGGATACTACATCATGTCTGAAAATTCCCTGCCGACAGCACCCAAAAAGCGTTCATTCCAGTTGATCCTGTTTGTGCTGATCGCCCTTGGTGCCTGCGGGGCCGCAGGCTACGGTTGGTGGCTGATGCAACCACCGAAAGACGGCAAGTCTGCCGCAGCGGCGCAAAAGCTGCCACCGCCCGCGCCGGTGTTTATGCCGCTCGACACCTTTACCGTCAACCTGGTCACGCCGGATAACAACCCAGACCGCGTGCTGTATATCGGCCTGACGCTGCGCTTACCCGATGAGGCCACCCGCCGCCAGTTAAACGATTTTCTGCCGGAAGTGCGCAGCCGCTTGCTGATGCTGCTGTCGCGGCAGGAAGCTGGCCAACTGGCCAGTGAACAAGGGAAACATCAATTGGTGGTGCAGATCAAAGAAGCCCTCGCTACACCGCTGGTCAAAGGGCAGCCTAAACAGGTGATCAGCGATGTACTATTCACTGCCTTCATACTGCGGTAATCCTCCATGGGCGACAGTCTTCTTTCACAAGCAGAGATCGACGCCTTGCTCAACGGTGAAGCCGAGGGGGATCAACCCGCTGCGACCATTGGCAGCGAGAATGAGATCAAACTTTACGACCCGAATACCCAGCGCCGCGTGGTGCGTGAACGGCTACAGGCGTTAGAGATTATCAATGAACGCTTTGCCCGGCAGTTTCGCATGGGGCTCTTCAACCTGCTGCGCCGCAGCCCGGATATCACCGTCGGCGCGATCAAGATCCAACCGTACCATGAGTTTGCCCGCAATCTGCCGGTACCGACCAACCTGAATCTGGTGCATCTGAATCCGCTGCGCGGCACGGCGCTGTTCGTATTTGCTCCCAGTCTGGTATTTATCGCCGTCGATAATCTGTTTGGTGGCGATGGCCGTTTCCCCACCAAGGTGGAAGGGCGGGAGTTCACCCCCACCGAACAGCGGGTGATCAAACGCATGCTGCGCCTGGCGCTGGAGGCCTATGGCGATGCCTGGAGCGCCATCTACAAGCTCAACGTGGAGTACGTACGCGCCGAAATGCAGGTTAAGTTCACCAATATCACCACCTCGCCGAACGACATCGTGGTTACCACGCCGTTCTTGGTAGAGATCGGTGCGCTGAGTGGCGAGTTCAATATCTGCATCCCGTTCGCCATGATCGAACCGCTGCGGGAACTGCTGACCAACCCACCGCTGGAAAATTCACGCCAGGAAGACAGCCATTGGCGGGAGACGCTGGTGAAACAGGTTCAGCACTCGGAGCTGGAGTTGATTGCCAACTTTGTCGACATCCCGATGCGCCTGTCAAAAGTGCTGAAACTACAGCCAGGCGATGTATTACCCATTGATAAACCCGAGCGTCTGATCGCCCACGTCGACGGCGTGCCGGTGTTAACCAGCCAATACGGCACCCTGAACGGGCAGTACGCCCTGCGCGTTGAACATCTGATTAACCCTATTTTGAATGCTCTGAATGAGGAACAGCCTAATGAGTGATCCTAAGCCACCGTCTGGCGAACAGCCGGGATCCGTAGACGATCTGTGGGCTGATGCGTTTAACGAACAACAGGCCGCCGAACCCGCCACGGCAACCACCGAAGGCGTGTTCACGTCGCTGGAAGCACAAGACGCGCTCGGCAACCTGCAAGATATCGAGCTGATTCTGGATATCCCGGTCAAGCTGACCGTCGAGTTGGGCCGCACCAAAATGACCATCAAAGAGTTGCTGCGCTTGTCGCAGGGCTCCGTAGTGGCGCTGGACGGTTTGGCCGGAGAACCGCTGGATATCCTGATCAACGGCTATCTGATCGCTCAAGGTGAAGTGGTGGTGGTGGCCGATAAGTTCGGCGTGCGGATCACCGACATCATTACCCCTTCCGAGCGCATGCGCCGCCTGAGCCGCTGATGAACGCCCACGCCGCCGTACCCACCCAGAGCACTCAGCAGCAGCAGCCGGTCACTGCGCTGCCCACCGGTTCAACGCTGATGCAGGTCAGCAGCGCGCTCGGCGCGATCCTGCTGCTGATTGTGCTCGCAGGCTGGCTGTTCCGCCGCCTGGGGTTTGCGCCCCAGGCTCACAGCAGTAAATTGCTCAACCTGAAGGCCAGTTGCCAAGTGGGGCAACGTGAGCGGGTAGTGGTGGTTGAGATCGATAACACCTGGCTGGTGCTGGGGGTCACCGCCCAACAGATCACCCCGCTGCATACCCTACCGGCTCCGCAGAAAGACAGCGCGGCAGAAGCAGACACGCCACCGGCGGATTTCCGCCAGCTAATGCACAACGTGCTGAAGCACCGGGGGAAAGCGCGATGAATCCACGCTCGCTGCTTGCCGTTACCCTGTTGTTGCTGAGCCCAGCGGCGTTGGCACAGCTACCCGGCCTGATTAGCCAGCCTTTAGCCAACGGCGGCCAAAGCTGGTCCTTGCCGGTGCAAACGCTGGTGTTGCTGACCTCACTCAGCTTCCTGCCCGCCATGCTGCTGATGATGACCAGCTTCACCCGCATCATCATCGTGCTGGGCCTGCTGCGTAACGCGCTGGGCACCCCTTCGGCACCGCCGAATCAGGTGATGCTGGGGCTGGCGCTGTTTCTGACCTTCTTTATCATGTCGCCGGTATTCGATCAGGTGTATCAGAACGCTTATCTGCCATTCAGCCAGGATAAAATCAGCATGGAGGTGGCGTTCGAGCAGGGTTCTCAGCCGCTGCGTGAGTTTATGCTGCGCCAGACGCGGGAAACCGATCTGGCCCTGTACGCCAAACTTGCCAACCTGCCACCGCTGGCCGGGCCGGAAGCAGTGCCGATGCGCATTCTGCTGCCCGCCTACGTCACCAGCGAGTTGAAAACCGCCTTCCAGATCGGTTTTACCGTATTTATTCCGTTTCTGATTATCGATCTGGTGGTCGCCAGCGTGCTGATGGCGCTGGGGATGATGATGGTGCCCCCCGCAACGATCTCATTACCCTTCAAGCTGATGCTGTTTGTGCTGGTGGATGGCTGGCAGTTGCTGCTCGGATCGCTGGCGCAGAGTTTTTATAGCTAGGCCTGATGGGGAATGCCAACCCGTTAAGACTAACCAATCCCCTCTCCTTGGGGAGAGGGGATTGGTGAGGGGCGATCACCGGACTACAAGCCCCTCACCCCGGCCCTCTCCCCCAGGGAGAGGGGGCGCTCTGTTCAGCATTGTGGTGTGGGTTTTAGCCAAGCTACCCCGTGGCAGCTGACCAGTTGCTGCTCTCCCTCAGGGCTGTCTCTTGTTCACATCTTGAGGTAGGGGAATGAGTGTTTATTTAGGTCGCTAAACATATTGTGTACACATTGGCAATGTGATGAACGCGCCGTCCGTGGCGCGGTCGCTTATGCGCCGTGTCTGCGTTCAGCGCCTTCAATGGCTTCAACATCAGTGCTCATCTCACCAACAACGGAGTTTGACACGCTGTTATCAATACCATTATAAAATTTGCCCGTTACTTACAGATTCGGGTGTTGACGTTAAGCGCATCATGGCCTGCTGAGCAAGACACCGTTGCCAGGGGCAACCGGCCATGGATGGCCGGTTGAGGCGATATGAACAGGGACGTGAATTGAGCCGACCCGTCCGGCAACGGGGGCGTAGCGAAGGAACCCGCGCAGCGGGCAGGCCATGTTAAGCGTAGGCGTGGGTGCAGGGCCCCGCCTTGGGCCCTGCAATTGCCGTCCATTATTGTTCCATCGGATTATGATCTTTTACGGCAATTCCCATTACACCTGACTTACAGAGACGAACACGTTGTGTATAAGAGACAGCCCTCAGGGAGAGAGGGCATCCTGTTCAGCATCGTGGTGAGGATTTTAACCAGGCTATCCCAAGGCGGCTGACCAGTTCCCTCTCCCTCGGGGAGAGGGTTAGGGTGAGGGGTTAGCAAAGGGCTGCAGGATTATGCAGTCTTGCGCTCAACTGACGGGCACGTCGCCAAAAGGAGGATTTTCATAGTGGAGAATAACGATGACACCTGAATCAGTAATGACACTCGGTGCCGAAGCGATGAAAGTAGCGCTGGCGCTGGCCGCCCCGCTGCTGCTGGCGGCGTTGATCAGCGGCCTGGTAGTCAGCCTGCTGCAAGCGGCCACGCAGATTAACGAAATGACGCTGTCGTTTATTCCCAAGATCCTGTCGGTAGTCGCCACCCTCATCATTGCCGGGCCGTGGATGCTCAACTTGCTGCTGGATTACATGCGCCTGCTGTTCAGCAGTCTGCCGCAGCTGATTGGCTAACCATGCTCACGTTCGACAGTGCACAACTCAGCGTCTGGCTCAGCCAGTTTTTCTGGCCGCTGCTGCGCGTGCTGGCGCTGATCGTCACCGCGCCATTACTCAGTGAAAAACAGATTAGCAAACGGGTAAAAATCGGCCTCGCCGGGCTGATCGTGTTGCTGATCGCTCCGGCGTTGCCCAGCAGTAACATCCCGATTTTTTCCATCACCGGCCTGTGGCTGGCGGTACAGCAAGTGCTGATTGGCGTAGCACTCGGGCTGACCATGCAGTTCGCCTTTGCCGCCGTGCGCCTGGCCGGAGAGGTGATCGGTATGCAGATGGGGCTGTCGTTCGCTACCTTCTTCGATCCTGCCGGTGGCCCCAATACGCCGATCCTGGCGCGTTTGCTGAACCTGCTAGCCATGCTGCTGCTCCTGAGTTTTGACGGGCATCTGTGGCTGATCTCCCTTTTGGCAGACAGTTTCTACACGCTGCCGATCCAGGCTCAGCCGCTCAACGGCAACGGTTTTCTGGCGCTCGCGCAGTTGGGTTCACCGATTTTTATCAACGGTATGATGCTGGCACTGCCGCTGATCTGCCTGCTGCTGACGCTCAATCTGGCGCTCGGCTTGCTCAACCGCGTCACCCCGCAGCTTTCGGTGTTCGTTATCGGCTTTCCGGTCACCATGACCATTGGCATTCTCACCATTGGCATGATGATGCCGATGCTGGCCCCATTCTGTGAGCATCTGTTTGGCGAGTTTTTCGATCGGTTAGCGCTGCTGATCGGCGGGATGAAACAGTAAAAAGGGGTACGGCACCGGGTTGTGTAGGAAGAAGTGCCGTACCAAATCGAAAAGCGCAATTAACGATTGATCTGGAACAGCGACATCCCCTGCATATCGCTGAAAGTCTTATACGACGCCTGCAACGCCGCCTGCTGCATATAGTAAGACGAGATCGCTTCGACCACATCGGCGTCAACCAGCGCGCTCAGTTGCCCTTGGTGATAGGTGTTGCTTTCAATCCCTATATTATCCAGCACATCCAGCTCCTGTAATTGAGTACCCAATTCCGCGCTGGTGCTCAGCACGTTGTTGTAGGTGTTATCCAGGCCGCGAGCGGCCTTATCCAGTGCGGCTTTCACCTGTTCACGGATGGCATCATCAGTTCCCTGCAACGGGGTTTTCAGGGCATCGAGCGCCCTATCGATGCTTTTGAATACGTTAGTTTCTGCAGGGCTGCCATCCGGTTCGGGCTTGATATTGCGGGTTAGCGCCATAAAGATCCCGCTACCGCTATGGCCGATGGTCATGGTGCGGTTAGCATCCACCTTTTGTTCGATCGCCGAATGGCTGCCCTGATAAACCACCGTGCCCCCCTGTTCGGCAAACGGCGGCTGATCGTTGGCATAACCGGCGAAAATATAGCGGCCGTTGCCATCGGTGCTGTTCGCCTGGCTCAGCAGTTGATCTTTCAACCCCTGTAACCGGGTGGCGAGCGAATCACGATCGTTGTCGCTGAGCGTACCGTCTCCGGCATTGACGATCAGCGCTTTCATGTCTTTGATGCCGTCTGCCGCGCTGCGCAGCACGGTTTCTTCCAGCGAAATATTCTGGCGGGAGAAGGTCCGCGCCAGCGCATACTGGCTATTCTCGGATATCGCCTGAGAGATCATCACCGCCTGTGAGGCCGCCAGCGGATCGTCCGAAGGTGAGATGACACGCTTGCCGCTGCTCAGCTGTTGCCCAGCCTGCATCCACAGCGACTGATTGTTGGTGACCCCCAACAGATTCTGCTGGTAGATCATGCTGGTGCTCATGCGCATGGTGTGGGTTCCTCAAACTCAACGGATATTCAGCAAGGTGTCAAACATGGCGGTAGCGGTCTGAATCACCTGCGCATTGGCCATGTAATACTGCTGGAAACGCAACAGTTCACCGTATTCTTCATCCAGATTAACCCCGGAGATCGCTTGCTGCTGAACCTCCAGCTGTTTGACGATATGGGTTTGCGAAGTGCTGTTAACCTTGGCCGTGGCGGTCTGGTTACCAACGCTGCTCACCAGCCCGGCATAGGCGCCGCTCAGCGTTGCTTTGCCCTCCACCACCTTTTGCGTTTGCAGATCGAGCAGCTTTTTGGCGTTATCATTGTCGCCCTTGCCGCCCTCTTCTGCTCCCGCTGCCGCCAGCTTCGCCGAGTCACCGATCGCCACTTTCAGGCTGCCCGCCACATCGCTGACCGGTTTGATAGTGAAACTGTCGTTTTTCTGTGCACTGCCGCCAACGCCGATCTGCAAACCCTCAAAGCTTAATGTCGAATTGCCGTCGGCATCGGTTCCCGGCGTGGCCGCGACCTTGGTGTTGTCGGCAAGGCGCGTCACCTGCCAATCGCTGCCGTCAAACTCCACCCGGTAATCGCTGGCTTTAACTTTGCTGGTGTCGGTAAAAGCCACTGATAAAGAGGCATCCCCGCTGTTGTGCGTATTGTTGATAACGCGCCCCCCCGCGAAGCTGAAGAAATTCTCGCCCGGCTCGCCATTGATATCAAACCCCTGTCGGTGCTGCTGGTTAAAACTGTCCGCCAAGGCCAACGCCAACTGCCCCAACTGGTTATGGGCGCGATCCAACGATTCGCTGCGGAATTTCAACACCCCGCTGACGCTGCCGCTCGCGATCTGGCCTTCAGGAATTTCACTGGCACCGCCGCCCCGGTTGTAGCCGAGCGTCAAACGGGCCGAGTCTTGGCTCGAAGGCACGGCGGCAACCTGATACGCAGAGTTACCCTGCACCAGCGTCAGGCCATTGGCAAAGGTGATGGTATAGGCATCGCCGTCCTGCTGCGTCACCTGCACACCGACAATCTTATTCAGCTCGGTGACCATCTGATCCCGTTGATCCAGCAGCGCATTCGGTTCACTGCCGCCGCTGCTGGCACGCAGTTGGGTGATTTCATCATTCAGCCTGGCGATCTGCTGGCTGTAGGTATTGATCTGCGTGGCGCTGTCGCTCAGTTGCTGATTCACCCCCGCCGCCATATCACGCAGGTATTTGTCGGCATTATTAAACTGGTTCACCAACCCGCTGGCCTTGCCTAGCACGCTCTGGCGCGCGGCATCGTCCCCGGCATTGCTGACCAGGTTTTGCAGGTTTTTGAAAAAATCCTCCATGCCGCTCGCTAACGTATTAGTTTTGTTCGCCAGCAGATTGTCGATCTGAGAGATTTTTTCAAAATAGCTGTTCTGAGCCGCAGCCTGACTTTGCGCACCGCGCAGTTGCGTCATGATGAACTGGTTATATTCACGGTTCACGCCGGTCACGTTCGCCCCGTTACCGATAAAGCCGTTCATGGTGCCAAGGCCGCCGTTTTGCGCCAGGATCGCCGTCTGGCGGTTATAGCCCGCCACGTTGTAGTTGGAGATATTGTTACTGACGGTGCTGAGCGCCACCTGCGCCGCATTCAGGCCACTCATTGCGGTATTGATTAAGCTGTTGGACATGGGGTTTCCTTATGCTGCGGCTGCTGGATTCAATGATTCTGCTGAGCATTGCCGCTTAGTCTGTATGGGTTATCGGCGTTAAAGGCGAAAACTTGAGGGAAATGCGCCTTATATCAGGGTTGTCTCTTGTTCATATGCTGGGTATGTATTTATTTCGGTCGCTAAACATATTGCGCTCATTCGACAACAAGGTGAACGCGCCCGAGCAGGGGGCTCAAGAGCCAGCCCCCTGCACCCCGGCCCTTGCCATATCAGGCGGTCGCTGCGCGACTTCCCTCACTCCACCACGGCGCCTTCGATGGCGTCAACACCGGTGCTCATCTCGCCTATTGCATTGCTTGAAGTTCTCTTATCAACACACATGTTGATGTTACCCGGTGATAACAGATTCGGGTGTTGACGTTGAGCGCATCATGGCCTGCTGAGCAAGACGCCGTTGCCAGGGGCAACCGGCCATGGATGGCCGGTTGAGGCGATATGAACAGGGACGTGAATTGAGCCGACCCGTCCGGCAACGGTGACGCAGCGAAGGCACCCGCGCAGCGGGCAGGCCATGTTAAGCGTGGGCGCGGGTGCAGGGCCCCGCCTTGGGCCCTGCAATTGCCGTTCACTGCTGTTTCATGGAATTGCATTCTGTTTACGGCAATTCCCATTACAGCAAACCTACATAGACGAAAGCGTACAACCCAACTAATAAAATTCCCCTCAAAACAACTCCTCCGCCCCCTGACCATAGGCCTTCGCCACCTGCTCACCCGCGCTTTTCATCTGCTGAATCACGCTAACCAGTTTTTTGGCGTAGTGCGGATCGGTGGCATAACCGGCCTGTTGCAGCGCGTGCGCCGCCTGCTCCGGGCTGCGCGCGGCGGCCACATTGGCATAGCGCGGGTTGTTGGTCAGCAGCTTGACGTAATCACCGATCGCTTCCACGTAGGAGTTGTACACGCGGAAGCGGGCCTTGATCTTCTTCGCCGCCCCCTGCTCAAATTCGGTGGTGGTGATTTCCGTCACCGGCCCATCCCAACTGCTGCCAGCCTTGATGCCAAACAGGTTGTAACTTGGCGTTCCCTCGGCGGTGGGGATTTCACGCTTGCCCCAGCCTGACTCCAGCGCCGCCTGCGCCACAATCAACTGATGCGGAATACCGCTTTGCAAACTGGCAATCCTTGCTGGCCCCGACAACTGCGCGACAAAGTTGCCATTGCTAAGCGGTACGGCGGCTACCGCTGGCGCTTTCGGCAGCGCCCGGCGCACTATCTGCTCCAGCGCCTGAATCGGTAACCGTTGCAGCACTTGGTTATCCAACAGCATCGGCACGGTGCCCGCCGTTTCGCTTGGTTCACTATTTGCCGCAGCAAGCTGTCTGGCCATCATCTCTGCCAGCCCGAACCCTTTCTGCGCCATCTGCTGGGCGATCTGCTGATCGTACATCGAGGTATACAGCCGGGTTTGATCGCTGCTTAACACGCCGTCCTGCGGCAAGGCGGCGCGCATGCTTTTCAGCATCATCTGCACGAACATGCCCTCAACCTGTTGGGCGACCTGCTTCAGGTTGCCCTGCGGATCGGCGGCAACATCGCGTTTCAGGCTGTTCAGCGCCTGAGTATCATAGGCCGCTCCCGACACCGCCATCAGATCGCTGCTCATCAGATAATCTCCAGCTTGGCACGCAGGCAGCCCGCACTCTGCATCGCTTGTAGAATCGACATCAGATCGATCGGCGTAGCCCCCAGCGCATTCAAGGCACGAATCACGTTGTTCAGATTGGCGCTGGCGTTCACTTTCTGCAACGATCCGCCCTGCTGTTGCAGCGAAATCTGGGTATTGGGCATCACCACCGTTTGACCACCGCCCAGCGGGGTATCCGGCTGGCTGACAATCTCCTGACGATCGACCACCACCGATAAGTTGCCCTGGGCCACCGCGCAGGAATCAAGCATCACATCGCGATTCATCACCACTGAACCGGTACGGGAATTGATGATCACCTTGGCATCCATGGTCCCTATATTGATGTTGATATTCTGAATATCCGCCAGAAAGCGCACCTGCGAACTGTTGCCACGCGGCACCAGCACCTGCACGGTACGCGAATCCAGCGGCGATGCGGTGCCGCCGCCGCGCTGGCGGTTGATGGCATCGCTGATCTGCTGCGCCAGCGTGAAGTCATCATCGTTCAGTTGCAGAATGATCACGCCGTCCTGACCAAAGGTGGTGGGCAGTTCACTTTCGATGATCGCGCCGTTGCTGATGCGCCCGCCCGCCAGTTGGTTGACCTGCACGCTGCTGCCCCCGGCTGCCGCTCCGGCACCGCCCACCAGCACATTGCCCTGCGCCAATGCGTAAACCTGGTTGTCCACGCCTTTCAGCGGTGTCATCAGCAAGGTGCCACCGCGCAGGCTTTTGGCGTTGCCCATTGAGGACACCACCACGTCAATATTCTGGCCCGCGCGCGCGAACGGCGGCAGCTTGGCGGTCACCATCACCGCCGCCACGTTTTTCAACTGCATATTGGTGCCGGGCGGTACGGTGATCCCCAGCTGCGACAGCATATTGCTCATGCTTTGGGTGGTGAACGGGGTCTGCATGGTCTGATCGCCGGAACCGTCCAATCCTACCACCAGCCCGTAACCGATCAGGGCGTTGTCACGCACCCCTTGCACTTTAACCAAGTCACGAATGCGTTCGGCGTGAGCGGGCAACGTCAGTGCGCTGAGCAGCAGCATCAATACTATCTTCTTTAACATTGTCACCTCGCTGGCCTGTCTTGAAACGCGCTAGTTTAAAACGGTGAAATATTCAGGAAGAAACGCTGCAACCAGCCCATGGTCTGCGCTTCATTGATGTAACCATTGCCGACGTATTCAATGCGGGCATCTGCCACCTGTGTTGAGGTGACCGCATTGTTGCCGCTGATGGTGCGCGGATTGACCACGCCGGAAAAACGAATAAATTCGGTGCCCTGATTGATGGCGATCTGCTTTTCCCCCACCACATGCAGGTTGCCGTTGGCCAAAACCCGGTCGACAGTCACGGTAATGGTGCCGCTAAAAGTGTTGTTGGCGTTGGCCCCGCCTTTGCCACCGAAGGTGCTGTCGCCGGAGATATCCATATCGGCGCGCGCATTGCCCAGCAGGCCCTCGAGATAACGCGGTGAGGTCGCAACGCCGAATGTGCTCGCCCCGTTGCGGCTGGCATTGGCCGACGAACTTTTGCTGGCGCTGACGTTTTCCTGCAACACAATGGTCAGGGTATCGCCGATATTGCGTGGACGACGATCTTCAAACAGCGGTTGATAGCCATAGTTCATCGGCTGCACCGCCTGGAAAATCGAACCGTTTGGCACCGGTGCGCCTGCCGGTGCCGGTTGCGCCGTGGTCGCCCCTTCCACCAGCGGCGTGCGCGGAAGATAGGCACAGCCGCTGAGCGTCAGTAACGCCATGGCGCAAAGAAACAACCCAAAAACCGTTAAATTGGTGCTTACCACGGCGATCTCCCACCCGTTACAGCTGCGTCAGCTTTTGCAGCATCTGATCGGAGGTCGATACCGCTTTGCTGTTGATTTCATAGGCGCGCTGGGTCTGGATCATACTGACCAGCTCTTCCGCCACATTGACGTTAGAGGTTTCCACATACCCCTGATACAGCAGACCAGCCCCGTTCAGGCCGGGGGTACTTTCATTCGGCGCGCCGGAGCCTTCGGTTTCCTGATACAGGTTTTCGCCCACGCTCTCCAGGCCACTGTCGTTGATAAAGGTGGTCAGGGTCAGTTGCCCCACCTGCTGAGCAGTGGTTTGCCCCTGCTGGGTGACGCTGACGATCCCGTCACGGCCAACGGTAATGCTCAAAGCATTGGCGGGAATGGTGATCGCCGGTTGCACCTGAAAGCCACTGGCCGTCACCAGTTGGCCGTTCTGATCGATCTGGAACGAACCGTCGCGGGTATAAGCCTGGCTGCCGTCCGGCAGCATGACCTGAAAGAATCCCTGCCCTTTGATCGCCACATCTTTACTGTTGTTGGTCTGCGACAGATTCCCCTGGCTGTGGATGCGTTCGGTCGCCACCGGGCGCACGCCGGTGCCAATCTGCAAACCGGAGGGCAACGTGGTCTGTTCCGAAGACTGCGCCCCCGGCTGGCGCATGGTCTGGTAAAGCAGGTCTTCAAACACCGCGCGCTGGCGCTTGAAACCGTTGGTGCTGACGTTGGCCAGGTTGTTGGCGATCACGTCCATATTGGTCTGCTGCGCATCCAGACCGGTTTTGGCAATCCATAACGATGGGATCATGGCATCTTCCTCTGCACTTAACTCATTGACAGCAAGGCGTTGGCGCGCTGTGCGTTTTCGTCCACGCTGTGGATGACCTTCATCTGCATTTCAAACCGGCGGGCGTTGGCGATCATCTCCACCATGGTTTCCATCGGTTTGACGTTGCTGCCTTCCAGCACTCCCGGCATCACCCGCACCTGCGGATCGTTTTGCAACCTGTTGCCACGCTGCTGCTGGCTGGCGGCGGTCAGATGGAACAGGCCATCATCACCGCGCATCACGTCACGCATCTCGGCCTTTACCAGCTTCAGGCGGCCAATTTGCGCCACGGTATTCGGCGGATCGCCAGCATTCAGCGCTGAAATAGTGCCGTCTGCGGCGATGGTCAGTTGCGCCTGAGGGGGGACTTCGATTGGCCCGCCGTCGCCCATCAGCGGCTGCCCCTGCACCGTCAGTTGCCCGCTGGAGGAGATCTGAATGCTGCCGTTGCGGCTGTAGGCTTCGCTGCCGTCCGGCAGGCTGACCGCCAGAAAACCGTCCTGTTGCAGCGCCACGTCCAGCGGCCTGCCGGTGTAATTCAGCGGCCCCTGGCTGATATCGGCACCCGGCGTGGAGGCCGTGACCAAAGTACGCGTCTGCAAGCTCGGCCCGTCGACCGGCACCGCACGCAGCGCCACCAGTTGCGCACGGAAACCCGGCGTGGAGGCGTTGGCCAGATTATTCGCCGTAACCGACTGCTGCTCCAGCGTCTGGCGTGCGGCGCCCATGGCGGTATAAATTGCGTGATCCATAATTCAGTCCTCTTAACGCAGGCTGACTAACGTCTGTAAGATAGAGTCCTGGGTTTTGATGGTCTGCGCGTTCGATTGGTAGTTACGCTGCGCGACGATCATGCTCACCAATTCCTGGCTGAGATCGACGTTGGAAGATTCCAGCGCACCGCTGGTCAGCGTGCCGAACCCACCGCCACCGGCCAGGCCCACGCGCGGCTGGCCAGACGTGCCGGTGGCATTCCACAGGTTGTCCCCCTGCGCTGCCAGCCCTTCCGGGTTCGAGAAGTTGGTCAGGACGATCTGGCCCAGCAGTTGGGTCTGCTGGTTGGAATACACCCCTACCACGCTGCCGTCTTTGTTGATCTCAAAGCCTTTGTACTCACCGGTGGCGTAACCATTCTGAGCAATCTTGCTGACAGAATCGCTGCCCACGTTCTGTTGCAGGCTGTTGGCAAAGTTGAGGTTGAAGGTTTGTGCCGGTGCGCCGTCTTTGGCCGACATTGGTACCAACAGGTTGAACGGCGTGGTACTGGGGTTGCCCACCGCATCCCGCGTATCGATCAGAACCCCGCTGGTGTTGAAATTCAGGCTGCCCGCTTTCCCGACGGGAGAACCGCTCACGCTGCCGTCCTGGGTATAAACATCCCACTGGTTATCCGCCGTTTTAACAAAATAGGCGTTAACGTTGTGAGCATTGCCCAGCGAATCGTAGGTGGTAATGGTGTTGACGTAATTGAACGAGTCGGTTTGGTTCGGCGCAAACGGCGTTACTTGCGGTACCGGATGGGTGGATCTCAGGTTAACCACCATGTTGCCGGAGGTGGTGGCTCGCGCGATCATCATCCCTTCCGGGATATTCAGCGGCACCGGCTCGGCCCCCTGTTGGATTGCCGGTGGCGTTCCACTGGCCGGATAACCCGTCAGGCTCAGGCCCTGCATGTTGGTAATATTGCGGTTTTCGTCCATTCTGAACTGGCCGTTGCGGGTGAAGAAAATCCCACCGTCGGCGTCCTGCATCCGGAAAAAACCATTCTGGCTGATGGCAATGTCCAGCGAACGGTTGGTATTGGTGGTGGTTCCATCTTTGAAGTTCTGAGTGATCCCCGCCACTTTCACCCCCAGCCCAACCTGTGAACCCGCAAACATATCCGCAAAGGAAACGCTGCCGGATTTGAAGCCGAAGGTCGCGGAGTTGGCAATATTATTACCGATCACATCCAGATTGGTGGCTGCCGCGTTCAGACCGCTGACTGCTTGTGAAAAAGCCATATTATTCTCCGAAGATAGAGTTATTAGGATGGGCTCAGCAATCCATCGCCGTCGAGGGAGTTCATTCCCTGTTATCCGCAGCCCAAAACTTGGATAAGATCAGGCGCACATCGTCCAGCGTGGCGGATCCCGCCATGCCCAGATCCAGTTTCGCGCCATCTGCCCCGCGCGTGACGCCGTTCACCTTGGCAAAACGCAGCGGCTGCGCCACCAGTTGTTCACTGCCGCTTTTGGCTGCGAACGCCACGCTGTAAGCCCCGTCTGGGGCGTTGGTGCCATCTTCCTGCAAGCCATCCCAGGCAAATGAATGCACGCCTGCGCTCAGCCCGCCGAGATCAAGGGTACGTACCACTTTGCCGCTGGCGTCACTGATGGTGGCGGTGACCGCATCGGCGCTGCGCTCCAGCTCAATGCCAAAAGGCGTGGTACTCACCTTGCCCCCCTGATTGCCTACCAGGATCTCTTTCCCCGGCACCATCACACCGTGACCAATCAGCGAACTGGCCTGGATTGACTGATTGCCGTTGATCTGGCCGGAAATCGCCCCGAGCGTGGTATTCAGCTTTTCAATACCGCTGACGGTGTTGATCTGCGCCAGCTGCGTGGTCAGTTCGTTGTTCTGCATCGGGTTGGTCGGATCCTGATTTTTCAGTTGCGCCACCAGCAACGTCAGGAAATTGTTGTGTAGGTCTGTGCTGTTGCGGTTGCTGGCACCGGCAATGCTGTTGTCCTGTGATTCATTGGTCGTTGCGGCAATCGCCATAACAAGCTCCGGTTACTGACCCAGCGTCAGGGTTTTCATCATCATGGATTTGGTGGTATTCAACACTTCAACGTTGGCCTGATAGCTGCGTGAAGCGGCAATGGTGTTAACCATTTCCCCCACCACGTCAACGTTGGGCATGCGCACGTAGCCTTTGGCGTCCGCCAGCGGATTGCCGGGTTGAAACACCAGGCGATCGGGGGCCGGATCGTCCATCATTTGCGCCACGCGCACGCCGCCGGTCGCTTGCCCCGCCGCGGCGGCTACCTGAAATACCACCTGTTTGGCCCGGTACGGCTCGCCATCCGGGCCGGCAACGCTGTCGGCGTTCGCCATGTTGCTGGCGCTGACGTTCATCCGTTGCGACTGCGCCGATAGAGCAGAACCGGAGATATCAAAAATATTCAGTAGCGACATACTCGTTATCCTCCTTGCAGCACGGACATCATGCCCTTGATCTGCCCGCTCATCAGGGTCAGGTCGGTCTGATATTTCAGGCTGTTATCGGCAAAATGGGTACGCTCGCGATCCATATCCACCGTATTGCCATCGAGCGCCGGTTGATCCGGTACGCGGAACAGCAACGCCAGCGACGAGGGTTGCACGTTTTGCGCCGGAATATGCTGGGCCGAGGTCAGATTCAGCGCAATGCCGCTGGCTCGCCCCTGCGCCATCGCCTGGCTCAGTTGGCTGGCAAAATCGATATCGCGCGCCTGATAGCCCGGCGTATCTGCGTTGGCGATGTTGGCGGCCAGGATCTCCTGCCGCTCGGCACGTAAGTTCAGCGCCTCTTGGCCAAAGCGCAGCGCTGCGTCCAGTTTGTCGAGCATGCTTTCCTCACGAGATGAATGTTTGGAACCGACAGCATAAGCGCCGCTATCAGCCAGTTATCGCGGGAATAAGGGCAAAATGCGCGGCTATTTGCCGGTTTAGCCTGCGAAGGCCATGGGTACACTGAGATACCGCGTTACTGCATTTGAAGGCGAAAATGAAAGGTAAATTGCCGGGTATCACCGTCCTGCTGCTCACCGCCCTGCTGTTTGGCCATAGCGCGCGGGCCGACGATCTGGCGGCGCAAATTAGCCGTTTTATCAGGGTGCAATTGGCTGATAGTTCTATCGAACTCAAGGTACAGGTGCGTACCCCGGTTGGCCAATGGCCGCAGTGTGAAGCCCCGCAGCTTGCATTGCCGCAACATGCCCGGCGCTGGGGCAACCTCAGCGTTTCGGTACGCTGTGGCCAGGAACGGCGCTTTATCCAGATTCAGGTGCAGGCGATTGGCCACTATCTGGTTTCCACGCGTGGGATCGAAGCGGGCGGCAAACTGACCGCCGCCGATATCACCCTGAAAACCGGGCGGCTGGATACCTTGCCGCCGCGCACGCTGACGCAAATCCGCCAGGCGATCGGGGCCATCAGCCTGCGTAATATCCGCCCTGGGCAGCCACTGAGCCAGGCAATGCTCAGGCGCGATTGGGTGATCAAAGCGGGTCAAGCGGTGCAGGTAATCGCGCAGGGGGACGGGTTTAACATCAGCGGAACGGGTAAGGCGATGAACAATGCCGCAGCGGAAGACAGCGTGCGGGTACGGATGGTTTCCGGGCAGATCGTCAGCGGTATCGCCCACCCTAACGGCACGATTCGGATTGCGTTATAAAAAATATACCCTAAATAATTCGAGTTGCAGGAAGGCGGCGACGCAGAGAATCCCCAGGAGCATAGGCCACTATGTGACTGGGGTGAGCGAGGAAAGCCAACGCACATGCAACTTGAAGTATGACGGGTATAAAGATTTGCCGCAGCGTGCCGATAACAGCACTGTGAAATCTTTTCGCGCCTCTCCCGATGAGAAAGGGGCACCAGGTTTAGTATCAGTCAGTTAAATAAAGAATGCCGAATAATACGGCACAATGCTAAAGGTGAGGGGCTTTAGCTCGGTAATCTTGGCTCCCCCTCACCCTAGCCCTCTCCCCAAGGGAGAGGGGACTGGTTAGCCTTAACCGACCAGCATGGCTAACAAAGCAACACTCGTTTGACACGCTGTTATCAATACCATTGTAAAATTTGCCCGTTACTTACAGATTCGGGTGTTGACGTTAAGCGCATCATGGCCTGCTGAGCAAGACACCGTTGCCAGGGGCAACCGGCCATGGAGGGCCGGTTGAGGCGATATGAACAGGGACGTGAATTGAGCCGACCCGTCCGGCAACGGGGGCGTAGCGAAGGTACCCGCGCAGCGGGCAGGCCATGTTAAGCGTAGGCGTGGGTGCAGGGCCCCGCCTTGTGCCCTGCAATTGCCGTCCATTATTGTTCCATCGGATTATGATCTTTTACGGCAATTCCCATTACACCTGACTTACAGAGAGGAACACGTTGTGTATAAGAGACAGGCCCCAGGGAGAGGGACTGGTTAGCCTTAACCGACCAGCATGGCTAACAAAGCAATACTATGTCGAGCAATACGCCCCTTCTCCCTGTGGGAGAAGGGACTGGTTAGCCTTAACCGACCAGCATGACTAACAAAGCAACACTATGTCGAGCAATACGCCCCCTCTCCCTGTGGGCTGTCTCTTATACACATCTCAAATTGCGGTCAAATAGCCGCAATTTGAGAAACATAGCAGGCTGATTTTAAAGATAATTTTTTCGAGCGGAAAATTGACAGGCTTAAAATAATTACATTAAAAAACAGCAAGATGCCGAGTTGTGTATAAGAGACAGCTCCCTGTGGGAGAGGGCCGGGGTGAGGGGGCTTTAGCTCGGTGCTCTTGGTTCCCCCGCCCCCTAATCCCAAGGAAGAGGGAAAACTGGCCCGCAGGGCAATACATTATATAAACCACAGCAAGTGGTACGACTGGAGATTGAGCATGAGTATCGATCGCACTCAGCGGTTACAACCCGTTCCTGCGGTACAACCGCGAGAAACAACCGCTGAGAACACCCTGCCAACGCGCAAAAGCGTGCAGCAGGAACCGGCCGTCAGCGGCACTCAGGTTAAGCTGAGTGACGCGCAAGCGCGCCTGATGCAGCCGGGCACGCAGGATATTGATATGAACCGGGTGGAAGCCATCAAGCAGGCGATCCGCAGCGGTGAATTGAAAATGGATGCCGGAAAAATTGCCGATGCGTTGTTACAAGAGATGCAAAACGATGCGCAATGGATGCTTAACGACGGCTAAAGGGAATCACGATGGAAGACCTGATACAACTGCTGGATAAACTGCTGGTAACGCTCAATGCCTTGGGCACGACGATCGCGCAGGAACATGCCTTGCTGTGTTCAAATACGCTGGCCGGTGTGGCATTGCAACGGGTTACGGACAGCAAAAGCCAGCTGCTGGCCACGGTCAGTTACCTGGAAAAACAGCGGTTAGCGGTAGAACAGCCCCATGGGCTACGGGCTCCTTATACGCATCATGCGCACCTTGCTGCCCATTGGCAACGCGTGCAGCAACTGGGCCAGCAACTGCGTGAGCAGAATCAGCACAACGGTTTATTGATCAAACAACATATTGATCACAACGCACAGGCATTGGCGGTGCTGAGCAAACAGAACTCATCGCTGTATGGCCCTGATGGCCAGGCTTGTGCCAGCAGCCTGCTGGGGCGCAAGATTGGGGTTTAAGGATCTGGGTCGCACCATCAGCAAAAGCGAATATGTCCCTCACGCCGTGTTCATCCCTTATTTCAATATAAAACGCTACTAATCAGTCCCATCGGCATTTCATTAGCTAATAATTAACTCTGCAACGATAAATCTTGCTATAGTCGCAGCATACCTTTCCAAAATCCCCACCCTTCTGTGAAGTTCTCCACGCTTCCCACTTCACTATTTTTGCACCATTTTCCCCGTTTCAGCGACTGCCTCTCGGTGTCTGTTACGCTACGGAGTGTATGAGTGAAAAAAAAATTTATGCGTTGGTTTAGTCATAAGCCCAAACTGCCCCTTGCACCAAAAGAACGTCAGCTTACAACGGAAAAACGCCGGGACGAGGCGACGATCAATGCTGAGCTATTTTCCATCGATCAAATGGAACGCTACGGCCAAAGGCTGGCGCGATCCCATAAGCTGGCCAGCAAGAAAACGCCCTACTTTTTATTAAAACGTCTGGATGACAACGAAACGGTGTTAACCCAGAGTTGCCATATTCTGAGCACCGGCAGCAAAATCAGCATTGCCCCGGCGGGCGAGTGGCTGCTGGATAACTTTTATCTGGTGGAAGAACAGATCCGGCTGGTACGCCACCATTTGCCGAAAAACTTTGGTAAGGGGCTGCCGCAGCTCTCTGCGCCCCATAATTGCCCGCGTATTTATGATATTGCCACCGAAGCCATTGCTCACGGCGATGGCCGCTGGGACACCGCCAGCCTGACCCGCTATATCGCCGCCTATCAGAAAGTCTCGATTCTTACGCTGGGTGAGCTGTGGGCGCTACCGGGCATGCTGCGCCTGGCGCTGATTGAAAACCTGCGGCGCGTCAGCATTGAAGTGGCAGAAACCCAGCAAGAACGCAATCTGGCCACGCGCTGGGTCAACAAAATGCTCGACAGCGCCGAGAACGATCCGGCCAACCTGATCATCGTTATCGCCGAGATGGCCAGCTCCAACCCGCCCCGTGCCAGCGCTTTCGTGGCTGAACTGGTGCGCTGCCTGAAAGGCCATGGCAAAATGCTGGCCCTGCCGCTGACCTGGGTAGAGCAGCGGCTATCGGAAGTCGGGTTAACCAGCGACCAGCTCATCCTCAACTTTAACCAACAGTTGGCCAACAGCCAGCTTTCGGTCAGCAACAGTATCTCCAGCCTGCGCCAGTTGAGCGATATGAACTGGGCCGAATTTGCCGAAACCATGAGCCAGGTGGAACAAACCCTGAACCAGGATCCGGCGCAGATTTACGGCAAGATGCATTTCGATACCCGCGACCATTACCGGCATATTATCGAAACGCTGGCTCGCCAGTGTGCGCACAGTGAAACCGAGGTCGCCAAACAGGTGCTATCGCTGGCGCAAAATGCGGCAGATCAAGGCTGTATGCGCCACGTGGGCTACTATCTGGTGGATACAGGCCGGGATGATCTGGAGCAGAGCCTCGCCATTCGCCGTTCACCGTTAGCCCGGCTGCGCCTCATGCTGAAAAAGGTGTCACTGTTATCCTGGCTAGGCGGCTTGGGCCTGGTCACGGCGGTGGGTAGCCTCTATATTCTCTCTGAGAGTTACCGCAGCGATACCCCGCCATTACTGTGGCTGTTAGCCATCCCGACGGCGATCGTGGTCAGCCAGTTTGCTATCAATCTGCTGAGTGAGATTATCAACCGGCTTAAAACGCCGAGGCCGTTGCCGCGCATGGATTTCTCCTGCGAGATCCCGCCCCAGTTCCGCTCGCTGATCGTGATGCCCAGCATGTTGGTCAGCCGAGCCGGTATCGATGAGCTGATTAACAGCCTGGAGGTGTGCTATCTGGGTAACGTGATGCAACACCTGCATTTCGCGCTGTTAACCGACTTCCCCGATGCGCCCGCACAAACCCAGCCTGAAGATGCCGATTTGCTAGCCTATGCGGTTCACCAGATCGCCCAGCTTAACCGCCGCTACCCAGCCAACCTTGGCACCTCGTTCTTTTTGCTGCACCGCGAACGCGAATGGAATAAGCAGCAAGGGCAGTGGATGGGCTATGAACGTAAGCGCGGCAAGCTGGCGGCGCTGAACCAGTGGCTGCGCCATCAGGGAGATCAGTTTGCCACCGTGGTGGGTAACCACCCTGAAGTGCTGAGCAACGTTAAATACGTGATTACGCTGGATGCGGATACCGTGCTGCCGCGCGAGGCCGCGCACCAGTTGGTGGCCACCATGGCGCACCCGCTTAACTACCCGGTATATGATCCGCAAAGCAAGCGGGTGGTCAGTGGCTATAGCATTTTGCAGCCGCGCCTGGCGGAAGAGATCCCGCGCTATGGGCAGAGCCGCTATGCGGCGATGTCCAGCAGCGTTGCCGGTAATGACCCCTATTCCCTGATGTCTTCCGATCTCTATCAGGATCTGTTTAAAGAAGGCTCCTTCGTCGGTAAGGGGATCTATGACGTCGATATGTTTATCTGCACCACCGACGGCATCTGCCCGGAAAACCTGGTGCTCAGCCACGACTTGCTGGAAGGCTGCTATGCCCGTTCCGGCCTGCTGAGTGACGTGCTGCTTTATGAGCAGTATCCGGCCAACTATCTGGTGGACGTTGCCAGGCGCAGCCGCTGGATCCGCGGTGACTGGCAACTGCTGAACTGGATGCGCCTGCGGGTGCGCCAGGCGGACAACAGCCGCATCGCCAACCCGCTCAGCGTGCTGTCGCGCTGGAAACTGGGGGATAACCTGCGCCGCAGCCTCGTGGCACCCAGCCTGTTGATTCTGCTGTTTTACAGCTTGACCATCGCGCCAAATCCGCTGTTCTGGCTGCTGGCATTCGCCATCATGCTGCTGCTGCCAACCCTGCTAATGCTGTTGCAGGGGCTGATCGGCAAGCCGCGCCGCCGCCCGCTGCTGCAACACGTGAGCATTGTGCTTAACGGCACGCTAAAACGCTTAGCGCATATTGGCCTGCACTTGGCCACGCTGCCGCATGAAAGCGGCTATACCCTGCGGGCGATTGCTGTGACGCTCTGGCGGCTGGCCATCAGCAAGCGCAATCTGCATGAGTGGACCAGTTTTGCTCAAAGCCAGGCCAGTGTTTCACCACAGCTAATCAATTTTTATCGGGCAATGTGGCTGAACCCAGTCGCAGGCATTTTACTGGCCCTGCTGAGCGCAGTGTTCAACCCTGCCCTGCTGCCGTTTGCCCTGGCGCTCGGCCTGCTGTGGTTTATCGCGCCGCGCCTGCTCAGTTGGCTCAGCCAGCAACCGGTACGTCCTTCGGTGGCGATCAACGATCGGCAGCGCCGTTTTCTGCGCCAGACCAGCCGGGAAATCTGGTCATTTTTTGAAACCTTTGCCAATCAGCGGGAAAACTGGCTGCCGCCGGATAACTATCAAGAGATCCCGGTGCCGACCATCGCCCATCGGACTTCGCCCACCAATATCGGCCTGTCGCTGCTGGCTAACCTCACCGCCTGGGACTTTGGCTATATTCCGCAGGGCGAAGTGTTGCAGCGCATTTCCCTGACGCTGGATACGCTGGACAAGATGGAGCACTACCGTGGTCACTTGTATAACTGGTACGACACCCGCACGCTGGCGCCGTTAACCCCGCGCTATATTTCCAGCGTCGACAGCGGCAATCTGGCCGGGCACCTGCTGACGCTCAGCTCTGGCATCAGCGGATTAAAACATCAGCCGATCCTGGATATTCCCCGCCTGATTGCCGGGCTTAACGATACTTTATGCCTGATCGAAGATCGCTGGGGCCAGGATGCCCCGGGTTTACTCAGGCAGGTACGCAAAAGCCTGCACGATCTCGCATCACTGCCGCTCAATCAGCTATTTGTACAGTTGAACGTGATCAGGGTGTTGGCTGCTGGCTTGCCAAACCTGGCGGACGCGAAAGACAACGTATTAATCGACTGGTTGGAAAAGTTTGATAAACAGCTGGGCCTGATGTGCCATGAATGGTCGCTGCTGCTGAGCTGGCTCGCCCCCGATAACGAGTTGGCTACCCTGCCGTCCACCCTGTGGCTGGCGCTGGCCGATCAGCAGCCTTCGATCGGCCCGGAACAACTGGCCAGCATGCAGTTAGCCATTGGTGAAGCCCGCCAGCGCCTGGCGATTATGGCGGAACTGGAAGAACGGCTGAATAATCATGCGATCATGGATTTCCAGTTTCTGTATCACAAGGCCAGCAGGCAGCTTAGCGTCGGCTATAACTGCGATATCACTAAAATGGACAGCGGCAAATACGATCTGCTGCCCTCGGAAATTCGCCTGACCAACTTCTTTGCCATTGCCGCCAATCAGTTGCCGATGAAGAGCTGGTTTGCTCTGGGCAGGCTGTTCACCGTGATCGACAAACAGCCCGCGCTGATGTCGTGGAGCGGTTCGATGTTTGAATATCTGATGCCGCAGTTGGTGATGCCCGCCTACCCAGATACGCTGTTGACCCGCATGTGCCAGTCGGCGGTCGATCGCCAGATTGACTGGGGTAAACAATGTGGCGTGCCGTGGGGCATTTCAGAATCCGGCTATTTCTCGTTTGATCCGCAGCAGAACTACCAATATCACGCGTTTGGCGTGCCGGGATTGGGGCTGCGCCGTGGGCTGGGTGACGATATCGTCATTGCTCCTTATGCTGCGCTGATGGCGCTGATCGTCGCGCCTCAACAGGCTTACACTAACCTGCGGGTGCTGGAGAAGAACGGGGCAAAAGGCCAGTTCGGATTTTATGAGGCGCTGGATTACACCGCCTCCAGGCTGGCTCGCGGCCAGCTTTATGCCGTTGTGCAATCCTATATGGCACACCACCAGGGGATGGGCTTCCTCGCGCTGTCTCATCTGCTGCTTGATGCGCCAATGGTCGATCGCTTTGCTGCCAATCCTTCATTCCAATCCGCCCGCTTGCTGTTACAAGAACGGGTGCCTGATGCCGTTGAGCTTTACAGCCCGCGCCGCCAGTTCGAGTCTTATGAAGGCCGCCTGAAATCCGTCGACTACCAAACCCGTGAATTCAACGACGTAGGCAGCCCAATCCCGGAAGTTCAGCTACTTTCCAATACGCATTATCACCTGATGGTGACGCAGGCCGGTGGCGGTTACAGCCGCTGGAAAGACATCGCGCTGACCCGTTGGCGTGAAGATACCACCCGCGATAACCGTGGGACCTTCTGCTACCTGAGCGACCCGAAAACCGGCGAGATGTGGAGCACCACCTGGCAGCCGGTGGGCAAAACCGCCGAGTACTACCACGCGATGTTTACCGATGCGGGCGCGGAATTCACCCGCACGGAAGGCACCCTCAGCGTACAGACTAAAATCGTGGTCTCGCCAGAGGACGACGTTGAGCTGCGCCGCATGACGTTGACCCACCGCGGACGCCATGCCCGAACGATTGAAATCACCACCTATGCCGAAGTGGTCTTGGCGCCTGCCGCCAACGAGCTGGCCCATCCGGCGTTCAATAATCTGTTTATACAGACCGAACTGTTGCCGCAACACGAAGCGATCCTGTGCCATCGTCGCCCGCGGGAAGCGAAAGAATCCTGCCCGTGGCTGCTGCATATGATGGTGATCCACGGTGACATCCAGCGGGAAACCTCGTTTGAAACCGATCGTTCGAAATTTATTGGCCGGGGCCACACGCCAGCCGACCCGCAGGCGCTGAAACAGGGTGGCGCGCTGAGCAACACATGCGGCCCGGTGCTGGATCCGGTGATCGCTATCCGCCAGCGCATCCTGCTGGAGCCGGGGGTACCGGTGATTATTGATGCCATTTACGGCGTGAGCGAAGATCGCCCAACCACCCTGGCGTTGATGGAAAAATACCGCGACAGCCATCTGGCTGACCGGGTGTTTGAAATGGTGCGATCTCACAGCCAAGTGGTTTTACGCCAACTCAATGCCAACGAAGACGATGCCAGCCTGTTTAACCGCCTGGCCGGTGCCCTGCTGTTCCCTTCCCATGATCTGCGTGCTGAATCGCGGGTGATTATGCAGAACCGGCGCGGACAAGCTGGCCTGTGGGGGCACTCCATTTCTGGCGACGTGCCGATTGTGCTGCTCACCGTCACCGACGAGCAGAATATCAGCCTTGTGACCACGCTGATCCGCGCCCATAACTACTGGCGTTTAAAAGGGTTACACGCCGATCTGGTGATCCTTAACGACAGCATGGGCGGCTACCGCCAAGACCTGCACAATCAGATCGTCGATCTGATTGCTGAAGATGCGCAAAACAGCCAGCGCGATAAATCCGGCGGGATCTTTATCCGCAACGGCGAGCAGGTGTCGGCGGAAGATCGCACTCTGTTGCTGAGCGTGGCGCACATTGTGCTCGACGATCAGAGCGGCGGGCTGCTGGAGCAGATCACGCAGCGGATGCAGGCCACCCTGTCGATTCAGCAGCCGCTGATCCCGAAGGTTAACCTACCGCGCAATCTGCAACCGCTGCGGCGCTTCAATACCGAGCATCTGGCGTTCTTTAACGGCTTTGGCGGCTTCTCAACCGATGGCCGTGAATACCAGATCCTGCTGGAAGAAGGTAAAAATACCCCTGCCCCTTGGTCTAACGTGATCGCCAATGCCAGCTTTGGCACGGTGCTTTCTGAAAGCGGCCAAGCCTATACCTGGTATGAAAACGCCCATGAATATCGCCTGACGCCGTGGGAAAACGATCCGGTGTGCGACAGCTCCGGCGAGGCGTTCTATTTGCGTGATGAAGAGAGCGGCTACCTGTGGTCGCCAATGGCCCTGCCGGTGCGCGGGCAAGGCAGCTACCTCACGCGCCACGGCTTTGGCTATAGCGTGTTTGAGCATCAGGAAACCGGCATTGACAGTGAACTGACGGTGATGGTGGCTGAACATGCGGCGGTGAAGCTGTTTACCCTCACGCTGAGCAATAACTCTGGCCGCACCCGCAAACTGCTGGTGACCGGCTATGTGGAATGGGTGCTGGGCAACCTGCGCTCAACCTCTTCCCGCCATGTGGTGACCTCTGCCGCCAGAGTGGCTAACGGCTGCGGCGTGCTGGCCAATAACTATTATGGCAGCAACGGATCCGAACGAACCGCGTTCTTTGCCGTGAGCGGCGCTCACTGTGCCATCAGTGGCGATCGGGGTGAGTTCCTCGGGCGCAACGGTTCACCGGCCGCTCCGGCGGCGCTGGAACTCCTGCGATTATCCAACAAAACCGGTGCTGGGTTCGATCCATGCGGCGCAGTGCAGTCTGCCACTACGCTGATTGACGGCGATCAGCGTACCTTTGTGTTTGCCTTAGGCATCGGCCAGGACGCGCTTGAAGCGGAAGCCCTGATACGCCAGTTCCTCAATGAAGACGCGGCGAACGCCGAACTGGGCCGAATTCACCATCACTGGCATCAGATGCTGGATAAAATCCAGATCACCACGCCAGATCCGGCGCTGAATCTGCTGACCAACGGCTGGCTGATGTATCAGACGCTGGCCTGCCGAATGCTGGCGCGCAGCGGGTATTATCAGTCTGGCGGTGCTTATGGCTTCCGCGATCAGTTGCAGGACAGCCTGGCCCTGGCGCATTCCGCGCCGGAAAGAATGCGCGAGCAGATCCTCTTGTGTGCTTCACGCCAGTTCGTTGAAGGCGACGTGCAGCACTGGTGGCATCCACCACAGGGCAACGGCGTGCGCACCCGCTGTTCGGATGATTATCTGTGGTTGCCGCTGGCGATCTGCCACTACGTTAAGGTGACCGGCGATAGCTCTATTCTCGAACAGAAGGTCGGCTACCTTGAGGCGCGCAGGCTCAACCCGGGCGAAGAGTCCAGCTATGAGCATCCTTCTATCAGTTCCGTTGAAGAAACCCTGTGGCAGCACGGCGTTCGGGCGATCAAAAACGGCCTGACGTTTGGCGAGCATGGTTTACCACTAATCGGCTGTGGCGACTGGAATGATGGCATGAACTTGGTGGGGATGGAGGGGCGCGGTGAAAGCGTCTGGCTCGGCTTCTTCTTCTACAGCGTGTTACAAGGCTACGCCGCGCTGGCGCAGCAGCGTGATGATGCAGAGATCGAGACGTTGTGCCGGGAACAGGCCGCCACGCTCAAGCAGAATCTGCACGACCATGGCTGGGATGGCGAATGGTATCGCCGGGGTTATTTCGACGGCGGTGAACCCTTGGGTTCCCACACCGCCAATGAGTGCCAGATTGATGCGATCGCCCAAAGCTGGTCGATACTTTCCGGCGCGGGCGATACCGAGCGCAGCCAGCAGGCCATGCAGCAGTTGGATCGGCAGTTGGTTGACACCGATGCCGGGATCATCAAGCTGCTGATGCCACCGTTCGACGGCAACGGCCCTAACCCCGGCTATATTCGCGGCTACCTGCCCGGCGTGCGGGAAAACGGCGGCCAATATACCCACGGGGCAATTTGGGCGGTGATGGCATTTGCCGAGATGGGCGAAGTGGAACGGGCATGGCAACTGATGGCGATGATTAACCCAATCAATCATGCGTTGAACGACGAGGCGGCGGCGCGTTACAAAGTGGAACCTTACGTGATGTGTGCGGATATCTACGCGGTAGACCCGCACGCCGGGCGCGGCGGTTGGAGCTGGTATACCGGCTCTGCGGGCTGGACCTACCGTTTAATTACCGAATCCCTGCTGGGGTTGGAACGCCACGGTGAATTTATCACCCTCCACACGCGGCTCCCGGCCAGTTGGCCTGAAGTCTCGCTGAGCTATCAGCAAGGCAGCAGCCGCTATCACATCACCGTACGGCGCAGCGAGGAGCAATACCGGGTGGTGCTGGATGGCAATGTGCTGGCAGATGACCGGATCCCGATCGGGGATGACGGCATGGACCACCGGGTTGAGGTGTTTGTTTAAGCGGGGTTAAACAAGTGAGGTGTCTGGCTACGGGGTTTGCTTACGTGTGCAAATCCCGTGGTCGGTGGGTAAGCAATGGCGGCTCAAATGCTTAATGGGGATTGATTTGACTGTTGGCTAAGTGCCAGTAGTGGACTTTATCTCTCCGGGTCCACCCGACTATCCATCAAGATATACTGCGCCGCTTTACGCGCATATTGATCAATCAAAGGAACTAGCCGAGTGAAATGCTCACTGGCACAGTGTGCATCGAGTGCTGCCCGGTCAGGCCACTCTTCAATAAAAATAAAATGCCCCGGATCCTTTTCATCCCGGTACAAATCATAAGCAATGCACAGGGACTCTTTCTTCGTTGCTGCGATGAGTTCCCGGTAGAAAGGGAGAACGGTGTCGACGCACTCGGGTTTGATAAAATCTTCAGCGATGACCTTTAGCATGCGAACTCCTTCATTAAAAATGGTACAAGGTTTTCTAGGGGTAATGCCAGCCTGAAGGGCTGTTCAGTGCCAGAAATAGACCTTCAAAAGTTACAGCCGAGCCAACTCAGCGGCCCAACGGAATTGACAATACCTTGGCTAAAGTGGATATGTTGTTGGGCGTTATTTTGCCTTGGCATGTACATTAAGAAAGTGAGTCGAAAACCTTTGTCCTCAACAAACGGAGAAAATCTGCTGAGGTCATACCCCATAATTCTATTGAGAACTCCGCGCCATAGCGGCTTTCAAAATCATTTTCAAGGTCGTCGCATTCTTGGGTAAATTCCTCAATTTCGCCTATTAAGCTTTGCCGTAAAGAAGGTGATGTATCAGCAATCCATGCATCAATTTGAGCTTCCACGCTTTCACCGGAACCAAACAGATCATAATCTTGGCCAAAATAAATTGCGATCAAGCTGTCCAGCTCGGATACGTTGATATCTTTCATAGTAAGGCCATCGGGTAGGCAACAAGGATGAGATAAGGTTTACGGTTTCAGTATTCAAATTTGAACGCCATGCGAAACTTATAGCAGCTGACATTCTACCAGTCGACAGGTACATCGTGATGTAAGCGTGCACAAAACTTTGAACGTCCGCATCACGCCCTGAGTGGACCTGACGACCTTGCTTTCTGCCCACTCCGTGCCATGAGCGGACATAACGACGATGGGTAGGATTAAGCAAAGTACATGTCCATCAAGACATGCTCAGACAGATCTACGCTGCATGGATATGTCCATTGAGCTATGAAACTCCGCCATCTATAGCTCCAGGTTGATACCTCCACAACCTTTAACAATCATATTTTCCCTGGCATATGACGAGAATCACCATATGCCAGAAAGTCTACTTCGCTCACACCAGACTGTCAGGTTATCTACTAAACCTGTCAGCTTAAATCTAACCTGACACAACTAATCAGTAGGTTGGGAGCATTACCGTCAATTGCATTGGGTTATTATAACTGGACACGAAAACCATTTTGTTCTGCTATTTTCCACGCTGAAGCCAACTCAGTTGGCGTTGGTGGAATAATATCAAACCAGTAAAAATTAAATGCTTTTTCTCTCTGTTTATGTAAATCACCCATCGTATCAAACCCATCTCCAGGCAATCCTGTCTCAGAATTTACAACCAATACACTTAATGGTGGTAATTTGTTTTGAGCACAAAAGTGAAGAATATGACCTAGTTGACGATCCATTGTACCTGCACCTTTATAACCAAGAATATCAGCAATCTCTCCATATGTAGTTATCTTACGCTCATAAGCGAATCCGATAAGAATTTGCCATATTTGTAATGCTCTATTCTCAAGGGTATTTTTTTCAGAAAAATATTGGATCATAGATTCCTCTTCAGAGTTATAACACCGGCAACAGGGCCGACCAAATAAGCTCAGCGTTTTGTGTGTCCCGCGACCACAGGGAGCACACTGCTTGCGATAGCTATTCCTAGAATAGGATATCATGATCAAGGTCGTCCACCATTCCCCTATTTTCAGTAGCTCAGGGCTTTAGAGTGGGGACAACTGTCAAAGGTAGCAATTCGCTCTTGAGGGACAGCCATAATCAAATCTCCCACACCTCAGGAGGTTTGATTATGAACACGTCACCGTGGAACAAAAATCGCATCATCGGCCAAAAAAAGCCGCTTCAGATATCCCAAATCTGGGGGATCCGCATCAGACTTGAGCTGGAGGGTAAAACGCGCGATTTGGCTCTGTTCAACATGGCTTTGGATAGTAAGCTTCGGGGCTGCGACCTGGTTAAGCTTAAAGTATCGGATGTTGCATATAGCGGTTCTGTTTCAAGCAGAGCAACGGTGTTACAACAAAAGACCGGTAGCCCTGTCCAGTTTGAGTTAACCAAAGGGACAAGAGAAGCAGTTGCAGCATTGATTAAGCTGGGCAATTTGCACAGTAAAGACTACTTGTTCCAATCACGGGTCGGTTCTTGCCAACATATCTCAACCCGACAATACAGCCGTATTTTTCATGGATGGATAGCAAAGCTTGGCCTCGACGATTCGCTGTACAGTACACATTCCATGAGAAGAACAAAACCTTACCTGATATATAAGAAAACCAAGAATCTTCGTGTGATCCAACTCCTGCTTGGACATAAGAAACTGGAAAGCACGGTTCGTTATTTGGGCATTGAAGTCGATGATGCGTTGGAGATCTCTGAGTCTATCGAAGTCTAGGATTGTCAGGGCTGCAACTGCAGCCCTTTGCCAAAAGCAGATGATATTCACATCACTGTGCGTTTTTTATATCGATAATATAGTCATCCCACGGTCAGGAAATACAAGGGGGCTTGGTTTTTCAGATGAAATTAACTTGAACCTCGGCCTCACGTAAAATAATCCTAAAAGGGCTAATCAGTGCTGAGAAAAGATGCATTCCTATCACATGGGATCTTTAAAAATCAGCTTAATTAATTTCTTTACGCGTGACCATGATATTATCTAAAGTGATTTAAGATAGTCAATATAACCTTTGGCGTTAATTTCCAACTCTTTTTCCGAGATTTCAAATTCCGCACCATAGAAGGAATAAAACGGAAGATAATTTGCACCCACATATTTTGCTGTCATTTCGAAAGGTAGAAGTATTTCCTCTAGTGAGTGATGGTAGCGCCCATTACAGGTGAAGTCTTCTTGCTTAATGCCAGCGCTCACGGCCAATGCAAATTTACGGCCTTTAAGCTTATATCCACTATTAGAACCGTATGCCCAGCCGTAGGTAAGGACTTCGTCCAGCCAACTTTTCAGCAGTGGAGGGCAATTAAACCAATAAAGTGGGAACTGCAGAATAATACTATCATGTAGCTCAATTAACTTCTGCTCTTTTTTAACGTCAATAACACCATCAGCATAGGCTTGGTAAAGGTTGTGAACAGTATATAAGTCAGGATGTTTAGCTAACTCGCTGACCCACCTTTTATTTACAATAGAGCTATTTAAGTTTGGATGAACAACAATAACTAAAGTTTTCAAGTACCCCCCCCTCTCATTAACTAATAAATTAACATTCTGTCAGATGTTTGCATCATAGCCGGGGTTGTATTAAAGTACAATACTATCACTTTAGATATATACTATACAAAAGGATAGTGCAATGAGCGAAAGAAAGTTTGATAATTCCTGCGAAATTATGGGAGAAACAGGTTTTGCCTATACGCTTTCACTGGTAAGTGGAAAATATAAAATGATTATTCTCTATTCTTTAGCAGGAGTTAGTTCTGTTCTGAGATTCAATGAGCTCAAACGCCGTATCGGGACAATTTCATACAGAACACTTAGTCTGACGCTGAAGGAGCTGGAAAGCGACGGCTTAATTATCAGAAATGAGTACCCACAAATTCCGCCAAAAGTGGAATACAGCCTCTCTGATAGAGGGCTGTCGCTTATCCCAGTTTTAGATCTAATGTGTGACTGGGGGAACGTTCATCGCGCTGACAAAACGAACGAAAAATAGTTATAAAGCACAGTAAGTTGCAATATCAATTTTAAAAAATTACTAATGTTTAATGGAGAAAACCTAGTTTAGTCAGGGTAAAGTGTATGCGTATTCAATAAGCTCTTGGACCATGACGTACGCTTCTCTCGAAGCTGCCATAGCAAGGTGTTCGGGCAGCTATGAGCGAGCAGCGGAAGTTGGCAACTCCAACAAAATGACTAACATTGAGGTGTCTTAATCAACGGGGAGCAGGTCAAAACTGCTAATGCCGCTTTAAAACGTATTGGCTATAGTGGTAAGTTAGTTGCTCATGGTTTGAGAGCTCTTGCTCATAGTGATAAAATCAGATCAGAAAAGCTTATAACAGATCGATTTATCTTGAGCATCGAATTGATTTGATGAAGTGGTAGGGAAGTTTTTCAAAAATAAGAATGGAAAAGGAATATATGAACAATGATATTCTAAAAGCATTTAAAGCGTCAGATTTAGTCGATAAGAATATTAATTTTCTTATTGGTTCTGGTGCATCAGCAGGCTACATACCGACCTTATGGATTAAGGATGAAATATCATATGAAGATATATTAACTAATGAGAAATATCAAGAAATTGAAAACGTTATATATCATTCTTACTACGACGATATTTTATCTAAAAGCTTTTGTATAATCCCAACCACCTTCAAAGAGAAAATTAAATTCAAACACACTTTCATCAATTATTTAAGGTTTATTAAAAACCTCTCATCTTTAGTTGATAAAAAAAGTGCCAATCAAATCCGCAGAGCAAATATCTTTACAACTAATTATGATCTTTTCTTAGAAAAATCATCTGACTTACTCCTAAAAACCAATACTGGCTTTATATTTAATGATGGTGGGAGAGGGCTCCATACTCGCCACCTTAATATAAGTAATTTCCATACGTCAACTTGGCATCAGGGGACTAACGATCTTTATAAATTTGAAATTCCTACTATCAACCTCATTAAAATGCATGGGTCAATATCTTGGAGTAAAGTTAACGAAGATACTATTAGCATACGTTATCTCAATACCCTTCCTGATGAGCTGTCGATTGAGACAGATTATTACTTAAATATAACAGAGACGATAGAGAAGATAGACCAACTATATTATTTCGATGGTGCAAAAACTGCTATTGAGCTTTCTCAAGAAGATGATGAAAGATTAAAGAGATTTAGAAATGAATATGAAAAACTAGCAATTGTTAATCCAACAAAAGCTAAGTTTGAAGAAACTGTCTTTCAGCAACACTACTATCAGTCGTTGCGACTATTAAGTTATGAACTCGAGAAACCGCAAACAATATTAATTTGCTTTGGATTTTCTTTTAAAGATGAACACATTAGAGAAATAATCCAAAGATCTTTAAGTAATCCATCTCTAATAATCTATGTGTTTTGCTATAGATTAAAGGATAAAGAAAACATAAAAAGAATCATCAATAGCAAAAAAATCGTTTTCATATTTCCTAATTCCTATACCAATGAAAACAACATTGATTTCAAAAGATTTATATCATGCATATTCCCGAAGAAAAATGAATATGCATTGCGGGGGTTAACATGCAGCTTGTAATAGGTGCCGTAACTTCGGTTAAGGGAACAGCAGTCAGAGCCCTGATTAATCCTAATCTTTATCAAACTACATATATTTATGATGGGAAATTATACCGTGGTGTGTCTATAAATGAATACATTGTGATAAAAAAGGGGTTTCATGAGATAGTTGGGAAAATCGAAGGTGAAGAAATAATTGAAAAAAAATCTTACAACCAAGAACAACCCAATGCAGAGAAGTATGATAGATTTATCGACCTTAAAATTATTGGATACGTGCAAGATAACAAGTTTCAATCTGGCATAAAGTATCTTCCCATGATTCAAGATAGCCTGTATTTGGCTTCGGATACATTAATAAGCGCCATCTACACCTTTGGCGGTAATTTGGATTCAAAATCCATAACAATAGGAAAATCTTTGCTGGAGGATATATCTATTAGAATACCTATTAATGGGGTTTTCAATTCCCACTTAGGTATTTTCGGAAACACAGGAAGTGGCAAATCAAACACTCTGGCTAAACTTTACATAGAATTATTTAACTCATTTAAAAATAGAATATTTGCACGCTCCCGATTTATGTTCATAGATTTCAATGGCGAATATCGGACAATGCATAATAATTTCATTAAATATAGTTCGTATGTAGAACTTGACACCCACACCAATGCAGGAAAAGATAAATTACTTTTAAAGCAATCTGAGTTCTGGGATGCAGAGTTGCTTTCAGTATTATTCTCAGCAACAGAAAAAACACAAAAGCCCTTCTTGAACATCTTAATTAGAAATAGGATTGAGTATGGCGAAGGACTTAACGATTACTTCCAGAAAACTTTACAGGTTATGTTTGGTCAGAACCAACATAGAGAAACAATAAGTGTTTTACTTAGTATAATAAAGATTATCAACCCTGATAACGAGGAAAACATAAATAATGAACTGGCGACCTTTAGTTGGTTTTCTAGAGGTGAAAACAATAAATACTATTTAGGTGGGGTTTATCCAAGCACGCCGGAAGAGTATTTGTCGCATGCCCCAACCCTAAGAAGTACATATATAAACCATGAGCAACTTACAGCATTCGAGCAATTATCAGTACGTGCAACATTACAGCTTATACAATCAGTATCAAGAAACTATGTTCAATATGAACATATAAGCCCTTTAATTGGTAAAATAAATGCATCTGCAAAATCACTTGAAAAAGTCATTAAAGTAATTTCCGATGTTGAAATTCACCCCTCACCATTAATATTCATTTCCCTAAAGGACTGCAATCAAGACATAAAAAAAACCATACCAATGCTGATTGCGAAGTGTTCTTTCTTAGAACATAAGCGTTTCGAAGAAAAAGAAAAAAGTTTCCATTTAATTATTGATGAAGCACATAACATCCTTTCTGAAAGTTCAGTTAGAGAGTCCGAAACTTGGAAAGACTATAGACTTGAACTTTTCGAGGAAATAATCAAAGAAGGACGTAAATTTGGTTTTTTTATAACAATTTCCAGCCAAAGGCCCGCGGATATATCTCCAACAATAGTGTCTCAAATACACAATTATTTTCTGCATAGATTAGTTAATGATAACGATATATTTTTGTTAAAAAACTCTTTAAACAACCTCGATAACTCATCTCGCGCCTTAATACCATCATTACCTTCAGGTGCATGTGTACTATCTGGTACCGCTTTCCACACCCCAGTAGTAATACAGATTGAGAGGTTATCGAAAGAACTTGCACCAGAGAGCGATACAATAGATTTGGATGCATATTGGTAATTTCTCTGGCGCGCAGCACTTTCCCCACCTCGCCTGCTCGCTTAAGAGGGCGTGACCTTGCTTAACTCTCCGTTGCGTTAGTAACGTCCGCTCCTGGCACAGGCTGTGTGAAAACTCGTTTTTGCATTATCTGAGTACTATCCCCGTTCAGGAACGCAAGATATTCCAGATATTGACTGCATTCGGAGTAATTTAGATATAGAGGCAGTTCGAGGCTTTTGAAGCCTGGTATTGAGGGCTATTGAGTGGTTATCAGGGGCTAAAGCGGTTATACCGGCTAGTTGTATTGCTCTCGCAGCTTAATGGCCAATCCTTCATTACCCAAGATCGACATCATCCTTTTCAGGTTATAAGCCAGCACATGCAGACTGATTTCTGTGCTGACGTTTTTAAATCGTCGCATCAGGAAGTGAGTTGCCCCCATCCACATTTTAATTGTTCCGAACGGATGCTCTACCGTTTGCTTTCGCACGACAGCTGTTTGTGGCGATGCATCAAGCCTGGTCTGCATATCTTCCATTTCGGCTTCATGAACCCAGCGTCTTATACGTCTCGGATCGCGTTTTGATGTGGTGCACCTTGACCGCTGGCTGCAATCGCGACATGCAATATGGTTAAAGTACATTTGCAGCTCTAACCCATCTTCGACTACCGTAAACCTGTTCTGAAGCTCGCTACCCGTAGGGCAAATATAAATGTCTTTTTCTTGGTCATATTTGAACAATGAACGATTGAAAAGACCTTTGCGGTCTGCGCCAGAGGTATCACCTTTTGGTACTAAGGCTACGGCACCTAAATCCTGAGCGGCTTTAATATCACTCCGGCTGTAATAGCCTTTATCAGCCAGAACTGTAATATCCATTTTGCCAACAGCATCTTGCGCTAATTTTGTCACAGCAGTTAACTGCCCACGGTCTGGTGTATTCGTCACTTCATGCGCAACAATCAGGTGATTTTTGGCATCAACGGCAGTCTGAACGTTATAGCTAACCTGACGGTTAACATTGTTTATCTTCATCAACCGGGAATCAGGATCTGTCAGTGACAATTGTTTATCAGGATGCTGTTCCACGGCCTGCTGCATTTGCTTTAACTCTTCTAAGCGCTGTTGCAACCATGCCAGTTTCGTCGCTGTTAAATCTGTGATTATTTCAGGCTCAGCAGTCTTGTCAGCTTCATCAAGCTTATTCAGGTAAAGAGCGATACTTTGCTCAACCCTTTCGATGTGACCTTTTGCTTTCTGGGGGGTGAAGTTGTTCGATTTGCTGTTTACCGCCTTGAACTTGCTGCCGTCGATGGCAACAATCACATTGGTGAACATTTGCATCTGACGACACAAGTCAATAAAAGCTCGGCAAGTGTTTTTGATACCTTTACCATTGTTTTTTCTGAAGTCGGCAATGGTTTTAAAATCAGGTGTTAATCGTTCAAGCAACCACATCAGTTCCACGTTCCGATGGGTTTCTTTTTCTAACCTGCGGGAGGACTGAATGCGGTTCAGGTATCCATAAATGTACAGTTTTAGCATGGTTGCAGGGTGGTATCCTGGCCGCCCAGTCTGTTTGGGATTAACGCTTTCGAAGCCAAGTACATCAAGCTGTAATCCATCAACAAATACATCAACAACTCTGACTGGGTTATCCTCGGTGACAAAATCATCCAGCACTTCAGGCAGCAACGTCACCTGATGTCTGCCCTGACCTTTAATGTGATGGGTCATATCTTCACCCGCAATATGTAATCGTATCTTTCTAATTTTAATGAATAAAGTGGGTTGACGCATGGGTTTATCAAGAATGGTTGATCATATTAAGTCACTGCTTAGACCAAAAAGTGATCAGCAGTTTTCACACAGCCTGGGCACAGAACGGCCTGTCATATGAGGTGAATCTCTGTGCCTTAACCGTTTAGCTCATACACAAAAAAATATATTACCACCGTTTCAATCAGGCCTTCTTTGCAGAAGGTCGGCTACTGAGGAAAGTAATCCGAAAACTTCCTCGTCAGAGGGAAGGTCACCGTCGTAAACTAATTCAGAAAATGCACCGTGAAAAATACCCCTGATACTTTTCCATGTTTCACTGGACTGACCGAAAAGCAAACTCTCATGCAGAGGTTGGTCAAGCCAGTTTCCTGCATCGCTGAACTGATCCCTGTCAGCTTGAATAACAATATCAATGAGTTCCCAAAGATTATCAGAAGAAAAAAGCTGACTGTACTGTGCATCGCGTTTGATCATGCACAGATCATATATATGACGAATTTTATCAGCTAGTGCCTGCTCTGGGTCTTCCGCTCTCGAGGCTCTGACCAGCCCTAATATTTTTTCCGCTACCGTTCGTTTAATGTCGAGAACGTTGACTTCAAATTTTTCCAGCCCGTAGCGTGTTATGACTTCATCACCGCCATCAATCCGTCCTTCCCTGATGAATTTAGCAATCAGCGATTCGGCAGGCATAAGCGAGAAAGGTTCTGGTGAGGTAAAACTGTTTGTTTCCAGCAGAATAACATCAGAGGCGTGACCAAACTCTCCATCAACAATTCGTGGAAACTCATAATAGACTTTCCGGAATTGACTTCCTTTAGACTCACCATGTCTTTTAACATAGGTCAATCCGGCAGAGATCGTTTCCTCAGCTGCCCTCATGCGCCTTTTAATCTGGTTGCCGTTCAGCTCCCGATTGTTAAACATGGCCAGATCAACATCTTCTGAAAACCTTTGGATTAGACCGAAGACCTTGGATAGCGCCGTTCCGCCTTTAAAAATAAAATCCTCCCTGAACTCAGACTGGCTTAGTTGGAGAAGGATCCGTGTAACCCAGTAATCCTTCTCAACATAAACTTCTGGGATCTTAAAATACTCTGCTGTCCGGTTAATCAGTTCTAGGAATATTTCCCGGTTGTTATGAAGATTCATTCAATATTCCATTCACCTGCATTATCCCAGTAACTGTCCAGCCCAATCCGATAACGGGTCGTCGGATTAAGACTATTTTTGAGATTCGCGGCCATATTTTTATTAATTCTTTCTATCAATAATCCCAACAAAGCCCGCGTTACAGGCGAATAAAAACTGGCCAAGTTAATAAGTTTATAAAGGTCATCTTTTTTGATATTCTTCAGTTTGTTCGCTATTACTTTCATGACTTCTGATGGGTTACTGTCCGGTATTTTCTTAATGTCAGAAAGAACATCAAGAATCTCAAGGTATTCCCTGTTGGATTCTGAAACGGGCACTTTAGCTTTCACTAATTTCACTTCGAGGGTGCCCAGATTCTTGCGCTGTGGTGATTTGTCACTGGCAATGGTAATTGTTCTGGGAACCTGAGTAGTCAGCCCCAGTCGGTTATAGAGACCTGTTCCCGTAACATAGCCTCTCCGCTCCCCATCTTGATACATGAAGATTTTCAACTTCTCGGTATCACTCAACTGCATTTCACCAAACATCCCTTTTTTCGGGCGGTAAAACTGGCCTTTAGCGAACCTTTTAATGTCACCATTCTTCACCAGGCGACTGACAGCTTTCACCGTCGTTTCAGGATTTGAAAAATATGGTGTTAAATCTCTATAGGTGAAAACTTTACCAGGTTCAAATCGGGTTATTTCCTTCTCAACTAAGGGTTTTATCTTCATATTGTTATCCTCCCGTTAAGTATTCTACGCCTGTTTAGTAAATGGTAAAGTTTTTTTGCAGGAAAACATGACATACGCAGGGCTTTAATATAATAAGCACCTGTAATTACAGTGAATTATAATATCGATTCTGTTCAGTCAAATTTATTGCTGATAGTCTGCCTCGTTAACATGGGTGACACCACAAAAAAACATTGAAGTTGGAAGATCTATAGTTCAATCAGCCTGATGTACAACAGATCCTGAAGATAGAAAGAACCATCCGTCAGTTTAGTAAGATTAAAACGCCACACATATTATAAATACTTCAAGGGTGTTGTTGGATTGCTCCCACCCGATAGATGAACTTGCCTTAATTTTTATAATGTCCGCTCTGGCACAGGGCCGCATCGCTGCCAACCCCATCACCCTGCCGTTATACTCTAGTACCCAACTGCAACTGGCCACGGCAACCAGAGCATTAAGGGCAGCAACACGCTTAACGCGGCTTGTTGCGTTGAACTCGACAACGCTCCTCAAGGCTGCTATTCCCACCATTATTCAAACCTGCATAAACCTCGCAAGGCATAGTCAGATCCTTATCCTCAAGATACCAATACGGGGGTTCAGGTGAACAGATATCCATCTCCTTCACACGCCACTGATTGCTGGATTTATTGAGTACCACCCAAAGCATTTTATCTAAATCTGCCGCACACTCTTTAGCCAGCTTCCAATTAAGATTACCACCGTCAGTTGCCACTAATTCTCCCACCAGCACGGCCCATTCGTTACTCACATTCAACTTGTCGACCTTAATCAGCACCGCCTGCCCTGCTTCACTGGCAGCTGCGGGGCGGATGGCATCAAGAATAGGCTTACGTTCACTGTTGGTGGGCTGTAGCGTATTGGCTTTGGCATCGAATTTGGGAGTACCCGATAAATCTAACAACAGAGCAGTATTATGATGGCCGTTATCTGCATGACTGAGGCTGCCGCTGACGGTAACGTGCTGGCCAGCAAAATCCGATAAATTAAGAGAACCAGTGGGGATCAGTGTAACCTCAATCTGGTCTTTTTCGGCTTCATTATAATCTTCACCGACAGTGCAAATTGGCTTATCCAAAAAGAGTAGCCCTTGAATATCCCGGCGGTCAGTCGCTGGATCCTCGCCGTAATTAGGTGAGCCAAAGAACACCCGTATTTCGACAATGCCGCTGAGGCTAATGGGTTTGCCATAATTCAGGCAACTCTCTGCTGCCGATACAGCACTGGTATAAAGCACGAAAAGGCTCATGACAACAGTCATCAATTTATAATGGCGGATAATATACTTATTTTTAGTCATCATCTAAGGAGCTCTTTCTCCGTCTTGTAATTTCATCTTTTGGGCATTATTGACCGCAGCGCTGCGCTAAGGTAATCAAGCGCAGGCCGCATCAGGTCTTATTGCAGATTACGACACTCAACGCCTGCTCATCTTATTGTTCCACATTCATCTGGGAATATCACAAAAAAGACACCCGAGCCTACAGATGGTCAGGCGTCTTTTTTACCTATGAAGCACCGAGCAAACAGAAGAAGAACTCAAATCCTCTCTGATAGATAGCCCCGTCCGGTTACTCTGCAAAACCTGTTTTATCGCTCAGGTTAATCACCTCATGCTGCTCAAGGTTAATCATAAAGTGGTCACTGGGCGGCAATGAAGTACCCAACTTGCGCAGAATGGTAAACAGAGCACCAAAACGGTTCTGAAATACCTGGCTGACGCTATTTTCATCCAGCACTTTCTTATCAGAAAAATGAATGGTTGCCTGGGTATTCGCCAAAGCATCAGCCAGCACGCTGTACTGACCAATACGCTCAGGCGTGATGTCATCCAACGCCAGATCCCCAGCGTTAGCCAAGCGATAAAAATCGGTGGCCAGATCAAATCCGCTCCATGGTGCAAAATCATCTAGCCTGAGGTGGTTTGCTTTCGCTAACGACGCCGCCTTGTTCTGCGCACGCTCCCAGTCTGCGCTCATCGTCTCTGGCGCTACGTTCGGTGGTGCTGAAGGCGAAACCACAGTGCATTTGGCTAGCATTGTCACTGGTGACAATGCCGGGTTAGCCTGCAATTGGGCCAGCGTCACTTCTGTATCCAGTTGAGAGAGGATCAGCATATCGCGGCCAGTCATACTGAACAGCATTTCGCGCATTTCACAGGGCCATTCGCTGGGTAAAAACCGCAGGCGAGTCAGCTCCGAGAGATAAATACTATTGAATTCATGGTAATCCTTGGCGGCAAGGATATCTGCATTCCATAACTTCGCCGAACCTTGAGCGGCCAAGTGCTGATGCTCCATCTGATAATGCTCAAACAGCTCATCGAAATGCGGAACCTGACTCAACCGCACGGTTTCCACCTCTATGGCACTTTCGCTGGTAAGCGTCAGCAGCTTATAGGCAGGAACATAAGCCGCCATCGACGGTGCCTGAATATTCACCAGAAAACCATCGTCGTACTTTCGCACACCGGTATCATTAAAATGCATATGCCCCCCGACATGGATCTGAATACCCGCCTGAGCCAATGCATGAGCGGTATCCTCTGCTGGCCGGCGCGCCATCTGGAAGCTACCGGTGCCAAACAGGGCTTCTATATCCTCAGATGCCCCATTATAAAATTCGGTCATCGGGAAATGGCTGAAGGTGATCAACTGCTTATTCTGCTCTTTGGCGCGCTGCGTCACGGTTTTGATCCACTCAATCACGTGAGTTTTATGCGTCAACATTCGGTTATACCCCGCATTGCCTGAGCCATTAAAGTTTTTGGGGTTGGCAGGGTCCGCGTCATTGGCAGAAGATGTGGGAATATAAACATTGGCATCAATCGCCAACAGCCACACCCCAGGGATAGGCTCTACCAGATAGCTGGCATCAGGGACCTGTAAACAGTGGGTGTAACCACTTTTCTTATAGCTGCCGCCGGTACCTTCGGCACAAATTTCATAATGTCGATACTGCCAAGCGGCCTGCTGGCGGGCGAGATCAAATGTGTAGCTGGCGGTTGAATAGCTGCTGTAAGGGGTTTCCCAGTAAAGATAGGAGGCTTTGGGCATAAACCCGTGATCGGCAAGGGCGGAGGTCACCCCTTCATAGCCCAACTCGCGAATATCCTCCGTACAGACGGTGGGTAATTCATACCCTGCATCAATGATTGCCCAAGCCTCGCTGTAACCGTTGCATTCAGCAGCGCCCTTGCTGTAGATGCGTTGTTCTTTACCCTCCTCACCGAGAAAATCGCTTTTCCCTCCGGGGCGCTCAAACGGCACATTCGGATCGTGATTGCCCGGAGCGGCGAAAAACTCAATGCCATAACGCAGGGAATATTCATCCAGAATTTTTTTCAGCCCACGCATATGGATTGGCTGCCCATCATCACTGAAATCGCCCGGTAGGGCGATCAACCGGATCCCACGCTGTGCGGCATCGTCCAACGCGGCCAGAAAAGCAAAATAGTTCTCATTAAACAGCCGGGTCGATGTCAATTGCGCATACATGGTGCGGATCATGGCTGGCTGCCCGCTTTTACCGTTCATCAGGCCAGCGAAGGCGTTACCTTCGAAGGTGCCGTAAACGTCATGAAAATGGACATCGGGCATAAAAGCCACGGTTACCGGGTTCTTATCTGGTGGGAGGTCAGTGATGGGTTTTTCTGTTACCGGGTTTTCCGTTGAAGTGGGTGGTAACACCCGCTCGCTGTTGCTGTCGGTATCATTACAACCCACTAGAACAGAAGCAGAGATAAAGAGAACGCCAATCGGCCAAATTTTTTTCACCGGAAACTCCATTTAAATTAAGAGGAAATTTCGAGCGATAGTAGGTTCTCTTTGTGTCAGAAAGATGATTGCTACAGCATTGGCGTTAAAATAACCCGGGTAGGTTAGGCGGAAGTATCATTAATAAATCAGTGGGTTATACGCCTATCCGGTCACTGGCCGGATAGCGTTATGCATGTCATTTACTTCTCTTTCTGGTAAAGAGGAACCTCTTCTCCCAGGATGTATTTGTTGCGCAGGATCGAAGATATCTTGTCCATAATCATCACCACCACCACCAGGATCAGGGTGATAAACATCACCACATCCCAGTTCCACAACCGCATGTTTTCGGCATACACCAGGCCGATCCCTCCGGCACCAACAAAACCTAAGACCGCCGCAGAGCGGGTATTGGATTCAATCTGATACAGACTCAGCGCCAGAAAGGTAGGGAAAGATTGGGTGAAAATACCGTAGCGATGCTTTTGTAAACTGTTGGCCCCCACCGCCGTCAGGCCACGGCTGGGGGATTTCTCCACCGCTTCATGCCCTTCGGCATACAGCTTGCCCAGCAAACCGATGTCCTGCATCAGGATCGCCAATACCCCAGCCAGCGGCCCCATTCCCACCGCACGCACAAAAATCAGCCCCCAGATCGCCATGTCGATGCCCCGCAGGATATCGAGCAAACGGCGCACTATCATGGCTATCGGGCGCAACCAGGGTGATGACATCACATTGCGGGCCGCAAAGAATGAGAGTGGTAAGGCGATCAGTGAGGCAGTGAGCGTGCCAGCGAACACGATGGCAATGGTGATGAAGATCTGCTGGAAGTAATACACGAACGGCCAGTTGACGAAATCGTGCCAGACAAACATCCGTACAAAGTAACGGCCAATCTGTTGGCAACCGTTGATGAACTGTGGCCAGGCGATGCCAAAAAACTGAAAAAAGAACAGGTAATACAACACAATGGCCGCGGCGATGGTGCCTAACGTGCGCAGATAGCGGCCCTGACGAGCAAAAATTTCCGCATGCTGCTGTTTGAGCTGTTGCAGCGCGGCGGCGGATAGCGGTTGAACGGACATCATTATTTCCCCTCTACGACGCGTTTACGCAGCTCACCGGACAGATAATCCAGCAGCGATACCACCACAATAATCAATAACAGCGTCATGCTGACCTGATCGTAGCGGTCGAGTTTGATATTGGTCATCAGTTCCTGGCCAATCCCCCCTGCCCCAACCAGCCCCAGGATCGTGGATTGGCGGAAGTTGATTTCCAGGCGCATAAAGCTGTAGGACAAAAATACCGGCTTAACCTGTGGCCACAGGCCAAAACGCATCCGCTGCAACGGACTGGCACCACAGGCAGTCAGGCCACGTACCGGTTTGTGAGAGGCTGTTTCGATCGACTCATAAAACAGCTTGGTCAGGCTGCCAATGGTGTGCAGCGCCAACGCCATAAAGCCGGGGATCGCTCCGATACCGAATGCCATCACGAACATCACCGCCCAGGCCAGCTCTGGCATGGTGCGTAAAAACGCCACCAGCGTACGGATAGCCAAGCGCAGGCTCGCCAAGCCATGGGTATTTTTTGCCGCCAGAAAGGCCAGCACGCCAGCCACCAACGCTGAAAACAGGGTGGCGGCGAGCGCCAGTTGCACGGTTTCCCAAATCAGCGGCAGCTGGATAGGCAGACGATAACCCCAGTAAGCGAAGGAGCCTTCGGTTCGCCCATCGGCAAATAACGCGTGCCAGTGCAACACCGGCAGGGTTTCTGTCAGATAATCAAAGAAATGAGGAAGGGAAATCCACACGGTATGCAGATTGAATTCAGCGACATTGCCCGCACCGAGATAGAGCACCGCCAGCCCGAGTGACCAGATCAACGCTTCGCGCTTCTGCTTGCTGCGGATGCGTTGGTAATACTGTGTGAAATCGGTGTTCAAAATAGCGTTCCATCATGTTGTGACAGGGAGAGCGTTCTCCTCTCCCCACAGGCCGAGTCAGGGAGAGGAGCAGAGGTTAACGCTCGCCTTTGGTCAGATCGCGTTTCATATCAATAATGGTCTGATATTCAGCCAGTTTGACGTCCTCAAGGTGCTGTTTACCGCCCATGGCTTTGATAAAACAGGCATGGTCTTCTTTATCCAGTTTTTTGACTGCCGCAACCAGTTGGTCTTTGAAATCGGTCGGCAGCGCCTGACGCACCAAAACCGGGCCGTTGGGGATTAACGGCGACTGCCAGATGATACGGATCTTCTTCATCAGGTCTGGCTGATCCATACGGATCATGCGGCCAAAAGCACCGCTGCTATAACCGCTATCGTAATCCCCCACCATCGATGTCCAGGTCACCGCCCCTTCAAACTGACCGTTCAGCACGCCGAGGATGTCCTGTTCATGGCCACCGGAGAAAGTCACGCTGGAGAAGAAATTGTTGTATTTGTCGTCCACGGAACCACCAAACTGCTTTTTAAATACCTGGTTGGGCACCAGAAAACCGGAGGTGGAATCAGGCTCCGCAAAACCGAAGGATTTACCTTTCAGGTCTTCCAGCTTTTTATAAGGGCTATCGGCTTTCACTACCACCACCGAATGATAACCACGGGACTGGTCCACATCGTCCACGCCGATCCCCACCAGTTCGACCGCTTGCGGATCTTTAATGTAAACAGAGGCCATTGACGAAGGTGACATGCCGAATACCAGGTCGATCTTGCCGCCGAGCAGCCCCTGGATCACGCCAGCATAATCAGAAGAGTTACGCAGCTTGGTATCCACGTTTAACTCTTTGTTGAGAAACTGCTTCACGCATTGGTTGTCGCCAATCTGCTGAGTGGCGTTTTGCCCGCCCATAATCCCCAGATTCAATTCCTTGGGTGCCCCCGCTGCCCCTGCATTAAATGCCAACATAACGCCAGCCATGATGCTGGTCAGAGTGAATAATTTTTTCATTGCGCTTGCCCTGTGTGAAAAGATAAAGGTGGAGAAAATACTCAGGTGATTAATGGATCTGATTGGCTTCTTCGCCGTACAGCTGGTGCAAAATCCGCTCATTCAGCAGCGATGGATGGCCGTCGAAAATAATTTTCCCCTGAGCAATGCCGATCACCCGCGTGCAATATTCCTTCACCAGTTCGACCGAGTGCAGGTTAACCATCACCGCGATGTCGTCCTCACTGATTTTTTGCAGCGCATCCATAATGCGGCGGGTGTTTTTGGGATCGAGAGAGGCTACCGGCTCGTCGGCCAGCAGGATTTTCGGGTTCTGCATCAGCGCCCGGCAAATCGCCACACGCTGCATCTGGCCGCCGGAAAGATTCTCTGCGCGTTGCAGGGCATGCGGCAGCATGTTCAGCCACTGCAACAGTTCGATCGCCCGCGCGCGGTCTGCGTCGTCAAACACTTTAAAGAAGGATTTCAGGGTCGACGTGTGGCTGAGGCGGCCGAGCAGGACGTTGGTGATCACATCCAGGCGCGGCACCAGGCAGAAGTCCTGAAAGATCATCCCGCAGCGGGCGCGCCACTGGCGCATCTGGCGGGTGGTGAGCTGCGCGATATCCTGGGTTGCGCCGTCGTCGTCAAAATGCAACATCTCACCGCAGCTTACCGGGATGGTGCCATTCAGCGTATGCAACAGGGTGGATTTACCCGCCCCCGAGCGGCCAATCACCGCCACAAACTCCCCGGCATGCAGATCAAAATTGATGTCATCCAGTACGCGCTGCTGAGAGGAGTAAGCCTTGGCTAATCCTTTGACGGATAACACTTTACGTAAAGGAAACAGTTGTTGTGCTGGATAATCGGTCGGTGCCAGTTTTAACAGTGCCTGAACCATGTGATATCTCTAATTTTGAGGGTAAATCAGTATGTGGTCCTATTAACGGCTACTTTCATGACATCGAGGTGATGGTTTTATGAACAGAAAATGATGTTAATCAGAGTTCAATCCTAAGATTATCAAACGCCTGTTCCATCCCCGACGGCAGTGCGTTGCTCATCAGCCACAGGTCCAGCTTATGACTGATATGTGTCAGCAGCATGCGGCACGGCTGCACACGTTGCTGGATCTCCAACGCACGGGTCAGATCGTTATGGTTGCGCGGTGTTTGCGGTTGTGGCGGCAGGCTGCAATCCAGCACCAGCACATCGAGTTTGATCTGCTGTAAATAGCGTGCGGTTTCTGGTGGCAGGCCAACGGTGTCGGTCAGGTAGGCAAGGGCTTTTCCGTGCGCTTGGATCAGGTAACCCTGCGTAAGCTTGGAGTGAATCAACGGCAGCGGTGTGATGCTCAACCCGCCTAATTCGACGGTTTCAAATGGGATTAGCGATGGCTGAAACGCCAGAATCCCCGGGTGTTTGAACAGATCGTCACAGCCCTGTTCATCGGCCGGGCCGTAAACCGGGATAGCCTCACCGCAGCCCCAGCGTAAAGGGAATAACCCCTGTACGTGATCCATATGGTAGTGCGTCAGCAAAAAACGCTGAATTTCCCTCGCCGCAAAGCGCCGCTCCAGCGAGCTTATCCCTGCATCAATCAAGGTTGTTTCCCCCTGATAACGCAGCATGGCGCTGCATGGCCGCCGCCGAAAAGCCGGTTCACTGCGTGCCCGCAGGCAAGCCTGGCATTCACAGCCAAACACCGGTACCTGTTGGGCACCGCCAGTGCCAAGAAAGGTCAGTTGCATAATGGTTTCTCTATGGAGGAAAACTCACCAATACTCCGCCAGCAGCGCATCAAGGGTCTGCCTAAGATCGCCGTTGTTATCCAGCAGGCGGCACCCCGCAGGTAAGTTCTGCTGATAGTCGGCCGCACGTGCCAGCCGTTGCTCGATCTGCGCGGCATTCTCTCGCCCGCGCTGTTCCAGCCGTTGGCGCAGCACGGCGGGCGAAACCTGCAAACAGATCGGCAGCAGCCTGCTACCGTAGCGGCTTAACGCCTGCGGCAGGTGTGCCCGCGAGCCATTGACCACTACGTCGTTCCCCTGCAGTAACCACAGATCAATCTCAATACCCAAAGCGTAATGATACTGATGCGCCTGCCAATCAAGGGCGAACAGCTTTTTGGCGCGGCGGCGCAGAAACTCGGCTTCACTCAGCGCAATATGGTTCTCACAGCCCATCGCTGCCGGGCGGGTAATATAGCGGTGTGCCACCAGCGGCCCAGCGCGGGGATCGTCCCGCAACCGTTCGAGCAGGCTGTCTTTGCCGGAACCCGATGGCCCCATCAGATAGATAAGCCGGGCCATCAGAACACCTGCTTGCCCTGACGCCAGACGTTTTGCACGTAAACATGCTCAGCGTGTGGCCGCACCAGCACCAGATCCGCCCGTAGTCCTTCGGCGATCAGGCCGCGATCCTGCAACCCCAGCGCCCGCGCCGGGTTGCGGGTAACCCGTTGTACCGCCTGCGGCAGGTTGAAGGCGTTGCTGTCGTCATTACTGAGGCGAAACGCCGCATCCAACAGGCTGGCCGGGTAGTAATCGGAAGAGAGAATATCCAGCACGCCAAGCGCAGCCAGATGATGGGCCGCCACATTGCCAGAATGGGAACCCCCGCGCACGATATTGGGTGCGCCCATCAGCACCTGCAAACCCTGCTGGTGTGACGCTTGGGCGGCGGCTTCGGTAGTCGGGAATTCGGCGATCGCACTGCCCAACGCTCGGGATTCAGCCACGTGCTCGGCGGTGGCATCGTCGTGGCTGGCAAGCGCGATATGGCGCGCCCGGCAGTGAGCGGCGATTGCTTCCCGGTTGTATGTAGACCAGCGCTCGGAAAGATGAATCTGCTCCTGTTCAAACTCGCTCATCTGCTGGTCACTCAGATGATATTTACCCTGATAGTATTCACGGTATTTTTCGCGTGAGGCAAACTGGCGCTGGCCCGGCGAGTGATCCATCAGCGAAACCAGAGACACGCCCGGCTTATCCATCAGCTGTTCGAACAGTGACAACGTGTTTTCATTTGGCAGTTCGCAGCGCAGGTGCAACCGGTGCTCGGCGCGGTTGACCCCGGCTTGCTGGCTGTGGATCACCGCGTCGATCATTTTTTGCAGGTTTTCCAACCGGTGGCCGCCGTCGCGCACGTCGCCGATCGCCACGGCATCCAGCACCGTGGTGATGCCGTTAGCCACCATCAGCGCGTCGTGGCTGCTCATGGCCGAATGTGCAGGCCAGTCAACACTCGGGCGCGGGGTGAAAAATTTATCCAGATTGTCGGTGTGCAGCTCAATCAGCCCCGGTAGCAGCCAGCCGCCTTGGCCATCCAGCGCTTGCGGCAACTGGCTCGGCGTATCGGCAAAGCTGCGGATCACTCCGGCATCCATCTCTAATGAACCAGCAACGATCTGATCTTCCAGCACCAGTTTGACGTTATTGATAATCATAGGGTCTCCAGCAATTGTGTGGCTTGCATATCGTGTAACCGGTCAGCCACCTGCTGGCGGACGCCCTCATCATGGAAAATCCCGACAATCGCCGCACCGCGCTGCTTGGCCTGTTCGATCAGTCTCACCACCGCTGCGCTGTTGCGGCTGTCGAGGGACGCCGTCGGTTCGTCCAGCAGCAGGATCGGGTAATCTTTGATAAAGCCGCGTGCGATATTCACCCGCTGTTGTTCACCCCCTGAGAAAGTGGAGGGAGCCAGTTGCCATAGGTGCTGTGGCACGTTGAGCTGGCTGAGCAAGGCTTCGGCCCGTTCACGGCATTCGGCACGGTTGACGCCAGACTCCAGCAGCGGCTGCATCACTACCTCCAGCGCGCTGATGCGCGGGATGACCCGCAGAAACTGGCTGACCCAGCCAATGGTGTGGCGGCGCACCGCCAGGATTTGCCGGGCTTCGGCCTGTACCAGTTCCAGCCAGTCGTTTTGGTGATGCACCCAAATCCGACCGCTGTCCGGCTGATAGTTGGCATACAGTGAGCGCAACAGAGTGGATTTACCGCTGCCGGAATGGCCGTGCAGCACCACACATTCACCGCTGCGGGCGATCAGATTGGCATCGTGCAGCACCGGCAAACGGGTGCCATGCTGCTGGTGCAGAACAAACGTTTTACTGAGGTGTTCAACCCGGATTTTAATCGTCATTTGGTCACCTGAATTACGACAACACCGAAGAAACCAGCAATTGGGTATAAGGATGGTGTGGATCGTCCAGCACCCGATCGGTAAGACCGCTTTCCACCACCTCTCCCTGCTTCATCACCAACAATCGGTGAGCCAGCAGGCGCGCGACGCCGAGATCGTGAGTGACGATCACCGCCGCCAACTGCATTTCCACCACCAGATTGCGCAGCAAATCCAACAGCCGCGCCTGTACGGAAACATCCAGCCCGCCGGTGGGTTCATCCATAAACACCAGCTTGGGGTGCGTCACCAGATTGCGGGCGATCTGCAAACGCTGCTGCATGCCGCCGGAAAAGGTGGTGGGCAGATCGTCGAGGCGCGCAACCGGGATCTCCACGTCCTCCAGCCATTGACTGGCCTGCTGGCGGATCTCACCGTAATGGCGCTGGCCGATGGCCATCAGACGTTCACCAATATTGCCACCGGCAGACACCTGCGGGCGCAGGCCGTCGAGCGGATGCTGGTGCACCACGCCCCACTCGGTGCGCAGCAGGCGGCGACGATCGCTCTCTGCCATGGCGTACAGATCCTGTTGCAGGCCGTTTTGCGGGCGGTAAAGGATCTGCCCCTGCTGCGGTGCCAAACGGGCAGAAATCGATTTTAGCAGCGTGGTTTTACCCGAGCCGGATTCGCCGACGATGCCCAATACCTCACCGGGGTAGATATCAAACGATACGTTGCTGAAACCTTTGCCCGGCGCATACAGATGGGTAAGGTTGTTGACCGCCAGCAACGGCGTGGAACTCAGCGGAACAGAAGTCATCAGTGCTGCACCTTTTGGTCTAATTGTTGCTGGCAGAAGTCGGTGTCGGAGCAGACGAACATGCGGCTGCCCCGATCGTCGAGCACCACTTCATCCAGATAGCTGTGGCGCGAGCCGCACAGCGCACAGGGCTGATCCCACTGCTGCACGCTGAACGGGTGATCGTCAAAGTCCAGGCTTTCTACCTTGGTGAACGGCGGCAAAGCGTAGATACGTTTTTCGCGCCCGGCACCGAACAGTTGCAGCGCGGGCATCATGTGCATCTTCGGATTATCGAATTTCGGGATGGGTGAAGGGTCCATCACGTAGCGATCGTTGACCTTCACCGGGTAGGCATAGGTGGTGGCGATATGGCCGTAGCGGGCGATATCTTCGTACAGCTTCACCTGCATCACGCCGTACTCCTCCAGCGCGTGCATCTTGCGCGTTTCGGTTTCACGCGGTTCGATAAAGCGCAGCGGTTCCGGAATCGGCACCTGATAAATCAGGATCTGATCCGTCTGTAACGCGGTTTCCGGAATACGGTGGCGGGTCTGGATCAGCGTGGCCTCTGGCGTGCGCTCGGTGGTGGCTACACCCGCGACCCGCTGGAAGAAGCGGCGGATCGATACGGCGTTAGTGGTGTCGTCTGCTCCCTGATCGATCACCTTCAGTACGTCCGCACGGCCAATAATGCTGGCGGTGATCTGAATACCACCGGTGCCCCAGCCGTAAGGCATCGGCATCTCGCGGCCGCCGAACGGCACCTGATAGCCGGGGATCGCCACCGCTTTCAGAATCGCGCGGCGGATCATGCGTTTGGTCTGTTCATCCAGATAGCCCAGGTTGTAGCCGGTCAAGACGTCATTCATCGCGGGCCTCCTGTTGCAGGCGTTTGAGTAATTCCAACTCCGCCTGGAAATCAACGTAGTGCGGTAGTTTGAGGTGGGAAACAAAACCGGCGGCCTCCACGTTATCGGCATGGGCCAGCACAAATTCCTCGTCCTGCGCCGGGCTAGCAACGCTTTCACCGTATTCAGCGGTTTGCAGGGCGCGATCCACCATCGCCATCGCCATGGCTTTACGCTCTGAACGGCCAAACACCAGCCCATAGCCGCGGGTGAAATGCGGCAACTGACCGGGCGGATCGACAAAGCCATTCACCGTTTCGCATTCGGTCAGCAGGATCTCGCCAATCTCTATCGCGAACCCAAGCTCTTCCGGCACGATTTCCACCGCAACCGATCCGCTGCGGATCTCCCCGGCAAACGGGTGATTGCGGCCATAACCCCGCTGGGTGGAGTAGCTCAGCGCCAGCAGGAAACCTTCATCGCCACGCACCAACTGTTGCAGACGTGCCGATCGCGAGCAGGGGTAGACCGGCGGATTACGCGTGATGTCGTCCGGCGTGCTGCCATCGTCCTGCTCTTCATGAGCCAACTGCTGCTGACTGAGCAAATCAAACACATGAACGCAGCTTTCCGGCAGCGCTTCATCGCCCTGTGGTGCCGGTGTCGTTGTTCCTTCCGCCAGCAGCGCAAAATCCAGCAGCCGATGGGTGTAATCGTATGTTGGGCCAAGCACCTGACCACCGGGCAAATCCTTGTAAACCGCCGAGATGCGCCGCTCCAGCCGCATATTGGCCGTGAGCAAAGGTTCGCTTACCGCCAGGCGCGGTAAGGTGGTGCGATAGGCGCGCAGCAGAAAGATGGCTTCTACCAGATCGCCACTGGCCTGTTTGATCGCCAGCGCTGCTAATTCACGATCGTAGATGCCGCCCTCGGTCATCACCCGATCCACCGCCAGCCCAAGCTGTTGGCCGATCTGCTCTGCGCTGAGCTCGGGCACGCTTTCATCGCCACGCCGCAGGTTTTCTTGCAATTGATGGGCCGCCGCAATGGCTTTTTCGCCCCCTTTTACCGCAACGTACATCAGCACTCCTCCACGCGGGTGGTTCGCGGCAGCGCCATCAGGCATTCACCGCAGGTCAGTACAATATCCAAGCCCAGCGGGAAACGCTGCGGCCGCTCCAGCAGGTAATCCCGCAGCGCGGTGGGCAACTGGGGCGAGATTTCCCGTGGTTTTTCAATGCCGGGGCCGGAAAGGCGCAACCTAGGACCACCTTCCAGAGCGGCGACTTGCACCACCACGGTGGCACCAAGCTCCGGCGATATTTCGCTGCCGTGCGGTAATGCCAGCAGATCGGCAGACTGCAACGGTGCATCGAACAGCGCCAGACCGATCTCTGCGTTGCTGATGGCCAGCGGTGCGCCGGTATGAAAACGAATATTGGTCAGCACCTGCTCATTTTTTAACTCTGCTGAGAGATGAAGCGGGGTTTCCCGATCGGCCAAGGTCAGCAACAGTGCAGTGCTGGCAGTATTCAGCGCGCCCCACACCGGGCCGCCTTGTAGCGTTACCTTCTGCCCCGGTTCGCTTAACGCCTTTAAAATCAATCGGAAAGCCTGTTGAGATTGCTCAATCGGTTGGTCAAAACCGGCCAGTAGCGTCATGGCTTAGTCCCCTCGTACCAGCGTAAAGAAATCCACCCGGCTAGCCGCTACCGAACGGGCGCGCTGCTGGCGCTGTTCCTGCTGCATTGCCGCCAAGGGTTCAATCAACCGCTGTTGCAGCAGTTCATGGCCGCCCGGCTGTTGCAGCAGGGCATCAATCAGCGCACACAGCTCGGCATGGGCTTTGTCACGCCCGCTGATATAGCTGTAACCCTGGCCGCCGTTTTCCAACTGCACCACTGCGCGGGTGACGGTCATATCCCCCAGCACAAAGCGGCGACCCGTGGCGCCCATCCGCCCCTGCAACTGGGCCAGGCCGATCTCCGGTGCGCGCAGGCTGTGGTAGCTCGGGCTGAGGTTGAGCGCCTGCCAGTGGCTGCGCAACTGGGCTGGCTGGCTATGTGCCAACACCGACATCCAGCGTTGTCTCTGCTGTAAGGCTTGCATTCAGTGCTCCATCGTCAGTTCGATCATGTCGGCGCGCGCCAGGCTGACGGAATATTCCGCCACCCGATCGCTGCCGGTACAGGTGTTCAGGGTGCGCACGCACAGCAAAGGGGCGTGGGTAGCGATCTCCAGCAGGCGGCTCTCTTTAGCCTGAGCACGGCGTGCGCTGATGCGCGTCTGATAGCGGGTGAGCGGCTGATGGATATGTTGCTGGATAAACTGATGCAGTGAACCGCTGTGGAACTGTTGCAATGCGGGCCACCAATCCAGATCGGGCAGATAGTGGTCAATCACACTGATCGGAATACCATTCACGCGGCGCAGGGTGCGCAGATGAATGATGGTTTCCCCTTCTTCGCGTGAGAGTGCGCTGGCAATATGCCCGTTGCATGGGCGCAATACCGCCAGTAAACGTTCACTGGTGGGGTGACTGCCCTGCTCCAGCAGATTCTGGCTGAAACGGGCATTGGCATGCAGCGGATAATTAAAGGGGCGCATCAGCACCAGAATGCCAATACCGTGGCGGCGCTGTAGCCAGCCACGCTTTACCAGTTCGTCTACTGCGCGGCGTAGCGTGTGGCGGTTGACCTGGTAACGTTCGGCAAGCTGTTGTTCAGAGGGCAGATAATCCCCGCAGCGGTATTGGCTGCCCAGTTCCTGCTCCAACTGTGCGGCGATCTGCTGATAGCGTGTTGGGTAAGTGGTCGGATGTCTAGATAAGTGTGTCATAGAAAAAACTCCGACACGTTATCTAACTGGTGGCATATGCAGGCAGCGATGGCGTTCATAATCGGCACTCCATAACAAAAGTTAGCGTTATGGTGCCCATCGCTGATGACAATGGCGTTACGTGGGGATGGCGAATTGATGAACAATGCAGGGGGTGGCGCGTCTTGTCGTTGTTTATACCTCAGCCAACATCTTTTCCCCCTTCTCACCGGACGATCGCCGGTGAGAAAGAAGAGTGCTTTGGCTGCAAAATAACCTGCCGCTCCTTCGGATTATTTTGGGTATCACATCATTTTATCGTTAAATTAGCTCACCACCTCTGCTTATGGATTCTGAGTCTCTGTAGGCAAGCGTTTTTGCGTTTCAATAAACAGCGCTTTTGCTTCAACGGCAATATCAGGATAATTGGAGAAAAAACCATCCATTCCAAGTTCAAAAAAACCTAAGTATTCAGCAATAGACAGAGCATCTAGCCTTGATTTATTAAACGTCCAACCTGTAACGGTCATACCAAGCTCATGAGCATAAGTATAAAAATCAGGTGTATATAAAGGCCAACTCGAACTGGTTGTTAACGCCTTTGACGTAGAGAGGGATACACCAATATCTGGCGCATATTCTTTGATATCAGCAAGACGAATCACCTGTGGAGGACTGTCTTGTGTAAGTACGCAGTAATCCTGGCAATCCAAGCCTAAAGTCCCACTATACTCAGTGTCATTAAAGCTGCTATCAATCGCATTACCCAGTTGAACCAGAGGTAATAAATAGCCTCTATTTTGCATTTTGTTCTTTAAGCTTTTTAATGTCTCCGCACTAAAAGACTGAATGTATATTTTGTTTTTTTCAGTGTAACCGTATTTTTCTAATGACTCTAGTATTTTGTTTTCTTGAAGCTCATCTTTTAATTTTGCTTCTGGGTAGATGCCAATTTCTTTTGCTGTCTCCGTTGAAAGCCTTTGAGCCAGCTTAATTACTTCATCAAAAGTAGGGACTTTAAATGGATCGTTCGATGTTGGGGTAAAACCCGGATAAGTATATTTAGCAGTGCCATTTAGCTTCATTTCAAGTTGTTTGATCTCTGCTAAGGTGTACTCCCCTACATTCGTAGAACCATTTCTGGCACCAAAACGTTCCAAAACATCGGTCGTCCGTTCCAAGGTCGTATCATGAACAGCGACAAGCTCACCATCCTTGGTTAATTGAAGATCGGGCTCAATGTATTCGGCGCCCATTTTAACGGCTAACTCGTAGGCCCCTAACGTGTGCTCGGGTAAATATCCGCTTGCGCCTCTATGTGCAATGATTATCGGTAACTTAATGGGTTTGAGTTCTGGTTCGATATACTCTGGCTTGGTGATATATTCAGTTTCTTTTTGGGTCACATACTCAGTCTCCGTCTTGGTAATATACTCGGTATCACCATCGCAGCCGGTGAACAATATCGTCCCTGCGGCGACTGCACTAAGATTAAATATTCTATTGCCCCTCATAACATTCTCCTTTTAAAAATTTAGAATATAGACTCGTTATACTTCATGTTGCATAAATGCTGACTGCATGACTTGGCATTTATAACAGCCCCATGGCAGGATCGGTAATACTGTCTTTACCGGTTTCTACCCGCCCGGAAAAACGGCGATAGTAAGCGGGTAATTCTTGGCACGTCACCTCAAAGTCATACCAGTTGCCGCTGTCTTGCAACTCCCAGCTACATTCCTGCTGTGCGCCCGCGGCTACAGTGGCCGTCCAGGGGCCATCTTTGCGATAAGCTTTTGCTGTGACGTAAAAGGCACAGGGCCGATCGCTGCTGTTCATCAGGGTAACCAGCACTTTTCCATACGTGATGTCATAACAAACGCGTATTTCAGGATCGGCATGCCCCAGCGTTAGTTCGCCAGCAAAAGCCCGATGGTAGCCATTGGGGCCAAGCACCCACAAATCATAAGCCCCTGCATCCGCGTTATCGAGAACCCAAACGTCATCCAATTGTTTACCCGCTTCTACCACATAACGGCGCGGTACGCGCTTCAAATCGCTCTGTTCCCGTTAGCAGCCCCTCGAATGACTTCGGGCATATCACGTTTTCCATTGCCTTATGCTTTGTATTGTTCAAGTTACGGCAGGAAGTAGCAAAAGCCATGCATCGACAACTTGATCCCAGAAAAAGATACTGATAAATAATGGTATATATATTAAGGAAATATGTAATTAGTATGACATTGGAAATAAGAGGGATCTCTATATCCTCGTTCCATTACAGCAGGAGTATTACCCTGCTGTAATGGAAAAGTTTTGTCGAACAATGTGACGTTAAACTTTAGATTACTTAGAGAGATCAATCTGGTATAGGCTCATACCATTGCCATCATCCGCTTTATATACGCTGATATTCTTCAAGCCGATGCTCTGCGCATAGGCCAGTTTATCTGCGGCGGAACGGAAAATAACCGGGCCTGCGGTGGTCACCGGGACAAAACGCCAACTACGTGCGCTGCCATCCTGTTCCCGTGTTAATACTGCACGATTCTTGATGTAATTTATCAGTACATCGCGGTTGTTATCCGGTGATGCATAAATGATCCGATCCGCCGTGAGCCCTGGGAAACCACCACCGCCGGTTGCTCGATAATTGTTGGTGGCAATAATAAATTGCTGGCTGGCATCTATTGCTTGCCCCTTATAGGTGAGATCAACAATCCGCTTGCCGACGGGTTGCGTGATATCAATCTGGTATTTCAGGTCATCGGACGTAAACATATCAAAGTTAAAGCTGGGAAATGAGGTGGTCAAGTTTTGCGCCACGTCAGAAGCTGGATCAATCTGATTAAAGCGCTCCGCCGCTTTTTCCAGCCAACCCTTGACAATATCCCCCGTGACCAGCACCGCATAGACAGTATTGGGATACAGATAGAGGTCGGCGGCGTTATAGATAGAGAGATCCCCCGCTTCAACCACCGTAAAATCCCCCACACCAGAAAAGCCCCCCTTAAATGGCGCACTGACAGAGAGAACCGGAATATCATGATACTGAGGGAGATTAAGATCGACATAAGCCTTGACGTAATCCGCCTGAGCAGCGTTAACAATCTGAATGGCGGAGGCTTCACCAATATCGGCAAAATAGGTTGTCATATCAAAATCACTTTTTCCAATCGGCGTTTTGACATAATCAATCACTTCTTCATGAACGGCCTGAATCGTTTGTAAAATTGACGGATCGGCGGCGACATAAGTTTTTGTGCTCGGATCTAATAGCGTTTTTTCCAATTCAACACGGGTGTTTTCCTTGATGACCTTCCAGCCAGATTGATCGTGCTGTAGGGTCAAATGAATTAGCCCCACCGCCTTCCCCCAATAGCTGGCCATCACTGCCGGAACGCCATTCAGAAAACCATTTTTGCTGTCGACGCCTAGAGCATTACAGACGCTGCTATTACAGGATGCCAGCGGGAATTCATTGTGGGAATGCCCCATAATGATCGCATCTATTCCAGGGACTTTTGCAAGATAATAGTTGGCGTTTTCCATCTCTGCGGAGTAAGCGCTTGTGCTATATCCACCATGGGAAAGTGCAATAACCAGATCGGCCCCCTCCGCTTTGGCCATGGGAACATATTTTTCGGCAGCTTCGACAACGCCGCTGACGCCGATCTGCCCATCCAGCCAGCGCTTGTCCCAGTTCATAATAGGAGGAGGAGTGAAACCAATCACGGCGATCTTGATAGACGCCAGATTTTCCTGACCCTGTGAGTCATAGGTTTTCAGGTTTTTATTCAGGATGATATACGGCTTATAAAGTGGCTTGCCGTCTTTCTGGCTCCAGACATTGGATGAAACCAACGGAAAATTGGGGCCGACACATTTTTTTTGCTCACTCACCGTAGGCAGCGCCGCTATATTAAATGTTGCCCCAGTCACCTGGGCCAAATAAGGTAAACCGTAATTGAACTCATGATTACCCAAAGTACCCGCATCGTAACCTATCTCATCCATTGCTTGGTAAATAGCCAGCTTTTCATCACAGTTAATCGGATTAACCTGCGCCTGATAGTCTGCCAAGGCCGTACCCTGAATGGTGTCGCCGTTATCAAATAACAGAACGTTGCTGTATTTGCTTTTAATTTCCCGCAACAGCGTTGCAGTTCGCTCAAACCCGACGCTATTATCCTCGCTAAGCTTGAAATAGTCATAACTGAGGGCGTTGGCATGAAGATCGGTGGTCGAAACCAGCGTCAGTTCGCTGGTACCGACGACTGGAGCAACGGCAGTATCTGTTCGATTACTGCTTGAATCACAGGCGTCTAATACCAATACCACGATGGATAGAAGAGACAGGGAAATAATATTTTTCTTAAAACCGGCTAACATAAGCTCTCCAGGAAATAGGGGCGTCACTTAAACATTGATTGACACCATAGAAAACATCAGTCCATGATTAAATATAGAAAAACAAGAATAAAAACCGTCTATTACATCGAGGTTTCATTTTAGTGAACAATGCAATAATAGCTAATAAAAACTGATAGCTAACCACACCCTGCCCCGTTATCCAGCGATGTCGCTGGCTCTAAAACAAAATGCGCTGGTGATTCTGCGCGTAAATCGGGGGCAGTCTGAGGCGATAACCTTCCAGCCGGACCAACCTTTCTGCTTCAAAGCGATTGGACGTGCCTAGAGCCTTGAGGATTTCTGTTCGTTGGAAATGGGAGATTAGAGATAAAGGGATTCTTCTGCGGAAGTAATAACGTGAGCCACGTTTAACCAGATGAGTGCACATAGGGAAACCCTGTGTAGCATCTGTGTGTAGCAATAGGAATTCTTGGGGGGGAGAAAATCTTTAGGAAACAACTAGAAGGATCGACATAGGGGGCAGCTAAGCTAGCTGCCCCCTGCCAAACCACTCGGCATGCGGGTCCGCACCGGACGGTTCGAGTCGTTGAGGTTATGAGAGTCGAGGCATGCCACGGGCATCAAAGTAGCCTATTGTCAGCACGTTATGTAGCGCTGTCATGCTACTCCTTCAACGGTTGCAACTTGAGGGTGTTGTCACCCAGCTCTATCACCCGGGCACGATCGGGCTCCAGTTGTTCACGGGGGATCACCAGCCGCCAGGTGTTCTTTGCCGTGTCTGGCATTCTGAACATCCCGACCACCGCCACAAATTTCGCGTCTTTATCCAGCGGCATGTCCAGCGTCGCTCCGTCCCCCGGTTTTACCACCACCTCACGCCAGGCCAGCAGGTCAGCCTGCAGCAGGGCATCGCCCTCGTTCAGCACGCTCTGGTAGGTGGCCTTCTCCAGCGCTTTGCTGTCACGCAACTGGTAGACCCGAACCATTGTCGGCACCGATAACGCCGTCATATCCTCATCGTCCCGGTTCAACGCCGCACGCCCGGTAAAATCCAGTCGCAGTGTGGTGATCTGCTTGTAGAAAACTGATTTGGTGGCCGACTTGGTCCCCTCCACCACGCTTTGTGTCAGACCGCAGCCACTCAGCAGCGCAACGGCCACAACAAGGGCAAAGGGTGACTTAAAAGCGGTAATTGACATACTGACTCTCCCTGTTTTTGGTATTGAGGTGTAATCCCTGATAACGGCCCAGACTGACCGTGATGCTGTCCGGTAGCGCCGCCGGTGGCGGCGACATCCCGACGCCCAGTATGCCGGTCAACCCCAGCAGTACCCGAGGTTCACCCAGCACCGGAGCCGGTAAACTGTGGGTCGGCAGTCGCAGCTGCAATCGGGCATTGCAACGCCACCCCAGATACACCCGCAGCAGTACCAGCAAATCCTGGTGTAACTGCCCGCCCGGCAACCAACTCTGAGCTTCTGCCGGATCGTCGGTACTCAACAACAACAGCAACTGGCTGTTAACATCAATCCCGGTGTCGCCCAACACCGCCCCCTGAGACAGGCTCACCGAGGGAATTTTCGACAGGCTGGCAGGCTGAGCCAATCGGATTTTTTGCGGGCAGTGCGGCGTCACCGTCGCCACGGTGTTCGGGGCCAGCAGCTTGACCAGCGCCACCACCCCTTCCGCTGTCCGGGTCGGCAAACGCATCACCCCGAGCAGCGCCAGAAAACGCGACACCGGGGTACCAATATGGTTAGCGGTACCGGGAATACCCAGCCCAATCAGCCCCAGCAGGCATTGTGAGGTGGCGTCAGTCCCGCCCGACACAAAGGTGGCCGGGTAGGAGTATTTACGCCAGATACGATAGAATTGGGTGAAGATCCGGTGGTTGAAGATGTCGAGGAATGCCTCAATCGCCTCATGCCCTTCCCGACGCTGGGCAATGTCATCCAGATACGACGTCGGCAACGGGGAATCCACCCCGTACAAGCCGAGAAAGGTGGTGCGCACGGTGGCTGGCCGTTCGGGATGATCCGGATCGGTTTCCAGTGCCTTCAGTTCACTGACCGGGAACCCCATGCCGGGGTGCGGCCGAAAGCGCACCGGATCATCCGCCGGGTGGGCGGTACTGCCCAGCGGCGGGTTGTCCGGCAGCGCCTGTTCCAGCAACTGGCAGAAACGGTAGACATTGGCATACGACATCCGCCCGGCCAGGGCTTCAACAAGCCCGCTGTTTTTCAGCCGGGTATGCGCTGACTGTGGTTCTCTTTCCATCGCAGACAGGTTCCTGACGGTTGCAGTATCAGCGTAAGCTGGTTAAACAGATGAATATCGGCGTACAGCGCAAAGAAGCGGCTGAGCATCTCGCCAAACAGGCTGATATCCCCTTCGCCGGCAAAGCCGTTGCTGTCGAGGGTGACTTCAATGTCCACGCCCCGCAGCAGGAAGCCTCTTTCAAAGCGCTGTATCAGATGGTGTTTGACATCGACAATCGCCGCCAGACGGCGACGGTTCATCTCATTCTCCGTCCAGTCGTACAGCGCCAGGGTGCCGCGCAGCACCTCGGCATTGTCCATCATCGGCAGGAAGTTCGACCCCAGATGACTCAATATTCGCCAGTGGAAACGGTCACGATTCGGGGGATAACAAGGCATAGTCGGTTGGCATAGGTTGCGTACCTTCAGGCCGCTCTGGGCGAACGGCACCACCGTATCGAGCAGGGTACTCTGCAACGCGGTGCGCGGCAGTTGGCCGTTGGTGCCCGTCAGCGTCAGCGACAGGCTTTCATCGGTGCCGAGTTTGTCACTGTCAAACGCCTCGCCCCCGAGGATCAGCCAGGTATCGTGCAACCCGTTCACACCGCGTTTGACGCGGGTATGGAAATAGCGTTCCGGGGCTTCGGAACGCAGCATTCCTCCCTTATGGCGGAAACTGCTGAACGGGACGTAATGTTGATGCCCGGTATGTTTGGACGAGGTCACGCTGTTGACCGAATAGATTTCGGTATGCCCGTCCTGCAGGCGCATCGGGCGCAGCAGGTAATCGCTCTCCAGCGGTGAAAGCGTCAGCGGATCGGCCTCCAACTGGAACAGATTGATCACCGGCACACAGTGCAGACGGATATTGTCGGTATTGAACGGCAAATCATGGGGCCACAGGGTGTCCAGCACTACATCCACTTCAAACCAGGGCATGCCCTGCGGGAATGTCGATGACGCCAGCCCGTTGAGGGCCACAAACATGAACTTCTCACGGAAGGTAAAATACTCCAGCAGCAGTTGATAACCGCTGAACGCACTCTCCCCTTTTGGCCACAGCCCGTCCTGCTCGCCAAACCCCAATGGAGAAAAGTGCCCATCCAGGCGCTGGCGATCGGTTTGCCCAGGGAGCCGCAGGTACAGCGTCTGCGCCTGCAGCGTGAACGCCCGGTGCAGTGCGCAGGCCACCGGACCATCGGCATTCAGGTACAATGGCAGGCGGCTCAAATCCGTCTGGCTCCAGTCGGTCAACGCCCCGCAGGCAAACCGCAGCCGAATGACCGATCGCCCGTCAGGCTCGGTGGCAATGCCCGCCGAAGCCACGCTGAGCGGCGTCAGCGTGATGTCCTGGGTAGTGGTATACCGGCAGCGGGTCTGGTGTGCCCCCACTGGTTGTGACATCACCTCAAACCCGCGACCAAGGTTTTCACTGTGTTTCATCTGCTGCCGATCGGGCGTCAGTTCTATGATCGACAACGAGGGAATGGTGCGCAGGTAATGCGGCCACAGCAGGCTGACCAGCCCTTCGGTCAACTCGGGCAAATCATCATCCAGCTTTTCCCGCAGCCGCCCCATCAGGAAGGCAAAGCCCTCGAACAGGCGTTCGACATAGGGGTCACTGGCCCCCACCTTGTCCAGGTTCAGCATCGCCGCCCGATCCGGGTGGGCCTGGGCGAACTCTTTACCGGCTTCACGCAGGTAGCGCATTTCGGCCTCGAAATAGCGCAGGGTTAAATCTTCCATGCAGAAAGTGCCTCTTAAAATAACAATCAGTGCGTGAACGGATATTTAATATCCTGCGTTATTTTCATTTTCGTGACGAACTTATCCATTTTTCTTTGCTTCATCAAAAAAATTTAACAAACTGCCACGGCAACTGGGTCTAGTTCTGGTACCTATGACATCCGCTCGATGAAGCTTTCAGGTAATCTTTCCAGGATGGAGCACCACGCGTCAAAGGCTCCAGATGCGTCAGAACGAAAGCCGCAGAATGGAGCGGCTTGGGTTATTTTTCAGTCAGCGATTAGATCGCGTTTGACCCAGGCCACTAAAGGCATACCTTTAGCATTAATATAACCAATATTTGCCCACTCGTTATCCGGCGTTATTTTTATTACTTTAACTTTATCACCAGATACAAGATAAGCTTTTGTTTTGCTATGAACATTCGGTTCAGAAAACAAAACCGCCTTAGCTTTTACCGATAATTCATTTTTGATACCATTTAGATAATCAACAATTGCGTTGGCGATAACCTCTTTTGAACCATTGCTCTCTTTTAGTAATTCTTGATAATTATTTATATTACCTGTATTTGGCACATCACACCGCAATATATTCTCTATTCCTTTATCACTTATCAGTGAGAAGGTTTTTTTTACTCCATTGATTGATGGTCTCATTGATAGAAAGGGAAAAGTATCAGCTCCCTGTGCCGTTGAACTCGCCAATATATCTTTATTATCAACCCAGTCATAACCACAGACTTCACCATCCCAATCACTCACTATGCAACCATCTCTCATATCAATTACGCTACAATACTGTTTGTCAGTATATTTTTGCGTTCCGTCCTCCTGCGTAACCTCTCCACCTGAAATACTATTTACTATCACGTAGTTGCCAGAGGGAGATGTTTTTGTTGAACCATCTTCAGTATAATATCTATCGCTACGAGTTATGTCTAATAGGCTATTTTTATTTGAGAATGCTAACTTCCCCCAGGCATGACTATCAAAGTGCTCACCTTTCTTTTCTTTTGAGAATATTAAAAAATTACCATTCGGTGATTTGATTAGTATATCAGCATGACTTATCATAGAAAAAAAACCGATAAGAATAATAAAGAATTTAATCATAACTTAATCCTTAATGAGTTATATCTCTCGATAGAATTCGTCATTTCCCTAGTTAACTTATACTCTTCCAGTAATTTATTTTCATAAAAATTATGTTCCGCCCCCCAGGTTTGAGGATCTAAACTTATTGCAGGGTTATGTGAATGGAAATTTCTTATTGCTTTCTTAAAATCCCTAACAACATATCCAGGTCTATTAACTGAATGATCTAAAACAACCGCACGTCCAAATTTACTCTTCACAAAATCTTTTATTTTTTTATTTTCAGAAGTTACCGTCGCCCCCTCATATTGATGAAGTCGTTGTATGAAATCTAAAACTTGAATATCCAAATATTCAGGTAATAATATAACTTTGAGCAATGCTGCCAATGGTTTATTGTGTACAATACTTCCATATGAAGTTGCATTACTACCCTGCCTTATCAGTGTTTTCAAGTCTGATGCTGTGATCCTATTCCCTTGAGTTAAAACTTGATCGCTGTAATACATTATTGCAGATGAACCCGTCCCTTCTACAGACCAACCACAATGCGTTACATAGTTTTCGTACAAATCAGGGTGTAGATCTCGAAATTTCGCGAGTTGAGTAGGAAGTTCACCTTTCCCTTCACGCCCTTCTTCATCCTTAACCGTTTTCTGCATGGCACCAGCAGTGATTACCTCACTATCATACGACTGAATCGCATCCATTTTGCCTTCATTCTCAGACATAGCGATAAGTATCGTTTTCTCATCTTGCGTGATTTGTCCTTCTGAGATTAATTTGTCCCATCGAGCATAACTCGCAAGAGTTATCTCCCCCCAGTAAACTGGGCCATATTGTGTCCCGTATTTTGTAACTTTAAATCTATTAGCATAAAGTTCTTCACAGTTACATTCAGAGGAACTCAATGCCTCCAAAAACGCCACCGGATGCAGATGCCACAACGCCTCCCCACTGCGGATCTCTGGCACATGCTTCATCCACACCATCGCATTGATATGCTGGCGGTTGTACTCCGCATCCCCCGGATAGCGCTTCGCCATCTCAGCCAACGTACTCTGCCACAGCGCCGAATTCGCATCGTGAACCCATTCACTGTGGTGCTTCACGATAAACCGCTGCACCTGATCCTGTATGTGCTTTTCCCGGCAATGTAGATACTGCCACAATTCACTGTTAGAGACCTTTCCATCGCCGTCCCTGTCCATCTCACGCAACAAACGCTGATACCCCTCCGACACCGTTGCTGAATACATCCCTTGGGTGTGGCTGTCTGCCTGCGCCTTAAGCTGCTCAAACACCTCCCGAAACCACGGCTCCTGCCTCGCTTTTTGCACGTCTTTCGGCGGAGCTTCCTCCTTCAGTAACACAAACCCCCGTTTTGCCAGATCAAACTGATTGACGAGAGTCACGTCATTCACTGGCAGCCAGGCACCTTCTTCCGGCACGTAGTACCAGTCTTTCCCCTCCGCCATCTTTTTGGCAGATTTTCCCATCGGGGTAAACCTGTCTTCATGGGTAGGTGACGGATCATCCCCGCCAAACACCGCAAAGGTGTTTCCCTCCTCTTGATACAGATACCGTGTTTTCCCAGCCAGTGACCGGATAAGCGGTTCGCCCCCCGTGAAACCTGTTTTGTTCGCCACAAAATCTGGCAGACGGCTGTCCTGACTGAACACTTCCAGATGGGAGAAATGATTCGGTGGCTCAAATGGCGATTCGTGCCGCCCCATATGCCCGATAACATCACCGGCCTTCACCTGAATAACCTCATCACCCTTGAGTGTCACCACTTCATTGAAGATCCCTTTCTTTCGCGCTGCCTCTATCCACGCCGGGACAGGCCGGGTCTGCCTTTTCAGGTATCTCTCCAGCCCGGAAACCCACCCCGCCATGCCTGCTTCAACGGTCGATGAACGCCCCTCCGGCACCGTTTTCACTCGCACGAAAGCAAACGGGGCCACCCTGCCGCGCAGGAAGAAATTTGCTTCCTCAAGGATCTCCACCACACTGTTGCGAGGCAAAACAACCTGGCTCTCGACCGGAACGGCATAAGGACGCTGGCCATCCGCCGACGTCGGGACGGTAGCCCCCTGGGGCAATCCACTGCGCACCCAGCCGGTTGCCGGGTTGTCTTGCCGCACTTTCAGCGAACTCGCCACCACCTTGGCGGTCGTGTTAGCCTCCAGTCCATACGCCGCCAACGGGGCCAACTGTATCCACAGCGTGTAAAAATCCAGCGCGTTATCGGGTTTCTCGGTATCGGGCGTACAGGTAGATTTGATCAACACAAAGGTCGATGTGAAGCGAAAGGCTTTGGGGAGATGAGTCAGTTTGTACGCCGCCGTCAGATAATCATCATTCAGCCGGTAAGCAACTATCTGACCGTCTGTCATCACGTTCAGACCGCTGCGGCGCTGGCCGCTCGGATCGTACACGCCACCGGCATAGAACCGGTCATTCAGGTGGATACCACCATGCCAATGGCCTTGAGACTTGAACAACCAGAAAGCATCGCCCAAACCTCCCTGCAAAGCAGACATCAACTCACTGGCAGATGAATAGCCCTCAACGGGCAGAACCATTTTCATTCCATAAACTCCTGTAAAAAACATCCCAGGCTGACTAGCCATGACAACGAATGGCCGTGTCTTTATTCTGGCTACTCTTCGATCGGGTTATCCACTGTGTCAGCCCCAGACAACGGCGCGGCTTCCGCCTGGACATCAAAAATCTGTGTCGGCAGGGTAAAGCCTCGCAGTTTCAGCAAGGCCAGCGGTCCACGGCCCAGTTCGGTGCGCATATTCCAGGTCAGTGGCGTCCCGTCCGGGGTGTTCAGGATCAGACGATAACGGGTATCACCGTCATCCAGCGGTGTGATGGCCGCCTTTTCCAACAGACGGATCAGCCCCCAGTTGCCCTGTTCATCGGCAAACAGGTTCGCCCCGCCGTTGACGCTGGTCCAGGTCAGCATCACCCCCGGCTTATCGGTGGCACCAGGCCAGTTAAAACTCTGCCAGCTTTCCATCTGGTTGAAGTAACGCAGCTTCTGGCCATCCAGATTGAAGGTGGTTTCCACCACGTCACGCACCGGCTTGCCCATCAGTTCAAAACGGATCCCCATGCCGCCATCGGTATACAGAATATCGGCCAACTGACTCAGCTGATTGACCGCCTGCAGGAACGCCGGATTGAAACGCAACCCTTGGCTGTTCACCTTGTCCGGCACCCACAGGTTACCTTCCTTGTGCAGCACGCCCCCCAACTGGCGGGTCAGGAACTGGTCGATACGCCCCGAATCCGCCCGGATAAACTGCCCCAGCATCGGCAACGAGGCATCGCTGCGCGTCGCGGCAAACGGGTAGCGCCCGTCAAAGGCGGTATGCCAACTGGTGACGATCGAGGCCTGCCACTGGCTGTTCAGGCTGGCAGCAGACGGTTGCAGGACGGTCTGCCAGGCCTGGTTCAACGGTTGCACAAACAGGGTCTGGCCAAAGTTGCGCCATTCCGAACCCAGACTGGCGGCGATCAGGTTGCCATACTCCTGGGTATCGGTCAGATCAACGCTCTTACCCTCAAACACCGTCTGCGCCAGTATCTGAGTCATTTCCTGCGGATCGTTGGCGTTCGCCACCTGCTGCAGCTTGAGACGTACCCGGGTCAGGCGGGTCAGGAAGGTTTGCAGACTGAGTGAGCTGTCGGCGGTCATCACCCCGGTGGTATTGCCTTTACCCATCAGGGTCAGTAGTGGACCAAAGGTGCCATCCAGTGGGCCGGTCGGGCCCTCACTGCCCTGGTCAATCGCCGGTAATTTGTCTTTATGCAGCAGATTTTTTGCGGATTTAACCAGCGAATCGGATAGCGCCTCGCTGCGCGCGCCGGTCTGCCCCTGATAGGCCAGGGTATTCATCAGCGCAATCAGCGGGGACTGCCGTACATCGCCCATCAGGGTGAGTTGGTCGGTCACGTCGGACAGGTTGGCGGCATTGTTCAGCCGCAGACTGTTGAGGAAGTTGAGCCAGGCGTTGCTGAAGTCACTGAAATAGCGCTCGGTCAACCGGGCCTTCAGGGCTTCTGGCGACACATCGTCAGACACCGGGTGCTGGCTATCGCTCAGCACCCAGTCAATTTCTTCCCGCCGTGCGGTCGCGGCCGTTTCAATGGCTTTTTGCACCTGCCCTTCCCAGGCCTGGCGGGTAAACATCCCCGGTACTACTTCCTGAGTGGTAAACAGCGCCTGGGCATCGGTATCCCCGACCATCTGGGCCAACGTCAGATCGGCATAGTTGTTGGCCACCGACTGCAACATTTTCTGGTATAACGCGCCATCGGCATTACGCCGCCCCATCTGCCGGAGCAACAATTGCCGCACCTGAGCCACCAGGGCCGCGTCCGGCTTGATATGCCACTCGGGATGGGTGGCCAGGTTGCGGGCATAAAAGCCCCATAAATCCGGGGCCACGGCCTGCCAGACGCCGGGCGTTACCCCCGTGCGGGCGGTGTCGTTCTCGGCCAGCACGCGGAGAAGAAATGCGGTATCGACTTTCTCCGGCCGCGCCATCATCAGGTAGGCCTTGAGTTGGTCATACCCCTTGGGCCCCAGCGCGATACGCTCCTGGGTTTCAGGTGGCAGCGCGGCCAGCTTGCTGAGTTGTTGGTGCAATTTGGCCGCCGCCCCGTCACGGATCAACCGGTTGTTGGCCTGCGTAAAATGCGGCCACAGGGCATTCAGCAATGCCTCGTTCTGGTTCAACCCAAAACGCTGATACCAGGGGGTGCCGTGTTCAGCACGAAATTGCAGGCGCTCCAGTTCCGTCTGCATCTGCCGCAAGGCCAGCAGTTGTTCATCCGGGGCCGCCTGCTGTCGAATGGCCGCCAGTTGCGCCTGCGCGGTTACCATTTGCTGACGGTTGGTCAAGAACGACAGCAGGCTGCCCGCCCCCCACAACAACATCAGCCCCAGCAGACCGGCATACGCACTCTGTTCCCAGGAGAACCCGACACGACGGCCACGGGCGCGATTATCGTCCAGAACGCCCTGCCAGACCGGATCGGGTAACCAGCCGTGTGGCGCGCCGTCTTCGGCTTTCGCCACCGGCAGGCTGAACATCAGGCCACGCAACGCCAACGCCGGGGAGAAGTCACGCAATAACGGGGTCAAAGCCCGTGACCAGTGGTCAATACCCCGTTGCACCAGAGTCTGGGACAGGCGCAGCAGATAATCATGCGTGATGTTCTCACGCATCTGTGCAATCCCCTCGCGGCGCAGCGGGGTCACCAGGGTCTGCAGGTGACCTGCCATCTGCTCTGGCGTACAGCGTGATGGCAACAGGCAGCCCACAGGCTGTGTCGGTCGCTCCCACTGCGACCAGTCACTGTCAACCACTTGCCACAGGTACAGCGGAGCCTGCCAATGCCAACGCTGACCCTGTTGTTGGAACTGACGCCAGGCGTTATCCAGGGCGGTAGATTTCTGGCTTTGCGCTTCGGTCAGCGCCCAGACAATCCCGTCCAACGGGCGACGGCGACGCAACGTGCGCAAGGTACGGTGCAGGGGCTCCGCCAGTTCGTCCTGTGGGCGGCCTCCCCACAGCAACAGGGTATGACGCCCTTCCAGCCAGTGTTGGGTGGTCAAGCCAGGCACCAGTGCCTCAACCTGTTCGGGCTCCCCCACGACCAGCAGAATGCGGGTCTTGCGCCGCCAGAAGAAACCCTGGCGTTGGCGCAGGTGTCGACGCATCCCGTCAAAAGCGGTGGACGCTTCAGACACCGGCTCAGCGTCGGGGATCTCCTTATGGTCGTCCCCTTTCAAAGCCTGTCGCTGCACCTCATAGGCCTGGCGACCCGCGCGGCGAACCACCGCGTAATAGACGCCCATCAGCATCAGGACGAGACAAGCAACGCCAGGAACGGCCCATTGCCAGTAACGGTGGGCATCACTGCCGGGTGTGAGGCCCAGCAGGCCCGGTTCGCGCCGGAGCAACCAGCTCAGGACGGCGGTAATCAGTAGTACAACCACGGCCAGTGGCCAGAAGTAAGAACGGGTCCAGGTACGCGTCACTGCGTTATCTCCTGCGGGGATAAAGGGGGGGAAACCACGGTACTCCATACACCAGTCTCAGGTGCTGACGCCCCACTGAAGATAAACTGGGGAGCCTGTGTTAACTGAGCGGCCTGTGTGGCCGCAGCAATGGCCAACCAGGGGGTCACGCAACCGGGATGCCCCAACGAGGCGTCCAGGTCGTAAATCCCCTGCTCACGCGTCACCGGAAACGCCACCGTTTCCATCACCGTGCTGAGTGAGGCCGTACTCTCCTCGCGCAGGCCGGAAAGCCATACATGGCTGATTGACTCGGGAGACATCGGCACCCAGTCCAGCGCCTGACGGACCGCGTATTCTAGCCGGGATTCGGGGGCAAATTCCGGGCGGTGCAGGTATGCCTGCGGGGAGAGCGTTGTCTGGGTCAAGCGGTTGCCGAAAATCAGCCCGACGGCCGATTCGGCGGTCATCTCGGGTTGCTGGGGATGTATCTGCAGCGCCACCACAACCAGCAGTGCCGCCTCATGAATATGATTATCCAGCCAGTCATCCACCCCTGACAATCCCACACCGTCAACCCGGCTCATTGGGTGGGCAATACCCGCATCATCCCAGGCGGCTTGCCACACCTGCTGCAATGCCTCGTCAGATAACGCCGTACTCGATTCGACAATCAGCTTTAGAGGAACGGTTTCGTCCAGAGGAGATAATGTCTCAGCAAACGATGTAAATAGGGAAAGCAGAAGACGCTGAATCACCGCTTCCGATGGCTCATCTTCCGTCTCCCCCCACGGATTTTCCAACTGCGGTAGCCGACTATGCCTGACTGCTGCCTGACCTTGCCAGGAGGGTTGTGATAATAGCGCGTTTTCATTGTGCGTCAGGGCCGAAAGTTGCCTCTCAGGATGTTCCTCATTGAAATGTGCCGTATGCAATACCGCCCCCAACACCTGCAACGAGCGGCGGCCCTGTCGGGTCTGCTGTAGCAACACCTGCCAGCGCTGCGCATCCCAGCCATCGGCCAACAGATGCTGGCCGATGTACACCAGCCAGCGCCCCGCCGCCAACAGGCCCCAGCACAAGGCCGGGATCCCCAACGCCAGTGACCAGAACAGCAGTGGTTGGCGAGCGAGTGACTCTCCACCCCATAAGACCGCCACCACCACCCCAACCAAAAGGAAACAGGGGAACACCCCCAACCAGCGCCACCAACGGGGAGGCACCGGACGCGGGGCCAATCCGGGCAGACGATCCAATCTGACGGGCATAATGATTAACTCGCTGTAGCTTGGGGCAGAGAAGAGATCAACGTGCATCCGCAGGCACAGCGATGGCCATGAAAGGCCACCGGGATCCCGTTATCACAGAATGTGGCATGCCCCTCGCTGATCACGGTCTTCCCGTGAGCGAGGCAAGAGACCGGATCCCCCAGGCGAGCAACCCCAATGCCGCCGAACCTCATAGTGGAAGACCCTGATTTGACGACACCGCCGTGGGTGGTTTTATCACCGATGCGAATAATTCCCTTCATCGTATTACTTCCCTATCACGTTGAGGATTAACATGAAAAAACAGCACTTGCTGATACTATCTTATTTTTTCGGATCACGTTAGTTATCAAAGAGTAATATTAACGTTCGTGGCTGCCCCACAGTATCAAATTAGGGTACCCCGTTATCACCTTCACGTTCTTTATAGCCACTAGTCACCGACGTCACATTCCTTAACCCAGTCACTGTATAGCCGCCGATAGGCTCTTCATCATTTTCTGGGGACAAAAGAATAATCTCCCCATCAACACCGTGATTGTAATGTCCAAAGTGGCTGGCGACGGTTCCTATATAACAGTGGCCATTGAGCCAAACAGGAATTTTTGCAACAAATTCATAAGCATAATGAAGAGGGAAACCCATGCTATAGCGTTCGGCCTCTTCAGGCAATGTTCCTGGGGGGACTGGGCATATGGGGGGAGTAATCTGCCCAATGGGTTGCTCTTTAAACAAGCTTTTTTGCATTTTTTCAAGCGACTTCAACAACCCTTTCCGGTCTTTATCACTCAGCGCAGGTGTCAGCGGCTGCCCTTCTTCCTGAGAGCCAATTGAATCTAATTGATAATGGTAGCGAAGGGTAACCACAGCCGTTTTGTCAGCGTTGTTAAACGGACGTATCAGGTAAAGATTATCCTCACCGAACATGCCATTAAACCAAAGTGCATAGACCTGACCATCGATTTCAATCCACTGACTCCACTGGTTAGCACCACGTCCATTTTCTGAAAATAGCTCTCCTGATATACTGGATTCATTATCGTCCACACCATTATTGGTGGAGTAAAATTCGGTATTGCCGCGTTTGAGAACACCGGTAAAACGGAATAAGCCGGTCCCCCCCACATAGGCATCAACAATTAAATCACGTTTGCCGTCATTATCGAGGTCAACAAGCTGAAACCTTACCGTGCCAGTTTCCGTATAGGTGGTAATATTTGAGTGTAAAAACGCCTGCCACTCGTCGTCAGTGATATCGGCAGAGGGTTTGGTTTCTGGCAGTTGGGCGTTTTCAGCATACGAAACCTCAAAATCGGTGATAGGTTTTTTTAACGGAAACTGCTCAGTAATCTTGCCTAAGGTCGGTAGCTCCGGGTTCGCCATTTTCTCTTTCATAACGGCGTCATAAAATTTTTTCAGCGCAGCGTTATCACGTTCGACTTCTTTTTGAGTGCGAACTTTGCTGACAAAGGTAGGAAGGTGCCAGACTCCACCGATGAAAAAGTTAAATCCCAGTCCAACGGTATCATAGTATTGGTCACTCAGAACAAATTGCCTGCCATCCCAGACCCAGGCTCGAATCGGCCCACTGAACTCCCAGAGTTTACCCTCCTTATAGTCTCCAACATCACGGGTGATAAATTGTGGACGCGATTTGAAAGCATTATCAATCAACCACATAGCAAAACGGGATACGTCAAAGCATTCTGTTCTTATTAATGAATAATTTTTATCTACCGGGATGATGTCGTAAACCCTTTCATACCCCTCATCAAGCTTCCTACAGTACATTTCTGGTGTTGGTTGTATCCAGCGCCCTATTTTTTGTAACTGCGCTGGAGATAATGGATTAATTTCTGGAGATGCAATAACTGGCCGGGTAATGATTACGGGTTTTGGAATGGCGGGTAAAACATGATCATTGTTGTTCTTTCCAGGGTGCAGCAATGCGCTACGTGTCCCAATACGTTTTTGAAATTCATCCATTTTCAAAAAAACGGCGTCCGAACCTGCCGTCGAGAGCTCCACACGCTCTCCATTGGCTAAGAATTCAATTTTATCACTCTGACGCAATGCAGTAATGATAGACTTTCCCTGCTCATAATTGAGTGAGAAATACCCCCATGACTTTTCCTTTAATATTCCCTCCAGCTTGTCATTAATAAACAATTTCACGTTTCTTCTAGGAGGGTCTCCCTCTGTTTGCTGATTAAAAGCAACCTCGATTTCCACATTGTCATTGGTTCCCGCATGACGCGTTAATAAAACACTGACTTTTTCTTCACTTCCTTCACCATAACCCGCAGCCCGACAAGTACCTGTATTATCACAGGCCACTTCCCAGTATTTATGACTAAAGAAAAAACCTTTTAATGGTGCGGCATATGACGATCCTGTGGCGAGTAATCCCAGAGCAAAGAGTATAAAAACACGCATATAGAAGCCTTTACATTAAAAACACGCAAATTTATTCAGGAAATTTATTATACTTCCAACCGTTTGGCTTTTGGCAGTTTTCCGATATGCTTTCTAATTTCTCTAGCGTATTATTATCAAATCCTTCCTCACGCCCAGACTTGATGTTTACAATATAGCCACTGCCTGTTTCAAGTAATACCCTGGAATTATCAGATAAAAACACAGCACCAAAGATCCCATGACTCATTAGACCTTTTTTTATTGTTTTCTTATTTTCCAGATCAAATATAACATAACCATTGCTAGCGGGGCTCTGATCATTGAATTTTAATGGATATCCCCACAGTACCACTTTTGTCCCAGAGCAATTTACTTCATAGCCATTGATTGACACATTGAATTTATAAATTCTTTCTGACTTATTTTCTTTTATCTTTAGTTTGTTTGACTCTAAAATTGAAATATCTAATCCGGGTTGAAATGCATAGCATGAATTAATTGTAAACAAGAAAAAAGCCAGACCAGTTAATAATATTTTCATTTCCTTGACTACAGCCTCCATTTTTATCCTTTTCATTTATCCCCCAAGTCGCCACAATGGAATAGCACCTAATTTTCACGAGTATTATCACAATGCCGAAATAATAATTTTAATCAATACTTTTCAATTTGAATGATGAATATATTTTCTTGTAAACATCAAATGCATGTGGATCACCTTTACCCATAAAAGTAAATCCTGATTTTTTTGGTAAAAGAATTTCTGCTTGAAAACATTGATCCACATGATATCCCGCATCATCTTTATATCTACATGCGACTATAGCACTCAAGCCGGTGAGTTTTGAAATAACATTTACATCGGCTAAAACGGGAACCCCCTCAGTCATAGCCTCCCATTTATCATCTTCATTCTTGATAAAGTAATAACTGTCTTTCCTTGATATGTACTTGCATATTGTAAAATTCCCTGAGCCTTGCGCACTCGGATCATTAATGTTCAAACAATTATTTTCTTCATTAGCCTTCAATTCAGTTGGAATACTTAGTGTAGCACCGTTGAAAAGTACATCTTTATAGCGTTGGCTAGCATAAGTGTAATCAATAAAAAAAATGGAAAGCAATATTAAAAAATACCTCATTTAGCCCCCCCCGTTCAGCAACACTGCTAATCTCCGCGATAGTGTAAAATCTGTAAAGCCAGAATCCACACATCATAATTTAAGTTGAATATGTATTGAATTTTCTGTCGTTAAATAACTGTGCCTAATACCGCTACAGTTTCGAATTCAGGTGATGTTTGTCCAGTGATCAGCAGTAGCCGGTGAAACCGTTTAACAGCAAAGAGCAAATCCAAGCCCAGCCAGACCTGATGTAGGGGGTAGCACAATTAGGCGCCGTTATTTAGATTTACTACCCCCTCCAAATAAATATTCACTTACCCAAAATTTTTTAAATATAATTTCAATGTTATAATTAAGAAGCCAATATTTGGCTTCTTATGAAAAATCATTTTTGAATCACAAGATTGCCAGTGATCTTTTCTGGAAATTTTGAAAGACAACTTTTGTCACCTAAAGGATATACTTTTGCATGGATAACATCACCGGCGTTACCGATAAAAATTAGATTATTAAATACATCTTCATTCGAAGAGTGGCTATGAGAGTAGAAAGAACCACCTAATCTTTTATTTTTCAAGCCGGGATATAGGTATGTAACAACATCAGAAGCAACATTATCATTCATAGTCATAACTGAGAGCGAGTCAAAAGTATATAATTTCTTATTATAAATATATCCATGCCCAAAAGTAGTAGCTCGAGAACCATCAGGAGAAACATTAGGATCTTGTGTTTTTCCTGTTAAAAGTAAGAAAGTCTCTTTTTCCAGCCCAGATATTTTGGCATTAGGCATCACAGCACTAATTAAATCATTCCCTATAGTAGCACAAAGTTGTACCGCTTCTTGATCCGCATCATCAGCATTGCAGTTTCCAAATATAAAAAACAATGATAAAAACAATGAAAATTTAACTCCACGCATGTAACTCATATTCACCTCAAGCTATTTCAATTGGTCGATAGTTATTATTTTGAGATATCTCATCATTCAAAACAAACCAAGCATGCTGGAATGATGGCCAACGAACATCCTCAAACCCTTCCCTCCCTGGGTTTATACGCCTAGTGACTTCTTCAGCATCGCCGTGGTCACTACCTTTATCAGCCCAATAATTAACACTAAACTTGCCACTTGGAGTTAACCGGCCATTTATACGAACCATTTTCTGCTTGCTTACCCAAAAATAACCACCGGCATCACAAGCATAGTAAGCATCTGTAACTGGGAGTATATTATTAGGTTCTTGTGTAAAGTATTCAGACCCTGGTCCGAAACGATATTTACTATATCTACTATAATTAAACCTTCCTGTAAGATGCACTGTTCCGCGCCCTTTAAATCTTGCGCCATCTCCTGTTTGTGTATTCCCCAAGTTGTCTCCCTGGACTTCTCCAGGCTCGTACATATTGAAATACTCCAAATCACCGTCTTCTACAAATGATTTAAATCGACCGGTTTCCCTAGCCATTTGGCCCATGAAGTGAGCTATTCTTAACGGTGAGGTGATAAGATATTTATTCAATACTTTGGATAAACTAGCTTTTACATTTGCAGGACGGATTATATCTCCTGACCGTGCTGTTCCTTCAACAGTCAACCAGTTGATTACTTGATCCTTTGTTAACGATGGTTGTAATGCCCTTGACTCATTGCGACGAATAAGACGTATAAAATCATTTTCACCCATCCATCCACACTTCCTGAAATGCGAAATAAACTGCCGTGGTTCAAAGTGCCAGACGCGTCCAGCTGGTAGCCCAAGCGCCTTGGCATCAAAACACAACGCCTTGATATGCGCCATCAATTCATCCCAATCTTTGTCTGCCAATGCGATCGTTTCACCGGCTAGTTCATAAGCTGATGGTGTCGGTTGATCAAATATTTCACCAGCTAGTTCATAGGTTGACGGTGTAGGTTGATCAAACTCTTGGAGTTCGGGTTGCGTATATGAAGCCTCTTGTTTATTACCTACACGGTCTTTCCCCAAAAGGTCCGTCTGATGCTTAGCCAGTGAAATCGATGTTGTCGGTGACTTTAACCAACGATAACGATCCTCAGCCGTTGCTTCATCCCATTCCAGCGGAAAGTGGCAAATCGTCCGGCTTAAATCTTCCCCATTGAGGGCAAAGAGCGTAGGAGAGTTCCACTGGCTGTTATCGTCTGTATCGTCGTCAATCAATATCCACCCAGTCCAGTGAGGAAAATCGCCGTCGCTGAATTTTGTTATCTTACTGTCGGCCAGATTGACAACGCCACGGCCCCCTGGATAGTTTACCGTACGCCACAGGGGCGCATTGGCAGGGACTAGTGTTTCATGTTCGGTATTAATCACCCGCCCAAAGCGTAACAACTCATAACCTGCACTCGGGCTATCGGGGTATAATTTAAAAGCTGTTTTATAGAGGTTGTACTCATAATCCTCACCATCGACGTTAACCAACGCCTCACCTACTGTCACATAGGTGTTGCTCAGGACCAATTTGCGACGGGTAACCATGCTACAGTTACCTTTCTCAAAACGCATAGTGACATATAACGGCTCGGTACTTTCTGTCGCCGTTGCCCCGTCATTCGCCGGTATCGTCGGGTAAAATTTGGTGCCTGCAGGCAGATAAAAATGCATATCACCATAGACGATATTAGCGCGACCATTCTTGCCTGTATCCAGTTCTGTCGTTTCGCGCCCTACCAGCTTTTTCAGATTGGCATCGTCACAAAATATCTGGAAGTGAATGCCGTTTTTGCCATCAATATGCCCAACCTGGCCCAAAGGATCTTTGCGAGAAACTGTGCTCCCCTGTTTCACCTCACTTTTAATGCTACCCATGTGCATATACAACGAATAATATTGAACTTTACCTTCATCACCGCTGCCAATTTCGGTTTCATGCTTAAGTAATACGTAGCCAAAATCGGTACTCCCATTGTAGTTCAACGGCGGGATATCCCGTTTCTTTTGGTCAGGTTGGCGCAGGGAAATGACCGTCCCGTCCGCAATGGCACGGATATACTCCACATTGCTACCGATATCGCTGTGCATCAGATGAACACCACCATGCCAGGCTTGGCTGGCATTAATCGGAAAGTTACGCTGGACATCGATCGGGATCATTCGTTCTACCCAATCGGCATCTTTTTCGCCACTGTTCTTGTTACGTAATCTTGGAGGACTGATAATCATTGTTCTGTACCTTTATCAAGAGAATGACGAACGCGCTACCGGGTCAGCAGCTGCCGCTGGCATCACCGGGGTCTCTACGCTCTGCGTGGCCGGGCCGATATAAGCAAAACTGACACTTTTGACCAGATAGTCACCGGCCGTGCCCGATTCAATCTTGTTCGCATCCAGCGTGATATAGGTGCCCCCGGCGTTCAGCGTGATTTTCGTCTTCGCCGTGATACGGATTTCATCTTCAGTACTGGTGATATTGATCGCTTTACGCGCCAGCAACTCCATCCGGTCATTCTGCGCCTGCACCGAGATCGGCCCCTGGTTGGCGATCAGTTTCATCCCCAACTTGCGAACAAACAGACTGAACGCCTGCCCAACCCCCACAAACAGGTTCTTCACCACCCCGATATCTGCCTGGTTACCGGCATTCACCATCAGGTTCTGCGCTGCCGCCAGTTGCAGGTGCTCCCCGCTGGTCACCGCAATCCCTTTCGGCGCACTCATCAGTAATACCGCCGATTTCAACTGATCGATGTCCTGCTTTAGCATCGCCAGTTGGGCATTGACCTTCGCCGGGTCCGCATTCGCCGCCTGTGCATCCTGCGAGAGACGCTCCATCTGATCGCCAGCCTGCCTCAACTGACCCAGCGCCGCCCCCATCTCCAGCACTGCCCCTTGCGCTTTCGGCTGCGCATCTGCCGTAATAAAGATCCCTTTCGCCGCACGTATCGCCCCGAACAGGTCCGTTCGAGCCTCAAACCCCGCTCCCCGTTGTTCTCGGGCACTGTCGACCAGGTGACCGATGCTGAATTGGCTCGCGCCAAAGACCGTACTGAGCTTGATATGCTCCTTACCGCGTTCATCTTCGAGTCTTATCTTGTTAAGACCAGCAGTACGCAGCACATTTCGCTTATAGTTGGCTATCGTCACATGGTCCGGGTGTTTCGAATCGTGCAAGGCGTGCGAGATGTACGGCCTATCTGGATTGCCCCCCTCAAAGGCGATCCCGACCTCGGCTCCCGCTAATAAAGGGAGATGCAGACCATAAAGCTCTCCGGCATACGGGCGCGCCTGGCGTACCCACAAACTCTCATACCCCGCTTGCCACTCGTCACGATCCAGGTTGAACGACACCCGGTAGCGCCCGTCCTTGTCGATATGGCTGTAGGTGTCGTTCACCAACGTGCTGGTCACCCTGGCCGGGATCGTCCCGGCCATCACCGGTTTGGCGCTTGGCTCTGGGCGATAGCACACCGTTTCCGAGTACGGGATGGCGGTAAACGCCACTTCATAGCTTTTATCCCGCGCCGCCTGGCTGCGTATCCCGGTGATCACCGCCCCTTTCTGGAACACCGCAGGGGCATCTGCCCCCACCACCTTCAGCTCTTGCCCCGGCGTCAGGCTGGCCGAGGTGGTCATGCCGTTCAGTTGCGTCTGCTGGTTAAGATAACGTTCGTGGCGCAACCGGGCGTAGAATACGCCGCTTTCCGGCTCCGGCTCCTGCGCGTACTGGTCCCCGAGGGTCAGGTAATTGTCGGCATAGTGATAGGCTTCGCCGTAGGTGGTCTTGTCTCCCCGGCTGACATCCACCTCGCTGTCCATCCCGGCACCGGCGTCACGGTAGTTGTAGTCGCGGGTACTGACCCGCCCTTCCACCACATTGTGTGCCGTTTCCAGGGCCCAGACGCACTCCGCCCCCTGTGCATCCAGCCCTGATGGGCTGCGCAGCGGCAGGGTGAGGCCAAACTGGTAGTGCCGCTGGTCGTCATAAAACTCCACCACATCAATCTTGAGGCGGGGGTCAGCAGTAAAGCGAAACCAGATCCCCACTTCGGCCAGCAGACGGCTGATGAATTTCAGGTCATCCTCGCCGTACTGCATGACCAACTCACGTTTCGGGTAAGTGTGGGCGAGAGTGAACAGGAAGTCCTGGCCTTTGAAGCCATGCCGGTCACGCAGCACCTTCTCCACAATCTCCGGCACCGACAGGTGCTGGTAAATACGGTTTTGATGGCTGTTGGCCAACAGCGCCAGACGGGGAACCAGCGTCACTTCATAGCGGCTTTCATCACGTGAAGTGGAGAGGCGCTTAAACCCACTGATCACCCCGTGCAGGGTGCGCAACGGCGTCGGCTCCGGTACGGCAAACCCCAACATCGGCAGTGTGACCGGCGGCGCGTTGAGCGTAAAACTCGCATCCTGCATCAGCATCTGCGCAGGCTGCAGGTCTTTCTCCGGGCTGGTAAACGCAATCTGGTAGGCAAAGGGCTGACTGAGGTGTTCTTCGCCGCTGAACGCCAACACGTCCAGCGGTGCGGTAATGTCCCACACGGTCAACTTGTGCTGACTGTGATCGAAAAAGATCGCGGGTATATTGCTGATCATGGATGCATCTCCATTATGTCTGCATCAATAAATTAAAAAATATAATGAATACGCCGGTAATGATTCATTATATTTTCTGTCCTTTTAATCAATACGTTGTTACAAACACGCTCTTTTCTCAGCAAAGCGCTGTGTAAATAGAAGATCAGATTATCAATAAGGATATGACCACATGTAATGACCTTCAAGCACATCATCAACATGCTCTTGAGTGAACATAACGTCAGCATTCTTTTTAAAGCGAGCACGCCAGTCTGGCAACCACCAATAATACAATGACGTTCCTTTTATATTCAGATCAGGGTTGATAGCCTGCATAGCCACGTCTTTATCCGTAATAACATGATTTTCTAACGCCGTGTTGACGACATCCATGACACACAGATATTCTTTAATCGGTAATTTCTGCATCATCATAACCGTGTACATTTTTTGACTTTGATCATACGCGGGGTTGGCAATAACCTTCAGAGCATCACTTAAATACTGACCGGGTGCAGCATCGATTTTTTGCACCACACCATCGGAAAAAATATCATATCGATTTTGCATATCACGCCAGGAGCGTAATGCATTACCCTCCCCTTCATTTTCCGACAAGTTTTGCAGTAGGGTATAGAAATCAGCATTCCCTTTTGGCTTCACTAGAATCTCCTGACACAGGGTATTATCGGCTCTCAGCTTGATAAAGTACCAAGGCAAAACAAGAATACATAATGATAGCAATAAGAAAATGATGGTTTTGAAACTACGCTTTTTCATCCATATCATTTCATTGTACTTTTATATTGATGACATCATTTTAATGAAAATATTTTATATCCTTCTTTAGGTGGGAGTGTGTCAATATGATATGACCGCTCGCCACTTTTTCTCGCACTATCATAAATTGTATATTTACCATCTAACGCACTAATTTCATTTTCATTTTTTATAACAATTAACGTATTTTTATCGCTAACCCAAATTGACTCAGGAAGATCTTTTTCAGCAAAACAAAAAGACTCCGGCTTATTGTCACTATTCCAAGCTGTAACAAGACATCCTTTTAGATACGGAGGACCAAAGTTCAAAGCAAAAATAAGAGAGTGATTTACGCATTTGGATAAAACCATATCTCCCACACTAAAATAATCATCCTCACCTTGTTCTTGAAATGCCCCAACCAGAATATTCCTGAATTTTAAATATAGCGTATCACCATCAATCGTATTAACTGCAATCAGTTGAATTTTCTCACCTTGCTTTAACTTGCAAGTTTTAACAATTTTTATAGAGTCAGCTAGGCAAGTAAACGAAATAAAAAGGAGGGTGATAATATATAACTGCACCTTCATTTATCCACTCCACACCTTATCATCTTCATTTTATTAGGCTCTTTTATCAGTTTAATTGAAAAACTTGCGACTATCCGTTAAAAAATAATTTACTTTAAAAAACAATAAAGTCAGTATTATGCACAATCACTGTTTTAACTTTACTACTTCCATATCACTAATATTCTTGGGGAACTGATCGATACCTTTGATATCAGCATCTTTTTTATCGCCAATTATGTGACTATACATAATGTATTTCTGACTAAACTCACCATGACCATATGTAGGAAAAACAAGCCAGACATCTTTTTTATTTATATACAGTCTGATAGGCCTGCTTTTCTCAGCAAAATCCAGACGGTCTACCGTTCCTGTTTCCTGCGCATAGGTAATAGCCAGGCCCTGTATGGCATTTGCAGTAAACTCGCCAGACAATATAAGTGCCCGATTGTTTTTTCCTGCACAGATTACTTTAACAGATGAACCACGAGAGTGTTCTTCATCATCAAAAACAGGAACAATGTTTCCCTTCACTTTCAGATAATACACATGTGTATCATAAACCTTGCCATCTCTAACAATCTCCACAAGCTGGTTATCTTTAGAACCGACCTTACATGAAGTAACAACTTCTTTCGAAAACGCCAGAGATGAGAGAAACAATAATGACAGAACAATTAACCTTTTCATTACTTCACCATATCCCTTAATATCTCCATAGACTCTGGAGCACTTTTTAGCTTATCAGCAGCTGCTTTTATTTTTTTATAGTAAATTCCATTTCTAACCCCTCGGTAATCCTTATATGCCTCAGCAATAGGGTCGGCAGAACCATCTTTATTTCTTTTATCAAGGAGTAATTGCAAGTAAGTAGTTCCAGTTCGAATATTAGTTGCTTCATCAACAAACGATGGGCCGTTATGAAACACGTCCGCTTCTTTATATACTACCGGCTCTGGCCTCCTCTCTTTTCTCGGTAGATTAAGGTTCTCCATACGATATAACTCGCGCACCGGTGCTTTTAATAACTGCATCAAGCCACGAGCACTACTTCCTTGTCCATGCGCATCTTTATCAAACCGAGACTCCATATAAATGTGACAGATAATCAGGTCTGTACTGAGAGTTGACGCATTATTTTTCTCAACCAGCTTTCTAATTTCGCGTAATCTTGCAGTCTCGTCAACAGTCACTTTTTCCGGTTTCGCCTCTTTTTTTGGTGTTAATTTAGCTTCATGTGTTTTGATAGCCTTTTTCTTTGGTGGCATATATGGACCCTTGTAAGATTTTGGGTAACACAATCACAATATTGTGAGTACAAAATGCGACATTTATACTTCGATTAGCAGAAACACCTTCCGTCTTTATTTTTCATACTATTATGAAGATTAGCGGTCCCAATTTGGATTTATTGGTGTTACCTCTGGTTCCAGAACATGTAAAACAGCCGATTCCGCCTGTTTTGATGCCACTTGTTTAGTTTTCCCTTCGCTATCAGTTCGCCCCGTTAGCTGACTACCGTCTTCCAATTCAATGGTATACGGCCAGTCTATCAGCGGTTTACCACTGACTTCGTCGATCACAGAGAAATGCAAGTCATACTCCCCTTCCAACAGCCCAATGGGGAGGTAAGGCAGAGCGGTGCCTAATGTTGCCTTGGCCGGGCGATCAAAGCTGGCACTCTTCACCCGAAAATCCCCCGCCGTCCCCGACTCAATCCTGTTGGGATCCAGCGTGATATACGACCCTCCGGCGTTCAGCGTGATTTTTTTCTTCGCCGTGATAAGGATTTCATCTTCCGTGCTGGTCAGGATCAGACCTTTACGCGCGAGCAGCTCTATCAGGTCATTCTGTGCCTGCACCGAGACCGGCCCCTGGTTAGCGATCAGCTTCATCCCCAGCTTGCGCACAAACAGGCTAAATGCCTGCCCCACTCCCACAAACAGGTTCTTCACCACCCCGATGTCTGCCTGGTTACCGGCATTCATCATCAGGTTTTTGGCCGCTGCCAGCTGCAGGTGCTCCCCGCTGGTCATCGCAATCCCTTTCGGCGCACTCATCAGCAACACCGAGGCGGTCAGGTTTTTCACCCTTTGCCTGATCAGCGTGATTTGCGCGGCCATATCCGCACTGTCGGCATGGGCCGTAGCGGCATCGTCTGACAGCTGTTGTATCTGTCGACTCAAGCTCTCCAGTTCATTGAGCGCCGCCCCCATCTCCAGCACGTCACCCTGCGCTTTCGGTTGCGCATCGGCGGTGATAAAGACGCCCTTCTCTGCCCGTATCGCCCCAAACAAATCGGTGCGCGTTTCAAACCCCGCTCCCCGTTGTTCTCGAGCACTGTCGACCAGGTGACCGATGCTGAATTGGCTCGCGCCATGGACCGTACTGAGCTTGATATGCTCCTTATTGCGCTCATCGTCGAGTCTTATCTTGTTAAGACCTGCCGTACGCAGCACATTCCGTTTGTAGTTGGCGATCGTCACATGATCCGGGTGTTTCGAGTCGTGCAGGGCGTGCGCGATGTACGGTTTATCCGGATTGCCCCCCTCAAAGGCAATCCCGACCTCAACACCCGACAGTAACGGGAGATGCAGGCCATAAACGTCCCCGGCATACGGGCGCGCCAGGCGTACCCACAGGCTCTCGTACCCCGTTTGCCACTCGTCACGGTCCAGGTTGAACGACACCCGGTAGCGTCCGTCCTTGTCGATATGGCTGTAGGTGTCATTCACCAGCGTGCTGGTCACCCTGGCCGGGATCGTCCCGGCCATCACCGGTTTGGCACTCGGCTCCGGGCGATAACACACCGTCTCCGAGTACGGGATGGCGGTAAATGCCACTTCATAGCTTTTATCCCGCGCCGCCTGGCTGCGTATCCCGGTGATCACCGCCCCTTTCTGGAACACCGCAGGCGCATCTGCCCCCACCACCTTCAGTTCTTGCCCCGGCGTCAGGCTGGCCGAGGTGGTCATGCCGTTCAGTTGCGTCTGCCGGTTCAGGTAACGTTCGTGGCGCAGCCGGGCATAGAAGACGCCGCTTTCCGGGTCTGGCTCCTGTGCGTACTGGTCCCCGAGGGCCAGATAATTGTCGGCATAGTGGTAGGCTTCGCCGTAGGTGGTCTTGTCTCCCCGGCTGACATCCACCTCGCTGTCCATCCCGGCCCCGGCGTCACGGTAGTTGTAGTCACGGGTACTGACCCGCCCTTCCACCACATTGTGTGCCGTCTCCAGGGCCCAGACGCACTCCGCCCCCTGTGCATCCAGCCCTGATGGGCTGCGCAACGGCAGCGTGAGGCCAAACTGGTAGTGCCGCTGGTCATCATAGAACTCCACCACGTCAATCTTAAGGCGCGGATCGGCGGTAAAGCGGAACCAGATCCCCACTTCAGCCAACAAACGACGGATAAATTTCAGATCATCCTCGCCGTACTGCATGACTAGCTCACGTTTCGGGTAGGTATGGGCGAGGGTGAACAGGAAGTCCTGACCTTTGAAGCCATGCCGGTCACGCAGCACCTTTTCCACAATCTCCGGCACCGACAGGTGCTGGTAAATACGGTTTTGATGGCTGTTGGCCAACAGCGCCAGACGGGGAACCAGCGTCACTTCATAGCGGCTTTCGTCTCGCGAGGTGGAAAGGCGCTTAAACCCACTGATCACCCCATGCAAGGTGCGCAACGGCGTCGGCTCCGGTACGGCAAACCCCAACATCGGCAGCTTTACTGGCGGCGCGTTGAGCGTAAAACTCGCATCCTGCATCAGTATCTGCGCAGGCTGCAGGTCTTTCTCCAGGCTGGTAAACGCAATCTGGTAGGAAAAGGGCTGACTGAGGTGTTCTTCGCCGCTGAACGCCAACACGTCCAGCGGTGCGGTAATGTCCCACACGGTCAACTTGTGCTGACTGTGGTCAAAAAACAGTGAACTGATGGTATTTAACATGGTCATGCCTCCGTGCTATCGGTCGCGACAGCCGTGTCCGTGAAGGTCAGGGTAATGCCGTTGTCGTCGTTATAAGCCAACGTCAGCCCCTGAGCCGGTTGTGAGGCCGCCTGCCGTTGCAGCAGTTGGCTGCTGAGTGCGGGCAGAATGTGTTGATTGAGTACGCTGTCGATATGGCGTGCCCCGCTGTCTGGCAGCAGGCAGGCGGCCACCAGAGTGTCGGTCAGGCTGTCGTCCATCACGCAGTGCAGACCGTAATGCTGGTGCAACCGTTGGGCCAGTTGGCCCAGCTTGATGGCAACGATACGCGTAAGCGCCACCGCGCCCAGCGGGCGGTAAATCAGGGTCTGAAAACGCGCCAGCAGCGCCGGCTGGAAATGGTCCCGCAGCAGCGGGCGCAGCCGTTCGTGTAATGCGCTTTCCGGTGCATCGGGGTATTTATCGAGATACGTCATCAGCGCGTCGCTGCCGAGGTTGGAGGTCATCACTATCACGGTATTGCGAAAATCAATCTCGCGCCCTTCGCCGTCGCGCATAAAGCCCCGGTCAAACACCTGATAGAACAGGTTGATAACATCCCGGTGAGCCTTTTCCACCTCATCCAGCAACACCACACTGTAAGGCCGTTGACGCACCGCTTCGGTCAGAATGCCCCCCTGGCCGTAACCCACATAGCCCGGCGGTGAGCCTTTGAGCTGGCTGACGGTGTGGGCTTCCTGGTATTCGGAGAGGTTGAGGGTGACCAACGACGCTTCACCGCCAAACAGGGTATCCGCCAGCGCCAACGCGGTTTCGGTTTTTCCCACCCCGCTCGGGCCGACCAGCAGGAACACACCCTGCGGGCCATTATCCGGCGTCAATCCGGCGCAGGTTGCACGCAATCGCTGCGCCAGAGCACCCAGCGCCACGTCCTGCCCGATAACCCGTTTCGTCAACTGGCGTTCAAGCTGCAATAATTCGCTCTGTTCGTCCTTCAGCAGGCTGCCCAGCGGCACGCCGGTCCAGTCAGCGATCACCGTCGCCACCGCGCGCGCATCCACGTCCAACCACAACAGCGGGTTGCAACGCTGGATATCGTGCAACTGCGCCCTGAGCGTCTGGCACGCTTCACGGCGGTTGCCCGCCTGACGCGCCGTCAGGAGTTGCTCTGTCAGCGCCCGTTCTTTCTCGTATTGCACCGCCAGCCGGATCTGATGCTTCTGCAGTGCCCGGACCCGATCGCTGATGTCCGCCAGCCGGGCCGGATCGACTTCGGAGCTCAACACCTTGTCATCTTCGATCGCCTGTTGCTCGACGGCCAACGCCGCCAGTTCTGCTCTGAGGTGTACGATTTGCTGTGGTTCGTTATCCAGGCTCATGCGCACCCGGGCACTGGCGGTATCCAGCAGATCGACCGCCTTGTCCGGCAACTGCCGGCCGGTCAGGTAACGGCGCGAGAGCGTCACGGCGGCTTTGACCGCCGAGTCGCGGATATGCACCCCGTGGTAGGCGGCATAGCGTGCCTTCAGGCCACGCAGCATCCGGCAGGCGTTTACATCATCCGGCTCCTCCACGTTGACCCTTTGGAAACGCCGCTCCAGCGCCGCATCACGCTCAAAATACTGCTTGTACTCTGACCAGGTGGTGGCGGCAATGGTACGCAGCTCCCCGCGCGCCAGCGCCGGTTTCAGCAGGTTGGCCGCATCGGCTCCGCCCGCCTGATTACCGGCACCGATAAGCGTGTGCGCTTCATCGATAAACAGCACGATCGGCGTCGGTGATTGCTGCACGGCGGCAATCACATTCTTGAGCCGTTGTTCAAACTCGCCCCGCACGCCGGCACCCGCCTGCAACAGCCCCAAATCCAGGGTGCGTATCGCGATGTTTTTCACACTGGCCGGGACGTCACCTTCTGCCAGGCGCAGCGCCAGCCCTTCCACCAGGGCCGTTTTGCCGACGCCGGGCTCACCGACTAAAATCGGGTTGTTCTTGCGGCGGCGGGAAAGAATGTCCACCATCTGGCGGATTTCATTATCACGCCCCAACACCGGGTCAATCTGGCCTGCCCGCGCTTTGGCGGTCAGATCCTGGGTAAATTTATCCAGCTCGGCGAGCAAAGCCTCATCCGGTTCGACAGCGGGGGGCAACGTGGCTTCAACCGGAGCATCGACCGGCCATTCCAGGCGCGGGGGCTTTTCCGGGCGTTCTTCTGATTGCGCGTCCAGCAACGGCATCAGGTGGGCCAGTTGCGTGGCACTGAGGCTGAGCAACGGCCAGGCCGCCGTCTGGGAGACCAGATACTCTGTAGCCGTGAGTGCCATCAGCACGTGCAGCGACCGCACCGCCTCCGTATTGACCTGCGCAGACGCTTCCAACCAGGCCTGCTGTATCAGTTGTTGCAGCGGGGCCGACAGCTGCGGTTTGCCCTGCCGCTGATAGGGTAACCGCTCCAGCGGGGCCAACAGCCCGTGCCACAGCGCGTCCTGATCCCAGTCGTAGCGCCGGGCGATCACCGAGACATCGCCATCTCCCTGCTCCAGCAGCTTGAGCAACCAGTGCTCCACGGTGATCTCCGCATGGCCACGGGTCTGGCACAGGGTGGCTGCTGCCGCCAACGCCTGGGCACAGTAAGGATTTAACCGATGTAATAAACGTGCTGCGTGAGTGCTCATGCCTCTTCCCTGTTCTCTCTTTTCTGTGCCCGCCATGATCCCGTGCAGGCACGCTACCGCCCATAGCCGTTAACCGAGGCCCATAAGGTCATTGATATCGTGTGAATGCGTTTGGCTGAATACCGGCACGCCGAGACTCAGCCAAACACACCCAAGAGCAGGCGGTTTCCCGCCTGCTGTCAGGGCTTACGCGGTAGTACGTTCGTTCCAGGCATCGGAATGAATGATGTTGCCGTCTTTGTAGGTCCAGGTGATTTTTTCGTAGCGCAACTCGATCTCTTCCAGGTGGTTGTGCTTCTCTTTACCCGGATCCTTGATGTCGTGCATCTTCGGCGCCACTTTCACCACTTTGACGTTGTCCAACGTGGTGTTGAAATACTCCACTTCCTGACCGGCGTCATCGATGCGGTACCACTTGAACTCGGCCTTTTTAAGCGTCTGACCGGTGGTCACCGCCTTGTACAGATACGGACTTGAAGCATCGATTTCCTTGGTGAACACAAACGGCGTGTGGATACGGGTACCGGTCAGCTTGCCGGTGTTGTTGTCGGTCGGGATGTACAGGTTATGGTCCTGTGCCACCACTTCGATGCTGCCCTGACGGCTTTGCACATCGACAGACCCTTTGATGTCTGCACCGCCGTCGTCCTTCAGCCAGAGATAGACTGGAATTGCCATGTAAAGCTCCTTTTATTGACGTAATAAGGTCATCTGTTCCGATGACCCGGTTAGTGTTTTTGGTCCCGTGCAAGCCGACGCCGCCGGGACCAGACTGATTTCTACCCGGCGATTGGCCGCCCGTCCGGCTGGCGTGTCATTCACACCCAACGGCCGCGTCGCCCCAAAACCCTGTACCGCAAAACAGCTCGCGGGAACCTCGCTGTTGTGTACCATCCAGTCACGCACCGCTTCGGCGCGCTTGAGTGACAGCACCTGGTTGCCCTGCGCATTGCCCGTGGCGTCGGTATGGCCACTCACCACAATCAGCCAACCCGGCTGGGCCTTGAGGTTGACTAGCGCCTTCACCAGCACCGGGGTCGAACCCGGTTTAAGCTGAAACCGACCGGGTTCAAACAACGACAGGCTGTCCAGACGCACCGCCTGGGGGGCCTCGGCCAAGGTAACAGCCGGGGCGTTGTCCACCGGCACTGCCGGAGGCCGATACCGCGCAATCGCCGTTAATACCGGCTGGCGCACCCGTTCACCGGCATACAACCCCAGCCCCAGACGCAGCGGCGTCCCCTCCCGGTAATAACCGGTCAACAAGCGCGCATCACGCTGCAATACCGCCACCGTGCGGGCTTTCTCCGTCGGGTTATCGGCCGCCACCGTCTGATAGCGCTGCAGGTCATCACCGACCTGACGCAACAGCAGCCGGTTCTGCCAGGCAGAACTCCCCAACGCCACCCCACCGGCCACCACAAATAACCAGAGTGCCGTCACCTGCGCCCGATGCCTCGGTGTCCACCGCGGTTGGCACGGCAACAGCGGCAACAGCCTGTCGGGAAACGGCAACGTCACCGGCGCATCCCCACGGGATGGCGCGACACCCTCATTCAGCGACGTTTTACGCCGTATCCACTGCTGCCAAAGATTGTTCGTGGTCCGTAACGGCACATCCGGGACCCAGGTCAACGCCAGCAAGGCCAGTGAACCGGATCGCTCAGGGTGTTCAGGGTCAGTCCAGGCGGGTAGGAGCGTCTGTGCCACCCAGTCCTGCCAACTGTTCAACTGCACCCGGGTATCCAGAGAGTCTGCAACCGCCCCCTGCGCCAACGGCACCGGATACCCGCCGGCCTCACTGACGCGGACAGAAGGCTGCCCGGCTTGCCAGATAAACCAGGTCGTGTCGGCAAGGTGCTGGGCAGGTCCGGCCAGGTAACTGGTCAGGCAGACTGTCATCTGGCACCCATACCGGCGACGCACGTCACCCAACTGATAGCGCAGGGTCCTTGTCTGCCCCGCCAGTACCGCCACATCCTGTTGCTGCTGCGGGTTGACCACCCATAACACACTGAGCTGCCCTCCCCACCCCGGACGGTGCGCCAGGATGTCTCCCACCCGTTGCGCCAACTGCCCGATCGCCGGCACCGGCAGGTAACAACCCTGTGGCGTCACGCGTACCGGGTGTTCACCCAACAAGGCGGCCAGGCCATCGCCACACACCAACACTACCGGATGGGGGTACGTCGCCGGGGGCAGTACGCTATCATCAGCAAACGCGTCGGTACCGGTCTGACGTCCATACCGCACCCACACCACCAGAACGATAAGCACCACGGCAACCGATACACCCACCCGTAGCCCGGTGGATAACGGCAGAAAGCCCCACGACAGCAACAGGAGCAGTCCACCGCCCCAGAGCCACAGGCCCCGCACTCCCCTTGGTGTCATACCGAGTCCTTAAGGATGCCCCGGCAACAGGGCCGTGATGGCCGTGGCCAGGTGCTGTTGCAGCCCCCACCAAAGGCTGGCCAATACGCCGACCGCAACCAGCAGATGCACAACCCGTGACGACATCCAGCCTGCCCACTGGCGTCGGTTGGCCTTGATCAACAGGGACATCCCCGGCGTCACCGCCAACGGCGTGACCCGGCTGGCCAACTCCGTCAGCAATTTCACCCGCTCCGGCGCGTGCTCCTCGCCATAATGTCCGCAGAACCCCAGCATCAGCACCCGGTGAAAACCGGTCAGTACCGCCACATCCGGGGCCGGTTCACGCAGGACGGCACGCAGGGTGTCATACAGCTGCACACCGGCCTGATGCTGATTGAAAAAATGCGCCTGCAGTGGTTGTGCGGCCCAGGCGGCATGTTCCGCCCCCTTCGCCCGCACCAGCACGGTCTCATCCAGCAACGCGCACAAGGCATAGCAGAGGTGGTCGACCGACCGCTCGTTCACCCCCTGCTCACGCAGGCGCTGCCGGGTCTGTTCAATCTGCGCCGTGCAGTGCTGCCACAGCGCGGCCCCCTGTTCCACCGCCGCCCCCTGGCGCAACTGCACCACCAGGAGATAGCTGTCCTGCAACAGGGCATCGATATCGACCGGCGGCGTTTTCATGAGCGCAGTACCGCGAACAGTTCAAGCTGCACGTCCGTCAGCGTGCCGGGCACGTAAAACGAACAGGCCCCCGCTGCCAGCATGGCCTGCCCCTTGGCATGCTTCAGATCCAGCGCAAAATACTGGTTCTCCAGCCGCAACGGGATGGCAGCCGGCACATGGCTGAGCGGCAGCAACGGAATACCGTTCAGGGCGATGTTAATCAGTTGATTGACGTCATCGGGAGCACCGGCCTTGCACAGTAACGGGAACTGCGTCTGGATCTGATGCGCTGGCAGGCTGGAGCGAACGGACAGGTAGAAATCTGCGTCCTCGCGTAAACGCGGGTCGTTCAGTGAAACGGTCCACAGATGGGCATTCACGTTTTCCAGCGGCAACGCAATCACCCGTGATGGCAGGCTGGCTTCCAGCAAGGTGCCGATCAGGCTGAGCAACGGGGGCAACACCGAGCCCAGTTGCTGATGGTCATAGGCCGGGATAGCCGACAGCTCATGATCCAGTGAAAACGTCAGCAATGCCCCGGCCAGCTTGACCAGTTCCCGATAAACCAGCTCGGGAGGTCGCGCCGGATGGGCCAGCAGGTCGGCCAGCACCGGCTCATAGGTATTCAGGGCGTTGAGCAGCCAGAACAGCGACACATCGGCCACGGCAAAATCGGCCATGCGCTGGTTGCTTTCGCGGCGCATTCCCATCAGCCGGGTGCGCTTGGCACACAGCTGGGTCAGCAGGCTGTCCAACTGATTCATCAGGGCGGGATGGGCGCTGACATGCAGCAACGGCGGCACAAACAGCGGATCCAGGTTCCAACTGCCCTGCGTATCGCGCACCAGTTGCACCACCGGGCAGGTCAGGTAATTACCGTTTTCATCACCGTCTACGCGCAGCGTCAGGGCATACTCTTCCACCGCAATCGACAGGCTGTCGTCGTCATACACGTCCTGCACCTCGCGCCAGTCCTGGCGGTAACGGGTCGGACGATCGGCCTTCGCTTCCCCGCGCAGGCAGTTTCCCCCGTTGGCATGCTCCAGCGGCAAGGCCAGCAACAGGGTCACCGTCTGACGGCCTTCCGGTACCACTTGCGCCAGCTCCAGCGCCGGGGGCAACCGGTCCGCACAGTCGGTATCAATCAGCGTGCCATCCTGCAGGCGTACCCGCAGGTGTTGGGCCTTCAGTTTCCCCAGGCGCAAGGCGTCGTTGTCAAACGACGCCGCCAACACCCCCCAGGGATGGGTCAGCGCCAGGCTGGCCAGACACTCATTGGTATACGCTTCCCAGCGCGCCTGCTGCTGAAAAATCTGGGGGGACAACATCATCCCCGTGGCCCATAACGGGCGATCAATCTTCATTGCATATCCTTTAGGTCAACAATCAGGCTTTGGCTTTCGGCATCATGGATACCAGTGACAGCGCCACATCCAAGCCTTCTACCTGGAAGTGCGGCACCGCATACAGTTTGACGCGGAAGAAGCCTGGGTTATCTTCAATGTCTTCCACCGTCACCTTGGCATCACGCAGCGGGTGCGACGCCTGCAGGTCATCACCCGGATCGGTCATCTCGGTCACCAGGCCGCGCACCCAGTTGTTGAGCTCCAGCTCCAGCAGGCGACGGTCTTTGGTGGTGCCGATGTTCTCGCGCTGAATAATCTTCAGGTAATGGGCGATACGCGACAGCAGGAAGATATACGGCAGGCGGGCGTTGATGCGGCTGTTGGCCGTCGCATCCGCGGTGTCATACAGCGCCGGTTTCTGCGCCGAGTTGGCGGAGAAGAAACAGGCATAGTCGCGGTTTTTGTAGTATGACAGGGGGATAAAGCCCAGGTTGGCGAACTCGAACTCGCGGGTTTCCGGGATCATCACTTCTGACGGGATCTTCACCTGATTGCCGGTGCCCAGGTCATACAGGTGGATCGGCAGGTCCTGCACCGCACCACCGGCCTGCGGGCCACGGATCTGCACACACCAGCCGTTGTCAATAAAGCTTTTCACCATATTGGTGGCAAAGGCAAACGACGCATTGGTCCACAGATATTTATCGTGGTCCGGGCCAGTGACCTCTTCCACATAGTTGAAGCTGCGTACCGGAACGGTATCCGGGCCATACGGCAGGCGGCCCAGCACGCGCGGCATGGTCAGACCGATATAGCGGGCATCGTCAGTGTCACGGAAGGACTTCCACTTGATGTATTCGGCGCGATCAAAGTAGTTGCCGATATCCTTGATGGCGGCCACTTCCTCCATGGTGTTTTTGCCGAAGAACGCCGGGCCAACGGCACCGATAAACGGCATATGGGCCGCCGCCGCCACCTTAGAGAGGTTGCGTAGCAGCGCCACATCCTGTGGGCTGGCATCAAACTCGTAGTTGGAAATCACTGCCCCAATCGGCTCACCGCCAGGGGTGTCATACTCCTGAATATATGCATGGCGGTACATTCCGCTCTGTATGATTTCCGGGCTGTCTTCAAAATCCTGGCGCAGGTCTTCTTTGGAAACGTCGAGCAGCTCCAGCTTCACGTTCTGGCGAAAATCGGTTTTGTTCACCAGGGATTTCAGGCCACGCCACAGGGATTCGACTTTCTGGAACTCCGGGTGATGCATCACCGCATCCAGTTGACGGCTGATTTTTTCATCCAGCGCGGCGATATGGCTGTCCAGCAGGTTCTTGTCGAGCTTCTCGACCTTCTGCGCCGACTGCTTGAGCAAGTCTAAAAAGACGCTGACGGCGGCGGTGACGCGTTCATCGGCCGAGACGTCCGCCAGGGCATCACCGTCCTGGAAAGCCTCGATGCCGTTAAGCTGGGAGACCGGGTTAAGGTTGATTTTTTCAAACAGTGACGCGTAAACGCTGTGCGGCGCCGGGGTGCTTTTTTCCAGCACGGTGGTGGTAGTATGGCTCTGATGCTGTGCCGTTCTTTCCTGCAGTGTTTCTTCCTGTCCAGACATCGGTTTCTTCCTTATCTTCCCGGGCGATTAACAGTTTTCGAGTGCCAGTATTTCCAGCTCCATCCGCAGTTCGTCGCTCAGCGCCTCATCCTTCAGGATGATTTCGAGCTCACGTCGGAAGGTGGTGTTGTCCAGCAGGTTGGATTTGAGGTCGCGCAGCAGGTTGCGCATCGCCAGCAGGGCACGCAGTTGCGGGATTTGGCGCGCCACCTGTTCCGGTTCGAAATCTTTCATTTCGCGGAAGGCCAGTTCCACGGCGGTGTCGCTGCGGTCATCGGCCAGGGTATCGGGCACGGAGAGGGTAAGTTGAGGGTTGAATTCTGCGAGCACGCTGTCGAAGTTATTTTTGTGGACGGAGACCTTGCTGCGTTCGGACAGGGCACGCTGTTCCTGACCGTGACTGTAGTCGCCCATCACCAACAACTTGAGCGGCAACTCGACCTTTTTCTGCGCGCCGCCGGTGTGCAAATCGAGCCTGACGTTAATGCGGGCCTTCGGAATTTCATTCTGGTAGGAGGAGTTTGACATAGCTATCCCTGTTCAACTGAAACAATGAAGAACGGTATGCCTGGGAATAAATAAGAATGGCTAACCCTGCCAGATAACAACATCCTTTTCTTTACACCGTTCGGTGTAAACCAAAATGGGTGTGACAAGCGAGCACATTCAATCCCTGATGGCATGACGCAGTGTGTTCTAGGTTAAAATCTGAAATACCGTCTTCCAGACAGACGACCATAATAACAGCGTAGAAGGATTAGCAAAGTGATTGGAAAGAAAATATTTTCCACACAAAATAGCGATAATGGCGATTACCTAAAAAACGTATCATACTGATTAACAAAAATATCCTGTAAAAACTGCAGAGCATAAAACCACATAAGAGTAGCCCAAGTCCCGTTTTAAACGTTTATCTCAACATCAGCTATCAGATATCCGACTTTGAGATAAAAATTAAGCATTCACTCAATGAATACTTAATTCATTTAACCCAAAAAAAATTATAGATATTCTGAAAAATAGCGTACTCGTGGATAAGGAAGAGGATTGCAGGATGATGAATCAATAACCTCTTGAGACTCTCACTCAATAACACATCAAGGACAAAACATTATCTGACCGAAAAATAACCGCTGATGCACAATGTTTTTCAGCCTTTCGTCGAACAAGTGCTTTCAGAGAGCGAAGGATGAAAATAAGGAATAGTACCGAAGGGATTCTGCGACGGAAGTAATAACGTGAGCCACGTTTAACCAGATGAGTGCACATAGGGAAGCCCTGTGTAGCATCTGTGTGTAGCAATTGGGATTTTTTAGGGAGAAATCTTTAAGAAACAACTAGAAGGAAGAAATGGCGGAGGAGCAGAGATTCGAACTCTGGAACGGTTTCCCGTCGACGGTTTTCAAGACCGTTGCCTTCAGCCACTCGGCCACCCCTCCGCAACGAAGCGAACTATAAACACAGCCGATCCGCTTGTAAAGCCTGAAACCGTTTAACCGAGCGAAAAACAGGCATATAGCCACTGTGCGCTGAAGAAATCGCCATTTATCATGCCCAGAACCCCAGCGCGATCGCTAATGAGTAAAGATGAGTAAACACTCTTTAATCAAACGTTTGTGCTGCCTATCATCGTGGCTAATTTTGTGATGACCTGATAAGAGAGATCATTATGGACCGCATTGTCGTCTCATCCTCCTCGCGCGATTCGTTGCTGAGCACGCACCGAGTGCTACGTAACACCTATTTCCTACTGTCACTGACGCTGGGCTTTTCTGCCCTGACCGCAACGGCCAGCACCATGCTTGGCTTACCTGCTCCTGGGTTATTGTTAATGCTGGTCGGTTTTTATGGCCTGATGTTCCTGACTCACAAGCTGGCAAATAGCCCTGCCGGGATTCTGGCTGCTTTCGCCTTCACTGGCTTTATGGGCTATGCCCTCGGCCCGATCCTGAGTTCATTCCTCAACGCTGGCGCTGGCGACCTGATCATGCTGGCTCTGGGCGGTACCGCAGCGGTGTTCTTCTGTTGTTCAGCCTATGTGCTGACTACCCGTAAAGATATGTCATTCCTTTCTGGCATGCTGATGGCGGGTTTCGTGGTGCTGCTGGTGGCAGTAATTGCTAACCTGTTCCTGCAAATCCCTGCCCTGCACCTGGCAATTAGCGCGCTGTTTATTCTGTTCTCTGCCGGCGCCATCCTGTGGGAAACCAGCAATATCATTCATGGCGGCGAGACCAACTATATCCGTGCCACCGTGAGCCTGTACGTATCACTGTACAATATGTTCATCAGCCTGCTGAGCATTCTGGGCTTCGCCCGCAGCAACTGATTGAGCGTTTGGCAAGATCCCAAGCCCTGCAAATCCTGCGGGGCTTTATTTTTTGCCGAAGCCAAAATTTGCTAGACTGATGCCCGCCATAAATCATTTGTTACCGAGGCAGTATGTTGGAGTTTGAAGGTCAGACAATTGAAACTGACGCCCAGGGTTACCTGAAAAACAGCGCCGACTGGCAAGAAGGCCTAGCCCCGCTACTCGCGGCGCAGGAAGAGATCGTGCTGACGGAAGCACACTGGGAAGTGGTGCGTTTTGTGCGTAGCTTCTATCAGGAATTTAATACATCACCCGCTATCCGCATGCTGGTGAAAGCCATGGCACAGAAATACGGCGAAGAGAAAGGCAACAGCCGTTATCTTTACCGTTTGTTCCCGAAAGGCCCGGCCAAACAGGCGACAAAAATCGCTGGCCTGCCTAAACCGGTGAAATGCATCTAACATTCAGTAGCGGATGCTGAACCCTTTGTGATCGGCGACGCCTTGCGGCTCCACCAGCACGCGCTCAATGCGGGCACCACGTGGGCCGCCGCTTTTTAACCATTCAACCAGTTGATTAACCTGCGGCTGTTCACCGCAGGCGACGACTTCAACGCTGCCATCATCCAGATTGCGTGCATAACCGGTTAGCCCTAGCGCCGTCGCTTTATGCTGCGTGTTATAGCGAAACCCTACCCCTTGCACTAACCCATAGACATACGCGGCAATACAAACTTGTGTCATAATCGACTCCTTATCGATTTTTCGTTTATGGCATTTTCTGCGCTGATGCCCAGAGAGTGTGACTCTTTTTTATCTAGCTGGCAGCATACTTAATTATGACCGTACGCCTGTTTCTCGCCAAGGGACGTGAAAAGTCCTTACTTCGTCGCCATCCATGGGTTTTCTCTGGTGCAGTTCTGCGCCTTGAAGGTAAAGCCCTCTCTGGCGAAACCATTGATATTCTCGATAGCCATGGCAAATGGCTGGCGCGCGGCGCTTACTCGCCAGAATCACAAATTCGCGCGCGCGTCTGGACCTTCCAGCAAGATGAAGAGATCGACATTGCGTTCTTTATCCGTCGTCTGCAACAGGCGCAAAGCTGGCGTGACTGGGTTGCAAAACGTGATGGGTTGAATGGTTATCGCCTGATTGCCGGTGAGTCTGACGGTATGCCGGGGATCACCATCGATCGCTTCCAAAACTTCCTGGTGCTGCAATTGCTTTCCGCAGGCGCAGAATATCAGCGAGCGCCACTGATTTCGGCTTTGCAGCACTGTTACCCAGAATGTGCCATCTACGATCGCTCCGACGTTGCCGTGCGTAAAAAAGAAGGCCTGCCTTTAGCACAAGGCCTAGTTTTGGGCGATCTGCCCCCTGCTCTGTTGCCAATTACCGAACACGGCATGAAATTGCTGGTAGATATTCAGCAAGGCCATAAGACCGGTTTTTATCTCGATCAGCGTGATAGCCGCTTGGCTGCGCGCAACTATTCTGCTGGCCGTCGCGTACTCAACTGTTTCTCTTATACCGGTGCTTTCGCGGTTTCGGCATTGATGGGCGGTTGTACACAGGTCATCAGCGTGGACACTTCACAGGCGGCGCTGGATATCGCCAAACAGAACGTTGAGCTGAACCAACTGGATCTGAGTAAAGCAGAGTTTGTGCGTGACGATGTTTTCCAGTTGCTGCGCAGCTATCGTACACAAGGTGAAAAATTCGACCTGATCATCATGGATCCGCCCAAATTCGTCGAAAACAAGAATCAACTGGCTGGCGCCTGCCGTGGTTATAAAGACATCAATATGTTAGCGCTGCAATTGTTGAACCCGGGTGGTATTTTGCTCAGCTTCTCTTGTTCCGGCCTGATGCCAACCGATTTATTCCAGAAAATTTTAGCCGATGCCGCTGTAGATGCCGGGCGTGATGTACAATTTATAGAGCAGTTCCGGCAAGCTGCCGATCATCCGGTGATCGCAACTTACCCTGAAGGGTTGTACTTGAAAGGGTTTGCGTGTCGGGTGATGTAACTTGAAATACGCTGTTTTGCCCTCATATAGAAGGCAAAGCACTGTTTCTCAGGAGGTCATCATGATTGCCAGTAAATTCGGTATTGGACAGCAGGTACGGCATAAACTGCTGGGGTATTTGGGCGTGGTTATTGATATCGACCCCGAATACTCTCTGGAGCAACCCAAAGCTGACGAGATTGCAGCCAACGATGAGCTGCGTCTCGCACCTTGGTATCACGTGGTGATGGAAGACGAAGAAGGTCAACCGGTTCACACTTATCTGGCTGAAGTACAGTTAGCGGGTGAAGAACAGGATGCCCATCCGGAACAACCCTCGCTGGATGAACTGGCGGAATCTATCCGCCACCAGTTACAGGCTCCACGCCTGCGCAACTGAGCACCAAATCCTGAGAAACCCACGTAAGGGCTTGGCATATGAGGCCAGGCCCTTATTTTTAGCGGATTCAGTGCTCAAGGCCCAAGCGTGGGATCTCTATTTTCGGGCAGCGATCCATAATCACTTTTAGCCCTGCATCCCCAGCCAGCACCGCAGCCTGTTCGCTGATAACCCCAATTTGCAACCACAGCACCTTGGCACCGATAGCGATCGCTTCCTGTGCCACACCGTAAGCCGCCTCAGCGTTGCGGAATACATCAACCATATCGATAGGATAAGGAATGTCTTCCAGTTTGGCGTAAACCTCCTGGCCAAGCAGCGTCTGCCCCGCCAGTTTCGGGCTGACCGGCGTCACTTGGTATCCTTGAGCCTGCAAATAGGCCATCACACCGTAACTGGGCCGACCAGGATTATCACTGGCACCCACCAACGCAATCGTTTTTACCTGCTTCAGCACGTCTGCAATGTCTTGATCTTGCATCTTTCACTCCCGATAGGGTATAGGGGAAATTCCTTTCTCAAGTGTAACCGAAGGCTCTATCTCAGTGAGTATTTCTTCGCGACACACCCGCGGCGCTTTAATTCAAAATATTTATAAATATGTTAAAATGTAAATTAATGAATAATATTGAAAAACTTTGACACAACCTGCGCTGTACTCAACACTTATCACCATGTCCTACGAAAAGGAAATAGCGATGAAATTTGGTTTGGTGGTTGCGGGGCTATTCAGTCTTTCGCTGAGTGTATCGGCCGCAGCTACAACCCTGAAACTTTCACCGGATATCGATTTACTGGTGGTTGATGGCAAGAAAATAACCGGCTCATTATTAAAAGGCGCAGACAGCCTGGAGCTGGATGGTGGACAGCATCAGTTGCTGTTCAAAGTCACCAAATCCATACGCAAGAATGCACGGACTCAAGTGTTGTATACCTCACTGCCATTGATAGTAGTGTTCAATAGTCAGAATGTCAGTTCGGTAAGCATTGAACTGCCACGTATCGAAAATGAACGCGAAAGCAGGCACTTTGATGATGTGTTGAATTATAAAATCATAGATAAGAACGGCAAAGCGCTGGCGGTAAAACGCGATGTGCTGCCGATGCATACGCTGTCTGCCGATACCCATCTGGAAAAAGTAATAGCCGATTACAACGCTCAGGCTCGCCCAGCGTCTGTGCCCGCACTGGCACATCTGCGTGCCACCATCATCGCAGATCCGCCAAACTCCGCTAAGGCCAACCAGAAGGTGATTACCATGAAAGGGGAAAACGTATCAGAGCAGATGCTGCAATACTGGTTCTTGCAGGCCGATAAAGAAACGCAAAAGCGTTTTATCCATTGGGCCAGCCAACGTGTCACTCATTGAGATTCATTCACACCTTTCTTATGCAAAGGCGTGTTTTACTCGCATTTTCTGGCGTTAACGCTGGGCAGTGAAAAACAGTTTCAGTAATCTGTAGCAAATCATTTGAGTTGCCAAGGATACTGATATGGAACAGACCACCCGCACCATCGCCGCACGCAAGCACATCGCGCTGGTTGCGCACGATCATCGTAAACAAGCTCTGCTGAAATGGGTTGAAGATCACAAGGCTATACTGACGCAACATCAACTTTATGCCACTGGCACCACTGGCAATTTGATCCAGCGCGCCAGCGGCATCCCGGTTCAAAGCATGCTGAGCGGCCCGATGGGGGGTGACCAGCAGGTTGGCGCACTCATTTCCGAAGGCAAGATCGATATGCTGATCTTTTTCTGGGATCCGCTCAACGCCGTACCGCACGATCCCGATGTGAAAGCGCTGCTGCGCCTGGCGACCGTCTGGAACATTCCCGTCGCCACCAACCGCTCCACCGCTGATTTCCTCATCGACTCACCGATGTTCAAACGCGAAATCGAGATCACCATTCCTGATTATCAAAAGTATCTCGAAGCTCGTCTGAAATAACCGCCAAGGCCTGGTGCTGCCACCAGGCCTGCATTCACGGCTTTTTCTGCAGCGGTACGCCGATATCCTGTAATTGCTCAACAAACACCGACGGGCATTCGCGATCCTGCAATAACCACACCTGATGTTTGGCGCGCGTCAGTGCCACATACAGCAACCGCCGCTCTTCAGCGTCAGGGAAATCTTCCGGCTGCGGCAATAACACCTCTTCGATCAACGATTCACGGGCAATTGCCGGGAATCCATCACTGCCCTCGTGCAGCCCGGCAATAATCACATATTCCGCCTGCTGCCCTTTGCTGGCATGTATGGTCATAAACTCAATATTCAGCTTCGGCCAGCGCGTTGCTGCTTTTAGCAACACGTCGGGTTTCAAGTGATGATAACGCGCCAACACCAGAATGCGTTCCTCTGGTTTTGCATAACCACTCATCTTGTCCAACAAGGCTTCCAACTGTTCCTGCGGTAAAATAACCACCGACTTTTTATTGCCTTGGGTCAGGCTGTTAAGCGGCTTTTTCAGCTGATGCGGGTTCTGCTGGATAAAGCTGTTCGCTACTTCACCGATACGATCGTTGAAACGATAGGTGGTATCCAAGGCACATTGCGCACCCTCACCAAAATTCGCGGCGAATGCGGTCGTCAGCGCAAGTTCTGCACCGCTAAAGCGGTAAATAGCCTGCCAGTCATCCCCGACGGCAAACAGGCAGGTCTGCTTATTCTGCCTGCGCAATGCTGCCAGCAGTTGGGCCCGCTGCGGCGAGATATCCTGAAACTCATCCACTAGAATGTGTTTCCACGGGCTGATAAAACGCCCTTTATCCAGAATATTGATCGCCTGATGGATTAGCCCGGCAAAATCCACCGCGCCCTCTTCCTTCAGCGCGGCTTTCCAGGCTTTCAGCAACGGCGCCATCAACCGGATGCGTTTGGCGAATAGATCGCGGATTTCTTCATCAGCCAGCGCGATCATCTCGGCCTGACTGCCGCCATAGGTGCGCATCAACCCCAGCCAACGCTCAAGACGCCCGGCCAAACGCTCCGCCAGACGCGAGTCATGCCAGAAATCCCCTTCAGGGATCTCCCATTCCAACTCTTCTATCAGCCACTGACGCCAGCCTTTAGCCTGCACTTTTTTCTCTGTGCATTGCTGTTGCCAGTGTTTTATCAACAACGCCCGGCGCACTTTGCTGTCGGTTTCCAGCTTGCTGATTGCCGGGGCTTTGCGGCTCCCTTCCTGAATCACCTGTAGTGCCAGCGCGTGGAAGGTTTTGGCCTGAATGGCGACATTCCCCAAGCGATCCCGAATGCGCTCGTTCATTTCATCAGCGGCTTTTCGGCCAAATGCCAGCAGCAGGATCTGCCCTGGTTCGGCCTCCTGACGACGCAACAGCCACCCGGCCCGTGCGACCAAGACCGACGTTTTGCCGCTGCCCGCACCGGCCAGCACCAGGACGGAATCCTCACCGTTCACCACCGCTCGGCTTTGCGACACATTCAGTGGCGAAGTTTCAATGGTCTGGAAGAAATCGTGGTGGGTTGCCAACATACGCTCGGTCCACTGCTGGTTGCGCTGCACGACGCTACGTTGGCCATGCTGCAACCATTGCAGGCATCGCTGATAATCCTCGCGACAATTATCAAATTCATCCAGCCGCACAACCGGCATCGGTAATGCCCCGAAAGCCTGACGGATTTGTTGTTGCAGTTTGCTCAACTCAGAACGCTTGAACCATTTATCCTGCTGTTCGATAACACCAATGTGCTCAACCTGCTCTTGCAATACCCCCGCACTGACTGCGCTCATCTCAGCACTCCACTGCTGCCAGGATTGCTGCAGATAATGGTAGAAACGCTGTGTCTCTTGCCACTCTGTGCCATGCAGGCGAACCACCTTTTCATCAGGCAACTCGAACTCCAACTCGCCCCAGACGATGCCACGCTTGCAACGCACCTGAATTAACTGATTGAAAGGGATAAGATATTCATGCTTCTCGCCGCTCACTTCAACGCCAGCATGCAACAGCCGCACGCGATTGTAGGGATGCTGCGCCAGGTGTTTGCCCAGCGATGTCGCTTTAAGTTCCATATGCTCGCGCCATGATTCTCTTGAGATTAATATCGCCAGTTTACCTGCGATAAGCAGTGGCACTCTAGCGTTAAAAACAGGGTAGAATAGTAGTTAAATATATCCGCCCTGCGGTTTATCCACCATTAAAGCAGAGTGTCGCCTATGCGTACCGTATTGAATATTCTTAATTTCGTGTTGGGTGGTTTCTTCACAACCCTTGGTTGGTTGATTGCCACCTTCTTTAGCATAGTGCTGATTTTTACCCTGCCACTGACCCGTTCCTGCTGGGAGATCACCAAGTTATCCTTCCTGCCATTCGGCAACGAAGCGATTCACGTGGATGAATTATACCCAGAGAAGAGCAACGCACTGCTTGCCGCCAGTGGTTCGTTGCTGAATATCGTCTGGCTGGTGCTGTTTGGTTGGTGGCTGTGCCTGTCGCACATCGCTGCCGGAATTGCACAGTGTATTACCATTATCGGTATCCCGGTTGGTATTACCAATTTCAAAATTGCAGCTATCGCACTGTGGCCCGTTGGGCGACGCGTCGTTTCTGTTGAAATGGCCCAACTGGCGCGGGCGGAAAATGCGCGGCGTCAGTACCAGAAACGTTAATTTTTTCTCCGATTAAGGAGTTTTTGTGCTCTCTTTTGCACCAGCCATTAGGCGTTATACCTATAACAGCAATCTGCTTTACAACCTGCGGATCTTTATTGCCTTGGCGGGTGCTGCGGCGGTGCCCTGGTGGCTGGGAGTGCCAACACTGACCATCCCCCTGACGCTGGGCGTTGTGGCCGCCGCGTTAACCGATCTGGACGACAGATTGGCCGGGAGACTGCGTAACCTGCTGATTACGCTGGTGTGTTTTTTCCTTGCTTCAGCATCTATTGAATTGCTGTTCCCCTATCCTTGGTGGTTTGCTCTTGGGCTGACGACTTCAACCTGCGGATTTATCCTGCTGGGCGCGCTAGGGCAGCGTTATGCCACCATTGCTTTTGGTGCATTATTGATCGCTGTCTACACCATGCTGGGCACTTCAATGTATGACGCCTGGTATCAGCAACCAGCGCTGCTGATTATTGGTGCCATTTGGTACAACCTGCTGACGTTGATTGGCCATCTGCTGTACCCGATCAAGCCATTGCAGGAGAGCCTGGCTCGCAGCTACGAACAGTTGGCAAACTATCTGGATGCCAAGGCCAACCTGTTCGATCCAGATGCCGAGCACGACAAGGATTTGCCCTGGATGGATGTCGCGATGGCCAACAGCGCGCTGGTCTCAACGCTCAACCAAACCAAAGCCTCTTTGCTTACCCGCCTGAAGGGCGATCGCGGCCAGCGCGGCACCCGCAGGACGTTGCACTACTATTTTGTGGCGCAAGATATTCATGAGCGAGCCAGCTCATCGCACGTGCAATATCAGGCGCTGAGCCAACAATTTCGTCACAGCGACATTCTGTTCCGTTTCCAGCGGTTGCTGACCATGCAGGCTCGTGCCTGTCGGCAACTGGCACAATCGATCCTGCTACGCCAGAAATATCTTCATAGTCCTCGCTTTGAGCCAGCATTCAGCCGTATAGAAGAAGCACTGGCCCAGGTTGCGGTCACAGAAGAAAACCGTGAATTGGCCAGAGCACTCTCACACCTGTTGAAAAACCTGCGGGCTATTGATGCACAATTGGCCAATATTGAGTCAGAACAGGCGCTGGCCAATGAACAGGCGGAGGAGAACAGCCTTTCCGATGACCGGCTCACCGGTTGGAGCGATATTCGTCTGCGTATCAGCCGCCACCTGACGCCTCAATCGGCCCTGCTCCGCCATGCCGTTCGCATGTCAGTCGTGCTATGCGCAGGCTATGCCTTTATCCAGATAACCAATTTGCAGCACGGTTACTGGATCCTACTGACTAGCCTGTTTGTCTGCCAGCCAAACTACAATGCCACCCGCAGACGCTTGGCGTTACGTATCATCGGGACGCTGGCGGGTATTTTGATTGGCCTGCCGATCTTGTACTTTGTCCCCTCCCTGGAAGGGCAAATGATTCTGATCGTCATTTCTGGTGTGCTGTTTTTTGCGTTCCGTACCGTGCAATATGCCCATGCCACGATGTTTATCACCCTGCTGGTTCTATTGTGTTTTAACCTGCTGGGTGAAGGATTCGAAGTGGCGGCTCCGCGCGTTTACGATACCCTTTTAGGTTGCGCTATCGCCTGGGCGGCGGTGAGTTTTATCTGGCCAGACTGGAAGTTCCGCCAATTATCTGCGGTTGTGCGCAAAACGCTTAATGCCAACTGCCGCTATCTGGACGCTATTATGGTGCAATATCATCAGGGCAAGGATAACGGTTTGCCTTATCGCATCGCCCGCCGGGATGCACATAACAGCGATGCAGAACTGGCTTCGGTAATTTCCAACATGTCTGCGGACCCTAAAGCAGATAAAACCATTCAGGACGCGGCTTTCCGCTTGTTGTGTCTTAACCACACACTGCTGAGCTATATCTCAGCGCTCGGAGCACACCGCAAGCGCCTGAATAACTCCGCCGTGCTGGACTTGCTAAATGATGCCGTATGCTATGTTGATGGCGCATTGCACCACGATGCACAAGACCATCAACGCATCATGCAAGCTCTGGAGACGCTCTCCGCACGTATCGAACAGTTAACGCCTGAACCTGAAAGTGAAGAACAACTGGTGTTGCAACAAATTGGATTAGTGCTTGAGCTGCTTCCAGAACTAACGGCACTCAACGCACAAATCGGTAAAGCAGAATTAATTATTTAGGGGCCAAGTGCCCGACTTTTTTCCAAACGCGGCTTCAAGCAAGGAAGCACCATGGTTTCTTCGAACCACTCAATCAACTCTTCCTTCTGAGAGGCAGGCAATGCGGCATGGTGATACCCCGCCAGTGCTCCAGCTAGTGATATCAACACTTTCATGCCGAGACCTTGTTGCTGCTGCAACAGTTTGAGGTAGCAATCTCTCGCACCCAGCAAGCGCAATTCATAAATACTCTGTATGCCAACACGCCATAGTAAGCGTTCCATTGCTACATCAATGTTCGGTAAATCTTTCAACCTACCATTGCTGCGGGTTTTCACCGTAATCTCTTTACGTGTTTCACACACCGCCTGCCAAGCGAGCGCGAACAGTTCCTGGCTTTCCTGCCATAAGGATTCATCCACCCAGTAATAGCGCATAGTCACTGGTGCCCCGCGCTTTAGATACGTCATATTCACCATCCCACGCCCACGAAATGTCGACTCCAGGCTCTCGGTAGCACGCAAATACAATTCTCCCTCTGCAATGACGGCAAACATCGTGCCGTCGGCCAACAAGCCGTATCCGCCAAATTGCGAACGTGTAGTAATTTTTCCTAATGCGGCAAAGCAGACTTTTGCCTGTGCGATCCTTCCTGCAGACCTGCCTTTCATTAAAACCTCCTTGAGTGAATGATGATCTATACCCGCCGCATCTCAATATGCTGGGATGTTGCTGCTCACCTATATTTTGAAATCCATTAGGTATAAACATTCGTTACATCAATGAAATAAACGTAACTGGAACAACTAATTAGGGAAAATACGCATTATCCCCTTCTGTGCCAATCACAAAATCGAGGTGTATAAAAAAGAATCGCAAATATGCGAGGCGTCACGAAAATTTGAGTTGATCTTCTGTTTTGATAGCTATACTGTACATACATACAGTAACACTACGGGCGGGATACTTCATGCGTACTCAATCACTCTATCAACCCCAGTTCAGCCATACATCTTTTGCGCTTAACAAGGCTGCAGAAACGTCTCACAACGGTAAGGTCAATGGACTCATCAGTGAACTTGTTTACAGCGAGCACCAACCCGTTGTGGCGCAACTCCTTGTACCACTGCTGCAACAGCTGGGTATGCAGTCACGCTGGCTGCTGTGGCTAACCCCACAACAGAAGCTCAGCAAGCAGTGGCTGCAACAAGCCCAGTTACCCGTCGATAAAGTGGTGCAACTGAGCCAGATCAGCCCAATGGATACCGTCGACGCCATGGAGAAAGCATTGCTGACCGGTAATTACAGTGTCGTGCTTGGATGGTTGCCAGAACTGACCGAAGAAGATCGCCTAAAATTGAGTCGGGCAGCGGAATTGGGTAACGCTTATGGCTTCATAATGCGCCCGCAACCAGACGTAGATCCCTCACACGGACACTGTTCTACGCTAAAAATTCACTCTTCTTTGTATCATTAAGTAAATTTAGGATTTTTCCCACCGTTCTTTACCCCTAGTGAGAGAACTCACATGGGATCATGCACAAAGCTAGGTTGGCTGGGGTTCTGCATCAATTATTGTACAAAAAACAGACGCGATTCTTATTGTAATATGTTAGCGAATATGTCTAATTCCATGTTTTTTTTTAGAGCTTTATCACATCACACTTGTAACTTTCGCGCCACGTTGTAGACTTTACATCGCCGAGGTTGCTCTATAAGGCCAGAAAAACTGGCAGAGTAACAAACGAGGGTACAAACCTGGGCGAATGAATTTAAACCAAGGGCTTAAAGCAGCTTTAAAGCTCATTGCCTATTTGGATGATAACGAGGCGCAAAAATGAAAAAGACAGCTATCGCATTAGCAGTGGCACTGGCAGGTTTCGCTACCGTAGCGCAAGCCGCCCCAAAAGATAACACCTGGTACACCGGCGCAAAACTGGGCTGGTCCAAGTATTATGACACTGGGTTCGACGGTAATGGCTTTGACAGCACTATCGGCAATGGTCCAACCCACAGAACTCAACTGGGTACAGGCGCGTTTGTAGGTTATCAAGCGAACCAATACCTGGGCTTCGAAATGGGTTATGACTGGCTTGGCCGTATGCCTTACAAAGGCAGCGTGAACAATGGTGCTTTCAAAGCTCAAGGCATTCAGTTGGCAACCAAGCTGAGCTACCCAATCATGAACGATCTGGACGTTTACACTCGTCTGGGTGGTATGGTTTGGCGTGCAGATTCTACCGCTTACTACGGTGCAACTGGTGATCGTATCAGTGCTCACGATACTGGCGTTTCTCCTCTGGCAGCAGTGGGTGTTGAATACGCACTGACTCAGAACTGGGCTACCCGCCTGGATTACCAGTGGACTAACAACATCGGTGACAAAGGTACCGTTGGTGCTCGTCCAGATAACGCCCTGCTGAGCGTTGGTGTTTCTTACCGTTTCGGCCAGGATGAAGTTGCTGCTCCAGTAATCGCTCCAACTCCAGCCCCAGCTCCAGTTGTTGAAACCAAGAAGTTCACCCTGTCTTCTGGTGTTCTGTTCAACTTCGGCAAATCTACTCTGAAGCCAGAAGGCCAGCACGCTCTGGATGAACTGTACACCCAACTGAGCTCACTGGATCCGAAAGACGGTTCAGTAGTCGTTGTTGGCTTCACCGATGCAGTAGGTTCTGCTGAGTCTAACATGCGTCTGTCTGAGCAACGTGCACGTAGCGTTGTGGATTACCTGGTTTCTAAAGGTATCCCAGCAGACAAGATCACCGCTCGTGGTATGGGCAAAGCTAACCCAGTTACCGGTGACACCTGTGGTTACCGCTCTGGCCGTGCTACCCCAGCACAGATCGCATGCTTGGCTCCAGATCGTCGCGTAGAGATCGAAGTTAAAGGCATCAAAGAAGTTGTATCTCAGCCTCAGGGCTAAGTTACCTCTCCTTAGTAAAAAACCCCGCATTGCGGGGTTTTTTTTCGACATTTTGCCTGACAACGAATCCGTTAACCCTCGTCTTTACCAAGAATCGCTTTCAGATCCTGTTTCAACGATGACATCTGGCTGGCATATTTTTCTTTTCGCTCCGCATCCTCAATTAATTGAACGACAGTTTCCGACAGCGTCACCCCACGCCTGCGGGCCAACGCGGCTAACCGTTGCCAAACCAAGAACTCCAGATCGATAGATTTCTTGCGCGTATGCTGATGTTCTGCGTTAAAATGACGTTTGCGCCGAGCGCGGATGGTTTGCTTCATCCGGTTATCCAACGCCGGATTCATGTGCATATCAATCCACGCCAGTACTTTTACCGGCTCATTTTCCAGCTTCAACAGCTCATCAATCGCTTCTAGAGCAACGCTGGTTTCAATGTGGCGGGTAATTAGCTCACCTTCCCGGTGCTTTTTAACCAGGTACTTCCATTTCCAACCGCTCTCCAGATTTTCCAGTTGCTGATATTTCATCATGAACTCTTCTGTGACCGTGTAACTTCTATTAAGCATAACAGCTTTACGCTGATTTTCCTCGGCTATTAGAACCACTTTTAGACTGTTTTTTACACAGTAATCGTGTGATGTCAAACTCCCAGACATCAACCACCACTCTGCATCTATCAAGCTGGCGTTATTCTTGTATAATCGCCCTTTCCCTTTTTAATGATTGCATCTAACACTTTGACCAATAACCGACTTGAATGGCAATCCTTGTTGCCTGTTGCCACGCCTTATCAGGCGATATTTGATTCCGCCGCTCAACTGGCACCCGCAACCTTTTCTGCCATCCAGCCTCGTTTGGATAATGCGTTGACGCTGTTCCTGCACCCGCTGTCGCAGCCACGCTTTATGCTGCTGAAAGCACAAGAAACGCGTGAGTATCTGGCGTTGATTGCGCAAGCGGCAGAAAAGTTGCAGCCACAGAATACTGTCAAAGGCAGTCACTATGTGATCGATGCCAACAAGATCACTGTGGAGCCTGCTGTTCGCGGTGATGAGCCCTTTGCGGCTGGCGGAGCCTGTGTTTATCAGGAATGGATCGAGCCCGAACAATTGTTTGGCTGCGTCAGAATGCACAACGGTGAAATCACCTTGCAGCCCGGCCTTATCCATCAGGCCAATGGCGGTGTACTGATTCTTTCGGTGCGTTCACTGCTGGCACAGCCCTTGCTGTGGCTGCGTTTGAAGCAGATGATCATTCAACGCCAATTCCAATGGTTTACCCCGGATGAAACCCGGCCGCTGCCCGTTTCTATCCCCCCGATGCCGCTGGAGTTGCGCCTGATCGTGCTTGGTGATCGCCACGGTTTGGCTGATTTCCATGACATTGAGCCCGAACTGTGCGAACAGGCCATCTACGGTGAGTATGAAGACGATCTTCAACTTACCGAAGCCGATGATATGGTTCAGTGGTGCAGCTACATCAACGCGGTAATTGCTGAACAGCAGTTGCCTCCGCTGGCGGCAGACGCCTGGCAGCCTCTGATGGTCCAGGCGGTGCGTTATACCGGCGATCAGGGCAACCTACCAATATCACCGTCGTGGGTCAGCCAGCAGCTCTCTGAAGCGGCCCTGTATGCCGAAGAAGAACAGATCAGCGCAAAAGCGTTGGAAGCAGCGCTAAATTCTCGCGAATGGCGTGAAAGTTATCTCGCAGAACGCATGCAGGATGAGATCGAACTTGGCCAAATCATGATCGAAACCGAAGGCGAGGTTATCGGCCAGATCAACGGCCTGTCGGTATTAGATTATCCTGGCCATCCGCGCAGTTTTGGTGAGCCTTCACGTATCAGCTGCGTGGTGCACCTCGGCGATGGTGAGTTCACCGACGTTGAGCGTAAAGCCGAACTGGGGGGCAATCTCCATGCCAAGGGCATGATGATCATGCAGGCCTTCCTGATCTCTGAACTGGATCTTGATCAGCAACAACCCTTCTCCGCTTCGATTGTATTCGAACAGTCCTATGGCGAAGTGGATGGCGACAGTGCTTCGCTGGCAGAACTCTGCGCATTGGTCAGTGCCTTGTCACAGCAGCCGATCACTCAGCAAATCGCCGTAACCGGCTCTGTTGACCAATTTGGTAACGTGCAGCCGATCGGCGGAGTAAATGAAAAGATCGAAGGCTTCTTTGAAGTCTGTCTGCGTCGTGGCCTGACGGGTAAACAGGGTGTTATTCTGCCCGCAAGCAACGTGCGCAATCTTTGCCTGCGCCAAGATGTTATCGACGCCGTGCGCGAGGAACAGTTCCACCTGTGGGCAGTGGACAGCGTCGCGGAAGCCCTGCCATTATTAACGGGATACCCCTACGCCGATGAGCAGCAGCCAAGTTTACTGGCTGCGATTCAGGAGCGAATTGCGCAGGTAAATCAACAGGAACGTCGCCAGTGGCCATGGCCATTGCGTTGGCTCAACTGGTTCAACCACGGCTGATCGGACTTGTTCAGCGTACACGTGTTAGCTAATCTGCGTTCTTCATTAAAATAAGGCTTACTGAAACATGGTAGATAAACGCGAATCCTATACGAAAGAAGACCTCGAGGCCTCTGGCCGCGGCGAGCTATTTGGTGCCGGTGGCCCACCATTGCCAGCAGGTAACATGTTGATGATGGACCGCGTGGTCAAAATGACCGAAGACGGCGGTAGCCACAATAAAGGCTATGTAGAAGCCGAACTCGATATCAACCCGGATTTATGGTTCTTTGGCTGCCACTTTATCGGCGATCCGGTGATGCCAGGTTGCTTGGGCCTTGACGCTATGTGGCAGTTGGTCGGTTTCTACCTCGGCTGGTTGGGTGGCGAAGGTAAAGGCCGCGCGCTCGGTGTGGGCGAAGTGAAATTCTCCGGTCAGATCTTGCCAACCGCCAAAAAAGTCACCTATCGAATCAACTTCAAGCGCGTCATCACCCGCAAACTGATTATGGGCGTTGCCGATGGTGAAGTTCTGGTTGATGGCGAAGTGATCTACACCGCCAGCGATCTGAAAGTGGGCCTGTTCAAGGACGCCGCTGCATTCTAAGCACCATTACGGCGGCCTTTACCGGTCGCCGTCTCTTTTCCCTGTTGTTACATTATTTCATGCTGCAAGGCTGGCTTGGTTAACGATTAATTAGTGACTACAATAAAGGTAGTAATTGAAAAGGGAATGTGATGAAAAAAATCAGTTTCGAAAGTACCCCGTGCCCAATAGCTCGTTCTTTAGGCCGCGTAGGGGAATGGTGGAGCATCCTGATACTGCGGGACGCTTTTCATGGCTTATCTAAATTTGATGAATTTCAGCAAAGCCTGGGGCTATCCCCTACTCTGCTAACCCGCCGGCTTAAGTTTCTGGTGGAAAGCGGCATTTTGCACAAGCAGCAGTATCAAGCGCGCCCGGTACGTTATGAGTATCTGTTGACCGAACGCGGCAAAGACTTTTTCCCGGTGCTGGTTACGTTGTTTCACTGGGGCAACACGCATCTGGCGGATGATGGTATCGCCGCAGAACTGGTGGATCGCCGCAGCGGCAAGCCGATACAACCACAGCTGATTGATACCATGACTCAACAGCCCGTCACTTTACAACACGTCACGTTGACACCGGGCCCGGCAGCCGGAGAAGGCATGGGTTTACGCGCTTCACGGATGCAACAACACTATGCTTTACTCACCGAATCGTCCAAGGAGTCATTATGAGCAGTCATCGTATCGTTATCACCGGGATGGGAGCGGTCTCTCCTCTGGGCTGCGGCGTAGAAACCATCTGGCGGCGCTTGCTGGCTGGCCAATCGGGTATCAGCCCATTGCCAGAGCAGATGGTAGCGGATCTACAGGTTAAAATCGGTGGTCAGATTCCCACTTTGGCACAGGATGCCGAAGCTGGCTTCAATCCGGATCTCTCCGTGGCACCGAAAGACCAAAAGAAAATGGATCGCTTTATTCTGCTGGCCATGGCGGCCGCTGACGAAGCCATTCATCAGGCTGGATGGGTGGCCGACACCGACGATAAGCAAGAGCGTACCGCTACGGTTATTGCTTCCGGTATCGGCGGATTCCCGGCTATCGCCCACGCGGTGCGTACTACCGACAGCCGTGGGGCAAAGCGCCTTTCGCCCTTTACCATCCCCTCATTTCTGGTCAATCTGGCGGCCGGGCATGTATCCATCAAACATCACTTCAAAGGGCCGATCGGCGCACCGGTCACCGCCTGTGCCGCTGGCGTACAAGCCATTGGCGATGCGGTACGCCTGCTGCGTAATGGCGAGGCAGATATCGCGCTGTGCGGCGGTGCCGAAGCCGCCATTGATACCGTCAGCCTGGGGGGTTTTGCCGCCGCGCGCGCCATGTCAACGGCGCCAGCAGAAGAGGCAACTCAGGCTTCTCGGCCATTCGACAGTGCCCGCAATGGTTTCGTGATGGGTGAAGGTGCCGGGATGCTGGTGATCGAAACGCTAGAACATGCTCTGGCGCGCGGAGCCAAACCACTGGCTGAAATTGTTGGCTATGGCACCAGTGCGGATGCCTATCACATGACCTCCGGTGCCGAAGATGGCGACGGAGCCTATCGGGCAATGAAGATCGCCTTGAAGCAGGCAAATGTCACACCGGGGCAGGTACAGCATCTGAATGCCCATGCCACATCGACGCCGGTTGGCGATCTGGGTGAAATCAACGCCATTAAGCATCTGTTTGGCACTGATGGCGGTATTGCGATCGCCTCCACCAAATCGGCAACTGGCCATTTGCTGGGAGCGGCCGGTGGTTTGGAAACCATCTTTACCGCTTTGGCGCTGCGCGATCAAATCGCTCCAGCGACGTTGAATCTGGATAACCCAGATCCTGCCGCTGCTGGCCTGCATTTGGTTGCTAACCGGGCAGAACCGATGACGATGACCTATGCGTTGTCTAACGGCTTTGGCTTTGGCGGGGTAAATGCGAGTATTTTGCTGAAACGCTGGCAGGAATAATTTTATACCAGAAACGAAAACCTCCGCCTTGGCGGAGGTTGTTCCTTCTTCACAACAGGGAGCCGCTTAAGCGGTCACAGCCCTGTCCTCCATGGCTTGTCGCCACCCTCCCAGCCAGTTAGCCCGTGCATCTAAAGATTGGTAAGGGCAAAGTTCTCTTGAACGCCCCGCAATACCTGCTTGATAACCACGTGATTGAGCCCGCTCCAGACGATCTCGTTTCTGTCTCTTCATGCCTCGTTTCCCTCATCGTTGTCTGGTGGAAAGAAAACAATGGCCACTTTTTGCGCAGCCACTATTAAGGAATAGCTGCAAATGGCGGGAAGATCAATGTGCCAATTTCACACCAATGTCATATTTGTGAGCTACGCACGGAGAATTCGCTAAGTGGCTGATAAGCCGAGACTGAGAGTAACTACATGAAAAACAATAAAAAATCCCGGCAAAGCGTTTTCATACACCTTGCCGGGATGGGTTTAGACGATTTTAGTAAAAATTATAATTAAAGGCGTGCGGCCTGAGCCGCGATAACCTGCGCTTCCTGCGACCATCCCTGTGCCAAGGTGCGGATCAGCGCGTCATAGCCATCTTCCCCTTGCTTCAACTCCAGGCTGAATGGCCGTTTAATCAGCTGACCTTGATGATTCAGCACCCACTCACCACGAATGATCGCTTTGCCATCATAGCGGCCATGGAAGCCGCTCACCGTCACGTTAAGCACATCCTGATCGCTGCTCATCGGCTGAGATGACACCACCCACCCTGGCAGAGCACCGCTGAGATTAGTCACCAGAGTCTGCTGCAATTGCTGATCCAACGGGCTGGCCCACAGGTTATTTTGCGCGATCACATATTGCACGTCGTTGGTTTGATAGACCACACCGCTCTGTGCCAGAAAATCCGCCACGTTGACATGCTCCAACCAAAGTTGGCGTGATGCCGGAGCGTCGCTCACCTGAGTTGGCTCCCCCAAGGCTGGCAACTGGTAATAGGTTTTGCTTGGCGTGCTGCTACAGGCGCTGAGCAACAGCGCCAGAGCTACCGGAATCCATTTCATCATTTTTTGGCCTTCTTCGGCTGAGGATCGTCACTACCCGCGGCTTCAAACACCAGGGCGTTGCTCTTTTCATTCAGGGTACGCAGCACCGGCTGCAGCTCACGCAGCACCTGATCGAGACGTTGCATATCACCTACCATCTTGTTGTAGGCTGGTGAACCAGGCTGAACCCCTTTCATGCTGCGATTAAGTTCTTGCAGCGTTTTCTGCATATCCGCAGGCAGCGCCTTCATCTCTTTGCTTGAGATGATGTCGTTCAGCGACTGCATGGTTTTTTGCGTTTCCTGCATAGTTTTCTGGCTTTCGGTCAGCGTTTTGGTCGCCTCATTGATCATCGGATTCAATGGCATCGCATTGATCTTATCCAGCGTCTGCATCAGTTTCTGCTGGATCTGCGCCAGACCTGCGCTGGTAGTTGGCAACAACGGATAACCGAACATCTCACGCGGGCCTTTCCACGGTTTTTCCTGCGGATAGAAGTCCAGATCGATATACAGCGCACCGGTCAACAGGTTGGCAGACTTCAGGGCGGCACGCATGCCGCGGCCTTCCGCATCCTTCAGATGCTGCTGGAAGTTGAAGCCCTTGCCCAACTGCTGCTGGAAACGATCGGGCTCAATACGGATCAGCACCGGAATACGGTAATCGGAATCCAGACGTTGTTCCATGCCATCCTTATAGAATGGTACCTGTGCCACTGTGCCTAGGCGGATCCCCCGGAACTCCACCGGCGCCCCGGCTTGCAGGCCACGTATCGAGTCAGAGAAGAACATCAGGTAATCAGTATGTTCGGTATACAGAGAATCCTGGATATTACGTTCGTTATCAAACAGCTGGAATTCCGATTTCTCTTTGACCGACTCTCCACGTTCCCAACCTTCCGGCACGTCAAAGCTGACGCCCCCGCTGAACAGCGTCGTCAGCGAGCCCATCTCCACGCGCATGCCTTGCGCAGACATGTCGAACGCCACACCGCTGTCTTTCCAGAAACGTACGTTACTGGTAACCAGTTGATCATAAGGTGCCGAAATAAAGAGCTGATAACGCATCACGCGTTCTTTGGCATCAAAATAGCTGGTTTCTACCGAACCGACGCGGTAACCACGGAACAACACCGGATCGCCAGCATTCAACTGACCGGATTTTTCACTGTCCAACAGCACGCGCAGCCCTTTGGCATCGGGTGGTGCCAGCGGAGGAGCGTCCAGCAGTTGGAAATCGTCTTTGCCTTCTTTGCCTTTATTGCCGGGTTGCAACTCGATATAAGCACCGGACAGCAAGGTGCCCAAACCCGAGATCCCTTCACGGCCAATCTGCGGCTTCACTACCCAAAAGGCTGAGTCTTCACGTAACAGCGCTTCCATGCCGGAATTCAGGCGCGCCTGCACCAGCACTTTGCTCAGATCTTCACTCAGCGTCACGCTTTCCACTACGCCCACATCGACGCTGCGGCTCTTGATCTTGGTTTTACCCGCTTCAAGCCCTTCGGCGCTGGTGGTCGTCAACATCACCTCAGGCCCCTGGTGGCTGAAGTGGTAAAACAGGATCCATGCGCCGATCAACGCGGTGACGATGGGAATGATCCACACCGGTGACCAACGTTTGATCTTTTCAACGTCCGCGACGCTATGATTACTTTCCGTCACCTTGCGGCTCCTTTTTTATTGTTTCATTTACGCGATCCCAAGTCAGACGGGGATCAAACGCCATGGCAGCAAACATAGTGAGGATAACCACCCCGGCGAACAGTAGCGCACCCGTGGCAGGATAAATACTCATCAATTGTCCCATACGTACCAACGCCGATAATACGGCGATCACAAACACGTCAATCATTGACCAACGGCCAACAAACTCCACAATTTCATAAATAAGATGCATGCGCTCACTGTCGGCCCGGTCTTTACCTTTGCCATTGGCGTCCAGGCATAGCCAGCCGATCGCCAACATTTTGAGTGAAGGCACCATGACGCTGGCGATAAAAATCACCATGGCCACCGGGTAGGAACCCTCTCCCCACAGCAGGATCACGCCGGCCATTACGGTTGAGGGCATCTTGTTGCCTAACGCCTCGGTGATCATAATCGGCATCGCCATTGAGGGGATATACAGCATGATCGACGTCACCAGCAGCGACATCGTCCACTGCAAGCTGTGGCGGCGGCGCGCATACCCGGTAGTATGGCAACGCGGGCAGCGGGCCTGCTCGGCAGGCAGGATCGCGGTACAGCACTGGCAGGATCGCAATCCTTGCCGCAAACCGGTACGGCCAACCTGCGCCGGGTGTTCAAGCCGCGGAGCCGGTTCGATATCCTGCCACAGCCAGCGGCGATCCACACACTGGAATGCGCGCACCTGCAACAGGCAGAACAGGCAGTAAGGGATAAAACTGGTGCCAATGCCAATATCGCCATAGGCCATCAGTTTGACAAAGCTGACCAGCACACCGGCGAGAAAGATCTCCACCATGCACCAGGTTTTGAACTGGAATAGCATCTTGGCCATCCAGACTTTCAGCCCTTGCGGGATACGTGCTCTGGCACACAGCAGAATAATCGCCAGCATGCAAAACGCCGGGATAAACTGAACCAGCACCATAAACAGCGTGGCCATGCTGGCGTAATCCTCTGCCACCATCACCTGCGGGATCTGGATCAGTTTGATTTCGTTGGCAATACCGGCGACCCGCATATTGACAAACGGGAATAGGTTGGCGAGCACCAGCATGATCAATGCGCTGATGGCATAGCCAATAGGTTGTTTACGCGGCTCAGCCCAGCGGGAACTAAGCGTGGTTTTACAACGGGGGCAAACCGCCTTGGAGCCGAATGCCAGCGGTGGTAATTCCACCAGCATGTCGCATTGTGGGCACAGCATCAGGTTACCCTGCTGCCGTTCTCCCTTGGCCGCATGGGTATGCTGCTTATTATCTTCGTGGGAACACACCATATTCATCCTTAACAACGTCGTTCACCGGAACTGCAATGCTGGTGCGCAGCAGCGTGCGGGTCAGCATTTATACCCATCGTCTTTCAAGATGCAGGAGCCTTGGCTGTCTGCATCTTGAAATCCATTGGGTAAACCGATCAGCCGTTCTTCATCGCCTCCAGCTCTTCCCAACGGGCAAAAGCCTCTTCGAGCGCCTGTTCAGCCGAGGCGAGTTCGATCAGCACCTGCTGCGTTTCACTGTGTGGACGGGAGAAAAATCCGCCATCACTGACCTGCGCCTGCAACGCTTCAATATCCGCTTCCAGCTGTTCGAGGCGCTGCGGCAACTGTTCCAGTTCGCGCATCAGGTTATAACTCAGCTTGGTACTCTGTTTCTTAGGCTGTTCGACCTTTTTTTCCGCAACGGGTTTGGCCTGAGGAGCAGCTACCTGACGGATAGGCTTCGCCGTAGCCCGCTGGTGGTGAGCATCGTAATAGCCACCGACATAGGTGTCGATCACGCCGTTGCCTTCAAAAATCCAGCATTCGGTCACCGAGTTATCCACGAACTGACGATCGTGGCTCACCAGCAGCACTGTGCCCTGATAGCTGTCGATCATCTCTTCCAGCAATTCCAGCGTTTCTACGTCCAGATCGTTAGTGGGTTCATCGAGGATCAGTAAATTGCTTGGCTTGAGGAACAGCTTGGCTAGCAACAGGCGGTTACGCTCGCCACCGGACAACGCTTTCACCGGCGTCATTGCGCGCTTCGGATGGAACAGGAAGTCTTGCAGATAGCCCAATACATGGCGTGAACGGCCATTGACCATCACTTCCTGCTTGCCTTCTGCCAGGTTGTCCATCACCGTGCGTTCTGGATCCAGCTCGGCACGGTGCTGGTCAAAGTAAGCCACTTCCAGCTTGGTGCCGCAGTGTACGCGGCCGCTGTCGGCTTTCAGTTGACCGAGCATCAATTTCAGTAGCGTGGTTTTACCACAACCATTCGCGCCCACCAAGGCAATCTTATCGCCGCGCTGAACCTGAGCGCTGAAGTTGCGCACCAGCACTTTGTCGCCAATCTGATAATTGACGTCTTCCATTTCAAACACAATCTTGCCGGAGCGCACAGACTCTTCGACCTGCATCTTGGCGGTGCCCATCACTTCGCGCCGTTGCGAACGTTCATTACGCAGCGCTTTCAGCGCACGCACACGGCCTTCGTTACGGGTACGGCGTGCCTTGATGCCCTGACGGATCCACACCTCTTCTTGCGCCAGCTTGCGGTCAAATTCAGCGTTTTGCAGTTCTTCCACCCGCAGCGCTTCTTCTTTGCTTTCCAGATACAGATCATAATTACCCGGCCAGGACACCAGCTTGCCACGATCGAGATCGACAATGCGCGTTGCCATATTGCGGATAAATGAACGGTCGTGCGAAATGAACACGATGCTGCCCTGGAACTCTTTCAAGAAGCCTTCCAGCCAGTCGATAGTGGTGATATCAAGGTGGTTGGTCGGTTCATCGAGCAACAGCACGCGCGGTGAACTGACCAACGCACGGCCAAGCGCAGCTTTACGTAGCCAGCCGCCGGAAAGCGAAGACAGTTCGGCATCGCCATTGAGGCCAAGCTGCAACAGCACTTCACTGATGCGGCTGTCGAGCTGCCACAGGCCCTGGTGATCGAGGATCTCCATAATCTGCGCCATGCGCGACAGATTTTTTTCGCTGGGATCCAATTCCACCAGATGCGAAATCGCATGGTAAGCCTTCAAGTGTTCTGCCTGTTCGGCCACCCCTTCGGCGACAAAATCAAACACCGTACCGCCAATGTTGCGTGGAGGATCCTGCTGCAACCGCGCCACAATCAAATCTTGCTCGTAGATAATCCGGCCATCATCCAACGGGATCTCTTTGCCGAGGATCTTCAACAGCGTAGATTTACCCGCGCCGTTGCGCCCAACCAGACACACGCGTTCGTTGTCTTCAATATGAATTTCGGTGTTGTCTAACAAAGGTGCGTCACTGAAAGACAGCCAGGCACCGGACATGCTGATTAACGACATAGTAATTATTTTCCTTCGCCAGCGTGGGTGACCAGCCAGCAGTTGTGAATCTGACGGTTACGGGCAAAATCCTGTGACAACGTCTGGGCGGTAATTTCTTTCGCTTCCAGACCTAACGCGTTCAGGCCAGCCATATCCATCTGGAAACCGCGTTTGTTGTTGGAGAACATAATGGTCCCGTTACGGCGCAGTAACCGTTTCAAATCTTTCATCAGGTCAAGGTGATCGCGCTGTACATCAAAGGTATTCTCCATCCGTTTGGAGTTGGAGAAGGTTGGCGGATCGATAAAGATCACATCGAACTGTTCGTCGGCAGATGTGCTGGTATTGCGCAGCCACGACAGGCAATCTGCCTGGATCAAGCGGTGCTGCTTACCGGTCAGGCCGTTAACCCGCAGGTTTTTCTCTGCCCATTCCAGATAAGTACGCGACATATCCACCGTGGTAGTGCTGCGTGCACCGCCGAGCCCGGCATGTACGCTGGCGGTGCCGGTATAGGCGAACAGGTTAAGGAAGTCTTTACCCTTGCTCATTTCACCCAGCATCCGGCGCGCAATGCGGTGGTCAAGGAACAGGCCGGTGTCCAGATAATCCGTCAGGTTGACCCACAGCTTGGCGTTAAACTCTTCCACCAGCAAAAACTCGCCCTTTTGCGCCAGCTTTTCATACTGGTTCTTGCCTTTCTGCCGCTCGCGGGTTTTCAGCACTAACTGATTAGAAGGCAGATCCAACACCGACAAGGTCGCGTTAATCACGTCAAACAGACGCTGACGTGCTTTCTGCGCATCAATGGTTTTTGGCGGCGCATACTCCTGCACCACCACTTTGCTGCCGTAGCGATCCACCGCCACGTTGTATTCCGGCAAATCGGCATCATACAGGCGATAGCATTCGATCCCCTGCTGCTTCGCCCATTTTTCCAGTTTCTTCAGGTTTTTACGCAGGCGGTTAGCGAAATCTTCCGCCACCTGCACACCAGCAGAACCCAGTGGGTTTTCCGCCAACTGATAGTTTTTCTGCACGCAGTCCAGCGGGCCGTTTTTCGCCTTGAACTGGCGCTCGGCGCGCAGTTGCAGGCAGCTCAACAGTTCTGGTGAAGCACTGAACAGCGAAAGCTGCCAGCCACCAAACGCGCTCTTCATGATGCGGCCCAGCATATTATGCAAGGCGATCAGCGCCGGTTCGCTCTCAAGACGTTCGCCGTAAGGTGGGTTGCTGACCACGGTTCCCGCCGGGCCTTCCGGCAATGGATTGGTCAGTTTGCTGACGTCATTGACGTTAAAGGTGATCAATTCGGCCACTCCGGCACGGCGGGCGTTGCCGCGCGCCATCTCGATCACCCGGCGATCGATATCTGAACCAAAGAAGCGGGAGGTTGTTTCCTGCAAACCACGGCGCGCACGCACCTGTGCTTCGGTGATCACTTCGCGCCACAGATCGGCATTATGGCCATTCCAGGCGGTAAATCCCCAATGCTGGCGATGCAGGCCGGGCGCGCGATCGGAAGCGATCATCGCCGCTTCAATCAACAACGTGCCGGACCCACACATCGGATCGAGCAGCGGCGTGCCCAACTGCCAGCCGGAGCGCTGAACGATAGCGGCTGCCAGGCTTTCCTTCAGCGGTGCCTGACCGGTGAGATCGCGGTAGCCACGCTGATGCAGGCCTTCGCCGCTCAGATCGAGCGCCACGTAGGCCATATCACGCTGCAAGAACACGTTGACGCGGATATCCGGCTGCTGTTTAGCCACGGTTGGCCGCTGCTCAATCTTGCGGGTAAAGCTGTCGACAATCGCATCCTTAACCTTCAGCGCGCCATATTGGCTGTTACGGATCTCTTCGTTGACGCCGCTGAAGTGAACGGCAAAGGTTTTATCCACGCCGAAGATGCTCGGCCAGTCAATCGCCTGAACGCCAAGGTACAGGTCCAGATCGCTGTGCACGCGGAATTCATTCAGCGGCAACAGAATGCGCGAAGCCAGGCGGCTCCACAGCAGGCTTTGGTACAGCAGACGATCGTCACCCTGAAAATGTACCCCACCCTGTACCACTTTACAGGCGTGGGCGCCAAGCGCTTCCAGTTCGCTTTTTAACAGTTCTTCCAGTCCACGCGCCGTGCTGGCAAACAGAGAGTTCATATCGTGCTTATCACCAAAAAGAAAATTGTTGCGCATTATAGCTAATCCAGGCCGCTTGTCATAAAGTTGCTCCCTTCTATTTAATCATCGTATGGAGGCAGCGGTGATCACGCTTTCCCGACTTTACGTTCATCCGGTCAAATCACTGCGCGGTTTACAACTTTCTCACGCCCAAGCAGCAAGCCACGGGCTGGCTTTTGATCGTAGCTTTATGATCACCGAACCCGATGGCACCTTTATTACCGCTCGCCAATATCCGCAGATGGTGCTGTTTACCCCAGCGTTGCTGCCAGATGGCCTGTACCTGACCGCCCCGGATGGCGAAAGTGCTACGATCCGCTTCCCTGATTTTGCCGCAGAAGAGCACCCAACCGAAGTGTGGGGCAACCATTTCACCGCGCTGATTGCGCCACAGGCCATCAACAGCTGGCTGAGCGGTTATTTTCAGCGTGACGTACAGCTACGCTGGGTTGGGTCACAATTAACCCGCAGAGTGAAAAAGCACCCGGAAATTCCGTTATCGTTCGCCGACGGTTACCCCTATTTGCTGATCAACGAAGCCTCATTCCAGGATCTGCAACAACGTTGCCCCGGCAGCATCAAGCTGGAACAGTTTCGCCCGAACCTGGTGGTTACCGGAGCCAGCGCCTGGGCCGAAGATGGTTGGCAAGTTATTCGCGTCGGCGAGGTGATGTTTGATCTGGTGAAACCTTGCAGCCGCTGTGTTCTGACCACCGTCAGCCCCGAGCGTGGCCGCAAGCACCCGAGCGGTGAGCCACTCAGCACGCTGCAAAAATTCCGCACCGCCGAGAACGGTGATGTCGACTTTGGCCAGAATATGATTGCCCGCAACAGCGGTATTATCCGCGTGGGGGATGCGGTTGAAGCGCTGTCGAGCAAACCGCCGCGGCCTTATGGTGCAGGCAACGTGGTGGCCAGCCTGCAAGCCCCGCAGGACAGCACACATAGCGTGACGATCGAATATGCCGGTAACCTGTTCACCGGTAACAATCAGCAGATCTTGTTGGAGCAGTTAGAACAGCAGGGAATTCGTATTCCTTATTCCTGCCGGGCGGGCATTTGCGGCAGTTGCCGGATCCAATTGGTCGATGGTGAAGTGGCACCGTTAAAGCAGAGCGCTATCGGCAACGATGGCACGGTGCTGTGTTGCAGCTGTATTCCAAAAAGCGATGTGAAACTGGCTTAATGCTAAACCGCTCTGTCATACGCCGGAGCGGAGAGATCATCCCAAATACAAGGCTTCAGGCGATCGTGCATCACTTTGATGGCATCGCCCAGCACCATAGTACGGCCAGCTAACGCCAGTTGGTTTTGCGCCAGCAGGCACAGGCTGGCGTTATCACCGGCCTCCACCACCAGCAAGCGGGCATCTTCGCCGCTCTCCATCACCTTCACCGCCGCCAATGTGCCATTCTTCGGGTGCAACGGATAATGTTGCTGAGCAAAATGCCAGCTTTTCGGCATCAGCGGTTTCAGGAAGCGGAAAGCGACCAGGGCATTCAATACCAGCTCGGCGCGTTGTTCATGGCTGAGTTGGAGCTGTTTGCACTGCTCTTCATAATCAAAATACAGTGCAGCATCATCAACGCAGAAAGCACACTCTTTGAACGCATCCGGAGTTAGCATTTTTGCCGGAAAGCGCGAGCGGAAGAGAGTCCCATTGGCGAGATCGAGCATCACTCGATCGTGCTCAGCGTCAAAATACCAACGCCAATTGTCGTCAGGTTTTATCTTCATTACCCATCCTTCTTGCCAATTTGCTGTATAACAACGCGATACCTGAAAGGTGATTTTATCACCCCGACATCGGCTAATTCCACGAATGATATTTAAACTACCGAACAAAATATAGACGAGCCGGGAGCAGAAATAAACCCCCGGCCGGAAATGAAGGGAAAATATTAGATATAAGTAACGATATCTTTAATCAAACGCGGCCCGTGGAAGATAAAGCCAGAATAAATTTGCACCAGCGTTGCCCCTGCCGCCATTTTTTCTCGCGCAGCGGTCAGGGAATCAATTCCCCCCACGCCAATAATCGGCAGGCGCCCTTGCAATTCCAGCGACAAACGGCGGATCACTTCGGTACTGCGTAATTGCACTGGGCGACCGCTGAGCCCGCCGGTTTGCTCGCAATAATTTAATCCCTGGATCAGTTTACGATCGAGCGTGGTATTGGTAGCGATCACCCCATCAATATTATGTCGAACCAAACTGTCGGCTATTTGGATCAATTCTTCTTCGGAAAGATCCGGCGCGATCTTTACCGCCACCGGCACATATTTGTGATGGTGCGCGTGCAGCTCACTCTGCTTATTCTTAATTGCCGCTAACAGATCGTCCAATGCTTCGCCATACTGCAACGATCGTAATCCCGGCGTATTGGGTGAAGAAATATTAATCGCGATATAACCGGCATACGGATAAATTTTATCCATGCAGGTCAGATAATCATCTTTACCTTGTTCTACCGGCGTATCTTTATTCTTGCCGATATTAATCCCCAGAATACCGCCAAAATGAGATTTCTTAACGTTTTCAACCAGATTATCCACGCCATGGTTATTAAATCCCATGCGGTTAATCAGCCCTTCGGCTTCAACAATGCGGAATAAACGCGGTTTATCATTACCGGGTTGCGGGCGTGGAGTAACGGTGCCCACCTCAACAAAGCCAAAACCCATGGCACCAAAGGCGTCGATGCACTCACCGTCTTTATCCAGACCGGCAGCCAAACCTAGCGGATTTTTAAAAGAGAGCCCCATGCAGTTCACCGGCTTGGTCGGCACGGACTGACGGATAAGAAACTCTAGCGGGGTGCCGGTGATCCGGCGGAGCTGACTGAAAGTCAATTCATGCGCACGCTCGGGATCGAGCTGAAACAACGCTTTCCTGATGAGGGGGTAGTACATGTACTCTCCTGATTTCCCGGTTAGTTGCAAGCCGGGGGCATATTCTCCGGTATCCTGCCGTTAATTGGAATTGATTAAAGGCAAAAAAACAGTTTTTAACCTCATCGTTTTGCTGATTCACCCCCTAAAGCCCGCCTTTCCCCTTCTGCGCATATCCAAATCAAAAATTGAGATTTAAAAAACGCCCCCTTTTGCTGTTAGCTTTAAAACACTAAACAAACATTATTTTAACATTGATAACTTTTAGCTATAAGGAGCGGCAATGCGCGTTATATCACTGGCAGGTAGCCCACGAATTCCGTCACGTTCGGCAGCACTTCTCAACCTGAGCCAACACTGGCTGCAACAGCAGGGCGTGGAAGTGATCGCTTACACCTTGCACGACTTCAAGGCGGACGATCTGCTGTATGCCAACTTTAACAGTCCTGATATCAAAGCCTTTGCCGCCCAGCTCGCGCTGGCTGACGGCTTGCTGATTGCCACGCCGGTGTATAAAGCCTCATTTTCTGGCGCACTGAAAACCTTACTCGATCTGCTGCCAGAGCGAGCGCTGGACCACAAAGTGGTTTTACCGCTGGCCACCGGCGGTTCCGTTGGCCACATGTTGGCGGTGGATTACGCTTTGAAACCGGTACTGGCAGCGCTGAAAGCCCAAGAGGTGCTGCACGGCGTTTTTGCCGATGACAGCCAGATCCTGCTTAACGGTGAGCAGGTCACCCTGTCTGACACGGTCTCTGCGCGTTTGGAAGAGGCGCTGGAAAGCTTCTATCTGGCGCTGGGCCGCCGCAAACCGCCTGCGTTAAAGCTCGCTGCTTCCCTGTTAGCCCAGCAGTCCGCCTGAAGATAAATAGGAAACTATGATGAAGCGATTCTCAACTCTCCGCCGCTGGTTCAATACGGGCGCGCTGTCTGCCATGTTTGCTCTGGCGATCGCCAATGCTGCCAGCGCGCAGGAGAATGCCCCAGCGCAGTTCCGCATTGGCTATCAGAAGGGTTCCGTCAGCCTGGTGCTGGCAAAAACTCACCAACTGCTGGAACAACGTTTCCCTGGCACCAAAATCAGTTGGATCGAATTCCCGGCAGGCCCGCAGATGCTTGAAGCGCTGAACGTCGGCAGTATCGATTTGGGCAGCACCGGCGATATCCCGCCTATTTTTGCTCAGGCCGCCGGAGCCGATCTGCTGTATGTCGGCGTAGAACCGCCAAAACCGCAAGCGGAAGTGATCCTGGTGCCAGAAAACAGCCCGATTCACAGCGTCGCCGAGCTGAAAGGGCATAAGGTCGCCTTTCAAAAAGGGTCCAGTTCTCACAACCTGCTGCTACGTGCCTTGCAGCGGGATGGCCTGACGTTTACCGATATCAAACCAATTTACCTGACGCCTGCCGACGCTCGCGCGGCCTTCCAGCAGGGTAACGTCGATGCCTGGGCGATCTGGGATCCCTACTATTCCGCCGCGTTGCTGCAAGGTGGCGTCCGGGTGTTGACCGATGGCAGACAATTGAACCAAACCGGCTCGTTCTATCTGGCCGCTCGCCCCTATGCCGAAGCCAATGGTCCGTTTATCCAGAAAGTGCTGGATACCCTGACGCAGGCCGATGCGTTAACCCGTAGCGATCGGGCAGAAAGCGTCACGCTGCTGGCGAATGCGATGGGACTACCGGAACCGGTGATTGCCTCTTATCTGGATCATCGCCCCATTACCGCGATCAAACCGCTGGATACGAAAACTATTGCCGCCCAGCAGCAGACCGCCGACCTGTTCTTCGGCAACCGGCTGGTGCCGGTCAAGGTGGACATTTCTCAACGCGTTTGGCACCCAAACTCACAATAAGCAGGAGCACATCATTATGAGTATCAACGTATTCTGGTTTTTACCTACCCATGGAGATGGTCACTATCTAGGCAGTGCTGAAGGCGCTCGCAGGGTCGATTACAGTTACCTGCAACAAATTGCCCAAGCGGCCGATCGGCTTGGGTTTGGCGGGGTGCTGATCCCCACCGGTCGTTCCTGTGAAGATTCCTGGCTGGTGGCGGCTTCGTTAATCCCGATCACACAACGGTTGAAGTTCCTGGTGGCGCTGCGCCCAGGCATCATTTCGCCGACGGTGGCAGCACGGCAGGCCGCAACGCTGGATCGGCTTTCCAATGGCCGCACGCTGTTCAATCTGGTTACCGGTGGTGATCCAGAAGAGCTGGCCGCCGAGGGGTTGCACCTGAATCACGCGGAACGTTACGAAGCCTCTACCGAATTTACCCACGTGTGGCGCAAGGTGCTGGAGGGTGAAACGGTTGATTTCGCCGGTAAGCACATTAACGTGAAAGGGGCCAAGCTGCTGTTCCCGCCGGTACAGCAGCCACGCCCTCCCCTTTACTTCGGTGGTTCTTCCGCAGCCGCGCAAGATCTGGCCGCTGAACAGGTCGAGCTGTATCTGACCTGGGGGGAAACTCCGGAACAGGTGAAGGAAAAAATCGAGGAAGTGCGTGCCAAAGCGGCAGCCGTTGGGCGCAAAGTCCGCTTCGGCATTCGTCTGCACGTGATCGTCCGCGAAACCACCGAAGAAGCCTGGCGCGCGGCCGATCGTCTGATCTCTCATCTGGATGACCAAACCATTGCCGATGCGCAAAAGGCTTTTGCACGCTTCGACTCGGTGGGCCAACAGCGGATGGCAGCACTGCACGGCGGCAGGAAAGACAATCTGGAAATCAGCCCCAACCTGTGGGCCGGTGTCGGGCTGGTGCGCGGCGGTGCGGGTACTGCTTTGGTGGGCGATGGCCCAACGGTGGCGCAGCGTATACAGGAATACGCCGAACTGGGTATCGATACCTTCGTGCTCTCCGGCTATCCGCACCTTGAAGAAGCCTATCGGGTTGGCGAACTGCTGTTCCCGCATCTGGATCTGGTGAAAAACGAACCACCTGCACAGCTGCAGGCGATCAAACCGCAGGGGGAAACGGTCGCCAATATTTATTCACCACAAAAAGTGGCTCAAAGCTAAGGAGCACCATGATGGCAATCGGCACACAGCGTTTCCTGCAACGGCTGGCTCCTTGGGTTTTGCCGGTAGTACTGGTGGTGATCTGGCAGGCAGCCGTTGAGGCCGGTTGGCTGTCAAATCGTATCCTGCCCGCCCCCAGCGCGGTTATCACCGCTTTTTGGACGCTGACCAAAAGCGGTGAACTGTGGCAACACCTGACGATCAGCAGTTGGCGTGCGCTGATTGGCTTTAGCATCGGCGGCAGCATCGGGCTGGTGCTGGGGTTTATCACCGGGTTATCGCGCTGGGGCGAACGCCTGCTCGACAGCTCGGTTCAGATGATCCGCAACGTGCCTCATCTGGCACTGATCCCGCTGGTGATCTTGTGGTTCGGCATTGATGAATCGGCCAAAATTTTTCTGGTGGCCTTGGGTACTTTGTTCCCGATCTACTTGAATACTTACCACGGCATCAAGAATCTCGATCGCGGCCTGCTGGAGATGGCGCGCAGCTACGGCCTGAGTGGTTTTCGCTTGTTCAGCCAAGTGGTGCTGCCTGGCGCATTGCCTTCGATCATGGTCGGTGTGCGCTTCGCCCTTGGCTTTATGTGGCTGACGCTGATCGTCGCTGAAACCATTTCAGCCAATTCCGGCATCGGTTATCTGGCGATGAACGCTCGTGAATTCCTGCAAACCGATGTCGTGGTGGTGGCGATCGTGCTGTATGCCCTGCTTGGCAAACTGGCCGATGCCAGCGCGCAACTGCTCGAACGTATCTGGCTGCGCTGGCACCCGGCCTATCAACTGAAATCAGGAGAAGCGTGATGACGACTCCCACTCGCATTCCACAAGGCATTCCGGTCACCCTGGAATCCATCGCCAAACACTATGGCAATCGCACCGTGCTGGATAACCTGCAACTGCGCATCACCGCGGGTCAGTTTGTCGCCGTGGTGGGCCGCAGCGGCTGTGGCAAAAGCACCCTATTGCGCCTGTTGGCCGGTTTGGAAACCGCCAATGGTGGCGCACTGCTGGCCGGTGGTGCGCCGCTCAGCAGTGCCAAAGACGATACGCGTTTGATGTTTCAGGACGCCCGCTTGCTGCCGTGGAAAAAGGTCATCGATAACGTCGGGCTTGGTCTGCGCGGTAACTGGCGTGATGACGCGTTACAAGCATTAACCACCGTCGGGCTGGCCGATCGCGCTAACGACTGGCCAGCGGCGCTATCCGGCGGGCAAAAACAGCGTGTCGCGTTGGCTCGGGCGCTGATTCATCGCCCTCGCCTATTGCTGTTGGATGAACCGCTGGGAGCACTGGACGCGTTAACCCGTATTGAGATGCAGGGGTTGATCGAACGCCTGTGGCAACAACAGGGTTTCACCGTGCTGCTGGTGACGCATGACGTCAGTGAAGCCATTGCGTTGGCCGATCGGGTACTGCTGATCGAGGAAGGGCAAGTCGGGTTGGATTTGGCCATCGATTTGCCACGGCCGCGCCGTAAAGGTTCGGCAAGGCTGGCTGAACTGGAAGCCGAAGTGTTGGAGAGGGTGTTATCGCCACCGCAGACGCTGGAAACAGTGCGCCGGGTGGCAACACATTAAATCGCAGGGACGGCACAGACCGTCCCTGCTTCTTTTAGGCGGCTAACGCCTTGGTGATCTTCTCATACAGATCGCCAGACAGGTTTTCCAACCCTTTCAACTGCTCCAGCGCGCTGCGCATCAACGCCTGACGGGAAGCATCATAACGTTTCAGGCGGATCAGCGGTTCGATCAACCGGGCAGCCACCTGTGGGTTACGCTGGTTGAGATCGCTGAGGATCTCAACCAGGAACTGATACCCACTGCCATCTGCGGCGTGGAATGCCGCAGGATTGGCAGACGCGAAACCCCCAATCAGTGAACGGGTACGGTTCGGGTTACCGAGGCTGAATGAGCGATGTTGCAGCAGACCGCGCACCTTGGTCAGCACATCAGCCGCCGGGCTGGTGGCCTGTAGTACAAACCATTTGTCCATCACCAGGCCATCCTGATGCCAGCGCTCATCAAACTCGGCCATCAACGCATCGCGGCACGGTAACTGCGCACCCACCGCAGCGGAAAGGGCCGCCAGCGAGTCGGTCATATTGTCCGCCTGCTGGAACTGCTTCAGCACCAGTTGATTAGCCTGCTCTGCATCACCAAAGGCCAGATAGCTGAGGCATACATTACGCAACGAACGCTTGGCAATGTCACGGTGCTCAACGCGGTAACCGTCGGTTTTGTTGGCGCGATACACCGCCAGCCATTCATCGGCCATTTCCTGTGCCAAGCAGCGAGTGATCGCGTCGTGCACCGCCGCGATCGCTTCTGGATCGATCGTCGAGAACAGTTCGGCAATCTCGTTTTCTGAAGGCAGCGTCAGGATCTGTGCCGCCAGGGCCGGATCCAGTTTTTCATCCAACAGCACCGCCCGGAACGCATCGGCAACATGCAGCGGCAAGGTCAACGGCTGTTTCTGCTGATACTTGGCCACGTTGAGTTTGATATAGGTGGCCAGCAGGCTTTGTGCGGCATCCCAGCGGGCAAATTCATTGCGCGCGTGTTGCATCAGGAAAGTCAGTTGCTGATCGCTGTATGGATAGTCCAGTTTCACCGGGGCAGAGAATTCACGCAGCAGCGAAGGCACTGGCTGATGCGCAACCCCATCAAACACAAAGGTCTGTTCCGCTTCGGTCACATTCAGCACGTTGTTTACCGGCGCACCGCCTTTCTGCAAGGCGATAACGTTGCCTTCGCCATCGTACAGTTCAATATCCAGCGGAATATGCAGCGGCAGCTTTTCTGGCTGATCCGCCGTTGGCGCGGTTTTCTGGCTGACGTGCAGACGGTATTGCTGATGTTCAGCGTCATACTCATCGCGCACCGTCAGCAGTGGCGTACCCGATTGGCTGTACCAGCGGCGGAACAGGGAAAGATCGACGTTAGAGGCATCTTCCATTGCCTGCACAAAGTCATCGCAGGTTGCCGCACTGCCATCGTGACGCTCAAAGTACAGTTGCATCCCCGCCTGGAACTGCTGTTCACCCAGCAGGGTGTGCATCATGCGGATCACTTCAGAACCTTTTTCGTACACCGTCAGGGTGTAGAAGTTGTTCATTTCGATCACTTTGTCCGGCCGAATGGCGTGCGCCATCGGGCTGGCATCCTCGGCAAACTGTGCGCCGCGCATCACGCGCACGTTGTCGATGCGGTTAACCGAGCGGGAACCGAGATCTGAACTGAACTCCTGATCGCGGAACACCGTCAGCCCCTCTTTCAGGCTGAGCTGGAACCAGTCGCGGCAGGTCACGCGATTCCCCGTCCAGTTATGGAAATATTCGTGACCAATCACCGCTTCAATATTCAGGTAATCTTTGTCGGTGGCCGTTTCGGCCTTCGCCAGCACATACTTCGAGTTAAAGATATTTAACCCTTTGTTTTCCATCGCACCCATGTTGAAGAAATCCACGGCCACGATCATATAGATGTCTAGATCGTATTCCAGGCCAAAACGGGTTTCGTCCCACTTCATCGAGTTTTTCAGCGAGGTCATCGCCCAATCGGCACGATCCAGATTACCGCGATCCACAAACAGCTCCAGCGCAACGTTGCGCCCGGAGCGCGTGGTGAAGCTATCGCGCAGCACATCGAAATCCCCCGCTACCAGAGCAAACAGGTAGCTAGGTTTAGGGAACGGATCCTGCCATTGCACCCAGTGGCGGCCATCTGCAAGCTCGCCCTCGCCCATTCGGTTACCGTTGGAGAGCAGGAAAGGATAGCGCGCTTTATCTGCCACAATACGGGTGGTGAAACGAGCCAGAACATCTGGGCGATCAAGATAATAGGTAATGTGGCGGAACCCTTCGGCTTCACACTGGGTACACAGCGCCTCACCGGACAGGTATAACCCTTCCAGCGCGGTGTTTTTTGCCGGATGGATATCGTTGACGATGGTCAGGGTAAATTGTGCTGGCAGCTGTTCGATAACCAGTTGGTTATCCTGTTGGTGATAGCTGCTCCATGGCTGGCCATCAATCTGGATACTTACCAGCGTCAGATCTTCACCGTTGAGGATTAACGGTGCTCCTGCTGCCCCTTGGCGCTTGACCTGGCTGATGGCGGTGACGCGCGTGTTCTCCGCGTCCAGCTCGAAATCCAAATCGATGTCGGTAATGGTGTAATCAGGTGCGCGATAATCGTGGCGAAACTTCGCCTGTGGCTGTTGTGTCATAGAAACCCTTTGACGTTTCAGTAAGTTGCAGGTATTGGCCGTCATCACGTCATACTGCTCTTGAGTTCGTTAGATGGCGTTGTTCTTCGACGGCCCGAGTGTAAATAAACTGTACCACAGCCACGAAAAAAGCCCAGAGATGGCCGCTTTAGCGAAAAAAATAGGGGCGCGGCCCACTGGCCTACCACAATATTACTGCAGCGAGACAGTCAGCTCGATGTTATAATTCGACTCTCATCTTGCAGGAGAAACGGATTAGCATGAAAGTAAAATATCTGATCTATTTCTTCACTTTTGCTTTAACGTTTTCTTTTGCCATGTTTATTTCCAATGGGCTGATGGAAGCGCATAACAGTTATCTCCAAAGCCAGGAGAATCTGTATAAAATCCATAGAGCCAAAGAAGTTTCAGCCGCGTTTCAGGCCACATTGCGTGCGCACCGCTCAAAAAGATTAAGCCTGGTGAATAAAGAGATTAGCGAAGCACAATGGCAAGATGATGATGCTCAGGCGCGTAAAAAAATAGCGATTGTCAAATCACATATCGGCAGTGAGCATTCTCAACGGCTGGGGATCCAGCAGAAATTTGCCCTGCTTTCTATCGTCGACCTGATGGAAAAATTGTTGGATAACGACTCCCGCCAGATTTCCCTGATCAATGAAGCCAACACCAACCTGTTCAATATCAACAGCGCCTACTATATCGGCCAGACCACTAAGACCTTTTACCGCTATACCTATGATACTCGGATGATCACCGCCGATTCATTTCTGTTTCTGGAAGCTATTCGTCTCAATAACCGCCTGAATATGACCCTGGCCGAATTGATGGACCAAATCATTGACATCAATCTGGATGGCCGGGAACAGAAAAAACCCTATCTGAAGGCGATCCAGCTGACGGGAGCCCTTAGAGCCCTCGACACCCGCTTGGTGTTTATGAAGTTGGCCTATGGCGATCCACAAATCGCAGAGCTGGTGGATGGCATACTGCAGAACATCTCCAGCGATAAAATCAACAGTATCTCGGAAGACTTGTATCAGGCGATGACTCATAGCACTGGCTATAACTCAGACTTTATTTATCAGTATGTCAAAGAGCTGAGCCAACTTTCGCAACAGTTATATCAGCGCAGTTTTGAACTGGAAATTGCTGCCTCTGAAGCCAAAATATACGATAGTCAAACCGCTATTTACGGCATGATTTCGCTCGGCTGGCTGATCGCTTTGTTCATTCTGTTGCCCTCGCTGATATTTTGTTCAAATATCAGCCGCTGGCTGACCAAAACGCATAATAATATTCTGCGCCTGTCACGGGGTGAGATGAATATTGATAACAACGAGGCGTTTTACAGCAAAGAACTGATCGCTATCAGCGATGCCATTACGCAACTCAAACAATATCACCAGGAAAAAATTGCGCTGGAGAATGAGAAACATCAACTCATAAAAGAGCTTGAAGCCACATCGTTCCTCGACCCGCTGACCAATATTTATAACCGCCGCAAATTCTTCCTCGAATGCGAATTATTGGCTGCCAGCAGTTATCCGCACGCCTTTTGCCTGATCGATATCGATAACTTCAAACGGCTTAATGATACTTATGGCCACGACATCGGCGATCGGGTGCTGGTGATGTTCGCACAATTGCTGCGCAACACCTTCCGCTCCAGTGATATCTTCTGCCGTTACGGCGGGGAAGAGTTCGCCGTACTGCTCAACCACTGTACATTGGAAAATGCCCGCAGCATCATGGAAAAAGTTCGGGATCAAACCAGCGAACTCAGCCTGGAACTGCCCAATAGCAAAAGAGTACGTTTTACCATCAGCTGTGGCATCGCACCGGTCAGCCACCTCCAGGAACTGCACCCGGCGATAAAACAGGCTGACGAAGCGCTGTATTTCTGTAAAAAAAGCGGCAAGAACAAGGTCAGTATCTATACGCCAAGTGGGTTTATCTGAATCTGTGTTTAAAATAATTAACATTATAATTTTTATCATTAAATAGACTAAGTCGCCCAGCTTATTGGATTCCCTGGCTTTTCTGACCGGTCACGAAACCGCAACCTGATAAAGGCACGTTTAATCCTCGACCCGTTCCCGCCATTTGTGGTGTGATGAGGCTTCAATAACAGGATAATCCAGGTATACTCCCCCCACTTTTATGGTGTTCCGGACTTAGATACGCGCCTGACGAGGATGCTGTTACGCGATATGACTCTATACGCTTCCCCGATTTTAACCTCATTGCTTGATACCGATGCCTACAAGCTTCATATGCAGCAAGCAGTGTTCCACCGCTACCCCGCGATTACCGTGGCGGCGGAGTTTCGTTGCCGTGGTGACGAGTTGCTGGGCGATTATGCCGACGAGATCCGCACTCAGGTTGCTTTGATGAGCAAACTGGCGCTGACAGAGGATGAATTTCAGTATCTTTCCGGTTTACCCTTCTTCCAGCAAGATTACCTGAACTGGCTGCGTAACTTCTGTTATGACCCCCAACAGGTCACCATCGATAATCACAATGGCCAGCTACAGATCCGTATCGCCGGGCCATGGCTCGAGGTGATTATGTGGGAAGTGCCTCTGCTCGCCGTGATCAGCGAGGTTGTACATCGCCATCGTTCACCACAGGTGACGCCAGAGATGGCCGTGAATCAGTTGCGCAGTAAGTTGGCGCAGTTCAAGCACATGGCGAGAGATATCGATATCTCTCGCTTCAAGCTGATGGATTTCGGCACCCGCCGCCGTTTTTCCCATGATGTGCAGCACGCCATCGTCAGCACGCTGAAAAGTGAGTTCCCTTATCTGGTCGGTACCAGTAACTACGATCTGGCTCATCAGTTAGCTTTAGCGCCGGTCGGCACGCAGGCCCATGAATGGTTCCAGGCGCACCAGCAGATCAGCCCGGAGCTTGCCAATAGCCAGCGCGCAGCGTTACAGGCCTGGTTGGATGAATATCCCGATCAGTTAGGCATTGCGCTCACCGACTGCATCACCATGGATGCTTTCCTGCGCGATTTCGACCCGCAGTTTGCCCAGCCTTACCAAGGATTGCGCCATGACTCTGGCGATCCCTTCGAATGGGGAGAGAAAGCCATCGCTCATTATCAGGAGTTGGGCATAAATCCGCTGAGCAAGACGTTGGTGTTTTCAGACAATCTGGATCTGGATAAAGCCCTGGCGCTCTATCGCCACTTTGATCGGCGTATCAATCTGGTGTTCGGCATCGGCACACGCCTGACCTGCGATATTCCCGGTGTCAAACCGCTAAATATTGTGATCAAGCTGGTTGAGTGCAACGGCAGGCCGGTGGCGAAACTTTCCGATAGCCCAGGCAAAACCATCTGCCAGGATCAAGCGTTTGTAAAAGCCTTGCGCAAAGCCTTCGATCTGCCACTGGTGAAAAAAGCCAGTTGAAATACGAGCCGGCTGAATAATTGATGCCGGCTTATCTTTCTTTCCTTTATATACCTGCAATATCCTGCCCTCCTTTTTTAGCTGCCCGCAAGAAATGTTGCTCCATTCTGGTGATTTCTACTTGTGCTCTGCAACGCGGCAAGTAACATAGCAACATCCCCAAATTCTTGGGTTGTTCGATATTTCTGAACCAAAACTTATAAAGAGAGAAATCTATGAGCGTAGTGCCTGTAGTCGACGTACTGCAAGGTCGTGCTGCGGTTGACAGTGAAGTCACCGTACGCGGTTGGGTACGTACCCGGAGAGATTCTAAAGCTGGTATCTCCTTCCTCGCCGTTTATGACGGCTCCTGCTTTGATCCGTTACAGGCCGTCGTTAATAATTCTCTGCCGAATTATCAGGATGAAGTTCTGCATCTGACTACCGGTTGTTCTGTTGAGATCACCGGGAACGTGGTTGCCTCCCCGGGTGAAGGCCAGAGCTTCGAGCTGCAAGCAACGGCGATTAAGGTGGTTGGCTGGGTTGACGATCCAGATACCTATCCGATGGCGGCCAAGCGCCACAGCATTGAATACCTGCGAGAAGTGGCCCACCTGCGCCCGCGTACCAACCTGATCGGTGCCGTTGCCCGCGTACGCCACACTCTGGCGCAGGCTATTCACCGTTTCTTCCATGAGAATGGCTATTTCTGGGTGTCTACCCCACTGATTACCGCTTCTGATACCGAAGGTGCCGGTGAAATGTTCCGCGTTTCTACGCTGGACATGGAAAACCTGCCGCGCACCGACAAAGGCGAAATCGACTTCAGCCAGGATTTCTTCGGCAAAGAAGCGTTTCTGACCGTATCTGGCCAGTTGAACGGCGAAACTTACGCCTGTGCGCTATCAAAGGTGTACACCTTTGGCCCAACCTTCCGCGCAGAAAACTCCAATACCAGCCGCCACCTGGCTGAATTCTGGATGATCGAACCTGAAGTGGCTTTCGCCACCCTGGATGACGTTGCGGGCTTGGCCGAGAGTATGCTGAAGTATGTCTTCCAAGCCGTCCTGAATGAACGTGCTGACGATATGCAGTTCTTTGCCGAGCGTGTAGATAAAGACGCAGTTGAGCGCCTGAAGCGTTTTGTTTCTTCTGATTTCGCCCAGGTGGACTACACCGAAGCGGTTGAAATTCTGATCGCTTCCGGCCAAACCTTCGAGAACCCGGTATCCTGGGGGATCGACCTTTCTTCTGAGCACGAACGCTATCTGGCCGAGAAGCATTTCAAAGCGCCAGTGGTAGTGAAGAACTACCCGAAAGATATCAAAGCCTTCTATATGCGTATGAACGAAGATGGCAAAACCGTGGCTGCGATGGACGTTCTGGCCCCAGGCATCGGTGAAATCATTGGTGGTTCACAACGTGAAGAACGCCTTAATGTGCTGGATCAGCGCCTGGAGGAAATGGGGCTGAATAAAGAAGATTACTGGTGGTATCGCGATCTGCGTCGCTACGGCACCGTGCCGCACTCTGGTTTTGGCTTGGGTTTTGAGCGTTTAATCGCTTATGTGACCGGCGTGCAAAACGTACGTGATGTGATCCCATTCCCTCGTACACCACGTAACGCAAGCTTCTAGTTAATCCGAGCAGACGTTTTTCAACCTATTTCTGTACACTTTTAAGGCCAGCATTGCTGGCCTTTCGTGTTTTTTATTCTTGATCTAGGTCACAAAGTTCCCTTAAATTTACATTTTGTAACACATAGTTTCTTTTTGAAACCTGATTGCGACATTAGTAGCATTTTCGTTCTAGATTAACCCGCCCGTGAATGGAACACTGCGTTCAGACACAGGACGACACCAAACTATCAACAATAGTTCCAAAAGAATTATTGGCGGCAGTGGCAAGGTGTCCGAATAACACTAATGAGGGTAATAATGATGAAACGCAACATTCTTGCAGTAGTAATCCCAGCTCTGTTAGCAGCTGGTGCAGCAAACGCAGCAGAAATCTACAACAAAGACGGCAACAAGCTGGATTTGTATGGTAAAGCTGTTGGCCTGCATTACTTTTCAAACGAAGACAACGCCAACAATAGTGACAACAATGGCGACAAGTCCTACGCTCGTCTTGGCTTCAAAGGTGAAACCCAGATCAATAGCGAACTGACCGGTTACGGCCAGTGGGAATACAACTTCTCAGCTAGCAACAGCGAAGGTAAAGATGCCCAAGATGGCAACAAAACCCGTCTGGGCTTTGCTGGCCTGAAATTCGCTGATTACGGTTCATTCGACTACGGCCGTAACTACGGCGTAGCGTATGACATTGGTGGTTGGACCGATATGCTGCCTGAGTTTGGTGGCGATACCTACACCTTCACTGATAACTTCATGAACGCACGTGCTACAGGCGTAGCGACCTACCGTAACAAGAACTTCTTCGGTACAGTTGATGGTTGGGACTTCGCGCTGCAGTATCAGGGTAAAAATGATCGCGAAGGCGAACTCAAAAGAGCTAACGGTGACGGCGTAGGCGTTTCTACTACCTATGCAATCATGGATACCGGTGTCAGCGTCGGCGCAGCCTACACTTCTTCTAACCGTACTATTAAGCAGAAAGATGCGGTTCTGTCTAATGCTGGTGGCGACAAAGCTGAAATTTGGGCTCTGGGTGCCAAGTACGACGCGAACAACGTCTACTTTGCTACCATGTATTCTGAAACTCACAACATGACTCCATACGGCAGTAGCAGCATTGCTAACAAAGCCCGTAACTATGAAGTGGTTGCACAATACCAGTTCGATTTCGGTCTGCGTCCTTCTATCGCTTACCTGCAGTCTAAAGGCAAAGACCTGAACACCTCATACGGCAACAACAAAGACCTGGTTAAGTATGTTGATGTCGGTGCTACTTACTACTTCAACAAAAACATGTCTACCTATGTTGATTACAAAATCAACCTGCTGAATGAAAACGACTCAGGCTTCTACAACGCTAACGGCATTGCTACCGACAACATCGTAGCTACTGGTCTGGTTTACCAGTTCTAAGTTGTTGCGCTTAATGGCAGTCTATTGCCAGATGAGTTAAAAACAGGGCTTCGGCCCTGTTTTTATTTACGTTGCCCTACCGCTTTTTATCCTGTTAATGCTCCCTTCTCCGTCATTTTTTGTGCTGAATCTGCCGCCATCACAAGATCGATGTGTTTTTCTCGCAAACGGTTGGCAAAGCCGATAACTGGCGCTACCCTGATGCTTCTGTCTGCTTAACTCTAGGCCATGGAAGCAATCTGACATGTTTGAAAAAATCACCGCTGCACCTGCCGACCCGATTCTGGGTCTGACCGATATTTTCCGCGCGGACGCCCGTCCGAACAAAATCAACTTAGGGATTGGCGTCTATAAAGACGAAACCGGTAAAACACCGGTACTGGCCAGCGTGAAGAAAGCTGAACAGTACCTGCTGGAAAATGAGACCACCAAAAACTACTTGGGTATCGAAGGTATCCCTGAGTTTGCTAGCTGCACACAAGAGTTATTATTCGGCAAACAAAGCCCGATCATTGCCAGCAAGCGTGCGCGCACCGCGCAAACACCAGGTGGTACTGGTGCCCTGCGTGTCGCAGCAGATTTTATTGCCAACCAAACCAGCGCCAAACGTATCTGGATCAGCAACCCAACTTGGCCTAACCATAAAAATGTGTTCGGCGCTGTTGGCCTGGAAGTATTGGAATATGACTATTATGACGCCGCCAACCACGCGCTGGACTTTGATGGCCTGCTCAATAGCCTGAAACGTGCAGAGGCTGGTGATGTGGTGTTGTTCCACGGTTGCTGCCATAACCCAACCGGCATCGATCCAACCGAAGCGCAATGGGCACAACTGGCGGAACTCTCTGTCGCCAAGGGTTGGTTGCCGCTGTTCGACTTCGCCTACCAAGGTTTTGCCAAAGGTCTGGAAGAAGACGCGCAAGGTCTGCGTATTTTTGCGGCCAAGCATCAGGAACTGATTGTTGCCAGTTCTTATTCGAAGAACTTCGGCCTGTACAACGAACGTGTTGGTGCCTGTACCGTGGTCGCAGCCGACGCAGACACTGCCGATCGCGCATTCAGTCAGGTTAAAGCCGCGATCCGCGCTAACTACTCCAACCCACCGTCACACGGCGCAGCCGTGGTTGCCACTATTTTGGGTAACGAAGCATTGCGTGCTACTTGGGAACAGGAACTGACCGACATGCGCCAGCGCATTCACCGTATGCGTCAGCTGTTCGTGAATACCCTGCAAGAGAAAGGCGCGAAGCAAGACTTCAGCTTTATCATCAACCAAAATGGCATGTTCTCTTTCAGTGGATTAACCAAAGAGCAGGTTCTGCGCTTGCGTGATGAGTTCGGTGTTTATGCCGTTAACTCTGGCCGCGTTAACGTAGCGGGCATGACGCCAGACAATATGGCACCGCTGTGCGAAGCCATTGTTGCCGTGCTTTAAGCTGAAAACTCAGCATTAAAAAGGGGCGCACTGCGCCCCTTTGCTATTATATTGCTGCCAGGAAGATTCCGCTTACCAGACAGCAGGCTCTTCACGCAGGAAAGGGTTGGTTTGGCGCTCTTGCCCAAAGGTGGACATTGGTCCATGCCCGGGAATAAACGCGATATCATCACCCTGAGGCAGTAGCTTGGTGCGAATCGAGTTAATCAGCGTCTGATGGTCACCACGCGGGAAATCACTTCGACCTACGCCACCGCTAAACAATACGTCGCCCACCAGTGCCAGACGTGCCTTGTCATTAATAAAAACGACATGACCCGGTGTATGACCAGGGCAATGCAGAACACCCAGCGATAATTCCCCCACCTGCACAGTATCCCCTTCCTCCAACCATTGCGTCGGCGTAAAGGCTGCACATTCTGCCAAGCCGAACATGCGGCTCTGAGCAGGCAAACCTTCGAGCCAGAAGGCATCTTCTTTATTTGGCCCCAAGATCGGCACCTGATAATACTCAGCCAATTCAGCCGCCGCACCAACGTGATCGAGATGGCCATGCGTAAGCAGAATCTGGCTAATCTTCACGCCTTTTCTCGCCACTTCCGCTTTCAATTTTTCTGGCTCACCGCCAGGATCAACCAAAGCGGCCTGTTGCGTTTTGTCACACCAGATCAGAGTACAGTTTTGGCTGAACGCCGTTACGGGAATAATATGGTATTTCATAAAGCTCCAACGACAAAAGCGCCATACCCGGCAGGCTGGCGCTATTCACTCATGGTGCACAGTGATTACCAGGTCCGCACCGGGCCGGTATCGATGTGCACAAAGTTGCTACGTGGATAATATCCTACACCACCAGCGCGCATTTTTAACGCCGCTTTGCGGATATTACTCAGTTGGATACCTTCAATGTGGAAATCCATTGCCTGCCCCTTGGTGTGATAACTCTGTTTAGCCACACCACGGCTGTGCTCACGCATTTCGTTGTTGGTTGCTGAAGAACGGTAACCCGAAATCAACTGAATCGGCTTGGTCGTTCCCAGTAAGACTTGCAGACGATAGAGATGATCAAACAGATGAGGATCGATCGTCTTGGTCTTATTGGCACGATAATCACGGAAAATATGATTCAACCGCACTAACTCTTCCCGGTTGTAACCTTTACCGTTGAAAAACTCGGCCTTAATGGATTCGCCAGTATTCAGATTATTGAGTACCAGAATACGTGGACGAGCGGTAGAAAGACTGGCGAACGCCTGCCCAGGGAGCAGAGCGATACCCATGGCTGCGCTACCTAGCGTTAGCCATTTACGGCGATGATGATCAATTTTGTCCATGACTCTTTTAAACTCGGCAAGAATGTCAAAATAAATGCACAAAACTGCGCACAGCCCGAACCATAACCGCCAGCCTATGCGGAGTCAACCCGAGATAGGCTTAGGTTTATAAGCACTCCCAAAAAGAGTGCTTGTGGCTAACCAGACATTCAGACCGCTATTTACCTAGAATTACTGCATTTATTGCATCAATTTTTCAGCCTGAGCCAAAATTTGTGCACCCGATCGCACGGTAGCATCATAATTGTAAATATCTGTACGGAACTGTGGTTTACCGTCATCGGCAACCCAAGCCGTCAGATAATAAAGTTGCACCGGGATATGCTGGCGAATATTCACGTAAGTGGTATTGCCTACTTTCAGCGTGGAGGAGACTCGAGCGTTATTCCAGCCCGCATCCTGCAGCAGCATATTGGCCAAGTCAGAAGCCTTGTTCACACGCACGCAGCCCGAACTTAACGCACGGATATCTTTCTGGAACAAACCGTGGTTGGGGGTATCGTGCAGGTAGATCGCATCGGAACTTGGCATATTGAACTTGAAGCGCCCCAACGAATTGCTGGCGCCAGGTGCCTGCTGGATGCGGTAAGGGAAATTGCGTGGTGAAGTCACGCTCCAATCAATCATTGACGGATCGATCGCCTCAGATTCATTGCTCCAACCCGAGAACACTCTGTAACCATGCTTCTGGAAATACCCCGAGTCATGCATCGCCTTAGGCACGATATCTTCACGTATCAGCTTAGTCGGCACGTTCCACGGCGGATTGACCACCACGTTGTTCAGTGCGCTGCTCATCAATGGCGTTTTACGGCTTGGACGACCAACGATCACCCGCGACGAGAGAACCTCATTACCATTGAGATAATAGATCAGTGAGTAATTCGGAATGTTGACCATAATGCCAGTATCAACATGACCAGGCAAAATACGCAGACGCTGAATATTCAACGCCAGCAAAGAGGCTCGCATTTGGGGTGAAACGTTCAGCCATTCGCGGGTTCGGGCACCGACTACGCCGTCTGGTGTCAATCCTTGCCATGTCTGGAAACGCTTAATTCCTTCCACTAAATCGTCGGTATAACGGTTGTCCGTCACCGAAACCGGGCTGACCGATTGCTGCACCAACGGGGCTTCGGGAGAAGGAACAAGATCCTTAATCGGTGCCGCCGCAGGGCTGACTACCGCCCCGGCAGGATTGCGATTTTTCTCTTCATCCACCGACAGATCATCCTCCACCACCGGTGCTCTTGCGGCTGTTGGCGTCGCTGCTGGCTCTTGCGAATGCGGCGTGGCTACAGGCACCACGGTTAACATTCCAGTACGCGCAAGAATTTCTCGTAACGCCGGTATGTCATCACTGAGTTGACCAGGGCGCAGACTTGGACCATTGCTCACCTGCGGCCACGGACGCCCATCGGCTAACAGCTCACGCAGTGCCTGATGCATTTTTTCATACTGCGGATGTTGGGGCGTCAGCGAGTTGACATATGCCAGGGTTTTTCCCTGCTGTAGCGCAAGCTGCCACTGATTGATCACGGTATTCGCCGGCAGCGCCAGCTTGTAAGGAACATTGCTGTACAGCCAACTGTTACCGTTTAACCCGATTGACGAAGCAAACTGCAGATAACCCAGCATGGCATCAGACAGCACAATATCGCGTGCCATATCGGTGATTGCCGGATCGGTGAGTAATTTTACCCATTGGGTGAATTGTGGCTGTATGCCCGAAATAGCGAGTTCAGCAAGTTGCTGCTGGAACTGCAATACGGTTTCCCGATCCTGCCACATTGGCTGCATTTGGTTGGATGCATATAGTTGAGCCAAAGTAGGGAGATAATAGGGCACCACGCCTTTAGGCAATACCGCTAATATTTGAGTACGGCTTTGCACAGCAGACATGCCGGATGATGACACCGGTGGAAACGCCTGCACGGCAGCCCATGCGGGTAACGACACGGCAAAACTACACGCAATTGCGCAACTCAATGCCAGACGTCGTACTGAGTTTCCTTTTTTAAGCAACATCCCTTGCCCCCTGTATGCTCACAAAAATACAACAAAGATTATCTACTCGTTTCAGTATACAAACAGAACGGCCCTTTTGCTCCCAGCGCCGTTGAATTACTGTTTTACTCTCATTACGCTACTTAGTTTCAGCGATAAAAAAAACCTACCTATCATCCTCGCAGCGTAAAAAAATAGCCACCTAAAGGTGACTATTTTCAGACTTTTAGGGCAGTTTTATTCAAGTTTAAGGCGTTTCTGCTACCGTTGGTGCCAATGCGGCCTGTTCCGGGGCAAAACCACGCAAACCAACCACGTGTACATGCTCATGATTTTGGAATACTTTACGCACCAGCTTATAAGTGGTGCCCTTTTCCGGGCTGATATTTTCTGGTGCCGCAATAATCAACTGCATTTCCAGGCGATCGCACAGTTCAAACAGCGTGGCGATGGATTTGGCATCCAAACGCGCCGCTTCATCCAGGAACAGCAAGCGGCAAGGCGAGATATCTTTACCACGCAAGCGGCGTGACTCTTCTTCCCAGCTCTGCACTACCATCACCAGAATCGACATACCGGTACCAATCGCTTCCCCGGTGGACAACGCGCCACTTTCCGCCCGTAGCCAACCGTCGGAACCGCGGAATACTTCAACTTCCAGCTCCAGATAATTACGATAATCCAGCAGCTCTTCACCAATGGTCTGCGGCGTACGCTGGCCCATATCGATCTGCGGGTTCAGGCGTTGATACAGTTTCGCCAAGGCTTCCGAGAAGGTCAGGCGGTTACTGTTAAACAGATCCTGATGCTGTTCCTGCTGCTCAGAGAGCACGGTCAGCAAGGTAGCATGGGCTTCCCGTACGTTGACGTTCAAACGCACGCTCTTCACCTGGCCGAAGGAGACCGCCTGCAGGCCCTGGTTGAGCATGCGGATGCGGTTCTGTTCACGCTGGATAGTCTTACGGATGATATTCGCCACGCTCTTTGAGCTGATTGCCAGCTTCTGCTCGCGGGCGGTCAGTTCTTCCGTCAAGCGGCCCAGTTCGATCTCCATCTGTTCGATGGCTTCAACCGGATCGTCAGTACGGATGATATCCTGGCGGATGCGCTCGCGCAGATGCTGATAAACCGCAATGTAGAACTGGATCTTACGCTCGGGCCGTTTAGGGTCTTCCGACAGGCGCAACACATCGCGCAAGTGCTCGTTATCCGCCACCGCCAGGCGCAGCGCACCCAGCGCCTTATCCGACATGGAACGCAGTTCATCACCGTCCATATAGGCCAATTCACGACGATGCAGACGGCGTTCAACACCGTTGTCTTTCACCAGGCGCATCACCGCACACCAGCCCGCTTTGGCGGTAACCACCTGCTCACGCAGTTGGTAGTAATCACGCTCCAGCTTGCGTAGTTTCTTCTGCAAACCGTCCATTTCCGCTTCGCAGAAGGTCAGCTGTTTTTCCAACTGATTACGGCGCGTACGATTGGTACTCAGCGCCGCATGCAGTTCATCACGGCGCTGGCGCGCACGAGCTTCGGCATTGGCATCCGCCTGCACGCCGATGTCCACCAATTCCTGACTCAGCTCTTTCAGCATGTCGCGTTTGGCGTCAAAGGAGCTTTTCAGCGACGCCAACACTTGGCTGTACTGAGTAAACTGGGTCTGATACTGGCGCAGTTGCTCACGGGCGCGAGTACGCTCCGCTTCCGCATGCTCCAGCCGTTGACGCAGCTTCTCATTGAGATCGTTGTCAGCATTCTGCATACCGGCAGAGTCGGTATAGCTGAAGTGCGCACGGCGTTGCACCACTTCGGTGAGCGCAAAGGCCTGCTGTTTGGCCTGACGTTGCGTTGCCTGGGCCTGTGTGTAATCCAGTTGCAGCTGTTCGTGCTGTTCCGGATCGCTTTGCAGCACCGATAACAACGGCTCCAGCTTGGTCAGCGAAACCCCATGCTGCTGAATATAGCGCGCAGCGTCTTGGGCTTCTTCCAACTCTTCGCGGATCTCTTCAACGCGATCTTGCAGCGTATCGTCATTCAGCAGCGAAACCAGCGGCATCAGGCGGTTCAGCGCAGAAATGCCCTCCTTCGCCTGTTCGTATTGCTGACGCTGCTGCTGATTCTGCGCTTCGTGGTTGTTGAGCGAACGCTCAACCTCACCACGGCGGCTGTTCATGGTGCGGATTTCCGCCTCAGGATCGGCGTCAAACGCGACTGCCAGATGGGAACCGATAAAACGGCTGAAAGCCTGGTGGGAACGCTGAGTTTTCTGCACGTCAAATGACAGCGTGGCATAGCGTTCAGCCAACGAGTCACGTTCGGCATACAGCACTTCCAGGCGATTTTCACGCGCCGCACGGCCAAACAGTGGCACTTCCGGGTAACGCGAATAACGCCATTGGCGATCGGCAGTCTTCACCACCACCGCTTTTTCATGTTCTTCAACGGCGAATACGCTGTCATCGAACGACTGCGGATCCCCTTCGATCAGGTAGAGATCTTCCGGGCAATCGTCCAGCCCTTGTAGCATTTCGCGTACCAGCGACAGATCCGGTACCACGATCGCATGGCGTGATGGGCCATACAACGCGGAGAAATACGGCGCGTCGTCAATGGTCACATCGTCATAAATCTCTGACAGCAATACGCCGCCGAAACGCTCTGCCAACGTCACCAGCCGTTGATCTTCGGCACCGCTTGGCTGGCTGAGGCGCTCAATTTGCGCTTCAATCTCACGCTTACGCGCAGCCACTTCGTCGCGCTCAACGGTAGTTTCACGTTCGCGTTCCAGCAATTGCTGCATGTACTCGGTAACTTGCTGGCCGTCTTCGAAGGTTTCGCCGCTTTGCTCACTGAGTTGGCTCAGCGCATCCTGCGCACCTAACCAAATTGGCGCACGCGCGGTCAGCTCTTTAATACGCTGTTGGATTTGCTCCAGTTCCTGACGCATTTCCATACGCCGCTCACCGGCTTCGCTAACACTTTGCGACAGCGATTCCAGACGCTCTTCCAGCTCTTGCTGCAAGGTATCAAGTTCGTCAGGCTGGTATTCCTGCCCATGGCGTTTACAGAATTCCTGCAACAAACGCTCAGCATCCTGTTGTGAACGCAGGCGTTGCTCCAGCTCATTCAGGCGCATACGCAACGGCTGCACACGTTCGGCCTGATGCTGCTGTGAAGGCCAGTCACGCAACAGTTCGCGCGCGGTTTGCCAGGCTTCACTGCGGCTCACTTCACCGGCAATTTTACCCACCAGCTGATAAGCCTGTTCAAACTGGCTATGGGCGGCATCCGCCACGCTCAGTTTCTGTTCCAACAGTAACAGGGCTTCAGTAGCCTCCTGCTCACGCGCCTGGAAGGTCTCCAGCCACTCTTCAGCGTTCTCGGCGGTCAGCTCCGGCACCTGACACAGCGCACGGGCACGTTCGAGCGCCTGAAGGGCCTGCTGGTATTGGATGGCACGCGTCTGCTGCACGTCCAATGCCTGCTGGTAATCGGCAAGCTGGCTTTTCAGTTCATCCACTTCCAGCTCAGCGGCTTCGGCACGCGCTTCATTTTCTGCCTGCTGCTCACCCGCTTCTGCCACCACTTCATTCTGCTCTTCCAAGCGGTAGGTCAGTTCTTCCAGATCGCCTTCATAACGCTCGATCTTTTCCTGCTGACGCATCGCCGTCTGCACCAGATTAAGGTGATCGCTGGCGGCCTGATAATCGGTTTCCAGATCGGATTCGGCACCGCTCTGTTCAGCCAGTTCGCGTGCCATTTCAACATGGCGGAACTGTTCTGCTGCCAGCTGTTTGCGGCTGCCCAACAAATCGCTGCGCAACACCAATGCGCCATCCAGGTGGATACGGCGTTCGTTGGCGTGGCGCATGTAGTCCGCCGCCACGTAGGAAGTGGCTTCGGAGATCAAATGCTTGAACAGATCGCGGTCTGACTGGGTAACGCGGATCGCCTCCAGCGTCATGCGGTTCTCGCGCAGTGCCGCTTCCATGTCCTGAAACGCTTTACGCACCCCGCTGTTTTCTGGCAACAGGTAGTCACGCAGTGAGCGGGTAATGGCGCTGGAGATCCCGCCGTAGAGCGAGGCTTCGATCAGGCGATAAAATTTGCTGCGATCGGATGAGGAACGCAGACGTTTCGGGATCACGCCGAGGTCAAACATTAATGAGTGGTAATCGGTGATGGAGTTGAACTGCTTGAACTGCACCCCTTCCATCTCTTCGACGCGCTCTTTCAACTCCTGCAACGAAAGCACGCGCGCTTGGCGATCGCCCACGGTCTGGGTCAGCAATTCGGTGGGTTGTACCGCCGTCGGCAGCCCCTGAATAGTGAAGGGTTTAATATCGACTTTGCGATCGCGCCCCGCTACCTGTTGCAGACGCACGCCTACTACCACTCGCTGATGGCGCGAGTTCACCACGTCCAGCGTGGAGTAACAGACACCGGCGCGCAGCTTGCCGTGCAGGCCTTTGTCACGTGAACCACTGGTGGCCCCCGCTTCGGTGGTGTTACGGAAGTGCAGCAGCGTCAGATCGGGGATCAGCGCGGTAACGAACGCCGCCATGGTGGTGGATTTACCCGCGCCGTTGCCCCCGGACAGCGTGGTGACCAACTCATCCAGATCAAAGGTTCGAGCGAAAAAACCGTTCCAGTTAACCAGCGTCAGTGAGCGAAATTTACCGCGTTCAATCATTCCTGTTCATCCTCTGCACTGTCTATGGCGTTATCGGCCTGCACATCTTCAGCCTCGCTTTCATCATTCAGCGACAGGCTGTTTTCAACCGGCATCGCTTCACCGTCGCGAATCATCCGCAACTGGGCTTCACGCGGATCGTCACCGCTGCGCACGTCGGCACCAAAGCGGAACACCGCTTCGGTAATGCGGAATTTACTGCTGTCGTTGCCCATAAAATAGACCATGCCCAAACGGCGCAGGCGGTTCAACGATGAGCGCACTTTTTCATGCAGCTTTTGCCGATCCAGATCCGAACCGGTAGAGCGCTGGTTAACAAACTTCAGCAGTTTGTTCTCATCCGCCAGGCTCAGCAGCTCTTCGTACAGCTCTTGCTGGCTGAAGATGCCTTCATGCGCCAGGCGCTCCGGGCTGAGGTAGAGATAACACAGGATCTTGCCGACCATCATATCCAGCTCGGAAAGCACCGAACGCGGGATCAGCGTGGTAGAACGCGGGCGCAGGTAGAAAAACCCCTCCGGTGCGCGGATCAGTTCAACGCTGTAACGGGCGTAGAACTCTTCCAGTTCGTCCTGAAAATCCATTAAGAAAGCGTGGTTGTCCAGCTCATCGATACCGATGTGACGCCCCGCGCGCAGTTGGCTATCGAGCGCCGGAAACAGCGTATTCGACAGTGCCTTGGCCAGCTTGACTGGCATTACTTGTTCAATATTTGTCGATGACATGGGCCTGTACCTTGGCTCCGTAATCATTGATTGCCTGCCACTGTGCCGGCAACCCTGAAAAATCAGCTTCAGCCACACCAAGGCGCACTGCCTGGTCGACCACTATGCGTGCTACGTCGAAGTGACGTGCACGCGGATATTGCGCCAGATAATCGCGCATTACCGCCCCTAAATTGAGCGGCATTTTCTGTTCTTTATAGACCTGCAATGCCTGTTCGATCATCGCTGCCAACTGTTCGCGAATTTCGCTGAACTCTTCATATTCCAGATCGGGCGGCAGTTCCCCGGTCACTTCTTCACTGCGCAACGCCAATTCTTCATCGCGCATATCGAACAGACGTTCGGCATTGGCGTGGGTTAGCGTCCAAGGATTGTCGAAGTAGTTTTGCACCGACTGCCGCAGGCGTTGTGCAAACACGCGGTTTTTATCCATGTCGATCGCGGTGCGGATAAATTTGTGAACGTGGCGATCGTAACCGATCCACAGGTCGATCGCCTGTTGACCCCAACTGATAATGCGATCCAGCTTGCTTTGTAGGTCAAACACCAGCTTATCGACAAAGCCCAGCTCCATCCCACCCAGCGTTGCATCCTGAATCCGCAACAGATTGGCCTGTAGCTTATCGCCTGCGGCTTCCAGCGTATCCTGCAGCTCACGCAAGGTTCCCGAAGTTTCCGACAGCAGCATCTCACAACTGGAGATCGCCGCGCGCCAATCCTGGTTCAGCAAGGCGGCAATATCTTCTTTTACGCTCTGCTGCTGTTCGTCCATCAGGCGTTGCGTCAGATCGATGCTGTCAAAGATCTCGGCCACCGAATACTTCAACGGTGCAAAAACGTTACGGTGCCAGTGGAAATCATCACCGCCCTCTTCGGCGGCGTCGGCGGCGCGCTTGAGCTCTTCCGCCACGATAGACAGTTGCATGGAAAGGCGCAGGGTCGAAAACTCACGCTGGCGGATGTAATAATCGGTAATGCCGATGCCCAACGGCGTCAGGCGGTAGATGGCATTACCATCCGCCAGTTCGCTGATAAAACGGTTCAACAGGCGCTGGCGCACCATATCGTTGATCGCATTGTTGGCGCGAATGGCCACCGTTTCATGCGTCTGTTCAAAACCTTTACTGACATGGCGAAATGCATCAACCAGCTCACCTTCACTCATCTCACCGTCTAGCCGTTCGCCATTTAACGTGGCAATAGCCAGCAGGAACGCAAGACGCTCAGTGGGGAGCGAAATAGAGAAATCATTTTTCCGTGCCCAGGCGACCAGTTCGGGTACTGTCTGGGAAAATTCACTCATAGTTCGTCCTTCAGGTTTGGTTTATGCGCCATGACGTGAATATAGCGACCCAAACTCACATACGGCTCCTGCCGGCAATAAAGCTGTTCAAGCGCCAGTAGCTCTTCAAATTTCTGTGTCTGTAATTGCCTACTTTGCAGATAGTCATGGAAAACCCTCACGCCGGTTTTCCCTGAAATCTGCATCCCCAACTGTTCCAGCCACGCGTACACCTGCGGCGGACTATGTGGGTACTGTGGCGACAAAGAGCGCTTGCGGCGCCTGCGGACCTCGGGATCCACCAGCTGGAAATTCCCCAGCACCACGTTGCGCATCAACAGGCCATTGGCATTGAAGAACATCAGCGACAGCGCCCCTCCCGGTAACAGGCAGTCGAACAGCGCCGCCAATGCCGCCTGTGGCTCGGCGATCCACTCCAAAACCGCATGGAACAATATCAGATCAACCGGCTGTTCCAAGTGTTGCCCGATGTCTTGCGCCGAACTTTGTATAAATTGCATGTTCTGGCTCACACCTTTCTGCTCTGCCAGCAGCGCGGCGCGTTGGATCATCTCACCAGAAAGATCGCACAACAACACCTGATGTCCTAATTCTGCCAACTGGCAGGCCATATGGCCTTCGCCACCGCCAGCGTCCAGAATGCGCAGCCGGCGCTGCGGCAATTGCGCCAGCAGCGTGGTCAGATCCTGCCAAACCACCGCCTGGCGGATTTTCCCCTTGGTCGTGCCGTAAATATTACGCGCAAACTTCTCCGCAATATCGTCAAAATTGCGATCCTGCATGGACAACGGCTCCGCTGATTTCATCTTGGCTTGAGGCAAAGCACCAGCCCATTCAAACCTGCTATTTTGGCACAGACTGGCTTAGAATGAATCTTCTTGCGGCGTGATTACGCCCAGATGTCGTTTTTTCGCCCAAAAGGACCTGATTTTTGATGCTGTTTAATCTGAAAAAGTTCATCGGCAACCTGTTTATGCCGTTACCCGCCCTGCTTTTGCTGATGGGATTGGCGCTACTGCTGCTGTGGTTTACCCGCTGGCAAAAAAGTGGCAAAGCGATTTTGAGCCTGAGTTGGCTGTTTTTACTGCTTTTAAGCCTGCAACCGGTAGCCGATCGTTTACTGCGGCCGCTCGAATCCCACTATGTCACTTACCGGGGCGACGATCGGGTTGATTATATCGTGGTGCTGGGCGGTGGTTACACTTTCAACCCAGACTGGGCACCGAGTTCAAACCTGATCGGCAACAGCCTGCCGCGGGTCACGGAAGGTGTCAGGCTATACCTCTCTCATCCCGGTAGCAAGATGGTGTTTACCGGCGCTCGCGGGGCCAATACCTTGAGCAATGCCGCCACCGCAGCGCGCGTGGCTGAAAGCCTAGGGGTACCACACAGCGATATCGTGATTCTGGATCGCCCATTGGATACGGAACAAGAAGCCGCGCAAGTGGCTAAGTTAGTGGGAGAGAAACCCTTTATTCTGGTGACTTCTGCTAACCATCTACCGCGCGCGATGCGTTTTTTCGAAGCCCAAGGGTTACACCCGATCCCGGCTCCGGCCAACCAACTGGCGATCAGTTCACCGTTAAATATTTGGGATCGGGTCATGCCATCTTCAATATTCCTCGGCCACAGTGAGCGTGCGGTGTATGAAACCCTTGGCAGCCTGTGGCAGCAACTAAAAGGGGATCACGAAACGGTGTCAGACTCGCAGTAATTAATCGGCAAGCCAGGGCAGCAACTGTTTTGCCGCCTGATCGAACAGCATGCGATCCAGCTTGCCGGTGTGAATCATCCGGCCCACCGCTTCCCACACCGCATACAGCCAGCGACGCACCAGGAACAACTCTGCCACTGGTGCGCGTTGCAGATAGCGAAACAGCAACTGATCCGACATCCCGGCTTCGCACAGCCTGAACAGCTCATACTCCCGTGGTGCCCACAGCATCATCCCAGGATTGAGCATCGCCAACAGCTGATCGGTTTTGGCATCTTTCAGCATGCTGCGCAGCGAAAGATTGCCGTGCACCAACACGCAAGGATCGTCAAAACTGGCAAAGAAATTGGGCAGCGCTTCTCGCGTGCGATAAAGCAGACGGCGATCGGCCATGGTGAACAGCGGCGAGTTGAGATTACTGAGCGTTGACCACAGTACTTCAACACGCTGTTGATACCAGCAGAACCAATCATTTTCCTGAGTGCTGTCTACCGTACCGACGCAGCCGTGGCTATCGATACGGTGCCAAGCCAGTACACCATCGATAATCTGGTCCATCAGCATGTCCCAGCGATCGGGGGTTCGCGTGGGTGCTTCAACCGAGACGCCGCGCAGGCGCTCGATCAGCAAAATCTCTTTATAGGGGGATTGGTGGCTGTACACCATGCCATAAACCGTCGGCAGACGAATGTCCCCTTCGCGGGCCAACATGGAGAGCTTATAAGCCTCCTGCTGCGCGATCCCCTCACAAACAAAGCTTTTCGCCATCAACGGAATCGCGTGATCCTGTTGATCATACAGCGAATACATATGTGCATAAGGCTGCTCGCTGACACGCTCCAGGCGACCGATTGATTCACCCAGCACCACACTCAATTCGGCACGCAACTGCTCCATTGGGCAAAATCCTCTAGATTAAGGAAACGCACCCTACATCATTGAACGGTAGACAACGAAATTCTTCAACGCAGATCAATAAAATGGAGATAAAGGAGCAAGAAATGAAGCGGCCAGAGTGATCTGGCCGACAGAATAATCAGTTTTTAATGCAGTCCCGCACGCGCTGCAAATCTTCTGGCGTATCAACGCCCACGCTCGGAATGGCTTTTGCCACCGCAACGTGAATTTTTTCGCCGTACCACAGCACGCGGAGCTGTTCCAGCAGTTCGATCTGCTCAAGCTGACTGGGCTGCCAGCTCACGTAGCGGCGCACAAATCCGGCACGGTAGGCATAAATGCCGATATGGCGCAGCAGGCTGTCACCGATGCTTGCTTTCGATTGGGCAAAGCGTTCGCGATCCCACGGAATCGTAGCGCGCGAGAAATAGAGCGCATAGCCCTGTGCATCCATCACCACTTTGACGGCATTCGGGTTAAACGCCTCTTCGGCGGTTTCGATTGGCACGGCCAACGTCGCCATTCCAGCCTCGCAAGACGCGAGATTCTCGGCTACCTGGCGGACGATAATCGGCGGGATCAGAGGCTCATCGCCCTGCACGTTGACGATGATTTGATCGTCAGTAAAGCCGCATTTCTCGATCACTTCCGCCAAACGCTCAGTACCCGAGTGGTGATCGGGGCTGGTCATACAAACCTCGCCACCGGCCGCCTCCACCGCTTTGGCCACTTCGGGATGATCGGTGGCAACAATCACGCGGGAAGCACCGGATTCCCGGGCGCGCTCCATCACGTGTACCACCATCGGTTTACCGTGGATATCGGCCAGCGGTTTACCCGGCAAACGGGTGGACGCATAACGAGCAGGAATAATAGCGATAAAACTCATGCGTGTTTCTCATCCAGTGACAGTGAACGCGCTTCGTTTTCCAGCAACACCGGAATGCCATCGCGCAGCGGGTAGGCCAGACCGTCCACTTTGCAGACCAGTTCCTGGTTTTCTTTATTGAAATAGAGCTTACCGTTGCAGACCGGGCAGGCAACGATTTCGAGTAAACGGTGATCCATGCTTCCTCCAGGGGATATAAGCATCAGGGAAAGTGCGTGAGGATAGCATAACGCTATAAGGCAGGTTAATCACCGCCTGATTTACTCGCGAAATCCGTTATTCCACACGCCACCCTGCCGCCCACGCCATGGCCAACTGGGCCGGTATGTCTCCGAGAGTGACCTGTTGCGCGCCGTGCCACTTCGCCGTGCGGGTTATCGCCTGCTGGATATCCTGACAACGCTGCTTGTTCAGCTTGGTTTTCGGCTCCAGATGAAAACTGATGATTTCAAAAACGCCAAGCTTACGATGCATTTTTGCATCAACTCGGCCGATCAACTCACCCCGCTGCAATAGCGGTAAAGTAAAGTAGCCGTACTTGCGTTTTTCCTTCGGCGTGTAACATTCCAGCCGGTAATCGAAGTTGAACAGCTCTAACGCACGGCGGCGATCCCATACCACCGGGTCAAAGGGAGAGAGCAAGCTGGTCACGCTGGATTTCAGTTTCCCTTGTTCCGCCAATGCCAACTCGGCGGCCAAAGATTGATGCACATAGAATTCGCCTTCCAGCCCGCTGATTTCCACCGGCTGAATCTCCCCTTGTTGTAGCAGCGTTGCTAACAATTTTTTGGGAGTCACACGCTTTAAGCGATAGTAATCCGCCAGCCATTCCGCTTTGAAAATCCCTAGATAGCGGCAGCTACGGCGCAGCATTTCCTGCTGGGCCTCGATCTCCGGCAAAGCATGAATATTGTCGTCCCACTCAGGCAGTAACCGCTGAGTAAGATCGTAGACGCGATGAAAGTTACGACGCTCGGCCACCATCAGCTTACCGGTGGTAAACAGGATCTCAAGATGACGTTTTTCCGGTTTCCAATCCCACCAGCCATTAGCGCCTTTCTTTTCGGCGGTGAAGTCTGCCGAACGCACCGGCCCTTGGGTGGCGACATGCTGCAAGAGTGCATCAATGGCTGCATGGTGTTTTTCCACCCACGCCTGTGAGTGTTTCCATCCCATTCCCTGCGGATCCAGCATACGGTGGCGTAACAATCGGAAATCATCAATAGGGAGAAAACAGGCTTCATGCGCCCAGTACTCAAACAGTTTGCGAGCGGCCAGAGCCTGCTCCAACCATGCCGGCTGATAGTCACCCAGGCGGCTGAACAGCACCAGATAAGGGCTACGCGCTACCACGCTGATCGTATCAATTTGCAGCAATCCCATGCGTTCGATGGCATCAATCACATCAGCAGGTTTGGCTTTGCGTTTAACGGGGGACAGCAGCCCTTGAGCGGCAAGATGAAGCGCGCGGGCAGAAGAAAGCGAAATAACCGGGGTTGGCATCTTGATATACCAGGTGATTGAACAATCGCCTGATCATAAAGGATATCGAAGAAATTTTCTTCGCCAGTGCATGGGGTGGCGGCACCGGCACTGGCGAGGAAGGGGTGGGTCAGAACGCGATAACGTCTGCCGCAGACAGCCCGTGAGAGCTACGATAGATCGAGAACTCTACGTTCTGACCTTCATTTAACGATTTATTCTTGGTATTGGCGATAGCGCGGCGGCTAACATAAATTTCGTCACTACCATCAACCGGAGAAATAACACCATAGCCTTCGCTCTGATCAAACCACTTCACACGGCCCATTTTTAACACAGTATTTTTAAACATAATTTAATTCCTTTCACTTGAGCATCCTTAACAACATCATTTTTATTATTGTTTGGATGCTACCAGCCCATCCTAAAGTTTCTCGTAACAAACCTCTCGTGAGCAAAAAATAAAAAACCCGCACTTTGGCGGGCTTGTTGAACTCAATATCTTCCGCAATAACTCAGCATAAATGCGTCATTATGGTTGTATCAAGTTCTCTATACGTTATTCCCTGTGGATTTACAGAGCAACAACGTTGGCGGCAGCCGGCCCGCGCGGGCTGTCCTGGATGGTATACTCAACACGCTGGCCTTCTGCCAGGGTCTTGAAACCGTCGGTCATGATTGCAGAGAAGTGTACGAACACATCTTTACCACCGTCTTGTTGTTCAATGAAACCAAAACCTTTGCTTTCGTTGAACCACTTAACCTGACCCATTTTCTTAGACATTACTATTACCTTTTAAATATATTTACACAACCTACCACGAGGCGATTTGGCCGTTTTCAGAATCATTACTTATGGGAGGTACTTAGAAGGTTCGTCTTTGAAGCGGAATCAGATGATAACGTTTTGGGAGGAACTACTTAACTCTAAACTCAAACATAAATAGGTCTGTATCACAGGCCGAACGGTATTAACTCATAAAACCCTCACCAACACAAGAGGTTTATCACAATATTTTCTCCCAGTCAGCAGATGTTATTAGCATCCGTCTACTTCATCAGCAAAACCAAATGAGAGCTAACGCATAAAACACTAATATCGTTAGCCAATCTATAACAAATCCCAAACGAGCTGGCTAAACTTCAGGTGAAAACAAGGTGAGTGACTTTCTGGCCAGCACTATACACAAAATAATCTGAGTTGCTTGTAGCGGCAAACACTGGAGACTCCAGGCGCATAACCCGCTATGTGACTGGGGCGACAGGGCACAACCAACACCCAAGCAACTTGAAGTATGAAGTGTATAAACCACATTACTCAGACTTTAATTAACCCAAGGAGCTATGCGCATGACTGCCCAGCAGTTCGTCTCACCGAATGAAATTCGTGCCCGATTTTCCAAGGCAATGTCGATCATGTATCAGAAAGAGGTGCCGTTATATGGCGCGCTGGTCGAACTCGTGGCGGAGACTAATCGGCAAGTTCTGAGTGAAGACGCCGTCTTGGCCAACCAGTTGCAAATTACCGGCGAAATTAACCGGCTGACCATGGAGCGTCATGGCGCTATCCGCGTAGGCACCGCAGAAGAATTGAAGACATTACGGCGTCTGTTTAACGTGATGGGCATGTCTCCCGTGGGTTACTATGATTTGGCCGTTGCCGGTGTGCCCGTTCACTCCACCGCATTTCGTGCCGTGCATGAAAGCGCGCTGCAGCTCAGCCCATTCCGGGTATTTACTTCTTTGCTGCGGCTCGAGCTGATTGAGAATGTGCAGTTACGTGAGTTGGCCCAACGGCTGTTAGCCCGTCGCCGTATCTTTACCGAGCGAGCGTTAGAGTTGATTACGCTACATGATGCGCAAGGCGGATTGGATGAAGAGCAGGCACAAGAATTCATTGCACAGGCGCTAGAAACATTCCGTTGGCACAGTCAGGCCACCGTGAGCGCCAGTGAATATCAACAGTTGCACGATCAACACCGCTTGATTGCCGATGTGGTCGCTTTCAAAGGTCCGCATATTAATCATCTGACACCACGCACGCTGGATATCGATCGGGTACAACTGGCGATGCCAGGACGCGGCATTACGCCTAAAGCGGTGATTGAAGGCCCGCCACCGCGCAACTGCCCGATCCTGCTACGCCAGACCAGTTTTAAGGCGTTAGAAGAAGATGTCGCCTTTATCGAGCATGATGGCCATGAAGTTGCCGGACACCATACCGCGCGTTTCGGTGAAATCGAGCAGCGCGGAATTGCGCTTACTCCCAAAGGGCGTGCGCTTTACGATCGTCTGTTACAGGCTACCAATGATGCATTGCAAGCTCCGGCCACTGAAAAAAATGCTGCGCAGTACAATCAATTACTGGCCGAAAATTTCCAGGCATTTCCAGATGATTACGCGACGCTGCGCGAGCAACGATTGGCCTGGTTCCGCTATTTCCCAACAGAATGCGGTCTGGCCGCTAAAGAGACTATAGATAAACACCGCTCTCTGGAGCAGCTTATCGCGCTTGATTACATCCGCTACCAACCCTTGGTGTATGAGGATTTTCTACCGGTCAGTGCCGCAGGGATTTTTCAGTCCAATCTCGGCGATAGCCGCCATACACAATACGGCACAGCGTCAAGCCGTACCGCATTTGAACAGGCATTAGGAGCAGAAGTGATTGATGAGTTGGAGCTGTATCAACAGACACAACAGCGTTCGTTGCAGGCCTGTGCGCAAGCATTAGGGGTATGCGCACTGGAGGCCTGATTTATTTGAGTAGTTTCTCGATATCTTGCAACAACCGCTCAGCCTGATCGGCAGGCAGTACCGCATCAACCGGTAAATACCACCAGTCAGGCTGGGCGAAATGACGACATTTCACCGCATCTTTTTCAGTCATCAGCAGCGTCTGCCCTGCTTTCGTCAACGCCGCCAACTGTGCCAGAGCATAGTCCTGATGATCGGCGAATGGGACTTCACCTTCAACCTCAACACCCAGTTTTTCCAACGTGGCGAAAAAGCGCGGCGGATGACCGATTCCGGCCATTGCGACTACATGTGATAGTTCGGTTGCAGGGCATCGTTCACCACTCGCCAGATTCACCGCATCCAGCGCTTGGAGTTTCATGGCAATTTCACCCGGTTGCGCAACGCCACCATTAGCGACGCAGGCATCTACCGTCTTCAAGCGTGCAGCACGCTCACGCATTGGCCCCGCCGGTAACCACCAGCCGTTGCCAAAGCGACGCACACCATCAATAACCACTAATTCAAAATCACGCTGCAAAGCATAATGCTGAAGACCGTCGTCAGTAATCACCACATCAAGTTCACCCTGTTGCAGCAATGCTTGAACAGCCTCAGTACGCTTAGGGGAAATCGCCACCGGCGCTCCGGTACGCTGATAGATCAGCACTGGCTCATCACCGGCCTGCTGCGTTGTCGTTTGAGCATTCAGCACCAGAGGGTACACCGCTGATTTTCCGCCATATCCTCTGGAAACAACCCCCACACGATAGCCTCGCTGCTGAAGATGCTCCACCAACCAGATCACCATAGGGGTTTTACCGTTGCCGCCGGCTGTCAAATTCCCCACAACCACCACCGGCACGGGGGCACGCCAACTTTTACGTAAGCCCACACGATAACTGCACCGAATGACGCTGCTAACCAGACCATACAGCCAGGAAAGCGGCAGCAACAGCAGATAAATCGGTGAGCTACCGGACCAGATACGTTCTATCATTACTGACCAAACTGCATACGGTGAAGCTGTGCGTAAACACCCCGTTGCTCAATCAGTGCCGCGTGCTGACCACGTTCAACGATCTGACCATCCTCAACTACCAGGATTTCATCCGCTTTCTCAATGGTAGACAGACGGTGCGCAATCACTAGCGAGGTACGGTTCTTCTGCAGCTCATCCAATGCGGCCTGAATAGCACGCTCAGATTCGGTGTCCAGTGCAGAGGTGGCTTCATCAAGGATCAGAATTGGGCAGTCACGCAGTAATGCGCGAGCAATGGCGATACGCTGGCGCTGGCCACCGGAAAGCATCACGCCATTTTCACCAATAACCGTATCCAGGCCATTCTCCATCTTGCCGATAAAGTCCATGGCATAAGCCATTCGAGCCGCTTTCTCTATCTCTTCGCGGCTGTAACGCTGCTCACGAGCATAGGCAATATTGTTGGCAATGGTGTCGTTGAACAGATGGACATTCTGCGAGACCAATGCCACCTGATCGCGCAATGAGGCTAGGGTATATTCACGCAGGTCATGGCCATCCATCAGGATCTCGCCTTGCTGAACGTCATAAAAGCGCGTCAATAGGTTAGCAATGGTCGACTTGCCTGAACCAGAACGCCCAACCAACGCCACTGTTTTACCCTCAGCAATACTCAGGTTGATATCACGCAGCGCCGGGATTTCCCGCCCTGGATAACAGAACGTCACGTTGCGGAATTCGATATTCCCTTTGGCACGTTCCACCTGGCGAGTACCGGTATCCTTTTCCTGCTCCATATCCAGAATCGAGAATAGAGTCTGACATGCGGCCATACCGCGCTGGAACTGGGCGTTAACGTTAGTCAGTGATTTCAGCGGACGCATCAGGGCAATCATTGAAGAAAATACCACGGTAATCGTACCGGCAGTCAAGGTTTCCATTACGCTCGGGAAGCTGGCCGCAAACAGGACAAACGCCAAGGCCAACGAGGCGATCAACTGAATAATAGGATCAGAAATAGAAGAAGCAGAAACCAGCTTCATCCCCTGCTGACGCATGCGGTTGCTGACCGAGTTGAAACGCTCCGTCTCCACCTGCTGGCCACCAAAGATCAAGACCTCTTTGTGCCCTTTCAGCATTTGCTCGGCGCTGGTGGTCACCTGCCCCATGGTGTTTTGCATATTTTTGCTGATATTGCGGAAGCGTTTAGACACCATCCGGATCGCAAAAGAGACAATCGGCGCCAGCACAATCAGAATGACCGAAAGCTGCCAACTGTAATAAAACATCAAGATGAACAGGCCGATGATCGATGCGCCTTCACGCACGACGGTCACCAGCGCGCTGGAAGATGACGAAGCAACCTGCTCAGAATCATAGGTGATACGTGACAATAAAGTCCCGGTAGATTGCTGGTCAAAAAAGGCCACCGGCATTCTCATCATATGGCCGAATAAGCGGCGGCGCATATGCATCACCACCATGCCAGACACCCAGGAAATACAATAGCTGGAAATGAAGCTGGTCACACCGCGCATCAGCATAAGGCCAATAACGACCAGAGGCATCCAGACCAAGACACGGCTATCAGTTTTACCAAAACCATCATCTAAAAGTGGTTTGAGTAGGGACAACATTAGCGTGTCCCCCGCTGCGTTTAAAATTAACGCAATAGCGGCCACTATCAGCCCGGCTTTAAAAGGAGTGATCATCGGCCAGAGGCGACGGAACGTCTGCCAAGTGGAGAGATCTTTATCATTCATCATGCAGATACCAGCATCGGAAGAAATAGCGGCCCATTCTACTCATTATCGTCCTCTACGCCAAACCGCTGATGGTACCAGCGGGGCATTAATTGCTCACGAAAGCCTTTAACCTGCCAGCTGTTGTCGAAAAATAGCACACTCAACTGCCCTGAGTGTGCAGTATCTCGCCAGGTAATATTGTTCTCCCGGTATCGCTTGATGATTTTTTCTGCTGGTAACCGCCACGTGTTATACCGAGAAGCTGATGCAACAGCCAGTTTCGGTGCAACCGCACGCAAAAACGGCGGTGATGATGAAGTCTTGCTGCCATGATGTGGCACTTGTAAAAGAGTGGTAGGTAGAGCTGAACGCTGCTTGAGCAATTCCTGCTCCCCACGTTGTTCTAGATCGCCTGTTAGTAAAATGCTGTGCTTGCCATCATCGATCCGAACAATACAAGAGTCGTCATTATTGGCATGCTTTTTCTGCTGTGGTGGCCACAGTATCTGAAAATGCAACCCACTCCAGTACCATCGTTGCCCTTGGATACAAGATAAATGACCTTGATGAGTTAATGGTGAACGGACGCTGGCCTGTGGGAACGCAGCCTGTAATACCGGTAGCCCACCAATATGATCCTGATGGCTGTGGCTAATAATAATCTGTTCTACAATAACCTGCCGCCAACGCAGATAAGGCAAAATAAACCGTTCAGCAGCGCTGGTTCTCTCCCACACATCTCCGCTGTCATAAATAACCGCTTTCCCTTCGCGCTCGATAATCACCGCTAAACCATGGCCAACGTCAATCATATCGACCCGCCAACGGTAGTCCTGCTGCCGTTCCCGCCACAGCTGGCAACAAAGCAATACGGCCAGGCAACCAACGGGAAAACTGTACCACCAATAAAAACGCCAGCAGGCAACGATCAACCAACCAATAGCACTGAATTGCAGCAAAGTGGCCCCTATCTGCACCCAACCAACCTCCAACCATGGTAAAGGCCAAAGCGCCCAGTCAACGGTGATATCAGCCAGCCACCATAAAAAGGAACTCATTACGGGGATAAAGCTAAGCATCAAGGCCAGTAAAATCAGTGGCACAGACAGCAGTGAAATAATAGGTACCGCCCACAGATTCGCAGGAAGCGAGGTCCAGGTGATACCATGGAACAGGCCGAATTGTAATGGCAACAGCAACAGCGTCATACCCAGTTGAATATGCAACCAGCGAAGCGGTGCCCAGAACCAGGATAAATTAAAATGCTGAGGCAAAGGTGCCCATTCGAACCAAAAAATCAGCGCTGCAACCGCCAGTACAGAAAGCCAGAAACTGTCTGACAGCACTGCCAGAGGATCGCTTACTAGAATAAGGCAAACACACCACAACAAAATTTGCCAAGAGGAACAGGTAATCCCTCGCAAACGCAGCACCAGCCATAAAGACAGTGCGATAGCGGTTCGCAGTGCCGGAGGTTGCGCACCGGCTAACCAGACATAGACCAACATGGCAAGCCAGCTTATCAATAAAGGTAAGCGATGGCCGATATAACGGGCAGGCATCGGATATTGCACCAAACGCACCAATCCCCACAACAGGATTGCAGACATCGAAATATGCAGGCCAGAAATCGCCATTAAATGTGCGATCCCGGTTTTGATAAAAAGATCGCGTGTTTCACTGCTAATCAATGCCCGCTCGCCAAACGCCAAAGCCAGTAAAATATCACGGTGAGGCAAGGCACCCATTTGCTCATCTGCCCGGCTGATAACCCATTGCCGCCAGCCACAACGCCCATCAATGAGCTTTGCCGACTTAATATAGCCACTGAGCGGCTGCCGGTTAGCAAAAGCCCAACGCTGACCATCAAAACCGCCCTCATTCAAGCTGCTATGTATTGGCCGAAATCGTACTTTCATTGCTAACCGCTGGCCTGCACACAAGGCTTCTCCCTGCCTGTAGGCAGTAAAAAAAATCGCAGGAAATAATCGGTGCCCTTTAGCCTGTTCGATGCGTAAAAGCACTTTCGACACCCCCGTACCTTCCAGCTTTACACTACTCACCGAGACGATAGCCTCAACATCATTGCTACTCGCCAGTAACGTCATTTGCTTTACCACGTTGTTGGCAGTTAAAGCGGCAAAGACAAAACCCAGCAATAACCAACAAAGCGATTGGCACCATTTCTGTTGCGTTTGCCGCCACAGCAGCAATGCCAGAATAGGGAGTACGATCAGCAACTGCGAAGACGGTAACTGCGGTAAAAAAAGCAGGGGTAACATCCCTAGTACTAGCGCTATTGCTGCAATATCGACTGAAATCCTGATAGCCATCATCATTATCTACCCCGTTGTGCTGGGCTAGAGATTAATTATCTGGGGAATAACTGCCAGCAACGGATTTCAATGTATGGAAACAGCACGCAAGCTATTGCTTCCAAGCATTGCATTTGCAGCCTTATTACGTATTAGCTCGCAACTCGGGTGAAACAGAAAAGGGGAATAGGAGGATCTAAAAGCAAAAAAAACGGCACCCTGAAGGCACCGTTTCATATTCTTTACAAGCAACAACGCTATGGATAGTCAGAGACTAGCCATAGATATTGGCGCGGTCACGTAACTCTTTACCTGGTTTAAAGTGAGGAACGTACTTGCCGTCCAACTCGACTTTGTCACCCGTCTTAGGATTACGACCAACGCGCGGAGCACGGTAGTGAAGAGAAAAACTGCCGAATCCGCGGATCTCGATGCGTTCACCCTCGGCCAGTGTAGCAGCCATGTGCTCAAGCATTTCTTTCACGGCATCCTCAACGGCCTTCGCCGGAATATGAGATTGCTGGCCAGCAAGTCTTTCAATAAGTTCAGACTTGGTCATAGTACCTCCAAGCTTTGCAGCTAAACTACCGTATCGGGGCGGCCAGAAACCGCCCCCCGTCATTACTCGCCTTTAGCCGCTTTGAAGGCTTCAGCCATAGCGTTAGAGAAGTTGCTTTCTTCCGGTTTGCTGTTGTTAACCGTAGCAATTGCATCTTTCTCGTCAGCTTCGTCCTTCGCACGTACGGACAGGCTTACAACGCGGTTCTTACGGTCAACGCCGGTGAATTTAGCTTCAACTTCATCACCAACATTCAGAACCAGAGTTGCATCTTCAATGCGGTCGCGAGAGGCTTCAGATGCACGCAGGTAACCTTCTACGCCGCCTGCTAATTCAACTGTAGCACCTTTGGCGTCAACTGCAGTGACTTTACCCGTAACAATAGTACCTTTCTTGTTCATAGACAGGTAGTTATTGAATGGATCTTCAGCCAGTTGCTTCACACCCAGGGAGATACGCTCGCGCTCTGCGTCAACCTGCAGAACAACCGCTGCGATTTCGTCGCCTTTCTTATATTCACGAACTGCTTCTTCGCCTGCAACGTTCCAGGAGATGTCAGACAGGTGAACCAGGCCGTCGATGCCGCCGTCCAGGCCGATGAAGATACCGAAGTCAGTGATAGACTTGATTTTACCTTCAACACGGTCGCCCTTGTTGTGGGTTTCTGCGAACTGCTGCCATGGGTTGTTTTTGCACTGCTTCAGACCCAGGGAAATACGACGACGCTCTTCGTCAATGTCCAGAACCATCACTTCCACTACATCGCCCACGTTAACAACTTTGGACGGATGGATGTTTTTGTTGGTCCAATCCATTTCAGAAACGTGTACCAGGCCTTCAACGCCTTCTTCGATTTCCACGAAGCAGCCGTAATCAGTCAGGTTGGTCACACGTCCAGTCAGCTTGGTGCCTTCTGGGTAACGTTTAGCGATAGCGACCCATGGATCTTCGCCCAGTTGCTTCAGGCCCAGAGAAACACGAGTACGTTCGCGGTCGAACTTCAGCACTTTAACAGTGATTTCGTCGCCAACGTTGACGATTTCGCTTGGATGCTTAACGCGTTTCCAAGCCATATCGGTGATGTGCAGCAGGCCGTCAACGCCGCCCAGATCAACGAATGCACCGTAGTCAGTGAGGTTCTTAACGATACCTTTAACTTCCATGCCTTCCTGCAGGTTTTCCAGCAGTTGATCGCGTTCTGCGCTGTTCTCGGATTCGATGACTGCACGACGAGAAACAACAACGTTGTTGCGCTTCTGGTCCAGCTTGATAACTTTGAACTCAAGCTCTTTGCCTTCCAGGTGCAGAGTGTCGCGAACCGGACGCACGTCAACCAGAGAACCTGGCAGGAACGCACGAATACCGTTCAGCTCTACAGTGAAGCCACCCTTCACTTTGCCGTTGATGATACCGACGACAGTTTCAGCTTCTTCGTAAGCTTTTTCCAGCGTGATCCAAGCTTCGTGACGCTTAGCTTTCTCACGGGACAGCAGAGTTTCACCGAAGCCATCTTCAACAGCGTCCAGCGCAACATCAACTTCGTCACCAACCTGGATTTCCAGTTCGCCCTGTGCGTTTTTGAATTGCTCAGCCGGAATGGCAGATTCAGATTTCAGACCGGCGTCAACCAGTACGACATCTTTATCGATAGCAACAACAACGCCACGAACGATGGAACCCGGACGGGTTTCGATTGTTTTCAGGGATTCTTCAAAGAGTTGAGCGAAAGATTCAGTCATGTTGTTAATCTTCAGGGTTCTTTAGTTTAACGTCCATTTAGCATCCCGCCGAATGGGGTTGTTTCACATACCCTGTCATAGGCTCCATGCCAACAGGGTTTAGGTTACAGGGGTAAAATTTTACCCGATATATTCAGATACTACCATGCAATACAATGACAAATATGACAAAAAACCAATAACGCCGCCGCGCTTATTGCTGCGGCAACGCCAAGACTTCATGTGCATATGCCAACGCCCGCTGGATGACTTCATCGATCGACATGCTGGTAGAATCCAGCACGAGGGCATCAAGAGCCGGCACCAGTGGCGCAATAGCTCGATTACGGTCGCGGTCATCCCGCTCCTTTATCTCGGCTAAAAGACGTTCAAAGTTAACATTAAAGCCCTTTTCCTGCAACTGTAGCATACGGCGATGCGCCCGCTCTTCAGCGCTGGCGTCAAGGAAAATTTTCACAGGTGCGTCAGGGAACACTACGGTGCCCATATCTCGGCCATCCGCAATTAGACCAGGCATATCGCGAAACGCACGCTGGCGGCGCAGCAAGGCTTCACGCACCCGAGGAAATGCCGCCGCCTGTGAAGCGGTGTTGCCGACCGTTTCAGTGCGGATCTCATTGCTGACATCTTCACCTTCCAAAATAACCTGCAGCTTGCCGTCCTGAGCAACAAAGCGGACGTCGAGATGTGCGGCCAGAGGGACCAATGCCTCTTCAGAAGCGATATCCACCTGGTGATGCAGCGCAGCCAAAGCCAGAACACGGTAAATCGCGCCCGAATCCAGCAAACGCCACCCAAGGGACTCGGCCAGTGCTTTACACAGCGTGCCTTTACCTGCACCACTGGGCCCATCAACGGTTATCACCGGGGCTGTAGCCGTCATTTATCTCTCCTTCAGGTAGAAAACCTCTCCGGGATGCACCTCTGCAATGGCAAAGGGTAAAACATCCCTGCTATCTGCCCGGTCAAGGGCGGATTCGGTGGCGTATTATACGCGCCTAGACCGCTTACTGTTACCCCAGAACGGTCTAGTTGTTGAAAATAAGGCCACTGATGTGCAGAAATGTATTTAGAGAAGGTGCAACACGCCGCACATTCCACCTGGCTGCGCCTCTACTTTGGCGCCAACACGGCCATCACACAAAAGATTATCTCAAAAAAATCTATTTTTATAGCAAAAACGTCCAAAATTAAGACATTCCCAATAAGATATTACTAAATTCAGGCACAAAAAAAGCCCCGAGATTATTCGGGACTTCTTCGTCTACACCAGCAGGCTTTATTGGCTGAAGTCATTAAGACCGCAATATCGAAAGGGTCTGGAGAAATGAAATAGTCATGTACTGAAAAGCAGCACTTTTACTAACCTTGAGCACCTTTTCTTTATATTGGCACGCCTTCCTTTATACAAATACCTACTGCTAGGACTAAGATAATTCTTCCTTCTCCTGTCAACCTCAAAAGCGATGGATATATATACGATAATCATCAATATGCCCACCATCCCTATAAACGCCATCACTTACCTCCTTACATTCTCCCTCTCCCCATAGTAAACATTAATAACATTAATATTTAAACAGTAACCTCAAAAGATAAAATCATATAAAGTCAATAAAAACAAATGGATATAATAAAATCAAAGAAAATTAAGAAAAATAATCCCATAAAAAAAGAATAATAATCTAATAAAAGTTAAAAAATGATATTTATAACTTATTTTATAATGGATTTTAATAATGGATTTTAATAATGGATTCATTGTTAACATGTTAAAAATCAATTCAAACATAATACTTCTCTTATGTAACACTTACATTCACACTGAACGTTTTGCGGCAATAAGATAAACCTTAAAAAAATATGGCAATTCAACCGCAGGGTACAAAAAAGGCCCAATCAAGGGCCTTGAATCACAAAGTTTTCAACACTTAAGCCAGCTTGCTGATACGCGCAAACTGTTCAAAATAATCTGGAAACGTTTTCGCGGTACACTTCGGATCGAGGATCGTCACCGGCGTATCAGACAGCGCGACCAGTGAAAAACACATCGCCATCCGGTGATCGTTATAAGTGCCGATTTCAGCGAAATGTAGTTTGCTCGGCGGCACAACGTGAATGTAATCCTCACCCTCTTCCACTTCAGCGCCGACTTTGCGCAATTCGGTGGCCATCGCCGCCAGACGATCGGTCTCTTTCACCCGCCAATTGTAGATATTGCGGATAGTGGTCGGCCCTGCGGCAAACAGTGCAGTGGTGGCAATCGTCATCGCCGCATCCGGGATATGGTTCATATCCATATCAATACCCTTCAGTTCACCACGGCTGCACTCGATAAAATCATCGCCCCAGGTGATACGTGCGCCCATTTTTTCCAGTACGTCGGCAAATTTGGTATCACCTTGCACGCTTTTTTTACCGATACCGGTTACACGTACTTTGCCGCCCTTAATTGCGGCCGCTGCCAGGAAGTAAGAAGCGGAAGAGGCGTCGCCTTCTACCAGATAATCCCCGGGCGAACGATAGCCCTGCTGCCCACTAATATGGAACACACGATAATTATCGTGCGTCACTTCAACACCGAAGGTTTTCATCAGATGCAGCGTGATATCGATATAGGGTTTGGAGACCAGCTCACCTTTGATATGAATGGCAGTATTCTGTTGTGCCAAAGGTGCCATCATCAGCAATGCGGTCAGGAACTGGCTGGAAACACTGCCATCAACGCTGACATCACCACCACAGAAACCACCACGCAGGCGCACTGGCGGGTAGTCGGTCTGCTCAAGGTAATCTATCTGTGCCCCACCTTGGCGCAAAGCATCCACCAAGTGGCCAATCGGCCGCTCTTTCATGCGAGGTTCACCGGTCAAGACTACATCGCCAGCGCCCAAGCACAGCGCTGCTGCCAACGGACGCATCGCCGTACCCGCATTACCGAGAAACAACTCCAGTGGCTGCTTGGCCACCAATGGCCCCGCAACGCCCTCAACACAACAGGTTGTACGATCGTCAGAAAGTTGATAGCTCACCCCTAACGCCTGCAACGCGTTCAACATATAGCGCACGTCATCGCTGTCCAGCAGGTTGGTAAGCCGGGTCGTCCCTTGGGCCAGCGCAGCCAGCAGCAGAGCACGATTAGAAACGCTCTTTGAACCGGGTAAATTGACGGTGCCGTCGATCAAAGCCACCGGTTGTAACGTCAGGGAATCCACCATGTGAATAAAGCTCTCCAGAATCTGATAAACGAAACGGCCCCGGGGATCATGCCGGAGCCGCTTTAAGCCACTGAGTAATATGTTACCTGCTTAGCGCAGGCAACGGCAATCAACCATGGCGACGCTCAAAGTCGACCATAAAATCGGTCAAAGTTTTCACGCCAACCAACGGCATTGCATTGTAGATAGAAGCACGCATACCACCGACCACACGATGGCCTTTCAACGCTTGCAGGCCAATAGCTTCTGCTTCACTGAGGAACACTTTGTCCAACGCCGGGTCGGCGAGCTGGAACGGCACGTTCATCCACGAACGGTTGGCAAGCGCGACCTGGCTACGGTAAAAATCGGATTTATCGATAGTGGTATACAGCAGTTCGGCTTTCGCCTGGTTGCGTTTTTGCATTTCTACCAGGCCACCTTGTTCTTTCAGCCATTTGAAAACCAGGCCAGAGAGATACCAGGCAAAGGTTGGCGGCGTATTGAACATCGAACCGTTCTCTGCCAACACGGTGTAATCAAGGATCGAAGGCACTTCGCGGCGTGCTTTACCCAGCAGATCGTCACGCACGATCACCAGCGTCAGGCCAGCGGGACCGATATTTTTCTGCGCACCGGCGTAGATCATGCCAAAACGGCTGACATCCAACGGACGGGAAAGAATGGTAGAAGAGTAATCTCCAATCACCACTTTATCGCCGAAATCAGGCGTTTCATCGATCGCTACGCCATCAATGGTTTCATTCGGGCAGTAATGCACATAAGCGGCATTATCGCTCAGTTGCCACTCTTTCATCGGCTTGATGCCGTTTAAACCACCTACGGTGGTTTTTACATCAATCACATTCGGCTTGCAGTATTTCTCGGCTTCCAGAACGGCGCTGTGCGCCCAATAGCCACCGTCGATATAATCGGCAGTCGTCTTATCACCCAGCAGATTCAGCGGCAACGCCGCAAATTGTGCGCGCGCACCACCGTGGCAAAACAGCACTTTATAGTTGGCGGGGATTTTCAGCAGATCGCGCAGATCCTGTTCGGACTGTTCGGCAACCTCAATAAATTCTTTACTGCGATGGCTGATTTCCATCACTGAAGTACCGAGACCATGCCAATTACACAGTTCCTGTTCTGCACGACGCAACACTTCAACCGGCAGCATTGCCGGGCCAGAGCTAAAATTATAAACCTGAGTCATTTCCCCTCACCACATTCACTGTTCGCCGCACAAACCGGCCTGTCGAAATACGCCCGAAGTTAACGCAAGTGTTAACCAACTCCTTCGAGTTTTATCACTCACGTAACGCTCCTGCAATGCTTATTCGTCCGAGAGCGGGAAACTGTTCAGACTGCCGGTAACAGGCTCTGCCGTCCCACCGTTTTTTCCTGCGATAAAACGCTGTGATAGGGGTTGATTCAGTGGGTTAGCACGGGGGTTTATGCTGAATTACGGGGGCTTAGCGCCCCCGAATTAAACGGCGATTAATACTGATTAAACATCGCCTGGATCTGTTTAGCGTCTTTGGTTTGCGTTAGTGCCAACTGTAGCAAAATTCTCGCTTTTTGCGGGTTCAGCGTACCTGAGGCCACAAAACCGAATTTAACATCATCTATTTCCGCATCTTCGGTGGTAGAACCTGTCGGTACGCGGGAAGAGCGCACAATCGCCACACCTTGGTGCGCGGCCGTAGCCAGCGTATCAAACACCGTTTTATACAGATTGCCATTACCGACACCGGCGCTGACGATCCCCTGATATCCCTCGGCGATCAACGCTTTGACTGGCGCGTCGGAAGCATTGGCGTAGTTATAGATAATGCCCACTTTTGGCAGTTCGTTCATTTTACTGACGTCAAACGGCGTTTCGGTGGTGTGTTTACGCTGCGGTGAACGCTGATAATCCACTTTACCGTTATGGATGTACCCTAACGGGCCAAAGTTCGGTGACTGGAAGGTTTGCACTGCGGTGGTACTGGTTTTGGTCACGTCGCGGCCATCAAGCACGGTATCGTTCATCGCCACCAGCACGCCGCGTTTGGCGGATTGCGGATCTGCCGCCACCACCACCGCATTATACAGGTTAAATGGACCATCGGCGCTCATGGCAGTTGCCGGGCGCATCGCCCCGACGATCACCACCGGTTTATCGCATTTGACCGTGAGATCGAGGAAATAGGCGGTTTCTTCCAGCGTATCGGTACCATGGGTGATCACAAAACCATCGGTTTTGCCGCAGTCGGCATTAATTTTCTTGACCAGCTTGAGCCAGACTTCATCGTTCATATCCTGCGAACCGATATTCACCAACTGTTCGCCCTGCACATTGGCCACATTTTTCAGCTCTGGCACCGCTTTGACCAAGGCTTCCACGCCCAATTTCCCAGCAGTGTAATTAGACTGCGTCGCTGACTCGCCCCCACCCGCGATCGTACCACCGGTCGCCAACAGCGTGATCGTAGGTAAAGCCAGGGCGGAACCACTTGCCCCCGCCAGCAAAAGTGCCAATACGCTGAGTTTCATTGATTTCATTACGTTTCTCCATGATTGATAACTCGCTGAATTATGGACTTTATTCTTATAAAAACTGTGATATTTGCACAGCTTTAGGAATACGTGGAGCTTAAGGGGAAAACCCCGTATCATTGCACGTTTTTAGTACGCCCAAATAAGTGAAGACAATGACGCAAACTTTTATCCCTGGCAAAGACGCTGCGCTGGAAGACTCTATCGCCCGTTTTCAGCAGAAATTAACCGATCTGGGTTTCAACATCGAAGAGGCCTCCTGGCTGAATCCGGTTCCGCACGTCTGGTCGGTGCATATCCGCGATCGCGATTGCCCGCTGTGCTTCACCAACGGTAAAGGTGCCAGCAAAAAAGCAGCGCTGGCTTCTGCGCTAGGCGAATATTTCGAGCGCCTGTCCACAAACTATTTCTTCGCTGATTTCTATCTGGGTAAACAGATTGCCGATGGCGATTTTGTGCATTATCCGAACGAGAAATGGTTCCCAATCCCGACAGATAACGCGCTGCCACAGGGTATCCTCGATGAACGTCTGCACGCCTTCTATGATCCGGAACAGGAACTGGTCGCAAGCGATCTGATCGATCTGCAATCGGGTAACGGCGATCGTGGAATCTGTGCCCTGCCGTTCACTCGTCAGTCTGACCAGCAAACCGTTTATATTCCGATGAATATCATTGGCAACCTGTATGTGTCCAACGGCATGTCGGCCGGTAATACCGCAAACGAGGCGCGGGTTCAGGGCCTTTCTGAGGTGTTTGAGCGTTATGTGAAAAACCGCATTATCGCCGAATCCATCAGCCTGCCGGAGATCCCGGCCGACGTGCTTAACCGCTATCCTGGCGTGGTTGAAGCTATCGCCAAACTGGAAGCCGAAGGTTTCCCGATCCTCTCTTATGATGCCTCGTTGGGTGGTAACTATCCGGTGATCTGTGTGGTGCTGTTCAACCCGGCCAACGGCACCTGTTTCGCCTCCTTTGGCGCTCACCCTGATTTTGGCGTGGCGTTGGAGCGCACCGTGACCGAACTGCTGCAAGGCCGCAGCCTAAAAGATCTGGACGTGTTTACCGCACCAACCTTTGATGATGAAGAAGTGGCTGAACATGCCAACCTGGAAACCCACTTCATCGATTCCAGCGGTTTGATTTCCTGGGATATGTTCAAACAGGATGCCGACTATCCGTTTGTCGACTGGAGTTTCAGCGGCAGCACGCAAGAAGAGTTCGCCACCTTGATGAGCATCTTCGATAAAGAAGGTGCCGAGGTGTACATTGCGGATTACGAGCACCTGGACGTTTACGCTTGCCGTATCATCGTGCCTGGCATGTCTGATATCTACCCGGCAGAAGATCTGCTGCTGGCGAATAGCAGCATGGGCGCACACCTGCGCGAGACCTTGCTGCAACTGCCGGGCAGCGAATGGGAGCCGGAAGAGTATCTGGCGCTGATCCAGCGGCTGGATGATGAAGGTCTGGACGATTTCACCCGCGTGCGCGAGCTGCTGGGCATCGCATCGGGTAAAGATAATGCCTGGTATACGCTGCGCGTGGGCGAACTGAAATCGATGCTGGCATTGGCGGGTGGCGATCTCGATCAGGCGCTGATCTGGGCGGAGTGGACGCAGGAGTTTAACGCGTCGATCTTTACCCCAGAACGCAGCAACTACTATCGTTGTCTGCAAACGCTGCTGCTGTTGGCGCTGGAGCCAGAGCGCGATCCGGCCCAGTATCACACGGCGTTTGTGAAGATGTACGGCCAGGACGCAGTCGATGCCGCTTCGGCCGCGATGAGCGGTGAAGAACGTTTCAACGGCCTGTTTGCTATCGACAGCGACTTGCAAGCGTTGCCTGCTCACCAGGCGCTGCTGGCCGCTTACGAAAAGTTGCAGAAAGCGAAACGCCGCCACTGGGCATAAGTGTTACTAGCACGCTGGCAGAAACTTGCCAGCGTGATTATTCTCAGCATTCTGCATTTCCCGGTTTATTTTGGTCGTTAATTACGCTAAATCACATTTCATTTGTTTCGCTAAATAAGCGCTTTTCAACGATCCGAGCCTATAATTCTATAATTGTTGCGCAGGGGTTAAATAATAATTAACCATCAATTAAGCATTATTGATGAAAAAGCGACAATAAGTACAAAAAATTAACGCTGAAGCGGCGATAAAACGTTAATACTTCAAAATTATTTGTAAAGATTAAAAATTATTTTTTATTTAAAAATCAACACACTAACCCAATTAACCCCATGAATTTTACGGTTTTTCACCGTTTTACTTCCCCCCGTGATGATCCAAGTCAATTTTTACCCTATACTGCTTTGCTAGTATCTCATTGCATTGTTTTAACCCTTAAAAGTGAGAGTTAGTGTGAGAGCTGACAACCCCTTCGATATGCTGTTACCTGCCGCAATGGCGAAAATCGCCGAAGATGCGGGAGTGTATAAAGCCACCAAGCATCCGCTAAAAACGTTTTATTTGGCGATCACTGCCGGCGTCTTCATTTCTATCGCCTTTGTTTTCTATATCACCGCTACCACCGGCACCGCAGGCATTCCCTTTGGCCTGGCCAAACTGGTGGGGGGGATTTGCTTCTCCATGGGGTTAATGCTGGTTGTGGTCTGCGGCGCAGACCTGTTCACCTCCACCGTGCTGACCGTAGTTGCTAAAGCCAGTGGCCGCATCACCTGGCGGCAATTAGCGATCAACTGGCTGAACGTCTATATTGGTAATCTGTTCGGCGCACTGATCTTTGTCGCCCTGATCTGGTTCTCTGGCCAATATATGGCAGCTAATGGCCTATGGGGCCTGAATGTTTTGCAGACCGCTGACCATAAACTGCATCACACCTTTATTGAAGCCGTATGCCTTGGCATTCTGGCTAACCTGATGGTCTGTCTGGCCGTATGGATGAGCTACTCTGGCCGTAGTCTGATGGACAAGATGTTCGCCATGATCCTGCCGGTAGCCATGTTTGTGGCCAGCGGCTTCGAACACAGCATCGCCAATATGTTTATGATCCCTATGGGTATCGTGGTTAAGCACTTCGCCACGCCGGAGTTTTGGCAAGCCGTAGGGGCAGCACCTGAGCAGTTTGCTCATCTGACCGTAAGCAACTTCATCATCGACAACCTGATTCCCGTTACCATTGGCAACATCATTGGTGGCGGTCTGCTGGTTGGGTTGACTTATTGGGTAATTTATCTGCGTGATAGCGAACAGAAGCACTAATCTGTCGGCTGGCACGCGCCGGGTTTACAAAGAAATCCACATTAGAAGGTAGGTGTATAATGACCGAACTTAACGAGAAGTTAGCTAACGCTTGGCAAGGTTTCAGCGAAGGTGACTGGCAGAAAGAAGTCAACGTGCGTGACTTCATCCAGAAAAACTACACTCCTTACGAGGGTGATGAATCCTTCCTGGCTGGCGCAAGTCAGGCTACTACCACCCTGTGGGACAAGGTTATGGAAGGGATCAAACTGGAGAACCGCACCCATGCGCCAGTTGATTTCGATACCAACGTTGTTTCTACCGTGACTTCTCATGATGCGGGCTACATCAACAAAGATCTGGAAACCATCGTCGGTTTGCAGACCGATGCCCCTCTGAAACGCGCGCTGATCCCCTTCGGCGGCATCAAGATGGTTGAAGGTTCATGCAAAGTTTATGGCCGTGAACTGGATCCACAAGTTAAAAAAGTGTTCACCGAATACCGTAAAACCCACAACCAGGGCGTATTCGATGTTTACACCAAAGACATCCTGAACTGCCGTAAATCCGGCGTGCTGACCGGCCTGCCAGATGCTTATGGCCGTGGTCGTATCATCGGTGACTACCGTCGCGTTGCGCTGTACGGTATCGACTTCCTGATGGCTGACAAGCTGGGCCAATTCAAGTCTCTGCAGAGCAGGCTGGAAAAAGGCGAAGATCTGGAAATGACCATCCAGTTGCGCGAAGAGATTGCTGAACAGCACCGCGCACTGGCCCAGATGAAAGAAATGGCGGCCAAATACGGCTATGACATTTCTGCCCCGGCTAAAACCGCACAAGAAGCCGTGCAGTGGACCTACTTCGGCTACCTGGCCGCGGTTAAATCCCAGAACGGTGCAGCCATGTCCTTTGGCCGCGTATCCACCTTCCTTGACGTGTTCATCGAGCGCGACATCAAGGCCGGTAAACTGAACGAAGCGCAGGCGCAGGAACTGATCGACCACCTGGTGATGAAGCTGCGTATGGTGCGTTTCCTGCGTACCCCAGAATACGATGAACTGTTCTCTGGCGACCCAATCTGGGCAACCGAGTCTTTGGCCGGTATGGGCGTTGATGGCCGTACGCTGGTCACCAAAAACAGCTTCCGTTTCCTGAACACCCTGTACACCATGGGGCCGTCACCAGAGCCAAACATGACCATTCTGTGGTCTGAAAAGCTGCCGTTGAACTTCAAAAAATATGCAGCGAAAGTGTCTATCGACACCTCCTCCCTGCAATATGAAAACGACGATCTGATGCGCCCAGACTTCAACAACGATGACTATGCCATCGCCTGTTGCGTCAGCCCAATGGTGGTCGGTAAGCAAATGCAGTTCTTCGGTGCGCGTGCCAACCTGGCAAAAACCATGTTGTATGCGATCAACGGCGGCGTTGATGAGAAGCTGAAAATCCAGGTTGGCCCGAAAGAAGCGCCAATGATGGATACCGTGCTGGACTATGACAAAGTCATGGAGCGCATGGACCACTTTATGGATTGGCTGGCCATGCAGTATGTGACCTCGCTGAACATCATTCACTACATGCATGACAAGTACAGCTACGAAGCTGCGCTGATGGCACTGCACGACCGTGATGTTTATCGCACCATGGCTTGTGGTATCGCGGGCCTGTCCGTTGCCGCTGACTCCCTGTCTGCCATCAAGTACGCCAAAGTTTCCACCATCCGTGATGAAGACGGCCTGGCCGTTGACTTCAAAATCGAAGGTGAATATCCGCAGTTCGGTAACAACGATTCGCGCGTCGATGATATCGCTTGCGATCTGGTAGAACGTTTCATGAAGAAAATTCAGAAACTGCGTACCTACCGTAATGCGGTGCCGACTCAGTCGGTTCTGACCATCACCTCGAACGTAGTGTATGGTAAGAAAACCGGTAACACCCCAGATGGCCGCCGTGCAGGCGCTCCATTCGGCCCAGGTGCTAACCCGATGCACGGCCGCGATCAGAAAGGTGCGGTTGCCTCTCTGACCTCCGTCGCCAAACTGCCGTTTGCCTACGCGAAAGATGGTATCTCTTACACCTTCTCCATCGTGCCTAACGCGCTGGGTAAAGATGATGACGTGCGTAAAGCCAATCTGGCAGGCCTGATGGATGGTTACTTCCACCACGAAGCCTCCATCGAAGGCGGTCAGCATCTGAACGTTAACGTGATGAACCGTGAAATGCTGCTGGATGCGATGGCAAACCCTGAGAAATACCCTCAGTTGACCATCCGTGTATCCGGTTATGCGGTGCGCTTCAACTCGCTGACTAAAGAACAGCAACAAGACGTGATTACCCGTACTTTCACTCAGTCGATGTAATTCACGCTGCCAGTGGTCGGGTCACTCCGCCCACTGGAAAAATACCAAGGCCGGATATTCCGGCCTTTTTAATACTCAACGTTACACGAGTCTGTTTTGCCAGATAGCTAGATCCCATAAGTCTCAAGCCGCTTGCTGGCGGAAGGGGTTATAATGAATGGATATCCGGCAAAACAGTTACCCGGCAAGTAACCGACCAACAGGAATCGTTTCATTCCGGCGCCGGGCCTGCTCTGTTGCCGCATCGCTGATACCTGTCTGGTGGTTACCAGCCTAATTTTAGACTGCGTTTGACAGTCAATTTTGGAGAGAACCCCGCAATGTCGTTAAAAGGCCGCATCCACTCCTTCGAATCCTGTGGCACCGTTGATGGCCCCGGTATCCGCTTTATTGTTTTCTTCCAGGGCTGCCTGATGCGCTGCCTGTATTGCCATAACCGCGACACCTGGGACACGCACGGCGGGAAAGAAGTCACCATAGAAGAACTGATGACCGATACCGTCGCTTATCGTCATTTTATGAATGCTTCCGGCGGCGGTGTCACCGCGTCCGGCGGTGAAGCCATTCTGCAGGCGGAGTTCGTGCGCGACTGGTTCCGTGCCTGCCACCAGGAAGGCATCAGCACCTGTCTGGATACCAACGGCTTTGTGCGCCGTTACGATCCGGTGATTGATGAGTTGCTGGACGTTACCGATCTGGTGATGCTCGATCTGAAGCAGATGAACGATGATATTCACCAGAATCTGGTGGGGGTTTCCAACCATCGTACGCTGGAGTTTGCCCGCTATCTGGCCAAGCGTAATCAGCGCACCTGGATCCGCTACGTGGTGGTGCCAGGCTGGTCAGACGACGATCAATCAACGCACTTGCTCGGTGAATTCACCAAAGACATGACCAATATCGAGAAGATCGAGCTGTTGCCTTACCACGAGTTGGGCAAGCATAAATGGGTGGCGATGGGCGAGGAATACAAACTGGACGGCGTCCGCCCACCAAAAGCCGACACCATGGATCGCGTTAAAGGGATCCTGGAAAGCTACGGCCATAAAGTGATCTATTGATCGGCATTGGTTGGTTCGAAAAACCGGCGCTCATGCCTAATGCCGGTCAGTTAAGCGCAAAACTGCATAATCATGCGCAATGGCTAAAGGAGTCGCCCCGTGGGAGAGGGCCGGGGTGAGGGGCTTGTAGTGCGGTGTTCGTCCCCTCACCCTAACCCTCTCCCCAAGGGAGAGGGAACTGGTTAGCCTTAACTGACAAGCATTACGCTCATGCCGGTTTTTTATTTTCAGGCCGCCAGCGGTGTCTGATGACGATCTGGCTTTCTCAGCAACATCAGCAAGTAAATCAACGCCACGGCGGCGATCGCCACAAACAGCAGCCGATCGGAATAATTCTGCATCAGCATAGAAGTCATTGATGGCCCCAGCAGGCTGCCGATGGTGTAGCTCATCAGCAGCGCCTGATTCATCGCCACCAGCTCATGCGGCATTACTTTTTCACAGGCCCAGGACATGGCGACCGGATAAAGGGTAAAACCGGCACAGCCGAGGATAAACAGCGTAGGTGCCATGGCATAGTTACCCAGCATCGCGATGCTGGCGAGGATCACCACAAACACCTGAATGCGTAATACCAGCAGGCGACCATAGCGATCGGCCATCCGCCCTACCGGCCATTGCCCAACAATCCCCGAACTGACCAGCAGCGCCATCCAATATCCCACGTTGGCATCGCTCATGCCCTGATGAGCCAGATAAAGTGGCATCAAACCGTACAGTGAACCGAGCAACATGCCAGAGATAATACAGCCATTGATCCCCAGCCGCGCGCTGCGGCGCTTGAACATTGGCCAAACGGCAATCTGCTGCGGTTCGTCATCCTGGTTGTTCACGCGGGCAAACAGCATCGGTAACATGGCCGCGATGACAATCGCCGTCACCCAAGGCACTACATTCAGCAGTTCGGTAGACACCATGCCCAGCAACAATTGCCCGGCCACCGTCCCCAGATAATAAACCATCATATAGGCTGCCAGCAGTTGGCCACGGTTGCTCAGATTACCGCTGCGCAACAGGGCACTTTCGACGATCACCCAGATCAACGCGCACCCTACCCCGGCAAAAAAACGCCAGCCCATCCAGCTCCAGAAGTCGAGAGACAGCGCCATACCGGCAGTCGCTACGGCAAACACCAGGCAGGAAAAATGGTAACTGCGGGTAAAACCAATGCGTTTGATCAGTTTGCCCGCAATCAGCGTGCCGACCAGGTTGCCGGTAAAGTAAGAAGAACTGACCATCCCCACTTGCCAGGTTGACAATTGAGCATGAGTTAACCAAAGGGGGACTAAGGTATTCAACACGGCAATAGAAACCGTGAGCAACAACAGGCCGCAGAGCAATAACAGCACTGGGCGGGAATATGCGGACATAGTGAATTTGAAACCGAACGCGCTAAGAGTGCGCGCATCATGCCACTGGCGATAAAAAAGTCAATCGGTGGCTAAGTGATAACCGCACAATATGTTTGGTCATGCGCGAAATCTGCGGTTACGCCTGTTCGGGTAACGATTTCTCACCGAGCGGGGAAAGCGAAATATGCCCGTGGAAACAGGATAGCTTGCATAAGCCACAGCCGTTGCAACGCTCGCTGTCGCACTGCAATTGGCGATCGCCAGCGGCAGAAATGCCGAAAGCCAGCGCCTGCTGCGGGCAGTTAATCGTACACATCCGGCAGCTATCCTGCCGCCCCAGGCAGCTCAGGCTGATCTGCGGGCGCAACAGGGTATCGCAGGGCATTTGCTCGCGCAGCGCTCCCGTTTGGCAGGCTGAGGTACATTTCCGGCAGGCATCGCATTCGGTAAAATCGATGTTCAACGCGGCCTTACCCTGATCGACATGTAATAAACCATACGGACAATGGTTCACACAGGCACCACAGCCATCGCACAGCGCGCTGAATAACGGTTCGGGCACTGCCTGCGGCGGACGAGCCACCGCAGGCAGTGTCAGAGGTTCTGGCTGGCGTTTACTGCGATCCATCCAGCCCGTCAGCAACCTGCGCCGGCTAGTGCCTTGCGGTGTCAGTTGCTGATTACTTTTCATCAGAAATACAGATCCCGCGTAGCTATTGGCGCTGGGCAATCTGCCGCCCAAGCGGCCAGCGTGACTTGCGCCAACTGTGCCAGCCCCTGGTAGAACGGATGCCCGGCGTGTTGCTGCAACAGCTCCAGATAACGTGGTGCCCACGGCAGCAGATGCTGTGCCAGCAGCCCACTCACCATGGCCTGCTGGTGCTCTTCCGCCAGCCAGGCCGCCATCATCAGCAACGTCCCGATATGGTCTTCCGGCTCATTATGCTCGCGCTGTGCTTCGATGCCATTCGCCCGCAGCCACTGGCGTAAACGCAGCGTCGAGTCACCAAACAGCACGCTTTCTTTATCCAGATATACGGAACCCCAAGGTGGCGCAGGTAACGCATAAGGGCCAACAAACAGGCGTTGATAAGCGTCTGCCAGCGTCTCCGGCTGATCTTCTGCCATCCCCTCAGCGATCAAGGCAGCAGCCTCCTCGCAGCCTTCATACGGCCATTCCACAGCCCACTGTGGATCCTGCAATGTCGCCAGTAATGGCTGGCTCTCTTTGCTCTCCGGTGGTGCATACAGCAAAATACCCAGCACTCGGCCGGTTAACGCGATTTTCTCAAGCATCATAACTAGGGCTTCTCCAGAGGCGCAGCACGCTGCGCCCAGGTTAAACGTCAGCCGGCAACTGCCATGCCAACGGTCATATGCAGGCCGTAGAACACACCACGGCCAATCAACTCACCGGCAAAGACTAACACAAAGCCCAAGGTCAGCCCCATCACACCCGCATTGCCACGGCGCAACAGCGGACAAATCCAGCAACCCAGCCCCAACACCAGCAATACCAACCGCCAAACCATCAGTTGGCCGTATTGTGGGATCAGTGCCGAAGCTTGTTGTACCGAGCTGCTGATCGTCGCCAGTTCACTGCCTTGCAACAACGCAGAACAAAGGCTGAGCAACAGCGCCAGCACGCTCAGCATCACCAATTGGTAACGCCCAGCAACCTCCAGCCCGGCAGCGCGCAACAGCAACACGCCCAGCAACGGCCCACCGATCAGTACCGACAGGAAGAAGTTAAGGGTGGTGTAGCCGTTATGCCAGGTCGGTACCGTATCGATCTGGTAGACGCGAGTCATAGCATAGACAAACAGCAAGCCCAGTATCATGGTCACTGCCAGCCACATTTTCCCCAACGACTGCGGCAGTTTTTTCAGCACGGCCAACAGCCAGTACAGGCCACCTACCGCAAAGAACAGCGCACCGCTGGCAATTTCGTTGCTCAACGCCGAAGCACCAATGCGGTTTAGCGAGTTGAAAGCGCGCAACGGCGTTCCTAAGTGCAGCACCGAAGCAACAAACGCAATGCCCATCAGCAGCCATAGGAAAAACATCGTGCCATGTACCGCTTTGCTCTGACGATCGGTCAGATTCCCGGCGATCAACGCTAGCCCCATGACTATCAAGCCGCCCACCACGAACTGCCCTAATACGGTGAACACCATCAGCGGCCATTCATGCCATCCCATACCCATTTTAAACCTCCTTCGGATTGGCCAGATGGCCAGTAGTGTCACCACTTGGGCGGCTGTTGGCGTTCGGTTTCAGCACGATACAAGGCTTGGTGAAATGGGCTGCCGGTAACGGAGCCACTTCAGCCAAAGTGCCATGCTGTTTGCGCAGTTCGTCGATTGGGCCAAAATCCAGCGCACGTAACGGACAAGACTCCACGCACACTGGTTTTTTCCCTTCGGCAACGCGCTCATAGCAACCGTCACACTTGGTCATATGGCCTTTTGCCGCATTGTACTGCGGTGCGCCATACGGGCAGGCCATGTGGCAGTAGCGGCAACCGATACAAATCTCTTCATTGACCACCACTAAACCGTCTTCGCGCTTATGCATCGCCCCGCTTGGACACACCTTGGTACAGGCAGGATCTTCGCAGTGGTTACAGGCGATCGACAGATAATAGGCAAACACGTTCTGGTGCCAGCTATCGCCGTCCTGCTGCCAGTCCCCCCCGGCATATTCATAAATGCGGCGGAAGCTGACGTCCGGCGTCAGGTTTTTATAGTCCTTACAGGCCAGCTCGCAGGTTTTGCAGCCGGTGCAACGACTTGAATCGATAAAGAATCCATATTGCGTAGTCATCAGCTACTCCTTACAGTTTGGCGACCTGCACCAGGTTGGTATGAGAAGGGTTCCCTTTGGCAAGCGGCGAAGGACGCTGGGTGGTCAGTACGTTTATACTGCCAGCATGATCGATACGGCTGCCGTCTGGCGAATACCAGGCCCCTTCCCCCAGCGCGACCACGCCCGGTAACATACGCGGCGTTACCTTGGCGTTAATGCGCACCTCGCCGCGATCGTTGTAAATGCGGATCAGGTCATCGTTAGCAATACCGCGCACGCTCGCATCAATCGGGTTGATCCACATTTCCTGGCGGCAAGCGGCTTTCAGCACGTCCACATTGCCGTAGGTGGAGTGAGTGCGCGCTTTATAGTGGAAACCGGTCATCTGTAGCGGATACTTGCTGCTCAACGGATCGTCGAGGCTTTCAAAACCTGCCGCGTAGATCGGTAATGGATGTATTACGTCGTCTTTTGCCAGCTCCCAGGTAGCCGCCAGTTTCGCCAGCTCAGCGGAATAGATTTCGATCTTGCCGGAAGGTGTGGTCAGCGGGTTGGCCTGCGGATCGGCACGGAACGCTTTGTACGCCACATGGTGGCCATCGGGATCGCGCTGTTTGAAGATCCCCTGCTGCAAGAACTGTTCATAGTCAGGCAACGCCGGGATTTTCTGGCGGGATTGCTGGTAAAGATGGCGCAGCCACTCTTCCTGAGTGCGGCCTTCGGTAAACTCCTGCTCAACCCCCATACGGCGGGCGATCTCGCTGGTCATGTCGTAAATATTCTTGCATTCAAAACGCGGCTTGATGGCCTGATCGGCAAAAATAACGTAGTCCATATTGCCGCTTGAGGCATCCAGGCAAAAATCCCGCTGTTCGGAAGCGGTGCAATCCGGCAGTACTAGGTCAGCGTATTTTGCTGACGACGTCATATGGTTGTCGATCACCACGATCATTTCGCACTTCTTGTCGTCCTGCAAAATATCGTGCGTCCGGTTGATTTCCGAGTGCTGATTAACCAGGCAGTTACCGGCATAGTTCCAGATAAACTTGATCGGCACATCCAGCTTATCCTTGCCGCGCACCCCATCGCGTTTGGCGGTCATTTCCGGCCCGCGCAGGATGGCATCGGTCCACAGGAACATCGAGATGCTGGTTTTCACCGGGTTTTCCAAGGTCGGCATCCGCACGAACGGCAAACCGTAAGACCCTTCACGCGCCCCGCTGTTACCGCCATTAATCCCTACGTTACCGGTCAGAATTGGTAACATGGCAATAGCGCGGGAAGTCAGTTCGCCGTTGGACTGGCGCTGTGGCCCCCACCCTTGGCAGATATAAGCCGGTTTCACACTGCCGATTTCACGCGCCAACTGGATGATGCGAGCGGCCGGGATACCGGTAATCTGCTCGGCCCAGGCGGGCGTTTTTGCCACGCCGTCTTCACCCTGGCCCAGGATATACGCCTTGTAGTGGCCGTTAGCTGGTGCACCGGCAGGCAAGGTTTTCTCGTCATAACCGACGCAATATTTATCCAGGAAAGGTTGATCGACCAGATTTTCAGTAATCAGCACGTGCGCCAACCCGGCCACCAGTGCCGCATCGGTGCCGGGGCGGATCGGTATCCAGTCATCTTCGCGCCCGGCGGCGGTATCGGTATAACGCGGATCAATAACAATCATGCGCGCATTCGAACGCTCACGCGCCTGCTCCAGCAGATAGGTGACGCCACCACCGCTCATACGGGTTTCACCGGGGTTGTTACCGAACATAACCACCAGCTTGCTGTTTTCGATATCGGTCGGGCTGTTGCCATCGGCCCAACCACCGTAGGTGTAGTTCAGGCCCATGGCAATCTGGGCCGTGCTGTAGTCGCCATAGTGGTTCAGATAACCGCCACAGCAGTTCATCAGGCGAGCAATCAGCGTAGCGCCCGGCGGCCAGGAGCGGGTCATGGTGCCACCCAGCGTCCCGGTACCGTAGTTCAGGTAGATGGCTTCGTTGCCATAATCTTTGATGATGCGTTGCAGGTTATCGCCGATCAGCGTGAAGGCTTCATCCCAACTGATGCGTTTGAACTTGCCTTCACCCCGTTTGCCCACCCGCAGCATCGGATATTTCAGACGATCGGGGTTGTACACGCGGCGGCGCATCGAGCGCCCACGTAGGCAGGCGCGCACCTGATGCAGTTCTTCGTATGCATCGTTGCCGGTGTTGTCGGTTTCGACATATTTGATTTCGCCATCGACAACGTGCATACGCAGCGGGCAACGGCTGCCGCAGTTTACCGTACAGGCGCTCCACACTACTTTCTCATCGGGTGGCGTGGTGGCAGGGGTCGTTGAAGAGGTTTCAGCACCCGCTTGGCGGCTGAACGGCAGGGAGACCCCGCCAACGGCGAGTGCAAGCCCACCGATAGCGCTGTTCTTAACCAGTTCTCGCCGCGAGCACCGTAGGCCGGGCAATGGTTTTTTTTCGGATTCGCTCATATTTGTTTCGCTCTGGGTTGCTTCAGTTAGCCATTGGTATGGCAACAAGAAAATCTGCAATCAAAGGGTTACGGAATTCTGAAAGCAGATCGGCTTCAAACACGCAGGCGAAAGCGTTTTTATAGTGGCCTGCGAACAGCGAAACTATCCTCCTAAAGAGGTAGTTTCACTTTGTTCACAATCAATAATTCGTTGATATAAATGGCCTTAGTGATAATGATTTTTATTTCAAACTCTATTGGACTGAATTTGGAGGGGCACTATCGAGGAAGGATTTTTTGGATGCTCAAGCAAAAAAAGCGCCCAAAGGCGCTTTTCGATCGGGCTCAGAACCGTTTGTTAGCCGATATATTCCAGGCCACCCATGTAAGGGCGTAATACTTCAGGCACCTGAATGCGGCCATCGGCCTGCTGATAGTTTTCCAGCACGGCGACCAAGGTACGGCCTACGGCTAAACCAGAACCGTTCAGCGTATGCACCAAGCGCGGTTTCTTCTCGGTTTTGCTGCGGCAACGAGCCTGCATGCGGCGCGCCTGGAAATCCCACATGTTGGAGCAGGAAGAAATTTCACGATAGGTATTCTGCGCGGGCAGCCACACTTCCAGATCGTAAGTCTTGCATGCACCGAAGCCCATATCACCGGTACACAGCAGCACTTTGCGGTATGGCAGATTCAGCAACTGCAACACTTTTTCAGCATGGCCAGTCAGTTCTTCCAACGCCGCCATGGAGTCTTCCGGGCGAACAATCTGCACCATTTCGACTTTATCGAACTGATGCATACGGATCAGACCGCGCGTGTCGCGGCCGTAGGAACCTGCTTCGGAACGGAAGCACGGCGTATGCGCCGTCATCTTCAGCGGCAGATCGTCTTCGTCGAGGATCTCGTCACGCACCAGGTTGGTCACCGGCACTTCCGCCGTTGGGATCAGCGCATAGTTGCTGCTTTCTGACTCTTCTTCCAGCGGCTTGGTGTGGAACAGGTCTTCACCAAACTTAGGCAATTGACCGGTACCGTACAGAGTCGCGTGGTTTACCAGATAGGGTACGTAGGTTTCCAGATAACCGTGCTTTTCGGTATGCAGATCCAGCATAAACTGCGACAACGCACGGTGCATGCGGGCCATTTGCCCTTTCATCACCACAAAGCGCGCACCGGTCAGTTTTACCGCAGCGGCAAAATCTAAACCACCGGCCATTTCACCTAGTTCAACATGATCGCGCACGGTGAAATCATATTGACGCGGTTCGCCCCAGCGGAAAACTTCCAGATTTTCGCTGTCGTCTTTACCGTTAGGCACGGCATCGTCCGGCAGGTTTGGCAAGATCAGGGCGTAATCACGGATCTCGTTCTGCAGCTTATCCAGCTCGGCTTTGGCGGCATCCAGCTTTTCACCCAGTTCGTTCACTTCGCGACGCAGTGGCTCGATATCTTCACCGCGCGCTTTGGCTGCGCCGATGGATTTCGATCGGGAGTTACGCTCTGCCTGCAGTGTTTCAGTTTCTACCTGCAGAACTTTACGGCGTTCTTCTTGCGAACGCAGCAGGTCCAAATCGAGTTTAAAGCCTCTGCGAGCCAGTTTTACGGCGACTGCGTCTAGCTCATTACGCAGCAAATTGGGATCGAGCATGCTAATCCTGTGCTTGTTGTTATTGAAAGAGAAATTGTTGTTTTATGCGGCAACGTTAAAGCCACATAAAAAGAAGAGTGATACCCGTTAACCTTACCGCAACGGCAACGCTAGCGGTAGCGTTTTGTCTGGCTATTTTGATCCTGCTCAGCGAGCCATGCCAACTTTTCACCGATTTTGCCTTCCAGCCCGCGCGAGCTCGGATGATAGTAGCGGGTAGCCGCCATTTCCGGTGGGAAATAGCTCTCACCAGCCGCATAGGCATTGGGTTCATCATGGGCATAGCGGTATTCCGCCCCCAGCCCCATTTCCTTCATCAGCTTGGTCGGTGCATTACGTAAATGCTCCGGCACGTCGTAATCCGCCATCTCTTTGGCATCACGAACTGCGGCTTTGAACGCGGTGTAAACCGCATTGCTTTTCGGCGCACAGGCTAGGTAGACGATCGCTTGGGCGATCGCACGTTCCCCTTCCGCAGGCCCGACGCGAGTGAAACAGTCCCAAGCGGCAATTGCTACCTGCATGCCGCGAGGATCGGCATTGCCGACATCTTCGGAAGCAATAGCCAACAGGCGGCGCGCCACATACAGCGGATCGCCCCCGGCGGTGATAATACGTGCATACCAGTACAGCGCTGCATCCGGCGCTGAACCACGCACCGATTTATGCAACGCAGAGATCAGGTCGTAATAGCGATCGCCTTTATTGTCGAAGCGTGCGCTGCGTTCACCAGAAACCTCTTTCAGCAATTCCGGCGTTAATACCCGCATTCCCTGAGCATCTATTTCGGCCATATCAGCCATCATTTCCAGGCTGTTCAGCGCACGGCGAGCGTCACCGCCCACCAACTCCGATAGCATGCGCTTGGTGTCTTCCGGCAGCACCACGTTCTGGCCGCCAAAACCACGGCCGTTATCTTTCATGGCCTGATCCAGCACCTGGCAGATATCCTCAGCGGTCAGCGCTTTCAACAGGTAGACGCGAGCACGAGACAACAATGCCGAATTCAGCTCAAAAGAGGGGTTTTCCGTGGTGGCACCGATAAAAGTGATGGTCCCGTCTTCAATATGCGGCAAGAAGGCATCCTGCTGGCTTTTATTGAACCGGTGCACTTCATCGACAAACAGAATGGTACGGCGGCCAGCATCACGATTTTGCCGCGCGCGTTCGATCGCTTCGCGGATTTCCTTGATACCGGAAGTGACCGCAGAGATCCGCTCAACGTCCGCCTGGCCGTAACGGCCAATAAGTTCTGCCAGCGTGGTTTTCCCGGTTCCCGGTGGGCCCCACAGGATCATCGAGTGCAGTTGCCCGGCTTCAATCGCCCGAGGCAAAGGCTTACCCGGTGCCAGCAAGTGCTGCTGGCCGATGTACTGCGCAAGCGTTGTTGGCCGCATACGCGCGGCCAAGGGTTGGAATTCATTGTGGGAAAAATCGAGTGACAGATTACTCACGCAGACCTCTACTTGCGCTGGTCATCCAGCGTTACCCCCTTCGGCGGGGTAAATTTGAATTTGGCGGCATCAACGCTGCTATTCTGCTGGCTTTTTAGCTGGTAATCACTGCGTTGGCCGTCTTGTTCAACTGCGGTAAAACTCTTGATCGTACCGCTGTTGGTGACTGTGATCGCAAACTGCTTTAGGTTGCCACTGCTGGCTTTTGGCGTCAGCTCAAAATCATCGCCTTTTTGCTTAACGTGGTACTGTTTCCAATCGTTGGCATTATTACGGGTAATCAGCATAAACGGCGTGTTGCCAGTGGCATTATTCAGCCAGGTAGCGGTAACCTGCTCAACAAACGGGTTATAGAACCACAGGGTTTCGCCGTCAGAAACCAGCACACTCTCATCCGGAGAAGTCATATGCCAGTTAAACAGGTTCGGGCGTTTTACCCACAGCTCACCTTCCCCTTGCTGCACCGCAGCACCGTCACTGCTGGTCACCGATTGGGAGAAACTGGCGTGGAAACTGTTCACTTTCGCCAGGCGATTTTGCAGATCCTGAGAGGCATCCGCCAGCACTGACGTGGACGCAAAGCCTGAAAGCAGGCAACAGGCAACTAACAGTTTTTTCATTATTCCAGATACCTTATGAAATTCATTTACCGCAGGGCAGTGCCACACGGGTCAAATAACCTTTAACGTTCACCACTGTACCTGAAGCCCTGAACGGGCTACCAGAACAATACCCCGAGAAATTCACGGGTTTACGCTTCTTTGCACAAGGGCCGCTAAAGCGGCCCTTTATGATTTCTACAACGGGTAGATATCAGCTATCAATCATGACGCGGCGGAGCCAATACTTCGCGGTTGCCGTTATGCCCCTGCTCGCTGACGATCCCCTGCGCTTCCATCTGTTCGATGATACGCGCAGCACGGTTATAACCGATGCGGAACTGACGTTGTACGCCGGAAATGGAAGCGCGGCGCTTGTCCACCACAAACTCCACGGCCTGATCGAACAGCGGATCCAGCTCTTCATCACCGTCCAAGCCGCCACCCGCACCACCTTCGCCTTCGTCACCACCGCTGAGGATACCCTCTTTGTACTGCGGCCGTTCACGGGCTTTCCAATCTTTCACTACCGCATGCACTTCCTGATCGCGTACAAAAGCGCCGTGCACACGTACCGGAATGGAGGAGTTAGGTGCCAAGTACAGCATATCGCCCATCCCCAGCAAGGATTCAGCACCACTCTGATCGAGAATGGTACGGGAGTCGATCTTACTGGAAACGGTGAACGCAATACGCGTTGGAATGTTCGCTTTAATCAACCCGGTAATGACATCCACCGACGGACGCTGCGTTGCCAATACCAGGTGGATACCCGCAGCACGCGCTTTCTGCGCCAGGCGGGCGATCAGCTCTTCCACTTTTTTACCGACCGTCATAATCAGGTCAGCAAACTCATCCACCATCACCACGATGTAGGGCTCTTTTTCCAACATCGGCATCACGGTGCCCATGCTGTCTGTCGGTTTCCAGAACGGATCTGGAATCGGCCTACCCATGGCTTCGGCCTGATCGACGCGCTCGTTATAACCCGCCAAATTGCGCACGCCCAGCGCAGACATCAGCTTATAGCGACGCTCCATCTCGGCGACACACCAGCGCAACGCGTTGGCCGCATCTTTCATGTCGGTGACCACATCGGTCAGCAGATGCGGAATACCTTCATAGACCGACAGCTCCAGCATTTTCGGGTCGATCATGATAAAGCGCACTTCTTTTGGCGTGGCTTTATACAAAATACTCAGGATCATGGCGTTGACCCCGACCGACTTACCGGAACCGGTGGTCCCGGCCACCAGCAAGTGCGGCATTTTGCCCAGATCGGCCACCACCGGCTGACCGGAAATATCTTTACCCAACACGATTGCCAACGGCGACGGATTATCACGGAATGCCGGGCAATCCAGCACTTCTCGCAGATACACCGTCTGACGCTTGGCGTTTGGCAATTCGATACCCACGTAAGGTTTACCTGGGATCACCTCAACCACGCGCACCGCCGAAGTTGACAGCGAACGCGCCAAATCGCGTGACAGATTGGAAATACGTGCGGCTTTTACGCCTGGAGCCAGGTCCAGTTCGAAACGTGTAATCACCGGGCCAGGCAGAATATCCACAACGTCAGCCTTGACCCGATAATCTGCCAAGCTGGCTTCCACCAGACGGGCTTTCTGCTCCAGCTCAAACGAATCAACCGGCTCCACCTCTTTCGGGGCTTCAGTCAGCAGATCCAGCGTAGGCAATGGCGTCGTCGGCTTTTGCAGCGGCTGATCGTTACGCATCAGGAACGGGTGGATCAGGCTGTCCATTGCGGGCGCGGCAGGTTGCTGCTGCGCCGGGGGTTGATAAGACTGTTGCGGCTGATAAGCAGGTACAGATGGCGTTTGAGGCCGTGGTGCCTGATAAGCGGGCGCTTCTGGCTCAAACTGACCGAAGGGCACATCATCTTCTCTTTCGCTTTGCAGCTCGATACGTTCTTCAAGCTGAGGCGACAGGGTGAATAACGGCTCTTTTGGACCATCATCAACCAGATCTGCCATCGGTGAGAAACTGAAGGCCTGGCTGGTGTCAACAGGGCGCGAGACTGGCGCGGGTTCAGACAGCGTATTCTCTTCACCATAGCGTGCCTGCTGTTGCTGCGCAAAAGCCTGACCGAGAGCCGCTTCCTGCAAAGCGCTTTCATCATCATGCTGATATTCTTCGCCATAGCGCTGGTTCTGCTGCTCGGCAAATGCCTGGCCCAGTGCAGCTTCCTGCAAAGCCTCATCTTCCGGCAAATCGCTGGCAGACTGCTGCAAAGGTTCTTCGCTGCGATGACGCTGCTCCTGCTCTGCCATGCGCTGCGAAGGCAGTTTGATGCCATAGGAGGCCAGTTCACGCCGAGTGGGGATACGCACCGGATTCGGACGCGGCAATTCAGGGCCAATGCCTTGCTTAATCTGAGAATTACCGTCGCTGGTGGCGGTAAATGCTGGCATAAAGGTATGGTTAACCACACTGGCTACGCTGGTTGCCGTAGCGGATGGTGGTTTTACTGCACCAAAGGAAGGCGCATCGGCGCTATCGCTAAACCCGGTTGAACCACTGAAACCAACGTGATCACGCTGTGCGGCAGAAAAATCAAACGGCGACTGCTCACGCGGCGGCGCAACAGATGACTGCCAATCCCCCAAGCGCGGCTCATCGTCCTCCTGATAAGGATCTATCATGCGCGTCGTTTTCGGTGCGGGTGTTTCTTCCGGGAGCTCAAACGAATAGAGCGGCGGTGTGCTCTGCTCTGGCACTGGGCTCAACGGATGCTGATTGATCGAAGCAGGTGCTACGGGTGCAGCCGTCACCGGAGCCGGAGTGGCTACTGGCATATCAACCACCGCCTGCACAGGTTCATCAGCAGGAAGTTCGTCATCGATGGCGCGCAAACCACTCAAAAGTGGATCTACTTCATCTTGTTGCGCCATTTCACTGACCGAAGGCGCAGAGAACAGCACGTCATCTTCGTCCGCCACAGCGGCTACGACGGTGCTCTTAGCATCTGGCTCTGACTCATCAATCAATCTGTCGTCGTCATCGTAATAACGATCGTCACGACGTGAACGGTTGGTCATGAAAGTGGCTGTTCCCAGTACCACCCCACCGATTTTTTCAGCGATAACCAACCAGGACCAGCCGGTGAACAGCGTTAATCCCACCGCCCAAATGCCCAACAGCGCCAAGGTGGCACCAATGCCATTGAACCACGGCAGCATGGCATTGCTCAGCAAACTGCCAATCACACCACCAGAGGCGAAATAGTAGAGATCGTCGACATTCAGTGCTGCCAAACCACAGGAGGTTAGCACCAGCGCCAAGGTACCGATCAGGCGCAACGACAGCGCAAAATAGTCAATATAATCATGATTGCCGCGCTGACGGAACCCAGCCCAGCATAGAATGAACATGATCGGCGGTATCGCGTAGGCGAGTACTCCGAAGGTGAAGAACAGCGTGTCGGCCAACCATGCGCCAACACCGCCGCCCAGATTATGGATCGGCTCGTGCCATGCAGTTTGCGACCAACTGGGGTCAGAAGGATTGAAACTGACCAGTGCAGCCATAAGGTAAACGGCAAAAATCGCTACCACGATCGACAAAGCCTCAAGCAAACGCTGCCCGCTGCTGAGCCTCTTCAGGGTAACTTCTTTATCTTCTGTGTATTCCTGGCTCAAGAAAGGCTCTCCAGGTTCCTGTTAGCTGGCATAGTAACAGCGCCGAGAGGCTTCCTCGGCGCCGAAACTGTATGGATAAACAGGAGTATAACGAATTTAATCAGGTTTTGCACCTGCGTCTTACCGTGTTTTGATAACCAGACGGTTACTCTGTTTCACTTCTTCCATCACCACGTAAGTACGGGTGTCATTAACCCCCGGCAAACGCAACAGAGTTTCGCCCAGCAATTTACGGTAAGCCGACATATCGGGCACACGGGTTTTCAACAGATAGTCGAAATCACCGGAAACCAGATGACACTCCTGAATTTCTTCAAGTTTCTGTACGGCTGAGTTGAATTGTTCAAACACGTCCGGCGCACCGCGGTTCAGCGTGATTTCCACGAAAACCAGCAGGGAAGCGTCCAGATAATGTGGGTTGAGCAATGCGGTATAACCATGGATAAAACCCTGACGCTCAAGACGGCGCACGCGTTCTAAACATGGCGTTGGGGATAACCCCACGCGCTTCGAAAGCTCGACGTTCGAAATTCGCCCATCCTTTTGCAATTCATTCAGGATGTTGCGGTCGATACGGTCAAGATCTTTACCCGGGCGTTTTTTATTGTCTGCCATTATTATTGTCTCTCTTATGTTCTTCCCTGCACTTGCCACACCCTAGCCAACGTCAATGTGCAAGGGCTTGTTCCAAGCGAAGACCCGATGTCTTTGATAAGCGGCTCATTCCCCTGAGACAGGGAATATTTCTGTAACACTTACCGCCGTATTGCTCCTTTTCACTACCATCTTCCGCCGTTGTACAGCCTGTCTGTCCACCCCATACAACGAATTCAAATGATGCTCACATGCAGAAGAGAACTCACTCCCCTAGAGCCAAATCCGCCCTCACCTGCCGCAACGATGTAATACGCTGCTTTATCGGCATAGATACAAACGGTTTACTGCTGGTCCGGGGATAATTTCTTCTTCCTATGATGTTTTCGCAAATGCGCAGCGGATTGTCAAAGTAAAAGAAGTAAAATCAGAAGAACGTGCCGTGAGGAAAACGGAGCGCCTCATTTTCAGTTAGGAATCTCCGCATTAAAAAGCCAGGAAGTTAGCCACATAAAACCGATAAAGATACCATTTTTCACGCATTTATGAACAGATATAATCCTTGCATTGGGATTAATTTAATTACAACGTCTGGCGCTCTGGGGGTGCCATTAATCGACACCTGCTATCAAACAAATCGTTAACAACATTCCCTGATGCTTTTTTTACTGGCGTATTTTCCCTACAATCGCTACCACTGTCCGCCATCGTGGAAAAAGAGGTTATTCATGGGCACGGCTAAACATAGCAAATTACTGATTCTGGGTTCAGGCCCGGCTGGCTACACCGCCGCTGTTTATGCAGCGCGGGCAAACCTGAACCCGGTGCTGATCACCGGTATGGAGCAAGGGGGTCAGTTGACCACCACCACCGAAGTCGAAAACTGGCCTGGTGACGCCGAAGGGCTGACTGGCCCGGCGTTAATGGAGCGTATGCGCGAGCATGCTGAAAAATTCGAGACTGAAATCGTCTTTGACCATATCAACAGTGCCGATTTGCAGAACCGCCCTTTCCGCCTGTTTGGCGACAGCGGCGAATACACCTGCGATGCGCTGATCATCGCAACCGGTGCTTCTGCCCGCTACTTAGGGCTGCCAACGGAAGAAGCCTTCAAGGGCAAAGGGGTTTCCGCCTGTGCGACCTGTGACGGTTTCTTCTATCGTAATCAGAAAGTTGCGGTAGTGGGTGGGGGTAACACCGCTGTAGAAGAAGCGCTGTATCTCTCTAACATTGCGTCTGAAGTGCACCTGATTCATCGCCGCGACAGCTTCCGCTCGGAAAAAATCCTGATCAACCGTTTGATGGATAAAGTGAAGAACGGCAACATCGTCCTACACACTGACCGTACTCTGGATGAAGTGCTGGGCGATCAAATGGGTGTCACCGGTGTGCGTATCCGCAGCACCAAAGCTGAAAATGAAACCGAAGAGTTGGCCGTTGCCGGCGTGTTTATCGCAATCGGTCACAGCCCGAACACCGCTATCTTCAGTGACCAGCTTGCATTGGAGAATGGCTACATCAAAGTGCAGTCCGGCATTCATGGCAACGCGACCCAGACGAGTATCCCTGGCGTGTTTGCAGCTGGCGACGTGATGGACCATATCTATCGTCAGGCAATTACCTCTGCCGGTACCGGTTGCATGGCGGCACTGGATGCCGAGCGTTACCTCGACGGTATCGCCCAGGCTGAAGTGCGGTAAATCCTTCCTTTGTTCAATCCAAGGCGGTTTCTTAGCCGCCTTATTTATCTAAAGCGTATTTCAAATCCCCTTGGACGCCCAAAAACCTGGCCGCCGCTTACAATGCGAAAGGGATATTTATTTTCAGTCTGCATGGTGACGAGGTAACATTAGCGTTCACTTGTTTCGCTTCAGGTCGAGGCAAACACTTTTTTAACAGTACGTTAACCTGACCTGTTACGGCAGGCATCGGCGACGCAGACTACCTGATGAAAAAAACCAGACAGTACCAATTAACCCGTTGGCTCAAAACCCAGAGTGCATTGGCGCAGCGTTGGCTGCGTCTTTCCATGCTGTTAGGCCTGCTCAGCGGCATTTTGATCGTCGCCCAGTCCTGGCTGTTAGCCTCTCTGCTTCATGCCCTGATTATCGAACATCAACCCCGCGCTGAACTTGTCTCCTCGTTTATCTGGTTGATTGCCGCCTTTGCGCTGCGAGCGCTGTTAAGCTGGCTGCGCGAGCGCGTCGGCTTTATCTGCGGGCAAGTGATCCGCCAACGCATGCGGGCGCAGGTACTGAATAAACTGCAACAGCTTGGTCCTGCCTGGATCCAGGGGAAACCTGCCGGTAGCTGGGCCAGCATCATTGTCGAACAGATCGAAGATATGCAGGATTACTATGCGCGTTACCTGCCGCAGATGTATCTGGCGGTCTTTATCCCGCTGCTGATCCTGATCACCGTCTTCCCGATTAACTGGGCCGCCGGATTTATCCTGCTGGCCACCGCTCCGCTGATCCCGCTCTTTATGGCGCTGGTCGGTATGGGCGCCGCAGATGCCAACCGCCGGAATTTTGTGGCGCTGGCACGCCTGAGTGGCAATTTCCTCGATCGGCTACGCGGGTTAGATACGCTGCGGTTATTTAACCGTGGGCGGGCAGAAACAGAACAGATTGCCAAGTCCTCGGAGGATTTCCGCCAACGCACCATGGAAGTGCTGCGTATGGCCTTCCTCTCCTCTGCGGTGCTGGAGTTTTTTGCTTCTATTTCCATCGCCGTGGTAGCGGTCTATTTTGGTTTCTCCTATCTCGGCGAGCTAAATTTCGGCAGCTACGGCACCGGCGTTACGCTGTTTGCCGGTTTCCTGGTGCTGATCCTTGCGCCGGAATTCTTCCAGCCGCTGCGCGATCTCGGTGCTTTCTACCATGCCAAGGCGCAGGCCGTTGGCGCAGCCGAAGCGCTGGAAACCTTCTTGGCCGCAGAAGGTGAGCAGGTGGGGAATGGTACTCAAACCATCGATACCGCAGCAGCGCTAACGTTGCAGGCACAAGATCTGGAGATTCTCTCCCCTAACGGCGTATTGCTGGCCGGGCCACTCAACTTTACGCTCCCGGCCAACCAACGTATTGCGCTGGTCGGGCTAAGCGGCGCTGGGAAAAGCTCACTGCTGAATCTATTGCTCGGCTTCTTGCCGTACCGGGGTTCGTTGCAGGTTAACGGTACAGAACTGCGTGAACTGGCGGCGGCAAGCTGGCGCCAACAGCTCGGCTGGGTGGGGCAAAACCCGCACCTGCCAGCACCAACGCTAAGAGAAAATATTCTGCTTGGCGCGCCCGAAGCCAGCGAAGAGCAACTGCAGCAGGCGATTGAGCAGGCTTACGTCAGCGAATTCCTGCCGCATCTGCCAAACGGGCTGGAAACCGATCTGGGCGATGGCGCAGCGCGCCTTTCCGTCGGCCAAGCGCAGCGGGTAGCCGTCGCACGCGCGCTGATCAGCCCACGCCGCCTGCTGCTGCTGGATGAACCGGCCGCCAGCCTGGATGCACACAGTGAACGCTGGGTGATGCAAGCATTGAATAACGCCTCACATCAGCAAACCACCTTGCTGGTGACACATCAGTTGGAAGATATCGAAGATTACGACCAGATTTGGGTGATGGACAGCGGGAAGATCGTACAATTTGGCGATTATGCCACGCTCAGTACCCAACCCGGCCTGTTTGCCAATCTGATTGCCCACCGCAGCGGGGAGCTATAATCATGCGTGTTTTATTACCTTTCCTGGCGCTGTACCGCAGACACAGTTTTCTGATTTGCCTGGGAATTATTCTGGCGATCGTCACTCTGCTGGCCAGTATCGGCTTGCTGGCGCTTTCCGGCTGGTTCCTGGCGGCTTCTTCACTGGCCGGGTTGGCCGGTTTATTGACCTTCAACTACATGTTGCCAGCGGCAGGCGTACGCGGAGCCGCGATCTTCCGCACCGCAGGGCGTTATGCAGAGCGCGTGGTCAGCCATGATGCAACGTTTCGCGTGCTGTCGCATCTGCGAGTGTTTACCTTCAAGAAGATCTTGCCGCTGTCGCCCGGTGGTATTGCCCGCTTCCGCCAGGCTGAATTGCTGAACCGATTGGTGGCCGATGTCGATACGCTCGATCACCTGTATCTGCGGGTGATTTCACCTTTGGTCAGCGCCGCTGTGGTGATTATGGTGGTGACTTTCGGCCTTAGCTGGCTGGATGGCCCGTTAGCCTTCACCTTGGGTGGCATTTTACTGCTGTTGCTGCTGTTGCTGCCTCCTGTGTTCTATCACGCGGGTAAGCCGATTGGGGGCGAATTAACCGCACTGCGTAGCCAATACCGCACCGAGTTGGCATCTTGGCTGCAAGGGCAGGCAGAACTGGTGATTTTCGGCGCGCTAGAGGGTTTCCGTACCAAACTGAATGCCACCGAACAGCGCTGGCAGCAGCGTCAATGGCAACAAGCTTCGCTGGGCGGGATCGCTCAGGCGTTAACGATTCTTGCCAGCGGCCTCACCGTCACGCTGATGCTGTGGCTGGCGGCAGCCGGTATCGGCGGTGATACTCAGCCAGGGGCGCTGATTGCATTGTTTGCCTTTGCCGCACTGGCTTCCTTTGAGGCCATGATGCCGGTTGCCGGTGCTTTCCAGCATCTAGGTCAGGTCATTGCCTCCGCAACGCGCGTCAAACAGATTATCGATCAGCAACCGGAGGTTATTTTCCCTGAGAGTGGGCCAGCGGCACAGCCGGGCGCAACGCTGAACCTGCATGACGTCTCTTTCACCTATCCTGGGCAACCGCTCCCGGTGTTGCATAGCGTCACATTGAATCTTGCCGCCGGTGAACACATTGCGCTGCTGGGGCGAACCGGCTGTGGCAAATCCACCCTGCTGCAACTGCTGACGCGCGCCTGGAATGCCGACAGCGGTGAGATTCAGCTCAATGGCCAACCCTTGAACAGCTATGATGAATCTACGCTGCGCGCCATGACTGCGGTCGTCAGCCAGCGAGTGCATATCTTCAGCAGCACGCTGCGTGAAAACCTGCGCATCGCCGCTCCGCAGGCGAGCGATGAGGTACTGAACAACGCCCTGCAACAGGTTGGGCTGGGCAAACTGCTGGAAAACGAAGGGCTGAATGCCTGGTTGGGTGAAGGCGGCCGTCAGCTTTCCGGTGGCGAACAGCGCCGCCTGGGGATCGCCCGTGCGCTGCTGCATCAAGCTCCGCTGCTGCTGCTCGATGAACCTACCGAAGGGCTGGATGCCGAAACCGAGCAGCAGATTTTGGCTCTGTTGCGCCAGCACTGCCATGGCAAAACGTTGATTCTGGTAACCCATCGTCTGTATGGGCTGGAACATTTCGATCGTATCTGTGTAATGGATGGCGGCAAGATCGTGGAGCAAGGTCATCATGCTGCCCTAATGCAGCAGCAAGGTCGTTATGCCCAATTCCATCAGCGGATCAGTAATGTATCGCTGTAAAACGGCCTGTAGGCAACGCTAAGAGGATTTATGCGTATTGTTAAGCTGTCACCGCAGTCACTGGCGTTTCCCTCACCAGAGAGCGCCCTGCGCGATCCTAACGGCCTGTTGGCGATTGGCGGCGATCTGACACCTTCGCGCCTGCTGGCCGCCTATGAACGCGGTATTTTCCCCTGGTACTCACCGGGGGAAGCGATTTTATGGTGGTCACCCGATCCCCGTGCCGTGCTGTTCCCGGCAGAATACCATGCCAGCCGCAGCCTTAAGCGCTTCCTACGCAGCAATCCGTTCCATATCACCCTTAATCACGATTTCGCTGCGGTGATTGCCGCCTGTGCCTATCGCCCGGACGAAGGGACCTGGATCGGCCCAGAAATACAGCAGGCCTATTGGCAACTGCATCGGCAGGGTAAAGCCCATTCCGTTGAGGTATGGCAAGGGGATGAACTGGTTGGTGGCCTGTATGGTGTCGCGCAAGGGGCGCTGTTTTGCGGAGAGTCGATGTTCAGCCGTACAACCAATGCGTCAAAATGTGCCCTGATGGCGTTTTGCCGTCATTTTGCCGCTTATGGCGGAGAATTGGTTGACTGTCAGGTGCTTAACGCTCACACTGCCTCGCTGGGAGCAAAAGAGATTTCCCGCCGCCAATTTTTGCAGTTGCTGAGCAACCTTCAACGCAGGGTTTTAGCGCCGGAATGCTGGCAACCACAAGTTATACCCCCACAGCAGGTTGAACCACCCTCCCCAACTAACTAATTTTGCGGAAACGGTGCATTGTTCACCGACACATCTTTACATAATGTGGGTTTTTCGGCATTATCTTGCCGGTTAAAAACTAAGGTAGTTACACCTAGAGGATTCGATGGCCAAAGAAGACAATATTGAAATGCAGGGCACCGTTCTTGATACGCTGCCGAACACCATGTTCCGCGTTGAGTTGGAAAACGGGCACGTGGTAACCGCTCATATCTCCGGTAAAATGCGTAAAAACTATATCCGCATCCTGACGGGTGACAAAGTCACTGTAGAGCTGACCCCGTACGACCTGAGCAAAGGCCGCATTGTCTTCCGTAGCCGTTAATCGGCTCACCCGTTGCCAGCGTTTGGCAACATTGAGGATGTGATCCCTCAGGAGCCCTTTCCGTTTACCCCCGCAGCAACGTTCACCACCGAGTTGTACCGGCGCGAGTAAACTGAGAGGGCTCACTCATTTCTGTTCCACGTGAAATTCACGTATAAAAAAAGCGATGCCGAAGCATCGCTTTTCTTTGTCTGCTTACCGCTTAGTGCACCGCACCTTCATCGGCTTTACGCATCGCCGCGCTGAGGAAGTGATAAGTTAGCTGTTTTTTGTCCTTATCCAACTCAACTTTCACCGAACCCCCGTCCACCAACGAACCAAACAACAGTTCATTAGCCAGCGGTTTCTTCAGGCTTTCCTGCATCACACGCGCCATTGGGCGAGCCCCCATCGCACGGTCATAGCCTTTCACTGACAGCCAATCACGCGCTTCGTCACTCACTTCCAGCGACACGCCTTTTGCATCCAGTTGCGCCTGCAGTTCGACAATAAACTTGTCGACGACCTGCTGGATCACCGCAGGAGACAGATGGTTGAACCAGATAACGTTGTCCAGACGGTTACGGAATTCCGGCGTGAACACTTTCTTGATCTCTTCCATCGCATCAATGCTGTTGTCCTGCTCGATCAGGCCAATCGATTTGCGCTCTGTTTCACGCACACCGGCGTTGGTGGTCATCACCAGGATAACGTTACGGAAATCTGCCTTGCGGCCGTTGTTATCGGTCAGGGTACCGTTGTCCATGACCTGCAACAACAGGTTGAACACGTCCGGATGCGCCTTCTCGATCTCATCTAGCAGCACCACCGCATGCGGATGCTTGATTACCGCATCGGTCAGCAGACCGCCCTGATCGTAACCCACGTAGCCTGGAGGTGCGCCAATCAGGCGGCTAACGGTATGACGTTCCATATACTCGGACATATCAAACCGCAGCAGCTCAATATCCAGCGCTTTCGCCAGTTGCACCGTGACTTCCGTTTTCCCGACGCCGGTCGGCCCGGCAAACAGGAAGGAACCTACCGGTTTGCGATCCTGGCCCAAGCCAGCGCGGCTCATCTTGATCGCCTCGGTCAAGGCTTCAATCGCCGGATCCTGGCCAAACACCAGCATTTTCAGACGATCGCTCAGGCTCTTCAGCACGTCACGATCGCTGGCAGAAACGGTTTTTTCCGGGATGCGCGCAATACGCGCCACCACAGATTCAATATCCGCCACGTTAACGGTTTTCTTGCGTTTGCTGATCGGCATTAACCGGCTGCGCGCGCCCGCTTCGTCGATCACGTCAATCGCTTTATCCGGCAGATGACGGTCGTTGATATATTTCACCGAAAGCTCAACCGCAGCGCGGATCGCCTTGGCGGTATAACGCACGTCATGGTGCGCTTCGTACTTGGTTTTCAGACCGTTGATGATCTGAATAGTCTCTTCCGGCGTCGGCTCGGTGATGTCTATTTTCTGGAAGCGACGTGCCAGAGCACGGTCTTTTTCGAAAATATTGCTGAATTCCTGATAGGTGGTAGAACCGATCACCCGGATTTTGCCGCTCGACAGCAGCGGTTTAATCAGGTTAGCGGCATCCACCTGCCCACCGGAAGCCGCACCGGCACCGATGATGGTATGAATCTCGTCGATAAACAGGATACTGTTCTGATCCTGCTCCAGCTGTTTCAGCAGCGCTTTGAAGCGTTTCTCAAAGTCACCACGGTATTTGGTCCCTGCCAGCAGCGAACCGATATCCAGCGAGTACAGCGTGCAGTCTGCCATCACTTCTGGCACATCTCCCTGCACGATACGCCAAGCCAGCCCTTCGGCAATCGCGGTTTTACCGACGCCGGACTCACCCACCAGCAGCGGGTTATTTTTACGGCGGCGGCACAGCACTTGAATAGCACGCTCTAGCTCACGGTCACGGCCAATCAATGGATCGATGCCGCCCACACGGGCCAGTTGATTCAGGTTGGTGGTGAAGTTTTCCATACGGTCTTCCCCTCCGGACTGCTCTTCGTTTACCGGGTTTTCCGCATTCGGGGCCTGGCCCGGCTCATCTTTACGCGTACCATGTGAAATGAAGTTCACCACGTCCAAACGGCTGACGTCGTGTTTGCGCAGCAGGTAAGCCGCCTGCGACTCCTGCTCGCTGAAGATCGCCACCAGCACGTTGGCGCCGCTGACTTCGCTACGACCAGAAGATTGCACGTGGAATACCGCACGTTGCAGCACGCGTTGGAAGCTGAGCGTCGGTTGAGTGTCGCGCTCTTCTTCGCTGACGGGCAACGTAGGCGTTGTTTGTTCGATAAAGGCTTCCAGTTCCTGACGTAATGCCGCCAGATCCACCGTACATGCCTCCAGCGCTTCTCGCGCGGCAGGGTTGCTGAGCAGTGCCAGCAACAGGTGCTCCACGGTCATAAACTCGTGTCTGTGCTCACGCGCTCTGGCGAAAGCCATGTTTAGACTGAGTTCCAGTTCTTGATTGAGCATAGGCACCTCCCAAATAGATTACCTTTAGTCTGTTCACCAGACTATTTTACTTGCCACTTTGCGCCAGGGCAGTGTTCGCCTCCTTACGTAACGTACTGCATGTACGCTCCGGGCTACGATGCGCTGCCTACGCCCAAACTGGCTACGCTGATAGCGCCTATTGAATCGGACTCCATTCAGGCCTTTTCCAACGTACAAAGCAACGGATGCTCATTCTCCCTCGCGTAACGGTTCACATGAACGACCTTGGTTTCCGCCACCTCGGCGGTGAACACACCGCAGATCGCCTTACCTCGATAGTGAACCGTAAGCATCAGTTGTGTTGCACGTTCAATATCATAAGAAAAGAACTTTTGCAGCACGTCAATCACAAATTCCATCGGTGTGTAATCATCGTTGTTAAGTATAACTTTATACATAGATGGCGGTTTTACCGCATCGATTTGTTTTTCTTCAGCCAAGTGTTCAAAATTTAGCCAATCATTACTCTTGCCCATCGCGGTTCATCTTCTCTAACCATGACCCCAGATATGGGGGCACGTTCGGGTTATTCAAAGGGAATATCACTACTATTTTACCATCTTCATGGCCAGCGCGCCGCAGCTTAAACCAGATAAAACAGACCCGATTTCCTGCACAATTTGTTACCAAACAATGTCAATAGCGTTAACTGCTTCAAACTTTGGTGAACTGCCCGGTGCTGTCAAAAGCCGATCCCTTGACGTGATGATCATTTGCTCTAGAGTGTAATTTCGTGAGCTGCTGGTCTTTTGACCACCCTACACTCACCAGAATCAGTTATTCATCTCACCTAAAATATTGCGTTGCGAGGGATGTAGAAGCATGGAGACGGGTACTGTTAAATGGTTCAATAACGCCAAAGGCTTTGGTTTTATTTGCCCTGAAGGCGGCGGCGAAGATATTTTCGCTCATTATTCAACAATCAAGATGGATGGCTACCGAACGCTAAAAGCTGGCCAGCAGGTCAGATTTGACGTTCATCAAGGGCCGAAAGGGAATCATGCGAGCCTTATTATGCCGCTGGAAAGCGAGGCACTGGCCTAGACGCCCTTCAAAGCTCTTCTGCACTGCCACATAAAATGCCAGCCAACCTATGACTGGCATTTTTTATTAGTCTACTACTCAGGCTACTCACGCGCCAATGCATCAATCGGGTTCAGCCTGGCCGCACTGCGCGCCGGTAAATAACCAAATACCACACCGATCCCCGTAGAACACAGAAACGCACTTAGCAACGCAGCGGGTGGGAAACTGATCTGCCAGCCCGGCAACACCACTTGTACCAGCAGGCCGATGGCGAATGACAAGGTAATCCCCAGCGCGCCGCCCACCAGGCAAACCAGCACCGCTTCGATCAGAAACTGTTGCAATACATCACCGGATCGCGCGCCCACGGCCATACGAATGCCGATTTCACGGGTCCTTTCCGTGACCGAGACCAGCATGATATTCATCACCCCGATGCCGCCAACCACCAGCGAAATCACCGCCACCAGCGTCAAGAATAACTGCAACGTACGGGTGGTTTTTTCAGCAGTTTGTACCAGGCTGTCCATATTATAGGTGAAAAAATCCTTCTTACCGTGGAGCAACGTCAGCAGGCGCGTCAGTTGTTGTTCTGCCTCCTGGCTGTTGTAACCCTCATGAATACGCACCGTGATGGCATCAAAACTGTCTTTTCCCACCAATCGATTCGCCATGGTGGTGTAAGGCACCCACACGCTCAGCGCCTGGCTGCTGCCAAACATCGACTGTTTCTCTTTTGCCACCCCTACCACCGTTGCGGGCATATTACCGACCAGGATCACTTCCCCCACCACGTTCTTCTGGTAAGGGAACAGGCGGCGCTGGGTATTGGCGTCGATCACCACGATCTGCGCCTGCGATTGCACCTGCATAGGATCAATACCGGTGCCCTGAGTGAACTCCATGCCATAAACGCGGAAAAACTGCTCGCTGACCCCGGTGACGCTGGCCGCCACATCAATATTGCCAAAACGCAGCCGCATACTGCTGCCGATCCTGGGTGATAGCGCGCTGACGTAGGGTTGTTCACGCAACGCGCCCAGATCGTCATATTTCAAGGCCTGGCGGTATGCAGGATCGTCATCACCAAAGTCTTTGCCCGGATAGATATCCACGGTATTGGTACCGATCGATTTGATATCCGCCAGCACCATTTGTTTAGCTGCATCACCGATCACCAGGATCGAGACCACGGAGGCAATGCCGATGATGATCCCCAGCATGGTGAGCGCGGTACGCATTTTGTTGGCCGCCATCGCCCGCCACGCCATCACCAGCGCTTCACGGAAACGGCCAAACATCTGCTGCCAGGAAGGCGCTGGAGTTGCCAATTCCAAGGTTTTGGCCTGTACATTGCCGCGTATGGCCGAGCCAGAGTCGGCAATGATTTCCCCATCGCGGATTTCAATAATCCGTTCGGCCTGACTCGCCACCGCCGGATCGTGCGTCACAATAATCACCGTGTGCCCCTGCTCGCGCAGTTGCTTGAGGATAGTCATGACCTCTTCGCCGGAGTGGCTGTCGAGTGCGCCTGTCGGTTCGTCCGCCAGGATCACCTGCCCGCCGTTCATCAACGCCCGCGCAATACTGACGCGCTGCTGCTGGCCGCCGGAAAGTTGGTTTGGCCGATAAGCGATGCGATCGCCCAGTCCCAGGCGTTGCAGCAACGCGGCGGCCCTTTCCCGCCGGGCGGCTTTGCCTAAACCGGCATAAACCGCAGGCACTTCGACGTTATGCGCTGCGCTCAGATGGGGTAACAGATGATAACGCTGGAAGATAAAACCAAAGTGCTCACGCCGCAGTTGCGCCAGCGCATCACCGTTAAGAGTGGCGACATCCCGCCCGGCCACCCGATAGGTACCGGCGCTGGGCTGATCCAGGCAGCCGAGAAGGTTCATCAGCGTCGACTTACCGGAGCCGGAAGCCCCCATAATCGCCACCATTTCACCCGCCTCAATGCTCAGGCTGATGTTCTTCAGCACATCCACCGGCTGATCGCCAGAGAGATAGCTACGCCGGATACCGCTCAGTTCCAACAACGCCGCCATCAGTGGGCACCCACGCCGCCACGGCTGATAATCACTTCGTCACCCACTTCCAACCCGCTGAGGATCTGCACATCAACGTTATTGCGTATGCCAATGGTGACTTCACGCTGTTCTTCTTTTCCCTGTTTCAGTAACGCAACGTGATAACGATTGTCGGCAATCTGATCGCCCAATGCGACCAGTGGGATCACCAGCGCATCGCTGACGCCAGAAAGCTGAATATGCACCTGGGCCGTCATTTGCAGGCGCAATAACCCGTCCGGGTTCGGCACTTCAAAGCGCGCATAGTAGAAAATGGCGTTGTTGACCTTTTCCGGCGTCGGCTGAATATCTTTCAGCACGCCGTCGAAGCGTTTGTGCGGATCGCCCAGCACGGTAAACCAGGCTTTTAGGCCCGGCTTCAGGTTAATTACATCGGCTTCAGACACCTGGGCTTTCACCAGCATGGTGCTCAGATCGGCCAGCGTCAGAATGTTAGGTGCCTGTTGCGCGGCAATCACCGTTTGGCCTTGCAAGGTGGTGATCTGCACCACGTCGCCATCCATCGGCGCTTCAATGCGGGTATAGGCCAGGTTGATTTTTGCCGTATCCAGGCTGGCCTGATTTTTCATGATCTGCGCTTTGATGGTATCAACCTGCGCTTTTTTCACCGCCAGTTCGGTCGCATATTTATCCAGATCCTGGCTTGATACCGCCTGCACCTTGGCCAGTTGACGATTACGCTGCAAGGTCACCGAGGCCAACTGTTGTTCCGCCTGCGCCTGCTGCAATTGGGCATGCAGTTGCTGCAAAGTAGCCTCGCCTTCGCGAATGCTGTTTTGCGCCTGCTGGGGATCGATAATGGCCAGCAGTTGGCCCTTTTTCACTTTGTCGCCAATCTCGACCTTTAGGCTCTCCAGTTGGCCGCTGACCTGAGCGCCGACGTCAACCTTACGTACCGCATCCAACTGACCGGTCGCCAATACGTTCTGTTGCAGATCGCGCTGGGCAACCTTGACCGTTTTAAAATCCACCGCCACAGAATGGCTGGAGCGCCAATAGGCCAGCGCAGCAATCACCGCCAGAACAACCAGGATGAGCACCCAGCGTTTTTTACGTCCTTTTAACCACGTCAATGTCTATTCCTATCAGAGTCTTTGGCTACCAAAAGTGGTAACGCAGATAAATTATCACGTTTAGCACCGTAGTTCTTAACACTAGTCAGCCCGGCCGCGCGCCAGCCAAATCACCCGCGAGAACATTTTTTTCAGCAGCGGCGGCACAGAATCGATGCCCCATGTTCCCGCCTGCTCCGCAACCTCAATCGCCAAATCGGGTTTGGAAGAGTGATGCACCGCCTTGAGGATCACTTTCCGCACCGGCATCTGCACCTTGAGCGGCACCGACGCAACCCGGTGATAAACCGAGCTGAAGCCCTCTTTGTACATAAAGTGCTCCATGTCCGGCGCTGGCAACACCGTCAAGCGATCGCGTTCATTGTCCTCATGGTTATCCAGCAGGCTGCGAACGGCATTGGCATATTTTTTCCCGGCTTCGTCCCCGTCAACCAGAGCATGCCATTCAATTCCCATCCGGCGGGCAAACTTCAGCAGCGGCTTCAAACCACATTGAGCAAACTCGATCACCCGAACTCCTTCCGCCTCAAAATGGTAACCGCATTGGCGCGCCAGTTCGTTCAGCAGCCAGACTTCGGTTTCTCCCTCCACCAACAGCCAGCAACGGGCAAACAGTGAAGAGGGGCGGTTGAAGCGAATATGGAACGCAATGCGTCGTCCATCCTCAGCGCTCAAGCCACGCGGCCCAAGGCGATAGGTTGCCACGCGGGCGGATTCACGCACCAGACGGCAAATATGTTCCACCGGCACCAGCGAAACCAGTGCGCTGGAATTGGTAGTCGTGATCCGCTGCAACGGCATCAGGTTAAACAGACTCCAGGCAACCGACAGCATAATGGGGTGCAGGCGCGTTTCCGGGTCTTCCACCAGCAACAAGGGCCGGGCATGAGGATCGAGCTTGACGTTGCCCTTGGCCTGCAACAGGGTGGAAAACATGCCCAACAGGATCAGGCGCATGCTGCGGCTGTTGGGTTCGGCGATCATACGGTTAAGGCTGTCCAGCGAACGCCACGCCTGCTGCTCTTCCGTCTGGCGATGGTGGCGTGGCCCTGCCACTTGCGAGCCCAGTTCGGCAAAATAGTGCTCCAGCAGTTGCTGCATCGCCGCCAGCCCTTGGCGCAGTTCGGAGTTGGTCAACTTTTGCGGGTTATGCACCAGTTCACGCGTCAGTTGATTCAACTGCTGTGCCAAGGCTTCGTTGTCGGCGGGAAGGTGATCGTTAAGCGAACGGGAGCGCAAGCGGCGGATAAAACGCGCATCCCGCAGGCGCAGCACCGGATGAATGCGGATCAGCGCATGCACCAGTTGATCGATATGATGCAGGTTCAGCGCATTGCCGTCGGCATCAAGAAAACGGCGCCAGGTACACACCGTTCCATCATCTTCCAATTCACCTTCACAGCAGTAGTGAATACGCCCCAGATTATCCTCGCCCTTCGACCAAAGCGGTGACAGATGTCGATAGCGCGGCAGATGTGCGTGGCCGATATCTTTTTCGCAAAACGTGAAAATAATCTGCAGATGGCGCTCTTTGGCGGCTTCATCGCCGGGAGGAAAGTGAAAGTCCCGGGCTTCAAAGCGGTACAGCGTTTGCTCCGGTGCCAGAAGAAAGGTCATCGCATCCAGCAGGCTGGACTTACCCCAGGCGTTCTCACCAAGCAATACGGTGTTGTCATCCAGCATCAATGAAAGCCGGTTGATACCACGAAATCCTACAATCTCAACGCGTTCTAAGAACATCATCCACCTCGCATGCGCACTCTACCCAAGAGTGAGTGAGCGTCGCTAATCCCCTTGCAACGTCAAGTACCAAGGGTAAATCACTCTACCTATATGAAGGCTATACCCCTTGAGGATGGTCAAAAAAACCCTTTCAGGTCAAGCAGACATCATCATATCTGTTGCTTTACTCCAGCGTTCATTTTAGTTAGCGTGTTGAGCTTGCCGGGTTCCCGGCCTCTCCCAGATTAAAGGACACTCGTTTCATCATGTATTCAGGACTGCTGATTATTCTGTTACCGCTGGTCGCCGGTTATCTTATTCCCTTGCGCAGCAAACCCCTGATTCAGACTATTAACCGTCTGCTGAGTTGGATGGTGTACGTCATTTTGTTCTTTATGGGCATCAGCCTGGCATTTCTGGAGAACCTCAGCAGCAATCTGGTGTTGATATTCCAGTACACCGGGGTGTTTTTCCTGTGCATCTTCTGCGCCAACCTGCTGATGTTGTTTGTGCTGGAACGCCGCAGGCCGTGGAAAAACACCCACAAGCAGGAAAAACTGCCTTCACGCCTGCATATGGCGCTGGAATCCCTGAAGCTGTGCTTCGTGGTGTTGGGGGGATTTGTGCTGGGCCTGACGCAGTGGTCGTGGCTGCAATTCGCCAGCAAAGGCAGCGAGTATGCCCTGCTCTTCCTACTGTTATTGGTGGGTATTCAACTGCGTAATAGCGGTATGACGCTGCGCCAGATCGTGCTCAACCGCCGTGGCATGATCGTCGCGGTGGTGGTTGCGGTCAGCGCACTGGCCGGCGGCGCACTGGCGGCACAGCTGCTAGGGCTGCCGCTGAAAACCGGGTTGGCGATGGCCTCCGGCTTCGGCTGGTATTCACTTTCCGGCATCCTGATTACCGACGCTTACGGCCCGGTATTGGGCAGTGCGGCCTTCTTTAACGATCTGGCGCGCGAACTGGTGGCCATTATGCTGATCCCGACGCTGGTGCGCCGCAGCCGCTCCTCGGCGTTGGGTTTGTGCGGAGCCACCTCGATGGACTTCACCCTGCCGGTTCTGCAACGCAGCGGCGGGTTGGAAATGGTGCCTCCGGCGATCGTACATGGTTTCCTGCTGAGCCTGCTGGGGCCGGTGCTGATGGCACTGTTCTCCTGATCTTTTCACCTTGCCTTTACCCTGAATAACTCAAGCTGCGGGAAAAACCACGTACCCGCAGCTTGAAATATGACGGAGCGCAAAGCGTAATAATTCCCATCCGCATAAGAACTTGTCCTACATCAAACTTAGGTAAAGTTGTACTAAAAAAGTCTTTTTAAGCTCGCCCTGCCGTTCTATGCTCAAAAACAGGCATTACAAATGCAACTTTAAAAAGGAAGCGATTATGTTCTGTGTGCAATGTGAACAAACTATCCGGACACTGGCAGGTAACGGCTGCTCTTACGCTCAAGGGATGTGTGGCAAAACGGCAGAAACCTCCGACCTGCAAGATCTTCTGGTCGCTGCGCTGCAAGGCCTCTCCGCCTGGGCGTTACAGGCTCGGGCGTTGGGTATTATCGATCACGATATCGACAGCTTCTCTCCACGCGCTTTCTTCTCAACGCTGACCAACGTGAATTTCGATTCCGACCGCATTATCAGCTACGCGCGTGAAACCATTGCCCTGCGCGAATCACTGGCCGCGCGCTGCCGCCTGCTGGACGCCAGCGTACGCGTCGATCATCCGCTGGCGGCCTTGCAACTGGCTGGCAACGACATGCCAACGCTGTTGCAGCAGTCTGCGCAGTTTGCACTCAACACCGATAAAGCCGACGTAGGCGACGATATTCACGGCCTGCGCATGCTGTGCCTGTATGGCCTGAAAGGGGCCGCTGCCTATATGGAACACGCCCATGTACTGGGGCAGTTCGACAACCAGATCTACGCCGATTACCACGCCTTTATGGCCTGGCTCGGCACTGCGCCGCGCGATGTTGATACCCTGCTGAATAACGCCATGGGCATCGGCAAGATGAACTTCAACGTTATGGCGATCCTCGATCGCGGCGAAACCTTGGCGTATGGTGATCCTCAGCCCTCTTCGGTCAACGTGCGCCCGGTGGCGGGCAAGGCCATCCTGATTTCCGGCCACGATCTGCAAGATCTGCGCCTGCTGCTCGAACAGACCGAAGGTAGCGGCATCAACGTTTATACCCACGGCGAAATGCTGCCAGCCCATGCTTACCCGGAACTGAGAAAGTTCACCCATCTGGTGGGTAACTATGGCGGCGGCTGGCAGAACCAGCAGACAGAATTCGCCAAATTCCCTGGCCCGATTGTGATGACCTCCAACTGTATTATCGATCCGAACGTCGGCAATTATGGCGATCGCATCTGGACGCGCAGCATGGTCGGCTGGCCGGGCGTCAAACATCTGGAAGGGGACGATTTCAGCGCGGTTATCAACCAGGCACAGCAGCTCAACGGCTTCCCGTACAATGAGCTTGAACACCTGATCACCATCGGCTTTGGCCGCCAGGTGCTGCTGAACGCAGCCGATACGGTAATCGACCTGGTCACACAGAAAAAACTGCGCCACGTCTTCTTGGTTGGCGGCTGTGACGGCAGCCGTGACGATCGCAGCTACTTCACTGACTTTGCCCGCAGCGTGCCGCAAGATTGCCTGATCATGACGCTGGGATGCGGCAAATACCGTTTCAACAAACTGGACTTCGGCACGCTGGAAGGCCTGCCACGCCTGCTGGATGTCGGCCAATGCAACGATGCTTACTCAGCCGTAATGCTGGCGGTAAAACTCTCCGAGAAACTCGGCTGCACGGTGAACGATCTGCCACTCAGCCTGGTGCTGTCCTGGTTCGAACAGAAAGCGATCGTCATCCTGCTGACGCTGCTGTCTCTGGGGGTGAAAAATATCGTCACCGGCCCAAGCGCACCGGCGTTCCTGACCGATAACCTGCTGGCAGTGCTGAATGACAAATTCGGCCTGCGCCCGATCACTACCGTAGAACAGGATATGCAAACGCTTCTTGGCTAATACCATTTTCCGGGGCTGCGATGGCGGCCCCGTTTTTTATTTTGAGGTGCCCGATGACCCCACCCAGCCCACTTTGCCCTAACCCGATGCAGGTGTACTCCATCCAACAGGAAACCGCCGACGTCTGGACGCTGAACCTGATTAACCCTGATATTTACCTCTACCAACCCGGTCAGTTTGCGCTGGTCAGCATTCGCAACAGTGAAGATACGCTGCGCGCCTATACCCTTTCCTCTTCACCCGGCCTAAGCCGTTTTATCAGCCTCAGCGTGCGTCGCCTGCCCGAAGGCACCGGTTCGCGCTGGCTGACGCAGGAAGTTAAACCTGGCGATGTACTGTGGCTGTCAGACGCACAAGGGGATTTCAGCTGTGCCCAGCACCCTGGCGACCGCTATCTGATGCTGGCGGCCGGTTGTGGCATCACGCCGGTGATGTCGATGTGCCGCTGGCTGGTGGCTAACCGCCCGCAGTGCGATATCCAGGTGATCTACAACGTGCGTACTTTGGCAGATGTGATTTTTGCCGATGAATGGCAAGATCTGTGTACCGCTCACCCACAACTGCAACTGACACTGATCGCCAAACAAAGCGCGCACTCGGGTTTGCTGAACGGCCGTATCAGCGCACAATTTTTACAACAGGTAGCGCCAGACATCACTGAGCGTATCGTGATGGCCTGTGGCTCCGAGCTTTATATGCAGCAGGTGGAGCAACTCTGTGAGCAGCTTGGCGTCCCGGCTTCACACTTCCACAAAGAGCAGTTCCATACCTCAGCGGAACAGCTCAACGAGCAAGGCGAACCACTGACGCTGCGCATCGGCCAACCGCTGCGCGAGTTCCGCGTGCCGGTCGGCAGTACGCTGCTCGCGGCGCTAGAGGCCCATAAACTGCCGGTTCTTGCCGCCTGCCGTGCTGGCGTGTGTGGTTCCTGCAAAACCCGCATTGTGGAGGGGCACTACACCACCAGCAGTACCATGACGCTAACCCCGGCAGAAATCGAACAAGGCTATGTCTTGGCCTGCAGTTGCCAGTTACAGGGCGATGTGACTCTCGCCTGATCGGATATCCAGCGCGCGCTGCATTTTCTGCTTTTTCAGCGCTGTAATCCGGTTATGATGGAAGCCATTTCTCTGATTGGCGATAAGGATTCGTATGCTCATAGATTTACGCAGTGATACCGTTACACAACCTAGCGCAGCCATGCGCAGCGTCATGGCCAATGCCGAGGTCGGTGACGACGTGTATGGTGACGACCCAACGGTGAACGCACTGCAAGCAGAGGCCGTCAGGCTGTCCGGTAAAGAAGCGGCGCTGTTCCTGCCCACCGGTACCCAGGCGAACCTGGTAGCCCTGTTAAGCCACTGTCAACGCGGTGAGGAATACATCGTTGGTCAGCAGGCGCACAACTACAAGTATGAAGCCGGTGGTGCCGCGGTGCTGGGCAGCATTCAGCCGCAGCCGATCGAGGGTAACCCCGACGGCACTCTGCCATTGGACAAAGTAGCGGCGGCGATCAAACCCGACGATATCCATTTTGCCAAAACCCGCCTGCTGAGCCTGGAAAACACCATCAGCGGCCGCGTGTTACCGCTTGATTATCTGCAACAGGCCTGGCAATTCACCCGCGAACACCGTCTGGCGCTGCATGTTGATGGCGCACGTATTTTTAACGCCGCCGTGGCGCTCAACGTTCCGTTGAAAACCCTCGTGCAATATTGCGACACCTTCACCATTTGCCTGTCGAAAGGCTTAGGTGCGCCGGTAGGATCGCTGCTGTGCGGCAGTGAAGAGTTTATCCAGCGCGCCAACCGCTGGCGCAAAATGACCGGCGGCGGTATGCGTCAGGCCGGTATTCTGGCGGCAGCGGGCCTGTATGCGCTCGAGCATAACGTGGAACGTTTGCAGGACGATCATGACAACGCTAAATGGCTGGAGCAGCAGTTGCGTAATATCGGCGTAGATATCGCCGAGCCGGGCGCACAGACCAACGTCCTGTATCTGCGTCAATCCCCAGAGATGGCGGCTAAACTCGGCCCATGGATGCGTGAAAACGGCGTGTTGATCAGTTCAGGGCCGCTGACGCGCATCCTGACTCATCTCAACGTCAGCCGTCAGGAGCTGCAGAAAGTCGTCGATTTGTGGCAGGCATTTCTGCATCAGCATGCCTGAAGCCGTTTAACCGCAATCCCCTGACGCTTTTTCAGGGGATTGTCGATGCAAGATCTCAAACCACCATCCGGCCATAGAACCAGTAACCGGCTCCCAGGATAACCAGCAGATTCAGCACCACGCTGAGCATAAAATAAGTCTTGAAGGGTTGTTTTTGCGTTTTATGCCGGAACAGCTGTTGGCCTAAAATCGCGCCTAACCAGCCTCCAATCAGCCCGAGCAGTAGTAGCGTGATTTCCGGTACGCGCTGCCACCCTTTGCAGGCAGCAAGTTTATCGCCACCATAAACCAGCAGCGTCAACAGGTTAACCAGCAGCAACCAGACCCACATAGGGTTTGAAAAGTACAGGCAGCCAACGGATACCAGCACCAGGGAAAGATAACAGAAATGATTGATTTTCATGGAAGTTCACGAACTCATAGCAAGATACGCTGCGTATAGTGGACTGACGCCAGCTCAAATGCAACGCTGTATAACCACACAAAAAATGCATTTAATCAGCAAATTTGGCATCCTGTCACTCCGCTTATACCAACGTTAATGACACAAGGCAGCATTGATGATACCCCAACGTATTCTGGTTCTCGGAGCCAGCGGCTATATCGGCCAGCATCTAATCCCCCGCCTGGTGGAACAGGGCCATGAGATCACCGCCGCAGCGCGTCGTATAGAATGGCTGGAGGAACAAAACTGGCCACGCGTGAATTGCCGCTACGTGGATATCTATCGCCCGGAGACGCTGACCGCAGCCCTGTGGCAGATTGATGCTGTCTACTACCTGATCCACGGCATGGGTGATGGCGATGGTTTTATTGAAAAAGAACGCCAGGCGGCAGAAAACCTGCGCATCGCCCTGCGTGGCTCTAAAGTCAAACAGGTGATTTTTCTCGGCGCGTTGCAACCGGAGGGCGAAAGCTCGCCGCACCTGATAGCCCGTAAGTTGACCGGTGAGATCCTGCGCCAGAGCGGTATCCCGGTGACCGAATTGCGTGCCAGCATCGTCGTTGGCCCGGGTTCTGCGGCATTCGAAGTGATGCGCGACATGGTCTATAACCTGCCGATCCTCACCCCTCCGCGCTGGGTACGTTCAAAATCCTCGCCGGTTTCCCTAGAAAACCTGCTGGTCTATATGACCGAGTTGCTGCAACACCCGGCGCAGGAAAACCGTATTTTTGACGTCGCCGGGCCGGAATACATCAGCTATCAAACCCTGTTCGAACGCTTTATCGTCATCAGTGGCAAAAAGCGCTGGCTGATCCCGATACCGTTGCCAACGCGTTTTATTTCGGTGTGGTTTATCAGCATGATTACCTCGGTTCCCACCTCGATTGCCAGCGCGCTGATCCAGGGATTAAATCACGATCTCCCCGCCGACGGCGCGCCGCTGCAAGCCTTGATCCCACAACGGCTGCAAACCTTTGATGAAGCGGTAAAGGAAACGCTGCGCCGCGAGGATGAAGTGATCGACTCCGCCGACTGGGGTTACGATCCCGAAGCTCGCGCCCGCTGGCGGCCTGGCTACGGGTTTTACCCGAAGCACGCAGGTTGCACGCTGGATACGCAAGCCTCTAGTGCCGCCTTGTGGCACGTGGTTCAGCAACTGGGCGGCAAGGAAGGCTACTTCTATGCCAACATTCTGTGGCAAATTCGCGCACGCATGGATGATATGGCGGGTAATGGCATCGTTTATGGCCGACCAGCGCGGGATACGCTAGAGGTTGGCGATCTGGTGGACGGCTGGAAGGTGATCACCATGAAGCCGCTGCGCCAGTTGGCACTGATGTTCGGCATGAAAGCACCGGGCCTTGGCAGGCTGACATTCAGCATCAAAGATTTTGGCGACCACCGCCAGCTTGATGTACGCGCCTGGTGGCACCCTGCCGGTTTCAGCGGGCTGTTGTACTGGTTTGTCATGATGCCTGCGCACCTGTTTATTTTCCGCGGTATGGCTAAGCGCATCGCCAAACTGGCCGAAGAATACGACCACCAGCGCCCTTGAACATGGCGGTAACGGCTATTTACCGATCAACCGCACAGTTTGCCGCTGCGGTTGGGTGCTTTCCGATTGCATAGCGCACAGATTCACGAAAGAATGGCGCCCTATTTGCCGGGGAGTAGCAACTCCCCGCTCAGCATCCTGATTTTTGGTGAGAACTCGAGTTCGCTATGAAGGTATTGGTCACCGGTGCAACCAGTGGTTTAGGCCGTAACGCCGTTGAATATCTCCGCCGCCAGGGCATAAAAGTGCGTGCCACCGGCCGTAACCAGGCAATGGGCAGCCTGCTGGAAAAATTGGGCGCCGAATTCATTCATGCCGATCTCACTAATCTGATCTCCTCGCAGGCTAAGGCCATGCTGGCGGATGTAGATGTGTTATGGCATTGCTCCAGCTTTACTTCCCCGTGGGGCACGGAAAAGGCCTTTGAACTGGCCAACGTGCGTGCCACCCGCCGTTTGGGTGAATGGGCGGCGGCATACGGTGTTTCGCAGTTTATCCATATCTCTTCACCGGCGATTTACTTCGATTACCGGCATCATCGCAACGTGGGTGAGGATTTCCGCCCGCTGCGCTTTGCTAATGAATTTGCCCGCAGCAAAGCCGCCGGTGAACAGGTGATCCAGCAACTGGCGTTGTCCAACCCGCAAACCCACTTTACCATTCTGCGCCCTCAAGGGCTGTTTGGCCCGCACGACAAGGTGATGTTGCCGCGCCTGCTGCAAATGATTAAGCACTATGGCAGCCTGCTGCTGCCGCGCGGCGGTAATGCGTTGGTGGATATGACTTATCTGGAAAACGCGGTCCACGCCATGTGGCTGGCGACCCAGAAAGAAAATACCCAGTCTGGCCGGGCTTACAACATCACCAATCAGCAGGTATGCCCATTGCGTGTGGTGGTGCAGCAACTGATCGACGAACTGGGCATGAAGTGCCGCATCCGCTCAGTGCCTTATCCGATGCTGGATATGCTGGCGCGCGGCATGGAAAAGCTGAGCAACAAAAGCGAGAAAGAACCGGTACTGACCCATTATGGCGTAGCCAAACTCAACTTTGATCTGACGCTGGATACCTCCAGAGCACAGCAGGAATTAGGCTATCAGCCGCTGATTTCGCTGGAAGAAGGCATCAGCCGCACGGCCCGCTGGCTGAAGGATCACGGCAAACTGCACGGTTTATGATCAGCGAACTGCGCCATACTTTGCCAATAGCGCATCAATAATCGCCTCACTTTCTGCATCCGGCTCACCGCGATAATCGCTGGGCCGGAAATGCATCTGAAATGCCGCCACCACATTCCGCTGCTGCTTTGCATCCCACAGTGGATCGATGCCGTAACCATAGCGTGCCAGCTTCTCCAACAGCCTAGCCATCGGCACTGGCAGCTGTTTATCGCGCCCCGCCAGATAACGTTCTACCACCGGCTTATCCGGCCAGGCACCGATGCCCGCCTGTGCCAGCTGCTGCCAAGGGAATAACGGCCCCGGATCCTGTTTACGCTGCGGAGCAATATCGCTGTGGCCCACCACATCCGTCGGTTGCATGGCATAACGCTGTACAATATCGCTGCTGAGGCGAATCAGCAGATCGATTTGCTCGGCGGTATAGGGTTGCCACTGCTTGCCCAGCAAGGTACGACTGAAACCTGGATTGACGATCTCAATCCCGATCGAGGTGTCATTCAGGTTGCTACGCCCGCGCCAGTTGCTGGCCCCGGCATGCCAGGCACGCATCTCTTCAGGAACCAGTTGAAAGGCGACGGGTTTACCCTCGCGCAATGGCGGATGCTCGGGCAACAGATAATGGGCGCTGACGTGTTCATCGGTCAGGGTTTTCAGCGAGGAATGGAAATCTTCGGCGGTGTAATGCATCACCAGAAAACGGATGCGCTGATCGGCTCCCTGCGCCTGATGCTGCGTTTCCAATTGATAACTGCCGCGATCCACCACCGTGTCGTGCCCTGAACTTTGGCAGCCCACCAGCAGCATTAGCGCTATGGCAACGATCCCTAACCTGATGTTCACCTGTTTCTTCCTGTGTTTTTCACCCACGGATTTCCTGATTAAGGATATCACCTCAGCCGGTGCACGCTCTACGCCGATTACCGGCAGCACGCCTTGATTGCGCACAAATTCGCGACAATTTAAAAAAATTCGCTACCAATATCACACCGTGCGCGACAAATCTGCCATTCGTGCGTGTGTCTCGGTATCTTGTGCTATTGTTTCATCATTATGACGCATGGCTATAAATTTTAACTCACAAAGATTGCATAAGTATTCTGTGGAAGTTAACATTCGCGACATCAATGTCTATTCAATTCCGGCGCATGAGTATTCAACTAAAAGATATCAATTGCTTTTACGGCGCGCATCAGGCGCTGTTTAACATCACGCTGGATTGCCCAGCAGGGGAAACCTTAGTGCTGCTTGGTCCAAGCGGCGCGGGGAAAAGCTCGTTGTTGCGGGTACTGAACCTGCTCGAAATGCCACGTTCAGGCCAATTGCAGATCGCGGGCAATCAATTCGACTTTAAGCACGCGCCGGGTGAAAAAGCCATCCGTGAGCTGCGCCAGAATGTCGGCATGGTATTCCAGCAATATAATCTCTGGCCCCACCTGACCGTGGTGCAGAATCTGATCGAAGCTCCTTGCCGCGTGCTTGGCTTGACCAAGGCACAAGCGATGGAGCGTGCCGATAAGCTGCTCAAGCGCCTGCGCCTGACCGACTTTGCCGATCGTTTCCCGCTGCATCTTTCCGGTGGTCAGCAACAGCGCGTAGCCATTGCACGTGCGCTGATGATGGAACCCCAGGTGTTGCTGTTCGATGAGCCAACCGCCGCGCTGGATCCGGAAATCACCGCCCAGATTGTCAGCATTATTCGCGAACTGGCCGGTACCGGTATCACTCAGGTGATTGTCACCCACGAAGTTGAAGTCGCGCGTAAAACCGCCAGCCGTGTGGTGTATATGGAAAACGGTCATATCGTAGAACAGGGCGATGCCAGCCACTTTGCGCAGCCGCAAACTGCTGAATTTGCCAACTACTTATCACACTAATAAATTGATTTGCTGTTTTTAGGGGAGTTTGCGATGAAAAAATTCATCATTGCCGCCGTTATGGCTGGCATCAGTGTTTCTGCCTCTGCGGCCGAAACCATCCGTTTTGCTATGGAGGCTTCCTATCCTCCGTTCGAATCTATCGGTGCGGACAATAAAATCCAGGGCTTTGACGTCGATCTGGCTAATGCCTTGTGTAAAGAGATCCAGGCCGACTGTAGCTTCACCAACCAGGCCTTTGACAGCCTGATCCCAAGCCTGAAGTTCAAGCGTTTCGATGCGGTAATATCTGGGATGGATATCACCCCTGAGCGTGAAAAGCAGGTGCTGTTCACCCAACCTTACTATGCCAACTCCGCGTTGTTCATCGTCCAGAAAGGCAAAGTGGCCGACGCAGCTGCGCTGAAAGGCAAACGCGTTGGCGTGCAAAACGGCACCACTCACCAGAAATACCTGACCGACAAGCATCCGGAAATCACCACCGTGCCTTACGACAGCTATCAGAACGCCATTCTGGATCTGAAAAATGGCCGTGTTGATGCCGTATTCGGTGATAGCGCCGTGGTGAACGATTGGCTGAAGCAGAACGCGGAGTTGGCTACCCTGGGTGACAAAGTGACGGACAAAGGTTACTTCGGCACCGGGCTGGGCATTGCCGTACGCCTGCAAAATACCGAACTGCAGGGCAAATTCAACGCCGCCCTGGACAAAATCAAACAGGATGGGACTTACGAAACCATCTACAAAAAATGGTTCCAGCAGTAATCATCATCCATGAATGAAATCCAACCTTTAGCAAGCGCCGCCGGGATGACCGTCGGCCTTGCCGTTTGTGCCCTGGCCCTCGGGCTGATCCTGGCGATGCTGTTTGCCGTCTGGGAGTCATCACGCTGGAAAGTGGTCAGTTGGCTCGGCACCGCCTGGGTGACCCTGCTGCGCGGCCTGCCGGAAATTCTGGTAGTGCTGTTCATCTATTTCGGTTCATCGCAGCTGTTACTGATGCTGTCGGATGGCTTTACCCTGAATTTTGGTCTGTTCCAGTTGCCGATACAGTTGGCTATCGATAACTTCGACGTCAGCCCGTTCCTGTGCGGCGTGATTGCCCTGGCCCTGCTCTATTCGGCCTATGCCTCACAAACGCTGCGTGGCGCGCTGAAAGCGGTGCCACAGGGCCAATGGGAGTCCGGCCAGGCGCTGGGTCTGGGGAAAGCAGCGATCTTCTTCCGCCTGATCATGCCGCAGATGTGGCGTCACGCGTTGCCTGGATTAGGCAACCAATGGTTGGTGTTGTTGAAGGATACCGCGCTGGTATCGCTGATCAGCGTCAATGATTTGATGCTGCAAACCAAGAGTATCGCCACCCGCACTCAGGAGCCGTTTACCTGGTATGTGATCGCAGCGGCGATCTATTTGGTTGTTACCCTGCTCAGCCAATACATCCTCAAACGGATCGAACTCCGTACGACGCGTTTTGAACGGGGGCCATCCTGATGCTTGAGTTCTTACCCGAGATCCTCAAAGGGCTGCACACCAGCCTGACGCTGACCATTGTGGCGCTGTTTGTTTCGCTGCTGTTGTCGCTGCTGCTGACGGTGATCCTGACGCTGAAAACGCCGGTGCTCACCCCATTGGTGAAGATCTACATTACGTTGTTCACCGGTACTCCGTTGCTCGTGCAGATCTTCCTGATCTACTACGGCCCAGGCCAGTTCCCGGCGATCCGCGAATATCCATGGCTGTGGAGCCTGCTTTCACAACCCTGGCTGTGTGCGATGATCGCGCTGGCGCTGAACAGCGCGGCCTATACCACTCTGCTGTTCCACGGTGCGGTGCGCGCTATCCCGGCAGGCCAATGGCAGTCTTGCGAAGCGCTGGGCATGTCACGCAAGCAAACGCTGCGGATTCTGCTGCCATTTGCCTTCAAGCGTGCGCTGTCGTCATATTCCAACGAAGTGGTACTGGTATTCAAAAGTACCTCGCTGGCTTATACCATTACGCTGATGGAAGTGATGGGCTACAGCCAACTGATGTATGGCCGCACTTATGATGTGATGGTGTTCGGCGCCGCCGGTATCGTTTACCTGTGCGTCAACGGTTTGCTGACGTTGCTGATGCGCCTGATTGAACGCCGCGCACTGGCATTTGAACGCCGCAACTGATCCTACCCTGCTCTATCCAGCCCTGCTCAATGCGGGGCTTTTTTATACGCGAAATTAAATTTTAAGTCATTTAAATTGCATATAAATTCATTAAATGGCATATTTATCAGCATAGCCATCCAAAATACCGCCAGGTAAAAACCAATGATGGCGCGATAAAAACCATTTCTGACAGGAGTTTTACACATGAAAAAACTATTGCTTGCCGCCACGATGCTGGCCGGGATCGCCTTTAACGCCAGCGCTGCGGATACCATCCGTTTTGCCTCTTCGGCCACCTATCCGCCGTTCGAATCTCTGGATGCCAGTAACCAGATCGTCGGTTTTGATATCGATCTGGCCAAGGCGCTGTGTAAACAGATGCAAGCTGAATGCACCTTTACCAATCATGCATTTGATAGCCTGATCGCCGCGCTGAAATTCAAAAAATACGATGCGGTAATTTCTGGGATGGACATCACGCCAGAGCGCAGCAAGCAGGTTTCTTTCACCCAGCCGTACTATGCCAACTCGGCGATCGTGATCGCCGAAAAAGGGAAGTTCAACTCGCTGGCCGATTTGAAAGGCAAAAAGGTCGGGATGGAGAACGGCACTACTCATCAGAAATACATGCAGGATAGACATCCTGATATCAATACCGTCTCTTATGACAGCTACCAGAATGCCGTTCTGGAGCTGAAAAACGGCCGTATCGATGGTGTATTCGGTGATACTGCCGTGGTCAACCAGTGGCTGAAGACGAGCCCGACGCTGGCACCGGTGGGTGAGCATGTCACCGACGCCGCCTACTTTGGCACCGGGTTAGGGATTGCTGTGCGCCCAGATAATCAGGCGCTGTTGGCCAAACTGAATACCGCTCTGGAAGCCATCAAGGCAGACGGCACCTACAAAGCGATCAACGATAAGTGGTTCCCGCAATAAACTGACTACTTACCTATTAGGGCCTGCTTGTCGAGCCCTTGTTACTTGCGCACCAGCAGTGCCAACACTTCATAGTGTGCGGTATGTGGGAACATATCGAACAGTTGCACACGCTCAATACGGTAATCTACTAGCATCGCGATATCTTTCGCCATGCTCTGCGCATTACAGCTCGAATAGAGAATGTACCCCGGCGCCATGCGGTTGAGATAATCACACAGGTCTTTACCAATCCCCCGGCGCGGTGGGTTAACCACCACCAGCTCAGGAACGCTGCCTTCTGCGGTAGCGAAACGAGTCGAATCCAGCGCCTGGAAATCAACCTGCTGCAAACCCAGCGTTTGTGCCGATTGCCTGGCACAGGCGATGGCCTCGGCGCTGATCTCGATACCGGTGAGGCGCGTTTGCGGCTGCGCGCAGTGCAAACCAAAGCCGCCCACGCCGCAAAACAGATCCCACATGCTGCTAATATCCAAAGCATGCACCCAATCGCGCGCGGTCGCGTACAGGCGGCTGGCAACCTGCGGGTTAGTCTGGAAAAAACTCTGCGGGCGAATATACAGCGGTATCTGATTGAACTGCTCTTCCAGCGCTTGCTGTTCGGTCAACGGGATTTCGCATTCCCCCTCCATGATCGCCATATGCACTGGCTGAATATTGGCGGAGATGACCTGCAACTGCGGTAACTGCTGCTGTAACCAAGGCAAAGCAGCACGCAGCTGCGCCAGCTTGCTCTCTGAACGCAGCACAAAGCGCAGCATCATGCCGCCATTACAGGTGCTTTCGGTCAGCAGTAAAAATTTCAGTTCACCGCGCTTACGCGCCACGTTGTAGGGCGTTAACCCAGCACGGGCAATAAAGCTTTTTAATAGGCTAAATACCGGTGCAAAACTGGCGGGATAGAGCGGGCAGGCGCATAAATCAACCGGCGAGCCATCACGGTGCAACATCCCCAACAGCGGGCGTTCAACGCTGCCGCTGACCACCATTTTCGCCTTGTTGCGAAATGCACTTTGCTCGCCGGCAACCGGCTCCAGCCACTCCGCAACCGGGTGCTCAGCCAGCAGCGATTGCAGGTGATGCTGTTTTTCAGCCAGTTGCTGCGGGTAAGGTTTTTCCAGCCACTGACAGGAACGGCAGGTGCCCGCCGAGTACAAAGCGCAATGCATGAATATTAACCGTGAAATCAGGATGACTAATGAGGGCGCAGATTGTAGCACTGTATACCCACAAAAACTTACTTGTGGGCGATGAAAAAGCGCCGCCTGGTCAGGCGGCGCGTTGAGTCAGGTTAATCGCTAAATACGGCGATCAGCCACGGGCAGCCCTTTGCAGCTCACGCGCACGCTGTTTCTCTGCGCGCGCCATAAACCACCAGGCAATAAAACCGAGCACACCAACCACCAGCAGGATCAGCGTTGCCAAGGCGTTAATTTCCGGGTTGACCCCCATACGCACGCTGGAGAACACCAGCATCGGCAGCGTAGTGGCGCCTGGCCCGGCAACGAAGCTGGCAATCACTAAATCATCCAGCGACAGGGTAAACGCCAACATCCAACCGGAGATCAGGGCTGGAGCAATCATTGGCAAGGTGATGACAAAGAACACCTTCAGCGGCGTTGCCCCCAGATCCATCGCAGCTTCTTCGATCGAACGATCAAGCTCACGCAAACGCGAACTGATCACCACCGAGACATAAGCGGTACAGAAAGTGACGTGTGCCAGCCAGATAGTGAACATACCGCGCTCTGACGGCCAGCCAAACGCATGCCCCATGGCAACAAACAGCAACAGCAACGACAGACCGGTAATCACGTCCGGCATTACCAGCGGTGCCGTCAGCATAAAGGCAAAACCGGTTGACCCACGGAAACGACCAAAACGCACCATCACCATCGCAGCAATAGTACCGAGGATCACCGCCGCCGTGGCCGATGCCGCCGCAATGGTCAGGCTCAAGCCAACGGCGCTGATCATCGCCGAATCATTGAACAACTCGATATACCAACGGATTGACCACCCAGCCCAAACGGTGACCAACTTTGAGCTGTTAAACGAGTAAATCACCAGCATCAGCATTGGCGCATAGAGGAAGGTGAAACCTATCACCAGAATGGCGATACGCCATGGTGAACGCACGACCGGCAAGTTATTCATCCCTGCCCTCCCATTTCCTTGTTCTGGTGCTTGTGGAACCAGATAATCGGTACAATCAACAGCAACAGCATGATAGTGGCAACCGCCGAGGCTACCGGCCAGTCACGGTTGTTGAAGAACTCCTGCCACAGCACGCGGCCGATCATGATGCTATCCGGCCCACCGAGCAGTTCCGGGATCACAAACTCCCCCACCGCCGGGATAAATACCAGCATCGAACCGGCAATAATGCCGCCGCGCGTCAATGGCACAATCACGCTGAAAAAGGTTTTCAGCGGCTTGGCACCGAGATCTAACGAAGCTTCCACCAGCGAATAATCGAGACGCGTTAATGCGGTATAAATCGGCAACACCATAAATGGCAGATAGGAATAAACCACACCGATATACACCGCCAGATTGGTATGGAGGATCACCAACGGCTGATCGATCACCCCTAACCACATCAGGAAATTATTCAGCACGCCGTTATTTTTCAGGATCCCCATCCAGGCATACACGCGGATCAGGAACGACGTCCAAGACGGTAAAATCACCAGCAACAGCAGAATATTACGGGTCGATGACTTACTGTGTGCCACCGCCCACGCCAGCGGGTAGCCGATCGCCAGGCAGCATAGCGTGGAAACAGCCGCAATCTGCAAGGATTGCAGATAAGCATCGATATACAGCGGATCCTCGGCCAGCAGCAGATAGTTGGCAAAGTTCAGCGCGATATCAAGCTTGCTATCCGCCCAACTCATCAGATCGGTATAAGGCGGGACTGCCAGCGCCAGTTCCGAGAGGCTGATCTTGAACACGATCAGGAATGGCAGCATAAACAGCAGCACCAGCCACAGGTACGGTAACGCGATCACCAGTTTGCGGCCATGAACCATCTGCAAACGCTGGATAAAGGCTTTTAGCGCACCGGGCGTGCGTGCCGGGGGTTCCGGCGTACGTTCAGAAAGCAATGTCATAATAGTTTACTCCTTACCTTCTCAACTACACCGTCAAGACCACACAGCTATCGGTTTCCCAGCATAGGCGCACTTCGTCACCCCAGGTTGGCATCCCTTTACGGAAGCGATGACCATTCTGCAACTGAGCGCTGATCATCTGCCCGCTAAGCAATTTCACGTGGTAGATCGACAAATCGCCCAGGTAAGCAATATTCACCACCTCACCGACGGCAAAGTTACAGCCATCTTCCGGCAGATCTTCGCACAGCATGATTTTTTCCGGGCGCAGTGCCACCTGGATCGGCACCCCGTCCACCACCGAGGAGTCAGGATCCACTTTCAATGCATGGCGCAGGCCGGGGCTTTGCAGGATCAGGGCATCATCCCGCCGCTCTTGCAGCACGCAGTCGAACACGTTAACCGAGCCGATGAATTCGGCGCTGAAACGGCAGTTTGGATGCTCATAAATCTCTTCCGGCTCACCAATCTGCACGAATTTCCCACGGTTCATGATGGCAATACGCCCGGCCATGGTCATCGCCTCTTCCTGATCGTGGGTCACCATCACGCAGGTCACGCCCACGCGCTCCAGGATATCCACTACCTCAAGCTGCATGCGATCGCGCAGTTTTTTATCCAATGCCCCCATAGGTTCATCCAGCAGCAGCAGTTTTGGCCGTTTAGCCAAGCTGCGTGCCAGTGCCACGCGCTGACGCTGGCCACCGGAAAGCTGATGCGGCTTACGCTTCGCATATTCCTGCATGTGCACCAGAGAAAGCATCTCCGTGACGCGCTCGTTGATTTCCGCACGCGGCATTTTGTCCTGCTTAAGGCCAAAAGCAATATTTTGTTCCACCGTCATATGCGGGAATAGCGCATAAGACTGGAACATCATGTTCACCGGGCGTTGATAAGGCGGGACGTGGGACATGTCCTGACCATCAAGAACAATCTGCCCTGCGGTTGGCTGTTCAAAACCAGCCAGCATGCGTAACAGCGTGGATTTTCCGCAACCGGAAGGGCCAAGCAGCGCAAAGATTTCGCCTTTATAGATCGTCAGGCTGACGTCTTCGACCGCATTCTGGCCATCAAAGGTTTTGGTGAGGTTACGAATTTCCAGCAGAGGGGTGAATACCTTCTGCGATTTGGCTTGAGGACGAGGAATGGCGTCGTTCAATCGGGGTGCTCTCCGGTTAAAGCAGTACAAATAACCACAGCAATTGCCATGGCCCAAAATGGCAAAGCAGGCGGGAATAACCCCCGCCTGCTGGTCAGATAATATCAAGCCCTACCTGCAGAGCTTTTAAACATTACTTCCCGCTTTTAACTTTAGTCCAGGCGCGGGTAATAACACGGTCAACTTTCGGTGACTGTACGTTCAGTGCAAACAGCTTGGCACGAATATCCGCTGGCGGATAAATGTTTGGATTATCACGCACCTCGGCCTTAACCAGCGGGGTGGCTTCATTCACCGCGTTGGCATAAAAGACGTGGTTGCTGATGTCCGCGATGATTTCCGGCTTCAGCAGGAAGTTCAGGAACTGATAGGCCGCATCTTTGTTTTTCGCATCTGCTGGCATTGCGAACATGTCAAAATAAGCCAGTGCCCCTTCTTTCGGGATGGTATAGGCCACGTTCACACCGTTCTTCGCTTCCTTGGCACGGTTGGCTGCCTGCATCACGTCACCGGACCAGCCGATCGCCACGCAGATATCCCCGTTCGCCAGATCGTTAATGTATTGCGAAGAGTGGAAATAACGGATGTTCGGGCGCAGCTTCATCAGTAAATCGTTCGCAGCCCCGGTGTAATCTTCCGCATTGGTGCTGTTCGGATCTTTGCCCAGATAGTGCAGTATGGTGGCATACACTTCGCTTGGTGCATCCAGGAACGACACACCGCAGCTTTTGAGTTTTTCCAGGTTTTCCGGTTTGAGGATCAGATCCCAACTGTTAACCGGTGCATCTTTACCCAGCACGGCTTTCACCTTATCGACGTTATAGCCGATACCGGTCGTCACCATCATGTAAGGGATGCCGTACTTGTTGTCTTTATCGTTGTTTGCCACCAATTTCAGCATCTCAGGGTCGAGATTTTTGTAATTGGGTATCTTGCTCTTGTCCAGCGGTTCAAAAATACCGGCTTTGGACTGGCGCTCAAGGAAGTTGGACGAAGGCACCACCAGATCATAACCGGTACTGCCCGCCATCAATTTGCCTTCCAATACTTCATTGGAGTCAAAGACGTCATACACCACTTTAATGCCAGTTTCTTTCTGGAATTTAGCGAGGGTATCCGGCGCAATATAGTCGGACCAATTGTAGATGTGCAGCGTATTCTCCGCGGCTGATGCGGTGACAGAAGCCGCCATCAGCAAACCGGCGACAACACCCGATAACCACTTTTTACGTTGGTTGACCATCCGTAACTTCCTCCAAAAACAAGGGGGTAAATTTGTATCCTGAACTGATACAAAACCTTCGACTAATCGAGCGCAATCGTTACGATCGCGAATGAATGGCTATGCAATTGATTAAATAAACTTTTTTCATCTGCACAGCCCGCGCGCGCGCAAAGGGAAACGCAAGCCCTTAACAGAATCAGCAGCATAACCGGAGTTGCCGGGGTGTACCAGTCTTCACAGTAAAAAACGCCTTTTATCGATTGTTTATGCACTAGTTCTTTATGTGATACGCCAATTGCGGCACAAACAGCGAGAAATATAGGGCTACAAGAGAAAAATGCAGAACATTTCATTACAGGAGGAAACAGGAGCAGCATGCCGCCGGAGCTACGGCATGCATAACGTACAGCGGGAATCAGTGCAGCATTGGCTGGCGAGCGGCAGTAGCCGGGTTCTCTTCTTCATCCCCCATAAACAGCAGATCATTCGCCCTAGCTTCCAGGATCACCATCGAGATCTGTTCTTCACCCTGCTGCATAAAGTGAGCAAACTGTTCGTAAGCCACGCCAACGGCAATGCTCAGCGACTGGCAGACGATCAGTTTTGGCAGGTTATCATCCTGAATATCGACAAAGGCCTTGATGGTCAGCGAACTGGCATTGATCTGGCTCAGATCGGCCACCAGCGGGATCAACGCCGTCGGTTTTACCTCCGCCAGCGCAGAGAACAAAATCACATCATCGACCAGATCAATTTTGGCATCGAATACGCCATCGAAGTTTTGCATGTGCGGCAGGTGCAGCGCCTGGCAAGAGTCACATTCAAAGAATGAGATACCCAATTGATCCAGCCAACGTCGTAATAACGCCAAATCGGGGACGACGAGTGAATCCATAAATAGCCTGCCTCACAATATTCAAAAACGTGAAAAGGCGCATAGCTTACGGAATATTCAATCGATATACCACGATCAAAGGCACTAAATTCGTTAATCAGATAATTACGAATGATGCAAGACAAGTTTGCGCCAGAAAAACCATGGATTTACCGCCGTTGCGATCCCCCTACCGATTTCAACCGAAAGCCTGGCTTACACCGCTGTTCGATGTACTCGACCATCATTCCGGCAATATCCAGCCCGGTAGTGGTTTCTACACCTTCCAGCCCCGGGGAAGCATTCACTTCCATCACCAACGGACCACGTTCGGCGCGCAAAATATCGACCCCGGCCACGTCCAACCCGAGCGTCGTGGCCGCTTTGATCGCCGTAGTACGCTCCTTGCCGGTAATATGCACTTTGCGAGCCGTACCACCACGATGCAGGTTCGAACGAAACTCGCCGGGTTTTGCCTGCCGCTCAATGGCTGCCACCACTCGCCCCCCAACCACCAGACACCGGATGTCACTGCCTTGGGCCTCACGAATATATTCCTGCACCAGAATATGGGCATTCAGGCCACGGAACGCATCGATCACGCTCTCCGCCGCCTGACGGGTTTCCGCCAATACCACGCCAATTCCCTGAGTGCCTTCCACCAGTTTCACCACCAGCGGCGCACCGCCAACCAGTTCGATCAGATCGCCAGTATCATCCGGTGAATGGGCAAAGCCGGTAATGGGCAGATCGATTCCCTGGCGCGCCAGCAGTTGCAACGAGTGCAGTTTGTCACGCGCGCGGGTAATGGCGGCAGATTCATTCAGCGGATAACTGCCAAGCAATTCAAACTGGCGCAGCACGGCGGTACCATAAAAGGTCATCGCCGTGCCGATACGCGGGATCACCGCATCGTAACGCTCCAGTTGGCGGCCACGATAGTGGATGGTCGGCGCCGCCGGATTGATGTTCATATAACAAGAAAGCGGATCGATAATATCAATACTGTGACCGCGCTGTTCCGCTGCTGCCCGCAGCCTTTTGCACGAATACAATGAACCATCACGCGAAAGAATGGCAATTTTCACTCGTCACCCCAGGGACGTTGTCACCCGCACAGGCAGGCCTTCACCCATGGCCGCAGTCACTCCTGCGGGCCGTGGTCTTTTTTATCCGTTGGCGGCGCATTCTTCGGCAACTGGCGATCGCGCAGTAACGGGCTGAACCCTTGTGCCATACGCCAGACCAGATACGCGGCAGCCGGAACCATCAGCGCCACACCAAGGAAAATCATACCGACCGCCGCCTGCTGCGAAGCCAGTATGCCGGGCAAGCGCACATAGTCATTAATACTTAGGTAGGCAAGCACCAACAGCACCATGCCCAAACCTTCAAGCACCAATACCGAGCGTGGTAAGTCACCGAATGAACGCATATTTTTCTTCTCCAGACTTGCTGTGCTCAGTGTAGTGAATTCCCCGCCGCCGCAACAGCCCCTGATGACTAATCGGTTCTACGAATCAGACTAACAGGTAGATCCTGCTTTTTTTTACCTGCGGCAACGGGCATAGTAAGGGGCAATAACGTGTGATCGCGCTACTGATGTTTTTTATGACGGATGGAATGTCGTTACAATTGCGGTCAATGATTTGAATAACAGACTAGGAGTGTGACATGTTTGCTGTAATCTTCGGCCGTCCCGGCTGTCCTTACTGTGTCCGTGCTAAAGAGTTGGCAGAAAAATTGACTGAAGAGCGCGATGATTTCAACTTCCGCTATGTTGATATCCACGCTGAAGGTATCTCCAAAGCCGATCTGGAAAAAACTGTCGGTAAGCCGGTAGAAACCGTACCTCAGATTTTTGTTGATGAGAAACACATTGGCGGTTGCACTGATTTTGAAGCCTACGCCAAAGAAAATCTCAAGCTGTTTCAATAACCGTTTGCGGTAAAACAGTGAAAAGGCGCCTCAGGGCGCCTTTTGATTTATTACTGCCGGCCACGCGAGTGAAGCTGCTGCAGTGCATGCACAATAACCCGCATGAACAAATACAGCATGGCCCCAAAGACGCACCAGAACACCGCACTGACGGTATAAGCCAACTCCTGCCAAAGTGAATAACCGGGCGTCAGCCAGAAGTGACGGATAAACAAACAAAGTGGCACCGCATAGAGCGCCCCGAGCAGTGGACACAAAATGCGTTTCTTGCTCGACAGATAGCTGGCAATAGCACCAGGGATCACAAACAGCAGCAACCCCGTCTCACCATTATGAGCAGACTCGGAACCGCTGAAAACCCCGCCCTTCTGGCCCAGAAAAACCAGGCTAAACAGCAAGAAACTGCTGAGAATACCCAGCCAGTAGCGATAGCTTGTCATACACTTCTCCCCTTTAGCGATGTGACCACTGACTACATCGTAAAAACAGTCTTCTCACAGGCGTTGTGATGCGCAGCCAAAGCTGGCAACGCTGACTGAACTTTTCCTTGGCTATAAAAAGGGTTAAATGCATCGGGCGGCACATACCGGCATGCTTTATGCTGGCTGTCGCGCGTCATAGAGACTAGAATAAGCGCCGCTGATCGATGGTCTGAATTGCCTTCCGCTGGTCAGCTGTTCTATAAGTTTTTATCCCTATATTCTGTGGATAAATTTATATCTTATAGTTTTATACATCAAGAATTTACTGGTAAACAATAAGTTATCCTACGTGAACATAAACGTCGCTAGTTTGTTAAGCGGTAACTACATCCTGTTACTGTTTGTGGTACTCGCCCTGGGGCTCTGCCTTGGAAAACTCCGCCTGGGTTCCGTTCAACTCGGTAATTCCATTGGCGTTTTAGTCGTATCGCTGTTGCTCGGCCAGCAACACTTCGCTATTAACACCGAAGCCCTGAATCTCGGTTTCATGCTGTTTATTTTCTGCGTTGGCGTTGAAGCCGGCCCGAACTTTTTCTCGATTTTTTTCCGCGACGGCAAAAATTACTTCATGCTGGCGCTGGTTATGGTCGGTTCAGCGATGGTACTCGCCATCGGTCTTGGCAAACTGTTCCAATGGGATATCGGCCTCACCGCAGGTATGCTCGCTGGCTCAATGACCTCTACGCCCGTGCTGGTAGGGGCTGGCGACACGCTGCGTAACACCATTACCAATGGCCCGGCGCTGCTGGTGGCCCAAGATCATCTGAGCCTGGGCTATGCCCTGACTTACCTGATTGGCCTGGTGAGCCTCATTTTTGGCGCACGCTACCTGCCAAAATTGCAGCATCAGGACCTCCCAACATCCGCCCAACAGATTGCCCGCGAACGTGGCCTGGATACCGATAGCCAGCGCAAAGTCTATCTGCCGGTGATCCGTGCTTATCGTGTTGGTCAGGAACTGGTTGCCTGGGCAGACGGTAAAAATCTGCGTGAACTCGGTATTTATCGCCAAACGGGCTGTTATATCGAACGTATTCGCCGCAACGGTATTCTGGCCAACCCGGATGGTGATGCCGTGTTGCAGGTCGGGGATGAAATCTCGCTGGTGGGTTATCCCGATGCTCATGCACGCTTGGATCCCAGCTTCCGTAACGGTAAAGAAGTGTTCGACCGCGATCTGCTGGATATGCGCATCGTTACCGAAGAGATCGTGGTGAAAAACAGCAACGCCGTGGGTAAACGCCTGAGTCAGTTAAAACTGACCGATCACGGCTGCTTCCTGAACCGCGTGATCCGCAGCCAGATTGAAATGCCGATTGACGACAGCATTGTGCTGAACAAAGGTGACGTGTTGCAGGTCAGCGGTGATGCGCGCCGTGTGAAGAGCGTGGCAGAAAAAATCGGGTTTATCTCTATTCACAGCCAGGTCACCGACCTGCTGGCCTTCTGCGCCTTCTTTATTATCGGTTTACTGATTGGGCAAATCACCATCCAGTTCAGCAACTTCTCATTCGGCATCGGCAACGCTGCCGGTCTGTTGATGTCTGGCATCATGCTTGGCTTCCTGCGCGCCAACCACCCAACGTTCGGCTACATCCCACAGGGTGCGCTCAATATGGTGAAAGAGTTTGGCCTGATGGTGTTTATGGCGGGCGTTGGCCTGAGTGCTGGCGCGGGCATTGGGAACAGCTTGGGTGCCGTTGGCGGCCAGATGCTGATTGCTGGCTTGATCGTCAGCCTGGTACCGGTGATCATCTGCTTCCTGTTCGGTGCTTACGTCTTGCGGATGAACCGAGCCCTGCTGTTCGGTGCCATCATGGGGGCGCGTACCTGTGCCCCGGCAATGGAAATCATCAGCGATACGGCACGCAGTAACATCCCTGCGCTGGGTTATGCTGGGACCTACGCTATCGCTAACGTATTGTTAACGCTGGCAGGTTCGCTCATTGTGGTGATATGGCCAGGCATATGGGGATAACACATCAACAAAGAAATGATTCAGGGCTAAAATATTTTGGATTTTTTTATCGACCGCCAGAACTTTTCAATCTGACGATAGTCTGACTTAGTGCCACTGCTTTTCTTTGATGTCCCCAATTTGTGGAGCCCGTTAGTCCCGCCGTTTCAGGTTCAAGACTAGCGGGTTTTTTATTGCCTGAATTTTAGTGCCATTAAAAACAATCACTTACAATGTAATGAATTACCCGATGGCGACAAAGTGGCGGCGCATTTTTTATGGGCGAAAAAAAACCTGCTTTCGCAGGCTTCTTTCAGATCCACAGCGTTCCCTGGTTTTCCCTGGTTGGATGCGGCGGCACAATATCAATTTTTCCCGGTGTCACTATTTGGCGTTGAATTGATTCCAAGGTCACAAAGGTACAACTACAGTTTATATTCTGGCATTGGTGATAACGTTCTTTGGTGTTCTCACTCAGATAGCGACTTGTGCGGGCGTGTGCTGCGGTTCTGCAAAGCGGGCAATGCATCATTATACTATCCCCTCCTCTATCCCTCATTTGCCGCGATAATACCTCGCACGATCAAGAACAAAACCACCTTTAAGTGAATTTACAAAAATAATTCACATTATGATAATTGATAAGATACATCAGACAGCAAAACCTCCAACTCTACCGCCGTCGTAAAGCCGTTGTTACCCAGGTTATGCACCACCTTGCTGACTATCCAGGGTTGGGCGTCGATCACCTGCTTAAATCCCTTCACGCGGATCGGGGTTTCCGGCACCAGCTCGGCACGGCCCATGGCAAGCGACAGCGAGAACTCAGCCACACCCCGTTGTAGCTTTTCCCACTTAGCCTGTGCGGCACGCATGGCGGCTTTTTGGGTGGCGTACACCGTGGTAATGGTAAACACATTATCCTCCGCCCCCACCAGATATTCCCCCTCGCGGGGTGCTTCCGGTTTGCTGGCTTTCTTGCTGGCCGGTTTCGCCTTTGGGTGTTGCAGGGCGCGCAGGTGCTGGGTTTTCGGCTTGCGCTTCAGCGTCACTGTCTTTGGCTTGGGCTGGCGAGTATTGAGCCAGCTTGCCGTTACGCCGGTGTAGGCGTCCCGGTCAGCCAGACTAAAACTGTGCCGGTCGCCATCCTGTCGGGTCAGGGTCATGACCGGCAGCGGTTTGCCGTTCACCGTGGTGCCATTGCCTGGGCGGATAAGCAGCAGGCAGCCATTTTTCACCGCCGCCACTGTGCCGTTGAGTGACGCCAGTCGAGTGATAAACGCCGCGTCCGTTTCCTGCGTCTGGTCAATATGACCGATGGCGAGACTGTCCAACCCGTCGGCCAGCTTGGCGGTCAGTTGGTTACGGGCCGCCACCTGCTGCACGATATTGCCCAGGGTGGTGTCGTGGTAGGAGGCTTCGCGCCGGGTGTTGAGCGTGCCCCTAAAATCCGCACTGCGGGCGCGAATGGTCAGCGTGTCCGGCGCGCCCCGGTGCTCCACCTCGTCCACGGTAAAGCGTCCTTTCGGCGTCAGCGGCGAACCCTGCCAGCCGAGGGCCAGCGACAGCACCGCATTACGCTGCGGCATCATCATCAGCCCGTCGCTGTCGTCCAGCTCAATATCAAGCTGGTCAGCCTCAAAGCCCCGGTTATCGGTCAGTGACAACGACAGCAGCCGGGGGCGGATATTGTGGGTGATGTCGTTTCCCTGCAAAGTCAGTGAGAAGTCCGGGGCGACACGCGCCCCGGCGGGCAGTGGAACAGTGGTTATCATGGGACCAGTCCTCCCAATGCCTCACCGGCCTTTCCGGTCAGTTCACCCGCTTGACCATACAGTTCACTGGCCTGCTGTTGCAGGTCGCCGAACATCGCTGACAGGGATTCATCCACACGCTTGAGGGTCAGGGTAAACTCGGTGCGGCGTGGGCTGCCGTCGGCAAAGAACTGGCTGTGCGTTTCACTCACCGACTCAATCACAAACATGCCGTAAATGGTGCCGGTGCCTTCAATCAACGGCCATGCCCGCCCCTGTTCGGCCATCAGTTGCAGGGTCAGCAGTGACCAGCGCCCGCCGGTAATTTCGGGCAACAACACCCCGGATAACGTGATTTTCTCCTCATCCAGCCCCAGGAACTGCGCAGCAGGCCGCTGCCCAATACGCCCGTTGGTCGGCCAGCGGTAATCCGCCGTGCGTTGCATCGACTGGTAAGGCAGCGTGTGCAACATAAACACAAAGAGCCCCAAGGTCAGCATCATGATGATTTTCCTTTAATTGGTCATGGCACTGCGTGCCCGGGCGCGGCGTTCGCGCTCCTGCCGGGCCTGTGCCTCATTCAGCAGTTGGAGGGTCGCTTCCCGGCTCATGCCCGCAGGCACCACCACGTCATAGCGGTTATGGGTGACGCTGTTGTCGGTGTAGGCCGAGGAGGCTCCCGGCACCACCGGCGCATAGCGTGGCGGTATCACCGGTTTACTGGCGGGTAAGCTGGTCGGTGTTTCAGCGGCAGCCAAAAGCCCACCGCTGGGTGAATAGCCGCCACGCCCGTTGGGGTCGTTGGCATAGGGGTTGTTCTTTTCGGCCTCCTTATCCAGTTCGGCGGTTTCGTCTTTCATCAGCCCGAGCTTTTTCGCCAGCCAACCCACCTTGCTGCCGAGCTTTTCAAGTACCTGCATCGGTAAGGTCAACGCGTTGCCAATGGCGGCACCGAACTTGCGGCCCATCTCGGCGGCACTCTGTAATTCGGCCTGCGTGGATTTCACAGGGGCCAACAGCGCCATAAACCAGTCGTACACGGTTTTAATCTTCTCGCTAAACCAGTCAAACACAGGCTTGAGTGGCGTGAACGCTGCCACAACCGGGGCCAGTGCGGCCTTAAATCCTTCAGCCACCCCACCGATAAAGGCGCTAATCGGCTCCCAATATTTGCGGATAAGCAACGCACCGGCAGCCACGGCGGCAATCAATGCCAGCACCGGCCAGGATATCGCGGTAAACGCGGTGGCGACCGCGCCGCCGACGGCGGTAAACACCGTGCCTAGCAGGCTGGCCCCGGCCACCAACATATTCACCCCGGCCATCACCGGCCACGCCATCAGGCCGAGGGCTGCCAGCCCACCGATAAGCGCCGTGACCCCGGCGGTGACCCTCACCAACGAGCCGACCAGTTCCGGGTTGGCTTTGGCCCAGGCACCGACCTTCGCCAGCCACTCGGTGGCGGTGCTGGTCAACTGTCGCAGCGCGCTGTTCTGGCCGTCGAACACCTCAATGCGCACATCTTCCCAGGCAGAGAACAGGTTTTTCAGGTCGCCGTCCAGGTTGTCCACTTTGACCTTGGCAATCTGGGCGGTGGCGCCCTGGGAGCGGGTGACGGTGTCGTGTTTCTGCGCCAACTTGCCGTTACCGGCGGCAGCAATCAGCTTGGTGGCCCCCTTCATCGCCTCCTCGCCAAAAATCACCTTCAGGTATTCCGCCTGCTGTGCGGTACCGAGCTTGTGCTTTTTAAACGAGGTATCGATTTTCTTGAGAATGCCCGCAATCGGCAGCATGTTGCCTTTGCCGTCTTTGGTCTTCACCCCGAGTTCCGCCAGCGCGTCACCGGCCTGCCCGACCGGGGCCTGCAAGCGGGTAAACAGCGCACTGGTGGCCGTTCCGGCCATGCTGCCCTTGATACCGTTATCCGCCAGGACACCCAGCAGCGCGGTGGCATCCTCGATACTGGCCCCGGCGGCATCGGCAATCGGTGCGACGTACTTCATCGCCTCGCCAAAATCCATCAGGTTGGAGTTGGAGCTGGTAAACCCCTTGGTCATCACATCGGCAACACGCTGTATCTCGTCTATCGGCAGGTTAAACGCCGATTGCATGTTGGTGATGATGTCGGCGGCGTCGGCGATATCCAGGTCAGACGCCAGCGCCAGATTGACGGTGGACTCGGTCGATTTCAGGATAGCGTTACCGTCAAAGCCGGATTTTGCCAACACCGATTGCGTGCGGGCGACATCAGTCGGGGAAAACGCGGTGGTCGCGCCAATATCCCGCGCCTGTTGACGGATGGCCGCCAGTTGCCGGTCGTTTTTCGCCAGCCCCAGGGTGGCCTGGGTGTCAGACATCTGGCGGTCGAACGCCACACCCGGAGCAATAAAGCGGCTCTCGGCATACAGCCCGGCGGTGGCAACACCAATCCCGGCGGCGCTGGCATTGCGCACATTCCCGGTCAGGGCCTTGCCGCGCTGGTAGCGTTCACCGACGCGGTTCACTGCCGCCTGTTTCTGGCTCAGGCGCTCCAGTTCCGCACGCTGGCGTGTCAGGCTGCTACTGGCTTCGGTCACACTGGCTTTTAACCGGCGCTGTTCGGCGCTCAGGTTTTTGGTGGCGATACCGTCGGCGTTCAGCGCATCCCGCTGGCGCTGCACCGACTGGCGCAGGCCGTTGTATTTGGTCTGCAGTTCCGTGGCGGCCCGCTTTGAGGCCTCCAATAATCGCGCCTGTTGCGCGGTGGGTTTCTCGGTGGCTTTGAACTGCACCGCCAGGGCGGCGGCTTCCTGCTTGGCCTTCTTCAGTGCCGCACCGGTGACCGCCAGTTGCCCGTTGGCTTTGCGAAAACCCTCAATCCGTGCCGCCTGGGTATCCAGGGATTTGAGGCGCTGCTGGGTGCTCTTGATATCCCCGGCCAGGGTTTGGCTGGCCTGTTGGATACTTTTCAGCGGGCGGGTGGCCTGGTCAACAGCCTTCAGCAAGACCTGGAGTTGCAGATTTTTACTCATCGTCTTTCACCCCGCTGCGTTGTACCGCTTTATCCCGCCAGTTCAGCAACTCAGTGAGCGACATCCCGGCCATCTCCGACGGCGGCCAGTGAAATATCACTGCGATATCCGCCATCAAATCATCAACACCCAACCGGGTATCCGTTACGACGCCGAGTTCGGCGACAAAAAACCGACCACCTGCCCGGCCAGGGCGACCAAGTCCGGCAGCTCCAGGCGCGCACACTCCTCGCGGGTCAGCGGCGGCACCGTCATGCGGGGCAGCACCATCAGCAGCGCGTCCACGTCGGCATTGGCGACCGCTGCCAGACCGACACCGCGCAGGGTGCCCGCGTTGGGTTTTAACACCTGCACAGTGGTAATGGTGGTTTCACCACGTTGGATGGGTGTATCCAGGGTAACGGTGTTTTCTTTGCTGTTTTTCATTGTGTGACTCACTTAAAAAGAGATAACGGCCAGCCATTCAGGGCGTCAGGCTGGCACAGGGTTATGGGTACGGGTTACCAGTGACCAATGACGCACTACAGACCAATCGCCTTACGGTGTTCTGCCAGCCGGTCAACGCCGTTGACCTTCTCCACCATGTTCACCGTGTCGATTTCAATCAGCTCTTTGCCGTCAATCGTCAGCTTGTAGTAGGTGCATTCGGTGGAGACCTTGGTTTCGGTGTCTTCCCCTTCCTTATACTCACCAAAATCGATTTCCTTGTGGCGACCGCGCAGCACCACTTCCACGGCGGACACCTCGCCGGTGTCATCCCGCTGGAAGGCCCCGGCAAAGCGCAGCGGCACTGCCGCCACCGCACCCCATTGCTCCAGCACCAGGGCATCAAAGCCGCCCAGCGACCACTCGACGGTCAGCGCGTCATCGTCCAGCCCCATATCGATGGGGGCCGCGCCGTTCATGCCGCCGCCCCGGTATTTCTCCAGCTTGCGGGTGAGCTTGGGCAACGTCATGGAAGACACCACGCCCATGTAGCTGTAACCGTCGTTAAACAGGTTCAAGCGTTTCAGTTTTCTCGGCAATGCCATAGCGCAACGGCTCCTTAGCGGTTAACGGACGCGGCGAACGTCACCAGATATTTGTCGGTAATGCGCTGGCGCAGGGTCAAATCTTCCAGCGGCGGCACCGGGGTGTAGTCGTAATCGATAAACAGCTTCCCGGCCTTGAGGGTCTCTTTGTCGTTGGCGCTGTCGTCATACCAGCAATCACCATCGATAATCAGCCCGGCGGATTTCAGCTCACGAAACTTGGCCTTGATACCGTCGATCATGTCGCGGATCAGCGTCGGCGTGACCGGACGGTCAACCGCCCACAGGTGGGCTTCGGCCATCGTGTCGGCCAGCACCTGCGCGGTGCGGGTGTAGTTCTCGAACTGGAACAGCGGGTCGTCCGAACAGGTACGGGAGCCCCAGAACTTGAAGCCGTCTTTGCGGATCAAGGTGGTCACACAGGCTTCATTCAGCAGGTCGGCATCGGTGCCCGGGGCCTGCAAGTCCCAGAACACCGAAGCACTGATACCGGTCACACCATTGACGCCGACGTTGGACAGGGTCTTGTGCCAGCCGGTTTCGCTGTCGATTTTGGCCCGCAGACCGAGCGCCCGCGCCGTGGCATAGGCCATGTCGCTGCTGTTGGCGGTGGTATTCCAGGTGATGAAGTCCGGCCAAATCAGCATCAACTCGCGCTGGCTGAAGTTGTCGCGGTACTTGATGGCCTCGGACACCGTTTTGCAGCCGAACGCGCTGATATAGCCAAAGGCGCGCAACTGCTGGCAGACACTGGCGAGTGCGGTCGCCACCGCCAGCGAGTCCAACCCCGGCACGCCGAGAATACGCGGTTTGACGCCGAGGTCAGCCTGAGCGGCCAACAGCGCTTTCATGCCAGTGTAACGGCCTTGTGCATCCGCGCCGCCGATAATGTTGGAGGTGGTCTCCGCCTCGTCTTTGCCTTCGGCCACGCGCACCACCACGGTGACCGGGCGGGCCTGTTCGGCAATGGCACGCAGGGAACTGGCAAGGGTGCCGGATTTCCCGGCCTTGCCACTGGCGGCCAGGACATCGGTGATCAACACCGGGGTATTGAGGGGAAACAGGGTGGCGTCCGCCTCTGCCCCGGTGCAGACCATGCCGACAATGGCGGTCGAGACCGTGGAGATAACGCGGGTGCCGTCGTTGATTTCGACCACACGCACGCCGTGATGATAGTCAGCCATACGCTGTGTTGCTCCGTTGGGATTGGGTGCAAACAGGATGCCGCCCGGCGCACGCGGCTGCACGCGATGGCAGATGGAAGGCCGACCAGACAACAGGCCGCAGGGGAGAAACAACACCGGAGGAAGAGAACGATCGTTTTCGCCGATCAATATCGACGTATTGATCTGCTGAATCAATTGGACGGGTTTTAGCCCGATACGTTAGGGTTAAGTCCTCTCCGGCCACACCAGGGAAACCCAGAGAGAACACGGCCCGCTCTAAGCAGCGGGCCATTTTTTTATGCATCGGGGGCCAGCGGCCAGTCAATCTCCGGCGCAGTCTCCAGGTCAACGCGACTCAACTGCACCCGGTAGGCTTTCCACGCCAACAGGGTGGCGCTTTCGTCGTCCGTCGCCATGCCCAAGCTGACCGCATCATCCAACAACGTAATCTTGTCTGTCGCTACGCGCTGGCGTTGTGCCAATTCATCCCGGGCGGCATCCATCGCCGCCGCTTGCTGCGCGTCCGTATCGGTCACCCACTTTTTACCGTTCCAGGTATCGTAAGGTGTGGCCGGGGCCAACAAGGTGAAACCGTTATTCAGTTCACCTATCCGGGTGACGGTTTCCGGCTGACCGGTCTCGGTGCTATAGGCCGTCTGGCCGCGATAATCAGGCAGCGCTTCCCAGGCGTTGCTGTCCAGGCTACGCACCAGCGCCAGCCCGGCTTTCGGTAACGTCGGCTTATCGGCAAAGCAGAACGCAGGCAGGCCCACGCCCTCCGGCAGGTACTCAAGGGAAGCCTGCTGGTACTCCCGCTGGTCGGGCTCGATGCTGTAGACTGTCAGCCAACCGGCAGTGACGGCCAGACCGGCATCATTCAGGATAGCGTTAGGTAATGCAGTGCTGTAGTGGCTCATTAGGCGGCTCTCACAATGTAGTTAAAGGCAATGTTGCGCGGACGGATATAACCGGTGTTTCTACTTACGCCCGTTGCCGCACCCGTGTCGGTCCCCGTTGCAAGAGGGGCCCATGTTTCTGAGGTCATCACGACGATGCGTTGAGATTCCCATCCCTCATAGGGCACATCTTGATCGGTGAACCACGCATTCCCCCTCCCTGAATCATTATTCCCATACAGTTGGCCGCCCACCTTGGAAGCTTGCTGTGCCGACAGTAAGATGCGGCCACTGTCAACCCCGCGCCCATCATCCCAGCCACGAATAAACTCGCCGCGCAGGTCAGGCAGGGTGCCGGATGGATAGGCGACGGCCAGCAGCGGGTATTTGGCTTTATCGAACGCGGCACCGTTGCACTTCAGCCAGCCTGTCGGGGCGGTGTTGGTCGGCCAGGGCTGCGGAATACCCACCGGAAAATCGGTGCGGGCCAGCGCGCCCACCTCGGCGGCGGTCGGTTTGTTTTCCGTGCTGTAGAAATACTGAAAGGGCCCCCACTGGCCTCCCGGCGAGGTGCGGGTGCGGATATACATCTTGGTGCTGGCACTGCCCGCCTGCCAAAAGAGCTGTTTCGCCGAACCCGCATCGTATTTGATGCACAGCATCTCCCAGGACGCCGACGCAATGGGGGTACTGCTGGACTTGTTGGCCTCCAGGGAATAGAAGCCGTTTTTATCCGCGCTGTTGGCATCGGTGATCCGGGTACCAACGCTTCCGAGCCCAAACGCGCCGACCTCCATCAATTGCCCGGTAGCGCCGCCGACATCACGCAATGCCGCCGCCTTCAGCCCCAGGTTATTGCGTGCCACGGCCTTGTCGGGAATATCCGCCAGATTGCTGGCCCGCTTGACCGCCGCGTCGCTCACCGTCTTGACCGCTTTTGGCGTTGCCGCCTGGGTTTCTACCGCACTATCAATGGCACTGTTCAGTTGCACCACGCCTTTGGCTGCTGTGGTGGCATCCGGCACACTCGACAACTTGCTGGCGGCAAGGTCATAAGCCGCTTTCACCGCTTTCGGTGTGGCAGCCAGGGTTTCGCTGGCGCTGTTGGTGGCGCTGTTCAGTTGCACCAGACCCTTGGCTGCCGTGGTCGCGTCAGGCACGCTCGACAACTTGCTGGCAGCCAAATCATAGGCGGCTTTGACCGCTTTCGGCGTCGCGGCCAGAGTCTCGCTGGCGCTGTTGGTGGCGCTGCTCAGTTGCACAAAACCCTTTACGGTAATACTCGCATCCGGGTGATTGCGGGACTCCGCGTGTTTCTTCAGTTCGCTGTCCACATAGTCGCGGGTGGCGAGTACCGTTGCCGGGTCAATCTTCAGCGTTACTGCCTCGGTGCTACTGACAATCAGCACCATGCGCAGGGTCTGCGTGCGCCCGCTGCCCTCTTGTAACTGCGGCTTGTAGGTCTCCGGGCAGTTGGCGACGGCAATCAGGGTGCCGTCTTTGTCGAACAGGCCGATTTCGCGTATCCACCACCCGCCCTCATTCTCGGGAATGACCTGTTCAGCGATAATCTGGTTGGCGTTGGCCGGGTCAATACTCAGCATGTTAATGGCGGCTCGGCGCTTCTCCCCCTTGAGCGCGGTCTGTGCAGGGTCTGGGGTGGGCAAGGTGCCACCGCCGTCACCGACGGCGAGCTGCGTCAGGTCGAGTTGGGTGCCGAGCGCGGCGGCGTTCGCCAGCTTGGCCGCGCCCAAGGTTGTTAGGAGGGCAAAGAATTTTGTCATGCGTTGACTCTCAGGTTATCAATCAGGTGAACGGCTGCGCCCCGGTAGTCCACAGCCCCGACGGAAATCATTTCAGGTAAATACGGGTAAACCGTCAGCGCATCGCCGCTGTAGCTGCCTGCGGCGGTATACACCGAACACTCGCTGGTCAGGCTGATAGCCAACCCGGTGAGGTGACGGCTGGCCGGTTTGGCGTCCGCTATCAGGCGCTCCAGTTCCTGATACATGGCATCGGTAATGCCGGTCTCCAGCACCCCGACCACCAAGCGAAAGGTGCCGGGGGTTTCATCAAGCTGCCACCACTCGCGCACCTCAATCAGATAGCCGAGTGGCTCCACCACGCGCCGCAACGCGCTGATGGTGCCCTTGTGGCGGTGAACAAAATGCGCATTCGTCACCACGCTGCGCTTGATCGCCTCCGGCCAGTGTTCATCCCAACGGTCAACCGAGAACGCCCAGGCCAGATAGGGCAACAGGTTGACCGGACAGGTGGCCGGGTTCCACAGGGTGCGCAACGGCACCGGCACCCGAGCCAGTTCGGCACAGGCGCGGGCGGCGGCCACCTCCAGCGAGGAAGAACCGACCGGTAACAGGCGGTCACTCATCCGAACCCCCAACGGTAAGCTGGTAGTGCGTGCAGTAGGATGCCTGGGTGTTGTCCAGCACGATATCGGCCAGCGGGGCCTTCAGTTCAACCCGTTGCACCCCTTCCGCATGCAGGGCGGCATACAGGGCTGAGAGGCGGATATCCCGCCCTAACCGATGTTGCGCGCTGATGTAGTGTTGCAACCGGGCTTCAGCAGCGGCCTGGATCGGGGCCGCTTCTGGCCCGGGATAGAGGTGCAACACTGCATCAACCGCATAAGGTACAATCTTGGCAGACTGCACCGTCACCCGGTCACCCACCGGGCGCACGTCTTCGGCATTAAGCGCCGCCGTCACCACCGCCAACAGGTCAGCACTGGCGGTGCCGTTGTCCTCGCGCGACAGCACCGACACGGTGACACAGGCCGGGCTCGGGCTGATGGCTTTCACATCCGCCACCCGACCATCGGCAGAGCGGCCATGGTATTCATAGGCCCCGGACGGCCCGGCCACGCTGATGCCTTCAAACGCCTGCGGGATACGCACCCGGTAATCGCTGTCGGACTCTCTCACCGCCGGGGTGGGCGGCAAGGTCGAATCATCAGCAGGAACCAGCGTCAGGCGCGGGGTATTCACATTCGCCCCGAGCTGGTCGAGGTCGCTACCGGTCGCAAAAGCCACCATCACCGCACGGGCGGCATCGTTCACCCGCTGGCGCAAAATCACCTCCCGGTAGGCGTTCTCTTGCAACAACTTCACCAGCGGTTCGGACTCCAGCGACAGAGTGCGGGCCATCGCGGCGCGCTGCTCCTCCGGGTAAAGTGAAATCAGCGTGGCCTTGCGTTCGGCCAACAGGGTTTCATAGTCGAGCCCCTCGACAATCTCGGGGGCAGGCAGTTGGCTCAGGTCAATGGTGGGCATCGGTTCACCTCACAGGAATGGACAGCGCCAACGCGCCAGGGGTATCGGTTCGGGTGCCAGTCAGCTCAACGGCCATCTTGCCGTCAAAGGTGGTCTGCAGGCTGATACCGGTCAGCTTGACACGCGGCTCCCAGGCTAAAACCGCGCTGTAACAGGCGGCCATGATTTGCAGGCGCAACGCGTCATTCTGCGGCTGGTCGAGCAACGCAGACAGCAATGAGCCATAAGCCCGGCGCATCACGCGGGAGCCGACAGGCGTCACCAGGATGTCGGCTACCGACTGGCGAATATGGTCAATGTCCGCCACCCCACACCCGCTATCACGGTGCATACCGAGGTATTTAGCCGGGCTCATGACGGCGTATCCGTATTGCCACCGCCACGCTGGACGCCGCCGTGGGTGTGGGTATGCAGCACCACGCCATTAGATGTGATACTGCCGCCAGTGTGGGTGAGATTGCCGGTCAGGCTACCGCCTTGCTTCACCTGGAGCGTGCCAGTGATTAACTGATTGGTACATTCCACCACCGGCGCATCCAGGGTGATTTTTTTGCTGGCGTTGACCGTCACCACCGACGCGCGGGCGGTAATGGACTCGGCGGCCTCCACGGTAGCCGTCTTAATACCGGTGACAGTCAGTGCGCCGGTGGCCGGTTCATACTCCAGCACCGCCCCGTCGGGGAACGCGATATGCAACGCATCTGCCGAGGCCGACGGGGCCGGAAAGTCATCAGAGAAAATGCCCGGCAGCACAAAGGCAGTATCCAGTTCGCCACCCAGTGCCAGGAGCAACACCTGTTCCCCTTCGGACGGGGCCCACCAGGAACGAGACCGCCCCGCCCGGCAGGTGAGCCAGGGCAGCCAATCGGTGAGGTTGTCGCCGGTCTCCACGCGGCAAAGCGCGTGCTCCAGGTCAACGGCATTCACGGTGCCAATGCGGATCAGATTGCGCAGCAGGCGCAGGATGTTGGTTTGAGTGTTCATAGCTGGAGGATGCGATTTGAGAGATAAAACGGCAACCTGTTGGCGTTCTGAGATCTTTAACACAACTTACCAATACACCATTTTGTGATGAGCGATATAGTCAAAAAAACTCTAAGGATTATCATAAGAGGCAACCGTTAAGAGCATTGCTGATGGAGCGTTTACATTCATAATCTTTATGCTTTTCGTGGCCACACAAGACTCTGAGTTATGTCTTCCCAAGGAACGCTGTAAAAGTTACATCTATGCAAATGGGTTTTAGTAAGTTTCATAGGAATTTTTATTATAACCAAGGACATTTAAATGAGAGCTAGTGAGGTTTTTACCCCTGGGGGATTTCCCGAAATAACTTTTGTCGATGACCATTTGAAGGATAAAGGGCAGCAACTGTTAGATGTTCTTGAAACTGGCTCAATGTTGATCTCAATTTCCGGCCCATCAAAATCAGGGAAAACTGTTTTTGTTGAGAAACTATTAGGGCGGGAGTCATTGATACAGATAACTGGGGCCGGGGTAACTTCAGTTGATAATCTATGGTTAAAGGTTTTTGATGCTTTAGGAACACCAATAACCAGAACTGAAAACAAAGCTCATGTAACCTCACTTAATGCAACGGGGAAAGTCTCTGGCCAAGCTGGGGTTTTATTTGCAAAAGCCGCTGCAGAAGGAAGTATTGGTGGTGGTTATAGTGATCAACAAGGTTCAACATCGACAAAAGCAGTGGACTACTTGCAACTACTTATCAGCGAGGTAGGAGGAAGTGATTTCATTATATTCATTGATGATTTCCACTATATCCCTAGAGAAGTTCAGTCTGAACTTGCGAAACAAATAAAAGAGGCCATTAGAAAGGGATGTAAATTCATATGTGCTTCCGTACCCTATCACTCTGATGATGTAATAAAAGGAAATCCTGATTTAACAGGTCGGTTCTTTTCAATAAACTTTGATTATTGGAATGTGGACGTACTTGAAAAAATCGCAAACAAAGGCTTTACCAAACTTAACATTGAATGTAATAAAGATGTAATAAAAAAATTGATTGACGAGTCTGCTGACTCCCCACAATTAATGCAATATCTATGTTTAAACTCTTGCTATGAGCTTAATGCAAGGGAAACACAGCAAGAAATTCATCCTTTCCCTAACGAGAGGATTTTACTGGAAAGCATTTGCAAAAGAACCGTGCCAGCAACTGATTTTAGCTCGGTTATAAATAAGATGCTTGATGGCCCAAAAACAAGAGGCTCTGAAAGAAAATCATATACCATGACAGATGGCACTCAGGGTGATGTATACAAAGTACTTATAAAAGCTATAGCCCTCAGTCCCCCACAGCTTAATTATCGCTATCAGCAATTAGTGGATAGAATCGATAGGATATGCTCCAATGGCTCACCTAGTGGTTCGAGTATAACAAGTGCTTGCTTGCATTCATCTACTTTGGCAAATAACTTTTCATCCGAAAATGTAATTGAGTGGGACTCTGAAAATGATGTTTTAGACATAAGGGATCCATACTTGCTTTTTTATATTCGCTGGAGTGAACTTGTTAATTAGTTAAAAAATAAATAACAACCCGTTCCAACTCAATAAGAGCAGGTTTAGAATGGCCTAATAAGGGGCGTTCCTCATACTTCAATGTTTGACTATAAACGGAAGGCCGATCCCGCAGTCCATAATGATGCACCTCGGCCATGCGTTTCACCCGCCCGACAAACTCCACCACGGCGGCATCGCTGCTGCCGGTGGCTTTCATATAGCGGGCGGTGCGCAGCTTAGTGAACATCGCCCGCTTGAGGCGGCCTTTCTTGTTTCTCAGTGTGGCCTTGCGTGGCGCATAGGGTGTGCCGTCTGGGGCCTGCTGTCGCTTGATATTCTGCTGCTGGCTGGCGCGCAGGCGTTTGGCAATCGTCACGACCAATGCCTTGCGCGACTGTGGCGACAATTTGCTAATCAACCCCGCCAGCCGGGTATCAAAGGGTTCTAGCTCATTCATGCCATGTACTCACTAACTCACCGTGGACATAGAGCTGCATCGGGCGGGTGACGTTCTCCGGCAACGGCGGTTCCGGCAGGTGGTCAACGTGCAACGCCCCGGCATGTTCTTTCACTATCACCCGCTCGGTCAGTTGCAGGTTGATGCTGATATCACAGGAGCCGTCGTTGTTGATATCGGCTTCGAAGGTGTAACCGGTGCGCCGTTTCTCCTCGGTTGCCATGATGTCCGGCTGGTGCTGGCGCAACCATGCCAGGATAGGGACGATGATTAAATCCATGTCCCCGGTGTAGTCGGTGATCAACAGGTTCAGCCGAAACTGATATTCAAACGAAAGTGAATTTGCCAGCGTGGACGCAATGCGCCCGCTGTCGGTAAACAGGCGCAGGTTCTCCGGATGGCGTTGCAGCCAGGGCAGTGATTCAGTCAGCGCGGCGCGTAACTGTTGGGGCTTTATCATGGTGCTGTTCCTGACACTGTTTAATCATCTCGACCTGGAGCGCACAGGCCACCAGGGTCTGTTCCAGTTGGCGGATATCCGCACTTAACTCACCAAGGGTGGTCGGCTGGCTGCCCGGTATCGGGCACGGGCTGACCGTCGGACAGCCAACGTAAATAATCGTCGGGGTGGTTGAAGGCGGGCCGCTGGTGCAGCCGGATAACGTCAGCAGGCAAAGGCTGGCTAAACCAGTCACGTAATAGCGCGTTGTCATTGAGTACCCTCTGTAAATCCTGTTCACGTTTCAGCGCCAGCCGCTGCGCGCCGCTCAGGCTGTTTCTCAGTTGTTGCTCGGCCTGTGCCTGTTGCTGGGCTTCACGTTGTAATGTCGTGATAACCGTATCCCGGTGGTTGACGGCGGCGGTGAGCGTGCCGTTTTGCTGCTGTGCTGCGTCCAGGGACTCCTCCAGAGAGACCACCTGCCATTTCAACCCGCCGATGACCGCCAGCGACACCAGCGCCAATAACCATGCGGTTCGACTGCTCATGCGGCCCCCTTGAGGCAGAGCGCCTTTTCCGCTGCCCTTCTGCGCTCTAGGCCATTGGACTTCACGCCGTTGACGTACACCCAGCGCGGCAACTGCTGGCAGGCGTTGCGCCAATCCTGTTGCCGAAGATACCCGGCCAGGGTGGAGTTGCATGCGGCGGTAGTGCCAACGTTAAAGGCAAAGGCCACCACCGCGTCATAGACCGGCTGCGGCATCGTCACCGACAGGCAGCGCCCGAGGGCCCGCTCGGTGCGGTAGACATCGGCTATCAGGTTGATGGCGGCCTGCCGTTCGCTGATGACCTTGCCCGGCACCACGCCAGCGGTGTGACCGATGCCGCTCGTCCACACCCCGGCGCTGCACTGGTAGGGCGACAACTGGCAACCCTCAAAATCGGCAATCAGCCGCAACCCGGCCTCCGAGGTGTTGAGCGCGCGGTATTGCGGCAACAGCATTGCCAGGGCCAACACCGCCCCGGCGGCACAGCGTTTAACGGTTAAGCTCATCCGTCACCCTCCGGGGAAGCCCGAGTGTATTCAGGAGTTGATAGGTTTTACGGCGGTAGTACCAGTTCACCAGGAAGGTGCCGACACCCACCGCCGCCCCGACCATAAAGGCGATATCCTGCGGCGAATACTTCCCCACCCAGGCCAGGAACACCGCCATGGCGTAGGCAAAAAAAGAGGTGATGCGCTCCATGTTGTCAGTCCCATAAGTTGACGGTTTCACGTTGCGGGGCGGCGATGATGTCCGGCAGGTCAACCGGCTGGCCGTGGGGCAGTATCACCCCAACTTCGGCCAGCCCGGCGTTGAGGGCATACACCTGTTCGACCACGCCCTGGGGGCGGCCAACGTAGCGCCAGCACAGGGCATCGACCGTGTCGCCTTGTTCGGCTATCACCCGCATCACAGCAACCCGATAATGCAGTGGCTACGTTCGGCCACGTTGCTGATGGCCTGCCGCGCAGAGCGCCACAGTTCATCTATCGACGCCTCGACCACCTCGGCTTTGCGGGCCCCGGTGGAGGTGGTGTCCAGGCTGCGGTATTGCTCGGACAGCAGCGCCAGGGTCATGGCGCTGACCGCGTTCTGGTACTCGCTCACCCGCAGGCTTTCACCGTCGAGCTGTTCGGCAGGCACCTCGGCCAAGAGCTGATAGCCGTCGGCCATCCGGTCGCGGCGGTAGGTGAACAGTTCGGCATTCACCTCGGCGATGGCGGACTTAATCGCCCGGCGCAGCCGGGGGGCGGTGATACTGCCTTCAATGCGCATCACGTCACGCACGGCCACCGGGTCAACGTCCGGCCAGAACAGGCTGTTGATAATCATCGGCTCGGTTACCGCCGGAGGGCGCAGCGGCGGCGCATCCGGGCGTGGGGTGGGAATAATGACAGTGCTCATAAAACCTCGAAAATAGGGGGCGGTGGACGCGGGCATTGACGCAGAGGTTTCTGGTCGCCGCCCGCGTGCCGCCCGGCGCGGGGCGCGTTCGGTCAGCGGCTGGTCGCGTTGCGGATGGCACGCTCCAGCCGTTCTATGTCCTTTTTGACGCCGCAGCCGTTGTGCAACTGCAACGCCCGTTTCAGGTGGTTTAAGGCCCCCTCGGCCCGGCCCGCCTCCCGCAACACATACCCGGTGATTTTGTGCAGCTTGGCGCGCACTTGGTCGGGCATGTCTTCGGCGTCGGTCAGTTCCAGGGTCTGCAACAGGTGCTCGATGTTGACCGGCTGCCCGGCCTCATGGGCGCGGGTGGCGGACTCGGCGACGTCTTCAGCTATCAAATACGGCGTGGAGCGGTTGAACCCGTTGGGTGGCACCAGCTTGTGGCGCAGCGCATAGCGGGCAATCGCCAGCGCCCCGGGGATATCCCCCGCATCCAGCCGCCAAATCATCACCGTCATCACGATGACGTCCTGCGCGCCGCGCCCTTCCGCCAGGACACCGGCCACCCACGGGGCATAATCCGGCAGCAACTGGCGCTTAAGGTCGGCTTTGCGTTCCTGGGAGCGCACCTGTTTAAGCCTGCGCTTGTCCTCATACAGCTTGAGCAACATCAGCTCATAGCCGTTGGCGTGGGCGGTGGGGCCCGCCGCCTGACGGGCGGCCTCGATGGCGGACTGGCGCAAAAAGTGACGGCGGGCCGGGTTGCTCATGGCTTACTCTCCGCTTTTCGCAGGGGCATCTTCCGGCGGGACAGCCGGGGTGAAATCACCCAGTTCGATGTTCTCCACCACGCAGCCACAGGCATAATCCTCCACCACGTAATCCTCATTGATGGATTCGTAGTTCTCGACGCGGTCGCGCTTGGGGTTTTCTTCCAGGTGGCGACGGTGGGTGTCTTCCTGCCAATAGATAGAGAGGTTATCCAGGCGGGTGATCATCAGGGCATTGGCCGGGAAGTACGGCACGCGTACCGCTGGCAGATTGCCGATACGTTTCTGGCTGATAATCATGTCAGCCGCCATGGCTTCGCTGTTGGGCTGTACCTGATTGACCAGCGGGAAGTATTTATCCGCCAGCAGCTTGCGGCCACAAATCACCACCAGTTCCGGGTCTTCCTGATACCAGTCGGCAATCAATTCGGCGTGGGCGCTCATCACCAGCGCATCGAGGTTGGTGTAATCGCCACCGGGCCCCACACGGAGCGTGTCAGACAGGATGGTGCCGTTATCGTCCTGCGCATTGCTCATCACCCGCGCTGGCGCTTCGTCCCGGTATTTTTGCAGCCAGCCGACGGCAATATCCTGCAACATCGGGTTTTTAAGGCGGTTGGAGGTCTTGGCACGGTGGGTGCCGTTAAAGCCGATAGTGATACGGTCAAGCGCCTGACGCTTCACGATGGCATCACGTAGGCGGGTTTGGAAATCCTGGTAACGCGCCCACAGGTCGAGGGTGTTATAGCGGATATGGAAATCGTAGTTCACCTGCTGGCAGAAATAGCCGTCCTTATCCAGGGAAGCAAAGTCAGCGGTTTCGCGTTCGTCACCCGCGCTGGTGTCGGTGGTGCTGGCAATGGTGCCATTGACGCCCAGGCCGACCTTCTCGGCCTTCATCTCGGCCACCGGCACAATGTTGATGCTACTCAGGAACGCGGAGGACTCCTGTACGCGTGTCATGATGGTTTGGGTCACCGACGGCTCGACGCTGAATTTCTTGTCCAGGTCGCCAGTATCGATGCCGTTCAGTTCGGCGATACGGCTTAAAAACTTGTTAAATTGAAAGCGGGTTTTCTGACGCATGAATTTTATCCTGTGAATTATCGTTTTCTGTGCGGGTTAGCAGTCGGTCAGCACGTCTTGCACACCGCTGCCGCCGGTGGCGGGCGGGCGCTGTCCTTGGCTGAAACTCTCGGTGCGGGCAAGCTGCTGTTTCAACGCCGCAAAGGCCGCCGCGTCGGTCTCCACCTGCTGCTTGAGGTCGGCCACCTGCTGGGTCAGGGTGGTTTCCAACTGGCTGAATCGCTGCTCGGTGCCTTGCACCTGCTCGGCCACGGTCATCACCGCGCCTTCCATCTCGCTAAAGCGCGCCTCATCGCTGGCCTGCTTGCGGCTAAACATGGCTTTTACGCGGGCGGCAAAGGTCGGCTCCGGGTCGGCCAGCTCTTCAAACTCAATCAGCGCCTCACTGGCGACGGTGAACACATTGGCCGGGTCAGCCTTGCGGGCGGTCAGTGGGTTGTGCTGCGCGGTACGGCTGAAGGTCAGCATCTCGGTGCCGAGGCTCGCCGGGTCATCGGTCACCGCCAGCCCCATGAGGTAGCTGCTGCCGGTCTTGGCAAAATTGCGGCCGATTTCCATGGAGGTGTAGACCTTCTGGCTTTTGCCAATCATCGCCACCAGTTCGGCGGTCGGGGATAACTTGGCGTACAGCGCCCACTTGCCGTGCAGGCGGGGTTCGTCCGGGTCGTCAATCTGTTCGGCCTTCAGCTCAATCACATCGCCATAACGGCGAAAATCACTGTCGGGCAAAATCCCCTTGATGTGCTCCAGGTTGATGCGTGCCCCGTAGACCTTCGGGTTATAGCTGCTGCCCATTTGCTGAATGTCGTTGGCGTCAATTTCGCGACCGTCGCAGGTATCCCCCTCCAGGCCAATGCGAAACCACTTTGAAACTTTCTTTGCCATGTTGAACGGCTCTCCGGTTGTGGGGTTCGGGGCCAGTGTGCGGACAACAGCCCGCTGGCTCAACGCGTTGCAGTTGGACGAACCGAGGCACAACAGGGACTTAAGGCGGGTTGAAACGGGCTTGCGTAGCCTTGGCAGCATGAACACGACACCGACGACACTCATCAGCGACCCGCGCCGACAGGCGGCCCTGCTTTACTGGCAGGGCTTCTCTGTGCGCCAGATTGCCGACACGCTGCAAACCAAGGCCCCGACCGTGCAGAGCTGGAAGCTGCGCGACAAGTGGGACGCCATCGCGCCGATATCCCGCGTCGAGCAAAGCCTGGAAGCGCGGTTAATCCAGCTCATCATGAAGACCCACAAGGAGGGCATCGACTTTAAGGAGATTGACCTGTTGGGCCGACAGGTGGAGCGGCTGGCCCGGGTCAACCGCTACGCCCAGACCGGCAACGAAGCGGATTTAAACCCCAACATCGCCAACCGCAACAAAGGGGAGCGCAAGCCCGTTGAGCGCAACCTGTTCAGTGACGCGGCCATTGAGAAGCTGAGCGACATTTTCCAGCACTCCACCTTTGACTATCAGAAAGGGTGGTATCGCGCCGGGCTGCAACACCGTATCCGCAACATCCTCAAGTCACGGCAAATCGGGGCCACGTTCTTCTTTGCCCGTGAGGCGCTGCTGGATGCACTGACCACCGGACGAAACCAGATATTCCTCTCGGCCTCCAAGGCCCAGGCGCATGTGTTCCGCAATTACATCATTGATTTTGCGCGGTTGGTCGAGGTGGATTTGAAGGGTGACCCGATGGTGTTATCCAACGGCGCACGGCTGATGTTCCTCGGCACCAACGTGCGCACCGCGCAGAGTTACACCGGCAACCTGTATCTGGATGAATATTTCTGGATCCCCAAATTCCAGGAACTGCGCAAGGTCGCCAGCGGCATGTCGCTGCACAAGAAATGGCGCACCACCTACTTTTCCACCCCGTCCAGTCTGGCACACAGTGCCTATCCGTTCTGGTCGGGGGAGCTGTTCAACAAGGGACGGCGCAGCAAGGCCGACCACCTCCAACTCGACCTCAGTCACAGCCACTTATCCAAAGGCGTGCTGTGCGGCGATGGACAGTGGCGGCAGATTGTCACGGTGGAAGATGCGCTGACCGGCGGCTGCAACCTGTTTGACCTTAACCAGCTTTCACTGGAATACAGCCCGTCGGAATACCAGAACCTGCTGATGTGCGAATTTGTGGACGATACCGCCTCGGTGTTCCCGTTCGCCGAGTTGCAGGGCTGCATGGTGGATACGCTGGAAGAGTGGGACGACGTCAACCCGTATGCGGTGCGGCCCTTTGGCTATCGCCCGGTGTGGATTGGTTACGACCCGTCGGAGGCCAACGGCGGCGACAGCGCCGGGTGTGCGGTTATCGCCCCGCCGATGGTAGCCGGGGGCAAGTTCAGGGTGCTGGAGCGCCACCAGTGGCAAGGGATGAACTTTGCCGACCAAGCCCAAAAGATTAAAGACCTGACCGACAAATACTGTGTGGAATACATCGGTATCGATGCGACCACCGTCGGGCAAGGCGTATTCCAGTTGGTGCGGGAATTCTTCCCCGCCGCCCGTGAAATCAAATACACCCCGGAAATCAAGACGGCGATGGTGCTGAAAGCCAAGGACACCATCGGGCGCGGTTGCCTGGAATACGACACCAGCCACACCGACATCACCGCCTCGTTTATGGCGATACGCAAGACCATGACCGCCAGCGGCGCACGCTCGACCTACACCGCCAGCCGCAGTGAGGAAGCCAGCCATGCCGATTTGGCCTGGGCCATCATGCACGCCCTGTTAAATGAACCGTTGACCGCCGGGAGCGGCCACAGCAGCCCGAACATTTTGGAGTTTTACTGATGAGCAAACGCAAGAGCCGCAAGGCATTGACCACCACAACACAACCCACAAACCCACCCAAAAACGCACAGAATGTGGAGGCGTTTACCTTTGGGGAGCCGTCGCCGGTGATGGACAAACGGGAAATCCTCGACCACCTGGAGTGCTGCGGCAACGGCAAATGGTACGAACCGCCGATCAGCTTTGACGGGCTGGCGCGCAGTATGCGGGCCGCCGTGCATCACAGCTCACCGATGTTTGTGAAGCGCAATATTCTGGCCTCCACCTTTATTCCGCACCCATTGTTAAGCCAGCAGGAATTTAGCCGCTATGCGCTGGATTACTTGGTGTTCGGTAACGCGTTCCTGGAACTGCGCAGAAACCAGCTCGGGGAACCGTTGCACCTGCAATGCTCCCCGGCCAAATACACCCGCCGGGGTGTGGAGCCGGATACCTACTGGTTTGTGCAGGACTGGAAAGAGGCGCACCAATTCGAACCGGGCAGCGTGTTTCACCTGATTGAACCGGATATCAACCAGGAACTGTACGGCCTGCCGGAATACCTGAGCGCGTTGAACTCCGCATGGTTGAACGAGGCCGCCACGCTGTTTCGCCGCAAGTATTACCAGAACGGCGCGCATGCGGGTTACATCTTGTATATGACCGATGCGGCACAGAGCACCAGTGACGTGGACAGAATGCGGCAGGCGATGCGCGACACCAAAGGGCTGGGCAATTTCCGCAACCTGTTTATGTACGCGCCGAACGGCAAGCCCGACGGCATCAAGATTTTGCCGTTGAGTGAAGTTGCTACCAAGGATGATTTTTTCAATATCAAAAACTCCAGCCGTGACGATCTGCTGAGTGCGCACCGCGTCCCACCGCAGATGATGGGGATCATCCCGAACAATACCGGGGGATTTGGGGATGTGGAAAAGGCGAGCCAGGTGTTTGTGAGGAATGAGTTGATGCCGTTGCAAGAGAGGATGAAGGAAATCAACCTTTGGTTAAGCAGAGACATTATCAACTTTAAAGATTATGCCTTTTTATAATGAACTACAGCACGAATTGGACTTAACATGCGCTGTGATTTTTTGATTACAAATACTATAGACATAAAGGAATCAGCCGGGATATCATCGAAGAAGTAATTTATAAAGACAGCTAAATCTTCAGTGAGTTAACTTTTAGACACAGTAAGGAAAATCCATGTTTATGCCGAGTGATAGAGTAAGGAAAGCCATGTACTCAGAAGGAGGCTCAATGTGGATAGTACCTACACAAGACGATGTTAATGACTTGGCAATATTGATTAAAGCTCCTACAACATCAATAAAAGCCATGATAACAGGGTGTGATTTTGATGTTATCCTTGGCGTTGAAAATAACATTCTTTGTTATTCCCTACGTATATTCGACACGATTGACACACCTCTATTTATTTCTGGGTGCATCATCAATGAAGAAGAAATTGTTGCCACTCGTAAACTCACAAAAGAAAAGAAAGCAATCGTTTATTTATTTAATGAATTAGATTTTTGTATCGGCTGGAGTAGATTTTCTATCGAGTTGGGCAACACTGGAGTAGAAGAAAAATTTTTTGAAAAATCTGGCGCACTGTATAGAGGGGAGATTGACGACAAATGTAATCATGCCATGGATTGCTTACGCTTATCTATAGAGCAAGACGGAGCCAAACCTAATCCAGAATTGATTGAACTATATAAAATGACCATTAAAACTGAGAGGTGGAACATTAATACTCTCATAGTTATTGGGCAGCACGAGAGTAATTCAATAGAATTAGATAACCCTAATGAAGGTGAAATGTTAGAAAGAGCAATATGGTCCTCCCTTGAGTCCGTATTCCCGCTCACAATTTACAAATCCCCTAGAGTTAAAATTGGCGATAAAGTACGTGAGCTTACAGATGTTCTAGCCTTTGATGACCTTGAATGTATATTAATAGAGTCAAAGGATTTATCTGTTATAAGTTCAGGCATTCAAAGAAAATCAGATCGCCGCGTGAAAGGGATACAAAACCAAGCCAAAACTGCAATAGGTCAACTTGTAGGTGCGTGTAACGCTTTAGGTCGAGGGGAAATTATATCTAGTGCAAGTGGTGAGGAACTAGATGTTGGTAGGAGTGGCCCTCATCATTGCATAGCTCTTGTTACAGAAATTAGTCATTATGGGGATTGGACAATAGTAACTGATGAACTGATGAAAGCATTTAGACAAACTAGATCATTTTTCCATTTAATGGATCTTAGAGAATTGGTAGCTCTATTAAAAGTAAGCAAGGGAGACCCACGAAGGTTGAGAGTTAACTTGGTCAAGAGGTTTAAGCTTTTTGTAGAAAAGAAAAGCGTCCATATTAGAGTGAATTAAGTTATTTAGAGTACAGAATGCAAGCCCATTACTTAATGGTTAGGTATGATAAAAACACTCTTTTTTTTCAGAAAATGATTTATTAAAATTAGACTCACACTTCAGATTAAAAACGAATTTCAAGAACTATCTTAATGGCGATGATTCTTTTTATTATTAAGTTAGGTGACCGTATAAACGATCACATTTAATAGACTGCCCGTTATACAGGATCATGAAAAAAATCGCAAAAACTCATGAGTTAACCAAAAACTACAATCTATCATTTAATGACTTTTTATTTTTCTTATTTTTTAAATCAATTATAAAATTGACATTTGACGCTATGACTACATAGACCCCAATAAGCTGGATATAGCTCAGAGTAAGTAAAGAAAACAAACCCACTCCATTTATTAAAGCTGGGGTGGATTTGTAAATTTCAGATTTCAATATAAAAGGTCTTGCTATAACCCCAATCATTAGTAGTGACAAAACTACTGCTGAAAGAACAACCACCCCAACAATTACTTGCACTCTATCGTCATCTTCCTCAGAGAAAATAGCTTCGACTTTTGATGGTTGAGTAATTCTTAGAATAGCATTCGGATAAAGATAAGCAATCCATATCCCCATTATTGTGAAAATCATTACAGATGTATTCTGCAAGATTGATATAATAGGCTCAACATCTTTTTCATTTAATAATTGGCAATAAGAGTAACTTACCCATAGAATCAGAGCCAAAGGGATTATATGAAGAAATTTTAGTAATTCTCTATTTTTATTTTTCATAAGCCTTACCAACTAAGCATTAGCTTGTTCTACTGATTCTGATGAGACAGTAGTTGTAAAAGCAGCCAATAAATCGTCACGTCTAAGTTCTAAAGCACGATGGAGCCTATTGGTTGTATAATAGCCTGAATCATCAGATTGATTTATATCACTGACCAATAATGTGTTTTTTACGACAAACTCATTGAGCCAGCAAATACCACCGACTCCTTCTTTTTTGAAGCCTAAGTTAGTCCAACTATCAGTTATTACATTATAATCTTCATTATATTTTTCAAAAATCCCGCGTAATTCTTGTTCTGTAGGGGCGGCTTCAATTGATAATTCAATTTTTCGTGAATCTCTTGTCACTTGGCTAGAAATGAAGGGAAGCCCCCTGAAATATCTAGTCCATGAAGGATCAGGTTGCACTGATGCACTTATAACATCTCTTTTAACAAAGTGAGTGATCTGACTAGCAATTCTTCCAAGGTCTGCTTCGTTTGTTAGCTTTGTATATTGCTCACTGTAAATCCTGAGCCAGAGGTTATCACCTAAACTCGATACAAATGAAATACTCAGGTAATTACCTTGTTTTCCCTCTTTTAATTCCCTGCGTTTTTGCCTAACTGTACTATGTAACTCCATGAAATCACGTAAATAGCGATTCATTAATTCTGTGTCAGAGATTGAACTATGAAATTTAATTGATGAGAAAATTCCAATTGAAGGAATAAACCAATAGTATGCAGGCTCACCCCAAATTACTGATTCACCATCAATCTCGTCATCTGCACTATATAAACGGGTATCACTCAAGGCAGAATCAGAACGTATACCATATACACCATTCCCATTTCCTATAGCTCGCCATAATATTACAATGTAATCACCAGTATCCTCATTTTTTTCAATGGATTTTAGATAAACTTTTTTCCTACTGGAGTAACCTGGTGTTTCATCATCCCAAAGTAAAGTATCGGCTAATGAAGTCCTTGTCAAAAACCAAGAGTGCAAGGATTCAAGCATCTGAGCCATATCTAATGGCTCGTAGTAGTCATCTCCACGCTTATGAAATCCTAGCTTTTTGTATTTGAAAAAAGTAACTAATCCTTCACTCATTTGCTCACCATTAGTTGTGACCAGAAAGACATCCAATACCTAAATGGAACTTATAGTTAGAGTACTCAACTACGTTATGCATTTAATCATGTTCTTGGATTTATGCAACAGGAAGCGCGCAATGCTATCCCCGCCTCGCCTGCCCGCTTCATGTGTCGCTTTTCATGCAGTTGCGTGATCCGGCGCGATCCGCGCCAGGGCTGGCGCTACGGGGGTAAAAATCGCACAGGATCATCATGCAAATTCATGCACTCAATGCATGCACAGCCCAACTAGCAAAGCATGAGGTAAATATTGTGCTGATTGCGCCCCGCCTCAATCATCCTGAAAGTATGGCCGGACTGGTGCAGGATATAGCCATTCACCTCTTCAGGCGTCACATGCCTACCCTGCTTTGCGGCTGCCTGGATAAAATCCCCCGTCTTAATCCGGCAGCCCTTGCTCGTCATTTTCAACGCCTCGTCCAAGGCTGAAGAAAGGATCTCTCTTTTCATCATGCGACCTGCCATGGATTACTAAACTGTAGCAAGCTGCTTAATCACAGCGGCGTTTTCCGGGCTGAGGTTGTTTTTCATCTCACCCGCCAATTCTGAAATCCATATCAGTGCTATTTCTTTATCTCTCGCTTGACTCTCATAGCCCACTCCCAGGCGGGCGATGAGTTCAATGCGTTCCAGGATCACCACTTCTTCAATATCTTGCCGATGCACCCTTTTCCTCCGACACGTTAACTGTATTTATATACAGTATTACTGATTGATTTTGATCGCGCAACCCATTATTCGAAGCTTGCCCAATCCTTAACCGGTTCATATTGCATTGATATGTCACCGAATTTCACTTTGGCACCGCGCACCAGGGCTTCAAGTTCCCAACGCTCGGCCTTAATGTTTTGTTGTGCCAGCGCTGAGTAAATCTGAGGTAATCTGTCACGCTCCGCCGGGGTTAAGCGGGCAGAAGGAGCCACAGTGCGCCCCCGATAAGCATCGCGACTGCGTTGAGATCGGTTCACCTGCGGGGTATTGGCCCTTATTCGCGCCATAACCGACCGTGTCACGGTCATGTCCTGCCAGTCAATAACGGTTTCCGGTGCGTGCTCGAGCACCGCCACGTCGTCGACAGGCTCACTATTCTGCGGATTTGTTGCTTCACCGCTACCGACCCACCCACAGTTATTGACAGGACTCCGAGGCGCGCCAGAGGCGCTTTTTAAGGTCAAGCCCTCAAGGTCAACGGCTTTGGCGACAATCCGCCATTGCGTGGTGCGGGTCTCATGAATGTGTGTGCTGCCCAGGTGCGGCGCGAAAATGCCGACCACCTTTTGCACCTCTTCGTCATAGGTGTTGAGTTCATCGGCAACACGGCGCGCCACACGCACGGTCTGTTCCTTGCGGGGGATATTGGCCCCGCCCTGCGCCAGGATATAGGCGGCAAAGTCCCCAGCATCAGCAGCAGCGCGAACAGCCTCAACGCTGTCGTCAAACGTATCAGCCAGACTGATGGAGCGGATACGGCGGCACTCACGGTAAGCGCCCATGGAAGGCAGGCCGATAGAATGAAACTGAGGAATACGCCATGTTGACGCCCAGGCAGTAACAGCGGCGGCGGTCTCGGTCAGCAGTTCCCCGGTTTCGTGGTCGCGTTCACCGTCCAGGGCATAGCCATCGATATTTTTTGCGATGTACTTCGCAATATAGCCCGCCGCACCACCTTTATTGAGGTGCTTGCAGTCAAAACGGTTCTTTGCTGCGCCGCGTTCGTCGCCATCCTCGGCCATGGCATAGCGACGCATGATGTCGATCACCGGCTGGCGCTGCGCTTTGCTGGTGAACAGCATCATGTGCCAGTGCGGCGTCGCATCGTGATGCGGTTCAACCACGCGCACGCCATACACTTGCAGGTCGTTATCTTTAAACGCGGTGCGGATCTTGCTCCACAACTTCACCAGATAACGCTGGCCATCTTTGGGGGTGTAGGCTTCCGCATCCCAATTATGATTAAACTGCACCTTGGGATGGGTTTTGCCGAGGGTGCGCGTCGGGTGGTATTTGGACGGCGTGGTGATGGTGATAAACAGCCCTTTGTGACCCGACTCAGCGGCGGCTTTCTCGACACCGGCGATCATCGCCATTAACTCCATCCGGCGGATCTCCGGGTTAGAGATACTCGCCAGCACTTTGTCGATCAGGCTGATGCGTTCGCCGGTGTCGGCGTTCTCCAGCTCACGGCTGTTCAGATAATCCAGGTTGGACTGGCGGCGGGCTTTCACTTCGCGGATCGCCTGCTTGCTGGCATAGGCGGAAACACCCCGGTTCACATTGCCAACCGCAATCAGCAACGCCTCACGCCAGCGGGTGCGTTGGGCCTTGAGCTGACGTTCCCACCACTCGGCATTCACCAGCCGTGACAGGCTGGCTACCGCTGACCGCGTATCCAGTTTGCCTTTACGGTATTTGCGCCAATGCATCGGGGTGATATTGAAGGCGCGGGCCATTCCGGCAACCTGCGCATAAAACGTCGCCTGGGTAGCATCCTCCAACAGGCCGGTATTATCGCCGTCGTTCTCGGCCAGAAATGCCTCGCAATACCGCTCATAGTTCTGCATCAACTGCCCGGCGATGCGGTCAGCAAAACGCTTCAGCGCTTTATCATCCATCCCCGGCAAACTGGCGTAGTTCTCCCGCTCCAACATAAAGCACTGTGATGCCTCGATATCCATCGCGTTCTTGTCATTCACGGTCTGGATACGCGGCCAGATACGGCGGTCAAATTGCAGCATCAGCCACTTGTTGGCCTCATGCAGCCCTCGGCTTTTCAGCAGATAGTCATGGCGAGAGAGGAACAGCGAACTGAGGAAACGCGGCAGTGCGTGGATCTTGCGTAAAACAGCTTGCCCCTGAGCGTGTTGCTCACGGGTAAGCGGTCTTACCGGCCCGGCAATCGCCGGGCGCGGTGCATTCCAGGGGTAAACATAGGCGGGTGCCGCTGGGCTCATTGAACTTTGGCACCGTTAGCGTGGGCGCAGTTACCGCAGTAACGCTCATTGCAGGGGGAACAGGGATTGCCTTCGGTGCGCGGGGCCACCCTCACCTCTCTGGCCCGGTATTGCTTACCATTGCGCAGCACAATGAACGTTTCCGCGCTATTGATGATCGACGGGTAGCTAAAGGCAATATCCTGCTGATTGACTACGCGCGCTTTCCCGTTACTGATGAATGACAGTTGTGATGCCATGCTGGCTCCTTACTCTTGGTTAGGGGTTTTCAGGCGGCGGGCACTGTGCAGATCGCTCAAGTCGGCGGCCAAAAAGTGCCCTACGGCCATCAACAGCAAACCGACTGCAATGAGATAACCGGTCATGGATTCCTCGCAATATGACGGCGCTGTGCCTCGCGGATATGCTGGCAACTCACGCAGGTCTCGACGCCGAGAACCGCAACGCGGCGGGCTAACGGAATTGGGGCGTCGCAATCCTCACAGAAGAATGCCGAGGGCATCGTGGACGATGAGCGGGCGTTGGCGATCTGCGCTTCCAGGATCAGCGCCTGACGCTCTTGTGCGATATCCATAAGATCGGCCATCAGTGCAGCTCCTGCGCGCGATGCTCGATGGCTTCCGCCTCTTGGCGCAGCAACTCCACCGCCTCGACCGTGGTCAGGTCATTTTTTGTAATGTGCGCAGCCAGACGCACCAAGCGGGCGGCGGCCAGCTCCGCCTGATTTTTGCGTTCATCCAGACGGGCGGTATTCAGCAGCACGACAATCTTGTCCTGCTCCAGTTCATTGGTGCTATCCAGGCCGATACGTTGTTGATTCATTATGTTTATTCCTTATTTCAGGCAAAGCGATGCCCGGCGGGTTTACGCCAGAATGTCGCGGTGGGTTAATTGGTGTTTAATTCGCAATCATCATTACTGATAAATCGCGGTAAGGTTTTTGATAAATCAATCAGGTCATTCAGCGCCCAGATAATTTTCTGACGCTCGGTATAGCTCATTTCGGCAAACGTCATTTGCACATGGCGGGCTTTCAGCTCGGCATGAAAACAGAGTGTCTTGCGGATGTGCTCTGGCGATTTATCAAACGCCTCTTGTGCCAGATTCTTTTTATGTGCAAACAGTTCCCGTTTAATCTGGGAAATACGCTTGAGCGCGACAGTTTTTTGAGCTTCAGTTGCCAGTAACATATCAACCCCAATCAACGGCAGAACACGCGGTGCAACAGTGGTTTCTTGTGCGCCGATGACAACCCGCGCAACAAAGGAGCCTGACAGTGCGTTGGCCGCCAGCGTTTGCCGCTCGGCAGTTCCATAAAGCCATGCTCAAAATGGCGTGATGGGCTTTGGCGTTTTAACAGTGGTGCAATGGAGATAGGCATAACGTCCCCTTCAACTTAAGCCCGCGACAACACCCAGACCGCTGATCACATCAACGGTAGAGGCCAGTGCCGGGGTAGATTGGATGCGGTTTTGAACGGTCAACCCGATCAGTGACAGATGGCGGATCGCAGTATTGACGCTTTCCAGCAAAGCAGACTTGCGGGACTCTGATTTGTGGTCGCCCTCTACGGCAGCAGCAGCGACAGAACCCACAGCAGCAGTTGCTTTCAGTGCATAGGTTGGGATATTCGTCGCACACACCTCATTCACTGGCACAGAAGGCAAACAGTTCAACTGCGCCAACAGTGCATCAATCAGGCTTGAGTCCTCTGTAGCATCAGTAATCGCCAATAGCTCAGCACAACTCAGTTGGTGTGGTTGTTCTGGGTTTAGCTTGTTACGCAGCATCTGTGGTTTCATCTTGATCTGTTCAGCAACACGGACAAGATTTTGACGGATTGCGAATTGACGGCAGGCCATCTCAAAATGTGGATGTTTCGATATTTCAAAATCAAACATTTCTCTCCCCTTTTGCGTCTGGCAACATCCCAAACAGCCACTTAAAATTCACATTATGAGAGTGCATTCAAAGTAAGCTTCACCATGTTGATCAGCACTTTCTCCCGTTTTCCACCGGTTCCCAGGCGGTGACGGTATGAAGATAGGCGACCATCGGCCAACATATCGTCAACCGTATTTTTCGATAACCCTGTGAGTTCACAGTACTTTTCTATGGTTACGTGGGGCGTAGGCACCGTGATTGAAATGTTTTTATGCATAGTGCAAGATCCTCTGATGACCTGTGGCGGGTCGTGTTAAGTGGTGATAAGCGCCAAAATCTCTTATCGAGATTGAATTTACAATCTTGCATTAAGATGGTCAATGATTTTATCTCAAAAAGAGATTCAAATGATTAATCAGGATACAAAAGCTGTAATTGACAGAATGCTCCTTGCCTACGGTCTCAAGACAAAGCTGGCACTTTGCGAAGCACTTGATATCACCGCTAGCGCTTTAGCTAACAGACAACTGCGAAATGCGTTTCCTGCGGAGTACGTCCTAAAATGTGCCTTAGATACGGGAGCATCATTGCGGTGGCTAACATACGGACAAGGTGAGATGTTCGAGCAAACAGTGGTTTCAGCACCTAATGCTCTGGCTGTACCAAGTAAGAAACTGTTGGGAAGACAACTGCACGCTGGTGAGACACTGCTTCTTGATAAAGCTTTTTTACCGGAAGGAATTAAAAGCCCGCTTGTCTTGATAGACGGCTCAACTCAGTACATCGCCACTCAAACTTATGATGAAGTTTATGATGGTACTTGGCTTGTGGATATCGATGGCAATATAAGTATTCGGGAACTTGTAAGAATACCTGGAAATAAAGTGAATGTGTCCGATGAAAAGTCTTCATTTTGTTGTTTAGTAGAAGAGCTAAGTGTAGTTGCTAAGATTATAATTTGCTGCAGTCCGATATAAAAATAAAACTAGATAATGTAAGGATGAAAAATGTTTGAGTTTGCTAGCGAAAGAGCTTCAGAGCTCATGAAAATAGTAGATTACTCATGGAAAAACGATAAGTTATCCAAAAATGAGTTCAATTACTTAGTTAATAAATTAAAAGAGAACGATACTAACACCGTTGAAAGTCACTTATTAAGAAGAGGGTTAGATAAAAAAATAATTGAAGACCTACCACCGATAGAAAAAAAACACAAATCCCAATATAGTGCTGATTTATTCCCAAGAAACGAGCCCGATAACTATGCATACTTAGAACAACAAATAGATAGTTGGAGGAGTTTATCTCAAGAATTAGATGATAAAAATTCTATATTAAACAACGAATTAAAGAGAAGCATAAAAGCGCATAAAGATATAGTATATAAATATGACTCTGCTATTGATAAGCTCAAAGAGTTAGAAGAAAACCAAGAAAAAACAAGTGACAGAATAAAGATACTGACGACAGAAAACACTGAATTAAAAAATAAGTTTCAGCAAAAGCGAATAGATGAAAAAATCCCCGACTACGTCATTGATGTAAGTCAGAAACTTGATGATGCAGATATTTTCTTCACGAGAATGTCGAATTACTGGTCAATCGGCGGTATATTATTAGCAATATCTGCCGTTATTTCAGCATTCTGTACTTTTATTTATGGATTGGAAGCAATTTCAGATTTAACAAAACTCACACCAACATCAATTGCATATACATTTATCAGAGGTGGGCTGGGAATTGCCTTGCTTTCATGGATTTCATATATCTGTTTCTCAAACTCAAGAAATTATACACATGAGTCTATTTTAAGAAAGGATAGACAACATGCTCTAACATTTGGTCGCTTATTCTTGCAAATATATGGCTCAACAGCAACCAAGGAAGATGCTATCAATGTATTCAAAGATTGGAATATGTCTGGAGATACCGCATTCTCTAATAAGAGTAAAATGCCACCTAATCCACTAAAATACCTCGATTCATTCAGAAATGCTTTATTTAAACAAAATAATGTAAACAAAGACTCATCTAAAGCTACAGAATAATGTTTACTGTAACCAACATAAAACATTGACCACTGTAATTACATACAGTTAAATATGCCCCACTTAAAAGAGGGGTTACAATGGCAGTTCGGAAACAGACATCCGGTAAGTGGTTATGCGAGTGTTACCCTGCGGGTCGTACAGGCCGCAGGGTGCGTAAGCAGTTTGCAACAAAGGGTGAAGCAATCGCATTCGAGCGTTTCACCATGGAACAGGTGGACAACAAGCCATGGCTTGGTGAAGCAGTTGATCGCCGCAGCCTAAGTGATGTTGCCAAGCTCTGGTTTAACCTGCACGGCCAATCGCTAACGGCTGGCGAACGGACATACAAAAAGCTGTGCTTAGTCATTGAGGCGTTGGGCGATCCACCTGCAACCACCTTCAGTGCAAAAGACTTTGCTCACTATCGCGACAAGCGTCTATCTGGTGAAATTCACTTCTCTGATAAGTGGAAGAATGGCGCAGAGCCGGTCACTATTAACCTGGAACAAAGCTACCTGAGCGGTATGTTCAGCGAACTGGCGAGGCTTGGTGAGTGGAACCAGCCTAACCCGCTAGAGAACATGCGCAAGTTCACCGTTCCTGAAAAGGAAATGGCTTGGTTAACCCACGTACAAATCACAGAACTGCTCGCCGCCTGTAAGAAAAACAACGCTGATTTAGCGTTGATCGTTGAGGTGTGTCTTAGCACCGGGGCAAGATGGCGAGAAGCGGAAAACCTCACCCGCTCACAAGTCACGCCGCATAAAATTACGTTTGTTAGAACCAAAGGGAAAAAGAACCGCAGCGTGCCGATCAGCAAAGAACTTTATGAAAAGTTGCTCAAGTGCGGTGAGGGTCGTCTCTTCAGCGAGTGCTATTTTAAGTTTATGTCGGTCATCGAAGGCACCAGCATCGTGTTACCGAAAGGGCAGCTTACCCATGTATTGCGTCACACCTTCGCGGCTCACTTTATGATGTCTGGCGGTAACATATTGGTGCTGCAACGCATCCTCGGTCACCACGACATTAAGATGACTATGCGTTACGCTCATCTGGCACCAGAACACCTCGAAACTGCGCTACAGTTCAACCCACTGGCAACGATGCCGAGTGGCGACAAAGTGGCGGCGTAGGTAAGTAATCGTCGCATTTTATCACCCTTCACCATCCTAACAACCTGCTATAAAATCAATAAGTTATTGATTTTATTATTGTGGTGAGAAATGCGGGTTTTTTATTGCCTGAATTTTAGTTCCCTTTAAAAAATAAGTTACAATACAATAAATTACACGATGGAAAAGGATTCTCAAATGCCTGCACAGGCTACAATTGATTGCTTAACAGCAAAATACCCAAACGCCGTATCTTGGGCGTTTGGTGATTCACCGGAACTTGCCGATGAACTTGTCGCATTGGTGATACAAGGAAAAAAGACCGCAAGCTGTGGTTCTCTGAGTTCTTTTGAACAGGAAGATGGATCCCCTTCAATCGGTGGCTACAGCATCATTCTGAGCGGAGAAGGCCAACCGGTTTGCGTGGTAAGAACCCTGGTTCTACGCCTTGTGCGATTCTCCGAGATAACCGCAGAGCAGGCGAGTAAAGAGGGTGAAGGCGATCTAAGCCTGGATTACTGGCGAGCCGGGCATCAGGCTTTTTTCGAGCGTGAAGGCACCTATGCTGAAAATATGGAACTCGTCTTTGAAGAGTTTCAGCTTGTCGAAGTTTTGTAATGGATGCATTCCGAACGACTACGCATTCCACTGGAGTGTGTAGTCGAAAACCTGAATTACATTAATGTAAGCCTATTGTATCTGTTCGTGACACCCTCTTATTATTAATTTCCTACACGGCCACTTATAAACTGAAAGCATTACCCATAACCATTGTAGGACAATAGCGTTAATTAGCCGAGAAAACTCCGTAAATGATAAAAATAAGGCTTTAGTGATGACGCTGCAATCATTTATCTTTATAGTTAACCCGCCTTGAGGTGTATCTAAGCCTCTGTGCTATTAATACATAGAAAATGTATTAACTATGATTAACAATAGCAAGTTTTTAAGGCCATTTAAACTATTTAACCATAAGGATATCAGTATGAAAAAATTAAACGCATCAGAAGCTTCAACTGTTATTGGCGGGGCTGCCACCTGTTCTACCGCGATCGAAAAAAGTACGGTAGGTGATGCTATTGTCTGCACCGAAGTTACAACTTGCAAAACAACGGGTAAATACGGTAATAATGTTACAACCTCTAACGTTGTTATTGACTGCCTGCCAGAATAACCATCATTTCCTGTTGTAGTATTATGATTTGCACTTGAGTTAGCAAGTCATGTTACAAGGTGCAGAACTCATGTTCTGTGCCTTATTACTTAAGAACACCTTATTCTAACAATCATTTCAGAGCCCCAACTTAATTGTTAAGCTGTTACGGCGATAGTTTCTCAAACTCTCGTATTAAAATTAGCCATCAATAATTCTTTTTATAAAACACATCTATTCCCGCTACGGATACCATGGTTATTCACTGAATAAAGCCCCTAACAATCACCACTTATTTTAAGCATGCAATCCAGACACTCATACATAAGAGATACTAATGATTATCATATCACCTCCTCCAATGGCCTATTATAAATAGCCGTAAATCATTACGGTGACGAGGAACGCGTTTTTTCTGCTGCCTAAATTCGATGAGATTTAAAAGTAATTACTTATTAAATACGTTGAAGACACAACCCACTCGGCCGGTGCACTAAGACAGTTAGCAGATGGGATTCTCTCCGCACGACAAAACTTGTACTTTAGTGCCAATCTTGATCTGATTGCGCAACAGGTGCAGGAATCAGTCGGTGTGCTCTTGAGATAAAACGCCGTTCTCAGAGAAAAGCAGCAATATGATATAATGACGAAGAGAAACAAACAACAAACTTTATTTCCCAAGAAGAAAAACACTTATCAAGTCCTATATAATTCTATATTATGAAAACAGTACTCACTAATGAGGGGGTTAATAATGTTTGATTCTTTCACAACAGATGAAAGTAAAGCTTTGCTAATGTTTTTATTTGTTTGTCTGCTGATCACTAGAATGGGAGGTTTTGCGTTTTTATTTCAAATAATACTGAGAGTTTTAAGGGTGGATTTTCGTAGCGAAAAATTAAAAAAATATAATGACAACGCCTTTGATACGCAAATTTATCGACTTTTAAATGGAATCAATGTTGCCTGCGTGGATGATGCAAAGTTGATAGAGGAGAACATTGAAAGTGGTCGACTCCGGCGTACATCATTTTGGTTTACCGGTTTCTTTGGCCCTATGGGGCATAAAAAGATAATTGGCTTTGACTTTATTCTTGTTAGCTTTGTTTTTACTCTCAGCGTTATCCATGGTATTACCCTACTAACAAACACTATTTTAAATTATAAAATAGGATACGCCACCTTTAATTTAAAACATGAGAGACTGTATATCTCCACTGATGAAATATACAACAAAAATGCAGAGATAATAATAGATAAAAAGCATTGTAGCCAATATAAATATGCTCTATCAAATATTTATGACGAAGCTTGTGATTACATAACGCCAACATCAAAAGAAAAATCAAACGCATTGATTGATGCTATAGAAAATGAAAGAAAAAATGCCATTACATCCCTGCTTATTGGTTTAAGTTTCCTGTGTATGGCCATAACATTACTTCTTGGCTTTATTACATTCAACTCGTTAAATAAAGAGATATGTAACATTAAAGATAACGTTGCAAACAGTGTCACTTAGGCGATAAAAACAACTCTATCGACAAGGGTTGAACACTCACTTTCTCTGTTATTCCAAATACTTCTATACCCAAAATAATTCGAGTGGCTTGTAGGCGGCCAGTCCGAGAGTCGCCAGGAGCATAGATAACTATGTGACTGGTGCGAGCGGACGCAGCCAACACCCAAGCAACTTGAAGTATGAAGGGCATACACGCCCTAGACATAAAAAATCTGCCGGTCAATGCATACCGGCAGATTAGATTGATAAAAAAACACTTGGCAATGCTAACGGATTTATTTCACTACCGCGCGCCCAATAGTCTCACCGGCAGACCATATGCGGTAACGTACTTCAACCTCTTTCGGCACGTAAACCACGATCGGCAGCCTGCTGTTGTAACGCTGCATCGCTGCATCTCCCAAGTTAGCGGCAACAAACTCCTGCCGCTTGCTGTTATCCGGGCAGGCCATCATCGTGGATGCGGGTGCCGAAATTTTTGCCAGCACCAGATAGTCATAACCCCAACCGGCTAGCGTTCTGCTTTCCAAAGTGCCACCCATCATGTGCCGGTTACAGTCTACTTCCAGCGTTTTACCGATCAACAGTTCTACTTTGAAGTTCTGCTCATTCTCCTGTTTCGGCAGGTAAATTACCTGGCGGCTCATCCCCTTCTCTGCTTTTGGGAATGGCGCGACCTTTTCCAACGGTTGCAGGCTGAGATCGCCATTTTCGCTGGCTGCTGTTGCGGCAACCGCGCTGGCAGAGGCCACCATCAGCAGGCTGGTAAACGCAAAAGAAAGCTTATTCATTTTTTATCCCTATGATTCATGGCGTAATATTGAAGTACGTTAGCACGATATACAGATCCTGATTATAGGTTAAATCTGGATATCCTCCCGTTTTGCCAAGATCCCGCGTCATAGCCCATTAAGGTTTTCTTAAGCCGGAATTATTACAGTAGTGTTATTCTTTACCGCCAATGAGCTACCGCGTGAACACGTCGAAATCCTCAGAACCTTCATTAAATCAATCCTCAACAGCTATGCAGATTAAGACTGATGTCCTTTACTCCCTGCCAACATCCTTTTACCGTTGGCAGGTTTTTGGCTTGCTTGTGACCGGAATGGTATTGATCTGGTTATCACGTAATGAACAGTTGGACTGGGCGCTCAGTAATTACTGGTATGACGCCGCAAGCCACCGTTTTCCTTGGCAGAACAATTACTGGTTGGATCTGATCAATCACCGGCTCTTGAAGATCGGGGTTATCACCGGTGCAGTACTCGCGCTTTTTTGGGGTATTTATCGCCGCAATACGCGTTTGATCGTCACTATGTTACTGGTTGGTGTCGGGCCATTGGTTGTCGGTATGTTGAAAGCGGTCAGTGCCCATTCCTGCCCGTGGGATCTGCTGGAATACGGTGGCAAAGCCATGTCGTTTACGCTGTTTGGCACTACACCCGCTTTTCCAGGACCGGGCCGTTGTTTTCCTGGTGGTCATGCCTCCAGTGGTTTTGCCCTGATGGCGCTGTTCTTTCTGTTTTATCCGCAACGTCCGCGCCTCGCTTACTGGTGCTGGTTGGGCGGTATCGCCTGCGGCATGCTGATGGGGTTTGGTCAGATCATGCGCGGAGCTCATTTTCTTTCCCATAACCTGTGGGCTGGGTGGTGGGTCTGGTTCAGCCAACTGGCTGTCTATTGGTGGGTTAGCGGCTATTTCAGCCGCAAGACGAGGTAATACATCATGATGGATCAATTGAACTATCTTCTTTTCGCCTGGATCAATGCCACTCCGGCCAGCCCGGAATGGTTGATCGATCTTGCCACATTTTTTGCACGGGATCTGATCGCCATTATCCCGTTACTGATGGTCGCTTTGTGGTTCTGGGGGCCGCAGCAGCAATTACATTCGCAGCGAGAAGTGGTGGCCAAGGCGACAATTGCTCTGTTATTTGCCATGAGTGCCTCTGCCTCTATTGGTATGTTACTGCCACACGAACGGCCATTTGTGATCGGTGTCGGCTATACCTTCTTGGCGCACGCACCAAGCAGTTCTTTCCCCAGCAACCATGGCACCGCCATCTTCACTTTCGCGCTGGCGTTCCTGTGCTGGCACCGTACCTGGTCTGGTATTCTGCTGATGGTTGCTGCGGTAGCCATTGCCTGGTCACGCGTATTCCTTGGCGTTCATTGGCCGTTGGATATGGTTGGTGGCTTCCTTTTGGCGTTTGTGGGTTGCCTGTTCGCACAGCTGTTATGGAATCTGTTTGGTGAGGCGATCGCTAACCTGCTGACACGCCTGTATCGCTTCCTGTTTGCTTTCCCGATCAGCAAAGGATGGGTGAAAGAGTAATACCTCCACAGGCGGGGCCACGTGCCTCTGCCTGTCTCCGCTTTATCTCTCTCAACGTGAGTACAGGGCTGATGTTATTTAAATAACATTGGTGAGCTATCATCTCTCTAACCCCCAGTAACAGCAGCTATCAATCAGCAAAACTGAATGTTAGGATAATCACATTCAGCTATACGTTAACGACCTCAGAGGGATCACCATGACCACCGAACAGATTGACTATGCCCACTATATCGACCACACCCTTTTGGCGATGGATGCCACCGAAAGCCAAATAGCCAAACTGTGCGAAGAAGCACAATTGCATAACTTTTATGCAGTGTGCGTAAACTCCGGCTATGTTCCGCTGGCGGCGCACCTGTTGCAGGAAAGCGAAGTGAAAGTTTGCTCAGTCATCGGCTTCCCGCTGGGCGCAGGTCTGACCGTCACCAAGGCGTTCGAGGCCAAAGCGGCCATCGCAGCAGGCGCTCAGGAGATCGATATGGTCATCAACGTCGGTTGGTTGAAAAGCGGTCTGCTGGACGACGTACAAGCCGATATCGCCGCAGTGCGCGAGGTTTGTGCGGCAATTCCGTTGAAGGTTATCTTGGAAACCTGCCTGCTCAGCGATGAGCAAATCACGCAAGTATGTGAGATGTGCCGCGAACTTGACGTTGCTTTCGTTAAAACGTCTACGGGTTTCAGCACCGGCGGTGCGCGCGAAGAGCACGTCAAACTGATGCGTGCCACCGTAGGTAGTGAGATGGGCGTGAAAGCCTCTGGAGCGGTACGTGATCGTGCCACCGCCGGGAAAATGATCGCCGCTGGCGCTACGCGCATCGGCACCAGCTCAGGCGTGGCCATTGTTTCAGGCGACAGCGCCGTAGCCGGTAGTTACTGAACAACGACACCGAGATTGATGCGGGGTAGTGCTACTCGTGCGCCCCGCATTGTAGTGTGGAATGCTTAGCAACAGGAGAACAGATGGAAAAGCGGCGTGAAGATCGTATCAACCGGTTAATTCAGGCATTAAAGCGTTCCGACAAGATCCATCTAAAAGAAGCTGCCGCACTGTTAGGCGTCTCGGAAATGACCATTCGCCGCGATCTCAATGCTGAGCCTGCCGCCCTAGTTTTGCTTGGCGGCTACGTGGTAGCGGAACCGCGCAGCCATGGCGTAACCCACTATTTTGTCTCTGACCAACAGGCCAAACAGGTAGCTGAGAAACAGCGCATCGGCATGCTGGCCGCGCCATTGATCAATAAAAACGATACGGTATTCTTTGACTGTGGCACGACTACGCCAGCCATCATTAACGCGATTGCGGACGACCTGGCCTTCACCGCCGTATGCCATTCACTCAATACCTTTCTAGCATTGCAGGCTAAACCCAACTGCAAGGTGATCCTGTGTGGCGGCGAGTTCAAGCCGAACAACGCCATTTTTGCCACGGTTGGCCAGCATAATGAACTCGAACACATCTCCCCCAATATTGCCTTTATCTCTGCGGCGGGTATTAACCTGCAACAGGGCGCTACCTGCTTCAACTTTGACGAACTGGATATGAAGCACAAAGCCATAGCCATGGCGCAGCAAAAGATTCTGGTGGTGGATCACAGCAAATTTGGTCAAACCAGACCGGCCTGCATCGGCCCGCTGACACAGTTTGACCGGATCATTACCGATCGCAAACCTGAAAGCGAGTTCACCAAATTCTTCAGTGAGCAGGCGATCGCTATCCGATTTTAGCTCGCGCCTCGTGATTTTCTGTACGAATTAACAGCAATCAAACCTAAGAAATAGCTTATTATCCATAATTGCAGGTTAATGAATTGCAACAGCTTGCCGTGGTTATTATTTCGTACGAAATAAAATTGCCGCAAATTAAGTCAAATCCCCCCGGGTGAGAATATTATAATCCGATTTTAAACCGTGATATTCGCTTCACTGTTCTGCGTGAAATATCGGCAATCATCTTTATTTATATGACAAATAAATATGCGTTTTTACCCGCTCTAAATCTCAATTACTTGACTCTACAATCCAACCTTTATTTACATTAATTCCTTAATAAACAAAAAATTAAGCCAAGACAGCCCGTGCTTTAAGCACGCCAGATAAGATGAATATGACGTTCAACCAAGCCAAAGCAATACATTAAAGTATATCGCTAGACCTGAGATGATAAGCAGCTTTTTATCTGGCAAAACACCATACAATCCGGTTCAATCACACAGGATCACTTAGCGCACCTCCCGCATGAAATCTCTTACAACTGCGCAACATGTGCACGAAAAAACAATAAAAAAACGCCTAAATGCACAAATAACGCATTTGAGAGTGCGATCACGGTTGTTTCTGCTGTAAATCGTTATCTTGCCGCCAACAAAAATCGGCAGGCAACGATCTTCCGGCAGAAGTCACGGTTTCCAGCGATTAAACAGCAGAAAACCATTGAGCCAGTTATCCGGCAAATAATGCCAAGGGTAATTAGCATAATAAACAACCAGGGGTCGTCATATAACCTCATATCACTCTTTTCGCTGAAGAAAACTGATATTTCGCCAGCAGGTTTCATCCTTAAATTTTTCGTTTAAATTCAAATTAACGTGTTCACCTCGGAGATATTTATGGACACTACACAGACCGGCACTATCGCCTCTGCGGCTTCGGTTTCCAGCAGCACCTGGCGCAAATCTGACACCATGTGGATGTTGGGCCTGTATGGCACCGCCATCGGCGCAGGCGTGCTGTTCCTGCCCATCAACGCGGGTATCGGTGGTTTGATTCCTCTGATTATCATGGCCATTATCGCTTTCCCAATGACGTTCTTTGCCCACCGTGGCCTGTGCCGCTTCGTACTGTCAGGGAAAAACCCTGGCGAAAATATCACCGAAGTCGTAGAGGAACACTTTGGTATCAGCGCCGGGAAGCTGATCACCCTGCTCTACTTCTTCGCGATCTACCCTATCCTGCTGGTTTACAGCGTGGCGATCACCAACACCGTTGACAGCTTTATCACCCATCAGTTGGGGTTGGTCTCACCACCGCGCGCTGTTTTATCCCTGATCCTGATCGTTGGGCTGATGACCATCGTGCGCTTCGGCGAGCAGGCAATCGTCAAGACCATGAGCATCCTGGTATTCCCGTTTGTTGGCGTACTGATGATGCTGGCGCTGTACCTGATCCCTAACTGGAGCGGTGCCATCTTCGAGAACGTTTCTCTTGCAGGCTCTAGCAGCGGTTTGGGGCACGGCCTGGTGATCACGCTGTGGCTGGCGATCCCGGTGATGGTATTCTCCTTTAACCACTCACCGATCATCTCCGCTTTCGCAGTGGCAAAGCGTGAAGAGTATGGCGCGGGTGCCGAGAAAAAATGCTCACGTATTCTGGCTTACGCACACATCATGATGGTTCTGACGGTGATGTTCTTCGTCTTCAGTTGCGTATTAAGCCTCTCTCCGGCCGAGCTGGCCGAAGCCAAAGCACAGAACATCTCAATCCTGTCTTATCTGGCCAATCACTTTAACAACCCGATGATCGCCTATATCGCACCGGTGATCGCCTTTATCGCCATCACCAAATCGTTCCTGGGTCATTATCTGGGTGCCCGTGAAGGCTTTAACGGCATGATCATCAAATCCATGAAGAGCCGCGGCAAAACCATCAGCAGCAATAAGCTGAACCGTATCACCGCGATCTTCATGCTGGTGACCACCTGGATCGTCGCCACACTGAACCCAAGCATCCTGGGGATGATTGAGAACCTCGGTGGCCCAATCATCGCTATGCTGCTGTTCCTGATGCCGATGTACGCCATCCGTAAAGTTCCTGCCATGCGCAAGTACAGTGGGCACATCAGTAACGTATTCGTGGTCGTGATGGGGCTGATTGCCATTTCCGCCATCCTGTACACCCTGTTCGGTTAATCACGCTCAACCGGCGCTGTATGGCGCCGGTTTTTCGATGTCACCCTTTCTATTACTCAAGCCTGTAACCTGCAGAAGATGGTTAAGACTATGATCAGCGTTTTCGATATTTTCAAAATTGGTATCGGCCCATCCAGTTCCCATACCGTCGGCCCTATGAAGGCTGGCAAACAGTTTACCGACGATCTAATCACCCAAGGGCAACTGTACGACACCACGCGGGTAGTGGTTGATGTTTACGGCTCGTTGTCTCTGACCGGTAAAGGCCACCATACCGATATCGCGATTATCATGGGCCTGGCGGGGAATCTGCCGCATGACGTGGATATCGATAGCATGGCCGGTTTTATCCGCGACGTGGAACAGCGTGGCCGCCTGCCGTTGGCCAATGGCGAACACGAGGTGGATTTCCCACGTCAAGGTGGTATGAATTTCCACAGCAACAATTTGCCGCTGCATGAGAACGGCATGTGCATTAGTGCTTATGCTGGTGAGCAGTTGTTGCGCAGTAAAACCTACTACTCCACCGGCGGCGGTTTTATCGTTGATGAAGAACATTTCGGCCAACCAACCAGCAATGCCGTGTCAATTCCCTACCCTTATCGTTCCGCGCAAGATTTGCAACAGCACTGTAAGGAAACCGGGCTTTCGCTTTCTGGGCTGGTGATGCAAAACGAGCTGGCGCTGCGCAGTAAAGCCGAAATTGAAGCGCATTTTACCGAGGTGTGGCAGGTGATGCGCACCGGGATTGAGCGCGGGATGAATACCGAAGGTTTACTACCGGGCCCAATGAAGGTTCAGCGCCGCGCCGCAGCTTTGCGGCGTATTTTGGTGACCGGTGACAAAAATAATATCGATCCGATGAACGTGGTGGATTGGATCAATATGTTCGCTTTTGCGGTAAACGAAGAAAACGCCGCCGGCGGCCGTGTGGTGACCGCACCGACCAACGGTGCCTGCGGCATCATCCCCGCCGTATTAGCCTATTACGACCAGTTCATCCGCCCGGTCAACACCAACTCTTATAGCCGTTTCTTCCTGGCTTCCGGAGTGATTGGCACATTGTACAAGATGAATGCGTCGATCTCTGGGGCTGAAGTGGGTTGCCAAGGGGAAGTGGGCGTCGCCTGCTCCATGGCGGCGGCCGGACTGGCTGAACTGATGGGTGGCAGCCCGGCACAGGTGTGCATTGCCGCAGAAATCGCCATGGAACACCATCTGGGGCTAACCTGCGATCCGCTGGCCGGGCAAGTACAGGTGCCTTGCATCGAGCGTAACGCCATTTCTGCGGTGAAAGCCGTCAATGCCGCACGCATGGCGCTACGCCGCACCAGCGAACCACGCGTGTGCCTGGATAAGGTGATCGAAACCATGTATGAAACGGGCAAAGACATGAATGCCAAGTACCGTGAAACCTCACAGGGCGGCTTGGCGATCAAAGTGGTGGCGTGTCATTGATTTGAGCAGGGGCCACTCATATGGCCCCGTTTATCTTCAGCCAAAAATGCCGCCAAACCACTGGCTCAGCTTCATCATGACAAAATCCCACATGCGGCTTAAGAAGTTCCCTTCTTTAACTTCCTGCATTACCACCAGCGGATGTTGCTCAATGGTTTTGCCGTCAAGCAGGAAATCGATAGTCCCCACCACCTGATTTTTCGTCAAAGGGGCTTCCAGCGTTGGTTCATTGAGCTTGTAACTGGCTTTCAGATTCTTCATCTGCCCTTTCGGGATGGTCACCGCAGCGTCTTTAGCAACCCCTAGCGGCACTTCGCCCACATCGCCAAACCAGACTTTCTGGGTGACAAAAGCTTTGTCGGCCTTAATGGGAATGGCGGTCTCATAGAAGCGGAAACCCCACGCCAACAGCTTCTCGCTCTCGCTGAAACGCACGCGATCGCTCGGTGCCCCCAGCACCACCGAAATCAGGCGCATTGGGCCATCGGTCGCTGACGCTACCAGGTTATGCCCGGCACCGCTGGTATAGCCGGTTTTGATCCCGTCTACGTTCAGATTCGTGCTCCACAACAGACGGTTACGGTTGATCTGGCGGATTTTGTTAAAGGTGAACTCTTTCTCTTTATGCAGCGCATATTCGTCCGGCACGTCACGGATCAGCGCCTGACTCAACAGCGCCATATCGCGCGCGGTGCTGTATTGCCCTTCGGCATCCAAGCCATGCACCGTCAGGAAATTCGTATTCTGCAGCCCCAGAGATTTAGCGTAGTTATTCATCAGCCCAACGAACGAATCCTGGCTACCCGCCACAAAATCCGCCAGCGCGATGCTGGCATCGTTACCTGATTGAATAACGATACCTTTATTCAGTTCCGACACTGGCACCTGATCGCCGGGTTTGATAAACATCAGCGAAGAACCACGCAACACCGGGTTGCCGGTAGCCCAGGCATCTTTGCCCACGGTGACCAGATCATCCGGCTTGATTTTGCCCGCCTTCATCGCCTGGCCGATCACATAGCTGGACATGATTTTAGTCAGGCTGGCAGGATCGAGGCGGGTATCAGGATTGCCTTCTGTCAGGATCTTACCGCTGTTGTAGTCCATCAGCACATAGGCTTTGGCATCCACTTGCGGTACGGCTGGCGCTTCTGCCGCCTGAACGGCGGGAACAACCAAGAACATGACGCCTACGCCGAGGGTCAGTTTTTTAAAAGAGGTGGAAAAGTTTTTTTTCATCATGACGTCGCCAGAATGTCCATTCAAACCATTGAAATAGCGTTAACCTTCAAACTTGTTTACGTTTTCGGCCAACCAGCGAGAGTGGCTCGATGCAACGCTGCCAACCGTAAAACCTACGCGGCTCCCGTTTGGGCCAGCGTTGTACCGAAAGTGCCTCTGCAGTGAGTTTATTCGGTTTCTGTTATTCTTGCAGGGATTGGCCTGATTTTTCTGCACTTTTACACAACTGTACGCTTTAGTCGGTGAATTGGCTAAAAATCATGCCATTCGCTTTCATAATGGCGTGCTAGCTTAGGCAAACATTCAACAAACTGTCGCCAAACGGTCATCCATGTTTCTTACGCTCTACGCTGTTTCACCGCCCTTATCGGAGGAGAATGATGGATCTAGCCCTTTTCGACCTGGATGAAACCCTGATCGATGACGACAGCGCCAGCCTGTGGATCCGCTGGCTAGTGGCAGAGGGATTTGCCCCTGCGGAGTTGGAACAGCAGGAACAGCAACTGATGCAGCTCTACTATCAGGGCAAATTGCCGATGGAAGATTACATGCGGGCCACGCTGGTTCCCTTGACGGGGCTGAGTACCCAGACCGTAGCTGGTTGGGTACAGCGCTATATCCGTCGCGATATCCTACCGCGCGTCTACCCCGCCGCGCGTGAGCGCATGCTGTGGCACCGTGAGCGTGGTGACTACATTCTGGTCATTTCTGCCACCGGCGAACACCTGGTGGCCCCGATCGCCGCGCAACTGGGGGCCGATGGCGCACTGGCGATTGGCGTTGAAGTGGTTGATGGCCGTTTTACCGGCAACACTTACGGCACCATAACCTATCAGCAAGGCAAAGTGATCCGCTTACGGCAATGGTTGCAGCAGCATCCTGAACTGAAGTTTGAGCACAGCCATGGCTACAGTGACTCCATCAACGACCAAGCCATGCTGGAGTTTGTCGACAGCGCCACGGTAATCAACCCCGGCAGCGATCTGAACGAACTGGCCGTCCTTTCTGGCTGGGAAGTGTGCCACTGGGAACGCTGACGATTTGCGTATCACCTAGCAAAAAATGCCTTTCGGTGTGACAAAAACCGCTTTATCGCGTAGGTATTAACGCGACTTTATCAAATACACGAAGAGGCGTTTTATGTTGACCATTTGGGGCCGTGCAAACTCGAATAACGTAAAGAAAGCACTCTGGTGCGCCGCTGAACTGGGTCTGAACTACGACCATATCAATGCGGGTGGCGCTTACGGCAAGGTGAATGAACAGCCGTACCGCTCACTCAACCCCAACGGGCTGGTGCCGTTGCTGCAAGACGACGATTTCGTGCTGTGGGAATCCAACACCATTGTGCGCTATCTGGCGGCCAAATATGGTCAAGCACCTTTTTATCCGCAAGATTTGCAAGCGCGCGCCGCCGCAGAAAAATGGATGGACTGGCTCACCTCAACCATCGCAGCACCATTCCGTACCCTGTTTTGGGGCATGGTCCGTACCCCGCCCGAACAGCGCGATCATGCGGCTATTGACGCGGCGATCGCCGAGTTGGAACAGCACTTTGCTACCGTCGAACAAACTCTGGCACAACAGCCCTACCTTTCTGGTGCCGCATTCGGCATCGGTGATATCCCACTGGGCAGCTTTATCTATGCCTGGTTTGAACTGCCGATTGAACGCCAGCCGCGCCCGCATCTGGAGCGTTGGTATCAGCAACTGTGTGCCCGCCCCGCCTACCAAAGTGCAGTGATGATCCCCCTCACATAATGCTATGCACCACGGCGTTTAACCCATTGAATTTAAAAAATTCGCCGCTAAGCTAAAGTAATCCCCAAGGAGGAAACATGAATATCACCGTAACAGATGCTCTGCGTGCAGAAGATACCGAAGAAATCCGCAATCATTTAAAAGATTACAACCGCACATTCGTTGGCGACATCCTGAACAAGAACATCGGGGTTTTTGTCTTGGATGATCACGGCAACAAAATGGCCGGGTTGACCGGCAGCACCGTAGGTCATTGGTTGAACATCGATCTGTTATGGGTTTCCGAGGCACTACGCGGCGAAGGCGTTGGCAGTAAGCTCATCAAAGCGGCAGAGCAGCAGGCCATGGCTGATGGTTGCAAGTTCGCGCGGGTAGATACCTTCAGTTTCCAGGCTCGGCCTTTCTACGAAAAGCTGGGCTACCAGTTACAGATGATATTGCACAATGCTCCAGTGGAGCATGAGCGCTACTTTTTCACCAAATCTCTCACGGACTGACAGGTAACCGGATGGAAACCCAAACCATGGTGGTAAACAGCGTCGCGTACAAAGCGGGTAAGCGACTGGGCGACATCACTATTGATGATATCAGTGAGGTGGTTAAAGAGCCGGACACCTTCGTCTGGCTGGGACTATGGCAACCCGAAGATGCCTTCATGCGCAAGATCCAGGAAGAGTTCGGCCTGCACGATCTGGCGATCGAAGATGCGCTGTGTGCCCACCAGCGGCCAAAAATTGAAACCTATGGTGACTCACTGTTCATCGTGGTGAAAACCGTACAATGGGAGAATAACGAGGTGGAGTACGGCGAAACCCATTTCTTCGTCGGTAAAAACTTCCTGATCACGGTGCGCCACGGCGCCTCTTCCAGCTATGCCCCAATCCGGGCCAAAACGGAAGAGAACCCCAAGCAGCTGTGCCATGGGCCAGGGTTTGCACTCTATTCGGTGCTGGATTTCATCGTTGACAATTACCGCCATATCGTCGGCAAATTTGAAGAGATGATCGAAGGCATCGAATCCAATATGTTCAAGTCGGAGTTTGATGAAACCGCGATTGAAAACGTCTACAGCCTGCGCCGCCATCTGCTCGGCCTGCGCAACGCGGCGCTACCAATGGATGAGATCTGCAATCAGTTGATTCACCTGCATGATGATGTGATCCCCAAAGAGCTGCGCGCCTATGTGCGGGACGTACAGGATCACGCCCGGCAGGTCGCCAGCACCCTGGACGACATGCGCGAAATGCTGACCAACGCCATGCACGTTAACTTGGCGCTGGTGACCGTAAAGCAAAACGAAGTGGTCAAACGGCTGGCGGGTTGGGGGGCAATTCTGGCCATCCCAACGGTGATCTTCAGCCTGTATGGCATGAACTTTGCCGATATGCCAGAACTGAAGTTCCCTTGGGCCTATCATACTACGCTGGGCGTGACCATCGTCGGCTGCGCTCTTCTGTATAGGAAACTCAAACGTTCCGGCTGGTTATAAGCCCGGCACCTATCCCAACAAAGCGGCCTAACCGAGTAGCGGTCGCTTTTTATTGATGCCTCTGCACATAACTCGCTTTCATGCCGCCGCGCCCCGCATGATTAAAAAACGTACTCAAAGCCACGTTTTTATCCATTTAGTAACCTTTTTATGCGAACTTACCTGAATAGATTACACATTCGAAATTATTGATTAACAAAATTAACCTCAGCCGCATTTTGTAACAGGAAGTTTTCAAAATGAAGGGTTCACCTGTAAAACTCGTCATCGCTCTTTTGATGAAAACAACCTATCCTATTGTAAATAAATAAATTTTCACCCTCACCACCCTTGGTTTCTTAGTCGGGTGTTTTATAATAAAGCATTAAGTTTCATCACACTTTCATATAAGGAATGTCGGAAAAAACTCGCAATCCCCCGCTTATTCCGGTAATCTCGGCTGCGTTTGTGCTTGGTTTACATGGATTCAGTACCAAACATCTTAAATGTGTGCGTTCATGCACATTTTCAGCGGTAACTGATTGTCCTGTCAGCTTGCGCCGATTAGTCTCATTTCGTTTGGCATTTTTCAGATAGCGACTTTTGTCGTTAAGGACTTCAAGGGAAAACAATTACAATGGTCAAATCTCAACCTTTTATGAGATATTTTTTGCGGGTGCTCCCTGCAATTGCAGCAGCGGTTGTGCTTTCCGCCTGTAGCTCGATGAATACTTCGAAATTAGATAACTCACAAACTGAGATGCATGCAGTTAATGACAAAAACAGTCTTTTACTGCAAGCCTCTCAGGATGAATTCGAAGCCATGGTGCGTAACGTTGACATCAAGTCAAAGATTATGGACCAGTATGCCGACTGGAAAGGTGTTCGCTACCGTTTAGGTGGTGATACCAAGCGCGGCATTGATTGCTCAGGTTTTGTTCAGCGTACTTTCCGCGAACAGTTCGGTATGGATTTGCCTCGCTCAACTTATGAGCAAGAAGACATGGGCAAGAAAATTCAGCGTACCAAGCTGCGTCCTGGCGATTTAGTGTTGTTCCGCGCCGGTTCTACTGGCCGCCATGTGGGTATCTATTTGGGTAACGACAAGTTCGTTCACGCCTCTACCAGCAGCGGTGTCACTATTTCCAGTATGACAGAAGCCTATTGGGACAAGCGTTATCGCGAAGCCCGCCGAGTGCTTGGCAGGAGCTAAGCACGCAGTATCTGAATCAGTCCTGAAAACCAAACAAACGAGACAAGACGCTGCCCTAGGGCGGCGTTTTTTATCACTGCACCGATAGCTCACAGCGTTACTCAACCCACACAATTTTACTCGTTTATCTAAAGGAAACTGCACGGTCGGGGAAAACTAGCCTATTATCGTCACAGGGCAAACGATAGGATGATGCGTTATTTACGCTGTACTTGAGAAGTGCCGCATATCAGGCCTGATGAATAATGACTCAAATAGTATCAATGAGATATATTAATCGTCACCATCATAACAGCGAAAAAACGTTACGCCGTGCTCAGGGGGCAAGTTATGGGCTTAAAGAGGGCATTCACCCGCCATGTTTCACAGAAACGGCGCAGCCTGATCACAAGCAGCATTGCCGCTCTGGTATTTTTTATTGTTTTCACTTCTGCCACATTATTCCTGATTAATCACCAACGTTTGCAATATCAGCATCAGTTCGAAACCCGCACACAAAAACTCACGCTAAATTATCTCGATCGTCTGAAAACCATCATGCACGAGATCATGCCACTTACCGGCCAGCCCTGTGTTACCAACCTTTCGAATCTCACTTACCGGGCAGCTTTCACCAATGGCGTACGTACCTTTTTACTGGTGAAAGATGGCGTTGCTTATTGTTCTTCCGCGACCGGCGACATGGTGCTGGCGACCAATCATCTCTACCCAGAAATCGATTGGAAAAAGCCTCTTGATATGCAACTGCAACAGGGTACACCGCTGGTACCGGATCAACCGGTTATTGCTCTGTGGCTACGTCAACCGAGCCAGAGTAATGCGACAGATAACGGCGTTCTGGCGACATTAGACCTCAGCCTGACACCCTATCTGCTGATGACATCGCAGAATAGTGACGCTCCTGGTTTAGCCATCGTGATTGGCAAGCAGGCGGTCACCACCTTCAGTTCTCGCCTGATTCCGATGAGTCAATTGCCAAAAAACCATGCTCACCGTTTGGAAATTCCGCGATATCCATTAACCATTATCTTTTATAGCCAGCAACTGACCGCCAATGATGTACGTTTGACCGTGCTCGGCAGCCTGGTGCTTTCGCTGATGATCGGCGTGCTGTGTTACTACGCGCTGATGCTGCGCCAGAGCCCGGAGCGGGCAATGATGCGTGGTATCAGGCGCGGAGAGTTTTTTGTTGAGTACCAGCCGGTATTTCATACCGCAACCAGGTCATTGGCCGGAGTGGAAGCCCTGCTCCGCTGGCAACATCCAACTGAAGGGCGTATTTCACCCGACCTGTTTATCCCCTATGCAGAAAGTGAAGGGGTGATCGTTCCGATTACCCGCCATCTGTTTAGCCTGGTCGTCGCTGACCTCCCGCAACTGATGCAGGCATTGCCGCGCAATGCCAAACTCGGTCTGAACCTTTCACCTTCCCATCTCAGCGTTCCGTCATTTCATGACGACGTATCTAAGCTGCTGGCGAAACTGCCGGATGACTATTTCACGCTGGTGTTTGAAATCACCGAACGCGGGATGGTGGAGGAAGAGAATGCACAGACCGAGTTTGACTGGTTGCACCGCCAAAACATTGAGATTGCGGTAGATGACTTCGGCACCGGCCACAGCGCCTTGATCTATCTGCAACGCTTTCCGTTGGACTACCTCAAGATCGACCGGGGTTTTGTCAACTCTATCGGCCAGGATACCGCCACCGCCCCCGTATTGGACGCCGTCATTGCACTGGCGAAAAAGCTGAAAATGCTCACCGTTGCCGAAGGGGTTGAAACCGAAGAGCAAGTTAACTTCCTGCAAGCACGCGACGTTAACTTTATGCAAGGCTACTATTTCAGTAAGCCGCTCAGCATTGAGGCGCTGTTAGCGTTTTGCCGGGAGAATCCGGTTGCCGATCGTCAAACTTCATTTAATATCTGATATTTAAACTTCTTTACTCAGCAAACTGGCCTGAAATGCTATGCTAGCGGCCGGTTTAATTGACTACACAGCAGGAGCTTACCGTAAAGATGTCTGTGCGCATTTTTGCTGCCCTGGTGCTTTCGGCACTCAGTTTCGGTCTACAGGCCGAAACCCTCAATGAAAGCTACGCTTTCGCCACGCTCGGTGAACCGAAATACGCCACCGACTTCAGCCATTTTGACTACGTAAACCCGGCAGCCCCAAAAGGGGGGGACGTACGGCTGGCAGCCATAGGCACCTATGACAATTTCAACCGTTTCGCTTCGCGCGGCGTTCCCGGCGAGAGAACCGGGGAACTTTACGACACGCTGTTTACTACCTCTGACGACGAACCCTCCAGCTATTATCCGCTGATCGCCGAATCGGCGCGTTTCCCTGCCGATATGCGCTGGATGGAGTTGGATATCAATCCTCGCGCCCGTTTTCACGATGGCAGCCCGATTACCGCTGCCGATGTTGCCTTTACTTTTAATAAATTTATGACGGAGGGCGTGCCGCAATTTCGTACAGTCTACAAAGGTGTCGCCGTAAAAGCCCTTTCCCATCTGACAGTACGCATAGAGCTACCCACGCCAGATAAAGACCTACTTCTCGGCCTGTTCAGCCTGCCTATCCTGCCAGAGAGTTTTTGGAAGGATCACAAACTTAATGACCCCCTGAATACCCCACCGCTCGGTAGCGGCCCCTATAAAATCAGCAGCTACCGATTGGGCCAGTACATTACCTATGAGCGGGTGCGCGACTATTGGGCCGCCAATCTGCCGGTGAACCGCGGACGCTATAACTTCGATACGCTGCGTTATGATTACTATCTGGACGATAAAGTGTCCCTCGAAGCCTTTAAAGCCGGGGCTTACGATCTCCGGCTGGAAGGTTCGCCAAAAAACTGGGCCACGCAGTATCAGGGCGGCAACTTCGCACGCAACTTCATCATCAAACAGGATGAAACCAATCAGGCAGCGCAAAATGCACGCTGGCTAGCCTTTAATATTCAACGCCCGATATTTGCCGATCGTCGGGTGCGGGAAGCCATTACGCTGGCGTTTGATTTCGACTGGATGAATAAAGCGCTGTATTACGACGCCTATCAACGCACCAACAGCTATTTCCAGAACACAGTTTACGCCGCCAGCGGCTACCCAGATGCTGCCGAGCTGGCCTGGTTGGCACCGCTCAAAGGCAAGGTGCCAGCCGAGGTCTTTACTTCGATTTACCAGCCGCCCGCCTCCGACGGCAGCGGTAATAACCGGGAAAATTTGTTGAAAGCCACTGAACTGCTACAACAGGCCGGTTGGGAAGTAAAAAATCAGCAGTTGGTCAACAGCAAAACCGGTAAGCCGTTTGCATTTGAACTGATGCTGCTGAGCGGCAGCAATTTCCAGTATGTGTTGCCATTCCAGCACAACCTGAAACGGCTGGGCATTGATATGCAGATCCGCGAAATAGACACTGGACAGTTCACGCGACGCTGGCGTAAGCGTGATTTTGATATGATGCCAACGGTATATCCTGCGATGCCATTCCCAAGCTCTTCGCTGCAAACCCGCTGGGATTCGGAGTACATCGACTCCAGTTGGAACACACCTGGCGTCAGCGATCCCGCTGTCGATAGCCTGGTACGGCAAATCATGAAACACCAGGGGGATGAGAAAGCATTACTGTCCCTTGGAAGGGCGCTGGATCGGGTGCTGACCTGGAACATGTATATGCTGCCCATGTGGTATTCCAATCACGACCGCTACGCCTACTGGGATAAATTCTCCTCGCCGACGTTACGCCCGACCTATTCTCTCGGGTTTGATAACTGGTGGTTTGACGTCAACAAGGCGGCACGCCTGCCCGCGCAACAACAATAAGGAGTCTGTGTGGCCGCTTATCTGATACGCAGATTATTGCTGGTGATCCCCACCCTGTGGGCCATCATCACCATCAACTTTTTTATTGTGCAAATCGCGCCCGGTGGGCCGGTCGATCAGGCGATTGCCGCCATAGAGCTCGGTCAAACCAGCGGTTTTAGCGGCGGAGGCGGCGGTGATGGCCTTGGACACAGTAAAGCTGGCGTCGGCAACGTAGGTGACAGCCAATACCGTGGTTCACGCGGGCTGGATCCTGAAATCATCACGGAAATCACCAAGCGCTATGGTTTCGATAAGCCGCTGCATGAACGCTACTTCGCCATGCTGTGGAACTATATGCGTCTCGATTTTGGCGATAGCCTGTTCCGTGGAGCCTCGGTAATGCAGTTGATCGGCCAAAGCTTGCCGGTTTCCATTACTCTGGGGCTATGGAGCACGCTGATCATCTATCTGGTTTCAATACCGCTCGGGATCCGCAAAGCCATTCATAACGGCAGCGCCTTTGACACCTGGAGCAGCACGCTTATCATCATCGGCTACGCCATTCCTGCCTTCCTATTCGCCATCCTGATGATCGTGCTGTTCGCTGGCGGTAGCTACCTTGACTGGTTCCCGCTGCGCGGGTTGGTGTCCAGTAATTTCGATACCCTCCCCTGGTATGGCAAAATTATCGACTACCTGTGGCATATCACCCTGCCGGTGCTGGCGACGGTGATCGGCGGCTTCGCGGCCCTGACCATGCTGACCAAGAACTCGTTCCTGGATGAGATCCGCAAACAATATGTGGTCACCGCCCGCGCCAAAGGGCTAGACGAGAAAAAAATCCTCTACCGCCACGTGTTCCGCAACGCCATGCTGCTGGTGATCGCCGGTTTCCCAGCCACCTTTATCAGCATGTTTTTCACCGGCTCGCTACTGATCGAAGTCATGTTCTCACTCAACGGCCTCGGGCTGCTGGGTTACGACGCCACGCTGCAACGCGACTATCCGGTGATGTTCGGTACACTGTTCATATTTACCCTGATCGGCCTGCTGCTGAACATCGTCAGCGATATCACCTATACCCTGGTCGATCCGCGCATTGATTTCGAGGGACGTCAATGAGCCGCTTAAACCCTATCAATCAGGCCCGCTGGGCACGTTTTCGCACTAACCGCCGCGGTTACTGGTCACTGTGGCTGTTTTTGGTGGTATTTATCCTCAGCCTGGCCGCCAATCTGATCGCTAACGACAAACCCTTGCTGGTGCGCTATGAGGGCCGTCTGTACGTGCCGTTTATGGTCAACTACAGCGAAACCACCTTTGGTGGAGAACTGCATACCACTACCGACTTTCAGGATCCTTTCGTGCTGAAACAGATCGAGCAGCACGGTTGGGCGATCTGGGCCCCGATTCGCTTCAGTTACAGCACCATTAACTTTGCCACTGACGTCCCCTTCCCTTCACCACCATCAAGGCAGAACCTGCTCGGCACCGATGGCAACGGCAGCGACGTTTTGGCTCGGGTGCTTTATGGTTTCCGCATCTCCATGTTGTTCGGGCTGGCATTGACGCTGTTTTCCAGCGTGATTGGCATTTGCGTGGGGGCCACCCAGGGTTATTACGGCGGCAGGTTCGATCTCTGGGGGCAGCGCTTTATTGAGGTGTGGTCTGGTATGCCAACGCTGTTCCTGATCATTTTGCTTTCCAGCATTGTTCAGCCGAACTTCTGGTGGCTGCTGGCAATTACCATTCTCTTTGGCTGGATGAGCCTGGTGGGCGTGGTACGCGCCGAGTTCCTGCGTACCCGCAATTATGACTATATACGCGCTGCCAGAGCCATGGGGGTGCCGGATCGGGTCATTATGTACCGCCATATGTTGCCAAACGCCATGGTCGCCACGCTGACTTTCCTGCCGTTTATCCTGTGCGGTTCGATTACTACCCTCACCTCACTCGATTTTCTCGGCTTCGGCCTGCCCATTGGTTCACCTTCGCTGGGCGAGCTGTTATTGCAGGGCAAAAACAATCTGCAAGCGCCTTGGCTGGGTATTACCGCCTTCCTGGTGCTGGCGATACTGCTCTCATTATTAATTTTTATCGGCGAAGCGGTTCGTGACGCCTTCGACCCCAGCAAGGCGCATTGATATGAAGACTCCTCTGCTTGCCATTCAGGATCTCAGCATCGCTTTCCGCCAAGGGGCAGCGTTAAATCAGGTGGTTAACGGCGTTTCACTGCAAATTGAACAAGGTGAAACGCTGGCCCTGGTGGGTGAATCAGGTTCGGGTAAAAGCGTTACCGCGCTTTCTGTACTGCGTCTGCTGCCTTCACCACCGGTGGTCTACCCCGGTGGCGACATTCTGTTTAACGGCAATTCGCTATTGCACGCACCCGAGGCTGAACTGCGTAAAGTGCGCGGCAACCAAATCTCCATGATCTTCCAGGAACCCATGGTGTCACTGAATCCGCTGCACACCATTGAGAAACAGCTGGCAGAAGTACTGATGCTGCACCGGGGCATGCGCCGCGATAACGCGCGCAGTGAGATTATTCAGTGTCTGGATCGGGTGGGCATACGTAACGCTAAAGGGCGTTTAAAAGATTATCCGCACCAGCTTTCCGGTGGTGAACGCCAGCGGGTGATGATCGCTATGGCGGTTCTGACCCAGCCAAAGCTGCTGATTGCCGACGAACCGACCACCGCGTTGGATGTCACCATTCAAGCCCAGATCCTGATCTTGCTGAAAGAGCTAAAACAAGAGTTGGGCATGGGGTTGTTGTTTATCACTCATAACCTGAATATCGTGCGCCGCCTGGCAGACAACGTGGCGGTGATGCGCCAAGGGTTGTGCGTAGAACACAGCAGCCGCGAACGCCTGTTTAGCGCACCGCAGCATGCTTATACCCGCCAGTTGCTGGCTGCCGAGGACGTCGGTGAACCGCTGCCGCTACCGGTGAACCAGCAACCAAACAAACCGCTACTGAAAGTGGAGAATTTGCAGGTCAGCTTCCCGATCAAACGCGGCCTGTTGCGGCGCGTTGTCGACCAGAATTATGCGCTGAAAAATTTGAGTTTCGAGCTGCAACCCGGGGAGAGCGTAGGCTTGGTTGGCGAATCGGGCTCCGGTAAAAGCACCACCGGCCTCGCGCTGCTGCGCTTGCTGAACTCGCAAGGCGCAATCTGGTTTGATGGCCAACCGCTGCACCAGTTCAATAACCAGCAGATGCTGCCTTACCGCAGCCGAATGCAGATTGTTTTCCAGGATCCCTATTCCGCGTTAAACCCACGGCTGAACGTGCAGCAGATCATCGCGGAAGGCTTGGAGGTTCATCAGCAGCTAACTGCGGAACAACGGGAACAGCGAGTGATTGAGGCATTGCAGGAAGTGGGGTTGGATCCGGCATTGCGCCATCGCTACCCGACCGAATTCTCTGGTGGGCAACGCCAGCGTATTGCGATCGCCCGGGCGTTGATCCTGCAACCGCAACTGCTGATTCTGGACGAGCCCACCTCATCGCTGGATAAATCGGTTCAGGCACAAATCCTGATGTTGCTGAAATCGTTACAGCAGCGTCACCAGTTGGCTTACCTGTTTATCAGCCATGACCTGCAAGTGGTGCGTTCGCTCTGCCATCAGGTGATTGTGTTGCGCCAAGGTGAAGTGGTGGAGCAAGGGCACTGTCAGACTATTTTCAATGCACCCTCGGCAGCCTATACACAGCAATTATTGCAGTTAGTGGATTAATCAATAGCGGGATTCAGAAGGGATATTGTGCACTGAGCTGTTCAGCAATTGCCGCGCCGACGTTTTTTAACCGGCACATAGCGGCACTTTCATCGTGATGATGAACAAACAGGCAAGGCTCACCTTCCCATTCCACAATGGTGCAATTGACCTGAATTTCTTGCAAAGAAAGATTGAGCTGTTGCATCACAAGCCAAGCATCATTCCCATCATGACTGAGCAACTTCAGACCGATCAGGTTGTTATCGTCGTCTATGCCGCTGAGCGGAATCGGTTCAACCTTGACTCCGGTAAAACCCGATATCCAACGATAACTTTGCGGCAAGCGATGCACTACCGAAAGTTGGAGAGTATCCACATGAAATCCCTAGTATCAAAAGGTGGAACACTTTTTTACATCACAGCACTACTTTAGTTATAGCCGCAATCAACCGACTTTGCCGTGAGCAAGTGTTATTTAAACGTAAAAATTTTACAAAAAATTAACTTAATTTTGTACTTGCTGATATCACACGGCTTTCTAACCTACCGTAAAATGTTATTTCACAGCATTTTGCGACTCAGCTCGCATTTTTTGCGTTATATGTAACCCTTTCAGACCTCGAACTCAACATTTTTTTCTTTCAATGTAGTTACTTTACAATTGCTATAATTTTACATTGTGGAAACACTCGACCAATGCGCAGCTCCCACACATCAGCATAACGACATGATTAAAAATAGGAATAGTAGAAGAGGAAGAGCTTGCTGCCAAAAGGATTACAGCTGTAGCAATCTGGCAAGCCATCGCATTTTTTAACAAAAATAATACAGTTTAGGCTGTACAAAAGGCGCTAGTGATACATGTACAAAATACGACAGATGGGATGAATGGATGATACTGGGAGCCCACTGAGTGGGCTCCCAAGACGTGCGCTCGAACCGCACTATAGGACGTCATGCTCAAAAAGCGAGGGATTACGCCAAATCAACGCGTCGGTAATGGTCCACAATAGCCTCCCAAGGTTAAATCATAAGTCTGGTTGCTACCAAATAATTCATCTACCGTAAATTCACGATATGCAAAGAAATAGCACCCTTCACTAATGCCTTCCACCATACCAAAAGAGCTGGCCGCATTGAGATAAAAACGTTCATATCCCTGACCAATCCATTCAGGAAGAACGGTTAGAGGATAAACGACTCCCGTAGGGATAGTCACAGAAACAATGGTCGGCGGTACTGTAGGAAAGACTTGATCCCTATATTGAGGCCCCAGCGATATGTCACATTGTTCAATAGCGATATCTTGGATTGGATCAGTGTTACGTGCTTGAGGATCGCAACGCACATAAATATATTGCTGGTTAATTTTTTCCGGCGGCGTAGCAAATGTCATCACTAATTTATTTCCGCTAAGTGACGCATTGCTACCTTCTGCAGTATATTTCCATACCTCACCATTCTCTTTTGCTATGTACTGATACGCGTTCCAGTCTATACGTTGCGGTACCTCTTGCTTGTAAATGAAACTACCTTCCGCCGGTAAGCTATATTCCTGCGCCTCTGTAACTCCACTAAACACTATCTTGGATCTACAGGCTACTGGCGTCAGGTCAGGTAACTGGCATTGGGCAGTAAATTGATAAGGGGCAGATAACGGAATAGATATTGAGTCAGGTATCGAAGCACCTGTTCCCGTCGTATCCAATGGGTTTTTAATTGTACCGGTCAAATACCCACTTTCCTGCAAGAATGCAACGGCTTCCCAAGTAATCTCTTTTACCCGATCCGGCATATAGAGGATTGTAGAGCCATTGACACCAATACTACTGTTTTTTACGAGCTTCGAACCATCCATCAACACCACAGAAGCGGTTATACTACAGGCAATGGGTTTAGCTTCGGGATCCAAGCATTGCAAGAAAGTACTGCCTGGGGACTCAAATTTAAAATCCCAGTTCCATGATGAGAAATGCGGCACGGTAGCTTCTACCATCAACACTTTCTCGCCGTTGCGGGTCACTACGATTGCCGATCCTTTGACATCAGGCGTTTCTTCCCACAGCCCCAAGCGCTCATTGAAGTACCACATCGGGATTGCGCCGCCCGCAGATAAATCATGGCCGTCAATGCTGGAGAACGGCAGGCCCATCTGCAGGGTAGCGGTTTTACCTTCGGCTAAATTCAACGCTTTACCGGCTTCATCATAAAACGCGACGGCCATCAGCCCTGCGCTGATCAAGTCAACTTCCTGATTATCTGCGGTAATAGCACGCCCATTGGCAGGCATGGCTTTCAGATCATTGCTGTCGATATTCCAAGGCGTCAATTCAACACGCGCTTTGCCTGTCGCAGGCGTTCCGTCCGCATAAACCAACGCAGCCTCAGGCAGAATAACGTGGGCATCCATGGTCAGGCTGGAAATCCCCTGCGCTTTTTCAATATTTTCAAGGTACTTAGTTTCTGTTACTGGCATCAAATGAATGACAAGCGGCGGCATTTTTTCCTGTACCGCAACTTTAACAGCTTGCGTCACATAACCCGCTTTTTTCACTTTCACCACCCAGAAACCCTTCTCATCCGCAGGGAGAGAAGAGAGTTGCGCTACGCCATTTTGGTCGCTGGATGATACCTTTACTTCATCAAAGAATATTTCAGCGCCAGTCAGGACAACGCCATCTTTGCCTTGCGTAATAATATCCAGAGTCGCAGTCTCTGGAGTGACAATAGGGGGTTCTGGTGGAACAACAGGCGGTGTAACTGGCGGAGTGACGGGTGGAGTAACCGGCGGTGTAACAGGTGGGCTAACGGGTGGACTCACTGGCGGGTTGGTGTCTGAAGAATCTCCCCCGCCAGAATCGCACGCGGACAACGTAGCAACAAACATCCCAATGCATAAAGAGCGTAAGAAACGTATTTTTTTCACAGCATCTCCTTCCTAGAGTTATTGTTAGTGCAATTATTATATTTTATAATGCATATATCCCTAGTGCCTTTCAGAACGTATAGATACGAACTTCCCCGCTTACCCCAATCTGGTTTATCCAGCCTCTGAGAGTTCGCCTGGTTACCTCCTACCTGTATCCTGAAATCCACTGGGTATATCGTTTTGAATCCTTTAAACGTAACTGAACGTGCGCTGTTTATTTCTATACATAAGGCCGTATAGATTGCACTACCTCATATTATGTATCTCCCCCCTAACCAAATGCAACATAAGTGTTAACAAGTAACCCATTGACAAAGTTTTAAAATATGATTTTTGCTTAAGGCGGGGATTTATCTGATTATGTAGTGTGATTTCATTCACATTTAATGCTGGTGATAGATAAGAATAATATTACGGTAGAAATACTGATGAATACATATAATATACGGCAGCTAAAGTAGCCCCCATTCTGGCTGTACCTACCGGTGATTTAAAACCCTTCAGATAAACTCACCCATTAAATTATCTTGATATAATTATCGTTTCACATAACTTTATCTAAGATATTTACTAGAGGGCATTAGGTACAATATTAGAGAAAGCTCACAAATATTTACGCCAAGGATTAACCCATCAAACGCTGAGGTACCAACACATTTTTTTCACAAAAATAATGTAGCGATATGCCTATCACCATCCCCCCGCACTTTCAAAATGCAGGGGGATAGACAGATTATTTCTTGGGCACACTCGCAAAGCGGTAAAACAGCATAGCAATAATGCTGCATAACGCCATTGAAGAGACCATCGGCCATGCACTCTTACCCGGTGCCATAGCCAATATCGCACCGACCAACCCACCGATACTGAAACGCAAAGTACCAGCCAAGGAAGATGCCGTTCCCGCCATATGCGGAAAGTCATCCAAGATAACGGCCATCGCGTTAGATGAGATCATGGCGATACAGCCCAGATAAACCGCCACGCCCAGAACCAGCGCCCAGAAACCCAGCCCGCCAGCGCTCACCAGCAGCAACCACACGCCCATCACCAACTGCACTGATAAGCCAAAACGGAACATTTTGACGGCGCCAACGCGGCGCACATTGCGGCTATTGATCAAGGTGGTCAGGAACAGGAACACAATATTCAGCGCAAAGTAGTAACCAAAATGCTGGGGCGAAACGTTATTCAGCTCAATGTAAACAAAAGGCCCGGCGCTGAGGAAAGAAAACATCCCGGCAAACGAAAAAGCACTGGCCAACATATAGCTCAGCACCCGTTTGTGGCGGAACAATGAGCCAAAATTCCTCAGCGTAGTGCGCAGATGGAATTTCTGCCGCCGCTCTTTGGGCAGGGTTTCTTTGATAAAGAATGCCACCAGCACAGAACCCAGCAACGCCGCTGCACCCATAGTCCAGAAAATGGCATGCCAGCTAAACCACAGCAGCAGCACGCCGCCGATCATCGGGGCCAGCAGCGGCGCAATGGTCATCACCAGGATCACGAACGACATCATGCGCGAGAATTCATCCTTGCTGAACATGTCACGCATCAGCGCGTTGATCACCACGCTGGCCGCCGCCGCCGACAGGCCATGCAGGAAACGCAGATTGATCAGTTGCTCAACCGACTGCGCCAGGGCACAGGCCCCACCCGCGATGGCGAAAACCAACGTGCCCCACAGGATCACCGGTTTACGGCCAATGCTGTCCGACATCGGCCCATAGAACAGTTGGCCCAAGGCAAAACCCAGCACGTAGGCGCTGAGCGTCATCTGGACCCGGCCAGATTCCACGCCAAACTCCTGGGCGATGATCGGCATACTGGGCAAATACATGTCGATCGCCAATGGCATCAGCATGGAAAGCAGGCCCAGGATAAAGATCAAACCCAGGTGAGATGTCCGGTTCTGTTGCACGTTCAACGACTCCTTCATCGGCCGCAAAATCAATCCTGCAGGTGCGGCGCACCGACGCTGGCGATCTCTTCTTCGGTCAGCAGACGATATTCGCCCGGAGCCAAATCATCATCCAGCACAATGGCGCCAATACGTTCACGATGCAGCTCAATCACCCGGTTGCCTACGGCGGCAAACATGCGTTTTACCTGATGATAGCGCCCTTCACTGAGCGTCAAACGCACCAGGTTATCTTCGATCTTTTCCAGGCGTGCCGGTTTGGTCAGGTCTTTTTCATTGTGCAACTGCACGCCCTGTTCAAACTGCTGTGCGGTGTCTTCGGCTAGCGGATGCTCCAGCGTCACCAGATAGGTTTTTTCACAGTGATGCTTCGGAGAAGTGATCCGGTGCGACCACTGACCGTCATCGGTCATCAACACCAAGCCGGTGGTATCAATATCCAACCGCCCTGCCGCATGGAGCTTGTAGGCCACCGGTTCATCAAGGAAATAAAGCACCGTCGGGTGATCCGGATCTTCGGTGGAGCACACATAACCCTGCGGTTTATTGAGCATGAAATAGCGTGGCCCGGTCAGTTGTGACAGAACGTTGCCGTCGAATGTCACTTCCTGCTCCGGGGCCAGCTTGATCGCCCCGCTCTTGACCACTTCGCCATCTACGGTGACGCGTTTTGCACGCAGTTCACGCGCTACCAGGGCGCGGCTGATGCCTAATTGCTGAGATAAAAACTTGTCCAGTCGCATTGAATCTGCTTTGCCTGTCGTTGTTATGATCGCATTGATCGTATTGCTGAATATGACGCCCCACCCTTACACCAGGTGCAAAAAGCAGGTTCGAAGAGGAGGAATCAGTAAAATCGCGTGGGGAAACAGCGATTGCTGTCACATAAGTATAGCGGCGTAAACGATGCCATGACAGCGGCAATTTCCAAGCTTCTCGCACCACCCGCGCGATAAGGGCATAATAAGGGAAACTTTTCCGCCATTCGGGGAGCAGCATGGCACGATTTCAGCGGGGTTTTCTGTTGCAAAACCGGTTCCCGATGGCCTATTTCAACAAACGGCGTTAATTCATGGCATTTACCCTGCGCCCCTATCAGTTGGAGGCGGTCGACGCCACTATCCAACATTTCCGGCAGCATCCTGAGCCCGCGTTAATCGTGTTGCCAACCGGTGCTGGCAAAAGCCTGGTGATCGCCGAGTTGGCAAAGCGTGCCCGTGGCCGGGTGTTAGTGCTGGCGCACGTCAAAGAGTTGGTGGCGCAAAACCATGCCAAGTACTGCGCTTACGGGCTGGAGGCGGACATTTTTGCCGCTGGGCTACAGCAGAAAGAAAGCGCCGGTAAAGTGGTGTTTGGCAGCGTACAGTCGGTGGCGCGCAATCTACAGCTGTTTGATGGTGCTTTTTCGCTGCTGATTATCGACGAATGCCACCGCATCAGCGACGACGATGACAGCCAATATCAGCAGATTATTCAGCATCTGCAAAAATCTAACCCGCAACTGCGCCTGCTTGGCCTGACGGCCACCCCTTATCGGCTAGGCAAAGGTTGGATCTATCAGTTTCACTACCACGGTTTTACCCGTGGCGACAGCAGCAGCCTATTCCGCGACTGTATCTATGAACTGCCGCTGCGCTACATGATCAAGCATGGCTTTCTGGTTCCGCCCGAGCGGTTGGATATGCCGATCGTGCAGTACGATTTCAGCCGCCTGGAAGCCAGAAGCAACGGTTTGTTCAGCGAGGTGGATCTTAACCGCGAACTGAAAAAGCAGCATCGCATCACGCCGCACATCATCAGCCAGATTGTTGAGTATGCTGAAACCCGCAAGGGCGTGATGATCTTTGCTGCAACGGTAGAACATGCGCGCGAAATCCACGGCCTGCTGCCCGCTGGAGAAGCCGCACTGGTAAGCGCCGAAACGCCACCTGCCGAGCGCGATGCGCTGATCGCCGCCTTTAAACAGCAGCAGTTACGCTATCTGGTTAACGTGGCGGTGTTGACCACTGGCTTTGACGCACCTCATGTCGATCTGATCGCAATTCTGCGGCCAACCGAGTCCGTCAGCCTGTATCAGCAGATCGTCGGCCGTGGGTTGCGGCTGGCACCCGGCAAGAAAGATTGTTTGATCCTCGACTATGCTGGCAACCCACACGATCTGTTCACCCCGGAAGTGGGTGTCAGCAAGCCACACGCGGGCAGTCAACCGGTGCAGGTGTTTTGCCCCGCCTGCGGCTTTGCCAACCTGTTCTGGGGCAAATGCACCGAGAGCGGCGCGATCATTGAGCACTATGGCCGCCGCTGCCAAGGTTGGCTGGAAGATGACGACGGCAATCGTGAGCAATGTGACTATCGTTTCCGCTTCAAAAACTGCCCACACTGCGGGGCTGAGAACGATATCGCCGCACGCCGCTGCCATCAGTGCCAGGAAGTGCTGGTCGACCCTGATGATATGCTAAAAGCCGCACTGAAGCTGAAAGATGCGCTGGTGTTGCGCTGCGGTGGCATGGAGTTACAAGACGACCGGGATGACAAAGGGGAATGGCTGAAAGCCACCTACTACGACGAGGACGGCACCAGCACCAGTGAGCGTTTTCGTCTGCAAACACCGGCTCAACGTAAAGCGTTTGAAATGCTGTTCCTGCGGCCGCATCAGCGCGCGCCGGGGGTGCCATTCAGTTGGCAAACGGCTGCTGACGTCTTAGCGCAACAGGCGCTATTGCGCCATCCGGACTTTGTGGTGGCGCGTAAACGCGGCCAGTTCTGGCAAATCCGCGAAAAAGTTTTTGATTATCAGGGCCGCTTCCGCCGTGCCAATGAGCTGTATTAAGGGCGGTGCCGCGCACTTGCGGCAGGTTTTCATTGCCCAGAGAGCGGCTTTCCGTTAAAATGCCGCCCGCTTTGCCTGGGTTCGCCCAGTGTGAAAGCAGGTTATCGAGCCTGTTACTGGGTCGCCTGTAGCAGGGTAAATTTTCTTTTAAGAGAAAAAATAATGTTCACTATCAACGTACAAGTACGTAAAGACCAGGGTAAGGGTGCGAGCCGCCGCCTGCGTGCAGCAAATAAATTCCCAGCTATCGTTTACGGTGGCAAAGAAGCTGCAGTTTCCATCGAGCTAGACCATGATTCTGTGAAGAACATGGAAGTTAAGCCAGAATTCTACAGCGAAGCAGTAACTCTGGTTATCGACGGTAAAGAAACCAAAGTTAAGGTTCAGGCTGTACAGCGTCACCCGTTCAAGCCAAAACTGGCTCACATCGACTTCGTTCGCGTTTAATCGCAACGTTATCGATTTTTCGGGACGCCGAAGTAGAAAACGCCGCAATTGCGGCGTTTTTTATTGGCTGCGATCCGGCTTATTGGCCGCCGCCTGAACGGCGTTGCAGCTGATCGCGCAGGTTCGGCGGCGTGCCGCGAATAGTCAGCGTATCGGTAGCCGGATCCCAAAAGATCCGCTCACCTAACAGCATCGCATCAAAGTTCAGGCTGATACCGCCACCGCTGCCAGCAAATTTGGTCAACTGACGCAGCGTACCGCGATCCGCCGGGAAACTCTCTTCCAGTTGATAGCCCTGCTCGCTGGAAAACTGCAGGAAATCTTTTTCACCCACCGGCGCAATTTCTTTCGACAGTTCCTGTAGCGCAATCTCTTCGCCTGCCTGCAACTGCTCATTACAGTAGCTGTAAACCTGCTGGCGCACCGACTGGCGTTCGTTCTTGCCCAACTGCGCATCGGCACAGTAGTCGTCCACCGCTTGCAGCAGGCCACGGTTCTGCGCTTTGGTGTCCAGGCCTTCGGCCGCCGCCAGGAAATCCATGAAGAAATCGGAAACTTTACGGCCCACGCGCCCTTTCAGGAAGGTCAGGTAACGCGTTGATTGCGGATTGGTTTCCCATTCGGTCAAATCAATACGCGCCACGATATCCGCGTGGTTGATGTCCAGATAGTGAGTCATGCTGAGATCCAGCTCTTCATTGACGCGCGTACTGTTACAGCTGTTCAGCACGGCGATCAGCAAATACTCCACCGCCAGATAACGGTATTGGCCAAACAACACCACGCCGCCGCTGGCAAATGGGTATTTGGCCAGTTCATCGCGCAGGCGACCGGTCGCTGCACGGCTGAATGCCAGGAAGTCTTCATCACCCTTGCGGCAGGTACGCAGCGCATCCGCCAGTTCGCTCCCTTCATTAAACAGGCCATAAGCTTTGCTCTTGGCGCTGTAAACGCGGTGCAGCTCTGCCATCATCTCTTCCACCGCCACATTGGTGGGGAGAAGGGAATCGCGCAACACCACGTCCAACGTCTGTTCGTCGCGTTTAACCAACTGGTGCAGTGCGATCTGCTGGATATCCAGACTCATGATAAATCCTCCTGTTCTTTGAGCGCGTATTCAAGCACTGAAGGCTTCGAACCGCAACAGATACCCAATGGATTTCAAGTGACGATGAGCGCAGAGATAGAAGCAGCCAGCCCCTGCGTATTGGAAGGCAACGGGTATAATCATTTCCTTAACGATCTTCACGCTATAAAAGAGCGGAAAAACACGGCTCTATACGGTAAGATATTGGACTTTGTCAGGCTTTGAGCACAATCTTTATGCCACAATCATCCCGTTACAGTGACGAACACGTTGAACAATTGCTTTCTGAACTGGTCAATGTTCTGGAAAAACACCATACTCCCACCGATCTCTCTTTGATGGTGCTGGGCAACATGGTAACCAACCTGATCAACACCAGTATTGCTCCCGCGCAGCGGAAGTCACTGGCAAGATCGTTTGCCGAAGCTCTGCAAGCTTCGATCCGTGAAGATAAAGCGCATTAATAATTATTTATGGTGACAAACCGTCAGCGTTATCGTGAAAAAGTCTCCCAGATGATCAGCTGGGGGCACTGGTTCGCCTTATTCAATATTCTGCTCAGTATCGGGTTGGGCAGCCGCTATCTGTTTGTTACCGACTGGCCAGCCTCGCTGCTGGGGCGGATTTATGCGTGGGTCAGCCTGATTGGACACTTTAGCTTTATTGTGTTTGCTGCCTATCTGCTGATCATCTTCCCCCTCACCTTTGTGGTGATGTCGCAGCGCCTGCTGCGATTTATTTCTGCCGCGCTGGCCACTACGGGCCTGACCTTGTTGCTGGTCGATAGCGCCGTATTTACCCGCTTCCACCTGCACCTTAACCCGGTAGTATGGGAACTGGTAATCAATCCAGATCAAAGTGAACTGGCGCGCGACTGGCAACTGATGTTCATCAGCGTACCGGTGATCTTCCTGGTCCAAATGCTGTTTGCCACCTGGAGCTGGCAGAAACTGCGCAGCCTTAACCGGCGTAGCTTTGGCAAACCGCTGGCTGCGTTATTTATCTGCTCGTTCTTTGCTTCGCATCTGATCTATATCTGGGCAGATGCCAATTTCTATCGCCCGATCACCATGCAGCGCGCCAATCTGCCGCTTTCTTATCCGATGACCGCGCGTAAGTTCCTGGAAAAACACGGCCTGTTGAACCAAGAGGAGTACGAACGCCGCCTGATTCAACAGGGGAGCCCTGAAGCCGTAGCCGTAGAATATCCGCTGAGCCCATTGAGTTACCGTGATAAAGGGAGTGGTTATAACCTGTTGATGATTGTGGTCGATGGCATTCGCACGGCTGATATCGCGCAGGATATGCCTGCCCTCACCCGCTTTGCGCAGGAAAATATCCGCTTCAGCAATCATTACAGCTCCGGCAACCAGGCTGATACCGGTCTGTTTGGTCTGTTTTACGGCATTTCGCCCACCTATCTGGATGGTATCCTGGCCGGGCGTAAACCTTCGGCACTGATTAATGCGCTGAGCGATCAAGGCTACCAGTTTGGTCTGTTCTCTTCAGATGGATTTAATGCCACGCTGTATCGCCAGGCACTGCTGGCTGATTTCTCGCTGCCGGCACCTGAAGCGCAGAGCGATGCGGTAACCACCCAACAATGGCAACGCTGGCTGGCCACGCAGAATCATACTGCACCTTGGTTCTCTTACCTCAACTTCAGCGGTGCTGAACTACAGAATAATAGTGACAAACCGGATACGTTTATCCAGCGCTACCGTAATGGTGCGAAGGATGTTGATGCCCAGATCGCACAAGTGCTGGCGACGCTGAAAGAAAAAGAGATGCTGGACAATACCGTTGTGGTGATCACCGCAGAGCACGGTATTGAATTCAACGATACCGGCGAAGGGAATTGGGGAGCAGGTACCCGCTTCAACCGCAGCCAGTTGCAGGTTCCTCTGATTATCCATTGGCCTGGCACACCGGCACAGACGATCAACAAACTGACCAATCACAATGACGTGATGCGCACGTTGATGCAGCGCCTGTTGCATGTCAGCACCGCCGCCAATGATTACTCACAGGGTGAAGACCTGTTTGCCGCACAGCGAAAAAAAGACTGGCTAGCCACCGGCAACCGCAGTCTGCTGGTGATTACCACGCCAACGCAAACCCTGGTGTTGGACAGCAACGGCAGTTATCGCGCCTACGATCAGAATGATAAAGAGATAAAAGATGAAAAACCTCAGTTAGCGCTGTTATTGCAAGTGCTGACCGACGTTAAACGCTTTATTGCCAACTAACTGCTTAAATCTAAAGCAATCAGCGATAAGCCATCTTGAATTCACAACGGGAAACGGTAGTATAGGTCGCACTGCGTCGGCATGTAGCGCAGCCTGGTAGCGCACCGTCATGGGGTGTCGGGGGTCGGAGGTTCGAATCCTCTCATGCCGACCAAACACATATTCTGATAGGAACGGTTACTATCCGGAAGCCTCACAAAACCCGCAGCCTGATTAGGTTTGCGGGTTTTTTATTGCCTGTTATCGTTCGGTATGGCATGGTTTTAGCCGGATATTTTGGGACTATACAAGGGACTCTCGCCCCGTAGGCCCATAAATTTGTAGTCCCATAGTCCTATAAAATGGCGGATAACATGGCGATACAGGCAAAACCCCTGACCAATACAGAGATCAAAGCAGCCAAAACCACAGGCAAAGATTTATCGCTCTACGATGGCGGTGGTTTGCTGCTGTTGGTCAAATCATCCGGCGTTAAAACCTGGCGTTTTCGCTATTACCACCCAAACACCAAGAAAAGAACCACGCTTACATTCGGCAACTAACTCCGGGTTAATCCATGCCAACCCAGCATCAAAGATCAGCAAGGCATTTGAAAACCCGGTCACGCGCCATATGCCAACCATTAGGCCAGAACAGCTCCCGGATTTAATGCGTACACTGTCAGTCGCCAGCATAGAGCTGCAAACCCGTTTGGCTATTGAGTGGCAGCTATTGACCATCACCCGGCCAGCAGAAGCCGCCTCAACCCGCTGGGATGAAATAGACCTCACGGCCAAGGAATGGACGATCCCGGCAGGACGTATGAAAATGAAGCGAGAGCATGTCATCCCTCTCCCACCGCAAGCCCTGGCTGTTCTGGATGCCATGAAGCCCATAAGTGGCCACCGGCCTTATGTTTTTCCATCCAGTAAAGATCCAATGGGCCCAATGAACAGCGCCACAGCCAATGCTGCGTTGCGCCGAATGGGCTACAAAGGGATTTTGGTTTCTCATGGCCTGCGCGCCATTGCCAGCACTGCATTAAACGAAGAGGGTTTCCCACCAGATGTTATTGAGGCAGCACTGGCACACGTTGACACCAACGAGGTTCGCCGTGCTTACAACCGCAGTACCTACCTAGAGCAGCGCCGAGTAATGATGTGCTGGTGGGGGGAATTCGTGGAACGCGCAGCTGGCGGCTGTATTTTGGCTTCGGAGGGGGTGCGCGGGATCCGTGTTGTAGGAGAATAATTTCCTCATATTTGTCATTTTTTCGAATCGGTTGCGGTTCGAAGCCTTCAGTGTTTGAATTGGTGAGCCGGTCAAAACCGGTGATAACCGAACAGAGAAGATAAGCACCGTCTTATCTGAAAGGCATTGGGGCTACAAGATGGCGAATGACTGGAAAACATTAACAGCAGAGTATCGATACCTCGAAGTATCAAAATTTATCCAGGCGCTGATCCACCATCTGGGTATGCAACACTGCGACGCTTACGCGTTTACAGAAAAATTATTATCCTCCTTTCGTGGGTTGCCGCCGCTGAGCCTCTACTACCGACCCGCTACGGTTCTATCTTTTGATGATTATGAGGCTTGCAGCCCTGTTGACATTGAGAGCACCCGTTTTGAGTTACGCGATGCCGCTTATCGGAAAGTCGATATTAATTTTGACGGTATTTATTTTGAGCGCCAAGAAATTGAAGATAGAGCAAATGATTTAAAGATCACCTTACCTATATTCGAAGAATTAAATTACTCATATAAACATAAATCTGAGGGGTTGGATTTATTGCAAATAGCCTCAGATAAATGGAAAAACTTTGACCCATCAGATGTGACTACCGCGCCATTTTCATCTGACATTGTTGAACTATTGGTGAAAGAACATCGCGCCAGCAGACCAATGGCACAAGCTATTGCCAAAGTATTATGCCCGGAATGGGTTGCCACCAGCGGACGCCGTAAAGCTGTATAAGCCACCGGCCTATCAGTGGAAGAAGCCAGCACCGCGCCGGTAATGCTTCCATACGTTCCACCAGCGCCAGCGAGATCTAGTCTCCACTAAGGAGGCACGCGGCAACGATCACCGGCACAATCACCAACGCACCCAGGCGCATAAAGACACGAACGGGCCGAGTTATGGCCGCCGCCACAGTGCTGGTGGAGTCAGATAAGCGTAGCGCGTACCCGATGCAGGTAATTGGCTTTGACCTGCTGGCGCTGGAGCTGATGATCCACCATCGGGAGGAGCGGTTAACTGTGAGTGGCTTCGGGAGTTCGACGGCTACCAGATAACGGCGCGAGAGATGGTGGCCGGCAAGTAGGTTTTCCCCTGGACGGCGAAAGGGTAAAAAGTGGGCTAAAGTGATGATGACTTTTGCCTATGGGACTACATATAGGACTACAAAACAAAAAGTAAAATTATAAAATCATTATTTTTCAATTAAATAACCATCAAATTACAATTCTCTCATGCCAACTTTTTTATAGAGAAACCAACCTGTTACGGTTGGTTTTTTTATGCCTGCGATTTATTGATAACAAAATAATTCCCTCTCATCCATCCCTTTATTGATGTAAACCCTGCCCCGCTGGTGGGTTATTGTGCATGCTATCTTGGATAGTTACCGTACATAATGGATTCGCGGTAGCTCTTAGCGTAAGCAGTTTCACTCGCGTTCGGCCAAAAACAGACCTGGTTTGACCTGGAGATAAAGCATGATTGATCACACCGGCATCAATGTAAGCCAATTTGCCCAAAGCAAAAAATTTTACACGGAGGTGCTGGCATCGTTGGGTTATGTGCTACGTCTGCAACTCGGTGACACCGCAGCAGGCTATGGTAAAGCGATTCTACAGCCTGGGGACGATCCGGGGGGCGCTTTCTGGATCTCTGCCGGTGAACCCTGCACGCCGCGTATTCATATTGCTTTCCGAGCCACAAGCCAAGCACAGGTGAATGCCTTTTATGATGCCGCGTTAGCGGCTGGGGCGAAAGATAACGGAGCCCCAGGATTTCGCCACCACTATCACAACAATTACTATGCCGCGTTTGTATACGACCCTGACGGCTACAACATTGAGGCTGTTTTCCACGGTACGGCAGAGCCTATCTGAAGTGCTGAGGCTTTAGTCAATGGCGTTTCATGGCAGTGAGTTACCGCTGCAAGATTTTTGTCATTTTTCTCTTGCATAAAGCCCTAGCTCTCGGCCAAAATAACTGTATACATAAACAGTTATTTTAAGGTTTAACTATGTTCGTTGAATTGGTGTTTGATAAGCGCAACGTTACTGGCATTCCGGGGGCAGATGAAATTATTAAGGCCGAACTGACCAAACGCGTACATCGGCTGTTCCCTGACGCCGAGGTGAAAGTAAAACCCATGCAGGCTAACGCCCTGAACTCCGATGCCAGCAAAAGTGACAGAGAGAAGTTAAACCGTCTGCTTGAAGAAATGTTCGATGAGTCTGACCAATGGCTGGTCAATGAGATTTAAATCTGACACTACCTTGCGAATAAATAATCGAAAATGTGCGCCGGTATAATTTACCGGTGTAATACTTTGGCTCAAAAAAAAACCTCATTTACTCAGCCATTTAATGTCAGTTCGAAGTATAAATAATTGAATATATACTGACTCACCTCGTTGACTGCATCTAAAAAGCCCGAACACTAACGAGATGCATATTATTACAACAAGATGAGTTTATCACTCAGTAATATAACCTTTTAATCAGTTATCCAAAACCATCAAAAAAATAAGACTCTCTAATTTATTCCTAAGCTAAAAACAGGAGAGTATCAATTACACGTTGAGCAGGGAATGTCTCCGGTAAACCCGCCAGAAGAAGACAGAACCTACCATCCTGTTTGCAGCGATCACGACACAGTCAACAACACATAGGGCGTCTCATGATTTTATCACTATTCCCATCCCCCCTGCGAATAGGCGGCAGCACTGGCTTTGATACAGCATCCGTTAAATAGGGTTACTTACAGCACTGGTACAATTTCTTAACAAAGATAATATCCGAAGAGATAAATTTGCATTTAATTTAATCTAATATACTTAAAATTACATTATCCAAGCAAATTCCCAAAATAACAAATACTCATTGTGGTGATTTTTTAATCTACATATAATGCACCTAACTCGTCGTTTATTCTCCAAACGGTAAACATACGTACATCCAGCATAATAATTATTATATTCACTTTTTGATATTCCTAAATAACATTAGATGCACGGAATTAACCATTAATATTACATTAATTCAACACCAGGAAAACCTCATATGGACATACACTCTTTAGTCACATGTCGGCAATTTGTTGTCTCTAATCCAAAACCTAAAGAAAAAATCAATAGGCATCGTTCTTCCCATAATTCTACCGCAAACTCAGAAGTGACGAATGTATTCAGGCGATCATGCCTTTCTGTTGCACTTTCATGCTCTATCTTGAATGTGCCTTTCGCCTTCGCGGAGACGATTGATGGTGGCCAGACCGTCACTGTTCCAGGCTCACAATCCTCGCCTTGGGGTACCAATAACCTTCTGATCGGCGACGCCAGTAGTGGCACATTGCTGATTCAGGACGGCGGAACTGTCACGACCACGGGTGCCAGCTACCTCGGCAGAACCGCTGGCTCAACGGGCACGGTGCAAGTCTCCGATGCCGTATCATGGAATAACAGCAGCTACCTCTATGTAGGTTACGCGGGTAATGGCTCGCTCACCATCAGCGATGGCGGCACAGTCAGCAATACAGATGGCTATATTGCCAACATGGCCGGAGCAACAGGCGCGGTCGACGTATCCGGTGCCGGATCGCAGTGGCATAACAGCAAAACACTCGTTGTAGGTAACTATGGTGATGGTTCACTGACGGTTAGCGATGGCGGTGTTGTGATTAATACAACGGGCTTTATCGGCTACGCCCCGGATATTACGGGTACTGTCGAGGTGTCCGGAGCTGGGTCGCAGTGGAATAACAGCGCCTACCTCTATCTTGGCTACTACGGCAACGGCAAGCTAACGATTAGCGATGGCGGCACGGTGAGCAATACCATGGGTCTGCTCGGCGTCAGCGCTGGGACAACAGGTGTTTTAGAAGTGTCCGGCGTTGGGTCGCAGTGGCTTAACAGCGATTACCTCTATGTTGGCAACGCTGGGAATGGCAAACTCACCATTAGCCATGGCGGTATTGTCAGCAATACCAGTGGCTATATAGGCTCAGCCACCGATGCAATAGGTGTTGTCGAGGTGTCCGGTGCTGGATCGCAGTGGAATAATCGCAACAGCCTCTCCGTCGGTAGCGGCGGAAATGGCACTCTCACCATCAGCGATGGCGGTGTTGTCAGCAATACGACGGGCAGTATCGGTGCGAGCACCGGTTCAACAGGCGTTGTTGAGGTATCCGGCGCTGGCTCGCAATGGAATAACAGCGATGATCTGGCTATAGGCCGCTTCGGTAATGGCACACTTACCATTGCCGATCGGGCAGAGGTTTCCGCCAGATACGTAACTATTGCTAATAACGCATCCACCCAAGGTACATTAAATATCGGTAACGGTAATCTGGGCGGTACTCTCAATGCATCCAGTATCCGCAGCGGTGCCGGTTCAGCAACTGTCAACTTAAATCATACCGATAATATCGCCTTCGCACCGCGGATGTCCGGTTCATTAACCGTAAACAAGGTTAATACGGGTACCACCACGCTGATGTCTGTCAGTGATTATTCTGGCGTTACTACCGTCGATTCAGGAACCTTACGAGCCGGAACGGCTGGGGCCTTCAGCTTTAACTCAGACTTTGTTATCAAAGCCGACGGAAGGTTGGATCTGGCCGGTTATGACCAAACTCTGGCCAGCCTGAATAACGCCGGTGTGGTGAGTTTTAACGGTGCTCCAGGTACTGTGTTGACCGTTGAGGGTGATTACATCGGTAACAACAGTTTGCTGAATTTCAACACGGTACTGAATGATGATGCATCGGCAACCGATAAGCTGGTGGTAGAAGGTAATACTTCAGGCACTACGTGGGTAAGTGTGACCAACGCCGGCGGCAGCGGTGCTGCTACCCTGAACGGCATTGAACTGGTACAGGTTAACGGTCTTTCTGATGGTGAATTCGTTAAAAATGGCCGTATTGTCGCAGGGGCTTATGATTACTCTCTGGCACGCGGCACTGGTGACAAATCCAGCCATTGGTACCTGACCTCGGCCACGGAGCCAGTAGCACCACCACCAAGCCCAGAGGTTGAAGTTACACCGGAGCTAAAACCAGAAGAAAGTCCGGCAATCATGGTTGAACGTCCAGAAGCCAGTAGCTATGCCTTTAACCTGGCGGCAGCGAACAACATGTTTGTGACCCGTTTGCATGATCGTTTAGGTGAAACCCAATATATCGATGCTTTGACCGGCGAGCGGAAAGTGACCAGCCTGTGGCTGCGTAACGAAGGGGGGCATAACCGATCTCGTGATACTGATGATCAATTGAGTACGCTGGCCAACCGTTATGTATTGCAACTGGGTGGCGATATTGCCCAATGGAGTAGTGATGAGCAAAACCGTCTGCATCTTGGCGTGATGGCGGGCTACGCTAACGGTAAAAGCAACACGGTATCTCGCCTGTCTGGTTACAGTGCTCGCGGTTCTGTTGAGGGATACAGTGCCGGTTTGTACGGTACCTGGTATGCCAATGAAGCCGATAAGTCCGGTTTGTACGTTGATAGCTGGGCACAATATAGCTGGTTTAACAATACCGTCGATGGCCAGAACTTAAATACCGAAAAGTACAAGTCCAAGGGGGTTACGGCGTCAGTTGAAAGCGGCTATACCTTTAAAGTCGGTGAGAATTCAACCCAAAACGCAACTTACTTTATCCAACCGAAAGCGCAAATCACCTGGATGGGGGTGAAAGCAGACGACCACAAAGAAGCCAATGGCACAAATGTCTCTGGTGAAGGCCATGGCAATATCCAGACTCGTCTGGGGGTGAAAGCCTTTATTAACGGTTATAGCGATCAGGATAAGGGCAAGGACCGTGTATTCCAGCCGTTTATTGAAACCAACTGGGTCCATAACACTAAAGACTTTGGCGCCACGATGGACGGCATCACCGTGAAACAAGACGGCGCGGCCAACATAGCCGAACTCAAATTGGGTCTTGAGGGCCAGATCAATAAGCAGTTAAATCTTTGGGGCAATGTAGGCCAACAGATCGGGGACAAAGGCTACAGTGATACTGCGGTGATGTTGGGAGCTAAATATAATTTCTAAGGTGATGTGACTGTAAAAACCACCCGCTCTGGGGGGATTTTTTTGCCCCCTCTCTCGGCGTGCGAACTTCTCAATAAGCGAGTGGCATAGCGATGCCCCTTGGGAGTAGAGCATGACTGTGCGTGGTTTTTCGCATGCATAAAATCTCTATACGCGCAGCTATGCACAAGTGACCGAAGCGAATAGACGAAAAAGCCCAGCAACCTGTGAGGTTGCTGGGCTTAATAGACGTTAGTAAACGTGGGTATATCTAATTATGGTGCCGGCTACCGGAATCGAACTGGTGACCTACTGATTACAAGTCAGTTGCTCTACCTACTGAGCTAAGCCGGCTGAATTTGGCGGAAGGACAGAGATTCGAACTCTGGGACAGTCGCCCGTCGACGGTTTTCAAGACCGTTGCCTTAAACCACTCGGCCATCCTTCCAATGGGCGCAGATATTAGCGATACCGTTATGAAATGTCTACTGTTCCCATGCAAAAAAATGCAGAGAAACGTTCACTTGCTTAAAATTCAGACCACTAGCGGTTAAAAAATAAAGAACCACGTAAAAACGAGGTTCTTTTATAATAGTCGATGGCGATTATTTAGGCTGGACATCGTAGTCGGAACAACTCTGATAGCCTTTGTTCATCACATGGCCCGTATCGTTAAAGCTGACAAAATAGGTTTGTGCTTTTCCATCACGCGGTGCCACGGTGTAAGTATCACAGGTCCCTTGCGCGTGGATCAGTGTTGCGGACGTCGATGGCGGCCCGGCAATTGCACGCACTTGCTGTTTAGTCATCCCGACTTTTACATCGCTTACCACAGGCTCCTTCACATAGCTCGCGGCCCTGTCGTAAGCGGTACAACCAGCAAGAACAGAAAATGCCGCCATAATACAAATAGTTAATACCCGTTTCTTTGTCATAGCTCATCCTGTTGAAGTGCACTTGTCGTGCCCTAAGCCTAGAAGGCGAAAGGCTTTCCTACAAATAATAAATACTTTCCTCGCCATGCTCCCGATACATGCAGCCAAACTTAGGCGGTAACAACGCGAATCCTTTCGACCCCGATCGCGGATTGTGATAAAAACAGGGGTTCATTTTAGCCACTTACGCAAAATCGATCCCAATACCCACATGACAGCCACTTTGTGCAGTGAACAACGTAAACCCGGTGTACCAGAACAGGTAGCCACTCGCCTGGCGTTTTTTATCGCTGGTATTGGTATGGCCGCCTGGGCTCCTCTAGTGCCTTTTGCCAAAACGCGCATCAATATTGACGACGGTTCATTAGGCTTACTGTTGCTGTGTATTGGTGCAGGGTCAATGCTGGCGATGCCACTGACGGGCCTATTGACCGGCAAATTCGGCTGTCGGCGCGTGATCCTGCTGGCCGGGTTCGCACTTTGCATCGATTTACCGCTGCTCGTCATTATGGATTCAACGGCAGGAATGGCCCTGGCACTGCTGCTGTTTGGCGCTGCAATCGGCATGATTGATGTGGCCATGAATATACAGGCAGTGGTGGTTGAACGCGCCAGTGGGCGGGCCATGATGTCTGGCTTCCACGGTTTTTTCAGCGTTGGCGGTATCGTGGGTGCCGGTGGCGTCAGCGCGCTGTTGTGGTTAGGGCTCGGGCCGCTTCAGGCTACGCTGGTTGTCGTTGCCATGATTTTGGCATTGCTTTCTCTTGCCAGTAAAAACCTGCTGCGGGAAAGCGGCGGTAACGCAGGTGGCCCGATGTTTGTGCTGCCACGTGGCTGGGTGATGTTCATTGGTTTACTGTGCTTTATTATGTTTCTGGCTGAAGGTTCGATGCTCGATTGGAGCGCACTGTTCCTGACCACGTTGCGTGGTATGGATCACAGCCAGGCGGGGCTGGGATATGCGCTGTTCTCTATCACTATGACGCTCGGCAGGCTGAATGGCGATCGGATGGTCAACGCCATGGGAAGATACCAGGTGCTGTTATTGGGCAGCCTGTGTGCGGCGATCGGCCTAGTGTTAGCGATTTCTATCGACAACGTGATGACCTCGCTACTCGGCTTTATGCTGGTTGGCATCGGTGCCTCCAACGTGGTCCCCATTCTGTTTACCGCCGCCGGCAATCAGCAGGCGATGCCCGCTAACCTGGCTATCGCTTCGGTCACCACTGTCGGCTATGCCGGTATTCTCGCGGGCCCTGCGTTGATCGGCTTTATTGCCCAACTCTCTAGCCTGACGTTTGCCTTCGCCTGCGTCGCTACATTGTTGCTGGTGGTTACCGTAAGCGCTAAAGCGATCACTCGCTAACACGAAGGGTATAATGCAAAATAAACGACTGACTATCAGTTCCAGCTACATCACCCGCTGTTTCTGGCTGTTCATCGTGCTGCTGGCTGTGGCTCTTGGCTTGTATGGTTACAACTACACCAATGCCTACCTGGCGGAAAAGAAGTATTCCGTCAACACTATCGCCAATACCCTGCAAAAGCGGATTGATAACTATCGCTATATCACTTACCAGATCTACGACAGATTTGGTAACACGACAGCGCAACCCGCCGATGCCAGCCGCCAGGAAACCCGCCTGCATCCCGACATTTATTACGTTGAAAAATTGCGCAAGAAAACCGATGCGGTGATTTTTGGCAACCACGACAGCAGTACGTTGACGATGGTCGCCAACATTTCAGACTTCCTTGATGTCCGCTGGGGGGCCAAAACCGAAAGTTATACCATGTACTACCTCAACGGGCAGGACAACAGCCTGAGCCTGGTGACAACCCAATCGCTGAAAGAACTGACCTCACGGCTGAAAGAGAATTACCTCACCACGTTAGCCTCGGAGCGCCGGGCGGAAATGCTGCAACAGGCCAATATGCTGGACGAACGCGAAAGTTTTTCAGGCCTGCGCAAGCAACGTTTTCAGAATGCTTATTCGTTTTCGATCCGCACGACCTTTAATCAACCTGGGCATTTAGCCACGGTGATCGCCTTTGATCTGCCGATTAACGACATCATTCCGTTGCATATGGCTCGCTCCAGCTTTCTGCTGTTGCCCGACGGTGGTGAGATAGATGAAAACACAGTACCAAGCGAAACGATCACCGATACCAACGTCGCATTGAAAGGCAGTTGGGTCGAATTTAGCATTGCACTGCCAAACGCGCCGCTAAAACTGGTTTACCGCGTTTCTGCCATCAATCTGGCTATCGATCTGCTACGCAACAACCTCTGGTTGCTGGTGATTAATCTGCTGTTGATGGTGCTGTCGATGATGGGCATTTACTTTATTCGCCAACAATACATTCGGCCGAGCGAAAATATGGCCGCTGAATTGGAGAACGAGCGCACGCTGAATCGAGAAATCGTCGCCAGCCTCCCCTCGGGTTTGCTGGTGTATGATTTTGCCAGCAACCGCGTGATTACCAGCAACAAAATTGCCGAACACCTGCTGCCACACCTCAGCCTGCAAAAAATCGCGCATATGGCTGAACAGCATCATGGCGTGATTCAGGTCACGGTAAATAACGAAGTTTATGAAATCCGGATTTTCAACAGCCAATTATCACCGGAAACTTACCTGTTCCTGCTAAGCGATCAGGACAGAGAGGTGTTGGTCAACAAGCGGTTGCAGTTGGCTCGCCGTGAGTACGATAAAAACGTCCAGGCACGCAAGCTGATGCTGCATAACCTGGGGATCGAACTCAATCAGCCAGTGCAGCAGATGCATGCGTTGGCCGAGCGCCTGCGCACGCCAGCCGACGAAGAACAGCAACAGACGCTGCTCAACCAACTGAATCTGGTTTCGTCTTCGGTGTTGAGCCTGATCGAAAATATCACCCTGCTTACCCGGTTGGAAACACAGGAGTGGCAGCCTTCGCTCCAGCCTTTCAGCCCTTCGGCCCTGATCGATGAACTGCTGTTGGATGCCCTGCCAGCGATCAATCAGAAAGGATTGGCACTGTTCAACCATTTCCAACTGGATGTTAACCAGCAATATATCGGCGATGCCAACGCATTGCGCAAAGTTATCTCGCTGCTGATTCACTACGCCATTATCACTACCGCCTACGGCAAGGTTACGCTGATCGCCGAACATGAGGTGGATCACCCAGACCATCTGCTGTTCCATATCAACGATACGGGTTCGGGCATTTCCGATGAGGAAATCAGCAATCTGACTTACCCTTTCCTTAGCCAGACCTTGGTCGATCGCTTCAGCCAAGGCTCTGGGCTGACTTTCTTCCTGTGTAATCAACTGTGTAAAAAGCTAAACGGCCGGTTGGATATCCACAGCAAAATCGACCTCGGCACGCGCTATACCATCCATGTCACCTTGGAGTTGAAAGAGAACGAACAGGAAGAAGAAGCGCAGGAAAAGTTGCTGGATGGGGTAACGACACTGCTGGACATCACCTCTGAGGAAGTTCGCAGTATTGTCACTCGCCTGCTGAATGCTTATGGGGCCAATTGTATCGTTGCCGAAGAGCACCAACTTAATCGTGATTATGACGTGCTGCTGACCGATAACCCGCAGCAAGCCGATGACTATACGCTGCTGCTAGCCAGCGATGAAACCGGCTGGCAGCGGCTCGACAAACGCTACGTCCGGGTAAACTATAATCTGAGCGGCGCTATGATCGACGCTATTCTGATACTGATGGAACAGCAGATGGCCGCACTGGATCAAGAGGAAAACCCGTTGTCATTGAAGGCAGATGATATCCAACATTATGAAAAACAATTGAAATCAAGTGATTACTATGGTTTGTTTATTGATACAGTACCCGATGACGTCAAAAAACTGTATACTGAAGCGGGCAGCAGTGATTTTGCTGCACTGGCTCAAACCGCACACCGCCTGAAAGGCGTGTTTGCTATGTTAAATCTGCTTCCCGGCAAGCAATTGTGTGAATCGTTAGAACAGCACATCGCGGACGGTGATGCGCTTAATATCGAGAATAACATCAGTCAGATTGATTTTTTCGTCAGTAGACTGCTGCAGCAAGGTAGCCAACAACATGAATAACCTGAACGTAATTATTGCTGATGACCATCCTATCGTATTGTTTGGCATCCGGAAGTCACTTGAGCAAATTGAATGGGTGAATGTCGTTGGGGAGTTTGAAGACTCGACAGCGCTGATTAACAATCTGTCCAAACTGGATGCGAACGTGTTGATCACCGATCTTTCGATGCCTGGTGACAAATACGGCGACGGCATTACGCTAATTAAATATATCAAACGCCATTATCCGCAATTGTCGATCATTGTTCTGACCATGAACAATAACCCGGCAATTCTCAGCGCCGTGCTGGATTTGGATATCGAAGGCATCGTACTGAAACAAGGTGCACCCACCGATCTGCCTAAGGCGCTGGCCGCATTGCAGAAAGGCAAGAAATTTACGCCGGAAAGCGTTTCCAAACTGCTGGAGAAAATTAATGCCAGCGGTTACGGTGACAAACGTCTTTCTCCGAAAGAGAGCGAAGTGCTGCGCCTGTTCGCTGAAGGCTTCCTGGTGACTGAGATCGCCAAGAAACTGAACCGCAGCATCAAAACCATCAGCAGCCAGAAGAAGTCGGCGATGATGAAGCTGGGCGTTGATAACGATATTGCTCTGCTTAACTATCTCTCCTCCGTCAGCATGACGCAGTTGGATAAAGACTAAGCTCCCAGGGGCGAACGAAAAAGGGCGCATCAATTATGCGCCCTTTTGTTTTTCTACACCTCTTCCGTTTCGATCCTGTTCCGCCGCACCTGCTGGCTGTAATAAGACAACGTCTGATTAAGCGTTTCCAAGGTTACCGGCTTCGACAGGCAATCATCCATCCCAGCCTCGATACAGCGCTGTTTCTCTTCCGCCAGAGCATTAGCCGTCACGCCAATCACCGGAGCGACAAAATGCAGCTGACGCAAGCGCTGCGTTAAACGGTAACCGTCCATATTTGGCATATTTACGTCGGTTAGGACGATATCCACCGTATTGTGATTCAAGACCGCCAACGCATCGATACCATCATTAGCGGTAATCACCTGATAACCCAGCGAAGCCAGTTGATCAGACAACAAGCGGCGATTGATCGGGTGATCGTCCACCACCAGCAAACGGATATCTCCGTTGTCTACCGCGCTGGCTTTCGCTGGCAATGGCAGTTGTACCAAGGGTTTGAGATGCTCATTATCAACACCGAACAGGCGGTTCAATAACACAATGGTGTCCCGCGATGTCGACGTGCTGTGTACCCAGTAACCCGGATGCGTTTCCAATGAAGGCCCAATATGCCCGATAGAAAATTCAATTTGCGCCAATAATGGTGTTGCCACTTGCAATGGGTAATCGCTGAGTAAAACATCGCCCGCTGCCGTATCTTGCCCTTCATGGCGCAGTACGAGCGCGCCATACCCCCCGAGAATGGTCATCAGATAACTTTCCAACCGTTGGTTACGGATCTGCAACCACAGGGTTTTCCCCTGCCAGGTGTCGCTGGCCTGTGGCAGCGGGAACTGTGCCCCGAACAGGGGAATGCGGATGTTGAACATACTGCCGAGCCCTGGCTCAGACTCTACGGCGATATCACCATCCATCAGGTTGATGAGCTTCTCGCAAATCGCCAACCCCAAACCCGTGCCCTGGAAGTGGCGCTGCACTCCGCTGCCGACCTGAAAGAAAGGATCGAACAAGCGGGGAATTTCTTTCTCTGGGATGCCTACGCCCGTATCGCGCACGCTGAACTCCAGATAGTTGTTACGGGTACACACTTGCAAAATGATGCAACCGGTGTCGGTAAACTTGATCGCATTACTCAGCAGATTGGATAAAACCTGCTGCAAACGCACCGGATCGCCATGAAGACGCTCTGGGACGTTTTGTTCGATGAAACAGTACAACCCGAGGTGTTTCTTCACCACCAGCGGCAGATAGTTGCCCGCAATATGGGTGATCACTTCCAGGCAAGAGAACTCACGCGGTTCAATTTTTAATTGCTCTGACTCAATTTTGGAGAAATCCAGGATGTCGCTGATGATCTTCAGCAACAGCCCCGATGAGTTGTTCATCGCATTAACCAAGCGCTCCACCCCTTGCGGCAACGCCTTGGTCTGTAGCAGATCCAGGTTACCAATAATGCCATACAGCGGGGTACGCAGCTCATGGCTAACGGTGGCCAGGAACATCGATTTCGACTGACTGGCCTGCTCCGCCGCCGCCGCCATCTCCTGCAACGACTCTTCCATCTTCACGCGAGCGCTCACATCCACCAGCACGCAGATCGCCACATCTTCATTACGATAGCGGGAATGCACAAAACTGATTTGCAGGTTGTTATTATTGCTGGTCATCACATCAACAAAGTTCGCCTGCTGTTCGCAGATAATCCGTGTAATGCGTTCGCGATCTTCGTGAGTCAACAGGTTGATATAGTTGTGCGCCAGCTCATTACTCAGAATATTGCTGCCGTCACTGATACGCAGAATACAGATCCCGACCGGGGCCGAAGCCACGATCTTGCGGTTGAACTGCTCATGTTCCTCAAGGCGGAAAGCATTCTCCTCCGCAGGCAGGAACATTTTGCGCTCAAACAACCAAGCCAGGCTGAACAGCACAGCAGCCGACAGTAAGTTCAATAGCACCGCATTCAGGATCAATACCTTGAAGCGCTCCGCTACACTCTTCACCGGCAGTGAATACACGATACTGAGCGATGATGGTGGCAATGCCTTCTTCATGATCAGATCGTGATAGCTATCGACATAGCCAAAATACGTGTGAGCCTGCGGATACATATAAAGCGAAGAGGCATAGCGATCGCCGTTTGTCAGGCGTAACACCGGTTCGCTGTTATCATCCAGTAGCGTGACGCTCACCGGCAGGTTGCCCGAAGTAATAAAATCCTCCAGACGAATGGTTTGCTCAATCCCCAGCAACGCTTCCAGCTTGTTGCCAATATAGATAGGCGTCATGACATACAGATAGCCGACGTCTGGCCGTTGAGCGCTAGGGCTGACCCAATAGAGATTGTTGCCTTTATCCAGGCTGTTGGTATTGCGGTATTTCAGTATCTGCTCATGCAACGATTTCAGGACGTTCTGCCGATCGGCCGTACCATTGCTGCTGCCAAACTCCGCCATACACAGACTGTCACCGCCAATGAAAAACACCCGATTAAGATCATAGGCGGCAACAAAATTTTCTTTCCAGTATTGGATCAGGCTGTTCAGCGAAGTGAGAGATTCGTGATAAGCCGTATTGAGGGTGCAGTTGGACTCAGGGTAAAGCGGAATAAAATTTACCGGGGTATTATTTTTACCGTTAATGACACCGGTAAACACATCCAGGCTGCCAGCCGAACGGTTAAGTCGATTTTCCGCCATATATTTGATATCGCGGATAATGTCAGAGGAATGGCGGATATACCCCTGCGCCTGATCGAAATTGAGGTTAAATTCCTGTCGGATATCCGATTCTTTCTCATGCAGGATATCCAGAATATAAAACGTCGTCAGCAACGCCCCCAGCGACCACAGCATGAGCGCCAGTACCCGGAACAGATAGCGGGAAATCTTTAAGGTGGTACGGAAAGAGGCTAGATATTTCAATCGGATACCATATCAAAATGAGCGGTAACGCACGTATTCATCACAAAAATGACTATTCTGGGAAACGCCGATGGATCATATACTCTAAATAATTCGAGTTGCATGTAGGCGGCAAGTCCGGGAGTCACCGGGAGCATAGACAACTATGTGACTGGTGCGAGTGGACACAGCCAACACCCATGCAACTTGAAGTATGACGAGTATACCGGCAATTAAACCATATAACTGAAAAAGGGCCTAGCATCGCTGCCAAGCCCTTTGTTTCACCGCTGATAACAGGTCGTTATCTACGGTAAGCCTTATGCGTCTTCGTCATCCAAGTCGTCAGGCGCGATGTCGTCACCGTCATCAAGCGGCGTACTGTCTTCTTCCGCTTCCTCAACACCCGGTTCAAGGCTATCCAATTCCTCGTCCTCAACCGGTTCTGCGACACGCTGCAAGCCAACGACGTTCTCGTCCTCGGCGGTGCGGATCAGCGTCACGCCCTGGGTATTACGGCCAACCACGCTGACTTCCGCAACGCGGGTACGTACCAAAGTACCGGCATCGGTGATCATCATGATCTGATCGGTGGTTTCTACCTGTACTGCGCCAACCACCCGACCATTACGCTCGCTCACCTTGATCGAGATAACCCCTTGGGTCGCACGCGACTTGGTAGGATATTCCGTCACCGCAGTGCGCTTGCCATAACCATTCTGGGTTACCGTCAGGATATCGCCTTCACCACGTGGAATGATCAGCGAAACCACGCTGCTGCCTTCACCGAGGTTGATACCCCGGACACCGGTGGCAGTACGGCCCATCGAGCGAACCTGCCCTTCAGGGAAACGCACCACTTTACCGTTGGAGGAGAACAGCATCACTTCGTTGCTGCCATCGGTCAGATCCACGCCAATCAGTTCGTCGCCCTCGTTGAGGTTAACGGCGATGATGCCCGCACTGCGCGGACGGCTGAATTCAACCAACGCTGTTTTCTTCACGGTACCGCTGGCGGTGGCCATAAACACATGGCGGCCTTCTTCGTACTCACGCACCGGTAGAATGGCGGTGATACGTTCGTTGGCTTCCAGCGGCAACAGGTTGACGATTGGACGACCACGCGCACCACGACTGGCTTCAGGCAATTGATACACCTTCATCCAGTACAAGCGGCCGCGGCTAGAGAAGCACAGGATCGTATCGTGGGTGTTGGCCACCAGCAGGCGATCAATAAAGTCTTCTTCTTTAATACGGGCGGCAGACTTGCCTTTACCACCACGACGCTGTGCTTCGTAGTCGGTCAACGGCTGGTATTTCACATAGCCCTGATGCGACAGCGTAACCACCACATCTTCCTGGTTGATCAGGTCTTCGATGTTGATGTCAGAGGTGTTGGCAGTGATTTCAGTACGGCGATTATCACCAAACTGATCGCGTACCGCTTCCAGCTCTTCACGGATCACTTCCATCAGACGATCTGGGTTTTCCAGAATAAAGATCAGCTCAGCGATCACGTTCAGCAGTTCTTTATATTCGTCCAGCAGCTTCTCGTGTTCCAGGCCGGTCAGTTTCTGCAAGCGCAGATCCAGAATCGCCTGAGCCTGCTGCTCGGTCAGGTAGTACTTACCATCACGGATGCCGAATTCCGGCTCCAACCATTCTGGGCGCGCGGCATCGTCACCGGCACGTTCCAACATGGCACCCACGTTGCCCAAGTCCCAAGGCTGCGCAATCAGCGCAACTTTCGCTTCGGCCGGGGTCGGCGCACGGCGGATCAGTTCGATAATCGGATCGATGTTGGCCAACGCAATCGCCAACGCTTCCAGGATATGCGCACGATCGCGGGCTTTACGCAGTTCGAAAATGGTACGACGGGTCACCACTTCGCGGCGATGGCGAACAAATGCCTTCAGAATATCTTTCAGGTTCAACAACTTCGGCTGGCCCTGATGCAGCGCCACCATGTTGATACCAAAGGTAACCTGTAGCTGGGTCAGCGAATACAGGTTGTTCAGCACCACTTCACCGACCGCGTCGCGTTTAACTTCAATCACGATGCGCATACCGTCTTTATCAGACTCGTCACGCAGCGCGCTGATGCCCTCAACGCGTTTCTCTTTCACCAGTTCGGCGATCTTCTCGATCAGGCGCGCTTTGTTCACCTGATACGGAATTTCATGCACGATGATGGTTTCGCGGCTGGTTTTGGCGTCGGTTTCCACCTCAGCACGGGCGCGGATATACACTTTGCCACGGCCGGTACGATAAGCTTCTTCAATACCACGGCGACCATTGATGATCGCTGCCGTTGGGAAGTCCGGGCCTGGAATGTGTTCCATCAGGCCTTCGATGCTGATGTTTTCATCATCGATATAGGCCAGACAGCCACTGATAACCTCAGACAGGTTATGCGGCGGAATGTTGGTCGCCATACCCACGGCGATACCGGATGAACCGTTAACCAGCAGGTTTGGAATTTTGGTCGGCATAACCGCCGGGATCTGCTCGGTACCGTCGTAGTTCGGCACGAAGTCGACGGTCTCTTTTTCCAGATCCGCCAGCAGTTCGTGAGCAATTTTCGACATGCGCACTTCGGTGTAACGCATTGCCGCGGCGGAGTCGCCATCGACAGAACCGAAGTTACCCTGGCCGTCCACCAACATATAGCGCAGCGAAAACGGTTGGGCCATGCGGACAATGGTGTCATAAACCGCACTGTCACCGTGTGGGTGGTATTTACCGATGACGTCCCCGACGACACGGGCCGATTTCTTGTAGGGTTTATTCCAGTCATTACCCAATACATTCATCGCGTACAGAACGCGGCGGTGTACCGGCTTCAGTCCATCACGAACATCTGGCAGCGCACGCCCGACAATAACGGACATCGCATAATCCAGATACGAGCTTTTCAGCTCATCTTCGATATTTACCGGTGTGATTTCTCTGGCAAGGTCGCTCATGGAGCTGCTATCCCTCATACTGAATGATTCATCTGCCCTGGCATAGTGCCAAAGGGGTAAAACTATATCACAAAGCGCGCTTTACTGGAAAATATACCCGGCAACTTAGCGTTATTGGGGCAACTGCGCCGGAACATGTATAATCCGCACAATAGAAAATCAGGAGTCAATAACACCCATGAATGCAGAATCATCCCGCCACGTGCAGAATGTTGATCACCAGGAGATCGCCAAGTTTGAGGCTGTGGCCTCACGCTGGTGGGATTTGGAAGGTGAGTTCAAACCGCTACACCGGATCAATCCGCTGCGCCTGAATTATATCATGCAACGCGCAAACGGCATTTTTGGCAAGAAGGTGCTCGACGTCGGCTGCGGCGGCGGAATTCTGGCAGAAAGCATGGCGCGCGAAGGCGCTGATGTCACCGGCCTGGATATGGGAGCCGAACCGCTGCAGGTAGCGCGCCTGCATGCGCTGGAAAGCGGTATGCAGGTCACCTATGTGCAGGAAACGGTAGAAAGCCATGCACAGGCTCACCCCCAGCAGTATGACCTCGTCACCTGCATGGAGATGCTTGAGCACGTTCCCGATCCGGCCTCCGTGGTCCGCGCCTGTGCCCATCTGGTGAAGCCTGGTGGCCATGTGTTCTTCTCCACCATCAACCGCAACACCAAAGCCTGGCTGATGGCGGTGATCGGGGCGGAATACGTCCTCAAGATGGTGCCACAGGGCACGCACGACCATAAAAAATTCATCCGCCCTTCCGAGTTGATTGGCTGGGTGGACGGCACGCCACTGCGTGAAAAACATATGATTGGCCTGCATTACAACCCTATTACCGATCATTTCAAGCTGGGCCGCAATGTAGATGTGAACTATATGGTTCATACCCAGCACGAAGGTTAACCTGGCTACCGCGCTCTGGAGCTGGCTTTGCTGGCTCCAAAGGGCTGCAATTTTAAGATAAATACCCAATTTATTGGCTTTCGATCAAAAAACACGATGTAAAGGGTTTTTAAGAATATTAAATCAGATCAATATGCCGTTTTTTTCTAACGTTTAATAAAACGGCAAACGATCCAAGTTTTCTAGATTTTAGTAAAATCTTATCCCGCTTATTGACAAGCTTGTCGTGCCAGTCACAGTGCGCACTTGGAACGGGCAGTAAAATTTCACCCCCAAGTTATCCACAAAATAGGTCGGTTTTGTTCACTTGCAAACGCCCTGCTTTCTCACTATCTTGTTACTTCACCGACACCCACCCCCTATATGTAGTGTTTACATACTGAGCAGAGCGACTACACTTTTTGCTTAGGGGAATCATACGGACAGGTAAAAATGAACCAAAGTCTACTTGTAACTAAACGCGATGGCCGTAAAGAGCGCATCAACCTCGACAAAATCCACCGGGTCATCGACTGGGCCGCAGAGGGTTTACATAACGTCTCGGTATCTCAAGTAGAGTTACGTTCACATATTCAGTTTTATGACGGTATCAAAACCGCCGATATTCATGAAACCATCATCAAAGCTGCCGCCGATCTGATCTCCCGCGATGCGCCGGACTATCAGTATCTGGCGGCTCGCCTGGCCATTTTCCACCTGCGTAAAAAAGCCTATGGCCAGTTTGAACCACCAAAGCTGCACGCTCACGTGGTGCGCATGGTGGAGATGGGCAAATACGATAAGCATCTGCTGGAAGACTACACCACTGAAGAGTTCGAGCAGATGGGCTCCTTTATCGATCACTGGCGCGATATGAATTTCTCCTACGCGGCAGTCAAGCAGTTGGAAGGCAAATACCTGGTGCAGAACCGCGTGAGCGGCGAGATCTACGAGAGCGCGCAGTTCCTGTATATTCTGGTTGCGGCATGCCTGTTCTCTGGTTATCCGCGTGCCACCCGTCTGGATTACGTAAAACGTTTCTATGATGCGATTTCTACCTTCAAAATTTCTCTGCCTACGCCAATCATGTCTGGCGTGCGTACCCCAACCCGTCAGTTTAGCTCCTGTGTGCTGATCGAGTGCGGTGATAGCCTAGACTCCATCAACGCCACTTCCAGCGCCATTGTGAAATACGTTTCGCAGCGTGCAGGGATTGGTATCAACGCTGGCCGCATCCGTGCGCTGGGTAGCCCGATCCGCGGCGGTGAAGCCTTCCATACCGGCTGTATTCCGTTCTACAAGCACTTCCAGACCGCGGTGAAATCCTGCTCGCAGGGCGGCGTGCGTGGTGGTGCCGCTACATTGTTCTACCCAATGTGGCACTTGGAAGTAGAAAGCCTGCTGGTGCTGAAAAACAACCGTGGCGTTGAGGGGAACCGCGTGCGCCATATGGACTATGGCGTGCAGATCAACCGCCTGATGTATCAGCGCCTGATCAAAAACGAAGATATCACCCTGTTCAGTCCATCCGATGTTCCAGGGCTCTACGACGCTTTCTTCGCCGATCAGGACGAATTTGAGCGCTTGTACACCCGTTACGAGAAAGACGACAGCATCCGCCAGAAACGGGTGAAAGCGGTGGAACTGTTCTCACTGATGATGCAGGAACGTGCCTCTACTGGCCGTATCTACATTCAGAACGTCGACCACTGCAATACCCACAGCCCGTTTGATCCGCAGGTCGCTCCGGTGCGCCAGTCCAACCTGTGCCTGGAAATCGCCCTGCCAACCAAGCCGCTGGATGATGTGAACGATGAAAGCGGTGAAATCGCGCTGTGTACGCTGTCAGCCTTTAACCTGGGTGCTATCGATAGCCTGGACGACTTGGAAGAGCTGGCGACTCTGGCCGTGCGTTCACTCGACGCGCTGCTGGATTACCAGGACTACCCCATCAAAGCCGCTTACCGTGGTGCAATGGGCCGCCGTACCCTGGGCATTGGCGTGATCAACTACGCTTACTATCTGGCGAAGAACGGCGTGCGTTATTCCGATGGCAGTGCCAACAACCTGACTCACCGGACCTTTGAAGCTATCCAGTACTATCTGTTGAAAGCGTCGAACCGTCTGGCTCAGGAGCAAGGGGCCTGCCCGTGGTTCAATGAGACCACCTATTCGCAGGGCATTCTGCCGATCGACACTTACAAAAAAGACCTGGATGTTATCTGTAGCGAACCGTTGCATTACGACTGGGAAACTCTGCGTCAAGAGATTAAAGAAACCGGCCTGCGCAACTCAACGCTGTCTGCGCTGATGCCGTCGGAAACCTCTTCACAGATTTCCAACGCGACCAACGGCATTGAGCCGCCACGCGGCCATGTCAGTATCAAAGCATCGAAAGACGGCATTCTGCGTCAGGTGGTGCCCGAGTATGAACGTCTGAAAGACAACTACGAACTACTGTGGGAAATGCCGAATAACGACGGTTATCTGCAACTGGTTGGCCTGATGCAGAAGTTTATCGATCAGTCGATCTCTGCCAACACCAACTATGACCCAACCCGTTTCCCAGGTGGCAAGGTTCCAATGAAGCAGTTGCTGAAAGACCTGCTCACCACCTACAAGTTCGGCGTGAAGACGCTGTATTATCAGAACACCCGTGACGGTGCGGACGATATCCAGGAAGACATGCAGCCAGCCAAAGGCAGTGATGACGACTGTGAAAGCGGCGCCTGCAAGATCTAACGTTTGACACAGCGGGCCAGGGTTCTTCTGGCCCCTTTAATTCAGCACGGCACTAATGGATTCAAGCTTATGGCTTACACCACTTTTTCTCAGAACAAAAACAACCAGTTGCTTGAGCCGATGTTCTTCGGCCAGTCAGTCAACGTGGCGCGTTTTGACCAGCAGAAACACGAAATCTTCGAAAAGTTGATCGAGAAACAGCTCTCCTTTTTCTGGCGTCCGGAAGAAGTTGACGTTTCGCGCGATCGCATCGACTATCTGGCGCTGCCGGAACATGAAAAACACATCTTCATCAGCAACCTGAAATACCAGACCCTGCTGGATTCCATTCAGGGCCGCAGCCCGAACGTAGCGTTTCTGCCGCTGATTTCGATCCCGGAACTGGAAACCTGGGTGGAAACCTGGTCATTCTCTGAGACCATCCACTCGCGCTCTTACACCCACATCATTCGTAACATCGTTAACGATCCGGCAGTGGTGTTTGACGATATCGTCACCAATGAAGAGATCCTCAAGCGCGCGAAAGACATTTCCGGCTATTACGACGACCTGATCGAAATGACCAGCTACTACCATCTACTGGGTGTGGGTACGCATCAGGTTAACGGTAAAACCGTTACCGTGAATCTGCACGCCATCAAAAGGCTGTTGTATCTGTGTGTGATGAGCGTTAACGCGCTGGAAGCCATCCGCTTCTACGTCAGCTTTGCCTGCTCGTTTGCTTTCGCCGAACGTGAATTAATGGAAGGCAACGCCAAAATCATCAAGCTGATCGCCCGCGATGAAGCGCTGCATCTGACCGGTACCCAGCACATCATCAATCTGATGCGATCAGGTGCCGATGATCCAGAGATGGCCGAGATCGCCGTAGAATGCCAGCAAGAGTGCTATGACCTGTTTGTGCTGGCAGCGCAGCAAGAGAAAGAGTGGGCCGAATACCTGTTCCGCGACGGCTCCATGATTGGCCTGAACAAAGATATTCTGTGCCAGTACGTGGAGTACATCACCAATATCCGTATGCAGGCGGTGGGTTTAGGCTCACCATTCCAGACCCGTTCCAATCCAATTCCGTGGATTAACGCCTGGTTAGTTTCGGATAACGTACAAGTTGCACCACAGGAAGTGGAAGTGAGTTCCTATCTGGTGGGCCAGATTGACTCGGAAGTCAACGCTGACGACCTGAGCGATTTCGAGCTATAAGTGGCTGAATCAACCGTAACGCTGCGTGCCACCGGTACGCAGCTCTCCTGCCCCGAAGGCGAAAATTGCCTGCTTGAAGTGCTGGAGCTGCACGACGTTGCGGTGGAATATCAGTGCCGCTCCGGCTATTGCGGCGCCTGCCGCATGAAGCTGCTGAAAGGTAAAGTCGCCTATCGCCAGCAGCCGCTGGCATTTCTCAACGAAGGTGAGATCCTGCCCTGTTGTTGCATGCCTTTGATGGATATTGAGCTGGAAATATAAAGTCGGGTGCCTGAAACCCACGCCAGGATACCAGAAGGCGGGGTTTCCCCCGCCCAATGATTACCACTTCACGTACAGGTTAACGACATTAGGATAGTGATATCCTTCTGGTAGATTGCCAACCCACAAAACCGGTCTTTAATCATCCAGATAAATATTAAAACCGTAATGCATACAACCGCTAACGCATACAGCGCATGTTTTTTATACATGGCTTGCCTCCTTGCTGTGAAGGGGCTACCATAACGGTGTCTAGGCGTTAGGGCAGCCCCATTCTGATTGAGAGTCAGTCTGGGGCTTTCTTCTATCCGCCTTGCCACACAATGCCCAAGACGAACAGTCTCAAGCACCCGCAAAGAGTGTAACAGCATAATCCCACGCCGAATATCCCCCATAATGTTATGATTAATAAGGGATATATCACCGCGCTGAAGGTATAAGTTATTCGATAATTTCCACAATTTCCAGCCAGCTATTCTTGCCACACACTTTTTCGCCATTCAACCAGCGGCGCAGCATATCCAACGCCAACATCGCCACCGATTCCTGACGCAACCGCAGGCCATGGCGTGTTGCACGATAACTCACGGTTTGGCCAACACCGCCCTTAGGCGTATGCAAGGCTACGCTGACGCGATCGCCTTCCAGTGCGCTAACCGCCAGCGCCAATGGTGAACCAGTGAGCTGAGCCAAAGACTGCGCGCGCGCCAACACCGTTTCCAGCGGCTCGGAGCAGTGCGCTGGCAGCAACTCGCCTCCTGCCAGCGGTGCTGCTGCGTTCTGCAACTGCAGATTGATTAAACCCGCGGTAAATTGCTCGCTCAGAGCCAATTTCAACCCCTGCTGCTGCAAGCGTTCTGCCAGTGATGCGGGTAACCCTGCCGTGCCTTCAAAAATCTTGTTGTCCCCCGCCACTTCGCGCACCCGCTCCCATGCCTGCTCCATCGCAGCCTGCTGGTTGCGTGGGCCTGTCAGCTTCAATTCAATAATTGGGCTGGAAGAGCGATACCCCAGCACCACGCCTGGCGGTAATGCCATGCCGTCTAACTCAGCAGCCAGATCGCTTTCCGACGTACCAAAGGTGGTCAAACGCAAACATAGCGGGGGTTCTGGCAGAGTCAGATGTTGACGCAGGCGCGGTAAAATCTGCTCTTCAACCATCACTTTAAATTCAGAAGGCACGCCGGGCGTGAAGAACATCTGGCATTTATTGAGCGTCAGCGCGAAGCCACAGGCGGTGCCCACACGGTTATCCAACATTTCAGCATTGGCCGGGATCTGAGCCTGTTTACGATTAGACGCCGCCATCGGGCGGCCACGCTCCGCGAAGAAGGCTTCCATACGGGCAATCCATTCAGGATGCTCAACCAAACCAACGCCACAGGCATTGGCCGCCGCCAGCGCGCTGAGATCGTCGCTGGTTGGCCCCAAACCCCCGTTGACGATCAGCACATCGGCGATATGGCTGCGTTCCTGCAATATTTCCACCAAAGAGGAGAGGCTATCCCCCACCGTTTCGCGTCCGCTCATCGGTAAACCTTGCTGGAACAGATAATCCGCCAGCCAGGCCGCATTGGTATCTATAATTTGCCCATGCAGCACCTCATCACCGGTGCTGAGCATCTCCACCCTTAACATTGGTCTCTCCCGCATTGTTGACTCATCCATTCGGCTGCGATCGGCAACCCCGCAATTTGCAAGATGAAGGGTATGCAGAAGCCTGTAAACAACTTTTCACTGCACATGAAACGATATTGCTTATCTAAAGCATTTTTTACTGCTACAGCATCACCCTAGCATCGTAAACATAACTATACAGTCTTCGTAACGTCGGTTTGACACAAAATGGGCAATCCACTATTCTGCCGCCCAAAGTCATAAGCTAGTAGAGAAAAATGTGAAGAATCGCACTCTGGGCAGTGTTTTTATCGTGGCAGGCACCACCATTGGTGCCGGAATGCTGGCCATGCCGCTGGCAGCAGCAGGGGTTGGTTTTGGTGTCACCTTGGCCCTGTTGGTTGGGCTGTGGGTATTGATGTGCTATACCGCCCTGTTGCTGGTGGAAGTTTATCAACATGAGCAGGCAGATACCGGCTTGGGCACGCTGGCACGACGCTATCTGGGGAGCAGTGGCCAGTGGCTGACCAGCTTCAGCATGATGTTCCTGATGTACGCACTGACGGCCGCCTACATCAGCGGAGCCGGTGAACTGCTGGCAGTCAGTATTAGCCAATGGACTGCGCAGGATTTCCCAACCTATCTTGGCGTGCTGCTGTTCACCCTGGTGGCGGGTGGCATAGTTTGTGTCGGTACCCACTCGGTCGATCTGTTCAACCGTATTCTGTTTAGCGCCAAAATCATCTTCCTGATCGTGATGCTCGGCCTGATGATGCCCTATATCCATCAAACCAACCTGATGACGCTACCGCTGGAACAAGGGCTGGCGCTTTCGGCTATTCCAGTGATTTTCACTTCGTTTGGCTTTCACGGCAGCGTACCCAGCATCGTCAACTATATGGGCGGAAACGTCCGCAAACTGCGCCGGATCTTTATCATCGGTAGCGCCATTCCGCTGGTTGCCTACATCTTCTGGCAGTTGGCAACGCTGGGCAGCATCAGTTCTAGCACTTTCGTCGGTATACTGGCGCAGCAGGCCGGGCTAAACGGTTTATTGCAGGCCGTACGCGGCGTGGTTGCCTCCCCGCATGTGGAACTGGCCGTACACCTGTTTGCCGACTTGGCACTAGCGACTTCATTCCTCGGGGTTTCACTCGGGCTGTTTGATTTCCTGGCCGACTTGTTTAAACGTCAGGACAATGTGCGTGGCCGCTTGCAAACTGGCTCCATTACTTTCCTGCCGCCGTTGGCGTTTGCGCTGTTCTATCCGCGTGGTTTTGTGCTGGCATTGGGGTTTGCAGCCATTGCGCTGTCGATACTGGCCCTGCTGCTGCCTTCGCTATTGGTCTGGAAAACACGCCAACAACATCAAACCAATTACCGTGTCTGGGGCGGTACACCGGCACTGGCACTGGTGTTTGTCTGTGGAATAACGGTGATTGCCATTCAACTTGGCATCGCCAGCGGTATGTTGCCAGCGGTAGGGTAACGGCTGAATGTGGGGGCAGATGCCCCCATCATGATCAGAAGCTCAGACCGGCACCGATATACAGGCCATCTGCCACCTTGTTGTCGCGGTGGCCATCTTTACCTTCAATGTTGGCATAACGATAGCCTGCATTGACGTTGAGAGGGCTGAAAACATTCCAGCGCAGGCCGCCGTTGACTTCGTTATAGGCCTTAACGCCGCTGGTCAGCGATTCTGGGGCAAAATAACCTTCACCGTACAGGCTGAAATAGCGATTGAGGGTCCACTGCAGGCCGCCACCCAACGCAAGCGCCGCGCCGCTCTTGCCGTCATTTGGGCTAAGGTAAAGCGCCTTACCGCCCACGGTTGCCATCAACGGGCCAACCGGCAGGCTAAACCCCAACCCCAGGCTGCCGACGTTACCGTCATGATCGCTGCGTAACCAGTTACCGCTCAGTGCTAAACCGGTGGTTGAGGTGCCCATGCCAATGCCCAGATTGGTGTAATGTTGCCCTACCTCACCATTCATGCTAATGGCATTAGCCGACCCCGCCACCAGCAGTAAACCGGCGGCACATGCGACTAAAGTTTTCTTCATCGTTGTTTCCTTTCATCCTTCATCATCAGGAAGTGATGATGTATTACCCTGAAAATAGCGCGGTGATGAGTGTAACCGAATCGTCACGCTATCGGCGGTAATTTAAAGCAAAAATCTTCCAATTTTTCAATAAATTGTAAATAAATGAAAATCAACCATCCCCGTATCGCAACGATAACCGGTGCCTATTTGCCCCTGGCCGAGAATAGGGCTACAACTAGTAATGCCATTGATATAAGCCAGCAATCTAGGGCTTTTCATTAATTACGATTATGTCCCCGAGTATGAGCAATCAACTTAACTGCAATACAGTAAGGAGCAATTGATGAGCAAGAAAGGATTAACCACTGCGGCCGGTGCACCCGTTGTTGATAATAATAATTCGATGACCGCCGGGAAACGTGGCCCACTGCTGATGCAAGACGTGTGGCTGCTGGAAAAACTGGCCCACTTTGACCGTGAAGTGATCCCAGAACGCCGCATGCATGCCAAGGGTTCCGGTGCATACGGCACCTTCACGGTGACTCACGACATCACCCAATACACCCGCGCAAAAATCTTCTCCGAGATTGGCAAAAAAACCGAGCTGTTCGTTCGCTTCTCTACCGTCGCCGGTGAGCGCGGTGCCGCCGATGCCGAACGTGATATCCGTGGTTTTGCGATGAAGTTTTATACCGAAGAAGGCAACTGGGATCTGGTGGGTAACGATACACCGGTGTTTTATCTGCGCGATCCGCTCAAATTCCCCGATCTCAACCACGTGGTAAAACGCGACCCGCATACCAACCTGCGCAACCCGATTTATAAATGGGATTTCTTCTCGCACCTGCCGGAAGCCCTGCACCAGTTGACCATCGACTTCAGCGATCGCGGCCTGCCCAAGTCTTACCGCCATATGCACGGTTTCGGTAGTCATACTTTCAGTTTTATCAATGCTAATAACGAGCGGTTCTGGGTGAAATTCCACTTCCGCTGTGAGCAAGGCATCGAAAACCTGATGGATGATGAGGCAGAAGCGATCATCGCCAAAGACCGTGAAAGCTCGCAACGCGATCTGTTTGACGCGATCAAACAGGGCGACTTCCCGCGCTGGACGCTGCAAATCCAGATCATGCCCGAGCACGAAGCCTCACAGACCCCGTATAACCCGTTTGACCTGACCAAAGTCTGGCCGCACAGCGACTATCCGCTGATCGAAGTCGGTTTCTTCGAGCTGAACCGCAACCCGGACAACTACTTCTCCGAAGTAGAGCAAGTGGCAATGAACCCGGCCAACGTGGTGCCAGGTATCGGTTTCTCACCGGACAGAATGTTGCAGGGCCGTTTGTTCTCCTACGGCGATGCACATCGCTACCGCCTGGGGGTCAACCATCACCAGATCCCGGTTAACGGTGCCAAATGCCCGTTCCACAACTATCACCGTGACGGCGCGATGCGCGTGGACGGCAACAGCGGCAACGGCGTCACCTATGAGCCAAACAGCTTTGGCCTGTTCCAGGAGCAACCGGATTTCAGCGAGCCGCCATTGAGCATCGAAGGTGCGGCGGATCACTGGAACCATCGCGAAGACGACGATTACTACAGCCAGCCACGGGCGCTGTTCAATCTGCTGAGCGCTGAAGAGCATCAGCGTATGTTCACGCGCATTGCCGATGAGCTGTCGCAGGTGCCAGAACAGATCCAGCGCCGCCAGGTTGATCTGTTCGCCAAGGTGCACCCAGACTACGGTGCCGGTGTCGCCAAGGCGTTAGGTTTGAAATAATCAGTGACTGTTGTGCCAAGGCCGCTCTCGGGCGGCCTTGTTTTTCAGCGAGAACCTTTCAACTGCTCAACTACCCACTGCCGTAAGCGGCGGCGCGAAATCTTGATACCGCCGGTTTTCAGTTCGTCACGTAGAGCAAACAGCGCGATTGGCCGCTGGAAATTCGCCAGTTTGTCATCCGCCCATGCCAGCAAGGCATCCAGCGTCAACTCCCCTTCGTAGTCAATCACCGCCACTGGCCGCTGACCAAATTCGGGATCGTCAACCGGCACGATAAACACCTGCAAGATCTGCGGATGCGCTGCCAGCACCCGTTCAACATCTTCGGGTTGCACCCCTTCGCCACCGCTGAAGAACAGATTATCCAGCCGACCGATAATCCGCAGCTCACCCTGCTCCATCGCACCACGATCGCGCGTGTGGAACCAGCCCTGCTCATCGGCGATCGGCAACAGTGCTCCCTGGTGCCAATAACCCAGCGCCAGGCTTGGCGAGCGGATCCACACCTCCTGATCCACCAGCCGTATCTCGCGGCCATGCAAAGGCAAGCCCACGCCCGGCCGTTCGTCGGCGCGTTTAGCGCATACCGTGGAAGCCAGTTCGGTCAAACCGTAACCGCACCAGCAGCGGATCCCCATTGCCTCTGCCTGCTGGGTGAGCGAAACCGGGATCATCGCCCCACCGAGCAGCACCTCTTTCAACGCATGTTCGGTCATCGGTTCAGACAGTAAGCGCCATAACTGGGTCGGTACCAGAGAAGCATGAGTGCAGCCAGCCAGCGCGTCGGCCAACGGCTGCATATCACGCACCACCAACTGCGCACCTGCCACCAGCCAGCGCCAAATAATGCCTTGCCCAGAAACGTGGAACAGCGGCAGAGAAAGCAACCAACGATCCTGCGGCTGAAAGTCCATCAGATGCAGCACGCCTTCGGCGCTGGTAAGGTGCCCGGCATAGCTGTGTGCGGCCGCTTTTGGCAAGCCGCTAGAACCGGAGGTCAGCGTCAGCGTTGCCAACCGTTGTGCATTCCACGGTAGCTCTTGCAGAGGGTATTCCATTCCTGCCGATGGCGATAATCGGATAATTTCAGGCGGCAGCTCGGGTAAACCATCGGGGCTGAAAGCAAAAGTGATATCCAGATCCGGTAGCAACGCTGCCAGCATCGAGGCAGGCAACGCCGGGTTAAGCGGCAACACGCGTACCCCGCATTGCAGCAATGCCAAATAAGCCAGCAGCAATGGATAGCTATTTTTGCCACACAGCACCACGCCACAGCCCGGCAAAACCCCTTGATGCTGGAAATCCGCCGCCAGCAGATCAACCAGCCGTTGCAGCTCCAGCCAGCCGATCGGCTGATGCCCAACGATCACCGCCGTCGCCTGCGGGCGCTGTGCGGCCCAATAGCGCCAGGGCCAGTCGTTTAGCTGCGCCATAAGCACTCCAGCGCATCCGTACCGAGCAACGGCAGCGTACTCTCTGGCCAACCGCGCATCAGTTGCGCCTGCATCAAGCTCAAAGTATCCAGCCCCGGTACGGTATCCGGCGTCAGCCAATGGGCAATGCGTGCCAGCTGCGTTAGCCCCAGGCTGGACTCAATGCTGGAGCTGATCACTGCGACTAACCCCGCCTGGTGCGCCTGCTCGATCAGTTCACGGCAGCGGTTCAAGCTGCCGACCAGCGTTGGTTTGATAACAATCGCGGCCACGCCCGGCTCGGCCTGCACCACAAAGTCCGCTTCACGCACGCTCTCATCCCAGGCGATAGCAATACCGGTCGCCTGCGCAAAATCCCGCGACTCATCACGAGTTTTGCAGGGCTCTTCCAGAAATGCGATGCGATCGCGCCATGCCGGGTTGACGTACTTGGCAAAGCTGTCGGCCTTGGCGCGCGTCCAACTGCGGTTGGCATCCAGCCGCAATTTAAGATCTGGCAAAGCCTCTAGCAGCACGTTGACCACCATGCCATCGCGCACCGCCTCATACAGGCCCACTTTCACCTTGGCTACCTTCTCGCCCGGCAATGCGCTCAGCACCGCAAACAATTCGTCGGGATCGCCGGTACAAAGCGGAGCCTTGCGATAGTCGGCCTGCAACGGCAACTGCTCTGCCAATTCAGCCAACGCGCAACTGGTGCCGAAAGCCACCGACGGCGGTTCGCTGGCAGCGCTGGCCTCACCCACCAGCCACGCCTGTAGCCAGATTAAGGCGGCCTGCTGTGCCTGCTCGAGCGTTTCCTGACTGAATTCCGGCAGCGGCGCGATCTCGCCCCAACCCTGCTGATCCCCCTGTTGCAGGTGGATCAGTAAGCCATCACGGGTTTTTAACCGCTGGTTGCGCAGCACCACGCCCGCCTCCATCGGCAGGCAGTAACGGTAAAGGGCTGCGTTACGAGTTAGCGCGGTCATTACGGATTACGCTTGAACTTGCTGAAGTCCGGCTGGCGCTTTTCATTGAATGCGTTGCGCCCTTCCTGACCTTCGTCGGTCATATAGAACAACATGGTGGCGTTACCCGCCAGCTCCTGCAAACCTGCCTGGCCGTCACAGTCGGCGTTGAGCGCTGCTTTCAGGCAGCGCAAGGCCATCGGGCTGTTTTGCAGCATCTCACGGCACCAGCGCACGGTTTCTTTTTCCAGATCCGCCAATGGCACCACGGTATTGACTAAGCCCATATCCAACGCAGCCGCAGCATCGTACTGGCGACACAGGAACCAGATCTCACGCGCTTTTTTCTGGCCAACAATGCGCGCCATGTAAGAAGCGCCCCAGCCGCCGTCAAAGGAACCAACCTTCGGCCCAGTCTGGCCAAAGATGGCGTTATCGGCCGCAATGGTCAGATCGCACATCATATGCAATACGTGACCGCCGCCAATAGAGTAACCAGCCACCATCGCCACCACCGGCTTCGGGCAGGTGCGGATCTGGCGCTGGAAATCCAGCACGTTCAGGTGGTGCACGCCGCTGTCATCACGATAGCCGCCGTAGTCACCCCGCACTTTCTGATCGCCACCGGAGCAGAAGGCCTTGTCACCAGCACCGGTAAGAATGATAGTGCCGATCCCATCGTCATAACGCGCGTTCGCCAACGCATCGATCATCTCTTTCACCGTATGCGGGCGGAAGGCGTTACGTACCTGCGGGCGGTTGATGGTGATTTTGGCAATGCCATCGCTGGATTTGTGGTACAGGATGTCCTCGAAATCGCCGGAACAGTCCTGCCACTCAATGGCGGCGTACAGTTGTTCTTCATTGGGATACAGCATGTTCAGTTCCTTTATTATCAAGAAATTCATGTAGCGCAGCGGCAAAATCCGCCGGGTTCGCTAAATGCGCATTATGTCCGGCCTGTGGCACGGTACGCAGCGGCAAACCGGCATCGCGCGCCAGCATTTGAAATTTGTGATCATCAACACCGCACAGCACCCGCATCGGCAGCGTCAAACGTTGTAATTGTGGCACCAACCACGGCTGCCGCCCGAGCGAAGTGGCTTCCAGCATATCGGCCACCGCCGAGCCAATATTGGCAGAACGGGCTGAGATCAGCGCTTCACGGTGTACCGCGCTCAGATCGTCAAATATCGGTTGCTGATACCAATCCAGCAGCACCTGCTCAATAGGTTCAGCGCGAAAACGACTGGCCCAATTGGCATCATGGGCACGGCGCTGAGTGCGTAGTTCTTCGCTCTCCAACCCCGGATTACCGCCTTCGACCACAATCCCCTGCAACCCCTGATGCTCACCGTAGCAAGCGTGGTACATGGCAATCCGGCCGCCGAGCGAATAGCCCACCAGCCAGTAACTTTCAATTTTGTGATGTTGCAGCGTGGCGGTGATTTGCCGGCTGATATCGGCAAAGTCCTCGCAGGGCTGGGCAGCAGAATCCCCATGGCCGGGCAGATCGATCGCCAGCGAAGGCCACTGCTCGCAGCGAGAAGCGATAACCCGCCACTCATTGTTATTGCCCAGCAGGCCATGCAACCAAACCAACCATGGGCGATGGCTTTCGCCCTGTTGTAAAACGCGTGAAGCCAGCATCAGTTCACCACCTTGTGTTGTACCAGATGTTGTAACGTCTCTGCGCCATCGCTCGGCGGCACCTGCAATTCAATTAACGTCGTTCCGCTGTGGTCCCAAGCCTGTTCTACTGCCTGTTGCAACTGCTGCCAATTTTGCGGGCAGGCGTAATTCAGCTGGAACATTGCCGCAGCATGGCTGAAATCCACGTTCTGCGGCATACAGTAAAAACGCTCGCGCTCCAATTCCGGCGTTGGCAGCAGCGAGAAGATCTGGCCACCGTTATTATTCACCACAATCAACACCATCGGTGCAGAAGATTGGCGCAGCAATGCCAACGCATTCAGGTCATATAACGCGGAAAGATCGCCGACTACCGCCAGGGTGGGTTTAGCCGTGGCGCGCTGCACGCCTGCGGCGGTGGAAATCAGCCCATCAATGCCGCTGGCTCCGCGATTGCTGAACACAGGATAACCTGCTGGCAACTGTGCCAATGCGTCGATCAAGCGCACAATCAGGCTATTGCCGAGAAACAGTTGGCCATTTTCTGGCAATAGCTCCGGCAACCGGTGAGCCAGTTGCGCCTCACCGAAGCGATTGACCAAATATTCAGACACAGCATCAAAAGAATCCTGAGCCAAGGCCACCAAATCCTCAGCCCACGGCGCACCTATCTGTGCCGGGTGTAGATCGAGCCACTCGCCCACGGCGGCGCGAAGTCGGCGGCCACGATGGTGCGCCGGATCGAGCCGACCAGGCAGTGAATCAATCAGCCAATATTCCTCTGGTTGGCAATGCTCTTGCCATTGCAGCAGGCGTTTGCCGGTCAGGCTGCTGCCAAATTGCACCACCAGTTGCGCATTTTCCAGCAATTGGCGCGCCTGTGGCTGTGCCAGCCACAGATCGGCACAGGGTAACGGTTGACCGGTTTGCGAAAGGACGTCACCAATCAATGGCCAACCCAGCATGTCGGCCCATTCGGCCAACCGCACTCCCTCTTCAGCGCTCATACGCCCGGCGATCACCACCCCACGCTTTTGCCGCCAGACAAACCAATCTGGCTGTTGCAATACCTGATGCGCATCCACTTCTCGCAGCCAAGGCTGGGCCCCTTGCCACCAATCGCCCAATGCCGCCGACCATTCGGCATACTGCTGCTCATCACCGCCATACAGCGGTTCGGCAAACGGGCAGTTGATATGCAACGCACCGTGCGACAGGCGCGCCATCGCGCTATCTAAAGTAGAAACCAGCCAGCGGGCGGGAATATCCGCGCTAGGGCGTGGCAAATCAATATTCAGCGTTGGGTGGCTCGCATAGAGACCCGGTTGGCGAATCGCCTGATTGGCACCGCAATCGATCAGTTCTGGCGGCCGATCGGCAGTGAGAAAGACTAATCGTTCACCGGTCAGCCCAGCTTCAATCAGGGAAGGATAGAGATTGGCCGCAGCGGTGCCAGAGGTGACGATCACCGCCACCGGTTCGCGCGCCGCTTTTGCCAGGCCGAGCGCCAAGTGGCCCAGCCCACGTTCATCAAAATGGGTATGGCAGATAAAAGAGCTGTTGGCAGCCGCCGCCAGCGTCAAGGGTGTGGAGCGCGATCCCGGAGCGATACAGACATGCCGCACCCCATGGCGTGCCAGCGCTTCTAACAGCAACGCCGCCCACCGGCGATTAAAAACACTTGTCGACATAGTTCGCTCACGAGTCAGTAAACAGAAGTTATGCTCGGAGGATAACTAACAAGAGATATCACTCCAGGGGCTATAACTCTAAATTATATAAGTAATCATCTTTGCGGCTTTTGCGCTGGAGCAAAAACGCCGTAACTCTCCGTGGCAGGCTGAGCCGGAATACATCAATTCCGGCTCAGAGGCCGCCTTCTGGTTGCAGAAGAGTCCGCAAACCGGCCACTTTATTTTCGATTTCCTGCCACTCTTCGGCCGGATCCGAACCGGCAACAATACCCGCACCAGCATAAAGTTGGACCTGAGCACCATCGATCTGGGTGGAGCGCAGCGCCACGCAAAATTCGGATTGATCAATAGACAAATAACCGGCCGATCCGGCATACCAATGGCGAGAGAAAGGTTCATGCAGGCGGATAAAGTCACGTGCTGCCTGGCGTGGCAACCCGGCCACCGCAGCGGTAGGCTGAAGCCGTTGCAGGCAGTCGGCGTCGTCACCACGGTTCAGTTGCCCTTCAATCCGCCGCCGCAGGTGCTGTACCTTACGCAAACGCACCACTTCGGGGGGCAAAACGTCTACCGCACTGGCGCCCCCTTGCAGGCGCTGGCAGATATCATCCACCACCAGTAGGTTTTCCTGTTGGTTCTTGGCATCCTGCAGCAGCCACTGTGCCAACGCGCGTGCCTGTTGCTCATCCGTATGGCTGGCAACGGTGCCCGCCAGCGCTTCGGTCAGTAAATGCTGCCCTTCACGCAGATACAATCTTTCCGGGCTTGAACCAAGAAAGGCCGAGTGCGCATCGAAACGCATCATAAAATGGTAGCAACGGTGGTTAACCTTGCGGCTGGCAGCAATCAACGCGGGTGCAAACAGCGGGCTTGCCAGCGTCAGCCGCGTGCTGCGTGCCAACACTACCTTATCGAGCTGCTGATGTTCGATCGCCGTCAGCGCCTCACGCAGCATAGCGTCCCAAGCTGAACGCTCTGGCTGATGCAGCACCGATTGCACCGTTACCTGCAAATCCGCGATCGGTTTTGCCGCCGCCAGTTCCTCAAGCCAGCGGCTGGCGGCAATGGCGTCTTCATGCAATGAAGATTCAGAAAACAGATTCAGCGTCAGTTCACCCTTGCCGCTGCGACTCTGGATCTCCACACGCGGCAACAGCAGCAGCGCGCTGTCGTCAAAAGCGTTCAGCCCCCACAGGCGAGCACCGGGATGAGCATGCAGAAACGCCTGCGCCGGCAAAGGATGCGAGAATTGCCTGACTGCGCCACATACCGCAGCTTCTCGCTGCGCTTCACGATGGCGCCAATAAAACTGCGGGAATAGCGTTTGTGCCGCCAACCACTCAAGTAACGTGGCGGCCAGGCGATCGGGAACCGGTAATGTTATCTGCCGAAATCCGGCTTCAGAGGGGAAACCCTGCGCAAGCTGCTGACGTAACTGCCGCAACAATCCCGAAAGTTGTTCCACTGCAACCTCATTAACCAAACTTAATGTGGGGAATTATACGGTAAATCAAAACCGGCGGGCGGAAAAATACCGTCAGCGTCTTGGCATATCAGCCAGTTGCTTATGGATTAACCGTGAAGAGTAATTTTCAAGCTACAGGTAAGAGGCAATCAAAGATAACGCTGTATTAATGAAGGGGATTTCTTAAAAAAAAACAGCGTGCAAGCACGCTGAAAATAGTACACAACACCAGGGAAATCGGCAGTAACGCGGGTTATCCTTATTGGTTTTAGCGCGGGAATTTCGCTCGCATTACCAGTAGACCCAAGGCCAGGCAAACCACAGCGCTGACCATAAATAACAGATTGACCGCCAGATGCAGGCTGGCATGGTCGATCACTACACCCAACAGAATAGGTACCCAGTTGGCAATATAAGCGATCACATAAAACAGCGAAATCAAGCGCGCATGGCTGGCCTTGGGTGAAATCAGGTTCACCAGCGTCGCACTGCCAACAAAAATTGCTCCGTAGGCATAACCCGCAATCACCATGCCCGCCGCAGCCAGGCCCAATGAATGGATCAGGATCGCCTCGGCAAACACCACCACAGCCAACGCCTGCGCCAGGCAACCAAACATCAACGAATAGCGCGCATTAAAGCGACGGCTTAAAATCTGACTAATACCGGCAATCACCAGATACACCGCAATCACATAGCCATAAACACCACGGCTTTGTATACCCAACAACTTTTCCGCCACGCTGGGGCCAATCGCCAGAATGCTCGCCGCCACCGCCCAGCAGATGAATAACGCCCCAGCACACAGGAAGAATTGACTGCCGGTGGCCCGCAAGCCATCCGCCAAACTGCTTTTTTCTACTACAACTTCCGCAGCCTGCCCGCTGCTTGGTGCAATTACCACATCCTGCGGCCACTTCAGCATCACGCCCAACGCCGCCGTGGCCGCAACGACCATAATGATGACAAACGGCAGCGACGTGGTATAGAACCCGGTCTGCAATGCGACACCGCTGAAAATCGGCCCCAGCGCCAGCCCGGTGGTAAACGACAGCGTGGCGATCAGTGCGGCGTTTTTGCCCCCGTCCTTCGGGCCAAAACGCACCAGTGCAATATTGGCCGCACCGGTCAATGCCCCAGTGCCAATTCCTGCCAACAAGCGTGCGATAAACAACATGAGAAATGAATCCGCCAGCGCAAATAGCAGAGCTCCAACCAGCACCACCAGTAACGCCGGGACAATCATGCTGCGCAGATCTTTCACCTTTCCGGCCAGGTTGCCCACGCCGAACAGAGAAATAAGCACACCCGCGGCATAAGCACCGTAAATAACCGTCAGGCTTACCGAAGTTAAAGCCAGTTCATGCTGATAAAGGGGATAAAGCGGCGTCGGTGCACTGCTGTTCAGTAGCGCAGACATCAATGCCAGCGCTAGAAACAGCAGAATAGCAAAACGCGAAGAACTCGAGTCCGTTCTAGTTGATCCATCAACAGCCACACCGTCTGACATTATCCTCTCCCGAAACGATCAAGCCTGCGCCTGCAATAAACCGCGCTTTCCGAAAATAGCCCCAATCAGAAAACGCGCTCATCATACCGTTCGGATCTAACTGCCAAAATAGCCAATAACGCATCACAGTGATTCATTAATGCATGCATTTAGATGCAAAATTACACTGACGCGGTTTTGGCGGCGGCTTTTGCTGGCGCACGCCGCAGCATGGCCAACGCCCCAGAGAGAATAATCAATGCCATGCCAACAGCGGCAATCGAAGACAATGCTTCTGCAAACATCAGGTAGCCGAGCAGCGTGGAGAAAATAATGGTGCTGTAAGAAAGTATGCTGACAATCACCGCGTTACCACTGCCATAGGCGCGGGTCATGGTGATTTGCCCCAGGCTGCCGAAGATACCGATGGCACAGACGCACAGCAACGTGGCGGCATCCAGTGCCGAGAACCCGACGATCAATGCCATCACAACGCCCACCAGCGTCCCTACCAGAGAGAAATAGAACACCACGCGCAGTTCAGGTTCACCGGCGCGTACCAGTTTACCGACGTTAAAATAGGCCAGCGCGGTTAATAACCCGGAAAACAAACCGATTAACGTCGCCGCAAACTCACCGTGCGGCACATCCGGGCGCAAAAGAATCAGGATACCGACAAAACCCAGCAAGACGGAGAACAGCAGTTTACCGGTCAGTTGACCTTTGGTCGTTACGAAAACGATCACCGACTGAAAGATGGGATTGGTATAACCGAGGGTCGCCGCCGTGGCGATAGGCAGATGAATCAGCGAGTAGAAACCGCAGTACATGGCGGCATTGCCGATGGCAGCACGCTTCATATGCAACCCAAGATGCTGGGTACGGAAACCGATATTCTTGATTTGAATCAGCGCTGCCACTATCGCCACGTTGATAAATGAACGATAGAAAATGATGTCAAAAAAACCGACCTTCGCTGAAGCCAGTTTGATACAGGCCCCCATCAATGCGAAAAACGCACTGGCAACGACCATCCATAACGCAACCATGATTTCCCCGGAATGCGGCCCAATCGGGCCGCGAACTCATTTATACCCTAAATAATTCGAGTTGCAGGACAAAAGCGCAACGCGTTTTTGAACAGCACTTGTGCTGGCCCCACAGGGGCGAGGCCCAAACTTGGGCCGAGTAACGCGACAAGCTCGTGACAAATGGGTCGTAGACCGATTTGAACAGCGCTTGCGCTGGCCCGTAGGGTGAGCCTCATTAATGAGGCTCATAATCCCCAGAAGCATAGGCCACTATGTGACTGGGGTAAACGAGCGTAGTCAACACACCTGCTGCTTGAAGTATGACGGGTATGTTATTCGGCGGCTTTCACCGTCAGTGGCTTATTATCTGCACAGGCAAAGAATACCAGCATTTCGGCGCCTTTATCACCGGAAACGCCCTGATGAACAATATCTACCGTATCGGTAAATGAGTCACCCTGTTTGAACGTTTTTTTCACACCGGTGGCTTTCACCGTCAGAGAAACACTGCCACCGGTCATATACACCGCACTGATGCAGGGATGAGTATGCCAGGCCAGCACTTTGTTCGGCTCTACCGTAACTTTGAGCATGGTGATTTGCGGTGCCCCTGCCGGGTAGTGCCGGTAGGCGGTGCCTTCCCATGAGTTTTCAGTTTTCAGCAGGGTTTCTTTGGTGATCCCTTCACCATGTTCATCAGCCGCCAGCACGTTACCTTGAAATGCGGCCATTAATGCCAGAAGTACCCATTTATACATGGTTATTGCTCCATCGTTGTTGTGATTAAAAAATAGAATGGGGTGAAATACCGAGGTGACATTGATATACCCAAAATAATTCGAGTTGCTTGTAGGCGGCCACTGAGAGAAGCCCTAGGAGCATAGGCCACTATGTGATTTAGGGTGAATGACAAATCTGCGCATGCAGATTTGAACACCGCTTGCGGTGGCCCCGAAGGGGCGAGGCCCAGCATGGGCCGAGTCACGCAGCCAACACCCAAGCAACTTGAAGTATGAAGGGTATAGCGATGCTGAGGCCGCCATACACACAGGCATGGCAGCTACGTTTTATATCCCCTTGATACGCTGTTCGTATTCTTTAATGCTCTCGGAATAATAGCGGTTGGGAACCACGTGGTTGCCGACCATCACCTCAATCAGGAATGGCCCTTCATGCTCAGCCGCCATGGTGAGCGCATGATCCAGTTCTTCGAGCGTCGTGGCTTTGGCCGAAGCCACGCCCAAACTGTTGGCAAAGGCCCTCCAGTCATGATTCGGCAATGCGGTATAAGCAGCGGAAACCCCCCGGTTTTGCAGCGTGTCGATATGCACGGCACCGTGTGCGCTGTTATTCATCACCACAAAGGTCATTTTTACCTGATAACGTGCTGCGGTCTGGATCTCCATACCGTGCATCAGCATGCAGCCGTCACCGGTGACCACCAGGCAATCGCGCTGTGGAGCAGCCAGCTTAATGCCGATACCGGCACAGATCGCCCACCCCATGGGAGCCAGCGAGCTGGAGGTATGATAGTCACCACGGCCATGCGTCTGCCAATGGTGTGCCATAAAGATGCGATGCGCACCTGAGTCCACCACCACATTGGTGTCATCGGCCGTGCGGCGGCGCAGATGCTTGATCACATCCCCAGGGTACATATTGGCCTCACCCAGGGCGATACGCGCCACCAGATCCGGCTGTTCCTGTTCCAACGGCAAGGTACGCACCTGCTTCATCCACTGATCGCGCAAGCGGTTAACGCAAATCAGGCGAGCATCGTCATCCTCAATAATTTCCAGCAGGCTCTGCAACGAACCGTTCAGGTTGGAGAAAATCTGTAAATCGGGCTGATAGTGAGAGCTGACCTTATCGAAATCCTCATCAATCACCACCAGCGTTTTGGTGCCATGCAGTTTGGGATCCCAATTCAGGCTATCGCGCTGGCTGAGATCGCAGCCCAGCACCAGCAAGACATCCACGCTGTCACCATTGATGGTTTCCACCGCGCGGGTATGGCCAGCAAAACCATACAGGCCCAACGCCAGTTCATGATCCTCAGGGAAAGCCCCTTTGCCCGACAGCGTAGTGGCAACCGGTAGGCGATACTTTTCGGCCACACGTAACAGCAGTTCGGCATCCAACGGATTATTGATGCGGCTCCCCACCAGACAAGCCACATTCAGCCCGCGCAGCAGATAGTCGTCTAGCAGCATCTCCAGCGCGGGCTGATCTACCGCGACTTCACGGCACAGCGGCATCCGAATTGGCTCTGGCTGGTTTGTTCTGGCTACAACCGTCTTCTGCATATCAACCGGTACGCTCAGATAGGCACGCCCTTTGCGCTGAGTATTTAAACAGGACAAACTGCGGCGCAGTTCATGCTGTAGCGTGAGGTTGTTTTTGACTTCAATGGCCGTGGATAGCAGTGGCTTAACGATGGTCAGCTCATCAATGCCGCTGTTGCTGCCATCCTGAAATGCGCCCTGCGCTTCATGATAGGTGGCAATCCCCCCCGCCAGATAGAGTACCGGGATCTTATCGGCCTGTGCGGCCGCCATCGCCGGCAAAAAGTTCATGGTGCCAGGGCCGGAAATGCCTAAGCAAACACCGAACCTGCGGCTGGCACGAGCATAGCCATCAGCCATAAAACCACAGGCGGTTTCATGGGCCCCAACGATGCCGGTAATCGTCGAATGATCAATGGATTTAATCAGCGGGTAAACAAGCTTGCCCGGCACCAGAAAAATATGCTGAATTCCGCGGGATGCCAATCCTTCGATAATCACATCTGCATTATTTTTCTCTGCCGCTTTAGCACCTGGTGATGTGATCACCCTGACACCATCCGCAGTTGCCAATGCTACGGGGGCGTACATGCTCTCTACTTGAGACTCCATTTTTTATATCCAGTCTTGGTAAGACAATCTGATTCAGCGCGGATCCCATCAAGCAATTACGCCCACCAAGACCGGCTCTCATACGCATTTGCTAATGCCGGAAAGGCCACTCCAAAACACAACCTGCGCCATATCGCAACATGAGCGCCGATCAGCATAAAGATTGTTTGATAAAAATAAAGATGCAAACCTGCTTCACAAGGATGCATTTATTCATATTCTGAAACATAATAGATAATGATGATACAGCAGCCTCATTTTTTGCAAACGCCTTTTCTAACAAGGCATTCATAGTGAAAACAGGCTGAAAACCCATAAGATTCCAAGAAGGAAACGGCACAATGAATTGGGATGATGCGCGCTTCTTCCTGGCTGTAGCACGCTGCGGCACTTTACGAAAAGCGGCCAATGAACTACGCGTCGATCAGGCTACCGTTGGGCGGCGGGTCAGCGCGTTTGAAGAGACCTTAGGTTCAAAACTGTTTATCCGTACGCCAAAGTCGTTCTCTCTCAGTCCGCTGGGGGAAGAAATGCTGTCAGATGTGATGAACATGGAAAACGCAGTGCAGGCTATCGGCCGCAAAGCCACCAGCGGCGATGAAAGCCTGTGTGGTAGTGTCCGCATCGCCACCACCGATACCATGGCGGAAGCCTTTGTGATACCGGCATTGAAAAACCTGCGCGAGAAATACCCGCGCATCACCGTAACCTTACTGACCGCGGTCAACATTTCTGACATTTCTTATCGCGGGGCCGATCTGGCGATCCGCGGTGCCCGCCCGGAGTCCGATGAGCTTGTCATTAAACGCCTGGCTACCATTGAAATGGGCCTTTACGCCACGCAGGATTATCTTGACAGGCAGGGAGTGCCGACCAAAGGCGGCCATCTGCGTGGCCACGATCTGCTGATGTTCCCGCGCGAATTGGTACCACGTCACTGGAGTAATTTCTGTGGCGAGACGTTGGTCGATCCTAATGTGGTATTGCAATGTAATTCCCAATTGCTGCTGCGTTCCGCAACGCGTAACGGCTTGGGTATTGGCCTGCTCTCTTGCTTCCTGGCCGATAACGATCCCGATCTGGTACGCATTTTCCCCGAGAATAAAGATTGGGTGGATATCTGGCTGGTACTTCATCCCGATTTGCAGCGCGCAGCACGCGTTCGTGCGGTAGTGCAGGCATTGGAAGCCTCGTTCCAGACTTACCCTGAATAGCCGCCATTAAAAAAGGTCGCCGAAGCGACCTTTTTTAATGCCTGAGTTCCGATCAGAACATCGGCTGTGCCATCTGCACCAGCGTAATCAGTGGCTGCGGGTAAATACCCAGCAACAGCACCAGTACGGCAGAGATCAGCACCACTACCCCACCGGCAGTCAACGCCCAGTTGTCTGGCGTATCACGAACCAGCTTTTCCGGCGCGCTGAGGAACAGGCTGACGGTCACACGCAGGTAGTAGTACAAACCAATTGCACTCCCCACCACCACGGCACCGGTCAACCACCACAGATGAGCACTCACACCCATCGCAATCACGAAGAACTTACCGATAAAGCCCAACGTCATCGGGATCCCGGCCAGCGACAGCATCATCACCGTCATCACCGCCGACAGGATCGGCTTGTGCCAGAACAGGCCACGGTAGGAGAACAGTGAATCAACATCCGGGCCACGGTACGGGCTGGACATCAGGCTGATCACACCGAAAGCCCCCAAGCTGCTGAACAGGTAACCGGCCAGATAAACACCGGCGGTTTCCAGCGACAGTTGGTGAGTTTGCACCGCAATCAGCGCCACCAGCAGATAACCCAGGTGAGCGATCGAGGAGTAACCCAGCAAGCGTTTGATGTTGGTCTGGCTGATCGCCATCAGGTTGCCGAACAGAATCGAGCAGAAGGCAATAATCGACAGCACCATACGCAGCGCTTCACTGTCGGCAGCCGGTGCGTACAGGAACAGACGCATCACTACCGCGAAGATCGCAATCTTGCTGGCGGTGGCCAAGAAGGTTGAAACCGGCGCAGGCGCCCCCTGATACACATCGGGAGTCCACAGTTGGAACGGCACCAAAGAGAGTTTGAAGCCCAAGCCCACGATCATCATGCCCATACCGGCCAGAATCAGTGGGCGGTGCACCATGTGCTCCTGCAGGCTCTTACCCAGCCCCGCCAGTGACAGATCGCCAGATTCTGCGTACAGCAGCGCCATGCCAAACAGCAGGAAGCTGGATGCCGCCGCAGACAGCAGCATATATTTGATCGCCGCTTCCAGAGAGCGTTTCTGACGATAGGCGTAGCCCACCAGCCCAAACAACGGCAACGAGATCAGTTCAATACCGAGGAACAGCGAAGCCAGGTGATTGGCACTCGCCAGCAGAATCCCACCCATGGCAGCAATCAGCACCAGCAGATAGAACTCTTCACGGTTGTCCGGGTAACCCACCAGCCATGGATAGGCAAAGGTACAGGTCGCCAGGCTCGCCAGCAGCACCAGCCCGGTATAGAACATCGAATAACCGTCAACCCGCATCAGCGGAGTGACGTCCATTGGGCCAACCTGGCCGACAAAATAAAGTGAAAGCAGCGCCAGGTTAAGACCGACTACTGTCAAGGTGGCGTTGATAAAATGGTCGCGTCGCCACGCAATGCACAGCATCACAACCACCACCGTCAATCCGACGATCAACAGCGGTAACAGTGCGATCAGTTGTTGAGGAGTTATTGTCATGGCGAATTACGGCCTTGTTGTTGAAATTGCTGAAACTGACTGACCAAACCAGTGTTGCACGTTGCTCATCGCCGCACTTGAGGTATCGAGGATCGGCTGAGGATAAACCCCCAACAGGACCAACAGAACCACCAGCAGCAGAATGATGAACAATTCACGCGCGGTCATGCCCGGTAAGGGTTGATCGGACTTTGGCGCACCGAAGTAGGCACGCTGCATCATGATCAAAGCATAAACCGAAGCAAACACTAGACCGAAGGTAGAAATCACGGTGATCACCGGGGCCACTTGGAAGCTGCCTATCAGGATCATGAATTCACCGACGAAGTTACCGGTACCCGGCATCCCCAACGTCGCCACGGCGAAGAACAGCGACAGTGCAGGTATGTACTTGATCCGCCCCCACAGGCCGCCCATCTGGCGCAAGTCACGGGTATGCAGACGCTCATACAGCTGACCGCAGATGATGAACATACCGGCCGCAGACAGACCGTGCGCAATCATCTGGATAACCGCCCCCTGATAAGCCAACTGGCTGCCGGTGTAGATGGCAATCAGCACAAAGCCCATGTGCGAAACGGAGGTGTAGGCAATCAAACGTTTGATATCGGTCTGCGCAAACGCCATCCAGGCACCGTAGAAGATACCGATCACACCCAGCCACATAGCGATTGGGGCAAACTCAGCGGAAGCATTCGGGAACAGCGGCAGACTGAAACGCAGCAGGCCGTAAGCGGCGGTTTTCAGCAAGATCCCCGCCAGGTCAACAGAACCTGCCGTTGGAGCCTGGCTGTGTGCGTCCGGCAACCAACCGTGCAATGGCACCACCGGCATTTTCACCGCAAATGCGATAAAGAAGCCCAACATCAGCAGGTATTCGACATTGTGCGACATCGGGGTATTCAGCAGATCCTGATAGCCGAAGGTCCATACGCCCGTTGCGTTATAGTGCACAAACACCAGGCCCAGAATCGCAATCAACATCACCAGACCGCTGGACTGGGTGTAGATGAAGAACTTGGTTGCCGCAGTAATACGGGTTTTACCGTCCGACGCCTTGTGCCCCCACAGGGCGATCAGGAAGTACATCGGCACCAACATCATTTCCCAGAAGAAGAAGAACAGGAACATGTCGATGGCAAGGAACACGCCGATCACGCCGCCCAGGATCCACAGCAGGTTCAGGTGGAAGAAGCCCTGATATTTCTGAATTTCACGCCAGGAACAGAGGATCGCCAACACGCCCAGCAGGCCGGTCAACACCACCATCAGCAGTGACAAACCGTCCAGCGCCAGGTGAATATTGATACCAAAACGTGGGATCCACGGCAGCAGGAATTCAGACTGCCACTGCGGAATGCCTAACGGTTTGATCAACGAGTATCCACCCTGCAACCACAGTTGCAGAGACAGCAATAATGTCAGCCCCATTGCAATCAACGCGATCCAGCGCGGCGCCTTAGTACCGAAACGCTCACACTGCCAACACAGCAGACCGCCGATAAAGGGGAGAAGAATTAGCCAAGGTAATAGCATGGCGTTTTGTGTCCCTTATTCTACCCGTATCTTTCAAACCGTGGCGTTGTTGGCTACGCGTACTCATCCCAGTCACTTACTAGAGTAAGCTCCTGGGAATTCATACGCTTGCCGCCTAGCCACAGCTTGAAATCCACAGGGTATAAAACATTGTACATAGCACAGAGCACTATGCCCGATAAATGCTTTAAATTATTGGTTAAACCAAAATCAACAGCGCCAATACGACCACTGCACCCACACCCATCGACGCAATATACCAGCGTATCTGACCATTCTCGCTCACCGTCAGGCCACGGTTCCCCCAGCGGGAGAAGATTGCCGGCAGATTCATCAGCGAGTTCAGCGGATCGCTTTGCAACAGCCGGGCAACGCCCAGATACGGTTTAACGAACACTTTGTCATACAGCCAGTCAAAGCCCCAAGCATGGAACCACCAGGTCGAGAAGAAACGGCCCGGAGCGCTTTTCGCGATACTGCTCACCAGGCTGCGTTTACCCAACCACAGCGCAGCAGCCAGCAGGATACCGACGATAGCCACCACGCCAGAAGCGATTTCCAGTTGCAATACGCTGCCATGCGCCATTTCGGTGGTTTCTGGCAGCACGCCCTGCAACGGTGGCACGATCATCGCACCAACGAAAGTGGACAGTACCATCAGAACCAACAGCGGCAGGTGGTGCGTGATGCCTTTGCCTGCATGGGCTTTGATTTTCTCTTCGCCGTGGAACACAATGAAGATCATACGGAAGGTGTACAGCGAGGTCATGAACGCCCCGATCAGACCGGCAATCATCAGGTTGATGTGGCCGTTCGCCATTGCGCCCGCCAGGATCTCATCCTTACTGAAGAAGCCAGCGGTAACGATCGGCAGTGCCGACAGCGCAGCGCCGCCCACCAGGAAGCACAGGTACACCAGCGGAATGCTCTTGCGCAGGCCGCCCATTTTGAAAATATTCTGCTCGTGGTGGCAGGCCAGGATCACCGAACCAGACGCCAGGAACAGCAACGCTTTGAAGAACGCGTGAGTCATCAGGTGGAAGATCGCCGCATCCCACGCCTGCACGCCCAACGCCAGGAACATATAGCCAATCTGGCTCATGGTGGAGTATGCGAGTACGCGTTTGATATCGGTCTGTACCAGCGCGGCAAAACCCGCCAGCAGGAGGGTTACCGCCCCGACGATGCCCACCAGGTGTAATACTTCCGGTGCCATCAGGAACAAGCCATGCGTACGGGCGATCAGGTAGACACCGGCGGTAACCATGGTTGCCGCATGGATCAGCGCAGATACCGGAGTTGGACCGGCCATCGCATCTGCCAGCCAGGTTTGCAATGGCAGCTGCGCCGATTTACCCACTGCACCACCCAGTAACATCAAGGTTGCCCAAGTGATAGCGGTATCGCCAATCGCCAGTTTCTCCGGTGCCAACACCATCAGTTCACGGATATTCAGCGTACCCAGCTCGCGGTACAGAATGAACAGCGCAAAGGCCAGGAATACGTCACCGACGCGGGTCACGATGAAGGCTTTCATTGCCGCCGCACCGTTGGCCGGATCTTTATAGTAGAAACCGATCAACAGATAGCTGCACAGGCCCACCCCTTCCCAACCCAAGTACAGCAACAACAGGTTGTCTGCCAACACCAATATCACCATGCTGGCGATAAACAGGTTGGTATAGGCGAAGAAGCGTGAGTAACCTTCTTCACCGCGCATGTACCAGGAAGCGAACATGTGGATCAGGAAGCCGACGCCGGTAACCACTGACAGCATAGTCAGCGATAAACCGTCCAGAACCAGAGTCACACCGATGTTAAAATCACCGACGGCCATCCAGTTCCACAGGTTTTGCTCGTACAGCTGCACGCCGGTGGCTTTCTGGCCGAGAAAATCGATCGCCGCGTACGCCGTGATCAGCGCCGCTAAACCAATAGAACCCACGCCGACGGTAGCCGCCGTGTTTTCAGACCAGCGGCCACGGGAAAATGCCAACAGCAGGAACCCGATCAGCGGTAGCAGAATAGTTAAATATAATAGGTTCATCCGCGCATCTCACTGACAGTATCAATATTCAGGGTATGACGACGACGGTAGAGCTGTAGCAGCAACGCCAGGCCGATACTGGCCTCCGCCGCCGCCAGGCTGATCGCCAGGATATACATTATCTGCCCGTCCGGTTGGGCCCAGTAGCTGCCTGCCACGATAAACGCCAACGCTGCGGCGTTGATCATCACTTCCAGGCTGATCAGCATAAACAGCAGGTTACGACGGATCAGCAACCCGGTCAGCCCCAGGACGAACAGAATCGCCGCCAGAATCAAACCATGTTGGAGAGGGATCATGCTTGCTCCTCCGATTTTCTTTTCGCCATTTCACTTGCCGGGGCATTGCTCAGCACTTCACCCGGTTTGTGCTCACGGCCAACGTGGAAGGCAACAACCAAACCTGCCAACAGCAGCATTGAAGCCAACTCAACCGCCAGAACGTAAGGACCAAACAGGCTGATCCCAACCGCTTTAGCATCCACCATCTCACCGCTGATGCCCTGATCGTCCAAGCTGCGGATCGCAATAATCAGCACCACCAGCAACGCCAGCGACAACAGGCCAGGGCCAATCCACACCGACGGTTTCAGCCAATCACGCTCCTGTTGCTGCACCGCGCTACCGAGGTTCAGCATCATCACCACGAATACGAACAGCACCATGATGGCCCCGGCGTAGACGATGATTTCCAGCGCACCGGCAAAGTAGGCACCCAGTGAGAAAAAGACTGCCGAGATCGCCAATAACGAAACGATCAGATACAGCAGCGCATGTACAGGATTGGTATGCGAAATCACGCGAATTGTCGCGACAATCGCAATCAAACCTGCCAGATAAAAGGCAATTTCCATGCTTGCTCCTACGGCAACAGACCTTTGACGTCGATCGGTTTGGCTTCATTTTCGGCTTCGCCTTTGGCTTTGCCGTCAATTGCCATACCGGCCATCCGGTAGAAGTTATATTCCGGATATTTACCCGGCCCCGAGATCAACAGATCCTCTTTTTCGTACACTAAATCCTGACGCTTGAACTCACCCATTTCGAAATCCGGCGTGAGCTGGATCGCCGTGGTTGGGCAAGCCTCTTCACACAGACCACAAAAGATGCAGCGTGAGAAGTTGATGCGGAAAAACTCTGGATACCAGCGGCCATCTTCCCGCTCTGCTTTTTGCAGCGAAATACAGCCGACGGGGCAAGCAACCGCACACAGGTTACAGGCCACGCAACGCTCTTCACCGTCAGGATCGCGCGTCAGCACGATGCGGCCACGATAGCGCGGCGGCAGGTATACCGGCTCTTCTGGATACATTTGGGTTTCGCGCTTGGCGAAGGCATGCAGGCCAATCATCCAAAGGCTGCGCACCTGGGTGCCGAAACCAACCAATAACTCTTTCAATGTCATGGTTTATTCACCCCTTATTGAGCGTTGTACAAAATGACCGCGGCAGTTGCCAGCAGGTTCAGCAGCGTCAACGGCAGGCAAACTTTCCAGCCAAATGACATCATCTGGTCATAACGCGGACGCGGCAACGACGCACGGATCAGAATGAACATCACCATGAAGAAGGCCGTTTTCAGAGCGAACCAGATGAATGGCGGCAGGAACGGGCCCTGCCAACCGCCGAAGAACAACGTCACAATCAGGGCAGACACGGTAACGATACCGATGTATTCCCCCACAAAGAACAGCCCGAACTTCATACCGGAATATTCAATGTGATAACCGTCAGCCAGTTCCTGCTCGGCTTCCGGCTGGTCAAACGGATGGCGGTGACATACCGCAACCCCGGCAATGGCGAAGGTCAGGAAACCAAAGAATTGCGGGATGATATTCCAGACATGAGCCTGTGATTCGACGATCGCCTGCATATTGAACGAGTCAGCTTGCGCCACTACCCCCAACACCGACAAACCGAGGAACACTTCATAGCTCAGGGTCTGCGCAGAAGCACGCATCGCACCCAACAGCGAGTATTTGTTGTTGCTCGACCAGCCAGCGAATAGCACGGCGTACACCGCCAGGCCAGCCATCATCAGGAAGAACAGGATACCGATATTGAGATCGGACACCGCCCAGCTAGGGCTGACCGGGACGATAGCAAAGGCCAGCAACAGAGAAGTAAAGGCGATCATCGGTGCCAGGGTAAAAATCATCCTGTCAGAGAAGGTCGGGACCCAGTCTTCTTTGAAGAACATTTTGATCATATCGGCGACCAACTGTAGCGAGCCGCCCCAGCCGACACGGTTAGGCCCGTAACGGTTCTGGAACAGCCCCAGCAGACGGCGTTCGCCGAAGCTCATGAAGGCCCCGCAGCTGACAACCACCAGCAGGATCGCCACCGCTTTCAGAATGGCGATCAGGATGTCGATCACCTCAGGCGTAAACCAGCTCATTGTGCTGCCTCCCGCAGATTTTCAACCGTTGCGCCCACCAACAGCGGCGGGATCCCTGGCAAGCCGAGCGGCAAACCAACCTGGCCTGACGCCAGAGTTTCACTCAAGCGCACCGGCAAACGCAGCGTTTGGCCAGCACAGCTAAACTCCAGCCAGGCACCGGCATTCACACCAAGCTGGGCGGCGTCAGCGCTGTTGACCATCACGTAGGCCTGCGGCATCCGCTGCTGGATCACATCGGCACGCTGTGACATTTCGTCACTGCCAAACAGGTGGTAATACGGCGCAACACGCCAACCTTCGGCTTTAAATGCCAATGGGATTGAGGTGAAGTAACCAAGGTTACCCTCCCCCGCTTCGATCAGGCGGATACCCGGATCGCCATGGCGCAGACTGCCACCCACTTCGGCCTGGAACTTGTTCCATGCCTGCGGTGAGTTCCAACCGGGCGCCCAAGCAAATGGGATTTGCTGACGATCGGCCAGCGGACTGTTGTTCCCTTCCATCGAGAAGGCAAACATAGTGTCTTTATCCTGCGGCTGACGTGGCTCATGCACGCTGATATCAGCACGCATCGCGGTACGGCCACTGTAACGATGCGGCGAACGCGCCAATTTCTGCCCACGAATACGGAAGGTGGCGTCTGGAGCGGCTTCGACAATCCCCTGCAACTGCGGCAACGCGGCCACACAGGCGGCAATCACATCATCGAGCTGCGTCCAGTCAACCTGGCGGCTGGTGTAGGTGGAGTGCAGCGAGTGCATCCAACGCCAGCTTTCCAGCATGATACTGTGGATATTCTTTTTGGCATCATCGTAATAAGCCGGGTCATATACCTGGAAGAAACGCTGTGCGCGGCCTTCCTGGTTGACCAACGTACCGTCGCTCTCAGCAAAACTGGCAGCAGACAGGATCAGGTTGGCTTTGTCCATGATGGCGGTGCGCTGATGGTCGGCAACGATCAGGTTGTTAACCTTAGCCAGTGCCGCATCCACTTTCGCTGCTGGAGCATGACGGTAGAGATCGTTCTCCATTACGATGGCGGTATCGGCGCTGCCACTTTCCAACTGCGCCAGTGCTTCATCAAGAGAACCACCGCCGATCATCGCCAGACCCATGCTGTTGGCGGCAGCGGCTACGAAGGTGATACCGACGTTGGCACCACGGCCTTTCAGCGCTTTGGCGATGTTGGCTGCGGCTTCGATGATGGCATCACTGCCCGCATTGCTGCCGGTAATGATCAACGGCTTCTGCGCACCGGCCAACGCCTGCACGATCACATCAATTTTCTTGTTAAGGCCTGCGGCCAGATCGGTCACTGCCGGTGCGGACTCATCCAGCGCATGGGCGATAGCGAAGCCTAAACGCGCTTGCTCATCAACCGGTGCACGGTAGTTCCAGGCGGCAATATCATCCAGACGGGTATCATCAACGTTGGTGACAAACAGCGGATGTTTAGCATGCTGACCAATATTCTGCACCGCAGCGATCTGCCAGTCGGCAACGCGCTGTGCCGCAGCCATGGCGCGAGCTTTACCTTTCACCGCCTGGCGAACCGACAGCGCGATACGGGCACCGGTCTGAGTCAGATCTTCACCCAGCACCAACACCGCGTCGTAGCTTTCGATTTCACGCAGATTAGGCGTCGTCACTCCGCTGTTTTTCAGCACGTTGAGCATCAGATTCAGGCGCTGTTGCTCAGCCTGATTGATGCCGGTATAGAAGTTTTCTGCCCCCACCAGTTCACGCAGCGCGAAGTTGCTTTCCAGGCTGGCACGTGGTGAGCCGATACCGATGGTTTTCTTCGCCTGACGCAGAATATCTGCCGCGCCCTGCATCGCCTGCTCGGCGTTCAGAGTGATCCAGTCGTTGCCACGCAGTTGTTGCGGCTGGCGCGGACGATCCTTCAGGTTGACATAGCCATAACCAAAGCGACCACGATCACACAGGAAGTAGTGGTTTACGCTGCCGTTGTAGCGGTTTTCGATACGGCGTAGCTCGCCATAACGCTCACCCGGGCTGGTGTTACAGCCGACGCTGCACTGTTGGCAGATGCTCGGTGCAAACTGCATGTCCCACTTACGGTTGTAACGTTCTGAGTGCGTTTTGTCGGTGAAAACGCCGGTTGGGCACACTTCTACCAGGTTGCCGGAAAACTCGCTTTCCAGCGTGCCGCTTTCTGGCCGGCCAAAGTAGATGTTGTCGTGCGCGCCATAGACACCCAAATCGGTACCGTCGGCATAATCTTTGTAGTAACGCACACAGCGATAACAGGCGATGCAGCGGTTCATCTCATGAGAGATAAACGGCCCCAGATCCTGGTTGTTGTGGGTACGCTTGGTGAAGCGGTATCTACGGAAGCTGTGGCCTGTCATTACTGTCATATCCTGCAGGTGACAGTTACCGCCCTCTTCACATACTGGACAATCGTGCGGGTGATTGGTCATCAACCATTCGACCACGCTTTCACGGAACTGCTTGGCTTCAGCATCATCGATGGAAATGAAAGTTCCATCGGATGCCGGTGTCATACAAGACATCACCAAACGGCCACGCGTATCGTCCGCGTTTTGGTATTGCTTTACCGCACATTGGCGGCAAGCGCCGACGCTTCCCAGCGCCGGATGCCAGCAAAAGTAAGGAATATCGAGCCCGAGGGAGAGACACGCCTGTAACAGGTTGTCGGCTCCATCTACGTCGTATTCTTTGCCGTCTACATGAATCGTAGCCATAGTCAGCATGCTTCCAAGTGGCCTGCTTTAAAGCAGGCGTTAATCAAAAATTCTGTATCCCCTGCGTCTCTTAACAAGGCAAAAGACGCCGGGTATAGCGGCTACCAGCGCTGTTTCAACAAGTTGTTTGGCTGAATACCACCAATCGCCTGGATATTGCCCAAATACTGCGGGGCAATGCCGGCTTCAAACTCGTCACGGAAATATTTAATCGCGCTTTGCAGTGGCTCTACGGCACCTGGCGCATGGGCGCAGAAGGTTTTACCTGGGCCGAGGGAGCGGCACAGTTGCTCAAGGGTTTCGATATCCCCCGGCTGACCTTGACCATTTTCCAACGCACGCAGGATCTTCACGCTCCACGGCAGGCCATCGCGGCACGGAGTGCACCAGCCACAGGATTCACGGGCAAAGAACTCTTCCAGATTACGCACCAGCGAAACCATGCCGATTTCGTGATCTACCGCCATCGCCAGCGCCGTACCCAAGCGGCTACCGGCTTTGCCGATATGCTCAAAGTCCATCGGCAGATCCAGATGATCGGCAGTCAGGAAGTCGGTTCCGGCACCGCCCGGCTGCCAGGCTTTGAATTTCAGGCCATCGCGCATGCCACCGGCGTAATCTTCCAGAATTTCACGCGCGGTAGTGCCAAACGGCAGCTCCCAAACGCCTGGGTTTTTCACCCGGCCGGAGAAGCCCATCAGTTTGGTACCGGCATCGTTACTCTTACCGGCGGAAATCCCTTTGTACCAGTCAACGCCGTGCTCAAGAATAGCAGGCACGTTGCACAGGGTTTCGACGTTGTTTACGCAGGTCGGCTTGCCCCACACACCGGCGGACGCCGGGAATGGTGGCTTGGAGCGCGGGTTGGCACGGCGGCCTTCCAGCGAGTTAATCAATGCAGTTTCTTCACCGCAAATATAACGGCCAGCGCCAGTGTGGACGATCAGCTCAAAATCAAAACCGCTGCCTTGGATGTTTTTACCAAGCCAGCCTGCTTCGGTTGCTTCGGCAATCGCACGGCGCAAATGCACGGCCGCTTCAATATATTCGCCACGCAGAAAGATGTAACCCCGATAGGCTTTCAGCGCGAATGCCGAGATCAGCATGCCTTCCACCAGCAGGTGTGGCAGTTGTTCCATCAGCAAACGGTCTTTGTAAGTGCCTGGCTCCATTTCATCGGCGTTACACAGCAGGTAACGGATGTTCATGGATTCGTCTTTCGGCATCAGGCTCCACTTCAAACCGGTGGAGAAACCTGCGCCGCCACGGCCTTTCAGCCCGGCGTCTTTCACCAGATTGACGATCTCGTCGGGTGCCAGGCCTTTAAGGGCTTTTTCAGCGCCCGCGTAACCGTTTTTGCTACGATATTCGTCCAGCCAGACCGGCTGTTCGTCATCACGCAGCCGCCAGGTGAGCGGGTGCATTTCGGCAGTACGTTTGATATCTATCATCATTTATACCGCTCCAGCAATTCGACCGCATTTTCCGGCGTCAGATGAGCGTGAGTATCCTCATCGATCATCATACTCGGGCCCTTGTCGCAGTTACCCAGGCAGCAGGTCGGCAGCAGCGTAAAACGGCCATCGAAGGTGGTTTGCCCCGGCTTGATGTTGAGTTTGTTCTCCAGGGCCGCCTGAATACCCTGATAACCGTTGATGTGACACACTACGCTGTCACAATAACGGATTATGTGGCGACCAACCGGCTGGCGGAAAATCTGGCTGTAGAACGTGGCCACGCCTTCTACGTCGCTGGCAGGAATGCCCAGCACTTCAGCGATGGCATAAATCGCCCCATCGGGAACCCAGCCACGCTGCTTCTGCACAATTTTCAGTGCTTCAATAGAGGCGGCACGAGGATCCTCGTAATGGTGCTTTTCGTGCTCGATCGCATCACGCTCTTGCGCGCTCAGCACAAATGCATCAGCACCGTTTTGGGGAGCGGCTGCATTAATCGGCTCAAGTGCATCGTTATGATCATGCATAGTTAGCGGTCCACATCTGACATTACAAAATCGATACTACCCAGATAGACGATCAGGTCGGAGACCAGGCTGCCACGGATAACCGCAGGGATTTGCTGCAAGTGAGCAAAGCTTGGCGTACGTACCCGGGTGCGATAGCTCATGGTGCTGCCGTCGCTGGTCAGGTAGTAGCTGTTGATCCCTTTCGTGGCTTCAATCATCTGGAATGATTCATTGGCTGGCATCACCGGGCCCCAGGAAACCTGCAGGAAGTGGGTGATCAGCGTTTCAATATGCTGCAGCGTGCGCTCTTTCGGCGGCGGCGTAGTCAGCGGGTGATCGGCCTTGAACGGGCCTTCCGGCATGTTTTTCAGGCATTGCTCAAGAATACGCAGGCTCTGGCGCAGCTCTTCCACTTTCAGCATTACGCGGGTGTAACAGTCGCTGTTGCCGTCGCCGACCGGGACTTCGAAATCGAAGTTCTCATAGCCGGAGTAAGGGCGCCATTTACGCACGTCAAACTCAACACCGGTCGCACGCAGGCCTGCGCCGGTCACGCCCCACTCCAGCGCTTCTTTGGCGTTGTAAGAGGCAACGCCGACAGAGCGGCCTTTCAGAATGCTGTTTTGCAGCGCGGCTTTGACGTAAGAATCAAGGCGCTTCGGCATCCAGTCGAGGAAGTCGCGCAGCAGACGATCCCAGCCACGCGGCAGATCATGCGCGACACCGCCAATGCGGAACCAGGCCGGGTGCATACGGAAACCGGTGATCGCTTCCACCACGTCGTACACTTTCTGACGATCGGTAAAGGCGAAGAACACCGGAGTCATCGCGCCCACGTCCTGAATAAAGGTACTGATGTACAGCAGATGACTGTTGATGCGGAACAGTTCAGAAAGCATTACGCGGATGGTGTTGACACGATCCGGCACCACGATCCCAGCCAGTTTTTCCACTGCCAGCACGTAAGGCATTTCGTTCACGCAGCCGCCGAGATACTCGATACGGTCGGTGTACGGAATGTAGCTGTGCCAAGACTGGCGCTCGCCCATTTTCTCGGCACCGCGGTGGTGATAGCCCACGTCTGGCACGCAGTCGACAATCTCTTCGCCATCCAACTGCAGAATAATACGGAATGCGCCGTGCGAAGACGGGTGGTTCGGGCCGAGGTTAAGGAACATAAAGTCCTCGTTCTCGGTGCCACGTTTCATGCCCCAATCTTCCGGCTTGAACTTCAGCGACTCCATTTCCAGATCTTCTTTCTGTTTGGTCAACACAAAGGGATCGAATTCGGTGGCGCGCGCCGGATAGTCTTTACGCAGCGGGTGGCCTTCCCAGCTCTGCGGCATCATGATGCGCGTCAGGTGCGGGTGGCCGTCGAAGGTAATACCGAACATTTCCCAGGTTTCGCGCTCATACCAGTTGGCATTCGGGAACACTTTGGTCGCTGTGGGCACGTGCAGGTCTTTTTCAGACAGCGCCACTTTCAGCATGATGTCACGGTTACGTTCGATCGAAATCAGATGATAGAAAACGGAGAAATCTGCAGCAGGCAGGCCCTGGCGGTGAGTACGAAGACGTTCGTCAACACCATGCAGATCGAACAGCATCACATAAGGCTTCGGCTGTTTCTTCAGGAATGTCATGACTTCCAGTAACTGGCCAGGCTTGACCCATACCACGGGCATTCCGGTACGGGTGGGCTGAACAGTAAAGGCTTCCGGCCCAAAACGGTTGCGCAGTTCGCCAATCACCGGATCGTCAAGATGGTCACGGGTGTGCCAAGCAGGCTGGGCGTCGGGCGTCGTTAAATCTGTCATAATTTTTTCACCACATTAAATGGTCATTTTTACCGCAAGCTTAACTACTCTTTGTTACCACACCTATGCAGCAAGATTAGCGCTTATCAGCAATCTTAAATCTCGTCAGGCGATCGCAGGTTGGTCACCGCGATACGCTCTGCGTGCTTACGCTCTTTTTCAGACTGCATATTGGCGCGGTAAACGCCCTGATCGCCAACGACCCACGACAGCGGGCGGCGTTCTTTACCAATGGATTCCTGCAGCAGCAATAACGCCTGCATGTAGGCTTCCGGGCGTGGTGGACAGCCTGGGATATACACATCAACCGGCAGGAATTTATCGACGCCCTGCACTACGGAATAGATATCGTACATACCGCCGGAGTTGGCACAGGCGCCCATCGAGATCACCCACTTAGGCTCCAGCATCTGTTCGTACAGGCGCTGAATAACCGGGGCCATCTTGGTGAAGCAGGTACCGGCAACCACCATGAAATCCGCCTGGCGAGGAGAAGCACGTAAGACCTCTGCACCAAAGCGCGCCACGTCATGCACGGCGGTAAACGAGGTCACCATTTCCACATAACAGCATGAAAGACCGAAGTTGTACGGCCAAAGAGAGTTTTTACGCCCCCAGTTCACCATGTCATGCAAAGCATGTTCAAGTTTACCCATGTAAACCGTCCGGTGAACCTGCTGCTCAAGGGGATCGCCAACGATCTCCTGTTTTTGCAGGGGATAACGGTCATTCTCACCGTTCGGGTCTATGCGGGTGAGCGTATAGTCCATCTTAATGCCTCGCTGTTACTGCGGATGACTGTTGCTAGCGTTCTTGATTGTGCTTGGCTTGCTCAGGCGCTTGGAACGCACCGGAGTCCAATCCAATGCGCCGATACGCACCAGATAAACCAAACCAACCAGTAACACCACAATGAAAATGGCGGCTTCGATAAAGCCTACCCAACCGCTCTCACGAATGGAGACCGACCAGGCAAACAGATACAAGGCTTCAACATCGAAAATAACGAAGAACATGGCGACCAGGTAGAACTTGGCGGAAAGACGCATACGCGCCGAGCCCACCGAGTCGATCCCGGACTCATAAGGGGTGTTTTTAGCGCGCGCCTGAGCTCTCCCGCCCAAGAAGAACGCGCCCAGCAGCATGAGGCCGCAAAGCCCGATTGCCATGACAAGAAATACGGCGAACGCCCAGTGATGAGCGATAACTTCAGTGGTTGTTGACATACTCTATGCTTACTCATCAAAAGTGGCGTCGATCGTTCTGCTCTTGTTACTGGCAGTTAGTGCACCACATCGATTTAAGGGAAGGATAAATGACCACACAAACACACTGCTTTTACAGAGAGTTAGGCAGTATTTTTACTGTGGGCTTTTTACTCCTTTCTATAACCTTTTGTCAACTTCGACAAAAGAATCTACACATTAGTTTACATACACACCATTTGATTAACATATGATGCGCTAGCTTAGGCTAAATCGTGTCAGTTAATTGCCGTGTAGAAACAGATAGATATAAACCAACATGCATATTTCAGTTTTACTATACCATTCTCTCAGGATTTCCCTGTTGTTCCACTCACTACCTAGGGGTATTTTTTTGATCCAAGACACGTTTCAGACAGAAAACTTCAAAAAAAGTGTGGCACTTTAACAATTTTTATCAATATCAGCTAAAAAATGACCGCACTAAAGTATCAAAACGCCTCCATGAACTCCAGAGTTTTACCCCCTTGTTATTTCTGTATAAAAAACAGACAAGCCGAATTTATTGCTATCCAGACCCAGTCAGCCATCCAAGGATAGTGAAAGAAATAACGCTTTCACTCAATAAACGGGGGAAACTGGATATAAATCGTTATTTCGCCCATTCCCAAGTAAAAAAAACCTCCGCCGAAGCAGAGGTTTTCTCATCAAACAACCCGCTTAATGGTTACTCCTCTTCACCGTCAGCCAGGCAGGAGTCATCTACCACAACAGACTCCCCGCTGAAATGATAAGTTTCGTTACCATTTTGCACCGCGCTGAAAATCGCCATTGCCAGCTCATTTTCACACTTCATATCTTTGCACAATGCGTATTGAGTATCAGGAAGATGCGGTAAACCTTCTGTCGCCCCCAGTACCCGCAGATCTGGGCTCATCATCTCGATAGGCCGCGCGGTAATCCCCAATCCGGCTTTGCACGCCGCACGCACCGCAGATAACGTTGACGCCACATAGGCAATGCGCCAAGGAATACCGGCAGCATCCAGATGTTTGATCGCCATTGCACGGAATGGGCTGGGTTCATCCAGCACCACCAGCGGAATGGGTTCGCCTGCCTGGAAATAGTAGTCCGCCGCGCAATACCACAGCGTAGGTGACGTACGCAGGACAATGTGAGGATGTCCTTCAGTATCCACAGTGGTGATAGCCAAATCCACTTCACCGTTTTTCAGCATGTCGATCATGAACGGGCTACGTTTTACCCGTACATCGATGGCCAGCTTGGGATAGACCGATGTCACTCGATTAAGCAGGAAAGGGAGGATGGTATCCGCAGTATCATCAGAAGCACCGATCGTCAGGGTTCCTTTGATATTGTTATACATCAATGAGGTACAGGCTTCATCGTTAAAACGCAGGATTTTCCTGGCATAACTGAGAAGCTGAATACCGTGTTCCGTTAATAACTTATTGCGCCCATGGCGAGCAAATAACTCTTTGCCGACCAATTGCTCTAACCGCTGCATTTGTTGACTGACAGCTGACTGAGTACGACAAACGGCGACAGCAGCCGCCGCAAAAGTATTCAAATCAGCAACAGCAACAAAGGTTCTTAGCAGATCGAGGTCGAGATTAAGTATCGGACGATTTGCATTTATCATAGTGTTTTCTTCACTTTTTAAATTCTAATTTACAAACTACCCTGGTGTATTTCTAAGGCACTGCTAAAAAGGGCAAGCGCCAGACATGACAGTACCCCACTCATTAGATGAGGGCAAAAAAATTACTTATATTTCGTTATCTCTATCGCTTTTTATCCACGATCTATCGCAATAGCTTATTGATACAAGGCAAAGTTACGACGAAAAGTGCTTAGGCACAGAATAATTGGTGGTTAACCACATCCAAACCATCTCACTTCCTCACCGATCGTGCAGAGCTAGACGGGCCAGACCGCAGGATCCTATTGCTACTTTTCGTTCAATAGATAAATATCTTTTTGTGTATCATTGGGTTCATTTACTCACGAATTTAATAAATTCAATCAGTAAGGATTTTTATTATTAAATTATATACAATTTTACTTAAAAAACTCTTAAGTTAATTACTGAAGTTCCTCTAATACAATTTTACTTTACTAAGAAGTGTCGTATTACTAGCCACTACCAGCCATAAGATAATTCTCTCATTATCATTTTTTTACAATTTTAGTCGTATTCTACGTCCTGTCATGTACGCGTAATGTATGCACCAAGAGAGACATGTGGCAGAGAACCTTTACATCAACACACTTTAATTCAAACAAAAACGCCTAAAAAAAGCCATAAAAAAGAATTTAATTCTTGCATATGGATTATAACAGACGCATCATCGTTTAAATCATCGATTTAGCCGATCGTTTGCACCAAAGGCGCGCACAACCCTTCAAAATCAGGAGCACCAGGAGTACATTGGGCGGGTTGCGGTGTTCCACGGTAGGATCATCCCCCATCCCAGCAAAAGGCTCAACTTTCTATGTCCCCCATTGAGAAATCCAGCAAACTGGACAACGTCTGCTATGACATTCGTGGCCCGGTGCTCAAAGAAGCTAAGCGTCTTGAAGAAGAAGGCAACAAAGTCCTTAAATTGAACATCGGCAACCCTGCGCCGTTTGGTTTTGATGCCCCTGATGAAATTCTCGTCGATGTGATCCGCAACCTCCCTACGGCACAGGGCTATTGCGACTCCAAAGGGCTCTTCTCGGCGCGTAAGGCGATCATGCAGCACTATCAGGCACGTAACATGCGTGATGTGACCGTTGAGGATATCTACATTGGTAACGGTGTCTCTGAGCTGATCGTGCAATCCATGCAGGCGCTGCTTAACATTGGTGACGAAATGCTGGTGCCAGCCCCCGACTACCCGCTGTGGACGGCGGCGGTATCGCTCTCCAGCGGCAAAGCGGTGCACTATATCTGCGACGAAGAATCCGGCTGGTTCCCGGATCTGGACGATATCCGCAGCAAAATCACCCCGCGCACCCGCGGTATTGTGATCATCAACCCCAACAACCCGACCGGCGCGGTCTACAGCAAAGAATTGCTGGAGCAGATCGTCGAGATCGCCCGTCAGCACGACCTGATCATCTTCGCCGATGAAATTTACGACAAGATCCTTTACGACGATGCCGAGCATCACTCCATTGCTGCACTGGCCCCAGATCTGCTGACGGTCACCTTTAACGGTTTATCCAAAACCTATCGCGTTGCCGGTTTCCGCCAAGGCTGGATGGTGCTTAACGGGCCGAAGAAACACGCCAAAGGCTATATCGAAGGGCTGGAGATGCTGGCATCAATGCGCCTTTGTGCCAACGTGCCAATGCAACATGCGATCCAGACTGCGCTCGGCGGTTATCAGAGCATCAGCGAATTTATTCAACCCGGCGGGCGTCTGTATGAACAGCGCAACCGCACCTGGGAATTGCTGAATGATATTCCAGGCGTTTCCTGCGTGAAGCCCCAGGGCGCGCTGTATATGTTCCCGCGTATTGATGCCAAGCGCTTCAATATCCGCGACGACCAGAAAATGGTGCTGGATCTGCTGTTGCAGGAAAAAGTCCTGTTGGTACAAGGTAGCGCATTCAACTGGCCTTACCCTGACCACGTACGTATCGTAACTTTGCCGCGAGTCGATGAGTTGGAAATGGCCGTCGGTAAACTGGGTCGTTTCCTCGAAACCTACCATCAGTGATTTTTATGGGCGCAGTTTGCTGGCTGCGCCCACACCGCACAACTGGGTTTGCATAACCTGCCGCCACTGCTCACAATAACGGCCTCACTTGCCGTTGTCTAAAGAGAGCACCATGAGCCAGAGCCATTTCTTTGCCCACCTTTCCCGTTTGAAACTGATTAGTCGCTGGCCGCTGATGCGCAACGTGCGTACCGAAAACGTTTCCGAGCACAGCCTGCAAGTCGCGTTTGTCGCCCATGCGCTGGCGGCGATCAAGAACCGCAAATTTAACGGTAACCTGAACGCCGAGCGCGTGGCGCTATTGGCGATGTACCACGATGCCAGTGAAGTGTTGACCGGCGATATGCCCACTCCCATCAAGTATTACAATCCGCAGATTGCCTACGAATACAAAAAAATCGAAAAAATCGCGCAACAAAAACTGCTTGAGATGATTCCAAAAGAACTACAGAACGATTTCCGTTCGATTCTTGATGAGCACTATTACACTGAGGATGAGAAATTACTGGTAAAACAGGCTGACGCCCTCTGTGCCTACCTGAAATGCCTGGAAGAGCTGTCTGCCGGAAATAACGAATTTACCTTAGCTAAAGCACGCTTGGAGAAAACACTGCAACTGCGTCAAAGCCCGGAAATGGATTATTTTATGGAGGTATTTATCCCGAGCTTTAGCCTGTCGCTGGATGAGATCAGTAGCGATTCTCCATTATAATCACTATCGTGGGCCCGAAATCCGGGCCTAAAACGCATACAACCACGGCACCACCACCACGCTGACGATCATCACCAACACCGTGAACGGCACGCCGATGCGCACAAAATCGCCAAACTTGTAATTCCCTGGCCCCAATACCAGGGTATTCACCGGTGATGACACCGGCGTCATAAAAGCAGCCGAAGCCGCAATGGCAATAATCATGGCAAACGGATAAGGCGAAACTCCCATCTTATGCGCCGCCGCAATGGCGATAGGTGCCATCAATACCGCCGTGGCGGTATTGGAGATAAACAGCCCGATGGAGGCGCAAAGTACAAACAGGCACACCAGCATCACACGCGGGCCTGCTTCACCGGCGATATCCATCAGCCCTTGCACGATCAAATCCACACCGCCGGTCTTCTGCAATGCTTGGGCAAAGGGCATCATACCGACGATCAAAATAATACTTGGCCAATGGATCGCTTTATAAGCGCTTTCCATATTAATGCAGCGGAAACGGCCCATCAGCAGGCAGGCAATCAGTGCGGCGATAGGGTTCGGGATCTCATCGGTCAGCATCATCGCCACCATCAATGCCAGGCAGAACAAGGCATGCGGTGCCTGGGTGATGGCAGGTGCCACCTCATCCACCTCTGCGGGCAGATTCAGCACGATAAAGTCATGGGTTTTGGCCTGTAATTGGCGGATCGCTTTCCAGTCACCGATCACCAGCAGGATATCCCCCAACGTCAGTGGCTCATCAACCAGTTTACCTTCCAGCGTTTTGCCGTTGCGGCGGATACCGACCACGTTCAGATCGTAACGGCTGCGGAAAGCCGCATCACGCACGCATTTCCCCAGCAAGGCTGAATCGGGGATAAGCGACACTTCTGCCATCCCCACGTTGCGCGCTTGTTCAGAGAAATACTCACCACGCAGGATCATCGGTTCCAATAGCTGTTCGCTGCAAAACTGACGTAAATCGATGTCGCAATCCGACATATCAATCAGCAACACATCCCCTTCACGCAGTTCCGTGCTGCCAAAAGCGCTGATCATCACACGCCGAAAGCGTTTCCAGCGCTCTATGCCGATAACGTTGGCACCATAGCGGGCACGCAGATGCAGTTCATCCAAAGAGCGGCCAATCAGAGGTGAACTACTGCGAACAGCCAAGCGACGCGCCCGCCCGGTCAATTTATAGTCACGAATCAGATCGCGAAACGTCCGACGCTGCCAGGTAACCTTGGTATTTTTCGCACCGCCGCTATTACCAAGCCAACGGCGGGCGATCAGCATATAGCCCACCCCCAGCAGTAACACGATCAGGCCGATTGGCGTCACGCCGAAGAAACTGAAACCGGCAAGCCCCTCGCGCACCAATTCGCTGTTGACCACCATATTCGGCGGCGTGGCCACCAGCGTCATCATGCCGCTGATAAGCCCTGCAAAACTTAACGGCATCATCAGTCGCCCCGGTGAGATCTTCATCCGTACCGCCACGCTGAGTACTACCGGGATGAAGATCGCCACTACCCCGGTCGAACTCATAAATGCACCCAGCCCGGCCACGGTGAACATCAACAGTGCCAGCATTTTGGTTTCACTGCTGCCTGCCACTTTCACCAACCAATCGCCGACCTGATAAGCCACACCGGTGCGCACTAAGCCTTCACCGATCACAAACAAAGCAGCGATCAAAATCACGTTAGGATCGCTAAAACCGGCCGTTGCCTCTTGCAGAGTCAGGGTGCCGCTCAGCACAAACGCGATGATCACCAACAAAGCCACCACGTCCATACGCAGCTTGTTGGTAGTAAACAGCACAATGGCTATCAACAATAAAATCAAAACCCAGAGTAATTCGCTGTTCAAAACGGCCTCATCCTACAGTGATCCAGGGCTTAAAAATTAGCATAAAAAAACCCCACAGATGCGGGGTCTAATCAATTTGAGGTAAAAAAACACAGATTAAGCAATAAGTTCGATGCTTGCACCCTGCGATGCCTTCTCAACCTTAATCTGAGTCAGCGAAGAGAGTATCAGATCCACCTGGTCAAGCTTCGGCGCTTCTGCCGGTACGTTAACCGCAATCACCTGACACCCCGCAGCCAAGCCGGAAAGGATCCCGGCGGGCGCATCCTCTACCACTACACAGGCCTGCGGAGCCAGGCCCAAACGTTCGGCTCCCAGCAGATAAGCGTCCGGCTGCGGTTTACCCTGTTTCACCAGTTCTGCGGTAATAAACACTTCCGGCTGCGGCAAACCACCCGCCTTACGCCGTGCGCTGGCGACCGGGATCGAACCCGAGGTGACTATCGCCCAGGGAATACTCAGTGCATTGAGCCGCTCCAACAGCGCCACGGCACCGGGCAGTGCGCTGACGCCATCGGTATCCTGCGCCTCCATCTGCTCCAGTAAATCAAACTCATGCTGAATCGCCGCTTCTGTCGCCCCTGGCATAAAATGGCGCAGCGAGGTAATTGCCTGTTTACCGTGAATAAACGCCAACACCTCCTGAGGGCTGATACCGTGGCGCTCAGCCCAGTGAGTCCAGGCGCGTTCCACTGCGGGCAATGAATCTACTAACGTTCCATCAAGGTCGAACAAAAAACCCTTACATTCCACAGAAAACCTCTTCTATCTCCGTTATCTTTCAAACTGCAAATCATCAGGCATTAATGATTTGCGCAATCTCAACGGCGCTCAAATGGTATTGACGTGGGCATGACAGCCAGATTGCCAACATACGCTGATACTTTTCCCACATTTTAGTTTGGGCATTAAAGCCGTGGCTGCCGGAGTCGAAATGAGTATACCGCCCTTCCGTGCTGACCAGGAAACGCACATAGCTCAGGTAACGCGCTTCAGTTGCCGCATCAAAGCCGAGGAAGGCCAAGCGACGAGCGTCAAGCCCTTGCCGATCCTTGAGATTTTCCCAGGACACCTGCAGCGCATGGTGCATTTCCATAATGTTGATGATGGTGCGGCACACTTCCTCGCTCATCTCACCAAAGTCACGATCAAGCTCACGCATCTGCAAGCCAAAACCACGTTCGATAATGGTCTGCAACCGGCGATAGCGCTCAGCATTGTCTGGATCGAGCATGGTCATCATCTTGTACTGATTCGACAGGATCAAACGTTGAGCATTAGTCATTTCCATTTCATGTTCCTCAGTTCTGCAAATTGGCGAGAGCATCGCATGACTTCGTTATGGCGTGGAACCACAACTCGCACCTTCTTTGATTTGAACCGGGGTTATCGCGGAGATGGACTTTATCCCTACCGGGCTTCAAAAGCCCGGTAGCATGAAAACAGAGGGATCAGAGATCGTCGAGGAAGGTTTTATCCAGTTGCTTGAATGCACGTTTCAGCACATCCGCCAACGCTTGATAGGTCGGCTCTCCTTCAACCGGGGCCAACGTCTGCCCGGCTTCTGCCAGTTTATTGCGCACCTCATGGAACCACTGTAACAAGGTGGGTGGCAACGGCGTGATCGAACGGCGCCCCAGCCACCACAGGCCCTGCATCGGCATACTGCAGGCAAACAGCGCCGTTGCAATGGCCGGGCCGAGTTGACCGCCAAGGGCAATTTGCCAGGTCAGGGTAAAGATCGCCAGCGGCGGCATAAAGCGAATCGCAAAGCGGGTGGCACGCGCAATGCGATGTTCTGGGAACACCGGTGCCAGCCGTTTTTCTGCAGGCCAGGTTTTCATGTAATGCTGCCCACGCTGGAATATCTGGAACCAACTCACGGAACCGGATGGCTTGCTCGTCATTGCTTACCTCAACTTCACGTATAAAAAATGAAATATTTTCACAAACACACCAACAAAAAAGTTGAAGCTTTAAATTTATTTTGTGTTTGCGACGGGCTATCGGTATCCTAAGCCGGCCTTTTGGCCGGTAGAAGATGACACCAAGTCTGTCAACTTTTCGCCCATTTAAAAGCAAGATTACTTAAACCGCGGAGAAATCATCGGTTTTTTTATCATCATGTGTTTTTTGTAACTGACATGATGCTAATCATAAATGTCAACGTCATTATGCGCTACGCTTGAGGTCTGTTTGACAATTTATTCACCACGTGTTCTGGGTTCACTAACAACACGAACTATAAGTAGGTACTTCCATGTCGAGTAAGCTAGTACTGGTTCTTAACTGCGGCAGTTCTTCCCTGAAATTCGCTATCATTGATGCAGCCAACGGTGAAGAATATCTTTCTGGTCTTGCCGAATGTTTCCACCTTCCAGAAGCCCGCATCAAATGGAAAATGGACGGCGGTAAACAAGAAGCAGCACTGGGTGCTGGTGCAGCACACAGCGAAGCGCTGAACTTCATTGTTAATACTATTCTGGCACAAAAACCAGAGCTTTCTGCACAGTTGACCGCTATCGGCCACCGTATCGTGCACGGCGGCGAGAAGTTCACTGCTTCTGCCGTGATCAACGACGAAGTCCTGCAGGGTATCAAAGATTCCGTACCCTTTGCACCACTGCATAACCCAGCTCACCTGATCGGTATCGCTGAAGCATTGAAATCCTTCCCGAATCTGGCTGATAAAAACGTGGCAGTGTTCGACACGGCGTTCCACCAGACCATGCCGGAAGAGTCTTACCTGTACGCCCTGCCGTACAGCCTGTACCGTGACCACGGCGTTCGCCGCTATGGCGCACACGGCACCAGCCACTTCTATGTAACGCAAGAAGCCGCGAAGATGCTGAACAAGCCGGTTGATGAAGTGAACGTTATTACCTGCCACCTGGGCAACGGCGGTTCCGTCAGCGCAGTACGCAACGGTAAATGTGTTGATACGTCTATGGGCCTGACCCCGCTGGAAGGTCTGGTGATGGGCACCCGCAGCGGTGACATCGATCCAGCGATCATTTTCCATCTGCATGACTCTCTGGGCATGAGCGTTGACCAGATCAACAAGATGCTGACCAAAGAATCCGGCCTGCTGGGCCTGACAGAAGTCACCAGCGACTGTCGCTACGTTGAAGACAACTACGCCACCAAAGCCGACGCCAAACGTGCCATGGACGTGTTCTGCCATCGTCTAGCCAAATACATCGGTGCCTACAGCGCGCTGATGGATGGCCGCCTGGATGCGGTGATCTTCACCGGTGGCATCGGCGAAAACGCCGCATTGGTACGTGAGCTGACCCTGGATAAACTGGGCCTGCTGGGCTTTGAGCTCGACCACGAACGTAACCTGGCCGCCCGCTTCGGCAAATCCGGCAACATCACCAAAGATGGCAGCCGCCTGGCGCTGGTGATCCCAACCAACGAAGAGTTGGTTATCGCGCAGGACGCTGCCCGTCTGACCGCTTAATGCTCCCAACACCGTCAGCCTAGGCTGACGGTGTTGTTTCAGAGCCAAGATGTGCCTGCGCGTTTACCGCAGACTGAAAAAACCGTGAAGAGGACTATTCTGTGTCACGTACAATTATGTTGATCCCCACCGGCACCAGCGTTGGTTTGACCAGCGTCAGCTTGGGTGTCATTCGCTCCATGGAGCAAAAAGGCGTTCGTTTGAGCGTGTTCAAACCTATCGCCCAGCCGCGTACCGGCGGTGATACCCTCGACCAGACCACCACCATCATTCGCAGCAACTCCACCATCCCGACCGCCGAACCGCTGCGCATGAGCTACGTTGAGGGCCTGCTGAGCTCCAACCAGCAAGACGTGCTGATGGAAGAGATCGTGGCGCGTTACCACGAAAACACCAAAGACGCGGAAGTGGTGCTGATCGAAGGTTTGGTGCCCACCCGCAAGCACCAGTTTGCCAGCGCGCTGAACTTTGAAATCGCCAAAACCCTGAACGCAGAAATCGTCTTCGTTCTGGCGCTGGGCAACGATTCCCCGGCACAGCTGAAAGAGCGTATCGAACTGGCTCGCAGCAGCTTCGGCGGCAGCAAAAACAAGAACATTACCGGTGTGATCATCAATAAACTGAATGCTCCGGTTGACGATCAGGGCCGCACCCGCCCGGATCTGTCGGAAATCTTTGATGACTCCACCAAGGCCAGCGTTGCCAACGTCGATCCTGCACATCTGTTTGCCAACAGCCCGCTGCCGGTTCTGGGTTGTATCCCGTGGAGCTTCGATCTGATCGCGACCCGAGCCATTGACATGGCCCGCCACCTGAAAGCGCGCGTGATCAACGAAGGCGATATCATGACCCGCCGGGTGAAGTCCGTGACCTTCTGCGCGCGCAGTATTCCGCATATGCTGGAACACTTCCGCCCAGGTTCGCTGCTGGTGACCTCCGCCGATCGTCCTGATGTGCTGGTCTCTGCCTGCCTGGCAGCGATGAACGGTGTAGAAATTGGTGCCCTGCTGCTGACCGGCGGCTACGAAATTGATGGTTCTATCAAAAAACTCTGCGAACGTGCCTTCCAAACCGGCCTGCCAGTATTTATGGTCGACACTAACACCTGGCAGACCTCGCTGAGCCTACAGAGCTTCAACCTTGAAGTACCTTCAGATGACCACCAGCGTATCGAACAAGTACAGAACTACGTGGCAAGCCACATCAACGCCGAGTGGATCGAGTCACTGACGGCCACGTCTGAGCGTTCACGTCGTCTGTCGCCACCGGCATTCCGCTACGAGTTGACCGAACTGGCACGTAAAGCGGGCAAACGCATTGTGCTGCCGGAAGGTGATGAGCCACGCACCGTGAAAGCGGCTGCGATCTGTGCTGAACGCGGCATTGCTGAATGCGTATTGCTGGGTAACCCGGATGAGATCAAGCGCGTAGCGGCTGCGCAAGGCGTTGAACTGGGCAAAGGCATTGAGATCGTCGATCCGGTTGCCGTACGTGAAAAATACGTGCCGCGCCTGGTTGAATTGCGTAAGAGCAAGGGTATGACCGAAGTGGTTGCCCGTGAACAGTTGGAAGACAACGTGGTTCTCGGCACCCTGATGCTGGAAAAAGGCGAAGTTGACGGCCTGGTCTCCGGTGCGGTTCACACGACTGCCAATACCATCCGCCCACCGTTGCAGTTGATCAAAACTGCACCGGGCAGTTCGCTGGTCTCTTCCGTGTTCTTCATGCTGTTGCCGGATCAGGTTCTGGTCTACGGTGACTGTGCGATCAACCCAGATCCCACCGCTGAACAACTTGCTGAAATTGCTATCCAGTCTGCCGACTCCGCAGCCGCATTTGGTATTGAACCGCGAGTGGCGATGATCTCTTACTCCACCGGTAATTCCGGTGCAGGTAGCGACGTGGAGAAAGTGCGTGAAGCGACTCGCCTGGCACAGGAAAAACGCCCAGACCTGATCATCGACGGCCCATTACAATACGATGCGGCAATTATGGCTGACGTTGCCAAGTCCAAAGCGCCTAACTCGCCAGTGGCGGGTAAAGCCACCGTGTTTATCTTCCCGGATCTGAACACCGGTAACACCACCTATAAAGCAGTACAGCGTTCTGCCGATCTGGTGTCTATCGGGCCAATGCTGCAAGGTATGCGCAAGCCGGTAAACGACCTGTCGCGTGGCGCACTGGTAGACGATATCGTCTATACCGTGGCGCTGACGGCGATTCAGTCTGCTCAGGCCGATGCTCTGGCTGAGCAAGCCTGACAGCTGTTACTGCACGCTGAAGCCTATCATCCCGATAGGCTTCCCATCTTCAGAGTAAAAAAACGGCCCGTTAATAAACGGGCCGTTTGATTTTAAAACACCATAACGCAATTAGTTATAGGTAATGTCGAAGGTCGTTACCGCATTCGCTGAGCCCGGTAACACAGTGTCCGAGATCGCCACATAGCGTGCAACAAACTTCAGGTCATTATCACCCGCGGTTAATGGGTAAGCCAGCGAGGCTGCTCGCAAAGGCAACACATTGTTTGACGCATCGGAAATTTGAACGCCAACCCCGCTCGCAACATTGGTACCTGCAGTAAGGGCTAACGAACGGTTATCGCTGGTTGCTGAAGCACCATCAAATGTTATAAAAGCATTATTGACGGTGGGTGGACAATTCTTCAGAGCCAGAACGAAGCTGGTAGCACTCGCCGTTGAGCCAACGCCATTGAACGCGGTGTATCCCACTTTACCAAGCACCACTTCAGCTGGATTACTCGTGTTGTTCACAACCTGGCAAGCCTCGGTTGTGATATTCCCTTCAAACTTTACCTGACCATTATCAGCCGATGCCCCAGTAGACAGGCCTAAACTTGCTGCAACCAAGGTAGTAACACAAAAAATCTTTTTCACTATTAGAAACTCCATATCCTATGGGTATAAATTGCCCTATATAAAATTAATGCTATTTTACTTGCAGCATCAGACAAGTTGACGAGACATCTCATTTAAGCGTTAGCTTAAAACTCGCAAGGTCCATAGATGACTATTAAGGGGGAAAGTAGGCTTTAAGATGAGCAAATAGAACAAGCTATGCATAGAAACACCAAAACGAATTACTTAACCGATAATAGCTTAACCTGATGCGGCCCATTTTAGTTAAATGCGCTTTAATGTAAAGAGTAAGAATATTTAAAAAACTTATAGCCCTACTGTTTTTTTGATTTTTTTATTTATTAAATCAAAACAAGGCACTGGTATAACAAATTGAATTTAAAGAAATTTATTTTAACGACCAGGTATTTAACAAGAAAAAAACAAGAAATAACTTAGCTACAAAATAAGAAATTATTATGTTACACCTGATTTTTAGCATTAAAAAAAACCACTTTCATACCTAAACGGCATACGCTTTAAGGCATTTTAAGATTATATCTCACCATTTTTTCCATTAATAAATACAGCGCCATTTATCAACTAATACAGGATAATTCAAATTTTCTGCTCAAGTTATACGCTAACTATCATGCTTTATTCAAATCACTGATCACTTATAGGCGTAAATGCAGGATTGCTTCACGCTCAGTAATTCTCGGTATTTTCTCGTATCATTTCGATCACCAACCCTTTCTTTCGCGATACGCTAGCAGAGGCTCCCTTCGATGAAGGCTCACAGCACAAATGGTGCGGTGAGCCCGTTAAGCGCTAGCAGTCAATTACGGCACATAACCCAACAACTGATGTGCCGCCTGCAGAATATGTTCTGCCGTCAGGCCGTATTCCTGTTGTAAAAACTCCTGAGTCCCTACTTGCCCATAACGCTCTTTCACCCCAACCCGTCGCATCGGCACCGGACACTCTTCGACCAGCACCTCCGCCACAGCTGAGCCTAACCCGTTATGAATGCTGTGGTTTTCGCAGGTTACAATTTTGCCGGTTTTTGCTGCATAGGTTTTAATGATGTCACGATCGATGGGCTTGAGCGTGAACATATCGATAACCGCTGCGCTGATCTCTTGCTGCTCCAAAACCTGTGCCGCCTTCAACGCTTCGGCCACCATAATGCCGTTGGCAATCAGCGTGATGTCACTCCCATCACGCAACAGATTGGCTTTACCGATGGTAAAGCGCGAACCGTCCTGATAAATCCGCGTTGCCTGCTTGCGGATGGTGCGTACCCAATAGAAACCTTTCAGATCCACCAACTGCTGCAAAATATTCTGGAACATCGTGGCATCGGTCACTTCCAGCACCACCGAATGCGCCAGCCCGCGCACGATGCCCATATCTTCAAATGACATATGAGTACCGCCGTTATGACAGGCGCTCACTCCCGCATCCGAAGCGATCACCTTGACGTTATTGCGCTGATAATCCAGTGACATAAACAGCTGATCGAAACAGCGGCGGCTGGCAAATGCGCTAAACGTATGCACAAAGGGTATACGCCCAGTCAGCGACAATCCGGCGGAAACGCCGATTACATTGGCCTCCATGATGCCGCAGTTGATCACCTGCTGCGGGTGATCCTTATGCACGCCATCCATCGCCATCGAACTCATCAGATCGGCTTCCACCGCAATAACCGGTTTGCCCGCCTCGATTTGCTGACGCATCATGCCAGCATACACTTTGCGCATCTCTATACCGTCTTTTTCCAGCTGTGTTACCACGTTAAACATGAGCAACCTCCAGATCGGCAATGGCTTTTTCGATTGCCTGCTGTACGTCCGGCGTCAAACGCAGGTGATGAGAGTTGTGTAAATTCTCCAGATAGGCCACGCCCTGCCCCTTAACGCTGTCCAAAATCACCACCAGCGGGCGTTGTTCACCGCTGCGCACCGGCAGCACCGCATCACGAATAGCAGCAATGTCATCCCCCAAAACGGTTTGCACGTCAAAACCAAAGGCGGTGAATTTACCCGCCAGATCGAAGGGTTTGATCACTTCATCCAACGCGCCATCCAACTGCTGCTTGTTGTAATCGATAAACAGCGTCAGGTTATGCAGATTGTGGTGAGCAATAAACTGGAAAGCCTCCCAACACTGCCCTTCGTTGAGTTCACCATCGCCCAGAATGCTGAATACCCGATTGCGCCTGCCGGCCAACCGGTGTGAAAGCGCTATCCCGGCAGCAATGGAAACCCCCTGCCCGAGCGAACCCGTGGTGGCATCGACACCACGGGTCAGCAGACGATCCGGGTGGCTTGGCAAACGGGTGCTATTCTGGTTCAGCGTTTTCAGTTCTTCTTGTGGGAAATAGCCTTTGATCGCCAGCGTGCTGTAAAGTGCCGGGCCAGCGTGGCCTTTTGACAGCACAAAGTAGTCACGTTCAGGCCAGTCGGGATCCGCCGGATCGATATGCATCACTTCGCCATACAACACCGCCAGCGTTTCCACCACCGACATGCAGCCCCCATAGTGGCCAAAGCCCAGCCCAGTGAGGGCTTTCAACGTCTCCAGGCGGATCGCCCGCGCCAGCGCGCGCAGTTCGCCAATATCAGTCACTGTATTGTTCATTAAACTGCCCTCACTTATTTCTCAACGCGATCCGCCGCCGGAGCGCCCTTGCGTTTACCCAAAAAGTTATGTGCAACCAGCAGCGCAAAGATGGCGACGATCGCGACCATAATCATTTCTTTGGTCAGGAAACGCGCCATGTTGCCGAGTACGATCCCTATTACGCCGAAATCGGCATCAGAGAAGGTAGTATTGGCAAAGCCCAGCGCCCCCAGGACCGGCAACAGCAACACAGGCAAGAAGGTAATCAGCAGGCCATTGGCAAATGCCCCCAACATCGCACCACGGCGCCCACCGGTGGCGTTACCAAACACCCCAGCGGTCGCACCGGTAAAGAAATGAGGGACTACGCCTGGCAGGATCAGCACCATTTTCATTTGCCCGAGCAGGAACAGGCCAACCAGCCCACCGAGGAAGCTGAATAGGAAACCGATGAGCACCGCATTAGGCGCATAGGGATAAACCACCGGGCAATCCAACGCTGGGCGCGCGTTGGGCACCAGTTTTTCTGAAAAGCCGGTAAAAGCCGGAACGATTTCCGCCAGGATCAGCCGCACCCCTTGCAGGATGATGAACACCCCGGCGGCAAAGGTAATCGCCTGAATAATCGAATACACCAGATAGTTCTGCCCACCGCTGAGCTGGCTTTCGACGTAGGTCTGCCCAGCACAAATCGCCAGGATCAGATAGATAATGATCATGGTCATCGAGATGGAAATGGAACTGTCGCGCAAGAAGCTGAGGTTCTTTGGCAGGTTCATCTCTTCGGTGGAACGTGAACCTTTGCCAACGCGCTCACCGATCCAACCAGCCAGTACGTAGCCCAGCGTACCGAAATGGCCGAAAGCAATATCATCATTGCCGGTGATGCGGCGCATATAGCGCTGAGCAATGGCCGGGAAGAACGCCATCACCAAGCCCAACGTCAGCGCACCGGTAAACACCAGTTGTACCCCTTCAAAACCGGCCACCGTCAGAATAATGCCGATCATACAGGCCATATAGAAGGTGTGGTGACCGGTCAAAAAGATATATTTCAGCCGGGTAAAGCGGGCGACGATAATATTAGCCACCATACCGAACGCCATAATCATCGCGGTGGCGGCACCGTATTTCTCCAAGGCGATAGATACGATGGCTTCATTATTGGGGATGATGCCCTGAATATTAAAGGCGTGTTCAAACATGCCACCCAGCGGGTTAAGTGACCCGACCAATACCGTGGCACCACCGCCAAGCACAATGAAACCGAGAATGGTTTTCACCGTGCCTTTTACCACATCAGAAAATGATTTCTTTTGCGCCAACAAACCGATTAATGCAATCACCCCTACCAATACGGCAGGCACTTTTAATATATCAACCACAAATTTAAGCGCTTCCTGGATAAACATATCCACCTCGCCGACTGGTTTGATTAAATGATGGAGTGAGCTTCGAAGTAAGCACGCAACTTGGCTTCGAGTTCATTAATATCGATGATGTTACTGATCACCACCAGTTGACTGGCCGGGACACTGGCGCTGTCGGCGATGTCTTTTGCCATCACGAAAATGTCCGCAGCGCCCGGCGTGGCGGAAGAGAGATCGGAGTGTTCAACCTCTGCTTCAATCGCCATTTTCTTCAGCACTTTCTTGATATTCATTTCCACCATAAAGCTGCTGCCCAATCCTGAACCACAAATAGCCATGATTTTCATTATGTTCACCCGCTGAATTTCGAATAAGAGATAGCATCACCAGAGAGTTATCTGATGTTACTTGCTGTAGTTAATTGGCCTAACAGTTAATAGTTGGCAATAATATCCTCGATCTGCTGTCGGTTCTCAGCGCGGAATAACCTCTCCATCGCTTCGTTGTCTGAAAATAATTCGGCCAAATGCGAGATTAATTCGATATGGCTGGTGCTATCTGGAGCAGAAAGCATCACCACCACGAACACCGGATCATTATCTTCAGAATGAAAACGCACTCCCTGGTTAATTTTTAATAGCGAAAGGCCTAACGCTTTCGCCCCCTCTTCCGGTCTGGCATGTGGCATGGCAATACCGGGAGCCAAAACAAAATACGGTCCCAACGCCTGATATTGGCGGAATATTGCCGCCAAATAGTCGTTAGTAATGATGCCGCGTTGCAACAGCGGTTGGGCACTCAGCGCTACCGCTTCCTGCCAGTCCGCGACGTGATCGCACAGTTGAATATGGTCGGCATTCAGCCAGTCGTTGAGCACGTTTCCCCCTCAGATAGCCTGGTTACGATTAGGTATTACCGGTGTATCATTCTTCGGCGACGATAAAACTTTAATCAACGACCAGGGTATCAACCGTGATCAAAGCCACAAAGATAGCGCTACCAAAAATCTATCATGCAGATCTGTGATAGCGCTATCAAATAGTCGGACGCGATAATCGCCTAGCGCAGTTTTTTTATCCCTCGCCCAGAGAACGGGTTAGAATGTCAGCCAAAGCAGGATTGCCGAACCACCGATAATCGGGTTTCGGACCATTAGCGCATTTCAGTCAGGATTACGAATGTCGATCGGTAAAAAACGACGCAGCACTGGCCGGGTTACGCTGGCCGACGTTGCCCAATTGGCGGGCGTGGGTAGCATGACCGTATCGCGAGCATTACGCACGCCAGAGCAGGTTTCAGACAAGCTGAGAGAAAAAATTGAGGCCGCAGTCAGTGAGTTGGGTTACTTACCCAACCTGGCCGCCAGTTCGTTGGCTTCGGCATCTTCTTATACCATCGCCATGGTGGTGCCAAGCTTCTCCGAGTCAGGTTGTGCAGACATGTTTGCCGGATTACAGCGCGTGCTGCAACCGGCGGGTTACCAGATCATGTTGGCCGAATCACAACACCATCTGGAGCGTGAAGAAAAGCTGCTGGAGACGCTGCTTTCCTACAACCTGGCCGCCGCCGTGTTGCTCAGCGTTGAGCATTCACCCAATACGCGTCAGGCGCTGATGGCTGCCCATATTCCCGTGGTAGAGATTGGTGCCATACGTACCGATCCGATCGATATGAATATTGGTATTGATTATGTCGCGGCAATGTATCAATTGACCCAAACGGTCATCGCCAGTGGTTACCAAAACGTGGGTTTGTTATGTGCCAATCAGGAACAGTGGATTTTTCAACAACATTTGCAGGGTTGGCACAAAGCATTATTACGCAATCACATGTCACCGCACCGGGTCATCAACGCTGCACAACCGGCCAGTTTTAGCACCGGCGCACAGCAGCTGCCAGAATTCCTGCTGGCCTGGCCTGAACTGGATGCCTTGGTGTGTGCGTCTGATGAGCTGGCCTGCGGTGCACTGTATGAATGCCAGCGGCGCAGAATCAAAGTGCCGGATCAGTTGGCGGTAGTGGGCTTTGGTAATAGCGACGTCAGCCAAGTATGCCAACCGCCGCTGACGACCATGACGGTGCCACACAAAGAGATTGGTATTCAGGCCGGTAAAGCGCTGTTGGCACGCCTGAATGATGAGGAATGGCAGCCTGAAGGTACGATCCCTTCAGCACTGTGTCGCCGCGATAGTTGCTGAGCATTAGCTCCGCAGTGCGGCAGGCAATATGAGGCAGTTGAAGCGTTTTATCCCGATGCTGCCTTAACACAACAGCATCGGGGAACCGCCTGATGTATCTCAACATCAGGCGGTAATAACGGCCCTGCGTGTATAATTAGAAGCTGTAAGAGACACCAACGCGGTAACGAGTCTGGCGGTTATCGTTCTTGCTGTCTTGTTTTACGTTGCCAACTTCAATATAAGGCTTCCAGTTTTTATCCCACTTATAAGCCAGTTTTACGTTATGCTCGTAATCTGTTTTACCATCATCAAAAATAACTTTGTTGCTACTCTTATAGACGTAGTTATATTCTGCCTGCCAATCCTTGAGGAAGGTATAGCCTAACCAGAAGTCGCCACGGTTGGTTTTTTCATCTGCATCAGAACCTTTTGAGGTGGTACGCTTGTACTCATAACGGTATCTGGTCGCAACATACAGTTCTTTGGTCAGATTATACTGCGCACGCAGGAAAGGCCGGTAACCGTTATTATTACTGTTGGACTCCAGAGAGAAACCTGGCTGTAAAGAAAACTCATCCGTCAGGCTTTGCTGATAGCTGGCGACGACTTCAGTGCCGTTACTCACCTGTTCATGGTAAAGTTTATTTGGCGTAGTATCTGAAGGATCCTGGCGCCATTTGGCTTCTAAAGATAAACCAAAACCATTGGCAAAGCGGTGTGACATCAACAAACGATCTTTATGATCACCTTTGCCGGTGTCCATAAGCTCATGTCGATAATCAATTGTTACCGCCGCGGCACTGAGACTTATTACTGATGTCATCGCCAGAGTTAATAATTTTAATTTCATTATTTCCATCCCTTATAATTTAATTATACAAGAAACTATGCCCTAGAATAAAAAGGTCCCAGAGGTATTGAAAACCACAGTGAGTAAATTATATAGATATTTAGTTTAATCTCGCCTTGAATAAAACACATCTAGCCCTTCTGATTACCAGCAAGGTAAAGCATTATGTATTTTCGCCCTTCAAAGTAGACGAAGCAATACTTCCCCCTATTAAAGACGCGTTAATTTACACAGCAAAGTATTTAAATCTCTATTGCATTACATGCATCGTCATTTGAAACAGAGAATCAATAAATAATTTCACAACCAGTTAAAATTATTTATTTTATAATAACTCCACCACGTATCATGGTGGAGTTATTATCAGCAATTTTTATCTCATTGCTCGTTTCAGGATACGGTCACCCTGTGATTGGAAATCAGCCGCCGTTTCTTTAACCGTCTTCTTACCGTAGTCGATTGATTGAATGGCATCCTGGAACAACACCACAATCTGCGGATCATCGAAGTAAGGTGAAGCATTGATTGCATGTGGTAAAGACAGAGCCAGATTCAACCCAGAAACGGCCGGATCGGTATCTTTAATCACACCGCTTTCACGTAATTGGGTAACCGCCGTTTTACTCAGTGGCACACCACGTTCCAGCCCCAGTGCTTCAACGCCCTCTTTGCTGTTTAACAAGAAGTTAATCAGCATGGCAGCCTCACGCGGATGCTTACTGCTTTTACCAATCGAGAACATTTGAGCTGGTTTAAAGAACAGACCGGCATCCGTGGCGCCTTCCAGCATCGGGTAATTACCCAATTCCAGTTTTGCTGGCGGCTTCAGGTTATCGGAATATTTTTTAATGGTGGAGTTCCACATATAGGTGCCTGCAAACTCACCCGCAATCCAAGGCTTCATTTCATACATATTGCTCTTGCCGAAAGAGGCAAAGTATTTGGATGAAGGCATCACATGGTTATCGACCATATCTTTATACATCTGGAAGAATTCGACCCACTGATCCTCGGTGTAGTTAAATTTCTTCTTACTTTCATTTACGATATCGATATTATGCTTCTGTATCATATATGAACGTAACAGGGCGAAAGAGTCCTGGTGCTCAAGCACCACCGGATAATATTTATCACCCAATACTTCTTGGAATTTCTTACCCGCAGCCAGTAATTCATCCCAGGTCTTAGGATAGGCTACCCCGGCATTTTTCCAGGTAACATCATTAAGGTAGAAAACACGCGCGGTCACTGAAATCGGGATCCCGTTCAGCTTGCCATTAACCGTGGTGGTCTTCAGTTCCTTTGGATCAAACTGGGTCAGATCCAGAGACTCACTCACTTTATTCAAATCATGGAAGCCACCGCCATCTTTTGAAAAGATCGGCAACCAGTTCCAGTTGGTCTGCATAACATCCGGCTCGGTCCCACCCGCAATCTGCGTGGTCAAGCGAGAAAGGTGGCCATCCCAACCGGTATATTCTGATTTAACTTTAATATCCGGGTTTTGTTTCTGAAACTCTTCAATCGCTTTCAGCGTCATCTGATGGCGGCTATTCCCGCCCCACCAAGACATACGCAAATCAACTTGTTCAGCAGCAAATGACTGGTGCGCAAACATAGCAATAGATGAAGCAATCAAAACTTGTAATAATCTTTTTTTCATTATCTGCAACTCCTGTTAAAGAGAGATATTCTTTTCTGTTTTCGCATCAAATATATGGCATTTATTCATGTCAAATTTAAAGTAAACAGGACGATGCAGCCCATTTTTGAGGATAGGTTTAACATCATCAGATGGGATACGACAGGTCAATTCAAAATCATTAACCTTGAGGTAAACAAAGAACTCGTGCCCCATGTTTTCAACACGAACTAACTCACCCTGAGAGTGATTCCCCTCGAATGGTGATTCTGAAATAGTAATAAATTCAGGACGAACACCGAAGAACACGTCTTCGCCCACATGGCCAGCCACTTTCTCCTGCTGATGCGGATTCAGCGTCAGCGTGTAACTCCCCACGGTCAAACCGATTTTGCCGTCTTGCTCTACCAGCTTGCTAGGCTTGATATTCATTTCTGGCGCACCGATAAAGCCAGCGACGAACATATTTTTCGGGAAGTGATAAAGGTTATCCGGTGTATCAACCTGCATGATATGACCAAGCTTCATGACACAGATACGGTCACCCATGGTCATCGCCTCTGTTTGGTCATGGGTAACATAAACAGTGGTCGCCGGTTTGCCGCTCTTTTTCAATTGCTTGTGCAGATCGGAAATACGGATACGCATCGATGCACGTAATTTGGCATCCAGGTTGGACAGTGGCTCATCGAACAAGAAAACATCGGGTTTCTTGACGATAGCGCGGCCAACGGCCACGCGCTGTGCCTGCCCGCCTGACAGCTGGCGCGGTAAACGATCCAGTAATTCTCCCAGTTCCAGAATTTTTGCCGCTTCGGTTACCTGCTCTTCGATCTGCTCTTTAGGAAGTTTGCTCAGCTTCAAGCCAAACGCCAGGTTCTCTTTCACCGTCATATGCGGATAAAGCGCATAGTTCTGGAACACCATGGCAATACCACGGGATTTAGGTGCCAGGTTGTTAACCACGCGATCGCCGATGCGAACCTCACCACCGCTGATAGTTTCCAGCCCCGCCAGCATACGCAGAGTGGTTGACTTGGCGCAGCCGGATGGCCCGACAATGACCATGAATTCACCGTCGGCAATGGTTAAATTGATACCATGAACGGCTTTATAACCGTTGGTGTACACTTTCTCTAAATTATTGAATACGACTTCAGCCATGATAAATCCTCAATTAACCTTTAATACCGCTGCTGGTAACACCCTGCACGAAATAGCGTTGGGCCAGGAAGAACACGATGATAGACGGCAGAATAGAGATACTCGCCATTGCCAGAATTTCGTTCCACGGCGCACCTTCGGTGACGTCAATGGACATTTTCAGCGCCAGGGCAATAGGGTATTTATCTACGCTGTACACGTAAATCAGTGGTCCAATAAAGTCGTTCATCGACCACATAAACTGGAACAGGGCAACAGAAATAATCGCCGGTTTCAGAATCGGTACCACCACATACCACAGCACTTGGAAAGAGTTACAACCATCAATCTGGGCGGCTTCTTCCATATCACGTGGTACACCACGTAAAAACTGGATCAACATAAAGACGAAGAAACCCTGAGTGGCAAATGCCAACGGTAAATACAGCGGCAGATAGCTGTCCAGCATCCCCATTTCACGGAACATGATGTACTGAGGGATCAGTAATACCGTGCTCGGCAGCAACATGGTGGTGATCAGCGTTGCAAACCAGAATTTCTTCCATGGAATTTCAAAACGTGCAAATCCATAGGCCACAATCGTTGAAGAGATAATGGTCAATATGACTTTAGGAATAACAAACTTAAAGGTATTAAGCATGTAGTGACCAAAGTTATATTCCGTCCCGGTTTTCCAGCCATTAACAAAACCGTCAGAGGTTGGATTATCAGGCCACAATCCCAACGTCGTGAAGATCTCATGGTTAGGCTTGAACGATGCAGAGAACATCCACACCAGTGGATAAAGCATCAGCAAGCCCACAAACAGCAGGACGATATAACGGATAAACGCGCTGACTTTCTCTTTGCGTAACGTCCGCTGTACCTCTTGCTCAGCAACTTTCTGAGCATCGCTCATGATTACGTTGTCTTGGTGCATATCAGCCATTTTTGCCTCCCTTATCCGCTGAGTAGAAGACCCAATACTTCGATGATTTAAAGGCGATTGAGGCAAACAAGGCCACGACCAGGAACAGTATCCAAGCCAGCGCAGCGCCGTAACCCATATCAAAATATTTAAATGCGGTATCGTAAATATAAAGTGAGAACAGGTAGGTATAGTGAGTTGGGCCACCACCCGTTATGACATAAGGTGCGGTAAACTCTTGGAACGCCTGCGTCGTTTGCATAATGAAGTTAAAGAAAATAACCGGCGTAATCAGTGGCACGGTGACTTTCATAAACATCTGCCATTTCGAAGCGCCATCGATCATCGCGGCTTCATACTGTGACTGCGGAACGTTCTGCAATGCTGCCAGGAAAATAACCATGGCAGAACCAAATTGCCATACGCGCAGCAAAGTCACCGACATCAACGCCAGCGAAGGCTCACCCAGCCAGTTGATTGGGTCTGCGCCAAATACGCCGATAAAGCTGTTTAACAGGCCATCGATGGCAAATAGCGCACGCCACAACACGGCAATAGCAACGCTGCTGCCAAGAATCGAAGGAATGTAATACGCCGTACGGAAAAACCCAATGCCACGCAGCTTAAAATTAAGAACGAAAGCAATACCCAGCGCAAATGCCAATTTTAAAGGAATGGTCAGAAACACATAAGCAAAGGTTACGCCCATGGATTTCCAAAAGAGGTGATCTTCCGTAAGCATATAACGGTAGTTTTCGATCCCGTTAAACACCGGCGGATTCATCAGGTCATATTCTGTAAAACTTAACAAGAATGATGACACAAAAGGAAACGCCGTAAATATGATCAACCCTATAATGTAAGGTGATATATAGGCTAACCCCAGCATTCTGTTTTCATTCATGGTTATTACCCATAGAGATAGAAAAATTAAATAAAGAAAAATTTAATTAGCGTTATAAAAAGACTCGACAGCAATCAGATACAACCCAAGGTACTGTGTTTTAACCTCCGCTCTGATAACAACATGCCGCGCTGAAGCAGTGAATCACCCTGCTTTTGTAACTGCTCATCACCAACAAAAGTGATGTGCAGCCGCAATGCATACCCTAAACAAATGAATAATAATTTTCGTATATGAAATTCTAAGGCATTTGCACCATGTGCTCCCTGTGCATGGTGTTGATACTGGTCATAGATAAAATGGAAAGACAGAACAAATCCATTCCACAAAGGCGCAAGTTGAGTTTGCCGGCCCGCTTTGGCTTGGCTAAGCCGTCGGCAAAACGCTGATGGTTGATCCATCATGACTCTGTCGATCACTTGAGTGCAGCACGTTAAGTCCATTTTCGGTCTCCACACCTCAGTCAACAAACTGAAACACTATTTCAAATTATTATATCTAAATTTTTCTCAGCGTCATTGGGCGGATGGCAAAAGTGTGACCAAAGTAGGAACGTTGTTTTATTTTTTTTGATTAGCTCGCGTGCTAATTAAAAAAAACAGCGCATACATAGATTAACGGATTGAAAATCAACAATAAAATAATGAATACCGATTGTGGCATTAACGATCTTGATTTGTGGAAAATAGGTTAGCCAATTGTGTTATGGGTAAAATCAGCAGAACGCGGTCTGCCTGGAGGACATCAGGTAGGGTAACCCGCGGTTACATTTTTTGAGTGGGGGTTAAGAAAGGATCCCGATACGGGAAATCAGGCTGTGTTATTGCAAGACAACGCAAAAACACAGCCAGTGACGTGGTTAGAGGTTCTCTTCACCCGACTCTACTTTGCTTTCGCGCGGCAGGGGTTTACCGTAATCCTGATCGTTGTTACGCGTCAGCCACAGTGACAGCGCCTTCAGCGAGTCTGGAGTAAACTCGTCGCAGCGAGCGGTGATCTCCTCCGGCATCATCCAGCTTACTTCAGCAACTTCCTCTTCCTGCAGGGCAAAAGGACCGTGTGACACGCAGCTGAATAAAGCCCCCCAAATGCGGCACTGGTGTTCTTCAAAATAGAACATGCCATGCTCGGCAAAAGGCACACCGGCAATTCCCAGCTCCTCCTCCGCTTCGCGGCGGGCGGAATCAAGCACATTCTCACCGCTTTGCACCACTCCACCAGCACACGCATCCAGCGAGCCCGGATAGAAGTCTTTGTTTTCAGTACGACGCTGCACCAAAATTCGCCCCATTCCATCATGCACCACAATATAGGTAGCACGGTGACGCAGCCGTTGAGCACGCATCTGTTGACGACTGGATTGAGCAATCACTTCGTTTTGCTCGTTGACGATATCCACCCATTCGGTATCTGCAGCCTGACCCTGTTCCGCCATCCTCTAAGACCTTCTATTTTGGCGCGATGAATGCCGCGCATTGGTTAATTAATGAATGCACTTCTAATGATTTTTAATATGCGTACACTCTTCGCCTTTAAAGTTGCAGAAGCACCGATGCCCAATCCATAACTCTGCACTCTAAAGCCATTGGATATATAAACTAGTGCGTTAATGCCAGCTCTGCAACAGCCTTGCCACCGTGCAAATCGACCACGCGCAAAATATCATGCTCCAGTATGCCATAACTGGCAGGAAAGCCCCCTTTGGGGATACTGACCGAACCTGGATTAAAGCAATAAATATCTCCCTGCCGTTCTGCCTGTGGTAGGTGCGTATGACCATACACCAACACGTCACCCTGGGATAAAGGCGGTAATAGGCCGGGATGATAAAGGTGACCATGGGTTAAAAACAGCCGTCTGTTTGGCAGCAACACATGCTGAAACGGAGCGGTAATGGGGAATGAAAGCAGCATCTGATCGACTTCGCTGTCGCAATTGCCACGAACGGCAATGATCTTATGGCGATAGAGATTTAACTGTTCGGCAACCTGGGCAGGTTGATAGGCATCTGGCAGCGCATTACGCGGCCCGTGATTGAGTAAATCACCCAAAAGAATCAGCCAGTCGGCATGATTTTGCTCAAACAGCTCAAGAATTTTTTCAGTGGCGGAAAGTGAACCATGTAAGTCAGAGGCGAACATCAGCTTCATAAGCTTCCCTTGGTACGGAATATGAAACCCATTCTAACGCAGTAACGGTAACCGATGAAGCAGGTGGCCGACGAGCGACCACCTGAATGAAAATCAAGCGCGGTTAATAATATCTTTTACGAATGCCACGATTTCGGCTTTCTTGCCATGTGAGAACAGGCATTCCTGGAAACGTGCGCCGCTGACGGCGGTTTTCACCAATTCCGGGTCGATAGCACGCAGCGTATCAAGATAGTTATCTTTGCTCACTGCACGCTTAACCTGGTTCAGAATACCGGCGTTACGTACCTGAGGTTCCTTACGATCGACGGGGTAGCCTTCACCTCTACGGCCGGTAAATGCTTTCTCAAAGATGTAACGAATGTTCAGTTCTGCACCCCAGCCAAAACCTTTGGCGAATGGCAGAGCAAGCGCGTTACCGTTGTTGACTTGGGCGAACAGGAAGGCGTCCGCAGGCTCGATGCAGTAACCGCAAACCACACCTGGGTGGGCGTTCAGTGACATCATTGCGCCCTGGCCAGTGCCGCAACCGGTAACCACGAAGTCGACCGCTTCTGCGTTCAGCAGGATGCTGGCCATGATCCCTAGGTGGATATAGGTCAGATGGTGATCTTTCTCGTCACTCATGCCGACGTTGAACACCGCATCATGATTGTCAGCCGCTACGGCCTGCAGTTGTTCGAGAACCAGCGCATTTTTACCCGCCTGGCTGTTTTCCATCATCAGTGCAATATTCATCGTTTCCTCTCTGCAAATAAAATCAATGCGTTATCTTTCAGACTTAGCGCGCCAACCAGCCGCCGTCTACCGCCAGGGTAAAGCCGTTAATGTAATCTGAAGCTGGTGAAGCCAGGAATACCGCCGGCCCCATCAGATCTTCTGGCAGGCCCCAACGCCCGGCAGGAATACGCTCAAGGATCGCTTCGCTGCGAGCCTGATCGTCGCGCAGTTGGCGGGTGTTGTTAGTTGCCATATAACCCGGTGCCAGGGCGTTCACGTTGATGCCATGGCTGGCCCATTCGTTAGCCAACAGACGAGTCACACCCATTACCGCGCTCTTCGACGCCGTATAAGAAGGCACACGAATACCACCTTGGTAAGACAGCATGGAAGCGATATTGATGATCTTGCCGCCCTTACCCTGAGCAATGAATTGACGCGCTACGGCCTGAGACATAAAGAAGACCGTTTTAATGTTCAGGTTCATCACATCGTCCCAGTCTTTTTCGCTGAACTCCAGCGCGTCCTGACGGCGGATGATACCTGCGTTGTTCACCAGAATATCGATATGGCCAAATTCAGCCACGGCACGTTCAACCAGGGAAGGCAGCACGTCCAGGTTGCTCAGGTCAGCTTTCAGGCTCAGAAAACGACGCCCAAGTTCTGCAACTTTCGCGATGGTCTCCGTTGGCTCAACCACGTTGATGCCGACGATATCACAACCCGCCTGCGCCAGCCCAAGAGCCATGCCTTGACCCAGACCGGTATCACAACCGGTCACGACAGCCACTTTACCCTGCAACGAGAAATTATCGAGAATCATGCTCTTTTCCTTAGTACTCAGGGCATCATCGGCCCTTATCAAAAAGTGGGGATAACAGTGCAATCCCGCCAGTATTCGCAGCTTGCTGCCGCACAGAGCGGGCGCTATTGCCCGTCCCTGTCATCATGATGCGGCAAGTCTAGCGCTTATCCCTATGGCAATCAATTAAATTGAAACGATGTTTTGATTTTTGTGAAAGGTATTTTTCATTTATTTGATGGCGATCGACATAATAGCAGTGAAGATTGTGGCTCCTGTCTGAGCAACGGAGCCACAGAAACGCCGGTCATAAACCCACCGGGCTCTAAAGAACCCTATTTGTTCTCTGCCAAGATAAAGGCGTTGTTCCCGGCTATCTGGCCCACAACGGCGTCAGCATATTCCGCCGGTTTAGTACGCAGGGAAACATTGCCGCTGAACACGCCCTGTTTTTCCTTGGTGGTATAGGGGCCAGGGCGAAAAATATAATTAAACCGTTGATTATCAATGGCAGTATTACTGGTAAGCCGCAGAGCCCCAGGATTAAAGTTGTCGGTAAATCCATCCATGCCGTTTTCTATAGCAATACTGCCCGAAACCTGATGAGCGACCGGTAACCCTTCGCCGCCCAGCTTGAAGCCATTGTTGACGTTGCGCAGCGCGATGCTGTTTTCAATAATCACCCGCCCGTTCGGGCCATCCTCAATCTTGTTGAACAGGTCGAAACCGTCATCCACGTTATCGTGCGAGAAACAAGCTACCAGTCGGTTACCCTCGCCCACGCGCATTTTGACGGCAAAACCATCGGCATTGATCAAACCGGGATCTTTGTTGCCATAGGATTCCGCATTGGAAATCAGATTATGGCTGGCCCACAGCGGCCGATCGGTATCAGCCGGAGAAGAGACAATGATGCCGGTATCATCGGCATGGTGTGCCACCACCCGATCGATACGGTTATGGCTACCGGCAATTCTGAAACTCTTCTCGGTCACCGTTATTCCCTGGATGTCCCAATAACTGGCATCCAGATTCAACCCATGTAGCACCACATTACGCCCCAATGGCCGCAGCTTTTTCAACTGCGTAGCGGTTCCGCTGGCGGAAGCGGGCAAGACGCTGTGCGGGTAATCGCCCTCTGCCAACCACAGCACGCCACCGGGAGCCAGCGCTTGCGCGGCCGTGATGAGATCGAGCGGATGTTGCTGGCTGCCATCGTTGCCAGCCTTACCCTGCGCAGAAACATACAGGTTACTGGCATCGGCATAGCCAACTTTGCGCACTACCAGATGGTTATCGAGGGTGCTGTCGTTTTGCGTGGTGAAGCGGTAATCCAGCCGGGTTTCCGGTTTGACCAACGGGATATTCAGCGCCAGCATTTCACCCGGCTTTACCCTACGCTCACTGGCCACGACGATGCCGTCTTTGCTGAGGGTCAGAGTGCCTTGCTCGTTGCTGCGCAGTTGGAAAACATAATCATCCGTGGCAGCTATCGCTGCTGAGGCCACTTCGATTTGTGTCGCTGGCGCTTTGGCGACAAATTTCTCCGCCGCAGGCAGATTGCTCTGACTCAGCGTCAAACTTGCCTGATTCACGGTGATACGCGCGTTGCGCGAAGCAAAAAAGCCGACGTAATAGCCTTCAGGTTCCAGCACGCTGACACGATGCGCATCTCCGATCGTCTGGCTAGCCCAGTTATCACTGCCCTCTGGCGCATAGGCCGCGACAAAACCGTCATCGGTGCGGGCCAGGCGTAAACGGAAACGAGGCGTTTTCTTGAGATCGATCTCCGGTTGGTAACCTGCGCGTTTGATCTCAATACCGGCGTTCCCCCAGGAATTGATCACGCCGTTGCGCGAAATCAGCATCATCTTCACCCGGTGATGGTCTTTCTTATCCTGCGTCATGATGGCATTCATCACCATGTTGGCCGCGGCTGGAAACTCCTCATATCCCGGCTGCACTTTTTCCAACCGGGGTTTGCCAAGAATATCGCGGATCAACAATCCCGCCCCTTCCTGCCCGGCAGGTAGCGCACCAGTTTCCGGGCCAAACTGATCGACCGTAATGTCCGCTTCCAGCAGCACATTGGCGCTGGCCGGAATACGCGTGTAATAGAACGTTAACCCATCGTGGCTGTTACCAATCTTTCCGCCACGGCTTTCAATGTGAAACGGCGTGTTCAATGGCCCGGCAGGTAATGGCTGGCCACTGACCAACGTTACCTGATTGGTGCCCACCTTGCCCGGCAACACGTTGGTAGCAAAGTTGACATCGGTTGACTGGCCAAAAGCAATCGCCTGCCATACCAATTCATTAGGAACGGGCAATGACGCGGCACCACTGCTGTTGCAGATGCTGACCAGAGCAAGGCATAACGACAGAGGAACGTTCTTCATTTCCCTTTCCTTTTATTACCCTTCCTGCGCAAATGCAGGAAGGTTTCATCAATGAATCGTGGGAACATCAGGCCTGTGAGACGGCTTCACGCACGGTGGCTTTCACTTCAGGGACAATATTCATCTTCTGGCAGATCTCGCTGTTACCCCAGCATTGCTCATAAGGCAGGCCCACCAGCTTTTCGATCACCAGGCGCACTTCGGGTTGAATATCGCCCAGTTCTCCACCGGCCTTGATGCGCGCAACCTCATCCAGCACCACACGATGGGTTTGGCGATTCAGCGTCATCTGCCCACTAAAGACGATGGCCACCAGCGCCAGCATGATCACGCCAGCAAAGAACACCCAGGAGATGGCCGTGATGGCAGTTTCCGGTTGAGTATGGGATTTCGACTGGAAACCGTAGTAACTGAGGATCGCCCCCATGGTGAAGACGATGATTGAGCGAACAATTTTGCCAGAAAAGGTCATGGCACCCGCGTAGATCCCTTCGCGGCGGCGGCCGGTAAACACTTCATCCACATCGGCCAGGAAGGTATATACCGTCCAGGGAATGTAATACACCCCGCCGGTCCCCAGGCCAAAGATCACCGTCACCCCGATGATGGCAGCGGTCGCATAATGCGCGGGCAGGTTGAAGAAGCGCAGCAGCGAGTAACAGCAGACGGCAAAAATAACGATACCTAGCGCCCAACTGTACGGCTTGCTGAAGCCTTTTTTCACGCACAGACCAATAAACAGCGCCGTGGAGAACAATTGCAGCATGGCGTTCAGGCTGTTCAGCCCGGCCAGAATCGCCGGATCGTACTGCAGCACGAAGATCACGAAATAGGTAAAGACGGAAGCAAACAGCCACTCGGCACCAAAGCCAAACAGATACATCCCCAAATGCTTGCGGAACACTCGCAAATAGAAAGTGGATTGCATATCTCTGGCCAGAGAGATCAGCGTATTCAGCAGCGACTGTTTCTGCTTCACAACCGCCACCCCTTCATCTTTTCGCTCCCAAGAGAACAGATAAAGCACGCCAATGGCAATAAACAGAATCACACCATAGGTGATACCGGTATAGAGGAAGGGCTGCGCTGATTCTTTACCGTAGATCAGGATGAATTGCCCAGGAATAAAGGCGGCCAGGAAGTTGGCCATTTTGCCGAAGATGGCTTTGTAGCCGGTCAGCTTGGAGCGCACGGCAAAATCATCGGTCATCTCGGTGGCTAATGTTTCATAAGGCACCATCACCGAAGTGTAAATCAGTTCAAAAATCACATAAGTCGCGAGGTAGTACCAGAAGCCGAAACCTTCGACCCACAGCAGAGGGTAGAAAATCATCAGCGGTGCGCCAATCAACACAAAGAAACGACGCCGACCAAAACGCTTGCCGAGCCAGGTATTGCCGAAGTTATCGGTCAGGTAGCCCATCACCGGGTTACTGATCGCATCAATAACGCTGGCCACAGAAAAGATAAACGACGCTTCCAACAGCGTCAGCCCACAAAATGTGGTGTAAAAATACAGTAACCAAGCTCCGCTGATTGCCAGAGCACCGCTGCCCAACAGGTTGCCACCACCATATGCCAACTGGTGCCCCAGCGTGACCGCCCGACCCTCTCCCAAAGGCTTAATACTCGTTGTTCTCATCTAGACATCTCATTTCGTTACTAAAAATGAACTATTATTTCATTTTTTTAGGAATGATGTTTTATACTGGTCGGAGAGCGATATTGATGTGATAGAAATCACAGAAAAAAAGTAAGGGCAATCAACTGCGGCGTTTTTAAGCATGGGCAGTATCCGGCTACAGCCAGGCCCTTGAGCAATGTGGGTTTTCCCAACCGCAACGGGGCTTGTGCCGCAGTGATGGCACAGAATGCAACGGTTATGCACCCGCAAACCATGACGAAAACGGGTATCTTGAGTAAAACTGCGATGAGAGAAGCAATTTATGCGATGCCGGTCGCATAAATCACCCGTATGGGTTGGCCTGCTGCGTCACTTTGATATCATTTTTCTAAATTTATGAAACATTGTTTTATTAATTAAGGAACTGTTCAGTATCGGCGGTTCATCAATCAGTTTAAGGGAGGCCATCGTGGCTAAAGGTTCAATCCTCGAATTCAATTTTCACCGTTCAACCGATGCGAGTACCGGCGCACAAATCACTCGCTTAACGCCGCCAGACGTACTGTGCCACCGGAATTACTTCTACCAAAAATGCTTCACCAATGACGGGCGCAAACTGTTGTTCGCTGGGGAATTTGACGGTAACCGTAACTATTACCTGTTGGATCTGGAAAAACAGCAGGCAGTTCAACTGACCGAAGGCACAGGCGACAATACGTTCGGGGGTTTCTTATCGCCAGACGATCGCTTCCTCTACTACGTGAAAAATGAACGCGAGCTGCGCCGGGTTGAACTCAGCAACTGCCATGAGCAGACGGTTTATCAGGTACCTGAAGAGTGGGTGGGTTACGGTACCTGGGTCGCCAACAGCGAATGCACCAGCCTGGTGGGCATCGAAATCGATCGCAACGACTGGGAACCGCTGACCGACTGGAAAATTTTCCACACCTTCTTCACCAAGAATCCGCGTTGCCGCCTGCTGCGTGTCGATCTCCATAGCGGCGACTCACGCGTGATCTATCAGGACAACATCTGGCTGGGCCACCCGATTTATCGCCCTTACCACGATAACTGCGTTGCTTTCTGCCATGAAGGCCCGCACGATCTGGTGGATGCTCGTATGTGGCTGATCAATGAAGACGGCACCAATATGCGCAAGGTGAAAACCCACGCCGAAGGCGAAAGCTGCACTCATGAATTCTGGGTACCAGACGGTTCTGCCCTGATGTACGTTTCCTATATGAAAGGCCAGCAGGATCGCAACATTTACCGTTTCGATCCAGAAAGCGGCGTGAATGAAATTGTAATGAGCATGCCAGCCTGTTCTCACCTGATGAGCAACCACGACGGCAGCCTGCTGGTGGGTGACGGTTCTGCATCCCCGGTAGATATCAAGGATTCCGCGGGTTATACCATCGAGAACGATCCTTGGCTTTACGTGTTTGATGCCAAGAATAAGCGCCAGGCACGCCTAGCGGCGCACAACAGTTCATGGCGCGTGTTGAAGGGCGATCGTCAGGTCACTCACCCGCATCCTTCCTTTACGCCAGACAACCGCCAAGTGCTGTTCACCTCAGACTTTGAAGGCGAACCCGCACTCTATCTGGCCAAATTGCCTGAAAATCTGTTTGCTTAATTACGGTTTATTACTGAGGAAAAGTCATGTTCATCTACAAACAAGAATGCGCGCTTGAGGACTTGGGGAACGGCATCACGCGGCGTATTCTCGCTCACGGCGGAACCATGATGGCAGTGGAAGTCAACTTCAGCAAAGACGCCGTCGGTACGTTACATAGCCACCCGCACGAGCAGCTGACTTACGTGCTGTCTGGCCGATTCAGTTTCACCATTGACGGTGTCACTAAAGAGGTAAGTGCCGGGGATACCCTGTACAAGAAACCTGACGTCGTGCACGGCTGCGTCTGCCTGGAAGCCGGAACGCTGCTGGATACCTTTACTCCGCAGCGCGCAGATTTCCTGAGCTAAGCCTTTCCCTCAATCCCTGGCACGCAAGTGCCGGGGATTTCTGCTTAACGCCCACAAATACCGCTCCCGCCTAATTCAGATCGCCCACAGCCTGCTCTTGTTAAGCGCTATTCTTTGATGAAAATCTGATATATCTTTGCCTGTAGTGCAGACCGCAGTAATGTACGTGTAATAACTTACAGATCACCTTGTCGTAGGATAAATTATGATTGACCTGTATTACGCGCCGACACCTAATGGTCACAAAATTACTCTGTTCCTTGAGGAGGTTGGCCTACCCTACCGTATCCACCGCGTAAATATCAGTGCTGGCGATCAGTTCCAACCGGCGTTTCTGGCCATCTCTCCCAACAACAAAATCCCGGCCATCGTCGATCAGCAACCGCTTGATGGCGGTGCTCCTATCAGCCTGTTTGAATCAGGTGAAATCCTGCTTTATCTGGCGGAAAAAACCGGCAAACTGCTGAGTAAAGGGCTGCGAGATCGCGCAGCAACGCTGCAGTGGCTGTTCTGGCAGGTCGCCGGATTTGGGCCAATGCTCGGCCAAAACCATCACTTCAACCACTACGCCCCACAGCCGGTACCTTACGCCATTGAGCGTTACCAACAAGAAACCAAGCGCCTGTATGGCGTGCTGGATGCCGAATTGCAAAAACATCCTTACCTGGGTGGAGACAACTACAGCATCGCCGACATCGCCACCTATCCCTGGGTCGTTTCTCACCCCCGTCAGCGCATCGATCTGGCTGATTACCCGGCGGTACGTAATTGGTTCGAACGGATCAGCAACCGCCCAGCCACCAAGCGAGCCTACAAGCTGGCAGACCAGGCTTAACTGATTTACTGTGAGCCACCTCCCTGTGGCTCTCTTTAACCGCTTGGCTGCGTTATCATTTCTCTCGTTTCCGTGTATTCTTGATGCAAACATTCAGACCTCTGGAGAATCTCTGATGCCATCTCGCCAACCCGATGCCATTATCCGTATTAAAAACCTGCGGTTACGTACTTTCATCGGTATCAAGGAAGAAGAAATCAATAACCGTCAGGATATCCTGATCAACGTGACGATCCATTACCCGGCGGATAAAGCACGTAACAGCGAAGACATTGACGATGCGCTGAACTACCGCACCATTACCAAGGCGATCATTCATCACATTGAAGGTAACCGCTTCGCTTTGCTGGAAAAATTGACTCAGGATGTGCTCGATATCGTGAAACAACATCCCTGGGTAACCTATGCTGAAGTAGAGATAGATAAATTGCTGGCTCTGCGTTACGCCGATTCGGTTTCTATGACCATGAGCTATCGTAGCGACATAGCATAATACTTATACCGCTCAGGGAGGCCGACCATGCGTATCCTGATTACCGGCGCGACAGGGCTGATTGGCAGCAGCCTGACTCGACAACTGCTGCACCTTTCACATGAGGTTACCGTGCTGTCACGTGATGTAAAACGTGCGCACGCCAAGTTTGGCGAGCAGGTCAGCTATTGGCCCTCACTCAGCGATCGACACTCTCTGGACGGCTTTGATGCCGTCATCAATCTGGCGGGTGAACCCATTGCTGACAAACGTTGGAGCAAAGCCCAGAAAGATCTCCTGTGCCGTAGCCGCTGGGAATTGACCGAACGGCTGGCGGCGCTGATCAATGCCAGCACCACACCGCCTGCGGTGCTGATATCAGGATCTGCCGTCGGCTATTACGGCGATCAGGGCCAGGCGGTGGTGACCGAAGATGAAACTCCGCACGATGAGTTTACCCATCAACTCTGCCAGCGTTGGGAAGCACTGGCGTTGCGGGCGCAAAGCAGCACGACCCGTGTCTGCCTGCTGCGTACCGGTGTGGTGCTGGCTCCCAAGGGTGGCGCGCTGGCCAAAATGCTACCGCCTTTCCGCATGGGCCTTGGCGGGCCGATCGGTAATGGCCGCCAATATCTGCCCTGGATCCATATCGACGATATGGTCAACGGCATCATTTACCTGCTGAATCACAGCAACCTGCGCGGCCCGTTCAATATGGTTGCGCCTTATCCGGTACATAATGAACAGTTCACCGCAACCTTGGCCAAAGTGTTGGATCGCCCGGCGTTTTTACGCGCACCGGCGTTCGCTATGCGGCTGCTAATGGGAGAAGCGGCGGTGCTGGTGCTGGGCGGCCAACGCGCGGTGCCCAGAAGGTTGGAAGAAGCGGGTTTCAGCTTCCGCTTCTTTGAGCTGGAACAGGCGCTGGATGATGTGATCAACCAGCAGGCCTAGAGTAATATGCGGTGCCCTTACTTAAGGGCACCCGAGAGGAATTGCTGCAAACGCGGGCTTTTCGGGTTACCGAAAACCTCGGCCGGTGGCCCCTGTTCTTCGATTAATCCCTGATGCAGAAAAATCACATGGTTCGATACGTGGCGCGCAAACTCCATCTCATGCGTTACCACCACCATGGTTTTGCCCTCTTCTGCCAGTTTTTGCATGATACGCAGTACTTCGCCCACCAATTCCGGATCCAGCGCTGAGGTCGGTTCGTCAAACAGCAACACTTCCGGCTCCATCGCCAATGCGCGCGCAATCGATACACGCTGCTGCTGACCACCGGAAAGGTGCACCGGATATTTACCCCGCGCACGCTCGTCAATACCGACCTTATCCAGATAACGCACCGCACGCTCGCGCGCCTCTGCCTTGCTCAAACCCAAGACCTGCACCGGCGCTTCCATCACGTTTTCCAGCACCGTCATGTGGCTCCACAGGTTGAAATGCTGGAAGACCATGGTCAGGCGGGTACGCAACAATTGCAGTTGTTTCTTATCGAACACCTTCAACTGGCCGTCTTTGTCGCGCACCATGCGGATATCTTCATTATTCAGGCTGATCGAACCTTCACTCGGTTTCTCGAGGAAGTTAATACAGCGCAGGAAGGTGCTTTTACCCGAGCCGGAAGAACCGATAATGCTGATCACGTCGCCCGCATTGGCTGCCAGGGAAACTCCTTTCAGCACTTCATGGTCGCCATAACGCTTGTGCAGTTCGGTGACGGCTAATTTATTTTCAGACATGGTGTTATTCCCGTCATTCATCGATGAGTTACGTGTGCCATCCAACGTTTCTCTGCCTTACGGAACAGGCTGATCAACGTATAGGAGATAATCAGATACAACACCGCTGCAATGCCGAACGCATAGAACGGCTGATAAGTTGCCGCATTAATATCACGGGCAATCTTCAGCAGGTCCGGTACGGTGGCGGTAAAGGCCAGCGCCGTCGAATGCAGCATCAGAATGACTTCGTTGCTGTACGCCGGTAATGCGGTGCGCAGCGCCGAAGGCAAAATAATGCAGCGATACATTTTAAAACGCGAAAAACCATAGGCATTGGCCGCTTCGATTTCCCCATGCGGCACAGAACGAATGGCTCCGGCGAAGATCTCGGTGGTATACGCGCAGGTATTGAGCGTCAACGCCAAAATGGTGCAATTCAACCCGCTGCGGAAAAACGCATTCAGGAATTCGGTGCCGCGCACAATTTCCAGGCTGTACATACCGGAGTAAAACACCAGCAACTGCACATACAGCGGGGTGCCACGGAAAATATAGGTATAAAACCACACCGGAAGGCGCAGCCAGGGAAGGGAAGAAACCCGCGCCACCGCCATCGGGATCGCCAGCAATCCACCCATCACCACCGATGAAATCAGCAGCCATAATGTGACCGCAACCCCGGTAAAGCGATAGCCGTCACTCCACAACAGCGACTGCCAATACTGATGCAAAATATCGATCATAATTCGGCCCTTTTGACGCCCAATGAATAACGCCGTTCAAGCCACAGCAACACGCCGTTGGAAACGGTAGTGAAAACCAGATATACCATCCCGGCAACCAAGGCATAGAAGAAAGGCTGATAGGTGCCTTTACCCGCCAACTGGGTTGCTTTTACCAGATCGTTAAGGCCAAGAATCGACACCAACGCCGTGGCTTTCAGGATAACCTGCCAGTTATTGCCAATGCCGGGTAACGCGAAACGCATCATCGCCGGGAACAGGATACGGCGGAAAATCTGGCTGCTAGATAAACCAAAAGCCGTTGCCGCCTCAACCTGGCCGCGAGGCACTGCCATATAGGCACCACGGAAGGTTTCAGTAAAATAGGCACCATAGATAAAGCCCAGGGTGATAATCCCCGCGCTCAACGGATCGATATCAATCTGCGAGAAACCGACTAATTCAGTGAGGCTGTTCAGAGCAATCTGCAGGCCGTAGAAGATCAGCAGCATCAGCACCAGATCCGGTACACCGCGGATCAGGGTGGTATAAGCGCCGAATATCGTTGAAATAATACGATTTTGTGAAAGTTTACCACCGGCGCCGATCAAACCAATCACCACCGCCAGCAAAACAGAACTGAGGGCCAACTCCAGCGTCACCAGAGCGCCCTCGAATATCAATTGGGAATAGCCTTGCAGCATCTACTTCATCCTGTCGTTATTTGATCCCGAACACTGCATGAGGCTTGAACGGGCCCGGCAAGCCGGACCCGCAGCCAGCATGATACGGGACGGGAATTAACCGCCGTAAACGTCAAAATCGAAGTATTTTTTCGCGAACTTATCGTAAGTACCGTCTTTGCGCATTTCAGCCAGCGCTTTATCCAGCGCAGCTTTCAGCTCGGTTTCATCCTTGCGTAACCCCATACCGGTACCCACGCCGAAGAACTTATCGTCTTTTACCGATTCACCGGCAAACGCGTAATTCTTGCCCGGAGGTTGTTTCAGGAAACCATCGCTACCCGCCACTTCATCCTGGAATGCCGCATCAATACGCCCAGAGGCCAGATCGGCATACACCAGATCCTGGTTCTGGTAAGGCACTACCGTGACCCCTTTTGGCTGCCATAGGGCATTGGCGTAAGCTTCCTGCGTGGTGCCTTGCAGCACGCCGACGCTCTTGCCTTTCAGGGATTCAACATCCGGCAGCAGCGTTGAACCTTTCGGGGCGATCAGGCGGGAGTTGGCTGCAAACAGTTTGTCGGTAAAGGCTATTTCCTGCTGGCGTTTTTCGGTAATGGATAAAGAAGAGATGATGGCGTCAATTTTCTTCGCCTTGAGAGAAGGGATCAGCGCATCAAAGTCGCTTTCCACAAAGATACACTGGGTATTTATACGTTTGCATAACTCTTTAGCCAGATCGATATCAAAACCTACCAACTCCCCTTGAGCGTTTTTAGACTCAAACGGCGCATAGGTTGGATCGGTGCCCACTTTCAGCGTTGACGGTATAGCCGCAAATGCACTGCCGATCGCGCTTAAAGCCAAGACTAAAGGAAGAATCAAAACCCGCTTTTTCATAAATTACCCTCAAATTGATTTTTTGATGCCGCTACAGGCTTTAGACTGCGTCCCACCAAAATCAATTTGCAGTAATCGTGCCACATTGGTTGTTACAAGACGGAGGGAACGACTCCGACCTGTTGAAAACTGTTTCCTGGGACGATAACCGCAAAAATTGATCGGCCAACACAGGCCGCGCCATGGGTAACCCGCATAAACCCTAACCCTGAAACAGTGAGCGTGGTGAAGCAGGATCATTATGGTGCATACTTCGCACTAAATCAGTGCTGGGTTGCACAAATGTATTAAATTAGATGCTGATTTGTTAATTCGCACCCTGCCAACGCGTAAATAAATCTTCTGGCAGCTCGATACCGAACTGATCGACCACGCGGTTAACCGTCTGATCGATAATATCCTCAACGCTCTGCGGATGATGGTAAAAAGCAGGCACCGGCGGCATGATCACCGCGCCCATCTCCGCCGCCTGCGTCATCAGGCGCAAATGCCCAAGATGCAGCGGTGTTTCACGCACGCACAGCACCAAGGGCCGACGTTCTTTCAACACCACATCGGCGGCTCGCGTCAGTAAACCATCGCTATAGCTATTGACAATACCGGATAAGGTTTTGATTGAGCAAGGTAAAATTACCATTCCCAGCGTTTTGAAAGAACCAGAGGAGATAGTGGCGGCAATATCGCGCACGTCATGCACCACATCGGCCAATGCCTGCACGTCACGCAGGTTCAGCGAGGTTTCCAGAGCTAATGTCTGCCGCGCTGCATGACTCATCACTAAGTGGGTTTCCACATCTTCGACGCCACGTAATACCTGTAGCAAACGTACGCCGTAGATTGCGCCGCTGGCGCCGGAAATACCGATAATGAGTCTTTTCATGAAATGGGCCTCTGCGGGGATATCTGGTTAGAATAGTCGAATCAGCGCAGACTTTGCAGCAAGCTTTATCGATAAGCAAGCCGGGGGGAAGAAAGGTGTGCACCGCGACGGACGCCACGGTGCACCTTTTTGGCGAGGAGCTCTTTTGGCAGAACCCAAATGCAACCTAGCCTTCGTTATGCATTTCCAGATTTTCAGCTTCCGCCTGCCCGCGTAATGCTTTGGCATCATCATTACGCAGCGTTTCAAGATATTCCAGATAGCTCTGGTCAACGTCTTTGGTCACGTAAATACCATTGAACACCGAGCATTCAAACTGGGTAATATCCGGATTCTCTTCACGCACGGCTTCGATCAGATCGTTCAGATCCTGGAAGATCAGGCCATCGGCACCGATTAGCTGACGGATTTCGTCCACTTCACGCCCGTGGGCGATCAGCTCGGTAGCACTCGGCATGTCGATACCATAAACGTTCGGGAAACGGATTTCTGGCGCGGCAGAAGCCAGATAAACGCGTTTTGCCCCGGCATCGCGCGCCATTTCCACAATCTGCTCAGAGGTGGTGCCACGAACGATGGAGTCATCCACCAACAGCACATTCTTGTCACGGAACTCGGCACGGTTGGCATTCAGCTTACGGCGCACCGACTGGCGGCGAGCCTGCTGGCCCGGCATGATAAAAGTGCGGCCAACGTAGCGGTTCTTCACAAAGCCCTGGCGGTAGGGTTTATCAAGAATGCGCGCGATTTGCAGCGCGATATCGCAAGAGGTTTCCGGGATCGGGATCACCACATCGATATCCAGATCTTCCCATTCGCGGGCAATCTTTTCGCCCAGCTTCTGCCCCATGCGCACGCGGGCGCTATAGACAGAAATTTTGTCCATAAAGGAGTCAGGACGGGCAAAATAGACGTATTCGAACAGGCATGGATTGTTCTTTGGATTCTCAGCGCATTGGCGCGTAAACAACTGGCCTTTTTCGGTGATGTACACCGCTTCACCCGGCGCAACGTCACGCAAGAACTCAAAGCCCAGCGTATCCAGCGCGACGCTCTCAGATGCCACCATGTATTCACAGCGGCCATCCCCCAGTTCACGCTTACCGATCACCAACGGACGGATACCGTTCGGATCGCGGAACGCAACCAGGCCGTGGCCGATAATCATCGCCACGCAGGCGTAAGCACCGCGCAGTTGCTGATGCATCGCCGCCACCGCGGTGAAAATGTTATCTGACTCCAGCGGATAATGTTGGAAACGGTCAAGCTCGGTAGCCAGCACGTTCAGCAGGATCTCGGAATCGGAGGTAGTGTTGACATGACGGCGGCCACTTTCAAACAGCTTTTGGCGCAGTTCATGGGCGTTGGTCAGGTTGCCGTTGTGAGCCAGAGTCAGGCCAAACGGCGAGTTGACATAAAAAGGTTGCGCCTCTGAAGCACTGGAGCTGCCTGCCGTCGGGTAACGCACATGGCCGATCCCCATATTGCCCTGCAAACGCTGCATATGGCGTGCTTCAAACACATCCTTCACCAGGCCGTTTGCCTTACGCAGACGGAACCCATTATGGGAATCAATGGTGACGATGCCTGCGGCATCCTGCCCACGGTGCTGAAGCACCATCAACGCATCATAAATCGACTGGTTTACCGGCATGAAACCGGCGATACCGACAATACCGCACATGTTGTCTTTTCCTCTAAGCCGCTACCGCCCCGGTAAGTGAGACGGTAAGAAACTCGACGTGCTCTGCAGATAGTCAAAAAACCATCTGATGATATAGCTGAACTGGGGGATAAGCTGTGACTGTTTCCAGTCCGCACTTTGCGACAGGGTGGTAAAGGTATCCAGGAAAAACAGTATCGCCGCCACGATCAGCACGCCGCGCAGTGCGCCGAAGCACACGCCCAACACCCGATCGGTGCCCGATAATCCGGTTTTTTCTACCAGTGAACCAATCACATAGTTAACGATAGCGCCTACAATCAGCGTCGCGATAAACAAAATGGCTATCGCGATGCCGTTCCGTACCAGTTCATCTTCAAAACGAGTGAAATAGGCTGCAAGGTAAGGGTAGAAATGGCTGGCAACAAAGAACGCACATCCCCATGTCACCAGTGACAAGGCTTCACGCACAAACCCTCGGATCAGGCTCACCAGAGCCGAAAATCCAATCAACGCTAAAATGACGTAATCAATCCAGACCATGACCATTCCAATAATGAATCGCCCCTTGCATCCCCTTTATCCTTCAGGCTGCATCAGCATTAACTGCCCTGATACTGCTCGAATGTTATCGGGTATGACCAATTCGCGGCGAATTCTAACAGAAAAAGAAAACGTTTGCGTAGGGGATTTCCCGCCACGTAACAAATAAAAAACGGCGATAAAAAATTTCTTAATCGCCGCGCCTACATAGGTTGTTTCGTCTCTGAAAAGCACAGTTTTACTGATGTTTCTCCAGCCCCCGCTCCCCGAAGAAGAGTGAGCTGGAGCAACTCAGCGTGCGCTGTAAGCCTTTACCTGCCCGCTCAAGCCACTGATACCATTCAGTGCAGGCAGTGACGCTTGCAGCTTCTGCTTCGACGCATCCGGGCCGACGAAAATCCGCGTAATCTCCCCCTGTACCGGCGTTGAAGGCACGGTGTAGGCTCGGTAGCCAGACAAACGCAGCGACGCGACGATCTCGTTAACCTTGGCGGCATTTTTCAGCGCCCCCAGTTGCACCACATAAGCCTGCCCTACCGGCGCTTTTTCTTCAGCCGCTGGTTTTGGTTCTGGCTTAGGTTCGGGTTTTGGCTCCGGCTTCACTTCCGGCTTAGGCTCAACCTTCGGCGGTGTTACCGGTTTTGGCTTCACTTCCAGCGGTTTGGTTTCTATCGGCTTGGGTTGTTGTACCGGTTTGGTTTCGATCGGCGGTGGTGCCACCAGCACAGGCTGCTGCTGTTCCTGCTGCTGCCCACGTTGATTCGCCGCCTGCCGGGTTGCGGCTTCGGTCGCGGCCTGCTGCTCGACCAACGCCCCCGCCCCTTCCGGCGGCTGGGCTGGCAACGGCTGATTCACCGGCGGTATCACGTCAGTTTCGTGGGCATCACCCGGTTTCGGCACCAGAGGAATGGCCGCAAACTCATCCTCATAATGCCTCTTTTTTCCGTCCAGCAACCCCGGCAGGATAATGACCCCCAGGGCAACCAGAATCACAGTGCCAACCAGTCGGTTCTGAAATTTACTTGCCACTCACACTCCCCGCCTCTCGTCTAGCGCCGCCATCACATGGGCAACGGTGTGGAACGATCCACAGACGATCACAATGTCTTGAATATCTGCATCCTGCATCGCCTGACGCCAGGCCGTTGGGACGTCGGCAAACTGCTGCGGCTCCGTTAAATACTGCGCCAGCAGCTCAACGCTGGCACCGCGTGGGCCTTCCAACGGGGCGCAGTACCAGGCATCCACCTGTTCGCTCAGGCAAGCCAGCGTACCGGCGATGTCTTTATCCGACAGCATACCCACCACGGCCCGCACCTTGCCGCCATTACGTGGCAATTTTGCCAGTTGCCCGGCCAGATAGCCCGCCGCATGCGGATTATGCGCAACATCCAGGATCAGCAGCGGATCCCGCTGCACAATCTGGAAACGCCCCGGCAATGCTGCCTGCTGCAACCCGGTAAAAATGGCTTTCTCATCAATCTCGAGTGCAGCATAGTGCAACGCCGCCAAGGCGGTGGCCGCATTCGCCAGCGGCACGTTCGGCATTGGCAAGTTGGTCAACCGGGTGCCACCCCCTTCCCATTGCCAACGTTCACCCTGCTCGCTGAAGTTCCAGGCATCGCCACGGCGATACAATGCGGCGCCCAAATTTTCGGCCACCTGCTGAATGCTGTGTGGCATATCCGGTTCGCCGACGATCGCCGGTTTGCCGCTGCGGAAAATCCCGGCTTTTTCGCGGCCAATGCTTTCGCGATCGCTACCCAGCCAGTCGGTGTGATCCAAAGCGATACTGGTCACTACCGCCACGCTCGGGTTGACGATATTGGTCGCATCCAAACGCCCGCCCAATCCGACTTCCAGGATCACCACGTCAAGCTTAGCCTGTTTGAACAGTTGCAACGCCGACAGCGTGCCGAATTCGAAGTACGTCAGGGAAGTTTCACCGCGCCCGGCTTCGATGGCCGCCAATGAACGGCTGTGCTCCGCTTCGCTCAGTTCCTCACCCTGAACGCGTACCCGTTCGGTGTAACGCACCAGGTGCGGCGAACTGTAGACACCAACACGCAACCCGGCGGCCAGCAAAATGGCTTCCAGCGTGCGGCAGGTGGTGCCTTTGCCGTTGGTACCGGCAACGGTGAAGACCGTGGGAGCAGGAGTGAGCAAATCAAGATGTGCCGCAACGCGCTGCACACGCTCCAGGCCGAGTTCGATCGCCTGGCTGTGCAAGCGTTCCAGATAATAAAGCCACGAGCTCAATGGCGACGTGGCTTGGGGAATTGAGTGGTTTTGCATGGAATCCATCGCTTCATATACCCGTAAGGCGACGCTTTGCGTTTTCAACCGCGCTTAGCCACAACATAGCGATTGAAATACCGCACCGGTCAGTTACCGGTGCGGCCGCTCCTTTGCGGATCAGGCATCAGCCTGATTTTCTTGTGCGGCAACCGGGGCTGCATCATCAAACTGCGGCTGCGGTTGGTTGGTCAGCTTGGAAAGAATGCTTGCCAATGTCTGACGCATCACCGGACGGCGCACGATCATATCAATCGCGCCCTTTTCGATCAGGAACTCACTGCGCTGGAAGCCCGGCGGCAGTTTTTCACGCACGGTCTGCTCGATCACGCGTGGGCCAGCAAAGCCAATCAGCGCTTTCGGTTCGGCGATATTGATATCACCCAGCATTGCCAGACTAGCGGAAACACCGCCCATGGTTGGATCGGTCAGTACAGAGATGTACGGCAGACCGCGCTCCTGCAATTTAGCCAACGCCGCGCTGGTTTTCGCCATCTGCATCAGTGACATCAACGCTTCCTGCATACGTGCGCCACCGCTGGCGGAGAAGCAGATCAGCGGGCAATTGTCTTCCAGCGCCTGCTCAACCGCACGCACAAAACGCGCGCCGACCACGGAAGACATCGAACCACCGATAAAGGCGAATTCGAAAGAGGCCGCAACGATCGGCATGCCGTACAGCGTGCCTTTCATCACCACCAGCGCGTCTTTCTCGCCGGTCGCTTTCTGCGCGGCAACCAAGCGGTCTTTATACTTTTTGGAATCCTTGAACTTCAGAACGTCTTTCGGCTCCAGTTCGCTGCCCAGCTCCACTTCACTGCCTTCGTCCAGCAGGGTATGCAAACGCATACGCGCCGACATACGCATGTGGTGATCGCACTTAGGGCAGACTTCAAGATTACGCTCCAGCTCGGCACGATAGAGAACCTGGCCACAGCTGTCGCATTTGGTCCAAACCCCTTCGGGAATGCTCACCTTACGGGTTTGTGTAATATTGCTCTTGTTAAGAATTCGTTCAATCCAGCTCATCGATGACCTTTCTGTTTGAACCTGGCAGACGCCAGTCCGCTGTTCATGCTGTAACAATCCCCCCGAAAACAGACCTAATGAAAAAGCCCCCGAACCAAGCACGACCTGCGCGCTGCCGAGGCACTGATTTCAAGGTTGTTCGCAGGAACAGACCATAAATGTCGCTCATTAAACCATATCGGCCCGGTCCTGTGGATAAAAAACTGGTCGAACCGATAGGTTAAGCGCTGTTTTTACTGTTTTTGCTGGCGGGCAGCCGCGCGTTTGTGGCGCCAAATCTCAATAATGCCCGGCAGAATTGAAACAAAGATGATCCCAACGATCAACAATTTCAAGTTTTCCTGCACGATCGGCAAGTCGCCAAAAAGGTAACCAGCATAAGTGAACAGCAGCACCCAAAGTAGCGCACCAATCACGTTATAGGCAGCGAAGTGACGATAGGACATATGCCCCATCCCGGCGACGAACGGCGCAAATGTCCGCACGATCGGCACAAATCGCGCCAGAATAATGGTTTTACCCCCATGCTTCTCATAAAACTGATGGGTTTTATCCAGATAGCTACGGCGGAAAATCTTTGAATCCGGGTTGCTGAACAACTTCTCACCAAACAACCGGCCAATCGTATAGTTGACCGCATCACCGATCACCGCGGCGATCACCATCAAAACAACCATGGTGTGTACGTTGAGATCGTTAGACGGCAGCGCTGCCAGCGCACCGGCGACAAACAACAGGGAATCACCCGGCAGGAACGGCGTCACCACCAGCCCGGTTTCACAAAACAGGATCAGGAACAGAATGGCGTAAACCCACATGCCATATTGCGCCACCAGTTCCGCCAGGTGCACGTCAATATGCAGAATGAAATCAATGATAAACTTAATGATGTCCATAAACTCTCTCGTCTAACCGAATGTCTCTCCCACTCGGCGCTTGCACCAGTGAACAACGCATTAATCTGCCATCAGGCGGCTTAATCGTCAGCTAAAAACAGCGGCCCCATCGGTGGCCGGGGTAAAGCAAACTGCTCAGGATAATCGACAGCGACCAGATACAACCCCTCTGCCCGCGCCGTTGCGGCCGCCAGATTGCGGTCCTTCAACGCCAGCAGTTCAGCCATCCAGTTTTCATCCTGATTGCCGCAGCCAATTTCCATCAGGCTGCCGACGATATTGCGCACCATATGATGCACAAACGCATTGGCTTTGATATCTACCACCAGATATTCGCCGTAGCGCGTCACTTTAACCTGCTTTACGTTGCGCCACGGAGTACGCGACTGGCACTGCACGGCGCGGAAAGAAGTGAAATCGTTCTCCCCTAACAGCGCCTGCGCCGCACGATGCATACGATCGGCATCCAGCGGGTGATAAAAATGCGTCACCCCCTGCTGCAATACCGCCGGGCGATAACGGTGATTAAAGATGATGTAACGATAACGGCGAGCGGTGGCGCTGAAACGCGCATGGAAATCACTGCTGACTTCCTTTACCCAACGCACTGCAATATCCGGCGGCAGGTGGCTGTTAACCCCCATCGTCCAGGCGGCATCCTTGCGGCGCGCAGCGGTCTCAAAATGCACCACCTGGCCGGTGGCATGCACCCCAGCGTCGGTTCGCCCGGCGCAGAATACGCCGATCGGCGCATCCGCGACCTTGCTCAGCGCCTTTTCCAGGCAAGCCTGAACGCTGGTGACTTCCTGCTGACGTTGCCAGCCATAATAACGGCTGCCGTCATACTCAATCCCCAACGCAATTTTCAGCATTGGCGGGGTTGGCAACTCCACTTCAGACATCAGTACATCTGCTCCTGCAACAGACGTTCAGCGGTTTCGATCGCCATCAGCGCGCCGCCAAAGCGCACGTTGTCGGCCACCGACCAGAACTGCAGTATTTCAGGGATGCCATAATCATTGCGCAGGCAACCGATGCACAGCACATCACTGCCGGAGGCTTCCGTCACCTGAGTCGGATAATCGTCTTCTTCACTCAGTTGAATATCTTCGGCCTGCTCCAGTTCGTGGCGCGCTTCTTCTGCGGCGATCGGGCGCAACGCTTCCAAGTGCACCACCTGCGCATGGCCGTAGAATACCGGCGATTGGACGCAGCTTACCGAGATCGGCAACCCTTCGTCCTGTAGCACTTTGCGCACCTGATCGACGATCAGGCGCTCTTCACGCACGCTGCCCTGCTCATCGGCCATCAAAGGCAAAATATTGAAGGCCAGTTGCTTGGCAAACACGCCCGGTTCGGCAGGAATACCGTTCAGCAAACGTGCGCTTTGGCCTGCCAGATCGTCCACTGCCACTTTGCCGCGTGCCGAAGCCGACATCAGCGTGGTGACATGCAAACGGGAAAGCCCGGCCTGTTCAGTTAATGGTTTAATCGCCGTCAGCAGTTGGCTCACCATGCTGTCGGCCACCGCCACGATATTGCGGTTGCGGTAATCCGCCAGCACCTGCGGGTTAACGCCGGGCACCACCAGTGGCACATCCGGTTCCAGAGCAAACAGGCCGCTGGTGTCAATCACCAGGCAGCCCATATTGCCCGCTTCGTCCGCATAGCGGGCAGCCGCTTCCGTCCCGGCGACAAAAAATGCTAACTGGGCCTGGGACCAGTCAAATTCCTCGGCGTTTTGCACCAGCAGAGATTTGCCGTTAAAACGCACCGTCGCACCGGCGCTGCGTTCACTGGCTAAAGGATAGAGCTCACCCACCGGGAACTGGCGTTCCTGTAACAATTCCAGCAACGCTTCACCTACTGCGCCCGTCGCGCCAAGCAGAGCGATATTCCAGCCGTCAGACATTGGGTTATCTCCAGAGTATTTCATTTGCAAGCGGGCGGTAAAACCACCGCCCGAGTATAAAAAAGTTGGTTTAAAGCTAATCTTTCCCCCTCTCCTTTGGGGAAAGGATTAGGGGGCACTCACTAGACGACAGCCCCTCACCCCGGCCCTCTCCCACAGGGAGAGGGGGCGATCCCTTACACCTTTACTGCATAACTATGCATTATTGCACGTCAAAGCCCAGCTTATGCAGCAGTTCCGCGCTGGCGCTATCATCACACAGCACCCTCAGGGAGGACCACTCGCGGCGTTCCTGATAATGTTTACGCAGGCGATCAAACTCACCCGGCAGCCCAGCCACTTTCCGCAGCGGCGCATCATCGCGGCGCACATCATACACCAAGTGCATCAATCGTTTTAACTTGCCTTCATCCAGCGGCCCGTTGAGGCGGACTTCGCTGAATTCCGGCACCGGCAGCAGCGAAGCGAGCGCGATCTGCTGCGGTTGCCCCAGGTGTTGAGCGAAGGCTTCAAATACTTGGGTGGTACCGCGCGCTTTGCCCTCCAGCGTATAACCAGCGATATGGGCGGTGCCAATATCCACCCAGTCTAGCAGCGGCAGGGAAAGCTCCGGCTCCGGTTCCCACACGTCCAGTACCGTGCTGAGCCGTTTGCCCTGTTCCAGCACCTTGAGCAAGGCGGCGTTATGCACCACCGCCCCACGACAGGCATTGATCAGAATACGGTCATCCGGCAAGGCGTCGAGCAGATCCGCGTTAGCCAAGTGCAGCGACTTATACGAGCCGGATTTGTTCAGTGGAGTATGGAAAGTCAACACATCCGCTTCAGCCACCAGCTTTTCCAATGGCCAGAACTCACCCGCATCGCCGCGATCGGCACGCGGCGGATCGCACAGCAGAGTACGCACCCCCATCGCTTTCAGCCGGGCATCCAAACGGGAACCCACATTACCCACGCCGACAATACCGACGGTTTTATCGCGCAGGTGGAAACCATCACGCTCGGCCAGCAGCATCAAGGCAGAAAAGACATATTCAACCACCGCAATAGCGTTACAACCGGGTGCCGCCGAGAAACCGATACCTGCCTGTTGCAGCCACGCTTCATCAACGTGGTCAGTGCCTGCGGTCGCGGTACCGACAAAGCCGATACCGGTGCCCGCCAGCAGTTCCTGGTTCACCTTGGTCACCGAGCGCACCATCAGCGCGTCAGCATCGGCCAGCGCATCACGCGGAATTGGGCGGCCGGGCACCGCCAGTGCTTCACCTAAGCGGCCAAACAGTTCCACCGCATAGGGCATATTTTCATCAACTAAAATCTTCACGTTATTCTCCGACGGGATTGGCGCTCAAGCTGCAAAATAGTGTGCCACCGAATGGCGCAGAAACCCAAACGTTGTTAAGCGCGGCGAAAACGCTCTGGAGTGGTACCGGCAACCTGCTGGAACATCACGATAAACGCGGAAGCTGAGCTGTAGCCGACATCCAGCGCCACCTCCTGCACGGTTTTCCCTTGTTCGAGCAGCGAAAGTGCGTGCAAAAAGCGCAAGCGCTGGCGCCATTCGCTGAACGACATTCCGAGCTCCTGCTGGCAGCGACGCGATAGGGTTCTTTCAGTGGTATACACCCGCCCGGCCCATACCGCCAGCGAGGTGTTGTCCGATGGGCAACGTTCCAGCGCTTGCAGCACCGGAGCCAGGAATTTGTCCTGTGAGGTTGGCAGATAGGTTTGCTGGATCGGCGAAATACGCAGTTGGTCGATCAACACCCGGCACAGACGCAAATCCTCTTCGGTCTGCGGTTCCAACATCCGCCGCGCCAGGCAATTTTCGACAATCGCACTGAACACCGGCGACACGTTGATCAAACAGGCCTGTTCCGGCAAACCAACGCACAGCGATTTAGCGATATTGATGGTACGAAACAGCGCGGGCTTACGATTATAGCTGGAATGCTCCATGCCGATCGGCAGCCAGACCGCAAACTCCGGCGGTGCCAGAAAACGCTGCCCGGCGATGTTCAAGGCGATCACGCCGGTTTTTACGCAAATCAACTGCCCCCAATCATGGCTATGTGGCAAATATTCGGTATCCGCATTGGTCTCTTCGCAGTGAAAGAACAAGGTGTGCGGTGCGGTAACCTGTGCGGTGGGATAATTGCGGGTTTCAGCCATAGTGAAGTTGTCTTGATTTCGCGAAAGAGTGTCTGATTATCACTATATATAATAAACCGGACACCGGTAGACTAGCCAGCAGGTAATCCGTTGTTGAGAATAATTATCATGAACATGCTTTTCCCCTTGCTGGCCGTCCTGATTTGGTCGATTAATGCCGTCGTCAGCAAAGTTTCCGCAACCGCCATCGATCCGGCGGCAATCTCCTTCTACCGCTGGCTGCTGGCGTTAATCGTTCTGACGCCTTTTGCACTACCGGGCGTAATCCGCAACTGGCCAGCGGTGCGCGCCAACTGGTGGAAACTGCTGATCCTCGGCCTATTGGGGATGGTGCTGTACCAAAGCCTGGCGTATTACGCCGCGCACAGCGTCAGCGCGCTGTTTATGGGCATTCTTAACTCGCTGATCCCGTTATTGACCGTGTTAATCAGCATTGTCGTGCTGCGCGTGGCGCCCACCGTCGGCATCGCGCTGGGCACTATTTTGTCGCTGGGTGGTCTGGTGTGGCTGGTGAGCGCCGGTCAACCGGGGCGGTTGCTGGAGCATGGCATCGGGCCGGGCGAACTGATGATGTTTGCCGCTTCGGCGTCTTACGCGCTGTACGGCGTGCTCACCAAACGTTGGGCGATCGCCTTGCCAAACTGGCAATCCTTGTACGTGCAGATCCTGTTCGGCGTGCTGCTGTTGCTGCCTAACTTCCTGCTGACGCCGGATGTACAGCTTAACAGCCAGAACATCCCGCTGGTGCTGTTTGCCGGTATTCCGGCATCTATCCTTGCGCCGTTCCTGTGGATCCAGGGCGTGATGCGCCTGGGGGCCAATACCGCCTCGATCTTTATGAATCTGGCACCGGTATTCACCGCCATTATCGCCGTGCTGTTCCTGCAAGAACATTTGCAGAGCTATCACCTGATTGGCGGTGGCATTACCCTGCTGGGCGTGATCCTGTCACAGCGCTTGCGCACTCCGCTGGGGCAAAAGAAAGCACAAGCCACTGGCAGCCAGTGACTCACGGGCCAAACATCAAGGTAACAACTCAAAACGCACCCGCACCAGCAGGCCACCTAACAGAGGGGAGGTCAGCAGCTCTGGGCGGGTGCGGTGGTAGTGAGTGATGTCTTTCACCAACGCCAGCCCCAATCCCGCCCCCGGCTGGGTGCCAACGCTATCCAACCGATGGAACGGCTGCAACGCCGCTTGCGTCTGTTCCGCTGCAATGCCCGGCCCGCTGTCTTCAACCTCCAGCACGCCCTGTTTTCCCTCAAGCAGAAAACGCGCGGTCACGATACCCTGAGGCGGGGTGTATTTCAGCGCGTTGTCGAGCAGGTTGGCGCAAAGCTCAGTGAGCAACAAGGCCTCTCCGGCGATCCAGCACTGTTCAGCGCCTTCATAGCCCAGATCGATGCGCTTGCTGCGCGCCTGCGGCAAACGTGAGAAACAGGCATCACGCAATACCTGCGCCAGATCGACCGGCCGCAACTGGCGATCGGCATCGCGCTCATGCGCCTTCAGGCGTGAAAGATGCAGTAAACGATCGGTCAACGCCACGGTACTGTCCAAGGTGGTGCTCATCCCCTCCAGGCTTTCCCGCCACTGTTCGGGCCGATTGCTGGCCAGTGCCACCCCCACCTGAGTTTTCAGCACCGCCAGTGGCGTTCTGAGCTGGTGAGAGGCATCGGCGCTAAAGCGCTCCTGACGCGCCACCATCACCCGCAGCCGCTCAATATAGCGGTTGAACGCCAGCAGCAACGGCTGCATTTCGGACCACGGCAGCACCATTGGCAAAGGGGTTAACTCCCCCGGATCGCGCCGCAGCATAATGCCGGAGAGCTTGCGCATCGGCTTCAGCACCTTTTTCAGCAGCACATAAGCCAGGATCAGGGTCAGTACCACCACCGTTCCCTGGCTCAGCAACGCCGCCAGCAGCATCTGCCGCGCCAGATAGCGCCGGGACTCCAGCGTTTCTGCCACTATTATGGTCGCCATCCCCACCACGCCGGATTCATTCACCGGTTGGAACAGCGCCGCAACGCGGATCGGTCGGCCACGGTAGTCACCGTCGTAAAAATGCACTAACGCCGGGTAAAGATTGGAGCGTGGAATATAATCGGGCATCTTGGGCAAATCGTGATAACCCGAGATGCTCTGCCCTTCCGGTGAGATCACCTGATAGTAAAGTTGATCGTTCATGTTGCGTTCAAAACTGTCGAGCACCACGTAAGGCACATCCACTTCCAGCCGCTGATTGCGTACTACCAGCCGTTCCGCCACCGTGCGCGCCGAAGCCAGCAGCGTGCGATCGTAAGCCAGCGTTGCGGCGTTCATCGCACTGAAATAGTGGGTGTAGATTGAGATGCCCCCCAACGCCAGCAACGGCAAGCCAAAGAACAGCAGCAACTGGTTAAACAGCGAACGTGGCGCTTTAAACCACTTCATCGCATAGCTCCAGGCTGTAGCCCAAGCCGCGCAACGTCACAATCATCACGTTACTGCCTTGCAGTTTTTTGCGTACCCGGTGCACATACAGCTCAATACTTTCCGGGTTGGCTTCATCAGCCAGGGTAAATATCTGCTCAAACAGTTGCTGCTTGGCGACCGGACGGCCACGGCGATGCATCAAGGCGGTCAACACCGCCAGCTCACGCGGCGTCAGTGCTAACGGTTTTTCCCCCAGCAGGAAATACCCTTCGTCATGATAAGTCAGCGCACCGAACTTCAGCGCCCGCTGCATACCGCCAACGCTGCGGCGCAGCAGCGCCCGGATGCGCGCTTCCAGCTCGTTCAGTTCAAACGGCTTGGTGAGGTAGTCATCGGCACCCAGGTTCAACCCTTTAACGCGATCGGCCACGTCGGCCCGCGCCGTCAGCAACAGCACTGGCAGTTCCTGCCCGCGCTTGCGTAGCCGTGCCAGCAGTTCCAGACCATTCAGCCGCGGTAACGCCACATCCAGCACCACCAGCGCATAGCTTTCGTGCAGTAACAGGTGATCGGCGATCAGCCCGTCGGCGGCAACATCCACCGCAAATCCCAAACCAGTCAGGGCCTTTTGCAGCCAATGAGATAACTCGGGGTGATCTTCTACTAACAAGAGACGCATATCACATCCTGTAAACTTTGCTGCCCGGTGAAAGGTAAATGAAAGGTTATTGTTTTAACAATTCAGCAACCCCGTGTCAGCGGGGACTCTCACAATCCAAAACAAAACTGATGGGAAAAGCAATGAAAACAATAATTACCCGTACACTGACCGCCACTGCGCTGCTGTTTGCCGCTAACCAGGCATTCGCCATTGAAGCACCGAGCCGCACTGAATGTATCGCCCCGGCCAAACCCGGCGGCGGATTCGATCTCACCTGCAAACTGATCCAGGTTTCGTTGCAAGAAACCAAAGCCATCGACAAACCGATGCGTGTCACCTACATGCCCGGCGGCGTGGGTGCGGTGGCCTATAACGCCATCGTTGCCCAGCGCCCGGCGGAATTCGGCACCGTGGTAGCCTTCTCTGGTGGTTCGCTGCTGAACCTGTCGCAAGGGAAATTTGGCCGCTACAACGTGGATGACGTGAAGTGGCTGGCCGCCGTGGGCACTGACTACGGCATGATCGCGGTTCGCGCCGACTCGCCTTATAAAACGCTGAAAGACCTGATGGATGCCTTCAAGAAAGACCCGAACAGCGTAGTGTTTGGTGCTGGGGCCTCCATCGGCAGCCAGGACTGGATGAAAACCGCGCTGCTGGCGCGCGAAGTGGGCATCGATCCGCACAAAATGCGTTACGTGGCGTTTGAAGGCGGCGGCGAGCCGATTACTGCGCTGCTGGGCAACCATATTCAGGCAGTTTCTGGCGATCTGAGCGAAATGGTGCCTCACCTGCAGGGCGACAAAATCCGCGTGCTGGCGGTGTATGCCGAAGAGCGCCTGCCAGGTGAGTTGGCCAGCGTGCCTACCGCCAAAGAACAGGGTTTCAATCTGGTCTGGCCGATCATCCGCGGTTTCTACGTTGGCCCGAAAGTCAGCGAAGAAGAGTATCAGTGGTGGATCGACACCTTCAAGAAAACCATGGCAACCGACGAGTTCAAGAAACAGCGCGATCTGCGCGGCCTGTTTGAGTTCAACATGACCGGCAAAGAGCTGGATGCCTACGTGAAGAATCAGGTAAACCAATACCGTGAACAGGCAAAAACGTTCGGTCTGGCCAAATAAACCCCGAGGCACCCTATGAGCGACCGTATTTTTGCCTGCATCTGGCTGTTGTTATGCCTCGGCGGCCTGTTTATCGGCTGGGGCATTCAAAGCGAATACAGCTATGAACCCTTGGGGCCACGCCCCTTTCCGTTGGCTATCCTCGGCCTGATGGCTCTGTGTGCGGCGCTGCTGCTGGTGCGCAGGCCACAGATTATCGAATGGCCCAATAAAAAAGTGCTGCAACGTTTGCTGGTGCTGATCGTGACGCTGGTGCTGTACGCCTGGGGATTTGAATGGCTCGGTTTCCCGCTGGCAACCGCGCTACTGACCTTCAGCATTGGCCTGCTGTTCCAGGCCACGGTAATGGCCGCGTTGATCTCTGGCGCAGTGATGGGCGTGTCGCTGTTCTTCGCCTTTGATTATTTACTCGATGTCACGCTGCCGCTCGGCGCTTGGCTGAGCTAACGGAGACGATAATGGAAACCTGGATGTATTTGTCGCAAGGGTTCGAAGTGGCGCTGCTGCCACAGAACCTGATTATCGCTCTGATCGGCTGCTTCGTTGGCACTATTGTCGGTTTGCTGCCCGGTCTGGGGCCGATCAACGGCGTGGCGATCCTGCTACCGCTGGCGTTCGCGCTGAAGTTGCCCGCAGAATCGGCGCTGATCCTGCTGGCTACGGTGTATATCGGCTGTGAGTATGGCGGGCGTATCTCGTCGATTCTGCTCAACGTGCCGGGCGATGCCGCCGCGATCATGACCGCCTTGGATGGCTACCCGATGGCACAGCAAGGGCGTGCCGGTGTGGCGCTGTCGATCTCGGCGGTCAGCTCTTTTGTCGGTTCACTGATTGCCATCATGGGGATCATTCTGTTCGCTCCGATGCTGGCGCGTTGGTCGCTGGCCTTTGGTCCGGCGGAATACTTCGCACTGATGGTGTTTGCCATCGCCTGCCTTGGCAGCATGATGAGCGAAAACCCGCTGAAATCGCTGCTGGCGGCGCTGATCGGCCTGGGGTTGGCGACGGTGGGGGTGGATGCCAATACCGGCGTTTACCGCTTCACCTTCGACAGCGTGCACCTTTCTGACGGTATTCAGTTTATCGTGGTGGTGATTGGTCTATTCTCGGTCAGTGAGATCCTGCTGATGCTGGAAAGCACCAGCTCCGGCCAGAAACTGATCCGCAAAACCGGCCGTCTGCTGTTCAATCGCAAAGAAGCGGCAGAATGCGTTGGCCCTACCCTGCGCTCCTCGTTTATCGGCTTTTTCGTCGGCATCCTGCCGGGCGCAGGGGCCACCATTGCCAGTGCGCTGACCTATATGACCGAGAAGAGGATCAGCGGCAACAGCGAGTCCTTTGGTAAAGGGGACATTCGTGGCGTAGCCGCGCCGGAAGCCGCCAACAACGCGTCGGCCTGCGGTTCGTTTATCCCGATGCTGACGCTGGGGGTGCCGGGTTCTGGCACCACGGCGGTGATGATGGGGGCATTGACGCTGTATAACATCACCCCGGGTCCAGCGATGTTCACCGAGCAACCGGACATCGTCTGGGGGCTGATCGCCGCATTGCTGATCGCCAACGTGATGTTGCTGATCATGAACATCCCGCTGATCGGCCTGTTCACCCGCATGCTGACCGTGCCGCTGTGGTTCCTGGTGCCAGCCATTGCTGCCATCTCTGCGGTCGGGGTTTATGCCGTGCACAGCACTACCTTCGATCTGCTGCTGATGGTCGGGCTTGGGGTATTTGGTTATCTGCTGCGGAAAATGCACTTCCCGATGTCGCCGCTGATCCTCGGTTTTGTGCTGGGGGAAATGCTGGAGCAGAACCTGCGCCGCGCGCTGTCGATCAGCAACGGTGAATTCGGTATCCTGTGGAGCAGCACGATTGCACAATGCCTGCTGGTGCTGGCCGTTGCCGTTTTGGTGCTGCCGCAGGTGCTGCGTAAATTCCGCAAACGCCGCAGTATTACCGTCGAGGCCGCCAAAGTAGACTGATCGCTTAAGGGGCCGCAATCGGCCCCTTTTTTATCCTTCACGCTTTCTCAACATCAGCACTCCGCCCATCACCAGCGCACTGCCGAGCAGTTGTAGCTGGTTCATGTTTTCCCCCAGCAGGAAATAGGCAATCACGGCGGTGAACACCAGTTCCAGCGACAGGATCAGGTTAGCGATCGCCAGTGGCAAGGTTTTCAGGCTGATATTGTACAGGCCGAAACCCAGCAGCGTCGGCCCGGCGGCTAAGGTGACCAACAGCAGCCAACCGTTCCACTGAATGCCTTGTTCCCCTTGCGACAGGAACCACAGATCGCCGGTCATGCCCTGAAAGGCCGACAGAGGGAAAAACGCCAGCGTGGTATTAAATAGCCACTGATAAACCGCAGAAAAACCGAACACATACAGAATGGTATTCCACACCGGGTAACGCCGCTCGCTGGCAATGCGCCCACCGAGGGTATACAGGGTATAGCCGATGCCGGACAGCAGGCCGATCACCAGCCCCAACAGATCGAAGCGACTGTTGCCCATGCTGTCACCGTTGCTCACCAGAAAGCAGCCCACCAGGCTGACAGCAATCACCAGCATTTCACGCAGGCTAAGACGCTCACTGTACAGCACCCAACCGAGAAACAGGGTGAAGCCCACCGAACAATAAGTCAGGATAGTGGCTACCGACGCACCGTTCAGGGCCACCGACAGCGTCCACAAACCGTTAAACAGTGCCAGCAGCAGGCCGTAACCGGCATAGAACAGCACCTGCTCGCGCCGCAGGCGGGCCCACTCAGGCTTGAACAGCAACAGCAGCGGCAACAGCACCACCGCTACCAGCGCCGCGCGCCAAAAGGCCAGCACAAAGGTCGGCAGGTGAAAATACTCCGTCAACGCACGAATAATGATCGCGGTAAACGCCAGCAGCATGGCGCTGATAATAGCAATCACATAGCCTTGGCTTCGGCCAGCTAAAACGCGCCCACTGGCAACTAGCGGCTCTGCGGAAATCCCCATTGGTGATGACATATCGCCCTCAAATATCTATTAGATAACTCTTCAAGCAGAGATTCTAACGCGGCCACATTTTGCCACCATAGCCACTTTACCCCGATGTTATGCAGGCCACTTTTCTTTACTTGAGGCCCTGTAACAATGGGATATATTAAGAATCATCTTCAGCCACCAGGCCAATTTGCATGCATATTCCGTTAGATCGCCAACAGGATGTTCCGCTGTATCTGCAAATCGAAGAGGCACTACGGCGCGCCATTCTGAGCGGCACCTTTGCTGATGGCGACAAGCTGCCCTCAACGCGTAGCCTAGCAGCCAAGCTTTCCGTCAGCCGCCTGACGGTGGAAAATGCCTATGCCGAGCTGACGGCCAAAGGATTGCTGCAACAGCGGCGCGGTAGTGGAGCCTATGTCCACCACCTGCAACCGATTCCTGTTCAGCAACAGCCCTCTTCAAGTGAACCATTCCCGCACGATCGCTTCACCACCGCCACTTCGCGGCTGGATGGCTACCCGGACATCCCGCTGCCGGAGCACATCATCAACTTTGCTGCCGGGGTTGGCAGCCCCAAAGTGTTTCCGCTAGAGGAGTTTCGCAAAATTCTGCTGTCGATCCTCAGCCGCCATGCGGAAGAAGCCTTCAGCTACGGTGATTACTGCGGCTACTATCCGCTGCGCGACACGCTGGGACGCATCCTGACCGCACAAGGGATCTCCACCCGTGCGGAGCAGGTATTGATCACCAACGGTTCACAGCATGCCATCAGCCTGATTTTCCAGACACTGTTGCAGCCAGGCGATACGGTGATCGTCGAAGAACCCACCTATGCCGAAGCGCTGGGCCTATTGCGCCTGCACCACATCAACATTATTGCCGTTCCCAGCGATCGGCACGGCATGTGCGTTGACCTGCTGCCAGCGCTGATCAAGCAGCATCAGCCGAAGATGATCTACACCATTCCCAACTTCAATAACCCGACCGGGTGTTGTATGAGTGAAACGCGCCGCCGCCGTTTGCTGGCCCTGGCGCAGCAGGCAGGTATCGTGATTCTGGAGGACGATTTTGTCGGCGATCTGCGTTACAACGGCAAAAGCCTGCCCTCGCTGCGCGCGTTAGCAGCGCCGGGGACAGTTATTTACGTCAGCACCTTTTCCAAGATGTTGCTGCCCAGTATGCGTATCGGTTATCTGGTGGCCGACAGCGAGCATTATCTGCGCTTGTCCAGGTTGAAACACGTCGACAGCTTCACCAGTTCCAACCTAATCCAGCGGGCTCTGGATGCTTTTGTTACCGTTGGCCGCTACGAAAAACAGCTACGCCGGGCAGGAAGGGTCTATCGCCTGCATCGCGATGCGATGGTGGCGGCATTGCAGCAACACTTGCCAGCGGGCTGCCGGTTTGAGGTGCCAGAAGGAGGATTGTTTATCTGGCTGCAACTGCCAGCCTCCATCACTACTACGGCTTTAATGCCCACCGCCTGGCAACAGGGCGTCACTTTTGCGCGCGGTGAGTGTTTTCATGCGGACGAATCGTGCGGGGCACACGGGCTGCGGCTGAATTTTGCTGCCAATACGCCAGAGTTGATCGAGGAAGGGATCGCCCGGCTAGGCCGGGCAATCGCAGAGGTGCAGAGCAATTAAACCGCGGCCCACCACAGCCGCAGTTTCATGCCCCAGTAGCTGGTCCAGCCGGTGGTGCTCTGCACCACCCTGCCCTGTGAAATCACCACAAAGGTTGGCGTCACACCCACCTGCCACTGTGCCGACAGCTCGCCGCGCCGATCGTTAACCACCGGTAGCCGTAGCTGTTTGTGAGCCAAAAACTGCTCAACCTGCCGATCATCACCGGAACGCAGCGCCACGGTCAGCACATTACCGCCGTTGGCCGCCAGTCTGGCGACGCTTGGCGTCGTAAAGCGGCAAACGCCACACCAACTGGCCCAGAAGTAAACCAACAGTGGTTTGCTTTGGCTGAGCTGTGCCAGTGATACCGGCTCACCGTCGAGCGTTTCCAGCATCTGGTTATTGAAGGCCAGCGGTGCCTGCGGCGCACGCAGCCAATCCATGGCCAACATCACAGCCCACACTATCAGCGCAAGCACCAACAGTTCACGCGCCCAACGCGTTAACTTAGCCATTTTTCACCTTTGCCAGTTGTTGCTTCACGAGTTCCTCCAGATCTTCATAGGATACCGCTCCCGGCAAGATCTGGTCGCCAATCAGGGTAGCAGGCGTGCCCTGCACCCCCAACTGTTCTGCCAGTTGCATGTTGGTACGCAACGAGGTCATGCTCTGCTCGCTGGGTGCCACCGGCGTAACGCCCGTTTTCTGCTGAGCCGCCGCAATACTGGCATTATCGTGAAAGCCTTTTTTGGCCATCAGGCGCTCATGCAGCGCCCAGAACTGTTCGGGGTGCTGCTGCCAGGTGGTTAGCGCAACGCGGGCCGAGGCGATCGAGCTTTCCCCCTTGAAGGGTACCAGTTTCATCACCAGCGCCACCTCGGGATATTGCTTGACGATCTTCTCCAGCAACGGATCAAACTGTTTGCAGTAGGGGCAGTTGTAGTCGGTAAACACTACCAGCGTCAGTTTGGCATTTTTGGCTCCCAGGCGCGGGCTGGCCGGATCGTTAAACAGGTTTTTTTCCTGTTGTTTGAGCACCTGACTGCTGGTTTGCTGCTGCCAGGCATCAGCCGCTTCCGCCAGAATCTGCGGGTTGGCAACCAGCGTTTCGCGGATCAGCACCTTAATCCGCGCCTCCTGCTCGGCAGTAAAGGGCTCTGCCGCCCAGGTTGGGGTGACTATCAACATCAGCAAAATCAGTAACGTTTTCATTGTTCGGTTCCTTTGGCGGTGGCGAGGGCTTTCAGCACGGCGTCACGGCTTAACAGCGGTGACATCACTTCCCCTTGAGGGCTGCCGGGGCCATAGATTTGGTTGAACGGGATCCCGGCGCTGCCGCGCTGTTGCAGGAAGGCGGAGATCGTCGCTGATGGGCGGCTCCAATCACCGCGCAGCGCCACCACATCCTCGGCACTGAGAGCTTGTTGCACGTCATCGCGCATCAGCACGTTGAGCTTGTTGACTTTACAGGTCACGCACCAGTCGGCGGTCACATCGACAAACACCCGCTTGTGTTGCGCCAGTGCCTGAGTGATGGCCTGCTCAGACAACGGCTGCCAAGCAATATTGTCATGCAGCGGTTGCCGCCACAGGCCAGCGCTGAACGAGCCGATAAGCAGTGCCAGTCCTGCCACTACCACCACGCTGGCCGCGGTACGCCATCCCAACCGTTGCCAGACCGCCAGCAGCAGGCCCAGCATCAATACCGCACCGGTAATCAGAGTCGCTAACATACCAATATGATTACTCAGCAGGCTGAGCAGCCACAGCGAAGACAGCAACATCAGCAGGCCAAGTACCAAGCGCATGCCGTTCATCCAACGGCCCGGACGCGGCAAGCGCAGCGCCAATGCGGGCCAGGCGGCGATGAATAACCACGGCAAACTCATGCCGATCCCCAGCGCGACAAACATGCCCCACAGCACCGGCAGCGGTGCCGCCAAGGCAAACGCCACCGCCGTTCCCAGGAAGGGGGCGGAACACGGCGTCGCCAGCAGCGTGGCAAAAGCCCCTTGCCAGAAATGCCCACTCAGGCCGTGGCCGTTATGAGTCGCCAGCCGGGTATTGAGCGAGGAGGAGAGTTGCAGATGGAACAGGCCGAACAGATTGGCGCTAAACAGCAAGGTGACTAACACCATAAAGCCGATAAACCACGGATTCTGGAACTGAATGCCCCAGCCGAGCGCCTGATTACTCAGCCGTAACAGCGTCATCAGCAACGCCAGTGCCATAAACGACGCCACAATACCGCCGGATGATGCCAGGAACTGCAAACGCACGCTGCGCCGATCGCGGTGCTCTACCTGCAAAATCGAGCCCAGCTTCATCCCTAACACCGGCAGCACGCAGGGCATCAGGTTAAGGATAAAGCCACCGGCCAGCGCCATCAGCACCGCCTGCCATAACGAGAAACGGGTCAAAGCAGACAATCCGAGCGGCTCACCGATGGTCAGCGTGGCTTCCTGCGCCACTCCGCCATCGCTGACCACCAACCTCAGCGTTTTACCGCGCAGATCGGGGGCCGCGTCACCCCAGCCATCGCTGACCGGGATCCGTGCCTGTAGGTTCTCGCCATCATGGTTCACCTTAGGTTTACCCAGAGCGGCATCCTCTAAGGTGTCGAAGAACAACTCCGGCTGTTGCCAGCCCGCCGCACGTGCGGCGCTGATTTGCAGCTCGCCGTGCTGATAACCGGCACGAATACTGTCGAGCAGCCCGCTGGCAATCGGCACCTGCCCCATCGCCTGAGCAAAGTCGTGGTTAAACTGCGCATCGTTTGGCGCGCCAAGATCCAGACTAAAAGGGTAATCGGTCAGAATACAGACGTTGTTACAGGTCGAGAGCGTCAGCGTGCCCGCGAGTTGCTGAGGGACGATCCCTTTCAGCACCATCGGCAAGGTCACCCGATCGTGATAGCCCTGGGTGGAAATCCCTGCCACATCAAAACGCTGGGGAACCGGCCAGAACCAGGTTGCCGCAGGGGGATCGCCCTGCCAGACGATCGCGGGCGCAATACCGCCTTCTCCCGGCGATCGCCAGTAGGTTTTCCAGCCCTTTTCCAGTTCCACAGACAGCAATACGCGCGTTTCAGCGCCGTTGCTGGTATCGGCACGCAGCCTGACTTTAGCGTGATGGTTTTGCGGGCTTTGCAGCCAGCCGCTGTCCGCCGCCTGTAACGCAGGCTGCCACAGTAATAGCAGGCAGGCAAAGGCCAGCCTGATGATATTCAACATGTTTTTTCTCCATAAATTAATTAATCACCGAATATGACGGGGGATTAACTCATTCATGGAACACGCATAATCGAAGATGGACCCTAAGGGTGGTGGGGGAAATAACCCGAGGCGGTGGGATACGCAAGCGCGGAGCAATGATGGGTGCCAGCAGCACCAGCAGCATGCCGAGGCCAAACAGCAGGGCTTCAAACATCACCGGCGGTGTAGCCAGCAACGATTTGGCACTCAACTCACAGGGAGTGACCGCCGTTTCAGCGTCATCACCCGTGACCGACGCGGGGCTGGCACTCGCGGAAGGAAGGCCGATCGCCAATTGCAACGCATGTAAACCCGCCATGCGCTGTGTAATGCAGGTGAGCATTACCAGGCAAGCCAGGCATAAAAACCATTTTGCAATCCGCTGACGATTAATCATAACCTTCCCAATTCCGTATCTGCGCTTATCTTAGCGGCGTAAACCAGATACGCAACGATTGGCCTGTAAAGAAATGTCTTGATGACGGTATTGATAGCGCCGAATTACAGGTATCATGGCCGATTCAACCTGTGCTTTTCGCCGGGTATACTGATTCTCTTGCCGCGAAGGACTGGTGATATGCAACCTTTGAGTGGGCCAGGTGCCCCCAACGCCCCTAATCACCCTCCGGCCCAGGGCAACGTTCCGCACTCCGATGATAATCCGCTCTCTCCGGCGCAGCGCACTCAGCTTGAAAAACTGATCGTAAAAATCATGGCGCTAAGCCCGGCCAAATCGGCAGAAATCTGGGCCACCCTGCGTCATGAGCTGAGGGCTGACAACAGTAGCGAACTGCTGGCGCGCCATTTCCAACCGGCTGAACGGCTGTTACAGAACCGCCTTACCCTAGCGCAGCAAAGCCATGCCAGCCGTCAATTGCTGCAACAATTGACCGATCTGTTGCCGCAGGGCAATAACCGCCTGGCGGTGAGTGATTTTATTCGCCAGCAATTTGGCCACACGGTGTTGAGCCAGTTAAGCACTCCGCAGTTGCAACAGGTGCTGAATCTGCTGCAAACCGGCGGCCTGACCATCCCTTATCCACAGCAAACCATCACCAGCGATCGCCCATTGCTGCCTGCGGAACACCAGCATCTGCAACAACAGGTGACCAAACTCAGCGCCGCGACCGGTGAAGCGCCGCTCAAAATATGGCAGGCACTGTTCGATTTGGTGGGGGTAAAAACCAACGATCCGCTGCCCGCGCGCCATTTCCAGCTACTCAGCCAATTCTTGCAGGTGAAAGTGTCGCTCAGCCCACAAAGCGCCCCCACGTTGCACAATCTGTTGGTGGTATTGAAGCAACCGGCAGACCAGCAAGAGCAGCAACAGCTCAGTGACTATTGCCAGACGCGTTTCAGCAGCGGCCTGAATACGCCGCTGACCCATACGCAGATCAACGATGTTATTCAGCAGTTGTTTACTCGCCGCCTGGAGAAAAGCCACGGCCAGCCGTTAACCAGTGAGACCGTGCCGCCGCAACCGTTGCTCCACTCGCTGATTGCCGCGCTGCCACAGCCGCTGCAAGCCACGTTCAGTAAACCCCTGGTGCTGATTGCCATCCTCCTGGTGCTGGCCCTGCTACTGATCTGGCTGTTTTAGCAGCCACACTCCGCAACTTTGCTCTGCCCTTGCATACTTCCTGTTGCGACACCGATGGTCAGCGGATGGCCATCGCGTTGCCAGAAGTCCAGCCCGCCGATCAACTCCTTCACCCGAAACCCCAGTTTTGCCAGTTTATAAGCGCCTTTGGTGGAGCCGTTGCAACCGATGCCGTCGCAGTAGGTGACATATACTTTGTCCCGATCCAGTGCGGCAGTGCTCTGTTCATTCATCAAGCGGTGCGGGAAGCTGACTGCCCCGGGAATATGCCCGGCGGCATACAGCGCTTCGGCGCGGGTATCGATCACCACGATGCCGCTGATGCCGTTGCGCAAATCCTCTGCCACATCCGATGAATCGGCGTAATAACTGAGCTTGGCCGTCAGATAGTCCAGGCTCTGTGCGGCGCTAGCGGGAGGGAAAGCCAGAACGAGTGATGCAGTGGTCATAGCGAAGGTTCCTGTGCAGAAAGACGAGTGACAATCATGCCCGATTTTGGTCTTATCATTGATACCCATTCTCACACCGCAATAAGACCGATTATGCCTCAGGTGTTGCTGACCCTGTTTCAACAGCCGGAAAATGCCGCCACCACGTTACGCGAACGGGTTTGTAGCACCTTGCGCAGCGCGATCCACAGTGGTGCATTAAGCGCAGGCCAACGGTTGCCCTCTTCACGCCTGTTAGCCGCAGACCTGCAAGTTTCGCGCGTTACCACCGAAGCAGCGTATGCACAACTGGAAGCCGAAGGCTATCTACAGCGCCGGGTGGGCCAAGGCACCTTTGTCGCTATCCAGATCGTCAAGCCAGTAGCGGTACGCAAAATGACAGGCCAATTGCGGCTGTCGCAGCGTGGCACATCGATTCTGCAAACCGGTGGCTGCCGCGATCCGCAGCAACCCCTGCCGTTTGCCGCCGGTTCACCGGATCTGCGGGCATTCCCGTTGAAACTGTGGAAACAGCTCACCGCCCAACAACTGCACGTGCGCGGTGAAAAGCTGCTGCGCTATGGCGACCCGCAAGGTTACCTGCCACTGCGTGAAGCCATTGCCGGTTACGTTGGTCAAACTCGCGGGGTGAATTGCGATGCGCAGCAGGTCATCGTGTTGACCAGTTCACAGCAGGCATTGCAGTTGATCGCCACCCTGTTGCTCGATCATGGCGACAAGGTATGGATGGAAGAACCCGGCTATCTCGGGGCCAGAAACGCCTTTACCAGCGCCGGAGCCCATCTGATCCCCGTCAATGTCGATGAGGCAGGCCTGCGGCCCGATAGCGCATTGCCCGTTCCGCGCCTGATCTATCTGACTCCCGCTCATCATTACCCTACCGGGGTGGCGCTCAGCTTGCAGCGACGCTTGGCCCTGCTGGAGATGGCGCGGCGTGAGCAAAGTTGGATCATTGAAGATGATTACGATAGCGAGTTTCACTACGACGGCCAGCCGATGCCCGCCATGCAGAGCCAGGATCGCCACGGCAATGTGCTGTATCTCGGCACCTTTTCCAAAACGCTGTTCCCTTCGCTGCGGTTGGCCTATCTGATTGTGCCGCCAGAGCTGGTTACCGCATTCACCACCGCACGCACGCTGTACGACGGCCACAGTGCCCAACTGATGCAGGCAGTGACGGCAGAGTTTATCCAACAGGGGCATTTTGCGGCGCATATCCGTTACATGCGCCAGCTCTATCGCAGCCGCCGCGACTGGCTGCTGACGCAGGTAGAACAGCGGCTGAAGGGCTTCGCCACACCGCAACCGGCAAGCGGTGGCTTGCAACTGGCCCTTTGGCTGCCGACCGGCCAGGAAGCCAGCTTAACCCGGCAAGCGCAGCAGTTGGGGGTGATCACCCCCGGCTTGGCGGCACAGTTTATGACGCCGCAGGTAAGGCGCGACGGTTGGCTACTGGGCTTCTCGGCCCTGACGCCGGGAGAAATCAGCGCAGCCGTTGAGCAACTGAGCAAAATTGCCCATGGCTAACCATTATTGCATTGGACAACGGACTGATTTGGCTTTAAAACCATTATCTTGCCTGCACTATACTCTAAATAATTCGAGTTGCAGGCAGGCGGCAAGAGAGTGAATCCCCAGGAGCATAGACCACTATGTGACTGGGGGGAGCAAACGCAGCCAACGCACCTGCAGCTTGAAGTATGACGAGTATATCGATTACAAGGAACCTTGATGAGTAACACTATTGCCGAACAACTTACCGAACGTTTTTTCCGTTATCTGGCAGTCACCAGCCAAAGTGATGCCGCTGCCACCACGCTGCCCACCACGGCGGGTCAACATGATATGGCGCAACTGTTAGCCACTGAGCTGCGTCAGCTTGGGCTGGAGGACGTACTGGTCGACGAACACGCCATCGTCACCGCCCGCAAGCCCGGCAATCAGCCCGGCGCGCCGCGCATCGGTTTTATCACCCATATTGATACCGTTGACGTGGGTTTGGCCGCCGAGATCCACCCACAGCGCCTGCGCTTTACCGGCGAAGATCTGTGCCTGAACGCCGAGCAGGATATCTGGCTGCGCACCGCCGAGCACCCGGAGATCCTGGCTTATCCTAATGAAGAGATTATTTTCAGCGACGGCACCAGCGTGCTCGGTGCCGACAATAAAGCGGCGGTGACCGTGGTGATGACGCTGCTGGCGAATCTGAGCGCCACCGATCGTCACGGCGATATCGTGGTGGCCTTTGTGCCGGACGAAGAAGTCGGCCTGCGCGGGGCTAAAGCGCTGGATCTGGCGCGCTTTGACGTTGATTTCGCCTATACCATCGACTGCTGCGAACTGGGCGAAGTGGTGTATGAAAACTTCAACGCCGCCGGGGCGGAAATCCGCATTGAGGGCGTGACGGCGCACCCGATGTCGGCAAAAAACGTGCTGATTAACCCAATCCGCATCGCCACCGACATCATCAACCAGTTTGATATTCAGGATACGCCAGAGCACACCGAAGGGCGCGAAGGTTATTTCTGGTTCAACGATATGGTGGCCAACGCTAATAACGCCACGTTGAAAGTGTCGATCCGCGATTTTGATCTGGCCGCCTTCAACAACCGCAAGGCGCGTTTGCAAGAAGTGGTACAGCAGGTTGCCGCCAACTATCCACGCGCCAAAGTCAGTTGCACGGTGCAGGATATTTACAGCAACATCAGCAACTCTATCGGCGAGGACAAACGCGCCATCGAACTGATTTTTGGTGCGCTGGCCGCCCATGGCATTACGCCGAAAGTGACCCCGATGCGTGGCGGTACCGACGGCGCAGCGCTTTCCAGCCGTGGCCTGATCACGCCGAACTATTTTACCGGCGCGCACAACTTCCATTCGCGCTTCGAGTTCCTGCCAATCAGCTCCTTTGTGAAGTCTTATCAGGTTACCCGCAGCATCTGCCTGCTGGCCGCACGCGGTTAACCCTCAAGCCGCGGGGCCACCCGCGGCGTCACAACAGTAACCAGCCGATCAACGCCGCCCACGCCAGAAACGGCAGCGAATAACAATGGAAGCGCAGCCAGATCCGCCGATCCCCCGCCATCCGCAGCGCAATCAGGTTGGCCAAGGAACCGATCGCCAACCCAAAGCCCCCGGCGTTCACCGCGTAGGCCACCAACGTGCTGGAAGGCACATAGTTGAGTAGCAAAATAGTGGCAGGCACATTACTGATGATCTGCGAAAGGCCAATGCCCAACGTATAGACTGCCCCCTCTGGCAGCGCGGCGATGTGGTTAAACCACGGCTGCATCACCGGCAACCCGGTGAACAACCCGACATCGATAAACATGGCGATAAACACAAAAATCAGGCTCCAGTCGATTTGCAGCAATACCCGCCGGGCTAACAGCAGGAAACCGACAAACACCGCCAACAGTCCGTAAAGCGGCAGCGCAAAATCCAGACAGGCCAGGAACACCCCATACAACACCACACAACTGAGCAACAGGTGTTTTTGGTAAGGGTAACTCTGAGCTTGGGCCTTTTTAACGATATCGCGCGCCGGGAAACTGAACCAGGTCACCACCAGCAGGCTGAGCATCATCACCGCGCCGAAAGGCGCCATCTGGCCGATAAAACCGAGGAATGACAGTGATGACTTGCTCCACAGCAGGATGTTTTGCGGATTGCCGATCGGCGTCAGTAACGAACCCGCATTCACCGCCAACGCCTGGAAGATAATCAGCCGATTAACCGGCAATGAAGAGAGCTTTTTCAGCGTGATGGTCAGGGGAATCACGATAAACAGCGCCACATCGTTGGTCAGAAATGATGACAGCAACGCAGCGGAAAACACCAGAAACAGCGCCAGCCAGCGCTCACTGCGCAGCTTGTTGACGATCTGGCGGCCAATAAAATCAAAGTAGCCGCTCACCTCCACGCCCTTGGTCAGCAGCATTAAACCCAGCAGAGTGATAATGGTGCGCCAGTCGATAAACTGCACCAGCGGCTGCGGTTTGATAGCAAACAGCAGCACGCCGATCAGCAGCAGCGCGTGCAAAAAACGGTCGTGAAGAAACGGCCTCAACAGGCGGGTTACAGCATGTGAACTCATATTTTTCGCTTATCAGAACGGCCAGAATGCAGGCCAAAGACGTTAGCCGAAGCGTGCAAATTACGCCACTTAAAAAGCTTTTCATTTGCCATGCCTTACTATATATACCCTAAATAATTCGAGTTTCAGGAAGGCGGCGACGGAGCGAATCCCCAGGAGCATAGGCCACTATGTGACTGGGGTGAGCGAGGAAAGCCAACGCACATGCAACTTGAAGTATGACGGGTATATCCATCATCTTTCGTTTACTTTTAAGGATCTTCCCATGGTTCACACCTTTGCCAAGAGGTTACTGCTGACCGCAGTACTCACTCTGATTGCCGCCTGTAATGACACCGAGACCCGCCCGCAAATCGACCTCGAAGGCAAAACCATGGGCACCTTCTACAGCGTGAAGATCAGCGGCGAAGTTGATGAGAATAAACAGCAGTTGCAGCAGGAGATCGATGCTCTGCTGGAACAGGCCAACGACGATATTTCTACCTACCGCCCGAATTCGGTGTTATCCCGTTTCAACCAGAATCACAGCAGCGAACCGCAACCCATTCCACGCGGTATGGCCGATATAATTCTGATGGCCCAACGTATCGGCCGCGATACCAATGGTGCAATGGATATCACCGTCGGCCCGCTGGTGAACCTGTGGGGATTCGGCCCGGATAAACGTACGGTGAAAGCCCCACAGCAGCAGCAAATCGACGCGGCCAAGCGCAATACGGGTCTGCAACACCTGAAACTGCTTAGCGATAACCGTGGCGAATGGCTACAGAAAGATTTGCCGCAGATGTATGTCGATCTCTCCACGCTGGGGGAAGGTTATGGCGTGGATCAGTTGGTACGCCTGATGGCGCGTAAAGGTATCACCAACTACCTGGTGTCGGTGGGCGGTGCGGTGTCCTCACGCGGCGTCAACGGTCAAGGTAAACCTTGGCGAGTGGCGATTCAGAAGCCTACCGATCGTGAGAACGCGGTGCAGGCCATGGTCGATCTGCAAGGCTACGGCATCAGCACCTCGGGCAGTTACCGCAACTATTTCGAACAGGACGGGCAGCGCTATTCTCATGTCATCGACCCCACCACCGGCCGCCCGATTAACCACCGGTTGGTTTCCGCCACGGTGATCGCCCCAACGGCGCTGGAAGCCGACGGCTGGGATACCGGGCTGATGGTCTTGGGCACGGAAAAAGCGCTGAAGCTGGCGGAAGAGCAAGGGCTGGCGGTGTATCTGATCAGCAAAACCGATGACGGTTTCAGCGCGGTAATGACGCCACAGTTTAAGGCGTTTTTGGTGCAGTAAGCCGATCAAGCATAAATAAATATCCTCCGGCATAGCCGGAGGTTTTTCATATGCGCCTATAAGGCTCTCTTACCTGCCGCGCCTAACAGGCGCATTACTACCTCACATTTGCATAACTTCTGTTACTTACTGCCCGTAAACGGGCTGCATCAATGTAAAGGTGGCACTATTCTCCCTCACATCGTTCCATACACATATCTTCATTAGCGCATATTACCGTTACCTTTGTCCTTATCCCCCCAAGACGTTGAGCAAGGTGTTGGCATTTTTGTCATCCATCGGGTATCCGCTAAGCCTTTCTCCCCCCCCCTATCAGGTGCTTGTCTATTTCCGGGGACGCTTTGTTGCCGCCTGGCCACAAGGATTACTGGGCCATTAAAAGATCCGACTCAAAGCTGAAAGCTTTACTGAACCCCCAGCCTAGCTGGGGGTTTTCTGCATACAAAAAATCGGGCACGTTTTAGCGTGCCCGATCTTTGAAACTTCGCAGCGAAAAACTTATTTTCGCAGCTTGCGCATCACCAGCGTCGCGTTGGTGCCACCAAAGCCGAAGCTGTTGGACATTACAGTGGTCAATTCACGTTGGGTTGGCTCAGTTACGATATTCATGCCCGCCGCCTTCTCATCGAGGTTATCGATGTTGATGCTTGGCGCAATAAAACTATGCTCAACCATCAGTAGGCTGTAGATCGCTTCCTGCACGCCTGCCGCACCCAGTGAGTGCCCGGTCATAGCTTTGGTGGAAGAGATCGCCGGGGTGTTATCACCGAACACTTCACGGATCGCACCCAGTTCTTTCACATCGCCAACCGGCGTAGAAGTACCGTGTACGTTCATATAATCGATAGGGGTATCAACGCCCTGCAACGCCATTCTCATGCAACGCACTGCGCCTTCACCCGATGGAGCCACCATGTCGGCACCGTCGGAGGTTGCGCCATAGCCGATGATTTCCGCATAGATGTGGGCACCGCGAGCCAGCGCATGTTCCAGCTCTTCAACTACTACCATACCGCCGCCGCCGGCGATAACGAAACCGTCACGCGCTGCGTCGTAAGTACGGGAAGCTTTTTCTGGCGTGTCGTTGTAGCTGGTAGACAGCGCGCCCATGGCGTCGAACTCACAGGCCATTTCCCAGCACAGTTCTTCACCGCCACCGGCGAAGACCACGTCCTGTTTGCCCAGTTGGATCAGTTCCATCGCGTGGCCGATACAGTGTGCAGAGGTTGCACAAGCAGAACTGATGGAGTAGTTCACACCGCGAATTTTGAATGGCGTGGCCAAGCAGGCAGAAACGCCGGAAGCCATTGCCTTGGTCACCATGTAAGGGCCGACGCCGCGCAGACCTTTGGCACGCATGCCGTCGGAACCTGCAACTTGGTTACGCGGAGAACCGCCACCGGAACCAACTACCAGGCCGGTACGATCGTTGGAAACCTGATCGGCTGCCAGACCGGAGTCTTTGATCGCCTGTTCCATGGAAAGATAGGCATAAACTGACGCATCGCTCATGAAGCGCATCACTTTACGGTCGATCAGACCGGTGGTGTCCAGTTTAACATTGCCCCAGACGTGACTACGCATGCCGGAATCTTTCAGCTCCTGAGAGAAGGTGATCCCTGAGCGTCCTTCTTGCAGGCTTGCCAGGACCTCCTGCTGGTTGTTACCAATGCTGGAGACGATTCCCAGGCCAGTAATCACTGCACGTTTCATTCAATACCTCTTCCACAATTTTACATTCGGGATTTTGCATCGCACTTTAGCGTACAGATGTACGCCGAACAAGTCCGATCAGAATGATTCTGTATTATATCTATCCGGTTTGCACCGCAAGAGCACCGCCGCTAAAATCGTGCCACCCCTTGAATTACGAGCAATAAACCGTGAGCCATACCCCCATCCAAACCGCAGCGTTAAGCTGGAATGAACAGGGTACACCTGTTTCGAAACAGTTTGATGACGTCTATTTTTCTAATCAGGATGGGCTGGAGGAAACCCGCTACGTATTTCTTAACGGCAACCGGTTACCACAGCGTTTTAATCAGCATGCGCGCCCGCTGTTTATTGTGGCAGAAACCGGCTTCGGCACCGGGCTGAATTTTCTTACCCTGTGGCAGGCTTTCGCCCGTTTTCGCGCAGAATCCCCCGACGCGGCGTTACAGCGCCTGCACTTTATCAGCTTCGAAAAATTCCCGTTACAGTTAGCCGATCTGGCTGCGGCTCACGCGCAGTGGCCAGAATTGGCCGCCTATGCCAGCGAACTGCGGGCCCAGTGGCCGCTACCCTTGCCGGGTTGCCACCGCCTGCTGCTGGCTGAAGGGCGCATCACGCTCGATATATGGTTCGGCGACGTCAACGAGCTGTTGCCGCATTTCGATGCTAGCATGGATAACCAAATCGACACCTGGTTCCTTGATGGCTTCGCGCCATCGAAAAACCCCGATATGTGGAGCGAACTCCTGTTTGCAGCAATGGCGCGTTTTGCCCGCCCAGAAGGCAGTTTTGCCACCTTCACCGCAGCAGGATTTGTGCGTCGTGGATTGCAGCAGGCCGGTTTTACCGTTGCCAAATGCAAAGGCTTTGGCCAGAAACGCGAAATGCTGACCGGCATATTGCCCGCAGAAATGCCGCCCGCCCCCCACCCGCAGCCTTGGTTTCTGCGCCCGGCGGCCCAACATACCGATGATGTGGCCATTATCGGCGGCGGCGTTGCCAGTGCGCTCACCGCGCTGGCCCTGTTGCGGCGCGGTGCCAAGATCACGCTGTATTGCGCCGATGCACAACCGGCAGAAGGAGCCTCTGGCAACCGCCAAGGTGCGCTTTATCCCCTGCTGAATGGCCGGGGCGATGCGCTGGAAAGCTTCTTCAGCGCCGCCTTCCCTTTCGCCCGCCGTCAGTACGATGCCTTGCTGCAACAAGGGGTTGAGTTCGATCATCAGTGGTGTGGCGTCAGCCAACTGGCCTATGACGAAAAAAGCGCCGGGAAAATTGCCAAGATCCTGGCCGTTAGCTGGCCACCCACGCTGGCGCAAGCGGCCGATCGCGGCACGCTAAGCGAATTATGCGGCATCGATACCGGCTTTGGCGGCATCCGTTACCCAATGGGCGGTTGGCTATGCCCTGCCGATCTGACTCGCGCCGCACTGGCGTTGGCTCAGCAACAAGGCCTGGTTTGCCATTATCAACATAGGCTCACTGACCTACAGCGTACCGGTGATCACTGGCAACTGCGGTTCGCCACGGGGCACATCAGCGAACACGCCACGGTGATCCTGGCAAACGGCCATCAGTTACCCACACTGGCACAAAGCGCAATGCTGCCGGTAACGGCGGTGCGCGGCCAGGTTTCACATATTCCTACCACACCAGTGCTGAGCAGGTTGAAACAGGTGCTGTGTTACGACGGTTATCTGACGCCGGTCAACCCTGCCAACCAACAGCACTGCATTGGTGCCAGCTATCAGCGTGGAGAAGCCAGCACGGAATATCGCGAGAGCGAACAGCAGGACAACCGCGCGCGTCTGCTGCGTTGCCTGCCGGAGCAAACCTGGCCGCAGCAGGTGGATGTCAGTAGCCAGCAGGCACGCTGTGGCGTGCGCAGCGCCACTCGTGACCATATGCCAATGGTGGGAGCGCTGCCGGATTATGCAGCCACGCTGACGCAATACGCGGATTTACAGCAGCAACGCCTGCGCGAGGCAGCCATTGCCGATGCGCCGGTCTATCCGGGGCTGTTTATTATTGGCGCATTGGGATCGCGTGGCCTGTGTTCAGCCCCATTAGCGGCAGAAATCCTGGCGGCACAGCTATTTGGCGAACCGTTGCCGGGCGATGCTGAAATGCTGGCGGCGCTGAACCCGAATCGCCTGTGGGTCAGGAAGTTGCTGAAAGGGCGTGCGGTTTAACGCTGGGGGAAAGCGGGTTCATCAGCGCGCTGAACCCGAAAAATTACGCAGTGGGGAGTGCTGCCTGATACAGCCGTTCCCACATGCCCAGCACCAATACCTGGTCTGGCGGGGAAAGCTCACCGGCGGCAATGGCTTTATCCAGGCTGCTCTGCACCCAGACTTTGAGCTGTTCGGCGCTGTGTTCGTCGTGCGCTTCGGCTTCAGCCACCGCCAGCGTGAGATGACCGCGCAGGTAGCCACCGGCAAACAGTTCATCATCGCTGGCGTGTTCTACCATGTCATCAATCAGCGCCAGAATGCGCGCTTCGAATTCTTCGATCATCAAACGTCCTCATTAAAAAACAGGCGTTGCCTCAGAGATCTTCCGGGTAAGGGAAATGCTCAGCCGCCAGCGGAGGCGTATTGTAAAACGATTGTAGCGCCTGAATAAAGCGCGCAGGTCGTGTGGGTATTCCCTGTTCTAACAGTTCCAGTACGCGGGTACGCACTTTGCGCTGGAATGTGATGCGATCCGGTTCGCAATCCCCGTTGAGATTGTCGCAACTGACGTTGAACGGGAAACCGGCGGCGACACAGAACATCCACTCCAGCGCCTGCGGATTGATCTCGACCGCTTCGAATGCGCTTTGCGTCTTGGCATCGCGCCCGTCCGGGCAATACCAGTAGCCAAAATCCACCAGTTTGCGGCGCTCAGCCCCGGCAATGCACCAATGGGAGATTTCATGCATCCCGCTGGCATAGTAACCATGGGCAAAAACAATGCGGTTGTATGGCAGCGCTTCATCGGCCGGCAGATAGATCGGCTCATCATCGCCTTTTACCAGGCGAGTATTGTAATCATCGCTGAAGCACTGGTTAAAAACTTCAATCAGTTGTGAATATTGATGTGTGTCTGGCATAAAAAACTCAAATAACCACAAAATTAAGGCGGCAATTATACCTGATATTTTGCTGCGTGCCGCCCTTTGGACTGTTAAAAATGCAACGCCAGCCACTGCTGGATTTCTGCACCGTGATTATCGTACAGCAGCTTGCAGCTCATGATCAGCGAAACTACCACGATCATCGGCCGGATCAGCTTCTGGCCCTTGGTCAGCACCATATGTGCTCCCATACGTGCACCAAGCACCTGGCCGACCAGCATCACCAAACCGATACTCCACACCACTTTACCGCCGATAATAAACAGCACTAGGCTGCCCAGATTGGAGGTGAAGTTCAGCACTTTGGCATGGGCAGTGGACTTGGCGAGGTTAAAACCACACAGCGTGACATAGGCCAATGCGTAAAATGAACCCGCCCCGGGGCCAAAAAAACCGTCGTAGAAGCCGATAGCGCCCCCGGCAATCAGCCCGAAGGGCAAAGCCCCCAAGCGGCGCTGGCGGTCATTTTCCCCCAGCCGTGGCGTTAACAGGAAATAGAGACCGATGCCGATCACCAGCACGGGCAACATCTGGCGCAGCAAATCGGCGCGCATATGCTGCACCAGAATCGCACCAATGACCGAACCGATCAGCGTCAGGAAAATCGTCAGTTTCTGATCGTTAAGATCAACCGCCCGGCGGCGAATAAAGTACAGACTGGCAGAAAACGAGCCGCCCACCGACTGTAGTTTATTGGTGGCCAGCGCCTGCGCTGGCGGAATACCCACGGCCAGCAGGGCGGGTACGGTCAGGAGCCCACCGCCACCGGCGATAGAATCAATAAACCCGGCAAACATTGCCACAAAAAACAGTATCCCGAGTAATTCGGGACCGAACACCAGCCCTTCCATAGATTGCCTGCTTGAAAATTAGGATAGAACGACAACAACCACTTTATTTACCGACAGAAAATACAACTACTTAGGATCCACAATCAGGCCCCTCACTTCATCTCTACCCGGAGTTATCATGCCAAGGCACCGGCCTGGAGCCTGAGCGCATTGGATATCAAAAACGCTCAGTCTGGTGATAATAGAGTACAAACTTACCGATGGTAACGAACTCTATCAGTTGCTCAAGCCCAACGGAGCCAAATAGGTGCCGATGAAGTATCGCATTTATGGCAAAGAGAAAAAACTGACTATCGGTGTTTATCCTGAAACCTCGTTAGCCATGGAATGGTTTACCTGCAAATCGCCGTAATCTGTGGCCTGAGTGGGTACATAATCACGGGATGTTAAATCCTGGAACTCACTTTTGTTCACAGAAAGAGACTCAACGCCTCGATGATTATCGTTGCAAGAACTAGGCATTTTTCCAAAAGTCACACTATAGTCAGTTGATTGAAGGTGCAGCCTAAATTAACTCCATTCATTAACCTTATAGATAAACGTATTATCAAGTTCAACGAGTTAAAATGATGATTGCAACCTACTGATTTTTTTATTATTAATAACGAAAAACACGTCTTTTCCCGAACACGACCGGTCATCGGGCAGCATCTACAGGTAAATAGGAGCTATTACCAATGAATACAGTCTACAAAGTCATTTGGAATAAAACGCTAAGTGCATGGGTCGTTGTCAGTGAATTGGCAAAAGGGAGGACAAAAAACAAGCGTAGCTATAATTTAATCACAGAAAGTGATTTATCCATTGTTAATAAAGAAAGTTTTATAAAAAATTTAAGAAAAAATCTAATTACTTTGTCTTTAAGCTGCTTTGCTTTATTTGGCATCAATTCAGCCTACGCGCTTGAGATTACCGTCACCACCCAGGCACAACTTTCTACTGCATTATCCAGTGGGACTTATGACAAGATTATTTTGGGTGCTGACATTCCGCTCACTCAGCTGTTAACCGTTAATATGACTAATCAAAATGTCGTAATTGACGGTAACGGATTGTATGGTTTAAGTGTTGCCAATACCACAACGAATGGGTTGGCCGTTCCTTCTGGGACAGGAACCTTGACGCTGCAGAATATGTCCAAAATTGATGCAGCCAGCTACTACAGCATGGTTTACCTGACGGGTGCCAATACAGCCGTTAATGTGATTTATGACAATATTAACTTTCTTGGTTCTTCCCAGCTTATTTTTATGGGGACAGCTGGGTCCGTTACCAACAGTATTATGACGTTTGGTAATATTGCTAACGACGTGGTGGTTAACGATAGAGGACAGGAGATCGGTGAAGTCAATAAATTGGCATTTACCGGTAGATTCCATGTCACCCACTTAGGTGCAGCAGTCTCTTTTGAAAACGGCAATGGGGCCGTTAATACGTCAACCATGGATTTCTCCAGTGGTGCCGATGTTAAGATTGATAGAACAGGTTCAACAGGTAGCATCACTAATACGGGTACCCATGCTTTTGCCTATACCCTTGCTGATGGTTCCGCCTTTGAGTTAATCGCTAACCAGGATGTTTTTAGTGGAACCAATACCAATAGAGGTTTGCAGATTGGTAGTTATGATCTGGTTACTGGCTTTGGGTCAGGAGCAAAAATTATCCTGCAGGCACGCGCGACGGGTGGTGGGATCATTTCAGGTAATGCGATTGATAACTTAACCACTAACACCACGGGCATCAACAATGGCGCGGCAGGGACTACGGATGTGATCTACAACCTGGCGACAGGTTCTATTTTACAGGCAACCGGCACCGGGATTTTAGCGACAAAAAACGCAGGTAATGCCAGCGGTATTTACATCCGCTCTGCAGGCACCATTACGGCAGTAACCGGTATTTCCGCAACCCATAACGGTACGGGTGCCGTTAACATCGCTAATAATGGTACGATCAACAGCACGACAGCTGGCATCTCCTTAAATTCCTCAGCAATTAAATCAATGACCATTGATAACACCGGAGGGGAGATTAATGCTTCTGGAGGAACGGCTATCAACGTTCTCGATAACGCCGGGTTAAATTTGACCGGTGGTACCATCAATACCAGTAATGCTGCCAACGGCATTACCATTGCTGCTGGCAATACCGATACCCATTTCGTTACCGATACGAGCATAAATATCAATGGCAACGGTAAGGCAATTTCCAAAAGTGATAACGCAGCCTTAACCCTGAGTAATACTCACATCAATCTGATCGATGGCATTGGTTTTGATAACGTGACTGGTGTCACTTTTGCGACCAGCTCCAACGGGCGTAACGGCATCAATGTTACGGGAACAGGTACCGCCATCTCAACAGCCAATACGGCTTTGGATGGTTGGAGCCCTGAAGCCTTGGACCTCAATATTACCGGGGCCGGTAAAGGGATTAATGTTACGGGGGGTGGTGTCGATTTTGGTAGCGCCAATCTGGTGGTGAATGTCATCAACAGCGGTGGTACTGGTGTGGTAGTTAATGATGGCGTGACGAACAATACCACAACGATTGGTGCTAATGCCCAGATTAATGCCTCTGGCGCGACAGCGATCAATTTTGTCGGAACCGCTGGCAAAACTCTGAACAATCAAGGGCAAATCAATGGTGCTGTCGTCTTCGCCAATAATGCAGCCAATACTATCAACAATAATGGTACGCTGGCTGGCACGCTGACAACCGGCTCCGGTAATGATGTTTTAATGTTGAGCGCCACCTCAGTCAGTGAAGGTCTGATTGACCTCGGCGCAGGCAACAATAGCGTAACGATTGATAATGGCGCTTCTGTTGCCTCCATTGTGACAGGCACCGGTGATGACGAATTTATCCTTAATAATCTTACATTCGGCAACACTTACCTGGGCTCTCTTAATGCAGGGAGCGGTAGTAACACGCTGAGTTTCAATGATTCCACCGATACACTGGCTACTGCGACACGCCTCCAGAACTTCAGCAACATCAACCTCAACACAACGGCTCTAACCTTGAGTGATACCGCCAATATTTCAGGTGGTAATGTCAATCTTGATAACAACAGTCGTTTAGCTTTTGACCAGACCTTCAACGGCTTATTTGCTGGAATATTACAAGGAACCGGTAGCGTAGCGGTTTTAGCGCAAGGTAATGTCATATTACAAAATGCCAGCGCTTTTTCAGGCATATGGAATGTCGATCAGGAGGGAACGCTGACGGCCAATAATACCAACCAGTTCGGCACAGCGGCTGTAGCGTTGGCTGGTACGCTAAACCTGAATGCCCTATCGCAGTTGGATAATGCCTTAACAGGCAACGGTTTATTGAATATCGACAACGGTAATAATGCCTTCAACTTTGGTGCGGGGGCTGGCTCCGCATTTACTGGTACGGTTGACCTCAATAATGTCTCCTTCTCCCTCACGGGTACCAATAGCAACGCATTAGCTGCGGCGACGTTAAAAACGTCCACAGGGAGTGCCACGATGGTGGGGCCTGCCAATCAAAACGTTGGCAATGTGGTCATGAATGGAGGGACAACAGAATTTGTCAGCGGTAGCTTGATTACCACAGATACGCTGGCCGTAACGAATGCCAGTACGGTAAAAGTAGATGCTACGGGTATCACCTCGGGCAATTTGCTCGATCAAGACGATGGTATTAGTACCGATTTGGTAAAGAGTTCCAATACTCTATCAACAGCAGACTTGGCACAACTCACGTTGCTGGACAGTGCGGGTAATAGCTTGGGGAACGGCACTACCAGCGATTATCTACAAGGAGGCAATGTCGTTTCTAGAAATACCTACAACTATAACCTAAACAGTAATCTTGGCTTGAGTGTGGCGACACAATTGACACAGGCTGATATCCAGTCCGGCCAAACGTTGACCTTGTCATCCGCAGGCGCAACAAATTCCATATTGACGGCTCAATTGACCGGCACAGGGAATCTGGCAATTGGCGCAGATAACCTCCTAATGACATTGAGCAATAGCTTGAACTCCTACACCGGCAGCACCCAGGTGAATGGCGGCACTTTGCTGCTTGGAGCCAACAATGCCTTGGGAGCCACCTCATTGCTGACGGTGGCCAGCGGCGCCACTTTCAATATCAATAACTTCAGCCAGACGGTGGGCGCCCTGACCAACCTGGGGACGGTGAGTCTCGATCCCGGCGTATTGAACAGCGGACTGCTGACCAACACCGGGGTGCTCGATCTGGCGGGCGGTACGCTGAACCTGTCGTCAGGGGGCACCTCGACCGCCCCTGGCGGCTTGACCGGGGCTGGTACGCTGAACGTGAACGGCGGGGATTTGGCCCTGAGCGCCGCCAACGGTGGCCTGTCAGCCACCACCCATATCGCCTCGGGGGCGTCGGTCACCGCGAGTGCGGCCAATGCACTGGGCACCAGTGCGGTGGAGGTCGGCGGCCAGCTTAATCTGAACGCGGCAGATACCCTGGCCAACGTGCTGAGCGGGGCCGGGACCATTAATACCGATGCGGCGGTGACCCTGAGCGGCAGCAACACCTTCAGCGGCATCCACGACATCAATGCGGGGGGAGCCCTGACGGTCAGCACGGTCAATAACCTGGGGACCTCGGCGGCCAGCGTCAATCTGACCGACGCCACCGCCCAACTGTTGCTCAATGGCCTCACCGGTACGCTGGCCAATACCCTGAGTGGCGTGATTGACTCCACGGTACAGCTCAGCAATGCGTCCAACACCACCCTCACCGGCACTAACAGCAGCTTTGCTGGCCTGTTTGATCTGATAGACAGCAGTACCCTGACCGTCTCGCAGAGCGCCAATCTGGGCACCGGCGGCGTCAGCATTGGCAGCGGCAGCACCCTGAACGTTAACGCCTTTGAGGGCGGCGCGTTGACCGCGCTAAACAATGCATTGAGCGGGGCGGGCAACTGGGTGCTGCGCAACAGCAACATCAACCTTTCTGGTAGCAGCAATGCGGCGGGCTTTAGCGGCCTGCTGGACATCAACACCGGCGCTTCGCTGACCTTAAACGGGACGACGGCGCTGAATGTGGACACCGTGCTGAACGTCAACGACGCCACCAGCACGCTGAACATTAACAACACCGGTGCCTTTGCCCTGAACAATGCCCTGACCGGGGCCGGGCAGGTCAATGTCGATACGGCCAATAACGCCTTCAGCTTCGGGGTCGGTGCGGGCACCGCCTTCACCGGCAATGTGACGCTGAATAACACCACCTTCTCGTTGGCCGATACCAATGCCAGCGCCCTGGCGTTGGCCGGGCTGACGCTGGGTGCTGGTAGCGATACCACCGTGGGGGGCGCTGGAACGCCGGCCACCGAAACGCTGCGCGACCTGACGCTCGACGGCGGTACGCTGAACTTTACCGGCGGTGCGCCACTGTCTATTGCTGAGAGCACTATCACCACCCAGACCCTGACCGCCAGCAGCGGGACCATCAACGTGGTGGGCGCGGGCTCCTGGGATAATGTCTTGCCGGTGGTGCCACCGAATCTGTCGATCCTGGATCAGAATCGGGGGGCGTCGGCGATGCAGTTGATCAGCGCCAATACGGCCAGCGGGGCCGGTAACCTGACGCTGATGATTAACGGTGTGGCGGTCGCGCCAGGCCAGGGCGTGGTGTCGGGGATCGATCAGAACGCGGTGCATGTGGCGGATGCGACCTATAGCTACCTATTGTCCAATACCAACAACCTGAACGCGACAGGTCTGTACCTGAACTATGGCCTGAGCATGCTCAATCTGCTCCAGGACAACCCCAATGCGCTGGTTATTGCCACCGATGCCAGCCCGGACGCCAACAAAAATCTGACCGCGCAGTTGACCGGGGTGGGCGGTATCGTGCTGGATGCCACCAACGGGGCGTTGACCGTCACCAATAGCCAGAACAGCTACACCGGCAGCACCCAAGTGACCGGCGGCAATGTGATACTGGGGAGCAATAATGCGTTGGGTGCCACCTCACAGCTGACAGTGGCCAGCGGCGCTGGCCTCAATAGCAACACCTTCAACCAGACGGTGGGGGCGCTGATCAACCTGGGCACGGTCACACTCAATACGGGCGTGCTGAGCAGCGGACTGCTGACCAACAGCGGGGCGATCGATCTGGCGGGCGGTATTCTGAACCTGTCGTTAGGGGGCACCTCGAGCGGTGTTGGCGGCCTGAGCGGGGCTGGCACGCTGAACGTCAACGGTGGGGATCTGGCCCTGAGCGCGGCCAACGGTGGCCTGTCGGCCACCACCCATATTGCCTCGGGGGCGTCGGTCACCGCGAGCGCCGCCAATGCCCTGGGCACCAGTGCGGTGGATGTCGGCGGTCGGCTTAATCTGAACGCGGCAGATACCCTGGCCAATGTGCTGAGCGGGGCTGGGACCATTAATACCGATGCAGCGGTGACCCTGAGCGGCAGCAACACCTTCAGCGGCACCCACGCTATCAATGCGGACGGTGCTTTGACGGTCAGCGCAGCCAATAATCTGGGCACGTCCGCAGCCCGCGTCGCGTTGACCGATGTGACCTCGCAACTGATATTCAGTGCGCTGAGTGGCGATGTGGCCAATACCCTGAGCGGGGTGGCGGATTCCACGGTCACCGTGAATAACGGGGCCAATATGTCCCTGTCCGGCAATAACGCTGGGTTTGCAGGCCAGTTCGGCATTACCGGCAACAGTGCGCTGAGCGTCAGCCAGAATGCGAATCTCGGTTCAGGCGCGGTGGACATTGCCAGCGGCAGCCAGTTGGTATTTAACGGGTTGACGGGCACGCTGAGCAATACGATCGGCGGGGAGGGAGCCTGGGTGCTGTCGAACGGCAGCAACGTGCTGCTGAACAATGCCAATGCGTCTGCCTTCATCGGCACGGTCAGCATCAACGGCGGCTCAGTCCTGAACCTGGACAGCATTGACTGGTTCAACCCGGCCGCCACGGTGGATATCGTGAGCGCCAGCGACACCTTGAACATCAGCAACAACGGGGATTTCACCTTGGATAACCGCCTGTTGGGCGCGGGCGTATTGAATATCAATACCAACAATAACCTGTTCAGCTTTGGCAGCAACGTGGGCTCCGGGTTTACCGGGCAGGTCAATCTGCAGAACACCCAGTTCCAGCTGTCGAACAATAACACCAGCAGTAACAGCAACACCGTGCTGAACCTGGAGGACAACAGCCGTACCTCGGTCGGTGATGGGGTACAGACTATCGGCGCGCTGGAAATGAACGGCGGCACGCTGATTTTCAGTAACATCATTGATAACAGTGGGTTATTAACTTCTGGCGGTACCGTTGCGGCCACGAGCATCAATACCACCGGGGGCGGCACGGTGAGTGTCAACCTGCCGCCGAACGTCTCTCCGAGCCTGGAAGGGATCAGTACCTTGGCATTGGACACGGGGGCCATTGTGGTCGACCTGGTGACAGGAGCCGCCACGGGCACCGGGCGTGAACTGACGCTGACGGACGGCAGCAATACGCCGATCATCCAGGACTATTTTGAGGGCATCACCAACCCGAACAGCAGCGTGGTGGCGGCGATGGGGACCTTCGGTTTTGGCCTGACCACCGGCGATCAACGCGATGGGTTGTATGTGAACTACAGCCTGAAGAGTCTGGACCTGCTGACCAGCGGCAGCGAGGCGCTGGAACTGGTGGGGACGGCGAGCTTTAACGGCACGCCGGGCAACGAACTCTTTGCGCAAATCACCGGCAGCGGGGATCTGGCGATCACCGAAGCCGACCCGGGTGCGATAGTGGTGCTCTCAGGGACCGACAACAATTACACCGGGGCCACGTGGGTCCATGCGGGGACCGTGCAACTGAATGCGGATGCCGCTCTGGGGCAGACTTCGGATCTGGTGATTGACCGCGGTGCGGCGGTGGACATCAACGGACACACGCAAACCGTGGGGGCGTTGAACAGCGCTGCCGACAGCCTGCTGGATCTGGGCGGCGGTGTGCTGACGGTGAGCAACGGCGGCGTGGCCGACGGGGCGTTGGCGGGCGCGGGCAATCTGCTGCTGAGCAGCGGCACGCTGGCCGTCAATAACAACAACACCGGCTTCAGCGGCACCACCACCATTAACAGCGGGGCGACGGCAGACGTCACGCAGGCGCAGGGGCTGGGGACCGGCGATATCGCGGTAGACGGCACGCTGCATCTGGATGGCAGCACGGGGGGACTGGCGACGGCGACCCTGGTCAACGCCTTGCAGGGCAGCGGCAATACCCGGCTGAGCGATGCGGCCAACGTCACCCTGAGCGGTAACAACAGCGCGTATGCGGGGACCTTCACCACCCAGACAGGCACCACCCTGACAGCGACCCACGGTGATAACTTTGGCTCAGCGTCTGTGCTCAACGCAGGCAGTGTGGTGCTCAACACGGCGGGCGACTGGGATCTGACCACGCCAATCAGCGGCAGTGGTAGCATTGTGAAACAGGGCAGCGGCACGGTGCACATCAACAACAGCCTGGTGAGTGCCGGTATGACGACAGTGCAGTCCGGGGCGTTGCTGGTGGGCACCCCACCGGTGAATGCGGCCGCGCCGCTGGCCTTTGCCCTGGCGTTGCCGACGGCGTTTGCTGCGGTCGGAAGCGCCACGCTGACCAGTGACGTGACGGTGCAGGCTAACGGCACCTTCGGCGGTGACGGCCAGGTTATCGGTAACCTGTCCAACGCCGGTAACCTGGTGGTGGGGCGTGCCGCCACCGGGGGCAGCTACAGCGATTTCATCATCAACGGTAACTATGTGGGCAACGGCGGTAACGTCGCCTTGAACACCGTCCTGGCCGGGGATGACGCCGCCACCGATCGACTGGTGGTGACGGGGGATACGTCTGGCACCAGCACGGTCAGCGTCAGCAATATCGGCGGGGACGGGGCGAAAAACATCAACGGCATTCAGGTGATTAACGTCGGGGGCAACTCGGCGGGCACCTTTACCCTGAATGGCCGTGCCCAGGCCGGGGTGCTGGAATACTTCCTCTATCAGGGGACGCCGACGGACACGGCAGACGGCAACTGGTACCTGCGCTCCAATTATCAGGACAAGGTGGTGACCTATAACCCGGAATCGGGGGCCTTTATCGCCAACATCGCCGCCGCCAATACGCTGTTTAACACCCGGCTGGAGGATTTGCATGCCGGGGATGCGCGTGACACCGGCGACCTGAGTGGAACGGAGGCGCGCTCCAGCCTGTGGCTGCGTCAGGTGGGCTCGCGCAACAAGTTCGAAGATGCGTCGGGTCAACTGTCCAACTCCAGCAACCGCTATGTGGCGCAGTTGGGGGGCGAGGTGCTGGATACGCAGTTTACCGGGCAGGATCGTTTTGGGTTGGGGGTGATGGCCGGTTATGGCCGCGCGACCGGGACCACCGATTCGGGGGAAACCAGCTATAAATCCGATAACAGCCTGACGGGGTATACGGTCGGGGTGTACGGCACCTGGTATGCGAATGCCAGCGAACGCCACAGCCCGTATGTGCATGGCTGGTTGCAGTATGAATGGTTCAACGCCTCGGTCAGCAGCAGTGCCTACGACAGCGGAAACTACCATCTGCGCGGCGTGAGCACCTCGCTGGAAGGCGGCTATCCGATTGAAATCTATCACGGTGAGGAGAATCAAACCTATATCACGCCGCAGGCGCAGTTGACCCTGAACGGGGCGAAGATGAGCGACCTGCAAAACAACGGCTCTCTGGTGCAGCAGAGCGGCAATAACAATCTGCAGACCCGTCTGGGGGCCAAACTGTCGAACGACACGCTGATGGGGAAAGACAAGTCACGTATTCTGACCACCTATATGGACCTGAACTGGATCCAGAACACCCGCCTGCCTGGGGTGAGTTCGGATGGTTTGGGAGTCCAGCAGACCGGCAGCCGCCATCTGGTGGAAGTGAAAGTGGGTGCGGAAGGCAAGCTGAATAACAACTTCAGCGTGTGGGGTAACCTGACCCAGCAGATAGGGCAGAAAGGGTACGATGACAAAGCGGCGATGCTGGGGGTGAAATACAGCTTCTAATCGCAGTAAGAGGGTAAGAAAACGTTGGCTGCCCGTTTGGGCAGCCAACGGCTAGGCTGTGTCCCTCAATTAAAAATGGTATGCTAATCACCTAATTTTCAGACAGTTATCGCTATGGCTCGCTACGATCTTCCTGATGCTGCATGGGCACTCATCCTGCCATTATTACCTCCAGAACGCTCTCAGCGCCCTGGGCATCCCTATATTGAACACCGTAAAGTCATCAATGGCATGTTTTGGGTTCTGTGCTCTGGGGCTCCCTGGCGTGATTTACCCGAACGCTATGGGTCATGGAAAACCGTCTACAACCGGTGGGCAAAAAAAGGTATCATTAACTCTATATTCAATAAGTTACTTTCCATCCTTGATGAGCACAAGTTGCTCGACTGGTCTGCTATCTCTCTGGATGGTAGTAATATTCGTGCAATGCGTTGTGCTGCCAGAGCCCAAAAAAACATCCCGATATCACCAGTGATCATGGCCTGGGTCGCTCACGAGGCGGTTATGGCACCAAAATCCATTTGGCAACAGACGGAAACGGGTTCCCTTTAAATATCGCGCTGAGTGCGGGTCAAGCTCATGAAAGTCAGTTTGCGCTACGACTATTAGATGGCATCGGCGTGCTTAGAAAAAATGGTTTTATGAAGCGTCGAGGCAAGGCCGTTCTCGCTGATAAAGCTTATTCAAACAAGGCATTACGTAGTGACTTAAAACTGAGTGGTATCAAGGTCGTCATTCCGCATAAGTCGAATGAAAAGACCAGTACAGATGGACGAACCCGATTTGATAAAGAGACTTATCGTAAGCGTAATGTTGTAGAAAGAAGCTTTGGTTTACTGAAAGAAAACCGCCGCATAGCGACGCGTTATGAAAAAACGGCATGGAACTACCTGTCAATGGTTCAACTGGGCTGTATCCGGCTGTTTTTACGACGAATATGTAATTGAGGGACACAGCCTAGACTGAACAATCCCGCCAACTGGCGAAATCAAGAGACTGCCCAGCATTTGTAACCATCCAGTTAACTCATCCTGATAGCAAAATTCGGCAGTGCCTGCTTTTATCAGCGAGTGGTGATTGGCGGTCAACTGTACCAGGGCGAGAAATGCTGAGTCAGCCCAGATAAATCGGCTCACCTGGTCCCTACGTCAGTTTATACTCCCCTCCCCCTCTCTCCAAGACTGTCTCTTATATACAATACGTTCGTCTATGTCAGACAGGTGTAATGGGAATTGCCGTAAACAGAGCATAATCCGATGAAACAACAAACAATGGACGTCAATTGCAGGGCCCAAGGCGGGGCCCTGCAGCCGCGCCAACGCTTAATATGACCAGCCCGCTGAGCGGGTCGTTACTCGGCCCATTCCAGGCCTCGCCCCTGCGGGGCTGCTGCAAGCGCAAATTTGTCGCTGCACCCCGGTTGCCGGGCGGGTCGGCTCAATTCTCGTCCTTGTTCATATCGCCTCAGCCTGGCAACGGTGTCTTGCTCAACAGGCCATAATGCGCTCAACGTCAACACCCGAGTCGGTGAGCACCGGTGTTGGTTAGTCTTAGCCGACAAACATCACGCCTCATAACGAGGCGTCATTATCATCTCAATCAACGGCTGGCGAAATGATTATCCAGCAACGCCTGGCAGGAAGGTGGCAACGGAGGTGGTTCTGTCTTGGTCGGGTTGGCATTCGGCTGCTGAGGCTTGAACCAGCTCATCAACTCTTCGCCACAGCCGTCACCGGCCGGTGGTGGGGCCTGATCCTCACATTCCAGGCTGCCAGCCGGGCAGCGCAAGCGGACGTGCATGTGCGCGCGATGGGCAAACCACGGGCGCACCTTGTGCAGCCAGTTGCGATCCGCTCCCGCATCCTGGCACAGGCGCAGCTTAATCGCCGGGTTGACGAAGATGCGTGTCACTTCGCTATCCTGTGCCGCCGTCTTGATTAAAGATTCAATCTGCGGCTGCCACTGGCTATCGACGACGCGTTTACCGTCGGCAGACACCAGATCGATCGGCTGCGGCTTGAGCAGTTGCTGCGCCGTCCAGCGCTGGCGCGGCAGTTGCAACCAGATATCAACATCCAGCCCAGACTGATGGCTGGCATGGCCGCTGCTGAAGCGCCCACCGGCAGGCATCCCCATATCACCAATCAGCACCGTACCCAGCGCTTTCTGGTGCGCCTTATCACTCAGGCGTTGAATAAACGCCAGCAGATCCGGGTGACCAAAATAGCGCCGCTGATCGGTACGCATCACCTGATAGCTCGGGGAGTTCAATGGCAGCGGCTGCGCCCCTACGATACAGCCATTGGAGAAACCGCCAATCGCCTGCGGGCTGCCCGCTACCGGGTGATCAATTTTCTGCCACGGCGTAAGCGCCATGGCCGCCCCTGAAGCCATCAGGGCAACGATGCCTAACATCCATTTATTCATCGAAATTACCAGCGTGGAACGTCAGAAGTCACATCACCGTTTTGCGCACGCTGGCGCAGCAAGTGATCCATCAACACAATCGCCATCATCGCTTCAGCGATCGGCACCGCGCGGATACCCACGCACGGATCGTGGCGGCCACGGGTGACCATTTCCACTGCTTCACCTTGGCGGTTAATGGTGCGACCCGGCACCATAATGCTGGAGGTCGGTTTCAGCGCCAGATGCGCAACCACCGGCTGACCACTGCTAATCCCGCCGAGAATGCCGCCCGCATGGTTGCTCTGGAAGCCTTCTGGGGTGATTTCATCGCGGTTTTCGCTGCCGCGCTTGGTTACTACGGCAAAACCATCACCGATTTCCACACCTTTTACTGCGTTGATGCTCATCAGCGCATGCGCCAGATCGGCATCCAGGCGATCAAACACCGGCTCACCCAGGCCCACCGGCACATTTTCCGCTACCACAGTGACTTTGGCACCGATCGAGTCGCCCTCTTTTTTCAGCGCGCGCATCAGTTCGTCCAACGCTTCCAGCTTATCGGGATCTGGGCAGAAGAACGGGTTCTGTTCTACCTGATCCCAATCTTTCAGCTCACAGCTCACGTCGCCAATCTGCGCCAGATAACCGCGCACCTTGACGCCAAACTTCTGTGCCAGATACTTTTTGGCAATCGCCCCAGCGGCCACGCGCATCGCGGTTTCACGTGCCGAAGAACGGCCGCCGCCACGGTAGTCGCGCACGCCATATTTCTGCTCGTAGGTGTAGTCGGCATGCCCTGGGCGGAACACATCCTTAATCGAACCGTAATCCTGCGAGCGCTGATCGGTGTTTTCAATCATCAGGCCAATGCTGGTGCCGGTGGTAACGCCTTCAAATACGCCAGAGAGGATCCGCACCTGATCCGGTTCGCGACGCTGCGTGGTATAGCGTGAAGTGCCGGGCCGACGACGATCCAGATCCTGCTGCAAATCGGCTTCGGTTAACGGAATGCCCGGTGGCACGCCGTCGACGATACATCCCAGCGCCACACCGTGAGATTCACCAAATGTAGTGACGCGGAAAAACTGCCCAATACTGTTCCCTGCCATCACGGCTCCTTACTATTATTTGTTGGATTAATCAGCTGCGATAGAGGCTGAAGTGATCTTTGCAGTCAATCAGTTGCTGTTTGGTGAGCATAAACACGCCGTCACCGCCGTTGTCAAACTCCAGCCAGGTGAACGGGATATCTGGATATTGCTCCATCAGATGCACCATGCTGTTGCCCACTTCGCAAATCAGCACGCCATCGTCGCTCAGGAAGTCTGGCGCGCAGGCCAGGATGCGGCGCACCAGCTTCAGGCCGTCGCTGCCCGCCGCCAGGCCCAGCTCCGGCTCAAAGCGGAACTCCTGCGGCAGATCAGACATGTCTTCGGCATCCACATACGGCGGATTAGTGACGATCAGATCGTATTTGATCGCCGGAACGTCGCGGAACAGATCGGAGCGGATCGGGATCACCTGATGCTCAACGCCGTGCGCCTGAATGTTGCGTTCGGTCACGGCCAGTACGTCGGCAGAGATATCTACCGCATCCACTTCCGCTTCCGGGAAAGCGTAACCGCAGGCGATGGCAATACAGCCGCTGCCGGTACACATATCCAGAATATAACGCGGCGGATGCGGGATCAGTGCGTTGAAGCGATTGTCGATCAACTCGCCAATCGGCGAACGCGGCACCAGCACACGTTCGTCAACATAGAACTCCATGCCGCAGAACCAGGCTTTGTTGGTGAGATAAGCCACCGGAATACGCTCGTTAACCCGGCGGATCACCCGCTCAACGATGCGCTGACGCTCGCTGTACGTCAGGCGTGCGGTACGCATATCTTCAGGGATATCCAACGGCAGGAACAGGCTGGGCAGAACCAATTGCACCGCTTCGTCCCACGGATTATCGGTCCCGTGACCATAGTAGATATTGGCAGCATTGAACCGGCTTACGGCCCAGCGCAGCATATCCTGAATGGTGTGCAGTTCATTCACTGCTTCTTCGACGAAAATTTTGTCCAATTTGCCCTCCAGCAGGCGCGGTAATTCATGATTTAGCGCCACAGTTTGCCATGAAGCCTGCGACAAATCAGCAGCAATAGTGGTGTTAGGCCCTTCTCGTTGGCATTCAGCCGCAGTTTTGCGTCGACAGAACCCTTCGACACGGTAAACTAGGCACGCTCCTACAAATAAACTAAGAATTTCTACCGCACCAAAGGTCGTGTAGGACAATATCCAGAAATGATATCCAGTGAGAGAATAATGAAGAATAAGCACCCACTGAGCAAAGACGAATTGCAGCTCTTCAGGGAGTCAGTAACCGGAGCAAGAAGGTTGCGGCAGGACACTATCGTCCACCCAAAGCCGAAAATGAAAACCCGGCAAATCGCCCCGCAGCGCTTGTTGCAGGAGCAGGTCGACGCCAGCTTTTATTTTTCTGACGAATTTCAGCCACAGCTGGATGATGAAGGGCCAACGCGCTATGTGCGTCCTGGCTATGATCACTATGAATTGAAAAAGCTGCGCCGTGGGGATTATGTGCCGGATCTGTTTCTCGATCTGCACGGTCTGACGCAGTTGCAGGCCAAGCAAGAGTTAGGGGCGATGATCGCCGCCTGCAAACGTGAACACGTTCATTGTGCCTGCGTGATGCACGGCCACGGCAAGCATGTCCTCAAGCAGCAGACTCCTTTGTGGCTGGCGCAACACCCGGACGTGCTGGCGTTTCATCAGGCCCCCAAAGAATGGGGTGGCAATGCGGCGGTGCTGCTGTTGATCGAACTGGAAGAGTAGCCGCGTAGAAATGACAAAGGGCGATGATTTACATCGCCCTTCTATATATTGCCAAATATTGCCAACGCTTTTAGCAGACCTTCGCCATCACCTGCGACGGGCCAACCTGCCATGCAAAGGTGCCGCTGCTACCATCCGCAGCCAGCTCGACATTGGCAATGGCCGAGGTGGCAAACATAGGCGGACATTCGCCTGGGCACAGCTCGGCCACTAAATAACCGACCAACGGCAGGTGAGAAACCACCAGCACCGCACCGACCCCTTCTTTCGCCAATACCTGCAAATAGCAGCTCACTAACCCGGCATCACCACCCGGTGTCAGTTCGGGCAAAACTTCTGCGCCTTCCGGCAGCGTTAACGCTTCGCGTACCACTTCCAGCGTCTGTTCAGCGCGCAAATATGGGCTGACCAGTACACGTTCAATATCCACAGACTTGGTGTTCAACCAGGCCGCCATCTGACGCGACTCATCACGACCGCACGCAGTAAGAGGTCTTACAGAATCACTGGCTGCATCAAGTGCCGCCTCTCCGTGACGCATAATCAAAACTTGCATATTGCACCGCTGTTGTTGACAAAATAACACCATACAGAAACGCCGAGCGTGCTGTATCGCCGAGTTGCACTCAAGAGCACAAGCCCAAAGCAAAGAGCTTTAAAACGATAATGCGCCGTCTCTCTATGGCGGCCGGGCATTTTGCCTGAAAGTTCACGTAAAGAGAACGCTGTTTTTTGCATCAACAGTGCTCTAACGCAAATTCATTACCCACATAGCAATCAATTCAACAGGTTGAATTTTAACCTGGCTATAATGAGTTCCCCGATGGTGCTGAGTGATCCGCCATCGGTACGCTACGTTACCTCTCCCCTATCTCCCTGTACAGCATCTGGGATTGCAGGTGTTGCAAGGAGTGATAACGATCACAGTGCGGCCCTGATCAAACTGTAGCGCAAACCGGGCCGCTGTGCTTACCAGACTCACTGCGGATAAAAACGCTCGCCCTGCTCAGCCATGCGCTGCAAGCGTTCGCACGGTGCAAAGTGTTCACCATACTGTTGCTGAAGATATTGCAGAGTTTTTACCACCTTCTCCGCACCAAGCTGATCCATGTAACGGAAAGGGCCACCGAGGAACGGCGGGAAACCGATACCGAATACCGCACCGATATCACCATCACGCGCACTGCGGATCACACCCTCTTCCAGGCAGCGTGCCGCCTCGTTCAGCATCAGCATGACGCAGCGTTGGGCGATCACCGCATGTTGAATATGGGCTTTGGCGGTGATCCCCAATAGCGTATAAATGCTGCTATCCTCACGTTTGCGCACCTGGCGTTTACTGCCAGCGGCGGGATACAGATAAAAACCACGGCCATTCTTACGCCCTTTACGGCCATCTTTCAGCACCGCATCAAACGCTGCCGGTGCGGCAAAACGTGGCCCCAGCTCTGCGGTCAGGATCGGGGTAATCTTGGTGCCGACGTCGATCCCTACCTCATCCAACAGCATGATTGGCCCGACCGGGAAGCCGAAGTCCACCAGCGCTTTATCCAGGGATTCGATCGGCTCACCTTGCAGCAAACAACGCGCCGCCTCATTAATATAAGGGGCCAGAATGCGGTTGACGTAAAAGCCGGCACGATCGGCCACCACAATCGCCGTTTTACCCTGTTTTTGCGCCAACGCCACGGTGGTGGCAATGGTTTCCTCACTGGTGGTAGCGTGTGGGATCACTTCCACCAGCGGCATTTTATCTACCGGGCTGAAGTAGTGCAGGCCAATAACCTGCTGTGGCCTGGCCGCTTTGGCGGCAATCTGGCTGATTGGCAGCGATGAGGTATTGGAGGCGAAAACGGTATGCGGTGCCGCATGCTGCTCAATGTCTGCCACCATCTGCTGCTTGAGGGCGATATCTTCAAACACCGCTTCAACCACGATATCAACGCGCTCGAAACCGCTGTAATCGGTTGAACCGGAGATCAGCATCATCTGCTTTTGCCGCTCAGCCGGGCGCATCCGCTTGCTGCGTACCCGTTTCCCCAGCAGATCCCAGGTATATTTCAACGCATGGTTGATCCCCTGCTCATTCACATCTTTGATGCGCACCGGCAAACCGCCGCGCGTGGCCGTCACGCAGGCAATGCCGCCGCCCATCAGGCCACCGCCAAGCACGCCAACGCGCTGTAGCTGATGCGGTTGTGCATCGCCCCCGCGCTCTTTCTTCAAGGCTGTTGACGCAAAGAACAGGCTGCGCAACGCGGCCGACTGTGGCGTCATCGCCAATTCACCGAACGCGCGAGCTTCCGCTTCATAACCGCTGGCGCTACCCTGATCCAAACCGGTACGGACCACCTGAATAATGCGTTCTGCCGCCGGATAATTACCGTGGGTTTTCTCCAGCGTTTTTTTACGCACAATGCTAAACAGCAGGTTCTTGCCCAGCGGGCCGTTGAGCAGGCGATCCTGCCACGGCAGTTCACGGCGAGATTTCCAACCTTGTTTCACGCGTTCTATGGCGGCCTGCAACAAAATCGACTGAGGAACCGCATCATCCACCAGCCCCATGCGCAGCGCCTGTCGTGCGCGAATCTGCTTGCCGGTCAGGATCATATCTAATGCCTGACGCGCGCCGATCAGGCGCGGCAAACGCTGTGTGCCACCCGAGCCCGGCAACAGGCCCAGTTGCACTTCCGGCAGGCCGAGCGCCGTTTTATCATCCAGCGAACACACGCGGCCATGGCAGGCCAATGCCAACTCCAGCCCGCCGCCCAAGCAAGCCCCGTGAATGGCGGCGATAACCGGCACCGGAAACGCGGCAATCTGTGCCAAGGTGCTCTGCCCTTTTTTGGCCAGCGCTTCGGCCTCTTTGGCACTCTTGCAGGCGGCAATCATGGTGATATCGGCACCGGCAATGAAGGAGTCAGGTTTGCCAGACAGGATCACCAGCCCTTCCAGCGCCGGAAACTGCTGAGCTTTGAGCAGCACTTCATTGACCTGCTCAACAAACTCCGCCTTCAGCGTATTCACCTTTTCCCCAGGCACATCAATGGTGATCACGCCGATATTGTCTGGGCGCAGGATCAGATGAAATGCCGACGTTTTGGCGCGCTGTTCATGCAGTGCATTCTCGAAGCTCATCACTCCACCTCCACAATCATCGCTGCACCCAATCCACCCGCCGCGCAGGCCGTCGCCAACCCCAGGCCGCCACCGCGCCGCTTAAGTTCATGTAGCATCTGGGTAATCATGCGTGCTCCGGTAGCAGCAAACGGATGGCCGTAGGCAATCGAGCCACCCAGCACGTTGAATTTTTCCATATCTACTTCACCAATCGCCTGGTCACGCCCCAGTTTTTGCTGCGCAAACTCAGCGCTGGCAAACATTTTCAGGTTAGCCAGCGTTTGTGCAGCAAAGGCTTCGTGCATATCAATCAAAGTGAGATCCGCCAGGGTAATCCCGGCACGATCCAGCGCCAGCGGTGTGGCATAAGAGGGGCCAAGCAGCATATCTTCCCATACGTCAATGGCCGCAAAGGCAAAGCTGCGTAAGTAGCCCAGCGGCTCCAGCCCAAGTTCTTTGGCGCGGGATTCGCTCATCAGCAACACGGCTGCGGCTCCGTCAGTCAATGGAGTGCTGTTGGCTGCGGTTACGCTGCCATGTTTACGGTCAAATGCCGGTTTCAGCCGGGCATAGGATTCCAGGCTGGAATCTTTGCGAACGTTGTTATCTTCAGCAATCGGTGTTTTATAGGGGGGAACGTAGGCCGTCATCACCTCATCGTGCAACAACCCCTGCTCCCAGGCTTTGGCAGCCAGCTGATGCGAGCGGTGGGCCAGCGCATCCTGCTGTTCGCGGGTGATGCCGTGGGTTTTTGCCATTTGCTCGGCGGTATCTCCCATACGCAGACCGGTAGAGTATTCGGCTACTGCCGGTGGTACCGGCATCAAATCGCGGAATTTAAGCTTGCTGAACAGCTTCAGGCGTTGCGATAGGGTACGTGCCTTGTTGACGTCCACCAGCGTGCGCGCCAGCGCTTTGCTGACGCCGATCGGCAGCACCGAAGAGGAATCAGCCCCACCGGCAATGCCGACGCTGATACTGCCAGCCATGATGCTTTCCGCCACGTTGGCAATCGCCTGGAAGCTGGTGGCGCAGGCACGCGAAACGCTATAGGCATCGGTATGCACACTCATGCCGGTACCGAGCACGATCTCCCGCGCAATGTTGGGCGCTTCGGGCATTTGTACCACTTGACCAAACACCAGTTGTTCGATCAACGCCGGATCAATCCCCGTGCGGGCCAGTAGTTCACTCACCGCCGTTTTGCCGAGATCGACCGCCGGAATACCGTGATAAGCGGTCGCCTGTTTGGCAAAAGGGGTACGTAATCCATTAACGATGGCGATACGATCGCCATTGCGGGTAACCAACGGCAGTGCCTTACTCATAAACGCTCCTGAAGATAGGCCGTCAACACAACGGGCAAAAAGAGGTCTGACCTGATGGAGTCATTGTTAACCGAATGTTTATATTTGGCAAACTAACAGAAGTAAAAACTGGGAGCGGGAGCAACTTTCCGGCTGAAGGGGATAAAACAACCTGCGCAAGCAACGTTGCGCAGGTTTGCAAGGCAATTAACGCAGGCCGAGTTGGAAGATCAGAGTTTCAGCCTGGCAGGCGAAAGTAAAATCAATATCCAACTGCACGCCGCCATTAACCGGTTTAATGCTGCTGCTGATATCACAAGGATCCGATTCAACGCCACGCGCCTTTTCGGTTAAGGCTGCCAGAGTTTGCTCTGCATCCTGCTGACTGGCAAATACCCGGCTGTAGGAAGCGGTGCAATCGGTATTATCCATAATGGTGCCAACATCCATACAGCAACAGGCTGCGGTTTCCTGCGTACTGCATTTATTAATTGCATCTGACATGTTTAAAATCTCCTCACGGGCTGCGTCAAACTCGCCCCAAAAGCCATTGATGATCTGGCGCAAGTAAATAAAATACTGTGGTTATTTTACGCTTCGGGCAGTCCAATCACTAGCCTTACTTTTTGTAAGTGCTTCAAGGGCCGAAAAACACAGAATAGAAATCGCTGTCTGCTAAGAAATAGTAAAAGTTTCATTACTCTTTCGCTTTTTTTGTAATGCAGATCTCTTTTTTGATATCATTTTCGAAATAAATGCCAAACAAACTTGCAACAACACAACAGGTCGGACCTATAATTCAGCCACTGGTCTGATTTGTCTAATTGCGAACAGACCTCTACAATTATTTTTCATTGTTACCCTGTGTAACATAGTTTAAATAAAAATATAAAATGAGGTTTTGGTCATGAGCCAGAAAAACCTGTTCACTAAATCAGCTCTTGCAGTTGCAGTGGCGATTATCTCTTCAAACGTATATGCCGCAGGATTCCAACTGAATGAGTTCTCATCAGTCGGTTTAGGGCGTGCTTATTCTGGCGAAGGCGCAATGGCGGATTCAGCAGCCTCTGCAAGCCGTAACCCAGCTACCATGATGATGTTTGACCGCCCAACGTTATCCGCTGGCGCAGTCTTCATTAATCCAAACGTTGATATCAGCGGCAAATCCCCTACCGGTGCCAGCCTGGATGCGAAAAATATCGCGCCAACTGCCTGGGTGCCGAACCTGCACTATATCCAGCCGCTGAATGAGCAATGGGCCGTAAGTGGTTCCGTGATCAGTAACTACGGTTTGGCCACAGAGTTCAGCGACAGTTACACCGCAGGCCCTTACGGGGGGAAAACCGATCTCACCACCATCAACCTGAACCTCAGTACGGCTTACCGTCTGAATCAGAACTTCAGCTTCGGGTTAGGTTTTAACGCGGTTAACGCCGATGCAAAACTTGAGCGCCGTGCTGGTGAGAGTTTGCTGAGTAAGGGCATTCCTGCGAATACGCAGATTTCCAAGCTAGAAGGCAACCGCTGGGGTTATGGCTGGAATGCCGGTCTGCTGTATGAAATCGATGAGAATAACCGCTATGGCTTCACCTATCGTTCAAAAGTGAAGATTAGCTTCGATGGCGATTACTCGAGTGACCTGCCTTCAGCCTTCAACCCAGCTCAATCGGTCACTGGTTTGCCATGGGGTACCAATGGCAACACCATCCCTGGTTCGCTGGATCTGAATCTGCCAGAAATGTGGGAAGTTTCAGGTTATAACAAAGTGGCACCGCAGTGGGCTATCCATTACAGCATGGCTTACAACACCTGGAGCCAGTTCCAGGAATTGAAAGCTACCGGTAATAATGGGCAGACGCTGTTCCAGAAGCATGAAGGCTTCCGCGATGCCTACCGCATGGCGCTGGGTACCACGTATTTCTATGACGATAACTGGACCTTCCGTACCGGTGTCGCCTTCGACCAAAGCCCGGTTCCTGCTGCCAACCGTTCTATCTCAATCCCGGATCAGAACCGTACCTGGTTCAGCCTGGGTACCACCTACGCCTTCAACAAAGATGCATCTGTTGACGTTGGTCTTGCCTATATGCACGGCCAGAAAGTGACCATTCACGAAGGCCCATATACCTTCGATTCTGAAGGTACTGCCTGGTTGTCTGGCGCCAACTTCAACTACAGTTTCTAATCGATTCAGCCATACTAAAAAGCGCCTGCAACGGCGCTTTTTTTATGTCGTTTTTATAAAAAAACCCGCAATAAAGCGGGTTTAAGTAATAGAAAAGAGGCTTATTTCGATGAGTCGATCTCGTCCAGATCGCCTTCAATCGCCTTGGCATTAGGGTTTTCTTGTGGCTTGAGTGCGCCACCGCTGGCCTTAAAATCATGACGCTGGAAGTAGGCTTCGCGCGTCAGCACGTAAGGATCGGAAGAGTTTCGCAGCAGGCCATCGGAATCCAATAACCGCGCACGGGTTTCCACCCCTTCCACCGCCCACTTACCTGCTGACATCCAGAAGGTCAGGTAACTTAACATCGGATAAACGCTATCTGCCCAGTCACCACCGTCTTCACGAATGGTAAAACTGCCATAAACCGGCAGATGGACATATGGGCCGTAACCCACACCGTAATTACCCAGCGTACCGCCAAAACGACGAGCATCTACACGCGCCAGTTTCGGGTTAGCCATGCCAGCCACATCGATCAAGCCGCCCATCCCCAGCAGGGTGTTCAGGAAGAAGCGGTTGAAGTGGATCATGCCTTGATACGGGTTACCACGCAGGAATTCGTTCACCATACTGGCGGGCTCTTCCAGGTTGGAAGTAAAGTTGCTTAAGCCATTACGTGCAGGCATCGGCACATAATCACGCCATACCACCGCTACTGGGCGAACTACATAAGGATCCATCACGTTGTAGTTAAAGTTAAACATCGCCCGGTTGAACCCTTCAAGGGGATCAGAACGCCCCTGCGGATTGTTGCCAGGTGTACTGGCACAACCCACCAAGAGTACCGTTGCGAAAGCCAGCCCAGTCAGGCGAAAGTTCATATTCTTCTCCATGAAACCCATTCAGTTTTTATCAGGGGACCTGTTTGTCTATCTGGACACTGACCTGCTCTTTGCCGCTAAACTTTTGCAACACACTTTCACCAAACCAATCCCCCGGTTGTGGGGTAACCAGGCCATCTTGTGAAAGACGAACGCGTACCTTCACCTGATGCAGTGCCGAAAGCAGGCGTTCTGGCATCATAGCGTTGCTGTCATCGACAGAAAATGACAGCGGGAAACGGCTCAAAGGCAATTGTTTAACAGCGACCGGCACTGGGCTAGCACCATCAGTAACCGACACGATCAGCGTTCCTTGTTGCGGTAATGCTTTTGTCGCTTCTGGCGACAGTGTGACATTAACAACAAGTTTAACAGTTTCTTCTCCTGCCTGTACTTTTGCTTGTTCAATGCTGCGCTTGATTACTTCGCTACGCGGATCGCCAGCCGGTAATAACTTCAGCATCACCTGCCAGGCACCGATCGCCTGCTGATAATTACCCTGCTCAAACGCATTAAACGCCAGCAGGCTGAACACCCGTAGATTGGTATGATCTTCAGCGGCCATTTTGCGCAGCATATCGGTAGCTTGCTGATTATCTTGCGGATCGTTGGAGCGCGTCAACACTTCGGCATAGCCGAGGCGCACATCCATGTTATTCGGATCCAGGCGATAGGCATGGGCGAAAGCCTGCGTCGCGGTGGTGGCATTGTTGAGCGCCATCCCGACGCGGCCAAGCATCATCCAATCGTTGATATTTCTGTCATCGTCCTGCAACGCGGTGCGTAACCCCAGCCCGAGGCGGGCAATCTCTTCCTGAGTGAGAGGTTGCGCACGCTCATCAGCCACGCGTTTACGCAGTTCAGGCATTTGGGATTCTACTTGATGCCAGACCTGAACCTGAACCAACCCGCCGGTTTTCAGATAAAGCCCAACGGCAACCACCGCCAGCACCAGCACACCGGGCACCAGCGCCCAACGGTTGATGGGCCACACCCGATCTTCCTGCTGCCCAGGGATATCATTCAGCAAATTCTGTTGCAGTTCCCTGATCATTTCAGGGCGTTCTGCCACTACGCCCTGCTGTTCATCCTGCTCCAACTCGCTGAGGCGATCCTGATACAATGCCTTGTTCAACGCGTCACGGCTGGCCGCAGAACTCTCTTTACTCTGGCGCAGCGCGGGAACCACCAGTAAAGCGGCAGCCCCAACCAACAGCACAATAACCATCAGCCAAAAAGCCATCAGGGTTTCTTCCTCTCAGTCTCTTTCAGTAACGCAGCCAAGCGCCGCTGCTCCTGTTCGGAGAAATTTTCATCACCCGTATCCGCCCGGCGATGGCGGGTACGCAATATCACGACCGCCCCACCGATTAGCACAAACAGCAACGGCCCGATCCACAGGATCAACGTCGCGGGGGTTACCGGCGGTTCATAGGTGACGAAGTTGCCGTAGCGCGCCACCATATAATCAACCACCTGCTGCTTGCTTTGCCCTTGCATCATCAACTCGTAAACCTTAGTGCGCATATCCGCCGCGATAATCGCGTTGGAATCGGCAATGCTGTTGTTCTGGCATTTGGGGCAGCGTAGCTGTTCGGTCAGTTCGCGGTATTGCTGTTCCTGCTCTACCGAATTGAACTGATAGGTGTCGATCGCCGCCGCCGCGCTCCAGCTCAGCAATGCGGCCAACATCAGCGTCATCAGCCTCATGCATCACCTCCGTACTTGCGGTACAACGGCAAAACTTCCTGCTGCCAGACACGTTCGTTCATGTCCCCGGCGTGGCGATAGCGGATAATACCGTCACCGTCGATCAGGAAAGTTTCCGGCGCGCCATAAACACCGAGATCCAGCCCCAGCATACCGTCACCATCGAACAGGCTGAGGGCGTAAGGATTACCCAACTGATTAAGCCAGGTGATCGCTTTGGCACGATCGTCTTTGTAGTTCAGCCCAACGACGCGGACGCCTTGAGCAGCCAGGGTGTTGAGGTATTGATGCTCAGCACGGCAGGTGGGGCACCAGGTCGCCCAAACGTTGAGCAGCATTGGTTTACCGTTACGCAGCACCGCCTGATCGAAGGTTTTGCCGGGCTGCTCCAGCGACTCCAGCTTAAAGGTGGGCACCGGTTTGCCAATCAATGCGGATTCCAGCATGGTCGGGTCTTCACCCCCGGCGTTACGCGTCAGTTGCACCAACAATGCCACTACCAGCAGCAGGAACAAGATTAACGGAATAAACAACAGATTACGTCTCATGCCTGTTCCCCCAATTTGGCTTCACGTTTAAGCTTTTTGCTCATGCGGTAACGCGGATCGAGAATACACAGCACGCCACCGAGCGCCATAAACACGCCACCGAACCAGATCCAGCGGACAAAAGGTTTGTAGTACAAACGCACCGCCCACGCACCATCTTCCAACTCTTCGCCCAATGCGGCATACAGATCGCGCGTCAGGCCGCCGTCGATGGCCGCTTCGGTCATCATGCTGCGCGCCACGCTGTAGTAGCGTTTTTCGGCATGCAATGTGGCCTCTGGCTTGCCGTTGCGCGTTACGTCAATAATCCCGACGCCGCCGGTATAGTTCGAACCACGAATGTCGTGAACGTCACGGAAGGTGAAGCGATAATCATGAATTTCTACGCTATCACCCGCCTTCATGCGCACATCGCGCTCCACGCTGTAGTTCTGGCTGAAAGCGATGCCAATCACCGTTACCGCCACGCCCAAATGGCCTAACACCATGCCCCAGTGGCTGCGGGAAAGCCGTGTTAAACCCTGCCAGAAACTATGGCGATGAGTGGCACGTTCGTGCAACTCCATTAACGTCAGCACGATCACCCATACTGCCATCATCAGCCCGACCACCGTCATGCCAGCAATGCTGTCTTGCAGCAGCCAAGGCAGCAAAATCGACAGCAGCAAGGTCACTACCAGCGCGACGCTCAGGCGGCGCCAGAGCTTGCTGGGTTCATCACGGCGCCAGCGCACCAGCGGGCCAATCCCCAGCAGCAGCGCCAGCGGAGCCATCAGCCAGGTGAACATGGTATTGAAGAACGGCTCACCGATGGAAATACTGCCCAAGCCCAGCTGTTTATGCACCAGCGGCAACAGCGTGCCCAGCAACACCACCAGCATGGCGGCGATCAGCAGCAGGTTATTACCCAGCAGGAAAGTTTCCCGCGAGAAGGTTTCGTGTTGCACCCGGCTGCGCACCTGCCCGCCCTTCACCGCATACAGCAGCAGTGAACCCCCGATCACCAGCACCAGATAGGCGAGGATAAACATGCCGCGAGCCGGATCGGAAGCAAACGAGTGAACGGAAACCAGCACGCCGGAGCGCACCAGGAAGGTACCTAGCAGGCACAGCGAGAAGGCGGTAATCGCCAGCAACACCGTCCAGGCTTTGAAAGTGCCGCGTTTCTCAGTCACCGCCAACGAATGGATCAGCGCGGTTCCCGCCAGCCACGGCATAAAGGAAGCGTTTTCCACCGGATCCCAGAACCACCAGCCGCCCCAACCCAGTTCGTAGTAAGCCCAGGCTGAACCCAGCACGATGCCCATGGTGAGGAATACCCAGGCCGCCATAGTCCACGGACGTGACCAGCGCGCCCAGGCGGTATCGAGCCGCCCAGCCATCAGCGAAGCAATGGCAAAGGCAAAAGCCACCGAGAAACCAACGTAGCCCATATACAGCAGCGGCGGGTGGAAGATCAGCCCGATATCCTGCAACAGCGGGTTGAGATCGCTGCCGTCAATCGGGAAGCTCGGTAACGTGCGGGTGAACGGGTTGGAAGTCATGATGATAAACAGCAGGAAACCGGCGGTAATCATCCCCATTACGGACAGCACTCGCGCCACCGCATCTTGCGGCATCGTGCGGCTAAACAGGGCTACCGCCAGCGACCAACAGCTCAGCAACAGTACCCACAGCAGTAACGATCCTTCATGCGCTCCCCAGGTGGCAGCGATGCGGTAATACACTGGCAGTTGCGTATTGGAGTTGGCAGCTACGTAGGCCACGGTAAAATCATTGGTAACAAACGCGTGCACCAGGCAGAAAAACGCCAGCGCAATGGCAGCAAACATGCCATAGCTCAACGGACGGGCCACCGCCATCATGCGTTGATCCAGGCGTGCCGCGCCCCATTGCGGGTAAATGCTCAGCAACAGCGAAATCGCCAGCGCCAGACACAGCAGAAAACTCCCGACTTCAGGCATCATGACTTGCTGCTCCCTGTCTGTGGAGTGACGTAGGCCTCTGCCGGGCGTTGGTGATTGTCTTTCATCGCCTCCGCCACTTCCGGCGGCGTGTATTTCTCATCGTGCTTAGCCAGCACCTCGCGGGCATTAACCACGTTCCCTTCGCCCAGCACACCCTGCGCCACCACGCCCTGCCCTTCGCGGAACAGATCCGGCAGAATGCCGTCATAAGTGACTTCGATCGCCCCACGGGCGTCGTACACTTTAAAACTCACCTGCAAGCTTTGCTGATCGCGCTTCACCGAGCCCGGCATCACCATGCCGCCAATACGCAATCGTTGCCCGATCTCAGGCTTTTCATGCTTCTCACCTTTACCTTGCAGGATTTCGCCTGGGGTATAGAACAGATCGATATTGGAACGCAGCGCATACAGTACCAGCGTGGAAGTCAGCACCACGCCAATCAACACCACAATGGCCAGATAAAGGCGGCTCTTACGACGTGGATTCACAGTGATTTCCCCCGCTGATCCGCAGACTGCAAGGCTGTTGGTTGTTTTGGCTGCTGTGACTGGCGAATGCGCCGTTCGCGCGCCTGCCGGCGGCCAACCTCATTGAGCAGTTGTTTACGCTGCCAGAGGGTATGCACCAGCAGCCCCAGCAGCGAAAACAACGTGGCGGCCACCGCCAGCCAGACGTAAAAAGCGTACCCGCCCATGGCAAAGAATGCCTGCCAGGAATCGAATGCAGCATTCATGATTGGCGCTCCTTATTAACCAGTTCGGCCACCCACGGGCGCTGACTTTCCTGATTCAGGATCAGGTTGCGCAAGCGCATTAACGTCAGCGTGATAAAGAACAGCAGATAACCGAGGATCGCCCAACGCAGCGGCGTGCGCATGCTGGGCGCGATGCTCTGCTGCATATTGGTCGATCCCTGATGCAGGGTGTTCCACCATTCAACAGAGAAATGGATGATCGGAATGTTGACGACGCCCACCAGCACCAGGATCCCGGCCGCTCGCCCGGCCAGGCGGCGATCGTCAAAGGCGTTATACAGCGCAATAATGCCCATATAGAGGAACAGCAGCACCAGCTCTGAGGTTAAGCGCGCATCCCATACCCACCAGGTGCCCCACATGGGTTTACCCCAGGCGGAACCGGTGACCAGCGCAATAAAGGTAAATATCGCCCCAACCGGTGCCATGGCAGCCACCACGGTATCTGACATTTTCATCTGCCAGACCAGGCCGATAAAAGCGGCGATCGCCATCGAAGCGTAGATCCCCATCGACCACATCGCCGCTGGCACATGGATATACATGATGCGGAAGCTATCACCCTGCTGATAATCTTTCGGCGCGAAGCCAAAGCCCCACACCCAGCCGATCAGCAGGCAAGCAGCCCCGGCAATCCCCAGCCAGGGAACCCAGCGGCCACAGACATGGTACAACCGTTCGGGCCGAGCAAATTGATGTAACCATTTCCACATTGTCGTTATCGCTCAAGGTCAAAGGTTCATTCGATGGCCACTCACACTAAAGGAATGACCCAAATTTGTGCGGATAGCGCGCTAATGTACGCTCACCCGCAGCGCCGCCGCAGTGGCGAAAGGTGTCAGCGTCACGCTGCCTGCCAGCATCGCCCCCAGGATCGCCAGATAGCCGTCGATAGGCATCCCCATTGATGCCGCGTCGATGGCTGCCGTGGCGAAGATCAGCACCGGAATATACAGCGGCAGCACCAGCAAGCTCAGCAGTACGCCACCTTTGCGCAACCCGACGGTCAGCGCCACGCCAATAGCGCCGATCAGGCTCAGCGTCGGCGTCCCCAGCAGCAGGGTTAACGCCATCGCGATCCAGGTCGGGACATCCAACGACAGCAGCAATGCCGCCAGCGGCGAGAGGACCAACAGCGGCAACCCGGTGACGATCCAGTGCGCGCAAACTTTGCCTAGCACCGTCATCGGCAGCGGCGTTGGCAACAGCAATAGCTGCTCCAGCGAACCGTCAAGAAAATCGTCACGGAACAGGCGTTCCAGCGCCAGCAACGAGGCCAGCAGCGCTGCAACCCAGATAATCCCCGGCGCAATGCGCGCCAGCAATTGCGGCTCGGGCCCAATGCCCAACGGGAATAGCGTGATGACGATCAGGAAGAACCACAACGGGTTAACAATCTCAGAGCCTTTACGAAAGGCGATCTTCAGTTCCCGGCGCAGTATGGTGAAAAACATCAGGCGACCTCCGCGCTATTAGCTGCCAGGCGAATCTTCCCTACCGCCCGTTTGGTACCCGTTAAATCCTGATGCGTGGTTAACAACACTAAACCACCGCTCTGCGCATGTTGTTCAAACAGCGCCGTCAGCTCAACCACGCCCTGCTTATCTATCGCCGTCAGCGGCTCATCCAGGATCCACAGTGGGCTGTTACTGAGCCATAACCGTGCCAGCGCTACGCGCCGCTGTTGGCCAGCGGAAAGTTGCGCCACCGGCAAATCTTCATAGCCCACCAACCCAACCTGCTCCAGCGCCTGCCAAATCGCCTGGCGATCGGCCGCTTGGCGCACCGCCTGATAAAACTGCAGGTTTTCAAACGGGGTCAGCATCGACTTAATCCCCGGCTGATGGCCGAGAAACAGCAAGTCCTGATGATACTGTTCGCGGTGGCGTAACGTATTTTTGCCGTGCCACAGCACTTCGCCCGACTCCGGCTGCGCCAAACCTGCCAGAATACGCAGCAAGCTGGTTTTACCCGCGCCATTCGCCCCTTCAACCTGAATGATATCGCCCGGATTGACCGAAAAGCTTAACCCGCTAAACAGGGTGCGTTCGTCGCGGACACAACTCAGGTTTTTGGCTTCCAGCATAGGGGACTCGTAATTTTCCTTGTGATACCGAATCATAACATAAGCGACAGAGGGCTCGTAGCCTGCACCTGACCACGAATCTACTCCATTAGGGGTAATATCGCGCACCAGATCAAGATTGCGTAGGAAAAGTTGGCAGCGTGAAGGTTTTGCTATTTTTTGAACAGGGAAAACGGGCGGTGAAGAGGGCTATTGAGCCAAGAAGCTCCGCTCTGATATGGGCAACCGAGACAAAACCGGCCGCTAGATGCACGGAAAAAGGCGGGTAAACGGCAAAAAATGTGATGTAAAACCGCTCATCAGATGAAATTCACCGCATATTGGTGAGGGAATAAGCAAACGCACCGCTAAGCGCTTATTCTGCGGGAAAAAAAAGGTATAATGCCCAGCGTTAAGGCTGAAGCCCTTGCCGCAAGGTCCCCGTAGTTAAACGGATATAACAAGCCCCTCCTAAGGGCTAGTTACTGGTTCGATTCCAGTCGGGGACACCAAACACTTGTTAGTCAACATCTGCTATCACATGCCGATCACCTGAAAAATAATAAGCCTGCACCCGACACGTTTACCCTAAAAATTCAGGCAAAACCTCATGGATGAATTCGAAGTCGCGTGGCACTGGCTTTTACAACAATTGACCAACGCAACCGGGCAGGAAGTACTCAAACTTGGGGATTCGATGTGGCGTTGTGAAGATCTGCTGCGTCTGGTAGAAAGCACGGCCGCCTCATCGAAGAACAACAACATCTCCTTGCAGAAGTGGTGTGAAAGCCTACGCCTTCTCAATCTGGGGTGGTATCCCGTGTGGCAGGAGTCAGGGCTCAGTTTCAGTATCACCTTCAAGGCCCTTAGCCAGTCAGCTAACCTGACACCGCTCTGGTGGCTACTACAAATCTGGTATTTGAGCCTGAGCCGTATCTATCCTTCTCTGGAATGGAGATTGGCCTGGCCTCAGTCCCAAAAAACAACGATACCACTGCACTTCAGGCTGCTTCCTTCTCATTATGCTATCCACCCCACCCTCCATGTGGGCACTAAACAGCAACAAAACCCGCAATCCCACCTTAACGACATACTGAGCAAACTCCTGCATCACCTGTCCCAGCAGGAATCTCAACCGCAAGGGCTGTTGGAGCAAGTCAAGCAACAGCTCACGCAAGCCTTGCCGACTCCCCCTCAATTGAGTGAATTGGCCGCCTTGCACAGTACACCGCCACGCACGCTCCAGCGCAAGTTTCAAACACTGGGGACCAGCTATAACCAACTGTTGGAGGAGGTACGTCGCAATAATGCAATTAGCTTACTTTCTGTTAAACACTTCACCACCCAGCAGGTAGGGCAGCAATTAGGTTACAGAGATACACCGAGCTTTCAACGAGCATTTCGCAAATGGTTTTCCATGTCCCCCGGTCAGTATCGCCAGCAATACTATGAGGCTACATCCCGCCATGATGATGAGTTGCCCGCTGTCAGTCTCTACTACGCGATCCGTCAGGAAGGACATAAGGAACAGTATCACTGTGATGGAGCCAGAATCTGGATTGCCTTGCGCAACCTGTCATTCGTCAAGTCCGTTACCGTCGTGGGTGAAGATAAGGACGGGCTATGGCGACCTTATAGCGCCACCTTTGAGCGTGCATTAAGTAAGGAGCTTGAGTTATGGTCAACCTCAAATCTGCCTGTACATGCGCCATTTCGCTTTCATATTAAATATCAAGTCGGCGGAAAGACCCATATTGATAACGACCGGGGCCATGATTACTGTCTCAATGGTCCTGTGCTGTTAGGCCCGCAACCCGCAGTTTGCCATCAGTTAATCACCGTCATAGGCGCTAAAGGGAAAAATGCCGTACTGGTTCGTCTCTTCAGCCGCGATGAGTGGTCCCACGTCAATGTGGTTTGCCACGACAATACCCCTCCTCAGCCACTGCATGGCCGTCAACACTCTGGGGCTTGGGAATGGCAAGGGATAATAGATTATCCAGACACCAACTTGCCTCTGATATTCCATTTCCACCAGGTTGGCGGGGCTCAACTGATACTCGATAATAATGGCGTTGGATATTCCCCACAGTGTTTATAAGTTGAGGGAGATCACACTCCAGCAAACTGGCATGAAATGCTATTTTTTTGGCGTTGCATGCTAGTCACATTCTTTTTTACTGCTATTAATATATTGTGCTGAGCTAAGCCAATAACACATAAGTGCACTATTATATTCGAGCTACCTATACTCTGGCTGCAACTCGCGATATTAGGGCCTATGAATATTACTGTAAGAAGAAAGCAAAGAGAGTTCGGATGAATACAAACACTTCAAAGTACGTTTCTGTCTTATTTTTAGCACCTTTTATAATAACCGCCTGTGATAATAAAAGTGAGCATTCACCAGCATCTGTCACCTCCCCTAATACAGTGACGTTTTGCGTGGATAATATACCTGCCGGAGCTACAGAAGGAGAAAATATCTATCTGGCAGGAACCATGAATGGCTGGAACGGGGGCAATGACCTCAGCGATCTCGAAAAAAAACCGCCACTCCCTTTACAACCAGGCGGCGATCAGTGCCAATATAAAATTGACGTGCCATTTAACAAAATTGGCGACGTACATCAATTCAAGTTTACGCGCGGCAGTTGGGGCTCAGAAGAGCTGGATGAAAATGGATATGCTATTCATAATCACCGTGTCACTTATGATGGTAAAAATAATATTCTGCATTTCTCGATAAAAAAATGGAAGGACCAAGAGGGTGGAGTAAAGGAAAAACCCTCAACATTAGTGGGTAAAGTTGAAACGCAGGTATTTAGCACCCCACAGCTCACTACAGCGCAACGTACCGTCAGAATCTATCTTCCAGCAGGCTATGATCAGAATAATGAATCTTACCCCGTACTCTATATGTTTGATGGGCAGAATATTTTTGATGAAGTTACAGCAGGATATGGCATGGAATGGCAGATTGATGAAACGCTTGAAAGACTCGTCAGTGAAGGAAAAACTAAAGGAGCTATTGTGGTCGGCATCGACTCACCGAATAAAAATGATGATACCGAGCTGAACTCTGAAGTTAATGGTGAATATAAAAAGGCACGCTATCGTGAATATACGGCCTGGGAATGGGATCTTCCTGGTACGGGGCATATTGATCCTCTTGGCGAAGAGACCAGTGATTTTATTGCTGAGGTCATCATGCCCTACATAGAGAATAATTATCGGGTTAATATCAGCCGGGAAACTACCGCTTTGGCAGGTAGTTCTATGGGAGGATATATGACCCTGTACGTAGGCACTCGCCTGAAAGAGCGCTTTTCTAAACTCATGGCATTTTCGGTTGTAGCACAAGACGATCCTATGCACGGCTATGAATTACGCAATTATATAGAGCAGAATTCAGATTCCATTAACTATCCGACCCGGATTTATATGGATATGGGAACTCAAGAGCGTTTAGCTTATGCACCAGAACCAGAAATGCTGATCGAAGGCATGCAAGCCATGTGCAGCAGCGTGAAAAAGGCAGGGCATTCTGATGTTTCCTGCCCGTTAATCAGCGGGGGGTTGCATGATGAAATATCGTGGTCAGAGCGTTTTGCCGATGTTTATATGGCGACAATGGAGAGATAACCCTCGGGGAAAAGCTTTTTAATGCGCGTTATTGTTTGATGTGTTTTATACATTGATAACGAGCGTAATGTGAAGATTATCACAGAGTCGCAGACTGGCATTATAAGTCACTATTATGGCGTAAAATGCTAATTTAATTTCGCTGTTCTCTCGCAAGAATGCTTGATAGTTATTCATAGAGAACTGGGAAAAACCATGAGCATAATAAGAAAGGCGCGTTTGGGCTTACTGGCTACGGCGGTGTCATTCGTCTTAGCCGGTTGCTTCGATAGTAATGACAACGGTGAGCAATCTTCTTCCTACCGCCATGTCGCCTCACCTGATTGGCGCGATCAGATCATCTACTTCCTGATGATTGATCGCTTCAACGATGGGGATAACTCCAATAACGATCAGGGGGCAGGAGAATACGACCCCACCAGTGACAAGAAGTTTAGCGGTGGTGATATCGCTGGCGTACAGCAGAAACTGGATTACATAGCCGGGCTTGGTGCGACCACCGTCTGGATGACACCGCCCGTAGCCAACCAATGGTGGGATCCAGCCCAAAATTATGGCGGCTACCACGGTTATTGGGCGCGTGATATGCAAAAGATCGACGAACATTTTGGCGATCTTGGTCACTATCAAGCGCTGGCTACTGAGCTACACCAACGGGGTATGTATCTGATCCAGGATATCGTCGTGAACCATGTGGGTAACTACTTTACCTACTCGGGTACCTATGACCCGGCCCAACCTTGCCATGGCTTTGAACCGATCCCAAATTCCTTGGCGGCAGGTCAGAGCCTGCCCTCCCCTCTGAACCTCAACCAGTGCAACAGCCCTGAAGCTCAGCAGGCTGCCATTTACCACTGGACGCCCCAAATAGCCGACCACAACGATCTGAACCAGCAGCTAACCTATCAGTTGTCCGATCTTGACGATCTCAATACCGCCACCCCGGCAGTACGCGATTACCTTAAACAAAGCTACCGTTACTGGATTGAGCAGGTCGGTGTGGATGCGTTCCGGGTTGATACCGTCAAATTTGTCGAGCATGATTTTTACCACGACTTCTTCCATGGCCAGAATGGCATCCTGGATAAAGCCAAGGAGACAGGACGCAACGACTTTTTGAGCCTTGGCGAAATCTTTGAAGCTTCCACCCCCTACAACACTGAAGGTGAGGAGAAACTCATCGCTTATCTGGGTACCAAGGAAAAGCCCGAACTCGAGTCCATGCTTAATTTCCCTCTTCAAGCGACCATGTCGCAGGTGTTCGGTGGCGGGCGTCCAACCGCAGAGTTGGGCTTTAGACTACGCAAGATGATGGAAATGTATCCCGATCCCTATCGGCTGGGTAACTTCATCGAAAACCATGACATGGCACGTTTCCTCGCTCAGGCGAATCTGAACGATCTCAAACAGGCCCTGTTCACCATGCTGACGCTGCCGGGAATACCTGTTCTCTACCAAGGCACGGAGCAGGCTTTTACCGGCCATCGTGATGCCATGTTCGGGAATGGCTACCGGGAAGATGGCCAACAGATTGATTCTTTTGATAGCGACTCAGAGATGTATCACTTTATTCAAAAGTTGACCACTCTGCGTCATCAGCACAAGGTGTTGTCACGGGGCAATTTAACCATTCTGGCTGAAGAAAAAAACGGGGCCGGTGTTTTTGCCTATCGCCGTCACATTGATGGTAATGACCTTTTAGTGATCCTCAACACCGCACAGGAGACAATACTGCTAAACCGCATGGAAACAGGGTTAGGTGGGAATACTCGCCTGCGCATCCTAAATACTCTCAACATGGACGAGAGTCAGGAGATAGTGATCACAGAGGACGGAACCTTGACGCTTCCCCTGCAACCCAAGTCGGCGCTGATGGTGATTGCAGACGGTAGTGGGCAACTTCCCCAACAGGATCACACAATGACCCTGTTGACAGACCTGCAAGGCAAGATCCTAGATACGGATTTCACTCTCACCGGTACGGGCACGCCGGGCAGCCAGATAAGATTGGTCATTGATGGCCGCCTGGGAACGGCTGACAGGATTACCGTGGACGAAAACGGCAACTGGCAGGGGCTGCTCAACTTGCGTCATTTCCAGGTAGGTTTACAATCCCACCGCCTGGCGCTCTACGAGGAGGCCAGCGGCAGTTCAACTGCGGATGTGCACTTCCAGAGCCGTGTTATTTTCCCTGATTTACCAAGCATCACACTCGATGACAGCGGCGATGCTGGAAATGGCACGGGTGGCCCAATGGGCAACTACAACCTGCCTGAGGATACCAGCTACGATAAAGCAAACCCGCAATTGGCAATAGAGCAGGCCCAGGTATTCCAGATTGGCAGTAACGTGCGCCTGAGCTTACAAATGGCCAGCGTCTCGGACACCTGGTTACCCACCTTGGGGTTCGATCATGTGGGCTTCAGCATCTTTATCCATTTGCCCGGCCAAGAGGGGGGGCTAAGTATGCTGCCTAAGCTTAACGCGACTATGCCAGGTGGCCAGACATGGCATCGGCAGGTGCTGGCGTTTGGATGGCAAAACAGTCTTTACAGCAGCCAAGGTGCCACTTCAGATCAACTTGGAGAGTCTATCACTCCGGCCCCAACAATCACGGTGGACAAAGCCAGTCGGACAATTAACTTCGATTTTGCAAGCGCAGCCCTTGGGGAGCCAATGAGCCTAAACGGCATCCAATTCTATGTCACAACCTGGGATCTTGATGGCCTTTCAAGTACCTATCGCCCACTGCAGAGAGAACCCGCTCTCTGGAGTTTTTCAGGGGGCACAGAGCAGGATCCATTGATTTGGGACGATCTCCCTCTGATTAAGATCAACGATTAAACAACAGCCACGTGATTTGGTCGCCTGAAAGGGCGACCAAACAGACTCAGGCTTTATACTTAACCTATTAACTCCTTAATAAAACCCGGATAAATAGCGAGTAAATTGTGAACAACTCTGCGGCAAAAAACATTCTTTCCATCTACCAACGCCATGCTGACGCTTTTGCTTGCCAGCGCTCACGCGCACTGTTTGAAAAAAGCTGGCTGGATAAGTTTATCGATACGATCGGCAAGAAGGGGCGCATTCTCGATATCGGTTGCGATAATGGTCAGCCGATTGCCGGATATTTCATTCAGCAGGGTTTTCAACTCACGGGTATCGATGGTGCAACCGCAATGCTGGATCGTGCTCGCGAGCGTTTTCCCGAGCAGCGTTGGCTAGAGCAGGATATGCGCGAGTTAGCGCTGAGCGAAACCTTTGATGGCCTGATTGCGTGGGACAGTTTCTTCCATTTAACCCAGCAGGACCAACAGAAGATGTTCCCGATATTTGCGCAGCACAGCCATCCGGGCAGCGCGCTGATCTTTACCAGCGGCCCCACTAATGGCGTCGCCATCGGGCAATTTGAAGGTGAGCCGCTGTTCCATGCCAGCCTGGCACCGGAGGAGTACCGCGCACTACTGAATGCGAGTGGCTTTGAGGTTATCGATATGGTGATGGAAGATCCCCAATGCTCAGGGCATACGGTTTGGCTGGCGAAAAGAAGATAAGGCAGAGCCTGCATTCTGCCAACCAATAGCTCTGAATTGATAAAAAAATCTTTATAATCAAAATACTACCCCTCTCTTTCTACCAGTAAAGAACCCATTGACAACTCCTGCCTTCTAGCGTTTATTGCACAAAGCCGACATCTCAACACCCCACTACAACCCCCGTCGGCATAAAACCAAACATCAGTGAAGTCTAAAAAACTGATTCAGTCCCAGGGAGTTACCTTTTATTTTGCTAAGGAGTTAGCATGTCACTGCATTTACGTCATTTAGCGTTAATACCTCTGCTGGTCATCACCGCCTGCCATCAACCAGCCAACGTCACGGCTACCAGTCCATTATCCATTACGGCCAAAAGCCAACCGGCGGTGGTGGATAACGCCAGGATTGAGATTTCGCGCAGCGCGCTGGAATACAACACGCAAAAAATTCAGCAGTTGCTGGGGAATAAATCCACCCTCTGCGCCATTCTGAAAGGGGATGCCTACGGGCACGATCTCTCGCTGGTGACCCCGGTGATGCTGAAAAACAACGTTCAGTGCATCGGTGTGGCCAGCAATCAGGAGTTGAAAACCGTGCGCGAACTCGGTTTTACCGGGCGCTTAATGCGCGTTCGCAATGCCACCGAGCAGGAGATGCGCCAGGCAACGGATTACGATGCTGAAGAGCTGATCGGTAATCTGGAGATGGCCAAACGCTTGGATGCCATTGCCGCCCAACAGGGGAAAACGCTGCGCATCCATTTAGCGCTCAACTCTGGCGGTATGTCCCGCAACGGGTTAGAAGTCAGCAATGCGGCCGGTCTGCAAGAGGCCAAGGCGATCTCTGAATTAAGCCACCTGAAAATTGTCGGCATCATGTCGCATTATCCTGAAGAAGATGCCGATGCGGTCAGGAAAGACCTCGCCCGTTTCAAAGTGCAATCACAGCAGGTGCTGGATGTTACCGGGCTCAAGCGTAGTGAGGTGACGCTGCACGTCGCCAACACCTTCGCCACGCTCACCGTGCCGGAATCCTGGCTCGATATGGTGCGCGTCGGTGGGGTATTTTATGGCGACACCATCGCCAGTACGGAATATCGGCGCGTCATGACCTTCAAATCCTCGATTGCCGCGCTGAATCATTATCCGAAGGGCAATACCGTGGGCTACGATCGCACCTACCAGCTAAAACGCGACTCGGTGCTGGCAAATATCCCGGTAGGCTATGCCGATGGCTATCGCCGGGTATTCAGCAACGCCGGCCATGTGCTGATTCAGGGGCAGCGGGTGCCAATTGTGGGCAAAACCTCAATGAACACCGTGATGGTCGATGTCACCGATCTGAAGAATATCAACCCTGGCGATGAAGTGGTGTTCTTTGGTAAGCAGGGCAAGGCAGAAGTGACCGCCGAAGAAGTCGAAGAGATTAGCGGGGCGCTGTTTACGGAAATGTCGATCCTCTGGGGGGCAACCAACAAACGCGTTCTGGTGGATTAACCTGAGCAATCTGGCAGCGGCGTTAGCCGTTGCCAAAAAAATCCCCTAATCAATGCATTAGCCCGCAGGTGCTCTTATTAATGCAATGAATAATATGTGATTTTCATTCTTCCTGCCGCCTTGCGCATCCCTTACTGTCAACTAGACTCTTTTAAGAAAAACAACATTGCCTCTTGCCCGTAACAGGAATGTATGGTGCATTTTTATTCATCCCTATGATGAACCCTATGTCGATCACTTGGGTCAAAAGCTCCACGCAGGTGAAGGATAGCCTTCATTGGCCAAATCATTACCTGCCGCAGGAAAGAGCACGCCTCCCCGAGGTTCAAGGAAAATGATATGAGCACAAATTATGAAGTGTTATTCAATGACAGCTACGACCGAATTACCTCGGCAGATCAAGGAGATGCCTTTTTCTCCCATTTCTATGCGCTGTTTATTGAAAGCACTCAGGCACTTAATGTTCTGCCGAACCCGCAAGCTCACCAGGAACAGCAGAAAATAATCTACAAATCATTTTTCTACATGCTGTCTGTTGCCACCAGCTACATCGTCTCCGATTATCTGGAACACGTTACCCGGGAACAAAGCGAACACGGCCTCAACCTGCCCGCCTCGGTGTTTGCCTACTGGCGCCGTGCGGTACTGCAAACCGTGCGCGATCTGGATCCACACTGTAATGAAGACGTGCTCACTGCCTGGGCAATTTTTATGGCCCCAGGGCTAGAATTTATGCGCCGCCAGGCGGAATTGCATCATGATGCCAGTAAAGAGGCGCAGGATGAAAAATAACCTTTTACTCCCCGCATTAGATACCCTCCAGGCGGCGTTACTGGTTTATGACCAGGAAGAACGCCTGTGTTACTGGAATAGTAAGGTGGAGGAATATTATCCTGGGCTACAGGGGCTGCTTCAGCCAGGGATTTCTCTGCAAGAAGTGATCGAAAGCGTTCTCAATACCAGCATGACCCCTTCACACCTGCTGAAAAAACCACAGCTGGCTGAAGCGGTGCTCAGCAACTACCGGCAGGATGGTCATTACGAAATCCGTAACCTGCCAGGCCGCACGCTATACGTGCAGCACCACCGGATCCCGACTGGTGGCATTGTCAGCCTGCATACCGATATCACGCATTATGCCGAAATCACCCATTCCGGGCAGATATTGCACAGTAATTTCATTCTGGCGGCAGAAACCTCTCATATCGGGATTTGGGATTGGGAGTGCACCCAAGATCGGTTGCAGGTTAACGATGCGCTGTTATTGCTGCTCGGGGTTGGCCGTGAAAGCAATCAATTTACCTCTGCGCTGTGGCAACAGGTCCTGCATCCCGAGGATTTACCGCTGTTGCTCGATAGTCTGCATCAGGCCAATAACGCAGTTTTGCCGGTGTTTGACTGTGAGGTCCGCATTAAACATAGGGGTGGCGACTACCGCTGGGTATTGATTCAGGGGCAAATCATCAGCCTGGGCATAAAAGGTGAAGTGCAGCGGGCCATCGGCACGTTGCAGGATATTACGGAGCGCAAAGAGGCTGAGTTCTCCTCCCGCCAGTCAGTCGAACTTGCCCGGGCGGCCAATCAGGCCAAGAGTGAGTTCCTTGCCAACATGAGCCATGAGATCCGCACGCCGATGAACGGGATCCTGGGGATGACTCAGCTGTGCCTGGAGACCAACCTCAACAAAGAGCAACGGGACTACATCAACATGGTGTACTCATCCGCACGCGCTTTGTTGAAGATCATCGATGACATCTTGGATTTTTCAAAAATCGAGGCGGGGAAAATCGTTCTGGAGCCGGAGAACTTCACGCTGCGCAGCTTGGTCCATGAGATCACCCGGCCGCTGATGTCCAAGTTCGCCGAAAAAGGCCCTGAGCTGATCGTCGATATCCATCCCGATGTCCCGACCACGCTCTACAGCGATGCGCTGCGCCTGCGGCAGATCCTGACCAATCTGATTGGCAATGCGCTTAAATTCACCCAAGACGGCGAAGTGGTGCTGCGTATCACCCCGTCCATGTCGCCACCGGGCATGCTGACATTCAGTATTACCGATACCGGCATTGGGATTGCCGAAGATAAGCAGGCAATTATTTTCGAATCGTTCAGCCAGGCAGACAGCTCGACGACGCGTAAATACGGCGGAACCGGGCTGGGGCTGACCATTTCTGCCCGCCTGGTGGCGATGATGGGGGGCAAACTCCAGGTTTCCAGCCAGCCAGGGCATGGCAGCTGTTTCTACTTTTCCCTGCCCGCCAAGGCCAATGTTGACGCAAGCCCTGCACGCATAACCATCGCATTACCCAAGGCGCTGGTGGGTATGCCGGTGTTGGTGGTGGATGATAATGAAACCAACCTGCGGTTGCTGTTCGATATGCTGCGTAACATGGGGTTCAAACCGCACACCGTGAATTCGGGCAAGGCGGCGTTGGACGTGTTGAACAGCGGCCAGCGCTTCCCGTTGATTCTGCTGGATTCACAAATGCCAGAGATGGACGGTATGGCGCTGTCGCTGGAGATTATGTCTACGCCCAGCCTGCGCCAGTGCAAATTGATCATGCTCAGCTCCATGGGTAACCGGATAGACACCGCCGTACTGAAAAAAGTCGGTGTGTCGGGCTTCCTGACCAAACCCATCGATACCACTGAACTACAAGAAACCATCATACGTACACTGATCCCCGAAGATGCCAACAAAACTCTGCCCGTCATCAGCGAATTAGTGCAGGAAGTGAATAACGGTTATCGCATTCTGGTGGCCGAAGATAATCTGATCAATCAGCAGTTGGCGATCAACTTCATCCGTAAACTGGGCCATACCTCTGAAGTAGTGGGTAACGGTAAACTGGCGTTGCAAAAATTAGAACAGGATCAATACGATGTGGTTCTGATGGATCTGCAAATGCCGGAAATGGACGGGATTGAGGCCGTGCAACATGTTCGTGCCCAGGAAAAGCAGCAGCCGGGTAAACATCAGCCAATCATCGCCATGACCGCACACGCCATGAAAGGCGACCGGGAAATGTGTTTAACCCACGGATTCGACGGTTACATCAGTAAGCCTATTTTGCTGGAAAACCTGGGGGCAGAGATTCAGCGCGTTTATCACCTCAGCCAAGCGGAGCCAGAAGCGCCCATTTTCGATTACCCGCAAGCCTTGGCCCAGTTGAGTGACGATAAAACGTTATTTAACGAATTGGTGACGATATTTATCGAAGAGCTCCCTGCGTTGTTGGCCTCACTGCATACCGCTGTGGAGAAACGGGATTTTGATGCGATCCGGCGCAGCGCTCATCAACTAAAAGGTGAATGCCTGCACTTTGCTTGTACCACGCTGGAAAACAGACTCATCCAGATAGAACAGGCCGCCATGGCAGGCAACCTGCCCGACATTATGGCGCAAAACGATGGCCTGGAGGCACTGTGCAAACAGTTACAAGCCGCGCTGGCCGCAGCCAGAGAGGCACTCTAAGGCACAGTACAGATCCTGCCCCGGATGTGGATTGAAACCAGAATCAATCCACATCCGGGCATGACGCCAGCATGCCATCCTGTTCCGCATCAATCAGAGCAATCAGCTTCTCGAGCACCATCGGTGGAGAATAGAAATACCCCTGAATAACATCGCACTGGTATTGTTCCAGGTAATTCAGCGTCTCGTGATCTTCAACCCCTTCCGCCAGGACGACATAATTCAGCTTATGCAGCATTTCGATAAGGCTTTCGACAATGACACGGCTGTCATTATCCGACTTTAGGTTTTCAATCAATGAACGATCTATTTTAATCAGGTCGGCGGGAATATTGCGGAGATAATTAAGATTACTGTAGCCAGTGCCAAAATCATCCAACGCAATGGCATAGCCTTTCTGACGCAACGCCCTCACGCAGGCCAAGGCTTCGCTGCTTTCCAAAATACGCTGCGTTTCCAGACATTCAATTTCAATATCTTGTGGCAGCAGGCCGCCGCCGCGAACCTGGTGATCTAACTTTTCCGCAAAACCCTGTTCAGAAAAATTGTTGGCGCTGATATTAATCGAAATTGGAATGTGGATCCCCGCCTCACGTAATCGCTTGGCCTCAATAACCGAGCGGGCAATAACAAATTCAGTCAGCAATTTAATCAACGACGTACTTTCCGCCATGGGGATAAAGGCATCAGGTTGGATCTCGCCCAATGTCGGATGCTGCCAACGGAGTAATGCTTCTGCACCAATAATTTTTCGCGTGGCTAAAATAACCTTTGGCTGAAATACCAGATACAGCCCGCGCTGCTGGTTCAGGCTTTCGGCCAGATCGTTAAGTATATTGAGATTAAATTTACGCGTTGCGTCTTTAGATTCACTGTAGGCAGAAATAGTGGCCCGTCCATCAATAGCATCATGCAACGCACTGGTGGCCATACGTAATAGCTCAGGCGGGTTGGTGCAGGGTGGAGAAAACCAGACGTAGCCTGCGTAAAAATCCAGTTTCAGCGGCACAATGCTGCGGACTTCACGTTGCATTCTGCCGGCAAAATTCTCCATATGCCCCATGTAACGGTTTAACTTTTCCGCGTGCAGAATAATAGCAAACCGCCCCAGCGAAATAGCATAGATCATCTGCTCGTTCATAAAGGTGGTTTTTAGAAAGTGACCAATGTCATGCAAAACACTTTCTACTTCCGCCATGCCAAATGAACGGGCCATTTCGTAGACATATTTGATATCCAGGGTATCAATCAGGATCAGGACAAACTCGCCATGCTCCGATGAGAGCTGTTTGATATCCCCCATCAGGCGTTGCCGGTTAGGGAAACGCGTCACCACATCAATCAGGCCAATCTCACTTTGTGCCTCTAGCAACTCGATGGCAATCGTTGCCATATTGCTCAGCAGATCCGTTTCGATATTGGAAAAGCCCCCTGGTTTTCGGTTAGTGGCACAGACAGCACCAATAATATGGCCTTCACGCGTGCGCAACGGGGTAGCAATAAACTGACGAATGGCCGCTTTTCCTGTAACCATAGGGTCGTCCGCAAAACGCGCGTCTTTATGCGTATCTTCACAAATCAGGGTATCGCCACTGTAACGCACAAAATTGAACAACGGGCTGTCGTAGTCTATCTCTCCAAGCTCAATATTCTTCTTGGCCTTTATCCATATTCTTTTTGAGCCGAAAAGATAGATAAAGCATCCCGGCAGGTTGAGAAGCATGCAGGTAATATCCAGAATATTATAAAAAGCATCATCATTCAGACCGCCCAAAGCCTCAAGCGCATCCAGAGATGCCAGCCTAGCCTCTTCATCTTTGCCAAGATTTTTCAACATACCTCCCGCTCCTTTATATGCTATATGAACACAGCAAGCCTTTGCTCAATAGATAGAATATTTACCCTTGCCCGCCAATTTTGCACGGTACATCGCGGTATCCGCCTGCCCTAATAGGTTTTTGGCCGTTGTGTTATCACCAAAGTAAATAGCGGCACCAATGCTGGCAGATAAAGTCACTTGCCGATCGCCAATGCTGTTCAACTTCGCCAGTTGCACCAGTATCTCTTCACACGCCTGCTCCACTGCTGCGCGAGGGTCTGATAAGTGCCAAAGCACGGCGGTAAACTCATCACCGGCCAGTCTGGCGACGAAGCCCACGCGGTAGAGGCAACCATTGAGCAATTTGGCGAAGGTTTTTAAAACGGCATCACCAAAATCATGCCCAAAGGCATCGTTGATCTGTTTGAAACCATCCAGATCGATAAATAACACCGCCATAGGCTGCTGGTTAGCAACAGACTCCGTCATGCTCTGTGCCAACTGATTGAGGAACGCCCGCCGGTTAGGTAAGCCTGTCAACAGGTCATGCGTCACATCGTATTCCAGCCGTCGCTGTAAGCGTTTAAGCTCGCTGATATCCATCGACAGAATATAGAACCCCTGAGTTTCACAAGGCACCAACGTGGTGTGAATCATCAGTTCGCCGGTCCGGGTCTGCAATTCATTCTCAAAGCTGACCGTTTGCCCCTGTAATGCCTTTTCGATCATCGGTTTGGCATCAAAATAAGCACTTTCACCCATCAACTGCCGTAAGGTCATTTTCTTCAGCGAGGCTTCATCAAGGCCAAACCAGCGCATATAGGCACTGTTGGCAAACTGATACACCTCATCAGGGCCGACCTGGCTGATCAGGGCTGGCATGTTGTCGGTAATGGCACGCAGGCGTTCTTTCTCTGCATTGAGCTGGTGCTGGGCATACACCCGGTCCTCAATCTCCAGGTTCAGCTTGCTTACCACCACATTTAACTCTGTTGTCCGCTGGATGACCCGATCTTCCAGTTCATGTTGTAGCGTACGCAGATTGTTTTCCGCCACTTTGCGTTCGGTGATATCCACAATGGCGGAAATAAAATGGTGTGGGGAGCCATCGGGCAAGCGGTTTAATGAAACGGTTAATTGCACCCACACTATTGCGCCATCGCAGCGGAAATAACGTTTCTCCATGGAGTAGGTGGTTATTTCATCCGCCAATAACTGCCGTAACAGCGCCAAATCATTGCCCAGATCCTCAGGATGCGTAATATCCTGAAAAGTACGCGCCAGCAGTTCCCGCTCGCTATAGCCTAATATTTCACAAATACGTGGATTGACCCGCAGCCAGTAACCGTCCAATGATACCAACGCCATGCCGACGGCAGCCTGGGAAAAGGTCTGCTCAAACAGCGCTTCGGTGCGCTCCAGGTCAGATTTAAGGCTTTCGGTGTAGACATCACGCTCAATACCGTGCAGATGCTCTTCAACGATCGCGGCAAAATCATGCAGATCGGCCGCCTGCTGCGGGGAAAAGGTGCGCGGTTGTCGATCGATAATGCACAAGGTGCCCAACGGCAGACCGTTAAGTGACAACAGCGGCTGCCCCGCATAAAAACCAATCTTCGGCCCACCGGTGACCAGTGGGTTATCAAAGAAACGCTCATCGGTAGCCGTGTTGTGCACGATAAAGGTCTCTTTCTGCAAGATGGCATGCGCGCAGAATGAGATATTTCTGGGGGTTTCTCTGACCTCTAGGCCAAAACGCGATAAGAACCACTGGCGTTCGCGATCGATCAGCGAAACCAGCGCAATGGGGATATTAAAGTAGCTGGCCGCAAGCCGGGTGATCCTGTCCAGTTTTTCCACTGCGTTGCTGTCAAGCACGTGGAGCGTATCCAGTGCCAGCTGACGCAACGGTTCATTGACAGGACTGCAAGGCTCAATCATATAAACTCCGGGCCACTTCACCGTAGAAAGCGTGAAACACTCATGAATGCTCGCTGGATAACCGCTTGGTTAATGTCAGAATATTACGCCCATTTTCCGTTTCATACCTGACGTTATCCATCATGGACTGAATTAATATCAGCCCCATACCGCCTTCTGGCCAGCTGGAGTGAACAAGTGGATCGGGAGAAAGGCTCGGAGCATGCCCCAGCTCACGCCGGATCTCATCTGGCATCGCCATACCCGCATCAGACAGCGTTAACGTCAGATGATGGCCATCATTGGTCAGGCTAATAATGACCTCCTGACTATCATCATAGTTCACCGCGTGCTTGACGATGTTGGTAAATGCTTCACAGGAAGCCAGGTCAACCTGATAAACCACTGCCGAATCAAGCGCAAAAGGCGCAACGAAGTCATACAACGCATTGCTCAGCTCAGCCAGGCTGCCCAGCGATGCCGGTAAACATAGTGTGGTGCTAACACTTGCCATACGGCCTCTCTAATGGATCGTGTCCTGTTTTAACGGATCATTGCTTTCAGCGTCGCTGCCCGATCGTCACCAATAGTGAAAATCCTGTCCATGCGCGTCAGTTTGAACATGTGCTGGATATTATTATTCAAGGAGCAGAGTGCCAGTTCGCCACGGCCATTGAGCGTCTTGAGTATCGACACCAAAGCACCGAGACAGCTACTGTCAATAAAATCGATATGGCTAAAATCCAGCAGGATGTAGTGTTTACCTTGCTGAATGAAAGACTGTAACTCCTGCTTGAACACCGCTGCCACCGAAGCATCCAGACGACGTACCAGCGGAACAATAATTTCGATCCCATCTTCAGACTGAATATCAAAATTCATAATGACTCCTTAAGTGTTTAATATGCCCATACGTTCAATGGCCATCAGCGAAATATCGTCGGCAAAAGGCCGAGACTGTTTTTTATCCTGTTGCTGCCGGTTTTCTGGTTCACCGCTGTGCCAGGTGCGCAACGCCTTCTCCACCCGTTCAAACACCTGGCTTTTGGCTAGCGCCCGGTATTCGCACAACAGCTGTTGCAAACGTTCCTCGCCATAAAGCTCCTGCCGATCGCTTTCACACTCGGTAATCCCGTCGCTGTACAGATACAGGCGATCGCCAACGTCGAGAGTGAAGTCGCTGTCCTGATACTCTGCGTCAGGAAACAGCCCCACCGGCATCCCCCCCTGGCCCACGGCCAACAACTCCCCGCCGGTACGAATAATGAAAGGCGTCGGATGCCCGGCCTGGCACAGCGTGCCCTGCCCACTGGTGCTATCTATCACGCCATAAATCAGCGTGTAATAACTGAATACCTCGTCATTATCCAGGCAGAAACGCTGGTTCAGCTCCGCCACCACCTGATGCGGCGCAACCGGGGAACTTTCCCCTGCGGCATTTTGGCTGATCAGCAGTTGGCTGCTGATGCGGCCAGTCATAAATTCTCGCGCTACGGCCAAAGAAAGCATGGCAGCGCTGACGCCATGACCGGCAACGTCCACGCTGAAAAACGCGATATGCCGCTCATCCAGCGAGAAGTAATTCAGCAGATCGCCGGAAACATATGCCGAAGGCAGAAACATCCAATCCGCCTCAAACCCGGCTAGCGACAGATTATGGGCAGGCAAAACGCTGTGTTGGATCTTCGCGGCGGCCTGTAGATCAGATTCAATTTGCCGATAAGCCGAGGAGATTTTTTCGTTACGCGCAGCCAGGGTGTTCTCAAGCAACAGAACACGCTCCGCCGCGTGCAACCGGGCGCGCAGCTGGCTCTGGTTGACCGGTTTGGAGAGAAAATCGTCGGCCCCTGCCTCCATCCCCGTCAGCAGATCGTCAAGCGACTGCCGGGCCGTCACCAGAATAACGTAGATGTAATGACCAAAATCACTCCTGCGGATCGCCTGACACAGCTCGACACCGTCCATCACCGGCATTTCCCAGTCGCTGATGACGATATGCACCGGCTGCTGTTCCAACAGGCGCAACGCACACTCACCGTCTTCCGCCTCAAAGACGCGGAATCCCCATTTCGCCAACATCGTCGCCATCAGATGACGATAACTTTTTGAATCATCGACAATCAGTACGGTTACCTCCATCGTTTCGGAGGAGTCACCATGAATAAGTTGTTCCATAAGAAATCCTTTGCCTCAGAAGGCACGGTAACGGTTTACGTTCCATGCCATCGATGTTCTGTCGACAATCCCCCCAGCCTTATGGAGAAACAATCAATACTCTCAAGAATCTATCCCCCAAATTTCCGTAGCGTAACCTTTGATAGTGCGATCGCTGGAGAAGCTGCCCATGTTGGCAATGTTCAGCAGTGCCCGCTGGTGCCATTGCAGCTGTTGTGCAAAGTCAGTCTGCGCCTGATTCTGAGCGATGCGGTAACTGTCAAAGTCCAGCAGATGGCAATAATGGTCATATTCGGTCAGCATCTGGTAAATCGGCCGGAAAACCGAGGTATCCGCATTAAAGCGGCCAGAGATCAGCGCCTCTACCGCCGCGCGAATAGCAGGATCATTATTTTGATAAATCCGATTATGCGAGCCATCCTGCCGGTGCCTATTGATCTCATCCGCATTGGCACCAAACAGGTAAAAGTTCTCTGCGCCAACGGCGTCACGGATCTCAATATTAGCCCCGTCCAGCGTACCGATGGTCAAGGCCCCATTCATGGCAAACTTCATGTTACTGGTGCCGGAAGCCTCGGTACCCGCCGTGGAAATCTGCTCAGAAAGGTCAGTGGCAGGAATAATATGTTCCGCCAGTGAGACTTTGTAATCCTCCAGGAACAGCACGCTAAGCTGACCCTTGGTGCGCGGATCGCTATTGATCGTCCTCGCCACTTCATTAATCAGTTGGATAATCAATTTTGCCATCGCATAACCCGGCGCAGCCTTGCCGGAGAACAGATGCACTTTGGGCGTTTGAATGCGACCAGACTCGGTGATCTCCAAATACAAATGGATAACGTGCAAAATATTCAGCAATTGCCGTTTGTATTCGTGAATGCGTTTCACCTGGCAGTCAAACATGGCCGATGGATCAAGCTGAATCCCCTGCTGGAAGGCAATCTGGCGGCAAAGCGCCTGCTTGTTCTTGAGCTTGATCGCCTGGATCTCTTCCACTGCACCGCTGTCTTTGGCCAACTTTTTCAGCTTCTGCAACTTATCGAGATCGGTGACCCAGCCATCACCCAACTGGCGGGTTAGAAACGCCGCCAGGCTAGGGTTGGCCTGCTGGATCCAGCGCCGAGGCGTAACCCCATTGGTTTGGTTAGTGAATTTTTCAGGCGTAATGAAATAGAAATCGGGCACCAGCGTTTGCGTGATCAACTCAGAGTGCAGCTTGGCCACCCCATTGACCTTATGGCTACCCACGATGGCAAGATGCGCCATGCGGATCTTTTTCTCCCCCCCTTCTTCAAACAGCGACAGTGAAGCCAGCAGATGCGGCTTATCGGGCCATTTCTCTGCCACCTCCGCCAGGAATCGGTGGTTGATCTCACAAATAATTTGCAGATGGCGCGGCAGCAGTTTCTCGAATAACGAGACTGACCAGGTTTCCAGCGCTTCTGGCATTAAGGTATGGTTGGTGAAAGAGCAGGTTTTTTGCGTAATCGCCCAGGCAGTGTCCCAATCCAAACGATGCTCATCCACCAGGATGCGCATCATCTCGACAACCGCTAACGCCGGATGGGTGTCGTTAAGCTGGATAGCGACAAAATCGGGCAACGCCGTAATATCGGAGGAAAGCTGGGCATAATCGTGGAAAATATCACGCAATGTACAGGCCACCAGAAAATACTCTTGCGTCAGCCGCAGTTCTTTACCTGCATGAATCTCATCCGCCGGATAAAGTATTTTTGAGATATTCTCCGAGGCGATCTTCTGACTGACGGCTTGCAGATAATCACCGCCATTAAAGATATGAACATCAAATGAATCGGAGGCACCCGCGCTGTATAACCGCAGGGTATTTACCGTTTTCCCACCGTAGCCGGTCACCAGATAATCGTGTGGGATACCGACAATCACCTTCCAATCCATCCACATAGGATTGTAATTCCCCTCACTGTCCTCACTTTCTTCAATGTGGCCACCGATGGGAATCAACATCAACTGAGAATGGTGTTCAATTAACCAGGGAGAGTGCGTCGAGTGCCAATCATCTGGCTGTTCCACCTGCTTATTGTGCTGTATGGCCTGTTTAAACAAACCATACTCATATTTGATCCCATGCCCTGAAGCCGCAATATCCAGCGTCGCCATCGAATCAATAAAACACGCCGCCAAACGGCCCAGGCCACCATTACCCAACGCGGCATCCGGCTCTTCTGCCGTAATATGCTCAAAATCAAATCCCAGCTCACTGACCGCCTGTTTGGCCTGTTGCAGTAACCCGACGTTCATCAGGTTATTACGCAGAGACTGCCCAATCAGGAATTCCATAGAGAGGTAATAGAGACGCTTGGATTTGGCTTTTTTCTGTAATTTCCGCGTGTTGAAGAAACCATCAAGCTGGTAATCCCGCAGGGTTAATGCCAGCGCATTGAAAATGTCGACATTGGTTGCACTTTCCAGCTCCAAGCACAAACTGTACCTCAGCTTACTTATGACGCTGGTCTTTATCTCTTCAACACTGGGCATCTTGACGTTGGTTAATTCTGTGTTCATTTCAGCTCCTAATGCGTTCCTGCATCTGATTTTTTCTGATGAATATCAGAAGATAAATAGCGAGCAAAGGTCTCTGCCAAGTGTAGACTGCTTTTTGCCATCGGGAGCTAAATAACAAAATCTTCAGTGCATAGCGTTAACGTCATTAACGTTAAGCCAATTATGGATTGCGTGCAGCTTCAATATGCCGATGAGTAGACTCTCGTCTTAAATGATAATCGACCTGATATTCACTGGCATTGCGGAACATCACCGAGTAGTTCAAAAATTGACCATCATCGCTGTAAGAGAGTGACGTAATTCGCAAAATGGGCGTTTGCTGTTCAATATTCAATAATGTCGCCATTCTTTTATCGGCCAATACCGGTGTCAGGCTTTCATAGTTACCGCAGATGGTGATATGGCACTCATCTTCAATATAGGTAAACTTGGATCCTTCCAGATGGGCTACCGATAAATTGCGGTATAACTTCAGCGGCATATAGCTGTCTTCCACCATTAATGGCTTGCCGTCCACCGAGCGCACCCGGCGTGAGTAATAGATCCGCTCATCGATTTTTATCCGTAGCTGGCTGGCGATCGCCGGTGGGGCTGGCATCACCACAAACTCCAGCACTTCACTCACCACCTGCTTGCCCTGGTTTTTCATCACCTCAATAAAGCCGGTTAAATTAGTGGTTTCGTGATGGACATCTTTGTTAGCCACATAAGTTCCGCTGCCATGGCGGCGGACAACCAGCCCCCATTCAATCAACAGATCCACCGCTTTACGCAGGGTCATACGCGAAACGCAAAACTCCTCCGCCAATCTTTTTTCACTGGGTAACGGGCTACCAATGTTGTAGTCGGCAGAATTCAGCCGAATGCGTAGCTGGTCAGCAATAGATTTGTAGATCACCTGTAGACCTCTTTAGCGCCCCGCGCTTTATTTAATTAATCACCCATTAATCTATTAATAGCATGATTCTTAAAAAATAATTAAAAGATAAAAACATGATCGACCAACAACAAAATTATCGTGTCTATCAATGTCATTAAAAATAGACCACTTCACCCAAATAAAAACCATGAAAGCGATCACGAATCGGTATGCCCGACCAAGCTAAGCCAACCACAGGTTCTTACTCTCCACCCAGACCAATATAAAAAACCAGACTGCTGACAAAGCCAGATATTTGGGAGAGCGTTCCGAAGGGGTCGTAGCGGCGTAAGCCGTCGGAGCGCTCCTCGGTACGCTAGGCCCGGGTATCTCGGGCTTAAAGACCACTTTGTCATCAACCTCAAAAAACCTTCCAGTTGTTATATGAGGATTTAAAAATGCTCAGTCAAATACAACGCTTCGGTGGAGCCATGTTCACCCCGGTACTGCTGTTCCCATTTGCCGGTATTGTGGTCGGTATTGCTATCATGCTGCGCAACCCGATGTTTGTGGGTGAAGCCTTAGCCGCGCCAGATCATTTATTTGCCCAGATTGTCCATATTATTGAAGAAGGTGGCTGGACGGTTTTCCGTAATATGCCGCTGGTGTTTGCCGTCGGCTTGCCTATTGGCCTGGCGAAACAGGCGCAAGGGCGAGCCTGCCTGGCGGTTTTAGTCAGCTTTCTAACCTGGAACTATTTTATTAATGCCATGGGCATGACCTGGGGCGATTTCTTTGGCGTGGATTTCAGCGCCGATCCTAGCGCGGGCAGCGGTTTAACCCTGATTGCGGGCATAAAAACCCTCGATACCAGCATTATTGGTGCCATCGTGATTTCCGGGTTGGTCACCGCCATTCATAACCGTTATTTCGACAAACCGTTACCGGTGTTTCTGGGGATTTTTCAGGGCAGCTCTTTCGTGGTGATCGTCGCCTTTCTGGTGATGATCCCCTGCGCCTGGCTGACCCTGCTAGGCTGGCCAAAAGTGCAGTTGGGCATTGAGTCACTGCAAGGATTCCTGCGCGGCGCGGGGGCAATTGGCGTCTGGGTGTATACCTTCCTCGAACGGATCCTGATCCCAACCGGCTTACATCACTTCGTTTACGGCCCCTTTATCTACGGCCCTGCCGCCGTAGAAGGTGGGATCCAGGTTTACTGGGCGCAGCATTTGCAAGAGTTCAGCCAAAGCACTGAACCGCTGAAAACCCTGTTCCCAGAAGGCGGATTTGCGTTGCATGGTAATTCAAAAATCTTCGGTTCGGTGGGGATCGCGTTGGCGCTCTACTTCACCGCTGCACCGGAAAACCGCATCAAAGTGGCAGGTTTACTGATCCCCGCCACCCTGACGGCAATGCTGGTGGGCATCACCGAGCCACTGGAGTTCACCTTCCTGTTCATCTCGCCGTTGTTATTTGCCGTGCATGCCGTGCTGGCCGCCACCATGGCTACGGTGATGTACCTCTGCGGCGTAGTGGGCAATATGGGCGGCGGTCTGCTCGATCAATTCCTGCCGCAAAACTGGATCCCGATGTTCCATAACCATGCCGGGATGATGGTCACCCAGATTGGTATCGGCATTGTCTTCACCGCGCTCTATTTTGTCATCTTCCGCACGCTGATCTTGCGCTTCAATCTGAAAACCCCTGGCCGCGAAGAGAGTGAAATCAAACTCTACAGCAAGGCGGATTATCAGGCGGCACGCCAGCAAACCACGGCAGCAGCCAGCCAGAGCAGCAAAACCGGCCAGGCCGCCGGTTTCCTCCAGGCTCTGGGGGGCAGCAGCAATATTCTCAGCATCAATAACTGTGCCACGCGCCTGCGGATTACGCTGGCCGATATGACACTCACGCAAAGCGACGACGTTTTCAAAACGCTAGGCGCCCATGGCGTTGTGCGACGCGGTAATGGCATTCAGGTGATTGTTGGCCTGCACGTTCCCCAGGTCAGGGATCAGCTCGAAAGCCTGATGAAAGATCTCTCATACCTTGAAAAAACATCCATGACGGAGGCTGTATCATGAAAAAATTCTCAATCGTTGTTGCCGGTGGTGGTAGCACCTTTACCCCAGGCATCGTCTTAATGTTGCTGGCCAACCAGCACCGCTTGCCGCTGCGCGCCATTAAGTTTTACGACAACGACGGCGCACGCCAGGAAACCATCGCCGAAGCCTGCAAAATCCTGCTGCAAGAGCAGGCACCGGAGATTGAATTCAGCTACACCACGCATCCGCAAACGGCGTTCAGCGACGTTGATTTTGTGATGGCGCATATCCGGGTGGGTAAGTACCCGATGCGTGAACAGGACGAGAAAATCCCGCTGCGCCACGGCGTGGTGGGCCAGGAAACCTGCGGCCCGGGTGGGATCGCTTACAGTATGCGTTCGATCGGCGGCGTACTGGAGATCGTCGATTATATGACGAAATATTCACCCAACGCGTGGATGCTCAACTACTCCAACCCGGCAGCCATTGTCGCCGAGGCCACCCGCCGCCTGCGGCCACAGGCCAAAATCCTCAACATCTGCGATATGCCGATTGGCATCGAAGGGCGTATGGCGCAAATTGCCGGGCTGAAAGATCGCAAAGAGATGCGCACGCGCTATTACGGCCTAAATCACTTCGGCTGGTGGACAGCGGTTGAAGATCTGGCGGGTAACGATTTAATGCCGAAAATCCGTGAACATGTAGCCAAATTCGGCTATGTACCGCCAAGCGATGAGCATGCCACCGAAGCCAGTTGGAACGACACCTTTGCCAAGGCGAAAGATGTCTGGGCGCTCGATCCCGATACTTTCCCCAATACTTACCTCAAGTATTACCTGTTCCCGGATTACGTGGTTCAGCACGCCAACCCGCAGCACACCCGCGCCAACGAGGTGATGGAGCACCGCGAGAAACACGTGTTTGGCTCCTGCAACGCCATCATTCAGGCGGGCAAATCCTCGGCCGGTGAACTGGAGATTGATGAGCATGCTTCTTATATTGTCGATCTGGCAGCCGCCATCGCCTTTAACACTCAGGAACGCATGCTGTTGATTGTGCAGAATAATGGCGCTATCAATAATTTCGATCCGGAAGCGATGGTAGAGATCCCTTGCCTGGTGGGCAAAAACGGGCCAGAACCGCTGGTGGTGGGGAATATCCCACAGTTCCAGAAAGGGCTGATGAGCCAGCAGGTGGCAGTTGAGAAACTGGTGGTCGATGCGTGGGAACAACGTTCGTATCAAAAGCTCTGGCAGGCGATTACGCTGTCCAAAACGGTGCCGAGCGCCTCGGTGGCCAAAGCCATTCTCGACGACTTGATTGCGGCCAATAAAGAGTACTGGCCACCACTGCAATAAACTTGCAATAAGATGAAAAAGCCCCGAATAATCGGGGCTTTAATTAACATTTTACGACAGCTGTGTCTGCTTTTTGTAAATCGCACGATAGTGATTCAATCGTGCAAAAAAGCTGTCACTTTGCTCACGAGACATATTACCAGCCACATCCTGGGCATTGATTTGCCGTCCCTGGAACTCCAAGAATGCCACTGTAGACGCGAGAAAATCCACGTTGCTCGTATTTTTCGCATACAGATAGCATCTTTCTAAGGTTTCCATCTGACCTCCTGAATCTTCCACGCTATACCCTTCAGGTACGTAGCGACCAGCCAGCATCGCAAATCTATCGGGTATAAAAGTGACGTGCCAAAATCAAGATACCAACGCGCTCGTCAAATGAGCTGCACTATTGAAGATACACCCTACGGTCACAAAATGTACTCCACTTGTGCGATAAGGTATAAAAAACCGCAAAAATGAGATCTCGATCGTTTAAACCGCCGTTTGTTTGGGGTCAGCAGGCATAGCCAGGATTAGCAACCGTCAGCGCACTGTGGATCCGGGTTGGTAAACAGGATGCGTACCAGCAAACCACGCGCTTCACGCAGCGGATCATCGCCAATCGCCAATACCTTGCCGTCGTGCGTTGCGGTGTATTCACGGATCACGTCACCAAAGGCATTACGCTGCACCGCCACTTTCTGCCCTTTGGTCACCATGTCGCCAACCTTGACCATAATCTCGGCAAAGCCGCCCACTTCAGCACGGATCGAACTCATTTCGTTGCCAACATAGGTCTTCTGCTGTTGCGCCGTTGCCCCTAACTGCCCGGCGATCATCCCTTGCTGGATCATCAGGTTATGCACGCCTGTTACGCTACGCGCGATAAGTTCTGGCTGATACAGTTTCGGCTTGCCCACTTCGAGCGTAATGGCCGGGATCTTGTTTTCAACGAACGTGGTTTCCACGGAGCCTTTTTCGCCTGGATCGGCCTTAATCTGGTCTGCCGGGAACAGCTCAGCCATTTGCTTCACCTGTGGATTGCGGTAATCCGCATAGATAAACAGCGGGTATTCAGTACCACGGCTCTGCGTATGCATATCAACAAACATGCCCGCATTGCCCGCCCACAAATTGTTCCACAGCAGCCAGGCGTGTTGTTCTGCGGTATTGCCTTTCTCTTTGCCCGGCCAGATACGGTTGAAATCGACCATATCACCGCCGTCATTGACCAACTGCCAGTTACGGTTATTGGCCAACATACCGGAAGGGTTGGCACCGATCGCACCGACAACGCTGCCTTTCAACTCGGCAGGATTCAGTTTTTCAAACACCTGCTGGATAACCCGAACCCCGTTCAGTTCATCACCGTGGATCGCTGCTTGCAGACCCAGCTTAGGACCAGGCTGCGCGCCTTTGGCAACCATGATCGGCACATACCAATGCTGGCTGATGCCATTGCTGGCCCCCTGGAACATAAAGCGGTAAACCTTGCCTGCTTCCAGATCCTCAACGTCCAGCTTGCTGATCACCGGGTTGCCATCGATCTTATCGCCGGTATAAACCGTTGCCGCCTGGGCGTTAAGCGCCCCCATCAACAACGCTGCCAACATCGTCACTTTATACATACACATCCCCATAGGTATCATTAAAAAACCGCTTCCCTGAATCACAGGTAGGCGGCAGACAATAGGTGCTTCCCATCGTTTAAACGGTCAGAGGTATCAACATATTGGTGGCCCCCGCCAAAGCCAGCCAAGGGCCGAAAGCTAACGGTTGATTAAGATCCTGTCGCGCAAGCATTCGCTGCACCAGCGTAAACAGTAGCCCACAGCCCGCAGCCACCAAAATCACCTGCGGCAACGCCTGCCAGCCTAGCCAGGCCCCCAGCGCCGCCAGCAATTTAAAATCACCGTAGCCGAGCGCATCTTTGCCGGTCGCTAGCTTGAACAACCAGAACAGGCTCCACAAACAGAGATACCCCGCCATTGCGCCGATCATCGCCTGTTCCAGCTCGACAAAATACCCTTGCAGGTTGAACAGCAGCCCGAGCCACAACAGCGGCAACGTCAGCACATCCGGCAGCAGTTGCGTGTGATGATCGATCACCGCCAGCGCCAGTAAAACTGACAAAAATATCCAAACTCCCAACAGTGGTATGCCCAGCGGCCAGAGCAGCGCAGCCAGCACAAACAGCCCAGCGGTCGCCACTTCCACCAGCGGATAACGCCAAGAGATAGGTTCACCACAGCAGCGGGCTTTGCCCTTTAACCATAGGAAACTCAGCAACGGAATATTGTCCCTGGCTGCCACCGGGTGCTGACAATGCGGGCAGCAGGAGTGTGGCAACAGCAGGTTAAAGCGCGGCGCAGATTCAGGTAACGGCTGTGCCAGTTGCAACAGAGATTCACGTTGCCAGCGCATCTCCAGCATTACGGGCAGGCGGTAAATCACCACGTTGAGAAAGCTGCCAACGATCGCCCCCAGCAGCCCTACAGAGCACAACCAAAGAAGGGGAAATGCAACGGTAAAATCCAATAACAAATTCACACAGTCTCCCTGTTGTCAGCCATATTCTTGCCGGTCAAAGCAGCCTTCCCTGAACCTGCCAGGGGATCTGCCCCTGAGCATCGGCTTTGCCTAGCTGGCCCAGCATTGATTTCATCACCGTGGGTAACTCCGGCCCACTGCGCAGTTGACCGCTGAACTGATAGCGCCCATCGAATCCCACGGAGCCACGCCCCGTCAGGCTCAGTTGAGAAGAGTCCTGTTTGAGCACCAGCGCCAACGCTCCTTTGCCATCGCAGCTTAATTGGCCCTGCACATTGGCCAGCAGCAATTCCCCCAGTGGCGATGCGAGCTGCGCATTCTGCCAGTTAACGCTGCCGCCGCTGAGGCTTGTGCAGCCACGCGGGCTGAACTCCCCCTGCTGCAAACGCAGTTGCAGTTTGCCCTGCGCGGCAATGGGTAAAGGCAGCGGCAACTGCTGTTGGACAAAATCCGCCGGAGCGGAAAGCTGCCACTCATGCAGTTGCAGGCTCAGCCAACCGCGTAAAGTGCCCGAGCCCTGAATACCTTGCGGATCCCGTAGCTCAAGCCGCAATGCTGGCCGCCATGAGGACCAGGTAAATTGCCACTTCACCTCTGGCAACACAAAATTACGCCAGTTGAACTGGTGCACACTGCCCTGCCATAAAGAACCAGAAAAGCTGCCAACGCGCATATCTGCGGGCAGAACAGCCCGCAGCAACTGTGCTGGCGCGTTCCATCCCAACAGCAGCAGATAGCACACCAGCAACAGCGCGGCTTTTTTCGCTTTAGCGCCCATCGCTGCGTTCCAACGTCAGTTTGTTAACCGTGACCCAACCCGGTTTATTGACCAGTGCCGTCACCTCAAGCGCCACGATGCGCACCTGATATTGCTGCTCCAACTGTGTGAGCCACTGCATCAGCGGGTTAAAATCGCTCGGTTCTAAAGTGACCGCCAGCCGCTCGCCCTGCGGTTGTAGGCGAGTGATATTCATGCCTTTAACGGCGGCACTGCGTGTTACCGTGGCTGACAGGCTGAGGGGTTCCCCCTGCACCTGACGCACACCTTGTTCACGCAAGCGCGGTGCCTGCTGCGTCATCCATTCCACCGTGCTCTTTTCACGGGCGATGGTGCGCTGCCATTGTTCGGCCTGTTGTTGCCAAGGCTGCCACAGCGCGTAGTAGCACAGGCTGAGGATAATCAATACGCCACAGCCTACGACCAACCCACGCTCCCGTGGGCTGACCTGCTGCCAGCGGCGCTTAAGTTCATTCATGCTGTACCCCCAGAATCAAGCGGCTCTCTACGCCATTTGGGTTTTGCTTGACCTCGCCGGGCTGCACCCGGTAGCGCTGCCCGGCGCGCTGCTGGAACTGCTCCAGCGCCTGGAAAGAAGCCGCATGCAGATCGACTCTCAGTTCTTTACGGCTGGCGTCATAGGCCAATGCCTGCAAGCGGATCGTCGATGTTTCCGTCAGTAGTTGCTGCAATTGGCGCATCTGCTCGTTTAATCCGGCCTGTTCGGCGGGTTGCAACTGCTGCAAATGTTGCTGCATCTGCACGCGCGGGTTAATCACGTTTTTCTCGGTTGGAAACAGTTGCTGATAGAGCCGCACGCTTTCCTGCCGCCAATGCTCAGCCTGCTGCCAAAGACGGTAATGCGACCATCCGGCGTCCGCACCCAGCAACAGCAGATATGCCGCCAGCGCTAGCATTACCGGCCGCCAGGGGCGCAATCCGGCACGCCAGGGGCTGGAGCGGGTAAACTCGCCCTGACGCAGATCGGCACCGCGATACGGCTCACCTTCTGCCGCCAGTTGCAGCAAATCACGTTCTGGCCACACCCGCCATTCCGCCACACCCGCTGTCTGCGCAGGCGGAGCGGAGTAACTTTCAATCACCCGCGGAGCCGAGACCGCCAGTAATTCAGGCAGCCAGGATGATTCCACAATCATCCCGGCATGCGCTTCGCGGCGGAACAACCATTGGTCGTTCAGGCAGACCGCACTCCAACCATCCTCAACCAACGGCAACATCAGCACGTCGGGTAACAGTGCCTGTACCCGCACGCCCAGTTGCTCGCAACGGGCAATCCACTGCTGCATGGCGCTTTTTTCCACCACCGCCACGTCACAGACATCACCACTTTGCTGCAAAATGGCAAAGTGCAGCCACTCAACCTCGGTTGCCAACTGCTCTTCCAGCATAAACGGCAACACTTGCAAACTCTGGCGCCGGGCACGGCGCGGCAGCGTTACCTGATGGAAGGCGAATTCGCTCGCTGGCACCAGCACCCAGGCCGGATAAGCAGCCAACAAGCGCTCCAGTTCAGGATCGGTTGCCCCCGCTGCCAGGCTGCCGTGCCGGTTGCTGCCCGGCGAAGCCAATCGCCACTGCACCGGCTGCGTGTCGTCACTGGGCAAACGCAGGATTAACCGCGCCTCACCGCTGCGCTTTATGTTCTCTATCAAGGCGTCACCATCATGCTTAATCCGTATTTCCGCTGTACCACCTGAAAATTATTGCCACTTCTCTGCAATAAACTGTGCTGACTGAAATGACTATTCCCCATCAGCACGCTGAAATTGGCCAGAAAAAAGTCACTTTTCACCGCCAGCACCTGCTTGACCGCCGTACTATCGATGTCCTGTAACGACGGCTGGGCCAAAAATGCCGTCACGCTGCCCCATCCTTCACGCGGGCGCTGCTGCAACAACTGTGCTGCCTCGACAGGATCGAGCTCTGTCAGAAACAGCGCCGCCAGTAAAGGTGCCTGAGATTCACGCAAGGTATTGATATTCACCAGCAGCGTCTGCTTTGGCAATGCACAGACATAAGGCAGCAGCCGTCGATAAAGTTCAGCGTCAACGCCTGAAACGGTGCGCAACTCGCTGACATCCTGCATCGGCTGATTGGCGGGCAGATAGGGCACAGCCAGTGCCATATACACCTCATCTTCTGCGCCACCGATGCCAGGTTCGCTGTCACTGTCGATCCAGTCACGCAAAGCGGCGGTCACCTGCGCGGCTTGCAGCGGATCCACTTCCAGATTTTTCATCAACTGAAGAAAAACCTTGGCAGGATAGGGCGTGACTTGCTGCTCACCTTGCCCCGACGCCCCCTGGTTAATGGCGTTAAGATTAAAGCAGGCCTGCGCATCCACGATCTGCCCTTGCAACTGGCCCCCTTCAACCGGGAAGCGGCGCTCGTCTTGCGCCCAGTTTTGTGCCAGATGGGTTTTCTCCGGCGAATCCAGCGTATCCATCTGCAAGATTTTACTGGCCAGAGCTTCTGCTGCGCGGCCATACCATTTCGCCTGCTGGTGATCCAACTGCGCTGTGGTACGCAGATAAGTCCGCCCGTTGCGCTCGGCAATCGTGGCGGCGATCGTGACCATCAGTGCCAGGATCAGCAACACCACCAGTAGCGCCACACCTTGCTGCCGCGCCCTCATTCTGTGACCCTTTCGGTGATCAAAAACAGCCGGGTCAGTTCACCCACGCCGGTCACCGTCAGCGTCACTTCAATCCCTTGCGGTAACTTTGCCATATTCTCCCAGCTATCCTGCCAAGCCCCGTTGGCAAAAAACCGCAGGCTGAAAGCGCTGACACCGCTGAGCAACACCTTAACAACCGGCATTTCTCCCACCTGCGGATCCGCATGGGTATAGCTCAACCGTTCTAACTGTTGATTACGCAGGCGGTAGCCCACGTTCTGTAATTCGGATCGTGGCAGCATCCCCAACGGGTTTTGCCAGCTATTGCGCATAAAAGACACCGCCCAGTCGTCACTCTGCAACTGGTAGCGCGCGGCAGACAGCAGGCTTTCACTGCCCCGGCTGTGGCGTGGGATGATCTGGCCGAAATCCCCGTCCATCTGCACAAATGCCCGTTGCAGCTCTGCCAGACGCTGGACCTTGTGCAGAGAGATTTCGTCATTGCGCACCACCCCTTGCAGCACCTGAAATGCGCTGATGCTCAATGCAGCAAAAATAGCCAACGCCAGCAACATTTCCAGCAGGGTAAAACCCTGTGCATCGCGGCGGTTCATTCGCGCACCACATAGCTACGCAGGGAAACCACGGCCGACGCATCTTCTTTTTTACGCCGGACTTCAACATCCAGCGCACGCAGTTGACTGATTTCGGTATCAACCCCTCGCCAACGCAGATACCACTCCTCACCGGCAAAGGCGACGCTCTTGCCGCTCCAGCTTTTCTCGGGCCAGACTTTATCCAGGCGTAACTGCACCTGCTGATTATCTGCCAGCCAACTCGCTAATACCTTCTCTTCCATCCGGCCAATGCCGCTCGCCTGCTGGGCCGTGGTTTGCAACAGCGCCAATCCCGCCAGGGCAAACACCACCAGCGCCACCAGCACCTCCAGCAAGGTCATTCCGCGTTGCGCTTTCACGGCGCAGCCTCATGTTCTGAGGTGCTGATCACTCCGGCATCGTCAACCCGCAGCCAAGCTTCGAGATCGCTATCTGCCCGCCTGAAAACCAGAGTAAACGGCGTCACTTCACCACCCGGTAACAGCAAAATATCCGGCTCTGCCGCCTCGGCGTTTGCCGGCGGCCACTCCTGTAAACCGGGGAACTGTAGCTCAAGCCGCAGATCATCCGGCAGTTCACTGCCTAAGGCTGAACGGCGCGGCTGCCAGGTTTGCCAGAAATACCCCTGCCAGACATCAGAGCCCGGTGCCGAGGCGCTACTTTCCGGCAGTTGCCGCTGCAACAGCTTGAATTCCCAGCCGTCTGGCCGCACCTGAATCCCCAGCAGCCGGCCGTTTTGCTGGCTGTCGTCCAGGGCAAAATCCAACTGGGCCTGAAAACGTGCCAGCTGTTCTTTTGGGGTGTTTTGCTGTACGGCAGGAAATGACATCACCACCAGGCTGGCAGCGCTGCCAATCAGCAGCACCACCAACATCATCTCCAGCAGCGTGAAGCCGCGCTGACGCACTACTTCTTGTTACCGATAGTCCAGTTGCCGATATCATCTTCGGTGTCCGGCATACCATCCGGCCCATAAGAGAAAATATCGAGCTGACCATGCTGCCCAGGGCTCAGTAATTGGTAATCAGCCCCCCACGGATCCTGCGGCAGACGGCGGATATAGCCATCCTTCGGATAGTTACGCGGCTCCGGCTGGGCTGAGGGTTTGCTGACCAACGCCTGCAACCCTTGCTCGGTGGTCGGGTAGCGGCTGTTATCCAGCTTGTACATATCTAACGCGCTCTCAAGCGCCACCAGATCGCTGACCACTTTCTGGTGATCTGCCTTATCTTTGTTCCCCATCAGGTTAGGCACCACCAGGCTGGCCAGAATGCCCAGGATCACAATCACCACCATAATTTCCAGCAAGGTAAAACCGCGCTGACGCTGTTGCCGCATGTTTCTCTCCGTTGATTGCAGATTAATCATTTACATACTCATCATGTTATTCAATTGCAGGATCGGTTGCAGGATCGCCAAAACAATAAACAGCACCACGCCCGCCATACTCACCACCAGCAAGGGTTCAAACAGCCCCAGGGCCAGCTGCATCTGTGCGGAAAATTCCCGGTCCTGATTGTCCGCCGCCCGCTCCAGCATGCTGTCCAGTTCGCCGCTGCGCTCGCCGCTGGCAATCATGTGGCGCATCATCGGCGGAAACAGCGCCGTCTGTTCCAGCGCCCGATTCAGGCTCACCCCTTCACGCACCGATTCGGTGGCGGCAGCCAGTTGGCGCCGTGCGTAATCATTGCTCAACACTTCGCCGCTGATGCGCATTGCCTGCAACAGCGGCACCGCACTGGCATTAAGGATGCTCAACGTGCGGGCATAGCGCGCAGTGTTCAGGCCACGGGCAATGCGGCCAATCACTGGCAAACGCAGCAACTGGCGATGAAAAACCACGCGCCGCGACTCCTGACGCAGCAGCAAACGCATCAGCAGCACACCCAGCAGTATCAGCAGCAACAGCCAAGGGCCAAAGGCGCGCACGCCGTCGCTCAACCCCATCAGCACCCGGGTAGACAGCGGTAGCGCCTGTTTCATATGCACAAACTGCTCTACCACCTTCGGCACCACGGCGGAAAGCAGGATGGCAATCACACTGATGGCGACCACCGTCAGTACGCAGGGGTAAATCATCGCTTGCAGGATACGGGCGCGCATCTGCTGGCGCTGCTCGGTGTAATCCGCCAGCCGGTTCAGCACCAGGTCCAGGTGACCAGAGGCTTCGCCCGCCGCCACCATGGCGCAATACAAACGCTCAAAACTGGCGGGATATCCTCCCATCGCTTCTGCCAACGAATGCCCTTCCAGCACTTTAGTGCGTACCGCCGCCATCAATGCGCGCTGGCGCGGTTTTTCACTCTGTTTCGCCACCGCATCCAGCGCTTCTTCCAGCGGCAGCGAAGCGGCCACCAGCGTCGCCAGTTGCCGCGTGATCAACGCCAGATCGGCACTACTGATGCCACGCTGCCACAACGCACGCTTCTTGCCGCTACGGGCCCGCTGGCGCTCATCCTGCCCTTCTTCCAGGCTGACGGGCACCAACCCTTGCTCACGCAACAGTTGGCGGGCGTGGCGGGCAGAATCGGCCTCTTGAACTCCGCGGCGCTTTTTGCCGCCAGCATCTAATGCCTGGTAATGGAACAGTGCCATATCACTCCTCTTCCTGAACCCGGCTTTCCGTGACGCGGACCACCTCTTCCCAACTGGTTTCACCCGCCAGTACTTTTTCGCGCCCGTCGCCGCGCAGCGTCACATATTCATTACGCAACTGACGGGCAATGCTCAGTTCACTTTCCCCCTGATGGATCGCCGCTCGCACCCGATCGTCAATCAGCAGTAGTTCATGAATGCCGGTGCGCCCGCGATAGCCGGTAAAGCCGCATTTCTGACACCCTTTCGCTTGCCACAGAGGGGTTCCCGGCGGGATCTCCATCTGCCGGGCCAGTTCCAGATCGGCTTCATAGGGTTGGCGACAGTCAGGGCACAGCGTGCGCACCAGCCGCTGCGCCAGCACCGCCAGCAGTGAAGTCGACAGCAGGAAGGGTTCGATCCCCATATCTTGCAGGCGTGACAACGCCCCCAGCGCGCTGTTGGTATGCAGGGTGGAGAGCACCAGGTGGCCGGTGAGCGATGCCTGCACCGCGATCTGGGCGGTTTCGCCATCACGGATCTCCCCCACCAGCACCACATCGGGGTCCTGGCGCAAGATGGCGCGCAAACCACGGGCGAAGGTCATATCCACTTTGGGGTTAACTTGTGTCTGGCCGATACCGTCCAGTTCATATTCGATAGGGTCTTCGACCGTCATGATGTTACGTTCGCTGGCGTTCAAGCGGCTCAATGCCGCATACAGCGTGGTACTTTTACCTGAGCCGGTTGGGCCGGTGACCAGAATAATGCCGTGCGGGCGTTGGATCAGTTCATCGATCTGCCGCTGGTTGTGCGCCGACATGCCGAGCGTGGCGAGATCCAGGCTAACGCTGTTTTTATCCAGCAAACGCAGCACGATCCGCTCACCGTAGTTGGACGGCAACGTGGAGACACGCACGTCAATGGCTCGGCCACCGATGCGCAGCGCCATGCGCCCATCTTGTGGGACACGTTTCTCTGCAATATCCAGCTTGGCCATCACCTTGATGCGCGAGATCAGCAACGACGCCAAGCGCCGCTGTGGGCGCAGAATTTCACGCAGCACCCCATCCACCCGGAAACGGATCTGCAAATGGCGCTCATAGGTTTCGATATGGATATCCGATGCTTTATCTTTGATCGCCTCGGTCAGCATGGCGTTGATCAGGCGGATAATCGGCGCGTCGTCGTCCGCATCCAGCAAGTCGTCGCTGTCCGGCAGTTCTTCGGCAAGGGTATAAAAATCCATTTCATTGCCGATATCGGCCATCATCCGCCGAGCCTCTTCCGAGTCGCGCTGATAGCTGATCACCAGTTGCTTCTCAAACTCTTCTGCCGACAGGGTGTTAACGGTCAGGCTGCCCCCCGCCACCCGGCGTGCTTCAAGCAACGCCGTGGCTGGCGTATCTGCTACGCAAAACACCTGACATCCAGCCCGATCGCGCAACAGCAGAATGCGCTGCGCACGCGCATAGGCAAAAGGCAACTGAGGGCGTAGGTCGGCCAAGTCCGCCGGGGCATTGATCATTGCGCCCCTCGCTGATAGAACGCGCTGATCGCCGCATTGACCTGGCGGAAAGCAGTGCCGTTTTGATCGGCAGGCAGTTTCAGCACTTCGTTATTCAACGTCAGGCTGCGGGTTTCTTTGCCGCGTAACTGTTCCTGCTCTTTATTAAACGACGCATATTTTTCCGATGAAGCACGGCGGTATTCGTCGCGATCGCGGATGATCGACGGGCGGATAAACAGCATCAGGTTGCGTTTGGAAACCTGTTGGCTGTTGGAGCGGAACAGGTAGCCCAATACCGGAATGTCGCCAAGCAGCGGGACTTTATCGGTGCTGTCACGCACGGTTTTATCCAGCAAACCGCCCACGACGACGGTTTCCCCACTGCCCACCAGCACCGCGTTATTGACCGTACGGGTGTTGAAGGTGGCCCCCAGATTGGCACTGCTGCTGGAAGCGGCATCCGCCACGCTGGAAACTTCTTGTTCGATCTCCAGCAGCACCGAATCCCCTTCGTTAATCTGCGGTTTGACCTTCAGCTTGATACCAACGGTTTTACGTTCCACGGTGTTGAAAATGTTATCGCCGGAGGTGGTACGCGAACCCGACAGCACCGGCACTTCCTGGCCGACGTTGAAGGTGGCTTCCATGTTGTCCAGCGTGACAATGCTCGGCGTCGCCAGAATATCGTTCTTGCTGCTGCTGGAGAGCGCGGTCAGCAACATCGCCCAGTTGCCCTGATAAAACCCTGCGGCAATACCATTGAAACTGCTCAGCGCACCGGCCAAAGTGTTGTTGATGGTGCCGTCCTTGTTATATTGGTTAACCCCGGCAATCGCCGTGGTGATCGGCAGACCGGTGTTGGTAAACTGCGTCACCCCGGCATGTTTGTTGGCCCACTGGATCCCCAGGTTCAGGCCATCGGCGTCCTGAACCTCGGCAATAATCGCCTCTACCAGCACCTGCGCACGCCGGATATCCAGCTGCGCAATCACCTTTTCCAGATCGCGGATCACATCCGGTGCGCCCGTCAGGATCAGAGCATTGGTCTGTTCGTGGGCCTTGATGGTGATGTCTTTACGCAACGCCACGGCGGGTTTGGCATTCTGCTGCTCGTTCTGAATGCTGCTGCTGACGCCGGTCAGCACTTCCACCAGATCGGTCGCTTTAGCGTATTTCAGGTAAATGACCTTGGTATTGCCCTGAACCGCCTGCTCGCGATCCAGCTGTTTGATCATGGCGATAATCCGCTGGCGGGAATTGGGTTCACCGCTAACCAGCACCGAGTTGGTGCGCTCATCAGCCACCAGGGTGGCGGTCATCAGGCTAGGCATCGCCGACTTGCTGGCATCCTTGGTCAGTTCGGTCACCAGTTTGACCACTTCGGCAGCCGAGGCATAGGCGAGCGGCACCGTGACCACGCTGCGATCCCCTACTTTGTCCACCCGTTCGACAATCGTCATCAGGCGATTGATCACCGCCGCACGTCCGGTCATCAGCAGCACGTTGGAAGGCTCATAGTGCACCACGCTGCCCGCCCCGGCATTGTCGTTGAGCTGGCGCAACAGCGGTGCCAGATCCCTGGCAGCCACGTTATTGACCGGCACCACGCGGGTCACCACTTCATCACCCTGCCCCGGTTCGGCATCGCTGGCCACCGGCACTGCCGCGGTTTTGGCATCCTTCGAGCGCACCACTTTCAGCACGCCGTTCTGCATATCCACCACGGCAAAACCGTAAACGTCCAACACGCTGAGGAAGAACTGGTAATACTGCTCCTCGTTCAGCATATCGTAACTGCGCACAGTGATAGTGCCGCGCACCGCAGGGTCAATAATCACCGTTTTATTCAGGTTCTTGCTGACGGTATTAATGAACTCCTGAATATCCGTACCCTTGAAACTGGCAGAAAACTCGGCGCTCCACCCTGACTTTGTACCGAGCAGCGCGGCGGCCAGCACCAAAATGCGTAAGCTCCCGATTATCCCTTTGCTAAACAATTAATTATCTCCAAGAGCAACATAGATTTCCTGCAATTGACCGTCACGTTCGACGGTAAGATTCAGTTCACTGAGTTCTGCCAACTGATTCAGCGCCTGCTGGGCCTGTTGGGGATCACGCAGATCCATACCATTGAGCGCCACGGCCAGATCGTTTTCCCGCAGCCCAACCTGTTGGAACAACTCCCCCTGCTCGCCAGGGTTCAGGCGATACCCGGTCAGTTTGTTATCCACCATCACGGGCGAAATATTCAGGTAGTTGAGAATGTTTTGCGGCTGCTTCTGTAGCTGCTCCTTGAGCTGCGCCGTTGACTGAGGTTTCTCGCTCTGAGCCTTCACCGCCGCTGGCGGTTCGCCGAACATCAGCAACGATTCGTGGCGCCCCTGATAGCTAATCACCACCCGATCGGCAAAAATAGCCGCAATCTTGGCGTCGTATCCTGGGGTGTTATCCCCAACTCCGAGGCTGAATTGCTTGCCGTCTTTGGCGATAATGGCGATGGAACGGGCTGGTGTGGGGCTGGCAACAATGCCGGTCAGATTGATTTTGAGCGACGACGGCGGTGCATTGCGCAGAGAAGAATCCGATGCAGCCGTAGCTACGGCCGAAGACGAGGGTGCTGCGGTGCCGAACAGGTTAAATCGATAGGCTTGTGCCTTACCATTCTCCGCAGAGGTGGTTTGCGGCAAAGCGGCCTTGGCTAAGCGGATTGTCGGTAGTTCAAACGGCAACACGATGCGCCAGGTCAACATCGCCAGCTGATTGCAGATCAATAGGATAACGACGCACAGAACCCAGCGCGGCGTGAGCAACCTTAAGGTTACCTCTTTGATTGACAAAACCATCCCAGAAAATTGAATCATGCTTTCCTTTGCTGTTGTCCCTGTTGACCTGAGTAACGAACCTCAACCCCGTGGCACATCATTATGATTGGCGCAGTCTATCAAGGATATGTCTGTTTATGACCAGAACCTTGTATCACAGCGTCGCGTTCGAAACCTATGCCGGTGAGTAGATCCTCTCAGCACCGACTACTTTATACATACTCACATGACGAAAAAAATAATTATTTTTTACCAAGTGAATTATTCATCTTTCTGTTTTGCTAGTAATTTCTTTCTTTTTTAGTTCGCATCATAATAGTCGCCCTTTTGCTGTTCGTCATCCCCTCTCAGTGAGGCTTCCTCCTGCTCCCTACGCCCCACCCCCTCCTCTAGCGGGATGATGCTCCGCCCTTGCCCACCATATCTAATGCCTTGGCTTTACACATTAATACCATTTTTTACTTTCTATTACGTGAGTCTGATAGGGAATTTAGAATGCTTAAACCTACCTGTAATGCCCTACTCTTCGGCTCGCTCATCTTGCTGAGCGGCTGTGATAACAATAATTCTTCTAATATTAATAGCCCCAACACACCTGAAACACCGAGCACACCAAGTACACCAAGTACACCGAGTACACCAGAAACGCCTGAAGTACCGGGAACGCCGAGTACACCTGACCCTGAGACACCGGTACCTGAAACACCAAACAATCAGGAGCCTATTGCACGTTTACCCGATGTCGCTATACCTGGTGAAGTCATCACGGCAGACGGAAACCAAGCGGTGATCCATTTAGTCGACATTGCCGGTGTCACCAGCAGATCTGCCGTTGATTACAGCACCAAAAACCTGTTCCTGTGGAATAACGATACTTGTAACTCGTTAGAAAAAACCTCCGACGGCTGGGATGACAAGACCATCACGCCAACGGGCAGCGATAGCTACGGCCCTTACTGGGTATTGCCACTCAACAAAACCACCGGCTGTATCAACTTTATCCTGCGCGATGGCGGCAATAAGCTGATTGATGCCGACATGCGCGTAACGTTCAGCGATTTTCCCGATCGCACCGTGTCGGTCCTCGCGGGCAGCAGCGCAGTGTACGATACCCGCGCCGACGCTTTCCGTGGCGCCTTCGGGGTCGCACTGGCAGAAGCGCATTGGGTGGATAAACAGACCATCCTCTGGCCAGCCGGAAAAGATAAACCGATCGTTCGCCTTTATTACAACCACAGCAACAAGGTCGCAGCCAACAGCGAAGGGCAATTTACCGATCGTTATTTCTCGCTGACACCTACCAGCATCAGCCAGGAAACCAGCGCCCGTTTCCCACATCTGGCTGGCTATGCGGCGTTTAAGCTGCCCGATAATGCCAACGTAGATGAGTTGCTGACCGATGAAACGGTGATCCTTGCCACCGATCAGAACGGGATCCTCAGTTCGGCCACCCAGGTGCAAACGGCTGGCGTGCTGGACGATCGCTTCGCTGTCGCTGCCGAAAAACTGGAATACGGCGCTCTGGTGAGCGGTTCGGACGTGACTTTCCGCCTGTGGGCACCAACGGCGCAGCAGGTTGAGCTGGTGCTCTACAGCGCAGACAAAAAAGTGATTGGCAGCCAGCCGATGATCCGCGATACCGACTCCGGTGCCTGGTCATATCAGGGCAGCAGCGATCTCAAAGGGGCCTTCTATCGCTATGCCCTTACGGTCTACCACCCACAATCGCGCAAAGTGGAACAGTATGAAGTCACCGATCCCTACTCACACAGCCTCTCGACCAACTCCGAGTACAGCCAGGTGGTGGATCTCAATGACAATGCGTTAAAACCTGATGGCTGGGACAGCCTGACCATGCCTCATCCGCAGGCCACTCAGGCCGATATCGCCCAGATGGTGATCCACGAATCCCATATCCGCGATCTTTCTGCCTGGGATCAGACGGTTCCCGAAGGCCTGCGTGGCAAGTACCTGGCGCTCACCGCCGCCGACAGCAATATGGTGAAACACCTGAAACAACTGTCACTGTCAGGGGTAACACACGTTGAACTGCTGCCGGTGTTCGATCTGGCCACGGTCAATGAGTTCAGCGACAAAGTGGCGGATCTGCCACAGCCGTTCAGCCGCTTGTGCGAACTGAACAGCGCCGTGAAGCAAAGCCGCTTTGCTGATTACTGCAACAGCGCCTCCACCATTGGCGAAGTGCTCAACGAGCTGAAACAGGATGACAGCAAGGACAATCCGCAGGTGCAGGAGTTGAACGGCTACGTGGCACAGACCGATTCCTATAACTGGGGTTACGATCCGTTCCACTACACGGTGCCGGAAGGCTCCTATGCCACTAATCCAGAAGGCACGCTGCGTATCAAAGAGTTCCGCACCATGGTGCAGACCATCAAGCAGCAGTTAGGGATGAACGTCATCATGGACGTGGTATATAACCACACCAATGCCGCAGGCCCTAGCGATCGCACCTCGGTGCTGGATAAGATCGTGCCTTGGTATTATCAGCGTTTGAACGAATCAACCGGCAGCGTGGAATCGGCAACCTGCTGCTCAGATTCAGCACCGGAACACCGCATGTTCGCCAAGCTGATTGACGACTCTCTGGTGGTCTGGAGCAGAGACTACAAGATTGATGCTTTCCGTTTCGATCTGATGGGTTATCACCCGAAAGCTCAGATCCTGGCGGCGCGTGAGAAAGTCAAAACGGTCAATCCTAACGTTTACTTCTTTGGTGAGGGTTGGAATTCAGGGCAGGAAGATCGCTTTGAGATCGCATCACAAATCAATCTGAAAGGCACCGGGATCGGCACCTTCTCCGATCGCTTGCGTGATGCCGTGCGCGGCGGTGGCCCTTTTGATGAGAAAGAGGCTCTGCGGCAAAACCAAGGGTTAGGTAACGGAGCGGGCGTGCTGCCTAACGAAAAAAGTGGGCAAACTGCAGATGACGTACGCCATCTGGCCGATCTGACGCGTGTGGGGATGGCAGGTAACCTCACCGATTTCCTGCTGATCGACAAAGACGGTAACATGAAAAAAGGCAGCGAAATTGACTATAACGACGCTATCGGCGGCTATGCCAGCGATCCGACCGAAGTCATCAACTATGTCTCCAAGCACGACAACCAAACCCTGTGGGACATGATCAGCTACAAAGCGGCCAAAGAAGCCGATCTCGCCACCCGCGTGCGGATGCAGGCGGTCTCTTTGGCTACCACACTGCTGGGGCAAGGCTTGGCTTTCGATCAACAAGGCTCTGAACTGCTGCGCTCCAAATCTTTCACCCGCGACTCCTACGATTCCGGTGACTGGTTTAACCGTGTGGATTACAGCTATCAGGACAACAACTCCAACGTGGGTATGCCGCGTTTCAGTGATGATGGCGTAAACTACGATGAGATTAGCCTGGTAAAAGACGCTGTCGCAGCACCTGGCAACGCAGAAATCACGCAAATGACCGCGTTCTATCAGGAACTCACGCAGTTACGCCGCTCTTCTCCGCTGATCGCGCTGGGAAGTGGCAGTGAAGTGATGAAACGTGTCGATTTCCGCAACACCGGTGCCGATCAGCAGTTAGGGTTGCTGGTGATGACCATCGATGACGGCACTCAGGCTGGTAGCGATCTTGATCCACTGGCCGACGCCTTGGTCGTGGTGATTAACGCCGCACCAGAAGCCAGAACGATCAATGATTTTGCTGGGCAAAACCTCAGCCTGAGTACAATTCAGCAGTCATTGGCGGCCAACTCGCTGGCATCAGGCATCAATATCGCGGGCGATGGCAGTATCACTATCCCGGCGTGGTCCGTCGCGCTGTTGGTGAAACCTCAAGCAGCAGCACAAGGCTCGGGTATCCCCGTCAGCAGTAAGTAAAACAGTCTGTCTCGGGCCGCCTCAGGGTGGCCCTTCTCTTTCTGCCTATCGCCCACCAAAAATAGACGCGAGACGCTATTGACCCGCGCCTGCCGGACAGATAGTTTCTTTTCCTACCAGAGGATTTGCATGGCCGTGAGCTGTCGCAAACAATGCATTAACTCAAAGGTTCAGGGATGTGGACAATCAAACGGAACTAACACCGCAAGTCAAGGCTCGCACTACCAAAGGGCTGTTTATTCCCCGCTATCTGCTGCCGGTGTATGCGTTGCTGTTTATCGCGTTCGGCTGGTTTGCCGGGGAACGCTGGCACAATGATCCGGCGCTGGATCATCCAGTGGCGATGCTCGCTAAGGCCGTGCCCTCGGCCATAGCGCAACCCCATCCCGCACCGGTTAAACCCAGTGCCGCAACGGTAACCGAGAAAAATACGGCAGAACCACAGAACAGCAGCGTTCAGGTTCCTCCACCCGAGGTGTTGGCCAGTGATGAACTGCCCGCGCTGCATTACAGCGCACACGTTTACGCTTCAGAAGATGACAAACGCAGCATTACGCTGAACGGGCAGCGCTATCATGAAGGCGATAGCCCAGCCCCTAACCTGATCATTGAACAGATTCAGCAGGATGTGACGATTTTCAATTTCAACGGTGAGGTCTTCACGCTTGACGCACTGGAGGATTGGCCCGGCGGCAAAGTCGATGTGGCAAACCCCAGCGAACAATGAAACCGGCACACTCAGCACAGAAGATTCAGACGATTAAGTTAGCCTTCTGCGCGCAGTTGGTCAGTGAAAGGTGCCAACAGGCTGTTAAAGCTACTGCATTTCGTCTGTTCTGGCGTACTGTCTCTGGTCAGGCTCTGATAAATCGCTGCGCTGCGCTGAGGCAAAGCCGCATAGTCTGACGGATTCCATCCGCGCTGTTTTGCCACCTTGTTAGCCACCTTTTCGATGACCGCATCTTCCGGCAAGTCACTGCGGTTGCATTTGTATTTGAGGTATTTAGTGCCAGCGACCACCGAAGCAAGCTGTTCGACCTGATCATTTAGGGGCACCGGTTTATTCTGGCTAGCAGAGCGTGGCTGCTGACAGCCTGCCACACCCAAAAGAAACAGCATAGGTACAACGCGTACAATCAGAGATAACCGCATGATAAGAATCATCTTATTTTAATTGACCGGGTTCCATACCCAAAATAATTCGAGTTGCTTGTAGGCGGCCACTGAGTGAAGCCCTAGGAGCATAGATAAACTATGTGACTAGGGTGAACGAAGGCAGCCAACACCCAAGCAACTTGAAGTATGACGGGTATATTCTACCAAATCCCCCTTCACTGTCACTTATCTCGGGGAAAAAGTTTTCTTTTATACCTTTGTGCATCCTCATGATGTTTCATGCTGAAGCTAGCTGAACGCCTACTCAGCACTGCATTGTTTCTGCTGAATCTCTCCCAAAAAAACCACGGATGTTAACAACGCACCCAAGAAAACTGTTCAAAACTCATCGTAAAGCTGAATCGATACATTATAAATGTGTTCTACGCTCTCCATTCATTAATAAATTTCACGTTTCAAACGGCAAATAAACATTATTTCAAAGATTAATTTTGACTCACGTCACACACGTAGAACATTACCTTGTTTGTCGATGCATTTTATTGCAACTTTATTGCTCAACAGAAGATAACACATATACCAATTTGTATTTTTTTCTAAAAAAAGCTGAATCGATTCAATTTGAATAATGAACCCCTATAGGGGTTGGCACTAAAAAGGAAAAAACCAATATAAATAGAGAGTTAAATCAATACCTCTCCGGTCTCTGCCAACAGCATGGCAGCCTGAAAGACAGAGACCTCCCGCTTAAAATTATTTAAACAAGAAACAGCTAAGATAATTACAAGGAGCGTTATCATGCACTGTCATACTTTTAAAAAAACCTTTATCTCTGGTTTAATCGTCGCGGCGAGCACAACCCTTCTCTACGGCTGCGATAACGCCAGCAACAGTAGCAGTAACAGCAACGGCGGCGATAACAACTCCACTGGCGAGACTCATGTTCAATCTTCTTACCTGGAGAAGTACCGTCCCCAATTGCAGTTCACCTCCGCCAAAAACTGGCAGAACGATCCCAACGGATTAGTGTACTACGACGGTGAGTATCATCTTTTTTATCAATACAACCCTAACGGCAACGGTTGGGGATATATGTCATGGGGGCACGCCGTCAGTACCGATCTGGTGCACTGGGAAGAATTGCCTATCGCATTAGAAGCGAAAGAAGATGCTGACGGAAAAATACCCGAAATGTATTTCTCCGGTAGCGCCGTGGTTGATACCCATAATACCAGCGGTTTCGGTGAACCCGGCAAACCTGCCATGGTCGCGATGTTTACCAACTATTACCCCTCCACCACTACGCTGGCAAACGGCAAGGCCATTGAAGCGGGAACACAGGCACAATCCATTGCTTACAGCCTGGATAAAGGACGAACCTGGAAACTGTATGCCAATAATCCGGTTCTGCCTCTGCCACCTGCGGGCTACGAAGATCAATTCAAAGAGTTCCGCGATCCGAAAGTGTTCTGGTATGAGCCTGAAAAGAAATGGGTGATGGTGGCGGTACTGGCTACCCAGCATAAGGCCGTGCTGTATTCCTCACCAAACTTGCGGGACTGGACATTCATGAGCGAATTCGGGCCCGCCAATGCCAGCGCTGGCGTGTGGGAATGCCCCGATCTGTTCGAATTACCGGTCGATGGTCATCCCGAGAACAAAAAATGGGTGCTGATCATCAACCTTAACCCTGGTGGTCCGGTGGGTGGCTCGGGTTCACAATACTTTGTGGGTAATTTCAATGGCACTACGTTTGAAGCCGATCAAACCAGCCTGTTTGGCAGCGAACCGCCTGCTGGAACGGCCATTGAAAACTTTGAAGGTAACTATAGCAGCGTAGGTTGGACAGCCACTGGCGATCTGGTGGGTGCCTATTTGTCGCCGGGGAACAATCCCGGTCAGGCCGGCGTGAGCCAGTTCCAAGGGACACAGCTACTGAATACCTTTGTCAGTGGCGATGGCGCAACGGGCATCGTGACCTCCCCTCCGTTCAAGATCACCGACAAGTATATCAACCTGATGGTCGGCGGCGGGAACCACCCTCACGACCCTGCCAGTACCCTGGAAAGAGAGGTGCCAGCAGGGACATTGCTGTTCCCTGGCGCTGATTTTGAAGGGGCCGATAACGTCACTTACAGCGAACTGGGCTGGACGGCTGAAGGTGACTTTATCAATCAGCCGGTTTCCACCGGTACGATCCTCGATCAACAGGCCGTCTCCGGTTTCCTGGGTTCACAACTGGTCAACAGCTTCTTTGGCAAGTTGATCAATAAAGACGATGGCGATACGGCCATCGGTAGTCTGACCTCCCCGGCGTTTACCATTAACAAGCCTTACATCAACTTCCTGGTAGGCGGTGGCAATAACCCTTATGGCAAAGAAAACGCCACCGCCGTCGTGCTGCTGGTGAATGGCGAAGTTAAACGTAGTGCCACCGGCAATAGCAGCGAAAGCCTCAACTGGACTCACTGGGATGTCTCTGAGTTTCAAGGGCAGCAGGCCAAAATCGTCATCATTGATGAAAACAGCGGCGGCTGGGGCCATATTCTGGCAGATAACTTCATCGCGTCAGACAGCGCAGCCAAACCGATTTCCTCAGAAACCTCGGTCAATCTGGTGGTGAACGATAAAATCATCTATAGCGCGACAGGTGCCGATTCAGAAGCGCTGGGCTGGCGCAGTTGGAACGTTGCGTCGCTACAGGGAGAAACGGCACAGATCCGCGTCATCGATAATAATACCGGCGGCTGGGGGCATATTCTGCTGGATGAAATTATTCAGTCTGACCAGCCGAAGCAAACCGCCAATTGGGCAGATTTCGGTTCCGATTTCTATGCCGCCGTTTCCTGGAACGGGGTGCCTGACGGCAAACGTTACTGGCTGGCCTGGATGAGTAACTGGAGTTATGCGGGCAGCGTTCCCACCACCCTATGGCGCGGTGGCCAAACCTTCGCCAGAGAGCTGAAACTGCAGACCATAGGCGACCAAATCAGGCTCACCCAGGTCCCCGTTGAACAAATGACCCAGCTACGCGACAAACCGCTGTATGAACTTAAAGAGGCAACGCTGCTCGCCCCTGGGGAACAACCGCTGACTGACGCTGGCGTTCACGGGCAGGTCTATGAGATAGAGGCCAGCATCAAGCCTGAAAATGTCACCGAAGTCGGTTTCAAACTGCGCTCGGGCAATAACGGTGAGGTCACCCTGGTCGGTTACGATGCGCTGGCAGGGGAAGTCTATCTCGATCGTTCAAAATCCGGAGACAGTTCGTTTGACGCCAGCTTTGCCGCTAGACACCGAGCACCGTTACCGTTGCTGGATGGCAAAATGTTGAAATTACGCATTCTTGTTGATACATCATCGGTGACCGTTTTCTCCGGTGATGGCGAAGTGGTGTTGACCGATCTGATCTTCCCCGATCCTGCCAGCACAGGTATCGAAATGTATAGCCAAGGCGGAACCGCAAACGTGGCTTCCATGACGATATGGCCGTTGAAATCGATTTGGGCTGATAAGTAAACGCATCAGGCTGTATCCTTTTTCTGGATACAGCCTGATTGATGTCAGAATGTTCTATTTTTACCGGCAGCAACTTCAGCGCAGCAACAGAGTGTTATCGTTTTCCATCCCTGAACAAAACTCGACTCTGTGCTCACGTAATGTGGTGCAGCGCACGAAAAACATTCGATGGATGCCCGAAATATAGGAACGCACCTGATTGCTGCGCACCACCAGTAGGTATTCATCGCCCTGACATTGCGCCTTCCGCTGTTCCACGTAGGCCAGTAGATCTCTATTCAGACTGGGACCGGGAACACCCGACGTTGTGGATGTTGATAAAAACACCTTGCAACTGCCCGCACTGCCAAGAAAAATCTCCTGTCGAGTCAGAGAATTAGTGGTGTACATGGTGATACCGATCCCCAGCACAAAAACAAACCCGGCAAGCGCAACGACAATTCCCCAACCATAGCGCCACTTGCTGGCGGCAGATGCGGCTGCTTTGGACGTCGGTTGTTCTATCTCTGTATCATCATCAACCTCAGCGTTTACTTCCACAACCTCGTCCATATCCAGATCGTTTTCCGTTGCCGTATAAGGGACTTCTGCCAACACCGGTGGCGCATAGCTTTGAGTAAAAGTCTCATCGTCCCCTTCATTGGATTCAATCAGGATCTCCTGTCGCAGCATAAACCCCAGCTTAGGTACGGTAGCAATCACCTCATCATCAATTCCCATCACCTTGATTACCCGGCGCAATTTACTGACACACTGGTTGAGGTTGTTGTTGCTGGAGATCATGCCGTAATCGTCCCACACTTTTTTGAATATCACTTCACGGTTGACCGGCTCACCGTGGTGATCTATCAACAGCAGTAATAAACGTTTGGTTGGGTTTGATATCGGGATAGAGTCATCCGATAGATCACTGGGGCCCAGCGTTCCTGCATCCGCATCAAAAAGAACACGATCGTTAAATCTATATTTCATGTTATTTCCGATTTATCTTAGGGGGATAAATCAATTCTGGCAGGAATCGCTAATAAATCATCATTGAGTAACTAAAAAAAACAAACTCACCCAACGGCTTTCCTAACCGACTCCCAACGCCAATCACTGGCATTGTTAACGCCAACCGGTCACAATGCCGCTCAACTCACTTTCAAGCAGGAAATACGATGCCTTGCCATTACCCCGCCCACTCCATTTTCGACAGCGAAAGCGATACCTGGCAGATTACTTTTCGTGATTTCCCGCTACAGCAGGCCGCCTGCTACAAACGTGACGATGTTGAGCTGGAGGCGCAGGAAAGCCTGCTGACGGCGATCGCCATTGAGATGGAAGAAGGCCGTCAGGTGCCATCCCCTTCCACCTTACAGGCAGAAGAGATCGCCATTCATCTGCCGGTGTTGGTCAAGCTGAAGCTGGAACTGCATAACCGGATGCTGAGTGCAGGTACATCAAAAGCGATGCTAGCACGCCAGATGGGGTTTAACGGCGCGCAGGTTGACCGGTTGCTGGATGTCGCCTATGCCTCGAAAGTTGAAGCGCTCGAGCAGGCATTATTCCTGCTGGGCTATGAAGTGCATGCTTCCGTCGTGGAAATCCGCGCGCTGTAAAATATTTCCCCTGCTGGCTAAATCTTCCCCCGTTGATACCGATGTGGTTATTACTCAACCGCCGCAAGTCATTCGTGAAGGTTAAAATGGCCTACCATCGTCGTCATATCTGGGTTTGTTGTTTTGCCTTCTGGGCCATGTTTGTCGCCAGCATCAGCGCTATCGCCTGACGATAAAGGGGCGCAGATTGTGCAATCTGCGCCCCTGGGGTATTTCTGCGTTCGGCGTTATTTGCCCGGCATCATCCGGCGCAGCGTATCATCGCCACGCAGATAATGGTGATAGAGCGCCGCCAGCGCATGGGCACCAATAATGAAATAACCGGTATTAGCCAAGGTTTCGTGAATATCTTTCACCAGGCTGCGCATCCCAGGATCTGGCGTTATCCACTGCGGCACCTGCCAGCCCAGCAGCACCCACTCTTTTCCACCATAGGCCAACGTCAGCATGCCCAGGATCGGCAAGGATAAAAACAGCAGATACAGCAGCCAGTGGAAAACCTTCGACCCAAATGCCTGCCATACTTCTAACGCTGGTGTAATCGGTGGCGTAGCATGACGCTGGCGCAAACAGAGCCGGAAAAACATCAGTACAAAAACCGACAGACCAAAATTGAAGTGCAAATTTTTAACCAGATCGATGTAGTCATCAGGGACTGAATCTTTCAGTAACATGGCGCTGTAAGTCAGAATAACCATCAACAACGTCAACCAGTGCAGAATAATTTGTGATTTAGCAAAGCGCGCGCCCATAACTTCTCCCAATAGGTAAATGGTACAGGCTAAACATAGTCGGGAAATGATGAAGAAAACCTTAATAAACGAAAAAACCGGGGATTTCCCCGGTTTATAACGATTACTTGGCTTTCGGCGGGGCCATCAGACCATCAGCACGGAACATCGCTTTGATGCCACGCACCGCCTGACGAATACGATCCTGATTCTCAATCAGTGCAAAACGCACATGCGTATCACCATAATCGCCAAAGCCGATTCCTGGCGACACGCACACTTTAGCGTCAGCTAACAGGCGCTTGGCGAACTCCAGCGAGCCTAAATGCGCATAAGCTTCTGGAATTTTCGCCCAGACGTACATCGATGCCTTGGGGTTCTCTACCATCCAGCCCGCTTCATGCAGCCCTTTCACCAGCACATTACGGCGCTGGCGATACTGCTCGGCAATGTCGCGAACGCACTGCTGATCGCCTTCCAACGCAGCGATGGCCGCCACCTGCAACGGGGTGAAGGTGCCGTAGTCGTGGTAACTTTTGATGCGAGCCAGCGCGTTGACCAGTTCAGGGTTACCCACCATAAAACCGATGCGCCAGCCCGCCATATTGTAACTTTTCGACAGGGTAAAGAACTCGACCGCGATGTCTTTCGCCCCCGGCACCTGCATGATCGATGGCGCTTTCCAGCCGTCATACACGATGTCGGCATAGGCCAGATCGTGGATCACCAGAACATCGTACTGTTTTGCCAGCGCCACCACCCGCTCGAAGAAATCCAGCTCCACGCACTGCGCGGTAGGGTTGGATGGGAAGCCGAGGATCATCATTTTTGGCCGCGGAATGGTTTCACGGATAGCGCGTTCCAGTTCACCAAAGAAATCGCTGCCATCCACCAGCGGCACTGAACGCACCTGCGCACCGGCAATCACCGCGCCGTAAATGTGAATCGGATAGCTTGGGTTCGGCACCAGCACGGTATCGCCATGATCGAGCGTCGCCAACATCAGGTGCGCCAGCCCTTCTTTCGAACCGATAGTGACAATGGCTTCGCTTTCTGGGTCGATATCCACCTGATAGCGTTCCTGATACCAGTTGGCAATCGCGCGGCGCAAACGCGGAATACCGCGCGACGTGGAGTAACCATGCGTATCGTCACGCTGCGCCACGGTGCAGAGTTTTTCCACAATATGCGGCGGCGTTGGGCCATCGGGGTTGCCCATGCTGAAATCGATAATATCCTCACCGCGACGGCGGGCAGCCATCTTCAGCTCAGAAGTGATATTAAAAACGTAAGGGGGAAGACGTTCGATGCGCGTAAAACGGCGCGGACTGTTATCAGCCATAGATTCCTCGAAGAGACGTTAGCGCCCGGACCGTCCGAGCGACGCTGACCACTTTGTGGCCGGATATCGAACATAACGCAGCACTGGCAGGCTGTCGAGCCCCCCGATAACAATTTTTTTACCGACTCAGCGCTGCAAACTCCGCCGCCAACAACCCCAGTTGCCAGTCATTACACCACTGCCCTGCTAGGCGATAGTTATCCCGCAGCGTGCCTTCCAGCCTGAAACCACAGCTTTCCAGCAGACGACGCGAGGCGATATTCCCTTCGGTCACCGTGGCATTTATTTTATGAAAACCACAGGCGCTGAAGGCAAAATCCAACACTGCCAGCAGCGATTCTTTGCCATACCCTTTTCCCTGCCCTTCCGGCAGGCTGCCAAACCCCACTTCTGCCTGTTGAAAAGGCAACCACTCCGGGCGAAAACCGGTGATCCCCAGCGCTTTGCCACTCGCTTTCTCACGGATCACCAAGCATAACCAGCGTTCGCTGTGTTTATCCCATGCGGGTAAGCGCATTTCAAAACGTGCGCGGATCTCACTTTCCGCCATGGGATCGGCGATATAGCGAATCACCTGGGGTTCCTGATACAAACGCCGGAACAATGGCCAATCATCCGCCGTGATCGATTGCAGGATTAAGCGCGATGTTTCCAATTTCATTCACTATTTCTCCGATAAACGAAAAAGAGGATGTTACGAATGAAATATATCTCTTTATTTTCCTCTATTAAATCCAGATAATCATTTACGTCATTACAACAAAACAGCAACGCTGCTACCGGTATCCTACAACGATCTATCGCCGCCCGCAGGTGGCACAAGGAGAACACTATGGCTTCATTACTCATCGAAGATATTCCTGCCGCCATTAAAGCCGTCAAACAACAACTGCGCCAGGCGCTGCCAAACTACCGTGAGGTGTTTCTGGCTTTGGAAGACAATATCCGCCAGCAGGTTGAGTGCATCCGGCAAGAACTGGCTGCGGGGCAGAATCCGGTACCGCAGATCGACGCCGAGGATATTTTGCAGCAACGCGTCAGCGAACAGCAAAAAGCGCTGATCAAACAACGCGGCGCATGCGCCATTCGCGGCGTATTCCCACGCCGTAAAGCCGAAGCCTGGAACCAGGAGATCGGTAACTATCTTGATCGCAATAACTTCGTTGAGCGCCTGAAGAATGCCGCCGAAGATAACTATTTCGGCAAACTGGCCGCCAGCAAGCCGCAGATCTATGGCATTTACTGGTCGCAACCGCAGGTAGAAGCAAGGCAGGATCAACGTATGCACGCGGTACAGGTGTTTCTGAACAGCCTGTGGGAAACCGAGAGTAACGGCAAACAGCATTTTGACCCGACGCGGGTGACCACCTACGCCGATCGCACCCGCCGCCGCCCGCCGAACTCCTCTTCTCTGGGCCTGTCGCCACACGTGGACAGCGGTACCATCGAACGCTGGCTGGATGAGAACTTCCGCTACGTTTACCGCCACGTTTTTTCCGGCGACTGGCAGCGCTATGATCCCTTTGCCGCCGACGGCCGTACCGAAGTGCGCGAGATCGCGTCACCGGCAGTCTGCTCAATGTTCCGTACTTTCCAAGGGTGGACGGCGCTGACGCCGCAGCGTACCAATGCGGGCACGCTGAATCTGGTGCCGATTGCCAATGCCATGGCCTATGTGTTACTGCGCGCGTTGCAGGACGATGTGGCTGATGACGATTTATGCGATGCAGCTCCTGGCCGGGCGCTGTCGATCTCAGAGAAATGGCATCCTCTTTTGCTGCAAGGGATTTCCCCTATTCCCGATCTGGAGCCGGGGGATACGGTATTCTGGCACTGCGACGTGGTCCATGCGGTAGAAAACGAGCACAACGGTGAATTCGACAGTAACGTGATGTACATTGCCGCCGCACCGGGTTGCGACAAAAATGATGCCTATCTGCAACGCCAGTTACCGAGCTTCCTGTCGGGCAAAACGCCGCCAGACTTCGCCCCGGATGATTTTGAAGTGGATTTCACCGGCCGCGCAACCGTCGATCTGTTGACGCCGCTCGGCAAAGCGCAGCTCGGCATTAAATAATCCCCACGCGAATACGCAGATGCCACAGTGATTACTGTGACATCTGCGCAAAAATTACCAACGTTGCCCAGGAGGGCCAGGGCGATAATAGCCAGGCGGTGGCGGCGGTGGCATACGGTAATGACGCGGACGATCGCGCCATTCACGCGGTGGAGGGCCGTAATACATGACCCGTGGTGGGCCATAATAATAATCACGTGGACGATAATGTTTATGCCACTCGCGTGGTTCACGCCAGCGGCCACCGTCCCAATAGTAACCACGATTATCACGATCACCGAGTTGCAATGACAGGCCGGGAACGTTCACGCCGATGGAAATATCCGCATAGCTCACTGCCGGTAATGACAGTGGCAATAACGCTGCCAGCAACAACAGTACTTTCTTCATTTGGTAACTCCCCCAGAGCGGAACCGGTCTTTTCTCCGGTAACAGTAGAGCCACACCGGTTGCCACTCTATAGGATAATTACCCAATTACGCTGTTCAGACACATCCTTCACAATTCCCACACATTTAGAAAGAGTCTTGAACAGATATAATCAATTGATATGTATTGATAATTTAACAAGCCAATTCGGCAGCCCATACAAAAGCCCATCTCAGTACAAACCGCGAATTCTCATCGCAGCCCCATGAATGAGGCAACTTACAGGTGCATCCCCATCGTCTGACGCAAGTGGGCTCCAGCCCCCAGCAGCCCCGGTTGAGCATGGGTGATCATAAACACCGGGATTTGGTGCACGTAGTCTTTGAAACGACCCTTGTCTTCAAAGGCTGCGCGGAACCCGGAAGCTTTAAAGAACTCCATAAAGCGCGGCACGATGCCCCCGGCAATATACACGCCACCGAAGGTGCCCAGATTCAACGCCAGATTGCCGCCAAAACGCCCCATGATCACGCAGAACAGCGAAAGTGCGCGGCGGCAGTCGGTACAGCTATCCGCTAACGCACGCTCGGTAATATCTTTAGGCGCTAATTTCTCTGGCAAGCGGCTGTCCGCTTTCACAATGGCGCGATACAGGTTCACTAACCCAGGGCCAGACAGCACGCGCTCGGCGGAAACGTGTCCCACTTCGGCACGCAACACTTCCAGAATGATGTCCTCTTCTTCGCTGTTTGGCGCAAAGTCCACGTGGCCCCCTTCCCCCGGCAGGCTCACCCAACGGCGGTTAACGTGCACCAGATGCGCTACGCCCAGGCCAGTACCGGCGCCATAAACCGCGATCGGCTTATCTTTTTGCGCTTTGCCGCCGCCAAACTGCAACACATCGGCGTCGGACAGCATCGGGATAGCCATGGATACGGCGGTAAAATCGTTAATCACTTCCAGGTGGTTGAAGCCCAGATTGGCCTTCATCTCTTTGATGGAAAAAGCCCAGGTATGATTGGTCATCGCTACCCAGTCTTCCGTCACCGGGCAGGCAATGGCGATGCAGGCATCCTGAACCTCCAGCTTATGGTCGGCCAGGTATTGGCGAATCACCGCTTCCAGGCTGTCAAACTCCAGACCTGAATAGGTTTTCGCTTGGGTGATCTCACCCGTTTCAACCGTGCAGAGTGCCAGACGTGCGTTAGTGCCGCCAACGTCACCTACGAGGGCATAGGTCATCAGTGTTTTCTCCGTAAAATGAGCAATAAGAAACTGGCTACACTGTAAAATCACTCCGCTGAAACAACAATCGCCATTCTGTTACCCACTGTTCAATAGCGATCTGGATCACAAAAATCGTTTCAGCCTGCGCCGATTCCGCCTTAAGCCAGCGCATATTCCGCTGCTGCGCGCGCATGGATGGCGGTGGTGTCGAACACCGGCACGGCAGCATCCTGCGCGCCCACCAACAGACTGATTTCAGTGCAGCCAAAAATAATGCCCTGCGCCCCCTGTTGCTCGAGGTTACTGATAATCCGGCGATACTCATCGCGGGAGGCATCGCAGATTTTCCCCAGGCACAGCTCTTCATAAATGATGCGATGCACGATCTGGCGATCGGCCTCCGTTGGCGTAATCACATCAATATCAAACTTATCCTGCAAACGCCCACGGTAAAAATCCTGCTCCATGGTAAAACGCGTACCCAGCAACCCAACGCGGTGGATATTTTGCTGGCGCACCTGCAAGGCCGTGGCGTCGGCAATGTGGAGCAACGGCAAACCGCTGGCCTGTTCCACCGCGTCGGCCACCTTGTGCATGGTGTTAGTGCAAATCACGATCGCTTCGGCACCCGCAGCACGCAACGACGCGGCAGCCCCCGCCAGCAGGCGGCCAGCGCCATCCCAATCGCCCTGATGCTGTAAGCGTTCAATCTCTTGAAAATCGACGCTATAGAGCACAATTTTGGCTGAATGCAGGCCGCCGAGTTGCGCCTTCACCTGTTCGTTGATCATCCGGTAATAGGGTATGGTGGATTCCCAGCTCATACCGCCCAGTAAGCCCAGCACTTTCATCATGGTCTCCTTGTTATTTTGCCCGCGAACAGCTCGCCAAGCGTGGCTCAAACCAGCGCTGACGCAGGGTATCGTATACCCAGTTGTAACACAGGGTATAGGGCAGGAAGAACAGGAAGAAACCGATCTCCAGCATAAAGGCTTGGGCCAGTGGCATATTCATTACCCACGCAACCAGCGGCAAACCAATCACGATAAACCCGCCCTCAAAGCCCAGGGTATGAAAAATACGCACCTTCAGGTTACGCACCACGCGGCTCACCGGCCAAAACCGATCAAACAGCGTGTTATAAGCCATGTTCCACAACATGGCGACGGTTGACAGTATGATCGCCAAGGTGCCCATCTGTAGTATTGGGCGTTCAAGCAACCACGCCCCTATCGGCGCGCTGAGCAGGATCGCTATAGCCTCGAACCCTACGGCATGGACGATACGTTCAACCAACGACTTATTTTGCAACTGCATACTCACCTGCTTTCTGACTGTTTCTGGAAAAGTCGGGTGATTATCATCGTTTTTTTGCGTAGATTAAAAATAGGTTCCATCGATAAAGTAGATATATTATGCGTTATTCTCCCGAAGCCTTGCAGGCGTTTGTTGAAGCAGCCGCGCTGGGATCGTTTTCTGCCGCCGCGCGCAAGCTGCGTAAAAGCCAGTCCACCATCAGCACCGCGATCGCCAATCTGGAAGCGGATCTTGGGCTGATGCTGTTCAACCGCGAGGCGCGCCAACCGGTGCTTACCCCTGCGGGCCGCAAAGTGCTCGGCCACGTGCAGGAGATCCTAAGCGCCAGCGAGCGCCTTGAGGCACTGAGCATCCGGTTGGGCGATCGGGTTGAACCGCGTTTGACTATCGTCTTCTCCGATACCTATCAGCCTAATCATCACGATAACTTGCTGAAACACTTCGAGCAGCGCTATCAGGATATTGAACTGGAATGCATGATCGCCGAAGACGCTGACGTGCTGGATCTGTTGCAGATTGGCCGCGCACATCTGGGCATGCTGGCGGTGCAGCCCAATTATCCGCCCGATATCGCCGTCGCCAGGCTACCGGAACAAACCGAAATGGGGCTGTTTGTCGCCAACGAACACCCGCTGGCACACATCCCAGCGCTTACGCAGGCGCATCTGGCCAGCAGCCGTCAGCTCTATCTCAATACCTATACCGGCAGCGATGCCGCTAAACCGCAGGGGCCGGTCTGGTCGGCCCCCAGCTATCTGATGCTGTTGGAAATGGCGGAACAGGGATTTGGCTGGGCGATACTGCCGCACTGGCTGGTCAAACAGTATGGGCAAGAACGTCTGACAGAATTGAAAATACGCGGTTGGCCCAAGTTGATTTCGGTGGATGCGGTGTGGTCAAAACTTACCCCGCCGGGGCCGGCGGGGTTTTGGCTGTTGGATCGCCTGTTGGAAAATGCCGCAGATCAGGCCGCGGCGTTGCGCGATTGAATGGCGCGGGAGATGGTATCCAGCAATTCGGGAATATCCATCTTCGGCAGCATCACTTCAATAAACACCAGTTGTTCACGGCCATTCACTTCACCCAGTGCATGACACAGTTGTTCAGGCTCACTCACGTGCAGGCATTTCACCTGATGCCCCTGCGACAGCGCCTGCGGTAACAGCGTCCAGTCCCACTGGGCAATGTCGTTATAGCGCTGTTCCGGGCCGTGAATAGCTCGCTCAACGGTATAACCATTGTTATTGAGCAGGAAAACGACCGGCTTTTGGCCATCGCGCAGCATCGATCCCAGCTCCTGAATCGTCAGTTGGGCTGCACCATCACCAATCAGCAACAGCACCCGGCGATCCGGCTCGGCGGTTTGCACGCCAAACGCCGCTGGCAACGTAAAACCGATCGACCCCCACAGAGATTGAACGATAAACCGGCAGCCTCGCGGCAGATTCAGCGACGCTGCACCAAAGCATGAAGTCCCTTGATCGGCAATCAGGATATCCCCCGGTTGCAGGAAGTTCTGCATTTGCTGCCAAAAGCCGTGTTGATCCAAACCACTGCCGTTCGGATCCGGCAATAAAGGGCGTTTGATGGCGGGCAGCTGCCACTGCTTGGCTAACGACAGCGTTAATTGATGGAGGGCTTTGACCGCGTCGCGCATCGGGATCTGACTGAACACCTGCTGCCCCACCCGCGCTTCAAAGGGTTGGATATCGATACATTTCTCATTGGGCAAATTGTGGCTGAACCCTGCCGTGATGGTATCGGTGAAACGCACACCGACGTTAATCACCACGTCAGCACCTTCAATTAACTGTTTCACCTGTGGATCGCTGGCGGCCCCGGCATAGGTGCCAGTAAAGCAGGCATGGGTTTCATCCAGCACGCTCTTGCCTAGCAATAAGGTTGAATGGGGAATATTCACCTCATTCATCCACTGTTCCAGCACCGTTTCTGCCCCGAAGCGCTCGGCAAGGAAATCCGCCAGCAGGGAAACCCGCTGTGCCGCCTGCAGTTTTTCCTGCGCAGCGGTGATGAATGCCTGCAACGAAGCATCAGAAAGATTGGGCTGGCGCAGCATCAGCGGGGCCGGGCGCGAAGTCAGCGGTGCTTCGGCCACATCACTCGGCAATAGCAGGTACACCGGGCGACGTTCAAATAGCGCGGTGGTCAACAGACGATCGATTTCCGCTTCAGCATTGCTGGCGGTCAGGTTGGCCTGTGCGACGGTCACCTCTTTAGCCATGCGGGCAAAATGGCCGAAATCGCCATCCCCCAGCGAATGATGCAGCAGATCCCCGGCACGCTGCGCACGCAGGGCCGGTGAGCCCACCACATGGATCACCGGCAAATATTCGGCGTAGCTGCCCGCGATACCGTTGATCGCACTCAGTTCACCCACGCCAAAGGTGGTCAGCAACGCCGCCGCCGGTTTGCAACGGGCATAACCATCGGCAGCATAGGCGGCATTCAATTCGTTGGCGCACCCCACCCAGGTGATCTGCGGGTGATCGATGACATGATCGAGAAATTGCAGGTTGTAATCCCCTGGCACACCGAAGAAATGCCGGATACCAATCTGTGCTAAACGATCGAGGAGGTAATCAGCCACCGTATAGTTTTTGCTCATGATCATCACCTGCGAGAAGGTGGGAATGTTAATTTTAAGTATTAGAGATGTTGCGCAAATTTCGAACTTTAGCGCTAAAAGGCCACTGGCAACCTGGCTTTACATCGGTGCACAGGCCCCCAGATTGGCATAGGGATTAATTTGCGTGATCGGGCGCGCTGACTGTTTGCATGGAAACGCATACATTGAAACTCGTTTTCACTTTTGCCGATGAGGATCTGTATGGTTTATCAAGCTGACTCTGCGCGCTACCAAAATATGGAATACCGCCGCTGTGGCCGCAGCGGGTTAAAACTCCCCGCCGTTTCACTTGGCCTATGGCACAACTTTGGTGATAGCACGCTGTATGACAATGCGCGCAGCCTGGCGTGCCGCGCCTTCGACCTCGGCATTACCCATTTTGATCTGGCCAATAACTACGGCCCGCCGCCGGGATCTGCCGAAGAGAATTTCGGCCGTATTCTGCATAACGATCTCAAGCCTTATCGCGATGAGCTGATTATCTCTTCCAAGGCCGGTTACACCATGTGGCAAGGCCCTTACGGTGATTGGGGATCGAAAAAGTATCTGGTCGCCAGCCTGAACCAAAGCTTGAAGCGGATGGATCTCGATTACGTGGATATCTTCTATCACCACCGCCCAGACCCAGATACGCCGCTAGAAGAAACCATGGCCGCGCTGGATTTGCTGGTGCGTCAGGGTAAAGCGCTGTATGTCGGGCTGTCGAACTACCCGGCCGATCTGGCACGGCAGGCGTTTACCCTGCTACAACAGCTCGGCACGCCGTGCGTGATTCACCAGCCGAAATACTCAATGTTTGAACGTTGGGTAGAGCCGGAACTGCTGGATACGCTGGAAGAGCATGGCGTGGGTTCTATCGCCTTTTCACCGCTGGCTGGGGGTGTGCTGACCGACCGTTACCTGCACGGTATTCCGCAGGATTCGCGGGCGGCCAGCAGTAGCCGGTTCCTGAAGCCCGAACAGCTTACCGAAGAGAAACTGCAGAAAGTTCGCCGCTTGAACACGCTGGCAGAGCGGCGCGGGCAGAAGCTGTCACAAATGGCACTGGCTTGGGTACTGCGCAACGATCGTGTCACTTCCGTATTGATTGGTGCCAGTAAAACCAGCCAGCTGGAAGATGCGGTGGGTATGCTGGCCAACCGCGTATTTACCGCTGAGGAAATCGCCGAGATCGACAGCATTTTGATGTAATCGCTTACAAAAACCGGTATTACACCTGATGCCGGTTTTTATCTTTTGGGGGTTAAATGACGCTGCTAATCAATAAATAGCCGTTTAAGCTGACCACCACCAGCACAATCAATTTGCCAGTATTCTGAATCGTGCGGCTATTAACCATATCACCCATCAGTGTGCGGTTACCGGTAAACACCAGCAGCGGAACCAGCGCCAGAGCAATCCCAAAACTGAGCAATACCTGGCTCAACACCAGAATGCGCGTGGCATCCATCCCCAACATAATCACGATGAATGATGGCAGCATGGTGACAACCCGGCGTACCCACAGCGGGATATAAAAACGCACAAAACCCTGCATCACCACTTGGCCCGCCAGCGTGCCCACCACCGTTGAAGACAAACCGGCAGCCACCAGGCTCAGGCCGAAGATGGTTGCCGCAGCATTACCCAACAAAGGTTGCAGCGTCAGATAGGCCTGATCGAGATCGGCAATACCGCTATGACCATTGAAGTGGAATGCGGCGGCGGCGGTCGCCATCATCGCCAGATTGACAAACCCGGCAATGGTCATGGCGATCGCCACGTCGATTTTGGTTGAGGCATAACGTTCGGCTCGCGAATGCTCACCTGCGGTTTGAGTCAGCGAGGAGTGCAGATAAATCACGTGCGGCATGATGGTTGCCCCCAGCACACCGGCAGCCAGAAAAACCGCATCACCGTTTGGCAAATCCGGGATCGCCATCCCTCTCAACAACCCACTCAGTTGCGGTTGCGAAAACACCAGTTCAACAATGTAGGCTGCCGCCACAAATAGCAGTAAACCACCGATCACCAATTCCAGTGGCTTTTGCCCGCGTTTTTGTAGCATCAAAATGAGAAAAGTAGCTATACCGGTGAGGATCGCGCCTTCCAGCAGCGTAACCCCCAGCAGCAATTTGAAGCCGATCGCCGCACCAACAAACTCGGCCAGATCGGTTGCCATAGCGATAATCTCTGCCTGTACCCAATACGCCCAAACTACCGGGCGCGGGAAGCGATCGCGGATATGTTCAGCGAGGTTTTTACCCGTCGCGATGCCCAGCTTGGCGGAAAGCAGTTGGATTAACATCGCCATGATATTGGCCCAGACCACCACCCACAATAAGGTATAGCCGAAAGAGGCACCGGATTGGATATTGGTGGCAAAGTTGCCGGGATCGATATAGCCGATGGCGGCAATAAATGCGGGGCCCATCAGAGAAAGTTTGATCTTTCTCGATGGGCGGCTGGAAGTACTGTCAACCACGCGACTGTTCAGCATATCGTGAAACCCTTACTAATTTTACGCTTACCTTCATCTCACTTAAATGATAATGATTATCAAGTGCATTTGTGGCAGTAATACTTATTTCAGCGATAGCGGATGACGAAGGTTTTATCGAACAGATCGCATCAAATCTTGCCGTCTCTTTTTACTCGGCATCACGGCATTCGAGCGGAAAATGCTTAATAGCCAAATTAGCACAAAAATGCTACAAACGCGCAGGTTTATTAACATCCTGAGTTCTGGTTCTTTGCCGTAATAACTTAGGATTTTCCTTGCGATGATTTTCCACATTTGTAATAGATATCTCGTTTTTAAATGCAGCGTTACATAAAATGACAAACGAAATTCAGCCTGCCTCAAATTTGGAGCACACATGTCCCCTATTGCGCACTTTGCGTTAGCGTTGGTGGTGGTTGCGATCCTGGCACTGTTAGTGTGTCGCGATCGTAAAAGCATCCGCATTCGCTATGTTATTCAACTCTTGGTTATTGAAGTATTGCTGGCTTACTTTTTCCTGCATTCGGAAGCAGGTTTGGGCTTTGTAAAAGGATTCGCAGCGCTGTTTGACAAGCTGCTCGGGTTTGCAGGTCAAGGGACTGATTTTGTGTTCGGCGGTATGGGTGACAAAGGTTTAGCGTTCTTCTTCCTGAAAGTATTGTGCCCAATCGTGTTTATCTCTGCGCTGATCGGTATTCTGCAATACATTAAAGTGCTGCCGTTTATCATCCGCATTATCGGTACCGTGCTGTCGAAAGTGAACGGTATGGGTAAGCTGGAGTCTTTCAACGCCGTCAGTTCGCTGATCCTCGGCCAGTCTGAAAACTTCATCGCCTATAAAGATATTTTGGGCAAGATGTCGGAAAAACGCATGTACACAATGGCGGCTACCGCCATGTCGACGGTTTCCATGTCGATAGTTGGCGCTTACATGACCATGTTGGATGCGAAATATGTGGTGGCCGCATTGGTACTGAACATGTTCAGCACCTTTATCGTGCTTTCCTTGGTCAACCCTTATGACACCAGCAATGAAGAAGAACTGCATCTGGGCAACCTGCACGAAGGCCAGAGCTTCTTTGAAATGCTGGGTGAATACATTCTGGCAGGTTTCAAAGTGGCTATTATTGTTGCGGCTATGTTGATTGGTTTTATTGCCTTGATCGCCGCACTTAACGGCCTGTTCAGCGCCATCTTTGGCCTGAGCTTCCAGGAGATTCTCGGTTACTTCTTCTATCCATTCGCTTGGATTATGGGGATCCCGCAACACGAAGCCTTACAAGTGGGCAGTATCATGGCAACCAAGCTGGTTTCTAACGAATTTGTGGCCATGATGGAACTGCAAAAAATGTCTGGCGAGCTGTCACCACGCAGCATGGGTATTCTGTCCGTGTTCCTGGTGTCTTTCGCCAATTTCTCTTCCATCGGTATCGTCGCTGGGGCAATCAAGGGGTTGAACGAACATCAGGGCAACGTGGTGTCGCGCTTTGGCCTGAAACTGGTTTACGGCTCTACTCTGGTCAGCATTCTGTCTGCTTCCATCGCCGGGCTGGTGTTGGGTTGATGGTGTAACAACGGGTTATCAACCTTAAAACGCCCGGTGAACCTCATCGGGCGTTTTGCATTTATTACTACCCGAAATTATCGTTGCCATTCTAGGATCCGATTAAAGAGCAGGCTGGCAATATTCTGCCGTTGGGACAATACGGCATGCACGTAAATCACCTTTTCCTTATCGTTAATGCTATAGAGCACGCGATATCCATCAGTTGTATTGCATTCCCGATACTTAGCACACCCCAATGTCAGAAGCTCAGCACAAATCGGGCTTCCTTCTGGAAAAACGCCTGTTTTCTCTTCAAACTCATCCAGTATTTTGCCTATAACAGGCCTGGGTTCGATCTGATGCGAGCGCAGAAAATACGCGATGGTTTGCATCGTCATTTTCGCCGTCTCTGAATAAATAAAAACCGACGCACTTGCAACCATCAGAGTGAATCCAGAATCTGTTCACGCGAGAAGGTCCGCCCTAACTCGATATCTTTTTCTGATAACGTCATCAGCTTGAGCAGAGCGATACTTTCATCTCTACGTATGTGATCTTCATAGGATTCGATGACATAAGCAGGAAGACCGTTTTGCGTCACGATCAAAGGTTCAGATAGATCGAGTTTGGCCGCATTCTGCTTTAAATAGCTGATAGTCTCAGTTTTCATGGCATTTCCTTTAATCAATGAGCACCGTTCATCAGACTAAATATAGTCTATAAAAAAACCGATAACAATGATTGATCAGAGAAGCAAACACTAGAAAGCAAAAAGCCGACCCAAAAGGTCGGCTTTTTAAATGGTGGTGGAGCTAGACGGGATCGAACCGTCGACCTCTTGCATGCCATGCAAGCGCTCTCCCAGCTGAGCTATAGCCCCACAAAAGTGGTACGCATTGACCGGCGTTACGGTGTCTATCATCAACCTTTTTAATAATAAAAGGTTGGTGGAGCTAGACGGGATCGAACCGTCGACCTCTTGCATGCCATGCAAGCGCTCTCCCAGCTGAGCTATAGCCCCAATCCACAATCATAAAACCCTGTGAACGGGGCGCATAATATGAAACCCCTGAAACACTGTCAACGGCTAAATTGAATTCCTCGATCAAGCGCTGAAAAAGCCGCCAAATCAGCACGTTTAATGCTAAAAAATCATCATGGCGGGCAAAAATAAATCGGAAAAAAGCCCTGCGAATCACTTTGCAGGGCTTTGTCGATTTCAAGTGACTATGGGATTAATCAGCCTTGAGCTTCGCGTTCAGTTATATACGCCAACGCCTGATCGATACGCTTCAGAGAACGTGCCTGACCGATAGCATGCACGGTAACGTCCATCCCCGGCGATTGGCCAGCACCAGTGACCGCAACGCGCAGCGGCATACCCACTTTGCCCATGCCAACGCCCAGTTCGTCTGCCGTGCCCTGAATGGCATCGTGCACATTTTCCGGCGTCCAGTCAGCGACCGCAGCCAGCTTGGCACGTACCGCTTCCAACGGTTGGCGCGCCACCGGGCGCAGGTGTTTTTTCGCCGCATCGGCATCAAACTCGCTGAAATCCTGGTAGAAGTAGTGGCAGGATTCCGCCATTTCCTTCAGCGTCTTACAACGTTCGCCCAGCAGTTTAACGATATCTTTCAGCTCCGGGCCGTTACGGGTTTCAATCCCCTGCTGTTCGATATGCCACGCCAGATGCACCGCCACTTCTTCCGCTGGCATATGGTTAATATAGTGGTGGTTCAGCCACTGCAGTTTTTCGGTGTTGAATGCGCTGGCGGATTTATTGATCGCTTCCAGCGTGAACAGCGTTTTCATCTCGTCAATCGAGAAAATTTCCTGATCGCCATGGGACCAACCCAAGCGCACCAGATAGTTCAGCAACGCCTGCGGCAGGTAGCCATCATCACGATACTGCATCACCCCTACCGCACCGTGGCGTTTGGACAGTTTTTTGCCGTCATCACCCAGAATCATCGAGACGTGAGCATATTCTGGCACCGGTGCGCCCAGCGCTTTCAGGATGTTGATCTGGCGCGGCGTGTTGTTGATATGGTCTTCACCACGGATCACGTGGGTAATCTCCATATCCCAATCATCAACCACCACGCAGAAGTTATAGGTTGGCGCACCGTCAGTGCGGCGAATAATCAGATCGTCCAGTTCCTGGTTGCTGAATTCGATCGGGCCACGGATTTTATCGTCAAAGATAACCGAGCCTTCCTGCGGGTTACGGAAACGCACCACGTGTGGCTCATCAGCGGTGTGGCTGCACTGGCTATCGCGGCAATGGCCGTCATAGCGCGGTTTTTCGCCGTTTTCCATTTGCTTCTCGCGCAGTGCTTCAAGACGTTCTTTAGAGCAATAGCATTTATAAGCCGTGTCCTGTTCCAGCATTTCGTCGATCACCGCGTTATAGCGATCGAAACGCTTGGTCTGGAAATACGGGCCTTCATCCCAATCCAGGTTCAACCAGTTCATGCCATCCATAATTGCGTCGATCGCGTCCTGGGTTGAGCGTTCGAGATCGGTATCTTCAATACGCAGCACAAACTCACCACCAGCGTGGCGGGTGAATAACCAGGAATAAAGCGCAGTACGGGCACCGCCGACGTGAAGATAACCGGTCGGGCTCGGGGCGAAACGGGTTTTGATTTTCATTGGGTTCACAGCCTTATTACGCAACGCGTGTCGGCGGGGTGCCGACCATTGCTCGGAATTTAAAAAGTGGCCGACATTCTACCACTCCATGCCAATTCCTCAACGCTGACACAGCATTACCAGGCAGCATTACGCCAGCTTTGCGGGCTGTTTCGCACGGAAATGGGCAAAGAATCAGCGCTGTTGCTGATAAATATCCCATCCTGCCTAATTTTGCGGCGAACGAATAAAAACGTTTTAAAAACCGTTGACTCACTTTCAACTATCCCTATAATGCGACTCCAACAAGACGGGGCGATTAGCTCAGTTGGTAGAGCATCTCCTTTACACGGAGGGGGTCGGCGGTTCGAGCCCGTCATCGCCCACCATCTTGTTGAAATGAGAAAAATGAGGGTGATTAGCTCAGTTGGTAGAGCATCTCCTTTACACGGAGGGGGTCGGCGGTTCGAGCCCGTCATCACCCACCACTCATTTTCTTGTTTAGCAGTAACCTGGAAGTCCTGAAGTGGGTGATTAGCTCAGTTGGTAGAGCATCTCCTTTACACGGAGGGGGTCGGCGGTTCGAGCCCGTCATCACCCACCACTTCTGCGGGTCGTTAGCTCAGTTGGTAGAGCAGTTGACTTTTAATCAATTGGTCGCAGGTTCGAATCCTGCACGACCCACCAATACAGAAAAAAGCGCCTTTAGGCGCTTTTTTCGTATATATTCCACCATCAACTTCCCAAACACCCGATATAACAGAATCCCCTGTGGTCGTGTTGGATGAGAACCTGCGTTCAGGTTCGAGCCGAGCGAAGCGAGACGACAACGCGCAGCGTTGCCCGCAGGGCGAGGCCGAAGGCCGAGTCAATCCTGCACGAACTCCACAGTGCCCACAGAAATCTCCCGCCTAAATACCCGATAATGACAAAGTAGCCTTTTAGTCCGAGATACCCGGGCCTAGCGCACCGAGGGGCGCTCCGGCGGCTTACGCCGCTACGACCCCATCGGCACGCTCTCCCTAATAGCGAACTTCATCAGCCGTCTGAAGAACCAAAAAGCCCTAATATATGATATCAGCCAACCATCAAGCAGCCAGCGTCGCCCCGCCGTCAATCACAATATCCTGCATCGTAATATGGCTAGCACGTTCCGAAGCCAAGAACAGGATCGCATCGGCAATCTCCTGCGGCTGGGCAATTTTCCCCAGCGGGATCCCCAACTTAAACTGCTCGGGGAAGCCATTAATCGTCTTGCGCTCACCGCTTTCATCCAGCCACATGCCGCGCTGCATTGGCGTATTGGTGGATCCTGGAGAAACCAGATTACAGCGTACGCCATGAGGGGCCATCTCTAGCCCCACCGTCTGACACAGGCTGCGCAAAGCCGCTTTGGAGGCGCAGTAGGCAGCCATACCAACGCGCGGCACATGAGCCGCATTAGAGGCCACGCTGACGATCGCCCCACGCTGTTGGCGACGGAATACCGGCAGCGTCTGGCGGAACATATTGAATGCTCCCCCCGCATTTACCGCCATGCAGGCCAACCAGTCGGTGCTGCTGGTTTCGTCGGCCAGCCCCATGCGCAAGATCCCGGCTCCATTTACCAGCACATCCAACCCAGGTTGTTCCGCCAACAACCGCAGGCAAACGCGATCGACCGCCTCACCGTCGGCGATATCCAGCACTTCGGTGCGGAACGGATAATCCTGTTCATCAAAGCGCAAATCAAAGCCGATCACCTCAGCACCGCACTGCACAAACGCCAGCGCGGTTTGATAACCAATCCCTGCCCCGGCACCGGTTACCCAAACCCGCTTGCCGGTAAAATCGTGCCCATGATTCATCAGGATTTCCCCTCGGAAAGCAGCGCCCACCAACTATCGATGGTGGGGGATTTTGCCAAAGCGATAAAATCGATATCTTCACGGATCTTGCGCCAGCGAGTTGCCAGTTCCATGATGCGTACCGAATCCAGGCCGTAATCAATCAGGTTTTCATCATTGCCGATGTCTTCGCTGTCTTCATCAAGCAATGGAATAATTTGCTGGCGCAGGGTGTCGATGCTGATCATGCCCGGCAGCAGATCGGCGGTCATCACCACGCGGCCACAGCGCCCAGCGGTATAACGCAGCGCCATCAGGTGTTCATCCTGTGAGAAATCCGCCAAACCATCGGCCACCATAAACGGCTTGATGTCACGCATAAAAGCGTCGATGGCGGTGGTCATACAGCCGATATGCGCATAGACACCGCAGATAATCAGCTGATCGCGCCCGCTTTCCTGCAAAATCTCCTGCAACGGTGAGCGGTGAAACGCACTGTAACGCCATTTCACCAGCACGGTATCGTCGGCATCCGGTGCCAGCGCGCTGACCACCGCCTGCTGTTCCGGGTGCTTATTCAGCCCCGGCCCCCACATATCGTTCAACAGTGCCCGATCTTCATGGCTCTGTTGATTAGGCTGCGCGGTATAGAACACCGGTATGCCCTGCTCTTTGCAGTAGCGGCGCAGCTTGGCGATGTTCTCTACCACCTGCTTGATCAGCGGGCTGTCTTCTCCCCAAAAATTGAGGAAATACTGCTGCATATCGTGAATCAACAATGCGGCGCGCTGCGGTTCAAAGGCCCAGTTCACCTTGTTGGTTGGCAATTCACTCTGCGTTGGCAGCGTATAGTCGTTAAGTTTAGGAATAGCCATAGCTTATTCTCCCTGAGCCTGAGTCAAATGTTGACGCAGATGTTTTTTATCCACCTTGCCGACCGGAGTTAACGGCAGCGATTCCACCTGAATAAAGCGATCGGGTAATTTGAACTCTGCAACGCCCTGCTCGCGCAAATGACGGCGCAGAACCACCGGTTTCACGGCGTGGTGCGCCACAATAAAGGCGCAGCTTTTCTCTCCCATCAGCGTATCTGGCATCGAAACCAGCGCGGCATTGATCACTTCCTCATGGCGCAGCAGCAGGTTTTCAATCTCTTCGGCGGCAATCTTTTCACCACCGCGGTTAATCTGGTCTTTCTGCCGCCCCTGAACCTGCACGTAACCGTCCGCAGTCAGGCTGATCAAGTCGCCCGAACAGTAAAAACCATTATCGTCAAAGGCTTCGGCGTTATGCTCTGGGCTCTGGTAATAACCACGGAAGGTATAGGGGCCGCGCGTCATCAGGCGACCGGTTTCTCCAACTGGTAACGGATTACCTTGTTCATCCGCCACCCACAGTTCATCGTCCGGGCACATTGGCGTGCCTTGGGTGGCGAAAATGTGTTGGTCGTCATCATCAAGCAGGGTGTAGTTCACCAGCCCTTCGGCCATGCCAAACACCTGTTGCAGTTGGCAGCCGATCTCGGTGCGAATACGTGCCGCCAGGGTTTCTCCCAGTTTGGCACCGCCCACCTGCAACAGTTGCAGGCTAGCCAATTGATGATTGCTGCCCCACTCGTCGATCGCCTGTAGCCACAGAGTGACGGCGGGCGGCACCAGCGCGGTGACGGTAATCTGATGCTGTTCGATTAGCTTGAAGCACTGCGCTGCTGCCGGATCGGCGGCAAACACCACCTGCCCGGCAGCATAGAACACGCCTAAAACCCCAGGCGAACTCATCGGGTAATTGTGCGCTACCGGTAGCGCACACAGATAACGAGTGGCGCTATCAAAACGGCAGATCTCTACGCTGCGGCGAATGCTGTAGTAGTAGTCGTTATGGGTCCGTGGGATCAGCTTCGGCGTGCCGGTGCTGCCACCGGAAAGCTGGAAAAACGCCACCCGATCGGCGGCCGTCGGGGTGGGTATAAAGGAACTGCAATCCTCCTCCAGCCAAGTGGCCAAAGCATGATCTCCAGCAGCCTGATTGCGTAACCCCACTACCCGCAGCGAGGGATATTGTTCTCTGAACGCCGTCAGAAAATCGTCCTGCACGAACAGGTTATGTTCCCGATCGGCGATTAACAGCGCAGGCTTGATCTGGCTGGCATAGGCGTTCAGTTCGCTGCGCTGATGGCTGAACAACGCATTCACCGGCACCACACCGATTTTCAGCAGGGCAAAGAACACCACGTAAAATTCCACCACGTTGCCGAGTTGCACCAGCGCGGTATCGCCCGCTTGTAATCCCCGGCGCAACAGTGCAGCGGCCAGGCGATCGGAAAGCTGCTCCAGATCGCGATAACTCAGGCTGCGTTGCGGGTCAATCAGAGCAATGGCGTCATTGTCTGCCTGCCGGGCCAAGATCTCGGTCAGCGGCTTATCGATCCAATAGCCACGCTCACGGTAACGGCGCGCGAAATCCTCGGGCCAGGGGGTAAAAGCAATACTCATAAGATGTTTATCCTTGAAGGCCAAAGGCACGCAGCATGGTGCTGAGTTTGGTGCCGGTTTCATGCCATTCAGCCTGTGGAGATGAGTCCGGCACAATACCCGCGCCAGCAAACAGGCGCACCTGATTGGCGTTGACCGTACCGCAGCGGATAGTAACCACCCACTCACCGTTGCCTTCAGCGTCGCACCAGCCAACGATGCCGCCAAATAGCCCACGCTCAAAAGGCTCCAGTTGTGCGATCAGCTCGCGCGCAGCCAGCGTTGGCGTGCCGCAAAGTGCAGGCGTCGGGTGCAACAGGCAGGCCAGCGACAGCGCGTTCTCAGCCCGCTCGGCCACTTCGCCGTCGATCGGCGTTGAAAGATGCCACAGCGTCGTGGTGCTCAGCAGCTCCGGGGCAGCGGGAATATGCAGATGCCGGCTGCGGCCACGCAAGACCTGACGCATATCTGCGGTAACAATCTGGTGTTCATAGCGATCTTTAGCAGATGTCAGCAATTGCTCACTAACTTGACGATCGCGCTGAGGATCGCTTTCACGCCGTGCCGACCCAGCCAGCGGATTGGAATAGAACTGATTTCCGTATTTTCGCAGCAGCAGTTCTGGGCTGGCACCCACCAACGCCCCCTCTTCGAGCGGGACATGGAAATGAAAACCCTGCGGATTCTGGGCAATGATGCGCATCATCAGCGCCTGCGGGTCTATCCGTTGGCTGGTTTCAATCTCCAGCAGGCGAGAAAGCACCACTTTCTCCAGTTGTTCACCGCCGGTCACCTGCACCGCATCGGCCACCATCTGCATAAACTGCGCCTGTTCCGGCAACTCGGTCTGGCGGGTGATGGTGGGCAATGCGGCTACAGTGGGTTTCACGTCTGCCATAAAGGCTTCACGTTCAAACCATTGGGTTTGCCGGGGGATAAATAACGCCGACGGTTGACGGGTATCGAAAGGAATAGCGCCGCACAGCACCGGGTTTGGTATTCCTGCCTGCCGGGCTTGGGCAAACGCCTGCTGTACCCCACGCTGAAAGGTGCCTTGCAGATTATCGCCATCGGCAGCAGGCTGCGTAATTTTGGCAAAGCACCCTTGCGTGCTCAGGCTACGATAAGGAGAAGTAAAAAAGAAACCTGAGGTTGGGGAAACCGTGACTGACTGTAGCGCACAACTCCTGCTCTGCAGATCCTCTTGTTCGGTACCCTTAACTGCTAACACCATCGGTACTCCTTTTGCATCGTTAATAACAATCAACATAATAATGATTATCATTTGTATTTGATTGCGATAAAGTACCTTTCAGCATTTGTCATGTCAATAAATGCAAACACTTATTTGCATCAGTTTTAAACATTAATTTCCAAAATCTATTCATTGAATTGATAATTATTAGCATTCAACAGGAGATTACCGAAAATGATAACTATCTTACGGCTCGGGCTAGCGCTGTTTGCCATGCTGGCGCTGGGCGTAGCTCAGGCGGCAGCGACTGCCGAATGGCCACGCAGTATCACCACCCCACACGGAGTGATCACCCTCAAGCAGCCCCCAACGCGGATTGTTTCCACCAGCGTCACCGTCACCGGCACCCTGTTGGCCATCGACGCCCCGGTGATCGCCAGCGGAGCCACCAGCCCAAACAACCGGCTGTCAGATAAGCAGGGGTTTTTCCATCAATGGGGTGAGATCGCCGCCCAGCGCGGTGTGAAGCGCTTATACATCGGCGAACCCAATGCCGAAGCGATAGCCGGTGAGGCCCCCGACATGATTGTGATGTCTGCCACCGGCGCCGATTCCGCGCTGCGTCTGTACGAACAGTTATCGGCTATCGCCCCGGTACTGGTGGTGAATTACGACGACAAAAGCTGGCAGGAACTGGCGCTCATTCTCGGCCAGGCTACCGGGCACGAAGCGCAGGCGGAGAAAGTCGTCGGTGAGTATGCGGCACGAGAAAAGGCGCTAAAACAGCGGATGACGCTGCCCCCGCAGCCCACGTCGGCGCTGGTATTACGCAGCGACGGCAAAAATGCCAACTTGTGGACCGCCGATTCCTCCCAAGGGCAACTGCTGCAACAGTTAGGCTTTACCCTGGCGACGTTGCCGCCAAAGCTCAACGCCAGTACCAGTCAGGGGGCGCGCAAAGACATTATTCAATTAGGCGGGGAAAATCTGGCTCAGGGCCTGAATGGCCAGACCCTGCTATTGTTTGCCAATGACGAAACTGACGTGCAGCGGTTGATGAACAACAACTTTCTGGCGCATCTGCCTGCGGTAGAAAACCAACGGGTTTATGCGCTGGGCAACGACACTTTCCGCCTGGATTATTACAGCGCCAGCAACCTGCTGACGCGTCTTGAGCAGCTATTTATTTCTCAGTAGCTTCAGCGGCGGGTTGTAGCACATGGCTCTGCCCGCCACTGCCTACCTGGCGTAAACCACGCATGGCGAACGCCAGCACTACCGCCAGCAGCACGGCACCAAAACCAAAGCTGGTTGAGGTCATGGCTGGCAGCATAAATGCCCCCATCGCCCCCAGCAGCAAGGCACCGAGCGCATCGCCGACCACGTTCTGTGCGGTCCACAACCCGTTGATGCGGCCAAGAAACGCATCCGGCGTCAGGTTCTGAATCAGCCCATACTGCAACAGCGAGTTCAGCGCGCTGAGGTAACCAAAGGCCACCAGGCACAGCAGCGCCATGCCATACCACGGCATCAGGCCAAACAGCCCGATGGCAGCAAATGCGGCAATCGCCGTCAGCAGCATCACCCAACCCGGCCGGGCAACCTGCGCCACTCGCCCGCTGGTGAAAGCGCCAATCGCCGCCCCCAATGGCACGGCGGCATACATAAAGCCCAGGTGCGTGATGCTCACATTCCACATGCCGGAGATCGCCGGATACAGTACCCGCACTGCGCTGGCCATGGTCATCAGCGCGCCGATCAGCGCTACCATGCCAATCACTTTATTTTGCAACAGAAAGCTAAAGCCGCCGACCAAAGCACGCAGCGGATGCTCACGCGGCTGCGGCGGTGGTTGCAACTGCGGTAAGCGCAATAAAGGGATCAGCGTCAGCATTGTGCCCAACGCCGCCAGGCCGTAGTTCCATGCCACACCGGCGCTGGCGATCACTGCGCCGCCAATGGCCGGTGAGAGGATCGAGCCAAAACGCACGGTCAGCATGCTGATGGCCCCGGCCTGCACAATATTCTCACGCCCCACCAGCGCCGGCGTGGCGGCCAGTAAGGCGGTGACGCCAACGGCACCAAAGAAACCGTCCCACACCGCCAGCAGATAGATCGCGGTCAGCGAAGGCGCAGGCAACGCCGCATTCAGGCACAACCCGACAAAACCGACACCGCAGGTGGAACGAGCAAACAGGATCAGGCGGCGGCGCTCATAGCGATCGGCCAGCACCCCGCCCATCAGCAAACCGGCAAACATTCCGCTGCCCGCCAGCGTCACGGAAAGCCCGACCAACAAGGTGGAACCGGTCAACGCCTGGATTTGTACCGGGATAGCAATCGCCATCAGGCCCAGCGCCAGAATCGAAATAAAACGGGCGCAAAATACCGCACGAAAGGCCGCATTGGTTTTCAGCAGGCCAAAATCGAGCAAAATAGAGGGTTTATTCATCTTGTTATCACCACAACCGAACTCCGTTATGCAGCTTAAAACTCACCAGGAACAGCGCTAGTGCTGCTCAGGCTGCTATGCTACCATAGATGAATACAATCAATAATGATAATAAGTATCATTTATATTCAATTGATAATGGGCTGTCATGTTCCGGCTTACACCTAATTGCTCTCCTCCTTTATCCACCCCATTCCTGGGCTTATCGCGCTCATTCTGGCCGCGCCTGCTTGGGCTACTGTGTGCCATTGCTGTTTTGCTGTTAATGATGATGCTCAGCCTGTCTCTGGGAGCTAAATCCATCCCTTTTGCCGACGTGCTTAAAGCGCTGAACGGGCAATGTGCCGGAGCAGACTGCATCATTGTGGCCGAAGCCCGGCTACCGCGAACGCTGATCGGCGTGCTGGCCGGTATTGCCCTTGGGCTGGCCGGAGCGCTGATGCAAACCCTTACACGCAACCCGCTGGCCGATCCCGGCATTCTGGGGGTTAACTCCGGGGCCGGTTTCGCCGTGGTACTAGGGATCACCTTCTTCGGTGCGACCGATATCAGCCACTATCTGTGGTTCGCCTTTGCGGGTGCCTTTTTTGCCTCATTATTGGTGGCGCTGGTCGGTGCGCTGGGCGGCAGCCGCCTCAGCCCAATTCGCCTGACGCTGGCTGGGGTAGCGCTGGCGGCAGTGTTGGAAGGGTTGTCTTCCGGCATTGCCCTGCTTAATCCGCTGGTGTTCGATCAACTGCGTTTCTGGCAGGCCGGTTCGCTTGATATTCAAAGCATGGCGGTGGTGCGCACCGTCGCCCTGCCGATCCTATTGGGGACGTTAATTACCCTGTGGCTGACCAAGGCGCTGAATAGCCTAAGCATGGGCAGCGAACTGGCTGCTGCACTTGGCACCGGCATTGTGCGCACCCAGTTACTCGGCCTGCTGGCGATTACCTTGCTGTGCGGTAGTGCAACCGCCGCCGTTGGCCCGATCGCCTTTGTCGGGTTAATGATGCCGCATATTGCCCGGCGGTTTGCAGGGTCGGAACTGAGCTGGATGCTGCCCTGGACTCTGGTGTTAACGCCGATTCTGCTGCTGACAGCCGATCTGATTGGCCGCTTTCTGGTACCGGGCGAGTTGCAGGTTTCTATCGTGCTGTCGCTGATTGGCGCGCCGGTGCTGATTATGCTGGTACGCCAGCGCCGCATGTTCCGGCGAGGAGGATAAGATGAGCCTAATGGTTTCTCACCGAACCCTCGCCAAAAAACCACTGCGGCTGGCGCGCCCGCTGGCAACGGCCTTGCTCTTGCTGTTCGCCTGCCTGGCGTTAGCGGTTTTTGCCCTCGGTTCCGGCACGCTCAAGCTCAGTGCCATGCAAGTGATCGATGCACTGCGCGGCGAAGGCCCGGCTAATTTGGCCGTTATCGTCACCCAATGGCGCTTGCCGCGCGTCGCTCTGGCGCTGCTGCTGGGAGCAGCGCTGGGCCTCAGCGGTGCCATCTTTCAGTCGTTGCTGCGCAACCCGCTCGGCAGCCCGGACGTGATCGGCTTCAATACCGGCGCCTACAGCGGCGTACTGGTGGTGATCGTGCTGTTTAACGGCAGCATTCTTGGTATCACCTTTGGTGCTCTGGCCGGGGGCTTGATCACCGCCGGGCTGATTTACCTGTTGGCCTGGCGCAACGGCGTGGAGGCTTTCCGCCTGATTATTGTCGGTATTGCGGTACGCGCTCTGCTGTTTGCCCTAAACACCTGGATGATCGTCAGCGCGTCGCTGGAATCGGCGATGACCGCCGGTTTGTGGAGCGCGGGTTCGCTCAACGGCATCTCTTGGGCAAAAAGCCTGCCTGCCGTGCTGGTGATCCTGCTGGCGGTGATACTGCTGGCCGCCCTGGCCCGGCGCATGCGGCTGCTGGAAATGGGCGATGATACCGCCTGCGCGCTGGGGGTGGCGGTTGAGCGTTCGCGCCTGCTGCTGTTCCTGGCCGGGGTGCTGCTCACTGCCGCAGCCACCGCCGTGGCTGGCCCGATCTCATTCATTGCCCTGGTGGCACCGCAGATCGCACGCCGCCTGTGCGCCAACCAGAACGTGCTGCTGCTGACGGCCTTAACTGGCGCGTTGCTGCTGCTGGCGGCTGATGTCGTCGCCCAACGCCTGTTTATGCCCTACCAGTTACCGGTTGGTGTTTTGACCGTCAGCCTGGGGGGCATTTATCTGATCTGGTTATTAATCCGCGAGTCGCGAAAAAAATGAATGCTGAAAACCTGTTAACTGCGCCGCTGCGCGCCGAAAACCTGACGCTGAGCTACGACAAAAAGATCGTCGCACGCGATCTGTCAGTCTCCATTCCGCACGGCGAACTGACGGTGATTATCGGCCCGAACGCCTGTGGTAAATCTACGCTGTTAAAAACGCTCAGCCGCCTGATGCAGCCGCAGGCAGGTTCGGTATGGCTCAACGGCCAGCAGATCCGCGATTACGCCACCAAAGACGTCGCCCGCCAGCTTGGGTTGCTGCCGCAAAGTTCGATCGCCCCCGGCGATATTACGGTGTTCGATCTGGTGGCGCGTGGCCGCTACCCGCATCAGCGCCTGTTCAGCCGCTGGCGGGAAGAGGATCAGCAGGCAGTTGAGCAGGCCATGCATTCTACCGGCGTAGCGCAGTTAGCGGATCAACCGGTGGATACCTTATCCGGCGGGCAGCGCCAGCGGGTGTGGATTGCGATGGTCTTGGCACAGCAAACCCCGCTGCTGCTGCTGGATGAACCCACCACCTGGCTGGACATCACTCATCAGATTGATCTGCTGGAGCTGCTACGCCAGTTGAATCGGGTAAACGGTTATACCCTAGTGGTGGTACTGCACGATCTGAACCACGCTTGCCGCTATGCCACTCATCTGATCGCCATGCGCGACGGTAAAGTGGTGGCCGAAGGCGCGCCGAAAGATATCGTGACGCCCGAGTTGATCGAACAGGTGTATGGGCTGAAGTGTATGATCATCGACGATCCGGTATCGCATACGCCGCTGGTGGTGCCGTTGGGGAAATAGCTCACCGGCTCCACAGTGTCAAAGCCGTTCGTGTTTTTGGCTAGCGTTATGAAAATAAAACACTTCCTGATTAGGAACCGAATCTTACCCTCAACTCGGCGATCGGCGCGATAGTAAGCCAGACCGTTGCTTACTGCGTCGCTGCCGCTTGCCCTCGCATCACCCGCCCATTTTTAAAATTTCTTGACGCAGATCTCAATATCCAAAAAAGAATAAAATATTCCTTTTACATTTTAATATTAGAATACATTATTCCGATCGCTAAAGAACAGCGTTACATCACTTTTAAAACACCAACGGGTTGAACATGAGAAAAATCATATTAAAAACAGTACTGGCATCCATTATTGCTAGTGGGACTGCTCACGCTGCAGTGATCTATAAGGAAGACAATGGCTCGAACGTTGAGCTTTATGGTCGCTTTGGATTCAATGTCTCAGACAAAAAAACCGGAAGCACGCAAGGTGACTTTGACGGGCGTTTGGGGTTTATTGGTCGTCAGGTTGTCAATGATCAGGTTGCAATTATTGGCTTGGCACAATATCAGGTGAACGCCGCCGAATATGCCAATAATGTCGAGGGTAATAACGATAGCCTGACAGCTCGCTACGTCTGGGCCGGTTTGGATTTGGCGCAGTACGGCAAAATTACCGGTGGTCGAGTCTCTTCCGGCCTGATTATGTTTACCGACATCGGTGACGTTTTCGCCAGTTCAGATGTCGCTACAGGCCGCCAGGCTCGCTTTATTGATCCAACCGCAGTGCAGGTGTTCCGCCAAGATGGCACCGTTCAGTATCAGAATAATATCGGTAACCTTGACGTTGCTACCGCGTACATTATTGGTAACGGCACATCAGATCTGGACTATGGCTACAATGCCGCCACACGTTATACGTTCGATATGGGAACAGCGGGTAAACTCGTGCCGGTTATCGCCTTCCAGAAAACCCGTGCAGCACAAAATTTGGGTAATCGTACCAATGGGGCAGATACCTTCACCTACGGTGGTATTGGCACCCGCTATTATCTGGGCCCAGTCATGTTAGGCCTGCTGTACTCTTCAGATACCGTAAGTTACAGCAACGGCAGAGCAGACAGTAAGGATAAAGATTGGGAATTCACCGCCGTTTATAACGTGACTAATGATTGGGTATTACGTACTGGCTATCGCTATCTGAATAATACTGGCGGTGACGAATTAACTCTGCGTGATACCACGTTTGAAGTGCAATATAAACTCACTCCGCGCAGTTCAATTTACAGCGCCTATATTCTGCGTAATGGACAGAATGGAACAAACGTGGACACAGGCCGTAAGGTTTCATTTGGTGGCAGTTCAGCCGAAGATAGTTTCTATCACCTGGGTCTGCGTTACGAATTCTGACGTTATCACCGTCATATTTCAAGTTGCCTGTGCATTAACTTTCCTCGTTTATCAGAGTTGCTGACTTAAAAACAGCTTGCTCAATAAACTCAGGTCGCACTCGCTGCTTATATTATAAAAGATCGAAAGGTGGGATTATGATGAGAATTACGTTTATATCTTTATTACTGTTAGGAGCTGTGATGAACAGCCATGCGGCTGTCACGCTTAACTTTGGTGACAACGTTAATATTCTGGCTGCACAATCAGCACAAATAAATGCTTTCAGTAATTCTGTTACATTACCCGACGGTGAACAGACGTTAATTGTGCGTTTTGATGCCCCTAACGATCCTGGCTCAATGAATGAAAGCCAAGGGCGTGTCATTTCGAACGCTCAGATATTAACCTTTACCGTAAGCCCTAATAGTCATATTAATTTAAAAACAGAAATACCGCTCAATGCGAATGAAACTCAGGCAGTGGCTAAGTCGCCAACGTTTTACCTGACGGACTCGCAGGGGAAGTCCATCCCTTTCCATACTCAACCTGTTTCACCGGCATATAATAGGTTCGGAACGGATTACGCCAAATTATTACCGGCTACCATTCAACAACCTGTCGCTGAAGTGAAAACACAAGACAAGGCAGAGGATAAGACCCCACCTCTCAGCACCCTGCAAAAACTTTATTTGCAGATGAATGATGAGCAAAAGAAGGAGTTCTTACGCTGGGCAATCGGTCTTTAATTCCTTTACTACTGTTAGACATCCAGTTGCAGGTGTACCAGCTCTCCTGCGACTTGAATTAATTAAGATATAGATTTTTCCCTTGAGGTTGTAATGAAAATTAATCTATCCGGACTGACTACAGAAAGCCGTAATCACGCCAGTGAGAATATTGACCAGCTCTCTACCGTAGACATGCTGAAAGTACTCAATGATGAAGATAAGAAAGTGGCTCTTGCCGTAGAAGCTGTCTTGCCAGCGATCGCACAGTCTGTTGATTGCATTGTTACTGCCTTTCAACAAGGCGGCCGCCTGATTTATTGTGGCGCAGGCACGTCAGGGCGCCTTGGCATTCTGGATGCCAGCGAATGCCCCCCTACGTATGGTACTCCGCCGGAGCAGGTTGTCGCTCTGATAGCGGGCGGTCATGAGGCAATTCTGCATGCGGTGGAAAATGCAGAAGACAGCCAAACCCTGGGGCAAGAGGATCTTAAAAATATCGGTTTTAACGCCAATGATGTGTTAGTCGGTATTGCGGCCAGCGGGCGCACTCCTTATACCATAGCGGCATTGGAATACGCCAAGTCATTACAGGCCAAAACCATTGCCCTGACCTGCAACGCAGAGAGTGAAATGGCTCGTGTGGCAGATATCGCCATTACCCCCATCGTCGGGCCGGAGGTGGTCACTGGGTCATCACGAATGAAGGCAGGAACCGCGCAAAAGTTAGTGCTGAATATGCTGACCACGGGATCCATGATCCGTTCGGGGAAAGTGTATGGCAACCTGATGGTTGACGTCGAAGCTACCAATCTAAAGCTGGTACAGCGTCAGATTAATATTGTCATGCAAGCCAGCCACTGTGATCACGATACCGCCGCCCAGGCATTACAAGAATCAGGCGGGCATTGTAAAACCGCAATTGTCATGATCCTGGCACAACTGACAGCAGATCAAGCTCATACGGCTCTCAAACAAAACAATGGATTTATTCGCCAGGTACTGAGCGAGCAAGGGAAATAGTCATGGCAAAAATTACAGAAAAAACCATCGCAGATATTTTAAGTCTGGTTGGAAATAAAGATAACGTCAAAGTCTGTGGGCATTGTATGACCCGCTTGCGCCTGACGTTGAATGATAATCAGCATATTGATCAGGCACAGTTAAAAGCCATACCGGGTGTTTTAGGCGTTATCAACAGTGATGACCAGTTGCAGATTATTTTAGGCCCGGGTAAAGCGCAAACTGCAGCAGAAATGATGAATACCCTGTTGGGTTCGGCGAATAATGCCACGCCTGCGGCTACATCAACCTCTAACGATCTTGGCGACATAGCCAATAACAACAAGAGTAAGATGAAGGCCAAGCAAACCAGTGTGATCCATCAGTTTCTTGCAAAATTTGCCACCATTTTCACTCCGTTAATCCCGGGTTTTATTGCGGCTGGGATGTTACTCGGCTTCGCGACGCTGTTGGAACAAAGCTTTCTCGTCAATGCCACTGAAAAAAATGTCACCCTGCTGCATATTGTCGGCTATATGAAAATTTTCGGCAAAGGTATGTTTACCTTTCTGCCGATTTTAATTGGTTACAATGCACAGAAAGCCTTTGGGGGGACCGGCGTCAATGGCGCTATTATTGCCGCATTATTCGTGCTGAATTATAACCCACAGGCCACGGTAGGCTATTTTTCCGGCATCGATAATTTCTTTGGTCTTCCTATCGATCCTCGCGGAAATATTATTGGTGTATTGATCGCCTCTATTCTTGGCGCGTGGATCGAGCGGCAAATCCGTAAAATCATCCCTGACAATCTGGATATGATTTTAACCTCGACATTCACCTTGTTGATCACCGGTGCTCTAACCTTCACCATCATCATGCCACTGGGCGGTGAGCTGTTTAAAGGGATGTCTTGGCTGTTTATGCACTTGAACGGTAATCCGTTCGGTTCAGCGATCTTGGCTGGATTATTCCTAATTTCGGTCGTATTTGGTATTCACCAAGGATTTATTCCTGTCTATTTCGCGCTGATCGAAACACAAGGCTTTAACTCTCTGTTTCCAATCCTTGCCATGGCGGGCGGTGGGCAGGTGGGGGCCGCATTGGCGCTCTACTTCCGCGCTAAAAAGAATTCATTAACGCGTACTCAGGTCAAAGGAGCGATTATTCCGGGGTTGCTAGGCGTTGGTGAACCCTTGATTTATGCGGTAACTCTGCCACGGGTCAAACCATTTATCACTGCCTGTATCGGCGGTGCCTGTGGTGGGTTCTTTATCGGCCTGGTCGCTTGGCTAGGTTTACCGATCGGGCTTAATACGGTATTTGGGCCTTCAGGATTAGTCTCATTGCCGTTAATGACCTCAGCCCAAGGGATTTACGCGGGTATGGCGGTTTATGCCGTAGGAGTGGTCATTTCTTATGTCTCCGGTTTCATCGTTACCTGGTTCTTTGGCAGCAAGAATGTAGATTTAGCCTAACGGCTGGCTGGCGAACACTTCCCCCTTTCTGTTCGCCAGCTTTTTTCAAGCCATACAATAGCTAAAGCGCCCGCAACAGCCGATTCAGCAACGGCCCCAGCACCTTGAACGACGCCGGTGAAACGATATCCACATGCGCGCAATCCAGTTCATGCACCTGCAACGCCTCAACATATTCCGCCCAGGTTTGCTGCACGTTCATGCCTGCCTGCAAGGTACGTTTCGCCACAAACAACGTCGCCTGACCGTGGAAACGAGCGGTATGGGTGTGTGATAACAGCCGTACAGAATCCGCATAGTTGGCTTCGATATGATCGAACATCGCCCCCTGTGTGGCCCCCAACGCCTCCTCCGATACCGCCAGGAACTGTTCCCGCTCACGCTGCACTTCTTTCAGCACGTTATCGTCCAGCATCACATCCCAATTCTGGGTTTCCGGCGGATAGGTATCCAGCAACCCCAGGAACGCCACCTGTTCACCGCGTGCCTGCAAACGGGCGGCAATGCCCTGCGCCAAGGTACCTCCCAGCGAATAACCGATAAAGTGGTACGGGCCGTGCGGCTGCACCTGTAGCACCGTGGCCAGATGCGCGTCACACACCTGATCCATATCTTCACCCAGCGCCAACGGGCCATCAGGGCGCGGAGATTGGATCCCCACCAGCGACCAGTGCTGATCGATATAACGCGGCAACACGCTGAACTGCCAGGAGAAGCCAGAAGCCGGATGCAGGCAGAACAGCGTTGGGCCATCGGTGATGCGCAGCGGTAATACGCTGTCGAAACCGCTGCGATCGGCTTCTTCCTGCGTACGATCCTCCGCCAGCAACTCGGCCAGTTGCTCCACTCTTGAAGCGACCATCACCTGCCCCACCGAGACCGCTTTACCTAAGTCACGCCGCAACTCGGCGGCAAGCCGCATCGCCAGCAGCGAATGGCCGCCCAGAGAGAAGAAATCATCATCGGCAAACACCTGCTCGCGCTGCAACAGGCGGGCAAACACCGCTGCGATGGCGCTTTCCAACCCCGGTTCAGCCGTACGCCCGGCTTTTCTGGCTGCGGTTTGCGGCTGTGGTAACGCTTTGCGATCGAGCTTACCGTTGGCGCTCAGCGGTAGCTCAGCCATTTCCACCAAGGCGACCGGCACCATATGGGGCGGCAAACGCTCGGCCAATGCGGCGCGCAAGCTGGCGGTATCCAGTGTCACGTCAGGCTGGGCAACCAGGTAGCCCACCAACTGCCGGGCATCGCCCCCCATAGCATCGGTAACGCTATTTTCCAACACCAGCGCATGAGTAACCGCCTGGCTGACCCCTGGCAGTGATAGCAAAGCGTGATCGATTTCGCTCAGCTCAATTCGCTGACCACGGATTTTCAACTGATCGTCGCTGCGCCCCAGATACTCCACCGCTCCATCGGGTAACCAGCGGGCCACATCACCGGTGCGATACATACGCCCACCGTTGCCCTGCGGATCGGCAACAAAACGGCTGGCAGTCAGATCCGATCTCCCCAGATACCCCTGCGCTAATTGCACCCCGGTGAGATAAAGATCGCCCGCCACGCCCGGTGGCACCGGCCGCAGGCGCGCATCCAGAATGCGCAACCCGGTATTCCACACCGGCAGGCCGATCGGCACATTAGCACAGTTCACCGCTGCCAGCGATTCGCCCCAGGCCGGATGCCAGGTGACATCCACTGCCGCCTCCGTCGGCCCATAGAGATTGTGCAGCGGCACCGCCGTGCGGCTTTGCCACAGGCGGCACAGTTCGGCAGGCAACGCCTCGCCGCTACAGAATACCTGCCGCAGCGGTTGGCAATCGGCAATCGCCCTTTCGCTGTCTAACGCGCTGACAAAAGCCGCCAGCATCGACGGCACAAAGTGCATCGTCGTCACCCTGTGGCGTGCGATCAGCGCCAACAGCTGTTGCGGATCGCGATGCGCTTGCGGCGGTGCCATCACCAGTTGCGCACCCACCATCAGCGGCCAGAAGAATTCCCACACCGAGACGTCAAAGCTGCACGGCGTTTTTTGCAGCACCACATCGCCTGCCGCCAGCGGGTACTGATGCTGCATCCACAACAGCCGGTTGACGATCGCCTGATGCCCTACCAGCACGCCTTTTGGCCGCCCGGTGGAGCCCGAGGTAAAGATGATATAGGCCGGATGATGCGGCGTTGGGCCTTTGAGATCGACGGCTACCCTATCCGTTGCCAACGGCGCATCGTACAGCAACACTTCCCCCTGCCCGGCAAAACGCGGCAGTTGAGAAGCATCGGTAATAATCAGGCGTGGTGCTGCATCTTCCAGCATCATACTGAGGCGTTCATCCGGGTAGCCGGTGTCCAGCGGCAAATAGGCTGCTCCGGCTTCGACAATCGCCATCAGCGCCAGCGACAGGAATACTGAACGCGGCAGTGCCACCGCCACGATATCCCCCGGCTGTACGCCCTGTGCCACCAGCCGTTGAGCCAAGGCGCTAACCTGTGCGCGGGTTTCGCGGTAGTTGAACTGGTATCGGCTATCGGCCAACGCCGGAGCGTTCGGTGTTCTATCCGCCTGCTCAGCCAGCAAACCACTGAGGGTTCCCGGTGCAACCGGGTAGGCGGTGTCGTTCACCCGCGCCAACAAGGCGTGATCTTGCTTGCTCAGCATGTCGGCAGCACCGATCGGCAATTCAGGCTGTGCCGCAAACTGGCGCAGCAATAACGGGATGCGCTGCAAATGTTGGTTCAACTCCTCCGGCTGATAACGCTCGGCGTTGGCTAACAGCTCAATTTTCAACGTGCCCGCGTCATCGATAAACAGCGCAATTTCCAGGTCACGTACCGGCCCGGAGGCCAGATCGTGGGTAATGCCCGCAATGCCGTTAAAATTGAGCTGGTAATCGAACATCTTGAAGTTGAACACCGTGCCATACAGCGGTTGGGCATCACCCACTCGTCCTAAATCTCGCTGCACCTGTTCGGCGTCATAGCGCTGATGGCGGCGAACCACTTTAAGTTCACGGCTGATGTGTGCCGCCAGTTCAACCAGCGTTGCCTCGGGAGCGACATGCATTGCCACCGGCAGCACGTTGATCACCGGCCCGGTGGCGCACAGCGCAGCCGAACCCATGCGGCGCATAAAAATAAACCCGGCGCTGAAGCTGGGTTGGCCGCTCAGGCGCGCCACCCACAGCGCAGCCAGTGCCATCGCCATATCCGCAGCGCTAAGCTGTTGCTGCTGGCCCGCGGCCACCAAGGGGGCAAAATCTTCCGCGGCGCAAACTTGTGCCAACCGGTGAATGCGGGTAGAAGGTGCTTGCCCGGCCAACGGCTGCGGGCAAAGGGTGGCAGGCACCGGCAGTTGGCGTGCCTTGTTCAGCCAGAAATCCGCATCACGCTGATAGCCCGGCGATTGCTGATACTGCTGATATTCCGCCACCACGTTGCTGAACGGCGTAAAAGGCGTGGGTTCAGGCAACTGATGCTGGCACAGGCGGGTATAAATATTGGCAATGCGGCGCGCAATGGCGGTAAAGCTGAAGCCATCCACCACCAGATGATGGTAACGCTGATACCAGAACCAACGATCGTCAGCCAGGCGCAGCAAAATATGGCGATACAGCGGTTTGCCGCTGCTGACCCGCAGCTCGGCGGCCAGATCGATCTGCATCAGCGCATGCGCCGCCGCCTCGGCATCCGCCGCTTCGCGCAAATCCAGCCATTCGGCTGGCATAATCGGCAACGTGCTGTCGTACCACTGCATCGGCACGCCATCACGCTCGGCAAAGCGCAGCCGCAAGGTATCAACTTCCGTTAATCCCTGCGCGATCGCCTGCAACAGGCAATCTTGATCCAGCGCGCCGTTCAGCTCAATGTAATGAGCCACTGCATAGGCATTGCCGTGCGGTGAAATTTGATCGGCAACCCAAATGCCGGGCTGCGCGGCCACCAACGGCAGCTCAACCATCACCGGCTGCTCGCTGGGTAAAATAGAGGTCTCTGACACAGCACTTACTCCTGTTATCGCTCATCACGCCTTACGCTGTGATCTTGCCAATGTTGTTCCAGCCAGCTAACGCATTGCCCACGGCTATCCGGGCCAAAAACGCTGGCCCAACCCGCCGGGATCGCGCAGAAATCCGGCCACAGGCTGTATTGCCGTTGGTCGTTACGCAAAATACGGCAACGCTGATGGTCATCATCAAACGGGTTCAGGGTTTCCATAACGAGTTCCTTATGCGTGAAGGGTATTGGCAAGCGCAGCAGCCTGAAAGACGACGGGCGTAGCCCAGTGCGCCTGCAAACCATCCAGCAGGCCACCACGCCAGCACAGCGCGTCATGCCCGCCTTCCACCACCCGGTATTGCACCCGGTGCCCAGCAGCGTGCAGCAGATCGACCATGCGATCGCTCACCTGGTGGATCAGCTTTTCATGCACTCCTGCCTCGATAAACACCTGCAATTTTCCGCGCATGCCCAACCGCTGTGCCTCCAATTGGCGCATCAGCCAACAGGCGTCTTCAGGGAGAGTTGGCAACTGCAACATATCGCGGCGCGGCCACCAGAAAGAGCCAGACTGGCTGATCACCGCACCAAAACGATCGGGCCAACGCAGCCCTGCATACAGCGACGACAAACCACCAAAGCTTTGCCCGGCAACTACCGTGCTGGCGGCCTCCGCGCTGTGCGGTGCCCAATCATTCAACTGCGGCAACAGTTCTTGCTGTACCGCCAGCCAGAATTCATCGTTGCAGGTCAGTTCCTGTGCGCGGTGTTTTTGGTCAATGACATCAATCAGCAGGTATACCGCTTCCGGCAGTTTGCTTGCACGGGTCAATTGCATCAGCGGATCCCAAACCGGCATCTGCTGCGCCCAGAACTGGCCGTCCAGCAAAATGGCCAGTGGCCGGTTAGCAGGGTTGCTTTCCCCGGTGGAATATACCCAGACGTGGCGCTCCGTTCCTAACCGCTGACTGTGCCAGGTATACCGTTGCAGCTTGGCGGGTGGAGCTGGCGTGCAACGTCCGCTGGCAACGGCGTAGCGGTCAAAATCGCGCCAGGCTGGCTGAAGCGGTGCCTGCGGCATATGCAGACCAGAGAGAAAGTGCCCATCGGCATCGGGCCAGGCGCGATAAGGGTTGAGCAGATCCTGTGTGGCATTGGCAAATACCTGCTGCCACCAGTGGCGAACGCTATGCATGTTGGCATGGGCATCACTGCTGTGAAGCGGGAGCGGGCGATCGTCCATACAGGGAATAAAGCAGTAGCTGCCGCGCCAGTTGGCATTCAGCTCCAACTGCCAATACCAGACGTCCGAACCACTGAGCCGTTGCAGGCTCTGCGGTGGCGCTGGCTGATGATGATCGGTGAGGCAATTAATATGGAGCCAGACGCGCCGGTAGCCCGAGGTAAACTCGCATCCTTGAGGATCGCGCCAGAGAAACGTCACTTTCCAGCGGCCATTATCCAATGGCTCTACCAACGGTGTTCCGCGCCGGGCAATGTCCAGCCACCAACCGTGGCTCCCTGCATGCTTGCTCGCTAATAACCTACTGCTTTCTGGCAGTTGTTCAGTTTTCAAAACACCCACTCACTGTGTAGCTGGCACAGCGCACCATGCCAAAACAAACGGTAATCTGAATACTATTGATAATTATTTTCATTTGCAATAGTGTGTGGTGGTCAGTTAGCAGAGCAGGCATTCTTCAACAGGGATGGATGCCAAGCCATTGAACGGAAACCCACCGTTGGGTTCCGTTATGACTTTTGACGACACAATAAAACTACAACCGACCCTTCAGCCACGCTGCAAGAAGGGTAGCCAGGTAGGAACCTCACATGAATCGCAAGTTATCACGTTACTCTTTAGCCACACTCATCGGGTTAGGTTTAGGCACGTCTGTATTTTCCGCTGCGGTGAATGCGCAACCGGAAGAAAACCAAGCAGAAACCGCTGCGGAAGACACCATTGTGGTCACCGCTGCCAAACAAAACCTTCAGGCTCCCGGCGTCTCCACCATCACCGCCGAAGAGATCAAAAGACGTCCTCCGGCCCGTGACATCAGTGAGCTGATCCGCACCATGCCGGGGGTCAACCTGACCGGTAACTCTACCAGCGGCCAGCGCGGCAACAACCGCCAGATCGACATCCGCGGTATGGGGCCGGAAAACACGCTGATCCTGATCGACGGTACGCCAGTCAGCAGCCGCAACTCGGTGCGCCAAGGCTGGCGTGGCGAGCGTGACACCCGTGGCGATACCGCCTGGGTGCCGCCGGAGATGATCGAGCGCATTGAAGTGCTGCGCGGCCCGGCAGCCGCGCGCTATGGCAACGGCGCGGCGGGTGGCGTTGTTAATATCATCACCAAACAAGCCAGTAAGGATCTGCACGGCACGCTGAGCGGTTACTTCAACCTGCCGCAGCACAAGGAAGAGGGTGCCACCAAACGTACCAACTTCAGCCTGTCTGGCCCGCTGAGCGAGCAACTGAGCTTCCGGCTGTTTGGTGGTTACAGCAAAACCCAGGCCGATGCCTGGGATATCAACCAAGGGCACCAGTCCGAGCGTACCGGTAGCTACGCCAATACTCTGCCTGCTGGCCGTGAGGGGGTGATCGACAAAAACATCGATGCCCTGCTGCACTGGGAGTTCGCGCACCTGCAATCACTGGAATTCCAGTACGCTTATGGTCGCCAAGGCAACCTGTACGCCGGGGATACCCAGAACACCAATAGCAACGCGCTGGTCCAGAGCAACTACGGCAAAGAAACCAACCGGATTTACCGCACCACCTATGCACTCAATTATCGCGGTGCCTGGGACAGCGGGGTCAGCACCACCAACTACCTGCAATTTGAGCGCACCCGCAATACCCGTTTGGCCGAAGGGTTGGCTGGCGGCACCGAAGGGATCTTCTCCAGCGACAGCTTCAACACCACCCGTCTGGACGATGTCCTGGCGCACAGCGAAATCAGCATTCCGTTCGAGATGTGGGTACCGCAAACCGCCACTTTGGGAACCGAGTGGAACCAGCAGAAAATGAAAGATCCGTCCTCGACCAGCCAATCGCTGGCAGAAGGCGGCAGCATTCCAGGGGTGGATAGCACTAACCGCGATCCCTACTCTTCGGCCAAGATCTTCTCGCTGTTTGCCGAAAACAATGCCGAAGTCACCGACAGCACTATGCTGACGCCGGGTTTGCGCTTCGATCATCACTCTGAAGCCGGTGATAACTGGAGCCCATCGCTCAACCTGTCACAGGAGCTGGGCGATAACTTTACCCTGAAAATGGGCATCGCTCGCGCCTACAAAGCCCCTAACCTGTTCCAGAACAACGGTAACTACATTCTGTACAGCCGCGGCCAAGGCTGTGCAGCCAGCGCCGGAGCCTGTTATCTGATCGGTAATGACGATCTGAAGGCAGAGAACAGCGTCAACAAAGAGATCGGGTTGGAATTCCACCATGAAGGTTGGCTGGCAGGCGTTACCTATTTCCGTAACGACTATCGCAACAAGATCGAAGCAGGTTATGCACCATCCGGTACCACCACCAACGGCAAGACTGATATTTACCGCTGGGAGAACGTGCCAAAAGCGGTGATCCAAGGTCTGGAAGGAACGCTGAATGTGCCCGTCAGCGACACCGTGGCCTGGAATAATAATGCGACCTATATGATTGAGAACAAGAATGAAACTACCGGGGATACCCTGTCGATTATTCCTGAGTTCACCATCAACTCGACGCTGAGCTGGCAAGCCACGCAGGATCTGTCGATGCAGACCACCATGACCTGGTATGGCCGTCAGAAGCCGAAAAAATACAACTATAAAGGTGAAACGGTTAGCGGCAGTGAGAAGCGCGAAGTCAGCCCTTACGCCCTCTTTGGCCTAAGCGGCACCTATGCGTTTACCAAAAATATCAGCGTCACTACGGGTATCGATAACCTACTGGATAAACGCCAGTTCCGGGCCGGTAATGCGCAGACCACCGGGAATAGCGTCACCGGAGCCTATATGTATGGCGCAGGCGCAGCCACCTATAACGAGCCAGGCCGTACCTATTTTATGAGTGTGAATACCCGCTTCTGATTGGCCAGGCTGGATAAAACAATAACGAGGAATATACCCAAAATAATTCGAGTTGCTTGTAGGCGACAGAGCGCAGCCAACACCCAAGCAACTTGAAGTATGAAGGGTATAGATGACGGTGCTCCTTCCCTGATGGTGAAGGGGCAAGCTCAAACAACCAGCCACGGCATTTTTCACGTCAGCGCGTTCAAACTGACGATACTGTTCAGGTGATCGACATTCAGCTTACGCAGCGCATTCACTTTGTGAGCGCTGATTGTTTTCTGATTAACGGCGTATTTTTTGGATAAATAAGCCGGTTTCCGCTGTTTAATCAGCCCGATAATAATATCCCTTTCTCTAGGCGTCAGAATCAATGTGCATGACGGTAGTTCACCAAAAATATCCTTGAAACTAAGAATACGTCTTAAATCCAACGCAAGGCTCACTACCGTTTTATCGATCGAAGCACAGTGCCCCTCTTTTCTACACAAGCCTGAGATAAAGTAGCCGAGAGCAAAATGAGGTTTAGAGGCTAAAAAAATCATTTTGCTTGAAAAGTTGGCGCAGCGTAATGCTGCTTTAATTTTCAAAATACTTTGCAAGCTAATCCCATTAAAGAGATCGTCAGCACAGATAATAAAATCCATCGCAAGATTATTTTGCTCAAAAAAATCACCAGGGGCTACATTGATTTTTTTTCCAGACGATAGATGCATATCTGCCAGTACCGCATTCAGCGCAAGACGGGTGAATGCGCATTGAGTTACAATCAAGACGTTAACTGCTCCATTCGATGTCGTTTTCATATCAATTCCGTTGATAATTTTATCGGTTATCCTACATATATTAGTTAATAGCAACCGCAGATAACATAAGAAAGCATGAAAAGTATTGTAGGAAAACCCACAATTTTCAAGCGTAAAAATAAGCACATTAAAATATAGATATGCTAATAAATCCAATCAAAACATTAACTCAGCACAAAGCCTAGTTCATTATTTACAGCAGGTCATTTCGTTCCACATAGTTTGCCATTTCGATGACAGACTTCACACCAAGCTTTGCCATAATTCGGGTTTTATAAGTACTCACCGTTTTTTCACTGATAAAAAGACTCTCCGCTATCTCCTTATTTTTAAACCCCTTTACCAGATATCTCAGTACACTAATCTCTCGTGCGGTCAACGAGCGTTTAGGCTGGGTACTTTTACTCAAGGCGGCCATATCCGACACGTTACTGAGTACCTCTGCGGAAAAAAAAAGGTATCCTTTCAAGACGTGTTGTACGGCAAAGAGTATCTCTTCAACATCCTTCCCTTTACTGATGAATCCATTGGCCTTGGCCTCAAGCGCCCGTAGCGAATAGATAGATTCATTTTTAGAAGAAAAAAAAAGGGATTTGATCTTCGGAAACTCTCTTTTTATTTTTTTCAATAATAAAAAACAGTCATCACCTTGCAGTTCTACATCCGTAATAATCAAATCAATGTGATTCGCACTCACAATATTCAAACTTTGTTTGCTACTGGCAGCGATAAAGACTCTCTTAAATGAATCTGACTGCATCAAGAGTGATTTGATGGCAACCAATATTGTGGGGGATTCATCGATAACCAATACGGAATACATATAATCCTCTCTTATAATATCTTGGACTAATTTTTGAGGGTAAATTCATCAGAGATCATCAAAAAAATTCATTTTCAAAGAAAAAGTATTCATGGACGAATAAAATATATTCATCACATATTTACCTCTGTACCTCAATGGCATACAAACAGCGCTAACTTCGTCACCTTGAATTTATAGGAGAAGCCGTTTAGCTTTATCCCATTTAGGTTAAAAACCTACCTCAGTAGGCTCTTAACCTTTAAGGTCTTACGTTATTTATCGATCCAGCTCAACAACATCGCCGCACTGGCAATCACGTTAATATTCGAGATATAGCCATCATAACGATTATTGATTGCAGACAATTGATTGTTAAAGTGGTCGTTTTCCGCCGTCAGCACATCCAGCAGCGTGCGTGTACCCAGGTTGTACCACTGATCATAAAACATCTGCCTCACACGATCGGTTTCTGCTGACAACCGATCAAAATCATCCGCGCGCATAAACGAAGAATCTCGCGTCTGTACCAGATTATTGATCTGATATTCCAAATCGCGATAGGCCACTTCATATTGTTGCTGGGCACCGTTGGCTTTAGCGCGCGCCGCCATCTGCGCCGCCGTCTGCGAACCCCCGCTGAACGCATTCCATTGCACATTCAGCCCGGTATACCAACCGGTTTCATCACCATTGATATCTTTAGCCGTGTTCTTGGATACCACCCAGTTCAACTGCGGTAACCCCGACGACTTGATGCTCTCGGCTTCATACTCCGCGGCCTTGGCCTGCGCCTGTAATTTCAGCAGGTTCGGGTTCTTGGTCAACGAAGCGATCGCCACTGACGCCGGCATCACCGAATCTCGCCAGGACACCGTCTCCGGTAAATTCGGCTCGACGCCCAACAGACGCACCAATCTGATACGGCTGGTACTCACCTGGTGTTCAATATCATCCAGGTTGGCGCGGGCTGAAAGCAGCTTCGCCTTCGCCTGGGTAAACTCACTGGCTCGCCCCCCGTCCGCCGCCGCGATCTGCGACAGCATGTCGGTCAGTTCCTTCATACGCGCAACATAGGCCTGCGCCACCTGGCGGCTTTCCTGATAGCGCCCCAGGTTCATCAGCTCTGACACGGTACTGTAGGCCAACTGCTCTTTGGTGTAACTCTCCGCATTCACCGCCGCGGTGACGCCAGCTTCAGCGCTGTCCACCTGATTGCTGATCTTGCCCCAATCATAGATTGGCGTGGTGATAGATACCGACCCACTGGTATCACTGGCCTGAGCGTTATTACGTTGCAGATCGGCATTGCCTCCCTGGGTGCCTAACGGCGTGGAGACCCCAACCTGCACCTGTGGCCAGCGCTGCCCTTTGGTCTGATCAACGTAATAACCCGCAGCCAGAACGTCGGCCTCTGAAGAGCGGATCTCCGGGCTGTGCGCCAATGCCATCGACACCATTTTGCGCATAAACGCCCGTGACGGATTAGTGCTTTTTCCGCTGTAAGCCTCGTCAGACATACTCTCGAAGCTGCGTTTGCCGCTTTCTCCATCAACCTCGCCGTTCCAACGCACCTTGTCATACGCCGGATCCGGTTGATACTGCTGCTGAACCGCAGGGAGGTTATCGCTACTGTTTTTCAGCACCGCCCGGTTGCCTGCCGCAGGAGCCTCCGTGGCAATATCGGCTTTGGTGCGCAGCTCTGTGCGGTTAACCAAAGCGGGCTGATTGCCAGCAACCACCGGCGCCGCAGGCGTGCTGCTGCCTGATTGCACGGGCTGGCTCAAGCGCCCAGTGTGGGTGACTACTGGCGCTTCTGTGGTTTTAATCGGCGCTGGCGGCTCAATACGTGTAATCAGCCCTGAAGAGCGGGGGGCGTTGGCCGTGACGGGCATCGCTGGCTGGCTTGTCGGCTCTGACACGCTGACGCCTTGGCCCGGCTGAACCGGCTGAACCGGCTGAACCGGCTGAACCGGCTGAACCGGCTGAACCACTTCATTCTGCCGGGCAGTCACCGTCGGTTGCACGTTATTCACCGCCACGTTGTTGCTGAACACGGGGGCGGCTTCTGTCTTCACTTCCGGCGCAGGGGCCGCCGGGCTCTGACGGGGTACCGGTGCTTTTGGCTCCCCTATAGCCGCTAACTCCTGAAGAAAATCAGGAGCTTCTTTTGAGCCGGCCTCGCCAGCCGATGACGGGTCAGAATGGAACAGTGTCATGTACTCCTCCTCCGTCAGCATCGGCGGTAATCCGTTGATATCCTGCGCACTTCTTGACTGTGCGGCCATCAGGGGGGAGAACGGCAGGCAGATCGCGATTGCCATTGCCACATTTAACCGGCGGAATTCATTGTGCTTGCGTACCATCAGATCATCTCTCCCTGAACGCTTCACGGGCTTTTAATACAGGTTTTAGAATATAGGATAGGATCGTTTTCTCGCCGGTACGAATTTCAACGTTGGCGATCATGCCGGGAATGATCGGGAACGTTTTGTTTTTAACATGCAAGGCGGCCTGGTTAGTCCGCACATACACGCGGTAATAGGTTGAATCCCCGCGGCCAGAACGGGCTTTCTCTTCATCCACCAACGTGTCGGAACTGATATGCTCCACCACGCCGCTCAACCCACCGTAAATGGCATAGTCGTACGCGGTGATTTTGACCGTGGCAGGCAAACCCGGGTGAATAAAGGCCACGTCGGCCGGTTTAACCTGGGCTTCGACCAGCAGGTTATCTTCCAGCGGAATAATCGTCATGATTTCCGCCCCCTGCTGGATCACCCCGCCCCGGGTGGTGGTGCGGATGTTGTTGACCGTGCCGCGCACCGGGGCAACAATCGTGGTGCGCTGCATCACGTCTTCGCGACCACGCAGGATTTCCTCGGCCTGAGCGAGCTCTGACTCCAGCTTGTTCAGTTCACTGTTGGCATCCGAGCGAAAACGGTTGGTGCGTTCGGCAATCTGCAACTGGAACTCATTCGCCTGCCTGCGCAGGCGCAGGATTTCCACCTCCGACACCAGACCTTTTTTGGCCAGGGGCGCAGAAAGCTGTACCTCGTTTTCCGCCAGCGACAGGCTTTTCTTCAGCGCATCCACACTCTCATTCAGGGTTCTCAGTTGGGCGCTGTAAGCCTGGGTTTCGTCATTCACGATACTGGGCACCGCCAGCACCTCGGGCGGAAACACCAGCGGCGTATTGTAAGATTGTGCCCGCAGGCGTGCGATAGACGCCTTGAGCCCCAGGACTTTCGACAAAGATTCGCCGTAGCTGGAGCCGGCACGCGTCGGATCCATCTTCAGCAGCACCTGCCCCTTCTCGACAATATCCCCTTCGCGCACGTTCAGCTCTTCGAGAATACCGCCTTCCAGGCTCTGAATAACCTGTTCACGGCTGGCGGGAATAATCTTCCCGTCGCCACGGGTAATCTCCTCCACCCGGGCAATATGCGCCCACACCAGGGCCACCACCACCACCAACGCAATGGTGTACAGCATGATCATACTGAACGGCGTTTTTTGTGAAATTAACGCAGCCTGCAGATCGTTCATAAACCGCAGGTCTTCAGATTCTATTTTTCCGCTGGGCTGATTATCTTTTTTATGCTTATTTTTTTTCTGGGGTTCAATTCTGTCTGCCGCATTCACTGTAATTGTCTTTGCCTCGGTCTCTTTTATTCTCAAACTCTTTTTACTGCTGCTGTCAGCATCATCAGAGATGGCTAATATCACGTCATCCTTGCTCATCGATTGTTCCTTGTTGGCAGATACCCAGCACTTTCCAGGATGCAACAGCCGGAGCTACCTGCATCCTGAAACAGAGGGGGTATTGCTGATTGTTGCCGCCTGCTTGCGATTAATGTGGCTGATTCAGTTGGGTCACTTTCGCGCCATTCTTCTGGCCGTTGGCACTCAGCATGGCAATGACCTGATCTTTCGGGCCGTCGGCCATGACGTGCCCGTCATCCAGGACAATCAGACGGTCAAAAATATTCAGCACGGACATCCGGTGCGTCACAATCACCAGCGTTTGCCCTTCAATGGCTTTTTGCAGCTGGCGAATAAACAGGGTTTCCGTCATCGCATCCATGGAGCTGGTCGGTTCGTCCATCAACAGCACTTTCGGCCGCAACAGCAGACAACGTGCCAGGGCAACCAGCTGTTTCTGCCCACCGGACAGCGCGTTACCCATTTCCCCAACCGGCATGTCATAGCCCAGCGGATGTTTGGCCGCGATACGATCCAACCCGGTCATCTGGGCGACACGCAGGAACTCTTCCGTGCTGGCGCTCGGCTTGCCGATCGTCACGTTGAAGCGCAAGGTGCCGCTGAACAACCGGCAATCCTGCCCGACATACCCGACCGCCGCGCGCCAGTCCGCCGGATCGACCTGGGTTGCATCCACACCGTCAATCGAGATCTGGCCGCTGCGTTGCTGATAAATCCGCGCCATCACCCGCAACAGCGTTGACTTGCCGCTGCCGATGCTGCCGATAATCGCTACACGCTCACCGGCCTTGATGGTGATATTGATATTATCCAGGATCGACGGCGGCACCATCATGCCGGGCACCGCGTAAGCAAACGCCACCTTCTTCAAGCGCAGGTTGCCGTCAAATTTCGGGGTCGGCAGGTAGTTGATCGCCGGATCGCGTTCTGTCGGCAGATCCATCAGCTGATTCAGTGACTTCAACGCCGTTTTGGCATGTTGATAGCGTAATGCCAGCCCAACCACCGCCGCCAGTGGCGCCAGTGAACGACCGGACAGGATAACCACCCCGATCATCGACCCCATGGTAAGCTCACCCGCATGGATCAGATAGACACCAAACACCACGATCACCACGGTGCACACCTGTTGCATAAAGGTGACAAAGTTCGACGTCAGCGCCGAAAGGTAACGGGTTTTCATCGAGGAAGCGGCCGCCAGCGCGCTGATATCGTCCCAGCGTTTTTGCATCACGCCTTCCCCCTGAGCCGCCTTCAGCGCCTCCATCCCTTCAATGGACTCGATCAACATCCCCTGTTTCTGCGAGATTTCACGGATGTTTTCACCCATATAACGGCTGAGCGGCCATTGGATGATGACGCTGACCAGCAAGATAATCGGCACCGCCGCCAGCGGCACTATCGCCAGTTGCCCACCGATCATGTAGATAACGAACATGAACAAGATACAGAACGGCAGATCTGACAGCGTCGACAGCGTGGCCGAGGTGGCAAAATCACGCACGGCCTCGAAATCACGCAGTTGGTTGGCGAAGGTTCCCGTCGATTGCGGCTTGCTTTCCATGCGCATCGCCATCACCTGACGGAACAGTTTTGCCCCGACAATCAGGTCAGCCTTTTTACCCGCCACATCAATCAGATAGGTACGAACCTGGCGGGAAGTGAACTCGAACACAATGGCAATCAGCACCCCAATCGCCAATGACCACAAGGTGACGTAAGCCTGGGTCGGGATGACGCGATCGTAGACGTTCATGGTGAAAAAGGTGCTGGCCAGCGTCAGGATGTTGGCCAGCAGTGCCGCCGTGGCCGCACTGTAAAAATAGTGCCGATAGCGCCACAGCGTAGAGAACAGCCAGTGACCTTCACGATTAGCCTGCGGCAGAATGTCATCATCCAGACGCGTATCCAGTTTAGGCTTGGGGCTTGCCACCATGACATAGCCCGTGGTTGACAACTCCGCCTGCGGAATGCTGATGATACCGCCACTTTCAGGTACCACCACCTGATAGCCGTAGTGGCCTCGTTTACCGGTTCGCGCGGCGACAATGCAGTAAGTCCCGTCGGCGCGAGCAACCACTAATGGGAAGAGATAAGAGGAGATATTGGCCAGATCGCGTTTGATCCAACCGGCAGCGATACCGATCTGGTCCAGCATGCGCAGCGCCAGTTCAGGCTCTAACTTGTCGCCACGGGGTAACCCGGCATACAGCACTTCTTTACTGGCCAGCTTGTTGTAGTGTTGACACAACCATTCAACGGCCCACAGCAATGAATCTTTGCCATGGTCTTCTATATAGTCAAACTCTCGCGACTGAATCGCCGGAGCCTCAGGAATCTCCGGTAACTCTGAAGACACCGACAATTGTTCACTCATAATCTTTCCCTGGTTTTACTTAAAGACTGTGATTTAGCATCCAAGCTAAACATTAGATATATCTTAACACAGAGAATATATTGACCACTGCAAGAAAGAACATAAGTGTCTACTTAAAATACAGCCCAAGAAAATAAGAAAATGCCTAGAAAACCCTTTTTGTGTAACCAAAGGAAACAAAAAGTCAAATTGATTAAATTATTGGACGGGGATATTTAAGTGTATTTTTTAACAGCCAAAAAAAATAGAACAGCAAGGAATTCTGAGGGTAACGCTAAAAATCAAACCTCTCTATACCACCTCCACCAATAATGTCAAAAATAGAAGGGCTACTCTATTTCTATTGTAGCCCTTTGTTTAACAATGCTAAGTCAGAACTGGACTATTATCTGACAATAATATCCACACGACGGCTATTGATATTGCAACCAGCCCCCTGATGATTCGCACTGGCAACACAACCTTCAGCGCTTTGAGCTACGCCCATACCGCTGACGTTAGTGATCAGGCTCTCGCTGATGCCAGCATTGATCAATGCCTCGCGGATCGTATTGGCTCTGGCCTGTGACAAGCGCTGGTTTGACGCTGGGTTACCGATGGCATCGGTGTAACCTACCAGTTGAATGTCAGCGGCGCTATTTCCCTGCTTGAGAAACGCAATTACGTTATCCAATTTAGCCACTGAGGACGGCAAAATAGAACCGTAGTCGCTCTTGCCAAAACGGAACTGTACGCCTTCCTGAATCAGCACTGCGCCGCCACCGTTGACATACTCGCAAGGTTTGACCTGTGAAGCACGGCTGATGATACGCGTTTGCTTACGCATAGACTGCAAGTCAGCCTCTGCTGTCGCCCTTTCAACCAAGGCCGCCGTACCGCCATTTGCCCCTGGATTTACTTGCAAGAAATAGGTCTCTGAACCCTTAACACTAAGATGATGTGCTGGATTCTGTTTCCCTTGATACAACGGCTGATCCTGGAAGTAGGACTCAATCGCATGCCCACCCGGCGCCACACAAAACACGGTAAATTCGCCAGGCAGCAATGCTGATTGCAGTTCGCGATCCACATTGATAGTTGCTGGAAGATTACCTTGTGGATAATAAAAGACGACCTGAGCCAGCTCCGGTACGACTTTCGCCACAGGACGATAAGCATTTGTGGTATCAGCAGAAGATTGATTGTTGTATACCAACTCAGCAGATGCGGTAAAACAACACAATCCCGCAGCTAAAGTTAATACTGCAATATTGACGTATTTAAATCCATTACGAACAGCTTTCATTATATGCTCCAGGCTCACCTGATATATTCATCCATAAACGGCGACAACTTTCCGGGATCCGTTATCACACCTAAGATGTGATATATCCAAAAATGTTTACCAGATAATTAAATAACAACAAAATAGAACCCGCAGTTTTTACACTGCGGGTTCCGTTACCGGTTAAACAATGATTTGGTTATTCTGCAATAACGTTTCCAGATCGGTATGCACATTCGCCAACGTCACTACGCTGGTGAAGCTATGCTGCCCGCCCTGACCATCACGGTCGATGCTGATCACCGTATCGTTACCAGAAGTCTCTACCTTCAGATATTTGAGAATACCCTGGGAAGAGTAGTCCAACTCCATCTTGCCATCATCCTGGAAGAAGGAGATCGGGCCGTTGTAATCCAGCAGATCGCTCAGATCGATCAGATCCGCGTCACCGTTACTCACTACGTCGCCAACCTTGAAGCCATGGACTGTGTCGTGACCGTTACCGCCCGTCCCGTCATTATCCAGACCTGCCAACACCTTATACATCAGGGTGTCGTTACCGCCGTTAGTCAGGTAGAACGTATCGTTGCCACCCCGGCCTTCAAACAGGTTGTTCGCCGAGTTGTCGGTAAAGCTGTCGCCCTGGTTGCTACCGATCAAGCCTTCGATACTGTTCAACGTGTCGTTGCCCTGACCCGTTGCGGTCTTCATCATCAGGTTGGCAGTGATCGCGCTTGATGAACGGCTGTAATCGACGATGTCCATCCCTGCCGTAGCACTCCAGACCGACTGGCCGCTCACCACCTGGTTCCAACCGCCACCCCCGGTGTAGGTATCGTCACCCGCCGAACTGAAGAAGGTGTCGTTATACCCGGTGCCGGTAATGCCACTCGGCCCGGTGGTATTGTTGGCATCGTTGGTGTTTTCCGCCGTCAGCACATAAGCATCATGCGCCTTACCGGTAGTCAACCCACCCCAGCTTTCATTCACCGTGGTGTTGATGTTGCCCCCCTGCTCACCGGCAACTGCCCCCACGTGGTTAGCCGTGCCGTTGGTGATGCGCAGCAGCTGTACCGAGTACACTTCGTCCGGGTTCAACCCGAAGAAGCTCACCAGGCCCATGCTGTTGCTGGAGCCGGACGCCTGCGGGTTAATCAGCTGCGTCGCCACCAGGTTACCGTGCGAGTCATACAGCTTGACGGTGTTGCTGTAGAAGGTATTGATGCCGTTGCCGTCAACAATACGGATCTGCAGGCTGGTCCCGTCCGCCGCGATGTTGGTGTTTTTCACCAGCAGCGTTGGTGCAGCCGCATCACCCGATACCACTGCGGCGTCAGCGCCGGAACGGTACAACACCAGGTCCATCGAGCCATCCCAGTCATAATCCAGCGCTACCGCACCCGTCAGGTTGTTGTAGGTCCCGCTGGTCAGGCTGACCGCATTGGTCCCCCACACGTTGTTACCCTGGTTCTGATACAACACCGGGCTGCCGGTCACGCCAGAGCGTGGAACTTCGATGATGTCCATCTTGCCATCGTGGTTCCAGTCCACCGCCAGCGAGGTGCCGCCATCCAGCTTGTCACCAAACCACAGCGCCTGCGCATCGGTAGCCATCAGCTTGCCGGTACCGTCGTTCAGGTAGATACGGCTTTCGTCACTGTTCGCCCCCGCCTTCGAACCACGGCTCAGGAACAGATCCAGCCAGCCATCACCGTTATAGTCGGCATAGGTCATCGAGATCGACATATTACCGTAGTCAACATGGCCGTCATCACGGAACACGTTGGCGTAATACCCCACCTGGCCAAAATTGGTCGAGGTGGTGCCGTTGGTCTGGTTATACAGGATCCCCAGTCCACGAGAAGTATTGCCTATTGCGGTCGTGCCGTTGTAGTCAATGTGCGCGGTGATATCCACCGTGCCGTTGTTGTCGATATCGACCGCCCCCACTTCGTGCAACACGCTCAGCCCGGCCGGAATGGCCCCTCCAGGGTGTCCGGCAGCAAAACCGCTAGCCTGCTCGTAGGTCAGCGTCCCATTGACGTTCTTGATGAACGAAATGGAGTCCGCTTCTGAGTCAGCCAGCACGAAGTCCAGGTAACCATCACCCTGACGGTCATAGGCAATCGCGCCTCCCAGGTGATTCAACGTACCCTGATAAAGCGCCTTCGGCGCGTAGCTGCCGTCAGCATTCTGCATCCAGTAAGCAGTATATCCACCATTGCCGTATGAACTGACCTGCGACATCACATCGGTCAAGCCATCGCGGTTGATATCCGCAAAAGTGGCCGAGTTGATAAAGCGACCATAGCTCCCCTCACTCACGTTATAGCCGGCCCCGTTGGCAACAGTTGGCTCCGCCAGATACTTCGAGAGGTAATCCTCCTGCGACGTCATGTTGTACACACGACCGGCGTTGGCCGCCGTGGCTCCTGAAGTTCCACGCACGCTCTGGAAGAACGACCACAAACCGTCACTGCCAATCGTCACCGCTGCGGCGTTCAGGCCCCAACCATCAGCATCGGTCGTGCCGCCCCACTTCTGCTCAATCAGCGTACTGCCGCCACCCTCGGTCACCCCGATGCTGGTTGACGAGCTCATGGCTGAACGGTTACCCGCCTCATCCCACACCATAAACGCGATGTTATGCGCGCCAGATGGCAGTGTGGTGCTCAATGTCCAGGTACCATCCGCGGCAACTTTAGCAAACCCGAGAACCTGATCCAGACCTTCTTGGTAGGTCCCGTTACGGTTCACGTCGCTGACCAGCGATACAATCGCCCCGGCTTCAACCTTGCCATAAGTGCTGCTGTTGAAGACGAACGTAGTGGTGTTATCCACAATCTGCGGCACATTTGGTGCACCGAGAATGCTGTTCGGCGCTTCCAGATCGATCACCACCTGGTAATTGCTGGCAAAGTTGGTGTTGGTGCCAACGTTACCGGCAGAATCAATCACCCGCAGTTGGTAATCCACCGTGGTGCTCTGCGTAGCCGCATCCAGTGTGTAATGCCACTCGCTTCCGCTCTGTGACAGCAGCGTTTTCCAGGTTTTGCCATTATCCAGCGAAATCTGCAGATACTGGTTGGCCTGCAATGCAGCACTCAGGTTGCCGTTCACCGTTACGGTACGGTCACGGGTGACCATATCGCCGTTGGTTTGCGTTGCACTGTGGCTGAACAGATCGCCGCTCACCAGACCATTGCTGGTATCAGTAGTGATACTCGTGGTGGTGGTGAGGCCATTCAGGTTCGGCCCACCGGTCGCGATGGTCAGTGCATGCGTATCGGTGCTGCCGATATTGCCTGCCTGATCAACCACCCGTGCGTTGATAGTGTAGTTACCCGAGCTCAGCGGCTGGCTTTGCAGGTCCACCGTCCAGTTGCTGGCCGTGGTGCTGGCCGCTTTGGTCCAGGTCTTGCCACCATCCACACTGACTTCGACCCACTCATCGGCCTGAAGCGCCTTGTTCAGCGTACCGTTAATCAACAGCGTGTTATCGCTGGTGTTAAAGTCAGTATCGCTGACCCCTAGGTCATCACTGATCGACGTGATCGCGATAGTCGCATCCGAGATCGCCGTGTCAACAATGATGGTCCATGGTGCACTGACCGCCCCCGCGTTACCCGCCTTATCGGTAGCAACCGCAACCAGCGTGTAGCTGCCGTCGGTTAACGCCTTGTCATCGGTCAGTACCAACACCCACTGGCCATTGTTGTCAGCCAGCGCCGTCCCCAACAGAACACGGTTTGACGCATCGATCTGATTGTAAATCTGAACGGTGCTGTTGGCTTCAGCCGTACCTTTGATTTCAGGCGTCGTGTCGTTAGTCGCATGACCGCTGGTCACGGTACCGAGTACTGGCATTGTATTGTCCACAACGTCAGTAATATTCGGTGCCAGAGGTGCCACAGTATCAATGGTCAGGCTGAAGTTAACAGGCGTTAACGGATTACCTGAAGCATCAGTACCACTGATCACAAAGTTATGGACACCTTCGCTCAACGCCGTCTGCGGCTCGAAGCTCCAGTTACCTGATGCCTCAACCTTCACGCTGCCCAGAACCGTACTGGCACCATCTTTGATGGTAACAATGCTGCCCGCAGTCGCGGTACCCGCAAACGTTGGTGTGCTGTCGTTAGTCACATCGCCATTGTTCAACAGACGTGTACCACTATCAGGTTCAACGTTATCGATCACCTGCTGCAGTTTTAGATCGCCTGGCACCGTATCGACAGTGATAGCAATGCCATCAACTTTGCCGCTGCTGTTGCCTGCTTTATCCGTCACTTCAGTGGCGAACTGATAATTACCATCCGGCAACGCTGCCGTCGGCGTATAGACCCAACTGCCGTCTGGGCTGGTGACCGTCACGCTGCCAATTGCTTCATTGTTAGCGTAAATGGTAACCGTGCTGCCAGTTTCCGCATTGCCTTTAAAGGTTGGCGTGTTGTCATCACTCACGGCACCGTTGGCCAATGGCCCCTGTACAGACCCTTCGTCATCGCTGACGGTCAGACCGGATACCGGATTCGGTGGCGTTGCGTCGATGGTGATCGCCTGAGAGCCACTGTGCGCACTCTCTTGACCAGCACTGTTGGTTCCCGTCACGCTGAAGTTGTAAACACCATCCGGCAGTTTAGTGGTTGGCGTAAAGCTCCAACTGCCACCAGGGCCAGCCGTAGTCGTACCTACCACGGTATTACCGTTGTAAATGGTTACGGTGTCGCCTTCCGCAACCGGTGAAGTCCCGCTCAGCGTTGGCGTATTGTCCTTGGTCAAGGCACCGTCTGTCAGAGTGACCTGAGTTGCTCCGCTGTCATCGACAATGCTGCCGATAGTCGGTGCACCCGGCGTCAACGACATGGTGACATCGTAGCTGCTACCAGGCTTGGTGGTATTACCCACTTTATCGGTTTCTGCTACGGTCAGTTTGTTCACGCCATCGTACAGTGACCCGGTTGGCGTCAGTTCCCATGTGCCATCACTACCCACCGTTGTGGTGCCAAGCACCTTGGTGTTGCCATCAGCATCTGTAGTGGAAACCGTAATGGTATCCCCAGTTTCTGCCCCGGTTCCTTTAATGACAGGCTTACGATCGTCCAGAATACCGCCCTGGTTAACCGGCCCAGTCACACTACCCACATTATCCGTCACACCTGTGATGGCAATTTTACTGACATCCGGTGGTGTGAAGTCCAACGTCAGGGTAAAGGTGTTGGACGGATCGCTGACGTTACCCGCCGCATCCGTCGCCGTCACCGTAAAGCGGTGCTCGCCTTCCGCCAGCTTGCTGGTCGGGGTAAAGCTCCACTTGCCCGTGGCATCGGTCTGTACCGAGCCCAGCAACCCGTTCTGATCGGAGATCTTCACGATGCTGTTGGCTTCCGCACGGCCCGACAACGTTGGCGTCGGATCGTCCGTCGCACTGCCGCTGGTCATATTCTGTGGCTGCACGCTGCCCACATCGTCCGCTGCCGCGTCGATAAACGGTGCAGTCGGTGCCACCGAGTCGACCGTAAACGCCCAGTTGCTGCTGGTGCTGACGTTGCCCGCCGGATCCTTGGCGCTGGCGCTCAGGCTGTGTGCGCCCTGACCCAGATCGACCGCTGGCGTAAAGCTCCAGTTGCCGCTGCCGTCCGCCGTCACGCTGCCCAGCACTGTGGTGCCGTCGCTCACCGTCACCACGCTGCCAGCTTTCGCCGTGCCGTTCAGCGTCGGACGGGTGTCGTCCGTCACGCCGTTCTGCTCGATGGTACCCTGCTTGCTGCCCACGTCGTCCGTCAGACCGCCCAGTTGCACCTGACCCGGTACCACGTCCACGTTCACCACCAGATGCTCACCTTCGGCACTGGTGTTGCCCGCTTTATCGGTCACCGTGGTGGTGAAATCGTGCTCACCGTTGGTCAGCGGGGTGCTTGGCGTCAATGTCCAGTTACCGTTCACATCCGCCGTGGTGCTGCCGATCGCCTGGCCTTTGTCCAGCACGGTGACCACGCTGCCCGCTTCCGCTTTGCCGCTGAAGGTTGGCGTGTTGTCGTCGGTCGTAGCGCCCGCCGTCAATGGGCCCTGTACGGCACCAAAGTCGTCGGTGACCACCAGACCGGTGGCCGGGGCCGGTGGCAAGGTGTCAACCACGATACCGAAGTCGCCGGTGGTCGGGCTGACCTGGCCGATGCTGTCCATCACCGAAGCCGTCAGGTTATGGTTACCCTCACTCAACGGGGTGGATGGCGTAAAGCTCCATGCGCCGTTGTTATCAGCGGTGGTGCTGCCGATCGCGGTGGCGCCGTCGTACACGGTCACGATCCCGCCTGGCAACGCCGTCCCTTTCAGGGTCGGGGTGTTGTCATTGGTGACATCGCCCTTCTGCAACGCGCCGGTGTGCGGTTCAGCGTTATCTTCCACCGAGCCGATCACTGGAGCCGCCGGGGCCTGGGTGATGACCGTAAAGCCATACTCCGGTGACGCCACCGTGGTATTACCCACGCTGTCGGTTTCTTTCGCGGTCAAGGCATACAGGCCGTCTGCCAGTGGCAGGGTCGGCTTCAGTGACCAGGTGCCGTCATCTTGCACGGTCGCCGTACCAATCACGGTAGTGCCGTTGTACACCGTAATGGTGTTACCGGCTTCCGCCCCGGTCCCCTTGAGGGTCGGCTGGTTGTCGTCGGTCGTACCGCCAATGGCCACATTGCCTTTGATGGCGCCAACCGCATCATCCACCCCGGTGATCGCGACTTTGCTCGCGTCCGGTGCGCTGAAGTCCAGCGTCAGGGTAAAGGTGTTGGACGGATCGCTGACGTTACCCGCCGCATCCGTTGCCGTCACCGTAAAGCGGTGCTCGCCTTCCGCCAGCTTGCTGGTCGGGGTAAAGCTCCACTTGCCCGTGGCATCGGTCTGTGCCGAGCCCAGCAACCCGTTCTGATCGGCGATCTTCACGATGCTGTTGGCTTCCGCACGGCCCGACAACGTTGGCGTCGGATCGTCCGTTGCACTGCCGCTGGTCATAGCCTGTGGCTGCACGCTGCCCACGTCGTCCGCTGCCGCGTCGATAAACGGTGCAGTCGGTGCCACCGAGTCGACCGTAAACGCCCACTTGCCGCTCTCACTCACGTTGCCCGCCGGATCTTTGGCGCTGGCGCTCAGGCTGTGTGCCCCCTGGCCCAGATCGGTGGTTGGCGTAAAGCTCCAGTTGCCGTTGCCGTCCGCCGTCACGCTGCCCAGCACATTACTGCCGTCGCTCACCGTCACCACGCTGCCAGCTTTCGCCGTGCCGTTCAGCGTCGGACGGGTGTCGTCCGTCACGCCGTTCTGCACGATATTGCCCTGCACGCTGCCCACGTCATCTGCCAGCCCGGTCAATTGTACCTGACCCGGTACCACATCCACATTCACCACCAGATGCTCACCTTCGGCACTGGTGTTGCCCGCTTTATCGGTCACCGTGGTGGTGAAATCGTGCTCGCCGTTGGTCAGCGGGGTGCTTGGCGTCAATGTCCAGTTACCGTTCACATCCGCCGTGGTGCTGCCGATCGCCTGGCCTTTGTCCAGCACGGTGACCACACTGCCCGCTTCCGCTTTGCCGCTGAAGGTTGGCGTGTTGTCGTCGGTAATGCCACCCGCCGTCAATGGGCCCTGCACACTGCCCACATCGTCAGTGACCACCAGACCGGTAGCCGGGGCCGGTGGCAGGGTGTCAACCACGATACCGAAGTCGCCGGTGGTCGGGCTGACCTGGCCGATGCTGTCCATCACCGAAGCCGTCAGGTTGTGGTTACCCTCACTCAGCGGGGTGGATGGCGTAAAGCTCCATGCGCCGTTGTTATCGGCGGTGGTGCTGCCGATCGCGGTGGTGCCGTCGTACACGGTCACGATCCCGCCTGGCAACGCCGTCCCTTTCAGGGTCGGGGTGTTGTCATTGGTGACATCGCCCTTCTGCAACGCGCCGGTGTGCGGTTCAGCGTTATCTTCCACCGAGCCGATCACTGGAGCCGCCGGGGCCTGGGTGATGACCGTAAAGCCATACTCCGGTGACGCCACCGTGGTATTACCCACGCTGTCGGTTTCTTTCGCGGTCAAGGTCACCAGACCGTCTGCCAATGGCAGGGTCGGCTTCAGTGACCAGGTGCCGTCATCTTGCACGGTCGCCGTACCAATCACGGTAGTGCCGTTGTACACCGTAATGGTGTTACCGGCTTCCGCCCCGGTCCCCTTGAGGGTCGGCTGGTTGTCGTCGGTCGTACCGCCAATGGCCACATTGCCTTTGATGGCGCCAACCGCATCATCCACCCCGGTGATCGCGACTTTGCTCGCATCCGGTGCGCTGAAGTCCAGCGTCAGGGTAAAGGTGTTGGACGGATCGCTGACGTTACCCGCCGCATCCGTTGCCGTCACCGTAAAGCGGTGCTCGCCTTCCGCCAGCTTGCTGGTCGGGGTAAAGCTCCACTTGCCCGTGGCATCGGTCTGTGCCGAGCCCAGCAACCCGTTCTGATCGGAGATCTTCACGATGCTGTTGGCTTCCGCACGGCCCGACAACGTTGGCGTCGGATCGTCCGTCGCACTGCCGCTGGTCATAGCCTGTGGCTGCACGCTGCCCACGTCGTCCGCTGCCGCGTCGATAAACGGTGCAGTCGGTGCCACCGAGTCGACCGTAAACGCCCACTTGCCGCTCTCACTCACGTTGCCCGCCGGATCTTTGGCGCTGGCGCTCAGGCTGTGTGCGCCCTGGCCCAGATCGGTGGTTGGCGTAAAGCTCCAGTTGCCGTTGCCGTCCGCCGTCACGCTGCCCAGCACATTACTGCCGTCGCTCACCGTCACCACGCTGCCAGCTTTCGCCGTGCCGTTCAGCGTCGGACGGGTGTCGTCCGTCACGCCGTTCTGCTCGATGGCGCCCTGCTTGCTGCCCACGTCGTCGACCAGACCGCCCAGTTGCACCTGACCCGGTACCACGTCCACGTTCACCACCAGATGCTCACCTTCAGCACTGGTGTTGCCCGCTTTATCGGTCACCGTGGTGGTGAAATCGTGCTCGCCGTTGGTCAGCGGGGTACTTGGCGTCAATGTCCAGTTGCCCTTGTCATCTGCCGTGGTGCTGCCGATCGCCTGGCCTTTGTCCAGCACGGTGACCACGCTGCCCGCTTCCGCTTTGCCGCTGAAGGTTGGCGTGTTGTCGTCGGTCGTAGCGCCCGCCGTCAATGGGCCCTGTACGGCACCAAAGTCGTCGGTGACCACCAGACCGGTGGCCGGGGCCGGTGGCAAGGTGTCAACCACGATACCGAAGTCGCCGGTGGTCGGGCTGACCTGGCCGATGCTGTCCATCACCGAAGCCGTCAGGTTGTGGTTACCCTCACTCAGCGGGGTGGATGGCGTAAAGCTCCACGCGCCGTTGGTATCAGCAGTGGTGCTGCCGATCGCGGTGGTGCCGTCGTACACGGTCACGGTGCCGCCTGGCAACGCCGTCCCTTTCAGGGTCGGGGTGTTGTCATTGGTGACATCGCCCTTCTGCAACGCGCCGGTGTGCGGTTCAGCGTTATCTTCCACCGAGCCGATCACCGGGGCCGCCGGGGCCTGGGTGATAACGGTAAAGCCATACTCCGGTGACGCCACCGTGGTGTTGCCCACGCTGTCGGTTTCTTTCGCGGTCAAGGCATACAGACCGTCTGCCAGTGGCAGGGTCGGCTTCAGTGACCAGGTGCCGTCATCTTGCACGGTCGCCGTACCAATCACGGTAGTGCCGTTGTACACCGTAATGGTGTTACCGGCTTCCGCCCCGGTCCCCTTGAGGGTCGGCTGGTTGTCGTCGGTCGTACCGCCAATGGCCACATTGCCTTTGATGGCGCCAACCGCATCATCCACCCCGGTGATCGCGACTTTGCTTGCGTCCGGTGCGCTGAAGTCCAGCGTCAGAGTAAAGGTGTTGGACGGATCGCTGACGTTACCTGCCTTGTCCGTGGCCGTCACCGTAAAGCGGTGCTCGCCTTCCGCCAGCTTGCTGGTCGGGGTAAAGCTCCACTTGCCCGTGGCATCGGTCTGTGCCGAGCCCAGCAACCCGTTCTGATCGGAGATCTTCACGATGCTGTTGGCTTCCGCACGGCCCGACAACGTTGGCGTCGGATCGTCCGTTGCACTGCCGCTGGTCATAGCCTGTGGCTGCACGCTGCCCACGTCGTCCGCTGCCGCGTCGATAAACGGTGCGTTCGGTGCCACCGAGTCGACCGTAAACGCCCACTTGCCGCTGGTGCTGACGTTGCCCGCCGGATCCTTGGCGCTGGCGCTCAGGCTGTGTGCGCCCTGACCCAGATCGACCGCTGGCGTAAAGCTCCAGTTGCCGCTGCCGTCCGCCGTCACGCTGCCCAGCACTGTGGTGCCGTCGCTCACCGTCACCACGCTGCCAGCTTTCGCCGTGCCGTTCAGCGTCGGACGGGTGTCGTCCGTCACGCCGTTCTGCTCGATGGCGCCCTGCTTGCTGCCCACGTCGTCCGTCAGACCGCCCAGTTGCACCTGACCCGGTACCACGTCCACGTTCACCACCAGATGCTCACCTTCGGCACTGGTGTTGCCCGCTTTATCGGTCACCGTGGTGGTGAAATCGTGCTCGCCGTTGGTCAGCGGGGTACTTGGCGTCAATGTCCAGTTACCGTTCACATCCACCGTGGTGCTGCCGATCGCCTGGCCTTTGTCCAGCACGGTGACCACGCTGCCCGCTTCCGCTTTGCCGCTGAAGGTTGGCGTGTTGTCGTCGGTCGTAGCGCCCGCCGTCAATGGGCCCTGTACGGCACCAAAGTCGTCGGTGACCACCAGACCGGTGGCCGGGGCCGGAGGCAGGGTGTCAACCACGATACCGAAGTCGCCGGTGGTCGGGCTGACCTGGCCGATGCTGTCCATCACCGAAGCCGTCAGGTTGTGGTTACCCTCACTCAGCGGGGTGGATGGCGTAAAGCTCCAGTTACCGTTGGTATCGACGGTGGTGGTACCGATCGCGGTGGTGCCGTCGTACACGGTCACGGTGCCGCCTGGCAACGCCGTCCCTTTCAGGGTCGGGGTGTTGTCATTGGTGACATCGCCCTTCTGCAACGCGCCGGTGTGCGGTTCAGCGTTATCTTCCACCGAGCCGATCACCGGGGCCGCCGGGGCCTGGGTGATGACCGTAAAGCCATACTCCGGTGACGCCACCGTGGTATTACCCACGCTGTCGGTTTCTTTCGCGGTCAAGGTCACCAGACCGTCTGCCAGTGGCAGGGTCGGCTTCAGTGACCAGGTACCGTCATCTTGCACGGTCGCCGTACCAATCACGGTAGTGCCGTTGTACACCGTAATGGTGTTACCGGCTTCCGCCCCGGTCCCCTTGAGGGTCGGACGGTTATCGTCGGTCGAACCACCGGCTACCACATTGCCTTTGATGGCGCCAACCGCATCATCCACCCCGGTGATCGCCACAAGGCTTGCGTCCGGTGCGCTGAAGTCCAGCGTCAGGGTAAAGGTGTTGGACGGATCGCTGACGTTACCCGCCGCATCCGTTGCCGTCACCGTAAAGCGGTGTTCGCCTTCCGCCAGCTTGCTGGTCGGGGTAAAGCTCCACTTGCCCGTGGCATCGGTCTGTGCCGAGCCCAGCAACCCGTTCTGATCGGAGATCTTCACGATGCTGTTGGCTTCCGCACGGCCCGACAACGTTGGCGTCGGATCGTCCGTTGCACTGCCGCTGGTCATAGCCTGTGGCTGCACGCTGCCCACGTCGTCCGCTGCCGCGTCGATAAACGGTGCAGTTGGTGCCACCGAGTCGACCGTAAACGCCCAGCTACCGCTGGTGCTGACGTTGCCCGCCGGATCCTTGGCGCTGGCGCTCAGGCTGTGTGCGCCCTGGCCCAGATCGGTGGTTGGCGTAAAGCTCCAGTTGCCGCTGCCGTCCGCCGTCACGCTGCCCAGCACTGTGGTGCCGTCGCTCACCGTCACCACGCTGCCAGCTTTCGCCGTGCCGTTCAGCGTCGGACGGGTATCGTCCGTCACGCCGTTCTGCACGATATTGCCCTGCACGCTGCCCACGTCATCTGCCAGCCCGGTCAATTGTACCTGACCCGGTACCACGTCCACGTTCACCACCAGATGCTCACCTTCGGCACTGGTGTTGCCCGCTTTATCGGTCACCGTGGTGGTGAAATCGTGCTCGCCGTTGGTCAGCGGGGTGCTTGGCGTCAATGTCCAGTTACCGTTCACATCCGCCGTGGTGCTGCCGATCGCCTGGCCTTTGTCCAGCACGGTGACCACGCTGCCCGCTTCCGCTTTGCCGCTGAAGGTTGGCGTGTTGTCGTCGGTCGTAGCGCCCGCCGTCAATGGGCCCTGTACGGCACCAAAGTCGTCGGTGACCACCAGACCGGTAGCCGGGGCCGGAGGCAGAGTATCGATCACGATACCGAAGTCGCCGGTGGTCGGGCTGACCTGGCCGATGCTGTCCATCACCGAAGCCGTCAGGTTGTGGTTACCCTCACTCAGCGGGGTGGATGGCGTAAAGCTCCATGCGCCGTTGTTATCAGCAGTGGTGCTGCCGATCGCGGTGGTGCCGTCGTACACGGTCACGATCCCGCCTGGCAACGCCGTCCCTTTCAGGGTCGGGGTGTTGTCATTGGTGACATCGCCCTTCTGCAACGCGCCGGTGTGCGGTTCAGCGTTATCTTCCACCGAGCCGATCACCGGGGCCGCCGGGGCCTGGGTGCTCACCGTAAAGCCGTATTCTGCCGACGGTGCGGTGGTATTGCCCACGCTGTCGGTTTCTTTCGCGGTCAGGGTCACCAGACCGTCTGCCAGTGGCAGGGTCGGCTTCAGTGACCAGGTGCCATCGACCTGGACCGTCGCGGTGCCGATCACGGTGCTGCCGTTGTACACCGTAATGGTGTTACCGGCTTCCGCCCCGGTCCCCTTGAGGGTTGGACGGTTGTCGTCTGTGATCCCATCCACAGCCACATTGCCTTTGATGGCCCCAACCGCATCGTCCACGCCGGTGATCGCCACTTTGCTCGCATCCGGTGCAGAATAGTCGGTAGTCAGGTCAAACGACTCGGATGGCGCACTGGTGTTGCCCGCTTTGTCCGTTGCCGTGGTGGTGATGCTGTGTTCGCCTTCCACCAGTGGGGTGGTCGGGGTAAACGACCACGCGCCGTTGTTGTCGGTCACGACCGAACCCAACAGTTTATCGTTGTCGTACACCTTGATGGTGCTGCCCGGCTCTGCTGACCCGTTGAAAGTCGGGTTGGCGTCGTCGGTCACGCTGCCGCTGCTCAATGGCCCGCGCACATCGCCCACGTCGTCAATCGCCCCGCCAATCACCGGCTGTGCTGGGGCTTCAGTGTCCACCTTCAGCTCAAACGCCGGGGAGGTCACGCTGTTACCCGCCGCATCTTCTGCGGTCACGGTCAGGCTGTGGTTGCCTTCACCCAGGTCGGTCTCTGGCGTAAAGCTCCAACTGCCGTCCGGATTCACGGTGGTGGTGCCCAGCACGGTGTCACCGTCTTTCACGGTCACGGTGCTGCCCGGCTTGCCGCTGCCGTTCAGTTCTGGACGCGCGTCGTCCGTCACATCGCCCGGTTGCAGGCTGCCGGTATTCGGCCCCACGTTGTCGTTAACGGAACCCAACTGAACCAGGACCGGGGTGTCGTCCACCACGATATTCACGCCCGGGCTCGGCTCGCTCACGTTGCCTGCCGGATCGGTCACGGTGGTGCTCAGGGTGTGATCGCCGTTATCCAGCGGTTCACTCGGGGTGAACGTCCAGTTGCCGTTCTCGTCGATCACGGTGCTGCCAATTTCGTTGCCGTTGTCGATCACCGTCACGGTGCCGCCCGGCTCACCTTTGCCGCTCAGGGTTGGTGAACGGTCATCGGTAGTCTCACCCGGCTTCACTTCACCGGTCTTCTCACCCACGTTGTCGGTGATGACAATTTCGGTGGCCGAATCTGGCACCGTGGTGTCAATGACGATACCGAAGCTGCCGCTTGGCGCGCTGACGTTACCCGCCGCATCGGTCGCGGTGATATTCAGGCTGTGGCTGCCGTCTTTCAACGCAACGTCCGGTGTGAAGCTCCACTTGCCGTTGGCATCGGCGGTCACCGAACCAATGGCCTGGCCGTTGTCAGAGACAGTGACAATGCTGCCCGCTTCGGCAGTACCGCTCAGGGTCGGGGTGCTGTCGTTGGTAACATCGCCCTTTTGCAGTGCACCGACGTGTGGCTCGGCGTTATCGACTACGCTGGTGATCGCTGGCTGCGTCGGCACGGTAATGTCGACGTTGAGGTCATACGAAGGGGTGCTTGGCGTGGTCTTATTGCCTGCCGCATCCACCGCCACGATGGTCAGTTGGTTCTGGCCTTCCAGCAGCGGGGTGGCTGGCGTCAGTGACCAGGTGCCATTGGCCTGCACGGTGGTGCTGCCAATCGGGTGGTTACCCGCCGCATCGGCTGCGTACACGATGATGGTGTCACCGGCGGTACCGATACCGCTGATCAACGGCTGGCTGTCGTCGGTGATGCCGCCGGACGCAATGGTGCCCTGCTCGCTGCCCACGCGGTCTTGCACGCCAGTGATCGCCAGGAACTCTGGCCCGGTCGGTGACGCGGTGTAGTCGGTGGTCAGGTCGAACGACTCGGATGGCGCACTGGTGTTGCCCGCGGTGTCCGTTGCCGTGGTGGTGATGCTGTGCTCACCCTCCACCAGTGGGGTAGTCGGGGTAAACGACCACGCGCCGTTGTTGTCGGTCACGACCGAACCCAACAGTTTATCGTTGTCGTACACCTTGATGGTGCTGCCCGGCTCCGCTGTCCCGTTGAAGGTCGGGTTGGCGTCGTCGGTCACGCTGCCGCTGCTCAATGGCCCGCGCACGTCGCCCACGTCGTCAATCGCCCCGCCAATCACCGGCTGTGCTGGGGCTTCGGTGTCCACCTTCAGCTCAAACGCTGGCGAGGTCACGCTGTTACCCGCCGCATCTTCTGCGGTCACGGTCAGGCTGTGGTTGCCTTCACCCAGGTCGGTCTCTGGCGTAAAGCTCCAGCTGCCGTCCGGCTTCACGGTGGTGGTGCCCAGCACGGTGTCACCGTCTTTCACGGTCACGGTGCTGCCCGGCTTGCCGCTGCCGTTCAGTTCTGGACGCGCGTCGTCCGTCACATCACCCGGTTGCAGGCTGCCGGTATTCGGCCCCACGTTGTCGTTAACGGAACCCAACTGAACCAGGACCGGGGTGTCGTCCACCACAATGTTCACGCCCGGGCTCGGCTCACTCACGTTGCCTGCCGGATCGGTCACGGTGGTGCTCAGAGTGTGATCGCCGTTATCCAGCGGTTCACTCGGGGTGAACGTCCAGTTGCCGTTCTCGTCGATCACGGTGCTGCCAATTTCTTTGCCGTTGTCGGTCACCGTCACGGTGCCGCCCGGCTCACCTTTCCCGCTCAGGGTCGGTGAACGGTCATCGGTAGTCTCGCCTGGCTTCACTTCACCGGTCTTCTCACCCACGTTATCGGTAATAACAATATCGGTGGCCGAATCTGGCACGGTGGTGTCAATGACGATACCGAAGTTGCCGCTTGGCTGGCTGACGTTACCCGCCGCATCGGTCGCGGTGATATTCAGGCTGTGGTTGCCGTCTTTCATCGCCGTTTCTGGCGTGAAGGTCCACTTGCCGTTGGCATCGGCGGTCACTGAACCAATGGCCTGGCCGTTATCTATCACGGTGACGATGTTACCTGGTGCCGCAGTGCCGCTCAGGGTCGGGGTCGTGTCGTTGGTGACATCGCCTTTCTGCAGTGGCCCGACGTGTGGCTCCGCGTTGTCCACCACGCTGCCGATCGTCGCTTCGGATGAGACAGGAATAAACAGGCTGATGTCATAGCTCGGTGAAGAGAAGCCGGTACGGTTGCCCGCCGGATCCTGCGCCACGATCGCCAGTTGGTTGTTGCCTTCCAGCAGCGGCAGCTCAGGCGTCATGCTCCACTTGCCATCCGGCTGTACCACGGCGCTGCCAATCAGATGCTGACCGGCGCTGTCGGTGGTGTAAACAAACACGGTGTCACCGGCGGTGCCGATACCGCTGATCAGCGGCTGGCTGTCGTCGGTCACCGCGCCGTTATCCACGGCACCCTGGCGATCGCCCACGCGGTCTTCCACGGCGGTAATGGCCAGATGATCCGGGCCCTCCGGCGATGCGGTGGTATCGACGGTAAAGTTCAATGACTCGGACGGCGCACTTTCATTGCCGGCCGGATCGGTTTCGGTCACGGTAATGCTGTGATCGGTTTCAGCCAGCGGGGTCTCTGGCGTGAAGGACCACTTGCCGTTGTCACCCACCACCACGGAGCCGATTTTCTCGCCGCCGTCATAGATGTTGATAACGTTGCCTGGTTCACCCGCGCCACTCAGTTTAGGCTGGGTTTCATCGGTGGAGCCGCCGTTAACAATCGGCCCGGTGATCGGCCCGGTATTATCCTGCGCCTGCGCCACATCCGGTTTGCCCGGTGCCGTGGTATCGACCACGATCTCAATCGGGTTGGACGGTACGCTGGCATTGCCGGCCTGGTCGACTTCGGTCACGACGAGTTGATGGCTGCCTTCAGTCAGAGGCTCATCAACGACGTAGCTCCAGTTGCCCTGATCGTCGACCACGGCAGAGCCCAGTGGCTTACCGTTGTCCGTGATAATGATGACGTTACCGGGCTCACCCACGCCGTTCAGCTGTGGCTGGGTTTCATCCGTCACGCTGCCATTGGTCAACGGGCCAGTGACGCTGCCGGTGTTGTCAAGAATGCTGCCGATAGACGGCTGGGAAGGAGCCTGGGTATCGACCGTAAAGGTCCAGCCGCCAGACTGCTCGCTCTGGTTGCCCGCCGGATCGGTCTGGGAAACGGTCAGGGTATGGCTGCCGTCGGTCAGATCGGTGTCAGGCTTAAAGGACCAGCGGCCATCTTCGTTGACCTCGGTTTCGCCAATCACGATACCATTGTCATAAATGGTGACGGTGCTGCCGACTTCGCCGCTGCCGCTCAGTTCAGGACGCGGATCGTCGGTCATGCCGCCGGCGTTGATTTCACCCACAACATCCCCGACTTTATCCATGACATGCTGGAGGCCCGGCACATCCGGAGGAGTGGTATCGACGTTGAAATTCAGAGAATCGGACGGCGAACTGACGTTGCCTGCCGGATCGGTCTCGGTGATCACCAACTGGTGCGAACCTTCACCCAGTTCAGCGTCAGGGGTAAACGTCCAGTTGCCGTTGCCGTCAATCACCACGCTGCCAATGGCCTGACCGTTGTCATAGACGGTGATGAGGTCACCAGGCGTGCCCTGACCGTTCAGAACCGGGCGAGTTTCGTCGGTGACGCTGCCGTTCTGGATCGCGCCGGTGACGGCACCTTTCTGGTCTAACGCTTCGCCGATGGCGGGTTTGGCCGGTGGGGTGGTATCAGCCGGGTTGTTGTCATCGGTGTTGCGGTTATGATAGGCAATAGCGGCACCAGCGCCGATCGCCGTCGCCGCAGCGACCCAACCGAGCAGACCAAACAAGGCATCATGATTGTCGTCTGAGGAGGTAAATATACCATTGCCGCTGCCTAACGCGGGGCCGCCTAAAGCGGCTGGCGACAACTCACCTTCACCGGTCAGATAGCCATGTTCGTAGCCTTCACCGGACAATGGTACGTAGGCATACAGTTGCCCATCTTCCGCCATGCCCAACAGCACCGGGTTGTTGGCATCACCATTGAAATAATCCTCAATGATAATACTGGCTTTAGTGTCCCCTTCCTGGATAACGTGTAGCGCTTTGCCTACACGTACCAGGGTAATATTCTCCGGTGCAAAATCGTTACCCAGATTTTTCAACAGGTATTTATTACCGTGAATCAGCTTAACTTTAACAGCCTTGTTTGCGTTCGCAGTCAACAGTCGAGTTTTTCCTTCTCCGCTGTTAACAGCCAGAACTATTGTTTTATCCATGTATGTCATAACTCCAGACGTAGTTCCGATTAAAATTCAATTACATTCCCTGATAGCAACCCATACCTCGCATTGTTATACGAGTTAATCACCGAACATCTTATCACCAATTATTCTCTCAAATGATGCCTCCCGAACGGGGTATAACCACACAGAAACAGCACACTAAGTAAAAATAAGAACCACCCAACAAAAAACAAAACTAACCATATGTTTTTAATGATTTTTTAATGACAAAAAACATAAAAAAATACATAATTCTAGGAAAAAATAATCCTTGGATTAAATAAATAATCCATTCCTAGTAGTATGGTTTTAATGATTTTTTAGGATTATTCCAATTCATGCACAATGAAAAACCAACACATAAAGTAGGTTTTTAATTAAAAGAAAAAATAGAGCATGAAACAGTATGAGTGCGTATTGGCACACATAATTTTCATTAGCCTATAAGTCGCTAAAGAGGTAGAAATTGTTGTTGCGGACAAACTCAGAATCCAATGTTGGAAACTGAATCGAGCAGTTCGAAAATCTGCCAGTAGCGACCTTGAATTAGAACGACGCAGACAGCATTTTTAAACGGAGAGGAAGGTCATAGAACATTGCTAACATTTCCCTGTTTTGTGAGCAGCAAGAAGCATAATCAATATGATGAGATAGGATCAAACTCCTTTCCTCCTCTCTCAAACTTCTGGAGTTCCAACACGCTGAGAGAGTATTGGAACAACCTAAAATAGTGACTTAATGAGTTAGATTAACGGGTAACCGTTTGGTACCAATTTTGCGCAGTATGTTAGACTTGTGCGCACTGATAGTTTTTTGACTGCGTGACAGTTTGATTGAGATTTCCTTATTTGTTGCACCATCCAGGTACATCTTCAGGATCTCCATCTCACGCCGTGTCAAACCCACAGACTCAAAATAGGCTTCATTAAATAATTCTGAATTGTCATTCTTCAGGTTATAGATATCCCATGAATAACAATATCCACCGGCTAGAACCATGTTTATGGCATTAAGGAAAAACTCAACACCACTTTCATACTCAATGACTCCGCGCACATTGCTCAAGTGATTGAAGAATTTATGCAATGATTGCTCTTTTTTTGCCAGAATAAGAACAGGGATGTCAGACATCAGCAATAGTTTCTTAAAGTTTTCAACTGGCTGTGTCTCGAGTTTTTTGCCATCAATAATACAGATATCATAAGGATCTGATAATGCCTTATTGTCGCACTCTTCCACACCTTTTAGAATAATTGATGACTCTGGATAACTGGTCTCAATAATGCGGATAATCCCTAAACTTCCAATGTTCTTTTCACCCAAGTATAAAACTTTCATCATACAATCCTGTTAATACTACGTCCATATGCCCTTTATACTTGAAACTATAGGGGATCCAACCACCTTCACTCACTGGGATGCTGACGAGAACCAGCTCACGCACATGCTCCTTAATCAGTATTTTCAAAAAGCTAAAAACTGATTAAATAGAGCATTACCGTGCATAAACACCGTTTATGAAGATGTGGTAAACAGTGACTAAAAATCCATTTATCGTCTTCTTTCTCGTCAATACTAAATTGAGTAGAGTTTACATAGAATTAATTCAGATCTGAGTTATCACCAATTACCATTACCCATATCAGAAATTATTTTACCTCTACCCAATAGAATAGAAATAAGATTTCACGCAATCATCATGTAAGATGATTCTTAAAAATAATCTTTATAAGGATTATCTTAGGAAAATAATACATGAAACTTAGCGAGAAAAAAATAGAATATGGTAACTATTCGTTTAAAAAACCGTAACTCATTGGTTTATTTATGAGAAAATTCTTAATTGGAAATCAAGGAAGGACTAAGCACACAAAGTAATAATAAGACAATATGCCGGGTTTCAAGAAAATTCCTAAAACGCAATGACTGGTCGTGAGGTGAGAATGAGGTTTTCGTTATCTAAAAAACCACTAACATCACTCATTTTATAAACCATACACTTAGTTATATAAACAAACATGCAACAAATAACACATTCCGTATAGTATAGTAAATAAAGGACATCGCACTGTAAATCTATGCTGGCTGGCATTGATGCTATAGCACGCCCACATTGGATTACCCGTAACCATTAACTCATGATATCGTTGTTCTCCCGTACTGATTACAGAGCTATAATTATTATCTGAATAATAGATTAAAAGCCTGGTGGTTTTCCGGCATTGATATTCTTAGATATTCTTAATTAACTCGCTCTTTTTCAACGGTATGGAAAGAGTGTCGTTTGCTTTGTTGGTAAACGGTTCAATGGGGGCAAGGATCGCCCAGCGCAGGTCCCCACATTCAGATCATGTATCAGTTTGAGGCAAGCTTATTTATGCGTCCTTTTCAGAAAAACAACCCAACCTCTCCTCCCCATGCCTTGCAGGAACAGCGTCTCAACGCACTTGCGCAGCAGTATCGTGAGGCTATCGCTCTCAATGATTATGCAGCTGGCAAAGCGATCGCAGAAGCTACGCTGCGCTTGGTACCACGCAACGCCGACGTGCTAGCCAGTTATGCCCTGTGCTTAATGCGTACGGGGGACTATGAGAAAGCCTATAAAACCTATAAAAAGCTGTTGCAAAGCCAACCACTGGAACAGCTCCCTGCTACTATGATCGATGGTTTGGCAGAGGTTTGTGGCTGGTTGAACCGCCCGGATGAGGTGCGGCGCTTCGGTTTGATGTCACTGGAACAGGGGGACCAGAAATTCGGTAGCAGCCAAGCTTACCCGCTGCCCGCCCCCCAGCCCCCGGCATTTAACCCGCATAATCCAGAAGAAAATGCCATTGCGTTCACCCTGTTTGGTTCACTGGTGCGTTACTGTGAAAGTGCCGTGATGAACGCCAAGGTGAGTAAAGCGTTGTTTCCCCACTGGCATTGCCGTTTCTATCTGGACGATAGCGTGCCGCAGGATGTGCAGCAACGTCTGCGCGAGGCTGGGGCCAAGGTGATCAAAGTGGAAGGTGAACTGCATCAGAATATCCCACCGCTGATGTGGCGCTTTTTGGTGCTGGATGACCCAACTGTTAAACGCTATCTCATTCGCGATGCGGATTCGCTACTCTCAGAGCGGGAACAAGCGGCGGTAGAAGCCTGGTTGCAAAGCGATTACTGGTATCACCACATGCGGGATTACTTTACTCATACCGAACTGTTGCTGGCAGGGATGTGGGGCGGCTGTCACAACCCTAATCTGCCCTCAATCATCAACCAGACCCGTGAGTATCTGAGCCAGCAGGACAACCATCGCCGCTTTGTCGATCAGTATTTCCTGCGCCAGCATCTTTGGCCCACCGTCAGGCAGAGCTTGCTCAGCCATGACGATCTTTTCGGTTTCCACCAGGCTCAACCTTTTCCCGCGCATGCGCCGATTCGCTGGCAGACAGACAAATTCCATGTGGGCAGTAACGCCAGTTATCAGTTAGCAGGCGTCGCCAGCCAGAGGCAAGAGGGTGAATTACAACCGTGGGAAGTGCTGGATGAACAGGGTAACCGGTTATGCCAATACGCAACGGTAGTGAAAAACCACGAGTGGCGCGAATTGATGCCTTTCTTTTTGCTCGACCGTATTCTCGCCGGAGAATGGCAGTTACGTAATATCGATTGATTTGAAAGCCATCAGGGGCCCTGACTGGGCCCCTGAGGTTGCTGACAAACGGATTTTTAGACCGCTATCACTTCTCCAGCGAAACCTGCTTGAAGATATGCTTGCCGAACGGATCGATCTCGTAACCTTTCACTTCTTTGCGCACCGGCTCAAAAATGGTGGAATGGGCGATCATCAGCGCGGGCATCTGCTCGTGCATCATCACCTGTGCCTGTTCATACATTGCCACACGTTTTTGATGATCATTTTCTTCCCGCGCCTTAGCGATCAGCTCATCAAACGGCTTATAGCACCACTTGGCCGAGTTTGAACCGCCGTTAGCAGAGGTGCAGGTAAACAGCGGGCCGAAGAAGTTGTCCGGGTCACCATTTGCGGTAGTCCAGCCCATCAACGCCGTCTGGTGCTCACCACTTTTCACCCGTTGCAGATATTCACCCCATTCGAAAGTGACCACTTTAGCCTGAACGCCAATCTTGGCCCAGTCCGCCTGGATCATCTCGGCCATGCGTTTGGCGTTCGGGTTATAGGGGCGCTGCACCGGCATCGCCCATAAGTCGATAGCAAAGCCCTCCCCCAACCCGGCCTCTTGCAGCAACTGTTTCGCCTTCTCTGGCGAGTAGGCATAATCTTCAATGCTGGCATTGTTGCCCCATTGGGTTGGCGGCAACAGGTTCTTCGCCTGCTGGCCTGCACCGTGGAACACCGCCTCGATGATCGCCGGTCGGTTCACCGCCATCGCCAATGCCTGGCGTACTTTCACGTTATCCAGCGGTTTCTTCTGGGTGTTAAACGCCAGGAAACCAATGTTCAAACCTGATTTCTCCATCACCTGAATATTTTTATCTTCGCGCATGCGCACCAGATCGGCCGGATTAGGGAACGGCATCACCTGGCACTCGTTCTTTTGAAGTTTAGCGTAACGCACCGCCGCATCTGGCGTGATGGAGTACACCAGCCGATCGATCTTCGGCTTGCCTTCCCAATATTGATCAAAGGCTTTATAGAGGATCTTGGCGTCTTTCTGATACTGCAAAAGCTGGAACGGCCCGGTACCGATCGGATCGTTATCCACCCGCTGCGGCGTACCGGCCTTCAGCATCACGTCGGCATATTCAGCCGACAGGATGGTGGCAAAATACATCCCCAGATCGGCCACAAACGGCGCTTCAGCACGTGAAAGCTCAAAACGCACGGTGTGATCGTCCACTTTGACGATGTTATTGATCAGCGAACCAAACTCCATCGACTCAAAGTTGGTATAAGCGCCGTTGGACACCTTGTGATAAGGGTGATTAGCGTCTTTCTGGCGCATAAAGGAGAAGATCACGTCGTCGGCGTTAAAATCACGGGTCGGCGTGAAGAATTTGTTGCTTTGGAATTTCACCCCTTTACGCAGATAGAAAGTGTAATTCTTGCCATCTTCACTCACTTCCCAACGCTCCGCCAGGCTCGGTTGCAGATCGACAGTACCGGTTTTGAAGTCCACCAGCCGGTTGTAAATGGCGGCAGAACTGGCATCTACCGTAGGGCCAGAGGTAAACAGCTGTGGGTTAAAGCCTTCAGGCGAACTCTCTGAACAGAAAACCAGCGTGTTAGCCTGCACACTACTCATTACCGCCAGTGCCAACAGGCCCAGCGTCATTTTTACGATCTTTTTCTGCATTGTCCCATCCCATGAGGTATTAAAGAATTAAAAACTCTGATACCAATAAATCAAACAGTTAGGGATGTAAAGCAGAAGTTATAGCTGCTTGCCCCACCTAATAGCAGGGCAAAGGAATAAGGCAGGATTAAATCATCTGGCTGAAGTTCATTTGGGCCATCAGCTTGTAGTTGTCGGCATAATCTACCGGGATCGCCACCACCACCGGCCCCTGAATTTCCATCGCCTTACGCAGCGTCGGCCGCAGCTCTTCCACCGCTTGCACGGCAAACCCGACCGCACCGCACGCCTCGGCATAGGCTTTGAAATCAATCGGGCCAAATTCTACGCCAGATTTACGCTGATATTTACTCACCTCCTGCATTGCCACCATGTTGTAAGCGTTGTCCACCCAGATGACATGTACAATATTGGCTTTCAGCCGTACCGCCGTTTCCAGCTCCATGCTCGACTGCATAAACCCGCCATCGCCGGAGATGGATAACACTTTGTCTCCCGGCCGAACCAGTGCAGCGCCAATGGCCCAAGGCAGGGCGACCCCCATGGTCTGCTGACCATTAGAGATCAGCAACTGACGCGCGCGGAAGCTATACAAATAGCGAGCGATCCAGATATGGAAGCTCCCCATATCCACACACAGCGTCACGTCATCGCTGACAATATCCTGCAACTCCTTAACGATGCGCAGCGGATGAATTGGCATACTATTACGGCGTGCCGCGCGCTCGGCCAGTTCTGCACGTTGCAAGCTGAGATCGGACAAGATCAGCTCCACCTCGGCAGGCACGCTGAGCGCATGGCTGAAACCTTCGGTCAGCAAATCGATAGTGGTGCTGATATTGCCCACCAGCTCCACATCCGGGCGGTAGCAGGTATCAATCTCTGCCGGTTGTACATCGATATGCACCAACTTCAACTGCCTTTGGCTGTTCCACATGTAGGGATCGTATTCGATCGGGCTATAGCCTACGCTCACCACAAGATCGGCCTTTTGCAACAGTTGGTCGGCAGGCTGATTGTTGAATAACCCGACACGGCCAGCAAAGCGGGAAAAATCATTAACATCAATCACCCCGGCGGCCTGATACGTGCCTACCACCGGCATATGCGTGCGCTGCAACAAATGACGCACCGCGGTGCTGTTTTCCGGGCGGCTGGCTTGCAGCCCCAATAACAGTACCGGGCATTTCGCCTGCTGGATCAGTTTTAGCGCCGTGTGAATATCTTCGATACAAGCGGCACCCAGGCGGGGAGCCCGCCCGCCAGCCAGCACCGGTGCAATGACCGGCTCATTGATGATGTCCATCGGTAAGCTGACAAATGCCGCCCCCGGACGGCCAAATTCAGCGCTGCGGAACGCATTGGCCATCACTTCTGAAATGGCCGAACCGGCATGCACCTCAGCACAATATTTGGTCACCGGCCGGAACATGCTGACGGTATCCATGCTCTGGTGCGTTTGTTTCAGGTTATCAGCACGCTTCACCGCACCGCCAAAGGCCACGACCGCATCCCCTTCCGACGTTGCGGTCGCCAGCCCGGTAATCAGGTTAGAACTGCCCGGCCCGGAGGTCACCAGCGCCACTCCGGCCTTGCCGGTCAGGCGACCAACCGCCGCCGCCATAAATGCCGCGTTGGCTTCGTGACGCACCACCACGGTTTTTATCGATGGCTCATCTTCCAACGCATCGAATACCCGATCGATTTTCGCCCCAGGGATACCAAACACCTGTTTCACGCCCTGTGCTTGCAGATTTTTGACCACCAAATCTGCACCGCACCGCCAGTGATTGTCTGAACCAACCATAATCCACCTCCTGAAAAACGACGCCGATTAACCTTCGGCAGAACGAATGGCGCGATCCAAATCCTCTGGGCAGAGATCGGCGCGCAAAAAATCCGCATCGTGCGGCAATTGCAGATTGAGACGGGCGATCACACCGAACTGCAAGCGGCCATGATCGAGCTGATAATCCAGCACGTGGCCGCCGCCGTTGCGATCGTCGGTAACAAAGTGCTCGTGGTAACCGGCAACGCCAATGCCTTGCAGATAATCGGGCGTGCGGAACCCCACCAGCGTGCCGCAGCGCTGATGGAATGCAAAGGTCGGTTGCGCTTCGATCGCCTCCAGCATCGGCTTGTAGGGCCGCTCCTGGCGCTGCACGGTGCGGGTTTCCACATGGCTGAACTGACCATCAACCCGTAGCGCACAGAACAGATTGGGTGAAACCATCTGCTGGTTGATGTACTGGTGCAGTTCGTCTTTGCTGATGGGTTTTTCGACCTGCAAGGTAACGCTGGGCTGGAAAAAAGTGACCACCGCAAACGGCGTTTTTTGCTGCAAACCGGCGCGGCGGGCGCTGCCATCGGCAAGCAACTGATGCACTTCCCGATCAAAGGCGATCAGTTCGCCGTCGAGATGGTTGAAGGTCCCCAGGCCAAAGTTGCCGTGTTTTAGCAACTCGGCAATGGTGACATCGCCTTCGTAAACCCCATCGAGCAAGGCACTCATCACTGAGACCTGGTAAATTTCACCTTTACCACAATCCAGCGCTTGTTTGGCAAAACCTTGCACCAAGTGTTGTGCGCAGGAACAACCGTGATTTTCATTCATTACAACCTCCTCCACCCGCACCGCACCAGGGGTGCTATGCATTCAAATACTCAAAGATTGAGCACATCTGCCAAGCTCAACGGCAACGTATAAAAATGAAGATTCTCTAATCGTTATTGAAGAATTACATCACATTAACGGCTGATTCGGCGTTGAGGCGAAAATGAATGCAATAGATAAAAACACTGCTAAATTTCATGGTGGCAATCTTAAAAACACGCAATAAAGGTATTTCTTTCTGCTTATAGAAATACAACCAGCTCGATTCCAGCTATTTACTTCAGAGGGAGAGTAACCTTAACACCGTCAGCAGAGAACCCGGTATTCATAAGAAATGCTTTTGCATATAATGCAAAGATGAATGACGTACGCTATGCCGAACATCTGCCGATCTTTCTCGAAGTTGCCCAACTGGGTAGCTTCTCCGCCGCCGCACGCAAACTGGGTATGGTGCCTTCTTCATTGGTACGGCATATCGATACGCTGGAAAGTGAACTTGGCATCACGCTGTTTGTACGTTCAACGCGCGGTCTGATGTTGACCGATGCCGGTGAAACGCTGAGAAATCGCGCTGCGCTGTTGCAGGCAGAAATCATCGATATTCGTGCCGAACTGATGGCACAAGACGAGACGCCACAAGGCGTGCTGCGCATCAGTTGTTTGCCCACCTTCGGCAAAACCTATCTGCTGCCGCTGTTGCCGGAATTGACCCAGCGTTATCCACAATTGGTGGTTGAGCTGGATCTCACCGAGCGCCAGACCGATCCGAAACAAGAATTGCTGGACGCCGCCATTCGTATTGGCGAGCAGAAAGACAGTTCGCTATATGCCAGCCGCATCGCCACACAGCGTTGGATCATGTGTGCCAGCCCGGCCTACGCCGCTCGATATGGGGTTCCAGCCAACCTGCTGGCGTTACGCGATCATCAGTTGATCGCTCGTTATCACAAACAGCAGCCCGCCTGCTGGGCACAAATCCTCAGTGAACCGCTGATGAATCAGTGCAAGATGGTGCTGCGCTGTGATGATTTCTCGGCGCAGCGGCAAGCGGCGTTACTCGGATTGGGCATCACTTTCTTACCCAACTGGGTGGTAGGGCCGGATATTCAGGCTGGGCGTTTGCTACCCCTGCTGGCAGACCCACGCGGCGAGGAACAGGGGATCTATCTGTTGCGCCCGGTCGCCAGAGTTTCGGCCAAGCTGAACGCCTTTATCAGCCTGCTCACTGAGAGTATTGGTCAGCCACCAAGCTGGCAATGAGGCGGAACGATCCGGCCATGCAACGCCGGGTTATCGCTCTCGTCTTTCAGCTCAATACCGGTCAAACGCCGCTGATACGCCTGCTCCAACAGCCAGGCCAGCTTGAACGCCGCCTGTGGATAATCCAACCCTTCCGGGCGAATATTGGAAATGCAGTTGCGTTCCGACTCCAACCTGCCGGTATGCGGGCCCCAGGTGAGGTAAATACCGAGGCTGTCCGGCGAGGACAAGCCCGGCCGCTCGCCGATGAGGATCGCAACGGCCTTCGCCCGCAGGCATTCACCGATATCATCCCCCAAGGCAACCCGCGCCTGATGCGCCAACACCACCGGTGCCACGCTGATATCCAGGCGATTAAGATAAGGCCGCAAGGCTTGCAAGAACGGCAGGGCCTGGCGGTGAACCGCCTTCGACGAGAGGCCATCGCCGATCACCAGCAGCAGATCCGCCGGTTTTAGCGCCAGACTTTGCAATGCTTCACGGCTTACGAGCGACAGTTTCCGCCCCAGATCTGGGCGGCGCAGAAAAATGCTGCGATCCGCTGCTGCACTGTGCACCGTAAGCGTCTGCCAGCCATCGATCTGCAAGGCATCGGCTAATTGATCGCTACTGAAAGGCTGATGCACCGCGTCACGCGCCTGCGCATGCGCCAAACCAAACTTCAGCAGTTCCTGCGTCGGCAGGCTGGCACCGGTGCGGCCCAGCGCAATGCGCGCATCGGTAAATGCCCGTAGCGCATCCCAGCCGTTGGTATGAACCAGTTTGCTCATTGGTTGCCTCCCTGTAATCCCAGCAACAGCGGATGATTAGCGGCGGTATCACGCAAACGCCCCGCCTGATCGATGATCTGCATCTCTGCCAGCCAGGCGGCAAATTCCGGCGCATGCTTGAGACCCAGCAGCTCGCGGATATACAGCGCATCGTGAAACGAGGTGCTCTGGTAATTGAGCATGATGTCATCAGCACCGGGCACGCCAATCAGGAAGGTCAGGCCAGCGGTGGCCAGCAAGGTGAGCAGCGTATCCATATCATCCTGATCCGCTTCGGCATGATTGGTGTAACACACGTCGCAGCCGAGCGGCAGGCCAAGCAGCTTGCCGCAGAAGTGATCCTCCAACCCGGCGCGGATGATTTGCTTGCCGTCATAGAGATATTCCGGCCCGATAAAACCCACCACGGTGTTAATCAACAACGGCGAAAAATGCCGCGCTACGGCATAGGCGCGCGCTTCACAGGTTTGTTGATCGACTCCATGATGCGCATTGGCCGACAAGCAACTGCCCTGCCCGGTCTCGAAATACATGACGTTATTGCCCAAGGTGCCACGCTGTAGGCTCAGCGCCGCCTGCTGAGCCTCGGCCAGCAACGCCAGATTAATACCAAAGCCGCTGTTGGCGGCCTCGGTCCCGGCGATCGACTGAAACACCAGATCCACCGGCGCACCACGCTCGATCAGCCGTAGCGTATTGGTCACATGAGTCAGCACGCAGGATTGGGTGGGAATGGCAAAGCGCTGGATCACGTCGTCCAGCATGTAGTTAAGCTTTTCCAACAGAGGCAGGCTGTCGCTGGCCGGATTGATGCCTACCACCGCATCGCCGCTGCCATACAGCAAGCCATCGAGCATGCTGGCGGCAATCCCTTGCAGGCTGTCGGTGGGATGATTAGGTTGCAACCGCACGCTGAGATGGCCCGGTAAGCCGATAGTGTTGCGAAAACGGGTGACGACGCGGCACTTTTTCGCCACCAGAATCAGATCCTGATTGCGCATGATTTTGCTGACCGCCGCCGCCATTTCCGGCGTGATGCCTGCCGCCACCTGTGTCAGCATCGCGCTGTCCGCCTGTTCGCTCAGCAACCAGTCGCGGAAATCGCCGACCGTCAGATGAGAAATTGGCATAAACGCCAATGCATCATGCTGATCGATAATCAGCCGGGTAACTTCATCCTGTTCATAAGGCACCAACACCTGCTGCAAAAAAGTTTTCAGCGGCACTTCGGCTAGAGCCATGCGCGCCGCTATGCGCTCCTCGGCACTGTCAGCCGCCAACTCGGCTAAATAGTCGCCAGAACGGGCCGGTGAGGCTTTTGCCATCAACTGGCGTAAGTCACGAAAGCGGTAGCTGCGCTGGCTGAGCGTTGCCTGATACATAGTGTCCCCTGAAGCAGATTGATTGCAGCAAGATTGCAAAGTCTGTACCCAGTGTAGTCAACGAAGCAGGAGGGCTTTATGATATCTTTATAATCAATATGTTAGTCTGAATCAATACTCAGCCTGTTGCTGGCGCTGCTGCTGTAACCGCTCCGCCTGCTGGCGTACTACCTGCCAGATCACCTCTGCCGCTGGCGTCAGCGAGCGGTTTTTACGCCGCACCAGCATCAGAGCCCGGTTAATCTCCGGCATCAGCCGCCGCACCTTGAGTTGCCCCCCTTCCGGCAGCGGTAGCGCCAGGGCCGGAAAGATGCTGATGCCGATACCCGCCGTTACCATCGGGAACAGCGTCGCCGGATGGCCGATCTCCTGCACCACCTGCGCCTCTACGCCCTGTTGACTCAAGGCGCTGTCGATCAAGGGTCGGCTGCCGGAAGCGTAATCCTGTAACACCAACCGGCAGCCGTTAAGCGCCGCCCACTGCACTTCGGGTTGAGTGGCAAATGGATGATCGTTGCGGCACAGCAATAAAAAGGGTTCATACAGAATCGCTTCGCAGTCCAGATCCACCGCCTGAATCGGATCAACCACAATGCCGAAATCCACTTCGGCGTTACGGATACTTTTCAGCACCTGCTGCTGCGACTGATCGCGCAGCACAATGCGGATCTCGGGATACTGCTGCTCGCCAGCTGCGATACACTGCGGCATCAGATGAGCAGAAATGGTCTGGCTGGACGCCACACGCACCGTGCCGCTGCGCTGCAAGCCAAAGCTGCGTGCATCCAGCAATGCTGTCTGTAATTCGTCCAGCAGGCGCTCAACGCGATTGGCCAAGCGCAAACCGGCGTCGGTCAGCACCACTTCACGGGTAGTGCGATCCAACAGGCGCACGCCCACTTCGGCTTCCAGCTCTTTGACACTGTGGCTGACGGCCGATTGCGTCAGGCCCAAAACCTCCCCGGCACGGCTGAAGCTGCCATGGCGCGCGATGGTGACAAAAACCCGGAGCTGCTTGAGAGAGTAATTCATGTTTTTTATTCATATATGAATTAAATAAATCAATTTTATTATTATATCGTGCCGCGCGAGAATCACCGCATCGATTTCTCTTCTGAGTCAGTCACCATGAAGTTTCTTCCCGATCGTTTTACCCTGACGCTGGTTGCCACCGTGCTGCTGGCCTCATTCTTGCCCGCACGCGGTGAGTTCGTCAGTTGGCTCCACGGGCTGACCGTGGCTGCCATCGCTCTGCTGTTCTTTATGCACGGAGCCAAGCTTTCCCGCGAAGCCATCCTGGCGGGCAGCAATAACTGGCGTTTGCATCTGTGGGTGATGTGCAGCACGTTCATCATCTTCCCGGTGCTGGGGGTGCTGTTTCAATGGTGGTCGCCCGTCAACGTCAGCCCCGAACTGTATACCGGCTTTATTTACCTGTGCATCTTGCCCGCTACGGTGCAATCGGCCATTGCTTTTACCTCGCTGGCCGGGGGAAACGTGGCGGCGGCGGTATGCAGCGCTTCGGCCTCCAGCCTGTTAGGGATTTTTGTTTCGCCGCTGCTGGTGGGCCTGTTGATGAACGTGCACGGCGATACCGGCGGGCTGCAACAGGTTGGCACCATTGTGCTGCAACTGCTGGTGCCGTTTATTGCAGGGCATCTTTCCCGCCCGTTGATTGGCAAATGGGTCGAACGTAACCGCAAACTGATTGGCAAAACCGATCAGACCTCGATTCTGCTGGTGGTTTACACCGCCTTTGGTGAAGCGGTGACGCACGGGATCTGGCATCAGGTGGGAGCGGGTTCACTGGTGTTTATCGTGGTGGTCAGCATAGTGTTGCTGACATTGGTGTTGGTAATGAATACCTACATGGCGCGCTGGCTGGGTTTCAGCAAAGCCGATGAGATCACCATTGTGTTCTGCGGATCGAAGAAAAGCCTGGCTAACGGTATCCCGATGGCCAACATTCTGTTCCCGGCGGCAACCGTGGGGATCATGGTGTTGCCATTGATGATCTTCCATCAGATACAGTTGATGGCCTGCGCGGTGCTGGCAAAACGCTATCAGAAAAAACAGCAGGAACAGCAGGCGGTGTTGAGTACGGAAACGTCCCGGGGATAATCAGGTGGGCCTCCGCCCACCCGTTCAGCTTTTCTTTAGCGGCTTGACCAGGTGGTCAAGCCCTTCAATCTTAATCGCCAAGGTCATTTCCATCAGCATACCTAGCTTGCCGTTTGGGAACTCGCCCTTGCGGGCAAACCACAGCAGGTACTCTTCGGGAAGATCGATCAGCACCCGGCCCTGATATTTACCAAAGGGCATCACGGTGTTGGCGATTTCAATCAGGTTCTCTTTTTCCATCAGGCACCTAACAGGCGGATCATTTCCGCTTCGTCGATCACCTCAATACCCAGTTCCTGCGCTTTAACCAGCTTGGAACCTGCGGCTTCACCGGCGATCACCAGATCGGTTTTCTTGGAAACGCTGCCGCTGACCTTGGCCCCTAAGGCGGTCAGGCGATCTTTGGCCTCATCGCGCGAAAGCTGGCTGAGAGAACCGGTCAACACCACGGTTTTACCGGCAAACGGGCTGTCGATCTCTTCTTTCACCACCACGACCGGCGCAGGCCAGTTGATGCCCACCTCCGGGCTGACCAACTCTTCGATCACCTGTTGGTTATGGGCTTCAGCAAAGAAATTCACCACGTGCTTCGCCACCACCTCACCGACATCCGGCACTTCTTTCAGCGCGTCCAGATCGGCCGCTCGCAGTTTATCCAGCGAACCAAAATGAGCGGCCAGATTCGCCGCGGTAGATTCCCCCACTTCACGGATGCCCAGCGCATACAGGAAACGGGCAAAAGTGGTTTGCTTGGCGGTTTCCAGCGCATCGACCAGATTCTGCGCCGACTTCGGCCCCATGCGATCCAGCCCGGTCAAGATACCGGCTGAAAGACGGAACAGATCGGCTGGGTTTTGCACGTACTCTTTGTCCACCAGTTGCTCAATGATTTTCTCCCCCATGCCGTCGACGTCCATCGCACGGCGCGAGACAAAGTGCTTCAGCGCTTCTTTACGCTGAGCCCCGCAGATCAGACCACCGGTGCAACGCGCTATGGCTTCGCCTTCCACCCGTTCCACGTCAGAGCCACAGACCGGGCAGTGCTGCGGGAACACCACCTCACGGGCATCCTGCGGGCGACGATCTTCCACCACGCCCACCACTTTCGGGATCACATCCCCCGCACGGCGCACAATCACCGTATCGCCAATGCGCAGACCCAAGCGTTCGATCTCATCGGCATTATGCAGCGTCGCGTTGCTGACGATCACTCCGGCCACCTGCACCGGCTCCAGACGCGCCACCGGGGTAATCGCCCCGGTACGCCCTACCTGGAACTCGACTTCACGCACGATGGTGATCTGTTCCTGTGCCGGGAACTTAAAAGCGGTTGCCCAACGCGGCGCACGCGCCACAAAACCGAGCGCTTCTTGCAGATCGATATCGTCGATCTTCACCACCACGCCGTCGATATCAAAACCGAGCTGAGCGCGGTCTTGCTCAACCTGACGATAAAATGCCAGCACCTCATCGCTGCCGGTACAGCATTTGACGCGATCGCTCACCGGCAAACCCCAGGCTTTAAACTGCATCAGGCGCTGCCAGTGGCTACGCGGCAGTTCGCCCCCTTCCAATAGGCCAACACCGTAACAGAGGAAGGTCAAAGGGCGTTTAGCCGTGATGCGCGGATCGAGCTGGCGGATTGAACCCGCAGCCGCATTGCGCGGGTTGGCAAATATCTTGCCATCTTTGCGCCGGGCTTCTTCGTTCATCTGTTCAAAACCGGCCTGCGGCATAAACACTTCGCCACGCACTTCCAACCGAGATGGGATGTTATCCCCGGTCAGGCGTAGCGGGATGGCGCGGATGGTACGCACATTAGAGGTGATATTCTCCCCGGTGGTGCCATCACCACGGGTCGCCGCGCGCACCAGTTCACCGTTTTCGTACAGCAGGCTGACCGCCAAACCATCCAGCTTCAGTTCACAGCAGAACGTCAGCGGCTCGCTGGTCTTCAGGCGATCCTGCACGCGCTTGTAAAACGCCAGATAGCTCTCTTCGTCAAACACGTTATCCAGCGAGAGCATCGGCACTTCATGGCGCACCTGATCAAACGCCGCCAAAGGTGCAGCACCGACGCGCTGGGTCGGTGAGTCAGCGGTGATCAGTTCGGGATGCGCCTGTTCCAAAGCGCGCAGTTCCTGCATCAGGCGGTCATATTCCGCATCCGGGATCTCCGGCGCATCAAGCACGTGATACTGATATTCGTGATGGCGCAGTGAGGTTCGCAGTTGATTGATTTTTTGGTTGATCGATTCCATGGCTCACCATCAGAAGATAAAAAGCCCCCGGGTAGCGGGGGCTAGAGATAACAGATTATTCAGTGCGGCTAGCTGGCGATCAGGCGCTCTTGTTTTCCAGCACTTCACGAATGCGCGCTTTGTAGGTTTCCAGCTTCTGCGGCGTCATCATACGACGCTCGTCGTCCAACACCACGCCGCCCACATCGTCGGCAATACGCTGGGCCGATTGCAGCATCAGCTTGAAGTTCTGATTGGCGTCTCCGTAAGACGGCACCATCATAAACATCGATACGCCCGGCGTAGAGAAATCAGACATCATTTCAGGATCAAAGGATCCTGGTTTGACCATATTGGCCAGGCTGAACAACACTGGGCCACTGCCTGCCGGGCTGATATGGCGATGGAAAATGCCCATTTCACCAAACTGGAAGCCTGCTTGCAGCACGCTCTGTAGCAAAATTTCGCCGCCAATCACGCCACCTTGATGCGCCGCTACGTGCAGCACCAGGACGGTTTCTTTCAGTTTTGCCGGCTTGCTCGGCTCTTGCTCTGCCGGTTTCACTTCCGGCTTCGGCTGCTGATTCGCAGGTTCGGCATGATGGGCTGCTTGTGGTGCATGTGCCGACGGCAAGTCGTCAACGCGCGGCGCAGGTTGCTGTTGCGGTTCGTCGTCTTCATCGTCCTGCGCGTAGTTATCCAGCAGGATGTCATCATAATCCGGCCGCTCAGAAAGCGGTGCAGGTTGATGAGCTACCGGCTGAACGGGCCGTGGGGCTGGAGCAGGCTTCGGCATAACCGCAGGCTCTTCGCGTGCAGCATCAAAATGGCCCAATGACGGCTCGTCCTGGGGATGAGTGGCACGAATACGCACCTCGCCCACACCTTCAGCAGGTTCGTCGAATGGAGTTGGTTCACGTTCTTTTTTCGAACGCTTGGCTGGGCGATCGCGGAAAATCGACGAGCGTTCCTTGCGGCTGGTCCAAAGACCATGCAATAACAACGCTATTATGGCGATCGCGCCAACAACGATTAATATCAGACGCAAATCCTGCATCATTGCTATCTCTGTTGTTCCAATACATTGCCACCGCGGCAAACATTCACTCCTTAACTCTATTTGCCTGCAGGCACAAGTGCAAGTCCGTGCTGAACTTTATGCCAATAAAGATGATTACACTGCATTTTTTGGCTGTTTTTTCAACCAACCGCCCTCTAGCCAGTGGAAAATCATACCGATATGATAGAGATGCCTGTTCAGACAAAGAGATAAACTTAAGATATGTCCTATACGCAACCTGCTTCCAAGCCCACCAGCGGCATGCATTACTTCGCCGAAGGGTGGCGCCTGATTTCGCGCCCAGGGATTAAACGCTATGTAGTATTACCTTTGCTCGTTAACGTGTTGTTGATGGGATCCGCCTTCTGGTGGCTGTTCAGCCAACTGGGTGACTGGATCCCAAGCATGATGAGCCATGTGCCTGACTGGCTGCAATGGCTGAGTTATTTGCTTTGGCCGCTGGCGGTGATTTCGGTGCTGCTGGTGTTCAGTTACCTGTTCAGTACCCTCACCAACCTGATCGCAGCACCGTTTTGCGGATTGCTGGCCGAACAGCTTGAAGGCAGCCTGACCGGTAAATCACTGCCGGATACCGGCATCTTGGGTATCATGAAAGATCTTCCGCGCATTATGGGGCGCGAATGGCGCAAGCTGATGTACTACCTGCCACGTGCGCTAGTGCTGCTGGTGCTCTACTTCGTACCTGGTATCGGCCAGACGCTGGCACCGGTGCTGTGGTTCCTGTTCAGCGCCTGGATGCTGGCGATTCAGTACTGCGATTATCCGTTTGATAATCATAAAGTCAGCTTTGCCGACATGCGCCGCACGCTGCGCCAGCACAAAACCGACAATCTGCAATTCGGTGCGCTGGTCAGCCTGTTCACCATGATCCCTATCCTGAATCTGGTGATCCTGCCGGTAGCCGTGTGCGGTGCCACCGCCATGTGGGTGGACCGTTATCGCCCGCAATTTGTTCGTTCCTGATCGAATATTGCTTCAACTGAGGGTGCTTCCGGCACCCTTGTTATTGGGCATAAAACTTATTCTCTAATAACATATAGATATACCAATTCCTTACTTCCCTGCCGGGGCCGTTAGCGTATGCTTTCGATGTTCCCTACATTTTCATAGAGTTAAAGGACGGGCTATGAGCAAGATATATGAAGACAACTCATTAACAATCGGCCATACGCCGCTGGTTCGTCTGAACCGTATCGGCAATGGGCGCATTCTCGCCAAGGTTGAATCTCGCAACCCGAGCTTCAGCGTCAAATGCCGCATCGGTTCCAATATGATTTGGGATGCCGAAAAGCGTGGCATTCTCAGCGCCGGTAAAGAGCTGGTGGAACCCACCAGCGGCAACACCGGTATTGCTCTGGCCTTCGTGGCGGCAGCGCGTGGCTACAAACTGACGCTGACCATGCCGGAAACCATGAGCATTGAACGCCGCAAACTGTTGAAAGCGCTGGGGGCCAATCTGGTGCTGACCGAAGGCGCGAAAGGCATGAAAGGGGCGATCGCCAAGGCTGAAGAGATTGTGGCGACCGATCCGAACCGCTACGTTCTGCTACAGCAGTTCAGCAATCCGGCTAACCCGGAAATTCATGAAAAAACCACCGGCCCGGAAATCTGGGCAGATACCGACGGTGAAGTCGATGTGTTCATCGCGGGCGTGGGTACTGGCGGTACGCTGACCGGCGTCAGCCGTTTCATCAAGAAAACCAAAGGCAAAGCCATCACCACCGTGGCGGTTGAACCGACAGATTCACCGGTGATCAGCCAGGCCTTGGCCGGTTTAGAGATCAAACCAGGCCCGCACAAAATTCAGGGTATCGGTGCAGGTTTTATCCCTGGCAACCTGGATCTTGAGTTAGTTGATCGCGTTGAGCAGATCACCAACGATGAAGCCATCAGCATGGCCCGTCGTCTGATGGAAGAAGAAGGTATTCTGGCAGGAATTTCCTCCGGCGCCGCTGTTGCGGCCGCGGTCAAACTTTCAGAAAACGCAGCCTTTACCGATAAAACAATTGTGGTTATCCTGCCTTCTTCAGGTGAACGCTATTTGAGCACCGCATTGTTTGCAGATTTGTTCACCGAACAAGAGCTGCAGCAGTAGAGCGAAGAGTGCACAAAAAGCTAAAAAAGCACCTTTCGGGGTGCTTTTTTGTGGACTGGATCAAAGTTTACACCCATCAAAGATTGATTTTAGCCTCTGGCTTTAGTATTTAACCGGACAATTATTTCGGTACGCGAAATTAATCACCTTCCGCCTGTTGTTTGAGCTGAATCGATTTACTTGTTTGTCGCTAACGCGCAAAACACGGCATAATAGGAAGTTGATTGAAATGGCATCAGAAGCCAGGTTTTTTTGATCTGGCATGACTAAAGCGTCGTTTTATGTTGCATCAACGCTCGCCCCTGTACCATAGTCAGGCACTAACCAGACAGGCTAAAATCACGCCGCTAGGCTAAACTTTAGCTCCACAACATTAATCCAATAAGTTGGGGAAACATCAATGTTCCAGCAAGAAGTTACTATTACCGCTCCGAATGGTCTGCACACTCGCCCTGCCGCTCAGTTCGTTAAAGAAGCCAAAGGCTTTGTCTCTGACATTACCGTCACCTCCAACGGCAAAAGCGCAAGTGCCAAGAGCCTGTTTAAACTGCAAACTCTGGGCCTGACCCAAGGTACCGTAGTAGTCATCGAAGCTGTTGGTGAAGACGAGCAGAAAGCCGTTGAGCACTTGGTAAAACTGATGGCAGAGCTTGAGTAATCGGCCCGTCTTTTTAGTTAACACCAGTCAAGAGTAAGGTAGGGTTATGATTTCAGGCATTTTAGTATCACCGGGTATCGCTTTTGGTAAGGCTCTCCTACTGAAAGAAGATGAGATTGTCATCAACCGGAAGAAAATCTCTGCAGACCTAGTAGAGCAGGAAGTCTCGCGTTTTCTGGCAGGCCGAGCTAAGGCATCCGAGCAGTTGGAAGCGATCAAGACCAAAGCTGGCGAAACCTTCGGCGAAGAGAAGGAAGCCATCTTCGAAGGCCACATCATGCTGCTGGAAGACGAAGAGCTTGAGCAGGAAATCATAGCCCTCATCAAAGACGATCTGGCGTCCGCTGATGCTGCCGCTTATACCGTGATTGAAGGCCAGGCAAAAGCGTTAGAAGAGTTGGATGATGAATACCTGAAAGAGCGCGCGGCTGACGTGCGTGACATCGGTAAACGTCTGCTGCGCAATATTCTGGGCCTGGCGATTGTCGATCTGAGCTCTATTCAGGATGAAGTGATCCTGGTTGCCACCGATCTGACCCCGTCAGAAACGGCCCAATTGAACCTGGACAAAGTGCTGGGTTTCATCACCGATCTGGGTGGCCGTACTTCCCACACCTCCATTATGGCCCGTTCCCTGGAGTTGCCGGCAATCGTAGGCACCAGCGACGTGACCAAGCAGGTGAAAAATGACGATTACCTGATTCTGGACGCCGTTAACAACCTGATTTACGTTAACCCGACCACTGAGGTGATCGAGCAGTTGAAAGCTGCTGAGAGTCTTTACACCAGCGAGAAAAACGAACTGGTCAAGCTGAAAGATCTGCCAGCCATCACGCTGGACGGACATCAGGTTGAAGTCTGTGCCAACATCGGTACCGTGCGCGACGTCGCAGGTGCAGAGCGCAATGGCGCCGAAGGTGTCGGCCTGTATCGTACCGAATTCCTGTTCATGGATCGCGACTCACTGCCCACTGAAGACGAGCAGTTTATGGCTTACAAAGCCGTTGCGGAAGCCATGGGCTCACAGGCAGTGATCGTCCGTACCATGGACATCGGCGGTGATAAAGACCTGCCGTACATGAACCTGCCGAAAGAAGAGAACCCGTTCCTCGGCTGGCGTGCGATCCGTATCGCGATGGACCGCCGGGAAATCCTGCACGCCCAGTTGCGCGCCATCCTGCGTGCTTCCGCCTTCGGTAAACTGCGTATCATGTTCCCGATGATCATTTCGGTGGAAGAAGTACGCGATCTGAAAGGCGAACTGGAAACGCTGAAAGCGCAATTACGCGCAGAAAACAAAGCCTTTGATGAGTCGATCGAAGTGGGCGTGATGGTGGAAACACCGGCCGCGGCAGTGATTGCTCATCACCTGGCGAAAGAAGTCGACTTCTTTAGTATTGGGACAAACGACCTTACCCAGTATACTCTGGCAGTAGATCGCGGCAATGAGCTGATTTCTCATCTCTATAACCCGATGTCCCCATCAGTGCTTGGCCTGATCAAACAGGTCATTGATGCATCTCATGCGGAAGGCAAGTGGACCGGTATGTGCGGTGAACTGGCTGGCGATGAACGTGCTACACTGTTGTTATTGGGCATGGGGCTGGATGAGTTCAGCATGAGTGCGATTTCAATCCCGCGCATCAAGAAAATCATTCGTAACACGAACTTCGAAGATGTGAAGGCGTTGGCAGCGCAAGCCTTGGCTCAGCCAACGGCACAAGATTTGATGAATTGTGTGAATAAATTCATCGAAGAAAAGACGCTCTGCTAAACTTCCACGACACTGGAACGCCGCCCAATTTAATGCTTAGGAGAAGATCATGGGTTTGTTCGATAAACTGAAATCTCTGGTTTCTGATGACAAGAAAGACACGGGCACTATCGAGATTGTCGCTCCAATTTCTGGCGAAATCGTCAACATCGAAGATGTACCTGACGTTGTATTCGCCGAGAAAATCGTTGGTGACGGTATTGCTATCAAACCGGCAGGCAACAAAATGGTTGCTCCGGTTGACGGCACTATCGGCAAGATTTTCGAAACCAACCATGCGTTCTCTATCGAATCCGACAGCGGTATTGAGCTGTTTGTCCACTTCGGTATCGATACTGTTGAGCTGAAAGGCGAAGGCTTCAAGCGCATCGCTGAAGAAGGCCAGCGCGTTAAGAAAGGCGATGTCATCATCGAGTTCAACCTGGCACTGCTGGAAGAGAAAGCCAAGTCCACTCTGACCCCGGTTGTCATCTCCAACATGGACGAGATCAAAGAGCTGATCAAACTGTCCGGCAGCGTTATCGTGGGTGAAACCCCGATCATCCGCATCAAAAAATAATCACCGTTGGTGATAGCATCAAGCAAATGCCAGTCGGTTAATCCTGACTGGCATTTTTCTTTTCTGCCCTACCACATAACTCTGTTCTGGCTTCTGCCACTCATAAGCTGCCTGTGCTCAAATTGCCCCCCTGCCAGGCCTCATTGTCGCCATCTCGGGCAGCTTAAAACTAACCAACAAAACAGCCCCAGCACGCCACCAGACAAAATTTTCACCATAAAAAGCGATAGAGCAAGATAACTCTTATATCGTCTTACTTCACAGTATGCCGAGTTAATGCACAAAAAAGTTTTAAAATGCAAATATCATCAAACTTTATACGGTTTATAAAATTAATCTATCACCCTATAGCTGGCTAAAATTTATGCTAAAAGAAATGTTTTTATAGGGTTTGACCAAGATAAGACATTTATAAAGCTTAATCATTCCAGGTGAAATGACATTTATGCATAGCATGAAACAAAATATCATCTTACAACAAACCGAGATATGTCCTATAGTCCACAACACTAAATACCTACAGGAAGTAAGGTTTATTTAACATTTCCCACATAGCGTGACAGTGGGGGGAATATTATTAAAACAAGCCGTAGATTAAAAAGTGATTTTATTTATTTCAGGAGGAAATAATGAAAAGTAATAACAGGGACAAGAGACCCACTCAAATCTATCCTCGCAGAACGGAGTAACAATTTTCCAAGTTACTCAATCACTTAATTTAATTAAAAATGATCACACTTTGATTTAACGGTGGTCACACATACATTTTTTCACTTGGGAAGAAGGACTTATTAATATAAGGACCTGTACATCATGCCGGGTGAGAAATTAAAAAAGCGAATGTAACAAACTCATTTAACTAATTACGAACGAAATGTTTAAAACATTATTTCGTGCAAAGGTTTTTCATGCTGTCTGTGGCGCATGTGCCACGTAACCTCTCCGGGTATCCGGAATATTATTATCTATATATAAGGAAATATGATGCGTAAGATCCTATCAACCATGACCCCAGTTGCCCTGTTACTTTTGGCTACCGCTGGTAATGTTCAGGCTGCTTCCAACGCTCAAATGACTATCACTGGTACCGTAGTTGCGGCCACCTGTGACGTCAGCCTGTCTACCAACAACCTGGATCTGGGCAACTTTACCCCTGCAGATTTCACCGCAGTAGCAACACCTGTTGCGGCCAGCCAGAAATCATTCACCGTGGGTATCAACAACTGCCAAACCCCATTGGCTGCTGGTGATAAAGCCAATCTGGTAGTCACAGGTCAAACTCTGGGTGGTAACCCGAGCATCTTTAACAGCACCGGCACTAACGCTGGCGTAATGCTGCGCGACGTTGCTGCTCCAGCGGGTACCTATATCAAGAACGGCGACAAACTGTTGGTGGCCACTGCGGGTGCAACTCCAGCATCTGGCGACTTCAACGGTAAAAGCCTGAGCCTGCAGGCTGGTTTGGCATCAAGCAGCTCCAACACTGGGGTGAATATCGGTGCTGTTAACGCACCAGTTCTGTTCAGCTTTGCCTACAACTGATTTATCTCCTAGGGGGCATTTGCCCCCTTTTCCAGCACCCAGGAACTGTATATGTCCCGTATCTTCTCACTGCTTTCAGTATTACTTGCTCTGCTGACGCTCCCTGCTACGGCACAGGTAGGTGGCTTTGGTATTAATGCCACCCGCCTGATTTACCCCCAGGATGCTGACAGTATCAGCGTGACAGTGCGCAATACCATGACAACACAACCTTATCTGGTGCAGGTCAGGATCAGTGGTTCCCAAGACGGAAGCCAGCCAGCACCCTTTATTACTCGGCCCCCTCTGTTTCGCCTAGAGCCAAGCAGCGTCAACCAGGTACGCATTCTGGCACAAGGTGCTGTTCTGCCAACAGATCGTGAGTCCGTGTTCTATTTTCATGCCAGCGCTATTCCAGCCAGTCTAACTCCCCAATCCAATGCGCAAAACAACGGGGTATCTGGTACTGCTCAATTTGGCGTTGGCAATATTATCAAACTGTTTTACCGCCCCAAAAACCTGCCTTCATCATCAATGGCAGCGCAACAGAATCTGCAGTTTTCTCGGGTAAAGGGAGGGCTTCATGTCAGGAATAACTCACCCTACTTTGTCAGTTTTGCCAGCCTGCGTTTAGGGAGCCAAGCAATCACACTGGATACCCCTGCCGCGTTGATGCTTGCACCGTTCAGCAACCATATCTATCCAACGACAGCCACACAAAGCGCAGTGCGCTGGGAAACTATTAATGATGAAGGGGGAGTCAATGCGTTCAACCATAACTTGCCGTAAAAAATCCTCTCTGCTGATGCTTGTGACACTGTCAGCGTTGATGAGTACGTCTGCTCCAGCAGTAACACTCAACTTCTCTGCCGTGCTCAACCCGGGAACATGCACCTTCAGTCTGGATAAAAGCACGCTGACGCTTGACTCAATTAACCTGTCGCAATTGACATCTTCAACATTGCGGGCAGCGCAACCCTTTACTCTGATGGTTAAGGATTGCAGCGGAACCGATGCCGTCCTTGCGCCAGTAGTTAATATCAGCGGTGACGGGCTTACTCAGGATGGCAAATGGCTGTTTCGTAGCAGTGACTCCACGGCTTCTGGTATGGGCATCATGCTGGTGAAAACAGACGTTACACCCAGCTATGGCGATACCGAAGTCAAAAATGGCGACAATATTCCATTGGCCGCAGCCGGGGTTAATCCGCCCGATCAGAATATCAAATTTTACGCTGGGATAACCTGCGGCAGCTTGGCATGTGCCAGTGGGCCATTGAGCCCGGGAACGCTGACGGCCCGCGTTCTGTTTAACCTCGCCTATCGCTGAGGCTGATATGTTTTTGACACCCACCTATCGTGTAACAGTGGCTGCAGTGCTGTGGCTGCTGATATCAGAGCAGGCACTGGCAGCGCAAGCTACTGACGGTGGAGTCAGCCTGAGCCAAACGCGGGTGGTATTTGTGTCTACAGATAAGGCGCAAACCCTGGCGGTGAAAAATACCGGTACCCTAAGCTATCTGATTCAAAGTCGGGTACAGCAGGGGCCTGATGATACCGCTTCAGCACCTTTTGTTGTGACGCCGCCGCTTTTCCCGCTAAAACCTGAAAGCCAGCAGTTGCTGCGCATCATACCGCAGGGTGCTTCCCTGCCCACCGATCGGGAATCACTCTTTTACCTTACGGTATTAGCCATTCCCGCTCAGACCAGCAACGACAATCCCCAAACGCAGGTATCAATGGGGATACGTTTTATCATTAAGCTGTTTTACCGCCCGGCGAATCTAAAGATGCCGCCAAGTAAAGCCATCTGCAACCTACGTTTGAGCCCCACCGCCAACGGGATACGTATCGAGAACCCGACCCCCTATTTTCAGACGTTGGCGAATCTGAAGCTCAACATGACCTCGGTCAATCTGGACGCTCAGTCATCAATGCTGGCCCCCTTGAGCGGGCAGAACTACCCCACTCAACAACGAGTTACCAAGGCCGAATGGCAGACTGTCACTGACTACGGCGGGTTGTCCACCCCATGCCAACAAACGGTCTCATCTACACAGGAAACACCGTAATGAACTCTTTATTTCGCTGGCGTTCTGTCGGCTGGATCTTTTGTCTGCTAACGGCCTATGTCAGCACTGTTCAGGCTCAGGCTCCCACGGCACCAAAGGGGATTTCCTTTTATGTGCTGCGAGTGATTTATCTTGAAAGTGATAAGAGAGGGGTCACCCTGACGGCCCACAATACGACCTCTATCCCCTATCTGATGCAGTCCTGGATACAGCCCGTTGATCCTGCAACTGGCAATCCGCTCATGGCGAATAAAGAACATTCTGCCATGCCGTTTATTGTCACCCCACCGCTAACGCGGCTGGAAGCTGACAGCGAGTTGACGTTGCGTATCCGGCGTAACGGTGAGCCGTTACCGGCCGATCGGGAATCAGTGTTTTTTATCTCGATGAAAGCGATCCCCTCACAGGCAGCACCAGATCAGCGCACAGAAGAGAAGCAGATGGTGCTGACGGTCACCAGCAATATAAAGGTGTTTTATCGCCCGGAGGGGCTGGTTAAACGCGCCGTGGCTGACATGGCCCCCAAGCTGAAATTCCGTCGTGATGGTAACCAATTGATTGCAGAGAACCCAACACCCTATTGGCTGACTTTTTCACGCTTAACGGTAGGTTCGGCAGCGTTGGATAAGGCACAACTGCGCCTGATGGTTCCTCCTAAAGGCCAGCAGCGTTACACCCTACCAAGCGGTGCCTCTGGCAACGTGACATGGCAACTGATTGATGAAGATGGTTGGGACACCCCTACCGAGCAGCGCCCCCTGTAGGCTTTTTCTGAAGTAATACATGGAAAAGTGACATTTTAGCTTTCGTTATGGACGCGATAATAATGACAACACGACATACTGATTTCACATTATTGCCTGTGCTGGCAGGAGCAACCCTACTGGTGAGCGGTCCCCCTGCTCTGGCACGAGACTACTTCGACCCAGGGTTGCTGTCTTTGGGGGGCACTGATGCAGCCAAAGTGGACCTGAGTGCCTTTGAAACCTCCGGGAAAACACCGCCAGGCACCTATACCGTCGCCCTATTTGTCAATCAGGCCGATCAAGGTCAGCACACCTTGGTATTCAAGAGCGATGCGCAGGGGAATATTCAACCTGAACTGACGCCAACATTCCTGCATAAGCTTGGAGTGAACACCAAGGTTTTACCCGCTTTTGTCGGCTTACCCTCGGAAGTACCGGTTAAAGATCTTGCTGCACTGATCCCAGAGTCGAAAGTCAAATTTGACTTTGCCCAGCTCCGCTTGGATATCAGCATCCCGCAGGTAGCAATGCAGCCCAACTCTCAGGGGGCGGTCGACCCGGCGTTATGGGATCACGGCGTACCTGCATTATTGTTCAATTATAACCTGAACGGCGGGCGCAACTGGCAGGATGACCAGCCGGGAATGGGGGATGGTACCCAGACAAGCCTGTTTGTCGGCATACAAGGGGGAGCCAACCTGCAAGCATGGCGCCTGCGCAGCAACATGACCTACACGCGCAACACCAGCAACCAGAGTAATATGGCGGCGCAGACTACCCAGCGCACGCAGTTTTCCAACACTTTCCTGCAGCGTGATATCCAGCCTTGGCGGTCGGAAATTCTGCTAGGAGAAAACAACACCGAAAACGACGTGTTTGACAGCATCCCATTTCGCGGGGTCAAGCTCAACTCCAGCGATGATATGCTGCCCAACAGCCTGCGTGGTTTTGCGCCCATCATCAGCGGTATTGCGCAAACCAACGCACGCGTGACGGTGAGCCAGAACGGTAATATCGTCTATCAGACTTATGTCGCTCCAGGGCCATTCCGTATTACTGACCTGTTCCAGACCGGGCAGGCTGGTGACTTGCTCCTCACCGTTAACGAATCCGATGGTACTGTCCGCACCCAGACGCTAGCCTTCTCATCACTCCCCGTGATGCGGCGGCAAGGCAGCCTGAAATATGAGGTAACGGCAGGCCGTTATAATGGTGGCATCACGGTAGATTCGCAGCGATCGAACTTTATTCTCGGCACCGCCGTTTATGGCCTGCCCCACGATATCACCCTGTATGGCGGTACGCTCTTAGCCAAAGACTATGTCTCTGCCGTGGCTGGCAGCGGTTTCTCCCTGGGCAACTTTGGCGCGCTGTCTGCCGATATCACCACCTCCAATACCAAATTGCCTGGGCGAGACGATCGTCAGCAAGGGTATTCTTACCGGCTGCGCTACTCCAAAAGTATGTTGAGTACCGGTACGGCGGTGGACTTGACCGCTTACCGCTATTCAACTCGCCACTATTACAGTTTCTCGGACTTTAACAACCTCGGTTTCCAACTCACTGAAGGCCAAGTGCCATGGGCGCTGGAACGCCAGCGTTCCAATTTCCAGGTGCGGCTCAGTCAGCAACTGAATTCATGGGGCTCACTGTATCTGTCCGCTTCCCGCAATGATTTCTGGGGTAATGACAAGATACTTAACACGGTATCGGCCGGTTACAACGGCAGTTACCGCGGTGTGAGTTACGGCCTGGCCTACAGTATTGACCGACTGAAAGGCGAGGGTGATTGGCCAGAAAACCGCCAGCTATCGCTAAACGTACAGGTGCCACTCAACCTGTTCACAGCATCATCTACCCTACGTAATGCCTATGCCAGTTACCAGATGACCCACGACAATCAGGGGCAGGTACAGCAGCAGACTGGGATTAGCGGCAGCGCGTTGGATAGCCAACTCTCCTACAGTGCGATGCAGGGCTGGTCCAACGGGAAAGGCAGCAACAACAGCACGTTAAACGCCGGTTATCAGGGGAGCAAAGGGGCCGCTAGCATGGGCTATAGCTACAGCCGCCAGAATCGCTCGCTGAACATCAGCGGCAACGGTGGGCTGGTTGTGCATCCGCAAGGGGTCACCTTGAGCCAGATGCTGGGCAATTCAATAGCCATTGTGAATGCCCCGGGGTCCGCAGGCACCAGCGTGATGAGCGGTAATATCCAGACGGACTACCGTGGCTATGCGGTAGTGCCCTACCTGTCGAGCTATCAATCCAACAGCGTCAGCCTGAACCCGGCCACCTTGCCAGACGATGTGGATATCAGCCAGTCAAGCCTAAACCTGTATCCGACCAAAGGGGCCGTAGTGATGGCTAACTTTGCCACACAGGTCGGTTATCAGGTGCTGATGACGCTGTTGCAGGCGAACAACACCCCGGTACCGTTCGGGGCGCTGGTGACCATAGAGAACAGGGTCGCACAAGAGCCTAATAGCGGGATTGTCGGTGAAGCGGGTCAGGTATACCTGAGCGGATTATCGGAGCAAGGGAAGCTGAAAGTGACCTGGGGCAAAGAAGCCAGCCAGCAGTGCCTGGCGGCGTTTAATCTGACAAAAGCCACGCTGCCGTCAGCCAATAACCCGGTGCGCGTGTTGACCGTGGTCTGCCAAGGGAAATAAACACATCATGACAACATCAAAAGCAGTGAACATCGCCACAGAGCGTGAAAACAGAAAGAGGAAGACAATGGAAAACATGCCTATGCCCGCATCGATTCGTCAGAACCGGCCAAACAGTGGTATTGCGCGTCTACTGACTATCTTCACTTTATTGCTGACGAGCGCCTCTTCATCCTGGGCCGAAACCATCACTATCGGCAAGGGAAGCGGGATAATCTGGGAAGGAATGCCATTTAACACCACACTGACGGGTCATTTGGGAGGCACTCGCTTACTGGTGACTGCTGGGATCATATCTATATCTAATAAATCAGTATCCTGCATGGATGAAGGCCTTATCACTGGTCATCAAATCGCGGGTTATGATGCATTACCACTTCGTGATGCTGCAAATAACAAAATAGGCATAGGATTAATCCCCAGAGCTGTCGGGACCGCGACATACCGTATACTTGATGGTAGCACCATAGAGACCCTCACCGGTACGATAGGGATGCCCGAAACGAGAGGCAGAACAAATACCGGGTTCGAAATCACCAACCCAATCCTCTTCGCTCCACCAAGGCAATGGTGCTTACCTTCGCGAGCAGCTCCAATCAGCACAACCTATTTTTATGACGATAGCTTTAGTCGGACTGTCAATATATCAGGGACTTGGGTCATGGTAGCCGATGGTAGTCAACACAGTGGAGAATTTACGATTCCTACCATGTATGCTGGGAGCTTCACTGCCTCTACAGCAAACTGGGACAGAAGTACAGTGATTTTAAACGGGCCAATAACCCTCCGGATATCTACCTTGGCCTGCACCGTAGCCACCACCACCAATATCAACTTTGGCGGTGTGCAACGTAATACCCAAGTTGGGAGCGAGCTGGCACGTTTATCCTATCCGCTCACCGTTACCTGTTCACAAGATACCGACAAGATTAACGCCAATATCAACGTTCAGTTCCGTGCTGCCAGCGGTCAGTATGAAGGAACTCCGACACGGCTAGCGCTGACCCAAGGCGGCGGCTATATCACGGGTGAAATCGATAAAGGCGTGACGGGCAGCGGTGCTTGTAACTTAACCACCGGTATTCCTTTTGATAATACCCAGCTCAAAGTGGGCAGTATCACCAGTTCCGAGGCCACTAAAGTCACCAATAACCAAGTCACCTGGCGTTTGTGTTCTGGTGGCGCCGCTTTACCTGTCGGCCCCGTTGATGCCTCAACCGATATGCTAGTCACCTTTAACTAATCGTTTCAAATGCATGATTGGGCGCTGGTATGCAGCGCCCGCTCCTACGCAACCCAACGCGGCACCCGCAGCCTAATCACCAACCCACCCTGTTCACCATTATGTGCCTCTACCTGCCCACCGTGAGCCAACACCACTTTGCGGGCGATCGCCAGCCCCAACCCATATCCTTTGCCAGACAGCGCCGATTTCACCCGCACGAACGGATCAAAAATGCTGGAAAGCTTCGACTCCTCTACCCCAGGCCCCTGATCGCGGACCTCAATCTGCAACAGTGGGTCAATACTCGTCAGTTCCACCGTCACTTGTTGCCCCTGGCTAGAGAAACGCAGCGCGTTGCGAACAATATTTTCTACCGCGCGGCGCATCAGCTCCGCATTGCCTTTCACCGTGTATTCCACATCTAAACTGGCCTGCAATACAATCTCTACGCCGGGGATTTGTGCCTCGTAGCGTGCATCATTCACCACCGCATCCACCAGCCCGTAAAGATCAAAATACTCTTCATCTGGCAGGCTATTGCTCTCGGCACGCGACAGAGTCAGCAGTTCGCCGATCATTTTGTCTAGGCGCCCCGCTTCATGCTCAATACGCTGTAGCGAGTTTTCCACGTTATCCGGGTTTTGCCGCCCCAGGCCAATCGCCAATTGCAAGCGCGCCAATGGCGAGCGTAGCTCATGAGAAACGTCATGCAGCAGTTGTTCACGGGCGCTGACCAGCAGTTCCAGGCGTTCAACCATGGTATCGAAATCCTGTGCCACGTCGGCAAGCTCATCATGCCGCCGCCGCATTGCAGGGAACAACCGTACCGCCAAATCCCCCTGTGCCACACGCTCAAAACTGGTGCGCAGTTGGCGCATCGGGCGCGTCAGGTTCCAGGCTAATACGGCACTGAACAGCAACCCACCAAACGCACCCACCCACAGAAACGGAGCCGGGATATTAAGAAAGCGCCAGCGCTTGGTGGGGCGGTACTCTTGCCGTAGCCCTTCAAGATCATAACTCAGCAAATAACCCCGGTTATCCGCCCCGATCACCCATTTAGCCACCTTTGGTGGTAGCCGCCCCGCCTCAGCGCTTTCCACCGCATCCTCTGCCGGTGGCTGTGCCGCCGGAGTCACGGTGAAGAAACGGCGATCGTTCGGCGGCCAATCAGCCACCATGGCGTTCAGCGCTGGCATACCGCCGCTTTGCAGCACGGCAGCAGCCGATGCTATTTGCAGGCTGACTATACGTCGGGCAATGCTGGTTTCCGGTGATTCATGGCGATTGCCATAAAAAGTGAAGGTGACCCACAACGCCTGGGTCATGATGATAAATGTCAGCCAGAAGCCGAGCAGGATTTTCCAGAACAATCTTCCGCGCATAGGCTTCACCTGATGCGGTAACCGATACTGCGCACCGTTTCGATGCTCAGCAGGTTACCGGTCAGCACACTCAACTTTTGGCGGATATTGCTGATATGAACGTCAACGCTGCGATCGTAGGCTTCACGCTGGCGTCCCAGCCCTTTCTGCGAGAGTTCGTCTTTAGAAACTACCCGCTCCGGCGAGCGCAGCAGCAGTTCCAGCAGATTGAATTCCGATGCGGTCAGATCAAACGCCTGCCCTTGCCATTCCGTGCTGCGGGTGGAAGGGTTAAGCGTCAGCCCGCCAAATACCAGCACCAAATCCTTATTCACCGCTTCCGGCTGTTCTTCAAAACGGCGCAGCACCGCGCGCAAGCGTGCCACCAGCTCACGTGGATAACAAGGCTTAGGCACGTAATCGTCAGCCCCCATCTCCAGGCCAATCACCCGATCAATGTTGTCGCCTTTGGCGGTCAGCATGATGATCGGCAAGCGACTTTTTCTGCGTACCTCGCGCAACACATCAATGCCGCTCATATCCGGCAGCATAATATCGAGGATCATCGCGGTGTAGTTACCGGAAAGCGCCCCAGCGACTCCATCTTTGCCGGTCAGCACCAGGGTCGCGTTGAATCCTTCAGCAGTCAGGTATTCGCTCAGCATGGTGCCCAGTTCAAGATCGTCGTCGACCAACAAAATTTTCATGCCTTTCTCCCTCGCTGATTCACGTCATTCTCCCGCTGATTGATTCATGGCGCAGCCAGTTTTACTTAATCCTTACATATCACACAGCGATATCCCTATACCGACGGTCGGGAAGAGGCATTAGTCAAACACGCCGGTAGAAAGGTAACGATCGCCGCGATCGCAGATAATCGCCACAATCACGCTGCCTGGGTTGGCCGCTGCGATACGCAATGCGCCAGCCACGGCACCGCCGGAACTGACGCCGCAGAAGATCCCTTCGCGCTGCGCCAGTTGACGCATGGTCTGTTCAGCGGTGCTTTGGCTCATATCCAGCACCTGATCCACCAGCTCAGGGCGGAAAATACCCGGCAGGTAAGCAGCAGGCCAACGGCGAATGCCCGGAATACTGCTGCCTTCGGCCGGTTGCAGACCGATGATGTTAACCTGCGGATTTTGGCTTTTCAGGTAACCCCCAACGCCGGTAATGGTGCCGGTGGTACCCATGCTGGAAACAAAATGGGTAATGCGGCCCGCCGTTTGCTGCCAGATTTCTGGACCGGTGGTGGTGAAGTGGGCGTAGGGGTTATCCAGATTATTAAACTGATCCAGCACCTTGCCCTGCCCTTGCTGCTGCATTTCCAACGCCAGATCGCGTGCCCCTTCCATCCCCTGCTCACGGCTGACCAGGATCAGTTCGGCACCGTAAGCGCGCATTGCCGCCTGGCGCTCCATGCTCATGTTTTCCGGCATCAGCAGCTTCAGGGTATAGCCTTTCATCGCGGCAATCATCGCCAGCGCAATGCCGGTGTTGCCACTGGTTGCCTCAATCAGCGTATCGCCCGGCGCGATCTCACCGCGCAGTTCCGCCTGTTGGATCATCGCCAGCGCGGCGCGATCTTTAACCGAACCTGCCGGATTATTGCCTTCCAGCTTGACCCAGACTTCCGCGCTCAGCCCTTCAGCCAATCGTTGCAGTTTTACTAACGGTGTATTCCCGATGCATTGTTCCAGCGTGGTCACAATCGTTGCCTGTTTATAATGTCAAAAGGCAACCCCGAGGTTGCCTTAAATACGAATAATGGGGGGTTAAAAACTATCAGGCGCTTTTCGCTAACGCAACTGGTTGTAACAATTGTTCACCGGCATACAGGCGCGCGTTCAGGCTGCCGACATAGTAACGGCCGCCGCGAGTCGGTGCCGTATTGTCTTCCGACAATACCACGCTGATTGGTTCCTGATGCCAGCCGATCGGCTGCACGGTCAGTTGCCAGAAGTGGCCGCGCGGGCTGACTTCCAGCACCTGCACCGGTAACGGGCAACGAGCACTGCTCTCGGTGCTGATCTCCATTTCCCACGGGCGCAGGAACAGATCGACACGGCCCTGATGCATCGGCTGGAACGACAGCGGCCATTGGTGCGCGCCCACAAACAGCTGCGAACCACGGATTTCGCCGTTCAGGCGGTTAACTTCGCCCATAAACTCCAGCACGAAACGGGTCGCCGGTTCACGCATGATCTCGACCGGTGAACCCACCTGCTCGATATTACCCTGGCTCATCACCACGATACGATCGGCCACTTCCATTGCCTCTTCCTGATCGTGGGTAACGAACACGCTGGTGAATTTCAACTCTTCATGCAGTTGGCGCAGCCAGCGGCGCAGTTCTTTGCGCACCTGGGCATCCAGCGCGCCAAAGGGTTCGTCCAACAGCAGGATTTGCGGTTCCACTGCCAGCGCCCGCGCCAACGCCACGCGCTGTTTCTGACCACCAGAAAGTTGCGAAGGATAGCGATTCGCCAGGTGGCCCAACTGCACCATCTCCAGCAGTTGTTCCACTTTCTGTTTGATCGCTGCGGCGTTCGGGCGCTCACGGCGCGGCAGCACGCTCAGGCCAAAAGCGATATTGTCGAATACCGTCATATGGCGGAACAGCGCGTAATGCTGGAATACGAAACCGACGCGACGATCGCGCGCATGCACGCGGCTGACGTCTGTACCGTGGAAACCCAGCTTGCCGCCGCTCTGGCTTTCCAGCCCGGCGATAATCCGCAGCAGGGTGGTTTTACCGGAACCCGACGGCCCCAGCAGTGCCACCATCTCACCAGAAGGAATATCGAGCGAGATATCGTTCAATACCTTGGTACGACCGAAGAATTTGTTGATACCGTTGATCTCAATGCTCATGATTTTCCTCCCGCTCAAGACGTGCGTTCTGGCGCGCTAAACGCCATTGCAAGCCGCTTTTCAGAAATAAGGTTACTATGGCCATCAGGGTCAGCAGCGCGGCGGCGGTAAAGGCCCCGGCGGTGTTGTAATCCTGATGCAGTAATTCAACTTGCAGCGGCAAGGTGTAGGTTTCACCGCGAATCGAACCGGAAACCACCGACACCGCACCAAATTCACCAATGGCGCGCGCATTGGTCAGCACCACGCCGTACAGCAGCGCCCAACGGATGTTCGGCAGCGTAACGCGGCGGAACATCTGCCAGCCAGAAGCCCCCAGCAGCACGGCAGCCTCATCTTCGTGACTGCCTTGGCTCAACATCAGCGGCACCAGTTCGCGCACCACAAACGGGCAAGTGACGAACACCGTAACCAACACCATGCCCGGCCAGGCGAACATCAGTTGGATGTTATGCGCATCGAGCCAACCGCCGATCGGCCCATTGGTGCCGTAAAACAGCAGATACAATAGCCCCGCCACCACCGGCGACACGGCAAATGGCATATCGAACAGCGTCAGCAGCAATTGGCGGCCAGGGAAGGTAAAGCGCGTTACCAGCCAAGCCAGCAAAGTGCCGAACACCAGATTGACCGGTACGGTAATCAGTGCCACCAGCACCGTCAGCCAGATCGCATGCAACATGTCTGGATTGGACAGGTTTTGCCACACGGCCCCCGCGCCAGAAGAGAATGCCTCGATGAAAATCACCACCATCGGCACCACCAGCAGCAGGATGGAGAACAGTACGCCGATAGCGATCAACGTCCACTTCCCCCAGTTCACACGCGGGCGTTCTACGCCACGGAAGGCGGTAATATCAGCCATCAGTGCCCCCCGATACGGCGGCCGAAGCGGCTCTGCAAAGTGTTAATCGCAAACAGCAGCAGCAACGATGCAGCCAGGATCACCGAAGCGATAGCGCTGGCCGCCGGGTAATCAAACTCCTGCAAGCGGACAAAAATCATCAATGAGGTCACTTCGGTCTTCCAGGCAATGTTACCGGCGATAAAGATCACCGCGCCAAACTCGCCCAGGCTGCGGGTAAACGACAGCGCCGTGCCGGCCAGCAGCGCCGGGGCCACTTCCGGCAGCACTACGCGGCGGAAGCTCTGCCAGCGGCCTGCTCCCAGCGTTTCGGCCGCCTCTTCGTATTCCGGCCCCAACTCTTCCAGCACCGGTTGCACGGTGCGCACCACGAACGGAATACTGGTGAACGCCATCGCCACTGCGATGCCGAGCCAGGTAAACGACACCTTGATATCAAACTGCGCCAACCACTGCCCGTACCAGCCGGTAGTGGAAAACAGCCCGGCCAGCGTCAGGCCAGCCACCGCCGTTGGCAGCGCGAAAGGCAGGTCCATCAGGCCATCCAGCAAAGAACGGCCAGGAAATTGATAGCGGGTAAGGATCCAGGCCATCAGCATGCCAAATACCGCGTTGAAAATACTGGCCACGCCCGCCGCCAGCAGCGTCACTTTATAGGCGGCCACCACCTGCGGATTGGTGATCACTTCCCAGTATTGCGCCAGGCTCATCTGCGCCAGTTGCATCACCAGCGCGCTGAGTGGCAACAGCAAAATCAGGCAGGTATACAGCAGGCTGCTGCCCAGACTGAGGGTGAAGCCGGGCAGAACCCGCTTGCTGGACAACGCCAACATTACTTATGCCCTGCCGCTAGCAGTTGATCCAGCTCGCCACCGGTCACGAAGTGTGTGCTCATTACCTGCGGCCAACTGCCGAACTGATCTTCCACGCGGAACAGTTTGGTCTGCGGGAACTGGCCTTTCGCCGCATCCATCGCTTTCTGGTCATAGACGCGGTAATAGAAACTGGTGATCACCTGCTGAGCCGCCGGGCTGTAGAGATAGTTCAGATAATCTTTCGCTGCCTGCTCGGTGCCGTTTTTCTCAACGTTTTTATCCACCCAGGCCACCGGGAACTCCGCCAGAATATCGACGGGTGGCACGATCACATCGTATTTGTCTTCACCGTACTGCTTGCGGATATTGTTCACTTCCGACTCAAAGCTGATCAGCACGTCGCCCAAACCGCGCTCAACGAACGTCGTGGTCGCGCCACGGCCGCCGGTATCAAACACCACCACGTTTTTCAGCAAACGGGTCATAAAGGCGCGGGTTTTGGCCTGATCGTTATCATTCGCCTGGCTGGTTGCGCCCCAGGCGGCCAAATAGGTATAGCGGCCATTGCCGGAGGTTTTCGGATTCGGGAAGACCAGTTGCACATCATCACGCACCAGATCGTTCCAGGTGTGGATACCTTTCGGGTTACCCTTGTGCACCAGAAACGCCATGGTGGAATAGAACGGCGAGCTGTTATTGGGCAAACGCTGCTGCCAGTCGGCCGGGATCAGCTTGCCGCGATCGTGCAGGATCTGCACATCGGTAACCTGGTTATAGGTCACCACGTCGGCTTTAAGCCCCTGCAAGATCGCCAGCGCCTGTTTGGAAGAACCGGCGTGGGATTGTTTGATCGTCAGTTTGTCGTTCGGATGCTGTTGATTCCACTGCTGTTCAAAGCCTGGATTCAGCGCGGCAAACAATTCACGGGAAACGTCGTAAGAGCTGTTGAGCAATTCAGTTGCAGAAAGGCTACCGCTGGCCAATAACAACGCCGCCAGACCTCCTTTCAGCACACTATTTTTATATTTCATTCTGCACCTTATCACTCAGTCAAACCGCCGGGCCTGTGCCCTGATGCTGACCAGTGTATTTATAACTCGATGCAGAGCTGTAACGCTTTTATATACCGTTTAGTGATTTTCAAGCATCAAATGCTCTAAGGCAGGAAGGGAGCGGTTTTGCCGTGGGGGAAGGGAAACCTGGGCCAGCGTAGCTGACCCAGGGTAAGGCATCAAAGCGACAGCAGGCGCGTCAGCGACGGTGCAAAGTAGTAACTGCCGGTCACCGCACGGCTGAAACGCAGCATAGCATCGTGTTTACCATCCAACTCACCAAACATGCTCAGCAGTTGTTGTTCAATATTGTGCAGGCGCGCGCAGTAGGCAATAAAGTACAGGCCATGTTTGCCGCTGGCGGTGCCGTAAGGCAGGCTCTGGCGCAGGATTTTCAGCCCTTTGCCTTCTTCTTTCAGATCGACGCGGCTGACGTGCGACGTCTCCGGCCGCTGCTCCGGCGGCAGTTCCTCGCTGTCGTGCTTGGTACGGCCAATGATCTGCTCCTGCTGCTCGGTGGTGAAACGCTGCCACTGGCGCAGGTTATGCTCGTAGCGCTGCACCAGCACATAGCTGCCGCCTGCGTCTTCATCACCTTCACCAATCACCGCCACCACCGGGCGCTGTTCGCCTTGCGGGTTTTCTGTGCCGTCGATAAAGCCGCTCAGATCGCGCTCTTCCACCCAGCGGAAACCGTGGGTTTCTTCTTCAACGCGGATGGTATTGCCAAAGGCTGCCAGTGCCGCCTGCGCCAAAGAGAAATTAACGTCATGGCGCAGAGATTGAATATGGATCAGCAAATCGCGCTGGGTCGCCGGTGCCAAACCCTTGCCCAGTGGCCTAAAAGGCTTCAGATCTTTGGCACCCTGGCCGTTGGAAAGGTCGTGCCAGACGTCAGCGCCAAAAGCTATCACTGCCCCCAGATGGGCATCTTTGAACTGCTGTTGCAGCTCGTTAAGCGACTGGCAGAATTGCTTACACCCCTGACGCAAATCGGCGAATTCACCCTGAACCATGGCTTCGATAAAGATGCCAAAACGGCAATGCTCCAGCAGGATCCCGCTCTGAATCTGTGTCATGTACTTATCCTCAATACCTGAATCGGGTAACAGGTTCGCGTTCGACGCGTGGGTTCCCTGTTACAAACGCGCATTATCTTAGCGCACGCGAAAAAAATTACCTTAGCGGAGCGCAAAGAATAAAGCGGGATTTAACGCTAAAAAATGCGGATGCCGCGAAGAGCACCCGCAAGAGAATTATTGCGCTTTGGCATGCCAGATGATTTTGCTCACCGTCCAGCTCTGCAACGTGTCATCAGGTGGCATAATGTCCTGTGGGCCAGCCCACTTACCACTGAAGATATAGCTGACGTAGCGGCTTTGCTCAGCCACACACTCCACGCTCCCCGCGTCCTCGCCTTCACCCGGTTTACAGGAACCAAAGGCTTTGCTGAACAGATCGCTGAATGGCGTGCCCAGCTTGCTGCCCCATTCGGTGGCAACATTAGGATCCATGACGTCGACGCGCTGCGCATAGCCTTTTGGCTGACCGGTGATCACCAGTTTCACATTATCGCCGTCCAGCGCCTGATAGTAGGCAACGATCTGGCCGTTGCTGGTCGCCATGCCGCCGCGCATGCGGTAGTTGTTGTTCAGACCTTCGCCAAGCGCGCTTTCTGTCATTGAGGTACCGGCATTAATGCCGCCGACGCCTTTGCCGCTGACTTCCACGCTGCCGCCGAACCAGTTGAACGGCGACAGGCTGGACCAAGAGAAACCACTCAAGGTCGAACAGCCGGTCAGTAGCAGCGGTAGCCCTAACAGCAGTGGGCGAATATTCATCTTATAGCTCCTTAACATCAAACACATCGGCCGTTTCAGCCTCTCATAACTGCCTGGACGACGCCATTGGTTGCGAGCTTGGAGTGTGCAAATTGGGAAAAGTGCCGCAAAAACAGGAATTAGTCCAGTTCTTCCGCTGGCATAAAGCAGGCCTTCAGGCGTTGGTTAAGCAGCAGATAACCCAGCGCCAACGCATCTAACAGCACCAACACCATATCCAGCGGTGGCTCATTACCGCCCTGTTGCCACAGGCTGTAGAGCGATCCCAGTAAAGCGGCCACCAGAGAAAATGCCAGCACCCAGCGCCAGCAACGCCACAAGCGCGGCCAGTGCTGGCGGCGGCCACCAATCAGGAAAGCCAGTGCCGCTGGCAGGCCCAGCAAAATACCGTACCAAAAACGCTGGGTATCGGGATAAAACAGTTGCAGCAGCCCTGTTCCTTGATCGCGCGAAGCCCCCGCCATCACAAACAATATCCAGGTGCGAGCCTGCAGTATCAATACGCCCCAAAACCATAAGGGGAGGCGCAATACGCCATGCTGATCGTAATCATCCGGCGAAAACCGGTGTGATGAATTCTTCAAGAGCTATTCCTTGCTGATGCCATAATCATTCATACAAATGGCGACAGCGCTGACCGTTTTCAATCTCCAGCTTAAGAAGCTCTTAAGATCCTTATGGTTTAATCCTCACTATCAAAACCGACAGCCTGATGAGTAAGGCTATTGATTCTCATGAAAGATAAGGAAAACACCGATGAAAAAAATCACTTTAGCACTCTTAATCGCCCTGTGTAGCGCACCGGTTTTGGCACAGCAGGCGGGATTCCTCGATCCAAACGCCCCGCAGGCCCAGACGCAAAACAGCCAACAAGGCGGTTTTTCCGGCCCAAGCGCAGCGCTGACCACCGTGGATAAGGTAAAATCGATGAGCGACGATACCTGGGTGATGTTGCAGGGCAACATTGAACAGCGCGTGGGTGATGATACCTATACCTTCCGCGATGCTACCGGTACCCTGACGGTCGAGATCGATAAAAAACGCTGGGGCGGCCAAACCATCACCCCGAAAGACAAAGTACAGCTGGAAGGGAAAGTGGATAAAGAGTGGAGCAGCGTAGAAGTCGATGTGAAGAACATCAAAAAGCTGCCATAACCGATAATCAGGGCGGTCAGTTAAGGCTAACCAGTTCCCTCTCCTTCGGGGAGAGGATTAGGGTGAGGGGAAGATCACTGAACGAAAGCCCCTCACCCCGGCCCTCTCCCACAGCTGTCTCTTATACACATTTCCCCGGCACAAACGCCGGGGAGTTTTTGAACTTTCTCCCCGTCTGTTGATCTCTCTTTATATTCTCCTCTTCTTCGGTTTTTAGTATGGTGCTTTCTGATTGTTATTCATGGGCTAATGACACTTTTGGGCTCGCTCAACTTGGCGACTATCGGCGAACTCAGCGTCTCGTCAAATTCACTGCCTCGTTGGCTAAAAATACAGGACTTTCTATTGTGAAATCATCCCAAACCACCGCTGAAGTTGAAGGGGCTTATCGTCTGATCCGCAATCCCAACGTCTCACCCGATGCCATTGCCGAGGCCGGCTTCAACGCCACAGCAATGGCCGCCAAGACGCACACCCTGCTACTTGCTTTGGAAGACACCACCTCCATTAACTTCGCTCACACCACCGCGTATGACGAGTTGGGAAATACGACAACCAGCAAGAATACGCATGGCCTGTTAGCCCACACCGTCCTGCTTTATGCTCCCGAGCACGCACTGTTCTTGGGGCTCATCGACCAGCATCGCTGGAGCCGTGAAGCGAACAAATACGGTAAAAAGCACCAACGTAAACACGTGCCTTATGAAGAGAAAGAGAGTTACAAATGGCAACAGGCATCTGAACGAACGGCACAGCGTCTCGGTGACACACAAGCACACGTTATCTCCGTCTGTGACCGGGAAGCGGATATCTGGCATTACCTTGATTATAAAACGAAAAACAAACAGCGCTTCATCGTTCGAGCCGCTCAGAACCGGTTGCTAAGTGGACACAATGAGAAGCTGTTGGAGTTGCCAGAAACACTAACAGAAGCAGGCAGTTATCGACTGAATGTGGTCCAGAAAGGCGGACGTGCTGCGCGTGAGGCACAAATGAGTATCCGCTATAGCTCGGTCGAACTCAAAATGCCGGGGAGTACGTCAGAAGAAAATACCGTCCCACTGACGTATATCTGCTGTCGTGAAGAAGGAGAAGACGGAGCGTGCTGGCACCTTCTGACATCAGAAAAAGTCACATCAGCGGAAGAAGCCCGGGTTATTATCAGTTACTACGAGCGTCGCTGGCTGATAGAGGAATACCATAAAGCGTGGAAAAGCGGTGGAACGCAGGTGGAACAGCTACGGATGCAAACGCGAAATAATCTGGAGCGAATGATCGTCATCCTGAGCTTTATAGCGGTGCGGGTGTTGTCGTTACGCCAGGGCGGGTTGAGTGAAGAGACGCTCAATGCAAGTTGTGAACGGGTACTGAGTCCACTTGAATGGAAGTTGCTGTGGGTGAAACAGGAAGGTAAAACCTTGCCGAAGAGGCCGCCGAGTGTGAAGTGGGCGTACCTGAATCTGGCGAAGCTGGGGCGTTGGTATGACAGTAAACGGACGGGACGAGCAGGATGGGTAGTGATGTGGGAGGGATGGTTCAAGCTTCAGGATATCGTCGAAGGGTATAAACTGGCGAAGTCTCTTGATCAGGAGATCTGATCAAGAGACAGCCCCAAGGAGAGGGAACTGGTTAGGTAGCCCTAAATGACCAGAGGGTCACAGGGGCTTTTCTTATGCTTTGCAGCGCGTAGCAATGGCCTGAATATCAGCAGGGGTGGTTCGACAGCAACCACCGATCAGGCGGGCACCGTTGCGTTGCCAGTCTGCGAGCTGATTGATCAGATGATGTTGCTCATCGCCGCAGTGGTGCCAGGTTTTGCTCACCGCATCGTAGTGCTCACCGGAATTAGGATAAACCAACAGCGGTTTATCGCTCAGCGCGGCAAACTGCTGCAACGCCGGGGTAACGTTTTCCAGCGCAATACAGTTAATCCCCACAGCCAGCACCTGTGGGTTGCCCTGCATCGCGGCGATCGCTTCCACCAGCGGCGTACCGTCGCTCAGATGCTGGCTATCGCGCAGTGTGAACGAGAACCAGGCACCCAGCGTTGGGAATTGCCGCAACAGTACCAGCAACGCCTGCAATTCGGCGAAAGACGGCAGGGTTTCACAGGCCAGCAGATCGACCCCTGCGGCGGCTAAGGCCGCAATGCGCGGGCGATGAAACGCGATCATCTCTTCCTGCGGTAAATGGTAATCCCCACGATACTCAGAACCATCGGCAAGATAGGCACCGTAAGGGCCGACCGAACCGGCAACCAGCAACGGCGCGGCCTGCGGGTGCTCGGCCAGATAATCCGCGCGCGCCTGCTGTGCCAACTGCACGCTTTTCGCGATGAGCGCGAGCGATTGCTGCTCATCAAGCCCACGGCGCAGAAAACCCTGCGGCGTTGCCTGATAGCTGGCGGTGATGGCGCACTGTGCCCCGGCGTTGAAATAGTCCAGATGGACGTGATAAATCAGTTGCGGGTTCTCGATCAGTACTTTGGCTGACCACAGCGGATCGGTCAGATCGCAGCCACGCGCTTCTAGCTCGGTAGCCAAGGCTCCGTCCAGAATCAACGTGCGGTTATTTGCCAACAGAGGGGCGATAGGATTATTAACCGACATGGTCTTCTCCGGTCTTCAGTAAGTTTTTCTGCCCGGCCCGGCGGGTCAGGTAATAGAGCAGGTAACACAGCGCGACAAACGGCAGGCCGCAGTACAAGGCCACGCGCTGTTCAGGATCAAACGCCAGGCCAACGCAGGCCAGCAAGCACAGCAAGAAGCCAGCAATCGGCGTCAACGGATAGCCGGGGGCGCGATATTTCAGCCCAGCCAGCGGCTGGCCGCTGCGCAGATAATGGCGGCGGAAAGCATAATGCGCCGCACAGATGCTTAACCAGACCGCGACGACCGCAAAGCCAGAAATGGCCGATAACGCCACAAACACCGTATCGGGAGCGATCACGCTGGTCAGCAGCGCCAAGACTCCGCCGAGCATGCTGAAGGTCAGGGCGTTAATCGGGACACCGCGCGCATTGACCCGCGAAAAATACGCTGGCAGCGTGCGCTGATTGGCCAGCGACCACAGCATGCGGCCCGAGGCATACAGGCCAGAGTTGGCAGCGGAAAGAATGGCGGTGAGGATCACGAAGTTAAAAATATCGGCGGCATAAGGCACGCCGATACGTTCAAACACCAGCACAAACGGGCTTTTGACGATCCCGGCCTGATCCATGGGGATCAGCGCTGCCAGAATAAACACCGTACCGATAAAGAACAGCATCAGGCGGATCACCGTAGTACGGATCGCCCAGGGCACCACTTTCTCCGGGTTTTCCGTTTCACCGGCGGCGATACCAATCAACTCCGTTCCCGAAAAGGCAAAGTTAACCGCCACCATGGTCATCAGGATTGGTAACGTGCCGTTCGGCAACCAACCGGATGAGGTGAGATTATGCAGAAATGGTGCTGGCGTGCCGTCTTTCATCGGTATCAGGCCGAACATAGCCGCACCGCCCAGCACGATAAACGCCAGAATGGTGATCACCTTGATCAGTGAGAACCAGAATTCACTTTCGGCAAAGAAACGGGTGGTGATGATGTTGAGCAGGAAGATCGCCAGGCAAAAGATCAGGCACCACAGCCAGACCGGTGACTGGGGGAACCAGTATTGCATACAGAATCCGGCGGCGGTGAGGCTGGAGCCGAGGGCGACCGTCCAGGTCAACCAGTACAACCAGGCCACGGTATAGCCGGTTGCCGGGCCCAGATAGCGCGAAGCATAGACGTGAAATGCGCCGGTTTCTGGCATCGCGACCGCCAGTTCACCCAAACACAGCATCACCAGATAGACCACCAGTGCGCCGATCAGATAAGCCAGCAGAGTGCCGAGGGCCCCGGTGGTGGCAATGATGTAGCCGGTATTGAAAAACAGCCCGGTGCCGATCACGCCACCTAATGACAGCATCACCAGATGCCGGGCCTTCATGGTGCGCTTGAATTGCCCTTCAACGGGGTGCGCTGTTTGCATGATTTTATATCCATATAGACGGCTAAATAGCCAGATGGCTAATGGTTATACCCCCACTAGTGGATAAAATCAACGTGATACCAAATATGGGATAGCCGCAGTAGAAATAACCGGCGGCGTTATTGCGTAATGCTTGTCAGTTAAGGAAAGGGGGCGATGCCTTTAGCAATTGCGCATGATTATGCCGTTTTGCACTTAACTGACCGGCATTACGGCGTTATTGCGCCCGTTTCGCCTGTTGCAGCCACTTATCCAGCTCGTTGGCAAACTGCTGGCGATCGCGCTGGTTTAAGGTATTTGGCCCACCGGTCTGGATGCCGCTGGAGCGCAGGGTATCCATAAAATCACGCATATTCAGGCGTTCGCGGATGGTATCTGGCGTATAGCGCTCACCGCGCGGGTTCAGCGCGATCGCCCCTTTCTCTATCACCTCGGCCGCCAGCGGAATATCGGCGGTGATCACCAGATCGTTCGGCTCGCAGCGGCGTACGATTTCGTTATCCGCCACGTCAAAACCCGCCGCAACCTGCAAGGTGCGGATGAATTTAGACGGCGGTGTGCGCAACGGCTGGTTGGCCACCAGCGTGACTGGCATGGCGGCACGATCTGCGGCACGGAACAGCACCTCCTTAATCACGTTCGGACAGGCATCCGCATCGACCCAAATCTGCATTATTGTTGCTCCTGCAACCAGTCGCGTACCGGCAGGAAGTCGCTATACAGTGCGGCTTCCGGGCTACCTGCTTCCGGTTGATGGTTATATTCCCAGCGCACCAGCGGTGGCATGGACATCAGAATCGATTCGGTGCGGCCACCGGTTTGCAGGCCGAACAGCGTACCGCGATCCCACACCAGATTGAATTCCACATAGCGACCACGGCGGTAAAGCTGGAACTGGCGCTGGCTTTCGCCCCACGACAATGTTTTACGCCTTGCCACAATCGGCAGATAGGCATCCAGAAAGCCTTCGCCCACCGCACGGGTAAAGGCGAAACAGTTGTCAAAGTCTGGCGTGTTCAGATCGTCAAAGAACAGGCCGCCAATGCCGCGTGCTTCGTTACGGTGTTTAATAAAGAAATAGTCGTCGCACCATTTTTTGTATTTCGGGTAAACATCGTTACCAAATGGCGCGCAGAGTTGCTGCGCCGTGCGGTGCCAGTGGATGGCATCTTCTTCAAAGCCATAGAACGGTGTCAGATCGAAACCGCCGCCGAACCACCAGACCGGCTCTTCACCCGCTTTCTCGGCAATAAAGAACCGCACGTTAGCGTGGCTGGTGGGAATGTAAGGGCTGAGGGGATGGATCACCAGCGAAACCCCCATCGCCTGGAAGCTGCGCCCGGCCAGTTCAGGGCGATGGGCAGTAGCAGAGGCGGGCAGCGCAGCACCGGAAACATGGGAGAAGTTTACCCCGGCCTGCTCAAACACCGCGCCGTTGGTCAGCACCCGGCTGCGGCCACCGCCGCCTTCTGCGCGTTCCCAACGGTCTTCATGAAAACTGGCGCTGCCATCGGCCTGGGCCAATTGTTCACAAAGGTGATCTTGCAGCGCCAGCAGAAAGGATTTTACTGCGGCAATGGTGGGTAAACTCATACGGGTTATTCGCAACGGGTGGCGGAACAGGGCGCTAAGTATATACGTAAAGTCATTGGGGTTGCAGCAAGGGAACAACCCCGTTAATCAGCAGGGGGAACCGTGGATGCTCTTAACGCGGTTTTCGTTGGTGTGCGTCGTAATAACTGAAGAAGCCGATCACGCCGTCGGCAATCGCGCGGGCAATTTTTTCGCGGAACGCGGTGGTTCCCAGCAGGCGCTCTTCCGCCGGGTTGGTAATAAAGGAGGTTTCCACCAGCACGGAAGGAATCGACGGGGATTTCAATACCGCAAATGCCGCCTGCTCGGTGCTGTCGCTGTGCAGCCGATGCACCGGGCGGATCTGCCCCAGCACATGGCGGCCCAGCGTCAGGCTGTTGTTGATGGTGTCGGTCTGTACCAGATCGAACAATACCTGTTGCAGATAGTTATCCTGTTGCTGGTATTTGCCCCCGGCGATTTCATCGGCGGCGTTTTCCCGTTTAGACAGATAACGCGCCATGGCGCTGCTGGCCCCACGGTTGGAGAGCGCAAATACCGAAGCACCGGCGGCTTCCGGGCTGGTAAAACCGTCGGCGTGGATCGAGATAAACAGGTCGGCTCGGTGCTGGTGGGCGATCTCCACGCGCTGGAACAGCGGGATGAACTCATCTTGTTCGCGCGTCAGCCGTGCCTCAACGTGATCGTGCTCATGCAGAAAGCGGCGCACGTGATTGGCTATTTCCAGCACCACATGTTTTTCCTGCGAACCTTCGTGGCCTACGGCACCGGAATCAATACCGCCATGGCCGGGATCGATCATCACCAGCTTTTTACCTCCAGCCGTTTTAGGTGCAGGTTTACTGTGCTGGCTGCGCAGCATACTACCGGAATCGCTGGCTTGAGCACTTGGCGTTTTGCCACCAAGCAGCGCCAGAGCAAGGCCGGAGAGCAACAGTTGGCGGCGTGTCTGTGAGGTAGCGAGAGGCGTAAAACTGAGGTAGGGGTCAATCGGTTTTTTCATCGCACTCGGCTCCAACGGGGGAAGACTGTTTCGCGACGTTATAGCGTATTGATCTTGCTTAATCGACTTGATAACTATTGCTATTTATTACGCGAAAGTTTCGTCTGGCTGCAATGCTAACGACTTTGAGTATAATCAGAGTAATCCTTTTTATAATGGCGCATATCTAATGGAAATTCGCGTATTTCGGCAAGACGACTTTGAAGAAGTCATCACCCTGTGGGAGCGTTGTGATCTGCTGCGGCCATGGAACGATCCTGAAATGGATATCGAACGCAAACTGAATCACGATCCAGACCTGTTCCTGGTGGCAGAAGTGGGCGGCGAAGTTGTGGGTTCGGTGATGGGGGGCTACGATGGCCACCGTGGCTCGGCGTATTATCTGGGCGTTCACCCTGATTATCGTGGCCGTGGCATTGCCAATGCGCTGATTAACCGGTTGGAGAAAAAGCTGATTGCGCGCGGTTGCCCAAAAATTCAGCTGATGGTGCGTGAAGATAATGATGCTGTGATCGAGATGTATGAAAAGCTGGGCTATGAGATCCAGGGTATTACCAGCCTGGGTAAACGGCTGATTGAAGATCAGGAATATTAGCCATCAGGGCGCTATGATGCCGGTCAGTTAAGCGCAAAGCTGCATAATTATGCAGCAGGTGCTAAAGGTGTGGCCTCCCTCTCCCTGTGGGAGCTGTCTCTTATACACATTTCCCCGGCACAAACGCCGGGGAGTTTTTGAACTTTCTCCCCGCCTGTTGATCTCTCTTTATATTCTCCTCTTCTTCGGTTTTTAGTATGGTGCTTTCTGATTGTTATTCATGGGCTAATGACACTTTTGGGCTCGCTCAACTTGGCGACTATCGGCGAACTCAGCGTCTCGTCAAATTCACTGCCTCGTTGGCTAAAAATACAGGACTTTCTATTGTGAAATCATCCCAAACCACCGCTGAAGTTGAAGGGGCTTATCGTCTGATCCGCAATCCCAACGTCTCACCCGATGCCATTGCCGAGGCCGGCTTCAACGCCACAGCAATGGCCGCCAAGACGCACACCCTGCTACTTGCTTTGGAAGACACCACCTCCATTAACTTCGCTCACACCACCGCGTATGACGAGTTGGGAAATACGACAACCAGCAAGAATACGCATGGCCTGTTAGCCCACACCGTCCTGCTTTATGCTCCCGAGCACGCACTGTTCTTGGGGCTCATCGACCAGCATCGCTGGAGCCGTGAAGCGAACAAATACGGTAAAAAGCACCAACGTAAACACGTGCCTTATGAAGAGAAAGAGAGTTACAAATGGCAACAGGCATCTGAACGAACGGCACAGCGTCTCGGTGACACTCAAGCACACGTTATCTCCGTCTGTGACCGGGAAGCGGATATCTGGCATTACCTTGATTATAAAACGAAAAACAAACAGCGCTTCATCGTTCGAGCCGCTCAGAACCGGTTGCTAAGTGGACATAATGAGAAGCTGTTGGAGTTGCCAGAAACGCTAACAGAAGCAGGCAGTTATCGACTGAATGTGGTCCAGAAAGGCGGACGTGCCGCTCGTGACGCACAAATGAGTATCCGCTATAGCTCGGTCGAACTCAAAATGCCGGGGAGTACGTCAGAAGAAAATACCGTCCCACTGACGTATATCTGCTGTCGTGAAGAAGGAGAAGACGGAGCATGCTGGCACCTTCTGACATCAGAAAAAGTCACATCAGCGGAAGAAGCCCGGGTGATTATCAGTTACTACGAGCGTCGCTGGCTGATAGAGGAATACCATAAAGCGTGGAAAAGCGGTGGAACGCAGGTGGAACAGCTACGGATGCAAACGCGAAATAATCTGGAGCGAATGATCGTCATCCTGAGCTTTATAGCGGTGCGGGTGTTGGCGTTACGCCAGGGCGGGTTGAGTGAAGAGACGCTCAATGCAAGCTGTGAACGGGTACTGAGTCCACTTGAATGGAAGTTGCTGTGGGTGAAACAGGAAGGTAAAACGTTGCCGAAGAGGCCGCCGAGTGTGAAGTGGGCGTACCTGAATCTGGCGAAGCTGGGGCGTTGGTATGACAGTAAACGGACGGGACGAGCAGGATGGGTAGTGATGTGGGAGGGATGGTTCAAGCTTCAGGATATCGTCGAAGGGTATAAACTGGCGAAGTCTCTTGATCAGGAGATCTGATCAAGAGACAGCACAGGGAGAGCAGCTGTGTTTAAAGTCAACGGGTGATGATTAATTTGTCACCCATTTTTTATTATCCCGCAACATCGCATTCAGGATGGTTAGCAGCTTTCTCACACAAGCCGTCACCGCCACCTTGAACGGTTTTCCACGCCCTGTCAGGCGCTCGTAGAACTCCCGGATTGTCGGGTTGTACCGCACCGCTGACAAGGTCGCCATGTATAGCGCTGAACGCACCGCGCTTCGCCCTCCCCAGATACTTCGCTTCCCTTTCATTTTTCCACTGTCATGGGCATAGGGACACACGCCAACCAACGCGCTTATCTTGTGCCGATTCAGCTTCCCCAGCTCCGGCAACATCGCAAGAAGCACCGCCATCGTTGTCGGCCCGATACCTTTGACTTCCTCCAACAACGTCGCCTTTTCCTGCCACAGAGGCATTACTTTTATTTGCCTGTCGATGTCGTCATCGGCATCCCGGATTTCAGCGGTCAGCCAGTCGATATGCCGCTTGATGCCCGCTGAGACCACCACGTCATCGCAGCTTTTATAGCGGTTTATCTCCATGGTCCGGTTATCGACCAGTTGGCGACGGCGGGTCACCATCCCGGCCAGACGCTGCGTCTGTTCGTCCGGTGTGGCGCGGGCTTCGGGCTCCATTCTCCGGCCAAACTCGCAGATGATACGCGCATCATTCGGGTCGGTTTTGTACAGGGTCCCTAGCGCACGAGCGAAGTTCTTCACCTGGCGTGGATTGACCACGGCCACAGGTAACCCAGCCAACTCAAGCGTGGCGGCCAGTAATGAGTGATATCGGCCTGTCGCCTCCATCACGACAAGCTTGACGGTGATGGCAGAGAGCGAACTCAGCAGCTGTTGATGGCCTTCCGGTGTGTTATCCAGATGCAGACGCTGACGAGTTGGGTCGATGTATACGTCAAAAGTGTCTTTGGCAATGTCGATACCGACGGTTGCATGTTCAGTCATTTCAAGTCTCCCGGCCTTGTAAGATACGGGCTGGCTGATGCCGCCCTGGCAGCTGTTCGGGTTAACAGGAAAACTGACGCCACGCCATAAGCTCTCCCACGGGCTTGTTGTCCCAGAGGGGGATCGGGCTGTAGCGTCAGGTACAACTCGGTTAAAGTCTATCCGCCTTTGGGCGGCTAACTAACTTAAGTGCCTTTAAACATACAAGGGGGCGTACATTTAGCCTCTATTGCCCAGCATTACCCTGCTGTTACGGTAACATCTCATCCTTATAACGGTTCGGTCTGCGCTTCTACCACCGCCAGCGCCACCATGTTCACGATGCGGCGTACTGAAGCGATCGGTGTCAGGATATGCACGGGTTTGGACACCCCCATCAGCACCGGCCCTACGGTCACCCCTTCAGAAGAGGAAACGCGCAGCAGGTTATAGCTGATACGCGCCGCTTCCATATTCGGCATAATCAGCACGTTGGCTGCGCCTTTCAGCGGGCTATCCGGCATCAGATCGTGGCGAATGCTTTCCACCAACGCCGCGTCGCCGTGCATTTCACCGTCAATCTCCAGTTCCGGTGCCATCTGATTCACCAGCTCCAACGTTTTACGCATCTTTTGCGCCGTTGGGCTATTGGAAGAACCAAAGCTGGAATGGGACAGCAGCGCCACCTTGGGCTCGATACCGAAGCGGCGCACAGTTTGTGCGGCCATCACGGCGATTTCTGCCAGCTGTTCCGGCGTCGGATCGTCGTTAACGTAGGTATCGGCAATAAAGGTGTTACCGCTCGGCAGCAGCAAAGCGTTCATTGCCCCGGCGACGTGTACCCCTTCGCGGAAACCGAACACTTTCTCCACCACCTGATAATGCTCATGGTAGCTGCCGATGGTGCCACAAATCATGGCATCGGCTTCACCCCGGTGCAGCATAATGGCGGCAATCAACGTTGGATTACCGATCACCGCACGGCGTGCCTGCTCCTGCGAAACGCCACGGCGCTTCATGATCTGGTAGTACTCACCCCAGTATTCCTTGAAGCGCGGATCGGATTCGTTGTTCACCACTTCGAAATCTTTGCCCGGCGTCAGCTGCAAACCCAGTTTCTTCAGGCGTTTTTCAATCACGCTCGGGCGGCCAACCAGAATCGGATAGGCCAGCCCCTGTGATACCAGTTCCTGCGTGGCGTGCAGTACGCGCTCCTCTTCCCCTTCCGCCAGCACCACGCGTTTCATCTCTTTCTTCGCCTGGGAGAAGATCGGCTTCATAAACAGGTTGGTTTTGTAGACGAACTCACTCAATTTCTCGACGTAGGCATCAAAATCTTCAATCGGACGCGTCGCCACGCCGGAATCCATCGCCGCCTTGGCTACCGCCGGGGCGATTTTCACAATCAGGCGCGGATCGAAAGGTTTTGGAATGATGTATTCCGGGCCAAAAGAGAGCTCCTGGCCGCCATAGGCCGAAGCCACCACATCGCTCTGCTCAGCCAGCGCCAGATCGGCGATCGCATGCACACAGGCCAGCTTCATCTCTTCGTTAATGGTCGTCGCGCCCACGTCCAGCGCACCACGGAAGATGAACGGGAAGCACAGCACGTTGTTAACCTGGTTCGGGTAGTCGGAACGCCCGGTACAGATAATCGCATCTGGACGCACCGCTTTAGCCAACGGCGGCAGGATTTCCGGTTCCGGGTTAGCCAGCGCCATGATCAGCGGATCTCTGGCCATGGTTTTCACCATTTCCGGTGTCAATACGCCTGGGCCGGAGCAGCCGAGGAACATATCGGCATTGGGTATGGCATCCCCTAGCGTGCGCTGGCCGTTGTCTTCGATCGCGTAGGCCGCTTTGGTCTCCTCCATATGGGCATCGCGACCTTTGTAGATCACCCCTTTGGAGTCACAAACGGTAATGTTCTGCTTGCGCAGCCCCAGTGCTACCAGCAGGTTCAGACAGGCGATCGACGCCGCGCCCGCGCCGGAAACCACCAGCCGCACGTCAGAGATATTCTTTTTCACCACCCGCAGGCCGTTCAGCGCTGCGGCGGTGGTGATGATCGCGGTGCCGTGCTGATCGTCGTGGAATACCGGAATTTTCATGCGTTCGCGCAGTTTTTTCTCAATGTAGAAACATTCCGGCGCTTTGATATCTTCCAGGTTAATCCCGCCGAAGGTCGGCTCCAGCGAGGCAATAATGTCGATCAGTTTGTCAGGATCATGCTCATCAACTTCGATATCGAACACGTCAATACCGGAAAACTTCTTAAACAGCACGCCTTTGCCTTCCATCACCGGTTTACCGGCCAACGCACCGATATTCCCCAAGCCCAGCACCGCCGTGCCGTTAGAGATCACCGCCACCAGGTTCCCGCGCGCGGTATATTTGTAAGAGGCGAGCGGATCGGCCGCAATTTCCAAGCAAGGCGCAGCCACGCCTGGCGAATAAGCCAAGGCCAGATCACGCTGCGTTGCCAGCGGTTTGGTAGGTGATACCTGGATTTTCCCTGGAACAGGAAACTGATGGAAATCAAGAGCACTCTGTTTGAGCTGTTCGTCCATTATGGGTTCCTTTACTTGCTACTTTTTATGTTGAGGTAAGACGTTAAGGCTGAACCAGTATAGTGAGAGAATCGTCACAAACTTTGAACCGTGCCATAACCTTGATTGAAACTAACAAATAAAAGTTAAAAAGGCATTTCATTGGATGAAAAATCAGCAAAGCTAGCCTATTCCCTAAACCGGATTCGCTATCTCACTGAACGCTAGCCATAAAAAACCCCGCGCTATCAGCAACGGGGCTTAAGATTAGCAACCAGAAAGTGCGGTTACTGCGACATATTAAGAATGGTGCGGATATTCAGGGCGCTGGTGGCGATAATATCGATCGCCCCGGTACGCAGCGCGCCTAAGATCGCCAACGCCTTGGTGTTTTCCGACGCAATGGCAATCACGCAAGGGATACGGCGCAGTTCATCGATACTCAGGCCGATAACGCGATCGTTCATTACCGTATCCACATGCTGCCCCTGCGCATTAAAAAAGTCGTAACCGGCGATATCGCCGATCACCCCTTGATTCAGGCTGGCGTCAATAATCTCATGCGGCGTAAACCAGCCCAGCTTCACCATATAGCTGTTCTCGTTCATATCGCCAATGCCCACCAGCGCCACGTCCGCCTTGCGTGCCCGATCGAGGGTTTCCTTGATGGTGCCATTCTGCATAAAGGCTTCTTTTAGCGCACGGTTCTCGACATAGGCCGGAGCGTACAGCGTTTCGCTGCTGCCGCCGAATTTCTTCGCCAAGCGGCGGCTGATATGGTCGGCGTTAATCGCATCACCGGGGCGATGCGTGCCGCCAATGCCACAGATAAACTTGCAATTTTTCTGTGCCACGCTGCCGATGTGATCGGCAATCGCCGCCACATTGCGCCCCTGCCCGACCGTCAACACCATGTCGTCTTTCAGCGACATCGCTAAATAGCCAGAAACCAAAGCCGCCACCTGACGCCGCTGCTCCTCTTCATCCTGGTGATCGAGTGCAATCAGCGCACGGCTGATGGGGAAACGCTCCAGCATCTGCTGTTCCAGGCGGGTGCTGAACACGGGATGGTAGCGCACGGTGATCTCAACAATGCCCTCTTCTTTGGCACGCTTGAGCAAGCGCCCCACCTTGATGCGTGAGATACCGAATTTTTTTGCAATCTCTTCCTGAGTAATTTCGTCCTGATAATAGGCAACGGCAATTTCAGTCAGCAGTTCGTTATCCTGGGTCACTGTGTGTTTTTCCATCCGTTATACGTTTCCCCACGGCAAGTGTGAGCGGTTATCCCCTTGGTCGAACTGCAGTATATACCCAATGGATTTCCAGATGCAGCAAGCCAAGGGGACAGCCATTCACGCACTCACGGTATTTAAGCCTTGCGTGACCTGATCGGCCAATTGACACAACAGCAGGCAGCAGGAAACCGCACCGGCATCCAGTGCGCCGCGCGAACGCTCACCCAACCGGCTGGCGCGGCCAATCTTCGCCACCAGATCGCGCGTAGAATCACGCCCGGTAATCGCCGCCTGCTTCATCTGTGCCAGGGCATCGCTGAAGCTCCCCCCTTGCTGAACCGCCTGCTCGAAACGGGAGATCGCCGGAAGCAAGGTATCCATCAGGCACTTGTCGCCAACGCCTGCGCTGCTGATGTCTTGCAGTTCACGCAGGCCATTTTGCAGCATCGCCAGAAATACCCGCCTATCCAGCACCGGTTGATCACGCACGCCGTCGGCCATGCCCATAAACAGGCTGCCATACAGCGGCCCCATTGAACCGCCAATCCCTTCCATCAGCGCGTCAGAAACCGCATCAAACGCCTGTGCCAAACTCAGTTGCTGGCCCTTGATGGCCTCACCACACATGGCAAAGCCTTTCGCCATATTAATGCCGTGATCGCCGTCGCCAATCGCGCCATCAATTTCACTGAGATACTCGCGATTGCTGACGATCACCCGCACCAGGGCGGCCACAATATCGTTGCCGTGCTGCGTCGAAATATGTTCTTCCATGGTTTACTCCACCTGAGTTAAGCCTAATGAATGGGCGGGCATGTCGATTAAGGTTTTCAATTCATCGTCGAGCTTCATTAACGTCAGCGTTACCCCCATCATTTCCAGCGAAGTAAAGTAGTTGCCCACATAGCAGCGATGCACCTTCACACCTTGCGCGGTCAGGCGCTTTTCGATCTCGGCATAATAGATGTACAGTTCCATCACCGGCGTCGCCCCCAGCCCGGAGATCAGCACCACCGCCTCCTGCCCTTTGGCCAGCGGCATATCGTTAAGCACGAAGTCGAGCATCGTCCCGGCCATCGCCGCCGCAGGCTGGATCGGCGAAACTTCAATCCCCGGCTCGCCATGGTGACCGATGCCGATCTCCATCTTGCCATCTTCGATATGGAAATTCGGCTTACCCACCGCCGGGATGGTGCAGGAACTGAGGCCAACGCCGATCGAGCGGCAATTGCCGATGGCCTTTTGTGCGGCCCCGATGACACCGTCCAGATCGTAGCCTTGCGCCGCAGCGGCTGCGCCGACCTTCCACATCAGGATTTCACCGGCCACGCCACGGCGCTTTTCAATCTCGCTGGCGGGTGCCGAGGCCACATCGTCGTTCGCTACCACGGTTTTTACCGCGATACCGGCCGCAGTTGCCTTTTTCATCGCCATTTTGACGTTCATATTATCGCCAGCGTAGTTGCCATACAGGCAGGCAACGCCCGCACCGCTGTCTGCTGCCTTGAATGCGTCAAGAAATGCTCCGGCGGTTGGGGAAGAGAAGATTTCCCCAATCGCTACCGCATCCAGCATGTTTTTGCCGATATAGCCCAGAAACGCCGGTTCATGCCCTGAACCACCGCCGGTGACAATCCCGACTTTGCCTTTAATCGGTGCCGCCGGGTATTTCAGCACCCGCGCATTATCAGTGGCGGAAAAATAGTTCGGATGAGCCTGCAGATAGCCTTGGATGGCGTCTTCCACCACGCGATCGGGATCGTTAATAATTCTGTTCATCGTTGCCTCTCTTGCGGATTATTGAATGGTATAACCGCCGTCAACCAACAGGTTGGCACCGGTGATCATGCTGGCCGCGTCGCTGGCCAAAAACAGCGCGCTGGCGGCAATGTCCTGTGGTTCGGCAAAGCGCCGCAGCGGGATTTTCTGTTTCATCTGCTCGGCCACTTCGCCCGACCAGGCTTTACGCCCCAATTCGGTTAACACCACGGTAGGAGAGATGGCGTTGACCCGCACGTTGTGCGGCCCCCATTCCAGGGCCAATACCTGGGTTAAGCCGATCACACCGGCCTTGCTGGCGCAGTAAGCCAGGTGATTGGGTAACGCCACCACACCGGCTTGCGAAGCCAGGTTGATAATGCTGCCGCTCCCCTGACGGAGAAAATAGTGGCCCACCACCTGGCTGGCGAGAAACACGCCTTTGAGGTTGACCGCCATGGTGCGATCCCAGGCTTCTTCCGGCAGTTCTTCTGCCGGGTGCAGCGCGACGATCCCGGCGCTGTTGACCAACACGTCCAGGCGGCCAAAATGGGCTTTCGCCTGGGCAGCGGCCTGCGTTAGCGCAGCTTTGTCGGTCACGTCCGTTACGATACCCAGTGCTGATTCCGCATTCAGTTGCTGAGCAATCTCAACCACCTGCGGCGTGCGATCCAGCAATACCACCCTGGCACCGCTTTGCAGATAACGTTCGGCGATGGCAAAGCCGATGCCTGCCGCGCCCCCGGTGATCAACGCCACTTTTCCTTGCAGGGAAAACTCATTGCTTTCAGTCGACATTATTTTCTCCTTATCCCACGAGTCAGGATATGTTTGCCAAACGGGGGTTACCCTCTTCGGTGGTTGCAGCGCGCTCTTTCGGTAAGGTGACAAACTTCATCAGCACACCGGCGAACAGATACAGGCCGGTGAAAATCCAGATCACTCCGCTACTACCCAAGCTGCCGATAAACAAACCAACCACCGCCGGGCCAACGAAGGTACTCAGCCCTGCGCCAAGATTGAGGATCGACATAGCAGCGCCTTTATTCTCTGGCGCCAGCGTCGGCATAATCGCCGAAAGCGGTACGAATGCCGCCAAACAGGCACCGAACAGGCCAGCAGCACAGACGGTCAGCAGATAGCTTGGCCCCAGGAAATAGGGTACGTAATAGAACAGCAGCGTGGTGATCGCACAGCCGATGCAGCCAAACCACATGACGACGTTGCGCCAGCCCAGGCCGTCGCTGATTACGCCAAAGATCAGATTGAAGATGATATTGACCGTCCACAGCGCCGCGTACATCTGCAGCCAGTCGGTGCGGCTAAAGCCGATATCCATCATGTACATCGGCATAAACACCACAAAGCCATACGCCGCCGAGGTGTTGATGGTACGCACAATGCCGCCCAGGCCGATTTTCGGGTTCTCAAACGCGATGGTGATGCCTTTCAGCACATAGCTGAGGGAGGCTTTTTCTCGGTTGCCCACTTCGGCATGGCCGGGCGTACGGTTGAGCATCAATGCGATCATTGCACCCAATACCACAAAAATTAACGCACTCCACAGGGTGTGGATCTCGCCCAGGTAAGGCAGCATGATGCTGGAGTAGAGCACGCCCAATACGCTTAGACCACCGCTGTAGACAAACCAGAAGATCCCCACCGCCGATCCCAACCTTTCCGGCGGTGCCTCATAAGCCACCCACACCAGAAAACCATAGGCAAACAGCGGATAACCCAGCCCACGCAGGGCATAGGTCGGCACCATGATCGCCAGGTTATTGCTCGGTAACCCCCACACCAGAAAGCACACCGAACCCAGCAGGAACAGCAGCAGCCCGGCCATCATCACCCGACGGGCGGTGAAAATCTCTGCCAGCACGCCAGAAAACCAGGCGGCAATCGCCGCAGCAAAACCGTAGACGCTGAACACCAGCGCCGATTCCTGAATGGTTAGCCCTTTGCCGATCAGATAGGGCGAAAGCCAGCCTTGTTCCAACCCTTCCCCCATCATAAATACCAGCACACCGGCATAACCGAGCATTAATTTCGGCGAAAGACCAATGCGATGAATCAGTCCATTCCACATAGCACACCTCAGCACATTTAATATCAAGGTGCAGGTTCACCCGCACCAGAACGATGCAGGCATTACAGGTTCGGGTTAAGCACCACTTTGATCGAGCCGACGCCGCGTTTCATCATCTCGAAACCTTCGGCAAACTGCTCAAGCGGCAGCGTTTGCGTGACCACGCCTTCGGTAGGCAGATCGCCATTGCGGATGCCTTCGATCACCAGCGGGTAGCAATACGGGCCCAGGTGTGAACCCAGCACATCCAGCTCTTTGCGATCGCTGATAATGCTCCAGTCGACGGTCACCGGATCTTTAAATACCGAGAACTCAACAAAGGTGCCCAGTTTGCGGATCAACATCAGCCCTTGTTCAACGGACTTTTGCGCGCCGGTGGCTTCAATGTAGATATCGCAGCCGTAGCCTTCGGTCATGCCTTTGACGATGGCCATCACGTCGTCACGCAGCGGGTTCAGCACCACGTCGGCACCAAACTTTTTCGCCAATGCCAAGCGTTCGTCCGACAGATCGAGCACCACCAGCTTGGCCGGGCCGGATTTTTTGATCGCCCCGATCATACCCAGACCGAGCGTCCCGGCACCGGCCAGCACCACCACATCACCCAGTTTGATATTGGCGCGCTGCACCGCGTGGAACGAGCAGGCATAAGGTTCGATCAGGATGGCATCTTCGATCGGCATATCCGCAGGCACGTGATAGTTGATGGCTTCTTTGGTGAACTTCATGTATTCCGCCATGCCACCGTTGACGTTTTTCTGGAAGCCATACAGATCGTGTTTTTCACACATCCAATACTGACCTCGGTTACAGAAACGGCATTCCCAGCACGGGACGATCTGTTCGGAGATCACCCGGTCGCCCAGGTTAAATCCTTCAACCCCTTCGCCATAGCCCACCACATGGCCGATAAATTCGTGACCGGGGATCATCGGTGCTTTGATATAAGCCGGTTGTTTGTCATCGCCCCAGAAACTGGCGGCCCCTTCAAACGCTTTAACGTCACCGGCACAGATCCCACAGGCTTCGACCTTGATCAGGATCTCTTTCGGGCTAATTTTCGGTACTGCCACTTCCTCCAGGCGGTAATCATGCGGGGCATAAGCCACCACCGCTTTCATGGTTTCAGGAATTCCTTCGGCCATTTTTGCCGGTGTTACGCAGTTCTGACACATAGTTCTCTCCTCTGGTAGGGTTCGTCATTATGATCATTGATACACTAAAAGAACATATGAACACTACTCACTATGCACCAAATTGCCCACCACCAACTTTTCAAACTGTGATATCGCTCAAAAAGACCTCAAAAAATGACTAAAAGTCCAATTTATACCTATTTTTTGGTATTCAAGTCACTTTTCATGCCTATAAAGCCAGAGCACCACAAAAACAAAAGAACATTAGTTGAACATTTGATGATCTATAGTTATGGTAACCCCATGACGCGCTACCGAGGTCGTCAACCCTATTGCTATCAACCTGGAGATCTTTATGTTGCCTATTGCTATCGGCGCCGATGATGCCGCCATTGAACTGAAGAATGTGATCGTTGCCTGTCTGCAACAGCGCAATATCCCCGTTACCGACTACGCGCCAGAAAACAATGGGCGATCGACCAGCTACCCGGATATTGCCTTTGAGGTCGCACAGGCGATCAAGGATGGCAAACATCAACGAGGGATCCTGCTGTGCGGCACCGGCATTGGTATGAGCATCGTGGCCAACAAAGTACCGGGGATCCGTGCCGCACAGTGTCATGACACCTATTCCGCCCAGCGGGCCCGCAAGAGTAACGATGCGCAGATCATCACTCTGGGTGCACGCGTTATCGGCCCAGAATTGGCGAAGTCGATCGTCGAAGCCTGGCTGGCCTCGGAGTTTGAAGGGGGAGGATCGGCACCCAAAGTGGCAAAGATTGGCTATTACGAGCAGGTTATCGGCCAGCGCTGATCCCGGCTGATTGTTATGGTCCATCATAACAATCAGTAAAAGCGCATGTCATTCGTCGGCGTTATCAGGCACTGTGGTTGCTTATATGAAAATTATTCTCATTTACTCACATTGAGCAAGGAGCTTATCGATGAACCAGTTAGACGCACTCAAGCAGTTAACCGTCGTAGTCGCCGACAGTGGCGACATCGAATCAATCCGCCAGTTCGAGCCCCAGGATGCCACCACTAACCCTTCGCTGATCCTGAAAGCCGCTGCGCTGCCGCAATATAGGCCACTGATCGTCGAGGCGCTCAACTACGCCCGCCAGCAGGGTGGCAGTAAAGAAACCCAGTTGATCAATGCCAGTGATAAACTGGCAGTCAATATTGGCGTAGAAATCCTGAAAAGCGTGCCGGGCCGTATCTCTACCGAGGTGGATGCGCGCTTGTCGTTCGATCGCGGCATGTGCGTGGCCAAGGCACGCAAGCTGATTGGGATGTATCAGGCGCAAGGGATCGCTAAATCGCGCATTCTGATCAAGCTGGCCGCCACCTGGGAAGGGATCAAAGCGGCTGAAGAGCTGGAAAGAGAGGGGATCAACACCAACCTGACGCTGCTGTTTTCCTTTGCTCAGGCCCGTGCCTGTGCCGAGGCGGGCGTGTTCCTGATCTCCCCGTTTGTTGGCCGTATCTATGACTGGTATCAGGCCAAACAGCCAATGACGGACTACGATGCAGAGCAGGATCCTGGCGTGAAATCGGTCCGCGCGATTTATGAATACTACAAGCAGCATCGCTACCAGACGGTGATCATGGGGGCTAGCTTCCGTAAGGTTGAACAGATTCTGGCGCTGGCGGGCTGCGATCGTTTAACCATTGCCCCAAATCTGCTGGAACAGCTGAAGCAGAGCGATCGGCCGATTGAACGCCAGCTGACGCCATCGGTCGAAGCCTTCCACCAACCCGCTCCGCTGGCCGAAGCCGAGTTCCGCTGGTTGCATAATCAGGATGCGATGGCGGTAGAGAAACTGGCCGAAGGCATCCGGCTGTTCGCCGTTGACCAGCAGAAACTGGAAGATATGTTGGTGGCTGAACTGTAATTCCAGCCCGGCGGCACTACAGGCAATCGGCAAAGTGCGTATTCAGTAGGGCAAGCATATTGCGTTTACGCCGAAACTCCGTGGCTAATTGAGCCACGGAGTGGTTGAAATCGCTCAATGGATGCTGGTTCGCCTTGAGCTGCGCCTGTAGTTGCAATAATAGCTGTGCGGCCTGTTCATAGGACGGTGCATTACCCTGTTCGATAAGCTTTTTTACTACCCGCTGATAGATTGCCAGCGCCTCCGCTGGCTGCTTGGCAACGGATAAATCAGCCAGTTGCAGTACTTGTTCTCGCGAGCCGCCCCCGCTCCTGATACAGGCTCTCGCTTTTTCAAGCTCATGGTTTGCCAGATAAAAATCGACCAGATCCCTCTGCTGGCTTGGAGCATTGATCAGCACCTGTTCCACCTTGGTTAACAGTTGGGGTTCCAACTGCCCAAGCTGCTCGTGAACAGTGAGCAGATATTGATATTCATGATAGCTAGGATGTTGTTCAAAACCGCACCAGGCAACCTGCCATGCTTGCTGATGTTCACCAAGAGCCATCTTTACCCGCACCTCCTGATGGGCACAGGCCCTTTCTTCATGCGGACGTTCTGCTACTTTTTTCGCTCTCAGTAACCAATCTTCTGCATCAAGCTCTTCCTGATGCCCAAGGCAGACTTTGCTAAGCTCCAGGAAATCGTCACAACGGTAAGCCAGCATCGACAGCAAACGCACCTCTTCGCGCCAGTTTCCGCTTTGTTGGGCAGCCTCCAATAGGGGTCTCGCATAGCTTTTCATTTGCCATGCCAGCTCAAACGGTTGATCGGTTCTCAGGAGCTCGGTTGCCATCGTTTCAACGGCATCATTACATAATTTCAGCAGGCAATTTTTCACCTCACCGATGCAAGGAAAATGCTGAAGAACCTCTGGGAATACGTCATATTCCGTCTGATTCAGGTGTTCAAACAGCCATTGCGCCTTCTTTGCAGCAGACCAGTCGAGTTTTTCAAAAATTGCAGACATTTTTTCAAAAAGTTGGCCTTCAATAGTAAAGCGATAACCGCCAGAATCATCAATACGCCCTAACACGTTATTCAGGCGTTTCAACACATGCTCGGTCAGTAACCACTGTTCTGCGACGGGTAACTTTTCCATCGCCGTCCAGATACTCCCCAACTGCGCTTCTGCGGCGGAGAAATAGCCAGACACTTCATGCCAGTTCCAAAGCGCACGCGCGGGCATGGCCTTGGTCACCATTTTTTTCAGCTGTGCCAGTGAGGGCGGTTCAAATGCCAGCGTGGCCTCAAATAACCACGCCTTGGCCAAGCTTTCATTGCCCCTCAGCGCTTGCAGCAATAGCGAAATCAGTTCATCGGGCTGTTTTTGCTTAAAGTAACGGCGCAGCAGCTGTTCGTCGGGATCTTCTTCTGGCACCTTACCCGGCTGCGTCAGTTGTAATGCGACGGCAACGGCATGTTTGCAAATATCCATATAATCGGCCGCTGGGCAGGTACAATCGCATCGTAATTCGGGTTTGAAGGAGAACTGAACCTGATAAATGTAACTGCCTCTCACATCAGCGGTGATCTTATTTGCCCGAATCTGCAGGCTACTGACGCATTTTTTATCCATCAGTTGTGTACCTTTCTTCAAGGTCTCTTGGTTGACGGATGCCAGCAGTTCAGCCACATCATTCAAAGGTAAATCAGCGGTATTATGATCATTCAATTTCATCAGGTGTTCCTGCGCCCGTATTTATGTGGTTACATCCCGTCCCACTTAAGGATATTTGCCAAACTCGAATGAGAAATTACTCCATCAGCCGATGGATTTGCAGATACTGCAACAACATAATGGTTTTGCCATCCTTGATGCGGCCATCGGCGATCATCGCCACCGCTTCGCTGAACGGCAGCTCCACCACTTCGATATCTTCATCTTCGATGCCACCGCCAGCGTGATGGCGTGCGTTATCCTGATATTCGGCAATAAAGAAATGGACGATCTCGGTCACGCCCCCTGGCGACATATAGGCTTCAAAGATTTTCTGTACTTTATCCACCTGAAAACCGGTCTCTTCCACCGCTTCGCGGCGGGCGCACTGCTCGGGGGAATCGGCATCCAGCAACCCGGCGCAGGCTTCCAGCAGCATACCGCTGGCATTACCGTTGACGTAGGTCGGCATACGGAATTGATTGGTCAGCACCACGGTGCCTTTGGCGCGGTTATACAGCAGAATGGTGGCGCCGTTACCACGATCGTACACTTCACGCACTTGCTCAACGGAACCGCCATTTTTACGTTTTAAATCAAAGGTATACTTATTTAACACATACCAGTTATTCGACAACAGCTCTTTCCTGATATTTTCAATCTTCGATGACATAAACCTGGCTTCCGTTAGCTGATCAACTCAATCATGGGCCAATAGCAAAACGCAGCCACGGCGGATTTGCAACAAAAAACCCCGCAGGCTTTGCAGCACTGCGGGGTTTTTTAACGCCAATCGCTTAAAAACCGCTCGGCACTTCGCGCATATCTGGCAACTTATGCGCGATCCCTTTATGGCAATCAATACAGGTTTTGCCTTCGACGATCGCTTTGTCATGCATCTTCGCCGCCACGGTTTTCTGTGCGCTGAAGTCCATATACTCAAAGTTATGGCAGTTACGGCATTCCTGTGAGTTATTGGCCTTCATCCGCGCCCATTCGTTCGTGGCCATCGCCAACCGGTGTGTTTCAAACTTCTGCGGCGTGTCGATCACGCCAAACACCTTGCCATACAGCTCTTTGCTGGCCTTCAGCTTGCGCAGCATTTTCGGTGCCCACTCGTGCGGCACGTGGCAATCCGGACAGGTGGCGCGAACGCCGCTGCGGTTGTTGTAATGCACGCTATCCATATATTCTTCGTAGACGTTTTCACGCATTTCATGGCAACCGATGCAGAACTGCTCGGTGTTAGCCGCTTCCATACCCGTGTTGAAACCGCCCCAGAAAATAATCCCTGACACAAATCCCAGCAACAGCAGCGTGCCCAACGCCAAGCGGCTCGGCCTGCGCCACCAGCGCCATAAACGGCGAATCAGCCCGGCCTTTTTCTCAGATGTTTCATTATTACGTTCGGCCATAACTCCCCCGCTTATTGCCCAAAGCCCGGCATGGGCTTGAAATCGTTACCGATGATCGGTGCAGCATCGGTTTGTGGTACGTGACATTGCAGACAGAAATAGCGGCGTGGTGCCACTTCACCCAGCACTTTGCCGTCACTGTCCATAAAGTGCGTTGGGCTGACACGCGGTGCGCCGGTCGTGCGATAGCTCTCTACACCGTGGCACTGCAAACAGCGGTTGGTGTTCTTGGTCACCTGATAACCATCAATGCTGTGCGAGATCATCGGCGGCTGGTTAACATAGTTCAGCGCCATTCTTTCCTGCTGTTTCGGCATTTTGATCTGCCCTTCGACAGTGGCGGAAACCTCTGGCGATTGCTGAAGGTCCACATCGCTGGCGGCAAACGCGAAGCTGGCAACCACCAGCGACAGCAGCGCACCACACAGGGAAAGCGGCTTGTTCAGGACATTGCTTTTCATTTTTTGGCTCCCGAATAATGAAATTTGGTCTTAATTTCGAAGACATTTTCTGCACAGACGTCGATACAACGTCCGCAGGCAATACAGGCATCACTGGCCACCTGTGGCGCGCCTTTTTGCAGCAATAACGGTTCACGTAAAATTTGCGGTTCCGGGCAAACATGGATGCAATCCATACAGCGGGTGCAGTTTTCGCGCTTCTCAGCGCTGATCTGCACCACGCCCTGGCTGCCAATGACGCCGTATAAGGCGCCCACCGGGCAAAGATGACCACACCAACCATGCTCAACCACCAGCAGGTCGAACAGGAACAGCGCCACAATCAGCCAGATCCCGGCACCAAAAGCGGCAACCAAGCCTTTCAGCCAGCTCAGCGCCCCCTCTCCGATACCATGAATCAAACCACGGCCCATCAGGGCAACCGGGTTGAGCCATTCCCACAGCAGCGTGCCACTGACGGCGCTACCTACCAGCACGGCGATCAAAATGCCGTAGCGCAAGCTGCGCGGTAGGCTGGCCGACTGCCGCAGGCCCAACTTGCGCCGCAGCCAGGCAGCCAGATCGGTGACCGGATTCAACGGACAAACCCAGCCACAGAACACCCGATTGCCGATCAGGCCGTAGATCAGCACTACTGCGGTGCCCACCCACACCAGCCAGGCTGGCCAGTGCCCGGCCAGCAGGCTTTCCAGCATCATCAACGGATCGGTGAGCGGGATCGTCTCCAGCAGCAGGCTGGCGCTGTAGTTACCGCGCAGGATCCAGACGCCCCACAGCGGCCCAGATAAAAACATCAGCAAGATCAGCAACTGGCTGCTGCGCCGCAGGATCAGAAAGCGGTTGCTGCGCCACCAGCCGTGACGCAGGCGCGCATCACGCCCGGCTTGTGCGACAGGATTAGCCATCATTCACCTCCCTTTGCACCACGTGCCGGTAACGTCAGCCCTTCCGGCACCAGCGAATGCCCTGCTCGCTGTTTTTCCTGCCAGCCCCAGCGGTAATGCTCACCCAACTGGCCGCGAGCCAGTTCCATTGGCAATACCTTGATGGCCGCCTGTTCCAGCACGCAGGCCTGTTCGCACTTGCCGCAGCCGGTGCAAGCATCGCTGTGTACCCTAGGCAGGAACATCGCGTGCTTGCCGGTACGTGGGTTGTGCTGTAGATCCAGCGTAATCGCCTTGTCGATCTGCGGGCAGACGCGGTAACAGACGTCACAGCGCAGCCCCTGCCAGTTCAGGCAATTTTCATGATCCAGCAGCACCGCCAACCCCATCCGCGCCTGATCGATATCGGTCAGCAAAGGATCCAGCGCACCGCTTGGGCAGGCCACCACGCACGGAATGTCTTCACACATCTCGCAAGGGATATCCCGCGCCACAAAGTACGGTGTCCCCGCCGCCCTGGGTGAGAGCAGCGTAGCCAATTTCAGCGTCTGATACGGGCACGCCTGCACGCACTGGCCACAGCGGATGCAGGCGCTGTCAAACGCCTCATTCGCCAGCGCGCCCGGTGGCCGCAAGGCCAGGCCGTCACGCGCTTGCGACTGCTTCTGCTGCAACCCGAGCAGTACGGCGATCCCTGCCAACCCGGCGGCGCTGCGGGCGGCATCACGCAGGAAGCGCCGCCGCGCCGGGGTTTTATCTCGTTGCTGGCTCATGGCGTTGGCCTTATACCTTCTCCAGTTTTACCGCACACTTCTTGTAATCGGTCTCTTTTGACAGCGGATCGGTCGCATCCAGCGTCAGGTTATTGACCAACTGCGCCGCATCAAAGAACGGCATGTACACCAGACCTTTCGGCGGGCGGTTACGGCCACGGGTTTCCACGGTGCTCACCACTTCGCCACGGCGTGACAGCACTTTCACTCTGTCACCCCGGCGCAGGTTGCGTTCTTTGGCGTCCAGCGGATGGATAAACAACACCGCTTCCGGGAAGGCACGGTGCAGTTCTGGTACGCGGCGCGTCATGGAGCCGGTATGCCAGTGCTCCAGCACGCGGCCGGTAGACAGCCACAGGTCATATTCCTGATCCGGGCTTTCGGCCGCCGGTTCGAACGGCAGCGCGAAGATCACCGCTTTGCCGTCTGGCTTGCCGTAGAAACGCACGCTCTCACCTGCTTTCACATAAGGATCGGTGCCTTCGCGGTAACGCCACAGGGTTTCTTTGCCATCGACCACCGGCCAACGCAGGCCGCGCGCTTGGTGGTACATGTCGAACGCCGCCAGATCGTGACCATGGCCGCGCCCAAAACCGGCATACTCTTCAAACAGCCCTTTCTGGAGGTAATAGCCAAAGTCACGCGCTTCGTCGTTCAACTGTGCCGCCGGGATCTCTTCCAGCTTGTATTTGTTGACTTCGCCGTTGGCAAACAGCACGTCATACAGGGTTTTGCCACGGTATTCCGGCTTCTGATTCAGCAGTTCTGCGGGCCACACTTCTTCCACTTTGAAGCGCTTGGCGAATTCCACCAGCTGCCACAGATCGGATTTGGCTTCGCCCGGCGCTTTCACCTGCTGGCGCCAGAACTGGGTGCGGCGCTCGGCGTTACCGTAAGCCCCTTCTTTCTCGACCCACATGGCGGTTGGCAGAATTAAGTCCGCCGCCAGCGCACTCACCGTCGGGTAGGGATCGGAGACCACGATAAAGTTGCGCGGATCGCGCCAGCCCGGCATACGTTCTTCATTGATGTTTGGCCCGGCCTGCATGTTGTTGTTACACATCACCCAGTAGGCATTCAGCTTGCCGTCTTTCAGCGCCCGGTCTTGAGCGACCGCATGCAGCCCGACTTTTTCTGGAATAGTGCCAGCCGGTAGCTGCCAGATTTTTTCGGCGATCTGACGGTGTTTTTCGTTGGTGACCACCATGTCTGCCGGCAGGCGGTGGGAGAAGGTCCCCACTTCACGCGCGGTGCCGCAGGCGGAAGGCTGGCCGGTAAGTGAGAACGGCCCGCAGCCCGGTTTGGAGATCTTGCCGGTCAGCAGGTGCAGGTTGTAACACAGGTTATTGGCCCACACGCCGCGCGTATGCTGGTTAAAGCCCATGGTCCAGTAAGACACCACTTTCACATTGGGATCGGCATACAGCTTCGCCAGCGCTTCCAGTTGATCTTTCGGCACGCCGCTCATTTCGGCGGCTTTTTCCAGCGTATATTCCGCCACAAAGGCTTTGTAATCGTCGAAGCTCATCGGTTCCGAAGCGTCGCTACCCGGATTCTTGGCGGCTTTTTCCAGCGGATGCGTCGGACGCAGGCCGTAACCGATATCGGTCGCGCCCTTGCGAATATTGACGTGCTGCTTGAGGAATTCCTGATCGACCGCGTTGTTCTGAATAATGTAATTGGCGATGTAATTCATGATCGCCAGATCGGTCTGCGGGGTGAACACCATGGCGTTATCCGCCAGCTCAAAGCTGCGGTGCTCGAACGTAGACAGAACGGAGACATTGACCTTGTCATTGCCCAAGCGGCGGTTGGTGATGCGCGACCAGAGGATCGGGTGCATTTCCGCCATGTTGGAACCCCAAAGTACGAACGCGTCGGCCTGCTCGATATCGTCGTAGCAGCCCATCGGTTCATCCATGCCGAAGGTGCGCATAAAACCCACCACCGCTGAAGCCATGCAGTGGCGCGCGTTCGGATCGAGGTTATTCGAGCGCAAACCGGCCTTGAACAGCTTGGCAGCGGCGTAACCTTCCCAGATCGTCCACTGGCCGGAACCGAACATGCCCACCGCATCAGGGCCCTTCTCTTTCAGAGCCCCTTTGAACTTCTCGGCCATGATATCGAAAGCCTGTTCCCAACTGATGGGTGTGAATTCACCTTCTTTATCATACTGGCCGTTTTTCATCCGCAGCAGCGGCTGCGTCAGGCGGTCTTTGCCGTACATGATTTTCGGTAGGAAGTAGCCTTTGATACAGTTCAGGCCACGGTTGACCGGCGCATCCGGATCGCCCTGCGAGGCGACAATGCGGCCATTCTGTGTGCCCACCAGCACGCCGCAGCCGGTGCCGCAGAAGCGGCAAGGCGCTTTGTCCCATTTTATTTCATCGGCACCACCGACCACGGCCTGAGCGACCGTTGGGATCGTCAGCCCGGCAGCCGCCGCAGCGGCCGCTGCGGCGTTAGCTTTCATGAAGTCTCGACGACTGAGTTTCATGGCGTTACCTCATCTTGCTCATCCTGCTGGTGATAAACCAGCGACACCGCCAGCACGCCATCCAAATCACGCACCGACTCAATTTTTTCCAGCAACGCCTGAGAGCGCGCTGCCTGCATCACCACCACCAACTTGCCCTGCTGTTGATCTTGTACCGGAATTTCCGTCTCCGGGATCGCCAGCAGCGCTGGGATCAACCCTGGAAACTTTTCCGGCCGGGCCTGAACCATCAACCCGCTCACATGCCATTCGTTATTCATTATTTTCACTCCGGGTTATCGCGATCGCCGCCGCCGGGCAACCGGCAACACAAGCACCACAACCGCTACAGGCCGCCGCATCGAGCTGCGGTTTAGCGATCCCGCCCAACTGCGGTCGGAAACGGATTGCCTGGGTTTCACAGTTATCCTGGCAACTGCGGCACTCAATGCCCTGCAACGCCAGACAGCGAGCGGTAAAGGTGGCCACCTGCTGCCAAGGCGGGTATTGCGGCGGATAAAACAGCGGTGCTTCACAAGCTTTTGCACACTGGCGGCAAAAGGTGCACTCCGCACGTTGGAAATCAACTTCAGGAAAACCACCGCTGCCGACGATCAACACGCCGGTTTCACAGGCGTTGATGCACGCCTGGCACCGTGTGCAGCCAGCAAGAAAGAGAGGAGCTTCGCGCGACCATGGGGGACGGATCGCATCAGAATGATGACGCCATTGTCCGCTGAGCAGTTTGCGTCGCGACAATTCGGCCATGCGGTTTATCCTTAGTGTTAGAAATACGCACTGCGTATAAAAGTGAACCGGTATTTTTGTTGTTTTTTATCTCAACCCCCTGCCGAGGCAGTAATACCCGTCAGTTAAGCAAAAAACTGCATAATCATGCAGCAGACGCTAAAGGTGTAGCCCCCCTGTGGGAGAGGGCCGGGGTGAGGGGCTTGTAGTACAGTGTTCGTCCCCTAACCCTAACCCTCTCCCCAAAGGAGGGGACTGGTTAGCCTTAACTGACAATCATTACTGCTGGGGCAGGGACAAAATAGGCTGAACGCCTGGGGGAAATAATCACTCTTTATGGGTAAATCACTAGGTTGATTGCGCCAGATCAATCTCTGGCAACGCTTAGAGGGGTTTCTTGCGAGGATTTTTACGCGACCGTTATCTATTTAGTTATATAGCGTTCGCCCATCGATCCGCACCGACAGTTTGACGAAAATCGCAGTGATTTGGCGCCGTAAAGGTTATCATTCTGCTTACGAATGAAATTCGATGGCTTGGCCCGCTCATGGATAAGGACGCTTAATTGCTCGTAAAACGCTCAGTGATAGGAAGCATGGCCAAGGCGCTGATCGGTATCGTGATACTTTCAGTGCTGTCTACCGGGCTGGCGCTGACCACCGTGGCCGATAGCCTGCGCGATGCGGAAGCCGTAAATATTGCCGGTTCCCTACGCATGCAGAGCTACCGTTTGGCGTACGAACTGACCAACGGTTCCGGTGAGGTGAACGAGCACCTGTTGCAATATCAGCAATCGCTGCTGGCTCCTGCCCTGCTCAAGCTCGATCGTTTTTACGTGCCAAGAGACGTGCGGGAAAAATACCTGACGCTGCGTCAATCCTGGCTGACGCTGGAAAAGCAGATCCAGGCCGGACATGCAGAAAACTATCAGGCCAACGTGGCCAGCTACGTTAATCAGATCGACCATTTTGTGCTGGCACTACAGCGCTATTCCGAAACCAAACTGAGCATTGTGGCGACGATCAGCGTTATGGGATATATCACCATCGTGGCCCTGGTGCTGTTCTGCATCCGTTTTATGCGCCGCCAGGTGGTAACGCCGCTGAAACGTTTGGTGGATGCCAGCCAGCGTATGCAACAGCGCGATTTTAACCATCCGCCGCTCGACATATCGTTACCGAATGAACTGGGGGTGTTATCGCAGGCGTTCACCGCCATGTCCGGCGAACTGTCCAAGCTGTATAAGTCGCTGGAATATAAGGTGCAGGAAAAAACCGAGCGCCTACAGCAGGCCAACCGCACGCTGGAAGTGCTTTACAGCTGTTCACAAGCGCTGAGCGCCGGGCAGCTTGACCAGCGGGCATTCGAGAAAGTGTTGCGTATTGTGCGCCTGAGTGAACAACTGCAATGCATTCGGCTGAATGTGGAAGACAACCTCAGCCAATGGCAGATCGGCAGCGGTGAACCACTGGTGGAGCAGGAGTGGCAGGCGATCTCCATTATGCAGGACAACAAACCGCTGGGTAGCCTCAGTTGGCAGCAACAACAGCAACCGCCCCACCCGCACCTGATGCAGAGCGTGGCGAATATGCTCAGCCGCAGCGTCTACTTCAATCGCGCGCAGAAGCAGCATATGCAATTTCTGCTGATGGAGGAACGCGCCACCATTGCCCGCGAACTGCATGATTCGCTGGCCCAGGCCTTGACGTTTCTGCGTATCCAGCTCACCTTGCTGAAACGTACGCTGGTGGATAGCCCGCCTGCCGCTCACGAGATTATTGATGACTTTGACCGGGCACTGGCCGATGCTTACCGCCAGTTGCGTGAATTGCTGACGACCTTCCGCCTGAGCATTCAGGACGCCGATCTCAATGCGGCGCTGAAGCAGGTGCTGGAGCCATTAAAGCTTCTGACCAGCGCACGGATTCAGTTACACTGCCGACTAGCCTCACAGGCGCTGAATGCACAGCAACAGGTTCACGCTCTACAGATCGTGCGTGAAGCGGTACTGAATGCCATCAAGCACGCCGATGCGCAGGAAATTGTGATTCGCTGCGAACTCTCGCCAGAGGGCGATAATCAGATCACTATCTGCGATGATGGTTCCGGCATCGACAGCCTGGACGAACCGGAAGGCCATTACGGCTTGACCATTATGAGCGAACGGGCGACGCGCCTGGGGGGGAAGTTACACATCCGGCGCGGCAAAGAAAAAGGCACAGAGATCTGCCTGACTTTTCCGCCTTAAGGGATGGTTTATCCGTTGCTGCTGAGCAGTAGTAACCCTTTAAAAATATCTGCGGCACCCAACGCCGCTCTGTGATTAACAGCCAGGTGCCCTCTCCGGCACTTGTGTGGTTTTACTCGCTACAGGGAGCATGTTTCATGGTGATGAAAAATTACAAAGTCATGATCGTTGACGATCACCCACTGATGCGCCGGGGCATCAAACAGTTGCTTGGGCTGGATCCCACGTTTACCGTTGTGGCGGAAGCCAGCAATGGTAACGAAGCCATTACGTTAGCCGGGCAATTGACGCCAGACGTCATTCTGCTTGATCTCAACATGAAAGGCCTCTCCGGGCTGGATACGCTGAAAGCCTTGCGTGACGATGATGTGGATGCCCGCATCATCGTGCTGACGGTCTCCGATGCGCGCAGCGATGTGTATGCGTTAATCGATGCCGGTGCCGATGGTTATCTGCTGAAAGACAGCGAGCCCGAGCAGTTGCTGGAGCATATCCGTGAAGCCGCCGAAGGCAAGAATGTGATAAGCGAAGCGGTGGTCGACTATCTGGCATCGCGCAGCGAACAGCACGATCCGTTTGCCGATCTGACCGAGCGTGAATTGGATGTGTTACAGGAAGTGGCGCGCGGTATGTCAAACAAGCAGGTGGCGGCGCAATTGCACATTTCTGAAGAAACGGTGAAGGTGCATATTCGCAACATGCTACGTAAGCTCAACGTGCGTTCGCGCGTGGCGGCCACCGTCTTGTATCTGGAATACAAGAGTCAATAATGCGTCCCCGGCGTGCCGGGGAACATTTATTCGATCGCAGCCAGCAGCGCCAGGTGATGCTGGTTAACCCAGCTTTTATTCAACGGGCCCCAGTTTTCAAGCTGATAGAAACCGTCGTTATTGCGCACTCCCTGCTGAACAAACTGCAATTCCACGCCCAAACCGGGCAAGGCTTTTAACACATCCTGTAATGTACGGCGCGGCCAACCGGTCAACTCCATCAGGCGCGGAACATTAGGCCGTTCTGTGTGGTTGATTAGCCAACAAAGATAAAGACGACGGGCAAATACCGGGTTAATTTCCATGCCAAACTCCTGCTGCGATAATTTCATTCACTCTGCAATAAATGTAGATGACGAGCACTGTTATTTACATTGTCTCCATTTTTTCTCCACGCTTTCCCTGCCTATCACGAGTAAAGTGCAATGGCGTCTGGATCCTGCCAGGCGGTATAAGCATAACTGATGCTGTCAAAAATATAACAAGTCATAACGAGGTTCATGCTGCATGGCCAATTTTTTTATTGACCGCCCTATTTTTGCCTGGGTTCTGGCAATTATTCTTTGCCTGACAGGCACCTTGGCGATTTTTTCGCTGCCTGTTGAACAATACCCGAATCTCGCTCCGCCTAATGTGCGTATCAGTGCCACTTATCCTGGGGCTTCAGCGCAAACGCTGGAAAACACCGTTACCCAGATTATCGAACAGAACATGACCGGCCTCGACAACATGATGTATATGTCGTCGCAAAGCACCAACACCGGTCAGGCCAGCGTGACGCTGACGTTCAACGCCGGCACCGACCCCAATCAAGCGATGCAGCAGGTGCAGAACCAGCTCCAGGGGGCGCTAAAGCGCTTACCGCAAGCGGTGCAGCAGCAAGGGGTGTCGGTCTCCAAATCTGGCGATACCACGCTGATGATGGTGGCTTTCGTCTCTACCGATGGCAGCATGGATAAGCAGGATATTGCCGATTACATCGTCTCTAACCTGCAAGACCCACTCAGCCGGATCGACGGTGTGGGTAGTATGGACGTTTACGGCTCGCAGTACGCGATGCGCATCTGGCTGGATCCTAACAAACTCACCAGCTATCAGTTGACCACGCAGGATGTGGTGAGCGCGATCGGCTCACAGAACGCCCAGGTGGCGGTAGGCCAGTTGGGGGGAACTCCGTCGGTAGACAAACAGGCGCTTAACGCCACTATCAATGCGCAATCCCAGTTGCAGACGCCGGAACAATTCCGTGAGATCACCCTGCGCGTCAACCAGGATGGTTCACTGGTCACGCTCGGCGATGTGGCCACCGTTGAACTCGGTGGCGAAAACTACAACTTCCTCAGCCGCTACAACGGCCTGCAGGCCGCCGGGATGAATATCAAACTGGCTTCCGGCGCTAACGAACTGCAAACCGATCAACTGGTAAAAGATAAAATCGCTGAGCTGGCCAAATATTTCCCGCCGGGGCTGGAGGCGAAGGTGGCCTATGAAACCACCCCGTTCGTCAAAGCCTCGATTAGAGACGTAGTGAAAACGCTGCTGGAAGCCATCGCGCTGGTGTTCCTGGTGATGTATCTGTTCCTACAGAACTTCCGAGCTACGCTGATCCCGACCATCGCCGTGCCGGTGGTGCTGCTCGGCACCTTCACCATTCTTGCCGCTTTCGGTTACAGCATTAATACCCTGACGATGTTCGCGATGGTATTGGCGATCGGCCTGCTGGTGGACGATGCCATCGTGGTAGTGGAAAACGTTGAACGCGTAATGAGTGAAGAGGGTTTATCTCCGCGCGACGCAACGCGTAAATCCATGGGGCAGATCCAGGGCGCTCTGGTGGGGATCGCCATGGTGCTTTCAGCGGTGTTTATTCCCATGGCTTTCTTCGGCGGCACGACCGGCGCGATTTATCGCCAGTTCTCGATCACCATCGTTTCCGCCATGGTGCTTTCCGTGCTGGTGGCGATGATCCTGACTCCGGCGCTGTGCGCTACCCTGCTGAAACCGGTAACCAAAGGCCATCATCACGGCAAGCGTGGCTTCTTTGGCTGGTTCAACCGGATGTTCAACCGTAACGCCGAACGCTATGAGCGCGGCGTGGCGCGCGTGCTGCACCACAGCATTCGCTATCTGATGATTTACCTGCTGCTACTCGGCGGGATGGCATTGTTGTTCCTGAAGTTGCCCACCTCGTTCCTGCCACAGGAAGACCGTGGCGTCTTCACCGTACAGGTGCAATTACCGACCGGTTCAACCCTGCAACAAACCACCAAAGTGGTGGAAAAGATAGAGCACTATTTCCTGAGCAAAGAAAAAGATAACGTGCTGTCGGTGTTCGCTACCATTGGCTCGGGGCCCGGGGGAAATGGGCAGAATGTGGCGCGGATGTTTATCCGCCTGAAGGCGTGGGAATTACGGACCTCGGGGGACAATAGCTCATTCGCAATCATCGATCGCGCCACCCAAGCTTTCAGTAAGATTAACGAAGCCAGAGTCATCGCCAGCAGCCCGCCGGCGATTACCGGGCTGGGTAACGCTGCGGGCTTTGATATGCAGTTGGAAGATCATGCCGGGCAAGGCCACGATAAACTGATGGCAGCGCGCGATCGGTTGCTGCAACTGGCGGGGAAAAACCCGCAGTTGTCCCGCGTGCGCCATAACGGCCTGGACGATAGCCCGCAGTTGCAAATCGATATCGATCAACGCAAAGCACAGGCGCTGGGCGTTGCCATTAATGATATCAACAGCACGCTATCCACCGCCTGGGGGTCAACCTATGTCAACGACTTTGTCGATCGTGGCCGGGTGAAGAAAGTGTATGTACAAGCCGATGCGCCTTTCCGCATGCTGCCGGAAGACATCAATAAGTGGTTCGTGCGCAACAGCAGCGGTGGCATGGTGCCATTCTCCGCCTTTGCCACTTCGCATTGGAATTTCGGCTCACCGCGCCTGGAACGCTATAACGGCAGTTCAACGGTCGAAATCGTCGGTGAAGCCGCTGCCGGTGTCAGTACCGGCACCGCGATGATCGAGATGGAAAAACTCGTCAGCCAGTTGCCGGTCGGTTTTGGCCTCGAATGGACCGCCATGTCTTATCAGGAACGGCTGTCGGGCTCCCAGGCTCCGGCGCTGTATGCCATCTCGCTGCTGGTGGTGTTCCTGTGTCTGGCGGCCCTGTATGAAAGCTGGTCGATTCCGTTCTCGGTCATGCTGGTCGTGCCGCTTGGGGTGATCGGTGCCGTGGCGGCAACCTGGCTGCGCGGGCTGGAGAACGACGTTTACTTCCAGGTTGGGCTATTGACGATTATCGGGTTGTCCGCAAAGAACGCCATCCTGATCGTCGAATTCGCCAATGAACTCAATCACAAAGGGCAAGATCTGATGGCCGCCACGCTGGAAGCCTCGCGCATGCGTTTACGCCCGATTTTGATGACCTCGCTGGCCTTTATCTTCGGCGTGTTGCCCATGACCATCAGTTCCGGTGCCGGTTCAGGTAGCCAACACGCTGTCGGTACCGGCGTGATGGGCGGCATGATTTCCGCCACGGTATTGGCCATCTTCTTTGTTCCGTTGTTCTTTGTTTTAGTGCGCCGCCGTTTCCCAGGCAAACCTGCCGTGCAAAAACAGGCAGAGAAACGCAGCGAATAATGCGCGTAAAAAAAGCAGCATCAGAGAACCGATGCTGCTTTATTACAACTTATATTTTGTACCCAAGGTGTTTTAAGTAAAAAACCAATCAACTGCCTTGTTGTAAGCTTCAAGCCGGTGTTAGTTACCTAACATCTCGTCAATGAAGTCTTTCCAGTTTCCTAACTCGCGATCAACCATAATTACTTTACTGCCTCCATTAAAAATCACTTCAAATTCTACGCCCATTTTTTAACCACGTGAAGCCTTTTGGGAACGGTGCCATTCATCAAAACTGGGGACAGCGCACATTTTCAAATTAATCAGCATGCTGGGTAAATTTTATCTTCCCTTGTGCGATCAATTCTTCCGTAGTAGCGTGCCAAAGGGTTAAAAAAACCTCACATTAAAGGCAATGTCATGTCCCCGACGTTCACTATCGAACAACTGAAAGAGCAGGGCCGCTATCAGGAAGCCAGCGACCTGTTGCAGTTAATGCTGCAACAGGCCCCCCAGGATGCCATGCTGCATTACCAGTTAGCCTGCCTTTACGATGTGCAGGGTTTTGAACAACAGGCGATTCCCTGCTATCTCGCCGCGTTGCAATACGAGTTGCCAGCACAGCAGCGCCAAGAGGCCTGGCTCGGCTTGGGCAGCACCTACCGCGCACTGGGGGATTATCAGAAATCACTGGCCACTTTTGATGCTGGCTTAGGCGAATTTCCTCAGGCCAAGGAGATCACCCTGTTCCGCGCCATGACGCTCTATAATCTGGGTGAAACCAAACAGGCCGTCGCCGATTTGCTACTGCTGTTGGCAGAAACCTCCTCCCACAGCGCTATCAGCCACTACCAACGCGCGATCCGTCAATATGCGACGGATCTGGATCGCATCAGTTAGGAGCCAACCGTGGAGATCTTTGTCGACCCCGATCGTTGCAACATTGACTGGCAACGGTTGGCAGAATTGCTGGAAGCCGCCGGATTAGGCAAACGTGACCCGCAGGTGATGCAGAAGGTCTATCAAAACAGTCAGTTCTGTTATTTCGGCTTCGTTAATGGTGAACTGATGGCGACCGCTCATGCCATCAGCGATATGACGTCGGTCGCCTATCTGGCGGATGTGGCTATCCACCCCCACTGGCAAGGGCATGGCTATGGTCACCAGTTAATGGCGCGCGTAATGCAGGATCTGGCTCCGCTCGGCAAGGTGTTCATTTATTCGGTGCCGGACAAACTGGCATTTTATAACAAATACGGCTTCCACGATCTGACAACCGGTATGGTCTATGCAGAAGGAACGGCGCTTGAACGTTTGCAGAACGGCGGCTATGTACGCCTTGAATAATAAGGAAAATTGATGAACAAATTATTACCGCAGGATTGTACTGGCATGGAGGATATACGTGCAGAAATCGACATTATGGATCAGCAGATCATTAAACTGCTTGCCCAGCGTTTTGACTATGTCAAAGCCGCTGCAAAATTCAAAACCAGCCCCGACGCCGTGCGAGCCAAAGCACGCTTCGACGCCATGATCCAAACCAGAAGACAATGGGCCAGTGAAAACGGTCTTAGCCCAGACGTGATTGAAAATATCTATACGGAACTGGTGAATTATTTTATCAGCGAAGAAATGAAGCACTGGTCAGTGCAACAAGATAATGCTTAAACTATTTCGTTTATAGAAGGTGAAAACTTTCACCTTCGCCCATCTTTGTAACCCCTTAGCTGTGGAACTCCCCGGCATTTTTCGGCATGCTGAGCGCGGGTTTCTATTTTCCGCTACAAGCGGTTTACCACCGGCTATCTGGTGTGTTGTTGAGAAGGCTTTTTCCTATGACGTTAACTATGCTTGGCATAAAAAATTGTGACACCATTAAGAAAGCACGCCGCTGGCTGGAAGAACAGGGTGTAGCTTATCAATTCCACGACTATCGCGCAGACGGGCTGAGTGAACAGCAACTGCGTGGTTTTGTCGAACGCCTTGGCTGGCAACCGTTGCTGAACACTCGCGGCACCACCTGGCGCAAGTTGGACGAGGCACAACGCAATGCCTGCGATAATGCCGATGCGGCCATCGCCCTGATGCTGGAGCAGCCAGCCATTATCAAGCGCCCGCTGTTGGATGACGGCAACGGCCATGCTCTGCTGGGTTTCAGCATCGACAGCTATCAGCAATTTCTCACCGAGGTTAAATCATGATCTGCCCTGTTATTGAACTGGCGCAACAGTTAATCAAGCGCCCTTCCCTCAGCCCGCACGACGAAGGCTGCCAGGAGATCATGATTGCCCGCCTGAAGGCGGCTGGTTTCACCATTGAGCCAATGAACTTTGGCGACACGCAGAATTTCTGGGCCTGGCGCGGCCAAGGTACAACGCTGGCCTTTGCTGGCCACACCGATGTGGTGCCCACCGGTGATGAGAAAAATTGGGCGATCCCGCCCTTTGAACCGACGATCCGCGACGGCATGCTCTATGGGCGCGGTGCAGCGGATATGAAAGGCTCCTTAGCCGCAATGGTGGTGGCTGCTGAACGTTTTGTGGCAGCACACCCGGATCATCAAGGCCGCTTGGCATTCCTGATCACCTCCGACGAAGAAGCCAGCGCCACGCATGGCACCGTGAAAGTGGTGGAAGCTCTGAAGGCACGCAACGAGCGCCTCGATTATTGTCTGGTAGGTGAGCCTTCCAGTACCGAGCGCGTGGGCGACGTGGTGAAAAACGGCCGTCGTGGGTCGATCACCGCCAACCTGCATATCCACGGTATTCAGGGGCACGTCGCTTATCCGCACTTGGCAGACAACCCGGTTCACCGTGCCATGCCAGCGTTAAACGAGCTGGTGGCGATCGAATGGGATCAGGGCAACGAATTTTTCCCACCGACCAGTATGCAGATCGCCAACGTGCAGGCAGGCACCGGTAGCAACAATGTGATCCCCGGCGACATGTTCGTGCAGTTCAACTTCCGTTTCAGCACCGAACTGACCGACGCCATCATTAAGCAGCGCGTGCAAGAGTTGCTGGATCGCCATCAGTTGAATTACACCCTCGACTGGTGGCTGTCTGGCCAGCCATTCCTGACCGCACGCGGTGCGCTGGTGGATGCGGTGGTCAATGCCGTGCAGCACTACTCCGAAATGACACCGCAGTTGCTGACCACCGGTGGCACCTCTGATGGCCGCTTTATTGCCCAAATGGGCGCTCAGGTGGTTGAACTTGGCCCAGTGAATGCCACCATCCACAAAGTCAACGAATGCGTCCATGCCGCCGATTTGCAGTTACTGAGCCGCATGTATCAACGTATTATGGAGCAGTTGGTCGCATGATCACGCCAGAAATGCTGACTGGGCGCTCGACGGAACACTTGGCCGTGCTGAGCGGCAACCACCGCTTGCAACCCGCAGCGGTGGAGGCTTTCCTCGCTATGCAGCAGGCCGCCAAAGCGGCGGGGTTTGATCTGCAACCTGCCAGTACCTTCCGTGATTTCGATCGGCAATTGGCGATCTGGAACGGTAAGTTCTGCGGCGAGCGGCCAGTCTTGGATCAAGACAGCCAACCGATCGATATCACGCCGCTGTCTGCCGCCGAACGCTGCGAAGCTATCCTGCGCTGGTCCGCATTACCCGGTGCCAGCCGTCATCACTGGGGCAGCGATCTGGATATTTACGATCCATCACTGCTGCCAGCCGGGGCTAAATTACAGTTGGAACCCTGGGAATATCAGGAAGGGGGCTATTTTTATCCGCTGAATCAGTGGATAACTGAGCATATGGCCGATTTCGGCTTTTACCGCCCATTTACCGCAGACCAGGGTGGCGTTGCGGTAGAACCCTGGCATCTTAGCTACCGCCCTTTGGCACAGGAGGCCGAACAGTTATTGACCCCTGAGCTGCTGCTGGCATCTTGGCAGGATAAAGACGTTGCCGGTGCGCAATGGCTTGCCCGCCATTTGCCCGCCATATTCTCGCGTTTTATACAGGTTGAAAGGAAGTAAGCATGCATTGGTTAGCGGACTACTGGTGGGTAATTCTGGTGATACTGGTAGGCATGGTGCTTAACGGGATCAAAGAGTTACGCCGTCTGGACCATAAAAAATTCCTGGCCAACAAACCCGAGTTGCCACCGCATCGCGATAACAACGCCGAGTGGGACGATGAAGAGGATTGGCCGAAGAAGAAATAAATATCCTCCGGCATAGCCGGAGGTTTTTCATATGCGCCTATAAGGCTCTGTTACCTGCCGCGCCCTAACAGGCGCATCGCGATCTGACATTTGCATCTATGCATTACTTACGGCCCGTAAACGGGCTGCCCGGATACGGGATCGACAACTGCTCACCCATCTTATCCTCTTCCAGTTGGTGCTTTATGTATTCTTGTATCCTGGCTGTATTTTTACCAACCGTATCAACGTAATACCCTCGACACCAAAACTCCCTGTTACGGTATTTGAACTTCAAATCGCCAAACTGCTCATAGAGCATCAGGCTGCTCTTTCCCTTCAGATATCCCATAAAGCCCGACACACTCATCTTCGGTGGGATTTCCAGAAGCATATGGATGTGATCCACACAACATTCTGCCTCCAGAATATTCACGTTCTTCCATTCGCACAGCTTTCTTAAGATACTGCCAATCGCTCTGCGCTTTTCCCCGTAGAACACCTGTCTTCGGTACTTCGGCGCAAATACTATGTGATATTTACAGTTCCATCGCGTGTGCGCTAAGCTCTTTTCGTCCCTCATAGGGACCCCCTTTTGATTTCTTGTTGAATATTTGCAGTTGCCAGACCGCAAACTGTTTTAACAAATCAAAAGGGGTTTTTATAACTGGCTCAAAGCTGAAAGCTTTACGGAACCTCCAGCCTAGCTGGAGGTTTTCTGTGCACAATAACATCAGGGCGCACCGTTTGGCGCCCTGAACCTTACTTAAACGCGATCAAATCCCCGCGTTTGCCAAACATCGCCTCTTCCCAATAGCGCTGCGGCACATAGTAATGCAAGCGTTCCAGCGCCAGGTTCATCATGCCCTGATTGATGGCATGCCCGACCCCCTCCTCCACGTCCAGCGTAAAATCACAGCCAACGGCCTGCAACTGTGCCGCCGCCGCACACGCATGTTCTACCGCAATCACGGCATCTGTCTCGCCGTGGATCAAGTGCACCACGCTTTCGCCAAAGTTCGTTTCCGGCAATTGGGCAAAACGGCCGCTGAATGCCACTACGCGCCCGGCCAGCTTAGGTTCTGCTTTCAACGCTTCCAACGCCATGATCGAACCTTGCGAGAAACCGACCAACGCGGTTCCCGCATAGCCCACACCGCTTTGCTGCTGCCAATAACGCACGGTTTCGACAAACTTCGGCATCACTTCAGCAATACGTTCTGCGCGGTTTGCTTCTGTCACCGCCTGCACCGAAAACCATTGGCGGCCATTGCCTTGGCCGAATGCGAACGGCCCGCCGATGCTCACCACCAGCGCCTGCGGAAAATCTTTGGCAAAGTAACTGCCGATCTCCCCCATCGCGACCGGGTTATCGCCCACGCCATGAAACAGCAGGATCAATTGCTCAGCCGGTGTTGCAGGGCTTTGCACAACAAAGTGTTCGTGTTTCATGGGGGAACTCCTCAGGTTAAATAGTGATCCGAACTGCCAATGACTATACACCGCAGAGAAATCGGGAAAATCGGGTTTTATTGAATAACTCTTTCCATTTATTGCAATGACTGTGACCAACGCTGCCAATGTTCACAACGCTGGCTATCCCACTGTTCCAGTGCCTGCGCGACCTCTTGCCGCCAGTGGCGCAACAGCGCTTTCTGGCCGCTCAAACCATACTCAGCCACGCATTGCACCACGCTCTGCTGCTGTTGCAAATGGCTGCGCAGAGCGGCCATTGGGGATACGGTGTTCAATAACAGGCGTTGCAGCGCACCCAGGCTGGCTTCCAATGGCCGATGGGCAAAGGCAAAGCCCGCCAGTTCGCGCCAGTCCTCTTCGTTCAGCAACTGCTCGCACTCATCCCCGGTAATGGCTGGTTGCAGATCGATACGCTGCTGCAACCAGCGCCAGTCGCGAGCCAAATGTTTATGCGCCGCATGGCACAGTGCCCGCCCCTGCTCGCTTAGCGGCAGCAGCGCCATGGCGGTATAACAACCACTGCTGGCTTCCGGCTTGCTGCCAATGCGCACTAAGGTAAAACCGCAGGATTGCCAGAAACGCCACAGCGGTTCGGTATAACCAAAGCTGACGGAAAGGAAATCCAACTCCTGCGAACGCTGCTTTTGCTGTTCGATTAACTGCCTGGCAATCCCCTGCTGGCGCAGTTCCGGCAACACCGCGATGCGGGTAATACGGCGCGAACTCAGCGTTGGAGCCCACCACTGGCCACCGTGTGCCGCCAGAGATTGGGCCACCAGGTTGCCACGTGGCCTTCTGCGGCCCGCCCAGACTTCATGCGCCAGTTCAGCGCTCAAGCCCCCTTCATCCACCAGCCATAGCGCACCCACGATCTCGTCCGCCAGCGAGGCCGCACTGAAATGCATACCCGGTGCATCCATCAGGCGGCGCAGATCCAGTGGAGAAGTGCGGTAGTGAGCACTACTGAGCAACGCATAGAAACGCCTTAGCTTAAGGGGATCGGCACACAAAGCGGCTTGTTCAAGCGGGTTGATGCTCAACGGGTGATTGGCCGCTGACCACACCGGTTCCTCGTTAAACAGCAAGGCGTTATCGATAATGCGCTCCAAGGCATCACCCACCGCCCAGCGGATCGGTTGTTGCAAACTCAGAGGCTGCCACTGTGGCAATGCGGCGCAAAATTTAAGTAAAAAACCACGACCGGTACCTTCATAGCCCTGCACCGTAGTGGTCAGCAATACGCGCGGGAAGTAGCTAATCAACTGTTGCAGCAAAGGGGCGGGGATCGCCGCAGCTTCATCCACCAGTAACCAGCCGACATCACTGACGTTGTGTTCGGCACAGTATTGCAGCAGCGCGTCAGGTGCCCAGAACTGTGCCTTTCCGCCTGCCCATTCGCTGGCAACCTCGGTTGCCGCACGGCTTGGCCCGGTGATCCAGCAGCTTAGCGGGCTGGCGGCCACCAGCATCCCAGCCAAGGTTGACTTCCCTCGGCCACGCGCGGCAGTTAACACCCAGACGCCGCTTTCTGCCACCAGCAAGCGGGCCAAAATGGCCTGCTGCTCGGTGCTGGGCAAACCCAGCGGCGGTTGCCAGTCTGCACGCTGCGGCAACCGGGCCAAACACAATGGTTCACCTTGCCGCCAAAGGGTCACTTCAGGGTCTGCCGCGAGCTGTTGCTGCAAATGAGCGATGAAATTGGGTGTGGCGATCGGCTGCGAGCAATCGCTCCAGCGCAGGCTGTCGCCATCCGGCTGTTGCCGCCAGTTCGACCATGCGGGAACCAGTAGCAGCAACCAGCTACCGGCACGCAGCGTGCCACAGAGTTGAGCCAAAGCCTCTACGTCCAACCCTTGCGTGGCATCAAAAACGGCGTGCAGCCGCTCCTGGCCCAGCAGCGTTCTGACTGCGCCAGTGCTTAGAGACGGTATCCCGGAAGGAGCCTCGCTCCCCACCCACGGCCAGTCACCCGGCAGTTGCGCAACCAGCTGTTGGGCCTGAATACGGCACCATTGTGGTTCTCCGCTAAGTACCAGCAAACGGCGGATACCCTGCCGCTGCATGAGCTGTTGCATTGCCTGTAACATCAGCAACCCAACCTGAAGGGGAATAAATCAACGGGCAGCAAAGGCATTACACTTATTGGGGTCGCCGCTGTCGAATCCTTGCTTGAACCAGGTATAACGCTGCTGCGAAGTGCCGTGCGTAAAGCTATCGGGTACTACCCGCCCCTGGCTCTGTTGCTGTAAGCGATCGTCGCCAATCGCCTGTGCTGCGTTCAGCGCCTGCTGCAAATCACCGGCCTCCAGCATGTTCTGCCGTTGCGCATAGTGCCCCCACACCCCGGCAAAGCAGTCCGCCTGCAATTCCATTTTCACCGAAAGGCGGTTGACGTCCACCTGGCTGGCTCCCTGCTGCATCTGGCGAACTTTCCGCTCGATCCCCAGCAGGTTCTGCACGTGGTGCCCAATCTCATGCGCCACCACGTAGGCCTGCGCAAAATCACCACCGGCACCCAGTTTGGTCTTCATGTCCTGATAAAAGGATAAGTCGATATACACCGTACCGTCCGCCGGGCAATAGAACGGCCCCATCACCGATTGGCCGGTTCCGCAACCGGTGCGCGTAGCACCGCGATACATCACCAGTTTCGGATCCTGATAACGTTTGCCGGTTTGCTGGAAGATTTCCTGCCAGGTGTCTTCGGTAGAAGCCAGTACTACCGAGGTGAATTTAGCCAGTTCATCATCTTTCGGGCTGATTCTGACGCTTTGCTGTTGCGTCTGCGGTGCCATCTCACCGCCGTTCAGCAGCGGCGTCAGATCCACACCGTAGTAACCGGCAACCACTACCACCACCAGAATAATGATGCCGCCCTTACCGCCAATCGGCGGGCGAAAACCACCGCCACCCATGCCTGAAGATTGCCCACGGCGATCTTCGACGTTGTCACTTTCCCGACGCCCTTGCCAGCGCATATGTAAACTCCAAAATATAATGGTGTGGGTATGAAGATGATTATAAAGGGTTAGGGGCGCAGGGAATGCAGTAATTTTCTGGAAAGCAAAATAGAACGGGGCATTCCGCAGAAATGCCCCGTATTCAATAATATGGCAGGAATGAGGTTAGTCGAGCTTCACACCGATACGGCGGGCGACTTCCTCATAGGCTTCGATCAGGCCCCCCAGGCTCTGGCGGAAACGGTCTTTGTCCATTTTATCCAAGGTGTTTTTGTCCCACAGGCGGCTACCGTCTGGCGAGAACTCATCCCCCAACACCACTTCACCCTTAAATAGGCCGAACTCCAATTTGAAGTCCACCAGGATCAAACCGGCGTCGTCGAACAGTTTGCTCAGCACCTCATTGGCCTTGTAGCTCAGCTCACGCATGCGTGCCAAATGCTCTTTGCTCACCCAGCCGAAGGTTTCGCAGTAGGATTCGTTGACCATCGGATCGTGCATGGCGTCGTTTTTCAGGAACAGATCGAACAGCGGTGGATTAAGCGGCAGGCCTTCTTCAATCCCCAAACGCTTGACCAAAGACCCGGCTGCGCGGTTACGGATCACACATTCAACCGGCACCATATCCAGTTTTTGCACCAGCACTTCAGTGTCTGACAGCAGGCGTTCCATCTGCGTCGGAATACCGGCTTCTTCCAGTTTGCTCATAATGAAATGGTTGAACTTGTTGTTCACCATCCCTTTGCGATCGAACTGCTCAATGCGCTGACCATCCAGTGCTGACGTATCGTTACGGAATTCCAGCACCAGCAGATCAGGATTTTCGGTGGTGTAGACGGTTTTCGCCTTTCCGCGATACAACTCAGCTAGCTTTTGCATCTTACTTACTCCAGTGAGGTTATACCTTCCGGCTGCCAAACTGCGCGTTATCGCGCTGTGGTTTACAGCCTATCGGGTACAGAATTGACCTAATAAATTCTTTGGCATGCTGGCGACTATTGTGCCAAACACGCGACGCAAACGATACCGTTTCGGCAAAACAAAAAGGGGCCGTAGCCCCTTGATGATTGATTATTTAACGCTGGTTTTGCTGAAAGCCGCCTGGAATGCCGCCACCAGGGCATCATTCTGCCCCTGAGGCAACGGTTTCCCTTTGGAATCGATAAATTGCAGGCTGGTACGGTTATTCAAATCACCGACCTGCAGTTTGTAATCACCGTTGTTCAATTCTGGATCTTTCACACCCAAGGCATCCCAGTCGCTACTGCTCAAGGATTTATAGGTTACGGCAACGGTACCCTGCGGACGGCTGCGGTCACCCACTTTCATCCCCAGTTTTTCCAACGCCGCAGGCAGGCGATCCCACACGGCAACGTATGGCGCACGCACGATCAATACCGGCAAGCCAACGTCATCCGCGCCACTTTGCACATCCAACGCACCAATACCGCTTGCTGCGCGGCTACTGGTCAAACTGTCCTGCTTATCCAGACTTTCGACGATCGTGTTCATCATCATGCTGTTATAACGCTGGATCTCGGTAGGATCGGTCACCTCTTCGGTTTTACCCTGTTGGCGCAACCCTAGCGTTTTCACCACCAACGCCTGCTGGTAACCCTGCTTTTGCAGGCTGACCTGATAGCGGCCTTCGTACTGGGTGTCTTCATCCAGACGGTTCCATTTCACCCAATCCGTGGTCAGCGTCTGACTGGCCTCCTGTTGGGAAGCGATAACCATATTTTTCGCCTGCAATGAGCTGACCACACGTGGCCACAGATTCTGGTTCTGCGGGCTGTTTTCCAGCAGCAGCGTGCCGCTGTTACCCGTGTTTTGGCTGCGAGAACCACTCAGCAGGGCCAGTGGCTGCGACGGTGGCCGGATATCCAGTTGCTTGCCGACAGGGCCTTTTTGCGCACTGGCCGACACTTCAAGATCACCAGATCGCACTGGCAGGCTCATACCGGCCGGCGCGCTCAACGGTTTGAGCGGTGCGGCGTCGAGATAGGACTCATCGCCGCTGACTTGGCGTTTGTAACGCTGATCGGTGGAACATGCCGCCAGCGTCATAACAAGCGCTAACCCCACGACTGTTGCTACCGTCGACTTTTGCAATGAATAAGCCATCAAATCTCCCTAAGAATGATATCCCCATCGTACTTGCAGCGGCAGCCATATGGGTTACACACAACACCCCAACCGCTGGGCTTAGCCAGCGCCGGGGATGTATGTATGTGCCACATTGCTGCGACTTCAGTGACTTGGGGTTATAGCAAACCGGCGCTTTTCAACGCACGCTCCACCACAGGACGGGCAGCGTCGGTTAACGGCGTCATAGGCAGACGCATCGTATCGGTTGCCATCAATCCCAATGCCTTACAGGCCCATTTCACCGGGATTGGATTGGGTTCTACAAATAAATCCTGATGCAACGGCATCAAGCGCTGATTCAAGCGGCGAGCTTCGGCAAAGTTGCCTTGGGCCGCAAGACGGCAAAGTTCTACCATTTCACGCGCGGCCACGTTGGCCGTGACGGAAATCACCCCATGACCGCCCAGTTGCATGAAATCCAGACCGCTGGCGTCGTCGCCGCTCAGCAGAGTGAAGTTTTCATCTTCAACCAGCACTTGGATCTGACTTACACGACTTAAGTTCCCTGTTGCCTCTTTAACGGCAACAATATTCTTGATTTTGGCTAAACGCGCGATCGTCGGCGGCAGCATGTCACAACCGGTACGTGAAGGCACGTTATACAGGATCTGTGGCAGATCGGTGCTTTCAGCAATGGCTTTAAAGTGCTGATACAGCCCTTCCTGCGTTGGCCGGTTGTAGTAAGGCGTTACCGTCAGGCAACCCACTACGCCGGTATTGCCGAAATGCCGCGTGAGCGAAATCGCTTCGCTGGTCGAGTTGGCCCCGGTTCCGGCGATCACCGGAATGCGCCCTGCGGCCAGCTCCAGCGTCTGCAACACCACGTCGACATGCTCGTCATGGGCAAGCGTGGCGGACTCTCCGGTAGTCCCTACGGAAACAATAGCCGCAGTCCCACTGGCTACATGATAATCAATCAGTTTTTTTAGGCTCGCACGATCAACAGCGCCTTTGGCGTCCATCGGCGTAACCAGTGCAACAATACTTCCCGTAAACATTGGCCGTCCCCTCCACAAACAAGTGACTCATGGTACTTTTGACACCTATCCAAAAGCAAGCAAACAACGTGTTGTAAGCGCTTGGCAGGCGGTTTTTTTTATGTTTACCATGGTAATCCCATTGAGCATGACAGGAAGCTGCATTTTGCCTAAGCCAGATGAACACTATCTCGTGATTACCGCACTGGGCGCCGATCGCCCCGGAATCGTCAACACCATCACCCGCCACGTCAGCAGTTGCGGGTGCAACATCGAAGATAGCCGTCTGGCCATGCTGGGTGAAGAATTTACCTTCATCATGCTGCTTTCAGGCAGTTGGAACGCGATTACCCTGATCGAATCCACTTTGCCGCAAAAAGGCGCGGAGCTGGATTTACTGATTGTGATGAAACGCACAAACTCGCACGAAAGGCCGCCAATGCCCGCGGCGGTGTGGGTTCAGGTGGAGGTGAAAGACTCCCCGCACATCATCGAGCGTTTTACCGGGTTGTTTGATTCCAGCCAGATGAACATCGCCGAGCTGGTGTCACGCACTCAGCCAGCGGAAGGCGATCTGCCGCCACAGTTGTACATCCAGATCACGGCGCACAGCTCCGGCAATCAGGATGCATCAAATATCGAACAAGCCTTTCATCGCCTATGTACAGAATTGAATGCGCAAGGCAGTATTAGCGTTGTGAACTATCCACAGCATGATGAGAAAGATGGAGAGTAGTGATGAGCCCATTGAAAGCCGGTGATACAGCGCCAAAATTTAGTTTACTCGACCAAGATGGTGAGGAAATTCATTTGGCCGACTTCCAGGGACAGCGAGTTCTGGTCTATTTTTATCCTAAAGCCATGACGCCAGGCTGTACCGTTCAAGCCTGTGGCCTGCGGGATAACATGGACGAATTGAAACAGGCAGGTGTCGAAGTGCTTGGCATCAGCACCGATAAACCGGAGAAACTGTCACGTTTTGCCGAAAAAGAGTTGCTCAACTTCACGTTGCTATCGGATGAGGATCATCAGGTCGCACAGCAGTTTGGCGTCTGGGGTGAAAAAACCTTTATGGGGAAAACCTATGATGGCATTCACCGCATCAGCTTCCTGATCGATGCCAACGGCAAGGTTGAGAAAGTGTTTGATGATTTCAAGACCACCAATCATCACGACATCGTTATCAATTACCTGAAACAGTAATAATCGATTAATCTCAAAGCGCAGCACCCCGCTGCGCTTTGTTTTTCCGCCTTATTTCGCTTCTTCCCCCGCATCCAGCAAGATGTCATCCGGCCAGGCATGAATGACCGCTTTCACCAGCGTCGCCAGCGGAATGGCAAAGAATACGCCCCAGAAGCCCCACAGCCCGCCAAAGATCACCACTGAAAGGATGATCACCAGCGGATGCAGGTTGACCGCCTCAGAGAACAGAATCGGCACCAGCAGGTTGCCATCCAGCCCCTGAACCACCAGATAGGCGATTACCAGCGTCCAGAAATCGGCACCGATGCCCCACTGGAACATCGCTACCACCACCACCGGGATCGTCACCAGCACCGCGCCAATGTAGGGGATCAAAACGGAAAAACCGACCAGCACCGCCAGCAGCAGCGAGTAACGCATATCCAGAATGAAGAACACCAGATAAGTCGTCACGCCGACAATCACCATCTCCAGCACTTTGCCGCGGATATAATTGGTGATCTGCTGGTTCATCTCGATCCACACCTGCCCTGCCAGCCCGCGATCGCGGGGCAACACGCGGCGCACCGCGTTGAGCATCTGCTCCTTATCTTTGAGCAGGAAAAATACCATCAACGGCACCAGAATCAGGTAGATCGCCAGCGTCAGCAGCCCAACCAGCGACGCCAGTGAAAACTTGACCACCGATTCCCCCATGCCAGACAGCCTGCTACGCAGGTTTTCTGCCATCATGTCGATGATGCCCGCATCCACCAATGCCGGATAACGCTTGGGCAGGGTGGTCGCATAGTTATAGAACTGGTTGAGCATGCCCGGTAAATCGGTCATCAGGTTGATACCCTGTTTCCAGGCCGTTGGGGCAACGACAAATGCCAGTAGCAGAGTAATGCCACCAAACACAATCAGCACCATGCTTGCCGCCCAGGTGCGTGACCAGCCCAGGCGTTGCAGGCGTGCGGTCGGCCACTCCAGTAAATAAGCCAGCACAATTGCCACCAATAACGGGGCTAAAATACCGTGCAGAAAATAGAGAATGCAGAACCCGGCAACCAGAATCACCAGCAGCGCGATGGCTTGCGGATCGGTAAAACGGCGGCGGTACCACTGTAACAACATCTCCAACATCAGAGGTTACTCCTTAATTCCGTCAATGAGAGTGTGCCTCCGCCTTTCCCTGTGCGGCCCAGCAGGCATAACATTGTTATTTGTTTTAACACAATTTCAGCCCGATTATCGCCAGGCAAACGTTTCATTGCGAGCGGTGGCTGGCTATGATGAAAGGGCGTTAGCCCATTCAGACGCACGCTGCGCAAAAAGTGCATTTCTGTGAGCCAATGCACCTTCGCGCTGATTGTACTGGAGAGTCTGGCATGCAAGAAGAACTCTTACGTGATGCTGACGTCTTAGTGATGACTTTGATTTAAGGGAAACTCCTGACTATGACCACCCGGTTAACTAAAACAGCGTTAGCAGTACTGTTGTTCGGCACACTTTGCGCCTCTGCGCTGACGCCGGTAAATGCGGAAACACAGGACCAACTGCCAGACATGGGGACCACCGCGGGCGGAACCTTGAGTATCGGCCAGGAATTGGTGATGGGTGATTTTTACGTGCGTCAGTTGCGCGCCAGTGCCCCTTTGATTAATGACCCATTATTGACCCAGTATATCAACCAGTTGGGTAACCGATTGGTGGCGAATGCCTATTCGGTAAAAACGCCGTTCCACTTCTTTCTGGTGCGTAACGACGAAATAAACGCCTTTGCTTTCTTCGGTGGCAACGTGGTACTGCACTCGGCACTGTTCCGCGAAACCGACAACGAAAGCCAGTTGGCCTCGGTGTTGGCACACGAAATCTCTCACGTCACCCAGCGCCATCTGGCTCGTGCCATGGAAGATCAACAGCGTAATGCCCCGCTCACCTGGGTCGGGGCGCTGGGCTCGGTCCTGCTGGCCATGGCTAACCCGACCATGGGGATGGCGGCGCTGAGCGGCACGCTGGCCGGTGCTCAGCAAGGGGTGATCAGTTTCACCCAGGCTAATGAACAGGAAGCCGACCGCATAGGCATTCAGGTGTTGCAGCGTTCCGGGTTCGATCCGGAAGCCATGCCGGATTTTCTGCAAAAACTGTCGGATCAATCGCGTTACGCGTCTAAACCACCAGAAATGCTGCTGACGCACCCGCTGCCGGACAGCCGCCTTTCCGACGCCCGCAACCGTGCCAACCAGATGCCGCGCCTGATCGTTCAATCCAGCCAGGAGTATCTGCTGGCCAGAGTGCGTACCCTCGGTATGTACAGTTCGGAAGGCTATGGCCTAACCGAAGAGGTGCTGAATCACTACAGCAATGGCAACGTGCGGGAACAACTGGCGGCAAAATATGGCCGGGCGATCCTGTTCTACGAAGCGAAGAAATACGATGAAGCCCGCAATACCCTTCAGCCGCTGCTGACGCAGGATCCGAAAAACGTCTGGCTACTGGATCTGATGACCGATATCGATCTTGGCCAGCAGAAAGCACCACAGGCCATCGCCCGCCTACAGGCCGTTAATGCTGAGCAAAGTAAGAATCCTGTTTTGCTGCTCAACCTGGCAAACGCCTACGTTGAGGGGAATCAACCGGCGCAGGCTTCAAAAATTCTTAACCGCTTTACCTTTGCCCACCCGGATGACCCGAACGGATGGGATTTGCTGGCGCAGGCCAGCGCGGCACAAGGGCTGCGTGATGAAGAGCTTTCAGCCCGTGCAGAGAGCCTGGCGCTGGCAGGCCGCCTGGATCAGGCGATCGGTTTGCTCAGCAATGCCAGCTCTTTGCAAAAACTCGGTAGCCTGAAACAGGCTCGTTATGATGCGCGTATCGACCAGTTACGCCAGTTGCAGAAGAGCTTCAGCAAGTTCCAGCGCAGCTAATTTGACCAAGGAATGATTGCAATGAAAAACGTCACTATCTACCACAACCCACGCTGCTCAAAGAGCCGCGAAACGCTGGCACTGCTGGAACAGCAGGGCGTTACCCCCAAAGTAGTGCTGTATCTGGAAACCCCACCGTCGGTAGATGAACTGAAAAAGCTACTGAAAGAACTGGGTTTCAGTTCCGCACGTGAACTGATGCGGCAGAAAGAGGATCTGTATAAGGAATTGAAATTGGCGGATGAAAGCCTGAGCGAAGAGCAACTGTTACAAGCGATGATAGCCAACCCGAAACTGATCGAACGGCCAATCGTGGTAAAAGGCGGCCAAGCACGCATTGGCCGGCCACCGGAGCAAGTGCTGGAGATCCTCTGATTCTACCGGGCCCTTACAAACCGAGAATATCTTTCACAAACGGAATGGTCAGCTTGCGTTGCGCGGTGATCGACGCGCGATCGAGCTGATCTAGCGTCATAAACAGCGTGCGCATTTCACGATCCAGGCGCTTGAGCAGGAACCGGCCCACGTCTTCCGGCAGTTCAAAACCACGCAGTTTGGCGCGCAATTGCAGTGCCAGCAGTTTCTCTTCATCAGAAAGCGGTTGCAACTTGTAGATCTGCCCCCAATCCAGACGGGAGGCCAGATCCGGCAAATGCAGATTCAACTGGCGCGGTGGACGATCGCCGGTAATAAACAAACGCGTACGCCCGGTTTCCTGAATGCGGTTATAGAGATTGAAAATCGCCATCTCCCACTCTTCGTCACCGGCAATACATTCGATATTATCGATGCACACCAAAGCCAGTTGCTCCATGCCATCCAACACTTCCGGCACGAAATAAGCCCGTTTGTCCAATGGTACATAGCCGACGGCTTCGTCACGCTGCGAAAGTTCAGCGCAGGCCGCATGCAGCAAATGGCTGCGCCCACCGCCCTCGCGTGACCAGAAATAGATGTAACTACCATGTTCCTGACGGATTGCAGACTGGATCGCGGCTAATAGGGATGGGTTCTCACCCGGATAAAAACTGGCAAAAGTTTCATCATCGGGAAGATAAAGTGGCAGTGAAAGCTGTGCCGGCGTATTCAGGGAAGCACCTCAACCAAAACTGGCAGGAAAACAAAGCCAGTCTATCACAAAAAGCGCGAACTGTTGAACCGGCAGGTTTTTATGCCGCAATAGTGAGCAGAGATGGCGATCATGCTACATCACTGCTATACCCAAAGCACTTGGCTTCACTCACTCTAGACGGTGCCCTTCAGATTCTGGCAAGGATAATAAACAATGAAATCATGGAACAAAGTATTGCTGGCTTCGATTATTGGCTTGCTGTTGGTCGGTTGCGATGACGCCTCCAAGGCCAATTCTGCCTCAGATAAAGCCAATGCAGAGCAAATGAAAGATGGCGCATCAACTGAAGAAAGCAAAAACAGCATGGACGATCAACCGCAGGAAACCGACGGTGCCAACGAGCCGGTAGAGAAACCGGTCAGCCCCTGAACGCCAACAGGGCGGATAAATCCGCCCTGTCCAATCCACAACACAACGTTAAGCGTTATTTGTGATCGCGCCGTTCTTCCGGCACGTCAATCACGTCTTCTTCTCGGCGATACAGGCTGATCACCTTGAACAGCAGGCTCAGGCCGATACCGACGATGGTCGCCAGCGCCATGCCCTTCAGCTCTGCCGCGCCGATATGCAATTTGGCCCCGCTCACCCCGATAATCAGGATCACCGAGGTCAGGATCAGGTTCTGTGCCTTGTTGTAATCCACTTTGGATTCAATCAATACACGGATGCCCGAAGCACCGATTACGCCGTAAAGCAGCAGGGAAACACCGCCCATCACCGGTACCGGCACCGCCTGGATCGCCGCCGCCAGCTTGCCCACGCAGGAAAGCAGGATCGCCAGAATCGCCGCACCGCCAATCACCCAGGTGCTATACACCTTGGTAATCGCCATCACGCCGATATTCTCACCATAGGTGGTATTCGGCGTTGAGCCGAAGAAGCCGGAGATCACCGTCGAGATACCGTTGGCAAACATTGAGCGATGCAAACCCGGATCGCGCAGTAGATCTTTTTTGACGATATTAGCCGTCACCACCAGGTGACCAACGTGTTCGGCAATCACCACCAATGCCGCAGGCAAAATGGTGAAAATAGCGAACCATTCAAAACGCGGCGTATAGAAGGTTGGCAGCGCAAACCATGGCGCATTGATGATCGGAGACAGATCCACCACCCCCATAACGAACGACAGCGCATAGCCCACCAGCACCCCGATCAGGATCGGAATGATGGCCAGGAAACCACGGAACAGCACCGAACCGAGCACGGTCACGCCCAGCGTCACCAGGGAAATCGTAATCGTGGTGGTATCAGCAGAGGTGCCTTCGGCAGGCAGCAGCCCGGCCATATTGGCCGCCACACCCGCCAGTTCCAAACCGATCACCGCCACGATGGCCCCCATCGCCGCTGGCGGGAAGATCACATCCAGCCAGCCGGTTCCGGCTTTTTTCACAATCAAGGCCACCAGGCAAAACAGCAGGCCGCACATGATAAAACCACCGAGCGCCACTTCATAACCCAGCGGCAACAGCAGCAGCACCGGTGAAATAAACGCAAAGCTGGAGCCGAGATACGCCGGGATCTTGCCTTTACAGATAAACAGATACAGCAGCGTACCGATGCCGTTGAACAGCAGCACCGTTGCCGGGTTGATCTTGAACAGTATCGGCACCAAAACGGTCGCACCAAACATGGCGAACAGATGCTGGAAGCTGAGTGGGATGGTCTGGAACAGCGGCGGGCGTTCATTAACGCCGATGGCGCGACGGGTCATGTATTTTTTCCTCTGAACTATTATCAGTTGTGTTGGCTTGATTATGAATGCTCTATGGATTTCAAGTTACAGCTAGGCGGCAAGGGCGATAATCCCCAGGAGCTTATGTTTAATAAGTGACTGGGGTTAGCGCCCGCCGCCAACAACGCTGTAGCTTGAAAGACGACGAGCATAAAAAAGCCGACTCTCTGGTCGGCTCGACGTTATTTTGTACCAAATATCTTATCGCCGGCATCACCCAGGCCAGGCACGATGTAGCCCTTCTCATTGAGGCACTGATCGATGGAAGCGGTATACAGTTCAACATCCGGGTGCGCTTTCTCCAGCGCTTTGATCCCTTCTGGAGCGGCAACCAGCACCAGCACCTTGATGCTGGTACAGCCCGCCTTTTTCAGCAGATCGATAGTCGCAATCATCGAACCACCGGTCGCCAGCATCGGGTCAACCACCAGCGCCATACGCTCTGAAATGTTGGAGACCAGTTTCTGGAAATAAGGTACCGGCTCCAGGGTTTCTTCATCACGGTACACGCCCACTACGCTGATACGCGCACTGGGTACGTGCTCCAGCACCCCTTCCATCATGCCAAGCCCGGCACGCAGGATCGGCACCACGGTAATTTTTTTACCTTTAATCTGCTCTACTTCAACCGGCCCGCACCAGCCTTCGATGGTCACTTTTTCAGTCACCAGATCGGCGGTCGCTTCATAGGTCAACAAACTACCCACTTCAGAAGCCAGTTCACGAAAACGTTTGGTGCTGATGTCATGCTCGCGCATCAGACCAAGTTTGTGTTTAACCAGCGGGTGTTTCACCTCAACGATCTTCATCATTATTCTCCTATTAAGGCGGTTGACGGCCAAAAAAATCGCGGGATTATACCGCCTTTTCCCGCGTGCGCCACTACCAATAGCCGTATCGAGATCAACAAAAGATTGATAATTATTATATACCCAATAAACCTCGGGCAACGGTTTAGGGTAAGTGCATGAATCCGCAAACGCTGGTATGCCGCAGTGCCCAAGGCAGCGGAAAGATGAAACGAAAAATGGAAGCGGGCCGATATGGCTCTCGCAAACGTTTGCTTGCGCTGTTAGAATTGCCGCGCCTTGTTCCGGAACCAACACCGGACGCACAGTTTTCAAACCGCAAACCGTCGTGGGGATCGCGCAGTGACCGACAAAACCTCTCTCAGCTATAAAGACGCAGGTGTCGATATCGATGCTGGCAACGCATTGGTAGACCGCATCAAAGGTGTAGTTAAACAGACCCGCCGCCCGGAAGTGATGGGTGGTCTGGGCGGGTTTGGCGCCCTGTGTGCGTTGCCGCAGAAATACCGCGAACCGATACTGGTTTCGGGTACCGACGGCGTGGGCACCAAGCTGCGTCTGGCGATGGACCTGAAACGCCACGACACCATCGGTATCGATCTGGTTGCAATGTGTGTGAACGACCTGGTGGTTCAGGGTGCTGAACCGCTATTCTTCCTGGATTATTACGCAACCGGCAAACTGGACGTCGACACCGCGGCCAGCGTGATCACCGGCATCGCCGAAGGCTGTAAACAGTCTGGCTGTGCGCTGGTGGGTGGCGAAACCGCCGAAATGCCCGGCATGTACAACGGTGAAGATTACGACGTCGCCGGTTTCTGCGTCGGCGTGGTCGAAAAATCCGAGATTATCGACGGCAGCAAAGTGCAGTCTGGTGATGCGCTGATCGCATTGGGCGCTTCCGGCCCGCACTCCAACGGCTATTCGCTGGTGCGCAAGATCCTCGAAGTCAGCAATACCGATCCTACGCAAACCACACTGGAAGGCCAATCACTGGCGGATCATCTGCTGGCACCGACCAAGATTTATGTCAAATCGGTGCTGGATCTGATTGCCAAGGTTGAGGTTCACGCCATTGCTCACCTGACCGGCGGCGGCTTCTGGGAAAATATCCCACGCGTGCTGCCAGAAGGCATGCAGGCGGTGATTGATGAATCAAGCTGGCAGTGGCCGGCAATCTTCAGTTGGTTGCAGCAGGCAGGTAACGTCAGCCGCCATGAGATGTACCGCACCTTTAACTGTGGCGTAGGTATGGTGATTGCGCTGCCGGAAGACGCGGTTGAAGAAGCTATCGCTTTGTTGACCGCCGCCGGTGAAAAAGCCTGGAAGATCGGTAAACTGACCGCTTCTTCTGACGAACAACAAGTGATTATTCAGTGATGAAAAAGATAGTGGTATTGGTCTCCGGCCAGGGGGGGAATCTCCAGGCGTTGATTGATGCCTGCCAGCAGGGCCGGATTGCCGCCAATATCGTGGCGGTATTCAGCAACAAAGCCCAGGCCTATGGCCTGCAACGCGCCGCAGAAGCCGGGATCGCCGCTCACGCGCTCGATGCCAAAGCCTTTGCCGACCGTGAAGCTTTTGACGCTGCACTGGCCGCAGCCATTGACCAGTACCAGCCCGATCTGGTGGTGCTGGCCGGTTATATGCGCATTCTCAGCAACGCATTCGTCCAGCACTATGCCGGGCGCATGCTGAACATCCACCCTTCGCTGCTGCCGAAATATCCCGGCCTGCACACCCACCGGCAAGCGATTGACAATGGCGATAGCGAGCACGGTACTTCGGTGCATTTCGTCACCGAACAGCTCGACGGTGGCCCGGTGATCCTGCAAGCCAAAGTACCCATCTTCCCCGGCGACGAGGAAAATGAGGTGATCGAACGTGTGCAAACTCAGGAACACCACATTTATCCCCTGGTGGTGAGTTGGTTCGTTGCCGGGCGGCTGGCAATGCGTGATAACGCAGCCTGGCTGGATGGTGAACGCTTACCAGCGCAAGGATATGCGGCGGACTAGCGCCTGTAATCTGAATGCAGCCTAAACGGTGCCCTGGGTGGCACCGTTTTTTTTCGTCCTAATCCAACACCCGGCGTTATACTTTGCGCATATTTATCATGTTGAGGATAGAGTATGCCGAGCACCACCAGCGTCAAATTACGCCCACTGGAACGGGACGATTTGGCATTCGTTCACCAGATGGATAATAACGCCAGCGTGATGCGCTACTGGTTTGAAGAGCCGTACGAGGCCTTTGTCGAACTGGCCGATCTGTACGATAAGCACATTCACGATCAGAGCGAACGACGCTTCATCATCGAACACGAAGGGGCCAAAGTCGGCCTGGTCGAACTGGTGGAGATCGATCACATCCACCGCCGTGCCGAATTCCAGATCATCATCGATCCGGCCCATCAGGGCAAAGGCTACGCCAGCACCGCCGCCAAACTGGCGATGGATTATGGTTTTTCCGTGCTGAATCTCTACAAGCTGTATCTGATCGTCGACAAAGAGAACCCGAAAGCGATTCACATTTACAGCAAATTGGGGTTCGAAGTGGAAGGCGAGTTGATCGATGAATTCTTCGTTAACGGCGAGTACCGCACCGTGCTGCGCATGTGTATCTTCCAGCCACAGTATCTGGCGAAGTTCAAAACGCCGCCAGCACCGCTAAAATAAGCACATACCGGGGAGCTACACCTCCCCGGTGGTCACAAGATCAGACTGTACCCAGATAGTCCATTTTGCCCAGCTCAACCCCGTGGTGACGCAGGATGGCGTAAGCCGTGGTTAGATGGAAATAAAAATTGGGGATAGCAAAAGTCAGCAGATATCCTTCCGCGGTGAAGCTGAACTCCCGCGATTTGCTCTGCAATGTGATGGTGCGCCCGTCAGCGTCGGCAAAATCATCCGGCTGGAAACGTTGCAGATAGGCAATGGTTTTCTCGATACGCTGGTGCAACTCGGCAAAGCTCGCCTCGTTATCCGGCATTGCTGGCACTTCCTGCCCACTTAGTCTGGCAACGGCACCTTTCGCGGTATCGCTGGTGATTTGCACCTGCCGCAGCAGAGGGAACATATCCGCTGCCAGTCGCGCGTCTAACAGCGTGCTTTCAGCCAACTGTTTTTCTTGCAGAAACTGTTCGCCCTTCTTTAATAAAGACGACAGATTCTGCAAACCACGGACGAACTGTGCAGGGGAATGGGCATAAATCGACAATGACATAAAACCTCCTGAGTTTAGCGACGAATTTCCTGCACGAATCTTACGCTTTCCGCCGACTCAATGTTGCCGAATTGTTTAGCGATTTATGCCAACCAGATAAATAACTATAAAAATCAAATTTTTATTTAAATTAAAATTGAAAATGCACGTTCTTACAAATTCTGATTAATAAACCGAATGATGATTTAATGCCCATTGTTAGGTATCATTCCTACCACTACGGATAGCCCCCTATAGAAACAGTGGCAGCGGACAGGCAACACAACTCCCCGCCCTCCGCTGCTAATGGAATTCAACCGGCCTGAAAAACATGCGTAAATACAACTTATTATGGTGTGTATGGGTATTATGGGCATTGCTCATCATGCTTTGGCTGACTGAGATCGGCACCAGTGGCACTTACTTAAATCGAACGCTGCTCACGGCTCTGGTCGTTCTGCTGTTAGTAACTCTTGCGTTTATCTACAAAATCCCAAGGATGAATAAAATGTTGTCATTCAATAAACAGAAAAAATCTATCAGTGAGTCAACTGCACCAGAGGTGATTGACCAACCTGCGGCATCACAGGCGATGATGCAATCTGAATCCACGGCGCAAAATGATGTTGCTGATGCCATCAAACCGATCCGCGCTAAAAAAGACACCTTTGTCTCTAATGGTGCTCAGTTCACTGGCGTTATCGAAGGTGACGGCAATATCATTATCGAAGGCAAGGTGGAAGGGAACATCATCTGTATGCACATGGTGCGCATTGAGAACAGCGGCAATGTGAAAGGTGAAATCCGCGCGCAGCAGATCATGATTAACGGTTCGGTTGAAGGCCGTTGCTACGCCGACTCGCTGTCGATTCAGCCCAAAGGCAGCATGCGCGGCGATATTTTTGCCGACGAAATCTCGATCGAGAAAGGCGGCGTGTTTATCGGCCAGTCACAGCTGATGCAGAAGGCGCAGCCTCCGGTTCAGACCAAAGTCACACCGTTGAAAACCGTGCTTAGCTCCGCTGAACCCGAAAACCAGCCAGAACCATCAAACAAGCAAGCCAAATAAAACTGCCATCAACCATACCGGCCAGTGATGTAATCCTCAGTACGGCGCTGGCGCGGTGAGGTGAAAAGACTATCGGTATGGTTATATTCCACCAATCGCCCCTGGTGGATAAATGCCGTATAGTCCGAAACCCGCGCTGCCTGCTGCATATTGTGCGTCACCAGTACCACGCTGTAGCGCTGCTTCAGGGCAGAAATCAGCTCTTCGATGGTTAGCGTGGAAATCGGATCCAGCGCCGAGGTCGGTTCATCCAGCAGCAGCACTTCCGGCTCAATCGCAATCGCACGGGCAATCACCAGGCGCTGTTGCTGGCCGCTGGACAAACGGAACGCGTTCTCACGCAGGCGATCTTTCACCTCGTGCCACAATGCCGCCGCCCGCAGGGATCGCTCTACCGCTTCGTCCAGAATCCGCCGCTCGCGGATCCCTTGCAGCCGCAGGCCGTAAACCACGTTCTCGTAGATGGATTTCGGGAACGGATTTGGCCGTTGAAACACCATCCCAACGCGCCGCCGCAGCGCAGCCACCTCAACCTGTGGGCCCGAAATGATTTCGCCGTTGAGCCGCAATTCGCCCTCGATACGGCAATCGTCCACCAGATCGTTCATGCGGTTAAAACAGCGCAACAGCGTTGATTTCCCACAGCCGGAAGGCCCAATCAGCGCCGTGACCCGGTGTTTCGGAATACGCAGGGAAACATCGTGTAGCACCTGCTTGGTTGCGTAAAACAGATTCAGGCCGTCGACCGCCAGTGCGGTATCTTCATCCGCAAGATGTTGAACATCCAGCCGCGGTAAGCTGTCTGGCATCATCAAACCCATTGTGCATTCCCCAAAGCGTCGCCTTTCTTCACTCTGCGGCAACAGATTATTGTGACCATGTTTTATACCGCTCCCTCAGCGAGTGGCGAATACCCATCGCCGCCAGATTAAGCCCCACCACAATTAATACCAGCAGCAACGCCGTTGCGAACACCAGCGGCCTCGCCGCCTCTACGCTGGGGCTCTGAAATGCCATGTCGTAGATCTGGAAGCTAAGGTGCATGAACTTCCGCTCCAAATGCAGATACGGGAAAATATCATCCACCGGCAACACCGGCACCGACTTCACCACCCCCACCAGCATCAACGGCGCCGTTTCCCCTGCGGCACGCGCCACGGCCAGGATCAAACCGGTCATCATCGCCGGTGCCGCCATCGGCAACACGATGTGCCACAGCGTTTCCGCCCGGGTCGCGCCCAGTGCCAGCGATCCCTGACGCAGCGTGGCGGGAATACGTGACAGCCCTTCTTCGGTGGCCACGATCACCACCGGTAACGTCAGCAGCGCCAACGTCAGCGCCGCCCACAGCACGCCGGGCGTGCCAAACGTCGGATTCGGCAACGATGCCGGGTAAAACAGCTGGTCGAGGGTGCCGCCGATCATATACACGAAAAAGCCAAGGCCAAATACGCCGTAAACGATCGAGGGAACACCGGCCAGGTTGACCACAGAAATGCGGATCAGGCGCGTCAGAAGATTATTACCCGCATATTCATGCAGGTAGAGCGCGGCAATGACGCCAAACGGCATCACCACGATCGACATCAGGATCACCATCAACACGGTGCCAAAAATCGCCGGGAACACGCCCCCTTCGGTGTTGGCCTCGCGCGGGCTATCGGTGAGAAATTTTTGTACCTGATCGGCCCAGTGCGCCAGTTTCTGCCCACTGCTCATCGCATTCGGATACCAGGCATCACGCACCTGGCTCAGCGGAATGGTATGAATTTGCCCATGCATGTCGCGTAACAATAAGGCTGAACGCTCCAGATCGTGATTCAGCCCCTGCAACTTGTCGGCCAGTTGCCGGTACTGGCGCTGTAATTCCAGCCTTTCGGCACGGACCGATGCCTGCAAACGTTCATCCAACTGATGATCATGCAGCAGGTTTTTCTCGCGCAGACGCAGGCTTTCAAATTGCTGATTGATACGCGCCATGTCGCGGAACTGAATCTCGTGCGCCTGACGGGAAAGCGCGGCAATCTGCGGTAGGCGCTGTTGCAATGCCTGGCCGAGATCGCGCCCGGTCAACGGTTGGTCGTCCTCCAGCATCCCGGCCAGATAGCCGTAGGCAGTTCCATTAGTATTGCGCTCCAGCACCAGCACATCAGGCGGTGTGGTTTGCAGGCGCACATCGCTGGCCAGCAAGGTACGGAAATCCTGCCCTTCAATTTCACGGTTGCCCACCTTGATCAGATAACGGGTGAAGCTTGGCGCCTCGCCCGCAGGCAGTGCAACTCCGGAGTCCTGTAATTGGCGGCGCGAGAGCGTCTGTTGCTGATAAAGCTCACCGAGCACCGTCACCGATCCTGCGGCAGTTTGGTTCAGTTCAAACTGGTAAACCGGGCTGGGCCAGAAATAGCGCATCCCCTGCCCGGCCAACAGCAGCAAAATGCCGATCAGCGCCAACAGGCTGACCGCCACCGACGCGGCCGTCAGCCAAATCCAGGGGGAGCCGCTGCTAATCCACTTTCTCATGGCGTCTCCTGATTCAGCGTATAACGCTCACGCAGGCGTAAACGCACGGCTTCGGCCAAGGTGTTAAACATAAAGGTAAAGATGAACAGCACCAGGGCAGTAAGGAACAGTACGCGATAATGGCTGCTGCCAACCACCGCCTCTGGCATTTCAATGGCGATGTTGGCGGCCAGAGCACGCAAGCCCTGGAACAGGCTGCCATCAATGATCGGCGTATTGCCGGTGGCCATCAGGACGATCATGGTTTCCCCCACCGCACGGCCAAAACCAATCATCAAGGCTGAAAATATGCCGGCGCTGGCAGAGGGTAACACCACGCCAACCACGGTTTGCCACTGGGTGGCTCCCAATGCCAGCGAACCCCGGCTGAGCACAGTGGGTACGCTGAACAGGGCGTCTTCCGCCAGCGAGAAAATAATCGGCACCAACGCAAACCCCATCGCTACGCCGACTACCAACGCATTACGCTGATCGTAACCCTCGCCCAGCCGGTAATGCAGCGGTTCACCGAACAGTTGCAACTCCAGCCATGGTCCAGCGGCAAACGCCAACCAAACGGTCAACAGCACCAGCGGCAGCAACAGCAGCAAATCCATCCCCGGAGCCAGGCGGCCCGGGGCAAACTGATTTACCAGCCAACCACACAGCAGCACCACCACCGCCAGCAAAAACGGCAAAGCCAGTATCGCCAGCAGATAATTCTCCAGCAGCGGTGCCAACCAGATACCGGCCACCAGCCCAATCACCACCGTCGGCAACGCGCCCATCACTTCCACCGCTGGTTTCACCACGCGCCGTAACCCGGCCGACATAAAGCAGGCGGTATAAATCGCCCCGGCCAAGGCCAGCGGCACGGCAAACAGCATTGAATAGCCTGCCGCCTTGAAGGTGCCGAAGATTACCGGCATCAGGCTGAATTTGGCCTGATAGCTGTCTTCCCCCGAGGTGGACTGCCAAACGTAAGCAGGCTCAGGGTAATTTTCATACCACACCCGCTGCCACAGCGAGCGCCAGGTGACGTCGGGATAAGGGTTATCCACGGCGTAATGTTGCCAACCCTGGGCCGTTTCAAGCAGCAGGCCATCGCCACGCGGCGCGAATGCCATCTGCTGCACATCGCCGGGCAAGGTGGTATTCAACAACGGCTGCGGCTGAATGCTGGAAAACAGGGCAAAAGCACCACCCGGCTGCCATGCGGCAAACACCCGGCGATAGGGCTCAGTAGCCAGCAGCTCATTGGGCAACGCACGGTGTTCAAATTGCTGTATCGGCGTCAGTTGACGCTGCTGACCCTTTTCCACCTCGAACCACTCACGCAAGCTGCCGTCCCCTGCGCGGATCAACAGGGCGTGGCCACCGGGTAACAGCGTCAGATCATAAGGCAGGTGTTCGCCAAGAGTTAACGTCTCGCGCAACGATAGCTGCGTTCCTTCAACCTGATAACGGGCCAGCTGATTCCCGCTTAGTAAATAGAGTTGGCGGCCATCCGGCGTCAACAGCAGTTGCTGCGCGGCAGCATTCAGTTGCAGTTGCGTCAGTTGTACGGGCGCTGAAGCGTTGAAACGGCCAAACAATAAGCGATGATCGTCGGTGACTGCCGCCAGCAGGGTGGTTCCCCCGCGCGCTTCGGCCAGCGCCAGCAGCGCCAACGGTTGCCCTTGCGGATCGAATGCCACAGGTTGCTGCCCCAACGGGAAACGCCATTGCGGTTCGCCACCGCCTGTAGGAGCAAAATCAGCCTGGACCACCGTCAAACGGCCATCGGCCTGAGCCAAGGCAAACAGATCGCGCTCACCTACCGCCCGCGCCAATAATACCGGTTTACTCAGCAGGGTTTGTTGCGCTAACGCTTGCCCAGCGCGGGTACCACCTTGCGCCACTAATTGATAAAAACGGCCTTCGCCCTGTTGGTCAATGCGGTAACCGATGCGCTGCTGCACATCCATGCCAATCACCCAGGCAGGAGATGCGTTGACGATCGGCAACGGGCGTGCAGCCCCGATGGAAACCGGTTTGAACAGCGGCAATACCGAGAGCAGCAGATAGACAAAAATCAGCATCAGCGTCATCAGCACCAGCAATCCGGTAGCGGTGACAGCGCCCTGCACGCCACGATCGACGAGTGCCCGCAAACGATCGCGAGGATGTTGATGTACCCTTGTTTGTGCCATGTCTCTCGCTGTCGGCTCCGTTTGCTGGCTTGCACCCTAAGATAACCGGGCATCTTATGTCAGTTTTGTGACGTTTGCATGACAAAAATGCCGGGCGTTATCTCTTCGCATGGCCGAGCGGATTGTCTTCCGCTTCCGTATAAAATGGGGCCGATAAGCCCGTAGATATGTTGGACATTCCGGCTGTTCTCTCGCAATAATGAATAAGACACTGGGCGGTGTCTCGAGTCCTTTTCTAAAATTGAACTGGAGTGGCAATGGGTCAGGAAAAGCTCTACATCGACAAAGAATTAAGCTGGTTATCCTTTAATGAACGCGTATTGCAGGAAGCCGCAGATAAGAGCAATCCCCTGATTGAGCGCATGCGGTTTCTAGGCATTTACTCCAATAACCTTGATGAGTTCTACAAAGTCCGCTTTGCCGAACTGAAACGGCGCATCTTAATCAGCGAAGAACAGGGTTCGGGTGGTATGCCGCGCCATTTGCTGAAAAAAATTCAGGCCAAGGTGTTAAAAACCGATCAGGAATTCGACAGTCTGTACAACGATCTGCTGCTGGAAATGGCGCGCAATCAAATCTTCCTGATCAACGAACGCCAGGTATCTGAAAACCAGCAAATCTGGCTGCGGCAATATTTTAAACAGCACCTGCGGCCTCACATCACGCCGATTCTGATCAATCACGACACCAATCTGGTGCAGTTCCTGAAAGATGATTACACCTATCTGGCGGTGGAGATTATCCGCGGCACGCGCATCGATTATGCGCTGCTGGAGATCCCGTCCGACAAGGTGCCGCGCTTCGTCAACCTGCCGCCGGAAGCACCGCGCCGCCGCAAACCGATGATCCTGCTGGACAATATTCTGCGTTACTGCCTGGACGATATCTTCAAAGGTTTCTTCGATTACGACACCCTCAACGCCTATTCGATGAAAATGACGCGCGATGCGGAATACGATCTGGTCACCGAGATGGAATCCAGCCTGCTGGAACTGATGTCGTCGAGCCTGAAACAGCGCCTGACCGCCGAACCGGTGCGCTTCGTTTATCAGCGTGATATGCCGAATGAGATGGTGGAATTACTGCGCAACAAGCTGGGGATTTCCAACTACGATTCGGTGATCGCCGGGGGGCGTTACCACAATTTCAAAGATTTCATCAGTTTCCCTAACGTCGGCAAAGCCAATCTGGTCAACCGTCCGCTGCCGCGCCTGCGCCATATCTGGTTTGATAAATTCCGCAATGGCTTCGACGCCATCCGCGAACAAGACGTGTTGCTGTACTACCCGTACCACACCTTTGAGCATGTGCTGGAGCTGCTGCGCCAGGCGTCGTTCGACCCTAGCGTGCTGGCGATCAAAATCAACATTTATCGGGTGGCAAAAGATTCGCGCATCATTGAGTCGATGATCCATGCGGCGCACAACGGCAAAAAAGTCACCGTGGTGGTCGAATTGCAGGCACGCTTTGACGAAGAAGCCAACATCCATTGGGCCAAGCGGCTGACGGAAGCCGGAGTGCACGTCATCTTCTCTGCGCCGGGGCTGAAAATTCACGCCAAACTGTTCCTGATCTCACGCCGTGAAGGCGATGACATTGTGCGCTATGCTCATATAGGCACCGGTAACTTTAACGAGAAAACCGCCCGCATTTATACCGACTACTCGCTGCTGACCGCCGACTCGCGTATCACCAACGAAGTTCGTCGGGTCTTCAACTTCATTGAAAACCCATACCGGCCGGTCACCTTCGATAATCTGATGGTGTCACCACAGAACTCCCGCCGGATGCTGTATGAACTGATCGATCGCGAAATCGTCAACGCCCAAGCCGGAGAAAACGCCGGTATTATGTTGAAAGTGAATAATTTGGTGGATAAGGGGCTGGTGGATCGGTTATATACCGCTGCCGCAGCCGGAGTGAAGATCCGCCTGTTGGTACGCGGCATGTGTTCGTTGATCCCCAACCTGCCGGGGATCAGTGACAATATCCAGGTGATCAGCATCGTGGACCGCTATCTGGAACACGACCGGGTCTACGTTTTCGACAACAAAGGTGACAAACGGGTTTATCTCTCATCAGCCGATTGGATGACCCGAAATATAGATTACCGCATCGAAGTGGCGGTATCGCTGCTGGATCCGGTGCTGAAACAGCGCGTTCTGGATATTCTGGAGATCCTGTTCAGCGATACGGTCAAAGCCCGTTATATCGACAAAGAACTCAGCAACCAGTACGTACCCCGCGGCAACCGCCGCAAGGTGCGCGCGCAGGTGGCTATTTATGAGTATTTAAAAGCTCTGGAACAACCAGGAAAGTAGGCCAGCAACTATGCCGCTAAAAAGCACTACAGCCAACAAACCGCAGGAAATCGCTGCTATCGATCTTGGATCGAACAGCTTCCACATGGTGATCGCTCGCGTCGTGAACGGCGCCTTACAGGTATTAGGCCGTTTAAAGCAGCGGGTACACCTCGCCGATGGATTGGACAGTAACAATGTGCTCAGCGAAGAGGCCATCGAGCGCGGCCTGGCCTGTCTGGCGCTGTTTGCCGAACGGCTGCAAGGGTTCCCGGCCGATAACGTCACCATCGTTGGGACACATACTTTGCGTCAGGCGGTAAATGCGGAAGTGTTCTTGAAACGAGCAGCCAAGGTGATCCCTTATCCGATCGAGATTATTTCAGGCCAGGAAGAAGCGCGTTTGATCTTTATGGGCGTGGAACATACCCAGCCGGAAAAAGGCCGTAAACTGGTGATCGACATCGGCGGTGGTTCCACCGAACTGGTAATTGGCGAAGATTTTGAACCTCTGCTGGCAGAAAGCCGCCGTATGGGGTGTGTCAGCTTCGCGCAGCAGTTTTTCCCTGAAGGGGAAATCAGTAAAACCAACTTCAAGCGGGCACGACTGGCCGCAGCGCAAAAGCTGGAGACCTTAGCCTGGCAATACCGTATTCAAGGCTGGCAATACGCGCTGGGTGCCTCCGGTACCATCAAAGCGGCCCATGAAGTGCTGGTGGCGATGGGCGAAAAAGACGGCCTGATCACGCTGGATCGCCTGGAGATGCTGGCAGAGCAGGTTTTGCAGTTTAAAAACTTCAGCGCTTTGAGCCTGCCGGGGCTGGCGGAAGATCGCCAATCGGTATTCGTGCCGGGGCTGGCCATTCTGTGCGGCGTGTTCGATGCGCTGGCCATCCGCGATCTGCGTCTTTCCGACGGTGCGCTGCGTGAAGGCGTGCTGTATGAGATGGAAGGCCGCTTCCGCCATCAGGATATCCGCAGCCGCACGGCCACCAGCCTGGCGGATCATTACAACATCGATCGTGAGCAGGCTAAACGCGTGCTGGACACCACAGAGCTGCTGTACGCCCAATGGATGGCGCAAAACACCAAGCTGGTGCAGCCGCAGCTGGAAGCCCTGCTGAGATGGGCCGCCATGCTGCATGAGGTTGGGCTGAGCATCAACCACAGCGGTATGCATCGTCATTCCGCCTATATCCTGCAAAATACCAACCTGCCCGGCTTCAACCAGGAACAACAGTGGCTATTAGCCGCGTTGGTGCGCTTCCACCGCAAAGCGATCAAGCTTGAAGAGTTGCCACGTTTGAATCTGTTCAAGAAAAAATACTATCTGCCGCTGATCCAGCTACTGCGTTTGAGCACGCTGCTCAACAATCAGCGTCAATCCACCACCACGCCAGAAACGCTGCGCCTGGTGACCGACGACAACCACTGGACGCTGCGCTTCCCGGCCGGTTATCTGGCACAGAACAACCTGGTGCAACTGGATTTTGAACGTGAACAGGCTTACTGGAATGACGTGGTGGGCTGGAAGCTGATGATCGAAGAGGAAGGCGAGCAGAGCGAACAGCGTTCGGCGTGAGGGCATGTCGGCGCGGTACAATCCATTAAACAAGGCCAGCGGTATGATTCTCCGGTCATCACAAACCGGAGAAAAACTAATGACTGATATTGTAAAAGCGGCTTTTATCTTTGTTACCCCAGATGCCAGTGCAGAAACTGGTGCCGCATGGGTTAAAACTCAACGTGTGCATGTTAAAACCGTGGCCGTCAGTCATTATCAGCAAGGATGCGATATTGTTGATGGCTTGTATGAAGAGGGGATCAGAACTATTGAACTCTGCGCCGGGTTTGGTCATCTGGGTGTCTCCCGGATGGTTGAAGCCGTTGCTGGCCGAATGCAGGTGGGCGTAGTACGTTTTGATGCTCACCCGCTGTTAGGCTTTCAAAGCGGGGACAATCTGAATGATGGCCGCGCGCCAGCGTGCTCCTGAATGATACGGCAACATATCGCAGCTCCATCTCATGCGCTATCCCCTTGGGTAGCGCATTACTGGTATTGGCATCTGCCTGCCAGCATAGCGTTACCTGAGTTATTGCCGGGCACCGGCGGGGAACTGATGTTTAATCTGGGAGAGGCTCTGCTGGTAGAGCTGATTCCTTTGGACGGCAGCATTATCACCGGCACTCAGATGATTAATACCGGTGATGCATTTCTGTTCAGCCCGCGCAGGACAAGAATTCGGCTTTCACCATTAACCACAGAGTCCACGATAAAATTTGTCTCCGCCCGTTTGCGCTGTGGTACCAGTTTCCCGTTGTTTAATCTCTCGCTTGAAGAACTGGGTGATAGGCCAGTATCGCTACGCGATATGACTTTAAAATATCCCTTTCCTGCGCTGTCAGAAATACCATTCCAGCTACAAGTTAACCGATTAGAATCCTGGTTGATTGGTATGCTGGATCAACACCTTACCACTGTTCCTCACATGGCCCAGGCGGCTAACCTTCTTTACTACGGTGGGGCTTTATCCCTGGTACGCGAACAGCTTGCGCTGAGTCCGCGCACCATGGAACGGCGTATTCGTCACTTTATTGGCGTTGATGCCCGTTATTTTTGCCGCACTGCGCGTTTTCAGCACACCCTGCGCCGTATATTAAGCGGTCAGGACGTTCTGGACAGTGCGTTGACTTATGGCTATACCGACCAGCCCCATTTCATCAAAACCTGCCGATTCTACTCAGGATTAACGCCCGGTCAGCTATTCACAGAGCAATATAAAGGATTAAATTATTATATTTCCCCTGAAAACAGCGCCAATCTCGAACCACTATAATCAAGGGAAAACGCCCTCTGTTGCCAGAGCGAAGCTCCCCTATCTTCAATGCTTTTCTTCGCTTTCTTCCGGCTGCACCAACGACGTCAGCAACTGTGGCTTACCGATGAAATAGCCCTGCATATAATCCACACCCAGGCTTTTCAGCACATCACGCTGTTCCGCTGTTTCTACATATTCCGCCACAATCGATAACCGCTGCATCAGCGCGACTTTGCAGATTGACGAAATAATCTGGTAATCCACCTTATTGGTCAGCATACCGCGCACAAAGCTGCCGTCGATCTTCAGCGTATCCACATGCAGCTCTTTCAGGCGATCGTAGGTGGCGTAGCCAGTACCAAAATCATCCAATGCAATGCGGCATCCCAGTTGGCGCAGCTCTTGCAACGAGTTTTTGGCATATTTAACATCCTGTACCAGATGAGACTCCGTCACTTCCAGCACCAGTTGATAAGGCTCAATCTGGTATTGTTGCAGCGCATCGCGTACGTCCTGACACAGGCTCGGGCGGCACAGCGAAGAGGGGGAAAGATTCACGGCAAAACGCGCGCTGGGCATAGCTTCCCGGTTCTGCTCCATAAACTCCAGCGTATGGCGCAGCACCCACAAATCCAACTGATAGGCCAGACCAAACTCATGGATCACCGGCATAAACTCACTCGGAGGCACAATGCTGTCGTCGTCATCCAACATCCGCAGCAAAATCTCGTGATAAGTATCGCCACGCACGCCAACAATCGGCTGTGCCATCAGCACAAAGCTGTCGTTATCCAGTGAACGCTGCACCCAGTGCAGCAAGGCGACCTTGCGTTTGATCTCCTCCTGCGCGACATGGTGATCGTTCTGCACGTTCTCCGCCCGGCCGCTGGTCAGTGACATTTCCGCCAGCGAGCTCAACTCCCCCAGCAGCAAATGCAAATGCGCCACTTCCGAGTACACGCCGCAATAGCTGATACCCAGAGGTGGATGAATCGGCAGACCATTCCACACCAGGCGGAATTTCTCCAACGTACTCTGGATGGTGGCTACCTTGGCTTCAGCGTTAGAGCCGTTCAGCCGCAGCACCAGATCGTATCCCGGCAGATGATAGACGTCCTCGTCCTCTTCCAATACCGTGCGCAACGTGCCGGCCAACTTCTGCTTGAAGCGGATGCGCAATTGCATACCGTAGTTACGGCTGAGCAGGTCCAGCTCAGAGATACGCAAAAAGCAGAGGGTGGAGCGCGGTGTTTTCGCTAAATCGCGCTTCAGTGCCCGCAGGTTGGGCAAACCGATCACCGGATCCTTCAGCGAAGCACTCTGCGCTTTGGCGTGATCCATCCGCTGGCGGGTATGTATCGCCGACGTCAGCAGAATACTGAGCGTAAACGCCAACATCATTGAAGAGATCATCGTCAGGTTGTGTAACAGATTGGTCCACTGCACATAACCTGGATAGTTAAAGAACAGCACTATCAGGGTCGCGGCCCAGATAATGCCATTAAACTGGTAGCCAAAACGCATGGCGCTGTACAACATCACGGGCAACAGCAATGTCAGGCTGTAATCTGGCACCTGCAAGAAATTCGTGTCTGCCGTGTGATAAGCCAGAATAAATACCAGTATGCTCAACACCGCAAACCACAGTTGCAGTTCACCTTTTTTCACTCCCGGCGCGATCTGCCGGCAGATACGCCCCCACAGCACCTTGGCAAATCGGGGGTTTTTAATGATCCGCAAGACAAAATAGAACAATTGCATGGACGAGAGGCAACCGATCAGTACCGCCTGAAAATTGACCAGCGTATGCAGATTGATACCATTGCCCGGCATCATACCGAGCTCATCAGGCAATAGATCGAGACCGATGATTAACTTCAGACCGAAGATAAATAGCGCCGAGGGCATCATCACCAGCCAGATAAGCCGATGCTTGCCGAGCTTCAGTTCCGAGAACCCCGCACACCAGCGGCGCTGAGACAGGCAACGATAGCCCCACCAGCAAATGCTCAGGCACACCAGATAGAACAGGGTCATGATCACCGTGATATCAGCCCCAGCGCGATCGGAATAGCGAATAAGAATCGCCAGACCAATTCCTGGCAGGGCGCGCCAGTCATAGACCATCAGCAAAGAAAAGCAGGCCGCCAAAGGTAAATAGATCAGATAGACCTTACCTTCAGGCAGCATAAGACGCGGCGATAACCAGCCGGCAACCGGCAATACCAGCAGGCTCAGCACAATAGGCTGCCCCCACCAATGATCGCGTAACTTAATCCAGAATTTCAAAATACCCATCAAGACACTGTATCCGCCAATGCGTGACTCATTTCACCGCTTAAGCATAATTTAAATTGCAGAGAAGAGTTAGATCCGATCCAACTCCGGAACCATTCATAAGCAGAACTGAGACACCATGATTCAGCATCAAGAATGGTTGTGTATTCTATTCACTGCGGTAGCTCAAAATTTGACCACAATCAATTAATAGAGAAAAAGCTAATGAAAATTCGTAAAGCGCTTTATCCTGCTGATAATAACCTATTAATACTCAACAAAAAATCAAACAACATCTCAACAAGACCTAAATGCGCGATTCAATGAAATGGAAATAAATAGACATCTTTTGTCATCCCCGCATAGAATCACAACATTAACCAATTGAATATCAATGACTATACCCAAAATAATTCGAGTTGCAGGAAGGCGGCAAGCGAGCGAATCCCCAGGAGCCTACACAAGTAGGTGACTGGGGGTGAGAAAGCGTAGCAAACACACCTGCAACTTGAAGTATGAAGGGTATAAATACATTTAAAAACTAACCACACCAGGTACCGACACATTCGGATGATAATATGAGAAGAAAACCGACCGGGCTCATGACCAAGATCGTCTTGCTAATAAGCTTTATCATTTTAGTTGGCCGTCTGTTGTATGCTGCCATGGTCGCCATTCCCCATCATCAGGAAAAAAGCATGACGCCACTGCCGCAGAGCCCTCAAATCGGCGTGTATAATCAGTGAGTTCTCATTCAGCACCGCGACAATACCTACCCTTTTCATCAGCGTGGAAACGAATAATTAAGCCGTCTGCCATACATTCAGACCTCTTACTTATTCCTCACTTCCAGTCTGGTTTCACAAAAATGACGCCCACCGACGCTATGCTCTATCTTGTAGAGATAACCGTAAAGGAACCCTATGTGCCCAGTCAGCGTTAAGGAATACCATGTCCACCGCAACGCATAACGTAAAAAAGGTCGCTGAATACCGTCAGCGTATCCTGAATCTGCTGTTAAATAACAAAGAGTTGGTTGATAGCATTCTCGGTCGTTCAGGGGATGAAAAAGAGCTCAGCAAAAGCGAGCTGTTGAATCACACTGCCGAAATTACCCAGCTGTTGAAAGGCATGCACGCCGCCGATCTGGCTGATCTGCTGGAAGCGTTGCCACAAGACCAACGCTTGGCGCTGTGGCGGCTGGTTGATACCACCAAACGTGGCCAAACGCTGGTCGAAGTGGCAGAACCCGTTTGGGACAGCCTGATCGAAGAAATGAGCGATAAAGACCTGCTCAAAGCGCTCAAAACGCTGGACGTCGATGAACAGGCCTATCTGGCCCAGTACCTGCCGCGTAACCTGATGGGCCGCCTGCTCACTTCGCTTGAGCCGAATGAACGTACACAAGTGCGGGAAATGGTGCACTACGGCAAGGATACCGTTGGCTGGATGATGGATTTCGAACTGATTACGGTCCGCCCGGACGTTTCACTCGGCACCGTCCACCGCTTTCTGCGCCAGCGCAAAACCATTCCAGACGCCACCGACAAACTGTTCGTCACCGATCGCAAAAATACGCTGTTAGGCGAATTGCCGCTGACGGCAGTGTTGCTCAACGATCCGCAAACGCTGGTTTCTCAGCTGATGGACAGCGATCCCACCACCTTCCAGCCGGAAGATAAAGCCGAAGCGGCGGCCAGCGCTTTCGAACGCTATGACCTGATCAGCGCCCCGGTGGTGGATGCCAAGGGTAAACTGATGGGGCGCCTGACCATCGAAGAAGTCGTTGACGCAGTCAACGAGGAAAGTGATAACACTCTGCGCCGGATGGGGGGGTTAAGCCCGGATGAAGACGTGTTCGCCCCGGTCGGCAAAGCGGTGAAAACCCGCTGGGCCTGGTTGGCGATCAACCTGTGCACCGCCTTTATCGCTTCACGGGTCATTGGCCTGTTCGAGCACACCATTTCGCAACTGGTGGCGCTGGCCGCCCTGATGCCGATCGTCGCCGGCATCGGTGGCAATACCGGTAACCAGACGATCACCATGATCGTGCGGGCGCTGGCGCTGCACCAGATTGAAGTCGGCAATATCTCACGGCTGTTGCTCAGAGAGCTGGGCGTTGCGGTGATCAACGGCTTCGTCTGGGGCGGTATCATGGGGTTGGTCACCTACCTGCTGTATGACGATCTGGCGATGGGCGCCGTGATGACGCTGGCCATGATGCTGAACCTGCTGGTCGCAGCGCTGATGGGGGTGGTGATACCGATGACCATGCTCAAACTGGGGCGCGATCCGGCGGTGGGTTCCAGCGTGTTGATTACCGCCCTGACCGATACCGGGGGGTTCTTTATTTTCCTCGGTCTGGCTACTATTTTCCTGCTTTAATCGCCAGCAGCCAGCACGGGTGCTGGCTGTCGATAATCGCGCCAATGCGTTAAATTCTGTTCCCTTAATATCATTCATTCAATAGGCATTCGTCACACACTGTACTAACCTCTTGTTAGTAAAATTCCTATTTCCGACGGTAGTTATCTTTGCCCGTGGCCGATAGCACAGTAAGGTTACTCATGGATATCAGCGCAGCGAACCACCCTACACTCCCGAAAGGTTCTTTACTGACTCACTCGCTGTTAATGGCAATGGTCGTATTCCTGCTGGCTTACCTTTGCCTGACACTGTCGACCGAATCCAGCCATTTTACCCCGCTGTGGTTCCCAACCGCTGCCATTATCATCTTGCTGTACCGGTATCAGCCGCAGCAGTGGCCGTTGCCGCTGCTGCTCAGCGGTGCCAGTATCTGTGCGGCCAGTTTTATCCTGTTCGGTTTCAGTTGGTTCCCGGTCAAACTGACGCTGATTAATCTGTTGGAAGCCGCGATCTGTACCCTGTTATTGCACCGGGTACTGCAACCGACCGATCCGCTCAACGGGCTGGCCAGCTGGCTGAAGTTTGTCGTCTGTGCGGTTATTTTCACCCCGATGTTCAGCGCCCTGCTGGCCGTGTCCTGGGTTCCTCAGCCTGGGCAGTCATTCTTACAGTCGTTCAGCACCTGGTTTATCTCTGAAGCGATCGGGGTACTTGCACTGACCCCCATCGGGCTGGTGTATCGCCGCTCCATGCTGAAAACGCTGAATGAACTAGAACTGCTGGTGATGCTGATGGCCACCCTGTCTTTCAGCTATCTGGCGCTGCTTCACCTGCCCTACCCGTTTAATTTCGTCATTCTGCCGCTCCTGTGGGCCGCCATTCGCCTGCCCAGGCTTGAAACCTTCATCATCTGCTTTGCCACCACGCTGATGATTACCGTGGTTATCTCCCTTGGGCTGTTACACTTTCAGGATCATGGGCGGTTTCTCGGCGATGTGGAGATCTACCTGCCGCTGATCCTGATCCTGTTCCCGGCCCATGCCATGTCGATGGTAATGCACGCATTCCGGGTGGAAAAAGAGCATATCGAAGAGAGTGAAACGCGTTTTCGCAATGCACTGGAGTATTCCGCCATCGGCATGGCGCTGGTATCCCCTGAGGGGAAATGGCTACAGGTCAACCAGGCGCTGTGCAAACTGCTGCATTACCCACCAGAAGCGCTGTGCCGTTTAACCTTTCAGGAAATCACCCACCCGGACGATTTGCATGCCGATCTGACACAGTGGCAGGAGCTGCTTAATGGCCACATCAGCAGCTATATCATGGAAAAACGCTACGTCCGCAGCGATGGTGAAAGCATCTGGACCTTGGTGGCAGTATCGCTGGTGCGCGATCCCTCTGGCCAGCCGCTGTATTTTATTTCTCAAGTGGAAGACATCAACGAGCTAAAACGCACGGAAGCCGAAAACCGCCACCTGATGGAACGCATCCAGCTTGCCAATCAGGCAGGGGGGATCGGCATCTGGGAGTGGGTGGTGGGTTGTGAAAAACTGACCTGGGACAAGCGAATGTTCGAACTCTACGACCTTGATCCCAACCAACAGCCGACCCTGGAACTGTGGATCTCATTGATTTTTCCTGAAGATCGCGCACGCATTACCCAGCAAATGACCATCATCACCCGCCAGCAGCAACCCTACGTGATGGAGTTTCGCACCCAGACCCGCCAAGGGATCCGGCATATCCGGGGCCAAGGCAATACCGTGCTAGATGAACAGGGCAAGCCGTTGCGCATGATCGGCACCAATATCGACATGACGGAAATCATCGCGCTGACCGAAGCACTGCATCAAGAAAAAGAGCGCCTGCACATCACCCTTGATGCCATCGGTGAAGGGGTGATTTCTACCGACGGCGAAATGCGTATCACCTTTATGAACCCGATCGCCGAGCAGATGTCCGGTTGGCCACTGGCACTGGCGCTGGGTATGCCGATCACCGGCGTTGTGCGTATGACTAACGGCAAAGACGGCCCGGAAGTCGAAAACCCGGTGCAATACTGCCTGCTGGAAGGAAAAACCTTACCGCAGGAGTATGCGCTGGTGCTGCACAGCCGTGATGGCCGCCGCTTCGACGTACAGACCTCGGTTTCGCCGCTGAAAACCCTCGAAGGGGGCGTGATGGGCGCAGTGATGGTGCTACAGGACGTCAGCGCCTCACGGGAATTGATGAAAAAGCTGAGTTACAGCGCCTCGCACGATGCGTTGACCAACCTCCAAAACCGGCCCAGCTTCGAAAAACGGCTGAAAAACGCCACGGTCAGCGTGGCCGATAACGACCAACAACACGCGTTGGTCTTCCTCGATCTCGATCGGTTCAAAGTGGTCAACGACAGCGCCGGGCACGCAGCCGGTGACGCTTTGCTGAAGGAGATTGCTCAACTCATGCAACGTCAGTTGCGTAACAGCGACTGTCTGGCCCGTCTGGGCGGGGATGAGTTCGGCCTGATCCTGTTCGACTGCTCGCTGGAACAGGCAAAAACGCTGATGCAACAGATGGTTTCGCAAATCGATGAACATCCGTTTTACTGGGAAGGTAAAACCTACCATGTGGGTGCCAGCGCCGGCATTACCCAAATCAGTGCCGCCAGCGGCAAGAGCGCCGAATTGCTGGCACAGGCGGATATCGCCTGCTACACCGCCAAACACCGCGGCCGTGGGCAGGTTTACATTTATGAATCCCTGCAAAAGCAACTGATGGAGCGCCAACATGGACTGCTGACGCGTCAGCAGGTGATGGACATTATTCATAAACAGCAACTGCAACTGTACGTCAAAGCCGTGTCGCCGCCCAAAACGCCGCAGGCGATCTGTTTCCATCAGCTCACATTGCGGGTGACTTCCTACGATGATCACATGCTGACGTTTGAAGAGTTCTTCGCTGCCGCACAGCTGTACGGTTTGCTGCCAGAGGTCGATCGCTGGATGGTGGATCAAATCCTGGGGCAACACGCGCCAGCCATTCAGCGCCTGGGGCTCTCCGTCGCCCTGCCGCTGGCCACCGACAACATGTTGGACCGTGAATTCCAACATTATCTACAGGAGAAACTGGCAGCCTCTATTCTGCCGCACCAGACCCTTTTCCTGATGGTCGATGAAGCCATTATTCTGGATCACACGGAAAGCGGCGGTGAGTTTATCCGTCAATTACAGCAGCTAGGTTGCAAACTGATTGTTGACGGCTTTGGACGTAACCTGAATGCCTTCGATCGGTTGAACGGCCAAAAGCTCGATTACGTTCGCATCGATGAACGCTTTGTCACCAACGTGCACAGCAATCAGATGGATGAACTGATGGTGTCAATACTCAATAACGCCGCTCACCGGATACATGCCAAGACGCTGGCTGGCCCGGTGGAGCAATTGGCCACGTTGAATACGCTGACAGCCCTTGGCATCGATCTGGTCGACGGTGACCTGATCGCGCTGGAACAACCGCTGATTAAGTTACTTGATGATGGCGTCCGATGAGGGTGCCCAATCTCCGTTATGCCACAAATGCAGCGTGGCATAGGAGCGCCATGGCCGCCAACGTTCGGCGTACTGCTCAATCTGGCGCGGCGTCATGCCGGGAAAACGCTGTTTGATCAGGTAATCCCCCGCCAGAAAAACGTCTGGCCATGACCAGGCGCGCATAGCGATATAGTTGGCGGTCCAGCTACCGATCCCCGGCAGGGCGGTCAGCGCTTTAATGCCCTGTTCAATGTCCAGCACGTTATCCAACTGCAACCGCCCCTCAGTCACCGCTTTGGCTATTTCGATCAGCGCCGCAGCGCGTTTGAGCTGGATCCCCAACGGCCGCAGTTCCTCCGGTTGCAACTGCGCAACCCTCATCGCTGCGGGGAACACATGCGTGATACTGCCGTTAGGTTGTGCCAATGGGGTGCCCCAGTTTTGTGCCATACGCCCGGCAAACACCGCAGCCATTTTCACGCTGACCAGTTGCCCCAGCACCGCGCGTGTGGCCTGCTCGAAGCTGTTAACGCATCCCGGCAGCCGCAGGCCCGGCGCATCTGCCACCAAATCCCCTAACGCATCGGCGATGCGATCGGGTGCCGCATCCAAGTCGAACAGTTGGCGCACGCGCCGCAGCACCTCGGTGGTTACCCGGCTGAGCGCTGGAGCCACCTCCACCCGCACCCGATTACGGGCTTCATCCGGCTGCACGCTCACCCAACCGCAATAATCAATGCCACCCTGCTGGACGGCAATTGAACGCCAATATTGTGTTCCTTCGACATGTTCCACCCCCTTCACCGCACGCGCTTGCAGGAAAGCCAGCATACGTGGCCAATCGTAAGGCGGCCGATACCCCAGATGAAAAACCAACCCGCTGGTGGCTGCGCGCTCATGGCGGCCAGCACTACTGCGCAGCGCGGAAGGGATCAGGCGATAGCGTGCTTTAAACAGCTCGTTAAAACGCCGCAGGCTGCCAAACCCTGCTGCAAACGCCACCTCGCTCAACGGCAGATCGGTATCCGCCAGCAAGCGCTTGGCCTGCAACAAACGGTGCGACTGGGCATAATCGATGGGGGATGCGCCGAACTGTTCGGCAAAAATGCGCCGCAGATGGCGATCGGAAATCCCCAGACGCGCGGCCAGTTGTTCACAGCTGTGCTCCGACAGATAACCCTGCTCGATCAACTGGACGGCCACCTGTGCATAACGGTTACCCAAATCGATCAGCGCCAGCCCAGGGGCCAGTTCCGGCCGACACTTCAGGCAGGGGCGAAAGCCCGCCAGTTCAGCGGCGGCAGCGCTCGGGTAGAAGGTACAGTTTTCGATCTTTGGCGTGCGCGCGCTGCACACGGGTCGGCAATAAATGCCGGTAGAAGAAACGCCGACAAAAAAGCGCCCGTCGAATTTACGATCGCGCGCACTCAGCGCGCTATACAACGCTTGTTGTTGCTCCATCATAGTCACGCTCGGGGTCTGTTTTTTGTTCATTATGGGGCTCGGGCCAGTGGCTGACGTGCGGGAATCGGACATTAACCTGAAACGCCTCAGTTAAGCATGCCAACGCGAACAGCGCTAAATTTTTCCTCAGTGGCTCACGCAGGTTGCCCAGCCCGGCCGTCTCAGGTAAAGTCGCCCCCCTTCATTGGCATGGGGAAATTGAGATAAATGTTTATTGGCTTCGATTATGGAACAGCTAACTGTTCCGTCGCCGTTATGCGGGATAATGGCCCCGAACTACTGACCTTGGAAAACCACGAACCCTATCTGCCTTCGATGCTGTGTGCGCCGACGCGTGAAGCGGTCAGTGAGTGCCTGCACCGCCACTGGCAGGTGCCTACCGGTAGTGAAGAGAATCAGCAACTGCTGCGCCGCGCCATCACCTTCAACCGTGAAGAAGATATTCCGGTTAACAGCCACAGTGTGCTGTTCGGCCTACAGGCGTTGGCACACTATATTGAAGACCCGGAAGACGTTTACTTCGTGCGCTCGCCAAAATCCTTCCTCGGAGCCAACGGCCTCAAACCCCAGCAGATTGCGCTGTTTGAAGATCTGGTGTGCGCCATGATGTTCCACATCAAACGCCAGGCGGAAGGGGTGCTGCAAAGCAGCATCGATCAGGCGGTGATTGGCCGCCCGATCAACTTCCAGGGCACCGGCGGCGAAGAGGCCAACCGGCAGGCGCAGGGAATTTTACAACGCGCCGCCGTTCGCGCCGGTTTCAAAGAGATCGAATTCCAGTTTGAACCAGTAGCCGCCGGGCTGGATTTTGAGGCCACGCTGAGCGAAGAGAAAACCGTGCTGGTGGTGGATATCGGCGGTGGCACCACCGACTGTTCGCTGCTGCTGATGGGCCCGCAATGGCGCGATCGGGCCGATCGCCAGCAAAGCCTGCTGGGGCACAGCGGCTGCCGTGTGGGCGGTAACGATCTGGATATCATGCTGGCTTTCAAACAGCTGATGCCGCTGTTCGGCATGGGCGGTGAAACCGAGAAAGGCATCGCGCTGCCTGCGCTGCCCTACTGGAATGCGGTGGCCACCAACGACGTTCCGGCACAAAACGATTTCTACAGCGCCGCCAACGGCCGCATGTTGCGCGACCTGATCCGCGATGCGGCCGAACCGGAAAAAGTGCAACGTCTGCTGAAGATCTACCAGCAACGGCTGAGCTACCGGCTGGTACGTGCGGCTGAAGAGAGTAAAATCGCCCTGTCCAACCAGCCAAGCTTCCTTACCTCGCTGGCTTTTGTGCAGGCGGAACTGGCAGAAACCATCACCCAGGCTCAACTGGCCGAGGCGATTGCACAACCGCTGCTGCGTATTCAGGAGCAGGTCAGCGCCGCACTGGCTACCAGCCAGAGCATGCCGCAGGTGATTTATCTGACCGGTGGCAGCGCGCGTTCCCCCCTGCTGCGTAGCGCTTTGCAGCAGCAACTGCCAGGGATCCCGATCGTCGGCGGCAACGATTTCGGCTCGGTGACCGCCGGGCTGGCACGCTGGGCACAAACGCTGTTTCGTTGATTCATACACAGGCACTCAGCGATGACGATTATCTCATTCCAAACAGAACGACTGCGGCTGCGTGAGTGGCAGGACAGCGATCTGCCCGCTTTTGCCGCGCTAAATGCCGATCCTGCGGTAATGACCTATTTCCCAGCGGTCTTAACCCGTGCAGAAAGCGATGCGCTGGCAGATCGTATCCGCCAGTTGATGCAGCAGCAGGGTTGGGGTTTTTGGGCGGTGGAAATTAAAGGCGGCGCCCCCTTTATCGGCTTTGTTGGGCTGGCGATCCCCGGTGACGACCTGCCCTGTTCCCCCTGTGTGGAGATCGGCTGGCGGTTGGCGGCAGAACATTGGGGCCAAGGTTATGCCAGCGAAGCGGCCAAAGGCGTCTTAAGCTTTGCATTTAATACGCTTAACCTTGCCGAGGTGGTGTCCTTCACCGCCGAAATCAACCAGCCTTCACGCCGGGTGATGGAGCGTATTGGCATGACGTACAGCGGGGAAACGTTTGAGCATCCGCGTTTGGCAATTGGGCATCCGCTGCGCAAGCATGTGTTGTATCGCAGCACAGCGCTTGCGTCTGGGTAAGCTGGGTGTAATGGACCTGAGACAGGTATCACTTTCGGTCGCTAAACATTTTGCGCTCATTCAGTAACGCAGTGAATGCGCCCGAGCAGGGGGCTCAAGAGCCAGCCCCCTGCACCCCGGCCCTTGCCATATCAGGCGGTCGCTACGCGACTTCCCTCACTCCGCCACGGCGCATTACGGCCGGCTACGACAGGCGTATATGGACGCTCCCGATGATGCCAGTGTTTTTCTTGAATAAAGTGAACAGGTATTGCAGCCATATATCCGGTTTCTTTCTGGGCCTTTCTGTGGCCCGAACCATGATGAAATCCGCCAGGTGAGTTCCTTACATCCCTACGGGCCAAAATGCCCTCGTCTGTCTCGGATTGTCTCACCTGCGGTCTTACCTGTTTCGCCATCTTCTTGATTACACGTGCAACTACCGGACTGCGTTTTACCTTTGCTGACCTGGAACTGCCCTTTGAGCTTGTCTCAATGGGCGGCTCCAGGTCGATATTCTGTTCCCTTCACTAGCATTGACCACAGAATGCGCGCCGTTTTACTCGCCTGTGCCACCACCGCCACGTTGTAGTTTTTCTTTTGCAACAACGCGAACAACCACGGCATCCCTTCTTTGTGGCGTTCAATTACTGCCGCCACCGCGCGGGCACCGTGCACCAGCAAATACCGAAAGTAACCGTCACCCCGTTTGCTGATACTGCCCAATCGCTGTTTGCCACCGCTGGAGTGTTCACGCGGTGTCAGGCCCAGCCAAGCGGCAAATTGCTTCGCACTGTGAAATTGTTGCCCGTTACCTACTGACGCCACCAGATAGGTCGAGGTCATCACCCCGACACCCGGCACTTTCATCACCCGCTGACAGGCTGGCTGGGTCTGCGCCCACTGACTGAGCTCTTGCTCAATCAGGGTGACCTGGTCTTCGAGCGCCAGGATATGTTCAAACTGACGCGCCGCACTGCGGCGGACAAACGGGGACAACGCGATATCGCCATTCTCCAGTAGGTCAGGAACACCTTGGTGAAAAGCCCGTTGCCCGGTCGGCATCACCAGGCCAAACTCGGCCAGCATGGCTCGTAAGCTGTTCACACAGGCGATGCGTTCCCGGATGAGGATGTCACGCTCGGTGTGAAGAGTTAATACGGCCTGCTGCTCGGCGGTTTTCACTTGTACAAAGCGCATGTTGGGGCGGGTAACGGCTTCACAGATGGCTTCGGCATCGGCCGCATCGGTCTTGTTGGTTTTGACGTAAGGCTTGACGTACTGCGGCGGTATCAGTTTGACCTGATGACCGAACTGAGCCAGTACCCGTGCAAAATGATGACTGGAAGCACAGGCCTCCATGCCGATAAGACAGGGCTCTAACTGCATGATGAAAGGCACGAATTTATCGCGAGTCAGCTTTTTCTTCAGGACCGTATTGCCATTGTGATCAACACCATGAAGTTGGAAAACGTTTTTTGCCAAGTCAATACCGAGGGTAGATACTTTCATTTGGACGCTCCTGCTGTTGAGATTAGACACTCAAATTGTGGCACATTGCGATGCCGTGGTAGGAGCGTCCATCTCATTATCCCTGCCTGTCTCGCCTGAAACCGCCGTCCATGGCGGTTTCGCCTATGCGCCGTGTCTCCGTTCGGCGCCTTCAATGGCGTCAACACCGGTGCTCATCTAACCGATTGCACTGCATTAGGTTCTCTTATCAACACCCATGTTGATGTTGCCCGGTGCACACAGATTCAGGTGTTGACGTTGAGCGCATCATGGCCTGCTGAGCAAGACACCGTTGCCAAGGGCAACCGGCCATGGATGGCCGGTTGAGGCGATATGAACATGGACGTGAATTGAGCCGACCCGCCCGGCAACGGGGGCGTAGCGAAGGTACCCGCGCAGCGGGCAGGCCATGTTAAGCGTTGGCGCGGGTGCAGGGCCCCGCCTTGGGCCCTGCAATTGCCGCTCACTATCGTTTCATGGTATTACGCTCTGCTTACGGCAATTCCCATTACACCTGGCTTACATAAACCTGAATATTATTAATCACTCGCCTCATTGAGCACCTTAATATCCTCAACCTCCAGCTTTACCTCAATCGCCCCCACCAACTCATCCAACTGCGTTAACGAAGTGGCACTGACAATCGGCGCAGTAATGCTTGGCCGGGCGATCAACCAGGCCAATGCAACCTGTGTCGGCGTGCTCTGATGCTTGGCCGCTACCCGATCCAACGCCGCCAAAATGCGGAAGCCGCGCGGGTTAAGATAGCGGGCAACGATGGTGTCACCGCGCGGGCTCTTGCCCATATCCTGTTCGCTGCGGTATTTGCCGGTGAGAAAACCACTGGCCAACGAGAAGAAGTTAATCACCCCCAGGCCGTGCCGCTGTGCCACTCCTTCCAGCGCGGTTTCATAGCCTGCGCGGGCGTACAGATTGTATTCCGGCTGCAACGTTTCATAACGCGCCAAGCCGTTCTGCTCGCTGACTTTCAACGCTTCTTCCAGCCGATCCGCCTGATAGTTGGAAGCGCCAATCGCCCGCACTTTACCGGCTTTGATCAGCGCATCGAACGCCGCCAGGGTTTCAGCCAGCGGCGTATCGCGATCGTCATCATGGGACTGATACAGATCGATATAATCGGTTTGCAAACGGCGCAGAGAATCCTCCACCGCCTGTTGGATATAGCGTGGTGATAGCCCTTGTTTGCCCGCCCCCATCGGCTTACCTACCTTGGTGGCAATAATCACCTGCTCGCGTTTACCGCTTTTCTTCAGCCAGTTGCCGATCACCCTTTCCGATTCGCCGCCGTGATTACCCGGTGCCCAGTTGGAATACATATCAGCGGTATCAATGAAATTCAGTTGGTGATCCAGCAGCGCATCCAACAGGCTGAACGAAGTGGCTTCATCAGCGGTCCAGCCAAACACGTTGCCACCAAAAGTCAGCGCGGGCACCTGAATACCGGAACGGCCTAGTTCTCTTTTCACCATCATCAACTCCTGTAGAAAAATTATCGTGTTAAGTATCACTGCGGCTAATTATGTACTTTCTTCCGAAAAACCTGACGTTTCCTCCATATTTCCTTCATTTTTGTGCTGGCACGACTCGCTAAACTAGTATCCTGTTGGGAGTGTCACTTTTGGCAATGATTGCCCGCCTGTTTGTCTCTGGAGAGAGTCTTTATCACCATGAATGCAAAACCGAAACGCCGTTCATTGATACTACGCCTGCTGCTGGTGGTTATCGTGGTTATTGTTGCCATTCTGGCCTGGCGTCATTTCAACGCGCCACAAGCTACAGATGCAACACCGGGTGCTCGCCCGGCAGGTGCAGGGAATGCAGGCGCTGGTGGCAGAGCCGGTGGCAGGCGCAATGCCCCCATGCCACCGGTTCAGGCCGCCGCGGCTACCCAGCAAAGCGTGCCGCGTTTCCTGAGCGGGCTGGGTACTGCAACCGCAGCTAATACCGTGACCGTCACCAGCCGGGTAGACGGCCAACTGATGGCGATCCACTTCAGCGAAGGCCAACAGGTAAAAGCCGGTGATTTGCTGGTGGAAATCGACCCACGGCCGTATGAGGTGCAACTGACGCAGGCGCTGGGGCAACTGGCTAAAGATCAGGCCACGCTGGCCAATGCCAAACAGGATCTGGCGCGCTATCAACAACTGGTCAAAACCAACCTGATCTCGCGCCAGGAGCTGGACACCCAATCGTCACTGGTGCGCCAGAGCGAAGGGGCGGTCAAAGCCGATCAGGGTGCGGTCGACAGCGCTAAACTGCAAATCACCTACAGCAGGATCACCGCGCCGATTGATGGCCGCGTTGGCCTCAAACAGGTGGACGTGGGCAATTACATCTCCAGCGGCAGCACCACCGGGATTGTGGTAATCACCCAAACTCATCCGATTGACGTGGTTTTCACGCTGCCGGAAAGCAATATCGCCGATCTGGTGAAAGCACAGAAGGCCGGACCAGTCAGCGTCGAAGCCTGGGATCGCACCAACCAGCAGCCGTTGGCCAACGGCACACTGCTGAGCCTGGATAACCAGATTGATACGGCTACCGGCACCATCAAGCTGAAAGCCCGCTTTGATAATCAGGACGACACGCTGTTCCCGAATCAGTTCGTTAACGCACGGCTGAAGGTCGCCACCCTGCATAATGCGATCGTGATCCCAAGCGCCGCGCTGCAAATGGGCAATGAAGGCCACTTCGTCTGGATCTTGAGCGAAGATAATAAAGTCAGTAAGCACCGGGTTACCGCTGGCGTGCAGGACAGCCAACAGGTGGTGATCACCACCGGCGTGAACGTTGGCGATCGTGTGGTAACCGACGGTATCGATCGCCTAACCGAAGGCATGCAGGTGGAAGTACTGGCACCACTTGCTCCGCAAGAGGCATCGGCAACGGCCAAACCTAAGCACCCGCGTAAAGCGCAGGAGAAATCCTGATGCAGTCCATGCCCCCAAAGGCCGGCGGCGGGCCATCCCGGCTGTTTATCCTGCGCCCGGTGGCGACCACCCTGTTTATGCTGGCGATCCTGCTGGCCGGGATTATCGGTTACCGTGCCTTGCCGGTTTCTGCTTTACCAGAAGTGGATTACCCCACCATTCAGGTAGTGACCCTCTACCCCGGCGCGAGCCCGGACGTGGTCACTTCAGCGATCACCGCCCCGCTGGAGCGGCAGTTTGGCCAGATGTCCGGCCTGAAACAGATGGCTTCGCAGAGTTCCGGCGGAGCCTCGGTGATCACACTCCAGTTCCAGTTGGAACTACCGCTCGATGTCGCTGAGCAGGAAGTGCAGGCGGCGATCAACGCCGCCACCAACCTGCTGCCCAACGATCTGCCCTACCCACCGATTTACAGCAAGGTTAACCCTGCCGATCCGCCGATTCTGACGCTGGCGGTCACCTCTAACGCCATGCCGATGACGCAGGTGCAAGACATGGTAGAAACCCGCGTGGCGCAAAAGATTTCGCAGGTTTCCGGCGTCGGCCTGGTGACCCTTTCCGGCGGCCAGCGCCCGGCGGTGCGGGTTAAGCTCAATGCCGCTGCGGTCGCGGCCTACAAGCTGGACAGCGAAACCATCCGCACCGCCATCAGCAATGCCAACGTCAACTCTGCCAAGGGCAGCCTGGACGGCCCAACCCGCTCTGTCACGCTCTCTGCCAACGATCAGATGAAATCCGCAGAGGACTATCGTCAGCTGATTGTGGCGTATCAAAACGGCGCGGCCATTCGCCTGCAGGATATCGCCACCATCGAACAGGGGGCAGAAAACAACCGCCTGGCGGCCTGGGCCAACCATGAGCAGGCCATCGTGCTGAACATTCAGCGCCAGCCGGGGGCCAACGTGATCACCACTGCCGACAGCATCCGTGAAATGCTGCCGCAGTTGATCAAAAGCCTGCCCAAATCGGTGGAAGTAACAGTGTTGACCGATCGCACCAGCACTATTCGCGCCTCGGTCAGCGACGTGCAGTTCGAACTGTTGCTGGCGATCGTGCTGGTGGTGATGGTGATCTACGTGTTCCTGCGTAATGTGCCTGCCACTATTATCCCCAGCGTGGCGGTGCCGCTTTCGCTGGTCGGCACCTTTGCCGCCATGTACTTTCTTGGATTTTCGATCAACAACCTGACGCTGATGGCGTTGACCATCGCCACCGGTTTTGTGGTGGACGATGCCATCGTGGTGATCGAGAACATTTCGCGCTATATCGAGAAAGGCGAAAAGCCGCTGGATGCGGCGTTGAAAGGCGCAGGCGAGATCGGCTTCACCATTATCTCGCTGACCTTCTCGCTGGTGGCGGTGCTGATCCCGCTGCTGTTTATGGGGGATATCGTCGGCCGTCTGTTCCGCGAGTTTGCGGTGACGCTGGCGGTGGCGATCCTGATTTCCGCACTGGTGTCTTTAACACTCACACCGATGATGTGCGCGCGCATGCTCAGCCATGAGTCGTTGCGCAAGCAGAACCGCTTCTCCCGCGCTTCGGAACGCTTTTTTGAGCGGGTGATCGCCCAGTACGGCGTGTGGCTGAAAGTGGTGCTGAATCACCCTTGGCTGACGCTGGGCGTAGCGTTCAGCACGCTGATCCTCACCGTGCTGCTGTACTTGCTGATCCCGAAAGGCTTCTTCCCGGTGCAGGATAACGGCATCATTCAAGGCACGCTGGAAGCGCCGCAAAGCGTGTCGTTCAGCAATATGGCCGAACGCCAGCAGCAGGTTGCCGCTGAGATCCTGAAAGACCCGGCGGTAGAAAGCCTGACCTCGTTCGTCGGCGTCGATGGCAGCAATGCCACGCTCAATAGCGGGCGATTGCAGATCAACCTGAAGCCGCTGAGTGAACGCAGCGATCGCATTCCGGCGATCATTACCCGCCTGCAACAACAGACCGCGCAGTTCCCCGGCGTGAAGCTGTATCTGCAACCGGTGCAGGATCTGACCATTGATACTCAGGTGAGCCGCACCCAATACCAGTTCACGCTGCAAGCGATGTCCCTCGACCAGCTCAGCCAGTGGGTGCCGCAGTTGATGCAGGTGTTACAGCAGGCACCGCAGCTTACCGACGTCACCAGCAACTGGCAGGATCGGGGGTTGGTGGCATTTGTGAATGTCGATCGTGATTCTGCCTCGCGCCTGGGTATCACCATGAGTGCTATCGACAACGCGCTCTACAACGCCTTTGGCCAGCGGCTGATCTCCACCATCTACACCCAGGCCAACCAGTACCGGGTGGTGCTGGAGCATGATGTCAGCAGCACGCCGGGGCTGGCGGCGTTAAACGATATCCGTCTGACCAGCAGCAACGGCACCACCGTGCCGCTGAGCACCATCGCCAAGATTGAGGAACGTTTTGGCCCGCTGACGATCAATCATCTGGCTCAGTTCCCCTCCGCCACCGTGTCGTTCAACGTGGCCGCGGGCTTCTCGCTCGGTGAAGCGGTGGATGCCATTACTCAGGCAGAAAAAACCCTCAACATGCCAAACGACATTACCACCCAGTTCCAGGGCGCAACGCTGGCGTTCCAGGCGGCGCTCGGCAGCACGCTGTGGCTGATTTTGGCGGCGGTGGTGGCGATGTATATCGTGCTGGGCGTGCTGTATGAGAGCTTTATTCATCCGGTGACCATTCTCTCTACCCTGCCCACCGCCGGGGTCGGTGCCCTGCTGGCATTGATGATGTCCGGCCATGAGCTGGACGTGATTGCCATCATCGGCATCATCCTGTTGATTGGTATCGTGAAAAAGAACGCCATCATGATGATCGACTTCGCGCTGGCCGCCGAGCGCGAACAGGGGATGACGCCGTACGATGCCATTTATCAGGCCTGCCTGCTGCGTTTTCGCCCGATCCTGATGACCACGCTGGCCGCCCTGCTCGGCGCGCTGCCGCTGATGCTCAGCACCGGCGTGGGGGCTGAGCTGCGCCGCCCGCTGGGCGTCTGTATGGTGGGCGGGCTGGTGATGAGCCAGATCCTGACGCTGTTCACCACGCCGGTGATTTATCTGCTGTTTGACAAGCTGGCGCGCAATACCCATCGCCAGCCGGATGCGCAGGAGCTGCCGTGAAATTCTTCGCCCTGTTCATCTATCGGCCCGTTGCCACCACCCTGTTGACGCTGGCAATCGCCCTCGCCGGGGTGATGGGTTTCCGGCTGCTGCCGGTGTCACCGCTGCCGCAGATTGATTTCCCGGTGATTTCCATCAGCGCCTCACTGCCGGGGGCCGATCCGGAAACCATGGCGTCTTCGGTGGCCACTCCGCTGGAACGGGCGCTGGGCCGCATTGCCGGGGTCAGTGAAATGACCTCAACCAGTTCGCTGGGCAGTACGCGGATCATTTTGATGTTCGACCTCGATCGCGATATCAACGGTGCAGCGCGCGACGTGCAGGCGGCGATCAATGCGGCGCAAAGCCTGTTGCCGACCGGGATGCCGAGCCGCCCGACCTATCGCAAAATCAACCCGTCCGACGCACCGATCATGATCCTGACGCTAACCTCGGACACCTACAATCAGGGGCAGCTGTATGATTTTGCCTCCACGCAGTTGGCGCAGAAAATTGCCCAGACCGAAGGGGTGGGCGATGTGTCGGTGGGCGGCAGTTCCTTGCCTGCGGTGCGTGTGGAACTCAACCCCGGCGCGCTGTTCAATCAGGGCGTGTCGCTGGATGCGGTACGCCAGAGCATCGCCAATGCCAACGTTCGTCGGCCACAGGGCGCGGTAGACGACCCGCAGCAGCGCTGGCAGATCCAGGCCAATGATGAACTGAAAACCGCTGCCGCCTATCAGCCGCTGGTGATCCACTATAACAATGGCGCGGCGGTACGCCTGAGCGATGTGGCCAACGTCGTTGATTCGGTGCAGGACGTGCGTAACGCCGGGATGACCAACGCCAAACCGGCGATTATCCTGACCGTCAGCCGCTCACCGGGTGCCAATATCATCGAAACCGTCGATCGCATCCGCGCCGAACTGCCCGCCCTGCGGGAAAATATTCCGGCTTCCATCCAGCTGAATATCGCGCAGGATCGCTCCCCCACCATTCGCGCTTCATTGGCAGAAGTGGAACGATCGTTGATGATTGCCATCGGCCTGGTGATCCTGGTGGTGTTTATCTTCCTGCGCTCTGGCCGCGCGACGCTGATCCCGGCGGTAGCGGTGCCGGTTTCGCTGATCGGTTCCTTTGCCGCCATGTACCTGTGCGGTTTCAGTTTAAACAACCTGTCGCTGATGGCGCTGACCATCGCCACTGGCTTTGTGGTGGATGATGCCATTGTGGTGCTGGAGAATATCTCTCGCCACGTCGAAGCCGGGATGAAGCCGATAAAGGCCGCGCTGCAAGGGGTGCGAGAAGTGGGGTTCACCGTGCTTTCCATGAGCGTGTCGCTGGTAGCGGTGTTTATTCCGTTGCTGTTTATGGGCGGTCTGCCGGGCCGGTTATTCCACGAATTTGCCGTCACGCTGTCGGTATCCATCGGGCTGTCGCTGCTGATCTCGCTAACGCTGACGCCAATGATGTGCGCCTATCTGCTGCGCTATCAGCCTGCTCGCGCGCAGCGGCGCGTACGCGGTTTTGGCAAAGTTTTACTGGCGCTACAACGGGGTTATGGCCGCTCGCTGAACTGGGTGCTCGGCCATTCGCGCTGGGTGCTGGCGCTGTTTTTAGCCACTATTGCCCTTAACGTCTGGCTGTATATCAGCATTCCGAAAACCTTCTTCCCCGAGCTGGATACCGGCCGCCTGATGGGCTTTATCCAAGCGGATCAGAGCATTTCGTTCCAGGCGATGCGCGGCAAGCTGGAAGATTTTATGAAGATCGTACGGGAAGACAAAGACGTGGATAACGTCACTGGCTTTACCGGCGGTTCACGCACCAACAGCGGTTCGATGTTTATCTCGCTCAAGCCGCTGTCAGAACGCAGCGACGATGCGCAAAAGGTGATCGCCCGGCTACGCGCCAAACTGGCGAAAGAGCCCGGAGCCAGCCTGTTCCTGATGGCGGTACAGGATATCCGCGCCGGTGGGCGGCAATCCAACGCCAGCTATCAGTACACGCTGTTGGCGGACGATCTCCGCGAACTGCGCGAATGGGAACCGAAGATTCGCCTGGCGTTTGCCGATCTGCCGGAGCTGGTTGACGTTAACTCCGATCAGCAGGACCGAGGCTCGGAAATGGATCTGTCTTACGATCGCGAAACCATGGCGCGGCTGGGTATTTCTATTACCGATGCCAACAATCTGCTGAACAACGCCTTCGGTCAGCGCCAGATTTCCACCATCTATCAACCGCTGAACCAGTACAAAGTGGTGATGGAGGTGGCTCCGCCTTATACCCAGGACGTGAGTTCGCTGGAAAAGATGTTCGTGATTAACAAAGACGGCCAGGCGATTCCGCTGTCCTATTTTGCCCGCTGGCAACCGGCTAATGCTCCGCTTGCGGTCAACCATCAGGGGCTTTCAGCGGCCTCAACCATTTCGTTTAACCTGCCGGAAGGCGGCAGCCTGTCCGATGCCACCACCGCCATTGAGCGCGCCATGACGCAGATCGGCGTGCCCTCCACGGTGCGTGGCGCGTTTGCCGGTACCGCGCAGGTGTTCCAGGAAACGCTGCAATCGCAGCTGCTGCTGATCGCCGCCGCCATCGCCACGGTGTATATCGTGCTGGGGATGTTGTATGAGAGCTATATCCATCCGCTGACCATCCTCTCCACCCTGCCTTCAGCCGGGGTGGGTGCCTTGCTGGCGCTGCAACTGTTCGGCGCGCCGTTCAGCCTGATCGCCTTAATTGGGATCATGCTGCTGATCGGCATTGTGAAGAAGAACGCCATCATGATGGTCGATTTTGCCCTCGACGCGCAGCGTAATAGCGGCCTCAGCGCCCACGAGGCGATTTTCCAGGCCAGCCTGCTGCGTTTCCGGCCGATTATGATGACCACGCTGGCAGCGCTGTTCGGCGCGCTGCCGCTGGTGCTGACCAGCGGTGACGGGGCGGAGCTGCGCCAACCGCTCGGTATCACCATCGCTGGGGGATTGGTGATGAGCCAGTTACTGACGCTGTATACCACTCCGGTGATTTATCTGTATTTCGATCGGCTACAGATGAAGTTCCGCCGTGGTAAAAAATTGGCACCGCTGCCGCAATAAATGGCTACCACGATAATGCTCGTCAGTTAAGGCTAACCCTCTCCTTCGGGGTTAGGGTGAGGGTGAGGGTGAGGGTGAGGGGAAGATCAGCGAACTACAAGCCCCTCACCCCGGCCCTCTCCCACAGGGAGAGGGGGACTACAACTTTACCAATGGCTGCATGACTATGCGGTTTTTCGCTTAACTGACCGGCATTAGCTATCACGATAGCTTTTAATATGAAAGGTAGGTGAATGATTACCAGACAGACCGCCCCAGTGCAATGGCAGCTATGGATTGTGGCCTTTGGCTTCTTTATGCAGGCGCTGGATACCACCATCGTTAATACCGCGCTGCCGTCGATCGCCGCCAGCCTGGGGGAAAACCCGCTGCGCATGCAGTCGGTGATTGTTTCCTATGTACTGACGGTAGCAGTGATGCTGCCCGCCAGCGGCTGGCTGGCGGATAAGATTGGCACTCAGCGGGTGTTCCTCTGCGCCATTGTTTTATTCACGCTCGGTTCGGTGCTGTGCGCCCAGGCGGAAACCCTGCGTGAGCTGGTAGCGTTTCGTGTAGTGCAGGGCATTGGCGGTGCGATGATGGTGCCGGTCGGCAGGCTGACGGTGATGAAGATCGTCCCGCGTGAACAGTATATGGCGGCCATGACCTTTGTGATCCTCCCCAGCCAGATCGGCCCGCTGATGGGGCCGGTGCTGGGTGGTTTTCTGGTGCAATACGCCAACTGGCACTGGATCTTCCTGATCAACATCCCGGTAGGGATTGTCGGCGCTATCGCCACCCTGCTGTTGATGCCCAATTACCGTATGCAGACCCGCCGCTTTGATATCAGCGGCTTTATCATGCTGGCAATCGGCATGGCAACGCTGACGCTGGCGCTCGACGGGCATAAAGGCATGGGGCTCTCCCCCACGATCCTGCTCGGGCTGGTGATTCTGGGCTGTGCGGCGCTGGCCGGTTACTGGTGGCACGCCAAGGGCAACAGCCGAGCACTGTTCTCACTGCGGCTGTTTAAAACCGAAACCTACAGAATCGGCCTGACCGGTAGCCTGTTGGGGCGCATCGGCAGCGGTATGTTGCCGTTTATGACGCCGCTGTTCCTGCAGATCGGCATGGGGTTTTCACCTTTCCATGCCGGGCTGATGATGATCCCGATGATCATTGGCAGCATGAGCATGAAAGGTATTGTGGTGCAGACCGTCAACCGTTTTGGCTATCGCCATGTGCTGGTCGCCACCACGCTGTTGTTGGCAGTGATCAGTTTAACCCTGCCGCTGGTGGCGATGCTCGGCTGGGTCTATCTGCTGCCGGTGGTGCTGTTCTTCCAAGGGATGGTCAACTCGCTGCGTTTCTCGTCCATGAATACCCTGACGCTAAAAGACCTGCCCGATCGCCTGGCCAGCAGCGGCAACAGCCTGTTGTCGATGGTGATGCAGCTTTCCATGAGCCTGGGGGTCAGCGTGGCCGGGATCCTGATCGGCAGTTTCGCCCATCATCAGGTGGTGGCCGACAGCGCTGCCATCCACAGCGCATTTATCTACAGTTACGCCTGCATGGCACTGATCATCGCCCTGCCTGCGCTGGTTTTCGCCCGCGTACCGGCCAACATCGCGCCCAATCGCACGCTGACAAAAGGGCCGAGTAACGGCTCAACGAGGTTGCAATGAGAATAGGCATCACCGGCAAACTGTTCATGGCGATCTTCGCCACCTGCATGCTGGTGCTGATCACCATGCACTGGGGAGTACGCATCAGCTTTGAACGGGGATTTATCGACTATATCAAACAGAGTAACGAACAGCGTATCGCCCTACTCGCCGACGCTTTGGAAGAGCAATACCGTCAGCATGGTAACTGGGCGTTCCTGCGCAATAACGATCAGATGGTGTACCGTATCGTGCGCTCTCTCGAACAAAGCAGCGACCGTGACCATAATCTGCCGCCCAAAGGCTGGCGTTCGCAGTTCTGGATCGTCGATAACCAGTATCAACGGCTGGTAGGGCATTCAGGCCCGATACCGAAAGAGAGCACCCGCCATCCGATCCATTACAACAATCAGATCGTCGGCTGGGTGATGGCGGCCCCGCCGGAGAAGCTGACGCGTAATGCCGATATCAACTTCGATCGGCAGCAAAAACGCACCAGTTGGCTGATCGTCGCGCTGTCGACGCTGCTGGCAGCGGCGGTCACCTGGCTGCTGTCGCGCGGCCTGCTGGCACCGGTAAAACGGCTGGTGGCAGGCACGCACCGCTTGGCGGCGGGGGATTTCAGCGCCCGCGTCACCGCCAGCAGCCAGGATGAACTGGGCCGGTTGGCGCAGGATTTCAACCACCTTGCCATTTCGCTGGAAAAGAACGAACAGATGCGGCGAGCGTTTATGGCCGATATCTCGCACGAACTGCGCACCCCGCTGGCGGTGCTGCGCGGTGAGCTGGAGGCCTTGCAGGATGGCGTGCGCCAACAGACACCGGCATCGATCAGTTCGCTATTGGCAGAAGTGTCTACCCTCACCAAACTGGTGGACGATCTGCATCAGCTTTCGCTGTCCGATCTCGGTGCCCTGGCCTACCGTAAATCATCGGTAGATTGTGTCCATCTGGTGCAAATCGCCGTCGCCGCCTTCCGTGAGCGTTTTCATGCCAAAGGGCTGGAGATCGTCACCCAGTTACCGCAACAGGCGAAGCTGTTCGGCGATCCGGATCGCCTCAACCAGTTGTTCAACAATCTGCTGGAGAACAGCCTGCGCTATACCGATCCTGGCGGCAGGCTGGAGGTCGGCATCGAATCGCTGCCGGGCATGGTGCGGATTTACTGGCAGGACAGCGTCCCCGGCGTCAGTGACGAGCAGTTGGCCCGCATCTTCGAACGCTTTTACCGCACCGAGGGTTCACGCAACCGCGCCAGCGGCGGAGCCGGGTTAGGGCTGGCCATCAGCCAGAACATTGTAGAAGCGCATAATGGTACGATCCACGCTCAGCATTCGCCTTTCGGCGGCGTGCGCATTACAGTAGATTTCCCCACTCAAGTGAACAACAAGGCTCCATAATGGAAAATCCGAACCCGCCATTGCAGATTATGATTGTCGAAGATGAGCCCAAGCTGGGCCAATTGCTGGTGGATTATCTACAGGCGGCGGGCTACGCCACGCGCTGGCTAAGCAACGGCCGCGAGGTGGTTCCGGCGGTGCATGAACAGCAACCGGCGCTGATCCTGCTGGATCTGATGCTGCCGGGTTGCGATGGTTTAACCATCTGCCGCGATCTGCGCCGCTTTACCGACGTGCCGATCATGATGGTGACCGCCAAAATTGAGGAGATCGACCGCCTGTTGGGGTTAGAGATTGGTGCCGATGACTATATCTGCAAACCCTATAGCCCGCGTGAAGTGGTTGCCCGAGTAAAAGCCATTCTGCGCCGCTGCTACCGGCCGATGGAACAGGGTGACGAAGAAGCGCTGTTACATATTGATGAACCGCGCTTCCAGGCCAGCTATAGCGGCCATACCTTGGATCTGACGCCGGCAGAATTCCGCCTGTTGAAAACCCTGGCCTGCCAGCCGGGCAACGTATTCTCACGCGAGCAGTTGTTGAACAACCTGTATGACGATTACCGCGTGGTGACCGATCGCACCATCGACAGCCATATCAAAAACCTGCGCCGCAAGCTGGAACTGATTGACGGCGACAAAGCCTTTATCCGTTCGGTTTACGGCGTCGGCTATCGCTGGGAAGCCGAACCATGCCGGTTGGTAAACGGCTTGGCTTAAATCCCTGCCGCGCAAGTGTAGAGATCACATATCCCACGATTATTTCGCTGCTCAAACGTCAGTTTTCAAGCTATTGGCTACAATTAGCTCTGTCATTGGAACCAAGCGGAGAAGGACTATGGCAACCGGCCACTATGAGCTAAAAAAATTGAGTAATGGACAGTACCACTTCACCCTGAAAGCCAGTAATGGAGAGATCATTCTTTCCAGCGAGATGTACGCCAGCAAGGCCTCAGCGGAAAACGGCATTGCGTCTGTGCAAGCCAATGCGCCCGATGAGGCCCAGTTTGAACTGAAGACCGGCAGTAATGAAAAGCCCTACTTTGTGCTGAAAGCCAAAAACCAGCAGGTGATCGGCACCAGTCAGATGTACAGTTCAGAAAGCGCGGCAAAAAACGGCGTTCAGTCAGTGATCAAATATGGCCCAACCCCTCATGTACGTGATTTGAACGCTTGAATCATGTCGATGTTAGACACAACCCACCTGCAAACTACCGAAAACACCCCAATCGCTGAGCCAACTCAGCGCTTGGGGTGAATAAAGGCCTCCCTGAAGAACAGCGAACCCCCTAAATAATTCCGGTTAATTGCTGATTTCTTGCCGGGCTGCCGTTACAATCCCCCACTTTCGCTGCGCCATTAAGTGGCGCGGTGCTGACCTGAAATCAGACCGAGAATCACGATGTTTACACCAGAACTCCTTTCCCCGGCGGGAACGCTGAAAAACATGCGTTTCGCCTTTGCTTATGGTGCCGATGCGGTATACGCCGGCCAGCCTCGTTACAGCCTGCGGGTGCGTAACAACGAATTCAACCACGAGAATCTGGCGCTGGGGATTAATGAAGCCCATGCGCTAGGTAAAAAATTCTACGTGGTGGTTAACATCGCACCGCACAATGCCAAGCTGAAAACCTTCCTGCGCGATCTCAAACCGGTGATCGACATGGGCCCGGATGCGTTGATTATGTCCGACCCGGGCCTGATCATGATGGTGCGCGAAGCCTTCCCACAGATAGATATTCATCTTTCGGTGCAGGCCAACGCGGTCAACTGGGCCACGGTAAAATTCTGGCAGCAGATGGGGCTGACGCGCGTGATTCTGTCGCGTGAGCTGTCGTTGGATGAGATCGCAGAAATCCGCAGCCAGGTGCCAGAAATGGAGCTGGAGATTTTCGTCCACGGTGCGCTGTGCATGGCCTATTCCGGCCGCTGCCTGCTTTCCGGCTATATCAACAAGCGCGATCCGAACCAAGGTACTTGCACCAATGCCTGCCGCTGGCAGTACAAAGCGGAAGAAGGCAAAGAGGACGATACCGGCAGCATCGTGCATATGCATGAGCCGATCCCGGTGCAGAACGTTGAGCCAACGCTCGGCATCGGCGCACCAACGGATAAAGTGTTTATGCTTTCCGAAGCGCAAAAACCCGGCGAGTACATGAGTGCCTTCGAAGATGAACACGGCACCTACATCATGAACTCGAAAGACCTGCGTGCCATCCAGCACGTGGAGCGCCTGACGCAGCTTGGCGTGCATTCGCTGAAAATCGAAGGCCGCACCAAATCCTTCTACTACTGCGCGCGTACTGCGCAGGTGTATCGCCGCGCCATTGACGATGCCGTTGCCGGTAAGCCGTTTGATCCCACCCTGCTCACCACGCTGGAAGGGCTGGCGCACCGTGGTTATACCGAAGGTTTCCTGCGTCGTCACACCCACGATACCCACCAGAATTATGATTACGGCTCTTCGATCTCCGAACGTCAGCAATTTGTCGGTGAATTCACCGGCGTGCGTCGTAACGGTTGGGCTGAAGTGGATGTGAAAAATAAATTTCTGTGCGGCGACAGCGTGGAAATGATGACACCCGGCGGTAACGTCTTGTTTACCTTGGAAAGCATGCAGAATAAGAAAGGTGAGGCCATTGACGTTGCGCCAGGTAATGGCCATATCGTTTATTTGCCGATCCCAGAAGATGTTGACCTGAATTACGCCTTGTTGATTCGCAATCTGCCAGAAGAAAATAGCGAACCGCAATAAGCCGTTTATCGCCACCTCAGCCGGTGGCGATTTTTTAGCAAATATTAGAATCAGATCACATCAATTACCGTACAGCTTGGTTATTATCACGCTGCTTAAAACTAATAACGAAAATATTTGCATAGCAATACTAGGAACCACCTCCTTAGCCAACCCAATCTCCCTTGGGTTGGCTTTTTCTTTTCTTATTCCCCGCTGTTTTCATTGCATTAACTCATTATCGCCAAAGCCAGCGCGGGGCGCGTTCACGCCGTCAACCAGCCAAAAACTGAGATTATTGATAGGAATTCGCCGGTAAAATACGGGAAACAGTCATTTTTATAAGATATTTCTTAATTTTAATTTAACGAGAATAGCGAGCTCTTCCTTATATATAAATTTTAATATAACGATTAAGAATTTTTTTAATGTGAACATTTATACCGAGATAAAAATATCCCAATTTCAGAAGAAAATGCCGTTATAGTCAGCCGCGATATACTATTACCCGAATATTCCGGTGGCCCATCCCCCTGTTGTGGTTTATCGTCTAGATACATTCATTTTCACCCAGGGGATAAAAATGAGCCAACACGCGTCAGCGCTGCTTATCATTAACGGCAAAAGCGCCAGCAACGAGGAAATACGTTTCTCGGTGAAAACGCTGCGGGATGAAGGCCTGACTTTGCATGTTCGCGTGACCTGGGAACAAGGTGACGTTGCCCGTTTCGTCGCAGAAGCCTGTCAACTGGGAGCGGGAACGGTGATCGCCGGTGGGGGCGACGGCACCATTAACGAGGTGGTCACCGCGCTGGCCCAACTCCCGCCCACCACACGGCCGATATTGGGCATTGTGCCGCTGGGCACCGCCAATGACTTCGCCACCGCCTGTAATATCCCTCTGGCGGCGGACCAAGCGCTGCAATTGGCGATCAAGGGCCGAGTCGTGCCAATCGATTTGGCGAAAGTTAACGAAGATCGCTATTTCATCAATATGGCTACCGGCGGTTTTGGTACGCGTATCACCACCGAAACCCCGGAAAAACTGAAAGCGGCACTGGGTGGCGTTTCCTATTTCATCCATGGCCTCTTGCGCATGGATACGCTGCAAGCCGATCGCTGTGAGATCCGTGGGCCAGATTTCCATTGGTCCGGTGACGCGCTGGTGATTGGTATCGGCAACGGTAAACAGGCCGGTGGCGGGCAGAAACTGTGCCCTGGCGCGCTGATCAACGACGGCCTACTGCAACTACGCTTGCTGACCGCTGAAGAGTTGCTGCCGGCCTTGATCAACAGCCTGTTCAGCGGTGAAGAAAACAGCAGCGTGATCGATGCCTCATTGCCCTGGCTTGAAATTAGCGCGCCTCACGAAATCACCTTCAACCTCGATGGTGAGCCGCTAAAAGGTAAGCATTTCCGTATTGAATTACTGCCAAACGCGATTGAGTGCCGCTTGCCACCCAACTGTGAGCTGTTGGGTTAATCTGCCGCCATACTGTTTCGCCCTCAATAAAAAATTTAACCATCTGTTTTTAAAACAAAATCCACTCCAAGCCCGACAATGTCGGGCACTTTTTATTGCCATAAACTCCCCGCATCCTGGCTTACCTTGGCTTAAAACTTCCTTTTCTTTCATTTTAATCTTTCATAATAAAATATTTATCTTTCAAACTGTGATCCATTTAAAACAAATAACTTCATAAAATGATTACTGTAGACCCATGGCGACAGAGCCGCTGTTCGCTCCAGGCCATTTCATCCATCACAGGAGAAAATAATGATTGATCTAATAACCCACGGAGCCGAATGGTTTATCGGCCTGTTTCAAAAAGGTGGTGAGGTGTTTGTCAGCATGGTGACCGGCATCTTACCTTTGTTGATCTGCCTGTTAGTTATCATGAACGCGCTGATCAAATTTGTTGGCCAGGAACGAATCGAACGATTGGCACAGCGTTGTGCAGGTAACCCGGTTTCACGCTACCTGCTGCTGCCGCTGATCGGTACCTTTGTGTTTTGTAACCCCATGACCCTGAGCCTTGGGCGCTTTATGCCCGAGAAATACAAACCGAGCTACTACGCCGCGGCTTCTTACAGTTGCCACTCGATGAACGGCCTGTTCCCGCATATCAACCCCGGTGAACTGTTCGTTTACCTCGGCGTCGCCAGCGGGCTGACCACGCTGGGCTTGCCGCTGGCCCCGCTGGCCGTGAGCTATTTCCTGGTTGGGCTGTTCACCAACTTCTTCCGTGGTTGGATCACCGATCTCACCACCAGCCTGTTCGAACGCAAGATGGGCATCAAACTGGATCGTCAGGTTCAACTTTAATTTGTGGAGTACAGCATGAGCGCTTATATCCGTATTGAGAAAGGTGCCAGCGGCTGGGGTGGCCCACTGCAACTGGCTATCGAACCGGGCAAGAAGGTTGTCTATATCACCGCCGGTACCCGCCCGGCGATCGTCGACAAAATCAGTGAACTGACCGGCTGGCCAGCGGTTGACGGTTTTAAAGAGGGTGAACCGCCAACAGAAGAAATCGGCGTGATGATTATCGACTGCGGTGGCACCTTGCGCTGCGGTATTTACCCGAAACGCCGCATTCCGACCATCAACATTCATGCCACCGGTCAATCCGGCCCGTTGGCGCAGTTTATTCTGGAAGATATCTACGTTTCCGGCGTGCGGGAAAACAATATCAGCCTGGTTGAGGTGGCTGATGGCGCGGCAACGGCCCCGGTCACGGAAAAACCCGTAGCACCAAAAGTGCGCGACTACGACACCAGCAAGAAGATCACCGAGCAAAGTGATGGCTTGCTGGCCAAAGTCGGCATGGGCATGGGTTCGGTGGTGGCGGTGTTCTTCCAGGCTGGCCGTGACACCATCGACACCATCCTGAAAACCATCCTGCCGTTTATGGCCTTCGTCTCGGCGCTGATCGGCATCATCCTGGCCTCTGGGCTCGGGGACTTTATCGCTCACGGCCTGACGCCGCTGGCCAACAGCCCGATCGGCCTGGTGACGCTGGCGCTAATCTGCTCCTTCCCGCTGCTTTCGCCGTTCCTTGGCCCAGGCGCGGTGATTGCTCAGGTGATCGGCGTGTTGGTCGGCGTGCAGATTGGCCTTGGCCATATCCCGCCGCAGTTGGCCTTACCGGCGCTGTTTGCCATTAACGCACAGGCCGCCTGTGACTTTATCCCGGTGGGCCTGTCTTTGGCTGAAGCCAAGCAGGATACGGTGCGCGTCGGCGTACCTTCGGTACTGGTCGGGCGCTTCCTCACCGGCGCACCCACAGTGCTGATCGCCTGGGCGGCATCGGCCTTTATTTATCAATAAGTTGATCAGGGGAAAACGATGAACACCATTTTCCAGACCACCATTACCCATATCGGCGGCTGTGCCCGTGATGCGCTGCTGGATGACATGCTGATCACCTTCCGTGAAGGCGCTCCGGCAGATATCGAAGAGTACTGTTTCATTCATCAACACGGCAACACCGACGGTGATTTACAGGTCGGCGGGGTGATGGAGCTCGGTGAAAACCGTTACCCGATCACCGCCGTCGGTGAAGTTGCCACGCAGAACCTGCGCGAACTGGGCCACGTCACCGTGCGTTTCGACGGCGAGGCACAGGCGGAATTCCCCGGTTCGATCCACGTTACCGGCCCAACGCCTAGCGATATCCCATTAGGCAGCACGCTGAAATTTTCCGCATAAGGAGTACAACATGTCTGAAGTAGCTGTAGTGATTGGCGGTGGCCAAACGTTAGGAGCCTTCCTGTGCCACGGTCTGGCTGAAGCCGGTTACCGCGTGGCGGTGGCGGATCTGAGCGCTGACAACGCCCATCTGGTGGCACAGCAAATCAATCAGGAATACGGTGCCGATCGCGCAATCGGCTTCCAGGCCGATGCCACCGATGAGGCCAGCGTTATTGCGCTGGCAAGTGCGGTTGATCAGGCTTTCGGCCAGACGAATCTGTTAGTGTACAGCGCCGGGATCGCCAAAGCGGCGCCGATCACCGATTTCCAACTGGGTGATTTCGATCGCTCATTGCAAGTGAATCTGGTGGGGTATTTTCTCTGTGCCCGCGAGTTTTCGCGCCTGATGATCCGCGACGGCGTTGCCGGGCGCATCATTCAGATCAACTCTAAATCCGGCAAGGTCGGCAGCAAGCACAACTCTGGCTACAGCGCCGCCAAGTTTGGCGGCGTAGGGTTGACCCAATCGCTGGCGCTCGATCTGGCGGAATATGGCATTACCGTGCACTCATTGATGCTCGGTAACCTGCTCAAATCCCCGATGTTCCAGTCGTTATTGCCGCAATACGCGCAGAAACTGGGGATCAAACCCGAAGAAGTTGAAAAGTATTACACCGACAAAGTGCCGCTCAAACGCGGTTGCGATTATCAGGACGTGCTGAACACCCTGCTGTTCTACGCCAGCGACAAGGCGTCGTACTGCACCGGTCAGTCGATCAACATTACCGGCGGGCAAGTGATGTTCTGATATATATCGGCTGAGGGCGAGATTGTGTCCCCTCACCCCAACCCTCTCCCCAAGGGAGAGGGAGCCGATAAATGCCACGGTTAACGCCGGAGTAAAACAGTGGCACATCCAGTCCCCTCTCTCTGTGGGAGAGGGCTAGGGTGAGGGGAAGATCACCTGACTTTCCCTTCATTTTTACACAGGAGAACAATCTCATGACCAGCGCACTCATTACCTTTGCCATTATCGCCTGGTTGATGCAAATCGCCCTCGGCTGGTGGCAGATCCAACGTTTCAACCGCGCCTTTGATCGCCTGTGCCAGTTGGGCAACGTGGGCGTTGGCCGCTCCGGCGGGCGCTTCAAACCCCGCGTGATACTGGCACTGGCGTTCGATGAACAGCAGCGGGTGTGCGGCAGCATGCTGATGCGCGGCCTGACTATTTTCGCACAGCCTAAACAACTCACCGAGTTGCATGGCATGCGCCAACAGGATTTATGCCCGGATGTGATCTTCCCCGAGGATCAATCATGCAAAACTGCACTATTGTTAGCGATTACACCGAAATCATGATATTTTCACACTAAAAGACATTACCTTTCATAGTGAATTATTCACCGAGAGGAATGGTCAACTTTTGTGAACAGGAATCGCTATGAAACCAAAGCAGCGGCAAGCCGCTATTCTTGAATACTTGCAGCGACATGGCAAAACGGCAGTGGATGCGCTGGCAGAACATTTCTCCACCACCGGTACCACCATCCGTAAAGACCTCACCCTGCTGGAAGAAGAGGGTGATGTGATCCGCACCTACGGCGGTGTGGTGCTCAGCCGTGACGATGGCGATCAACCCATCGATCGCAAAACCCATATCAATACCGAAAAGAAACGCCAGATCGCCTACGCCGCCATCAAACTGATCGACGACGGCGATTCGCTGATCTTCGATGCGGGTAGCACCGTATTACAGATGGTGCCGCATCTGGCGCAGTTCAATAACATCACCGTAATGACCAACAGCCTACATATCGTCAATGCGCTGGTGGAGTTAGACAATGACCAAACCATCCTGATGCCCGGTGGCACCTACCGCAAAAAATCAGCCTCGTTTCACGGCAGCCTGGCCGAATCGGCGTTCCATCAGTTCAGCTTTGATAAACTGTTTATCGGTGCCGACGGGGTCGATCTCAACGCGGGAGTGACCACCTTCAATGAGGTACACAATGTCAGTAAAGCGATGTGTGAAGCTGCCAGCCGCATTGTGCTACTGGTCGACTCCTCCAAATTCGGCCGTAAAAGCCCGAACGTAGTGTGCGAACTGGGCGTAGTGGATACGCTGATCACCGATAAAGGCATCAACCCAAGTTACCTCGCCGCGTTGCAGGCGAAAGGCATCAATATCATTCTGGTAGGAGACGCTGATGAGTAACGCCACTGCCCTGCTTAACTTTGCCCGCGAAACGCTGGAGATTGAACTGGCGGAAGCACAGCGCCTGCTGACCCGGCTGGACGATAATTTTGTCCGTGCCTGCGAACTGCTATTGAACTGCCAAGGTAAAGCGGTGATTTCCGGCATCGGTAAATCCGGCCATATCGGTAAAAAGATTGCCGCATCGCTGGCCAGCACCGGCACGCCGTCGTTCTTCGTCCATCCGGCCGAGGCGCTGCATGGCGATTTAGGCATGATCGGTGCCGACGATGTGGTGATCTTTATCTCTTATTCCGGCCGTGCCAAAGAGCTGGATCTGATCCTGCCGTTGCTGGCGGAAAGCCAGATCCCGGTGATCGCCATCACCGGCGGTAAAGAATCCCCGCTGGCGCTGGGCGCAGCCTGCACGTTGGATATCAGCGTAGAGCGTGAGGCCTGCCCGATGGGATTGGCCCCCACCTCCAGCGCTGTTAACACGCTGATGATGGGCGATGCGTTGGCTATGGCGCTGATGCGCCAACGCGGTTTCAACGCGGAAGATTTTGCCCGCTCTCATCCTGGTGGCAGTTTGGGCGCACGCCTGTTAAACCGCGTCCACCACCTGATGCGCACCGGCGATCGCCTGCCGGTGGTTAAAGAAAGCGTCAACGTGATGGAGGCGATGCTGGAACTGAGCCGCACCGGCCTTGGTCTGGTCGCGGTGTGCGATGCTCAACAGAAAGTTGTGGGCGTATTTACCGACGGTGACCTGCGCCGCTGGCTGGTGAAGGGCAATAGCCTTAACGATGCCTTAAGCCCGGCGATCACCCGCCCCGGCTATCGCCTGCCGGAACAGTGGCGAGCCGGTGAAGCACTGGAAGCCCTACACGAACAACACATCAGCGCGGCCCCGGTCGTTAACCTTGACGGTGTGTTAGTTGGCGCGATCAACCTGCACGACCTGCATCAGGCTGGAGTCGGCTAAGCTTTATGCCGGGCGTTTTCTGCGCCCGGCCAATTTCACCACCAGGCATGAAAATGGTGCACTGGCCCAATACCCTGCCCCACTTCCAGGCTGTCCGCCTGCTGCAACGCTTGTTGCAGATAGGCTTTGGCCTCCATCACCGTTTCAGCCCAATTCTTATGACGCGGTCGCAATGCCGCCAGCGCGGCTGAAAGTGTGCAGCCGGTGCCATGGGTATGCCGAGTCGCCACGCGCGGCGCAGTGAAACGCTGCTCCAGATCGGCAGTGAACAGCCAATCTGGACTCTCGCCTTCGTTCAAGTGCCCCCCTTTTATCAGCACCGCCTGGCAACCCATCGCCAGCAATGCCTGCCCCTGCTCGCGCATTTGCCGTTCGTTCTCGGCCGGTGCGCAAGCCAGCAACGCCGCGGCTTCCGGCAGATTTGGTGTGATAAGGGAAACCAACGGCAATAATTCACGGCGGATAGACTCCACAGCCTCTGGTGCCAGCAGCGGATCGCCGCTTTTGGCCAGCATCACCGTATCGAGCACCACATAAGGCAGTTGATAGTGCCGCAGACGTTCCGCCACCGCCGTGACGATCTCCGCATTGGCTAGCATGCCGATCTTGGCGCTGTCGATACGCACATCGCTGAGTACGGAATCAAGCTGGGCAGCCACAAAGGCCGGATCGATATGATATACCGACTGCACCCCACGGGTGTTTTGCGCCACCAGGGCGGTGATCACGCTGGTACCATAGGCCCCCAGCGCCGAGAACGTTTTCAGATCGGCCTGGATCCCCGCGCCACCGCTCGGATCGGTGCCCGCAATGGTTAAAGCATTAATACGTTTCATTGCAGATCCTCTGGGGTCAGTTGATAAAGCGCATCGAGAAACGCCGGGGTAAAGCTGCCGGGGCCGCTACAGCGTGCCACCGCACGTTCACCGCATAGCGACATCACCCGGCAAGCGGTGGCTACGTTATCCAACCGATCGCCCGGCAGGCTGCAAAAGGCAGCGACTACCGCAGATAGCGCGCAGCCGGTGCCTACCACCCGCGTCATCAGCATATCGCCACCGGTTACGGCCCAATCACGCTCGCCGTCGGTGATGTAATCCACCAGCCCGCTCACCGCCACAATTGCACCGCTGCGCTGGGCCAGTTCACGCGCTGCCGGTAACGCTGCCAGTGAATCGTCATTGCTGTCGACGCCACGGCCGCTGGCCTGCAGACCGCTCAGCGCCATAATCTCCGACGCGTTACCACGGATCGCCGCTGGCCGCAGCCTGAGCAAACACTGGGCAAACTCGGTGCGATAAGCCAGGCCGCCCACCGCCACCGGATCCAACGTCCACGGCTTATCTGCCTGATTGGCGGCCTCAATAGCGGCCAACATCGACTCGGCCCGCGCGCTGTGCAGCGTACCGATATTGATCAGCAGCGCATCCGCCACACGGCTGAACTGTGCGGCTTCGGCAGGCTCGACCACCATCGCCGGAGAAGCCCCCAAGGCCAGCAGGACATTGGCGGTCAATTCCTGTACCACTTCGTTAGTCAGGCAATGAATCAGCGGGAGATGGCGTTTAAATTGGTGAAAACAGGCCGCGGCACGGTTGCCGGGTAACACATCAGGTCGAGTGAACATATTGCTCCCAACCGGCGTTCAAGAAGGCGGGTACCGGTTGGATACCGAGACTTCCCTACGCTGGTATTATCCAGATCAGGTAATACGGGTAAATTCTCAGCCGATTGCATCGGCACCCCGAGTCATTGAAAAATCATCAAATTTTTGTTGGCTGCCTTGCCAACGTCGATCAGGATAATCGCCAAACCTGGGGCTGTAAACCCATTTTAGGGAAGACTACAGGTTGTAGCCTATTTAGCTTAATGACAGGGAATATATTTGCAGGATAAATTTCAAAAAATAATGCATGCATTTTCCATATTAAACATGACGTTATTCTTTATGTTTTGTGCTGATTATGCATCACAACTCAAATTGAAACTTGACAAGGCTGCCGAAAAACCAGCGCAATTAATACTTAAAAATTAATGCCAATATGATTCCCCAATAGGAAGGATCAGACATACTCATTATCTGAAGCTTATTCTATTGCATTGATAAACAGAGATCGGGTAGATTGCTCCCGACCTCATAAGCCGCTGTTGTACTGGCTTAGGAGCAGGGAGTTCGTCTTGTTATTTAGGGATACATATAATGAGTTCTGTACCACAACAAAACACCACCTCGTTTGCTTTCGTTCTCGCCTCTTGGGCAGCACTCCTCGGCGGTTTTGGCGTGTTTCTGCTGGGCCTGTGGAATGCGGAAATGCAATTGAATGAAAAAGGCTATTATTTCGCCGTATTGATATTGGGCCTGTTTACAGCCATAACCATTCAAAAGACGGTCCGCGATCAGCAGGATGGCATTCCAGTGACTCATATTTATAGTATTACTTGCTGGGTGGCTTTTGCGATTGCCGTAGGCCTGTTATGCATCGGTTTGTGGAATGCCAAATTATTATTAAGCGAGAAAGGTTTCTACGGCGTTTCCTTTTTTCTTAGCCTGTTTGGCGCCATTGCGGTGCAGAAAAATACCCGCGATGCGGCCAAAAACTACGGCAGCGAAGCTGAATACAGTGTAGATAAAGATGTAACGATAGAATAATGTATTGCACAGGGGGTTTTAGCCCCCTGATTATTACCCCAGATAAATATCATTTTTACTGTATAATAAGTTTAAACAACCTGCCAGTAACCGCTCTTAGTCGACCCAACTCTTGCTAATCGTTTTTCTTCCTGCAATACCTTGATAGTGCGCTCGATGGTACGGCTACTTACCTTCAACTCACCAGCAAGTTGCACAATAGTCATGGAAGGATTAGCGGTGACAGCGGCTAAGATGCGTTCTGCTGTTCGGCCTAAAGGCTGCGGATTTTCTACCGACATTTCTACCGACATTTCTACCGACATCGCGACAGGAAGCCCTTTCTGCGCATCTATACCTTCAGCTAATGCGCCAACCAGTTTCTCCAGCATAAATGTAATAAATGGCGTACAGTCGCTGGCCCGGTCGCACTCGCCCAATATGTGGTAATACCCTTGGTGTTTTTTCATAAAATAAATCAAATAATTAAAAGCAACCAACCCTCTTGCTTATTACCTGTAACCGGTCCTACATTTAATTATAAATATGAGGAAATTATCCTTTCTGGTCAGTTCACACAATGAAGGTGAAAACTATCAGCAAATTAATCAACTCAATATTGTTACTCGTGACCGTATTGATACCAAGCACCGCAGCCTATGCTGCTAGTGCTACGGATGTTGCCCCCTCTTCGCTGTTCAGCGCAAACAGCACAGACCCTATTGTTCTTGCCCAGCAACATTTTGAGCAGCTTGAATCCTATCAGGTTAAGATCGTTTCCCAATCGGCACTTGGTGAGAATAATGTGATTCGATACAGCTATCGCAAACCCGGCTATGTGCGGATGGATTTTACTGAGCCTCACCCGGGTGCGGTTCTGGTTTATAACCCAAGTAGCGGCACGGTTCGCCTATGGCCATTCGGCCTACATCAATTCCCGGTGCTAAATCTTTCACCGACAGACGCGTTGATACGCGATCAGAACGGCCACCAGGTGGATCAATCGGATGTTGGCACGTTACTGCGCAATATCCGCAGCCTGCAGCAAGGGGGTAAAACTACCATTGTCGGTAAAGAAATCTTGTTGGGGCAACCCGTATTGCACGTATCAATCAATGGCCCAAGCGGTTTTACAGTCAGCGGAGTTCACCGCTCTGAACTCTGGTTAGAGAATAGCCATAGTTTCCCTGTCAAAGTCGTTAGTTATGGCATTAATGGCCACATCATAGAAACCGTATTTATGGATGCAGTAGTGTTCAACCTTCGATTTCCCGATAATTTCTTTACCCCTTGATGCGGAGTTTAACTGCATGGCTGAGTATCGGCTTTACACCACTTGGCGAATCAAAGCACCGCTGCAAGACGTATGGGATACTCTTTACCATCCCGATGTCTGGCCAAGTTGGTGGAAAAACTTAGTGCAGATTGTTGAGATAGAAAAAGGCGATGTGCTTGGTATCGGCGCATTGCATCGCCATACCTGGAAGGGAGTTCTCCCTTATCGGATAACTTTTGATATTCGCATATTAAATATCGTGCCTTTACAGCGTCTTGAAGGGCAAGCCAGTGGTGAAGTTGAAGGGATTGGGCGGTGGATCCTCTCTTATGACGGTACTTACACCCTCGCTCGTTACCATTGGTATATCCGAACCAATGCATTATGGATGAACTGCCTGGCACCGCTTATAGCACCATTATTCCGCTGGAATCATTATGCAGTGATGCGCGAAGGGGCTAGGGGGCTGGCACGTAAATTAGGAACCCGCGTTGAAATGGATTGATGCTGATAGCGATCGACCCTACGACATCTCCAAGTAATGCAAAGGAAACGCCATGCAGATAAGACCCTACCAAGAGGCAGATCGCCCACTTCTGCACCTTGCTGCACGCCGAGCGGCCTTTACTTGGCGCGACACTCGCCATTACCAATTGGAGGATTTTGATCGCTCAACGCGGGGTGAAGGTATATGGGTAGCAGAAAAGGCAGGAAAACTATTGGGATTTGTATCGATTCACCGCGCTGACAACTTCATTCATCACCTGTATGTTGACCCCGATCTACCACCGCAAGGCATCGGCAGCGCATTGCTGCATGCGGCCGAACGCACCTTTACTTCGACCGGTTCGCTAAAATGCCTGGTGAAAAACCAAAAAGCCCTGGCGTTTTACCACAAGCATGGCTGGCAGAATATTGCGGCCGGTTGTGACGGCGGTGAAGAGTATTATCTGCTGCACTGCCCAAAAACACTACGGAGCTGAAGCCACACCTTGGATTTCACCGGTATATCCGGTGCGGGAAATCGCCGTCAGCAATGTCTGATTATCAAAGCCTTCTGGCACAATCACCTCTGCCTGATGCGTTTTCAGGGAGGCTTTAGCTTTAATCACGCCGTCAGTAGCACGCAGTGCCTTATTGATGGAGATAACGCAGAGCGAGCATGTCATATCTTTGATATCGATAGTGACCTTTTGGTTTTCAGCCCATGCCTGCGGTGCCATTAACACCAGAGCCAGCATCAGAAAAAAGCGCTTCTTCATTCCATCAACTCCCACAACCAGGGTAATACATACGGATAGGTCATCAAGGCCAAAAGCAGCGGCACCGATAACCAATAAAGCCAAAGCAATGTCCGGCGACTGACAACATTCACGCAGACAGGACGTGGCGACAGATAAAGGCGCCAGAATCCTCTCAGCATCAAACCGACAGAGAGAACCACCATCGGTAACTGCAACCAGGATAGCGCCGGGATCCCCGTCAATCCGGCAGCGGAAATACCGAACACCAGATAGAGCAGCGGGCCAAGGCAGCAAAGTGTCGATGCGGCGGCTGCAAGCAGAGCCGCCAGCAACGTCACCACGCTGCCCTTAAGGCTGTTCGACAGAGACATAGTCATAACTAAATTCAGCCGGATCGTAGAAATTCAACGGGTCGCCATCCACTTCAGCATAAGGATAACCAAAGTTATTGAGGTCACCCTGTTCTGCCACCGGCGAAAGCGCAAAGTCACGGGCATAGTTAAAGCCCACCCAGTTCATTTCCCAGTTACCGAACAGATAATCACTGACGGCCTCAACGGCTGGATCACCGTTTTCTTTTTTCTCAGTTAAACGCATTTTTGTGACATCGGCCGGATCGGCCGGTAGCCAGCCGAAACCCGCCAGCCAGAACATGGCCCGACAGTGCTGCCCACCGCTGATTTTCGCCACGCCCTGTTCGTCTGCGCTACCAAACGCCTTTTTCGAATAGTTGACGAGCTTGCGGGTTGCCCCCAGACGAATACCAAACATCTCGCGCGCCGGGATGCCGCAGGAACGGCATAACGCGACAAAAACGGAGTTGATGTCGGTACATTTCCCGCCCAGATTGCCGGTTTTGAGAATTTGGCCCACGTCGCCGCTGCCACAGCCGATCACCGAATCGTCGCGATGCATATGGGTTCTTACCCAATCATGAATTAATCGCGCCTGCTTCAGAGGTGATTTCTCGCTACCGATAATCTTCAGCGCCGTTTCTTTCACCAATCCATCCACCGGGATATGGGGCGTAGCGTTGAGATAGGGTTGCACCTCTGCGGGGAAAACCAGATCGGTGTCAGGAAGATGCCATGCGGACAGTTGATTATTCTTCAACGGTTCCCAGTCCAAGGTTTCAATCAGCATTTCCACTTTCATTTCCATCGGGCCTTTTGAATCCGGCCAGGTGGCGAACAACGTTTTGGCCGCGTAACGGTTATTGGCCGTTAGATAAGCCTGCTGATAGTTGCCAGAAAAGGAAATGTGCTTTAGTTGCTGAAAAGCGGTGTCTTCCGGCACCGGGATCCACAGATTAGCCTTACCTTCGGAGCCTGCTGGCGCTTTCAGTCGATAAGTCTGCGTCATCACGAAACGTCTTCTTCTATCTACGCAGGTTGCCGCCGGGATGTCAGCTTTACGCGACTCAGACCAGGCAGGACTAATCAGACCAAAAGAAGATAACGCAGCAGCACCCTTGAGAAAATTACGCCTTTCCATCACATTTCCTTTTTTATTATCAGATAACGCCAAAGCCTTACCCGCTGCCTATGGCGAGGGAAGATAGTACTCACCCGAAGAGCACAAAACAACAGGCTTACCGCCTGATAAAGCATCTGGATTTGAAAGGGAAAATATACGGTAAACATCATGCGAGAAAATGGAGGCTAATCAAAAATAGCTAACAACCTGTTTTAAGAGAAGGTGCCAATATTCAGGTGCAACCCCAGTACTGAATAAAGTTAAATCCTATAAATTGTGGTTTAAATTATTTTTTTGAGCTTAAAACATGAATTAAGAGAATTATGTCGCTTGATCGGATTTCTAGTTAACTCTATAGTTTTGGGTATTAACTAGCCTAATTTGATAAGGTTCCACAATATGTTGGATTTAAGCTTCAGCAAACCGGGTGAGATCGTCAAGCGACTATGCGAACGCCTGCGCACAGAACGGTTGGCGCAGCAGATGACTCAAGCGGATGTGGCTGGTCGTGCTGGCATCGGCACCAATACCGTGTCTAACCTGGAGGCAGGACGCAATGTTGGGTTCGAGAACGTGGTCCGCGTGGCGATGGTTCTAGGCCGAACCAAGGAACTCGAAGGTCTGTTCCTACCTAAGTTGGAGAGCCTCGAAGATATTCGCCGCTACGAAAACAGCGCCCATCGTCACCGTATTAAAAAGAGGCCCAGCAATGCTTGAGCAAGTGAATGTGTACTACGAAGGTTGGGGGGAATGGTGGCTCTGGGGCACATTGATGTCTACGACCGCCCTCACCGGCAGACCACAGATTATGTTTGAGTACAGCAATGAGGCCAGACAGAGAGGTTTGGAGCTATCGTCCTATACCCTTCCACTGGAAGGGATGCAGTTGCGCCGGGGCTTCCCACCCCACCAGTTGGGCCTGCCTGGGCCTGTTTATGACTCGTTACCTGACGGTTGGGGCATGCTGTTAATGGACCGATTGTTCAGACGCCGTGGGCTCACCACTGCACGCATTGGCCCTTTGGAACGACTGACTTACATTGGCAGCAATGCTATGGGTGCCCTGTCGTTCGAACCTGTAGTGCCTGAAGGGCTGGAGTCGCAAGAGCATATGTCACTCAACCTGCTTGCCACTGAAGTGCAGGAAGTGCTCAATGGTAACGATGGGGCATTCCTACAGAGTTTGCTACAGGTGGGGGGTTCGCCTCAGGGTGCCAGACCGAAGGCGCTAATCTATCGCGATCCTCAAACCGGAAAATTTACAACCGCCGTCACACAGGGCTTCGAAGCGTGGCTGGTCAAGTTCCCCGCCAAGGGAGAGCATGCAGAGGTGTGCGCTATCGAAATGGTCTATGCCGAGTGTTTGCGTATGTGCGGTATCCAAACCCCGGACACACAGCATTTCAGTCTGCCCAAAGGAATGGCAGCGTTCGCCAGCAAACGCTTTGACCGCCAAAACGGTCTGCGCGTACCCATGCAAAGTCTCGCCGCTTTTACCGGTGCCGACTACCAGGTTTCGGGTGTTTTGCACTACGTTAACTTCTTACGTGCAACCCAGATGTGTACCAACGATGTGCGAGAGAAAGCATTCGCCTTCGAACGTGCCGTGTTCAATGTCGCGTTCAACAACCGGGACGATCACCCCAAGAACTTCGCCTACCTGATGTCGCCAACTGGCGATTGGAAACTGGCACCGGCTTACGACGTGACCTTCTGCGAGGGGCCTGGTGGGTATCACCAGATGGACGTGATGGGTGAGGCACTGGCGATCGATCGCGCAGCGATGCTCCAACTTGCTGAAGAGGCCGAGGTCTCAGCGGAGGCCGCAAACCGCATCATTGACAGCATTTGCAATGTTGCAGGCCAGTTTGCCAGGATCGCCGATAGCCTGCTTCCACAGGTCATCACCCGAGACACTCTGTACATGATCCAGGGCCGCATTGACCAAAACCTTGCTCTGCTGCGCTAGGGTTACACCGGTTGCAGAAACAAAAAAGCCCGCAATTACGCGGACTTAAACGGTTTTTTTTACGTAGTTGTGCCAGACGTTAACTCATTCCACTCGATAGTTGAAAGAGTATTTAATGCGTTGATTTATAATAGATTTATACCATTAGAAAATATTAACACCGTCAAATCTACCGTGACGGAAAAAGCCTACTTCGCGATAACGATTCTTTCCCGATTTTACCTCTACTCAATGAAGTTCAGCGAGTTGCCTGGGCAACCAGCTTAACCCCAAGAGCAGCACAGACACGGTTAATGGTGTCAAATCGCGGATGAGCATCAGGGCGCAATGCTTTGTAGAGCGCTTCACGGGAAATCCCGGATGCGCTGGCAATGTCGCTCATGCCACGGGCACGGGCAATCGTACCGAGGGCCTGGGCCAGTGCAGCAGGGTCATTTTCTTCCATTACCACGGTCAGGTATTCGGCAAGTGCCTCGGGGCTGTCCAGGTATTCCGTAACATCGAATTCGGGCAGGTTGGAAATTTTCATGGTTCAGTCCTTAAGGGTTGCAGCAAGGGCAATGGCTTCAGCGATGTCTTTCGACTGCGTGGATTTATCCCCACCGCCCAGCATCACAATCAATACGGTTCCGCGCTGGATGTAGTACATACGCCATCCAGCACCAAAGTGTTCACGCATTTCCCATACTCCTTCACCGACAGGCTTACAGTCACCAAGGTTCCCGAACTGGGCCTTTTCGATGCGTCGCGCAAGGCGACGCTTGGTCATACCGTCCTTGATGCTGGACAACCATTCGGTGAATTTGTGAGTGGTTTTGATCGTATACATGTCATTTATTGTAATCGAACGATTACAAAATATCAAAAAAATTGTATTTGGGGAGTTTAAAGTGATGCCTCAACGCTGGGTCGAGGAGCGTTCATTTGCCTGGATTGAAACTAAATCCCCCAAGATCCACGATGCCAGGGATAAGTTATCGTCCCAGATAAACAGCCGTAATCGCTAAACGCTCATGGCCTAATTCACGACTGATGACCTGACGTGCAGCCCGATCCTGAACGCGCTGTTCAGGGGTTAATACCTTGGCGCTCGGTCCTCCGGCAGCAGGTGACTGCCAGCCGGTCAAGGCTTCATACCGCTGTTGTGCATAGCGGTGCCGTAACCCGTGCATATGGCTCAATCCTGCCGCCTTGCACTGCCCGTCATAGGTATGGCGCTGCTGGATGTAAGTTTTATGCGCAGGGATCAACGAACCTGCCCCGGCCAACTGGTGCGCTTCATCGAGTACAGCCCGTTGTTGAGGTGTTGTGAGGGGTACGACCCGTTCACGGCCCCCCTTCGTCCAGGAGCCTTTCAGCAAAATGAAATCACCCTGGTCTGCATAGCCAGGACGAAACTTGATTGCTTCTTCACGACGCAGCCCGAAAGCCTGTTGCAGAGCCAAACACATGCGCACATAGGGATCATTCACCCTGTCCAGGGCATCCCCCAACACCTGCGCTTTGCTCTCCTGGGTGACAAAGCGCCGTTCAGGAATACCGAGCCGGGTATTGTCCGCCGGAATAATCCCGGACTTACCCACTTTCTCAGCCCACCAGCGCAAATGCGCCAGACGGTTTTTGAGCGTACCCGCCGATAAGCCTTCGGCCTGCCAGCGTTGCAGCAAGACATCAATATGTTTGCCCTTGAGCGAAGTTGCCCGCATTTGGCGGAAACCAGCGTCGCGTAACTGGCGGCTGATCAACGTCAGCGATCGCAGCCGGTCAGCTTGGGTCGCATGACTGCCGTCCCGGTTGCGCTGGCAAAGCTGGCGCAGTGTGTAAGTTAAATCATCCATCAAGGCCTCCTGCGGCTCTCGTGTGTGTGCGTGTAGGGTCGAAACTAAGTTTTAATCGGTAAGTGTTATTGCCAACTCGCCAAAGCGAGATCCCCGAAGGGCTGGGGCCAGGTGCTTAGTCACCTGCTGCCTGCATTGAGGCGTCCGCCGTACTCCCTGCGGGGAGATCGAGCGGGGTTGCTGCATGAAAAATTGAGCGCACGGCGCTGTGGAGAACCTCCTGTGTGTGAGAAAAGGGATAGAAAAGGAAGACGAATGGAGTCAGGCATTGCGCACTGAACCATTGCCGGTGAGGGATAAAGCACTTGGGGTGCGGAGAGAAAAACAGGCTAGAATAATCAGGCTCCCCCTATGGGTAAGGGGTTACGCGCATGATGAGCCGGGCGCATAGGAAGGCAGTATCGACAATTTTTTGCCGACCTGACGCTAACTGCCCTGCGTCAGTGCCGGTGAATGAAGCCCACCGGAAAGGCTATTGCACGGCCAGTCTGCCAGGGCATCATCACGCAAACAATAAACAATAGGATACGGCTCTAACCCATATTCTTGCGCGGGTGGTGGGGGCTGTCACTGCGGGGCAGTGACAGCCCCTTTGCGGCAAATGGCTCTGTGTTAACCCCCCAAAACTCCGCTCGCCGCGAGGCAATCGCCGGAGGATGGTTAAACACCCCATCCCCCGGCATTGCCGCCAGCGTCAGGCGTTCCAGTCGCGTCAAGGGTCCGCTTCGCCAGGGTGCTCACCCGGTCTCTTCGAGCTGCGGCTTCACCCCTGCCCTTGACCCGACTTCCACACCCCCGTACTTTAAGCGCCACATCAAAGCGCCATTGATGCTACATCGTGCCGCGACATCATCAGACCTCCCCAGGAAGACAACGGTTGCCGTTGTCTTCCTGGGGAGGCACCAAGCGCAGCGCGGTAGTGATCTATCTGCCAGACTTAAGGGTTGCTCGCGGATTGAACAGCATATCGCGAGGTGATACCTTACGGTTTTATGTCTTTTTCATCTGTTTTGTTCATCGCTGGAGGTCTGTATGCCTATGCTCAATCCCCCTCATCCAGGCGAGGCACTACGCCTGGATGTGTTGCCTGAGATTGGATTGAGCATTACCGCACTGGCGGAGCATCTGGGCTACTCCCGCAGTAATTTGTCCGCAGTGCTAAATGGTCGGGCGACTATCAGTGCAGATCTGGCCTATCGCCTGGAACTGGCTGGCCTGGGTCGAGCACGTCAGTATCTGGCGGAACAGGTTGCGTATGATCTGTGGCAGGCAAAACAGCGTGTCCATCCACTCATCAAGCGACTATCATTTACCAGATTGATTAGTTGAAGGAAGTAATAAGAAAGCATGGAAATTCACAAAAACTCTGACTTGATTCACTTCTCTAGAGCGGGTGATATTTTCCACTATAGGTGGGCTGTAAAACGCTGTCTAAAACTTTTAGATTTCAATACCGACTTAACCCAAATAACTATTGAAGGCTCGAAGGAATCCAAGCTAGCTGGTGAATGTGTTGTAGATTTGGCGGAATACCGCGAGTCTGAAGGCGGAGAAAGGTCTGTAGAGTATTTTCAGTTAAAGCACTCTACTGTGAGAGTAAGCGAACCTTTCACGTTGTCCAAATTAAAGGAAACCATAGAAGGCTTTGCAAAGCGTTTTATGGCTTTAGAGAAGTCTGAAGGTAAATTTACCAGTATCAAAATAACGGTTCTAACGAATCGCTTAATTTCAAATTATTTTAAAAAAAACGTTAAAAAATTAGCAGACGGCGAAGCTGCCCCCAAAGGCTTCATAAGTACCATAGAAAATTATACAAAACTCAAAGGTGTTAAACTTAAACAGTTCTGCCAATGCCTAAACCTAGACGACTCAGAAGGCAATTACGACGAGCAAAAGTTTGATATCCATAAAGAACTGTACAAGTTAACTGTTTCAAGAAATATTCACGATAGGGAAAAACTGCTAGTAGCTAAGGTTTGGGAAAAAATTGAGCCTGGCAAGTCTAAGGTGATCAAACGAGAGGACATGTTGGAAGCATTCGATGCTATAAATATGGATGACTTTTTCCCAGCTCCACCATTATTTGAGCCGATCAAAAACTATATTCCAAGAGAACAACAAACCAGCATTGCCAAATCAATAAGAGCGGCAACAACTCATACCGTAATCACTGCAAGCGGTGGTGTCGGAAAATCGATACTAAGTAACAATATTACCACGGAGTTTACCGAAACATCCGTAGTTGTTGCATACGACTGTTTTGGTAACGGTAGTTACCGAAGAATCAGTGCTAAACGTCATGAGGCTAAACACGCCTACACTCAAATTATAAACACTTTAGCTAAAGAGGGGATGTGTGACCAGGTTATACCTTCAAGAAATGAACCGGATGAATACTGGACAAAAATATTTTTAAGCAGAATTAGCGAAGCTTGTAATACACTTAAATCACAAGATGAGACTGCTCTTTTAGTCATAATATTTGATGCGGCAGATAATGCTGAAATGGCAGCCGAAGAGCAAGGAGCGACTTGTTTCGTAAACTGCCTCCTGAAAGAGATGGTGCCTGATAATTGTAGATTAGTATTTACTTGTAGACCTGAGAGATTAGCTCTTCTTGATCCACCTAGCACAATTAATCGATTACAGCTGTCTACATTTTCAAATGAAGAAACGCTGGCGAACTTAAAAACTAAGTTTCTAACTGCAACCCAAGATCAGGCAATAGAGTTCAATCGTTTAACAGGTGGAAATCCTCGAGTGCAGTCTAGTTCACTGTCACTAAAAACATCGTCGTTAAGCAAACTACTGCTATCTTTCGGTACTAAAACAGTTACCATTGAGGACTTGATTGAAAAGCAATTAGAGCAGTCAATCGAAAGAGTAAAGGATAAATTCCCCAAGAACTATAGAAATAGCATCGACAATATTTGTACTGGACTTGCAGTATTGCCACCATTTGTTCCGATAAGTGTTTTGGCAAATGCAGCTGATGTATCAAAGGACTCGGTAAAAAGTTTTATCGCCGACTTGGGGCACCCTTTATGGCAAATAGATGACACTGTTCAATTCAGGGATGAACCAACGGAGAAGTGGTTCCAAGACAACTACTCTGCGACACCTGAAAAAATATACACCTTCATTCAAGCTATTAAGCCATTGGCGACTGAATTTCCTTATGTATCGGAGGCGCTTCCTCTTCTGTTACTTAAAGCAAATCAGCTAGATGAACTTGTGGAGTTGGCATTATCTAATGAATATCTTCCTTCAATCAGTAAATACGATGATAACCAGGTTAAAGTGCAAAGATTGCAATACGCTTTTAAAGCAGCACTCAAAGCTAGTAAAACCTACGAAGCAGTAAAGCTGGCACTTCTGGCGGGTGAAGAAATCGCTGGCAATGATCGACAACTCAGTATCTTGACTAACAATATAGATTTGGCAGCAATTTTTTTAACGCCAGGCCGCGTACAAGAGTTAGCCCATAGAAAAGAGCTTAGTGGCAACTGGGATGGTTCAGAAATTGTGTACGCAGCGTCGTTGCTATCTACCATTCCCTCATTGAAAGGCGAAGCATACAATTATTTTCGGTCTGCTAATCATTGGCTTCGTCGTTATTTCCAAAAACGAGATGAAGCAAAGAATGAAGAAGAAAGGTTCGATGGGAAGCTTGAAGATATAGAAATCTTAGAGTTAGCTTTTACTCAGTACAGGATTAATGGCTATAAAAAGTGTGTTGATTTCCTGCTCTCATGGACACCACCTAGCTGTATCTACAGAGTTACATCTGACTTGCTTGAAAGACTGATAGATGTTGGCGACTTCGAAAATATTGAATTAATGGCTAGTTACGGAAAAGACGATCCAAGTTTTATAATAGCTGTTACTTCAGAGCTAATGAAAGTAGGAAGAACACCTTCAAGGAGCTGCCTAACTCGTTGCCTTAACCGAATTATTCAACCTAAAACTAGGATAGATCAACCTAGTAATGACATTCATAATACTAGATTTTCAAATGGCGCTTATTTGTCATTTTTTGAGGCTTGTGCCATTCATCGTTTGCCCGCTTCTAACATCAGAAGAGGAGTAAACTATTACTATAATGCTCCTATGCTTTATCGAGTAGCTGACGATCATCAGTATGATGATGCAAGAGAGAACTTTTTACGTTATTTGTCACTTCAAGCAATTTTAAAAAACGACTTTGCTCTCATTTTCGATGACTTTATTCCAAAAAACTGGCAAAGCAAAAATGATACATACGAAGACAAGCGTAAACTGGAAAGAGCGAAGGAACTAATTGGCAAGCTTTTACCTTGGTATATGGTGAGAGCTAAAGCTCTATCTGGATTAGATATAGATTTAAAAGAAGAGCATGAAACTGCGAATTTATTGTCATCCAAAATGGGATATAACTCTTATCGAGAGTATGAACCAGTACCTTTTGAAAGCACCAAAGCAAAATTTCAAAATATTTTATTTTGCAATTCAGGTTATTCGACTGAGCAAGAGTTGTTCTTTGAAAGCTATATCGGCAAAAAACTGAAAATATCATTTCTTGATGATTTTTACCTTCTCAGAGTTAGCTGTAGAAGCGATAAATTTATCGCACTAAGCGAGTCTATTGAAGATTGTTGTCGCATACGTTTAAATAGTTATGACTACGATGAACCACCCGAAACACGTTCAGAACACTTTATTAAGTTATCTAGGGCGGTTCTTACTGTTGGTAGAGATGATGCCGCCGCCTATTTTGACGAAGCACTAAGCAAAGCCACTGAGTTTGGTGAAGAAGGTGTTATACGTTGGGAAGCCTTAACTTCTATTGCCAAGCGTAGTGCACAGATAGAGAAAGATAATCCTGAACTTTCACACCGATATATGAGATGTGCAGAAATGATTGGAGACTCTGTTGCAAGGGAAAAATACTGGGATCGAAACGATGCTGTTTCAACTTGTTTCCAATTGTCAGCAAAGTCAGCATTTCCTATTTTACATCGATGGAAAGACAGAAACGTTGGTTTGCATGATAGACAAATATATCCTCTTGCACACAGTGCAATAGATTCAGAATTGGCACCCCCAGCCGCACTATGGTCATTATCTGCATTTTCGTGGGAATATGGCCTAGAAAAATTTTTAGAAAAATGTCTTGCGAATGAGCCTGTAAAGGCTAATCAACAGAAAATGTTGAATCACTATATTCGGGATTTAAGAATACGCGGATACACTGGTGATAAATGGGCAAAAATCAAAAAATTGGCTAACAAATTTGTATTAGAGTGCTTACCTGAAAAAGAACTTAAACAGTTGGCTATTTCTGATAGGCAAGACAAATCAAGTTATTCACCAAGTAGCTCAAAAAAAGACAAGGATGAAGAGTATCCGTGGAATATGCTTTATGGGCAATTTGATTTATTAACCGATGATGGCTTCACAAATGCGTATCAATATTTTGAAAATCAAGGTTATCCAAGAAAAACTGATAATTTTTGGCAAGGTTGCTTCCAGAAAGTAACATCTAGAAAGTTAGGTTCGTTCTTAAACATCATAGTCCACTCAGAAAAATTGGATTTTTTTGATTTGAGGTGGGCATTTGAACAAATATCTGAGGACTGGAAAAACAAAGCTTCCGTCCAAAAACAATGGAATATCGCCATAAAACATATAGCCTCTCGATTTCCAAGTAAGTTTACGGAGATATATGAAAGACATTATGTGTTAGGTGGGTTCCTAATGAATGAAGCTACCAATGACGCAATTGAAGATGGCGTTAACATAGGTCTTTCAAATTCAGTCGATATTGAGTCATCTAGAGTTTTATTTAGTTTTGCACATTACAGCGCCAACAAGTTAACTGTGGAACAAGCACGAGAAATAATTGATTTTGGGCTTGCAAGGCTTGAAAATTTTCTTGATGAAGATTATGCTGATGGTAGTTGGAATAAACACAAGCAATTACCAAGCGGCCTTCCTCATGCAGTCGCCTGCTATATATATGCAAATCTAGGTTCGCCTCACGCTGAGGAACGGTGGAGAGCTGTACACGCAGTAACGAGACTGTATGATCTTAATTGCCAAAATGAGATTAATTTACTGCTAGATTGTTATATCAAAGGGCTACCTCCATCATATATTCCAACAAAATATGAGTTTTATGACTTGCACGCCAAGCTATATTTGCTTGTCGCTTTGACACGATGCGTTCATAAATCTCCGGAGTTGTTGGTTAGCAGTAAGGACTCGTTTGCCACCATAGCTATCAATAACGAACAAGGAATATTTTTCCAATACTATGCTAAGCAAATATGTTTAGCGTTACAAAATTACAGCTCCGATATTTTTGAAGATACCTTAGCTGATAAGATTCAGCGGGCTTGTACAACTCAGCACCCCACTATAAACGAAAATAAATATCGATACCGTGTCGATACTCCTTGGCATAAAACAGGAAAGTTAGGCGTGCTACCTGATGTTTGGTTTGCTCATGATTTTGATAGGTATTGGTTCGAACCACTAGGTCGTGTTTTTGGTGTATCAGGGCCACAAGTGGAGGACCTTGCAAAATATGTATTACTAAATCAATGGAAAATGAGCTTTGGGTCGTCACATTTGGTAGACTCAAGAGCTGAACTTTGGGAAAGTAGAAGAAACTATCGAGATACATATCACTCGCATTCAAGCTATCCGCAAATTGATAGCTATCCTTTCTACATCTCTTACCACCTTATGCTTGAAGTAGCATCAATGTTGTTAGGTTCAATGCCTGTAATTAAAGATGAAGATTATGATGTTGATTTTTGGGAGGATTGGCTTAGTGGACACCTCATTCTTAATAAAAATAATGCTCTACTAGCTGAGTTTAGAGACCCTATGCCGCTTGAAACGCCAAAATGGCTAAACAATAAATGCGATAAAGATTGGCAATGGCAGATTATTGAAACAGACTTTCTCGATCACTTAGTTGTCAGTGATGATTTTCCCACTTGGCTGAACGTTAATGGAAGTTGGGACAATTATAAGAATGAAAGAAATGAACATGTATCATTCTCATGTGTTTTAGTACCCAAGCATCTCAGTCAGTCACTGCTGTCTACTATAGCAAACTTCGACAATCATATGCATGAGTGTCATTTGGTTAACTTTTGCAAAACTGAAGATGCTTATGGAAAAATAAACAAGTTTCAATGTAAAGAATGGTTGATTACAGAAGGTGAAAACAACGATATTGAATCAAATGATCCTTTTGTTGGTATAATATCCGCACAGCCATATAAGTTAAAAAAATTTGTAACCGAACAAATTAAAGTCAAACATTGTGACGATTACAAAACCTATAGCTTGTCATCTAACGATAGCCTATGCCTCAAAAATACATACTGGAGCGAAGATAAGCCTAATGACTCAAACTCATATATCAGCTCTGGTCGCCTAGCACTAGTGTCGCTAAAGTTTTTAAAATTAATTTGCAATACACTGAATGTAGATATTGCTATCCAAGTGAATATTCAGCGGACTTTTAAAAACTCTTATAGAAATAAAAAAAATGAAGACGAGCTCGGATACATACCAAGTTACAGTAAAACCTTCATCTTATCTGGGGACGGAAAACTAAGAGACATCAGAAAAAGTTATCAGCTTAGGTAAAAAGTTTGACCTTAGTTCGTCTTGCTTAGATGATCCTGTGCCTGCTTCGCGTATATTGCTTTCAGGTTAACTCTAAAAAATTCTGAAAGCATAGTGTTATAAGCATAGCAACTCTACACTTTATACTCTTCAACCCACCGATCCACCATATCGGCCCAATCCTGCAAAAGCTGTTTTCTTTGCTCCGCGTATTCAGCCTTGTTATACACCGCCCTTACCCCTCGCTGTTCGTGAGCCAAGGCTTTCTCAATCCAGTCCGAGTTGTATCCCGCTTCATGCAAGTGCGTGGATGCTGTGCGCCGCATATCATGGATAGTGAAATCAGCCAGCGGCAAACCCTGCTTTTGAGCTAAAGCAATCGCATGATTCGCCGCACGGTTTAGAGAACTCAGCGCTATTGTTCCGTGCTGAGATTGCCCGAAACTTGGCATAACAAACGGGGAGCCGTCCGCCAAAATATGCAGTTGCATAAGCAGATCCAGGGCTTGGTGGGACAGATAGACAACATGCGGACGCCCTGCTCCATGGCGGCTGGCTTTCATTCTTTCGGCTGGAATTACCCATTCTGCCGTAACAAAATCTATTTCATCCCAGGTAGCGTTGACGATAGAGTTCTTTCTAATCATGGTCAGCATGACTATCTTGAGCGCCACCTTCAGCGCATGGGACGTTTGAGCATTTTTCAGCGTATTAAAGAACAGGCCAATTTCTCTTTTGGATAAGGCCCTGTCTCTGGGTTTGAATGTTGCAATGGTCGAAGGGGCCACATGGTCCGCAGGATTTTCGCATTTAACGCCCCTGGCTTTTGCGTAGGTAAATACGTTGCCCACAATATCGCGTGTCTTGACGGCAGACGCTGAAGCCCCCCTATCCTTAATCTTTTCGCAGTGATTGCGCAGCATATCCGGGGTGATTTCACTCAACAGCTTTTTGCTGAATTTTGGTCTGACATCACGCTTGATGATGCCCTCTACGATATTGCGCGTACTGTCCTTGTAGTCAGCATCCTGAAACCAGCGTTCAAGCCAGTCACCGAAATAGGTCGATTTTGTCTGCTCTTTCTGCCGTTGCTTTTCAGCCGCAGGAGATAGCCCTTGAGCGATGAGCTTCTTTGCCTCGCGTAATCTTTCCCTCGCATCTGATAGCGTTATCTGATCATACCTACCGAGTGCGAGCGTTTCACGTCTGCCATTTATGCTGTAGTCGTAACGAAACGACACGGTTCCAGAAGGTAACACGGCAACATACAGCCCATCACGATCGACAACTTTGTAAAGCCGATCTTTTGCTTTCAGCACTTTTAATTTGCTATCCGTCAGCATCTTCGCCTCCTCACACTTGTGAAAAATACCGTCAATCGAAACGGTATTTTTTCCAATTTATCACAAATAATGAAAAGTGATACCGTTAAAAATCACGGTATCAAAGAGCGGATTTCAATGGATTTAGGTGGTTTTCAGAAAACAAAAAAACCAGTCAATCAATTGATTTAACTGGCTTTTTAAGACGTTAATGGCCTTCAGAAGATGCTAAAAACTTATTCCCACTCAATCGTCGCCGGTGGCTTACCGCTGATATCATAAACCACACGGGAAATGCCGTTCACTTCGTTGATGATACGGTTGGACACGCGGCCGAGGAACTCATACGGCAGGTGCGCCCAGTGCGCAGTCATAAAGTCGATGGTTTCTACCGCACGCAGTGAAACCACCCAATCATATTTACGGCCATCGCCCATCACGCCGACTGAACGCACTGGCAGGAACACGGTGAACGCTTGGCTGACCTTGTTGTACAGGTCCGCTTTGTGCAGCTCTTCGATGAAGATCGCATCGGCGCGGCGCAGCAGGTCGCAGTACTCTTTCTTCACTTCGCCCAGCACGCGCACGCCCAAACCTGGCCCTGGGAACGGGTGGCGATACAGCATGTCGTACGGCAGGCCCAGTTCCAGACCGATCTTGCGCACTTCGTCTTTGAACAGCTCTTTCAGCGGCTCAACCAAGCCCAGCTTCATCTCTTTCGGCAGGCCACCGACGTTGTGATGCGATTTAATCACGTGCGCTTTACCGGTAGCAGAAGCGGCGGATTCGATCACGTCCGGGTAGATAGTACCCTGCGCCAGCCATTTCACTTCGCTCTGCTTGCAGGCCTCTTCATCGAACACTTCGACAAATACGCGACCGATGATTTTACGTTTGGCTTCTGGCTCATCCACACCCGCCAGCGCGCTCAGGAAGCGGTTCTCTGCCGCAACGTGCACAATGTTCAGGCCGAAGTGATCGCCGAACATTTCCAGCACCTGATCGGCTTCGTTCAGGCGCAGCAGGCCGTTGTCGACAAACACGCAGGTCAGGCGTTTGCCGATCGCGCGGTGCAACAGCATCGCGGTAACGGAAGAATCCACGCCGCCGGACAGGCCGAGGATCACGTGATCTTCACCTATCTGCTCACGCAGCCGCTCAATGGCATCTTCGATGATGGTGGCTGGCGTCCACAGGGCTTCACAGCCACAAATGTCCAACACGAAGCGCTCCAGCATGCGCTGGCCCTGGCGAGTATGCGTCACTTCCGGGTGGAACTGTACGCCATAGAAGCGTTTTTCTTCGTTGGCCATAATGGCGAACGGGCAGGTATCGGTGCTGGCTACGGTGACGAAATCAGCCGGGATGGCGGTCACTTTGTCACCGTGGCTCATCCACACATCCAGCAGCGGTTTGCCCGCCGGGCTGACGGCGTCTTCAATGTCGCGCACCAGCGCGCTTTTGGTGGTGATTTCTACCTGCGCATAGCCGAACTCACGCTCGTTGGAGCCTTGAACATGGCCACCCAACTGCATCGCCATGGTCTGCATGCCATAGCACACGCCCAACACCGGTACACCGGCGGTGAAGACGTATTCTGGCGCACGCGGGCTGTTGTGCTCGGTGGTGCTTTCCGGGCCACCGGAAAGAATAATGCCGCTTGGGTTGAATTCGCGGATCTGCTCTTCGCTCACGTCCCAGGCCCACAGTTCGCAGTAAACGCCGATCTCACGCACGCGGCGGGCAACCAGCTGGGTATATTGCGAACCGAAGTCCAGAATGAGGATGCGATGCTTATGAATATTTTTTGACATGTGAGGCAAATTCCAGCAACAAAGAAAAAATGCAAAAAAATGTATTTAGGGTGAGGGATTTCCCCTCACCCGCTCCTCTCTCTAAAGAGAGAACAAAACATTAGCCCATACGGTAGTTTGGTGACTCTTTGGTAATGGTCACGTCATGCACGTGGCTTTCTTGAATACCGGCACTGCTGATACGCACAAATTCAGCCTTGGTACGCAGTTCATCGATCGTGCCACAGCCGGTCAAGCCCATGCAGGAGCGCAGGCCGCCCATCTGCTGGTGCACGATGGCTTTCAGCATGCCTTTGTACGCCACGCGGCCTTCAATACCTTCAGGCACCAGTTTATCAGCGGCGTTATCGGTCTGGAAGTAACGGTCTGAAGAGCCTTTAGACATCGCGCCCAAGGAGCCCATGCCACGATAAGATTTGAACGAACGGCCCTGATACAGCTCGATTTCGCCCGGAGACTCTTCCGTTCCTGCCAGCATCGAACCCACCATTACGCAGGATGCACCAGCAGCAATCGCTTTGGCGATATCACCCGAGAAGCGGATGCCACCGTCGGCAATCACCGGGATCCCGGTGCCTTCCAGCGCTTCTACCGCATCGGCAATCGCGGTGATTTGCGGTACGCCAACGCCGGTTACGATACGGGTGGTGCAGATAGAACCTGGGCCGATACCTACTTTCACTGCACTGACACCGGCTTCCATCAAGGCTTTGGCGCCAGATGCGGTCGCCACGTTGCCGCCAAGGATTTGCAGATCCGGGTATTTGGCACGGGTTTCACGGATGCGCTGTAATACACCTTCGGAATGGCCGTGCGAGGAGTCGATCAGCAACACGTCAACACCGGCCGCCACCAGCGCATCAACGCGCTCTTCGTTACCGGCACCGGCACCTACCGCTGCACCAACGCGCAGGCGACCGTGTTCGTCTTTACAGGCGTTAGGTTTACGTTCAGCTTTCTGGAAATCTTTTACCGTGATCATGCCGATCAGGTGGAAACTATCATCCACCACCAGCGCTTTCTCAACGCGCTTTTCGTGCATTTTTTGCAACACAACTTCACGCGCTTCGCCTTCCTTGACGGTAACCAAACGCTCTTTCGGCGTCATCACCGCAGTGACTGGCTGGTTCAGATCGGTGACAAACCGCACGTCACGACCGGTTATGATCCCCACCAGTTCGTTGTCTTCGGCAACCACCGGGTAACCGGCAAAGCCGTTACGGGCGGTCAGTTCTTTCACTTCTGCCAGCGTGGTGCAAGGCGTGACGGTTTGTGGGTCCGTGACCACGCCGCTTTCATGTTTTTTCACGCGGCGGACTTCTTCCGCCTGGCGCTCGATAGACATATTTTTGTGAATGAAGCCCAAGCCGCCTTCCTGCGCCAGCGCAATGGCCAGGCCGGATTCGGTTACGGTATCCATGGCTGCGGACAGCATAGGGATATTCAGGCGGATAGATTTGGTCAGTTGGGTGCCAAGATCTGCGGTATTAGGCAGAACTGTGGAGTGGGCTGGAACCAGGAGAACGTCGTCAAACGTTAGAGCTTCTTTAGCGATACGTAGCATGGGCAATATCTCACCAAGGTGGATGCGGAAAGGATAAAATATTGCCGTGGCATTCTACAGGGCGTAATCGATTGCCTCCAGCACTTTCTCACAAAAACTCTTGATTACTTGTTCCGGCGCTGTAGTATCGACCAATTAAGTGCTTGTTTTGAAATTTGATCTGGGTCACATGTCGCTACCTACTTCACCGTCCATTTTTACCGTAAGCCGCCTGAATCAGACGGTTCGACAGCTGTTGGAAATGGAAATGGGGCAGATTTGGCTCTCTGCCGAGATCTCCAACTTCTCCCAACCCTCTTCCGGCCACTGGTATTTCACGCTGAAAGATGACCGTGCGCAGGTGCGTTGTGCGATGTTCCGCAACAGCAACCGCCGTACCACCTTCCGCCCGCAAAATGGCCAGCAGGTGTTGGTACGCGCCAGCATCACGCTGTATGAACCGCGTGGCGACTATCAGTTGATAGCCGAAAGCATGCAACCCGCCGGTGACGGCCTGTTGCAGCAGCAGTTCGAACAGTTGAAACAGCGCCTGGCAGATGAAGGGCTGTTCGATCAGCAGTTCAAGCAACCGCTCCCTAGCCCTGCCAAATGCGTCGGTGTGATCACTTCCGCCAGCGGCGCGGCGCTGCATGATATTCTGCAAGTACTACAACGGCGCGATCCTTCCCTGCCGATCGTGATTTATCCTACTTCTGTGCAAGGCGCAGAAGCGCCGTTGCAGATCGTCCGCGCCATCGAAACCGCTAACCGCCGTGATGAGTGTGATGTGCTGATCGTCGGCCGTGGCGGGGGTTCGCTGGAAGACTTGTGGAGCTTTAACGATGAACGCGTGGCGCGAGCAATCTTCGCCAGCCATATTCCGATCGTCAGCGCCGTCGGCCATGAAACCGACGTTACCATCGCCGACTTTGTCGCTGACCTGCGCGCGCCGACGCCTTCAGCCGCCGCCGAGCTGATCAGCCGCAACCAGCTTGAGCTGTTGCGTCAGTTGCAGTCGCAGCAGCAACGGCTGGAAATGGCGATGGACTATTATCTGGCACAGCGGCAACAGCAGTTCACCCGCATCAATCACCGCCTGCAACAACAGCACCCACATCTTCGTCTGGCACGGCAGCAAACGCTGTTATTCAAGCTACAGCGCCGCCTGGAAGAGGGTATGCAGCAGCAATTGCGCCTCTCCTCACGCCGCAGTGAACGCGTTCAGCAGCGTTTGGGCCAAGTTCAGCCAATGGGCCGAATCCACCGTTTGCAGCAGCGCCTGCAACAGCAAGAATACCGCTTGCAACAAGGGCTGGAACGTCAGCTCAATGGCTATCGTCAGCGTTTTGGCGTGGCTTGCAGCCAGTTGGAAGCCGTTAGCCCATTAGCTACCTTGGCGCGCGGCTATAGCGTGACACAAACGCCGCATGGCGAACTGTTGAAAACCACCAAGCAGGCGCACGTCGGGGAAATGCTGAAAACTCGCCTGCAAGATGGCTGGGTGGACAGCGAAGTGAAAACCATCACCGTAGCAAAGAAGCCGCGCAAGAAACGTGCGGCGGAATAGTACTCTCTCTACCGCAGGAGAGAGAGTCACCTACTCAAAACATTGCCATTTAACTCAACGCATAGCTATTGCAACGCACCCCATTTACCCACAGCTCACGGGTTTCACCAGCGGGCAGCGTGATATCCAACGTTTGCCAGGCTGGTTTAAAGTGCCCCTCGGTGGTGATGGTCAGCTCAATACGTGCATTGTCACTCACCGCCTGCCAGAGCAACCACAGCGCATTATCCTGCTGCCAGCCGTAGCTTTCACCATCGTCTTCAAACAACATCCCAGCAGAGCGCCCGCAGCCCTTGGTGGGGAATAGCTGCAATTCGCGGCGATCGTCTGCGGCAATGTCCACATGGCCCAAACGCTGCGACAATGGCAACGCAGCACCGGCGCGCACCAGCAGCGGCAGGCGCTCCAAGGGTGCATCCAGTACGATAGTTTGGCCACCGCTGTACCACTGGCCGCTGTAGAAGCAGTACCAGCCATCGCCGTTGTCTGGCAGATAAACCTCACGCTGACGCTGCCCCTGCTCTACCACGCTAGCTACCAGCAGATCGCGGCCAATCAGGAAATCATCGGTTTCCCGCCAGGTACGTTCATCATGCTCGTGATCGAGGAACGTTGGCCGCAGCATCGGCTCATCATCGGTACTCGCCAGCCATAGCAAGGTGTAGAAGTAAGGCATCAGGCGATAACGCAGATTGATTGCCTCACGGATCATCGACGTGGCGGCTGGATACATCCAGGGTTCATTGACGGTTGCGTCGTCGTTCCATGAATGGATGGTAAAGCGTGGATGCATCACACCGTTTTGCACCCAGCGCACAAACAGCTCGGCATCCGGTTTATCACCGGAAAAACCGCCGACGTCATGCCCGACGTTGAACAGCCCCGACAGGCTCATGCCCAATCCCATCCGCGTGTTGTAACGCAGAGTCTGCCAATTGGTGCGGTTATCACCGCTCCAGGTTTGCACATAGCGCTGCATGCCAGCACAGCCGGAGCGGGAGATCAGGTAAGGGCGCAAATGTGGCGCAAAACGCTGCTGTGCCTCCAGCGAGGCGCGCATCATCAGCAACGGCATCACCGGGCGGATATGCTTGATGGCAATCTGCTGACCAAAGCCGTGGCAGCGCGCTTCGCCGTCCCAGACTTCATATTCGTTGTTGTCATTCCAGGTAGCATCGATGCCCTTGACCAGCAGTTGCTCGGTAACGCCCTGCTGCCACCAGCGCACCGTGGCCGGGTTGGTGAAATCGAGGTGAGAACCTTCATCGTCCCAGAAACTCGAGCGTTCCGGGCTGTTGCTTTCCGAATCACGGATAAACAGCCCCTGCTCTGCCACCTGCTGATACTGCGGGTGATCCTGCAACAGGCAAGGCTTGATATTCGCCGCCAGCTTCAGCCCGGCATCGTGGAAAGCTTTACTGAGCTGTTCTGGCTGCGGCACCTTGTCATAGTTCCAGTTGAACACGTAACGTTTGTTGCCAATCGAGGTGTAACCGGAAGAGAGCTGGAACGAATCACAGGGAATATCGTGTTGCTTGCACAGTTGGATAAACTGCTGCAACTGCTGCTGCGCATCCGGTGCATCGGTGTAATGCATGGTGGAACCGCTGTAGCCCAGGCTCCACTTCGGCCCGAAATGCGTTTTACCGGTCAGGCGCACAAACGCCTTGGTCACATCCAGCACTTTCGGGCCGAGGAACAGGTAGTAATCCAGATCCCCCGCCTCGGCCTGATAGCGGCGGTAAGCCAAATGGTAGTTGTCGATCTCATTGCCGAGATCCAACCAGCAACTGCTCAAGTTGTCGTAAAACACCCCGAAGCTGACGTCTGCACGGCGCGTGATGGTAAATGGAATATGTTTGTAGAGCGGATCGGTGCTGGCAGCGTTATAACCCATCGCATCCAGATTACGCATCTCAAAACGGCGGCCGCTACGCTCCAGATCGCCAGCCTTTTCCCCTAAGCCATAGTAACACTCGCTGGCAAAGCGGCGCTGATAATGAGCCACCCCGTCGCCGTGCACGTTGAGCAGATAAGCACTGGTGGGGCGATCCGCCGCCAACGGCTGCCATTCACCCTCTGCATTACAATATTCCCACTCCAGCCACAGCGGTTGATGCACCGTCACGCGCAGTTGCGGGGTGGCTAACGTCAAACTTTCACCATGGCGCTGCAATTGGTAACCGGGCAGACAGAAACCCGCCACGCTGAGGCGATCCCGCCCTTCCCACGGAACATCCCCTTCCGGGGCAATACTCCAGGTGCGGTTCAACGCCAGCTCGCCATTACGTTTGATCAGCACGCGGAACAGCGAGTTTTCCAGGACGTAAAGGCAGAACAGGTGCCGCTCATCCACCAGCAACTCAATGTGATCGGCGTATTGCCCCGCCAATGTCCAATTCTTTAACGTTTTCATAGATATCCAGCTTAAACAGTAGGTGAAGGTTTCTTACCGCGTTCAGCGATCAGGCCAATCAGGAACATAGCGCCGATCAAATCGAAGAAGCCCATGGCGACGAACAGCGGGTTGAAGCCAACGGTGTCGGAAACCGCACCGATCAGCAGCGTAAACAGGAAGCTGGCGATCCAGGCGCTGGAGCCGCGCATGCCGTTAACCGTCGCCATCTGGTTTTTATCGAACGATTCCACCACCAGCGCGCTCAACATGCAGGAGATCACCTGATGACCAAAGCCGCCAACGGAGATCAAAGCAATGGCGATATAGGGATCTTTAGTGATCGCCACAAACGCCAGCGATACCATCATAAAAGCCCCGGTGACCGAACTTGCCACCACCGAGTTCACCCGTGAACAACCAAACCATTTGCGATACAGCGTGGTGAGATAGCCACTGGCAACGCTACCGATATCCGCCGCCAGGAACGGCAGCCAGGCAAACATGGCGATCTGCTTGAGGTCCATACCGCGCTCGGTAGCCAAATAAAGTGGAACCCAAAAACTGAATACCGCCCAGGCAGGCTCAGCCAGAAACGCCGGGATGGCGATACCGTAGAATTTTTTGTTTCTGCACAGGATCGCCAACGATTTGAAGAACGGCAGCTTTGGCAGCACCGGTTCGTTATCCTCGTGGATCAGATCAAATTCTTTCTGGCTCAGATTCGGGTGCTCTTTAGGCGAATGGTAAAACACCCACCACAGGACCACCCACACCAGCGCCAATGCGCCAGAGAACAAGAATGCCCCCTGCCAGCCAAAGGAAACGTGCGCAATGACGATGATCGGCGGGGCCAGCATCGCACCGATGGAAAACCCGACGCCCGCCCAACCTGCGGCAATCGGCCGTTCCTTTTTCGGGAACCAGTCGGAAATCGCTTTGGCGTTAGCCGGTGTGGCGGCAGCTTCCGCTCCCCCCATAAAGAAACGCAGGATCGCCAGTTGCAGCCAAGTGCCAGCCCCGGCGTGCATCATACAAACCACCGCCCAGATACTGGCGCAGATCAGAAAGCCCATCTTCAGGCCGATAACGTCAATCAACCAGCCGCAGATCGGCTGGAATACGGTATAAGCCAACTGGAACGAGGCCACCACCCAGGAATATTGTTCGGTGGTCATATTGAGGCTGGTTTTCAGTTCCGGTGCCAGAATCCCCAGTGAGTTACGGGTAATGTAGTTAACCGTCACCCCCAGCAGGAATAGCGCCAGCATCCACCAGCGTAACGATTTAAATTTACGGGCGCTGCTACGCGCGACAGTTTGTTCGATTTCTACGCTCATCTCGAATCTCCGTGGTGACGATGCACCTTTTTGGTAGAGCACATTTTGCTATCGAAGGTGTTAACAGCGAACTCTTGTGATAACGTTCACAAATACCACGTCACTGTTTTGACAACCCTATGATTTAATTTGTTTTACTTGTAATCCAGCCCAATAAATTGGCCTGATAAATCGATAAAATTGGTGTGCCAAAGCAGACTAACCAGTGAAGCGAGGGATCGAAATGACGTTTTTTGCAAAAATTTTCATCAGCAAGTTAAAATATCGCCATAATGGCAGCCGGAAGCCGCTGATAAGCCAGAAAATACTGTGAAAATATTCTCACGGGCGAATTTGAAGGAGATCACAGAATGAACGGAAAGCTGAGAATACAGGAAATTGCCCGCCAAACCGGCCTTTCCATCAGTACCGTTTCCCGCGTGTTGGCAGGGAAAGCCAATACCAGCCAAGCCGCACGACAACGGGTGTTGGAGTGTGCACAGCAGAACGGCATTCTGCAGGGCCTTTCCAGCGGTAGGCTGATGCTGAACAATGTGATGGTGTTTGCGCCACAGCGCGCCTTCGACGTGCGTACCGATATTTTCTATTACAAGGTGATTCAGGGGATCACCGCCGCACTGGCACAGCATGAAGTACGGATCCGTTACTGCGGGCTGGAAGAAATCCACAGTGACAGCGCACTGTTTATGGAAAAGATGAGCGATCCGCAAACCGAAGCGGCGCTGATTATCGGCATTGATGATGAGCATATCCATACGCTGGCGGCCGATCTGAATAAACCCTGCGTGCTGATAAACTGCACGGATCGCCAGATGCGGCTGGACAGCGTTTCACCCGATCATCAATTAATTGGTGAACACTCTGCCAACTATCTGTTCCAGCAAGGCCATAGCCGCATCCTCAACCTGCAATGCCTGCGCCGTAACACTATGGAGCTGCGTCTGGCCGGCATCCGACAAGCCTATGTGCGGCATAATATTCCCTTCGATGATGGTCAGCACCTGATCACCACCTCCGGTTTTGGCAGCCAAGAGGCCGAGCAGGCACTCACCACCTTTATCAACAGCATTGACGATCGTGCGCGCTTGCCAAGCGCCATCCTGATCGGCGGCGACTATATGGCCGTCGGAGCAGTAAACGCCCTGAAGAAATTGCAACTTAGCGTGCCAGGGGACATTTCGGTGATGAGCACCGACGGTTTTAATCTGGCGGAAATTCACGATGTGCCACTCACCTCGGTGCACGTACCGCGCGATGAATTGGGGATGGAAGCCATTGGGTTATTACAGCGCCGTATGCTGCGGCCGGATGCGCCACCGTGCAATATGCTGCTGTGCGGGCGGTTGGTGGTGCGGGCTTCGGTTAAGCGCCTCAGCCCCAATAAGGTGACACCGGCGGTAAGCACTCACGATCACCGTCTGTATGATGTATAAGCCTGGTGCTGTTAAAGCGGCTGATAGCTGAACTTGACGCGTTTTTTAGAAATCAGCCCGTGGCCGTGTTGGCACAGATAATCTACCGCGCCGCAGGCTTTCAACTCCTGCAATGGCTGCCCACAGTCGGGGCACGCGGCAAGCTGCCGGTAATCACTGTTACAGGTATCACAGTGATAGTGACCATTCACCCAGCTCATCGGCTGAGTACAGTTAGGGCAGGATGCGTCCATCTTTCCTCCAGGTTAAATCACGCCCCACGAGCGCAGGAGATAAATCCCCAACGCGGTGGTAAAAAATGAGCCTACGGTGGTGATGGCAATAATATTGGCAGCCAGCGTGGCATTGCCGCCCATCGCGCGGGTCATTACGTAACTGCCCGACGCCGTCGGCGTCGCCGAGAACAGGAAGATAATCCCCAGCGCCGCACCGTGGAAACCAAATAACCATCCCCCCAACGTCATCAGCATCGGCACCAAAAACAGCTTAGCGGATGACGCTAGCGCGGCGACGTTGGAAGAACGGAACATAGCCCGTAAATCGAGGCTGGCACCGGTACACAGCAGTGCCAACGGCAGCGAAAGCCCGGAGATATAACTGCCGGTCTGTTTGAACACCTGCGGTATCCCCAGCCCGGTTTGCGCATAGGCCAAGCCACTCAGCAAACCAATAATCAGTGGATTGGTGACGATGCTGCGCAGCAAGGACAGGTGCTTGATCTTCTTGCCCTCTCCGCCCTGCAAGCTGCGCGTCAGGGTAATCACCGACAGCACATTAAACAGGATCACCGTGACGGTCAGATACAGCGAGGCGATAGCCACGCCTTCATCACCATAGGCGGTCATCGCATAGGCCAGGCCAACGATCGCCGTGTTGGCACGGAAGCCGCCTTGCACAAACACGCCGCGTTCGCGGGGTTCTTTCACCAACCACTTAGCCGCGACCTCCAGCAATAAGAAGGTAACCAGAGTGCCCAACGCGCCATAAATCACCAGCGGAAAGTTATCCCGCAGTTGTGGATGATTGGTGGCAATGCTGAAAAACAACAGGCAGGGCAGAGCCAGGTTGAACACCAGCTTGCTGGCACCGTCGATAAAACGATCGTCCATCAGCCGTGTGTGACGCAGCAGAATACCCAGCAGCATCATCAGCAGATTCGGGACGGTGACGTTGAATGCAAAACTCCAGGTTTCCCAGGACATGATGTTCCTTCGCAGAGGCCAGTCGGGGCTAACATCGTTTACTTACGCATACCATGCCTAATCCCCTCACCCTAGCCCTCTCCCCGAGGGAAGGGATTGGTTACCACTAGACGTGCAGGATGGCAATAATACCGGGATAATAAAACGTTTTCAGGCAGATAAAAATAGGGCGCGGTATCAATACCACGCCCTGTTGCTGTTATTTCGATTTCTTCAGATGGCTCATCAAGCGCTTACGCTTACGCATCTGATTCGGGGTCAAGGTATTGCGTTTGCCAGCAAACGGGTTGTCCCCTTCTTTGAACTGAATGCGGATCGGCGTACCCATCACGTTCAGTGAACGACGGAAATAGTTCATCAGATAACGCTTGTACGAATCCGACAGATCGGCCACTTGGTTACCGTGGATCACCACGATTGGCGGGTTATAACCACCAGCATGAGCATATTTCAGCTTCACACGGCGGCCACGCACCAACGGCGGCTGATGGTCATCGGCGGCCATCTGCATGATCTTGGTGAGCATCGAGGTATTCACGCGGCGCGTTGAACAGTCGTAAGCTTCCAGTACCGATTCGAACAGGTTGCCAACGCCGCTGCCGTGCAGCGCAGAGATAAAGTGCACGCGGGCGAAATCGACGAAGCCCAGGCGCAGATCGAGCATCTCTTTCACGTGCTCACGATCTTCCTCGCTCATGCCATCCCACTTGTTGACCGCAATCACCAGTGAGCGCCCACTATTGAGGATAAAGCCTAGCAACGAGAGATCCTGATCGGAAATGCCTTCACGGGCGTCGATCACCAGCAGCACCACGTTAGCATCTTCAATTGCCTGCAACGTCTTGATTACCGAGAATTTCTCTACCGTCTCGGTGACTTTGCCACGCTTACGCACCCCGGCGGTATCAATCAGCACATATTCGCGCTCATCACGTACCATCGGAATATAAATGCTGTCACGGGTGGTGCCCGGCATGTCATACACCACCACGCGTTCCTCGCCGAGGATGCGGTTAGTCAGTGTTGACTTACCCACGTTAGGGCGGCCAACGATCGCCAGTTTGATCGGCAAGTCCTGCGGGTTGAAGTCATCTTCCGGCTCTTCGCCTTCGCCGTCTTGCGCCATTTCATCGTCTTGCGCCGCCCAATAAGCGGCGTTAGCCTCTTCTTCGGTCAGATCTGCTTCTTCTGGTTTTTCCGGCAGGAACGGCACCAGCACGTGTTCGATCAGCTGTGCGACACCGCGCCCGTGGGAAGCGGCGATCGCATACACTTCGCCCAGCCCCAGCGAATAGAAATCGGCGGTGGCGGTATCAGGATCCATACCGTCGGTTTTGTTGGCTACCAGGAAAGTGGCCTTCTGACGGCTGCGCAGATGCTGGGCAATGCCCTGATCGGCAGGCATCAACCCGGCACGGGCATCCACCATAAACAGAACAATGTCCGCTTCTTCAATCGCCAGCAGCGATTGGCCCGCCATACGGGTTTCTACACCGTCTTCCGTGCCGTCAATACCCCCGGTATCGACGATAATAAATTCGTTGCCCTCAACTTCAGCACGACCATACTTACGGTCTCGCGTTAGCCCGGGGAAATCCGCCACCAGCGCATCGCGCGTCTGTGTTAAACGGTTAAACAAGGTGGATTTACCCACATTCGGGCGCCCGACCAGCGCGACGACAGGTATCATGGTTGAAGCCTCATTACTTAATAATCAATGCGTAACCACGCAGCGCAATACACAGCGACAGCGTCGTTTTAAAAACACGAAACGGCCCCTGAACATCAGGAGCCGTTATCCCCTTACTCTTTCAAGCTGCGGTGCTGTTGGTAATACTCGCTTACCAGCTAGCCGCAACTTGAAATTTGTCGGGTAGACAAACCGGTACGTTAGCGGGTGAAAGCGTAAACTTTACCGCCACGCGCCTGGATCAGCAGCTTATCGCCAGCCACAATCGGTGCAGACAGGAAGCCGGAACTATCCACTTTCTGCTGAGCCACAAAACGGCCATCGGTCGTGTTGATCCAGTGCAGGTAACCTTCGGCATCCCCAACCACCAGATAGCCATTATACAATGCAGGTGCAGTCAAACCGCGGTGCAGTAGATCGCTTTGGCGCCACAGGCTGGCACCACCATCGGTATTCATTGCCACAACACGATCGTCCTGATCAACCAGGTAGATACGGCCAGCGTCAACGATGAAATCGTTCACTGAGCCCATCTCACGCTTCCACACGATCTGGCCAGAACGCAGATCCAGCGCCGTCAGGTTACCATTGTAACCCAATGCGTACACCACGTTATCAACAATCACCGGGGTGGTATCCACATCGTTCAGGCGATCGATTTCGGTCGCACCGCTCGGTTGGGTAACACGCTGTTGCCAGATCAACTGACCCTGCTGCATCAGCACGGCGCTGACGCGGCCGTTATCACCACCGACGATCGCTGCACCAAACGCGACAGCAGGCGCAGATTCACCACGCAGTGACAACGAAGGAATATCCAGGTTTACCGTCCACTTGATCGCACCATCAGACTCATTCAATGCCTGCAACTGGCCGTTAGTGGTATGGATCAGCACCATGCCGTCGGCAACAACCGGACGGGAAATGGCCTCACCCGCCACTTTGGTCTGCCAGGTCACTTTACCGTCTGAGGTATTCAGCGCATAAACGATCGCCTTCTCGCTGCCAACGTACACGTTAGAGCCAGAAACCGTCAGGCCGCCAGACAGCAGCGCAGGTTGGTTACTGGAGAAGAAACGGGTTTTTTCTGAAAGATCAACCGCCCACTTCTCTTTACCTTCCAGCAGATCCATCGCTTTCACGGTGCCACGGCGATCGGCCGCATATACGGTGCCGTCCTGGAACGCCGGGCGCAGGTGGGAATAGTATTCACCGACTCCATCACCGACCGACGTGCTCCACACTTTATTTGGCGTGAATTGATTTTCAACTGTTGGCAGCGGCGACATGGTAACCACGTCTTCTTCGCTGCTAAACAGCGAGCAACCACTCAGCAAGGCAACGGAAACCAGCCCGACCAAGAGTGTTTTACGCAATTGCATGGGAATTCCCCTTAGCTGGACAAGTTATTCAATTTCATGCGCATCAACCCTGCAAGCGCCTGAGAAGCATTAGATTCGATGCCTTTACTGTAAGCATCACGGGCACCTTTGGTATCGCCTTTGGCCAACAGTACGTCACCGCGTACGTCTTGCACCATGGCCAACCAACCGTCGCCCTTCACGCCATCCAGCGTTTTCAGCGCTTCATCCAGCTTTTTCTCCTGCAACTGAACACGCGCCAGACGCAGGTTAATCATCGCCAGCAGGCTTTCATCTTTGGCCTGGCTCTGCGCCATCACCAGTTGCTGTTCTGCTTTCGCGAAATCGTTTTGTTCAACAAAGTGCTTAGCCAACTGCAACGCTGCCAGTACGCCGTAGTTATTGCTGTTGGCTTGGATAAATTTTTCAGCCACAGCCACATCATCCGCTTTTCCGGCTGCAAGCTGTTCGCTGGCCTGTTGATAAGCATCCGAAGCCGCCATCATGTTGGCGTTTTGGTGGCTCTGCCAATAGCGCCAACCCAACAGGGCACCAATACCGAGCACAACGCCCACGGCTAATGCTTTACCGTTTTCGATAAAGAAATTACGCACGGCATCAAGTTGTTCGTTTTCAGTGGTATAGACTTCCACGGTGTCCTTCTCCTTAACCTAACATCAAGGCCAGACGCGTTGCGACTTCGCTTTGCGCCAGCGTTTCTTGTTCACCACTGCGCAGGTCTTTAACCACCACCTGCTGTGCCGCAACTTCATTTTCGCCTAGGATCAGGGCAATACGAGCGCCCCATTTGTCTGCCCGGGTGATCTGCCTCTTAAAGTTACCGCCACCATAGTTGGTCATTAATTTAATCTGCGGTGCTGCATCACGCACACTTTCTGCCAGTTGCATCGCGGCACTCTGCGCGCCTGCACCGGAAGAGATAACATAAACATCAATGGTAGCCGGAGCTTTGAAGTCTGGATTGACGGCCTGAACCAGCAACACCAGACGCTCCAACCCCATGGCAAAACCCACGGCAGGAGTAGCACGCCCGCCCAGTTGCTCAACCAGGCCGTCGTAACGGCCACCGGCACACACGGTGCCCTGCGCGCCGAGACTGGTGGTCACCCACTCAAAGACCGTGCGGTTATAATAATCCAGACCACGAACCAGACGTTCGTTGACGGTATATGGGATACCTGCCAGCGTCAAAAGTTCACATAAGCCATTGAAGTGCTCTCTGGATTCTTCATCCAGATGCTCAGAAAGGCGCGGCGCATCGTTCAGCAGGGCCTGCACTTCGGGATTTTTGGAGTCCAATACGCGCAGCGGGTTGCTGTACATGCGGCGTTTGCAGTCTTCGTCCAGCTTTTCCTGATGCTGTTCCAGGAAGGCGACCAGCGCATCACGGTAATTGGCACGCGCTTCTAACGAACCAATTGAGTTCAGTTCCAGTTGGACGTGCTCGGCAATACCCAAGGCTCTCCACCAGCGGGCGCTAAGCAGGATGAGCTCGGCATCAATATCCGGCCCTTGCAGGCCAAAGACTTCGGCACCTAACTGATGAAACTGGCGATAACGGCCTTTTTGTGGACGCTCATAGCGGAACATCGGGCCGATGTACCACAGACGCTGCTCTTGATTGTACAGCAGACCATGTTCGATACCGGCGCGCACGCAGCCAGCCGTCCCTTCCGGGCGCAGCGTCAGGCTTTCACCGTTGCGATCGTCAAAGGTATACATCTCTTTTTCTACGACATCGGTCACTTCACCAATGGCGCGTTTAAATAACGGGGTCTGCTCTACAATCGGCAACCGGATTTCGCTATAACCGTAGCCGCTCAGCACCTGTTTAAGAGTGCCTTCAATTCGCTGCCATAATGCCGTGTCTTCCGGCAGGTAATCGTTCATGCCGCGAATGGCTTGAATGTTTTTTGCCACGTGAGTTCTCTGTCCGTTTTATATAAAAATGAACCCGATTATAGGGACTTTGCCACCCACGGTTCAACGTGGATACGCTTTTAAGCCCACAGGGCTCATCAAAAAGCGGGCCTAAATGCCCGCCACACCGACTTCATTGCTTACTTTTCCAGCAAGTTGACTGCAATGCGCTTGGATTGATCCAGCATCGCCGCTTTGGCGCGAATCTTCGCTTCCAGTTGGTCAATCATCTGCTCGTTGTCAAAACGCTCTTTCTGACGCACGCCGTCTTCATAAAAACCGCTCTTATTATGCCCACCGGTCACGCCTAAGGTAGACACCAGCGCTTCCCCCGGCCCGTTCACCACGCAACCAATAATGGAAACATCCATCGGCGTGATGATATCTTCCAGGCGCTGTTCCAGCGCGTTGACGGTGCCAATCACGTCAAACTCCTGACGTGAACAGGTTGGGCAAGCGATAAAATTGATACCGCGCGCGCGGATGCGCAGCGACTTCAGGATATCAAAACCGACTTTCACTTCTTCTATCGGATCGGCGGCCAGCGAGATACGCAAGGTATCGCCAATGCCTTCCGACAGCAGCATGCCCAAGCCAATCGCCGACTTCACGGAACCGCTGCGTGCGCCACCGGCTTCGGTAATGCCCAGATGCAACGGTTGGTCAATACGGGAGGCTAACAAACGATAAGATTGCACCGCCAGGAAGACGTCAGACGCCTTTACGCTCACCTTAAACTGATCAAAGTTCAGACGATCGAGGATATCGACGTGGCGCATGGCCGATTCCAGCAGTGCTTCCGGCGTAGGTTCGCCGTACTTTTCCTGAATGTCTTTTTCCAGCGAACCGCCGTTAACACCAATGCGGATGGGGATATTTTTGTCGCGCGCGCAGTCAACCACCGAGCGGATACGGGATTCGTTACCAATGTTGCCAGGGTTGATGCGCAGGCAGTCAACGCCGTATTCGGCAACCTGCAACGCGATGCGGTAATCGAAATGAATATCGGCCACCAGCGGCACGTTAACCTGCTGCTTGATCAGCCGGAATGCTTCAGCGGCGTCCATGGTAGGAACGGAAACGCGGACGATGTCGACACCGACACGCTCCAACGCTTTGATTTGATTCACCGTTGCTGCAACATCGGTGGTGCGCGTGTTGGTCATCGACTGCACGGCAATCGGTGCGCCATCGCCAATAGGCACCTTGCCGACGTAAATACGTGTTGATTTGCGGCGGTTAATGGGTGCTTGGTTATGCATCACTTACTCTCCATTGTTGCTCTGACGTAACGACAATGGCCGCGCAATTACTGCGCGGCAACGGTCAGACGAGCAACACGGTTTGACTTAACAAACCGGCTTAAATCGACCGGCTTACCTTGATATTGAATCTGTACTGCGGCCGGTGCGCCAATGGTCAGTTTATACGGCGCGGTCCCAGCCAGGTTCAATCGGGTTCCCCCTTTCTGGATACCGCTGAACAAGCTTTTGCCCGTGGCATCCGTCACCTGCAACCAGCAGTCGGCGGAGAAATCCATCACCAATCCGTTAGTCTCTTCAACAGGTGCACCAACGGCAGCTTCACCGGTCGGTAACTGAGCCTGCGTAACAGGAGCCACCGGAGTGGCTGTAGGGATAGTCGCCTGACTTGGCGCTACAACAAGCTGCGGAGCCGTTTGTGCCACTGTAGCGGCCGGGGTCTGCTCAGGAGCTGGAGCAACTGCCGCATTATTGGTTACCGGAACTGTGCTATTTTCTGGCACAGTTCCGTTATCAACCGTAGAAGCAGCACCATCGTTAAAGGGAACCGGTTCACCATCATTATTATGCTGGGAAAGCTGGGCAGACGATTGGTCAGCCATGGTCGCAATCTCTTCCTGCTGCGCCTTGTGGTTTTGCCACCACCAGGCACCGGTCAGGCCAACGACCACAAACACGATCAACCAGGTAAAGCTCATCAACCAGCCATCACGCTTTTTACGGCGTTTGCCCAGTGAAAAGCTCTGCATCTGAGCCACTTTGGCCACTCTGGCAGGTGCCTGTTTTGCCAACATCGGCAACAGTTCATCTTCTGGTACATGTACTAGCTTGGCGTAGGAACGGATATAACCGCGCACGAAGGTCGAAGCCAGATCGGCAGAAAGCGTGTCACTTTCGATCTCGCGCACGGTAGACATTTTGAGACACAGGCGCTCTGCAACGGCCTGTTGACTCAGCCCGAGCTGTTCACGGGCCTGACGCAAACGTTGGCCTGTCGTCATAGATACGGTTTTATCTTGGGAGTCTTCAGTATTCATTAGCTAAGAACTGCTGGTACTGTTTGGATTGTGGAAAACTTCGCGCTAACTGCTTGCCATAACGTTGAACGCTATCCTGACGGCCTGCTAACGCGGCGAAACGAATCTGTAACCATAAGCTGTCGGCACTGGCCGGCAGAACATGTTGATAACTATCCAATAAAAGTTGCGACTGCGCGCGTTTCCCTTCTCCAAATTGCTTTTCTGCCTCCACTAACAGTGGAGCGCCCTTGTCCGGATCAATCTTCAGCGCACGCGACAATAACTTGCGTGCCTCGTCGTTTTGCCCGGCTTTGAGGAAACAGTAACCTGCATTTTCCAGACTGTCGGCAACCTGGCCGTAATCTTGCGCCAGTGCCGCAGCGCTAAACTGCTGTTGGGCCGGTACATACTGCCCTAAACTACAGAGAAACGCACCGTAATTATTCAGAACGGTGCCATTGGCAGGCGCAAGTTTGAGCGCTTGCTGATAACGCTGTTCAGCAGCGGCGTTATCACCGATCCGTTGAAGGTAGAGTGCCATACCCAGTTGGGTACGATAATCCTGTGGGGCGGCGTCTGCTGCTTTTTCCAGATTCTGTTTCGCGGCCTGCATATCACCTTGATTAAGATATTCCAGACCCAGTTGCAAACGCGTTTGACCCGCCGCCGGTTCACTTTTATCCGGCACCGAACTTGAGCAGCCCGCCAGCAAACCGGCTGCCAATAACACACCCCACAGTTTCAGCTTCATGCTTGCACTCATTCCTTATCTGATGTTACCCGATCGCCTGAAGGATTGCTGCTCACATAACAGGCTGTTAGATAACAAAAAAATCATGCTATAAGGGTCAGACCGCCCGTACGTTGATAGGTTCCCCGGCCATTCTCTTTTTCAGGGTACGCTTAGTACGATCGATCACTTCACCCGCCAACTGCCCACAGGCAGCATCTATGTCGTCGCCGCGGGTTTTACGAACAATAGTCGTAAAGCCGTATTCCATCAACACCTTGGAGAAACGGTCTACGCGGCTGTTGGAACTGCGGCCATAAGGCGCGCCTGGGAACGGGTTCCACGGGATCAGGTTGATCTTGCAAGGCGTATCTTTCAGCAGTTCCGCCAACTGATGCGCATCGTCGGTGCTGTCGTTGATGTGATCCAACATCACGTACTCAACGGTGACGCGCCCCTGATTGGCGTTGGATTTATCCAGGTAACGACGCACCGCAGCCAGGAAGGTTTCGATATTGTATTTACGGTTGATCGGTACGATCTCATCGCGGATCTTGTCGTTCGGTGCATGCAGCGAGATCGCCAGCGCTACGTCGATCATGTCACCGAGTTTATCCAATGCAGGAACTACACCAGAAGTAGATAGAGTCACACGGCGTTTTGACAGGCCAAAACCAAAGTCATCCAACATGATTTCCATCGCAGGAACCACGTTGTTCAGGTTGAGCAACGGCTCTCCCATCCCCATCATCACCACGTTGGTGATTGGGCGCTGGCCGGTGACTTTCATCGCGCCGAGGATTTTGGCCGCACGCCATACCTGGCCAATGATTTCCGACACGCGCAGGTTGCGGTTGAAGCCCTGCTGCGCGGTCGAACAGAATTTGCACTCCAGCGCGCAACCCACCTGTGAAGAAACGCACAACGTGGCGCGATCGCCGTCCGGGATATACACGGTCTCAACCTGCTGATCGCCGACTCTGATGGCCCACTTGATAGTGCCATCAGTCGAACGCTGCTCTTCCGCTACTTCCGGCGCACGAATTTCAGCGACGCTGTGCAACTTGTTGCGCAGAACCTTGTTGATGTCGGTCATCTGCTCGAAATCGTCACAGCAGTAGTGGTACATCCACTTCATTACCTGATCGGCACGGAACGGTTTCTCCCCCATATTGGCGAAAAACTCGCGCATTTGCTGACGGTTCAAATCCAGCAGGTTAATTTTGGCCGCAGCCGGTTGTTCCGTTTGAACGGCAGAATCAGTTAATGAATTATTTTCAGACGCGATGGGTTCTAACATAATGATCTCTTGGCCTCGTTGTTACACGTTATGGCTCGAAAGAATGGAAAGTAAGTGTGTCATTCAGGCCGCAAAGAGAGGCGCTAAAAACACGCCCCAGATAAGTGGCTTACCTGGGGCGCGGCATTGTACAAATTTTGGTAGCAGGTTTCCACGCTTGAACGGCTTTCGCGGCATTTTTATTGTATCTACCGGTAAATAGCCTGCTTCAGCAGGAAAACAGCCGCCATTAACGTGGGCAGATTTCGCTTTCGTTGAAGAAGTAGGCGATTTCACGCTGGGCAGATTCTACTGCGTCAGAACCGTGCACCGCGTTAGCGGTGAAGCTGTCGGCATAATCGGCACGCAGGGTACCCGCCAGCGCGTTGTCTGGGTTGGTTGCGCCCATGATGTCACGGTTACGCTGTACGGCATTTTCTGCTTCCAGCACCTGAACCACGATCGGGCCAGAAGTCATGAACTCAACCAGACCGTCGAAGAAAGGACGGCCTTTGTGCTCAGCGTAGAAGCCTTCGGCTTGTTCGCGAGTCAGGCGCAGCATTTTGGAAGCGATGATTTTGAAACCCGCGCGCTCGAAACGAGCATAGATTGCGCCGATGTCATTGTTAGCTACTGCGTTTGGTTTAATGATGGAAAAGGTACGTTCTACGGTCATGGTGGCCTCTGTATGATCCAAAACAGGCCGGACAAAATTGGAGTGCCGGCCTTCTCAAGTGGCGCAGATTATATGTGTGCCGTTAACGCTTGCCTACGGGAAAATCAACATTTCATTAAAAAAAACCTCTCAATTCCCTATGTTCTGTGACGGAGCTTCTTACCTCGGCCAACGATCTCCCCAAGGGGATGCTTATTGCGTTGTATCCGTCGAAGGAATGAGATTACGCAACCAACTGCCCCAGCGGCGCTGATAGAATGGCTGCGTATGGGTAATCAGATAGTGGCTGACGCCACGCTCCTTTTCAGACACCAGGCAAAAATCGACCGGATCGTCATTCGGGGCGGTGGCGCTGGCAACGCTGCCCGCTTCATTGATCAGGTCATCAATCTCAGCCGGTTCGCCATCCACCTCCAGGCCGATCAACAGATTGGGTTTCTCATCCACCGCCCGATCGTGCATCAGCGCCAGAAACGCTCGGCGTACCGGTTTACGTTGGCTAAACAATGTAGTTAACGCATCCACCATCGCCGAAGGATAGGTTTCAGGCTGGCCCAGCAGGATTTGGCTGTCTTTATCGACGTAGTGTTCCGCCGGTTTCACGACCCCGCCGGTGGCTAACAGCATGGCGATCTCATCCGGGAAAAACTCTTTACCGTATTCCGCTTTCGGGTTGAGGAACAGCTCAGCGCCCTGAGTGATTTCAAACAGCACGCGTGCTGGCATAGCGATAAAGGGTTGTTCATCTTCCACCGCTTTTTGCAGCGTTGCCAGCGAGGAGAAGAACGGTACAACGCTGCTGCCATCCTGCTTTTCCCAATGCAGAATATTCACCGGGGTCTCGGCATTCAGCGTGATGTCACCTTGCTGTTGCACCTGCTCGCTGTCGCCCAGAATGTAAACCGTCGAATCCAGCAACACGCGGAAAAATGCCGGGCGATGTGCCGGTTCCGATACCGCCAGTTTCAGAAGGCGCTCAAGTTCATTTTCGCCCGGAACGGCATCGTCATCATGGTGGTGGGAACTCATTGCTTACTCCAATGTATTAAGGGTTCAGCATGCTGAACCCTTAGGGAAAACGTCATTTTAAAACCAGGCAATTATTTGGCTTTACTCAGCAACAGATTAGCCAGCGTGCGCACGCCCAGGCCGGTGGCACCGGCAGACCACTGCTCGACAGCACCTTTGCGGTAGGTGGCGGAGCAATCGATATGCAACCAACCTTTCTGGTAGTTCTTCACGAAGTGTGACAGGAAGGCAGCTGCGGTACTGGCCCCCGCGCTATGCGCCGCACCGGCTACGTTATTCAGTTCAGCAAAGTTCGATGGCAACTGGCTGCGGTGGAATTCTGCCAGCGGCAGGCGCCAGAAGGGTTCATGTTCATCGTCAGCGCTGGCTAACAGTTCTTGCGCCAAAGCGTCATCAAAACTGAACAGGGCGTGATAATCATTACCCAGCGCCGTTTTTGCCGCACCGGTCAAGGTAGCGCAATCGATAATCAGTTCTGGGTTCTGCGCACTGGCATCGATCAGACCATCGGCCAGCACCAGCCGCCCTTCGGCATCGGTATTCATCACTTCAACGGTTTTGCCATTGCGGTAGCGGATGATATCACCCAGCTTGAACGCGTTGCCGCTAACCATATTATCTGCGCAACACAGGAACAGTTTCACACGCTGTTTCAGGCCACGAGCCGCCGCCAGCGCCAGCGCACCGGTGATCGTCGCCGCACCACCCATATCGGATTTCATCGAATCCATAAATGCGCTTTGCTTCAGGCTGTAACCACCGGAGTCAAAAGTAATGCCTTTGCCTACCAGGCAGGCAAACACAGGAGCATCTGGATTGCCGGTTGGGTTGAAATCCAGCGCCAGCAGCACCGGCGAACGATCGGAACCGCGGCCAACGGTGTGGATACCGGCATAGTTTTGTTCGCGCAGATCTTCGCCCTTGGTGATGCGGTAGTTGACCGCAGCACCGCCAACGTCACACATCAGATCGACCGCGCGAGTCGCCAGTTGCTCTGGCCCGAGTTCTTCTGCTGGCAGATTGATGGTGTCACGCACCCAGTCGACGATCTTCAGGCGTTGATCCAGTTCGTTACGCTCTGCTGCTGGCAATTCAGCCCATTCAACGCTGCGTTGGCCTTTTGGCCCACGGAATCCTTGCCAGAAGGCCCAGCTTTGTTCCAGGCCCCAGCCCTCACCGGCCAGTTTCACTTTTTTGATGCCCTGGCCGTCAATCTTGCGCGCGGCACGCTGGATCGCGCCCAGTTTGCCATGACCGGTCAGATGGATAGTCATGCCGTCGTTGTTGGTACTCAGCAGTGCTTTTTCACCCCAGCGCGCATCGGCGGCGTCGTGGGACAGCGTGATCTGCATGATTTCAGTTGTCATAGACTTACTCCAGTGCGGATTATTCTTTTATTAATCGTATTGGATACAATATAAACGGGCCGCCAATGGCAGCCCGTTACACTATTTATTCCGCTTCATCTAACCAGACCAGCAGGATCGCTTCCAGTATTTTTTCGTTGGAAGCCTGTGGGTCATCATCGAATTCTTCCAGATCGCAGATCCATTGGTGCATATCGGTAAAACGCACGGTTTTCGGATCGGTATCCGGGAATTGATCGTACAGGGCTTCGCCGATTTCGCGGCTGTCGGTCCACTTTAGTCCCATGATTATCTCCAGCAGTAATTAATACTCAATATACCCTTCATACTTCAAGTTGCTTGGGTGTTGGCTGCACTCTTTCACCCTGGTCACATAGTTCACTATGCTCCCAGGGATTATGAGCCTCATAAATGAGTCTCACCCTGCGGGTCAGCGCAAGCGCTGTTCAAGTCGGCCTCTGACCGACTTGTCATTCGTTTGCCGCCTATAAGCAACTCGAATTATTTTGGGTATAGACTGTAAACCAAAGGATAAATTAATGTTCGCGCGCGTGGTTAACGGTATAGCGCGGCATCTCGACCACCAGATCTTCATCGGTGACCCGCGCCTGGCAACTCAGGCGACTTTCAGGTTCCAGCCCCCAGGCTTTGTCCAGCATGTCATCTTCCAGCTCGCTGCTTTCGTCCAGCGAATCAAACCCTTCACGCACGATGCAGTGGCAGGTGGTACAGGCACAGGATTTCTCGCAGGCGTGTTCGATTTCAATTCCGTTACGCAGCGCGACGTCGAGGATGGTTTCCCCTTTTTTCGCTTCCAGCACTGCTCCCTCTGGGCATAAATCTTGATGGGGCAGAAAAACAATTTTTGGCATGGTTAAACCTCATCCACAGAATGGCCAGCCAGCGCGCGGCGAATGGAGGCATCCATGCGGCGCGCGGCAAAATCTTGGGTTGTTGCATCAACTGCTTTTATGGCGGCTTCGATCGCCGCAGGATCGGTGCCCTGCATCGTCTGCTGTAGGTTTTCTACCGCAGTATTGATTGCCTGACTTTCTTCATCGCTCAGCAGTGCGGCATCGCTCGCCAAAGCCCCTTGCAGGCTTTCCAGCACGCGTGAAGCATCAACCCGCTGTTCAGCCAGCATGCGCGCGCCGATATCGCCTTGTGCGTTAGCCATGGAGTCTTTGATCATGTTGGCAATTTCGGCATCAGAAAGCCCATAAGAGGGCTTCACCTGAATAGAGGCCTCAACGCCGGTGGATTTTTCCATCGCCGTCACGCTCAGCAGGCCATCGGCATCTACCTGGAAGGTGACACGAATATGCGCCCCGCCCGCAGGCAACGGCGGCAAACCACGCAGCGTGAAACGTGCTAAAGAGCGGCAATCTGGCACCAGTTCGCGTTCCCCTTGCAGCACGTGGATCATCATCGCATTCTGGCCGTCTTTGAAGGTGGTGAACTCTTGCGCACGCGCCACAGGAATGGTGGTGTTACGCGGGATCACTTTTTCCACCAGGCCGCCCATGGTTTCCAGGCCGAGCGACAGTGGGATCACATCCAGCAGCAGCATTTCGCTGTCCGGCTTGTTACCTACCAGAATGTCCGCTTGGATCGCAGCGCCGATGGCCACCACTTTATCGGGATCGATGGAGGTCAGCGGCGTGCGGCCAAAAAACTCGCCCACCTGCTCACGCACCAGCGGCACGCGGGTAGAACCGCCAACCATCACCACTTCCAGCACCTCGTCGGCACTGACGGCAGCATCTTTCAGCGTACGGCGGCAGGCCAGCAGGGTGCGTTTTACCAAGGCAGCGATCAGTGATTCGAATTGTTCACGGGTCACTTCGCCTTGCCAGCCAGCAACCTCAACCTGGGTGCTTGACGCATCACTCAGGGCGATTTTGGTAGCGATCGCCGCATCCAGCAGTTGGCGCTGCACGCCGTGATCGTGGCGTGAGGCGACACCAGCTTGCTCACGCAGCCAATCGGCCAGCAGATGATCGAAATCATCGCCACCCAGCGCGGAATCACCGCCGGTCGCCAGCACTTCAAACACGCCACGGCTGAGGCGCAGAATGGAAATATCAAAGGTGCCGCCACCCAGATCGTAAACGGCAATCACCCCTTCCTGGCCCGAGTCTAACCCATAGGCGATCGCCGCGGCGGTGGGCTCATTCAGCAGGCGCAACACGTGCAGACCAGCCAGACGCGCGGCGTCTTTGGTGCCCTGGCGCTGTGCATCGTCGAAATAAGCCGGAACGGTGATCACCACACCATCGAGTTCGCCTTCTAATGCGGCGGTGGCCCGTGCAGAAAGTGCCTTGAGGATATCGGCAGACACCCCGACCGGGTTAACCAGGCCAGCGGCCGTCATCATCATCGGCAGGCCATTATCGCTGGCCTGAAACTGATACGGCAAGTTTGGATAGCGTTGCTGCACATCGGCCAGAGAACGGCCCATCATGCGTTTGATCGAACTGATGGTATTAGCCGGGTCCTGTGCTGCCTGTGCGCGTGCGGCCCAGCCTACATGATGTTCTTCGGCCTGATAATGCACGACCGAAGGCAGCAGCTCGCGCCCCTGCTCGTCGGCCAGCGTTTCCGCCTGCCCGCTGCGCACGGTAGCAACCAGCGAATTGGTGGTGCCTAAATCGATCCCGGCAGCCAGACGGCGCTGGTGTGGCGCGGCGCTGAGACCAGGTTCACTAATTTGTAATAAGGCCATGTTAGGGCTTCCACAATCAAAATGTATTACTCAAAACCCAGCAATTTTTCTTCGAGTTGTTCAACTTGCTGCTGAAGTTTGTCCAAAAAACGTAATTTACGCACGGTGTCCGCGGCTTGCGGCCACTGCTGGCTATCCAGTTCCTGCACCATCTGTGCACTACGCTGCTTAAATGTATTGTTCAGGCGCGCAGCAAAAGCGGCAAGCGCGCTTTCTGCATCGGGCTTGCGCTCAATGGCATCCAGCTCTTCACGCAGTTCCAACTGTTCCATCAGGAACGCGGTGTCACGCATAGTGTGTTGCTCGTTACGCAAATCAAAACCGTGCAAAGATAACATATACTCCGCGCGTTTTAACGGGTGCTTCAGCGACTGATAGGCTTCATTGATAGTGGCTGCCTGCTGCAACGCCATCAGGCGTTCACGTTCAGGCTGGAGAGCATGGCGATCGGGGTGAAATTGGCGCTGCAAATCCTGATAGCGCGAGGTAAGCAAGCTGCCGTCCACGTTATAGCGAACCGGTAGCCCGAATAAAGTAAAGTAATCCATAGCGTGCTCTGGGCGTTATCGTGATGGTTAAGGTTCCCCCGCGTATTGCGGGGGAGCACGATGGACTGTCAGACGTTAAAACTTTCGCCGCAGCCACACTCGCTTGAGACGTTCGGGTTGTTGAACTTGAAGCCTTCGTTCAGGCCTTCTTTAACGAAATCAAGTTCCGTGCCATCAAGGTAGACCAGGCTCTTGCCATCAATGATCACCTTGACGCCTTTGTCTTCAAAAACGATGTCGTCATCGTTCGTTTCATCAACAAATTCGAGCACATACGCCATCCCGGAACAGCCAGAAGTTCGCACTCCCAGACGCAAACCAAGACCTTTGCCGCGGTGATTCAAAAACGCCTGAACACGCTGTGCAGCGCTGTCGCTCATAGTAATCGACATAACAACCTCACACTCAATATACCCTTTATCTTTCACTCTACGGCGCGGTTGGCAGTGGCTGAAAATCTATCGGGTATCACTGAAAAAATTACTTGGCGCTGTGTTTGCTTTTATAGTCGGCAATTGCTGCTTTAATGGCGTCTTCGGCCAGAATCGAGCAGTGAATTTTAACCGGCGGCAATTCCAGCTCTTCGGCGATCTGGGTATTTTTGATCGCTTCAGCCTGATCAAGCGACTTACCTTTCATCCACTCGGTGACCAACGAGCTGGACGCGATAGCAGAACCGCAACCGTAGGTCTTGAAGCGGGCATCTTCGATAATCCCTTCATTGTTGACCTTGATTTGCAGCTTCATCACGTCGCCACAGGCCGGTGCCCCTACCATGCCGCTGCCAACGGTAGGATCTTCGTTATCAAAGGATCCGACGTTGCGTGGGTTTTCGTAGTGATCGATTACTTTTTCGCTATAAGCCATGATGTTGCTCCTGAATCCTGAGAATTAATGATGTGCCCATTCGATGCTGCTGATATCCACACCCTGCTTGAACATTTCCCACAGCGGAGAAAGGTCGCGCAGACGGCCGATGGATTTACGCACCAGCGAAATGGTGTAATCGATCTCTTCTTCCGTGGTGAAACGCCCCAGGGAGAAACGGATCGAGCTGTGCGCTAACTCATCACTCATCCCCAATGCACGCAGTACATAGGAAGGTTCAAGGCTGGCAGAGGTACAGGCAGAACCTGAAGAAACCGCCAGATCTTTCAACGCCATGATCAGCGACTCACCTTCAACATAGTTGAAGCTGACGTTGAGAATGTTCTGAGCACCGTGCTCCAGATCGCCGTTCAGATACACTTCTTCCATATCTTTCACGCCGTTCCACAGACGATCGCGCAAAATACGCAAGCGCGCCATTTCGCTCGCCATTTCTTCTTTGGCAATGCGATAGGCTTCGCCCATACCGACGATCTGGTGAACCGGCAGAGTACCGGAACGCATGCCGCGCTCATGGCCGCCACCGTGGATCTGGGCCTCGATGCGGATACGCGGCTTACGACGCACGTACATCGCACCAATACCTTTCGGGCCATAAATCTTGTGGGCAGAGAAAGACATCAGATCGACTTTCAATTTGCCCAGATCGATAGGTAATTTGCCCACGCTCTGAGTGGCATCCACATGGTAGATGATACCGCGTGCACGGCACATTTCGCCGATCGCTTCGATATCCTGCACCACGCCGATTTCATTATTCACATGCATGATAGAAACCAGAATAGTGTCTTCGCGCATGGCGGCTTCGAGTTCTTTGAGGTCGATAATCCCGTTGCTCTGCGGCGCCAGGTAGGTGACTTCAAAGCCTTCGCGCTCGAGCTGGCGACAGGTGTCCAGCACGGCTTTATGTTCGGTTTTGCTGGTGATGACGTGCTTGCCTTTCTTCTGATAGAAATTGGCTGCGCCTTTAATCGCCAGGTTGTCTGATTCAGTGGCCCCAGAAGTGAACACGATTTCACGCGGGTCAGCGCCAACCAGTTCGGCGATCTGGTTGCGGGCGATATCGACCGCTTCTTCCGCCTGCCACCCGAAACGGTGGGAACGGGAAGCCGGGTTGCCGAAAGTACCGTCCAGGGTCAAAAACTGCATCATCCTCTCGGCGACACGTGGATCGACCGGAGTCGTTGCCGAGTAGTCCAGATAAATCGGTAATTTCATTGCTCTTGTGCTCCGTACATCACTTCCAAAAACGAATAAATTTATCGCCAGCTGCTTATGCGCGCAGATTAACGTTGATCGTTTCTTGCGCTCGGCCATTGGCCGTGCGGCGCGTATCGTTATTTTGACGATCCGCCACGTCCAGCACTTCCTGGTTGTTGACCAGTTCAGCCAGCGTAATGTTATTCAGGAACCCGCTGATGCGCTCGCTCAGATCGCGCCACAGGGTATGGGTCAGACAACGATCGCCGCCCTGGCAGCCTTCTTTGCCTTGGCAACGGGTGGCATCTACCGACTCATCGACGGCCGAGATCACCGCACCTACCGCGATCTCACCCGCGTTTTTGCCCAGCAGATAACCACCACCCGGCCCACGCACGCTGGCCACCAGGCCATTCTTGCGCAGACGGGAGAATAATTGTTCCAGATAAGAGAGCGAGATACCCTGGCGTTCGGAAATATCCGCCAATGGTACCGGCCCTTCCTGGGAATGCAATGCTACGTCGAGCATAGCAGTTACGGCATAACGGCCTTTGGATGTCAGTCTCATAGCTAAATGGTTACCTGTTGGTCAAACATGGCCGAAAGTTTGACATTCCCGAGTAATGCAGTCAACTATTTAACCTACTAATTTACTCAACTATTAGCACATTTCGTGCTTTACTCCATCCAATGCATATAAAATACATCTTATAACTACCGGATAAATAATGCTATTGCCCGTAGCTACCAGACAACATCACGATTAATTACCCTGATGTTTATCCTGTTTTTCGATCGACGTCAGCATCCCACGCAAAATATTCAGCTCTTGCGCTTCCGGGCGCGCCCGGGTAAATAAACGCCGTAAACGGCTCATAACCTGCCCCGGATGTGCCGCACGGATAAAGCCGGTATGCAGCAGCGTTTGCTCCAGATGCTGATAAAAACGCTCAAGATCGTCCACCAGCGGATAAGGTGTCTCTTCCTGTGGCTGAACACCTTGCTGCTGGCGATCGAGATAGGCAACGCGCACTTCATACGCCAGGATCTGCACCGCCATCGCCAGATTCAACGAGCTGTAATCCGGGTTGGCAGGAATGGCGACATGATAATGACATTTTTGCAATTCATCATTAGTTAAACCAACGCGCTCGCGGCCAAACACTAAGGCAACCGGCCCCTGTTCCCCTTCCTGTATTGCGCGCACCCCACATTCACGAGGTTCCAGCATCGGCCAGGGCAAAGTACGCGAACGCGCACTGGTGCCCACCACCAGGCTACAACCGGCAATCGCTTCATCAAAGGTATCAACAATAGTGGCATTACCGATAACATCGCTGGCACCAGCCGCCAGAGCGATCGCCTGTGAATCAGGCCTTACCAACGGATTAACCAGGTAAAGATTGGTTAATCCCATGGTTTTCATGGCTCGGGCAGTAGAGCCCATGTTACCGGTATGGGAGGTTTCGACCAGGACAATGCGGATATTGTGCAACATACAAACTCTGAGCGTAGCGGAAAATCGTAGCATTCTAACACAGCTATATCCCCAAAATCATTCGAGTTGCATCGAGGCGGCAACGCAGTGAAGCCCCAGGAGCTTACACAAGTAAGTGACTGGGGTGAACAAGGATGCCAACAAAGATGCAGCTTGAAGGATGAAGGGGATTAGGCATTTTGCCGAATACCTGCTACACTTCGCGCCGTTTCCTGTTCTTTAACATCCTGTGGAAGATACCCATGCATCCGATGCTGACTATCGCCGTGCGCGCTGCGCGCAAGGCCGGTAACCTGATTGTCAAAAATTACGAAACCCCAGACGCTGTAGAAGCGACACAAAAAGGGTCAAACGACTTTGTCACTAACGTCGATCGCGATGCAGAGCATCTGATCATCGACATCATCCGTAAATCTTACCCACAACACACCATCATTGGTGAAGAATGTGGTGAGTTGGCCGGCGTTGATCAGGACGTACAATGGGTGATCGATCCACTGGATGGCACCTCCAACTTCATCAAACGTTTTCCACACTTCTCGGTTTCTATCGCCGTGCGCATCAAAGGCCGCACCGAAGTAGCGGTAGTTTACGATCCAATGCGTAACGAACTGTTCACCGCGACCCGTGGTCAAGGCGCACAGCTCAACGGTTACCGCCTACGTGGCACCAATGCCAAAGATCTGGATGGCACCATCCTGGCTACCGGCTTCCCGTTCAAAGTCAAACAGCATGCTCCAGCCTACATCAACGTGCTGGGTAAACTGTTCACCCAGTGTGCCGACTTCCGCCGCACCGGTTCTGCTGCGCTGGATCTGGCTTACGTGGCTGCTGGCCGCGTTGATGGTTTCTTTGAAATCGGCCTGAAGCCTTGGGATTTTGCCGCAGGTGAGCTGCTGGTACGCGAATCAGGCGGCCTGGTGACCGACTTTGTTGGCGGCCACAACCACTTCAGTTCTGGCAACATTGTCGCTGGTAACCCACGCGTAGTGAAATCTCTGCTTTCAGCCATGCGTGAAGAACTGAGTGAAGCGCTGAAGCGCTAAGATGGCAGGTTCAACTTACTGAACTACCAAGAAAAACGCTGCACATGCAGCGTTTTTTTATGCCTGCTAACGGGCGAAAGGACGAATGCCACCGCCAAATTCCGGTTGCGCACTCGCGTAGAGCAATACCCCAGCAAACAACAGGATCAGCCCCCCGGCCAATGCCAGCGATCCCCAAGCTAGCGCGCTCCAGGCGGCTGGCGCGCGTTGACCGCTAATACGTACCGCCAGTTTACGGCTGTAATGTACCAACAGCGCCAGTGCAGAAATAGTTAACGAAGTACCCAGCGCCATCGCCAGCGCCGAAATCACGCCCCAGGTAAACACGCCAATCACTTTGGAAAACAGCAACACCAGAATCGCACCGGAACATGGGCGCATACCCATTGCCAACACGATCGCCGTTCGGGTACGCCAATCACTGCCTGCTTGCAGTTCGGCATCGCTGGGCAAATGCCGGTGCCCACAACCGCAGTGGGCACTGTGAACATGATCCGCTGGCAGCGGTTGCAAACTGCTAATACGCATCGTCGGCGCTCGCCGCATGGCTTTCACTGCCTGATATAAACGTTTCAGCGCCCGCCAGCTCAGCAATGCACCAAGCAACATCACCAGAACAAAACTGCCCTTCTCCAGCCAAAAACTGCTTTGATGCAGCTGACGGGAAGAGAGCTGCAACACCACTAATACCAGCGTGACCAAAGCAATCGCCACCAGCCCTTGCAGCAGCGAAGCGGCAAACGTCAGTTGCAAACTGCTTTTCAGCCGCGCCGGATGGGTAGCCAGATAAGTGGCGATCACCACTTTGCCGTGGCCCGGCCCAAGCGCATGCAGCACACCGTAGCTCAGGCTGAACAGCATCAAGGCCAGCCCGGCTTGTTGCGGTGCAGCCTTGACCTGTTGCAACAGCGCAGCCATTTGCTGATGTAACTCTTTTTGCCACAGCACGCTTTGCATTAATAACTGCGGCCAATAATGCCACACCAGTTGTGCTCCCACCGCCAAGGCGATAAACAGCAGCAACAATGGCCACAGGCTGAATAGCCAATGGCATTTACCCGTAGCAGGCTGGCTGAGATTTACTGACATTGCAACGTCACCCGCTGTGCAAACTGCTGCCCCAGCGCCATGTCCTCGCCGGGTGAATCATTCTTATCGAGAGACAATGCATAAGCCTGCAATGATGAATCCGGTTTCGGCGTAACCAGGCTGAACTTGCATTGCTGCGCTATTTCTGGCGGCAGATGCAGCGCTTTTTTATCCTGGTAGGCCATATCGACAAAATAGGTGGGATCGTAAGTAGAAATCTCAAACGGCTTACCGGCAAGCGCCTGCGGTTCGGCCAGTGGCATCACAAATTCCAGCACCGCTTTGTGGCCCTGGCGAGAAAGATGATATTCAGTTGGCAGATTCAGATACTTCACCGGTTTGCCGTCGCGATAAATATCGGTGAAATAGTGCAGCCCCAGCACATTGGCCATCACTTCTGCCGCCAGTTTCTTCCAGATTTCCGAGTCGCTTTTGGCGTTTTCTGCGTCATACAGCAGATCTGCCGAGGTAATTTCATCCATAACCCAAACCATTTTCAAACCGATCAGTTTCTGATCTTTCGCCACAAAGGTGGTGTTCATATCGATAAAACTGTGTGGATGAGCAGCCGCCCCCACGCAGAAAAAACTCAACAAGCCGGCCAACAAGCCACGTAGATTCATCATCAAATCATACTCATTATTGTTATAAAGTAACATAAACCACGCTTCAACCAACCGTGAAGCACAGAAGAACTGTGACGAAAGTTATAAGCCGAACGAAAACCGGAGGCAACAGCCGTGCCGCCACGATGCCTTTTGCTATGCTTAAGCAGAATTTAAACATAACCTTCCAGAAGGTGATATGAGCCTAGACACTTCTTCTGTGCCTGAGCTCTCCGGTCAACAACGGCGCTGCAATCTGCTACTGATGCTGTATACGCCGGTGCCTGCGGTACAACTGGAGACTATCAGCCGAATCAATGGCGTCGACCTCCCCACTGCCCGGCAAGATATAGCCGAGGTTGCCAGTGAAATCCAGCGTTTCCACCATCTGGCTATCGGCGGTAATCCCGATGATGGCTACCAGATTCTGGGCAGTACGCTCAACCAGCGCCTTTGCCTGCTGCACTGGCTGCGGCGAGCCTTGCGTTGCAGCCAGGAATTTGTCGAACAGCATTTTGGCCCGCAACTTCAGCAGGCCATCTCACTCAATCACCAGCAAGTACCGGCGCTGGAGTTGTGCATCAACCAGTGTGAGCAATGGCTTAACCGCTGTTTCGACCAACGCGATCGGCAACTCTTGCAGCATTATCTCTGCTATTGCGCCTGGGATCGCCAACACCAGCATCACCCCGATTTCGATCGAGCCCAACATGAGTGGCTACAGTGCAAGCCGGAGCAACCCGCCGCTCATGAACTGCATCAAGCGCTGAGCCGGTTGTTCAACCAGCCTGCGGAGACTTGCGAGAGCGATTTTCTGGTGCTGATGCTGGTTATGATGAAAAACCACAGCTACAAAAGCAGCGATTCGGCGGAGGATCGGCGCTTGATGGCCGCCATTGAGCGCATGGTGGAACGGTTTCAACAACTCTCCGGTATGAACTTCAGCAGCAGGGAAGAGCTCATCAGCCAGCTGTTCGCCCATCTGGCTCCGGCCGTGGAACGCTGCCGCTTTGCTATCGGCATCGACAATCTGCTGTTGGAAGAGGTGGTGCGTAAATATCAACGCTTGATGCGTACCACGCAGGGAGCATTAACACCGTTTGAACAGGAATACGGTATTCGGTTTTCACGCGAAGAAGCCGGGCTGGTCGCCATCAGCTTTGGTGCTTGGCTGATGCAGGATAATGCATTGCAGGAAAAACAGCTGCTGTTGCTGACGCTGGATAATCCGCAGTTGGAAGAAGAAGTGGAATATCAGCTCCGTGAACTGACGCTGTTGCCGCTCAATATCAAATACCTGCCGCTGGCGGATTATCAGCACTCTGGCGCGCCGCCAGGGGTCACTCTGGTGATCAGCCCTTATGCAACGGAAGATCCATCGCTGATTTATATCGAACTGCCGTTGGCACGCCAGCAGCGCAAAGTGCTCCGTGCGCTGCTGGAAAAAACTTAACGACTGCTAGCTACCGCCGGCGGACGGATAAATAACGCAGGCAGTACCGCTGCGGCCATTACCCAGAATACCCCGCCCTGCAAGTGCTCAAACAGGAAACCGGCCAGCACGGTCATAATGGCGATACCGCCCCCCATCGCCAATCCAGAATAAACCGCCTGTAAACGGATCACTTCCGCCCCCCGACGTGCAGCGATAAAGCGCATCGCCGCCAGATGGCAAACGGTGAAAGTGCCGCAGTGCAGCACCTGCATCAACAGCAAACCCGTAATTTCCGTGGTAGACGCCATCAAGCCCCAGCGCAGCAGGCCGCACACAGCCGAAAGCAGCAGCAGGTTACGCGCGTTCCAGCGCCGGAACAGGAAATTGCTGCTGGCAAAGATAATCACCTCGGCCACCACACCCAGCGACCACAGGTAGCCAATGGTGGCGGCAGAGTATCCCGCCTCTTGCCAATAGATGGAAGCAAAGCCGTAGTAAGCGGCATGTGCCCCTTGCAGTAAAGTGACGCACAGCAGAAAACGCCAAACCGGCCCTTCACTGAGCAGTTCACGCCAGGATCGGGTGATTTCACTCTGGGCACGCGCTTCTCCCTGCGGCATTACGCTGGGTTTCAGCAGCATCCCCAGCAGCATCGCCAGTAGGCTGAGCAGCAAGCTGTACAAAATCGCATTATGGCCCCAGACGGAAACCAGCTTGCCGGTTAACGCCGAACCGATCACAAAGGCCAGCGATCCCCATAAGCGTACCCGGCCATAATCCATCGTAATCTGCCGCTGCCAGGTAGCAGCCAGCGCATCGGTCAAGGGTACTAGCGGTGAGAAGAACAGGTTGAAACCGGCAATCACCAGCATCAGCCAAGCCCAGCCGTTACCAAAACAGAAGCCGATGGCAAATGCCAGCGTCAGCAGGGCTAACAGGCGCAATGCGGTAACGAGATGGGAAGGATCCTTGACGCGCGGTGCAATCAGCAAGCTACCCAGGAAACGAGCCACCAGCCCGGCCCCCAGCAAAATGCCGATAGTTTCCGGTGGGATACCCTCACCTTTTAGCCAGACACTCCAGAACGGAAGAAAAATGCCATAAGAGAAGAAATAGGTGAAATAGCTGAGAGCGAGCCAACGCGTTGATTGCAGAACCATGTTCCCTCCGGGGTGAGGGCGATACTTTGACAGAGCTCACACTCTGTAGCAATCTTCATTCACGCTCAAAGGGTTATAGTGCAAAGCAGTTCACAGTTTGCTGGCAATAAGCGTAAAAAAACCCGCCACAGCGGGTTTTTTGGTATGCAGCTCAGCGTAATTACGCGTAAACCGGCAGACGCGCACAGATATCGAGCACTTTTTTCTTGGTGCGCTCGATGGTGGCTTCGTCGTTGATATTGTCCAGCACGTCACAAATCCAGCCAGCCAGCTCACGCACATCAGCTTCCTGGAAGCCGCGGCGGGTTACCGCTGGCGTACCGATACGGATACCGGAAGTCACAAACGGGCTCTTAGGATCGTTTGGTACACTGTTCTTGTTAACGGTGATATTGGCACGGCCCAGCGCGGCATCGGCTTCTTTACCGGTCAGGTTTTTGTCCACCAGATCCAGCAGGAACAGGTGGTTATGGGTACCACCGGAAACCACTTTGTAGCCACGGGCCAGGAATACTTCTACCATCGCTTTAGCGTTGCTCGCCACTTTCTGCTGGTACACCTTGAACTCAGGCTCCATCGCTTCTTTCAGCGCTACCGCTTTACCGGCGATCACGTGCATCAGCGGGCCGCCTTGGCCACCAGGGAACACGGCAGAGTTCAGCTTCTTGTAAAACTCCTCATCACCGCCCTTCGCCAGGATCAGGCCGCCACGCGGGCCCGCCAGGGTTTTATGGGTCGTGGTGGTCACGACATGCGCGTGAGGAACCGGGTTAGGATAGACATCGGCCGCGATCAGGCCAGCCACGTGCGCCATATCCACAAACAGGTAAGCACCGATGCTGTCGGCGATTTCACGCATTTTTGCCCAGTCAACAATGCCGGAGAATGCGGAGAAGCCCCCGATGATCATTTTTGGCTTGTGAGTCTGCGCCTGCTTTGCCAGATCGTCATAGTCGATCTGACCTTTTTCGTCGATACCGTAAGGCACCACGTTATACAGTTTGCCGGACAGGTTAACCGGTGAACCGTGAGTCAGGTGGCCACCGTGCGCCAGGTTCATCCCCAGAATGGTGTCGCCCGGTTGCAGCAGCGCGGTGTAAACCGCAAAGTTCGCCTGCGAGCCGGAGTGCGGCTGAACGTTGGCATAATCTGCGCCGAACAGCGCTTTGGCACGATCGATAGCCAATTGCTCAACGATATCCACGTATTCGCAACCGCCGTAATAGCGCTTGCCCGGATAGCCTTCTGCGTATTTGTTGGTCAGTTGAGAACCCTGAGCCTGCATAACGCGCGGGCTGGTGTAGTTCTCAGACGCAATCAGTTCAATATGCTCTTCCTGACGCACCACTTCTTGCTCCATGGCTGCCCACAGTTCGGCATCATAATCAGCAATGTTCATTTCACGCTTTAACATCCGGCATCTCCTGACTTAAATCACCAAATAACTACCCGTTTGGGTTCTGGGCAACAGTGTAAACTGTTTCCCCCCACCGAGGATAGGTCTTGACAGAGGTTTTTACGCAAACGATTGGCTTTAGACAGAGCAAGGCTTTGAGCCACTAAATAGCCCTTTATTGGCAACGGACTTTTACTCATAATGATTGTGCGGTTTTTTCATGTTTGGTGAATCGCCGACATACACGGGTATTTACAAGTTTAATTGAAGTCAATAAGATGCATTTTAAATGCATCATTAAAATCACCCCAAGGAACGCTTCCATGCTGGATAGCCAAACCATCGCCACCGTAAAATCCACTATCCCTCTACTTGTAGCAACCGGCCCGAAACTGACCGCCCATTTCTACGATCGTATGTTCGCCCATCATCCTGAATTGAAAGATATTTTCAATATGAGCAATCAGCGGAATGGCGATCAACGCCAGGCTTTGTTTGATGCTATCTGCGCTTACGCCAGCAACCTGGAAAATCTGGCGGCGTTGCTGCCTGCGGTGGAGCGCATTGCGCAGAAACATGCCAGCTTCAATATTCAGCCGGATCAGTATCAGATTGTCGGCAACCATCTGCTGGCGACGCTGGATGAAATGCTCAGCCCAGGCCAGGAAGTGCTGGACGCCTGGGGCAAAGCCTATGGCGTGTTGGCGAACGTTTTTATCCAGCGCGAAGGCCAGATCTATCAAGAGAGTGAAAAAAGCGACGGCGGCTGGCGCGATCTGCGTGCATTCCGCATCGTTAAAAAACAGCCCGAAAGCGAAGTGATTTGCAGCTTCATGTTGGCACCGGTAGACGGTGGCAAGGTGGCAGATTTCAAACCGGGCCAGTATCTGGCGGTATATATCAACGACAGCAACCTAGAAAATCAGGAAATACGCCAGTATTCACTAACCGCTGCGCCGAACGGCGAATATTACCGCATCGCGGTAAAACGTGAAGCTCTGGGCACGGTTTCCAACTTCCTGCACCAGCAGGCCAAAGAAGGCGACATCATTCATATCGCACCGCCATACGGTGATTTCTTCCTGGAAGTTGAGCCTACCACGCCGGTAGCGCTGATTTCCGCAGGCGTTGGCCAGACGCCGATGTTGGGCATGCTCAATAGCCTGCACAAAAATCAGCATCAGGGTGAGATTCATTGGCTGCATGCGGCAGAGAACGGCGCGGTTCATGCCTTCGCCAGTGAAGTAGCGGAGATCGCCGAGCGTATGCCAAACCTGAGCCGCCATGTCTGGTACCGGGAACCTGGTGCAGATGATGTGGCAGAGCGTGATTACCACCGCCGTGGCCTGATGGATCTCAGTCCGTTGCGCCCCACCTTGGAAAATCCGCAGATGCATTACTACTTCTGCGGCCCGGTGCCGTTTATGCAGTTTATTGCCCAGCAGTTGCTGGCGATGGGCGTGGCAGCCGAGCGTATCCACTACGAATGCTTTGGCCCACATAAGGTGCTGTAAGCAGGATGTCAGGGTGCGATATAAACCGCACCCTGTTGTTTTACTGCGCTTTCAATAAACGGGCCGCCTTCACCTGCTCAACCGTGACTGGCGCAGCCTGATTTCCCCAACTGCCACGGATGTAACTCATCAACTCCGCTGCATCCGAATCGGTCAGCGCCCAACCATAGCCCGGCATGATCACGGTGGTACCCTGCTGGGTGATTGGGGTATGCGCACCTTCCAGTACCACTCGCAGCGCAGTCAGCGGATTCTCTGCCGTCACCGTCAAGTTACCTGCCAAGGCGGGAATCACGTAATCGCTGCCTCGCCCCGCGTCACCATGGCAGGTTGAGCAATAGTTCGCGTAAGTCTGCCTGCCAGCTTCCAGGGTGCTAAGCGCGGCAAACGGCACCTTAGCCGTTTTCGGCTTCGCCTCCGTCAAACTATGCAGATATTGCGCAATGCTGTTCAGATCGGCATCGCTGAGATACTGGGTACTGTGAACCACCACATCGCTCATCGGCCCGGCCACCGCCGCATGCTGGCTGCGCCCGGTTTTCAGTAGATCGACCACCTCATCCTGCTTTAGCCCACGGATGCTCGGTGCATACCAGCCGTCCAGTTCTGCTCCGCTTAAGAACTCCGGCGCTTTGCTGTCTAACCCTTTTTCCTGCATCGCCCAACCGCGTGGCGTGTGGCAACTGCCGCAATGGCCAAGCCCTTGCACCAGATAAGCGCCGCGATTCCACTCGGCGCTTTGCTTGCTATCCGGTTGATAGGTTTGATCCTCATGGAATAGGCTGTTCCATACCGCCAACGGCCAACGCATGGAGAGCGGCCAACTGATGTTGCTTTCCTGATTAGCAACGGGCTGTGCCGCAACATCATGCATCAGATAGTCATACAGGGCACGCATATCCTCAGCGCTCATTTTGGCGTAAGAGGTATAAGGCATCGCCGGATACAAACGATGGACATCTTTGGCAATGCCTTGGCGCATCGCGCGGTCGAACTCTGCAAAGCTATAAGCGCCGATGCCATGCACCGCATCCGGCGTGATGTTGGTGGCATAGATATCCCCCAACGGGGTTGGGAACTTCATCCCTCCCGCCAAGGTTTCGCCACCAGGCATGGTGTGGCAGGCACTACAGTCACCCGCTTTGGCAACATATTCACCCGCCGACATGGCCTGCGCCGAACCTGCGGCCAACAGCAGCATCAGATACAGTGGACGCAGGCTCATGCGCCCTCCTTAGCGGCAATGTTGCCGTAGGCCAGTTCATTCACTGCGCGCCAAGCCTGATCGATGGCCGAGTTGGCATAAGGGCTCCAGTCGGAGTCTGAGTTGGCGATCGCAATCTTGCCGATTGGTTGCCGTGCCGTGGCAATAATTTTCTTTGATTCATCTTCATCATCGAACATCCCATTAAGGAAATACGAATAGCCGTGTGACCAGCGGTTAACGGTGATCGCCTGAATATCGCGCTGATGATCAAATCCGGCTGCGCCCAGCATGCCCTGCAATTGTTCACGGATCATCTGTTCATGCACCTCAAAGGAAGTTCCCAACAGCAAGGCTCGCCCTTTGCGTGATTGTTCACGCGGGCTGAGGCCGCTGCCAGCCAAGGTAGGAACATACACCATATGCAGGCCAATCGGCTGATTCGGATCGCGTGGATGCTGATAGCCGCCCATATTCACCGGATAGTCGAGCTTAACGCGGCTGTATGGCGCGGTGGGCGAATACACTTCATGCACGCCCAGCTTGATAAACGGCTGCCAGTTACGGATCACCACCTTGCTGTAGACCAACGGCGATTTCACGTTCTGCTTCAGCGCTTCCTGCTGCGCCTGGGGCATTTCCGGCACCAGATAAGGGATCATCATATTATAACCGGCCATCACCACCTGCCCGGCGCGCACCTTGGAAATATTCACCCCTTTAATGTAAGACACCTCCACCTTATCGCCCACGTTAGCCACATGCAGCCCGGTGCTGCTCAGCCGCAGTTTCACCGGCGATTCAGGACGATCGAGCTGGCTGTAATCAAACTGCGCCATCACGATATCGTTCATGTCGTTGCCCGGTGCAACCGCCGGGATCAGGTGGCGCACCATCAGGCGCGCCAGCGAGGCATTGCCATCGGGGAAATGGAACACGTAAGGATCGTCGAGATCCGCCTGCGACTCTTCATCCAGCGGCGGCAGGTTCATGCCGTTCAGGCCCGGTAAGTCACAAATCCGCGCATCGCTACAGGAGGTGGCGTCAATACCAACCGCCTGGAAATCATTGGTGGTCTGTTGGAAGTAGCGGATTGCCATCTCGCTCAGCCCCACTTTCTCACGCAGGAATTGGCTGTAACTGTGTTTATCCAGCCAGGCGACCTTTTCTTCCTGGCTCATGCCCGGCAAGTAGTCCTTGTCGATGGTATGTAAGGCAATCAACGCCTGTCGATCGCTTTCCGGCAGCGGGAAATCACCGATAAAAGCTTGGTAGGAACGGCCGTTGAGGCGATCGCGCGGGATATCATCCGCCACCACCCGGCCCGGATCGCCACTCACCACCTTATCGACGCCAAAGTTTTTACGATCGAAGTAAACACCACGGCTCAGATTCAGATCTGGATAGAAGGTTTTATCGAATGACTTTTCCAGATTATCGATGCTGACACCCAGTTTTTGCAGCAGCCCCAGCGCCACCGGGCTAAAGTTGGAGCGCGGCGACTGTAACGACTCACTGCCGCCGTAGCCAAGGATCATGCCGTTTTCGCTGCTGAATTCGTTACGCTTGGCGTGCCCGCCAAAGTCATCATGGTTATCAATCAGCAAAATGCGCTGTTGCCCGCCTTTCATCTGCTGCCAGAAACAGGCGGCGGCCAGGCCGCTGATACCGGCACCGACTACGACCAGGTCGTACTCCTCCTCAACCGGCACCGAACCAAAGTCAAACGCTTTACCGTCGCGCCCCAGTTGGTGAGCGCGCTCGAATGAGCCGGGATGATTGCCCCGCAAGCCGGTTAAGGCTGGCGGGTAATAGAGGGTTTTGTTGGCGGTTTGCGGCGATGCACGCAGAATTTGCATCGGCGTTAAACCGGCAGCGATGGTAATCGCCACTCCATTAAGAAAATCACGACGAGTGATAGCCATTAATGACATCCTTCAGTTTTTATCAGCCTGAAAACCGCGTTATTTTGCAGAGAAAACATTATGAATCAATGCTTAAACATCACGTGGCGAATGGCGGTATAATCCTCCAACCCATACATCGACATATCCTTGCCATACCCAGACAGCTTCTGACCACCGTGCGGCATTTCGCTGACCAGCATAAAGTGCGTGTTCACCCAGGTGCAGCCGTACTGTAGGCGTGCACTCAGGCGGTGTGCGCGGCCAACGTCACGCGTCCACAGCGAAGAAGCCAGACCATAGTTTGACGCATTCGCCCAGGCCAACACCTGCGCTTCGTCATCAAACTGCGTCACCGTCACCACCGGGCCAAACACTTCGCGCTGCACGATTTCATCTTCCTGACGTGCCCCGGCCAGTAGTGTTGGCTGGAAATAGAACCCTGGGCCATTCACCTTCTCACCGCCGGTCACCACCTGCACATGCGGCAAGGCTTTAGCCCGCTCAACAAAGCCAACCACCCGTTCCAGATGCTGTGCCGTAATCAACGGCCCCAGTTCGGTGCTGCTATCTTCCGGTGGCCCGATCTTCAGGCTTGCTACCGCCGCCCCCAAGGCTTGCACCAGGCGTGGATAAATCCCTTTTTGCGCATAGATACGGCAGGCGGCGGTGCAATCCTGCCCGGCATTGTAAAAACCAAAGGTGCGAATACCCTCCACCACCTGATCCAGATCGGCATCATCAAACACCAACACCGGGGCTTTGCCGCCCAGTTCCATATGCGTGCGTTTAATGCCCGGCGCGGTGTGGGCAATAATATGTTCCCCGGTCGCGATAGAGCCGGTAAGCGATACCATGCGTACCTTATCGTGGCCCGTAAGTACATCACCGACGCTAGCCCCACGGCCAAACAGCACGTTCAACACGCCCGGTGGAAAAATACCTGCCGCCAGCTCCGCCAGTTTGAAGGTAGTCAAAGGGGTTTGTTCAGAAGGCTTAATCACCACACAATTTCCCGCAGCCAGTGCCGGAGCAAGCTTCCAGGCCGCCATCATCAGCGGATAGTTCCAAGGGGCGATCGAAGCCACCACGCCCAACGGATCGCGGCGGATCATCGAGGTGTGCCCGGCCAGATATTCACCGGCGGCCAATCCGCTCAGGCAACGGCTGGCACCGGCAAAAAAGCGGAACACATCGGCCACCGCAGGCAGTTCGTCATTCAACACGCAGTGATAAGGTTTGCCACAGTTGAGGGACTCTAATTTGGCAAAAGTTTCTGCATGCTCGTCAATCACATCAGCCAGTTTTAGCAAATGTTCAGCCCGCTCTTTCGGCGTGGTTTGCCCCCATTCAGTAAACGCAGCATCTGCCGCCAATACCGCCTGATCCACCTGTTGTGTGCTGGCTTCTGCTACCAGCACGATGACCTCTCCCGTCGCCGGGTTAATTACCGGCAGCTTCTCACCTTGGCCTGCAACCAGTTGGCCGTTAATCAGCAGTTGGCTTTGCATAAGGTTTTCCTTTAAAAAAATGGACATAAGGGTTCAAACTACTTGCCGCTACCTGCGACGCTTTCCCCACCTTTAGTCAGGTAGTAGGCTCCCAGAATCGGGATCATGGTCAGCACCATCACCGACAGCGCCACCACATTAGTGATCGGCACATCACGCGGCCGACCAAGCTGGTTCAGCAGCCACAGCGGCAGCGTGCGCTCATGCCCGGCGGTAAAAGTCGTGACGATGATTTCGTCGAATGACAGAGCAAACGCCAGCATGCCGCCCGCTAACAGTGCAGAGCCCAGGTTAGGCAAAATCACGTAACGGAAGGTCTGCCAACCGTCGGCCCCCAGATCCATCGAGGCTTCGATCAGACTGTGCGAGGTTCGGCGGAAGCGGGCAATCACGTTGTTGAACACGATCACCACGCAGAAGGTGGCGTGACCGATCACAATGGTCATGATCCCCGGTTCGATATTCAGCGCCTTGAAAGCCGCCAGCAGCGCGATACCGGTGACGATCCCCGGCAAAGCGATCGGTAACAGCAGCAGCAGAGAAATACTTTCTTTACCGAAGAAGTCTCGGCGGTACAGCGCCGCAGCGGCCAAGGTGCCCAGCACCAGCGCAATGGCCGTTGCCAGGCAGGCGATCTGCACCGAAAGCAGCACCGCATCGATAATATCCTGCCGCCCGGCGGCCACGCTGAACCAGCGCAGCGTCAGGCCCTGCGGCGGGAAGCTGAATGCCGCTTCCTCGGTGTTGAAAGCGTAGATGGCGATAATCGCCAGCGGGAAGTGCAGGAAGATCAGGCCGCCCCAGGCGGCCAGTTTCAGCCCTAACGGCGCGCGTTCAGAGTGCATCGAAAGCCCCCAAGCGTTTAACAATTGAAAGATAAATGGCAATCAGCACGATCGGCACCAGGGTAAAAGCTGCCGCCATCGGCATATTGCCGATCGCCCCTTGCTGGGCGTACACCATGCTGCCGATAAAATAACCCGGCGGGCCCACCAGCTGCGGCACGATAAAATCCCCCAGCGTCAGCGAGAAGGTGAAGATCGAACCGGCGGCAATCCCCGGCACCGCCAGCGGCAGGATCACATAGCGGAACGTCTGCGCCGGGCGTGCGCCGAGATCTGCAGAAGCATGCAACAACGAAGGAGGCAAACGCTCCAAGGCAGCCTGGATCGGCAGGATCATGAACGGCAGCCAGATATAGACAAACACCAGGAACCGCCCCAGACCGGAAGTGGACAGCGTATTGCCCCCCACGCCGGGAATGCTCAGGATCCCCGCCAACAGCGGCTCCAACCCCATATGTTGCAGGAACCACTGCGCCACGCCGTCTTTAGCCAGCAACAGCGTCCAGGCATAGGCTTTGACGATATAGCTGGCCCACATCGGCATCATTACGGCGATATAAAAGAACGCCTTTACTTTGCCGCTGGTATAGCGCGCCATGTAATAAGCAATCGGGAACGCCAGTACCGCACTGGCCAGCGACACCAGCACCGCCATGGTGAGCGTGCGCACGATGATGTCGTAGTTGGCCGGGTTGAACAGCGCACGCAGGTTGGCGAAGGTTAGATCCGGCGTCACCGTCATGGTGAAATCATCAAAGGTGTAAAACCCTTGCCATAGCAGCGTCAGCAGCGATCCCAGATACACCGCGCCAAACCACAGCAACGGCGGCACCAGCAGCAACAACAGATACAGCGTCGGCTTGCGGTACAGATAGGTGGAGAGCGCGCGGATTTTGCCGCCCTGTGAAGCCGGATTCTCGATGCTCATCTCCATCTCACCTCTCCTCCAGCAGCGGCACCATCGCTTCGCGCGCCCAGCACGCTGTCACCGGCTGGCCGATCAGGCGCTGCTGTTCGGCAGCCTGCCATTGCGGATTGGCTTGGCTGACCAGCAGCTTTTCACCGCTGCTCAGGGCGATTTCGTAACGGGTCGCTGCCCCCTGATAATGGATATCCTGCAAAGTGCCCTGCACCTGAATTTCACCCTGCGCAGCAGCACTGTGATCCAGCAAGCGAATATGCTCCGGGCGAATCGAGAATGTCGCGTTCTGCCCCAATAACCGCTGCGCCAGATCGCTACGCACCACGTTGGAGGTGCCAACAAACTCGGCGACAAACGGCGTTCTTGGCCGCATATACAGTTCACGCGGTGAGTCCACCTGTTCGATGCGGCCGTTGTTGAATACCGCAACGCGATCCGACATCGACAGCGCTTCACTTTGATCGTGGGTGACGAAAATAAAGGTGATCCCCAGTTGGCGTTGCAGCTTTTTCAGCTCCCCCTGCATCTGCTCACGCAATTTCAGATCCAACGCACCCAAAGGTTCGTCCAGCAGCAACACGCGCGGGCGATTGACCAGCGCTCGCGCCAATGCCACCCGCTGACGTTGGCCACCAGAAAGATGCGCTGGCTTGCGTTCGGCAGCAAAACCCAGCGCTACGCTTTCCAGCGCCTGCTGCGCCCGTGCCAGCCGCTCACGCTTGGCTACGCCTTTCACCATCAGCCCATAGGCGACGTTCTCCAGCACCGACATATGTGGAAACAGCGCATAATCCTGGAATACGGTATTTACATCGCGCTGGTACGGCGGCAGGTTGGCGGCCTCTTGCCCGTGAATGCGGATCGAACCGGAGCTGAGTTGCTCAAAACCGGCGATCAGCCGCAGGCAGGTGGTTTTACCCGAACCGGAAGGCCCAAGCATGGAGAAAAACTCTCCATCCTGAATGTCGACAGAAACCCGGTCAACGGCACGAACATCGCCGAAAATGCGCGAAACGTCGATAAACTGTACGGCAATGGTCATGATGCACGCTCCACGTTGCTTTCCCCTCACCCCAGCCCTCTCCCGCAGGGAGAGGGAGCCGTTAGGCGATCGGGATAAGTAAGCTGATATTTATCTGCCGCCCATAATGGCGATATAGTCCTGCGTCCAACGGCTATAGGGCACAAACTTGCCGCCCTCTGATTGCGGTGTTTTCCAGAAGGCAATCTTGTCGAACTGGCCAAAGCCGTTGGTTTCACAGCCTTTATCACCGAGCAGGGCACTGGCTTTACAGCCTGCTGGCACCGCTGGCAGTGAACCGAACCAGGCGGCAACATCCCCCTGCACTTTTGGCTCCAGCGACCAGTTCATCCACTGGTAGGCACAGCTTGGATGCTTGGCCTCTGCGTGCAGCATGGTGGTATCCGCCCAACCGGTGACGCCCTCTTTCGGGAAAACGGTAGCAATCGGCTGGCCCTCACCTTTCAGAGCATTGGCCTGATACGGCCAAGCGCCAGAGGCCACGACCCCTTCGTTTTTGAAATCGCTCATCTGCACCGAGGTGTCGTGCCAATAACGGTGGATCAGCGCGTGTTGGCTACGCAGCAGCGTGAGCGCCGCCTGATATTGATCTTCATTCAGTTGGTAGGGATCGGTAATACCCAGTTGCGGCTGAGTCGCTTTCAGGTACAACGCCGCATCGGCGATGTAGATCGGGCCATCATAGGCCTGCACCCGCCCCTGGTTGGTTTTGCCATCCGGCAGATTTTGCTGTTGGAATACCACCGCCCAGCTGTCTGGCGGCGTCGGGAAGGTTTTGCTGTTGTACATCAGCAGGTTTGGCCCCCACTGGTACGGCGTGCCATAGGTTTTACCCGCCACCGTATACCAAGGCCCGTTCAGCAGGCGTGGGTCGATATTCTTCCAGTTAGGGATCAAGGCTGGATCGATCGGTTGCACGCGCTTGCCGTAGATCAGGCGCAGTGAGGCATCGCCGGAGGCGGTCACCAGATCATAGCCGCCCTTGGCCATCAGGCTGACCATCTCGTCGGAGGTGGCGGCAGTTTTCACGTTCACCGCACAACCGGTTTGTTTCTCGAACTGGGTTACCCAATCGTAATTTTTGTCCGACTGGCCGCGTTCGATATAACCGGGCCAGGCAATGATATCCAGCCGCCCTTCGCCTTTGCCAAGCGGCCGATCGGCGGCCTGCGCCAGGCTGCAAACAACGGTGATACAGAGCGCGGAAAGTGTGGTGACTGCGGTTGTTTTTCCCATAGTAATTACCCCTGTGTTGCGTATCTGAATGTGGCTGATTTTTATAATGTGACTGGCTAGAAAGTGGACTTGAATTTCGCCATCACATGCCTGACAACGCTGTAATCCTGTAATGAATCGCTGGAGAGATCCTTACCGTAGCCGGAGCGCTTCAGGCCGCCATGGGGCATCTCGCTCGCCAGGGTAAAGTGGGTGTTGATCCAGGTGCTGCCGTACTGCAAATGCGCGGCGATGTGCAGCGCGCGATCGATGTTCTGCGTCCAGACCGAAGAGGCCAGACCGTATTCGGAGTCGTTCGCCCAACTCACCGCCTGTTCCAGCGTGTCGAAGCGCGTTACGCTGACCACCGGGCCAAACACTTCTCGCTGGACGATTTCGTCAGTTTGCAGGCAACCCGCCAGCAAGGTGGGTTGATAGTAGAAACCGGGGCCAGAATGGGCTGCTGCACCGGTAATCAGTTCGATATGGGGCTGGCTGAGAGCGCGTTCGACAAAGCTGGCTACGCGATCGCGCTGGCGGCTGCTGATCAGCGGGCCTATTTCATTGTCTTCATCGCGTTTGCGGGCAAAACGCAGGCTGGCAACCGCTTCACCCAAGGCATCTACCAGTTTCTGGTAAATACCCGCCTGCGCATAGATCCGGCAGGCTGCGGTGCAATCCTGCCCGGCGTTGTAATAGCCAAAGGTACGGATGCTGCTGACCACCTCATCCAGATCGGCATCATCACAGACGATCACCGGGGCTTTACCGCCCAATTCCAGATGAGTGCGTTTTACGCTTTTCACTGCGGCTTGCAGGATTTTCTGCCCGGTGACGATATCGCCGGTAACGGAAACCAGCCGTACCTGCGGGTGATTCACCAGATGGCTGCCCACTCCTTCGCCACCGCCATAAACAATGTTCAGCACGCCCGGCGGCAGGATCTCCTGCAACGCAGGGACCAGCGCCAACATCGTCAGCGGCGTATGTTCAGAAGGTTTAAACACCAGGGTATTGCCTGCGGCCAGCGCCGGGGCTATCTTCCAGGCGGCCATCATCAGCGGGTAATTCCAGGGTGCGATAGAAGCCACCACGCCGACCGGATCACGGCGGACCATTGAGGTGTGGCCTGCAATATATTCGCCGGCCAGTTGCCCTTGCTGAGTACGTATTGCCCCGGCGAAGAAACGGAATACATCGACAGCCGCGGGCAGATCGTCCTTCAACGCCTGATGGAAGGGTTTACCGCAGTTGAGCGCTTCGAGCCGCGCCAAATGCTCAGCTTGCTGCTCAATGGCATCGGCGATACGCAGTAAAATAGCCGCGCGAAAAGCGGGCGTGGTGCGTGACCAGTGGGAAAAAGCCTGCTGTGCTGCAGCAACAGCGTTATTAACCTGGGTAACCGAAGCCTCGGCGATAGAAACCAGCGTTTCGCCGTTGGCAGGGTTAATAATCTGCTCAGAATGGCCTTCGCCTTCCACCGACTGGCCGTTAATAAACTGCTGACAGGACAAACCTGAAACGAGGTGCACATCTGCCATTGCGTATCGCCTTGTGACAAAAACGTTAACCAAATGTGATTATTTGGTTTTTATCAGACTAGGCGAGCGCACTGCGGACAACAAATACTAAATACCGAAGGCAGCGTTCGATTAAATCGAATGCTCACTTCAGGCCAACTGCATTCATCTTGCCGTTCTCACGTGCAATGGTGAGGAATGGCGTGACCAGTTCTGGCCGCGCGCTGCCACGCCGCCATGCCAGGCCGATATCCAACGGCTCCAGTAGATCCAGCAGCTTGCGTGCTTCGATCATATTACCCTCCAGCGACCAGGCGCGATAAGCCATATCCGGCAGAATGGCAATCCCCATCCCAGCTGCCACCAGGCTACGCACCGCTTCGGTGGAAGCGGTCTTCATGGCTATATCTGGTTTTAATCCGGCGCGTGCCCAGATGCGCTGCGCATGCACATCCATTTCATCTACGTTGAGCTGGATCAGCGGTTGTTTTGCCACATCGGCTAAACCGATGCTTTCGTGCTCCAGTAAAGGATGCAGCGGCGGCAACCATAGGCGATACGGCGAATGCATCAGCACTTCGGTTTGCAATGCATCGCGGTCTTCGATGTTCGACAGGATAAGCACGCCGATATCTATTTCACCGCTCACCAGCAAGTGTTCGATATAGGGCCGCTCGTCCTCAACCACTTGAATCGTCACGTTGGGATAGGCTGATTTAAAACGCTTGAGCAATTCCACCAGAAAATAGCCCGCCACTAGGCTGGTAACGCCGATGGTCAGCTTGCCGTTCAGGCTTTCGGTGCCCAGTTGCAGGCTGCGCTTGGCGTTATCAACCGTGGCGAGGATCAGATAGGACTGGCGCAAAAACTGATGGCCTTGATGCGTGAGGTTCATCCCTTTGGCGTGGCGCTCGAACAGCCTGACGCCAATCTCGGTTTCCAACTGTTGGATCGCCAAGGTTAACGAAGATTGCGAAACAAACACCGCCTGCGCGGCAGCAGAGATTGAACCCGTTTCTGCCACGGCAATAAAATGGCGGATTTGGCGTAACGTCATCATGGCAAAAAAACCTCAGTCAAAACGGTTGTTTTGAGTGTAGGTGTTTGCCAAGGAGCTATCGGGGAAAGTGTGCAAAACGCGATGGCGTTCGCTTTTTTAGAATGAGATTGAATGCGGCCAGCGCGCAGTGCCCCGGAGTGTACACGCAGTACACGAGGAGGCCGAGCACTGCCCAAGTTCAAGCTGGAAGTGCTCGGTAGCTAGACATCTTAAATAGCTTCTTCGTCTTGCTCGCCGGTACGGATACGTACCACTCGCGCTACGTCGAAGACAAAGATCTTACCGTCACCGATCTTGCCGGTCTGTGCGGTTTGCATGATGGTTTCTACACAGGTATCAACGATATCGTCAGCCACTACGATTTCGATTTTAACCTTCGGCAGGAAGTCGACCATATACTCTGCACCACGGTACAGCTCGGTATGGCCTTTCTGACGGCCAAAGCCTTTAACTTCGGTGACGGTCATCCCGGTGATCCCGACTTCAGCCAGCGCTTCACGCACGTCATCCAGTTTGAACGGTTTGATAATAGCGTCGATCTTTTTCATCTTTATTCCTTAATTACCAATTTTTACGGCCAAAACCGGAGGTGATCGGGTAGCGGCGGTCTTTACCAAAACTACGGGCGGTAATGCGTGGCCCAACGGCAGCCTGACGGCGCTTGTATTCGTTGATATCCACCAAACGGATCACCTTGCGCACGATGGCTTCTTCGAAACCTTCGGCCACCAGATCGGCGACGGACTTATCGCGCTCGACATAACCTTCCAGAATGGCATCCAGAATGTCGTACGGCGGCAGGCTGTCCTGATCGAGCTGATCCGGGGCCAGTTCGGCAGACGGTGGACGATCGATCACCCGCTGCGGGATCACATAAGAGACGGTATTACGGTACTCAGAGAGTTTAAACACCAGCGTTTTTGGTACGTCTTTTAACACGTCAAAGCCACCCGCCATATCACCATACAGCGTGGCATAACCCACAGCCATCTCGCTTTTGTTACCCGTGGTTAACACGATGCTGCGGCGTTTGTTAGACAACGCCATCAGCACTACACCACGGCAGCGCGCCTGTAGGTTTTCTTCGGTGGTGTCGCGCTCGGTGCCAACAAACATCGGTGACAACTGGCCCATAAAGGCATCAAACATCGGCTCAATAGAAACGATATCAAACTCGATGCCGAGGATTTCGGCTTCTTCTTTAGCATCGGCAATGCTGATATCCGCCGTGTAGCGGAACGGCATCATTAACGCCTGAACTTTGTCTTTACCCAACGCATCAACGGCAATCGCCAGCGTCAGCGCCGAGTCGATACCGCCGGACAGGCCCAGCACCGCGCCTTTGAAACCGTTTTTGGTCACATAGTCGCGTACCGCCAGCACCAGCGCTTCGTACACCTGCGCCAACTGCGGCAGTTCCGCCGCCGGAGCGGTCATCGGCACCACTTGCAGCCCGTTGAATTCTAACTGCGTGATCTGTTCGGCAAACGCCGCCAGGCGGTGAGTCATATTGCCTGCGGCATCAAACACTTTTGAGCAGCCATCAAAAATCAGCTCATCCTGCCCGCCGATCTGATTGAGATATACCAATGGCAGGCCCGTACGCTGGCAGTGGCCCGCCATCAGGGTTTTACGGATATAAGGTTTTTCACGGTTATACGGTGAGGCATTGATCGACAGCAGAATTTCCGCCCCAGCCGCTTTTGCCGCATCCACCGGTTCCGGGAACCACAAATCTTCACAAATCAGCAGGCCCAGACGATAGCCTTTCAGATCCACCACGCAGCTTTTATCTCCTGCATGGAAGTAGCGTTTTTCGTCGAACACACCGTAGTTCGGCAGTTGCTGTTTGAAGTAACGCGCCAGCAACTGCCCTGCGGAAAACAGCGACAGGGCGTTATACAGCTTGCTGTCTTCACGCCAAGGGTGCCCCACCAGGATCGCCACCTTGGCCGATGCCTGTTGCAAGCGGCTCAACTGGGTATCACAGCGCTGATAGAAATCGTCACGGTACAGCAGGTCTTCCGGCGGATACCCTGACAGCGCCAGTTCGGTGAACATGACCAGATCGGCTCCCGCCTTCTGCTGCTCTTGCACGGTTTGCAATATGCGTTCCGTGTTGCCTTCAATATCGCCCACCAGCAAATTCAGCTGGGCCAACGCAATGGAAAGTGATCTGCTCATATCTCTCTAGTCTGCCATGCCACAACAAAGGAAAAGGAGTTTCAGACTGCTGACAAAGCCCGTTATTAGGGAGAGCGTGCCGATGGGGTCGCAGCAGCGTAAGCCGCCGGAGCACTCCTCGGTGCACTAGGCCCGGGTATCTCGGGCTCAAAAACTCTTTGTCATTAACCTCAAACGGAGTTTATACCCTTCCGGCTCGTTTGTTGAGAACCTGCACTAGGCAGGTTGATGAAAGAAAACATCATTCTTTGAAATCGTTGGCGTCCAGTTCGTGGCGCGACAACAATTTATAGAACTCAGTACGGTTACGGCCCGCCATGCGCGCGGCCTGGGTGACGTTACCCTTGGTGATCTGCAACAGCTTACGTAAATAGTGTAATTCAAACTGGTTACGTGCCTCGACAAAGGTCGGCAACGCGGTGTTTTCCCCTTCTAGGGCCTGCTCTACCAGCGCTTCGCTGATCACCGGAGCCGTAGTCAGCGCCACGCACTGCTCGATCACGTTCACCAACTGGCGCACGTTGCCCGGCCAACTGGCGGTCATCAGGCGTTTCATCGCATCGGAGGAGAAGCTGCGTACAAAAGGCTTATGGCGCAGAGCCGACTCGCGCAGCAGATGATTGGCCAGCAGCGGGATATCTTCCGCCCGCTCATTCAGCGCCGGGATCTTCAGGTTGACAACGTTCAGGCGGTAGTAGAGATCTTCGCGGAACTCGTTTTTCGCCATCGCCTTAGGTAAATCACGGTGAGTCGCTGAAATGATACGCACGTCGATGTCCAGATCGCGGTTGCTGCCCAGCGGGCGCACCTTGCGCTCTTGCAGAACGCGCAACAGCTTCACCTGTAGCGAAAGCGGCATATCACCGATCTCGTCCAGGAACAGGGTCCCGCCGGCTGCGGCCTGGAACAACCCCTCACGACTGCTCACCGCACCGGTAAATGCGCCCTTGGCGTGCCCAAACAGTTCGGACTCCAGCAGTTGCTCGGGCAACGCACCGCAGTTGATGGCAATAAAGGCCTTTTTCGCCCGTGGGCTGGCTCCGTGAATCGCCTGCGCCAGTACTTCCTTACCGGTACCGCTCTGGCCGTTGATCAACACGCTGACGTCCGACTGCGCCACCATCTTAGCCTGCTCCAGCAAGCGCAACATGATCGGGCTACGGGTCACAAAGTCTTCACGCCAGCTTTCATCACCGGCCGGTATCGACAACGACAGCGCATCATCGATGGCTTTGTACAGTGCATCGCGATCGACCGGCTTAGTCAGGAAACTGAATACCCCTTGCTGGGTGGCAGCAACCGCATCCGGGATCGAACCGTGAGCGGTAAGAATGATCACCGGCATACCCGGCTGATACTTCTGGATTTCAGCGAACAGCGCCATGCCGTCCATTTCATCCATCCGTAAATCGCTGATGACCAAGTCGATCTTTTCACGTGCCAGCAGGCGTAGGGCCTCTTGACCGCTTGCGGCGGTGGTAACGTGAAAACCTTCGCTTGTCAGGCGCATCCCCAGCAACTTGAGCAGGCTGGGATCGTCGTCAACCAACAGAAGATTGGCCGGTTTGCGAGCTGTCATTGCGCTTAAGGTTCCTTATGAACAGGTGGCGGTGCGTCGGTTTCTTCCGGTTCTACTGGCACAGCAGTCCCTTTTTCTACCTCAGGGGCAGGTTCCGGTTCAGCCTCTTTGGCTTTAGCTTTGGCCGGCACTGGCGTTGTCGCCGCCCCCTTGCTGGCAGCATCCGCTTTTGGCTGTGCTGCGCTGTTTTCCGGGATTTCACCCTGCATTTGCTTACGCGAAGAGAGTTGGCGTTCGATATCGGTCAGATTCTCCAACTTGCGTGACGTTTCCTGCAATTGGTTCTGCAAATGAGCCTGGTTTTGGCGCAGCAAGTCTATCTGGTTGTCTGAGCTTTCCTGCAGATGCTGATAGCGAGCCCGCTCGTCAAACAGTGAGACCTGTAAGGCCTGCTGCTGGCGCCATAGCTGCAACAGTGGGCGTAATGAGTTTGGAAAATCAAGACGATAGCTATTGAGACGATCGATGATCTGGCGGCGTTCAGCCGAGGTCGGTTCAGCGCTACCCAGCAGAATGCTTTGTTTGAAAACGCCTTGCCAGTTGCTGCCCGGCAGGGTTTTTACCAATGCACGGGCCTGAGTGGAACCGATGCGATCGGCACAATCCATCACTCGCAGCCAGTAGAGAGGGTTTTCCAACACCTCTTTTTCATCAAGCGGCAGCAGGGTTTCACAAGGTGCAATGCGGTAATCCACGACTTTAATGTCTGGAATAGACTCTTGCTGCTGCTGGGCCAAATCAGTACTGGCGGCACGTTCAACACAACCGGTCAGCAGAAACGGGGCCAAAAGCATCGGGCCCAGAAAAGAGAGTGGGCGCTTGCCGAGCGGTGCACGTTGAGAAACACGTGGTGAACCTTCGGTCTGCGGTAAAGAGGCGCGTTTAGACCATGTGTACATTATTTATTCATTCTCGGCGGTTAATGGCAATTCAATTCGGAAACAGACATCAGCGTCAGCGACGTTGACCAGTTTCAGTTCTCCGCGCATACGGCGGATACAGTCCTGAGCAATGCTCAGCCCCAGCCCGCTTCCTTTTACTGCCCCTTTTCGCTGGTGACTACCTTGGAAAAAAGGCTCAAATATCATGGTATGTTCCGTTTCGGGGATCGGCGTACCGCTATTAGCGACGTCAATCTGCACCCGTTGACCAACCTGGCGACTGCGGATCCAAATGTTACCGGATTCCTCGCCGTAGTGCACCGCATTGGAGTAGAGATTATCCAGTACGCGCATTAATAGCGTAGGTTGTGCCCAACAGATTTCCGCATCAAGCTTCACCTCGGTGCGAATCATTTTAGCCCGGGCAGGCAAACTGTGGGCAGCGACGACCATATCGACCAATTCTTCCAGCTCGACATTCTCATGTTCTGACGGGCCATCGGCCAGTTTGCGGTTGTAATCCAGCAATTGCTCAATCAGTTGTTGCAGGTGGCGGCTGCTTTGATCGAGGATCGCCACCACCTCTTTTTGATCGGGGGTCAGCGGGCCCGCTACTTCATCCGCCAGCAGTTCGGTCCCTTCCCGCATGCTGGCCAGCGGCGTTTTCAATTCATGAGAAATATGGCGCAAAAACTCATGCCGCTGCGACTCCAGCCATGCCAGGCGCTCACTCAGCCAGATAATGCGTTGCGCTAGCGATCGCAGTTCACGCGGGCCTTTGAACGAGGCAGTCATACCGATTGGCCGCCCTTCCCCCAAACGGTTAATCATACGCTCAACCGCCTTGACCGGCCCGATAATCATGCGGGTAAACAGCACCACCAATATCACGCTGACCAAAAACAGCAACAGCGCCTGCCAGCCGAAAAACTGACCGCGCTCGGCGATCGCCTGTTGCAACTGCTGACCACGGGAAAAGATCACGCTACGAGTGGCCTGGACCATTTCTGCGTTAGAACGCGAGAACGACTCCAGCAACAGCGAAGAATCCTTATCGGGGCCGCTGCTCTGGCATTTAATGGTGGCAAGCTGAGTGAGCAGATCGCGCAGTGTCTGGTAGTAGCGCTCATCCGGCAGGATCGGCGCATGGGAATCCAGCATCTGTGAATACTGTTTGCGCTGATTCTGGTAGAGCCGCTCCAGCGTAGGATCGACCAGCACGCAGTACTGGCGATAGCTGCGTTCCATTTCCAGCGCCATGCTGGTCATCGCTTCACTGCGCCTGGCATCCACCAGCGTGGTGCGGTTGATATCTGCCGCCTGCGCACTGAGATGATCCAGGCTTTGGTAGGCCTGATAAGCCAGTACCAGCAACGGTAACAGCACTAATAGAAACGCCATCAGCACCAATTGACGCAGCGAACGTGGGAATAAACGCCATCTTTTCAAAGAAATCATCTCATTATCTCTAGTCTGCCTTGATGCTAACTGACTCGACGGGGAGAAAAAAGCCCGATGAAGGAGAATCCGCGATCTAGCACGCAAAGAGGGCCGTTTAGCGCAAGAGAAAACCTGTTCACCAGAATAATCAAAAAACGAGAGAAAGAGATTGGGAAGTTTTACTGAGAAGGCGCATGTGTAGTTTCTGTCACGATGGTGTAAACACAGTATGATGACAGTGTGAATACGCTTTTGATATTGACGCTGGGGCAAAAATGCCCCATCGCAATAAGATGTGTGGATGCCCTTAAACCTCGTCCCCAGGGTGATGTAGCACAAGGCTGGCATCGAATAGGACGAATAGCATCCTTAAGTATCCGGAATTGATGAACACATCATCACAGTTGGATACAAGGCGGTGCCTCACTCAACGTGTCGTCCGATGCTTGATAAAGCCGCTTACGCGTCTGTTATCGGTTTGGTTGGACGATAGGCACCATTTCTTTGGCATCATTCGGTGGCTTATGAGGCAGAATTCCGTCTAAATACGGGGCCGTCATAACAAGTTGAATGAGCAACTGAATGATATAATGCACTACTCGTGCCAACCTTGAAGTTTATTTATTAATTTATTGATTTTATTGATTAATTTATTTAAAACCCATTTAGACCTATCAATCTGGGTTACACCTTATGAGTTATAATCCATCGTACCGTCGCCAAATACCGACAACTTATCCCCATATATTTACTCATCAATAAAATCAATAACTTATACGTCTCCTTTTAGAGACACCCGAGATGGCGTTTGTCGCAGAAAACCGACACTACACGTAACCCATTAAAATATAAGACAATAAAAAGGGCGCAATACTTTGCGCCCCAATCAATTACGCCTCAAACGAACAGAGTCAATCAGCCCAGTTGTTTACGCGCGTTGCGGAACATGCGCATCCATGGGCTATCTTCCCCCCACTCTTCCGGATGCCAGGAGTTGCTGACCGTGCGGAATACTCGTTCTGGGTGCGGCATCATAACGGTGGCGCGGCCATCGCTGCTGGTCACTGCGGTGATGCCGTTTGGCGAACCGTTCGGGTTCACCGGGTAAACCTCGGTCACCTGACCGGCATTATCCACAAAGCGCAGAGCCACCAGGCCATGATGTTCCAGCGCCGCCAGATGTGCCACGTCGCGCACTTCCACATGACCTTCGCCATGAGAAACGGCGATCGGCATACGTGAACCGGCCATTCCCTGCATAAACAGTGATGGACTGGCGGCCACTTCTACCAGGCTGAAACGGGCTTCAAAGCGATCCGACAGGTTACGCACAAAGCGTGGCCAGTGCTCAGCCCCTGGGATCAGTTCACGCAGGTTGGACATCATCTGGCAACCGTTGCAGACACCCAATGCCAAGGTTTGTGGCCGATGGAAGAACTCGGCAAACTCATCGCGTACGCGATCGTTGAACAGAATCGATTTCGCCCAGCCTTCACCGGCACCCAACACATCACCGTAAGAGAAACCACCGCAGGCCACCAGCGTGTGGAACTCCTGCAGATCGCGACGCCCTGCCAGCAGATCGCTCATATGCACATCAACCGCGTCAAAACCGGCACGGTGGAACGCAGCCGCCATCTCAACGTGAGAGTTGACGCCCTGTTCACGCAACACCGCCACTTTCGGACGCGCGCCCTTGGCAATGTAAGGAGCAGCAATGTCTTCATCCGGTGCGAAGGTCAGCTTAACGTTCAGACCCGGATCGCGATCGTCCTGCTTGGCCTGATGTTCCTGATCGGCACACTCTGGGTTATCACGCAGGCGCTGCATCTGCCAGGTGGTTTCGGCCCACCAGGTGCGCAGCGTATTGCGGCTTTCGCTATACACCGGTTTACCTGCGCAGGCGATCTCAAAGCGATCGCCACTCTGCGCGTTGCCGATGTGGTGCACGTTGTCGGTCAAACCATGCTCGGCAAACACCTGCTGCACGGCGGCCAACTGCGCGGTTGAAACCTGAATAACTGCGCCGAGTTCTTCGTTGAACAAGGCCGCCAGCACGTCATCACCCAACGCCTGAATATCAACATTCACACCGCAGTGGCCAGCAAAGGCCATTTCTGCCAACGTAACCAGCAGGCCACCGTCGGAACGATCGTGATAAGCCAGCAGTGCGCGATCCGCCACCAGTTGCTGCATCGCATTAAAGAAACCGGCCAGTTGCTCAACGTTGCGTACATCGGCAGGTTTGTCACCCAGTTGGCGATAAACCTGTGCTAATGCCGTAGCCCCCAGCGCGTTGTGACCATTGCCCAAGTCGATCAGCAACAGCGCGGTATCACCTTTGTCGGTACGCAGCTGCGGTGTCACGGTGTGGCGCACATCTTCAACACGGGCAAACGCGGTGATCACCAGCGAAAGCGGTGAGGTCATCTCGCGTTGTTCATTACCTTCCTGCCAGCGGGTTTTCATCGACATCGAATCTTTACCCACCGGAATGGTGATGCCTAACGCCGGGCAAAGCTCTTCACCCACGGCTTTTACCGCTGCATACAGACCAGCATCTTCACCAGGGTGACCCGCTGCCGCCATCCAGTTGGCAGAAAGCTTCACGCGCTTCAACGAACCTATTTCGGTCGCCGCCAGGTTGGTCAGCGCTTCCCCCACCGCCAGGCGGGCAGAGGCGGCGAAGTCCAGCAGGGCCACTGGCGCACGTTCGCCAATCGACATAGCTTCACCGTAGTAACTATCCAGGCTGGCGGTGGTGACCGCGCAGTCGGCCACCGGGATCTGCCACGGGCCAACCATCTGATCGCGCGCCACCATACCGGTTACGGTGCGGTCGCCAATGGTGATCAGGAAGGTTTTCTCCGCCACCGCGGGCAGATGCAGAACGCGCTTCACCGCCTCGGCTATCGTAATCTCTGCGCGTTGCAGCGCTTCACCTTGCGCCTGTTGGCGCTGAACGTCGCGCGTCATTTTTGGCGTTTTGCCCAGCAACACGTCCAGCGGCATATCAATCGGTTGATTGTCGAAGTGACGATCGTTGAGCGTCAGGTGCAACTCTTCTGTGGCTTCACCAATCACCGCATAGGGCGCTCGCTCGCGGCGGCAAATGGCATCGAACTGCGCCATCTGTTCAGGAGCCACCGCCAGCACGTAACGCTCCTGCGATTCGTTACACCACACTTCAAGCGGGCTCATACCCGGCTCATCATTCAAGATGTCACGCAGTTCAAAACGGCCACCGCGACCACCGTCGCTCACCAGTTCTGGCATGGCATTCGACAGACCACCGGCACCCACATCGTGGATAAACAGAATCGGGTTGTGATCGCCCAACTGCCAGCAGCGATCGATCACTTCCTGGCAACGGCGTTCCATTTCTGGGTTGTCACGCTGTACCGAAGCAAAGTCCAGATCGGCATCAGACTGGCCAGATGCCATAGAGGAGGCTGCACCGCCGCCTAAACCGATATTCATCGCCGGGCCACCCAACACCACCAGTTTGGCCCCCACGGTGATTTCGCCCTTCTGCACGTGATCGGCACGGATATTACCCAGACCACCCGCCAGCATAATCGGTTTGTGATAGCCACGCAGTTCAACGCCGTTATGGCTGTTGACGCGCTCTTCATAAGTACGGAAGTAACCCACCAGCGCCGGGCGACCAAATTCGTTATTGAACGCAGCGCCCCCTAACGGGCCGTCGGTCATGATATCCAGCGCGGTGACGATGCGATCCGGCTTACCAAAATCCTGCTCCCATGGCTGTTCAAAACCAGGGATACGCAGGTTGGAAACCGAGAAACCCACCAGACCAGCTTTCGGCTTCGCGCCGCGGCCGGTGGCTCCTTCGTCACGGATCTCGCCACCGGAACCGGTAGCGGCACCCGGCCACGGAGAGATCGCCGTCGGGTGGTTATGAGTTTCTACTTTCATCAGGATATGCGCATCTTCCTGATGATAGTCATAGAGGCCGTTTTCCGGCGCAGCAAAGAAGCGGCCCACTTGCGAACCTTCCATCACGGCGGCGTTGTCTTTATAGGCTGAAAGCACGTAGTCCGGCGTCTGTTCGAAGGTGTTTTTGATCATTTTGAACAGCGACTTCGGCTGCTGCTCGCCGTCGATGATCCAATCGGCGTTGAAAATCTTGTGGCGGCAATGTTCGGAGTTGGCCTGCGCGAACATATACAGCTCGATATCCGTTGGGTTGCGCCCCAAACCGGTAAACGCATTCAGCAGGTAGTCAATCTCGTCCTGTGCCAGCGCCAGGCCAAGCTTCGCGTTGGCCTGCTCCAGGGCGCTACGGCCTTGGCCCAGCATGTCGACCACTTGATACGGTGCCGGTTGATGATGAGAAAACAGTTTTTCTGCCTGCTGCAACTCGCTAAAGACGGTTTCCATCATGCGATCGTGCAGCAACGCGGCGAGTGTTTGCCACTGGGTTTCATCAAGCGCAGGCGCGGTGACATAAAATGCCAGGCCACGCTCAAGGCGAATCACCTGGGCCAGGCCACAGTTGTGCGCAATGTCGGTGGCTTTGGAAGACCAGGGGGAAATGGTGCCTGGACGCGGCGTGACCAGCAGCAGGCGGCCTTCCGGGGCATGTTCAGCGAGAGAGGGGCCATACTTGAGCAACCGCTGAAGCTTGGCATGTTCTTCAGCACTTAGCGGTGCGCTAACATCGGCAAAGTGGACGTATTCGGCGTAGATATCACTGACCGGGAGTTGAGCGTCCTGGCAGCGGGACAGCAGTTTGGTAATACGAAAAGCCGACAAAGCGGGCGAACCACGCAATATTTCCATAATCAAAGTTCTCTCGTCTTCGAAGCAACTGAACTTCAGTACTTCATTGGGCGCAACAGGGGAAAACGCGCGCCATTATAGAGAATCCGCGCCGCCGACGAAACCGTTTGCGTAGCTATTATTGATAAAAGCGCTTTCCGCTATCGATTTACCATAACGTGTCAATAAAGTTGCACGCTGGCGTTTAGTTACGCAAAATGCCCCCAACACTGGTGATTTAACCATGATAAGTCCCGTACTCCAGCTAACTGAAAGCGTGCATTTATTTGAGATAACTATTTGAAACGAATAAAAATAAATTACATTCTAATCGGTGTTGTCACCTTGCTTCTGGCACTCGCCCTGTGGCCCAATATTGCTTGGCGCGGTGGCTTGGGTGGCCAACTCGAAGCGATCAAATCACGGGGAGAGCTGCGGATCAGTACGCTGAATTCGCCATTAACCTATTTCACCACCAAGCAGGGGCCGAGTGGCCTTGACTATGAGCTGGCAAAAAGCTTCGCCAACTATCTGGGTGTGAAACTGGTGGTGATCCCGCACCAGAATATCAACGATCTGTTTGACGATCTGGATGATGATAACGCCGACCTGCTGGCCGCAGGTCTGATCTACAACCCGGATCGTCTCAGCCGCGCCAGCACCGGCCCGGCCTACTACTCGGTTTCCCAGCAAGTGGTTTACCGGCTCGGCACCCCGCGGCCAAAAACCTTTGCCGATATGAAAGGCAAGCTGGCGGTAGCTTCAGGCTCGGCGCACGTCAGCACGTTGAAACAGCTCAAGCAGAATAAATACCCCACCCTGAGTTGGGAAGCCTCGAGCGATCTCACCTCCAAGGAACTGCTGGAGCAGGTCGCCGACGGCAAACTTGATTACACCATTGGTGATTCCGTCACCATTGCTCTGCTACAGCGTATTCACCCACAACTGGCGGTGGCGTTTGACGTGACCGATGAAGAACCGGTGACCTGGTACCTGAAGCGCAGCAGCGATAACAGCCTGTATGCCGCACTGCTGGATTTTTACAGTCAGAAAGTGGAAGACGGTACGCTGGCGCGGCTCGAAGAAAAATACCTTGGTCATGTGGGTAGCTTCGATTACGTCGATACCAGAACCTTCCTGTCGGCGATCGACTCAGTGCTGCCTAACTTCCGTTCACTGTTTGAAAAGCATGCCAATGAGATCGACTGGAAGTTGCTGGCCGCCATTGCCTATCAGGAATCCCACTGGAACCCGCAAGCCACCTCTCCTACCGGCGTGCGCGGGCTGATGATGCTGACACGCGCTACCGCAGAAGGCTTAGGTGTCAATGACCGGCTTGACCCAGAAGAGAGTATTCAGGGTGGCGCTCTTTATCTGCAACGCCTGATGGCAAAAGTGCCAGACAGCGTACCGGAAGACGAACGTATCTGGTTCGCTCTGGCGGCCTATAACATGGGTTGGGGTCATATGCTGGATGCCCGTAAACTGACCAAAAGCCAGCAGGGCAACCCCGATCGCTGGGTGGATGTCAAACAGCGTCTGCCGATGCTCAGCCAGAAACGCTATTCCCCCTTACTCACCTATGGCTATGCCCGTGGTCACGAAGCCTATAACTACGTGGAAAATATCCGCCGCTATCAGGTCAGCCTGGTGGGTTATCTACAGGAAAAAGAGAAGAAGGCGGCACAGGAAGCCATGAAACAGACTGAACTGGCGCCAGGTTATCCGGCGGTAGAAGCAAAACTGGCGCTGAACTACTGATTATTCTGGATCTTTCTCGCTACGCAGCGCCTGCTTCAGCGCTTTTTTCTGTTCACGGCGCCAACGGAAGAAGTTGCTGAGCGTCGCGGCGCACTCTTCTGCCAACACGCCCGCCACGATCTCGACCTGATGATTCATACCCGGATGGCGCAGGATGTCCACCAGCGAACCGGCGGCACCGGTTTTCTCATCCGCAGCGCCGTACACCAGGCGGCGGATGCGGCTATGGATCATCGCCCCAGCGCACATCACGCAGGGTTCCAGCGTGACGTAGAGTGTGGCGTTCAGCAGGCGATAATTTTGCAAGACCGTGCCCCCTTGGCGCAGCGCCATGATCTCCGCATGGGCAGTGGGATCGTGGCGGCCAATCGGCCGGTTCCAACCTTCGCCAATCACCTGATTATCCAGCACCAGTAGCGCCCCCACCGGCACTTCACCCTCTTCCTGCGCACGCAGGGCCAGGCTCAACGCCTGCCGCATCCAGTATTCGTCATTATATTCATTCATTACATCGATCCTCGTGCGCTTTTTTGCGGCGGGCATTATACACAGTAGCCCTCTTTTATCGCAGCAGCACCGCAACAAATCGGTCTGTAGCCCGTTTGGGTTGTGTCCACAGAAGCTCGCCCCTGCAATAAGTCGCTGTTTTACAAAATTTTGACAACTTTATACAGCGAACAGACAACTCAGCCCATGATAAGGTGAATAATCGCTGCACTACTCCCAGAGTCCTGCATAAGAGGCACTATCGTGAAAATAAAACAGGCAGCAATCCTATTAACACTCTCTCTGTTCCCGCTGTTCGGGCTGGCAAAAACGGCATCCCCCGTGGTCAGCATCAAGTCAGAGCTCGCCGCCCCGGTCATGTTGGTGAACAGCGAAGATAAAAACTATCTGAAGATATCCCTGACCGGTTTCAATCTTGACAGCCAACGCCGCAGCCCCATCAACCTGGCGCTGGTGATTGACCGCTCCACCTCGATGAGCGGTGACCGGATCGAAAAAGCCAGAGAGGCGGCGATTTTAGCGGTGAATATGCTTAATCCAACGGATACGCTGTCGGTGGTGGCTTACGATAACAGCGCCGAAGTGATCATCCCCGCCACCAAGGTCAGCAACAAACCCGCGCTGATCGCCCGCATTCAGCAGCATATTCACCCACAAGGCATGACCGCGCTGTTTGCCGGTGTCAGCAAAGGCATTGGCCAGGTGGATAAACACCTGAGTCACGAGCAGGTAAACCGTATCATTCTGCTCTCTGACGGCCAGGCGAACACCGGCCCAACCTCCATCAGCGAACTGGCCGAACTGGCCCGCATCGCCGCCAAAAAAGGGATTGCCATCACCACCATCGGGCTGGGCGACGACTATAACGAAGATTTAATGACCGCCATCGCCGGTTACAGCGACGGCAACCACGCCTTTGTCGCAAACTCGGCCGATCTGGAAACCGCTTTTACTAGAGAGTTTCAGGACGTCATGTCGGTAGTGGCACAGGACGTTATCGTCCAGATCAAGACCCACGATCGCGTAAAACCGGTACGCTTGCTTGGGCGTGATGGGGAAATTTCCGGCAATGTGGTTAACGTCAAACTGAATCAGCTCTATTCCAATCAGGAAAAATACGTCCTGCTGGAGGTGATTCCAGAAAAGGGCACCGACAATCAGCAAAAAGATCTGGCCGATGTCAGCGTCAGCTACCTGAATCTCAGCAGTAAGCAGCAGGATCGTGTCAACGAACGGGTCACCGTCAGCTATAGCCGTTCTGCGGCGAAGGTCAGCGATGCCGTGCAGCAGGAGGTGCTGGCCGAATCAGAGATTCAGAAAACGGCGCTGGCCAACGACGAAGCTATCCGGCTAATCGATGCGGGCCGCAAAGATGAAGCAAAGAAAGTGCTGGAATCTAACGCGACCAAACTTGGTGGCCTGTCGTTCTCCAGCCCGGTTGCGGAGAAAAAGGTGAGAGAGAGCACGGAGAAGCAACGCAAGCTGGCAGAGGACATTGACAGTAAAGAAGCCGCCACCTACCGTAAGGCACTTAAAGAGCAGAACTACAACGTCAAACAACAGCAGAAGTAAAGGCCAACTCCGCGCTGAGTCAGTAAACGGGCTCAGCGCCGCCATGGGATGGGTTATGAAGTCGTCAAGAAGTCTGTTTCTCTTTACCTTTACCACCTTGCTGATCTGCGCGGCGATCGCCTACTTTGGTTATCGTACCCTGACCCACGAAGCCCTGTTGCGTCACTACCAGAATCAGCGTCTGGCACAGAGCCATACCACCCAAGTCAGTACCTTCATTATGGACCTGCTGAATCAGAACGCGGTACGCCTCAGTTCTATCGCCACCTATATTCCGTTGGACAGTAAAGCACTCAATGAATTAGTCGCCCAAGAGAGCAGCATTGATGCGCTATTTGTGCTGGAGAAAAACCGGCTGCTGTTCCCCAATGCTCAGGCGGCGCTGACCGAGAAAGAAAAAGCCTGGGTACGGGCTATCACCCCCATCACGCAGGATCCGAGTCTGCTTTACAGCCACTACTTTACCAATGAACGAACCCAGCCGACCTCAGGTTGGTACCTCAGCCGTGAGTTCGGTGCGCCGCTGCTGATTTACTGGCAGCAGCGCGGCAATCAACTGATCGGTTTTAAGTTTTCCTACGTTAAGCTGCTGTCTGACGTGATTAACTCGCTGGCATTCGACTATACGCCGAACACAGTGCGGGTACTGGATGATGGCCGCCTGCTCTATCAGAGCGGCGATGCGCAGTTGCCCGAAGGGCAAGCGGCGCTAGACTCCCAGCGCCTGCCTTATCCATTGAGCGCCTGGCAGATAGATTATTACGCCAAAACGCTCAATGGCTATACCGCCTATCTCTGGGGGGGTCTGCTGATCCTGCTGCTGATCGCGCTCGTTGGGCTGGCCATGCTGTACCTGTACCGCGAATATACCCGCCAGTTGCGGCTTGCCCAACAGCAGGTCAACTTTGTTGGCCAAGTCTCCCACGAGTTGAAGACGCCGTTGACCAATATCTCCCTGTATGCGGAGATGTTGCAGGAGTTGCAACAGGAAGAGAGCTCACCGAGTTCCCCAAGTCAGCGCTATCTTGAGGTGATTCTCAATGAGAGCCAACGCCTCTCACGCTTGATCCAGAATATCCTCAGCTTTACCAAAGCCCCCAAAGTACACTTACAGCCGGTAGCACTAAGCCCATTATTGAACAAGATTTACCACGCTTTTATCCCCGCCTTCAGCGCCAGGCAGATGGAACTGGTGCTGCTCGTCCACGCCGAAATTCATCTTACGACTGACGTGGACCGCCTGACGCAGATTATCAGCAACTTTCTTAGCAACGCTGAAAAGTATGCAGCACAAGGTAAACGGGTAGAACTGATTGCCGAACAGAGCGATAACCATGCGCTGATCCGGGTGCGCGACTACGGTAGCGGCATCGCGGCAAAAGAGCTGAAGGCCATTTTCCAACCGTTTTATCGGGTGAAAAGCAGCATTACCGAAGGTGTTTCCGGCACCGGTATTGGCTTGACCATCTCCAGGCAACTGGCGACCAGTTTGCAAGGGGAAATCTCCGTCACCAGCGGCCCAACCGGCAGTTGCTTTACCCTGACACTCCCGCTAGCCACTGGGCCAGAGGCCATCACCGATAAGGAGCAGTGCCAATGAAAATATTGATCGCCGAAGACGATGCCCACATCCGCAACGGCCTGATGGAAGTGCTGGCACATGAAGGTTACCGCCCTATCGCGGCAGAAAATGGGGCGCAGGCGCTGGCGCTGTATCGTCAGCAGCAACCCGACTTTATTATTCTCGACATCATGATGCCGGAGCTTGATGGATATAAAGTGTGCAGGGAGATCCGCAAACACAACCAACAGATCCCCATCGTTTTCCTGTCGGCCAAAGATGAGGAGATTGATCGGGTGATCGGGCTGGAACTCGGCGCAGACGACTACATCAGTAAGCCCTTCGGTATTCATGAAATGCGTGCCAGGATCAAGACCATCGCCCGGCGCTGCCTGCGTCAAACGCCAGATGCAGAGGAAGATGCCAGCTTCCCGTTTGGCGACCTGACGGTCTTTCCCAATGAGCTGTGCGCCATCCGTATGGAGCAGCGTCTCGAACTGTCGCTACGCGAGGTCAATATCCTGCGTTATCTGTATCAACATAAAAACCGGGTGGTAACTCGGGATATGCTGTTTGACGCCGTTTGGGGATACGATCATCTGCCGCAAAGCCGCACGCTCGATCAGCATATTTCCAAGCTACGCAAAACCATTGAACGAGATCCGCTCAATCCGGTGCTGGTTCGCACAGTGCACGGTATGGGCTATCGCTACCAATCAAGCTAGTTAAGCAGGTATATACTGGCAAAAACCGGTGTTATTCAAGGACGCAAAACATGAAACTCAGCAAGAAAAATGCCGTGGTGGTGCGCAAAGCGCTCAGCGCCTGGGTGGACGAAGGTACGCTCAGCGCCGAACAACAACAGCAACTGCTGCAACATATGCAGGTGCAACCTTTTGACTGGCGCCGGCTGGCACGTTACGCATTCCTGGCGGCGCTGGCTTCGCTGGTGATCGCTATCACCAGCCTGTTCGCTGACAGTTGGTTACTGGAACAACTCAGCGAACTGTTCAGCTTCGATGCGCCAGTGCGCATGGCGATCGCCGCCGTGCTGGCCGCTTTGGTCTATCTTTGGGCATTTCGCCGCCGCATCGGTTACCCCGACAAACGTTACAGCAATGAAGCCATTCTGTTCATTGCCATTCTGCTCACCGCCTGCGCGTTGTGGCAACTGGGCGTCTGGCAAGATAACGGCAGTGGGCGAGTATCGGTGCTGCTGATGTTGGGCGCAGTGTTATATGGCGTTATCGGCTGGTTCAGCCGTTCCGGGTTGGTATGGTGGTTTGCCTTGCTGTCACTTGGCAACGCTTTTGGGGCGGAAACTGGCTACCTGTCCGGCTGGGGAGCCTACTGGCTGGGCATGAGTTTTCCGATTCGTTTTATTGCGTTCGGCATGGTGTTGATTGCTGCGGCGCTGCTGCTGAAACCCACGCTGGCCCAACGCGGGCTGGATCGAGTTTCGCTGGCCATGGGGCTGCTGTATCTGTTTATTGCGCTGTGGATCCTGTCGATCTTCGGTAACTATGGCGATCTGGACAGTTGGTACAGCGTGCATCAGATCGAGCTGTTGCACTGGAGCCTGCTGTTTGGCATCGCTGCGGCCGCCGCTATCTGGCTCGGGCTGAAGCATGACGACGGCATGCTGCGCGGATTTGGTTTGACCTTCCTCGGGATTAATCTGTACACCCGATTCTTTGAATTCTTCTGGGACAGCATGCCAAAGGCTTTTTTCTTTGTTGTGCTGGGGCTAAGCCTGTGGGCTCTGGGTAACTATGCAGAAAAAATCTGGCAGTTGGGACGCCAACCGCAGGATGTGACCGATGACTGATTGATATCGCCTTTATTAAGGCTGTGTCACGAAAAGCACAGCCTTATTACTCCAACTGCTGCAACTCACCTTGCTTACTGACCCGCCAACGATGCTCGCAGAAGAACAGCAGTGGGTTATCCTGTTTGCTGTCGCTGTAACCACTGTACAGTTTCAGTGGCGAACCGAGACGTTGTTCCAGTTGCAACACTTTCTGCCTGCCCAAGCAACGCACCGTCAGCACCCAACCACCGTAACGACGTGTCGTGCGGCTGCCGATCAAATGCATCCGCGGCAGAAAAGTGGAATCCTGATAGACCTGCTGCACCAGTTGCTCCGGTGAACCGGTTATCAGCCATACTTGGGCATCCTGTTGGTCAAGATAGTGACGCAGGCGCATCTGTACCACCGGAAACGCGGTCACTTTCTGACGAAAATCAGTGACAAACCGCTGTTCCAGCGCTTTCAGCCGGGCCTCAGAGCGGCCAAACGTCATCGCCCATAACAGCAAGCTCACCGGCCAACGCGCGGCGCGCCCGCCAATCAGCATGCCCAACCCCACTACGGGCGACAACGGCAGTACCAGCGCTAAATTCAGCGGCAAGTGCCGCAGCAAAAAACGCAGGAAACTGCCAAACATATCTTCCTGATGCAGCGTACCATCCAGGTCAAAAAACACCACGCGGCGAGTTGGTATCGCCGTCTGACTTGGTTTATCGGTCAAATGCTGCTCCTCAAGAATTCGATTAGGCCGATTTAACGCGTCAATGCTGCACGCAAATAACCCTGATGCTGCTGCAACCGCTGCTGCGCCTCGGCAGCCGTAACGTCCGCCAGAATCATCAGGATAGCGGGTTTTACCTCAAATCCGGTTTGGGCCAATGCCTCTTCCGCCTGGCTGCGAACGGCACCGGTGGCCTCCATCACGATGCGGCAGGCACGATCCACCAACTTGTCATTCGTGGCTTTCACATCCACCATCAGGTTCTGATAAACCTTACCCAACTTGACCATCGCACCGGTAGAGATCATGTTCAGAACCAGTTTCTGCGCGGTACCCGATTTCATGCGGGTAGAGCCGGTCAAGGCTTCCGGGCCAACCACCGGCGAGATAGCCACCTGAGCCTCTTTAGCAATCGGAGAGTCTGGGTTACAGGAGATCGCCACCGTCGGGCAGCCCACCTGGCGGGCAAACTGCAATGCGCCAATGACATAAGGCGTGCGCCCCGAGGCGGCCAGACCAACCACCATATCACGCGCCTCCAGATTCAACGCCTTCAGGTCGGCTTCACCTAACGAAACATCATCTTCAGCGCCCTCCACCGCTTTAAACATTGCCCCCGCTCCACCCGCAATCAAACCGATCACCAGATCGTGTGGTACACCGAAGGTCGGTGGGCATTCGGAGGCATCCAGCACGCCTAATCGGCCACTGGTACCCGCCCCCAGGTAAATCAAACGCCCGCCAGCCTGCAAAGCGGCTGCGGCTAAATCCACCGCTTGAGCGATCTCCGGCAACACCTTGGCAATGGCTTCTGGGACTTTACGATCTTCGCTATTAAAGCAGATCATCATCTCGAGCGAGGACATCTCATCCAGCATCATGGTTGCAGGATTGCGGGTTTCTGATACTAATGCACCTAAGTTCATTTCATCACCTTGAATTTTTAATTCATAAAATTAAATCAATATCTGAATATTTTATCAACATAATGAGGACTATTTGCTATTTTAAGGATGAAATTACAAAACTTTTCGTTAATCCTTTCCTACCGCATGGCAGAATACCTGCTGGCTCAAAGGAAAAAATCATTAATTGTGGTTTTTCCGCCGACTAACAGCCCATTACGGAATACAACCTGATGAGTACCCTTCTTCGCATTCGCCAGATGTACCCGACACTGGCGCAAAATGACCGCAAACTGGCAGATTTTCTGCTGCATAACGCCGAGCAGGCACGGCATCTCAGCTCACAGAAACTGGCCCAGTTAGCAGGCGTCAGCCAATCCAGCGTGGTCAAATTTGCTCAGAAAATGGGTTATAAAGGTTTCCCTGCTTTAAAGCTGGCCCTGAGTGAGGCACTGGCCCAACCGCAGGCTGAGCCTATCATCACCGTCCATAATCAGATCCTCAGCAGCGATTCGCTGAAAACCGTGGGTGAGAAATTACTGGCTGAAAAGCAGGCAGCGTTACGCGCAACGCTGGATATCAACAGTGAGCAACGGCTGAATACTGCCTTGGATATGCTGCGTGCGGCCCGTAGGGTGGTGCTGGTAGGGCTTGGCGCCTCTGGGCTGGTTGCGAAAGATCTTTCATTTAAGCTGCTGAAAATTGGCGTGATGGCCGTGGCGGAAGCGGATATGCACGTTCAGTTGGCCACCGTGCAAGCATTGAGTAAAGAAGATCTGCTGTTGGCAATCTCATTTAGCGGCGAACGGCGTGAAATCAATCTGGCCGCAGAAGAAGCCCGGATAGCCGGTGCGCAGGTGCTGGCTTTGACCAGTTTCTCCCCCAATAGCCTGCAGCAACGCGCCGATCACTGCCTGTATACCATTGCCGAAGAACCCAATACCCGCAGTGCTGCCATCTCTTCCAGTACCGCACAATTTGCCCTGACCGATTTGCTGTTTATGGCGCTGATCCAACACGATCTTGAACATGCCTGCGATCGGATCCGCCACAGTGAACAATTGGTGAAAAGACTTGGGAAATAGGCTGCGTTATGCAACGCAGCCCGTGGATTGAGCCTAGGCTGTATTAACCCCCAGCAGCAATAATCCGTTCAATGTTGCGTTCTGCAAGCGCAGTGATAGTCAGAGATGGGTTAACAGAACCGGTAGTGCCAGGAATGGCTGCGCCATCCATCACGTACAAGCCGTTATAGCCGATGACCCGCCCTTCATTATCCAGTGCTTTATCCAGCACGGCTCCGCCCAGAGGGTGCGCCGTCCAGTTCATACCGGCAACATCCTCTTTAAAGATCGGTACGCCAGGGACAACGCCGTTAGCATCACAAATCCGGTTATTCACATAGCGGGCAGCTTCCACGATGTCGGCATTACCATTAGCCGCCCAACGCAGATTGACCTTGCCTTTCGCCTTGTCGTAAACGAAGTTCCCACGATTGGTTTCATCAAACGCCATACCCAGCGAGCCAATAATGCCCAAGTTGACCGGAACACCCGGCACGTACCAGTTTTCTAAGGTCACCGGCAGGCCAGCATTTTTGTCATGTATGCGTGAAGCACTTGGCGAAGCCTGCTGTAGCCCTTTGATCGGAGAGAAACTGCGTGTCACAATCGTATCGCCGTTGGTCCCCCAACCTTGGCCGATCTCTTCGTTGAGGTTTGGCAACGTGCCCTTGGCCTGTGCCTTGACCAACAACTCTGTCGTGCCGATCGAACCCGCAGCCAACACGAGGCGATCGCAAGACAGTTCATAACGGTTCAGTTGCTTACCTTCAGGTGAACTTTGAGTCACGCTGATCAGATAACGGCGGCCATCCCAAGAAATATCAGAAACCTCATGCCCAGGGTAAATCGTCGTTAACCCGGTCGCCTCTGCCTGCTTCAGGTAGTTCTGGTTTAAGTCGTACTTGGCGCCGTTGCTGTTACCGTGGTTACTGGCACCAGTGATCGCGGAAGGTAAGCTACGCCCTGTCAGTTCGGCTCTAATCACATCCCAGTTAAAGATCGAGTCGATCGGTGACGTGGTATAACCCGCTTTTTTTGACTGTTGATCCCAAATGCGTGAATGACCGAATGGTGAACTGTTATAAATATCCAGTGGCATTGAATTAAGATTCAACATTTTACGCACCAGCGGAAAATATTTTTTATCCATTTCGTCGTAATTGACACCACCACCAAAGATTGCATCGAAATACTGACGTTCCGGTTGAATCATCACGCCGGTAAAAATAACCGAGCCACCGCCGACTGCAGCACCCCGCCATACCGTCATATTGGCGTAATCAGTGGCATCCATTACACCGGCAAATTTATCAAAATAAGCGGTGTTGCCAGCGATCATCTTGGCGCTATTACGGTGCCAAAATGCCCTACCATCGGGTAAGGTATCGTTGGTAAAGGCGGTACGGAATGGCCCGGTTGGCCATTTGAAGCCCCTTTCCAGCACCGTCACTTTCTCGCCAGCCTGCGAGAAACGTAAAGCCGAAACGGCTCCGCCAAAACCCGAGCCGATAACAATAACAGGTGTATAAGCCGGGGGGCGTTTCACGGTTTGGAAAATTTCAGGAGCGTGAATTTTATACTTCAGCGTATTGATTGCCGATATCGTGGCATGTGCCGACGTTGAATTTAAACCAGTGAGACTTCCTGCACCTATAGCACCACAGCCCATAAGAAATCGTCTACGAGATACCATATTAAAACTCCTTTTATTTTAGTAATTACCTTGCGTCACTATTGATGCTGTCCCAGTTACAACAACATAAGCATTAGAAAAGCTTGATATTACCACAGGTTTAAAGTCCAAAAAAATAAACAATAAAACGCCACAATCACGTAGCCTGATTTTTACTTAGTAGTTTTCTTATTAATAAATAAGAAAACAGGAAGAATGCCTGTTTTAATTGAAACCCAGCATAATTATCACCGCGCTAATGAATTAAGAAAGTTTAAATAATATCCGAAATTAACTAAAAAATAAGTAGAGAAATGCAACTGATGGGGGGTTGGACGCATGTCCAAAGAGGTTCGGGCATATCAATTCGGCCCAAAGGGAGAGTTTTACCACCGCAACACCGATGCTTATGTACCAGGTTCTGTGGTAAAGTGCGCGGCGTTGAAATGACAAGATAGAAAGGTAAATGACTGCAATGGCCCTATTGATTACCAAACGCTGTATCAATTGCGATATGTGCGAACCGGAATGCCCAAATCAGGCCATTTCGATGGGGGATGACATTTACCAGATCGACGCCAATCGCTGCACCGAATGCGTTGGCCACTATGATACGCCAACCTGCCAGCAGGTTTGCCCAATCGATAACACCATCATTACCGATCCGCAGCACGTCGAAACGCAGGAACAACTGTGGGAAAAATTTGTGGTGCTGCATCACGCCGACCGGCTGTGAGCAGAAGTGCAGTAGCGGAATATCGGGCCCAAAATGCTGAGCCCTTACGTTAGCTGAAGTCCATCACCCTTCGATAATCACGGTGGCACAGGCATAGCGGCGTTCGTCAGCCAGAGAAACGTGGATCGAAACCACCCCCATTTTCTGCGCCAGTTCAGCGGCAGCTTGGTGCAGGCGGATATTGGGCTTGCCCAGACCATCGTTAAACACTTCAAACTGATTGAAAGCCAAGCCGTTGCGGATCCCGGTGCCAAAGGCTTTAGCGGCGGCTTCTTTCACCGCAAAGCGTTTGGCCAGAAAACGTATCGGCTGTTGATGCTGCTGATAGGCTTCCCACTCGGCCTGGCTCAACACCCGCCGCGCCAAACGATCGCCGCTGCGTTCCACCACCGCTTCGATGCGCGCTATCTCGACGATGTCGGTACCTAAGCCAAGGATCGCCATCAGCGGCGTGCTTCACGCATCAGCAGTTTCATATCCGCAACCGCCGCCGGTAAACCGCTCATCACCGCCTGGCCGATAATCGCATGACCGATATTCAGTTCGTGCATTTCCGGCATCGCTGCAATCGGTTGGACGTTGTGGTAAGTCAGGCCATGACCGGCATTCACCTTCAGCCCTTTACCTGCGGCGTAGGTTGCCGCCGAGGCAATGCGTTTCAGCTCAGCCTGAACGGCCAATTCACCTTCGGCCTCAGCATAGGCACCGGTGTGGATCTCGATATAAGGCGCACCAACCGCGACGGCGGCGTCGATCTGGCGGCGATCGGCATCAATAAACAGTGAAACCAGGATCCCGGCCTGAGCCAAGCGCTCAACCGCCACGGTCATTTTGTCCAGTTGCCCGGCCACGTCCAACCCACCTTCGGTGGTCACTTCCTGGCGTTTTTCCGGCACCAGGCAGCAAAAATGCGGCTTCAGTTCAATAGCGATGTCCAACATTTCGTCGGTGACCGCCATTTCCAGGTTCATGCGCGTCTGAATCGTCTGGCGCAGAATACGCACGTCACGATCGGTGATATGGCGGCGATCTTCCCGCAGGTGAACGGTAATGCCATCGGCACCGGCCTGCTCAGCAATAAACGCCGCCTGAACCGGATCCGGATAGTGAGTTCCGCGCGCGTTACGTAACGTGGCGATATGATCGATATTAACGCCCAGCAGCAAATCAGCCATGACAATCCTCTAAATAACGATTTTCAGTAGCAGCAGTTTACACGCCTGCGGAAAACGGCAAAAGCAGAAAGAAATCAGGCTTCGTCGACGGGAGTATCGGGTTGTTTGCGCACAAACTGGCGGAACAGTTCGCGGCTCTTCAGCGGTTTGCCGCCAAGGTAGGGTTTCAGCGCCATACGGGTAAAGCGCTTGGCCGCTCGCAGGGTAAGTGCATCAGGGAATTGCCGTTCAGCCAAGGCGCGCAGTTCACGGCCGGTAAAACTGTAGTGATCTACCACCAGGCTGGCGATAAAGCCTTTTTCCTCGCGGTAGCGGTAGGTCATGCCATCGTCCACCGGCTCGCCGCTGCCAGCACAGTGTAGAAAATCCAGACCGTAGCCGAGGTGGCCTAACAAGGCTAATTCGAATTGGCGCAGGGCATGTTCCGGCGAACTATCTTCCGCCGCGAGTGCCTGCAAACATTGCAGATAATCGAAAAACAACACCGAATAATTGCCTTCCTGCTCCAGCACGCGCGACAGTAATTCGTTCACGTACAGGCCGCTGTAAAGCATCATGCCACTGAGGGGTAAACCGAGAGAAACCGCTTCGGCGCTACGCAGCGTTTTAACTTCGCCACGCCCGCCCCAGCGTACCAGCAGAGGGGTGAAAGGTTGCAAGCACCCTTTCAGGTTGGAACGGCGGCTGCGCGCGCCTTTTGCCAGCAAGCGCACCCGCCCATGACTTTCCGTGAACATATCCAGCATCAGGCTGGTTTCACTGTACGGCCGCCCATGCAGGACGAAGGCGCGCTCCCAGCCATCCATCAGATGTGTTACTTCAAGTCGTCAACATAGCCCAGGCTACGCAACGCACGTTCGTCGTCTGCCCAGCCAGATTTCACTTTCACCCACAGTTCCAGATGCACTTTGGCTTCAAACATCTGTTCCATATCCTGGCGGGCTTCAATGCCAATGGTTTTGATCTTCGAACCTTTATTGCCGATCACCATTTTCTTCTGGCCTTCACGTTCCACCAGAATCAGGCCGTGAATGTTGTAACCACCGCGTTCGTTCGGCACAAACTGTTCGATTTCCACCGTCACCGAATAAGGCAGTTCCTCACCAAGGAAACGCATCAGTTTTTCACGGATGATTTCCGACGCCATAAAGCGCTGAGAACGATCGGTAATATAGTCTTCTGGGAAATGGTGTTCCGCTTCCGGCAACAGTTTACGCGCGATACTGGCAATAGTATCCACGTTCATGCCCTTTTCAGCGGAGATAGGCACCACATCAAGGAAATTCATCTGCTGGCTGAGGAACGAGATGTGCGGCAACAGCTTGGATTTGTCGGTCACGTTGTCGACCTTGTTGATCGCCAGCAATACCGGGCATTTCAGGCTGCGCAGTTTATTCACCACCATTTCGTCATCGGCGGTCCAATGGGTGCCTTCAACCACGAAGATCACCAACTCTACGTCGCCGATCGAACTGCTGGCCGCACGGTTCATCAAACGGTTAATGGCACGTTTTTCTTCGATGTGCAGCCCTGGAGTATCCACGTAGATAGCCTGATAAGGCCCTTCGGTGTGGATCCCCATAATACGGTGACGGGTGGTCTGTGGTTTACGCGAGGTGATGGAGACTTTTTGCCCCAACAGTTGGTTCAGTAACGTGGATTTGCCCACGTTAGGACGGCCAACGATCGCGATAAAACCGCAGTATTGTTTTTCTTCACTCATTCAAGCTCCAGCTTTTTCATCGCTTGTTCCGCTGCCGCCTGCTCAGCTTTACGTCGGCTTGAGCCGGTGCCCATCACAGGCTCGCTCAAACCGCTCACTTGGCAGTGGATGGTAAACTCCTGATCGTGCGCTTCACCGCGAACCTGCACCACCAGATAAGAAGGCAACGGCAGATGGCGACCTTGTAAAAACTCCTGCAAACGGGTTTTCGGGTCTTTCTGCTTATCACCGGGGCTGATTTCGTCCAACCGGCTACGATACCAGTCCAAAATCAGGCGTTCGACGGTTTGAATATCGCTATCCAGGAACACGCCGCCAATTAATGCCTCTACCGTATCCGCCAGGATCGATTCGCGGCGGAATCCACCACTTTTCAACTCTCCCGGCCCAAGGCGCAGGCACTCACCCAGATCGAATTCGCGTGCCATCTCCGCCAGCGTATTACCCCGCACCAGCGTGGCACGCATGCGGCTCATGTCGCCTTCGTCTACGCGAGGAAAACGGTGATAGAGCGCATTGGCAATGACAAAACTCAGAATAGAGTCACCCAGAAACTCAAGACGCTCATTATGTTTACTGCTGGCGCTACGGTGAGTTAACGCTTGCAGTAAAAGCTCCTGCTGTTGAAAAGTATAGCCCAGCTTCCGCTGTAGCCTGTTTATTACGATGGGATTCATGAGTTACCAATAGATCAAGAATGCGTCAAAAACTTGCAGCATACGGAACAGGCCTGCTTCGCCAAAAACCAATCCAAAGCTGTTTCGTTTGCAGTGGCTCCGAAAGGGGCCAACTTTTTATCGCTCGAGAAGGTATTCTACAACGAGTGGAAATATAATGCTGCGTTTATATATACCCTTGGTCTTTTTAACCGCAGCCGGTTTGGCGACGGTTAAAAAGACCAAGGGTAAAAACGCTTATTAATGAATTCCACCAATACGGCTCAATCTTACGCCGGTTGGCCATTCACCTTCTTGTTTTTCAAAACTCATCCAGATAGTCGTCGCTTTACCCACCAGATTTCGCTCAGGCACAAAACCCCAATAACGGCTGTCTGCGCTATTATCACGGTTATCACCCATCATGAAATAATGGCCGGCAGGAACCACCCACTCAGCTAATTGCTGGTCTGGTTGCTGATAATAACCACCGATCTGATCCTGCGCACCGGGCACGGTCAGAATACGATGAGTCACATCACCCAAGCTTTCTCTGCGCTCACTCAGGCGAATACCGCCCGGTGGCACATTGTCGGTCAATGGGATCTGGAAGAAACCACTGCTGGCTTCACCCATGCCACTGCGGCTGAACATCTGCACAAAATCGCTTGGCTGTACATCGCTGTAGGTCACCGCCAATGCGCTATCGCAGGACTGGCCGTTATTACAGGACGGTTGCACCGTGACGCGCTTATCCACTGGATCATAGCTCACGCGATCGCCCGGCAAACCAATAACGCGCTTGATATAGTCCAGTTTCGGGTCACGCGGATATTTAAATACCGCAATATCACCACGTTTTGGCTTGCCAGTAGGAATTAACGTCGTCAGAGTAATCGGGTCTTTAATACCGTAGGCAAACTTTTCCACCAGAATAAAATCGCCAATCAGCAGTGTCGGCATCATTGAACCGGAAGGGATCTGGAAAGGTTCATAAATAAACGAACGCACCACAAACACCAGTAACAATACCGGGAAGACTGAGGCCCCCGTTTCAACCCAACTCGGCTGCTTCGCCACTTTCGCCAGCACGTTTTCGTCAACGTCACCCGTGGCTTGTGCATTGATCGCTGCAACTTTCGCCCGACGTGCAGGGGCCCATTTAAAGCGCTCAAAGCACCAGATGATCCCAGTAACCAGCGTTGCAATTGCCAAGATCAGGGCAAACATATTCGCCATGCAAACTTCCTCGTTAAACGAGCTTTCGCTCTTACTTGCTGTCTTTGCCTACGTGCAGAATGGCCAGGAAGGCTTCCTGTGGCAACTCAACGTTACCCACCTGCTTCATGCGTTTCTTACCGTCTTTCTGTTTCTGCAACAGTTTCTTCTTACGGCTCACGTCACCGCCGTAGCATTTCGCCAGGACGTTTTTACGCAGCTGCTTCACTGTGGCACGCGCAATAATGTGAGTGCCAATCGCCGCCTGGATCGCAATGTCGAATTGCTGGCGAGGGATCAGCTCTTTCATTTTCTCTACCAGTTCACGACCGCGATACTGAGAGTTATCACGGTGAGTAATCAACGCCAGCGCATCCACACGTTCGTTGTTGATCAGCACATCGACACGCACCATGTCAGAGGTCTGGAAACGCTTGAAGTTGTAATCAAGCGACGCGTAACCGCGTGAAGTGGACTTCAGGCGATCGAAGAAGTCGAGCACCACTTCTGCCATCGGAATTTCGTAGGTCAGCGCCACTTGGTTACCGTGGTAAACCATGTTGGTCTGCATACCGCGTTTCTCGATGCACAGCGTAATCACGTTGCCGAGATATTCCTGCGGCATCAGCATATGACATTCCGCGATCGGCTCACGCAGCTCGGCAATATTGTTCAGCGGCGGCAGCTTGGAAGGGCTGTCAACGTAAATGGTTTCTTTACTGGTGGTTTCCACTTCATACACCACCGTCGGTGCGGTAGTGATCAGCTCCAGATCGTATTCACGCTCCAGACGCTCCTGAATGATCTCCATGTGCAGTAAGCCCAGGAAACCACAGCGGAAACCAAAGCCCAATGCCGTCGAGCTTTCTGGCTCATAAAACAGCGAAGCATCATTCAGGCTCAATTTACCCAGCGCATCACGGAAGGCTTCATAATCGTCGGAACTGATCGGGAACAGGCCAGCGTAAACCTGTGGCTTCACTTTCTTGAAGCCTGGCAGCATTTTTTCTGCCGGTTGACGCGCCAAGGTCAGGGTATCCCCTACCGGTGCGCCAAGAATGTCTTTGATGGCGCAAACCAGCCAACCAACTTCGCCACAGTTCAGCACATCGCGATCGACACGTTTCGGGGTGAAAATCCCCAGACGATCTGCGTTATAGGTTTGGCCGGTACTCATTACCTTAACCTTATCGCCCTTGCGCAACGTACCGTTCTTGACGCGAATCAGGGAAACCACACCCAGGTAGTTATCAAACCAGGAGTCGATGATCAGCGCCTGTAGCGGTGCTTCAGGATCGCCTTCTGGCGGTGGGATATCGCGCACCAAGCGCTCTAGAACTTCAGGTACACCTACGCCGGTCTTCGCCGAACAGCGCACGGCGTCGGTGGCATCAATGCCCACGATATCTTCGATTTCCTGCGCTGCGCGATCCGGATCGGCGGCTGGCAGATCGATCTTGTTCAATACCGGCACCACTTCCAGATTCATATCCAGTGCGGTATAGCAGTTGGCCAGCGTCTGGGCTTCTACGCCCTGCCCGGCATCCACCACCAGCAGTGCGCCTTCGCAGGCGGCCAGCGAACGGGAGACTTCATAAGAGAAGTCAACGTGCCCTGGGGTATCGATAAAGTTAAGCTGATAAATTTGGCCATCAGGGGCTTTATAATCGAGCGTCACGCTCTGTGCCTTGATGGTAATACCACGCTCACGCTCCAGATCCATTGAATCCAGAACCTGCGCGGCCATTTCACGCTCGGCCAAGCCACCGCAGATTTGAATAATACGGTCTGACAGCGTCGACTTACCGTGGTCAATATGGGCAATAATGGAGAAATTTCGTATATGCTTCATTATAAAAGTTTTTCTGCCTTGGTATTTCTAAATTACTCGCCTATGGAAACCCGCATGGACATAAAGCGACAGTGAATGGGTTCGGCCGTCTTTCGCCTGAATCGCAGCATTCTACATGCCACACCACTGAAAACCTAGCGATCGGTGCAGTGATGGCATTCTATTATGCTTACTTTAGTGTTGCAGAGCGCCGCAAGTTTTGAAAGCCACGGCTAGCAAATAACAGCCATGACAGACTCGCTGATTCAAATGCGATAAATGGGGAAAGCCGCTAGAGAAGGTTTTGCTCAGCAGCAGACTGAACGGAGCCATATCGTACTGATAGAAGGTCTGAGCTATAACCGCATCCTGCCTGCATAATTCTGACGATAACGCGGTTATAATTTTAGCGCGGGGCTTCGTTTTCTGTTTGCAAACGCAGGGCTCCCGGGGGTAAACCGATTTGCAGTACCACCGGTTGGTAATCGGCCTGTTCACCGAGGCGCGTTGCCAACAACCGAGCCACGAAGAAAGCAGCTGTGCCGCCAACAACCGCACCGAGCAGCGCTGCTGCATCACTGCCAGACCACCCTTGCAGCAAACCACCGCCGAGCATCATGCCAAACAGCGGAGTCATATAGACCAGCATCGCCGAGCGCAGCAGGCTGCCTTCAGCAATGCCAACCTCAACGCGCTGCCCTGGCTCAAGTGGTTGCTCAATCTGCACCTGCAAATGGTGTTCGCTTTCCGGCACCAGTTCATTCAGCGCACGTGCACCACAGCCAGAACGCGCCTTACAGCTGCCGCAACCCGCTTTAGGTTCACAGCGCAGCAATGCCACGCCTTGCTGCCATGAGACAACCGTGGCCCACTCTTTCATCATTGTGGCGATACCTTGAAGGAAATGCTGTCAGCAATCCGTTTGGCCGTTGAGGGTGGCAATTCACCGACCACGGTAATTTCATTACCATTACGAATTTCGGTCTGGATAGTGCGGCGGCCCTGACGATAAAACTGCTGGCTGGTATTGCTGCCAGAGGGAGTCACGTTTACCGAAAAGCTGAAGAGGCCGTCGCTGTAGAGACGCGACTCAACGGGCTGCTCTACATTGGGCAACTTGCGGCGATTGCGAGCCACTTCATTGACCCCGGCAGGCAACCAGCCAGTGCTCCAGCTCAGTTGAATATTTTCTGCGGCAGGCAACGACAGCAATGGCGGCAGGTTAGCCTTGAGCAATCCCTGCATGACGTTTTTCACCTGATCTCCCACCACGAACGAGATCACACGATACTGTTCTAGCGTTTCACCATCACGATCGAGCAGATCCACACGCAGCGGTAGCTTACTCTCCGAGTCCATCCAGACAACATAGCTATAGCGGGAGCCGTCACGGGCAACAATGCGGAACACCTCGCTCGGACGATCGGTGATGCGGGTTTGCCCGACGGCAATGAAATCGTAGTATTTCGCCAAATAATTGAAGTCGGCATAAACGATGGAAGGCAACACATCGACGATATGATCGCCAGATAGGGTGAAAGGCTCCAAGCCCGGTTCGAAATAGCTGATCCCACCACCGCGCTGCAACACTTCACGGCGTGCGCCGTCCATATGCAGCAACTGCCCCAAAGGCTGTTTATCAATCACCGCATGGCGATAGCGTAACGACTCTATCCCCTGCTTGCTGATGCTGATATAGGCGAGTTCATAATTGAGTGAACGGCTAGCGCTGCTCATTTGTTGCAATATCGCCCCAGATGCAGGGGCGATATTTGAATAGAGCAGGCTGCCCGTCAGTAGACAAACGGAGAACCAGATTTGCTTCATTACTGCTGTTGCGTTCCTAAAGACTGGGTTCCGGGAACCTGAACAGCGGCTTGTTGCGGAGTACCCTGTTCAAATTGCAGTTGATCAGAATGCAAACGGCGTTGCAGTTCATAATCCTGCAGCATAGCGTTGATACGCTTGCGCTGTTCCTGCACCTGTTGTTGCTGACCACTGCCGGTAGAGAAACTATCGGCTGGAACGCCCAGGCTGACTGGAGAAGGCTGCCCCATGATCGGTAACGTATTGAACACTGGCGTTTCAGAGGCACCAGATTCTACATTTGGCTGGTTGTAATGCTGCACACCCACGATCACCGCCAAGGAGACACAAGCGGCCACCCCAACTTGCATGAGTTGGCTGGCCCAAGGACGAACCTTGTTCCAGAAAGGCATTTTTTCCCAAGTACGAGGCTCTGGTTGAGACTCGGGAATGGCTGAAGGAACCAGACGAGCGGGTTCTTTCTCCAGCGCAGCAGCAACACGATCTGCGATATCGAAATGCATGACTTGCCCTATATCACCCCGCAATGTGTCACGGATCAGGTGATAGCTCTGCCAGCTTTGTTGAAGCGCTTTGTCTTTACACAACGAACTTAACAGCTCATTGTCGAGCGTTTCTCCATCCATCAGAGCGGAAAGCTTTTCTTTCTGCATACCTAAGTACCCTTCCTGTGTCCGCCATCGCTAGCGTTGGATCAGCGGTTGAACTTTATTATCGATAGCCTCCCTGGCACGGAAAATACGCGAGCGTACTGTTCCTACCGGACAGTCCATGATAGTTGCTATCTCTTCGTAGCTTAGACCGTCTAACTCCCTCAAGGTAATCGCCATGCGAAGATCCTCGGGAAGCGACTCAATAGTACGGAAAACTATCTGTCTCAACTCTTCTGACAACATTAAGTTCTCAGGGTTCGAAATTTCTTTCAGTGCACCCGCACTTTCGTAATTTTCAGCATCGTTAGCGTCCACATCACTTGAGGGTGGACGCCGCCCCTGAGCAACCAGGTAGTTTTTTGCCGTATTCACAGCAATGCGATACAACCAGGTATAAAAGGCGCTATCTCCGCGGAATGATTCCAGTGCGCGATAGGCTTTAATAAACGATTCCTGCACCACATCGGGCACATCACCCTGCGGCACATAGCGGGAAACCAGGCTCGCAACCTTATGCTGGTAACGCACTACCAGTAGGTTAAAAGACTTCTGATCGCCCTTTTGGACTCGCTCAACCAGCACCTGATCCGTTAACTGCTCGCTCATCCGAGGTAAATTCTCCCCAAATCTGTCTCCACGCGTAAAATTGTACTGCCAGCCATACATTATCTTCCTGAGCAAGCACTCGCTTGGAGTTCATATGGAACCATGAAGTTCCATATCGCCATTGTTTTTCTGTCGATGTCATCCTATCCGTGGCTTTTGCCCGGACAAGTAGGCTAACATGAATTTCACTCTTCTTCTGCACACATCATACGTTATGCAACCATCATCTGAACATGTTAGCGATGTACTGATCGTCGGCAGCGGTGCTGCGGGCTTGTCACTGGCGTTGCGCCTGGCGCAACATTGCAAGGTTACGGTACTCAGCAAAGGCCCACTCAACGAAGGCGCCACCTTTTATGCCCAAGGCGGGATCGCCGCGGTATTTGACGAAACGGACAGCATTGCCTCACACGTTGATGACACGCTGATTGCCGGGGCAGGTTTGTGCGATAAAGACGCCGTCGAATTTATTGCCGGAAATGCACGCCACTGCGTACAGTGGCTGATCGATCAGGGCGTTCTGTTCGACACCGAAACCAATTCCCAAGGCGAGGAACGTTATCATCTGACGCGCGAAGGCGGACACAGCCACCGTCGTATCCTGCATGCCGCAGATGCTACCGGTAAAGAAGTAGAGACCACCCTGGTAGGGAAAGCAAGCGCGCACCCGAATATTTGTGTCATGGAGCGCCGCAATGCGGTTGATCTGATCACCTCCAATAAAGTCGGCCTGCCGGGCACTAAGCGCGTAGTGGGCGCTTACGTCTGGAACCGTGAGCAGGAGCAGGTAGAGACTTACCGTGCCAAAACGGTGGTGCTGGCCACCGGCGGCGCGGCCAAGGTCTATCAGTACACCACTAACCCGGATATCTCCTCCGGTGACGGCATCGCCATGGCCTGGCGCGCCGGATGCCGGGTGGCCAATCTGGAGTTCAATCAATTCCACCCAACCTGCCTGTTCCACCCGCAGGCACGTAACTTTCTGCTGACTGAAGCACTACGCGGTGAAGGCGCCTATCTGAAACGCCCGGACGGCAGCCGCTTTATGCCAGACTTCGATCCGCGTGGTGAACTGGCTCCGCGCGATATTGTGGCGCGCGCCATTGACCATGAAATGAAGCGTTTAGGTGCGGACTGCATGTATCTGGACATCAGTCATAAGCCAGCCGAATTCATCACCCAGCATTTCCCGATGATCCACGAAAAGCTGCTGACGCTGGGCTTTGATCTGACCAAGCAGCCGATCCCGATTGTGCCAGCCGCCCACTACACCTGCGGTGGTGTGATGGTCGATCAGCATGGCCGCACCGATTTGGATGGCTTGTATGCCATCGGCGAGGTCAGCTATACCGGCCTGCACGGTGCCAATCGTATGGCGTCCAATTCACTGCTGGAATGCCTGGTTTATGGTTGGTCCGCCGCCGAGGATATTCTGACGCGCCTGCCCGCCATCAAGTTGGCCAAGCAGTTGCCACACTGGGATGAAAGCCGGGTAGACGATTCCGACGAACGTGTAGTGATCCAGCATAACTGGCACGAATTGCGGCTGTTCATGTGGGATTACGTAGGCATTGTGCGCACCACCAAGCGATTGGAGCGCGCCCTGCGGCGCATCAATACGTTGCAGCAGGAGATCGACGAGTACTATGCCAACTTCCGCATCTCCAACAATCTGTTGGAGTTACGCAATCTGGTGCTGGTAGCAGAACTGATTGTGCGCAGCGCGATGGAGCGCAAAGAGAGCCGTGGGCTGCATTTCACATTGGATTACCCTGATATGCTGCCGGAACCCAAACCCACCATCCTGCAACCTTGAACCTTATTCCCCTCTTGTTATGGGAGGGGAATCTCAATAGTTCAGATAAAAATCCGTAATCAACTGGCGGAAATCCGCGGTATAGCTGCCATCCGCCAATTTTATCGCCAACTCAGTTTCTTCCTTCTCTGCCGGACTGCGAGCCAGCGCCAGCAACATGCGGTGCTTCTGCGTATCGGCCCGATCGCTGATATTTAGCCGCCGAGCGGTATGCCAGCCACGTTGGTGTGCATTCACTTCAAAGGCTTCACCAATCCCATAGGGCAACACCACGCAGAAATGGCCGTTCTCACCGATCAAACGTTCGGCACAATCCAGCAATACATCGTGAGTCAGGGTTTCGGTATAACGAGCATTGGTTCGGGCCAGATCGCGGCAGGCGACGGAAGGCTCAAAATAGGGGGGATTGCTGACGATCAGGTCATAGCCATGGGCGTGCTGCTGGGCAAAATGGTGGATATCCTGGCTATGCACGTTAATTTTCTGCGGCCAAGGCGACTCCAGCACGTTTTCGCGCGCTTGAGCGGCGGCGTCATTATCCAGTTCAACCGCGTCGATGGTTACTTCTGCGGCCGTTCGCTGCGCCAGCATCAACGCGATTAACCCGCTACCACAGCCGATATCCAGGATCCGCCGTGCCTGCCCTAGTGCCACCCAGGCACCAAGCATGACGCCATCGGTGCCCACTTTCATTGCACAGCGATCGTGGGCCACAAAGAATTGTTTGAAGGTAAAACCGCCACGGCGCGGGGTCTGTTTGGTTGTCGTTTGATTACTCACAATAGTCACCTGGAGACAAAACTGGCGTAGCATAAGGCAATCTGATTTAGGGTAAAAGAGATGCTTTCCTTAAAAAGGGTGAACCCTGAAGCTAACCCGTCTATAATCGGCGCCCCAAGTAGAGGTAGACCATGACAGCAACCCAATTTTCCGAACTCGAACTCGATGAACGCCTGATCACCGCCCTGCGCGATAAAGGCTACGATCGCCCCACCGCAATTCAAGCCGAAGCGATCCCGCCGGCAATGGATGGGCGCGACGTCTTGGGTTCGGCTCCGACCGGCACCGGCAAGACCGCGGCATTTTTGCTGCCCGTTTTGCAGCACCTGCTCGATTTCCCGCGTAAAAAATCCGGCCCACCGCGCGTACTGATCCTCACTCCAACGCGTGAACTGGCAATGCAGGTGGCCGATCAGGCGCGTGAATTGGCTGCTCATACCTCGTTGGATATCGCCACTATCACCGGCGGCGTGGCTTATATGAACCACGCGGAAGTGTTCAGTGAGAATCAGGACATCGTAGTAGCGACCACTGGCCGCCTGCTGCAGTACATCAAAGAAGAAAACTTTGACTGCCGCGCGGTTGAAACCCTGATCCTTGACGAAGCCGATCGCATGCTCGACATGGGTTTCGCCCAGGATATCGAAACCATTTCCGCCGAAACCCGCTGGCGCAACCAAACTCTGCTGTTCTCCGCAACGCTGGAAGGCGAGGCCATTCGTGAATTTGCTGAGCGCATTCTGAAAGAACCGGTGGAAGTAGAAGCCGACCCTTCACGCCGCGAACGTAAAAAAATCCTGCAATGGTATTACCGCGTCGATGACGTGAAGCATAAAACCGCCCTGCTGGTGCACCTGCTGAAACAGCCGGACGTGCAGAAATCCGTTATCTTTGTGCGCAAGCGTGAGCGGGTGCATGAGCTGGCTGGCTGGCTGCGTGAGGCAGGTATCAATACCTGTTACCTCGAAGGTGAAATGGTGCAGGCCAAGCGTAACGAAGCGGTCAAACGCATGATGGATGGCCGGGTGAACGTGCTGGTTGCCACCGACGTTGCCGCGCGCGGTCTGGATATCCTGGATATCACCCACGTGTTCAACTTCGACATGCCACGCACCGCAGACACCTATCTGCACCGTATCGGCCGTACTGGCCGCGCCGGGCGCAAAGGCACCGCGATCTCTCTGGTGGAAGCACACGATCATCTGTTGCTGGGCAAAGTTGGGCGTTATCTGAATGAACCACTGAAAGCCCGCGTGATTGATGAACTGCGCCCGACCACCAAAGCGCCGAGCGAGAAGAGCAACGGCAAACCTTCGAAGAAGGTTATGGCCAAGCGTGCCGATGACAAGCTGAAGAATAAAGAAAAGGCCAAGGTCAAAGTTCGCCATCGCGACGCGAAAAACGTCGGTAAACGCCGCCAACCAAAAGCCAAACCCGAATAATAGCGTTGCCTATTATCAGAAAACCGCCTTTTTCACGGGCGGTTTTTTTATGAGCTCAGCGTTTTCTACACAACCGGCATTAAAAAAGGGAGCCGAAGCTCCCTTTTGCACTCAGCCCGAAATTACAGGCTTTCAGTAAAGGTGCGAGCAATAACATCACGTTGCTGTTCTGGCGTCAGTGAGTTGAAACGCACGGCATAGCCAGAAACACGGATGGTCAGTTGCGGGTATTTTTCCGGGTTCTTGACCGCATCTTCCAGCGTTTCACGGCGCAGCACGTTCACGTTCAGGTGCTGACCACCTTCAACACGCACGGTAGGCTGCACTTCCATCGGCACTTCGCGATACTCGATCTGGCCCAGTTCGCTGACAGGAACGATCTGATCTTCAGAGTAATCAGCTTTAGCGCACACGCAGCGAGCTTCTGATTTCTCTTCATCCAACAGCCAGAAAGAGTTCACCAGTGCCTGATTGTTCGCTTTAGTGATTTGAATACCAGTAATCATTTTGTTGCCTCCGTAATAAGGGAGAAAAATTTCTACGTTGTCGAAACTCACTTTGAGCTCCGGCTATTTGGTAAAACCAATGTTGTCTTGTTGTTCTGTATACCAGTCTGACCCAGTGAATTCTTTGATTAAAGTCAATTTTTACGGGGTGCCGTTACGGCCACCAAAGGCAAATTTATGTTTTATATCAATTTTACCCTTTTTGGCCCTTCAAATTATTTTTGTAAATTTTAAAAAATATTTGTACTTTTTGTCGTTCAAGACGTTAAGGCTATTAATAAAAGCAGGTTCCACTGTACCGAGGTAAACGGTAAGCTATGCACAGTGAATTGCTAACGAAAACAAAGGAGAGCGTTTATGTCCACCTCCCTCACCTGGCATGACGTCATCGGCAAAGAAAAAGAGCAGCCCTATTTTCTTGAAACGCTCGCCTTTGTTGCCGCCGAGCGCCAGTCTGGTAAGACCATTTATCCACCACAGAAAGACGTGTTTAATGCTTTCAGATTTACTGAACTGGCGGATGTCAAAGTGGTGATCCTCGGCCAGGATCCTTACCACGGCCCGAATCAGGCTCATGGTTTGTCGTTCTCCGTGCGCCCCGGCATTCCGGCACCGCCGTCGCTGGTGAATATGTATAAAGAGCTGATGACCGATATCCCCGGTTTTGAACGCCCTGACCACGGTTATCTGCAAAGCTGGGCCGAGCAAGGCGTGCTGCTGCTCAATACCGTATTAACCGTTGAGGCTGGCCGGGCACACTCTCATGCCAATCTGGGCTGGGAAACCTTTACCGATAAGGTGATTGCCGCGCTGAATGAACATCGTGAAGGGGTAGTGTTCCTGTTGTGGGGCTCACATGCGCAAAAGAAAGGGAATTTCATCGATCGCCAACGCCATCACGTGCTGAAAGCCCCGCATCCATCCCCCCTTTCTGCACACCGGGGTTTTCTCGGTTGCCACCATTTCTCGCAGGCCAACCAATTGCTTGAACAGCAAGGCTCAGCGCCAATCGACTGGACGCCACGTTTACCACAAGCTTAGAGCTATGATCCCTATGCCCCTGATTTGGGGCATAGGAATACCAACAAACCATCGTTACCACGGCCGATGCTCATAGTTCCTATGGCTGCCTTCCCGTTCCACATCACTGCGCCTGAGCCCAATATCTCGCAATTGTGCATCACTCATTGCTGCCAGAACTTTTCTTGTTGTATATCTGTTCCACCAAGCTCGCCAACGCAATAGCAACCAGGCACCGCACTTTCTAATCCTGGCGGCCTTGTTTTGCTGACTCTCCCTGGGTTCCTCCAGTAGGTTATCCATCACACTCTCCCTTTTCGCCTGACTCACCGCTAATTAGTGTGCCGTCGGGCAAAAAAGTAATACAGATTTAGAACTCTAATTTTTAAAGCATACAGATAAGGAAATTTTGAGGATGTATCACAAATAAATGTGACATCTGTAACGGAATCATTAAGAGGAGAGTAAGATTTGTAACGAGAGAGAAAGGGTGCACAGATAAAAACAATAAGGGCACCCGAAGGTGCCCTCTCTTATCGCTAAAGACTTACGCTTTAGCTTTAGCAACCGCGACCATCGCCGGGCGCAGCAGGCGGCCATTCAACGTATAGCCTTTCTGCATTACCATCATCACATGGTTTGGTTGATGCTCGTCGGACTCCATCATGCTCATCGCCTGATGCACATCCGGGTTGAACGGAACGTTGATATCACCAACGATTTCAATACCGTACTTGCGTACCGCGTCCAGCAGCGACTTCAGGGTAAGCTCGATACCTTCGATCATCGCGACCAGATCTGGGTTGTTCTTATCCGCCAGTTCAAGCGCACGTTCGAGGTTATCGATCACCGGCAACAGATCGCCTGAGAATTTCTCCAACGCGAATTTGTGTGCCTTTTCAATGTCCAACTCGGTACGACGACGGACGTTGTCCATCTCAGCCTTGGCACGCAACAGGCTATCGCGCTCACGTTGCTGAGCCTCAACCAGTTGGGCTTCCAGCTCGGTAATGCGTTCATCGCGCAGATCGACACCTTCCATCATCTCCGGCAGGGTTTCCTCGTGCTGGGCCTGTTGTTCCATCTCTTCCGAGACGTGCTCGTTTGGCGTCTTCTGTTCTTTATTACTCATGAATATCTCCGCGTTTAGCATTAATCTCGCAACTTGGCTTATTATGGGGATCAAAACCGGGGTTTCAAGTCAACCGGTCACAATGTGGGGCATAAACCAGCCCAGGTGAGGAAATTCACAACAATGAATAAAAAGTTTACATGTATTGGCATTGTTGGCCATCCGCGTCACCCCTCTGCACTGGCAACGCATGAGATGCTATTCCACTGGCTGGTCGCCCGTGGTTATTCGGTGATGCTTGAGCGCCAGATCGCCCACGATCTCGGGCTGAAAGACGTGGTTACCGGCAGCCTGGCAGACATTGGCCAGCAGGCCGATCTGGCCGTGGTCGTCGGGGGCGACGGCAACATGCTCGGCGCCGCACGCGTGCTGGCACGTTACGATATCAAAGTGATCGGTGTTAACCGCGGTAATCTGGGCTTTCTGACCGATCTCGATCCCGATAATGCCTTGCAGCAACTGGCCGACGTGCTGGAAGGCGAATACATTGACGAACAGCGTTTCCTGCTGGAAACCATCGTGCATAAAGAGCACCAGCAATGCAGAGTCAGTACCGCCATTAATGAAGTGGTGCTACACCCCGGCAAAGTGGCGCACATGATCGAATTTGAAGTGTATATCGACGATCGATTTGCCTTCTCTCAGCGTTCCGACGGCCTGATTATCGCCACACCCACCGGCTCCACCGCGTACTCACTTTCCGCAGGAGGGCCAATACTGACCCCTTCACTGGAAGCCATCGCGCTTGTCCCGATGTTCCCACACACGCTTTCTGCACGGCCGTTAGTCATCAATGGCAGCAGCACCATCCGGTTGAAGTTTTCCCAGACCGGTCGCGACCTGGAAATCAGTTGCGACAGCCAGATCGCGCTGCCCATACAGGAAGGTGAAGAGGTCTTGATTCGCCGTAGTGACTTCCATCTGAATCTTATTCATCCGAAGGATTACAGCTATTTCAATACATTGAGCACCAAACTGGGGTGGTCAAAAAAATTGTTCTAAAAATTGCGCCAGCTACTTTACTGTATATAAAACCAGTTTATACTGTATGAAACAACAGTTGTGTTTTTATACACAGGAAGGTCCCTATGCTGGCACAATTAACCATCAGCAACTTTGCTATCGTTCGTGAGTTGGAGATCGACTTTCAACCGGGTATGACAGCGATTACCGGTGAAACCGGTGCCGGTAAGTCGATCGCCATTGATGCGCTGGGCCTGTGCCTCGGCAATCGTGCCGATGGCAAAGTGGTGCGCTTGGGGGCCGCCCGTGCCGATATCTGTGCTCGCTTCTCTCTGGCAGATACCCCCTCCGCCCGCGAATGGCTGGAACAGAATCAGCTTGATGACAGTAACGAATGCCTGCTGCGCCGTGTAATAGGCGCCGATGGCCGCTCACGTGGTTTTATCAACGGTACCGCCGTTCCGCTTTCGCAACTGCGTGAACTGGGCCAACGGCTGATCCAGATCCACGGCCAGCATGCACACCAGTTGTTGCTAAAACCCGAACACCAGAAGCAACTGCTGGACGCCTATGCCAGTGAACCCGCCCTGCAAGCGACAATGCGCCAGGCTTATCAACGGTGGCACCAGAGCTGCCGCGAACTGGCACAGCATCAGCAGCAATCCATCGAGCGTGATGCCCGCAAGCAACTGCTGCAATATCAACTGAAAGAACTGAATGAGTTTGCACCTCAAGCGGGTGAATTCGAGCAGATTGACACCGAATATAAACGCCTGGCCAACAGCGGCCAGCTGTTAACGCTCAGCCAACAGGCCTTGCAACTGCTGGCCGATAATGAAGAGCACAACATGCTCAGCCAGCTCTATAGCACCAAACATCTGCTGGTTGAGCTGGCAAGCATGGACGAAAAACTCAGCGGCTTGCTGGATATGCTTGAAGAAGCCTCGATCCAGATCAGCGAAGCCAGTGATGAGCTGCGCCATTACACCGATCGTATGGATCTCGATCCCAACCGGCTGTATGAGCTAGAGCAACGTCTTTCCCGGCAAATTGGCCTGGCGCGCAAACACCATGTTTCACCGGAAGAGCTACCCAATCTGCACCAGCAATTGCTCGATGAACAACAGCTACTTTCCCAGCAGGAAAGCGATCATCAACATCTCAGCGCAGCGGTCGCGCAGCATCATCAACAAGCGCTGGTTCTGGCTGAGCAGTTGCATCAAAAACGCCAGCATTATGCCGCAGAGCTAACGGCGCTGATTACCGACAGCATGAATACGCTCTCAATGCCGCATGGTAAATTCCATATTGATGTACGCTTTGAACCAGAGTATCTCAGCAGTGAAGGAGCAAGCCGCATCGAATTTTGTGTTTCCACCAACCCAGGGCAACCGTTGCAGCCTTTGGCTAAAGTGGCATCTGGCGGTGAGCTTTCGCGTATCGCGTTGGCTATTCAGGTGATTACCGCGCGTAAAATGGAAACTCCGGCATTGATTTTCGATGAGGTTGATGTGGGGATCAGCGGCCCAACCGCTGCCATCGTCGGCCGCCTGCTGCGCCAGCTTGGCGAATCAACCCAGGTCATGTGCGTTACTCACTTGCCACAGGTCGCCGGTTGTGGTCACCAGCATTTCTTTGTCAGCAAACAAACCGACGGAACAGAAACCGAAACTCAGATGTCACCCTTAGACAAACGGGCTCGTTTGCAAGAGCTGGCGCGCCTTCTTGGTGGCAGCGAAGTCACCAAAAATACGCTGGCAAACGCAAAAGAATTGCTGGCTGCATAACTTTTTTACCTTCCTGAGGTCATATTGGAGCCCTGTAAAGGTTTCCAACTGCTGCAAGGTCTATTATCATCGGCATCCTATGCCCTAAAGGAATGTGATTACTATGCGCTGTAAAACGCTGACAGCTGCCGCTGTGGTTCTTGTGATGCTGACTGCAGGCTGTTCTACTTTCGAGAAGGTGGTTTACCGGCCTGATATCAACCAGGGTAACTACCTGACATCCACTGATGTGGCGAAAGTCCACAAAGGAATGACGCAACAACAGGTTGCTTATACCTTGGGCACGCCAATGATGCAGGATCCGTTTGGTACTAAGACGTGGTTCTATGTATTCCGCCAGCAACCTGGTCATGAAAAAGTCACGCAACAAACGCTGACGCTGACTTTCGACAGTGCGGGCGTGCTAACAGATATTCAGAATAAAACCGCGCTGACGCCACAGTAAGCTGAGCCGAGATTGTCATCCGGCCCGTGGGGAGGTTTGGCATTCTTCACGACAGTCACAGGCTGCAACTCGGAAGATAAAATTCTGATAAAAAATAAGGCGCTAGATGCGCCTTATTTTTTTGCCTTTTCCGCACGTTGGCGGCGCAGCTCTTTAGGATCGGCAATCAACGGCCGATAAATCTCCACCCGGTCACCATCATTGAGCACATCGCCCAGTTTGGCGGGCCGGCTGTAGATCCCGACTTTATTGCTGTTTAAATCGATATCACCACGCAGTTCCAACAACCCAGAGGCCAGGATCGCCTGCTCAACGTTGCTGCCCGCTGCCAATTTTACCTGGCGCACATACTGGCGCTCTGGTAGCGCGTAGACCACCTCAACCTGTATTTCAGACACCGTAAATCTCTTTTGCACGCTGGGTGAAAGCCTGCACCATATTGCCTGCCAGTTCTTTGAATACTTTACCGAAAGCCAATTCGATCAGCTTGTTGGTGAACTCAAAATCCAGATGCAATTCAACCTTACAAGCCTCTGGGCTCAACGCGGTAAACTGCCAGCCCCCCATAAGCTTACGAAACGGGCCATCAACCAGTTGCATATTGATGCGTTGGTTATCCTGCAGCGTATTACGCGTAGTAAAAGTCTTACTGATGCCAGCTTTCGCAACGTCAACCGCTGCGGTCATTTCATTATGGGAAGCGGCAATCACCCGGCTACCGGTACAACCCGGCAGAAAATCGGGATAAGAATGAACATCATTAACCAACTGATACATCTGCTCAGCGCTGAACGGCACCAATGCAGACCGACTGATCTGGGGCATATCATTTCCTGTGAGACATAAAACGTACAGATAATACCATTTATCTATCGTCAGACAAAAAACCGCTGCACATTTAATGGTTCAAAAATGGATTAAATTGCGCAGGTGCTGATCGGGAAAGGATTTCTTTCGCTGTAGCATCCAGTATAATGCTCACACTATGGCAAAGAAAAAAACACACAAACCCGGTTCCGCTACCATTGCGCAAAATAAGCGAGCACGTTTCGAATACTTCATCGAAGAAGAGATCGAAGCGGGCTTGGCCTTGCAAGGTTGGGAAGTAAAATCACTGCGTGCAGGCAAAGCTAACATCAGCGACAGCTACGTAACGTTCCGTGACGGTGAGGCCTATCTGTTTGGTGCTACCATCTCGCCGCTGAACGTCGCTTCGACTCATGTAGTCTGCGATCCCACACGTACCCGCAAACTGCTACTGAAAAGACGTGAGCTCGACTCACTGATTGGCCTGGTGAACCGCGATGGCTACACTCTCGTTGCCTTATCCATGTATTGGAAAAATGCCTGGAGCAAGGTGAAGATTGGCGTTGCCAAAGGTAAGAAAGAACACGATAAGCGCGATGACATCAAAGATCGTGAATGGCAGACGGCGAAAGCCCGTATCATGAAGCATGCCAATCGCTAAGCTTCTGGCTTAACAGGGTAAACTTCTGTTATACTGCTCACAGTTACTTGGGGCTGATTCTGGATTCGACGGGATTTGCGAAGCCCTAGGAGCATGCCGAGGGGCGGTTTGCCTCGTAAAAAGCCGCAAAAAAATAGTCGCAAACGACGAAAACTACGCACTAGCAGCTTAATACCCTGCTCAGAGCCCTCTCTCCCTAGCTTCCGCTCTTAAGACGGGGATCAAGAGAGGTCAAATCCAAAAGAGATCGCGTGAATGTCCTGCCTGGGGCTGAAGCGTTAAATCCAATCAGGCTAGTTTGTTAGTGGCGTGTCCATCCGCAGCTGACCGGCGAATGTAAAGATTGGACTAAGCATGTAGTGCCGACGGTGTAGTAATTTCGGACGGGGGTTCAAATCCCCCCAGCTCCACCAAATAGGTTACCGGTGATACCAGATAGACCCGGTGACAATAACGAAAAAGCCCGCAATTCACGTTGCGGGCTTTTTTGTGCCTGCAATCTGGAGGGTTGGTATACGTTTAGGTATGTGTAGCAATTGTGGAAGAAAACTCGTCATATCGAGCCTTATCCCCCTACACTTCAATAAAATCATCAAAGCTTGGCATCATACACGCTGCACTAAAGCGGCCTTTCCTGCCGTTCAAGAAGTGGCAAAAAACTGTGGCGGTTACACTACCAACGCCCGGGCACTGACAAACGAACTAACGTTAGCCTGGGTGCCTACCCTACCTTCCTCTTAGCCAATGCACGGCAGATCCGCGATGAAAAGCTTTCGCTACTTGTTCGCGGCATCGCCCCCCAAGCCAGAGATGCCGAAGAAACCGAACAGACGCAGATTGCACAGGAAAGCATTTTCCTTAACGTCGCCAAGGGTGGTTCACCTTAAAGCAAGCCCATGCAAGCAAAGATCACGCAAAAGATATCTGGCGTGCCATCGAAAAAGATTTTTCACCCTCCCTGGAGAATGTTCCCGTTCAGGAAATTAAGGCCCGTTTGCTGATCCAGGTGCTGGAACCTATTAAGGCCCAAGGCGCTTTGGAGACTTTTCGCCGACTGGTGCAACGCATCAACGAAATTATGATTAACACCGTCAACACCGGCTTGATTGATGCCAACCCGGCTTCTGGTATTGGTAATGCGTTTGAACGCCCAAAAAAGCAGCATATGCCTACGATACGCCCCGAGGAGTTGCCTAAGCTAATGTGCACTATCTCGATGAGCAACCTATCGATACCAACGCGCTGTTTGCTGGAGTGGCAGTTGCTTACGCTGATACGCCCTGCAGAAGCCTCGGCAACCGCATGGACCGAGATCGATATAGAGAAAAAGGAATGGTGCATACCGGCAGAACGGATGAAAGCAAAGCGCGATCACATTGTTCCGCTCTCAGACTAGGCAGTAGAGATACTCGAAATAATGCACCCTATCAGCGGTAGGCGTGAGCATGTTTTCCCTAGCCGTAATGACCCCCACGCAAACCTATGAATAGCCAGACGGCAAACACGGCCTTAAAGCGTATTGGCTATGGCGGCAAGCTTGTGGCTCATGGGTTACGGTCTATCGCTAACACTGCGATGAATAAAGCGGAATTTAACGCTGATGTGATCGAGGCAGCTTTAGGTCATTGTGATAAAATGAGGTACGCAGAGCCTATAATCGCTCTACATATCTTGAAAAATGGCGTGATCTGGTGATTTAGTGGGGTTTAGAGGTTTTTACAAAAAAATAGTAGCCTAGCGGTATCTATAGTTTATTTTTCTTCATATTAAATTCTGTGTTACTTACTGTTTAGATAAACACTGATAAAAAACACACCTGGCAATATTACCAGGTGTGTTTTTTATGCAGGTAAGATATTTTTATTGAATCTCTACCATTGGTAATGTTTAATCTAATTTCATATGTGATGTGAGTAACATTCCGTTATAGTGATCTTGTTATATTGGCATCATTTGCTGTTAGTAAACGTTTTGCTAGTAGTGCTAGCATAAGGGTCACAGGAATGACATTTGACATTATAATTGAGGAACTTTTTACAGATTTTTACCTCGAACCGGACTCAAAGAACTTTTCAAATAAGAGCGTCCTCGGCTTAATCAATGATTTTGAAGATGGCTGCTGGAGATACAAAAAATTCCAAAATTTCATATGGGACAATATTGCCGAAACGTCCCTATCTCACCGTGAGCGAGAGAGTCTTTCAGGTGATCCATATACATTACTTGCTTCTGCTGCTCAAAACCTGCGGTTAACTGATGCGACTAAAGATATCAGTAAAGGCAGCGAACTAGCAGAAATAGTACTCTATGGCGTTATGAAGAATCATTATAATGCATTACCCGTTGTACCTAAAATATTCTATAAGCAGAATACTCAAGATAATGCAAAAGGCGCTGATAGCGTTCATATTATTATAGCTGATGGCGATTTCTCCCTCTGGTTTGGAGAGGCTAAATTTTATAACAGCATTGATGATGAAAGATTGAGCAGCATAATAAAATCCGTAGGGAACTCTTTAAATAGTGAAAAACTTAGAAAAGAAAATAGTATTATTTCAAACGTAAGTGACATTGACACCCTCATATTAGACCATGCCTTGCGAGAAAGAATAAAAAAAGCGCTATCAAATCAAAACTCGATTGACCACCTTAAGCCTAAGATACACATCCCTATTTTATTACTTCATGAGTGCAATATTACAAGACAGACAAAATATTTAAGTGACGAATATAAGAAAAGTATAATCGCATACCATAAGGAAAGAGCAACATCTTACTTCAAAAAACAAAAAGAAAAAATAGGTTCTATTTTCGGATATTCTGATGTTAATTTTTATCTAATTTTACTTCCTGTACCAGAGAAAGAAACAATAATAGAGTCATTCATAAAGAGAGCAAGGACATTTAAAGGAGATTGAAATGGAAGAGTTATCTGAAAATGAAGTCAACGATAAAATCATCTTCAACTGCTGTCATGAAGTTAATAAGCTGATCATTGATGGGGATGAGGTTGAAGCAAGAAACACTCTAGTAAAACTTCTTGACTTTCTTGACAAAAACAACGCCCTCTATAATCAATTAATCAACAACCTAATTAGACAGTTAGGATTATACCCTTATTTAAGAGCGGACTCATCTTCTTGGCAAGAAAGATTCATTTATGATGCCTTTAAGGTGGATGTTGGCCTTGAACTTCCCGTAACATTACATCGAGAACAATCCCTTCTCCTTAAAAAACTCATTAATGGAGAAAGCTTAGCTATTAGTGCACCAACAAGTTTTGGAAAAAGCTTTATTATTGATGCTTTCATTTCCATCAAAAAGCCAAAAAACGTTATAATAATTGTCCCAACGATTGCCTTAACTGATGAAACTAGAAGACGGCTACAGAAAAAATTCTCAGATAATTACAAAATAATTACAACATCAGATGTCGAACTAGCGGAGAATAACATTTTTGTATTTCCACAAGAGAGAGCTTTTGGTTATATTGACAAAATTGACAGTTTAGATATTCTAATTGTTGATGAGTTTTACAAGGCTAGTGATAAATTTGATAAAGAGAGAGCACCTTCATTACTTAAAGCGATTATGAAACTAAGCAAAAAAGCTGAACAACGTTATTTTTTATCTCCTAACATTTCAAACTTGAAAGACAATCCATTTACTAAAGGAATGGAATTTATTCGCATTGATTTCAATACTGTTTTTTTAGAAAAACATGAGCTTTACAAAGATATTTCCGAAGATAAAAAAAAGAAAGAAATAGCTTTAATGAATGTATTATCAAAGAACAAGGGTAAAACATTAATTTACGCAGGTACTTACAAAGATATTGATATAGTTGCTGACATAATAATCTCAGAGCATGAGAAGAAAAATAGCCCTCTGCTTGATGACTTTTCTAACTGGCTTAGTGTTAATTACGATAAAAAATGGAAATTAACAGAGCTTATAAAGTTAGGGACAGGCATCCATAACGGAAGATTGCACAGATCATTGAGTCAAATTCAGGTGAAACTGTTTGAAGAACCAGATGGCATTAACAATATAATATCAACATCATCAATAATTGAGGGGGTTAATACATCTGCGGAGAACATTATAATATGGAGAGCTAAGAATGGCAGATCTAACCTCAACGATTTTATGTATAAGAATATTATTGGGCGAGGAGGTCGTATGTTTAAACACTTTATCGGAAAAATATTTTTACTATCTGCCCCTCCTGATAACAAAGAGAATGAATTAGTATTAGACATGCCTAATTCCCTAATTGGTGACATTGATGAAAACGAATATAGAAATGAACTAACACAAGAGCAAATAGCCTTAATAATTGCTTATAGAGAGGATATGTCCAACATCCTCGGACATGACACATTTAAAAGATTGCAAGATGAAGGTGCATTTAAATCCAATGATGCTCTTCTCATAAGGGATATTGCAATTGATATAGCACGGAATCCTACTGAATGGAGCAGGATAATATTCTTAAATTCTGCATCTCCTGATAACTGGGACTATTATTTATACAAAGTAATGAAATTAAAACCTAGTGGCTGGGATATTGAATATAGTAAATTCGTAGGATTCGTGAAGGTAGCATCAAGAAATTGGGAACTCACACTCCCTCAACTTTTAAAAGCACTATCTCCTTTTGGTATTGATATTGAAAAATATTTTCAATTAGAAAAAAACCTAACATTTAAGCTCTCAGCATTGCTTAACGATACAAACATACTTTTAAAAGAATTAATTAAAGACAAAAACACTGATATCTCGCCATTTATATTTAAAATCACACACGCATTTCTGCCTCCTATTGTTTACCAATTAGAGGAATACGGGCTACCCAGGATGCTTTCTAAAAAACTGCAAGCTGCGGGATATTTAATTTTTGATAATGAGAACATCAATTTACATCAAGCTATAGATTATTTAAAATCAATAGATTCTTTAATAGGTTTAGATTTTATGATAAATGCTGATGCTTTCGAAAAGTACATAATAAAGCATTTTATTGATGGGGTTGTGCTTGAAAAACAACCAGCTCTCCAATAACAGAGACTTCACGTAGAAAAACGCTAAGTCAACTGGAGGCGTCATAATGAAATTCCGTTGAACCCGCCGCGCGCAATGCTATCCCCGCCTCGCCTGCCCGCTTCATGTGTCGCTTTTCATGCAGTTGCATGATTGGCCTTAAGCCTCGCCAGCGCTGGGGCGAGAGAGGATAAACAAGCGCACTAAACCTCCCTATGCATGCACGTGCAATTTGAGGCAGGCTAGCCAGAAAAAGGCTGTTTTCGGGAGAGCGTTGGAAAGCAAAACCCGCATCTAGGGGAATAGAGGCGGGTGTGATTAATCAATGCAGGCGATTATTGTTGCCGTAACGATTTAACGTTCGGTGTTCTGGTGGTGGCAGTGCCAGAATAGTTTCCGGTGGCAACGGTTGCCGAATAACATGTTCAATACTTTCCCGCGTTTTAAACGTGCTGGAGCAGTCGATATTTTGGCACTGATAATAGGCTTCTTTTGTTTTCTCGGTTAAATAACGACTGGTGCGCGTATAAGATGAATGACGACAAACAAGGCAACGCGCATCATAATGATTTACTCTTCATTACTTCATAGCGTTCACGTCTTGCTTTCAATTCAACAGAATATTTCATTCTTCTTGCTGGGCTGTTGTAAAGTGCCAGTTCGTCAATGTGCCGCTATTCTGCTGACAGCCATACAGCATCACCATCGATACCCGTTGGATCATCACTAACCTGCACAAGCGAAAAGCTGACTGTTGCTTACAACGCCCTAGCACAGACAAACGAACGTACATTAGCCTAGGTGCTTATGTACGTATCTCGCTCAATTTTTACTCTACTCAATCAAAAACAAATTAGCTATACTATCTGTACGGCAATCTGCCGGATAACTATCAGGAGGAATTATGGCCACAACTGCAAGGCTGGAAGCCCGTATTTCTACCGAACTCCACGCTTTGATCAAGCATGCGGCAGAGCTTCAGGGGCGAACTGTGACTGATTTTGTCATTACCGCCACACAAGAAGCGGCTAAACGCGCTGTCGAAGAAACTGCTCTGTTGAGGCTGGCGATTGAAGATCAGCAACAGTTTGCAGCCTCTTTATTGGAAGAGTCGGCTACGCCGCCAACTCTGCTTAAAGCAATAGCAAGGCGCAAGGAGCTGGGGAAATAGTGGATGGATACCTTTACTTATGAGCTTTTAAGCAAGAAACACCATAAAACAGACTTTAACTGTGGCGTTCCCGCGCTAAACACCTACCTGCACCGGTATGCAGGGCAAGATAGCCGGGAACGCTTTACCAAATGTTACGTCGCAGCCACCAGTGACCATACCGTTGCTGGCTTCTACACTTTGTCATACAGTGCCATCGACATCAGCTTGTTACCCGACACAATCACCAAGAAGTTACCCCGCTACCCTTCTGTACCAGCTGCGCTGTTAGGTCGTTTAGCCGTCGACGAACAATATACCGGTAAAGGTCTGGGTGGCTCGCTACTGGTTGACGCCATCCTTAATACAGCGCGTTCCACCACCGGTATCTGGGCCATTCACGTGGACGCAAAAGATCAACAGGCTAAAGCTTTCTACTTAAAATATGGTTTCATTAGCTTTAAATACAAAACAGACTCGTTATACCTGCCACTGACTAATACGCTATTAAAAGATCTCGAATCTTTTAGCATCCTATAATTTATCAATTGTCCTACTTAGCTCCAATCAGCTGTGATTTTTTATTTTAATAATCAAAATGATACCGTGCTAAAATTGTACGTTCAGCTATATAGAGTTTTAATACATATTGATTAGTATCAACATAATACCTTCAGGGAAAAGCAAAAAAACGTAATTCACGTTGCGGTTTTTTTGTGCCTGTAATAATCCAAACATGTTGGTCGGTTCTCTATAAATAACTTTCTGCCATTTATCCAGCCAAGTTACCCCAAACTATTCCAATCAGGTAATTTTTTCACTTTCCTTAACCAGTAGTAATGCAACGCCATGCATACCCCAAAAAACAGCATGGCTGTACAACTCGTCCGCAACACCATCAATAGGCTATAACCTTCGCTTTTCCAGGTGGAAAACCACATAAATGTGCCCCACAGAGAACCAAACCATCCGCCGAAGCAAAGTACATTCAGCCAGAACGGCGCAAAGGGTGGCGGTGGAACGTTGATCCCACATTTCCACAACAAGCGCGTGAGCAGTGGTGCGCAGCTACTCCGCCGCATCTTTCTCTCTTCCATCAGTGCTAATGCTCGTTCTTTCTTTTCATCAAACATCATAATCGCGACTCCCATCGCTTCTCTTACGCCAAAGTTGCCCGTAAAATACCCTTTTAATTTATGGGTGTTTATACAAGGAGCAAGAAATGAAAAAAATGATAATGGCTGCCGTTGCACTTTCTTTAGGCCTTACCCACTTTATCGCTACTGCCGAGACTCTGTCCATTGAACCGGGCTTGTGGCGCGCCGGCAATATAATTCTGATCAACGGGCAATCCCTAACCAATTCACCCGAGGATGATGAAGGTGAAGAGTGTGTATCAGCCGAGCAGGCTAAAGATTTCCTTGCTGCAATTGCGCCAGAAGACTGCAAAGTAACCTCATGGGACAGGGCTCCGGGAGATAAGCTGGTGTTTGAGCTTGCGTGCGCTAATGAAGAGGGGAAATCTAAAGGCAAATTCAGCGGCGTGTACACCAGCACTCATTACGATCTCAAAGGGCGCCTAGACGGCACTCATATCCATGCAGGCCAATATTTTCTCGATATGCATACGTATGGGAAACGAATTGGCGAATGCCATTAATCCGCATTCGCGCTAAAAGACGTTAACCCCCTTTTAAGATACAGAGTTGTTGGCTGCGCCAGTCAATCTGGCGCTCTGTGTTAACAACCCACAGATTTCCCCCCACCACACAGGAAAAAGCCTGTCTCATGCAAATTTAGGGTTTATGGCACCCAAAGTCGCAAACAGTGAAGTTAAGCAGGACTTTTCGGGTAGATCTCGCTATAACGAAACGGTATTTCATTTTTCTTTTAAAAGGGATGTTTTGTGGAACGCAGTCCGCTTCTCTTCACCAACAAAAAATTTGTCTTCTTCGGTGCCACCTTCTGTTGCCTCCTCTGGGGGAGCGCCTACCCGGCGATCAAAAACGGTTATGAACTGTTTAACATCTCGCCAGATGATATCCCCAGCAAAATGGTGTTTGCCGGTTACCGCTTTTTGCTGGCAGGGCTCGTGTTGCTGATGTTTGCCATTGCCAGTGGCAAATCAATCACCAACATGAAACCACTTCATTATAAGCAGATGACTATTTTGGGCTTAACCCAAACGTCGTTGCAGTATGTGTTCTTCTATATCGGCTTGGCCTATACCACCGGCGTTGCGGGTTCTATCATGAATGCGACCAGCACCTTCTTTAGCGTGCTGCTGGCGCATTACCTCTATCAAAACGATCGCTTAAGCTTCAATAAAATCGTTGGCTGCGTGCTGGGGTTTGCTGGCGTGATGGTGGTCAATTTCAGCCCCGATCTGACCAATTTCACCTTCACGCTGATGGGCGAAGGGTCAGTGGTGCTGGCTGCCTTTATCCTCTCGGCCGCGACGATCTATGGTAAACGCATCTCCCAGCATATCGACAGCACGGTAATGACGGGCTATCAGCTTGCCATCGGCGGCCTGGTGCTTACGCTGGGCGGCTATCTGTTTGGCGGTGGGTTGACGCAGTTTGGCTGGCAGGCGTTGTTGCTATTAGGTTATCTGGTTTTGCTGTCATCGGTGGCGTTTGCCTTGTGGAGCTTATTGTTAAAATACAACCGTGTGGGAATGGTCGCTCCCTTTAACTTCCTGATCCCGGTGTCTGGTGCCGTACTTTCTGCCATCTTCCTCAATGAAAGCATTATGGAATGGCGTAACGTCCTGGCATTACTGCTGGTGTGCGGCGGCATTTGGCTGGTTAACAAGATTAAACCAGCGTAACCACGCTTTTCAACGGTACGCCTGCGCCAATATCCGCAGGTTTACCCTTTACTGCCCTTCCCGTTGCAAACAACGCAAAAAACCCGCGGCAAAATCCATGTTGCAGCGGGGGGATGGGTTAGTAATTAACTATCTGATTTAATTTTTAATATCGTAAAGATTTAACACTTCTGGCTGTAACGCCCTACTTACGCAATATTTTCTGCAAGCGCTCCTGCTGCCAGCGGGTCAGCCAGTCTTGCAAGAAAAAGACTTTTGCACCCTGGATCACAATAAATGTGCCCCAGATGGCCAGCGGCCAAATAAACCAGACGCTGCTCGGGGTGATAAAGCGGTTAATCGCGTACAGAAACAAATTCACCACCACATAAATCAGCAGGCTGCGGTAGAAACCACTTTCTGCGGCAACCCTCGCCTTGGCTCTTTCAATCTGCTGGTCAAGAGCGCTATCACGCAATTCGGTACCCGATTGATCGCCGCCGCCGGAAATCTCTGTCACGCTGATATTAAACACGGCAGCAATAGCGCTGAGTGTCTCGAGGCTGGCCTGCTCACCGTTCTCGATGCGCTGTATGGTGCGCACGCTGAGGGACGAAAGTTCCGCAAGTTGTTCCTGTGACCAGGCTCTGGAAAGCCGCAGTTGTTTAATGCAATTCTGACTCATGGACATCATCCTTTATAAGCGAGTGGAAACTTCGCACACTATGCCGTGAAGCGGCACACAGCAACAGGCCAGCAACCCGACAGTAACCTGACACCTTGCCGACAGCATGAGTAAAGCACAATTTGGCAGCTTGGATAATAGGCGAGGGAATGATCGCTTGTGATGAAGGAGGAGAAGGATAAAACCATGCTATGACACGAGATATTGCTGAAGTTTCTGCTTCCGGTTATCACCACTGTGGGCAGCATCCTGCGGTATCGCTCCCCACCGCGAGGAGCGATTTTTCCACATACGTTTAACTGGCAGTTACCGGTTCTGCTCGCCGTGGTTTCACCACCAGCGGCAACAGCAAAAGTGCTGAAGCCAAGGTCGTTACCGACAACACCACGAAGAAACCATCCCAGCTCCAGGTTTCGAGCACTTTAGCCAACGGCCAGCCAGATAACCCAGCCCCCAAATAACCAAAGATGCCGACAAACCCGGTCGCAGCACCAGCGGAATCTTTATGCGCAGACTCTGCCGCTGCAATGCCGATCAGCATCTGTGGGCCAAAGATAAAGAAGCCGATAAAGAAGAAACAGGTGGCATTAAACAGATAGCTATCGATACGTAACAGCCAGATCAACAGCACGCTGACAAAAATGCCTATCATAAAAATGATATTCATCGGCACCCGGTTACCGGCAAACAGCTTATCCGAGCCCCAACCAGCCACGATGGTGCCGATAAAGCCACCGATCTCCAGCATGGTCAGCGAAGAGTTGGCTTTCACCAGCGAATAACCATGGTTCTGTATCAGGTACAGGTTCCCCCAGTCGTTAATCCCAATACGCACCACGTAAACAAACACATAGGAGATCGCCAGCAGCCAGATGTATTTATTGGTGAAGATATAGCGTTTTAGGATCTCCATCAGCGGCAGTTTGGCGCTGGTCTGTTCCTGTTCCAGCTCCTGTGGATCCACCCGCCATTGCCCCACGGTCGGCAGGCCCATAGCCACCGGGCGATCGCGCAGGCGAAAGCAAAGGAAGCAACCGCTAACAATCGCAATAAGTCCTGGCACGATCATCCCGTAGCGCCAGCCGTAATTCACCGCCAGTACCCCCGCCAACAGCGGAATAACCGCACCGCCGACGTTGTGCGAGGTGTTGCAGATTGCCCACCAGAACCCACGCTCATTGCGCGAATACCAGGTAGTGAGCAATTTGGAACAAGGAGCCCAGCCCCAGCCTTGGAAGAACGCATTGGCGATCCAGAACGCCGTCAGGGCAAACAGCGACGAACTGAAACCGAACAGAATATTGATCACCCCCGTCAGGATCAGCCCGATGCCCATAAAATAGCGCGGGTTGGCGGCATCGCTCAGCACTCCGGAAATAAAACGCGAGGCACCGTACATAAAGTAGAACAGAGTTCCCATCAGGCCGACATCCGCCACGGTTAACCCCAAGTCTTTCAGCATCTCCGGCATGACATAGTTAAAGCTTTTGCGAGTGAAGTAATACACCGCATAGCCGACGTACATACCGAGCATGATATGGATACGCCAGTAACGATAGGTATGGTTAATTTGCTCAGCATCTGCGGTAACGGGTTGCACCGGTGCTGATTTCATCCATTTGATCATCATATTCACCTGTCATGCGAGGGGGTTAGGCTGTGAACTGCTGTGGTGGGAGAGCGTCGCCAGCACCTGCGCATGCAGTTGCGGGTCGCCCGCGGCAACAACGGTGGATTTGGAATACATGGTGAGCGGTTCACCGTACCAGTCGGTGATTTTGCCGCCTGCGCCTTCGATGATCGGCACCATGGCGCAGTAGTCGACTTCGCGCATGCCGCCGCTGTCGACGCTGAGATCGATACGGCCCGCGGCCAGGCAACCATAGGCATAGCAAGCCGCGCCATAGATCCGCCATTTGCTGGCTTTGAGCAGATGGTTGTAGCCCGCCCGATGTTCAGGCAGCACAAACTCGGTATTGCTGGTGGACATCAGGGCATTAGCCAGATGCTGGCAGGGCCGCGTGCTGATCGGCTGGCCATTCAACGTGCTGGGCTGCCCGGCAACGCCTACCCAGCGTTCGTCCAGCGCCGGAATATCAATGATCCCAACCACCGGCCGGCCATGGTGGCACAGCGCCAGCAGCGTCCCGTAAACCGGAACGCCCGCGATAAACTGTTTAGTGCCATCGATGGGATCGATCACCCATACCCACTCTTCGTTTTGAGCTTCGGCACCGAACTCTTCCCCCAAAATGCCATGGGTGGGAAATGCCTGGTTTAACTGCTCGCGGATCAGTTGCTCCACTTGCTGGTCAATGAGGGTGACAGGGCTGAGATCGTCTTTGGTATCAAATTCCCGGCCGCCGTAGAGGTAACGCTGGCGTTCTTGTTTAAGTAACTGACGGGTCTGATCGGCGATGGATTCAGCGACCCTGGTAAAATGTTTCAGTTCCATATTGATGCTCCCAGTTGCAGGTTCTTGTGAACAACGTTGCGGCTGACAGACTCTGTTTAACGGAAGAGAAAAGCCGCTGATTAGCGAACTACATAACGCTTATCTGTATGTTTTATGTTTATTTTTTGTTAAACATAATCATCACTATGGTATTGAAGGGAGTTAGATGCTTGAGGGATTTCTTTAATAGAGATGGCGAAATTGGCATAGCGCGGGCCAAAAGCACGCACAAAATTTCGCGTGCATTTAGCGCACACATAGTTTAGGGTTTACTAAATTTAGAGATATCTAAAATAACCATGACCACAGAACCAGACTTGCAATCACTACTCGCCAGCGCCGATGCAGCCTCAAAGCTGCTCAAGGCCATGAGCAACCCTCACCGCTTACTGATCCTTTGTATGCTGGTGGACTCCCCCGGCACAGGTGCGGGGGAATTGGCCGCCATCACCGGGCTGAGCCCGTCGGCAACTTCACAGCATCTGGCCAGAATGCGTGATGAAGGGTTGATTGAAAACGCCAGAGATGGGCAACGCATTAACTACTTCATTAAAAACACCGCCGTGCAGGAAGTCATCAGCACGCTGAAAGCTATCTATTGCCCCTGAGGATGATATGAACGTAGAAACGATAACATCACAAGACGCTCAACAACGGCTAAAACAGGGAGCGCGGTTGTTCGATATCCGCGATGCCGATGAATATGCCCATGAGCATATTGCGCAAGCCCGTTTGCTCTCGCTGTCGGTGATTGAAAAAGGTGAAAAGCCGCAGCCGCTTTGCGAGCAGGACGTGGTTATTTTCCACTGCCAGTCCGGCAAGCGTACCGCGCAGAACGCGGCAGTGCTGGCAACCGCTGCATCACCGGCACAGGTTTATTTACTGGAAGGTGGCATCAACGGCTGGAAACAGCAGGGATTGGAGGTGGTGAAAGATAAAAAGCAACCGTTGCCGATGATGCGCCAGGTACAGATTGCAGCGGGTTCACTGATTCTGCTGGGTGCCGCCTTAGGCTACACGCTCACCCCATTGTTCTTCCTGCTGCCCAGCTTTGTTGGCGCAGGGCTGCTGTTTGCCGGGCTCAGCGGTTTTTGCGGCATGGCCACTCTGTTAGCCAAGATGCCCTGGAATCAGCAACGCACATAAAACAGCGCTCAACAGCTAACCCTCCGTAGCATGCTGACTTGCTGTATCTCTCTGCCCACGCTAGAAAAAGTGTGAACTTGTTCTAATCTTTACTAGGTACAACCACATCATTCCGTAGTGGCTAAGGGGTTCACAATGAGCGAAAGTGTGAAAGATGGCACGATTCTGCTGTCCAGAATATTGCTGATGATTCTGTTTATTATTCTCGGTTGGATGAAGCTGACCAACTTTGCTGCCACAGTAACGGCGATGGAGGGTTACGGCACACCACTGCCCTATGTAGCTGCGATCATTTCCGTGATGGTTGAGTTTGTTTTTGGCGTTGCCATTGTGCTGGGTGCATTTACCCGGCCGCTGGCCATTATTTATGCGATATACGTGCTGGGTACGGCCCTGATCGGCCATCCATTCTGGCGAATGAGCGGTGCGGAAATGCTCAGTAATGAGATTGGTTTCTTTAAAAACATCAGTATTATCGCCGGGTTGCTGCTGCTGTCGGTCACCGGCGCAGGCCGTTTCTCACTCGATCACAAATGGTTTAAGCAGTGATTTTTATAGCCAACGGCGTTTAACCACGCCGTTGGCTGCTATATCTAACGCGCTTTCAGGCAGTTCTGCTCTTTCCAGCCATATAGCCATTCCAACGACCGATAAAACTCCTGCTGCGATTTACCTTGCCACAACAGGTTGCGCACCGAACGCTCGACGCCTTTGGCATGATACAACCGCCCCATTTCACGGGTAGACCAGACGATGCGGGCCGTTCGCGGAATACGCACCGATTCATACAGCGCAAAGGCTGCGGCAAAATCCCCCTTGCAATGGGCGATCGCCTCCCCCAGCGTCACCGCATCTTCCAGCGCCATACAGGCCCCTTGCGCCATATATTGCGCAACCGGATGCGCCGCATCGCCCACCAGCGTCACCCGCTCGTTACCCCATTGGCTCGAGGGTTCACGATCGGCGGTCGCCCAGCGGCGCCAAGAGGTGGGCTTATCCAGCATCTGCCGTGGGCGTGGGTGGATCCCTTCAAAATAAGAGAGCACTTCTTCTTTACTGCCGTCGGTAACGCCCCACTCTTCCACCTGCCGGCTATGGAAGGTGACCACCAGATTATATTGAGCCCCGCCGCGCAGCGGATAGTGCACCAAGTGGCAATGCGGCCCGGCCCACAGCACCGGCGCGTTGATGCGCAGATCCTCCGGCATATCCGCACACTCAATCACCGCGCGGTAAACCACATGGCCGGTCACACGCGGGCTGTCGTTCAGCAGTGATGCACGCACTACCGATTTTCCACCGTCGCAACCCAGTAAAACATCGGCCTCATAGCGGTTCCCTTGGCTGTCGAACACTTCCACGCCCTGCGGATTAATGCGGATATCCACGATCTGCGTCGAGGTTTTATAGCTCACCAGCGGGTTCTTCAGCGCCGCCTGCCAGACGGTGTCATGAATATCAACGCGATGGATCACCGCATAAGGGCCGCCAAAGTGCTCACGGAATGCCTGGCCGGTTTCGATACGCACCACTTCATTGCCATCTACCGCATCCATCATCGAGATATGGTCGGTAAATACCGCGCGTTCACGCGCCACCTGACCAACGCCCAAGCTATCCAATGCTGAAAAAGCGTTTGGGCCAAGCTGGATGCCCGCGCCAATCTCACCAATTTCATGGGCACGCTCCAGTAGCAGCACCTTGATGCCACGTTTAGCCAGAGACAGCGCGGTTGCCGCACCGCCGATACCGCCCCCCACCACAATTGCCGTTGCCTGTTTGCTCATCGTTATTCCCCCAATGTGTTGCTCTGTGTTTTTCTTTTTTTAAACCGGGATCACATCCGCCTGTTGTTCAGGTGCCGCAGCGATAAACGCTGGCAGCACACTGCAGGCCAGATAAACCCTGGCGCAACGGGGATAAGCCGCAAGATCGCAGCCCATCCGTAGCGCATTGGCCCATTGCGGGATCAGGCAACAATCTGCCAGCGTTGGCGTATGGCCCACGCAATAATCCCCGGAATCCGCCCGCGCCAGCATGTTCTCTACCGCCGCCAGCCCCTCTGCGATCCAGTGGGCATACCACGCTTTTCTCTGCGTTTCTGTCATGCCCAAGGTATCGGTCAGATAACGCAGCACGCGCATGTTGTTGACCGGGTGAATGTCGCAGGCAATGGCAAAGGCGATCTCCAGCACCGCTGCGCGCTGCCGTTCATCCTGCGGTAATAGCGGCACCTGCGGATAGCGGCGATCCAGATAGTCGATAATCGCCAATGACTGGCCAATCGCCTGCCCGCGATCGTCGACCAATGCAGGCACCAAGCCGATCGGGTTCAACTGCCGGTAGGCGGCACGCAACTGCTCGCCCGCGCGGATATTGACCCCTTCACTTTGATAATCAACACCTTTCAATGCCAACGCGATCCGCACCCGATAAGAGGCTGAGCTGTTAAAAAAACTGTAGAGCTTCATGATTGACCTCTTCTCAGGCGATGTTGACCTGCAACGGCGTCAACCCTTCAACGGCACCATCGATACGATCGCCACACACTACCGGGCCCACACCTTCCGGCGTACCGGTATAGATCAGATCCCCTGGTTGCAACTCAAAGAAACCGGAGAGATAGCTGATGGTTTCCGCCACCGACCAGATCAAGTTACTGATGCTGCTGCGCTGATGATCTTCGTTATTCACCGTCAGCCAGATCGCGGCCTGCTCGATATTTTTCACGCTGTCTGCCGGGTGGATCGGGGCGATCGGTGCCGAGCGATCGAACGCTTTGCCAATCTCCCACGGCCGCCCCATTTTGCGCATTTCCATCTGGCGATCGCGGCGCGTCATATCCAGGCCGGTGGCATAGCCATAGACATAGTCCAACGCCTGCGCGAGCGGGATATCGCTGCCGCGCTTGCCAATCGCCACTACCAGTTCGATCTCGTAGTGATAGTCATCGGTTTGCGCCGGGTAGGCCAGTGTCAGGCTTTCACCGGCAGCCACCGGCACCACCGCATCCGCCGGTTTGCAGAAGAAGAACGGCGGTTCGCGATCGGGATCGAAGCCCATTTCCCGCGCATGGGCGGCATAGTTACGGCCAACGCAATACACGCGATGCACCGGGAACAAACTGCTGCTGCCAGCAACGGGAACGGCGGTCACCGCCGGTGGGGTAAACAGGTACTGACTCATAATGACTCTCCTTTAATGATGTGATGTGGTGTCAATCAGCCGCGCGCTTCACGCAGCAGGCCCAGCGCTTGCTGCACTGGCCGATCGGAAAAGCTGAACAGCACGCTTTCGCTATGCGTAACGAAGCTGAGCGGTTGCCAGGAAGGCACGACGAAAATATCTTTGGCGCTATAACTGAATGACTGATTGCCAATGGTGACGGTGCCTGCCCCCTCCACCACGTGATAAATGGTGCTGTCGGTGGTGCGGATCTTCTGGCTGCTAAAGCCTTGCGGCAGCAGTTGCAGGAAGGCGGCAATGGTCGGCATTGGCGCACCGCCGTTAGCCGGGTTGACGTAACGCAGCTTGATGCCTTCGCACTCATCCAGCGGGCCATTGCGCAGCAGTTGTTCCAGCGCTTCGCGGCTGCGGTCATAGCGGTAGTTAAAGATCGGTGACGAGTTGCCTGCCTGATAGCGCACCGGCAACAGATTGGCTGCGTAGCGCGGCTGGAAGTCGTTTTCCGGGCGCGTCACCGGTTGTTGTTCCTGCGGGTAGTTCTCGGCAAAAGCACAGCCAAGATAATTGACCAGCGGCAGATCCAGGCCATCCAGCCACACCACCGGCTGCTCACCAGGGTTACCGTGATCGTGCCATTGCCACTGCGGCGTGAGGATAAAATCCCCCGGATGCATGGTGGTACGTTCACCATCAACCGCGGTAAATGCCCCTTCCCCTTCGACGATAAAGCGCAGCGCCGATTGCGTGTGGCGGTGGCTAGGGGCCACTTCACCCGGCATGATCAACTGCAGGCCAGCGTACAGCGACTGAGTGATGGAAGACTTACCGCGCAGCGCCGGGTTTTCCAGCACCAGCACCCGGCGTATCGCCTCTTTGGCACCAATCAGCTCACCACTGCGCATCAGGAATGGCCGGACTTGTGCGTATTTCCACAGCGCAGCCACGCATCCGGCGTTAGGTTCGGTGGTCACCAAGTTGTGCAGCGACTCCCACAGCGGCGTGAGGTTCATTGCATTGATTTCCTGATAAAAACCCGCTCTTTGCTGTTTTATTGCTGGTGTTAATTCAGACATCACATGATCCTTTTAGTTATCCGCGAGCGATTTGTGCTTTGGCAATTTGGCGCACGCCGCGCACCTGGTTGAACAACACGCCCAGGGCGATAGCGGCCAACAGCGCCGGGATGGCGATAAACATGAAAATGGTGGAAAACGACAGATTAAACGACAGCATCACCCCACCGCTGAGCGAGCCGAAAATCGCGCCGCAGCGGCCAACGGCATTGGCCCAGCTCACGCCGGTGGCACGGCACAGCGTGGGATACAGCGAAGCCGAAAGCGCATTCAGCCCCACCTGTGAACCGCTGATACCGATGCCGGTGCCCAGTACCGCAAAGGCCATGCCCCACAGCGAACCTTCCGAAATGCTGATCAACACGATGAACAGCGCGCCAATGCCATAGCTGGCCGCCAAAACCAGATACGGGTTGCGGCGATCCATCAGTTGGCCGATGACGATCGCCCCCAGCGTGCCGCCCACCTGGAACATGGCGGTGACCCATGAGGCATGCTGTAAATCGATACCGCTGTTATTGAGCAACGTTGGCAGCCAACTGGAGAGCAGGTAAACGATCATCAGGCTCATAAAAAATACGCACCACAGCAGCAAGGTCACCGAGAGTACGCCGCGCTGGAACAGCGCCGCCACCGAGCTTTTCGCCGTCGGTTGTTCCGGCAGATAAAACTCCACATCGCGGTAGTCCTGCCCGGTAATGCGGTGCAACACTGCCGCCACCTTCTCTGGCTGGCTATTGCGCAGCACGCGGTAGCGAGGCGACTCTGGCAGCACAAAAATCAGCGCCAACAGCAGCACCAGTGGCAGCACACCGCCAATGATCAGAATGCCTTCCCAGCCGATCAGTGGTACCAGTTGCGCACTCACCAACCCACCCAATGCGGAACCGAGGGTGAAACCGCAGAACATCAGCGTCACCAACCCCGCACGCCGCCGCTTGGGCAAAAACTCCGAAGTCAGCGTGATGGCATTCGGCATTGCCCCGCCCAACCCCAAACCGGTCAGGAAACGCAACAGCGTCAGGGTGTTCATATCCGGCGAGAAAGCGGAAAGCAGGCTCATCAGGCCGAAGAACGCGACACAGAACTGCATAATCTGCTTGCGGCCAAAGCGATCCGCCAGCGGCCCAAACAGCAGTGCCCCCAGCGTCAGGCCAAACAGCCCGGCACCGAACAGCGGGGCCAGATGGACAGCATCAAGCTGCCATTGCAGGCGTATCGCCGGGGCAATAAAACCGATGGCCGCGGTATCAAAACCATCGATAGTGACCACCAGAAAACAGCATGCCAAAACACGCCACTGGAACGCCGAAACCGGTGCTGCATCAATAACATCCTGGATATTAAGCCGACGAGAGTGCTTCATGGCCGATTGCCTCTTTAGGTGTAGGGTCTTTTGTTGTTTTTGTGATGAGTGTTGCTAAGTTGTTAATACTATGTACAAGCGCAATGTGAAAAGATAATGGCATTTCCGCCCTTGCGATAACCTGGAGGTTATGCCAAATGGCAGACTGGACTCAGCGGCTCAAAATCCATCATCTGCGTTTATTGATGTGCCTTGGCGAACAGGGCAACCTGACGCAGGTGGCAAAAATGATGAATATCACCCAGCCTGCGCTGTCAAAATGGCTGTCAGCGCTGGAAGAAGAGGTGGGGATCGTACTGTTTGAACGCCACAGTAAAGGGCTGCGGCCGTCGGAAGGCGGGAAACTGCTGCTGGAACATGCGCGCCGCATCCTTAACGATCTCGATCGCTCGCGTGAGGATATTGCCCGCTTCAAGCAGGGTGGCCAAGGCAGCCTGCTGATTGGCTGCTCGCCGGTAGCGACCGACTGCGTCACGCAGGCGATCCTGGCGGTGGTTGATGAGTACCCTAACGTGCATCTGCAAATTGTCGAAAACGTGATGACGCCGCTGTTGCAACATCTACTATCAGGCAAGATTGACGTGGTGGTTGGCCGCATTGGCGGCCACGCGTTGCAGCTGCCGCTCAACTATCGCGTGCTGTATACCGAACCGGTGTGTTTCGTCGCCCGTACCCAGCACCCTTTGGCGGCGCGCAGCAGCATTGCCTGGGATGAACTGGTGGCCTACCGCTGGATCGTCTGGCCAAGCGGCACGCCGATCCGCGTCAGTATCGATAATGCGCTGGTGGATCAGGGCGTGATGCTGCCCAGCGATCACATTGAGTCGGCATCGATGAGCGTTACCTTGGGGATGATTCAGGGCAGCGAGATGATCTCCATCCTGTCGTGGCGGCTGGCGGAACGCTATGCCGCTCAGGGGCAGCTCACCATTCTGCCGCTGCCGCGTATCGAGCAGAAAGGCAGCGTCGGCGTGTTCTGGCGCAAAAACGACATTCCCTCCGGTGTGCTGCAACGCTTTCTCAATCAGTTGATCAGCGATTCTGCCGGGGACGGTGCTTAACGGCTGCGTTTGGCATGTCGCTCGAAGTTTTCTGCCTTCGCTGCGGCAGACTTACGCAGCGTGACATAGCAGGCCCCCTCACCGCCGTCGCGCGGCAGTGCGCGGCAAAACGCCTGCACCTGCTCAAACTGCGCCAGCCATTTGGCCACGTAGCTGCGCACAATATTGGGGTGACTCTGATCTTCCCGCCCACGGCCATGCACGATCAGCAACGAGCGCAGGCTGTTTTGCTCTGCCTGCATAATAAAACGGAACAATTCCTGACGGCAGGTTTCTACCGGGCGCCTCAGCAGGTTCAGGCTGGCCTGCGGCGCATAGTGCCCACTGCGCAGCTTATCCAGCACGCCCTGCTGAATGCCTTCGCCCTTGTATTCCAACGGGACATCGCACGCAATGATGTCGAGAAAGCCGGTGCTGAGGAAGTTTTCCAACTGTAGCGCCTGCGCTTCGCGGCGCACGCGTTTGTCGATGGGATCTTGCGGTTTAAAGTATAGCGTCTGCTGCCCCTCGGCTAACGGGGTTACATCGGCCATCGCCTGCTCAAAAAAGCCTTTATCTTCGTTGCTCATTTCGTGTCACTCTCGGGGGATTATGCTAACCAATAAACGACCGGGGGATCCTTGTGATATGGGGGGATAAAGATGATTGTAAGACGCCCTGCACAGGTTGCAAGCCAGGAATTACCGGCAACGGGTGAGCTTCTGAGCCATTTTCGCTATACTGCAAGCCATCATTGAGTGCCGCAAAAGGAAAAAACCATGACAATGCGCGAACTGGACAGCCAGTTTCAGAATGCAATGAATGAGTTGCAGGCCAGCTTTGAAAAACAACACCGCGAATGGCAGCAAAGCTATCAGGCTTTGCAACAGCAATTGGAAGAAGCCCAACAGCGTGAAATTGCACTGCGGATGCAGAATGAGCAACTGATGCACAGGCTGAACACCGCCAGTTCGGTGCCAGAGCAACATGCGCTGATCAAGCAGATCAAAATGCTGGGAGCACATCTGGATGCCTTGGCAAAAGACGCCGCCACCTTCAATCGCTATGCCCATAATCAGCAACACGCCACAGGCAATTTCAGCGGCGAGCAACACGGATAATTTCAGGCGCTGTTTGCAGCGCCTCCTGCCAATTCCTGGCGCTCCAAAACGGTAAAACATCATCAATGACGTGGATCATCATCGCCGCCCTGATTGCGGTATTTATTATCGGTTACCGCATTCTGACTTCCGATACCCGCAAGGCGATAGATTCGCTGGTACAGCAACTCAAAGTAAAACCGATGCTGATTGAATCGATGCTGCAAGAAATGGGCAACCGCAACAGCCAGACGTTTATCCGCGTGCTGAACAACGGTTATACCGAAGAGATGCATCAAGCCGCTTATCTGCTGTTTATCTATCTGACGTTTATCAAACAGGCGGACGACGAACAGATTGGCCTGTGGCGCGAAATGCTGCTACGCGCCGGGCTATCGCCGGAATTGCATGCCGAGCACACCGAGGCGGCGCTGTTTTATTTCGCTGAGTTGGATTTGGATGCGTTCGAACTGGCACAGTTCCGCCGCGCCTATAATGAACGCTATAACCGCGAAGTGCTGACTCACTGGTAAAACAACCGGGAAGCTAAGAAGCCGTTTTACGCTTACGCCATTCGCTCGGGCTGATGCCATAAACCCGCAGAAACTCGCGGTTAAAGTTGGATTTAGTACTGAATCCGGCTTGCAGCATGATGTCGGTGACCGGACGATCGCTGCCGATTAACCATTCAGCCGCTTGCTGGATACGCAGTTGGTTGACGTATTGCGAAACATTCATCCCCGCCTGCTGATTGATGGCCTGCGACACCTTGCGTGCCGGTAGCCCTACTTTGCGTGCCAAACGCGCCAGATTCAGATTCGGCTCCAGATACAAGTCGTTCTGCAATAATCGCCGGTTTATCTGCTGGAACCAGAGTTCGCACTCTTCGGCGTCGGGGGCCGCGCTGGTTAACGCCGTCTGCACAGGAGGTTCTTCCGAGTCCGGTTGCCCCCGGCCACCACCAAGCACCAGCGCCACACCTACTACCACCAGCACATTGCCAAAAGCTACCAGCGCGCCAGCATGATGGCCCGCAAATAGCGCGTAATCCAGAGCGATAGCCAGTTCGGCAAAACCACCGATCGTCAACAAGCCACCTAACCCGCACCAGAGCCGGTAACTGAGCCAACTGTCAGCCAGCGAAACCTGCTGTAAGCCATTCTCGCCGCGCTTCAGATAACCCAAGATAGCAGCGCCGTAACCCAAATAACCGACAACGATCAGCCCATCCAACGCGAACAGTGCTTTCCACTGGGCCAACAGCGTTAACAGTGGAAGCAACAGATGCCCAGTGTCTCGCCATCCCGCCGGCCCGCGCGCATGGAGCATCAATACCAGATAGCACAATGGCGGGATCAACGCTGCGCCCAAGGGTTGTAACCCGGCAGCCCAAGTCTGTTGATAGCCAAAACGGATCCCCACCAACAGGCTTTGCCAAGCGCATATCAGTAACAGCAGTTGTAACAGCCAACGGCGCGGCTGTGGTCGGCCAAGGCGCACAGTCAAAACCACACACAGCAGGCTGAACAGAAATGACAGCGGGATAAGCGGCATGGAACTCCTCTTTACAGGCTTGCGGAAAACCAATGAGTGTAGAAGCCAGCGTCAGCCAAAACAATCGTTTAGCGACCTGGATCGCGATCAAGGTCGCAGAGAGCAGGAACCGCTGCCACTGTGGGTTTTCCCATCCTCGTTAAGGAAAGCAATAATGAAAAAGCTGTGGTTCTTCTGGTTACTGTTTAGCAGTGTGGCAACGGCGGCACCCTGGCAGGTCGCCAGCCGCTTGCAAACGTTTTATAACGGCGATCGTCAACTGGTTACCCGTATCTATTACCCCACTGCGGCCAATGGCCCGTTGCAAACGGTAGGTGCCAGACCGGTATTTGAAGGTATTGCCGCGCAGCCTGATGCGCTACCGGCAGCCGGGCGTTTTCCGCTAGTGGTTTTGAGCCACGGCAGTGGCGGCAACAATAGCAGCCTAGCCTGGCTGGCGCAGGCGTTGGTACAACAGGGCGCGATTGTGGTTGCAGCCAATCATCCGGGCAGTACCACCGGCGATTCTGTTCCCGCACGGTCAATATTGCTTTGGCAGCAAACGCGAGATATTTCAGCGCTGATCGACGCGATGCTCAGTGACACAACCTGGCGGCCGCGGATTAATGCTCAGTCAATTGGCGTGATGGGCCACTCTAAAGGCGGCTACAGCGCCATTGCAACCCTTGGTGGCCGAGTAGCCTTACAAGATTTTGCCGTTGGTTGCCAGCGCCAGCCAAACTCACCCAACTGTCTATTCTACCGAGGGGTAGCACTAGAAAGCGTATCCACCACCGCGTTTGATGCCAGCTATACCGACAACAGGATCCGCTTTGCAGTCGCGCTCGATCCGGGCATGGTGCCCTACCTGCAACCCAGCAGCCTGCGGCAGTTAACTGCACCGCTACTGGTCGTCGCCGCACAGCACTATATGCCAGACGAGGCCGATGGCGGCATCGGGAGTGAATCGCTGGCAGCTTACGGCGGTCAGCACCCCATTACTGCGTTGAAACTGGCGGGTGCCAATCACTTCGACTTTTTGCCGCTATGCAATACAAAAGCCTTGGCGATATTGGCGCAGGAAGGAGAAGCCTTTATCTGTGCTTCTGGCGTACAGCAGCGAAAGCGCGTACATCAACAAACCATCAGCGCAGTACTGGCTTTTATACAGCCATGGTTACCCGCGCCCGTTGCAGAATAGGGTTTTAAAGGAAGCGATACTATATTAACTGGTCAGGAACAGTTGCCAAGCAGCAGCCAGACCACACAGCGTTACAGCACTGAAGATCACTTCAAACAGATAGTGATTAATCATGATGACGTAACCTCAAAAGAAGACACCCGGAAAACCGGGTGTCTGGATACTTAACTGATGACGCGGAACCGTTAGCGGATCCGCAGTCTTCACTTATTTAGCGGCTGGAGCAGCGGCTTTTTTGCTGTCTTTGTGGTGTTTTTTAGCAGCCTGGGCTTTTTGCTCTGGAGCTTTTTTGCTGTGTTTCTTCGCTTTAGCAGCCTGAGCTTTTTGCTCTGGGGCTTTGGTGGTGGCTTTCTTGTGCTCTTTCTTATGATGAGTGGCTTTTGTACCGTGAGCCGGAGCAGCCATGGTATCAGTCGCCGCTGGGGCAGCCGCCGGTGCTGCAGTATCAGCAGCGAAAGCAATTGAAGACAGACCCATAGTGGCAGCAACGATCAGCGCTAATACTTTTTTCATTTTTAAATCCTCAGAGAGTGTTTTTCGGTAAGCCCGGTTGGGCCGTTGAACAGATAATAAAGGAATCAATTCAGTACTTCCGTGAGTGATTGGTTTCGCCGAGTAACCAAATGTACAAAGCTGGTGAAGCCTGTACATCAGGGGTGCACAGTTCAATGATCCCAAATTGCTGCCAACTGCTGAAGATGACCGATCACACGCCGAGATATCGCGATCTTCCCCTATTCGCCAGCATCGATTAAAAAATGGTCTATACTCAGAGGATGTGTTCAATAACGGAGATTCTAATGTTCAAGAAAGCTGAAAAAGTAGAACGAGACATCGATCAGGATCTCGCCCTGCTGGCCGACACGCTCGATGAGGTATTACGCGATTCCGCTAGCAAAACCAAAGAGGAACTGAGCGAGTTGCACAACAAGGCAAAAGGCGTTTTACGCGATGCCCGTGCACGTTTCAACGATTCCAGCAGCCTGACACAGCATGCACGTGACGTGGCAGACCATGCCAATAGCTATGTTCGTGACAAACCCTGGCAGGGTGTCGGTATTGGTGCCACCGTTGGCATCGTCATCGGCCTCCTGCTCGCCCGACGTTAAACACCCCTGTAGCTAAAAAGATGAAACTGATGTGCGTCTGGCCCACGGGAAACCGTGGGCCGTTTAGTTTTAGTTAATACCCCAATTCTCTCTGGCTGCGGATCGCCAGCACAAGTATCGTGTCGATATCGGGAATATAGCGATAAAGCGCCACATAGCCTCTGGCTTGATAACCTATCACCAGCTCACGCATCCCTCTATTTATCGACTTGCCGATCAGAGGGTTATGTTCCAGGACGGAAATGGCCTGAATTATCTCCTGGATCCTCAAGGGAGAATTTGCAACATCATAGCGAGACAGGTGTTCAAGAATACGCTCAATGTCATCCATGACCTTCGGTGGCAGTTTGATCGCGGTCATTTAGCGCCCCAGCTTTCTCGCCACTGGCTTAACTGCACTCTGGTTACCGGCCATATGTTCTTCCAGATAACCACGCATTTCAGACCAGGAGATCGTTTCACCGCTGGCCACAATGTCGGCGTATCTTGCTTCTGCTTCGTCTTCAAAACTGCCTTGCAGCTCTTCGCGCGTGGCTTTTTCTGCAATAGCCTGCAAGATAAAACTGTGTGATGTTATGCCAGCATGTTCCGCCGCAATGGCCACTCTGGCCTTCAGTTCATCAGACATACGGATTGTGGTGGTAGACATAGAAACAGCCCTCAATCAGGAGCACATAAATGTAGCTCAATTGTGCTACAGGCTATCTGATATCACAAGGCGTCCTCCCATAAAAGCCCCGCCGGGAGGCAGGGCAATCCACACCTCAGAAGAAATGCGACAACGCCAGCAGCGACAGCGAAACATTAATCGCGCCGCCGATACGGGTGGCGATCTGGGCAAAAGGCATCAGCGACATACGGTTACCCGCCGTCAGGATCGCCACATCCCCCGTACCGCCCTGCCCGCTCTGGCAGCAGGAAACGATGGCGACATCGATCGGGTGCATACCAATCCTCTTGCCGACAAAGAAACCGGTGCCCACCAGCGCACATATGGTCGACACAATCACGATCAGATTCTGCACGGTGAATGCATTAACCAGCTCCTGCCACGGCGTGATGGCAACCCCTACGGCAAACAGGATCGGATAAGTCACCGCAGTACGGAAAAATTTATATACCACCTGCGAGCCTTCCTGAATGCGCGGGGACACGCCGTGCGCCAGTTTCACCGCCACGGCGGCAAACAGCATGCCCACCGGCGCAGGCAGGCCAATCAGCCGGTTCAGCAGCATCCCGACCATATACAGCAGGATCGCCAGCAGGGCCCCGCAGGCAATGGTGCTCACATCCACCATCTTGCCACTGGCCTGCTCGGCCACCGGCATCTCGCTATACCCTTGTTTGCTAGGCATCAGGCTGCCTTCACCGGTCAGGTGCGGGTAGCGTTTACCTATCTGGTTGAGCAACCCGGCGATCACAATAGCGGTCAGGCCACCCAGCATCACAATCGGTAAAATGCGCCCCAATGCCACGCCCTGCTCCATATGCAGAATGGTGGCATAGCCCATCGACAGCGGAATCGCGCCTTCCCCGACGCCACCAGCCATAATCGGCAGGATCAGGAAGAAGAAGATCTGGAACGGCTCCAGGCCCAGCGCCATGCCAACCCCCATCCCGACCAGCATCCCAACCACTTCACCGCACAGCATAGGGACGAAGATCCGCAGGAAGCCCTGAATCAGCACCTGACGATTCATACTCATAATGCTGCCGACAATAATGCAGCAGATGTAGAGATAAAGAATATTGGTCGACTTATAGAATTTGGTGGTGGACTCCACCACCACATCCGGCAGCAGACCATAATGCACCAGCGCGGAAGGAATAAAGGTGGCACAAATAGCAGCCGCCCCCATTTTGCCCACCAGCGGCAGGCGTTTGCCGAACTCACCACAGGCAAAACCAAAAAAGGCCAGCGTTGCCACCATGACCACAATATCACTGGGTAATTTACCTGCCAGGCAATCCAGTAAAATAAGCACCCCGGCCAGAATAAAGAACGGCAGAGGAATAATACCTATTTTGTAATTATCCAGAATGTGCCACCACTTTTCGCGCAGCGAAAGCGGGGGCGTTTTATCTTTGGTGACAAGGTAGGAATCATCGGTTGTGCTCATAGGCTGGCCTCTTATTAGTCTGTTCGGCCATCATAGAGAAACGCACGGATTAACCGCTGTGATTACGTTCAAAATAAGAAAGGTTTTTTAATGGTGGTTATGGTTTCTATGGTGTTAATAGCCCTTATGTAAAATAATGCGTGGTGTTAATGGCGTTAATAATACTGCCAATTTAAACTTTACTGCTTTTATTGCACGGCAGTGTGCTTATTAGTAAGCACTATAAAGCTGCACAGGTAGTCACAACTTGATCAGGAGCAACATTACTTCACGGGATTCTCATGATAGGGTAATCACTCAAACAGACTTCAAGGCCAGCAGCAAACCATGCGGATAAAACTCTCTTTTCAGATCAAACTGTTTCTATGCCTGGTGGCCTTTTCCTCTCTGCTGTTAACGTTAATTGGTGCTTACACCTACTACCAACTGGATAGCCAACTGCACCGCGATCTGGGAGCTCGTGCCCAGGTACAGGCGCGGGAAATTGCCCTGACCCCTACGCTGATTAGCATGGTAAAAAATAACGACACCGACGGCATTGCTACGCTGATGAACAAAATCCGCGCCAGCAGCGATGCCAGCTATATTGTGATTGGTGATAATCACACCATGCACCTTTATCATTCCGAACACAGCAATTTGCTGGGCACGCCGATGGTCGGTGGTGATAATAAAGAGGTACTGGAAGGAAAAAGTATTATTTCCATCCGCAAAGGGGGCATTGGGATTTCATTACGCAGCAAAGCACCAATTATGGATGAAAATAATCGGGTAATTGGCATTGTTTCGGTAGGCTATCTGAAATCACATATCGACAGTTTAAATGCCCACACTCTGACACAAATTGTCGGTTCGATTATTCTGTTATTGTTCGCCTTGTTTATTTTCTCCTGGTTATTATCCAAAAACTTAAAGCGCCAGATGTTCTCGCTGGAACCCAAAGAAATTGCGCTGCTGGTACGCCAACAGAAAGCCCTGCTGGAAGCTATTTATGAAGGGGTGATCGCCGTTGATCCGCAACTGCGTATTATCACTATCAACCACGCCGCCCGCGAGTTGCTGGATCTGCGCCAGCCTGCCAGCAGCCTGATGGGGCGTGAAATCAGTGAAGTGATCCAGTCGCAGCCAGATTTCTTCAGCGCTACCCAATTAGGGCAGGATACGCACGATGAAGTGTGCCGTTTCAACCATGTGCGGGTGATTGCCAGCCGGGTCAGGATCATGCAGGAAGAGGAATTGCAGGGCTGGGTGATCAGTTTCCGCGATAAAAATGACATCAATACCCTCAGCAGCCAGCTCAGCCAGGTGAAACGTTATGCCGATAATCTGCGCATTATGCGCCATGAACAGTTGAACTGGGCCGCCACTCTGGCCGGTTTGCTGCATATGCAGCGTTATAATGAAGCGATCCGCTACGTGGAAGCCCAGTCCGAAGGCGCACAGGAGATCCTCGATTTCGTTTCCCAACGCTTCAGCTCAGCCGCGCTGTGCGGCCTGCTCTTGGGCAAATACGCCAGCGCGCGCGAAAAAGGCATTGAATTGCGTTTCGATCCGGCCTGTCAGTTGCGCCAGATCCCAGCATCGCTTAACGAAACCGAACTGATGTCGATTATCGGCAACTTGCTGGATAACGCGGTCGATGCCACACTGCTTTGCGCTGCTCCGCACCATGCGGTAGAACTTTATATCAATGACAACAGCACTGAGCTGGTGATTGAGGTGGCAGATCAGGGTACCGGCATCGCAGCGCAAGTGCGCGATACGCTGTTTGAACAAGGCGTCACCACTAAAGATAAAGGCGATCACGGTATTGGCTTGCATCTGGTGGCCAGCCACGTTGCGCAGGCGCACGGCAACATAGAAGTGTCGGACAACGATCCGCGCGGCACCATTTTCTCTCTGTTTATCCCAAAGGCTTAAGCACCCGGACTCACCCTATGCAATATGAAACACTGGACGTTCTGATCGTGGAAGATGAGCCGCAGTTGGCGACACTGCATACCGAATTTGTCGAGAAAAACTTTAACCTGCGGGTGGTCGCCTACGCCGCTACGTTGGCAGAAGCCAGAGCCAAAGTTAACGCTCACCAACCACGCCTGATCCTGCTGGATAATTTTCTACCGGATGGCCAAGGGATCGCGCTAATGGAAGAACCGGCAGTGAAAAACCCGTCCTGTTCGGTGATATTTATCACTGCGGCCAGCGATATGCACACCTGTAGCCAGGCAATCCGCAACGGCGCGTTCGACTACATTATCAAACCGGTGTCTTACAGTCGGCTACGTAATTCCCTAGAGCGTTTTATTCAGTTTGCCCAGACGCAACGCACTTTCAAGGTGATCGACCAAAGCAATGTCGATGCCTTGTACAACCTGCACGCCAAACAGTTTGCCAGCGAAACCGGTGCCAAAGGGATCGAGGCCAACACGCTGGAACTGGTAAAGACGTTATTCATCAACCAACCGGATACCGCGCATGCGGTAGAAGACGTGGTTGATCAGGTCGGCATCAGCAAAACCACCGCACGCCGCTACTTGGAACACTGCGTTGCCACCCAGTTCGTGCGCATCGAGATGCTATACGGCAATATCGGCCATCCGCGGCGGTTGTATCGTAAGGTTTAAATTTGCTAATAATGATGGGCGGATTTTAGGAGCATAAAGAATGACTATTGCATCTCATAGCAGCAAAAATGGCATCGATGCGACAACTGCAGAAGGTATGATCGCCACATTCACCAACGCAGTGAAATGCATTCCACTCATGGCCGGTGGTAAAAGCGAAGCGGAATACAAACAAGCCCTTGAACTGATTGAATATCTCATCGATAGAGACGATCTGGACAACCCACTGTTTGAACCGTTAGCGGCAAAAATCGCTGAATATGAACAGCATGCCCCAGAGTTCGAGGATTTGCGCAACCATATGGCCGAGCTCCCCAGCGGTGTTACAGCTTTGCGCACTCTGATGGACCAATATGGGCTCAAGCCAGCAGATCTGGCAGATGAACTGGGATCCAAAAGTAATGTGAGCAACATTCTGAGTGGCCGCCGCGCATTGACTGTTCAGCATATTAAAGCTCTGGCTGCGCGTTTTAATGTCCCTGCCGGTCTGTTTATTTAGCCATTTGAGTATGCCATTTAACACCAATGCCACTTACTTTACCCGGCCAGATGATTTAGCCGGGTAAATTTTTTATATCTCAAAAAGTATAACGTAGGCCTACCCGGATACGGTATTGCTCAGCATTATAATCCAGCCAACGATCCAGCCATTGCAGTTCTAAATAAGGCATCCAGTGGGTATCTATTTTATAACTGAACTTATTAGTAATTTCCCAATGGTGGCCTTTACCATTTTTACTGTGGAAATCATTTACCCGAATAAAATAATGGGGTTCGAAGGTATAATTCAGCGCATCGGTGACTTTAAAATTCCAATAACTGGCAAACTCATGGGTATCATTACGCGCTGGTTGGCCGTTGAAATCGATGCTGTCATAGTTACTGCGGTTATAACGGTAACGCACGGTCAGGTTAAACACTGGCAGGAATTTATAGTTGTTATCCAGATACAGCGCCCCGCCGGAACCGGCACTGTTTGAGTTAACCAGCCCACCGGAGGAGATAGTCCATTGATCCGTTGGGCGCAGCAGCGGATACCAGCCTTCGAGCTCGTTATAGCCGTGCTTTAACTGATCAAACTTCCCTATGTTATAGGCATTGGTGGCCATCACCCCGGCACCGCCATCAAAGTTATAGCCCGCACGCAAAATAACCTCATTCAATTCCGAGGCGGTGTTGTAAGCTTCGCGCGTTTCCAGATAAGCGCGCCCGGCCTGAGCGCTGGCCGAGGCGATTAATGCCGTAATCAACAGTAATGATTTAACTTTATTCATCTTGATTCCCCAAATAGTCTGGATAAATGAGCGTAGAGAACCCGCCGCCATGCAATAGCGCATGGCGGTAGAGTGTTATTTTTAATAATTAAACTTCTTTGATGGCTTGCGTGTTAACCACCGGCTGAAAGGTTATTTCCTTACAGTGGTTGCCTTTGCGCATATTGATGTCATTGACTATCTGCATAAATAGCTGCTCGTTTAATTTATAGAAAGCACCCATCATAATTGCAGCCCCCATCGCTAATAGGCAGGGATAAATAAAGATCAACTGACGCAGGCCTTCCAATACCGCAGGTGACTGCGCAATATTGGGGACGTAGCCAATTTGCGTCAGCATAATCCCCGGTAGCAACCCCGCCAGCGCGGCGGAAATCTTGCGCGAAAACGTATAGCCGGTGTAGACCGAACCCTCCGCGCGGATGCCGGTTTTCCATTCGCCATAATCGACGGTATCCGACACCAACGCCCAATTAAGGCTGTTAACAAAGGCGGTACCAAAGAAGGCCATGCAGGAGAACGCCACAAAAGAGACCGAGCTATTGCCCCAGCCGTAGTTAAGCAAGTCGCCCAGGCACCACAGCAGCAACCCACCAAGGTAGACGCGCTTCTTGCCAAAGCGTTTCACCGCCGCAGGCACCATCAACACACCAATCAGAATGCAGCCCATGCTGAAAAAACCCATGTAGGACAGCAAACGGATATCGTGCAGCACGTACTGAGTGTAATAAACCTGGATCGCCAGCTTGATGTTAAACGCCGCTAGCGTACACAAGTTGGCAAGACACAGCACCAGCAGCGGCGGGTTCTTGAAGATGCCGCAGAAGGATTTGAAGATCCCCGGTTTATGATGTTCCGGCACAATCTCGACATAGCGCTCTTTCACCCCGGCATGGCACCACCACATGCAAAATACCCCGCAGGTGGCAAACACCGTGGCCGCAGCCAGATAGCCAATCTCCGGGCGGGCGGTAAACAGCGCCTGGATCGGCACAAACCCGACGGTGCATAGCAGCAGGCCAAGCGTGGCACCGCCCTGCCGCCAGGCGGCCAACTGTGCACGTTCATTCGGGTTTTTGGTGATCGCAGGCACCATTGCCCCGTAGGCGCAGTTCATCAGGCTATAAAACAGGCCGAACAACATAAACAGCACGGTGGCCAGTATGGTTTTGGCGTTCAGGCTGAAACCACTATTGAGGAAGTTGGCCACTGCCAGCAGAGCCACCGGCAGCGAGGCATAGAAGATAAAGGGCCGGAACTTGCCTTTGACCCCGATATTACGCCGCGAATCCAACAGCACGCCGGTCAGCATATCGGTGAAGGCGGTAAAGAATTTGGCAATCAGGAAGATTACCCCGCCGTAGATCGCGGGCAGCCCCAGAATGTCGGTATAGAATTTCAGCAGATACAGCGTGCCAATGCACAGCATCAGGTTAGAACCGAAGTCCCCCATGCCGTAGGCCAGCTTTTCACGCAGCGGCAACCGCAGCGTGACGGGATCGTTGTAGGGTATCGAGTCGGCCATATAACAGGTCCTTATTATTTTTTATACCCTTCGTCTTTCAAGTTACAGCGTTGTTGGCTGCGCGCGTCCACCCCAGTCACTTACCTAAGTAAGCTCCTGGGGATTATGAGCCTCATTACTGAGGCTCACCCTGCGGGCCAGCGCAAGCGCTGTTCAAATCAGTCTACGACCGATTTGTCACGCACTTGCCGGCTAGCTGTAACTTGAAATCCTGTGGGTATAGCATCCATTAATTACTGATAGCACTTATGTATCTATCGAATTAGCAGGTTGCATCTGTTTACACTGCCGGGCTCATGTTGCGTTTTCGGGTTTCCAGCTCATCCACAATCTTTAGGTAGTTTTTCTCCGTCAGGTGGTAGAACAAGCCCATGGTCAATGCCGTCAGCACCGCCAGTCCGCAAGGGTAGATAAAGATCAGTTGCCGCAGCCCTTCCAGCGTGCCAGCACCTTGCTGCACATTAGGCACATAGCCGATATAGGCCAGCATCACGCCGGGGAAGAACCCGGCCAGCCCTTGGGAAACCTTGCGGAAGAAGGTAAAGCCGGTATAGACGGTGCCTTCAGAACGCACGCCGGTTTTCCATTCGCCATATTCCACGGTATCGGACACCAGCGCCCAGTTAAGGCTGTTAACGAAGGCGGTGCCAAAGAACGCCAGGCAGGAGAACAGCACAAACAGCGTGGAGGTGTTGCCCCACAGGTAGTTCATCGCATCGCCGAGGATCCACAGCGACAAACCACCCAGGTAAACGTTTTTCTTGCCAAAGCGCTTCACCACCGTCGGCACCAGCAGCACACCGAGCAGAATACAACCCATGCTGAAGAAGCCCATGTAAGACAGCAGCGTGATGTCGTTAAGCACGTATTGGGTGTAGTAGATCTGAATCGCCAGTTTGATGTTGAACCCGGCCAGCGTGCACAGGTTGGCAACGCACAGCACGAACAGCGGTTTATTGCCGGTGATGGCTTTAAAGGATTGCAGCAGGCCCGGCTTTGGTGCGCCCGGTTTCGGCAGCTCGACGTAGCGTTCTTTAACGCCGGAATAGCACCACCACATGCACAGCATGCCAGCGAACGCGAAGATCGCCGCCGCTACCAGATAGCCCACCTGCGCCTGGCCTTCAAACAGCGACAGGATCGGTACAAACCCGACGGTACACAGCAGCAGGCCAACCGTCGCCCCACCCTGCCGCCAGGCGGCCAGTTGCGCTCGCTCCTGCGGGTTTTTGGTCATCGCGGGCACCATGGCGCCGTAGGAACAGTTCATCATGCTAAAGAACAGCCCGAACGCCATAAAGATCAGCGTGGCAATCACGGTTTTCGCCAGCACGTCGAACGACATACCAACGCCGATAAAGTTAGCCACCACCAGCAGCGCTACCGGCATTGAGGCATACAGGATAAATGGCCGGAACTTGCCTTTGGGGCCGATATTGCGCCGAGAATCCAGCATCAGGCCGGTACTGATATCGGTAAAGGCGGTAAAGAAGCGAGAGATCAGGAAGATCAACCCGCCCCACGCAGCCGGAATGCCCAACACATCGGTATAAAACTTCAGCAGGTACAGCGTACCCACGCACAATAAGAGGTTAGAACCGACATCGCCCATGCCATAGGCGAACTTCTCGCGCAGCGGCAGCGTCAATTTAACCGGATCATGGTTGACTTCACTCATGGTGATTCTCCTTGGAAAGCACCCCATCCCGAGGTAGCCGCCATTGCCGGTGGGGCCAATGGCGGCACAGTTTTTTATGCTTACAACGCCTTTAACGAGGCAAACAGCTCGGCCCACTCGCTGCTGGCGCGATAGAACACCGGCGGCTGGCCGATCGGTGCAGCTACCGTCACTTCGCACCCGCCGCTGTGCGGTTCGCCGGTCCACAGGTTGATCCAGCTGTCCTGCGGCAGATAGAGCGTCCAATCGCTGCGCCCCTCTTCATGCACCGGAGCCACCAGCAGTTCGCGGCCAAACAGGTATTGGTATTTCAGGCTGTAGGTGTGCGCGTCATCTTCGTAATGCAGGAACAGTGGGCGCATTACCGGCAGGCCGGATTGCGCATTCAGCGCTACCGCCTGCTTGATGTACGGCTTCATGGCGCTGAACACCCGGCTCATACGGGCGAACTGGCGGATGGTTTCCACATCGTGATCGAACTGCCAGTTGTCGTCCGGGCGGTTGCCTTCGTGGGTACGCATCACTGGTGTAAAGGCGCAGAACTCACACCAACGCATCAGCAGTTCTTTGCTGCGTTTCATCTCGAACAGAGTGGTGTAACCGCCGATATCGCTGTGGTGCAGGCCATGGCCGGTCATGGCCAACGACAGCGCCGCCGGGATCACCGAGGCCAGGCCGTCGTCCAGGCTCCAGTCAACGTTCTGATCCCCCGCCCACATCATCACCGAATATTTCTGGCTGCCGGTGTAGCCTGCACGCATAAAGAACAGGATCTCCCCCAGCTTGCCGCTTTCCACCAGCGCGTCGTAGTTGCACTTGGCCCACAGCGCAGGCCAGGCGTTATGCATGATTTCCGCATCCACGCCGTTGTGCATCACGGTGTCGGTTGGCAGGTATTCGCCAAAGTCCGCCATCCAACCATCGAGGCCGAACTCAATCAGGTTCTTTTTGATGACGTTTTTGAACCAGTCGTAGGCTGCTGGTTTGGTAAGATCCACCACCCCGGCATAGAACTCGCCGAATTCAACCTGATAGTCATTACCGCTGTAATCTTTGGTCAGATAGCCTTGTTCGGCGGCTTCGGCATACAGCTCTTTCTCGATCGCCACATAAGGGTTGATGTAACCGAGGAAACGCACGCCCTCTTTTTTCCACTGGGGAATACGCTTATCCAGTTCTGGATACAGCTCACTATCCCAACGCCAGTTCCACATCAGACGTTTACCGAAAGAGGTGATGCGGCGGCCTTCCCAGTCCTGCGCCCAGATGCCGCTGACCTTAACGCCGTGTTCACGCATCAGATCCAGCTTCTGCTGGCAGACTTCTGTGCCGCCCTGAATGCCGAGGATCACGCCGTCGTACACCCAGTCCGGCAGCTCCGGCTGGCGGCCCAGCAGCGCGGTGAGTTTCTCCAGCAGGCCGATGTAGCTGTTGGCGCAGTCAAAACGCAGCACCGCCTGATCCTGCCAGATCGCCAGTTCGTGGAAATCAGGGGCAGAAAAATCAAAGTTCATGTAGCAGCTGTTTTCCACATGGCAGTAATACTTCTGGCTGCTGACAAAGGTCGGCTGCGGGAAGAACGTCCAGTAATAGTCGCCACCGGCATTCTCTTTGCAGTCCGCCTGCCAGGTGACGTAGCTCTGCTTGTTGCGGCCCACGCCCTGCTCGCTGGTCCACAGTGGGAACGGCTTGCCGCGCAGATCAAAGTAAGAAAACTGCTCGCCGCAGCCGTAAACGTGATCGGCCTGCTGAGCCGCCAAACGCAGCCACATGCGGTTGTTGGTTTGGTCGCTGTTGTGCAGCTGCATTTCCAACCGCCCTTGCGCATCGGTGGTGATGTGCAGCGTGCTGTGCGCCACATCGCCACGGCTGAAACGGATGTTCCAGCCCTGCCCCTGCGGGGTGATGCTGACATCAGTCAGCGCCAGTTTTTCACTGAGCTGATCTTTGATGCTGAAGTTGCCGCGGAACATGTCGATATCCGCCTTGCCGCGCCCGATCCACAGGCAAGGGGCCTCCGGGGTATGGCGCAGCAGCACGCGCTGCTGAAAAGTCAGGGTGAAGCCGCCAGCCTGTTGCGTCAGTTCCAAGCCTTGCTGAGAAGTCATATTCAATTCTCCAAAAGGTTAAATACGGTATTTGCCTAAAACTCAGGTCAGTTCAATCACGTCCAGCCCCAGCAGATCGGCCACTTTGCGCAGCAGCGGGCGATGTTCGCCGTACACCAACGAGGTGTGATGCTCCATCCCGGCGGCGATCAAGCGCTGGCGGTAGGTATCGGCATCCACATCCAGCCGAGCGGTACCGGCGGTGCCGGAAAACGCCAGCGGAGCCTTGATCATCTCGCCACCGGCCAACATCAGGCGCAGCTTGCCTTCGCCCTGGGTAATGCGGCACAGCGTGATGCGCCCCGGCTTGAGGGCAAATTCAGACAGCAGCGGCAGCTTGCGGTTGGAGTGGATGGTGGCCTGCACCGGGCCATCGCGATCGGCCATTTCGATCGGTGCCTGGCCGCAGTGCCAGAACACCACGCTGTTATCCTGCGGATCGATATCCACCAGATCGGTATTGAACGCGGCATTGCCGGACGCCCACTGCGCCATCAGCGAAGACAACACGCCAAACATGTCGGCTTCGCAGCCGCAGGGCACCTTGTCTTCGTTCATCAGCGCCAGCGCGCCGCAGGCAGCACAGCCGTAGTCGGTGAAGAAATCCGGCCAGCAGCGCACGGCAATGCCGGTGTAGCCTTCGCGCTGTGCCTTTTCACGCAGCGCCGAATAGACCTTGAGGGTTTTGCGGGTGGCGCACTGATCCATTTCTGCCAGATTGGGGAAGTCTTTGGCGCGGCGGGCATAAGGCGCATCGGCCACGCTGTCCGGCAGCGCTTTCACTTCGTCGATAAACTCCAGCACCGGCTGGCGCGTCACTTCCACACCAAAGTGCTGCTTCAACTGCTGCTGGTTATAGTTACAGGCGTCAAAACCCAGCGGATGCTCACCGATCACCATCACTTTGGCCTGTTTGAAGCGCTTGACGATCGCCGCCGCCTGCGCCAACTGCTGTAATTCATTGATTACGCGGCTATCGCTCGGCAGGCCGTGCAGGGTCTGTACTTTGATCGCTTCACGGCTCAGCGCGTGGCAGGCCAGATTCACCCCGCAGAACGAGTTCAGCCGCAAACGGCCACCGGTACGCGCCTCTGGGAATGACCACAGCGCCGTGGGCACCGGGAAATCACGCGCCACTTCGGTGGTCAGCGAAGCATCGGTAAAGGTCACCTGCAGGATCAGCAGCAGATCGAGATCCGCCTGTTTCAGCGCAGGTAACGCTTGCAGGGCCGATGCGGCATCAAATTGCAGCATCGGTTCCCCGACCAGTTCGATCTCCATGCCGCTGAGCGCCTGCCAGGCCTGCGCCAGCATTTCCTGCGCGTATGGCACGTCAAAGGTGTTGCGACCTAACGCCAGCACGCCGACTTTTGCTTTATTTGTCATTATGTTGCTTCCAGTAATCGGAGAAATTAATCCAGAGCTATGCCAGGGTGCTAAAACGGTGCTCGGTGCGGCTGAGATATTTTTCGCCTGGGCGTAACACAACGTTGCTGAAGTGAGCGTGGTGGATGCTGTCTGGGAAAGCCTGCGTTTCCAGGCAGATGCCGGAAAATGCCTGATAGCGATGCCCCGCCTTGCCGTTCCAGACTTTGTTGGACAGCTTGAAGGCGTTGTAGAACTGCATGCCCGGCAGCGAGGTGTGCACCTCCATCACGCGCCCGCTGTGCGGGCAAAGCAGGCTGGCCGCCGGATGCAGCGCGCCGTCGCCGGGTTTAAGCACATAGTTCATGTCAAAGTCCTGCGCCGGGCGGTGCAGCATCGCATCCCCCAAACGGCGGGCGTTGCGGAAATCAAATGCCGTACCGGCCACGCGGCGGATCTCGCCGGTGGGCAACATGGTGCTTTCATCCACCGGAGTGATGAAATCCGCGTCGATCTTGAGCTGCTGATCGTGGATCAGCTGTGTGTGGCCGCGCAGGTTGTAATGGCTGTGATTCACCAGATTAACCAGCGTCGGTTTATCGGTTTGCGCCTCAAAGCTCAGCGTCATCACGTTGTCTTCGGTCAGGCCGATGCGGTGGCGCACCCGTAGGTTGCCTGGATAGCCTTCTTCGCCGTCGACAGAGGTGCGGCTGAAAATAATGCCGTCGCCGTCTTCCTGCGCCTGCCAGACGTACTTGTCAAAACCGCGCACTCCGCCGTGCAGATGTTGGCCGGTGGTCAGTTCGTTGGTGGCCAAGAGATATTCCTGGCCGTCAATCTTGAAGCGCCCACCGGCGATGCGATTGGCACAGCGCCCGGCGATCGCCCCAAAGAACGGGTGCCCAGCCTGATAAGAAGCCAGATCGTCAAAGCCCATCACGATGTCTTCTGCTCGGCCGTGCCGATCCGGCACCCACAGTTGGGTAATGATGCAGCCGTAATCGGTCACACACAGCCGCATGCCGTTCGCGTTGCTCAGCGTGAACAGGGAAACCGCCTGCCCTTGATGTTCGCCAAAATGCTGGCGTTGAATGGTTGTCATAGTCCGTCCCTATGGTTTAAAACTGTGCGGCCTTGCCGTGGCTGCCGAATAGCCGGATTTTTTCGACCACTCTTTCCTTCATCACATCACGGCCGCGCCCGAGCGAAACCGCCAGCACAAACTCTTCGGGATCGTTGTTCAGCACTTCGGCCATGCCCTGAGTGAAGGCTTGACGCAGTTCGGTATCCACGTTGATCTTGGCCACGCCCAGCGCCACCGCCTTGCGGATCTGCTCATCCGGCACGCCGGAACCGCCATGCAGCACAATCGGCTTGCGGACGATTTCGCGGATCTCATGCAGGCGATCGAACGCCAGCTTAGGTTCCTGCTTGTACAGGCCGTGTGCGGTACCGATCGACACCGCCAGATAGTCCACCGTGGTCAGTTCGGAAAACTTCAGCGCCTCGTCGCTGCTGGTGATCAGGGCGTCTTTTTCATCAACCGAGATATCATCTTCGGTGCCGCCAATCTTGCCGATCTCCCCTTCCACCCCGATGTTCAGCGCATGCGCCACATCCGCTACCGCGCGGGTAATTCGCACGTTTTCGTCGAACGACAGATGTGAGCCATCAAACATCACCGACTGGAACCCCGCCTGCACCGCCTGCATGGTTTGCGCAAAGCTGCGGCTGTGATCCAGGTGAATACACACCGGCACGGTAATGTCCTGCATAAAGGCATCGATCATCGCTTTCATTGGCTCAAGGCCCATCACGCTGATCACTTTCTGGCCCACCTGAATCATGATCGGTGCCTGTTCCTGCTCGGCAGCCAGCAAAATGGCGCGAATGGTTTCAGCGTTATGAGCGCTGAAGGCACCGATGGCGTAGCCGTTTTTCCACGCGTGCTGAACCATGGTGTAACCGGATAAATAAGGCATTTTCTCTCCCCTGTGCGCGCTGAATATCAGGCGCTTGTGATATCAATTAATGTTTGCCTGCCAGGCCAGAAGCCGCGCGAACCTGCTCCAGAATGGCGCTCCAATCCTGACGCCCGCGCCCGCTGGCGCGCGCCTGGCTGTATACTTCGCGCGCCGCCGCGCCCAACGGTATGGCAACGTGCAACTGGTTGGCGACATCCAACGCAATCCCCAAATCTTTGTGCGCCAAGTCGATCATAAATGCCGGGCTGAGATCGCCCTTCAGCACCTTGTTCGGCCAGGTGGTGGTGAAATGCCCTTTGCCTGCTGGCGTGCCGCTCATCACTTGCAGCGCCACGTCGAACGACAGCCCCAAGGCTTCACACAGCACCGCCGCTTCGGCCGACAGCGCGTTGAGCGCAATGCTCATGTAGTTGTTGATCAGCTTCACGCGGATGCCCATGCCCGGCCCACCGGCGTTGATCAGCTCTGAGCCCATCGCCATCAGCACTGGCGTAGCACGCTGTACCTGTTCGGCAGTGCCACCGGCCAGAATCAGCAAGGTGCCCGCCTGTGCGTGATCGGAGGTGCGCCCTACCGGGGCGTCCATCAGGCTGAAACCGCGTGCCTGCATGTCGGCAATCAGCCGGTCGGTTTGCAGCGGATGAATGGTGGACATGTCGATCACCAGTGCCGCAGGCGACAACGTGCTGCATACGCCTTCGGCACCGAACAACACTTCACGCACCAGATCGCCGTTCGGCAGCATGGTGATCACCACTTCGGCATCCAGCGCCGCCTGTGCCGGGCTGGCTGCCGCTGTTGCCCCTTGTGCCACCAAGGCGTTGACCGCCGCTGGGCTGATATCAAAAACGCTCAGCCGGTGGCCCTGTTTAATCAGGTTGCTGGCCATCGGTGCTCCCATTTGCCCTAGCCCGATAAATGCGATCTGTGCCATGGTTCTCTCCTGTTCGTTACGGTTGTCCGCTTTGTGTCAACTTACCGGCCACAAACCAGACCGTTTTTGTCTGTTTTTGATCGTATTTGTAATTTATAGTCAAAAAATTGACACGCGTCACTCTTTTAACATTTGAGAAAATTAAAATGGTGGCATCGTGATCGGCCGCCACTTTTTGGCGAAAACCGTTTTGCTAACAACAGAGGATCCAGACCATGACTCGCATTGCCTGTGTAGGTATTACGGTGCAAGACCGTTTGTATTACGTAGAGAAGTTGCCGCAAGGGGGCGGGAAATATGTCGCCAACGATTACCGTGAAATCGGCGGTGGCCCGGCGGCAACCGCCGCCGTTGCGGCTGCCAGGCTGGGTGCGAAGGTCGATTTCATTGGCCGCGTTGGCGACGACGCCACCGGGCAGGTTTTGCTGGCAGAGTTAGCCAGCTATGGCGTCAATGTCGGTTACACCCGCCGCTATCCGCAGGCGCGATCGTCACAGTCGGCGGTGCTGGTGGATGCGCAAGGGGAACGTATTATCATCAACCACCCGAGCCCGGATCTGCCAGAGGACGCTGGCTGGCTGAGCGAGATCGACTTTAGCCAGTACGACGTGGTGCTGGCAGACGTGCGCTGGCATCAGGGGGCGCTGGCGGCCTTTACGCTGGCACGGCGTGCCGGGGTCACTACGCTGCTGGATGCCGACGTGACGCCGCAGGACATCCGCCCGCTGGTGGCGTTGGCCGATCACGCCGCCTTTTCCGAACCAGGATTAGTGCGTATGACCGGAGCAACTGAGGTTGAAAAAGGGTTACGGTTAGCAAAAAATGACAAAAACGGACAGGTTTATGTCACACAGGGGAAACAGGGCTGTTTCTGGCTGGAAAACGATCGGTTAAAACATCAGCCCGGCTTTAAGGTTGAGGTGGTGGATACCACTGGCGCTGGCGACGTTTTCCACGGCGCACTGGCGGTCGCGCTGGGCTCGCAGCCGGATATCGCGCAGGCGGTACGCTATGCTAATGCCGTTGCCGCGCTGAAGTGTACCCGCCCCGGCGGGCGCGCAGGCATCCCCAACTGTGATCAAACAGACTCTTTCCTGGACAGTTTTGTATAAAATGATCAACTGATGACAATATTGAAGAGAGCTGAACATGAGTCTGACTGAACTTACCGGCAACCCGCGCCACGATCAGCTGATTCAGTTGATCGCCAAACGCGGCTACATGAATATCGACGAACTGGCCCAGTTGCTGGCGGTTTCAACCCAGACGGTACGGCGCGATATCCGCAAGCTAAGCGAACAGGGGCTGATTACACGCCACCACGGCGGCGCGGGGCGCGCCTCCAGCGTGGTTAATACTGCTTTTGAGCAGCGTGAGCTCTCTTACACCGAAGAAAAAATCGCCATTGCGGAAGCGATCGCCGATTACATTCCCGATCGCTCCACGGTATTTATCACCATCGGCACCACGGTTGAGCATATCGCCCGCGCGCTGATGAACCACAGTCATCTGCGGATTATCACCAACAGCCTGCGGGTGGCGCATATTCTGTATAAAAATACGGAGTTTGAGGTGATGGTACCGGGCGGCACTCTCCGGCCGAATAACGGCGGCATTATCGGCCCCAGCGCGGTGACTTTTGTTGAAGGGTTTCGCGCCGATTATTTGATCACCAGCGTAGGGGCGATCGAGGCGAATGGCGATCTGTTGGAATTCGATGTCAATGAGTCCAGCGTAGTGAAAGCGATGATGGCCCATTCGCGCCATATTCTGCTGGCAGCGGATCACACTAAATTCCACACTTCCGCAGCGGTAGAAATTGGTAATACCCGCCAGGTAACGGCGTTATTTACCGACTCACCACCGCCGCTATCACTGGGAACACTGCTGCAACAGCAGCAGGTAGAACTGGTGGTGACGTCGGCCGCCGCCGAAGAACCAACGCTTTAAATTCAGGCGGTAAATCTGCCGCTCTCTCAGCGAATAATTAATGCACGCAGCGCTTTAATATGCGTGCATTAATTGGCCAATATTACCCATAGATTACAGCCACTAATTACCCGCAAAAAACACAGATAATTAGGCAATATCAACCTGTCTGAAGTAGCCAAATTAACCAATACGGTAAACTGCAAATATCCCATTACATTGACATTAAGGGTTGTCTCAGACTGTCAGTATGTTAGGGTATATGGCTCTCTTATTTTCTATTAGGAAATTTTTATCATTTGATAATACATCACAGGAAGCAGATATTTGCATGGCTATTAAACTTGAAGTAAAGAACTTATATAAGATATTTGGTGAAAACCCCGAACGGGCATTTAAGCTGCTTAAACGCGGCCTGACAAAAGATCAGATACTGGAAAAAACGGGATTATCACTTGGCGTAAAAAACGCCTCTCTGGCCATTGAAGAAGGCGAGATATTTGTCATCATGGGGCTTTCCGGTTCCGGTAAATCCACCCTGGTACGCCTTCTCAATCGTCTGATAGAACCCACGCGCGGTCAGGTACTGATTGACGGCGAAGATATCGCCCAAATATCCGACACGGCATTGCGTACCGTGCGGCGAAATAAGATCAGTATGGTGTTCCAATCATTCGCTTTAATGCCACACCTGAACGTATTAAATAATACCGCTTTTGGCATGGAATTAGCGGGCGTACCGTTACAAGAACGTCAGGAAAAAGCGTTGGATGCATTGCATCAGGTTGGGTTGGAAAATTATGCCAACTCTTACCCTGATGAACTCTCTGGAGGTATGCGTCAACGGGTGGGATTAGCCCGCGCTCTGGCGAATAATCCGGATATATTGTTAATGGATGAAGCTTTCTCTGCGCTCGATCCATTAATTCGTGCTGAAATGCAGGATGAATTAGTCAAATTGCAGGATAAACATCAGCGCACCATCGTGTTTATTTCCCACGATCTGGATGAAGCCATGCGTATTGGCGATCGCATTGCGATTATGCAAGGTGGCGAAGTGATTCAGGTAGGGACACCGGACGAAATATTAAATAATCCGGCCAATGATTACGTTCGAGCCTTCTTCCGCGGCGTGGATGTCAGCCACGTTTTCAGTGCGAAAGATATCGCCCAGCGCCGCCCGGTAACCCTGATTCGTAAAACCCACGGTTTCGGCCCGCGTTCGGCACTGCAACTGCTGCGCGAAGAAGACCGCGACTATGGTTATGTGGTTGAACGCGGAGAGAAATTTATCGGCGTGGTGTCGATAGACTCGCTCAAACAGGCGCTGGCGGCCAAGCAAACGCTGGACGATGCGCTGCTGGATACCCCGTTCCCCGTGCCTGCGGATATGCCGCTGAGTGAATTGATCTCACTGGTAGCGCAAGCACCCTGTGCCGTGCCGGTGGTGGGGGAAAATAACAACTATATCGGAATCATTTCCAAGGCCATGCTGTTGCAGGCTTTAGACAAAGAGGGCCCAACGAATGAGTAATCAACAGGATCCGTGGGCGACTGCTTCCACAACAGCTAACGATGCCAGCGCAGCCACCAGCAGCGACCCCTGGTCTACCGGCGCACCGGTAGACGGCGCAGCGTCTGCGGGCTCTCACGATGCCGCCACTCAGGCCGCACAAGGGGCCGACTGGCTGAACAGCGCTCCGGCTCAGCCAGAGAGTTTCAGCCTGCTCGACCCTTTCCATAACACCTGGATCCCGCTGGACTCCTGGGTCACCGAAGGCATCGGCTGGGTGGTGCAGCATTTCCGCCCGCTGTTCCAGGGCATTCGCGTGCCGGTAGACTTCATCCTCAGCGGTTTCCAGCAGTTGCTGTTGGGTATGCCAGCCCCGATCGCCATTGTGCTGTTCTCGCTGATCGCCTGGCAGATCACCAGCCTGGGTATGGGTGCCGCCACGCTGGTTTCGCTGGTGGCCATCGGCGCGATCGGTGCCTGGTCGCAGGCCATGGTCACGCTGGCGCTGGTGCTCACTGCGCTGTTCTTCTGCCTCCTTATCGGGCTGCCGTTGGGCATTTGGCTGGCACGCAGCAAGCGCGCCGCCAAAGTGATACGGCCGCTGCTTGATGCCATGCAAACCACACCGGCCTTCGTTTATCTGGTGCCGATCGTCATGCTGTTCGGTATCGGTAACGTGCCTGGAGTGGTAGTGACCATTATCTTCGCGCTGCCGCCGATTGTGCGCCTGACCATTTTGGGCATCAATCAGGTGCCGGAAGATCTGATCGAAGCCGCCGAATCTTTCGGTGCCAGCCCGCGTCAGTTGCTGTTTAAAGTGCAACTGCCGCTGGCCATGCCGACCATTATGGCTGGCGTTAACCAGACGCTGATGCTGGCGCTGTCGATGGTGGTGATCGCCTCAATGATCGCTGTCGGAGGTCTGGGCCAGATGGTGCTGCGCGGGATTGGCCGCCTGGATATGGGGCTGGCCGCCGTCGGTGGGGTCGGGATTGTCATTCTGGCGATTATTCTCGATCGCCTTACCCAGTCGCTGGGCCGCGATCGCCGCAGCAAAGGGATCGGCCGTTGGTATGCCCACGGCCCTATCGGGCTGATGACGCGTCCATTTATCAAAAAAGCCTAACGAGGCTGCTGATAACGTAGCCTTTTAGCCCGAGATACCCGGATCTCGCGCACCTTGGGGCACTCCGGCGGCTTACGCCGCTACGACCCCTTCGGCACGCTCTCCCTAATAACGGGCTTTGTCAGTAGTCTGTCTTTACCGCCGGTGGCGCTTTGCCCCGGCGGGCTATCAAAAAACTAGAGGAATAACTATGCGCACCACAGGAATCTGGGCAATTGCCCTTACCACACTGATTGGCTCACAGGTTGCCTCCGCTGCTGATTTGCCGGGAAGAGGTATTGCGGTCCAACCGGTACAAAGCACCATTTCTGAAGAAACCTTCCAGACGTTGCTGGTCAGCAAAGCGCTGGAAAAACTCGGCTATGACGTGAAAGAGATCCGCGAGGTGGATTACAACGTGGCTTACACCTCGATCGCGGCTGGCGATGCCACCTTTATCGCCGTGAACTGGGATCCACTTCAGGCCGATCAGTACCGTGCCGTCGGTGGCGATGACAAACTGTATCGTGAAGGGGTTTACGTCAACGGCGCGGCACAGGGTTACCTGATCGACAAAAAAACCGCCGACCAGTATCAGATCACCAACGTCGAGCAGCTAAAAGACCCGAAAATTGCCAAGCTGTTTGATACCAACGGTGACGGCAAGGCCGATCTGACCGGCTGTACGCCAGGTTGGGGTTGTGAGGCGATGATTAACCATCATATTAAAGCCTACGGCCTGAGCGATACCGTCGAGCATAACCAGGGCAACTATGCCGCGATCATTGCCGATACCATTACCCGCTTCAAGGAAGGCAAGCCGATACTCTACTACGCCTGGACCCCTTACTGGGTCAGTGATGTGCTGGTGCCGGGCCGCGATGTGGTTTGGCTGCAAGTGCCCTTCTCATCCCTGCCGGGTGACCAGAAAGGCATAGACACCAAGCTGCCAAACGGTGCCAACTATGGTTTCCCGGTCAATACCATGCGGATTGCCGCCAACAAGCAGTGGGCGCTGGCCAACCCGGCGGCGGCTAAGCTGTTCTCCATCATGAAATTGCCGATTGCCGATGTGAATGCGCAAAACCTGCGGATGCATGAAGGCCAAGCCTCGCAGGCGGACATTCAGAACCACGTCAATGGTTGGATCAAAGCCCACCAGGCAACCTTCGATGGCTGGGTGAAAACCGCCGCAGAAGCGGCAAAGTCATAACATTCCAGTGGGCACAGCACGCTGCGCCCTGAGTTTGATGACACAGTCGCCTTCTAGCCCGAGATACCCGGGTCTAGCGCATCGAGGGGCACTCCGACGGCTTACGCCGTTACGACCCCTTCGGTACGCTCCCCCTAATAACCTGCTTTGTCAGCCGTTTGTGGGCGCAGCACGCTGCGCCCTTTCCACTGTAGGTAAACAGCTCAAACCGTTATGCGGTTTTGGAATCAGCTAGAATTAAACATTGTTTTAACAACCTGCCTTACCCGATACTCTGCACCACTGACTATTTCTTTGACTGAACACCGATGAACCCGCAAACCGAAAATCAGGGCCTGAGCCCGGTATTAACCCTTATCATCGCCATGGCTACCGGCCTGGCCGTCGCCAGTAACTACTATGCCCAACCGTTGCTGGAAACCATTGCGCAAAGTTTTAATCTGTCGGTCAATCAGGCCGGATTTATCGTCACTGCCGCGCAGTTGGGCTATGCGGTGGGCCTGCTGTTTCTGGTGCCGCTTGGCGATATGTTTGAACGCCGCGGGCTGATCGTGTTTATGACGCTGCTGGCCGCCGGTGGCATGCTGATCACCGCCGCATCCAGCACCTTATCCATGATGATCCTGGGGACCGCCCTCACCGGGTTGTTCTCGGTGGTGGCTCAGTTGCTGGTGCCGTTGGCCGCTACGCTGGCCCGCCCGGAGAAACGCGGTAAAACCGTCGGCATAATTATGAGTGGTCTGCTGCTGGGGATCCTGCTGGCGCGTACCGTTGCCGGGGCTCTGGCGGCCATCGGCGGCTGGCGCACCATTTACTGGGTTGCCAGCGTGCTGATGATCCTGATGGCGCTGATCCTGTGGCGCGCCTTGCCACGCTATAAACTGCATTCTGGCCTCAATTACCCACAGTTGCTGAAATCCATTTTCTCGCTGTTCTGCTTCACGCCGCTATTGCGCACCCGCGCCATTATCGGCGCGCTGTCATTCGCCAATTTCAGCATTTTGTGGACCTCAATGGCGTTCCTGTTAGCCGCGCCGCCGTTTAACTATTCCGAAGGGGTGATTGGTCTGTTTGGCCTGGTGGGTGCGGCCGGTGCTCTGGCAGCGTCACGCGCCGGGCACCTGGCGGATAAAGGTAAAGCCGGGCTGACCACCAGCATAGGTCTGATACTGCTATTGCTGTCCTGGATCCCGATCGCACTGGCGAAAGACTCCCTGTGGGCCTTGATTATCGGCATTCTCGTGCTCGATCTGGCTGTCCAAGGCGTGCATGTCACCAATCAAAGCGTGATTTACCGCATTATGCCGGAAGCTCGCAATCGCCTGACCGCAGGCTATATGACCAGCTATTTCATTGGTGGAGCGCTGGGTTCCGTGCTTTCCGCCACCGCTTATCAACATGCGGGCTGGAATGGCGTCGCGGCTATTGGGGGTATTTTGTGCCTGCTGAATCTGCTGACCTGGTGGCGAGGGAAACGTCATGATCCACAGGGATCGGTAATTTCTTAGTTAGCAAACATATAGTTATTTTTGTAATTTATTAAATACCAGAGAGTATAAACCACACTAACTCTCTGGTATTGTTATCGGGATAAATTATTAGTGCCCTATACCCGATAGCCTTCAAAATGCAGATCGATGGTGGCTGAGTCAATCTCAGGGAGTTTATTCCCCAGTAAAATGGGGTTAAAACGCGCCCCATTGCCGCAGATTAAAGAATAGCGGGTATATATTCTGTGACTCGAATACTCATGCAAAACCCTGTTGCCGTAGCTTTCTGTTCCCTTGTCATTCCTTCCGCCAATACAGAACGCTGCGGAACTCTTCTGCATTCAGTAAATAAATCTTATGTATTTCAATCAGCGGTAAAACTGAATTTGTGTCTTTACTCACAAAGCCATATAGATTGTGATGTTAATCATTTACAAATGGCTTACAAATGACACGAATTGCTAAATTATTCCCCTTGCTGAAGATTTACATTATTAATCACTATCGTTACTATACCGAACGAAATTAATGAGGCTAAAGATTATGGAAAGTTCGTTTACGCCCATAGAACAAATGCTTAATTTCCGCGCTAAACGCCAGGCAAACTTCCCTTACCAGGAAATTCTGCTGACTCGCCTTTGCATGCACATGCAAAGCAAGCTGCTGGAAAATCGCAATAAAATGCTGAAAGCACAGGGAATCAACGAAACCTTGTTTATGGCGCTCATTACGTTGGATGCGCAAGAAAGCCACAGCATTCAACCTTCTGAGCTAAGCTCAGCCTTGGGTTCTTCACGCACTAATGCGACCCGCATTGCCGATGAACTGGAGAAACGCGGTTGGATTGAGCGCCGGGAAAGCGACAATGACCGCCGGTGCCTGCATTTGCATCTGACTCCTGCCGGAGAGGCGTTTATCGGCCAACTGCTGCCGCCGCAGCACAAATGTCTGCATTTCCTCTGGTCCACGCTGAATGACGAAGAGCAGCAGCAGCTTGAAAAACTGACGCGTAAACTCTTGGTACGCCTGGATCAGATGGAAGTTTCAGAACAGTTATCACCCTAATTTCTGTTCAGGTAATTAATTTATGCGATCCCCGTTAAACTGGAGATTCACCCCGCTGTGCGCTGTTTTACTGCTGGCGGGGTGTGCATCTACCGACAATATCGCCCCACAATCCAAACTGATGGATCCGCAACACCTGCAACTTGCACAGCCTAAAGTCAGTTCACTGGCCGTTAGCCCACAGTGGTGGCGCACGCTGAATGACCCACAGCTTGATGCGCTGATGACCCAAACGCTGCAAAGCTCACCGTCGCTCAAACAAGCGGCCGCCCGCGTGCGTGAAGCCCAGAGCGTGGTCGGTGAAGCCAGTGCCGCCAACGGCCCGAACCTGGATCTCAACGCCAGCAGCGATCGCCTGCGTGTATCGCAAAACACCAATCAGGGTTTCGGCTACCCGACATCACCCATTTATGAAACCAGTAATTCACTGGGCCTGAATCTGGCCTACGAATTCGACTGGTGGGGCAAATATCGCGATCGGGTGAACGCGGCAAACGCCCAGGTCGACGCCGCACGCGCCGAACAGGCACAGGCGGCACTGACATTGACCAGTTCGGTGGCCTCGGCGTATTACCAGTTGCAGGCAAATTATGCGCTGGAAAAAGTACTGCAACAGGAAGTAGACAACAACCAGCGTCTGGCCGATCTACGCCAGCAGCAATACAAAGCCGGGATCTACGGCGTTGATATTCCGCAGCAAACGCTGGCACAGGCCGACGGCGCCAAGCAGAAAATCATCCAGTTGCAGTCACAGATTGAACAGCTTAAGCACCAACTGGCGGCATTAGCGGGCCAGGGCCCGAATACGATGCAGGCTCTGCATCCGGTGGCATTGCCCGCTGAGGCGCTGTTGGCCCCGAAAGGTGAACTGACCGCCGATTTACTGGGCAAACGCCCGGACATCGCGGCACAGCGCCAACTGGTGGAGTCATACAACCAGCGCGTCAGTGCGGCGCGTAAAGAGTTTTACCCCAGCCTGTCGATTTCAGCCTTTGCCGGTTTGAACACCACCAATGTGGGTGGTACCAGCCCGAATCTGCTTGAAGCGGCGAGCCAAGCCTGGAGCGTGATGCCGGCGATCTCTTTGCCGATCTTCCACGCCGGTGCGCTGCGCAGCAAGCTGGGTGAGGAATCTGCACTCTATGATGAAGCGGTGGAATCCTATAACCAAACTATCCTGAATGCGGTACGGGAGACGGCCGATGCCATTACTGTTCAGCAAAGCCGTGCCAAGCAACTGCAACAGGCGGCTGCGGCGGCCGAATCCGTGCAGCAGGTGTACCGAGTCGCTAACGCCCGATACCGGGCAGGGATCATCGGGCGCGACGAACTGTTGACCAGCCAGACGCAGCTATTACAGCAGCAACAGGCGGAACTGAGCGCCAACAGCAATCTGATGCAGGCGAAGATAGGATTGGTTCGTGCGCTAGGCGGTGGCTATCAAGCCCCGGCGGCGGATTCGAAAGCCTAGTAAATATCTATAAATAGAGAGCGTGGAGAACACCATGAGTGCAAGCGCGGAGATTCAACCCTCGCAGCAACCGAAGGGCAAAAAGAAGCAGCGTAAATTTTGGCTGCTGCTGCTGACGGTTATTTTTATTGTTATTGGGGTGGCCTATTTAGTGTATTGGTTCCTGGTGCTGCGTCATCATCAGGAAACGGATAACGCCTATGTCGCCGGTAATCAGGTGCAAATCATGGCGCAGGTGTCCGGCAGCGTGAACAGTGTAACCTTCGACAGCACGGATTTCGTGCGGAAAGGGGATGTTCTGCTGACGCTCGACCCTACCGATGCCGAACAGGCGTTTGAACGCGCCAAAACCGCGCTGGCCAACAGCGTGCGCCAAACGCATCAACTGGTGATCAACAGTAAGCAGTATCAGGCCAACATTGCGCTGCGCAAATCTGAACTGAGCAAGGCTGAAAACGATCTCAAGCGCCGTGTGGTGCTGGGCAGCGTGGATGCGATTGGCCGCGAAGAATTACAGCACGCACGCGAAGCGGTAGACAGTGCCAAAGCGACGCTGGAAGTGGCGGTACAGCAATACAACGCCAATCAGGCGATGGTGCTGAATACCCCGCTGGCAAAACAGCCCGCTATTTTGCAGGCGGCCGCGCAGATGCGTGATGCCTGGATGGCGCTGCAACGTACCCGCGTGATCAGCCCGATTACCGGCTTTGTCTCGCGCCGCAGCGTGCAGGTCGGCGCGCAGATCTCGCCAGGAACGCCGCTGATGGCGGTGGTTCCGGCCGATCATCTCTGGATCGATGCCAACTTTAAAGAAACTCAGATCGCCAATATGCGTATTGGCCAACCGGCTACCGTGATCAGCGACGTTTACGGCAGTGACGTGGTGTTCAAGGGTAAAGTGGTGGGTATCGATATGGGGACCGGCAGTGCCTTCTCGCTGCTGCCAGCGCAAAACGCCACCGGTAACTGGATCAAAGTCGTACAGCGTTTACCGGTGCGTATTGAGTTGGATCCCGAGCAGATTGCTGAACATCCGCTGCGGATCGGCCTTTCGACCTTGGTCACCATCGACACCAGCAATCGCGATGGGCAGATTCTCTCCAACGTGGTGCGCGAACAACCTCGCTATGAAACCAGCGCACTGATGCTGGATCTGGCACCCGTTGACCAGATGATCGCCGATGTGATCCATGCAAACGCAGGTTAAGCGCGCGGGAGGCTACCTTGGCACAAAAACCGCTTGAAGGTGCCCAGCTCGCCTGGATGACGATCGCGCTGGCTATGGCGACCTTTATGCAGGTACTGGACTCCACCATTGCCAACGTTGCAATACCAACCATCGCCGGTAACCTCGGGTCTTCCACCTCGCAGGGCACCTGGGTGATTACCTCGTTTGGGGTGGCGAACGCCATCTCCATTCCGATCACCGGTTGGTTGGCGAAGCGTATCGGTGAAGTGCGCCTGTTCCTGTGGTCCACGGCGCTGTTCGTCCTCGCCTCTTGGCTGTGTGGTATCTCCAACAGCCTGGGCATGCTGATCTTCTTCCGCGTGATTCAGGGGGTGGTGGCCGGGCCGCTGATCCCACTGTCGCAAAGTTTGTTATTGAACAACTATCCCCCCGCCAAGCGAGCGATGGCACTGGCGCTTTGGTCGATGACCGTGATCGTTGCGCCGATTTTCGGGCCGATTCTTGGCGGGTATATCAGTGATAACTATCACTGGGGCTGGATCTTCTTTATCAATATCCCCATCGGGCTATTTGTCATTCTGGCTGCGATGTCGACGTTGAAAGGCCGGGAAACCAAAACCGAGATCAAACCGATCGATACCGTTGGGCTGGTTCTGCTGGTGGTGGGTATCGGCTCGCTGCAAATCATGCTCGATCAGGGTAAAGAGCTGGACTGGTTCAACTCGACGGAGATTATCGTCCTAACGGCGGTAGCCGTGGTGGCGCTGGTGTTCCTGGTGGTGTGGGAGTTGACTGACGATCACCCAGTGGTGGATTTGTCGTTATTCAAATCGCGCAACTTTACCATCGGCTGCCTGTGTATCAGCCTGGCATACATGCTGTATTTTGGGGCGATTGTGCTGTTGCCGCAGTTGCTACAGGAGGTGTATGGCTATACCGCCACCTGGGCAGGCTTGGCGTCAGCGCCGGTGGGGCTGATCCCGGTGCTGCTGTCGCCTATCATCGGCAAATTCGGTAACCGGCTGGATATGCGCCGCCTGGTCACCTTCAGCTTCATTATGTATGCCGTGTGCTTCTACTGGCGCGCCTATACGTTTGAACCGGGGATGGATTTTGGCGCTTCGGCATGGCCGCAGTTTGTGCAGGGCTTTGCCATCGCCTGCTTCTTTATGCCGCTGACCACCATTACCTTGTCAGGATTGCCGCCCGATCGCATTGCCGCCGCGTCGAGCCTGTCGAACTTTCTCCGTACGCTGGCGGGTTCTATCGGTACCTCGATCACCACCACCTTGTGGACCCGGCGTGAATCGATGCACCATGCGCAGCTGACGGAGTTTGTGACCCCGTTCAACCCACAGTCGCAGGAGATGTATACCAAGCTTGAACAGCTCGGGATGAGCAAGCAGCAGGCTTCGGCGTATATCGCCAATGAGATCACCGCACAGGGGCTGATTATCTCGGCTAACGAGATTTTCTGGCTGTCTGCCGGCGTGTTCCTGGTCCTGCTGGCGCTGGTGTGGTTCGCCAAGCCGCCATTCAGTTCCGGCGGTGGCGGCGGTGGCGCTCACTGATCCCCAAAAAGCAAAACGGGCGCTCTGGTGAGCGCCCGTTTTTTTATCCTGCGTAAAAATCACGCCTGATTCTGACGCCACCAGTCGGCCAGCAGAATACCGGTCGCTACCGAAACGTTCAGGCTTTCTACCTTACCAGTTCCACCGATAGACACGCTCATATCGCCCTGCTGCCAAGCGCTGTCGCTCAAGCCATCACGTTCCTGGCCCAATACCAGCACCATTTTGGCAGGCAGTTTGGCCTGTGCCAACGCGGTCCCTTTATGGCTGGAAGTGGTCACAATGGTGTAACCCGCCTTGCGGAAGGTATCCAGTACTGACAGGAAATCATCGGCGTTGATCGCCTTGATATGCTCCGCGCCGCCTTCTGCGGTGCGCACCGCTGCGCCCGACTCCAGCAAGGCCGGATCCTGCAACAGCACCGCGTTAACACCGAAGTGCGCGCACGAACGCACGATCGCCCCTAGGTTGTGCGGGTTGCCCACTTCTTCCAGCGCCAACACACAATCTTTGGCAGGAGCGTTTTGCAGATAGGTCTGCGCATCCAAGCCCTGACGTTTTTTAATCAGGAAGCACACGCCGCCGTGGTGTTCGGTACCGGAAGCTTTTGCCAGTTCTTCTTCATCCACCACGTGGTAAGCCTTGCGGTTAGCCGCCATCCAGCGCAGCGCTTCGCGAAAACGCGGCGTGACGGACTGCACAAACCAGGCACGCACGATGGCATCTGGACGGCTGGCGAACAGCGCCTGACAGGCATTTTCACCATAAACGCGAGTTTCTTCTGCACGCTGGCGGCGCAACTGCTCTGGATCGATAAAGCTTTTGCCGCTGATGCCACCGTGATCAAACGCCGGTTCTTCTTCCGGGCCACGGGACACGGTTTTCCACGGTGAATCATAACCACCGCGATCTTCAGTGCGCGCCGGGCGGCGAGGACGATCGCTTTCACTGCGGCGGGAGTCGGCACCACGGCGGTCATTACTACGCGATTTATCCTGGCCAGTAGTACGACCACCCGTGCGTGCATTATCAGCCGGGCGACCTTTGCCGTCCGGACGTTTGTTCTTGTTACGGTTGTCGCCGCTGTCATCGTCACTACGGACGTACATCACTTTGACCTTACCGTTCTTGCCACTAAATGAATCGTTCATTGTCTTCTCCACCAACGCGCAGGGCGCGAAGATTACCTGATGTTGGTACGCTAAGCCACCAACTTGCGTAAAAGCCAGCAACTATCACACTCATTGAACAAATCACTTTGTTCAATGCGCCGCTTTTGCCGATAATAAGTAACATTGAGCATACATATTCGCAGCCTGTACTGCTGCGCCAGCACCCGAGGTAACCATGAATACAGTTTGTGCAGCGTGCAATGCCATCAACCGCGTCCCTGAAGAGCGCTTGGCCGATGGCGCTAAATGTGGCCGCTGCGGCCATGAATTGTTCAACGGCGAAGTGATCAACGCCACGGCCGCGACGCTTGACCATCTGTTGCAGGATGATCTGCCGGTGGTGGTCGATTTCTGGGCCCCATGGTGTGGCCCGTGCCGCAGCTTCGCCCCTATCTTTGAAGATGTGGCCGAAGAACGTGCCGGCAAGGTGCGCTTCGTGAAGGTCAACACCGAAGCTGAACCCGAACTGAGCGCCCGTTTCCACATTCGCAGCATTCCTACCATCATGATGTTCCGTGAAGGCAAAATGGTCGATATGCTCAACGGCGCCATGCCGAAAACGCCATTTGATAACTGGCTCAACGATTTAGTTTAACGCAAAAAACCTGGCTACGCCGCCCATTGTTTAGCGTGCCAGTTAAAGCCCGAGTGGTTCTCCCACCGGGCTTTTTTCTGCGCTACAATAGCGGTTTTTCTCAGGATCGTTATGACCGACAACGCCGTACTTCGCCTACGCCAATTCCGTTTAGCCAATGCTACCCGCCCATTTCGGGCTCGCGGCTGCCGCGCAGTGCGTTGTCAACATTGCCTGCTGCCACAGCAAAACTGCCTGTGCGCCACCATCAAACCGCAGTTGGCCAACAGCCGCTTCTGCCTGATCATGTTCGGAGCCGAACCGCTCAAGCCCAGTAATACCGGCCGCCTGATCGCCGATATCCTGCCAGATACCCAGGCATTTCTCTGGTCGCGTACCGAAATCGATCCAGGATTAATTGAGGCGATTAACGATCCTGCACGCCAGCCTTACGTGGTATTCCCAGCTTCCTATGCCGATCCCGATCGCCCGGTGTTCAGTGAATTACCCAGCGGCGGGAAGCCCCCTTTGTTTATCATGCTTGATGGCACCTGGTCTGAAGCGCGCAAGATGTTCCGCAAAAGCCCGTATCTGAATCAGTTCCCGGTCTTCTCGCTGAACGTGCTGGCCGCTTCCGGTTATCAACTGCGCGAAGCCAGCCGCACCGAGCAGCACTGCACCGCCGAAGTGGCCGCAGCGTTGTTGCAACAGGCAGGGGACGAACAGGCTGCAACCGGCCTTGCTGAGCATTTCAATTATTTCCGCGAGCAGTATCTGGCGGGGAAACCTCACCGCCCAGAGGCACCGGTCACAGCAAACCTGCCACAAAGCACCTAAAATCAAGCGATAAGTCGCATACACACAAAGATCCAGGGGATATCAGGAGCCATATATGAGCCAGCGAGGGTTAGAAGCACTGTTACGCCCGAAGTCGATTGCCGTTATCGGCGCTTCACAACAATCTAATCGCGCGGGTTATCTGATGATGCGCAATCTGCTGGCCGGTGGTTTTAGCGGCCCGATTTTACCGGTGACGCCACGTTACAAAGCCGTGTGCGGCGTCATGGCTTATCCAGACATTACCAGCCTGCCGCTGACCCCCGATCTGGCCGTGCTGTGCGTCAACGCCCAACGTAACCTGCAATTGATTGAAGCGTTGGGTGAGCGTGGTTGCAAAGCGGCGATCGTGCTCTCTGCCCCGCATCAGCAATTTGCCGAACTCAAAGCCACCGCACAGCGTTATTCAATGCGGTTGCTCGGGCCAAACAGCCTGGGCCTGCTGGCGCCATGGCAAGGCATTAACGCTAGCTTCTCACCGGTTCCTATTCAAAAAGGCAAACTGGCGTTCATTTCCCAGTCGGCCGCCGTGGCCAATACCGTTTTGGACTGGGCACAGCAGCGTGAGGTTGGCTTCTCCTATTTCATCGCGCTGGGCGACAGCCTGGATATCGACGTTGACGATCTGCTCGACTTCCTGGCGCGCGACAGCAAAACCAGCGCCATTCTGTTGTACCTGGAAAATATCAGTGATGCGCGGCGTTTCCTTTCTGCCTCGCGCAGCGCCTCACGCAATAAACCGATCTTGGTGATCAAAAGCGGCCGCAGCCAGCAGGCACAGCTGTTGCTTAACAGCCAGCAAGGGCTGGATGCCGCCTATGATGCCGCTATCCAGCGCGCCGGTTTGCTGCGCGTGCAGGATACCCATGAGCTGTTTTCCGCCGTGGAAACCTTAAGCCATATGCACCCGCTGCGCGGCGAGCGGCTGATGATTATCAGCAATGGCGCAGCGCCAGCAGCCATGGCGCTGGACGAGTTGCTGGCGCGCAACGGCAAGCTGGCTGTGCTGACGGAAGAAACACAGGAGAAGCTCAAGGCAGCCCTGCCGGAGTTTGTCCAGGCCAGCAATCCAATCGACCTGCGTGATGACGCCACGCCACAACGTTATCTGGCGGCACTGCAACCGCTGCTCGATAGCCACGATTACGATGCACTGCTGCTGATCCACGCCCCTAGCGCGGCGTCACCGGGGACTGAAACCGCTGAACGGCTGATCGAGGCCATACGGCAGCACCCGCGCGGTAAACGTATTACGTTGCTGACCAACTGGTGTGGGGAGTATTCCTCGCAGGAGGCCCGCCGTCAGTTTACCGAAGCCGGGATCCCCACCTATCGCACGCCAGAAGGTGCCGTCACTGCTTTTATGCATATGGTGGAATACCGTCGCAACCAGAAACAGTTGAAAGAAACCCCGGCTCTGCCCGTCGGGCTCACCGCCAATACCGCCGATGCACACCGGTTGATCGATCGGGCGCTGGCAGAAGGGGCAACTCAGCTCGACACGCACGAAGTACAGCCGATCCTGCAAGCTTACGGCCTCAGCACCTTACCCACCTGGATTGCCGGTGACAGCGCCGAAGCGGTGCATATTGCCGAACAGATTGGCTATCCGGTGGCGCTGAAGCTACGTTCGCCTGATATTCCGCACAAATCTGAAGTACAGGGCGTGATGCTCTATCTACGCACCGCCATCGAAGTACAGCGCGCGGCAGAAGCGATCCTCGATCGCGTGAAACGTACTTACCCACAGGCGCGTATTCACGGGCTATTGGTGCAGAGCATGGCCAATCGGGCCGGAGCTCAGGAGTTACATATTGCCGTAGAGCAAGACGCCATCTTCGGGCCGTTGATTATGCTGGGTGAAGGCGGGGTCGAATGGCGGCAAGAGAATCAGGTTGCCGTCGCACTGCCGCCGTTGAATATGGCGCTGGCGCGCTATCTGGTCTTGCAGGCGGTGAAAGGGGGCAAAATCCGTAGCCGTAGTGCCTTGCGCCCGCTCGACATTCCTGGGTTAAGCCGTCTGTTAGTTCAGGTATCCAACCTGATCCTGGATTGCCCCCAGATCTCACGTTTGGATATTCATCCGGTATTGGCTTCCGGCAGCGAATTCACCCTGCTGGATGTGTCGATGCAGCTCGCCCCTTTCAGCGGCGATCCACAAACGCGGCTGGCCATCCGCCCATATCCGCATGAGTTGGAAGAAACCATCACGCTGAAAGATGGTTCACAATGCCTGTTCCGCCCGATCCTGCCGGAAGACGAACCGGCGCTGAAGCACTTTATCGATCACGTCACCAAAGAAGATCTCTACTACCGCTACTTCAGTGAGATCAACGAGTTTAGCCATGACGATTTGGCTAACATGACGCAAATCGACTACGATCGAGAGATGGCTTTCGTGGCCGTGCGTAACGGTGAGGAAATTATTGGCGTCACCCGTGCGCTCTCCGACCCGGATAATACCGACGCAGAATTCGCCGTGCTGGTGCGCTCGGATCTGAAAGGCTTAGGCCTTGGCAGGCAGCTCATGGTGAAATTGATCGGCTACGCCCGCACACGTGGTCTGACTCGCCTGATCGGGATTACAATGCCAAATAACCGGGGTATGGTAACGCTCGCGCAAAAGCTTGGCTTTGCGGTCGACGTTCAAATTGATGAAGGGATTGTCAATTTAACCCTGCCGCTACAAACCACCGTAACGCCGTGACCTCTGCCGCAATGCGCTACGAATCCATAACTTAACGCCAAAAAATACGCGCAATGGGGCAAGTAGTGGTATTATCCTCGGTTATTCGAATGACGGTTTTAATGCGAGTGGCATTCCGGCCATCCAAACATGAGAGAAGAAGCGCACTGTGATGTTGTCAAAATTTAAACGTAGTAAACATCAACAACACCTTGCACAACTGCCCAAACTCCCCCAGACGGTTGCTGATGTCCGTACCCTTTATGCGCCTGCCGATTTCCGCACCACGCTGCTGGAATCGATCGCTAATGCTACAACGCGTATTTATCTGGTCGCGCTCTATCTGGAGCATGACGATGCTGGCCGCGATATCCTTGAAGCGCTTTATCAGGCCAAACAGCAGCGCCCAGAGTTGGAAATTTGTGTTCTGGTCGATTGGCATCGTGCTCAGCGCGGGCGTATCGGTGCGGCGGCAACCAATACCAATGCGGATTGGTACTGCGCTATGGCAGCACAGCACCCACAGATTTCGGTTCCAGTTTACGGCGTTCCGGTTAATACCCGTGAAGCCTTGGGCGTGTTGCATTTAAAGGGCTTTGTGATTGATGATACCGTCATTTACAGCGGCGCCAGTATTAATGATGTCTATCTGCATCAACACGATAAGTACCGATACGATCGCTACCAGTTAATCACCAACGCGATACTGGCTGATACCCTGATCGATTACATCAAGCAACATCTGCTGATCGCCGGTGCTGTGCAGCGCCTTGATCGTGACGATCGGCCAAAAAGCCCGGAGATCAAGAACGAAACCCGTATGTTCCGCTTTGCCCTGCGTCGCGCCAGTTATCAGTTTCGCGGTAATGCTGGCAATGATGAACTGGCGGTAACTCCGCTGGTCGGGCTGGGTAAGCAGAGCATACTGAATAAAACCATTCACCATCTGATGGCCAGTGCCGATCAGAAACTGACGCTGTGCACGCCTTATTTCAACCTGCCAGCCCTGCTGGTGCGCAATATCATTTATCTGTTACGCCAAGGGAAGCAGGTGGAAATTATCGTAGGCGATAAAACCGCTAATGATTTTTACATTCCTGAAGATCAGCCGTTCAAAATTATCGGTGCACTGCCCTATCTGTACGAAATCAATCTGCGCCGTTTCCTGAGCCGCCTACAGCGCTATGTCGATACTGGGCAGCTTATCGTGCGCCTGTGGAAAGATGGCGATAACAGTTATCACCTGAAAGGCATGTGGGTGGATGATGAGTGGCAATTAATCACCGGTAACAATCTTAACCCGCGCGCCTGGCGGCTGGATTTAGAGAATGCGATCCTGATCCACGATCCTAAACAGCAAACGAGGGAACAGCGTCACAAAGAGCTAGAGATGATCCGGACTCATACCACTGTGGTCGACAACTATCTCGATCTACAGAGTATCCAGCAATATCCGGTGAAAGTACGCAAACTGATCCGCCGCTTGCGCCGCATTCGTATCGATAGATTGATTAGCCGTATATTGTAACCCCACTATAATCTTCAGCGCAGCCCGGCAATGCCGGGCTTTTTTGTACACAATGAACCCCTTCGTCTGTTTTATCCTCCTTCCAGTTCTGTTCTGCACAAGTGACTGCGCACATATGGCCAATGATCGCTGGACGGGGAAAGATAAAGCTCAGCACTTCGTTGCCTATGCGGCCTTTTCCGCTGCTGGAGCGTCGTCAGCCTGTCATTTTCTACCGGCCTTGGTGCAGCCAAAGAGCTGTATGACAGCCGCGAAGGCGACACCAGTTGGAGTTGGAAGGAGATTTTGCCTGGGATGTGGCAAGCGCAGCTACTGGCTATAGCATTTGTCATCGCGCACGCTAAGCTACTAGAGCTGTTTTTAGCACATAGCAAAAAGCCCCATGCTTTCGCATGAGGCTTTCTACTTTGTTTGATGCCTGGCAGTGTCCTACTCTCGCATGGGGAGACCCCACACTACCATCGGCGCTACGGCGTTTCACTTCTGAGTTCGGCATGGGGTCAGGTGGGACCACCGCGCTATTGCCGCCAGGCAAATTCTGTTTCATTCCAGGCCGTTACATGTCTTTACACGTAACCACCAGAACCAATCTAAGAACATCGCTGAAAATCAAAACTTATATTCTGTCTCTCACTAAAACACCTTCGGTGTTGTAAGGTTAAGCCTCACGGTTCATTAGTACTGGTTAGCTCAATGCATCGCTGCACTTACACACCCAGCCTATCAACGTCTTAGTCTTAAACGTTCCTTTAGGGTCCTCAAGGGACCAGGGAAGACTCATCTCGAGGCAAGTTTCGCGCTTAGATGCTTTCAGCGCTTATCTTTTCCGCACTTAGCTACCGGGCAGTGCCATTGGCATGACAACCCGAACACCAGTGGTGCGTTCACTCCGGTCCTCTCGTACTAGGAGCAACCCCTCTCAATCTTCCAACGCCCACGGCAGATAGGGACCGAACTGTCTCACGACGTTCTAAACCCAGCTCGCGTACCACTTTAAATGGCGAACAGCCATACCCTTGGGACCTACTTCAGCCCCAGGATGTGATGAGCCGACATCGAGGTGCCAAACACCGCCGTCGATATGAACTCTTGGGCGGTATCAGCCTGTTATCCCCGGAGTACCTTTTATCCGTTGAGCGATGGCCCTTCCATTCAGAACCACCGGATCACTAAGACCTACTTTCGTACCTGCTCGAGCCGTCACTCTCGCAGTCAAGCTAGCTTATGCCTTTGCACTAACCTCACGATGTCCGACCGTGATTAGCTAACCTTCGTGCTCCTCCGTTACTCTTTGGGAGGAGACCGCCCCAGTCAAACTACCCACCAGACACTGTCCTCACCCCAGATTATGGGGCCGAGTTAGAACATCAAACATTAAAGGGTGGTATTTCAAGGTTGGCTCCATGCAGACTGGCGTCCACACTTCGATGCCTCCCACCTATCCTACACATCAAGGCTCAATGTTCAGTGTCAAGCTATAGTAAAGGTTCACGGGGTCTTTCCGTCTTGCCGCGGGTACACTGCATCTTCACAGCGAGTTCAATTTCACTGAGTCTCGGGTGGAGACAGCCTGGCCATCATTACGCCATTCGTGCAGGTCGGAACTTACCCGACAAGGAATTTCGCTACCTTAGGACCGTTATAGTTACGGCCGCCGTTTACTGGGGCTTCGATCAAGAGCTTCGCGTTGCCGCTAACCCCATCAATTAACCTTCCAGCACCGGGCAGGCGTCACACCGTATACGTCCACTTTCGTGTTTGCACAGTGCTGTGTTTTTATTAAACAGTTGCAGCCAGCTGGTATCTGCGACTGGCTTCAGCTCCGAGAGCAAGTCTCTTCACCTACGCGCCAGCGTGCCTTTTCCCGAAGTTACGGCACCATTTTGCCTAGTTCCTTCACCCGAGTTCTCTCAAGCGCCTGGGTATTCTCTACCTGACCACCTGTGTCGGTTTGGGGTACGATTCTGTGTTACCTGGAGCTTAGAGGCTTTTCCTGGAAGCTTGGCATCAACCACTTCTGCACCGTAGTGCATCGTCATCACGCCTCAGGGTTGGATAAGAGAACGGATTTACCAATTCTCTCCCCCTACACGCTTAAACCGGGACAACCGTCGCCCGGCTAGCCTAGCCTTCTCCGTCCCCCCTTCGCAGTAACACCGAGTACGGGAATATTAACCCGTTTCCCATCGACTACGCCTTTCGGCCTCGCCTTAGGGGTCGACTCACCCTGCCCCGATTAACGTTGGACAGGAACCCTTGGTCTTCCGGCGAGCGGGTTTTTCACCCGCTTTATCGTTACTTATGTCAGCATTCGCACTTCTGATACCTCCAGCAGCCCTCACAGACCACCTTCAACGGCTTACAGAACGCTCCCCTACCCAACAACGCCTAAGCGTCGCTGCCGCAGCTTCGGTGCATGGTTTAGCCCCGTTACATCTTCCGCGCAGGCCGACTCGACCAGTGAGCTATTACGCTTTCTTTAAATGATGGCTGCTTCTAAGCCAACATCCTGGCTGTCTATGCCTTCCCACATCGTTTCCCACTTAACCATGACTTTGGGACCTTAGCTGGCGGTCTGGGTTGTTTCCCTCTTCACGACGGACGTTAGCACCCGCCGTGTGTCTCCCGTGATAACATTCTTCGGTATTCGGAGTTTGCATCGGGTTGGTAAGCCGGGATGGCCCCCTAGCCGAAACAGTGCTCTACCCCCGAAGATGAGTTCACGAGGCGCTACCTAAATAGCTTTCGGGGAGAACCAGCTATCTCCCGGTTTGATTGGCCTTTCACCCCCAGCCACAAGTCATCCGCTAATTTTTCAACATTAGTCGGTTCGGTCCTCCAGTTAGTGTTACCCAACCTTCAACCTGCCCATGGCTAGATCACCGGGTTTCGGGTCTATACCTTGCAACTAGACGCCCAGTTAAGACTCGGTTTCCCTACGGCTCCCCTATTCGGTTAACCTTGCTACAAAATATAAGTCGCTGACCCATTATACAAAAGGTACGCAGTCACCCAACTAGTAGGCTCCCACTGCTTGTACGTACACGGTTTCAGGTTCTATTTCACTCCCCTCGCCGGGGTTCTTTTCGCCTTTCCCTCACGGTACTGGTTCACTATCGGTCAGTCAGGAGTATTTAGCCTTGGAGGATGGTCCCCCCATATTCAGACAGGATGTCACGTGTCCCGCCCTACTCATCGAACTCACAGTGCATGCATTTTAGTGTACGGGGCTATCACCCTTTACTGCGCGACTTTCCAGACGCTTCCACTAACACACCCACTGATTCAGGTTCTGGGCTCTTCCCCGTTCGCTCGCCGCTACTGGGGGAATCTCGGTTGATTTCTTTTCCTCGGGGTACTTAGATGTTTCAGTTCCCCCGGTTCGCCTCGTATGGCTATGTATTCACCATACGATAGTGCAACGAATTGCACTGGGTTTCCCCATTCGGGTATTGCCGGTTGTAACGCTTCATATCAGCTTACCGACACTTTTCGCAGATTAGCACGCCCTTCATCGCCTCTGACTGCCTAGGCATCCACCGTGTACGCTTAGTCACTTAACCTCACAACCCGAAGGTGTTTCCTGTAAACAGGAGACAACCGTCGTGCTGTAAACAATTGAGAGACTCTCTGACAGGTTAGTCCTTACCCCAATAACGCTACGGAGGGATAAGTTTCAGCTGTCAGGTTTCAATTTTCAGCTTGTTCCAGATTGTTAAAGAGCAAAATACTTCGCAGCATACTGTTGCCAGTACACTCTGAAGTATTATCAAGGACTATATGGATATGGTGGAGCTAAGCGGGATCGAACCGCTGACCTCCTGCGTGCAAGGCAGGCGCTCTCCCAGCTGAGCTATAGCCCCATACAGTCACTTGCAGAAATCTTTATTACCACTCGCGGCGAATTACAGTCTTTCCCTTTCAGGAAACCTGTTCATCCGTGCTCAGCCCATAATGCAGCATAAGTGCGAATTTGGTAGGCCTGAGTGGACTTGAACCACCGACCTCACCCTTATCAGGGGTGCGCTCTAACCACCTGAGCTACAAGCCTATAAAGATTTTTCTGCTCGTTACTTTTTCATCAGACAATCTGTTGTGAGCACTCACTCGATGCAATATCGTTAGGTAAGGAGGTGATCCAACCGCAGGTTCCCCTACGGTTACCTTGTTACGACTTCACCCCAGTCATGAATCACAAAGTGGTAAGCGCCCTCCCGAAGGTTAAGCTACCTACTTCTTTTGCAACCCACTCCCATGGTGTGACGGGCGGTGTGTACAAGGCCCGGGAACGTATTCACCGTAGCATTCTGATCTACGATTACTAGCGATTCCGACTTCATGGAGTCGAGTTGCAGACTCCAATCCGGACTACGACATACTTTATGAGGTCCGCTGGCTCTCGCGAGTTTGCTTCTCTTTGTATATGCCATTGTAGCACGTGTGTAGCCCTACTCGTAAGGGCCATGATGACTTGACGTCATCCCCACCTTCCTCCGGTTTATCACCGGCAGTCTCCTTTGAGTTCCCACCATGACGTGCTGGCAACAAAGGATAAGGGTTGCGCTCGTTGCGGGACTTAACCCAACATTTCACAACACGAGCTGACGACAGCCATGCAGCACCTGTCTCACGGTTCCCGAAGGCACCAAGCCATCTCTGGCAAGTTCCGTGGATGTCAAGAGTAGGTAAGGTTCTTCGCGTTGCATCGAATTAAACCACATGCTCCACCGCTTGTGCGGGCCCCCGTCAATTCATTTGAGTTTTAACCTTGCGGCCGTACTCCCCAGGCGGTCGACTTAACGCGTTAGCTCCGGAAGCCACGCCTCAAGGGCACAACCTCCAAGTCGACATCGTTTACAGCGTGGACTACCAGGGTATCTAATCCTGTTTGCTCCCCACGCTTTCGCACCTGAGCGTCAGTCTTTGTCCAGGGGGCCGCCTTCGCCACCGGTATTCCTCCAGATCTCTACGCATTTCACCGCTACACCTGGAATTCTACCCCCCTCTACAAGACTCTAGCTTGCCAGTTTCAAATGCAGTTCCCACGTTAAGCGCGGGGATTTCACATCTGACTTAACAAACCGCCTGCGTGCGCTTTACGCCCAGTAATTCCGATTAACGCTTGCACCCTCCGTATTACCGCGGCTGCTGGCACGGAGTTAGCCGGTGCTTCTTCTGCGAGTAACGTCAATGTGATGCGCTATTAACACACCACCCTTCCTCCTCGCTGAAAGTGCTTTACAACCCGAAGGCCTTCTTCACACACGCGGCATGGCTGCATCAGGCTTGCGCCCATTGTGCAATATTCCCCACTGCTGCCTCCCGTAGGAGTCTGGACCGTGTCTCAGTTCCAGTGTGGCTGGTCATCCTCTCAGACCAGCTAGGGATCGTCGCCTAGGTGAGCCATTACCTCACCTACTAGCTAATCCCATCTGGGCACATCCGATGGTGTGAGGCCCGAAGGTCCCCCACTTTGGTCCGAAGACGTTATGCGGTATTAGCTACCGTTTCCAGTAGTTATCCCCCTCCATCGGGCAGTTTCCCAGACATTACTCACCCGTCCGCCGCTCGCCGGCAAAGTAGCAAGCTACTTTCCGCTGCCGCTCGACTTGCATGTGTTAGGCCTGCCGCCAGCGTTCAATCTGAGCCATGATCAAACTCTTCAATTAAAAGTTCGATTTGCTTTAACAAGTAAAGCGATGCTCAAAGATTACTTTCTGCAAATGCATTGCCCTTGCGGGTCAATGTATACTGCTTTGGTCACTCTTCAAGACTTGATATTTTTTTGCCACCGAGGTGGCTGGATATCGTCTTGTGAGTGCCCACACAGATTGTCTGATAAATTGTTAAAGAGCAGTGAGTTACGCGCTTTCGCTTGCTAACTCGAGGTGGCGTATACTACGCCTTCCTCTTTCAGAGTCAACCTTAATTTTCAGGTTTTTTCTCTGCGACCCCCGGAGACTCTGTGAAGTTATTCACATGTTCCGTGTCGATGGAGGCGCATTATAGGGAGCTGACTCAGAATGACAAGAAATTATATTCACTTTTCTTCTGACCGCTCACTATTCATGCACAATGCGGGTTAAACCCGCTTTCTGATGGCTTCCGGCAGGTCTTGCAGGCCATTTAGCACCCAATCAGCCGCCTTTTCGCCTTCTTCCGTTACTGGTTTACCGGTGCGAACCAACACTTTAGTACCCACGCCCACCGCCGCCGCTGCCTGCATGTCTTCGATTTTGTCACCCACCATATAAGAAGCTGCCAGATCGATATTCAATTCTTTTTGCGCCAGTAGCAACATACCGGGCTGCGGTTTGCGGCAGTCACATGTTTGACGGTATTCTTCTATTAATGCTTCTGGGTGATGTGGGCAAAAGTAAATGCCGTCCAGATCGACATCACGATCGGCCAGCGACCAGTCCATCCATTCGGTCAGACGCATAAACTGGTCTTCGCTGAATTTGCCGCGAGCGATACCTGACTGGTTGGTGACTAGCACCAGCGCGAAACCCATATTTTTCAGTTCACGGCATGCATCAATCACACCATCAATAAATTGGAAGTCATCTATTTCATGGACATATCCATGGTCCACATTAATCGTACCATCACGATCTAAGAAAATTGCTGGAACGCGTTGTGTCACCGGTCTGCTCCTGAGGGTCTGAAAACGCGTACAGTATCGCATGTTTTACCGCAGACTGAGAACGCTGAAGAACAGCGTTAACGTTGACTTGGACGTCTAGACGCCTTAACATCTGACTCATACCTTGGCTCTGACCAGGGTTTACTTTTATCTAGCCACGGGCAACCACGCTAAAAATAAGAAGAATATGATTAAACTTTCCAACATCACCAAAGTGTTCCAGCAGGGATCGCGCACCATCAGCGCGCTTTCCGACGTGAGCCTTCACGTCCCTGCCGGGCAGATTTACGGCGTTATCGGTGCCTCGGGTGCCGGTAAGAGTACGCTGATCCGCTGCGCCAACATGCTTGAGCGTCCCACTTCCGGTACCGTATTGGTCGATGGGCAGGACCTGACCTCCCTGTCTGAACGCGAACTGACACGTGCACGCCGTCAGATTGGCATGATATTCCAGCACTTTAACCTGCTCTCTTCACGCACGGTATTTGGCAACGTGTCGTTGCCGCTGGAATTGGATAATACCCCGCGCAGTGAAATCAAAAAACGCGTTGCCGAGTTACTGGAACTGGTAGGTTTGTCAGACAAGCACGATGCCTACCCAGCCAATCTGTCAGGTGGACAGAAACAGCGCGTGGCGATTGCCCGTGCCTTGGCCAGCAACCCTAAAGTGCTGCTGTGTGACGAAGCCACCAGCGCACTCGATCCGGCTACCACGCGTTCCATTCTCGAATTGCTGAAGGATATTAACCGCCGCCTTGGGCTGACCATTCTGTTGATCACTCATGAAATGGACGTAGTGAAACGCATCTGCGATCAGGTTGCCGTCATCAGCCAGGGGCAACTGATTGAAAAAGACAGCGTCAGCGAAGTGTTCTCTCATCCGAAGACACCGTTGGCCCAGCAGTTTATCCAATCCACCCTGCATCTGGATATTCCAGATGACTACGCCAAACGCTTGATGCCGGAACGCAGTGGCAATCATCAACCGCTGTTGCGCCTGGAATTCACCGGTCAGTCGGTTGATGCACCGCTGCTGTCCGAAGCAGCCCGTCGTTTCAACGTCAATAACAACATTATCAGCGCGCAAATGGACTATGCCGGTGGGGTGAAGTTCGGCGTGATGCTGGCTGAGCTACATGGTTCTGACGAAGACGCACAGGCAACGATTAAGTTCCTACAGGAAAATCAGGTAAAAGTAGAGGTTCTGGGTTATGTCTGAGGCAATGATGTGGTTAATGGTACGTGGAGTTTGGGAAACCGTCACGATGACCTTTGTCTCGGGCTTCTTCGGCTTCGTGCTCGGCTTGCCGGTTGGTGTGCTATTGTACGTTACCCGTCCTGGGCAAATTATTGCCAACAATACCCTGTATAAAACCTTGTCTGGGTTGGTGAACATTTTCCGTTCCATCCCCTTCATTATATTGTTGGTGTGGATGATTCCTTTTACCCGCATGATAGTCGGTACTTCTATTGGTTTGCAGGCCGCCATCGTGCCGCTGACCGTCGGCGCAGCGCCGTTTATTGCCCGTATGGTAGAAAACGCCCTGCTGGAGATCCCATCTGGGCTGATTGAAGCTGCCCGTGCGATGGGTGCCACGCCAATGCAAATCATCAAGAAAGTGCTGTTGCCTGAAGCATTGCCGGGTCTGGTGAATGCGGCCACCATCACGCTGATTACTCTGGTGGGTTATTCTGCGATGGGCGGTGCCGTCGGCGCAGGAGGTTTAGGTCAAATTGGTTATCAGTATGGTTACATTGGTTATAACGCTACCGTTATGAATACGGTATTAATATTACTGGTTGTTCTGGTGTACCTGATTCAGTTCTGTGGCGACCGTATTGTTAAGGCCGTTACTCACAAATAGTTTTTACCAGCACGCTTACAGCTACTCGATAGGGTAAAGCGTATTTCATATACGAGTCTAATGAGGAAAGGATATGTCGTTAAAATTTAAATCCATTGCGGCAATCGGCGCACTGATCGGTACTCTGGCTTTGGCCGGTTGCGGTCAGGACGAAAAAAATCCAAACCATATCAAAGTGGGCGTTATCGTTGGTGCTGAACAGCAGGTGGCGGAAGTTGCCCAAAAAGTCGCAAAAGAGAAGTATGGCCTGGACGTTGAGTTGGTAACCTTCAACGATTATGTCTTGCCAAACGAAGCGTTGAGCAAAGGTGATATCGATCTGAACGCTTTCCAGCATAAACCTTACCTGGATCAGCAAATCAAAGACCGTAGCTATAAACTGGTTCCAGTCGGCAACACCTTCGTTTACCCGATTGCTGGTTACTCCAAAAAAATCAAATCTCTGGATGAGCTGAAAGAAGGTTCACAGATCGCAATACCTAACGATCCTACCAATCTGGGGCGTTCGCTGCTGCTGCTGGAGAAACAAGGCCTGATTAAACTGAAAGACGGTGTTGGCCTGCTGCCTACCGTACTGGACGTGGTGGAAAACCCGAAAAACCTGAAGCTGGTCGAACTGGAAGCACCACAGTTGCCACGTTCACTGGACGATCAGCAAATCGCCCTGGCCGTCATCAACACCACTTACGCCAGCCAGATCGGTTTAACGCCAGCCAAAGACGGTATCTTTGTTGAAGATAAAGACTCACCTTACGTCAACATCATGGTTGCTCGTGAAGATAACAAAGACGCAGAAAACGTGAAAAAATTCGTTCAGGCCTATGAGTCTGAGGAAGTCAACGAAGCAGCGAATAAAATCTTCAACGGTGGTGCAGTGAAAGGCTGGTAATCATCCATTACCTATTTTGCTCCTATATTTGCAAGACGGGCTCAGGCCCGTCTTGTTATTTCGGCCAGAGATTGTTTCAATAGCGCCACTTTTATTAAAGGCAGAGGAATGTCAATGCGTGTTTTACCTCTCTGTTTGTTAGCACTTTTGCTGGCCGGATGTTCTAAACCGAAGCCAGTCGCACCCACAACAAACAGCACCAACGCACCAGTTGCGATCGCACCGGCAAAACCAGCGCCACCAGCACGTCCAGCGCCAGTAACGCTGTATAAAAGTGCAGAGGCATTAATCGGTAAGCCTTTCCGCGACTTGGGAGAGGTTTCCGGTAGCGTCTGCCACACCAAGGCTCGTAAGAATCCACCGAGTCTTGCCTCTGCTCGCAAAAGAATGCTGCAGCGCGCTGCCAATATGAAAGCCAATGCAGTATTGCTGCATCAGTGCCAGATACTTAAAGGTGTTGCCGGTTGTTACCAGCAAGCGATTTGCCAAGGTTCTGCACTTAACGTTTCGGCCAAATGACCGAATTCGTTTTTAATCAGATCGGCATTATCCGCTCACCGTATAAAGAAAAATTCGCCGTTCCCCGTCAACCGGGGTTGGTCGAAGACGGTGGCGGAGAACTGGTGCTGCTGCCACCTTATAACCAGGCGGAAGCCGTGCGCGGCCTCAGTGAGTTCAGCCACCTCTGGGTGATGTTCATTTTCCATCAAACCATGGAGGGCGGCTGGCGGCCAACGGTCAGGCCACCACGATTGGGCGGCAATGCCCGCATGGGTGTTTTCGCTACTCGCTCAACGTTTCGCCCTAACCCACTCGGCATGTCGCTGATTGAACTGAAAGAGATCCAGATCCAAGGCGGAGAGGTCGTGTTGAAGTTAGGCAGTCTCGATCTGGTCGATGGTACGCCGGTCGTCGATATCAAACCCTACCTGCCGTTTGCCGAAAGCCATCCTCAAGCCCGTGCTGGTTTTGCTCAAACTGCACCTGCTGGCGATATGCCGGTGAGTTTTTCCCCTCAGGCAGAGCAGCAATTGCAGCAGCATCTACGTCGCCACCCCAATTTACGCCGCTTTATCAGCCAGGTACTGGCACAAGACCCCCGCCCTGCCTACCGTAAAGCGGAAGAGGCTGAGCGTGAATATGCCGTATGGTTGCTGGAGTTTAACGTGCGCTGGCGGGTTGTTGATGGGCAAACTGAAGTGTTATCACTCGACGTCCGTTAAAAATCCACCGTCTCTCTTTTGACAACCGTCCTGCGCTGGTAGACTAAACCACTTTTGAAAATTTTGGCTGCCACTCCTGCTGGCAGCCCGATGCAATTTGCAGTACTAACGGAACCAAAACATCATGCGTACTAGCCAATATCTGCTCTCCACGTTGAAGGAGACACCTGCCGATGCCGAAGTGATCAGCCACCAGCTGATGCTGCGTGCCGGGATGATCCGCAAGCTGGCCTCCGGTCTTTATACCTGGTTGCCAACCGGTCTGCGTGTTCTGAGAAAGGTTGAAAACATCGTTCGTGAAGAAATGAACAATGCTAATGCGATCGAAGTTTCCATGCCGGTCGTCCAACCGGCAGATCTGTGGCTGGAGAGCGGCCGCTGGGAGCAGTATGGCCCTGAGTTGCTGCGCTTTGTCGATCGTGGCGAACGCCCGTTCGTTCTCGGCCCGACACATGAAGAGGTGATCACCGATCTGATCCGCAATGAAATCAGCTCCTACAAACAGTTGCCGCTGAATTTCTTCCAGATCCAGACTAAATTCCGTGACGAAGTCCGCCCGCGTTTCGGCGTGATGCGTTCCCGTGAATTCCTGATGAAAGATGCCTATTCATTCCATACCACGCAGGAATCTCTGCAGGCGACCTACGAAGCCATGTACGAAGCCTACAGCAAGATCTTCAGCCGTATGGGGCTTGATTTCCGCCCAGTGCTGGCCGATACCGGTTCCATTGGCGGCAGCGCATCGCATGAATTCCAGGTGCTGGCAGACAGTGGTGAAGACGATATCGTCTTCTCTACCGATTCTGATTACGCGGCTAATATTGAGCTGGCAGAAGCGGTTGCCCCGGCGCAACCACGCGGTGCAGCTACCGAAGCACTGCGTATCGTCGATACCCCTAACGCCAAAACCATCGCCGAGCTGGTAGAGCAATTCCAGTTGCCGATCGAGAAAACGGTGAAAACCCTGCTGGTCCGTGCAACCGAAGAAAGCGGCCATAAGCTGGTTGCGCTGTTGGTACGAGGCGATCACGAACTGAACGAAATCAAGGCAGAGAAACTGCCACTGGTAGCGGCTCCGCTGACTTTCGCTACAGACGAAGAGATCCGTGCTGTGGTGGGTGCAGGCCCAGGTTCTCTCGGCCCGATCAAGATGCCAGTTCCTATAGTGATCGATCGCAGCGTAGCGGCTATGAGCGATTTCGGGGCTGGTGCCAATATCGATGCTAAACACTACTTCGGGATTAACTGGGAGCGCGATCTGCCGCTGCCACAGGTTGCCGATATCCGTAACGTTGTTGCAGGTGATGCTAGCCCGGATGGTAAAGGCACTTTGCTGATTAAACGCGGTATCGAAGTGGGTCATATCTTCCAGTTGGGCACCAAATATTCGGAAGCGATGAAAGCCACGGTACAGGGCGAAGATGGCCGTAACCAGGTTCTGACCATGGGTTGCTACGGTATTGGGGTTAGCCGCGTAGTGGCCGCCGCTATTGAGCAGAACCACGACGAGCGTGGCATTGTCTGGCCAGATGCGATTGCTCCATTCCAGGTGGCTATTCTGCCAATGAACATGCACAAGTCATTCCGCGTGCAGGCGCTGGCTGAAGAGCTTTACAACCAGCTGCGCTCTCACGGCATCGACGTTATTCTTGATGACCGTAAAGAACGCCCTGGCGTGATGTTTGCCGATATGGAACTGATCGGCGTGCCGCATTCCATCGTGATTGGCGATCGCAACCTCGACAGTGAAGAAATTGAGTACAAAAATCGCCGGATTGGCGAGAAGCAGATGATTAAAACCGGCGAAATCGTTGATTTCCTGCTGGCCCAAATCAAACGCTAGCATTCCCAATACGGTATGAAAAACACCCTGTTTATACCCAAAGTACTTGGAGTTGCAGGTAGGCGGCAACTGAGCGAATCCCGATGAGCTTACTCAAGTAAGTGATTCGGGTGAGTGAAGGTAGCCAACAACCCTGCAGCTTCAAGTAATAAGGGTATCAGGGTGTTTTGCTAAGGACGCAGTTGATTAAAGGATTAAGAAATGCCGTTACCTTATACCTCAGTCATGCGACTGTTTGCCTTGCTGCCGGTCTTTATCACCGGCTGCACCATGGATATTGCGCTGTCCGAAAAAGAAAAACGTGCTTCCCTCAATCCCGTGGATATCCAGTTTCAAACCCTCAGTTCCGCGCCACAGAATACCTTTCGGGAAGTCGATGAAGCCGCCCTCCAAGATGGCGATCTGCTTTTTTCCTCAACGATTGGCCTAACCTCTCTGGGGATCCGTATCTTCAGTGCTTCTTCAGTCAGCCATGTCGCGATCTATATTGGTCAAGGCCAAGTCGCCGAAGCGGTGGGCGATGGTGTGCAGATTGTCAGCCTGGAAGATGCGCAAGCCCACAGTGACAAACTGTTTGCTTTGCGCATGCCGAGCCTGACCCCCACTCAAGCAGAACAAATTCGCTACTTCGCCAAGCAAAAGGCCGGTAGCCGCTATAACTATCAGGGGATTATTGAAATGATGCCCTTTATGGTCACCAAGCAGATTTGCTCGCTAAATCCTTTCTCGAAGGATTTCCGCCAGCAGTGCGTACAAGGATTGGCCGCCGCACAGCTCAGTACGCCAGCCGCCGATGAATCCAGCTATTTCTGCTCGCAGTTTGTGTTGGCCGCCTTTGAGCACGCCGGGCGGCCACTCACTCTGGCATCACCTGGCTGGGTCAGCCCCGGTGATTTGCTACATATGCGGGAAGGGGATATTGCAACGCTGGCGCCAAGTCAGACCTTGGCCTATGTTGGGCACATCAAACCAGGTATCTATTTGCGCAATCGCGCCTTGGTCAGCAATAGCGTGCATGACGGCAAATCCCAGATTCAACCCGGCCATGACGTATTCTAGAAAACATAAACCCCGTCATTTGCCATAACGGGGTTTTATCTTCGACTGCCCAACATGAATGCGATCAGCGGCTGTTACAATCTTTGCTGTTATCGAAAGTCACCTTACCACCGGGCTCAGGCACCAATGCTTTTTGCATTTGCCCTTCTTCCATGGATGGCTGAATGCTGAAATGGCCATTAAGCATCAGGAATACCGGTTCCCCTGGCGCTTTTTGAGCTTTCAAATAGCCTCTTTCCAACGCGATATTATTGACTACCGGGAAGGTTTTACCGGTCGCACAATCTTTGAATACTGCCGCATCAGCCAAATAGGTATAAAGCCCACTCAACGGCATTGGCGTTTTTGGCAACGGCTGCTCGGTTGGCGACAATGTATAATTAAGCTCGGACGTAATCGGCGCTCCATTGCGATCCAGCATTTGCAGATTCTTGCCTACCGGGCGGAAGTAACGCTTTTCGCCACTGGCTTCGGTCAGCACCAACCGATCGGCCGTGCGTGCCCACTGACCATAGCTGGCAAAAGTTCTATCGCCATCTTTGGTGCCGCGATAGGTTTCCTGCAGAATGAAAGTGCCATCTTTATCCAGGAACAAAGTCGTATCCAGCCCGCTACAGTCAGCGCAAGGCAATACCCCCTGATAACTCTGCTGCATTGGCTGAAGCGGTTGTTCTTTCGGTTGGTATTGGTTATTACAGCCTAGTAGCGAAAGCGCTCCTGCCGCTAAAAACAGGACGATTGTTATTATTTTCACAGTTATTCTCCTGCTGCGTTCCATTAATATCCACAAAGTGGTGCCAAACAGGCTTCCCTAAGGGAGAACCTTGCCGCGCAGCGCTTTGGTTGCGCCTTTGCGCACCTTGCCTTCCAAACGGCGTAATTTCGCCCCTTTGCTGGGTTTCGTTGCTCTGCGCGTCTTTTCAACCACCATCGTCTGTTGAATCAGCGCTACCAAACGAGCCAGCGCCGCCTCACGATTTAACTCCTGGCTACGGTATTCCTGCGCTTTGATAATCACCACACCATCAACGGTCACTAAATGATGATTAAGCGCCAGCAACCGTTCCTTGTAATACTCTGGCAGGCTGGATGCCCGGATGTCAAAGCGCAAATGAATGGCCGTTGAGGCTTTATTCACGTGCTGCCCACCCGCGCCTTGAGCGCGGATCGCCGTTAATTCTATTTCGTTGTCCGGTATCGCTACGTTTCTTGACAGTGCCAGCACCGGTTACACCTGTGCCTGCTGCCATTCGGCAAATTGAATTTCGAGACTATTCTGAACATCGGAAAGCCAGATAGTACCTTCCTGTAGGGTAGCCTGTAACGTCATATTGCGGCTGGCCATCGCGGCCAGGCGAGCTAATTGTTCATCATCGAGAAAACGGATGCTTAGGTTTTTGTGGTTTGCCACTTTGCTCTGCATCGATTGCCACCAGACATACCCGGCACGTTCACCATAAGCATACAGCATCACCCGTGGGGATTGATTACAGGCTTTTTTAATGCGTTTCTCATCTGGCAGCCCCAGTTCGATCCACATTTCCAGCCCGTTATGGTCGTTGCGTTGCCAGATCTCAGGTTCATCTTCTGCGCTCAGGCCTTTGGTAAATACCAAGCGTTCATCAGCATGACAGATCCATGCCAGCAGGCGCAGCATCATGCGCTGTTCGGTTTCTGAAGGATGCTGGGCCAACGTCAGCGTCGCGTCGTGGTAAAAGTGACGATCCATATCCGCGATATTGACCGTGGCTTTGTAAATTGTTGCTTTCAGCGCCATGGGTAACCTCATTATTAACAGGCCACAGTGTACTTGATAAGATCGGTTCACAGCCAGCACGAGGAGCCTATAGCTGCGAATGAAAGCCAATACGAGGTGCTAATAACTCCACGGCACCTGTGCTATAGTCGTTTAGGATAGGATTGAACTCCGAGTGTCTGTGCCTCATCGCAGCCTGCGTTGGCGATTATGCAAAGATTCTTAAGGGAGGAAACTGTGCAACAATATTGTGAGTTAGTACGCCGTTTTTACGCCCAGATCGGCAGTGGAGATCTTGGCTACGTGCCTGATGCACTAGCATGTGTCTTAAAGGCATTGGACGAGGTTGCAGCGAATAGCGCGCTACCGTCCTCCGTTAGGGAACAGGCGGCATTTGCCGCCGCTAACTTATTGGTGAGCGACTATGTTGATGATTAGCTAAAATATCCCTAAGTTACATTTTAAAGAGGAATGAAGAATGACAAGGAAAACATACGGTTACTGTCGAGTGTCGTCAGGTAAGCAACTGGATGGTAACGGTATGTCGAGGCAGCAAAAAATGCTGCTGAAATACATTCAAAACTATAAGGATACGAAAAACCTTGGTTACCAGCTATCCATCGATGACTTTTCATGGATGCTGCAACCCGGTCAATCTGCATTCAAAGGCTATAATCTTGAAGAGGGTGTTTTAGCCGAGTTCATAAAAGAAGCCAAAGCAGGAAAACATAAAAATTCATGCTTACTTATTGAAAATATAGACCGATTCAGCCGAGCAACTCCTGCAAAGTCAGCGTTGAATTTTTTAGCTGTCACAGAAGCAGGAGTGCACATACACGAGGTAGAAACTGGAGAGGTTTTTACTGATGTCCTTAACCTAGAATTATTAGCCAGTAGCCTAACACGAGCAAATAGAGAGTCTTTGCGTAAACAAAATCTCTCGAATGATAATTGGGAAGAGCGATATGAGGCAGCGAAGAAAGGAACTGCCGTACTGACTAAACGCGTTCCAAAGTGGATTGAAGTAGTTGATAATAAATATCAATTAACTTCAGAGTCGCATATTATCAGCTATATTTTTGATAAATTTTGTGAGGGTATAGGTAGTACAACTATTGCTCGAGAATTAAACAAAAGAAGGATGTTAATCGGTAATGCTGAGTGGTATCCCCAAAACGTAAACAGGCTCCTGAGCGATAAACGTGTTGCTGGCTGGCTAATTTCAACAAACAAAAACAGACAAGATGTTCGTCTATATCCGCAGGTAATCAGTGATGAGCAATTTTCTCGAGTTCAAAATATCAAAAACTCATCACAGCCTTTGGTGAAGTATAAACCTACGGAAAACATGAACAACCTATTCAACGGTATAAGTTCTTGTGGACTATGTGGTGCGGCTGTTGGTGTAATAAAGCAAACATATAAGGGAAAAATCACTTATAAACGGCTTTATTGTTCTAAACGCAAAGAGATTAAAGCATGCACAGCAAAGTCTATTCGGTATGATTTTATTGAAAAAGTCATTTACAACCACATTTTGAATTTTGATTGGAATAAATTTCTATCTAATGAATCACAGGAAGATACTTCAGATACAATTAGAGATGAATTGATAGAAAAGAAAAATTACGCCAATGCATTAAGAGGGATCATCGATAAGTCTGAGATGCCAGACATTTCCTTTTTTAAAACATTAGATGGAGTAAACAAAATTATTACTTCATTAGAATCTAAGTTAGCAACCATTAAAAACGAGCCACAAGAGTTTGATGTTTCGGGATTCGACATTGAAAATGCAGAGGAACGATTAAGATACAATTTAGCATTACGAAAAGTAGTATCTACAATCAAGTTAACACGACATCCTTTTATAGATACGTTTGTAAGTATTGAGTTCCATTATCACATGGGTAATTTAAAGCATGTAATATTAATGGACAGCATAAATGGGGATGTATTATCAAATATCGCTTGTACGGAAACAGAAACAACCTTATATTACATTTCAAATGTTATGAGTATTGAGTGCGATAAAAAATCACACCATGTTGAAATAAAAGGATTATATATTCCAGAAGATTTAGCACTGATGTTGCTATTTATGGAGCAGCAAAGCGTGGATAATAATTTAATTGAAGGAATACGTAGATTACAAGGGCGGCATTGAGTATGGAATAATTTGTTCAAACCGACCATAATAATTAAATTTATAGGGTCCCATATTAAGCATAAATGGGACTCCATCAGTCTTTTATTTCTTAGCAAGATCTAAAAAAGACTTAGGTGGTTTTGAAATTATAATTTTCACACCATTTTTAGTTTGCTTCATTGATTTAATTAATCGTCTTGCAATTTCAGGTAGAAGAGTGTATTTCTTAACAAGATAACCACCTCTTACTTTTTCAATAATCCCTTCAGATTCTAATTTCTCAAAGTCAACTTTTGATAACTCTGTTGCATGTGAGACAATTTCTTTCATCAACTCATCCAGAGATGATGACTTTTTCTCTTCTGCCATATCAATCACCTTTATTTTAATACTAATTAATAGTATCAGTTAGAATAAATATCTATGTTAACTGCTGGATGTTAGTGACAATAAAATTAATCTGCCCGATTATCTCAAGTGAGGATAGTTCGGCATCTAAAATTGTAAGTACTGGATATTTTTTATTATCACTGATTAAATTGTACCCCTTAACAACTACTTGGACTCGCTTGAATAAGTAATTATCCCCTTTTTTCAGCACTACAAGCTGATTTTCCTTTAGCTGGTTTATGCTTGTATCAACGATGATTACAGCACCTACGCCAAAAGTAGGTTCCATCACGTCGGTAGTTACCCGTAAAGCTACAAGATGGCTTATATCGTCTTTTTCTTGCAAAATATTACCATCCAGTAAAAGGAACTTATCTTGTTCTAAAAATGGGATTCTTATTACTCTGGAGAGTTCTTTATCACCATTAGTAACTGCTTCAGACACAGAAGCTTCCTTTCCTGTTGCCAGCCACTCTATAGAGACATCTAACGCCTTAGCAAGTAGTACCAAATTCTCTAAAGTTGGGCTGCTAACCGCAGAGAGATAATTGTGCAACGTTGAGTATCCAATGCCAGCTTTAGCCGCAAACGCCCTTCCTGAACCGGTAGGCAGCTTGCTCTTGAGACGCTCGGTGAACTGCAATAGTTGCTCGGAAGGTTCTTTTGACTTCATTTTAAATGTTCCTAATTCAGAAACACAACCGTAGGTAAGGTATAAATCAATCTAAAAATTCCTTTTTATGGATTGACAAGTTCCTTATAACGATCAACAATGTTCCTAAGGTGAGTAATGAGAGTTCATAATGAGTGATGTTAATTTGAAAGGATCGCAGAAAAAGGGACAATTTTCCAGTACTGAAAAGAACTGGCATCGGGCAGACATCCTTGCTGCTATTCGAAAAAAAGGAACGACACTTTCTGAATTATCCAGGCAAGCGGGACTGCACGAACGCACGTTATACAACGTATTAGAGCGACACTGGTATAAAGGAGAAAAAATAGTCAGTGACTGTATAGGTGTGCCAGTAGAAGAAATTTGGCCTGAAAGATATACAAAGAATAAAGGTTAGTTACGTAATTTAATACGCCGCATCTAAAAATAAGGATCTTTTCATTATGTTTGGCTTGATTGTGTTTATCGTATGCATAGCAATTTCAATATATAGCTATAAGAAAGTAGCTTTACACCTCAGGAGTAAAGGGAGAGGTAAGCTAAGTACTTTATTAATTGCACTATCTTGTAGCGTTTTTATTTTTATGATTTCTGTAGCTATTGGTGCATTAATGATTGGAAAAGCACATCAAGAAAAAAATACAACAGAACTACATAAGAGTACCACCAATGAAGAAAATGTTAAATACAAACCCGATGAGTCAAAAAATGATGATGACGATTTAGATAAGTATATTAGATATATGAGAGCAGATCCAACAAGAACTTATCAAGCTAATACAAATGAACTTGAAACAGTTTTTGGTTCTAATACTAAAATATTAGTTAATAATTCTGGTAAAGAACAAGTAAAACAGTTCATATTCGATGGTACTGAAAAACCAGTTTATATAACTTATTTTGGTAAAGAAGTACTCTCGCATTGGGATGCGGTTGAAAAATTCTTAGAAAAATCAGGTAAAGAAAATATTGACGTTGAAAGAATTTATGGAGCAACAACTACTTATAACTATAGTTATTATTACAGTCCATCTCAACAAAAACCATATTTAATGATTTGTAATAAATTAGATTGTACAGTGATTGACATGCTTAATGTTTGGAGATTACGTGGCGAATTAGCAAAAGATGGTTCTAATTATCTAAAGAAAAACAAATCCGATTAAAATTAAAAACAGTTAATACAGATGGGGATAGTAATGAAAAAGACAGCAATAACAGCAGTCTTACTTGCTACATTAAGTTTTTCAGGAGCAATTGTGGCGGCACAAGGTTTAAAACAATACAGGATCGAATACCGAATTGCTGGAGATTCGAAAATTTACGGTGAGATTATTTTCGCTTTTAATACCTCAGAAGCTTGGAACACTTTGAAGAAAAAACAAAAAAACGGTGGTAGTGAACTTATTCAAATGAAAGTAAGAGAAATGAAGTAATACATTTAACTTTATAAATATAAGGGATTATATAATGAATAAATTAATTTTAATTGCAACTTTATTCTCCGTTAGTACTTGTTCTTATGCAAAAGAACTAAGAAAAGATCTCGATGAACAATTAGATAAATGTAGGGAGTCGGCACTATCCACGTTGGATAGTGTTGATTGTTATACGAAATCTACTAACGAATGGGAAAAAGAATTAAGTAAACAATATAAACTACTTCTTCAAGATCAACCAAAGGAAATCCAAACCGACTTACGAAACTCACAACGAGCGTGGGTGAAATATAAAGAATCCTATATCAGTGCTATGGAAAGCTTCTATAGCCAAGAACGCGGTTCAATTTGGGGCATAGTTATGTCAGAATCTACAATGAATGTGACTCGTGACAAAGCTATTGACCTTTACAGATTAAGAAACAGCACGAATATGTCAGGTGAAGAAAGCTGATAGTTATTACGCCAGCACCAGGGGAAATATAGTTATAAAAAACAACAATGTATTACTTTAATGCAGAGGTTAAATAATCTCTGCATTTTTCATACCGTTAATCATCAGGGTTATCTAACGGATTTAATAAAATAAATTATATTAAAATTAATTGGTTACTATATTTTCAAACTATATGACCTACAATTACGAGTTAGATTCAGTACTTAATTTCTTGGATACCTTAGCAATTGTTGCCCTTGAACAGCCAATGAGATCCTGAATCTTATTCCAACTTTTCCCATCAGTGAGCAATTCTTCTACCTTCCGATGTAGCTCATGATCGATAGGACGGCCCTTATAGCGATTGTTAGCCTTAGCTTTCTCAACACCCTGTTGTTGCCGCCTACGCCGATCTTCGTAATCCTTGCGAGAAATTGCAGCTAACATATCAAGCATCATACTGTTCAAAGCTTCGAACATACGTTGGGTAAACTCGTCAGTACTATGCAAAAGCTGGTGGCTCGTTGGTAAATCAAGTGAAACGAGCCTAACACCTTTACTTTCGATTATCCGCCGTAAACTCTTCCAATCTTCATTAGCCAATCTTGATACACGGTCGATCTGCTCACACAGTAGAACATCGCCTTGTTCTGCTATATCAAGCAAACGGAAAAGCTCAGGACGTTGCAGACTGGCACCAGATTCATTCTCGATGAAGAATTTTGAGATTCGAAAACTGTTCAACAGTGCAAACTCTTCAAGCTCAGATTTCGCTCTCGTTGCATCTTGCTCTTGAGTAGAAGCACGAAGGTAAGCATACACACGCATATTTAATCACCATAAAGTCCGTTTTATATGGTTCATTATATAAAGTCTGTTTTAAGTTGTAAAGTGCAATTAATGAACCAAAATGATTGGTGATTCTACTGGTCCCTTTTAGGTATACTTAAAATATATTAGTGATATTATCCAAACAGTAACATTAGTTAATTATTTTAATTACATCTATATTAATAAAATTATGCAGGGTAATTTTAATTAAGGATATCAAATGGACATGAAAATAATTGAAGATCTACACCGTGCAAAACAAGAACAGAGACTTTGCGTATTTGTTGGTGCTGGTATATCTAAATCATCAGAAAATGATGGTGCAAAATTTCCAAGCTGGAGTGATTTGATAGAAGCCCTTCAAAAAGAATTAAACTTAGAGCATGAACATGACTATTTAAAACTAGCTCAATCATACTATCTTGAACACGGTGATTACTTATACTATCGTAAATTAAAATCATTTTTTAACATAGATGCATCACCATCTTTAGTTCATAAATCAATACTAGAGTTAGAACCAAAAAATATAATAACAACCAATTGGGATTGTTTACTTGAAAAATCTATATCTGAGAACTTGGAGCTATATGATATTATTGTTTCTGATGAGGATTTATCGAAATCATCATTACCAAACAAGTTAGTAAAAATGCATGGTGACTTTAATCATCATAATATTATTTTCAAAGAAGATGACTATTTAAACTATGAACATAACTCACCATTAATATCAAACTATATAAAAGGAGTTTTAAGCACTAACGCGGTCTTGTTCATAGGATATTCATACAATGATATTGACTTGAAATTAATAATGATGTGGCTGCGAAATCATGCTAAATCCAGACAACCAATTTACCTATTAACTTTTAGCGAGAATAAATCAAAGATAAAATATCTTGAAAACCATGGTATAAAAACGATTGTACTAACTGATCTTGAAAGAAAAATCCCAAGATTAGATAATTACTCCTCAATAATATATGATTTCATATCAAAAATAGTCAGTTACAAAAACTTTAATGCTGCTGGTAGTATTGATCCTATAGCATTTGTCTACGGGAAAATTCGACATTTAAGTAATCTTAAAAAAGTATTATATGAACAAGTTTCATCTGCATTAGGAAATTGTGGGTATGAGTACTATCCAAATCTTACACTATTTATTTTCTATAATAACATACTAACTACAGATTATAATAAAGAAACAAGAACTATTTTTAATAAATTCGTTTCAGGCCTGGAAGAAAACGAAGAAAAATTTATCATGGAAAATCATTCAAAAATATTTTCCATATTAAGCAAAGCAAGTATATCTGGAATATCTTTATCCAAGGACGAGAACAATAGTAAATTTTTCAAAATACCAAACCACAGTATAAACAACGAACTTGAATCAAATCTATCATTTCATTACCCCAACACTCCCTCCAACATTGATGATCTAGATAATTTGCTTTACTGCTCTCAATTATATTATTATTCTGAGAACTATCAAAGCTGCTTAAATCTATTAGAAACCGCATTAAGATTGGCTATTTCTAAAAAACACTATGCGGCAATTTTAATTTCCTCATCAAACTACAATGAACTAAGAAGAATAATTAGTATAAAAGATAATAACGTTTCTCTGGATGACAAAAAATACAAAGATGTTGATGGATTTTATAATTCATTCCCTTATGAAATAAAACTAGATAATTTTGCATTATATAACACCTTACGCCACACTTATATAAAAGAAAGAGCTTTTAAAGTTTTCTCTCTTTTAAAGAAAAATGAGAAGCAAAGAAGTATAATTACAAGGGGCGGATTCTATTTTAGTAAAGAAAATGAGACGTTAAAAAGTGAGCATAAAAACATGCTACATTACTTCTTGGGTAATAACATTCTCATAGAACATCTTACCGAGTTCAAAGACATTAATAAGTATTATGTCGAAGGTAGTTTTAACTCTCAATGTCAAAAATCTAAGATTGAATTAGATAAAGAAGAAATTTATTCTTTAATAAAATTTTTTAAGAATACTGAAATAAAAGATTTATTTTATTCTTTTGGTGTCCGTGAAGGAGAGGCATATGATTTCCTATCTATATCTGAAGAAAATTTGCGTTGGCTAATAAATGATGTACTGGTGAATTTAGTAAATCACATAAAATCAATCACTCATGTAAATACGCTCTTTTGGGGTTATATTGAAAATTTCATATACATATTATCATTTATAAAAGTCAATGGTAGTAATTTTGATAAATTTCTAAACTGTATTAATATGGTTATAAATGGGTCTGGTGTTCCGTATATGTTCTATAGTGCAGTCAATCAATTCCTTGCTATGCAGTTCAATCTTTTCGGCTCCGATTTTGATAAAAACATGCTCAAAGAAACAATTGAAGCAATCATAGATAAATTTTCCATAGGTAAAGCAAATGGATATGAATATATGGCTATCCGAAATTATTGCATTGACAACTTTTTTGGTTTAGCAAAAGAGAAAAGTATTGAAATAACAAATGAAAAATCAATTAGAAGACTAATTTTTGAGATGAACTATGCCTCTATAGATTATCAATGTAAATTAGCATCTTCTCTGTTGCTTAGCTTATTGGAAATTTCAAACAGCACAATCAAAGAAATACTTGAAGAAGCTTTCTATAATTTAACTATTAAAATAAAAAATCAACCAAGTCTAGAAGGAGTAACTTTTTATCTTACCCTCATTGCAAGTGGGTTCGAAAAATATGAAACGGAGGCTAAAGAAGCTTTAGAAACTTTATTAAAAACCATTGACAAAAGAGAACTTCATTCTGCTTCACTCTATGAAATCGAACGTTTGCTTAATTTTTTATCCATAGAAAAGAATTTAACAGATTATCAAAATATTTATAAAAATAATTTTACTCAAGAGGAAAACTTATAGGTGATGATGTATATAGTAGCAAGGCTCTCATTTTCACATTAGAGTCTTGCTATTTCCTATTATAGATTTCACCTACATGATTAAATTATAAACCTGTAAAAATGGTGTATTGAATTAATATGTAATACATTGTATTCATGACTAAATTAATTACCACTCATACTTCCAGTTAAATTAGTAGGTTAATAATGAAAAGATTTAACAATTGAGTACTTTATTAATTGTTTTAGAAATAATTCAATATACTTCATAATCCATTATCGAGATTCTCTGAAGACCATTTTCATCCCCCACTGAATAGGAAGAAATAAATTTGATAGTGTTTTCATTAAAAGGTAATTGAGTAGTAGTAGTTTCAAAACAGGGGCAATGCATGCCCCTATTTCATCCATCAAGCCGTAACTCGTTCGTTCCATGCATCAGTATACTGAATATTACCGTCTACATATTTCCATGTGATTTTTTCATATCGTAACTGCACACTTTCCATGTGACCAGTCCCTGGACAATCACGAGTATCATGCATCGTTGGTGTAATAGAAACAATTTTCACATTTTCAAGTAACGTATTGAAGTATTCTATTTCTTGCCCTGCATCATTGATGCAATACCATTTTATCTCCGCACTCTTTAACGTTTGACCAGTAGCTACCGCTTTATAAAGATACGGTGATGATGCATCGACTTCTTTTTCAATCAAGAAAGGAGCGTGTAGCCTCGTTCCCGTTAGTTTTCCTGTATTTGAATCCGTAGGGATATTTAAATTGTGAGTAAGTCCACGCAATTCAATACTTCCCTCACGATCTCTAACATCAGATGAACCTTTGATAGAGGCACCGCCATCGTCTTTTAGCCACATGTGAACAGGGACAGCCATTTATCAAACTCCTTTTCAGTTAATCATACAACCAACGACCAGCCTTAGCCGATTCAGCGAACATTCTTACAGTAAGCGGTTTTACTGTTTGTTGGAGTGGTTCTTTGGTAAGCCATTTACGGAAAAATGATTCTGTTTGCCACGGATAGTAAGCATTATAATCAATTACAGATGTATCGATACCAAACTTCTTACTGTAATCATCAATAGCGTATGGCAACTCATCCCATTCAGCATAGCTTTGCAATGGTGTATCAAGCTCGATAGGTATTGGCTTGAATTTCCATGTAACCATAAGTGATAACTCACCTCGGAAAAACTCTAAGATTTCTTCATCAGTTACCATACTCGATCTTCTTTTCTTGCTATCGTGTTGTAGGTAGATAATGTTTTATAAACGATTTGAGCGAGATCGTTTGCGAGGAGTACCCAACCGATTACAGGGATTGTACGACCAACGAAAGCTCCAAGATTGTTAACCATCATTGGCTTTAAAAGCTTAATACTCTTGTTTGTAAGTGTCGGAAGCCGTACAGGTAGTTTCACATCAAGATATTGACGTGAATATTTAGAGGCTATAGATGTTCCAGGTGTAGCGGTTCCTGGTTTTGTTCTGGTACTTAAAATTGGCAGTCCTAAAATGATACAACTCATTGCTACTATATCTGTTATACCGCCAAGTTGTTCATCAGTTTTATCAAGGAGGACCCAGAAAAATAACTCACCTGCTGAAATGTTACCTACGCCCTTATAGAAATACGTTCCGTTTAGTTCCTCTACCGTATCCATACATACCCTTAGCCGTATCGTAGATTTACTTTGTTATACTACAACTATCTTCCTGACAGCAAGATTAAAACCATTATATAATGCTAAGGCATCAGATAACGTACCAAAACATAAGTATCACGCAGTATACCTACTGGCAGTAGGTGAGATGAAATGGGATAAGACAAGCTATCACACCCCATTCAAATTAGTTTTATCGTATACATTTTGTTAATAGAGGCTTCATATATATGACTCATATGAAGCCTTTGAGTCATTTTAATAAAAATCCAGTACTCGCATTACTACGAGCATTGAAGTACTTTATAAAATAACACCCTTAAAGTTTTCAACAGATATAATTAAAATCTGATTCAGATAAAAAGCACTTTAATTTTTAAATGCATAGGTAATCCCTTGTCTTTTCCCATTCTAAAAAATCAGGGCTGACTTATGAATTTTAACAAACTAAAGGCAGGTTACTTTAGCACCACTTTTATCTACTGATAGTATTTTCATTACAAGCAAAAAGAGTGTTCATAACTTCAAATAGGTATTTGAACATGCTTCTATTAAATCAAAAAAAATAATTATTGATTCATTACATATATAACAACACTAAATTATATAAAGGACATATCACACCTATTAACAATAAAATTAATGAAGCCATAGTTGCAGATTCAATCAGTATATTCATAATGAAAAGACTTAATATTTGAGTAATCAACATTTGTGATTGAGAATACTCAACACTTCGTGTTTCGTATTTCAATCAAACTGTTAAGTTATAATTTGTATTTCTTCGACAGTTTTACTTCGTAAAACCTCTCACAAATACAAATTAATTTACTTTATTAATTATTTAAGAAAGGATTTAATATACTTCATAATCCATTGTCGAGGTTTTCTGAGAACATTTCTATCCCCCCCGCAGGGGGGATAGAAAATTAATTTTGTCGATGGTATCTATCGAACATTTTATGTAGTGAATTTTGGATGGATCTATATTATATAAATCGTTCAAGCGGAAGCGGGTTGCCCTGTTTCTCCCATATCACTGTCCTATTGCAACGGTCGCGGTTTTAATCGCACTTCATGTTTCAGCTACATAAACAACTTAAACATGTGTCTTCAAAATTTGGACGGATCTATATTGTACAAATTTATTCAACTCCCTTTCGCATGGTCAGGTGTGAACCTCATATGTCTATCAAGGAATTCATCTGCTAAGAATTCTTTATTGTGCCGCATTGCCGTGGTTCGTGTGACTGCATATAGCTTTTATAACCGCATTGGATTTGGTTTCACCTACGTTGTATCACGGGTCTCATTTGCACATCGTACTGATTGAACTACTCATCTGCCATCTACTTTTCGATAGGATCAGGATTCAACTATTATACCAAAGATAAATTATCACTTTAATTTATCTTTGGTATATCAATCAGAGTTTTAAAATGTATTAGCTACACCTATAGTATAGCACACAAATTGAATTTGTTTCAAAAATAGCAAGGTTTATTTAAATCCTCAGTACTATTCCAAGCATATATATTTATTATAATAACAAACCAGAAGATATAATATGCACGATGTAAACATGAAAATATGTTACCGCTAATACTACTATATTTCCCCCAGCGTATTTTTTGTCACGTCAACATACTTGTTCTATTATTTCTCATCACATATAAGAATATAGTTTTTTTAATGATGATATAACCTATAAGTAATAAATACAAATTTTACCAACAAGCGAGTCCGAAATGATTCTACCCCACACCCGGTATCATACACCACGAAAATACGATTGATAATAAAATTCACCAAATGAATAAAATGTTACCTACATCACTATCTAAGGTTAAAACATTAGATTTACTTGATATAGGATGTTATATATTAATAAAAGTGTGTAAAAGGAAGTCATATGAGCAAAGTTATACTTTTATTAGTAATTTCGTGCTTAACGTTTCTAGCGTATGGAAGCCTTCTTTCTCCTGAGCAATCTACGAAGACTTCAACTACTGAGAAAATTAATACCTCGCATTCTAAGCAATTAGTCAATCCCATTGAAAATAAACAATCGTCATACATTAAGAATGTTGAATTTGATAACCAAAAAATCATGACTCTCTTAGAACAACAACAAAAATTAACTGAGGAAATTGAGAATTTAAAAAATAAAAGCAACGTCGATTATTCCATGTGGGCAAGTATTTTACTTGCTTGTGTAACTGTTATCATAACTATTTTAAGTGTTATTTTAGCAATCGTTTCAATCATTGGATATACAAACTTCAAAAAAAGCATTGAATTGAAGGTAGCCGACATATCATCTTCTGTCGCTATAAATGAAGTTACAACACAGATAGATGCTGTCGCAAAGAAAGAAATTGCCAGGCTAATTGATGAGGGTGCTTTTACTAAACATTTGGCTAGTGCAGTTGATATGGCTATCATCAGGGGCAATAAGAATCCAGATGAATATGAAGTTAGCTTTGAAAATTATCCCGAATTGGATGAAGAGGATGGCGAACAATGAATAACTCACAAGAGTGGCTAAAATTAGCAACGTCTCAAAAGGAACTAATAATAAAAAACCAGCAGGAGTGCCCAATAAAATTAGGCCAACTTGCTATTGATCTAGGTCTTGTGGTGAAGTTAGCTACATTACCATCAAATATATCAGGTGAAATCAAAGAAACACATGGTGTAGTTACAATTCGTATAAATAGACATGATGTCAAGGCCAGACGACGATATACCCTTGCACACGAAATAGCTCATTTCCTCTTGCATAAACATCTCTTGTGCGAAGGAATAAGTGACGATGTGTTGTATCGTTCAGCACAATCAAATGAAGTAGAAGCTCAGGCCAATAGGCTCGCAGCAGACATTATTATGCCAATATTTCATGTCGAACATTTTTACAAACTGCACTATAAAGGTAGAAAAGATGCTATTCTATATGAATCGATTGCTGATAGCCTTGGAGTTTCAGCTACAGCCTTAAAATATAGATTAGGTGTCAGTTAATAAGGATTGATAATGTTGATAGATAACTATTCATACATACCTATTCTGTCCTTGAAGCCAGCAGAGATGGCTGCATTAGAAGAATTACCGCTTAAAGATAAAACTTTGTTACTACCATTGATCTCACTGAAAAAATGGGCAAACTCAAAGAGTTTTGTTAAATCAATCGAACGTATTAATAAAGCGTTTGGTGACAATTATTGGATATCTGATCTCGATAAAGAATTCTTGAAATCCGCAAGATCTAAGTTTGCCATTGAGCATGATCAAATTTCCGCTGATTTTATAAATCTTGCAACACCTTCTGATGGTTACCAAAATTGGGTTGATTTTGTATCTCAACACGAGAATATTATCCCTGCAATTCAATTCGAGGATATTTCTCAGTTAGATAGACAGTTAGATAGACTACTGGATCTTCAAAAACCTCTCGTTGCAAGATTCGAGCTTACGGGAGATTATTCTATAATTCCTCATGATTTTACAAAAGCCATAAGAACGTTATCTTCACGACTATTTAATTCTGGTTTGCTGATAGTTTTAGATTATGGTGATTTTAATAGGCTGAATCTAATAGAGTATTACAAATACTCTAATCTAATTAAACAAATTCACTCCTTACTTCCAAATGCTATTTTTAGTGTTTCAGGAACATCATTTCCATATTCTTTCGCAGGTTCATACCGAGGAGAAATACCTATTTTCGAAAGACAAATTTTTAACAAAGTCTCATCTGAATGTACTAATATCAATTTAATCTACTCAGATAGAGGAAGTACTCGGGCATTAGGAAATAATGGTGGCAGTGGTGTTCCCCCTCCTAGGATTGATTACCCCTTAAAAAATGATTGGAGATTTATTAGAAAAGAACTTGATCCAGATCTTTATGAAAAAGAAGAGCTATATCAAGAGGCTGCTATAGAAATGATGAAAGCAGAATATTGGAATCAAGACTTAAGATTGTGGGGAACTCAAATGATTGAAAAAACAAGCATAGGAGATCCATTTGGTATTACATCTGCTAATAGGGCAACAGCTGTACGCATAAACCTACATCTTTATCAGCAACTACATTATTATGATATTATTGACACTTTGGATACTGAAGAGGACTGGGTTGATTAAACTATATAACGATATTATTTAAAAGTAATATCGTTATGCTTAGTTGCATGTCTGAAAAATGATTATTACCTTGAGGTTCTTTTAACATAAATTTATCTACACTGGAGATCCTCAAGTGCATTAATGAAACAGTCTATATCACTCATACCTTTATCTGTTCTATCTATTTTTTTTGATGAAATTAACCGGTCATATTCTAAATTAGAATTTTTAATCTGTAATCTCTCAAAATAATTGCTCCCTCTCTTTTTATAGCGATTTTTAATTTTATCTATAGCTTCTTTTCTTAGTTTCACCGTTGGAACAGAGAAAAGAGATAGCTCAACAAATTTCCTTTTTTTATTCTTTATTTCTATATTCATTTTTTTTGCAACATTTAATAATTCATTAAGTGTCATCATTTTTATAAATTTAAATTTGTCCGTAATTTTTATTATTCTCCCTTTTCTTACAACCTTCAATTTTTGTTCAGATACTTCCCAGATAGCAACATTATCAGGGGTTAACTGCAAAGCCTTCTTTATGTGTTTTGTAGCTACAACAACAGTCACCTTATCAAAATGTTCAAGATATTCAATAACTTGACCACTTAAGCGTTTTAGGGAATCGAACTCACTTTTTATTTCAAAAGCGAAAATTTTATCTTTACTTGCTAAAACAAGGTCGACTCTTCTTGAAAAGTTGGCAATGCTAAATTCATTTATGATGAATTCATTTTTAGCGGTATGCTTATCATTACGCTCATGCAAAAGATGTCTTATGACTAATGATTTTATTGAAGACTCTAGAACTTTATCACTGACATTCATGTTAATAGATCCAAATAAGTAATATGCTCATTATACACCAATCATGATTTTTTTAAAAGAAGCCATATTAATTTTGGCAATATATACAATGACGCATTAATATAAAAACGTATTATAAGGTAATTGAATAATTTAAAATAATCATATATTTTATATATGCCAGACATATAGTAATTACTATTTAATACATATAAAACAAGATGATACTTATATTTAATTAGCTATTTTATTTATCTCCATGGTTAATATTCATAGTATAGCTTACCTCATATTTTTATTCCAAAACACTAATTAACTTTCTCTTTATGACTACTTTAATCCTTCAGAAAATATTTTTTAACAGTGTAACTCATCAAGCATCTCAATAAGATTCAGAACCGCCTTTTGGTTTAAATTTAACCAGTCAAAAATGCCCCCCTTCCGCTTTTCAAACGATTTCTGGCAGAACTATCGCAGCAACCCTATCCCACCTGTCGCTACTACCGGATTTAGTGTAGAGTTAAAAATCAGGAGTAACGGCTACACTGTTTATGTAGGCCGTTAATGGGTTAAAACATAAGCCATTGATTTAACAATCAATTTATCATTGGAGACATTATGTTGATGAATGATGAGTACCAATCCATCAATTGCGATGACTATGAAAGCCTGGAACTCGCCTGTCAGCATAACTACATTCTGAAGCTGGAGTTACGCGACGGAGAGAAGTTTGAAGGCATTGCCACCGAGCTGAAATTTACCAAGGGTGTTGAGTACCTGATTGTCGATCAGTCTGGTAATACCCTCAGCTTGCGTCTGGATCACATCCTCAGTTTCAGTCATCCGGAAATCGGTACCGTAATCGTCAGCCTGTCAGACTGATTTTGCGGTAACACCATCTCAATACCCAAAAATTTACAACGGGTATACAGGGCAGCCTAATGGCTGCCCTGGTCATTTATGGTTTCAGGCTAGCGTTTTAGAAGTAACGACTACACTGTTTTCGTCGGTCGTCAATGACGATTAAAATGTAACTTATTGATTTTAAAATTACTTATTTTTGTATTTATTATGTTGATGAATGATGAGTATCAACCCATCAATTGCGATGACTACGACAATCTGGAACTCGCCTGCCAGCAAAAACTGACTCTGAAGCTGGAGTTACGCGACGGAGAAACCATCGAAGCCAAGGCAGTCGATCTGTTGCAAAAGAAAAGTGTTGAATACCTGACGATCGAACAAAATGGTACTCAGCGCGATGTGCGTCTGGACCATATCCACAGCTTTAGTCATCCAGAAATTGGTACCGTTGTCGTGAGTCTTTCTGACTAAACGCCTCGGTAACCCCCTCTCTACAGGGCAGCCTAACGGCTGCCCTCGTCATTTATGGCTTCAGGCTGGCGTAGTATGCCGCCAGATCGGCGATATCCGCGTCTGACAACGCCGCAACATAAATTTTCATCACTTCAGCCTGGCCGCCGGTCCGTTCACCTTTCTTGTAGGACTGCAACACCTGCTCCAGATACATGGCGTTCTGCCCGGCCAGATTCGGGTACAGCGGTACCGAGACTTTGCCTTCTGCACCATGGCATGCCACACAGGTGGCTGATTTACTCTTGCCCACCGCTGCGTCACCTGCCGCCCAAGCGGAAAAGCTCAACAACCCTGCCACCACCATTACGCTCATATTTTTCATCATGGTTCCTCACAAGATATTGTTATTATTTTTCTTCCAGCTCAGCTGCCACGGCTGTTCACCAGCAGGCACCTGCCCAGCTTCGGTAACAAAGATATCCACGGCGGCGATCAGTTGCTCATCATAGTAAATCAAGGGAATACGTTCACGCTGCCAAGGGGGAATAGCCAACTCCTGCCACAGTTTTTTGATGTGTCTTGAACCGGCACGGTTGATAATACGCACCCGGCCTGTAGCACTAAAGCGCACGCTCACCTGCTCGCCAGCCTGCGGTGCACGCACCAGGTTATTCCCTTCCCCACAGACCAAAGCACCAAGCCCATCGGGCAATTCCAGTCTGGTCGATTGCGACCAGAGCAATTGCCGATCGCGCAAATCAGCCATCAGCGGCAACAGGTATAAACGCTGGCGGAAACGGCGAATCTGATAGTTGCCCAACTGTAGCTGCGGCTCTGCGTCTTCCCGGCTGAGCGCCACTTCATTCCAGATCCTTGGTAACTGATCGCGTGCAGGCATAGTGACGCCAAACAGAGCAATCCAGCGGCGCAACAGCGCATAACGCCGCGCCGGAGAGCACTCATGCAACCCGGCTATCGCCAGCGAGTTTTCTTCATCCAGCAACAGCGTTAACTGTTCTGCCAGCAGTTCATCCAGCAGTTGTTCCTGTTCAGCGCACAGGCTGGCGCTGCGTGCCGCTGCCGAGGCAAAATGCGGCCAGCGCTCATTTAATACAGGCAATACCTGCAAACGCAGGAAGTTGCGATCAAATCGACAGTCCTGATTGCTGTCGTCCTCAATCCAACGTAATTGGTGCAGCTTGGCATACGCCTCCAACTGCTGGCGCGAAACGCTTAATAACGGCCTCAGCAGCGAATGACTTCCCAGCCTGGCTTCAGTTGCCATCGCCGAAAGCCCCGCCGGGCCACTGCCGCGTTTTAAGGCCAGCAAGAAGGTTTCACATTGGTCATCAAGATGTTGTGCCGTCAGCAGAGTGTCATCCGCCATCAGCGTATCCCTGAAAGCCGCATAGCGGGCTGCTCGCGCCGCCGCCTCAATACCACCGCTAAGCCCATCCAACTGAACATGATGAACCACCAGCGGCACCTGCCAACCTTCACACTGTTGCTGGCAATACGCCACCCACTCATCGGCAAAACGGCTCAGGCCATGGTGAACATGCACCGCACGCAAAACCATTCCTGGCCTTTGTTGGCGTAATTGCACCAGTAAATGCAGCAGCACGCTGGAATCCAGCCCACCGCTAAACGCCAGCAATAGTTGGCCTTTAGTGCCCAGTTGTTCAGCAAGCTGTGTAAGCAGTTGATTGCTCTTCATTGGTTGTGCTTGATCGCGTCCACATAGCCGCACGTTAACCAGCTCACCGCCAGCAAGCAAGCATTAACCACGTTGAAGTTCATATAATTCGAGCGGTAATCCATCGGGATCGTTGAAAAAGGTAAAGCGGGATTGGGTATAAGGATCGATACGCACCGGTTCACACACGACTCCCGCCGCTTGCAGCTCGGCGATCGCGCTATCAATGTCATCCACGCTGAATGCCAGATGACGCAGGCCGCAGGCTTCCGGTCTACTTGGGCGAGCCGCCGGTGCCGGAAAGGAAAATAGCTCAATCGTGTATTGGCCGTTCAGCGCCAGATCGGCTTTCCAGGAGTCCCGCTCTGCGCGATACACCTCGGCTAGTAGGGTGAACCCGAGGATCTCGCAGTAAAAATGTTTACTGGTGGCGTAATCAGAACCGATCACCGCGATATGGTGAACCTGCCGTAATGCCAACATGGATATGTTCCTTCTATAAGGTTGCGACTTCGCCCGCGTCAAACTGCGGGCGTTTTCAATACTTTCACCAGATAACGGCCATCATCGGTCGGTTTCGCCCCATGAATATCGGTTTCAAAACCAGGATAACGCTCGCCGATCGAACAGAGCATCAGCAGGAAATCGAGCACCGCACGGCTCTGTTCGGTGATCATCTCCCCCGGCATCACCAGCGGAACGCCCGGCGGATAAGGCAGGATCATGTTAGCGGCCACTTTGCCGATCAACTGGTCGATCTCGCAGGTTTCCACGTTGCCCCGCACCTGCTGCTGGAACATCTGATAAGGCGTCAGCTTCATTTCCGGCAAAACGTCAAACGCCCGCTGCATCAGGCGCGGTAAATCATGCTGGCAGATCAGTTGATGGATCCCGGCGGCGAGATCCTGAATGCGCATATGGCGATAGAAATCCGGATCCTCAGCATACAGATCCGGCAGCATGTTCTTCACACGCAAATTGAGGTCGTATGCGCGTTTGAAATCGGTCAGGCCACGCAGCAGGCTCATCGCCTTGGTTTTATCGATACCTATGCTGAATAGGAACAGCAGATTATACGGCCCGGTTTTCTCCACCACGATACCGCGTTCATCCAGGTATTTCGCCACCAGCGCCGCTGGAATGCCGCTGCTCTCCAACTCGCCCAGTTCGTTCATGCCCGGCGTCAGAATGGTGACCTTGATCGGATCCAGATACATATGATCGCGATCGGTATTACCGAAACCGTGCCAGTTATCATCCGGGTTCAGCGGCCAGCACTGCGCTTCGTCGATTTCTTCCGGCTGCCAGATATCGAAAAACCAGCTATCGCTCTCTGCACGCAGGCGCTGGACTTCACGGCGGAAATGCAGCGCCCGTTCCACCGAGCGATTAATCATGCGCCGCCCAGGATTACCCCGCAGCATAGCCGCCGCGGTTTCCATCGAAGCAACAATGCCGTAATGCGGCGAGGTGGTGGTGTGCATCATATAGGCTTCATTAAAGGTGTTTTCATCGTAATCACCTTTGATATGAATCATCGACGCCTGCGAAAACGCCGCGAGTAATTTATGCGTCGATTGGGTTTCATAAATCACTTTGCCCGGAATGCGCTCGCCGCTCATGCCGCTTTTGCCTTCGTAGATCGGGTGAAAATTGGTATAGGGCACCCAGGCGGAATCGAAGTGAATCGATGCCACATCCAGCGTCTGCTTGATGTAATCGGTGTTGTACAGCAAACCGTCATAGGTGGAATTGGTGATCACCGCATGCACCGGCCAACTGGCGTTGGCGGTTTCGGCCACCCGTTTGGCAATGCTGTCATGAGAGAGTTCACGCTGGGGGATCCCGCCCAAAATACCGTAGGCATTGCGCAACGGGCGCAGGTAAATCGGTACGATGTCGCACATCATCAGCAAATGGCATAGCGATTTGTGGCAGTTGCGGTCAATCAGCACCGTGCTGCCCGCCGGGGCTGAATACATACCAACGATCTTATTAGCGGTAGACGTGCCGTTAGTCACCAGATAACTCTGCTCGGCATTGAAGGTGCGGGCGATATACTCTTCCGCCTCCAAGTGTGGCCGGTGTGATCGAGCAATGAACCCAGCTCGGTTACCGAAATGGAAATATCGGCCTTCAACGTGTTGGCGCCAAAAAAGTCATAGAACAGGCAGCCCACCGGGCTTTTTTGAAACGCGGTGCCCGCCATATGGCCCGGCGTGCAGAACGTATACTTCCCTTCTTTCACATAGGTGAACAGCGCTTTGGTCAGCGGCGGGGTAATGGTATCCATATATTCATCGGTGTATTGCCGGATGCGCTGGGCAATGTCATCTGCAGCATTCAAGCCATATTCGAAGAAATACAGCACCATACGCATTTCATGCAGGCTGACATCGAAAGTGGAATGGGTGTTGATAAACGCATACAGCGGCAGATATTCATTGAGATCGTTGATTTCACTGCACAGCTCAAGGCTGTAATCGTCCCAGTCGAACACCACTCCGCAGATACGCGCGTTGTGTTCAATCAGCTTCAGCAGATCGCCGCTGTCTTTCGGATACACCAGTTGGAAACCCATGGAGGCCAATGCGGTGTGGAGCTCGCGGATAGGTTCATCTTTGTAATAAACACCCATCGGGCTCATGATCGCGATGATATTCATCGGGCTGCTCCTGTCAGTTAACTACCAAGACTTATAACAACATGAAAAACTGACTGAGTGTACCCTGCTCATCCTAAACCACGAATGACAGGCGTAAAAAAACCGCCTGAGCAGGCGGTTTCTTGTAGCGCAGGCAAACTCAGCAGTAGCCGTAGTTCATCAAACGCTGATAACGGCGGTTGAGCAATTCTTCGTTATTGAAACCATCCAGATCCGCCAGATCCGCCAGCAGCTGCGCTTTCAATGAAGCGGCCATTGCCGGTACGTCACGATGCGCAGAACCCAGAGGTTCTGGGATCACCGAATCGATCAGTTTCAGCTCTTTCAGGCGCGGTGCGGTAATGCCCATCGCTTCTGCGGCAATCGGCGCTTTGTCGGCGCTTTTCCACAGAATTGAGGCACAACCTTCTGGCGAAATCACCGAATAGGTGCTGTATTGCAGCATATTCACTTTATCGCCAACGCCGATAGCCAGCGCACCGCCAGAACCGCCTTCGCCGATCACGGTGCAGATCACCGGGATATTCAGGCGGGACATTTCGCGCAGGTTGCGGGCGATCGCTTCAGATTGACCACGTTCTTCTGCACCTACACCCGGATAAGCCCCTGGGGTGTCGATGAAGGTAATCAGCGGCAGTTTAAAGCGAGAAGCCATTTCCATCAGGCGCAACGCTTTGCGATAGCCTTCTGGCGCTGGCATGCCGAAGTTGCGACGGATTTTCTCTTTGGTTTCGCGCCCTTTCTGATGACCAATGATCATCACCGGGCGGCCATCCAGCCGTGCGATACCACCGACGATGGCTTTGTCATCGGCATAGGCGCGATCGCCAGCCAGTTCTTCAAAGTCGGTAAAGATGTGTGCGATATAATCCAGCGTATAAGGGCGGCGCGGGTGGCGTGCCAATTGGGCAATCTGCCAGGCCCCAAGATCGGAAAAAATCTTGCGCGTCAGCTCAACGCTCTTTTCACGCAGGCGCTGAACCTCTTCGTCCAGATTAATATCTAATTTTTCGTCTTGACGGTTGACTGCAGTCAGCGAGTCAATTTTCGCTTCCAGCTCTGCAATCGGCTGTTCAAAATCAAGAAAATTCAGACTCATAGCATTCCTATTTTAGTCAAATTCCAGTTCCACCTGCTCATTACCTACCAGGGTCCGCAAATCTATCAACAAGCGGTCGGTCGGCGTCACGCGCCAGGTTGCGCCAAAGCGCAGCCTTGCTCGTGCATCTTCCCGTTGATAGTAGAGATGCACTGGAATCGTCCCCGATCGATGGGGTTCCAACGACTGGCGGAGACGGTTCAAAAGCTGGTCATCAATTTGCCTGTCCGTCAGCGAGATAGCAAGCCCACGGGCGTATTTTTCACGGGCTTCACTGATATCCATTAACTCGCGGACCATCATTTTAAGCCCACCGCTGAAGTCATCAAAGCTGACCTGTCCAGTGGCGATCAGGATACGGTCTTTTTCCAACAAATGCTGGTATTTTTCCAACGCTTCGGTGAATAACATCACTTCCAGGCGGCCAGAACGGTCATCCAGCGTACAAATGCCAATACGATTGCCCCGTTTGGTCACCATAACCCGGGCGGCAATCACCAGCCCGACGGCGGTCGTCATCTTACCCCGTTCCGTCGGGTGCATATCTTTCAAACGCTGACCACCGGCATAGCGTTCGATTTCTTTCAAATACTGGGTGATCGGATGGCCGGTAAGATAGAGCCCCAGCGTTTCACGCTCACCATCCAGCACCACCTGTTCCTGCCAGAGCGGTACGTTGGCGTAAGACTGCTCCACCTGCTCTGGTGCGTCTGCCAGCACGCCAAACATATCTGCCTGGCCAATCGCTTCGGCTTTGGCATGCTGATCGGCCGCTTTCAGCGCATCGCCCAGCGAATGCATCAGCGCAGCACGGTGCGGCCCCAGGCGATCGAACGCCCCGGACATGATCAGTTTTTCCAGAATACGGCGATTCAGTTTTTTGACATCGGAGCGCGCGCACAGATCGAACAGATCTTTGAAGTACCCTTGTTCGCCACTGTTACGCGCCTCGATAATCGCCTCAATCGGCCCTTCCCCCACGCCCTTGATCGCGCCGATACCGTAAACGATCTCGCCTTCGTCATTGACGTGGAAATGGTATTGCCCGCTGTTGATATCCGGCGGCAGGATTTTCAGCCCCATGCGCCAGCACTCATCCACCAGCCCAACCACCTTATCGGTGTTATCCATATCGGCGGTCATTACCGCTGCCATAAACTCGGCGGGATAGTGGGCTTTCAGCCACAGCGTTTGGTACGACACCAGCGCATAAGCGGCTGAGTGGGATTTGTTGAAGCCGTAACCGGCGAATTTCTCTACCAGATCGAAGATTTTTACCGACAGTTCGCCGTCAATGCCGCGCGATTTCGCACCATCTTCAAAACCGCCGCGCTGCTTGGCCATCTCGACCGGGTTCTTTTTACCCATGGCGCGACGCAGCATGTCCGCACCGCCCAGCGTGTAACCCGCCAGCACCTGGGCAATCTGCATCACCTGCTCTTGATACAGGATGATGCCGTAGGTCGGCTCCAGCACCGGTTTCAGCGACTCATGCTGCCACTGGATATCAGGATAGGAAATCTCTTCGCGCCCATGCTTACGGTCGATAAAGTTATCTACCATGCCCGACTGCAAAGGGCCAGGGCGGAACAGCGCCACCAGTGCGATCATATCTTCGAAACAGTCAGGCTTCAGGCGCTTGATCAGGTCTTTCATGCCGCGCGATTCAAGCTGGAATACCGCCGTGGTTTCCGAACGCTGTAGCATGTCGAAGCTTGGTTTGTCATCCAACGGAATAGCGGCAATATCGATCGGTTCCAGCCCGGTCTTGGCTCGGCGAGCGTTGATCATCGCCAACGCCCAATCGATGATGGTCAAGGTGCGCAGGCCAAGGAAGTCAAACTTCACCAACCCAGCATATTCCACGTCGTTTTTATCGAACTGGGTAACCGGGTGGTTACCTTCAGCATCGCAATACAGCGGCGCGAAATCAGTAATTTTGGTCGGTGCGATCACTACCCCACCCGCATGCTTGCCGGCGTTACGCGTCACCCCTTCCAGCTTACGCGCCATGTCGATCAGCGCCCTGACTTCTTCGTCTGCCTCATAAATTTCTGGCAGTTGCGGTTCAGCGGCAAAGGCCTTTTCCAGCGTCATCCCCGGATCGGGGGGCACCAGTTTGGAGATACGGTCAACAAAGCCATACGGATGGCCCAATACGCGGCCCACATCGCGGATAACCGCTTTCGCCGCCATGGTACCAAAGGTGATGATCTGCGATACCGCTTCACGGCCATACATGTCTGCCACATGCTCGATCACCAGATCGCGTTTCTCCATGCAGAAATCGACGTCGAAATCGGGCATCGATACACGTTCCGGGTTCAGGAACCGTTCGAACAGCAGGTCAAACTCCAGCGGATCCAGATCGGTAATTTTCAGCGCATAGGCCACCAGCGAACCCGCACCGGAACCACGCCCTGGCCCTACCGGCACATCGTTATCTTTCGACCACTGGATGAACTCCATAACGATCAGGAAGTAGCCAGGGAAGCCCATCTGGTTGATCACTTTCAGCTCAATGTCCAGACGTTCATCGTATTCTGGGCGGCGTTGAGCGCGCACTTCTGGATCAGGGAACAGGAATTCGAGACGTTGTTCCAGCCCTTCTTTGGATTTGGCGACCAGGAAATCTTCGGTGGTCATTTCACCGGTAGGAAACTGCGGCAGGAAGTATTCGCCAAGGCGAATGGTAACGTTACAGCGTTTGGCGATTTCGACGCTGTTGAGCAGTGCCTCGGGGATATCAGCAAACAGCTCACACATCTCGTCTTCACTGCGCATAAACTGCTGCGGGCTGTAGTTACGCGGGCGTTTGGGATCGTCGAGCGTAAAACCATCGTGGATCGCCACGCGGATTTCATGCGCATCGAAGTCGTCTTCCACCAGAAAACGGACATCGTTGGTGGCCACTACCGGTAAACCACGTTCGGTAGCCAGCGCTACGGCGGCATGCAGATAGTTCTCTTCGTCTGGGCGACCGGTGCGGATCAGTTCCAGATAGTAGCTATCGGGGAAATATTCCTGATAAAACGCCAAGCATTGATCAACCTGCGCCTGATTACCGCGCAGCAAAAATTTGCCTACGTCACCCATGCGCCCACCGGAAAGCAGAATCAACCCTTCACGGTGTTCGATCAGCCAATCGCGGTCAATAATCGGACCAGCAGCACCGTAACCGCGCTGATAGGCATTAGAGATCAACAGAGTCAGGTTTTGATAACCTTGGTTATTGGTCGCCAGCACGGTAAGTTGCGCCAATTCATCACCCAGCACCTCGCTCTGCACATGGAAATCTGCACCGATGATCGGTTTGATCCCGGCACCGTGCGCACTACCATAAAACTTCACCAAACCACATAGGTTGGTGAAATCGGTGACCGCCAAGGCGGGCATGGCAAGTTCGGCAGCTTTTTTCACCAACGGGCCGATCTTGGCTAGCCCATCAATCATGGAGTAGTCACTATGAACGCGCAGGTGAATAAAACGAGGTTCGGCCATATCCAGATACCAAGGTGTAGGGCCCAGCTTAGTGGGCCGAGGTTAACTCTTTGCTTGCAAGACTACTACAGTTCCAGTGCGCGTCTTACCGGCGCGAAACTGCGGCGATGGTGCTGAGTGGCTCCCAATACTGCCAGCTTTTCGAGATGGAAAGCGGTAGGGTAGCCTTTATGCTGGGCAAAACCGTACTCTGGGAATACCCGATCCAGTTCGGCCATTTCGCGATCGCGTGTCACTTTCGCCAGGATGGATGCCGCGCTGATCTCTGCCACTCGGCTATCCCCTTTAACCACCGCCTGCGAACGCATCGGCAAGCTGGGGCAGCGATTACCGTCAATCAATACCATGTCGGGCGCGAGGGGTAAACCAGCCACCGCACGCTGCATCGCCAGCATGGTGGCATGCAGAATATTCAACCGATCAATCTCTTCCGGCTCAGCGCGCCCCAGGCTCCAGGATAACGCCTTTTCAACGATCTCTTCGTACAACGCTTCGCGGCGCTTCTCGCTGAGTTTTTTGGAATCGGCCAGGCCAGCGATCGGCCTTGCCGGATCGAGGATCACTGCCGCAGTCACTACCGCACCAACCAGCGGGCCACGGCCCACTTCATCCACACCGGCAATCAACCGGGCGACAGGATAAACAAAGGGTTCAATCATGCTTTTGCCAGCTCCAACACCGCCTGAGCGGCCTGCTCATCAGCGCCACAGCGAATACTCAGATGCAGTTCAAGGAAAGTCTGTTTCAGTTGCTCAGCTTGCGGGCTCTCTTCCAGCAACGGCAACAGTGCCGCAGCCAGCTTATCCGGCACGCAGTCGTGTTGCAGCAGTTCGGGCACGATTTCACGCCCCGCCAGCAGGTTTGGCAACGAAACATACGGGGTTTTCACCAACCGCTTCGCCACCCAGTAGGTAAAGGGTTTCATGCGGTAACCCACGACCATCGGGCACTTCGCCAGCATGCATTCCAGCGCTGCGGTACCAGAGGCTAACAGGGCGGCATCGCTGGCGATCATGGCTTCGCGCCCTTTGCCGTCCAGCAAATGCACTGTCAGTTCCGGTGCCACTTCGGCCTTGATGCGTTCGAACTGCTCACGGCGCTTGGCATTCACCAAAGGCACTACCACTTCCAGGTCTGGATAGTGAATACGCAACAGCTGCGCAGTCTTGAGGAAATCACCACTCAACATTTCTACTTCGGCACCACGGCTGCCGGGCAGCAGCGCCAGGCAACGGGCCTCCGGGGCAATCCCTAACGTAGCGCGTGCGGCCAGTTTATCCGGCTGCAGCGGCATCGCATCAGCCATGGTGTGGCCGATAAAGCGGCAGGGAACATTGAAACGATCGTAAAACGCTTTTTCGAAAGGGAGAAACGCCAACACCAGGTCGGTCGCTTTACCAATTTTGAAAACGCGCTTTTGACGCCAGGCCCAGACAGACGGGCTGACATAGTGAATGGTGCGGATACCGCGCTTTTTCAGGCGGCCTTCCAACGTGATATTGAAGTCTGGTGCATCGATACCCACAAATACGTCAGGTACCAGCTCACTGAACCGGCGGGTAAGATCCCTGCGGATCTTCAACAGGCGTGGCAAACGCTCAAGAACCTCTACCACTCCCATTACCGCCAGCTCTTCCATTTCGTACCAGGCTTCACACCCTTCGGCCTGCATCAACGGGCCTGCCACGCCAACAAAACGGGCTTCTGGATGCTGCACCTTAAGCGCGCGGATCAACCCGGCGCCAAGAATATCACCAGAGGTTTCCCCGGCGACCAATCCGATAGTCAATGGACGATTTGGCATAAATCAGCGAATAATCCCGCGGGTGGAACGGCTAAAGAAATCGAGGAACTGCTGCACCACTGGCTGCTCTTGCGCCAGGGTTTCGATTTCTGATTTGGCTTCATCCAACGTTTTTTCACTGCGATAAAGGATTTTGTAGGCGTTACGAATTGCCTGCATTTCATCTTTATCGAAACCACGGCGTTTCAGCCCTACGGCGTTAACCCCGAACGGCGTCGCATGGTTGCCTTGTGCGATGACAAAAGGAGGTACGTCCTGAGCCACACCGGAGCAGCCCCCCACCATCACATGAGCGCCAATAACGCAGAACTGATGGATAGCGGTCATGCCACCGATAATGGCGTAGTCGTCAATCTTTACGTGGCCCGCCAGCGTCGCATTGTTGGCAAGCACACAGGAATTACCGACCACACAATCATGGGCAATGTGTACGTTAACCATCAGCAGGTTATCATTACCCACTTTGGTCAGGCCCGAGTCCTGCGCAGTACCACGATGGATAGTCACGCTTTCGCGAATGCGGTTACGATCGCCAACCTCAACACGCGTTGGTTCACCGGCATATTTCAGATCCTGATTTACTTCGCCAATGGAGGCGAACTGATAAATCTGATTATCACGGCCGATCTTAGTGATACCGTTCACCACCACGTGAGATTTCAGTACCGTACCCGCGCCGATTTCCACCTGGGAGCCGACGTAGCAGAAAGGACCGATCTGCGCACCAGCGCCGATAACGGCACCCTCTTCAACGATCGCGCTAGGATGAATAAAGGCGGTTTTATCAATCACGGATTATGCCTCCCGGCTGCGGGCACACATCATGGTTGCTTCGCAGACAATTTTTCCGTCAACGGTCGCCACGCCTTTAAAGCGCGTCAGGCCACGGCGGGTTTTTTCGAAAGTGACTTCCATGATCATCTGATCACCTGGCACCACAGGACGCTTGAAGCGAGCTTCATCAATACCTGCAAAATAATACAATTCGCCCGGTTCCAGTTTACCTACGCTCTTGAATGCCAGAATGCCGGTGGCTTGCGCCATCGCTTCCAGAATCAACACGCCAGGGAAAATCGGTTTACCAGGGAAATGCCCCTGGAAAAACGGCTCATTAACAGAGACGTTTTTCACTGCACGCAGATATTTGTGCTCTTCAAACTCCAGTACACGGTCAACCAGCAAGAATGGGTAACGGTGAGGAAGCAGTTCCAAAATTTCTGCAATATCCAGAGTATGAGTGTCAGTAGTCAAAATACTCTTCCTGTCTCTAAAAACTGATGGCATCAACAACACGGCCTGCGTTGACCCCAAAAAGGAGATCATCATGCAGGCCGCAAATTAACAACTCTTTGCGCTTTTGGCTTTAAGGCCAACGCGTTTCGATGTGTACCCAGTAAGGCGGGCGGTGGTGATTAGTCTTTTCCGACTTTTCGTTCGACAGCTTTTAAACGCTTGCTGATCTCATCGATATTCATCACCAACGCAGCGGTTTTACGCCAAACTTTATTGGGTTGTAACGGAATGCCCGAGGAGTATACCCCAGGTTCGGTAATTGGTCGCATAACCATTCCCATACCGGTGACAACAACCTTGTCAGCGATCTCCATATGGCCATTGATCACACTGGCCCCACCAATCTGGCAATAGCGGCCGATTTTCAGGCTGCCAGCCATAATCACACCACCGGCAACCGCGGTATTGTCGCCAATTACTACGTTATGCGCAATCTGGCACTGGTTATCAATGATAACACCATTCCCAATCACAGTGTTATCCAACGCGCCGCGATCGATGGTAGTACAAGCGCCGATCTCGACACGATCGCCGATGATCACCGTGCCCAACTGTGGGATCTTGATCCAGTTGCCATGCTCGTTAGCATAGCCAAAACCATCAGCACCAATTACCGTTCCAGATTGGATCAGGCAGCGCTGGCCGATTTCAACTTCATGATAAATCGTAACATTTGCCCACAAACGCGTACCCGCACCAATGCGTGCGTGTTTGCCGATAAAACAGCCAGGGCCGATAACCACGTTATCGCCAAGTTCTGCACCGGACTCAATAACCGCATTTGCCCCAATGGCAACATTTTGCCCAAGCCGAGCTTCTGGGGAAATCACCGCACTAGGCGCGATATCCGCTGCAGGTGCCGGCGTGGTATCCATCAATTGCGCCATACGCGCATAAGTCAGATAAGGGTTCTTAACCACCAATGCCGCAGAACGACAGTGTGGTAAATCTGCAGCAGTCAAAACAACGGCACTCGCCTGGCAAGAAGCCAGCTGTTCTTGATAGCGGCTGTTTGACAAAAATGTGATTTGGCCAGCCTGTGCAGAATGCATAGAAGCAATGCCGGTGATGGCAATATCGCCATCACCGTGCAATTGTGCATCCAACTGCTGTGCTAAATCAGCCAGTCGAATCGAAGACATGTTGTTATTTAACCTGTTTCAGCACATCAGCAGTGATGTCTTTAGAAGTACCTGCGTAAGCAACCGCATTAGCGTCGATCACTACGTCATAACCTTCTTTGCTGGCAACGGCTTTCACGGCATCCTGAATACGACCCAGGATTTTGTTACGCTCTTCCATCTGGCGGCGACGGTTGTCCTGCTCAAAAGCCTGAGCTTTCTGAGAGAACTGCTCGCGCTGTGCCATCACATCTTTTTCCATTTTGGCACGATCGCTCGCTTTCATGGTAGAACCGTCACGCTGCAGTTTCTGCATTTTGGTCTGCAGATCGCGTTCCATGTTCTGGAGTTCGCTCGCGCGGCCTTTAAACTCGCCTTCCAGTTGTTTAGCCACGGCTTCACGTGCTGGCAACTGTTGGAAAATACTGGAAACGTTAACGACAGCAATCTTGTCAGCTGCCTGAACGCCTGCTGAAGCAGCCATTGCTAAACCGAGGCCTGCGGCACACAACCACTTTTTCACTATAAACTCCTTACCATCACCCGTTTGTGTCACACGACACTTTGAAGTACACAATCTGCCAGACCTGCACGCAACACAATGAGAATCCTCTCCCTTTGCTTTGACGTCAGTCTGACATTTGCGATTCTTTTTAACTGCTTATACCCAGAAGTGAAACCCGTTACCAGGTTTTACCAATGTTAAACTGGAATTGCTCAGACTTGTCACCATCGTATTTCTTGATCGGGTCAGCATAAGAGAACACCAACGGCCCCAACGGTGACATCCATTGCACGGCAAGGCCTACAGATACGCGAATATTGCTCGCTTTGCTGTAATCCGGAATATCGAACATACGTGTCTGGCTAGTATTCTGCCACTTGGTATCCCATACCGTACCCGCATCCATAAACACTGAAGTACGCACCGAGTTGGCATATTTCTCGCTGATAAACGGCGTCGGTGTAATCAGCTCCAGGCTAGCAACAGCCATGGCGTTACCACCAACCGCATCGCTGGAATTACAGATAACCTGCGGCACGCTGCTACCCGGCGCATCATTACAGGTATACGAGTTGGAGTTGTAGTAAACCGCTTTCGGACCAATGGTATTGGACTGGAAGCCACGCACGGTGCTTGAACCACCCGCATAAAAGTTCTCATAGAACGGCATCTCTTTGCCGCCAAGACCATCGGCATAGCCCACGCGACCACGGCCCAGCAATACCCAGGAAGCATCATCGTCGATTGGCAAGTATTGCGTGCTATCCAACGTGAATTTGTAGTACGAGTTGTCAGAACCCGGTGCAACAACCTTGCCATTCAGCGTGGTACGGTTACCCGACGTTGGGAAATAACCGCGGTCCAGATTGTTGTAAGTCCACCCCAGCGTCAGCGGGAAGTCGTTCGCCGCATAACTAGCGCGATTTATCAGATCCGGACTCTCACCGACTGAGTCCAGATAACGCCACATGGCAATCTGTGGCTTCATTTGCGACAGGGAGTTATGGACGTAACCTAAACCAGCGCGCAACGAGTTGTTCTCGTTGATTGGGAAGCCCAGCGTGCCGTCTACACCATAGCTGCTGTTGGTATAATCTGACAGATCGGCGTTATTGGCCTTAAAGTCATTATAGAAGACGCGGCCACCCAAGCTGACACCATCAACGGTGAAGTACGGGTTGGTGACCGACAGCTCGGCATAGGTCTGGTAATCGTTCTTGGTACCGTTGATACCAACGGAGTAACCCGTACCCAGCCAGTTGTCCTGCTGCACGCCCGCCTGGAAGCTGACGCCACTCTCTGTACCGTAACCGACACCAAAGTTCAGCGTACCCGTGTTACGTTCTTTCACCTTGTAGACGACATCAACCTGATCAGGGGTTCCCGGTACACGCTGGGTTTCTACATCTACAGTTTCGAAGTAACCCAGGCGGTTCAGGCGATCTTTACCCTGCTCAACCTGATCGTTACCCAGCCATGCGCCTTCCATCTGGCGCATTTCGCGACGCAGTACGGCATCCTTGCTGGTATCGTTGCCTTCAAACTTGATGCGACGAACATAGAAACGGTTACCCGCGTCGATGTTAACCAGCAACTTCACGGTTTTATCCGTATCGTTGATTTCTGGCTGAGTCTGTACACGCGGGTAGGCATAACCATAACGGCCCAACATCTTCTTGATGTTGTCTTCCATTTTGGTCACTTTGCTGCCGCTATACAGTTCACCTGGCTCTATTTTGGTCAACTGGGCAACCTCCGCCGAATGACCTGCCAGGTTGCCATTCACCACCACGCCTGAAAGCTTATACTGATCGCCTTCCGTAATGTTGATGGTGATATAAATCCCTTTTTTGTCCGGCGTCAGGCTGACCTGCGTCGAATCAATATTAAAACGGGCATAACCGCGGTCCAGATAGAAGCTGCGCAGGATTTCAAGGTCACCCGCCAGTTTCTGCTTTTGGTATTTACGATCGCCAACCACGTTCCACCATGGCACTTCATCACGCAATTGGAAGCGTGAGATCAGCTCATCGTTGGTGAAAGCATGGTTGCCAACAATATTGATTTGCTGGATCGTGGCGGAAACCCCTTCAGCGAACACCAGCTTCAGGTCAACACGGTTACGTGGCAACGGCGTCACAACCGCTTTTACCGAGGCACTGTATTTCCCGACGCTGTAGTAGAAGTCTTCTAACCCTTTTTCAATGCTGGATAAGGTGGTGCGGTCGAGTGCTTCACCAACCCGGACGCCAGAAGCCTCCAGGTTTTGCTTGAGCATGTCCTCTTTCACCGACTTGTTGCCGGAGAAAGTGATGCTGGCAATGGTAGGGCGTTCCTTAACCTGAACGATCAGCGTATCACCATCGCGCAATACGCGAACATCCTCGAAGTTGCCGGTGGCAAACAAGGCATGGATGGTGTTACTGATATCATCATCAGAGACGGTATCGCCTACGCGAACCGGCATGTTGAGTAACGCCGCACCGACGGCGACTCGTTGCAGGCCTTCGAAATGAATATCTTTCACTACGAACCCGTCTGCACCGTATACGGTGGCGCTGCCAAACAGCAGCGACGCTATGAGCAACTTTTTCATCGCCATCGTTGTTATGCGTTCTTCCTAACCTGTCCCCGCCCCTAAAGGCGAGAAAAATCATTGAAAAGTGCAAGACCCATTAGCAGTATCAACACGATCGAACCAATGCGATAACTGTAGTCCTGTACTCGCTCAGAAACCGGCCCACCCTTCAGCTTTTCTATCGCCAGGAAGAGGAGATGCCCACCATCTAATACCGGTAATGGGAATAGGTTGATGATCCCTAGGTTGACACTAATCAACGCCAGAAACATCATATAATACACAAACCCAACCCCTGCTGACGCCCCAGCTCCCTGTGCTATGGAAATCGGGCCACTCAGATTGTTCAGCTTTACATCACCGGTGATTAATTTACCCAGCATATTGACCGTCAGCCGCATTAGCTGCCAGGTTTTGTCCCCAGCCTGATATAACGCAGGGAACGGCCCATACTGGCGAATCGTCTTATATTCGTCAGGCAGCGGTAGCACTTTCGGTATTATGCCTGCAAAACCTACCGTTTTATCTTTTCCCACCGGCTTTGTATCCGGTATCAGCGTTAAAGACAAGGGGGCGCCGTTTCTTTCGATCCCTAAAACCAACGGTTTACCCGGGCCATCATGGATCCGTTTAACCAAGGTTGACCAACGCCCAAGCAACTGACCATCGACTTTAACGATCCTGTCCCCTGTTTGTAAACCTGCCTTTTGCGCTGCGGAACCCTGTTGCACTTCTGCAAGCACAGATTCTATCTGCGGACCACGCGGGATCATGCCTAGGGAACGGACAGGATCTTCTTTGTCCGGCTCAAAACTCCAATGACGCAGATCCAGAGTTTTGCTCACCACGTGTGAGGAACCGAACGGGGCAACCCCTACCTCGGTTTGCGCATCACCAATTTTACTCACCAGTGCCAGCCGAACGGATTCCCAATCAGGCGTTTCGATACCGTCAACGGACTTAAGTTCCATACCTGGGGAAATTTCTGCAATGGCAGCAATGGATTGTGGAGCAATTTCGCCAATAACCGGGCGGAAACTCGGCACGCCGATGATAAAGACGATCCAGTAAGCAAGGATAGCAAACAGGAAGTTGGCGATGGGGCCAGCGCTGACAATCGCCGCGCGCTGCCAGACTGTTTTATTATTGAATGCCTGATGGCGCTGCTCCGGTGCAACCGTTTCTACGCGCTCATCAAGCATTTTGACATAGCCGCCAAGGGGAATCATGGCGATGACATATTCGGTGCCCTGGCGGTCGGTACGGCGCCACAGCGCCCGACCAAAACCAATGGAGAAGCGTTCTACACGGACACCACAGCGACGGGCCACCCAAAAGTGCCCGAACTCATGTACGGTGATCAATACACCCAGAGCAATAACAAACGCTACCAAGTTCCAGAGCACGCTGACCATATAAACCTTTCACTCCCCGCCCGATGACGGATTAAAACACTAACAGCATCAAGCAGGCAAATACAGGCACTGCTGCGGTCAAACTATCAATACGATCCAGTATCCCGCCGTGCCCCGGTATCAAATGACCACTGTCTTTGATACCCGCTTCACGTTTGAACATACTCTCAGTGAGATCGCCTAACACCGAAGCCAGCGCAGCAATCACTGAACACACCAGTAAAGTGACCGGAACAATATTCAACGGCGCATAGCGGCCAAACAGCCACGAAATCACCGCAGAAGTCACCAACCCACCGATCAGCCCTTCCCAGGTTTTACCCGGAGAAACCTTCGGTGCCAGCTTATGCTTACCGAATAATTTGCCGAACATATAGGCGCCGGAATCGGCTCCCCACACCAGCAACATAACGTACAGCAGCCACCAGGCACCGGTAAAATGATTCTGCTCATAGCCGAACTGGCGCAAGGCCACCATACCCCAGAAGAACGGGACAATGGTCAACAAGCCGAACACCAGACGCAACGGGCGCGAATTACGCCACAGTGCAGCGGAACCAGGATAGAAAAGCACCAGTAGCAACGCGACCAACCACCAGACCAGCGACAGCCACAGCGGCACCCCGACCTGTAACTGATCGGCGGTGTGATGATAGGCGGGCACACTGAGCATCATCAGTGCCAGCAGGAAGCCGCATAATATCGCCAACCAAAGGCGTTGAGCACGCGTGGCGAAACCGGCAAGCTGTCCCCATTCCCAGGCTGCTAACATGCACACAGCGAGTGTTACCAAGGCAAAGCCCAGCGGCGGCAACAGAAACAGCGCTGCGATAACCAGCGGAATTAAAATTAGAGCAGTGATGAGGCGATACTTCAGCAAAAGTTCCCCCTAAGGCGCATTGGTGCCGATAGGTGTTGTTCCCCCGAAGCGACGCTCACGTTGTGCAAATGCATTCAGCGCACCTTCAAAGACAAGTTCATCAAAATCAGGCCAGAGTACATCAGTAAAGTAAAGCTCGGCGTAAGCAATTTGCCACAACAAGAAGTTACTTATGCGATGTTCGCCACCGGTACGGATCACTAAATCCACTGGTGACAGATCGCTCATGCAGACACGTTCACTCAGCAGTTCCTCGCTGATCTGTTCCGGGTGCAATACACCTTGCTGCACTTGCTCGGCCAGATCCCTCACTCCCTGAATGATATCCCAACGGCCACCATAGTTGGCGGCGATGTTCAACGTCAGGCCATCGTTGTTTTCTGTCAGTTGCTCAGAGCGACGAATACGCTCCTGCAAACGAGCGCTGAAACGGCTGATATCACCGATCACACGCAGCCTGACGTTATGTTTATGCAAACTTTTTACTTCACTGTCCAGTGCACGCACGAACAGTTCCATCAGGGCAGAAACTTCCTGTGCCGGGCGATTCCAGTTCTCACTGCTGAAGGCGTAAAGCGTGAGCGCATCCAAATGATTACTGGCAGCAAAACTGACCGCGCGGCGTACTGACTTCACCCCTGCTTTATGACCGAAGACACGTAACTTACCCTGACGTTTAGCCCATCGTCCGTTACCATCCATAATAATAGCGACATGACGTGGCCCTTGAGCAGACAGATTAGCTTCTTGTTGGTTTGCGGACGACATAACTCGTACTTATTCCCTCGGTAGAAACACAACAGCCTTACCGGAACGTTCAACCCTAGCGCGCAAAAAAAGCCGTGTGCCTGACACAGCTTTTCAGTCTGCCCACCTTGCGCCCCCAGAAAACGCCTGGGAAATATCGGTTCATGACGCACCAATCCGGCCATTATTCAACGGTATATCCGATGATTATGGCGCAGACTATACCACCTCCGCGAAGCGCGAACAAACGGCCCCACGGCTGCAAACGCAATTTGCAAACAAAATCAGACAATACGCTACAGATTAAACACGCAATGCACGGGCCACGCTGCGAGCTATTTCACGCGCCTGACGATCGATGTCCAAAACCCCCTCAACACAGGAAGGTTCCTGCAACGCCAAACGTTCGACCACTTTTTGATTCACCGCAGCAATGTCGGTAAATCGAATCTCTTCCTGCAAGAATGCCGCCACGGCGACTTCGTTGGCCGCATTGAGCGCCGTCGTTGCCGCTTGGCCAGCATCGAAGGCTGCAATCGCCAGATACAGGCATGGATAACGCTCACGCTCCGGCTCAGAGAAGGTCAGCGCGCCAATACGGCAAAAATCGAGCGCAGCCACCCCAGAATGAATCCGCTGCGGGTAGGCCATCGCATGAGCGATCGGGGTGCGCATATCTGGCGTACCCAATTGAGCGAGCACGCTACCATCAGCATAACGCACCATGGAATGGATCACCGACTGCGGATGCAAGATGACTTCCATTTGCTCGGCTGAGGCATTAAACAACCAGCGGGCTTCAATGTATTCCAGGCCTTTGTTCATCATGGTGGCGGAATCCACCGAGATCTTGCGCCCCATCGACCAGTTAGGGTGCGCACAGGCTTGATCAGGCGTCATGGCGGCAAACTGCGCCAGTGGCGTGGTGCGGAATGGCCCGCCAGAACCGGTCAGAACAATACGCGAAACGCCATGTTCCTGCAGAGAAGAGTATCCCAACTGGCGCTGGATGCTCTCAGGCAAACTCTGGAAAATAGCGTTGTGCTCGCTGTCCAGCGGCAGCAACTGTGCCTGGCTCTTTTGCACCGCCTCCATAAACAGCCTGCCACAGGTCACTAACGACTCTTTGTTCGCCAACAGCACCTGCTTACCGGCGCGAACAGCGGCTAGGGTTGGCAACAATCCTGCGGCCCCGACAATGGCAGCGGTCACCTGATCAACGTCGTCCAGTGCGGCCAGTTCGCAAGCAGACTGCTCACCCGCCAGCACCTCGGTTTTTATCGCATTTTCCGCCAGGATGATGCGTAATTCGCGCGCGGCGTTTTCATCGGCCATAGACACATAAGCAGGGCGAAACTCCATGCACTGCTGCGCCATCACCGCCACATTACGGCCAGCTACCAGTGCTTTGATCGCGAAAAGGTCGGGATTCTCCCTGACCACGGCCAGGGTGCTGGTGCCCACAGAGCCGGTGGAGCCCAGAATAGTCAGTTGCTTCATGAGTTTGCTCTGAATCACTGTCTGATGAGATCGGAAGTGTTCCAGTGTGTAACCTGAACCACCGCTTGTCCATGATCTTTCAGTACGATAAAACGGGATCTTCGCCACAAAAAATAAAGCGCCGACCAAGCGACGCTTTATTTCTGCGCGATGCTGATTAGAACTCCATCAGCTCTTTTTCTTTGTCTGCCAGCGCCGCATCAAGCAGCTTGATGTAGGCATCGGTCATCTTTTGAATATCGTCCTGTGAACGACGATCTTCGTCTTCGCTGATTTCTTTGTCTTTCAGCAGTGCTTTCACTTTATCGTTGGCATCACGGCGCACGTTACGCACGGCCACGCGCCCCTGCTCAGCTTCACCACGCACCACTTTGATCAGATCTTTACGGCGTTCTTCAGTCAGCGGCGGAAGCGGAACCCGGATCACGCTACCGGCTGAGCTTGGGTTCAGGCCGAGATCGGATGACATAATGGCTTTTTCTACTGCCGAACCCAAAGAGCGATCAAACAGGTTGATTGCCAGAGTACGGGAGTCTTCTACGGTCACGTTGGCCAACTGGCGCAGCGGCGTTGCCGAACCGTAGTATTCCACCATGATGCCGTCCAGAATGCTTGGAGAAGCACGGCCGGTACGGATCTTGCTGATTTGATTTTTGAATGCTTCGACGCTTTTTTCCATGCGTGAATCAGCATCTTTTCTGATTTCATTAATCACGTTGCGAACCCTTGGAAGCTGGTTACTTGGCAGGCAATACAACAAGTAGAGCCCGTGAATGTTAATCAAGGGGGAGCGCACAACGCCCGGCGTTAACCGCTCCCGCAATCCCCTTCATACTTGAAGCCGCGGCGTGGTTGGCGGCAACCCCTTGTACTTCGGGTATAAACTTGGCTGGGCACCTTTATTTGGTGATCAGCGTGCCTTCGTTCTCACCCATCACCACACGGCGCAGTGCGCCCGGCTTATTCATGTTGAACACGCGGATAGGCAAACCATGGTCGCGCGCCAGCGTAAACGCCGCCAGATCCATCACTTTTAACTCGCGCTCCAGCACATCCTGATAGGTTAACTGTTCGTACAGCGTTGCATCTGGGTTTTTCACCGGGTCAGCAGAGTATACACCATCCACTTTAGTCGCTTTCAATACCACATCGGCTTCAATTTCGATCCCGCGCAGACAGGCGGCAGAATCGGTGGTGAAAAACGGGTTACCGGTACCGGCAGAGAAAATCACCACACGGTTATTGCGCAGCAGGCTGATCGCCTCTGCCCAACTGTAGTTATCACACACGCCGTTCAGCGGAATTGCCGACATCAGGCGAGCGTTCACATAGGCGCGGTGCAGTGCATCACGCATAGCCAGGCCGTTCATCACGGTCGCCAGCATTCCCATGTGGTCGCCCACGACGCGGTTCATGCCGGCTTGTGCCAGGCCCGCACCGCGGAAAAGGTTACCACCGCCAATAACTACACCGACCTGAATCCCTAGTTCGACCAGCTCTTTAACTTCCTGAGCCATGCGATCCAGAACGCTCGCGTCGATACCAAAACCTTCTGCACCTTGCAGGGCTTCACCACTCAGTTTGAGCAGGATACGCTGATAAACGGGTTTTGCATTGGTTGCCATGGTGTTCTGTCCTAAGAAGCAGTAATAGTATTGGGGGTTTGGGCCGATACGCTGCGCCTGTGCTGAGTATAGCTGCACAGCGCCCGCCATCGGATTATCTCTGGCTGGATAAAATGGAACCGCCTGACGGCGGCTCCATTAACAGGCATTAAGACTGTTTGCTCATGGCTGCAACTTCAGCAGCAAAGTCAGTTTCAACTTTCTCGATGCCTTCACCCACTTCGAAGCGGATGAAATTGGTTACGTCAGCGTTGTGCTCTTTCAGCAGTTGACCAACGGTTTTGGCAGGATCCATCACGAAAGGTTGACCGGTCAGAGAGACTTCGCCGGTGAATTTCTTCATGCGGCCTTCAACCATTTTCTCTGCGATTTCTTTCGGCTTGCCAGACTGCATGGCGATGTCCAACTGAACCTGGTACTCTTTTTCTACCACTTCAGCAGACACATCTTCAGGCTTCACGAACTCAGGCTTGCTTGCCGCAACGTGCATCGCCAGCTGTTTAACCAGCTCTTCGTCAGCACCTTTAGCCGCCACCAGTACGCCGATGCGCGCGCCGTGCAGGTAGCTACCCAGCACTTCGCCTTCCAGAGCAGCTACGCGGCGAATATTGATGTTCTCACCAATTTTTGCCACCAGCGCTACGCGCTCTTCTTCAAACTGCGCTTTCAGCACGTCAACGTCGGTGATTTTGCCTGCAACAGCCGCATCCAGCACTTTATTAGCAAACGCCTGGAAACCAGCATCTTTAGCTACGAAGTCAGTCTGGCAGTTAACTTCCAGAATCATGCCGTAGTTGCCTTCGATCTTGGTTTTGATCACGCCGTCAGCAGCTACGTTGCCTGCTTTTTTCGCCGCTTTTATCGCACCAGACTTACGCATATTTTCGATAGCCAGCTCGATGTCGCCGTTAGATTCAACCAGCGCTTTCTTACATTCCATCATGCCTGCAGCAGTACGCTCACGCAGTTCTTTTACCAAAGCAGCGGTAATATCAGCCATTTCTTTTTCCTCGGTTATCTCACGTGGAGACAGTTCTCATTCAGATAAGCAAAGGGGGCCTTTAAAGGCCCCCCTAACCAACATATTCAATACCTGGTTAATAAGGGCTTGACCTTATTATTCAGCTTCTACGAAGCTTTCTTCCGCCTGAACGGCCAGATCTTGAGAACGACCTTCACGGACGGCGGCAGCAACGGCAGTCAGGTACAATTTGATTGCACGGATTGCATCGTCGTTACCAGGGATAATGAAGTCAACGCCGTCTGGATCGGAGTTGGTATCAACGATAGAGAATACCGGGATACCCAGGTTGTTGGCTTCTTTGATCGCGATGTGTTCGTGATCGGCATCGATAACAAACAGAGCGTCTGGCAGACCACCCATGTCCTTGATACCACCCAGAGAGTTTTCCAGCTTATCCAATTCACGAGTACGCATCAGCGCCTCTTTCTTGGTCAGCTTGTCAAAGGTGCCATCTTGAGACTGGATTTCCAGATCTTTCAAACGTTTGATTGACTGACGAACGGTTTTCCAGTTAGTCAGCATGCCGCCCAACCAGCGATGGTTCACGAAGAACTGGTCGCAGGTGTTGGCATATTCTTTTACCGCTTCGCTTGCTGCGCGCTTGGTACCAACGAACAGGATCTTACCTTTACGGGAAGAGATCTTGGTCAGCTCAGCCAAGGCTGCGTTGGCCATTGGTACGGTTTTTTCCAGGTTGATGATGTGAACCTTGTTACGTGCGCCGAAGATGAAAGGCTTCATTTTCGGATTCCAGTAACGGGTCTGGTGACCAAAGTGTACACCAGCCTGGAGCATGTCGCGCATGGAAACAGTTGCCATGATTAAACCTCTATAGAGTGATTGGGGTTATGCCTCCACGTATCCCATAACGCCGACCCGGACAATGACCTCAGTCATCTCAAGGCACCCCGGCGAATGTGTCGATACGTGTGTGTTATTTACACAATGTGAGTGCAGTTAAAGTATCTCGGTCATTCCCGCACAACTCACAAAGATGAAGTGCGGATCTGCCGGCGCGCTTTATACCATAAACCCGCCCCTGACACCAACACTTGTTGTATTCGCACCGCCGTTTCGAAATCAAATTTGGCAGCCTCTGGCCGGGCTGATACCATAAGTCCAAGCCTTTCCTTAATACTGTCGACGATAAGACACCTGCGGACTAATTTCATGGCAATCTCAATTAAAACACCTGATGACATCCAAAAAATGCGCGTTGCAGGCCGCCTGGCCGCTGAAGTGCTGGAGATCATCGAGCCGCACGTCAAACCTGGCGTGACCACCGGCGAACTGGATCGAATCTGTCATAGCTATATCACCAACGAACAGCAGGCCATTTCCGCCTGCCTGGGTTATCACGGCTTTCCGAAATCCGTCTGTATCTCGGTAAATGAAGTGGTGTGCCACGGTATCCCGAGTGATGAAAAAGTGCTGAAAGACGGCGATATCGTCAACATCGACGTCACCGTGATCAAAGACGGTTTCCACGGTGATACCTCCAAGATGTTTATCGTCGGCACCCCCACTATTCTGGGCGAGCGCCTGTGCCGTATCACGCAGGAAAGCCTGTATCTGGCGCTGAAAATGGTTAAGCCGGGCATCCGCCTGCGTACCTTGGGTAAAGCGATCCAGCAGTATGTAGAAGCCGAAAAATTCTCCGTGGTGCGCGAATATTGCGGCCATGGCATTGGTGAGGTGTTCCACGAAGAACCTCAGGTACTGCATTACGATGCTGATGATGGCGGCGTGGTGCTGCAAGCCGGTATGGCCTTCACCATCGAACCTATGGTGAATGCGGGTGATTTCCGCATCCGCACCATGAAGGACGGTTGGACGGTAAAAACTAAAGATCGCAGCTTGTCGGCACAGTATGAGCATACTATTGTGGTCACTGATAACGGCTGCGAAATAATGACGTTGCGCAAGGATGACACCATCCCCAACATCATTACGCACGAACAACAGTAAGCACTGCTGTTTCTGGTCACAAGCCGGCTGATGCCGGCTTTTTTATGGGCTGCGAATCATGTCTGAAAATTATCGTGAGCAAGACACACCGGTCAATCTGCAACAGGCCGTGCCAAAGCAGCCTGAGTCCCCAAACGCCTATGGCGATGAAGAGCTCAACTGCGTGGCACTCAAACAGCGCCTTGAGCTTTTCCAACAGTGGCTGGCCGCAGCCTTCAATACCGGTTCCAGCGCTGAAAGCCTGGTGGCTGCCCGTAGTAAATTCATCGACCGGCTGCTGCGCCGCTTGTGGGTGTTCTACGGTTTTGAAGCTATCCCGGAAACCGCGCTGGTTGCCGTAGGCGGTTATGGCCGTGGCGAGTTGCACCCGCTTTCCGACATCGACGTGCTGGTGCTCAGCCAACACCGCCTGAACGATGAACAGGCAGCCCGCGTGGGTGAGTTGATTACCCTGCTGTGGGATCTGAAGCTGGAAGTCGGCCACAGCGTGCGTACGTTAGAAGAATGCCTGCTGGAAGGGCTGGCCGATCTGACCGTTGCCACTAACCTGATCGAATCGCGCATGATCTGCGGCGATGTCGCCCTGTTCCTGCAAATGCAGAAACACATTTTCAGCGATGGATTCTGGCCATCGCCCGAATTCTTCCACGCCAAAGAGCTCGAACAACAGGAGCGCCACCAGCGTTACCACGGCACCAGTTACAACCTGGAGCCGGATATCAAAAGCAGCCCCGGCGGCCTGCGCGATATCCATACCTTGCTGTGGGTGGCACGACGCCACTTTGGCGCTACCTCGCTGGACGAAATGGTTGGTTTTGGCTTCCTGACCCAGGCCGAGCGCAACGAACTGAAAGAGTGCCAGAGCTTTCTGTGGCGCATCCGTTTTGCCCTGCATCTGGTGCTGCCGCGCTACGACAACCGCCTGCTGTTTGATCGCCAGCTCAGCGTGGCTCAGTTGCTGCGTTACGAAGGCGAAGGTAATGAGCCGGTAGAGCGCATGATGAAAGATTTCTACCGTATGACACGTCGCGCCAGCGAACTGAATCACATGCTGCTGCAATTGTTTGACGAGGCGATTCTGGCGCTGGATGCCACGGAAAAACCGCGCCCGCTGAATGACGATTTCCAACTGCGTGGCGATCTGATCGATCTGCGCGACGAAACGCTGTTTATTCGCCAGCCAGAAGCCATCATGCGCATGTTCTACCTGATGGTGCGTAACCGCGAAATCAAAGGTATTTACTCCACCACGGTGCGCCAGTTGCGCCACGCGCGCCGTCACCTGAAGCAACCGCTGTGCAATATTCCCGAAGCCCGCGATCTGTTTATGGCCATTCTGCGCCATCCCGGTGCGGTTTCGCGTGCACTGGTGCCCATGCATCGTCACAGCGTGCTCTGGGCCTACATGCCGCAGTGGGGCAACATCGTCGGCCAGATGCAGTTTGATCTGTTCCATGCTTATACCGTTGACGAGCACACCGTCCGTGTCCTGCAAAAACTGGAAAGCTTCGCCGATGAGGAAACGCGCCCACGCCATCCGCTGTGCGTGGAGCTGTATCCCCGCTTGCCACACCCTGAATTGCTGTTGCTGGCGGCGTTATTCCACGATATTGCCAAAGGGCGCGGTGGCGATCACTCCATTCTTGGCGCGCAGGACGCTCTTGAGTTTGCGGAGCTGCACGGCCTGAACTCCCGTGAAACACAGTTGGTTGCCTGGCTGGTGCGCTGCCACCTGCTGATGTCCGTCACCGCTCAACGGCGCGATATCCAGGATCCTAACGTGATCCAACAATTCAGCAGTGAAGTGCAGAGCGAAACCCGCCTGCGTTATCTGGTGTGCCTGACGGTGGCGGATATCTGCGCCACTAACGAAAACTTGTGGAACAGTTGGAAACAGAGCCTGCTGCGCGAACTGTATTTTGCTACTGAAAAGCAGCTGCGTCGCGGTATGCAGAACAGCCCGGACCTACGCGAACGTGTGCGCCATCACCGCCTGCAAGCGCTGGCGTTGCTGCGCATGGATAATATCGACGAAGAGGCACTGCACCACATCTGGAGCCGTTGCCGCGCCGATTACTTCCTGCGTCATTCACCGAATCAGCTGGCGTGGCATGCCCGCCATCTGCTGGAGCATGACTCGACCAAACCGCTGGTGCTGGTCAGCCGTCAGCCAACGCGTGGGGGAACCGAGATCTTTATCTGGAGCCCGGATCGCCCTTACCTGTTTGCCGCCGTGGTCGGCGAACTGGATCGGCGCAACCTCAGCGTGCACGACGCCCAGATTTTCACCAACCGTGACGGGATCGCCATGGACACCTTTATCGTGTTGGAGCCGGACGGCAGCCCGCTGGCCCAGGATCGCCACGCTGCGATCCGCCATGCGCTTGAGCAAGCGATCACCCAGCGGGAATATCAGCCACCGCGCGCGCGCCGCCCGTCCTCTAAGCTGCGCCATTTCAGCGTACCGACCGAGGTTAATTTCCTGCCGACCCATAACGATCGTCGCAGCTATCTGGAACTGATTGCTCTCGATCAGCCCGGCCTGCTGGCGCGGGTCGGTGAAGTATTTGCCGCGCTTGGGCTGTCGCTGCATGGTGCACGTATTTCCACCATCGGCGAGCGGGTCGAGGACTTATTTATTTTGGCCGACAGCGATCGGCGTGCTCTGAATCCAGAAACGCGCAGAAAGTTGGAACAACGGTTGACAGAGGCCCTCAATCCAAACGATAAAATGTGATACAAGTAACCTTTCGTAAATAAAATCAGGACAGAGAACAGCATGCAGCAATTACAGAACGTTATTGAAAGCGCCTTCGAACGCCGTGCGGATATCACCCCGGCTAACGCAGACACCGTAACGCGTGAAGCGGTAAACCAAGCGATCGCCTTGCTGGACAGCGGCGCTCTGCGCGTTGCCGAGAAGATTGACGGTCAGTGGGTAACGCATCAGTGGCTGAAAAAAGCCGTGCTGCTTTCTTTCCGCATCAACGACAACAAAGTGATGGACGGTGCCGAAACCCGTTACTACGACAAAGTGCCGATGAAGTTCGCCGATTACGACGAAGCGCGTTTCCAGAAAGAAGGCTTCCGTGTGGTGCCACCGGCAACCGTTCGTCAGGGCGCATTTATCGCTCGCAACACCGTGCTGATGCCGTCTTATGTCAACATCGGTGCCTACGTTGATGAAGGCACCATGGTTGATACCTGGGCCACCGTGGGCTCCTGCGCGCAAATTGGTAAAAACGTTCACCTGTCTGGCGGCGTCGGCATTGGTGGGGTACTGGAACCACTGCAAGCCAACCCAACCATCATCGAAGACAACTGCTTCATCGGCGCGCGTTCCGAAGTGGTGGAAGGGGTGATCGTGGAAGAAGGTTCGGTGATCTCAATGGGCGTTTACCTGGGCCAAAGCACCCGCATCTATGATCGTGAAACCGGTGAAGTGCACTATGGTCGCGTACCTGCTGGCTCGGTGGTGGTTTCCGGCAATCTGCCTTCCAAAGACGGTTTATACAGCCTGTACTGCGCGGTGATCGTGAAGAAAGTCGATGCCAAAACGCGCGGTAAAGTTGGGATTAATGAGTTGTTACGTACCATCGACTAATATTGAATAGCGGGTGAATCACCCGCTATTTTTTTGCCTTCAATACGCGAACCGTCACAGTCTCTGGCGGCAGTTTTCACCATAATTATCACAGTGAAACATCCCTGATGAGTTTCAATTTTCAGCTAATATCACTGAGAGTTGAAATAAAACCGGTGTAAAATCCATTAAAAGGTGGCGCGATTATGTATGACAACCTGAAAAGCTTAGGAATCAATCAACCGGAAGATGTCGATCGCTATAGCCTGCGTCAGGAGGCCAATAACGACATTCTCAAGATTTATTTCCGCAAGGACAAAGGCGAGTTCTTTGCCAAAAGCGTTAAGTTCAAATATCCGCGTCAACGCAAGACCGTCGTAGCAGACAATGCGGGTCAGGGTTACAAAGAAATCCACGAAATTAACCCCAATCTGCGCTACGTGATCGACGAGTTGGATCAGCTTTGCCAACGCGATCAGATCGAAGTGGATCTGAAACGTAAAATTCTTGACGACCTGCGCCATCTGGAAAACGTGGTTTCCCACAAGATTGCCGAGATTGAATCCGATCTGGACAAACTGACTCGCGGTAAATAAACCCAGGAGTAGAGCATTAAACCTGCCTGTTACTGAGTTCACATTTTGACCGTTCCCAGTATGGTAGGGTTAACCTGTCATCAAGATAGGATTGTTACTGCTTAGCAGGCAAAACCTAACTCTTTAACGTTTCCCACGCATTGGCCTGGGGAGCAGTTAAGGGGTTAGGTTTTTTTTTGCCCTGTACAACCCGATAATAGAAGTCAGACTAGGAAAACAGATGAGAATTGAATTATTCCCCAACCAAGAGTTACTCACCGCGCAGGCGGTCAATGACATTTTACAGGCCATGCGAGAACGCTCACGCTTTAACTTTGCCCCAACCGGTGGATCAACACCCTTGGCGTTGTATCAAGCATTAACCCCACATTTGCGTGATAGCCCGCAATATCGCCATGTGCATTACTACACGCAGGATGAAGTGCCGTTTCATCCATTTGAGAACGATAAGGGTGCCATTTATCGCCACTTACAACACCATCTGTTCGAACCTGCCGGGGTACCTGATGAACGGATCCACGCACTAAACGGCAGCAATTATTCTCAAGCGGACCGGCAGATAGAAGCGAATGGGGGCATTGACTTACTGATTCTGGGGCTAGGCAGCGATGGGCATATCGCCGCTAACCTGCCGGGTTCGTCGTTTGACAGCGAAGCACGCCGGATTGCTGTTGATCGCGATAACCTCGAACTGACAGCCTTATTGGCAAACGAAGTGGGAGGTAAAGAGTTCGTTCCTGACGCTTATTTCTCTTTAGGAATCAAAACTATCATGCAAGCCAAAAATATCCTGCTATTGGTAACCGGTGAGAAAAAAGCGCCAATACTGAAACAGACGCTGGAAGGCCCGCTGACGGAAGCCATCCCTGCCTCCATACTGCGCTTGCACCCGGCGTGCACGTTGTTTGCCGATCTCGACGCAGCACAGTTGCTTACCAACAGCCACGAGCGTTGAGCATCGCAAGAAACACCGCAGCCAGGGGTTTATTATTTCAGCAATAAACCCCACTGCTCGACCCAAGGGCAGGACACCACTTCTGGCTCAGGTTGTTCCTGCGCATCAATTTCCAATACGGTTCCCACCCGTGTTGCCCCTTGCTCCTGCAACAGCGCATCAAAAGCACGCCCGGCACCGCAGAAGTTGTCGTAGCTGCTGTCACCGAGCGCAATCAGCCCATAATGCAGTTCCGGCTGATAACCGACCTGATCGCGAAGAGCATGGAACAGCGGCGCAATGCTGTCCGGTAGATCGCCTTGCCCGGTGGTCGACGTCACCACTAACACATAGTGCTGGCGATAAAACTGCCAGGCCTCGAATTCCCCTTCTTCAAACAGCTTGACCTCATGGCCCTGCTCTTTAAGGATATTTTCCGCTTCTTCCGCCACCAGCAATGAATTACCGTAGATCGTCCCTACGAAAATGCCAACCTGAGCCATCGCTCCTGCTCCTTTGATGATTTCTTTGGATATGCCTTAAAAAATGCTCAGTTATCCTGACCGTTAGCCGTGGGAAACTCAACCCCAGCAAGCTCAGGGATAACGTTGAGCCAACCAAATTGAGACATCACCCCCTGCCAAGTCGCATCCCAAGGGGCAGAAATATGCAGCTTTTCACCGGTAATGGGGTGATTAAGTTGCAGATGGCTGGCGTGGAGCATCAGGCGCGGACAGGCAAAATGCTCTGCCATACCGCGATTCTGACGCAGATCGCCATGTGCGGTATCTCCAATGATCGGATGGCGGATATGCACCATATGACGGCGCAACTGATGCTTACGGCCGGTTTCCGGCTTCAGTTCAACCAGGCTGTAGCGCGAAGTGGCATAGCGGCCAATCGCCACCGGCATTTCCACCGTCGCCAAAGGCCGGTAATGGCTCACCGCCGATTTTGGGCCTTTATCTGGATCGGCATGCTTATCTGCCAGCTTGTCCAGCTCTTCCGTCAGCGCATAATCGATAGTGCCTTCTTCAAGCACATAACCCCGCACCACCGCATGATAAGTTTTCTGCACTTCATGCCGTTCAAACTGCTGCGACAGCATGCGCGCAACGTCGCTGGACAGCGCCATCAGTAATACGCCGGAAGTGGGACGATCCAGGCGATGCACGGTAAATACGTGCTGGCCAATCTGATCGCGCACGGTTTGCATCACAAACTTCGTTTCATGACGATCCAACCAACTACGATGTACCAACCAGCCCGCAGGTTTGTTGACTGCAATCAGGTGTTCGTCCTGATACAAAACTTTCATATAAAGATATTCCTAATTCAAGACCGGCCTTCGTACCCATCCCAGTAGGTAGCAACAGCGGCATCCACCAGTATCTGACGCTGTTTCTGCGGGTTATCTGCTGAATATTTCTGGTTGATAAATATAGTTTTTTGTTCTGACTCCTGAAGAAACTCGGGGCCGCGAAAATACGCCTCACGCTGCTGAGCCTGCTGGCGTGTAAGCCCTTTTGCCCGATCGGCTTCCCCTATCTCATAGAACTGCTTAAAAAACGGTGTGGCGTGCTTTATCGAGCCTGAAATATCCATTCGGCTGTTGGGATCAAAATGCACCTGATCCAATTGATAAACAGCACGCTTGGCGTGGCGCTCTGGGCTACTTTGCTGGCTCGAGCAGGCAGTCAGAAATAGGATTGTCAACAAAACCATAGTAGAAGGCATAGTAAGGGTCATTATACTTCCTTGAAATAGTAAGTTTTCACTTAACTCATTGAAAAATAGCAATTCGAAATGAGTAGTTTATCTTATAAAGAGAGTAACCACTAAACAATAACGGTGTCGTCGGCCTAACCTTTTTAAAGGTTACCCTGTATGGGGCCGGGCCAATATGCTCCGGCACATTGGTCCCCCTCAAAGTTAGGCCACGATGACTGCATATGACTGCTTCGTGTAAAACCAACCGAACGAGCTCTACCTTTCTACCCACTGCGAGTAAATAGACTGTTAACTATCGGGATTTTATTAGATTATTAAATGTGCAATGGGGGTAAATTCTGCTTTCTGGTAATCTTTAATATCAGCTAGCTATCCATAATTTAGGGAATGAATATATGAAAAATAGCTCTATGGGTAAATGGTGCGGGTTATTGTTTGTCGTCTTAGGCATCCTGATGGTATCAGGCTGTGAAACACGTTCCATTTCCAATGCCGGTAATGGGCAAAATCAGTTTTATAACGGTGAATTAAGGGATCAGGACGTACTGGGCGCAATGCCTGAGCAGGGTATTACTGATAACGATATCAAAACGGCCCTCAACAATGCCCGCTCCATTTTCAGATTACCTAAGAATTCGTCTATTTTGCTGATCCAGTCAGGTGCCATGACGCCCGATCCTGCCATGCAGAATGCCCTCAAGCAGTTTTATTCCGTAGCCGTGTTCTCCGGGATCCCCCCCAACTCATGCCGTTATGGCGAAAGCCAGAGTAAAGACTCTACCGTTGATTATCCTAAACTTCTGCGTCTGACAGCCGCTAACGGCGGTAAGGATAAGATCCTGGTCTACTGGGGGCAGTTAGAAAGCGGCAGCGAAAATGAAGCCACTAAAGTCATTTCGTGGGTGCCTTTTGTTGGCAGTGTATTACCTGACGAAACTCAGCATATGCGGATCGTGTTGCGTGTTGCTCTAATTGACGTTCTGACTGGTCGCTGGACGAGCTTTACGCCGCAAACTTTCGAGAATTCCGCCGTCAGTAGCCGCCATAACCGGGATTCTAAAGATATGAAGCAAATCATGGAGCTGAAAGCGTTAGCTTATGAAGCCGCCGCTAAAGAGATCTTTGAGCGGTTTAGTTATTGATGAATCAGCATCCGGCGATCTCACTTCGCGATGCAAGGTGAGATCGATATGGAGAGTCGGTTAACAAACGTTGTTACGAACATGATGCTTTACCAGTGTGAATAAAACCGCCACCACTTTATGAGATGCCAATGAACGAACTTGTTTTTCACCGCTATCACGGGTTAGGTAACGATTATCTGGTTATACATTGGCGTCTGGCAGCAGCAGTTGTGCTGCCGCCAGTGCGATGCGCAAACTTGGGCTGGTTGATGACAAGGTTACCGTGCATATGCCCGGTGGGCAGTTAATTATTAGCTTCAGCGGTGATTTCCAAGTCAGAATGTGCGGCCCAGTGCAGAAAATAGCCACATCAGTACTCGATGAAGATTGTTTTTTTGATATGTAACCTGCCATCTGGTAACAATGAAAAACGAGCGTGGCTTAGAGTTTATCGCTAATGCCCATCAACATTGATGGGCATTAGCCTGAGGAGAAATAGAACTCTCAAATTAACCGCTGACTCACTGGCTATAGTGGCACCAAATCCTCAAAACGTTCGACGATCTTGTCTGGTGATACCAGATTTGGGATCAGTCCAATCTTTTCTAACATACTTCGCGGCTGTGCCTGCAATGCGCAGAACATTATCTCAATGCCATTTTGTCGCAGGTTAGTCATAGCGTCCTCGAACGCATATAATCCGCTCTGGTCAATATAGGGCACATTCTCCATACGGAAAATCACGGTTTTCACCTCAGGCAATTCCCGAATGATACGGTTAAAGCCAAAGATAAAACCAAAGAAAATCGGCCCGTCAAAATGTTGTATATAGACTTGTTCTTCGTGCCCATGAAGCCATTTTTGCTCATCGGGCAGAATCACCCGTTGATCTTTTGACAGCAAATGCCCTTGGGATTTTTGTTCTGTCAGATCGCCCATCTGTTTCATAAACCACAGTGCGGCCATAACCATCCCGATCCCCACCGCCTGCAAGAGATCGACAAATACGGTGAGTAACGTCACGCTCAGCATAATCACCACATCAGCACGGGGAATTGACCGCAAGTCCCTCAGGCTACGGTAGTCAATAATACCGATCCCTACCGTGATCAGAATACCGGCCAGCACTGGCACCGGGATCAAGCCAGCATATTTACCGGCACCCAACAAAATAAATAACAGAATCAAGCCATGCGTTATTCCCGAAAGGCGTGAGTGACCGCCGGAACGAATATTAACTACCGTTCTTATGGTGGCCCCTGCACCAGGAAGCCCGCCGAATAACCCCGCCACCGCATTACCAATCCCCTGCCCAATCAATTCGCGATTAGAGCTGTGCTGGGTTCGCGTCATATTATCAGCGACGACAGAGGTCAGCAGGGAGTCGATCGCGCCTAAACTGGCCAGGGTCAATGCGGTAAAAATGATAATAGCGGGATCATGCCACTCGATCTGAGTAAAGGCATTCAAATGCAGTTCAGGTAACCCCTGTGGTATATCGCCGATGGTGGGGACCTGCAATTTTAACACTATCGACAATAAGGTAAAAAACACCAGGGCAACCAACGTGGCTGGGATGACTTTGGTGATTTTTGGGAACAGATAAATGGTCGCGATAGTGCCCAAGGCCAAAAATAGCGCCTGCAGATTGATACTACCGATGGCCGAACCAACGGCGAGTAGGGTGCTCAACGGCGAACCGGGCGAAGCCAGGCCCATGAGTGGAAAGAGTTGCGTGATGATAATAATCAGACCGATACCGCTCATAAATCCAGAGATAACGGGGTAAGGCATGTAACGAATGTACTGCCCTACTTTGAGCATCCCCATGAGGATCTGTAGCAGTCCCGCAAGAACAAATGTCACCACTATGGAGGGTAGCGCGGCTTCCAAGGAGCCAAAGTAGGCAATCTCTGCCGCAATAATCGCGCTGGATACTACGGTCATCGGCCCGGTTGGGCCGCTGATCTGCGTACGAGTGCCACCGAACAGTGCCGCCAGAATACCAAGAACAATAGCCCCATAGAGCCCGGCTACGGCCCCCATACCTGATTGTACCCCAAAGGCCAGAGCCAATGGCAAAGCAACAATCGCCGCTGTCAGCCCACCGAAAAGATCGCCGGAAAAACCTTTGCTGATATTCATGACGCCCTCTTTCTGCTGATTCCGTGAAATTAGCTTGCGGGCTAATGGAAGTTGTAATGATGCTTTTTATACTTGTAATACTTTAGCTTACAGGTGCTTTGGCCCCTTGGTTATTAACCTCATCCATGGGTTTTCCTCCTCCGGAGCCGCGGCTACTCATACATGTGCCAAAGCGGCATGGAAAAGTATTATTTGGCCGAAGGAGTAAAAGGCAACGCTGATTTATGTGCACATAGGCGCAACTGGCCATCAGCACAGCGACGGAAAACAAAGGTCTTATCTACCATCACTTCCTCGTTATTCTCGCTAACCAGATAGACATTGCCCATAGTGATCGCAATATCACCATGAATCTGAATACCGTTCTCAGCGGCATTGTTGTCGTACCAGACTTTTTGCCAAACTTTTAAGGCAAAGCCCGCATCATCAGGAAAATCAGGGTTCCCACCGACGAAGTAAGAAATAGCCCCCTCACGACTACTGCGGAATGTCTTGGCCCCATGTGCCAAAGTGGGCTTGAAGAACACCACGCCATCTTTGTAATCGTAAAGGGTATCTACAACAGCCGCAGCAACAGCTTGGTAATCCCCACCCTGGCGATACGTCGCCCCGATTCTCACCAAACCATCGCACCAGTCCTGCTGGGCCTGATTGACTTGTGCTTCTGTAATCATGGCTTACTCCATATAGTTATTACGGGGGATGCGTTCGCCTTTCACGATCATGATTCACGACGAAAACAATAAGGTCAGGTATAAAACCTGACCCTGATTAAGATATAGTTCCCTATTAAAGGGGTGTCCAATTTTACTTTGCCTTACATGCACGTAGGCCATTTTCGGTGAGATTAAACTGCCTGCATTGGCGAGGTGAAACAGTATTGACGATTTACCATTAGTGACCACGCCCGAACAATCACCGTTGTGCTAACGACCCGGTATCGAACGCAGCAAAACCGACTTGATCGCTCAGCATGCACGCGGGCATTAAAAGCTATCATCAATATTGTGATGGCGATCATTTTACATTGCGTTAACGTACTAGCACAGATCCGTCTTCGCGAGTTATGTTCATCATGTTCGGGGTCGTTTGAAAAAGCCTCACCTCTGCTTGTAGGTCAAACCAAGCGCGATGCAAACCAAACGAAACTGATCTTTCAGTCAGGAAAATCAGTGGTTTCTGAAAAAGAGCACCTTATTGACCCAATGAGATAGTCTTGGCCAATTCCTTGGTACGAGAACAGCTTCGTAAAACGCCATTGGCTGTATAAAGCCACTGAAGAATGAGGGAAGAACAAAAGGGAAGATAACATGACTGTTGCACGAGAGTACTTGCTACCCGCAATTTGGGTGCGTGAACATATTATCCAGGTACCATTGAAATGGTTCGACGATCAGGATACAAGCACCATTGAGGTTTTTGCCCGCGAATTGGTGGATCCTACCCGTCGCGAAGAACAGCTACCTTGCCTGCTATTTCTCCAAGGTGGACCAGGCGGAAAAAGTCCACGCCCTACCGCGCGCAGCAGTTGGATCGCCGAAGCCCTGAAAACCTACAGGGTGATCTTGCTCGATCAGCGCGGCACCGGGCGCAGCAGCCGGGTTGAAGGCAAAAGTCTAGCCGGGCTCAGCGACGTTCAGGCAGCCGATTATCTGTCCTGCTTCCGGGCAGACTCGATTGTGGCGGATGCCGAATATCTGCGTAAAACCTGCTTTGGCGATCGCCCCTGGAGTACGCTCGGGCAAAGTTACGGCGGCTTCATTACTTTGACTTACCTTTCCCAGGCACCGGAAGGATTACACACCTGTTTTATGACCGGTGGCCTTGCGAGCCTGCAGCCAGACGCCGATCAGGTTTATGCACACACCTACCCGCAAGTGGTAGCGAAAAACCGGATTTTCTATCAGCGCTATCCGCACCTTGAAGAACAGATAGGCCTGATCGCCGATCGGCTTGAGCAGCAGGAAGTCTTGCTGCCCGATGGCGATCGCCTGACCGTCAAACGCCTGCAAAGCCTGGGAATCGATCTGGGCATGAGCGAAGGTTATGAACGGCTGCTGTGGCTGTTCGACGAGGCCTTTAATCCTGATGGGCAGTTCAGCGATACTTTCCTGTCACAGGTTATGACCCTCACCAGCTATGCGGAAAACCCGCTGTTTGCCGTGCTGCATGAAAGTATCTACGCGCAGGATAAAGCCACCAATTGGGCCGCGCAGCGCCTGCGCCATAATTTTGATGCCTTTGCGGAAGATCGTCGGCCGCTCTACCTGACCGGTGAGATGATCTATCCTTGGATGTTTACCGACATTGCGGCACTGCGCCCGTTCAACGACGCCGTCAAGATATTGGCCGAACGCCGGGTCTGGTCACCGTTGTATAACAGCGAGCGCTTGCTCAAAAACCAGGTACCGGTATTCGCCGCGGTTTACTTCAGCGATATGTACGTCGATGTCCGGCTGTCGCTGGAGACCGCGCAGCAAGTGGGGAATCTGACCCCCTGGATCACCAATGAGTATGAGCACAACGGTCTGCGCGTCGGTAATGTGTTTGGCCACCTGCAATCTATGGCGCAGAAAGCCGGAGTGCTCTGCGTATAGCGACAGTGACCGGCAGTGCTCAAGGAAGATATTCCTTTTGCGCAACGCCGGTCAATTCACCAGTTCAATCATCATCATCCGGCTGTCCGCCCGGCCACGATCGTCCACCGCCCTGATGCGATACTGGCCGTTATTGACCGGACGCCAGTCGATTGCTGTTTTGCTGGCGCTGCTGCCAAGATAGATATCATCCACAAACCAGTACACCGTTTTACTGTCGGCATCGGTGACGGCATTGAAGGCTATTTTGTCCCGCCCTTGCTGCGACTGCCTTAAGGTATAGGTGGTATTTTTCAGCGGTGAAGTAATGCGCGGCGGATTGCCGCTGATGGCAATACCGTTATCTTTACAACGATTCACCGGAGGAGCGCGTTTCGGCAAGCCAGCCTGCGCAAACACGTTCGCCAGATCGGAAGGCCAAAACTCAAACACTTCGGTGCGGGTTTGCGTTTCATCATAGGGCGGGCAAGCCACCTCCCCACTCTGGATATCCAGCACCACCGGGCGATATACGGTATCCACCTTAATCGGCGATTTGCCAGGGATAAACCAGGTTTTGCCTTTTTGCTGGCACCATGGCGTCGGCAAATTACCGCTGGCTAGGCAGATATCCACCCGCTTAAGCTGTTTTGGCAGCGGACGCTTCGGCTCCTGCAACGCCGGGTAGCTGGCATTCACACTGTCGATGATATTGAAAAACAGCGGTGCGGCAGCATCAGCGCCGACAAACACGTTGTTGCCTTTACTGTCAAAATTCCCTTCCCAAACCACCAGCACATAGGGGCCGAAAATACCCACGCTCCAGGCGTCACGGAATCCCCAGGAAGTGCCAGTTTTCCAATAGACCGGCAGCGAAGATGAACGCTGTGCCAGAGTATCGCCGGGCCGACGGTGCTGGCGCAGCATATCCAAAGTGATAAAGCTGGCCTCTTCACTGAGCAAACGTATCGGCTGAGGGGAAACATCACTTTTTTGCATACGTAACGGGCGCAGTGCGCCGCGATTTGCCAGCAACGCATACAGTTTTGCCAGTTCCTGCACCGTGACTTCGCCACCGCCGAGCACCAACGAAAGCCCGTAGTGGTTCTCACTGGCCATATTAGCCACGCCAGACAGGCGTAAAAACTGATAGAACGTCGGCTGCCGTAGCTGTGAAGCGACATATACCGCCGGAATATTACGGCTGAAATTGAGTGCATCCGTGGCAGTTACCGGCCCCAGAAAGCGCCGGTCAAAATTCTCTGGTGCATAAGCACCGAAAGATGAAGGCACATCTTTCAAAATAGTCATCGGGTGCAATACACCCTGCTCCATACCCAGCGCATAAATAAAGGGTTTGAGCGTCGAGCCCGGCGAGCGTTTGGCATTGGTGCCGTTCACCTGCCCCTGGATCTCGCGGTTGTAATAATCGGCAGAGCCCACCAGCGCCCGCACTCCCATATCCCGGCTATCCACCAGTAATACCGAGGCATTATGGATCCCCCGGCTCTGATTGCGAGCAATGAACGCGTTCACCTGCTTTTCAATCAGCCGCTGCAAGCCTGCATCCAGCGTGGTGTCGATGCGGGTATCACGCTGAACCAGTTGTTGCTTCTGTTGGCGCAGTTGCTCGATAAAATGCGGGGCAATATACGGCATCTGCTCCGGTTGGCGCAGCGCAAGCGGTAACTGAAACAAGGCTTGCTGGCTGCTGTCGGTAACATAAACCTGTTGCCAGCGTTGGAACAGGCGATTGCGGGCCTGCGTCAGGGCATTACCCAGCACACCGGTTTTTGGATCGATACGATAACTGGGGGATTGTGGCAAAACGGAGAGCGTCAGCGCTTCCGGCAATGTCAGATCTTGCGGTGCCTTGGCGAAGTAAATCAGGCTAGCGGCACCGATGCTTTCAATATTGCGGCCGTAAGGGGCGTAATTCAGATAGGCTTCCAGAATATCGTGTTTGGAATAGCTGAGTTCCAACTGTACGGCTCGCACTATCTGCATCAGTTTACCGCTTGGCGTGCGGGTATTCAGATGCCAGTGCATCCTTGCCAGTTGCATGGTGATGGTCGAGCCGCCCTGCATTTTGCCCCCGGCAACATAACTGCGCCAAAAACCACGCACCAGGCTGATCGGGTTAAAACCGGGGTTGTAATAGAACCAGCGATCTTCATGCAGCAAAATGCCGCGCACCACCAGCGGAGAAACCTGTTCCAATGGTGTCCACAAGCGATAACGATCGTCATTCGCCAGCGTAATGCGCATCAGCACACCCTGGCGATCGTAATAAACCGAAGAGAGAGGCACGCCCTGAGATAGCGGCGGATGCGGCCAGAGGCGCACACCGAGGAGTACCAGCGCCAGCAGCACGACCGCCATAATAATATTCTGCAACCAGCGTTTAACCGCCGCAGAGAAAGCAGGGGTGGTTTTCATCATTGACTCAGCACATCCCCCCGCCGTTGACCAACGACAGGGGGTAATGGCGGTTTATTAGTTTTTCGCTGGTCCAACAACCAATTTACCGCTGCTGACCGATACCGCCTGCACTTCACGATCGTACATGGCTTCACCGTAAGCCGGTGGGATCACAAAGCTACCGGTGTTGGTCGCTTTGATCTGGTAAACGAACTCCTGCACATCGGTCGTGGCACTACCATAAATGATCACCCGATCTTCGCGGATATCACTGTAGTCCGGCGCCCAGGTGGAGCCCGATACCGCCAGCGGCGACTGCCAGCCAGCGTCTGTATCATCACTACCTTCCCCTTCGCTCTCCGTTTCCGGTGGCGGAGGCGTTTGCTGCACTACCTCAAACCCGCCAGGCAGCAGATCGACAATCGCCAGATTATCCTGCCCCTCTTTCGAGTTGGCTCGGATTTTCAGATGCACATTGATTTTCTGCCCCAGCGTCACCTGCGCTAGTGGTTTACCTTGCTCATCGGTGTAATCACGGGTGATTTCCAGGCCGCGCGAAATCGCTTTCTGCGGCGCAGCAAGATCGTAACCGGCTTGCGTCACCACGTACCAAGCTGGCGCATCACGGCTATTTTCAAACTGGATAGCTTGCGCATCAGCAGTAAACTGCCCTTTGATAAACCGCCCTTCCAACGCCGAAATGATCTGTGGATCAACATCGCTACGCTTGCTGGTTTGCGCGATCTTCAGCGTCTCCGCCGAGGAGGACTGCGCCGTTACCTGTGCCGAATAACTCTCCAGCGCCAGAATGCTCATAGCCGAAGAATAGGTGGTATAGCGCTCTTCTCTCAGCGCCTTGACCATATTCTCCAGCACCTGCGGAGGTATCGCAGACACTTTTTCCGGGAAATGGCGGGTAATCAGATACAACCGCGTGGCGTCCTGCACTAACGGATCGAAATAATTCTGCGTCCACCAGCCCTTGTCATAGGCTTTGCTGAGTTCATTCCAGCTTGGCTGCAACAGCGCATTGGCTTCATCATCCATTTTTAACAGGCGGTAAGACGAAGCCAGATACAGAGCACTCAGATCGGTTTTCCAGCTCTCTGGATACAGTTTCTGCAACGTATCCTGCACCGAAGCCAGCAAGTTAGTGGTGATTTCACCCTGCAACGTCAACAGATAAACCGCCCAGGTAAGCAGGCGCAAATGATACAGATCGTCATAACGGCTGGCAGCCAGTTCACGCAGCGCACCGTTGGCATCCTCCAGCATGCCGGTTGGCAGCGCATAACCTGCCGCTTTAACTTCCAGCAGATATTGCACCACATACGGCGTCACAAACGGATCGGCATCCGGCGATGAACGCCATGCGCCAATCGCACCGCTGTCATTCTGGCGTGAACGCAGTACGCCGAGCAGGTTTTTCAACTGTTTGCTGACTTCTGCCTGGCTCAGGCTGCTGTTCATTTCCGGGTGCTGTCCTTGCAGCATCAGCGGGATTGAGCGGCTGACAATCTGCTCAGAACAGTGATACGGATAATCCGCCAGATATTGAGCCAAGCCGCTGGTCAGCACCAATGGCGAATAAGAGACTGCCGCTCGACGCTGCGCATAGGCATCAAACATCTGGCGCAGATTATCGATTTTCTGGCTACTGCCGTTCATCCGGCCCATCACCGACTGCGTGCGGTAAGGCATCGCCGGGCGCACCGAGGTGCTGATGGTACGGCGGCTGGTTTTGTCGCCATAGCGGGCATCGAACACCAGCGGTGCATCGCCGAGGGATGATTTGGCACGCAGGCGGAAGCTCACCACACCTTCACGTTTTTCTGCCAACGACAGGTTTTGTTCGGCATTACCCACCACTTCCAGCTGTGGTGGCGGCGTCAGTTGGATGCTCACCGCAACGGCTTGACCATTCAGCCCTTCGAGGTTGTTGCTGACCCCAACGCTGACATCAAACTCATCACCCGGTGCCACCATCGCAGGCACATTCGGCGTCATAATAAAATTGTCACGCACAGTTGCGGAAGTCTGCGCTTTGCCGATTCTGTCCGGCGTAACCGAAATCGCCATCACCCGAATTTTGCCGTTGAAATAATCCGGCACCGGATAGTCGAACTGTTTCTCACCATTCACTTCGGTAATACCCGACCAGTAGGCCACCGGCTTGTCACGCTTGCGCTTGAACGGATTCAGATTGAGATCCAACCCTTCACCGCCATCACCACCCGGTGCCGCCGTCAGCGCCATCAGTTTGCTGAATTCCGGCAGGATCAAATCGAGGATTTGCGAGCTTTCAACCCTCAGTTCCCGCTTGCGGAAGAAGTACTCCAGCGGATCTTTCAGGCGATAGCGTGCCACCTGCAGGATCCCTTCATCTACGGCAAATAGCGCTACCTGCTGCGGGCCATCGGTTTTCACCGTCATCGCCAGATTTTCACCCGGCTTGATCACCGCAGGTGCCAGCACTTCAAGGCTGTTCTGGCGGGCGCGAGTGCTGATTTTAAATGGCATTACGCCATAGCTCAGCGGGCTCATAAAGATTTCGCTGGAATTCACATCCCGCACGAACTGCACGTTAACGTAGCCGTTGCCTTCCATCCCGGCAGGGACACGGATCTTTTGTACCGAACTGGTGGTATCGGAATGGAACCATTGCCAGCCGTATACCCGATCCTTTTCGATGGTAATCAAGCCGCTACCGGTATAAGGGGCATTGATCGAAACCTCGATCTCTTCACCCGGCTGATATTCCGATTGGTTCAGTTTCAGCTTCAGTTCGGCATTGCGATCCAGTGAGCGGCTGAGGTTGGCATTGCCCGCCACGCTGTAGGCAATGCGGTTGAGCACTTTACCCTGTGCATCTTCAATCACCAGCACAAAGTCGCCCGGTTTATTGGTCGCCAGCGTCAGGTCGTTACCCTGTTCAGTCAGTGCCAATGGCTGTTCGGAAAGCTGCACTTCCTTCATCTTCGACTGATATTTGTAAACCCCGGAGTCCTGCTTGGTGAGCACAGAAATGTAGCGTTGCTCGATCAACACCAGCTTCAAATCAGGTAACGCAATCTGCTTGAGCGCAGGATCGACGGCAATCACGTTCAGGTGACGTGCCGCATCACGGTTGATGTAGCCTAAATCGCCGTCCGGTTTCACGCCGATCAGATAATCATAAGGTGACACCAGCACCCGCGCAGTCGCCGCCACTGAGCGACCACCACCGGCGACAAAAGCCTCCGACAGCAACTGCAGTTGGTAAGTGGCATCCGCATAGGATTTCAGATCCAGCGGGATATTTGCCACGCCCTGCTCATTGGTGGTTCTATCTTCCAGTTCGGTTTCAAAACCATCGCTGTTCTGGCGGTTCTCGTAGAAAGTGTAATCAGGGAATTGGTCAAAATTAGGATACATCGGCCGCAGCGTCAGCTTCGAGGTTACCCGGCGATCTTGCGCTGGCGTGCCGAACAGGTTCTGCACATCAATGTTTGCCTGCAATTCAGAGGGCTTCACCCACCCCTGCTGGCGATTCGGCGTGAGTTCCAGCTTCACTTTCAACTGATCGGGCTCAAATTCCTTCACATTCACGGCGGTATGGCCGAGCAACGCCGTGGTGTCATTATTCTTGCCAATCAAGTACAGGTAGACGTTCCATTCACCCGTCGGCGCATTTTCGTCAGTGGTATAACTCAGTTCGTTGAAACCACTGCTGCCGAGGGTCAGCGGCACCGTGGTCATCAGTTTGTCGCGCGGGTCACGGATCTCGGCACGCACCGGCACACCGGCAAGAGCGACGCTCCAATCGGCAGCGCGGGTAATCAAGCCAATATTGACGGTATCCCCAGGCCTATAAACGCCCCGGTCAGAGAACAGGTAGCTGCTCAGAGTGCGCGGATCGACCGGCGTTTCTTCGCCTGAGATATCAAAACGCGAGAAATCCAGCCCACGATCGTTATAGTCACCGGTTGGCAGGAAGGAGACATCACCTTCCTTTTCCACGAGGAACATCACCGGCTTACGCTCGTTGGTATACACGTCCAGCGCCGGGAAACGCACATGGCCGTTGGCATCGGTGGTTTGGCTGAGCAGCGCTACGCCGTTTTTAGCGATCACCGATACTTTGGCATTGCTGACCGGCGCTCCGTTATTGATCGACTGCACAAAGACATCGCGCGTTTTATCCTGAGAGCGTTTGGCAATAATCCCCAGATCGGTCACGACGACAAAGCGCGAGTCCCCTACGCTGGGCGCATCATCGCTTTCTTCTTCGGTCTGTTCACTCTCCTCTTCTTCCGCAGCTTGCGGCTGCTTTTTCTTCTCCGGTTGCCATTCCGACAGCGTTAACAAAAATACGCCACGATGAGAATCTGGGCTGGTAGAGAGATAACGTGAGAGATCAATGCCCTGATAGTTCACTTCGCCCGGTTTATCATTGTTGATCACCGTCTGGTATTTGAAGTGCTCCGTAAAATATTCGTCATTAAGCTGGTTGAACTGTGCCGAAGAGTATTCGCTGCTTTTGAAAGAGACAATGTGTTGTAACTGGCTCGGAATCACCCGCTTGATGTCCAAACGCAGGCCCGGTACGTTGCGAGCCGCTACGCTGACTTGCTTGTCACCATTGACCGACAGCAGCGAACCCTGCGACATAAACTGCAAGGATTTCGGATAATCTGGCACTTCTACGATGCGATAAACCTTTTCTGGCATTTTATAGCCGCCGGAGGAGGTCATCAGATCATCAATTTCTATCAGCATAAAGCGGTGAGCAGGTGCATCAAACTTGAAGCTGAACTGCGGCTGATAGCTTTCTTCCGCCTCGTTGAGCGTGATATTCAGCGGCGTCGACTGCGCCAGCACGCTATTATCAACGCTCTGGACACTCCAGCGATAAAACTGGTTCGGATCCCAATCGGCCTCTGCCTCATTAAGGTCGTGCTGCGGCAGCAACCAGGCTTTGACCGCGCGGCCAACATCGGTATCTTTCACCGCATCGCTAAAGGCGACGATCAATGCACGCTGGCCTTTAGCCCCATCGGCATCCACCACTTGGGCATTGGTATCCTTCACCATCAGGCTGTACAGCGTCGGCACAGATACCCAGTTATCTTTGGTTTCCGTAGTCGCATTGGCAGATACCACAGATTTAACACCCTGACCGATAGCAAGATGCACGGAACCACCGTGATCCAACGCTTTCAGTGGTTCCGAATGCACCCAGGCATTCAGTTTTTTCTCGTCATAGACCAAAGAGAAATTGAGTTTCTTTTCCGATTTGGCCTTGGCTTCCGTCAGCCCAAGCGCGATCTGCTTTTCAAAACTCGCCACATCGACTGGCGCATTGAATTTTACGTTGAAGATAGCGCTACGCTTTTGCGGATCTTGTGGGTCCTGATAATACTCGGCTTTCCCCAACTGATAGCCGAACGCAGGCACGCTGAAGCTGTAGCTTGTGTTGCTAAGCTTAATTTGTGGAGCCAGCAACACGGCAGGATCGAGGTTAACCTCGAATTTAGCCCCCATCGGCAACGGATTTTTTGGCGTAAATACCAGAGTCCAAGCATTACGCCATTGCCACTGCCCCTCTGTGGCTGGGTTAAGCGTAACGCCTTTTTCCACCACTTTACCCACATCGGTCAGCGGAGCGACCGAGTTGCGGAAAGCAAGAACCACTTCCTGCGGTGCAGATTTTGCTAGCGCATAATTGACGGGTTCGGGATCAGACACCTTAACGCTGGTCTCCTGATATACCATTGGTGCCGGTTCAATCGGCTGCGGCCGGTTTAGCCACCAGTTCCAACCATAGAACGCACCACCAGCAGCGCACAATAACACCAGCAACGACAGGCTGATGGCTTTCGGATATTTGTTCACCCCGCTTTCCAACCGCAGGAAACCACGCTTCAACCCACCTGACAGCGCTACCGCCCAGGCAGGAGCATTCCAGTTAACGTTGCCGACCACCGGCTTGAACAGCCGCCCCAGCAAACCCAGAATAAAAGCCAACAGGCGAAACACGCCTTTTATCAACGTAAAAGGCAGACGAAGGATGAACTTTAATAAATCCATTATTGCAGCACCTTATGATCCCTTATAAATACCCAGAAGAATCTTCTAATTCTTAAATACACATATTGAATGCAGCGTTATGCATACAAGTGAATACAACGAAATAAATCGGCTTCTTAGTCTATATATCATCAAAAAATTTAGCTGCATTTTTCAGCAGAATTGCTTCACAGGCCGCACAACGGCCTGCAAATCTGCAAAAATAGCCTAAAAGGCGATGTATCCCTGAGCCGAAACACGGCAATACATTACTGTGGTTCTTTATTCAGTAACGAATCCAAACGCTGCAACAACACCAACAGTGGCATACAGTTTGGCTGTTTATCCTTCAGCGCCTCTTCAAAATAAGGTGCGATCATAAAGCGCGTTGGTAATGGTGCTTTGGCATCCAGCAACGCGGTCATACGCGGCAGCAGTACCCACTGCAGCCACTCCTCTGCCCGCATACTGTCTACGCAGAAAGGCTCAGGGCTGGAGAAAGCCTCAGGCTCAGGCGGTGCAGCCTGCCACAGTGCCAAATCCCGCATGGCTTGTTCAATCGCCTGTAAACTGCGGCGAACCTGGTTTTCTATACTCATTTGCATTCCCAAACTGTGTGGCCCTGATATCAGCGCGAAAGCATAGCATTTAAGCCATGCGCCCCCCAACTCCGCTGAGTTGGTGATATATGCATATTTTATCTGGTGACGCCGCGCGCGGCACGGCACAATACGCCCACTCAAAACCACACAGATGAAAGACATGTCCGCAATCTCATCAACAAAAAATCACGCGACACCCGGTAAAGCCATGTTGGCTTCGGTTACCGGTTATGCAATGGATGGCTTCGATTTGCTGATACTCGGCTTTATGCTGCCGGTGATCACCTCTGAATTGGGTCTGACCTCATCGGAAGCGGGTTCTCTGGTTACCTGGACGCTGATCGGCGCAGTGATCGGTGGCGTGATCTTCGGCCACCTCAGCGACCGTTTCGGGCGCATCCGCATTCTGACCCTCACCATTTTGATGTTCTCCCTGTTTACCGGCCTGTGTGCTGTCGCCGTCGGCTACTGGGATCTGCTCGCTTACCGCACATTAGCCGGTATCGGGCTGGGTGGTGAGTTTGGTATCGGCATGGCGCTGATCGCCGAAGCCTGGCCAGCAGAGAAACGCAACCGCGCCTCAGCCTACGTTGGCATGGGTTGGCAGCTTGGCGTGCTTGCCGCCGCCTTCCTGACCCCGTTGTTACTACCTTATATCGGCTGGCGTGGCATGTTCCTGGTTGGCCTGCTGCCAGCGCTGGTTTCTTTCTTTATCCGCCGTACCATGGGTGAACCCAAAGAATTCGTGCAGCAGCAAGCCGGTGAACAACACCTGTCCTTCACTCAACGGGTAAAACTGCTGTTCAAGGATCGTGCTACAAGCAGAGCCAGCGTAGGGATCCTCATCCTTTGTTCGGTACAAAACTTCGGTTATTACGGGCTGATGATTTGGATGCCAACCTATCTGGCAAAAAACTTTGGTTTTTCACTGACCAAATCCGGTGTCTGGACTGCGGTCACGGTGCTCGGCATGACCTTCGGTATTTGGCTGTTCGGGATATTGGCTGACCGCTTCCCACGCTGGAAAATCTTCGTGATCTACCAGATCGGTGCAGTAGTGATGGTGATTTGCTACGCCCAGCTCAGCGACCCAACCTTGATGCTGTTTGCGGGTGCGCTCATGGGAGTATTTGTTAACGGTATGATTGGTGGCTATGGCGCTTTGATTTCGGATACTTACCCGGTGCAGGCGCGTGCTACTGCGCAAAATATCCTGTTCAACCTGGGGCGTGGCGTTGGCGGACTTGGGCCGTTAGTGATTGGTGCGCTAGTGACGCAGGTTTCCTTTACGGCAGCTATCAGCCTGCTGGCGGGCATTTACCTGTTGGATATTTACGCCACTCTGTTCCTGTTGCCAAAGAAGCAGAGCACGGGAGATGTATTGGGGGCCATTGGTTAATAACGGAAGTTAATTATTAACAACGTTAATCATTTTTAGTTATCGGGTACTAAAAACCAAAAAGTTGGGGGCACTGCGTTAACAGTGCCCCCGGTTCGTTTTATAGCTATCCCGCTAAACAGTGTGCTCCCTGCTCAATCCCTGAAAACTTTTCCTTCGGCCATCCTGACCAAACAATCCTTGCTATGTCCTGTAGCATCGTCCTGACGCGGTTCCTTAGTCTTCCTGACCCACCAGCAGTCCTGCGCTAGCTCTCAATCTCCGTCCTGGAGGTGTCCCTGGTTTCAGTCCTGAAACATCCTGGGCATCATCATGATACCAATCCTTTCCACTCTCCCTGAGTGCATCCATTTCTTCTTCCTGAAGCTACATCATCCTGATGTTTTCCTGCTCCAACCAGTTCCTATCCGGTATACATAAGATCGCTTAATTCCTTCCGTCTCACAAGACTATGTAAGACAGATTACATCAAACTTTATTAAGGGATTATCCTAAGTCCATTTTAACTGATTGATCTGGATAGCAATAAGTCCAATCCAAGCCACCCATCAGAAAAAATTAAAAGCGATCTCTTACAGCCTTTGTAAGAGATCTCTCACACGCGCTCGATACAAAAAGGACAACTAATCCAACACAGGACGTAACATACGGAGAAAATCAGCTAGTGAGTTGGACAAAAACGTACGTTTATCGCTGCCAAATTGCTCAAGCACCACATTACCGCTGACGTTACACAGTGACACCATCGTCATCTCTGACTCCGTCGTTGCCAGGAATAACGTCGGGGAAAGTTTGAGGCGTTTTTGTGTGACCAGATGCCCGATCAGGTTCTCCTGCAAGCGGATAAAATCATCCTCGCTCCATACCTGTAACAGCGTCATTCGATGCGCTTCAAACTGCGCGCTCATATCCCCAGCATATTGCTGAGTATAAAAGATATGGATATCCGGCTGTAATTGCAGTTCCAGTGCATTTTCCACCTTCACCAACGTAGCCTCAGGGATAAACGACTGCGGCAACCACAACACTTGATCATCACGGTTTTCTACAATGCACGGTGAAGCAACACCGTACAGCTCCTGGCTTGCGGGCGCATGACCACGCTGCTGCTGCCAGAGATCGACATAACGCCGGGTAAATTCACGCAGTGCGTGCGATACATCCTGGTCCATATTTTTTCTCACATACGCTAAACTGGCGGCTATTGTACCTTTCCAAGACCAAGGTGACAGCTATGTCCTCTTATCAAGACCATCAGGCTCTGTCGACGCTGACGCTGGGCAAACCGACCGCTTACCATGACCACTACGACGCTGCGTTGCTACAGGCGGTCCCACGCAGTATGAATCGTGAACCTTTGGGGCTTTATCCCGATAACCTGCCGTTCCATGGGGCCGATATCTGGACGCTGTATGAGCTTTCCTGGTTGAATGCCAAAGGCCTGCCGCAGGTTGCGGTTGGCGAAATCAGCCTGAATGCCAACAGCCTCAACCTGATCGAATCCAAAAGCTTTAAGCTCTACCTCAACAGTTTTAACCAGACCCATTTCCCTGATTGGGAAACAGTGCGCAATACGCTGCAACGCGATTTGTCAGCCTGCGCACAGGGGGAAGTCGGCGTGACCTTGTACAGCGTCGAGCAGATCGCAGGTTCGCCGATCGCCCATTTTGCCGGTGAGTGTATTGATGCGCAGGATATCAGCATTGATGACTATAAATTCAACGCAGGTTATCTGAAAGGTGCCACCAGCGAACAACAAGTGGAAGAAACGCTGGTCAGCCATCTGCTGAAATCCAATTGCTTGATCACCCATCAGCCGGATTGGGGCTCCGTGCAAATCCGCTATCGCGGCCCGCAAATCAACCGTGAAGCGCTGCTGCGCTATCTGGTTTCGTTCCGCCATCACAACGAATTTCATGAGCAATGCGTTGAGCGTATTTTTAACGATCTGTTGCGTTTCTGCCAACCGGAGCAACTGAGCGTTTATGCACGTTATACCCGGCGTGGCGGGTTGGATATCAACCCATGGCGCAGCAATGTGCTTTTCGAGCCTACTCGCGGCCGTCTAGCCCGCCAATAATGCGAGACACTGCTCAACAACTGAGCTAACGAGCGGTTTTTATTGGTAAAAATCCGGGGACGGCGGTAAGGTTAAATCAAGAGTGTCTGCCATTTAGCACGATATTCTGGCAGGAAATTCAAAAATCCTTACCGCAGTGTGCAAAAGATGAATGCACAAAAGCTGTTCTGCTGCGGTATGGATTATTACCGCCCCAGCGTGGGCGTAAAGGAGTGACCTTGATTACACATATCAGCCCGCTTGGCTCTATGGATCTGTTGTCGCAGCTAGAAGTCGATATGCTAAAGCGTACTGCCAGCAGCGATCTATACCGTTTATTCCGCAATTGTTCTTTGGCCGTGTTGAACTCCGGCAGCCAGACTGACAGCAGTAAACAGTTGCTGTCCCGCTATGAAACTTTTGATATCAACGTGCTGCGCCGTGAACGTGGGGTGAAGCTGGAGCTGGTCAACCCGCCAGAAGACGCTTTCGTTGATGGCCGCATCATCCGTTCACTACAGGCTAACCTGTTTGCCGTTTTGCGCGATATTCTTTTCGTGCATGGTCAACTCGTCAGCGCCCGGCATCTCCAGGAAGATTCCATCCATATCACCAACCTGGTGTTCTCTATTCTGCGTAATGCCCGCACGCTGCACCTTGATGAAGATCCAAACCTGGTGGTGTGCTGGGGCGGCCATTCGATTAACGAAAATGAATACCTGTATGCGCGCAAAGTAGGTAGCCAACTGGGCCTGCGTGAGCTGAACATCTGCACCGGCTGTGGGCCGGGAGCCATGGAAGCCCCGATGAAAGGGGCCGCCGTCGGCCATGCACAGCAGCGCTACCGTAACAGCCGTTTTATCGGCATGACCGAGCCTTCTATCATCGCCGCAGAGCCGCCGAATCCACTGGTGAATGAACTGGTGATCATGCCAGACATCGAGAAACGCCTGGAAGCCTTTGTGCGTATCGCCCACGGTATCATCATCTTCCCTGGCGGGGTTGGCACCGCAGAAGAACTGCTGTATCTGCTGGGTATTCTGATGAACCCGGAAAACAGCGAGCAAGTGCTGCCGCTGATCCTCACCGGGCCGAAAGAGAGCGCCGACTACTTCCAAGTGCTTGATGCATTCATTATGAATACGCTGGGTGATGCGGCACGCCGTCATTACACCATCATCATCGACGATCCGGCAGAAGTTGCCCGTCAGATGAAGAAAGCCATGCCATTGGTGAAAGAGAACCGCCGTAATAGCGGGGATGCTTACAGCTTCAACTGGTCGATTCGTATTGCGCCGGATCTGCAACTGCCATTTGAGCCAACCCATGAAAACATGGCCAACCTCAACCTGTATCCGAATCAACCCGCAGAACAACTGGCTGCAGCGCTGCGTCGGGCATTCTCCGGCATCGTGGCAGGTAACGTGAAAGAGAACGGCATTCATGCCATTGAGCAGTTTGGCCCCTACAAACTGCACGGTGATACGCAGATGATGAAACAGATGGATAGTCTGTTACAGGGTTTTGTCGCCCAGCACCGCATGAAACTGCCGGGGACCGCTTACGTGCCCTGTTATGAGATTGTGGCCTGATCATCAATTCCGGGCGGCGTGAAGCCGCCCCTCTTTTTTCTGATGTTGCCGCCCATGCCAATACACTTACTGATCGTTGACGCACTTAACTTAATCCGCCGCATTCACGCTGTTCAGGGATCTCCATGCCTGAATGCCTGCCAGAACGCTTTACAACAGTTGATCCAGCACAGCCAACCAACCCATGCGGTCGCCGTGTTCGACGAAGACGATCGCAGTGAAAGCTGGCGCCACCAAGCACTGCCTGATTACAAGGCCGGGCGCTCACCAATGCCGGAAAACCTGCAACAGGAAATGCCGCAACTGCGCCAGGCTTTTGCCGCCTTAGGTGTGGCCAGTTGGCATTCGGCAGGTAATGAAGCGGACGATCTGGCCGCCACGCTGGCCACCAAGGTGGCTAACGGCGGCTATCAGGTCACGATCGTTTCTACCGACAAAGGTTATTGCCAGTTACTGGCACCGAACATACAAATCCGTGATTACTTTCAGAAGCGCTGGCTGGACTTGCCGTTTGTGCAAAACGAGTTCGGCGTACTGCCGCAGCAGTTGCCGGACTATTGGGGGTTGGCGGGGATCAGCAGCAGCAAGATCCCCGGTGTCGCAGGTATCGGGCCTAAAACGGCGGTCTTACTATTACAGCAGGCTGGTAGCCTGGACACCCTGTTCGCCGACCTGCAACAGGTGCCAGAGAAATGGCGTGGCAAGCTACAGCAACACCGTGAGATGGCCTATATCAGTAAACAGGTGGCCACATTGCGTACCGATTTGACCTTGACCGGTAACCTACAGCAACTGCGGTTACCAGCACGGTAATCTCCCTTGGCGCAACGGAACGCCAAAGGAGAGAGTGGCGATCAACGCTCGTCGCGACGGCCAGGAATGGCCGACCACATGCGGCGCACATGCACGGTGACTTCTTCACGATCGTGGTACAGCTGCTTGGCATGAATTTCTGCGCTGATATCCGCCGCGGCCAAAGCTTCCCGAATACTTTGCAGATTCTGGGAAACCTCTTCATAGCGCTTCTTCATCGGCAATTTCAGGTTGAAGATTGCCTCGCGGCACCAGCCGTTGATCAGCCAGTGAATCATCAGGCCCGTCACGCGCGCCGGTTGTTCCACCATATCGCACACCAGCCAATAGATTTTGCTGCTGGTCGGTTCGAATTTAAAACCGTCAGCGCGGTGGTGGGTCACCTGCCCGGTATCCATCAGGCTCTGGGCCATCGTGCCGTTATCCACCGCATGTACCATCATGCTGCGTTTTACCAGTTGATAGGTCCAACCTCCGGGGCAAGCCCCCAGATCGACCGCATGCATACCGCTGCCCAGGCGCTCCTCCCACTCGTCGGCAGGAATAAACACATGGAACGCCTCTTCCAGCTTCAGCGTGGAACGGCTTGGCGCGTCCGATGGGAACTTCAAGCGCGGGATCCCCATGTAGAATGGCGAGTTGTTGTTACTGTAGGAATAGCCCACATAGCAGCAACCGGGGGCGATAAAGAACACATGTACTACCGGGCGCGTTGGGTTTTCACGCGCCATCAGCACCTTTTGTTCGCGCATGGCAATACGCAGCGGCACCGTCAGTTTGCGGCAGAACTTCATCAGTTCTTTGCTTTCGTTAGTGTCCGGCACTTCCACCCGCAGTTCACCACCGCGATCGACTACGCCCATCAGCATCCCGACAATCGGCGACACCCGATCTTCCGGCGGTAAATCACGCAGCAACTCACCCACCACGATCATCTGACGAACAAAAATCAGCTCACGGAACGGAATTTCTTTGGCCAGACGATCGGCATCGTCCGGCTGATAGCATTCAAACAGCACATAGCCGCTGTTCTCTTTGACCCGCGCAAAGCCGAATATTTCCAATTGGGCGGCTTTGTCGGTAATTTCCGCCGCACACTCTTTTTCAAAACCAGGGCGGCAGTACAACGCGATTTTATTCATGGCGCTCGGCCTTTTTCCTCAGACGCAAAGCGCCAATCAACATCAATGCCCACCCGATCAGGAAGCACATGCCCCCCACCGGTGTGAGATAAACCCAGAACTTCAGGTGAGATAGCGCCAGACAATACAGACTGCCGCTGAACAACAAAATGCCTAACGCCAGCAGCGCTCCACTCCAGTAAAACCACAGGCTGACCCGGCGCTGCATCGCGATGGCCAACGCCAGAATAGCCAAGGTGTGGAACCCTTGATACTCAAGCCCGGTGCGTATCCAGGCCATTTCGTTGGCCCCCAGCATATTACTCAATACGTGCGCACCAAATGCCCCCAAAGCGACATATAAAAAACCACTGATAGCGGCAAAAATCAGCATAGAACGACTACTCATCGTTATTCACCTTATAGAGATTAACCGGCCTTACTGTTCATAGCGAAAGCGGAACTTTTCCTGCTCGCTGGCTGCACGCGCCAGGATCCATTGACGAAAGGCGGCTATTTTACCCAGTTCTGCCTGGCTGTCATGACATACCAGATAAAAAGCATTCTTACTTACCAGCACATCGTTGAACGGGCACACCAAGCGCCCGGCTTCAATTTCGGTTTGCGCCATCACGTTATTGACCAGCGCAATGCCTTGGCCATGCACCGCCGCCTGCACCACCATGGCACTGTGGCTGAAGATGGGCCCCTGCTGCACGTTAATGTGCTGTAATCCCAACTGCCGGGTATAGGCCAGCCAGTCGCGGCGTGAAGTATCATGCAGAAGCGTGTGATAAGCCAGATCGGCTGGCGCTTTTAGCGCATGTTCGCCCGTCAGCAGCGTTGGCGAGCAGACGGGCAGCAGATATTCCGCATACAGACGCTCGGCACGCACCCCCTGCCAGTTGCCACGGCCATAGAAGATTGCCACGTCAACATCGTCTGCCAGTTTATCTTCTTCACGGTCAATGGCTTGTATACGGACATCGATCCCCGGATAAGCTGAATTAAAGCCAGAAAGGCGCGGCACCAGCCACTGAATGGCAAAGCTGGGTGGCAGACTTACCGTCAAAGCCCCCTTGGCGCTACGTGCCTGAAGCTTGCGCGTGGCCTCATTAATCGAAGTGAAAATCTCTTTGATATCCAGGTAATAGCTTTGCCCTTCCTCGGTTAGCAGCAGCGAACGGTTACGCCGCCGGAACAGCTTCAATCCAAGAAAATCTTCCAGCGATTTGATCTGGTGACTCACCGCCGCTTGAGTCACAAACAGTTCCTCTGCCGCTTTGGTAAAGCTCAGATGACGGGCTGCCGCGTCAAAAACCCGCAGCGCATTAAGAGGTGGTAAGCGTTTAGACATGAATTAGCTACTTTTGTGTAACAACTTTCCGAATTATTCGGCATAAAAAAATCAGGCAGCGTTATCTATAACGCAGTGGCCCTGCCAGAGTGAGTTATTTCCATTAGTTTTTTTAATCCGAGCCATTATAAATTGTCCGTTGAGCCTGCGCCAGTAAATACCTATAGTGGCGACACTTCCTGAGCCGGAACGAAAAGGAATTGGGTGTCGAAGACGCCGATGAACTTTTGGCTCTGTGGTTGTGATGTTGTGTTTGCAAATTGTCCGCCAGTCCGGACGTGGTAGCTAAGCTACTGTTTTTTCAATTTCTGTATATTTACCCTGTCTGTCCATAGTGATTTTATGCAGCACCGCAAGATTTGCGGTGCTTTTTTTTGCCGGTAATTCAGCATTCTTTTCAGCTCGAATTATTCAGGAAACTTGTCTCAGCCGAAAAAATAGGACAGGATCGTGGCCTGACAAAGCCAGTGATAACCCGCTTATGACACCTTTCAATCCCACCAATTTCCGCCGCCAGTTTCCGGCCCTCAAACAGCCAGGGATCTATCTCGACAGCGCCGCAACTGCGCTGAAACCGCAAGCGGTGATCGACGCCACGCAGCAGTTCTACAGCGCAGATGCTGCCACCGTCCACCGCAGCCAGCACCGGGCAGCGCAGGATCTGACTGCCCGTTTCGAGCGGGCGCGTCAGCAGGTGGCAACGCTGATTAATGCTCCGCAGGCAGATGACATCGTCTGGACGCGCGGCACCACCGAAGCGATCAACCTGGTCGCACAAAGTTATGCCCGCCCGCGCCTGCAACCAGGCGATCAGATCCTGGTGAGCGAAGCCGAACACCATGCCAACCTGATCCCCTGGCTGATGGTAGCGGAGCAAACCGATACTCAGGTGGTGAAACTGCCGCTGGGCAGCGATCGGCTGCCGGATCTGGCGTTGCTCCCCACCCTGCTCAATGAGAAAACCCGGATTTTGGCACTGGGGCAGATGTCTAACGTCACCGGGGGTTGCCCAGACCTGGCGTTCGCGATCGAACTGGCGCACGCCGCGGGTGCCGTGGTGATGATCGACGGTGCGCAAGGCGTGGTGCATTGCCCAGCGGATGTTCAGCAACTGGATATCGATTTTTATGCGTTCTCGGGGCATAAACTCTATGGCCCGACCGGCATTGGTGCGCTCTATGGCAAAACTGCGTTGCTGGCAGAAATGGGCCCCTGGCAAGGCGGTGGCAAAATGCTGACCGAAGCTTCCTTCAACGGTTTTACCGCACAAAAACCACCACACTGTTTTGAAGCAGGCACCCCCAATATCGCCGGTGTGCTTGGGTTGGCCGCGGCCCTCGATTGGATAAGCACCCAGGATATGGCGGCAGCCGAACAATACAGCCGCGATTTGGCACACAGTGCCGAGCAGCGGTTGGCTCAGTTGCCGGGGTTCCGTAGTTTCCGCTGTTCCGGCTCCAGCCTGTTGGCGTTTGATATTGCCGGTATCCATCATAGCGACATCATTACCTTGCTGGCTGAGCAGGGCATCGCGCTGCGTGCTGGCCAGCATTGCGCTCAACCGCTAATCGCCGCCCTTGGGGTCAGCGGTACGCTGCGCGCCTCGTTCGCCCCTTACAACCGGCCAGAAGATGTAGATGCCCTAGTCAACGCGCTGGAAAGCGCCATCGAATTGCTGGCGGAATAAGATGAACCTGCTTGCCCCCCATCCTTTTGGCCGTGAAATTACCGCCGAGATGCTGACAGCTAAATTTAACGCGCTGAAACAGTGGGAAGACCGCTATCGTCAGTTGATCATGCTGGCAAAACAGTTACCACCGTTGCCAGAAGAACTCCGGCAAGCGGAAATGGAACTGAGCGGTTGTGAAAACCGTGTTTGGCTCGGGCATCAGCGGCTGGAAGATGGCTCATTGCACTTCTATGGCGACAGCGAAGGCCGCATCGTGCGCGGTTTGTTGGCGATCCTGCTGACCGCCGTAGAGGGCAAAACACCACAACAGATCCTGGCCGCAGATCCCCTGGCTTTGTTCGATCGTCTGGCGCTGCGTAGCCAACTCAGCGCCACGCGCGCCAGCGGCCTGCAAGCGTTGGCTGCGGCTGTTAAAGGTGTTGCAGCGCGCTACGCCTGACGCGCTGCTTTAGCCACCATCTTTTTCAGCGCATGAGAAACGGCAACAAAGCCAAAGGTGGCGGTAACCATGGTTGCCGCGCCAAAACCTGCGCTGCAATCCATTTTCTTCGGCCCTTCCGCCGTGCTGCGGGAAGCGCAGACGGTGCCATCCGGCTGCGGATAAACCAGCGGCTCGGTGGAGAACACACAATCAATCCCCAGCTTGCCTTTGCTGTTTTTCACCACGTTGAAGTCATTCTTCAGCCTTTCACGCAGTTTCGCCGCCAGCGGATCCTGAATGGTCTTTGCCAGATCGGCTACTTCAATCCGCGTTGGATCGATCTGCCCACCGGCCCCGCCGGTAGTCACCACCGGGATTTTAAAGCGGCGGCAGTAGGCCAATAACGCCGCTTTCGGCCGCACGCTGTCAATCGCATCAATCACATAGCTGAAATTGTGGTTCAGCAGCTCAGCGACATTGTCCGGCGTAATGAAATCATCTACGCAGGTCACTTGGCATTCTGGGTTAATCGCCAGAATACGCTCCGCCATTACCTCGGTTTTGGACTGGCCAACATGCTGGCGTAACGCATGGATCTGACGATTGGTATTCGTGACGCACACATCATCCATGTCGATCAACGTAATAGCACCGATACCGGTTCTTGCCAGCGCCTCCGCCGCCCACGACCCTACTCCGCCGATGCCGATCACACACACGTGCGCCTGGGCAAACAGCGCCAGCGCAGGCTGGCCGTACAAACGCGCGGTGCCGCCAAAACGCTGTAAATAGGCCTCTGAATAGGGTGTACTCATCTCGCTTTTATTACCTTAATCTTGCAAATGATAAGGGCCGGAAGATCCGGCCCCTGCGGGTCAAATTCTGCGTCCCTTGCCCTTAGCGGGTGACCAGTTGGGAACCGCCCGAGGTAGACTGCTGCTGGTAAGCACTGAACTGCGACAGACCACCATCGGCCCCTTTCAGCACCCACACGCGGCCATAGTGGTTATAGTAACCCGCCGAATGACCGGCTTCTGGACCAATACCCTGGTACATGTCGAAGTGCTGGCCTTTAATCGCACCGCCCACATCTAAGGCGACCATCAGACGCATTTCGTATTTTCCCGTGAACTTGCCCCGGTTGTCCAGCAGCGGCACTTCTGCCAGCAGCGTGGTTCCCGCCGGAATCAACGAACGATCGGATGCCACTGAGGCTTTGGCCACCAGCGGTACGGCACTGGCGCCCTTCACCGGAGCAAAATGTTGCGGATGGAAGAACACAAAGGAAGGGTTCTGCTCCAGCAGTTCGCGCACTTCTGCTTCGCTGTGATTCTCCGCCCATTGGCGGATCGCCTGCATCGACATATCAGCCTTGGTGACTTCACCACGATCGATCAACACCTTGCCGATACTGCGATAGGCATGACCATTCTTGCCGCTGTAGCCAAAGAACACCAACGGCTGGCCGTTACCGAAATCAACATAACCGCTGCCCTGGACTTCCATCATAAAGTTATCCATCAGCGAATTGGTATAAGCGATGATGTAACGACTATCGAGCGCGCCAGAGTAAATGGCTGCGCGATCCGGCAAACGGCGTTTACCTTTGGCCGGCATACGATATAACGGATAGCGGAACTCACCCTGCGGGGTATAACGTGCCTGCAAAACCGGAGTGTAATAACCGGTAAACTGGACGTTACCGTAGTTATCCACGCCTTCCATCTGATAGGCGCTCAGGCCGAACTGACTCAGTTGGCGAGTATCCGCACCGGAAGCCATCCAGCTTTGCACCGCTTGGTAAGTCGTGTTGTTGCGGCTAAAGAGAGCTGGCGAAGCATTCTTAATCTGCATCAATTGATCGGAGTAGTCTTGGGCGTTAACGGGAACGCCTCTGGTGTTGGGCTGATTCACCAACTCCAGCGCCTGATCCAGACGGCCGTCTTTATACTGCTGCCCGTGGTCGGTCGGTTTTGATGAACACCCTGCCAGTACGGCAATCACTAATCCACCCAGCAGGTATTTGCCCCAACGTCCTTTCATTACATGCTCTCTCAGGCTGATATGTTCTATCGGCGAACGATAACAAACGGCTATAAATAAAGGAATCTTTGCCGCCAAAAATTCCCGGTGAAGTGATTATGATGAAAAAAAAGCCAATCTGAGGACTAATTCAGCATACAGATGGCTTTGAGGGGAATATTTGCAAAAAGGGTTGCAACAAAACGCATGGAGAGTATAGTGCGCTTCCATCGGACGCGGGGTGGAGCAGCCTGGTAGCTCGTCGGGCTCATAACCCGAAGGTCGTCGGTTCAAATCCGGCCTCCGCAACCAACCGATACTGCAACAGCAGTATCAGATAAAAGGTTGAATCCGATGGAAAAACAGGTATTATACGGACGCGGGGTGGAGCAGCCTGGTAGCTCGTCGGGCTCATAACCCGAAGGTCGTCGGTTCAAATCCGGCCCCCGCAACCAACCGATACTGTACCAGCGGTATCACATGAAAGTTGGTTCGATAATATCAGTATCAAGACGGACGCGGGGTGGAGCAGCCTGGTAGCTCGTCGGGCTCATAACCCGAAGGTCGTCGGTTCAAATCCGGCCTCCGCAACCAATCTTGATAACCACGAACAAGCACCTTAACAGGTGTTTTTTTGTATCTGGAGTTTGTGAAACTTGCCATTAACCGGGCATCCTGCCCCTACTGGTTAGTGACGAGCCTGCGCCCCGCCGTTGGCGAAGTAAGCCTTAATCCCCGCCAGAATAGACTCCGCGATCTGCTGCTGAAAATGGCTGGTACGCAGTTTGCGTTCTTCCTCAATGTTACTGATAAACGCCGTTTCAACCAGGATTGACGGGATGTCCGGCGCCTTTAGCACGGCAAAACCGGCCTGATCGACACTTTTTTTGTGCAAAGGATTAATTTTCCCCATTCGGCTGAGCACTTCCTTGCCGAATTTAAGGCTGTCATTGATGGTGGCGGTTTGCAGCAAATCAAACAGCGTATGATCCAGATAGCGGTCACCGCTCTTGCTTACGCCACCAATCTCATCGGAAGCGTTCTGGGTCTGCGCCAGAAATTTGGCGGTATTGCTGGTCGCGCCCTTGGTCGACAGGGCAAAAACCGAAGAGCCGCGCGCCGTGCGGTTGCTAAACGCATCGGCATGGATGGAGACAAACAGATCGGCGCGCTGCTTGCGGGCTTTCGCCACGCGCACCTTCAGCGGGATAAACACGTCATCGTTGCGCGTCATAAACACTTTCATGTTCGGCTCACGCTTGATAAGCGCACTAAGACGGCGCGCAATCTGCAACACCACATCTTTTTCACGCGTCTTATTTTTGCCGATTGCACCAGGGTCTTCACCGCCGTGCCCTGGATCCAGCACGATCACCATCGGCCGATCGCGCCCTGCCTTACCAGCCTGCGGCGCTTCCGCCGGTAACGATCGCTCCAGATCCCCTTTGTTGTAATCTTCCAGCAATGCCAGTAGCGGATCATACTCTTCGCCGGTGCCGCCCTTGGTGGGATAGAGATCCACCACCAGTCGATTGCGGTATTCAGCCACCGGCGACAAATTAAACATATTCGGGCTAACGCTCTGCTTAAGCTCCAACACCAACCTGACGGTGTTTTTATCGAACTGGCCGACGCGCGCCTGCTTTAGGTAAGGGTCTTCCTTGCGCACCTGCCCAGCCAGCCCTTTGAGCACGCTATTGAGGTGAACACCTTCGATGTCGATCTCGATGCGGTCAGGATTGGCAAGCGCGAACTGTTGGTATTTCAGCGGCACGCTGGATTCCAACGTCACGCGGGTGTAGGTCGAGGAAGGCCAGACGCGAACGGCAATCACATTCGCAGCGGCGGCAAAACCTACGCGGCTCACACTCAGCAACCAGGTTGCGGCAACCCCCTGTAACAAACGACGGCGGCCTGGATTGTGGTTAGAGTTAGGCATGCGGCTCCAGCAGCGATAAAGATTTAAGAAAACACCCAAAAGTGAGAATGGCAAAAACTTTAACCAATCCATTCGTGGCTGTCATTAGGAAATCTTTTTATGTTTTTTCAATTTGTTAATGAAATAACTGAGTTAACCAAGATCTCCACGCAAATTCCTGCTTGCCATCGGGGCAATAAAAGAATAAAAATACAAAAATACCGTATAAATATGCAAAAGAGGTTTTGCCGTGAAGGAACGTAGCACAGAGCTGGTCCAAGGATTCCGTCACTCAGTTCCCTATATTAATGCTCACCGTGGCAAGACGTTTGTCATCATGCTGGGTGGGGAAGCCATCGAGCATGAAAATTTCTCCAGTATCGTCAATGATATCGGGCTATTGCACAGCCTGGGGATCCGTCTGGTGGTGGTGTATGGTGCACGGCCGCAGATTGACAGTAATCTGGCGCAGCACAATTACGAACCGATTTATCACAAGCATACCCGCGTTACCGATGCCCATGCGCTGGAACTGGTCAAACAGGCTGCTGGCCTGCTGCAACTGGATATCACCGCACGGCTCTCCATGAGCCTGAACAACACGCCGCTGCAAGGGGCGCACATCAACGTGGTGAGCGGCAACTTTATCATTGCCCAACCGCTCGGTGTGGATGACGGCGTTGACTATTGCCACAGCGGCCGTATCCGCCGTATCGATGAAGAAGCCATCCATCGCCAGCTCGACAGCAATGCAATTGTGCTGATTGGCCCGGTGGCAGTTTCCGTTACCGGCGAGAGCTTCAATCTGACTTCGGAAGAGGTGGCCACGCAGTTGGCCATCAAACTGAAGGCAGAAAAAATGATTGGTTTCTGCTCATCGCAAGGGGTGGCTAACGCAGAGGGGCAGATCGCGCCCGAGTTGTTCCCCAACGATGCGCAAAAGCGCATTGAGCAGTTGGAAGCAACCGGCGATTACTACTCCGGCACCGTGCGTTTCCTGCGCGGTGCGGTCAAAGCCTGCCGCAGCGGTGTGCGCCGCAGCCACCTGATCAGCTATCAGGAGGACGGAGCGCTGGTGCAGGAACTGTTCTCACGCGACGGTATCGGTACTCAGATCGTTATGGAGAGCGCAGAACAGGTACGCCGTGCGACGATCAACGACATCGGTGGCATACTCGAGCTGATTCGCCCGCTGGAGCAGCAAGGTATTCTGGTGCGCCGTTCGCGGGAACAGCTGGAAATGGAGATCGACAAGTTCACGATTATCGAGCGCGATAACCTGACGATCGCCTGTGCGGCACTCTATCCATTCCTGGAAGAGAAAATTGGTGAGATGGCCTGTGTGGCAGTCCACCCGGATTACCGCAGTTCGTCGCGTGGCGAAATGCTGTTGCAAAGGGTAGAGAGCCAGGCGCGGCAGATGGGCTTGCAGAAGCTGTTTGTATTGACCACCCGCAGCATTCACTGGTTCCAGGAGCGTGGCTTTACGCCTGCGGAAGTGGACGTTCTGCCAATGCAGAAGCAGGCGTTGTACAACTATCAGCGCCGTTCAAAAATCCTGCTGGCCGATCTGTAAGGGTTTACGGGCGCTGTATCACAGCGCCTATTCCCCTGCCTGCAACCGTTCTGCCAACCCGCTGCGGCGTTGAGTTGGCGTGCGGATGGCGCTCAGCAAAACCTTATCCGTGGCGTAAAGCGAAAGCTGCTTACGTGCACGGGTAATGGCGGTATACACCAGCTCACGGGTCAACACCGGCAGAAAATGATTCGGCAACACCAATACCGTATGCTCAAACTCCGACCCCTGCGATTTATGCACCGTCATCGCATAAGCGGTTTCATGCGCCGGTAAACGGCTCGGCTGCACCGACTTAATGCTGCCATCCGGTAACTGGAAATGCACCCGCAGATCGCCCTCAGCGCCAGGCAAAGCAATGCCAATATCGCCGTTGAATAACCCCAGTGCGCTGTCGTTACGGCCAATCATCACCGGTCGCCCCAAATACCAACGCCCCGCCGGGCCAGGATTGCGGCGGATCAGACCCGCACGCTGTAACCCGCTTTCAATGCGTTCATTCAACCCGGCAACGCCAAACGGCCCTTCGCGCAAAGCACACAGCACCTGAAAACGAGCAAAGACTTCCAGTATCGTGGTGGCATCAGCACCTTCGGCCACCTGCCTGAGATAATCACGATACCCCTCAACGCACGCATCCAGCAGTTGCTGATAATCCTCGGTTTCTGCCAGCGGATAACTAGCTACGTCACCATAGCGGCCATTCAGCGCCGCCATCGCCTGTTTGCCATCCCCTGCATTCACCGCCAAGGCCAACTGACCAATGCCGGATTTGGCATCGAACCGATAGCTCTTACGCAGCAGACACAGGCTGTCACGCACTGCCGCCCCCGCGGGTTGCCCCTGTAACGGATATCCCGTCAAGCGTTCCAGTTGGGCTGCACGGTCCTCGCTGTAGCCTTGCTCGGCAAAACGGCAGATATCCCCCAACACCGCCCCCGCTTCCACAGAAGCCAACTGATCGCGATCGCCGAGAAATATCACCCGCGCCTTAGGCGGCAAAGCGGCAATCAACCGCGCCATCATCGGTAAATCCACCATTGACGCCTCATCCACCACCAACACATCGAGATGCAGCGGATTGCCTCGGTGGTAACGCATCCGCTGGCTGTTGGGCTGCGCGCCCAGCAGACGATGCATGGTGGCAGCTTCCACCGGGAACAACGCGCGCTGCTCCGGTGTGAGAGGGATCTGACGGCTGGCAGTGCCCAGCGATTCCGTCAGCCGCGCTGCCGCTTTGCCGGTGGGAGCCGCAAGCTGGATACGTAAGCGCTCATCACCACCAAGCTGCACCAGTGCGGCCAGCAATTTGGCCACGGTGGTGGTTTTACCGGTGCCTGGGCCGCCGGAGATCACGGCGATGCGCCGAGTGGCAGCCACGGCGGCAGCGATCTTCTGCCAGTCTGGCTCATCTGCCGCCTCACCAAACAGTTGATCGAGGATCGCGCGAAGCTGTGCCTCTTCAACCGGTTGCGAAACCCTGTCGCTGCTAATAAAGGCCGCGACTTCGCCTTCACTCTGCCACATACGCTGCAAATACAATCGATGCTGCTGTAACACCAGCGGCGTGGCTGAATTACCATCGCTTACCGCGGCAGAAGCCACCAGGCATTGTTGCCAACGGGCTAAATCCGGTTGCCCCGCCGCCTGCCATGCGGCCAATGCCAGCTCTGGCTGGCGGCCATTGAACAGGTTTTCTGGTAACAACTGATCCAACAGCAGGCAGACGTGCCCAGCCCCCGCTTCTGCGCTCAAGCAGGCGGCGGCCAACAGGAGTTCTGGCTCGTCATCACCGGCGACAATCTGGGCGAAATGCACATCCAGCGGCCGCAATGCACCCAACACCAACGCCTGATTCAGGATCTCAATCATTGCCCATCCTCCGCGCTGATGGCTGCACCGCTAAACAGACGATCCATCCCTTGCACCAACGCTTCCTCCGGCCGACAGGCAAAAATCCCGTTGCCCGGATGTTCAGCATCCACGCCGCGTAAAAACAGATAAATCACTCCGCCAAAATGATGGTTGTAATCATAATCCGCCAAGCGATGCCCCAGATAACGGTGCAACGCTAGGGTATAAAGCTGATATTGCAGATCGTAGCGATGCTCCGCCATTGCCCGTTCCATAGCCTGCTGGGTGTAAGCACTGCTGTCTTCACCCAGCCAGTTGGATTTGTAATCCAGCAGGTAGTATTTACCTTGCCAACAAAACACCAGGTCGATAAAGCCTTTCAACATGCCTTGCACCTGCTGGAAATTCAGCTCAGGGCAATGCACAGAAAGCGGATCGTAGCGCTTCACCAATTGGTCAAGTTCGCGAGCCTGCAACAACCCGTTGATCGGCAAATAGAACTGCATTTCCGCCTGCTTGAATTGCGGCTTCAGAGCAGAGAGAGCCACGCCGCTGTCATTGAGCGGCGTATTCAGCAACACCTGCATCCACTCTTTCAGTACTGGCAGCCAATGTTCTTCAAAACCCTGCTTCTGCAACTGTTCTAACAATGTTTTTTCATCAAGCGGCTGCGTGAAATCCAGGGTTTCAAACAGGCTATGCAGGAAGGTCCCCGGCGCTGCGCCACGCGGGAAGGTATGCGGAGTCAGTTCTGGTGCTTTATCTGCCACGTACTCCCCGGCGGCATCGACGTCCAATCGCGGCAACAACTCTTGCATTCCTGCCGTACCGTGTTGCTGAAGGCCGGTATAACTGGTCACGCGCCAGAAATCCTGCATCCGCCGCGAAAAGTGTTTTGCCGCCAATTCGGCCGCGGCGGTTGTTTGAGGCTGCCAAGGGTGTTCATCGGGCGCATCCACCAGCGCGAGTTTAATACCGCCAGTGGCCAGCTTTTGCAGGCTCTCTTTCAGATAGGCGGCATCACCGGCCTGCCCCGCCTGCACCAGATACCCCAGCGCACTGCGGTGCAAATCAGTCTCCCCCTGTTTTTTACGCGTGCCCAGAAACAGCGGCGCGATGCCGATACTACAGTGGTATACCGAGCGGGTTAGCGCCACATACAGCAGGCGTAAATCTTCTGCCAGCCGTTCTTCTTCGGCCCAGGCGATGCTTTCTTCATTGGCATTGAGATCCAGCAGCGCTTGGAAAGTCTTGCGATCGTGATACAGCACCTGCTGCTGTTGGCGGAAGTTACCGACAAAGGGCAACCACACCAGATCGAACTCCAACCCTTTGGATTTGTGGATGGTAATCACCTGTACCAGATGGCGATCGCTTTCCAAGCGCAGCTGCTGATTATCCGACTGGCGATTCGGTTGAGCGATCTGCTGTGCCAGCCAACGCACCAACGCATGTTCGCTGTCCAACTGTGCCGTAGCCTCCTGCAACAGTTCCCCTAGATGCATCACATCCGTCAAACGGCGCTCACCGCCGGGGCTGGCCAGCAAGTTTTCAGCCAGATGCCGCTGGGCCATCACCTCACGCAGCATTGGTAAGACGCCACGCCGCTGCCAGTGGGTGCGATAGGCATCAAACTCGTTAACCAACGCATCCCAGGCCTGTTCATTCTGATTCAGGCAATCCAGCGCAGTTACATCCAGCCCGAGCAACCCGGTCGCCATTGCGCTACGTAAAGTACGCTCCTGTTCCGGTGCCAGCACCGCCTGCAATAACCACAGCAGGTCTTTAGCTTCCGGCGTATCAAATACGCTGTCGCGATTGGAAAGGTAGACCGAGGGGATCGCCAGCGCACTGAGTGCATCACGCACCAGCGCCGCCTCGGCACGGCTGCGCACCAGAATGGTAATATCCGACGCCTGCACGCTACGGCGTTTATCACCATTCACCAGCCAGGCTTCACCTGCCTGCCCGGCGCTGAGCCAATCCCGGATTTGCGCAGCGCACCAGCGGGCCATCAATTGTTGGTAATCACTTACTCCAACGCCGTCCCCTTGCTGCAACCAAAACTGCATCGCCGGTTGCGGCTTGTTTTGCCACTCAAACACCAGCCCCTGATTCTTCTGCGCCGCAGCAACGTCAATGAATGGGATCTGGCTGAACAGAAACGGGTTTTCCACCTGGGCAAACAGCCGATTCACGCTGCCCACCATCGCTGGCGATGAACGCCAGTTGGTCTCGAGCGTATAGTGGGCGCTCACATCTGAACGAGCGCGCATATAGGTGAAAATATCCGCACCGCGGAAAGCGTAAATGGCCTGTTTGGGATCGCCAATCAGCAACAAACCGCAGTCTGGCTGGCCAATATAAAGTTTTTGGAAGATACGGTATTGCTGAGGGTCGGTATCCTGAAACTCATCGATCATCGCCACCGGATAACGCTGGCGAATCGCCTGAGCCAGCTGTTCGCTACCGGCACTTTGCAAAGCCGCATCCAGCTTGCTGAGCAGGTCATCAAACCCCAGTTCAGCACGCTGGCGCTTCTCTTGCGCGATGGAAGTGCGGATCTCGCTCAATGCGCGGGCCATGATCAGATCGCGCAGCGTTAAGGGTTCAGCGAACAGCTCATCAATCGCCACAAATAGCCCATGGCGCGGTGCTTCTCCTTTTTTGGTTTTCTCCAGCAATATCGACTGGCGGAATTTATCCAACTCTTTCGGCAGTTGATAATCCTGCGTTTGCTGCCCAGCCCATTCGCCGACCTTATTCAACCAATTAGGCAAATGTTTGCTGCTGTAGCTGCGCTTATCAACGCCTGACTGGCTGATTAATGCCTCCAGTTCCCCGGCATTGGCCCGCCACTGCGTTTTAATGGCATCAATACGCGCAACGATCTGCTCATGGCGCATCAGTACCGTTTCGTCATCTTTCGGTGGCTGGCGCAATGCTGGCGCTTCACCCTGCAAATAACCGGCAAGATCGCTCAACAGCGCCTCCGGACCGCTCCACTCCTGGCTTACCGCCCTTGCCACGTTCAACGGCAAGGGGTAGCAATGACGCCGCCAGAAGTCTGCACAGGCCTGACGCCGCAGCGGCAACTCATCCTGTATCAGCGTTTGTTCAAACAGGATGCCGGATTCGAACGCATTATGAGTGAGCATTCGCTGACAGAAACCGTGGATGGTGTAGATCGCCGCTTCGTCCATCTGCCGTTCTGCCGCCAGCAGTTGCGCCGCCGCATCAGGCAGATCGCCAATTTCTGCCATCAGTAAAGAAAACAGTGGATCTTCACTTCGCCCGCGCACGCAGGCAATCCGCAATGCGTGAATATTGCTACGAATACGGCCGCGTAATTCCTCGGTAGCCGCCTCGGTAAAGGTGACTACCAGAATTTCCTCTACCGTCAGAGGACGATGAAAGGCCGCTGCCTGGCCCAAGCCAAGCAGCAAACGCAGATAGAGCGCGCCAATGGTAAAGGTTTTGCCGGTTCCCGCCGAAGCTTCAATCAACCGCTCGCCAAACAGCGGTAACGTCAGTGCATCAAGCCTCTGAGGAACAACGGGGGTCATGGCGTCGCCACCTGGCGTGGCAACGTTTGCTGCAACGCAGAAGTATTGGGATAAGTCACCCAGCCTTCACCCGGTGCGGCAAAATCGGCTTTACCCTGGTTGCTGCCACTCACCTGTGACAACACGGCCAGCCCCTGTGGCTGAATGACTGCCTGCTGGAAATAATCCGCCAGTTTGGCTGGTGTTATCGCCGTAAGCTGGGTAATCAGTTTCTGGCGGGTATCGAAAGCGAAGTTACCGCGATCAAAATCATTGCTGAAGCGGCCAGCCTCCTCACCCAAGGTTTGTGGGCGCTGCTTCAGTTCATTGATCATCGCCTGCTTATACTGGGCGAAGTCGGCCTCACTCATCTCACGCAAACGTTTCTCAGTCTTAGGATAGAAATCCTGATAGCGCTGATAAAGATAAGCCGGTTGCTTACTGTTGCTTTGCAACAGGAAACCGACGCCCCACTGGCGGCCGACCGACGTGGCAAAGGCGAATACGGCATAACCGAGCTGCTCTTGGGTACGCAACTGGCTGTAGAACCAGGGCTGGATAATCTGCCCCAGCAAAGAGCTGTAGGCCATGCCGGTCACCTCATCGTAACCCGTCGGTACATACACCGCCGCCAATGCCGAGTCGGTACTGCTGCCTGGGCGCTGTAGGTTTGCGAACTGACTCTTGGCCACCACCACTTTCTCACCATGCCACCAGGTCACTCCTGTGCAACCCAAGTGCTGTTTCAGCGTGGAAGCCAGCGTATCTACCTGCTGCTTACTCATGTTGCCTACCACCAGCAGTTCTGGCGTGGCTTCGGTCATTAAGCTGTCACGGTAAGCCAGAACATCTTTCAGCGTCAGCGTTTTCAGCACTTCGCGGCGCTCACTGCGCTCGGTATAAGGTACCCGAGAAAGCATCTGCACCGGTTGGATTGCTAATTCAAACGCTTTGCCCTTCTCTGCCGAATCTAACTGTTCCAGATACCAGGATTTAGCCTGCGCTAGTTGCTCGTCGGTTGGCGTGAAGCTGGAATACCCTTCAATAAGCGAAGTCAGCAACTGTGGTAAACGCTGGGTAAAACCGCTGGCATTAAACATCAGGCCATTGTTTGGTGAGGTGGAGAAGCTCAAGCCGCCGACGGAAGCCTGATAACTCAACTGATCGAGCGAAAGACCGGCCAGATAATCCATCAGGGAAAACAGCACCTGATTGCGTGCAGAATCCATGGTCTTGGGATTGCGTAAAGCCACGGTGACATCGGCTTTAGGCTCATCGGCAAAATAACGGCTCGGCATATACAACACCCGCAGACCCGGCTGGTTCACCACCATTTCTGGTTTGGTAAACTCGTGCGGCGGCGTGTTCAGGGTAAAATCATCAGGGATATAAGGGTTCAGCCCCGGCAGAGAAAGCACAATCCCTTTGCCCAACTGCTGCCACTTCTCGAATCGCTCGGGCGTAATTTTGTCGACCTGATAAGGGGCTTCAACGAAGTAAGCCGTTTTGTTATGCGGTTCATCCGGGCTGATAAACCAGATGCGCGCATTCTGTGGTGTCATCTGGTTCAAACGTTCTGTAATGGCTTGCGGATCGAAGCGGTCTGCCAGATAGGGGGCATCCAGCGTGTGCTCGATCGGTACACGCAGCATGGTGTCTACCAGCCATTCGATATAATCCATATTGCGGGTAATCGACGGATAGCGGAAGTCCAGATTCAGGACGTCGGCAATCTCATCAAAATAACTTTGTTTGATCCCTTCACTGCGCAACATGTTCAAATAACTGAAGATGGCCGCAACCACCTTGTCACGCTCCATCAGGCCTTTGTCGGTCAGTGAAACGTTGATCGAGAAAATACCTCCGTTGCGATCCACCATAGGATCGGCACCGGCATTGATGGCATCAGCCAACCCTTGCTTTTGCAGCCAGTCGGAGAGCGTATTCTTGCTGCGGTTACCGATCAGGTAGCTGATATAGGTATCGGTTTTGCTGCGAAACTCCGCGCTGTTATTGTCGATGCGGAACTCAACTTTCAGTTGTTTGCTCGGTTGCGCTGGCACGTAATGAATGATGATGCCCTGCTGCTCAGCGGTCACACTAGGAACAGTGATTGGCGGCACTTTCGCCTCACGGTTTGGTATACGTCCAAAGGTTTTGGCCGCCAGTTCCGCCATGTTCGTCAGTGACTGGTTGCTGTATAAAACCCCCATCATCAGATTGGCAGAATAGTAACGCTGGTAAAACCCGGTCAGTTCATCGTGCAATTTGCTACCCGGTTTATCCTTCAGTGTTTCAAGGTTACCACCGGCAAAACGGGCACTGGGGTGTTCAGGGTTAAGCGTTTCGGCCCTGACCTGAGCCATGCGCATACCGTCACGAGAACGGGCCATAGTCAGTTCGGCATTTACCGCATTGCGTTCACGATCGGCATTGCCTGGATCCAACAGCGGTTCTGCAATGGCATCGGCCATACGATCCACCGCCGCTTCCAGCGCGTTATTTTCCACTTCCAGATAAAAAGCGGTACGGTAAGAGGCGGTACTCGCGTTATGGCTGCCGCCATGTTTTTTCAGGAATTCAGCGAGGTTTTCTGCTTCTGGATAGCGCTTGGATCCCATCAAGACCATGTGTTCCAGGTAATGGGCTAATCCGAGCTGACTGGCTGGGTTTTCCAGCGACCCGACCGGCAACGCCAGCGCAGCCAGTGATTTCGGTGCCTGTGCGTCGGAAACCAGCAGCACCGTCATCCCGTTCGCCAATTTGATTGCCTGATAATGGCGCGGATCGTGATCGCTTTTGTGGATCTTCTCCGCCAGTGGTTGCCATCCTTGTGCAGACCAGCTTAACGGCACCCAAAACATAACTAACAACACCAGCCCAGTAATGCGGAGCAACTGTCTGCGCATATCCAAAATAAACCCCTATTATCTTGCCGCTACGCCGATTCCCTGACGTTAACGGCACTCTACAAAACGAAAAAAATAAAAAGACTTCAAGTTACACCGCTTGAAAGGCAACGCATCTCATGTCTGTACGCCATGTAAGACCGGAGACAACCTCAATGGTTGAATATAAATCTAGCTATTTTTTATCATCTCCCACCAGTCAGTACCACCTAAGGATTATTATCCAAGGTTATTACGTGCCACTGGCAGCAGGTAACGTTCGGTTTCACCAAGAATTTGCTCAAGATAGGCGTTGTCCATTTGCCGGAAAACGCGCTGGATATAGGGATCTTCCCCTTCCCCCGGTATCCGTTGATCCCCCTGCCAGGTTTGCAGCAGCTTGGCGCGCGCCTTGACTTGTACCTCTTCAGCCCAGTCAATCTGCTGCGTTTCCGCCTGATAGCACTGGCTCAACCACGCCCAACCGCTTTTGTTTAACAACATCAAGGGCTGTGACAACCCACGCTGATAACCAGCAACCAGTTCGGCCAACTGGTCGTGGGCTTCCACGACGGAGAGTGCCGCAAAACGCCAGATGGAATTCTTGCGCCCGAACATGCGGCTGGTTCCCGTGCCACCGGCACAGCAATACACCAGGTGTTCCAGCCAAAGCAGAATGCCATCTACCGCCGAAAGCGTGGCTGGCCGCCAACGCAGCAGGCCATCCTGTTGGACTTGATGCAGCCAACCGCTGATACGTATGCCCGCAACGTCAATATCCAACTCCAGGCTGCTGTTTTCCTGCCGCTCATTGCGTACCCGTTCAGCCAGCTCGCTCATCTCTTCCTGCTGAGTTTGCCAGTAGATCTCACCAAATGCCCCATAGGGTAAACCACCGGACGCACGCACCCGCTGGAATAACCGCTCTGTATCTTCTTGCTCTATCAAGGTATTCAGCAATTGGCTGTTGAATTGATAGCGGCTGAGGTTATCCAGAATAAAAGGTTCTTCTTCCGGTAGTTCGGTCTCTTCCAGAATGAAATTGACGCCGAGACGCAATTGAAAAAACGCCCGTATTGGATGGCGATAGAAGCGCAGCAACTCATCCAGCGAAATTTGTGTTTTTTCTTCAACCAGCAATGGTTGATTAAACGCCGGATAGGCAGCCCCACGGCCATCTGCCGCTGGCAGCCACTCTGCGGCATAGCTTTGTGCTTCACTCCCCGGCAGGAAGTTTTCGGCAGCAAACGGCATGCGGGGATGCCACTTAAGTAAATGTTTGCCTACCCGATGCGCACTGACGTCTGCATTACAGGCCTCATCACCCGGTAAACAATAGCTCTGCTCCAGGTACTCCAGCAGTTCAGTAACCAGCACCGACGGATAGCGCTCGCTATTATCCTGAATCGAGCGGCCAATAAAGCTGATATAGAGCCGCTGTTGGGCCGAGAGGAGCGCCTCCAGGAACAGATATCGGTCATCATCACGGCGGCTGCGATCGCCACGTTTGACCTGTTGAGCCATCAGGTCAAAACCTAACGGCGGTAAAGTACGTGGATAAACTCCATCGTTCATCCCCAGCAGGCAGACCACCTTAAACGGAATGGAACGCATCGGCATCAAGGTACAGAAGTTGATCTGGCCAGCCAGAAAACGCTGGCTGATACGTTGCTGATCGAGCCGAGCCGCCAATTCATTGCGCAGCAGCGTCAGCGGCACGGTATCGGGGTAGCGAGCCGATAACCCATACTCGATGATCTTCAACCAGTCCCGTTCAATCAGCGCTAATGCTTCTTCCGTTTCACTGTCCGTCTTAAAGAAGCTATCAAGCAAGCGACGGCACAATGGTAGCCATTCGGCGAGCGATCGCTCCTCACTCAGGATCTTCCGCCAGTCGCTGAGCTGAGACAGTAGATCGGCCAGTTGCCCGGCCAGCTCTGCCACCAATCCGCTTGATTCGTCATACGGCAATACCCCCTGCCAATCACCCGCATTACTGTCCATCGCATATCCCAGCAACATACGGGTAATGCCAAACCGCCAAGTGTGCTGACCGGTTGCCGGCAATGCCAATTCACGCACGTTGTCATCGTCCAGCCCCCATCGCACGCCCGCTTCACCCGTCCAATGGCGCAGCAAGCGTAAGCCCTCTTCCTGTATGGAAAAACGGGCGGCCAACGCTGGCACCTCCAACAGTGCTAATACCTGCTCTGAGGTAAAACGACTCTGTGGTAAATCAAGCAGTGAGATAAACGCCTGTAAAGCAGGATGTGCCTGGCTAGCCTTGCGGTCAGAGATGGCAAACGGCAGGTAGCGCTCAGCAGACGCATTGCCGAAAACCGCCTGGATATAGGGGGTATAGCTGTCAATATCTGCCACCATCACGATGATATCGCGCGCTGTCAGCAGAGGATCTTCGGCCAGCATCGCCAGCAGTTGATCGTGCAGCACTTCAACTTCACGCTGCGGGCTGTGGCAGGCATGCAGGCTGAGAGAGCGATCCTGCGGATCCAGTAGCCGTTTATTGCCACTGTGCTCAAACGTTTCCAGCGTGGTACCGATCACCGAGTGATCTTCCAGCTCCAGCATGTCGTGCTGAATGGCATGCAGCAAACCGTCCGGAGGAATATCGACAAAGGCATCGATTTCCTGAACTGCATCCATCTGTGAAAGCAAATACAGATGGTCACGCCCCAGTTTTCCCCATGAAGCAAGCAGCGGGTTACTCAGTTGCTGTTCACCCTCGGCATCAAACAACTGCGCGGCCTGCTCAGGTAGGCGAAATAACCCTTGTTCCCGCGCCTGATGGTAGTGACGACGTTTGCGGCTTTGCAGGCGGGCAAGAAACGCATAGTCCTGAATATCCCCCCAGTAATAACGGCAGGGGTTGGTAAACATCAGGTGGATATCAATATGCTTGCCGAGTGCCTGTAGCGCTTCCAGATAGACCGGTGGCAGAGCTGAAATACCACAGATAAACACGCGGGGTGGTAAACCGGCCGGGCATTGATCGGTGCTTTCCAAGTCGCTGATAAAGCGGCGATATAAATTGGCACGGTGCCATTTCTCTTGCCCCAGCTCATCCGTATACTCAACCAGCCTGCGCCACAGGGCAGCCTGCCATGGTTGAGCCTCCACCAACCCGTCAATCAGCTCCTGGCGCTGCCAGCTTTCCAGCCACTGCGGGCGATAAACCAGATATTGGTCAAACAGATCCGCCACTCTACCGGCAAGCTGGTGGATCTTGCGCTTGTCGCCGTCGTCGGTAAGGTAATGTTGCAGCGGTGCAAACTCAGGTTGCATCAACATCTCAGGCAACAGCCACATCAGCTTCCAGGTCATGGCATCTTTGCTGAAGGCGCTCTCTTTTGGGATCCCTGGCAAGACCTTAGTGAACATATCCCAGATAAAGGTGGCAGGCAGCGGAAAAGCGATATTTGCGGCGATCCCCAATTGCTCTGCCAATTGCATTTGCAGCCACTGCGCCATACCGGGGCTTTGTACCAATACCACTTCCTGCTGAAAAGGATCGGCCAAGGGTTCTCTGGTTATCAACGTACTGGTCAGCGTTTTCAGTAAATCCAACTGATTGGAGTGATAGACCCTAAACATGCTGCTCCTTTAAACCGAATAAATACCCAGCCGGTATTTGAGGTTGATGACAAAGTGGTTTTTTAGCCCGAGATACTCGGGCCTAGCGCACCGAGGGGCGCTCCGGCGGCTTACGCCGCTACGACCCCTTCGGCACGCTCTCCCTAATATCTGGCTTTGTCAGCAGTCTGAAATACCAGCCGGTATTTCAGACTGATTACTGCCCGACGCAATACCACCGGCTGAGTTCAACCTGCTGCCGCAGTGGTGTTTGTATTTTTACCGTTCGCCGCAGGCAAGGCGCTTCCGCCGTTCGGGTTTCCACTTCGCGCTGCCAGTTGAGAGGTAACGGTAAAGTGTTATCCTGCGTGATCGTCCCGGCGTTAAACATTTCCAATTGGTGATGCGCCAACGACCAGGCCTGCTGGTATTGCCATTGCCGCTGAAAAGCCTGCAACAAAACCTGATGATATTGTAACAGCCCCAGCAGCGAGACCGCGAATAACAATGCCGCGATCAAGACTTCAGGCAGGCTGAATCCCTGCTGATAATGCACGTTGGTGCGTTTAGTCGGCACAATCACTCTCTTTCTTCTCGGGGCAAAAATCCAGCCAGCCGCCTTTCTCCGCTTGTAGCGCAACATCACCCACCGTATTGGTTTCACTGGCCAGTTGGTATAACCACAGCGGTTCAGCATTGGCAATCACCCCCGCTCCGCGCACCACCACGATACCGATACGAGAAGAACGGCGGACACAGGCTTGCAGAGCATCGGTAGGTAACGGCCGGCAATGCCATCGGGTTGCGGTCAGTTGCTCGCGCGGCCACTGCTGCACCAGCCCCCAGTTCAAGGCGGAAACTGCCTGGTTGTAGGCGCGCAGATAACGCTGCTGATCGACCGCCAACAACAGGGCACTGTCCAGTTGCCGCTGCTGGGCATTGAGCAGCATCAATCCCATCACCAGCAACAGCATTACCGCCGCCAGCGTGCTGCCACCCTGTTGTGCCTGCATGTTCAGAGAGCCTCCATACTGACAATCCATTCCAGGCGCTGCTGAATATTTTCCCGCACCGTTGAACGCCCTCCAAGGCTGAACAGCACCAGAGACTTGCCGCCATTCCCTACCATTTCGCTGACAGAGAAGGCGTTAATGTGTATCTCTTCCGGATCGTGCAGACGTTCCCAACCGTTGCCACGGCATTGAGTCACGCCACGCTGCCCTTCCAGGGTTCCTGCTCGCAGGCGATAACCGAAATACTCCACATCACCCGCATTTTCCCACTGACCATTACGATTAAGGTCATAGGCGACAATCACACAGCTGCCTGGAACTTCACCTTCGGCATTGCCGATCAATAACGCCTGCCCTTGGCACTCCCCGGCGCAAAATCCGGCACGGCGCAGGTCTTTCTCAATACCGAAAGCCAACTGACGTAGTACCTGTTCCAAACGGTAATAGCGGCCCACATCGGTAGTTTGCTGGCGCAGGACCGGCAAAGTCTTGGCCGCGCCCAACGCAATCAGGCTGCCAAACGTCATCGCCAATATCACTTCGGGCAAGGTAAATCCTTGTTCTAAGGCTGGCATAGAGCAACGCCTCGAATCACCGTGTCTTCACTGCACAAACGCAAACGCCCTTTGGCAGACAGCACCAGGCGTATGCGGCCTGCACCGTTAGCCAGCAGGATATGCCCAGCCTGAGCATTGTTACGCAACCCATAAAAACCCATCTCTTTTTGGGTGAAATCCTGTAATTGCACATCAAGATGGATCGGAGTAAACACCCAGCCAACCGCAGGGTTGCAACGAGTCGCTACGGTTTCGCTGCCGATACACCAAGGCTCACCCTGCTTGAACCACAGCAAAGCATTGCGATTACGCCAGTTGGCATCAGCCTGCAGGCGCGTCAGGAAAGCCAGCAGTTGCTGGGCCGTCTGTTCCAGCCGCAGTGCCTGTTGATAAAGATGCCACTGGCTGACGCCCCAAGAGGTCAACATGCCAGCCAGCAGCATCACCACCAGCAGTTCAATCAGCGACAGGCCCTGCTGGCGGTGGCCATAGCGGTATGGATATCTGTTCATCAGGCGAGTGTAATGCGCCGGATTGTCGGCTGCACAAGCGTTTACTCAGGCTGGAAAATGCCACGCAAAGTTTTTATGCGCTCAACAAGAAAACCGCGAAAAACGCGCGCGGCTTCGCATTGCTGGCGAAGTAAGGAGGGAGTGATACAAAGAATAAGGGCACAGTTATCAATCAACTGAGCCCTTTTAGCTATCAAAGGATATTAGATGGCAACTGGTGCCTTAATTGCCGGATGCGGGTCATAACCTTCAATCTCGAAGTCTTCGAAACGATAGTCAAACAGTGACTCTGGCTTACGTTTAATCACCAGCTTCGGCAATGCGCGCGGCTCACGCGTCAATTGCAGTTGGGTCTGATCCATGTGATTGCTGTAAAGATGAGTGTCACCACCGGTCCAGACAAAGTCACCCACTTCGAGATCGCACTGCTGTGCCATCATATGCACCAACAGCGCATAGCTGGCAATGTTGAACGGCAGGCCCAGGAACACATCACAAGAACGCTGATACAGCTGGCAAGAGAGCTTGCCGTCTGCCACGTAGAATTGAAAGAAAGCATGGCAAGGAGCCAACGCCATCTGGTCCAGTTCACCGACGTTCCATGCAGAAACGATGATGCGCCGTGAGTTCGGATCCTGTTTCAACTGCTGCAACACATTGCTGAGCTGATCGATCTGGCGGCCATCCGCCGCGCCCCAGGCACGCCATTGCTTGCCGTAAACCGGGCCGAGATCGCCATTCTCATCGGCCCACTCGTCCCAGATCGTGACCTTATTTTCGCGCAGATAAGCCACGTTGGTCTCGCCGTTCAGGAACCACAGCAGTTCATGAATAATCGACCGCAGGTGACATTTTTTGGTGGTCACCAGCGGGAAGCCTTCTTGCAGGTTGAAACGCATCTGGTGGCCGAAAATCGACAACGTGCCAGTGCCGGTACGATCGGCTTTAGGTGTGCCCTCGGTGAGCACTTTGTTCATCAAATCCAGATACTGTTTCATTTTTCCTCACGGCAGTTGTTGCTGCGGGCGACGACGATACGCCCAGATCATCACAATGATACCGGCCACGACCATCGGCACGGACAGGATTTGCCCCATGCTGACAACGCCGTCAAACAGGCCAAGCTGGGCATCCGGCTGGCGGAACGCCTCGACGATAATACGGAATACGCCATAGCCAATCAGGAACAGGCCAGAAACGGCCCCCATCGGGCGCGGCTTGCGGATAAACAGGTTCAGAATGATAAACAGCACCACACCTTCCAACACCATTTCATACAGTTGCGACGGATGGCGCGGCAGCACACCGTACTGGTTCAGTATCGGTAACAAACTCGGATCGGCGGCGGCGATGGCGATGTCTTCGGAGCGGGAACCAGGGAACAGCATGGCCCAAGGCGTATTGGTGGTAACTCGCCCCCAAAGCTCGCCGTTGATGAAGTTGCCTAAACGGCCAGCGCCCAGGCCAAACGGGATCAGCGGTGCAATAAAATCAGAGACCTGGAAGAAGGTGCGTTTCGTGCGGTGAGCGAACCACAGCATCACCAGGATCACCCCCAGCAGGCCACCGTGGAATGACATCCCACCATCCCAGACCTTGAATAAATAGAGTGGGTTATCCAGGAACAGCGGCAGGTTATAGAACAGCACGTAACCTACGCGGCCACCAATAAATACGCCCAGAAAACCGGCGTACAGCATATTTTCCGCTTCGTCTTTGGTCCAGCCGCTGCCTGGCTTGTTGGCACGGCGTGACGCCAGCCACATGGCAAAAATAAAACCGACCAGATACATCAGGCCGTACCAGTGCAAGGAGACCGGGCCGAGAGAGAAAATCACCGGATCAAATTCAGGAAACGCCAGATAGCTAGTGCTCATCTATCACCACAACATGTCTATTATTTTTCCCCATTTGGGGGCGGCAGGTGCCAAACGCGGTATCGGGGCTTTCCCGATAGACTTCGAATTGCAGCCAAGCTGCGCATCATAACATAGGCTTAACGGCGTTCGGGCTTGGCTACAGGGAAAAGTTCTGTAAAAAAGTCACCACTCAACGGCCACCGCGAATCAGCCCGCCCATGCCGCGCCGCTCCATAAACGCCGCCACCTGATGGCGCACTTCGGTGGTCATTTGGGCGCTCAGCACGCGCTGAGCCAACCCTTCTGCATCGGATAGCTCAATATTGCGCAGCAGGTATTTGATACGCGCCACGCTGCGCCCGTTCATACTCAGATTGCGGTATCCCATCCCCACCAACAGCAGAGCCCCCATTGGGTCGCCCGCCAGTTCACCACACAGGCTGACTTGCAGCCCGGCGGCGGTGCCTTGAGTAATGATCAGCTTCAACACCTTCAACATGGCAGGATGCAGGCTATCGTAGAGTAACGCCACGCGGGTGTTATTACGGTCTACCGCCAGCAGATACTGAGTCAGATCGTTGGTGCCTACCGAGATAAAATCAACGCGCCCGGCCAGATAAGGGATCAGGAAAATCATTGACGGCACTTCCAGCATCACGCCGATCCTGGGTTTGGGAAGGTCATACCCCAATACTTCTTCTACTTCACGCCCGGCGCGATCGATCAGGCGTTTTGCCTCGTCGATCTCTTCCAGGCTGGTGATCATCGGCAGCAAAATCCCCAGATTGCCAGTGCTGGCATTGGCACGCAGCATGGCACGTACCTGAACCAGGAAAATTTCCGGCTGATCCAGGGTAACGCGGATACCGCGCCAACCCAGGCACGGGTTCTCTTCGCTGATGGGCATGTAAGGCAACTGTTTATCTGAACCGATATCCAGCGTGCGCAGCGTGACCGGTTTGTTCGGGTAGAGCTGCAACATGCCTTGATACTGCGACACCTGCTCTTCTTCCGATGGGAAACCGCTTTGTAGCATGAACGGGATCTCAGTACGGTACAGACCAACGCCATCCACGCGCCCACCGAGCAGTTGCTCATGTTCCGGGCTGAGGCCAGCGTTCAGCATCACCTGGATCCGCTCACCGGTTTTCAGTTGTGCGGGTTGTTCAACGTCGTCTTCCGCCAGCTTGCTGAGTTCCTGTTCCTCACTGATCAGGCGCTGATATTCCTGCACCAACACCGGTTCAGGATCCACCAGCAACTCGCCACGATAGCCATCAACAATCAGCATCCGCTGGGCCAGCAGCGCCGGTTGGATATCCGCGCCCATCACCGTCGGCACGCCCATGGCCCGCACCAGGATCGCCGCATGGGAGTTGGCAGCACCATCGCGCACCACCACGCCCGCCAGACGATCCGGTGGCACTTCTGCCAACAGCGTCGCGGTCAGTTCATCGGTCACCAGCACAAAGCGTGCTGGCCACTGGGTTGTGCCCTGGGTGGTATCGTCGAGGTGGAATAACAGGCGTTGACCGAGCGCACGCAGATCGCTGGCGCGCTCACGCATATAGGTATCCTGCAAGGTGGCGAACTGCGCGGCAAAGGCTTCGATCACCTGTTTTACCGCCCATTCGGCCACCGAACCGGCGTCAATTTCGGCAAACAGCTCGCGTTTGAGACGGGCATCGTTCAGCAGGTGGGAATAGAGATCGAAAATCGCCGCGCTCTCTTTCTGCGAACTGGCAGAGAAGCGCTTGCTGAAACGGCGGAACTCCGCACCGGCTTCTTCCAAAGCCTGCATCAAGCGCTCACGCTCACTGACCATATCCAGCGTTGAGGCTTTGTAGACCTGATCGAGCGAAGGTTGGCTGCTGTCCAGCCAACCTTCGGCAACGGCCACCCCTGGGGAAGCCGCCAGCGCGCGGATACGCGTCTGGCGATACTGGCCAAAAATAGCGTTAAGCTGTGATTGGGAGAGGATCCCGGCCATCTGCGTGGCCAGTGTCACCAGAAACGACTCTTCACTCTCGTCGAACTGGCGCAGTTCCCGCTGCTGCACCACCAGCACGCCGAGCAGTTGCCGGCGGTGGATAATCGGTACACCGAGGAAGGATCGAAACTTGTCCTCTTTCACCTGTGGGACGTATTTGAAGCTGGGGTGGCTTTGTGCATCCGCCAGGTTGATCGGCTCCGCCTTGCGCCCAACCAACCCGACCACGCCTTCATCGAAAGCCAGTGCGATGGTGCGCCCACGCGGCTTTTTCAGCCCACGCGTTGCCATCAGGTAGTAGCAACGGCGATCGTTGTCTGCCAGATAAATGGAGCAGACTTCGGTATCCATCGCCAGACAGGTTTCATTGACCAAAAGATCCAGCGCGTCTGTCAGATTGGCCGCCGCGGCCACTTTCTCAACAATTTCTCGCAAGCGCGTGAGCATAGTCTGCTGACTTAACCTCTCTTTCGGCGATAAACGGGAGCCTGCCGCTGCGCCGCCTGTTCCTGCATTGGCATCACGGTCACGGCAAATTCTTTCATAACCCGGCGATACACGTCGCGTTTAAACGACACCACCTGGCGCACCGGATACCAGAAGCTCACCCAGCGCCAACCGTCAAACTCTGGCGTGCTGCTGCGCTGCATATTGATATCCGCGTCGTTGCACATCAGTTGCAACAGAAACCATTTCTGCTTTTGGCCGATACAAACCGGCTTTGTGTCCCAACGCACCAAACGTTTTGGCAATTTATAGCGCAACCAGTTGCGGGTTGAGGCCAGAATACGCACATCCTTTTTGCTCAACCCCACCTCTTCGAACAGCTCACGGTACATGGCTTGCTCAGGCGTTTCGCCAGGGTTTATTCCCCCTTGGGGAAACTGCCAGGAGTGCTGACCGTAACGGCGGGCCCATAAGACCTGCCCCTGACGATTACAGATTACGATACCAACATTCGGGCGGTAGCCATCATCATCGATCACCGGACTACCTCGATAAGCATAAATTCGTATAGATAACCTGATTGTTTCACACAAGCTACAGGCGGTAAACCACTGCTTTGCCACGCAACCAGCCGGATAACATTGGGATAACTCACAGATAATGGCAAAGTTATAAACATGTGATGCGATTCCACGGCGGTTTTATTCACTTTTTCTGTGGATAGGTATGTGAAGAACCCAAGGGATAAGCCGGTAAAACTTCGTGGAGCTAAAAATCCCCGATTATTTTTATATGAAAAATATCAATTAAAAACAGCACATTAAATACTTATAACCACTTATGTACAGGATAAAAATGTGATCTATGCACGATAAGGATCCTTCTCTGGCGAAAGATCCACCACCGTTGATTTTATCCACAGATTATCCGCCTGAGTTACGTACAAAACGGACAAATTCGCAAAAAAGTGCCTGCGTCAAGGCTGTAAATCAAACCAGTGATCGGTAAAAATTTGGGTTATCCCATAAATCTGTGGATAAATAGGTGTAAGATCCTGTTCATTGTCGGTGGCTTCAGGTGCACAAGCGCAAAGCGGAATTTTTTTCCCGCCGCCGTTTTGGAAAAAAGTCATGATAAATCATGCTACTATTATTCTTTTCCGCCGTTTCGTTCCGCCACCTTCGGCTGTGAACAAATGCAGTGTGTTTTTTAACCAGATTTCACAGGCTTGATTTATGGCGTTTTTATCCTCACTCCCCCCTCCACCAGAAAATGAACAGCAGCTGTTTGAACGTGCGCAAGCGCTGGCCGGTTGCAACCTGGGTGAGTTGGCCTCCCGCGCGCAAATCGCTATTCCCAATAACCTCAAACGCGATAAAGGCTGGGTGGGCATGCTGTTGGAGCTGTATCTGGGGGCGATGTCCGGCAGCAAACCGGAACAGGATTTCCCTGAGTTGGGCATTGAGTTGAAAACCATTCCGATCGATGCCGCCGGCAAACCGCTGGAAACCACCTTTGTCTGCGTAGCTCCACTCACCGGTAACAGCGGAGTGACCTGGGCGAGTAGCCACGTGCGCCACAAGCTGGCACGGGTGCTGTGGATACCGGTGGAAGGCGAGCGGCAGATCCCGCTGGCGCAGCGGCGCATCGGTTCACCGCTGCTATGGCAACCGAATCAGGAAGAAGAGGACATGCTGCGCCGCGATTGGGAAGAACTGATGGATCTGATCGTGCTCGGCCAGGTTGAGCGTATTACCGCCCGCCATGGCGAAGTGCTACAACTGCGGCCGAAAGCCGCCAACAGTAAAGCATTAACCGAAGCCATTGGCGAACAGGGCCAGCCGATTCTCACGCTGCCACGCGGTTTCTACCTGAAAAAAAGTTTCACCGGTGCGCTGCTGGCAAGGCACTTCTCGATTTAGTTTATTTTATTGCTCATTTTTCACTCTTGCGACTGGGCGTTCTCTAAAGATTGCAAGTAAAATAACCAAGGTGACTAGGCTATTCCTTATTATGTTGATGTAAGGTTTAAGTTAACGTATCGCTATCTCAATAAACGCGTATAATTCCCGCTTCATTTTTCTTAAGGTGTTCAGGCCAATGTTCGAATGGATTATGGATCCCAATGCTTGGTTAGCGTTAGGTACGCTGACCATTCTTGAGATCGTGTTGGGTATTGATAACATTATTTTTCTCTCCTTGGTGGTCGCCAAGCTGCCGAAGGCACAGCAGAATAAGGCACGCCGTATCGGCTTGGCTGCCGCGATGCTGATGCGTCTGGCGCTGCTGGCTTCGATCGCTTGGGTAATCAGTCTGACCCAGCCGCTGTTTGCCGTGATGGATCACAACGTTTCTGCCCGTGATTTGATTCTGCTGCTCGGTGGCCTGTTCCTGATCTGGAAGGCCAGCAAAGAGATCCATGAAACGATCGAAGGTTCGGAAGAAGAGCACCACACCAATGTGCACAGCTTCTTTAGCGCCATCGTGCAAATCATGCTGCTGGACATTATCTTCAGCCTGGATTCGGTGATTACCGCGGTAGGCTTGTCTGACCATCTGTTCATTATGATGGCCGCCGTGGTGATTTCCGTCGGTGTGATGATGTTTGCCGCCCGGCCGATTGGCGAATTCGTCAACCGTCACCCTTCGGTAAAAATGCTGGCGCTGGCGTTTCTGATCCTGGTGGGCTTCACCTTGATGCTGGAAAGTTTCCAGGTGCATATACCGAAAGGCTATATCTACTTTGCGATGTTCTTCTCGATGTCAGTCGAGGCGCTCAACCTGATGCGCAGCAAGAAAAACCGCAAGCCTGATTGATGATTAACGGGGCACGCCAGCCGTGCCCCGGTTCCTTCGCTATTTCCCCTGCTGTTTCAAGTACCCAGGCATAATCCACTTCCCCCATCTGCACGGCTTGGTTATAGTCGAGAGAGGCGTTTTCACTGCCGTTTCTTGTTCCACCGTCTGCAAGCGCTAACATTTAAGGAAGGCCGTTAATGCAATACCACCGTATTCCCCACAGTTCTTTGGAAGTGAGCGTGCTGGGATTGGGCACCATGACCTTTGGCGAGCAAAACAGCGAAGCCGATGCCCACGCACAACTGGATTATGCATTAGCCGCTGGCGTCAACCTGATCGATACCGCAGAGATGTACCCCGTGCCGCCTCGCCCAGAAACCCAAGGGCTGACCGAGCAGTACATCGGCAATTGGATCAAGGCGCGCGGCAACCGCGATAAAATCGTGCTGGCGAGCAAAATCGCCGGGCCGGTACGGGGCAATGACAGCAGCATCCGCCCGCAGCAGGCGCTGGATCGCAAAAACATTCGTGCCGCGCTGGATGCCAGCCTGAAACGGCTGAACACTGATTATCTTGATCTTTACCAGGTGCATTGGCCACAACGCCCGACCAATTGCTTCGGCAAGCTGAACTACCAATATACCGATGAGAAAGCCACCGTTACGCTGCTGGAGACCCTGGAAGCGCTCACCGAGCAGGTGCGCGCAGGCAAAATCCGCTATATCGGCATTTCGAACGAAACCCCATGGGGTGTGATGCGTTACCTGCAACTGGCGGAAAAACACGAACTGCCACGCATTGTGACCATCCAGAACCCCTACAGCCTGCTGAACCGCAGCTTTGAGATTGGTCTGGCGGAGATCAGCCAGCACGAAGGGATTGAGCTGTTGGCTTACTCCAGCCTGGCATTCGGTACGCTGTCCGGCAAATATCTGAACGGGGCTAAACCCGCCGGAGCACGTAATACCCTATTCAGCCGCTTCACCCGCTACACTTCCGCGCAAAGCCAGTTGGCGGTTGCCGAGTACGTCGCGCTGGCGAAGAAACATGCTCTTGACCCTGCGCAGATGGCGCTGGCATTTGTGCGGCAGCAGCCGTTCGTCGCCAGTACCCTGCTGGGTGCCACCACCATGGAACAGTTGAAGAGCAATATCGACAGTTTTGAGGTGGTTCTGGAAGAGGACGTGTTACGGGCGCTAGAAGAGATCCACACCCGCTTTACCATTCCAGCACCCTAATGCCAGTAAGTTCTGCATAATGATGCAGCAGGTGCTAAAGGTAGTGGCCTCCCTCTCCCTGTGGGAGAGGGCCGGGGTGAGGAGCTTTAGTACGGTGATATGCCCCTCACCCTAGCCCTCTCCCCGAAGGAGAGGGAACTGGTTAGTCTTAACTGGCAAGCATTAGCGCATACGCGCTCCCACTTTATTTGGCGCGAAACTGAGAAACCCACAGCACGGTAATTGCCAGAGCAAACACCACGCCAAAACCAATCCCTACCCCAATCACCGGCACACCCAACTTAACCACCAGCGAATACAGGCCAAGCATCAGCAACATCGCGGTATTCTCACCCAGATTCTGTACCGCAATGGCATTGCCTGCGCCGACCGAGCGCTTGCCACGCTCCTGCAACAACGCGTTCAGCGGCACCACAAAGAACCCACCTAGCACGCCGATCGCCAGTAACAACACATAGGCGTTCAACATGGTGGTCTGTACGGCAAAGAACGCCACCGCAACACCGATCAATATCCCGGCAGGCATACAGCGTTTAACGGTTTCCAGCGTAACGAAACGCGCTGCGGCGCCAGCACCGCCCACAATCCCGATGGCTACCATGGCGTTGAGCAGCGTTGGCGTCGCGTTGTCGGTGATACCCAAGGCTACCGGTACCCACAGCACCAGCAGGAAACGCAGCGTCACCCCGGCGCCCCAGAACAGGCTGGTACCGATCAGCGAGAAACGCGTCTGACCGTCACGCCACAGCACCACGCAGGCGTTGAAGAAATTGCGCCCCATGGCGCGCGGGTGCCAGGAGGTAACCTTATGCGCCGCAGGCAGGCGTGGGATATACAGGTTAGCCACTACTGCTGCGCCATAGACCACGGCACAAACCACCAGTGCAGCCACAATATGCCAGTCTGCCAGCAGCCCACCGGCGACTGAACCCACCAGGATCGCAGCAATGGTGGAGGCTTCCATTAATCCGTTGGCCTTCACCAGTTTTTCACCGCTGGTGATCTCCCCCAGAATGCCGTACTTGGCCGGTGAATACGCCGCCGCCCCTACACCGACCAGGCTGTAGCCCAGGAACGGATTCAAGCCAAAGCAGATCACCAGCGCACCGGCCAGCTTCAGGCCATTGGCCACCATCATCACCCGCCCTTTGGCAAAGCTGTCGGCCACCTGACCAACGAAGGGTGCAAGGATGATATAGGTCGCCACAAACGCCATTTGCAGTATCGGTTGGCTCCAGTCGGGATACATCTGCTGTTTGATCAGCGCCAAAGTGGCAAACAGCAACGCGTTGTCACCGAACGCCGACAGGAACTGGGCGCAGATCACCGCGATCATGCCGCGCGACAGTAAGGGTGAATCGGTAGCATTCATCAGACATTCTCCGGCTGTTCAGCCATTTTACGCAGGGTAACGAAGTCCGGTTTGCCACTGCCGAGCAACGGCAGCGCTTTCACCAGACGAATATCACGCGGCACTGCCAGCTCAGGGCTGCCCTGTTCACGCGCCACCCGCAGCAAGGCTTCACGGGTAATGCTGCTGTCGTTGGTGAACAGCACCAGAGCTTCACCTTTGCTGCTGTCACTCTTCACCGTTGCCGCATGCTGCCCTTCCGGAGCGATACGCCATGCCAGCTGCTCCACGCTTTCCAGCGAGATCATCTCCCCCGCCAGCTTGGCAAAGCGCTTCACGCGGCCACGAATGGTGCAGTAACCCTGTTCATCCAGCGTGACGATATCGCCGGTATCGTACCAGCCCGGCTGCAATACGCCGTTCTCATCCTCAGCGGCCGGAGCTTCCAGTTCGCCTGGGCGTTCAACGCGCAGATAGCCCTTCATGATGTTCGGGCCTTTCAGCTGCAAGCGGCCACCCTGATCGATGCCCGGCACCGTCATCAGGCGGGCTTCCATCTTCGGCATAATACGGCCCACGGTGCCAACTTTCGTCGCCATCGGCACGTTGATCGACACCACTGGCGCACACTCGGTCACCCCGTAGCCTTCCAGAATGCGGATGCCGTATTTGTCCTGATAAATCTGCTTGGTGCTGTCCGCCAGTTTCTCAGCACCGGCTACCACGTAGCGCAAGCGGGCGAAATCATACGGATGCGCAAAACGCGCGTAGTTATTGAGGAAGGTTGCCGTGCCAAACAGCACGGTGCAGTTACGGTCATACACCAGTTCCGGCACCACGCGGTAATGCAGCGGGCTAGGGTAGAGGAAAATCCGGCTGCCGGTCATCAGTGGCGTAATCAACCCCACCGTCAGGCCGAAAGAGTGGAACAGCGGCAGCGAGGACATAAAGCGATCGCGCGGGGTGAAATCGGCAATGGTGCGGATCTGTTCCACGTTGGCCAACAGGCTGGCATGGGAATGCACCACGCCTTTCGGATTGCCTTCAGAACCTGAGGTGAACAGGATCAGCGCCGCATCATCCGGCTGCTGTGGCACCATCGCCCGCTGCGGCTGGAACAGATGACGCAGGATCCACCATTTATCGGCCAGGGTAACGGTATCTTTCAAATCTTCCAGATACACCCAGTTTGCTTCCGGCACCTGCTCAGGCAGATGGGTCAGCTTGCCTTTTTCCAGGAACTGGCGTGAGGTGACGATGGTTTTGATCGTCGCCGCAGTCAGCGCGCTTTTCAGCCCGTTGGCCCCAGCGGTGTAGTTGAGCATCGCCGGTACCCGGCCTTGCAGTGACGCACCAAAAATTGCCGCAGCGGTAATGGTGGCGTTCGGCAGCAGCATACCGACGTGTTCACCCTGCTCGGTAAAACGCTGCAAAATACGGCTGACGCCGAGCGCCTTTTTGATAAGCCCCTGATAGCTGTCTTCTTTGAAGGCAACATCTTCGATACAGGGTTTGGTGCGGCCATAGCGCTGCTGCGCCGCCAGCAACGCGCTAAACAACGTTTGTGGCTCACGGGTGTCCATCCGCGCCTGCATCATAATCTGCTGTAGATGGTCACCGGCCATGACTCGACGTTCACGGGCGCGAGGCGCGTTAGGCATCGGAATGTGGGTGGGCGGCAAAATATGGATGTTGACCTGCGGGAACCAACGGAGTTTGAAAATCCCCTTCATGCGGCCAAACAGGCTGAACTCTGGGCCATCAATGCGCACCGGCACCACCGTGGCCCCCGATTTAGCGGCAATAAACGCCGCGCCGTCATAAACCTTCATCAGTGAACCGGTCACGGTGATGCGCCCTTCCGGGAATACCACGATCGGTCTACCCTGCTCAACCATGCGCACCAGGTGCTTAATCGCCATCGGTTTGGTGGGATCCAACGGCACAAAATCGATATACGGCTTCAGCCAGCGCATAAACCAACGTTCAGAGATGCTGGAATAGACGGCAAACACCGGTTTGATCGGCAGGAATAACGCCAGCAACGCGCCATCCATAAAGGAAACGTGGTTGGGGGTAATCAGCAGTTTCTGCTGTGCTAAATACCGGGCGTCGCCTTCAACACGTACCCGGAACAACCAACGAAATACCGCGCGTAACATAGAAAAAATCATCCCACTCTCCCTGGGGGTTGATGGCCTTAACTCATTGTGGGGAAAGGATACTATATAGCGGGCAAAAAAAAACCTACGCATCCGCGTAGGTTGGTGCAATTGAAAATGGCTTCAACATACAGAGTATGTTGATTTCTCACCAATCAATACCTCTGGGACTACTACTCTAGAGGGGAGTCGATTAAGAAACTATCCTTGAATCGCAAGAGTTCTGCTCTAAATGCAACCAGCTGTAAATTTCCTACACGGCTCAGTAATAACTCGCTGAAATAGTTACCATCCTGTCGGCACAGCAAGAATAAAATCAGCATATCTGCAATGGCCGCCACAAGTTACGCATGCCAACGCTTGCAGCCCCCGAGTTTTTCCGCAAGACTGAGGAATGTAAGCGATTACCCAGGAAGTATTAACAGATATGGCCACGATTAAGGATGTTGCCAGGCTGGCGGGTGTTTCCGTCGCCACGGTATCTCGCGTAATAAATCACTCCCCGAAAGCCGGCGAAGGTTCACGCATTGCGGTGCTGGCCGCAATGGAAGAGCTGCAATATCACCCCAACGCTAATGCTCGTGCGCTGGCCCAGCAATCGACAGAAACCCTTGGCCTGATTGTTTCCGACGTTTCCGATCCGTTTTTTGGTGCCATGGTCAAAGCGGTAGAGCAGGTGGCCTATGCCACGCATAATTTCCTGCTGATTGGCAACGGTTACCACGACGCGGAAAAAGAGCGCCAGGCGATTGAGCAACTGGTACGCCATCGCTGTGACGCGCTGGTGGTACATGCCAAGAAGTTGACCGACGATGAGCTAGCCGCCTGGATGCGGCAAATTCCGGGCATGGTGCTGATCAATCGTACCTTGCCGGAGTTTGAAACGCGCTGCGTGGCGCTCGACGATCGCTACGGTGCCTGGCTGGCCACGCGCCACCTGATCCAGCAGGGTCATCAGCGTATCGCCATTATCTGTTCCACCCACCAGATTTCCGATGCCGCTGACCGCTTGCAGGGCTATCTGGATGCGCTGGAAGAACACGGCATCCCGGTGGATGAGAAACTGATTACCTACGGTGAACCGGATGAAATCGGCGGGGAGCTGGCGATGACCGAGCTGCTGGGGCGCGGCAAGAACTTCACCGCCATCACCTGCTATAACGATCCGATGGCCGCCGGAGCGCTTTCAGTGCTGAGTGATAACAGCGTTGAGGTTCCGGGCCAGATGTCGCTGATTGGTTTTGATGACGTGCTGATTTCACGCTACCTGCGGCCACGCCTGACGACCATCCGTTATCCGGTGGTGGCGATGGCTACCCAGGCCGCCGAACTGGCGTTAGCCTTGGCTAACCACCAGCCGCTGCCAGAAATCACCAATATGTTCAGCCCAACGCTGGTACGCCGCCATTCGGTGGCCAGTATCAATAACGTGTTCGACGTGAGTTAGAGCCTATCCTAATAGGCTCTGAGGTTGATGACAAAGTCGCCTTCTAGTCCGAGATACCCGGGTCTAGCGCACCGAGGGGCACTCCGACGGCTTACACCGTTACGACCCCTTCGGCACGCTCCCCCTAATAACCGACTTTGCCAGCAGTCTGATAGACTATCCGAATAGGCTCTTAGCCCAGCAGGCGATGGTATAAATGTACCGGGCGATCCGGGTAATCCAACGCATCGCCAATGTACTGCCAACCGTGGCGCTCGTAATAACCGCTAAACTCGGCATACAGATACAGTTCGCTGAACCCGGCCTGCTGGCTGTAATCCTGCACAAACTGCTGCAATTGCAGCCCCAAACCGTTGCCGCGCTGGCTTTCATCAACGTAAAGCGCCGCCAGCCACGGCGTGAGATCCTGGCGGCTGATCAGATCACAGCGCCATAACCCCACGGTTCCCACAGGTTTATCATCCAGTAGCGCGATGAAGGTGATCGGCAGCCCATCATGGCGCAGGCTGCTTTCCACCACGCTGGCGAAAAATGCCCGGCTGTTATCGCTGCCAAATGCCTGCCACTGCCAGTCGATAACCTGTTGCTGATGTTGCGGATAATCCGCCAGATGAACAATACGAATCACTCTGGTTTCCCCTGAAAGCCTTTTTACTCATGCTAGGGCGCAAACCACCGGTAATGCAAGACGCAACCGAAGATAACCCTATGCTAGACTGAGCATTATTTACCGCAGCGGACGTTGAAAGAGGTTAGCCACTGATGATCACCATGTTGGATGTCTCCATTCGCGCGGGGGTTTCTAAAGCCACGGTTTCACGCGTGTTAAACGGCACCGGGCAGGTGAAAAAAAGCACGCGCGATGCGGTGTTCAAGGCCATGGATGAACTGGGTTATCGGCCGAATTTTCTTGCGCAATCGCTGGCGAATAAAAGCTCCAACAGCATCGGCCTGGTGGTGTCCAATTTTGATGGGCCCTATTTTGGCCGCCTGCTGCGCCAAGCCGCCAAACTGATCGAAGCCAGCGGCAAACACCTGATCGTTACCGACGGCCACGATACGCCGGAAGATGAACTGCAAGCGGTGCAGTTGCTGGCGGATCGCCGTTGCGATGCCATTATCCTGTATACCCGTTTTATGAGCGAAGATGCGCTGATGGCGCTGCTGGAAAGCCTGCCGGTTCCGGTGATGATCATTAACCGCGATCTGCCACAAGCCCGTGAGCGCTGCGTGTTCTTCGAACAGCAACTGGCGGCCTTCAAGGTGGTGGATTATCTGATCTGCCAAGGGCACCGCGAAATCGCCTGCATCACCGGCCCGATCGATACGCCAACCGCACAAGCGCGGCTGGCCGGTTATCGCCAGGCATTGGAACATCATCAGATTGGTTTTGTTGATGCGCTCGTCACCTACGGCGACAGCAGCGTGCCGGGGGGATACCACAGTTGCAACAGGTTGCTGCAAACCGGTGCGCCGTTCAGCGCCCTGTTTGCCAGCAACGATGATATGGCGATTGGCGCAATGAAAGCGCTTAACCTGGCGGGTAAACGCCTGCCGCAGGACGTTTCGTTGTTTGGTTTTGACGACGAACCGAGCGCTGCTTACCTACAACCGGCATTATCCACGGTGTATCTGCCGATCGATGCGATGATCGAAGCCGCCATCACGCAGGCTTTCCGCCTGATCAACGGTGAAAGCGTGCAGCCGTTAACCCCGTTTACCGGCGAACTGAAACTACGGGAATCCGTAGTTCCAGGGCCGTATGCAGGCTGATTAGCGTTAAATCAGTTCCAGACCGATCAGCTCTTCAATCGTCTGGCGGCGGCGGATCAGGCGCGGTTCGCCGTTTTCGAACAACACTTCCGGCAATAACGGGCGGCTATTGTAGTTAGACGACATCGATGAACCGTAAGCCCCGGTGTCATGGAATACCAGATAATCACCTACGTTGACCGGCGGCAATGCGCGGGTTTCAATACCGCCGCCCGCCTGTTGGGTAAACACATCACCGGATTCACACAGCGGCCCGGCAATCACGGTATCGCGCAGTGGTTGGTTCGCCATATCTCGGCCATCCGCCGGTAACAGAGAGATATGGTGATAGCTGCCATACATCGCCGGGCGCATCAGATCGTTAAAACCAGCATCCACCAGCACAAAATGGCGGCTGCCCATGTCTTTCACCGCGCGAACTTCTGCCACCAGTACGCCCGCTTCGGCCATCAGGAAACGCCCTGGTTCAATTTCCAGTTTTACCGGATGGCCCAAATGCGCGGCCACACGTTCGCGGGCGCGGTTCCACAAGCCGTAATAGTGTTCGGTATCAATCGCCTCTTCCCCATATTGATAAGGGATAGAAAGCCCACCACCGGCAGAGATCGCACTGATATCCTGGCCCAGATCAATCACCTGCTGCACCATGGCGTCACATACGCTCTCTAAATGCTGATAATCAACACCGGAACCAATATGCATATGCACACCAACCAGTTTCAGGCCGTATTGCTGAATTTTCGCTACTGCCTGCGGCAGATCGGCATACCAGATACCGTGCTTGCTGTTTTCACCACCGGTATTGGTTTTCTGGCTGTGACCATGACCAAAACCGGGGTTGACGCGCAACCACACCGGATGACCGGCCGAAACCTGACCAAGCTGCTCCAGCATATCGATAGAACCGGCGTTCACCGGGATTTTCAGCTCACTGACGCGGGCCAGCGTGGCGTGATCGAAAACGTCGGCGGTAAAGACAATCTCTTCCCCGCCCGGCACAAAACCGGCCTGCAAAGCACGTTCGATCTCCCCCAAGGATACCGAATCCACTCTCACGCCCTGCTCGCGCATCAGGCGCAGAATATGAATATTCGAACAGGCTTTCTGCGCAAAGCGGATCACATCGAAGTGGCGTAGCTGGTTGATCCGTTGGCAAATGATATCAGCATCATAGGCCCAAACCGGGCAGCCGAAGCGTTGCGGCAATGCCAGCAGGTTGGTGGCGTTCAGTGCAGTAGAGGAGTCGTTCAAAGCGCGTGGCATCTGTGTGTTCTCAAGATGAAATTTTCCATCATCATGCCGAACCGATGTCGATTTGAAAAATATCTATTTCGCCATAGTCTATTCACTTATGATATGGCTTTCTTTGCCTGTGGAGCACCGAGATGCCTGCCATTACCCTGCGCCAGATTGAGATCTTTCATGCTGTGATGACCACCGGTAACCTGACCGAGGCCGCAGCTTTGCTGCAAACCTCGCAGCCCACCGTCAGCCGCGAGCTGGCGCGCTTCGAGAAGCTGATCCAACTGCAATTGTTCGATCGCGTGCGCGGCCGCTTGTACCCGACGGTGCAGGGCCTGCGGTTGTTCGAAGAAGTACAGCGCTCTTACTATGGCCTGGATCGCATCAAGAATGCCGCTACCGGTATCCGCCAGTTTCAGCAGGCACAGCTTTCCATCGCCTGCCTACCGGTGTTTTCCCAATCGCTGCTGCCCGCCGTCTGCAAACCGTTTATCGATCGTTACCCAGAAGTGAGCTTTAGCGTGATCCCACAGGAATCACCGCTGCTGGAAGAGTGGCTGTCAGCACAGCGTCACGATCTGGGGCTGACGGAAAACACCCTCACTCCCGCCGGTACCGAACGTGTGACTCTGATGACCATGAATGAAGTCTGCGTATTGCCCGCCGGGCACCGGTTGCTGGCGAAAGCAGTGCTGACGCCGCAGGACTTTAGCGGAGAGAACTTTATCAGCCTGTCTAGCACCGACAGCTATCGGCAGTTGCTGGACTCTCTGTTTCATGAGCAGGGGATCGATCGCCGCATGGTGCTGGAAACCCATAGCGCCGCTTCGGTATGTGCGATGGTAAAAGCAGGGGTTGGTGTGTCGGTCGTCAACCCGCTGACCGCCCTGGATTACGCCAATCACGGCGTGCATGTGCGGCCATTCAGCGTGGAAGTGCCGTTCACCGTCAGCCTGATCCGGCCGCTGCATCGCCCCTCTTCCGCTCTGGTGACGGCGTTTATGCAGCATTTGCAGCAGCAGGCGGAAAAGCTCCCTGCTCGTTTAGCTTCGGTGATTAAGCGCTAATCGTCAGCGCAACGTGGCACGCCAGCCCGAATCGGTGGCAAACCACTCCACTAAAAAATCCAGCATGGTGCGCAGCGTTGCTGGCATTTGGCGGCGCGAGGTGTAAATCCCGTAGATCCCCATCGCTTGCGGCATGTAGTCAGGCAGTAATTCGATCAGATCACCCTTTGCCAGCAACGGAGCTGCCGAATAGTAAGGCTGCAACGAAATGCCCGCCCCTTGCACCGTGCCCGCCAGCAGTACCACCGATTCGTTGGCACTCAGATTGCCACTGACCGCCACCGCCGATTTCACGCCCTGGCAGTCAAAATGCCACAGGCTTTTACCGAAATAGGAATACGTCAGGCAGTTATGCGTCGCCAGATCCTGCGGATGGCGCGGCGTGCCGTAAGCGGCAAGATAGGCCGGTGAAGCACAGACCACCGAAGCACAGGTGGAAAGCGGCCGGGCGATCAGATTCGGGTCCAGCTCATTGGTGATACGCAGCGCCAGATCGATGCGCTCCTCCACCAGATTGACCGCCCGATTGTTCATTTGCAGATCCACCGCCACCTGCGGATGGCGTTTCAGATACTGTGCCACCGCCCCCACCAGCGCCGTTTGCCCAAGCGATTGCGAACAGGTAATGCGCAGCAGACCGCGCAAATCGTCACTCTGCTGGTTATCCGCCAGATCGATCTCCACAGCCAACGCCAGCATCTGGCGGCAGCGCTCAAGCGTGCGTTCGCCGGCATCGGTCAGGCTCAGTTTACGCGTGGTGCGGTGCAGCAAACGCGCCCCGGCCCATTGCTCCATCTGCGCCAGATAGCGTGTCACCATGGCGCGCGACATCTCAAGCCGGTCTGCCGCCGCGATCATACTGCCACGCTCGACAATGGTGACAAAAACCTCAGCGGCGGTAATGCGATCCATAATTCGCTCGATCTACGCAATGAATAATTGCTTATTATCCGGTTTTTCTCTCGCTTTATGCAACATACCATCTTGGCAACCCTAACAAATACCTAAAGGACACCTGCCAAATGTTTAAGAAATCATTACTGACCCTGACGTTAACCAGCATCGCCGCCTTCAGCACTTATGCCACCGCCGCCAACACGCTGACCCTGGAAGTGTATAACCCAGGCGAAAACAGCGTATTCCCGGTGTCTTCTGAAATCATCAGCGGTAAACACGAAGTGGCACTGATTGACGCCCAATTCCAGCGTAATGATGCTGAAGCGTTGGTGAAAAAAATCAAAGCCACCGGCAAGAAACTGACCACCGTGTATATCAGTCATTCGGATCCCGATTTCTACTTTGGGTTGGATGTGATCAAGGCAGCATTCCCACAGGCAAAAATCATCGCTTCACCGGGGACCATCGCCGCGATCAACGCCAGCAAAGACGGTAAAATGGCTTACTGGGGCCCAATCCTGAAGGAGAATGCGCCGAAAACGATCATTGTTCCGCAACCGTTACAGGGCGATAGCTTTACCATCGACGGCCAGAAAGTGGAGGTGAAAGGCCTCACTGGCCCGACGCCGGATCGTACCTACGTGTGGATCCCAGCGTTGCAGGCGGTGGTCGGCGGTGTGGCGGTTGCCGGTAACAACATTCACCCGTGGCTGGCGGACAACCAGAGCGTAGAATCCCGTGCTCATTGGCAGCAAACGCTGGAAAGCATCAAAGCACTGAAACCACGGGTGGTCGTACCGGGGCATTTCCTGCCGGGTGCCGCGCAATCGCTGGAGTCGGTGACCTTTACCCAAAACTACCTGACGACGCTGGAAGCCGAATTGCCGAAGACCAAAAACTCTAGCGAACTGATCGCCGCCATGAAAAAGCATTATCCAGATCTGAAAGATGGCTCCAGCCTGGATCTAAGTGCCAAAGTGCTGAAAGGTGACATGAAGTGGCCACAGTAAGCCCGACAACCGAGGTATAACCATGAGTACAGCAACGCTGCATTATATTTTCGATCCGCTATGTGGCTGGTGCTATGGCGCAGCACCGCTGGTGAAAGCCGCCCAGAGCATCCCAGGGCTTAGCATCGTCCTGCACGCCGGTGGCATGATGACCGGCAGCAACCGCCGCCGGATCAGCGACGAATGGCGCAACTACGTGATGCCGCACGACAAACGGATTGCCGAGTTGACCGGGCAGACATTCGGTGAAAAATACTTCAACGGGCTACTGCGTGATACCACGGCGGTGATGGACTCCACACCACCGATTACCGCCATTCTGGCTGCCGAACAGATCGCCGGGCGGGGTATTGATATGCTGCACCGCATTCAGGCAGCCCATTACCAAGAAGGGCAACGCATTGCCGATACGCCGGTTTTAACCGCGTTAGCCAAAGAGCTGGGCCTGCCATCTGCCGCCTTTATTGCCGAGATGCGCTTCAAAAGCGGGGCACCGACCGCACAACACATTGCGCAAAGCCGTGCGCTGCTGGCTCAGGTACAAGGTCAAGGCTTCCCGACGTTTGCCTCACAGCGTAGCGATGGGCATCTGCGCCAGATCCCGGTTGGCCATTATCTGGCGGATGTAGCTGGCTGGAAAGAATTGCTGACTAACACCGCCCACTGAGTGCCTGCTTGCCCTTTCTGCTAAGAGAGGGCAATCCTCTGTGGGTTATTCCACTCGCACAAACCGCCCTTCGGCACGCACGTTAAAACCAAACCCGCAGTCACCCTCCGTGTGCAGATCCACCGCATCAGCGGTGAAATCCAGCGTGACATCGCAGTTCAGCGATGCCTCACGCTGACGGAAAACCCCTTTCCCCTGCGTAATGGTTAATTCACCGGCCAAGTCCCCCCTATTCGGGCCATAATAGATCCCCATCAGCGGCATGTAATAACCGGAAAAATCGATCTGCCAACGCTGGCCCTGGGGTTTCACCTTCAGTTCACTCCATACCCCGCGCCCGGCATATTGCCAGTAAACCCCCGCAGGCCCGGCAACAACGGGCTTCTGAGCTAAACGTTGCTGTAACAATTTCATATTGTGCTGCGATTTGCTGTCATAAGGGACTAGCGCCAGATAAGCGCGCGCTTTCAGCAATTCACCCGCATGAATCAACGACAGTGCCACATTGTTATAGGCCGTGGCGATCGCCTGATCGCTAAGCCCGCAAAACTCACTCCAGGCCGCCTGATCGCGAAAGATATCCCCCGCTTTCGTATAGTTACCCTGCTGATAGGCCGTATTTCCCAACGCGGCATAGCTCGCGATCTTCTGGCAGTCAGCGTCCATATCGGGCTCATCGATATGTGCCAACGCCTGAAAACTGGCGGCAGTGCCATAGGCCAGCAACAGGGAGATCAACGCCTTCATGACTAGTCCTTCATTACCATAAACGGCCGCCAGTATAACCGCCGAGGGCATGCTCTTCACCCCTCAGGCCGCATTCGCCCTATTTCAAATAGTTAGCCGTGTCAAAACTGCTTACATGTCACAGTTTGTTTGTTACCCTTCCTGCGCCCATGCTGATAAGAAACAATACATTCTGGAACATCATGAACAATACGACTTCGCAGAAACATGCCGTCTGGCAATTGATTAAGCCCTTTTGGGTTTCGGAAGAGAAATGGCGTGCCTGGGCGATGTTGATCGCCATCGTGGCTCTGTCCCTGGGATTGGTCTATATCAGCGTGCTGATTAACCAGTGGAATCAGGTGTTCTACGACGCACTGCAAAATAAAAACTATCCGGTGTTCAAGGAACAACTGTGGCGCTTTACCTATCTGGCGTTGACCTTCATCGTGTTGGCGGTCTACAAGATCTACCTGACGCAGGGTTTACAGATGCGCTGGCGGCGCTGGATGACGGAAAAATTCATGGGGAAATGGCTGGCACATCGAGCCTATTACCATACCGAACAGCAGCAGATTATCGATAACCCAGACCAACGTATTTCTGACGATCTCAACGTTCTGACCCAATATACGCTGTCACTGTCACTCGGCCTGCTTTCCAGCCTGGTAACACTCGGTTCGTTCGTGAGCATTCTTTGGCACATCAGCGGGCCAATGACCTTTATGATCGCCCAGCACTCTATCACTCTGCCTGGCTATATGGTGTGGTTTGCCCTGCTGTATGCGGTATTGGGTTCACTGGTGATCTGGTGGGTCGGTAAACCGCTGGTCATGCTGGGCTTTAATCAGGAACGCTATGAAGCCAACTTCCGTTTCGGGCTGATCCGCATCCGTGAAAATAACGATGCCATTGCGCTGTATCACGGTGAACCGCGTGAAAAGCAGCAGTTGAGCAATCGCTTTGAGGCGATTCGCAGTAACTGGTGGTCAATCATGCGCATTACACGCCGCCTGAATATCGCCACTAACTTCTACAGCCAGTTTGCCATTATCTTCCCCCTGCTGGTGGCTGCCCCACGCTATTTCTCCGGCGCGATCCAGATGGGTGGGTTGATGCAGATCGCCTCCGCGTTCGGCCAGGTGCAAGGGGCGCTATCGTGGTTTATTGATGCGTTCTCCAATCTGGCCACCTGGAAAGCCTGTGTTAACCGTTTGGCAGGTTTTAACGCGGCGATAGACGAGGTGCATAACCAACCCCGCGGTATTCAACTGCAACCAGAAAGTGCACAGCCGCTGGTACTGCGCGCTCTTAGCATGGACCTGCCCGATGGGCAGCCGCTGCTGAGTGCCGCCACTATCGCGCTGAAGCGTGGTGAACGCGTGCTGATCGTTGGCCCTTCAGGCTGTGGTAAATCGACCTTGCTGCGCGCCATTGCCGGGATCTGGCCTTACGGTGCCGGTGAGATCGGTCTGGATAAATCGTTGAGCACCTTGTTCCTGCCACAGCGCAGTTATATTCCGATCGGTACGCTGCGCGAAGCCCTGAGCTACCCACATCAGGATAAAGACTATAGCGATGAACAACTGCTAAAAGTGCTGGAGAATTGCCGCCTGAAACACCTGCAACGCTGGCTGGATACTAGCGCCAACTGGAGCCATCGGTTATCGCCGGGCGAGCAGCAGCGTTTGGCATTTGCCCGTGCGATCCTCACGCGCCCAGATATTTTGTTCCTGGATGAAGCCACCAGTGCGCTGGATGATGAAACCGAGCAGTTGATGTATTGCCTGTTGGTGGACGAACTGCCGAACGTCACGCTAGTGAGCGTGGCGCACCGCAACAGCGTGGCGAAGTATCACCAGACCTGCTGGCGCTTCAGCCGTAACGAGAAAGGGCTGGCACATATGGTGCTGAGTCCGTTACCCACGGTGGGCTAAGACATCGTTTCCCCTATCTCAATGAGCGATCCGTCGTTCGTAAGTTGAGATAGGGGCATACAGGGCAGAGCAAATCAATCAGTTAAGCAAACCAACGCCGACGTAAGTCACCAAGCCAACAACCACTAAAATGAGAATAACGGCAACGGTATAAAGGGCAATACGGCGGGGACTATAATTGGGCATGGTAATTCCTCTTAATTTTATATAAATCAACAATGAGTTTATACCCAAAGTCCTTGGAGTGGCAGCCAGGTAGACAAGGCATTTCCTCACCGTCTTGCCACAACCAGGGTTTATGCCGTTCAGTTCACTTCGTTGTCGGGCTGGAGGGGGCGTTCGCGGGGCAGACAGTTATTTGGAACTTACGCTGCCCCAATCCCCGGACTTGCGGAGATGACACAGCATAGCGATTATTGGGCTTGTTTAATGATGAGTTGGCTCAAGCCAGCGGGCGTCTACAGATTATCGGCTAAAACAGGCGGTTCCCCCTCATAAAACTCTGGTTGCCAAAGGTCTTCAATAAAAGTGCGCTGCAAATCGTTCAATTGCCAAGCGGGTGGAAATACTGCTTTGAGTTGTACCTGAGCATCCCCGCGAAGAGTAAGTGATTTATTATCCATAGGTTCGCTCCTGACTACCCTGTATCCAATACGTTATTGCCATCATTTCAGCCCAAATGTGCCTTGTTTCGCACAGACCAAGCCGTTCTCTGCTCATTCATAGTGATAACAGCAATAACCAACATATAAGTTAAGTCAATCGTAAAATTCTTTGTTATCGATTCAAAAAATCAGTTATCTAGTTTATTCCTATGAAAAAATCCTAACAAATTAATTATTCGAACCATTCTTAAAACATTATGCGCAGAGCACCTGGCGATAACGTGATGAAATAAGTGCATTAACTGAGATCATTAATATATGAAACCTTATGCCAGAGATAGGATAGTCTGGGAGTCACTCACGAAGAGATAATGAATACCCATCGCAAGTGATTAAAATATCACCATACAAGCTTCAGCGATCGCGTGCCTGGTGAATCATCAACCAATCTGAGCCACGGAATTCATACTGACTTGCTGGCGCCCTTCCCTCGTCAGTTCGATCAGATGCCCATTGCGCATTTGCAGCAGGCGGTCGGTCTGTTCAAAATAATGGTCGTCATGACCGATCGCAAAAACGGTTTTACCCATATCGCGCAAATGAGGAAGTCACTCACGGTAGAATGTACGCCGGAATTGGGGATCCGGATCCGCAGCCCATTCATCCAGCAGCAGCGCCAGACGCTTACGCTGCCTTGTGAAAGCTATGGGTTCATCACCCGATCACCATCAAATTCCAGTTTACTTTTCATCTTCAGTCGGTAGAGCCAGGTTTCCACCCGTTCGGCATAAGGTGCGCCTCCCTGCGGCCCCATCAATTGCACATTAATAAAGGCGATAATGCGTCATTACTGCCAGAAATGGCCAACGATACGGCTGAAAGACCCCCGTAACAACTCCATGAGAAACGCTATATTGACACCGTGCAATGGCTGGCATTGTAATCAGCGACAGCATGATATCAATAATAATTATCATTTTGCTTACACGCCATCAAAGCATAAGAAGCGAGTGGTTCAAATCTGACAGCGCAAAGAACAGGCTTTTAGAGCGAAACATCGTCGAAAATAAGCAGCGGTTGCGGCTACGTTTACACAAAGTCACCACGGCTGAAACTGAATCAGAAGCAGGTAAAAAATGGATTATAGAAAATTACATTGCCTGTCATAAGTAATCGTCATCTTGAAATAAATACTTCGATTAAAATTAAATATTTCAATCATCGTGATAAATGTACACATTACGTAGCACTAAGAAAAAGCTCACCCCCCTTAAAAAAGAATGCATTCATCCCCTATGATGTGATATCACCCATAAATAAATGATTGTTTTATGAACAGATACGCTATTTTTTTTCACATTAACAATGCGTAATGCCTCTTCAACCCTACTCCTCAGCAAATTTTAACGGAAAGTTCTTAGATGCAGCTATTGTTATTTTAATTGCTGAAAACGGGTATTCGATGTTTAAATAACCACGCCACAGTAATATTTGCTTTTTGTAACGCAGGAAAAAGAAAATGAAAAAACGCAAATATCTCAGTCACATTGAAATTGAGAGAATGATCTCTGCCATACCGGATGGATCCAATGGTTGGCGAGATCGCTGCATGCTGTTGATGTGCTTTATTCATGGGTTACGCGTCAGCGAACTCAGAGGGTTACGCTTGGAGGATATTGACCTAACCACTAACCGTTTACACGTTTCTCGTTTAAAAAATGGTTTTTCTGTTCAACATCCGATTCAAATTCGCGAGCGTTTGGCGCTGAACAAATGGCTGGCACAACGCCCACGCTATCTGGAGTCCGACAGCCAGTGGTTATTCCTGTCACGCCATGGCGGGCAAATTTCACGGCAGCAACTTTATCGTTTAATAAAAGCGTATGGCGAATTAGCCGGTATCAGCGTACAGGTGCATCCCCACATGTTACGTCATTCCTGTGGTTATGCACTCGCTGATAAAGGTGTTGATACACGGCTAATTCAAGATTATTTAGGGCATAAAAATATTCAAAACACTGTTATTTATACTGCAAGTAACGTTGAGCGCTTCAGGACAATAAATATTTAACCCAAACATTCGAGCTATTCTTAATTACCCCAGCGCTCAACGTCTTAAAAACCACCTACTATCTTACAGGAGTAACAGTATCGGCAGGAGCCACTACGTCTAATATCTTTACATTATATACCATTGTAGAACCCGGCGGGATGTCAGGTGGTAGGCCTTTATCGCCGTAAGCCAAGGCTGGCGGTACTACCATCGTCATGCTGCCGTGATTCTGCAACTGCGACAGCGCGGTTCTGAACATAGGCGGATAGCTGCTCAATGGCTGCCGGATCGACGTACCCGCCGCCTCCATGTCCTTAATCACTTTGCCATTCGTCAGGCTTTCTTTCACCACCACAGACACAATGCTGGTATCGTCAATCTTGCCTTTACCCGCATTGTCAATACGGAAGAAATAGCCAGAGGCGTCTTTCTTCACCTGCTTTTGCTTTTTGAACTGCGCGATATAGCGCGAGCCCGCCGCTTCGGTTTCCCGCGTACGCTGTTTTTCATTGGCACTCAGCGCAGCCTCAGTGGCCTGTAGCGCTTTATCTATCTGCTCCTGCGGCAGTTTTACCTTGCCAGCAAACGCGTCCTGCACGCCTGCCAACGCCAGGCGATTATCGATCTTGATCCCCTGTGCCGTTCTCTCTTTCAGCAATGCCAGCATGTCATCGGCCAACGAGCTGCCGATCGCATAATCGCGAATTTCGCTCTCGGTTTTCGGCTCCACAACGGCGTCGCTCTGAGCTTTCTGCAGTTCAGTCAGTTGCTGTTCCAATGCGCTGCTTTCCCGCATTTTCTCGCTCGCGCTGTCCCGCAATGCAATAAGCTGGCTCTGCAAATCTTCACTCTGCTTGCGGCTCTCATCTAAAGCTGCCTGCAATGTCTGATTGCTTTTGGTTTTTTCACCTTCTGACGCCGCCAATGTCTCTAGCTGTTTTTTCAGAGCCGCCATTTGCTGCGCGCCGTCAGCGGCTTTACTCGTCAACATCGCTAACTGCTGCTGTGCCGCCTCACTCTGTTTCTTACTCTGCGTCAATTGCGCTTTCAGAGCATCCTGCTCGCTGCTCTTACCCGTTTGTGCCACGGTCATCGCATCCAGTTGCTTTTGCAGTGCTGACGCCTTCTGTTCTTTTTCACTGGCTTTTGCCGTTAATACGGCCAACGTTTTTTGTACCTCTTCATTTTGCTTACGACTTTCGTTCAGCTGTGTCTGAAGCGCCTGGTTCTCTTTGTTTTTATCATTCTGCGATAGTGCCAATGCATCCAACTGTTTCTGCAATAACGAACTTTGCTGCTGACTTTTATCCAAAGCTTGCTGCAGACGGCTGGTATCCTGCTTATTCTCAGACTTCGCCGTCGTGGCTGCCGCTAAATCCTGCTGCATTTGCTCTGTTGTCCGCAGGTTCTCTTGGAGATTTTGTTTCAACTGGGCAATTTCAGCACGCGCATCCGCATCCTGTTGAGCGGATTGACGCAACTGCTTCAACTCTTGATCCTGCTGGCTCACAGTCGCATTTAACTGATTGATTTTGGCTTGCAGCGTTTTTAATTCTGCTACTGGGGCTGACTGGGATTCACTTGGCCGTTTGCTCTGTGCACTCTTGGCAGGTTTAGTGCTGCTTCTCTTTTCACGAGGGGGAGGAGTAATTGCTTCTAGTTGAGATGGGGTCAGCAACAGCAGCGCCGGAGCGTCGTCCACTTTACTGGTGATCGCATTCAATGACTCGAGCGTTGTGCTCATATCATCTTGCAGCCTATCTGTTGCCCCAAAAGCACAGCTCAAAGGCAGTGTCAGCGTAAAAAAAAAGCCATACTTTAGACTCTGTTTCACTTCAGGCTCTCCCCTTTACGAATCAGTGCATTCAACACATCGCGCTCAATTTCAGCACACACCTGATTGGTTTTATATTTATACAAGGCGTCCAACGTATCTTTGGTCAACGTGTTGATATCACCACGCACGGCACTATAAACCGAAGCATTTCTTACCAGATTATCGAAATAGGCTTTTCTGGCGGCATAGGCTCTTGGGTTTACCACTTTCAGGGAAGCAAGCTCACTCTGGCATAACCCCAGACGATTTTGTTTCACCTCTGACTTTTCAATCACCGGTTGAGGCGGCGGTTCGACTGCGGCGGGAGAAGAGACGATCGGTTGCACCTTGGATGGAGGGGGACTGCTTTTGCTTGCGCAACCGCCCAATAACAAACCGCTACTGACGATAAATCCAACCAACAGCCGCCTGCTGCATCCGTTGGTTTTCTGAAGTTGTTCCAAATTCTATTCCTTCCTTGCTGGATAATGACCTGCCATCACCACCCTGGAATGGAGCACCTCCACCGGTGGTAACCATGTCGGTAATGTTTTTATTTCTCTGCTATTGCCGCGAATACGGCTCGAGAGACTGTCAACCGAGTGTTCTGAGTCGTCATCCAGGGTCAACTCCAGATACAAATATTCCAGCATCTCTTTCATTGCTACCAGATCGGCGCAGTGAGTGATACCCAGCTTGTGCATGGCTTTACCCTTGATCGCCATTACCGTTTTTTCGCTGCGAAGCAACAATTTTGCGGTGCGCTTTACCGAGTCACCCTCCAGCAAGTGCTGTAATACTCTCAGTTCCATCAGACGCAATGTTACCTCATCTGAAACTTTGCTCAAGTTATCCGACAATACATTTTTTATTCTGACACTGCAGTAAAAGGTTTCACGCCCTATTTGCGCAAAAGCCTGCTCAATTTCCATCAAAGAATCATGCTGACTTAAGATCCCGCTCACATTCAGTTCAGATAAGCACCGCAGGAAGTAGGGAATATAAACATCCACTATCACGACAACTTGCATGTTTGGTCTGGTCTGACGTAATGCCCGGATAAACTGCAACTGCTCTAGCCAATCTGCCTGCTGTCGGCTAAAGGCCATAACCAGCAGCTCAATATTGGAGGTGACCAACCGTAATCGGGCTTCAGTCAAGGAGTGCATCCGCCAACACTGCCAGATGTCATGTTGTTCTTTCAAGTGGTGTTCAATACCGCTCGCCGTCACGTGGCAAGGGATTAGCAGTGCGACACGTGAGATCGGTGGACTGCGTAGAGTCATGAGAATTCCCTTCCATGAGAAAGAAGGCTAATCGCCCGCCAGCATTTATAGTGACGACGCCTATCTGATGAGCGAATAGGGGTACATTCCCCTATTCGCAAGACCATCAATCACACGCAAACTGCTGGGTGATATTTTTCCTGAGCGAAAACAGCTCACTGTCATTCTTGACCTGCAACTTCCGCATGGCATTACATTTATGTGCGCTGATAGTTTTAATACTGCGGTGCTGCAACTCAGCAATTTCGCGTAGGCTCATCCCATTGAACAAGAAGGTCAACACATCATTTTCACAACGCGTCAGACTATGTAGGCTGGAAACATCATCGGAATCGGCACGGGCCAGATAGGAACCAATCAATGGGCTTAATACGCGCTCACCATTGAATACACGGTTAAAGAATTCACCCACCAGTTGCAGATTGTCGCCACGAGAAACAACGCTGATATTGGCAACATCCAACAACCTGCCCAGATCTTCCCCTTTCTGGCAACGGGTGTAGACAATAACACGCAACGTGGGCAGCAGTGCGCACAAATTCAGCAGTGCCTCACGCCCCTGAGCCGTTGTTTCATTCAGACCATTTAATTCGGTGATAAGAATATCGACAGGCTGATACAACAACCCTTCGGAAACCGCTGCCATACTGGTTTCCTGCACAATAATCTCATTCGGTACGCTCAGCGTTCCAATAAAACACGACAGTCCGGCCAATGTAAGCGGGCTGCGATCCATTAGGGCTATGCCGATCGGTTTTTGCGACGAAAGGGTCATATTCTACTCCTGTATGAATAACATGCTCATTCCATCCGGGAATGAGTACCATCTGTATAAACGCTAGCGGGCAAATACCGGACCGGTTTTTGCCATCCATTTCCCCTGCAGATAAAGCTCACCGTCACTCTGGAAGCCTAATTTGTGCATGGCATTGCGTTTATGGGTGCTAACGGTGCGGACATCGCGATGCATCATCAGTGCTGCGGTAGTCACGCTTTTACCGGAAAACAGATAAGCCAGCACGTCTAACTCACGGGCAGTCAGCGCTTTGCCACCGGCAGAGTGGTTGGCCAGTAGTTGTCTGACTTTATGGCTATAACTGCGGCGACCTGAAATCACTTGCTGCACACATTGTGTCAGGGCGATTGCGGGCTCTTGTTTCAATACCAACCCTTTGATCCCTGATGCGGTCAGTAATTGCAGCACCCGTGGGTCATCAAGCGCGGTACAAACGATCATTGAAGTGGTTGGCCAATGTTCCAAGCAAAGCGCAATCAGCCGCAGGCCATCCAACACTGATTCTTCTTCCCCACATAATTCCATAATCAGTAATTTGGCGGGGCGGTGGTGCATCAATGTAGGGATTTCCGAAAGATTGCTGACAAGTTGTACCCCGTCCGCAAATCCACAAGACTGGGCCAAAATGTTACGCATACCGAGTGCTGTGATTGGGCAGGACTCCATTACAATCACACTTTCCCCTTTTGGCCCGTAAGGATGTGGGGCAGGCGCACTCACTCTTTGATAAGTATGAGCTATGGTCATAGTTACTCTCCCTTTTCTGCAGGTTACTGATCCTTTACTGCGTCCTTTATCAATGGGTATACAGAATTGCCCTTTAATGACCGAGGGTTATTATTTTTTCTTGACTCTTCCCAAGTGACTGCTCAAAAAACGTAACGAAACGGCAATAAAATAAAAAAGCCCCAACTGACAATTTACATAGACACAGGCAACGAGCAATCCGTCATGAGCTGGGGCTATATTTCTCATGACGGAAGGGTACTAAAGGTAATTACTGATAGGTAAATGCCACTTGGACGGTACCAATCACACTACCAGGGGCTGCGCCACCAGTAGACGAATAGGCACGAGCCTGTAAGTTGAAGGTGGCGTCATTAGTTGCCAGCACCACTGGTGCTACCAATGTACTGCCATTACCTTTTCTTACCCCCGTAGCCACATCCTGCAATTCAATCTGCACCTTGTCCGCATCGCCAGCATTCTTGTAAAGGCCGGTTTCTTCATCGGCTTGGGTACCACTAAACGCAGCGGTTATTGAAGTTGTAGTTGTTGGGCAGTCCTTCAAACGTACTACTACCGGCTTCCAAGGAGAACCTTTTTGGGCTGTGAGGGTCGTAGCTTGAATATCGGTACCTAAATCAACATTAATATTGTTACCAGAGTCTGCTACAACCGTGCATGGAGACGCTTTAACTGTGCCAGTGATCTTTAAGTCTACTGCCAGTGCAGAATAACTCACTCCAATGCTTGCTACTGCCATACAGAGTAATGTTTTCTTCAATGCCTGCTTATAATTTCTCATAATATCCTTATCCTTTTTAATATTCTGCGACACAAACCAATTACAAACACTACTGAATTTCAACTTTGACGGTACCTGACGCATTTTTAAACACGCCTACAGCAGGTAATTTACCGGTAGTGTTCACTGGGTAGACATTAATTTCCGCTTGACCAGTACTATTTAAAGTGCCAAGACCTGTCATATTCACAGGTAAACTTCCATTATTTGGTGAAATCACGTTACCGCTTCCATCTTTAATCATAATAGCAATGTCACTATTATCTGTTTTTAAAGCATTATTCATATTAGGATCGGGTGTTGCAGTGAAAGACAGATTAACTTTAACCCCATCAGAAATATTTCGGCATGCCAAGGTCAGTTGTTTGTTAACAGGCGTAAAACCATCTGGCATGGCCCCCGCCGTTTGAAATTGACTTGACATAATATCGCCAAAATCAATCGTGATTGGTGAAGGATTGATATCACAACTCTGCGGTACAGTTACGGAACCATTCATTGTAACCGTGGCTGCAATCTGCGGGCTACGCACCCCACTAACCGCTGCAATACGAATATTAGTCAGTGGTACGGTAGGTATGTCATGAGTACCAACAAAAGGTCTAATAAAATAAAGATGAATCTTACCCTCAGCACCACTACCATAGTTCTGGGTACAACTTGGTTGAGAGTCATACGGCCCTGAAAGCCCATTCGTTTGATTTGTAAATGGGATAGGATAATATGTAGGTGTTTTACCAGCAATACGAACTTCTGCCGCTACCGCAAGATAATCATCTACCTTATAGTAACTCATGGCCTTGCCTTCAGCATTTGTGGACGAATATACCGCTTGTCCAAGCCCTGAACCTAACTCAGCACTAATAAATGACTCAAAAATGTGCGTTACTAGCGGGCATTCGCAGATCATGGGATAGGTATCCCCTGAAGTTGCCCATACCGCAGGAGTACTTTGCAGGTTGGCATTAAGTATGGTTTTTCCAATCACGTTCTGTGTTGGATCATCATACTTCGCATTAAATGTAAAAGAGTATGCTTTAGCACCACTCTGTGGCCTGCACTCTCCCATTGCCGCCTGCGACTGTGGTGCCAGAAAGAGTAACGTACTCAGGGCACAACAAGATAAGGAGAGCCTTATTATTGGGCTAAATCTTTTCATCATCAGAACCTTTATAAACATTGGCCATTTATCTGCAGAATACCGGTACTCTCTTTCTGTTCAGGAACAGAATAAGACACCTGGCACTGTTGCGAAGCTTCATTACCCCATTTCACATTCAGCTTGCCGCTGCCGGACATCCCAGTGAGGTAAACCTGCCCGCTATCACCTACAATGCTGGCATTTTGACCATCAGCATCGGTCACAGTGGCACCAAACGGCACCGGTGCTCCACCTTGCATCAGCAGGGTCATCAACACACGTTGGCCAATATTGGGTTTAAATTCAGCGCGTACCACTGCCCCACGGGTTGGAATCACCGTCTGGCTGGTCAACGTCATATCCACATCATCCGGTAACGTAGTGGTATCAAAACCAGTGGTATTTCTGCGATAGGCCGAGGCGTAAGGTACAACCGCATAACCGCGCCAATCAGTAGTTACCCCGGTCTGGTTGGCGATGTTGACACCTTTGGCACCTGGTGCCTTGACCAATACTACGGTTTCGCCCAGGGGTTGCGACAAGGTCAGGCCATTTTCGTGCACCATTAACCCACCTTCTGCACCATAGTTGAGGCGCTGTTGTGATTTGTCGTAGCCATAACCGACGTTGATCTGACCCAAACCACCGCGATAACCAAGGCTGGCGTTGCCATTTGCACCTTGCCCTTGGCTGGTATAGCCCTGGCTGACGTTGTAGCTCAGGTTGCCGCTTGGCAATGCCGTTCCACCCACGCCCACAGTATTGCTGGTCGCACCATGGCGACTAGTATTCATGCTGTAACTCGCGTAACTACTATTCGTCAGCCATTTGCTTAACGGCACGCTGATATTTAAGGCAAAAATCTGGTCGGTAAAGTTGGTACGATCGCCATTACTGTCATAACCATTTTTACTGTAGGTATAGTTCAAGCCGTAACTGATGCTGTTCCAGCTGTTGTTATACCCTATGCTCGCCGACTGGTTGCGACGGTTCTCGTTCCAGTAATCTTCACTAACCAAGCTAAGCGATACCGCTCCGGCACCTTCCCATAGGCTCTGACTTAGCGTTAGCTCTGCACGACTCTTTTTATGTGCAAGATATGGAGCAGATCTGCCATCGGTGTAAGTATCCAGGGTTTCCTGCAGCGTATAGAACCCTTGCGTTGAATAACGGTAGCTCGCCAAACTGAAGTTGGTGCCAGTCTCAACAAAGCTCTTACCATAGCGGAGACGGTACGATTGACCGTTATCCTTCGCCATATTTTCTGGTTTAGCCCAGGCTTGGGTAATATCGGCAGAAAGCGCACCGATCACGCCCATATTCTGCCCCCAACCCAGAGCGATTGACTGATACTTACTGGCCGCCTGCACGCCACCATAAATAGTCGCGCCCCACGGCAAGCCGTAAATTCCGGTGCCTTGCGTAAATGGCGTTTTTTCCACATCGCTGTTCGATGAACGATACTGACCACTAGTCAGGCTATACTTGAAGCGCCCTTCACGTTGCAGTACCGGTACTGAAGCGAATGGCACTACCAAATTCTGCTCGCTGCCATCGGCTTCTTTGATCGAGACGTTCAAGTCACCACTGCCTGCCGTTGGATACAGATCCTTGATCTCAAAGGCACCTGGCGCCACATAGCTTTGATAAATAATAAAACCGTTCTGGCGGATTGTTACCTGGGCGTTACTACGGGCAATACCACGCACCACCGGTGAGTAACCTTTCATGCTATCTGGCAGCATATCGTCATCAGAAGCTAACTGACCACCGCGGAACGGCACGCTATCAAATACGTCACTCGGTGAACTGCTGTCACCCAATACCATTTGGCTTTTCAGCGCTATAATATCGCGCTGCAGGTAGGTATTGATGGAGTTCCAGTGGTTGTCACCATTATTATCACGGTTCCAAGTAGAATAGTTACGCAAACGCCACGCCCCCAGGTTTGCCCCTGAGCGTAAATTAAGGAAGTAGGCACTGGTGTTACGATTGTTACCATTTACGCCGCTATTACTGTTGTTATTGTTATCATTTCGGCTCCAGCTATTAGCTCCGTTGAAGCTATAGTTCACCAGTAGTGCAGGTACGCCCTGATCCCATTTATCTGGGGAGACATAGTCACGAGCAGACAGATTCAAGGCAGCCTGTGGAATACTCACATCCAAGCGCTGCTGATTAAAACGAAACGTAGCTGAGGCCTGCGGTATGGCATTTGCCAGATTGACACATTGACCAGAAGCCTTGATTACGGGGAAAGAATCGACTTTAACCCCCATCGACTCGAGCATGCCACTGCTCAAACAAGGCTGCAGGCTCTCTTTACCTAGTGCATCTTTTTGCAGGGAAAAATCAAGATCATGGGTGTCGACCATTTGACCATTCAAATAGACGTCAACCCGATACTTACCTGGAGCCTGAGTATTGCCATCTTCAAAAACCGTCAGGTCAGCGCCTCGCTGAGACGGATTATCGAGTTCCAACAATGCAGGGTTAAAAAAATCGCGAGCCTGTACGCCACCGGAAAGCCCCATTAACATTGCAACCTGACATGAAATCAACCAAGCCAGAGGGGTACGGTTAAATCCGCGAGAGCCTAAACGCTTCGGGTTATTCATCCATTTAACTCCATTTATCAGCAGTGCCAGTAGATTCCGGCAAGCCGCGTCCTTTCCCTGTCACTACCTGTACAAGGATTGATTTTTAGTTATCTTGACGTGTGCTTTATATATTCCCGGTGAACGGTTTACTGGTACCGCCGTAATCATTAATAATTTCCCAGCTCAAAGCACCACTGTTGACGCCCGCAGGCAGTTCAAAACGAGCGCTGGATTGCGGAGCAACCATGGTTGCACTCTTGATTGGACTACCGTTAACCTTGACATTAAAGAAGGTGACGTAATAAGGCGAAGAATTAGTGACCTGTAGTGCATTACCGTTACGCTGCCACGTTAATGCCTGAGCCGCTTCATCCAATGAGCCACGCAATCCTTGAGGGCGATAGATCAGTTTGATGCGGGTTTTAACCGCGATTTGCAGCGTGTTATCTTTTTTCTCGGCTGAAGGGATAGATTTAATATTCAGCCAATATAAAGACTCTTTGTCGGTCGGCAGGTTGCCGCCCGCTCGCACCACGCGCAGAATGTTGTTTTCCCCACCGTCTAAACGGAATAATGGTGGAGTAATGATAAAGGGGGCTTTAGAAGTATCACCTTCATTAGTATCTACCCATGACTGAATCAGATAAGGGACTTTGTCCGGATTGCTGATATTTAAAGAAGATTCCTTCTTCGCGCCATCATAAATCAACCGAGTTCCGCCAATGACAATCCCTGCCTGAACCTGCAACGTAGACATTAACAATAGCACTGCGACCGTTGCGCTCTGCCAAACTTTCATCTCTTATTTACCCACTTAGACCATGTAGAGAAAAGCCAGGGGGAATTCCCCCTGACCAGGCTTTATGCTGCCCTGGTGAAATCAGGCAGACAAAACTTAAGGATAAACAATGGTAAAGTTGGTAACAGCGTTAGCAGAACCAGACTCCACGTTCGCTGAAGTTGAAATATAACGAGCAACAAAATCTAAGTTGTTAACAGCAGAACCACTTAACAACGCGTACTCAGAAGATCTGTCAAACAACTTAACTACTGCGCCAGTTTTATCAGTGATCTGAACGCCGATGTTTTTAGCAACATCAGGAGCGCTAGTCAAAGCCAACACGCTGTTGTCATTTGAAGCTGAGGTACCATCAAAGCTTACGCGAGCAGAAGTGATAGTTGCTGGGCAATCTTTCAGCTGCAGAGTAAAGGATTTAGCACCAGCAAGAGCACCGGCAATAGGGAATGCGGTAACACCAATAGTACCGAGGTTAACGGTTTGATTCGCACCACCAGTAGGACTGGTCACAGTACAAGGGTTAGGAATGATGCTCCCAGTGAAATTAATCTGACCATCTGCAGCGAACACATTGGCGGTAAACGCGGAGGCAGCTAACATGGCAACGGCGACAAGATTCTTGTTCATACTACTTTTCCTTTAAAATAATGCACTTCAAGCGCGCACTTGTTTATTTTGACATGACCCTATGTCATTCCTTTTTATTTAGTCCAGTGCCTGGAAACTCCCTCCGTCAATAGATATTGAGCGTCGTTAACCTTTCCAGCCAAACGATTCATTTTGAACTAAAGTGACTCCTTTAGCTTAAAGCCCTGCAAAACCCAATGAAAATAATAAATAACAGGATATTAAATAAAATAAAAGGCTATGCACAGGATAAAAAACCTGTTAAAAAATGAGCCATTCGAATGTGGGGTTTTAATCTTGGATAAATCGAGAAAAAACTGAGATTTTCTTGTGGCTTTTTTGGGATTTTTAGTCAATTAACCCATTGTTTTATATTGGGTTTTATTGCGAGTGTAAAATATTAAATCGTTAGTGTTGACATTATTTTTGAGCATCCTTAGAGTATGTTGCAATTTAGTTCAAAGTGACTCATTAGACATATTTAATTACGCGTCAATCACCATACTTCCTTAAACCTCCTAGCGTTGCTTGCGGTATATAACACCGTATTCTGAATGTTCCTATGGCCAAGAAAATCCTGAATCAAACGCGTATCAATTCCTCTATCTGCCAGCGCAAAACCACAACCATGACGAAGCATATGTGGATGAGCGTTCACCTCTAAATTTGCTGCTTCACTGTAATTACGAATTAACCAATAAATTCGCTGACGTGATAAACGAGAGCCCCGGTTAGAAAGAAACAGCCATTCACTGTCCGCACCTCGGTAATGCTTTCTTTTTGCCATCCAACGTTGTAAACATTTCCTTTCACGGACATATAAAGGGTGAATTGTCGAGAAGCCATTCTTCAGCCGATGAATATAAATATTCCCCCCTTCGAGATCGATATCAGACAAGCGCCAGCTGTTAATTTCGCTCACTCGACATCCGTGGATAAAACACATCCAAATCAAGCAGTAATCGCGTTCAGGATTCTTTCCCCTAAGGGTTGCCTCAAGCAACTTCTCCACCTCTGAAGGTGTTAAATGCTTACGACTGGTCATAGTGCCTCGTTAATCTTCACAAAGAAAAATGTGGATTTCTTTTTCCTTTGTCATTTCCACAATAGCTTTCAGGAGCCTTGACTCCTGCCTCCGGATAACATCCTGAATCCTGAGTAGAGTATAGCCGATAAGCTTAAATGTAACAGCCATGATATTAGTGCAGCTAAAATATTAACCTGAAAGCTTAAGCTCTCCTCATGTAAACACCAAATTAAACAATCAAGAGAAGCATTAGCAAGTTAACTAATATTTATACATAGCGGATAAAAAATTAAAAAAGATAACTATTTATAAATAGCCATACCACCTGGATTAACGAAAATATTTTACTATGTGAATAAGTAATCGATGTAAATTACTGCTACTACTGTCTATTAAACCACCAAAGACTAAGTTCAATCGTTATAAAAAAGCCAAGGATACCAACGCAAAAAAACAGGATAATGCCAATAAAAACAAAAGAATTATCCTTTATCTGTGTAGTGGGAACCGCTACTGTTTCTCAAATTAGTTGATCACCTGAAGGGAACCGAGCAAAGTTAAGCGATCTTATCAGTCATTAAAAAGAAACAACCAATCCAATCCGTGCTGAAACATGCAAATCGCTACCTATTGCCTGACCGATTGAAAATCAATCCACGCCATCGTGGGCAAAAGCTAAGCAGCCATTCTATTGAACTGATATTGAATGAAAAACATCAAAGCCTACTTGTTTCTGGCTGCTTAAAGCACAGAAACTCGAGTCTGTTGCGCAAATGAAGCTGATACCCCCAAAAATCAGTACGGAGGAGTTGTTATATTAGAAAAAATGCAAAAGAAATGAGTCAAAGTGCTAACGCAAACACTCTATCTGTCAGGGTTCGCATCAGTATTGTTGATGTTTATTTCAGATTAATACCGTTATGAAGGATAAATTCTATTTATTGAACAATACCGTAGATACTTCAACGCCCGTTTGGTCGCTATGCGAGCGTTGAAGCGAGCCTTTAGCGCTAAAACCCCTGTGAAGCCTGTAGCCACACCTGTGGTTGACCATCCTGCTTGCTGTCACTGTCATCAGGATGATTCACTCGCCACGCCAGTTGCAATGAAACCTGACGTTTGTCACCAAACCAAGTGGCACCGGTTCCTAACGCACCACGTTGTTGGTGATTTTTATCCGCTGTCCACGGCGACTTACTGGTTTTCACTCCACCATAGTCAAAGAAGGTTTTCCACTGCCAGGCTGGGGTTATCGCGTAACGCAATTCCAGATTGGTCATCCAACCCTGATCGCCACTGGCACTACCTGATGAATAAGCCCGTACGCCATTGACGCCCCCCAGCGAAAACTGTTCTGAGGAATCCAGGTTTTTCGACGCTAGTTGACCGCTGAATTGAGTGTAGAAACTCCAACGTTCACTGAGCGCTTGCAGCCGTAAGGCTGTCAGATTGAATTTGCTGAAACTACCCGCGGTATGCGCGGTTTTGCTGTCATTTTGTGCGGTAATTGGATCGGTAATTTCCAGATTACCGCTGCTGACGCTGGCAGAAACAAAGTTCAGCCCACCCCCCCCGAAAGCATCCTGACCGTTGGCGCTGAGGCCGGCGGTCCACAACTGGCTGTTTTTGTGGCTTCTGCTATCGAATAAGTCGATGTCATCCCGCAACCGTTTATCGTCAAACTGCAACTGGCTACTGACGGTCAGAGTTCGGCTTCTGTACAAGGGTTGAGAAATATAAGCACTGGTGGTGCGGGCATTACCGTGTGCGTCCAGATCGGCAAAATCTTTGCCCAAAGAGTAATCCATATTGGAGTAGGAAGCGCCCACGCGGGTAAACCAGCGGTTCACCGGAACATCGTACGACAGAAAGTAATAATACTGCCGTGCATCACTGGCCAAACCGCGCAGGCGCAGGCGATCTCCTAATCCTAACGGGCTGTTGACTGAAACATCGGCATTCAAACGGTTTTTGCCGGTATATTTGCCGCCATAGTTATCCAGATCGAGACTGCCGCTAAACAAAGGGGCAGGCTTGGCTTCCACCAGCAGATCGGCGGCTCCGGCTTTTTTGCTGGTCAGCAGGGTCGAGCGGGCCTGCACGCCGGGGGTATCATTCAGCAATAGCAGAGTCTGTTGCAGTTTACTGGCGTTAATCGCTGCATCGGGAACAATCCTGCCGATCAGGCGATTCAAAGTAGCATCGGAAAGGCGCGAGCTGTTCTCGGTTTTGATCTCGCCGTAATGCGCTTCCAGTATGGCGATCTTGACTATGCCATTTTCAATCTCCTGCTCCGGCAGATAGGCGCGATTGAGCACATAGCCGCGCTGCTGGTAATAGGTGGTGATACGCTGCGCCGCTTCATAAAGTTGTGGCAACGTGAGTTCGCGCCCGATGTATGCCTGCAATTGCACAAGTAGAACCGCGTTGGAAAACAGGGTATTGCCGCTCAAAGTAAAGGTGTTCACCTTGACCGTCGGCTGTTCAGCGTTGGCGGGCTGAGCCGCTGCCGGTGTGGGCGGAGTGGGTAAACCCAGGTCTGGAGCAGTTGAAGGTGCCAGAGTTGGCCGACGGGTATCGATCTCACGCAGGCTTTGCCCAGCATCTGGAATAGTTGGCGTTGCTGCCTGTACACTGCCGAATCCCACTACTAGGGGGAGCAAAAGCCAGGTATTGCGTGGCAGGGAATTGAGCACGGAATTCTTTTTATTGTTTATCATTGTGTTGTCAAATCAGGTGGTGGTGAATGACCAGTTATAGGCAATAAAAAGCCTGGCTTGCGCCAGGCTGAATTTGGGTGTTATAGGCCGCAGTACAACTGACCAGTACAGGCTTTACCATTTACGGTGCCGTAGCCGTAGGAGTTGGTGATAACGCTTTTTTCACCGGGACTAGGAAGTCCGATGGAACTGCTATACCTGAGGAAATCGACGGCCCCAACCAACGCCCCTATATCTCTATTTCCTGTTACAGCCCCATAAGCTTTAGAGTTGGTAATGGTGCTAACAAAACTTGTTCCAGTCAAACCACCAACGCTGCTCCCCCCCGTAACATTACCGGTGGCATAAGCATCTTTGAGAGTTGAATACTGAAGAATGCCAGTTAGCCCACCAATACTAATACTATCAACCCCCCCCGTTACATGACCTGTGGCATACACATCAATGAGTTCAGAATAATTGGCATAGCCAACTAACCCACCCACGTTTTTACTACCCTGCACATTACCTGATGCATGAGCATTAGTAAGCGCTATCCACGCAGAGTAGCCGATCAACCCACCGACACCGTCATTGCCCGCCACATCACCTGTAGCATAAACATTACTGATTATGGGGCTCCAAAAACTATAAAGTTCACCGATCAAACCGCCCGTCCCACTTCCAGTACCGACAACGTTTCCTGTAGCGTAAGAGTTACGTATATTTACATGTCTATCACCGGTAGCACCGATTAACCCCCCTACATAGTCGCCGTTACCATACACATTGACCGCAGTATAAGTATTGTTGATGTAATCAGCCATATAGGGAGTGCTGAGGTAATCAGCGCCTTGTGGCATTGCTCCAGAAGCCAGACCGACCAGACCGCCAACTCTGCCAATACTGCTCGTTACTACTCCAGTAACATATACATTGTTGATGTCCACAGTATAAGTTTCACCAAATAAGCCACCAGTCCAACCATTGTTACTAAGAGGGAGCGAAACATTTACATTGATATTTTCCGCATAAACATCGTGAATACGGGCTAGTGTAGTCAAACCACCAGCAAAGCCGGCCAAAGCACCCGTCAAAATCATTGCTGACTCAGAAGTATTTTCTATATTCACCTTGGTATCAATCAAACCCAAATTACGCACTTCTCCCATCAATGCACCAAATAAGCCCACATACAGACGGTCAGAATCGCCGAGCGTCCGACCCGCTTTTATATTGAGTTGGTTAATGCTGTTCCCCATGCCGGAAAATATGCCACTAAAATCATTATCCCCTAAATAAACATCATTACCAATCGGCCTAAACCCTGCCCCCTGCGCCGTTGAACTGGCATCGATGGTATTGCCCAGCACATAGTAGCCCGCCAGATCGTTTTCCATCGCCTGTAGCTGGGCCACATTCTGGATCACGGTATAGCTTTGACCGTTATTGCTAAAGCTGGCACCCTGGCCGGAAAGGGTGACACTTTTCCCTTTAGCCAGCACATAGTCGCCGCCTTCAATAAAGGCTACGCCCGCATTTTTGCCGGTGGCTTTCAGGTTGGCATTAAGCACGATGTTATCCTGCGCCGCCAACAACAGCTGGTTGGCCGTGCTCCAGCTGATATCGTTGGCCAGCGTGAGATCGCTGCTGTTACTGATCAGTTCCACATTGCTGGTGCGCAGGCTGTTGGTGACAGCACGTGCCGAAACTTTATTGCTGCTGGTGCTGTCATTCACGTTCAGCTTGTCGGCGGCCACGGTCCAAGTGCCGGTCTGGCCGCCAAAACCACGGGTATCAACGCTGGCACTGGCGCTGACGTTGACTGACTGGCCGCTGGTTTCGATATTACCGCCATTACCTTGGTCAGTGCTGGCATCCAGAATGCCATCCACGTTGACCAAGCCCTGTTGCCCGCCGCTCAGGACGATCTTGCCCGATTTATTGCTCAGGGTTTGCGCCTGAATGGTGCCGGTGTTATTCACCACGGTCTGCAACACGTTGCTGTTGGCATAGGCGGCACTCATCACTACCTGGCCGCCATCGGCCTGAATAAAGCCGCTGTTTTCCGCCAACGCATTGGCTGCCGCGCCCGTCACCTGAATGTTCACCAACCCATCACCGCCAAAATCCAGAGTAGTGGCTTTACCGGCCGCCAGCTTCACGCTGCCGAGATTAGCCTGAATATTCCCCTGGTTGCTGACCTGGCCGCCCAATAACACCACCGCACCGCCGTCTTTAGCAGTAATGGTGCCTTGATTGACCACGCTGGCCGGGCTGTTGCCGCCGCTGAAGTTGTATTTACCGAGAGAGAAGTTGGTGGTGGTTAAGTCTTGGGTAGAGGCCACTAACCCGCCAACGTTAACCTGGGCGTTGCTGCCAAACAGCACGCCGTTTGGGTTAACCAGGAATACGCGGCCATTGGCATTTAACTGCCCCATCACCTTGGAGCCTTCCGTTCCCACCACCCGGTTTAATGCAATCGAGTTGCTGGTCGGTTGCTGGAAATTAACCTTGTTGCCTTCGGCAATATTAAAGCTCTGCCACTCAATCGCCAGCTTATCGCTGCTCTGATTGATCTGCATTTGTTGGTTGGCAGGCTGGCTGATGGTGCCGCTACCATATTTCACCGCGCCACCGGCGGGTAGATCGGCCGCATAGCTGGAACTGAACGCCAGACTGCCCAGAATGGCAAGCGTGAGGCGGTTTAATGAGGTATTACCTATCGAGCTAATTATTTTACTCATGAATAACATCTCCATCCGAGGAAATAGAAATAATATAGATAAAGCTAATTTAAACTCTGGATAAGAACAATCATATTGAATACCTGCCACAGGAACCGATCTTTCGCAGGAAAATAAACAGCAGGCGAAGACAATCTAGTAGAACCCTTTTGTTATGTCCATGTTTTTTGCCGTATATTTATTTCCATCAAGGAATAATAATATTTGTATATCGAGGCATCACTGGCACCAATGAAATAATTACATTAGAAATTACACTTTATCGACCAGATCAGAGGGAATTAAAGCATATCATGCTGATATTGATTTAAACCTACATCCACCACCCTGTGCTCTAAAGTAAAAAACACACCAGGTAGAGTTAAAAAATGCAGAGGAATACAAGCAAGAACTATCCCAGCAAATCTCCGCACTAACGATAGAAAAGCAAATCCACTAATAACTATAATAATTAATCCTTTGCGATTATTTATTATAAAAAACACACCACACACAGGATTATTCTTGTTTTATACAAGCAATAAACTCAATGAAAAGCTATTATATTTATCAATTTTCATTGTTCGGCATAGTCGTATCTGCAGGCCGTTTGAAATACGCGAAGTGTAACAGAAGGGAAGATCGGGCTTTAAAAGAAAGGTGGGGTACGTGAGATACCCCAACACAGTAATAGGCAAGACACGGGTTCAGACGGTCAAACCGCCATCAAGTATCAGGGTTTGCCCGGTCATATAGCGGCTGTCATCGCCAATCATAAATGCCGCGGCACGAGCCACTTCATTGGCTTTCCCCAAGCGGCGCAGTGGGATTTGCTTGCGCAGCGCTTTCAGTGCCTCGGCGGGGATAGCGTCCGTCATATCACTTTCAATAATCCCCGGCAGCAGGCAGTTCACCCGGATGCCAAAGCGTGCGACTTCCAGCGCAAGTGAACGCCCCATGCCGATCATCGCCGCTTTAGTGGCAGCATAGGCCGTTTGCCCAATGTTGCCCTTGATCCCGGAAACAGAAGACATCAATACCAATGCCCCCTCCCCCTGCGCCAACATGGCCGGCAGCAAGTGCCGGTTCCAATAGAAGATGGCGTTCAGATTGGTATCCATCACCTGCCGCCAGTTGTCGCCGTTTTGCTGAATATGCAAGCTGTCAAGCGTGATACCGGCATTATGGATCACCGCAAAAGGTGCACCGAGACGCGCCAGCAACTCTGGGGCAACCCGGTTCACCGCCTCTTCGTCGCTACCATCGCAGACGCAACTTTCTACCCAGCCGGGTAAACCGGCGCAGGCGGCAATCACCTCAGCACTCTGCGCTTGGCTGTTGCGGCAGGTAAATACCACATTCCACTGTTTAGCCAGCTCTTCCACCAGCGCACGGCCAATGCCCCGGCTACCGCCGGTCACTAATACCCATTGTTTAGTCATAGCAATTATTTCGGCTGTTCTGCCAACATGTGGCACAGCTCACCCAGCGTCATTTCCGGTTTATCGATAAACATTTCGGCGCTCAAGGTCGCGCCAAACTCGCGCTTAGCCAAAACCATCAATTCGACATAGTCCAGACTGTCCAATTTCAAGTGGTGCAGCGGCATCTCGGGTGACAGATCGGACATCTCCAGATCTTTCGCATCACAAATCATTTCGCAAACGGTGCTGTAAACCTGTTCGTACTTTTCCATTTTTATATCCTTATTTAATTACCGGCCAACGGCCATGTTTTCAATGTTACTGCGGTCGTTATCAGCGGCTGCTGCTGCACTCTGGCCTGGATCTCCGTACGTAATACAAAACCGCTGTCTCTGTTGCCCATGATGAGCATCGGTTGGATGGCATAATCCAGACGATCCACCAGGTGAAAATGCGCATCAGGGCGCAATAATTTTGCGCTGAAGTGAGTTTCATGATGCGTCTGCACCACCGGGATCTGGGCAAACACCTCAATCAGCGTCGCCGCCGTCAGCTCCGGCAAGGTGTCAGTCACCATCGCCAGGGTTTCCGGTGACTTCACCACTAATTGGAACAGTAATGCGTCAAAGAACCCCCAGATCTGAGTGACATCTGATGCATCCCCGGGAAACTGCTGGCTCAGCGCCATCACGTCAGCAAGAGGGAGCCGATGCTGTTGCCCGCAGTTCGCCTGCACCAACGGCTGAGCCGCCGCTAATTTGCTGCTAAAGCAGCACTCTTGCGTGACGCTGTCGAGCAGCTTGCCGGTGATTTGCTTACCGCTTTCAGTAATCTGTAGCTGATACGGGGTATGGCAAAGCACCGGGTGGCGCAGGCGCGTGCTGAAGGTATAAAACGCGTCCTCTGGTGTCGCAGCCAGCAGCGCTGCGCTCAGATGGCGTTTCATATCCAACATGGCGCGCATACCGTGGACGCTTAACTGCTCAGCCCCCATGTTGCGCACGTACTGCAGGTCAAAATGGATCGGGTTGTAATCCCCGGAAAAGGCCGCCCACTCTTCTGCATCACGCACCGTATAGTTGAGGTTCATGCTCATGCCTGCCCGATCACCAATGCCGCATTGGCGCCGCCAAAACCAAAGCTCAGATTCAGCGTGTTCTGTAATTTGGCCGGGCGGTGCCCTTCGCTGATGTAATCCAGGTCACATTCCGGATCGGGATTATTCAGGTGGCAGGTAGCTGGCATCAGTTGATGCTTCAATGCCTGCAAGCAAATGATCGATTCAAAACTACCGGCCGCCGCAATCAGGTGACCAGAGTAAGACTTGGTGCTGGAAACTGGCGTGGTATAGGCTGCACCACCCAGCGCCAGTTTGATCGCCTCGGTTTCATTCAGATCGTTGAGCGGCGTTGAAGTGCCGTGCGCATTAATGTAATCAATCTCGGAAGCGGCCAAGCCAGCCTGCTTCAGCGCAGACTGAATAGTTTTCACTCTGGCAATCTTGTCTTCAGCAGGCGCGGTGAAATCGAAAGCATCGGAGTAGTTGCCGTAGCCTTTGATCTCACCCAGAATGGTCGCGCCCCGCGCCAATGCGGCTTCACGCTCTTCCAGACACAATACGGCAGCGCCTTCGGACAGCACGAAACCGTTGCGATCGAGGCTGAATGGGCAGCAGGCTTTTTTGATGTCTTCCTGTTCACGCGCCAGCGCGCGCAGAATATCGATGTTCCAAACGGCGGCATCGGTGCGCAACGACTCACCCGCACCGGCCAGCATCATGGAAGCCCGCCCGCTGCGGATCACTTCAAACGCATCACCAATGGCGATCGTACCGGTGGCACAGGCGGCGATCGGGGTGTTCTGGTAACCACGCAGGCCCCAATAGAGGCTACAGGCCGCCGTGGCAGCATTAGGCATGGTCAGGAAACAGCCAAACGGCGAGCCCAATCCGGTGTGCAGATAATCTTCATAGTTGCTGTGCGTTTCATCCTGGCCAGCCCAACCGCTGCCGATAATGGTGCCGCAATCCAGCAAGTCGTAATAATCTGCCGGAGTCGCGCTATCAAACGCCATCTCCATCGCTTCACGCGCTGCACCCAGCACCAGGCGGGCAAAGCGTGGCAAGCGGCGGCGGATCGCCGCAGGGATCCCTTTCAGGTTGGGCTCATCGTCAATCAGCCCCATAAAGCATGACTGGATGCCCGCATGGGATTTATCGTAACGACGGTAACCTAGCTGGTAATCCATCATTGACGCCCAGCTTTGCTCCGCACTCATTCCCATTGGGGTGACCGCGCCATACCCGGTAACTACCACACGACGTGGCAAAGCATCTTTATTCATGATTTATTCCTTTCCTATCATTGTCTTTTTCCACACCGCCGCCCAATGCCAGCCACAGCGTCATGGTGGAATTGAGATAGTTGTATTGCAGTTGTGACAGATTGATTTTGCTGGTCAACAGGGAGTCTTCGGCATCCAGTAACGTCTGGAAGGAGACGGCCCCCGCCTCATATTGGCTCTTTGCCAACGCCCAGCGCTGTTCGGCAAGCTGCATATTCTGTTGCTGATTAGTGCGCTGCTGCTGATAACTCAGGCGCTGCGTCATGGCGTTATCCACATCGGACAGCGCACTGTAAACCTTGCTACGAAACGTAATCGCCGCCTGCTGAACGTCCAACTCCGACTTTTCGATGGTCAATTGCACTTTATTCCACTGGATAAAGGGCAGCGCGGCGTTAGCTCCCAGCGTGCGGTACGGATTACTGAACCACTGCTGGAAGATGGCGCTGCCCGCTCCCAGCGTGGCACTCAACGACAGCGTAGGGTAGAAACTCAGGCGTTCAACATCGGAACCGGCCAGCGTAGCGCGCAAGCGAGCCTCTGCTCCCTGCACATCCGGGCGGCGAGCGATCACTTCCAGCGGTAAAGTCTGAGCAATAGCGACATTTTGCGTCATATCCGACGAAGCCCGTTCAGGCTGGCGATCGGTCGGTGAACGGTTGAACAGGATCGCCATGGCGTTACGTGCCGCCTCACGCTGCTGTTGCAGGTTCTGATATTGGTTTTCACGCTCAAGCAGCGATTGCTGCGCCTGAAACAGGTCGATCTGCCCGGCCCCACCAGCCCTATAGCGCGACTGGACGATCTCCAGCGTTTGCCTGCCGATCTCCAGACCCGCTTGCTGATGCACAATCTGCTGATTCAGGTTGGCAATCTGCCAGTAGAGCTGGGCGGTGGTGCCAATCAGCGTTAACGCCGTATTTTGCCGATCCTGCTCCGATGCTTTAACTTGCCATTCAGCCTGTTCACGCGCCCGCGCCAGTTTCCCCCACAGATCCAGCTCATAGCTCAGACCAACCGAAGCCCCGTAAGACTCCACCGGCTCGCGGTTTTCCCGCAGATTCTTGGTGTTGCTGGCACTGCCATTCACCGTAACATCCGGCGTCAGATTGGTATTGGTCAACCCGGCGGCCAACCGCGCCTGCCGCAGTTGCAAGCCAGCAATCGCCAGATCGTTGTTGCTGGTCAGCACCCGGCCAATCAGCGTCGAGAGTTGCGGATCGTTGAAATTATCCCACCAGTGATCGGTCTGTTGCAGAAAACCAGAGCCAGTGTCTTGCACCCGCCACTGTTTCGGCACCGACAGCATCGGTTGTTGATAATCACTTTTCACCAGGGAGCCGCAGCCGGTCAGTAACAGTGAGATCGTTATGGCTAGAGAAATTTTATTCATCATTACTCGCGCGCCAGCGCCTCCGTAGGGTGAAGACGCGCCGCGTTGCGCGCAGGGAAAAAGCCGAACCCTAAGCCAATCAGCGCCGAAAAACCGCAGGCGAGCACGATCGGTGGCCAGGTGAAGATCATGGTGAATTGCTGCGTGACCTGGGCAAAAATCACCCCGGCGATCCCGGAACCAATGATGCCAATCATGCCGCCGAGCGAGCAGATCACCACCGCTTCAATCAGGAACTGACGCATAATGTCAGCCGGGCGTGCGCCCACGGAAAGGCGGATACCGATCTCATGAGTCCGCTCGGTGACCGACACCAGCATGATATTCATCACGCCAACGCCACCCACCAGCAGCGAAATGCCCGCAATGGCGGTAATCAGCAGCGACATCGAATCCGACGCTTTGCGCATGGTTTCCGTCATCTGATCGTTGGTTTGGGTAAAGAAATCGCGCTGACCATGGGCCTGCTCCAGCAGCCGCTCCACGTCTTTTTGCGCTTCACTCAGTGAGAAACCGTCACGCAAACGCAAGGTGATCGATTCAAGCGGCATACTGCCAGACATACGTTCCAATAACGAGGTATAGGGCATCCAGGCCCCCAACATCATACCGCTGAATTTTCCCCCTTTGGGTTCAGCGACGCCGCCAACCCGATAGGGTGCACCCGCAAGCTGGATAATTTGCCCTTCTGGCTCTTCACCGCTTTCAAACAGCGTTGAGCGCAGATCGGGATCGATGATCACCACCGGCTCTCGCCCCTCCAGATCGCTCTGGGTAAAGCTGTTACCGGACAGGAAACGCAGACCACGCACGCGGAAATAGGCGTCACTGACGCCAGAGAGCGATACAAAGGTCTCTTTCCCGCCGCGGATGGCCGTAACGGAGTTGCGGATCACCGGGGAAACGCTATCGACGTACGGTTGGCGCGCCAACAGCTCAACGTCCGAAAGCTTCAGAGAACGGGCAAAATCAGGACGAGGTTTATCCCAGCCCAAGCCTGGGCGGATCTCCAACGTGCTGGTGCCAAGCTGGCTGATTTGATCGAGAATACTTTGCCGGGCACCTTCGCCGACGGCCATGGACGATACCACGGAAGAGATGCCGATAATGATGCCCAGCATCGACAGGAAAGCCCGCACCCGATGCCCAAGCAGCGCACGCCAGGCCATCTTGACCGCCTCTTTGACGCTCTGCCATAACTGCGCGCGACCGGTAGCTACCGCCACCGGTATCGCCGGTTTGTTTTCCAGCGGCGGCAGGGTTTCATTACGCCGGTCGGCGATAATCTCACCGTCGCTGATTTCAATTATGCGCTGTGCCTGGCTGGCAACGTCGCGATCGTGGGTGACAATAATAATGGTATGACCGGACTGGTGCAGCGAATGCAGGATCCCCATCAGCTCCTGCCCACTGGCCTTGTCGAGCGCGCCGGTAGGTTCATCGGCTAGAATGATTTCAGCACCGTTCATCAGCGCACGAGCAATACTGACTCTCTGTTGTTGCCCACCCGAAAGCTGCGCTGGTTTGTACTCCATACGCTGCTGCAACCCGAGCCGGGTAAGCAGGTATTCGGCGCGCGTTTGCCGTTCCGCTGATGGCATTGCCGTGTACAGTGCCGGAATAGCGACGTTCTCTGCGGCACTCAGATAAGGCATCAGGTGATAGCGCTGAAAAATAAATCCGATGTACTGGCTTCTTAATTGCGCCAGCTGTTCACTGCTGGCCAATTGCGTTGAGATGCCCTTGATGCGCATCTCGCCTTCTGTCGGTTTGTCCAGGCAGCCAATGATGTTCATCAGCGTGGATTTCCCCGAACCGGAAGCACCAATAATCGCCACCATTTCGCCACGCTGAATGGTCAGCGAAATATTCTTCAGCACCGCCACCGTCTGTAGCCCGGAGATAAAATGGCGTGAGATACCACGCAACTCAATGAGTGGCGAACGCTGATCATCCATGGCCCACGCCCCCGCCAGACTGCTGTGGTAACACTACGCGTTCACCCTCTTTCAGACCTTCTTTCACTTCAGCGAACTGGCCGTCGTTAGTTCCTACGCGGATCCAGCGTGACACCGGTTGGTCACCCTCAATCACCTGTACCTGGTAACGACCTTTCTCTTGCTGCGCGCCCAATGCGGCAATCGGCACGCGCAAGGTATTTTTCGCCTGTTCGGTGATAATAAACACCTGCGCGGTCATGGAAGTACGCAACACGCGTTCAGGGTTGGCAATCGCAAAAATACCGTTGTAGTAAACCGCTGAAGGCTGCTGATTCGTCGAGGCCGATAAGTTACTTTCTTGTAGGGCATCATTCGGCGCTTCCTGAATCGAGCCCATCACGCTGTCATAACGCTGTTTGGGATCGGCAACCACGTAAAACCATAGCGGTTGCCCCACGCGCACTTTCAGGATATCGGTTTCAGAAATGCGGGTGTGAACCGTCATGGTATCCACGTTGGCCAGCACCAGGATGGTTGGCACGGTCTGAGACGAAACAATGGTTTGCCCTTCTTTGGTGACAATCCCCAGCACTTCACCGTCGATCGGCGCCACAATCCGGGTAAACCCCAGGTTAGCCTTGGCGGTTTCCAGCGCCATCTCAGCCTGCACAATCTGCGCCTCGTTGACCTTTAACTGCGCTACCTGCGTCTGGAACAACGCTTGTGCTTTTTCCAGATCGCTTTTAACGCCGGATCGGTCACGATCCAGCTTTAGCTGGCGCTTCAGCTCTTGCTGATATTGGCGCAGCGTCGCTTGAGTGACCTGTTTCTGTGCCTGAGCGCTTTGCAGTGCGGCTTCTGATTTACGTAATTCATTCTGTTGTAGCGTAGGATCGATCTCCGCCAACAACTGCCCGCGGGTAACGCGATCGCCCTGTTTCACATACAGCTTGGTCAACTGCCCGTTAACCTGTGCACCGACGCTCACCTGCAATGAGGGTTTCAGGATGCCGGTCGCCAGCACGGTTTTCTCAATATCGCCCTGTGTCACCACTGCGGTGTTTAGCGACTGAACCTGCTTAGGTACGGTGAAGGACCAGATCGCTACGCCGATCAGTACCGCCAACACCAGCAAGCCAATCAGTTTCATCACACGTACTTTTCGTTTACCCGGGCTCGGCACGATAGTTTTCATCAGCATACCGCCGTCGTCAGAATCGGTTGAGGTTCAAACTCTGTAACAACACTCTCTATGTGTCCGCTGGACATACGGTAAACACGGTCAAACATTGGCAGTACACTCTCGCTATGCGTCACGGTGATCAAGGTTTTATGGTATTCGCGACAGTGCGCCAACAGGGTGTCCATCACCTGGTGTGCGGTCTCTTCATCCAGATTGGCAGTCGGCTCATCCAGCACCAGAACCGGACGATCGCTATACATCGCACGAGCCAACAGCAGGCGCTGGCGCTGGCCTAATGACAACCCGGCATGACTTTCGCGGATCAGCGCATTCAGGCCACCCGGCAGCTTTTCCACCACCGGCGTCAGGTTCAGCCCCTTGAGTGAGTGTTCAATGCGCCGATGTTTATGTTCGTCAAACTGGTCATCAAACAACGTGATGTTCTGCAGTACCGAGGCATTAAACAGAATATCTTCCTGACTTTGCAGGAAGAACAGGGCATGAACCTGACGGTAATCGATCGGCTTGCCATCCACAATCACCTCCCCTTGCTGCGGAGGCATCAGGCCAGTCATCACTTTCAGCAAGGTGCTTTTGCCCGCACCTGACTCACCCACAATGGCAATACTTTGGCCGGGTCTCAGCGACAACGAGAGATCCCTCAGCACCGGCTGTTGGGCATCATAGGCAAAAGCAATATTGTGATAACGCAGTTGTGAAGTGAACGTCGGGATCGGAGCAGGAACGGTATCATCTGATTCATCACGCTCAGGCAACGCAGGAAATAGATCGCGCGCGCGCGTGTCGATCACGTGAAGCTGGTTTTTCTGCAGAATGGCATAGAAAATTTTGGTGATGTACGAGGTAAAAATCTCACGCACAAAGCTGTAGGCAAAAAACTCACCCAGCGTAATAGTGCCGTTTTTCAGCAGTGGCAGCGCCAGGAACATAAAGCACACCATTTCCAGGCTGCCAATCATCTGATACATACTGCTTTTCACCTGTTCATACACTTTCTGCTGCTGACGGCAGGTAAATAATGACAGGGCATACTTGGCAAACAGGCTCTTGCGCTGGCTGTCCAGACCGGCAGATTTAATGGTGGAGAAACCTTGGATACTCTCCAGAATAAAGTCGCTCTGCTCGGCGGTTTTGACCTGCATCTGCTGGGTATAAAAACGATCGCGATAGATCGCCCAGACGCTGACCAAGCCCATCAGCGTGACGCCAATGCCCGACACCATCGCCAACAGCGGGCTCATGTAACACATCACCGACAGGGCAATAGCCCCGATGATCCAGTCCGTCCGCAGGCCATTATCCAACTCGATTTTGATCCCGGAAGCCATTTGCCAGTTGGCAAAACGGCTGAACACTTCACCCGGTGCACGCTTATCGAAAAAGTTCAGTGAGTTGCTGAGTAGCCGCGAGAAACCGGCCACGCTGTTCACCACCACAAAACGTTTGATAAACCGCTCGGTGATCCAGCGCACGGCAAACGCCAGCGTGGTCGACACCACAAACGCCAGCAGGAAGTAGAAATACGGGAAATCGGTTTCACCCGCCGAGGAGAACACTTTATTGATGGCACTGCTGACCATCGTCGGCATGATAAACAGGGTTAATGAAATCAGAAACGCCAGCACCATCAGCCGGTAAATACCGCGAATGCCTGCGGTTTCTTTCAGGCTCATGCACTCCATGGCGCGAGAACGCTTGCTGCGCTTCACGTTGGCCAGCGCCTGTGGATCGGCCTGCGTCTCAGTGTCCAACACCAGCGCATAGCCGCTGATTTCCCGCTTTAAAGACTCTATTGGCAGCAGTTGCTGACCAATCGCCGGGTTCATGACGCAGACGTAATTCCCCTTACGATAGGCAAGCAAGACATAGTGGCTGGCACCGTAATGCAGAATCGCTGGCAGCGGTAACTCGGCCAGTTCATCATGCTCAAATGCCACCGGGTAAGCAGGCATCGCCAATTCCGACATAATGGTACACAGCGTGGCCAACGAAGTGCCATGCTGTGAAGCAGGATAGCGTTCGCGCAAGCTTTCTAGCGGTGCACTGATCCCCTGCGTCTCGGCCATCATGGAGATACAGGCCAACCCACATTCATTCGTTTCGCCTTGAAAGACCAGCGTCGGGATTATCTTTTCCATGATCTGACTTCTTAAATTTCCAGGTTATTCATTGATAAAAAATAACGAATGTGAGTGCCAGAGCAGCCAGTCTTCCGGGTGCCGGGTGATTGATGCTTCAATAATATCGGGCAATTCAGTTTTTAAACGACGCGCAGGTACCGGCGGATAAATATGGATTTTTATTTCTTTGTCATAATACAAATAATAAAAAACCACCTGCGCTGATAGCGCTCTGGCAATACGAATAACGCCACTGTGCACATTGGCGGGGCGATTAAATAATTTACAATGTAATTTCGCCGTTTCCGCGTCATTGGTATTCACGGTATAGTCCGGCGTGATATCGGGGAAGATAATAATGTTACGCTGATGATCCGCCGCTTCCATAATTGCCGACATCAAATTACCGGCAATCGCGCGGTTATCATCGTGGATCGAGCAGTAAGACAGGTTAACCCCCCCCTGCTGCCGTGCTCTTTCATTGTAGATCTCGGCGCTTGCCGAGACGATTACCGTGGCCTGGCCAGGATAGGCGGCACCGCCCACCATACCGGCCAGCACATCAGACACCATATGCAACGGCGCCAATACCACAGGAGACCCCGCCTGATGCAAGGGTTCAACCACCGCGTTTAGCTCGGCTTTACAGCGCTCTAGCTGAGCCATCACCTGTGAGTTCTGGCCAAAGGTTGCCGCCAGCTCCAACAGGCGACGGCGCTGACTGATTTTGACAAAATCGACCTGGCGATCGTCATCGAGCAAACACCGTTTATTGGCAGTGGCAACAAAGGCACGCTGCCGCTCTCCCCTATTACTCAGCTTCAGCCAGCGGCCTACTGCCGCCAACCCAAGTAACAGCCGATAATCGCCATACCGCAGCATCCAACAAATAGCCTTACCGTGTGCACGGCGGATTGGATTGAAACTCTGCGCTATTGCTGTGAGAGAATTTCTCCACGCCAAATAAAACCACACGGCAAATAAACGCATTATTGCTCCAGCGGTTTGTCATGTTGCAACAACGACAGCAGGTTATCGATAAACTCAGGGAATTCTCGATCCTGTTGTGCTAACCATTTCTTATTCACGATAAACGTCGGCGTTGCATTGATTTTGTAATATTTTGACACCTCAGTCATATAATTCAGCAGGTCTTCCACTTGCTGCGACTGACTGGCTTTAGTGTAGGCCACCAGATCGATGCCATTATCTTGCAACCAACGGTCGCGATTTTGCGAGTTGCTCAGATCAATTTTATCTTTGATAACGGCTTTATACGCACTTTCACGGTATTTCGGCTCAATGCCCATCACGGTCAGCGTCGCAAACAACGGAGCAGTATGAGAAAACGCGCCCATCTGATCGCCATTGACGTGCAGGCGGACTAGCTTGGACCCTTGTGGCATACGCGCGTCTAATTTATCAACATTTTCTTCATTGATTGAACAATAATGACAAGCGTAAGAGAATAACTCGACGATGCTGCTGTCGTCCTTGATGGGACTGTTCTGCACTTCTTGAGCGCTAACCGAATGCAGGCTAGTCTGCTCTGCACCATCACCCGAATTCTGATTAAGAATAAAATAGTGGAAATAAGCGGTTGTTATCAGAGAGGACACGACAATCACAAAAAGAGTGTAGGCGATGAGATACAAGGGTTTTTTGAACATAGCAACACGTCCTAAAAAGACATATTAATTAACTCTTATAATAGGAGGGACAATCATTGTCTTTTTCAGCACGCTTGCGCCACTGATAATGCCAGCAGCAATCACATCCCTGTCCATTTAAAAGCACAATATTTAAAACAGGCTGATGCGAAAAATTTTATCGCATCAGCACTGAAGTTATATCCTAAAATATAGGAAGTATAATCTTATGGAACAATCACACCACAGTTAGAGAAGTTAGTCTGCTCTGTAGTAGAGCTGATTTCTTTACCATTCTTGTCAACACAGGTAGTTACTGCGTTGCAAACTGTAGCTGATTGCTTAACAAAACGAACGGTACAAGTAGTAGTGCAAGTACCGCCAACGATTGAATTAGCTTCGAACAAATTAATCTTTTTCACAACATCATCCTTATATAAAAGTGAAATAAAACCAACCCTAGCATTGCTCATCATTATGATAGAACAAATCTACGCTTGATATAAAGGCACGAAAGAGTGCCTTTATTAAAGCGTAGAATTAGGGGTGGGTTATTTACGTTCCATCTACAGCGGGGACAAGGATAGCGTGACGCCTAAGTCAGATCAATACAATTTTTCTCGCAGATAACACCCTGTTCATAAACTGTTTAATTATTAATACAGGATATTTCTCGCATTTTCTTAATTAAAATCCTTCACATTAGCTAATACCATTTAATTAGCTAAAAAATGGCAAAACACACATGCAGGATATTTCTTATAAATAAAATCTATCGGCAGTGATATTTCTAAAATATTAAAGGAAATCTGATAACGTACCTGTCGGTACTTTCAGAGGATGGCACTTCCCCTTCTTGCGGCATCGATACCTGAAACTGTTGAGGAAAGCCCATCCATTAAGTGGGTGAATTCAAACAGCAAAAGCGGCACATATGTCAGCCCCCTGCCAGTTAAGAAAAATCTCGGCTCAATCTTGAGGACAACCAAGGTGTCACCCGTTCCTGTGGATGCATCACCATACCACAGGCGTTCTCACTTCCCGGTAGCATGGGTCTGAGCAGCATGAAATTGTAACCTGATAAAGATAATTTCATCTCAATGGTTGCAGGCGCACTAAACTTGTAAAAGCCGCGAGTGATTGAAACTGAAGGAAACGATTGCGCCCCAGAGTGCCACAACGGAGCCATGGAAATAATAGATTTGTACTGTCGCCCTGCGGAGTTATGACCTACTCTCGTAAGAGCAATAGACAAATTCAGTAGCATAAAGAGGAGGATAAAGTCGGTGAAGTTGTTGGCTCTGAGTGCTGGAGGAGGCGGGATGGTGGCTATGTGATCCGCCTGTCGTTTAGGTTATCTGATGATCATGGTGTGGTTGTACCTTTTTGAAAGTTTAGCTCGTTGCCTGTTACCCATCCAAACAGATGCCACGAGTCGTTTATATTCTCGCCATTGCGGGCGTGAATAGAGGGCCGGAGCAGGCCCAGACGAGCGATAAACCACAGCGCCTGTGGGTAGATAAGTTAAATCATCGCTCCCTTAAAATCTGATCCTAAGAGATTGCATCGTGAATATAAAACTTGTTGCCGTTGTGCTTTTCACACTGTTCCTTTCCGCCTGTGACCGAGGGACGCCTGAAAATAACGAAAACGTGCGTCCGGTCAGCATTTTTGATGTTATTAACAATGCTCAGCAAGGCGTGCGCATCTTCCCCGCCAGGATCGTGGCCGGTGATAGAACCGAATTAGCCTTTAAACGCCCCGGTCAATTGCAACAGTTGCTGGTTCGTGAAGGTGAACGAGTCAGCCAGGGGCAGTTGATTGCTGAACTTAACAGCAATGATGCCCGGCTGCGCCTCAAAGATCGCCAGGCAACCTTCGATTTGGCACAGGCCCAGTTCAACCGTTTCGCTACGCTAAGCGCACGCAATGTCATTCCACGTGCAGAGCTTGACGTGCAACGTGCCGCTCGCGACTCCGCCCGTGCTGCGCTGAAGCTCGCGCAGGAAGAACTGAGCGACATGCAAGTCCGCGCGCCTTTCGCGGGTATTATTGCTTCAGTCAATGTGCGCAACTATCAGGTGATCCCGGCAGGCCAACCTATCGCCACCTTGAACGCGTTGGATTCACTGGATGTTATCTTCAGCATTCCTGAAAACCTGTTTACCCTGATTGATGCGGATAATGCGAAGTACCAACCTCGAGTGATCCTGAATAATTTACCAGGCCGTGAATTCATCGCTCAGTATAAAGAACACACTTCCAGCACCACGTCAGGATCCTTGACCTTCCAAATGACGCTGAGCATGGCTCGCCCACAAGACTTGCCCCTGCTTTCCGGCATGAGCGGCAGCGTAAAAATAAACCTCGGTAACCTGGCTAACGCGGCGCAAAGCAGCAATGTGGTGGTGCCCGTAGAGGCGGTATTTAACCCGGATAATACACCACGTAATCAGCCACACGTGTGGGTGGTGAAAGAAAAGGATGGGAAACTCTTTGTTGAATCTCGCCAGGTTGAAACCGGGCAATTAACCGCCAATGGCATTCAGATCGTTTCCGGTCTGGCCGATGGCGAACGGATCGTAGCAGCCGGCACCCGTGAATTGCGCCCAAATCAAGAAGTGCGCGCCTGGGTTCGTGAGCGAGGTCTGTAATGAAACTGACAGAGAACTTCATCAACAACGGCACCCGTATCTGGCTGGCGATCCTGCTGCTGGGTATTGGCGGTGTGATTGCTTTTCTGAATATTGGCAGGCTGGAGGACCCGGCTTTTACCATTAAAACGGCGGTGGTGGTCACCCGTTACGAAGGTGCCTCTGCTCAGCAGGTTGAAGAGGAGGTCACCCTGCCGCTGGAAAACGCCATCCAGCAACTGCCCTATATCGACAACGTGACCTCTATTTCCAGCGTGGGGTTATCGCAGATCACCGTTAATATTCGTGCTGAATATGGTGCGGCAGAACTGCCACAAATCTGGGATGTGCTGCGCCGCCGTATCAATGACGCCACCGTACGTTTACCACCGGGCTCCAGCCCGCCAATCGTCAATGATGATTTCGGTGACGTCTACGGCTTCTTCTTCTCACTGCATGGGGCCGGTTACAGCAATCAGGAACTGCGTAACTTTGCCGAACTGCTGCGCCGTGAACTGGTGGTGGTTCCCGGCGTCGGTAAGGTCGGGATTGTCGGTGTCGTGCCGGAAGAGGTGCAGATCGAAATCTCCCGCGCTCAGATGACCGCCGCCAATATTATCCCGCAGCGGCTGTTCGATCTGTTGAGCCGGCAGAACGTGGTGTCTAACGCCGGGGATCTGCTGGTCGGCAGTGAATCCATCAGGCTGCATCCGACCGGCGAATTCTCCAACGTACAGGAGTTGGGCAACCTGCTGATCAGTGAACCGGGCAGCGCCAAGAGCGTATACCTGCGGGATATCGCGACGATCACCCAAGGCTTCACCCATTCGCCTAACAATATTTACCGTGCTAACGGACAGCCTGCGCTGTCTATCGGCGTCTCTTTTACGCCGAACGTTAACGTGATCGTGGTGGGGGAAGCGGTCAAAGCCCGTTTAGCCCAACTGCAGGCCGAACGCCCGGCGGGGATGGATATCAGCGTCTTCTACGATCAGTCCCATGAGGTGGAAGGGGCGGTAAACGGCTTTATCATGAACTTCCTGCTGGCACTGCTGATCGTGGTAGGTACCCTGCTGATTTTCATGGGGGTGCGCAGCGGTTTGGTAATTGCCGCTTCGCTGGCGCTGAACGTGTTGGGCACGCTGTTGATCATGAAGTTGTTCAACATCGAGCTACAGCGGGTGTCACTCGGGGCATTGGTGATCGCCCTGAGTATGCTGGTAGATAACGCCATCGTGATTGTCGAAGGCGTACTGGTGGGGCGGCAACAGCGCGAAAGCACCCTGCAAGCCATCAGCAATGTGGTGAAACGCACCATGTTCCCACTGCTGGGGGCTACCATTATTGCCATTCTGGCATTTGCACCGATCGGCTTGTCCAACGACGCGACTGGGGAATACTGTAAGTCGCTGTTCCAGGTGCTGCTGATCTCGCTGATGCTGAGTTGGTTTACCGCGCTCACGCTGACGCCGGTGTTCACCAAATGGGCGTTTGAAAAGCAGAAAATCGCCGAACCGAAAGAGGGTGAGTCGGCCAAAAGCCCTTACGATGGCTGGTTGTTCCGCGTCTATCGCAACCTGCTGAGCAAACTTCTGAGCCAGCGTGCCATTACCCTGGCAGTGCTGGCGGCGCTGATGGTGGCTTCGGTGATCGGTTTTGGCAGCGTACGCCAGAGCTTCTTCCCGCCCTCCAACACGCCGATCTTCTTTGTCGATATCTGGCTGCCGTATGGTACCGATATCGCCTATACCGAGAAGATCGCCGCCCAGATCGAACAGCACATCAAGGAGCAACCGACCGTCAGCGATACCATGGTCACCGTTGGCCAGGGTGCGATGCGTTTTATGCTCACCTATAACGCACAGCGGCAATATTCCAACTATGCGCAGGTGATGGTGCGGGCCAAACAGCTGAACCAGATCCCGGGCATGATCGGCAAAATCGAAACCTATGTGCGCGAGAACTACCCGCAGGTCAACGCGCAGGCCAAACGCATTATGTTCGGCCCGTCCAACAACAGTTCGATCGAAGCACGCTTTATCGGGCCGGATCCGAACGTGCTGCGCACGCTCGCGGCTAAAGCAGAGAAAGTCGCCAGTTCAGATCCGAATGCCGATGGTGTGATGCATGACTGGCAAGAGCGCAGCAAGGTGATTCGCCCGCAGTTCTCCGACTATCTTGGCCGTGAACTGGGGGTGGATAAACGCGAAATCGATAGCGCGTTGCGTATGAGCTTCGGCGGCGTCACGGTCGGGCTTTATCGCGATGGTACCCGGCTGATGCCGATTGTGCTGAGAACGCCAGATTCTGAGCGACTGAATGCCGAACGGTTGAACGACGTGATGATCTGGAGCCAGGCAAGACAGGCATTTATTCCCATCGATAACGTGGTCAGCGGCTTTAAAACCGAATGGGAAGATCCGTTAATTATGCGCTTGGATCGCAAGCGGACTTTGACGGTTCAGGCCGATCCAAGCACCCAAAGCGGTGAAACCTCCGCAGAATTGCTGCAACGTATCAAGCCGGGGATTGACGCTATCACACTGCCACGCGGCTATGAACTGGAATGGGGCGGCGACTATGAAAGTACCAAAGAGGCGCAGGCCGGGCTGTTCACCAGCCTGCCGGTCGCCTTTGTGATCATGTTCATTATCACCGTGCTGATGTTCAGTTCGCTGAAACACGCCGTGGCGATTTGGCTGACGATCCCACTGGCGCTGATTGGGGTCACACTGGGCTTCCTGCTCACCGGTATTCCGTTTGGCTTTATGGCGCTGATCGGCCTGTTGAGCTTGAGCGGCATGTTGATCCGTAACGGTATTGTGCTGGTGGAAGAGATCGGCCTGCAACGCCGGGAGAAACCGATGCTGGAAGCGATTATCGATGCCTCTACCTCGCGCTTACGCCCGATCCTGCTGACTGCGTTTACCACCGTGCTCGGCCTGGCACCGCTGCTTAGCGACGCCTTCTTCCAAAGCATGGCGGTGGTCATCATGTTCGGCCTGGGCTTTGCGACGGTGCTGACGCTGCTGGTGCTGCCGGTTATTTACAGCTGTATGAACTCCGACAAGCAAAAGGTGGCGGCTGAAACCGAAGCCTGATTGCCCTTCCCCCTTACCAAGCCCTCTTTAGCGATAAAGAGGGCTTTTTTATGTGAACTACGATTCATTGATAATTTGTCAGGCTATTCCAATGTGCAGCATTGGTTTACTGTGTGCGCGGATCAAGACAAAACAAGGAGAAGTGTAAAGTGCTTAAACAAACAATTCTGGGATGTTCACTGCTGTTGGTCTCCGCCGCTACGCTGGCGGGTGGCTGCGATAACCCACGTAATGCTTATGACAGAACCTACTGTGCGTCACTGGAGATGGTTCAGTTGGATCAGGAACTGAATGTGCAATACAAGAAAGTGATGGGCTTGCTGAATCAGCAACAAAAACAGACCTTGAAACAATCGCAGGTCCAGTGGCTACAAAACCGGGATAACGAATGCAGCGACGGCGCACGTCTATTTCTTGATTGCTCAAACAAAACCATGCAGAGCCGGATTAATTTCCTGAAAAGCGTGGAGCGTGAGTGCAAGAGCACCGGTTGTGACAGTAATAAACTGGCTCAGCAGCAGTAATCCGGCCAAGTTCCCCAACCTTCAAATCATTATTGAGATAAAGGGATAATGCCCCAAGCCAAACTCTTAATTCGACTTGGGGCATTATCCCTTTTGGCCGTTGGCTGCCCGAACCGGCAGCCAACGTTTTCTTACCCTCTTACTGCGATTAGAAGCTGTATTTCACCCCCAGCATCGCCGCTTTGTCATCGTACCCTTTCTGCCCTATCTGCTGGGTCAGGTTACCCCACACGCTGAAGTTGTTATTCAGCTTGCCTTCCGCACCCACTTTCACTTCCACCAGATGGCGGCTGCCGGTCTGCTGGACTCCCAGACCATCCGAACTCACCCCAGGCAGGCGGGTGTTCTGGATCCAGTTCAGGTCCATATAGGTGGTCAGAATACGTGACTGGTCTTTCCCCATCAGCGTGTCGTTCGACAGTTTGGCCCCCAGACGGGTCTGCAGATTGTTATTGCCGCTCTGCTGCACCAGAGAACCGTTGTTTTGCAGGTCGCTCATCTTCGCCCCGTTCAGGGTCAGCTGCGCCTGCGGCGTGATATAGGTTTGATTCTCCTCACCGTGATAGATTTCAATCGGATAGCCGCCTTCCAGCGAGGTGCTCACGCCGCGCAGATGGTAGTTTCCGCTGTCGTAGGCACTGCTGCTGACCGAGGCGTTGAACCATTCATACTGCAACCAACCATGCACATACGGGCTGTGGCGTTCGCTGGCATTCGCATACCAGGTGCCGTACACCCCGACCGTATACCCCGTCAGGCTGTTATCGGATTTATAGCTGGTTTCCCCAGAATCGGTGGTCCCGGTCGCGCGGCCATAACCGGCCATCACCCCCAACCCAAAACGATCCTGCCCGGTAAACTGCGTATCCAGCACCTCGCCCCCCAACTGCGCCACATAGCGGTTGCTGGAGTTGGACAGTTGACCCGACGCATCTTCGAACTTGTTGCGCGAGCCCACCTGACGCAGCCACAGGCTGGAGCGCGCCTCCGTTCCACTCAGGTCGCCGGTGTCACGCGCATCCCCGGCATGCAAATCCTCCAGCCGGGTGTTAAACAGCGTATTGGCGGCGGCGATGTTGGCGATAAAGGCCCCCGATTCCGGGTTATAGGTCACCACCTTGTCCTGATAATTGGAGCGCAGGTACCAGTTGCCGTCTGCCGTGTCCGTCGGCGTCCCCTGATAGAGGAAGTATTCCAGCACCCCGGCCTGGGCACGGCCATTCAGGGTAAAGGTGCCCGCCGAGTTGCCCCCGACGTTAATCACCTGAATGCCGTTGATGTTTTTCGCCCCGTCCCCGCCGATATTGCTGACGCTGACCGTGCTGGTGCCAGACGTATCCCCCGTCACCACCAGTCGATCGGTGGCGGCGTCATCCCCGGCCAGGACGGTGTTCAAGGCGACGTTACCGCCGTTGCCCACATAGTTACCGTTGATGATGAAATCGCTGTAGTTGCCCCCGGTGGCGGCACGCCCCACCACCAGGTTACCGGCGTTGGACAGGTTACCGATAACCTGGCCGTCACCGCCGAAGGTGCCGTTGGCCTGCACCGTCACGTCGCTGGTCAGCGTGGCGCTCCCGACCGCAGCAAACGCCGTCGGCAACGCCAGGGCAAAGGCCTGCGGCGCGGCCGCATTCACCGGTGGGGTGCCCACCAGCAACGCCCCGGACTGCACTGTCGTCATACCGGCACTCACCAGGCTGTTATTGATGTGCACCGTGCCGCTGCCCTGTTTCACAATGCTACCACTGCCGCTGATTGGCGTGGTCAGATCCCAGTCGCCCGCCGTATTGAGTACCAGGCTGCCTGCGTTGAGCACAGACGCTGCGCCAAAATTATCACCGTTAGTCGCCGTCAGGGTGGTGCCCGTCTGGGTGGTGAAGGTCCCCGCATACGCGTTGTTGTTACCGCTCAGGGTGACGTTGGCCGCATCGCTCAGCAGGGTATTGCCGCTGCCCTGCAAGGCGTTGACCAGGGTCGCCGTCGCCAGTCCCCCCGTGCTGCCATCCAGATGCAGCGTGCCATCTACCGCGATGTCGCCGGTCCCCAGCCCCTGCGCCTGCGTGACGTCTGCCGTCGCCCCGCTGTTAATCGTGGTGGTGCCGCTGAAGCCGGTGTTGTTGTTATTGACGGCCAGTGTGCCGCTGCTCAGCAGCAGATTGCCCGCGCCCGCCAACGCCCCGTCGGCCACGCCGCCGTTGCTCACCGTCAGCACACCACCGCCCAGATCCAGCAGGCTGTCGGCAGCGCTGTTCAACGCCCCCACGGTTTGCATGTGGCCGTTGATGTCCACCGCCGCACCGCGGTCAATCACCAGATCCGAAGTCTGCCCTAACGCTGAATCCGCATTCAGTTGCACGGTACCCGCATGGACCCACGTGGCCCCGGTGTAATTGTTGTCGGTCCCTGAGAGCACCACTATCGCACCCGGATCGGCTTCGGTGATCGCCAGATCCCCGCTGCCGGTGATTTGCGCAAAGAGTTCGTTGCCCGGCGTGCCGTTAAAGCTCGCCGTCCCCACCAGCTCCAGCGCATCGCTGCCGCTGGTCAGCAAGTCCAGACTCTTCAGGCTGTAGTTCACATACAACCCATCGCGTTGATCGCCGGTGGTCAGGCCAAAACCGAAGGTCCCCATCGCCGCTACCACGCTGCTGTTCGGGTTGGTGATGCCCTCAAAATAGTCCTGGATGATCGGCGTATTGCTGCCGTCCGTCAGCGTCAGTTCACGCCCGGTGCCCGTGGCGGCTCCTGTCACCAGGTCGACCACAATGGCACCCGTGTCTAATGCCAAGGTACTGATCCCTTCCAGGCTCGGGGAGACGTTCGGCGGCAGGTTGACACTCACCGTGCCGCCCCCGGTGGTATTGATGCTCGTGGCCGCAACGGTACCGCCAGAAGTTAATAACCCACTGTTATCAATGATATTATTGAAAATCAGCGTGCCGCCGTTCATTTCCAGCGCGCCGATATTCTGTACCCCATCACCGACCGAGGTACGGCTGTTGTCCTCCAGGTTCAGCACGGTGTTGCTGTTACTGTTGGTGTTATTGTTCGACAGCTGGAACTGGGTGTTCTGCAGATTGACCTGCCCGGTGAACCGGTCACCCACATTGCTGCCAAAACTGAACAGGTTATTGTTGGTGTTGATATTCAATACGCCCGCGCCCAACAGGCGGTTATCCAAGGTGAAATCCCCGTTGTTGCTGATGTTCAAGGTGTCGCTGGCGCTCACGATATCCACCGTGGCGGCCGGGTTGAACCAGTCAATGCTGTCCAGGTTCAGGACTGAGCCGCCGTTGATGCTGACCGTGCCGATGAAGGCAGACGCATTGGCATTGTTCAGCAGCACGTTGCTGCCGTTCGACAGCACCCAGGCTCCCTCCCCGCCGATCGTATTGCTCAGCGTGCCCGTCAACCCGTTAAATACCAACTGGCTGCCGCTGGCAATGTCCACCGCGCCTGAACCGAGATTCGCATTCTGGCTGACGCTCAGCGCACTGTTGCCGGTAATGCCGAACTGGCCTGCAAACCCAGCGTTATTGCCGGACAGGGACATATTGGCCCCGCTATTCACGGTGACCGTGGAATCCGCCACCCCGCTCAGGGTATTGGCCACATCGCCACTCAGCGCACTGAATATCAGTTGCGAGGTCACCTCGGTCAACGCGACGCTGGCCGCCGAGGTCCCCAAATTATTGGCCGCGCTGACCGTCAGAGCACCGTCCGCATTGATAGCGTGAGTGCCGCTGAAGGTGTTGCTGCCGCTCAGGGTCACTGCTGCATCAGTGTTGACTGTCCCGGCCCCGCTCAGCACATTGGCCAGGGTATCTGCCGCGTTCAGATTAAGCCGACCGCCGACCTCCACCGCACTGGTGCCCAAGGCATTGGCGGCGCTCGCGGTGATGGACGCCCCCGAGGCAATATGGGTGGTGGCCGACAGGCCACCGTTGGCCGCGCTCAGGGCCAGATCCCCACCGTTGACGTTCAGCGTGCCAGCCCCGCTCAGGCCGCCAACACCGCTCGAGGTGCCCCCTAACGACAGGTTCAGAATACCGCCCGCCAGATCGATCGCCCCGCTGTTGGTCAGCAGTCCGCTGCTCAGCACGCCCGTATTGAGTGTGACCGTGCCCAGGTTGATCAGCGCCCCCACCGTCTGGCTGAAGGTGTTGCTATTGAGGCCAGCGCCGCTGGCCACTGTCAGCTGTGAGGTGGCACCCAACGCATTATTGCTCCCCAGTATCACATTGCCGCCGGTCACTTGGGTGCTGCCGGTGTAGCTGTTCTGGCTATTGGTGACGGTCAACGCCCCGTTGGTGGCATCCAGCACGATACCGCCCACCCCGGTCAACTGAGCCGTCAGATTTTTGTTGGAATCCGGGCTGGCATCGGTGGCAATAACCAGCGCATTGGGGTTGTCCTGGAGCAGATTGAGCATGCTCAAGCCATAGTTCAGGTACAGACCTGTCGCGTTCAGGTTGTTGGTATTGGACAATAGGTAGCTATAGGTCGCATCCGCCACATGCACCGCGTTCTGATCGATCCCCGACACCACGCCCTGGCCTGGCGCGACCGCCACACCGTTAATCATCAGCGTCAGGTTACCGGCCCCGCTGGCCGTATTGGCGCTGATCAGCTGCATCGCCGACGCCCCCCGATTCTGATCCAGGATCGACAGATTCGGTGGCACCACCGGTAGGACATTATCCCAGGAGCCCGCGCCCACCACGTTGATGGTCCCGCTGCTGGCGGTCAGGGTCTGGGTGGTGATAGTGCTCTCAGCAATAGACAGTGGCGCACCGCCGGTAAAGTTCAGCGTACCGCCGTTGAGCGTCAGGGCGCGCAGCGTTTCGGTGGCTGGCGTTCCAGCGACCCCCACGGTGGTATCGCTACCAGCACCCAGCGTCAGCCCGGCCAACGCCAGGGCGCTGGCATTGGTGTCGGCCAACGAGAAGGTGGTGTTATTCAGCGTCACATTGCCGGTGAAGGCGGTGCCCGCACCGACCCCGAAGCTGAAGGCGTTATTGGCCGTATCGACATTGACCTGCCCGGCCCCGGTCAGACTATTGTTCAGGGCAAAGGCACCGGTGTTGTTAATGTTCAGCGTGCTGGTTGCGTCGTTGACGTTCAGCACGGTGTCCACATTCAGCGCCGTCGTCCCGTTTAAGGTCAGAGAGGCGCCGGTGTTGATGTCCAGCAGGCCGCTAAAGCCCGCCGCATTGCTGCTACCAGAAAGGTTGATGTTGCTGTTGCGCAGCACCCAGTTGCCCGCACCGCTCAGGGCATTGTTCAGCGCGGTCAACGCGCCGCCCTCAAAGGCGTTAAAGTTCAGGATGCTGCCGCTGCCAATGCTGACGCCGCCGGTGCCCAGATTAGCGCTCTGTGAGACGGTCAGGGTACTGCTGTCTATCAGATCAAACAGGCCAGCAAAGCTGCTGTTAGTGCCGGTCAGGGTGGTGGCGGCGGCGTTATTGAGCTGCACCGTGGCGCCCGCTACCCCACTCAGGGTATTGGCCAGCGTCCCGGTGAGGCCATTTAGCAACAGTTGGGCGGTGGCGTCGGTCAAATCGACGCGGGCCGCCGAGGTCCCCAGATTATTGACCGTGCTGACCGTCAGGGCACCGTTCGCATTGATGTCGTGGGTGCCGCTGAAGGTGTTGCTGCCGCTCAGGGTCACTGCCGCATCGGTATTGACTGTCCCGGCGCCACTCAGCACGTTGGCCAGGGTATCTGCCGCGTTCAGATTAAGCTGGCCGCCGACATCCACCGCGCTGGTGCCCAAGGCATTGGCCGCACTCGCGGTGACGGATGCCCCCAGCAGGATATGGGTGGTGGCTGACAGGCCACCGTTGGCGGCGCTCAGGGCCAAATCTCCGCCGTTCACGTTCAGCGTGCCGGCCCCGGTCAGGCCGCCAGGGGCGGTCGAGGTGCCCCCTGACGACAGGTTCAGCGTACCGCCCGCCAGATCGAGCACCCCGGTATTGGTCAGCAGCCCGCTGCTCAATACGCCCGGGTCGAGCGTGACCGTACCCAGGTTGGTCAGCGCCCCCACCGTCTGGCTGAAGTTATTGGTATTGAAAGTGGCGCCGCTGGCCACCGTCAGCAATGAGGTGGCACCCAACGCATTGTTGCTGCCCAGCAGCACTGTGCCGCCGGTTACCTGGGTGCTGCCGGTGTAGCTGTTCTGGCTGTTGGTGACGGTCAACGCCCCGTTGGTGGCATCCAATACGATACCGCCCACCCCCGTCAGTTGCGCAGTCAGATTTTTGTTGGAATCCGGGCTGGCATCGGTGGCAATAATCAACGCATCAGGGTTGTCCAGCAGCAGGTTGATCGCACTCAGGCCATAGTTCAGGTACAGACCAAACGCGCTGGCCGCGTTGGTGTTAGACAGGGCGTAATTGTAGGTTGCATCCGCCACATGCTGCGCGTTCTGGTTGATGGCAGAGACCAACCCCTGCGGTGTCACCGCCACACCGTCAATCGTCAGCGTCAGGGTATCGGCACCGCTGGCCGTGGTGGCACTGATCAGCTGCATCGCCGTCGCACCCCGGTTCTGCTCCAGGATCGACAGATTCGGTGGCACCACCGGCGGCGTATTGTCCCAGGAACTCCCCCCCACCAGATTGATGGTGCCACTACTGGCGGCCAGGGTCTGGGTGGTGATAGTGCTCTCGGCGCTGGAGAGCGGTGCACCGCCGGTAAAGTTTAGCGTACCGCCGTTGAGCGTCAGGGCGCGCAGCGTTTCGGTGCCCGGCGTTCCAGCGACCCCCACGGTGGTATCGCTGCCATTCCCCAGGGTCAGCCCGGCCAACGCCAGGGCGCTGGCATTGGTGTCGGCCAACGAGAAGGTGGTGTTATTCAGCGTCACATTGCCGGTGAAGGCGGTGCCCGCACCGACCCCGAAGCTGAAGGCGTTATTGGCCGTATCGACATTGACCTGCCCGGCCCCGGTCAGGGCATTGTTCAGGGCAAAGTCACCGGTGTTGTTAATGTTCAGCGTGCTGGTGGCGTCGTTGACGTTCAGCACGGTGTCCACATTCAGCGCCGTTGTCCCGTTTAAGGTCAGAGAGGCGCCGGTGTTGATGTCCAGCAGGCCGCTAAAGCCCGCCGCATTGCTGTTACCGGAAAGGTTGATGTTGCTGTTGCGCAGCACCCAGTTGCCCGCCCCGCTCAGGGCATTGTTCAGCGCGGTCAACGCGCCGCCCTCAAAGGCGTTAACGTTCAGGGTGCTGCCGCTGCCAATGCTGACGCCGCCGCTGCCCAGATTGGCGCTCTGCGATACGGTCAGGGTACTGCTGTCTATCAGGTCAAACAGGCCCGCAAAGCCGCTGTTGATGCCGGTCAGGGTGGTGGCGGCGGCGTTATTGAGCTGCACCGTGGAGCCCGCTATCCCACTCAGGGTGTTGGCCAGCGTACCGGTGAGGCCATTGAGCAACAGTTGGGCGGTGGCGTCGGTCAAATCGACGCGGGCCGCCGAGGTCCCCAGATTATTGACCGTGCTGACCGTCAGAGCACCGTCCGCATTGATAGCGTGGGTGCCGCTGAAGGTGTTGCTGCCACTCAGGGTCACCGCCGCATCGGTATTAATGGTCCCAGCCCCGCTCAATACGTTGGCCAAGGTATCTGCCGCGTTCAGATTAAGCTGGCCGCCGACCTCCACCGCGCTGATGCCCAGTGCATTGGCCGCGCTCGAGGTGACCGACGCCCCCGAGGCGATATGGGTGGTGGCTGACAGGCCGCTGTTGGCCGCGCTCAGGGCCAGATCCCCGCCGTTCACGTTCAGCGTGCCGGCCCCGGTCAGGCCGCCAACACCGCTCGAGGTGCCCCCTGACGACAGGTTCAGCGTCCCGCCCGCCAGATCGAGCACCCCGGTATTGGTCAGCAGCCCGCTGCTCAATACGCCCGGGTCGAGCGTGACCGTCCCCAGGTTGGTCAGGGCGCCCACCGTCTGGCTGAAGTTATTGGTATTGAAACTGGCGCCGCTGGCCACCGTCAGCAATGAGGTGGCACCAAAGGCATTGTTGCTCCCCAGCAGCACATTGCCGCCGGTCACCTCGGTGCTGCCGGTGTAGCTATTCTGGCTATTGGTGACGGTCAACGCCCCGTTGGTGGCATCCAATACGATACCGCCCACCCCGGTCAGCTGCGCGGTCAGGTTTTTGTTGGCGTCTGGGCTGGCATCGGTAGCAATAATCAGCGCATTAGGATTGTCCAGCAGTAGGTTGATCGCGCTCAGATCATAATTCAGATATAACCCGAAATCGCTGGCAGCGTTGGTATTGGATAACGAATAGTGGTAAGTCGCATCCGCCACATGCTGTGCGTTCTGGTTGATGGCAGAGAGCAACCCCAGTGGCGTCACCGCCACGCCGTCAATCATCAGCGTCAGGGTATCGGCCCCGGTGGCCGTGGTGGCGCTGATCAACTGCATCGCCGTCGCACCCCGGTTCTGCTCCAGGATCGACAGATTCGGTGGCACCACCGGCGGCGTATTGTCCCAGGAACCGCCGCCCACCACATTGATAGTCCCGCTGCTGGCGGTCAGGGTCTGAGTTGTAATGGTGCTTTCGGCGCTAGACAGTGGCGCACCGCCGGTAAAGTTCAGCGTACCGCCGTTGAGCGTCAGGGCGCGCAGCGTTTCGGTGCCCGGCGTTCCGGCGCTTCCTACGGTGGTCACGCTGCCATTCCCCAGGGTCAGCCCGGCCAACGTCAGGGCGCTGGCATTGGTATCGGCCAACGAGAAGGTGGTGTTATTCAGCGTCACATTGCCGGTGAAGGCGGTGCCCGCACCGACCCCGAAGCTGAAGGCGTTATTGGCCGTATCGACATTGACCTGCCCGGCCCCGGTCAGACTATTGTTCAGGGCAAAGGCACCGGTATTGTTAATGTTCAGCGTGCTGGTTGCGTCGTTGACGTTCAGCACGGTGTTCGCATCCAACGTCGTGGCAGCGTTCAGCGTCAGGGAGGAGCCGGTGTTGATGTCCAGCAGACCGCTAAAACCCGCCGCATTGCTGTTACCGGAAAGGTTGATATTGCTGTTGCGCAGCACCCAGTTCCCCGCCCCGTTGAGGGCATTGTTCAGCGCAGTCAAGGCACCGCCGGCAAAGGTGTCATAGGTCAGGGTACTGTCACTGCCGATGTTGACGCTGCTACTGCCCAGATGCATATTCTGCGATGCGGTCAGAGTACTATTGCCCGTCAGATCAAACAGGCCAGCAAAGCCGCTGTTTGCACCGCTCAAAGTGGTGGATGAATTGTTATTCAGTTGAACCGTAGAGCCCGCTACCCCACTCAGGGTATTACCCAGATTTTCTATGAAGCCATTCAGCAGCAACTGGGCAGAGGCATTCGTTAAATCGACCTCTGCGCTGCCCAGGTTAGCTGCGCTGCTTACCGTCAGGCTGCCGCTGGTATTAACATCAAAAGTACCACTGAAGCTATTATCACCTGTCAGCCCAATAGCGGCGTTGGTATTTACGGTACCCACACCGCTGAGGATGTTGCTAAAGGTCGGGTTGGCACTATTGAGGTTCAGGGTGCCATCCACCTCAATACCACCGCTGCCCAGATTACCGGCACCGCTGAGCGTAGCGATCCCACCAGAGGCCACCGTGGTCTGCGCTGACAAGCCGCTGTTTGCACCCGTCACGGTGAATGTACCACCGTTGATATTCAACGCGCCCGCACCGGTCAGCCCTCCCGTTACACTCGACGTGCCGCCATTGGTCACATTCAGGGTTCCTCCGGCCAAGCCGACGGTTCCTGCGTTACTTAATGCAGTAACGGTTTGCTCATGGCCCGCCAGATTAACCGTTGCCCCGGCAACAACATCAAGCAACGAAGTGTTACCCAGAGCGTTATTAGTTCCCAGCGTCAGACTACCGGCATTGACCGTAGTAGTGCCCGTATAGTCGTTCAACTCATTACTGAGAGTCAGCGCCGTGTTATCTGCACCAATCGCCAGATTCCCCGCGCCGGTTAATTGCGAAGTTAACGTGGTATTACTGGCACCGTTGGAGGTTAAGGTTAGCGTTTGCCCAGCCTGCAGGTCCGACTGAGTCAGTTGCTCATAAATGCTCAGCCCCAGATTACTGAAACCATAATTACTCACCAGAGCAAAATCGTAGGTATTCACTGCGACCACCTGGCCGCCCTGTATATAATTCGCCGTGGTGCCTGCAAGCAGGTTATTACCCAATAAATCCTGCAACTGGAGTCTGGCTAAATCCGCAGCGGAGAGCGCATTGCCACTTTGTACCAGGTTGGTAAAGGTCCCAGCGTTAAGATCCAAAATGTTTCCTGCGGTCAGCAACGTAGGGTCAGCCTGAATAACCGAATTCCCCGTAACGGCGAGTAAACCAGAACCTGTGCCACCGCCGGTGCTGATAAGGCCACCCGGTGAGAACTGCAATGTACCGCCATTAAAGACCAGGTCACCCACGTTATGAGTGCCATTATCCAGGGTGATAACCCCTCCGGTGGAATTACGCAGTGTGGCGTCATTCAGTGCACTGGAATTGAGCCCAGACAAATTGAACGTAGCATTACTGATATCAACGGTACCGGCAAATGCGCTACCCGCATCGGCACCAAAGTCAAATGCACCACCGGTGTCGTTAATATTAAGCAGACCAGTACCGGTTAAGACATTATTAAAGGTACCGCTATTGGAAAAATTCAATACACCGTTGAGATCAATCGAAGCGGTACCCAACTGATTGAACGCATTGGCGTTCAACGTACCGCCAGAATTAATCTGCCAGTTTCCGGCAAAGGTACTGGCCGCGCTTAAGGTCACATTACCAGCGGACAGCACCTGCGCATTGCCTGAGCCACCAAGAACGGCGTTAAATGCACCATTATAGGTATCGCCGAATGACAGGGTATTAGCAGCGGCCAGGTTGACATTACCGCTGGTGATAGTGTTGCTGTCGTTAAGGGTAATATTGGAATTATTCGTCAGATTGATATTAGCGAAATTCTGCAACCGGGTAGCACTGTTAAGGTTGCGGGTGGAGTTACTCAGGTTCAGCGTGTTGGTGCCGCCCCCCGCATTAAGCACGCCTAAAGAGGTGATACTGCCGTTGGTGAGATCATTGACATTAAAGGTATCGTTGCCTATCCCCGTATTAACCGCATAGATTGTGGCGCCGTCGTTAACATTAACGATGTTATTACCGGCGCCCAGATCGATAATACCGGTATTGACCGATCCATTGTTCAGCGTCAGCGTATCAGCACCCGTGCCGCTGGTCAGCGAACCTAATGTTCTGTTGTTGACAATGGTGTTCCCACTATTGCCCATGGACACGCTGCCGCTGATTAGCCCGTTATTGGTTAATGATTCGGCAACACTGTTGCCAAAGGTGATGGCGGCTGCCCCACCGCTGGCATTGATCGTCGTGTTAGGCCCGACAGTGACGGCACCACCGGTAGCACCTGAGGTAGAAATGCCCGTTGCCGCCGCGTTGTTGACATTGATATCCAGGTAAGCAGGGGAAAGATCGAGCGAAGCCGTTGAACTGATCCCGGTGACCGCACCAGTTCCCGTCAGGTTGATGGCGTTATTCGCCAGGCCTTGCAGGAAATTAAGGCCTGCCAAGGTGGTAAATACCGTACCGCTGGTGGCATTGAATTGGGTGTTGCTGAGATTGACACTCCCAGGTGCGCCTTTAGCAATGGCACTGCCAGTTCCACCCAGATTGAAAATGGTGCCTGTCAGCGTCTGGGTACCTGCGTTGGCTGTATTAATGTTTAACCCCACAGCGGCCCCTGTGGTAGCAATCGTCCCGTTGATAAGATTAAGAAGGATGTTGTTGCTCAGTGTGATGCCATAGCCGCCAGTGGCCGTGATTGTCCCGCCGGTGCTGTCCACCGTGATGTTTTTACTCCCCCCCGTGGTCGTCAACGACACACCGGCGGTGGTGCTGGTGATCGCACCGCTGTTGGTGAGTTTGACGGTTCCCGTGCCATTATGGGTGAGAGCCACCCCGGCGGTTGTGCTGTTAATGGTCCCGGCGTTGATGACATCTACCGTGCTACTACCAGAATCAGTGACGCTGATCCCGGTCGCTTTTCTGATCGTCCCACCCGCTTCATTACGCACGACCACCTTGCCCGATGAGCCTGCGGTAACGTTGATCCCAGTGCCTGCGGTAGTATTGGCCGTACCATCAGAAATGGTCGCCGCTGAACGGATATAAATGCCCCCCGTTCCCGTGGTTTTGGTGGCAAGGATCCCATCATTGGCTGCCCCGGAAGCAACAGCCAGACTTGATCCCGCCGCCAGGTTGTAGATCACATCGTTAGGTGAAGCGGGGCCATTGTAAATAGCTGAGGTCGCTGTAGTACTGGGGGCATTGCTAATCACATCGCCCGCCAGATTATTCATGATAATCACAGCTCCGGGGCCGAATAAACCGGTACCCGTATTATAAGAGCCTATCTTCACACCGTAATTGGCAGCGCCCAATGGGTTTTGTGCAGTGAATGCTAAATTTAATTTGGCACCATCGTCAATTTGAAAGCTATAACTAGGTTGACCTACACCAACACCACCATCACTATTGGTAAAACGCGAACCAGTAATTTGCACATCAGCAGTATTAGTAAAGGTAATCAGACTATTGGCGGGACCGCCATTTGTCCAAAAGACAGCAGGATAACTAGGGTTATCAATAGCAGTTAAGTGATAGCGCCCCGTCATCTCGATATGACTAGTAAGAACAGATTGGCGGCCGACACCAAAGGTCAACGAGAGATCTTGATTAAAACTACCCAGTGTTACCTTACCTATATTATTAGGAGTTACTATCGTATCCTGTCCTAACGCTGCAATTTTACCGTCTGAAATAGTGCCAATATTATCGATATTCAGATTTAATCTTGAATCACTGTCTTGTGCAGAAAATATTCGAGTAAAATTAACGCTGGGGTTAGCTATTGATGCTGTAATAGCAGAAAAATTAACCACACTGAACGTTGCATTGCCTTGCCATCCCCCATTAACCGAGTTACTGGTGAGAACGAACGCCCCATTATACATAGTTAATTTATGGCCGCCCCCATCCAACACTAGATTTTGCCGATTACCACTCACCAGATTCACTGCGTAGGCATTCACCGGATTGGTACCACCCGAACCTATGGTATTCACAAGTTCTTGATTAATATCAGCGGTTAATAATATTGTGGTTGCTGTACTTCCTTCTCCCGTTCCTAGGGCTGCTGCCAAGGCAGCACTGGTTCCAACCGTTACGCAACTCCCCCCCGAAGCATTACATTCAGCCACGGTAATTGCATAAGCATTATTGTAAACCGCCAGGGCAGAAAAGAGTGACAAAGCCACAGCGCTATTTTTGAATAATTTATTATTTTTAGTTGTTTTATCAACATGTTGCTGAGCACAGCTACTGTGGCTGGCTGTTTTTTGTTTTTTATTAGTGAGTTCACTGACAACTACCCAAACCTGTAATACCGCACTCCATATCACTCTATAAACTTTGTTCATAAGAATCCCTCTGAAGGTCTGCCAGACGCCATAAGCTATTACCACCTTCTAATTTGAAGGCGCAAAGACACGAATTTAAGTTAAATCTAGTTCTGTCTTGTCAAAACGCAAGCAGACCGATTACGGTTTAAATCTTTTGAAATCAAGGCTCAAGGAGGAGTTTTTCATCCTGATTTTTAAAGGAATCACTTATACATTCAATAAGTTAAGATTAATCCCAAAAGAAATAACTCACTCACTCAGGCTCATACTCGTTTTCACAAGCTGATAACCTATGTCGCTGATACACAACATATTCATAAGATTTAAATACATTCGATGCGTAGGAAATTTTAGGTAGCATTAAGTAATTCCAAGGAATAAAGATCTAATAATTCAGAATTACCTCTATGAATCAGAGAGCAAAGTATCCACAAACACGTCTTGATCCCCCATCCGAAGATGGGGGACCTGTTTTATTTGTTGATGAGGCCCATCATGTTGGCGTGGATAAACTCACGGGAAAACATTGTGTTCATAACGCTCTCCTTATTGGTTGTCCGGTTGTGCACGCACGTTGTTCAGCCCGGTGGTGTTGATGCGATATGGCTGACCATTGACGGACTTGATCAGCTTTTTGGCTTTGAGTTTTTTGAAGACGGCGAGCGTACAATCGCTGAGCAGCAACCCTTCGCGGCTGTAGCATTCAACTGATGTGACGCGACCTGAGGTATCGCGGATGTGCGCAATACGTCCACCTTTGGCGAGTACGTGTAAGGTACGTTGTTCCTGACGGGATAAATTCATACTGAAAAACCTGTTAATCATCATGTGCAAAACGTGCAAACACACAGCGGTGCTCGCATTCGATTTCGGCGCATTGATAACCAGTCCGGCCTGAAAAGGTCGGTAAGCTGATTATCTGATGATTACATTATCCAGCATCAAAGCCTCGGTGAGAGTTGAAAGGTATTTACGGCGGGAATCATAACACATACTTTTTATATGGGAATAACCCTGCCTGAAAAATGTGATCCCAATAAGGAAAGCGGATGGCTGTAACCTGGCGGCTGAATAGAATATACCCCGTTGTCAACAGCCTGATATGATTCACATAATGGGGTGAATGCTCGGTATTGTATTTATAGAACACGGTGGCGATAACGATCTGGTACGGCAAACCAAGAAAAGATAGCCATCATGACAAACAGGTTACCAACTGAAAGCACTTTCTCCGATGCATAACCCGTTATAAACAGACTAAATAACTTATATGGACACCGCATGAACAAATCAAACTAGGCTCACGCGTTGCCAAGAATGATCTCACTGCTGGCGACTTGGTATTTTTTAAAACCTCGAAACAAGAGCGTCACGTTGGCGTATACGTCGGAGATGGCAAATTTCTCCATGCCTCTAACAAGGTAGGCGTCACGGTTTCAGAACTGGACAATCAATACTGGAAGACAAAGTACGACCAAGCGCGACGCATCAATCACAACGAGACTTAATAAGTTCATCCAACAGCTGGCAACACACCAGTGAATGGACGCAGGCTGGATTTTCTTACTGAACCGCCCCGGTCTTTCAAGCGGGTTTTAAGTCGGTGAACTCGGACTGCAAGCATACTCGATGAAAAAGTGTCATTCAGTTACCACTTCAACTGATTGATAAAAAAGGATTATCTTTTTATCAAATACCGACAGGGCATGTCCCTGGAAAGCAAGGTAACCGCGTTCCAGGGATTAGCAAAACTCTGGGGTTCCGGTTTATATCCCCTTAACGGGAATTTTTACATCATCAGTAGGTCTCCGTCTGACAGACTAGTGGGCGTTTTTTTCTTACGATAACTTTGGCAGCCCCGTAAAATACGCTGGCGACAACCAAAGAATTGAGTGCCGGAATGCCTGCTTCTACCAAAAAACCCACCGCTGCGCCCATTGCGCAGGCGGCAATGGCCGTCCAACCGATAGAAGGCGTACTTTCAGAGCCGGGAAGTTGCCCTGAAGCGCGAGATTCATCCAATGCCTTGCGGTAGGTTCGGATGACGAAGTACTCAACCAGCATGATGCCCACGATAGGCGGAAATACAATGCCCATCAGCTCCAAAAACCCAATAAAGCGGTCCAGAATGCCAAGGATTGACAGCGTTGTGCCAAAGGTGCCAATAGCCAACGTCGTGAAGATATAGTTTATTTTGATGCCAAAAACAGATTCAATCGCATTCGCCAAGCCTAATGAAGAACAATAGAGATTCAGGTCATTGATCCGCAGGGTTGAAAATATCGCAATGGTTAACCCGACACCCCCGGCCGCCATCGACATAATCGACACCACATCGGATACATTTAACGCCCGAGCCAGGGCAATGGCCAATCCATTGAGTACGAATTCACCAGCGAAAATAGTGAGTACCGTCATCCCCAGCACCTGTTTCCTGTTACTGACATACCGAGCGATATCCGGTGTTTGTAGCGCGGCAAGAATATAGGCACCAATGATGATGGTGATGGCGCCGCCGATACTGATAACCTCTCCACTGGGCTTGCTTTGTAACAGTGCGGAGATATCCTGATTTGATAAGGCGAGCCAGGAGACATAACAAATACCAACGATAAACACAGGTACACCGATCCGGGCAATAAAACGCAATGCTTTAAAACCGATAGCCACCAGAATGGTCAGCCCAATACCCACAATCGCCACGGAAGTGTTAAATCCTAAACGGTGGCCCAGAGCAAAATCCAGCGATTTGCCAAAGATTGCTGTCTGAACGCCGAACCATCCCATCAGGCTAATGGCTATCATAATGCCAATAAACGCTGAGCCAATGCGACCAAAACCGCACCATCGGGAAAGCAGGCTACATGACATCCCTTCCTGCATCCCTGCCAGTCCCATGCCGTACGTAATAAGGCCACAGATGACGCTGGCAATACCAATAGCAATATAGGCATCCAGCACCGACATGCCGTGGCCCAGCGCCGCTCCCAGCATAAACTGGTCAAGTGCGGTGAGCATACCCGCGTGAACAAGTGCTACACCCCAAAATGGTAACCGTTTGTTCAGTGGGACACGTTTCAGTGCATATTCATCTCGTTGATTTCCTTCCGACATAACTTCATCATCCTTAAATGTACTTGGTGCCCCTGAAAACAAACTCTTCGGGTAAATAACAGTCCAGGCCGGTATTGGCCGAATATTCTAGAAACTGACCGAGCGATGAGACACCGGCCTTTTGATAGATGGCGGCAATATGATTTTGAATGGTTCTTTCAGCCAGAGACAGGCGTTTGGCTATCTGTTTGGCGGAATTTTTATTAATGAGAAAAAAAACGATACGAAGCTCTGCCGAAGTGAAAATATCGATGGGTGGAATGCTGCTGACAAATTTACCCTGTTTGTTGTCCACATACTCAAGTGGCGTAAACAGTTTGAATGGCACCGAACTCCATACTGTCCCAATGACTTTGTCCTCAAGATAGACCGGATGCTTATCACAGACATAGGGCGTCAAGTTGCTTTCACCGTACCAATGATAGGTTTCGATAATAGAGATAGACTGCTTATTATCAATAACTTTTTCATCCTGGGCCTGGTACTGGTCGGCAAACTCACTCCAGCCTACCGGGATCTCCGTGTCATGTCGGCCAGCAATATCAAGTCCCTTAGGTATAGTATTGTAACGCAGTGCAGCCTCATTCATATAAACGTTTAAAAAATTGTCATCTCTGATTGCCCAGGGGGTATCAATCATTTCTAATAAAGGTATCAAGTCTTCCAGGTTTTGCTTCACATGGTATGCCATTGCTCGCCCTTACATTTTCCATCCAAATGGTTAATACATCATAAGGTAAAACTCTTTTCAGCGTTATGAGTATTTTTTACTCATGTAAACTTTAAAAAGAAAGAATAAACTGAATTTATATCGTTATTTTGACAGTTATCAACCCTCATGTGCAGTAGGGGATAGAGAATCGATCTATATAAAAATTATATTATTCTTTTGATTTTATATTTCTTTCTTATTATAAAAAACACCAGGGAAAACTTTACCAAAAAATACACGTTGTACGCGTTAAGTCGATCTGCCGGTTACCCGGACAGACTCCCCCGGAATTGCGGAACGTAGCGTAACGACCACTCAGCCGAGCTCATTTTTAAGCCCCTCAATTGACAGTCAATATCCCCATTCCAACTCACGGTTAAATTAACAAATTGATGTGATTAGGAGGGTAGATCTGCGTTGACGAAATTTACTTACACCAGCAGTGACATGAAATTTTCAGACTGATGCAATACGTGATGATTTTATTGTAACTCATTGATTTAATTGGTGCGATAATAGGAGTCGAACCTACGACCTTCGCATTACGAATGCGCTGCTCTACCAACTGAGCTATATCGGCTTTGAGGCGGGTGTGCAGATGCATACCGGAGTACGCTGAACAAAGTATGCAAAAGCACCGGGTGAGTCAATAGGCAGCTAACCATCTGCTGCATTTAGCGTCAGCCTTATACTTATTAGGGAGTTACAGGGGCACAGCGTGCCCCTCGTTTTCGACCTGCATGGAAAAACGTTAACTGCGAACCAGATCGTCGCCGTAACCAATCCATTTATAGGTGGTGAGCGCATCCAACCCCATCGGGCCACGAGCGTGCAGCTTCTGGGTGCTCACCGCCACCTCGGCTCCCAGACCAAACTGGCCGCCGTCGGTAAAACGGGTGCTGGCGTTGACGTACACCGCTGAAGAGTCCACCGCACGCACAAAATACTCGGCGTTGCTCAGCGAACGCGTCAGAATCGCATCCGAGTGGCTGGTGCCGTGGGTGCGGATATGGTCGATCGCCTGATCGATGTCGTCCACCAGCGTTACGTTCATATCCAGCGACAGCCATTCGTCTTCGTAGTCTTTCGCTTCTACCGCAATCACCCGTGCCGGGCCTTCTTGTAACAACGGCATGGCATTATCGCTGGCGTGCAGCGTCACCCCCACCGCTGCCATACGCGCACTCAACGCCGGCAAGAAGCTGTTAGCGATAGTGCGGTTAACCAGCAGGGTTTCCACCGAGTTGCAGGCGCTTGGCCGCTGGATCTTGGCGTTTTCAATCACCAATAGCGCCTTGTCATAATCCACACTGTCATCCACGTAGATGTGGCACACGCCAATGCCGCCGGTAATCACCGGAATAGTCGACTGTTCACGACACAGTTTATGTAAACCGGCACCACCACGCGGGATCAGCATGTCGACATAACGATCCATACGCAGCAGTTCGTTCACCAGAGCACGATCGGGGCTTTCGATCGCCTGCACGGCAGCGGCAGGCAGGCCACACTGCTCCAACGCTTGCTGGATCACTTTCACCGTGGCCTGATTGGTATGGTGCGTCTCTTTGCCACCGCGCAAGATCACGGCGTTGCCGGTTTTCAGGCACAGGCTGGCAACGTCGATCGTGACGTTAGGGCGTGCTTCATAGATCACTCCGATCACGCCGAGCGGCACACGGCGGCGTTCCAGCTTCAGGCCACTGTCTAACAGGCTGCCATCGAGCACACGGCCCACCGGATCGCTCAAACGGCACACCTGCCGCACATCATTGGCGATCGCCGCCAGGCGAGCGGGCGTCAGCAGCAGGCGATCCAGCAGGGCTTCACTCATCCCGGCCTCGCGCGCCTGCGCCATATCCTGTTCGTTAGCCTGCAGGATCACTTCGCTGTTAGCTTCCAGCCTGTCGGCCATCACCGCCAACACCTGATTTTTCTTTGCCGTGCTTAGCACCGCCAGTTGCCAGGAAGCCTGCTTCGCGGCCTTCCCCATCTGCTCGAGCATGCTCACTCCTTAGCTGACAATCATATCGTCGCGGTGGACTGCCACCGGACCATACTCATAACCCAAAATTTCGTTGATTTCCTGTGAGTGATGCCCGGCAATCATACGCATCGCATCGCTGTTATAGCGGCTGACGCCATGGGCCAGATCGCGCCCCGCCAGATTGCAGATGCGGATCACTTCACCACGGGAGAAATCACCTTTGACGTCACGGATCCCTTTTGGCAACAGCGAACTGCCACGCGCCATCATCGCGTCTACCGCGCCATCATCCACGGTGAGTTCCCCTGCTGGCGGGGCACCGAAGATCCAGCGTTTACGGTTCTCCAGCGGGGTTTCCAGCGCGTGGAAACGGGTGCCCACCGGTTTGCCCTCAATGACATCAGCAACCACGCCCGGCTTGCTGCCCGCAGCGATAATCACATCAATACCCGCGCGGCAAGCAACGTCGGCGGCCTGTAATTTGGTGCCCATACCGCCGGTGCCAAGGCCGGATACGCTGTCACCGGCGATGGCGCGCAGGGCATCATCAATGCCATGCACTTCACGGATCAGCTCAGCCGTGGGGTTATTGCGCGGATCGGCGGTGTACAAGCCCTGCTGATCGGTCAGTAGCAGCAGTTTATCCGCCCCGGCCAGAATAGCCGCCAGTGCCGAGAGGTTGTCGTTATCACCAACCTTGATTTCTGCGGTAGCCACCGCGTCATTTTCATTGATCACCGGCACGATGCGGTTATCCAGCAGCGCGCTCATGGTGTCACGCGCGTTAAGGAACCGTTCGCGGTCTTCCAGATCGGCACGCGTCAGCAGCATTTGCCCGATGTGGATGCCGTAAATCGAGAACAACTGTTCCCACAGTTGGATCAAGCGGCTTTGCCCTACCGCCGCCAGCAGCTGTTTGGACGCAATGGTGGCGGGCAGTTCGGGGTAGCCCAGGTGCTCACGCCCGGCAGCAATCGCCCCGGAAGTGACAATAACAATACGGTGACCTGCCGCATGCTGCTGCGCGCACTGGCGCACCAGTTCGACAATATGGGCGCGGTTCAGACGCAGCGATCCGCCGGTCAACACGCTGGTGCCCAATTTCACAACCAATGTCTGGCTGCTGCTCATAATATCTCTGCCGTTGAAATAAGAAGGGGATGCAAAGGACTTTGTAACAGGAGACACGCGTTATGCCAACAGGCACAACGCGATTTCAGCGCAATTATGAAGCGAAAATGATCTAGGCGGAAAGTTTGATCGGTTTTTCATTAAAGTCAGCAGCAGGCTCCAGCACCAGTTCCAGGCTGGTCATCAGTTCCCCCAAGCGACGATGGAAATCGCGCAGCGTGGTTTCCAACTTCTCTTGTACTTCACTGTCTTTAATCTTTTCTGCTTTCCACAGCCCATCTTTGTTGAACAGGCCAAATTGATAGGTATAGGTAAAGCGGGATTGGTCAGCCTGCAGTTCGATCCACCATCCCCAGAACTCGCGCTTTTCCGGTGCGGGCTTTACGTTGACGCAGACCGCTAAACAATCAAAGAAGAAACGGTCGTTTTCACACTTGCCTTCGCGCAGATAAGGCCCCAGGCTGGCAAAGCGTTTCATTAACCGGCTCTTAGGATGGCCACTTGGTAACGTCATTGTTTAACCTCCTCAAGGTAGTCCATCCTTTTTAGCAAACTGTTGAAAATTAGCAATGGTTAACGCATTTTATCTTTCAACCAGTTACAAATCTCCAGCAGCGATTTGTGGAAACTCTCGTAGACCGGCGAGCGGGGGATGGCGATCAGTTTGCCATCCAGTGAGGATGAGGCGATCAGTTGAGCTTCGGCTTTCGGGCTAAGCGGATCGCCATCCCAGTAAGCTGCTAACATCGGCGTTGGGCAACGGCGGCCAAGCAGCCCCTGCGTTTTCAGCGAATAACGGTTCAGTTCGGTTTTCAATACGCTGTCGGACGCATTAGACATGCCCATGCGGCTAGCCAGCACGTCCATATACATATCGGGCACCAGCTCCTGACATCGCGCTTCGCACAGCAGGCTGTGTACCAGAGCCCCCACGCACGCCACACCACGCAGGCGGTTCGCTTCCAGATAAGCCAGACGTACCGCCACATTGGCACCAAAGCGGAAACCAAAAGCGGCGACGCGCTGGTGATCGATCCACGGCACCGAAGGCAGTTGCGTCAATACTTGCTGATGCAGGAAGCTGGAGTCTTGCGTCAGCTTCCATTTATAAGATGAGCCAATAGAAGGCATATCAATGGTCAGCATGGCAATGCCCAGCGGTGCCAGATAATCGCGGAACAGGCGGTGATAGTCGGTCTGCAACGTATCGAGGCTGCCGCACATCAGCACGGTCGGGAACGGTGCCTGTCCGTTTTCTGGCATATGCAGAAAACCGGTGATCGCGCTGCCACCCTCAATGGCAAATTCCAGTTCTTTGAGCTGGTACGGTAACAGCAATGCGGCTTCTTCATACGCACGGTTGGACAGCACCTCCGCCTGCTCAGCCAGTTCATCCCCTTTCAGATGTGGGTAACCGGCGATGCTGTAGAGATTGGCGGCATTGAGCCAATACTGCCCGCCCAGCAGCGGATCTTCCTGTTCCAAGGCACGCTGTTGCCACTGCATGCCCTGGCGTACCCACTCATAAATCCAGTTGCCGTTGCGGTAACCGACCACGGTATCCAGCAGGTGATCGTCGCTGTGTTCGGCGTTCGAGTTCGCAATACGCGCTAAGACTTCGCTGATCTCCAGCGGATCGATACCGCGCCAGGTCCACAGCAGGTGATTAAGCATGCGATACCAGTTGTTGCCGGTATCTCCCTCCAGCGCCGAATGCATATCCGCCCCCACTACGTGGTGAGCGCGCGTTACCAGCGTTGAGGTTTCAACATGTTTAAATGAAGGTTTGAATAGTACTTCAGAAAGGTTGGCTTGTGCCATGGTAACAACAGCCTCCGAGAATCTTGCTTCAAGGCCAATACCCTATGGATTTCGAGTTGCAGCTAGGCACCAAGCTAGTTCATCCCTGGAGCTTACTCAAGTAAGTGACTGGGGTGAACTAGCGCAGGTAACAACGCTGCAGCTTGAAAGACGACGGGTATAAAACAGCCGGAATGTCTGGGGGTAGTGTACCTAACTCTGGCTACAGACACCAAAGCTCAACGGCAGAATGCGGGGAATTTACAGAAGATGACGAAATCAGGCTGCCAAGGGCGATAAGTACAAACGCCCGGCGGAACCGGGCGTTTTGGCTGAACTCAACGACCGCCGATCGGTGGTACAAAGGCAACGCCCATGTCCCATGGCTGTTCGATCCAGGTATCTTGAGGAATATCAACCACGTAGTCGTCAACTAGCGGGCGGCCAGCCGGTTTGGCAAAAATGGTGACGAAGTGAGCTTTCGGGTACATATCACGAATCGCTTTCGCGGTACCGCCGGTATCCACCAGATCGTCAACCACGATAAAGCCTTCACCATCGCCCTCGGCACGCTTCAGCACCTTCATCTCACGCTGGTTGTCGTGGTCATAGCTGGAAATACATACGGTATCGACATAACGGATGCTCAGTTCACGCGCCAGCAAAGAGGCCGGTACCAGGCCACCACGGCTGACGGCAATGATGCCTTTCCATTGATCGGCAGGCAGCAGGCGGTGAGCCAGTTTGCGCGCTTGCATTTGCAACATGTCCCAGGTAACAACGTATTTTTCGCTCATAGAATGTGTGGTCCCGGCCAGCAGTTGATGTGGCTTATTCAGTAATCAGGGGGAAAAAAGGTTGCGCGGGATTATAGAGACTGACCGCGCCGAATACCAGTTGAACCGAGGAATTCATCCATATTTTGTCTAGGTGCTTAATGCTGATTAAATCATCTGCCACCAGGAAAACCGGGGTATTCCGTTAACTAAACAGCACAATACGGTGCGCGCGCCCCCTGGAATAAAGTGATATTCTCAGAGCATCGTGCCACCAAGCACAGATATCAACTCACCCTAACCGCGCAGCATTCCCTCTGTAAGGTATGCTGTTACAGGAGACCTCTAGTGTCTGAATTGTCTCAACTTTCGCCACAGCCGCTGTGGGATATTTTTGCCAAGATCTGCTCGATTCCCCACCCTTCTTACCATGAAGAAGCGCTGGCACAGCACATCCTCAGTTGGGCAAAAGAAAAGAACCTGCACGCAGAACGCGATCAGGTGGGTAACATTCTGTTGCGCAAGCCAGCCACCAAAGGCATGGAAAACCGTAAACCGGTTGCGATGCAGGCGCACCTCGATATGGTGCCGCAGAAAAATAACGATACCGTTCACGACTTCGCCAAAGATCCGATCCAAGCTTACGTTGATGGCGACTGGGTGAAAGCCCGTGGTACCACGCTGGGTGCGGATAACGGCATCGGCATGGCCTCTGCGTTAGCCGTACTGGCTGATGACAGTGTTGAGCACGGCCCGCTGGAAGTGCTGCTGACCATGACCGAAGAAGCCGGTATGGATGGCGCTTTTGGCTTGCAGCCCAACTGGCTACAGGCTGATATCCTGATCAACACCGACTCCGAAACGGAAGGCGAAATCTACATGGGTTGCGCTGGTGGTATTGATTTCATTACCACGTTGCCATTACTGCGTGAAACGGTTCCAGCCGGTTATCAGACCTTGAAGCTGACCATCAAGGGCTTGAAGGGTGGCCACTCAGGCGCGGAAATCCATCATGGCTTAGGCAACGCCAACAAGCTGCTGGCACGCTTCCTGTTTGCTCACGCGCAAGAACTGGATCTGCGCCTGCTGGATCTGAACGGCGGTACTCTGCGCAACGCGATCCCGCGCGAAGCTTCTGCGGTGGTTGCGGTACCGGCAGAGAAGACCGATGCGCTGAAAGCCCTGAGCCAGCACTACTTGGCGATTCTGAAAAACGAACTGGCGGCGAAAGAAAAAAATATCACCGTGCTGCTGGATCCTGTTACCAGCTCATCGCAGGCTATGACCGCCAGCAGCCAGGCGCGTTTCATCGCCCTGCTGAACGGCACGCCTAACGGTGTGATCCGCATGAGCGACGAAGTGAAAGGCGTAGTAGAAACCTCACTGAACGTTGGCGTCGTTACCACCAGCGAAAAAGAAGCTGAGATCGTGTGCCTGATCCGCTCCCTGATCGATAGCGGTAAAGATTATGTCGTGGGGATGCTGAGCGCACTAGGCCAACTGGCTAACGCCCAGACTGAAGCCAAGGGCGCTTACCCTGGCTGGCAGCCGGATGCCAATTCACCGGTAATGCAGTTGGTGCGTGAAACCTACCAGAAACTGTTTAACAGCACGCCAAACATTATGGTGATCCACGCCGGGTTGGAATGTGGCTTGTTCAAAAAGCCTTACCCGCATATGGATATGGTGTCGATTGGGCCAACCATCACCGGGCCACACTCGCCGGACGAGCAGGTGCATATTGCCAGCGTTGGGCAATACTGGACGCTGTTGACCGAACTGCTGAAAGCGATTCCTGAACGCGAATAAGAGTCATGCTGCAAGGGTGCAATATTGTGCCCTTGCAGGTTAATGCATCAACCCCCCCGTTATTACCACGCCAGCACCAGTTGCCGCTCAAGCTGCGGATCCAGCAACGTCACATGCAGGCCCACCAAGCGCACGCCGCGCCCTTCCCGCCGCTCTTGCCACACTCTGCGAGCTACGTTGATCAAATCCTCTTGATTCAGTACCGGCCAGATATGCTCCTGCGTGGTCTGCTGAAAGTCCTGAAACTTCAGTTTCACCCCTTGCCGGGCGATGTGCAGATCCGGTTTAACCTTACGCAAACGCATCTCCAACTCGGGATAGAGTTTGTCGACAATCAGCGTCTCGCAATCTTCCCAACGATGAATATCTTCCGCCAGCGTGCGCTCAACGCCAACCGACTTACGTAGGCGATCGGGGGAAACCTCGCGCTCATCAACACCCTGGCTGCGTTCCCACAGCACACGGCCAAACTTGCCAAAGCTTTTGAGCAGGGCCGCCAGATCGTATTGCTGAACATCGGCGCAGGTGAACAAGCCCAGCTCTTCCAGCCGCTTGGCGGTCACTTTACCCACGCCTGGGATCTTGCCCAGCGGCAACTGCTGCAAAAATGCGGGTACCTGCGCAGGCGTAATCACGTATTGCCCGTTAGGTTTATTCAATTCCGAGGCGATTTTGGCGAGAAATTTGATCGGCGCGATCCCGGCCGAGGCGGTGAGATGCAATTCGTCTGAGATCGCCTGGCGGATCTCTTGGGCGATCAGCGTTGCTGAGCCGCTGCACTGCGCGCTGTCGCTCACATCCAGATAAGCTTCGTCCAGCGATAGCGGTTCAATCAGTGAAGTGTAACGGGCAAAAATAGCGCGGATCTGCTGCGAGGCTTCTTTATAGGCCGCCATCCGCCCCGGTAGCAGCTTCAGATGCGGGCAAAGCTTGAATGCCATGGCGGTAGACATGGCGCTGTGCACACCATAACGGCGCGCAGGATAGTTGGCGGTGCTGATCACCCCACGCCGATCCGCACTGCCGCCAATCGCCAATGGAATATCGCGCAGGCTAGGATCGTCACGCATTTCCACCGCCGCGAAGAAGCAATCCATATCGACATGAATGATTTTACGCATCTCACCTCCCACAACACTGTTTAAATATACAGTTAATTGTGGAAAAACTCAAACATGGAGATGATCAGAGTGGCGAAAAAAGGGTTCTGTAAACAAAACCCGGGGGTTGATGACAAAGTCGCTTTCTAGCCCGAGATACCTATGTCTAGCGCACCGAGGGGCACTCCGACGGCTTACGCCGTTACGACCCCTTCGGCACGCTCCCCCTAATAACCGGTTTTGTCTGCCGTCTGAGGGTTCTGTAGACAGAACCCCTTGATATTCGCGGTTATAAAATACGGTGCTTTTCCAGTTGCTCACGCCGCCGTGCTTCTTTCGCCAAACGCTTCTTGCGTGCATCGCAGGGTTCTGGGCAATCGCAGACCTTTTCCATTCCCAACGCGGTGATCCCCCCGCAACTGCCTTGCAGGGTTTTACGCCGGAACAGATAGCCAAGCGACATACCGATAACCACCAGCAGAAACAGCACAAAAGATGCAACGAATACCGTCAGCATAACCGCCTCACTCGCTTTTCTTCAGATAGGGTTTAAACGCCTCGGAATAACGCTCTTCAAAGCCGTTGGTGGTTTTCACGATCATAAATACCGGAATCCCCATCAGATTGGCCAACGCCATGCCCCGCTCCGGCCCCAATACGTTCAGACCGGTGGAAAGGCCGTCAGCGGTCATACACTGCGGGCTGATCACGGTAACCGACACCAGATGGTGATTGATCGGCTTACCGGTGTTCGGATCGATAGTATGAGAATAGCGCACGCCATCCTGCTCGAAGTAGTTACGGTAATCGCCAGAGGTAGCGACGGACATTTCACCCGGTTCAATCACCAGATGCGCCTGTTGTTCCACACCGGCGGTTGGGCGTTCAATGGCAATACGCCACGGTTTTTTCTCGCCGTTGTAGCCGCGGGTACGCACTTCGCCACCGATATCAACCATGTAGTTTTTGACCTGCTGTGATTGCAGGTATTGCGCGATCACATCAACACCATAACCTTTGGCGATAGAAGAGAGATCGACATACAGTTGAGGAATGCTCTTCACCAGTGCGTTACCTTCGACCGACAGCTTGTCGATACCGGTCCAGCTACGGCGCAGCGCCAACTCGGCGGCGCTCGGCACTTTATTCGGGCGGCCTTCAGGGCCAAAGCCCCACAGATTCACCAGCGGCCCAACGGTGACATCAAGCGCACCGTCGGTCACCCGGTTGATACGCAACGCTTCCAGCACGACTTCCGTGGTTGCAGCGGAAACCGGGAACGGTTGGTTCACTTCGCGGCTGGCGTTAAACCGGCTCAGTTCAGAATCAGGCCGATAGGTCGACATCTGATCGTTAACCTGTTCCAGCCGTTTATCGATCTCGGCGCGCAACGTCTCAACGGCGGGCGTCTCTTCCCCAGGAACAAAACGGATCGAGTAATAGGTTCCCATCGTCTTGCCGTCGAGGTTTTCCTGCTTCGGCTCACACCCTGCCAATAGCAAAGTGGCGCAAAGCGCCACTATTGTCATGCAAAACTTCATTCAACCGCCTGTTTAACCACCAAAATCATCAAGCATGATGTTATCGTCTTCAACACCCAGATCCTTCAGCATTTTGATCACTGCCGCGTTCATCATTGGCGGGCCACACATGTAAAATTCACAATCTTCCGGTGCCGGATGGTTCCTCAGATAATTTTCCAGCAGAACGTTGTGAATAAAACCGGTGTATCCAGTCCAATTATCTTCTGGCTGCGGATCGGAAAGCGCCACGTGCCAGGTAAAGTTTTCATTCTCTTCCTGCAGATGATTAAAGTCATCTTCGTAGAACATTTCACGCAGAGAACGGGCACCGTACCAGAAGGTGATTTTGCGCTTGGATTTAAGGCGTTTCAACTGATCGAAAATGTGTGAACGCATCGGTGCCATACCGGCCCCGCCGCCGATAAACACCATTTCGGCCTGGGTCTCTTTGGCAAAAAACTCGCCGAACGGCCCAGAGATCGTTACCTTATCGCCCGCTTTCAGCGACCAGATATAGGAAGACATAATGCCCGGCGGTGCTTCAGGGTTATTCGGTGGCGGCGTAGCGATACGCACGTTGAGCATGATGATGCCCTTTTCATCCGGGTAGTTGGCCATTGAGTAGGCTCGAACCGTGGGTTCCTTCACTACGGAACGGAAGCGGAACAGGTTGAATTTGTCCCAATCACCCCGGTATTCCTGCGGTACTTCAAAATCGGCATAGCTGACTTCATGCTCTGGAGCTTCGATCTGGATAAAGCCCCCGGCACGGAATGGCACATCTTCCCCATCAGGGATCTTCAGCATCAGCTCTTTGATAAAGGTAGCTTTGTTATCGTTAGAGATAACTTCGCAATCCCATTTCTTCACGCCGAAGATCTCTTCTGGCAGTTCGATCTTGAGGTTCTGCTTCACGTTCACCTGGCACGCCAGGCGGCAACCTTCTTTGGCTTCACGCTTGCTGATATGAGAAAGCTCGGTGGGCAGAATATCGCCGCCCCCTTCTTTGATCACCACCCGGCACTGGCCACAGGAGCCGCCGCCGCCACAGGCCGAGGAAACAAAGATCCCCTGGCTGGAGAGCATGTTGAGCAGTTTATCCCCAGCCGGGGCGGTAAAGCTTTTATCTTGATCGCCATTAACCTCAACGGCGATATCACCGGTATTCACCAGCTTGGATTTGGCAAACAGAATCAGCAGTGCCAACACCATAACGATGCAGGTGAACATGGCGACGCCTAAAATAATTTCCATAAATACTTCCCGCCTTTATAACTGAACGCCAGAGAAGGACATAAAGCCCAACGCCATCAGCCCGGTGGCAATAAAGGTAATGCCCAGACCACGTAATCCGGCTGGCACATCGGCATACTTCAGTTTTTCGCGGATCCCCGCCAGGGCCACGATGGCCAGCATCCAGCCAATACCGGAGCCAAAGCCATACACCACGGATTCCATAAAGTTGTAATCGCGCTGCACCATGAAGGACACGCCACCAAAGATGGCGCAGTTCACGGTGATCAACGGCAGGAAGATACCGAGGGCGTTATACAGAGCCGGGAAGAAACGATCGAGGATCATCTCCAGAATCTGTACCAGTGCGGCGATCACACCAATAAAGGTGATGAAATTGAGGAAACTCAGATCGACACCTTCCACCAGCGCACCGTCGCGCAGCAGCAGGTTATAAACCAGGTTGTTCACCGGCACGGAAATACCAAGCACCAGGGTGACCGCAATCCCTAGGCCAAAGGCGGTAGAAACCTTTTTCGACACCGCCAGGAAGGTACACATGCCGAGGAAAAACGCCAACGCCATGTTTTCAACAAACACTGCACGCACAAACAGGCTGATATAATGTTCCATCGGCGGTTACTCCTTTTCTATCTGCGCTGGCTTCAGGGTGCGTAAACCCCAGATCAGCAGGCCGATGATAAAGAACGCGCTTGGCGCCAGCAGGAACAGGCCGTTAGGCTGATACCAGCCGCCGTTCTGCACCGTCACCAGGATCGGGATATCGAACAGCATGCCTGAACCGATCAGCTCGCGCAGGAATCCCACCAGGATCAGGATCACGCCGTACCCCAAGCCGTTGCCGATACCGTCCATAAAGCTTTCGATCGGCGGCGACTTCATGGCGTAAGCTTCCGCACGCCCCATCACGATACAGTTGGTGATAATCAGGCCAACGAACACCGACAGCTGTTTCGAAATCTCAAACGCATAGGCGCGCAGCAGTTGGTCCACCACGATCACCAGCGAAGCGATAATGGTCATCTGTACAATAATGCGCACGCTGTTAGGAATATGATGGCGAATCAGCGAAATAAAGAAGCTGGAAAACGCCGTCACCAGCGTCACCGCAATGGTCATCACCAAGGCCGTTTCCAGCTTGGTGGTCACCGCCAACGCCGAACACACCCCGAGGATCTGCAAGGCGATCGGATTATTGTCAAACAGCGGCCCCAGTAGAACCCGCTTAATCTCTTTGGAATCAGCCATTCTTCAGCGCTCCTTCACGGACTCTTTGCAGGAATGGGCCAAAGCCGTGCTCGCCCAACCAGAAGTTAAAGGTATTCTGCACACCGTTGGAGGTGAGCGTCGCACCGGACAAACCATCCACCGAGTGAATATCCCCTGAACGCGCACCGCCTTTCACAATGCGGATCGCCGGGTTGCCGTTCTCATCAAACAGCTGCCTGCCTACCCATTGCGCACGCCAGTTAGGGTTTTGGATTTCGCCACCTAACCCTGGGGTTTCACCGTGCTGGTAGAAACTGAGACCGCGTACGGTATTACCATCGGCATCGATTGCCACAAAGGCGTACATCATCGACCACAGCCCGGCACCGTATACCGGCAGGATGATTTTGCTTACCGCCCCGGCGTCATCACGCACCAGATAGATTTCTGCCTGGTTGCTGCGGCGGCGGATCCCAGCCAGATCTTTGCTGGCCGGCAAGGCGATGCTGTTGGCATTGCTACGCAAAGCAGCGGCCAGATCAAAATCGCTATGATTGCCCGGCACAAACTCACCGCTGTTCAGATCCAGCAGGCGCGTTTCAATGCGTTTGGCAAAGGTTGCCCTGACCTGCTCACCAGGCATGCCACGTACCAGCAGCCCCGCGACGTCAAGGATGTTACGTTGCTTGTCCAGCAAGCGCTGTTCCTGCTGTCTGGGCTTCAAACCCACGGCGGAACCCGCCACCACCACAGAACACACCAGGCATAACAGCAGGACGACCATCAGCGTTTTGCCGATGCCGTCATTTTTAGATTCATTCGCCACGGGCTTTTCTCCGCTTGATGTTGGCCTGCACCACCAGATAATCGAACAGCGGTGCGAACAGGTTGGCGAACAGGATCGCCAGCATCATGCCTTCCGGATAGGCCGGATTGACCACTCGGATCAGCACGCACATCGCGCCGATCAACATGCCGTACCACCATTTCCCCTTGTTGGTAAACGAGGCAGAAACCGGGTCGGTAGCCATAAAGATCATGCCGAAGGCAAAACCCCCAAGCACCAGATGCCAGTACCATGGCATGGCAAACAGCGGGTTGGTGGCAGAACCGATGGCGTTGAACAGATAAGCTGTGGCGATCATGCCGATCATCACCCCGGCGACAATGCGCCAGGAAGCTACGCGGCCAAACAAGATGATCGCGCCGCCAATCAGGATCATCAGCGTAGACACTTCCCCGATCGAACCCGGGATATTGCCCAAGAACGCATCCATCCAGGTGATCGGCTGCCCGGTAACGGCGTTACTCAGGCTGTGAACCCCACCCGTGCCCCATTGCGCCAACGGCGTGGCGCCGGAGAAACCGTCTGCGGAGGTCCACACCAGATCGCCGGAAATCTGCGCTGGATAAGCGAAGAACAGGAAAGCACGCCCCGCCAACGCCGGGTTAAGGAAGTTGCGCCCGGTGCCGCCAAAGATCTCTTTGGCGATCACCACGCCAAAAGTGATACCCAGCGCCGCCTGCCATAGCGGCAGCGTCGGTGGTAGGATCAACGCAAACAAAATGGAGGTCACGAAGAAGCCTTCGTTGATCTCATGTTTACGGACCATAGCGAACAGCACTTCCCAGAAACCGCCCACCAGGAAGGCTACGGCGTAGAGCGGCACAAAGTAGGTTGCACCGAGCACCATCTTGCTGACCCAGCCCGCATCGGAACTTAACGATGCCCCCAACCACTGCGCCAGGCTGTAATGCCAGTCGCCTGCCAGCACCTGTTGCAGTTGTTCACCACTGTAAAGATGGTGCAATGCCGGAATTGCCTGCTGGCCGACGTTGTACATCCCCCAGAACATCGCCGGGAAGACCGCCAGCCACACCAGGATCATCATGCGTTTCAGATCGATAGCATCACGCACGTGCGAAGCACCATGCGTCACCGTGCCGGGAGTGTAGAACACCGTAGCGGTCGCTTCATACAGCGGATACCACTTTTCCAGCTTGCCGCCCGGCGTGAAGTGATGCTCAATCTTTTCTAAAAAATTCTTCAGGCCCATGGGTTATCCTTCCTGCTCAATCTTGGTCAGCACGTCACGCAGCACCGGGCCGTATTCATACTTGCCGGGGCACACGAAGGTGCATAAGGCCAGATCTTCTTCATCCAGCTCCAGGCAGCCCAGCGCCTGAGCGCTGTCGGTATCACCAGACAACAGATCGCGCAATAAGTGGGTTGGCAGAATGTCGAGCGGCATGACGCGCTCATAGTTACCGATCGGCACCATTGAACGCTCACCGCCGTTAGTGGTGGTCGAAAAGGCAAACAGCTTATTCTTCAGGAAATGCCCCAGCGTGGTGCGGGTGATAGAGAATTTATCGGGTGCCGGAGCAATCCAACCGAACAGCTCTTTCTCACGCCCTTCCAGCAGCACCGAGACCTGATTATGGAAGCGGCCAAGCCAGGCATTAGGCCCAATGGCATGGGTGCCACTCAGCACCGAACCGGAAATCACACGGTTTTCACCAGCCTTCAGACGGCCAGCGGTCAACTCATCCAGGCTGGCTCCCAAACGGGTTCGCAGCAGAATGGGTTGCTCCACCTGTGGCCCGGCCAGCGCCACAACGCGGCGGGTATCGAGCCTGCCGGTGGTAAACAAGGTACCGATGGCGATAACATCCTGATAGCCGATATGCCAGACGGTCTTCTTAAGGCTGACCGGCTCCAGGAAATGAATATGCGTCCCCACCAAACCGGCAGGGTGTGGGCCAGCGAACTCACTGTAGCTAATCTGTGCCCCACTCTGTTCCGCCAGCCGGGCACCTGCCGCCTGACAGACATGCACTTTGCCATCGGTCAGGCGCGTCAACACCGTCAGCCCGGCATTAAACGCCGCCTGCTGTTCGGCAATGATCACCTGCGGATCGGCCGCTAACGGCTGGGTATCCATGGCGTTAACAAAAATCGCGCGCGGTACAGAGCCAATACGCGGTGCCTTGCTGAACGGGCGGGTGCGCAGTGCGCTCCACAAACCGCTGGCCAGCAAATCACTTTCAACCTGCTCACGCTCCAACTGCGGCAGATCGGCCTGCTGGTAATAAGCGAACTCCACCTGCTCATCACCGCCGTTTTCGATCTCAATCACCACCGATTGCAGCACGCGACGTTCACCGCGCTGGATAGCAGCAATGCGCCCGCTGGCGGGTGCCGTGAAGAAAACGCCAGGATTTTTTTTGTCTTCGAACAGCGCCTGGCCTTTTTTAACGCGGTCGCCTTCCTCCACCAGCATGGAAGGACGCATACCGACATAATCTTGACCAAGCAGTGCCACACGCGTGATAACGGGGCCGTCCTGAATCACCTGAGACGGTATCCCGGATATCGGCAGATCTAACCCTTTTCTGATTCTGATCATAGGATGTACACGATGTTTAAAATGTCCACACGTCTTACCGGCCCAAAAGGCAGGCACAGACGATGCCAGGATGACGAGGTTGCCATAACAACCTCAGGATGAGCACGACAAGATCATACCCAACATGAAACTCTCACTGAACCGTTTTTTCTATCACAATATTCCGGCCACAGAGCGTGTTAAAACCTTGTAATCAATACCAAGACGCGGTTGATTCTATTTCGCTCAAAATAACCCCGTCGATAACCAATAAGGATAGTAAAACAGAGGTGGGATACTAACATTTTTGGTAACATTTTTCCGTGCTATCTAGTGACCTGAGTCAAGCAAACACAATTAAATAGCGGCAATTTTTCATCATTCATCGTTAAAATCTGCCAGTCAATTCACTTTTACCGATGCTTGTAGTTTTTTTATACACTTCGTGTATTGCTAAAAAAAAACACACTGGTAATCTGGCGTGGCATTTAGTGCAATCACATAAGTCAGTGGCATGCTGGCGGCGTTCTCTAAGCCAGCAGTAAATATAATCAGGAATAATAATGAGCAAAATCGCGCTGTTGTTTGCGATGCTATTTTGTATGCCGATGATCACGGCCTGTAGCGCCAGCGAGCAGGTACCCGAATCACCGTTAGTTAAACAGCAATTATTGGGTTCACCCGTCTATATCCAGATATTCAAAGAAGAACGCAAGCTCGAATTGTACGCCAAAATGGGTAATGAATTCCGTTTGGTGAACTCTTTCCCGATCTGCAATTTCTCAGGGGGTTTGGGCCCGAAGCGCCGTGAAGGTGACTTTAAAAGCCCAGAAGGTTTTTATAGCGTCGACGTGCGCAATCTAAAACCCAACAGCAAATATTACCGAGCGATCAATATCGGCTTCCCGAATGATTATGATAAAGCACAGGGCTATTCCGGTGCCTATCTGATGATCCACGGCGAATGCAAATCCATTGGTTGCTACGCGATGACCAACACCTATATGGACGAGATTTATCGTTATGTGGAGGCGGCATTTAACTATGGCCAAGCCCAAGTGAATATCAGCATTTATCCGTTCCGCATGACCGAACAGAATCTGCAACGCCACCGTTCATCTAACTACATCAACTTCTGGCGCCAGTTGAAACCGGGCTATGACTACTTTGTCAAAAACCGCCAGCCGCCGATGGTTAACGTGACCAATGGTCAATACGTACTGGCCCACCCGGTTAACAGCAGCGGCCAGCCAACGCAATATGCCTCAAACCCGCTCACCCAAGCCAAGCCGTTCACCGTAGTAAAATAAAGCAAACTCACCTGGCGCAATTTTGTGCCAGGTTTCATTGCCGGTCAGCGGCTGGGTCGCAATCACCGTTACCACGTCATTGGGCGTGGTCTGCCGCTGAAAATCAATTTCTACATCCTGATCGAGCAACGTTGCTTTGCCAAAGGGGGCCCGTCGGGTGATCCAGTAAAGATTGGTTGAGCAATAGGCCATCACAAAGCGCCCGTCAGACAGCAGCATATTGAATACGCCCTTCTGCCGCAGTTGATCGGCAAGCTGGGCAATATAGCGGAACACCGCGGGCCAATTGCTGGGAGTTCGTGGATATTTCAGCGCCAACTGATTCAGCAACCAGCAGAAGGCATATTCACTGTCGGTCTGCCCCACCGGGCGGAAGTTGCCGGTTGGCAGTTGGCGATAGCCTTTAAGCTGGCCGTTGTGAGCGTAGGTCCAGTTACGGCCCCACAGTTCACGGGTAAACGGGTGGGTATTTTCCAGCGCCACTTCACCACGGTTAGCCTGACGAATATGGGAAACCACCGCGCAGGATTTGATCGGGTATTCCTGTACCAAGCGGGCGATCGGTGAATTAAAACTCGGCTGGGGATCCTTGAAGGTGCGGCAACCATTACCTTCGTAGAAAGTAATGCCCCAACCATCTTTATGTGGCCCGGTGCGGCCACCGCGCTGAACCAGCCCGCTAAAGCTAAAACAAATATCGGTTGGCACATTTGCGCTCATCCCGAGCAATTCACACATCGAAAGCCACTCCTTAAGCACACTGACTCGTTACGCTATGGGCGCAATCTGCTGCGCCCTGCTGCCATTCACCACCAGCTTAAACCTGGTGCGGGCTGCCTAGATACATCAAGCCTTGACCATCTCTTTTTCAATTAGCTGAATCAGGATATGGATCGCTTTGATATGGATTTCCTGAATACGATCGGCGTAACCAAAGTGCGGAACGCGGATTTCGACATCAGCAGAACCAGCCATCTTACCGCCGTCTTTGCCGGTCAGGGTGATGACTTGCATCCCTTTGGCACGAGCCGCTTCGATGGCCTTGATCACGTTGCCAGAATTACCGGAAGTGGAAATACCCAGCAGCACATCCCCCGCACGGCCAACCGCTTCCACGTAACGCGAGAAGACATAGTCGTAGCCAAAATCGTTACCGACACAGGACAAGTGGCTGACGTCAGAAATCGCGATAGCCGGGTAGCCAGGGCGGTTTTCACGATAACGCCCCGTCAACTCTTCTGCGAAGTGCATCGCATCACAGTGAGACCCCCCGTTACCGCAGGAAATCACTTTCCCACCCGCTTTAAAGGCATCGGCCAGTAAGACCGCCGCACGTTGGATAGCGTCAATATTGGCATCATCGCTGAGGAATTTCGCCAGAGTATCAGCCGCTTCGTTCAGTTCACTGCGAATTAAATCGTGGTACATGGAGATCGCCTCTTTTTGTTCTGTGGCATCGTCAATCTTTCGCTGTGCAGTGTAACGGATCGCAGAAAAACCGAGAAGTGCTGTGAATGAAACAGCACCTGTGTTGAGCTACAGTAGAAGTTTTTGACGACGGGCATCGCCAGTTTGTGACTTAAGTTGTAATTAAAGTGTAAATGCATTGATAAATGCTTGGGCATGGACTACAACCAATATATACAACAGGTCAGACCTCTTACTACTTCGGAGCTTCTTATGATGGTTCTTAGCATCGTTGTCCTACTCGCACTCATTGGTGTGGTGTTTTCTCACCGAGTGAATCTGGCGCTCAGCAGTCTCCTTCTGCTGGCCTATACGGTGGCCATGGGCGCTATCGGCCTGTGGAGCTATTGGATGCTGCTGCCGCTGGCGATCGTTCTGCTGCCGCTGAATATTACCTCGCTGCGCCGCTCGCTGTTTTCCGCACCGGCTCTGCGCGCCTTCCGCAAGGTGATGCCACCGATGTCCACCACGGAAAAAGAAGCCATCGAAGCCGGGACCACCTGGTGGGAAGGCGATCTGTTCCGTGGCCAGCCAGACTGGAACAAACTGCATAACTATCCGCAACCTAAGTTGACGGAAGAAGAGCAGGCGTTTATCGATGGCCCAGTTGAAGAAGCCTGCCGCATGGCCAATGACTTCCAGATCACCCACGAACTGGCAGACCTGCCGCCAGAGCTGTGGGCCTATCTGAAAGAACACCGCTTCTTCGCCATGATCATCAAGAAAGAGTACGGCGGCCTGGAATTCTCTCCGTATGCGCAAGCTCGCGTACTGCAGAAACTGGCCGGCGTCTCCGGTATTCTGGCGATTACCGTTGGCGTGCCTAACTCGCTCGGCCCAGGCGAACTGCTGCAACACTACGGCACTGAAGAACAAAAAGATCACTACCTGCCGGGCCTGGCGCGTGGCGACGAAATCCCTTGCTTTGCACTGACCAGCCCGGAAGCCGGTTCCGATGCCGGAGCCATTCCGGACACCGGTACCGTCTGCATGGGCGAATGGCAGGGCCAACAGGTTCTTGGCATGCGCCTGACCTGGAACAAGCGCTACATTACTCTGGCGCCAATCGCCACCGTATTGGGCCTGGCATTCAAGCTGCATGACCCGGATCACCTGCTGAGCGATAACGCCTCCCCAGGGATTACCTGTGCGCTGATCCCGACCAACACCCCAGGGGTGGAAATCGGTAACCGCCATTTCCCGCTGAACGTACCGTTCCAGAATGGCCCAACCTGCGGCAACGACGTGTTCGTGCCAATCGACTACATCATCGGCGGGCCAAAAATGGCCGGTCAGGGCTGGCGTATGCTGGTTGAGTGCCTGTCGGTCGGGCGTGGTATCACCTTGCCTTCCAACTCTACCGGCAGCCTGAAATCGATTGCCTTGGCTACCGGCGCTTATGCCCATATCCGCCGTCAGTTCAAAATCTCTATCGGTAAAATGGAAGGGATCGAAGAACCCCTGGCGCGCATTGCCGGTAACACCTACGTGATGGATGCCGCCGCTTCGCTGATCACCTATGCGCTGATGCAGGGCGAAAAACCGGCGGTGCTGTCAGCCATCGTTAAATATCATTGTACCCACCGTGGTCAGCAGGCCATCATTGATGCAATGGATATCACCGGTGGTAAAGGCATCATGCTGGGCGAATCCAACTTCCTGGCCCGTGCTTATCAGGGCGCACCGATTGCCATCACGGTTGAAGGGGCCAACATCCTGACTCGCACCATGATGATCTTCGGTCAAGGGGCAATCCGCTGCCATCCTTATGTGTTAACAGAAATGGCGGCAGCGCAAGACAACGATCTGCACGCGTTCGATAAAGCCTTGCTCGGCCATTTGGGCCACGTCGGCAGTAATAAAATCCGCAGCCTGTGGCTTGGCCTGACCAACGGCCGCACCAGCAGCAGCCCGACCAAAGATTCAACCCGCCGCTACTATCAGCACTTGAACCGCTTAAGTGCCAACCTGGCCTTGCTGTCTGATGTTTCCATGGGCGTGCTGGGGGGGAGTCTGAAACGCCGCGAACGTATCTCCGCGCGTCTGGGGGATGTGCTTAGCCAGATGTATCTGGCCTCGGCAACGCTGAAACGCTTTGAAGATGAAGGCCGTCAGAAAGAAGATCTGCCGCTGGTGCATTGGGGCGTGCAGGATAGCCTGAATCAGGCAGAACAAGCGCTGGATGATTTATTGCGTAACTTCCCGAATCGCTTTATCGCCGGAGCCATGCGTTTGGTGGTGTTCCCGTTCGGCCGCGTTCACTCTGCGCCTTCGGATCGCCTTGATCATCAACTGGCGCAGATCCTCCAACAGCCTTCCGCCACCCGCAGCCGTTTGGGGCGTGGCCAATATCTGACGCCGAGCGAGCATAACCCGGTGGGCTTGCTGGAAGCGGCTCTGGCCGACGTGATGGCCGCAGAGCCTATCCATCAACGCCTCTGTACAGCAATGGGCAAAAACCTGCCGTTTACTCGATTAGATCGCCTGGCACAGCGTGCGTTGGAAGAAGGCAAAATCAATGCTGATGAAGCGAAGATCCTGGTGAAAGCCGAAGAAAGCCGTCTGCGTTCGATCAACGTTGATGACTTCGCTCCTGAAGCGCTGGCGTCTCACAAGCCGGAAAAGCCGGTGAAGAAGGAAAAACGCCAGCAGCAGACTGAAGCGGCATAACCTTCTACCGCAGTAAATCTCTAGGGGCGATGCGAATCGCCCCTTTTTCTTTGCACATTCAGCCGTTTTGGCGGATACGCGCCAGCAGTGCGTCAATATGTTCGATTTGCGCAGCATTGACGATCAAGGTGCGCCCCAGGCTGAGCGCGCTGCGCTGGCAGTCGGCCCGCATTTCAGGGTCGTTAATGCTGTCCAGATCGGCGACATGCGCCAACCCGATAGTGCGGCGAATCAGTTCGGTGCCGGCATATCCCACCGCATCCCGCCACACCTGCTGCAGAAATTGCTCTGCATAACCCGGCAACGCCAATGCCACATCGCGGGTATGCTGATGGCACAGCGTCAGGAAACGATCGGCAAAAATCAGCCACAATTCGCGCACATCCTGCAACCGCTGCTCGCGCCCATCAGCAGCATCCCGTGGGCCAAGCAACCCCGGTAAACCGCAATAATTCAGCAGCAAATTGCCCAACGCGGTACCCAGATCAAACCCGATCGGCCCATAGAAACCAAACTCGGCGTCGATGGCCTTCAGTTTACCTTCCGCAACGAAAATCGAACCGCTGTGAATATCGCCGTGCAACAACGCTTCGGCCTTGCTCAGAAAACCATGCTTCAGCCCGGCGACCACCAGCTTCAGGGCTGCATCATGGCGCAGCTCCTGCACCTGCGGCAGCAGTGCATCGTCAAACTGATTGCGTTCATGATCAATATAGGGATCGGTGAAAAACAGATCTTCGGTGATCTGGCACAATTCCGGGTTGGCAAAACGGCTGACTTCCGCCTTTTTCTTCTGCGCGCTCTGGTAAAAATCAGACGTATGGAACAGGGTTTGCGCCAGGTATTCCGCCAGTTGCCCAGCCGCCAGCGGATAGTAGCGCCCTTTCACCAGCTCACTGCGCCAGATCTGGTGATCAGAGAGATCTTCCTGCACCATCACCGCCAACTCAGCATCGTGATGCAGTACCTTCACCATATGGCGCGGGCATAAAGCGCCATGAACCAGCAGGGTTTCTGCCTCAATGCGCGAGCGATCCAACGTCAACGGCCAGGATTCGCCCACGCAGCGCACATAGGGCAGCGCCTGCTTGACGATCGCTCGGCTCACGCCTTGACGATCGCGGATCTTAAACACCAGGTTCAGATTACCGTCACCAATCTCATCAGCACTCACCAAACTTTGTGGATCGGCAACTTGCCCATATTGACGGGCGTATTCAACAGCATCGGCAGCAGTAAACGTACGATAAAGCGACATCCCCAACCCCTTTCGCGATGATTTTTATTTTTTAGACGCAAAAGCATTTAGCCGTCTATACATCTGGAAGTCATGTTGGCAGAATAGCGCTACAGATGCAATAAGCACATAACAAGGATTTAACTGCCAATGCAAACCCTTAACACCACCAGTTTAAACCTGAAGGAAAATCGACTTTGGATCCTCGATCAGCAGGCGTTACCACAGGAAAAACGCTGGCTGCCTTGCGACAGCGTAGATGAACTGGTGGGGCATATCCGCGCTTTGCGGGTGCGGGGTGCGCCGCTGATTGGCTTATCGGCCAGCCTATTGTTGGCCCTGCTGGCCGAACGCGGTTTATCACCAACCGAACTGGAACAGGCGTTGCTTACCCTGCGCGCCTCGCGCCCCACGGCAGTGAATCTGATGAACAATCTGGATCGCATGAAACAGGCGCTGGGCCAGCCGGATTGGGTCACGGCGATGACCGAAGAAGCGCTGCGCTTGGTAGCAGAAGATCGGGCGCTTTGCGATCGCATCGCCGATCACGGAGCAGAACGGGTGCAACCGGGCAGCCGCCTGCTGACACACTGTAATACCGGCGGGTTGGCAACCGCTGGCATCGGCACCGCCATCGGTGTGTTACTGCGTGCCCACCAGCAGGGCAAGATCGCGCAGGTTTGGGTGGATGAAACCCGCCCGCTGTTGCAGGGCGGTCGCCTTACAGCCTGGGAATTGGGCGAGCTCGGCATCCCTTACCAACTGATTTGCGATTCGATGGCTGCCAGCCTGATGGCCGCAGGCAAAGTTGATGCCGTCTGGGTCGGGGCCGATCGCATTGCCGCCAACGGCGACGTGGCCAATAAAATCGGCACTTACAGCCTGGCGGTGCTGGCACATTACCACCGTATTCCGTTTTACGTTGCCGCGCCGCACACCACTCACGATCCTCATTGCCCAAGCGGTGCAGCGATCCCCATCGAGCAGCGCGCTGCCGCAGAAGTGACCGGCGCAGCGGGCAGTTTTGGTTCCTGCCAATGGGCACCGGTGGATGCCCCGGTATATAACCCGGCGTTCGACGTCACGCCTGCGGCGTTAATCAGCGGCTGGGTGTTGGACAGCGGCGTGATCACCCCGCAACAGGTGGCTGACGGGATTTTTCAGCAAGCGTTAGGTTAAATGCCTGCGTAGCTGGCTAAGCTTGCGGTATTTTTGTGGCGACATGCCCACATACTTGTGAAAGGTGCTGTAAAAACGGCTGCTTGAGCGAAAGCCCGCCGTCAGAGCGATATCCAGGATAGTTTTATCGGTATCGCTCAGCAGCGCCCTAACGTGGTTGATACGCATCGCCGTGATGTACTGCTTCATGGTCAGTTGCATCACGCGCTGGAAAATCCCCATCGCGTAGTTGGGGTTGAGCTTGACGTGTTCGGCCACGCTGTCGATGGTCAGCGCCTGATCGTAGTTGTCCGCAATAAACCCCAGCATCTGACTGACATAAAACTGCGCATGCCTGGAAACACCGTTTTTGTGGGTCCGGGCGGCTTTGTTGACCAGAATGGGCTGCCAGCCAGAAAGGCTAAAGCGCTTGAGCATCAGGCCGATCTCGTCAATCGCCAGTTGGCGGATTTGCTCATCGTCACTGATGAGTTCCGCCTGCCAGCGCTGCACTTCAAAAGCGCTGATTTGATGCGCTGTAAGCGATTTCACTACCATGCCGTGCGTAACATGGTTGATCAATTCCCGATCCAGCGGCCATGAGAGAAATAGATGCATCGGTAAATTCAGGATCGCCATGCTCTGGCAATCGCCGGGGCGAGTGAGTTGATGCGGTACACAGGCCCAAAACAGCGTGATGTGCCCCTGCTTGATCCGCACCACTTCATCGTTAATCAGATACTCCACATCGCTGTCAAAAGGCACATTCACTTCTACCTGACCGTGCCAGTGGCTGGAGGGCATGGCCTGCGGAGCGCGCAGCTCAATATCCATCCGCTGATAATCGGAATAGAGCGACAGCGGGCTGCGCGCCACTGGGTCGGTACTGCTGCACATGTCGGGATCGGGCGCTAAAGCGCGCACCACAGGGTTTTCCATAGCGATCGCCTTCTGGTTCCTGAATTATCAGAATAGTGGCACAGCAGAGGAAAACATGGCGCGATCAAAGCCACATCCTCTCGCTAACTCCCCCATATTCTCTGCTTTTTCATCCTTTTTATCCCATAAGCTCAGATTCCGCAGGCCGATACGCAGAATCTGAGCTTATGGGAATGCTCACTCGGGAACATGGAAGCGTTACCACTCCGCGTCGTGCCACCATGGTGTTATCCCAACACGCCACTGGAGAACACACATGTCAGTCCCAAAAATCACGTTTATCGGCGCTGGCTCGACCATTTTTGTTAAAAACATCCTCGGCGATGTGTTTCATCGTCAGGCGTTTAAATCGGCCCATATCGCGCTGATGGACATTGACGCAACGCGCCTGGAAGAGTCGCACATTGTGGTACGTAAACTGATGGACTCTGCCGGGGCCAATGGGCGTATCACTTGCCATACCGATCAGAAAGCGGCCCTTAACGCGGCGGATTTTGTGGTTGTCGCGTTTCAGATTGGCGGCTATGAGCCCTGCACCGTTACCGACTTTGAAGTGTGTAAACGCCACGGCCTGGAACAGACCATTGCCGATACGCTGGGCCCCGGCGGCATTATGCGTGCGCTGCGCACCATTCCGCACCTGTGGCAGATCTGCGCAGACATGACGGAAGTGTGCCCAAACGCCACCATGCTCAACTACGTTAACCCGATGGCGATGAACACCTGGGCGATGTTTGCCCGCTATCCGCACATTAAGCAGGTCGGGCTCTGCCACTCCGTTCAGGGTACGGCGGAAGAACTGGCGCGCGATCTGAATATCGACGCCAGCGAATTACGCTATCGCAGCGCCGGAATCAACCATATGGCTTTTTACCTCGAGCTGGAGAAAAAAGGTGCTGATGGCCACTACCGCAGCATTTATCCAGACCTGCTGAATGCCTACACCAGCGGCCAGGCACCAAAAGCAAACATTCACGGTAACCCGCGCTGCCAGAACATTGTGCGCTATGAAATGTTCAAAAAGCTGGGCTACTTTGTGACGGAATCCTCCGAGCATTTCGCCGAATACACCCCGTGGTTTATCAAGCCGGGGCGTGCTGACCTGATCGAACGCTATAAAGTGCCGCTGGATGAATATCCGAAGCGCTGCGTGGAACAACTGGCTAACTGGCAGCGGGAGCTTGAGGAGTACAAAACGGCGGATCGTATTGAGATTAAGCAGTCCAACGAATACGCCAGCACCATTATGAACGCACTGTGGACCGGTGAGCCCAACGTCATCTATGGCAACGTGCGTAACGATGGCCTGATCGATAACCTGCCGCAGGGGTGCTGCGTGGAAGTGGCCTGCCTGGTCGATGCCAATGGGATCCGCCCCACCAAAGTAGGCAAACTGCCCTCACATCTGGCCGCGCTGATGCAAACCAACATCAACGTGCAGACGCTGCTGACCGAAGCCATTCTGACTGAAAACAAAGAGTACGTTTATCATGCTGCCATGATGGATCCTCATACCGCCGCCGTGCTGGGCATCGAGGAGATTTATGCGCTGGTTGACGATCTGATCGCCGCTCATGGCGATTGGCTACCAACCTGGCTGCACTGATAACGATTGGCGATCGTCGGGTGCCTAGGCGCCCGGCTTCCCTTCACTAAAACAGAAGGCGGGCGCTGGCAACGGTGACCCTGTACCCTATGAGTGTTTCAATAACCACAAAGATCAGCTACGGTTTTGGCGCTTTCGGTAAAGACTTCGCCATCGGCATTGTTTACATGTACCTGATGTATTACTACACCGACGTCGTGGGATTATCGGTGGGCGTGGTCGGAACGTTATTCCTGGTTGCGCGCATCTGGGACGCCCTCAACGATCCAATCATGGGCTGGATTGTTAACAACACCCGCACCCGCTGGGGGAAATTCAAACCCTGGATCCTGATCGGCACTATCACTAACTCCATCGTGCTTTTTCTGCTGTTCAGCGCCCATCACTTTGAGGGCACGTCACAGCTGGTGTTTGTCATCGTCACCTATATTCTCTGGGGCATGACTTATACCCTGATGGATATTCCTTTCTGGTCGCTGGTACCCACCATTACGCTGGATAAACGCGAACGCGAGGAACTGGTGCCCTATCCGCGCTTCTTCGCTAGCCTGGCCGGTTTTGTCACCGCCGGGGTGACGCTGCCGTTTGTCAATTACGTGGGCGGTGGCGATCGCGGGTTCGGGTTCCAGATGTTTACCCTGATACTGATCGCTTTCTTTGTTGTCTCAACGTTTGTCACCTTGCGTAACGTCAAAGAGGTGTATTCATCCGATAACACAGCGGAGGGCGCCAGCCGTATCAACCTGAGAACCATGATCGGGCTAATCTACAAGAACGATCAGCTTTCTTGCCTGCTCGGTATGGCTCTGGCCTACAACATCGCCTCCAACGTCATCACCGGCTTTGCCATTTACTATTTCACCTACGTGATTGGCGATGCGGCGCTCTTCCCCTATTACATGTCTTACGCCGGTGCGGCTAACCTGATCACGCTGATCCTGTTCCCGCGCTTGGTGAAGGCGCTTTCGCGCCGTGCGCTGTGGGCCGGGGCTTCGATCATGCCGATTCTCGGCGGCGGAGTGTTGCTGGGAATTGCCACTGCGGGGTATCACAACCTGTTGCTGATCTCACTGGCGGGAGTGTTACTCAACATCGGTACTGCGCTGTTCTGGGTGTTGCAGGTGATCATGGTGGCCGATACCGTTGACTACGGCGAGTACAAGCTTAACGTGCGCTGCGAGAGTATTGCCTACTCGGTGCAAACGCTGGTGGTAAAAGCGGGTTCGGCCCTGTCGGCGTTTTTTATCAGCATAGTGCTCGGCATCGTCGGCTATGTGCCTAATGTTGCCCAATCACCAGAGACGATCGTCGGCATGCAGTTCATCATGATCGCCCTGCCTGCGCTGTTCTTCTGCGTAACGCTGTTTATTTACTTCCGGCTGTATAAGCTGAACGGCGATTTCCAGCAGCAAATCCAAACCCATTTGCAGGATAAATATCGCCAAGCGCCTGATGAACCGGTGCGGGAAACAGGCCGTATTCTACTGCCCGAAGCCGAGGCAAAGGGGTAACCATGGAGTGGATTTCCCTCATCGGCTACCTGGCGGCCAGCCTGACAACGCTCTCTTTTCTGCCGCAGGCCATCAAGGTGATCTCAACCCGCAATACCCAAGGCATCTCTTTGCTGATGTACGGGATGTTTGTTGCGGGTTTGCTGCTGTGGCTGATTTATGGCGTGTTGATCGGCAATATGGCAGTCAGCCTGGCGAACCTGCTGACGTTGCTGTTTGCCCTGCCGATCCTGGTGATTAAATACCAGAATCGTTAAACCACCGACGTTTTCTCCTGCTCACAAAGCAGGAGAAAACGTTCTGGTTTGAAGCGAGTGTCAGTCCAAATGCGGGAAAGCGTCAGCAATCTTGTCACCGGTAAACTGCGCTACCCAGCCTTGCGGATTATCAAATATGCGGATCGCCGTAAAGTTTGGCTCAGACCCCATATCAAACCAGTGATGAGTATTGGCCGGCACGGAAAGCAGATCGTTTTTCTCACACAGGATCTGGAAAACCTTGCCTTGCAGATGCAGGCAAAACAGCCCCTTGCCTTCCACAAAGAAACGCACCTCATCTTCGCCATGGGTATGCTCGGCAAGAAACTTACCGCGCAGTTCCTGACGCTGCGGGTTATCTGGGCGCATGCTGATGACATCCCAGCTCTGATAATTCTTTTCCGCCACCAGCCGGTTGATCTCATGCTGATAGGCGGCGATCACCGTATCCGGCTGTGGGTTATCCCCCAAATCACGATCCGCCTGCCAGCGCTCGAAACGCACGCCAATCTGCGCCAGCTGCTGCTGAATAACCTGTACGTCATTGCTCTGCCACAGCGCCCGTTGCGGTTCTGCGTCACTGAAGATGGTTAATCCACTCATGCAATAAACTCCTTCAAATCAATCTGTTCGAAACGGTTTACCTGTGGATGCTGGCTCAATGGATCGGCAGCATCGCGAATCAACTGGCAAGTGTGCCAACCTGCGGCCCGCGCGGCATCAAGCTCCTGATGAATATCGGAAAGGAACAGCAGTTCTGCCGGTTCAAGCGCGATATCACGCGCGATATTCTGATAGGACGCGATATCACGTTTGGCCCCGACGTGGGTATCAAAATAACCGCTGAACAGTGGCCGTAAGTCGCCCGCCTCGCTGTAGCCGAACAGCAGTTTTTGCGCCTCCACCGAACCCGAAGAATAGACATACAGCTGTATCCCTTGCTGTTGCCAGGCCGCCAGTTGCTCGGCCACTTCCGGGTAGAGATGGCCGTGAAAATCACCATTGTGATAACCGCTGCGCCAAATGATCCCTTGTAGCGCTTTCAACGCGGTCGATTTACGATCTTCATCCATAAAGCGGTAAAGCACCGCGATAAGCTGCTCATGATCCGCATCCGGCTGGGCAATCTCTGCGCGCAATGCCGAAAGCGGTGCAGCCACTTCCGCTTCGGCGGCATGGCTACGCACAAACTCGGCCAACCGCTCACGGGCGTAAGGGAACAACACCTGATGAACAAAACGGATATCGCTGGTGGTGCCTTCAATATCGGTCACAATCGCGCGGATCATTGAGCCTCCAGTAAACGGCGTTGCAGTTCGCACTGAAACAGGAACTCCAAACCTTCAAGATGGCGGCGTGCTTCTGCCACCTGTTTGCCCCAGCAATACAACCCGTGCCCACGCACTAGAAAACCGTACTGCAACGGCGTATTTTCCGCATAAGCCGCAACGCGAGCCGCCAGCGCCGTAATATTCTGGTCGTTATCAAAAATCGGTATTTCTACGCAGCTCAGATGGCTTTGCTGCCCGCTGAGGGATTTCTGCATTTCATACCCTTGCAGCACCAGCCCATCACTCTTCTCCACACGCGATAACACGGTGGCATTGACCGAATGGGTATGCAGGATCGCAGTCACCTGCGGATACAAGCGGTAGATCAAAGTATGCAGGCCGGTTTCTGCCGAAGGAGTGCGGCCACTTGGAGCCTGGTTGCTGGCAATGTCCACCAGCAAGAAATCCTGCTCGGTCAGGCTGCCTTTATCTTTACCGGATTCGGTCACCCAACACTGTTCCAGATCGAGGCGCAGTGACATATTGCCACCGGTCGCCGGACACCAGCCCTTGTCACCTATCCAGTGGCAAGCCGCCAGTAACGCATGAAGTTGCGGGTTTTCCGTCATTCACTCAGTTTCCTGCATGGTTGCGAAAGGAATATAGCCATCTAAACGTCTCGATTGCCAAAGGTTAACACCGTGCTATATTGTTGGCAACATAAGCACCAGGAGCAATAGCCTGAGATGAACACTTCAGCCCCAATTCCCGAAAGCAAATTACCGGCCCTCGGCACCACCATTTTTACCCAGATGAGCGCGCTGGCGCAGCAGCATCAGGCAATCAACCTGTCGCAAGGGTTCCCGGATTTTGACGGCCCGGACTATCTGAAACAGCGCTTAAGTTGGCACGTCAATCAAGGAGCCAACCAATATGCCCCAATGACCGGCGTTGCCCCACTGCGTGAAGCCATTGCTGAGAAAACAGCGCAACTTTATGGCTGGCAGCCAGACGCCACCAGCGAAGTGACCATCACGGCCGGTGCGACGGAAGCGTTGTTCGCCGCAATCAGCGCGCTGGTGCGCCCAGGCGACGAAGTGATCTGCTTTGATCCCAGCTACGACAGCTACGCCCCGGCGGTACAGCTTTCCGGCGGTGAACTGAAACGCATCGCCCTGCAACCGCCCACCTTCAAGGTGGATTGGCAACAGTTTGCTGAATTGATCTCACCACGCACCCGGTTGGTGATCGTCAATACGCCGCATAACCCTTCCGCCACGGCTTGGCATGCAGAAGATATGCAGCAGCTGTGGGCCGCAATTGCGGAACACGAAATCTATGTGCTGAGTGATGAAGTCTACGAACACATCTGCTTTGCCAAAGGCGGCCATGCCAGCGTGCTGGCGCATCCGCAACTGCGCCAGCGGGCAATCGCCGTCTCCTCTTTTGGTAAAACCTTCCATATGACCGGCTGGAAAGTGGGCTACTGCGTGGCGCCTGTCGCGCTGAGTGTCGAGGTACGCAAGGTTCACCAATACCTGACCTTCTCGGTTAACACTCCGGCACAATTGGCGCTGGCCGATATGCTGCGTGCCGAACCCGAACATTGGCAGCAGTTGCCTGCGTTCTACCTTGCCAAACGCGATCGTTTTGTGCAGGCTTTGGCAAACAGCAAGCTGGAAATTCTGCCGTGCGCCGGAACCTACTTCCTGCTGGCAGATTACAGTGCCATTTCCGATCTGGATGATGTGGCCTTCTGTCGTTGGTTAACTGAGCACGCAGGCGTAGCGGCGATCCCACTTTCCGTCTTCTGTGCCGAACCTTTTCCTCATAAATTGATCCGGCTGTGCTTCGCTAAACAGGATGCCACGCTGGACGCTGCCGCGGAGCGGTTATGTCGACTTTGAAAATTACCCTATTGCAGCAACCGCTGGTCTGGCGCGATGGCAAAGCCAACCTGCACCAGTTCGATAGTTTGCTGGCACCGATTACTGGCCGCGATCTGATCGTGTTACCGGAAATGTTTACCACCGGTTTTGCCATGGATGCCGGGGAAAGTGCCCTGCCAGAGCAGCAGGTTATCGACTGGCTGCACACTTGGGCGGTGAAAACCAATGCCCTGATCGGCGGCAGCGTGGCGTTGAAAACCGCCGAAGGGGCGGTTAACCGTTTTCTGCTGGTTGAACCGGGCGGCAAGGTGCATTTCTACGATAAACGTCATTTGTTCCGTATGGCGGGTGAGCACTTGCATTATCAGGCCGGAACCCAGCGCGAAATCTTCGAATGGCGCGGCTGGCGCATCCTGCCACAAATCTGTTACGACCTGCGCTTCCCGGTCTGGTCGCGTTATCAGCAGGATTACGATCTGGCCCTGTACGTCGCCAACTGGCCTGCGCCGCGCAGCCTGCACTGGCAAACATTGCTGGCCGCGCGGGCGATTGAAAATCAGGTGTACGTTGCGGGTTGCAACCGCGTGGGTGAAGACGGCAATGGCCTGATTTACAGCGGTGACAGCCTGATCATCAGCCCGCAGGGGGAACGGCTGGCCAGCGCGGAACCGGGCCAAGCCAGCCGATTGGATGCGGAGCTCTCGTTGCAAAACCTGCAAACCTATCGTGACGCTTTCCCGGCCTGGCGCGATGCCGATCGCTTCCAGCTCAACAACTGATAAGGCACCAGAGGTTGGCAAGAATTAACGGCCATATCGTTGGAGATTAGCCTGGCGAGCGGCTTCACGACGCTCGCACAGTGTTAGTCATCAGAAACAGAGGTTACCGTCTGAGAATTCCACGTTTTTTATAACGCGGGCAATCCGACGTTGATGATGGACTACAGGACACAACCTGTTTGGGGCATGAGCAACCAAGCTCCAGCTCCGTTTAACTGCGTGGCAGAACAGTCGATGACATTACCGAAAGATGGAAATAGAGTATCAGATTATTATGTTAATACGCCCTCATGCGTTGTAAGCAAGAAATTTAGCGCACTCTGCGGCAACCTCTTCCATTAATAGCTTAGCCAAAGGAGTCAAACCTTGCTGTTGTCTGTAAATCACTATATACAAAGCATCTGGCAGTTTTTCTTTGATCGGGATCGCCGATATCAGATCTTTTATATAAGGAACTTCGAGTATTGCTTTAGGACCAACAAACAGATAGTCCTCATTTAAAATCAATTGCTCACCAATGGTCATTGAATCACCATAAATAATAGCATTATCCTTAGACTTACCTTTAGGGAAAATAAATTTTTCTACATTATTATAATATCCCACTCTGGAGTTAGGGAAATACCATTTAGCCCCTTGCAGTTGACTTAACGAGTTGCTTTTGACTAAGGGATGTTCACGGCGTGAGATAATACAAAATTCTGCATTAATTGAACACTCTACAGCAAACTCATTCATAGAAATTTCAGGCGATGCGATACCAACAAAAAAGTCTAATCGCCCTAAGCGTAGAGAGGCAATTAATTCAGAAAGCTGCCCCTCAACTACGGTAATACTGGAAAACGGATGTGAGCCTTGAAATTTATTGATTAAGGAAGGCATAATACTAAAGGCAGGCAAATGTGAGCAACCGAACACTACGGTGCCTTGTGATAATTGACTTTCTTGGTGTAACTCATCAATGGCCCTTTCCAGCTCATTAAGAATCATATTAACCCTGGGCTCAAAGATTCGCCCCATTTTGGTTAACACCATCCCTTGCGGCCCTCTAACCAATAGAGAAATACCCAGTATGCGCTCTAACTCTTGAATGCTTCGTGTCATGGCAGGCTGTGTCTGAAGCAAAGCCTGTGATGCGGTTCTAATGCTCCCGTAGCGTATAATCGCTTGAAAATTCCTGAGTTGATTAATCTTTGGGAATTCTTTCATGATGCACCCTAGGAGTTTTATCAAAAACAACATTGTTCATATAAGCTATATGAACAACGGATTTTTAAATTAAATACTCTTTTTAATATTAAAGATCATAGTGCACCCCTTTGCTTTATCAAGCACCATATGATGAATGTAAACATCCCCTGATCTCCACCACGGCCCCGTTAATAAGCCACTGACATCCACGCTATGTCATCATCTCTCACGGAATGCTTCTCGTGCTTTTAATACCGGTTTCAGCAAGTAAGACAGGATCGTTTTCTCTCCGGTACGAATCTCAACATTCGCTACCATTCCGGGGATGATAGGGAACGTTTTATCCTTGACGTGCAATGCAGCTTGATTAGTCCGCACATACACGCGGTAATAGGTTGAGTCCCCACGACCGGAACGGGCTTTCTCTTCATCTACCAAGGTGTCGGAACTGATATGTTCGACCACGCCGCTCAGCCCACCATAAATAGCATAATCATACGCGGTGATTTTGACCGTGGCGGGCAAACCCGGGTGAATAAATGCCACATCAGCCGGTTTAATCTGGGCTTCGACCAGCAGGTTATCCTCCAGCGGAATGATCGTCATGATTTCTGCCCCCTGCTGGATAACACCGCCTCGAGTGGTGGTGCGGATGTTATTTATCGTTCCGCGCACCGGGGCAACAATTGTGGTGCGCTGCATCACATCTTCGCGGCCACGCAGGATTTCTTCCGCCTGAGCGAGCTCTGACTCCAGCTTGTTCAGTTCACTGTTGGCATCAGAGCGGAAACGGTTGGTACGTTCAGCAATCTGCAGTTGGAACTCATTCGCCTGACGACGTAAACGTAAGATCTCTACGTCTGACACCAGCCCTTTTTTGGCCAATGGCGCAGAAAGCTGCACTTCGTTTTCCGCCAGTGCCAGGCTTTTCTTCAGCGCATCCACGCTCTCATTCAGGGTTCTCAATTGGGCGTTGTAAGCTTGGGTCTCATCATTCACGATGCTGGGTTCCGCCATAACCTCGGGAGGAAACACCAGCGGTTTGCCATAAGCCTGTGCACGCAGCCGAGCTATAGAGGCCTGCAACCCCAAAACTTTCGACAGGGATTCACCGTAGCTGGAGTCGGCTCGCGTTGGATCCATTTTCAGCAACACCTGCCCTTTTTCAACCACGTCGCCTTCGCGCACGTTCAGTTCCTGCAGGATCCCGCCCTCCAGGCTCTGTATCACCTGCTCACGACTGGCGGGAATAATTTTACCGTCACCGCGCGTGATCTCTTCAACCCGCGCAAAATGCGCCCAAACCAATGCCACCACAACCACCAGTGCGATGGTATACAGCATGATCATACTGAACGGCGTTTTTTGTGAGATTAACGCCGCCTGCAACTGATTGATAAAATTCAAATCGCCGTTTTCAACTTTTCCGCTCGCTGGGTCATCATTAGCACTTTTGCCTTTGCCGCCCTGATTTTTTTTTGCCAGATCCTTCCGCGGTAGGGATACCTTAAGGTCATCCTTATTCATCGCTATGCTCCCCTTTTCTGTTCGGCGATTTCTGCTATGCCGCTATCTGGCTTTGTTGGTGCTGTTTTTCCAGCTTCACGTTGCACATGCTGTTGGTTTTTCTTCTGGCTGTTCTCATTAAGCCTGGCAATGACCTGATCTTTCGGGCCATCCGCCATCACTCGACCATCATCAAGCACAATCAACCGTTCAAAAATATTCAATACCGACATACGGTGAGTCACAATCACCAACGTTTGCCCTTCTATCGCTTTTTGCAACTGACGGATAAACAGCGTTTCCGTCATCGCATCCATGGAACTGGTCGGTTCATCCATCAGCAGAATTTTAGGCCGCAGTAGCAGGCAGCGCGCCAGAGCAACCAACTGTTTCTGCCCACCAGACAAGGCACTGCCCATTTCACCTACCGGCATGTCGTAACCCAACGGATGCCGAGCCGCAATCCGATCCAGCCCTGTCATACCCGCAACGCGCAGAAACTCTTCGGTATTGGCGCCTGGATTACCAATGGTCACGTTATAGCGCAAGGTTCCGTGGAACAAACGGCAATCTTGGCCGACATACCCCACCGCAGCGCGCCAATCAGCCGGATCCACCTGTGTTGCATCAACACCATCAATCGTAATCTGGCCACTACGGGGCTGCAGCAAACGCGCCATCACCCGTAACAGCGTTGATTTTCCACTGCCGATGCTGCCGATGATCGCCACCCGTTCACCCGCCCGAATACTGATGTTGACGTTATCCAGAATTGAAGGCGGAACCATAACCCCCGGCACCGGATAGGCAAAACCCACTTTTCTCAGTTGCAGATTCCCGGTGAATTTTGGCGTCGGTAAATAGCTGATCGCGGCATCACGCTCTGTCGGTAACTCCATCAGCTGATTCAGCGATTTCAACGCAGTTTTAGCATGTTGGTAACGCAGGGCCAGCGCCACGACGGAAGCCAGCGGCCCCAGAGAACGGCCAGACAAAATCACCACCCCAATCATCGAGCCCATGGTTAACTCGCCCGCGTGGATCAGATAAACACCGAAGACCACAATAATCACGGTGGTCACCTGCTGCATAAAGCTGACGAAGTTAGAGGTCAAGGAAGAGAGATAACGGGTCTTCATGGAAGAAGCCGCCGCCAGGGCGCTGAAATCATCCCAACGCTTTTGCATCACGCCTTCGCCCCGAGCCGCTTTCAACGCCTCAAGCCCTTCGATGGTCTCAATCAACAATCCCTGCTTCTGGGAGATCTCACGAATATTTTCCCCCATATAGCGGCTCAGCGGCCACTGAATGCACACGCTAACCAGCAGAATAATCGGGATGGCGATCAACGGAACGATGGCCAACTGTCCGCCGATCAAATAGATGATCAGCATAAACAAAATGCAGAAAGGCAGGTCTGATAGCGTTGATAACGTCGCTGATGTTACAAAATCGCGCACTGCTTCAAAGTCGCGCAGTTGGTTAGCAAAAGAGCCGGTTGACTGCGGCTTGCTCTCCATGCGCATTGCCATGACCTGGCGGAACAATTTGGCCCCCAGAATCAAGTCGGCTTTTTTACCGGCAACATCAATCAGGTAAGTACGCACTTGCCGCGAGGTGAATTCAAATACGATAGCAATCAACACACCGATCGCCAGCGACCATAAGGTGACGTAAGCCTGAGTCGGGATAACGCGATCGTAGACGTTCATGGTAAAAAACGTGCTGGCCAGTGTCAGAACGTTCGCCAGTAAAGCAGCCAGCGCGGCGCTGTAGAAGTAGTGACGATAACGCCACAGCGTGGAAAACAACCAGTGCCCTTCGCGGTTCGCTTCCGGCAGTATTTCATCGTCGGTACGCTTATCAAGTTTGGGCTTTGGGTTCGCCAACATGGCGTACCCGCTATAATTGGCCACCAGTTCGTCTTCTGACATCTGAAGCACGCCACCACTTTCCGGCACGACGACCTGGTACTTTATGTCGCCACGCTTACCCGTGCGTGAAGTAATGACGCAATAGCTGCCATCGTTGTAAGCCAGCACCAAAGGCAAAAGATAAGAAGAGATCTTGGTCAGATCTCGTTTTATCCACCCTCCAGAAAGACCGACTTGATCCAGCATCCGCAAGGCTAGTTCCGGTGTCAACTTTTCGCTACGCGGTAACCCTGCGTATAAGACCTCTTTACTGGCAACCTTATTGTGATATCGACATAACCATTCAACAGCCCACAGCAATGAATCTTTGCCATTATCTTCAATATTATCAAAATCGGTGGACTTGAATTCTGGATGAGTTATTTGCTCACTCATAGCAATTCTCTGATTTCATAGAGAACCTACACTTATTGGTTAGGTTGATTAAAATGAAGCGTAGCAAAGGAAATAAAACCCCGCAAGCAAGCAGCGACCTATCATCAGATTAAATCCTCTTAAAAACAGACAACTACCCAGAAAGCCCATCATGCTAAATATTAAATAAAGCACTTATAACTTCAAACTCAAAAGTTTCAACAGGTAGCTTAAAGATAGCTGGGGAATTTAAGGTGTCGTGACTAAAACTTACAGCAAATAAAATAGGCCACCTATTATTGTAGCCCATTTTTCGTTATATACGCTGTGTTTGACTTAACTATCGTTCTCTGACGACGATATCGACACGCCGGCTATTAATATTGCAATCCTCAGCCTGGCTTGCCACACATCCTTCAGCACTTTGTGCGACGCCCATTCCTTCGGTAGCCGTAATGCTGGAGGATTCTATTCCATCTTGAATCAACAGGTTACGTACTGCCTGAGCTCTAGACTCAGAAAGACGCAGATTAGACTCAGGGTGGCCAATCGCATCCGTATAACCGCGCAATTCGATTTCTGTAGCAGCAGGCCCTTGCTTAATAACATCAATCACCGTGCGCAGCTTGGCTTGAGACTCGGGTAACATTGCCCTGGCATCGCTCTGGCCAAACGGGAACAACACACTTTCCTGGATCAACGCGCTATCACTGCCATTAGCGTATTCACACGGCTTCACTTGTGAAGCACGGTTAACAATATGTGTCTGTTTGCGTAGGGATGTCAGCGCATGCTCTGCCATGACACGATCAGTCAGTGCCGTCGTGGTCCCTTTCAAGCCGGGGTTAACTTGCAGGAAGTAAGTCTCCCCCGCCTTCATCCCAAGTTGATGCGCTGGGTTTTGTTTCCCCTGATACGTAGGCTGATCATTGAAGTAGGATTCAACAGTATGTGCTCCTGACACAACGCAGAACACGCTAAACTCACCGGGCAGTAATGCTGATTGCAATTCACGATCCACATAAATAGCTGCCGGTAGCTCCCCTTGTGGATAGTAAAACACCACTTGCGCCAACGCTGAAACAACATCAGCAACCGGCTGATAGTTGACAGAGGAATGACGGATATTTGCACGGGATGAGTCCGAAACAAGCGACGCTTCTGATCCAGAACGCCCAAACGTCTGTTCTGCCATCACGGTAAAAGAAAATAGCCCAAACACTAAAGCAATCAACGAAATATTTACTGACTTACATCCATGAGAAACAACTTTCATTATTAAATAACTCCAAAATTACCGTATTCATCCATTAATCACCGTATTGCTACTGATTTCCCTTCATCTATATAAGAAGGGAAACCAAGCTAGCGGTTACTAAAGATTTATCTATTTCTGTTTGTTACACAGAATTGAAATACCAATCTGTTTTCCCGCCTTTATCTCCCAATAGTTAATACCTAAGTACGATGCTAAAGAGAAATAACCCACGGCATTTAAACCGTGGGCTTGGTTACCGGTTAAACAATGATTTGGTTATTCTGCAATAACGTTTCCAGATCGGTATGCACATTTGATAACGTCACTACGCCGGTAAAGGCATGCTGCCCGCCCTGACCATCACGGTCGATGCTGATCACCGTATCGGCACCGGAAGTCTCAACCCTCAGATATTTGAGAATACCTTGGGAAGAGTAGTCCAACTCCATCTTGCCATCATCCTGGAAGAAGGAGATCGGGCCGTTGTAATCCAGCAGATCGCTCAGATCGATCAGATCGGCGTCTTTGTCAGTAACGACGTTGCCAACGTGGAAGCCATGGACCGTGTCGTGACCGTTACCGCCCGTCCCGTCATTATCCAGACCTGCCAACACGTTATACATCAGGGTGTCGTTACCGCCGTTAGTCAGGTAGAACGTATCGTTGCCACCACGGCCTTCAAACAGGTTGTTCGCCGAGTTATCGGTAAAGCTGTCGCCCTGGTTGCTACCGATCAAGCCTTCGATACTGTTCAACGTGTCGTTGCCCTGACCCGTTGCGGTCTTCATCATCAGGTTGGCAGTGATCGCACTTGATGAACGGCTGTAATCGACGATGTCCATCCCTGCCGTAGCACTCCAGACCGACTGGCCGCTCACCACCTGGTTCCAGCCGCCACCCCCGGTGTAGGTATCGTCACCCGCTGAACTGAAGAAGGTGTCGTTATACCCGGTGCCGGTAATGCCACTCGGCCCGGTGGTATTGTTGGCATCGTTGGTGTTTTCCGCCGTCAGCACATAAGCATCATGCGCCTTACCGGTAGTCAACCCACCCCAGCTTTCATTCACCGTGGTGTTGATGTTGCCCCCCTGCTCACCGGCAACTGCCCCCACGTGGTTAGCCGTGCCGTTGGTGATGCGCAGCAGCTGTACCGAGTACACTTCGTCCGGGTTCAACCCGAAGAAGCTCACCAGGCCCATGCTGTTGCTGGAGCCGGACGCCTGCGGGTTAATCAGCTGCGTCGCCACCAGGTTACCGTGCGAGTCATACAGCTTGACGGTGTTGCTGTAGAAGGTATTGATGCCGTTGCCGTCAACAATACGGATCTGCAGGCTGGTCCCGTCTGCCGCGATGTTGGTGTTTTTCACCAGCAGCGTTGGCGCAGCAGCATCACCCGATACCACTGCGGCGTCAGCGCCGGAACGGTACAGCACCAGGTCCATCGAGCCATCCCAGTCGTAATCCAGCGCTACCGCACCCGTCAGGTTGTTGTAGGTCTGGCTGGTCAGGCTGACCGCATTGGTCCCCCACACGTTGTTACCCTGGTTCTGATACAACACCGGGCTGCCGGTCACGCCAGAGCGTGGAACTTCGATGATGTCCATCTTGCCATCGTGGTTCCAGTCCACCGCCAGCGAGGTGCCGCCATCCAGCTTGTCACCAAACCACAGCGCCTGCGCATCGGTAGCCATCAGCTTGCCGGTACCGTCGTTCAGGTAGATACGGCTTTCGTCACTGTTCGCCCCCGCCTTCGAACCACGGCTCAGGAACAGATCCAGCCAGCCATCACCGTTGTAGTCGGCATAGGTCATCGAGATCGACATATTACCGTAGTCAACATGGCCGTCATCACGGAACACATTGGCGTAATACCCCACCTGGCCAAAATTGGTCGAGGTGGTGCCGTTGGTCTGGTTATACAGGATCCCCAATCCACGAGAAGTATTGCCTATTGCGGTCGTGCCGTTGTAGTCAATGTGCGCGGTGATATCCACCGTGCCGTTGTTGTCGATATCGACCGCTCCCACTTCATGCAACACGCTCAAATCGGAAGGAATGGCGCCACCAGGGTGGCCGTTAGGTGCTGCGGTCCCGTTTGCTAACTTGCCTTTCTCATAGGTCAGCGTCCCATTTTCGTTCTTGATGAACGAAATGGAGTCCGCTTCTGAGTCAGCCAGCACGAAGTCCAGGAAACCATCGCCCTCACGGTCATAGGCAATCGCCCCACCCAGGTGGTTCAGGGTGCCCTGATCCAGCGCCTGCGCCGTGTAGCTGCCGTCCGCATTCTGCATCCAGTAAGCCGTGCGCCCCCCATTACCATAAGAGCTGACCTGCGACATCACATCGGTCAAGCCATCGCGGTTGATATCCGCAAAGGTAGCCGAGTTGATAAAGCGGCCATAAGAGCCTTCGGTCACATTCGATGGCTGTGTCAGATAGGTTGAGGTGTAATCCTCCTGCGACGTCATGTTATACACACGGCCGGCGTTGGCCGTCGTGGTACTTGATGTGCCACGCACGCTCTGGAAGAACGACCACAAACCGTCGCTGCCAATAGTCACCGCTGCCGCGTTAAGGCCATAACCTTCTGCATCGGTCGTGCCGCCCCATTTCTGCTGAATCAGCGTACTGCCGCTACCCTCGGTCACCCCAATGCTGGTTGACGAGCTCATGGCCGAACGGTTACCCGCCTCATCCCACACCATAAACGCGATGTTATGCGCGCCAGATGGCAGTGTGGTGCTCAGTGTCCAGGTACCGTCCGCCTCCGCTTTGGCAAACCCGAGAACCTGATCCAGACCTTCCTGGTAGGTCCCGTTACGGTTCACGTCGCTGACCAGCGACACAATCGCCCCGGCTTCAACCTTACCGTAGGTAGTGCTGTTGAAGGTAAATGCCGTGCTGTTATCCACAATCTGCGGCACGTTTGGCGCACCGAGAATGCTGTCCGGCGCTTCCAGATCGATCACTACCTGGTAATTGCTGGCAAAGTTGGTGTTGGTGCCAACGTTACCGGCAGAATCAATCACCCGCAGTTGGTAATCCACCGTGGTACTCTGCGTAGCCGCATCCAGCGTGTAATGCCACTGGTTTCCGCCCTGCAACACCAGCGTTTTCCAGGTTTCGCCATTGTCCAGCGAGATCTGCAGATACTGGTTGGCCTGCAGTTCAGCACTCAGGTTGCCGTTCACCGTTACGGTGCGGTCACGAGTGACCATATCGCCGTTGGTTTGCGTTGCACTGTGGCTGAACAGATCGCCGCTTACCAGACCATTACTGGTATCGGTAGTGATACCCGTGGTGGTGGTGAGACCATTCAGGTCCGGCCCATTGGTCGCGATGGTCAGTGCATGCGCATCGGTGCTGCCGATATTGCCTGCCTGATCAACCACACGCGCGTCGATAGTGTAGTTACCCGAGCTCAGCGGCTGGCTTTGCAGGTCCACCGTCCAGTTACTGGCGGAGGTGCTGGCCGCTTTGGTCCAGGTCTTGCCACCATCCACACTGACTTCGACCCACTCATCGGCCAGCAGCGCCTTGTCCAGCGTACCGTTAATCAACAGCGTCGTATCGTTGGTGTTAAAGTCAGCATTACTGACCCCCAGGTCATCACTGATCGACGTGATCGCGATAGCCGCATCCGAGATCGCCGTGTCAATAACGAGTGTCCATGCATTGCTGCCTGCGCTCGTATTACCTACCGCATCGGTTTCCTTGACGGTTAACGAGTATGTCCCATCTACCAATGGCGAGCTCGGTTTCAGCGACCAGGTACCATTATCTTGCACCGTTGCCGTACCGATCACCGTGCTACCGTTGTACACCGTAATGGTGTCACCCACTTCTGCCCCAGTGCCGCTAATGGTTGGGCGCGTATCGTCTGTCACACCACCAGAGACAACCGGCCCCTGTAAATTACCCATCGCATCTTCCACCCCAGTAATAGCCACCAGGCTTGCATCCGGTGGAGTGAAGTCCAGCGTCAGGGTAAAGGTATTGGACGGATCGCTGACGTTACCCGCCTTGTCCGTGGCCGTCACCGTAAAGCGGTGTTCACCTTCCGCCAGCTTGCTGGTCGGGGTAAAGCTCCACTTGCCCGTGGCATCGGTCTGTACCGAGCCCAGCAACCCGTTCTGATCGGAGATCTTCACGATGCTGTTGGCTTCCGCACGGCCCGACAACGTTGGCGTCGGGTCGTCCGTCGCATCACCATTGGCCATAATCTGTGGCTGCACGCTACCTACGTCGTCTGCTGCCGAGTCAATGGTCGGTACCAATGGAGCCACCGAGTCCACCGCAAACGCCCAGCTACCGCTGGTGCTGACGCCACCCGCCGGATCTTTGGCGGTCGCACTCAGGCTGTGTGCCCCCTGGCCCAGATCGGTCGCTGGCGTAAAGCTCCAGTTGCCCTTGTCATCCGCTGTCACGCTGCCCAGCACATTACTGCCGTCGCTCACCGTCACCACGCTGTTGGCCTTCGCCGTGCCGTTCAGCGTCGGACGCAGGTCGTCCGTCACGCCGTTCTGCTCGATAGCGCCCTGCACGCTGCCCACGTCGTCCGTCAGACCGCCCAGTTGCACCTGACCCGGTACCACATCCACGTTCACCACCAGATGCTCACCTTCAGTACTGGTGTTGCCCGCTTTATCGGTCACCGTGGTGGTGAAATCGTGCTCGCCGTTGGTCAGCGGGGTACTTGGCGTCAATGTCCAGTTGCCTTTGTCATCTGCCGTGGTGCTGCCGATTGCCTGGCCGTTGTCCAGCACGGTGACCACGCTGCCCGCTTCCGCTTTGCCGCTGAAGGTTGGCGTGTTGTCGTCGGTCGTAGCGCCCGCCGTCAATGGGCCCTGTACCGCACCAAAGTCGTCGGTGACCACCAGACCGGTGGCCGGGGCCGGTGGCAGGGTATCGATCACGATACCGAAGTCGCCGGTGGTCGGGCTGACCTGGCCGATGCTGTCCATCACCGAAGCCGTCAGGTTGTGGTTACCCTCACTCAGCGGGGTGGATGGCGTAAAGCTCCACGCGCCGTTGGTATCAGCAGTGGTGCTGCCGATCGCGGTGGTGCCGTCGTACACGGTCACGATCCCGCCTGGCAACGCCGTCCCTTTCAGGGTCGGGGTGTTGTCATTGGTGACATCGCCCTTCTGCAACGCGCCGGTATGCGGTTCAGCGTTATCTTCCACCGAGCCGATCACCGGGGCTGCCGGGGCCTGGGTGATAACGGTAAAGCCATACTCCGGTGACGCCACCGTGGTGTTACCCACGCTGTCGGTTTCTTTCGCGGTCAAGGCATACAGGCCGTCTGCCAGTGGCAGGGTCGGCTTCAGTGACCAGGTGCCGTCATCTTGCACGGTCGCCGTACCAATCACGGTAGTGCCGTTGTACACCGTAATGGTGTTACCGGCTTCCGCCCCGGTCCCCTTGAGGGTCGGCTGGTTGTCGTCGGTCGTACCGCCAATGGCCACATTGCCTTTGATGGCGCCAACCGCATCATCCACCCCGGTGATCGCGACTTTGCTCGCGTCCGGTGCGCTGAAGTCCAGCGTCAGGGTAAAGGTGTTGGACGGATCGCTGACGTTACCCGCCGCATCCGTTGCCGTCACCGTAAAGCGGTGCTCGCCTTCCGCCAGCTTGCTGGTCGGGGTAAAGCTCCACTTGCCCGTGGCATCGGTCTGTGCCGAGCCCAGCAACCCGTTCTGATCGGAGATCTTCACGATGCTGTTGGCTTCCGCACGGCCCGACAACGTTGGCGTCGGATCGTCCGTCGCACTGCCGCTGGTCATAGCCTGTGGCTGCACGCTGCCCACGTCGTCCGCTGCCGAGTCAATGGTCGGTACCACTGGAGCCACCGAGTCCACGGTAAACGCCCACTTGCCGCTCTCACTCACGTTGCCCGCCGGATCTTTGGCGGTCGCACTCAGGCTGTGTGCCCCCTGCTCCAGATCGGTGGTTGGCGTAAAGCTCCAGTTGCCCTTGTCATCCGCCGTCACGCTGCCCAGCACCGTCGTGCCGTCGCTCACCGTCACCACGCTGTTGGCCTTCGCCGTGCCGTTCAGCGTCGGACGCAGGTCGTCCGTCACGCCGTTCTGCTCAATGGCGCCCTGCTTGCTGCCCACGTCGTCGACCAGACCGCCCAGTTGCGCCTGACCCGGTACCACGTCCACGTTCACCACCAGATGCTCACCTTCGGCACTGGTGTTGCCCGCTTTATCGGTCACCGTGGTGGTGAAATCGTGCTCGCCGTTGGTCAGCGGGGTGCTTGGCGTCAATGTCCAGTTGCCCTTGTCATCTGCCGTGGTGCTGCCGATCGCCTGGCCTTTGTCCAGCACGGTAACCACGCTGCCCGCTTCTGCCTTGCCGCTGAAGGTTGGCGTGTTGTCGTCGGTGGTGCCGCCCGCCGTCAATGGGCCCTGTACCGCCCCAAAGTCGTCGGTGACCACCAGACCGGTAGCCGGGGCCGGAGGCAGGGTGTCAATCACGATACCGAAGTCGCCGGTGGTCGGGCTGACCTGGCCGATACTGTCCATCACCGAGGCCGTCAGGTTGTGGTTACCCTCACTCAGCGGAGTGCTTGGGGTAAAGCTCCAGTTACCGTTGGTATCGACGGTAGTGGTACCGAGCACGGTGGTGCCGTCGAACACGGTCACGGTGCCGCCTGGCAACGCCGTCCCTTTCAGGGTCGGGGTGTTGTCATTGGTGACATCGCCCTTTTGCAACGCACCGGTGTGCGGTTCAGCATTATCTTCCACCGAACCGATCACCGGGGCCGCCGGGGCCTGGGTGATGACCGTAAAGCCATACTCCGGTGACGCCACCGTGGTGTTGCCCACGCTGTCGGTTTCTTTCGCGGTCAAGGTCACCAAACCGTCTGCCAGTGGCAGGGTCGGCTTCAGTGACCAGGTACCGTCATCTTGCACGGTCGCCGTACCAATCACGGTAGTGCCGTTGTACACCGTAATGGTATTACCCACTTCCGCCCCGGTCCCATTGAGGGTCGGACGGTTATCGTCGGTCGAACCACCGACTGTGACATTCCCCTTGATTGTACCTACGGCATCTTCCACTCCCGTAATTGCCACCAGGCTTGCATCCGGTGCAGAGTAGTCGGTAGTCAGGTCGAACGACTCGGATGGCGCACTGGTGTTGCCCGCGGTGTCCGTTGCCGTGGTGGTGATGCTGTGCTCACCTTCCACCAGGGGGGTGGTTGGGGTAAACGACCACGCGCCGTTGTTGTCGGTCACGACCGAACCCAACAGTTTATCGTTGTCGTACACCTTGATGGTGCTGCCCGGCTCTGCTGACCCGTTGAAAGTCGGGTTGGCGTCGTCGGTCACGCTGCCGCTGCTCAATGGCCCGCGCACGTCGCCCACGTCGTCAATCGCCCCGCCAATCACCGGCTGTGCAGGGGCTTCGGTGTCCACCTTCAGCTCAAATGCCGGGGAGGTCACGCTGTTACCCGCCGCATCTTCTGCGGTCACGGTCAGGCTATGATTTCCTTCGCCCAGATCGGTCTCTGGCGTAAAGGTCCAACTGCCGTCCGGCTTCACGGTAGTGGTGCCCAGCACGGTGTCACCGTCTTTCACGGTCACGGTGCTACCCGGCTTGCCGCTGCCGTTCAGTTCTGGACGGGTATCGTCCGTCACATCACCCGGTTGCAGGTTGCCGGTGTTCGGCCCCACGTTGTCGTTGACAGAGCCCAGCTGAACCAGGACCGGGGTGTCGTCCACCACGATGTTCACGCCCGGGCTTGGCTCACTCACGTTGCCGGCCGGATCGGTCACGGTGGTGCTCAGGTTATGCTCGCCGTTATCCAGCGGCTCACTCGGGGTGAACGTCCAGTTGCCGTTCTCGTCGATCACGCTGCTGCCGATCACGTTGCCGTTGTCGATCACCGTGATGGTGTCGCCCGGCTCGCCTTTCCCGCTCAGGGTCGGTGAACGATCGTCGGTGGTCTCGCCCGGCTTCACTTCACCGGTCTTCTCACCCACGTTGTCGATGATGATCACTTCATCCGGCGCCGTCGGAGCCAGGGTATCAATGATAATCCCGAAGCTGCCGCTTGGCGCGCTGACGTTACCCGCCGCGTCGGTGGCGGTGATGTTCAGGCTGTGGCTGCCGTCTTGCAGCGCCACGTCCGGCGTGAAGCTCCACTTGCCGTGGGCATCGGCGATCACCGAACCAATGGCCTGGCCATTGTCCATCACGGTGACGATGTTGCCCGGTGCCGCAGTACCGCTCAGGGTTGGGGTCGTGTCGTTGGTGACATCGCCTTTCTGCAGTGGCCCGACGTGTGGCTCCGCGTTGTCCACCACGCTGCCGATCGTCGCTTCGGATGAGACAGGAATAAACAGGCTGATGTCGTAGCTCGGTGAAGAGAAGCCGGTACGGTTGCCCGCCGGATCCTGCGCCACGATCGCCAGTTGGTTGTTGCCTTCCAGCAGCGGCAGCTCAGGCGTCATGCTCCACTTGCCATCCGGCTGTACCACGGCGCTGCCAATCAGATGCTGACCGGCGCTGTCGGTGGTGTAAACAAACACGGTGTCACCGGCGGTGCCGATACCGCTGATCAGCGGCTGGCTGTCGTCGGTCACCGCGCCGTTATCCACGGCACCCTGGCGATCGCCCACGCGGTCTTCCACGGCGGTAATGGCCAGATGATCCGGGCCTTCCGGCGATGCGGTGGTATCGACGGTAAAGTTCAATGACTCGGACGGCGCACTTTCATTACCGGCCGGATCGGTTTCGGTCACGGTAATGCTGTGATCGGTTTCAGCCAGCGGGGTCTCTGGCGTGAAGGACCACTTGCCGTTGTCACCCACCACCACGGAGCCGATTTTCTCGCCGCCGTCATAGATGTTGATAACGTTGCCTGGCTCACCCGCGCCACTCAGTTTAGGCTGGGTTTCATCGGTGGAGCCGCCGTTAACAATCGGCCCGGTGATCGGCCCGGTATTATCCTGCGCCTGCGCCACATCCGGTTTGCCCGGTGCCGTGGTATCGACCACGATCTCAATCGGGTTGGACGGTACGCTGCTATTGCCGGCCTGGTCGACTTCGGTCACGACGAGTTGATGGCTGCCTTCAGTCAGAGGCTCATCAACGACGTAGCTCCAGTTGCCCTGATCGTCGACCACGGTAGAACCCAGTGGCTTACCGTTGTCCGTGATAATGATGACGTTACCGGGCTCACCCACGCCGTTCAGCTGTGGCTGGGTTTCATCCGTCACGCTGCCGTTGGTCAACGGGCCAGTGACGCTGCCGGTGTTGTCAAGAATGCTGCCGATAGACGGCTGGGAAGGAGCCTGGGTATCGACCGTAAAGGTCCAGCCGCCAGACTGCTCGCTCTGGTTGCCCGCCGGATCGGTCTGGGAAACGGTCAGGGTATGGCTGCCGTCGGTCAGATCGGTGTCAGGCTTAAAGGACCAGCGGCCATCTTCGTTGACCTCGGTTTCGCCAATCACGGTGCCATTATCATAAATGGTGACGGTGCTGCCGACTTCGCCGCTGCCGCTCAGTTCAGGACGCGGATCGTCGGTCATGCCGCCGGCGTTGATTTCACCCACAACATCCCCGACTTTATCCATGACATGCTGGAGGCCCGGCACATCCGGAGGAGTGGTATCGACGTTGAAATTCAGAGAGTCGGACGGCGAACTGACGTTGCCTGCCGGATCGGTCTCGGTGATCACCAACTGGTGCGAACCTTCACCCAGTTCAGCGTCAGGGGTAAACGTCCAGTTGCCGTTGCCGTCAATCACGACGCTGCCAATGGCCTGACCGTTGTCATAGACGGTGATGAGGTCACCAGGCGTGCCCTGACCGTTCAGAACCGGGCGAGTTTCGTCGGTGACGCTGCCGTTCTGGATCGCGCCGGTGACGGCACCTTTCTGGTCCAACGCTTCGCCGATGGCGGGTTTGGCCGGTGGGGTGGTGTCCGTTGGGTTATCGTCACCGGTGTTGCGGTTATGATAGGCAATAGCGGCACCAGCGCCGATCGCCGTCGCTGCGGCGACCCAACCGAGCAGGCCGAACAGGGCGTTGTGGTCGTCATCAGAAGAAACAAAAATGCCAGTACCATCGCCCAATGATGGGCCCCCCAACGCTACGGGGGAAAATTCACCTTCACTGACCAAATAACCGTTTTCATAGCCTTCACCAGACAATGGCACGTAGGCATACAGTTGCCCGTCTTCCGCCATGCCCAGCAAAACAGGATGCTTAACATCACCATTGAAGTAATCTTCAATAATAATGCTAGGTTGATTGTCACCTTCCTGTAAAACAAGCAAATTCTTTCCAGAACGCACCAATGTCACGTTTTCAGGTGCAAAGTCGTTACCTAAATTTTTTAACAGGTACTTATTACCGTCAATCAATTTGACTTTAACTGCTTGGTTGGCATTTGCAGTCAACAACTTGGTTTTTCCTTCACCACTATTGACTGCTAAAACGATGGTCTTACTCATCTTTGTCGTAACTCCAAATGTCACATGATTAAATGCAAAGAGAACTGCATTTTATTTAAAATGAAATGTACCCATGAATGGGAAGAGAAATAATTACATTGAGGTTGATTCGATAGACAATTAAAAAACTTCAACGACACAGCAAAAAGCCAGCAAGAAGCCTGAAGCCGCATAATTAAATACAAGCATCAATAAACTCCTGCGCGTCTATAAAATACCGATTCTATCGCCTATATTTACAATGCATTGGCGAGATTAAAGGTTATTCAACTCAGTTTTTCACTCCTCTACAGGCGTATTGAACTTTCATATAAAACGATGTGGGCTCGATCATTACTTCCATGTTTGAATTAAAAATGACTTGGCAATCAATGTCGTGAAAGAACGGATAACTCATGATGACCTTAGCGTAACGACAAAAAACCATTTAAAACTCAGAATACTCAACTCAATAGTCATGAGAGCCCTAACTACTTATCTTTTACCAACACACTATTAGTGAGTAACTAACAGATGAAAGCTAAAATTTTATTTCTCGCCCCGTATTGATAAGAAATATCTTACACAAGCATTGTGTAGAAAACATTCTTAGAAATCGAAATCAACAGATACAATACAAAACACCAATAATGGCCAATAAAAAACAATTTTATGAATGAGAATGCTGATTATAATAAAATTTATTATATTAATGACTGCAAAAATGATTTATGCGGAGTTTTAATCCAAAGAGGATGAGCGAAAGGTGAGGGTTGAACTATAAAAACCATCGACCTCTGACTTATAAGCGAAATTGACATAAAATTATTTTATATCAATATATTAGATGAAAAAAAAGGAAATATGACAAACTGAGATAAAACAGATGTGGAAAACAAACTATAAAAAATGCAGTCTTTTTCTTATGTCAGACAACTTTTTGTACTTTTTCAGTTCAATGGCGATTTTCTCCATATATATCATTGCATTACCATCATTATTAGCTTGGTTTATCACTGCATGCGCTTATCTACGCTCTAATAGGCCGCTGAGAATTTTCCTTAGTACTACGATTTTTTAGCCCACACCAACACCCTCTTTAAGCCTGGCAACGCTTTTCTAAGGAACTTCATCCATCATAATAACCAGACTGATAGTACGCCAATAAAAAATTAGCCCCCCGACTTCGCCCTGCCGGTACTTATAAGATATGGTAGGCATAATTTATGGTGCATAAGTAAAACCAGGCTATAAGACATCACTCGATATCAATATGATTTACATTAGTGTTCTCCCTGCTTTAACTTAATTCATGCTCACCATCTCTCAATCAGCGATTTTTATCACTTTGAGCCTCTGAATATGAACGCAAGATTACACTCACTTTACCTATCAGACACTCATAGTTTTATGGTGAAGAATAAGGATGAGTCAGAATAAGCAGATTCTCTTGCCAAACGCGATGAAAGGCTAGGTAACGCTATTATTATCGATAACCTGATAATGCTTACTATTATTAATAGGATGAAAATAAAGATAAATATCTACATATTCACAAATAAACAAGCACACTTGAAACGCACGGGACAGGACACCCAAAAGGCATAAAAAAACCCCAAGCTTAAAAAGCTTGGGGTCTGAATGATTGGCGGAACGGACGGGGCTCGAACCCGCGACCCCCTGCGTGACAGGCAGGTATTCTAACCAACTGAACTACCGCTCCGCGCCAGTCCCCTCTTGCGTGGGAACGAAGCGAATATTACGGTTGCCCTTGCATTCCGTCAATGTCTTTTCTTATAAAAAGAGTCGGTTGCACAGTTTTTCAACGAACATGGCAGCATAATGCAACGTTAGCCACGTTTTTACACTCAAGGTGGCGTTATTCGCTGCGCCACAGGCAGCTACCGCCTTTTTTAGCCACCAGATCCAAGCGCGCCTCATGGGCGGACACTTCCTCATCGCTGGCGTATACCACCTTCATTGCCGTGGCCGGACGTACAATCCGCTGAATATCCTGCGTTGAGTCCGTTTGCTGAGTATCCCCTTCCATTTGGAAGGCCATGGAAGTCTGACCACCGGTCATCGCCAGATAGACTTCAGCCAAGATCTCGGCATCGAGCAAAGCGCCGTGAAGCGTTCGCTTGCTGTTATCTATTTCATAACGGCTGCATAGGGCATCAAGGTTGTTACGCTTACCAGGAAACAAACGGCGCGCCATCAACAGGCTATCGGTGATGGTGCAGAAGGTCTCCGTTTTCGGGATATTCTGTTGCAGCTTGCGGAACTCGTGATCCATAAAGCCGATGTCGAACGCCGCGTTATGAATAACTAATTCGCCACCGCGGATGAAATCAATAAACTCAGCGGCGATCTGATCAAAGGTCGGTTTATCGGCCAGGAATTCGTCACTGATACCGTGCACGCCATAAGCTTCGGGGTCTACCAGCCGATCCGGCTTGACGTAAACATGGTAGTGGCGCCCGGTCAGGCGACGGTTGATCACCTCTACGGCCCCAATTTCGATGATACGGTGGCCTTCGTAGTGAACCCCTAGCTTGTTCATACCGGTGGTTTCGGTATCGAGAACGATCTGTCTGGTTGGTGTAGTGATCATATTGCAGTGCTCATAGCGCCCGTTTATGTCAGACTTGGCTTTTATAAAACTGATAGGAAGAGTCTACCAGAGATGCTCAAACAGGTAGAAATTTTCACCGACGGATCTTGCCTCGGTAATCCGGGGCCCGGCGGTTACGGCGCAATTTTGCGCTACAAGCAGCACGAAAAAACCTTCAGCGCAGGCTATTACCTGACCACCAACAACCGTATGGAGATGATGGCCGCCATTGTGGCGCTCGAAGCACTGACATCCCCTTGTGAAGTGGTACTCAGCACCGACAGCCAATATGTGCGCCAAGGCATTACCAGTTGGATCCACAACTGGAAAAAACGCGGTTGGAAAACCTCTGATAAAAAGCCGGTGAAAAACGTCGATCTATGGCAGCGTCTGGATCTGGCGATTGCGCGCCATACCATCCGCTGGGAGTGGGTCAAAGGCCATGCGGGCCACCCGGAAAACGAGCGTTGTGACGTGCTGGCGCGTGATGCAGCAGGCAACCCAACGCAGGATGATACGGGGTATCAACCCGAAGCTTAAGGCTGCTTGCGGTAACTCTTGGTCGCGCCCACTGCGCGGCTGAGAGCTGGCTTTCTCGCCCCCACTCTCATCGGCGTTGGCGTCAACGGTAAGGTTCTTTTCCGCGCTACGATCACGCTCATACACCCTAACGCTGGCAAGTGCGTACTTAAAAACGTGCCACCTTTACGCTGCCAAGGCAATACGTGGAATCGAGTCTGTTCCAGCACTTCATAATTCAACAGGCTGAGCCAGTCCAGCAAGCGCATCTGCGTAAACATTCGGCTGACATAGGGTTGCCGATTGCGCAATCCAGGGATCAGCTTGCCCAACCCGAGTAAGCTGAACGGGTTAAAACTACTGATCACCAACCAACCGTCGTCAATCATCACACGGTCAATCTCACGCAGCAGACGGTGCGGATCGTCAGCATAGGAAAGCGTGTGGGCCAGCAGACAGGCATCTACCGATTTAGCAGCAAAGGGTAATTGATAGGGATCGGCCAGCACATGCAGGTTATCCCCTGCCAGGCCAACGTTAACCTGATGTGATATGGCGCACTTTTCCGTATCCAAAGCGGCGCTGAGGTTACCAACCTTCAGCAGGTGAAAACCGAATAGCTTCGACCACCAGGGTTGCAATTGCTGCTCAAGCGCTTCACGGTAGTATTCTCCCCATGGCAGCCCGGCCCAGGAGTATGGGCTGGTGAGCTTTTGTAGAGTATGGGCTGGTTTCATGATTTATTATCTTCTTTCAAGCCGTTGCCAACGAGAGGTCCGTTATGAATCTTATCAGCATTCCTGCTTTTCAGGACAATTACATTTGGTTGCTGGATAACCCGCAAGGACATTGCGTTATCGTCGATCCCGGAGACGCCAGCCCGGTGCTGGAAGCGTTGACACGTTTACAACTGATCCCTGACGCCATTTTACTGACCCATCACCATCGCGATCACGTTGGCGGCGTGGCAGAACTTGTTGCGCAATACCCAGACCTGAGAGTATATGGCCCGCAAGAAACCGCCAACAAAGGGGCAAATGCTCTGGTGCAAGACGGCGAAGTCATCGAAATCAGTGGGCGACAGTACCGTATTATTGCGGTTCCTGGGCATACGCTTGGACATGTCGCATTCTACAGCGCACCTTATCTGTTCTGTGGGGATACCGTTTTTTCTGCTGGTTGTGGCAGACTTTTCGAAGGGACCGCTGAACAAATGTATGATTCATTTCAACGAGTCGCGCAACTTCCCGATGACACTCTCATTTGTTGCGCACACGAGTATACTCTTTCAAATCTTAAGTTTTCACGAGCTATTTTGCCACAAGATCGCGACATTGAAACATATCAGCAACAAGTTGAGAGATTACGCGCAAAAGGTGAGCCTAGCGTGCCTACAACGTTACAATTAGAGCGCAAAATTAATCTCTTTTTACGTTGCCATGATACTGATTTACAAAAAGAAATAGGCTTTAACTCACCACCAGACAGCCTTCATTCGGTTTTTTCCGAATTACGCCTGCGGAAAGATAGCTTCTGAAGCTTTTAGTTGTGTTATTCGATGAAGCAAAGTATAGTTGCTCGTCTTTTAAGCAACTATATTGACATACACATGAAGGCTAAAGCGATAATTCTCGCCTCAGTCTTGCTAGTGGGTTGCCAGGCGTCCAAGAAGGGCGTGCAGGTACCAGAGCAGCATGCACAGAGTCTGTCTTCGGCAGGTCAAGAAAGTGAAGCAGGAGAGTACACAGCGAATGGTCGAGCAAGCTCGGCGCGGTGGTTAGAGGGTAATAGCGCCGCACAACAAGACCTGTGGAACTTCATTAGCGACGAGCTGAAGATGGAGGTTCCGGAAAATCCCCGGATCCGTGAACAAAAAAGAAAGTACCTAAAAAGTAAGAGCTATCTCCACGATGTAACATTACGGGCAGAGCCGTACATGTACTGGATAGTCGGGCAGATTAAGAAACGTAATATGCCGATGGAACTGGTACTGCTACCCATAGTGGAGAGCGCTTTTGACCCACACGCCACGTCGCATGCCAATGCCGCAGGGCTATGGCAGATCGTGCCGCAAACGGGTCGTAATTATGGGCTGAAGAACAATCAGTGGTATGACGGGCGCCGTGATGTTGTGGCCTCGACGACTGCTGCGCTTGATATGATGGAGCGCTTGAACCGCATGTTTGACGGCGACTGGTTACTGACTGTCGCAGCTTATAACAGCGGTGAAGGCCGCATCATGCAGGCGGTGAAGGCGAATAAACGCCAGGGTAAGTCCACCGAGTTCTGGGATTTGTCGCTTCCACGTGAAACGTCAATCTATGTCCCGAAGATGCTGGCACTGAGCGATATCATCAAGCACAGTAAAAAGTACGGCGTCAAATTACCAAAAACTGACGAAACCCGTGCACTGGCGCGAATTGATGTTGGGCAGCAGATCCAGCTAACTCAGGCGGCTGAGATGGCAGGGCTTTCAGTCACCAAGATGAAAGCTTACAACCCAGGCTACAAAAAAGGTGTAACGGCGCCGAACGGGCCTCATTACATTATGGTCCCGAAAGGCAATGCCGCGCAGTTGAAAGACTCGTTGGCTGATGGGCAAATTACGCCACCGCCAGCACAGTTGGCGAAGAATAGTAGTTTGTCTGGTGGGAGTGCGTATAAGGTTCGCTCCGGCGATACGTTATCCACCATTGCCAAACGGCTGAACGTAAAGCCGAGTGATTTGCAAAGTTGGAACAATTTGCGTGCCAAAAGCACCCTGAAAGTTGGACAAACGCTGCAGGTTGCCAGCAATACCGGCGATAATAGCAGTATCACCTATCAGGTTCGCAAGGGTGATTCGCTTTCCAGTATTGCTCGCCGTCACGGTGTCAATATAGATGACGTGATGCGTTGGAACTCAAGGCTCGGCAAGAAAAGTAGTCTTCAACCAGGTCTGAAACTGACCTTGTTTGTAAACAACAAAATGTCACCGGATACCTAGGTTTTCGACTCAAAGAAAAAGCACCCTGCATGTTGTAGGGTGCTTTTTTATTGCCTGTGGATTCCTACCAGACCGGCTTACCAATTTCAGGATGGAACTGCACCAACAGAGGATTATGATCTGACGCTTGGGTAACCAGCACAGAGGCCTCTACAACGCCTAAGTTACGGTAAAATACAAAATCTAGCGGTCGGCCAAATGCTTTCTTACGATGATCATCGGTAAAGCTCACCTCATGCAAGGCTATATCATCAGCAAACTGATACAGCGCATTGATACGCTTGCGGCTCCAAGCATTAAAGTCACCGGCCATAATCACCGGCCCTTGGTGGTTAGCAATCTGCTCGCCAATCGGGTCTAGCTGCTTACTGTATACATCGACACCCAGGCTGAAATTCACCGCATGGATATTCACCACCATCAGCAATTGACCATTATAGAGTGGATAGACGGTGATCAACGCTGATTTAGCCAGACGTAATAGCGGCTCACGTTCGCGCAACGGGCAGCAATACACCGGATGGGCTGCAGCTAGTGTCATCACGCCAGAAGGATGTTGCGGCAACACAAAAGCGGGGACTTGATCGGCAGCCAGATAGTGAGAGGTAGCAAAATTCACCAGCTCAGGTGTCGTCTGGGCTTCCTGCAATAACACCAGTTGCGCATCTTTACCGAAATTTTTCAGCACCGAAAGCCAATCAGCACGTTGCTGCTTGAAGATATTCCACACCATAACCCGCAATACCCCAGACGTAGGTAATGCAGCCCCAGGCAGTAGCGGTTGATGGATGGCACCAGGGAAAATTCGTTCAACTGGCTGGCCTGCAACATACCTCATTGCATAAGTTCGTTTCGGCACGCTATTCGCCTATTTCCCGTTTGGATGATGTTGATAGCAACATTGCCACCAACAATAGATTCATTATACGCCTGTGCTTCTCTACCAGCATGGCTTTTAGGAGGAATGCTCTTTCAGTTATAGAGGTAGGGAGGGGGGATTTCAATCGGTGAAACGTATACGTCTGTAAAGGTTAGCGGTGATCGGTAATAAATGCGAAAAAGCCCGCAAAATGCGGGCCAAAACATTCGTTCTAGGCATCTAGATACCTAAACTAATCCCAGTTAGGTGCCAGGCCCTCTGAGCTGACCAGGCGGACATTACATACATTCCAACTTGGCAATCTGCTTCACCTCGTCCTCAGTTAGCTTAAGTTCTGTGCCAACAGGTTGCTGCCCAGATTTTCACGCTTAGTGGAAGATGGGATCACCGCGTAGCGCCCAGGCCAGAATGATTTGAGCTGGCATTGCATCGTCTATAAAAGGGGTATGAGAGGATTGTAGCAGCAGTTTTGTTGCCCCCAAACGCCCTATATTGAGCACAAAACTTTTGATCAACAGGCAACATTAGTCAAAAGCCCTAATCAGAAAAGAATTTATAGCAAAAGTGGTGAATTTTGCATATGAAAAAGCCCTGAGTCAGAGACTCAGGGCTTATCAATTAAGTGGCGGAACGGACGGGGCTCGAACCCGCGACCCCCTGCGTGACAGGCAGGTATTCTAACCAACTGAACTACCGCTCCACCGATTCTTTCATGCGGTATCTTTCGATACCGGCAAAACCGCTTCTGCGATTTCGCTATTACCAGATGTCACTCTGATAACCTTTGTTTGATGCCTGGCAGTGTCCTACTCTCGCATGGGGAGACCCCACACTACCATCGGCGCTACGGCGTTTCACTTCTGAGTTCGGCATGGGGTCAGGTGGGACCACCGCGCTATTGCCGCCAGGCAAATTCTGTTTCATTCCAGGCCGTCACATGTCTCTACACGTAACCACCAGAACCAATCTAAGAACATCGCTGAAAATTAAAACTCTACTTCGTCTCTAAAAACACCTTCGGTGTTGTAAGGTTAAGCCTCACGGTTCATTAGTACTGGTTAGCTCAATGCATCGCTGCACTTACACACCCAGCCTATCAACGTCTTAGTCTTAAACGTTCCTTCAGGGACCTTAAAGGCCCAGGGAAGACTCATCTCGAGGCAAGTTTCGCGCTTAGATGCTTTCAGCGCTTATCTTTTCCGCACTTAGCTACCGGGCAGTGCCATTGGCATGACAACCCGAACACCAGTGGTGCGTTCACTCCGGTCCTCTCGTACTAGGAGCAACCCCTCTCAATCTTCCAACGCCCACGGCAGATAGGGACCGAACTGTCTCACGACGTTCTAAACCCAGCTCGCGTACCACTTTAAATGGCGAACAGCCATACCCTTGGGACCTACTTCAGCCCCAGGATGTGATGAGCCGACATCGAGGTGCCAAACACCGCCGTCGATATGAACTCTTGGGCGGTATCAGCCTGTTATCCCCGGAGTACCTTTTATCCGTTGAGCGATGGCCCTTCCATTCAGAACCACCGGATCACTAAGACCTACTTTCGTACCTGCTCGAGCCGTCACTCTCGCAGTCAAGCTAGCTTATGCCTTTGCACTAACCTCACGATGTCCGACCGTGATTAGCTAACCTTCGTGCTCCTCCGTTACTCTTTGGGAGGAGACCGCCCCAGTCAAACTACCCACCAGACACTGTCCTCACCCCGGATTACGGGGCCGAGTTAGAACATCAAACATTAAAGGGTGGTATTTCAAGGTTGGCTCCATGCAGACTGGCGTCCACACTTCAATGCCTCCCACCTATCCTACACATCAAGGCTCAATGTTCAGTGTCAAGCTATAGTAAAGGTTCACGGGGTCTTTCCGTCTTGCCGCGGGTACACTGCATCTTCACAGCGAGTTCAATTTCACTGAGTCTCGGGTGGAGACAGCCTGGCCATCATTACGCCATTCGTGCAGGTCGGAACTTACCCGACAAGGAATTTCGCTACCTTAGGACCGTTATAGTTACGGCCGCCGTTTACTGGGGCTTCGATCAAGAGCTTCGCGTTGCCGCTAACCCCATCAATTAACCTTCCAGCACCGGGCAGGCGTCACACCGTATACGTCCACTTTCGTGTTTGCACAGTGCTGTGTTTTTATTAAACAGTTGCAGCCAGCTGGTATCTGCGACTGGCTTCAGCTCCGAGAGCAAGTCTCTTCACCTACGCGCCAGCGTGCCTTCTCCCGAAGTTACGGCACCATTTTGCCTAGTTCCTTCACCCGAGTTCTCTCAAGCGCCTGGGTATTCTCTACCTGACCACCTGTGTCGGTTTGGGGTACGATTCTGTGTTACCTGGAGCTTAGAGGCTTTTCCTGGAAGCTTGGCATCAACCACTTCTGCACCGTAGTGCATCGTCATCACGCCTCAGGGTTGAATAAGAGAACGGATTTACCAATTCTCTCCCCCTACACGCTTAAACCGGGACAACCGTCGCCCGGCTAGCCTAGCCTTCTCCGTCCCCCCTTCGCAGTAACACCGAGTACGGGAATATTAACCCGTTTCCCATCGACTACGCCTTTCGGCCTCGCCTTAGGGGTCGACTCACCCTGCCCCGATTAACGTTGGACAGGAACCCTTGGTCTTCCGGCGAGCGGGTTTTTCACCCGCTTTATCGTTACTTATGTCAGCATTCGCACTTCTGATACCTCCAGCAGCCCTCACAGACCACCTTCAACGGCTTACAGAACGCTCCCCTACCCAACAACGCCTAAGCGTCGCTGCCGCAGCTTCGGTGCATGGTTTAGCCCCGTTACATCTTCCGCGCAGGCCGACTCGACCAGTGAGCTATTACGCTTTCTTTAAATGATGGCTGCTTCTAAGCCAACATCCTGGCTGTCTATGCCTTCCCACATCGTTTCCCACTTAACCATGACTTTGGGACCTTAGCTGGCGGTCTGGGTTGTTTCCCTCTTCACGACGGACGTTAGCACCCGCCGTGTGTCTCCCGTGATAACATTCTTCGGTATTCGGAGTTTGCATCGGGTTGGTAAGCCGGGATGGCCCCCTAGCCGAAACAGTGCTCTACCCCCGAAGATGAGTTCACGAGGCGCTACCTAAATAGCTTTCGGGGAGAACCAGCTATCTCCCGGTTTGATTGGCCTTTCACCCCCAGCCACAAGTCATCCGCTAATTTTTCAACATTAGTCGGTTCGGTCCTCCAGTTAGTGTTACCCAACCTTCAACCTGCCCATGGCTAGATCACCGGGTTTCGGGTCTATACCTTGCAACTAGACGCCCAGTTAAGACTCGGTTTCCCTACGGCTCCCCTATTCGGTTAACCTTGCTACAAAATATAAGTCGCTGACCCATTATACAAAAGGTACGCAGTCACCCAACTAGTAGGCTCCCACTGCTTGTACGTACACGGTTTCAGGTTCTATTTCACTCCCCTCGCCGGGGTTCTTTTCGCCTTTCCCTCACGGTACTGGTTCACTATCGGTCAGTCAGGAGTATTTAGCCTTGGAGGATGGTCCCCCCATATTCAGACAGGATGTCACGTGTCCCGCCCTACTCATCGAACTCACAGTGCATGCATTTTAGTGTACGGGGCTATCACCCTTTACTGCGCGACTTTCCAGACGCTTCCACTAACACACCCACTGATTCAGGTTCTGGGCTCTTCCCCGTTCGCTCGCCGCTACTGGGGGAATCTCGGTTGATTTCTTTTCCTCGGGGTACTTAGATGTTTCAGTTCCCCCGGTTCGCCTCGTATGGCTATGTATTCACCATACGATAGTGCAACGAATTGCACTGGGTTTCCCCATTCGGGTATTGCCGGTTGTAACGCTTCATATCAGCTTACCGACACTTTTCGCAGATTAGCACGCCCTTCATCGCCTCTGACTGCCTAGGCATCCACCGTGTACGCTTAGTCACTTAACCTCACAACCCGAAGGTGTTTCCTGTAAACAGGAGACAACCGTCGTGCTGTAAACAATTGAGAGACTCTCTGACAGGTTAGTCCTTACCCCAATAACTCTACGGAGGGATAAGTTTCAGCTATCAGGTTTCAATTTTCAGCTTGTTCCAGATTGTTAAAGAGCAATATCGTAAACACGACTTGTGAAAGTCATCTTTACGTTATTTTCGGTTCCGCAAGAACCGGTGATAATGTCTTTCACTCATTATCGGATGGCGTCCCCAAGGGGATTCGAACCCCTGTTACAGCCGTGAAAGGGCAGTGTCCTAGGCCTCTAGACGATGGGGACACGAAAATCCGATTAAACAGAAACTCTTAATCGGTTCGTATCAGCATGAGTCCAGAAGACTCATTACATCAACAGGTAGCGCTTTTGCTCATTACTTTCTATCAGACAATCTGTTGTGAGCACTCACTCGAATCAATATCGTTAGGTAAGGAGGTGATCCAACCGCAGGTTCCCCTACGGTTACCTTGTTACGACTTCACCCCAGTCATGAATCACAAAGTGGTAAGCGCCCTCCCGAAGGTTAAGCTACCTACTTCTTTTGCAACCCACTCCCATGGTGTGACGGGCGGTGTGTACAAGGCCCGGGAACGTATTCACCGTAGCATTCTGATCTACGATTACTAGCGATTCCGACTTCATGGAGTCGAGTTGCAGACTCCAATCCGGACTACGACATACTTTATGAGGTCCGCTGGCTCTCGCGAGTTTGCTTCTCTTTGTATATGCCATTGTAGCACGTGTGTAGCCCTACTCGTAAGGGCCATGATGACTTGACGTCATCCCCACCTTCCTCCGGTTTATCACCGGCAGTCTCCTTTGAGTTCCCACCATCACGTGCTGGCAACAAAGGATAAGGGTTGCGCTCGTTGCGGGACTTAACCCAACATTTCACAACACGAGCTGACGACAGCCATGCAGCACCTGTCTCACGGTTCCCGAAGGCACCAAGCTATCTCTAGCAAGTTCCGTGGATGTCAAGAGTAGGTAAGGTTCTTCGCGTTGCATCGAATTAAACCACATGCTCCACCGCTTGTGCGGGCCCCCGTCAATTCATTTGAGTTTTAACCTTGCGGCCGTACTCCCCAGGCGGTCGACTTAACGCGTTAGCTCCGGAAGCCACGCCTCAAGGGCACAACCTCCAAGTCGACATCGTTTACAGCGTGGACTACCAGGGTATCTAATCCTGTTTGCTCCCCACGCTTTCGCACCTGAGCGTCAGTCTTTGTCCAGGGGGCCGCCTTCGCCACCGGTATTCCTCCAGATCTCTACGCATTTCACCGCTACACCTGGAATTCTACCCCCCTCTACAAGACTCTAGCTTGCCAGTTTCAAATGCAGTTCCCACGTTAAGCGCGGGGATTTCACATCTGACTTAACAAACCGCCTGCGTGCGCTTTACGCCCAGTAATTCCGATTAACGCTTGCACCCTCCGTATTACCGCGGCTGCTGGCACGGAGTTAGCCGGTGCTTCTTCTGCGAGTAACGTCAATCAATCGCGCTATTAACACGACTGCCTTCCTCCTCGCTGAAAGTGCTTTACAACCCGAAGGCCTTCTTCACACACGCGGCATGGCTGCATCAGGCTTGCGCCCATTGTGCAATATTCCCCACTGCTGCCTCCCGTAGGAGTCTGGACCGTGTCTCAGTTCCAGTGTGGCTGGTCATCCTCTCAGACCAGCTAGGGATCGTCGCCTAGGTGAGCCATTACCTCACCTACTAGCTAATCCCATCTGGGCACATCCGATGGTGTGAGGCCCGAAGGTCCCCCACTTTGGTCCGAAGACGTTATGCGGTATTAGCTACCGTTTCCAGTAGTTATCCCCCTCCATCGGGCAGTTTCCCAGACATTACTCACCCGTCCGCCGCTCGCCGGCAAAGTAGCAAGCTACTTTCCGCTGCCGCTCGACTTGCATGTGTTAGGCCTGCCGCCAGCGTTCAATCTGAGCCATGATCAAACTCTTCAATTAAAAGTTCGATTTGCTTTAACAAGTAAAGCGATGCTCAAAGATTACTTTCTGCAAATGCATTGCCCTTGCGGGTCAATGTATACTGCTTTGGTCACTCTTCAAGACTTGATATTTTTTGCCACCAAGGTGGCTGGATATCGTCTTGTGAGTGCCCACACAGATTGTCTGATAAATTGTTAAAGAGCGTTGGTTACCGGCATGTTTCTCGGTAACGCGGGAGGCAGATAATACGCTTTCCCGCTGAAGAGTCAACCTTTTTTTCCCTTGCGAGATGCGGTGTTTTCACCGGGTTGCTTCTTCCTGGCTGGGCGAACTGTTCTCGTTAGAGTAGTCGTTGTTCCCGGTCAGTGGAGGCGCATTATAGGGAGTTCTCAGAGCGCCGCAACCCCTAAATTCAAAAAACGTTTCAAGCGTTCAAAAAACAGCCAAAACCACCGTTATAGAACATTTACCGTCCAGAAAAGAACCGCTTTCAGCCATTTGAGCAGGGGAAATGTATCAACCACGCTAAACAAAAAGAAAAGGGGCAGTAAAAACCGCCCCTTCTATCACTATAAATAACCGCCGTGTTTATTGTTTGGCAACAATATGGTCGTTTTCCACATCCAGCGTCACTGGCTTGCCCGGTATCAGCTTTCCAGAAAGGATTTGCTGCGCCAATGGGTTTTCAATTTCCTGCTGGATGGCACGTTTCAATGGCCGAGCACCATAAACAGGGTCATAACCGGTTTTACCCAACAGTTCCAACGCAGGCTCTGTGATACTCACTTCATAGCCACGCTCTTCCAGACGTTTGTACAGGCGTGCCAACTGAATCTTGGCAATCTGCGCGATATGTTTGCGGCCGAGCGGATGGAAGACCACTACCTCATCGATACGGTTGATGAATTCTGGCCGGAAATGATGGCTCACCATCTCCATCACCGATTCCTTCATCTGCGTATAGTTAACCTTACCAAAGTGCTCTTGAATCATGTCGGAGCCCAGGTTAGAGGTCATGATCACCACGGTATTGCGGAAATCTACGGTACGGCCTTGCCCATCGGTCAGGCGCCCGTCATCCAACACTTGCAATAGAATGTTGAACACATCTGGATGAGCTTTTTCCACTTCATCCAACAGGATCACCGAATAAGGCCGACGACGTACCGCCTCTGTCAGATAACCACCTTCTTCATAACCGACATAACCCGGAGGTGCCCCGACCAGCCTGGAGACAGAGTGCTTCTCCATAAACTCGGACATATCGATACGCACCATTGCGTCATCACTGTCGAACAGAAACGAAGCCAGCGCTTTACACAGTTCGGTTTTACCCACACCAGTCGGGCCGAGGAACAGGAATGAACCGATCGGCCGATTCGGATCTGAAAGACCCGCGCGGCTACGACGAATGGCGTTAGATACCGCAACCACCGCTTCATCCTGGCCAATCACCCGCGAATGCAGCTCCTGCTCAAGGCGCAACAGCTTATCGCGCTCGCCTTCCAGCATTCTGGCGACCGGAATACCGGTGGCTTTTGCCAGCACTTCGGCAATCTCTGCATCAGTAACACGGTTACGCAGCAGCTTCATGGTCTTGCCTTCCGCCAGTGTCGCGGCCGCAAGCTGTTTTTCCAGCTCTGGAATTTTGCCGTACTGCAACTCAGACATGCGTGCAAGGTCGCCTGAGCGGCGTGCCTGCTCAAGGGCAATCTTGGCCTGTTCGAGCTCGGCCTTGATATTCTGCGTACCAGAAAGAGAGGCTTTTTCCGCTTTCCACTCTTCTTCCAGTTCAGAATACTCACGCTCTTTCTGATCTAGCTCACTGCTCAGCATTTCCAGGCGTTTTTTACTGGCATCATCAGACTCTTTATTCAGCGCCTGCTGCTCCAGTTTCAACTGAATGATACGACGCTCTAGACGATCGAGTGATTCCGGTTTAGAGTCCATCTGCATACGAATGCTGGATGCCGCTTCATCGATCAGGTCGATGGCTTTATCCGGCAACTGGCGATCGGAAATATAGCGATGCGACAAAGTCGCAGCAGCCACGATCGCCGGATCGGTAATCTGCACATGGTGATGCAGTTCATAACGTTCTTTCAGGCCACGCAGAATGGCGATGGTATCTTCGACCGTCGGTTCTGCTACATAGACTTTCTGGAAACGGCGCTCAAGCGCAGCATCCTTCTCTATATACTGACGATACTCATTCAACGTGGTTGCCCCCACACAGTGCAGTTCACCACGAGCAAGCGCCGGCTTGAGCATGTTGCCAGCGTCCATAGCACCGTCGGCCTTACCGGCCCCCACCATAGTATGCAGTTCGTCGATAAACAGAATGACGCTGCCTTCCTGTTTGGAGAGATCGCTCAACACGCCTTTCAGGCGTTCCTCAAACTCGCCGCGGTATTTTGCCCCGGCAATCAGAGCGCCCATATCCAGAGAGAGTACGCGCTTATGCTTAAGCCCTTCAGGCACTTCGCCATTAATGATGCGTTGCGCCAGGCCTTCGACGATGGCGGTCTTACCGACACCCGGTTCACCAATCAGAACGGGGTTATTCTTGGTTCGACGCTGCAATACCTGAATGGTACGGCGGATCTCTTCATCACGGCCAATAACCGGGTCAAGCTTGCCCTGCTCAGCACGCTCGGTGAGATCGATGGTGTATTTCTTCAATGCCTGACGCTGGTCTTCCGCACCTTGATCATCCACGCTGTCACCGCCTCGCATTTGTTCAATGGCTTTGGAGAGTTTATCGGCCGTTGCGCCAGCCGCTTTCAGCAGATCGGTCAACGTACCGCGATCTTCAAGCACCGCCAGAACAAACAGCTCGGAAGAAATGAATTTGTCGGCGCGCTTTTGCGCCAGTTTGTCGCACAGGTTGAGTACGCGCACCAGTTCGTGTGACGGTTGAACATCACCACCGGTACCTTCAACCTGCGGCAAACGGGTTAAAGCCTGATCGATCTCGCTGCGTATACGCCCAGCGTCGATCCCGGCAGAAGTTAACAATGGGCGAACCGTCCCCCCATCCTGATTGAGCAATGCGCTCATCAAATGTAACGGTTCGATAAATTGATTGTCGCGCCCTAAGGCCAAGGATTGAGCATCGGCGAGGGCAAGCTGGAATTTGTTGGTAAGACGATCCAGACGCATAACACCTCCAATATAGTGCAGAATTGCTACAGGAGATTAAATGAGGTCATCCCTCAAATTTTCAAGGTTATTCCGACACTATATTATTAGTACAACGTCATGCATCTGTGGATCGTCCTAGGGCAGTAGGTTATATCACCCAGATCAAACTTGCCAGACGTCCAGTCACTCCATCACGCCGATAGGAGAAAAAATGACTCATTTCGGTCACTGTGCAACGATTTCCGCCATAAATGGCGAAAATACCCGCACGTTGAAGGCGCTGGCGAGCCAAAAGGTAGATATCAGCGAGAAATTTATCGCCACGAGGTGTAAACGCTGAAGCAGCAGCAATATCGGCAGCAATAAACGCCGCACGGACCTCTGCCCCAACTTCAAACCGCTGCGGGCCGATAGCTGGGCCAAGCCAGGCGGTGACCTTGCCCGGCGCAGCAGCAAAGCGTTCTACTGTACGTTCCAATACACCATCACAGAGCCCACGCCAACCCGCATGGGCTGCTGCCACTTCATCACCTGCCTGTGAAGCAAACAGTACAGGCAGGCAATCCGCCGTCATCACCGCACACACTTGCCCGGCCACGTTGCTGTAAACCGCATCGGCCTGTAAGTCATCAGGCGCTTGCCCGTCTAACGCCAACACGCGTGTTCCATGTACCTGTTCCAGCCAGACAGGCATCTGCGGCAGACCAGCCCCCGCCACCAGCCGTTGGCGGTTACAGGCTACCGCTTGTGCATCATCACCCACGTGCGTGCCCAGATTCAATGAATCATAAGGCGGCAGGCTGATACCTCCATGGCGAGTAGTGCTACAGGCTTTTACGCCTGCAGGCATCGGCCAATCGGGCAGAATGAGCGCATCCATTACCAATCCATTTGGTCTTTGAATTCTTCGGTATCGGCTTTCAGGGCGTCGATCAGATCAACCATATCCTGCGGCAATGGCGCATGCCATTCCATCTGGATACCGCTGATAGGGTGATACAAACGCAGCATCGTAGCGTGCAGAGCCTGACGATCAAACCCACGCAGCGTGTTGATAAACGCCTCCGATGCCCCTTTTGGTGGACGCGGACGGCCGCCATACAGCGGATCGCCCACCAACGGGTGGTTGATATGCGACATATGCACACGGATTTGGTGGGTACGCCCGGTTTCCAGACGCAAACGCAGACGAGTATGCGCGCGGAAATGTTCCATGATGCGGTAATGGGTAACCGCAGGTTTCCCCATTGGATGCACGGCCATATGGGTACGTTTGGTGGAGTGGCGCGCAATCGGCTCTTCCACCGTGCCACCCGCCGTCATGGTACCAATCGCCACCGCTTCATATTCACGGGTGATTTCACGTGCCTGTAGCGCTTCCACTAGGCGGGTTTGTGCCGGGACGGTTTTTGCCACGACCATCAGGCCGGTAGTGTCTTTGTCCAGGCGGTGCACGATACCAGCACGCGGTACATCGGCAATTTCCGGATAATAATGCAGCAGTGCATTGAGCACCGTGCCATCTGGGTTGCCAGCACCTGGGTGCACCACAAAATCGCGAGGTTTGTTAATCACCAAAATATCGGCATCTTCATAGACGATATCCAATGCGATGTCCTGCGGTTCCCAACGGGCATCTTCTTCGATCTGTGCATCAATGGCGACCGTTTCTCCCCCCAGTACCTTCTCTTTCGGCTTGTTTACCGTTTTGCCATTGACCTGTACCCGATCTTCCAGGATCCAATCTTTTATGCGTGATCTTGAATAATCAGGGAACAATTCGGCCAAAGCCTGATCTAAACGTTGTCCGAGTTGAGTTTCGGCCACCGTTGCGGTGAGTTGTACTTGTTGTGCCATATGCAGGATTCTTCGTTAACGTTGGGTTTTCACGGCGATGCCGTTTAATATAATGTGCTATTGTAACTGGTCTTTTGTCGGGAGCTTAACGGACAGTCTCCCGGAATAACACCCTGAGGATAATCAAAACGTCATGACGCGTATGAAATATCTGGTGGCGGCAGCCACGTTGAGCCTGGCGCTGGCAGGTTGCTCCACATCCAAGGATGCGGTTCCCGACAACCCACCTTCGGAAATCTATGCTACTGCCCAGCAAAAACTGCAGGACGGTGACTTTAAGGGCGCGATTAAACAACTCGAAGCGTTAGATAACCGCTATCCTTTCGGGCCATACTCCCAGCAGGTCCAGTTGGATCTGATTTACGCCTACTATAAATCTGCCGATTTACCGATGGCGCAAGCCTCTATCGATCGCTTTATGCGCTTGAACCCAACGCATCCGAACATTGATTACGTCATGTACATGCGCGGTTTGACAGATATGGCGCTGGATGACAGTGCGTTGCAAGGCTTCTTCGGGGTTGACCGTTCTGACCGCGATCCGCAACACGCCCGCACTGCATTCCGCGATTTCAGCCAGCTGCTTCAGCAGTATCCGAACAGCCAATACGCCACAGACACTTACAAACGTCTGGTGTTCCTGAAAAACCGTCTGGCCAAGTATGAGCTTTCAGTGGCGGAATACTACACTAAACGCGGTGCTTACGTCGCGGTTGTTAATCGTGTTGAGCAGATGATGCGTGAATTCCCGGATACCAAAGCGACTCGTGATGCGTTACCGCTGATGGAAAATGCCTACCGTCAACTGGAGCTGAATGCTCAAGCCGACAAAGTGGCGAAAATCATTGCCGCCAACCCGGCATAACGATTCTAACCGTCACAAACATAAAAAACGGCAGCTTCGGCTGCCGTTTTCATTGGTGATAAACTCAATCGACCAAGAATAAATTCACGATAATAAACAAAATATTAACAAGGTTATGCCACCTGTTAACCTATCGATAATGCGCGTTCTGCCACTCAGACTCAAGTGTTAGATAACTGTTTCAGAGTCTAAATCACAGATTGCGCTAACTTTGCAAAAAGTGACAAAAATACGTGATCTCTTTCACCCACTTCAGCAAAAAGCGCGTTATGCTGAATACATCCAAGACGGAAAGACAGAGAGGTAGGTTATATGACAATCAACATTACCAGCAAACAAATGGATATCACCCCCGCAATCCGTAGTCACGTCGAAGACCGTCTCACCAAACTGGATAAATGGCAGGCTCAACTGATCAACCCGCATATCGTTTTATCTAAAGAACCTAAAGGGTTTGCTGTAGATGCCACCATTACCACACCTAACGGCCCGCTGGTTGCCAGCGCAAAACATGAAGACATGTATACCGCCGTTAATGACCTGATCGCCAAACTTGAGCGTCAGCTGAATAAAGTGCAGCACAAGAGCGAAGCGCGCCGCGCCTACGCCAGTGTGAAAGACCTTGCTCCAGAAGTGACACCGGAAGAGTAAGCACCTTTTCATGATTGTTTCGTATCAAACGCGCCCTCGGGCGCGTTTTTTGATTGCCGGTTTTTATTGACACAGAGAAAAGCCAGCGGTTACCTTAAACCTGCTCACACATACTTTTTGGACACCCATGACCCGTAAACCGTTTTTCTTCGCATTCTTTTTTACCTTCCCCTGATTGGGAGGCGTTTCGTCGTGTGATAAAGAATGCGAAGACGAACAACCAAGCCTCCTGAAAACAGGGGGCTTTTTTTATGGCTATTTAACGATTATAAGAACACAAGATAAGGCTGATTATGACTGACAACCCGTTACTCGTACTGCGCGAACGCATCAGCGCACTGGACCTGAAACTGCTGGCACTGCTGGCAGAGCGCCGTGAGCTGGCGCTAGAGGTGGGCAAAACCAAGCTGCACTCACACCGGCCGATTCGCGATAAAGAGCGTGAACGCGATCTGCTGGATGCGCTGATTAGCGCCGCCAAACCTTATGATCTTGACGGTTTTTACGTCACCCGCCTGTTCCAATTGATCATTGAAGACTCCGTGCTCACCCAGCAGACACTGTTGCAGCATCAGCTTAACCAAATCAGCCAGCACTCTGCGCGCATTGCCTTCCTCGGCCCCAAAGGCTCCTATTCGCATCTCGCGGCGCGCCAATACAGTGCCCGCCATTTCGATCAGTTGATCGAATGCGGCTGCCAGAAATTCCAGGATATCTTTACCCAGGTTGAAACCGGCCAGGCGGATTACGCCATTCTGCCAATCGAAAACACCAGTTCCGGTTCAATCAACGACGTGTATGACCTACTGCAACATACCAGCCTGTCGATCGTAGGTGAGCTTACGTTGCCGATCGATCACTGCGTGCTGGTCGCGAGCCAAACTGACCTGAACCAGATCGAGATCGTTTACAGCCATCCGCAGCCTTTCCAACAGTGCAGCCAGTTTATTAATCGTTATCCACACTGGAAAATCGAGTATTGCGAAAGCACCGCCGCCGCGATGGAGAAAGTGGCCGAACTAAATTCGCCAAAGGCTGCGGCATTGGGCAGTGAAGCCGGTGGTGCGCTCTACCACCTGCAAGTACTTGAGCATAATCTGGCTAACCAGCAGCAGAACATCACCCGTTTCATCGTGCTGGCACGCAAAGCGATCGAAGTCTCTGAGCAGGTTCCGGCCAAAACCACGCTGATTATGGCCACCGGCCAACAGTCAGGTGCGCTGGTAGAAGCGTTATTGGTGTTACGTGACAACGGCATCATCATGACCAAGCTGGAATCACGCCCGATCAACGGCAATCCGTGGGAAGAGATGTTCTATATTGATGTGCAGGCCAACCTGCGTTCTGAATCCATGCAGAAAGCGTTGAAAGACCTGACCCTGATTACCCGTTCACTGAAGGTATTGGGGTGCTATCCGAGCGAAAATGTGGTGCCGGTAAACCCATCTTGATGCCAAAAAAAGAGGTTCGACAATGTCGAACCTCTTATCAATCAAGCAGCATGACCATTATTGGCGGCTGTCATTCGCCTGGCGCAACAACGAGCGGCTCTCCACCAGGAAACGCTGAGCATAATCACCAAACCAGTGTTCCACTTTCTGGAAGCTTTGGATAAACGCCTGTTTATCGCCATGCTCCAGCAACTGAATCGCCTCACCAAAACGCTGATAATAGCGTTTGATCAGATGAATATTTTCGTCTGAAGACATAATGATATCTGCATACAACTGCGGATCCTGGGCAAACAACCGGCCCACCATCGCCAGCTCCAGCCGGTAGATCGGTGAAGACAGCGCCAGCAGTTGTTCCAGTTGGACATTCTCTTCTGCCAGATGCAAACCATAGGCAAAGGTCGCGAAATGTCGCAATGCCTGGATAAAAGCCATGTTCTGGTCGTGCTCAACGGCGCTGATGCGGTGTAACCGCGCGCCCCAGACCTGCAATTGTTCCAGCAGCCACTGATAGGCTTCAGGTTGGCGCCCATCGCAATACACCACCACCTGCTTGGCAACGCTGCCAACATCGGGGCCAAACATCGGGTGAAGCCCAAGTACCGGCCCACCGTGAGCCGCCAGCATCGCTTGCAGCGGCCGGTTTTTGACCGACGCCAAATCGACCAAAATGCAGTCTTCCGGCAGTGGTGGTAACTGGCCGATCACCTGTTCTGTGACGTGGATAGGCACGCTGACGATCACCATGCCGGCATCTGCCAGCAAGGTATCGGCCTGCGGCCAATCTTCCTGATCCAACACCTTCACCTGATAACCGGATAAGGTCAGCAGGCGATTAAACAAACGCCCCATCTGGCCATTGCCGCCGATAATGACAATCGGACGCAATTGCGGGCACAGCGTTTTAAAACCTTTGTCGTTCTCACTGGTGTAGGATTCGCGCATCACCCGACGCAGCACATCCTCAATCAAGTCCGGCGGCACACCAAGGCCTTCAGCCTCTTTACGGCGCGAGGCCAGCATCGCCGCCTCACGCTCAGGCACGTAGACCGGTAAACCGTAGTGGCTTTTGACTTCCCCCACTTCCGCGACCAGTTCCAGGCGCTTTGCCAACAGACCCAGCAATGCTTTATCTACTTCGTCAATTTGATCGCGTAATGCGGTCAGTTCAGCCACCATAACTCACTATTCTCCAGTGCGAGCCATCAGCACCGCGCCGAGTTCCTGATGCATTTGGCGCAGCAGGGTTTCCGTACTTTCCCAGTTGATGCAGGCATCGGTCACTGAAACACCGTAACGCATTTCTGCACGCGGTTGCTCAGACGACTGATTCCCTTCGTGCAGATTGCTCTCCAGCATAATACCGGTGATCGAACGGTTACCCGCTTTGATCTGCTCAACGACGGACTCGGCAACGGCCGGCTGACGGCGATAGTCTTTATTTGAGTTGCCATGGCTGCAATCTATCATCAAGGACGGCTGGAGTCCTGCATCCTGCATCTGTTTTTCGCAAGCAGCAACGTGTTCCGCGCTGTAGTTTGGCGTCTTGCCTCCGCGCAGGATCACGTGGCCGTCTGGGTTGCCCTGAGTTTGCAGCAAGCACACCTGCCCAGCCTGATTGATCCCGACGAAGCGGTGTTGCATCGAAGCCGCACGCATAGCGTTGATCGCCGTACCTAGGCTACCGTCGGTGCCATTTTTGAAGCCGACCGGCATTGAGAGACCGGAGGCCATCTCGCGGTGCGTCTGGGATTCCGTAGTACGCGCGCCGATCGCCGACCAACTGAACAGATCGCCTAAATATTGTGGGCTGTTAGGATCCAACGCTTCGGTGGCCAACGGCAAGCCCATGCCCACCAGATCCAGCAGCAGGCGACGCGCGATGTGTAAACCAGCTTCAACATCAAAGGTTCCATCCATATGCGGATCGTTGATCAAACCTTTCCAGCCGACCGTGGTTCTTGGCTTTTCAAAATAGACACGCATAACGATATATAGCTGATCGCTCAATTCAGCCGACAGGGTTTGCAAACGACGCGCGTAATCCAGCGCTGCATCCGGATCATGGATCGAACAAGGCCCGCACACCACCAACAGACGGTGATCCTGCCCTTTCAGAATGTTGGCAATAGTTTGGCGCGCAGCCGAGATTTCATTCTCGTCACGAGCACTGAGCGGGTGTTGGTTTTTCAGCTCTTCCGGGGTAATCAGAACCTGTTCTGCACTGATATGTACGTTGTTGAGCGCGTCTTTTTGCATGATGCTATTCCTGTCTTGTGCCGTTATACGTGAGCGTTGATAGAACATTAAGCGTTATAGCGCCTACATTACCATGCCATGTAAAGATTTCAATCCATTTACTGTAAATAAAAAATTACCACCATAAAAAACCTTGATAAAGCAGACCAAAAACCACCCACAGACAAATTCAATAAATTGATAAATAAGGATAAAACTAAGTCACGCTGAGTTTTCACAGTTCATCAGCTTGTAAAATGGAGTCAATAACTTCAGAAATGCAAACAATTTACGTACAAAAATGTTTACACACTTGTGAGATCCAGATTCGTTGAAAAAGTATCACGCCTTGCAGCAAATCCTCTGCGTAAAAAATAATCAGCATCAGTAGCAACATAAAGCGGCCAATAAATTAAACAACTAAAGAACAATTACCCTACAATTAACTGGCAATTGATTTTCAATCATTATTCATTTCCATTAATTCCTGCAGATTTAAAACAAGTATTGAATAAACATTGCTTAATCTCACAGTTATCCCCTGCCAAATAAATAATCATGACTGCAAATCGTTTGCACCTCTTAAGAGGTAATCTGCACAGACAGAGCCCGCCTCATCTGCCTTAAGGGGTGATAACCATTAGCAGTTTTTCATTTCTCACAAGGGACACTCATGATAACTCTGGAATTCGCGATTATTATTCTCTGCTTATTAGTCGGCACCCGATTTGGTGGTATGGGGCTGGGCTTAATTAGCGGCATTGGTTTATTCCTGTTGTGCTTTATATTCGGGCTTGAGCCTGGAAAACCTCCTGTTGATGTCATGCTGACTATTCTGGCGGTCATTGGCTGTGCCTCGGTGTTGCAAACCGCGGGTGGCCTGAACGTTATGATGCAATATGCCGAACGACTGCTGCGCCGTCACCCACAGCACATTACGCTGCTAGCCCCGTTAACCACCTGGACGCTGACCTTCCTGTGCGGTACTGGGCACGTGGTTTACACCATGTTCCCGATTATCTCCGACATCGCTATTAAAAAAGGGATCCGCCCGGAACGCCCGATGGCCGTAGCCTCCGTCGCTTCGCAAATGGCCATTACCGCATCACCGGTTTCCGTGGCGGTTGTCTCATTGGTTTCGATCATCGCGGCCGGTCATGGCATCGGTAAGGCTTATACGCTGGTTGAAATTCTTGCGGTATCCATCCCAGCGTCGCTGGTGGGGGTACTGATGGCCGCCTTGTGGAGCCTGCGCCGTGGTAAAGATCTGGATAAAGACCCGGAGTTCCAGGCAAAAATTCAGGACCCAGAACAACGCGCTTACATTTATGGCAGTACCGAAACGCTGCTCAACCAAAAATTCCCGAAACAGGCTTATTGGTCCACCGCCATTTTCTTCGCCGCTATCGCTATCGTGGTGCTGTTGGGGGCTTTTGCCGATATGCGTCCTTCATTTGTTGATGCAAAAGGTGCGCTGAAGCCACTGTCAATGAATCTGGTCATCCAGATGATGATGTTGATTGCCGGTGCCGTCATCCTGATGGGCTGCAAAGTGAAACCGGGTGACATTGCCAACGGCGCCGTGTTCAAGGCCGGGATGGTGGCGATATTCTCGGTATTCGGCGTGGCCTGGATGAGTGATACCTTCTTCCAGGCGCATATGGGCGATTTAAAGCTGCTGCTGGAAGATGTCGTCAAAAGCCAACCCTGGACCTACGCGATCGTTCTGTTCCTGGTTTCTAAGCTGGTTAACAGCCAAGCCGCTGCTCTGACCGCAATTGCCCCTATGGCGTTGCAATTAGGCGTTGACCCAAAAATGTTACTGGCCTTCTTCCCAGCGGCTTACGGTTACTTTGTATTGCCAACTTACCCTAGCGATTTGGCCTGTATTGGTTTTGACCGCTCAGGGACAACGCGGATCGGCAAATTTATCATCAACCACAGCTTTATCATTCCAGGGTTGATCGGTGTGCTGAGCTCCTGCATCACCGGTTATATTTTGGTGACCACCTTCCTGTAAAACCCCTGCACGGCAACGGGCCGCTACCGTTGCCGTGTAACCAAGCCCGTCTCAATACCCCGTTCAACATTAAGGCTAATAAGCACTTTATGCTACTAATGCCAGAAAATGCAGTAGAAGAAAAATGAATAAGTAGCGAATGAAAATTAAAAACTTAAGCTAATCGAGGCTATTTTTGTCGCAGTGACGAACCGATATAATGTGACAGTTATCACTTATTATCACTCTTAACAACTGGATCCAAAATGCTCTCTTTACGCGCTCGTCGCGCCATTCCGCTGTATTTCAGCTGCTTGACCGCTTTCACCAGTATCCCAGCCCTTGCCGACAACACCCTCTTCACCGCGATGGACGATCCGTCGACCGCCAAGAAGCCGTTTGATGGGAATATTCAGGCGGGTTATAACGCCCAGTCTGGCAACTCGCAGAACTCCACGCTGTTAGCCAACACCACCATGACCTGGTTTAACAGCGATGCCGCTTACAGCCTGTGGGGGGCAGCGAACAATAGTACGTCTTCCAATGTGCGCTCCTCAGAAAGATATCAGGCAAGTGGCCGTACCCGTCAGAATCTGACCAGCCGTAACTATATGTTTGGTCAGGCCGGTTGGTTGAACGATCGCTTCAACGGTTATAATTCACGTACGACCGTGACCGGGGGTTATGGTCGCCAGATCTTCAACGGCCCACTTCATGACCTGCGTGTGGAATTCGGCCCTGGGGTTCGCCACGATGAATATCGCGGTGGTGGTCGCTCTACCCGTGCTCTGGCCTACGGTGCAGCTAACTATTCTTACCGGTTGACGGACAATGCTCGTTTCTCAGAAGGTTTATCCGCGCTGGCTAACGATGAAACCACCATCAACTCAGAAACCGCGCTGAACGTATCAATCAACAACGATTTCTCTTTGCGCTTGGCTTACACCGTGACTTACAACAGTAAGCCGCCAGCATCAGCACCAAAGAACACGGATACCACCACCTCAGTCACGCTGGTTTACGGTTTGTAATTCTCTCGCTTTCCAGCCTCTCTCTTCTAAGCCCATCATTGATGGGCTTTTTTTATACTTACCACGCTGCATTACACATTCTGCTAAAAAAAATCATATCTCACTTGACGACTTTAGCAATTAGCTTAATACTGTATGTATATACAGTTATTATGACCAGCAAGAATAGATCGTTAGGGGACATCGGTATTTTTTCTTGAGTGTGGTTTAACTCAATAGCGTTTTATCAAGAGGGGGTTTCTATGATGCATTGTCCACTGTGTGGCAGCGTGGCACACACTCGCTCCAGTCGTTATTTGACTGAGTCGACTAAAGAACGTTATCACCAATGCCAGAACATTAATTGCAGTTGCACGTTTGCCACCCATGAATCGGTAGCCCGTGTCATTGTAAAACCTGGTGATATCGTTCCGGCGCAACCGCATCCGGAAAAAGGCAAGCAGCGCGCCACAGCAACACTGTAATAGGTTTTCTATGTGACTGACCACGTGCATTTCCATTGGCAAACACGATTTGGCAGTAACCCGTTTTTTTGCATAAATAAATATCCTCCGGCATAGCCGGAGGTTTTTCATATGCGCCTATAAGGCTCTGTTACCTGCCGCGCCCTAACAGGCGCATCGCGATCTGACATTTGCATCTATGCATTACTTACGGCCCGTAAACGGGCTGCCCGGATACGGGATCGACAACTGCTCACCCATCTTATCCTCTTCCAGTTGGTGCTTTATGTATTCTTGTATCCTGGCTGTATTTTTACCAACCGTATCAACGTAATACCCTCGACACCAAAACTCCCTGTTACGGTATTTGAACTTCAAATCGCCAAACTGCTCATAGAGCATCAGGCTGCTCTTTCCCTTCAGATATCCCATAAAGCCCGACACACTCATCTTCGGTGGGATTTCCAGAAGCATATGGATGTGATCCACACAACATTCTGCCTCCAGAATATTCACGTTCTTCCATTCGCACAGCTTTCTTAAGATACTGCCAATCGCTCTGCGCTTTTCCCCGTAGAACACCTGTCTTCGGTACTTCGGCGCAAATACTATGTGATATTTACAGTTCCATCGCGTGTGCGCTAAGCTCTTTTCGTCCCTCATAGGGACCCCCTTTTGATTTCTTGTTGAATATTTGCAGTTGCCAGACCGCAAACTGTTTTAACAAATCAAAAGGGGTTTTTATAACTGGCTCAAAGCTGAAAGCTTTACGGAACCTCCAGCCTAGCTGGAGGTTTTCTGTGCACAAAAAAAGGGGCTTACCATAACGGTAAGCCCCTGATAGCTATTAACTTTCGGATGTAACCTTAGTTAACGCGGTTCAGACGCTCTTTGATACGAGCAGACTTACCAGTACGCTCACGCAGGTAGTACAGTTTGGCTTGACGAACGGCACCACGACGCTTAACAGTAATGCTGTCGATTACTGGGGAGTGAGTCTGGAATACACGCTCAACACCTTCGCCGTTGGAAATCTTACGAACAGTGAATGCAGAGTGCAGACCGCGGTTACGGATAGCGATAACCACGCCCTCGAATGCCTGCAGACGTTTTTTGCTACCTTCAACGACCCATACCTTAACTTCCACGGAATCACCCGGACGGAATGCAGGTACGTCTTGCTTCATCTGCTCTTGTTCAATTTGCTTAATAATGTTGCTCATAATATGTCTCTTACCCTAGGTAAACTGATATATCGGTCCCGTCTGTGTCAGACGTTCCCTTCATAGTCCTGTTACTTGGCCTGATGTTCCCGTTGGAACTCAGCCAGCAACACCGCTTGCTCGTCAGTCAGAGCTAGGCTTTCTAGAAGTTCAGGTCTTCTAAGCCAGGTACGGCCCAGCGACTGCTTTAAGCGCCAGCGACGTATCTCGGCATGGTTGCCCGACAGTAAAACTGGCGGAACCTCCATCCCTTCCAACACCTCGGGGCGGGTGTAGTGTGGGCAGTCCAGCAATCCATCAACAAAAGAGTCCTCTTCTGCTGAAGCCTGATGGCCCAGCACACCCGGTATAAAACGGGCGACTGAATCAATCAGGGTCATTGCCGGCAGTTCCCCACCGCTGAGAACGTAATCGCCGATTGACCATTCTTCGTCAATTTCGGTTTGGATCACGCGCTCATCAACCCCTTCGTAGCGACCACACACCAGAATCATCTTCTGGTTAGCCGCCAGTTCGCGCACACCGGTTTGATCCAGCTTGCGCCCCTGAGGTGACAGATAAATCACCTTTGCTCCCTCGCCTGCCGCTGCTTTTGCTGCATGAATGGCTTCCCGCAAAGGTTGCACCATCATCAACATTCCCGGTCCGCCGCCGTAAGGGCGCTCGTCCACGGTACGATGCCGGTCGTAGGTGAAGTCACGTGGACTCCAACACTGCACGCTCAGCAGGCCATTTTTTACTGCCCGGCCAGTCACCCCGTAATCGGTGATTGCGCGGAACATCTCAGGAAACAGGCTTACAATACCAATGAACACCAGCCAATCCCCATCTTGTTATTCCACTTGCTTCGACCGCTGAATCCGGAGGTCAAAAACCAGGATCCCACTCTGCCTCAATAATCTTGGCAGCGAGATCGACTTTCTTGATAACCTGCCCATGAAGAAACGGGACCAACCGCTCCTTCATGCCAAATGCATCTTTCAGGTTTGCCCGCACGACCATCACGTCGTTTGAACCGGTTTCCATCATATCGACGACTTTACCCAGTTCGTATCCGGAAGTGGCGATTACCTGGCAGCCCATCAGGTCTTTCCAGTAATAATCATCGCCTTCCAGCGGAGGCAACTGCTCGGAATCTACCACAATCTCGCAATTGGTCAGTAAATTCGCCGCATCCCGATCGTCAATACCTTTAACTTTGATGATCAGATCCTGACTGTGGCGCTTCCAGTCTTCCAACTCGACAAGCTGCCACTTACCTGCCAGCTGGATAAACCAGGGCTGATAGTCAAATATGCTTTCGGCATTTTCGGTGGATGAAAACACTCTGAGCCAACCACGAATGCCGTAAGTAGACCCCATTTTACCGAGTACTATCGGCGCGATCGGTGCTACCGGTTTGAGTTGCTTGCTCATTGCCACCACCGCGACAGATTAAGCTGCTTTCTTGGCTTCTTTGATCAGCGCAGAAACGCGATCAGAAACCGTTGCACCCAGACCTTGCCAGTGCTCAATGCGATCCAGGTCCAGACGCAGTGCTTCAGCCTGACCAGATGCGATCGGGTTGAAAAAGCCTACGCGCTCGATGAAACGACCATCACGAGCATTGCGGCTGTCGGTCACTACTACTTGATAGAACGGACGCTTTTTAGCGCCGCCACGTGCCAAACGAATTGTTACCATAACATCCTCTTTAGTTAATAAAACAGCCGGGCCCCATTGAGGGAACGGGGCCCGGTTGCAATATAAAAAGCCCGAAAATTTTACTCATTTTGGCGCAAAAAGCAATCTAAAGCGTCGATTGCCAAGAATTCGTTTTTGCAGCCATGATACTTTCAGGCGGTTTTTACCGCGAACGGCAAATCGTTGAACGCGTTCACATCCACAGATGCAAACGGCTTTAGCGGCCTGGGAAGCCAGGCGGCATCATACCTTTCATGCCACGCATCATCTTCGCCATACCGCCTTTCTTCATCTTTTTCATCATGCGCTGCATATCGTCGAACTGTTTCAGCAAGCGGTTAACGTCCTGCACCTGCATGCCAGAACCCATCGCGATACGGCGTTTGCGCGAGCCCTTGATAATTTCAGGCTTGGCGCGCTCTTTCAGCGTCATGGAGTTGATGATCGCCTCCATACGCACCAGAACTTTATCGTCCATCTGCGATTTCACGTTATCCGGCAGTTGCCCGGCACCCGGCAGTTTACTCAGCATGCTGGCCATACCGCCCATGTTACGCATCTGCTTCAACTGCTCCAGGAAGTCGGTCAGATCGAAACCGTCGCCCTTCTTCAGCTTGTTAGCCAGTTTTTCCGCCTGCGCACGGTCAACTTTGCTTTCAATATCCTCGATCAGCGACAGCACATCGCCCATGCCGAGAATACGTGAAGCCACGCGGTCTGGGTGGAACGGCTCCAGCGCGTCGGTTTTTTCACCCACGCCGAGGAATTTGATCGGCTTGCCGGTAATATGGCGAATAGACAACGCCGCACCGCCGCGCGCATCACCATCGACTTTGGTCAACACGACCCCAGTCAGCGGCAGCGCTTCGTTGAACGCTTTAGCGGTATTGGCAGCATCCTGGCCGGTCATGGCATCGACCACAAACAGGGTTTCCACCGGCTTGATCGCCGCGTGTACCTGTTTGATTTCGTCCATCATCGCTTCGTCAACGTGTAAACGGCCAGCGGTATCGACGATCAGCACGTCGTAAAACTTCAGCTTGGCGTGTTGCAGCGCACGGTTAACGATATCGATCGGTTTTTCTTGCACATCAGACGGGAAGAAATCGATCCCCACGCCTTCTGCCAGCGTTTCCAACTGCCGGATCGCCGCTGGGCGATAGACGTCGGCGGAAACCACCAGCACTTTTTTCTTCTGTTTTTCTTTCAGGAACTTGCCGAGCTTAGCCACGCTGGTGGTTTTACCAGCACCTTGCAGGCCCGCCATCAGCACCACGGCCGGTGGCTGCGCCGCCAGGTTCAGCTCATTATTCACTTCGCCCATCGCGGCAATCAGTTCGTTCTTGACGATCTTGACGAACTCTTGGCCCGGCGTCAGGCTCTTGTTCACTTCATGACCAACCGCGCTCTCTTTGACGCGGCTGATGAAGTCACGCACCACCGGCAGCGCAACGTCCGCTTCCAGCAGAGCCATACGCACTTCGCGCAGGGTGTCTTTAATATTATCTTCGGTCAGCCGCCCACGGCCGCTGATATTGCGCAGGGTGCGCGACAATCGATCGGTTAAATTTTCAAACATCGTCTCATGCTCAACGTAAGAGTCAGGCCGCAGTGGCGACACAATTGCGGCGATTATAACACGAAGCAAACACGATCTCTGCCTCAGCGTTGGAGATCGGTTGGAGTGAAGCGCGCTCAACGCTATACTGGCATTCCAATTAACCATGCCGATGCTAAATAACGCTATGCCAGTTTTCTCCATTGTGGCTTTGATCGCCTACCTGCTCAGCCTTGGACTGATTATTCCCAGTTTGCTGCGGAAGAATAGCGCTTACCGTCGGCTGGCTATCGTTTCGGCCGTGGTGGCGCTGATCTGCCATGCCGTCGCGCTCCAGCAACGCATTTTTGATGTCAACACCGGGCAAAATCTAAGCCTGTTGAACATTGGTTCGGTGGTCAGCCTGATTATCTGTTCGGTGATGACCTTTGTGGCCTCGCGCGATCGCGGCTGGTTCCTGCTGCCAATTATTTACAGCTTTGCGATTATCAATCTGGCCTTGGCCAGCTTTGTGCCGGGTGAGTTTATTACCCATCTGGAAGCCAGCCCGGAACTGATGGTGCATATTGGCCTGGCGCTGTTCTCTTACGCTACGCTGATGATTGCGGCACTCTACGCCCTGCAATTGGCCTGGCTGGATTATTTGTTGAAGAATAAAAAACTCAGTTTCAGCGCCGATATGCCACCGCTGATGAGTATTGAGCGCAAGATGTTCCACATCACCCAGATCGGTGTTGTGCTGCTAACGCTGACGCTGTGTACCGGCCTGCTTTACATGGATAACCTGTTCAGCAAAGAGAACGTGCATAAAGCCGTGCTGTCCATCATGGCTTGGTTTGTCTACATCGTCCTGCTGTGGGGCCACTATCACGAAGGCTGGCGTGGCCGCCGCGTGGTCTGGTTCAGCTTTGCGGGTGCCTTTCTTCTTACGCTGGCCTATTTCGGCAGCCGCCTGATCCAGGAAGTGATGGTGCGCTAGAATACTCTCTAGTGCCTCCTCATTCCGGTGAGGCCTTCTTTCTCTATGCATAAGGAATACCGCGTTGGAGCATGTTTCGACAGGGGCCCTCATCCTCATCCTGGTGATTATGATTGTGGTCTCCGCTTATTTTTCAGCCTCCGAAACCGGCATGATGACGCTCAACCGCTATCGCCTGCGCCATTTGTCCAAGCAGGGCAATCGGGGCGCACGTCGGGTGGAGAAACTGCTACAAAAGCCAGATCGCCTGATTGGTCTGGTATTAATCGGTAATAACCTGGTCAATATTCTTGCCTCAGCGCTGGCGACTATCGTCGGTATGCGCCTGTATGGCGATATTGGTGTCGCCATCGCCACCGGGATACTCACCTTTATCATCCTGCTGTTCGCCGAAGTGTTACCGAAGACCTTTGCCGCACTCCATCCTGAGCGCATCGCGTTCCCCAGCAGCTTCCTGCTGACTCCTCTGCAAAAGATTATGTTTCCGCTGGTGTGGCTGCTAAACGGCATCACTACCCTGCTATTGCGTATTTTCGGCATTCGCACCAATGTACGTATCAGTGGTGCCTTGAGCCAAGATGAACTGCGAACCATCGTCAATGAATCCCAGTCACAGATCTCGCGCCGCAATCAGGACATGCTGATTTCGGTACTGGATCTGGAAAAAGTGACGGTGGACGACATTATGGTGCCGCGCAACGAGATCGTCGGTATTGATGTGAATGATGACTGGAAGTCGATCATGCGTCAGCTAACCCACTCCCCGCATGGCCGCATCGTGCTGTACCGCGGCTCGCTGGACGACTCCATCGGTATGCTGCGCGTGCGTGAAGCTTACCGCCTGATGACCGAGAAAAAAGAGTTCAACAAAGAAAACCTGCTGCGCGCCGCCGATGAAATTTACTTCGTGCCGGAAGGCACGCCGCTCAATGTGCAACTGGTGAAATTCCAGCGTAACAAAGAGAAAGTCGGCATTGTGGTCGATGAATACGGCGATATACAGGGCTTGGTCACGGTGGAGGATATTCTTGAAGAGATCGTTGGCGACTTCACCACCTCAATGTCTCCGACCCTGGCAGAAGAAGTGAATCCACAAAGCGACGGTTCGGTATTGATTGACGGCACGGCCAACGTGCGTGAGTTAAATAAGGCCTTCAACTGGAACTTGCCCGCTACGGAAGCCCGTACCATCAATGGTATGTTGCTGGAAGAGTTGGAAGAGATCCCGGACATCGGCAAACGGGTACGCATTGGCCATTATGATATTGATATCCTCGACGTGCAGGAAAACATGATCAAACAGGTACGCGTCACACCGATAAAATCGTTGCAGGCCAGCGTGCAGAACCATTAATTAACCGGTTGAAGTAAAGGAAAAAGCCGCTTTATCAGCGGCTTTTTTACGTCCAGGTGAATACTGGCAGAACTAAATATGCAGTTCCTGCAGTTTCTCTTTCGGCAGTGCCAATTCGTCGTTATGGTTCACGACCACGCCATGATCGAGAATATGCTTGGCAATCTCCTGTGCTTCTTCCAATGAATGCATGTGGTAAGTGCCACATTGGAATTCATTTAGCTCAGGGATTTTACGCTGGTCAGTCACTTTCAGCACGTCAGCCATTGCCGCTTGCCAGGCATCGGCCACCCGCTGCTCTTCTGGCACACCAATCAGGCTCATGTAGAACCCAGTGCGGCAACCCATTGGCGAGATGTCGATAATCTCCACACCATTGCCATTCAGATGGTCGCGCATAAAACCAGCAAACAGGTGCTCCAACGTATGAATCCCACGTTCCGGCATCACTTCCAGATTCGGGCGACAGAAGCGCAGATCGAATACGGTGATGGTATCGCCATGAGGAGTTTTCATGGTTTTAGCAACGCGGACAGCCGGAGCTGCCATGCGGGTATGGTCTACGGTAAAACTATCCAACAGTGGCATGTCGTCAACTCCTCATAAATAGCATTTATTTCGAAACTTTTTTCCTACACGAGGAAACCTTTTCTAACCCAGCAAGTCTGAGTATATGAAAGACGCGCATTTGTTATCATCATCCCTGTATCAGAGATGTATATTTGGCCACATTGATGTGGCCTTTTCTTTTTCAGCTCCCGCCGTTGGCCTTCAGGAATTCATCAAAGCTCAATGTATCACTGGCTTCCAGCTCATGCTGACGCTGCCATGATGCCTGCTGTTCCTTTGCCAGTTGCTCTTCGGTCAACAGCTCCAGCGGTTCTTCCATCAGCATCTTGCGGTATTGCTCCGCCAGATCAAGGCCAACACGGCCGATTCCCCCGGCTTTCATCGCCTTCAGGATACGGGCAGAGAAAGTCAGTTCAGGATCGTCGAATGCGGCAACCAGCTCATCACAAACCTGCTGATACTGCTGATTACCCGCCTCGCTATCCAGCACTTCAGCGACACGCCTCAGATCGTCAAACAGCGCCTTACCGACTTTATCCAAAGGCTTGCGGGTATCATTGCAGCCGATACCAATAGTTTGCCCCGGCTTACGCCCTTCCAGAATCACGCGGTTCCAGTTTTTACGGGTACACAGCAATTCGTCGCTGCTCATCTCCGGCGCGTCGGCCAATACGCACCACACCAGGAACAAGTCCAGGAAACGGGCCTGTACGGCATCTACACCAATCGGTGAGAACGGGTTGATGTCGAGCGAACGGACTTCGATATATTCGATACCGCCGCGTAGCAGCGCATCTGAAGGCGTTTCACCGTCATTGGTGACGCGCTTCGGCCGGATTGGGGCGTAAAGCTCGTTCTCTATCTGCAATACGTTGCTGTTAAGCTGCAGATAGCGATCGCCGTCTTTCACTCCCAGCTTGGCATACTCTTCAGAAGGTGTAGCGATCGCTCGCTTCAGCCCTTTCACATAGCTTTGCAAGTCGTTGAAAGTAATCCCCAGATTACTCTGCGACTTATTGGTATAGCCGAGATCGCTCAAGCGCAACGAAGTGGCATACGGCAAATAGCACATGCCCTGCGCATTGCGCTCAAACGGCAGCGCGGTTTCTCGCCCTTTCAGGAACGAGGAACAAATTGCCGGGGAAGCGCCAAACAGATACGGAATCACCCAACCAAAACGATAATAGTTACGAATCAGCCGGAAATATCCCGCCGAGATCTGCTCTTTACCGCTTTCGGCGTCTTCAACCCCTGCCCATGCCTGCCAGAACTCCAGCGGCAGGGAGAAATTATAGTGCACACCAGAAATGGTCTGCATCAACGCGCCATAGCGATTCTTCAGGCCTTCGCGATACAGCGTTTTCATGCGGCCGATGTTTGACGAACCAAACTGTGCCAGCTCAATATCCTGCTCGGCCTCGATGAAACACGGCATACTCAGCGGCCACATGCGCTCATCATCCAGATTCCGTGCTACATGACGATGAATGTCACGCAAGAACGTCAGCAAGTGATCGATGTCGTCATCAACCGGCGTAATAAACTCTAACAGCGCCTCGGCAAAGTCTGTGGTAATCCAATGGTGCGTTAATGCCGCCCCCAGTTTCTCTGGATGACCGGTAGTGGCGAGCGTGCCATCTGCGGTAACCCGCAGAGTCTCGCGCTCAATACCACGCCGGATCCCTTTTAATGCACGAGGGTGGGCTTCCAACCAAGAAAGCGCCTGTGATACGTCCGGGATCAAATTGACCTCCCGCTGCTAAAAACGATAACTTGTCAGCATACTGAATCTGCTCCCAAGAGAATATTGAGTTATATTCACTTGGTTAATGCCACCAGGCTATTCCCTGTAGCGTAATCATAGTTAATATGATGTAACGCAACGCTTTTCCGACACACAGAAACAGCGTAACAGAGCCCCATGGCATACGCAGCCAGCCTGCCAACACGCACAATAAATCGCCCACTACCGGTACCCAACTGAGCAGCAGCGCAGCCGGGCCAAAGCGTTTTAACCAGCCGAGTGCCGTTTCCAGCCCCCGCTGTGGTTTCAACGCCGGTAACAGGCGCCCAATAATCACGTTGGTCAATCCACCTAGGGTATTGCCCAACGTCGCAACCAGCACCAATATACTCGGTGAAACACTGCTGTTGGTCAGCACAGCGACCAACACGACTTCAGAATTGCCCGGTAGCAGCGTCGAACTGAGAAAGCTGCTGCCAAACAATGACAGAATTGCCAGCGTACTATTCACAATGTCCGGACGTCGACCACGGCCATATTAGCGCGCTTGGCGGCTTCAATACCAAAATCAGCATCTTCAAACACCACGCAATTTTCTGGCGGTATACCGATCAGTTCGGCGCAGCGCAGGAAGGTATCCGGCTCCGGCTTATGACGCTGTACATCGTCAGCCCCCACAATCGCATCAAAACAGTTGAGCAAACCTAAATGGCGTAAAAGCATCTCCGCCATACGGTGCTCGCTGCCGGTCCCCACCGCCATTGGGCGGCGTCCATGATAGGATTTTACCACCTCAATCAACGGCAATGGGCGAACGCTGTCCAGCAGCATGGCTTCTACCGCTCGGGTTTTCTCTGCCGCAAGATGGTGGGGATCAAGATCGGCCTGGTGCGCAACAATGATCGTCTGAGCGATACGCCAAGTTGGCGAGCCATTCAGCGCCACCATTGCCGCCTCATCGAACTTCATGCCGTAGCGTGCCAGCACTTCATGCCACGCCTCGCGATGCGTCGATTCGGTATCCAGAATCGTACCATCCATGTCGAAGATCAGACCCTGGTAGCGATCGTACATCGTGACTCCATGCTCGTTGAAGAAAGAAAACCACTTTAGCGTAAAGCCGAAAGGTTGTCGCTGCTTGAACATGACGGAAAGTGCTGTACTGACAGGGAATAGCAGGAGATAAAAGCGAAAAACCCGCCGAAGCGGGTTTTTCTTAGATGGTGCAACCAGGAGGATTCGAACCTCCGACCGCTCGGTTCGTAGCCGAGTACTCTATCCAGCTGAGCTATGGATGCGATCTAATTTGTTACAGCGAATTTGTTTCGTTCCGTGAAACTTCACTTGAAGAATGGTGCATCCAGGAGGATTCGAACCTCCGACCGCTCGGTTCGTAGCCGAGTACTCTATCCAGCTGAGCTATGGATGCACAGGAATTCTTTTTGATGCCTTATGGTACAACTTCAACCGCTTTACCATATGGCTAAATGTGGTGCATCCAGGAGGATTCGAACCTCCGACCGCTCGGTTCGTAGCCGAGTACTCTATCCAGCTGAGCTATGGATGCAAATGGCGGTGAGGCGGGGATTCGAACCCCGGATGCAGCTTTTGACCGCATACTCCCTTAGCAGGGGAGCGCCTTCAGCCTCTCGGCCACCTCACCATACGCTTCTTGCGAATTGTGCCTAACTTGCTTTAGAGAAGCTCATCGGCACTGCGTGGCGCACATATTACTTTCCCCGACTTATAAGTCAAACAATTTTTCCCAACTCATGCTCATTTGCACAAATCACAGGCAACATGCGTGATTTCACGACAAAAAGAGTGTTTTATCAACAAGCAAACATAGGGTTAGATGGCGCAAAAGTTTGCACACCAGAAAAAAATAATTGGAAGAAACAGAGGAAAGCTCGGGGGAAAGGAAGTGACTAAGGGAGCAAGAGCGTCTCGCAGTAACACGAGACGCTGCTCAGAAATCAGTAAGTCGTCTGTTGAGACTTCTCGGCCTGGATACGCTGATAGATTTCTTCGCGGTGTACAGACACCTCTTTGGGAGCATTAACACCAATACGAACCTGGTTGCCTTTAACCCCCAGCACTGTGACCGTGACCTCATCGCCAATCATGAGGGTCTCACCAACTCGACGAGTCAGAATTAACATTCTTTGCTCCTTGAAAGATTAAAAGAGTCGGGTCTCTCAGTTTCCCGGCCATTATCCATTATATGCAGTGAAAACGTAAGTCATAAAGCCCACAATAAATGTAAGCAGACTTGGTGTCACTCCAGACTATGATAAGTTTAGCCGACCTGAAAAACTTTGTTCCCGTAATTATAACTACATTGTCTTAGCATCGTATGAAAACACCATAATTTACAGAATCTTATGGCGTCTTCACGTGCCTATTTATTTATATTTACAACTTCGAAGCCACCCAAGCTTCAACACTCTCTAATGCCGCTGGCAGAGCACTGACATCACTACCCCCAGCCTGCGCCATATCTGGGCGGCCACCGCCCTTACCACCAACCTGCTGCGCGATATTGCCAATCAACTCACCAGCCTTCACCCGGTCAGTGAGATCTTTAGTAACACCAACAATCAGGCTGACTTTTCCTTCTTCTGCCGTGGCCAGAACAATCACTGCAGAACCCAGTTGATTTTTAAGATCATCAACCATGGTACGCAACATTTTCGGTTCCACGTTATCCAACTGGCTGACCAACAGTTTAGCACCCTTGACCTGCTTCGCTTTACTCGACAGTGAAGCACTTTCCAGCGCAGCCTGCTGATCCTTCAGTTGTTGCAACTCTTTTTCTAACGCGCGGGTGCGATCAAGCACCGCACGCACTTTATCCGTCAGATTATTGCTATCCCCTTTCACCAAATGCGCAACGTCCTGTAACAGATCGTTTTGCTGGTGCAGGGTAGCAATCGCTCCTTCACCGGTCACCGCTTCAATACGGCGAATACCCGCAGCAGTGCCCGACTCACTCTGAATACGGAACAGGCCAATGTCCCCGGTACGGCTGGCGTGAGTCCCACCACACAGTTCGGTTGAGAAATCACCCATGCTCAGCACGCGCACGTTATCGTCATACTTCTCGCCAAACAGCGCCATCGCGCCCTTCTGTTTGGCATCGTCCAGCGCCATAACCTCAGTTTGCACCGGTAGATTACGCCGTACCTGCTGGTTTACCAAATCCTCGACTGCGCGGATTTGCTCCGGCTTCATCGCTTCAAAATGGGAGAAGTCGAAACGCAGGTACTTGTCATTCACCAACGAGCCTTTCTGTGCGACATGCTCACCCAAAGTCTGGCGTAACGCCGCATGTAGCAAGTGAGTTGCCGAGTGGTTCAGGCGAATGCGATCACGGCGTGCGCTATCAATTATTGCGTCAACGCGGTCATTCAGCTTCAGCGTACCCGCCGCCAGTTTGCCCTGATGGCCAATCGCCTGACCATATTTCTGTGCATCACTGACCACAAACTTACTATCGGCAGTTTTCAGTATACCTTTATCACCCACCTGGCCGCCCGACTCTGCGTAGAATGGGGTTTCATCCAAGACCACAACCGCTTCTTCACCTGCTTGAATCGCATCCACTGGCTGACCATCGCGGAACAATGCAACCACTTTAGCCTGTTGCTCGTCAAGGTCGTAACCATTGAACTGGCTAGCCCCTTCGACGCGGATCATGCTGTTGTAATCAGCACCAAAGCCGCTGGATTCACGCGCACGGCGGCGCTGTGCTTCCATTGCCTGCTCAAAGCCAGCTTCGTCAACCTTCAAGCCACGCTCACGGCAAACATCGGCCGTCAGATCAACCGGGAAGCCGTAGGTGTCGTACAGACGGAATGCGGTTTCGCCATCCAGGGTATCGCCCTGCAATTGGGCCAACTCATCGTCCAGCAACGCCAAACCACGCTCCAGCGTGCGAGCAAACTGCTCTTCTTCGGTTTTCAGTACCTGCTCGACCAGCGCTTGCTGTTGCTTCAGCTCATCTGCAGCTGAGCCCATCACCCCGATCAGTGGCGCAACCAGCTTGTAGAAGAAGGTATCTTTCGCACCCAGCATATTGCCATGACGAATAGCACGACGAATGATGCGGCGCAGCACATAACCACGGTTTTCATTCGAAGGGATGACGCCATCGGAGATCAGGAATGCGCACGAGCGGATATGGTCGGCGATAACACGCAGTGATTTATTATTCAGGTCGGTGGCACCGGTCACGTCCGCAACGGCGGCAATCAGGGTGCTGAAGAGATCGATGTCATAGTTGGAATTTACATGCTGCAGAACCGCAGCAATACGCTCCAGGCCCATCCCCGTATCCACCGAAGGTTTCGGCAGCGGCTGCATGGTGCCGTCGGACTGGCGGTTGAACTGCATGAACACGATATTCCAGATCTCGATATAGCGGTCACCGTCTTCTTCCGCGCTGCCTGGAGGGCCACCCCAGATATGATCGCCGTGATCGAAGAAAATCTCGGTACACGGGCCACACGGACCGGTATCACCCATCTGCCAGAAGTTATCGGAAGCAAAGGCCGCGCCTTTGTTGTCACCGATGCGGATAATACGTTCAGCCGGAACACCGATCTGCTTCTGCCAGATGTCGAAAGCTTCGTCATCGGTCTCATACACGGTAACCCACAGCTTCTCTTTTGGCAGGTTGAACCAGTTTTCACCGGTCAACAATTCCCACGCATAGCTGATCGCATCATGTTTGAAATAGTCGCCGAAACTGAAGTTGCCGAGCATCTCAAAGAAAGTATGGTGACGTGCGGTATAACCCACGTTTTCCAAATCGTTGTGTTTACCACCAGCACGAACGCAACGCTGTGAAGTGGTAGCACGAGAATAGGCTCGCTTATCCAGCCCCAGGAAAACATCCTTAAATTGGTTCATCCCGGCATTGGTAAACAGCAATGTCGGATCATTGTTAGGCACCAGAGAGCTGCTTGCTACGACCTGATGACCTTTACTATGAAAGAAATCGAGAAACGCTTGACGGATCTCAGCGGTGCTCTTGCTCATAATTTTCCTGGAAAGGCTAGAATAACGACACGTGAGCAAGAAGCACGACATCCTGACGATATCATCTAGCTCACGAACAAAAAGTGTGAATAAGATAAATTTTCTTCAGAGGGAAGTAAAACCCCGTGTGCGTTCATTGCGCAAAATCACGGTAAATTGACTGAATTTCTTCCTGAAAGAAGCCACGATAGAGTAGATAACGTTGAACTTTGGCTTTATCTTTCCATTCTACCGGTAGTGGATCGCCAAATTTACGCTGTGCGACCTGCTTAGCCTGTTCACACCAGTCAATGTCACAGGCTGCCAGCGCCGTCTGCACAATCTCTTTTTCTACGCCTTTCTGCATCAGTTCAGAGCGAATGCGCTGTGCGCCATAGCCTTTACGGCTACGCCCGGCGATAAAACTATTGGCAAAACGTTGGTCATCCAGCCAATTATGCTGATAACAATAGGCAATCACTTGCTCAATCACTGCGGGGTCAACGGGTTGTTCGGGGGGATTTGCTGGGGATTTCGCGCCAAATCTGGCATTCGCTACAAACGGCTGCGCCGCAAGTTTGCGGCGCAGTTCAACTTCACTATGATCGCGTTGAGACAATAAGCGCATCGCGCGGCTTATCAAAGCATTTAATACATTGCGTGAGGGTGAGGAAACGCCATCATTCATACCATACAACCTCAGAGCTCAACAGGCACACCACCGAGGGTGTGCCTGCTTACCGGCAAAGATTAAAACTCTTCGCTGGTTTCTGCTTCATTATCATCCAAGTTTTCAGCAACAGCGGCAACCGGTTCGCCATTGCTGTGCAGCAACAGATCACGCAGTTTTTTATCCAACTCAGCGGCAATAGCGGGGTTCTCTTTCAAGAAGTTACAGGCATTTGATTTACCCTGGCCGATCTTCTCACCGTTGTAGCTGTACCATGCGCCAGCTTTCTCGATCATCTTGTGCTTCACGCCCAGATCGACCAATTCGCCACGGCTGTTGATGCCTTCGCCATACAGGATTTGGAACTCGGCCTGTTTGAACGGTGCAGCAATCTTGTTCTTCACCACTTTTACGCGAGTTTCGCTGCCGATCACTTCGTCACCTTCTTTGATCGCACCAATACGGCGGATGTCCAGGCGGACAGAAGCGTAGAACTTCAGCGCGTTACCCCCGGTGGTGGTTTCCGGGTTACCGAACATCACCCCAATTTTCATACGGATCTGGTTGATGAAGATCAGCAGCGTGTTGGCGTTTTTCAGGTTACCGGCCAGCTTACGCATCGCCTGGCTCATCATACGCGCCGCGAGGCCCATGTGTGAGTCACCGATTTCACCTTCGATCTCTGCCTTTGGCGTTAAAGCCGCAACGGAGTCAACGATGATCACGTCAACCGCGCCGGAGCGGGTCAAGGCATCACAGATTTCCAGCGCCTGCTCACCGGTATCGGGCTGAGAACACAGCAGGTTGTCGATATCAACACCCAGTTTCTTGGCATAGATAGGATCCAGCGCATGCTCGGCATCAATAAACGCACAGGTTTTGCCTTCACGCTGAGCGGAGGCGATAACCTGCAGGGTCAGAGTAGTTTTACCTGAAGATTCCGGGCCATAAATCTCAACAATACGGCCCATTGGCAGGCCGCCCGCACCCAGTGCGATATCCAGTGACAGCGAGCCAGTGGAGATCGTTTCTACGTCCATTGAACGGTCTTCACCCAGACGCATGATGGAGCCTTTGCCGAATTGTTTCTCAATCTGGCCCAGTGCCGCAGCTAACGCCTTTTGCTTGTTCTCATCAATAGCCATGTTTGCTCCTCGTTATGCAATGCCGGTGTTACCCCACACTGCCACTGAATGTATGTTGTGCAGGAAATGTCGCTAATTATACTGTATGGTCATACAGTATCAAGACTAATTTTACAAAAATTCATCGAGCGCCGTTTGCAGCGCAAAAATCGTTGCTTGCAGCCGCACGGCATCGCGATCGCCAGCAAATTGCATTTTACGCGCCAGCACACGGCCAGAACGTTCGGCAAAACCAAACCAGACGGTACCCACAGGTTTATCAGCGCTGCCGCCATCAGGGCCAGCAATGCCGCTTACCGACAGCGCCAGATCGGCCTTGGCGGCATGCAGTGCTCCCTGCGCCATTTCGCGCACCACCGCCTCACTCACCGCGCCGTGCGTCATCAAGGTGGCTTCAGCCACCCCTAACAATTCGTGCTTCGCCGCGTTGCTATAGGTGACAAAACCACGATCAAAATAGGCCGAACTGCCCGCAATATCGGTAATAGCTTTGGCAATTCCCCCACCGGTACAAGACTCTGCACAGGTGATCCACTGGCCGCTGGCCTGCATTTTTTGCCCAACGGAAATACTGAGCTTGCGCAGTGTACTCTCACTCATCGCCTCTCCTTAGTGAATCAAGCTATATGCGCCCGATAGTAGCATTTATCAAGCATCGCTGGCGGGGTCATGACAGAAATGCGCAGCGTTTCGCAGGTTGATGCAGTGTTAAGCCGTACCTCAAACTGCTAGTATCAAAGGCGACGCACAGATTGCTGCGTTGCTTGGTTATGGGGATACCGCACATCGGCTTATTAGCCATAAGAAACAGGAAGGCAGAGTGAGAAAAACGTTAGGCGTATTCTTTCCGCTGTACACTACGACTCTGCTGATGTTGCTGGGGTCAGGGTTACTCACCACTTACATCTCTCTACGCTTGACCTCCATCAACGTAACTGGCGCACTGATCGGGGCCATTATCGCCGCCAACTATATTGGCCTGGTGATCGGCGGCAAAGTGGGGCACTTTCTGATTGCCCGCGTCGGGCACATCCGCGCTTATGTCTCTTGTGCCGGTATTATTACCGCCGCGGTGCTGGGCCATGGCCTGACGGAATATATCCCGGTATGGGTCGTGCTGCGGCTGATTATCGGCCTGTGCATGATGTGTCAATACATGGTGTTGGAAAGCTGGCTGAACGATCAGTCTGAATCCAATCAACGCGGCAGGGTATTTGGTTTTTATATGGCGGCGTCATATCTCGGTATGTCGTTGGGGCAGATCGTGCTGATGCTGCAAACCGATCTGGGGATCACCACGCTGCTGCTGATCGCCCTGTGCTTTGCTCTCTGCCTGGTCCCGATCGCCCTGACCACCCGCACCAATGCTCGCCATATGTCACCCGCGCCCATGGAGCTGCGCTATTTTATCGGCGCCATTCCTAAAGTGCTGGCCAGCACTTTGGTGATCGGCATGGTAGTGGGTTCCTTCTATGGATTAGCACCGGTTTACGCCAGCCAGCAATCCTTGACGACGCAACAAACCGGCCTGTTTATGGCGATCGCTATTTTTGCCGGGCTGGTGGCGCAGTTACCTCTGAGCTGGCTGTCCGATCGTTACAACCGCACCCTGCTGATGCAGATTAATGCGATCTTGCTGATTATCGCCTCTCTGCCATTGGCGCTATTGCCGCATATTGATTTCCCAATCCTGCTGGGGGTGGGCTTTGTCGTCAGCATGCTGCAATTCACGCTGTATCCGCTGGCGGTGGCGCTGGCTAATGACCTGATTGAGCCGGAGCGCCGCGTCTCGCTGGCCGCCTGCTTGTTGATGTCATTTGGCGTGGGGGCCAGTATCGGCCCGCTGGCCGTTGGGGCGCTGATCCAACCGCTGGGTGGCAATATTCTGTACGCGTTCTTTGCCCTTTGCGGAGTATTGCTTGTAGCCTGCAGCAGAACGGTGAAAGAAGACAAATCGCAGTTTGTACAGGATGCGCCACTGCCCCATATCGCCATACCGGATAGCCTGACCAGTTCCCCACTCTCCCCGGCCTTGAATCCGACGTTTGATGAGCAAATCATTCAGGACACCATGCCAGCACCAGAAGCGGCACCCGATCAGATCGAAGAGATTGTAGAAATAGAGGCGTTACTCCATCAGCAAGGTGCCGATCCTGAAGAAGATACCGGGCTGAAAAAGGCCTACACCATGCTGTAAACCACCAGAGATTGCGCCATTACACGCTCAATCTCTGGTGGACTTGCCAGTATTATTGCCCGCGCCGCGCCCTGCCGACCGCTTCACCCAGTTGCCAAACCGCCATGGCATAGTGAACGCTGTGGTTGTAGCGGGTGATGGTGTAGAAATTCGGTAACCCGTACCAATATTGATAACGGTTGCCCATATCCAAACGCAGCAGGCTGGCTTGCTGATAGCCAGCCAGTGAGCCCTGCGGCGTTAAACCGGCTGCCGCCAAGCTGGTGATGGCGTAGTTGGTTTTGAACCCGGTTTCCAGGCCGGTTGCCTGACCGTTGGCAGGAATTGCCACTGTGGCCCCTCGGGTCCAGCCATGGGCTTTGAAATAGTTGGCAACGCTGCCGATAGCATCCACCGGATCCCACAGGTTGACGTGGCCGTCACCATTAAAGTCAACCGCATAGCCCTTGAATGATGAAGGCATAAACTGGCCATACCCCATGGCACCAGCGTAGGATCCGCGCAGTGACAGCGGATCGTCCCCTTCCGCGCGCGCCATCAGCAAAAAGGTTTCCAGTTCACCGGTAAAGAACTCAGCACGACGCGGGTACTCAAACGACAGCGTAGCCAAGGCGTCGATGATGCGTGTTTTACCCATCACCCGGCCCCAACGGGTTTCCACCCCGATGATGCCAACGATAATCTCCGGTGGCACGCCATAAACCTGCCAGGCACGCTGTAGCGCTTCGTCATACTTATTCCAGAACGCCACACCGTTTTGCACATTGTCGGGGGTCAGGAACTTGCTGCGATAGCGGATCCAGGCTCCATTTGGGGTCGTTGAAGGTCGGCCAGCCGGTGCCTGTTTATCCATCAAGCGCACCACCCAATCCAGCCGTTGCGCCTGCGCCAGCACATCATGCAGTTGCTGGCGTTCAAAACCATGCTCCTGCACCATTTTATCGATAAAGCGTGCCGTGGCCGGGTTGTCGGCAAAATCCCCGCTCAGTGGATGAATAGCGTGTTCCGGCTCAAGTTGAAAACCGCTCTGAACCAGGCTGGCCTGAGGAGCTTGCTCTTGGGGTACGGGCTCGCTGCTACAGGCAGCAAGCAAAGGGATCAGGGGTAACAGGGTGACCAAATGACGCATCGGATATCCATATAGCCGGGCAGAAAGAGTGGTTGCTATGTTAAGGCATTGTCTGACGCGAACAAACAGGAATATGGCACATATTCGCCGCCTGACGGTGGCAAAATACTCCGACGAAAATCGAGGGGGCATATACACTTATAATGCTTACGTCTCTACAGGTGATATCGGTTCAACCCTAAAACGCCAGGTTGCCGTCTTTACCCGATTGTATTGGTGTAAATCCATAATCGCAGTGTTGTACTACCGAATAACACAGAGGAATAACGTTATGAGTAAGCTTCCCGCCAAAGAGCCCGCACGTAGAACTCTATTAAAACGTACCGCCGCCCTCTCCGTTCTTGCTATGACCGGTGTTGCCGGTTTTACCGCACCTTCCGTTGCTTTTGCTGCCGCGATGACCAAAGAACAACGCGATAAAATGACGCCGGATGACATTATCGGAAGCTTTAAACATGGCAACATGAGATTCCGCGAAGGGAAGATGCAGCAGCATGACTATGTAGCACAGAAACAGGCTAGCCAAGGCGGGCAATTTCCAGCTGCCGTTATTTTAAGCTGCATCGACTCGCGCGCCCCGGCGGAGATCCTGCTGGATGTCGGAATTGGTGAAACGTTCAACGCCCGCGTCGCAGGTAACATCCAGAACGACGATATCCTGGGCAGTATGGAGTTCGCCTGCGCCGTTGCCGGTGCCAAAGTGGTGCTGGTCATAGGGCATACTGGCTGCGGTGCGGTGCGGGGAGCCATTGATAATGCAGAACTGGGCAATCTGACCGGCTTGCTGAACAAGATCAAACCGGCGATCGACAAAACCGTCTACGAAGGTGAACGCTCTGGCAAAAATTATGACTTTGTCGATGCGGTAGCTAAAACCAACGTTATGATGACGATCGAAGATATCCGTAAAAACAGCCCGGTACTGAAAAAACTGGAAGAAGAAGGGAAAATAAAAATCGTCGGCAGCATGTACCACCTGGCTGGCGGTAAAGTGGAATTTCTCTCATAACAACGTAACTTTTAGATAAAAAGCGCAGCGGCTGATATCAATCACACCGCTGCGCTTGACTTTAAAGCTCCGCGCATTTTATTTCTGCAACTTGGCCAATAACGTCTTGCGGGTAATGCCCAACTGTTTGGCGGCTTCTGTTTTATTGCCCGCGGTTTTTTCTAATGCGGCGAGGATCGCATTTTTCTCTACCTGTTCCAGTGGCTGAATCGGTTGCTCCACACCGTTTTCCTGCTCGTCATCAGCAAGTGAACTCACGCTCAATGGCAGTTCCTTTTCACTGATAAAATCGCCGGTCAGCAGGATCACGCCGCGCTCAACGGTATTTTCCAATTCGCGCACGTTACCAGGCCAGTGGTATTTCAGCAGCATATCCATGGCCTGTGGGGTAAATCCTTTAACTGATTTGCGGTTACGTTCGGCAAACTTTGCCAGAAAGTGCATCGCTAACAGCGGGATATCTTCGCGGCGTTGTCGTAGCGGCGGGCTGTCTACCGTCACCACGTTTAAGCGATAATAGAGATCCTGACGGAATCTGCCCGCTTCCACCTCGGCCATCAGATCGCGGTTGGTGGCGGCGATCAACCGCACATCAACAGACAGCGTCTGGTTGCTGCCAACCCGCTGGATTTCCCGCTCCTGAATCGCCCGCAGTAATTTCGCCTGCATTAACGGTGAAACTTCGCCAATCTCATCCAGAAACAGCGTGCCTTGATTCGCTTCCATAAAACGCCCTTCGCGGCGTTTATCAGCGCCGGTAAAAGCCCCTTTCTCATGGCCGAACAGTTCGGACTCCAGTAATGATTCACTCAACGCCGCGCAGTTGATACTCACCAACGGCCGATCCTTGCGCTGGCTGTTGGCGTGTACCGCGCGGGCGATCAGCTCTTTGCCGGTGCCTGATTCACCGCAGATCAGCACCGTCGCTTCCGAAGGCGCGATCATGGCGATCATCTCCATTAGGCGACGCATGGGCGCGCTGCGGCCAATCATATTGCCATGATCGCTAATCAGCTGTTGTTTAAGGGTTTTATTCTCAGATTTCAGGGCAGTATGTTCCAGCGCCCGCTCGAGCGTAAGCTGCAATATGTCGAAATCCAACGGTTTGGTCAGGTAATCATAGGCACCCGCTTTTATCGCCTCAACCGCCGATTCAACGTTAGAGTAAGCGGTCATAATCAGGATCGGGATCGCCGGATTGTAGGTTTTGATCGCCTTAAGCGCCTCAATGCCATCCATTTCCGCCATGCGGACATCGCTCAGAATCAGGTCAAACGGTGTGCCCTTGGCCTGTTCCACCGCCTCCAGGCCGTTATGCGCCAACGTGACCCGATATCCCCACCCTTTCATCAGGGCTTGAATGATGGTGCAGTGGCTCAGATCATCATCCACCACCAGAATATGCGCGTTAGGCGTCGCCATGCTCAGGAGCCTCCGGTTTTGTATGTCTTAATGGAATCGTTATCGCAAAACGGCTACCAGACGGTGAATGACTGGTCACGGTGATGCTACCCTGATGCTCCTCGATCACTTTCTGCACGATGGTCAGCCCCAGGCCGGTGCCCGCTGCCTTGGTTGTGAAATACGGGTTGAAAATTTTCGCCAAATCGTCCGGCTTGATACCTTTACCGGAGTCCGTAACGGTAATGCGCAACCCCTCCTCGCCCACCAGCACCACAGCCACTTCCAGCGAACCATCAGCCCCGATCGCCTGAATGGCATTCAGATAAAGATTCAGCAACGCCTGAGTGAGGCGATCGGGGTCGATTTCAGCCAGCGGCAACGCATTATTGCGGCTATAGCGGATAGTAATATTCTTGTTCACCGCATCCTGGCGGATCAGGTGCAATGAGTGCTCGATCACCTCATTGATATCCACCAGCTGTAGGCGTAAATCCACAGGGCGTACCAAGGCCAGCAATTCGCTAATCACGCGATTCAGGCGATCGACTTCTTTCGCCATCACCTTGGCCAATTCCTGCTCTTCGCTGCCTTGCGGCGAGCGGTCTGCAAAATATTTGGCAAACCCTTTGATCGAAGAGAGCGGATTGCGAATCTCATGCGCCAGGCCCGCCGCCAGATCACCAATGGCCGCCAGTTTTTCTTTCCGGCGGACTTCGTCTTGCAGTTGGCGGCTGGAACGCTGATAGCGTCGTGCCCAGAACAATGCCAGCAGGCTGGTCAACGCCAGCAACAACAGGGTGAACAGCAAGATGGAGGCGTTACGGATATCTTTCGCCTGAGCGGCATCCAGCGCCAAGGTATCGAAGGCGACAAAAATGAGGGTTTGCTCATCATTCTGGCTATCGGCAGGCTCCGTTTCTGTAGCTCGATACATGTTCATCATATGGCCACCGTGGCCGTTACCGCGTTTCAATGGTTTGAAGAAACGATAAGCTTCAAAGGCATTCTGGCGGTTCTGCTGCCGATCAACAAAAGAAGTCATATGCCACTGTTCTGCACCCGTCGCCTGCAAGGCCTCCATCTGTTGCTGGCTATACAACTGACTGCCAACCCGCAGCGGATCGCTGTGAGCCAGGATCCTGCCTGAACGATCGGTAATCGCGATATACAGCACCCCCGGTTGGTAGGCCATCTCCTCCAGCAGGATCTGGCGCTGATCCTGACGCCAGCGCATGCCCATGCCGGTGCGCGCGCCGGACTCAAACGCACGGATAAGCACCGCGCTTTTTTCACGTAGCGTCTGGATCTCAATCTCCCGCCCGCTCTGCAAGTCCTTGACGGCCAGCGTGATAATGATACCGAGCAGTACGACCACCGGGCAGATAACCATCCAGGCCAGTAACGCCGAAGATATGCCTGATTTTTTTTTAATTTTCGTCACCATTGGCACCTTCTTCAATCTGGCTTGCGCTAGCGTACGGGTAATTATTACTCACACCATCAGTCAAGCGAGTAAAAATAACCCACTTTTTACCTGGGTATTGGCAAACACATCGCCATTTTCTACCTGCCTTATTTTTTATTCTTGCCAAGACGTTAAGCGTATTCACAGCCTGGACTCCTTGCTTGGCGCTCTTTAGCGGATTAAGCACCCATCAATAACGATCGTTGATCCATACAATTCCCATGCCAACCCGATCATGGCACGCCGGTTGCAATGACATGGTGGAACATCTGGCGATATTCCATTTATTGATATCAAGCATAAGGACGTAAATCATGAAACTGAACAAAGTTACCCTTGCCGCCATCCTCTCCCTCGCCACACTGACAGGGTTTAGCCATGTTGCTATGGCACAAAATGGTATGAATGGACCGAACTCCCAGCGGGGTATGGGCTATCACCAGGGCTATATGGCCAGCCTGACGCCGGAGCAGCAGGCAACGAGCCAGAAGGCTTTTGATGCATTCCAGCTTAAAACGGCCGATTTACGCCAACAGATGATGTCCAAGCAATATGAGTACCAAGCGCTGTTAACCAGTAAGCCGCTTGATGAGCAAAAGGTTCTGGCCGTCAGCAAAGAAATTACCGCATTACGCGACAATCTCTACCAACAGCGTGTGGAGTTGGATACTCAGTTGGCAAAAGCCGGAGTCCCCGCTATGGGGCACCGCATGGGAATGGGTGGAGCAGGAATGCATGGCGGCCGCGGGTGCCGTTAAATTCTTGCCCGCTGGTTATCAGCCTGATCCAATGGCTGAAATAACGGCTAAGGCTCACTTTCCCGTCTTTTAAAGGCAAAATGGAGAGAACGCTCAACAACTCCGGGGTTCTCTCCTTGCTCACTCGTACAGATAGCTTTGATGCGCATATTTCTCCTTCATCACGATGAAAATTTATCCAGAGACATAAGAAATCACAACTCATTGATTTAAATTATAAATTTACAATCATTCCATATTTACACTACTCAAGCCTGCACCTCCACCATAATTTTTTTCACCGCTACCTGAATAAAATCAAGTTCCTGCCATACTTCAAACTACGAGACTACCGGTTTCGTCACTTCTTACACTCACTAGACATTTTTGGGGTTTATATGACTAAAACAATCATTGCCATTGCTGTTGTGGTCGCAGCCCTTAGTGGTTGTGCCGCTAATAATACCTCTTCCGGCGATACCTTTACGGCCGCGCAGGCCAGGCAGGTTCAGACCGTCACTTACGGAACCTTGGTGTCAGTGCGCCCGGTAACCATTCAGGGCGGCGATGGTAATAATGTCGCGGGTGCCGTTGGCGGGGCCGTGGTGGGTGGCTTATTGGGTAATACCGTTGGCGGTGGCCGTGGACGGAATCTGGCAACCGGAGCCGGCGCCGTTGGTGGCGCAGTGGTAGGCCAGAACGTACAGAGCGCAATGAATCGCAGCAACGGTGTAGAGCTTGAAGTCCGCCGCGACGATGGCACGAACATTATTGTGGTCCAGGCACAGGGAAGCAGCCAGTTCCACCCTGGACAACGCGTTGCCATTGCCACCAATGGCCGCACCGTCACCGTATCACCGCGCTAAAGGTGGTTTAAAACGTTATCCTCTTGTTTAGGCCGTTCACGGCAGAATGGCTTATCAAAAGGGAGACTGTGTACAAAAAATCAATAAACTTTTCGGGATGATAGCGAGTTTTCCGGCTCGGTTATTACAATAAGAAACGGAGTTAAGATATATGCTTATCAAATGGGTTAAACGTCTTGTACTGATGGTGCTGCTTTTAGTCGTCGGTGCACTGATTGGGCGTATTTATTACACCCAGCAAGGCCCGGCACTACAGCTGTGGCACACTTTTGTGCCGCATGAAATGCGTGCCGATGCGATCGATAAAGCCAGTTGGGCTGACTATCTGAAAGCGGAAGACGCTATTTTCAATGAAGTCCGGTTGAATGTTACCGATAAGCTGGACAGCAGCGTACAGACACCGTTGAACCGTTATTATTCCGGAAGCCCTATCTATCCCGAAAAATTCCCCACCGATTGGAATCGCTCATACGTGATGATGCCGGAAGGCAAGCCAAAAGGTGCCGTAGTGTTGTTACACGGCTTAACCGATACCCCTTACAGCCTGAGACATATTGCAGATAATTATCGTCAGGAAGGTTATGTTGCCGTCGGTATTCGCTTACCTGCACACGGAACCGTTCCAGGGGCTTTGACCAGCGTAGACTGGCAGGATTGGTTGGCCGCAACCCGCCTGGCGGTGCGTGAAGCCAAAAGCCTGGCAGGTAACGATGTACCGCTGCACATCATTGGTTTTTCCAACGGCGGCGCACTGGCGATGAAATACACGCTGGATGCGCTAGATGATGCCACCTTGGCAAAACCTCAGCGCGTGGTGCTGATTTCACCGATGATCGGCGTGACCAGCTTTGCCCGCTTTGCTGGCGTTGCCGGTTGGCCAGCCATTTTCCCGGCGTTTGCCAAAGCGGCTTGGCTGGGCATCGTGCCTGAGTTCAACCCGTTTAAATACAATTCATTCCCGGTGAATGCGGCGCGTCAGTCTTTCCAATTAACCCAGGAATTGCAAAAGCAGATCGCCCGCGATTCGCGTAACAACAAGATGGGGGAATTGCCACCGATTCTGACCTTCCAATCGGTTATGGATTCTACAGTCAGTACCCGTGCGGTAATTACGGCGCTGTATAACCATCTGCCCGCCAATGGCAGTGAAGTGGTATTGTTTGATTTAAACCAGGCGGTCAGTTTCGGGCCATTGCTCAGAACCTCGTCCTACACCGCACTGCCACGGCTGTTGCCGCCACCGCCACGCAATTACAAGGCAACGGTAGTGACCAACGTTTCACCAGAAAGTACCGATACACTGGCACGCACCACCGCAGCCGGGCAAAGCGCAGACACCACCGAAATGCTGGGCATCACCTACTTGCCAGATATTTTCTCGCTGTCACACGTTGCTCTGCCGTTCCCGCTCAATGACTCACTGTATGGCCGCTATCCTGATCCACGTAACCAGTATGGCATCAGCCTGGGGACCTTCGCCGCACGCGGTGAACGAGCGGTGCTGGTGGTCGGGTTGGATTCGTTGATGCGCATCTCCTCGAACCCGTTCTTCCCGTATATGCTCAAGCGTATTGATGACAACATCGGGTCACAGCCGAAATAAACAACGCCTCTGATGGCTGGTGCATAAACAACACCAGCCATCGTTATTGGTTGCTACTGTTTTCCTGGCAATGACACACTATTTGTTCTTTACCTGATACCGCACGGGATGACTCAATTTCTCTACCACGCGGTCTGCAATGGCACGCTTTAGCCAGTCACTAAGCTGAGACTTATTGAGGAGTGTACTCGCCAATAACTCATCCAGAGTGACGGGGTTTGCCGCCAATCGGCGAAGCTCGCCAACAAATACTGTGTAGAAGTCGACGGGTTCTTGGGGCGTTGCGACCTGATCAACGTCAAAGAACTCAGATTTGCTCTCCATCACCGTTTGCGATGCGTTTGATTTTTTTATCGCTTCCGGTTCCCTCAGTGCAAAATTGAACAAGGCTGGTGAAGTATCTAAAGAGAATAAATCAGCCTGCTCGGCTCTCTCTCGATAGGATGCAGGATTATCTGCCAGCAACAAGTCAGATACGTTAAAAGCCTGAATGTTCGCTTCACACCAGCGGCCACCGTTGGCAACCAGATCACGGTTTGCGGCACTTTCATCTTCTGTGGGTTTGACCCATAACGGCACCCAGCCTTTTTTGAGGTTCTCTTGCGCACCGCTTAGCGTGCCGCCTGTTTGCCCCGAATGGATCACCAGAGAACTGTCGGCCAGGCAATAGATATATTTGTTTCTTGCCATGGCGTTACCTGCGCTGAACCCGGCTTCCGGGTAAAAAGGTGAAACCAGAACCACATTCCCCTTCATCAGCCCATTACGCCATTTGGCACTGGTCGCCGCTTTCAGCAGGCTATCTGCCATAACGCCAACGACTGTTCCACCATTGTGCATGGCACCCAGCATGGCAGTTTCATCCACGCCACGGGCTCCACCAGAAACAATCGCGATACCCTCAGATGCCGCTCTAGACCCCACCTGTTCGGCGTAAGACAAATCACTGAGGTTGGCGTTACGCGAACCAACCACAGCCACTCCCCTAGCATTCAGTAACGCTTTGCTGCCACAGCCAAACAGCACGGGCGGGGAATCTGTTTTTAGACGCTGTTTTAGCCTTCTGGGATATTCGGAGTCAGAGCGCGTCACGACCCAAAGACCGGCACGCTGCCACTTTTCAACGGCCAACGCCAAACTATGGCCACGGTTCAGTAGCTGCACAATACGTTCAATGCTGATACGTGGGTCATGCCAGCCACTCAAGAGCGATTGTGGTTCAGAGACCAATAAATCCGCTGGCGTCGTGGCCTTCTCTTTCAGCCATAAAGCAAAGCGCCCCCATTCTGCATTGGTTAGCGGCTTGGCATCTTCACTGCTGGCTTTAGTAAAAAAGCTGGTTAACAGCAGCGTGGCTTGTGCGGTTGGCGATAAATTCATGAGTCTCTTACCGAAGAGGATGCGAGTACAACAGGGTAGACCAGGCAGCTACTGGCCTGTTGCAACAGTGCCGCAATAACCGTTAACGTCCATCCAGAATCTACAATATCATCAACGAGCAACATAGGTGTATTGGGTATCGGCTGGTTGATAGAAAACACACCATCCAGATTACGACATTGATGGAAGCGGTTTTGCTGGGCTTTTTGCGGCTGATTATTCTTTACTTTGCTCACAGCATCAATGAAGGGCAATCCTAGCCGAGCGGCTAACCTGCGGGCAAAGTCTGGTACTAATTCAGGATGATTACGCGAGGGCACACAGCAAACCCATTGAGGGGCAGGTTGTGGTAACCAGCGTTGCTGGATCATCTCTGCCATCGCCTCAACCAGTTCATCACCGAAACGGCCAGCACGTTTATGATCGGCTACGATATGCCCCCACCCCGCATCCCCCCAGCGAGACATTGCCCTGCCTGGCTGGGCACGCAGGTTTTGCGGCAGGTTAGCCCTAAAACCGTACTCTGCAAAGGCATTGGTGGCCACTTGCGCTTTCGGCAAGATGACCATTTCTGCATGCTTGAGAAACGTCGCTGCCTGATGAGCAAGTTCTGGATCGACCCGTTGGCTCACTACGGGTTGGCCAAGACAGGAAGCACACTTACCACAAGGTGTTGGATCATTATCATCCAACGCGCGGCGCAAAAAGGTCATTTTGCAATCGGTATCCGTAAGGTAGTTTTTTACCTCAGCCCATTCCTGCTCACGTTGACGGGTAAGATGCGCAATACGAACCAGATCAATAGCGTAATGTACTGGCGTTCTACGCCACTGATTATCGACTTTAAGTACGGGCGCCGGATTTTCCACGCTCAGTAGCTTCAGCACTTTTTCGATTTGTCCATAGCGCAAGTTGGTTTGTTCTTCAATTGCTCTCATCGACAGGCCATCGCTGTTTGCTAGTACCTGCAAAATTTCATACACCTGTGTTTCAGAGGGGAATGCCGAGTCTCTAAAGAATTCGTGGATATTCTGATCTTCCACTCCAGACATCAGCACTCCAATTGCATGAGCGATACCCCGCCCGGCGCGCCCAACCTGTTGATAATAAGCCACTATTGAGCCCGGAGCCTGATAGTGGATCACAAAGCTAAGATCGGGCTTATCGTAGCCCATTCCCAATGCACTCGTCGCCACCAAAACCTTGAGCTGATTGGTTAACAATAGCGTTTCCAAATGCTGACGGTAGGCATTGCTGTTTTCAAACCCCTCCGCCTCAACGCTGCCATGATAGGCTTTTGCATGAATATCCCTGGTGTTCAACCACTCGGCCACTTGCTCGGCATCACGCACCGTTAGCGTGTAGACAATACCTGTACCAGGTAAGTGTGGGATCGCCTGAGCCAACCACGCCAAACGGGAGGCCTGATCGGGTAGCATCAGGGTTTGCAACGCCAGGCTTTCTCGGCTCAATGGGCCCCGTTGGATTTGAAGATTGCCCAATTGAGCGTGAATATCGGCGATAACACGGTTATTGGCCGTCGCCGTTGTGCCCAGCACCGGAGTATTGGCGGGTAACTGGCGCAAAATGTTCACGATACGCCGATAGTCAGGGCGGAAATCATGGCCCCAGTCGGAAATACAATGTGCTTCGTCGATGACCATCAAAGCGATATGGTTGGCAATGGGTTGCAATACCGTTTCAATAAAGCTGTCATTAGCTAATCGCTCGGGTGAAATCAACAGGCAATCAATCTGATTATTCAAAATTTGCCGTGTTACGGCTTGCCAATCCGCCGTATTGGTGGAGTTCATGGTCTGTGCGACGATGCCCAAACGCTGGGCAGATTCAATCTGGTTACGCATCAGTGCCAGTAGAGGAGAAACGATAATGGTTGGCCCCATGCCGCGATCGCGGAAAACCCGGGTACTGATAAAATAAACCGAGCTTTTCCCCCAACCGGTTCGCTGCACGACCAACAGTTTCTGCCGTTGGTTAACCAGAGCATCAATTGCCTCCCATTGGCCATCGCGAAACTGAGCAGCAGGATCGTCCAGTGCGGTTTGTAACAGCTGTTGGGCTTGTTCTCGGTTCATCTCACCTCCTTGATTTACAGAGTTTCTGTTTGGATATCGGCAGTTCCAACCTTTCCCCACTCATTGAGCGTGGCGATCACCACCTCTGCGGGCAAAAACTCTTGTTCGAGGCGGCCGCGCTTTTGCATCAGTAAATAGCGGTAAAATTCTCCCTCGTCGCGCAGCAAACCTTCGGGAGCCGTATCCTGCGCTGTTACAGGCTCCACCACGGCGCTGCTGGATGCAAAGCGTTCAAACAGCATGCGGTTCATCAACAGAACATGAATAGCCGGATAATAACCTCGCACCCTTGCCAGCATCAGCAAACCCCAAGTATCCATATCTCCCCAATAACCTACTGATTTTTCTGCAAGCCAGGGGGAGGCAAGCCACTGCAAATCAAGGCCAGCCCCAAGGATCGCAATGGTGTCAGGTAATTCCGGGAGTTGATGAATGCAGTGTTCATTTTCGACCACCAGTATCCGCGTGGCAGGGAGCGTCACCTCAGCTAATTCTGCCGTGGTTATTTTGATTTTTTTAAACGGGAGTAACCCAGGAGCCAGCGGTGTAACCAGCACCCAATGGTTATTTTCATCCAGCGCGTCCAGAAAAGCCGTCAACCCTTGCTCGCTGGCCTCACCTGCGAAACGTTCATCCAGCAGTTTGGTCAGCAGGGGAGCATTTCTTTCGAAAAACTTGGTATCTACCCCTTGATCAGCCAGCAATCTTAACGGACGCCCCTTGGCACAACCCGGTGTCAAACGAGTGGCAAGTTCAACGGCAGCGATCACTTCCGCCAGCGATTTTTGCTGCCAGAGCGAGCGTTGACTAATCAACAATGGGTGAAAAAGCGTGTCGACACGTTCTACGATGTGTTCAAGCTGCTTAAATTCCTGACTGACCTGCGGATCTGATGCCGCTTTGATCCAGTCTGAAGGCTGATATAGCACCCAGCGAACGGGGATTAAAACCGGGGTGAGGCTGGCGCGGTAACTCACAGGTTCCCATTCCACATTGCCAATACTTACCTGTCGCCAGGCCTGAACATGGCGTTGCACACATTGCGCGCTTTCAGCAAACGCCTTTGCTGAAGGCTTACCGATAGGCACATGCAGTGGCCAACAGCCCGGCTTGAGCAAGCGTTCACTTCGAATGCTGGCTTTATACCACTGCCTGGCCAGTTTCCGGCTGATATCACTGGGTGAGTTCATGCGCGTCCTGATTTCTCCGCTGATAGTGCTGCTCAAGCTCTTCCCAACTCAATGACGCCATATTGGAGCTCTGGCCGCGCCGATGAACCACAATGGCTGAGCGGGTATGATGGCGCAGCAGTCGCATCTCCTTGTTTGGCGTTATAAAGACTGCATGTAAGCCAAACTCTCTGAGTGCGGCAATAATCCGCCCAGCTACCGCATGTGAGCTACGGGAAAAGGCTTCATCTAATACAATGGTGCCAAACAGGGGGCGGCTACTGCCGCCTGGGCACAATGCATAGCTCAACGAGGCAGTTAACACGTAAGAAGCGATGATCTCTTTCTCCCCACCGCTGCCGCCCTGTGAGCCAGTGCGGGTTTCAATCACCTCTCCGGTATGGCGATCGATAACCGAGACGGCAAATTCAAGGCGGAATCGTGGGTCCAACAAGGCTCTGGCACCTAAAGTACGGTGCCGTTCGCAAGCATCTTTGAGTTGGTTCACCAGTTCACGTAGCGCTTTATACTGGCTTTCACCGTTATCATCGGCGAAACGTGCCGCATTCAACTGGCGTAGTGCCGTCTGCAGGTTATGCAAGCTGGGATGTATGACCTTTTTTGCCACTAGGCGCAGATAGCGATCCGGTTGGAAATCAACCCGGACCATCGTGTTATTGAGATCGTTCAGGCGATCTTCAATCATCAACACTTCGTGTTCTATATGGCTGAGCAACTGGGTGACGCCCTCATCAGAAGAACGATTCAGGTACTCAATAAAGCGATTAAGTTTTTCTGGTAATGCCTCCTCAGTCAGTTCCTGTAAGCGTTGCAGGTACATCGGGACGTCTTCCAGTTCCCGGCCCACTTCAGAAAGTGCGCCAGTATCGATTTTCTGGGCATCGGACATCCGCTTAGTCAACTCTCTGCCAATCTTTTGCAGATCATCCCTGATCTCATCAATCTGCTTTTGCAACTCCCGCGCGTGATCACGCTCCAGAGACTGAATATCGTCCCGCTGTTCGGCGGCCACTACGGGTAAATATTTGGCACCCTGCTCCCGCTGCGCCTCGGTCATGCCTATGCCAGCCACTTGCTGGCATTTTTGAGCCGATGAAGCCGCCTCTTCGAGGCTCCTTTCCAACCCGCCATAGCGCTTGATTTCCCGCTGAAATTGCAGTTCCAGCTGATGCTGCCGTTCCTGAGCATGGTCAAGTTCCTGCTTGGCGGCCATGGCGTCCGACTCTGGGCGCATCAGGTTCTCCAGACGAGCAACCAATTCTGCCACCTGACGCTGGGCACCGGGAAGGTCAATATCGGTGAACTCAAGATGGCGGAGGCGCTCGAAGATACGGGTTTGCATCTGAAGTTTGCTGACGGCCCCTTTGGCCTCACCCAGCGCCCGCCTAGCCGCATTTAACTGTTCTTCAATCTGCGCGATCTCTCGGGTGAGAAAGGTCAAGCGATCCTGGTTATCGAACCCCGTCAGCCAGTCATCCTCCAAGCGCTTTTGGTCCTGCTTATCATAGAAGCGTGCCTTACCTGACATCAGCCCCTGCGCGGTCATGGCGTGTTGAGTATCACGCAACCGCTCGGGATTATCGACGCAGTGCCGATCGATACCGGCCAGCAGTGTTTGAACGACAGCTTTCCAGGGGTGATCCTTCCAGAGCAGTTTATGTGTAAAGCCATCGTCGAAGAATGTGGGGCGCGATGATGGCATCTTGACTTCAAGCAAACGGACGTGCAGGCGATTATGCCGCTGGTTAATCCAGCGCAGGGCATGTTCTGCCGCTTCAGGTGGTACCAGGATGCGCAGCCGGTGGCTACCGATGGCGCGTTCAATCGCACCCCGCCAAGCCTGCTCTTCTTGCTTGATTTGTACCAACTCGGCAACAAAAGGCAACGCTGACTCATCAAGGCCCAACGCGGCAGCCAGTTCGCCACGAAATGTCTGGTAGGGCGCGGGAAGGTTAGAACCGGGGCGGCGTTCAACTTCAGCCTTTTCCTGTTGTAATTGCTGGATTTGCTGTGTCAACCCGAGTTCTACCGCCCCCTTCTGATAGGCCTCATTTTCTTTTATTGTTATCTCGTCGTTGATTTGCTCCAGCCGCGCTTCGCTCTCCTGCTGGTTAGCCTGTAACGCTACCTGACTCAGTTCTGGCGACAGTTCAAGATTACGGGCCAACTGTTGATATTGCGTCGCTTGAACTTCTCGCCGGCTACAGATGCTTTTCCATTCGTTAATACGTTCATTTAAGTCATCGATATTGGCACCACCCACCTGCATGTAACGCTGCAGACACTCCGTCACCTGCATTTTCTGTGCCTCAACCTGCGTTTGCAGGCCAGCCCTGATGGTTTCCGCCGCCAGGATCTCGGTTTGCAGATCGGTGACTTGAGCTTGCCACAGCCGTAAAGCCTGTTCGGCGAACCAGACCGGCAAAAGGGTTTCAAGTGAGAGTTTATCGTCCAGTTGCCCCTGCTGTGCTTGATACTTAACCCAGCCGTCAGCAATAGGTTGCAGCGAGCGTTGCTGCCGGCGCGCGGTTTCCAGTTCCTGGTGGATATCCGTCAGGTCATCAAAGCTGCTGGCAACCTCCGCTGCGCGGTCAAAGGCAGAGTGATCGTCAAGTACCAGTTCGCGGAAAATTTCATCAATGCTGTTGAGCTGTTTTAATCCTGCGGCCCGGTTCAGTAGCGTGAAAGCGTTTTCACCCACCTCAAAGTAGTCACGTAGACGCGCTAAGTAGGATTTTTTGTTTGTCCAGGTCCAAATCCCGGTGCCATCTTTCTCCATTTGCCGCAGAGCCCGCATACCACCGCCATGGTGCACGTTGAGCCAGTGTTCCATCGTATGTTCAGGGTTGTCACTGAATAACCAAAGTTTTTTCAGATCGGTGGCGGTTGAGCTGGTCCCTTCAAACCACAGTAATGCCCCCAGACGGACGAGTTGCCCATTGCGCTCCAGCGTTGCTGTGATCCCGGTGATGGTTTTACCTAGCCGCGCAATATGAGATTGCCCAGGGCCGCCATCACCAGGCCCGGAAACACCGCGAACATAAGAAACCAGATCGCGATCGCTTTCATGCCCCCCCGTAGAAGCCAAGTTGTAACGGGGGTTCGCACACAGAAGTGTCATAAGTGCATCCACTAACGTGGTTTTGCCACTGCCTGTCGGGCCAATGACCGCAGTTCCTGCGGGATCTATCGTTGCCTGGTGCCGCCCCTGGAAACCACCCCAGTTGAATAATTCAATATGGGTCAAAATAAAGGTTTCATTTTCAGCCCAAAGCGTGGTTTGCTTCATGCGATATCCTCCATGCCTGCCCGGGGCCTGTCATCCTCCGCAGGAGATTTGTTTTCCACCTGCTCTTGAAGCCAAACCAGTAACGCCTGCAAGTTTTCGGGGTTGGCAAGATGGGCGATGATAGGGCGGACGGTGACGCGTTCTTGCGCATCCAGTGCGGAAACCAACCCATGGCCTTTCAACTGATCTAACAGGTTGATAACCCGGGTTCGTTCTTTAGACTCGCTGCCCGGATCGCCCAGGTAGACCTGTAATTGCGGGATTAACTCGTCGACAGCGATCGTTGCCTGACCGGCCCCGGTTCCGCTTTCCTGTTCATAAGCGATAAAATGTTTGCGCAGCATCGCTACCAGCAACGATTGCTCCAGGTTCAGGCGTTGTCGACGCACCAGCGGATGTGCCCACTCATCCTGCTCCTGTAAGTCATCCTGGCGTACCGCGACATAGAGCAGGCCCCGGATTTCATCTATCCCCATTTCAAGATCCAGGGGTTGCAGAATGTGTGATATCTCTTCCGTATTTGTTAGAGCGGTTCGATAAAGGTTGGGCTTATGGTTCTCCTCAAGCAGGCCATATTTGAGAAGTTCCTGCACGGCTTCACGCACCGGCTTCAAGGTTCGAGCCTCGCTTTTCAGGATCGCGGGGTTTTGTACCTCCTCGATTTCCGATCCTGACATCGTGTCAACGTCTTCTTTAGCAGCAGAGCCTGCGACTTTGTCAAAAAAGCCAGCCATGTTATTACTCCCAATCAATATCCCTGAGGGCTTGATTTTCCAGCCCGGTATAAGGCAGGTTAAAGCGCCAGCGACGTTGCTCATCGTCTACAAGCTCAACACTTTCCCGCTGTTCATCCAGAACTTCGATCCCTGCCTCACGGGCCATTCCCAGCCAGATCGCGAAAGTTTCCAGGTCATGTTCAGGGGGCAGGAGGGTAGCCAGTTCACCAAGGCTAACCGGCCGGTTTTCTTGTGCCAGGATCTGTAAGGTGCGCAGAATCAAAGCTTCCCGATCCAGGCCATTAAATGCATCCCAGAAATCATTGCCGATTTGTTCCAGATCGGCGGCATTGTTGCTGAGATCCAAAACCTGTTCTGCGGCCTCATCCATCTCTTTGAAGCGCAGGCGTTCAACCGCCGAGACCCCTGTAACCGCTACACCAATGGCAGGCAGTGGCACTTCCTGTTTGCGTACCGCTTGCCGCTGCCAGTCGAGCTTGAGCGTAAGGCTGAGAATTTCGTTCAGCAAATGCCCGACGCGATGATGTTCAGCGGCAAGCCCGGTCTTCATAAAACCGCGAACATCACGCTCACTGCGAGAACGGGCCTGAAGTACGGTTTGAGATTCGTCCACCAGGCGCTTAACTAGCCAACGCAGCTCCTGGTGCTGTTGACGTGTTAGCGCATCGGCGGCAGCCGGGTGAATAAGGATCACGCGCAATCGCTCACTCATCGCTGTCAACTCGCTGGACTGCCGGAGTTGTAATTGAAAACTGTCGAATACGCGGCCTTCTGGCGTATTGAGTAGCGTATCCTGATCGTTAAGCAGGCGTTCGACAATTTCTCCCCGATGATACTGCTCGCCAATGATGGACTGCCTGAGCGCGCGATCGGCTTCACGCCAGGAGTCTTCAACGCGGCGAAAATCGGTGCGCAGGCCGGTAGCCAAGTTATAGACCTCACGGATCCCTTCAACAGCCTGATACTCCCCCAGCACGGCAATATGCCCGCTTTCGGCCTCTGCGAGCTCACGTTCGAGATCGGCCATTCGGCGGCGGAGTGTGGCGATGCGGCTAGCCGGGTTGGGGTTGAGGCTGGTTTCCAGATTTTCGATTTCGCGCTGCACTATCGACAGGCGGGAGGCGGTGGACGTCATGATGCGGTTATCCAACGTTTCAACAAAGCCAATGGCCACTTCCAGAGCATCCGTAGCGAATATCCGTCCCTCCCGTTCAACGATCAGGCGGCGCTTGATCCATTCCCGTAGTTCACGGCCGGCCTGAAGAGACGTGTTTTCCGGCTCAATCTGGTATTGTTCCTGATTGGCATGGCTGGCGAGCAGGTTGCCCAATACCTGTAGCGCCTCTTCCATGGGAATGCCATCTGTTGATTTTTCAAAAAGTGATTGCAGGCAGCTCAGAACCAACGGGGCGCGGCGGGAAGCCAGTAACACCCAGGCAGGATGCTGGCCTCTGGCCGAAATGTATTTTTCCGTCCGTTGCTGCGCATTTTCTTCCATGTCTGCCGGGGCCTTTAATCAACTGAAAGTAACGTCCTAGATTAAACTGATGAACAATTATTATGCAAAGAAACAAACAACGCCACAAAGCTCGCTAGATCACATCAATACCGACATTTGCGGTTTATTGCTCTATTCTCATTAGTTTTTTCTCTTCTTTCAATCCTTGCAACCTCACTCGGCACATTACAAACGCAGTTTGCGAGACGCTTCCAGTTTTTACCTGTGACAGCTTATTGATCGCTGGGCTAGTATAGCGATACCCGTAACACCACAAGTCATGCGCAGGTTCGGTTCTTACCGAGTTCAGTTCTGTTGCTGTCCGTTGGCGTCGTCATTTTGACGCCCTTGGCTCACAAAGGTTTGCCAGCCTGTTTGCCCGTCATATATGCTCCGCTTTATGACCAACTGATTGATTTAATTATGCTGACTCCCATTTTCAGCTCAACAAGTGAGATTTAGTGATTTTTCATGAGACAACGCGATAACTAATGATGAAGACGAAGATCACAATCAATTTTAAATTCAATGGATTGGAAGCGATAACGTTATGACAAGCACTGAAAAACTCGATTCGCATACACCAATGATGCAACAGTATCTTCGCCTGAAAGCACAGCATCCAGAGATACTACTGTTCTACCGGATGGGTGATTTCTATGAGCTGTTTTATGACGATGCCAAACGCGCATCGCAGCTTCTGGATATCTCGCTGACCAAACGCGGAGCCTCTGCGGGCGAACCGATCCCGATGGCGGGTGTTCCTCACCATGCAGTGGAAAACTATCTCGCCAAGCTGATACAGCTGGGCGAATCAGCAGCAATTTGCGAACAGATTGGCGATCCGGCCACCAGCAAAGGCCCGGTCGAACGTAAAGTTGTCCGCATTGTCACCCCTGGCACCATCACCGATGAAGCCTTGCTGCAAGAACGGCAGGATAACCTGCTGGCTGCCATCTGGCAGGATGCCCGCGGTTTTGGCTACGCCACGCTGGACATCAGTTCTGGTCGTTTCCGGGTTGCCGAGCCGGAAGATCTCGAAACCATGGCGGCCGAATTACAGCGTACCAACCCGGCAGAGCTTTTGTACCCGGAAAGTTTCGAGCAAATGGCGCTGATTGAGCAGCGTCACGGCCTGCGCCGCCGCCCACTGTGGGAGTTTGAACTGGAAACCGCCCGTCAGCAGTTGAACCTGCAATTCGGTACCCGCGATCTCACCGGTTTTGGCGTGGAACAGGCACATCAGGCACTGCGGGCGGCGGGTTGCCTGCTGCAATATGTTAAAGATACCCAGCGTACCTCACTGCCACATATTCGTGGGCTCACCATGGAGCGCCAGCAGGACGGCATCATTATGGATGCGGCCACCCGTCGCAATCTGGAAATCACGCAAAACCTTTCGGGTGGCAACGAGAACACCCTGGCGGCAATCCTTGATCGCACCGTCACGCCGATGGGTAGCCGTATGTTGAAGCGTTGGTTACATATGCCTACCCGCGACGTCAGCGTGCTGAACAACCGACAGCAGGCTATCGCTGCATTACAAGAACTGAGTAGCGATCTGCAACAACCGCTGCGCCAGGTGGGCGATCTGGAGCGTATTCTGGCACGCTTGGCGCTACGCACCGCTCGCCCACGCGACCTGGCGCGCATGCGCCATGCTTTCCAGCAACTGCCGGATATCCGTGAGGTGCTGGAAAATACCGCAACGCCACACGTACAGAAACTGCTGTCACAGGTCGGCCAGTTCGACGAACTGCAAGCGCTGCTGGAACGTGCCATTGTAGAAGCACCCCCGGTGCTGGTGCGAGATGGTGGCGTGATTGCGCCTGGTTACAACGAAGAGCTGGATGAGTGGCGGGCACTGGCTGACGGAGCTAGCGACTATTTGGACCGCCTTGAGATCCGCGAGCGTGAAAAGCTCGGTCTGGATACGCTGAAAGTGGGTTTCAACGGTGTGCATGGTTACTACATTCAGGTCAGCCGTGGGCAAAGCCACTTGGTGCCGATCCACTATGTACGCCGTCAGACGCTGAAAAATGCCGAACGCTATATCATTCCAGAGCTGAAAGAATACGAAGATAAAGTGCTGACCTCGAAAGGGAAAGCGCTGGCGATTGAAAAAGGGCTGTATGACGAATTGTTCGATCTGCTGCTGCCACACCTTGAGGAACTGCAACAAAGTGCTGGAGCCTTGGCGGAACTGGATGTATTAGCCAACCTGGCTGAACGTGCCGAAACGCTGAACTATGCCTGCCCAACGATGAGTGAACAACCGGGTATCCGCATCGCCGAAGGCCGTCACCCGGTAGTGGAACAGGTGCTGAGTGAACCCTTTATCGCTAACCCGGTTTCACTGTCGCCACAGCGGCGTATGCTGATCATTACTGGCCCTAATATGGGCGGTAAAAGTACCTATATGCGCCAAACGGCGCTGATTGTACTGATGGCACACATCGGCAGTTTCGTGCCCGCAGCAAAAGCCACCATCGGCCCGGTCGATCGTATTTTTACCCGCGTCGGCGCGGCAGACGATCTGGCCTCCGGCCGCTCGACTTTTATGGTGGAAATGACCGAAACCGCCAATATCCTGCATAACGCCACAGAAAACAGCCTGGTGCTGATGGATGAGATTGGCCGTGGCACCTCGACTTACGATGGGCTATCTCTGGCCTGGGCCTGTGCCGAAAACCTGGCTAACCGCATTAAAGCCATGACTTTATTCGCCACGCATTACTTCGAACTCACCACCTTGCCAGAGAAAATGGAGGGGGTGGTCAACGTGCATCTGGATGCATTAGAGCATGGTGATACCATCGCCTTTATGCACAGCGTGCAGGATGGTGCAGCCAGCAAGAGCTACGGGCTGGCGGTTGCCGCATTAGCCGGGGTGCCACGTGATGTGATCAAACGTGCTCGTCAGAAATTGCGTGAGTTGGAAAGCCTCTCCAGCCAAACCGCCGCTGGCACGGTAGATGCAACCCAGATGACGCTGCTGAATGAGGAAGTTTCACCAGCCGTAGAGGCCTTAGAGGCGCTGGATCCAGACACTCTGTCACCACGTCAGGCGCTGGAATGGATCTACCGGCTGAAAAGCCTGGTTTGAGTGGAATGAAATTGCGGGCATAAAAAAACGGTGAGCATCATGCTCACCGTTTTTATTTTTAATGAAGTCAAACACGTTTATTCGCGGAACAGTGCTTCGATGCTCAGACCTTGCATTTGCAGAATTTCACGCAGACGGCGTAAGCCTTCAACCTGAATCTGACGAACACGTTCACGTGTCAGGCCAATCTCGCGGCCCACGTCTTCCAGCGTTGCCGCTTCATAGCCCAGCAGACCGAAACGGCGAGCCAACACTTCACGCTGTTTGGCGTTCAATTCGAACAGCCATTTGACGATGCTTTGTTTCATATCATCGTCTTGCGTGGTGTCTTCCGGCCCGTTGTCTTTCTCATCAGCCAGAATATCCAGCAGTGCTTTCTCGGAATCACCCCCCAACGGCGTATCAACAGAAGTGATACGTTCGTTCAGGCGCAGCATCCGGCTGACATCATCAACCGGTTTGTCGAGTTGCTCCGCAATCTCTTCAGCGCTTGGTTCGTGATCCAGTTTGTGAGAAAGCTCACGCGCGGTACGCAAATAAACATTCAGTTCTTTAACGATATGGATCGGCAAACGGATAGTACGGGTTTGATTCATAATCGCCCGTTCGATCGTCTGACGGATCCACCAAGTTGCATAGGTAGAGAAACGGAAACCGCGTTCTGGATCAAACTTTTCAACCGCACGAATCAGACCAAGGTTACCTTCCTCAATCAGATCCAGCAGCGCCAGACCGCGATTACTGTAACGACGGGCAATTTTCACCACCAGCCGCAGGTTGCTCTCTATCATGCGGCGGCGAGACGGCACGTCTCCGCGCAATGCACGCCGCGCAAAATAAACTTCTTCCTCTGCGGTCAGCAGAGGTGAATAACCGATTTCGCCCAGATAGAGCTGCGTTGCATCCAATACGCGTTGGGTAACACCTTGAGACAAGAGCTCGTCTTCTGCCAAGTCATTCTCACTGGATTCTTCCTCTACCAGCGCTTTCTCGTCGAATGACTCAACCTCCGTGGCATTCTCATCGAAATCTGCATCATCATGTAACTCGTTAACTTTCAGCGTATTTTGGCTCATAAGCGGCTCCTACCCGTGATACCGCGAGCAGAATACAACGCATTCTGCCCAATCTATCGCTGCGGAAGATAACGCAGCGGGTTTACGGATTTCCCCTTGTAACGAATTTCAAAATGCAAACGTACTGAACTGGTTCCGGTGCTTCCCATCGTTGCTATTTTTTGCCCCGCCTTGACCTCTTGTTGTTCCCGGACCAGCATTGTGTCGTTATGGGCGTAGGCACTCAGGTAATCATCATTATGTTTGATGATGATTAGATTACCGTAACCCCGTAAAGCGTTGCCTGCATACACTACACGACCATCGGCGGTAGCAAAAATAGGCTGCCCACGGGTGCCAGCAATATCGATACCTTTATTTCCACCTTCCGATGAAGAGAAGTTATCGATGATTTTACCGTCAGTTGGCCATCTCCAGCTACTAACCGGAGCGCTATTACTGAGGGTGCTTGGCGCGGTAACGGGAGCGCTGGCGGAACCTGCCACGACTGCCCCCGATGTAGGCAACATCTTACCTACATTCTGTTTACCCGAGTTACCAGAATACGCGTTAGTTGATTGAGAATCAACCGTTGCAGTTTGTATCTGAGCACTAGACGGTGGTTTCGGCACACCACCGCCGGTCGCATTAGTTGCAGCCAGCATACCGCCATTACCGTTGGCAGAACCATTACCAAGTTGAATGGTTTGGCCTACTTCCAGGCTATACGGCTGAGGAATATTGTTACGCTGGGCAAGGTCTCGGAAATCATTCCCGGTGATCCAGGCGATATAAAACAGCGTGTCACCGCGTTTAACGGTATAAGTGCTGCCGCTATAGCTCCCTTTAGGTATAGCGTTGTAACTACGCTTGTAAACAATGCGCCCCTGCGAAGCCGAAGTGCCACCCGAGTTACCCGATGTAGCAGCACCATCACCGCCTACGCTGCTGATAGGTGCCGAGGTGGAATTATTATTTGAACAACCTGCCAACCACAAACTTAACATCGTACACACCGCAACTCGGCGTAAAGTAATCATTGGGCTTCCCGTGCTCATGCTTCCCCCATAACAGCAATATCAGTGATATATCCAAAAAATACCCTTCACATCGTAGCCGAGCTTGAGCGTTCTCTCAGTTTCCACAACGAAAGGTTCCCTTGGCCGATCCCTGAACACCAGGTGATCTCCCGCCAGGGAATCAAAAAAGCAGCACCGCCAATGCTCACCACATTGGCGCAGCCACACCATAAGACAACAACATAGAAAAACAATTGTATTAAAAATTAATATTGTTGAAACGCTAAAACCTTAACCGGACGTTATGAAAGTGCAACAGATTTCTTCCTGCGCGGCAAATTCAGGCTAGGCCAGTTCACCTTTCACCAGTGGCACGAATCTTACTGCTTCAACGGCATCGATAGAAAACTCATCGCCGCAGCGCTGAATACGCTTCAGCGTTTGCGCCTGCTCACCCACCGGCAGCACCAATATGCCCCCGTCGTCCAGTTGCTGCATCAGCGCCTGCGGAATTTCCGGTGGCGCAGCGGTCACAATGATGGCGTCAAACGGCCCACGTGATGCCCAGCCCTGCCAGCCATCACCATGGCGCGTCGAAACGTTGTGAAGATCGAGCTGCTTCAGACGGCGCTTTGCCTGCCACTGCAATCCTTTGATACGTTCCACAGAGCAAACATGCTGCACCAAATGGGCCAGAATCGCCGTCTGGTAACCGGAACCCGTACCAATCTCCAGCACTCTGGAGGTTTGCGTCAGCCTTAACAACTCCGTCATACGCGCAACCATATAAGGCTGAGAAATCGTCTGGCCCGAACCGATAGGCAATGCGGTATTTTCATAGGCCTTGTGTTCAAGCGCCTCGTCAACAAAACGCTCACGCGGCACATCTTCGATCGCCTTGAGCAATCGTTCGTCCCTGATCCCTTGCTGGCGCAGCTGCGTCAACAATGTCTGTATGCGTCTGTTTACCATTCCCCGCTAACCTCTACTTTGGTTAACCATGTTGTTAGCACATCCTGCGCCCCGTAGGCGGTCAAATCCACCTGCAAAGGCGTCACTGCCACGTACCCCTGCTCCACCGCAGCAAAGTCAGTATCTGGGCCAGCATCGAACTTATCTCCCGGAGGGCCAATCCAATACAGATTCTGCCCACGCGGATCCTGCTGGCAAAATACCTTGTCGGCGGGATGTCGGCTGCCACAGCGAGTCACACGTATCCCCTTGATCTGCGAAAGCGGCAAATCGGGTACGTTGATATTGAGGATTTTACCGGTGCGCAGCGGTTCACGCAGCAAGGCACGCAGCAGCGAGCAGGTGATTACCGCTGCCGTATCATAATGCTGGTGACCATTCAGCGACACCGCGAGCGCTGGCAGGCCCAAATGGCGGCCTTCCATTGCGGCGGCCACCGTGCCGGAATAGATAACATCATCTCCCAGATTCGGCCCGGCGTTGATGCCAGACACCACCACATCGGGTGCCGGGCGCATCAACGCATTGACGCCCAGATAGACACAATCCGTTGGCGTCCCGTGTTGCACCGCAATATCACCATTCGGCATGGTCAGCGTGCGCAATGGCGACTCCAACGTCAGCGCATTGGAAGACCCACTGCGGTTGCGATCGGGAGCCACCACCTGCACCTCAGCAAATTCACGCAGCCGCTTAGCCAGTGCCTGAATACCCGGTGCCGTAACACCATCATCATTACTCAGTAATATCCGCATCACTGTTATCCTGCCGCATGATTTCGCGAACAACGCTGGTAGCAAAACTGCCTGCTGGCAACCAAAAGCGCAATTCAACGGTGACATCATCCCACCAGTTCCACAGCAATTTCTGCGGTTGTAACAGCAGGGCTCGTCGAGCAGGTTCAACACGCTCGCGCTTTAAAAGCGTAAGCAATTCCGGCTGTTCCGCCAAGCATTGCTGTTCAAATTTCAGTGCTTCCCCAGCCGTGCCCGGTTCACCGTCCCCCGGCAAGGGTGCGGTAATCAGCAATTCACCGGCATCCAAGCGCTGTTGCAGGCTGTCCAGTTCTTCTGGCTTGGCGACAAACCAACTACCACGCCCGGCGAGCTGCAACGCATCGCCTTCCAGCACGATACGCTGCTGCTGATTAGCCAGACGCTGGCTGGTAATCAGGTTGAACAGCGCGCTACGGCTGGCGGAGAGATAAAAACTACGCTTGCTGCGCTCTTTAACCCGAATCTCGTCCTTCGCCCAACGGCGCGCCATCACCAGATTATTACCGCCGCGGCCAAAGCGCTGGCTGCCAAAGTAATTGGGTACACCACCTGTCGCGATAGCCTGCAAACGCTGCTCCACTTCCTGACGATCGCTGATATCGCGTAATACCAGGGTGAAATCATTACCTTTCAAGGTGCCGATGCGCAGCTTGCGCAGATGGCGCGCGGCCTGCAGCACTTCACAGCCTTCAAGCGCAAACTGGGTGAGATCGGGGGATTCTTTACCCGGCAGATGCAGGCAGAACCACTGCTCGGTCACCGCATGGCGGTCTTTCAAACCGGCATAGCTGACCGAACGTGCATGAATACCGGCAAACTTCGCCAGATAATCGGCGACAAACTGGGTATTACAGCCGGTTTTGCGGATGTTCACCAACAGGTGCTCACCTTCACCATCAGGCGTAAATCCCAGATCTTCCACGACGATGAAATCTTCCGGGTTAGCTTTCAGCACCCCACGGGCCTGAGGCTGGCCGTACAGCCAGGTCAGATTTGCCATATCCATGCGTCTACTCCTTGATCAACAAGGCGACGGCTTCACAGGCAATGCCCTCACCGCGCCCGGTGAAGCCTAATTGCTCGGTGGTGGTGGCTTTAACGTTAACGTCATCCATATGGCATTGCAGATCTTCTGCCAGGAAAACGCGCATCTGAGGAATATGCGGTGCCATCTTCGGTGCCTGAGCGATAATGGTCACATCCAGGTTCCCCAGGCGATAACCTTTGGCGCGGATGCGTTTCCACGCTTCACGCAGCAACTCGCGGCTGTCGGCCCCTTTGAATGCCGGATCGGTATCAGGGAACAGTTTACCGATGTCGCCTAACGCCGCTGCCCCTAACAGAGCATCGGTGGCAGCATGCAGTGCGACATCACCGTCTGAGTGCGCCAGCAGACCTTTTTCATAAGGAATGCGAACACCACCGATCACCAGCGGCCCTTCGCCGCCAAATTTATGGACATCAAAACCGTGACCGATACGCATAATGCGCTCCTTAATTGTTCAACTGAGTCAAATAGAACGCCGCCAGCGCTAAATCCTCCGGCCGCGTCACTTTAATATTGTCCGAACGCCCCGCCACCAGCAGCGGATGATAACCGCAATGCTCCAGCGCAGAAGCCTCGTCGGTCACCGTTGCGCCTTCGTCCAGCGCGCGTTGCAGGCAGAGTTTAAGCAATTCCAACGGGAATAGCTGCGGCGTCAGCGCATGCCACAGATCCTGGCGCTCAACGGTGTGCGAAATAGCACTTTGGCCCGTTTCAGCACGTTTCATGGTATCACGCACCGGCGCGGCAAGAATTCCGCCGACCAAACTGTGTGCCGTAATGGCCAACAGGCGCTCCAGATCGTCTGCATGCAGACAAGGACGCGCGGCATCATGCACCAACACCCATTCGGCATCGCCCGCCAGTCGCAGCCCGGCCATCACCGAGTCGGCACGCTGCTGGCCCCCCACGGTAACGCGCACGCGAGGATCCTGGGCGATCGGAAGCCGGTGGAATTGATCATCATCGTGGCTGATGGCCACGATCACCTGTGGAATACGCGGGTGCCGCAACAGGGCGTGGATCGCGTGCTCAAGGATAGTTTGATGGCCGATAGTTAAATACTGTTTTGGACAATCGGCCTGCATGCGGCTGCCGATACCGGCAGCGGGCAGGACAGCGACCACCTGCGGCAAAGCACTTGCGGAATGATTCATGCGTTATTTTTGTAGGTTGTTTTGCGTGGAAGACGCCGCGCTGCGTCTAGATTGGTCAGGCACCAGACGATAGAAAGTCTCACCGGGTTTAATCATCCCCAGTTCATTACGCGCACGCTCCTCAATCGCTTCCTGACCGCCGTTCAAATCGTCGATCTCGGCAAACAACTGATCGTTACGCGCCTTTAATTTGGCATTATTGCTCTGTTGAGCCGCTACGTCTTCATTGACCCGCACATAATCGTGAACACCATTTTTACCCAACCACAGCGAATACTGTAGCCAGCCGAGCAATGCAAGCAATAGCAGCGTAAGTTTTCCCATCTCCGCCCCCTGAAAAACCGACCAATCATCCCACAACTTTCCGTTTGACTCCACACCGGGAGCGGCATTTAGCCAGCAGATTCAGAGTAAGGATAAGATCTTCCTGAGCCTAGCGCTTTATTTTCGTCCGAAAGCGGCAAAAAAAGCCACTTTATACCGCAGAAAACGGCTGTGGGTTCTGTTTGATCTCTCAGCCATCCCAAGCAGGTTATGCAGTAATAAGCACTGGCTACCGCGAAAATCCTCCGACACTTACACCACGATTAAAATAATTATTCATATTTAACACTATTAGTATTTTCATCATTAGGTAATGGTTGTTTTTTTATTCATATAAGCTTATTTTTATGCACGTAAAGTGCATAAATAAATCCAATATATAACCTTTAATTTCTGGGGATCGACGATGTTAAAACACTTAGTGCTGATTGGTGCCTGTCTGGCAGCCACTTTTTCTGCGGCTTCCTTCGCAGCTGAGCCGACATATGTGGTTGGCTCTGGCGGTACTTATCGCCCATTCGAATTTGAAAACAGCAAGAAAGAGCTGGAAGGCTTTGATATTGATGTCATTAAAGCAGTGGCCAAAGCGGAAGGTTTCCAGGTGAAACTGGTCAATACGCCGTGGGAAGGGATTTTCGCCACCCTGAATTCTGGCGATCGCGACATTATTATTTCTGGTATTACCATTACCGACAAGCGCAAGCAAATGGTTGATTTCTCAGCGCCTTACTTCCCGGCAGAACAGGCGATCGTGGTGCCGAAAGATTCCACGGTGGACTCCATTGCCGCACTGAAAGCGCTGAAGGTCGGCGTCGTCAACTCCAGCACCGGTGACATCGTGGTTTCCGACACCTTGGGCAAAAACAGCACGGCGATTAAACGCTTCGACAATACGCCACTGATGCTGCAAGAGCTGTATGAAGACGGTATCGGTGCCGCCGTCGGTGACGTTGGCGTGGCCAAGTTCTACATCAAAACCCACCCGGAGAAAGAGTTCAAACTGGTTTCTGACGCCAAGTTTGAGCGCCAGTATTTCGGTATTGCGGTCGCCAAAGGTAACGATGAACTGCGTAACAAAATCAACGCCGGGCTGAAGAAAATCATCGCCGACGGCACTTACGCAAAAATCTACCAGACCTGGTTCGACAGCAACGTACCAACGCTGCCAGCACAATAAACTGAGCCAATCAGAAGGAACTGCCCTTGAATTTCCGTTGGGAGATCATTCAGGAATACGCGCCATTATTTATGGAAGGCGCCCTGATGACCATCAAATGCACCATCATCTGCGTGCTGCTGGGCACCACCTGGGGATTGATCCTCGGGTTGGGCCGCCTAGCACAGGCACCGCACGGTATCTGGAAACCGATTCTACACTACGGCATTCAATGGCCGGTGCGTATTTACATCAGCGCATTCAGGGGCACGCCGCTGTTTGTGCAAATCATGGTCGTGCACTTTGCGCTGGTGCCGCTGTTCATCAACCCGCGTGATGGCCTGCTGGTCACCAGCGGCCTGATGAGCAGCGATTTCGCTCGCGCGCTGCGTTCTGATTACGGCGCATTCCTGTCGTGCGTAGTGGCGATCACCCTGAACGCCGGTGCTTACGTGTCAGAAATTTTCCGTGCCGGTATTCAGTCTATCGATCGCGGCCAGATGGAAGCCTCACGCTCGTTGGGCATGAGCTATGGCAAAACCATGCGCAAAGTGATCCTGCCGCAGGCGTTTCGCCGTATGCTGCCACCGCTGGGTAACAACGCGATTGCCATCGTCAAGGATTCGTCACTGGCTTCCGCCATTGGTCTGGCCGATCTGGCCTATGCCGCCCGTACCGTTTCCGGCGCGTACGCCACCTACTGGGAGCCCTACCTGGCCATCTCGCTGGTCTATTGGGTCATCACCTTCCTGCTTTCGCTGATGGTGCAACACATGGAAAAAAGGTTCGGTAAAAGTGATTCGCGTACATAACCTGCAAAAACAATTTGGCGAAAGCCACGTGCTGCGCGGCATCTCCTGCGAGATCGCGCCTAATGAAGTGGTGTGCATTATCGGCCCTTCCGGTTCCGGCAAAAGCACCTTTCTGCGCTGCATCAATGCGCTGGAAACCCTCTCCGGCGGTGAGATTGACGTTAACGGCTTTGCCATTCATAGCCAGAAAACCGATCTGAACAAGATGCGTGAAAGCGTGGGCATGGTATTCCAGCGTTTTAACCTGTTCCCACATATGACGGTGCTGGAAAACATCATCATGGCACCGATGGGGGTGAAAAAGTTGTCGCGCAGCGAGGCCATCACGCGGGCAGAAGTGTTACTGAATAAAGTTGGCTTGATCGATAAGATCGACGCCTACCCCAGCAGCCTGTCCGGTGGCCAGCAGCAACGGGTGGCGATCGCCCGGGCGCTGGCGATGGAGCCTAAAATCATGCTGTTCGATGAACCGACATCGGCATTGGATCCAGAGTTGGTCGGCGAAGTGCTGGCGGTGATGAAATCACTGGCGCATGAGGGCATGACTATGGTGGTGGTGACCCATGAAATGGGCTTTGCTCGTGAAGTGGCCGATCGGGTGTTGTTTATCGATCAGGGCATTATTCAGGAAGAAGGCACGCCGCAGCAGATTTTCAGTCACCCTACCAATCCGCGCACTCAGGCATTTCTAAGCAAAGTTTTGTAACCTTACGCACGGCTTTGACATCTCTCGGGCGCAGATCTGCGCCCTGCTTATTACCAGCCGCTCAGAAAACTGAATACCAGCCAGAACAGGCAAATGACGGCAACGCCAGTCGTCAATAAGGTAAGAAATGGTTTGCCACGTAATAGCATGCTGATGGCGATCCCAACCAATACCGACACCGGCATCAACGCCAGGAAGAACGGCCAGGTATAGAGCAGGAAGAACAACGTGTTGGAACCGTAAACCAGAAAGGGAACTGCAAACGCCAACCAGTAGAAGGCAAAGCCGCTGGCAGCCCCCAGGAAAGAGTACGAGGGCTCCTCTTGCTGCTGTTGCACATCAATCAGTACTGGCGGGGCATTTTGCATAACGATCCCTGGTCATTCATAGTCTATTGGCGCGCTTTGCGGCGGGCTTAGATTAAAAAGCGCATGGCAAAACAGCCACACGCTTTTTTCGAATTCAGGGTTTGATAATAGCCTGACCACGCAGTACGTCTAACAATTGCGCAGTCAAATTTGTTACCAATTGTTCACCATTCAAATGAACATCGGGTTGGGCGGGAGCTTCATAAACTGAGTCGATCCCGGTGAAGTTACGCAGTTCACCGGCACGCGCTTTTTTGTACAGCCCTTTCGGATCGCGCGCTTCGCAAATGGCCAACGGCGTGTCGACAAACACCTCCACAAAACGCCCAGTATCGAGCATTTCCCGCACCATCTGCCGTTCGGCGCGGTGCGGTGAAATGAAGGCGGTCAAGACCACCAGCCCGGCATCCACCATTAGCCTCGCGACTTCACCGACGCGGCGGATGTTCTCACGACGATCGTCGTCGCCAAAACCCAGATCGCGGCACAGGCCGTGACGCACGTTATCGCCATCCAGCAGATAGGTACTGACTCCTAACTGATGCAGCGCCTGCTCCAGCGCACCGGCGACGGTGGATTTCCCCGAGCCGGAAAGGCCGGTAAACCACAGCACCACACCTTTATGGCCGTTTCGCGTTTCACGTTCCGCCCGCGTTACCGCATGCGGATGCCACACCACGTTTTCATCGTCTGGCCCGGTTGGCCGGATCTCAACCACGCGATTTCCCCCCAAGCAGATCGCGCGCTTCCCAATGTGGGAAATGCTTACGCACCAGCGCATTCAGCTCCAGTTCAAAGGCGCTGTAATCCCCCACCGTTGCTTGATGGCTATGGTGCAGCGCTTCGCGGATCAGCCCGGCGCCGACCGTAACGTTAGTCAGGCGATCGATAAAGATCAGGCCGCCGGTGTCGTGATTCTGTTGATAGCTGTCCAGCACCAGCGGTTCGTCAAAGGTCAGTTCCACCAGCCCGATGCCGTTCAGCGGTAAAATATCGGCATGATGTTGCGCCAGCGAGTTAATCTCCACCTGATGGCGAATGCTTTCTACCCGGGCACGGGTTTTCTTGCCTGCCACTTTGATGTCATAACTTTGGCCCGGCAACAGCGATTGCTCGGCCATCCACACCACATCCACCAGTGCGCTCTGCGCCGCCTGTAGCGTTTCACCGGCATCCACCAACAGATCGCCACGGCTGATATCCACTTCGTCTTTCAGCACCAGCGTAATTGCCTCGCCCGGCACGGCCTCCTGCAAGTCGCCATCAAAGGTTACGATGCGCGCAACGCTAGATTCCACGCCAGATGGCAGTACTTTGATGCGCTGGCCGACGCGCACTATACCGGCAGATAAGGTGCCCGCGTAGCCACGGAAATCGAGATTCGGGCGGTTAACGTATTGCACCGGGAAGCGCAGCGGCTGGCTTTCCCTTTGGCTGATCACATCCACGGTTTCCAGCACTTCCAGCAGCGTCGGGCCGCTGTACCACGGCATCTGCTTGCTCTGGGTTGCCACGTTGTCACCGTCCAACGCCGACAGCGGCACAAACTTGATGTTCAGATCGCTTGGCAGTTGCTCGGCAAACGTCAGGTAATCCTGCTTATATTGCTCAAACACCGCTTCGCTGTAATCCACCAGATCCATCTTGTTCACCGCCACCACCAGATGACGAATGCCCAGCAGAGTGGCGATAAAGCTGTGGCGGCGGGTCTGATCCAGCATACCTTTACGCGCATCAAGCAGCAGGATCGCCAGATCGCAAGTCGACGCCCCGGTTGCCATATTGCGGGTGTACTGCTCATGCCCCGGCGTGTCGGCGATGATAAACTTACGTTTTTCCGTAGAAAAATAGCGGTAAGCCACGTCGATAGTGATGCCCTGTTCGCGCTCGGCCTGCAAACCGTCGACTAGCAACGCCAGATCGAGCTTTTCGCCCTGCGTGCCAATGCGTTTGCTGTCCGTGTGCAGCGTAGAGAGCTGATCTTCGTAAATCTGACGGGTATCGTGCAGCAAGCGGCCGATCAGGGTGCTCTTGCCATCGTCGACGCTGCCGCAGGTCAGGAAGCGAAGCAGACTCTTGTGCTGCTGCGCGTGCAGATAAGACTCCACCCCGCCCTGTTCAGCAATTTGTTGTGCAATAACGTTGTTCATCCGGCGGCTCCTTAGAAATACCCTTGGCGCTTTTTCAGCTCCATCGAACCAGACTGATCGCGATCGATCATGCGGCCCTGACGTTCACTGGTGGTGGAAATCAGCATCTCTTCGATGATCTCCGGCAGCGTTTGTGCCGAAGAGTCCACCGCGCCGGTCAGCGGCCAGCAGCCGAGGGTACGGAAACGCACCATACGCTGGCTGATCACCTCACCCGGTTGCAGATCGATACGATCGTCATCCACCATCAGCAACATGCCGTCACGCTCAACCACCGGTCGCGGTTTCGCCAGATACAGCGGCACAATGTCGATCTTTTCCAGGAAGATATATTGCCAGATATCCAGTTCGGTCCAGTTCGACAGCGGGAATACGCGGATGCTTTCCCCTTTGTTGATCTGGCCATTGTAGTTGTGCCACAGCTCTGGCCGCTGGTTTTTAGGATCCCAGCGGTGGAAGCGATCGCGGAACGAATAGATGCGCTCCTTGGCGCGGGATTTCTCCTCATCGCGGCGCGCACCGCCGAAGGCGGCATCAAAGCCGTATTTGTTCAAGGCCTGCTTCAGGCCTTCGGTTTTCATGATATCGGTATGTTTGGCGCTGCCATGGACGAACGGATTGATATCCATCGCCACGCCTTCTGGATTTTTGTGCACCAGCAGTTCGAAACCGTACTCTTTAGCGGTACGATCGCGGAATTCGTACATTTCGCGGAATTTCCAGCCGGTATCCACATGCAGCAGCGGGAACGGTAAGGTCCCCGGGTAAAACGCCTTGCGTGCCAGATGCAGCATCACGGAGGAGTCTTTCCCGATGGAGTACATCATCACCGGGTTACCAAATTCAGCGGCGACTTCACGGATGATATGGATACTCTCCGCTTCCAATTGTCGCAAATGAGTGAGTCGTTTTTCGTCCATAGCAGATCCTTAAACGCCTTGCCGTAATACTCGGCCTAAGCCAGATTCACGACGGAGGGACGAGATCCCCCTTCCGCCTGCGGTTGATGCCCAAACCAGGCAATTTGATGGTGCAGCTCCACCACCTCACCGATCACCAGCAGCGCCGGTAATGGTGCCTGTTGAGCCAATTGTTCCAGTTGTTGCAGCGTACCGATCCGCACCTGCTGATCGGGCCGCGTGCCACGGCTGATCACCGCCACTGGCGTGCTGGCCTCACGGCCATAAGCAATTAGATTGCGGCTGATATCCGCCGCCTTCATAGTACCCATGTAGATTGCCAAGGTCTGGCGCGCCCGCGCCAGATCGGCCCAGTCCAAACCGCTGCCATCCGGGCGGCAATGGCCGGTAATAAAGGTTACGCTTTGTGCGTGATCGCGATGCGTCAGCGGAATACCGGCATACGCCGTCGCTCCAGCGGCAGCGGTCACCCCCGGCACCACCTGGAACGGAATGCCGGCGGCGGCGGCCACCTGCAACTCTTCGCCACCGCGGCCAAAGATAAACGGATCGCCGCCCTTCAGCCGCACTACGCGCTTGCCCTGCTGTGCCAGTTCCACCAGCAGGCGGTTGGTTTCCTCCTGAATCACCGAGTGCGCACCGGCGCGTTTGCCCACGCAGATGCGCTCGGCATCACGACGCACCAAATCCAGCGTTTCGTCGCTCACCAAGTGGTCATACAGCACCACGTCAGCCTGCTGCATCACCTGCAACCCGCGCAGCGTCAGCAAACCCACATCGCCCGGCCCTGCCCCGACCAGTGCGATCTCACCCTGCTGGCCTTCATTACCCTGCGCAAAGGCGGTTAAATCCTGTTCCAACTGCCGTTCTGCCTGCACAGCTTGGCCATTAGCCACCAACGTGGCGAAACGCCCACTGAAGGTTTTCTCCCAGAAACGGCGTCTTGCCCCAATAGATGAGAGCTGCTGTTTCACCTGGCCGCGCCAACGCCCGGCCACTTGCGCCATTTGCCCGAGGCTCGCAGGCAACAGTGCCTCCAGCTTTTCGCGCAGCATCCGCGCCAGCACAGGTGCCTGACCACTGGAAGAGACGGCCACCACCAGCGGTGAACGATCGATAATTGATGGGAAAATAAAGGAGCAACGCGGCTGATCGTCCACCACGTTCGCCAACACCCGGCGTTTATCCGCCTCGGCATACACCTCGGCGTTCAGGCGGCTGTCATCTGTCGCGGCAATCACCAGAAACACGTCATCCAGTTGCTGCGGAGCAAAAGCGTGCGCTAACCAGTGAATCTGACCTTGCTGATGAAGATGTTCGATTTCCGGTGAGAGAGCCTGCGCAACTATCCGTATTTCCGCCCCGGCGCGCCTGAGAAGATCGACTTTACGCGCAGCCACTTCGCCGCCGCCAACGACCAGCACCGGGCGTTGTTTGAGGTCGGCAAATATTGGTAGATAGTCCACAACGGCCTTTTCATATAACAGAAAGATAGTGTGACTATACGGGGTGAGATTTGGCCTCTGAAATGACGAAAAGGAATGTCTTGTTCGATAATGGAATATAGGCCGCAGCACCGGGCCTTAAGGGTAACAAACGGAGGGAAAGTCTGCGTGTTAGGCCGCAAATTAAGAGACGAAGAAATTGTGTAATCCTCAATAGCATCCCATACTGAGCACCGCGAAAGAATAATCGGCCTCAGCGCTGCCCAAAAAGGATTTTTCGGTATGTTTTCCCGCTTTTGCCTGAGAGCCGCTTTACTGATGGCCGTTCTCGGCAACGTTGCAAGCGTTTCGGCCACCACCAAACCCGCCAAAGAAGCCACCTTGGGCCAATTTGCCGCCGAACATAGTCTGATCATTAACAAAACAAACGCTCCGGCGGCCACAGAACCGGCACCGGGCGAGTTTGCCGCTGAGCAGATGCTGCTTTCCACCGTCAGCCATGCAGAAAAGGTTGCGCCCAAGGCCAAATCGACCAAACAAACAAAAGAAACAAAAGAAACAAAAGAAGCTAAAAACGCAGCATTGGGTCAATTTGCTGCAAAGCAGATACGATATATCGCTACGCATTTCCCCGGACGTATGGCGGGTAGTCAGGCAGAATTACTCGCCGCAGAGTATCTGAAGCAGCAATTCGCCAGTATGGGTTACTCGAGCAACACACGTAGCTTTAATGCCCAATATCTTTATGCCAAAAACGACACCAGCGAAGATTGGAACAAAATTATCGTTACTTCGGTGATCGCCGCCAAAAATGGCACCCAGGCCAAGCAGATCATCATCATGGCGCATTTCGACACCTATACTCCGCATAATGACAGTGAAGTGGGCAACAACCTGGGAGGACCCACTCTGCAAGGTGTAGATGACAATGCTTCCGGGGTTGGGGTAATGCTGGAACTGGCGCAGCAGATGAAAGATATCCCCACGACTTACCAGCTGCGTTTTCTGGCCACCAGCGGTGAAGAGCTCAAATCATTGGGGGCAAAAAACTACCTGAGGCGCATGACGCAGGCAGAACGCGACAATACTCTGTTGGTGATCAACCTTGATAACCTGATTACGGGCGATCAACTCTATTTCCATTCAGGGCGTAATACCGAACCGGAAGTCGCCAAAATCACCCGCGATCGTGCGCTAGAAATCGCTCAGCGCTACGGCATTGCCGCCGCGATTAATCCAGGCAATAAAGAGTACCCCAAAGGAACTGGCTGCTGCTCCGAACACACGGTTTTTGACGACGCAAAAATCCCGATTTTAGCGGTAGAAGCCACCAACTGGTCGTTAGGTGATAAAGATGGTTATCAGCAAACGGCCGTCAGCCCACAGTTCCCACAGGGAGTAACCTGGCATCGCCCACAATACGACAATCTGCAATATCTGGAGAGCAATCTGCCAGGGCGGATCGACCAACGCAGCCACGACAGCGTACAGATCCTGTTGCCATTGATTAAAGAGCTGGCGCAAGCGCAGTCGGTTGAGGGGAAAGAAAAGGGCAAAAAGAAAAAGTAAGAGGCGCAGCCTAAGCCCGATAATGCGGTACCAGCAGCCCGATAACCACCAGCGCCCCATAGGTTTTCATCCTCGCCCTCCAGCTCGGCTAAAAGCAGCAGCCATTTTTTTATCGTAGTTATTGATCGCGTAACCTGGGCCGTTATAACCCTTGGCAAACGCAGGCCAATCAAGCGCGCGCAGGGCCTTAACCAGCGCCGAATTAGCATTGATAAAACGCACAAAGGCCTCCAACTGCGCCGCGTCACCACTGTACATAGCGTTAATAAAGGCTTGTAATGTAGGATATTTCAGCGATTTCCAGTGATACCCCATTATCTGGAATGCCCCCCAACTGCATGACTGGAGTGCGCATTCGCGTTCGATATTCGCTGCCCGTGCCAGGCGGTCATGCTCCGCAGCACCGCCGCTATAGCCACCCGCCGCGCGGTTAACCAGATCGGCAGGCAAGGCATCGATTTTGCTCCCTTTCTCCAACAATAAACGACGGAACACATGGCGTTCGAACAGAATTTTTGGCCGACCATCAGGCAACATACCCGCCCCCGTACTTTCCACTTCAGCCACCGCCTTTACTGCAGCACAAGGTACCCCCAGTTGCGCCGCAGCCCGTTGATAATCCTGAGAGGTCAGATTACTCATGGCCAGCCTCACTTTTCTTAATCCCAGAAAAACGGACTAATTGTTTGATGTTACCCTTAACCGAAAACACGCCAATACATAACGCAACGTTGAGCAAAGCTTCAGCGGGGTCCACCTCATCATATACGCCCAGGGCAAGGCGCAGCGCCACCGTGCCGCTGGCAACAATGACGCAGAAAGCAAAAATAGCCGCACCGTAATCATGATTCTTTTTACCCCGACGGAAGGCGAGTAGCCGTAGCGCAATCAAACTACAGGCTATTCCATTTATCACTAACAGCAGAGAATCAAGGCTCATTGTTATGCCCCCCTTTTTTGAGCAGATCGGGATCTGCAGCGCGCTTGGTTAACGCCATTAATAAGCGGACACTAACGGCTGAACTGACAATGGCACCAATCAGCTTGGTTACCGCCAGTTCGCCTGGCAACGTAGTGGATAGTGCATTAGCAAAAAATTCGCTCGAGACCACACCGATCAAAAACGACACCACAAACAGCACGGTTCGGGTGATAAAAGGGTAATCTTTCGCGCTAATGACAAAGATCACCGAACCAATAAACGCGCCAATCACCACATCGGCTGCCTCCGGCCCAGACAGCAGCCCAGCGATAGTCGCACCAGTGACGATAGCGGTAGCCATTGCCGCACTTGAAATAGGTTCTGACATAGACTCTCCTCAGAGATAAAAAAGCCCCGCATTGCGGGGCTAGGTAGAACAGATAAAGGGTTACTCGGTACGGTCCTTTTCGACGGAGTCGTCGTCAAGATCGGCTGCCAGCTGAATATCGGCCACTTCCGGCTCTGGATCTGCACCGTATACCTGCACACGCAGATCCAGCCAGCGACCCGCCGGGATATCGATCGGGTCGCCGTCCTTGTAACCGGTGACAATGTTTTGAGCAAAAGCAGGGGCAGATGAGTTTGCCCGGTGAAAGGTCTTGATCAGTAGATCGCCGGATTCATCAACTTCATAATCTACCCAAACCAGCGGCAGCTTGTTGCGATCGGTGGGGATCTCAATACCACCGTCAATACCGCCCCATTCTGCATCTGAGTTAAAACCAAGCGTACCGGAAACACGGTAAACGCCCTCACTGATACGCTCAGTAGTCACGCCTTGGCTTTCACTGTTGAGTTCGCAAGCACCATCGCCGAATAATTTGACAATTGGGCTGGCTTTTTTAAGGAAACCATTGGCATCAACCGTAGTATTCCCATTGTGCCAAACCTCTTTCCACGCACCGACGCCATTATTTTGTATGCGCCGGAATGCCATTTTATCTGTGCCGAACGGGAATGCGATTTGAAAACCATATGTCCTGTTTGAGTATCCAAAAACGTTGAGAACGTGGTTATTTGCAGCATCGAATGTGTCAGTCATCGCTGATATATTTGCGTAAAATGCGCCGTTGATTCGATAATCTGACGCTAATGTATAGCCAGTTAATGATGGCCTGCTATCTGCCCCTAAGCCATACGCTCCAATTTGCAAATAGCGAGTATCATTTTTACTGCGTGACTCATAGATATTCCAGTCAGTCCAAACTTGCGCGAATGCCAGAAAATTGCGGGTATAAAAAATGCTGCTATCTGATTGCGGTCGGTACTCCTGAGTTATCGCCGCGGGTCCACCTGGGGCGTTAATTGCTCTATGATTGTAAACCTTCAGAGTCCCCCCCAAGCTTACTGGATAGTTTCTAGCCGTAGTAGCATTAGAGTTCATAGCTTGATAGAAATCACCCTCATCAGTAAGGGTATTTAAATCCACCGTGCCTAGCGATGTAGCACGTGTTGCAACTTGAATATTATTGGAATAAATCGGGCCAGGAAAGGTTACAGAACCATCTGCTTTAGCGCTAATAGAAGATGCTGTTCCATTCCAGCGAATAGTCATATTTCCGGTTGCTGTATCTGAAAATATCGCCCCCTTTTCCACGTCATTGACATCGCGGAATCTCAGCAAAAGATTTGGCGTTGTGCTGGTAGCACGCATTTGCTGATCGCCGTTCGATGTGATGTTTTTCTTGAATTCAACGGCACTGGCCACCGTCTGTGTCGTAGTTATGGTTTTATTCAACGTATCATTTATCGCTGCGGTCAACGCCGCCTGTGATTTCACCATCACCGTCGAACCATCAGGCGCAGTCAGTTTGACATCCCCGGTGCCGCTAAGGATCTGCTGCCAGCCATCCAGTTGGCTTTGCCACTGATTCACCAGCACCGACAATTGCCGGGAGAAATCCGCCACACTGCCCACCAGCGCGGTGACAATCGCATATTGCTGCCCCGTGGCGGCACTGCCAGTGTAGGGCGTTGCCAGGGTAATCTGCGTATCGGAGACCACGCGCTGGATCTCATACATCACCACCGTACCCGCACCGGGTACCAGCAGCATTTGACCAGGAGCCACACCGTAAACCGGGTTGTTCCATTGTGTTCCCGTGCCGGTAACGGTTGTTGAATTTTGCGCAAGCGCTATCGTGCCTGAGCGATACCAAGCTGTAGAAGCCATTGTGAATTTCCTTTCTGATTATATTGATGAAAATAAGAACGCCAGAAAATGGTGTTCAACACGGTTATGGCTGTGCATGCCTTCCGTGTTCTTGAAATATGAAGCCCTGTGGTTGCAGAGCAGATTAGCGGTTGTTTATTCGGCGTTATTATCGGTTGTAGATTCAGCATCAACCTCAGATTCAGGTTGTACCTCTTCTGGCTCGACGATCTCTGGTTCTGGCTGCGCTGGCATACTTAAGCGCAGATCGATCCAACGCCCTTCGGGAATATCCATCGGCTCCCCGGCTACCACCATCGCGTTCTCTGGATCGAATCGGCGTTTGTGGGTATACACCCTGATGGTGCCATCTTCATCCACTTCAGTGCTGGCAAACACCAGTCGGTTACCATTAGCGTCCTGCGGGATCTCAATTTGCCAGCCTTCAGTTGCTAACCCCAAAGAACCTGTAATCTGGTATACCCCTGTTGCTAGCCACTGGGCGGTAACTCCTTCGGCTTCGCCATTGACTGCGCCGACTCCGGCAACGGTAAAACCAGACAGATAGTCTGCCGCCATTTTTTCTGGATCATTAGATAGACGGATAATAGGGGAGGCTTTCTTGACAAAGCCGTTGGCATCTACGGTGGTGTTTGTGCTGTGCCAGATTTTTGACCACGCTGTAGACCACGTTCCCGATGGGGTCCTAACTCTGATCGATAGATCAGGTGTTGCTGTGCCACGTATAAAAGCCATTTGCCAACGTGAACCGGAGTCAGCCCCTTCAATGCCAAAAAATCCTTGGCCTGTTGGTGCCCCTGGCGTGTTAACAGGCCAAGTGACAAACTGGTTTGATGCAGCGGCGTTAGCATCGGTAGATATAACAGACGATGTAGCCCCTACACCATAATCACCAATTTTTAAATAACGAGTATCGTTTTTGCTACGCGAGTCATAAACATCCCATGCTGACCATGTCGATGATGTAGCATTGTAATTTCGTTGATAGTAATAGTCGTTAATGCTGTATGGATAGTATCGTTGCGTTACAAATGTATTACCGTTAGCACCAGCTCTTGAGTCCAGAACAAGTAGCGTCCCAGATATAACAGCAGGATAATTACTTGCACCAGAAATATTAGAGTTCATATTTTGATAATACGCACCTTCAGTTTTTATGGTGTTTAGATCTGTTGTTCCTAGCGGCATTGCACGCGTTGCAACTTGAATACTGTTGGAATAAAGCGGGCCAGGAAATGTTACAGATCCATCGGCTTTAGCACTAATAGAATATGCTGTGCCATTCCAGCGTATAGTCATATTTCCGGTCGCGGTATCTGAAAATACCGATCCCTTTTCCACATCATTAACATCGCGGAATCTCAGCAAAAGATTTGGCGTTGTGCTGGTAGCACGCATTTGCTGATCGCCGCTTGATGTGATGTTTTTCTTGAATTCAACGGCACTGGCCACCGTCTGTGTCGTAGTTGTGGATTTATTCAGCGCGTCATTTATCGCCGCCGTCAACGCCACCTGCGATTTCACCGTAACCGTTGAACCATCAGGTGCAGTCAGTTTGACATCCCCAGTGCCGCTGAGGATCTGCTGCCAGCCATCCAGTTGGCCCTGCCACTGATTCACCAGCACCGACAATTGCCGAGAGAAATCCGCCACACTGCCCACCAGCGCGGTGACAATCGCATATTGCTGCCCCGTGGCGGCACTGCCGGTGTAGGGCGTTGCCAGGGTAATCTGCGTATCGGAGACCACGCGCTGGATCTCATACATCACCACCGTACCCGCACCAGGTACCAGCAGCATTTGACCAGGAGCCACACCGTAAACCGGGTTGTTCCATTGTGTTCCCGTGCCGGTAACGGTTGTTGAATTTTGCGCAAGCGCTACCGTGCCTGTGCGATACCAAGCTGTAGAAGCCATTGTACGTTTCCTTTTATTTTATATTGCTAGATTCGAATGCCGTTAACCGGGCATTGATAGTAGAGAGAGAAGAAGTTAATTGACGCAATGTGTTCAATACATTGGCATCAGCAATACGAGCTTCAACAGCCGTGGTGGCAATACGTTCCACATGCTCGTCGATATTATTGGTTAACGCAGTTTGCGCCGTATTAGCATTGGCCAGCGATTGGGATATCGCCGTAATGCTGTTGCTCAGTGCAACATCAGCATCATTCACATCAATCCGCAAAGCTGATATCGATTGTGTCAATGCGTTGTCCGCATCGGCACGGCTTTTTGCTTCACCATCGACAGCGTTTACTAGCGTCACACTTTGGTTATCAAGCACATCCAACCGACCATTCACCGTACGATTGATGCTACGTTGCTGGTTCTGAGTGCCATTCAGCTGGCTGGTGGTCACCACCGCGGCAGCAGAAACCGCGTCAACCTGCTGTGTCAGTTGATCAATCTGTGACAGCACGACTTTTTTATCACCATCTGTCGTAGCTGTTAACTGATTGATGTTGGACTGCAAAAGCTCATCAGCCACAAGCCGCATACTGTTTTCTGTTGCCAACCGTGCCAGCGAGTCATCAATACGCTGCGATAACGCGCTATCAGTAACAACGCGCGCGGCGGCTTCTGCTGCAAGTTGCGCAGACAACTCTCCGTTAATCTCACGCTGTTGGTTCTGAGTGGCACTCAGTCTTGCTGCTGTCACTACTGCAGCAGCAGAGACGGCATCCACCTGCAGTGACACCTGCGCAATCATCGCGGCATTATTAGCCACGGTGTCAGTCGCACGTTGGGCAGAGTCCCGCGCACTAATTTCTGATTTCAGCGCCGCAGTAGCGGATGCCGCAGCGGCACTGGCGCTACTGGCTGCTGCATCACGACTCTTCCCGGCAGCTAGTTCGGAACTAACGGCAAGACTGGCACTGTTCGCCGAATCCTTAACGGATTGCGCAGCGGCCAACTCGGAGCTCTTCGAGTTATCCTCTGATCTTTGCGCCTGTTTTGCGGCAGCCCGTATCTCTGCCAGCACAATCGGCCCGGTCAGTTCCGGGGCGCTGTCCACCAGATAATCATTGAGCGTCCCCGATGGGCTACCATCAAGCAGCGTGATCATCCCCAATACCGCCCGCAGCCCGTTTTTATACACCACGGTGACAGTATATTCGCCGGGATAGAGTTCGAGTTTATACTCACCCCCGGCTCCGGTAGTGACGCTGGCAGCAATCTGTAAAAAGGTCTGGCGGGTATTGTGGCGGGAAATGATGACCAGATTTGCGCTGGGGATTGGCGCTCCCTCTGGGCTTCGATAGATACCTGATAGAGTTATCATTTTTTAATTCCATTATGTTAATGTTGCAGATTCACATTCGCAGTATTTGGTTGATTAATGTATAATTCACTACGAATATTCCTCAACGATTACATAGCCGTTAGCACCCTTTCCTGATGGCTGTAGTTGCGAAGCAGAAATATAAGTACCCATTGCACCGCCGCCACCGGGAAATTGTCCAGCATCGGAGGAGACCGATATATGTGGGAGAGCATTCGCACTGCCAAAGCTCCCACCGCCAATCCCACCTATAATTGCGCCACTATTGTTTATAATTGTACCTCCCTGCCCACTCTGTCCATTGATATTAAGTAGCGTTCCCCCGGTGGCTTGCGCCCAACTAACACCTACTTGATTACCTCCTAGACCACCCTCGCAGGTAATATATCCCCCGAATAACGATCTTCCGCCACTGCCACCATTGCTGTTATTACCTGCAACTGCAGCAACACCGCCAACACCAACAGTTACAGATATTGATGCAACTCCGGTTACATCAATCAGCGATTCGGCATAAGCACCACTTCCTCCACTCACTGCCCCACCGTTTGACGTAGACGACATGCCCTGCCCTCCCCCCCCAGCCCCCCAAACTTTGACTCGTACACGTTTAGTGCCTGCAGTAGGACTGTAGCTTCCCGACGAGGTAAACATCTGAATATTAAGGAGTCGACCAGGCATACTACTCAGTAACGCCGCTGACAAATTCTTTTGTAGAGTAGAAAGATCGCCATTATCCAGCACATCCTTCCCGCTGTTATCTGCGATAAACTGTGCCACCACATTAGCAATCACGCTGGATTGCCGCAAAGCGGTATTCATCTCTTTCGATTTCGCTATACCGGTAGTAAAACCAGCATTTCTTGCACTAAGCGCTGACCACTCAGCCGGACTTAAGACATTAGCACTGCTATTAAGACCGAACGGTAAAATTTCATTTTTAGCCATAATGTATATCCTTTATTTTACACAGGTAATTCAGGCCAATTAATATCAGGAGCTGCATCCAAGTCTATGCGATTTAATTGAACGCGATAACGTCTCCAATTATTGAGTAATAAAACCTCCGCCTCGGTTGCCATACCTAAATCTACGGCATCTGCCAAAGGAAAAATTGCAGTATTAGCTGCTGCTATCAACTCTGCCCGTTGATGAGTTGCAGTAACAATGTCGGCAGCGTGCTGTGCTGTTTTATCGGTAACCCATTCTTTTCCATCCCATTTATCAAACGAGGTGTTAGGAGCCAAAGCAGTGGTATTAACCGGCAACGCTCCCAGCTCGTTAATCGTTACAGGTTGACCATTTTCGGTGTTATGCAACTTTTTACCGCGATGATCTTCAACAACTTCCCACATATCATCGACGCGGCATGCGATATATCCTGACTTCGTTCTTGGTGGTGCATCAGTACAAGCATTAGCGGGTAATCCTATACCTTCTGACAGAAACTCATCACAACAATCCAAATACTCCCCTGTTGTACCGTCATAATTAAATACTGTAACTAATCCTGGTGTAATGGCAGTAAAATTATTATCTAAAATAGCCTGATTCATTATGCAGCCCTCACGATATAGTTAAATGCAACATTGCGCGGACGGTTTTCCGAAGCGGTCGGGACAACTCTCGACGCATCAAAAAAAACAGAATGATATACGTTGGTTATCTCCTGTAGAGCCTGCATTCTTGTTGACAAGTTTCCTTTAATAAAAACACCTGTTGCTGTGAAATCAGCGTAGGTATCGAAACCGCCATAAATATTCCTGATCGCATCCCCCTGCAAGTTCAATAGCGCTCGCCCCGTATCCACCCCTCTACCATCATCCCACCCGCGAATAAACTCGCCGCGTAAATCGGGTAATACGCCGCTGGGATATGCCAATGCCAAGTTGGGATAAAGCGTTTTACTAAATGTCGCACCATTACATTTTAACCAGCCAGTGGGTGCAGTCGCTGTCGGCCAGGGTAGTGGTACGCCGGTAGGGGTTAACAGGTTTTTCAGTGCAGCAAGTAATGTTGCAGTATCGCCATTATCCAGCACATCTTTACTGCTACTATCGGCAATAAATTGTGCCACCACGTTGCTAATAACGCTGGATTGTCGCCAGACGGTATTCAGTTCTTTCGATTTTGCCGCGCCAGAGGCAAATCCCTTGCTACGCGCAGGCAGTGCCGACCAATCTGCCGGGGTGAGGACGTTAGCCCCAGCCCCAATACCGAAGGGTAAAAACTCATTTTTAGCCATTAGTGATCTCCTTTAGGTCCAGGCCCCACATGCCTTTGTCAAAGCCGGACAGGTATTTATTGTCAGCATCAAAACCGAATAACGGCCCCGGTTCCGATACCATGGTGTAATCTGCAATACGCACGCCGCCGGGTTTAACATCCAGATAGCCAAAGGCAATGATCGATTGCACTACAGCAGGTAATGGGGCACCACTCAGATAGACGCTCATGGTCATATCAAGATTATCGACGGCAAAGATCTGAGTTTGGTCATCGGGGAAAACCCCCTGATAGATGTTACTGAGGGTCGCCATGGTACCGTCCCAGTTGTTCGCCAGGATTTTGGCACGCAGGATGGTGCGGTAAGCCTCATCATCCAGCGCGGTAAATCCCATATCATCGAACACGCCTTGCCAGCTTCCCTGGTTGTAACCTAACCCTTCGGTATCAAAGGAAAAATAGATGCCGTTAATGGTGCTTCTCACCACGCGGCCGATACCGATCCACAGCCCCAACGCATCAAGCTGGCTTTCTACAGCTTGGTCGAGATCAAACTTATTAATAAAATCGCCCAGAGTTGATTGGAGAGCCGCAAAAGGCGCGCTGCTCAAGCCGATGGTGTCGAGATATTTCGGTTTATCGGCGTGGTAGGCAGTAATAAGCTTTTGATAATTATTCATGTTGTCACCACTGTGACATTCGCTGCCGAGCAGGTGACCGCCTGATTAAAGGTGACATTGATATTGGCTGCGGCCAGCACACTGGCGGATTTACCAATTTGCAGGTCGGTCAGGTCATAGGCTCGCCCTTCACCATTAAGATTGGCAGGAACAAACAGACGATGCAGCAATACCGGATCACCAATCGCCACACCGTTAATATAATCAGCAATGGCAGATTTCATCTGCTCAGCAATGTTGGTGGTATAACCCACCAAAGGTTTCAGGGTGACTCGCACATAGACCGGAACGCTGGTTTTACGAAAGAAAGAGACCGATCGCGTGATGCCATACTGGTCGGTCACCGGGACCACAGTAGTGCCATAAGTCCCGGTCCCCGGCGTTTTCTTGGTGGCAATGGTATTGGCTATCTGCCGGTCATCGCCGCCGTCCACCACAATCGCAATCGAGTGGCTGGGAATGCCGTTGCTGTCGATGGTACTGGTATCGTTTTCATAGCCTCGGTAGCGCTCCACATTAGGCAGAGTGGCGATGGCACCGATAATCCCCTCCAGCACCGTGCGCGACGGCAGCGACACCGATCGCGATTGGCGGATGCGCAGTTCAGCATCCGACTCCACGGGTTGCCCCGGTGACGCCGCTTGCGGGTTGGTGACCGCTTGCCAGCCACGAGTTGGAGAACCAATGACGCTAAGATCGCCCGGTAATGCAATCACTGCGCCGATCACCTGGCAGGTGGCGGTCACCGTTATCTGCCCTGACGAACCAATCACTACGCTGCTCGGCAGGCTCCAACTGATGCCATTGGTGTCGCGCACCACGCCGTTGGTGATCTGCGTACCCACTTGCCCGGTGATCACCACATCAGCCGTGGATTGGCTGGCGGCATTTTTGGTAATGCCGTTGATTTTGACGTTATTTTCCAATGCCCGGCCCTGTGCCGTAGCGGGGCTGAACGAGTTAAATACCGCTATCGCCATATTATTGGCGTCATGAATGGCCAGCGCGATCACAGCGATCCACTGCCCGTCTTTGCTGTCCGGTTCCAGGTAGGCATCTTCGCCATAAATCTGGCGGAAAAAAGCCGTCAGTGTGCTGAGGATGGTCTGATAATCAGGCGCACTGATCCCGTGGGCATCGACGCTGGCCGATAACCCTAATGTATCGAGATTAAGCATTATGCCTCGCTATTAATGGTAGTTGTGCCGTACAAGGTGTTGATAGTGGAGGTAAAGGTCACGCGGCGGGTCTGCGGGTTAGATTGCACCTGAAAATCGGTGATTTCACTCACCCCTTGGGTTCCCAGAATACGTTCACGAACGGCCATCTGATAAACCAGCGACTTTTGTTTCCCCAGAATATCGGTTTTATAGGGCGTGCCTGCCGTAGTATCCAAAAACCACTCCCCTTGCCATAACTCAAAACGGGTTTTCACCGCCTGAACCACCGCCTCTGGGGTGTTGACCATAAAGGTGTTATCTCCAGCGCCAAAAATGTAGTCGCCAGAGCTATCTTCTCTGCGGTTGCGCATTATTGTGCTCCTCCTGTGGTGCCATTGCCGGTCTGTACACCACCATGTTTATGATTTTTCAGGCTGATACCGCCCGCTGTTACATCATTCTTCACCGTCACCGGTCCGTTAAGGGTAGCGCTGCCACCGCTACTCCCCATGCCCTGCGACAGGTTGCCATTGATGGTGACATTGCCATTTAGCACGATGGTGGGAGAGGTGATCTCCGTGCCACCATTGGCATTCGCCGTCAGTTTTCCCAAGGTGATGACGTTAACCGCGTGGCTATCGGGGATCAGTTCGATCATAGCGGCCCCATCGTCACTGCGTAGTTGCGCCGATGAGGCACTGATATTGCTGATTTTATGGGTTTGCGACTGCGGCCCGAGAATGGCAAAGGCATCTGCCAGATGGTGCATCCGCCCATCCACCGCATCCTGCACATCGCCACTCTGCCACCAGAAATCGATGCAGCGATCGGCAAACACCACCAGGCACTCATCGCCTTTTTTCACCGGAAACGTCAGGCTGACGCCGCCACCGCGTGGGAAGATCACCGGCACATCCACCAACAGAGGTAATTCAGTCTGAGTCACCGTGCCGTCTGGGTTTTCAACCCTGCCACGAATAGCGGGGCGCACCTCACAGGTCACCGCGTTAGCATTAAAGGACTCGATAATGCCCGGCATTGCCACACGGAGTTCTGAATAGATAGATCCCCGTAAAGTGTCGAGGATATTTTCCGGCGAACTGGCTCGCTCTTTATTAGTAATCATCACTGCTCACCTTATTTAACGCGATAGCCTCTGCTCTGTCTTTTGCGGTACAAACCAGATCCATATACCACTCACTACCGCGAGTATCGCCGTGGTAAGAGATATTAATCACCTTATAATCACCATCTTTTGACAATATTGCAGACATTGCCCTGGTTTGCTTTTTTGCTGCCTTGGCAGAATCCACATTCATATCGTCATTAGGTGATGTAGTTTTATAGGTGCTACTATTATCTAACCGAATTAAACTGTTAATAACAATACTGGGGTTGATCAGACATTGAAGGTTAATACCACCATTAATCGTTTGCTGGGGTATGCCAATTAACCCCGTCTTATTATTAAGAACAATAATGTCGGTGCTATGAGTATTGTCAGGCCGCATCTGGATAGTGTTGTTAATATACTGCCAGGTGGCATTGGTTTGTGAGGCCAAGCGATCCATTTCATCCCTATGCATACCATAAAGCGGTTTACCTCGGGGCATTTTCACATCGTCAAGCTCAGGAATAAGGCCCACGGTAACACCAAAATTTCTCACCGACTTTAATAAGGCTTGAAAGACATCTTTTTTACTGTATCCCGCTGCCAGCGTGGTATTCACTGTGGCATAGCAGAAAGCTTTGTCGTTCTCCGATGCCTGGATAGTGACAAAGGTATCCGTCGCATTATCCCTACCATCAATAGAAAAACTGATCTCACCGCTGAATATCAAGCTGGCGTTATCCTGATACCCTGCCAACAGCTGTATTTGTGCAAACTCTCCTTTAGTGATCTTATTTGTCACATCAGAAGAGAGGTTATAAATTTTAAATACCGCAGATTTAGAATATTTGGTGTCTTGCCAGGTGATTGAGAAGGTGAATTTGAAAGGGGATAAATCTAATCCATTACCTTTTTCGTCAACCATCACCAGGGAGCATTTTCTGATCCAATTTTCACTCATTTTTCACCTACAAATAAATTCACTCCGTTTAAGTCATCCGGCAATAAAATAAACATGCCCACTACTACCAAGATTATCTTTTGTCGGGGCAGCATAAATATCAACGTCAGAGGCAACTACCAATGCGCCATTAAAACCAAGGTGCTTATAGGGTTGCAAAAGATTAGCACCGGTCACCAAAGGTATACCGTTGACGATACTTGTGCCGGTACTACTGGCGATATCTAAAATCCATCCAGCGCTATTGCGCCAGAGTAAGGTCATTTGATATTCAATGCCCCCCAATGTGATTCTGAAGCGTTGATTATCTGCAGTAAGTGCGATTTCTATCATAATCCCAATGCTCCTTTGAGTTCAGACACCCCGGTTTTTATCGCGCCCGTGACGGTATCAACAAAGGATCTCAACATATTATTCGGATTCACCGTCAGCGGGTTTTTTACCCCGGTATTGGAAATACCGGCAGTATTCTGCCCTTGCGCCATATCTTCAACCGGGGTGGCAGAAATGGTCTGAGTATTAGTGATATTGATTTGCTGCATGGTGATGGTAATCATCAATACATTTTCAGTGGCAGCATCCGTTGTCACATCCAATGAGCGGATCAGCATATTTTCATACTCTCGCTTACCGGTAATGACAGTAAAATGTTCAAATGTGTTTTGTAACTTCAGTAACTGCTGATAAATTTCTTTCGGGCTGGTACCAATGGATATGTCATGCCCTGCAATTTGGTACTGCGAGGTATCAAAAAAATCCACTAATGAACCTGCCCCAGCAAATCCCATCTCCATCACCAGATCGGCCGGGCGATTATAGGCGTGATCGTTAATCGCCGCCCCAAACCCAACCGGGTGCTCGGTAATTACCGTGCTATCGCTGTGCTTTTCGCTGATCACAATGCTGGGCACAATGATCCCAATACGCCGTTTTTGCTGATTAAACAGCACTGATAGCAGATCCATTATGATGTCCTCGGTATTATTTTGCGCATCATATCTCTGTTCGATTCACCCTGAGCGTTGGTTACTATTTTGCCAAGCGCTTGAGGATCCTTATACTCGCCATTTAACGTAATAGAGGTGTTCTGGTTAATCACCGTTGAGGCAGCATTTCCTGCGTTGCAGCAGCCACAACAGCCTTTTGCCGAGCGATAATCCTCTGGCTGATGCGAGAGCAATGCCTGACTGGCGTATTGCAAATTAGGAACAGATAACTGCTTTAATGCAGACACCATGCTACTTAGCAGATCATAGCCTGGTGATGATTTTTTTCCTTCAGCTATGCCGGTGCTGTTTTTTACCGCCACAGGCGCAGGAACTGCTTTAGGGGGGGATAACTTTTTTTGAGCGACCGCTGTATTTTTTATAGGGGCTTGGTTTACATATTCAGGCTTAATACGTAAATATGAAGTAGGTTTTTTCCAGTAACCAGATTTAGGACCAAATTTTACCGTACCCGACCGGCCCGGTTTCTCATCATTACCACTTGTACTGAAGTAGGAGCCTGTTCCATCACTACCTATTGGCGTTTCAACAATCCCGACATGATTATCCTTACCGCGCCATAGAGCCAGATCACCAGGTTTAACATCTTTAGGATCTATGATGTCGTAATATTTAGATTTTGCTAACTCTGCAGTACTTTGATAAGGGACATTATATCCTAGCTCCTTCCCAAGCGCATGAGTTAAATGTGAACAGTCATACAGGGTGTTGCCATTAACCTGATTGCCATTGGCCCCATATTTATAAAGTGTGTTTTTATATTTATCTTTAATCTCCTGTGTTAGTGGAAAAGGTTGGTTAATAGCATTCTGCTCTTTACTATTGTTCTCGATTTCTGTCTCAGCAGGAGGTGCGAGCATAGTAGAAACTGACTTGCTTTCAATACCAACAGAAGAACCTCCAGCTAAAAATTGTGCGGCGGTGGATGAGAGATCATTAACTGCTCTCTTTCCCCTTTCAACATAAGAACTTATCTCAACTTGATTTCCATCCCTGCCATTATTCCCAAGATGATAATACCTATTAGCCCCTGTGGCTCCTTTTAAATGTGCCCCCATAGCAAACCCAGCTCTTTCTATAGCTGCACTGTTGGCATTTAAGGCTGGAGGAAACACTCTATCGAGGACTGATTTTCCTTTAGCATTTTTTACATAATTTTTATATTCTTTTTCTCCAGCACTGATGTTTCTGTTACTGTTTTTAATAAATATTTTATATTGTAAATCACCATCATTAAGGAAAGCATCCAAACCTCCTACTATTGTCCAGTTATCTTTATTGCTCAGAAATCCCTTCTGGCTCCCCTTAGTTTTCAGATAAGCATCATACTTGTTACGCTTAATAAGACCTGCATCAACCAATGCGGGTGCACCAAACTGAAATAAGCCTACATAGCCCCCATCATTGATGACATGTTGTTTTCCATCACTTTCATTGTGCATTGCACCTAATGCATAAGCGAGAGTCTGCTCTTTATTTAAACCGGCAACCAGCAGATTTTGATTATTTTTAAATACATCACCATGCTGCTTAATTAATTTATCGACATCTGCTTTGGTAGCAAATACATTTTTAGCCATAACAACCCCAATTCATTAAGAGGGCCTAAGCCCTCCACAATATGTACGGCGGATTCACCTCAAAATACATAACGATTAATTAACTCTGCTGGCGCCATTTCTCTATTCTTTCAGCGTTATCAAACTGCAGATCGAGAAAATCATTCATCAATGCCACATCAGCCAGGCCAATAGAGCGGTCGCGCAGTGCAGTATACGGAATAAGACCTGCATCGACCGGGCGCAGCAGGTACTCTTCCCCCCCCGGCAGGGTATCCAGCGTTAAACCGCTGGCAGGTCGGCTATCTCGCTGGCGAGGGGTACGGGAAAAAAATCGCCAAGGGAATCTCGGATGACGTTACCGACCAGTTCCAGCATGCTCAGCATGTCGATGTCATCAAACATCATCACCCCGTCCTGGAAAACTGCGGTCCAGATCTTGCCATTCTTGCGAGAAATCACAGAGAGGCAGGGATGGAGAATGGCATCACAGTCGGCATCACTCATGGCGGCCACGGCTTCCGCCACCTGCGGCAACAGCGCCGCAAGCGTAATTTCACCATTTTTCAGTTCTTCAAAAACCCCCGCCACCGCGGGGAGTAATTTACGAGAAACACGAAACTGGTCGAAAACATCGAGCTTTACTGCCCGATATTCCTGCCCTTTTAACTCAAATTCCATAATTAGAATTCTCCCAACATCTGGTCGATCTTGCCGCAGTCAAACACCCAGCTCACATTGCCGCCTTCTTTGGCATTCACATGGTCAGGGCGCTTTTGAAACGCACAGTTGCGCGCCACAATGGTATCCCCAGAGGCGGTATTACGGATGGTGATGATGTTGTTACCCCACAGGGTTGAAGAGAGGCCCTGTGCGCCATAAACCGAAGAGAGCTTTTTGTTCACCGGTGAAGTTTTCAGCAGCGTGACGGTAATGGTGCCGGATTTAGCCGCGTGCAAGCTGTGCATCACTTCACCATCCGCACCCAGGGTCATGGTGTTTTGCGGGCCGCTCATGGAGACCACGATCCCCTCGTCGGCATTAGAGGCACCATAACCCAAATCAATAACCCCAGTCGGGCCTGCCAAGGTGGCGCTAACGTCTGCAAATGAATAAGTAGCCATAGTTTCTTTCCTTAAATTAACGATTTACGTTGATAATGACGTCGGCGTAGTGAACTGCACCCGCCAGTTTGATGGCACACTGGATCACCGGTGCGCGGCGTTTTTCACGCTCTGCTTGCGACTGCTCGGCAATCGGTGAGGCATAGGTGTAATAGCCTTTGGTCAGAGTCTCACCCGATTGCAGAATACCCAGCGGCCCGCCATTCCATACCCCTGGTGCAATAAGCCCGTTATCGACGCCTTTCGCCAGTGACTGCTCGACATTGGTCAACAACCGCGTCACACCGCCATCGGTTTGTGGAATTTTGCTGGTGGAGGTGAACAGCAGGTTGTAGAGGTTGTTCTGTACATAGTTCTGCAACCAGTCCAGGCCATGACGCTCATCAATAAAGTCGCCGTTACACATCACTCCTTCCTGGATAATCGCCGTGTCGTTGTTGTAATTGACAAAGACGTTGGCGTTTTTCCCTTGCAGAGTATTGGCATCGGTTTGCGACAGAGTTTCGGCCGTAATACCCGGTTGCTGTTTGAACTTCAGGGTGATGGTGGTGTTATTACCACTGAAATTGACAGTAAAAGCGCGCCCAAACAGCGAAGCCACCGCATAAGGATTGGCGCTCGAATACTGCACTAAGGTGCGTGAGTAGTTCGCGGCTTTCAGGGTGCTGGCAATATCCGTGCTGCTGCCCGCAGTGAAGATGCTACTGTTTTGTGTGGTGTGACCGAAGATGCGCGCCACACCGTCAGATTCAATCAGCGCGGCGACCTTGGTGATATCTGCATCACTCAGTGAGGTATCCGCAATCATCAGGCCATACCAGGCGGTGGATTGGTTGGCCAGTGCGGCAACACATTCATCAACCTTCTCTGCCGCTTTGCGCGGAACTGTTAATGCACCGACGTTCTGTACCAGCCCCATCAAGACAGAGAGATCGGTACCGGTATTCACCGAACCATAGGTGACGGCAGACAACGTCCCCGTGGTTTTTGAACTGATGATAAAGCGACTGCCGTCCCATACCACAGTGGCGGTGCCGATGGAGGTAGCGACTTTGGCAGCAATACCGTTCAAGCTGGTGTCGGCAGAGAAATCAAGCGGGCCCACAGTTTTCGCAGTGCCATCAATGGTGATTTTCATTGAGGCATCTTTCACCACGGTAAAACGGCTTAGCTGCTGTTGTGCCGCGCTTAGGACACCGCCGCGCAAGACAGCAGGGGCATCGGTTTTCGCCCAACGCCCAATCAACAGATCCACCGGACGCGGAGATTGCTGATAGTAAAGGTTCGCCGCCAGATATTCCGGTGAATTGAGGCCGAAATCGGCCAGCACACCGCTGATATCGCTGTAGGACCGCAGGCGCTCGTTGGCATCAATAACCGGCGAACTGCCAACAATCAGCAAAGAACCAAAGTTGCGGGCCTGTGCGGCGCGGACCGCCATATTCACGGACACGTTGATAATGTTAGAAACAGGTAATCCCTGTGACATAAGTTACTCTCCAAAAAAGTGTGTTGGTGCTTCGAGGATAGAGTGGATCGCGTACTCTCTGACCACTTTGCGTTGGAACGTCAAGTGTTGATCGTAACGTCTAACCCACTGATTATTTTTAAGTTCATGGGCTGAAACGATGGCTCCCGACGCCGAAAATGCGAGGCCAGACTGATTCAGTGCTTCCCGGTTTTGTGCGATGGCGACACCATCACGGAACTCGGTAGCGAGCCGCTGTCCATGAGGGCCGTAAAAACTGACCATGATTTCAATCAGCTCATTGCGCCAGAGCTGCACGCTGTCGTCCGTTTGATTGACGAATGCCGGATTATCGTTGGCCTGAAATTTCAGTATTCCTACGGAACACCAATCCTCCGAGGCCGACGGCTGGTGAGGCTGTTCGGCAGTCCAGTCCAATAAAACGTGCTTCGGCGGCAGCCCAGAGACACCCCGTACCCAGCGGGAGAGGGTGCGCTCAAGTTCGATGTCATCCTGCTGTGATGACGAAATAGGTCTTAGGTAAGTAGTTTCGCTGTTGCTGTTATCGAGGTGGTTCTGACTGTTGCTATCAAAGTTGTTGCTCATCCGGCACCCCGCCGTCAAACGGCATCAGTTCACAATGGGCCAGTACGAATCCGGCACCATAAGCCAAGTAGGGATCGACAAAGGACACTCGGTAGTCACGCCCCTGATATGTGACAATATCGGCGTCACGCCCACTTTGCCCCTGAGTTAACCTCTCCAAGGTGATGATCTGTATCGAGCCACTGATTGTCTGGCTCGGTGGCATACGCTGGGTCATCAGTGAATGGTTGACCGTAACCACACCGATAAACGGCATGGGTTGCCGGACAACGCTGGTGACACCATCATCGTCGGTCAGCAACAGGTTGCGCGTAACCACCAGCGTCGAGTCGGCAAAATCGGCATCCAGCAGAATATCGGTTACATCAAGCAGCGGCATGGCAACCTCCCTGCCGCACGCGGAAAGTTCATGCTATTTTTCATTGCGTTAGTATTCATAGCTGACGGCCTCCTGCGCCAAACAGCAGCAGCAGATCGTAAAACTCGGCGCCATAACGGGTATGATTCCACCAGCTAGCCTGAGGATTAAGAGTGGCGCAGTTGTCATAGCGGATACTGACCTTATCCACCGATTTTGCTGCCAGTACGCCACTGTTGTTGCCACTGCTGCCCCCCAGTGTGCTGGCCCGCATATCGGCTGCAAACAGAGTGAGATAATGGGCTACGAACAGCTCGACCACGTAGGGGTAGAGCAGGTCATAGCGCGCTTCATCCAGCAGTTGATCGGCCAATGCCAAGTGGAGGGCAATTTGTGCCGAGGGATAACGGGTCACATCGGTAAATTGCGGAAAATCACTACGGAACTGTGCCTCAGTAGGCAGCGTCCGGTTGTTGGATGGTGGTGACATAATTAATGACCCCCTTTAATGGTTTCCGCCACTGACTGCTTTCGATTCCGTCCTGTTTGTGGTGTTGCCGGAGCCACCGTTCGGCGCACCAACGGCGTGCCAAAACACAATAGGAAACCCTCGGCTAATCGATAACGAGTGTTATCGAGCCGGGCATTAAAAAAATATTTCATGGTGATTAATCCTTGAGAAAGGGCTTTCTCAACCTTGACGCAAGCGGGTTAAATCATCTTGACGAATGGTGGAGCCGATACCCGTGACCCGCGATGAGTCACGCAACTGTTCCGCACCCGCATAAGCCGTCATCACGCCGCTGTTCACAGCGTTGCCGATCGCTTCAACGGTCTGCATGGCCACTTTGCTACGATCAAGCTCTGACATCTGCCATAGCGGATTGAAGCTAAATGCAAAATCCTGCGGCAAGGCTTTGCCCAGCACAGAGCGATGAAGAATCGACATCAGGATATTGACCGGGCGGCGCAGCTGCCGTGCCTGTTGAGCCGCGATGCCATCGTAGTAATTCGCCAGGTCCACATCGCCAGTGGTAAAACCTGCCGGAGATTGGCCAAACAGCCTGACCAGCGGAATGTTAAGCGCCCCAGAAAGCTGTTGTGCAAACTGTGCCAGTACCTCGGGTAACCCATTGAGGTGATAGGCATGGGTTTCGAACTTGTCGCTGGCATCCATCAGCGTCAGGCCATCAATCGACTGCCCCTGCTGAATAGCCGCCATCTGCGTCAGCAACGCTTCTCTCGCCGGGCCTCCCATCGCCAGAATCTTGCGCAGGTCGGTCACGCTGTAAGTGCGCAGATGGGCTTTGTTCATCAACTGCACGGCTGCGGTTGTGGCGCTATCAAATGCCAGGATCCGGTCATAAATGCGCTCTATTACGCTGATCCCCCAGCCGTTCTCATCCTGAGCCGGTTGGCTGGGCAAGGTGATGCCATCAATGTGTATAACCCGGCTGTAATGGATCTTCCATGGCGGAATACCGCTTGAAGTATCCGTCACCTGGTAAAAACGCGGTTGCCCTAAATCAGGCCCCAGCGCACTTTCCCTGTCGCTCAGCGATAGCGACACCTGCCAGCGATTCATCGGGACAATGCCGCGGAATGCGCCCGCTTTCACGGTCTCTACCCGTAAAGGAGTTGACATATCGTCACCATCCAGCAGGATCACCCCAAGCGCACCGCCGTACAGTCGGCCTTGCTTGATAACGTTATTCAGGCTATTCCACAGGGCCAAACTCCCCCAAGCTCCCTGTAGTTGCTGCTTTGCATCCGGCTCCAAAGTAGAGGTTATCGTTACCCCATTACGGGTCATATCCTCTGCTACGGTATCCACCGCCGCACCTACCAGCCATGATGAACGGTAAGCCGAGTCAATTAATGACCGCTGATCACTGATTCTTTCAGGAAGATGATTCTGATTGCCGGAAAATGGCGGCATACGAATGCCTGGCAGCAACGTGCCGTCGCCGTTACCCAGTTGGGTTGCCGGGGTATTTGTAGGCTGACTATTGAGTGACGTATCTATTACCATTCTATCCCCCTATATATTTGAATAATAATTAAAAACCTGTTTATTGGCTGTTCTGTCCACTTGAAAATCAACCTGAATTAACAGTCGTAGCGGCATGTACCGTGAACGCATTTTCAAAGACACAAACAAAAAAGCCCTTCACGCAGAGGAGAAGGGCTTCAGGTGGCTGAGTTCAAGATACAACTCTTTGACCTTATAGTTGTTACTATACCTGTTAATCAGATTAGATCAACACTTTTTTATTGTTATTTTTGTTGTGGGCAAAAAAATACCGCCGTAAGGCGGTATCTCAAGAAAGCAGGTTGGAAGTGTCTTCAAGCGGTAGCGGCAGTCTCGGTATAAGAGAAGATTTGCCCGGCAATAAAGGCCTCGGCAACACGCAGTAGATTGGCGACATAACTCTGCGCCTTACCGATCTCTTTCGCCAAACGGTTCTGGCTGACGCGATAGACATAATGCGCAACAATCAGTTTATAAGCCAGTAAATCAAAGCGTTTAAGCCCAGCAACCGCCGCGTCGATCAGCATGCCTTCCTTATCATCAATACGAGTCCGGTTGGATGCACTCATCGGCAAGGCTTCCTGAAAAGTAATATTTACCGTTGCGAACTCTGTTCCCAGATGGCAACGAGCCCAGTTTCCCCACGTCTCAAGGCTTGCCTTTACATTGTTCATTTTTGCTCCAAGACAGACTAAATACAGTTGTTGTATACTACATACTTATAGTTGTTAAATCAATATAATCACGTTGTATCAACCCTCACAGGTTGTTATTGAATTTTTTTCATTTATAATCAGGGGAACAGGAGATGAATTATGCAAACTTTAGGTGAACGCCTTGCTAAACGGCGCGAACAACTAGGCTTGAGCCAAAAGGCCTTGGCAGAAAAAGTCGGGGTCAGCCAGCAGTCGATCAATAAAATTGAGACTGGGCAAACCCGATCGCCACGCAATCTGGAGAAACTGGCAGAATCACTGTCGGTAACATCACAGTGGTTGCTGTTTGGTGAGAGCAACTCAGCGGCAACGTCACCTAAACTCGATGAAATCAAAGAGAGCCGCTTACGCGTTGAAGAGTGGGAATCCATGGAGCAGGATCAGAAAGAGTTCATCGATATACCGGTGCTAGACGTTGAGGCATCGGCAGGTAGCGGTGCCATGCCAGAAGAGGAAAGGGAAATCTATCGCTTGCCGTTTCGGCGTTACACCCTGCGGCGCTTGGGGGTGAATGCCCGTGACGCCCGCGTGGTGAGAGTCATTGGCAACAGCATGGCACCGCTGTTGCGCAGCGGCGACGTGGTAGGTATCGATACCGCGAATCAGTTCCCGATCAATGATGGCGATTATTACGCAATTCGGGATGGGGATTTAATCCGCGTCAAGCAGCTGGTGGCCAAACCCGATGGTGGGGTGCTCATCAAGAGTTTTAATAGTGCAGAATATCCGGATGAATCGCTGAATCGTCAGGAATTTGAACAGCGTATCCATATTATTGGCCGGGTTTTCTGGTCTTCGACTATCTGGTAAAAAATAATGAGGGGTTTTCCCCCTCATTGCCAGTAACCTCAGCCTTCGTGCAGCCCGCACTCACGCTTCAGGCCGAAGAAGCGGGTTTCCTCCTCCTTCATGCCCTCTTCCCATTTACGGGTGGTGTGCGTATCCCCCACCGATAGATACCCTTGTTCCCACAGCGGGTGATAACTCAACCCGTGCTCGGTCAGATACTGGTAAATCTGGCGATTATCCCAGTCGATGATCGGCAAAATCTTGAACACCCCGCGTTGTACCGCGATCACCGGCAGGTTAGCACGGCTGCCGGACTGTTCACGACGTAAACCAGCGAACCAGGTCTGTGCACCCAGCGTTTCCAGCGCACGGTTCATCGGCTCAACCTTGTTGAGCTGATTGTATTTCTCAATCCCCTCAACGCCCTGCTCCCACAGTTTGCCGTAACGCGCTTCCTGCCACGCCGGTGAATGCTCGGCACGGAACACTTGCAGATTCAGCTTCAGCTTTTCGGCCAGTTGATCGATAAACTGATAAGTTTCTGGGAACAGGTAACCGGTATCGGTCAGGATCACCGGGATATCCGGCTTGATGCGGGTGACCAGATGCAGACAGACCGCCGCCTGAATACCAAAGCTGGAAGAAAGCACGAATTCACCCGGCAAATGCTCCAGCGCCCAGGCGACTCGCTCCTGCGCCGAAAAGTGTTCCAACTGACCATTGACTACCGCCAGTGCCAGCGCCTGCCCTGATTTTGGCAAGGCATTCAGCGCTACCAGATCGAGTTCAGCCATGTTGCTTGCCTCCTGATACTGCTCATTAATCCCCTCACCCCGGCCCTCTCCCAAAAGGAGAGGGAGTAAGGCCGTGCACTTGATGAGTTCCTGATTCCTATTGAACCAGCGAGCTCAAACAGTTCCCTCTTACTCTCGGTGAGGGCGAATATAGACACCCGACTCGAATGTCGCGTTTTTAATCCCAGAAGTCCCGGGCTGAATCCACCACCGGCCGAACAATCCCGGCGCGGATCGTGAAATCGCCAAAGCCTTCGCCCGCATTGCGCTCTTGCGCCCAGCGGCCTACTAGTCGATCAATTTCCTGCAGAATGTCGGCTTCATTAATATTCTCACGGTACATGCGTGGAATACGCGTGCCTTCGCGGTTGCCGCCCAGATGCAGGTTGTAGCGGCCAATCGCTTTGCCCACCAGACCGATCTCCGCCAGCAGTGCACGGCCACAGCCGTTCGGGCAACCGGTGATACGCAACACGATGTGCTCATCACCCACGCCGTGCTGCTGCATGATGCCTTCCACCTTGGAGACAAACTCGGGTAGGAAGCGTTCGGCCTCGGCCATCGCCAACGGGCAAGTAGGATAAGACACGCAGGCCATCGAGTTTTTGCGCTGCTCGCTGACCGTGTCGTCAATCAGGCCATGCTTGCGCGCCAACGCTTCGATCTTCGCCTTCTCACTCTCTGCGACACCGGCCACAATCAGGTTTTGGTTAGCCGTCAGGCGGAAATCGCCCTTGTGGATCTTGGCGATCTCGGCCATGCCGGTTTTCAGCGGGCGCCCCGGATAGTCCAGTAGACGGCCATTCTCAATAAACAGCGTTAAGTGCCACTGTTTATCAATGCCTTTTACCCAGCCGATACGATCGCCACGGCCGGTAAATTCATACGGACGCACCGGTTCGAAGGTAATGCCCGCGCGTTTTTCCACTTCGGCGCGGAAGGTGTCCACACCAACACGTTCCAGCGTGTATTTGGTTTTGGCATTTTTACGATCGGTACGGTTGCCCCAATCACGCTGGGTGGTGACCACCGCTTCAGCCACCGCCAGCGTATGCTCCAGCGGGATATAGCCGAATTCGCTCGCCTTGCGCGCATAGGTTTTCTTGTTACCGTGCTCGATCGACAGGCCACCGCCCACCAACAGGTTAAAACCAACCAGCTTGCCGTTTTTGGCGATCGCCACAAAGTTCATGTCATTGGCGTGCAGATCGACATCGTTTTGCGGCGGGATCACGACCGTGGTTTTAAACTTGCGCGGCAGATAGGTGGCCCCGAGGATCGGCTCTTCATCGGTGGTCGCGACTTTTTCTTGATCCAGCCACACTTCGGCATAGGCACGGGTACGTGGCAGCAGGTGTTCAGAAATTTTCTTCGCCCACTCGTAGGCTTGCTGATGCAGCTCAGACTCTACCGGATTCGACGTACAAAGCACGTTGCGGTTGACGTCATTGGCGGTTGCCAATGCGTCCAGCCCCAGGCGGTTCAGCAACTGATGCACCGGCTTAACATTACCTTTCAGGATGCCGTGAAACTGGAACGTCTGGCGGTTGGTAATACGGATGCTGCCGTACAGGGTGCTTTCCTGCGCAAATTTATCGATACCCAACCACTGCTGCGGAGTGATAATCCCCCCCGGCAGGCGGCAGCGCAGCATCATAGCGTGGCGCGGCTCCAGCTTTTGCTCGGCACGTTCGGCGCGAATATCACGGTCGTCCTGCTGGTACATGCCGTGGAAACGGATTAGCAGGAAGTTGTCGCCGTTGAAGCCGCCGGTCAGGCCGTCTTTTAAATCTTCCGCAATGGTGCCGCGCAGGAAGTTACTCTCTTTCTTCAAGCGTTCGGCATCGGCCAATTTGCCTTCCACAACCAGAGGCCCAGGGTGTTTATCACTCATCAGTACACATCCCGCTGATAACGGCGCTCAAGGCGCAGCTCACTTAAAAACTCATCTGCCTGCTCGGTATCCATGCCACCGTGCTCGGCCACCAGTGCTAATAATGTATTTTCAACGTCTTTCGCCATGCGGTTAGCATCGCCACAGACATAAATATGTGCGCCTTGCTGGATCCAGCGCCAGACTTCTGCCCCCTGCTCACGCAGTTTGTCCTGCACGTAGACTTTATGCTGCTGATCGCGCGACCAGGCCAGATCGATACGGGTCAATAATCCGTCTTTCACATAGCGTTGCCATTCAACCTGATACAGGAAATCTTCGGTAAAGTGCGGGTTGCCGAAGAACAGCCAGTTTTTCCCCGCTGCGCCATCGGCTTCACGCTGCTGCATAAAGGCGCGGAACGGCGCAATACCGGTGCCGGGGCCGATCATGATCACCGGCGTTTCTGGATTAGCGGGCAGACGGAAGTTGTCGTTATGTTCGATAAACACCCGCAGATCGCCCTCTTCTTCCAGGCGATCCGCCAGGAAACTGGAGGCACCGCCCGCACGGGCACGGCCGTCGATGTCGTAGCGCACCACGCCGACGGTGATATGCACTTCGTTTTCATTCTCCGCCTGTGAGGAGGCGATTGAATACAAACGCGGCGTCAACGGGCGCAGCAGGCCGAGCAACTGCTCGGCGTTCAAATCCGCAGGAGCCTGACGCACCATATCAACAATCGGCGTATTCTGCGCGTAGTGCTGCAGCTTGGCTTTATCGGCCAGCAGGGCGATCAATTTTTCATCGCGCGACAGTGCGGCATATTTCTCTACGATCGGCGTGGTGTTCTGCGTCAGTTCGAAGTGATTGCGCAACGCCTCGCGCAGCGGCAAAGTTTTACCTTCGAGCTCAACCGGTTCGTCGCCTTTCAGCCACAACAACTGCACCAACTCGCTCACCAATTCCGGATCGTTATCGAACCAGACGCCCAGCGCATCTCCCGGTTGGTAACGCAAACCAGAATCACCTAAATCAATCTCGATATGGCGCACATCTTTATCTGAACCACGGCCGGTGATCTGTTGCTTCACCGCCAGTTGCGCGGTCAACGGCTGTTCTTTGCTGTAAGGACTGCTGTCGAGCTGATCGACGGCACCGCTCGCCAATACGCTCGGCGCGCTGCTTTCTACGGGTGCACGCCCCTTCAGCACTTCAACTACCTGCTTGCGCCATGCGCTTGCCAGTTCCTGATATTCCACATCGGCATCGATGCGTTCAACCAAACGCTCTGCGCCCAACTCGGCCAGCTTGGCGTCAAAATCTTTACCGGACTGGCAGAAGTTCTCGTAAGAGGTGTCGCCTAAACCGAATACGGCAAAGGCGGTATCGGTGAGCTTTGGCGCTTTTTTCGAATGCAGGAATTTGTGCAGCGCGACCGCTTCTTCCGCCGGTTCGCCTTCCCCTTGGGTAGAAGCCACAACCACCAGCAGGCGCTCCTGAGCGATTTGCTTGAACTTATAGTCGCCAGCATTCACCAAGGTGACGCTCAGTTTGGCCGCCAGCAGATCGTCACGCAGCTGTTCCGCCAGCCGGCGCGCATTGCCGGTCTGGGAAGCAGAAATCACGGTAATGCTGGCCGCAGCGGCAGCAGGCACAGCTGGCGCGTTGGCGACAGCTCCCGGTTGCTGATTAACCATTCCCCAGAAGTAACCGGACAGCCACGCCAGTTGCGTTGGTGAATACTCACCAATTGCGGCCTGAAGGCGCGCCAACTGTTCGGGTGTCAGCGGGAGCAAAGATGTTGGAGGTGCCTGAGTCGTCATCGCAGTACGGATATCCTATGCTTAGCCAATGTCGGTCGCTGTTTGCTTGCCTGAAAAGATCAGGAGAGTTTGTAAGGTTACCGAGCGCAATTGCAACGATTAAATAAGGGATAGCAATAATTAATAACCAAAACGACTAAGCTGTTTTTCTGGTAAGAGATAGCGGTTAAAGCGTTAAGAGCGATTTTTTATCCACATGAAAGTAAAACACTTTTTCCGGTCATTATGGAATGAATCGCATTTATGGTTGACGACCTCATCCGATAAGCAACACACAGACCAAACAAAAAAAGTGTTAAGCCCAAGCTGCTGAGCTGCGGTAGTTGGAATACTAAAGGTATGGAAGGGTATAAATGGTAAGCAAAGCCACTTTTCGCTACACTGTGCGGCGTTTTTTGAATCAATGAGGCCAAAATAATGGCAACCACGCTGTTTAAAGATTTTCTGTTTGAAGCCGCCCATCGTTTGCCGCACGTTCCCGAGGGCCATAAATGTGGCCGCCTGCACGGGCATTCATTTATGGTGCGTTTGGAAGTCACCGGTGAAGTGGATGCGCACACCGGCTGGGTAATGGATTTTGCCGAACTGAAGGCGGCGTTTGATCCGATTTGGCAACGCCTGGATCACCATTATCTCAACGATATTCCAGGATTGGAAAATCCCACCAGCGAAGTACTTGCCACCTGGATCTGGCAACAGCTCAAACCACGGTTGCCGGAATTAACGGCGGTAATGGTGAAAGAGACCTGTACCGCAGGCTGTGTGTATAAGGGCTGAAAGAGCAAGGCACAGAGTGAGGGGCTTTGGCCAAGTGCTAATCCCCCCTAGCCTTTTCCCAAAGGAGAGGGAACTGGCCAGTCTTAGGCAATATTCAAATATTTATGGGTTTGCATCGAAAGCCGCCAGTTGCGGGCGATGCAGGTTGCAATACACAAACGCGTCGCCTCTTCTTTCTGGCTGATCGGTTGCAGTGCGATGATACGGCGCTTCTCATCGTGCAGCGTTGCCAGTAACTCATCCAGTGCCTCAATATCACGCTCACGCCCGACCGGGTGTTTGATCTCATCGGCACGCGCCAGCGCTTGCGGCAAGACTTTCATTCCACCGCGCATGTTTACTTTTGGTGAAACCGTCACCCAGGTATTGGGGGAGCAGAGGATTTCATGGGTGCCACTGGTTTCTATCTGGCAGCCATAGCCACTGTTTTCAAACAACGTGGTCAGCGGGATCAGATCGTAGAGACAGGGTTCACCGCCGGTGATCACAATATGGCGTGCGGTATAACCTTGCTGCTGGATCACCTTGAGTAATTGCACGGCGCTGGCGCTGCCCCAGGCATCGCTTTCAGCGGTTTTTACCAGGATCCGCTGCATATCCACTTCCCGATCGGCATCCTTTTCCCAGGTGTGTTTGGTATCGCACCAGCTACACCCCACCGGGCAGCCCTGCAGACGAATAAAAATAGCCGGAACGCCGGTGAAATAGCCTTCCCCTTGCAAGGTTTGGAACATCTCGTTAATCGGATACTGCATTGTTTTCTCAATCAGGCAGGGTAAAAACGTATTATCGCAGATTTAGAGATATGCGCCACAGCCAGGCCTGTAGGCCACGACTTCCCAATATAACGTCCTTATCCATACATCTAACTTGTAATGGGTATGTAAATTTATTGTGATTTAACGCTCAAAAATGACGCTATTTTAATTCATTTTTGCAGAGTAACTCACTATTCTGCCGGGCTTAATTCATGGTTTTTCTGCTAAAAATCCACATACTCGATTGATTAAAAAAAGAAATTACTTTTCATTATGGCTTTTTCCTCGCTGACTGGTCAGTGTTGCATATGATTGTACATACAAGTATATGTTAATTATCCCGACGCATTGTTATGACATGGTGAGAGATCTGCTGCGTCATAAAATTTGTACCGATACTGTTTGAGGAAATAGCTGTGACTGCAAATAACAAAGTTCGCAACGTCGATATACGCGCGCCCCGCGGCACTCAACTAAATGCCAAAAGTTGGCAGACCGAAGCCCCCCTGCGTATGCTGATGAACAACCTCGATCCTGAAGTGGCGGAAAACCCGCACGAACTGGTGGTGTATGGCGGTATCGGCCGTGCTGCCCGTGATTGGGATTGCTACGACAAGATTGTTGAAACCCTCAAAAAACTGGAAGACGACGAAACCCTGCTGGTGCAGTCCGGCAAACCGGTCGGCGTATTCAAAACCCACAGCAACGCCCCGCGTGTGCTGATCGCCAACTCCAACCTGGTGCCTCATTGGGCGACTTGGGAACACTTCAACGAACTGGATGCCAAAGGCTTGGCGATGTATGGCCAGATGACCGCCGGCAGTTGGATCTACATCGGCAGCCAAGGCATCGTGCAAGGCACCTATGAAACCTTCGTCGAAGCTGGCCGCCAGCATTACAACGGCAGTCTGCAAGGCCGCTGGGTATTAACCGCAGGCTTGGGTGGCATGGGCGGCGCACAGCCACTGGCCGCCACGCTGGCCGGGGCCTGCTCACTGAATATCGAGTGTCAGCAGAGCCGTATCGATTTCCGCCTGAAAACTCGCTACGTCGATGAGCAGGCTACCGATCTGGACGACGCGCTGGCGCGCATCAAGCGCTACACCGCCGAAGGCAAAGCCATCTCCATCGCCCTGTGTGGTAACGCGGCAGAGATCCTGCCGGAACTGGTCAAACGCGGCGTGCGCCCGGATATGGTTACCGATCAGACCAGCGCTCACGATCCGCTGAACGGTTATCTGCCGAAAGGCTGGAGCTGGGAAGAGTATCGCCGCCGTGCGCAGACCGAACCCGCGCTGGTGGTCAAAGCGGCCAAGCAATCGATGGCCGAACATGTTGAAGCCATGCTGGCCTTCCAGAAAATGGGCGTACCGACCTTTGACTATGGCAACAACATCCGTCAGATGGCAAAAGAGATGGGCGTCAGCAATGCCTTTGATTTCCCAGGATTTGTTCCAGCCTACATCCGCCCACTGTTCTGTCGCGGCATCGGCCCGTTCCGCTGGGCGGCGCTGTCTGGCGATCCGCAGGATATCTACAAAACCGATGCGATGGTGAAAGAGCTAATCCCAGACGATGAGCATCTGCATCGCTGGCTGGACATGGCGCGTGAGCGCATCAGCTTCCAGGGCTTACCGGCACGTATCTGCTGGGTCGGTTTAGGCCAACGCGCCAAGCTGGGGCTGGCGTTCAACGAGATGGTTCGCCGTGGCGAACTCGCTGCACCGATCGTGATTGGTCGTGACCATCTGGACTCCGGTTCAGTATCCAGCCCGAACCGCGAGACCGAATCGATGAAAGACGGTTCCGATGCGGTATCCGACTGGCCGTTGCTCAATGCCCTGCTTAACACCGCCAGCGGCGCGACCTGGGTTTCTCTGCACCACGGCGGCGGCGTCGGTATGGGCTTCTCGCAGCATTCCGGGATGGTGATCCTCTGTGACGGCACCGACGAGGCCGCTGAGCGTATTGCTCGCGTGCTGCATAACGATCCGGCCACCGGCGTGATGCGTCATGCTGACGCAGGCTATGATATTGCTATTGATTGTGCACGCGAGCAGGGCCTTAATCTGCCAATGATCGCGGCCACTCAGGGAGACAAAGCATGAAAGCGCTGACTATTCGCCCAGGCAAACTGACGCTTGCCGAGCTGCGCCAGGTTTATCAACACCCGGTAAAACTGGCTCTGGACGACCATGCTTATAGCGCGATCCAACAAAGCGTGGCCTGTGTAGAACGCATTGTGGAAGAAAACCGCACCACTTACGGCATCAACACCGGTTTTGGCCTGCTGGCCTCAAGCCGTATCGCCCGTGACGATCTGGAAAACCTCCAGCGCTCCCTGGTGCTTTCCCACGCCGCTGGCGTTGGCGCGCCGACTGATGACAATCTGGTGCGCCTGATCATGGTGCTGAAGATCAACAGCCTGTCGCGCGGTTTTTCCGGTATCCGTCTGGAAGTGATTCAGGCATTGATGGCTCTGGTAAATGCCGAAGTCTATCCACACATCCCGCTGAAGGGCTCCGTTGGCGCTTCCGGCGATCTGGCACCGCTGGCACACATGAGCCTGGTCTTGCTGGGTGAAGGCAAAGCCCGTTATCAGGGCGAATGGTTGCCAGCGGTCGACGCGCTGGCTAAAGCGGGCCTGAAGCCGATCCAGCTTGCGGCTAAAGAAGGGCTGGCACTGCTGAACGGTACACAGGTTTCTGCCGCCTTTGCCCTGCGCGGCCTGTTTGATGCAGAAGATCTGTACGCGGCGGCGACCGTCACCGGCAGCCTAACGGTAGAAGCAGCCTTGGGCTCCCGCAGCCCGTTCGACGCACGGATTCATGAGGTACGCGGCCAACGTGGCCAGATCGATGCCGCCAGCGCGTACCGCCATCTGCTTGGTGAACGCAGCGGCGTATCGGACTCACACCACAACTGTGACAAAGTGCAGGATCCCTACTCCCTGCGCTGCCAGCCACAGGTGATGGGGGCATGCCTGACGCAGATCCGTAATGCGGCGGAAGTACTGGAGATCGAAGCTAACGCGGTTTCCGATAACCCGCTGGTGTTTGCTGACCAAGGTGATGTGCTGTCCGGCGGTAATTTCCACGCTGAACCGGTGGCCATGGCTGCCGACAATCTGGCACTGGCGTTCGCTGAAATCGGTTCGCTCGCTGAGCGCCGTATTTCTCTGATGATGGATAAACACATGTCGCAGCTACCGCCATTCTTGGTGGATAACGGCGGCGTGAACTCTGGCTTTATGATCGCACAGGTCACCGCAGCAGCCTTGACCAGCGAGAACAAAGCACTGGCACACCCGGCCAGCGTCGACAGTATTCCGACGTCGGCCAACCAGGAGGACCACGTTTCTATGGCCCCAGCCGCTGGCCGTCGCCTGTGGGAAATGGCCGATAACGTGCGCGGTATCCTGGCGGTAGAGTGGCTGGCGGCCTGCCAAGGGCTGGATCTGCGTAAGGGTCTGCAAACCACCGCAGGTCTGGAACAGGCGCGCCGCCTGCTGCGTGAATATGTCAGCTACTACGATAAGGATCGGTTCTTCGCTCCCGATATCGAAGCCGCCAGTGCGCTGTTGGCGGCCGGTCATCTGACATCACTGATACCCGCGGCGCTGTTGCCTAGCCAGGCGTAGCCGTTTCTTTAATCTACCCTCTGGATTGCAAATCGCAGCTAGCAACGTTGCGGTTTGCATGACAAAAGGGATATATCCTACAAGTTCGTACTCTGTCCCATCGGGCTCGTTTCCCCGATGTGGGCAGTGCTGCCTGTCCGACAACAACTCTAAAACGGGGAAGCAACATGCGTAACGAAAAAACTCAACTCCGGCGCGGTTTGAACGCACGGCACATTCGCTTTATGGCCTTGGGTTCCGCCATCGGCACCGGGCTGTTCTACGGTTCAGCAGGGGCCATTCAACTGGCTGGCCCCGCCGTCCTCCTGGCCTATCTGGTCGGCGGAGCGGCGGTGTTTATGGTGATGCGAGCGCTGGGGGAAATGGCGGTTCATCAGCCGGTTTCCGGCTCCTTCGGCCACTACGCCAGCCACTACCTTGGCCCACTGGCGGGGTTTCTCACCGGTTGGACCTACACCTTTGAAATGGTGATCGTAGCCCTGGCCGACGTCACGGCTTTTGGTATCTATATGGGGCTGTGGTTCCCGGATGTCGCACAGTGGGTTTGGGTACTGAGCATCATTATGTTTATTGGCGCGCTCAACATGTGCAGCGTCAAAGTATTCGGTGAGATGGAGTTCTGGCTTTCACTGGTGAAAGTCGTGGCCATTGTGGCAATGATCATCGGCGGCGCGGCAGTGATGATGTTTGGTTTCGGCCAAGCACAAGAAGCCACCGGCTTCAGTAACCTGTGGCAACACGGCGGTTTTATGCCAAACGGCATTGGCGGCGTAGTAGCGTCACTGGCCGTGGTGATGTTTGCCTTTGGCGGTATTGAAATTATCGGTATCACCGCCAGTGAAGCGAAAGATCCGGCCACCGTGCTGCCAAAAGCCATCAACTCCGTGCCAATACGCATACTGTTATTCTACGTGTTGACCTTACTGGTGCTGATGGCGATCTACCCTTGGAACAGCATCGGCCAGAAAGGCAGCCCGTTCGTGGAAATCTTCAGCAATCTGGGGATCAGCTCCGCTGCCAACGTGTTGAACGTCGTGGTAATCACCGCTGCCATCTCCGCCATCAACAGCGATATCTTTGGCGCAGGCCGCATGATGTACGGCATGGCTCATGACGGCCAGGCACCAAAAAGCTTCTCTAAGCTGACTGCCAGCGGAGTACCCTGGATGACGGTGCTGGTGATGTCCATCGCGTTGCTGCTGGCGGTGGTACTCAACTATTTCATCCCGAAACAGATCTTCATGATCATTGCGTCAATCGCTACCTTTGCCACCGTTTGGGTATGGCTGATGATCCTGCTTTCGCAGATCGCCATGCGCCGCACGCTCACCAAAGAAGAAGTCAGCCAACTGAGTTTCCCGGTACCCTGGTGGCCGCTGGCCCCGGCGATAGCAACGGCATTTATGCTGTTTGTGATCGGTCTGTTGGGTTATTTCGAAGCAAGCCGTATTGCACTGTATGTCGGCTTAGTCTGGGTGGCGTTCCTTACCCTGGCTTACTGGCTGTGGGTGCGTAAGAAAAACCCATCCGCCGTAGCCTCGGCACAAAACCTGTAAGAATGGATTTAGCAGACTTAGGGTGGTTCGCTTCGGTGGATTGCACTAAGTCTGCTTTTCAAGCCTTATATTGCCCCCATGCTCTCTTGCCGCTTCTCACTACTACTGAAGAATATGATTAATCTGTGTGTGCAAACCACGTAGATTTTAGCGAATGCCTTCGATAAGCAATATCAACTCCAGCATGACTTATCTTATTTTACCGGCACATTTCTTAGACCGAATTAAGCATTTACTTAAAAAATAGTTCCCTCTACTTTTTTTATAGAAATAATTATATTACATCATCACAACAACCGAATTAAATACTGTATTTTTACCGAACACTCCTGATGACAGCATAGACAGCATTCAATGAAGGTGTTTTTATAAATACACTTTATAACAATGACATATGCTGAGCACTATCTTGTTATCTGGTTGGAATTACTTGCAAAAACTGAAGCGTACGGAAACATTTGCGTCACTATTAACGCATTATCCATACATAATATTGATCATTTATCATCAATGATTTTTCCTTTTTATCTCTGCCAATTAATTACCAATAAAATAAACCATGACATTATATAGATACTGTGAAACAGTGCGGTTAATTTGCTGAAAAAGGAGAATCAGTGTGGGCATTATTTATATTGACCGCTCGCCACTGTGCCAACTAGGAATGAAGGCACTGCTGGCACAAGATATTTTTTGTTTATCATACCCTTCCACAAACCTGTTGCAATCGGAGGAACCCCCACCGAATCTGGTAATAATGAGTTTCCCCGAACAGATTTATCTTTTTGAAGAGTATCTTCTTTTTCTTGAGAAGCTAAGAACGAACCATCCTAAAATCAAGACGCTATTCTTTATCGACAAAGCATCGCCTTTAATCTTGGCGTTGATCGCCCGCGCACGTCCAGATGCCATACTGAATAAGAAAGAAAAGTTAAATGTGGTGCTTGAAATGTGCATGCTCTTGATCGAACAAGAAAGACCTGTAGCCAACGGTCACATGTGGGGAACCCAAAAACCGACGATAATTACGCCTGGTGAAATCATTGTGCTCTGTGAGATAGCGCGTAATGCCAGCATTGGTAACATTGCGCAACGCTTGCATCTGCACCCGAAAACAGTCTACTCCCATCTGAACAACGCGAGTAAAAAATTCGGCATTCGCAACCGCGTAGAACTGCTGAAAATGATCGCCATGCTGTAACTCGCTTCAGCCACAGCGCGAGGGAGTCAATCACAATAAAAAACGGGGAGTGTCTTATGACACTCCCCGTAAGCAAACGAAGCCGTTATAACGATTACTGACCTTTAACTTCTTTCAGGCCATTGAACGGTGCGCGGTTACCCAGCGCTTCTTCGATACGGATCAGTTGGTTGTATTTAGCAACGCGGTCAGAACGGCTCATAGAACCGGTTTTGATCTGACCTGCTGCAGTACCTACCGCCAGGTCGGCGATGGTAGCATCTTCGGTTTCACCTGAACGGTGAGAGATAACAGCAGTGTAGCCTGCATCTTTGGCCATCTTGATCGCAGCCAGAGTTTCGGTCAGAGAACCGATCTGGTTGAATTTGATCAGGATAGAGTTAGCAATGCCTTTATCGATGCCTTCTTTCAGGATCTTGGTGTTGGTTACGAACAGATCGTCACCCACCAGTTGGATCTTGTCGCCCAGCACTTTGGTCTGGTAAGCAAAACCAGCCCAGTCAGATTCATCCAAACCGTCTTCGATAGAAACGATTGGGTACTGTTTGGTCAGATCTTCCAGGAAGTGAGTGAACTCTTCAGAGGTGAAGGCTTTGTTGCCTTCGCCAGCCAGCACATATTTGCCGTCTTTGTAGAATTCAGAAGCTGCGCAGTCCATCGCCAGGGTAATGTCTTTACCCAGCTCATAGCCTGCCGCTTTCACTGCTTCAGCGATCACAGACAGCGCTTCAGCGTTAGAACCCAGGTTTGGCGCATAGCCACCTTCGTCACCCACCGCTGTGTTCATCCCTTTGGACTTCAGCACTTTTGCCAGGTGATGGAACACTTCAGAACCCATACGCACGGCTTCTTTCAGGGTCTTCGCGCCAACTGGCTGAATCATGAATTCCTGAATGTCGACGTTATTGTCTGCGTGTTCGCCGCCGTTGATAATGTTCATCATCGGCAGAGGCATAGAGAATTTGCCTGGGGTGCCGTTCAATTCAGCAATGTGCTCATACAGCGGCATGCCTTTGGAAGCAGCAGCAGCCTTGGCAGCGGCCAGAGAAACCGCCAGGATGGCGTTAGCGCCAAACAGGGATTTGTTCTCAGTACCGTCCAGATCGATCATGATCTTGTCGATGTTAGCCTGGTCTTTGGCATCTTTACCCTGTACTGCCTGAGCAATTGGGCCATTGACTGCCGCAACGGCTTTCAGTACGCCTTTACCCAGGAAACGAGATTTGTCACCGTCACGCAGTTCCAGAGCTTCACGGGAACCGGTAGAAGCACCTGACGGCGCAGCAGCCAGACCAACGAAACCGCCTTCCAGATGCACTTCGGCTTCAACAGTTGGGTTGCCGCGTGAGTCGATGATTTCACGGCCGATGACTTTCACAATTTTGGACATATGGGTTTTCCTCAAGTCACAAGTTAAACTAAAACTCCAGACAAACAACGCGCGGTTTTGGCCGCGCGTTGCTTACTAAAACTCTTATTTCGCCTGACGCTTCTGATACTCACCCGCCGCTTTGACAAAACCAGCGAACAGCGGATGCCCATCACGCGGCGTCGAAGTAAACTCCGGGTGGAACTGGCAAGCAACAAACCACGGATGGTTAGGCAGCTCGATAATCTCAACCAGCTTGTTATCCGCAGAGCGACCGGCAACGCGTAAACCTGCGGCCTCGATCTGCTTCAACAGCATGTTGTTAACTTCATAACGGTGACGATGGCGCTCAACAATGGTTGGCTCGCCGTACATCTGGCGCACCAGGCTGTTGTCGGTCAGATGGCATTGCTGCCCACCAACGCGCATCGTGCCGCCCAAATCGCTTTCTTCGGTGCGCACTTCAACGTTACCGTCTTCGTCACGCCATTCGGTGATTAATGCGACCACCGGGTACTTGCAGTCTGGCACAAATTCAGTGGAGTTGGCGTTCGCCATGCCCGCGACGTTACGGGCAAACTCGATCAGCGCAACCTGCATACCCAGGCAGATACCCAGATAAGGAATGTTATTTTCACGCGCGTACTGCGCGGTCATCACCTTACCTTCCACGCCACGGTAGCCAAAGCCGCCAGGGATCAAAATCGCGTCCAGCCCTTTCAGGACTTCCACACCGCGAGTTTCAACATCCTGCGAATCGATCAGCTTGATATTGACGGTCAGACGATTTTTCAGACCACCGTGCTTCAACGCTTCAATGACGGACTTGTACGCATCGGGCAGTTCGACATATTTGCCGACCATGCCGATGGTCACTTCGCCGCCCGGATTGGCTTCTTCGTAAACCACCTGCTCCCACTCGCTCAGGTTGGCTTCCGGCGCATTGAGGTTGAATCGTTTGCAAATATAGTCGTCCAGCCCCTGGGATTTCAATAGGCCTGGAATTTTATAAATAGAATCAATATCTTTCAGCGAGATAACCGCTTTTTCCGGCACGTTGCAGAACAGAGCAATTTTTGCGCGCTCGTTGGCAGGCACGGTGCGATCGGAACGGCAGATCAACACATCCGGCTGAATACCGATGGAGAGCAGCTCTTTGACCGAATGCTGGGTTGGTTTGGTTTTCACTTCACCGGCAGCCGCCAGGTACGGCACCAGGGTCAGGTGCATGTACAGCGTGTGCTCACGGCCCACTTCAACCGCCATCTGGCGAATCGCTTCCAGGAACGGCAGGGATTCGATATCACCCACGGTGCCGCCGATCTCCACCAGCACCACATCGTGGCCTTCAGCGCCTTCGATGATGCGTTCTTTAATGGCATTGGTGATGTGCGGAATAACCTGTACGGTCGCGCCCAGATAGTCGCCACGGCGTTCTTTACGCAGAACGTCGGAGTAGATACGGCCGGTGGTGAAGTTGTTACGACGCGTCATTTTGGTGCGGATGAAACGCTCGTAGTGACCCAGATCCAGATCGGTTTCTGCGCCGTCTTCGGTGACGAAAACTTCCCCATGCTGAATCGGGCTCATGGTGCCCGGATCCACGTTGATGTACGGGTCCAGTTTCATGATGGTAACGTTGAGGCCACGGGCTTCAAGAATAGCCGCCAGAGAGGCTGCGGCAATGCCTTTACCCAGAGAGGAGACGACCCCGCCGGTCACAAAAATATAATTAGTTGTCATGCTGAACCTGAGAGTTTAGGTTTAAAGACGATGGAAGAACCAGGACGGGAAAGTAGTATACCCGAACCTCTCTAGACCTACAAACGATCGTTTTGCCATCCATCATCTCTGTCACCGCCGTGAGTTCATCCAGGTTTAGTCAGCCAGCCTCACTCTCTCTGCCTTTTTAAAACAACAGGTTAGCTTAAAAATTTGTCAGTAAACTGCCTTCTGCCGTAATAAAACGCCTTACAATTCAGTTTGTTGACTTTTCTGCCATACAACGCGCAATTCAGCAAGATAGGGTGGCGAGCTTAACCGTTTCAGCGTCAGCAAACCTTGTTGCCGATCAAACAAGTGATGCGGTTGAGCCCCCAGACTCAGATTAATTTTCCTGTTGTTTCACTTGCTGCCAGGCTTCTTCCATCTGTTCCAGCGTGGCCTGTTCCATCTTTAGACCGCGCTGCTGCACAATCTCTTCAACCTGGCGGAAACGGCGTTCGAACTTGCGGTTGGCGGCCTGCAAGGCATTTTCTGCCTTATGGCCAAGATGGCGGGAAAGGTTGACCGTGGCAAACAGCAGATCGCCAATCTCTTCTTCCAGCTTCTGCTCATCCACCACCGCCTGCTGCGCTTCGTGCATCACTTCGTCGATCTCTTCATACACCTTGTCCAGCACCGGGCCCAGCGTATGCCAGTCGAAGCCGACCGTCGCGCAGCGTTTCTGGATTTTGTGTGCTTTCATCAGCGCGGGCAAAGCATTGGGGATATCGTCTAGCGCCGAATGCAGCGCTTTCTCGGCACGCTCACCGGCCTTCAGTTGCTCCCAACGGGCGGAAACCGCTGCGCTGTCGGCGGCATCGGCTTCACCGAAAATGTGCGGATGGCGGCGCTCCAGTTTGTCGCTGATGGCGTTGCAGATCTGGTCGAAATCAAACAGCCCTTGCTCCTGCCCCATCTGGGCATAAAACACCACCTGGAACAACAGATCCCCCAGTTCATCACGCAGATCGGCATAATCCTGGCGCTCGATAGCATCCAGCACTTCGTACGTTTCTTCCAGCGTGTAAGGCGCGATAGTCGCGAAGGTCTGCTGGCGATCCCACGGGCAGCCTGACTGCGGATCGCGCAAGGTTTTCATGATGGCCAGCAGGCGTTGCAACGGGGTGGATTGGATCATAGAAAAATCTCTGAATAATCAAAGACCCAGCAAGCTGGGTCTGAAGTTGATGACAACGTCGCCTTCTAACCCGAGATACCCGGGTCTAGCGCACCGAGGGGCACTCCGACGGCTTACGCCGTTACGACCCCTTCGGCACGCTCCCCCTAATAACCGGCTTTGTCAGCAGTCTGAGGCCCAGCAAGCTGGGCCCTTAGGAAAAAAGGAACATTACTTACCGTGTAGACGCTTAGCGTCAATTACGTCCGGCAACTGGTTAAGTTTGGCTAACACGCGCCCCAGCACCTGCTGGTTGTAGATCTCGATATCCATATCGATGGTAGCCAACTGTTTTTTGGTATCACTCCTGCTGGCGACGCCCAGCACGTTGACCTTCTCGTTGGCCAGTATCGTGGTGATATCACGCAGCAGGCCGCTGCGATCGTTGGCTACCACGCGCACCACCAGCGAATAGCCGCTGGAATAGCTCTCGCCCCACACCGCGTCAACGATGCGTTCCGGCGCATGAGATTGCAGCTCGGCCAGTTGATCGCAATCCGCACGGTGGATCGAAATCCCCCGCCCCTGAGTGATAAAGCCAATGATATCGTCGCCCGGGATCGGCTGGCAGCAACGCGCAATGTGGTGCATCAGATTGCCGACGCCCTCCACCACCACGCGACCATTGTCTTTGTTACGAGCGGCAGCCGCGGCGGATGGCGCTTTCTGCTGGGTCAACTGACGCAGCGCCTGGCGATCCTGCTCTTCGGCGCTCGGTTTGTTGAGCTTGCCTTGCAGGAAATTCACCATCTGATTCAGGCGGATATCCCCACCGCCAATGCTCGCCAGCACTTCATCCAGCGAATTGACGTTATAGCGTGGGATCAGCAGCTTCTCGGCCTCTTTCAGGCTGATACCGAGGTGTTCCAGCTCATTGTCCAGCATCTGCCGCCCGGCCAGGATGTTTTTGTCACGATCCTGCTTGCGGAACCAGTTGTGGATCTTCGAGCGCCCACGGCTGGTGGTGATATAACCGAGGTTCGGGTTCAGCCAGTCGCGGCTTGGATTCGGCTGTTTCTGGGTGATCACTTCAATCTGATCGCCCATCTGCAACTGATAGGTAAAGGGCACGATGCGGCCGCCAATTTTGGCACCGATACAGCGGTGGCCGACGTCGCTGTGAATATGGTAAGCGAAATCGAGCGGCGTTGAACCCGCCGGTAGATCGATCACATCGCCTTTTGGGGTAAACACGTAGACGCGATCGTCGAACACCTGGCTGCGCACTTCGTCGAGCATTTCGCCCGAATCCGCCATCTCTTCCTGCCAGGCAATCAGCTTACGCAGCCAGGCAATGCGCTCTTCGTAGCCGGAACGTGCGGTGACTACCGCGCCCTCCTTGTACTTCCAGTGCGCGGCCACGCCCAGTTCAGCGTCTTCGTGCATCTGGCGGGTACGGATCTGGATTTCCAGCGTTTTACCGCGCGGCCCAAGCACCACGGTATGAATCGACTGATAGCCGTTGGGTTTCGGGTTAGCGACATAGTCGTCAAACTCATCCGGCAGATGGCGGAAGTGGGTATGCACGATGCCCAGTGCCGCGTAGCAATCCTGCAAGCGTTCCACCACCACGCGCACCGCGCGCACATCGAACAATTCATCAAACGCCAGTGACTTTTTCTGCATCTTGCGCCAGATGCTGTAGATATGTTTCGGGCGGCCATAGATTTCCGCCTTGATGCCTTCATCCACCATCGCTTGGTGCAACTCAGCCACGAAATCATCAATAAAATGTTCACGATCGATACGGCGTTCGTGCAGCAATTTGGCAATACGTTTGTATTCGTCCGGGTGCAGATAGCGGAAGCAGAAATCTTCCAGCTCCCATTTCAGTTGGCCGATACCGAGGCGGTTGGCCAGCGGGGCATAGATGTTGAAACACTCTTTGGCCGCCAGCACGCGTTCGTCTTCCGGCGCGTCTTTGACTTCACGCAGATGGGCAATCCGCTCCGCCAGTTTGATCACCACACAGCGGAAATCTTCCACCATCGCCAGCAGCATGCGGCGCACGTTGTCGACCTGCTCGGAACCCATCGAGTCGTTATGCGTGGCTTTCAACTGGCGAATGGCGTCCATATCACGCACACCGTGCACCAGCGAAGTAATACCGGAGCCAAAGGCTTCGGTCAGGATGTCTTCCGGCACGATACCGGCGTCCACCAGCGGGAACAGCAGCGCGGCACGCATGCTGTCGTTATCCATGCTGAGGGTCGAGAGGATTTCCACCATTTCCACCCCGCGCCACAGCAACAAGGGGGCGTCAGAATGGCTTTGAGTCTGCTGCTCGCAGTAACGCCAGGTTGCGGCTAATCGCTCACATGACTGCGGGTTAGGTAGCCCCAGGCTGGCAATCCAATCATCAAGAGCGAATTCACCCGCCGTATTCAGATGTGCACTTCTTACCGCGACCATAACTTCTCCCTACTTTGCAGCGACTCCTGGCGTTTTTAGCACCAACGCCATGGATTCAAGATGCCCCGCGTGCGGAAACCTATCCAACATCCGCACACGGACAAGACGATAACCGGCGTCCAGTAGCACTTTACTGTCACGTGCCAGCATCGTGGGCTTACAGGAAACATAAACCACCCGCTCTGGCGCCAGTTTTACACTCTGTGATATCACTCCAGCCGCACCAACACGGGCAGGATCCAACATCACTTTATCAAACCCTTGAGCTGCCCAAGGCTGCCGTGCAACATCGTTTCCCAGATTCTGATAGGAAAACGACAGATTACTCAGCAAATTCTTATGCGCATTATATTGCCCATTCGCTACCAGCGTGGCAACACCTTCAATGCCTGCTACCGATTACCCATCCCGCAAAATAGGTCCGGTATGCGATCATGGGGCTCAATTTCTAACCATTCAAGGGTCTGAGCCACTATTTGCCGATTTATCACAGCATTAACCTGAATAAAATCATGCAAACTGAACTCTAAGCGTAGCCCGTCAAGCTGATAATACGGCGCTTCACCGCACAGTTTTTCGAGCCGATCGCAACCTGGTACCAAATAAACCGTGACTTTTCTTTACCGGGTCGTCACGCGGCGTTTGGGAGAGTAGAATTGCACCATAATTGTCGATTAGGCGCTGGTTCACTAAGCTAGGATTAGCCCAATTCTCCCACATTGGAATCCCATGACCAAATACAGCCTGCGTGCGCGCATGATGATACTGATCCTGGCACCGACATTACTGATCGGTCTGTTGCTCAGTACTTTCTTTGTGGTTCACCGCTACAACGAGCTGCAGGAACAATTAGTTGATTCTGGTGCCAGCATCATCGAACCCCTGGCGGTAGCCAGCGAATATGGCATGACGTTCCGCAGCCGTGAATCGGTCAGGCAGTTGGTCAGCCTGTTGCACCGCCGCCATTCCGATATTGTCCGTGCGATCACCGTGTTTGACGCACAGAACAATCTCTTCGTCACCTCTAATTATCATCACAATTATATCCAGTTACAGTTGCCGAAAGATGTGCCATTACCCACCGAACTGATGTTAACCCGGCGCGGTGATTCGTTGATCCTGCGTACGCCGATCATGTCAGAAAACTCGTATCCAGACGAAACAGCCGGGAACGAAGTACATGCCGACAGCAAGCTTGGCTATGTGGCGATCGAACTGGATCTGAAATCGGTACGGCTACAGCAATACAAAGAAGTGTTCGTTTCCAGCATGCTGTTGCTGTTGTGCATGTGTATTGCCGTGCTGTTCGCCTATCGCCTGATGCGTGACGTGACCGGCCCGATCCGCAATATGGTCAACACCGTCGACCGTATCCGCCGGGGCCAGCTCGACAGCCGGGTAGAAGGCTTTATGCTCGGCGAACTGCATATGCTCAAAAACGGCATTAACTCCATGGCGATGTCGCTGACCGCCTATCACGAGGAAATGCAGCAGAACATCGATCAGGCCACCTCCGATCTGCGCGAAACGCTGGAGCAGATGGAGATCCAGAACGTCGAGCTGGATCTGGCAAAAAAACGTGCGCAGGAAGCCGCACGTATCAAGTCTGAATTCCTGGCCAATATGTCCCATGAGTTGCGTACGCCACTCAACGGCGTGATTGGCTTTACCCGCCAGATGCTGAAAACAACGTTAAGCGCCACGCAGATCGATTATCTGCAAACCATTGAGCGTTCAGCCAATAACCTGCTGACCATCATCAACGACGTGCTGGACTTCTCCAAGCTGGAGGCCGGTAAACTGGTGCTGGAGCATATCCCGTTCGCGCTGCGTGAAACGCTGGACGAAGTGATCGTGTTGCTGGCCCCCAGCGCACACGAAAAAGGGCTGGAACTGACGCTGGATGTGCAAAACGATGTGCCTGAGCAGGTCATTGGTGATTCGCTGCGCCTGCAACAGGTGATCACCAATCTGCTGGGGAATGCCATCAAATTCACCGAAACCGGCAATATCGATATCCGCATCGAACTACGTAACCAATTGGAGCGGCAGGTAGAGCTGGAAATGCAGATCCACGATACCGGTATTGGTATTTCTGAACGCCAGCAATCGCAGCTGTTTCAGGCATTCCGCCAGGCGGACGCCAGCATTTCGCGCCGTCATGGCGGCACCGGCTTGGGCCTGGTGATCACCCAGAAGCTGGTGAAGGAAATGGGCGGCGATATCTGCTTCTACAGCCAGTTAAACCGGGGTTCAACCTTCTGGTTCCACATTACGCTCGATCTTAATGAGGGCATGCTGTCGCTACCGCCAAGCCTGCCGGATTTACGTGGCAAAATGCTGGCTTACATCGAAGCTAATCCGACTGCCGCTCAGGCGACGATGAACATGCTGAGCGTCACTCAACTGATCGTTACCCATTCGCCGACGCTGGGGAAACTGCCGAAAAACGACTACGACTTCCTGCTGGTTGGCGTCCCGATCCCCTATCGTGACAGCATCCCTCAGCATCGGAACAAGCTAAACGATGCGCTGAAAATCGCCAACCGGGTGATCCTCGCCCTGCCAAGCCAGTCGCAGGTCGATGCCGAAGAAATGAAAAAGCTCGGCGCGATCGGTTGCCTGATAAAGCCGATCACCAGCAATCGCCTGTATCCACTGCTGCGTATGGAAAGCCAATATCCGTTGGTTGCACCACAGGTACGTAAACTTCTGCCACTGACGGTGTTGGCGGTGGATGATAACCCCGCTAACCTGAAGCTGATTGGGACCTTACTGGCAGAACAGGTGGAAAATACGCTGCTGTGCGGCAGCGGTGAAGAAGCGATTGCGCTGGCACGCGATAACGTGCTGGATATGATCCTGATGGATATCCAGATGCCGAATATTGATGGCATCCGTGCTGGTGAACTGATCCGCCAGATGCCGCATCACAACTCCACGCCGATCGTCGCAGTCACCGCTCATGCGATCAGCGGCGAACGCGAGTATCTGTTGCAAGCGGGCATGGATGATTACCTGGCCAAGCCGATCGATGAAGCCATGTTGACGCAGGTGCTTGCCCGTTACCACACCCATGAAGTCGTGCAAGAGGTGATGGCTCCGCGCAATGTATCAGAACAGCCCTTGTCGTTAGACTGGCAGTTGGCCCTGCGCCAAGCAGCTAACAAAGAAGATTTAGCCAACGATCTGCTCCAGATGCTGGTGGAGTTTCTGCCCGAGGTCAGTGAACGGGTAAGAGCGCTGTTGGAAGGAGAATCAGACGACAATATTCTCGATCTGATCCACAAACTGCATGGCAGTTGCAGTTACAGTGGTGTGCCACGCCTCAAGCAACTGTGCTACTACCTCGAGCAGCAACTGCGTCAGGGTGCCAACAGCCGCGATTTGGAACCTGAATGGCTGGAATTGTTGGATGAAATAGAGCTGGTCACTACTGAAGCGCGGTTCCATCTGGAATAGCGCTGTGCCCCTTTTCGATTAGAAAGGGGCACAACGATTTACTGTTGGGCCAGTTTGATGATTGCGGCAATATTGCGCGCCGTCATGCGCACGTTTTCCCCGGCATTAGCCAATGCCTCTTCCAGCGTGCAGATGCGGGGTAGCACGCTGAACACCGCGTCCAAACCGTGCTGATGCACCACGCTGACATCTGGACTCAGGCTACCGGCAATGCCAATCACCGGCTTGTGATAACGCTTGGCCACCCTGGCAACACCGATCGGGACTTTGCCGTTGAGGCTTTGGCTATCGATCCGCCCTTCACCGGTGATCACCAAGGTAGCATCACGCACCAGTTCATCCAGCCCCAAAGCATCGGTGACAATCTCAATTCCTTGGCGCAGTTCCGCCCGACAAAAAGCCAGCAATGCCGCCCCCATTCCCCCTGCGGCCCCCGCCCCAGCGACCTGCTCAACGTCAATATCCAACCAGTATTTGATCATGCTTGCGTAATGCTGCAAAGCGCGATCCAGTTGTTCAACCATCTGCGGCGTGGCACCTTTCTGCGGGCCAAAAATCGCTGACGCGCCGTTCTTACCTGTCAGTGGATTGGTAACATCGCAGGCAATCTCAAATTTGCACTGGTGGATACGCGGATCCAGCCCGCTGATATCAATGCTCGCCAACCCAGCCAATGCTTCACCACCAAAACCCAACTCCTCACCTTGGCTGTCCAGCAATCGGGCACCCAATGCCTGAACCATTCCCGCACCGCCGTCGTTGGTGGCGCTACCACCGATGCCGATAATGCAATGCTGAACGCCCTGATCCAGCGCACAGCGAATCAGCTCACCGGTGCCGTAAGAGGTGGTCTTCAGCGGGTTACGCCGTTGCCCAGGCACCAACTCCAACCCGCTGGCCGCCGCCATTTCGATAAAAGCGCTTTGACCATCGCCGGATAAACCGAAAAAAGCCATCACCTTCTCACCCAATGGCCCGGTGACTTCTACGTCAATCTTACGGCCCGAGGTAGCGGCGACCATCACCTCCACCGTTCCCTCGCCCCCGTCCGCCATTGGCAGCTTCAGGTAGCTGGCCTGCGGGAAAATTTCCCGAAATCCCGCCTCAATACACGAGGCGACTTCAAACGCAGAAAGGCTCTCTTTGTATGAATCCGGCGCAATCACTATTTTCATAAGCTATCAACTCCCAAGCGACCGATCGATAAGGGCTGAGCATCCAGCCCCATCGGATTTAACGGGCGCGACATCGGGTACCCTTATCGGGTGACCTCTGCCTTGGCCAATTTCTCGTAATAGCACGCCAGTGCACTGTGATCGGCATTGCCAAGGCCATCGGCACGCAGTGCCTGCATCATTTCCATCACCGCGGCGGTTAACGGCAACTGGGCACCCACACTATGAGAAGTATCCAACGCATTGGCCAGATCTTTAATGTGCAAATCAATGCGGAAACCCGGTTTAAAATTGCGATCCATCACCATCGGTGCTTTGGCATCCAATACCGTGCTACCCGCCAGCCCGCCGCGGATCGCCTGATATACCAGATCCGGGTTTACCCCGGCTTTGGTCGCCAGCACCAGTGCTTCTGACATCGCCGCAATATTCAGCGCGACGATCACCTGGTTCGCCAGTTTGGTCACATTACCGGCACCAATCTCCCCCGTATGTACCACCGAACCGGCCATGGTTTTCATCACTTCAAAACAACGATCGAAAACCTCTTTGTCACCACCTACCATCACCGACAACGTGGCATCTATCGCCTTGGGCTCGCCACCGCTCACTGGAGCATCAAGCATGGCAATCTGTTTGGCGGCCAGGGCGGCGCTGATTTCACGGCTCGCCAGCGGTGCAATGGAGCTCATGTCGATCAGCACGGTGCCGGCTTTAGCCCCCTCAATAATGCCGTTTTCCCCCAGGGCGACTTCACGCACCTGCGGTGAGTTCGGCAGCATGGTAATCACGATATCGCTTTGTGCTGCCACCGCCTTCGGCGTTGCGGCCACATTAGCACCCAATTCAACCAACTCGGCCACCACGTCGGTATTACGATCCATCACCACCAGTGAATAGCCTGCCTTCAGCAGGTTTTTGCTCATAGGTTTGCCCATGATCCCCAGGCCAATAAATCCGATTTTCATCTTAACTCCCCCTATTTACTGCTGTGTTTAAAACGATCGCACAATGCCTGCGTGGCATTGCGGAAAACGCCGAGATCGCTGCCAACCGCCACAAAGCGGGCTCCCCATTCCAGATAACGGCGGGCATCGGCTTCAGCCGGAGCCAGAATGCCGCTGGCTTTACCGTGCGCACTGGCGCGCTCGAAAATATGGCGGATCACCGCCTGCACTTCTGGGTGATTCGGCTGGCCGAGATAGCCCAGCGCCGCAGAAAGATCCCCCGGCCCGACAAAGATGCCGTCAACCCCTGGGACTGTGGCAATAGCATCCAGGTTATCCACCCCCAGTTGGCTTTCGATCTGCACCAGAACGGCGATCTGCTTGTTAATCTGAGCAAAATAATCCGGCACGGTACCGTAACCGTTACTGCGGTGCGCAACCGACACACCGCGAATACCGGCGGGTGGATAGCGGGTTGACGCTACCGCCTGTTGCGCCTGTTCGGCGCTTTCCACAAACGGGATCAGGAAGTTGTAAAAACCGATATCCAGCAAGCGCTTGATGATGATCGGTTCGTTGCACGGCGGGCGCACCACCGCTGCGCTGTGGCTACCTTTCAGCGCCATCAGTTGCGGCACAAACGTGCCGATATCATTCGGTGCATGTTCGCCATCCAGCACCAGCCAGTCGAAACCAGCCAGCCCCAACACTTCGGTAGAGATCGGGTTGGCGAGTGCCGACCAGCAGCCGATCAGGGTTTCCCCCTCAAGCAGCGACTGGCGAAAACGGTTATGGCAGCTATTCATGGAGTTTCCTCTGCTCAAAAAATAATTAACGAACCAGGCACGGACGCTTGTTATCAAAGACCCAGTTAGGGATCAGATACTGCATACCCTGCGCATCGTCGCGCGCCCCCAGCCCATGTTTTTTATAAAGCTCATGGCCCTGCATCAACCGATCCTGATCCAGTTCGATCCCCAGCCCCGGCCGTTGTGGAACCGCCACGCGGCCCCCGACGATCTGCAACGGTTCCCGCGTCAGGCGCTGGTTGCCCTCCTGCCAGATCCAGTGAGTATCGATCGCCGCGATGTTGCCCGGTGCCGCTGCCGCCACGTGGGTGAACATCGCCAGAGAAATATCGAAGTGGTTATTAGAATGTGAACCCCAGGTCAGGCCGAACTCGTGGCACATCTGCGCCACCCGTACCGAGCCCTGCATGGTCCAGAAGTGAGGATCGGCCAACGGGATATCGACCGACTGCAATTGCAGCGTGTGGCCCATCTGCCGCCAATCGGTGGCGATCATGTTAGTGGCCGTCGGCAGCCCGGTAGCGCGGCGGAATTCTGCCATCACTTCCCGGCCGGAGAACCCTTGTTCTGCGCCGCAAGGATCTTCGGCGTAAGCCAGCACATGGCGCAGCTGTTTGCCAAGCGCGATCGCTTCCTTCAGCGACCAGGCACCGTTAGGATCAAGGGTAATGCGCGCCTCAGGGAAGCGCTGCGCCAGCGCCGTGACCGCCTCCGCTTCTTCACTGCCCGCCAGCACGCCACCTTTCAGCTTGAAATCGTTGAAGCCATATTTCTCGTAGGCCGCTTCCGCCAGGCGCACAATACTTTGTGGCGTCAGCGCCTCTTCATGGCGCAAGCGATACCAGTCGCAGGCCTCAGCGGGCTGGCTCTGGTAAGGCAGCGGCGTTTTATTACGATCGCCGATATAGAACAGATAGCCGAGCATCTCGACCGAATCACGCTGCTGCCCGTCACCCAACAGTGCGGCCACTGGCACATGGAGGAATTGGCCCAGCAGATCCAGCATCGCCGCCTCAATCCCGGTGACCACATGAATCGTGGTACGCAGGTCGAAAGTCTGTAGGCCGCGCCCGGTCGCATCGCGATCGGCAAAACGGTTACGCACCTCGTTCATGACGTTCTTGTATTCACCGAGGGTTTTACCCACCACCAGCGATTGCGCCTCTTCCAGAGTTTGACGGATTTTCTCGCCCCCTGGAATTTCGCCCAACCCGGTGTTACCGGCGTTATCCTGCAAGATCACGATATTACGGGTAAAGAACGGCGCATGGGCGCCACTGAGATTAAGCAGCATACTGTCGTGACCAGCGACCGGCACAACCTGCATGGAGGTAATTTTTGGTGCGGTATTCATCGTCCACTCCTTGTCATAGGTTTCAATTCAATACGTTTGATATCACCGACAATAAACAGGTAGCTGGCCACCGCCATGAGCGCATGAATGCCGACATACACCAGTGCACCATTGAACGACCCGGTAGTGCCGATGATGTATCCGATGGCGATCGGTGTAACGATGCCGGAAATATTGCCGAACATATTGAACAGACCCCCGCTCAACCCGCTGATTTCTTTCGGTGCGGTATCGGCCATCACGGCCCAGCCCAAAGCCCCCAGCCCTTTACCGAAGAACGCGGCGGCCATAATGCCCACCACCATCCATTCGGTATCGACGTAGTTGCAGAAAATCATCGACATCGACAACAGCATGCCCAGCACGATCGGTGTTTTACGGGCGAAGGTCAGTGACTGGGTGCGGCGCATCAGGTAATCGGAAATCACGCCGCCGAGCACTCCACCGATAAAACCGCAGATTGCCGGAACCGAAGCGACAAAACCCGCCTTGAGGATCGACATGCCACGCGCCTGCACCAGATACACCGGGAACCAGGTGATAAAAAAGTAGGTCATGGCGTTGATGCAGTATTGGCCGATATACACGCCAATCATCATGCGTGACTGCAATAGCTGCTTGATCTGGAACCACTTCTCACCTTTGACCTTCTGCTGTTTTTTCTGTTGCTGATCCATATTGATCAAGGCACCACCGGCTTCGATGTAATCCAGTTCGGCCTGATTGATGCTCGGGTGATCTTTAGGATCGTGCAGCACTTTGAGCCAGACAAAGCTCAGGATGATGCCCAATCCCCCCATAAAGAAGAAGACGTGTGACCAACCCACCGCATGCGTTAACCAGCCCATGATCGGCGCGAAGATCACCGTGGCAAAGTATTGTGCCGAGTTGAAGATCGCTACCGCAGTGCCGCGCTCATGGGCGGGGAACCAGGCAGCCACAATCCGGCTGTTGCCGGGGAAGGATGGCGCCTCCGCCAGGCCGACCAGGAAACGCAGTGCAAACAGCGCGACCACGATGCCAAAACCGCTGAAGATATCAACGAAGCCTTGCAATAAGGTAAACAGCGACCAGATGAAGATGCTCCAGAAATAAACCCGTTTCGAACCGAAGCGATCCAGCAGCCAGCCACCGGGGATCTGCCCGATCACATAAGCCCAGGAAAACGCCGAGAAGATATAGCCCATCCCAACCGGATCGAGGCCAATATCCTGGGCCATCGAAGTACCGGCAATAGACAGCGTGGCGCGATCGCCATAGTTGAATGAGGTGACGATAAACAACATCACCACGATCCAATAACGCTTATTAGTTCTTTTTATTATTGCACTGCCCTCAGTGCTGATAGTAGACATGGTGCTCTCCTGAATGATATACCCGTCATACTTCAAGTTGCAGATGTGTTGACTGCAACTCGAATTATTTTGGGTATAGCCGTAGCTATATTCATCCTGAACGATTCTCAGAACGAAATGGTTTAATTAATTGCGGCCTGTTTGAGCAATTCGATTAATATAAATCCGGCGCTGGCAATTTTTAAACGCAATAAATCCTGCTGGTATCAAAGTATAGAGATCAGGCCACGCAGACTCATCGGGCAATACCCTAATAATTCCGACAATATCAGGGGTAATTTATGGCATCCGCCCAAAATGACGTTGGCTGGCTCACGGAATCACCTACCGCCCGCCGCGGCGTGAGCCATCTCACAGCCAACTGGACCAATGCCAAAGAATAGCGCTCAGAAACCACAGAATATAGGTCATCTGCATAATGCCTGGCAGACCGGTGAACGCTATAATTCTCCACGAGCAAGACTTTCGATTATGACTTACGGCGCACAATATAAACCCGATACTTTTCAAGTTGCGGCTTGCAAGATAATGGGGATAACAGGTTAGGGTATGTGAGGTTTCAATGTCCGAAGTTAATCGTATTAAAGAAACACCGTTATATATAAAAGTTCACCCACAGGATAACGTGGCTATTGTGGTCAATAATAACGGATTGGCTAAAGGAGAAATATTCCCCTGTGGGCTAACGTTATTGGAGCATATTCCGCAGGGGCACAAAGTAGCGTTGCAGAATATCCCTGAAGGTGGCGATATCCTGCGCTACGGCGAGGTGATCGGTTTTGCTCAGCGAGATATCCTCCGTGGCAGTTGGATTGACGAGTCGCTGGTGACGCTACCGCCTGCACCCGAGCTGGCCAGCCTACCGCTCGCTAACCAGGTGCCGCAGACATTGCCCCCCTTGGAAGGCTATACCTTCGAAGGTTACCGCAATGCTGATGGCAGCGTTGGCAGCAAAAACCTGCTGGGCATTACCACCAGCGTACACTGCGTAGCCGGTGTGGTGGATTATGTGGTGAAAATCATTGAACGCGACCTGCTGGCGAAATACCCGAACGTTGACGGCGTGGTGGGCCTGAATCACCTTTACGGCTGCGGCGTCGCCATCAATGCGCCCGCCGCGGTGGTGCCGATCCGCACCATCCATAACTTGGCGCTCAACCCTAACTTTGGTGGCGAGGTGATGGTGGTGGGCCTCGGTTGCGAAAAACTACAGCCCGAACGCCTGCTGTTAGGCACCGAAGATGTGCAGCCGATCTCGCTGGATGAAAATCATATCGTTCGCCTACAGGATGAAAAGCATATCGGTTTTCAGGCAATGGTGAGCGATATCCTGCGCGTCGCCGAACAGCATCTGCAACGGCTGAACCGCCGTCAACGAGAAACCGTCCCCGCATCAGAACTGGTGGTGGGTATGCAATGCGGCGGCAGCGATGCGTTTTCTGGGGTCACCGCCAACCCGGCGGTAGGCTTTGCCTCCGACTTACTGGTGCGTTGTGGTGCCACCGTGATGTTCTCAGAAGTGACCGAGGTACGCGATGCGGTTCACCTGCTGACGCCACGGGTGGTCGATGAGCAGGTTGGCAAGCGCTTACTGGAGGAGATGGCCTGGTACGATGATTACCTCAGCAGTGGCCAAACCGATCGCAGTGCCAACCCCTCTCCGGGCAACAAAAAAGGCGGCCTGGCAAACGTGGTGGAAAAAGCGCTGGGCTCGATCGCCAAATCCGGCAGCAGTGCGATTGTCGAAGTGTTGTCCCCCGGCCAGCGCCCCACTAAACGCGGCCTGATTTATGCCGCCACTCCTGCCAGCGACTTTGTTTGTGGCACCCAGCAGTTGGCATCCGGCATCACGGTGCAAGTGTTCACTACCGGCCGGGGAACCCCCTACGGCTTGACTGCCGTGCCAGTCATCAAGATGGCCACGCGCAGCGCACTGGCAGAACGCTGGCACGACTTGATCGATATCAACGCAGGCACCATCGCCACCGGTGAAGCCACCATTGAGCAGGTGGGCTGGGAGCTGTTTGAACTTATTCTGGCGATCGCCAGTGGGCGGAAGAAAACTTGGTCGGATCAATGGGGGCTGTACAACGCCTTGGCGGTATTTAACCCCGCACCGGTGACCTGAGCCATACCCCGCAGTTGAGCGCCGCTGGTGGCCGGTCAACTGCGGGATACCACTCAGTTATCATTCAGTTGTAAACCGACATACAGCAGCAAACGCGCATCAAAATTAGCCAGGTTCAACCCGGTCAGTTCTGAAATGCGGTTCAAACGATATTCCAGCGTATTGCGGTGGATATAGAGCGCCTTGGCGGTGGCAATAGGTTGCACGTTGTTCAGGAACCAGGCATTTAAGGTACGCAACAGTAGACCGTTGCTGTCCATGGCCTTCAGACGTTCCAGTGGCCGTGCCAATTCATCAGCCTGCCAACCGCTGCGCAGGCTGCCCAACAGCACTGGCAACATCAGATCCTGATAGTAATAAGCCCGTTGGCCCGGCATGCGCTGCTTGCCAACCGCCATGGTGGTACGCGCCGTGCGGTAAGAGCGCACTAGACTGCCTGGGCCACTGAAATAGTTACCCAGCGCAATACGCACGCGCAAACGGCTACTTTCATTCATACGTGACAGCAGGTTTTCTACCCGCCGCCGATGATTTTCCGCATCCCATTGCCCATGGTTATTCAACGCTGGCTTAAGTACCACCATCTCGCTGAGGGAAACGATGGCAATCAGATTGTCACGCTCCGGCATCGTCAGCAAAGCCTGTAGCTGCTGTAATTCGGCCATGGCGCTGTCTACCCCCAGTTGACCACTGTCAACCTCGACGACCGCCGCAACGCGAGGTTGGTCAGGACCAATTCCCAATCGGTGCGCCCATTCCATCAGGGCGGGTGACAGTTCCTCGGTGCGGATCAGGTTGAGCACCAGCTCTTCGCGAAAGCGGCTGTCCTGCGCCAGTATGCTCATCAGGCGTGCCTGCTCCAGCATCATCTCTGCGGTCATGCAGACCAGCTCACCGAACTGGCGCAGCTGTGCCGGATTACCGGTCAGGCCGATAACCCCAACAATTTTACCGTTGATACGCAATGGCAAGTTGATACCAGGGCGAACACCGTGCAAATGGCGGGCAACGGCATCGTCAATATCCACCACTCTGGCCTGTGATAGCACCAATAATGCCCCTTCATGCAGCTCCCCCAAGCGTTCATGATCGCCGCTGCCGATAATGCGGCCACGGGTATCCATCACATTGACGTTGCTGTCAATGATTTGCATGGTACGAGTGACAATTTCCTTGGCTAGTGTGGCATCGAGATGATATTCCGCCATTGCGTCTTGTCCCTATCGGATATTACACAGGCAGCCAGCATACCGGGGCACCTGCCCCTGAACATTGTGCATATGCACGAATACGGTTTAAACATGATGTTAATTGTGCTGCGACTCACAATTTAGCCGCATAAATAAATATCCTCCGGCATAGCCGGAGGTTTTTCATATGCGCCTATAAGGCTCTCTTACCTGCCGCGCCCTAACAGGCGCATTACTACCTCACATTTGCATAACTTCTGTTACTTACTGCCCGTAAACGGGCTGCATCAATGTAAAGGTGGCACTATTCTCCCTCACATCGTTCCATACACATATCTTCATTAGCGCATATTACCGTTACCTTTGTCCTTATCCCCCCAAGACGTTGAGCAAGGTGTTGGCATTTTTGTCATCCATCGGGTATCCGCTCCCCCTATCAGGTGCTTGTCTATTTCCGGGGACGCTTTGTTGCCGCCTGGCCACAAGGATTACTGGGCCATTAAAAGATCCGACTCAAAGCTGAAAGCTTTACTGAACCCCCAGCCTAGCTGGGGGTTTTCTGCATACAAAAAGGCACGCCGTAGCGTGCCCTGTGCGGTAACGAGAAAATCTTACTGCATCAGCAGATACAGCGTCGAGTCACCGCGTTGAATGTTCAGCGCCAGTACCGAAGGTTTGCTGTCGAGGATTTTACGCAGTTCACCCAGGTTCTCTACCGGCTGCTGGTTTACACCGAGGATCAGGTCACCTTTCTTCAGGCCAATGCGCGCCGCAGCACTACCAGCCTTAACATTATCCACTTTCACCCCTTTATGGGTGCTGGTGCCGTTGCTCAGTTCAGCGCCTTCGATACCGGTATAGATATTGCCGGATTCAACCTGCGCCTGGCTGCTTTGTTCCAGCGTCAGTTCAACCGTCAACGGTTTGCCGTCACGGATCAGGCCCAACGACATTTTGGTGCCAATTGGCAGAGTACCGATTTCTGCACGGAACGAAGCGAAGCTAGAAATCGCTTTACCATTCAGGGTTACGATCACATCACCTGCCTTGATACCGGCTTTCTCAGCGGAAGACTTCGGCATCACCTGGCTGATGAACGCACCACGCTGGGCATCCACCTTCATCGCCTGCGCCAGTTCGGAGTTCAGCTCCGTCCCCATGATCCCCAGTTCGCCGCGTTTCACCTGGCCGAATTCCACCATTTGCGCCGTCAGGTTTTTCACCATATTGCTTGGGATCGCAAAGCCGATACCGATGTTGCCACCGTCCGGTGCCAGAATCGCAGTGTTGATACCGATCAGTTCACCGTTCAGGTTCACCAGCGCACCGCCGGAGTTACCACGGTTAATCGCCGCGTCAGTCTGGATAAAGTTCTCGTAGTTTTCGATATTCAAACCGCTACGCCCCAGTGCAGAGACGATACCGGAAGTCACCGTTTCCCCCAGGCCATACGGGTTACCGATCGCCACGGTGTAGTCACCCACACGCAATTGCTCGGAATCTGCCATCTTGATGGCCGTCAGATTTTTGGCCTCTTTCAGTTGGATCAGCGCGATATCGGAGCGCGGATCCTTGCCGATCACTTTAGCTTCGAAGCGGCGGCCATCGCTCAACTGCACCTGGATCTTGCTGGCGTTATCTACTACGTGGTTGTTGGTCACCACATACCCTTTAGCGGCATCAATGATCACACCTGAACCCAGTGCCTTAAAGGTTTCTTTGGGCCCTTGAGCGCCACCAGGACCCGCCTGGCCACCCTGACACATCGGTGAGCCTTGGAATGGCGAACCATCCTGGCAGAACGGTGAGTCTTCGCCAAAGAACTGCTGGAACTGTTGCGGCATTCTCTGCTGTGCGCTCACCGGAGTAGTCCCTTCAACGTTGATGCTCACCACGGAAGGCATCACCTTTTCCAGCATCGGGGCCAGACTCGGCAATTGCTGCATGCTAGGGGAAGCAGATGCCGTTTCTGCGGCGTTAGCGATCGCTACCGGCCCCAGAGTCATACCAATGCTGAATGCCAGTGCGCTTAAAACTAATACGGTTTTTTTCATCTTTGTGTCTCTTTAAAGTCGTTCAGGAAATACTGCGAATTTGTGCCTATTAAGAGCGTATTAAAACACTGAAGTTCCGGCCCTGAGCGCTGGCTAATAGTAAACAAATATTGTCTGTCTTTACAAAACTCGAAATAATACGTCGAGCTTGCCATGACGACTGAAAAACAAGACATTTCGTAGTGAGTTCATTATTCTGCCGCCATTAAACGACGGTATTCATCATAGGCATAAAGGTCGGTCATTCCGCTGATATAATCCTGCAATAACCGTGCGCGGAAATAATATTCTCTGATCGCCTGTTGCTCGGTAGAAAGATGCTGCAAGCCCTCTACCGCTTCCATGTAGGCCAACCGATGTTTGGTGGAAAGCTTGTGGAACAACCGCGTTTCGATCGGGAATGCCCGGTGGCTGTCATCCCGTACCAACTGGCTGAAATCCGCCAGCGACATCGCCAGCAAGGGGCTATAGATATCCAGCAGGCCGCTGATCACCCGGTAGCCCTGCAATTCAAGCTGCTCCACCTCTGGGTGATTGAATACATGCTTGAAGGCCACGTTTTTAAAGATTTCCAATAATTTATACACCGGGCCAGAATCTTCCAGCAGCGCGCCGTTAAAGTGGCCGTGAAAAACCGCGTCCAGATTATCGATAAAGCGCTGGGCGGCATGCGGCACCAAACGTGCCACGGTGAATACCCGCAGGTACATAAAGAATTGATCTTCGGAACTTCGGCGCGCACCGCCGCGATCGATTTTACGGAATGCACTGGCGATGGTTTTATCAAACAGATCCCCAGGAGCAACCTCACCCCATTCCTGCGTTAAATGTTGATACAATTGCTCGACGGTAAAAATGTTTTTTTCCACCGCATCTTCCAGATCGGCCACGCAATAAGAAATATCATCAGCGGCTTCCATAATATAAGTCAGAGGGAAGCGATCGAATTCCCCCATATTCAATTCACGCCGTAAACGATCGACAAAGGCTTCTTCCGCCAGATAAAAACCCGGCTTTTTCATCAGGTAACTGTGGCTGGCCGGGATGTCGCTCGCCCAATAGGCCGGGCGGGTATATTTCAGGATACAGCCGACCTGAGCATAGGTCAGGTTCAGTTTCAGCAAGGTATACACCAGCCGGATCGCTTGAGCATTGCCTTCGAAATGGCTGAGATCCTGACGGATGCGGCTGCGCAGCCGGTTCAGATCGCTCTCCCCGTCACGCAGGCGCAGCACATCGACCAGGCAGCGTTCATGGCTGCTGGGCTCGCTGCCGCAGTTGGCCGGATCGAGACGCTGGCGGAACCAGTCGTTAATCGCCGATTCACCGAAATGACCAAAAGGCGGATTGCCAATGTCGTGCATCAGGCAGGCCATTTCCACGATGCTTTCAAACGGATCGAGCAGTTTGGTCAGGCCGAGCGTATCAATACGCTGGTCCTGTTTGAAACGGTTGAGGATCTCTTTGGCAATATGCCGCCCCACCTGCTGCACTTCCATCGAATGGGTCAAGCGGCTACGCACTGCGGCGTTGCGTTCCAGCGGGAACACCTGCGTTTTTTGCTGCAAACGGCGGATCGCCGCGGAATTGACGATGCGCCCGCGATCGCTCTCAAACTGCCGGACGATGTCGTACTCTTCTTCGGCTTCAATCGGCTTGCTGAATGGCCGCTGGAAGCTGATCTTCTGCTTAAAGTCGATCCCGGACATCTGTTTCTCCCAACGTTGAGCATTCACTCCGTGATAACAATTCCCGGCAGCAGATGCAACGGTATTCTCTCAGAGCCATGATAGACTATGCCGCAATTTCCACACCCAATCAGCGAGTGTTATTTATGAAAGTAGGCATCATCGGCGCAATGGAAGAAGAAGTTACCCTGCTGCGCGCGCAAATTGAAAACCGTCAGACCATTCAACGTGCTGGCTGTGAAATCTATACCGGCCAGATCGGCGGGGTTGATGTCGCACTGCTGAAATCGGGGATCGGTAAAGTCGCGGCGGCATTGGGCACCACGCTGCTGCTGGAACATTGCCAGCCCGATGTGGTGATCAACACCGGTTCCGCCGGTGGCCTGGCGTCAACGCTGAAAGTGGGTGATATCGTGATTTCTGAAGAAGTGCGTTATCACGATGCTGACGTCACCGCTTTTGGTTATGAACCGGGCCAGATGGCTGGTTGCCCACCCGCCTTTGTTGCCAACGATGAACTGATCGCCCTGGCGGAAAACTGCATCAAACAGCTTGATCTGAACGCCGTGCGCGGCCTGATTTGCAGCGGCGATGCATTCATCAACGGCGCTGAACCGCTGGCACGCATCCGCGCCACCTTCCCGACCGTTGCCGCTGTTGAAATGGAAGCCGCCGCCGTGGGCCATGTCTGCCACCAGTTCGGCACGCCTTTCGTGGTGGTACGCGCGATTTCCGACGTGGCCGATCAGCAATCACACATGAGCTTCGACGAATTCCTGACGGTGGCCGCCAAACAGTCGTCACTGATGGTCAACGCCATGCTGCAAACTCTGGCCAAGCGCGGTTAATGTGAAGGCCCTGTTATGGCTGCTGGCATTATGCTGCGCACTGCCGGCCAGCGCGGCTCAGCGCGTAATCAGCCTGGCACCGAGCACCACGGAGCTCGCTTATGCTGCTGGTATGGGCGAAACTCTGCTGGCAGTGAGCGCCTATTCGGATTATCCGCCGGAAGCAAAAAAGCTGGAACAGGTGGCTTCCTGGCAAGGCATCAATCTGGAGCGGATACTGGCGCTGAAGCCAGATCTGATCCTAGCGTGGCGTGGGGGTAATCCGCAGCGATTGTTGGATCAGCTTGCCTCATTCGGCATCCCGATCTTCTACGCTGATGCCAAAAATATCGACGACATCGCAAAGTCGCTGGATGCGTTGGCACCATACAGCCCGCATCCGGAGCAGGCGCATCAGGCCGCAGAGCACATTCGCCAGCAAATGGCTGCGCTGACGGCCCAATATGCCGATAACCAACCACGTCGCGTGTTGTTGCAGTTTGGCACCCAGCCTTTGTTCACCGCTTCCGCAGCCACATTGCAAAGCCAGGTGCTTACGCTGTGCGGCGCGGAAAATATTTTTGCCGACAGCCGCGTGCCGTGGCCGCAGATCAGCCGCGAACAGGTGCTGACGCGCCAACCGCAGGCGATCGTCATTACCGGTGGCGAAAAGCAGATCGCCAGCGTGAAGGCTTTCTGGGCTCCGCAGTTGGCAGTCCCGATCGTTGCGCTGAATGAAGACTGGTTCAACCGTGCCGGGCCACGCATTATGCTGGCGGCGCAGGAACTCTGTAACCAACTGGCGGAGATAAAGTAATGCTGGTTTTTTGGCTGGATATTCTCGGTACGGCAGTGTTTGCCATCTCCGGCGTATTGTTGGCTGGCAAATTGCGCATGGATCCGTTCGGCGTACTGGTGCTGGGCGTGGTAACCGCAGTGGGCGGAGGAACCATTCGGGATATGGCTCTGGCTAACGGGCCGGTATTCTGGGTGCAAGACCCGACCGATCTGGTGGTGGCGATGGTCACCTGCGTGCTGACGCTGCTGCTGGTGCGCCAGCCGCGCCGCTTGCCGAAATGGATCCTGCCGGTGCTGGATGCGGTCGGGCTGGCGGTCTTTGTCGGCATTGGCGTCAATAAAGCGCTGGCCGCTGGCACCAGCCCGCTGGTGGCCGTCTGTATGGGCGTGATTACCGGCGTGGGCGGCGGGATTATCCGCGACGTACTGGCTCGTGAGATCCCGATGATCCTGCGCACCGAGGTCTACGCCACTGCCTGTATTGTTGGCGGGATCGTGCATACCACCGCGTTCTACACTTTCGGCATGCCGTTGCAACAGGCCATGATGCTGGGTATGGCAATCACGCTGGGTATCCGTCTGGCCGCCATTCGCTGGCACCTGAAGTTACCCGCCTTTATCCTCGAAAAGTAATAAAAAAACCCGCGAACCATTAAGGTTGGCGGGTTTTCTGACAGCTAGGGGATCAGATACTGAATGAAGACCCACAGCCGCAGGTGGTTTTAGCATTCGGGTTAGTCACCACAAAGCGTGACCCTTCCAGCCCTTCGGTGTAATCCACCGAACCACCCACCAGATATTGCAGGCTCATCGGATCAACCACCAGCGCAACGCCCTGTTTCTCAATGGTCATGTCACCGTCGTTGATCTTGTCATCAAAAGTGAAGCCGTATTGGAATCCGCTGCAACCGCCACCGGTAATGTAAACCCGCAACTTCAGGTTTGGATTTTCTTCGTCAGCAATCAGGAACTTAACCTTGCTTGCTGCTGCCTCGGTAAATTGCAGGGGCAGTGCTGTTTCATCACTCATACTCTTTACTCCCAACATTGTTCCACATCAGATTACTACCATGGCAGCCTGATTAATGCCTTTGATTATCTAATACCTGAGTGTTACGTTCAAGTATTCACCGCATTTGTTGCATTTTATTTGCTTGTTTTCTCTGCCATAACCCAAGCCCGTTGGCATAATGTGCAGGCCAATAGCCAGGAATACAATAGATTACCGCCCAGAAACTGAGCAACCTGCGTTTACCCTATCAATAGGTATCTGACCGCGACCGTTTCATAACGCAGCGCACTCCTCTAGAATAGCGCGGTCAAATCCTTCAAATGAAAATCCAGGAGCCGATTTATGAGCTTACACAGCAAGTCCGAAAGTCTGTATGCCCAAGCGCAGCAGTTAATCCCCGGCGGGGTTAACTCTCCGGTGCGTGCATTCACCGGTGTCGGCGGCACACCGCTGTTTATCGAACGCGCTGATGGTGCTTATCTTTTTGATGCCGACGGCAAAGCCTATATCGATTATGTCGGTTCCTGGGGCCCGATGGTGCTGGGGCATAACCATCCGGCGATCCGCAATGCAGTGATCGAAGCGGCACAGCGCGGCCTGAGCTTTGGTGCGCCAACCGAAATGGAAGTCAAAATGGCGCAGTTGGTGACCGAACTGGTGCCGACCATGGATATGGTGCGCATGGTCAACTCCGGTACGGAAGCCACCATGAGCGCCATTCGTCTGGCACGCGGCTACACCCACCGTGACAAAATCATCAAGTTCGAAGGCTGCTACCACGGCCATGCCGACTGCCTGCTGGTAAAAGCCGGTTCAGGTGCCCTGACCTTGGGCCAGCCAAACTCACCGGGCGTACCGGCCGATTTCGCCAAGCACACCCTGACCTGTACCTATAACGACCTCGATTCGGTGCGTAGCGCGTTCGAACAATACCCAACGGAAATCGCCTGTATCATCGTTGAGCCGGTGGCAGGCAACATGAACTGCATACCGCCACTGCCGGAATTCCTGCCGGGCCTGCGTGCCCTGTGCGACCAATATGGTGCACTGCTGATTATTGACGAAGTGATGACCGGGTTCCGCGTCGCGCTGGCTGGAGCACAGAGTTATTACAATGTGGTGCCCGACCTGACCTGCCTGGGCAAAATCATCGGCGGTGGCATGCCGGTCGGGGCTTTCGGTGGCCGTCGTGACGTGATGGCCGCATTGGCACCAACCGGGCCGGTCTATCAGGCGGGAACGCTGTCTGGCAACCCGATTGCCATGGCCGCAGGTTTCGCCTGCCTGACCGAGGTTTCACAGGTGGGCATCCACCAGACGCTGACCGAGTTGACCGACAAACTCGCCACGGGCCTGCTGACAGCAGCAAAAGCTGAAAATATTCCGTTTGTCGTCAACCATGTCGGCGGTATGTTCGGCCTGTTCTTTACCGATGCAGCCACAGTCACCAGCTACCAAGACGTGATGCAGTGTGATGTTGAACGCTTCAAGCGCTTCTTCCACTTGATGCTGGATGAAGGAATTTATCTGGCACCATCGGCATTCGAAGCCGGGTTTATGTCGGTTGCGCACAGCGATGAAGACATTCAGCGCACCATCGACGCTGCTCGCCGCTGCTTCGCCAAGCTGTAAAAACCTTCGCGGGCGCACTCTGCGCCCGCGTTATCCTCGCACGACGGCTTAGACCAGCGTACCGTAGATCGTCAGCAACGCCACCACTACCAGGATAATCATTGTCACCTTCCGCGCCAGCGTTACCGCTGCCCGTGGTGTCTGTACCGGATCATTGTGCGGATCGCGTGCCAAAGAGAACTGTGCCAAACGCGTCAGCACCTGATATTGCGAAGTATAACGATCGCCCAACGATGCAAACCATGCGGGCAACGCTCTTTCACCATGACCGAGTAGCGCATACGCCACCCCAGCCAGCCGAACCGGGATCCAGTCCAACCAGTGCAGCAGAAAATCGATACCTGCCTGAGAACGTTCCAGCGGCGTCTGGTGCCGCGCCAGCCAGGTTTGATAAGCGCGCAAAAAAGCATAACCTGCCAGCGCAATCGGCCCATAGGGCCCGCACACCACAAACCAGAACAGAGGAGCCAGATAATAGCGATAGTTAATCCACAGCAACGCATTCTGCAGCCCGCGCAACCGCTCTTCTTTGCTGCCGTCAACCGGGAGGCCATGGATCAATGCCAGTTCTTCCGCCATCTGATCGCTGGCATGCTCATCCCCCTGACGCGCAGCGTTCAAATAGGCCCGATAATGCTTACGCTTAATACCCGCCCCCACGCACAACAGCCCAATCAGGATCCACAGCAGCAATACCACTACGCCGAAAAACAGCCCCTTAGCCAGCCACAGAATGCCCCCTATCACCGCCATCCAGATAATGACCATGGCCAGCGTCTGAGCAAGCGAAACCCGACGCGAGCGCTGAAACACCACCTCAAGGCGATGATCCAATTGCCAGTGCTCACCCAGTTTAAATAGACGTTCCCACGCCAGAACCAGTAACAGCGTAAACAGCGTCATTAGCTAATCCTCTCCTTTGTTTATCTTTGCTGAACGTATTTTCCAGAGATATCAGACAACCTTTCACACCGGCGTTCCCACCCCATTGCAACGGCATCAGACCTCTCTCCGCAGTGGTACTTGATCCTGCAACAGAGTAGCATGATCGCTTACAAACCTACTGTCCATTCAGGAGTTTTCTATGCCGACACGCCGCTACAGTGCCGACAGTCGCCGTACCGCGCTGCTTGAACGTATTGAAAGTGATATTCCCTACACCGTTGCCCAGGCGCTGAGAGAAGATCTGGGTGGCGAAGTGGATGCCGAGCGCGATATTACGGCGCAGTTACTCCCGGCAGATAAACAGGCTGAAGCCACTATTATTACCCGCGAAACGGGTATTTTCTGTGGCCGCCGCTGGTTGAGTGAAGTGTTTATTCAACTGGGCAATCAGGTAAAAGTAGAATGGCTGGTGGAAGACGGCGATCGGTTGGTACCCAACCAACCCCTGTGCCATCTGAGCGGCCCGGCGCGCATCTTGCTGACCGGGGAACGTACCGCGCTGAATTTTGTCCAGACGCTTTCCGGTGTTGCTACCGCAGTCAGCCACTACGTTGAATTGCTTAAAGATACGCAAACCCGCCTGCTAGATACGCGTAAAACGCTGCCTGGCCTGCGTACCGCGCTAAAATATGCCGTTCTGTGCGGCGGCGGCAGCAATCATCGTCTGGGCCTGTCCGACGCTTTCCTGATCAAGGAAAACCATATTATTGCCTCGGGGTCGATTAAAAACGCGGTGGAGAAAGCCTTCTGGCTGCACGCCGACGTTCCGGTGGAGGTAGAAGTTGAATCACTGGACGAACTACAGCAAGCGCTGGATGCCGGTGCTGACATCGTCATGCTGGATAATTTCAGCGTTGAGATGATGCGCGATGCCGTGGCCTTGGCGCAGGGGAAAACGCAGCTTGAGGTTTCCGGTAACGTCACCGCCCAAACGCTGCAAGAGTTCGCCGCAACCGGCGTGGATTACATCTCGGTAGGGGCGTTAACCAAGCACGTCACCGCTCTCGATTTATCGATGCGTTTTAAATAATCCTTTCTCATAAACCGCCTCTTTGCTGCCGTAGAGAGGCGGTTTTCTCCTCCTGATTTGCGAAACACCACGCATTATTTTTCAACCGCCCGCAACACAAACACTTTGCGGTGGAAAACCTGCGCACAATTGCAATCACCCGCTCGCCACCTGCCGCACGGCGCTTTAACGTTGCCTCCAGGCTTATTGGGAGGAAACAACAGATGGAAACACAACGCGGCTTTACCCTGATCGAATTAATGGTAGTGATTGCCATTATCGCCATACTGAGCGCTATCGGCATTCCCGCCTATCAGCGATATATCCAGAAAGCGGCTATGACCGACATGTTGCAGGCCATGACGCCTTACAAGATGGCGGTCGAACTCTGCTCACTGGAAAACGGCAGCCCAACCGGCTGTAACGCAGGCAGCAAAGGCATCCCCGCCGGTGCGGCATCGCGCTATGTGAGTAAAATTGAGGTCAACCAAGGGGTAATCAGCCTGACCGGTACGCAAAGCTTACAGGGGCTGACCACCACGCTGACACCGGTACAAGACCCTTCCGGCCTTATTCGCTGGACGCGCCAATGCAGCAGCAATGACAGTAACCTGCAGGAAACCTGCCAGGAAGTTTTCCGCTTTGATGATGCGGCTGAGTGAGGGCAGCCGAAATGAGCATCAGCGATGAAATCCACGCGTTGTGCCGCCGCTATCAGGCGTTGGCACTCAGCGAAGATCCACAGCAACTGACGATCGCCCTGCACGGTGAGATCTCACCCACTCTGGTGCAAGCGCTGCGTTTTGCCGCAGGCAAAAGCATCGTGGTTGAACAATGGCCTCTCGCTCGCCTGCAACAGACACAGAATCAGTGGCAATCACCCGATAGCGCACCACCGCAAGAGGCTTTAGAAGAGAGTGCACCTTCGCTTAACGACGACAGTGATACACCAGTGGTGCAATTTATCAATCAGACCCTGCGCAACGCCATCCAGCGGCGAGCCTCTGACGTACACTTTGAACCTTACCAACAGACGTTTCGCGTCCGGCTAAGGATTGATGGCGTTTTGCAGGCCATTATTTCTCCACCGTTCCCTCTCGCTGCGCGCATTACCGCCAGGCTGAAAATCATGGGGCAGTTGGATATCGCGGAGCGCCGTCTGCCGCAGGATGGCCAACTTAGCGTGCAGTTGGACAACGCCAGCTTCTCCATGCGCATTTCGACTCTGCCGACGCTGTATGGCGAAAAAGTGGTGTTGAGGATCTTGCAAACCGACCGTCAGGAGCTGCCTCTCGACCAGCTCGGCATGAGCTCGAAAGCGCTTGGGCTGTATGCCAATGCCCTTGCCAACCCGCAAGGCATGATACTGGTCACCGGCCCCACCGGCAGTGGCAAAACCGTCACGCTATACAGCGGCCTGCGGCAGTTGAATGATGTACAGAGCAATCTGTGCAGCGTGGAAGATCCCATCGAGATCCCAGTGTTTGGCATCAACCAGACCCAGATCAACAGCAAAACCGATCTCGATTTTGCTCGCGTACTGCGGGCGCTGCTGCGCCAGGATCCTGATGTCATCATGATCGGCGAGATCCGCGATAGAGAAACCGCCGAGATCGCCGTAAAAGCGGCACAAACCGGGCACTTGGTGCTTTCTACTTTGCATACCAACTCCACCAGCGAAACCCTGACTCGCCTGACCCAAATGGGTATCCCTGGCTATCTGCTGGCGGCCTGCCTGAAGCTGATCATCGCTCAGCGGTTGGTAAGGCGTTTATGTTCGCACTGCCGTTATCCGCAAAGCGAGCCTGTGATCTTCCCGGCAAATCTTTGGCCTGAACCCTTGATCCCCTGGAATGCCACAGGGTGTGAGCATTGTTTTGGTGGCTATTACGGCCGCATTGGCCTCTACGAACTGCTGACCATCACGCCTGAGGTGCAAAACGCGCTGTTGCAGAACGCCTCGGCCACTCAACTGGCAAACATCGCGCAACAACAGGGGCAAGTCACGCTGCTGCAAGCCGGTTTAACGCTAGCGGCAGAGGGAGTGACCTCTCTGGAAGAGGTGTATCGCGTCGTTGGCCTAGCAACGGACAGCGAGGCGATAACATGAAAACACGCCGCCTGTATCTATGGCAGGCTATCGATTCTCACGGCGGGATCCGCCAAGGGGAATTGATGGTCGATGATAAAAATCAGGTCTATCAGCAATTGCTTGAGCAGGGGCTGCAACCTTATCAAATCAGCGCTGGAAAACGCATCGCACCCCGTCTCTGGCGCGGTGAACCGATGATCCAATTTACCCGGCAATTGGCCACGCTGTTACAGGCTGGGCTGCCGCTGGTGAACAGCTTACAACTGCTGGCAAAAGAACATCAGTCAGCGGCCTGGCGTTGCCTGTTATTAGAAATCAGTAATAAAGTGGCGCAGGGGCAACCGTTTTCCGAGGTGATTACCGAACAGCAGGCCGTGTTCCCGTTGATCTATCGCCAACTGATTGCCATCGGTGAGTTGACTGGCAATCTTGATCGCTGCTGCCTACAGTTGGCACAGCAGCAGGAGGCCCAGCAAAAACTACAGAAAAAAGTGGCGAAAGCCCTGCGCTACCCGCTATTTATCTGCGTGGTGGCCATATTGGTCAGTATGCTGATGCTGGTTATGGTGCTGCCGGAGTTTGCCAAGGTATACCAATCATTTAATGCGCCACTCCCCTGGTTTACCCAAGGGTTGCTGAATCTCTCTGCGCTGCTGATCGGTTCTGGACCTTATCTGCTGGTGATCCTGGCGTCACTGATAGGATTTTATCTGCGCTGGCTGCATCCGTTGCCTGATTGGCAGCAGCGTGAACAGGCGACTCTGCTGCGCATTCCGCTGATTTCTTCGCTGATAAAAGGCAACTGTCTTAGCCAGATATTCCGCATACTGACCATGACCCAACAGGCTGGTCTGACGCTGGTCGAAGGGTTGCATGCCGCCACGCTGTCGGTAGGTAATTTGTTTTATCGCCAGGCACTGGAAACTATTCAGCAACAGTTGGCGCAAGGGCACCCTTTCCACAGTGCCTTAGCCCACCAGGTGCTGTTCCCTTCCCTATGTCAGCAACTGGTTCGGGTTGGGGAGGAATCCGGCACTCTGGATACTCTTTTAGGGAAACTGGCACTCTGGCATGAACAACAGACTCACGAACTGGCTGATACGCTGGCGCAAACGCTGGAACCCATGTTGATGATGGTGGTAGGCGGCATTGTCGGTGCGTTAGTCATCGCCATGTATTTACCCATTTTCCAACTGGGGAACGTGCTGGGGTAGTGCAGAAATAAAAAACCCGGCGTTAACCGGGTTTAAAGAGGGTTGTTGGGGCTTATTTGCTGCCGAAAACGCGATTTTCCTGCTCCGCAACGCGGATAAAGGTTGTACGCTTGGTCAGCTCTTTCAAGCGCTCTGCACCGACATAAGTACAGGCAGAACGCAGGCCACCCAAAATATCGCGCACGGTAAACTCAACTTCACCACGCAGTGGCAACCTGACGGTTTTACCTTCTGCCGCACGGTATCCGGCAACACCACCTACGTGGCGTTTCATCGCAGATTCAGAACTCATGCCATAGAACAGCATGAATTTTTCACCGTTTTCTTCCACTATGGTGCCTTCGCATTCATCGTGGCCCGCCAGCATGCCGCCGAGCATCACAAAGTCTGCGCCACCGCCGAAAGCTTTAGCAACATCGCCTGGCGAAGAACAACCGCCGTCACTGACAATCTGACCACCCAAGCCGTGTGCCGCATCGGCACACTCGATCACGGCAGAAAGCTGCGGATAACCCACGCCAGTTTTCACACGAGTGGTACAGACCGAGCCAGGGCCGATCCCCACTTTGATAATATCCGCGCCCGACAGGATCAGTTCTTCTACCATTTCACCGGTGACCACGTTACCCGCACAAATCACATGATTAGGGCAGGCTTCGCGCGCTTTTCGCAGGAAGGCAACAAAGTGCTCGGAGTAGCCGTTAGCTACGTCGATGCAGATAAATTTCAGCGCAGAGGATAAAGCCAGAATCTGCTTCATTTTCACAAAGTCAGCTTCAGAAGTGCCAGTAGACACCATCACGTGGCGCAGAGTGGATTCCGGCACGCGCTGCACAAACTCAGCCCATTGTTCAACGGTGTAGTGTTTATGGACAGCAGTGAGGATATTGAAAGATGCCAGAGCCTCAGCCATGCGGAAGGTTCCAACCGTGTCCATATTGGCGGCGATAATCGGCACACCGGACCAGTTCCAACCTGAATGTTTGAAGGTAAACTGGCGTTCCAGTTCAACTTCTGAGCGGCTTTTCAGCGTGGAACGCTTTGGGCGGATCAACACATCTTTAAAGCCCAACTTCAAATCTTCTTCAATACGCATGACTAATAATTTCCTGGTTTTTGGCGACGGATCGCAGGGGAATATTCGAACCTATACCCTATGAATTTCAAGTTGCAGCCAGGCGGCCAGCTTGTCCATCCTCAGGAGCTTACTCAAGTAAGTGACTGGAGTGGGCAAGCACAGCCAACAACGCTGCGGCTTGAAAGGCGACGGGTAGATTAATGCCAGTTCCAGTGACGCTATCATACGCACTAATAATCGCTCGGCAAGACTGCGATTTCGCCTTTATTTACGCTACAATCCCATAAATTTACCTACGACACTGCAATGTGATTCCTGCATCACTTTATTCGCCCCTTTCCCCCTCTGGCGGAGTGATATCCTGTGATGTAGGGCAAACCATTCGCGCCAGCTTGCACTTCTGCGCGATCGCTTTATGATTCGTTTATTATTTTTTGTGAATATCAGGATGTTTCCCATACCATGGCCTACATTGTTGCATTGACAGGCGGTATCGGCAGCGGCAAGTCGACCATTGCAGACGCTTTTGCGCGTCTCGGCGTGGCCATCGTTGATGCTGACGTGATTGCCCGTCAGGTTGTTGAACCACAAACCCCGGCCTTGGCGGCTATTGCTGCACATTTTGGTAATGAAATGTTGCTGGCTGATGGTTCACTCAACCGTTCGGCCTTGCGCCAGCGTATCTTCAGTCGTCCTGACGAAAAAACCTGGCTTAACCAGCTACTGCATCCGCTGATTCATCAGGAAACCCGGCGTCAATTGGCAACCATCAACGGCCCCTATGCACTTTGGGTAGTGCCGTTACTGGTGGAAAACCATCTGCAGGATCGTGCCGATCGCGTTTTAGTTGTTGATGTTGATCCAGAGACGCAGCTCGCCAGAACTATCGCCCGTGACGGTATCAGCCGCCAACAGGCACAGGACATTTTGTCTGCACAGGCCACGCGTGAACAGCGCTTGGCGGTTGCCGACGACGTTATTGACAATAGCGGCACAGCTCAGGGAATTGAGCCTTGCGTAGCCGCACTGCATCAACGCTATCTTGAGCTGGCAATGCCAGCGACCCGACAGGATTACACTGAATGAGTGACGCTTCCCTAACCGTTCTCTTTGAACACCCGTTAAATGAAAAAATGCGTACCTGGCTGCGAATCGAGTTTTTACTGCAGCAACTGCATGGTCAAAGAGCATTAAGCGAAACCGCCATTGCCCTGACTTTTTTCCGTACCGTCGCCGATCTGTTGGACGTTTTGGAACGGGGCGAAGTCCGTACCGAACTCTTAAAAGAGCTGGAACGCCAACAGCAAAAACTGCTGCAATGGGCCGAAGTCCCTGGCGTAGACATGTCGCGGGTCAATCAGTTGCGCAGTCAGTTGAAAGCACGGGCAACGTCATTAATGTCTGCCCCGCGTATGGGTCAGGCACTGCGTGAAGATCGCCTGATCAGCCTGGTACGCCAGCGCCTGAGTATTCCAGGTGGCTGTTGCAGTTTTGATTTACCGACGCTGCACATGTGGATGCACATTGCCCAATATGAACGTGATGCCGACGTTGCCGCCTGGCTAGAAACGCTGGAACCACTGCATCAGGCACTGACCATGGTCTTGGATCTGGTGCGTCAGGCCGGAGCATTTCGTAACCAAATTAGTTTGAACGGTTTCTTTCAGGACAACGCGGAAGGAGCAGATCTGTTACGCTTAAATATTGATTTGGCTTACCAGCTATACCCACAGATTTCCGGCCACAAAACGCGTTATGCCATCCGCTTCCTACCGCTAGACAGCGAAAACGGCATGGTGCCAGAGCGTTTGAACTTTGAACTGGCCTGCTGTTAAGACACTGCAATAAAACTTTCGCCTATTGAGGGAGGTAAGAAAAAATATGACGACCGTAGTGAAGTGCCCAACCTGCGGCAAAGGTGTGGTTTGGGGAGAAGTCAGCCCTTATCGCCCATTCTGCTGCAAGCGTTGCCAACTGATCGATCTCGGCGAATGGGCCGATGAAGAAAAACGCATTCCAAGTCGCGGCGATCTATCTGATACGGAAGACTGGAGTGAGGAAGACGAGCGTTAAGCGTCTGCCATAATAGCGGCCTGGTATTACCAGGCCGAAAAATCATTGTGCTGCACTGGCCTGCGCAATCAATAGATTGATAATACTGGCGTTGGCTTCTGGGAATTCGTCCTCACGCAAATTAGCTTGCTTAACCCAGCGCATCGGCTGACCTTCGCGACCATAAGGTTCACCCGTCCAACCTTCCACCAAATAGAAATTCAGCGTTACGATCCGATCGGTGAAACGATGCTCCAACACTTCCAGCAACGCTACCTGATGTGCATCAATCCCGGTTTCTTCCAGCAATTCACGACGTAATGCCCGTTCCGGTGTTTCCCCCAGCTCAATCTTGCCACCGGGGAACTCCCAAAAACCCGCCATATGCGAGTCGGCAGCACGGCGCGTGATAAAAATTTCCTGCTGAGGGTTACGAATAATACCTACGGCGATGTTCAGGTGCTTCATCGCATTCTCCCGCTCTTGGCGTATAAAAAAGAGGTTCAGCAAGCTGAACCCCTATGTTTAGTGACTCGCTACTGCCCGCTTACTTTTGCAAGCGGCCATGACACTGTTTGTATTTCTTGCCGGAACCACATGGGCAAGGATCGTTACGGCCCACTTTGCGCTCAGCGATCTCTGGTGCGTTCGGATCCTCCATGGCCAACGAGTTTTCTTCCTGATGGCTCAGCTGTTGCTGACGCGCCAGGCGTGCGGCTTCTTCACGACGCTGCAACTCCAGAGCCTCAACCTCTTCCGGCATACGTACCTGAACCTTGCTCAGTACACTGATCACTTCATACTTCAGTGATTCCAGCATGGTGCCAAACATGTTGAAGGACTCGCGTTTGTATTCCTGCTTAGGATCTTTTTGCGCATAACCGCGCAGGTGGATCCCTTGGCGCAGGTAATCCATGGCCGCCAGATGCTCTTTCCACAGCGAGTCCAGCGTTTGCAGCATCACGCCCTTCTCGAAGTTACGCATCATCTCAGCACCGACAACGTCTTCTTTGCGCAGGTAATCTTCCTTCGCTTTCTCCAGAATACGTTCACGCAATGTTTCTTCGTGCAGTTGCGGCTCTTTGTCCAGCCATTCAGCAACCGGCATATCCAGATCGAAATCGTTTTTCAGGCGTTCTTCTAGCCCCTTAACATCCCACATTTCTTCCAGCGACTGCGGCGGAATGTAGCTATCAATGGTGGTTTTGAAGACGTCTTCACGGATGCTGTTAATGGTTTCGCTCACGTCCGACACATCCAGCAGTTCGTTACGCTGGCTGTAGATCGCCCGACGTTGATCGTTCGCCACATCGTCATATTCCAGCAGTTGCTTACGAATATCGAAGTTACGGCTTTCGACCTTGCGCTGCGCGTTAGCAATCGCTTTGGTCACCCATGGGTGCTCAATGGCTTCGCCGTCTTTCATACCCAGTTTACGCATCATGCCGGATACGCGATCCGAGGCGAAAATACGCATCAGCGCATCTTCCATAGACAGATAGAAGCGGGAAGAACCAGCATCCCCCTGACGACCAGAACGACCACGCAGCTGGTTATCAATACGGCGTGATTCGTGGCGCTCGGTACCGATAATATGCAAACCACCAGCAGCCAGTACCGCATCGTGACGAATTTGCCACGCCTCTTTAATTGCCGCGATCTGCTCTTCGGTCGGCTCTTCCAACTGCGCGATTTCAGACTGCCAGCTGCCGCCCAACACAATGTCCGTACCACGGCCAGCCATGTTGGTCGCGATAGTCACCGCCGCAGTCTGGCCCGCATTGGCCACAATGTCGGCTTCCATGGCGTGGAATTTGGCGTTCAGCACTTTGTGCTCAATGCCCGCCTTCGTCAGCTCACGAGAAACCACTTCTGATTTTTCAATCGAGATCGTACCGACCAGCACCGGCTGACCGTTAGTGGTACGTTCACGAATATCTTCAATGATCGCATCGATCTTCTCTTTTTCGGTCATATAGACCAGATCCGGCATATCTTTACGGATCATTGGGCGGTTAGTCGGCACCACGATAGTATCCAGCTTGTAGATCGAGCTGAATTCAAACGCTTCGGTATCGGCAGTACCGGTCATACCGGCCAATTTCTCATACAAACGGAAGTAGTTCTGGAAAGTAATCGAAGCCAGCGTCTGGTTTTCGTTCTGAATTTCCACGCCTTCTTTGGCTTCCACCGCCTGATGCAAACCATCAGACCAGCGGCGGCCCTGCATGGTACGGCCGGTGTGTTCATCAACAATGATCACTTCGCCGTCTTTAACGATGTAATCAACGTCGCGGGTGAACAGCACGTGGGCACGCAGCGCAGCGGTAACGTGATGCATCAGCATGATGTTGGTTGGCGAGTACAGTGATTCGCCTTCTTCCATGATGCCAGCTTCCATCAGCATCTCTTCGATCAGGATCAGCCCGCGTTCTGTCAGGTGAACCTGACGCGCTTTCTCATCCACCGAGAAGTGGCCTTCGCCCTGGAAGCTATCGGAATCTTCTTTTTCCTGACGGATCAGTTGTGGGATCAGCTTGTTAACGCGAATATACATCTCTGAGCTGTCTTCGGCCGGGCCGGAGATGATCAGCGGAGTACGCGCTTCATCGATCAGGATGGAGTCAACCTCATCCACCAGCGCATAGTGCAGTTTGCGCTGCACACGCTCTTCCGGGCTGAACGCCATGTTGTCGCGCAGGTAGTCAAAACCGTATTCGTTGTTGGTACCGTAGGTGATATCTGCGCCATAGGCCTCACGCTTGGCCGGTGCTGGCATATTCGGCAGGTTAATGCCTACGCTCAAGCCCAGGAATTCGAACAGCGGACGGTTGTTTTCGGCATCACGCTGTGCCAGATAGTCGTTGACGGTCACCACGTGCACACCACGGCCGCTCAGGGCATTCAGGTAAGCAGGCAGGGTCGCCGTCAGGGTTTTACCTTCACCGGTACGCATCTCGGCGATACAACGGTCATTCAGCACCATACCACCCAGCAACTGCACATCGAAGTGACGCATGCCAAACACACGCTTACTGGCTTCACGCACTACGGCGAACGCTTCTGGGATCAGGCTTTCCAATACTTCGCCATTCTTCAGGCGCTCACGGAATTCGTTGGTCTTGGCCTGTAATTCGCTGTCGGACAGTTTTTCCATGTCCGGTTCTAGACGGTTGATCGCCTCAACTGATTTACGCATACGGCGCAGGGTACGATCGTTGCTGCTGCCAAAAACTTTGGTCAATAATCTGTTTAACATGATTCTTAATATCTCTTACGCGACGACGCGATCTCGGCCGTCAACTCGCTATTGTTTCGTTGGTTTTTGTTGCCCGAAGGGCAAGAATCAGCTGAAGACGCTAGGCCCGGCGCGGATACCCTGCACCTGAGCGAGCCACAGCCCGGCCTGATGCTGCGCCAAAGAAGGAACAACGGGATGATTAGTATCACGAATGATGGTCGGTGGTTTCGGCTCATGCGTCAGCAACGCATTGAGCGTGGAGAGCAACGCCAATTGCGCCACCTGCAAGGGGGGTTCAACGGCATCGTTCTCCGTTTCCTGCACTCGCGCATAGACTGCCTGCGGGGCAAGAGCAAAAGAGAGGTGACGAATGACGGTACGAAGCGCATGCTGGTGCCAGTAATCAACGCCAAACGTTGGACGACGATGCACTTCCTGCAGTAACGCCAGGCTGTTAAAGGCGTTACTGGCAGAATTCTGGCGGTTAAGGCTGGATGAGGTGCTCGGCAATGCGGTTTGATCGGACGTGCCGGACAGATTTTGGGGTACGCCAAGCGTGGCCGCGACCATCCCTAACAGGAGATGGGGCCAGAAATAACGTCTGCCAAATTGTCGCCAACGATTTAGAATACCGATCACAAGTTTATAATCCGCCGGAGCCCATTATGCGCGATAGCCGTCCACAATTATTAGATGTCCTGTTCGACGACGCATCTGCAGCAGAGAAAGGGCCGCTGCATAACGTTCAGCAACGCGCCGTGGCGCTACTGAAACTCAACCGTGCAGTGAGAGGCCTGTTGCCTGCTCAGTTGCACCCATGGTGCCGTGTCGCTAACTTCAGACAGGGTGTTTTAGTGCTGGAAACCGCTAATGCCAGTTGGATGATGCGCTTACGCTATGAACAACCCAGCTTGCTATCCGCACTACGAGCCCAAATTCTACCATCATTGTCGTCAATCGACATCAGGATTAATCCAGCCTTGATGGCAAAAGGCAACAACCAGGTGCAAAGTGCGGCCCAAACGACAGAAAATAAGCAACCAAGCGCACCATTGCGTCACTTGAGCCAGGAAAGCGCGGATGAATTACGAGGATTAGCGGCACGTAGCCCAGAAAAATTGCGGAAGATATTAGAACGACTGGCATCGTTGGCAGGAGAGAGAGCCAACGCTACCAGTCGTGATAAATAATCAGCGGTATGAGTTTTACGCCAAAACCATAGAAGGAGCTTTGAATGCCAATGGCATTTCTTCTTCATCTTGGAATGTTACGTATTCCCAAGCTTCCTGCTTCGCCAGAACCGCCTGCAGCAGTTTATTGTTCAGCGCATGACCCGATTTGTACGCGGTAAACGCGCCAATGATGTTATGGCCGCACATGAACAGGTCACCGATGGCATCCAGCATTTTGTGGCGTACGAATTCATCTTCGAAGCGCAGGCCGTCTTCGTTCAGAACTCGATAGTCATCTACCACAATCGCGCAATCGAAACTGCCACCCAGGGCCAAGCCACGGGATTGCAGGTACTCGATATCACGCATGAAGCCAAAAGTACGCGCACGGCTGATTTGACGCACGAACGAATCGGCCGAGAAATCAAGGCGATATCGTTGTGTACTGGCATCAATCGCCGGGTGGTTGAAGTCGATAGTGAAATCCAGACGGAACCCATTATGTGGGGACAACTCTGCCCACTTATCGCCATCTTCAACGCGCACTGTCTCTTTCAAACGCAGGAATTTCTTCGCTGAGTTCAGCTCTTCGATGCCGGCATCCAGCAACAGGAAAACAAACGGGCTGGCACTACCGTCCATGATGGGGATTTCAGCAGCGTCAACTTCAATAATGATGTTGTCGATACCTAAACCCGCCAGGGCAGCATTGAGATGCTCAACGGTAGAAATACGCACGTCATGCTCATTAACCAGGCAAGTACAGAGCATGGTATCACGCACGGATTTTGCATCAGCCGGGAAGTCAACCGGTGGATTCAAGTCAGTGCGACGATAGATGACCCCGGTATTAGCCGGCGCTGGGCGCATTATCAGCGTGACTTTTTTGCCGGTATGCAAACCGACACCAGTCGCCTGAATAATACGTTTTAATGTCCTTTGTTTGATCATCGTTTTATCTCGCAATGTTTATCCATCCTACCAGCCAAGCATACAGCAAAGCTGGCGGGACAGTTTAGCACAAAGAGCGGAGATTCCAAACTTCCAGCTTATTCCTAGTCTGCCTGCTTGCGCAAGAAGGCCGGAATATCCAGATAATCAGGCTCTTTATTCGGTTGCGTGCTCTGATCGTTCACCACTTTAGCAGCAGGTTTCACGTCCTGCGGCAGCGGCGACATACCATGCTGCTGGTAACGATGATCCATCACTGGCTGGCTGGCCTGTTTGTTGGTTACCAGAGTGATTTCAGGACGTTTGTCCATACCGATACCGGTAGCAACCACGGTCACACGCAGTTCATCATTCATTTCTGGATCCAGCGAAGTCCCGATCACCACGGTCGCGTTGTCAGAAGCGAAAGCACGGATAGTGTTACCCACGGTTTCGAACTCATCCAAACGCAGATCGAAGCCAGCGGTGATGTTGACCAGAACGCCACGGGCGCCGGACAGGTCGATATCTTCCAGCAGTGGGCTGGAGATCGCCATTTCCGCCGCTTCTTCCGCACGGTCTTCACCGCTCGCTACACCAGAGCCCATCATCGCGTAGCCCATTTCGGACATTACGGTGCGCACGTCGGCGAAGTCGACGTTCATCAGGCCCGGACGGGTGATCAGTTCGGCAATCCCCTGCACCGCGCCTTTCAGCACATCGTTAGCCGCGCCAAACGCGTCCAGCAGAGAAATGCCACGACCCAGAACTTTCAGCAACTTGTCGTTCGGGATAGTGATCAGCGAGTCCACGTGCTTGGACAGCTCAGCGATACCCTGCTCAGCAAATGCCATGCGCTTCTTGCCTTCAAAATTGAAAGGCTTGGTCACCACGGCGACGGTCAGGATACCCAGTTCTTTGGCAACTTCAGCCACCACGGGCGCAGCACCGGTGCCGGTACCGCCACCCATGCCTGCTGCGATAAAGACCATGTCTGCACCTTCCAGGGCTACACGCAGGGCTTCACGGTCTTCTTCCGCCGAATTACGACCCACTTCCGGGTTCGCGCCTGCCCCCAATCCTTTAGTAATACCGCTACCAATTTGGATGGTTTGGCCCACTGCCGTTTTACGTAACGCTTGAGCGTCTGTGTTAACGGCAAAGAATTCAACACCTTCAATGCGCTCGCGCACCATGTGTTCAACGGCGTTGCCACCGCCACCGCCGACGCCGATGACTTTAATCACCGCGTCATTGGTTAGTTCCATTGGTTCAAACATAGTTTCTCTCCGTTTTGTGCCTGTCGCTGCGAGATCATAAAAAGATTAATTCAGCATGATCTCTTTGTTGAAACATTAAAACTCTTTTCTCAGCCAGCTATTGATACGTTTAAACCAATTGCCCACCGAGGCGCGTTTTTCTACTTCTGCCTCACCGCTCAGGTGAGATTCTTTTCCATAGTGCAACAGCCCTACCGCAGTGGAATAGTAAGGCTCCTGTGCGTAATCCGTCAGACCCGTGATGTTCAAGGGTTGACCGATGCGTACCTGGGTGTGGAATACCCGTTGCGCACAGGCTGCCAAGCCATCAATCTGAGCGGCACCGCCGGTCAGCACAATACCCGCTGCCAGATGATGCTTCACCCCTTGGCTTCGCAGTTGCTCCTGCAATTGCAAAATTTCATCGTTAACCAGATTCAACAGTTCGGTGTAGCGTGGCTCAATCACTTCAGCCAGTGTCTGTCTTTGCAGACTACGTGGCGGGCGCCCGCCAACGCTCGGCACCTCTACACTCTCATCCTTGCTGACAATCGACCCAAGCGCACAGCCGTGTCGAACTTTAATCGCTTCCGCGTCTGCCGGTGGTGTGCCAAAGGCATAGGCGATATCGCTGGTGACCACGTTCCCAGCATAAGGGATGACTTTGGTATGACGCAGGGCCCCGCCGGTATACACCGCGATATCCATGGTACCGCCGCCGATATCCACCACACAAACGCCGAGCTCTCGCTCATCTTCGGTCAGCACCGCATAGCTGGCCGCCAGACCGGCGAAAATCAGTTGATCCACTTTCAGACCACAGCGTTCCACCGCTTTGACAATATTCTTTGCCATATCGTTATGGCAGGTGATCAGATGCACCTTGGCCTGCATACGCACGCCGGATAACCCCACCGGGTTTTTGATGCCTTCCTGATAATCAATGGCATATTCCTGAGGAATCACATGCAGGATGCGGTGTTCATCGCGTACGCGTACCGACTTGGCGGTATGCACCACATTCTCTACATCTTCCTGAGTCACTTCCTCTTCTGAAATAGGAACCATCCCTATTTCGTTCTGACAACTAATATGTTTACCCGATAATGCCAGATAAACCGAAGAAATCTGACAATCAGCCATCAGTTCGGCCTGATCGATAGCACGTTGAACGCATTTGACTACCGATTCCAGGTCGTTGACACCACCCTTATCCATACCGCGAGAGGGGCAACTGCCCACCCCGATAATATTGACCATGCCATCGGGCAGAACTTCCCCTACCAATGCGGAAACTTTTGCAGTTCCGATCTCCAGTCCAACTACCAGTTTTCTGTCCGTCGACTTGATCATTGTTGTTTTGCCTGTGCCTGATTCTGTTGCTGATTACTGTTTGGCCGATCGCCTGCTGCCTGTACACCCGCCTGCGGGTCGATAAACGCCTGAGTCCAACCTACCGAAGCACCAGTGTCGTAACGTAAATCGACATAGCTGACACGCTTATTTTCCGCTTGCGCCTGCTGCTGCAATACCGGATAAAGCCCGATAAAGCGTTGCAAACGCCCCATGCGATCGTCACGTCCCAGCTCCAGCCGAACATCGTTATCCAAAGCCAACTGCCATGAATGGCGGGCAGTCATCGCCGCCATCTTCAATGTAAACTTATTGGCCACTAACATGCTGTTCATCGCGCGGTAACCTTCCAGAACATCCTGCTCGCTGCCCTCTGGGCCATAGAGCAACGGCAATTTCTGTTTGCCTAAGCGTTCTGTTGGTACGCTGAACGACTTCCCTTCAGCATCAACCATGTGCAAATCATTCCAATGCGCCACCGGGACATACTCCACCAGATGGATCTTCAGCTCATCCGGCCACTGTTTACGCACGCTGGCCTGCTTGATCCACGGCAGGCGTTCAATCTGCTGCTGGATGATGTCCACATCCTGCGTCATAAAGGTGCCGGGTGCTCCCAGTGCCAGGATCGCCTGACGAATATCGTCGTTGGTGGTGTAATGGCGTTCACCGGTCACCACCAGCTTCGAGAGCGGCAGGCGGCTGGCATCTTTCATCCAGCCAATCACCGCCCAGCCTCCCCACAAAATGGTTCCCAACACCATCAGCAGGAAAATCATGCCTGCCAGTTGAGTTCCATTGCTGCGGCGCGGGCCGTTATCCACCTCGCGATCGCGCGTATTCAGGGCCGCTTGCGACATCTCAGTCAGCCAGTGCCAGAATTGCCGCGACCAACTGCGAGAACGTTAGCCCTGACTGACGCGCCGCCATCGGCACCAGACTGTGGCTGGTCATACCTGGCGAGGTATTCACCTCCAGCAGATAAAAACCGCCATCGCTGTCCTGCATCACGTCAACACGCCCCCAACCGTTGCAATCCAGCCCACGATAGGCGCGCAGTGCAAGCGCAGCCATATCGGCTTCCTGCTGCGCGTTCAGGCCGCTCGGGCAGAAATATTGCGTGTCGTCGGCAATATATTTGGCCTGATAGTCGTAGAACACTCCAGCGGGCTGAATGCGGATGGAAGGCAACACCTGATCACCGAGGATCGCCACGGTATATTCGGGGCCGCTCAACCATTTCTCCACCAACACGTCGTCGTCATGGCGGAAAGCCTCTGCCAACGCGCTTTCAAGAGCGCTGCTCTCGGTGACCTTACTCATCCCGACGCTGGAGCCTTCGCGGCTCGGCTTGACGATCAACGGTAAACCCAACGCTGCCACGGCGGCCAGCAGGCTATCCCGTTCGCTACCAAAATACTGCTGGCGGCACAACGCCACATAAGGGGCAATAGGTAAACCCATAGATTGCCACACCAGCTTGGTGCGCCACTTGTCCATGGTCAGTGCCGATGCCATTACACCGCTGCCGGTATAAGGTAATTGCAAAAACTCCAACAGGCCCTGCAAAGTGCCATCTTCACCGCCGCGCCCGTGCAGCGCGATAAAGACCTTGTTAAACCCTTGTTCTTTCAATTGAGTCACTGGGAAATCGCGGGTATCGATAGGATGAGCATCAATACCGGCTTCTCTCAACCCGGCCAGCACTGCGGCACCGGATTGCAGTGACACTTCTCGTTCTGCGGAGGTTCCACCCAGCAACACGGCAACTTTATCCGCCATGATACCCCTCCTCTTTATTCTGTGGCTGCAACTTCAGCTCAGCCAATTTGCGCGCGATTTTACCGACGTTGCCCGCTCCTTGCACCAGAATCAGATCGTCCCCCTGCAACAATTGCGCCAGCGTTTCCGGCACGATTTCCGCATCGGCAATCAGGATCGGATCCAACTTGCCACGATTGCGGATAGTGCGGCACAGCGAACGGCTGTCGGCGCCTGGGATTGGCGCTTCACCCGCCGGATAAACATCCAGCATCAGCAGCACATCCACCTGCGATAACACATGGGCAAAATCATCGTACAGATCGCGGGTACGCGTGAAACGGTGCGGCTGGAAAATCATCACCAGACGCTTGCTTGGCCAACCTGCACGCGCAGCCTTGATGGTGGCGTCCACCTCGGTCGGATGGTGGCCATAATCGTCTACCAGCATCGCACTGCCCGGTTTACCGTTAACGGCTGACAACGGGAAGTCACCAAGAACATCAAAACGACGGCCCGTTCCCTGAAAACCAGCCAGCGCACGCAGAATGGCTTCATCGGCGATACCTTCTTCCGTTGCTACCGCAACCGCCGCCGCGGCGTTCAGCGCATTATGACGGCCCGGTGCGTTCAGAGTCACCGTCAGCAACGGCTTGTCCTGGCGGCTCAGGGTAAAGTGCCCCTGATGGCCGATCTGGCGATAGCTCTCTACGCGCACATCGGCATCTTCACTGAAGCCGTAAGTGGTAATATGGCGGCCCACGCGCGGCAGCAATTCACGCACCACCGGATCATCAATACACATCACCGCACGGCCATAGAACGGCAAGTTGTGCAGGAAAGTGATAAACGTCTGCTTCAGGTTTTCGAAATCGCCATGGTAGGTATCCATATGGTCGGCTTCGATATTGGTGACAATCGCTACCATCGGTTGCAGATGCAGGAACGATGCATCGCTCTCATCGGCTTCGGCAATCAGGTAACGGCTGGAGCCCAAGCGCGCATGAGTCCCCGCCGCCTTCACCAACCCACCGTTAACAAAAGTCGGATCCAAACCGGCTTCTGCATAAATACTCGATACCATCGCCGTGGTGGTGGTCTTGCCGTGCGTACCGGCGATCGCAATGCCATGACGATAACGCATCAGTTCGGCCAGCATCTCTGCACGCTGGATCACTGGAATACGTGCCTCACGGGCGGCGACGATTTCCGGGTTATCTGCCGAAATCGCGGTGGAAACCACGACTACGCTCGCATCCAACACATTCTCTGGGCGGTGATGAAAATAAATCGTTGCCCCAAGCTCGCTCAACTGTTGGGTTACCGGATTCGGTGCCAAATCGGAACCGCTGATCTGATAACCTTCGTTAGCCAACACTTCGGCGATACCACCCATGCCGGCACCACCGATGCCAACAAAGTGTATGTGCCGGACGCGTCGCATCTCGGGCACGAAAGTGCGTAGTTTCGCCAATTGTTGTGTATTCATCACTCTCTCTATCCGGGTTCAATCTGCGAACCCCACATTGCCTATTCTTCATGTGGCTCGGCGAACCAAGCCCTGCATTATCATCTATCTGGCCACGCGAACGATCTCCGCCGCCACGCGTTCTGTTGCATCCGGGATCGCCACCGCACGGGCTTTCTCAGCCATCGTCAGTAAGGTTGGGCGATCCCAGCCCGCCAACAGTTCCGCCATGGCTTTGGCGGTAAACTGCGGCTGTTCAATAATTTTCGCTGCGCCTGCGGCTTCCAGCGGACGCGCATTCCAATACTGCTGGCGATCTTTATGCTGGAAAGGCACGAAGATAGCGGGCAAACCGGCCGCTGCAATCTCACTGACGGTCAAAGCACCGGAACGGCACACCACCACATCAGCCCAGGCATAGGCAGCCGCCATGTCATCGATAAATTCAGTCACTTTGTGCTGGGTCTGCCCTACCCTCTGGTAGTCATGCTGCACCGTTTCCAGTGCCCCTTTGCCTACCTGATGCCAGAGGGTGATCTTATCGCCCAGCAGCGCTGCGGCTTCAGGAACTGTCTGATTCAGCACGCGTGCGCCCTGACTGCCGCCAATCACCAGCACGCGAACCGGCCCTTCACGCCCAGCCAAGCGTTCCGCTGGCAGCGGTAATGCCAACACATCGGTACGCACCGGGTTACCCACCACCTCCGCATTAGGGAACGCGCCGGGGAAAGCCTGCAACACCGTTTTGGCGATGCGCGATAACCAGCGATTGGTCAAACCCGCAATACCGTTCTGCTCATGCAGCACCACTGGGATACCGCACAACCAGGCAGCCAAGCCACCGGGGCCGGAAACGTAACCCCCCATCCCCAGCACCACGTCGGGCTGATAGCTGCGCATAATCGCCTTGGCCTGACGCACGGCACGCCAAATGCGTAGCGGCGCGGTCAACTGGGCCTTCAGCCCTTTGCCGCGCAAACCGGAAATACGGATGAAATCAATTTCGATCCCGTGCTTTGGCACCAAATCGGCTTCCATACGGTCAGCGGTTCCAAGCCAGCGCACCTGCCAGCCCTGCGCCATCAGATGATGCGCAACCGCCAGCCCCGGGAACACATGCCCGCCGGTACCGCCTGCCATCACCATTAAACGCTTAGCTTTACCGCTCATCCGTTACCTCTTCACAAACGCCTGCGCTTTGGTCAGGCGCGTTTCATAGTCAATACGCAGCAACAGCACAATCGCCGTCGACATAATGATCAAGCTCGAACCACCATAGCTGATCAACGGCAGCGTCAGCCCTTTGGTCGGCAGCATTCCCGCAGCCGCGCCCACGTTAACCAACGCCTGGAAACTGAACCAAACGCCGATCGAACACGCCAGAAAACCGGAAAATCGCTGATCGATCTCCAGTGCACGGCGGCCAATCGACATCGCGCGAAAAGCGACGAAGAATACCATTAACAGGGCTAAAACCACACCGATATAGCCCAATTCCTCACCTAAAATCGCGAAGATAAAGTCGGTATGCGCTTCCGGCAAATACTCCAGTTTCTGTACCGAATTGCCCAGCCCCTGCCCCCAGAACTCACCGCGGCCAAAGGCCATCAGCGACTGAGTTAGCTGGTAGCCGCTGCCGAACGGATCGGCCCACGGGTTCCAGAACGAGGTCACACGGCGCATACGATAGGGCTCGGCAATTACCAGCAGCCCTACCGCAAACGCACCGGAGCCGATAATCGCCAGGAACTGCCACATCTTGGCACCGGCCAGAAACAACATCGCCAAGGTAGTGATAAACAGCACCACCACCGTACCTAAATCCGGCTGTGCCAGCAGCAACACTGCCAACACCACCATCACCCCCATCGGTTTACAGAAGCCCCAGAAGTTACTGCGTACTTCTTCGACCTTACGCACCAAGTAACTCGACAGGTAACAGAACAGCGACAGTTTGGAGAGTTCGGCTGGCTGAATGCGCAGCGGGCCAAGAGAGATCCAGCGCGATGCGCCGTTGACCGAACTGCCGACCACCAACACGATCAGCAACATCACCATTGACACCAGCAGCATGACGTTGCTGTAGCGCTGCCACACTTCCATCGGGATGCGCAGCGTAACCAGCGACAGGCCAAATGCCAGTACCAGATAAAGTGCATCACGTTTGGCAAACAGGAACGGATCTTCTGCCAGACGTTGGCCGATCGGCATTGAGGCCGACGTCACCATCACAAAACCGATCACCGCCAGGCCAAGGGTTAACCACAGCAGAGTGCGGTCATACAGCACCATACTGTTCGAATCGCTTTCACGCGACCCCATCACCCAGTCTTTCAGCTTGTTGGTCAGGCCAAACGTCGGCACCCGTAGTCTCATCCGCCGAGCTCCTGCGCCAGACGGGCAAACTCGTTGCCGCGCACTTCAAAATTACGGAACTGATCCAGGCTGGCGCAGGCGGGTGATAGCAGCACCATATCGCCCGCTTTCACGCGGCCAGCGATCGTTTGCATCGCCTGTTCCATGGTGTCAGTCAAGGTCGCAATCTCTGGGCGCAACTCTGCCAGTTGTGCTCCATCGCGGCCAAAGCAGTACAAACGCACGTTGTCACCTTGCAGATAACGCGCCAGCGATGAGAAATCCGCAGATTTGCCATCACCGCCTAACAGCAGGTGCAGCGTACCCTCAACCTGCAGGCCGTTCAGCGCCGCTTCGGTGCTGCCAACGTTGGTGGCTTTAGAATCGTTAATCCAGCGCACGCCATTGTGTTCCCACACCAGTTGGAAACGGTGCTCCAAGCCGGTAAAGGTGGTCAGCGCCTTCAGGCTGGAAGAGCGCGGCAGTTTGACCGCATCGGCCAACGCCAAGGCTGCCAGCGCATTGGTGTAGTTATGCTGACCCGTGAGCTTCATCTCGCGGGTGTTGAGGACTTTCTCGCCGTTAACCCGCAGCCAGATTTCGCCCTGCTGGCGGTTGAGGTGATAATCCCCCACGTCGGCACCGAAACTGACACAGCGTGCATCAGCACCACGTACCGGCATGGTCAGCGCATCATCTGCGTTCACTACGCACCAGTTGGCATTTTCATAAATGCGCAGTTTGGCGGCACGGTACTGCTGTAAACCAAACGGGTAGCGATCCATATGATCCTCGGTCACGTTGAGGATCGTCGCAGCGGCAGCACGCAGGCTGTTGGTGGTTTCCAGTTGGAAACTCGACAGCTCCAGCACATAAAGCTGGCATTCCTGACGCAGCAGGCTGAGCGCAGGCAGGCCGATATTACCGCCGACTCCCACCGCCCAACCGGCAGCTTTGGCCATTTCACCCACCAGCGTGGTCACCGTGCTTTTACCGTTGGAACCGGTGATCGCTACAATCGGTGCCTGTGCCTCGCGGCAAAACAGCTCCACGTCGCCGACGATTTCCACACCGGCATCAGCAGCGGCGCTCAGAGCAGGTGTCGCCAGGGCCACTCCGGGGCTGGCAACGATCAAATCTGCATCCAGCAACCAATCCTGATTCAGATCGCCCAAATGCCGCTCCACGCTCTCAGGCAACTTATCCAGCCCCGGCGGAGAAATACGGGTATCCATAACGCGCGGCGTCACACCACGCATCATAAAGAAATCAACACAGGACAAACCGGTAAGGCCTAACCCGATGATGACTACTTTTTTACCCTGATAATCCACCATAATTAGCGCACCTTCAGCGTCGCCAGGCCAATCAGCACCAGCATCAGCGAAATAATCCAGAAGCGCACGATCACGCGCGGCTCTGGCCAACCTTTCAATTCATAGTGGTGATGAATCGGTGCCATGCGGAAAATACGTTGCCCGCGCAGCTTGAACGACCCCACCTGTAAGATCACCGACAGCGTTTCAACCACGAATACGCCGCCCATAATCACCAGCAAAAACTCCTGACGCAGCAGCACGGCGATAGTTCCCAGTGCTCCCCCTAACGCCAGTGAACCGACATCACCCATAAACACCTGAGCCGGGTAGGTGTTGAACCACAGGAAGCCTAAACCGGCCCCCACAATGGCGGTACACACAATCACCAGTTCACCGGCATGGCGCAGATACGGGATGTGCAGGTAGCTGGCGAAATTCACGTTACCGGTCGCCCAGGCTACCAGCGCAAAACCAGCGGCGACCAGCACGGTTGGCATGATCGCCAAACCATCTAATCCATCGGTCAGGTTAACGGCGTTACTGGTACCGACAATCACAAAGTAAGCCAGCAGCACGTACAACAGGCCGAGTTGCGGCATGACGTCTTTAAAAAACGGCACCACCAGCTCGGTGGCTGGCGTGTCTTTTCCAATGGCATACATGGTAAAAGCGGCAATCAGCGCAATCACCGATTGCCAGAAGTACTTCCAGCGGGCAATCAACCCTCGGGTATCTTTGCGCACCACTTTGCGATAATCATCGACAAACCCGACGATACCGTAGCCCACCAGCACGAACAGCACGCACCAGACATAAGGGTTAGAGGGATAGGCCCACATCAGTACCGAAATAGTGATGGAGGTCAGGATCATGATGCCGCCCATGGTTGGCGTGCCGCGTTTACTGAAGTGCGATTCTGGCCCATCGTTACGCACCACTTGGCCAAAGGACATTTCCTGCAAGCGTTTGATCACCCGCGGCCCCATCCACAAAGAAATAAACAGCGCGGTCAGCAGGCTGACAATGGCCCTGAACGTCAGATAGGAAAAGACGTTGAAGCCTGAGTAATATTTGACCAAATGTTCGGCCAGCCAAACTAACATGGTGCTTTCTCCTGTAACGCGCGTACTACCTGCTCCATTGCGGCACTACGTGAACCTTTGATTAACACGGTAATTACCGCATGTGCTGACAGTAATTCCGCCACGCGTGCGGTCACTGCTGTTTTATCCTGATAATGCTCGCCGTTACCGGCTGCCGAACTCAGCACCTGGCTCAGTTGGCCTACGCTGATCACTTTATCCACCCCTGCCAGACGGGCAGCTTCTCCCACCTGACGGTGACACTCTTCGGCTTCTGCACCCAGTTCGGCCATATCGCCAACCACCATCACCCGGTAACCCGGCATCTCTGCCAGCACCTGTGCAGCCGCAATCATTGAACCGACGTTGGCGTTATAGCTGTCATCCAGCAAGAGTTTGCCTTCCGCCAAAGCGACCGGGAATAAACGCCCGGGCACCGCTTGCAGTTGTTGCAATCCTGCACGCACCGCTTCCAAGGTTGCGCCGACTGACATTGCCAATGCCGCTGCCGCCAGGGCATTGGCCACGTTATGGCGGCCCGGCAGTGGCAGCTCGATGGCCACCGTTCCAGACGGACTATGCAGAGTAAACTGCGTACCCTTGCCATTCACCTGTACGTCACTGGCAAAAAAGTTGACGGAATCCGCCGCCTGTGGCGAGAAACGCCACACTCTCTTGCCCTGTAATTGGGCCTGCCAATGCGGCCAGTCATTATTGTCGGCGTTGATGATCGCCACGCCGTCTGCTGGCAGACCAGAAAATATCTCGCCTTTGGCCTGAGCAACCCCAGCCAAAGAACCGAACCCTTCCAAATGTGCTGCCGCCAGGTTGTTCACCAACGCGCTCTGCGGTTGGGCTAAAGCGGTGGTATAAGCAATCTCACCAATATGGTTCGCGCCCAGCTCAATCACGGCAAAATCATGCTGCGGCTGTAAACGCAACAACGTCAGCGGCACGCCGATGTCGTTATTGAAATTCCCGGCGGTATACAGCACCTCGCCGCATTCACGCAAAATGGCAGCGGTCATTTCTTTCACCGAGGTCTTGCCCGATGAGCCCGTCAATGCCACCACTTTGGCCGGAACTTGCTGACGCACCCAAGCGGCAAGCTGGCCCAATGCAATACGGGTGTCTTTCACTACCAGTTGCGGCACATCCCCCAATAAGCGCTTACTTACCAGCAACGCGCCTGCACCTGCGGCTACAGCATCAACAGCAAAGTCATGAGCGTCGAAACGCTCACCTTTCAGCGCCACAAACAGGCAACCTGTCGTGACCTGACGGGTATCGGTCGTCACTTCGGTGATTTGGCAATCAGCACCGATCAGTTCGGCACTCAATACCTTCGCCAGTGTCTTCAGGGATACCGGGATCATGCCATCACCCCCAGCAGACGTGCGACGGTGGTGCGATCGGAGTAGTCCAAGCGACGGTTACCCACCACTTGGTAATCCTCATGACCTTTGCCCGCCACCAATACCACATCCTGTTCTTTCGCCTGCATGATGGCGCTGGTGACGGCTTCTGCACGCCCGTGGATCACCTGCACATGCCCGGCATCCAGCAACCCGGCCAGAATATCTTTAATGATTGCCTGCGGTTCTTCGGTGCGCGGATTATCGTCGGTGACCACCACGCGGTCAGCGAACTGCTCGGCAATCCCGCCCATAAGTGGGCGCTTACCTTTGTCGCGATCGCCACCACAGCCAAACACGCACCACAGTTGCCCCTGGCAATGCAAACGCGCGGCTTCCAAGGCTTTTTCCAAGGCATCCGGGGTATGGGCATAATCCACCACTACCGTCGGTTTGCCCGGCGCATTAAACACTTCCATGCGGCCACAGACCGGCTGCAATTGATTGGCAGTTTTCACTAGGTCATCAAACGGATAACCGAGCGACAGCAAGGTTGCCAGCGCCAACAGCAGGTTGCTGACGTTAAACGCCCCCATCAGGCGGCTTTCAATCTCGCCATTGCCCCAGCTTGAGCTGAAATGGATGGTGGCACCGTTATCGTGATAATTCACCGCGGTGGCTTTCAACCAGCGGCCACGGCAGCCAGGCTGCAAGTTATCGTGCATGGTAACGGCCACTGCATCCGGCAGTTTTGCCAGCCAGCGCTGCCCGACTTCATCGTCGGCATTAATGATCGTCTGCCCAACCTCATGATCCGCAAACAGCGACCATTTAGCCGCTTCGTAGCTAGCCATGTCGCCATGATAATCAAGATGATCGCGGCTCAGGTTGGTGAAAACGGCCGCTGCGAACGGTAAAGCGGCTACGCGGTGTTGCACCAGGCCATGAGAAGAGACTTCCATTGCGGCAAAGGTAGCGCCCTGTTCGGCCAGATCGTTCAGGATATGTTGGACATCCACCGCAGAACCGGTGGTATTTTCCGTTGGGCAAACCTGCCCCAGCAACCCATTACCGACCGTTCCCATTACTGCGGCGGTTTCACCCAGCAGTTGACTCCATTGCGCCAACAGTTGCGTGGTGGTGGTTTTGCCGTTGGTGCCGGTCACACCGATCAAACGCAGGCGATCTGCGGGCTGCCGGTAAAAACGCCCGGCCAGTGCGGAAAGGCGCTGATTAAGTTGGCTCAGGTAAATCACTGGCACACCGTGCATTTCACAGATCTTGCCGTCTTCAGCCTGGCTTTCAGCCTCGGCGATAACGGCGGCAACCCCTTGCGCGATGGCTTGCGGAATATAGCGGCGGCCATCCGTTTGATGGCCGACAACGGCGACAAACAGATCACCGGCAGCCGCAATACGGCTGTCTAATATCATTTCCCTAAGCTGGCGCTCGGGCGCCGTTGGCACCCAAGGAGCGAGTAAATCGCGTAAATTACGATCTGCCACCTGTACCCTCTTTACTGTTGATCACTAATTCGCTTTTGTCGTTGGTGGGCAAAGCATCCGGCTCAATGTTCATGATCCGCAACACGCCCCCCATGATTGCACCAAACACTGGCGCAGAAATCGCACCGCCGTAATACTTGCCACCCTGTGGGTCGTTGATCACTACCACCAAGGCAAAACGGGGTTGACTGGCGGGCGCCACGCCCGCGGTATAAGCGATATATCGGTTGACGTATTTACCGTCCGGGCCGACTTTTTTAGCGGTACCGGTTTTAATGGCGATACGGTAACCCTTGATGGCGGCTTTCACGCCGCCGCCGCCCGGCAAGGCCACGCTTTCCATCATATGCACCACGGTACGCACCGTAGCTTCAGGGAAGACGCGCTCACCGGCAACCGGTGGGTCAACTTTAGTGATCGACAATGGGCGATACACGCCCAAACTGCCGATCGTGGCATAGACTCGCGCTAACTGTAACGGCGTTACCATCAGCCCGTAGCCGAAAGAGAAGGTGGCCCTCTCTATGTCAGACCACCGTTGTTTTTTTGGGTATAAGCCACTGCTTTCTCCGACCAGCCCCAAGTTGGTCGCCTTTCCCAGTCCAAAGTGTGAGTAAGTATCTACTAACGCTGAGGACGGCATCGCTAACGCCAGTTTAGAAACACCGACGTTACTCGACTTCTGCAAAATCCCGGTCATGGACAGTTCCGAATAACGCGCCACGTCTTTAATTTCATGGCCGTTAATGCGGTAAGGAATGGTATTGAGCACGCTGTTTTCTTTCACCACGCCGCGCTGCAACGCCGTCATTACCACCATCGGTTTCACTGTAGAACCCGGTTCAAAAATATCGGTAATTGCACGGTTACGCATGGTGTCTTTCGGCGTACCGGCCATATTATTCGGGTTGTACGATGGGCTGTTGGCCATTGCCAACACTTCGCCGGTATTCACATCCACCAACACGGCGGTGCCTGACTCCGCCTTGTTAAAGGCTACGGCATTATTCAATTCGCGATACACCAGCGCCTGCAAGCGTTCGTCAATGCTCAGCATCAGGTTGTGCGCCGCCAGGCTATCCACTGAGGAGACATCTTCAATCACCCGGCCATAACGATCTTTACGTACGGTTCGCTCACCCGGTTGCCCGGTCAGCCAACGGTCAAAGCTCTTTTCAACCCCTTCGATCCCTTCGCCATCGATGTTGGTGACGCCGATTATGTGCGAAGTCACCTGCCCGGAAGGGTAGTAACGACGTGATTCCTGGCGCAGGTAGATTCCCGGCAGCTTCAGCTTGTGGATATAGTCGCCAATTGCCGGGTTAACCTGACGTGCCAGATAAACAAAGCGCCCTTTCGGGTTGGCGTTAATGCGGTTAGATAGCTGATCCAGTGGGATCTGCAACGCATCGGAAAGCGCCTTCCAGCGAGAATCCAGCGTAATTCCGCCGCGCTCAATCAGCTCTTTCGGATCGGCCCATACGGCGTTCACCGGCACGCTGACGGCCAATGGGCGGCCAGAGCGATCGCTAATCATGCCGCGCGCGGTAGGCACTTCCTGCACGCGCAGCGAACGCATATCGCCCTCTTTCACCAGCCGATCCGGGTTGATCACCTGTAGGTAAGCCACACGCACCAACAGCCCGGTCAACGCCAGCAAAATACAGCCGCACAGCAACGCAAAACGCCAGCTAACAAAGCTGGCTTGATCTTCCTGGCGTTTCAACTTACCGGGGCGTGCTGCTTTCATTGATTCTCTTTCTGCTCCGTGTCGTGAATTCGGTTAAGCCCTTTATGGTTTAACGATGATATTTTCCTGCGATGGATCAACGTGCTGCATCTGCAGTTTCTCGGTAGCAATACGTTCTACACGGCTGTGATCGCCAAGGGCGTTCTCTTCCAGAATCAGGTTGCGCCACTCGATATCCAACGCATCCCGCTCCAGAACCAGCTGTTCACGCTCGGCGGTCAGCAAACGGGTGCGGTGCGCCGTGGTGACCACAAAAACGGCGGAAACCAGTACGGCAGCCAGTAAAATCAGCGGGATCTTGGCGTTACGCAGCAGGTCACCGCTAATTACCCCGACCAATCCGTGGCGTTCATTGCCAATCACGCGGGCATCCTCTCGGCAATACGCAGTACCGAACTGCGCGCACGCGGGTTCTCTGCCACTTCCGCATCAGACGGCATCATTTTGCCTAATGCTTTCAGCGTGCGGCCGCCCATCTCGCGCAGTTGCGCTTCGGTCAACGGAAGACCGGCCGGAACCTGAGCCCCACGGCTGTGGTGGCGCATAAAGCGTTTGACGATGCGATCTTCCAACGAATGGAAGCTGATGATCGACAAGCGGCCCTGCGGAGCCAACACTTCCAGCGCGCCATCCAGCGCACGCTCGATCTCTTCCAGTTCGCTGTTGATATAAATACGGATCGCCTGGAAACTGCGCGTCGCCGGATGCTTGTGCTTTTCACGGAACGGGCTGGCGTTAGCGATCAGATCCGCCAGTTCTTTGGTGCGCGTCATCGGTTCAGTACGGTTTCTTTCCACGATGGCGCGGGCAATGCGCTTGGCAAAACGCTCTTCGCCGAAGGTTTTCAGCACCCAGGCAATGTCATCAGCTTCGGCTTTCATCAGCCATTCGGCGGCAGACTGGCCGCTTGAGGGATCCATGCGCATATCCAGCGGGCCGTCACGCATGAAGGAAAATCCACGCTCAGCGTCATCCAACTGCGGGGAAGAAACCCCCAGATCGAGCAACACGCCGTCAATTTTGCCGACCAGATCGCGTTCCTGCACATAGTGCGACAAATCAGAAAACTGGCCGTGTACGATAGTAAAACGAGAGTCTTCAATAGATTGGGCAGCGGCAATGGCCTGCGGATCGCGGTCAATCGCCAACAAACGCCCTTCCGGCCCCAGTTGGGACAGAATCAGACGAGAATGGCCACCGCGACCAAAAGTTCCGTCAATGTATGTACCGTTACTGCGAATATTGAGGCCATTCACGGCCTCATCCAACAGTACGGTGGTGTGTTTATAGTTTTCCAACATGCTTATAGTGACAAGTCCTGTAGCCGCTCAGACAAGGGTTCCTGAGTGGATTGTTCTGCGTCAATATCGTCCTTGACTTGTTGATACCAGGTCTGTTCATCCCACAGTTCAAACTTGTTGAACTGCCCGACCAGCATCACTTCTTTCGTCAGCCCGGCGTGTTGGCGCAGCGTACTGGCCAACAGCAACCGCCCGGCACCATCCATCTGACACTCGCTGGCATGCCCTAAAAGTAAGCGCTGAACGCGGCGCTCGGCGGGATTCATGCTCGAAAGACGGGACAATTTCTGTTCGATAATTTCCCATTGGGGTAATGGGTAAAGCAGCAGGCAGGGCTGATGGAGGTCAATGGTACAAACCATTTGGCCTTGCGACTCCTCATTCAGTAAATCCCGGTAACGGGTAGGTACGGCAAGCCGCCCTTTACTGTCGAGGTTAACCATCGTTGCTCCACGGAACATACCTGAGCTACCCCCTCATGACCTTTTTCACCACTTTCCCCCACAAATTACCACACATTAGAGTTTACGGAGGGTATGAAAACCTTGTCAAGCCAGAGCGGCAGCGCTTTGGCAATATTTCAGTGTTCATTCTGGGGGCTGACTCACGAAAGGAACTCTATTTATTAAACGAATAAAAATTAACACCATGATAAACGGGAAGAATTTTCTAAACGGCAATAAGGTGATTAAAAAACTCACAAATTGGCGATTAATTAACTCATTACTTCCTTCTGCAATCCAGGTCTCACTTTCAAACCGGATAATCACCGGATGCCACCCTGCCGCAAGCCGCGTCAGCCAAGGCCTGGCTGCAGGTTGCTGGCCTACAGTTATGTGTTATAAGCCATTGACTTAATAACACTCGATAAATATTTCGCCGTAAACCGGGCGCTATTTTACGTCAATTATCCCATCAATGAAGAACACACAGAAAAAATATATCGAGCGGATATTACAAGGCTTACCCATTCCAATTTCAGTTAATTGAGTGGGATTATTCCCAAAACACTCACTTACAATTCAGGTTGCACTTTTTTACATTTCTATTTGTTGCTGTGTAAATCGCCTTTTAGCACCCAAACCAAGAAAAAAATCGCAACATACTGTTTCTAATAACTTTGTTGATATCTCCCGTTTTTAATCCCTCCAAACTGTATTTTGGCACATCCCGTCAGGACAAAAACCACTCAATTGTTAAAAATAAAAATATTGAGCTAGTTAAAATATCTATCGCAGTTTAGTAAACTGGTTTTGTTTTAAATTAAAGATTATTACACCATATTAACATTTAAAGTAAAAGTATTAACCTAATACACAGGAGCTCACCCCATGTTTTCACCTGCTTCACGCTTACGCAGCGCCGCCGCCGATACTTTTGCCTTGGTGGTGTACTGCTTTCTGGCGGGCATGGCGATTGAAATCCTGATTTCTGGTATGAGCTTCAACCAGTCGCTCTCTTCCCGTTTATTGTCGATTCCCGTCAACATTCTTATTGCCTGGCCGTATGGCCGTTATCGCGATTTTTTTATCGCTACGGCTCGCCATTTCCCACGTGGGCAGTTTTTATTGCGCAATCTGGCCGATCTTCTGGCCTATGTCAGTTTTCAGTCACCGGTTTACGCGGCAATTCTGTGGAGCGTGGGGGCTGATGGGCAACAAATTATGGCAGCGGTAGCCAGTAATGCGGTGGTATCGATGGCAATGGGGGTGGTGTACGGCTATTTTCTGGAGTATTGCCGCCGGCTGTTCCGGGTCGTGGGATATGTATAAAAATAGGGGCCCAACTTGCTGGCCCCCTGTGGACTTATTTTCGGCTCAAGCTGCCACGGCGGAACAGGTTACGGCGGATGCGCGTCATGCCCGGTTTCGGTTTACGTGGTTCGTCAAGGCTGGCCAGAACCAGTTCCAACACCCGCTCAGCCACATCACGGTGGCGCTGTGCCACGGCAAGCACCGGGCATTCCAAGAAATCCAGCAGCTCATTATCACCAAAGGTGGCAATAGCCAGATCCGTCGGTAAACGCCCAAATTTTTTCAGCGTCACATCCATCACCCCCTGCAACAGGGAGAAAGAGGTGGTAAACAGCGCCTGCGGCATTGGATGGGTTTTCAGCCATTCGGCAAACAGTGCCCCAGCGGCCTCGCGTTCGTAGCTGTTGGCATACAGATAGTCCACATGACGTTCATCATCCTGCCAAGCCTGACGGAACCCTTGCTCACGCAGAAAACTCACCGAAAGCTCCGGCAGTGCGCCAATATACAGCACCGACTTGGCCGGGAAGCTGCGCAACTCCTGCGCCAGCGCGAGGGAGTCTTCCTGATCGGCCCCGACCACGCTAATGAAATGTTCACGATCCAGCGCGCGGTCTAACGCAATGATCGGGAAGGGATCGTTGGCCCAGCGCTGATAGAAAGGATGCTCCGGCGGCAACGCGGTAGACACAATGATCGCATCCACCTGGCGTTGCAGCAGATGCTCAACACAGCGCATTTCGTTGTCCGGCTGATCTTCCGAACAGGCGATCAACAGTTGATAGCCCCGCTGGCGCGCCTGGCGTTCCAGATAGTTAGCAATGCGGGTATAGCTGGTATTTTCAAGATCCGGTATCACCAGGCCGATTGAGCGGGTGCGGCCAGCGCGTAGCCCTGCCGCGACAGCATTCGGGTGATAGTTGTGCTCCCTGACCACGGCCATCACTTTTTCGACGGTTTTATCGCTGACACGATACTGCTTCGCCTTGCCGTTGATGACATAACTGGCCGTAGTGCGCGAAACGCCTGCGAGACGCGCGATTTCATCCAGTTTCACGTTAACCCCTTAATGACGCTGAAAATAAAGTAGAAATAAAGAGTGCGGTTTTAGTCTTTCACTCTCAGATCACGGCTAAACAACGCTGCGGTTTGAAAGAGGGAAGATAGCGAGCAACCATAATAATCACTATGGTTATTCAACCCAGTCTTTGGATCTAACAGCAGAAAACCCAGCCGAGCAACCGCTTTTGCAGAAAGGTGCCAGCAAATAGGCAAAAAGTATAAAAGAAAGGGCGTAGCCGTGAAGCTACGCCCTCTCGTTAGCCAGCTAAAATTCAGCTTGGCTAGCGCATGATTTTATCGCCGCGCGAAACGCCCACAATCCCTGAGCGCGCGACTTCAACAATTTCAGCCACTTCGCGTACGGCATTGAGGAACGCATCGAGTTTGTCGCTGGTCCCGGCCAGTTGGACGGTATAAAGCGAAGCCGTAACATCCACAATCTGGCCGCGGAAAATGTCCGTACTGCGCTTCACTTCTTCACGCCCGTAACCGCTGGCCTGCAATTTCACCAACATGATTTCACGCTCGACGTGCGCCCCTTGGACCAGTTCGCTAACGCGCAGCACATCGACCAGTTTGTGCAGTTGCTTTTCAATCTGCTCCAGCACCTTTTCGTCGCCAACGGTCTGAATAGTCATGCGTGACAGAGTAGGATCGTCAGTCGGCGCTACCGTCAGGCTTTCAATGTTATAGCCACGCTGGGAGAACAACCCAACCACGCGCGACAACGCACCGGATTCGTTTTCCAGTAGTACAGATAAAATACGGCGCCTCATCAGGTTCTCTCCGTTTTGCTTAACCACATATCGTCCATGCTTCCACCGCGGATTTGCATTGGGTAAACATGTTCGGTTTCATCGACGGTAACATCGACAAATACCAGCCGCTCTTTCTCGGCCAGCGCCTGTGCCAGCTTGCTTTCCAGCTCATCTGGCGTGCGAATGGCAATCCCTACATGGCCGTAAGCCTCCGCCAGTTTCACAAAGTCCGGCAGCGAATTCATGTAGGACTGGGAGTGGCGGCCAGAGTAGATCATATCCTGCCACTGCTTCACCATGCCCAGATAGCCGTTATTCAGATTGAGCACGATCACCGGCAGGTTGTATTGCAGAGCGGTAGACAGCTCCTGAATGTTCATCTGGATACTGCCATCACCGGTCACGCACACCACGGTTTCTTCCGGCAGCGCCAGCTTCACCCCGAGCGCCGCTGGCAGCCCAAAGCCCATGGTGCCCAAACCACCGGAGTTGATCCAACGGCGTGGTTTATCAAACGGATAATAGAGCGCGGCAAACATCTGGTGTTGACCAACGTCAGAAGTGACATAGGCATCGCCTTTGGTCAGCCGGTGCAAGGTTTCAATCACCGCCTGAGGCTTGATGGTGCCACTGTTCTTGTCGTAACCCAGGCAATCGCGTGCCCGCCACTGTTCGATGGATTGCCACCAATCGCGCAGCGCATCGAAATCCTGCGCTTTATCACTCTGCGCCAACAGTTCCAGCATTTGCACCAGTACCTGTTTAGCATCACCAACGATAGGAATATCGGCATCGACCGTTTTAGAAATCGAGGTCGGATCGATATCAATATGCAGCACGGTAGCGTCCGGGCAATATTTAATCAGGTTGTTGGTGGTACGATCGTCAAAACGCACCCCGACGGCAAAGATCACATCGGAGTTATGCATGGTGTTATTGGCTTCATAAGTACCGTGCATGCCCAGCATGCCCACGCTTTGCCGATGCGTGCCAGGGAAAGCACCCAATCCCATCAGCGTGCAGGTCACCGGCAGATTCAGTTTCTCCGCCAGCTGCAACAGCTCTTCATGACAGCCTGAATTGATCGCCCCGCCACCCACGTACATCACCGGCTTTTTTGCCGCCAGAATGGTCTGTAATGCACGCTTTATCTGCCCACGATGCCCTTGCACCGTTGGGTGATAAGAACGCATGCTGACTTCTTTCGGATAGGCATAAGGCATTCTTACCGCCGGGCCGACGATATCTTTAGGCAGATCGATCACCACCGGGCCTGGGCGGCCGGTAGAAGCCAGATAGAATGCTTTCTTCAATACGGAAGGAATATCTTCAGTGCGTTTGACCAGGAAGCTGTGCTTCACCACCGGGCGGGAGATCCCCACCATATCGCACTCCTGGAAGGCATCGTAACCAATCAGCGAGCTGGGAACCTGGCCGGAAAGCACCACCATTGGGATGGAATCCATATAGGCCGTAGCGATACCGGTAATCGCATTGGTCGCACCAGGGCCGGAAGTGACCAGAACCACCCCCACTTCACCGGTAGCACGCGCATAGCCATCGGCCATATGCACTGCACCCTGTTCATGCCGCACCAGAATGTGATCGATTCCGCCTACCGTGTGCAGGGCGTCATAGATATCGAGTACCGCCCCGCCCGGATAGCCGAATACATGTTTAACGCCCTGATCGATCAACGATCGGACGACCATCTCGGCTCCTGACAACATCTCCATGGGTTTGCCTCCAGGCTTACTTAATACTTGTCTGGCGCTGGAACGAAGCGCCTGCTGCGGGGCAATGCCCCAAAAATTGATGGATGGTCTGGCTGTAACGTGACATGAGCAGTGTCAGCGGCGCTCAATGCCGCGCTACAGCCTAACATAACGTTAGAATATGAGGCAGGCAAACGGCAAAACAGCTTATTAACAACAAGGTTATTGTCATTAAACTGGGGATGGATGATTTACAGAAACAATACACTAGCCGTAATGAATAACAGCTAGGCATTGTTTCGGAAATTCTGGAAATTACAGAACGATATCAGATGAGAGGTATGATGGATTTATCACCGAGAAAAACCGTCAAGCGGTAACATCATCATTTTTCCTGATACATCGATTCAATCTCATTCTGGTAACGCTGAAGGATCACCTTACGCCGCAACTTCAACGTCGGCGTCAGTTCACCCAGTTCCATAGAAAAGGCAGCGGGTAATAAAGTAAACTTTTTCACCTGCTCAAACAGTGCCAGCTCTTTTTGCATCTCACGCAGCCGGGTTTCAAACATTTCAATGATATGGCTATTACGCAGCAGTTCGAGTCGATCCTGATACTTCAGGTTAATCGATCGGGCATACTCTTCCAGCGATTCAAAACTCGGCACGATCAGTGCGGAAACAAACTTGCGCGCATCGGCAATGATTGCCACCTGTTCAATAAAACGATCCTGCGCCAGCGTGCCCTCCAGCATTTGCGGGGCAATATACTTACCGCCGGAGGTTTTCATCAAATCCTTCAGGCGTTCGGTAATAAACAGGTTGCCATTTTCATCGATCATGCCGGCATCACCGGTTTTTAACCAACCATCGGCGGTAAAGGTGTCGGCAGTTTCCAGCGGCTTATTGAAATAACCACGCATCACGATCGGTCCACGTACCTGGATCTCATTCTCATCAGCAATGCGCACTTCCACACCCGGCAAGGGTTTGCCGATCGAACCAAAGCGGAAATTATTCTCTTCCCAACAGGAGACCGTGGCACAGGTTTCCGTCATCCCGTAACCGTATTTGATGTTAACGCCCATTGCCTCAAAGAACAGAATGACGTTGTCATCCAGTTTGGCCCCGGCGGCTGGCAGGAAACGTACCCGACCCCCCAAGATCGCACGCAGTTTACTCAGCACCAACTTATCCGCCCAACGATGGGAGAGATCGAACAACTTACCAAGCGGCTTGCCTGCGCGTTCTTGCAAAAACTTACGCTCACCGCAAACGATCGCCCAGTGGAACAAAGCACGGCGCAGCCAAGGTGCACGAGCCACCTTCTCATGTACCGCACTGAAGATTTTTTCATAAAAACGCGGCACCGCGCACATCAGGGTTGGCCGTACTTCAGCCATCGCCTCACGCACCCAGTCGGTATTCGGCAGATAAACGTTCTGAGCGCCGGAATGCATGATGAAGAAGCTCCAGGCTCGCTCAAAAACATGCGACATCGGCAGGAAACTGAGTGAAACATCGTCCTCCGTTACCGTCAGACGATCGTCATGCAACTGGAGTTGCGCCGCCATATTGCGGTAATCCAGCATCACACCCTTCGGTTCACCGGTGGTGCCAGAAGTGTAAATCAGCGTGAACAAATCTTGCAGGCAACTATCAGCAATCCTTTCCTGAAGCATCACATCAAAGCGTTCGACATCGGCCTCACGTTCAAAATGGCTCAGATACTGCGCAATTTCGCAACCGCGCAAATCAGCAGCGTCATCAAACACAATAATGTGGGTGAGTTGTGGGCATACGCCGCGCAGCGCAATGGCAGCATCCAGCTGTGCCTGCGCACCGACAAATACAATGCGAATATCGGCATCATTGATGATAAAAGCGGCCTGCGCTGCGGTATTGGTGGCATACAGCGGCACACTGACAGCACGCAATTGCAGAATAGCCAGATCGGCCAACGACCAAGCCATGCAATTATTAGCAAAGATAGCAATGCGTTCCTGCACATCAGCGCCAAGAGCCAAAAGCGCGCTGGCAATATGGTTCACATGAGTTCCCACCTGCGACCAGGTCAATTGAGTTTCACCATGAGGGGACCACTGGCGAAAAGCAATGCAGTCAGCACGCTGAGAAATTTGATGTTGTATACGTTGGACCAGATGATAGTGCTGCAACTTATTGATCATAGCGCTCTAAGCCTGAAATTAATCAAACGGTCAACCGTGATCGGAACGCAAGTTCCTCTATCTCAGCTTACACGTGTTTACTTTTTTTGCGCAGTCTACCTACTCTCCGCGGCTCGGAAAAGAGATTTCAGCGTAGAAGTGTGAGCTAAAACTGGAGTCACTTCTGTTTAATCCTGATCTTGAACAGCGATAGCTAACGGAAGGTTTAATTATGGGCTAACGAATGAGAGGGAAAACTGACGAACGGCTAGTAGGTTAAAGTTCCGAGTATGATATTTAATACAGAATTTAATTTCATAAATAGAAATCTATTAAAATACTGCAAAAAAGATGTGGCAGAAAAAAATAATAAGATTTATCTTAGAAATAAACTAGGCATTTTCTCATTATGAGTAATAACTCTGAACTATTAACCCGAAGTACACGCAAGTACGTCGGGTTAATAAAGCGCTAAATTAACGCAATAACTCAGACTGGCTCAGAACAGATTTCATCCACTGGTGACCTTTATCTCGCTCGGCAGATTCGTGCCAGGAAAGATAACAGGTGGCATTTTTCCTATCCCACGGTAATGAAATGATTTTTAGTTGCAGCGCTTGCGCATGTTGCTCAGCAAACCAACGCGGGGTGATAGCCACCATTTCTGTCATTGCGACGATATTCAGCACGCTGAACAGATCGGTACATTGCTGAGTGATACCACGCTGTGCAGCCTCTTCAGCATAGTAGGGTTTACTAAAGGAACAGAAACGTTCTAACGATATGACCGCATGCTGTTCAACCAGCATTTGCTCTTGGGTAACGCTGTTCATCAAGCGTGGGTGTGACTGTGCCGCAACCAGGCTTAATTCATCTTCAAATAAAGCAATGTTTTGAAATTCAGGATGTTCAAAACGGGTATAACCAATAACAAATTCAGTTTCCTGATAACGCAGCTGATGCTCAATGTTATTGTTCAGATAGGATTTTGCCTGCAACCGCACATTAGGTGCCATATTCTTGACGTTGTTAATTATCTTGGCCGTAAGGCGAATATCCAACGGGCTGCAGATAGAAAGCGTAAATGTACGTTCACTGGTCAAGGCATCAAAACCTGAACCTGGCAACTCATTCTGAACCAACTGCAACGCTTGGCGCACCGGCCCAAAAAGCTGGCGCGCCCGCATGGTAGGTTGAATGCCACGGCCAAAACGCACAAACAGTTCATCATTGAACATCACTTTTAAACGCGCGACGGCATTACTCACGGCGGGTTGCGACATCCCCAACGAATTGGCAGCGCGGGTAATATTCTGCATTTGCATAACCGCATCAAAAACAGTCAGTAAATTAAGATCCACGCTACGCAAATGAATATCGCTGTTTTCTTTTTCTAAGACAGTTCCTGAATTATATTCAGACATATCTAACTCCACTAAGTCCCATGTAGATAATTCCGCCAGCGCGCAGGGGAATATCATGTCAAAAGTAACATTGCGTTATTCCCACACGGCGAAATTAGTTATCCCTATTGACTATCCACGTAGGATAACAATCGAGCATCATCCTATAAAAACATGACACAACGACGAGTACTTACGCGCTGTGCGTAACGCCCGACACTTCAGGTCGGAAAACAATGACGGCATGCAAACATGTTGGCAGGTTTCACGCTCAAGTAATGGGCACCAAGCAGACATCCATAGTCATATTGAATCAGACCATAAAATGAGATAATGGACAATAATGAGATCTCAAAATAGGTACCTTTGATATGACTTAATTGCCTCTGATGCGTCGGCATTTCAGATTAAATACATAAAATGAATTAATAAATTACATCAATTCAGCCAGTGAATGCAATTCTGTCGTCAATTTCACGTCCAAGCCTGTACTTCCTCATCTTTTCGCACTGGGAATTCTAACTGAGCGACATTAAGAATCAATGTAGTAGCACGGGATTCATGTCATTTATGCTAAAAAACTCGCAAAAATGACGCGTTTTTTGATCTCTTGATCGGTTTTTTTACCGAGCTTTCGTCTGCCGCCCTTATTCCTCATCTGAGTCGCCGCGATCGCCCGGTTATCAATCAAATGTTGACATCACACAGCCAATAAAGTATCAAATTAGGCAACGAAAACATTTTTAGAGAAGCTGACCTCAATGATCCGTACTCATCGTCTACTAGGCCTACTACTTAACGCATCTTCTTTGCGCGGTATGTTGGTGGACGGAGTTCAGAACTGATTCAGCCCATCACCTGTAAAAACCCGCGCTAGTGCGCGGGTTTTTTTTTGCCCGCTTAGCGTGAAACAAACACGATAAGGAACTATCAAATGAGCCAACAAGTCATTATTTTCGATACCACATTGCGTGACGGCGAACAGGCACTGCAAGCCAGCCTGAGTGTGAAAGAAAAAATTCAGATCGCCATGGCGCTGGAAAGAATGGGTGTCGACGTGATGGAAGTCGGCTTCCCGGTCTCTTCTCCGGGGGATTTTGAATCAGTACAAACCATTGCCCGCCAGATTAAAAACAGCCGCGTCTGTGGCCTGGCCCGCTGTGTAGACAAAGACATTGACGTAGCGGCCGAAGCACTGCGCGTTGCCGAAGCTTTCCGTATCCACGTATTCCTGGCCACTTCCACCCTGCACATCGAATCAAAATTAAAGCGCTCGTTTGACGAAGTGCTGGAAATGGCGGTGCGCTCGGTGAAACGTGCGCGCAACTATACGGATGATGTTGAATTCTCCTGTGAAGATGCAGGCCGTACGCCGATTGATAACCTGTGTCGCGTGGTGGAAGCCGCCATTAACGCCGGTGCTACCACCATCAACATTCCCGATACGGTCGGTTACACCACCCCCAACCAGTTCGGCGGCATTATCACCACCCTGTATGACCGCGTGCCTAACATTGATAAAGCGATTATTTCCGTTCACTGTCACGATGATCTGGGCATGGCCGTCGGTAACTCGATCGCTGCCGTACAGGCCGGTGCTCGCCAGGTAGAAGGCACATTGAATGGTATCGGTGAGCGCGCCGGCAACTGTTCACTGGAAGAAGTGATCATGGCGATCAAAGTTCGCCAGGACATCATGAATGTGCATACCAATATCAATCATCAGGAAATTTACCGTACCAGCCAGTTGGTCAGCCAACTGTGCAACATGCCAATTCCTGCCAACAAAGCCATCGTCGGTTCCAACGCGTTCGCCCACTCCTCCGGTATCCATCAGGATGGCGTACTGAAAAACCGCGAAAACTACGAAATCATGACCCCACAGACCATCGGTCTGAAAGACGTACAGTTGAACCTGACCTCACGTTCCGGCCGTGCAGCGGTTAAACACCGTATGGAAGAGATGGGCTACAAGGAGCAGGATTACAATCTGGACGTACTGTACGCGGCCTTCCTGAAACTGGCCGACAAGAAAGGCCAGGTGTTCGATTACGATCTGGAAGCGCTGGCCTTTATCAACAAACAGCAGGAAGAACCCGAACATTTCAGCCTGGGCTACTTCAGCGTACAGTCCGGCAGCAGTATTATGGCTACCGCCTCGGTCAAATTGATCTGTGGCGATGAAGAAAAAGCCGAAGCAGCAACCGGTAACGGCCCGGTGGACGCGGTGTATCAAGCAATTAACCGCATCACCGAATACCCGATCGAACTGGTGAAATACCAGTTGACCGCTAAAGGCCAGGGCCGTGACGCTCTCGGCCAGGTTGATATCGTCGTGTCTTACCAAGGCCGCCGTTTCCATGGCGTAGGCTTGGCTACCGACATCGTCGAATCTTCCGCCAAGGCAATGATTCACGTGTTAAATAATATCTGGCGCTCACAGCAGGTAGAAAAAGAAAAGCAGCGCTTGCAGCAAACCAAACAACAAAATAATCAGGAAACGGTGTGAACATGACGAAGACTTACCACATTGCCGTCTTGCCCGGAGACGGAATCGGCCCGGAAGTAATGGCCCAAGCCCACAAAGTATTGGACGCAGTACGCCAGCGTTTTGGTATCCGCATCACCCAGTCAGAGTATGACGTCGGGGGCATTGCCATCGATCGCCACGGCAGCCCGCTGCCAGCGGCCACTCTCGCGGGTTGTGAACAGGCCGATGCCATTCTGTTCGGCTCGGTCGGTGGCCCTAAGTGGGAAAACCTGCCACCGGCAGAGCAGCCTGAGCGCGGTGCGCTGCTGCCGCTGCGTAAACACTTCAAACTGTTCAGCAACCTGCGTCCGGCGCGTCTGTATCAGGGTCTGGAAGATTTCTGCCCGCTGCGGGCCGACATCTCGGCCCGCGGCTTCGATATTCTGTGCGTACGTGAACTGACCGGTGGCATCTACTTCGGCCAACCGAAGGGCCGCGAAGGCCAAGGCATGCATGAACGTGCTTTCGATACCGAGGTGTATCACCGCTTTGAGATCGAACGTATTGCGCGTATCGCCTTTGAATCAGCCCGCAAGCGCCGCAGCAAAGTAACTTCTATCGATAAAGCCAACGTACTGCAAAGCTCGATCCTGTGGCGTGAAGTGGTGACTCAGGTTGCTAAAGATTACCCAGACGTATCGCTGTCGCATATGTATATCGACAACGCCACCATGCAGTTGATCAAGGATCCGTCCCAGTTCGACGTGCTGCTGTGCTCCAACCTGTTCGGCGATATTCTGTCTGATGAATGCGCGATGATCACCGGCTCCATGGGTATGCTGCCTTCCGCCAGCCTGAACGAACAAGGCTTCGGTCTGTTTGAACCCGCTGGTGGCTCCGCACCGGACATCGCAGGCAAAAACATTGCCAACCCAATCGCACAAATTCTGTCCGCCGCCCTGCTGTTACGTTACAGCCTGGGTGCCGATGAAGCCGCAGACGCCATTGAGCACGCCATCAATCAGGCGCTGGAACAGGGTTACCGCACTGCCGATCTGGCCGGTGACGGCAAAGCGATCGGCACCAGTGAAATGGGCGACATCATTGCCCGCTTCGTGGCTCAGGGGGCATAAATCATGGCCAAGACCTTATATCAGAAACTGTACGATGCCCACGTGGTGCATGAAGCACCGAACGAAACGCCGCTGCTGTACATCGATCGCCACTTGGTACATGAAGTCACTTCTCCGCAGGCGTTCGATGGCCTGCGTGCGATGGGGCGTAAAGTGCGCCAGCCGGGCAAAACCTTTGCCACCATGGATCACAACGTTTCCACCCAGACCAAAGACATCAACGCCAGCGGCGAAATGGCGCGCATCCAGATGCAGGAGCTGATCAAGAACTGTGCGGAGTTCGGTATCTCGCTGTACGACCTGAATCACCCGTTCCAGGGCATTGTCCACGTTATCGGCCCTGAGCAGGGCATGACGCTGCCAGGCATGACCATTGTCTGTGGCGACTCCCATACCGCCACCCACGGCGCGTTTGGCTCACTGGCCTTCGGTATTGGCACGTCGGAAGTTGAACACGTGCTGGCAACGCAAACCCTGAAACAGGGCCGCGCCAAGACCATGAAGATTGAAGTGACCGGCGATGCCGCAGAAGGCATTACTGCCAAAGACATCGTGCTGGCCATTATTGGTAAAACCGGCAGTGCGGGCGGCACCGGCCACGTCGTCGAGTTCTGCGGCAAAGCGATCGAAGCGTTGAGCATGGAAGGCCGCATGACGCTGTGCAATATGGCGATTGAAATGGGGGCTAAAGCAGGCCTGGTGGCGCCAGACGACACCACTTTCGATTACCTGAAGGGCCGTCAGTTTGCGCCGACCGGCACCAACTGGGAACAGGCGGTTGCCTACTGGCGCACGCTGAAATCTGACGCCGACGCCAAGTTCGATACCGTCGTCACCCTGCGCGCCGAAGAGATTGCACCACAGGTGACCTGGGGAACCAACCCCGGCCAGGTTATCGCCGTTAATCAGGCGATCCCGGCACCGGAATCCTTCAGCGATCCGGTTGAGCGCGCGTCTGCCGAAAAGGCGCTGGCCTATATGGATCTGAAACCCGGTATCAAACTGACCGAGGTGGCGATCGATAAAGTGTTTATCGGCTCCTGCACCAATTCACGCATAGAAGATCTGCGCGCGGCGGCAGCAATTGCCAAAGGGCGTAAAGTCGCTAACGGCGTGCAAGCGATTGTGGTTCCAGGCTCCGGCCCGGTGAAAGCCCAGGCGGAAGCCGAAGGGCTGGATCAGATCTTTATCGAAGCCGGTTTTGAATGGCGTTTACCAGGTTGCTCTATGTGTCTGGCGATGAACAACGATCGCTTGAACCCAGGCGAGCGTTGCGCATCAACCAGCAACCGTAACTTCGAAGGGCGTCAGGGCCGTGGTGGGCGTACCCATCTGGTCAGCCCGGCGATGGCGGCTGCCGCTGCCGTGACTGGCCATTTTGCCGATGTCCGTGAACTGCACCATATTCATGAAAAACACTAGGGAGCACCACCGTGGCTAAATTTACTCAACATACCGGTTTAGTGGTGCCTCTGGATGCGGCTAACGTCGATACCGATGCCATTATCCCGAAGCAGTTTCTGCAGAAAGTAACCCGTACCGGTTTCGGCCAGCACCTGTTTAACGACTGGCGTTTTCTGGACGATGCCGGTCAGCAGCCTAACCCGGAGTTCATCCTGAACAAACCGCGCTACCAAGGGGCCAGCATCCTGTTAGCACGCGAAAACTTTGGCTGTGGCTCTTCCCGCGAGCACGCGCCTTGGGCGCTGGCCGATTACGGTTTTAAAGTGGTGATTGCACCGAGCTTCGCCGATATCTTCTACGGCAACTCGTTCAACAGCCAGCTACTGCCGGTCCGGTTGAGCGAGCAGGATGTCGACACGCTGTTCAAGCTGGTGGCAGAGAACGAAGGGATCGAGTTTGTCGTGGATCTGGAAAACCAGACGGTGAATGCCGGGGGCAAAAGCTATTCGTTTGAGATCGACAGCTTCCGCCGCCACTGCATGATTAACGGCTTGGACAGCATCGGCCTGACGCTGCAACACGAAGCGGAAATTTCACGTTTCGAGGCCCAGCAGTTGGCGTTTCTGAACTAAGCGTTATCGAAGCTAGACCAGAGGGGACGATTGCTCGTCTCCTCTGGCTGACGATAAAGTGGTGTTTTAACCCGAGATACACGGGCCTAGCGCACCGAAGGGTACTCCGGCGGCTTACGCCGACCCCTTCGGCACGCTCTCCCTAATAATGAGCTTTGTCAGCAGTCTAAGGGGACGATCGCTCGTCCCCTTTTCTTTATTACCAATAGCCCAACCATTTCCACCACATACCGCCAACCACCATCCAGATCAGCAGGTTAACCACGCTCATCACAAAGCCGGTTTTCCACCATTCCCCCAACGTGGCATAACCAGAGCCAAAGATAATCGGCGCGGTACCGGTAGCATAGTGGGTTAAGGACATCATCAGCGACGAAGAGAACGCCAGAATCAGGCCAAGCAGCGCAGGCGGCGCGCCCAAAGCAATACCGGCGGCAAAGAAGGCGGCGAACATAGCGGTCACGTGAGCGGTGGTACTGGCAAAGAAATAGTGCGAATACAGATAGATAAGCGTCAGCAGTATCGTCCCGCCAACCCAGCTCATCCCCATATTATCAATACCCGTTCCGACGGTCTTCGATAGCCAGCCAATCAGCCCGAGCTTACCGAGGAAGGTCGCCATCATCACCAGTGCGGCGAACCATACAACCGTATCCCAGGCGCCTTTGTGTTTCAGCACGTCATCCCAGCTCAATACGCCGGTCATCAGTAAGATTGCCAAACCAATAACCGCTGCGGTGGTTGGATTCACCGCCAGCGCCGGGCCAAAGATCATGGCGGGAACCCCAGCCCACAGCACCAGCAACAGGGCAAACACGCCCAGCGTGATTTTCTCTGCCAATGTAATCACGCCGAGCGCCTGTAGCTTTTCCTGCGCAAAACGCGGCGCATCCGGGGTGCTTTTGATTTCCGGCGGATACAGCAGATAAACCACCAGCGGCATCACGATCAGCGAACAGATCGCCGGTACCAACGCGGCGATCGCCCACATCGACCAGGTCAGTTCAAACTCGGAACCGGCCCCTTTGGCGATCAGGTTAACGACCAACGGGTTCGGCGCAGTTGCGGTGATAAACATCGCCGAAGTGATCGGGTTGATGTTGTAGTTCACCAACGCCAGATAGCGGCCAATGGTGCCAGAGGTATTCAGCTCCGGTTTAGAGCCAAAACTGTCGGCGATCGACTTCATGATCGGGTGGATGATCCCGCCACCGCGGGCGGTGTTACTCGGCGTCACCGGTGCCAGCACCGTTTCTGCCATGGTCAGCGCATAGGCGATTCCCAACGTTTTCTTGCCGAACAGCGAGATAAAGTAGTAACCAATGCGCGCGCCCAAGCCGGTTTTATTCAGGCTGAGGGAGATCATGATCGCAAAGCCGATCAGCCAGATTAGCTGATTGGAAAAACCACTCAGGGCATCATCCAGAGCGGCCGCAGGCTTCCCGGGGTTGGTGACGCCGGTCACTGCCACCAGCGCAATGGCAATAATGGAAACCGCGCCAATCGGCATCGCCTTGCCAATAATGGCAACGATGGTGCCAATAAACAGCGCCAGCAAATGCCAGGCATTGGGGGCAACCCCTTCAGGCACCGGAATAACAAACCAGATAATCAGAGCAACAATAACGGCAACAAGAGAAGGAACGGGCTTGAGCGGCGTTAGTTTATCCATAACATACCCACTTTTATCAACGGGATCGGCATCTCAGCAGCAAGATGGACAAGAGCGCGAGGTTCGCGCTCTGATGATAATCATCTTAGGGAGTATGGCGCAATTTTCTCAATGATATGTATCAAGTAAGCCACTGTTCAGCTTCACACTTCGCGCACTCTGGCGCACATCCACAGCGCCAGCATCGCCAGCAGGGTAATCAGCCAGTAGACCGCATAGTGGCCGACGTTCTCCACCAACGCCCCTTGCAGTATGCCAGCCAGGATCACCCCGGTAGAGATACTGTTGGTAAACAGCGTGGTCGCCGCACCCGGCCGCCCCGGCATCAGATCCTGGAAATACAGCATGCCGATCCCGGCAATAATGCCGATGAAGATCGCATTGAATAATTGCAGCACCATCAGTGCGGCCTTGAACTTGAACAGCACCAGCCCGGCATAGAACAGCACGCCAGCCGCGACCGCAAACAGCATCATGTTGCGCTTACCGAAGCGTTTGACGTAGTAACCCGCCAACAGCATGGCAGGGATTTCCAGCCCCGCCGCAGTGCCCATCAGCAGGCCTGCCAACCGCTCCGGCAGGCCAAGATCGGCAGTGATATATAGTGGCATATCAATGAAATACATGGTGTTGCAGGTCCACATCAGCACCGAAGCCAGAAACAGCAAGCGCACATCAGGATCGCGCCAGGCACTGAGCGGCGCAATCGGCGGTGAGTCGACGCTGATTTCAACCTGCGTACGCGGCACCGAAGGCAGTATCAGCCACACCAGCAGCGCACTGATGACAAAAATCGCCGCCGCGACCAGAAACATCACCATAAAGCCGTAATTGAGCGCCAGCATAAAGGAGAGCGGCGGGCCAATCACCCAGGCCAACGAAAGCTGGGCCCGCATCAGCGAGCTGAACATCACCACTTCACGTGCCGAGCTGTCGGCATATTCACGCGCCAACGCAAAAATCTGCGGCGTGGCGGTATTGGCGATCGCCGCCAACAGCACCCCGGCGGTAATCAGCGTCAAATAATCGCGATTGAAGGCAAACAGCAGGCTGTTACCCACCGCCATCAGGCAGCACAGCAGGATCAGCTTGCGCCGGTCGCCGCGGGTGTCGGAACGCTTCGCCAGCAGGAAACTGACGACAATCCCGGCGATGGCATTCAGGGTATAAAACAGCCCGACCCAGAGCGGGCGGACTTTCACCTCGGTGGTGAGAAATAAGCTCAGCGTGGGGGCCTGCAACGCGCCAGCGATGCCGGAAAGAAAGGCGATGATCAGAAAAGCGGCAAAAACGGGATTAAAACGGCGTGGCAACCAGCGTTTGACATTCATACCTGCGTCCCTGACCAGAGAATAAAGAAGCCTACGCCCAAGCTACTTCGAGATGCAGGTAGGCGGCAACTGAGCAAAGCCCCAGGAGCTTACACCAGTAAGTGACCGGGGTGAGAGAAGACAGCCAACACCCCTGCATCTTGAAGGGCGACGGGGGTATGCTACAGAAGGGGAATTACAGAATAAAGTGACATTGCGGAGAAAAATACCAGTGGGTTACCCCACTGGCTGGTGAAAAAGCACCATTACTCAGAAACACTTTTGCGGTGAGCGCTAGATACGCTCACGGTATTGCTTATCGCTTAGCGTATTGATGTCCCACTGGGTCAAGTGGGCCAGCATATCCAACCGTGCCTGTTGCGGGATCACCTCCAGCCAGTCGGCGTTCTGGCAACGAATCGCCGTGAAATAACGCTGATAAAACTGTTTCGTTAAGAGAACCTTCATTAAGTGCCCCTCCGCTCTTTGGCCTGAAAACATTATCGGCGTAATATAGGGAAAGATAAATTGACGGGTTGATGCCTTGGAGTTCCTCTTTTATGTCTACCTCACGCTTGCAACAACAGTTCATCCGCCTGTGGCAGCGTTGTCATGGTCAACCCACAGAAACCACGCTGCAGGAACTGGCCGACGTGCTCAGTTGCTCACGCCGCCACGTACGCTCCTTATTAGGCGCAATGCAGCAGCAAGGCTGGCTCACCTGGCAGGCCGAGGCCGGGCGTGGCAAGCGTTCACAGCTCAGTTTCCAATACACCGGCCTGGCACTTCAGCAACAGCGTGCTGAAGAGTTGCTGGAACAGGACAAAATTGATCAGTTGGTACAGTTGGTGGGCGACAAAAATGCCGTGCGTCAGATGCTGCTTTCCCAACTGGGGCGCAGCTTTCGCCAGGGTAAACATATCCTGCGCGTGCTCTACTATCGCCAGCTTTACAACCTGCTGCCCGGCTCAGCGCTACGCCGTTCAGAAACCCATCTGGCGCGGCAGATTTTTAACGGCTTGACGCGCATAAATGAGGAAAACGGGGAAATAGAGTCCGATCTTTCCCACCACTGGCAGACAGTAACGCCTTTGCACTGGCGTTTTTATCTGCGCCCGGCGATTCGCTTCCACCATGGCCGCGAGCTGGAGATGGAAGACGTGATCCATTCCCTGAACCGGCTGATCCCGCAGCCCCTGTTTTCCCATATCGATCAGGTCACTTCCCCTACGCCCTATGTGATCGACGTCCACCTGCACAGCCCGGACTACTGGCTGCCCTGGCTGCTGGGCAGCGTGCATGCCATGATCCTGCCGCGCGAATGGCAGAGCCTGCCGGATTTCGCCCGCCACCCCGTCGGCACCGGGCCTTACAGCGTGGTGCACAATCATCGCAGCCAGATGAAGATCCATGCCTTCGATGATTACTTTGGCTATCGCGCGCTGATTGATGAGGTCAACATCTGGGTGCTGCCAGAAGTCACCGAAGAACTGGTGCATTCAGGCGTGCAGTTGCAGGGGGATGAAACGGGTAAAAACGAGTTGGAAAGCCGCCTTGAAGAAGGCTGTTATTTCCTGCTGTTTGACCAGCGCTCAACGCTGGCGGCCAATCCTGAAATCCGCAGTTGGCTGAGTGAACTGATCAACCCGATCGCCCTGTTGAGCCACGCAGGATCGGTATATCAACGTTACTGGGCACCGGCCTACGGCATTCTGCCACGCTGGTTACATAACCGCGCGTTGCGGCAACAACCCAAGCCTGCAGGGCTGACCGAACTGACCTTAACCTTCTACAGCGAGCACTCGGAATTCCACGCCATCCAGCAGGCCATCACCGCCTTACTGGCTCAACACGGAGTCAAGCTTAACGTACAAATCATCGACTACGACGACTGGCATAAAGGCGAGGCGAACAGCGATTTATGGCTTGGCAGCGCCAACTTCACGCTGCCGCTGGAGTTTTCCCTGTTTGCCACGCTGTATGAAACGCCGTTAATCCAGCACTGTTTGAGCGAAGATATCGCCGAGGATGCGGCTCTGTGGCGCGATAACCGCTTGCCGCTGGCGGAGTTCTGCCAACGCTTGGTCAGCAACCATCAGTTGCACCCGCTGTTCCATCACTGGCTGCAACTGCACGGCCAACGCAGTATGCGCGGGGTGCGCATGAATACCCTCGGGTGGTTCGATTTTAAATCGGCCTGGTTCGCCCCGCCGGAAACATAAGTCTCTTTCACCGCTGCCACTTAGTCTCTACAATAGCGCCGTCTCAACGGGGTGCGGAAAACACCAGTGCAGCACGTTTTTCCGCTGAGAGCACACCCGTCGAACCTGATCCGGTCAATACCGGCGGAGGGATTTGAGTACCGCGTCGCTTATCCCCGATAGATTTCAAGTTGCAGCTAACAACGCTGCGGCTTGAAAGATGATGGGGATTCACGCCCTCAGAGTCCTTTGCCCCCTTAAATTTCAGGAGTGCAAAGTGGTCAAAAAATACCTGCCTTACCTACTGCTGCTGGCTGCCGCCCCCTCGCTGGCGAAACCTACGCTGACGGTTTACACCTACGATTCTTTCGCCGCCGACTGGGGCCCTGGCCCGGCAATTAAAAAAGCCTTCGAAGCCGATTGTGACTGCGAATTGAAATTTGTGGCACTGGAAGACGGCGTTTCACTGCTCAACCGCGTGCGGATGGAGGGCAACAACAGCGCTGCCGATATCGTGCTGGGGTTGGACAACAACCTGCTGCAAGCGGCAAAGCAAACCGGCCTGTTTGCCGAAAGCCAGGTTGATACCGGCAAGCTCACCGTGCCAGGTGGCTGGCAGGACAACACCTTCATCCCTTACGATTACGGCTACTTCGCCTTTGTTTACAACAAAGACAAACTTAAAAACCCACCCAAAAGCCTGCAGGAACTGGTGAGCAGCGATCACCCCTGGAAGATCATCTATCAGGATCCGCGCACCAGCACGCCGGGGCTCGGTCTGCTGCTGTGGATGCAGAAAGTGTATGGCGATAAAGCACCAGAAGCCTGGCAACAGTTGGCGAAAAAAACCGTCACCGTCACCAAAGGCTGGAGCGAAGCTTATGGCCTGTTCCTGAAAGGCGAAGGCGATCTGGTGCTGAGCTATACCACGTCGCCTGCTTACCACCTGATCGAAGAGAAAAAAGACAGCTACGCAGCCGCCAACTTCAGCGAAGGCCATTACCTGCAAGTAGAAGTGGCCGCTAAACTGAAGGCCAGCAAAAACCCGGAACTGGCAGAGCGCTTTATGCAGTTTATGGTCACACCTGCTTTCCAGAACACCATTCCTACCGGCAACTGGATGTACCCGGTGATTAAAACCACGCTGCCAGCGGGTTTTGAGCAGATGACCGTGCCGCAAACCGCATTGCAATTCAGTGCAGAAGAGGTGGCAAAACAACGTGGTGACTGGGTACGGGCATGGCAAACCGCCGTCAGCCACTGATCCCGCGTTGGCTATGGCCGGGGCTGATGGCCGCCGGCCTAATCGCACTGATCGCGCTGCTGGCGATGGGCGCCTTATGGCGGCACGCGCCCAGCAGCGACTGGCGTAGCTTATGGCAAGATAGCTATCTGTGGCACGTGGTGCGTTTTACCTTCTGGCAGGCGTTACTGTCGGCCCTGATCTCCGTGCTGCCCGCCATCCCACTGGCCCGTGCGCTCTATCGGCGGCGCTTCCCTGGCCGCAACCTGCTGCTGCGCTTATGCGCCATGACGCTGGTCTTGCCGGTGCTGGTGGCAGTTTTTGGCATCCTGAGCGTGTACGGCAAGCAAGGCTGGCTGGCGGTGGTGTGCGGTTGGCTGGGGATCCATTACGGTTTCTCGCCCTATGGCCTACAGGGCATCCTGCTGGCACATCTGTTCTTTAATCTGCCGCTGGCCAGCCGTTTACTGTTGCAGGCGCTGGAAAATATCCCCACGGAACAGCGCCAACTGGCGGCACAGCTGGGGATGACCGGCTGGCAGCAGTTCCGCTTTGTCGAATGGCCCGCGCTGCGCCGCCAGATCCTGCCCAGCGGCGCATTGATTTTTATGCTGTGTTTCGCCAGCTTTGCCACGGTGCTGTCGCTGGGCGGTGGGCCACAGGCCACCACCATTGAGTTGGCGATCTATCAGGCATTAAGTTACGACTACGATCTCAGCCGCGCCGCGCTGCTGGCGCTGATCCAACTGACCTGCTGCCTTGGGTTGGTGGTGATCAGCCAACGCTTGAATCAGGCGCTACCGGTCGGCCATACCCATGCTCACATCTGGCGCAACCCGGAAGACAGCCGCGGGCGGCGCATCGGCGATACGCTGCTGATTAGCGCCGCCCTGTTATTGCTGTTACCGCCGCTGTTGGCGGTGATTATCGACGGAACCAATCACCGCCTGATCACCGTGCTGCAACAGCCGCTACTGTGGCAGGCGCTGTTGACGTCGCTACATATTGCACTCGGTGCCGGTCTGCTGTGCGTGGTGCTGACCCTGATGCTGCTGTGGAGCAGCCGCGAGCTGAAACTGCGGCAACGGCCTGCACAGGGCCAAATGCTGGAGCTGAGCGGCATGCTGATCCTGGCGATGCCGGGCATTGTGCTGGCAACCGGCTTCTTCCTGCTGCTGAGCGATACCGTCGGCCTGCCGCAATCCCCCTACGCGCTGGTGATCCTCACCAACGCACTGATGGCGGTGCCTTACGCGTTGAAAGTGCTGGAAAACCCGATGCGCGATCTGGCCGAGCGCTATAATCCTCTGTGTCTGTCGCTGGATATTCACGGCTGGCAACGCGTGCGCTGGATTGAGCTGAAAGCGCTGAAACGCCCGCTGGCACAGGCCCTGGCATTTGCCTGCGTGCTGTCGCTAGGTGATTTCGGCGTGGTTGCCCTGTTCGGCAACGAACAGTTCCGCACGCTGCCTTTTTATCTGTATCAGCAGATTGGTTCCTACCGCAGCAACGACGGTGCCGTGACCGCAGCGCTGCTGCTGTTACTGTGCTTCCTGCTGTTTACCCTGATTGAACGCTTACCGGGCCGCCATGCTAAAGCTTGAAAAACTGACCTACCTATACGAACACCTGCCGATGCGTTTTGACCTGCGCATTCAACCGGGCGAGCACGTCGCGGTGTTGGGGCCAAGCGGTGCCGGTAAAAGCACCCTGCTTAGCCTGATCGCCGGTTTTTTACCGGCCACCAGTGGCAAACTTCTGCTGAACAGCAGCGACCATACCGCCACGCCGCCGGCCAAGCGCCCGGTTTCTATGCTGTTTCAGGAGAACAATCTGTTTGCCCATTTAACGGTGGCGCAAAACATCGGGCTGGGGCTGGATCCTGGCCTGCGTTTGAATAGCGCCCAGAAGCAGCAGTTGGCGCAGATCGCACAGCAGGTAGGGCTGGAGGAGCATCTACAGCGCCTGCCTGCGCAGCTTTCCGGCGGCCAACGCCAGCGTGCCGCACTGGCGCGCTGCCTGATCCGCCAGCAACCGATTCTGCTGCTCGATGAGCCTTTCTCCGCGCTCGACCCGGCACTGCGTAACGAGATGCTGCAACTGCTGCAAGAGGTGTGCGATCTCCGCCAACTCACGCTGTTAATGGTTTCGCACAATCTGGAAGATGCCGCCCACATCGCCCCCCGTACCTTACTGGTGGTGGATGGCCGCATCTATTACGACGGCCCAACCCAGGCGTTGATCGAAGGCAGCACCCCAGCAGCACGCGTGCTGGGCATTGCAGCAAGAACGTGATCCAAGGCGCGTTTTTTATGCTGAATTAATAAACCTGTTGTGCGAGTTTTGCACCTGTGGTTTTATAAAATCCTGTTTTTTACTACTGATGATAAGGTTCCCTGTGATCGCATCCTCGCTGACTTCGACTCTACTACCAACCGCGCTACCAGCCGCGGTAGTCGTCGTGCGTGTGGTGGTGGTCGTCGGCAGTGCGCCGTAGGGTCCGAATCAACGCATCGATTCCCAAACCCCGCCGGCGCAAACCGGGCGGGGTTTCTTGTTTTAGTCCCCTGCCCAGAAATGCGAACCGGCCTTGACTAAGGATAGGAACATGGCAATTTCGGGTACGCCACACCAGAAACACCGCTTCACTGGCGCAGAGCTGATCGTACATCTGCTGGAGCGCCAGGGCATTACCACCATTGCAGGAATACCCGGCGGCGCCGCGCTGCCGCTGTATGACGCACTGAGCCAAAGCACCGTGATCAAGCACGTATTGGCCCGTCATGAACAGGGCGCCGGTTTTATGGCCCAGGGCATGGCGCGCACCAACGGCAAAGCGGCGGTCTGCATCTCGTCCAGCGGCCCAGGGGCCACCAATCTGGTCACCGCCATCGCCGATGCCAAACTCGATTCTATTCCGCTGGTATGTATTACCGGTCAGGTGCCCTCCTCGATGATCGGCACCGACGCCTTTCAGGAAGTCGATACCTACGGTATTTCGATCCCAATTACCAAATACAACCACCTGGTGCGCGATATCCGCGATCTGCCGCAGGTGATCTGCGATGCCTTCCGCATTGCCGAATCTGGCCGCCCAGGCCCGGTATGGATCGACGTCCCGAAAGACGTGCAAACCGCAGTGATTGAGCTGGATGAGTTGCCGCCGATCGCCGTGCCGGATGCCACACCCGCCTTTGATAGCGCACAAGTGACTCAGGCTGCCGCCATGATCAACCATGCCAAGCGCCCGGTGCTGTATCTGGGGGGCGGCATTATCAGTGGCGAAGCGCATAAAGCCGCCTTGCAGATGGCCGAGCGCGCCAACCTGCCCACCACCATGACGCTGATGGCGCTGGGCGCGATGCCGGTAGAACATCCATTGTCACTGGGGATGTTGGGCATGCACGCGGCGCGCAGCACCAACTTTATCTTGCAGGAAGCCGATCTGCTGATCGTGCTGGGTGCCCGTTTCGACGATCGCGCCATCGGCAAAACCGAGCTGTTCTGCCCGAACGCTGACATCATCCACGTGGATATCGATCGCGCCGAACTGGGCAAGGTCAAGCAGGCCAATATCGCGATTCATGGCGATGTTGGTCAGGTGCTGCAACAACTGCTGCCGCTGATCGAAGCGCAGCCACGCAGCGCATGGCTGAAAATCGTTAACGACCTGAAGGGTGAATTCCCGTTCAACATGCCGAATGCTGAGGATCCGCTGAGCCATTACGGGCTGGTGAAAGCCGCCGCGCGCTGCGTGGATGAAAACGCCATTATCACCACCGACGTTGGCCAGCATCAGATGTGGGTTGCGCAGGCGTATCCGCTGAGCCGCGCGCGCCAATGGCTGACCTCCGGCGGTTTAGGCACCATGGGCTTTGGCCTGCCAGCGGCGATCGGCGCAGCACTAGCCGAACCACAGCGCAAGGTGTTGTGTTTCTCCGGTGACGGCAGCCTGATGATGAACATTCAGGAAATGGCGACGGCGGTTGAGCACGATCTGGACGTCAAAATTATTCTGATGAACAACCAGGCGCTGGGGCTGGTGCATCAGCAGCAAACCCTGTTCTATCAGCAGCATATTTATGCCGCTACCTATCCGAAGCGTACCGACTTCCTGAAAATTGCCGCCGGTTTCGGCCTGAACACCTGCGATCTGAACGCAGAAGAAAATCCAGAGGCCGCAATGATGGAAGCCATCCAGCGCCCTGGGCCATGCCTGATCCATGCGCTGATCGATATGAATGAAAAAGTTTACCCGATGGTGCCACCGGGTGCCGCCAACATCGAAATGATTGGAGAATAAGCCATGCAGTCACTACAAAAGAATCCGCAGGTGATCCTGGAGCTGGCCGTGCGTAACCATCCGGGTGTCATGACGCACGTTTGTGGCCTGTTTGCCCGCCGCGCGTTCAACGTGGAAGGGATCCTCTGTATGCCGTTGAAAGACGGCACGCAAAGCCGCATCTGGCTGCTGGTGGCCGACGATCAACGCCTGGTGCAGATGATCAGCCAGGTCGAGAAGCTGGAAGATGTGTTGCAGGTGAAGCGCCACAGCGAAGATATGCGGGTGTTTGAACAGTTGGAAGCGTTCTTCCAATAAGGATGATGGCAGCCCGATTGCCCGTTGGCGGGTATCTCAACCCGCCAACACTTTCCACAGCAAATGCCGATAAACCGGCATCAAAGGTTGTTGCAGCAAATAATAGGAACTGACCAGCGCGGCTACCCAGCTCAGCACACAAGCGGCACGCAGGCGCAACGGTGAAAGCCAGCGGGCCAACTTATCAGCCCCACGTTTACCTTCACGCCACCAGCGCCAACTCAGCCAAGCCGCCAGCCAAATCAGCACCACCACGCCAAATAGCAGCCATTTAAATAAGGTACTGTTGGCACTGTAGGGAATATCGATCGCCACACCGGCCAGAATCCCGGGGAAGAAATAGACCGGCGGCCAGGTCAGGCAGCCGATGATATTCGGCAGGGCGAATTTGTAAGGCGGCAGATCGAGCATACCGGCCACCATCGGCACCAACGGCCGCGTTGGGCCAATAAAGCGGCCAATCAACACGGTCACCATGCTGTGCTGATGCAGCGCATGCTCGGTTTTATCCAGCATCGCCTTATTTTTTTGCAGAAATGACCAGCGGTGCAACGGCTCTTTAAAGGCACGGCCGATAAAATAGGAACTCCAGTCGCCCAGCAGGCAACCGACAATCCCAGCCCCCCAGGCCATGTAAAAATCCACCTGTCCGCTGCCAATCAGTGCGCCGATGCTGGCCATCATCACCGTGCCGGGCAGCAGCAGGCCGACCAGCGCCAGTGACTCCAGAAACGCCACCAACATGACCACCAACAAGGTGAAAGCCAATGACTGAGTGATCAGATGCTGTAAATAGGCTTCCATTAGACCTCTGTTCGTTAGCAAGAGCGCGTGGGCGAAGGATTGTCCGGCGCACCACACAGCGAGTCAACCAATGAATTACCTGCGTTTTATTTAGGTGAGTCGAAAGCGAGCAATCACTGTATAAAAAACCATGATACAATAGTCATTCCATACGCTAAGCATAGTCACTCAGGAACAGTGTGAGATCTCTTCAGCAGGGCTTCATACTCACTCGCCATTGGCGCGACACTCCGGCCGGTACCGAAGTCGAATTCTGGCTGGCGACCGACAGCGGGCCACAGCAGCTCAAACTGGCTCCTCAGCCTTCGGTGGCTTTCATCCCCGCCGAGCAGCAAGCGCGCGCCCAGTTACTGCTGCGCGAAGAACGCCATCTCGAACTCAAACCCCTGCCGCTGTTGGATTTCCATTCCCGCCCGGTGCTCGGCCTCTATTGCCGCCAACACCGCCAGTTGATCAAGCTGGAAAAAGTGCTGAGAGAAGGCGGCATTAACGTTTATGAGGCCGATATCCGCCCGCCAGAGCGCTATCTGATGGAGCGTTTTATCACCGCACCGGTGTGGTTCAGCGGTCAAGCCCATGGCAATGGCCCCTTACTCAACGGCCAGATGAAACCAGCACCGGACTATCGCCCGAACCTCAAACTGGTGTCATTGGATATCGAAACCACCGCCCACGGCGAGCTCTACTCCATCGCGCTGGAAGGCTGCGGCCAACGCCAGGTGTACATGCTCGGCCCGGCCAATGGCGGCAATGAAGCGCTGGATTTCGATCTGGAATACTGCAACAGCCGCCCACAGCTGTTGGAGCGGTTGAATCAATGGCTGGAGCAGCACGATCCCGATGCGATTATCGGTTGGAACCTGGTGCAGTTCGATCTGCGGGTGCTGCAAAAACACGCCGAACGCTACCAGATCCCGCTGCGCTTTGGCCGGGGCGGCAACCTGCTGGAGTGGCGCGAACACGGTTTCAAGCAAAACCACTTTTTCGCCAGCGCCGCCGGGCGCTTGATCATCGACGGTATTGAGGCGCTGAAATCAGCGACCTGGAACTTCCCCTCTTTCAGCCTGGAATCGGTATCACAAACGCTGCTTGGCGAAGGCAAGTCGATCGACAATCCTTATCAGCGCATGGCGGAAATCGATCGGCGCTTTGCCGAAGACAAACCCGCACTGGCGCGCTACAACCTGAAAGATTGCGAATTAGTGACGCGCATCTTTGCCAAAACCGAGCTGCTGACCTTTCTGCTGGAGCGCGCCACCGTCACCGGGCTGGCGGTCGATCGTAGCGGCGGATCGGTGGCGGCGTTCAGCCACCTATATATTCCGCGCATGCATCGGCAGGGCTATGTGGCCCCCAATCTGGGCGAACTGCCCGAAGAACACAGCCCCGGCGGCTTTGTAATGGATTCACAGCCCGGCCTGTATGATTCGGTGCTGGTGCTGGACTACAAAAGCCTGTACCCATCGATTATCCGCACTTTTCTGATCGACCCGGTTGGGCTGGTGGAAGGTATGCAACACCCTGACGATGCTGACTCCGTACCCGGTTTTCGTCAGGCCCGTTTCTCGCGCAGCAAGCACTGCCTGCCCGACATCGTCAGCCAGATCTGGCAAGGGCGCGAGGCGGCCAAACGCCAGCAGAACAAGCCGCTGTCACAGGCGCTGAAGATCATTATGAACGCCTTTTACGGCGTGCTGGGCTCGAGCGGCTGCCGCTTCTTTGATCCTCGTCTGGCTTCGTCGATCACCCTGCGCGGCCATGAGATCATGCGCCAGACGCGGGAACTGATTGAGGCAGAAGGCTATCAGGTGATCTACGGCGATACCGACTCGACCTTTGTCTGGCTGAAGCAAGCGCACAGCGAGCAGCAGGCAACCGAGATCGGCCGCAGGCTGATTGCACACGTCAACCAGTGGTGGCAACAGCATCTGCAACAGCAGTATGGGCTGGAAAACGCGCTGGAGCTGGAGTTTGAAACCCACTACTGCCGTTTTCTGATGCCCACCATCCGCGGTGCGGAACAGGGCAGCAAAAAGCGTTACGCCGGGCTGATTGCCAAAACGGACGGCAGCGAACAGATGGTGTATAAAGGCCTGGAAACGGTGCGCAGCGACTGGACCCCGCTGGCACAGCAGTTCCAGCAGCAGCTTTACCAGCTGATTTTCAAGCAGTTGCCCTATCAGGATTTTGTCCGCGACTACGTGGCGAAAACGCTCAACGGCGAGTTTGACGATCAACTGGTGTACCGCAAGCGCCTGCGGCGCAAACTGAGCGACTATCAGCGCAACGTGCCGCCCCATGTGCGCGCGGCGCGCACCGCCGACGACTATAACCGCCAGCAAGGGCGGCCATTGCAGTATCAGAACGGCGGCTGGATCAGCTACGTGATGACCGTCGCCGGGCCAGAGCCGCTGGAAACCCAACATTCGGCGATCGATTACGATCATTATCTCGAACGTCAGCTACAACCGGTAGCAGACGCTATACTTCCATTTCTGCACGATGATTTCACCACCTTGGTGACCGGGCAGATGGGGCTATTCTGATATTATTCCTACAAGCTAAGCTGTAGGAAGAGGTCAGAAAAATCATCGGGTTTTGCAGGTGACGAATGCGTCGCCTTCCATTACCATAGCGCCCTTCCCAAATTCTGAACCACTCACCGTGCCGTATTGATGACGTATTCATGGTGTGAATAGCTATTGCCCGTCAAATGAAAACAAACCGGGAATAGCGTAATGACAGTCAGTTAAGCAGAAAGTGCATCACCATTCGGCACAATGCTGAAAGTTGCGCCCCCTCCCCAAGGAGAGGGAATTGGTTAGTCTTAACTGACCAGCATTAGAGAATAAAAAGCATTTGAAACAGGTCGCCAGTCCTTACCACCTGCCTGGCGATAAGACTTACTTAATAAGAATCGAGCCGACAAACTATGCCTTTTACACTTGGTCAACGCTGGATCAGCGATACGGAAAGCGAACTGGGACTGGGAACCGTGGTAGCGCTGGACGTGCGTATGGTTACCTTGCTTTTCCCCGCCACCGGTGAAAACCGCCTCTATGCCAGAAACGACTCGCCGATCACCCGTGTGATGTTCAACCCGGGCGATACCATCAGCCACCACGAAGGCTGGCAGTTGCAGGTGGAGGAAGTCAAAGAGGAAAACGGTCTGCTGACCTATGTCGGCCTGCGGCTGGATACCGAGGAAGCGGGCGTCGCCATGCGCGAAGTGCTGTTGGACAGCAAGCTGACCTTCAGTAAGCCACAGGACCGTCTGTTTGCCGGCCAGATCGACCGTATGGATCGCTTTGCGCTGCGTTTTCGCGCACGTAAATACCAGAGCGAGCAGTACCGCCTGCCGTTCGCTGGCCTGCGCGGCATGCGTGCCAGCCTGATCCCACACCAGTTGCATATCGCCTATGAAGTAGGCCAGCGCCATGCGCCGCGCGTGCTGCTGGCCGATGAGGTCGGCCTGGGCAAAACCATCGAAGCCGGGATGATCATTCACCAGCAACTGCTGGCAGGCCGTGCCGAACGCGTGCTGATCGTGGTGCCGGAAACCCTACAGCACCAGTGGTTGGTAGAGATGATGCGCCGCTTCAACCTCTATTTTTCACTGTTCGACGACAGCCGCTATTCTGAAGCGATGCTGGATAGCAGCAACCCGTTCGAAACCGAACAGTTGGTGATCTGCTCGCTGGATTTCGTGCGCCGCAACAAGCAGCGCCTGGAGCAGTTGGCCGATGCCCACTGGGATCTGCTGGTGGTGGATGAAGCGCACCATCTGGCGTGGAGCGAAGAGGCCCCCAGCCGTGAATATCAGGTTATCGAGCAGTTGGCGGAACATACCCCCGGCGTGCTGCTGCTGACCGCAACCCCTGAGCAACTCGGCCAGCAAAGCCACTTTGCCCGCCTGCGCCTGCTGGATCCAAGCCGTTTCCATGACTACCAAGAGTTTGTGAACGAACAGGAGAAATACCGCCCGATCGCCGATGCGGTCACGCTGCTGCTGAGCGGTGAACGGTTAGCCGATGACAAACTCAACCTGCTGGGCGAGTTGATCGACGAGCAGGACATTGAGCCGTTGCTCAAAGCCGCCAACAGCGACAGCGATAACAGCGTGCAGGCGCGCCAGGAACTGGTCACCATGCTGATGGATCGCCACGGCACCAGCCGCGTGCTGTTCCGTAACACCCGTAACGGGGTGAAAGGCTTCCCGCATCGCCATCTGCATCAGATCAAGCTGCCGCTGCCGACCCAGTATCAAACGGCGATCAAAGTCTCCGGCATTATGGGCGCGAAGAAAACCGTCGAAGCCCGCGCCCGCGATATGCTGTATCCAGAGCAGATTTATCAGGAATTCGAAGGGGAAAATGCCACCTGGTGGAACTTCGACCCACGCGTGGAATGGCTGCTGGATTACCTGATCGCCAACCGCCACGAAAAAGTGCTGGTGATTTGCGCCAAGGCCGACACCGCGCTGCAACTGGAGCAGGTGCTGCGCGAGCGGGAAGCGATCCGCGCCGCCGTATTCCACGAAGGGCTGACGATTATCGAGCGTGACCGCGCCGCCGCCTACTTCGCCTCACAAGAAGACGGCGCGCAGGTGCTGCTGTGTTCTGAAATCGGCTCCGAAGGGCGTAACTTCCAGTTCGCCAGCCAGATGGTGATGTTCGATCTGCCGTTCAACCCGGATCTGCTGGAACAGCGTATCGGCCGCCTGGATCGTATCGGCCAGATGCACGACATCCAAATCATGGTGCCGTATCTGGAAAATACCGCGCAGGCGATCTTGGGCCGCTGGTTCCATGAAGGGCTGGATGCCTTCGAACATACTTGCCCCACCGGCCGGCCGATTTATGACAGCAGCTACGAGCAGTTGATTGGCTACCTGGCAGCGCCGACCGAGCAGGAAGGGCTGGACGAGTTTATCCAGGCCTGCCGTCAGCAGCATAATCAGCTCAAAGCCCAGTTGGAGCAGGGCCGCGACCGGTTGCTGGAAATGCACTCCAACGGCGGCGAAAAAGCCCAGGCGCTGGCGGAAGCCATTGCCGCACAGGATAACGACGTCAATCTGGTGAGTTTCGCCCTCAACTTGTTCGATATTGTCGGCATCAATCAGGAAGACCGCAGCGATAACCTGATCGTCCTGACGCCGTCAGACCATATGCTGGTACCCGATTTCCCAGGGTTGCCGCAGGATGGCTGTACCGTGACTTTCGATCGCGAACAGGCGCTGTCGCGTGAGGATGCCCAGTTCGTCAGTTGGGAACACCCGATTATCCGCAACGGCCTGGATCTGATCCTGTCCGGTGATACCGGTAGCTGCGCGGTTTCTCTGCTGAAGAACAAGTCGCTGCCGGTGGGAACGCTGCTGGTGGAACTGGTGTATGTGGTTGAAGCACAGGCACCGAAACATCTGCAACTGACCCGCTTCCTGCCGCCAACGCCAATCCGCATGCTGATGGATCGTAAAGGCACCAATCTGGCGGCGCAGGTGGAGTTCGAAAGCTTTAACCGCCAGTTGAACGCGGTGAATCGCCACACCTCCAGCAAGCTGGTCAATGCGGTGCAACAAGACGTACACGCGATGCTGCAACAGGCAGAAAGCCTGGTGGAAGCGCAGGCGCGCGAACTGATCGAGCTGGCCAAGCAGGAAGCCGATGACAAACTGAGCACCGAACTGGCGCGTTTGGAAGCCCTGAAAGCGGTGAACCCGAACATCCGTGACGACGAAGTGGAAGCCTTAGAGTTCAACCGTAAACAGGTGCTGGTTAACCTGAACGAAGCAGGCTGGCGCTTGGATGCCATCCGCTTGGTAGTCGTGACTCACCAGTAATCCCAAGCGGGGAGTTTCGGCTCTAATGGTTAGTTCCCTCTCCCTTGGGGAGAGGGGGAGACGCCTTGAGCAATTGATGTGTGATTATGCCGCTTTGCGCTTAACTAACCGGCATGAGAGTTTCAGCTCCCCCGTTTATTATCCAACACGCTCCAGAATCATCGCTATCTCCTACCCCACGCCAATGCACATAGTACAGCGCGCATAACGCCCCTTGCGCCGCTCCAGCTCCAAGGTCGCTGCCAACGCCAACCGTGCACCACTCATGCCTAAAGGATGCCCCAAGGCGATAGCACCACCATTCGGGTTCACCTGCTCGGCATCATCGGGGCGACGCGGTACCCTTTCTGGCTAATGGCGGTCACCAGATTTTCTGCCACCAACGGGGAAAGGGTTTCCCCAGGTTATAACGGCTGGTCAGCAGGCTCATACGCAGTTTTTCGTTAATGGGGCTTGGCTACACATAGCCTGCTAACAAAATACCAGTGACTCCGTATTCAACTCATTTATCAGGATATTATTTCAATAAAAACGCAAATAATCAGCATTAAAAATTAACTTATAATTTAAAAACAGAATATCACACAAGGTAATTAATCCTAAAAACAATAGGAATAGCCTTATGATTTTTTAAAAAAATAAAGGCATCCCATTGAATAAACAGGAAATTACATGGAAAAAGTGATCAAGTTAACAATATTGACACTAAGAAGATATCGCAGGTAAGATTCGGTCAGTTTCATGGTCACTCAGGTATAAATGACAACACGGAAAATTATATAACCTTCATCATGAACAAACCACAACAAATGAAATGACTTGAACTGATATTATCCACAAGGTTGTTGAGCAGAATATGGATTTGAACAATAACGCCCCTACCGTAACAGTGTTATATAACCCTGTTAATTTCAATAATGGTTGAGTCGCAGACCATTTATGGCCTTACTGGTTAACACTTCTATTAAAGAACATTCAGTTATCTGCATTGGCTATAGATATCTTCGCTAAGCGAACTCATTGTGGCTTAATAAGTTAACAATTTGACGTTGGGTTATGCCAAAGCTTTTAAATCCACGATGACCAGAGGGTAGTAATAGGCTATCAAACAGACCGATACATGGCTAATCAGGGGCCGGGCTTTTTGTTGTTACAATTTTTACAGGTTGTACAAAAGAAAACAAAAGCACAACAAAACTCTCCTACATAGGCTGTGAGATAACGATAACATAGCCCCATAGCGACAAATAAATCGCTGTGCTATAAGCCTGGAGCAGCGAGTGAAAGGATGTAAAGCCCCGTTGAATTTTATTATATAAACACCATGGGCTCTTAAAAAGAAGTAATGCTGACAGTCGATAGCGTTGCATATGCTAACCACGTATACCAACCAAGTTTAGCTAAACCGATTGGTGCATCAACACCCTAATAATTTATACGCTCTCAGTAGTTATGAGGCTTAACCACTCAGGGTAAATAGAAATTGCAAGGTAAGTTAATTAGTTAACTTATCTGTGAAAGCCATTCGGTATTTGAGTCTCAGCAGTACATTTGAATACCTGAATAAATGCCCTTAGGGGTTTAAAAAAGCATCGCCATGGTTTACAGGGTTTAATAAGAGGACCTCTGCCGGGAATGCGTGAACTCTTATATTGAAATAAAGGAAAATAATAAATGTTGAATAACCTGCAAAAAACCGTTTGTGCGTTAGCTGTACTGGCTACCACCTCGTTGCCAGCATTGGCAGAAAGTATTGATGTGCGTGTGATCGGCACCATCGACCCAACGGCTTGTACCCCAACCCTGTCCGGCGGTGGCACTGTCGATTACGGCACCATCAAACCAACGGCCCTGGCTAAAGATGCTTTTACTACGCTGGCTGAGAAACAGCTGGATTTTGCCATCAATTGTGACGCCCCGGCTAAAGTGGCTATTACCGCACACTCACAGCGCGGTGCAAACGCAGTTAAAACTGATGGCACGATGGATACGCTGACTACCGCACCTACTGGGGTCACACTATTTGGTACTGCTGGTGCTGGTGTTGTTGGATTAGGTCTGGATGGGACAAAAGGTATTGGCGGCTACGGCCTTCGTCAGGTTCCTGGCACCATGATCGCTGATGGCATCGCGGTTGATTCTGTTGTGTCAAATGGTAATACCACTACATGGGTAAAAGCCTCTTCGGGTGCCCTGTTTAATAACCCAGTAGACATACGCTACTCCTCTTGGGCTAAAACTGGCACGACTACACCGATCGCTTTCACCACTCTGACAGGCAAGCTGGGCGTTCAGGCTTATATCAATAAAACCTCTGAGCTGGATCTGACCAAACCGGTTGCTCTGGACGGCCTGACCACGCTTGAGCTGGTTTACCTGTAACAAACATGTTAGCCGGGATCGCTCCCGGCTATTAATGTAAAAAACCTAAATCTCACAAGGAAAATACGAGAGTTCTATGTTGAATCACCTGCAAAAAACCGTTTGTGCGCTGGCCGTACTGGCTACCACCTCTCTTCCAGCATTGGCAGAAAGCATTGATGTGCGTGTTATCGGTACCATCTCCCCAGCAGCCTGCGCCCCGACCCTGTCTGGCGGCGGCACTATCGACTACGGCACCATTAAAACAAGTACACTGGCTACCGATGCTTTTACCCTGCTGCCAGAAAAACAACTGGACTTCGCCATCAACTGTGATGCCCCGGCTAAAGTGGCGATTACCGCACACTCACAACGTGGTGTGAGCGCAGTAAAAGCTGACGGCACACTGGCTGAGTTGACTACGACTACTGCTGGATTATTCGGCATTAGCGGTGGAACCGTTGCCGTTGTCGGCTTGGGTATGGATGGGGCAAAAGGCATCGGCGGTTATGGTCTCCGTCTAGCTGCTGGCACCATGACCGCTGATGGCGTTGCGGTTGACTCTATTATGTCAAATGGAAGTACTACCGCATGGGTAGCCGCAACTACGGGTTCTGTGTTTAATACCCCAGCAGCTCTTCGCTATGCCTCCTGGGCTAAAGCCGGCACCACCACCCCAGTGGCCTTCACCACACTGGCGGGCAAGTTGGGCGTTCAGGCTTATATCAACAAAGCCTCTGAGCTGGACCTGACCAAGCCGGTTGTGCTGGATGGCCTGACCACGCTTGAGCTGGTTTACCTGTAACAAACATGTTAGCCGGGATCGCTCCCAGCTAATAATGTAACCCCCTAAACTTCAAAGAAAATACGAGAGTTCTATGTTGAATCACCTGCAAAAAACCGTTTGTGCACTGGCTGTACTGGCAACCACCTCTCTGCCAGCATTGGCAGAAAGCATTGATGTGCGTGTTATCGGCACCATCTCCCCAGCAGCCTGCGCCCCGACCCTGTCTGGCGGCGGCACTATCGACTACGGCACCATTAAAACAAGTACACTGGCTACCGATGCTTTTACCCTGCTGCCAGAAAAACAACTGGACTTCGCCATCAACTGTGATGCCCCGGCAAAAGTGGCGATTACCGCACACTCACAACGTGGTGCAAGCGCAGTAAATGCTGATGGCTTACTGGTTGAGATGGGGGGGCACTCTGGATTATTCGGCTTTGCTGCGAACTTTGGCGTTGTCGGCTTGGGTCTGGATGGGGCAAAAGGCATCGGTGGTTATAGTGTCCGCCTGGCTGCTGGCACCATGAACGCCGATGGCGTTGCGGTTGATTCTATCATGGCAAACGGTAATACCACCTCATGGGAAGCCGCACCTTCGGGCGCCCTGTTTAACACCCCGACATCTTTGCGCTACGCCTCTTGGGCCACAAAAGGCACCACCACCCCAATCGCCTTCACCACTCTGGCAGGCAAGTTGGGCGTTCAGGCTTATATCAATAAAACCTCTGAGCTGGATCTGACCAAGCCGGTTGTGCTGGATGGCCTGACCACGCTTGAGCTGGTTTACCTGTAATAGATTCATCAACCGGGATCGTTCCTGGATGAGAATGAATAAAACCCCACTATTTAAAAATTAAAGACGAGAATTTTATGTTGAATAACCTGCAAAAAACCGTTTGTGCACTGGCTGTATTAGCCTCCACCGCTCTGCCGGCATTGGCAGAAAGCATTGATGTGCGTGTTATCGGCACCATTACTCCTCCTGGCTGTCACCCAGCGCTGTCTGGTGGTGGCACGGTTGACTACGGCTCAATCAATAGCAAAAGCCTGCCAGCAGACACCTATACCGTACTGCCTGAAAAACAGCTGGACTTTACTATCACCTGTGACGCACCGGCTAAAATCGCGCTGAAAGCGATTGAAGGCCGCCCTAATACCGCGCCTGGTTTAAATGCCAACGGGAATGTGGATGTCGCCACCGCACGTATTTTTGGTTTGACGGCGGGCAGTGAAGGCGTCAATGGCCTCGGGTTGGACGGCACGACAAAAATCGGTGGCTACGGTATTCGCCTGGCAGCCGGTACCATGATTGCTGATGGCGTGAGCGTAGACAGCCTTTCCAGTAGCGACATGATTAACTGGAGTAAAACCGCGGTAGGTAGCCTGTACGTGGCAAATAGCCCGCGTTATTCCACCTGGGCGGCAACGGGTACCACAACACCGATCGCCTTCACCACCCTGGCGGGCAAGCTGGGCGTTCAGGCCTACATCAACAAAGCCTCTGCTCTGAATCTGACCAAGCCTGTTCTTTTGGATGGCCTGACCACGCTTGAGCTGGTGTATCTATAATTTCTCTATCAAGCTGCGGTCCCTCCCCAGCTTTTGATCCGTGTTCCGATACTGTCTGTAAAACAGGGGCTGCATTGGCCCCTGATTTTACTCTTCCCCTACGATTAAGCTGAAAGGTGAAAAATCATGACTTATACCTCTCTTTTCAAAACCAGTGCTATTGCCTTGCTGTTGGCCTCTGTGGGTGCCCAGGCTACCGGCATGGTACCGGAATCCTCGGTGGTGATTGTCGACCAGGGTGATGGTGAAGGCGCTATCAACGTCAAAAATACCGATGCCTTCCCGGTGTTGCTGCTCACCACGCTGGAAAATATCAAAGATGATACAGAAACCCTGTTAACCGTCACGCCGCCAGCGGCCCGCGTCGAACCGGGCAAGAGCCAGCGCGTGCGCTTTATCATGACCAGCAAGACGCCGTTGAAAACCGAACGCCTGAAACGCGTGATCTTTGAAGGTGTTCCGCCGCAGCAAAAAGGCAAGAGCGAAGTGCGTATGACCATACGCCAGAATCTGCCGGTGATTATCCGCCCTGCCGGGCTGGAGAAAGACTTGGCCCCCTGGAAGCACCTGACCTGGAAATTGAGCGGCAACAGTATGGTCGTGAGCAACCCGTCACCTTATGTGGTGCGCCTGGGCCAGGGTGTACAAACTCTGCCAGATAACACCAACTGGACATTGCCAAACACTTACGTGTTACCCGGCCAGACGCTGACGCTGACCCCCGACGGTAATAAAAAAGCCGTTGCGGCCCAACAGGTGCGCATCTCTCCGGCCACCACCTGGGGTTATACCGTCAACAGCTACGACGCTCCACTGAGCAAATAACAGGAAATTACCGGTGCAATACAAACTTCATCACATGTCTAGCCACTACCCTGCTCGCTCAGCACTTTCGTTAGCGCTGCTGAGCGCTCTGGCTATTCCTCAACTGGCTATGGCCGATACGGATGCCAAGCCTATGGACGATGTTGAGTTCGACATGCAAACAATGCAGAGCCGCGGAATTGACCCCAAAGTGGCCGAGTTGTTTCGTAATGCACCACGCTTTGTGCCCGGTGAAACGACGGTCACTCTGAGCGTAAACGGCAGCAGTCGCGGTAAAGTGCAGGCCCGCTTTGACAGTGAAGGCCATTTGTGTGCCGATCAGGCTTTTCAGAAACAGGCAGGGATCCTGCCACCCCCCGGTTTTACTGAAAGCGCGCCTTGTTTCGATTTGAAAAGCGCCTGGCCGCAGACCGAACTGAATCTCAACCCGGGTGAAGAACGTGTTGATCTGGTGCTGCCGCCACAGGCGGTGGCTAATCCAGGCACCGAGAGCGGCAACTGGAACCATGGTGGTTTTGCTGGCATGCTCAACTATCAGGCGCAGTATATGGATTCTGCCGGGTCTACGGCAGGCATCAATTTTATGCAACTCGGCACCGAAGCCGGGTTCAATTTCAGCGACTGGATTATACGCAGCCGTCAGACCTTCACACGTTTTAACAGCGAAGACAGCGTGCAGCATCAGGGTGCCTACGCGCAGCGCAGCTTTACCGATAGCAAGAAAGTGCTGCAGGCCGGGCAGGTTAGCCTCTCTAACTCGATGTTCGGCACAGGCCAGGTTCTGGGCTTCCAGATGTTCCCCGAAACGGCATTGGTCGGTAACCGTGGCGGCGCAGGATTGGTTGAAGGGATTGCCGACAGCCAGTCGGTTGTTGAAGTTCGTCAGTCGGGCGCATTGATTTACAGCACCACGGTGCCTGCCGGGCCTTTCCGTCTGCAAGGGTTCTCGTTACTTAACACCCGTACCAACCTTGACGTGGCCATTACCGGCAGTTCGGGTGAGAAACGCCAGTTTACCGTGCCAGCCTCGGCCTTTCTGCTCAATGGCACCGCTGTTGCACCCGGCCTCTCCTTCGGTGCGGGTAAGTTGGATCAGCAAGGCAGCAGCGAATCGCCGATACTGGCTACCGCCGCTACAGGCTGGCAACTGACCCCGCATACTGCGCTGAATGCTGGCGTGCTGGGTTCATCACCCTACCGTGCCGGCGCTGTCAGGCTGGATACCCAGCCTTTTGATGAAACACAAATTTCAGTACAGAGCACACTGGCGCAGGATGAAAAACACGGCAAAAACGGTGCCTCAATTGTCGCTTTATTTAGCCGCAGCCTCACCGAACGGATTTCGCTTAACGCCAATGCCAGCCAGCAAACGTCTGGCTACCGTGAACTGAGTGACGCCTTGCAGGCTGAAGCGCAGGATAACGCGGCAAGAAACCGCAATCAGTTTGGCGGCGGTTTGAGTTGGGCGCAGGAATCTCTCGGTAGCCTGTCGCTCTCCTGGGCGCGGACCAGCACCTTTGATGGCGACCATACCGATTATCTGCGCGGCGGCTGGAGCAAACAGATCGCTCGCGTCTTTGTGGGTGCCAGCTTGGAGCACAGTACCGGTAGCCGTACAACCGAGGCTGAAAACCGTGCCTACCTGACGGTCAATGTGCCATTTGGCAGCCGCAGCATCAGCAGCTATGTCAACAGCAGCAGTAGCGGCAGCCGCGCCGGTATGCGCTACAACGATCGTTCCAGCCAGGACCGTGGCTGGAGCCTGATGAGCGAGCGCGACTTCAGCAACCAGAGTACCTTAAACGGCGCCAGCTTCGACATGGTAACGCCGATCAGCCAGCTTAGCGGTGGCCTTACCCACCGTTCTGACAACACCACCACCTGGTCAGCCCGCGCCACGGGCGGAGTAGTTGCGCACCACGGTGGCGTTACGCTATCGCCGTACAACGTTGGCGACACATTCGGCATTGCCAAAATTGGTGATGAAGCGGGCGTGCGCCTGGAAACACCGGCAGGCCCAACCTGGACCGACCGCCGTGGCTACGCGGTAATACCCACACTGAACGGTTTCAAGCGTTCCGCCGTTCAGGTAGACACTCGCAGCCTGGGTAAGAATGTCGATATCAACAACGCCTGGCAGGAAACCGAAGCGGCTCGTGGTTCAGTAAGCTACTTCAATTTTGACGTAGTACGTACCCGCCGGGTATTGGTTGAAGTGAAAGATGCGCAAGGTCAACCGTTACCTCACGGTGCCAGCGTATTCGATAGCGCAGGCAATTTTGTCACCGTAGTAGGTGAAAAAGGCAGCCTGTTTATTCCTGATGCGGCCAACGGTATGACGCTTGAGGTACAGAACTCAGGCAAGACTATTTGCAGCCTGCAACTCACGCTGCCAGAAAAGAGCGAGCAGAATGAATTGTATGAAACCGCAACCGCACAATGCCGCTAATCGCAGGAGCTCTCTGATGAAAATAGGCTATACCGCCCTGATCCTGGGGCTATTGATCAGCAAGGCAGCTGGTGCCGTTTCCCCCGTTATGGGCGATCCCTCACTTCAGCCGCCCCCCTTGCCGATGGACAGCAGTTGCAACCTGTCTGTCGGGGGCAGCGTGATTGACTACGGCAGCCAATCCCGCTGGCAGATGCAAAGCGCCTCCACCGGGGGTAATGCAGTGACCCCCGGCAAGCGCACCTTGATGCTGAACGTGGTGTGCCCCTACACCCAGGCCATGCGCCTAGCGTTGCGTGGGGATCTGCGTTATGGCGAGCGCGGCAGCACGGTGGTCCGCCTGTTTGATGTGCAAATAGACGGCCACAATGTGCAGGTGGTAAACACCACGCCCGCCGGGATGATAAGCGGCACTCCGACCAACGATCAGTTGCTACAGGCGGGCCAAACGGTGGCAGCCGTTCTGAATGGTCAGCTTGCCAAAGGCAAAGTCCTCACGGCGCGCTTGGAGATAGAACCGACGCTGCCAGAGTCTGAAGCCAGAGTGTCGGCAAGCCGGATGAGTGAGTCCACGTTGACGCTGGAGTTGGTGAAGTAGGCGCTTACCACTATTAGCGGTAAAACAGTCCTTCTGGGAGAGGGACTGTTTTGCCGAATCCCGATCCATTCCCGTCGATAAAGTGAAACACACTTTATGTTTAACAGCCCTAATAAACCGAATGATATGCTCCCCGAAATAAATATATAAAGATAGAGGGAGTTATATGAAAGAAGTTTACAGAGGAATGTCGCGCAGCCAATTAGATGCGGCTTACAATAACACCAAAGCCGTTGAGAATTTCCCAAAGCTGTTAGAGGAACTTCAGCATAGAAGTGCAAAGCTATATGCTGAGAAAAATGCGCAAACCAATATATATTATCACTCATCCCCAAGAACAACTTTTGATTACTTCCCAGCCAATAAAAAAGATTGCCCCACCTTTATCTTTATTCATGGCGGTTACTGGCAAAACTGTAATAAAGAGGATTTTGCTTTTATTGCCCGTGGCATTTTAACTGCTGGCATCAACGTTATTCTTGCTGAATATACTTTGGCCCCAGAAGCATCAATGACGCAGATCGTCAGAGAGATTGGCCAGTTGCTGGACTATTTAAAACAGCATGCGGCAAAGTTTACTATCACTGAAGGTAAAGCGTGCCTGGGCGGCCATTCTGCGGGCGGGCATTTAACGGCGCTCTATCGCAATCACCCTCTGGTGTCACACTCAATGCCAATCAGCGCTCTGGTAGATTTGCAGCCTATCGGCCTATGTTGGCTGAACGATAAACTGTCATTGACCCAGAGCGAGATCGAAAAATACAGCCCGCTCCATCGGCCAATAAAAGGTGGGCCAACAGCAATTCATGTCGGCGGCGGGGAATTACCAGAGTTAATCCGGCATTCCAAAGAACTTTATACCGCACTCAAAGCAACCGGTGACGATGTTATCTATCAGGAAGTCGGCAATGATGACCATTTCTCTCAGCTGTATGAGTTTGAGCGACCAGAGGGTGTACTTGTTAAATCATTAAAGGATCTCGTTGAGAGATAATAGAAAAAGAACTGTGCCATATTAAACACTTTTATAATAGGTAAAAGTTAAAGACAGGCATCTCATCATTTCCATCTCAATAATTATGATAAATGCCTGCATATAAAACCGCTCATCCATAGCGATGCTGAGATATACTCGCCATCCTCAAGCCGGGAGGGTTGTTGTCTGCATCTATTCTCCTTCGTCACATCTGTTTTCTATGCTCCGGCGACTCTCACACTTGCAACCTAACTCGAATTATTTCGAGTATATATGGATAAGGAATGCCCTTATCCACTATCATTCGGGCAGTCCTCACCTGCTAACCAGCAAAAAAGACATGGCATTGAAGTCAATAAAACCATCTATAAACAGGTACCTATGATAGTAATTCATCAGGATGAGCACATCATCGTGGTCAATAAGCCTAGCGGACTGCTTTCCGTTCCAGGCCGTGCGCCAGAGAACAAAGACAGCGTGATGACGCGCATCCAGGTCGATTTCCCCGCCGCTGAATCGGTGCATCGTCTGGATATGGCCACCAGCGGGGTGATTGTGGTCGCACTGAACAAAGCCGCCGAGCGTGAGCTTAAGCGCCAGTTTCGCGAGCGTGAGCCACAGAAATCCTACATCGCCCGCGTTTGGGGGCATATGGAACATGACGAGGGGCTGGTGGATTTACCGCTGATCTGTGATTGGCCAAACCGGCCGCTGCAAAAGGTGTGTTTCGAAACCGGCAAAGCGGCACAGACGGAATATCAGGTGCTTTCTCGGGATACCGATGGCAGTACGCGGGTACTGCTGAAGCCGATCACCGGGCGTTCGCACCAGTTGCGTGTTCATATGCTGGCGCTGGGGCACCCGATCCTGGGGGACGGTTTTTACGCACATCCTGAAGCCAAGGCGATGGCACCACGCCTACAGCTGCACGCGCAAGAGTTGCGCATCACCCATCCAGCATTCCAAACGCCGCTCTATTTTCGTGCGGAACCGGATTTCTGATCTCAATAAAAAGGGGCCCCATTAACCAGGCCCCTTTTTAAATATCTATGACTGAATAACCTACTTGAAGCCTTTCTCGCGCTTGATCAGGTCATAGGCTGCCTGAATCTCCTGCGCTTTCTGCTTGGCCATCTCCATCATTTCCGGTGGTAAGCCCTTCGCTACCAGTTTATCCGGATGATGTTCACCCATCAGTTTGCGGTAGGCTCGCTTGATAATGGCCGCATCGTCAGTGCTGCTGACGCCCAGCACTTTACAGGCATCTTCCAGCGTCGGGCCGCGTTGCGCCTGCTGGTAACCGCCGTGCGAGTAGTTCCCTTGCTGCCCCTGCCAGCTACCGCCACCAAACTGACGTCCGCCTTCCATCATGCTGAGGAACTGGTCGAACTGCGCGCGTGAAATCCCCAGCTCTTCGGCGATCACATACAGCACCTGCCGTTCGTTCGGATGCAGTGATCCATCGGCAAAAGCCGCCTGGATCTGAATTTCCAGAAACATCCGAATCAGGTCAAAACGCCCAAAACAGATGCTGCGGAACTGCTGCAACGTTTCACGCAGCGGAAACTGGCTCTGCTTACCTTCGCGAAACGCCTGCTGCGCCGCTGTACGAGCCTCGCCGTGCAGTTGCAGGCGATCCATAAACAGGCTGGCGATCTGAATATCGGCTTCGGTAACGCGCCCCTTTGATTTGGTCAGGTGGCCCATCACCTGAAAAGTCGTGCGGAAGAACAGCGTCTGCCGCGTTTGCTGGTCGGTAAAAAAGCCTCGACTACGCTTGTTATTACGCGCGGTATCGATCATATGGCCGACAATCAGCCCCAAAACTACACCCCAGAATCCCGCGCCAGACCAAATGGCAACAATCACTCCGAGCAGTTTGCCCCAATACTGCATAGGCTCCTCAATTATCAACCGCAAACCGCACATTCCCCTCCGTTTCACGCAAGGGTTAAGGCGCTTTTTCCCAAGATTTCGATTATCATACCTGTCATTTATCTCTGCGCCTAACGACGACGCAGTCAAACTGCAGGATTTAACACTAGCGCAACGCCGATGAGTAATATAGTCTCTGACCGTTTGCCGGACATGAGCCTCTGATGACGGAACACCAAAACTGCGTATGAAAAAAAGTTTCCCAACACTGCTGGCCACACTGATTTGGACGGCACTTTACAGCCAGCATGCACTGGCTGATCTGGCTGAGCAATGTATGCTCGGCGTACCTACTTACGATAAACCTGTCATCATCGGCGACCCCAACAGCCTCCCCGTGACCATCCTTGCTGATGACTCACAGTCCAGCTACCCGAGCAGTGCCCTGTTTAGCGGTAACGTCAACATCCAACAGGGTAACAGTACGCTGACGGCGGAACAGGTTGAAATGAACCAGACGCAAAAAGCGGGGCAGCCTGAGCCTATTCGTACCGTCACTGCCACTGGCAATGTGCATTACGATGATAATCAGATCAAACTGAAAGGCCCGAAAGCCTGGTCAAACCTGAACACCAAAGACACCGACGTGTATAAAGGTGACTACCAGATGGTAGGCCGACAGGGGCGCGGTGACGCCGAAAAAATGAAGATGCGTGGCCAGAACCGCTACACCATTCTGGAAAATGGCACCTTTACCTCCTGCTTGCCGGGCGATAACAGTTGGAGCGTTGTCGGCTCTGAAGTGATCCACGATCGCGAAGAGGAAGTGGCCGAAATCTGGAATGCCCGCTTCAAGATTGGCAGTGTACCGGTGTTTTACAGCCCCTATATGCAACTGCCGATAGGCAGCAAACGCCGCTCAGGCTTCCTGATCCCGAACGCCAAATATGGCAGCAACAACGGCTTCGAGTTCACGATGCCGTATTACTGGAACATCGCGCCAAACTTTGATGCCACCATCACGCCACATTATATGACCCAGCGTGGCCTGCAGTGGCAGAACGAATTCCGCTACCTGGTGCAACCGGGCCTGGGTACCCTGGCATTGGACTGGCTGCCAAGCGATCGCCAGTTTGAGGACGATCACGGCGAAATGGACGACAGCAAACGCTGGCTGTTCTATTGGGGTCATAGCGGCGTGATGGATAAGGTGTGGCGTTTCAACATCGATTACACCAAAGTCAGCGATCCCTATTACTTCACCGATCTGGACTCCAAATACGGTGCAACGACCGATGGCTATGCTACGCAGAAATTCAGCGCCGGTTATGCCAATGAAAACTGGGATGCCACCCTGGCATCAAAACAGTTCCAGATCTTCAACGGGGTCGGCAACCAGAATGCTTATCGTGCGCAGCCTCAGTTAGACCTCAACTACTATAAGACCGATATCGGTCCGTTCGATTTGCACACTTACGGCCAAGTGGCCAAATTCTCCAGTGTGAATCCGAACAACCCGGAAACCACCCGTTGGCATGCTGAACCGGCGATCAATCTGCCGCTGGCGAACAGTTGGGGCAGCCTAAACACCGAAGCCAAAGTGATGGCCACGCACTACCAGCAGGATATTCCGAACAGTTTTGCCACGGATTATGCAGGCCGCACCGGTAACGCTGCGCCAAATCTCGACGGTTCGGTCAACCGAATCCTGCCGCAGCTAAAAACCGATGGTAAAGTGGTGTTTGAACGCCCAATGGACTGGGCGCAAGACTATACCCAGACCATTGAGCCACGGATGCAGTATCTGTATGTTCCGTACCGCGATCAAAGCAACATCTATACCTATGACTCAACTCTGCTGCAAACCGACTACTCCGGTCTGTTCCGCGACCGCTCATACAGCGGGTTGGATCGCATCGCTTCACAGAATCGTCTGGCAACCGGTGTCACATCGCGTATTTATGATGATGCGCTAGTTGAACGTTTCAATGCTTCTGTTGGTCAAATCTATTACCTCAACCGTTCGCGGACGGGGGATAAAAGCAGTAGCTTTGATAACAATGATGATACCGGCAGCGTAGTATGGGCTGGTGACACCTATTGGAAGATTGACGATCGCTGGGGCCTGCGGGGCGGGGTGCAGTACGACACCCGTCTTAATAGCGTTGCATTAGGTGATTCAGTGATTGAATACCGCCAGGATGCAAACCGTATGCTTCAGTTGAACTACCGTTATGCCAGCTCGGAATATATTACGGCAACCTTGCCAGGGATTAAAAACCCAGGCTATCAGGACGGTATTTCGCAGGTCGGAACCGTTGCCAGTTGGCCGATCGCCGATCGTTGGGCCGTCGTAGGGGCTTATTACTACGATACCCGCGCGAAGCAGACGGCTAACCAGTTAGTGGGCGTGCGTTATAACACCTGCTGCTGGGCGGTTAACCTGGGGTACGAGCGGAAAATTACCGATTGGGATGCCGGGAACCAGATCAGTAAATATGACAACAAAATTTCATTCAACATCGAACTCCGTGGCTTGAGCAACGATCATAGCCTCGGCACCACGGAAATGCTGCGCTCCGGCATCTTGCCTTACCAGCGCGCATTCTGATGTATACCCGCAGGTAAGCAGGTATATTGAACACCTTGAAAAACGACAACTTTCACCCGCATTTGCGGACTAAATAATGGGAAATGTATGAAGAACTGGAGAACGCTTCTTCTCGGATTGGTGGTTTGTGCCAATACCGCGTTCGCAGCACCCCAAGAAGTGGATAAAGTCGCCGCCGTCGTGGATAACGGTGTGGTACTTGAGAGCGACGTGAACGGTTTAATGCAATCCGTGAAACTTAACGCACAGCAGGCTGGCCAGCAGTTGCCGGACGACAAAACGTTGCGTCACCAGATCATTGAACGTTTGATCATGGATAACATCCTGTTGCAAATGGCGCAGAAGATGGGAATTACCGCTTCTGATGCCGATCTGGACAAAGCGATTACCGATATTGCCGCTCAGAACAAAATGAGCCTCGATCAAATGCGTACTCGCCTGGCGGCTGAAGGTTTGAACTACAACACCTATCGTGCGCAAATCCGCAAGGAAATGCTGATCTCGGAAGTGCGTAATAATGAAGTACGCCGCCGTGTCACTATCCTGCCTCAGGAAGTGGACGCACTGGCTAAACAGGTGGGTGCCCAGAACGGTGGCGATACTGAGGTCAACCTCAGCCACATTCTGATCCCGCTGCCGGAAAATCCGTCGCAAAAACAGGTCGATGAAGCCGAAGCGCTGACAAAACGCCTGGTGGGTGAAATCAACGGCGGTGCCGACTTCGGTAAACTGGCGATCACCTACTCTGCCGACTCTCAGGCGCTGAAAGGCGGCCAGATGGGCTGGGGTAAACTGCAAGAAATGCCTACGCTGTTCGCAGAAAGGCTGATTAGCGCCAAGAAAGGCGATGTTGTCGGCCCGATCCGTTCCGGTGTCGGTTTTCACATTCTGAAAGTGAACGATATGCGCGGGGGCAACCAGTCTATTTCGGTGACCGAAGTGCATGCTCGTCATATTCTGCTGAAACCTTCCGTGGTCATGACCGACGATCAGGCACGCGCAAAATTGCAGGAAGCGGCCGCCGCTATCAAGAGTGGTACGGCGAAGTTTGAAGATGAAGCCAAGCAGCTTTCGCAGGATCCGGGCTCTGCACTCCAGGGCGGCGATCTGGGCTGGTCCTCTCCAGACATGTACGATCCTGCCTTCCGTGATGCGCTGATGAAGCTGCAGAAAGGTGAAGTCAGCGAACCGGTACACTCTTCTTTCGGCTGGCATCTGATCCAACTGCTGGATACCCGCCAAGTGGATAAAACCGACGCGGCGCAGAAAGATCGTGCTTACCGCATGCTGTTCAACCGCAAGTTTGCCGAAGAAGCGCAAACCTGGATGCAGGAACAGCGTGCCGCTGCTTACGTGAAGATCCTCGATGGAAGCAATGCACAACAATAAACGAATCGTGATCACCCCCGGCGAACCTGCCGGGGTTGGGCCGGATTTGGTGGCAGTGCTGGCGCAACAGGATTGGCCTGTTGAACTGGTAGTGTGTGCCGATCCGGCCTTGTTGCTTGAACGCGCCCGGCTGTTACAGCTGCCGTTGACGCTGCGTGACTATCAACCGGCACATCCGGCACAACCACAGCGCGCAGGCACGTTGACGATCCTCCCTGTTAACGCTGCCGCAACCGTGGTACCGGGTGAGCTGAACGTTGCCAACAGCGCTTACGTCGTCGAGACGCTGGCACGCGCCTGCGATGGCTGCCTAAATGGCGAGTTTGCTGCGCTGATTACCGGGCCGGTTAACAAAAGCGTGATCAACGACGGTGGGCTGCCGTTTACCGGCCACACCGAATTCTTTGCCGATCGCAGCCATTGCGATCGCGTGGTGATGATGCTGGCTACCGAAGAGCTGCGCGTTGCGCTGGCCACTACGCACCTGCCGTTGTTGGCGGTGCCGGGTGCCATTACGCAGCAGAGCCTGTTTGAGGTGATCACCATTCTCGACAGCGATCTGAAGAGCAAATTTGGCATCAAACAGCCGCAGATCTACGTCTGTGGGCTGAATCCGCACGCTGGGGAAGGCGGCCACATGGGCCGTGAAGAGCTGGATGTGATCATTCCGGCCCTCGACACTCTGCGCAGCCGCGGCATCAAACTGATTGGCCCATTACCGGCAGATACGCTGTTCCAGCCCAAATATCTGCAACATGCAGATGCCGTGCTGGCGATGTATCACGATCAGGGCCTGCCAGTGCTAAAATACCAAGGGTTTGGCCGGGCGGTGAATATCACTCTCGGTTTGCCTTTTATCCGTACCTCGGTCGACCATGGTACCGCGTTGGAACTGGCTGGCACCGGCACCGCCGATGCGGGCAGCTTCAAAACGGCCTTAAATCTCGCCATTAAAATGATAATTAATTGTAATGAATAATAGAGTCCACCAAGGGCATTTTGCCCGCAAACGCTTTGGACAGAACTTTTTAACCGATCAGTTTGTCATCGATAGCATTGTTTCGGCCATTCATCCTCAGCCGGGTGAAGCGGTCATTGAGATCGGCCCCGGTTTAGGGGCGCTGACCGAACCGGTTGGCGCACGTATGGATCGCATGACGGTGATCGAGCTGGACCGCGATCTGGCGGCTCGCTTAGCCGTGCATCCTCAGTTGAAAGACAAACTGACGATCCACCAGCAAGACGCCATGACGGTGAACTTCGCTGAGCTGGCTGAAGAAGCAGGCCAGTCGCTGCGCGTATTCGGCAACCTGCCGTATAACATTTCGACGCCGCTGATGTTCCATCTTTTCAGCTATACTTCCGCTATTCACGACATGCACTTCATGTTGCAAAAGGAAGTGGTAAACCGTCTGGTTGCCGGCCCGAACAGCAAAGCCTACGGGCGTTTAACCGTGATGGCGCAGTATTATTGCAACGTTATTCCGGTGCTGGAAGTGCCGCCTACAGCGTTCGCTCCACCACCTAAAGTCGATTCCGCCGTGGTACGTTTGGTGCCACACCGCGAGATCCCGCACCCGGTTGGTGATGTCCGTATGTTAAGCCGCATCACCACCCAGGCGTTTAACCAGCGCAGAAAAACGGTCCGCAACAGCCTGGGCGATCTGTTTACCCCAGAACAGTTGACGGAACTCGGCGTCGACCCGACGCTCAGAGCAGAAAATATTTCTGTAGCGCAGTACTGCAAGCTGGCAAATTGGCTTTCAGCGCAGCAGCAATAAGGAGTAGTCGCCATGATTGATTCGCCCCGCGTATGTATTCAGGTACAAAGTATTTATGTGGAATCACAGTCGATACCTGAGGAAGAGCGTTACGTCTTCGCTTATACCATTACCATCCGTAATCTGGGGCGTTTCGACGTGCAACTACTTGGCCGTTACTGGTTGATTACCAACAGTAACGGTCGTCAAACCGAAGTGCAGGGTGAAGGCGTGATCGGTGAACAGCCGATTATCCAGCCCGGCAGCGAATTCCAATATACCAGCGGTGCTGTTCTCGAAACGCCGTTGGGCACCATGGAAGGCCACTACGAGATGGTTGATCACCAAGGTCAAACATTCCGCACTGAGATTCCGGTGTTCCGTTTAGCCATTCCAGCGTTGATTCATTAATATGTCGACCTATCTTATCGGTGATATTCATGGCTGCCTCGATGAACTGCAGGCGCTGTTAGCCCAGGTTTCTTTCGATCCGCAGCACGACCAACTGTGGCTGACGGGCGATCTGGTCGCTCGCGGCCCCGCTTCGCTCGAGGTCTTGCGCTATGTGCGTTCGCTCGGGCCCGCCGTGCGTATGGTGTTAGGCAATCACGATCTGCATCTGCTTGCCGTGTATGCGGGTATCAGCCGCAACAAACCCAAAGACCTTCTCACACCGCTGCTGGAAGCCCCCGATCGGGACGAACTGATTAACTGGCTGCGCCGCCAGCCGGTATTGCAGGTGGATGATGAGCGTAAGCTGATCATGGGCCATGCCGGTATCACCCCGCAGTGGGATATCGACACCGCCCAGACATGCGCGCGTGAAGTGGAGGCGGTATTGAGCAGCGACAGCTATCCGCTGTTTCTGGATGCCATGTACGGCGATATGCCGAACAACTGGAGCCCGGATCTGAGCGGGCTGGCGCGCCTGCGTTTCAGCACCAATGCCCTGACGCGCATGCGTTATTGCTTCCCGAACGGTCAGCTAGACATGATCTGCAAAGATGCGCCGGGCAGCGCGCCTTCGCCGTTGAAACCCTGGTTTGAGCTGCCGCGCCTGGTTGATCCCGATTACACCATTATTTTTGGTCATTGGGCTTCATTGGAAGGCAAAGGTACGCCGGAAGGGGTGATCGGGCTAGATACCGGTTGCTGCTGGGGAGGCGATCTCACGCTGTTACGTTGGGAAGACAAACAGTTTTTTACCCAACCCTCCAGCCGTCGCGAAGCGATGGACGGCCTAGATTCGCAGGCCGCCTCTTAATGAAACAATGGGCACCCAAGGGTGCCCAATTTGTTCTCTAGCCAACTCAGCGGCGTTCCAAGATCTCAAAGCAATAACCGTGAGAATTCAGTTCGTCAGCATCATGGAACTCACTGAACGACGTTTCCCATTCATCAGGTTCATAATCCGGGAAGTGGGTATCACCCTCAACTTCGGCATCAATATGCGTCAAGTACAGTCGGTTGGCACGAGCCAGAAACTGGCTATAAACCCGGCCGCCGCCCATCACCATCACTTCTTCCACCTGACCGGCCGCAGCCAACGCTTCATCCAGAGAAGTGACCCAGGTCACCTCGGCTTCATTACCGGGTTGGCTACTCAAAACGATATTATGCCGGCCCGGCAGTGGGCGCCCAATGGACTCAAAGGTCTTACGACCCATAATAACCGGCTTATTCAACGTATTACGTTTAAACCACGCTAAATCCGCTGGCAGGTGCCATGGCATGGCGTTTTCCATACCAATTACGCGATCCGCCGCCAAGGCAGCGATCAGGCTGATAATCATTGTTTAACCCTGTGTAGGCAGCAAAATTGTTCACACTATACGTAAAGCCCCTGTCACCGTCGATAGGCTAATCATGCAATATGAATATATAAGACAGCTCCTATCAGGTTCAGTAATATCCAACGTTCAACACCCGATGAATTTCAAGCCACCACAAAGCGGCGGCCTGAAAACACGCTGGGCTTAAACCCCCGGACGTTTACGGTATAGCCACAGCCCCGGCACCGACAGGCCGATCGACAACGCACCGACGATAAAACAGGCCTTGAGGAAGTTGGAAATCATTACCGACATCAATGCTTCGCTGTACCCCAGATGCGAAATCTCCACCACGCTGATCATCGCGGTATACGCAGAGATTCCGGGGAACATCGGGATAACCGCCGCAACGGTAAAAACCTTCGGATGAGCCAACAGCCAGCGTGACCACTGGATGCCGATAATGCCGATCAGAATGGCAGCCAGAAACGAAGCCCACTCGATGTTCATGCCAAAATGCATCATCAACATCCGCGAACCATGCCCCACCGCGCCAAGCAGGGCGCAGTAACGCAGAGCGCGCGCGGGCACGTTGAACACCATGGCAAACCCCAACGCTGGCACCGCCGCCAACAGCATATCCTGCAAGAGTGCCCAGAGCAGACTCATGACCACCCCCGTAGATCCCACAACGACATGGCCATCACCACGCCAATACAGGTCGCCAGCGTCAGCAGGCTAGCCATCGCCCAGCGTGCCAACCCGGTATTTACATGGCCCTTGAACATATCGGCCACCGCGTTAATCAGCGGGAACCCCGGCACCAGCAGCAGGACGCTGGCCGCCATCGCCACGCTTGAAGTCTGGCTGAACATCGGTAGCCGCAGCAGTAGGCCGGAAACCGACGTGGCAACAAACGCCGTCAGGCAAAAGTTAATCAACGGATTCATATGGCGGGCCGTAAGCATCTGGCGCACAAACATCGCCACCCCACTGGCCAAGAAAGTGACGGCAAAAGCATCCGCGCCACCGCCATTCAGCACGCTGAAACAGCCGCACGACAAAGCCACCATCAGCACCACCAGCCCGCGCGGATATCGCAACGGGCGGATCTTGTCAAAGCGCCGTGCCACATCCTGCGCATCCGCCAGGCGATGCTCGGCGAGGATCACAATATGCTGAACCTCGGTGACGATCTGCATATTGATACCGCGATCGACGTTCTTACGCGTGGTCGTCAGGCAGGCATCATTACTGATGGTGGTCAGCACCACAGCATTGGCCGAAATCGAGCTTTCCACGCTGTCCATGCCGAGCGCCAGGCCCAGACGGGTTGATAACTGTTCCACCACCATGCTTTCCGCACCATGCTGCAATAACAGCAATGCGCACTGAATGCACAGGCGGGTGATGTCACGCTGCTGCCGGTGTACGCCCGGCATTTCACTGGTTAATTCCTGCTTCATAGTCCCCAACCACTCCCCTGAATGAATGTTCATCATATAACCAAAGATGACTGCAATAGGTTGATGCGCATCAGGGGGAGTCGCGTTATTATCAGCGCGGTTATGCCATTCCCTCTGAGACACTATTATGCTTGAAACTTCATTATTCGTTGCCGGTATCGCCACGCTGGGGATGCTTTCGCCTGGGCCAGATTTCTTTCTGGTGATTAAAAATGCCGCCCGTTATCGGCGTTTGGCTGCAATGATGACCGCATTCGGCGTGATTTGTGGCGTCGCCACCCATATGTCTTACTGCGTCGCCGGGCTGGCAGTGGTGATCACCACCACACCGTGGCTGTTCAATGTGCTGAAATATGCCGGGGCGGTCTATCTGATCTGGGTGGGCATTCAGGCTCTGCGTTCGCACGGTAGCAGCAAAATGAACATCAGCAGCCTGCCCCAGCAGCAGGTCAGCCTGAAAAGCGCTTTTGTGCAGGGCTATCTGTGCAACCTGCTCAACCCGAAAGCCACGCTGTTCTTCCTGGCGGTGTTTACTCAGGTGCTGCAAATCAATTCAGGTATCGGCGAAAAGCTGTGGTACGCAGGGATTATTTTCGGCCTTTCAGCCATCTGGTGGCCGGTGCTGGTGTTTTTGATCCAGAGCGGGCCGGTGCGCCGTGGGCTGGAGAAAACGCAAAAAGTGGTCGACAAATTATTGGGTGGGATGCTGATCGCTCTCGGGATTAAAGTCGCCCTGAGTTAAATAGCTCGCTTGGCCCTCTCTTTATGGACTGTCTCTTATACACAACGTGTTCGTCTCTGTAAGTCAGGTGTAATGGGAATTGCCGTAAAAGATCATAATCCGATGGAACAATAATGGACGGCAATTGCAGGGCCCAAGGCGGGGCCCTGCACCCACGCCTACGCTTAACATGGCCTGCCCGCTGCGCGGGTACCTTCGCTACGCCCCCGTTGCCGGACGGGTCGGCTCAATTCACGTCCCTGTTCATATCGCCTCAACCGGCCCTCCATGGCCGGTTGCCCCTGGCAACGGTGTCTTGCTCAGCAGGCCATGATGCGCTTAACGTCAACACCCGAATCTGTAAGTAACGGGCAAATTTTACAATGGTATTGATAACAGCGTGTCAAACTCCGTTGTTGGTGAGATGAGCACTGATGTTGAAGCCATTGAAGGCGCTGAACGCAGACACGGCGCATAAGCGACCGCGCCACGGACGGCGCGTTCATCACATTGCCAATGTGTACACAATATGTTTAGCGACCTAAATAAACACTCATTCCCCTACCTCAAGATGTGAACAAGAGACAGCTTTATGGAAGAGGGCCAAAAAACTCATGACCCTTTCGCTTCTACCACCTCTTCTTCGGGTGCTTTGCCATCAATACTGCCGCGCCAGCCGGTCTGTTGCACTCGCACCGACCGCATCTGATCCTGTTCGATAGCCGCCGACAGCATCTCTTTCGCCCGTTGCAGGCTGGCGATGCGGAATTCGGTATCTTGGTAATTTTCCAGCGTATCTTCCAGCATCTTCAGGTTATAGCGACGGAAAGTATCGGCCTTCTCTCGGGCTTCGTAAGCATCCAGCCCCAATAATTCCAGCGTTTCACGCCCGATGCGCAAAGAGCTTTCAAAGGTTTCACGCTCCAGGTTTTCTACCCCCAACTGCCGCAACTGATACCAGTGATCCACATCGCGGGCGCGTGCCACCACCTTAAGATGTGGGAAATGGCGCTTGGCCAGTTCAGTCAGTTGCAGGTTGGCTTCCACATCATCAATGGCGTTGATCAGGATTTTGGCATGCGCCGCGCCAGCCGCTTCCAACAGATCGACACGCGTGGCATCGCCATAAAACACCTTGGTGCCGAATTTGCGCAGCGTTTCGATGTGATCGGGATCGTGATCCAACACCACGGTATGCACCCCATTAGCCAGCAGCATACGGCCTGCGATCTGGCCAAAGCGGCCAAACCCGGCAATGATCACGCTGGCATTGTCCTCGTCGATCTCGTCCGCTGGGCGATCGTCTTTCGGCGCATTCTTTTCCAAATGAGCCGCGATCACCAACAGCAATGGGGTCGCCGCCATCGAAAGCGCTACCGCCAGCGTCAGCGATTTAGCCCATTCCTGTGGCAGCACGCCCGCCATCTGTGCCGCACCCAAGATCACAAAGGCAAACTCACTGCCCTGCCCCAACAAAATGGCAAACAGCCCGCGCTGGCGCTTCGGCACGCCAAGGAGCGGTGCCACCAGCCACAGCAGCAGCGCCTTCAGCAGCATGAAACCCAGCAATAACGACGCAATCAACAGCGGGTGATGGAACAGGGTGCCAAAATCAATCGACATCCCGACGCCGATAAAGAACAGGCCGAGCAGTAACCCCTTAAACGGCTGAATATCGCTTTCCAGCGCGTGACGATATTCGGAGCTGGCCAGCAGCACACCGGCGAGAAACGCTCCCATCGCCATCGAAAGGCCGGCCATTTCCAGCAGGATGCCGAAGCCAAATACCAGGAACAGCGCCACGGCGCTGAACACTTCGCGCATGCCGGAGCGCGCCACAAAATGCAGCAATGGCCGGGTCACGTAGCGCCCCAGCAATATCACGGCCGCCAACGCGCCCACCACTTTGGCGGCAGACAACGCAAAAGCGCCCAGCGTGGTAGCCGCGCCGCTGCTGGCCAGCAACGGGATCATCGCTACCAGCGGGATCGCCGCAATATCCTGAAACAGTAATACCGCAAACGAACTGCGGCCAATCGGCGATGGGGTTAAATTGCGTTCGCTCATCGCCTGCATGGCGATGGCCGTTGAAGACAGTGCCAGCGTCAGGCCGATCAACAGCGCCACTTTCCAGTCCAGCCCCAGAAAGTAACAGAAGGCGCTCAATACCAGCCCGCAACCCACCATCTGCAAACTGCCGCCGCCAAATACCGAGGCTCGCAGCGTCCACAACCGCTGGGGATCCAGCTCCAGACCGATGATAAACAGCATCAGTACCACGCCGATTTCGGCGAAGGTCAGGATCGATTCAGCATCAGAAACCAGCTTCAATCCCCAAGGGCCGATAATGCAGCCAGCAATCAGGTAACCCAGCACCGCTCCCAAACCAAGCCGCACGGCAATCGGCACGAACAGTGCGGCCGATCCGAGATAGATCAGCCCTTCAATCATCATATTGTGATTATCCATGCGCTTGCTCCTGCTCTGCTGCCGCTTCACCGTGATCCAGCAGATATTGCACCAACCGCTGGCGGTAAGCCTCGCCCGCCGCAATCAACGCCGGTTCATTGCAGGTAAAGGTGTTATGCACCGCAAAGTACGGCTGCCACTTCATCCCGCAGTAAATGGCCGTGGCCTGCAACGGCTGGGCCAGTGCGGCAAAATTAGGGTAATCACCCAGCGCGAAATGCTGTTCGTCACCGCCGCTGGTTACCACCCACAAACAGTCTTTACCCACCAGCGCGTTACCATCGTGACCATAGGCCCAGCCGTGTTCCAACACTTTGTCGATCCACAGCTTCAACAACGGCGGCTGGCTGTACCACTGCATCGGATGTTGCAATACCACCATATCGGCCTGTTCCAACGCACGCTGTTCGGCGCTGATATCGATATTGAAATCTGGATACAGCTCATACAGCGCGCGGATTTCCACACCGGGAATGTCTTTTACCGCCTGCAACAGGCGCTGATTGGCATGGGAATGCCGGGGATAGGGATGGGCATAAATAATCAGGATCATGTGCTTCTCGTCGTTTGGTGCCTTACATCAAGCTTATATCGTGGCAGTTTACGGAGGGATTGATAGCGGAAATTTTTATCGAGAATGAGCAAATTGCTTGATAAAGAAAAGGAAAAGGGCGGGTTGATCCCGCCCTTATTGGTTCCACTTTGGTAATTATGCGATTACTTGATACGCGCGTGCAGTTCCTGTACCGAAGTTACCTGCTCGGTAGGATCCGCCTTCAGCGCCATCGCCGTGGCGAAGCCGCCGTTCAGCGTGGTGTCGTAATGCACTTTGTATTGCAGCGCGCTGCGGCGAATCAGCTTGGAGTCTTCAATCGCCTGACGGCCTGCCGTGGTGTTCACAATGTAGGTGTACTCGCCATTCTTGATGCGATCCTGAATGTGCGGGCGGCCCTCATGCACCTTGTTAACCAGGCGTGGATTAATCCCCGCTTCACCCAGCACCACTGCGGTACCGTGAGTCGCATCCAGTTCGAAGCCCTGTTTCAGCAGGCTGGCGGCCAAATCCACCACGCGGGCTTTGTCACCTTCGCGCACCGACAGCAGCGCACGACCCTGTTTCTTCATCCCGGAGTTGCTGCCCAGCATCGCTTTGGAGAAGGCTTCGGCGAAGGTGCGGCCAACGCCCATCACTTCACCGGTCGAGCGCATTTCTGGCCCAAGGATCGGGTCAACGCCTGGGAATTTGTTGAACGGCAGCACCACTTCTTTCACCGAGTAGTACGGCGGAATAATTTCTTCGGTCACGCCCTGCTCAGCCAGTGACTGGCCAACCATCACGCGCGCCGCCACTTTCGCCAGCGGCACACCGGTGGCTTTGGAGACGAACGGTACGGTACGTGCCGCACGCGGGTTCACTTCGATCAGGTAGACTTCGTTGTTTTTCACCGCGAACTGCACGTTCATCAAACCGCGCACCTGTAGCTCAAACGCCAGCTTTTCAACCTGCTGACGCATCACGTCCTGGATCTCTTTGCTCAGGGTGTAAGCCGGCAATGAACAAGCAGAGTCACCGGAGTGCACGCCAGCCTGTTCGATGTGCTCCATGATGCCGCCAATCAGCACGCGTTCGCCGTCGCAGATGGCATCAACGTCAACTTCTATCGCATCATCCAGGAAACGATCCAGCAACACCGGGGCATCGTTGGACACGCTGACCGCGTTTTGGAAGTAACGGCGCAGGTCGACTTCGTCGTAAACGATCTCCATCGCACGGCCACCCAACACATAAGATGGACGCACCACCAGCGGATAGCCGAGCCCAGTGGCTTTTTCTACCGCCTGCTCAATGGTGGCTACCGTGGCGTTAGCCGGTTGCTTCAGGCCCAGGCGGTTAACCGCCTGTTGGAAACGTTCGCGGTCTTCGGCACGGTCGATCGCATCCGGGCTGGTACCGATAATCGGCACGCCTGCGGCCTCCAGCTCACGCGCCAGCTTCAGCGGAGTCTGGCCGCCGTACTGCACGATCACGCCTTTTGGCTTCTCGATACGCACGATTTCCAGCACATCTTCCAGCGTCACCGGTTCGAAGTACAGGCGATCCGAGGTGTCGTAGTCGGTAGACACGGTTTCCGGGTTACAGTTGACCATGATGGTCTCGTAACCGTCTTCACGCAGCGCCAGCGAGGCATGCACGCAGCAGTAGTCGAATTCGATACCCTGGCCGATACGGTTCGGGCCACCGCCCAGCACCATCACTTTAGGACGATCGTTGGTTGGGTTGGATTCGCACTCTTCTTCATAGGTGGAATACATGTAAGCGGTGTCGGTAGCGAATTCAGCCGCGCAGGTATCCACACGTTTGTAGACCGGGTGCAGGTTAAAGCTGTGGCGCAGCTTGCGGATTTCGTTTTCGGAAACGCCCACCAGCGTAGCCAAGCGTGCATCGGCAAAACCTTTACGCTTCAGCGTGCGCAGGAACTCGGCGTTCAGGCTGTTGATGCCCGTTTCGGCCACCCGCTCTTCCAAACGCACCAGTTCTTCGATCTGCACCAGGAACCAGCGGTCAATATTGGTCAGATTGAACACGCCATCGATAGACATACCGGCGCGGAAAGCGTCAGCGATATACCAGATGCGATCACAACCGGCTTCCTTCAGTTCGCGGCGGATCTTGGTCAGCGCTTCTGGATCGTCGAGGCTCACTTTCGGATCAAAACCGGTCGCGCCCACTTCCAGGCCACGCAGTGCTTTCTGCAAGGATTCCTGCTGGGTACGGCCAATTGCCATCACTTCACCGACCGATTTCATCTGGGTGGTCAGGCGATCGTTAGCACCGGCAAATTTCTCGAAGTTGAAACGAGGGATCTTGGTCACCACGTAGTCGATAGACGGCTCGAAGGACGCCGGAGTACGGCCGCCGGTGATGTCGTTCATCAGTTCGTCGAGGGTGTAACCCACCGCCAGCTTGGCGGCAATCTTGGCAATCGGGAAACCGGTGGCTTTCGACGCCAGCGCCGAAGAGCGGGATACGCGCGGGTTCATTTCGATCACGATCAGGCGGCCGGTTTTCGGGTTTACCGAGAACTGCACGTTGGAGCCGCCGGTTTCAACGCCGATTTCACGCAGCACCGCCATCGAGGCGTTACGCATGATTTGGTATTCTTTGTCGGTCAGCGTCTGTGCCGGGGCGACGGTGATTGAGTCGCCGGTGTGGATGCCCATCGCGTCGATGTTTTCGATGGAACAGACAATAATGCAGTTGTCGTTCTTATCGCGCACCACTTCCATTTCATACTCTTTCCAACCGATCAGCGATTCATCAATCAGCAGCTCTTTGGTCGGCGACAGATCCAGACCGCGCTCGCAGATCTCTTCAAACTCTTCGCGGTTGTAAGCAATACCGCCACCGGTGCCGCCCATGGTGAACGACGGGCGGATAATGCACGGGAAGCCGACGTCTGCGGCCACCGCCAGCGCTTCTTCCATATTATGGGCGATGCCGGAGCGCGCGGTATCCAGGCCGATTTTCTTCATGGCGATGTCGAAACGGCGGCGATCTTCCGCTTTGTCGATGGCATCGGCCGTGGCACCAATCATGGTCACGCCGAACTCGGCCAGCACGCCCTGGCGCTCCAATTCCAGCGCACAGTTCAGCGCCGTCTGGCCACCCATGGTCGGCAGCACCGCATCCGGGCGCTCTTTTTCGATAATTTTGCGCACCACTTCCCAATGAATAGGCTCAATGTAGGTCGCATCGGCCATTTCCGGGTCGGTCATGATGGTTGCCGGGTTGGAGTTGACCAGAATAACGCGGTAACCCTCTTCACGCAGCGCCTTACACGCCTGGGCACCGGAGTAGTCGAACTCACACGCCTGGCCGATAACGATCGGGCCAGCGCCGAGGATCAGGATGCTTTTTATATCTGTACGTTTTGGCATGGCTGTTATGGCTCCTGATTATTTGGCGTTGGAACGGTAAGTCTCAATCAGTTCGATAAAGTGATCGAACAGCGGCGCTGCATCGTGCGGGCCTGGGCTGGCTTCCGGGTGCCCCTGGAAGCTGAACGCCGCTTTGTCGGTGCGATGGATCCCTTGCACCGTGTGGTCGAACAGGGATTTATGCGTGACGCGCAGCGTAGCGGGCAGATGATTTTCATCCACCGCAAAGCCGTGGTTCTGCGCGGTGATCATCACGGTGTTGTTATCCAGATCTTTGACCGGGTGGTTACCACCGTGATGGCCGAGCTTCATCTTCACGGTCTTCGCACCGCTGGCGAGCGCCAACAGTTGGTGGCCCAGGCAGATGCCGAATACCGGAATGTCGGTTTCCAGGAACTGTTTGATGGCGGTAATCGCATAATCGCACGGCTCCGGGTCACCCGGCCCGTTGGACAGGAAAATGCCGTCTGGATTCATTTTCAGCACGTCAGCGGCAGGAGTTTGCGCAGGCACCACCGTCAGGCGGCAGCCGCGATCCACCAGCATACGCAAGATGTTGCGCTTGGCGCCGTAGTCGTAGGCCACCACGTGGTAGGGCAGTTCGCTCGCTGTTTTAGCCTCTGGCAGATCGCCTTCCAAGGTCCAACTGCCCTGCTGCCAGGCGTAAGCTTCTTTGGTGGTGACTTCTTTCGCCAGATCCATGCCTTTCAGGCCAGGGAAGGCTTTGGCCTTTTGTAGCGCCAATTCAGCATTGGTGACATCACCGGCAATGATACAGCCGTTTTGTGCGCCCTTTTCGCGCAGCAGACGGGTCAATTTACGGGTATCGATATCGGCAATCGCCACGATGTTGTTGCGCTTGAGGTACTCGGCAAGACCTTCTTCGTTGCGATAGTTGCTGGCAATCAGTGGGAGGTCACGAATGACGAGGCCTTGAGCGTGAACAGCGGAGGATTCTTCGTCGGAAGCATTGGTGCCGACATTGCCGATATGAGGATAAGTAAGAGTAACGATCTGGCGGGAATAGGAAGGATCAGTGAGGATTTCTTGATAACCGGTCATCGACGTATTGAAGACCACTTCCCCCACTGCCGTACCTTCTGCCCCGATGGCCCGACCGTGGAATTGGGTTCCGTCTTCCAGAACCAATAGCGCTGACTTAATCAAAACACCCTCCAAGGAATAATCAATCATAATATTTGCATATTAATTCAGATTTCACCGCCTAAATCAATGCAAAAACCACCATCAAGGCTAATTTTTGGCAAATTGGGCGCATTTTAATGATGAGCATCTGACTTGTCTACTCAAAGCACCATTTTTTATCGTATTTTTGCTGTTCTCACGGTTTTATGGGCTTCACACCGATAAAAACATACGGAAACTCGGGCTAGTAAACGGTTGCGAGACACAATGACACAGAAAACCCATGATGACCGCTAAAACAGAGCCCCAATGAACAAACGAAGAGAAAAAAAGGAGATAAAGTAAAAGATAACTGATTTAAAAAGGCCATACATCATAGATATTGAACGTAAGCCCTATTTTTATGGTTAAAAAAAAGGACAATAAAATTATTGTCCGATTATCATAGCACTATGATCAATACAACCACATCACGATGGCATGCAAAACATTATAACTGCTCTAAACCAAGGACATCACGCATATCAAACAGCCCTTTTTGCTGCTTGGTGATCCAGGATGCCGCGCGCACCGCACCATTGGCAAAAGTCATGCGGCTAGATGCTTTATGCGTAATTTCTATCCGCTCGCCAATATCGGCAAACATGGCGGTGTGCTCGCCCACGATATCCCCGGCGCGAATGGTGGCAAAACCGATGCTCTTCGGATCGCGTTCACCGGTATAGCCAACGCGTTGGTAAACCGCGCACTCTTTCAAATCACGCCCCAACGCCCCGGCGATGGCTTCGCCCATTGCCAGCGCAGTGCCGGAAGGAGCATCCACTTTATGACGATGATGCGCTTCGACAATTTCAATATCGGTATAGTCGCCCATCACCTTGGCGGCTTTTTCTAACAGTTTGAGCATCACGTTGACACCAACGCTGAAGTTGGCCGCGAACACGATGCCGATATGTTGTGCAGCATCGCCGATCGCCGCTTTACCGACATCATCAAAACCGGTGGTGCCAATGACCATGCCTTTTTTATGTGCCACGCAGAACGCCAGATGTGCCAAGGTGCCTTCTGGGCGGGTGAAATCGATCAGAATATCGAAACCATTAGCCACACTATCCAGGCTGTCACTGACGGTGACACCCAGCGCACCAACACCAGCCAGTTCACCGGCATCGGTTCCCACCAGGCTTGAGCCTGGGCGCTCCAAAGCCGCCCCCAACACCACGCCCTGCGCCTGCTGCACCGCCTGAATCAATTGACGCCCCATGCGGCCACCGGAACCCGCAATCGCGATGCGGATCTGTGAATCAGTCATACTTTTCTCTCTTCTTGATTTTGTGCCCCTATGACGAGCATAAGGTTCAGAGTAACTGCCCTGCCTGATCACCGCCAGAGGATTTCATGCAGAATTAGAATATTATGTTATCCCGACGCTTTTATCAGTAACGCTATCAATTGATTAACATTCAGACAAGCAAGAACGCGCGCATGAATTTACATAATTATGCAGTTTCTATGCAGAAAAAAGATCGGCGCGGGAGGCTGGTTCACCGGACGGATACGCCATTAAAAACCCGCCAATAAGGCGGGTGGGTTATGCCAATCAGAATGTTAAAAATCAGCCAAGCTCGGCGATAGGTTATGGAGCCGCAAGCCCGCGCACTACCTCAGTTTTTAACAGCTCAGCCAACAATCCATGCGTTTTAGTGGTGGGGTGCATGTTGTCCCAGAATACAAACGCCGCATTGCTGCTCTTACATGCCGCTTTCGCAGCGCCTCCCACGGCATAGCTGTAGCCACTTTGGGAAACATCCAGGCAGGTGTCCGTCTTATTCACAAAGCCGTATTGGCCGCTGTTTTCCAACACCTGTTTAAAAGCCTCATCCAGCTTCAGCGTATAAAACGTCGTTTGAGGATATTCGGCGTTCAGCTTAGCGATAAGCTTCTCGACCTTGTCATTAAACTGAACGCTATTCTCTTTCAGCTTAGCCTTATCAGCGTCCGTCCACTTGGCAACGTTAGGTATCACTGAAAAATCTGGCAGCCGGAACACCGCCACCTGCTTTGCCCCTAATTGGGCCAGGCGATTCAGCTGTGTTGTGTATTGACCAATAACCTCGTCGGCACTTTTTCCGCCCGTTACAAAGTCATTCCCGCCAAACAGTACGGTAAACAGCGTCTTGCCAATGTCGTAACCTTTAGCGTGAGCATGATAATCCCTGAACGAATCCATCTGCTTACCGAATCCGTTAAAGAACGGTTTCTCTCCACTCTCCGCGTTGCCGGTCGCCCACACATAGCTTGGCAGATTCAAGGCCGTAGAAAGGTATTCATGCCAAAGCTTGCCATTAGAGAAGTGGCCCAATAGCCAAGATTTACTATTCGGCACGGTACCATATGAGCCGTTATAGACGTTGATGGTATCGCTCAGACTGTCGCCAAACACCACCATACGGTCAAGCCCCCTGCCGCCAACGTTGACAACCGGCTGGTTAGTCCCTTGATTCCAAATCACATAGTAATAGGACAGGGTGTAATCAGAGGCATAAGGGATAACAATAGTGGAGCTGACGCCTGCGGCCGCCAGAGTGCTGGTGCACAAGTTCATCACCTCCGCATAGGGCGCTTCGGTATAGAACATGTTTGCCAGCGGCATTGAGTTGTACCAATACCCTTTCAGCTTCGCATAGTTGCTACCCACTTTCGCCCATAGCCAAGATGAGGTTGGATTGCTGTCATCCTGGCCGCCCACTTTGTAGACACATTTTACATAGGTTGTGGTATCACCCGCGAACAGCGCCCTGGCCTGTTTGCTGGGGGCCTCATACTGAGGTGGGGCCGACGTTGCTACAATACTGTCACTGGCAGCAAACGCGCCGCTTGATGCCAGAACCCCTGTTACAAATGAATAAATCGCTATCTTTTTCATGGTAATCCTCATCATTTCGTTAAATTTCATCGTTGTGGATAGAAGGTTATCGCCATACGCCAGGTACAAAAAAACCCGGGCAATGCCGGGCTGATAACGTGCTTTCAGCGGTTAACCACCACTTAATCACCCCCTCTGCAGGTACGCCGCTATCCCACTCCCTGGGTGCTAGCTACAGCGCCACACTGCTTAAACGAATGTACGCAGCGAACGATAAGTGTTCACTCGGTTGGGGTAGTGTGGCCGGTAGCAGAACCTGTATCGTCGGTTTAGCGGCAGTTTGAGCAGGGATAGCGCAGATAAAAAAAGCGCCACGAATGGCGCTTGATAAGCTCTATAACTTGAAATGTCTTGGGTATTGCAGACCCTAACGAAAAACGGGAAGCCATTGGCTTCCCGTTGTTGACGCGCTATGTAGCGGCCTAATCGACCTGCTTAATATCTACCCGCAGCTCTTTCGGCACTTCAAACACGATATTCTCTTCACGACCGCTGACTTCATGAACTTCCAGACCGCCCAGCACTTTCAAGCGGCTGATCACGTCCTGAACCAGCACGTCTGGTGCGGAAGCGCCCGCGGTCACGCCGATGGTAGCGGCATCTTTCAGCCAAGACTCCTGGATATCTGCCGCAGAATCGATCAGATAAGCCGGTTTACCCACGCGCTGCGCCAGTTCGGCCAGACGGTTGGAGTTGGAGGAGTTTTTTGACCCCACCACCAGCACCACATCAGCATCCCCCGCCAGATTACGCACCGCTTCCTGGCGGTTGGTGGTGGCGTAGCAGATGTCGTCTTTGCGCGGCCCGATGATATTCGGGAACCGCTTGCGCAGCGCATCGATCACCTCAGAGGTATCATCCACCGACAACGTGGTCTGCGTCATAAAGCACAGGTTACCTTCGTTCTTTACCTGCAACTTGCGGACATCCTCCGGCGACTCCACCAGGTACATGCCCCCTTTCGGGTTACTGTACTGGCCCATGGTGCCTTCTACTTCCGGGTGCCCGGCATGACCAATCAGAATCGCCTCCGTGCCCTTACGGCTGGCACGGGCTACTTCCATATGCACTTTGGTCACCAGTGGGCAGGTGGCATCGAACAACATGGTCAGTTCGCGCGCTTTCGCTTCGGCGCGTACCGCCTGAGAAACCCCGTGCGCAGAGAAGATCAGGATCGAACCGTCCGGCACTTCCGAGATCTCTTCAATAAACACCGCACCGCGTTCGCGCAGGCTGTCTACCACATAGCGGTTGTGCACCACTTCGTGGCGCACATAGATCGGTGCGCCGTAAATCTCCAGCGCACGCTCCACAATGCTGATCGCACGATCAACCCCGGCACAAAAACCGCGTGGATTAGCCAGCAATATTTGCATGCGTTGCCTCCTGCTGCGGCTGCGGGTCGATCTCCAGCACTTCAATATCGAAGGTGACCGGGTGCCCCGCCAACGGATGGTTAAAATCAACGGTGATGGAATCTTCCGCCACTTCACGCACGACGCCCGGCATTTCACTGCCATCAATGGCGGTAAACAGCATGATGGTTCCTACGTCCGGCACGCCAGTTTCAGCAAAGTCACGGCGCGAGAAGAACTGGATCAGATCCGGGTTCTCTGTGCCGAATGCCGCTTCCGGTTGCAGGGTGAAAACGCATTTGTCACCGGCCCGCAAGCCCAGCAGTTGCTGCTCCAGTGGGGCTGACAAGCTGCCATCACCCAAGCGGAACAGCGCTGGCTTGCCATTACCGCGGGTAGACTCTGCGGTCGAACCGTCCGCCAGTTTCAGCGTAAAATGCACCAGTACCGCGCTGTTGCTATTAACCTGAGCCGTCATATTACTTACCTTCGCTCTTCACGCTTTTCTTCGCTGGCAGAAAACCCTCCAGCACAATCATGGCTGCCCCGACGCAGATAAAGCTGTCTGCCAGGTTGAAGGTCGGGTAGTGCCAGTTACCGACGTAGAAATCGATAAAATCCACGACAAAACCATGCCACAGGCGATCAAACAGGTTGCCAAGCGCGCCACCAATAATCAGGGCATAGGCGATATTGCTCAGCTTCTGCTGTGCGCTGTTGCGATACATCATCACCAGCAGTACCGCCACAATCGCGATAGCAATACCGGCAAAGAACCAGCGTTGCCAACCGCCGTGATCCGCCAGGAAACTGAACGCCGCGCCGTAGTTACGCGCGTAGTACAGGTTGAATGACGGGAACAACGGCTGGGTCTGGCCCAGCACGAAGTTATTCAGGATCCACTGTTTGCTGGCAAGATCCAGCGCCAACACCACCACTACCAGCCAAAGCCAGCGCAAGCCGGTCGAACTTATCGGTCTACTCATCAGGCACTCATTTTTCAGGCATTCAGTTATCAGGCAAAGTTACGCTTTTCACCGTCACCGGCGACGTTGGTGACACAGCGGCCACAGAGCTCCGCATGTTCCGCCACCTGGCCGATATCGATGGTGTAATGCCAGCAACGTGGGCATTTCTCACCAGCCGCGGTGCTGAACGCAATTTTCAGCCCTTTCAGCAGTTCGCTTGGCTGCGCATCCGCCGGAGCATCGGCCAGTGGTGCCACCGTGGCAGCCGAGGTCAACAGCACAAAACGCAGTTCATCCTGCAGGCTATTCAGGCGTGCAGCCAGATCGTTATCCGCATACAGAGTGACTGCCGCTTCCAACGAGCCGCCAATGCGTTTATCCGCACGCGCCTGCTCCAGCACCTTGTTGACTTCACCGCGCACTTTCAGCAGATCGTCCCAGAAACCATCGTTCATGCCTTCGCCTTCGGCCGGCCCGAACAGGCCGCCGTACCACTCTTCAGTGAATACGAACTGCGCGCGCTTGCCTGGCAGGAAGGCCCAGATTTCGTCGGCGGTGAAGGACATGATTGGCGCCATCCACCGCACCATCGCTTCAGCAATGTGGAACAGCGCAGTCTGGCAGCTACGGCGAGCGATACTGTCGCTCTTCGCGGTGTACTGGCGATCTTTGATGATATCCAGATAGAAGGAGCCCATTTCAACCGAGCAGAACTGCATCAGTCGCTGCACCACTTCATGGAAATCATAGTTGGCATAAGCCTGCTCAATATCCTGCTGCGCCGCCAATGCACGGCCAACCGCCCAGCGATCCAGCACCACCATCTCATCTGGAGCCACGCAGTCGGTGCTTGGTTCAAACCCATTCAGGTTAGCCAGCAGGAAACGCGCGGTATTGCGGATGCGGCGATAGGAGTCGGCTGCACGCTTGAGGATTTCGTCAGAAACCGCAATCTCACCGGTATAATCGGTAGAAGCCACCCACAAGCGCAGGATGTCGCCACCCAGCTTGTTCATCACGTCCTGCGGGCTGACGGTGTTGCCGATGGATTTGGACATCTTGCGGCCCTGGCCATCCACGGTGAAACCGTGGGTCAGCACTTCTTTATAAGGCGCTTTCCCCTTCATGGCGGTCGAGATCATCAACGATGACATAAACCAGCCGCGATGTTGGTCAGAGCCTTCCAGATACATGTCGGCCCCGTGGCCGTTGAACTCAGGGCGCACATCCACGACCGAAGAATGGGTTGAACCAGAGTCAAACCATACGTCCAGCGTGTCTGGCACTTTCACGTAGTCAGCCGCTTCCGCGCCGAGGATATCGGCGGCGTCCAGATCCCACCACGCCTGAATACCCTCCTGCTCAACGCGCTTCGCCACTTCTTCCATCAGCTCGACGCTGCGCGGGTGAAGTTGCTCGGTATCTTTGTGCACGAACAGCGACATTGGCACACCCCAGGTACGCTGGCGTGAGATACACCAGTCTGGGCGGTTTGCCACCATCATTTCGATACGTGCCTGGCCCCAATCCGGGATCCATTTCACGCCTTTGATCTCGGCCAACGACTGCTGACGCAGGCCCTTTTGCTCCATGCTGACGAACCACTGCGGCGTGGCACGGAAGATGATCGGCGTTTTGTGGCGCCAGCAGCACGGGTAGCTATGCAGCAATTTCTCAACGTGCAGCAGCCCACCTTTTTCGCGCAGCAGCTCAACGATCAGATCGTTAGCTTTGAATACAAATTTGCCATCCAGTGACGGGTAGGTCCCCGGCAGATAGCAGCCGTTCGGGCCAACCGGGTTAGCCACTTCCAGGCCGTATTTCTGACCGATGACAAAGTCGTCCGGGCCGTGCCCTGGCGCGGTGTGTACTGCACCGGTACCGGCGTCCAGCGTGACGTGATCGCCCAGGATCGCAGGCACATCAAAGCCCATAAACGGATGCGTGAAGCGCATCAATTCCAGATCGGCACCTTTACAGTCGCCCAACACGGCCCAACTGGTAATACCGACGCGCTTCATCACGCTTTCAACCAGGTCCGCCGCCAGGATCAGGCACTGGCCTTCAACCTGCACCAACTGGTAGCCAAATTCCGGATTCAGCGAGATCGCGCGGTTGGCGGGCAGAGTCCAAGGGGTCGTGGTCCAGATCACCAGAGAGATCGGACCATCAACGCTGTGCACGCCAAATTTGGCCGCAACCGCCGCCGCATCCACCGCGTGGAACGCCACGTCGATCGACGGAGACGCTTTGTCGTAATACTCCACTTCAGCTTCTGCCAGCGATGAACCACAGTCGGTACACCAATGTACCGGCTTGGCACCTTTTAACAGATGGCCGTTGCTGATGATCTTGCCCAGCGCGCGAATAATGTTGGCTTCGGTTTTGAAGTCCATGGTCAGGTACGGATGTGCCCAGTCGCCCAAGACCCCCATACGGATAAAGTCTTTCTTCTGGCCTTCGATCTGTTCGGCCGCATACTCACGGCATTTCTGGCGGAACTCTGCCGGGGTCAGTTTCTCGCCCGGTTTGCCATGCAGTTGCTCAACCTTCAGTTCGATCGGCAGGCCGTGGCAGTCCCAGCCGGGTACGTAAGGCGAGTCAAAACCGGCCATCCCTTTGGACTTGATAATAATGTCTTTAAGAATCTTGTTAACGGAGTGACCAATATGCAGGCTGCCATTCGCATACGGAGGGCCGTCATGCAGAATAAAGGATTTCTTGCCCTTCTTGGCAGCACGAATAATCCCGTACAGATCCTGCTCATACCAATGTGCCAGCATGCCAGGTTCGCGCTTGGCGAGATCGCCACGCATCGGGAACCCTGTTTCCGGCAAGTTCAGGGTATTCTTATAGTCACTCATTAGATTCTCGGTTCCGTTTTCGGCTATAGAGATTAAACCGGTGTCTGTAGCCCGAAGAATTTCCGGGCCGTCACCACATCATTGGCGATTTGCTGCTTCAGCGCATCGAGCGAAGCAAAACGCTGTTCATTGCGCAATTTTGCGCGGAGCACCACGTCTAAGTGGCGCCCGTAAAGATCCATCGTGATATCCAGCAGATGGACTTCCAATTGCTGACGCACGCCAGCCACGGTTGGCCGCGTGCCAATATTAGCTACGCCCGGCAGAGGCTCAGGACCAAGGCCATAAACATCAACCGCATAAACCCCTTTCACCGGTGCCACCAGGCGCTTAAGCGGCAGGTTAGCGGTGGGGAAACCGATGGTGCGCCCCAGTTCATCGCCATGTACCACACGGCCTGAGATACTGTACGGATGGCCAAGCAACGTTTCGGCCAGCGGCAGATCGTCATCACGCAGCGCATTACGAATCGCTGTGCTACTGATACGCAGCTCTCCTTCACGGAAGGTTGGCGTGCGGACCACCGCAAAATCGTACTCTTCCCCGGCTTTCTGCAACAGGGTGAAATCCCCTACGCGGCCAGCACCAAAGCGGAAATCATCTCCCACCATCAGGAATTGCACGCCCAGTTTTTCTACCAGCAGTTCGGCGACAAACGCCTGTGCGGTATTGGCGGCAAAACGGGGATCAAACTTGACACACAGCAGGTAATCCACCCCGGCCTGCGCCAGATATTTAGCCTTGTCACGCAAGCGCGTGAGACGTGCTGGGGCCTTGTCAGCGGCAAACAGTTCCAGCGGCTGCGGCTCAAAGATCATGACGATCACCGGCAGCCCGAGGCGTTGCCCCTCATGTTTCAACTGCTCCAGCAGCGCCTTGTGACCACGGTGTATGCCGTCAAAGTTGCCGATGGTAAGCACGCAACCATGGTGGCGCGCCCGGATATTGTGGATGCCGCGAATTAGCTGCATAGCTGGCTCAAAACAGTGGAAATCGGCGGATTATACCTTGTACAGCGGTTAAGGTTAACCGGCGATTGTTTCCTTTGATGTAATAGTCATACCATACCCGAGGAAAATCGCCTTAACTACCCCGATTATCCGGCCCAATGCGTGGTATATTAGCCAACTGATATCAAGCTGGCCTTCTAGCAGCAGCTTGAAAGACGGGGGATAATCCATTACCACCAGCCGCTTGCAGAGTGTGATGCAAATCACATGGCGATTTTTCTCGCGAAACACTGTATTCCCATGGCCGAAGCTGGTAAAATCCTGCGCCATCACAACGTAGCAAGTGCCGCCCGTACAAACGGCGCTTATTTGCACAAATCCATTGACAAACGAAGGCTAAAAGGGCATATTCCTCGGCCTTTGAATTGTCCTCAATAGATATATTTGGGAGTTGGACCTTGGCTAATATCAAATCAGCTAAGAAACGCGCCGTACAGTCTGAGAAACGCCGCAAGCATAACGCTAGCCGTCGCTCAATGGTGCGTACCTTCATTAAGAAGGTAGACGCGGCTATCGCAGCTGGCGACAAAGAAGCAGCACAAAACGCATTCCTCGTAATGCAACCACTTGTGGATCGCCAGGCTTCTAAAGGCCTGATCCACAAAAACAAAGCAGCACGCCATAAGTCAAACCTGACTGCGCGTATCAACGCAATGCAATAAGCCTTACGTTGTCTGCTTGTTAAAAAAACCGGCCTCGGCCGGTTTTTTTACATCTGCAATCTGCTGCTAGAGAGCAAACAGCGCCGAGAAGTCTTTGTTACACACCCGCTGTACCGCCGGATGCTGGATCATACGTTCAGCAAAGATGATGTAATACTCTTCCTGCACGCTGTCGATCCGCCCAATTTCCACCACCTCATCATCGCTATAGGTATCCTGCGCATACAGCGTTGGGGCGACGAAGATCGCGTTGTGATACAAGCCAAATGCCTTCATCAATGCCGCATCGTCAAACTCCCCGAGTATTTCAACTTTAATACCCTGAGTATTAAACCAGTTGAGCAGTTTACGCCCCAGCATCGAACGCCGGCCAGGGATCAGTAAACGCCGCTGTTCCAAGCAGGCCGGGAATGGCAAATCCGGTGCCGGTTGGCGGCAGAAGAAGCTGATACCACACTCCCCCAACTTCAGTGAGAACAACCCTTCCTGCTGGCTGGAGTCCACCGGGCAATCCGACAGGATCATATCCAACTTGTGTTGGCTCAGTTGCTCGAGCAGCATCTCATGCGTTGATTCAAAACAGCGCAGATGAATTTGTTCGTTATCCACCACTGCCGTTTCCAATACCTGGCTGACCAGGCGTTTGGATAAAGCGTCCGCTACACCAACATCAAACAGCAGATTGGACTCTTTGCGATAGTTGACGATATCCAGCATTTCCTGGCTGAGCATAAACATTTTATCGGCATAGCGGAAAACCAGTTGCCCCAGTTCGGAAGGCACCAGCCCGCGCCCTTGGCGCTTGAACAATTTGCCATTGAGCCGCTCTTCCAACGCCTTGATTTGGCCGGTAATGGTCTGTGGGGTCAGAAACAGTGCCTCCGCAGCACCCACCACCGATCCCGCCTTACAAACCTGCCAGAAGTAATACAGGTGATTAAAATTAATATGTGACATTCTCACGAGGTGCTCTCCTTGGGGTTCTCATCGGCACAGGCTCTGCCCTGATGAGCGACAAATTCCCTTTCCTTTATGTAGACAACACAGAGTTAGAAACAGACGGGGCAGCACAGCGTTCATTCTGTGCTGCCCCGGCCCGGCGCTATTGTAATACCTCAGCAGCGTGGCGGGATAACCCTGAAGAGTTATCTACCTCGGGGTAACGCGAGGCGCAACAAACCATAACCCACCACGGCGGCGCTGGTTGAGCCCAATAGTATTCCCAATTTGGAATAGGTACTGAGAGCCGCATCCGCATCGGCAAACGCCAGTGAGGCAATAAAAATCGACATAGTGAAACCAATACCACAGAGCACCGCAACGGCAAACACTTGTTTAAATCCAATGTCTTGCGGTAATTTTGCGATCCCCAACTTCACTGCTAGCCAGCTAAAAGTGAAAATCCCCAGCGGCTTACCGATGAACAAGCCCGCCGCAATCCCTACAGGTAACAGTGAGGTTAATCCGCTCAAGGATACACCCTGTAATGAAACACCGGCATTGGCAAATGCAAACAACGGCAAAATCAAGAATGCAACCCAAGGATGCAGTTCATGTTCCAGCGTTTCGGACGGTGAAGACCCATTTTTAACATTCAGCGGGATCAGGAAACCGATAATCACCCCGGCTAGCGTGGCATGCACACCGGACTTCAGGATTGCCACCCACAGCACCAGCCCGACGATCATATACAGTGAGGTTTGCCCCACTCCGCGCCAGTTCATCAGTGCCAAGACGGCAATCGCCGCAGCGGCTACGCCCAGTGCCACCATCGACACCCCATGGGTGTAAAACAGCGCGATAATGATGATCACGCCCAAGTCGTCGATAATCGCCAGCGCCAGTAGGAAAACCTTCAAACTGGTCGGAACACGGTTACCCAACAGTGCCATGACGCCCAGGGCAAAAGCGATATCGGTCGCTGCCGGGATCGCCCACCCCTGGCGCGTCACCTCATCTGCCCCGTTGAACAGCAGATAAACCAGCGCAGGCACCAGCATGCCGCCCAATGCGGCGATCGCCGGAAATATGGCTTTATCACGACCGGCCAATGAGCCTTGTATCAGCTCACGCTTGACCTCCAGGCCAACCACCAGGAAAAAGATCGCCATCAGCCCGTCGTTAATCCACAGCAGCAACGGCTTAGCGATCTCCAGCGATGAGATTTTAACCATCACCGGCAAATTGAGGAATGCCTGATACAGGCCCTGCATCGGAGTATTAGCCATGATCAGCGCCACGACGGCGGCCACGATCAGGATAATGCCCCCTGCCGCCTCTTGGCGTAAAAATTGACGGATAATATTAGTCACAGTGCATCACTCCAGATCTGAACCAGGCGATACGCCTTGGCTTTGAGACAATGTAATGAGTATAGATGCTGTTTCACTTCGAAAAAATCAGTTTATAAGCGCTTAACAACTCGTTAAAAACGATCAATTAGCGATATTTATCACATTTTTAGCATGGGTATTGGAATAATAGCAGCCACAAAAAACCCCGGTGTTTTATGACCGGGGTTTATCAACAGAACAACAGAAACGCTGATTAACGTGTCAAATCGTCAAAAAACTTCTTCACGCCGTCGAAGAAGCTTTTCGAGCGCGGGCTGTTTTTATCACCTGAGGGGCCACCGAGGCTCTCTTCCAGTTCTTTCAATAACTGTTTCTGCTTGTCGTTCAGGTTCACCGGCGTTTCTACCACCACGCGGCACAGCAGGTCGCCCTGGCTGCCACCACGGACCGATTTCACACCTTTACCACGCATACGGAACAGTTTACCGGTCTGGGTTTCAGCCGGAACTTTCAGATTAACGCGGCCATCCAGCGTCGGCACTTCAATTTCGCCACCCAATGCAGCCATGGCGAAATTAATCGGCACTTCGCAATACAGGTTATTGCCTTCACGCTCGAAAATCGGGTGCGCCTTCACCTGCACCTGAACGTACAGATCGCCCGCGGGTGCGCCGTGCTCGCCAGCTTCACCTTCACCCGCCAAGCGGATACGGTCGCCGGTATCAACACCTGCCGGGATTTTCACCGACAGCGTTTTGGATTTCTCTACCCGACCATGGCCATGGCACTTGGTGCAAGGATCTTTAATGATCTGACCACGTCCGTGACAATGCGGACAAGCCTGCTGTACGGTGAAGAACCCTTGGCGCATCTGCACCTGGCCCTGACCGTGACAGGTTGGACAGGTAACCGGTGAACTGCCCGGTTTGGCACCGCTGCCGTGGCAAGAGTCACACTCTTCCAGCGTAGGAATACGGATCTCTTTAGTGACACCGCGTACGGCTTCTTCCAGCGTCAGATCCATGTTGTAGCGCAAATCTGAACCGCGACTGGCACGCTGACGGCGCCCGCCACCGAAGATATCGCCAAATACGTCACCAAAGATATCGCTGAAATCAGCACCGCCACCGCCGCCACCCATACCACCTTGTTCAAAGGCAGCATGGCCGTACTGATCGTAGGCAGCACGCTTTTGATCGTCGGTCAGGATCTCGTAGGCTTCTTTAATTTCTTTGAATTTGGCTTCGGCGTCTTTTTCCTGATTACGGTCAGGGTGATACTTCATCGCCAGACGTTTGTACGCCTTTTTGATCTCACGCTCATCTGCCGTCTTGGCGACGCCGAGAACCTCGTAATAATCTTTCTTCGCCATTATTTTCGCTTACCCTTAACATGCGTGCACGGGCGTAGAGTTGCCTCGACGCCCGTGCTGGTTTCCGGTTACGGCCTTTGGCCGCACCGTGCCCGCTTAAGGGCGATTATTTTTTGTCTTTAACTTCTTCGAACTCGGCATCAACTACGTCGTCGTCTTTCTTCGCCGCGTTGTCTGCACCCGCATCAGCACCCTGTGCCTGCGCCTGAGCTTGTGCCATTTCCAGCAGTTTGCCGGAAACCTGCACCAGAGCCTGGGTTTTCGCTTCGATCTCGGCTTTATCTTCGCCTTTCGCAGCCACTTCCAGATCTTTCAGCGCCGCTTCGATAGCCGTTTTGTCTTCCGCTGGCAGTTTATCGCCCGCTTCTTCCAGTTGCTTACGGGTACCGTGGATCAAGTGATCCGCCTGGTTACGGGTTTGCACCAGCTCTTCGAACTTACGGTCTGCTTCAGCGTTCACTTCCGCATCGCGCACCATTTTCTGGATTTCTTCTTCGTTCAGACCAGAAGATGCCTTGATGGTGATCTTCTGCTCACGACCGGTGTTCTTGTCTTTAGCAGACACATGCAGAATACCGTCGGCGTCGATATCGAAAGTCACTTCGATCTGAGCCATACCGCGCGGTGCGGCCTGGATACCGTCCAGGTTGAACTGGCCCAGCGACTTGTTATCGTTAGCGCGTTTACGCTCACCCTGCAACACATGGATGGTCACTGCCGCCTGGTTGTCTTCAGCGGTCGAGAACACCTGGCTGTGCTTGGTTGGGATGGTGGTGTTTTTGGTGATCAACGGCGTCATCACGCTGCCCATGGTTTCGATACCCAGCGACAGCGGGGTAACGTCCAGCAGCAGAACGTCTTTCACATCACCGGCCAACACGCCGCCCTGAACCGCAGCACCTACGGCCACCGCTTCGTCCGGGTTAACGTCTTTACGTGGCTCTTTACCGAAGAAGTCAGCAACTTTCTTCTGAACCATTGGCATACGGGTCTGGCCACCCACCAGGATCACGTCCTGAATGTCGGAAACCGACAGGCCTGCGTCGTTCAGTGCCACTTTCAACGGCTCAATAGAACGTGCAACCAGATCTTCTACCAGTGACTCGAGCTTGGCGCGGGTCACTTTGATGTTCATGTGTTTTGGACCGGAACCATCTGCAGTGATGTACGGCAGGTTCACGTCGGTCTGCTGGGCAGAAGAGAGTTCGATCTTCGCTTTCTCGGCGGCTTCTTTCAGGCGCTGCATCGCCAACGGATCGTTGCGCAGATCCATGCCCTGATCTTTCTTGAACTCTTCTACCAGGTAGTTGATCAAGCGGCTGTCGAAGTCTTCACCACCCAGGTGGGTATCCCCGTTGGTTGCCAGCACTTCGAAGGTTTTTTCGCCATCAACATCATCGATTTCGATAATAGAGATATCGAAAGTACCACCACCCAGATCGTATACCGCGATAGTGCGGTTACCCACTTCTTTGTCCAGGCCGTAAGCCAAGGCAGCAGCGGTTGGTTCGTTGATGATACGTTTGACTTCCAGACCCGCGATACGGCCCGCGTCTTTGGTTGCCTGACGCTGAGCATCGTTGAAGTAAGCAGGAACGGTAATTACCGCTTCGGTTACCGGCTCGCCCAGATAATCTTCCGCCGTTTTCTTCATTTTTTTCAGCACTTCAGCAGAAATCTGCGGAGGTGCCATTTTCTGGCCTTTCACTTCCAGCCAGGCGTCGCCGTTATCAGCAGCAACGATGTTGTACGGCATGATCGCTTTATCACGCTGTGCTTCTTCATCCTGGAAGCGACGGCCAATCAGGCGCTTGATCGCAAACAAGGTATTCTGTGGGTTAGTGACCGCCTGACGCTTAGCAGGCTGGCCAACCAGAATTTCACCATCCTGGGTATATGCGATGATCGAAGGTGTAGTGCGATCGCCTTCGGCGTTCTCCAGCACACGTGCCTTGCCGCCATCCATAATTGCTACACAAGAGTTGGTAGTACCCAGGTCGATACCAATAATTTTGCCCATCTAAACATCTCCACTAATAAATTCATAATCGGTCAGGTTGCTAACCTATATGCGGGCGATTCTTCATTTTTCAACTGCCCGCTATTCCAGTTTTATCCCCTTCACCTTGCAAACTACAGGCAGATGCTAATTTACAAGCTGAAGGGGATATCCGCGGTCGGCAACTGCGGTTGTCAATAAGATGGGGCCATCCGAACCAGCATCAAGGGCCTGAGTAAAAAAAATTTCGTTTTTACCCACTGTAAGATCATTGTTTCCTTTCATCGGGATCATTATGATGCCGCGCGCTCTGATGGAAGCGAGGCTTTTTTCGGCCATTCAGACCCATTATGAGTTTACCTATACCCAAAATATTTCAACTGGCTTGAAAGACAGCGGGCATATCCATTTTTGTTAGTATTCTGTTATTACAGAGGACATATGCACACCAACAAGTTGGCGAATCCAGGCCCTCTGGGTCTGATGGGCTTCGGAATGACTACCGTCTTGCTGAACCTGCACAATGCAGGCTTTTTTCCACTGACCTCCGTCATCATCAGCATGGGGATTTTCTTCGGTGGTATGGCTCAGATTTTTGCTGGCATTCTTGAATTCAAGAAAGGCAATACCTTCGGTTTGACCGCTTTCACGTCCTACGGCTGCTTCTGGCTGAGCCTGGTGGGGATCCTGCTGCTGCCACGTATGGGTCTGGCAGATCCTACCGACGCCACCGTACTCGGTATTTATCTGGCGCTGTGGGGCGTCTTCACCCTGTTTATGTTCTTTGGCACGCTGTGCGCCAACCGCGCGCTGCAATTCGTGTTCGCCAGCCTGACCTTGCTGTTTGCCCTGCTGGCCGTCGGCAACATGACCGGTAACCACGCCATCCTGACCTTTGCTGGCTATGAAGGGATCATCTGTGGTGCCAGCGCTATTTATCTGGCGATGGCAGAAGTGATTAACGAACAGCTGGGCCGCACCGTTCTGCCTATTGGCAGCGTAACTGCTTCACCAGCGGCGCAAGTCACCGCAACCGCCTGATTAATGACGTTCTGATAGCAAAAAGCCCTGCCGTTGCAGCAACGACAGGGCTTTTTTAGCATTCAGGAACCGGTGATCTAGAGCTTGTTCTCACTGTTCAGATCGCGGCGCAGGTAGATCCCTAACAGCAACCCGATCATCGACAGCGCCAGCACATAGTAAGCCGGAGCTAACGGGGTTAATTTCATGATCAGCGTGACAAAGATCGGGGTTAACCCACCAAAGATGGCGTAGGCCACATTGTAGGAGAATGAGATCCCGCTAAACCGCACTTCTGCCGGAAAAGCCCGCACCAGCACATAAGGCACCGCTCCTACGATCCCCACGCTGAATCCCACCAGCGCATAGGTCGCAAACAACATTTCCGGGTGAGTTCCTATCGTCTGATAAAACAGCCAACTACAGGCGGCAAGCAGCAGGCTGCCGACGATAAAGGTTTTGCTGGCACCAAAGCGATCGGCCGCCGAACCTGAGGTGATACAGCCGATAATCAGCATAACGATCGCCACGCTGTTGGCCTGCAACGACAGCGCCGGAGCAATGCCAAACTGTTTTTGCAGATAGGTTGGCGTCATCAGGATCACCACGACAATCCCGGCCGACAGCAGCCAGGTCAGCAGCATGGATACCGCCACCTCTTTCTTGTGATTGACTATCACCGATTTCAGCGGCAGCTCTTCCGCCAGCGCTTTACGCGCCTGCATCTCGATAAAGATCGGTGTTTCCTGCAACCAGCGGCGCAGATACATGGCGAACAGACCAAAAATACCGCCGAGGAAGAACGGAATACGCCAGCCACCGTTGAGGATCGCTTCTTGGCTGAGCGTGGTATTGATGAGGGTAGCCACCACCGATCCCAGCAGGATACCGGCAGTTAATCCCGCAGTGAGCGTGCCGCAGGCGAAACCAATGCGTTTACGCGGCACGTGTTCGGCAACAAAAACCCATGCCCCCGGCACTTCCCCGCCGATCGCCGCGCCTTGCAGCACGCGCATCAGCAACAGTAACAGCGGTGCCGCAATACCAATACTGGCATAAGTGGGCAGCATCCCCATCGCCAGCGTCGGTAACGCCATCAAGAGAATACTCAGGGTGAACATCTTCTTGCGGCCAACCAGATCGCCAAAGTGGGCCATGATGATGCCGCCCAGCGGGCGGGCCAGATAACCGGCCGCGAAGATACCGAAAGTCTGCACCTGGCGCAGCCATTCCGGCATGTCCGCCGGGAAGAACAGCTCGCCCATAACCGCAGCAAAGAAAACGAAAATGATAAAATCATAGAACTCTAACGCACCGCCCAAGGCCGCCAAGGTCAGAGTTTTGTAGTCTTGCCGGTTTAAGCGGCGATTATTGTCGTGGTGCATAAGATACCGTCAGAGGAAACAATGAAGAAAAAAAGCACAGCGGCTTTATGTAAACGAATCCTTACTATAACGGCAAATTATTTTCACACCAAATCGGTTGAACGCTATTTCGCAGTTGGCTGAAATTTAGAGGTTCATCTCACGGCGCGCATTTTTAGGGCGAAATGCCGCTACCACTGCCTCGTGGGTTTCTACGTAAGGCCCCTCAAGCAGTTGGATGCAATAAGGCACGCTGGCGAAAATACCATGCACCACCACCTTGCCCTGCTCATCTTTTACCCCTTCTAGCGTTTCCTGAATCGACTTTGGCTGCCCCGGCAGGTTGATGATCAGTGCCTGTTTGCGGATCACGCCAACCTGACGCGAAAGAATGGCCGTTGGTACATAGTGTAGGCTGATTTGGCGCATTTGTTCACCAAAGCCAGGCATCACGCGATCGGCGATCTCCAACGTGGCGTCAGGCGTAACATCACGGCGTGCCGGGCCGGTTCCGCCAGTGGTCAGCACCAGATGGCAGCCCATTTCATCGACCAGTTCGCACAAGGTATGTTCAATCAGCATCTGCTCATCGGGGATCAGCCGGGTTTCCAGTTCGAAAGGCGTGGCCAGCGCGCTGCTAAGCCAAGCCTCCAGTGCCGGGATCCCTTTGTCCTGATAAACACCGCCGGAAGCGCGGTCGGAAATTGAAACCAAACCAATACGTAATGTGTCCATGCTTAACCTCTGTCGCTGAAGTGCTGTGGATGGGTTCATCTCCCACCCTGTTACTCATCCCGAAAGTATAGGGTGTCAGCCTACCACCGGGGAAAATGGGCATAAAAAAGGCGGCCTAAGCCACCTTTTTCCACGCGAATTGCCGTTAATTACAGCAGATCGGCGATCATTTTTTCCAGCTTGCCCTGGTCTACGGCAAATTTGCGGATGCCGTCGGTCAGTTTCTCAACCGCCATTGGATCCTGGTTGTGCTGCCAGTAGAACTCAGACTCAGTCAGCGGTGCAGGACGTGCCTTCACTTCACCGGTATAGGACAGTTTACGCTCCAGCGCCCCTTCGCTCTCTGCCAGTTCTTTCAGCAATGAAGGCGCGATGGTCAGGCGATCACAACCGGCCAACTCGATGATTTCACCGATGTTACGGAAGCTTGCGCCCATCACTACGGTTTCATAGCCGTGCTGCTTGTAGTACTGATAGATCTCAGTCACGGAAACCACGCCCGGATCTTCATGCGGTGCGAACTCTTTTTTGTCGCCATTGGCTTTGTACCAGTCGAGGATACGGCCAACAAACGGAGAAATCAGATAGGCACCGGCTTCGGCGCAGGCACGTGCCTGGGCGAAGGAGAACAGCAGCGTCAGATTACAGTTGATGCCTTCTTTTTCCAGGCGTTCCGCCGCGCGGATGCCCTGCCAGGTAGAAGCCAGTTTGATCAGAATGCGATCGTTGCTGATACCCGCTTCATTATAAAGTTTGATCAGGCGCTTGGCCTTGGCCACGCTGGCTTCGGTATCATAAGACAGGCGAGCGTCCACTTCGGTGGAAATACGGCCTGGGATCAGTTTCAGGATTTCCAGACCGATGTTGACCGCCAGCTTGTCTGCTGCGTCGGCGACTTGTTGCTCACGATCGCTGCTCTGCTCACGCGCCCAGGCGATAGCTTCATCAATCAGTTTGCGGTATTCAGGAATTTGAGCTGCATTGAGGATCAGCGAAGGGTTAGTCGTTGCATCTTGCGGTTGATATAGCTTCATTGCAGCGATATCACCCGTATCCGCAACCACCGTAGTAATCTGGCGTAGGGAAGTTAATTTATCGGTCATGTTGGCATTATCTCATCGTTTGTGCATGAACTTTTGGCATCGTTCAACCATGCCCTGAGCTGATAATAACATGCGAGAGGCCCGGTGCAAGGCTGGAAAATCACAGCGTTGCGGCAAGGGTTTCATCCATGTTCAAGCAACCGTTTACATCCATAACCTTCGTAATTTCCGAGCAAAAAGGACGGCATTACCGTGCATTCTCTTCTGAAAATTATGTTAAATTCGCGCCAGCAGATCTATATTACGTCTAGAATCCAAGAAATTCTCACCCCGATAACATCAAAACATATTTAGCTAACTCACTGTAACAGTTAGCTAAACATATTTTCCTTTAGGTGGCGGGAGCGCTGTGCGCTGTAGAGCTTAACTAAGGAGAGATCTGTGACGGATCTAATCAACTTTATTAGTAATATCCTCTGGAAATCGGTACTCATCTATTTGCTGCTGGGTGTTGGTCTCTATTTCACTTTGTGTACCCGTTTCATTCAGATTCGCCACTTCGGCCATATGTTTTCCGTGCTGAAAAACAGTACCAAAAGTGATAGCGCCGGTATCTCCTCTTTCCAGGCGCTCTGCACGTCGCTGGCCGCGCGCGTTGGCACCGGCAACCTGACCGGTGTCGCAATCGCCCTCACCGCCGGTGGCCCCGGAGCCATCTTCTGGATGTGGGTGGTGGCCTTTATCGGTATGGCGACCTCTTTCATTGAAAGTACCTTGGCCCAGCTATACAAAACCAAAGACGATGACGGCAACTACCGTGGCGGCCCTGCCTACTACATGGAAAAAGGGCTGGGCATGCGTTGGATGGGCGTATTGTTCTCCGTTTTCCTGATCATCGCCTTTGGTTTGGTGTTCAATGCCGTGCAGGCTAATGCTATCGCCCAAGCCAGCGCCATCGCCTTCAATTTCAACCCCATGTATGTGGGTATTGCTCTGGTCATGCTGAGTGGCATTGTGATCTTCGGCGGTATCCGTTCCATCGCCCGCGTAGCTGAGAAGGTGGTTCCGCTGATGGCGGTCGTCTATCTGCTGCTGGCGTTATGGATCGTCGCTCATAACATTGAGCATATGCCGGCGATCCTGGCGTTGATTATCAAAAGCGCCTTCGGCCTGCAAGAAGCGGTGGCAGGCACTCTCGGCTATGGCATTTCCCAAGCGATGACCCAAGGTGTACAGCGGGGGGTGTTCTCCAATGAGGCCGGTATGGGCTCCGCCCCCAATGTGGCCGCCTCCGCTACCCCGTATCCCCCTCATCCGGCTTCACAGGGCTATGTGCAAATGCTCGGCGTGTTTGTTGACACCATCGTGATTTGCAGCGCAACCGCCGCCATTATTCTAGCTTCCGGCATCCTGGAGCATTCGCCTGGCAATATCAGCGGCATTGACCTGACCCAGCGGGCGCTAACCAGCGCTGTGGGTGCCTGGGGCGCATCTTTTGTCGCAGTGGCCATTTTCTTCTTTGCCTTTACCTCGATCATCGCCAATTACGCCTATGCCGAAAGCAATCTGATCTTTCTGGAGCATAATCATCCGGCCGGATTACTGATTTTCCGTTGCGCAGCCTTAGCTATGGTGATGTTCGGTTCGATGGCGGACCTACCGGTGGTGTGGCGCCTGGCGGATATTTCAATGGCGCTGATGGCCATCACCAATCTGACGGCGATCCTGCTGCTGTCTGGTGTCGCCTTCAAGCTGACCAAGGATTACAACCACCAGCGCTCGATCGGCAGATTACCGACCTTCGATGCGAGCTATTATCCCGAATTGCAATCCCAGCTAGAACCAGGCATATGGGAGCGCGAAAAGCCGCGTTAGCCTATTGAGGGCGTGCGTTAAGCGCGCCCTATTACAGCCATTCATCCCTTCTGCCGCGCTTTTTGTTACAGTATCGGTTCTTTGATAAACAGGATGTGGCCATGCTCGTTATTATTTCACCCGCCAAGACCCTAGACTACACAAGCCCACTGGCGACCGAACGTTTTACGCAACCTGAGCTGCTGGATAAATCGAAAGCGCTTATCAACCTCTGCCGTAAACTGACGCCCGCACAAATTGCCAGCCTGATGAGCATCAGCGATAAACTCGCCGGCCTGAATGCCGCACGTTTCAGTGAATGGCGACCTGAATTCACCCCGGAGAATGCCCGCCAGGCACTGTTGGCGTTTAAAGGCGATGTTTATACCGGGTTGCAGGCACAGGATTTCAGCGAAGATGATTTCGACTTTGCACAACAGCATCTGCGTATGCTTTCCGGGTTATACGGCGTGCTGCGGCCGTTAGATCTGATGATGCCTTACCGCCTGGAAATGGGTATTAAACTGGAAAACCCGAAAGGCAAGGATCTGTACAGTTTCTGGGGCGAGCAGATCACCAAGAAACTGAACGAAGCGTTAAAGCAGCAAGGTGATGATGTCATTGTTAACCTGGCTTCTGACGAATACTTCAAATCGGTAAAACCGGCCAAATTGCAGGCGCAGCTGATCAAACCGGTGTTCCTTGATGAGAAGAACGGCAAGTATAAAGTGATCAGTTTCTATGCCAAGAAAGCACGTGGGCTGATGAGCCGCTTTATCATCAAAAATCGGCTGACCAAAAGCGAGCAACTGGTTGATTTCGATCTGGAAGGCTATGCCTTTGACGAAGCCGCTTCTGCAGGTAACGAACTGATATTCAAACGCCCGGAACAATAAAGCCGCCTGGCAGCAAGCGGCTCTTAGGTTGCACAAGGGGCGCAGAGCGCCCCCTCCATCAGGCCGGTAAGGTCATCAGGAACTGACGCAGTCTGGCGAAATCAGCCGACATGTGATGCGACAGCAGTGGCAGATTGGCACGCGCCGCCAATGCTTCTGGCAACGGTAACTCCTGATCCAGGATCGCTTCAACACTCTCTTTGAACTTGGCCGGGTGCGCCGTGCCCAGGAACAGGCCGAACTCCCCGTCTTTCAACTGATCGCGCAACGCACGGTAGGCGATCGCCGCGTGCGGTTCGGAAAGATAGCCCAGTGCTGCCAACTCTTTCATCGTGTCTTTGGTGGTTTCATCGCTCACCGCAGCGTGGCCCAATTCTTTAAGCTGCCAGATTTTGCGGCGGAACAGTTCTTCCACGCGCGGCCAGTTGTTTGGCTGGCTGACATCCATGGCATTGGACAGCGTCGCCACCGTGGCGTGCGGCTGCCATTCACCGTTGCTCAGGAAACGCGGCACGGTATCGTTGGCATTGGTGGCAGCAATAAAGCGCTTCACCGGCAGCCCTAAGGATTTTGCCAGCAACCCGGCGGTCAGATCGCCAAAGTTGCCGCTCGGCACCGAAACCACCAGTTGATTACGGGCTTCCTGTGGCAACTGCGCTACCGCTTCAAAGTAGTAACAGATCTGTGCCAGCAGACGGCTGATATTGATCGAGTTAGCCGAGTTCAGGTGCACCGTGTCTTTCAGTTCCTGATCGTCAAACGCCTGTTTGACCAACGCCTGACAGGCATCGAAGTCGCCCTCGATCGCCACGGTGTGAATGTTACCGCCCAGAGTACAGAACAGTTTTTCCTGCAACGGACTGATCTTGCCCTGCGGATACAGGATCACCACCCGGACGTTTTTCAGCCCATAGAAGGCATGAGCCACGGCGGCACCGGTATCGCCAGACGTCGCGGTCAGAATGGTCACCGGCTGATCGCCCGCCACTTCTGCCAGCATCTGCGCCATAAAACGGCCGCCGAAGTCTTTAAACGCCAGCGTTGGGCCGTGGAAGAGCTCCAGGCAAGCCACATCGCTCTCAACCGGTGCTATCGGTGCCGGGAAGGCAAAGGCGGCTTTTACACGCTGATACAGCGCAGCTTCGCCGATCTCATCGCCAATAAAAGCCGATAGGATCTTGGTGCTGCGGGTGACGAAATCCATCTCCAGCAGGTGATCAATCTCGGTCAGTTCGAACTCAGGCAACTCCAGCGGGAAAAACAAGCCTTGCTGTTTGCCCAGCCCCTGTTTGATCGCCTGTGCGAAGCTGACCTGCTCATTGTGGTCTTTAAGATTGTACAGTTTCATGCGTTATCCCAATAGTCGAGCGCCGGCAGTATCCAGACGGCAAATATGAACAAAACCTTCATCGTTTTGCAGATAGTGATTTGTCAACCAATCGGCCATGCGTTGCGCGGTAGCGCCGTCATCACAGATCGCAAACAGCGTCGGGCCGGAACCGGAAATACCACAGGCCAGCGCGCCGATATCCTGTGAGGCTTTGCGCGCTTCAGCAAAGCCCGGCAGCAGGCGAGTACGATAAGGTTCAGCAATCACATCCTGCATCAGCTTGGCGGCCAGGCGCGGCTGCTGCGTGTGGCAAGCGTGAATAAAGCCCGCCAGATAGCGACCATGGCTGATACAGTCCTGACGACGGTACTGCGCAGGCAGAATGGCGCGTGCTTCAGCGGTGGAGACTTTGATACCAGGATAAGCCATCACCCACAGCCACTCTTTAAAGCAAGGCACTTCCTGACTGATGAAACCTTCCTCTTCCAACATCAGTTGCAGGCCGCCGAGATAGCACGGCGCAACGTTGTCGTAATGTACGCTGCCAGAAATACGTCCTTCCAGTTCCCCCATCAGCGCCAACAACTGCATGTCGTCCAACGGGCGATCACAGAACTCGTTCATCGCCATCAGGCCAGCCACTACCGAACAGGCGCTGGAACCCAGCCCTGAACCGATTGGCATATTTTTCTCAAGCCGCATCGCCACCGGGACTTCACGGCCAATTGCCTGGCAGAAACGCTCCCAGCACTGGTAGACAATGTTCTCTTTCGGATCCGCTGGCAGCTTGCTGACAAAGCGCCCGGCGTTTTCCAGACTGAAGCGGGAGGCCGCCTCTACGCTGACGCAATCGCCCAGCAGCGAACCGTCGATGGGGGAAACCGCCGCCCCCAAGACATCGAACCCAACGCTGACGTTACCAATTGAGGCCGGTGCATACACCTTAACCATATTAAACTCCCAACTTCCATGACAGTGTGCGCAACAGATCGGCAAATACCCCTGCCGCAGTCACATCATTACCCGCACCATAGCCACGCAGCACCAGCGGCAGTGGTTGATAATAACGGCTGTAGAAGGCCAGGGCGTTCTCACCGTTCTTCACTTTATACAACGGATCGTTGTCATCTACCGCATCAATACGCACCTGGCAGCGGCCTTCTTCAATCACCCCGACATAGCGCAGCACCTTGCCTTGTTCGGCAGCAGCAGCCACGCGGCGGCCAAATTCGGCATCCAGTTCCGGCAAGCGCGCCAGGAAAGTCTCTACGTCGCCCGACGCATCAAAGGACGGTGGCAACACCGACTCGACCTCAATATCGCTCAGTTCGAACGCATAACCCGCTTCACGCGCCAGAATCAGCAGCTTGCGTGCCACATCCATGCCGGAAAGATCGTCACGCGGATCCGGCTCGGTGTAGCCGTTCGCCTTAGCCTTCAGGGTAGCCGCCGACAGCGACATACCTTCATCCAACTTGCCAAAGATAAACGACAGTGAGCCCGACAGGATACCGGAGAAACGCGTCAGTTCATCACCAGCGTTGAGCAGGTTCTGTAGGTTCTCGATCACCGGCAGACCCGCGCCCACGTTGGTGTCATACAGGAACTTGCGGCGTGAACGCGCAGCGGCAGTGCGCAACTGCTGGTAATAGTTCATTGAGGAGGTGTTGGCCTTCTTGTTTGGCGTCACCACGTGGAAACCATCGGCAAGGAAATCGGCATACTGATCGGCCACCGCCTGGCTGGAGGTACAGTCGACGATCACCGGGTTCAGCAGATGGTACTCTTTCACCAGGCGGATCAGGCGGCCAAGGTTGAACGGCTCCTGCGCGCTGCCCAGCTCATCGCGCCAGCTTTCCAGCGAAATACCGTGCACGTTGGTCAGCATGGCGCGCGAGTTGGCGATACCACAGACGCGCAGATCGATATGCTTCTGCTTCAGCCATGGCTGCTGACGGTAAATCTGTTCGATCAACGCCCCACCCACGCCGCCGACGCCGATCACAAACACTTCGATCACCTGATCGGTGTTGAACAGCATCTGGTGGCTGACACGCACGCCGGTCGTCGCGGAATCATTATCGACCACCACGGAGATAGAACGCTCGGAAGAGCCCTGGGCGATAGCGACGATGTTGATGTTGGCGCGCGCCAGCGCGGAGAAGAAGCGCGCGGAAATGCCACGCAAGGTACGCATACCATCGCCCACCACCGAGATGATTGCCAGGCGCTCCATCACGTCCAGCGGCTCCAGTACGCCGTCTTTCAGCTCCAGATAGAATTCTTCTTCCAGTGCGCGACGTGCGCGCTGTAGCTCGCTCTGCGGCACGCAGAAGCTGATGCTGTATTCGGAAGAGGACTGGGTGATCAGCACCACGGAGATGCGCGCCCGCGACATTACGGCAAATACCCGCGCCGCCATGCCCACCATCCCTTTCATACCCGGGCCAGAAACGTTGATCATCGCCATATTGTTCAGGTTGGTGATCCCCTTCACCGGCATCTCGTCATCCACGCTTTCGCCGCCGATTAAGGTGCCAGGAGCTTGTGGGTTGGCGGTATTTTTAATCAGGCAAGGGATTTGGAACTGGGCAATCGGGGTGATGGTACGCGGGTGAAGCACTTTGGCGCCGAAGTAAGAAAGCTCCATAGCTTCCTGATACGACATCGATTTCAGCAATCTGGCGTCCGGCACGGTGCGTGGATCGCAGGTATAAACGCCGTCGACATCGGTCCAGATCTCACAGCAATCTGCACGCAGGCAGGCGGCCAGTACGGCGGCAGAATAATCGGAACCATTACGCCCCAGCACCACCAGTTCGCCTTTGTCGTTACCGGCGGTGAAACCGGCCATCAGCACGATATGATCTGCTGGAATGGCGGCGGCAGCGATACGCTGGGTGGACACGGCGATATCGACGGTCGATTCCAGGTAATGGCCCTGCGCGAGCAGTTTCTCCACCGGGTTGATCACGGTGACCGGATAACCCTTGGCTTTGAATACCCCTTCCATAATGGCAATCGAAAGCTTTTCGCCACGGCAGATGATGGCGGCGTTAACACCGTCCGGGCACTGCCCCAGCAACGCTACGCCGTGCAGCACCTGTTTCAGCTGCGCGAACTCCTGATCGACCAGCGCTTTCAGGCGATCGTACTCAAAGCCCGGCAATGCCTTGGCCAAGCCGCTCAGCAACTCAGCAAAAATACGCTCTGCGTCGCTCATATTTGGCTGAATATCTTGGCCTGCCGCCGTTTTTTCAATCATCGCCACCAAGTGATTGGTGATCTTGGCGGGTGCGGACAATACCGTGGCCACCTGTCCCTGACGCGCGTTATTCTCCACGATATCGGCAACGCGCAGAAAACGTTCCGCGTTCGCTACCGAGGTCCCACCAAATTTCAACACTCGCATTTACTTTATCTCCTGAATTTATGACGAAAAAAAAGCCCGCACTGGTTAGGTGCGGGCTTTTTTCTTCTGTTTCTTGTGTGCGTCAGCCCGCCCCGTTACCTGTGGTATCGGTGGTGGTAATAATTGTGGTGTTCAGGCTGATGTTTCGCATTTAGTCTGTCTGTCTCATTAGAATCTTGTCCCCTATACTGGTTAAAGCAATCACTTTCCCAAGTCAAATTATTTCTTCAATTCGCTTGTTTAATGACCAGGCCAAACTCTGCGCAATGAAACAGATTAAAAACCAAATAACAGAACAAAAAATCAATAAAAAGCTCAACTAACAGTGAATTAAACTGGATTATCAAAGAATAACATTAGCATTACTTTATCAATTTTTTTTCAATGTCATGCAGCAGCGTATGCAACATCACGATATCGCGCTGTTGTAATACACCAAGCCGCTGGTGCAGCCAATCACGCAATTTTTGGTCACCGCTGACCTCAAGGGTGCTCAATAAACGATCGGCGCGTTGCCGTAAAGCCTTCAGTTGCCCGGCATTGGCAGCAGGTTCCTGCGGAGGGCTGACCTTCATCAGTTCCGCAAGCTGGTAGCAATACACCATCACCGCTTGACCAAGATTAAGCGAAGGGTAATCAGCAATCATCGGTACACCGGTCAGCAAATCCGCCAGTTCCAGCTCTTCATTGGTCAGGCCCGAATCTTCGCGGCCAAACACCAACGCAGCCTGCTGCACCCACTGCTGGCGCTCCATCAATTGCCCAGTCAGTTGCTGCGGCGTGCAATAGTAATGAAAGCGAGCGCGGCTGCGGGCGGTGGTGGCGACGGTAAAATCCACGTCGGCCAGCGCCTGCTGCAAAGTAGGGAACGTCTGTACGGCATCCAGGATATCACCCGCCCCGTGCGCCACCCAGCGCGCTGCTGGCTGCAAATGAGCATCGCTATCGACAATGCGCAATGAGTTAAACCCCATAGTTTTCATCGCCCGCGCCGCTGCGCCCACATTTTCCGGCCGTGCCGGAGCCACTAACACGATATGAAGCTGCATCATTACTCCAGCAAAAAAGTAGAAATAGTTCTTTGACTGTTGAGGGCAGGCTGATTATATTTACAAATGATTAACATAATTTACCACCCCCAATAATATGAACAAATAGAGCATTGGAAGCATAACCAAGACAAAAGCCTTATATCCACAAGAAATATATTAATTTTTTTATTAATCAGATAATTGAAAATTTCCAATTATCAGTTAACCAACGATTGTAGCGCATTGGCTATTACAATGCTGAATCGTTCACAGAATTTGTTAATCTGTGTCTTAAGCTTGCATTTCTGTAAGTGTTTTTCACAAATCTGTTAACGTGCTAGAATTGAATTTGATATATGTCAACAAAGCGTAGTTTTGTTGGGTGATGAATTCGGCACGCACTGTTATATTGCTGTTAATAGGGTTAGGATATGCGCCGTTTTGGCATCATTTGGGGATGCTGGCAGTAGCGTCTCCTCCAAGCTAGCGATCTTGTTGACATTGATGGAAAGTGCATCAAGAACGAGTTTACGTACTTTAGTCGTTTGGTCATGAGGGAACGTGAGCGGTATCTCTGCCCTCCACGAAGAACACAAAGACTTCTGTACTTCCTATTTTCTATTTTGTTGGCAATTTTAGGTAGCAAATATGCAGACCCCGCACATTCTGATTGTCGAAGACGAGTTAGTCACTCGTAACACCCTGAAGAGCATTTTCGAGGCGGAAGGCTACATTGTTCATGAAGCCAATGACGGTGCAGAAATGCACAACATCCTGTCTGAAAATGATATCAACCTGGTTATCATGGATATCAACCTGCCGGGCAAAAACGGTTTACTGCTGGCGCGCGAACTGCGTGAACAAGCCAGCGTAGCGTTGATGTTCCTGACTGGCCGTGATAACGAAGTGGATAAAATCCTTGGCCTGGAAATTGGTGCCGATGATTACATCACTAAACCGTTCAACCCACGCGAACTGACTATCCGTGCGCGCAACTTGCTGTCACGTACCATGAATCTGGGTAGCGTCGGCGAAGAACGCAAACTGGTTGAAAGCTACAAATTCAATGGTTGGGAACTGGACATCAACAGCCGTTCACTGATCGACCCAGCAGGCGAGCAATACAAGCTGCCGCGCAGCGAATTCCGCGCCATGCTGCACTTCTGCGAAAATCCGGGCAAGATCCAATCCCGTGGTGAATTGCTGAAGAAGATGACCGGCCGCGAATTGAAACCGCACGATCGTACCGTAGACGTGACTATCCGCCGTATTCGTAAGCACTTCGAATCCACGCCGGATACACCGGAAATCATTGCCACCATCCATGGTGAAGGTTACCGCTTCTGCGGCGATCTGGAAGAGTAACTTCCGCAACGGTTTACCCTGGGGTTCAGCATGCTGAACCCCTTTTGTTTTACTTGGCTTCACCCCAAGGGATGATGGGCACCGCGCTCAAGGCATTCTTCGGTGAACCGTCAATCACTTTGTCTGAGTAGGTCAAATAAACCAGCGCGTTACGTTTGGCATCATAAAAACGCACCACCTGCAGCTTTTTAAACACCAGCGAAGTCCGCTTCTGGAACACCACGGTACCTTCTGATTTGCCATTTTTAATCTTGTCACTCAGCTCGATCGGCCCAACCTGCTGGCAGGAAATCGCGGCATCCGAGGTATCTTCCGCCAGCCCGAGCCCACCTTTTAACCCACCGGTTTTTGCCCGGCTGATATAACAGGTTACATTTTTAACATCCGGATCGTCGAACGCTTCAACCACAATTTTATGGTCTGGACCAAACAGTTTAAATACCGTATCAACTGAGCCCACCTGTTCCGCCTGCGCACTGCTAATGGTTGCGCAAACCAGGCCAAACAAAAATATCCATCTTTTTTTCATTCACTTAACTCCAAGAGAACAGCCTAAGGGAAAACGGGGCGGTAATTAAGAACGCTTATGTTTTAAGTCACAGAAGAGGGATTTTCTCGGCCCGAGCTGCCATTTTTAGCACAGTGCGGAGAAAAAATCTTTGGGAGTCGCGGAGTAAAAAAGTTGCTATTATGCGGCATTGTTGTTTCTTTATGCCTGTTAATGTATCCCTCCCCAGTAGTCGCCCGGCGCATTGAGAGGGGCATTTCGTGCAATGCAGCTGATTGATGGATAAGTCAGTTAGCATCAGGTACCAGCGCGATAAATGAAATCGTTCGGGTTCCGACCCTACAGCTCTACGAGGAAGATCTATGGATCAAGCCGGTATCATTCGTGATCTGCTTAGCTGGCTGGAAAGCCATTTGGACCAACCTTTGTCACTGGACAACGTGGCAGCAAAAGCGGGCTACTCTAAATGGCATCTGCAACGGATGTTCAAAGATATTACCGGTAACGCCATCGGCGCTTACATCCGCGCCAGGAGATTATCCAAAGCCGCCGTCGCATTACGCTTAACCAGCCGACCCATTCTGGACATTGCCTTACAATATCGCTTCGACTCGCAGCAGACGTTTACCCGCGCGTTCAAGAAGCAGTTTGCGCAAACGCCAGCCTTGTATCGCCGCGCTGAAGACTGGAGCGCCTTCGGTATTTGCCCACCGATACGCCTGGGGGCCTTTACCTTGCCACAGCCGGAGTTTATCACTCTGCCAGAACAGCACCTGATTGGCCTGACGCAAAGCTACTCGTGCACCCTGGAACAAATCTCCAACTTCCGTAACGAACTGCGCGCGCAGTTCTGGCGTCAGTATCTGGGTGAGGCAGAAACCTTGCCACCGGTGCTATACGGCCTGCACCATTCACGGCCAAGCCAGGAAAGGGACGACGAGCAAGAGGTGCTGTACACCACCGCCCTGGAGCCGCATCACGTCCCGGCCAACGTTCAGGAAGGCCAGCCAATGGTATTGCAGGGCGGCGAATATGCCATGTTCAACTATCAGGGGCCAAGTTCAGGCCTGCAGGATTTTATCCTGATGCTGTATGGCACCTGCCTGCCAGCGCTCGAACTGACGCGCCGCAAAGGGCATGATATTGAGCGCTTTTATCCGCAAAGTGACCGTAGGCCACCTCAGGCACCAACCGAGATCAAGTGTGATTACCTGATCCCGATCCGCCGTTAACGCTGTAGTTCGTCCAACGCAGGCATATCTAGGTGCGAGACATCGCCTGCGGTTTCTACGATCCAGCCGGAAGCCAGCCACGGGCTTTGCTGATAGTCAACGCGTGACAGCGAACAGTTGCGCAAACGCAGACGACGTTCTGCATAGGCTGGCAACCCCAGCACCGTACTGATCAGGCAACCCAGTGCAATACCGTGGCTGACAATCAGTGGCTTGCTGCCTTGCGGCAACTCCAGGCAGCTTTCCAGCGCGGCGCGCACTCGCGCGCCTAACTCCGTCATGGATTCACCTTGAGGGATGCGGGCATCGGCAGTACCATCGACCATCTGTTTGCGCCACTGCTCTTCCTGTGGTGTCAGGCTGTCGATCAGGCGCTCTTCCAGAACGCCCATATGCAGTTCACGCAATCGAACGTCGTTAATCACGTCACAACCACACGCCTCTGCAATAATTTGTGCGGTGCGACGGGTGCGGCCCAGATCGCTGGTAATCACGTGCGTAATGCCTTCAAGGCGCACGCGCTTGGCAACCTGTTGTGCCTGGTATTCACCCTTGGCGGTCAACGGGCTATCGGACTGGCCTTGAATACGACGGGCCGCGTTCCATTCCGTTTCGCCATGGCGAACAAGGTATACCTGTAACATGTTTGTTTTCCGTTATACTGCGTGAAACTTGAGTTTATCTGCGCCCGGTGGCCACTGATACCAACGCCTGGCATATTGTGACAGAAGGATATTAGACCCGTTATGTACCATGTTATCGCTGCAACTACCAACCCGGCAAAGATTAAGGCTATTCAACTGGCCTTTGATGATACCTTTGGTGAAGGCCAGTGCCGTATCGAATCTGTGGACGTCGCCAGCGGTGTCTCACTGCAACCTATCGGTAATGTCGAAACTCGTACCGGTGCACGGCAGCGGGTGATGGAAGCTCGGCAGGTGCGGCCAGAGGCCGACTTTTGGGTTGGCGTAGAGGCCGGGATCGAAGAAAACATGACCTTCGCCTGGATGACCATAGAAAACCCGCAAACCCGTGGTGAATCACGCTCTGCCAGCCTGATGCTGCCAGAATCTATTTTACAGGGCATTCGCGCTGGCCGCGAACTGGGCAGTGAAATGGCGGAGTTGACCAGCAATACCGAGATAAAACGCCAAGAGGGCGCGATCGGCATTTTCACCGATGGCAGGCTGAGCCGCACCAGCGTTTACCATCAGGCATTGCTGTTAGCCCTGGTGCCGTTCCACAACCCGATTTATCGCAACTACGCTAGCAATACGCCAAATCAATAATCTGCTGGGTGATGCTACTGTGCATCACCCAGCAACTGCTGCTCGAGCCACAGTTTTAACGCCGGAGATGCCGCTTTAAGGCTGTTCGAACCGCGGGTAATGGTGGCAATCCCTGCTCCCAGTTCATTCTTCAGCTCACGCTGGCTCATTTCGCCGCGCATCAATTCCTGAATGATCCGCACGCGCGTCCCGAGTGCGGTCCGTTCGTCCGGCGTCAAGAGCAGTTGCATCAGTTGTTGGTGTAAGTCTTGGGTGAACGAACTCTGCAACAGCGCCACAAAGCGCAGCCAATCGTCATTACCTTGTTCTGAAAGAGCGGGGTCGTTAAGTGATAATTGCGTCATGGCAGCCACCATACTATTTAACTAGTACAGCAGCATACCATATCCCCACTGGCCAGCAAAATTCAGGCCAGCAGGGCCATCTTCTTCAACATCAATAGCGCCGTTGCCACTCGGCATCGGTCAACACTTTCGCCGGGCGATGCATAAAGTGGCGGTAAAACGCATCGTAAGCCAAAACGTTCTTCACGTAAGAGCGGGTTTCCGAGAACGGAATACTTTCCACAAACGCCACCGCGTCAACGCGGCCATCGGTGTTGCCCAACCAGGTGTTCACCCGCGACGGGCCAGCGTTATAGGCAGCCGAAGACAGAATACGGTTGCGGCCAAATTGCTGGTAAACCGATTCGAGATAGCTGGTGCCAATGTTGATGTTGGTTTGAGGATCAAACAGCTGGCTCGGGCTGGAATAGCCCGGAATGCTGTACATCTCCACCGTATGCTGAGCAGTACGCGGCATCACCTGCATCAATCCTGTCGCGCCGACCGGCGACTGGGCTTTCGGGTTCCAGGCGCTTTCCTGACGAGCAATCGCCATGGCATAGCTTGGCGTAATGCCTTTATCCTCGGTAGCGCGGTGGAACTCCTGTGACCAGGCCATCGGGAAGCGCTCCTCCAGATGATCCCACAGCTTGGCAACGATGGTGGCCTGTACGCTCAGATCGGCCCATTTCTGCTCAAAAGCATAACGCGCCAAAGCTTCCTGCTCCGGCTGGCTGCGGCTGACCACAAACGAACTCCATTCATTGCGCGCCAGATTATCCATATTCCAATACATCAGCTCACGTACGCGGGCAATTTCCTGGCCATTCACCAACGCAGCGCTGGGCTTGGTGGCAGCTAGCACCTTTATCGGGTAGGGCATATTCAGCTTTTGTGCCGCCACCATTGGATAGAAACCGCGCTCATTCATCAGGCTGCGCAGTATCTGCTCCCCTTCACTGCGCTTACCTTCATCAATCAGTTCACTGGCACGCCAGTAACGCCATTCGTCTTTATTACGGGACTCTTCCGGTAAACGTGACAACCAGGTTTTCAACCCCGCACGATCGCCAGCCCCCAGCGCCATACGTACCCGGCGTTCCAGCAACGCAGGAGACTGGCTGCGCAGGATCACCTGATCGCGCCATTGAGTCTGCTCAAAAGTGGCATCGCTGCCCATCAAACGCCAGGCTACCGCCTCTTCCAGCTCCAGCTTCTCGCTGTCACTCATTTTCTGCAGGCGAGCCAGGGTCGGGATCATCGCCCGGGCATTTTCCGCATCTTGGCGGGCGAGGCGGGCAAAAACGATGCTGGTGGCCGAACGGGTAAAATCGGTTGGGCCAACGCTACGGGCAAAAGATTCCACCGTGGCCGGATCGTTTTGCAAGCGCACCAACGCATCGCCCATGGTCTGATAACTGGCAGGCAACTGGCGATACAAATAGTTGACCAGGCTGCTGTTACCCTCGGCCAACGCCAGCTTCATACGTGCCAGCGTGTTCAGCGGCGTTTGCTTACCGGCTGCCTGCCAGACACCGAACAGCTTGTCACAGGAACCCGGCAGAGTTTTACCACTCAGCCAGATCTCATCTGCACCGCTCCAGGCGGTTTGCTGATCGCCGGTCACCCATTTGGCGTAATAGTAATTACAACGTGCCGCCACCGGTTTTGGTGCCTGCGGGCTGAACGCCAGCAGCGTGCGCCAGTCCTCACGGCTTGCCAGTTCATTAACAAAGCGGGCAGACAGTGATTGAGCTGGCGGCAACGTTGGGTTCTTCTGCAAGAATTGGCTCACCTGCGCAACGCTGGCAGTAGCAAGCTCCTGCGTTAGCTGACGGTACTCCAGATACGGATACAGCGGATAATCCTGCAACGTCGGCATCAGTTGCTGCACCACATTCTGCTGATTACTGTCCCAAGCCTGCTTGATTTGCAGGTAACGCTGACGCTGGGCATCCAAAGAATCTGCCAATGCTGCACCAGAAAATGCTGTGAGGCACAGGCCTAATGCCAAAAGCCGCCATTTGTCCATACTTACGTTTTCCTCACTGGGTTGTCTTGCCAAGAAACTCTGCACCACGTTGAGCGGCACTTGATACTTATCATAGACAGCAGAAACCTATATCCATTCATTAGATTATAAGAAGTTTACTGCCACAGCGTATTTCGCCCTGTTTCGCATTGAGATCTTGATAACTCAGGTGATTATCTCGACTTTTTTCATCACACAATAAGCTTGGTGTTCTATAGTTTTCTTTAGATAGCACCTTGGTTTCCTATACATAAAGTGACGTAAAAACAGAAACATTCACATAAGAAATGAAATACTGATTATTAATTTATTTTTGTTATTCCAGATCAAAAACCTAAGTTCTCGATTACTTACTATCATGCGGCCAATGACTTACCCACAGGGTTATTGAAAATCATCAACATTGACACCCGCATGACAGCAAAAAAATGGATATCAACCCCGGCAAAAGGGCTGCCGACGCAAGTGGGAATACAGATTTAATTTACTTTTAGGAGAGGCTTAAATGCCAACACATACCCCCCATGAGCACCATGCTCCCATTACGCCGGAGAAAGCATGGTATCAGTATGATATCGAAGAAACTCTTCAGCATTTAAACAGCCGGCCCGAAGGCCTGAGTGAACAGGAAGCTGCCGCGCGCCTGGCAAAATTCGGCCCGAATGCGCTGCCTGAAAAGGCGGGGAAAAGCGCCTTCATGCGCTTTATCGCTCATTTCAAAGACGTGCTGATTTATATCCTGCTGGCCGCCGCCTTTCTTAAAGCCGTAATGGGCCACTGGATCGATACCGTGGTGATTCTTGGGGTTGCCGTAATTAACGCCCTGATCGGCTTCGTACAGGAAAACAGCGCGGAGAAATCGCTGAAAGGCATTCGGAATATGCTTTCCAGCCAAGCGATTGTGGTGCGTGACGGGATTAATCATACGGTGAATGCCGAAGACCTGGTGCCCGGCGATATGGTGCTGCTGCGCCCTGGTGACAAAATCCCGGCCGACCTGCGGCTGCTGGAATCGCACAACCTACAGGTGGAAGAAGCGATTCTGACCGGTGAATCGACCGTCGTCTCCAAGCAAACCGATGCCATCAACGAAGAAGTGATGATTGGCGATCGCACCAACCTGCTGTTTTCCGGCACCACCATCAGCGCTGGTAATGCCAAAGGCGTGGTGATCGCCACCGGCGGCCACACCGAGCTCGGCCACATCAGCGAGATGATTTCCACCGTTGAAACCCAGCGCACACCGCTGCTGCAACAGATGGCTCGTCTGGGTAAAGGGATCTTTATTCTGATCCTGGTGATGATGGTGCTGCTGGGTCTGTTTGCCTTAACGCTGCGCGATATGCCGATCGGTGAACTGCTGCTGGCCTTGATCAGCCTGGCGGTGGCTTCGGTGCCCGAGGGCCTGCCTGCCATCATCTCGATCATCCTGTCGCTGGGCGTGCAGGCGATGGCGCGCAACCGTGCCATTATCCGCAAATTGCCGACGGTAGAAACTCTCGGTTCAATGACGGTGATCTGCTCGGACAAAACCGGCACCCTGACCATGAACGAAATGACGGCGAAAAACGTCATCATGGCCGACCATGCGTTCCGCGTAGAAGGCGAAAGCTACCAGCCCACCGGCGGCATTTTCTTCGCCGACAGCGACAAACAGGCGCGAGTGCAGGATATCCCCACGCTGGCGCAGTTCATTACCGCCATCACCCTGTGTAACGACAGCCAGGTGAAACAGGATGACAGCGGCCGCTGGATCATCACCGGCAGCCCAACCGAAGGTGCGCTGAAAGTCTTGGCGATGAAAGCCGAACTGGCGTTTGGTGAAGCCCGTCAACTGGCAAAAATCCCGTTCGACTCCAGCTACAAATACATGGCGGTGCGCAGCCAGGTGGCTGGCAAAAATCAGGTGTTCCTCACCGGTGCCCCTGATGTGCTGTTCTCGCTGTGCGAGCTGGAGCTGACCGAATCCGGCATCAAACCGTTCCGCCGCGACTATTGGGAAAAAGAGATGTCGCGCTTTGCTGAGCAGGGCTTGCGCATGGTAGCTGCCGCCAGCAAAACCACGCCAGATGAAGAGGTGGAACTGGATCATGACGATATCCGCCAGCAGATGGTGTTTATTGGCATCGCCGGGGTAATGGATCCGCCTCGCCCTGAAGCGATTGCGGCGATCGCAGAATGCCAGCAGGCCGGTATCCGCGTGAAAATGATCACCGGCGACCACCAGACAACCGCCATGGCGATCGGTGCCATGCTCGGTATCGGTAACAGCCAGGATTCCATCACCGGCAACCAGTTGGAACATATGGATGATAAGGCGCTGGCAGAAGCCGCGCTGCATTACGATATCTTTGCCCGCACCAGCCCGGAACACAAACTGCGTCTGGTGAAAGCGTTACAGAACAAAGGTGAAGTGGTCGGTATGACCGGCGATGGCGTCAACGATGCGCCAGCGCTGAAACAGGCCGATGTCGGTATCGCCATGGGAATCAAAGGCACCGAGGTCACCAAAGAAGCCGCAGATATGGTCTTGACCGACGATAACTTCGCCACCATTGCCAGCGCGGTGAAAGAAGGCCGCCGCGTTTATGACAACCTGAAGAAAACCATCCTGTTTGTGCTCCCCACCAACCTGGCGCAGGGCCTGTTGATCATCATCGCCATTCTGGCGGGTGCGATACTGCCGTTAACCCCGATCCAGATCCTGTGGATGAACATGGCCACCTCCACCACCCTGTCGTTCGGCCTGGCGTATGAACCGGCGGAAAAAGGGCTGATGCACCGCAAACCGCGCGTACCGGGTAGCCACGTACTGGATCTGCACGCCATCTGGCGCATCGGCTTTGTCGGAATTCTGATCGCCATCAGCGCCTTCATACTGGAAGCCTGGATGGCGCCACGCGGCTACAGCAGCGAATTCATCCGTACCGTGCTGCTGCAAACGCTGGTGACCGCGCAGTGGGTTTATATGTTCAACTGCCGCACCACCGATCGCTTCCCGCTGAACCGTCAGGTGTTTATGAACAAAGGCCTGTGGCTGGTGAGCGGCGTATTGCTGCTGTTGCAGATGGCCATCATCTATCTGCCATTTATGAACTCGCTGTTCGGCACTGCGCCACTGCCGCTGTTCTACTGGGGCATCACGCTGCTGATTGCCATTGCCCTGTTCCTGATTGTGGAAGCCGAGAAGTGGGTCATCGTCCGCATCAGGGCGAACCGCAAAAAAGCGGCATAATCCCTGCGTAAATTTATCCCCAGCGCCCGGCACACTCTGCCGGGCGCTTTTCTTTATCCGTGGCGAATTCCACCTGTTAGCGCACATTAACGGGTATACTTAGCGATCGTCGTGGGAGGTCTGGGATCCGTGGTTGAAACGGGCTACACTCGTGCCGCCAGACATCCTATAAAAACTGATAGAGAGGCTCGCAGCAACGTGGCTCAATACGTCTATACTATGCATCGCGTCGGCAAAGTGGTTCCGCCGAAGCGTCACATTCTGAAAAACATCTCCCTGAGTTTCTTCCCTGGGGCCAAAATTGGCGTACTGGGCCTGAACGGCTCCGGTAAATCCACCCTGCTGCGCATTATGGCCGGCATCGATACCGATATCGAAGGGGAAGCGCGCCCGCAACCGGGTATCAAGATTGGCTATCTGCCACAGGAACCGCAGCTCAACCTGGAACATACCGTTCGCGAGTCGGTAGAAGAAGCGTTGGCCGAAGTGGTGGGGGCTCTGAAACGCCTTGATGAAGTGTACGCACTGTACGCTGAAGAAGGTGCCGATTTCGATAAGCTGGCCGCCGAACAGGGCCGCCTGGAAGAGATCATTCAGGCTCACGATGGCCACAACCTCAACACCCAGCTTGAGCGCGCCGCCGATGCTCTGCGCCTGCCGGAGTGGGACGCCAAAATCGCCAACCTTTCCGGTGGTGAGCGCCGCCGCGTTGCGCTGTGCCGCCTGCTGCTGGAAAAACCGGACATGCTGTTGCTGGACGAACCGACCAACCACCTGGATGCGGAATCCGTGGCCTGGCTCGAGCGCTTCCTGCATGACTTCGAAGGCACCGTAGTGGCGATCACCCACGACCGTTACTTCCTGGATAACGTAGCGGGTTGGATCCTTGAACTGGACCGTGGCGAAGGCATTCCGTGGGAAGGCAACTACTCTTCCTGGCTGGAGCAGAAAGACGCTCGCTTAGCGCAGGAAGCTTCTTCCGAAGCCGCACGCCGCAAGTCGATTGAGAAAGAGCTGGAGTGGGTGCGTCAAGGCGCCAAAGGCCGTCAGTCTAAGGGTAAAGCCCGTCTGGCACGCTTTGAAGAGCTGAACAGCACCGAATACCAGAAACGTAACGAAACCAACGAACTGTTTATCCCACCTGGCGCACGCCTGGGCGATAAAGTGGTGGAAGTCAGCAACCTGCGCAAATCCTACGGCGACCGTTTGCTGATCGACGATCTCTCCTTCTCGGTACCGAAGGGCGCGATTGTCGGCATTATCGGCCCGAACGGTGCGGGTAAATCCACGCTGTTCCGTATGATGTCCAATCAGGAACAGCCTGATTCCGGCAGCATCGTGCTGGGTGATACCGTCAAGCTGGCCTCGGTCGATCAGTTCCGCGACAGCATGGATAACTCCAAAACCGTGTGGGAAGAAGTCTCCGGCGGCCAGGACATCATGCGCGTCGGCAACACCGAAATGCCAAGCCGTGCTTACGTCGGCCGCTTTAACTTCAAGGGCGTCGATCAGGGCAAGCGCGTGGGTGAACTGTCCGGCGGTGAACGCGGCCGTCTGCACTTGGCCAAGCTGTTGCAGGTTGGCGGCAACGTGCTGCTGCTCGATGAACCGACCAACGACCTGGATATCGAAACCCTGCGCGCGTTGGAAAACGCCCTGCTGGAATTCCCAGGCTGTGCGATGGTGATCTCGCACGACCGTTGGTTCCTTGACCGTATTGCCACCCACATTCTGGATTATCAGGATGAAGGCAAAATTGAATTCTTCGAAGGTAACTTTACCGAATACGAAGAGTACAAGAAGCGCACTCTGGGTGCCGAAGCGTTGGAACCACGCCGCATCAAGTACAAAAGAGTCACCAAGTAATCCGATTCAGCCCGCGCTCTCAGCGGGCTTTTTATTATCCCTACGCATAATCTGCACTGAAACAAGCCAGCACCGGAATGTATTATCCGTCTTATATACTCTAAATAATTCGAGTTGCAGGAAGGCGGCAAGGGAGAGAATCCCCACGAGCATAGATAACTATGTGACTGGGGTGACCGACAAATCTGCCTGGAGCAGATTTGAACGCTGCTTGCAGCGGCCCCGAAGGGGCGAGGCCCAGGGATGGGCCGAGTAACAAAGCCAACGCGCATGCAACTTGAAGTATGACGAGTATACACATTCAAAGGAGCACCACCATGTCCATCAAGGCCATTGCCGTCGAACCGCAAAACCCTGCCCGCTTTATCGAGATCTTCCCGGAACAACCCAAACCGGGTCAGTACGACCTGCTGGTGGAAGTAAAAGCCGTTTCCGTCAATCCGGTGGATACCAAAGTCCATGCGGGTCTACAGAAAAACGGCTTGCAGCAACCGCGCATTCTCGGCTGGGATGCCAGCGGCGTGGTGCTGGCAGTCGGCAGCAGCGTGGAAGATTTCAAGCCGGGCGATGAAGTGTGGTACGCCGGGGATATTACCCGCCCAGGCAGCAACAGCACTCAGCAACTGATCGACTCACGCATCACCGCGCATAAGCCGCGCACGCTGAACTGGGCCGAGGCCGCCGCCATGCCGCTGACTGCCCTCACCGCTTGGGAGGCACTGTTTGAACATCTGAAAATCCAGGATGCCGCAGCGGGTAAAACCCTGCTGATCATCGGCGGTGCCGGTGGCGTGGGTTCATTGGCGATCCCGCTGGCCGCACAGCGCAGCAAGGTGAAAGTGATTGCCACCGCTTCACGCCCAGAATCTGCCGCCTGGTGCCGCGAGCGCGGTGCCGAACTGGTGGTGGATTACCGCGATCTGAAGGCCAATCTGGCCAAAGAAGGCATTGAACACGTCGATTATATCCTGTGCCTGAACGATACCGACGGCCACTGGCCAGCCATCAGCGATTTGATCGCCCCGCTCGGCCATATCTGCACCATCGTAGAGAACAGCCAGCCGCTGGATCAAAACGCGCTGAAGCTGAAAAGCGCCGCGCTGCATTGGGAATTCATGTTTACCCGCAGCATGTACACCACGCCGGATATCGCCCAGCAGGGGGAAATCCTCAAGCAAATGGCGCAACTGCTGGATGCTGGGAAATTGACGACCACGCTGAGCGAAACGCTGCATGGTCTGACGGTGGAAACCCTGGCCGCCGCACACGCCAAGCTGCTGGAAGGCCATATGCAGGGTAAGTTAGTGATTGTTTACTGATAACCTCAGGGCGCAGTCTGCTGCGCCCTCATCCTTCAGCGCGACAGGGGGGAAACCCCGACCAACCGGCTGGCATCCGCCGCCAGCAACTGCTTGACCAGCTTAACGCAGTGCAGGAAACGCTCTTCATAATCGCTGGATTCTACGTGCACATATTCGATGTTGTTAGCGCGCAGCATCTCTTCCAGCAAGTGCTGAAACGCTTTGCGATCAACCGGATTACCCAGGCTACGCAAACCATCGGCCACCCACGGCGTATTGTTCTCCAGCAGGATCACCAGATCGAAACGGTACTCGTCGATCAGCGCCTGCACAAACGGGTGCTCACGCCCTTCGTATTTCTTGCAGAACGCCTGAGTGGTAACAAAATCGGTATCGATAAACGCCACTTTGTTGGCGTATTTCACCGCAAAATCCACGTACTGCGCCTGCCCGAGCGCAATCTTGTCGTAGTCGGAATACTGTAGCGCCATCTCGTCGCCGCCCAAGTGGGAGAACACGTAATCACGGCCATATTCCCAGGCGCTGGTGGTGTTGAAGATATTCGCCAGCTTGTTCACCAGCGTTGATTTACCGCTGGACTCACCGCCTAAAATCGCCACGGTACGCACAAAGAACGGCTTCACCTCGGTCGGGATATAGTCCCAGTAACGGAACGGATCCTGGCGGATCTGGCGGCCGCTGATGTTCATAAAGGAGCGTTCCGGATCCACCAGAATGGTCTCGATATCCAGATGTTCGCGGTAGCGCGGCGCATCCAGCTCTTCGCTGGAATAGATAAAGCTCGGCACGATGCCCTTCTGCTCCATGAAGTTCTTCATACCGTTGCTCCAGACCCCCCAACCGTGCGGGTAAGGTTCAATGCCCTTTTCGTCGAAGGAGTGGATATGAATGTTTTTCTGGTATTTGAAGGTTTGCAGCAGCCAACGCAGGCGATCGCTGACCGTCGGTTGCTGTGACATCGAGCTGTTCTCGAACAGTTCGCGATCGCGCGGTTCGTCATGGCATAGAATGACATGCAACTCGTCCACCTGGCTGCAAGCGCGCTGGATCAGATAGATATGCCCGGTGTGCAACGGGTAAAATTTACCAAACACCACGCCGACTTTTTTCTCGCGACGCGGGAACTCTAACCCGAGAAAACGGTGTACGGCTTCCAGCTTCTGCGCGCTGGGGCTTTTGATTTTATCGTTCAACAGTTGGCTGAGATAGCCCTTGGTCATGCTGCTGGCATCGGCCACCTGTTGTAAGGTACAGCCTTTTTGCTTAATCGCCGCTTTTAGGTAATCGAACTGCCGCATAACCCCTCCAAGTTTATATACCCTTCATCTTTCAAGCCTTTGCTGCCTAGCTGCAACATGAAAGCTATTGGGTATAATATACTAAACAAGGCAATATTACGGCTCACTTAAAGCTCATCCAGAATGCTCAAGGCATCCGCCAACTTCTTCACGCCAAACACCTGCATATTGGCTGGTGGCTTTTTCGGTACGTTGGCATGCGGCACAATGGCGCGCTTGAAGCCATGTTTTGCTGCTTCGGAGATACGCTCCTGGCCGCTTGGCACCGGGCGGATTTCCCCCGCTAGCCCGACTTCGCCAAATACCACCAGATCGTCAGGCAGCGGACGATCGCGGAAACTGGAGACCAGCGCCAACAGCAACGCCAAATCGGCGCTGGTTTCGCTGACCTTCACCCCGCCCACCACGTTGACGAATACGTCTTGATCCGACATCTGCAAACCGCCGTGGCGGTGCAACACCGCCAGCAGGATCGCCAAACGGTTCTGCTCCAACCCCACCGCCACGCGACGCGGATTGGCCATCATTGAGTGATCCACCAGCGCCTGAATTTCTACCAGCAGCGGGCGTGTGCCTTCCCACACCACCATCACCGAACTGCCGGAGGTGACTTCATCGCCACGGCTGAGGAAAATGGCAGAAGGGTTGCTGACTTCACGCAGGCCCTGTTCGGTCATGGCAAATACGCCCAGCTCATTCACCGCGCCGAAGCGGTTTTTATGGCTGCGCAAAGTGCGGAAGCGGGAATCGGCATCGCCGTCGAGCAGCACGGAGCAGTCGATACAGTGTTCCAGCACTTTCGGCCCGGCCAGAGAACCGTCTTTAGTCACGTGGCCAACCATCACGATCGCCACGCCGCGCGTTTTGGCAAAGCGCGTCAGATAGGCAGCGGTTTCACGCACCTGCGCCACGCTGCCGGGCGAAGACTGGATATCCGCCATATGCATCACCTGGATCGAGTCGATCACCATCAACCTTGGCTGTTCCTGCTCGGCGATCAGGCAAATTTGTTCAATACTGGTTTCCGACAGCATGTTCAGGCCGCCGGTCGGCAAACCCAAGCGGTGAGCGCGCATCGCTACCTGTTGCAGCGATTCCTCACCGGTGACGTACAGGGTTTTCATCTGTTCAGAAAGCTTGCACAGCACTTGCAGCAGCAGCGTACTTTTCCCCGCACCGGGGTTACCGCCGATCAGAATGGCACTGCCCGGCACCACCCCGCCGCCCAGTACGCGGTCAAACTCGAGGAAGCCGGTAGAAAAACGCGGCAACTCTTCCAGGCTGATGTCCGACAGCTTCTGCACCCGGCTGACGCCCGCATCGCCCGCATAGCCGCTGAAGCGCTCGGTACGGGCAGAAGATGAAGACACCGCAGCCAAGCGCACTTCCGTAATGGTGTTCCAGGCATTGCAAGCGCTGCACTGCCCCTGCCAGCGCGGATAATCGGCACCGCATTCATTACAGACAAACGCCCGTTTTGCTGCTTTAGCCACGGTTACCTCACCTCATGTTTCAAGCTGCCGGTGAGCACACAGAGTACCCCTAGCAGATCGGCATGGCGAATCGACACCTGTGCCTTTTCATACACTTTAGGCTTGGCGTGATAGGCAATGCCCAGCCCGGCCACCTGCATCATTTTCAGATCGTTGGCACCGTCACCGATCGCCACGGTTTGCTGCGGCGGAATGCCCAGTTTTTCCGCCAGCTTCACCAGCACATCGGCTTTGTATTGTGCATCCACCACCGGCCCCAGCACTTCGCCGGTCAATTTTCCGTCGCGGATTTCCAGTTCGTTGGCCGCGACCGCCACCAGTTTCAGCTTGTCGCGCAGGTATTCGGCGTAATAGGTAAAACCGCCGGAAGCGATAGCCACATGCCAGTCCAGCGCCTGCAATTTGCACACCAGGCTGGTCAGCCCCGGCATCAACGGCAGTTCATCGCGCACCTGTTTCAGGATATTGGCATCGGCCCCTTTCAGCGTACCCACGCGCTGCCGCAGGCTGGCGGTGAAATCAAGCTCACCGCGCATCGCGCGCTCGGTAACTTCGGCCACCTGCTCGCCCACACCGGCCAGCTTGGCAATCTCGTCAATGCATTCAATCTGGATCGCAGTAGAGTCCATATCCATCACCAGCAGGCCCGGCGTACGCAAATGTGGGATCTTGCCAAGCGGTGCCACGTCCAGCCCGTTCTCGGCGGCCAGCAGCTTGGCGCGCGCAGACAGCGTTCCCGCCAGACGCACCACCTGATAATCCTCCACATTCCAAGCGGTGACGATCACCATCGCCGCCCCGAGCTTGCGCTGGAACTGGGTAATGCGCTCTTTATCCAGTTTTCTGCCATATAATAGCCAACCGGTATGGCCCGCTCGATAATCCAGCGGCATGACTTCGTCACCGCTCAGCGAAAGGGGAAGACCCGGCCATTGAGAGATCTCGGCAGGGAGATCGCAATAGGTCAGACTATTCGACATCATTGACTCCTGAAAAACTGCAGCTTGAAAGACGACGGGTAAAGCTATCCTATCGCCCTTGGTTCTGGCAACATAAAGCGTCCAAAAGACCAAGGAAGCCGCATGGCTAAAGCTAAACTGAAATTCCGCCTGCACCGCACCGCTATTATCCTGATTTGCCTGACTTTGCTCGTAATGCTGATGCAAGGTGCCTCCTATTTTAGCCTGAGCCACCAAATGGCGCGATCGGAACAGGTGGAACAACTGGCACAAACGCTGACCAAACAGGTGGCTTTTAGCCTGGCTCCGCTGCTGGATGATGACGGTGATATCGACAACCAGCGCATTGACAGCATTTTGCAACAGCTCACCGACCACAGCCGGATCCTCGACGCCAGCGTCTATCAGTTGGACGGCACGCTGGTGGCCCATTCCGGTGAGCAGATCAGCGTGCGCGATCGCCTATCGCTCGACGGCAAACGCGCAGGCAGCTATTTCAACCATCAGCTTGTCGAGTCGATTCAGGGCAAAGATGGCCCCATCGGTTTTATCCGCGTCACGCTCGATACCCACGTGCTGGGCACCGAATCCAAACAGGTGGATAACACCACCAACCTGCTGCGCCTGATGATCCTGCTGGCATTGGCCATCGGCATTATTCTGGCTCGCACGCTGCTGCAAGGCCGCCGCAGCCGCTGGCAGCAGTCGCCGTACCTGTTGACCGCCAATACGCCGCTGGCAGAAAGCGACGACGACAAGCCCGAAGAACCAGAAGAAGCGAAAAAGGACTGAGCTAAGCCAAACGCTGAATGCGTTCATTCAGCGCCTGGATCTGCATTTGCATTTGTGCGGCGATGGTGCGGAATGGCTTGCCGATCTGCGGGTGTTGCGCCGTACGTTGCCAGAACTCCAGCGCCATCAGCTCTGCTTGCCGCCAAACTGCGCCGCTGACTTCATTGCTCAGGCCGATCTCCAGCGCATCCTGCCGCATATTGCCGCTATTGGCTGGTGCAAACGCCATTGGCAACATGTCATACAGCGGTGCCAGCTCCACGGGCCGCTGCTGCGGGCGCAGAAACGACAGATTCCCCTGATGCATATCGCTGTTGGCGATCAACCGACCAAACGCCCAATACAGAGCGATTTTCTGGTAAGTATGAGGGTTGATGATCCCTTGCCGTAATAGCCGTTCAGCCGCCGTGACCCAGTTAGCGCCACCGCTGCCGCTGAATTCGGCATCCAGAGCCTCCAGCGAAACCATGGCAACGCGGCCATACTCGCCAACGCGATCGAAACGCTCAAGCTCCAAAAAGCACTGCCGGTCCTTGCCAAACAGCACGTTGGCGGGTGCAGCAGGCAACCCGGCCTCCGCCACCACCTGCAACGCTAATGACTCGGCAATCAGTAAATCACTCCAGCGTTGGGCAATGATATTCTCCGGCGCGGCGCTGAATTTCACCAGTACATGACCATAGCGTGCGCCTGCCAGTTCGGCATAAACAGTAAACTTGGGTTGCTCGCCACCGGCGGAAGATCCAATCAGTTCTCCTGCCAACGCGCGCGCAGAGAGCGCGGCGTACTGAACGGCTTTGTCCGCCAACGGAACCGGGTTCTCTGGATCGCGCGTCAACCAGCGTTGATAGCTGCCCGCTCCAGGCAGCAGATCGCCACTCATCTCCTCACCATAGTGGCAAAGCGCCTGTAAACGCTGATCCTCATTCCATCGCAGGACATCTTCCGGCAGCCGGAGCTGCCGGGCAGCGGCTTTGCCCCAGGCGCGACCAAGAAAACCTATCGGACGCAGATCGTTCAGGTACCCAGGCAAACCATGGTAAAGCTGCCATTCTCCGCTTTGCTCATTGCGCACCACGCAGCCGTCGGCGGGATACAGGGGATAGAGCGTGGCAAACCCATGCGCCTTACCCAATTCATCGATACGGTACAGCGGGAAGTGCAACTCACCGCTGACATCACGCCTTAGCGCATAGCGCGTCGCCCGGCCTTTACCGATGGTCAACACCGCCCCCGCCAAAGCGCGGATTCGGCGCGATAGCGTTGGCTGGCTGATGCCCAGTGCGCCGGTAAGCTCCTGGGCCGTGGCCGGGCCGTGACGCAAGATTTGTTCGACAGTGCTCATCGCTGAATAGAGTAGTGAATAGATGGGTGAATAAAGTAATAGCGCTAATTAGCTGAAAGGTAAAGGATTAGTAAGATAGGCTTGCGGAGAGATGAATAGATTAGTGAAGGGGCGCAGCGTCCTACGCCCCTGTGGTATTTACGCTTTATCGCCTAACAGCACAGATTCCAGCGCGATAACGATCATTTCGTTAAAGGTGGTCTGGCGCTCTGCGGCGGTGGTAGCTTCGTGACGCAGGATGTGGTCAGAAACGGTGCAGATGGTCAGCGCTTTACAGCCGAACTCTTCGTACAGCTCTGCGGCCACGCCGTAGATGCCCGCCGCTTCCATTTCCACACCCAGAATGCCGTACTTCTTCATCACCTGGAACATATCTGGATCTGGCGTGTAGAACAGCTCGGCGGAGAAAATATTGCCCACGCGCGCCGGGATGCCCTGCGCCGCCGCAGCGTCTACGGCGTTACGCACCATATCGAAATCAGCAATCGCGGCATAGTCGTGATCTTTAAAACGCATGCGGTTCACTTTGGAATCGGTGCAAGCGCCCATGCCGATCACCACGTCACGCAGTTTGATATCATCACGCACCGCACCGCAGGAGCCGACGCGAATGATTTTCTTCACGCCGAATTCCGCGATCAGCTCACGCGCATAGATGGAACAGGACGGAATGCCCATGCCGTGGCCCATCACCGAGATTTTACGGCCTTTGTAGGTGCCGGTGAAGCCCAACATGCCGCGCACGTTGTTCACTTCCACCGCCCCTTCCAGGAAGGTTTCAGCGATGTATTTTGCCCGCAGCGGATCGCCCGGCATCAGCACCACGTCAGCGAAATCACCCATCTCAGCATTAATATGTGGCGTAGCCATAATCTCTTCCCTCAATTCTTATTAAAAAAGGCGCTGGCTTCACGCCAACGCAATCTACAGTCTTAAAATAGGTTTTTACCGTAATCCATCGGCGACAGGCCAAAATAGCTGGCAATGGTCTGGCCGATGTCGGCGAAGGTTTCACGGTGCCCCAGCGAGCCCGGTTGCACTTTCGGGCCATACACCAGCACCGGGATGTGTTCACGGGTGTGGTCGGTGCCTTCCCAGGTCGGATCACAGCCATGGTCGGCGGTAAAGATGATGATGTCGTCACCCGTAACGCGCTCCAGCAGTTCCGGCAAGCGGCGGTCGAACTGTTCCAACGCGGCAGCATAACCGGCCACGTCGCGGCGGTGGCCGTAGGAGGAGTCGAAATCAACGAAGTTGGTGAACACGATGGTGTTATCACCGGCTTTTTCCATTTCGCTCAGCGTGGCATCGAACAGCGCATCGATGCCGTTGGCCTTCACTTTCTGGGTAATGCCGACGTTGGCATAGATATCGGCAATCTTGCCGATAGAAACGACTTCACCGCCTTTTTCATCAACCAGCTTCTTCAACACGGTTGGAGCCGGGGGTTCCACCGCCAGATCGTGGCGGTTACCGGTGCGCTGGAAGCTGCCCGGTTTGTCACCGAGGAACGGGCGCGCAATCACGCGGCCGATGTTGTAGCCGCCTTCGGTCAACTCTTCACGGGCAATTTCACACAGCTCGTACAAGCGATCCAGACCAAAGGTTTCTTCGTGGCAGGCGATCTGGAACACCGAATCCGCCGAGGTGTAGAAAATCGGCTTGCCGGTTTTCATGTGTTCTTCCCCCAGTTGATCGAGGATCACCGTGCCGGAAGAGTGGCAGTTGCCGAGATAGCCCGGCAGGTTGGCGCGCGCTACCAGCTTGTCCAGCAGTTCCTGTGGGAAGCTGTTGTGCTCGTCCTTGAAATAGCCCCACTCGAACAGCACCGGCACACCGGCGATCTCCCAGTGGCCGGACGGTGTGTCTTTACCTGAAGAAAGCTCGCTGGCATAACCGTAAGCGCCGATGATCTCAGCGTTTGGGTCCAATCCTACCGGGAAGTTGCCGGTAGACTCTTGCGCCGCTTTGCCCAAGCCCAGGCGGCTCAGGTTCGGCAGCGTCAGCGGGCCGCTGCGGCCCACGTTGGCTTCACCACGCGCACAGGCTGCCGCGATATGGCCAAGGGTATCGGAGCCTTCATCACCAAAGCGTTTGGCGTCGGCGCTGGCGCCGATCCCGAACGAGTCCAGTACCATAATATAGGTGCGTTTCATTCTGTTCTCCTGCTGTGGGCGGCAGCTTACAAGCCGCTACCGCTCCTGATTCTTTAACAATCACGGTTATTGCGTGATGCGCTGATACACCACCGGCGTAGTTACCGGGGCTTTATCGCCCATCACTATTGCACTGCGCACCGCATCTGCTGCCTGTTGCCAGCTCTCTTCATCGTTGGCGTGGATCAGCGCCAGCGGGCGCTGCGTACCCACGGCATCTCCCAAGCGCGCCATCTCCGCCAGGCCGACGCTATAGTCGATATTGTCGGTAGCGCGGCGGCGGCCACCGCCCAGCGCGACGACGGCCATCCCCAGCGCACGGGTATCCATCGCGGTGATAATGCCCGGTTTTTCGGCATAAACCGGTTTACTCAAGGTCGCCGTCGGCAAGTAGCTGTCGTAACGCTCCACAAAGTCCACCGGCCCCTGTTGCGCCGCCACCATGCGGCCAAACACTTCCGCTGCTTTGCCATTGTCCAAAACCGCTTGCAGCTTGGCGCGAGCCTGCGCATCATCCGCCGCCAAGCCGCCGGAAAGCAGCATTTCCACGCACAGCGCCATGGTGACTTCCAGCAGGCGCGGATTGCGGTATTCACCGGTCAGGAAGCGCACCGCTTCACGCACTTCCAGCGCGTTACCGGCGCTGGAGGCCAGCACCTGATTCATGTCGGTCAGCAACGCGGTGGTTTTACACCCCGCACCGTTGGCTACGCCGACGATCGCCTGCGCCAGATCTTGCGAAAGCTGATGAGTCGGCATAAAAGCCCCTGACCCCACTTTGACATCCATCACCAACGCATCCAGCCCTTCCGCCAGTTTCTTCGCCAGAATCGAGGCGGTGATCAGCGGGATGGAATCGACGGTAGCGGTAATGTCGCGCGTGGCGTAAAAACGCTTATCCGCCGGAGCCAGCGAGCTGGTTTGGCCGATAATCGCCACGCCGACATCTTTGATAATTTTGCGGAATGCGTTGTCATCAGGGAAAATATTGAAGCCCGGAATGGCCTCCAGTTTATCCAGCGTGCCGCCGGTGTGGCCTAAACCACGGCCAGAAATCATCGGCACGTAGCCACCACAGGCCGCCACCATCGGGCCAAGCATCAGCGAAGTGACATCGCCCACGCCGCCGGTAGAGTGCTTATCGACAATCGGGCCGTTCAGCGCCAGGCTTTTCCAGTCAAGCACCGTGCCGGAATCGCGCATCGCCATGGTGAGCGCCACGCGCTCCGCCATGTTCATATCGTGGAAATAGATGGTCATCGCCAACGCGGCGATCTGCCCTTCGGAAACCACATTGTCACGCACCCCATTGATAAAGAAGCGGATTTCTGCTTCGTTCAACGGCTGGCCGTCACGTTTTTTACGGATTATTTCTTGCGCCAGGAACAAGGCATCCCCCTGCTTGAGCTATTTAATTTCACTGCGCCAACGCGGCGCGCTAGAGCATCAGTAACCGTTGCTGGCGGTTTGGGTGCTATGCCCCAACGTCGTCAGCAGGCTGGCCAACAGGCTCGAGGCACCAAAGCGGAAATGACGCGCATCGGCCCAGCCCTCCCCCAGGATACGCTCGGCAAGTTGCAGATAGTGTTGCGCATCTTCCGCCGTGCGCACGCCACCGGCAGGCTTAAAGCCCACGGTTTTGCTGACGCCCAGATCGCGGATCACCGTCATCATCAGTTCAGCACTTTCCAGCGTGGCGTTAACCGGCACTTTACCGGTGGAGGTTTTGATAAAGTCCGCCCCGGCATTAATGGCAATTTCAGAGGCTTGGCGAATCAGATGCGCCTGCTTGAGTTCACCGGTTTCGATGATCACTTTCAGCAGGACGTTAGCGGCGGCGCAGGCCTGTTTGCACTGTTGCACCAGCTCAAAACCGACTTTGTCATTACCCGCGATCAAGGCGCGATAAGGGAACACCACGTCCACTTCGTCAGCCCCGTAGGCGATCGCCGCGCGGGTTTCCGCCAGCGCGATATCGATGTCATCATTGCCATGCGGGAAGTTGGTGACGGTCGCAATACGGATATCCGGCGTCCCCTGCTCACGCAGCGTTTTACGCGCAATCGGGATAAAACGCGGATAGATACAGATAGCGGCAGTATGGCCCGCCGGGCTGTTAGCCTGACGACACAGTGCGATCACCTTCTCGTCGGTGTCATCGTCATTCAGCGTGGTTAAATCCATCAGGTTCAGCGCGCGTTGCGCTGCTGCGGTTAGTTCGGTCATAAAACTCTCCAACTTTACTCGTCATACTTCAAGTTGCCTGGGTGTTGGCTGCGCCCGTTCGCACCAGTCACATAGTGGCCTATGCTCCTGGTGACTCTCGGACTTGCCGCCTACATGCAACTCGAATTATTTAGAGTATAAACACTCGGATGTTGGCGAGCGGACTTGGTTCCATGAAGATAGCCCGTGAGCAACGTCCTCACGGCGGCAACTGAGATCCTTCTCACCGCATATAGCCCTTCGATATTGGAACACGATCGCCTTGGCTGATACGTGTTCCGATTCACATAATATGAAATGTCACTGCAACAAACTGGAATTATATGTGATTTAAATCACAAAATAACGCGACTTTGTTCACAAACTCGTTAAACGGACGGGTAATCAATGGCGGGCGCTCTACAGAATGCCCGTATCAGGAAATCATGCGGCAGCCCCCAGCAAAACATGCTGGGGGCTGTTTCTAGTTTAGCTTACAGCGCCAAAAAGAACCCGGCGATGGTAGCACTCATCAGGTTAGAGAGCGTACCGGCAGCCACGGCCTTCAGGCCAAAGCGTGCAATATCGTGCCGACGGTTCGGTGCCATGCTGCCCAAGCCACCGAGCAGAATCGCTACGGAAGAGAGGTTGGCAAAGCCGCACAGCGCAAAGGAGATAATCGCCTTGGTGTGCTGTGACAGGACCTGCAACCCATCGGCGGCGACCACGTCGTCCGGGCGCAGATAAGCACCAAAGTTCATATAGGCTACGAACTCGTTGACGATCACCTTCTGGCCGATAAACGAACCAGCCACCATCGCCTCACTCCACGGCACGCCGATCAGGAAGGCGATCGGGGAGAAGACCCAACCCAAGATCAGTTCCAGCGACAGCTGCGGGAAGTTGAACCAGCCACCAATGCCACCCAACATACCGTTCAGCAAGGCGATCAGGGCGATAAACGCCAGCAGCATCGCGCCCACGTTCATCGCCAGTTGCATCCCCGAAGCCGCACCTGAAGCCGCAGCGTCAATCACGTTGGCCGGGCGATCTTCAGCGGCGATCAGCTTCATCGCGTCGTCTTGGTCGTGGGTTTTCTCGGTTTCCGGCACCATCAGCTTGGCGAACAGCAATCCGCCCGGCGCGGCCATAAAGGATGCGGCGATCAGATACTCCAGCGGCACGCCCATCTGGGCATAACCTGCCAGCACCGAACCGGCCACCGACGCCAAACCACCACACATCACCGCAAACAGTTCAGACTGCGTCATGGTAGCAATATACGGCCGTACCACCAGAGGCGCTTCGGTCTGACCCACGAAAATATTGGCCGTTGCCGACAGCGATTCGGTGCGCGAAGTGCCCAGCAGTTTCTGCAGGCCGCCGCCGAGCACTTTAATCACCAGTTGCATGATGCCCAGATAATAGAGCACAGCGATCAGCGAGGAGAAAAACACGATCACCGGCAGTACGCGCAGCGCGAACACAAAGCCGCCGCCGCCAAACACCTCGAACATTTTGTCGGAAACCAGGCCGCCAAAAATGAAAGAGATGCCTTGATTGCCGTAAGCGATGACGTTAGCCACCCCTTCAGACATGCCGCCAAGAATACGGCGGCCCAGTGGCACGTACAGTACCAGCGCGCCAATGGCGATCTGAATGATAAATGCCCCGAGCACGGTACGCAGTTTAATAGCGCGTCGGTTGCTGGAAAGCAGCACAGCAATGGCGATCAGTACCACCATACCGACCAGGCTCATGATGAGTTGCATGTGAGAATATCCCTGTTGCGAAAAAGTAATGCATCCCTGTTCGGTGAACCCGCAGGGTTGCTTAGGAGTAGATAACGGGGCGCAATTATACTGAGCGTGGAGAAATTCGCCTCATTATATGTCACAGATGAATACAACAAGTTGCAAATGAAAATCTCGCAACGTGATTTAAATCACGTTTTAGGCGATGTGCGGCGTCAAGCCGAATAAAGACAGGGTGTTTTGTTGCAGATGATGGGCGATTTCATCGGGCGGTTCGGGCCGCAACTGGCAAAGCACCTGAAACACCTCGGCGGCCCGTTCAGGGCGGTTCGCTTGCCCCTGATAGCCCGCTAACGGCATATCCGGCGCATCGGTTTCCAGCAGCAATGACGCCAGCGGTAACTGTGCCATCACGCTGCGTGTTTTCTGCGCGCGTTCGTAACTGATAGTGCCACCAACGCCGATGTAATACCCCAGCCGGATAAAGGCCTGTGCCTGCGCCAGGCTGCCAGCAAAACCGTGTACCACGCCACGGCGCGGCACATCGGCCCGGCGCAATATCGCCGCCAGTGGATCGTGGCTACGGCGGGAATGCAGGATCACCGGCAGATCGTGGCGTTTTGCCAACGCCAACTGTTGCTTGAGCAACACCTGCTGGCGATCAAACTGGGGGTTTTCCATATACAGATCCAGCCCAATCTCCCCCACCGCCACCAGCTTTGCCGGTTGGCGGGCGAGAAAAACCGCCAATTGCTCAAGCTGTTCATCGTGATGCTGCGCGATATACAACGGATGCAGCCCCAGCGCGGCAAACACCGGCGCATGATCGTGCGCCAGTTTCAACACCAGGGCAAAACGATCCGCCGTTACCGCTGGCACGATGATCTGCTGCACACCGGCTTGCGCGGCCAGTGCCAAGCTTTCATCTTCGTGGCCGCTAAACGGCGGAAAATCAAAATGGCAGTGGGTATCGGTAAAAACGTAATTCACAGCGCGTCTCCATCACCAGCGGAGGGATCTCCCGGCAGAATGATTTTCGCCGTTGCCAACTGGGCTTCCTGATTGTGCGAATGTGGCATATCTGTCGCGATCGGTGAAGGCATACGCACGCTTTCCGGCTGCAACAAGCGGCGTGAAACGGGCTGTTGCAGCTTGATGCCATCGCGCTTTTCCTGCTCCAGCAGCCAATGGCCAACCGTGGCCAGGAAGTAACGCCCGCAGCGGCGGCCAAGATGATAATCCTGATTCAGCGCAGGCAGACGGCTGCCGAGCGCACTGCTCGCCAGCGGCTTAGGGGGGAATATCTCAAAGATGCGCAGCTCACCCGGCGGTTGCTCAATAAACTGCTGGATGCGGTGATAACTCTGCTCATGCTGCTGCATGATGCGCACCATCTGCTGCAAACTGCTGTCACTCAGCCAGTGCTCCATGCGTTTCAGCCACTGCGGCGTGTAATACATCTGCGAAGGCACGGTGCGGATCACCACAATGGTATCGGCACCGCGGCGATAGGCCTCCTCCACCGGGATAGCATCGCTGATGCCACCATCCAGATAGCTGATACCGTCCAGCTCAACGCCCTGGCGGTAAAAGCCGGGGATGGCGCTCGATGCCTTGATCGCAGGCAACCAGTTAGCTCGCTCAACGCGCAGGTAAGCGGGTTCAAAATTATCGCTGCGACAGGCGCACATCAGCAATTCACGGCCATTGCTGAGATGCTGCTCGGCAACATCGATCGCCAGCGGCAGTTGCTGTGAAGTGATATCTATCAACCAGTCAAGATCGATAAGATGCCCACCGCGCACAAAACGCAGAGGGTTGAAGAAATTGGCCGACGTGGTGTAACGGGTGATCACGCGTCGCGCATACCCCAGCTGGCCACAGATAAAGGCCGAAAGATTCTGCGCTCCGGCAGACGTGCCAATCATCAGTTCAAAAGGGTTAAAGCGGGCGCGCTGCAACTCGTCCAATACACCGGCAGTAAAGATGCCGCGCTGCCCGCCGCCCTCACACACCAGCGCCATTTTACCGGGCTGGAATGGTTTATATGCCAGCGGTTCTATATTACCGAGCGTGATAGGTATTCTGTATCCCAACCCTATCTCCTCAATGTGGCTGTTTTTCTGAGGATAACTCTTCTTGCTCTCTTCCGTAATCTTCTTGCAAGACGCCGGAGAGGCAGTCATTACTCCCAACCAACCAGGCATAGTCACTACCGGAAAACTCTGCCCACGCCTGCCAGACCTGGCCTTTCCACTGTTTCCAGCGGCCGACAATGATGTCGCTATTCATGACTGAACTCTCCAGACGACGAGAAAAGGAATTAAGCTTTGTTACACTTTGAGAGAAAAGTTAAGGACGCCGACGACCGGCAAACAGGCTGATCAGGAACAGAATGATCCCCACTACAAACACCATTTTAGCCGCCCAGGCGGCGGTGCCAGCCAGCGAACCAAAGCCTAGCGCGGCCGCGATCAACGCAATGACTAAAAATATAATGCCCCAACGAAACATAAGCTGCTCCTCACGCAGGAGCGCAATAGGTTGCGCCCCTTGATGATCATGTAGTTAGAAATGGATTTAAGATTTCACAGCCAGATCGTTCTTGACGCTTTTCACGCCATCAATCGCTTTGGCAATGCTCTCTGCCCGCTCGGATTGCGCCTGCGTTTTTACCGTACCGGAAAGCTGCACCACACCGTCGGTGGTTTCCACTTTCACATTACGGGAAGGTACGATGTCGTCAGCCAGCAGTTTGGCCTTCAATTCACTGGTGGTTGCAGCATCACCGGCATAAGCCTTCACCGATTGGGTGGCTTCGTCTTTCACGTGCAGCTTGTCGCTGACGGATTTCACCCCTTCCACCTTACCGGCAACCGCAACGGCACGTTCGGCCTGCACCTGGCTGCTGACAAAACCACTGAGCGTTACCACGCCCTTCTCAGTGACCACCGAGATATCGGTACTTTTGATCGCTTTATCGTCAACCAATGCGCTTTTCACTTTCGCGGTTGTCGCACTGTCACCCATATAGCTGTCGACTTTTTTCATGGAGCTATCGATTTTGGCACCCGTGCTATCAGCCACGCTGGTGGCTTTGTTGAGCAGCGACTCTTGCGCCAGCACACTGCCACTCACCAGAACAGAACCCAAAACGATAGCCATCAAAGAATGTGCAAACTTGGTATTTTTCATCGATCTCTTCCTTCTTGTTGTGAATCCCCATCAACTGCGGATCCCTGCACCGTGTTATCACGGCGAACTCAAATGAATACTTCACGATTACTATACAATCAAACGTTCACGATAAGATCAAAGCAATATCTATGCCATCCTTATAAAACCATTAAGAATCAACAGTAAAGAAACAGGAATGCAACACTTAGGTGAGAAACTGTTGCCTATTGGCGACAGTCGCGTCTTCATACGGGGACACTGTTGCTATCTCATTGATATTAATGAGATAGAACTGTCTCCGATCGACAACACAGCAAAATAACCTTCTATATAGTAACTGAATAGCAGTTATTTTTGCTTATTAAATGCCAAAGACCCTAATAAATATAGTCCATCAGGTGAAATTTGCAGAAGGATAGCTGTGAAACATCAGCCACGAGGAAAAATAGAATTTATAAATAAAATTTAATAATTAGCAAGATGAGTGCTGAGAGTTGCAACTGCTGGGGAGTCATGGGCACCGCAAGAATGCGGTGCCGCATCGGCAGATTAGTGTTCGCGAGTTTTGCGGAATACCACGTCTGGGTAACGTTCTTGCGTCAGGTTGAGGTTCACCATGGTCGGTGCGATGTAGGAGAGATTATCACCGCCATCCAACGCCAGGTTCAGTTCGTTCTTGCGCTTGAACTCTTCAAATTTCTTCACGTCGCTGCACTCCACCCAACGGGCAGTGGAAACGTTCACCGACTCATACAGCGCTTCCACGTTGTATTCGGATTTCAAGCGTGCAACCACCACGTCAAACTGCAGCACACCGACGGCCCCCACGATCAGATCGTTGTTGGAGATTGGGCGGAACACCTGCACAGCCCCTTCTTCCGACAGCTGCACCAACCCTTTCAGCAGCTGTTTCTGCTTCAGCGGATCGCGCAGGCGAATGCGGCGGAACAGTTCAGGGGCAAAGTTCGGAATGCCGGTGAACTTCATATCTTCACCCTGGGTAAAACTGTCGCCAATCTGAATGGTGCCGTGGTTATGCAAACCGATAATATCGCCTGGGTAAGCTTCTTCCACATGAGAACGATCGCCCGCCATAAAGGTCAGCGCATCGGAGATCACCACGTCTTTGCCGGTACGAACCTGGCGCAGCTTCATGCCTTTCTCATATTTGCCGGACACTACGCGCATAAAAGCCACGCGGTCGCGGTGTTTCGGATCCATATTCGCCTGGATCTTGAACACGAAACCGGTAAATTTATCTTCTGCAGCGACCACTTCACGGGTATTGGTTTTACGCGGCATCGGCGCAGGTGCCCAGGCCACCAAACCATCCAGCATATGGTCCACGCCAAAGTTACCCAAGGCGGTACCAAAGAACACCGGGGTCAATTCACCGGCCAGGAAGGCTTCCTGCTCAAACTCGTGGGAAGCCCCTTGCACCAGTTCCAGCTCTTCGCGCAGTTGCGCAGCCAAGTCTTCACCCACGGCAGCGTCGAGATCCGGGTTGTTCAACCCTTTGACGATCCGCACTTCCTGAATGGTGTGGCCTTTACCGGTCTGATACAGGTAGGTTTCATCTTTATAGAGGTGATAAACCCCTTTGAACAGCTTGCCGCAGCCAATCGGCCAGGTGATCGGCGAGCAGGCGATTTTCAGTTCGCGCTCGACTTCATCCATCACTTCCATCGGATCGCGGATGTCACGGTCAAGTTTGTTCATAAAGGTCAGGATCGGCGTATCACGCAGGCGGGTCACTTCCATCAGCTTGCGGGTACGATCTTCAACGCCTTTTGCGGCGTCGATCACCATCAGGCAGCAGTCCACCGCGGTCAGGGTACGATAGGTATCTTCAGAGAAGTCTTCGTGCCCTGGGGTATCCAGCAGGTTGACCAGACATTCGCGGTACGGGAACTGCATCACCGAGGTGGTGATCGAGATACCACGCTGTTTCTCCATCTCCATCCAGTCGGATTTGGCGTGTTGGTTGGAACCACGGCCTTTTACCGTACCGGCGGTCTGGATAGCCTGTCCGAACAGCAGCACCTTCTCGGTAATGGTGGTTTTACCGGCATCGGGGTGCGAGATAATGGCGAAAGTTCTTCGCTTTTTGATTTCATTAAGAAAATCTTGGTTTACCATGTGTAAATTCTTTTAGTTTGTACACGGATTTGGACACGCTTTTGGAAGCACTCTCTTTTCAGTTCTTCGCTTGTCAAATTCGTCGTGTTAATCGTAATTGGCTGCTATTTTCGCTGATCTTGACTTTATAAACAATCAATGGTTGTGCAATGTATTACCATTTACTCTCAGCGAGCGCCAAGGATTGGCTGTCGCTGGTTTGCAATCGTTGCTTATTCAGCCCATGAACAACTGTGGCTAATCGACTGCTGTTTTATACCAATGCGACGAGGCAACTCAAACTGAGTCTCCCCTAGTAAGCTGCAAAGCATGATTTTCGATTGCCGAAGAAGATTCAGACATTTCCACCAACTAGCCTAGACAGCCTCTTCCAACCAAATCCCTGAACAGGGATGTATTATATCCCAACATGGTTACTTTAAACGATTAAATTAATTTAATGTACCTATATTGGCACCTTAATTAACAAATTGACAACCAACCTATAAGGTCCTAAATTAAATACATTAGGCGCATAAAATCTTTTAATGTAACCATTTAGGGTCTCAATATAATGAGTGATAAAACAGCCTATGCCCTTGCAGAAGAGATCGGCGAGCGCTTAAAGCAAGCACGACTCAATCGAGATCTCACTCAGTCCGAGGTAGCAGTTCTTGCCGGTGTAGCACGTAAAACCGTGTTGAATGCTGAAAAAGGTAAGGTACAACTAGAAATATTGATCGCGATTATGATGGCACTAGATTTGACTGATCAGCTAGATCTGTTTCTTCCAAAACAAGAAATATCACCTTTACAGCTAGCGAAGTTACAAGGAAAGAAGCGTCAAAGAGCATCAGGACAACGCCGCAATGTGGATGAGGATAAACCTGAATGGTAATGGAAGTAATAGAAATCACGTATCAAGAGCATGAGGTTGGCGCAGTTAGCTTTGATACCGACAAAGGGGTCGGCGCTTTTGAATATGACCCAAACTTTTTAAAAAAAGGGATCGAACTGTCACCAATCAAGATGCCATTATCAAGACGTATTTATAGCTTTCCTGAATTAGATTTCAATACATTCAAAGGACTACCCGGACTAATAGCTGATTCTTTACCCGACGATTTTGGGAATGCGGTCCTCAATGCATGGGTGGCTGGCCAAGGTCGTTCACCGAATAACATTACCCCCTTACAGCGGCTTCAATATACTGGCAAACGAGGTATGGGGGCATTAGAGTACGCGCCAGCAACACAATTACGCAGTCTTAATGCGTCACAGCAAGTTGAGATCCAATCTCTGGTATCAATCGCACAAGAAATCTTAGATTCTCGTGGTCATTTTGAGATGAAGCTAAAGCAAAATGGGCAGGAAGACCGCGAAGCAATGATGTCCTTACTCTCAGTCGGCATGAGTGCGGGCGGAGCAAGACCTAAAGCAGTATTAGCTTTCAATGAAGACTTTACCCAAGTTCGTTCTGGTCAGACAGCCGTTCCAGATGGCTTTACTCATTATCTGATGAAGTTCGATGGCGTTAGCGAACATAATAAAAACCAAGAAACCTTCGGTGACCCTCTTGGCTATGGTGCCATGGAGTTTGTATATCACTTAATGGCCAAAAAATGTGGTGTCGATATGATGCCATGTCAGTTACTCCAAGAAGGGAACCGAAGGCACTTTATTACTCAACGTTTTGATCGAATCAAAAACAAAAAAATACATGTGCAAACGCTAAATGGATTAGCTCACGTGGACTATAAAAAGCCAGGCTCATTCTCTTATGCTGAATTATTTAGCATTGCGCGCCAGTTAAAACTCTCCGCATCCGAAGCGGAGCAACTACTAAAACGTATGATCTTTAATATCATTTCACGGAACCATGACGACCATTCTAAGAATTTTGCTTTCATTCTAAAAAACGAAAAATGGTCACTTGCTCCAGCCTATGATCTGGCCTATAGCTACAAGCCAGGCAGTAAATGGGTTAACAGTCACTGGATGAGCTTAAATGGTAAAAGGGATAATTTCACTCGTTCTGATTTTTACAGCTTAGAAAAACTCAGCCCATTGTTTAGCAAAAGAAAAATTGACAACATCATTAATGAAACAATAGAACACGTATCAAGCTGGCCCCAACTAGCCGAAGAATGGGACGTACCAAAAACTTTGGTCGATGAAATAAACGCAAATCTACGGCTTAATTTTTAGGGGCTCTGTTTGCAAAGTCTGAGCGCGGCTTTTTAACCCGAGATAGAGTCAGTGACAATGCATGTATGAATTTCAGACAAAAACAACTTATTTGCTGTTAATAGATTTAAAAACAACGAATGAGGTGTATTCAATCTAAAATACACCTCATTCGTTGTAAAAATAGGGCTTCTTGACGGTGAACGCTACCCCAGCGGCAGCGCCATTACGATCGCATCTTCACGACCGTTAGCGGCGGGGTAATAGTTGCGGCGCACCGTCACTTCGTTGAACCCGAGATCTTCATATAGCGCGATCGCCCCATGGTTGGAAGCACGCACTTCCAGCCACAGCGTGACCACGCCACGCGCCTCGAGCTCTGCGATCAGCGCAGTGAGCAGCGTGCGGCCAAAACCCCGACGCTGCCAATCTGGGTGAATGGCAATGTTAAACAGCGTAGCTTCATCCAGCACGATCTGGGTAATGGCAAAACCCGCCATCTGCCCTGCGGCTTCCAGCTTCAGGTTAAGATAGCGCTCGCCCTGATTGCTGGCGAATGTTGCCTCAGTCCAAGGAAAAGCATGGCTGGCGTGTTCAATCTTGAAGGCGGTGGCCAGATCGGCCGTCGTCAGGGGTGAAATGCTGTTCATAGTGACAAATCTGCTGCCAGAGTGCGCGTTTGGCACCCGCATCTTGAGAAAGCTCGGCCAGCGCCGGGCTGTGTAGCTGCGCACCGGCCACCGCGAGCGGCTCCGCAATGCCCAACCGCCAACTGTTGCATTCGGTGTCTTGCGGCAGCATCGCCACCTGATCCGGCGTCAGACCATAGGTTTGCGCCGGTTGCAGCCCCAGGCTGCGTAGCACATCACAAAACAAGGGATCCTGAGGATCGGGCAATGTTTGCGCCACCACCAGCAGACGCACTTCCGCCGGCAGGCTGACCGCGATCTCGCCCTGCAACGCGCCAGGGCGGCGCAATGTCCACTGCGTAATCCCCAGTTGTTGTAATAGCCAATCGCGTTTTGATGCCATACCGATTCCCGTGTGTTGCGCACTATGCCTGCCATGTGCCGCGCTATGCTAACAAACCCGCGCACCCTGCGCCAACAAACCCGTCGAACATCTCGCCACAAAGCTCTATAATCTCCCGCTTAATCTTGAGGAGCCAAAAACTGATGTCCGCATTAACCCCAGCCAGTGAAGTCATGCTGCGCCACAGTGATGAGTTTGTTGCACGCCGCGTCCTGTTCGCGGGCGATCTGCAGGACACCCTGCCGGCCCAATTCGAGGCCGCTGATGTGCGTGTCCACACCCAGCAATACCATCACTGGCAGTTACTGAACCGGATGATGGGCGAAAATGCACAATTCGGCCTGACGGTAGATCCCACCTTCGTTGCCAACTGCGATACGTTGGTCTATTACTGGCCAAAGAGCAAACAGGAAGCGCAGTTCCAACTGTGCAATCTGCTGTCTTTGCTGCCGGTTGGCGCAGAAATCTTTGTGGTTGGTGAAAACCGCAGCGGTGTGCGCAGCGCGGAACAGATCCTAGAGCGCCAGGCCACCCTGGCAAAAATCGACAGCGCGCGCCGCTGTGGTTTGTATCATGGCCGTATCGATGTACAGACCACCTTTGATCTGGCCGACTGGTGGGAAAGCTATCAGTTGCACGATCTGGAAGTGAAAACCCTGCCGGGCGTATTCAGCCGTGATGGGCTGGATGTAGGCAGTTCGCTGCTGCTGTCGACGCTGGAAAAACACATGAAAGGCAAGGTGCTGGACGTGGGTTGCGGTGCTGGCGTAATGGCGTCGGTGCTCTCCAAGCTGTCACCAAAAATGAAGCTGACGCTGAGCGACGTGAATGCCGCCGCGGTGGAATCCAGCCGCGCAACGCTGGCCGCTAACGGTATTGAAGGTGAAGTGATCGTCAGTAACGTCTATTCCGACATTACCGGCCGCTTTGACATGATCATCTCCAACCCACCGTTCCACGACGGTCTGGCCACCAGCCTGACTGCCGCAGAAACCCTGATCCGTGGCGCATTGAAACATCTGCCAATCGGTGGGCAACTGCGTATCGTCGCCAACGCCTTCTTACCATATCCGGATATTCTGGATGCCACTTTCGGCAGCCACGAAGTGCTGGCGCAGAACGGCCGTTTCAAGGTGTATAAAGCCACCGTTGGCCGCCAACCGCGCGATCCGAAGAAGAAAAAGTAACTCGGCATTGAAATTCACGGGCGCACTTCAGCGCCCGTTTTAGATATACCCAAGTTTAATCAAGATGCAGGTAGGCAGCAACTGAGTGAGTCCCCAGGAGCATAGGCCACTATGTGACTGGGGTGAGCAAAGGCAGCCAACACCCCTGCAGTTTGATTGACGACGGGTATATTAGCCGTTAATAAACTCCATCCCAACCTGCGTATAACGCGCGCCAGCCACGCCTGCCAGTGGGAATACCGCCTCGATCGCCGCCAGTTCCTGTTCACTCAGCGTAATCTCCGCCGCCGCTACGTTTTCTTCCAGATAGCGCCTGCGCTTGGTGCCTGGGATTGGCACAATATGTTCCCCCTGCGCCATCACCCACGCCAGTGCCAACTGTGAAGGCGCAACGCCCTTCTGCCGGGCCAATTCACTGACTTTTTCCACCAGTGCCAAGTTGCGGGCAAAGTTTTCCCCCTGAAAACGCGGATTAGCACGGCGGAAATCGTCCTCGGCCAGATCTTCCGGGCGCTGGATCGCCCCGGTTAGAAAGCCGCGCCCCAGCGGACTGTAAGCCACAAAACCGATGCCCAACCGTTCACAGGCCGCAAGCTGGCCTTGCTCGGCATCCCGCGTCCACAGCGAGTATTCGGTCTGCAATGCGCTAATCGGGTGCACTTTGTGCGCGCGCTCCAGTGTGGCAACGGAAGCCTCGCTTAGACCGATATAGCGGATTTTGCCCTCTTTAATCAGATCCGCCATGGTGCCCACCACCTCTTCGATCGGTACCTGCGGATCAACCCGGTGCTGATAATAAAGATCGATGGTTTCCACCCCCAAGCGTTGCAGGCTGCCTTCGACCGAGCGACGGATATACTCCGGCTTGCTGCTCACGCCACGGGCATGGGGATCGGCCGGATCGCGCACAATGCCGAACTTGGTCGCCAGAAATACGCGATCGCGCTGGCCTTTGATCGCTTTACCGATCAGTTGCTCATTGGTATGCGGGCCGTACATATCGGCGGTATCCAACAGCGTGACGCCCAACTCCAATGCCCGGTGCAGCGTGGCAATCGCCTCTTTTTCATCGCTGCCGGTGGAGTAAAAGTCGCTCATTCCCATGCAGCCTAAACCCAGAGCCGAGACGACGGGGCCGTTAGAGCCTAATTGACGTTGTTGCATTGTGTTGTCCTCATTGAACGGTCTATGTTGCAACCCAGTCTGGTTGTTTACGCTGTAAAGATAAATAATGAAGATTGCACATCACTGTTTATAAATCGCTAACAATGACAGGCGGGAAGATGGATCAGATTCAGGCCATGCGTATCTTTACCCGGATCGTGGAATTGGGCAGCTTCAGCCGTGCGGCTGAACGCCTGCAACTGCCGCGCGCCACGGTCAGTAATGCGTTGAAGCGGCTGGAGCAGCGGCTCGGGGTCCGTCTGCTGCTGCGCACCACGCGCCAGGTACAGATCACCGCCGAGGGCACGCTGTACTATCAGCGCTGCCTGCAACTGCTGGATGCGCTGGAAGAAGCAGATACGCTATTCCACCAGCATAAGCTGCAACCCGCGGGCAAAGTGCGTATTGATATGCCGCACTCGCTGGCGCGGGAGATCGTCATCCCGGCACTGGCGGATTTTTATCAGTGTTACCCAGAAATTGAGCTGGCGCTCGGCGCCAACGATACCCATGTGGATCTGCTGCGCGAAGGCGTAGACTGCGTGCTGCGCGCCTGGGAAACCGAAGACGACGCGCTGGTTGCCAGGCTGATTGCCCAGATGCCACAGCTAACCTGCGCATCCCCCGCCTATCTGCACACCTTCGGTACTCCGCAATCGATCGACGATCTGCAACACCATCAGGCGGTGGGTTATTTCTCGCTGGTCAACAACCGTAACTATCCGCTGGAATTCTGCCGCAACGGCAAGCTGGAACTGCGCGAATTACCCAGCAAGCTGAGCGTCAGCGGTGCCGATGCCTATACCAGCGCCTGCCGCGCCGGAATGGGATTGATTCAGGGATCCCGCTACTCGGTGGCTTCCTGGTTAAAGACGGGTGAAATGGTGGAGGTCTTGGCAGAAACACCGCCGCCGCCGATGCCGATCTACATCATGTATCCCCCCGGCCGCTTCCTCGCGCCACGCGTTAGGGTGTTGATTGATTGGCTGATTGGTCTGTTCGATGGTTATCAACAACGCTGATGAGGCGTTTTTTCCAGCGAACGCCCTAAAAGCAGGAAATAACTATTGACGTACCCGCCAAAATCTCTAGAATTCGCCCCCGTGGTAGCATTACTCCGGTGATGTTTCTGGTAAGCGAAGGTGGCGGAATTGGTAGACGCGCTAGCTTCAGGTGTTAGTGTTCTTACGGACGTGAGGGTTCAAGTCCCTCTCTTCGCACCAATAACCACATGATTTATATTACACAGCATCAATGCGAAGGTGGCGGAATTGGTAGACGCGCTAGCTTCAGGTGTTAGTGTTCTTACGGACGTGAGGGTTCAAGTCCCTCTCTTCGCACCAAGCTGGTGATATAAATCAAGATTAAGCAACAACATCGACTGTGCGAAGGTGGCGGAATTGGTAGACGCGCTAGCTTCAGGTGTTAGTGTCCTTACGGACGTGAGGGTTCAAGTCCCTCTCTTCGCACCAATTGATGAGTTCTCTTCCCGTTTTTCCTGCGTATTAAATCCTCTGAAAAACCAACACGCTAATGCGTGATTTTGTCGTTTCAGCTAAAGCTGAAATGCAGGCTGATGGCGGCTAATCCGCCTGCCAACGCCATAAACGAAGGCAGCAAGAGATAATGGCGCAGATGGCTGTTAAACAACATCACCAGCGTAACCAGCATGGCAATGACGATCAGGGTACGCAGTTGCATCATATTGAGGTCGGTCAGCGCGATTAACGGCATCAGAACGCAAGGTAGCAATACGCCCCAGGCGCTGGTCAGCCGTTTGCCCAAGCACATACTGACGATCCATAACCCACATGCAATGATTATCGCGGCAATCATGATAGCCTTATTTCACAAATGATAATGATAACCAATATCATATAACACTTTTTTTCCCTGCGCAGCAATTTCCCCCTTCATCAGGCTTAACACAGATGACAGTCTGGTGAAAAAATGATAATTTCATCTAAGCAAATTCCTAGAAAAATTAGCATATTAATAATATTTAACTGATCCCTTCATCGCAGGTGCTCAATCTACGCACTGGGAATTTTTCATAACCTTATTCTTCCGGCAGAACAATTGGGCAAAGAGTGATCCCTGTATGAATGCGCGTTCTTATCTGGAGCTGCAAAGCAACAAGCACCGTTTATCGTTATTGCTTTTTTTATCAATGAATACCGTCTCTGCCGTCTTCACTTTATTGTTACCCTTTCAGGCGAATCCAGCCTTTACTCTGCCATTAATCGGCATTCCTCTGTTTTGTCTGGCGGCATTCGGGTATACACGCCGATCGCCACGGCAATACATCAAAAAATTGCACCTGTCTGCCACGGTACTCGGTCTGCTGTGGGCGGCACATATCTATATCAAACATCAATACCTGCCCAACGATAGTCACAGCTTTCTGTTAATCAGCCTGTTCAGCATTTTCTTTATCAGCGCAATCTCTCTGACGGATAACGTTATCGCCTTCTGCCTGAACGCCTTGCCTTCGGCGCTGACCATTCTGTGGCTGGACGATATGCACAATACCCTGCGCATCCTGTTAACCATTCTGTTGCCGATCGTGGCTTTTTCAATCCATCACCTGATGTTGAAACGCAGCGAAGCCTTTACCCAAGATCTGGTGGCCAATCTGTATCACGAGCGGGATAAGTTCAACGATCTGAGCATGCTGGATCCGTTAACCGGCCTGTATAACCGCCGTGGTCTGGAAAATAAGCTCAATCAGCTGCTCGCGCCTACCGCAGGCAGCCACTTCGTGCTGCTGCTCGATATCGATCACTTCAAGGCTTACAACGATCGCCACGGTCATACCATGGGCGATCAGGCGCTGCTCCAGGTCGCAACCGCCATTCGTGATACGGTGCGTTCACGGGATATCGTGGTGCGTTACGGCGGCGAAGAATTTCTGGTGCTGCTGATCAACGTCAGCGAAGAGTACGCCACTTCTCTGGCAGAGAGCGTGCGCCAATGCGTGCAGGAACTGATCATCCCCCATCACCGTTATCCGCAGGAGATCACCAGGGTGACGTTGAGCGCCGGTATTACCGTGCTGGATAAACTGGATCTCGATTCTGCCATCTGCTCTGCTGACGCGGCGCTATATCGGGCGAAAAACAGCGGCCGTAACAATATCCAACGGGCCAGTAGCCCGCAAAGCGCCGCGTCTTGACGGCCCGTAACCTGTTGTCATAGTAAAAAATTCGCCATCGGGCCTTTTTCCATATGCCATTCTGGCAATCGCGCATTACACTAAGCAGCGACTTTTGCCTTTCCCTACAGCATTTTGAAAATGGAAAACGACCGTTGAAGACCTCACTCTCCGCTTTATTGCTGGCGCTGGGCCTATGTGCCGCGCCGCTGGTCAGCCAGGCCGCCACTCAACTGACGTCACAGATTGTCGATCAGTATGCTGAACATATCTTTTTCAATAGCGGTGCAACCGGCATGGCGCTGGTAGTGATCGACAATAATCAGGTAGTTAACCGCAGTTTTGGCGATACCAAACCGGGTAACGATCAGCGTCCACGCCCAGATTCCCTGATCCGCATTGCTTCCATCACCAAGCTGATGACCAGCGAAGTGATGGTCAAGATGGCGGAAGAAGGCAAGATAAAGCTCACCGATCCGCTGCGCAAATACGCGCCCAAAGGGGCGAATGTGCCGTCTTACAACGCACGTCAGCCGATCACTCTGCTGAATCTGGCCACGCACACCAGTTCCCTGCCGCGTGAGCAGCCCGGCAAGAAACCGCCCAAAACGCCGGTGTTTACCTGGCCAACCAAAGCTCAGCGCTGGCAGTGGCTGGCACACGCCAGCATTACCGTGCCGCCGGGCGTGCGGGCCTCCTACTCCAACCTGGCGTACGATCTGCTGGCCGATGCCCTGTCGCGCGCCGCAGGAAAGTCCTACAACGCTCTGCTGCGTGAGAAAATCACCGCCCCGCTGGGGATGGTGGATACCACGCTGACGCCCAGCGCCGAACAGTGTTCACGCCTGATGATTGCCGCTACCGGGTCAAGTGCCTGCCGCGATACCACAGCCGCCGCTGGCAGCGGTGGCGTCTACTCCACCCCGCGCGATATGCAGCGCTGGATGCAGCAGTTCCTGTCTTCCAACCTCACCGGTTCGAGTAAACTGACGGCGCAGAGCGAGCAAACCATGTATTTCCAGCGTAGGGAGCTGGCATCGCTGACAGGGATGGATGTTCCGGGCCAGGCGGATGCTCTGGGACTAGGTTGGGTGTATATGGCCCCGAAAGATGGCCTGCCGGGCATTATTCAGAAAACCGGCGGCGGCGGCGGCTTTATTACCTATATGGCGATGGTGCCACAGAAAAATATCGGCGTATTCGTGGTAGTGACCCGCTCAGAGTTGACCAAATTCACCAATATGAGCGATCCGGTTAACCGGCTGGTGGGCGATCTGGTGGCGAACAAGGGCTGATTCTGCAACAATTTCGGGCGAACTTACTTGTTCGCCCGAGATACTTTAGCGGGCGCGATAAACCGACGGGGAACAGCCTTCAAGCCGGTTGAAGAAGCGGGCAAAATAGGCCGGATCTTTAAACCCCAGGCTGTAGGCGGTTTCATGCACCGTACAGGCGCTGAACAGCAGCATACGCTTGGCCTCACGCAGCATGCGATCGAAAATCAACCGCTTGGGCGATCGGTTGGCGAAACGACGGCACAAATCATTGAGCCGCGACTCCGTCACCCCCAGCGTTTGCGCATATTCCGGCACCGGCAGGTGTTCGCGGAAACGCTCATCCACCATCTTATTGAAACGCTGAAACAGCTTCAGTTCACTGCGCATCCCGCTGGCGGCTTTATCTTCCAGTGAGGTATTGCGCAGCAACAGCGTCAATACCGCCTGCGCCAGCAACGCCAGCGTCTGCTCGCGCCCTGCCATTCTCTGGCTGAACTCACGGCGGATCAGCGCCCAGTAATGGCTGAGCGCCGCCAACTCTTGCGGCGCATCGGCCAATGAAAGGCAAATCCCCGGCATCTCCAGTTCCAGCGCCAGATTGCTGCCGGGGTACAGCCGTTCCAGCACCGGCCAAACCAGTTCCTGACGCACCGTCAGTACGTGTCCGTCGCTGTCCGGTTCGGTGAAGAAAGCATGCGGCACCGAAGGGGGCGTGAGAATGAACAACGGTGCCTGCACCGAATAGTGCTGATCGTCGAGCTGTAGCTCTATCTTGCCGGTTTCCAGAAAGTGCACCTGAAAGAAGCTTTCATGCCAGTGCACCTGCATGTCACGGCCGAAAAACGCCGCCAGCCCCGCGAAGGTTTCGTAGTGCACTTCATCGGCGGCATAATGCGCGTCATACTCTTTGCAAATATCGATATTGACGATAAAGCCGGTATTTTTCTGCACGCTGTCCTCCGAGAATGAGAATAGCGGGGCTCAACATTTTTTGAGCCCCTTGGTTTTGAGTTTTAAGGCGTGGCACGCGGCCGTGAATCTTTCATCGGGATACGCCATACCAGCACGGCACCGATAATCAGCAGCGCCGAGACAAAATACAGCCCGGAGTTGAAGCTGCCGGTCACATCCTTGAACCAACCGATCAGCAGCGGGCTGACGGCGGAGCCGATATTCCCGGTGGCGTTGATCACCGCGATCCCCACCGCACGTGCCTCAAAGCTGATCGACTGATCCGGCGTGGTCCAGAAGATCGCCATAGCCGTAAAGGATCCCACCGACGCCATCACAATCCCCAGCAACTGGATCATGCTGTGGTTGGTGGCCGAAGCCAGCAGCCAACCCGCAGCGGCAAACAGGTACGGCAACGCGGTGTGATATTTACGCTCCTGCAACCGATCCGAACGTTTACTCCACCAAATCATACCGGCGATGGTACAGATCTGCGGGATCGCCGCCAGAATGCCGATCACAATATTGCTGCTGCCCTGGTTAAAGCTCTGCAAGATCTGCGGCGTCCAGATATTGATGGCGCTCAGGGTGTTGGTCAGGCAGAAATAGGCCAGCGTATACATCAGCACCACCGGCGTCAGCACTTCGCGCCACAGACTGCGCTGCTGCAAAGCCCGATGGCTGCTCGGCCCTTCTGGCTGCACCAGTTGCAGTTTGTCCGCGTCCATCATCGCCTGTAGGCTGCTTTTCTCTTCGTCGGTCAGCCATTTGGCTTTGGCTGGCGTATCGTCAAGGTAGAACCACACCACCACACCCAGGATCACCGAAGGGATTCCTTCCAGCAGGAACAGCCACTGCCAACCTTTCAGGTTCATCATGCCGTCCATCGCCAGAATGTAGCCGGACACCAACGAACCCAACGCCATCGTGACCGGCATGGCAATCATAAACAGCGCGTTGGCCCGGGCGCGGTAGAACGCCGGGAACCAGTAAGTGAGGTACACCAGGATCCCCGGTAGGAAACCCGCCTCGGTAATGCCGACAATCATCCGCAGCACGTACAGGCTGGTTGGCCCGGTGGCGAACATGGTGCAGGTAGAGGCAATGCCCCACAGCACCATGATGGTGGCGATCCAACGCCGTGCCCCCACCCTGCTCAGCATGATGTTACTGGGGATACCGAAGATCACGTAGGTGACGTAAAACAGCGTTGCCGCCAGGCCGAACATGGTGGAGCTAAGACCGAGGTCCTGCTTCATGGTCAAACCGGCAAACCCGATGTTGATGCGGTCAAGGAACGAGAAAACAAACAACACAAATAAGAAAATAATCAGGCGCCGAAATAACTTTTTAATCACCGATTGCTCGGTGGCGGTTAACGCTTTATGTTGCTCAGCCGGGTTAAGTGGCTTGAGCGAATCGACGTTGCTCATAGTGACTCCGATTAGTAGACGCCCGGGGATTGCACTGCCGGTTTGCCCCGCTTGAATTGGCTTGCCAAGGATTCAGCCGCCCGCGCCAGCAGGGTGGTATCCACCCCAACGGCGACAAACAGCGCACCGGATTCCAGATAATGCTGTGCCAGTTCCATCTGTGCCGTCAGGATGCCCGGAGCCTTGCCCGCAGCGCTGATGCGCGCAATCGCATCATCAATGGTGCGCTGCACTTCCGGGTGCTGCGGATTACCCGCAAAACCCATATCGGCACTCAGATCCGCCGGGCCGATAAACACCCCGTCCACGCCTTCCACCTGCAAGATGGCATCCAGATTGTTCACCGCTTCACGGGTTTCGATCTGCACCAGCACGCACATCTGGCTGTCGGCCTGTTGCAGATAGTTGGGTATCCGGTTCCAGCGCGATGCCCGGGCCAGCGCACTGCCCACGCCACGAATGCCGTGCGGCGGATAGCGAGTGGCACGCACCGCGGCCTGCGCCTGTTCGGCGTTCTGGATCATCGGGATCAGCAAGGTCTGCGTACCAACGTCCAGCAGCTGTTTGATCAACACCGCATCGTTCCAGGCTGGGCGCACCACCGGGTGGCTGGGATAAGGTGCTATTGCCTGCAATTGGCCGAGCACCGTCTGCACGTTGTTTGGCGCGTGTTCACCGTCGATCAGCAGCCAGTCAAATCCGGCTCCGGCCAGCAGTTCGGCGCTATAGCTGCTGCATAGCCCCAGCCACAGGCCAATCTGCGGGCGTTTTTCCTGCAAGGCCTGTTTAAATTGGTTAGTTAGCATTGTGTTCTCCATTAGGTATTTCCCCCTCACCCCAGCCCTCTCCCTCAGGGAGAGGGAGCAATCGGTGCACTTGATTAGCCTCTGCACAACGACATCAACAAACTCCAGCCGTCCCCACAGAAGAGAACAATCGCTGCACTTGTTAGCCTTTGCACAACAGCCTCAACAAACTCCAGCCGTCCCCACAGGAGAGGGCAATCGCTGTACTTGACTAGCCTTTGCACAGCGGCCTCAACAAACTCCAGCCGTCCCCAAATCGCTGCACTTGATTAGCCTTTGCACAACGGCATCAACAAACTCCAGCCGCCCCAAAATCGCTGCTCTTGATTAGCCTTTGCACAACGGCATCAACAAACTCCAGCCGTCCCCACAGGAGAGGGCAATCGCTGCTCTTGATTAGCCTCTGCACAACAGCCTCAACGAACTCGATCCGTCCCCTCTCCCTCGGGGAGAGGGTCAGGGTGAGGGGGAGCGATCAGACAAACCGGCAGCTGATGCAGCCCATCGGGCCATAGTCCGCATGGAAGGTATCGCCGCGCCGTGCGGGCACCGGCCGGGTAAAGGAGCCACCGAGGATGATCTGCCCGGCCTCCAGTTCCACGTCATACGGGAACAGCTTATTGGCTAACCATGCCACGCCGTTGGCCGGATGATTAAGCACCGCCGCCGCCACGCCAGACTCTTCAATCACCCCGTTGCGATACAGCAAGGCGCTGATCCAGCGCAGATCCAGCGCATCCGGCTTGATCGGCCTGCCACCCATCACCACGCCAGCATTAGCGGCATTGTCAGAGATGGTGTCGAATACCTTGCGTGGCCGCTGGGTTTGCGGATCAACGTTGTGGCTGCGCGCATCGATGATCTCCAGCGCCGGGATCACATAGTCGGTGGCGTTGTACACGTCGAATAGCGTGCAGTTCGGCCCACGCAGCGGTTTTGCCAGCACGAACGCCAGTTCCACCTCCACGCGCGGCACGATAAAGCGATCGAAAGGAATATCGCTGCCGTCGTTGAAGAACATGTCGTCCAGCAGCGCGCCGTAGTCCGGTTCGGTGATCTGCGAGCTCATCTGCATGGCGCGCGACGTCAGGCCGATCTTGTGGCCTTTCAACGTGCGCCCTTCAGCAATCTTCACCTCAACCCACTGGCGCTGGATGGCATAGGCATCTTCGATGGTGATCTCCGGGTGATCCAGCGACAACGCGCGGATCTGCTCCCGGTTCTGTTCCGCCTGATGCAGGCGCTGCACGGCTCGGCTCAGTACGTCTTTATCCAGCATTGATGGCCCTTCCTCTTATTCAGTTTTTACTAAACAGCGCGTGGACGTTGTTCTGCTTGTAATTCAGCACCGGATCCAGCTCTTCCAAGGTGAAAGAGAGCGCCAGATAACGGTTGGCCATCAGCGCGGCGAAGTGATCCTTGATCAGGATGAACAGCATTTCCGCCACCTGTTGGCGGCTTTCTAGGCTGCGGCCGTGGCCGATCTTCAGCGTCATATGCACGAAGGCGTAGTTCTGCTTGCCATCGGCCATCTGCCAGGTATCCAGCCAGATGGCGCGGCTGCGGATGCCCGCCAGCGGGAAAATGCCGGTTTCCGCCAGCGCGTGGTGCACCTTGGCAAACAGCGCGGGCAAATCCGCCTCCCGGCGGATGTTGTCAGTACATTCAGCATAAAAATGGGGCATCAGGCACCTCAGGCTTCAGCAGGGAGTGGGAACACGGCATTCACCTGCCCGGTACCGGAGCTGGCAAACAGCGGGGTGACAAACTCCACCTCGCCTGAGTACTTATCCCAGCCCAACAGACCCAGCAGCATCACGGTGTCGTGCATGTTGCCCTCGCCGTAGCAGTAGTTGGCATACTCCGGCAGCATTTCGCAGAACTCGCTGAAGCGCCCGGCTTTCCACAGCTGCACCACACGTTCGTCCATCTGCTGATCGAACTGGCGGGTGTAGCTGTTCATGCCTTGTTCGGCACGCTGATCGTCGATAAAGCGGTGTGACAGTGAGCCGCTGGCCAGCACCGCCACGATGCCGTCGTATTTCTCGATCGCGGTTCTGATCGCTTCACCCATGCGGCGGCTGTCGGCAAAATCATGCACGGTGCAGAAGGCAGAAATGGACACCACCTTGAAGTGCCGATCGCTATTCATGTAGCGCATTGGCACCAGCGTGCCATATTCCAGCTCCAGGCTTGGGATCTCATGCGCCTTGGCGCGTACCCCGAGCTTGCAGGCTTCTTCGGCGATCAGGTGGCCCAACTCCGGGTTACCGTCGTACTCATAATCCATGTCGCGGATGAAGTGTGGCAGCTCGTTGCTGGTATAGACCCCTTTGAAGTGCGAGGTGCAGTTGATGTGATAGGCGCTGTTCACCAGCCAGTGGGTGTCGAACACAATGATGGTATCGACGCCCAGTTCACGGCAGCGCGCACCGATCTCTTTGTGACCGGCGATCGCCGCCTGGCGGCAACCGTGGTGCTTGCCCGGCAGCTCAGACAGATACATTGAAGGAACGTGTGTGATCTTTGCGGCTAATGCTAACTTACCCATATATCCTCCCATACCCTTCATACGTCGAGTTACAGGTGCGTTAGCTGTGCCGTAACTCGAAATCTGGGTATAAGTCCTTGGTTAATCTAAAGGGTGTGAAACCTGTTACACACCCCAGCGTGGGATCGGGTGATCCCCCATGGAAATACAGACGTTTTTCATTTCGGCAAACACTTCGAAGCTGTACTCGCCCCCTTCGCGGCCGGTGCCGGAGGCTTTCACCCCGCCAAACGGCTGACGCAGATCGCGGACGTTCTGGGTGTTGACGAACACCATACCCGCTTCAATATTGCGGGCCAGACGCAGCACCTTGCTCACATCCTGCGTCCAGATGTACGACGCCAGGCCGTACTCCACATCGTTGGCCATGCGCAGGCCGTCTTCTTCTGATTTGAACGGCAGCAGGCAGGCCACCGGCCCGAAAATCTCCTCCTGCGCGATACGCATACGGTTGTCGACATCTGCCAGCACCGTCGGGCGCAGGAAGTTGCCGTGGCTCAGGCCCGCGGGTTTATCCGGGCCGCCTGCCAGCAGGGTTGCCCCTTCTTCGATACCTAGGCGGATATAGCCAGACACTTTCTCCCAGTGCTGCGGGCTGATCAGCGCACCCACCTGGGTATTAGGATCCTGCGGATCGCCCACGCGCAGGCGGTTGGCGCGCTCGGCAAAGCGTTTGACGAATTCCGGGTAGATGCTTTCCTGAATAAAGATGCGCGAACCGGCGGTGCAGCGTTCACCGTTGATTGAGAAGATGGTGAACAGCGCGGCATCCAGCGCGCGCTCAATGTCGGCATCTTCAAAGATCAGCACCGGCGATTTACCGCCCAGTTCCATCGAGAATTTCTTCAGTCCGGCGCTTTCAATAATGCGGCGGCCGGTGGCCGTACCGCCGGTGAACGACACCGCGCGCACGTCTTTATGGCGCACCAGCGCATCCCCTGCGGTAGCACCGTAGCCCTGCACCACGTTCAGCACCCCGGCAGGGATACCGGCTTCCAGCGCCAGTTCGCCCAGGCGATCGGCGGTCAGCGGCGACAGTTCGGACATTTTCAGCACCGCGGTGTTGCCCAACGCCAGGCAAGGCGCGGTCTTCCAGGTGGCGGTCATAAACGGCACGTTCCACGGCGACACCAGCGCACACACCCCCACCGGCTGGATCAGCGTGTAGTTGAGCATCTTGTCGTCCACCGGATAGGTGCGGCCATTCATCTGCTGGCAGATTTCGGCGAAGAACTCAAAGTTGTGCGAAGCACGCGGGATCAGCACGTTTCTGGTTTGGTGGATCGGCAAACCGGTGTCGGCGGTTTCCATCTCGGCAATCTGCGGCACGTTCTGGTCGATCAGCTCACCCAGGCGGCGCATCAGGCGCGCGCGCTCTTTCATCGGCGTATTAGCCCATTTCGGGAAAGCCTCTTTGGCAGCAGCTACCGCCTGATCGATCTCCAACTGGCCGCCGGAGGCCACTTCCGCCAGCACTTCACCGTTGGCCGGGTTAACGGTGGTGAAATACTCTTTACTGGCGACGTTCTTGCCATTGATCCAATGGTTGATGGTTTTCATCTCAGGCTCTCCTCGTAATCTTTTTCACTGATAATGTGGTTAACCAAGCGGCCAATGCCTTCGATCTCCACCACCACTTCGTCGCCCGGCTGCACATCGGCCAAGCCTTTCGGCGTGCCGGTGGCGATCATGTCGCCCGGTTGCAACGTCATAAATTCGCTCAGATAAGCGATCAGGAATGGGATGTCGAAGATCATATCGGCGGTGGTGCCGCGTTGGCGTAACTCGCCGTTGACGTAGGTGCTGAGCGTCAGGTTGTGCGGATCGTTAACATCGTCACGATCGACAATGTAAGGGCCGATCGGCGTCAGCGTGTCGCGGCTCTTCACCCGCAGGTTCGGGCGGTAGTAGTTTTCCAGGTAATCGCGGATCGCGTAGTCGTTACACAGGGTGTAACCGGCCACGTATTCCATCGCCTGTTCGCGGCTGACGTTGCGCGCGGTTTTGCCAATCACCGCCACCAGTTCGGCTTCGTAATGCATATAGTCGACGCCCGCTGGGCGAACAGAAACCTGGCGATGGCCAGTCAGCGTGTTTGGCCCTTTCAGGAACACCAGCGGTTCTTCCGGCGCTTTAAACTCCAGCTCACTGGCGTGATCGGCGTAATTCAGGCCGAGGGCAAACACCGTGCCCTGCGCGGGCGGCAGCCACTCGACGTCATATTCATCAAGCTTGCTGCCATCCGGCAGCGTCACCTGCAACTGGTCATCAACGGTGACATTCACAATCTGGCCATGATGGCGGATACGAGCATGTTTCATGATTATTCTCCTACCTGCATCACGCGGTTAGTCAGAGCTGGCAAAGGCGCACCTGGGGCACGCACCGTAACCCGATCGCCCGGTTTGATTTCCACCCGCTGGTGCGGCGTGCCAACCAGCACCGCGTCGCCCGGTTGCAGGGTAATAAAATCGCTGATGGCGGCGATCAGTTCCGGCACTGAACGCACCAGATCGGCCATTGACCAGCGATCCTGCTCTACGCCGTTGATTTCGGTGACGATCTCCAGTTGATCCACATTACTTAACGGCACCACCTCACCGAGCGGGCAGAAACCGTCGCGGCATTTGGCTTTGATCGCCGGGCGGTAAAAACTGGTTTCCGGCAGGCTGACGTCATTCGCCAGCGCATAGCCAGCAATGTAGTCAGCCACCTTTGCAGCCGGAACCTTACGGGCAATGCTGCCAATCACCACCGCCAGCGTCGCGCCACTTTGCACGGTTTCACCGGCCGGGAAGGGAATGCTGCCGCCGTTGATCAGATGGGTGTTGCGAGGTTTGATAAACCACACCGGCGTCTTCGGCGGGGTTTGATACGGGGCCGCGCGAAACGCCTGATCCCAGGCATCAAGCTGGCTGCGGTGATTCAGTGCAACGGAAAATACGGTGCCTTTCATAGAGACTCCTTCAATGGCAAAACAGCACAATCACTATTCGTTAATATATTAATGATCAGTTTTATACGCTGTTCAGCTTTTACGCAACGCGGTTAATTTAATTTGTGATCGCGATAACGAAATATTCACAAAACAAAAACATTGCTGCTATTATTCAATCCGTTAACCCTTTCTAGTGTTTTTTTTCATCACGGCGGGTACTTTTGCTTCCTTCATCGCCGCAAAGTTGGCTACTATTAAGTTGTTAACAAACTCCTCTCACAGACAGAACGTTTTGAAAGCTAAAGGCCATACACATGCATGAATCGCTCACCATCGCCCTGTTGCAGGCGCGTGAAACCGCCATGGGGTTCTTCCGCCCGATCCTGAAAAGCCATAATCTGACGGAACAGCAGTGGCGTATCATTCGCGTCTTGGCCAACAGCCGTTCGATTGAGTTCCATGAATTAGCCGCAGAAACCTGCATCCTGCGCCCCAGCCTGACCGGCATTCTGTCGCGCATGGAGCGGGATAAACTGATCTTCCGCCTCAAGCCGGTCAACGATCAGCGCAAGCTGTATGTCTCGCTGACCCAGCAGGGTCAGGAGCTGTATGAATTGGCACGCCATCAGGTGGAACAGGGCTATCAGGAGATCGAAGCGGCGTTTTCGCGGCAGAAAATGGAACAACTGATGGGGTTGCTGGGTGAATTGACCCAGCTAGGTGCTAAGCAGCCAGACGATGTGGCAACGGATCCCAACGAGCAATAATAAGAGTTGCAGCCAACGGCGCTGCAACGTGCAATTTCTCGGCTCAGGCCAGCGGATGCTGAGTGATATTGAGGATCTGCGCATGCGCTCCCACGGCAAAGTTACTCAAGGCGTTGAAGTCACTGCCCCGATAGCCGAGGATTTTGCCATCGGTGCGCATGCCCTGCAGATCGATCAGCACCACGCCGAGCGTCGGCACAATCTTTTCGCGCCAGACGAACAGGTAGAGCTTTTCCGCCACTTTCACATAATGGCAGCGATCGACGTCCGCCAGCCCTTGCTCAACGCCATCTAAGCACTGCCAGGCGTAGAAATTGTCATTCAGATAGATATGCTCGTAACGCTCGGTTGGGCTGTAGGTGTACAGATTACGCATGCTGATCAGTTCGTCGGTCAACTGCGGCAAGGCAGCAACGCTATGATCCAGACGGCCAAAGCGCAATTGCACATTTACCGCGGTCAACGGCAACCCCTGCTCGACCCGGCTGAAGGCATCCAGCCTCACCTGTGGCTCATCCGGTAATTGGCCATATACCGCGGTAAAGTTACCCTGCTGGCGATCGCACACCAGCGTGATGCTGCCGTTGGCGCGCTGCGGATCGAGAAAATCGATAAACAGGATCCCCGGGCGAATGCTGGTGGCACGGTAGTCAACGCGCCGATCCTGCCACAGCAAGGTTTGATCGTTATTGAAATGGCAGCTCACTGAATCCCCTTCGGCAAAACAGAAAGCCAGCTCAAGCCCCGCCAAATCCTGTTGCTCCAGCGTATGGCTGTGCGGGGCGAAACCTTCTGCCAACGCGCCAACCTGAATAAATACCGCTTCTGAACTCATCTGCTGCTCCTTATAAAGAGGTGAACGCTAAAGTAGGGACATCGACAATCGTGGAACCGCCATCGGCCACCAGCGTTGCGCCGGTAATAATCGATGCCTGCGGTGAACAGAGAAAACGGCACACCTGCGCAATCTCTTCGGCGCTGGCCGGGCGGCGCAGCGGCACATCGCGGCAAACGTGTTGGTAGGCTTGCTCCAGGGTTAAGTTATGCGCAGCCATTAACGGCTGCATCTCTTCATCCGCCATCGGCGTGGTCACCCAGCCGGGGCATACTGCGTTGGCACGCACGCCCTGCGGACCGTAATCGCGAGCAATGGAGCGCATCAGGCCGATCAGCGCATGTTTGGCGGTAACGTAGCCGCACACCTCCGGCCCGGCGGCCAATGAAGCGATCGACGCCACAAACAGCAGGTTGCCGCCGCTATTCACCAGTTCCGGCAGGCAGGCCCGCGCGCTGGCAAACGCGCTGTTGAGGTTGCTGTCCAGCGCCTGCTGCCACTGGCTGTCGCTCACGTCGGTGATCCGCCCCAGCCCCATGCCACCGGCGCAGCCGATCAGGCAATCAATACGCCCGGCCTGTTGTAAAATTGCCGGTAAGATTGTCTTTTGCCAGCTATCACCGCTGGCCGCATCACCGACCACCGCCTGAACGCCAATCTCATCCGCCAGCGCGTTCAGCGGTGCATGGCGGCGGCCAACGATAAACACCCGATCGCCCTGCTGTGCCAGCAAGCGCGCGCAGGCGGCACCAATGCCGCTGCCGCCGCCGGTGATCACTACCACTCTACTCATCACACTTCTCCATCAGTTGGCCGATCATCAGGAAGCTGCTCAGCAGCAAACGCCGCTGCTCGGCCTCCAGCCGCAAATAGCGACGACTCGCGGGCAAACGGCTGACCACTTCGGAAGCCGCGAAATGTTCAATCTCCATCTGCCAGCCACCGTCTTTCACCTGGAGCGTAACGTGGCGGAAATCGAGCTTCTCCAAGGTTGCCCCGATTTGTGGATATTGATACAGCATGGTCAGCAGCCGCTGGGCACTCGCATGTTTGGCTTTGGTGCGATAAATCACGCCGTTGCGGCGCAGCCAGCCGCCGGTAATCACCTTCAGCACCAGCGGTTCAGCAAGCGTGGTCAGGCCCTGCAAGCGAAAACGGTGGGTGACGATATGCGCCAGAAACAGCGATTGCACCTGCTCACAGATATCAATGCTCGGCCCCTGCGGCAGCGTCAGCCGCAGTTGGTTGGCCGCCAGCCGTTCACAGGTGTAGGGTTGCAGATTATTAGCCAGGCGGTTCAGCGCCGCCCCCGGTTGATAACCGGGAGGATCGCGCCGCCAAGCGCGATTAAGTGAGGGAAGTAAGCCGATCAAATTCCACCTCCTCGTTTTCCGCTCTGGCAAAGGCGCGTTCCAGCACTTCTTCCACCGGCACCGGTTTAAACGGGTTAACTCGCTGCACGCACAGGGTCCAGAACAGCGCATAAGCAGCGGTCAGGCCAATCATGATGCCGAACGGAATATAGACGTCACGCGGGTTCATACCCGGGGGGGTAATATTGAAAATCGCCAGCAGAATACCGATGCTGGAGACGATCTGCGGCAGTGGGAACCATGGCGATTTATAAGCACGCGGCAGATCCGGGCGGCGGACGCGCAGGATCACCACCGAGCAGGTCACCAGCAGATAAGCCACGCCCCAGGCGCAGACGGCGGCCAGCACCATCGGAATGATGCGATCCAGATTGCCCTGAATGGCAATAGCATGCACACAAGGGATCAACACCGCCGCCGCAATCGCCACCACCGGGGTTTTAAAACGCGGATGCAGGTAAGCAAAAATGCGCGGTAATGCCCCGTCCAGCACCATGCCGTACATAATGCGTGGCACCGCCGCCATCAGGGTGTTGATGGTGGCCGCACCCGCCAGCAGCAGCCCGATACCGAGCCAGTATTTACCAAAGTCCCCCATCACTCGGCCAGCAAACGCCGGAATGGCCATCGGCGTATCCAGCAGATGCACGTTGTTGGCCGCATCCAGCACTACGTTTTCCACCTGATGGCTGAGCGCCGCACCGTACAGCGCCATACAGGTCGCCACACCGCACAGCCCTAATGACATGGCGCGCGGGATGACGCGGTGGGAGCGTTTAATCTCCGGTGCCATCGGCGTTACCAGTTCGCAGCCGACGAACATAAACATCGCCATGCCAATCAGGCTGAATACCGCCCAGGGATCGCCGACGCTGAGCGTGCTGCCGAACCAGCCTTCCAGCGGCACCGCGTGGGGCAGCAACAGCCCGGCGATCGAGAAGATCATCAGCGTGGTCCACATGCAGAACGTCAGCACCACTTCCGCTTTGCCGAAAGCCTCAATACCTAGCGCATTCAGCAGGCCGAAGATGATCACCAAGCCGATGCCGATCATCCACGACGCATTGTGGCTTTCCACCAGGGTGTTGAGATGCTCAAAGTTCACCAGCGCCATGATGCCGGAGAGAATGGTTTCAGCGGTGCCAGCAAAGATATGCACGATCAGATAGGCCGACAGGGTGCCAGTAATGGCAAAAAACCGCCCCATGCCGCAGGAGATATAGTCATACACTGAACCGGTGGTCGGCATGATCGCCGCCGCTTCGGAGAAGGTGGTGAGCTGCGCTTGCATCATGATAAAGGCGATCAGCATCGCCAATGCGAAGGTATCACCACCGATACCAAAACCGCTGGTCACGGTCAGGATCACCGGGCTGGCCATTATCACCCCAACCGAACTGGCTAACGTGGTGGGGAACCCGACCTTGCCCCGTTCAAGCTGGGCATGGAGCCGTGATGACAGGTTCATGGTTACTTCCTCTTTATAGTTTTTGACCCGGTGTTGTGGCCGCTAAAAGCGGTAATCTCACTATAAGAAGGAAAGGAAAAGACTGACTATCGTCCTTAAGAACGATAGGGATTAACTTGTGGGTAATATCACGCGAGCGCAGCGTATTTGCTTCTCGGCGTCGGTATCAATAATGTAAACGTATTACCACAACATATTTAAGGATAAATCAATGACGATGCAGGGATTTAAAGCCACTTTGCTGTGCGCCTCGCTAGTTTTAGCCTACCCGACCTATGCCGAAACGCAGATACAGGACATTAAGCTCAATGACGTGACGGTGTTTATTCGCGGAGCCGAGTTATTCAATAGCGCGAAAGTCACCTTACCGGCGGGTGAAAGCGAAGTGATATTTACCAATATCGCCAGCGGAGTGAATGAACAAAGCCTGATGCTGGATGCCGATAACGGGGTGGTGGTTCAATCCTCCAGCGTAAAACGGGACTTTCTGACCGAGAATATCTCACCAGAAGTGGTGCAACTGACCACGCAAATTGAAACGGCAACCCGTGAGCAGAGTAAGCTGAACGTGCAGCGAGAAGTGATTCAGGCTCAGCTCTCGGTGCTGGAAAGCAATAAAGCGCTGGGCGGCGAGAAAGAAGGCGCTTCGGTTGAACAAATTAACCAGATGCTTGAACTGGTCAGCAAGCGAATGAGCGAAGCTTTGCTGGCGGATATTGATCTTAAAGAAAAGATCGCCGCCATCGATAAAAATATCGAAAAGTTGAACAGTCAGCTTGAGGAAGCGCAGCAAAAAACAGGCCAGGCGGTTAATCAGGTGGTAGTGAAGTTTTACACGCCGAAAGCCGTGACCAGTGATATTAAATTATCCTACGTGATTCAGGATGCAGGTTGGGTTCCAACCTATGATGTGCGGGTGGAGAATATTAATCGCCCGGTGAAGCTCAGCTATAAAGCCAACGTCTTTCAGAACAGCGGGATTAACTGGAATAAAGTGAATCTGACGCTTTCCAGCGGTAACCCCAGCGAGGGCGCACAGGCTCCGCGCTTAAATCCTTGGTTTCTCGATCTGTATAAGGATTACTCGCGCAGCAAAATGGTGGCGCAAGAAACGCCGATGCCAGCCATGGCACCCGCGCCGATGGCTGATGAATCTGTCGATACCCTGGCAGGGGCGCAAGAGCGAAAAGTTAAGAGTCAATCGTTGTCAGATTATGTGGTAACCGATGTCGGCGGCGTTAATACCCGCTTCAGCATTTCCTTGCCCTACAATATTGCCACTGACGGCAAAGGCCATGCGGTATTAATTAAAGATGTCGATGTGCAAGGCGATTACCGTTACGTGGTGGTGCCAAAATTAGAGCAGGATGCATTTTTACAGGTTCAGCTAAAAGAGTGGGAAAGCCTCAATCTGCTGCCGGGTCAATCCAGCATTTTCTTTGAAGGCTCCTTTGTTGGGCAAGGCTATATCAATATCAAGAACGCCAAAGAAACGCTGGATCTGTCTTTAGGCCGGGATAAGAAAATAGTGATTAACCGTGAGAATGACAAACAACTCACTTCTAAATCCGAGTTTTTTGGTAATTCCGTCAGCCAGCAATATTCCTACGTTATGAAGGTCAAAAACACCCGTAAAGAGCCGGTTAAATTGGTGGTGCTGGATCAGGTGCCGATGAGCCGTGATTCCTCCATCACGGTCGATAACCTCAACTATGACGGTGCCAATTACAATAAAGATACCGGCGAGGTTCAATGGGCGCTGGATCTGGCACCAAATCAATCCCGTAAATTGGGCTTATCCTATACGGTGAAATACCCGAAAGACCAACGGGTTAACGGCCTGTAGAGCGCATTTAAGTCACCCTTTCCCCCGCAGAAAACCACAAAAAGGCCTGGCTATCGTTCTTAAGAACGAGGCCAGCCCACAAGCGGTGCTATTTGTAGCACGCCGCTACGCCAAATATGGCAGAGATAGAAATCACAGAAACCGTTGTAAATTCAGCGGGAAACTGCCACATCATTTTTATTAATGTATTAATGAAGCCGCTATTAATCAGAGGTGAAAAGCCTACCAAACCAACACCGAGATGTTGTTATTAATGTGTTTTATTGCAATAACGCTCACGTTGTTAATGTGTTCTTATTGTGTTAATTATTTGCTACAACTATGCTTGCAACGTTCATATATTGCACAAGCGGCAGATCAAGAAAGGGAGGAAAATGAATTATGCGAACCACATCATCCCCCGTGCGTAACGACGCTTTTATCTCAAGCTGTCTGAATACCATTGCGCATCTGATCCCGGTTTCTGCGGCGGTATTCTATCTGGTCGATCCGGATCTGCGGCCCGAACACTATATCCTGCACGGCATTTCTGATAACACCCACCAGCAATATCTGAATCACTTTCAGCAGTTGGATCCGCATAAACCCGCCAATTTCCACCAGCAGGAGATCACCATGGTGGGCATGAGCCCGGCGGCGTTCGCCAATAACAGTCACTACTATCATGACTTTATGTTACCGAACCAGATGCGCGATATGACCGAGATCTTTATTCGCCAGCGCAAGCGGATCATCGCCGGGGTTTCGCTGATCCGCGATACGCCGTTCACCGAGCCCGAACGCAGCCGGCTGCGGGCGATCATGCCTTTGATCGAACTGGCCACCCGCGATCTGCTGCCAGACGCAGAGGCACCACTGCTCACCGCCAAAGAGCAGGAGATCGTCAATATGGTGCGCGAAGGGGCGAGTAATAAACGTATTGCCTTGAAGCTGGGGATTTCGCTCTCGACGGTGAAAACACATATGCGCAATATCTTTGCCAAAACGGCGGTGGTTAACCGCACTGAGCTGGTTTCCAGCGGTTTTATCGCTCACGGCTGATCGTTTTACTCAAAATATCACAGCACAAGATCCGCCAAACCTGGCCCGGCTTCCGCATGCTAAAAAAACGGCGTGGCGGATATTTATGGATGAAAATCAAGGATATTAACGATGTCCAATAATTCACTTTCAATATCTGTTCCCGCTACGGCGCTCCCCTGCCCGCCCGCGCTGTTAACGGCAATTATTGTTTTTGCGGCCATCGCACCGGGCATATTAATGACCGCACCGGCGGTTGCCGCGCAGTTGGCGCTGCAATGGCAGCTCAGCCCCGGCCAGATCGGCCGCTTATTCTCCACCGAACTCGGAGCCATGAGCCTGGCAACGCTCCCGGCCTGGTGGTGGATCGGCCGCATCAACTGGCGCCAGATCGCTACGCTGGCGGCCACGGTATTTATGCTTGGCAACCTGGCCTCGGCGATGGTCAGTGATTACAACCTGTTACTGATACTGCGCTTTATCGCCTCGCTGGCAGGCGGCACGCTGATGATCCTGTGCATCACCTGCGCTGCCAGAACGAGCAACCCCAGCCGGGTGTATGCCTTCTGGGTGTTGGGCCAGTTGTTGTTGGGGGTGATTGGCCTGTTGGCATTGCCGCCGCTGTTCGCCCATTTCGGCCTGATGGTGGTGTACCTGATTCTGGCGGCGATCATGCTGTGTTGCCTGCCGCTGATCCGCGCGTTCCCCAGCGGCTTTCACCCAACCAACGGCACTTCCAGCCCGTTCCCAGCGGCCCCGCTCAGCCGCAAGCTGTACGCCGTGTTAGCGGTGTTAACCTTCTATATCAGCCTGAGCGCCGTCTGGACCTTTATCGGCAATATCGCCGCCACCGCCGGCCTTTCGCTGGTGCACAGCGGGCAGGTGCTGGCGGCTGCTACTGTGTTTGGCATTATCGGTGCCGGATGCGCCTCGTTGATTGGCGCACGGCGCAGCCATAAACCGCTGTTGTGGATCGGCTATGGCCTGCTGATCGCCAGCATCGTGCTGCTGAGCCGCGATCCGCTGCTCATTCGCTTTACGCTGGCTGCGGTGATGTTCAAATTCACCTGGACCTTTGTGCTGCCATTCATTCTGGCGCGCGTCGCTGCGCTGGATAACAACGGCAAGCTGATGAACAGCATCAACCTGGTGATCGGCGGCGGTATGGCGATTGGCCCAACGCTGGCGGGTTACCTGATCGAATCTTCCGGTGGGATCGGCTCTTTGCTGGGCGGGGCGCTCACCTGCGCGCTGCTGTCTTTGCTGCTGATCTCACTGGCTTCACCGCGCACGCCGCGCCGTTTAACAGGAGTTATAAGGTGAAAAGAAAAACCGGTTTCTTCTTTGATGAACGCTGCTTCTGGCACAGCACTGGCCTGCACGCCACCACGCTGCCGGTGGGCGGCTGGGTACAACCGCCATCGGGCGCAGGCCATGCGGAATCGCCGGAGACCAAGCGACGGATGAAAAACCTGATGGACGTTTCAGGCCTGTCGCGCCAGCTCAGCCTGCTGAGCGCAGAACCGGCGGAAGAAGAGGATCTGCTGCGTATCCATCCCGCACACTACCTGCAACGCTTCAAGCAACTGAGCGACAACGGCGGCGGCATGCTGGGGGAAGAAGCCCCATTGGGGCCGGGCAGTTATGAGATCGCCAAACTCTCTGTCGGTTTGGCCTGCGCCGCCGTCGAAGCGGTGCTGAAAGGTGAGTTGGACAATGCCTACTCGCTATCGCGCCCGCCGGGCCACCACTGCCTGCCGGATCAATCGATGGGATTCTGTTTTCTGGCTAACATTCCGATCGCCATCGAACGCGCTCAGGCCACGCTAGGGCTGGGCAAGGTGGCGGTGATCGACTGGGACGTACACCACGGCAATGGCACTCAGCATATCTACTGGCAGCGCGATGACGTGTTAACCATTTCTTTGCATCAGGACGGCTGTTTCCCTGCGGGTTACGCCGGTGAGCAGGATCGCGGGGAAGGTGCCGGTCGCGGTTATAACCTCAATATTCCGCTGCTGGCCGGTGCCGGTGACGACGGCTATCAATACGCCATGCAGCAGATAGTGATCCCGGCGTTGGAACGCTTCAAGCCGGAATTAATCATTATTGCCTGCGGTTACGACGCCAACGCCCTCGATCCGCTGGCGCGTATGCAACTGCACAGCGACAGCTTCCGCGCCATGACCGCACAGGTGCAAAGCGCTGCCGATCGGTTATGCGAGGGTAAACTGGTGATGGTTCATGAGGGCGGTTATGCCGAAGCCTACGTACCGTTCTGCGGGCTGGCGGTGATGGAGGAGTTGAGCGGGATCCGCACCGAAGTGCAGGATCCGCTGCTGGGGTTTATTCAGCAACAGCAGCCTAGAGAAGCCTTCAACCAGTTCCAGCGCGCGGCTATTGATAGGTTGGCGAGGGAGTTTGATCTGTAATTCCTGTTTAGAAGCGTGGATATCCACGCCTCTGTCTCCAACATATTTAACGAATAAACCGGAAAGTCTTCGACTGGCACGGCGCAAGCTGGCCGAAATCCCCGCTCGCTGCATTCTGCTGCGCCAGCGGTTGTTCATCCATACCGGTTTCCAACCACTCCTGCGACGGTGTTTCCAGCGTTAACTGCCCGCCGATCGTCACCTGTTCTGAAGGGTTGTAGACGCGGATGACCAGGGCTTCGGCATCTTCGGCCTTCTTCAGCACGCTGAGCACCGGGCCAGATTCCGCCATCGACAGCAGGCTGAAACGCAGCGGGGTGCGGAATGGCGCCAGGTTCAGCTTCATCGCATCGAACGGGATCTTGTTGTAGCAACGCACCGGTGTGACATAGGCCCGCGCCTGCTGCATCACGCCCGCCTGATGCGGATCGCCCGCAAAGCTGAACAGGCTGAAGCGGCAGTGCAATTTGCCACGCATCTGCGAATCCGGCGTCGGCAGTTTGATGCCGGAAGGGCGGCCTGGGCGCAGCAGTAACTCTTCCTTGCCCAGCACGCCGACCGAGCGGAACAGCGTCAGCGCAAAGGTATCGCGGCGTTCACCGACAATCTCAAACTCGCGCAGCCCTTCGGTGAACAGCGCCAAGCCATGGTGCCGATCGTGCAACGCGGCAAAGTTCATCAGTTGCCACACCGGGATCGGCGCTTCCTTCCAGCCTTCCTGTTGCCAATACGCCATCGCCGGATCGTCCACCGGGCGGGTAATGCTGCCAAACTGGTTATCCGCTAGCACGGTTTTGCTGGCAAACGGCGTCGGGATCAGCACGCGCACGCGGTGATCGTCGGCCTGGTTATCCAGTTGCATCTCAATGTCGATGCGGCGGCTGCCGTGCGCCAGCGTGATCTGGCACTGCACGTCCAGATAACCGTCGGTTTGGCGTTCGGCACGCTGTTGCAGATTGGCAGGCAGCGCCATCCGCAGTGCCAGCGTGGCGGTACTCTGCCAAGCTTCGTGGCGGATGGCGGTGGTCACAGCGCTCTGCGTGGAGTAGATCAACCATTCCTGGCGGGAAGGAGAATAGTCGTATTCGTCGCCATCATCCGAGCCGTCTTCCAGTTGCAGCACCTGTTGGTAGCGGCAACCGGTCTGCTTATCTTCAATATCCAGCGTGCCGTTAGCATTCAGGCCGATGCGGTAATAGCGGTTTTCCAGCAGGTCCGCTGGCTGCGCCGCAGGTTGGCGCAGAACCCCGGCCTGATTGGCGTGGATATGCAGGGTGCAATATCCCATTGCCGGTAAACTTTGGCGCAGTTGAATATCGTATTCCATAAACGGATCGTAGTTGCCGTAATGGACGATTTGGCGATCCACCAAGCCCGGGTCGATCTCCCGTGCGTCACGAATAAAGTATTCCACCGGCTGACCTTGGTCGTCCAACAGCGAGAACTGCCGGGCACGAATGCGGATGGTGGTGTTGATCACCTCTTCACGGGCGTAAGGCAACAGATTGAAGAAGGTCAGTTTGTCGGCCACCTGACCTTCCGCATCGCTGTGCTGCACCGGCATGTTGTCGACAATCTTGCGCATATAGAAACGCACCAGATTCTCGGCCATGTCATCCGCCAGGATAAAGCGTGTCATGATCTCCTGATGCACTTTGTCGCTACAGCAACAGCCGATGCTGTCGTGTGCGTGGTTTTTCAGGATCTCTTTCCACATTTTCTCCAGCAGACCGTGGTGATATTCAAAGCCCAACGACCAGGCGATCGCCGCCAGCGGTTCGAGAATATTGACGATCTTGTTCTCGATCTCCGCATGGGCGATCTTGATGTCCATGCGAGTAGAGGAGATGGTGCGGTGCACGCGCATGTACTTGCCGTCGTTGAATTCACCTTTCAGCGTCGCCAAACGTTCACGGCTGGCTTCGATGCGCTCAAACACTTCTTCAAAACGGCTCATGACAAATTCGCGCTGCGGGTAGATCTCGCGCAGCTTGGCCATCACCGCGAAGATATTCTGTTGCAGCGGCATCTGATCGTGGCCGTTGGGCAGCAGGATGTCTTGGGTAACCGAGGCGTTTTCCAGCACCTTGAAGTAGCTGTCCAGCCGTTTGCGCAGCCCGGCTTCATCCTCTGGCAGATATTTACCGATGGCGTAGCCCAACGGCAGTACCTGCGCCGCCACTTCGCTGCCGTCATTGCTCTGCCACAGGAATTCGGTTTTGTCGGTGCCGTGGCGCTCGGAGCAACCACGCCAGAACATGGCACGCGTGATGCCAAAGCCGTTGAAGATGTGCGGTAACTGTGAGGACATGCTGAAAGAGTCCGGCAGATAGCCAATCTTCATCGGCTCGCCGAAGGCCAGGCAATCGCGCATGCCGTACATCAGGTTGCGGACGATGGATTCACCGGAGACCACCATGGTATCGGTCTGGGTATACCACGGGCCGATAATCAGCTTGCCCGCCTGCACCAGCGCCTTCACCCGCTCGGTGTTTTCCGGCTTGATGGCGAAATAGTCTTCCAGCACCGCCGTTTGCCCGTCCAGCACATAGAACCGGTACTCGGGATCGGTTTCCAGCCGGGTCAGGATCTCTTCCATATTGTTAATCAGCAGGATGCGTGACTCCTCGGTGGTAAAATACCACTCACGATCCCAGTGCATATGCGGCGTAATATGAACTCGTGATACTGCTTTCATCTTCAATTCCTAAATAGGGCAGCGCATTCAATAGACTGCCAATCAGTTAACGCTAAACCGTTCAAGGTGAGGCTGCTAGCTCATCACCCCGGCCCTCTCCCCAAGGAGAGGGGGAAATGCGAACCCGAAATTACTGCGGCTGAGCAATAGTGTATTTGCCCTGCTTGGTCGCCTGGCGCCGCCAGAGGATCAGCACCAGCGTGGAAATCACCGTACCAATCAGCGCCGCACCCAGCCAGATCGCCGCCGACAGCAGCCCACCCAGGCCATTGTCATGCAGCAGGAACAGCGAGAAGATCCCCGCGCCCGGTGTAGACAGGCCGATGCCCATGCCACCGACGATAGCGCCAGTCACCATCGATCCCACCAGGAAGGAGCCGATCACCCGCAGCGGATCTTCAATTGCCATCGGGATCGCCCCTTCGGTAATGCCCGCCAGGCCCAGCAGCCAGGTGGATTTACCGGTCTCAATTTCAAACTGCTGGAACAGACGCGGTGCCAGCATCGTCGAGGCGGTAACCGTGAAAGCCGACACCATTTTGACCGCACCGAAAATTGCATAAGGGCCGAACACCCCGTTGGCCATCGCCCCCAGGCAGAAGGCATAAGCCGCTTTGTTCACCGGGCCGCCGAGATCGAACGAGCACATAAAGCCGAGGATCGCCCCCAGCACCAGCGCGTTGGTGCCCGACAGACCGTTGAGCCAGTTGGTCAGGCCGTTGTTCAACCAGGCTACCGGTTGGCCAATGACAAACAACATCAGGCTGCCCGCCACCAGGGTGCCAATCACCGGGTACAGGTAAAACGTCAGGAAACCGTTGAAGTTCGGGCTGAGGCGCACGTGGCTTTTTACCCAACGCATCAGATAGCCAGCGATCAACCCGCCGACCACGCCACCGAGAAAGCCGGAGCCGATCATGTTTGCCGCCAGCCCGGCAGCAAAGCCGGGGCCCAGCGCCGGTTTATCGGCCAGCGAATAGGCGGTGTAAGCGGCCAGTACCGGCACCATCAGGGTGCCAAGCATGCCGCCACCCAGTTTGCGATACATCCACAGCCAGGAGTTCTCCTGATCGAACAGATGTTGCAGCCCGAGGATCTGTGCCAACAGCACCGCCACCGCCAGCACCGTGCCACCCGCAACGATCAGCGGCACGGCAAAAGAGATACCGCTCAGCAGCGCCTGCTTGAGTTCGGTTTTCACGCTCGGTTTCTGCGCAGGCAAGTCCTGTTGCCTGACGCGTTCAGCACCGTTGCCGGATTTGCCCGCCTCCAGCGCACGATTGAGAATACGTTCGGCATGTTTGATCGGTTCCGCCACCGGCGTTTCAATGCGCGGAATGCCGTTGAAGCGTTCCACCTCTTTGATCGCCACCTCGGCGGCAAACACGCAGGCGGTGGCTTGATTCAACTGCTCAGCCGTCAGGCGGCCTTCGATACCGTTGGCACCCTGTTTTTCCACATAGACGTTAATGCCGAGCTTGCGCCCCGCCTTTTCCAGATATTCCGCCGCCATATAGGTATGGGCGATCCCTGCCGGGCAGGCGGTCACGCACACGATCGTTGGCCGGGTGGCATCCTGCTGCGGTTGTTCAGGCTCTGCCGCATCTTGGGACAACAGGGCCAGCAACTGTTCCGCCGTGGTGGCCTGCAATACCGCCGCACGAATATCGTCATCCACCAGCGCGGTGGTCAGCGTGGTGAGCAATTGCATATGGGTGGAACCGGCCTGAGCCTCAGGGATCGCCAGCAGGAAGATCAGGTTGACGCTTTCCGGGCCATCAATGCCTTCCCACTCAATCGGGGTTTTCAGAGTAGCGACGGCAAATGCCGCCTCTTTGACCGTATCGCTTTTACCGTGCGGCACCGCCAGCCCTTCCCCCAACGCGGTGGGGCCCTGCGCTTCGCGGGCGAATACCGCCTGCAGGAAAGCCTCTTTGTCGTGCAATTTGCCTTGCTCGGCCAGTTGATCGGCCAGCAGATGAATGGCCTGATCGCGCCCCGCAAACTCCGTTTGCAGGTTTATCAGGCTGGGGTGGGTCAGGCTGCTCAGGTTCATCGCTATCCTCGGTTTAACTGCTTTCGCTGTGAAGCCAACACGGCTCCATCACCAGACAGGTGGCGATAATAACAAGTAGTACCATACCATTTTGTGATCAATTTCAAATCACCATTATTTTTGTATTAAATTTGTATTATAAATATAGGCCAATAATTCAACGAAAGACGGGTTATTGGTTTTATTATCCTAGTGTGAAGGCTAGAATGCAGGCAGAAAGCCATACACCATCGGGGATGCCAACATCTTGAGCAAGAAGCCTATTTATCGCCAGATTGCGGATACTCTGCGCCAACAGGTTGCCAGCGGCGAACTGAAACCAGGCGATGCGCTCCCGACAGAGGCCCTGTTGTGTGAACAGTACGGCGTCAGCCGGGTAACGGTGCGCCAGGCGCTGAAGTTGCTGACCGAAGAGCGGGTAATCGAAAGCCTTCAGGGCAGCGGCTGGTATGTGAAAGAAGAGCGGGTTAATTACGATATTTATCAGTTGACCAGCTTTTATGAAAAACTGGCCGATCGCAATGTGGAAACCCATAGCGATGTGCTGATCTTTCAGGTCGCCAAAGCCAGCCCGGAGATCGCCGAAGCGCTGCGTCTGACCACCGACGACAAGGTGTATTACGTTAAGCGGGTGCGTTACATCAAACAGAAACCGGTCACGCTGGAAGAAACCTGGATGCCGCTGGCGCTGTTCCCCGATCTTAGTTATGAAGTAATGCAAAAATCCAAGTATCACTATATCGAGCAGGTGAAAAAGCTGGTGATCGACCGCAGCGAGCAGGAAATCATACCGGTGATGCCTTCCGAAGATGCAGTAAACGCGCTGGGGATTGATGCACAGAAGCCGATTCTGGAGAAAGTCTCCACCGGTTTTCTGAGCGATGGCAGGGTGTTTGAATTCAGCCGTAATTTCTTTAAAAGCGAAGACTACAAATTTACGCTGGTGGCAAAGCGTGGGCGCTAAGCACTTCCCCCGCTTTACCCCATAAAAAAAGCGCCCGCAGGCGCTTTTAGCCTATCAGAACACTCAGCCCACGCGGACTGGCATACCCAAACGCGCTTTAACCGCAGCGTCGACTTCATTCTGGTCAACGCTTGGATCCATCAGCGTTTTGCCAACCGCTTCAGAGAACAGAATTGGTACTGGCTCTTTTGACTTCAGTTCCTCTTCGCTGGAAGACAGCGGATTATGCACTTCCAGGTAACGGGAACCGTCCGGCTCAACGGTGGCTTTCACCGGCTCGTTGATGAACTGCACGCGGGTGCCGACCGGCACGCTGTCGAACAGGTATTTGATGTCATCAGCACGCAAGCGCACGCAACCATGGCTCACACGCAGGCCAATACCAAAGTTGGCATTGGTGCCGTGAATGGCATACAGGCGGCCCACGTACAGCGCGTACAACCCCATTGGGTTATCCGGGCCAGCTGGGTAGACCGCTGGCAGGATTTCCCCCTCGGCAGCATACTCTTCACGCATTTTGGCAGTCGGCGTCCAGGTTGGGCCGTCTTTCTTACGCTGTACGCTGGTCACCCAGTCCATTGGGGTGTCTTTACCCAACTGGCCGATACCAATCGGTAGCACTACCACGGTATTGGTGCCTTTCGGGTAATAGTACAAACGCATTTCAGCGCTGTTGATGATGATGCCTTCACGCGGTGCACTCGGCAGAATCAACTGCTGCGGAATGGTCAGCGTGCTGCCCGGTAACGGCAGGAACGGATCCACGCCCGGGTTGGCTTCCAACATGTTGCTCAAACCCATCTGGTACTGAGCCGCAAAGCTTTCCAACGGCAGTTTGCTGTCTGCTGGTACGGTAATCTGGATATTTTCCCCGACTAAGCGACTATCTTTAGCGGGTAAAGGGTATACAACGGCGAGGGCAGCCTGGCTAAACGCAGCCAGTGCCGTAAACAGGGTTAATAACGCGCGAATGCTCATTTTCATCTTCGTATTAGAGTGGTGGCCGCACTGGCTATGATTAATATGTGTTAAATCCGGCCAAGTGTGACCGGATGCGCATTATATGTGCACTTCCCCCCAAGAGTGAAACATTACTGGAGCAAATATCACACTTTTTTGTCGCCAAATGTGCTGCACGGTAAACTTTGTATAGATATCGGCCCAGAAGTGCCAAATCTGAGCCAGATATTCGCCACCGAGCTAATTACTGTGCCAACCAACCACCGTCCATATTCCACGCCGCACCGCGCACCTGTATAGCCGCATCGCTACACAGGAACAGGGCTAATTCACCAAGTTGCTCCGGGGTGACAAATTCCTGCGAAGGCTGCTTCTCGGCCAGCAGATCATCGCGCGCCTGTTGTGGATCGATCCCTGCGGCAATGCGTTGATCAATCTGCTGCTGCACCAAGGGTGTCAGCACCCAGCCGGGGCAGATGGCATTGCAGGTGATTGCGGTGCGCGCCGTTTCCAACGCAATGGTCTTGGTCAAGCCAATCACGCCGTGTTTGGCCGCCACATAGGCCGCCTTCTCTTTGGATGCCACCAGGCCATGTACCGACGCCACATTAATAATGCGCCCCCAGCCACGCTCCAGCATGCCGGGTAATGCCAGGCGGCTGGTATGGAACACCGAGGAAAGATTAATCGCGAGGATCGCATCCCATTTCTCTGGCGGGAACGCCTCCACCTTGGCAACGTGCTGGATCCCGGCATTGTTAACCAGAATATCCGCCCCGCCAAACTCACGGTTAACATAGTCCATCATGTCGCCGATCTGCAGAGGATCGCTGAGATCCGCCGCATGATAGCCCGGCGTTTTACCAATGCTGGCAATATGATCCTTCGCCCGCTCGATATCGCCAAAACCGTTAAGGATCACGCGCGCCCCTGCCGCCGCCAGCGCAGAGGCCAGGCCAAGGCCAATACCGCTGGTTGAACCGGTAACCAGTGCCGTTTTGCCCTGTAATTTCATGTTAATTCTCCTTTATACAATGCCGGTCAGATAGAACACCCCAATGACAAACAGCACCGCGGCGCTCTTGATCAGGGTGATGGCGAAGATCCCGCCATAGGCCTGCCGGTGACTCAAACCGGTAATCGCCAACAGGGTGATTACCGCACCATTGTGCGGCAGAGTATCCATGCCGCCGCTGGCCATTGACGCCACGCGATGCAGTACTTCTAACGGAATGTCCGCCGCATGGGCGGCAGCAATAAATGAATCCGACATCGCCGCCAGCGCAATACTCATGCCTCCGGACGCCGAACCGGTGATACCGGCTAATATCGTGACGCTGATGGCTTCGTTCAGCAGCGGGTTGGGGATGGTTGCCAGCGCCTTGGAGAGCACCAAAAATCCCGGCAACGCCGCAATCACCGCACCAAAACCGTATTCCGACGCGGTATTCATCGCCGCCAGCATCGCGCCCCCCACGGCATTTTTACTGCCTTCGGCCAAGCGACCACGAATATTGCGAAAGCCAAACAGCAGTACCACCACAATGCCACTCAACAAGGCCGCCTGCACCGCCCAGATGGCCGTGAGTTTGCTCACTTCGACGGTGATCGGCTTAGCCAGGCCGGCCAGCAGCAGTTCATGGCTGGGGCCGTACCATTGCGGGATCCAGCGGGTGAAAGCCAGGTTCAGCAACCCCACCAGGATCAGCGGCATAATGGCAATCCACGGATTGGGCAGATTGATATCTTCTGGCGTTTCCGGTTCGTTCAGCAACGCAGTGCCATAACCTTCACCGCGCAGCTGCGCCTTATGGCGCTGCCGCTCAAGGTAGGCCAGACCGACCACGATAATAAACAGCGAACCTATCAGCCCAAGCCAGGGCGCTGCCCAGGCGGTGGTGCCAAAAAAGCTGGTGGGGATGATGTTCTGGATCTGCGGAGTGCCCGGTAACGCGTCCATGGTGAAAGAAAAAGCCCCCAACGCCACCGTTGCAGGGATCAGGCGTTTCGGGATGCCGCTCTGGCGAAACAGTTCGGCCGCAAACGGATATACCGCAAAGGCCACCACGAACAGAGAAACCCCGCCATAGGTCAGCAGCGCACACACCAGGACGATCACCGGAATGGCGTGGCGACGGCCCAGAATGCCGATCGCCGCCGCCACAATGGAACGGGAGAATCCGGAGAGTTCAATCAGCTTGCCAAACACCGCCCCCAGCAGGAATACCGGAAAGTAGAGTTTGATAAAGCCGACCATTTTCTCCATAAACAGCCCGGTAAAGGTCGGGGCTACCGCGCTAGGGTCGGTCAATAATACCGCCCCCAGTGCGGCGATCGGCGCAAACAGGATCACGCTGTAGCCGCGATAGGCCGCCAGCATCAAAACGGCCAGTGCGGCCAGGGCTATTAAAACGCTCATCAATGACTCCTCATATAATTATTATTTTCGAGTACAGGCTCCACAGATTGCTCAGGCACGCTCAACGGCCAGTGCCACCCCCTGCCCGCCGCCGATACACAGCATCGCCAGCCCTTTTTTGGCTGCGCGGCGCTGCATCTCATGCAGTAGCGTCACCAGAATGCGGCAGCCAGAAGCGCCGATCGGGTGGCCGAGCGCGATCGCTCCGCCGTTGACGTTCACCCGTTCACTGTTCCAAGCCAACTCCTTGCCTACAGCCAGCGCCTGTGCGGCAAAGGCCTCGTTGGCTTCGATCAGATCGACCTCATCCAGTGCCCAACCGGCTTTAGCCAATGTGCGGCGTGCCGCATCGACCGGGCCGATCCCCATAAGCGCCGGATCAACCCCCGCCGACGCATAAGCGGCAATACGCGCCAGCACCGGTAGCCGCAACTCCGCCGCCTTTTGCGCACTCATCAGCAACACCGCCGCAGCGCCATCATTGAGTGAGGAGGCATTACCGGCGGTGACCGAGCCTTGCGGAGCAAACGCCGGGCGCAAGCGAGCCAACAGATCTTCGGTGGTGCCCGCCCGTGGTTGCTCGTCTTGCGCTATGAGTAAAGGCTCCTGCTTGCCGCGCGGCACCAGAACCGGGGTGATTTCCGCTATAAAACGCCCAGCCTGCTGTGCGGCATGGGCTTTTTGCTGTGACTGTGCGGCAAAACGATCCTGTTCCGCGCGGCTGATGCCATAGCGCTGTGCCAGATTTTCGGCGGTGACGCCCATGTGGTAATCGTTGAACGCATCCCACAGGCCATCGTGGATCACGCTGTCGATCATCTGGGCATGGCCCAACCGCAGCCCGGCACGCGCACCGCTCATCAGATAAGGTGCCTGGCTCATGCTCTCCTGCCCGCCTGCAATTACGATCTGCGCGTCGCCGCAGCGGATCGCCTGCGCCGCCAGATGCACCGCCTTCAACCCTGAACCACACACTTTATTGAGAGTGAAAGCCGGTACACCGAAAGGCAGACCGGCGTTGAGCGCCGTTTGCCGTGCCGGGTTCTGGCCGCAGCCCGCCGTCAGCACCTGCCCGAGGATCACTTCATCCACGCTTTCCGCTGCCACACCGCTGCTGGCCAGCAAAGCCTTCACTACCGCCGTACCAAGATCCACCGCCGAAAGCGGCGCGAGTGCCCCTTGAAAACGGCCTACCGGCGTGCGGGTTGCCGCCACAATAGCCACGTACTGCATGTTAACCTCCTGTATCAGAAGCGCATTTCTGGAACCTGATCCGGTACGATCAGTTCACCGGCCGTCTTGGCGACGATCTCTGCCACGCTGACGCCCGGTGCCCGTTCACGCAGCACAAACGCCCCGTTTTCAATCTCCAGATAGGCCAGATCGGTCAGCACTCGGCGAATGCAATTGGCCCCGGTCAGCGGCAAGGTGCAGCGCGGCAGCAGCTTGGATTCGCCGTCCTTTGAGGCATGGGTCATTACCACGATGATATTTTCCGCCCCGGCCACTAAATCCATCGCGCCACCCATGCCTTTCACCAGCTTGCCGGGGATCATCCATGAGGCGATATTGCCCGCCACGTCCACTTCAAACGCCCCCAATACGGTGAGATCCACATGGCCGCCACGGATCATGGCGAAAGACTGCGCCGAGTCGAAAATCGCCGCCCCAGCGCGCGCCGTCACGGTCTGTTTGCCGGCGTTGATCATGTCAGCATCCAGCTCCGCCTCGGTGGGGAACTCCCCCATGCCCAACAGCCCGTTTTCGGACTGCAACATCACATCCATCCCCTGCGGGACATAGTTGGCCACCAGCGTCGGGATGCCGATCCCCAGGTTGACGTAGTCACCATCACGCAGCTCTTGCGCTACGCGTTGCGCCATTTGTTCACGGGTAAGCATCGGGTTCTCCTCAGGAACGAAGGGTGCGCTGTTCTATGCGCTTTTCGAAAGTGCCCTGGATCAGGCGATCGACATAAATACCGGGGGTGTGGATCGCGGCCGGATCCAGCTCACCGGGGGCCACGATCTCTTCCACTTCCACCACCGTGATGCGCGCGGCGGTGGCCATCAGCGGGTTGAAGTTCTGTGCCGTATGGCGATAGATGACGTTGCCGTAGTGATCGGCCTTCCAGCCTTTGATGATGGCGAAATCGCCGGTAATCGCTTGCTCAAGAATGTAGGGGCGCTGATTGAATTCACGCACCTCTTTGCCCTCGGCGATCGGCGTGCCGTAGCCGGTGGCGGTGAAAAATGCCGGGATCCCTGCGCCGCCTGCGCGCACCTTCTCCGCCAGCGTACCTTGTGGGGTCAGTTCCACCTCCAACTCACCGTTGAGCGCCAACTGCTCGAACAACGCGTTTTCACCCACGTAGGAAGCAATGATCTTGCGGATCTGCCGGTTCTCCAGCAGCAGGCCGAGGCCAAAGCCATCGACACCGCAATTATTCGAAACCACCGTCAGTTCCCGCACGCCACGGCGGCGGATTTCGTCGATCAGGTTTTCTGCAATACCGCACAGGCCAAAGCCCCCTGCCAGCACAGTCATGTTATCCGTCAGGCCATCCAGCGCTTCCTGATAGCTACTGACGCGTTTATCCAGCCCTGCCATACGCTTGCCTCTGAGAATGGTGTGGCGAAAGCGATATGCTTTCCCCGTGCGCAGGCATCATCAGCGCACAACAATGATTTGTTAATTTTGTTTTTATGCTCCATTGATTTAGAATTTTTATTAATATAATGTTAATCAATGTTTAACAATGAGTTAATGAGCGTGATAATGAAAATGAGCGTCAAGCAGTTACGTGCGTTTTTAGCGGTAGCTCACACTCTTAACTTTGCCCAGGCGAGCGAACAGCTGAATCTTTCGCAACCGGCGTTAAGCCTGGCGATTCGCGCGCTAGAAGAGACGCTTGGCGGGCCGCTGCTGTTACGCACTACGCGGCGCGTGACGCTAACCCCGGAAGGCGCGACGCTGTTCCCCATCGCTCGGCAGCTGCTGGCCGACTGGGATAACGCCGAAGAAACGCTGCGGCAGCGTTTTACCCTGCAACGAGGTAAAGTCTCGATTGCCGCTATGCCCTCTTTCGCCGCCAACCAACTCCCGCCACTGCTTAAGGTGTTCCGCGATCGCTATGCCGGTATCAACGTGGCCGTTCACGACGTGATTAACGAGCAGGTTTTCGAGATGATCCGCGAAGGGCGCGTAGAGATGGGCATCGCCTTTGAGCCCGAACCCAGCGACACCCTGCATTTCACCCCTTTGTGTACCGATCGTTTTGTTGCCATCGTGCCCAAGGATTCGCCATTGGCCAGCAAAGACCACGTCACCTGGCGGGAATTGCTGACCATGGACTTTATTGCCCTGCAACGCCCTTCGGCGGTGCGGTTGCTGCTGGAGCAGGAGTTACTGCGCAGTGGCAAAAAGTTGGAGGTGGCATTTGAAAGTCACCAGTTGGTCACCGTAGGCCGCATGGTGGCCAGCGGCCTGGGTGTCAGCGCAGTTCCCGCCCTGTGCGTGAAACAGATGGGGGAATTGGGGGCGCAGTGCGTGCCTTTAATCGCCCCGCAGATCGAAAAACGAGTGGGGTTGATCCGGCTGGCACAGCACCAGCTTTCTGCCGCCGCCCAGGCGCTGGTGGAGACCATCGAACAAGGCGAATATTAGGCTGTATCCCTCTACAAGATTAAAAACGCTCCCTTTCTTTATCAATAATGATTATCATTACCAAATAAGAAGATCGGCATGCAACGCCGTGACCGATCGAGTTTTATCTTTGATTCAATGCTGAGCCTGAATTTGGCCGCTGAGCTTCTGCCCCGCGGCGATCTGTACTTTGATGAAATGGAGCTTGTATGAATGCTGTAATGACAATGGGCCGCCGGTTTAGCGGACGCGCGGTTTATCCTCTGTTACTCCTCACCACCCTGATGTTTGCCACCACGCTGCGAGCGCAGGCAGAGCCGGAGTTACTGCGTAAGCCGATCGGCAAAGGGGCTTATGAGATGGTGTACAGCCAAAGCGAAAATGCGCTGTATCTGGCTACCTCGCAAAGCCGCAAGCTGGATAAAGGCGGGATCGTTTATCGCCTTGATCCGCAAACGCTGGATATCACGCAAGTTATTCATAACGACCTGAAGCCCTTTGGTGCCGCCATCAATCACCAAACCGGCACGCTGTACTTTGGCAATACCGTCAATAATTCGGTCACCGCCATCGACAGCAAAACCGGCGAAGTGAAAGGCCGCCTGGTGCTGGACGCCCGCAAACGCTCAGATACGGTCAAACCGCTGGCCCCGCGTGAACTGGTGGCCGATGCCACTACCGATACCCTGTATATCACCGGCCTGGGGGAATCCAGCGTGGTGTGGGTGGTCGATGGTAAGGATCTGACCCTGCGCACCACCATTACCGATACCGGCAAGTTCGGCACCGGCCTGGCGTTGGATGCAGCGGCAAGTCGTCTGTATGTGACCAATGCCGAAGGCGAGTTGGTGACTATCGACACCAAAACCGACAAGATTCTGTCACGCAAAAAGCTGGATGAGTCGAAAGAGCACTTCTTCCTGAATATCAGCCTGGATCCCGCTACGCACCGCGCGTTTATCACCGACTCCAAACAGCCGCAGGTGTTGGTGGTGGATACCCGCAGCGGCAATATCTTGCAGAAAATCGACCTGCCAGAATCGCTGGCGGTGCTGTTCAATCCGGCGCGCAATGAAGTGTATGTCACTCATCGCAAAGCAGGCACGGTAAGCGTGATCGACGCCAAAAGCTACAAGCTGCTAAGCACCCTTAAAACCCCGGTGCACCCAAACAGCCTGGCGCTGTCGCCGGATGGCCAGACCCTGTATGTGAGCGTGAAGCAGGCATCCAGCCGCGATAAAGAAGCCACAGAACCAGACGACGTGATCCGTATTGCGTTGAAGTAATCCCTTGGGGTGCAGCAGCGCCCCTTTCTCTTACCCCGCCCTCCAACGTCTGTTCATAGAACTGTCATTAAAAGCTGCTAATAAATTGCCTCGATAATTCATAGATTTATTAGGGAAGATTAGTAATGCTAAAAAATGCAGCGCGCTCTGCAATCGCTATTGCCGTGATTGCTTCTGTCGCCCCCGCCTATTCCGTTGATGGCCGTACGATCAACGCCACAGAGCTGATCGCAGGCTTTAGCCAGCTTAACAACAGCGTGGAAGGGCGTAATGCCCTGACTGAAAACCTCGACACCTCGATCGCCATCAACAACGGCTCTTCTGCCACCCAGCGCGCCAGGGCGATTGCGGATAATACGATAGCGGCACTGATCGGCTCCATGGACAACGGCCTGCTGGTGGCTAATGCGCTGGGGCCGAAGATGTATGAGATTTTCTCCGCCAACAACAGCATCAATGCGACAGCCTATAAGGCCAGCACCTTTTCCCCAAGCTTCGCGGCCCTGTTCTCGCAGGTGAATGCGCTGATCCAAATAGATTCGAGCTTTGCCAAAAACTATTTCGCCAATGGCAGCACCAACGGCAATCCGGCGATGCAGGCCACCGGCATCAGCCTGCCAGAAGGCGGGGTGTATAACGTCTACGATCTGGCTTACCAGCCTACGGAGGAAAACCGTAACACCGTAGGTAACTCACGCCCGGTGCAGGTTGCGCCGGGCAGAGTCGAGAGCTTCAGCGCCCTTGATTTCTTCGGAGCCCAGACCGACAGCGCGGTATCCATCCTGCCCACCCTCAAGGGGAATGCCTCTTTCCCCAGCGGCCATACCGCTTTCGGCTTCGCCAGCACCTACCTGTTTGCAGAAATGGTGCCGGAACGTTTTCAGGAGTTCCTCCTGCGTGGCTCTGAATATGGCAACAGCCGCGTCACGCTAGGCGCTCACTATGCGCTGGACGTTATTGGTGCGCGCATTATGACCACCTACGCTATGGCGCAAATCCTCAACAATAACCCCGATTATCTGGGGAAAAGCATCTCGGGGATCTTGGGTGGACCAATCACCACCACTAACGATTTCCAAGGCTTGATGGCAACGGCACAAACGGATCTGCGCACACTGTTGGAACAAGGGTGCGGCACTACGCTGGCGGCCTGTTCAGCGGCCGACCAAGCGGAGCGCTTGCAGCAGGCGGCACGTAATAAGGCCGACTACACCTATCGCCTGACTTACGGCCTTGCCGCTGTTGGCCCAACAGATCTCGCCCCGGTGGTGCCAGAAGGGGCAGAAGTGTTGCTCGCCAGCCGGTTCCCCTATCTGACTGCCGAACAGCGGCGCGAGGTGCTCGCCACTACGGAGATCGAGTCCGGCCATGCGCTGGATAACGGTTCAGGCTGGGCGCGCCTCAATCTCTATGCCGCCGCCGACGGATACGCCGCCTTCAACGGCAACGTTGCAGTCACCATGGACGCCAGCCAGGGCGGCTTTAGCGCTTATGACGCCTGGAACAATGACATCACCGGTAATGGTAGTTTCGTGAAAAAGGGGTCAGGTATCCTCGAACTTACCGGTAACAACCGTTTTTCAGGCACAACAGAGGTCGCCGGTGGTGCGTTGATCGTCAATGGCTATCACGGCAACTCTGCCGTCACGGTCGATGACGGCGCGTTGCTCGGCGGTTCCGGCACGGTCGGTGCGTTGAACGCGCTGTCTGGAGCGGTTATCGCACCGGGTAACTCGATTGGCACCTTGCAGGTGGCTAATGACCTCACCTTCCAGCCTGGCGCGCACTACGCCGTCGAAGTCGCGGCTAATGGCAGCAGCGATCTGATCCAGAGCGCAGGAACTGCCGTACTGAACGGCGGCGAAGTGGATGTCTCGCTGGAAAACAGCGGCAACCTGCTCAACCAGAGCGAAGTACGCAGCCTGCTGGGCCAGCAATACACCATCCTGACCGCACAGCAAGGCATCAGCGGGCAGTTTGATCGCGTGCAGCCAGATTATCTGTTCTTGGGCAGCACCCTGAATTATCAACCGAATCAGGTGACCCTGAACGTTGGGCGCAACGCCACCGCCTTCGCCGATGTGGCACAAACGCAGAACGAACGTGCCGTGGCGCGCGCCGCCGAGACGCTGGGCGCAGGTAACCCGGTGTACGAAAGCATTCTTGCCAGCGGCACACCTTGGGAAGCTCGGCAGGCGTTTCGCCAACTGTCGGGGCAAATCCATGCCGATATCGCCTCCGCCCAGATGAATGACAGCCGTTACCTGCGCGAATCTCTGAACGGGCGGCTGCGTCAGGGCTCAGGGCTGGGCAGTTCGCCTGAGATAAAAGCGAACGAAGGCGGCGCCTGGGCACAACTGTTAGGCGCTTGGGATCACGCCTCCGGTAATGCAAACGCCACCGGCTACCAAGCATCAACCTACGGAGTGCTGATGGGGTTAGACTCCACCTATGCCGAAGAGTGGCAGCTCGGTATGGCGACAGGTTATACCCGTACTTCGCTGGACGGCGGCTACGGTTCTAACGCCAACAGCGACAATTATCACCTGGGGGCGTACGGCAGTAAGCAGTTTGATGCGTTGGCATTGCGGGCTGGCAGTACCTACACCTGGCACCGCATTGATACCGCGCGCACCATCAATTATGGCGCGCAGTCAGACAATGCTTCGGCCAAGTACAGCGCCCGCACCCAGCAACTGTTCGCCGAGGCGGGCTACAGCATCAAAGCTGCGCAAGTTAACCTCGAACCCTTTGCCAACTTGGCCTACGTCAATTTCCAGAATAACGGTATTGCTGAAAATGGAGGTGCCGCCGCGCTACGTGCAGATAAGCAGCACACTGACGTGACGGTTTCCACTTTGGGGTTACGTGCCGATACCCAGTTACAAGCCGTCACGCTGCGTGGTGAATTGGGTTGGCAACACCAGTATGGCGAGTTGGATCGCGCTACCGGGTTGATGTTTAGCGGCAGCAACTCATCGTTTGTGATCAACAGCGTGCCGGTATCCCGCGATGGCGCGGTGTTGAAAGCCAGCGCAGAAGTCGCTGTTGGCAAGAATGCAGCCCTGTCACTGGGCTATGGTGGTTTGCTATCGCAAAACCATCAGGATAACCGCGTTAACGCGGGCTTTAGCTGGCGTTTCTGATTATTTCACCAGCCCATACCGACGGGTATGGGCTATTACCCCTATAAATATAATGGTTTATTTCCGACCAGTATTAACCGCCTTGCCAACCTCGCAAAATTAGCCCTACCAAATTGTTTTTTATCAGTTTATTTTCAAATAAAAAATATATGTATAACACCCAACAAAATATCATCTCCCCAGAGCACAGGATAGCTCTTATAGTGCGCCCCCATCGGTGGAGCTAGCATTGAACGTAATACTCTTTATCTTCTGCAATCGTCTCACTAAAACAGAATACTACTGGTTAAATTTTATTATTACCCCTCTAGCCTGATAGGAAAAACATCAGATTTGCTTAGAGTTTCAGGATTACATCATGAATCAAAAAAAGATTGTGCTGCAATGCGCTTGCCATTTTACGCGCATTGGGTTAGGTACGTTAATTAACAATACGTTCTTCACTGAAAGTGTTAATTTTATTGACAGAACCAATACCCAAGAAAATTTCGAATCAGATGTCAGTAATTTAACATATGGAGATATCGTCATCATTGTATTAAGCGATAATGACTATGATCCAGTTTCGCTGATCAATCTGGTTTGTGAGCGTTTATCCAAAGTACCGCTAAACGGTAGGATATTATTCATCGGTAACATTGCCTATATAAATAAGTTTCGCTACTACCTTGCGAGCCTAAAAAGTGCCTGGGCATTTATCGATATCTCAATGCCACTGAAGCAGTTACAGCAACAGTTGCAAAATGCAGCTTTAATGTATACCGACATGTATCAGTGTTCTCAACCGACCGCGACCACGCTAACACAACGTGAATTGACCGTGCTGCACCGGATGTTGAACGAGCAATCAGTCATTCAAATAGCCAAAGAGCTAGGTATTAGCGAGAAAACGGTGAGCTGTCATAAACGCTCCGCACTCGTGAAGCTCAATGTTCGCTCATTGAATCCGCTGCTAATGGGTAATGATAATAAAGAAAAAACAGATCACAGATTATCTCCATCACTGAATACCGAGCCCCCACAGAGAGGAAGAACTGTTTTACATACTATATTTGACGTGTTGTTGAAAAAGCCTCTCGCTCATCGAATTGCTACCGATAAAAACGAAAATATTCATGACCAGGTAAAAATTTGAAGTATGAAGAATATATCCACGGCAAGGCTATTCCATAAACGGATAGCCTTTTTCCACCACCTCCAGCACCTCGCTCATATACGGCGTGGCGGGTATTTTCACTAATGCCGGGAAAAAAATTAGGGTAACGGGAAAACATCCATTATGCATGATCACATTCGGGCTAACTCCCCCTTTGCATAACAGATCAAGCAGCGTTTCATACGCACCGGAATCGCGGACACGATGTAACAACACCAGAGGGAAGTGGCCTAGCGGCCTAACCCGAGATAAGCGAAAGGATTCCGCGGTTGCTCCGCCAGTAATGCCTTTACGCATAAACAGGGCAACATTCAGTTCTTCTTCCAATTCGTGAAGACCAAAACACGAATACCGGCAAAGTGATGCCAGAATTCCCGGGCTATACCAGCGAAGCAAAAGAAGCTATTCCAGTGATCAAGGTTAAAGCGGTAAAGGGATAGGTCATCATGGTCGAATCACTGAGAAATCCTTTGATTGGTTTGCTGTGTTTATCAACGGTTGGCTGCGCCAATATGAGTGGCGAGGAGATCGCTACCGTTGGGGTGGTCGCTGTCAGCATTGGTGCTCTGGTTGCGGTCGCACTGCTTAGTGACAGCAATGATGATGAGCGGAACCAGAAAGAGCGTAACAAGAAAGGTCGCCATAAAGGTGCTGAAGGGAAAGAACACCGCAAAAGTCATGCTGAACGTCGTTAATCTCTATACCCGATTATTACAGCCCCGAGGTTTAAGCTGGGATGAGGTGCAGTTGCCGTAACCTGCCAAGCGTGGCCTAGCGCATCTATGGGGCATACTCTGCCCCCAACTCAACATTACCTAACCGCTCACCTTCCGATTCCAACCGTTCATCCGCGTATTAAACCACTGACTGAAAATCAGATGTATTCCCCTCCCCAGGCTAGTGATGATGGGCTGTTCCTCTACCTGCCCCTTAACACCGGGGGAAGACGTTACAACACCTATGACCGACAACAGGCCGCTGTTGGCCTGCAATAACAAATAACCAGATTTATCACTCATTTTTTGCAGATAGGAATAAGGACACCTCAATGAAACGCGAGGGAATTTTAAAACATATCCCATGGATATTATTAGGAATACTGGGTGCTTTCTGCCTGGGCGTGGTGGCATTGCGCCGTGGCGAGAGCATCAGTGCGTTGTGGATCATCGTGGCTTCGGTGGCGGTGTATCTGGTGGCGTATCGCTACTACAGCCTCTACATCGCCACCAAGGTGATGCAACTGGACGCCACCCGCGCCACACCGGCGGTGGTGAATAACGATGGCCTCAACTATGTGCCAACCAACAAGAACGTGCTGTTCGGCCACCACTTTGCGGCAATTGCCGGTGCTGGCCCGCTGGTTGGCCCGGTGCTGGCGGCACAGGTCGGCTACCTGCCCGGCACGCTGTGGTTGCTAGGCGGCGTGGTGTTGGCGGGGGCGGTACAGGACTTTATGGTGCTGTTTATCTCCTCGCGCCGTAACGGTGCTTCTTTGGGCGAGATCATCAAAAAGGAAATGGGCCCAATACCTGGCACCATCGCGCTGTTTGGCTGTTTCCTGATAATGATCATCATCCTGGCGGTATTGGCGCTGATCGTAGTGAAAGCCCTGGCAGAAAGCCCGTGGGGCGTATTCACCGTCTGTTCCACCGTGCCAATCGCGCTGTTTATGGGCGTGTATATGCGCTTCCTGCGCCCTGGTAAGGTGGGTGAAGTGTCGATCATCGGTATCGTGCTGTTGATCGCCTCCATCTGGTTCGGCGGCGTGATCGCCCAAGACCCATACTGGGGCCCGGCGCTGACCTTTAAAGACACCACCATCACCTATACGCTGATTGGTTATGCCTTTATTTCTGCCCTGCTGCCGGTGTGGCTGATCCTGGCGCCGCGTGATTATCTGGCGACCTTCCTGAAAATCGGCGTGATCGTCGGGCTGGCGATCGGTATCGTGATCCTCAACCCTGAGCTGAAAATGCCTGCGGTGACGCAGTTCATTGACGGCACTGGCCCGGTGTGGAAAGGCACCCTGTTCCCGTTCCTGTTTATTACCATTGCCTGCGGCGCCGTTTCTGGCTTCCACGCGCTGATCGCTTCCGGTACCACACCTAAGCTGCTGGCCAGCGAAACCCATGCGCGTTTCATTGGTTACGGCGCGATGCTGATGGAGTCCTTCGTCGCGATCATGGCGCTGGTAGCGGCTTCAATCATCGAGCCTGGCCTGTACTTTGCCATGAACACTCCACCGGCTGCGCTCGGCATCACCATGCCAGACCTGCACCGCTTGGGGACCGAAGATGCGCCAATGATCATGGCCTCTCTGCGTGACGTAACCGCCCATGCAGCGGCTACCGTCAGTTCCTGGGGCTTTGTGATTACCCCAGAGCAGATCCTGCAAACCGCCAAAGACATCGGCGAACCTTCGGTACTGAACCGTGCCGGTGGCGCACCCACTCTGGCAGTCGGTATCGCTCACGTGTTCCACCAGGTCATCCCTGGTGCGAATATGGGCTTCTGGTATCACTTCGGTATTCTGTTCGAAGCGCTGTTCATCCTGACCGCTCTGGATGCGGGCACCCGTTCCGGCCGCTTTATGCTGCAAGACTTGTTGGGTAACTTCGTCCCGTTCCTGAAGAAAACCGATTCGCTGGTGGCTGGTATTGCCGGTACTGCGGGCTGCGTTGGCTTGTGGGGTTACCTGCTGTATCAAGGCGTGGTCGATCCGCTCGGCGGCGTTAAAAGCCTGTGGCCGCTGTTCGGCATCTCCAACCAGATGTTGGCTGCCGTAGCGCTGGTCCTGAGCACTGTGGTATTGATCAAGATGAAGCGCACCAAGTACATCTGGGTGACCGTGATCCCAGCCGTTTGGCTGCTGATCTGTACTACCTACGCGCTGGGTCTGAAGCTGTTCAGCGACAACCCGCAGTTGGAAGGCTTCTTCTTCCAGGCCAGCCTGTACAAAAACAAAATCGCCGAAGGTGGTACTGAACTGACCGCCCAGCAGATTGCCAACATGAACCATATCGTGGTGAACAACTACACCAACGCCGGTTTGAGCATTCTGTTCCTGCTGGTGGTCTACAGCATCATCTTCTTTGGCATCAAAACCGCCATGGCAGCGTACAAAAACCCGCAACGTACCGATCAGGAAACGCCATACGTGCCGGTTCCTGAGGGTGGCGTCAAAGTTTCGTCGCACCACTGATGGTGATTTAATAGATACCCTGCATAATGAAAGCTAATTAATACCCAATGGATTTCAAGCCACAGCTAGGCGACAAGATCGTTAATCCCCAGGAGCTGACTCAGGTCAGTGACTGGGGTTCACGAACGCAGTCAACAACGCTGTGGTTTGAAAGACGAAGGGTATAGGGTATTTTTCTTTGGAGAAGAACCATGTTCGGCAACCTTGGCCAGGCAGGTAAATATCTCGGGCAGGCAGCACGCATGTTAGTGGGCGTGCCTGACTACGATACCTATGTCCAGCACATGCAAGACAATCATCCGGATAAACCGATGATGACTTATAAAGAGTTCTTCCGTGAACGCCAGGAGGCCCGCTACGGTGGCAATGGCAAAGGTGGCATGCGCTGCTGTTAGTGAACATCAATAAGGACAAAAGATGAAACCCATCGCAGTCACCATCCTGACGGGCTTTTTGGGCGCGGGTAAAACCACTCTGCTGCGCCACATTCTGAACGAAAACCACGGTTACAAGATTGCCGTCATCGAAAACGAATTCGGTGAAGTGCCGATCGACAACGCCCTGATTGGCGATCGCGCCAGCCGCATCACCACCCTCAGCAACGGCTGCATCTGTTGCAGCAAATCCAACGAGCTGGCGGATGCGCTGCTGGACTTGCTGGATGCGCTTGATCAAGGCCAACTGGAGTTTGACCGGCTGATCATCGAATGTACCGGCATGGCCGACCCCGGCCCGATTACCCAGACTTTCTTCTCGCACGACGTCATCTGCGAACGTTTTCTGCTGGATGGCATCATCACGCTGGTAGATGCGGTGCATGCCGAGCAGCAACTGAACCAGTTCACCATCTCGCAGGCACAGGTAGGCTATGCCGACCGCATTTTGCTGACCAAAACCGATGTTGCCCCCAACAACGAAGCACTGATCCAGCGTTTGCAGTTAATGAACGCCCGCGCACCGATTTATAACGTCACCCAGGGTGATATCGATCTGGCTGTCTTATTCGATATTGAAGGTTTTGTGCTTAACGATCGCCTGAACGTGGCTCCTCCGGCACCGCTGTTTCGGCGTATCCCGCAGCCACAGAATAATATCCGGTCGATTGTGGTGTATCACGACCAACCACTGGAACTGATGCAAATTTCCGCTGTGATGGAAAGTTTGCTGCTGAAATTCGCTGATAACCTGCTGCGCTATAAAGGTATATTGTCGATTAAAGATGAATCACGTCGCTTACTGTTCCAGGGCGTACAGCGCTTGTATAACGCCGATTGGGATCGCGAATGGTTACCGGACGAACCGCGCCAAAGCACGCTGGTATTTATTGGGGTCGACTTGCCCGAGGAAGAGATTCGCGGTGCATTTGCGGCGTTGGAAGGGGAGTGTATGAATTAAGGGCTTTTTCGCCGCAGGCAAATCCTCCGATCAAACAACTCCCTGCTATACTTTTGGCATATTCCCCCGTTTTTAGCGGGGCGTGGGCGCATGGATGCTTCATTGTTTTCTTCTTAAACGATGCGGAAGGTGCCTTATGCCATACCTACCCAAGATAAATCATCTGAGAGTCTTCGAAGCCATTATTCTGCACGGCAGCATCCGGGCTGCCGCTAAAGCCCTGAACCAGACACAACCTGGTATAACGCGTACTCTCCAGGAGCTCGAAGCAACGCTCGGCGCAACGCTAATGGTCAGAGGATCCCGCGGTATAATCCTGACTGATGCCGGAAGGATCTTCGAAAAACGGATGAAGTTGGTGCTATATGAGTTGGAGCGTGCTGTAAACGAAATAAAACAAATTAATCAATCACAGCATGGAACCGTTTCATTCGGGTGTTCACATCTCAAGACACTGAGGATTATTCCTAGTGTTATGCAGCGCATTAATAAAACCTATCCCAAAGCTCAAATTTCTCTTTTTGAGGGGCAACAGTCTGAGCTATTACCCTCGCTGCGCGTGGGTAGACTGGACTTTTTTATCGGCATCATTTCCGAAGAGATATCTTTGGGCGAATTTATCGAAGAGCCCTTGATGACTTGCCCATTTGGCGTTATTGCCAGGAAAGGGCACCCCCTGGCGCACTGCACTTCACTCGAAGAATTACGCAACGCCAAGTGGTATCTCCCCGTAGCCGATGCCGGGTATTACAGCCATCTTGAAGCGATCCTTTTTCCCTCAGGGAAGGGGCCTGAAAACATGATATTGAAGGGGGATTCCTTTACTGTCGGTGAACGACTGGTGCTGGAGGCGGATTATCTGGTGATTGCTCCGCTGGCGATGCTCGATATCGATTATATGAAAGATCGATTTTGCATCATCCCTGTGAAAGAAAAATTCCCTCATGGCCAATACAGCCTACTCTATCGTCAAGATGCGTCTTTGACCCCGCTAGCCAAACATTTGATCAGCGAAATTCGCCTGGAATGCGGCAAGCAGGTGATTCAGAAAATAAACTGACCGGCTCAGGCACGCGCAATTCAGAACTATTGCGGCAGGTAATTTAAACATCAGCTCTACAGAAGCGGCTGAAAAGCGCAGGCTTTAATTTGAGTACTGTTCACACATGAAATATGCGCCTATCGCTTCCCGTAGAGCCTCACCATTGATCGCGGTGCTATGGCAGCCCCAACTATACCCAAAATAATTCGAGTTGCTTGTAGGCGGCAACTGAGAGAGGCCCTAGGAGCATAGATAAACTATGTGACTAGGGTGAACGAAGGCAGCCAACACCCAAGCAACTTGAAGTATGAAGGGTATAACCACCAGCAACACTGATGAATAGTGAAGAAATATGTTGGTTTTATCAAACACGGCTAATTTATTCTATTGATAGGTCTGGAGATTATCTGGCTTAGTATTTCCCGTAAATAGTCTGCATTACAGTGTGCCATTAAGCGGTGAAGTACCGCAAAAGAACGTTAAATACTTCTCTCAGCTACCGGGATTTACAGCGCGCGTAAAAATGCTGTTTTCTTACCAAATTTAGTGATTTCATGTAAATCCCCCCAATTTTAATTGAAATTATTTTTTTATCACTCTGTTTAATAATGAATTTAACCAATAAATGCTTTTTTTGCATCACACAAAACAAAATATCATCTTCCCACTACCCGAGATAAATCCTATAGTGCATTTACATCACTAGAGGGAAGTAACTTTTTCCCTCCGTAGAATTTTTCCCCATACAAAAACAGGAATGATCTCAGACACCATAAATTTCATTATTGCTCTAAAACACATGCATAATAAAAATTGGTTAGACACACGTCAGAGAGGCAGCCTATTACAGGTGGGCAAAACCACCAATTCACAGCTCAATATGCTCGTGAATATAAGGAATGAAAAACATGGAAAGTATAAAAATATTACTGCAGTGCCCTTGTGAATTTACTCGCGTTGGAATGATGGGTTTATTAAACTCCCACTATCCCGACTCGAAAAATAACATGATAGTCAACGTCAGCAGCCTTGAGCAAGCTGAAGATGTGTTAGTCATGAATACTAGCCTGGATATTATCATCCTGACATTAAGCAGTCTTTATTACAATGCCGTTGAGCTACTGGATGTACTGAGTCGTCGTATTCCTCTACATCATCCTGATAGTAAAATAATTATTTTTACAGATAATAAGTGCATCGGGGCATTAAAACGCCATCTGAAAGGGCTAGAGAATATTGGTACCATTCTGGAAATTAATGTGCCTATTGAAAAAATAAAGTGTGAACTATCAAAAATGGGCAAACCAGAAAAAGCATTAAACAAACCAGTAGCCAACGTAACTTGCGTGCTCTCTGCACGCGAATTAACAATACTCAAAAAATTACTGCATGGAAAAAGCATTTCGCAAGTGGCAAAAGAGCTTTCTCTTAATTACAAAACCATTAGTCATTATAAACGCTCGGCAATGAGTAAATTGGGAATTAGGACTCTTCACCCGCTGTTTATTCCCTTTTGAAAGCAAAGCTGACTATTTGGCCACATGAGATAACATTTTAATCAAGATAGTGTATCCCATCATGTTTTTATGCAACTCACTTTAATCAAAGTGGAGTAAACACTCCAGAAAGCCCAATTAAAACCAGGTTAATTGACACCTATAAAAAATATCAGAAAATTTTCTTATTAATTTTAATATGTTGTAGATGGAATATAATAAAAATGGATAGATTTCTCGTGACACGCTTACCCAAAATTCACCAGATCAATATTTTTCTAAAGATAATCGAATGTGGCAGCATTCGTGCAGCAGCGATTGAACTCAAGCAAACTCAACCCGGTGTCACGAGAGCGATAAAAGAACTCGAGAAAACATTAGGCAGCCCATTATTTATTCGGGGCAGCCGCGGCATTGTCCTCACGGAGATGGGCCGGATTTTCGAGAGCCGTGCGCAACTCATCATGAAAGAACTGGAACGAGCCGTTAATGAGATCGAAATCATCAATGGGGAATCGCAAGGTGCTGTAACATTGGGATGTTCATCATTATTGCCCTTCACGATCCTGTCATCCTCCATACAGAGATTTCAGCAGCGTTATCCTAATGTAAAAATCTATATCACCGAGGGACAGGTATCAGAGCTGCTTCCCGCCTTGCGTGAAGGCGAGTTGGATTTTATTATCGATGCCATATCTGCAGATTTTACGCTTAGTGATATCACTATAGAGCCATTTTTTAAGACATCGGCGCATATTTTCACCAACAAGAAACATCCACTGGCACACTCTACCTCACTGGAGGATCTTAAGTATGCCAACTGGTGTCTGCCTTCATCAAAAATTGGTTATTATGACAAGCTAAACTCGAAACTTTTCTTTGACGCTCACGAAAGACCTACGACCGTGGTACGCTCCAACACCATGATCATGGCATTGCAGATGGTATTAAATGAAAATTATCTTACCGTGGGTGCCAAAGAGATGCTCAAGGTCCCCTATTTCAATAAAGATTTACACCCTATATTGATAAAAGAGACATTACCCGATATTGACTATAGTTTTATTTACTCTCAGCGCTTCCCTTTGACTCAGATAGCGAGAAAGTTTATCAACAAATTAAGATATGAATATGATGATTATCAATAGTAGTCATCAACCCAGCGAATGCAAAGAGTTTGCTTATAAATTTTCAATCAGGTTTATTTAACGGCGTGAGGGATAGTTTTATTTATGTGATTTTTATAGCATGAGAAATTAGTCCCCAGTTATTTTTCACTTTATAATAACAACAATAAATCATAGATAGCACTAAAGCGTTAAACTAAATCACCAGCAAGCAAAGCAACGACAAACTGGCAACCGAGTGGCAGAGTTTTAATATTACCGAAGGTAACAAGGTTAGCCTAACAGCAACTCGATTGCGCTGAACCGAAGGTTCCAAAGTGACAGGGAAACTGAACACCGATGATCGCGTATTTCTGGTCAACCCGAGTGGTGTACTGTTTGTCAGCAACACCCAGGTTAACGTCAGTGGGCCGATGGCTTCGACTCAATACTTGACCGGTAGCTGGAATACTGAATGGTATGGCAACAGGCTGCACAGGAGTTTGAGAGCCCATCCATAATTCTATTATCTGCCTGTGCTACTCGTCGCGTGCTTGTGACCCAAGCCTGTTGCCTCAGCCTCTTCGCCTGCTTTAAGCTGACAAGCGCCTATTATCTGAACCCAAAATAATTATGCTTATGTTATCCTCACTGCCCACATGGTAATCTCTTCGTTTTATTCTGGCTTGGTCAGGTTTATTCATGAGTCGTATAGCTGATAACCTCGTCGCTATCATTGATACACTATGCGGGATGGTGCCAACCAGCCGCTGATAGCCCAAGACACGCAATATTGCATCACTGTTAATTTTTCGAGTAAAGGAGTAGGCAATGTTTTTCCTGATGCCTGAGAATGTCATTTTTCTCGTCAGTTTTGCGCTTGTTTTTGTGATTGGATTAGTTGAAATACTGGCCATTATCTGTGGCATGAGTCTTTTCGCTCATGTAGATGCTCTTTTCCCATCAGATATTGATGCTAGTGATTCCATTTTTGCACAAGGGCTTGACTGGTTGAATAGAGGAAGAGTCCCTTTCCTTATTCTGTCCGTTCTTTTTTTATCCTGTTTTGCAATCGCTGGCTTTGTTATTCAATGGTTAAGTCTGACCGTAGCACACTCACTACTCCCAGGTAGCCTTGTTGCGCTCCCTTCTATTGTGTTCACCATTTTTATGGTGAAAAAAGCCAGTGGGTTGCTCGCAAAAATTATTCCGCCGAATGAAACCAGTGCCATATCTGAAGATCTTTTTATTGGATGCATGGCCGTTATCGTGGGAGGGACGGCCAGCACCAACTCCCCTGCTCAGTGCAGGCTGGTGGATAAATTTAATCAGACTCACTATCTGCTCGTGCAGCCTGAAAAGGAAGATGAAACATTCTTAGCAGGAGATAAAATCCTGATAACTGCACGACTTTCCTCTTCTCTGTTCCAAGGGATGAAAAACCCATGGCCAGAGCATTTATAACATTACATTGAGAATATTTAATTAAATTAAGGATTAATTATGGGTGCATTGAATAACATGGATAGTTTATCTTTTTTTGCTAGCATTGCTGGCTCAGCTCTGGTTGTCTTATTTATCATCGGCCTAATATTTTCCCGGCTATATAAGAAGGCATCTGCAGAGCAATCCTTTGTCAGAACGGGGCTTGGTGGATTAAAGGTGGTACTGAGCGGTGGTTCTCTTGTCCTCCCCGTTTTCCATGAAATCATTCTGATCAATATGAATACGTTAAAGCTGGAAGTCAGTCGCTCTTTGCGGGATAGCCTGATTACCAAAGATCGTATGCGTGTGGATGTTGTCGTGGCTTTTTTCGTACGTGTAAAACCGACCGTTGAAGGTATTTCAACAGCAGCACAAACACTTGGGCAGCGTACTTTATCACCTGAAGATTTACGTATTCTGGTGGAAGATAAGTTTGTTGATGCGCTGCGTTCTACAGCATCCCAGATGACTATGCAGGATCTACAGGATACTAGGGAAAAATTTGTCCAAGGCGTTCAAAATACCGTTGCCGAAGATTTGACCAAGAATGGTCTGGAACTGGAAAGCGTCTCCTTGACTAACTTTAACCAGACATCAAAAGAATACTTCGATCCTAATAATGCTTTTGACGCCGAAGGGTTAACCAAGCTTACGCAGGAAACAGAACGTCGCCGCCGGGAGCGCAACGAAGTTGAACAGGATGTTGAAGTGGCAGTTCGTGAAAAAAACCGTGATGCACTTTCGCGTAAGCTGGAAATCGAACAGCAAGAATCCTTCATGTCTTTAGAGCAGGAACAACAGATCAAAACCCGCACGGCGGAGCAAAATTCAAAAATCGCGACATTTGAAGCAGAACGACGTCGTGAAGCCGAACAAAGCAGAATTATGGCCGAGCGTCAGATTCAGGAAGCTGAGATCGAAAGTAAGCAGGTGCTCAAAACCCGCGAAGTTGAAGCTAACCGTGAAATCCAGGTCAAAGAGATTGAACAAACTCGCGTCACTGAAATCGCACAGCAGGATAAAGCGATTGCCATAGCCGCAAAATCCGAGCAGCAATCACAGGCGCAAGCACAGGCGAACAATGCACTATCTGAAGCAGTTAAAGCCGAGCAAAACGTAGTGACTACACGCGAAACTGCCGAAGCCGATCGTGCAAAACAAGTTGCCTTGATCGTTGCCAGCCAAGAAGCAGAGACCAAAGCAGTCCAGTTAACGTTGAATGCGCGGGCTGAGAAAGAAGCAGCAGAACTGCAGGCAGCAGCCATTATCGAACTGGCTGAGGCCACACGTAGAAAGGGGCTGGCAGAAGCAGAAGCGCAACGCGCACTTAACGATGCAGTTAATATGCTGTCCAGCGATCAAACCAGCCTCAAATTTAAACTGGCACTCTTGCAGGCTCTGCCTGCCGTTATCGAGAAATCGGTAGAACCGATGAAGGCGATTGAAGGGATCAAAATCATTCAGGTGGATGGCTTGAATCGGGCTGCAGCAACTAATGCATCTGGAACTGGCGGTTCTGTTGCAAGCGGGAATCTTGCTGAGCAGGCTTTATCTGCCGCACTATCATATCGGGCACATGCACCTATTCTGGATTCCCTACTGCAAGAAGTGGGGCTCTCTGGTGGTTCATTAAATGCGCTTACGGCGGCATTGCCACAACATACAACGGTGAGCTCTGATGTAGAACCTAACGCTCCGGCAGTAGCATTCCCTGCCGATAACTCCACCTTACCTACCAAACAGGCAGCATCCGGTCAACATGAGCCATTAATCGAATCTGCAGTTTAATACCCTGTCATCCGCCAACCTTCGGCCCGATATCTACTCCCTCTTCGGATATCGGGCCGGAGGTTGGTCACCATACGCCACGGGTGCAACCTGGTAAAGGCTGGGTTGACGCTTACCTTTAATCAATGCTTTTTGTTTATCGATAAGGTTGTCCTGCACGTTTTTATGTCGATGCCATGGACATGTCACGTCATCATGTTTAAAAAATCACATTTCATCGACACATAGCCAGAACGTGTCGATGTTGTAAACATGTTAGGGCCATATGTTTAAAAAAATAATTTTTATCGACATATACTAAGATGTACACCGTAGGTCTGCTAAAGCGCCGCTGTCTTCACATCGTTAATCAGGGTTGCCCCGCTGCAAGCCAGGTTATCTATACCCAAAATCTCTAATGTCTAATAAACGCCGCTGGCTACGCTCTTCTATGCCGAAAGGCATCTGCTAGCACCGGAACTGCTGCGTTTGGTGCGCGGCGTCACTTTTACTTGTGAAAGTGACGCCGCAGCACGGACCCACTTCAGCCTTAGAGATAGCTGCACCCGCGCCCTGGTTAGGGACGATATGAAAGCGATGGGATTTGATGTGTCCAAGAAGTTTGCCCGTTGGCTGGACAAGCTGGAAAAAGACGGCTTGTTCTCATTCGACGGTGAGCACATCACACCGTTACCGCACCGAAACAAGGTGGGGGAAGAAGTGGGGGAAACGTTATGATCGCTTGCCTTGCTCACTCACCGTTTTATGACTGCCCTGCCTGGAGGACAAATGGCTCCTCTTATTTATGATGCAGTTCCTGTAACCGACCACACTGCTGCCGCATACCATCAAAAACACATTCCGCAAGCTCTGGTGGAAACGACTCTGGCAGCAACGCAGATACACGTTCAATAACCACAGGTGTTCTGGATATGATTTCATCCATCATTGATTCAACCTGCCGTCTGCCCAGACCGGTTAATTCCCCCTGCTTGATCCAATGCCGCCGTTGAATTCTGTACAACTGGTAATAATTACTGCTACCACGGACTGCCATTGCCAGTTTGCACTTCTGCCAAGAAATCTGGTTATTGCCAGGGCCAATGACTGGCCATGCCGATAAAACATCATACAGAGGCGTAAGGTGATAACGACCTTGTGGCTCAATAGCGATACTGAAATTTTTGGCATGCCCATCTGTGGCCGCTATCAGCCAGAAAATAATTTGCGCCATAAAGAACAACGCCTTGTCCCGTTCAGCCTGGTCTGAATGACTCAGTATGGCCATAATATCGGCAATACCCAGCCCACCATCAGACTGGTATTTTCGTAGTGGAGAAATCCCCAGAGCCTGACACATATCCTCTTGTGGCAAGCGAACGATCCATTGCCGATCGCCCGACCATCTCCTATCAAAACGCTCAACAATCAATGCCTTCTGCTCTTCAAACTGCGCAACCTGCGTTTTTGCCACGGGGAGCCCAAACTCCTCAAGGATCCAAGAACATAGCCATTCATTTTCAACCGACGTACTCATATTCGCTTTCATATTACCAACCAGCCCGAGTGGTAACTTGAAAATATGCGTCGTTGGGGTGCTACCTTCTGGCAAACACCATTGTTCTTCATGCCGCAGTAAAGCCGTTTTTTCTTGTGCTCCGGCAATTGATAAGCGCAAATCGTCAGTATCATCCTGCCGACCAGGTAACAAAGCTGCCGTGGTATTACGCAATCTTGTGGCGATCTCTGCATCAGAAAGCGGACGATAGTTTATGGAGAATAAATCTGTGGGTTCTTCATCAACATTCAGTAACTGTATCGCACCAACACAGTCTCTTCCCAACTCAGCCAACAGATCAAAAGGCTCAAGGCTTGCTGCCTGGTAACGCATGGCTAAACGCCTGCGAATACCTTCGCTGTCAGGCAATAAATTATCAAAATAGTCGCGTACCACGTTGCCGCGCCAAAGCTGATTGCCGGGAGTGAAAAGCAAAGAGAGCGATAAAGGTCTGCCCTGTTCATCAGCAATCCATTCCGGGAGGTATTGCAGCCGATCTTCGCCTCTGACCTTTTCCCAGAATCCAACCTGGATCCCATTCATCCATATCGCTAAACGCTGTTGTGTACGACGCATATCATCACCATTTTTCCCGTCGGGCAGGGGAATCTATTGGTTTTTCTGCCCCTTTCATTGTTGAAGATGACGCAGGTAAGAACCCTCTTGGTTCAGAAGAGAGCACCACTTCAACCCCCAGTAAAGTAAGCACCTTAAACAAGCGCTCAATACTGGCGCTTGCAGGGTTTGCCTCCAGACGGGCATAGGTTTGCTGTGTGACGCCTAACCTTTCAGACACTTCTTTTTGCGTCAGTCCATTCGCCTTGCGAAAGCCAATCAGCAATGGACGCAACTGATTCAAGGTTTTCAACGGATAAACAGTATTCATAAGGCACTTACCATTGTTTAGACGCTTATACATACTATAGGCTGTTTTTAAACAATACACCCTATAAGCTGTAAATACAAAATACATCAAATAAGCTGTGAAACAATAAAACAGCTTATAGGCTGTAAAAATGTAATGAATTAATAAAGTGGCTAATGATGTCGAACAGAAAGTTTACCGCTATCCGGGTTGCCTTTCTGTGTTGCCGCAACGTGAAGATACCCTTGATGAGGTCAAATGGGCTTTGACGGCCATGACCGAAATAGATTTCTGCGCAAGGCTGGCGTTGCCGGAAGGTGAATCTGTGTGCGGTGCGGTCAATTTTGAGAAAATAGACGACCGGTTGGAGTGATGCAGGGTGGAGACTCATACCGTCCAGGGCTGACGACGTTCGTCAGGCAGGATGAGGTTGTGCTGGGTAAATTGATTTCCGCTTTTGGTTGACCGTTGATAAAGTCAGCAACAAAGAGTGGAAAGGAACCCAGCATGGTCGAACGTATTGATTACCAGATTGAAAAATACAGCTTTGCGGACGTTAATGAAGCACCGCGTCTTTCTCAGCAATGGGCTGAAGTCATCGAAGAATGCCGTCGGGTAAGGGCTGGAAGTGCCGAGCGTTTGCGTATCGCATTGCTGAATGTGGACTACGTCACCAGCTTTGAGCTGCCCTTTCGTTTGCTGTTGGTGCGAGCCCCGCAACTGATTGCCGATCTGCGTGATGAACTGCAACTCAGTCGGAAAAGCGCCGTGTTTAACGGCAGGCGTTTTGGTTGTGTTTACAGCGTGAAGTCTGATTTGAGTAAAGTACCGGATGAATTTCAATACCGTCTATCAACCCGTATTTTCCGGGAAGGATCTTCAGGCGATACCGCTGCGCCTTACCGGGAGATTGCCAAAGAAATTAAAATGCCGCGTGAGCGGCTTAAACGAGCGCTGGAGAACGGGCTGGCGGTAACGGCGCTGGATGGTCTGTTTTGGTTCGGTATGCAGCGGATCGCAGCAGACGTGGCGGTGCTCAGAAAAAAAGGGATGCGTATTGCAACCTCAGAGGTACAGATATGGGACAGCCTAACTGACACTCTCCGCCTTGTACCGGTATACCGCAGCGCCTGATACGCTCATTGTCATTATTGTGGTATTTTCTTGGTATGCTTTTAGACCGTATCGGCAGTTTAGGGTTGCAGGCAGTTCAGGGGTTGATTGAGGCGTTGGCAAGCATTCAAGAGATACCCACAGGATTTATATAAAACGTGTTTATCTGAATCTAAACCTGCATAACATCAATCTCTCTATCCTGTAGGCAGATCATCTATTTTTCCCAAAGTGACGGCATAAACACGCTGAATCAGTTGTAATGTATTTCGTTCAATAAAACATCAAATTAACGTCCATCTGCTTGCTTTTCATTCAGTGTGGCAAGATAATCCCCCGCGCAAAATAATACATTTCTTTACATTAATATATTCAGGGATCACACATGTTGGGATGCAGGACGCGCCCGTGGCGGTACACGGCATTAGTAGCGATAGTGGTATCGGCGGCAGGGGTTTTTCCGGCTACCGCCGCGTTTCTCAGCCCCGCCGATCGCGATACTATCCAACAGCAACAGCGTGATCTGCTGCAGCAAAACCAGCAACAGCGCCAGCAACTGCAACGCAGCCTGACCCCCACGCGCCCGGACGCCCCGCCTGTTGCGGCTAACGCTGGCCCCTGTTTCGCCATTAATACCATCCGCCTTGATGGGGCCCTTCACCTGCCTGCCAGCGCGCGGCAAACGCTCACGCAGCCTTATCTCCAGCGCTGCCTGAATCTGGCGCAGATCCAGACGTTGGTACAACAGGTCTCCGACTGGTATATCGCTCGCGGTTACATCACCAGTCGCGCGTTCCTTACCGAGCAAGATTTATCTCACGGGGAGCTGAAACTGCTGGTGTTGGAGGGCCAACTGGAGAAAATCCAGTTGGATAAACGTGATGACCGGATGCTGAAGATGGCGTTTCCCGGTCTGGTAGGCACTATCCTCAACCTCCGTGATGTCGAACAGGGCATGGAGCAAATTAACCGCCTGCGTCAGCAACCGGTACAGATTGAAATCCTGCCCGGCAGCCAGCCGGGTTATTCAGTGGTGAACCTAACCGCTACTCCTGAGTTCCCGGTCATGCTGGGGTTGGGGTTCGATAACAGCGGGCAGAAAAGCACCGGCACCGGGCAGATCAACGGCTCGTTGACCGGCAATAACCTGCTGGGGCTGGCAGATCAGTGGTTTGTTTCTGGCGCACGCAGCAGCGATTTTGCCAACGACCACAACGCCCGCAGCGTGCAAGCAGGTGTCAGCCTGCCTTACGGCTACTGGCTGGCAGATTACAACTATTCCTACAGCGACTATCTGTCGACCATCAACAATCAGGGCTTCGATTGGCGCTCCAGCGGCGACAGCCAGACGCATCGTTTCAACGTTTCGCGCGTATTGTTCCGCAACAGTGAGATAAAAACCGGGCTGGCGTTGGGTCTGACGCACCGCATCAACCGCAACTACTTGAACGACGCCCGGTTGGAAAGCAGCAGCCGCAAGCTCACCAGCGTATCGCTGGGGATCACACACAGCCAGAAGCTGTGGGGCGGGTTTGCCACCCTCAATCCGACCTACAGCCGTGGCGTACCGTGGCTGGGTGCGGAAGACGACAGTGGCAAAAGTAACGATGCGCCGAGAGCGGAGTTCAACAAAACCTCGTTTTCCAGCAGCTATTACCTGCCGCTGGCCCAGGACTGGACCTATCTCACCAGCGTCTACGGTCAGTGGTCGCCGGATCGCTTGTACGGCAGCGAACGCCTGACCATTGGCGGCGAAAGCTCAGTCCGGGGTTACAAAGAGCAATATCTGTCCGGGGATAACGGCGGTTACTGGCGTAACGAGGTGAACTGGTCGCCGTTCAGCCTGCCGTACCTCGGCACTATCACCCTGTTGGGCGCAGTGGATGGCGGTTACCTGCGCCACGATTCACAGGATACTTACGCCTCCGGCACGCTGTGGGGCAGCGCGGTGGGGCTCGGCAGCCGCAACCGTTATTTTGGCAGCCAGTTGACCGTCGGTTGGCCGCTGTCACACCCGAGTTGGCTGGAGCCGGACCGGGTTTCTGTCTATTACCGCATCAATATTGTTCTTTAATTAATTTCCAGGGAAAGGGTTAACACATGAGTCAGTCAACGGATCGTCCTCTGCATGCCACCCAACGTTGGCTAAGCTATGCCCTGTGTACCCTTTTGGCGTGGCAGCCAGTGTTACCGGCTTTTGCCAACGGCGTGAGCGTCGCCGAAGGCAATACGAAACTCGATCAGGCCGCCAACGGCGTGCCGGTGGTCAATATTGCCACGCCCAATCAGGCCGGGATTTCCCACAATAAATACAACGATTTCAACGTAGGGAAAGAGGGGCTGATCCTCAACAACGCCACCGACCGGCTCACTCAGAGCCAACTGGGTGGCCTGCTCCAGAACAACCCCAATCTGCAAGCAGGGAAAGAAGCCCAGGGCATCATCAATGAAGTCGTAGCCCCGAATCGTTCGCAACTGCAGGGCTACCTCGAAGTGGCGGGCAAGCAGGCCAATGTGATGGTGGCCAACCCGTACGGCATTACCTGCGATGGCTGCGGCTTTATCAACACCCCGAATGCGACGCTGACCACCGGCAAACCGGTATTGGGTGCCGACGGTAGCTTGCAGGCGCTGGAAGTGACCCAAGGGGCGATCAGCATTCAGGGCCAAGGGCTGGATGCCAGCCAGAGCGACAAGTTCGCGCTGATTGCCCGTGCCACCGACATCAACGCACAACTGCATGCCAAAGACGCAACCATCACGCTGGGTGCCAACCGGGTAGATGCGCAGGGCAACGTCACACCGATCGCTGGTCAGGGCGAGGTGCCGAAAGTGGCGATCGACACCGGTGCATTGGGCGGCATGTACGCCAACCGCATTCACCTGGTGTCCAGTGAAACCGGCGTCGGCGTCAACCTCGGCAACCTCAATGCCCGTGACGGGGATATCACCCTTGATGCCAACGGCAAGCTGACAATCAATAACAGCCTGACCAGCGGTACGCTGACGGCAAACGGGCAAAGTATCAGTCTGCTGGGGGACCACAAAGCCGGTCAATCCATCGCGTTGACCAGCCAGGGCGATCTCACCCAACAAGCAGGTACGCTGGTCAGCGACCAGAATATGGTCCTGGCCAGCGGCGGTACGTTACAGGTCAGCAACGGCAAGCTGACCGCCGGAAACGATATCAACCTGCGCACCCGTGACCTGCTTATAGACGCCAGCAGCCAGGTTGATGCAGCACGCCATATCGATATGACGCTGTTTAATTCCGGGCTGACTCAGGGGCAAACGATCGCCGGGCAAAACCTCACTCTCAGCGGAGGCGCACTGGCAAACAGCGGCACGCTGGCGGCCAATGGGGCAATACAAAGCACCCTCTCCTCCCTCGGGAACAGCGGCACCGTTCAGAGCCTGGGGAACATGACGCTGAACGGCCAATCACTGACCAACAGCGGCAACATACTGAGCGGTGGGGCCTTGACCCTTTCCAGCCAAACGCTGGATCAGGACGGTATTCTGAGCGCCAAAGGGCAAGCCTCTCTCACTATCAGCGGGATGTTGCGTAATGGCACCACCGGTGAACTGTTGAGCGATAGCAGCCTGAGCGTGACAGCGGGAACGTTACAACAAAATGGTCTGCTCTCTGGCACGAAAGCATTAACCCTCAACGGCGATACGCTGTTCACCGGGGCAGGCTCAATCACCACCAGCCAGGGCGACATTACCGTTAACGCGGGGAACGCCACATTAGGCGGAGAATGGAGCGCCGGGGGAGATCTGGCGCTGCAGAGCACCACCTTGACCACACAGTCCGGGGCACAGGTACAAAGCGGAGGCGATCTCACCCTCCAGGCCCAGCAAGCCACGCTGGCAGGCACCCATACCGCCAAAGGGGCCTTGACGGTAGCGGCAGACTCCGTGTTACACAGCGGGAAAAGCCATGCGGCAACCCTGGCGCTGAATGCGAAAACCCTCACCAACCAGGGGACCCTGGTCGCCCCCATCTTGACGATAAACAGCCAAACGCTCACCAACAGCGGCCTGCTGCAGGGCAGCCAGACCCTGCAACTGATCGCCCAACTGCTCGACAACCAACAGGGCGGAACCCTGTATACCGCCAATTCGCTGTTGTTGACGGTCCCGACGTTAAAAAACGCAGGGCTGATCACCACCGATCGCGATCTGCAGCTCAAGGGTGAACAACTGAGCAATAGCGGTGAAATCAACGCCGTTAACCTGACGGCGGACTATCAGCGCATCGACAACCAGCAGAGCGGTTTGCTGCTGGCCGAAGATCACCTGTCGCTCACCGCGATGGCGTTCTCCAACGCCGGGCAACTGGCTGCGGATCAACTGACCCTGACCAGCAACAGCCTCACCAATAGCGGAACATTACAGGGCGACAGTGCCCTTTCCATCAAGGCTGATGAGGTGACTCACCGTGGGCGCTTACTCACCGGCGGCACGCTAAGCCTGGCGGCAGACTCCCTGACCAACGCCGGGATAATGCAAGCGGCCATGATGACGCTGTCACTGGCCAAACAGTTCAGCAACCAGAAAAGCGGCACCATCAACGCGGCGGAGTCGTTAACGTTAACCACCCCTCTGTTCAATAATGACGGCCTGCTGACAGCGTCCATTCTAACGCTGGATACCACAACACTTTTCAACACAGGTACCCTGCAAGGCAGCAACCAGCTCAGTATTGGGAGCGCTTCGCTGGATAACCAGTTGGGTGGCGTTCTGTTCAGTGCCGGGAAATTGGCATTACAAACGGAGTCACTGACCAATGCCGGGTTATTGCAGGGCCAGACGCTGGATCTTTCGACCCAGACCTGGCTCAACAGCGGTAATGCGCTGAGTGAACAAACCGCCGATCTGAACATCGCTCACGTGTTCACCAATCAGGGGAAAGTGCTCAGCCAGCAAGGGCTGAATATTTCCGCCGCTACGCTCGATAACGCGGGGTGGCTGGCGGCCAACGTGCTCAGCGTGGTGGGCGATGTCATCAACCAGGGGCTGCTGCAGGGCAGCCAGTCCGTGCAACTTTCGGGTGCCCACCTCAGTAACGGCACCACTGGCAAGATGTTGACGGAGGGCGCCTTACGCCTCGACGGCAAGCAGTTGGTTAACCAGGGCACTCTGCAAGGCCAGCAATTGGAGGTAAATGCCAAGAGCTGGCAGAACAGTGGCAGCGCTCAGGCGCAGACGCTGCTGACCGCAGATCTTACCGGCGATCTCACCAACAGCGGTTATTTACTGAGCCAGGATCGGTTTGCCCTCACGGCGGCCAGTATTCTGAATCAGGGTACGCTGGCGGCTGACACACTGACACTGACCGCACCGCAACTGACCAACAGTGGCTTACTACAGGGTAACAGCCATCTGCAACTGGCTATCCCTACCCTCAGCAACCTCGCCACCGGGAAACTGATCAGCGGCGGTGCGCTGGATCTGGCCCTCGACCAACTGGATAACGCCGGGTTATTGCAGGTTAATGACGATTTATCGCTTACCGGCCAGCAATTTACCAACCAGGGCAGCATTCTGGCCAATAACCTGAGCATCAACATGCGCGGTGCCTTGGTTAACCAGCAAAACGCTCAACTGGTGGCGCGGGAAAACGCCACCTTCCGCAGCCAATCGGTAGACAACGCCGGGGTGCTGGCGGGCAACAGGCTGACGCTCAACAGCGGTAACGTGATGCACAGTGGCACCCTGCAGGGCAATATCGGGCTGACCCTGATCACCACGGGGCTGAAGGTGCTCGCCGGGGCACAGTTGCTGAGCGGCGGTGAGCTAACGCTCAACAGTGGCGCGGTCACCAACGCCGGGCTCTGGCAGGCGGATACGCTGACGTTTAGCGTCGATAGCCTGGATAACACCGGGTCGATCAATGCGATCTCCAACCTGACCGGTGATCTCACCGATACCCTGCAAAACGCCGGGCAGATCGGCAGCCTGAATACGCTGAACCTCAACGGCACTCACCTAACCAACAGCGGCAAACTGGTGGCCAATCAGTTGACGCTGGGGGCCAGCACGCTGAGTAACAGCGGATTATGGCAGGGTAACGAATGGCTTGATGCTCAGGCAGATGTGATGACCTTGGGAGCCTCAAGCCGTACCTTGGCCGGAGGGCAACTGGCGCTGAATGCCGGGCAACTGACCTCGGAAGGCCTGGTGCAGGGTGGGCAAACCCACATCACCGCCAATAGCTGGCTGAACCGTGGCACCCTGCTGGGGACCGATTCGCTGTCGCTCAACGTCACCAACGAACTGCTGAATGAAGGTTCACTGCTCAGCCAGGGCGACAGTGAGATACAGGCGCAGACGCTGACCAACAGCGGTTCCGTGCTGAGCGAAGGGCAGTTATCCCTGGCGGGTGCTCGGTTAGACAACCAGGGGGCCGTACAGGGCGATACCCTGAGCCTGGCCCAGGCGGTGGTAAACAACGCAGGCACGCTGATCGGCCTGCAATCGCTGACCCTCGGCACTCAGGCGCTTACCGCCCCGCTGCTGACGCTGGTGAACAGCCGCCAAGGCGCTATCCTGACGCAGGGCACACTGACGGTGAACGGCGGCACCATCACCAATGACGGGCAGTGGCAGGGGCAACAGATCCTGTTAAGTGCTCAGCAACTGGAGAACAGTGGCGCGATCCAGAGTGCGGATGCACTGCAAGTGGCCCTGTCCGGGGCGTTGAATGCCGCAGCCAACAGCAAAATCACCGCGAACGGCACGGCGGCATTACAGGCGCTGTCGCTGACCAATGCCGGGCAATGGCTGGCAAAAAACCTCACCCTGCACGGTAATACCCTGAATAACCAGGGTGACATCAGCGGTGTAGACGGGTTAACGATCGCACTGAGCGGCGATTTTATCCAGCAACAGGATCACACCCTGCTGACGGCGGGCACGCTGAAACTGGACGCTGCATCGGTGACCAACTTTGGCCGTCTCCAGGGGAATGATCTGTGGATTAACAGTGGTGCACTGACCAACAGCGGGCGCATACAAGGGGAAAACGGGCTGACGCTGACCCTGTCCGGCACGTTGACCAATCATGCCACGGGTACCCTGCTCAGCCAGAACGCGCTGACCCTCACCACACCGCAGTGGGTTAACAGTGGCCTGATACAAAGCGGTGGCCAGGCCTGGCTAGACGCGGCGACGTCTGGGTTCAATGACGGTCGGCTGCTTTCCGGTTCTGACCTCACGCTTAACGGCACACAATTCACCAACAACGGTTGGCTGCAGGCCGCCACGCTGCTGCTGAATGCCAATACGATAAATAACAGCGGCACCCTGCTGGCAGAACGGCAGGCTACGCTGACAGGCAACAACCTGATTAACCTAGGTACCGTCCAAGGCAGCAGTCTGGCGGTCAGCACCCAGCAACTGACCAACGGTGGGACGCTGCTCGGCACATCGGGGCTCAGTATCCAAGCCAACCAGGTGGATCAACAGACCACGGGGAAACTGTTCAGCGGTGGCGATTTATGGCTGAACAGCGCCAGCTTTGCACAACAAGGCCAGGTAGTGGCGTTGGGTAACTTGACGCTGCAACTGGTGAATGCCTTTACCAGCCAGAATGTGATTGCCGCAGGTCAGGGCCTGAACATCAGCAGCCAGGGGGCGTTGACCAATCAGGGCACGTTGCAGGGGCAGAGCGTTAACCTCGCCACCTACGGCATCTTGACCAATAACGGGCAAATCACCGCCGGGAGTGGTGCTAGTACCCTCAGTGGCAGCGCTATCGCCCTGAATGCCGCCGGAACGCTGCAATCAGGGGGAGATGTCACCCTGAACAGCCAGAGCGATATTACCGTCGGGGGCTTTACCGGCACGCTGGGCACACTGACGCTGAATGCGGCGGGCAGCCTGGTCAACACCGCCCTGCTGTATGCCGGTCACAACCTGTATCTGCTGGCCAACAGCATCAAAAACCTGCGTGGTGATATTCTGGCGGGCAACAGCCTGTGGATGCAGCGCGACATGGCAGGCAACGCCAACGGCGAAGTGGTGAACAGCTCCGGCACCATCGAGACGCAAAATGGCGATATCACCGTCAACACCGCCAGCTTGCTCAATGAGCGTACCGGGTTGACCTACTCAACCCAGACCCTCGATATGAGCAACACTTACAGTTGGCTGAACAGTGCTTCCGCCGATATCCCGATTGAGGTTTTGGGGCTGGATACCCTGACGCAAAGGAGTGTCACCTCGTCATATTCCACCTCAGGCTCCTGTGGGGGAGCGCCCTGCTTTGTCTATGCCAATAAGACCTATTACTATCTGCCCACCTCTGGCAACGAAACCCGGCAATTTGCCGTCCGTCAGATCCTGTCACAGGCCTCCGCCGAAGGGGGCAGCGCACGTCTATCTGCGGGCGGCAACTTAACGGTTCAGGCAAACGCCCTTAACAATCAGGCCAGTGTGCTGCTGGCGAACGGCGATATTTTGCTCGCGGGCACCACGCTCAATAACCAGAGTTATCAATCCGGCACCTACACCGAGTATGCGGTTTTCAACTATCTCGACGGTGTGCGCAAGAACGCATACAATCCTTACTATGGTCACGTCATCCGCTCTGGCACAAACGAAACCGAAGACACGGTCCACTATGTTCTGGCGGGCCACACAACAGAAACGACCTCAGATGACAGCTACCGTTCCGTTATCCAGGCAGGCGGTAACGTCACGGCAAACTTCAGTCAGGATATCAGCAACACCAACGCCACGGCCAACGCCGGCAGGGTAAGCAATACCCTCACTGCCCCGGTGCTGAACACCCTGAGTCAGCAGGCAATCGGCGGTGCCGTAGGGCAACAGACGCTCTCAGCCAGTGACAAGGTGGCCGTCAATTCGCCAGAATGGCAAGACAACCTGCAAAATGCCCTGCAACAGATCGCGGGTGGCAACGGGTTGGAGAATTCCACGCCAGAGCTCACCGGATTAGGAAAGTACAGTGACAATGGCCTGGGGAATGCCAATCTGGGGGATGGAGCCAGTTTGCAAAACACCACCACCGGTGGCGCGAGCCTGGTCAAACCCGGTGGCAACGATTTAAGTCAGTATCAGGGCAAAACGGTCGATACCAGTGCCTATCCCCTGCCCTCGGGTGAGAACGGCTATTTTGTCACCTCGACCGATCCCAACAGCCCGTATCTGATCACCACCAACCCGAAACTGAATGGCCTGGGGCAACTGGATCCGAGCCTGTTTGGCGAACTTTATGCCCTGTTGGGCACCTCTCCCGGCCAGGCTCCGCGTGAAACCGGTGGGCAGTACACGGATGAAAACGCCTTTATCGGCTCGGCCTATTTCCTCGATCGCCTGAATCTCCACCCGGATTACGACTACCGATTCCTGGGGGATGCGGCCTTTGATACCCGCTACGTCAGCAATTTCATGCTCAATCAGACCGGGAGCCGCTACCTGAACGGCGTAGGGTCGGATCTGGAACAAATGCAAGCCCTGATGGACAACGCCGCCAAGGCGCAGCAGTCCCTCGGGCTGAAGTTCGGTATTTCATTGACGAGCGAGCAGATCGCCGCACTGGACCACAGCATCTTGTGGTGGGAAGCCACCACACTCAACGGCCAGACGGTGATGGTGCCGAAGGTCTACCTGTCACCAAAAGACGTGACGCTGAATAACGGCAGCGTGATTTCCGGCAAAAACGTCACGCTCACGGCGGGGAATGTGACGAACAGCGGCAGTACACTGACCGCACAGAATGCCCTGACGCTCGATAGCCAAAACAGCATCAGCAATCTCAATGCCGGCCTGCTCAATGCGGGCGGCAACCTGCAACTGAGCGCGCTGGGGGATATCAACAACATCGGCTCCACTATCAGTGGCAACCGGGTGGCGTTAGAAAGTTTCGGTGGCAGCATCAATAACCTCACGCTGGCGGAAACCAACAGTTTCAGTGCCAGAGGGCCCAACGGCGAATTTGTCGGGTTCACTGACACCACGCTGGGTAATACCGCCTCTATCACCTCGCTGGATTCACTGAGCCTGAGTGCCGGTAAAGACATTCGCTTGACCGGTGCCAACCTGTCTGCCGGTGGCGATTTGTGGCTGGATGCCTGGGGGGATATCGCCATCACCGCCAATCAGGTGACCCATAGCTATGCCCAGTCAGGTTTTGGCAAGGACAGCACCCTGAATACCGTTACCGACGTGGCGCGCAGTACGCTGACCAGCGGCGGTGATTTGATGTTGGACGCGGGCCGGGATGTGACCTTGCAGGCGGCAGCGGTGGCAGCGGATAACAACGTCAGCCTGAGCGCCGGACGTGATGTGAATCTCACTACCCAGCAAACCAGCCAGTACAGTGAAAGCAAAAACGGCAAGCGCCAACAGGTGGACGAATCTCTCCGCCAACAGGGTACGGAGATTGCCAGCGGTGGAAATACCACGGTTCAGGCAGACCGAGACGCGGCCTTGAATGCGGCACAGGTGCAGGCCAGCGGTGACGTGGCGGTGAACGCCGGGCGGGATATCACGCTCAACAGCGCCACCGAAAGCGATTATCACTTCTTCGAAGAAACCAAAACCAAGAAAGGCTTCCTGTCGAAGACCACCACCCACACGGTGCGTGAAGATTATGCGACGCAGGAACAAGGGTCGATGCTCAGCGGCAACAACGTGTCGTTGTCGGCAGGTAATGACCTGACGGTAAAAGGTTCTGCGGTGGTGGGTGACGGCAATATTGCTCTGAAGGCAGGCAACAACGTCGAGATTGTGGCATCCACCGAAGAGCAATCAAGCTACCGGTTGGATGAGAAGAAAAAGAGCGGCCTGTTCAGCGGTGGTGGATTGGGCTTTACCATCGGCAACACCTCGTCACGCCATAAGGTGAACGAAGATGGCACTACCCAGAGCCAGAGCGTGAGCACCATCGGGTCGACCGGTGGCGATGTCAACATCGTTGCAGGCAATAAGGCGCATATTGGCGGTGCGGATGTGATTGCCAACCAGAACCTGTCGGTGACCGGTGACAGCGTACAGATTGACCCTGGGCACGATATCACCCGCCGGGATGAGACCTTTGAGCAGAAGACCAGCGGCTTGACCGTGGCGCTCTCTGGCCCAGTGGGCAGTGCTGTCAACAGTGCGGTTACCACTGCACAACAAGCAAAAAAAGAAACTGACGGGCGCTTGGCCGCCTTGCAGGGGACTAAAGCGGCACTGTCGGGTGCCCAGGCCGTGCAAGCTGGGCAACTGGTGCAGGCAGAGGGTGGCGATGCGGCGAGTATGGTGGGCGTCAGCGTTTCATTGGGTTCGCAGAAATCGTCCTCGCAACAACATCAGGAACAGAAAACCGTCAGTGGTTCGACACTGACGGCAGGCAACAACCTGACGGTCACTGCCACCGGTCAAGGAAATTCGGCAAACAGCGGCGACCTTCTGATTGCCGGTAGCCAGCTCAAAGCCGGTGGTGATACCACGTTAGATGCGCAACGCGATTTGCTGCTACTGGGTGCAGCCAATACGCAAAAAACCGAAGGCAGCAACAGCAGCAGTGGTGGCAATATTGGCGTCAGCCTGGGCGTGGGTGGCTCGGGTAGCGGCTTGAGTGTGTTTGCCAACGCTAACAAGAGCCAGGGCAATGAGCACGGCGATGGCACCTTCTGGAGCGAAACCCTGGTCGACAGTGGCGGTACGCTGTCGCTGCACAGTGGTCGCGACACGGCATTGGTGGGTGCTCAGGCCAGCGGTGACACGGTGAAGGTGGATGCGGGGCGTAATCTGACGTTGCAAAGCCAGCAGGACAGCGACAACTATGATGCGAAGCAGACCAGTATCAGCGGCGGTGTCAGCGTGGCGGTGGTGGGCGGCGGTGGCTCCGCCAACCTGAGCATGAGCCGTGACAAACTGCACAGCAACTATGACAGCGTGCAGGAGCAGACGGGTATCTACGCGGGTAAAGGCGGCTTTGACGTCACGGTGGGTGAGCATACGCAACTCGACGGGGCGGTGATAGCCAGCACGGCAGACGCGGATAAAAACCGGTTGGATACCGGCACACTGGGCTTTAGCAATATCCATAACCAGGCAGACTTCAAGGCCGAGCATCAGGGCGGTAGCTTAAGTTCTGGTGGCCCGGTGGGCTCTGACCTGCTGAGCAATTTGGGCAGCATGGCACTGTCGGGGTTGGGCAACAGTGGCCATGCAGAAGGCACAACGCAGGCCGCAGTCAGTGACGGCACTATCACTATCCGTGACCAGGCCAACCAGAAGCAGGATGTGGCGGACCTGAGTCGAGACACCGACAATGCTAACGGAAGTATTGGGCCGATATTCGACAAGGAAAAGGAGCAGAACCGGCTGAAGGCAGCGCAACTGATAGGGGAAATCGGTGCACAGGCGATGGATATCGTCCGGACACAGGGGGATATCAACGGACTTGAGGAAGCACTGAAACGTCATCCGGAGTTGAAAGGCAATGCGGAAGAGTTACGTAAAACCGATGCCTATAAAGCGGAGATGCAGAAATACGGCACGGGCAGTGACTTGCAGAAAGCAGCACAAGCCGTCACAGCAGCGTTGCAGGGCCTGGCCGGTGGCAATATGGCCGCCGCCATTGCCGGTGGGTTAAGCCCGTATGCAGCAGAGCAAATCAAGAAATACACCGGGGATAATGATACCGCCAACGTACTGGCCCATGCGGTGTGGGGTGCTATAGCGGCAGAGATGAGTGGTAACTCTGCTGTGGCTGGGGCAGCAGGGGCGGCAGGAGGCGAACTGGCCGCGCGTTATCTGGCGGGGCAGTTGTATCCTGACGTGAAACCTGAAAACCTGAGTGAGGAGCAGAAGCAGAGAATCAGCGCACTGGCGACCTTGGCGGCAGGGTTAGCGGGTGGTGTCGTGGGTGACAGTACTGCGAATGCTGTGGCGGGAGGTCAAGCTGGAAAGTCGGCGGTAGATAATAATTTCCTGAGCCAGGGAAGCCCGCAAAAATACGCTGAGAAGTACAAAGGATGTAACGGAAATGCAGATTGTGAGCAGACAATCCGTAAGGATATGGCCCAGGAGTCGGCGGATAACATTCAGAAACTGAAGTCTTGCTGGGATGCCGGTGACGCTACCTGTGTTGCAGATACACGAGCAAAGATAGAACTTAGTGATAAAGCGTATACTGAACTGCGCCAACAAGACAACATGGCCGGACGGGCTTATGAAGACTCGGCGAAATGGTATGCTGATATTATTGATCAGTGTGCTGGTAAATGTGATTGGCTAGAAGCATCATTGCTGAAGACCGGAGCCGATGGGCTAGGTAACTTGGCTTATGGTGCACTGGGTGCGGGGAGTTTGCCGAAGCCGGGACAGATAGTGAAGCCAGGCGTTTCTCAAGAAATTGCGAACGCTGATAAGGAAATGTTGAGCAATGCTAATAAACAATTAGATCAATATGTAAAATCCTTTGCTGATAGTAAATATAAACCAGCAACGGCTATTGGCGCAGTTGATCCATTGACTGGAAAAGTTGTAACCACGTCTAATGGAGCAATACCTGAAGTTATCGCTCCTGAGTTAAAAGCGTATGCAGATAAATTGGGTGGGTTAGGCGTGAAAACTGCATGTGGTAATACATTGGGAAGATGCGCAGAGTTTAGGGCTGCCAATGAGCTTCTGTTATCGAATCCCAATCTAACACTTAAGGATATCAAATTTACACCCGCCGTTCGACCTAGAACTGGCGAGGTAGTTCCGCGCTGTGAGAACTGTACAAACATATTTGGGGCCGAATAATGACGTATATGAATGATGAGTTCTTAGAATCCAATGATTTAGATTGGTTTTCATCCTACGGAGATGGCTCTTTAGCCCATTTTGCAACAGGAGGAAGTTGCGCAATCCCTGGAAAAGTTAGGGATTCAATTGATAACTATGAAATTATTTATGATTACTTCAACTCACTGGGAGTAGTAAGTGACATTGAAATCGTTGAAAATAATTTACCCTCATTCATAACTGAAGAACAGCGTGCTCGTTATTTACAGTCATTTATCAATATGGCGGCTAAAGGGCTTTTTAGTTATGACATTAGAAGAGAGGATGGCAGTTATAGATTGATCGCTCGGCCCAAATTTCGGTTAACATACGAGCAACTGCCAGAGGAAGTAAAAAATATAATTTATATGCTTCCTGCCGAAATAACGCCAGATGCTGTAATTGTAAGAAAACTTGAATGATAGTTTTTGGCCAATAGGTCGGGATCACTTATCTATGGCCAGAACTCAATCACCAGTCTACTACTTTTCAGTCGTCGATTTTTGCTAACAGACTGGGGGGATTGTTATTAGGTAGTGATGTTTGCTCTTTAACAGGTCAGGGAAGCCCACAGAAATACACCGATAAGTATAAAGAATGTAATGGAAATGCTGGCTGTGAGCAGACTATCCGTAAGGATATGGCGCAGGAGTCAGCAGAGAATATTCAGAAGCTGAAATCATGCTGGGATGCCGGTGATGCTACCTGTGTTGCAGATACACGAGCAAAGATAGAACTTAGTGCTAAAGCGTATACTGAACTGCGCCAAAAAGACAACATGGCCGGACGAGCTTATGAAGACTCGGCGAAATGGTATGCTGATATTATTGATCAGTGTGCTGGTAAATGTGATTGGCTAGAAGCATCATTGCTGAAGACCGGAGCTGAAGGGTTAGGTAACTTGGCTTATGGTGCGCTGGGTGCGGGGAGTTTGCCGAGGCCGGGACAAACTTTAAGCGCGAATAATCTTAAGGTTGCCAGCGAAATTAGTAAGGATATAGCATCTGTTGGGAAGCAAACAGACATTGGTTTTGCTGCAAAGCAAACTAAGAAAAGTGCAGGACAAATCGTTGTCAAAAATATAAATCAATCTGAGGCAATTGAAAATTTATCTGCCAATGGTTATATCAAATCAGTTTCGAAAGATGGTTCGGTTACCGTTATGACGAAGGGTGAGAAGGTATATAGATTCTATCCATCTTCAACTGGAGGTGGGATCGCTGGTGCTGAATCTGGTGTGCCGTCTGCCTCTGTGTCAGTAAATGGTAAAATCATTTCTAAATTACGTTTCCCAGGAGAGTGATGCCATGACTATCGAACATGATGATGCAATGACTCGACTTAAAAATGTCGTAAGGCTTGGAGTTAATCTTCCTGCTCACGTTTTTCACAAAAAATTTTCAAGATATTTCTTTTTTGATAATGATATCTGTACATCTGACGATTTGATTAGTGTGACTAAACTAATCATCAGAGAGTCTTTGGGACATGACTTAATTGCGAACGTTTTCGCTAGTTCAGATTTTAAATACTTGGGCGATCTGTATATGAATGAAGATTGGGTCGCTAAAATAGCTTCCTTAAGCACTGAAATGAATAACTCCGGTGATTATGGGGGCCTAATTATTTTAGATCAGGAAAAACAATGGGCAATTTTTCAGAAAACCCCTGTTGATGAGGGCGTGTTAGGGTTCAATAGCAATAAAAAATTAGAGCCCATAAATAATTTAATTTATGATAACTTTGTTGATTGCAAGAACTTTAAAGAATGGCTTGAAGAAAAGACATCACAACATGCTGAATTAGTTAAATGTATGGGGAGAGACTATTTAATGAGCATAATGAAAAACTATAGGGAAGCATAATTGACATATTTCCTACTGTTGACTATTATTAAAAAATCCCGACAACTATAATCGCAGATGTAAAGATCGCGCTATAACAGGGTATTAGATTGCTCTTTAACAACATCGGAGAAAATGGCGTAACAGGCTGAAAAAATGCGTTTGGGTAAAAGTTATCCGAGCCCAAATGAACAGGGAACAATTAAGGTGTGAGATAGGCTAATAGGGCAAAACCTATAAAATATCGCGCATTAACGAAAGAGGAATTTCTGAATGAATTTAACAAATGATTATCAGAATTTACTCGATGCTATTTTTAATGGTGATAAAGATATAGCTATCTTTGTTGCGGATGGCGCTCATTACTACCTTTTTGATAGTAAAGATAATTACTGCATCGATGTTAGGCCAGAATATAAGGCGTATATAGCTAAAGGATGGATAAAAGAGTCTCTGTATGACGAGGCAGTCAGTTCATTCAGAAATGGAGTTCCTGTCTTATCTAAGGATAGCTTTAAAGATTACATAACCAGAAATGATGTTGCTATTTATACAGTTGACTGGATGAGATCATTCTTCACATTAGACAGAGATGACGAGCAACTTGTCAGTTTTTATGATTATGTTGAGCGATTTTTATCTACATTAACAGACCCAGTATCAGTTGAGTGGGATAACTGGAGAATGCGGCTACCTAAGTTTTATATTAATTTTGACAAAAAAATTTATCGCCATACTGATTGGGATAGAAGTCACGAAGCGTTCGTACCTTCTGATTGGAACGCTCAAGCAAATAGTGATTTTGGCTTATTAGTACCAGACAAAGAGCAATACTGGCTTATTAATGGCATGAATTTTTGGAAATTACAGATGTAAATGGTGAAATCCCGCCCTCAGTGGCGGGATTTTACTTTATATGTCAGCCAGTTATGCTTCTGCTGCCAGTCGGATGATCAACTGCCCCGGTTCGGTGATCACTTCGATCCTCTGCCCAGTGGTGAATCCGAGCGGTTCCAGCCATCTTCCCTTGATGGTCAGTTGCGGCAGCGGGTTCGGCCTGCCGCCGTTGGTGCGGTATCCTCCGTACCCAGGGGTGAACCGCCCCGAGTTTTTTGGAGAGTATTAATTCTGGGCGCTCAGGCTGCCAGTTCCTTGTTTTCAAGGGAAGCATAATACGCTTTTTCAGCTTCAACCGGCGGGATATAGCCTATCTGCTCCAGCAGGCATCGATTGTTGCCCGTCGTTGACACATTTCCAGACGTCCCCTTGTTCAATGTTAATTACAGCTCAAGTGTTGAGGCTCAATCAATGGTAACCTTGATTGAGTACCCACCCTAAACGTCATTTTGGCAGTTCTAGGTCTGTAAAACACGTCAAGATTGCCTTCTTATCAAAAAATGTATTCACTAATAGCGTGACTTTGGGAGATGAAATTATCATTCCCAATCCCAATCAAAAACCATGTAATCATTTGATTAAAAAGCAATAATAAAGGAAAGTAGTGTTAGTATTTCTTCACAAAATCATTTTTGCGATAAAGCGAGCTCATAGCCAAAAAATGACATTGGTCACGGTTTGAACAGCTCACTGCTTATATATTACATTAATAAAACTTAACATAATCAGATAGAGCATTCTTATGGGTGGAGTAAACAAGCTGCAAATCAAGCCCTTCCTTTCTATACTTTTAGGTATGAGCCAGATTGAGACTAATGCAGCTGAGATTCATGCAATTATTGCAAAAATTATTCATAATGAAGGTCGAAAGGAACAGACTGTTGAGATGCATCCAACAGAAGAGGATTCTGCAGGTGAAGCCCTAATTTTTTACACTCACTACGAAGTCCTAAAAAATCCAAATTGGTTTTCAGGTAATATTCTTACCGATGTAGAGAATCATATATTTATCACAATTTGCCTAAATAATACCTTCGCTTTTTATATCTCTGAAAAAGGGATGAAAGATGAAGTTAGAGGATTTTTTTTCACCCCATTACTACCAAATCTTCAAGTGATTAATATCAGTCAACTTAATTATCTTTTTATAAATGAAGATAAGATTAAAATGTTATGGCTTTTGGGCATACATGGTAGGGAAAGTTTTAAAGCTGACTCGAAGATATTAGGTGGTGAGAGTGTGGCTGAAACTTTAAACCCCTTAGAAGACCAGTCGTTTGCTATGTCTGCTGTTCGCACTTCTATTGAAGGCGCAGATACAACTATCGGTTTAAACCCATATAAGTCCTCTTTATGGAGAGGTCCTTGTAAAAACTGGGAAACTTTTGAAAGTAGAGTAATTGAAATACTGGATAAGATCGATAAAAATAGGGATGAAATTGAGAACCCAATTAGTATACTAGCTACTCCTGTAGCCGAAATGAAAGGAATTCGCAACGCCTATGACCTTTCATTCCTAGAACCTGAGTTTTATAGCTATGGATTAAGTGATAATAAAAAAGACAGATTGCGCATCATCCACAGTGATTATACTTACAATGTACTGGATACATTAACCTCTTCTGAAATTAAGTTAGAGGTCTTTAAACATAGATCTAGCATCGGTGATATAAATATTACACCAGAAATAAAAGATTATGACGTCGAGTTTAAAGTGAGCAGAATATATCCAAAAAAGGGAAGAAAAAAAGACATTGAATACTTTGCTAATATATTTAAACACCCAGATTTAATTAAATGCTGGTATGAGTCCGGGCATGCAATAGTTAATGGGCGCATTTATAAAACAGAATATAAAGATGTTACCTACAATAATTTCATTTGGGCAAATTTTGACGGTTTTGATATACTGAAAGAAAAACCTGAGTTTGAAGGAAAAGTAGCACTTAGCAAAATAGGTCAACAAAAATCTCTCTTTTGTTGGATGAAACATCATTGGAGTGGACTTTGGGACACTCATGAAAATTTTTTAACTACCGATAAACCATCAGGGTGGCTTCTATGCGATGATGGAGCGGGTGAGAAAGCTGATTTTATACATGTAGTTCAATATAATGACAAGGTCTACATTTCACTAGTTCATATTAAAGCAGCCAACATAAGTAGCACTGACAGAAGAATTTCAGTAGGCGCTCACGACATCGTTTTAAACCAAGCAATCAAAAACCTTCGATATATTAGCAGGAAAAAATTAGTTACCGATCTAAGAGAAAGAGCTGAAAAAGCAAACACTAAGTATTGTTGGAATAATAATAAAGAAAGCGATTATAGTAAGTTCTTAAATGCTATTGAATCATTTGAAAATGATAGTAAAGTTAAATTTAGAGTGATAGTTGTACAACCCCACACAATGAAAAGTTACTACTGTAAAAATTCTCAATCAAATGTAAGAAGACAGTTAGACGTCCTGCTTGTTAGTGCTGAGTCAGCAATAAAAGCATCAGGAGCAGAGTTTTTCATAATAGGCCATGATGATGCTCAAAAAACATAGCATTTTTTAAGTGATAACTACGTGATGAAGTTAAGCAACTTAGGTCAGTAGATGACAATGCTTAAGAGGCGCTACAAATGGGAGCGGTATTAAGCACACCACAAATCATCCACATTTTATTCTGTATGCTTCCATACTTATCATTCAGTTGATGTTATTTATAACCTTGGGTAATGGTACTATTACTGACCATTTACCATTTCAATGATTTGTAATGCAAGGGAATATTGAATTCCGTCACTTTTGCGAGCATGATCGCAACAATATTGTTTACCGGGATAACTGCATGATCACCAGTAAGACACTGCAAACAGCGATTTCCAACCTGACTGTTTGGCGCAAAGGCGATCAGCGTGCACCACATAAGCCATTGTTACTGTTGTATGTGCTTGCGCAGTATCAAAAGGGCCATGAAAGAATGTTCAATTATGGTGAAGAAATTCATCAGCCACTGCTGGAACTGCTCCATAGTTTTGGCCCACAGCGGCGCGAACATTACCCCACCATGCCATTCTGGCGCTTACGCAGTGACGGTTTCTGGGAATTGCAGAACGCTGAATTTTGCAGCCCACAGAAAGGTAATAAAGAACCACCGAAGCGTGAAATCATCGAACATGGTGTGATGGGTGGCTTCGATGAAGAAAGCTACCAGTTATTACGCAGTAAACCCGCGCTGCTAAACAAACTCGCACAGCAAATCCTGAGTGAACACTTCCCCGATAGCCTACAAGAATTACTCGCTAACCGTTTAGACTTACAGCTTAGTGATACACGCAAAGTACGTGATCCGGCGTTCCGCCAAACCATCCTGCGTGCTTACAACTATCAATGCGCTGTTTGTGGTTACAACCTGCGGCACGACAGCACACCCGTTGGCCTTGAAGCAGCACATATCAAGTGGAAGCAATACGGTGGCCCTTGTACCGTAACCAACGGCCTGGCGTTATGCTCATTGCACCATTCTGCCTTCGACATGGGAGTGATTGGGCTTGATGACAACATGAAGCTACTGGTTTCAGAAGGCGTAAATGGCAGCCAAATGGTTGAACGGCTATTCTGGGACTTTGCAGGACGGGCGATTTTACTACCCAAAAATGCAGAACATTATCCACTGGAGCAGTTTGTGGAGTGGCACCGGGGGCAGGTGTTTAAAGCCTAAATCAAATGATACTCACAAAGATATTAATGTGGGATAAGTCAGATTGATGTCGGTTGACCGAAAAGCGAGAAGAGCCTTGCAGTGACTGATTTCATGACTTGTTCCCAGTAGACTAGTTCACCATAGCAATTCTGTGTCAATACCGCTCGAATTGTTGCCCACCCTGCCAAAGTAAAACTGCCAAGAGTTACTTAGTGCCATTGCAACATAATCATGTAGATAGCGTGATATATGAGCACAGCATACATACGCCGGACTTTGAAATGGCCTGCCAGTTAACATCGGTTATGAATATTCTCGCCTGTTATTTTTATGCAGAGGAAGAAGATCTGGCTGAAATTATACCCGGGTACTCTGAGTCGAGAAAAAATCAGCCACATAAGAAGCATTAGCTCCAGCACCAACGGAAAGGGGCTGGAGCGGTGTAAAAATTACTGCTAGTTTAATAAGTTTTAAAATTACCTTTCGCATCCATAATTGTATCCCACTGTTTAAACTCGTCGCTACTAAGAACTACACAACCTTTTGCCATAGCTTTAAAATTATTTTTAATATATTTATCTTGCTTTGTAGAGAAATGATCGAAATTTGAAATCAATGTTTTTCTTCTAAGATTCTCCACATATACGGGGCAAATGAGATTTTTTCCACCAAGTGAAAACATATTAACAGCCTTAATAAAAAAATCACTTCTACCTTTTATATATTGTGTATCCCATATGGTATTAGGGAATAGTTCTCTATAGTATTTATCAGATGTAACATTATAATAATGAGTTCTTTTGTCTAATACACCAATTATACTTAACGTATTCGAGCTAATAAATAAAAACCCATTAGGCCAAAAGAAAAAAATCAAAAACAATGAAGCTAAAATAGCAAAAGCAGTCTGTTTCACCACTTCAAAACTCAAGACTCCATTGTTATCAAATGAAAAATTCCTTGAATAAAAAATCATCGCTGGGAACAATGATAATATTGAATAGAATGAAAGAAAAAAGAAAGCATAGATAAACCCAGAAAAAGTATGTCCATCCATATTCATCAAGAGTAAAGAAACAGATAAGCTTATTGACATTGAAGATAAAAAACATATAGCCGAAGTGGCAATAATAGAGCCACTTATTTTCATAAACTTATTAAATCCGCTATAACGATATATGTGAGTGTTTTTTATTTTATACGGGATGATAGTGAATATTATAGAGGCAAGGAAAGAGATGAGTAAAGATCGAAATGGTTCGTCTATATAGAGAAAAACCTTCTCTATATAAATATGCTTTTTAGCAAAAGAAGAAAAATAGTCAGACGATAATATAAAAACAGATATCAACATAGATATTATCATCACCAAAGTAATATATGGCATATTTTTTGTATTACTAATGTAACTTTCTTTGACAAAAGATGAAAATAGCATCAAATTAAAACTTGGCAATATAAATATAACTGACATTAGTATAGAAATGAATAAAAACGAACCCAATATTGAAATAAGAGTTACTTTATTTTCAATAGCGCCAATTAAAAGATCAAGGCGTGAAAAATGTCCTAAATACCCCCAAACAATAATTATGGAGAATAGTATGTATATAGGTGAAATTTTTAGTGCATAAAAGAAACATTTTTTAGCATTATTAAAAATCGGCATTAATTCGCTTTCCTTGATTCCTTCCATATATCCCTCTGTATAAAAAACCAGGATTCCATTAAAAATCAATCACATGATTAAATTCTCTAAAATAACGAAGTATTGCAACATATCACTTTTTAAACTCATACGGCACCACATGCGCCTTGCGGTTCGCATCCAGATAATCTGCCCACCATTGCAGCATCAGCTTGCGTTCTTCGATGTGTTCAGCCTTATGGATATAAGCCGCCCGCACGCTATTGCGTTCCTGGTGGCTCATTTGCCGCTCTACTGCGTCCTTTGACCACTGCCCTGACTCAACCAGTGCGCTACAGGCCATGGTGCGGAAACCATGCCCGCACAACTCGGTTGTGGTGTTATATCCCATGACGCGCAACGCATTATTGACGGTATTTTCACTCATGGGTTTGCTAGGACGATGATCGCCAGGGAAAATAAGCTCATGGTTGCCGCTGATCGCCTTGATCTCTTCCAACAGTGCTAAAGCCTGCCGGGATAAAGGCACCAAATGCTCGGTACGCATTTTTGCCCCACGTTGAGAGTGTTTTACACCCGGTATCGCTTCACGTTCAGCCGGTATGGTCCACATAGCACGTTTAAAGTCGATTTCAGTCCAACGGGCAAAGCGCAGTTCGCTGGAGCGGATAAAGACACATAGCGTTAACTTTAAGGCTAAGGTGGTCAACGTCCGCCCTTTATAGTGCTCAATCCTTGCCAGAAAATCCGGTAACCTCTCCAGTTTCAAAGCAGGGCGATGGGTGGCTTTTGGCGAAGCTAACGCCCCAGAGAGATCTTGGGCGGGATTACGCTCTATCAGATCGTTCTGCACCGCATAGCGCATAATATCGGTCACCCGCTGGCGCAACCGTGACGCCAAATCGAGATGGCCGTTTTGCTCCACCACTTTCAACGGCTCAAGCAAGTCTTTGGCTTTCAGGTCAGCAATGTGGCGCTGCCCTATCGCTGGCAGAATATTGCGTTCCATGTCACGCCATACCCTTTCAGCATGCGTTTTTGACCAGCGATTCTGACTAATTTGCTGGAACCAGTCATGAGCCACTTTTTCGAAGGTATTCAGCGCAACCTGCGCTTCTTCTTTTTCTACTTCCCGTTTTTCTGCCGGATTGATGCCATCGGCTAACAACAGCCGTACCTCATCGCGCTTCTCTCTGGCCTTGGCCAACGAGATCAGCGGATAGGCACCAAAAGCAATCCGGCTCTCCTTACCAGCAAAACGGTACTTGAGATACCAGCGCTTAGAGCCGTTGGGATTTACCAAAAGATACAGGCCATGCGCATCCGCGAGTTTGTAGGCTTTCTCGCGTGGCTTGGCGGTTCTAGCTACAACGTCTGTCAGGGCCATAATTGGGGGTCAACTCATTATCGAAGTGGGTTGACCCTCATCTTGACCCCCAAATCATCTGGATGTCAATGGACGAAAAAAGACCACTGTGGATAAAGTAGACAGTTCACGAAGGTACAAGGGAATACAAAATGTGTTATTTAACAATAAGATATAAACGTTAATGGAAGATTATGGACATAAAAAAAGCCACCCTAAGGTGACTTAATTTCATACTATGGTGCCGAAGGCCGGACTCGAACCGGCACGTCTTTCAACGGTTGATTTTGAATCAACTGCGTCTACCGATTTCGCCACTTCGGCACTGGAAGCAGTATGCGGAAAACGTGGGCATTATACCTGCCAGCTTCTCTCGTGCAACAATTATCACGCACTCAATGAGTTGAATGTTGAAAAAAACGTCACCCGGCTATTTTCCCTGCGTACTTTGCTTGTTTATCAGCCCCATTTTGATTGCCACGTTCACAGATGGCGGCCAAGCAAGAGCCACGCTATCAAGTCCTGAAGGTGAGCAATCCCCAAGGTAACATCACGTCTTGTTGTTACACATCACATTATTCATCACAGTCCCCTGTTACCGGTAAAATCGCCAAAAACAAAATTAACCAATTGAATATAAAATACTTTATTAAAAATCCAGATCGAGCCTTCTGTGACCCTCATCGTTTAATTGTTAAATCAGATAATTAAACATTAACTCCCATAACAAAAAATAACAGCCATTGCGCGGCAACATCGCCAGCAGCCCGCAGCTGCCGAGGAGAGAGCATGATCCCATCGGAACGCCGTGATTTTATCTATCGCCATGTACATGAATATCAGTTGGTCACCATTGTGGCTTTAGCCGAGTTGATGAGCGTTTCACACATGACTGTTCGGCGCGATATCCATCAACTGGAAGAAGAAGGCAAAGTGATCAGCGTCAGCGGTGGCGTACGCCTGAGCGATGCGCTGCGTCAGGAGTTGGCCTATAAAGAAAAAGCCCAGCTGCATCACCGGCAGAAACGGGCCATCGGCAAATATGCCGCAGCGATGGTGGAAGATGGCCAGGTGGTTTACCTGGATGCGGGCACCACCAGCTTCGAGATCGCCCGCCATCTGGCAGAACGCTTCAACCTGACCGTCGTTACCAACGATTTTTCCATTATTCAGCACCTGATGAATCGCCCGCAGCTCAACCTGTTTCATACCGGTGGGCGCGTCGATCAACGCAACTTTTCCTGTGCGGGCAGCAGCGCTGCCATGCTGCTGCGCACCCTGAATATCGATATCGCCTTTATCAGCACCAGTTCCTGGGATCTGGAGCATGGCCTTTCCACACCACACGAAGAAAAAGTCCTGGTGAAACAGGCACTGCTGGACGTGGCACGGCGCAAGGTGCTGGTCTCCGACAGCAGTAAATACGGCAAGTACGGCATGTTCCGCGTCTGCCCCCTAACGGCGCTCGACGACATCATCTGCGATGCCGCGCTGCCGCCAGATGCACTGCAACAGCTCAAAGAGCGCGGTTTGCGGCTGCACAGCATCAACCTCTGATAACAACAATCTCCCCTATAGGGAAAGGAAAATAACCATGAAAGTCATCATTACCGGTGGAGCAGGTTTTTTGGGGCAGCGTTTAGCAACCGCATTATTGCGGGAGAATGAGCTGCCCTTCAGTGAATTGATTCTGGCGGATATTCAGCAGCCTTCCGCCCCTGTGGAAGACCCGCGCGTACGCTGCCTGGCGCTCGATCTCACCCAGCCCGGTGCTGCTAACCAGTTGATCGATAAGCACTGCAGCGTGCTGTTCCACTTGGCTGCCATCGTCAGCAGCCATGCGGAAAGCGATTTCGATCTCGGCATGCAGGTCAACTTCGACGCCACCCGCCAGCTACTAGAAGCCGCACGGCATAATGCCCCGGCCATGAAACTGATCTTCACCAGTTCGCTGGCGGTGTTTGGCGGCACACTCCCGTCCATCGTCACCGATAATTGTGCCGTGCTGCCGCAGTCATCCTATGGCACGCAAAAAGCCCTGTGCGAACTGCTGATCAACGACTATGCCCGCAAGGGATTTGTCGATGGGCGAGTATTGCGCTTGCCCACCATTAGCGTGCGGCCCGGCAAGCCAAATAAAGCGGCCTCTTCGTTTGCCAGCGGCATCATCCGTGAACCGCTGCATGGCGAATCTTCGGTTTGCCCGGTTTCCCCCGATCTCGCTTTGTGGTTATCCAGCCCTGGTACCGTAATGCGTAACTTTATTCATGCCGCTCGGCTTTCTGCCGCGCAGTTCGGTACCTCTCGTACCGTCAACCTGCCCGGCATCAGCGTCACAGTCCAACAGATGTTGCACGCACTGGGTGCGGTTGCCGGTGAACAGGCTCGTGAACGGGTCAGCTTTGCACCGGACGAAGCCATCAACCGGATCGTCGCCAGTTGGCCGGGTAACTTCGACGTTCAGCGTGCGCTGGCGTTAGGGTTCTCTGTCGATGAAGACTTCCAGCAGATCATCCGTGCCTTTATGCGCGATGAAATGCTACAGGCAGGGGGCTGATTATGGCGCTTTATACCCCTATCATCGGCCTGGCAGTGGCCGTATTCGTGCTGGTTTTTCTGGTGCTGCGTACCCGGGTGCACGCACTGATTGCCATGCTGGCGGCGGCCTCGATCGCCGGTATTTCTGGCGGGCTGACGGCAGTACAAACGGTAGATACCATCAGCAAAGGGTTCGGCAGCACGCTTGGCAGCATCGGGATTGTGATCGGCTTGGGCGTGATGATGGGCCGCGTGCTGGAAGTCTCTGGCGCAGCGGAACAGATCGCCTACAGCTTTATCAAATGGCTGGGCAAAAAGCGTGAAGAGTGGGCATTGGCGATCACCGGTTATATTGTCAGTATCCCGATTTTCGTCGATTCGGCCTTCGTCATTCTTTATCCACTGGTGAAGGCGCTGGCCAAAAAAGGCAAACGCAATCTGTTAACGCTCGGGGTTTCCTTGGCTGGCGGGCTGATCCTCACCCACCATGCCGTGCCACCCACACCGGGCCCATTAGGTGTGGCAGCGATCTTCGGCGTTGATATTGGTGCCATGATGATGGCGGGCCTGGTGTTGGCTATTCCTTGCGTGATCGGTGTGGTTATCTATGCGCGCTGGCTTGGCACCCGTTACCCGGATTTTGAGCCGGAAAATCGGGATGAAGAACCCGAGGATTTGCACGCTGCCCACCAGCGCTATATGGCTGAAAAAGAAGCTAAGGCACTGCCTAGCCTGACGTTATCACTGCTGCCAATCGTGGCCCCCATCGTGCTGATCTTTATCAACGCGGTGAACAATATGCTGGCAAAGGCCGAAGGCATGGTATGGCTGGGCGAAAGCCTCTGGGGGCAGGCGTTCGCCTTTCTGGGTTCGCCGATTATTGCTTTGGCGATCAGCGTGTTGCTGGCGGTCTACACCCTGATGCCCAACGTCGATAAGCACGAAACGCTGGAACGGCTGGAAGAAGGTTTGCAGACCGCAGGGATTATCCTGCTGGTCACCGGTGCAGGCGGCGCGTTAGGAGCGGTGCTACGTGAAAGTGGTACCGGCACCTTGCTGGCCCAGCACGTCGCCAACCTGCCGCTGACGCCAGTGCTAATCCCCTTTTTCATTGCGACGCTGGTCAGGCTGATACAAGGTTCAGGTACGGTGGCCATGATTACCGCCGCATCGATCTCTGCCCCAATCGTCAGCCAGTTACCCGGCGTCAACATGCTTGCCGCCGCTCAGGCTGCCACCATGGGCGCGCTGTTCTTCAGCTATTTTAACGACAGCATGTTCTGGGTAGTAAACCGCATGATGGGGATCAAGGACGTTAAGCTACAGATGATGGTCTGGTCGGTGCCCACCACTATCGCCTGGGCGATCAGCCTGTGCGGTATCCTGATACTGGATTGGCTACTGTAATTTCTGATAAACAATGCCAGTCAGTGGGTTTAACTGACTGGCATTATTAAAGCAATATGAATAACGCTATCTGCGTTTCAGCAACATATACAGGCTAAGCAGCAGGAACAGCAGGCTCGGCAACAGCGCGCCCAATACCGGCGGCATACTGTAAACCAGGCTCAGCGGGCCGAAAATCTGATCCAGCACATAGAACAGGAAACCGAAGCTGATACCGGTCACAACGCGGATCCCCATAGGAACGCTGCGCAGCGGGCCGAAGATAAACGATAGCGCCATCAGCATCATCACCGCCACGGAGAGCGGCGAGAAAATTTTGCTCCACATGTTCAACTGATAACGGTTGGCTTCCTGCCCGCTCTGCTTCAGGTACTTCACATAATTGTGCAGCCCGCTGATAGAGAGTGATTCAGGATCTAACGCCACCACGCCCAGCTTGTCCGGCGTCAGGTTGGTTTTCCAAATACCGGTCAGCGTCTGGGTACCCGTCACCTGTTTCGCGTTGGTCAGATCAGAAGTATCCACCTGCGACAGTTTCCACTCGCCATCTTCGAAGTTGGCGCTGGCGGCATAGCGTACTTTCTCCAACCTGCGCTGGTCGTTAAAGTGATAGATATTCACCCCAGACAGCTCAGTCTCACCGGACACCCGTTCAATGTAGATGAAATCATTGCCGTCTTTTGCCCATAAGCCGCTTTTGGTGGAAAGCAGAGAACCGCCGTACATCTGCTGCGCACGGTAGTTACGCGCCATCTGCTCACCTTGCGGTGCAACCCACTCGCCAATTGCCATAGTCAGCAACACCAGCGGGATCGCCGTTTTCATCACCGAACCGGCGATCTGCAAGCGGGTAAAACCGGCCGCCTGCATGACCACCAGTTCACTGCGCGTAGCCAGCGTCCCCAAGCCAAGCAAGGCCCCCAACAACGCCGCCATCGGGAAAAAGAGCTCAATATCTGTCGGTACGCTGAGCAGAGTAAATACCCCCGCCCCTAGCGCCGTGTAGTCACCCTGGCCCACTTTACGCAACTGCTCAACGAACTTGATGATGCCGGAAAGCGATACCAGCATAAACAGCGTCATCATGATGGTGTTGAAAATCGTTTTACCGATATAACGGTCTAATACACCAAACATCAGGCCGCTCCTTTGAAGCGTTCACGCAGTCTGCGCATCGGTACGGTGTCCCACAGGTTAAGTACCAGCGCAATCGCCAGGTAGGCCACGTTCACCACCCACATCCACAGCATCGGGTCGAGTTTGCCTTTACCGCCGTTGGAACGCAGCGATGTCTGCACCAGGAAGAAGATAAGATACAGCAAGATGGCTGGCAGCATGCTCAGCACGCGGCCCTGGCGCGGATTCACCACGCTCAGTGGCACCACCAGCAGCGCCATCAGTATCACAGAAACCACCAGCGTCAGGCGCCAGTGGAACTCGGCGGTGGCATCCGGATCGTCAGATTCCCACAGCATACGCATCGACAACTGCTCAGTCTGGGTGTTATCCAGCGTCACCGGGCGGTGGCCGATCACCGCTTTGTAATCATTGAAATCCGTGATGCGGAAATCACGCAGCAGCGCAGTGCCCTCAAAGCGGGTGCCTTTATCCAACGTCACCACCTGCGAACCATCGCGGTTCTGGTTAATCACGCCGTGCTCCGCCACCACCACCGAAGGCCGCTGATTACCGCTTGGGCGCAGCTGCGCCAGGAACACATCATTGAAGGCGTTCCCTTTTACGTCGCCGACAAACAGCACGGCATTGCCATCCTGTGACGGGCGGAACTGGCCTTCTGCCAGCCCGGCAATGCTCGGGTTGGCTTTGGCTTCCGCAATCACTGCATCCTGATTACTGGAAGCCCATGGCCCCAACCAGAACACGTTCACCGCAGCAAAAGCGGAAGTGAAGAGCGCCAACGTCATGGCGGCAATAATCAGGGTCCGTTTACCCAAGCCGCAAGCATGCATAACGGTGATTTCGCTTTCGGTATACAACCGCCCAAGCGTCATCAAAATGCCAAGAAACAGGCTTAAGGGCAGGATCAGCTGCGCCATCTTTGGCACACCCAATGCAAGCAGGGATAATACTAAGTTTGTTGGGATATTACCGTTGACCGCATCGCCTAACACCCTGACCAGGTTCTGACAAAAAAAGATCAGGAGCAGGATAAACAGGATGGCAATTTGGCTCTTCAGCGTTTCCCGTACCAGATATCTAATGATGATCACGCTTATTACGCCTGTGAAAACTTGTCTTTTTGCAGGAAAATCGCTAGTTTCATCGCTAATCCGCCATTTTTTGTCATCATGTGGCAACCTTCACAGCTAAAATAGTATTAGAACATCAAGCCGTTTGGGTGCCTTATAGGTACTATCCTATAGTCGCCAAAACAGAACATTTACGCAGTTCAGGTTAACATACTCAGTTAACTCAATGACGGCAGCACGTTACGAAGTCAGTCATTCTAGCCGTAGCTACCGCCGTTGTCTTTAAGATTCAGGAGAGTGCATGGAGTTCAGTGTAAAAAGCGGTAGCCCGGAAAAACAGCGTAGCGCCTGTATTGTCGTCGGCGTTTTCGAACCGCGCCGCCTGTCACCTATCGCAGAACAACTCGACAAAATCAGTGATGGTTATATCAGCGCATTGCTGCGCCGTGGCGAACTGGAAGGCAAAGTCGGGCAGACGTTACTGCTGCACCATGTGCCGAACATTCTCTCCGAACGCATCCTGTTAATCGGCTGTGGCAAAGAGCGCGAGCTCGATGAGCGCCAATACAAACAGGTGATTCAGAAAACCATCAATACCCTTAACGACACCGGTTCCATGGAGGCCGTCTGCTTCCTTACCGAACTGCACGTCAAAGGCCGTAACACCTACTGGAAGGTGCGCCAGGCGGTAGAAACTGCCAAAGAAACGCTCTACACCTTCGATCAGCTAAAAAGCAACAAAGTGGAGCCACGCCGCCCGCTGCGTAAAATGGTGTTCAACGTGCCAACGCGCCGCGAACTCACCAGCGGCGAACGTGCCATCCAGCACGGCCTGGCTGTCGCTTCCGGCATCAAAGCTGCCAAAGATCTCGGCAATATGCCACCGAATATCTGTAACGCCGGGTATCTGGCATCGCAGGCGCGTCAGTTGGCGGATGCGTTCAGCACCCACATCACCACCCGCGTCATCGGCGAACAGCAGATGAAAGAGCTGGGGATGAACGCCTATCTGGCAGTCGGTGCCGGTTCGCAAAACGAATCATTGATGTCCGTGATGGAATATAAAGGTAATCCCAATCCCGACGCTAAGCCGATCGTGCTGGTGGGCAAAGGTCTGACCTTTGACTCCGGCGGTATCTCGATCAAACCGGCCGACGGCATGGACGAGATGAAGTACGACATGTGCGGTGCCGCCACGGTGTATGGCGTGATGCGCGTGGTAGCAGAGCTTAATCTGCCGCTGAACGTGATCGGCGTGCTGGCAGGCTGTGAAAACATGCCGGGCGGGCGCGCTTATCGCCCAGGTGACGTGCTGACCACCATGTCCGGCCAAACGGTTGAAGTGCTGAACACCGACGCCGAAGGCCGCCTGGTGCTGTGCGACACCCTCACCTACGTGGAGCGTTTCGAACCGGAACTGGTGATTGATATCGCCACCCTGACCGGGGCCTGCGTGATCGCACTCGGCCATCACCTCACCGGTTTGATGTCGAACCATAATCCGCTGGCACACGAACTGATCGGCGCTTCCGAGCAATCTGGTGACCGCGCGTGGCGCCTGCCGCTGGCAGACGAGTACTACGAGCAACTGGATTCCAACTTTGCCGATATGGCAAACATCGGCGGCCGTCCTGGCGGGGCGATCACCGCAGGGTGCTTCCTGTCGCGCTTTACCCGCAAATACAGCTGGGCACACCTGGATATTGCTGGCACCGCATGGCGCTCCGGCAAAAACAAAGGGGCTACCGGTCGCCCGGTGGCGCTGCTGGCGCAGTTCTTGCTTAATCGGGCAGGTCTGAACGGCGACGATTAATATACCCTTCATCTTTCAAGCTGCAGCGTTGTTGGCTGCGCTCGTTCACCCCAGTCACTGACTCAAGTCAGCTCCTGGGGTTTCACGAACTGGCCGCCTAGCTGCAACTTGAAATCTATTGGGTATATAATCATGCAATACGGGCGCACTGGTTGCGCCCCTACTTTTTCTTAGCGGCAACGAATCAATGAGCAAACAGGCAACGTTCTACCTCCTCGAACACCCAGACCCCGCTGGCGCGCTCAGCGCACACGAGGCGGTGGCCTGCGCCGTTGCTGCTGAACGTTGGCGCACAGGCAAGCGGGTGCTGATCGCCTGTGAAAGCCAAGAGCAGGCCCAGCGGCTGGACGAAGCGCTGTGGCAGCGCGAGCCGCACCAATTTGTGCCGCACAACCTCGCGGGCGAAGGGCCGAACTACGGCGCCCCGGTCGAACTGTGCTGGCCCGGTAAACGCGGCAATGCCCCGCGCGATCTGCTGATCGCCCTGCTGCCGCAGTTTGCAGATTTTGCTACTGCTTTCCATGAAGTGGTAGACTTCGTTCCTTACGAAGACACCTTGAAACAGTTGGCGCGCGAACGTTACAAAGCCTATCGCAGCGTCGGCTTCCATTTGACCACGGCCACGCCGCCAACTTACTGAACAACGAAGCACAATGGAAAAGACAAACAGTCATCTCGATACCGCCTACGACCCAACACAGATCGAACAGAAGCTTTACGACCACTGGGAAAGTCAGGGTTATTTCAAACCGAATGGCGATACTAGCCAGGAAAGTTTCTGCATCATGATCCCGCCGCCGAACGTCACCGGCAGCCTGCATATGGGCCACGCGTTCCAGCAGACCATTATGGACACCATGATCCGCTACCAGCGTATGCAGGGTAAAAATACCCTGTGGCAGGCCGGTACCGACCATGCAGGGATCGCCACCCAGATGGTGGTTGAGCGCAAGATCGCCGCAGAAGAAGGCAAAACTCGCCACGATTATGGCCGCGATGCCTTTATCGACAAGATCTGGCAGTGGAAGGCTGAGTCCGGCGGTACCATCACCCGCCAGATGCGCCGCCTCGGCAACTCGGTGGATTGGGAGCGCGAACGCTTCACCATGGACGATGGCCTGTCCAACGCGGTGAAAGAGGTGTTTGTCCGCCTGTACAAAGAAGACCTGATCTACCGTGGCAAACGCCTGGTGAACTGGGATCCGAAGCTGCGCACCGCCATTTCCGATCTGGAAGTGGAAAACCGCGAATCCAAAGGTTCCATGTGGCACCTGCGTTACCCGCTGGCCGACGGCGCAACCACCGCCGAAGGTAAAGATTATCTGGTGGTTGCTACCACCCGTCCGGAAACCGTGCTGGGTGATACCGGCGTGGCGGTCAACCCGGAAGATCCGCGTTACAAAGACCTGATTGGCAAAGAGCTCATTCTGCCATTGGTGAACCGCCGCATCCGTATTTTGGGTGACGAACATGCCGATATGGAAAAAGGCACCGGCTGCGTGAAGATCACCCCGGCGCACGATTTCAACGACTATGAAGTGGGTAAGCGCCACGGCCTGCCGATGATCAACATTCTGACTTTCGACGGCGATATCCGCCAGGAAGCGGAAGTGTTCGATACCCTGGGCGAAGCCAGCACGGCCTACAGCAGCGAAATTCCAGCACAGTTCCGTGGCCTGGAGCGTTTCGCCGCGCGTAAAGCCGTGGTAGCCGCCTTTGACGAGCTCGGCCTGCTGGACGAAATCAAACCGCACGATCTGACCGTGCCTTACGGCGACCGTGGCGGCGTGGTGATCGAACCGATGCTCACCGACCAATGGTACGTGCGCACCGCACCGCTGGCCAACGTGGCGGTAGAAGCGGTTGAACAGGGTGAAATCCAGTTCGTACCTAAGCAGTACGAAAACATGTACTTCAGCTGGATGCGCGACATTCAGGACTGGTGTATCTCGCGCCAACTGTGGTGGGGCCACCGTATTCCGGCCTGGTACGATGCTAATGGCAACGTGTACGTGGGCCGCACCGAAGAAGAAGTGCGCAGCGAAAACAACCTGGGTGCGGACATCGCGCTGAACCAGGATGAAGACGTGCTGGATACCTGGTTCTCCTCCGGCCTGTGGACCTTCTCTACCCTGGGTTGGCCAGAGCAGACCGCCGCGCTGAAAACCTTCCACCCCACCAGCGTGATGGTCAGCGGCTTCGACATCATCTTCTTCTGGATTGCCCGCATGATCATGCTGACCATGCACTTCATCAAAGATGAAGACGGCAAGCCGCAGGTGCCGTTCAAGACCGTGTACATGACCGGCCTGATCCGCGACGACGAAGGGCAGAAGATGTCCAAGTCAAAAGGCAACGTGATCGACCCGCTGGATATGGTAGACGGCATCTCGCTGGAAGATCTGCTGGAAAAACGCACCGGCAACATGATGCAGCCGCAGTTGGCAGAGAAAATCCGCAAGCGCACCGAGAAGCAGTTCCCGAACGGCATTGAGCCGCACGGCACCGACGCCCTGCGCTTCACCCTGGCAGCATTGGCTTCCACCGGCCGCGATATCAACTGGGATATGAAGCGCCTGGAAGGCTACCGCAACTTCTGTAACAAGCTGTGGAACGCCAGCCGCTTTGTGCTGATGAACACCGAAGAGCACGACTGTGGCTTCAACGGCGGTGAGATGCAACTTTCGCTGGCCGATCGCTGGATCCTGGCAGAATTCAACCGTACGGTGAAAGCCTACCGCGAAGCGCTGGATACCTATCGTTTCGATATCGCCGCGGGCATCCTGTATGAATTCACCTGGAACCAGTTCTGCGACTGGTATCTGGAACTGGCCAAGCCGATCGTCAGCAACGGCAGCGAAGCGGAACAGCGCGGCACGCGCCATACGCTGATCACCGTGCTGGAAGCCTTGCTGCGTCTGGCGCACCCAATCATTCCGTTTATCACCGAAACCATCTGGCAGCGTGTGAAGACTCTGACCGGCGAAACCGCAGACACCATCATGCTGCAACCCTTCCCGGCCTACGACGCCGCGCTGGAAGACCAGCAGGCGCTGAACGATCTGGAGTGGATCAAGCAAGCGATCACCGCGGTGCGTAACATCCGTGCCGAGATGAACATCGCGCCAAGCAAAATGCTGGAAGTACTGCTGCGTAACGCCAGCGGCGATGCTCAGCGTCGGGTGCAGGAAAACCAGAGCTTTATCGAAAAGCTGGCGCGTTTGGAATCCATCACCCTGCTGCCTGCTGGCGATAAAGGCCCGGTATCGGTCACCAAACTGGTGGAAGGTGCGGAACTGCTGATCCCGATGGCCGGCTTTATCGATAAAGACGCAGAGATCGCGCGCCTGACGAAAGAGATGGGCAAGCTGGACGCAGAAATCGCTTCTATTGAAGGCAAGCTGTCGAATGAAGGCTTTGTCGCCCGTGCGCCGGAAGCGGTCGTCGCCAAAGAGCGCGAACGCTTGGCCGCCTGCCAGGAAGGCAAAGTGAAGCTGCAAGAACAGCAGGCGACCATCGCCGCGCTGTAACTGCCGCCTGCATAGCCAAGCAAACCGATCAAAAACAGCGGGTATTTTCCCCGCTGTTTTTTTATCACCATTGCCAAGGGTCAGCCTTAAATGGTATTACAAAGTATTAATGCGGCCCATTCCGTAATAACAACAAAATTCCGTAACCTTCCAGGGTTTCTCTCAATGGCGAGTATAAACATGACAACAGCAACCCCAGTGCGTCTTCTGGTGCGCCCAATAACGGCTGAAGATAATGCCGCTATTGCTCACGTCATTCGCGAAGTCTCCGCCGAGCACGGCTTGACGGCGGATAAAGGCTACACCGTTTCCGACCCCAATCTGGACGCGTTATACCAGATCTACAGCCAGCCACGTAGCGCCTACTGGGTGGTGGAGATAGAGGGTCAGATTGCCGGCGGCGGCGGCATTGCGCCACTGCAAGGCGGCGAAGCCGACGTTTGCGAATTACAGAAAATGTATTTCCTGCCGGAATTGCGCGGCAAAGGCCTGGCAAAACGCCTGGCGCTACAGGCGCTGGAGTTTGCCCGCCAACAAGGGTTCCGCTGCTGTTATTTAGAAACCACCGCCACTCTGCAACAGGCGATCGGCCTGTATGAGCATCTCGGTTTCGAGCATATCAATCACGCTATGGGCTGCACCGGCCACGGCGACTGCGAAGTTACCATGCTGAAAACGCTGTAACCTTCGCAGCCCCTCACCCTAACCCTCTCCCACAGGGATAGGGGACTTAACGTGCCACAGCCTTACTCCTGCGCCTGACGATAACACCGTTCCAACTCCCTCTCCCTCGGGGAGAGGGCCGGGGTGAGGGGAATCGGCTTGGCATCTGCATATTGAAAATTTATTAACATCAACATCACTCAACAAAAACCATCACATTTTTATATTTCAAACATATAAGCTGAGCCTTTAATCCATAATGTAAAATTATTGTGATATTCGTTAATAAATTAACGATCACAAATTGACCACCAATCCTGCTGCGCTACTCTGCAATAACCAGCCATCACGCACAGGGAACACTTATGTCGGAAAATACCTTCGATTACATCATTGTCGGCGCAGGCTCAGCGGGCTGCGTGCTGGCAGCACAGTTGATCCGCCGTACTCAGGCGCGTGTTCTGCTGCTGGAGGCCGGTGGCGACGACAATAATCTGTTTATCAAGATGCCCGCTGGGGTAGCCAAGATCATCGCCAAAAAAAGCTGGCCGTATGAAACCGAGCCAGAACCCCATGCCAACAACCGCCGTATGCAGATCGCCCAGGGCAAGGTGCTGGGTGGCAGCAGTTCGGTGAACGGCATGATTTATATTCGCGGTCAAAAACAGGATTACGACGATTGGGCCAAAAAATTCGGCTGCACCGGCTGGGGTTATCAGGACGTGTTGCCCTATTTTAAACGCGCCGAGGCCAACGAAAGCCTGTCCGATGGCTATCACGGCAGTGACGGACTGCTGCCGGTCAGTGAGAATCGCTATCGGCACCCGCTCAGCATGGCGTTTATCCGCGCTGGCCAGGAACTGAACCTGCCCTACCGCAACGACTTCAACGGCGAAAGCCAACACGGCGTCGGTTTCTACCAGACCACCACCCACAAAGGCGAACGCGCCAGCACCGCACGCACCTACCTGAAATCGGTGCGTGATAACTCACGGCTGGTAGTGAAGCTCAATGCCTTGGTGCACCGCGTCACTTTCGCAAGCAACGTGGCAACCGGTGTGGTTTACAGCCAGAACGGCGGCAGTGAAATCACCGCACAAGCCAGTAAAGAAGTGATCCTCAGCGCTGGCGCAGTCGGTTCACCGAAGATCCTGATGCTGTCCGGTATTGGTCCCCGCCAACATCTCGAATCCTTAGGCATTACGCCCCTGGCAGATCTGCCGGTGGGCAAGAACTTCCACGATCATCTGCATATGTCGATCAACGTCAGCATGCGCGAGCCTGTCAGTTTGTTCGGTGCCGATCGCGGTTTGCAGGCGCTGCGCCACGGTGCCGAGTGGCTGGCGTTCCGCAGCGGCGTGCTGAGCTCCAACGTGCTTGAAGGTGCCGCCTTTACCGACAGCCTCGGCGATGGTCGGCCAGACGTGCAGATCCACTTCCTGCCGCTGCTGGACAGTTGGGACGACGTACCCGGCGAACCACTGCCAGCGATCCACGGCATGACGCTGAAAGTCGGCTATTTACAGCCCAAAGCACGCGGCCAAGTGCAATTGCGCAGCCGCAACCCAAGCGATCCGGTCAAGCTACAGGCCAACTACCTTGGCCACCCGGACGATCTGGCCGGTAGCATTCGCGCTGTTAAATTTGGCCTGCGCTTTTTGCAAACCGCCGCCCTTAAACCGCTGATTAAAGATCTGCTGATGCCGCAGCCACAGTGGACCAACGACGAAGCGCAGTTGGAGGAGTTCGTGCGTAACTTCTGCAAGACGGTCTATCACCCGGTAGGCAGTTGCCGCATGGGCCAGAGCAGCGAAGACTCGGTGACCGATCTGCAACTACGGGTACACGGCTTTGAACGCCTGCGGGTGGTGGACTGCTCGGTCATGCCGCAGGTCACCAGCGGCAACACCAACGCTCCGACCATTATGCTGGCGGAAAAGGCAGTGGATTTGATTTTGGGTGAAATAGCTTAACTCGCCACTTTTCTAGGCGGAAAGTCGCTACTGCCGTGACTTTCCGCTTTCTCACAACGACTTGTCTGACTTCTCTGCTCAACGAGGCAATAACACAGCTAAATTTTTCTCCTTGATTTGTAGATTGATCAATCTACAATGATGGCAACTATGCTGCCTCTTACGAGAAAATCATGAGCAAAAATCTTGGGCGCCCACGTGAGTTCGATCCGCAAGCTTTTCTTAATCAGGCAAAAGACTGCTTTTGGCAGAACGGATACCGAGCTACCTCCATTGCCGACCTCATGAAAGCATCGGGTCTGGCTAGTGCCAGCATTTACAAACTATACCCTGATAAAAAAGCGATCTTCCTCGCAGCCCTTACTCAATACATGGACGAAGGCCTGATGCGCCTCAGAACACGCGCCGCCACACTGCCGCCACAGGATGCCCTGCGTGAAACGCTCGACTATTGCGCCGTGATCTCCACCGGCCCAGATGGCGAAAGAGGCTGTTTCACTATTGCTGCTGCCAATGAGTTACTGCCCGGAGACCAAGAAGTAAAACAGAAAGTGGATTACATGTTCACGCAGATTCAGGCGGCAATCACGCAGATCATCACCCAAGGTCAGGCAGACGCTACCTTCAGACAAGATATTGCGGCAGAAACTATTGCCAGTGGAATTTTTATGATGCTGGAAGGTATGCGGGTCTATGGGAAAGTCACCCCAACGCTTGAGTCACTAAAAAAAGCCAATGAATTCATGATTATGTCAGTGAAGAATGGAGCATAACACCTCCATTTCATGCTGTTACAGCGAAAGGGTGAACCATGTTAGAACCAGGCATGCAAGTCAGACAGGCTCAACATAGCCACCATATGGTGATCGTCAGCCTGCATGATAAACAGGCGACTTGTGTTTGGTATGAACGAGGAAGGATGCAGAAGAAAATGTTTCCCCAACACCAACTGATCGTGGTCAGAGGGCTGTCTGGCTCAGGCATGTTTCCCTGAGCTACAGGGAAAACATCACCCCACCGGCACACCGCTATGAAAGCGGAACTCATTATCCGGCGACCGGATCAGTTCGGCTTCAATGCGGCCAAAATGTGCCACACGCTCGCTGATATCCCCCTCGGCGATCTGCTGCGCCAGCGTCAGGTAGTCCTGATAATGGCGCGCCTCGGAACGCAGCAATGAAACGTAGAACCGGTTAAGTTCGTCGTCCAAAAACGGCGCCAGCTTAGCGAAGCGCTCGCAGGAGCGGGCCTCGATATAAGCGCCGCAGATTAATTTGTCGATCAAGGTAGCCGGATCGTGAGTGCGCACTTCGCGGATCATGCCTTTGGCATAGCGGCTGGCGGTGATCTTTTTATAGCGGATCTGCCGCGCCTGCATGATCTCCAGCACCTGCGAGAAATGATGCAGCTCTTCCTTAATCAGCAGCACCATCTTATCCACCAGATCCTGCCCGTAGGCCGAGCCGTTTTTTGGCAGGATCTTCTTGGTGAAAGCGCTCTGGCGGAATAAAGCTTCCGGCACGCCCTGCTCCTCATGCACAAAGGCCTCATAGGGCCGCAGCAGTGCCAGCAGTGCATCGCCGCTCTCTTTGTCCGCCACATAACGGCGGATCAGCCACATGCCGGTCTGCGCCGCTTTCAGTTCGCAAACCATATGGTCGGTCAGCAACAGTGGCAGGTTTTCCGGACGGCGCGCGGCATCAATCCAGCCATCTGGGGTTTCACAATGCAGGAAGTTCAGAATTGGGGTTAATAGAGAATGGTATGTCATTTGAGATTACACAGGAAAAGGGCCGGGAACCCGGCCCTTTAGATTAATTAATGGCGCTTACCGTCGTCGTCTTCATCGATAAATTCGCCGTCTTCTTCGTCATCCTCACCGTCTTCACCGTTCGGATCTTCGTAGTAGGTGCCCCAACCGTCGTAGTTAACGCCGCATTTCTCTGCCAGCGCCACCAGTTGCTCCACCTGGCTGTCGATCAGCTCAGCATTCAGCGCCACTTCGCTGATCACGTCACAGCACATCACCAGTGAGCCATCTTCTACTTCCAACTCTTCGGCATCGGTCACTTCGTAGCCCAGCTTAAAGGCTTCAACCGCGGCCTTCTCCAGCACTTCAAACTTTTCGGCAGAGAAATGGTGCTCAATGGTGTAGAGCGCATCCGGATCGCTGCCGTCTTCCAGCAGTTCTTCGATGATCAGGCGGGTTTCTTCACGTTGTTCTTCCAGCAATTCGCGGTTTGCCATGCCTCTATCCTCAATAAAATGGCTTTCAATACTTCTATTTTCACACACCAATGTCACAGCTGCCATGATAAACGTGAAAGATTTCTTTCTTGGGGTTGAAATTGAATATTCATACATATAAAGTGAATTTTAATTCAATTAAAACGTTAGGGATATACGAAGATGAGCCAGATAAACCCCTTTTACAGTCGTCACTTTTTGAGGTTAATGGATTTTACTCCTGCCGAGATCCAGTCTCTGCTGCAACTGGCTGCTGATTTAAAACAGGCCAAAAAGCAAGGCCAGGAAACCCGCCACCTGCAAGGCAAAAACATCGCGCTCATCTTCGAAAAAGACTCAACCCGTACCCGATGCTCTTTCGAAGTTGCCGCATTCGATCAGGGGGCACAGGTCACCTATCTTGGCCCAAGCGGCAGCCAGATCGGCCATAAAGAATCGATGAAAGACACCGCCCGCGTGCTGGGCCGCATGTACGACGGTATTCAGTATCGCGGTTTTGGCCAGCACCTGGTGGAAACGCTGGCAAACCACGCCGGTGTACCGGTGTGGAATGGCTTGACCAACGAGTTCCACCCCACCCAACTGCTGGCAGATCTGCTCACCGTGCGTGAACACATGCCGAACAAACCGCTGAGCGAAGTGAAGTTCGCCTACATCGGTGACGCACGTAACAATATGGGCAATACCCTGTTGGAAGCTGCTGCACTGGTGGGGATGGATCTGCGTCTGGTGGCACCAAAAGCCTGCTGGCCGCAGGCGGAACTGGTAGCAGAGTGTCAGGCGCTGGCGCAGCAGACCGGCGGTAAAATCACGCTGACGGAAGAGATCGCCGAAGGGGTGAAAGGCGCTGATTTCCTGTATACCGACGTTTGGGTCTCAATGGGCGAGCCGAAAGAGGTGTGGCAGGAACGTATTACCCTGTTGAAGCCTTACCAAGTGAACATGGCGATGGTTAAGCTGACCGGCAACCCGCAGGTGAAATTCCTGCACTGCCTGCCCGCGTTCCACGACGATCAAACCACCTTGGGTAAGCAGATGGCAGAGCAGTATGGCCTGCTGGGCGGTATGGAAGTCACTAACGAGGTATTCGAATCCGCGCACAGCGTGGTGTTCGATCAGGCGGAAAACCGCCTGCACACCATTAAAGCGGTGATGGTCGCCACATTGAGCAAAACGCTCTAGCCCAGAGCAACACTCTCGCAAACCCCTTCAGGTCGAGGGGGTTTATCTAGCAAACCCTCCCCCCGCGTCATATAGTCTTTTTTGTCATATCAAATAACAGATTGGCCTTTGCCTGCTTTTTACGAACGTTCTACCGTGGCACTTTGGCGGTGGAAATACCGTAAAAAAATCAACGATAACAACCTCTTCTCCGTTCTGGTTTGCCAGTACACTCAAGGGAAACGTCTATGAAAGCCAAAGCCTTACCGCTGTTTATTCTCGCCGCACTTTCCGGAGCCGCATTCGCCGCCACGCCGCCCAATACGCTGGTGGTCGTCCAATCGCTGGATGATATCGTCAGCCTCGATCCGGCAGAAGCCAACGAGCTTTCCAGCATCCAGACCGTGCCAAGCCTGTATCAACGGCTGGTGCAGGCCGATCGCGACAACCCGGCCAAGGTGATCCCGGTGCTGGCAGAAAGCTGGCAGGATGACGCCGCCGCCAAAACCCTGACGGTGAAGCTGCGCCCGCAGGCGGTGTTCTCCTCTGGCAACCCGCTAACCGCCGACGACGTGATTTTCTCTTATCAGCGCGCGGTGAAAATGAATAAGTCACCGGCGTTTATCCTTAACGTGCTCGGCTGGCAGCCGGACAATATCGCTACGCAGTTGAAGAAGATCGACGATCATACCGTGCAACTGAGCTGGACGGCGGACGTCAGCCCGGCGGTAGCACTGAATATTCTCTCAACGCCGATCGCCTCGATCGTCGACAGCAAAGCGGTGCAGCAAAACGTGAAAGGCGATGACTTCGGCAACGCCTGGCTGAAAATGCACTCCGCCGGTAGCGGCCCGTTCAAGATGCGGGTTTATCAGCCGCATCAGGCAATAGTGCTGGACGCCAACCCAAGCTCACCGGGCGATAAGCCGCTGCTCAGCAACATCATCATCAAAAACGTGCCAGACCCCAGCGCGCGCCGCCTGCTGATCCAGCAAGGCGATGCCGACGTGGCGCGTGAACTGGGCCCGGACCAGACCGCTGCGCTGAAAAACCAGCAGGGCGTGAAGGTGCTGGAAATCCCTTCCGCCGAGCAAAACTATCTGGTGTTCAATAGCGGCAACCAGGCCAATCCGCTGCTGAATAACCCGGCGTTCTGGGAGGCCGCGCGCTATCTGGTGGATTATCAGGGCATCACGAAAGATCTGCTGAAAGGGCAATACTTCGTACACCAAAGCTTCCTGCCGGTGGGTTTGCCGGGTGCGCTGGAAGATAACCCGTTCAGTTTTGATCCCGCTAAAGCCAAGGCGATCCTGGAAAAAGCCGGGATCGCTAACGCCAGCCTGACGCTGGACGTGGAAAACAAACCGCCGTTTATCACCATTGCCCAGTCGTTGCAGGCCAGCTTTGCCCAGGGCGGCGTAAAGCTTGAGCTATTGCCTGCGGCGGGCAGCCAGGTGTATGCGCGCGTGCGTGCCAAGCAGCACCAGGCGGCGATCCGCCTGTGGATCCCGGATTACTTCGACGCGCACTCCAACGCCAGCGCCTTTGCCTATAACGACGGCAAAAGCAGCACGGTGGCAGGCTTGAACGGCTGGCAGATCCCAGAGCTGAACCAGAAAACGCTGGCGGCGGTGGCAGAAGCCGATCCGGCCAAGCGCAGCGCGCTGTATACCGCCATGCAGCAGGAGCTGCAACGCAGTTCGCCTTATGTGTTTATCGATCAGGCCAAAACGCAGGTGGTGCTGCGCGATAACGTGAAGGGCTATCAACAGGGCCTGAATGCGGATATGGTTTACTACGATCGCGTCAGCAAATAATCAGGATTGTCATGTCGGTAGCAATAAAACCCACGCCGGGGAGCCCTTCCCGGCGTCATATTTGGGGGTTGGCCCAGAGCCTGCTTACGCTGGTGCTGACCCTGTTCGGCCTGCTGTTAATCACCTTTCTGCTTTCGGCGCTATCGCCGGTTGATCGGGTGTTGCAGATCGTCGGCGATCACGCCAGCGCCGCCACCTATGAACAGGTAAAACATCAGCTCGGGCTGGATCGCTCATTGCCGGTGCAGTTTTGGCACTATCTGGAGCGGCTGGCGCATGGCGATCTCGGCACCGCCAGCGCCACCGGTCAGCCGGTGTTGCAGGATCTGCTGCACGCCTTCCCCGCCACACTGGAACTTGCCACACTGTCTCTGGTGATTGGCGCACCGCTCGGCGTGCTGTTCGGCGTACTGTGCGCCCGTTTTGCCGGTAGCAAGCTGGATATCTTCGTGCGTTTTATCACCCTGCTCGGCAACTCGGTGCCAATCTTCTGGCTAGGGCTGCTGATGTTGCTGCTGTTTTACGCCAAACTGCAGTGGAGCGCCGGGCCGGGGCGGCTGGACGATATCTACCAATACAGCGTGGAGAGCAAAACCGGTTTCGCGCTGATCGACACCTGGCTTTCTGGCGATATTAGCGCGGTGCGTAATGCGCTGGCGCACCTGGTGCTGCCGGTCTGCCTGCTGGCCTATTACTCACTGGCCAGCATCACCCGCCTGACGCGCTCGGCCTGCCTGAGTGAACTGAATAAAGAATACGTCACGCTGGCGCGCGCCAAGGGTGCCAGCGAGATGCGCATAATGCTGTGCCATGTACTGCCGAATATCGGCGGCACGCTGCTGACGGTGATCGCTCTGTCTTACACCAGCATGCTGGAAGGCGCGGTGCTGACCGAAACAGTGTTCTCCTGGCCCGGTATTGGCCGCTACCTCACTACCGCGCTGTTTGCCGGTGATACCACCGCCATCATGGGCGGTACCCTGCTGATCGGCCTGTGCTTTGTGCTGATCAACACCCTCACCGATCTGCTGGTACGCGCGATCGACCCAAGGACGCGGCCAAGATGACGATCGCGATGCTCAAACGTTCCCCTTCTGCCACCTGCGGTGCGCTGATCCTACTGGCGCTGGTGCTGATCGCCCTGTTCGCCCCCTGGCTGGCCCCGGTTGACCCTAACTGGCAGAACGCCGCCAACCGCCTGCTGCCACCGGGTGCAGGCCACTGGCTCGGCACCGATGGCTATGGCCGCGATGTGCTTTCACGCCTGATCTACGGCACCCGACCAACGTTCGGGCTGGTGCTGCTGGTGACGGTGATTACCCTGCCGCTCGGTCTGCTGATCGGCGTGCTTTCCGGCTATTACGGCGGCTGGTTGGAGCGCGTATTGATGCGTTTTACCGACGTGGTGATGTCGATGCCACGGCTGATTCTGGCATTCGCCTTTGTGGCGATGCTCGGGCCAGGGTTGGTCAACGGCGCACTGGCGCTGGCACTCACCACTTGGCCCGCCTATGCCCGTCAGGCGCGGGCCGAGATCCAGTTGCTGCGCAAAAGCGACTATCTGGCCGCCGCCGAAATGATGGGCATTCAGGGGCCGCGCCTGCTGTGGGGCCATATTCTGCCGATGTGCCTGCCTTCTGCCGTCGTCCGGCTGGCGCTCGATCTGGCTGGCATTATTCTCGCCGCTGCCGGGCTGGGTTTTCTCGGTTTGGGAGCACGACCGCCGATGGCCGAATGGGGTTCGATGGTGGCCGACGGCATGCAGGTGATCTTCGATCAATGGTGGATCGCTGCGATCCCTGGCTGTGCGATCCTGATCAGCAGCCTGGCGTTTAACCTGCTGGGCGATGGCCTGCGCGACTTACTGGATCCGCATCATGACTGAGCCACTTTTGGTAGCACGCAATCTCTGCATCAACTTTAACGGCCACAACGTGGTGGATAACCTTGCGCTGACGATTGGCCGGGAAAAGGTGGCATTGGTCGGGGAATCGGGTTCCGGCAAATCGATGACCGCCCGTGCGCTGATGGGGCTGGTGCGTAAACCGGGCATCGTCAGCGCCGATACCTTGCGCTATCGCCAAACCGATCTGCTGGCGCTGAAACCGCGCCAGTGGAACGAGGTACGCGGTGCCAAAATCGCTATGGTGTTGCAGGATCCGCGCTATGCGTTGAACCCGGTGCGCAGCATTGGCAAACAGATCGAAGAGTCTCTGACGCTGCATCATTCCCTGACCCGCGCCGATCGCCATGAGCGCGTGTTGAACTCCCTGGCCGCCGTTGGTTTGCCGGAGAATATCTACCACAGCTATCCTGGCCAGCTTTCCGGCGGCATGGGCCAGCGTGCCATGCTGGCGATTGCGCTGGTTAACGATCCGCAACTGCTGATTGCCGACGAACCCACTTCTGCGCTGGACGCCCGGCTGCGTAATCAGATCCTCGATCTGATCGTCGAACAAACCGCGCGGCGCAATATGGGCCTGCTGCTGATCAGCCACGATCTGCCGCTGGTGGCAGCGCGCTGCGATCGGGTGTTGGTGATGTATCAGGGCAAACTGGTGGATCAAGGCATCGCCGCCGATCTGCCGCTGGCAACTCACCCCTATACCCGCACGCTGTGGGCCTGCCGCCCGAGCGCCGCCACCTATGGCCAGGAACTGCCGGTGCTGGATCGCAGCATCGATTTTACCCGGAGCGAACATGGCGCTGATTGAAATTGAAAACCTACAGGTCAGTTTCCCGCAGGGCCACGGCCAAAAAATCGCCGTGGAATCGGTGAGTTTTGCCGTCGAGGCCGGGGAAACCTTCAGCCTGATTGGGGCCTCCGGCTGCGGTAAATCCACCGTATTGCGCGTGCTGGCAGGCCTGCAACGCGAGTGGTGCGGCGAAGTGCGGCTACTCGGCCAGGCGATTCAGCCGTTGCAGCGCTTCACCGGCCAGCTGCGCCGTGATGTGCAGATGGTGTTTCAGGATCCTTACGCCTCGCTGCATCCGCAGCACAAGATTAGCCGCACGCTGGGGGAACCGCTGAAGATCCACGGCGAAAAACAGATCCCGGCGCGCATCAACGAAGCCTTGCAGCAGGTCGGTTTGAACGCAGCGATGGCCGAACGTTACCCGCACCAGCTTTCTGGCGGCCAACGCCAACGGGTGGCAATAGCCCGCGCCTTGCTGCTGCGGCCCAAGCTGTTACTGCTCGATGAACCTACGTCGGCGCTGGATATGTCGGTGCAGGCGGAGATCCTCAACCTGCTCAACCACCTGAAGCGCGAGCACGGCATGACCTATCTACTGGTCAGCCACGACGGCGAGGTGATCGCCCATATGTCTGAACGCGCCGCGCTGATGGAAAACGGCCATATTGTGCGCCATTTCAACCGAGGGGATTTGCAAGCGGGCAAGCATCATAGCGTGCAGCATTAAACCATTAGATACCGGTAATCAAGAAATCCAACGCAGAGATAATGGTATTGCGGTATTCAACTAAAGAGCCAGCCGGATGGGTGAGTGATTTGATGGGAACTGTGGTCAATTGGTGGGTAAGGATAATAAATACCTCACCATCAACCCTGACTTTCGGGCAGAGATTAGCAGGGAATTTATCTCTGAAGTTTGCCAATTCAACGAGGGGAAGCACAATTCGGCTATCGAGCTGACTTAATAAATCATTTTGTATATCAATAAAATAGGGGTAATTAATACGGTTATTACCCCGGTTTTCATAAAGCGTGAATTGCTGCATTATAACTCCCTGTGCTCATCCGAAAAAAGTCCATACTCCTCGGCAACTTCGTTACAAAGCAGAAGCCCTTCCTGATTCTGCCTCAGCCATTCTTCACGCTTACGTTCAGCGACAGCACGGTGTAATGCCGCATCTAACGTCGCGGATAGGTTGATATTGAATTTTCTGGCCTCTGCCAATAACTCGACATCAACAGAAACATTGGTTGGTTTTTTTACGGCTTTAGAAACTTCAGAGCGTTTCATAACACCTCCATCATGCGCATCAGTCATGCACATTTAATATACACTATCTTTCTCAGCCTAACAAATAGCCAACATCCATATTGGCTACGCCCTCTCTCAACAGCCAATCGGTTGCGAAAGGGCAAAAAGTGATGTTTTAGCGCTTGCAGTGACGAAAAGCACGAGTATAATGCGCGACAATTTGCCAGGAGAAAGCATGAAAAACGCCGCTTGTTTTGTTCGCAACCATCGACAAAACCGACTGCCCATCGGCAGCCAGCAGCCGTTGTTTCTCCTGTTGCATGATCTCATTATTTAAGCCCCTCATTGAGGGGCTTTTTTTTGCCTTAAGAACTGCCCCACGCCAAGGGCACGAGTCGAGGAGAGTGAACATGGCCAACCCGCTATATCGCAAAAACATCATCTCTATTAACGATCTCAGCCGCGAGGATCTGGAACTGGTGCTGCGCACCGCCGCCAGCCTGAAAGCCAATCCGCAGCCGGAGTTGCTTAAACACAAGGTGATCGCCAGTTGCTTCTTTGAAGCGTCAACGCGCACCCGCCTGTCGTTTGAAAGCGCCATGCAGCGCCTGGGGGCGTCGGTGGTCGGCTTCTCTGACAGCACCAACACCTCCCTCGGCAAGAAAGGCGAAACGCTGGCCGATACCATCTCGGTGATCAGCACCTATGTGGATGCCATCGTGATGCGCCACCCGCAGGAAGGAGCTTCACGCCTGGCGGCGGAATTCGCTGGCGGTATCCCGGTGTTGAATGCCGGCGACGGTTCCAACCAGCACCCTACCCAAACCCTGCTAGACCTGTTCACCATTCAGGAAACCCAAGGTCGGCTGAGCAACATCAACATCGCCATGGTGGGCGATCTGAAATATGGCCGCACCGTCCATTCGCTGGCGCAAGCGCTGGCTAAATACGACGGCAACCATTTCTTCTTTATCGCCCCGGACGCACTGGCGATGCCGGGCTACCTGCTGAAGATGCTGGAAGAAAAAGGTATTACCTACAGCCACCACAACAGCATTGAAGAAGTGGTACCGGAGCTGGACATTCTGTACATGACCCGCGTGCAGAAAGAGCGCCTCGATCCTTCCGAATACGCCAACGTGAAAGCCCAGTTCGTGCTGCGGGCGACAGACCTGGAAGGGGCTCGCGACAACATGAAAGTGCTGCACCCGCTGCCACGGATTGATGAGATCACCACCGATGTGGATAAAACGCCGTACGCGCACTATTTCCAGCAGGCGGGCAACGGCATTTTCGCCCGGCAGGCGCTGTTGGCACTGGTATTAAACGCAGATTTGGCTCTTTAAGGGGGAACCGTCATGACTCACGATAATAAACTCCAGGTTGAAGCGATCAAATGCGGCACGGTGATCGACCATATTCCGGCGCGTATCGGCTTTAAGCTGCTGTCGCTGTTCAAACTGACCGATACCGATCAACGTATCACCATCGGGCTGAACCTGCCTTCGCGCGAGTTGGGCCGCAAAGATCTGATCAAAATCGAGAATACTTTCCTGACCGAGCAGCAGGCAAACCAGCTGGCGATGTATGCGCCCAAGGCCACGGTCAACCGCATCGACAATTACGAAGTAGTGCTGAAGCTGAACCTCAGCCTGCCGGATCATATCGATGGCGTACTGACCTGCCCGAACAGCAACTGCATCAGCCGCAGCGAGCCGGTGGCTTCCAGCTTCAGCGTGAAGTCCCGCGCGGGCGAAGTGTATTTAAAATGCCGCTACTGCGAGAAAGAGTTCGAGCATCAGGTCGTCTTGCAGGCAGATTGATTTCCCCAGGAGTGGCGCTGTTAATCTGCCCGCCACTCCCTATAATGGGATTTCTGAAAAAAATCATGCTTCGCCATCACAACACTGTTCAGTGAGTTCCCTCTCCCACGGGGAGAGGGGGCGTTACCTTGAGCATTGCGCTTAAGTGAACGGTGTTATCTACCATCAGGAGATAAAATGTCACGTAACATCAGCACTGAACTCGCGCCAGCCGCCATTGGGCCTTACGTACAGGGCGTTGATCTGGGCAGTATGATCATCACTTCCGGCCAGATCCCGGTAGACCCAAAAACCGGTGCAGTCGCCGATGACGTTGCCGCTCAGGCCCGCCAGTCACTGGAAAACGTCAAAGCGATCGTCGAAGCCGCAGGCCTGAAAGTGGGCGATATCGTTAAAACCACCGTTTTCGTGAAAGATCTGAACGATTTCGCCACCGTTAACGCTACCTATGAAGCCTTCTTCACCGAACACCAGGCCTCATTCCCAGCACGCTCCTGCGTGGAAGTGGCGCGCTTGCCAAAAGACGTGAAAATCGAGATCGAAGCCATCGCCGTTCGCCGTTAATCCCCGCGCGATAGTTGATACGGCTAGCCTTGGCTGGCCGTTTTATTTTGTAGGTATTGCATCATTTGATGTTTCCATACTCCTCAATGTGCTGTGAATATATTTTCCCTTTTATATCAACGACAGCGAAATTTAATATTTAAATCCATCTAAAACCTCAACAACAAACATTTAGTTCGGATAATTCCAATTGAGCAGATAATATAATTTATATATTCGGCATTACATAAGCACAAAACACTACAAAAACAATCCAAAGCAGCCTATTATGCATGCTTTAGCACATTGACCACAGATTAAAAACCACGTAATCTTCGCATCCTGAATTAAACGAACTGAAATAACCGCATATTTAAAAGAGTGCAAATAGATTTTATTTTAATGTTAATCACCATACACTGCTATTAACAACGCAGTAAAGATTACAAGGAAGAATCCTAATTAAAATAGATTTTAACTCTGACGATAGCTTTAATTCCATCGAGATAATTCACACCCTAGAATCATGATGTCAATGTGCCATTACCTACAATGAATCGTTGCATTATTTTAACTTATTTTAACCTAAAGAAAATAAAGGATTATTTATGTCTAACTTCAAAATGAACGTACTGGCCGCAGCATTGATTTCAGCTTCAGCATTTGCTGTACATGCTGCCGATCAAGGTTCAGGTACCGTAACCTTTACCGGTTCTATTATTGATGCACCATGTTCAATTACCCCACAGACTTCAGATCAGGTTGTTCCGTTGGGTCAGGTTTCCGCAGCGCTTCTGGCTAACCAAGGTACTTCTACACCACAGACCTTCACTATCGATCTGGAAAAGTGCGACGTTTCCACGCTGAAGAACGTTTCTATCACCTTTAATGGCACTGCCGATGGCGACATGCTTGGCATCGTTGGTGATGCACAAGGTGCAGGTATCGTGATCACCGACGGTAGCGGTACTGCAATCAAGCTTGGCCAGGCCTCTGCTGCACGCCTGCTGAGCAATGGTAACAACACTTTGCTGTTCTCCGCTTACCTGAAAGGTAAAAGCGCAACTCCAGACAGCGTGAAGCCGGGTTCATTCACCAGCATCGCCAACTTTACTCTGGCTTATCAGTAATTGTTGCCAAAGCATGCGGCTTCGGCCGTATGCTTTATCACTAAACAATAATGGTGTTAAAGATAAGTATGTTGAGACCTCTGTTATTACTATTCTGCCTGATATCTTCCTCTACAACGTTTGCAGTACGGGAACAGCATGGCCGGGTGAATATGAATGGGGTCATTATTAATCCGGCTTGTAGCATATCCTCTGATAATGCTGAGCAAACCGTTGACTTAGGTGTTATTACTCAAGAACAAATCGAAGAGGCTGACACCCCAATTATATACCCCTTTACCATTAATTTAGTCAGCTGCATTTTAGCAACCTCGCAATCAGCAGGGGGCGCGCAGCATACGTTTAGCCTGAAGTTCGACGGGCCAAGCACGCCAGGAAACACCTTATTCAGTCTGGGTGAAGCTAGCCAAGGGTTAGCCTTCGAAATCCACGATGAACAGGGTCATGCAGTTATCCCAGGCGCAATGATGAAGATAAATGAACAGGCTGCAGAAAATAAAAAACTAAATTACTCGCTACATTTACTTAAAACATCGCAACAGGTCAAACCTGGAACATTTCAAACAGCCGTGCATTTCACACTGGTGTATCAATAAATACCTTCATGAATGGATACTGACTATCGGTTCGTGAAAGAGATAATCGAGCCATTTATATGAGCCATACAATGGATTGTGTCAAAACACTCTGCGTTACATTTGCGACATCATTGATGGGGCTCAGTGGCGCTACGCATGCCATAGAATTCAACACCGATGTCTTAGATATCGAAGATAAGCAGAATATCGACTTATCACGCTTTACCACTTCTGGTTACGTGATGCCTGGGCACTACCCCTTGGTCATCAACGTTAATCAGCATGGTTTACCTGAACAGACTGTCACTTTTCTTCCTCGTGAGGATAAACCAGACAGCAGCGAACCTTGCCTGACGGAGAATGTGGTGACTTTGCTTGGGATGAAACCCAATATCGCGGAAAAAGTCAGCTATTGGCATAACAATACCTGTGCGGACTTGAACGCGCTCGATGGCGTGATCACCAGGACCGATCTCGGGGCCGGTGTCTTATATATCACCATCCCTCAGGCGTGGCTGGAATACAGCGATCAAAACTGGCTGCCCCCCTCGCGCTGGGATGATGGTATCTCCGGTATGTTGCTGGACTATAACCTGAACAGCTTGGTCAGCAGACCCCAGCATGGCGCATCTATCAATAGTGCCAGCCTGAACGGCACGGCAGGAGCGAACCTGGGCCCATGGCGCTTGCGCGGCGATTATCAAGGTAATTACACCGACATTGGCGGCAGCAATAGCCAATCCCAACACAACTTTGACTGGAACCGGGTGTATCTGTTCCGTGCTATACGCTCGCTGGCGGCAACGTTAACGTTAGGAGAAAATTATTTCACGTCGGATATTTTTAACACTTTCCGCTATACCGGCCTGAGCCTGGCCAGCGACGAGCGCATGTTGCCACCAAATCTACGTGGTTATGCACCAGAGGTCAGTGGTATTGCCCGTACCAATGCCAAAGTCACGGTCAGTCAGCAAGGGCGGCTGTTGTACCAGACCACGGTGCCTTCCGGGCCGTTTCGCATTCAGGATCTGAGCAGTTCAGTGAATGGATTGCTGGATGTGCGGGTAGAAGAACAGGATGGCAGCGTGCAGACCTTCCAGGTCAACACCGCCACCATTCCCTACCTGACCAGGCCAGGAGCGATACGTTACAAAACTGCCGTCGGGCGGCCATCAAACTCTGGCCGTAACCTAGAAGGGCCAGCGTTTGCCAGCGGCGAGCTCTCCTGGGGCATGAGCAACAGTTGGTCACTGTACGGCGGCGGTATTGCTGCCGGTGATTACAACTCTCTGTCCATGGGGATTGGCCGCGATCTGTTCGCTCTGGGAGCACTGTCAGCCGACGTTACCCAATCCTGGGCGATGAATTTACCGCAACAGGCATCACTACAGGGGAAGTCGTTCCGCCTGAACTATGCCAAGCGCTTTGACCAGTTGGACAGTGAAATAGCCTTTGCGGGTTACCGTTTCTCGCAGCGCCAGTTTATGACGATGGACCAATATCTCGATATCCGTTACCACGGCAATAGCCGCGGCAATGACAAAGAGATGTACACCATTACGGCCAATAAAAACTTTTCTGATGCCCGGCTCAGCCTGTATCTCTCTTACAGCCATCAGACATATTGGGATCAACAGGCTACAGACAATTACAGCCTCTCTCTCAACCGTTATTTTGACGTGTTTGATATTAAAGATGTGGCGGCCAACCTGTCCGCAGGCCGTAGCAAAAATAATGGCGTGAATGATGACAGCCTATTCCTGAGCTTTTCGGTCCCACTCGGGGGCCAACAGAATATGACTTACAGCGGGCAACATAACCGGAGAGGTTATAACCAGACCGTCAGCTATATCAACAACAGCGGTCAGGACAGCAATTACCGTCTGAGCGCGGGGTTGAATAACCAGCAACAGGGCGGTGCCAAAGGTCAGTTCAGCGGCTTTTATAACCAGCGGAGCAGCATCGCTGAACTCAGCCTGAACAGTAGCTATGCCCAGGATAATTTCACCTCGTATGGCCTGGCGCTGAAAGGCGGAGCCACGCTGACGGCCAAAGGCGCTGCGCTGCATAGCAACAATATGAATGGCGGCACCCGCCTGATGGTCAATACCGACGGCGTAGCCGGAGTGCCAATTGAAGGACGCAGCCTCCGTTCCAATGCATTTGGTATCGCGGTGCTCAACGATGTCCCGAGCTATTACCGCACCGACACGCGGATCGATATCAACCAATTGGCTGAAGATGTTGAAGCCCGTCAGCCGGTTGTTGAGTCGGCCTTGACGGAAGGGGCCATCGGCTATCGGCAGTTTAGCGTCGTCAAAGGCCTCAAGGCCATCGCGACACTGCGCCAGGCTGATGGCAGTTATCCGCCCTTCGGCAGCAGTGTGACGAACAGTAAGGGCCAGGAACTGGCGATCGTCAGTGATGATGGATTCGCCTATCTGAGTGGTATTTCAGCCGGAGAGACGCTGGATATCACCTGGAATGGCAGCAAACAGTGCCAGGTCAATGTACCAGAAAGAATACAGGCGCAGTCGCAATTGCTACTGCCCTGCCACCCAATGAAATAGGTAAGTAAGAGTATGAAAATCAGACAGAAAATCGCCTTGTTAACCGTGCTGTTCCTGGGGAGCCAGGCAGCCGATGCGGCTATCGCCCTAGATCGCACCCGGGTGATTTATGACGGACAGAGTAAGTCGGTCAGCCTGAATATCAGTAATGAAAATAAAGAGTTGCCTTATCTGGCACAGGCGTGGATTGAGAATGCCCAGCATCAGAAGGTCACTACCCCGCTGGTCGTCACCCCGCCGGTACAACGGCTAGAGCCCGGCGGTAAAAGCGCCGTGCGGATCGCTGCCTCACCGGAGGCAATGGCTCTGCCTCAGGATCGCGAATCGCTGTTCTACTTCAACCTGCGTGAAATTCCTCCTCGCAGCGAGAAAGGCAACGTGATGCAGATCGCGTTACAAACACAGATCAAACTGTTTTACCGCCCGCAGGGGATTGCCCCTAAAAAAGGTGAGGTCTTGCAGGAACAAGTGAAGCTGCAAAAAACGGCGCAGGGTTACCGGATTGAAAACCCAACCCCTTATTACCTGACGGTTATTGGGTTGGCAGAGAAAGATAGCACCAAAGCTGATGACAATTTTCAGCCATTGATGATCGCCCCTAAATCCACCGATGAATTGAAATCGAACCATTTCAACCAGCCGACCTTGACTTACGTTAATGATTACGGTGGCCGACCGGTACTGAATTTCAGCTGTAACGCAGGTCATTGCCACGTAGTAAAACCGGCATAAATGGCGATTGCCAGGGAGAAGAGACATGAAAAGGGATAGGTTTGTACATAGCCTGCGCAAAATAGCACTGATGGCGGGTGCTATCTGCCTAACGTCGTATAGCCTGCCGAGTATGGCCGCTATCACTGCGGGCAGTTGCGCCGCAGGAACCATGAGCGCTGGCCCTTACGTAGTGCAATCGTTGCCTACCACGTTAACCAACGGGACCGTACTGGCCTCCCGCGTTTTAACCACCTCCTTTAAATATAACAAAACCGGTAACACGGCTGATACCTTGATAACCGGGAGCTGGTATCAACAAGGGAACTACAACAGTACCTATAATACTGTGCCAGTGAGTAGTACGAGTAGCGCGGCGAATCTACTGCCCGGCGTTGGTTTTCGCATGTCCAATATCGGCAGCTCGCCAGGTGGGTTTACCAATACCACTCTATTCAACAAACTCAACGTCCGCACGGTTTCTACCGCAGGCAACAATCTTACCGCCACAGATTACTGGTTGCAGGAACTGGTGGTGACTAATGCTGCAATCTACACCGGGGGGCAGATCACCAGCCTCGGCAGCGCAGGCGTCGCCATCGCCTTTGGTAACCAAAAAGCCTGGGATGACCAAAATCTCTCCGCAGGTGTCGGTCGTTGTATTAACTATCAAGCGTTTATAGGGGCAAGTGCCTTGACGCCAGAAGGCGGGGGAGCTGCGGTTATCCCTCCATTACCTGTGCCGAAAAACCCGACCTGCGATTTAGGCGGCACCAACATTGCCGTGCCTTTACCGGATGTGGACAGCTCGACCCTCAAAAACAACGGCGATATGAGTGGCAGCAAGTCGTTTTCCATCCCATTGGGTAACTGCGGTAAAGATGCCAAACCCTATATCACATTTACTGACAGTAATAACAAAGCCAATCGTTCTACAACGTTGGGGTTATCTGCAGCAAGTACCGCCGCCGGAGTGGGAATAGTGATTGAAAAAAGTGGCGGGAATTTAGTGCAGTTTGGTGCACAGAACACCAGCGTCAGCGGCAGCAACGTGGGGCAGTTCTTAGTTGGCACCTCATCGGCAGACGGCAGTTCAATTCCACTGAATTTAACGGCTAAATATATTCGTACCAATGCCGAGCTGAAAGCGGGCGAGGTAAAAGCTGATGCTATTTTCACCATCGCTTACCCTTAAGTTTCCGCGGAATGCTTGAACATAAGATAGGCGCTATGACTCAATGATAAAGGCAGGTATTCGTCATTAACTATCATTGAATACCTGAATATATCCTCCATCATTCCCGTTGCAGTAAAGCGTTGAGCACAGATCAACGCTTTACTCCCCCTCTAGGGCATGAGAAAAATGCCGCCAAAACCAGCCCCATCTCCATAATGTCTCCCCATCCCAAACGCGGTTCTGTCACGCGGGCAAAAGTGAGCCGAATGCACCCCATGATTGTAAAAGCCCCTTTACACCACAACGGATTAAACGGAATGACCGAACCGGTTGCTAGGCTCACCGATCCCAGTGTTTATCTTGACTGGGTTGTGGTTAAGGTTCGCTACTGTGGCGGCGTGATTAACTACGCCCTGCGCTTTGCTCTGGGTAGCAACCCCAAATTTCTGAAAGTTCTATTGGATAGGAGTTAGCAGTAACTCAGATTCACTGCACTGAAAAGAGGCAGACAGGCGGTGCGGTGCTAATGGCACTGAATAAATTCACAAGCATAGATGTGTTAAAGGTGGGGGGTTATCTGGCACGTCGAAAAGTGGAGGATGCAGCGACAGAACTGGCGATGGGGGTAATGCGCGGTTTTACTCTCGGGTTCGGTGATCGTCCGAGCGATCACCGTTGATGTATTCACAATTACACAGAATAATTGACAAGCCCCGTGATTATCATTAAGCGAAACAGGAAAGCTTCATTAACGCAGAAAATTGCTCGCCGTTATAATTAGCAAAAAAATGATCTGAAGACGTGACGCCAAGCTTCGCCAAGGCTGAGTTTTTATGGCTATACAACGTCTTTTGCTCTCTGCCACTGCTTTGGCTCAAATAATTAATACTCTTTCTCTTGGCTAACTCCACCAAGACGGCTTTCTCCGTTCTGGTAATATAGGGCCTTTTTACTCGTTTTGAATCTGTGATGTGAAGTATGTTATTAACTTTACGTAGCAAAGCCAAAACTGGCTCTGCTTTATTGTAAATACTACAAGAGTAGAATTTCAGAATCGCTATCGGAAACTGCCCTTCGGGGTACCTATGTGTAAAAAGCACTTTGGGTCGTTTCTTATGAGACTCGTAAACCTCATCCAGCCAGGTAAAAACGGCTAATAGCGTGAATTCAATACCACTCATATCGATAATAATAACATCCCAATCAGAGGATGGCATCTCTGCCAACTCATTAAATGAATGAAAAACATCCACCTTTGCCACAGGAGAATAGACGTCTTGAAGTAACGCCTTCATTCCTAAACTTGAGAACTTATCCTCATCAAGTAATGCAACGTTTAGTGATTTTACTATCTTCATGTTATTTCCTTATCATTTACGACACGTTGAAAGTGCTATTGCTTAACTGACAACGCTACAATCGCCTTCTGTCTTGAAATAAAGCTTTAATATATATTTACAGGTTATGCTATAACCTTCACCTCGGGAGTAATTGATAAAATCATCAGGTACGCCTAAATACTGGAGGTCTTCTTCTAATTTCTTCACCACTTGTAACAATCGTGGATAAGAAGAACTTAAGCTGCTGGCTTCCCAAACGTTACTCAGTAACTCCTCTCTGCTGACAATAATGTTGTTCGCTTTCTCTAGGAGATAACAAAGCAACTTCATTTTGGTCGTCCTGACTGAAAGAGTCCTGGGCTCGTCTTTTTTTGTGGTTGTCACTTTGAATAAGCTTTTATGTAATAAGTCGACTTGCAGACAACATCCATTATCAAACTTTATCAAATATCCATAATGGTTATTTTTATCCGGCATGCAGACTCCTTGCTGAAAAACTCAACTTCTCAGTACTGCTCATTAATATAATCACGGTAAAGTTATAAACTCCCATAATAACCTCCTGGCTAAGACTATTCTCTGTTATAAGATTGGGTGTCACAATCCCAATACTTTAATGTAATGATTTGTCAGATTATTATATGACTTACTATTTTTTATCAAAAAAACAGTAATATAGTGGCTATGGGGTGAAAAAATGAGGGGTATTCAGAATTAAAATCTAATTACTCGTCGCGTTATAGAGTAAGCGTTTTCCTCTTTTTTACTGTACTTTATAGAGCTATCACCTTTTTTCGTTTTCAGGTATTACTCTTCATTTATTTACCTGCATAAATACACTATAATCATATCATTTTAATATTTTCACAACATATCTCTTGTTGATAACATTAACGTACTAACAATGACATTTTCATGAGGCATATCGTATCGCTGAAATTTCCCTGATGAAAGAAAAAACGTTGTATTTAGATATCTAATTAAGACTAAAAAGTATCTAAACCACGCCTGAAAGAAATTTAAACCTTCTGATAAATCTAAAGTAAAAAAATAAAAAATACATAAAAATCAATATCATATATCTTTTTATTTGTTTTGCTTGGTGATGTTTCGCCAAAACAAGATAAATGGTAAAGACATGCTCATAAAATCAGCCAGAGGCATGAAAACTGCTTATCAGGCTATTTAACTCATTAGTCTGAAATGTTTCTAAAAAAATGCGCTGCTATTCCATCACCTTCGTCTCACTGTAAGCCCCGAATACTCCCTTTCTGTGCACATCAACAAGCGGTGCTAACACGATAACGATAGTTATACTCATGAGGAACAGAGCATTTCTCTTGGTTAAAATCAATAAATAACAATGGAATATGAAAATCGTAAAATAAAATTATTTGATATAACCAGAGACTGCCATTTTGAATTACACTTAGGTAACACATTGTTTTGTAGACGAAGCATCACGATATTGCTGTGATATCAATAAAGTGGTCGTCATATGATAAGCAACAGGGCTAATCTTGGTGTTGTTCAGGTTGTCAGCGCTAACTTGAGACATCGCTTGAGATTTAACATAATGATATATAAAAAATAAATTCACTAGCCTGGTGGAACATGAGCAAGCGATACATCATTGATTCAAGTTTTGAATTTTGGCCAGAGACCTATCAGTTGGTCGCTTTCGGGGCTGAAAATATTACCATCTCCCTTAATATGCCAGCCAGTCGCTGTTTGGAACTGCTTATCGAGCAGCGTTTCAGCCTCGTTCCCCAGAATGAGTTTTACGAATACGTTTGGGGAGAGGAAGGCCATAGCGTTTCGGTTAACACGCTCTATCAGAATATAGCCCTGCTTCGTAAAGCGCTAAAAAGTATTTCCAAGAAATATGGAGTTATGGTGCTAACGGTGACTAGACAGGGATTTAAACTCAATCCTATTTTTACCGTGCAGGAAAAACTTGGTGAGGAAGTGATCGATACGACCACCAATATCCCATCAGAGATCCTGACCGATGAAGCTCCACATAAAGAGATCGTGCTCGTGCAGGCCAACTCACCGTCATCTTGGTGGAGCCAAAAGAATGCCGTACTAAAATGGCTCCTGGCTTGCCTGATTCTCATGTTGATAATGACGTCGGTAATACTCTACCACTCTTTGGAAAGAACAGAATCCTCACCGTTAAGCCATTATTCGCTCTATCCTGATGAGACTGAGTGTACCACTTATGCCAACACCTTCATTCCCGAGGTATCAAGAAGGATACAAATGATTAAAGAGTTAGGTGTCGACTGCCAAAAAAAACCTTATCTGTACATCACCGTATTTAGTTATAGCACTCGTACTTCCGCCGTTGCCTGTAATACCCCAATAGACAGTAACCCACCCCCTTCCTGCATAACTTATAATTTCATTGGGAAGGACATAAGATGAAAAGAATATATATCTACGCCAACATTCTTGCTGTTCTGGCTTTGTTTGCTTTGCTTTACTATGCCTTTATCAATAAGTCGCCAGATAATATAAACCTCTCTTGTCATGGTACCTTGGTCAGTGGCAATCAGCATACAGCAAGTAGGATGCGGGTTTCTTTATTCTTGAACGGAAATCGCGGGCGAGTTAACTTCGATGGCATCGTAGAGAGTGATAACCATCGGATAACCGTTATACGCAGAGCGTCCTCATTCTTTCTGGCCCGTCACGAAAATGGCTATATGATAAGTCAATCTATCGTCTCCGAACTCCCAGGCAATACAGCCTCAGCAGACGTATTAAGGAGCATGTTCCCTTCTTTTATGTTGTTTAATGGCGAAGATTATAGATTTAACATGTATTCCGTAGGAAATAGTAACTTCCTTTTTATGAGTGACAAATTTGTGACCTTATACTGTTCTCGTTAGCCCCTCTATACGTGAATACCATTCATCTCACCTTCGACTATTTTATGCCCCGTTTTATCGCAGCCAGGAATAAATATTAACCTGACTGCTTCAACATTTCTTGACAATAATGGTATCTAACGCTCATTGCAGGGCCAAAACTGAGCCCTGCAATGATTGAGTCAACGTACCGCAATGCCGCGCAATAACGCCTCCAGTGGGTACACCGCCGCAATCACCACTTCATCACGGATCTGCGCAGCGGCATCCAGTTGCTGTTGCGCCCGTTCGGCTTCGGCTTTGCTCAATGGCTTGCCTTGCTGATAGCGATCCAACAGCATCAGCCCCAGATCGGCCAACGCACTGACGTCCTGCGCCACCGGAGCCAGATCCTTCATCACCACGTTGCCCGCGATCGCTTGCTGCACTGGCGCACCGTTACGCTGCCAGTGCTGTAAACGCGCACGAATCGCCTGAGCTGCCGCCTGCTGATTCTTGTCTTTCAGCAGCAATGCCACCTGAGCGTGCAAATCACGCACTGCCGCACTTTCCGCTGGCAACGCATCGGCAAAGCGGTTTAGCGGTTCGAACTGGTGATAATGACCGGCTTTAAACTTCAGATGATTGCGAGTGTAATACTGACCGGGTTCCACCGCTTCAGCGAGGATCTGCAACGGCGTGATCTCCACGCTGTTAGCCAAGCGGGTGAACTCGCGTGCCGTTGCAGCATGCTGCTGCAAGCCTGCGGACACCACCGACCAGGCATCCACCGCCGCCAACCGCTGATACATATTGCTTTCATCGGTAACATCTTTCGCCGACCACAGGCGCTCCGCCACCGCAAAAGTGCGGGGCCACATTTTGATATCGAGGATCGGCGCGCGAATGTTTTCCGCCCAGAATGCAGCTTCGCCACCCAGAATATTGGCCTGATGCTGTTCATCCGGCACCACCGGCATTTTACCTGTTGGGATCGCCGCCAATTTGCTGCCAGTAGTGGGATAACGCACATTGCCCACCCGCGTATAGCCGGTCAGTTGATCCTGCTGCAACGTCAACACCGGGCACGTTTCCCCCATCCAACTGTCGATGCAGAAAGTCACCTGTTCCGGCGTGCGCCACTGAATATCCTGCACCGCACGGCGCGATTTACCTTTAAAATCAATAAATCCGCGCCAACCCTCTTTGCCTTCAATCAGCGTGAAAGAGCCTTCAACCGCGCTGCCCTTAAAGCGCGGCATGCTGAACTGCCAACTTTGCGCGCTTTCCCCCTCCCGCACCTCCGTCACCACGTCCAGCGGCTGCGGCAAAATCTCATTGCGGTAGTGGTAAGCGGTGCTTTGTGGTTGATCGAGGTAAAAACCGGTGGAAAGAATGCCTTGATAACCGTCCTGCGCGCTGGCTCCCAAAGAGTCCGGCCCCTGCCAGGATTGGATCACAATGTTATGCGGCAAGACCGGGTGATAAATCTCATCCCAACCCACCATGCGGCGCTGATGTTTTTCGAGGATGTTTTCCAGCTTTTGGTTGAAGAAGGCTTGCAGCGCATGGGCATCCGCCAGTTGGTTTTGCTGCATAAATGCCTGAATGCTTTTCGACTCGTTCCATTGGCTGGCATCCACTTCGTCCCCGCCGATGTGCAGGTAAGGATCGGGGAAAATCGCCACCAGTTCGCCGATAATATTGTCGACAAACTGATACACCCGGCTGTTAGCAGGATCGAGCGTCGGCTTATGCACACCCCAGGCACGTTCCATCTGATACGGCCCCGGTGCGCTCATCAGTTCCGGGTAAGCCACGGCGATAGTGGAAGCATGACCGGGCAGATCGATCTCCGGCACCACGCGGATCCCGCGTGCAGTGGCATAGGCCACCACCTGCTGCATCTGCTCGCGGGTGTAGAAATGGCCGTCGCTGGCCAGTTGTTGCAGTTTGGGGTAATGCTCAGAGGCAAAACGCCAACCCTGATCGTCGGTCAGGTGCCAATGGAAGACGTTGAGTTTCGCCGCCGCCATGCCGTCGATCTGGCGCAGGATATCCGTAACCGGCAGGAAGTGACGTGCCGAATCCAGCAGCACGCCGCGCCATGGGAAACGCGGCACGTCGGTGATATTCACCAACGGCATAAAGGTGTTCTCACCGTCGGTCTGCACCAGTTGCAGCAGCGTTTCCATGCCGCGCAACGCACCAAAACGCGTGTTGGCGGTCAACGTTGCACCCTGTGGCGTCACTTGCAGTTGATAGCTCTCATCGCTATCCGGCAAGGGCTGTGGCGCAACCTGCTGCTTGATAATAATCTCAATGGTTGCCGCTCCGTTCTGCTCCCCTTGCGGTGCCAGCGTCCAGCCGGTTTGGCGTTCGATGCGCTCGCGCCAGCGCGGCAGAGCCTCCGTCAGTTCGTCCCCCCGTATGTTGATGGTTAAACGATAATCCAGCGGCAGTTTGCCTTGCGGCTGCGCCAGTTCAACCTGCTGCGGCCAAGGCATTAACGGTAAATCCCCCGCAGGCAGCGCTGCGGCATTGAGGGAAAATAACAGCGAAGAAGCCAGTAGCGTATAACTGAAGGGTTTGTGCATCAGCAATTCCTCAAAGGAAAAAAATCAAAATAACCAAAGAGGTAGATAAAGACCGAGCGGCGTGGGGATGTCCAACCACGAGGGCAAAAAAGGGAGGTGGATCACAAATTGATTTAGGGATTGGGAAGGTGAATATAATGTCCCTTGCTCCAACCCCTATTCATAGAAAAGGTCTACCTATCAGGCTTTACTGCCTTGCCCAACGTGCCCCCACACCATCTCCCCCTTGTGGAAGGTAGCGGTTCTGGGTGAAATCCGCGCCACCGCTTCGGCGGAACAGGAGGCATCCACCAGCACAAAGCTGGCGTCGTCCTGGGCTTTTGGCCATACACGCTCGCCTTTATCGTTTAGCGGCAGCACATCGCCGGTAGCCACCGCCAGCGCGCGCGACAGGGTTTTCTCGTTCGGGCGAATATAGAGCTGGGCATAAAGGTTGGCCTTTTCCAGCATGTCCCCCAGACCATACGGTGACCAATGATCGATCACGCTGTCGGTGCCGGTCATCACGAACACACCCTTTTCGCGCAACTGGCTAAGCGGCATATGCAGCGTGCCGATCGGCACCGAACTGGCGATCGTGACCTGCTGAGCCGCCATGCGGGCTGCTACTTCATCGACCTGCTGCTCATTGAGCGTTGCCAGCGCAAAGGCGTGGCTGATGGTCAGCTTGCCTTTCAGCTGCGGGGTTTTCTCCACGGTGCTCAACATGTAATTCACCGCCGCCATGCCCGCCGGGCTGGTTTCATGCAGGTGAATATCCACGCCTTTGTTATAGTCCAGCGCGATCTGGAACATAGTATCCAGAGACTTTTCCATCGCTCCATCAACGTTGGTCGGGTCCAAACCGCCCACATAATGTGCCCCCGCCTGCATCGCTTCGCGCATCAGCGGTTCTGACTTGGAAAACAGCAGGCCATGCTGTGGAAAAGCCACAATCTCACAGCTAAAACCAGACTGACGGCGCGCCAACACCGCTTGCAGGTTTTCCAGGTTTTTCAGCCCCGAAGTGGGTTCAACGTTGCAATGGCTACGGGCGGTGGTGGAACCGAATGACTGGATGAGGTCGATCAGCTTTTCTGCCCGCTCTTGGGTAAAAGGTTGCAGCTCGGGCAGCAATTTCTGCTCCAGCGCGATCATATCCTTGATGGTAGTACCCGCCGGGCGATTGAGCGCGCGCCACGGGCCGCCGTAAAAGGTTTTGTCCAGGTGGATATGCATGTCGCGCATCGCGGGCAGCATCAGCTTACCGCCAGCGTCATACGCCGGTAGCGTGCCGTCTGGGTGCTGGCGGTTATCGCGCAGGGCAACAATCTTGCCTTGGTTGATCTCCAGGGTTTTCAGTTCAGTACGGGTGCTGACCGGGGTCGCCCCTTCAAACTCAAAGCCCGCCTCCAGCAGCACGTTATCCAGATAATAGTGCGGGTCGGTAATTTTCATCGGTGCCCCCGCCTCTGCCTTGGCCGTTTTGCTGGTAGCTGCATAACTGACCGAGCTGGCCGCGCCCAAAAACGCACAGGCGGCAGCCACTTTGCCGCTGCGGCTTAAAAACTCACGACGGCTTTTATTCTCATTCATCTGTTCTTCCCTCTCAGAGGTTGACGATATGGGTACCCGTTTCACCGCGCAGTGCGGCGGGCAAACAATCCGGCGTGGTGATCACCACGCGTTTTCCACCCTCGCGTAAAAACGCCAGGCTGGCGACAATCTTCGGCAGCATACTGCCGGGAGGAAAATGCCCTTCCGCCATATAGCGGGTCATCTCTGCCACATTCACCCGATCGAGCTCGCGCTGATTCGGCTTGCCGAAGTGAATGCACACTTTCTCCACGCCGGTGGTGATCACTAAAACATCTGCACGGATCTCCCGGGCCAGCAGCGCGGTCGAGAGATCTTTATCGATCACTGCGTCCACGCTCTGATAATGCCCCTGCGGATTGCGGATCACCGGAATACCACCACCACCGACACCAATCACCACAAACCCCTGCTGGGCCAATGCCTTAATGGCGTCGGCTTCGATAATCCGCTTGGGCTCCGGCGAAGCCACTACCCGGCGATAACCGCGCCCAGCATCTTCCACAAAACGCCAGCTCGGCTGTTGCTGCTGTAAAGCATCGCGCTGTTCAGCACTAAAGAATGCGCCGATCGGCTTGGTGGGGCGCATAAAACCGGGGTCGCTTTTGTCCACTTCCACCTGGGTCACCACCGTTACCGCTTTCTGCTCACCACGCTGCGCCAGCCGGTTGTTGAGCGCCTGCTGAATAAGATAGCCGATGCCGCCCTGAGTATCCGCCACGCAGTTGGCCAGCGGGGTCAGCGGCAATCCTCCGTACTCATGCGCAATCTCAGCGCGGCGTAATTCCAGCCCCACCTGCGGGCCGTTGCCGTGGGTGAGCACGATCTCATAATCCGCTGCCAACATCTCCAGCACCGATTCGGCCACCGCTTTTACCGCCTCGGTCTGATGTTCAACCGACTGGCTGGCGTTGTCTTTGATAATACTGTTGCCACCGATGGCAACCACCACAAGTTCTTTCATCTGCATTATCCGGTAAGAAATGTCGCCTATCCGTTCAAGGTAGGGCCGGGTGATTTGCCCCTCACCCTAACCCTCTCCCCCAGGGAGAGGGAACTGAACGTGCCACAAATTGACGCCTGTACCAACCACAGCACCCTAACGGTTCCCTCTGCCACAGGGAGAGGGAACTGAACGTGCCGCAAATTGACGCCTGTACCAACCACACACCGTAATGGCTCCCCTAGGGAAGCTACCGTTCCTGACCACTGCCCCTAACGGCTCCCTCTCCCACGGGGAGGGCTGGGGTGAGGGGGGAATCACTGAAGTTACACAGTTTTACTGGGCTCCGGCGCTACAGCAGGAGCCTCTTCGCGGCTATCGAGGAAATGTTTCACCACAAACATGCCCGCCATCATCAGATAGGCCACCACGAACAGTAACGAGTTACCCCCTGCAAAGCCGACCATCGGCGAGTGGATCACACCGAATAATGCCAGCAGCGCACCGGTTGCCGCCGCCACCGCACCGCGCAGCGGTTTGTTAATGATGGCGAAAATGGCGATACAGCCCCACAGCATGCTGGCAAGCGGCGCACCGTTACCCAAATGCACCAGCCCCTGGTAATACACGCCCTTGCTGTGCAGTACCTCAGCTCCCAGCTTGGCAGCCGAGGTGCCCGCCGCTGCCATCACGCTGTTGACCATGGTCAGCGCCCAGTTGGCGATCCACGGGAACAGGCAGATGAAGATCACCGGCACCTCCGCTTTCGGCGTTTCCCTCACCACTTGGTTGGCGGTCACCACGCCGATAAATACCAGAATCGGTACAATCGCGGTCATCGGAATCACCGCCAGCATAAAGGCCCCCAGCCCGAATAACGGCACGATAAACATGGTGACGCCGGAAGCCAGCGTGTAGCCGATGCTGGCCCCCATTGCTTTCCAACCGGCGTGACCCACGTAAACGGTTACCGGGAACGGGTTGCCCATCAGGCAGCCGAGCATTGAGGAGAGGCCGTTTGCCATCATCACTTTACGGGTGTTGTAGTTATCCCCCGCCGCGTGCGCACTTTCGATGTTCTCCAGGTCAAAGATATAGTTCGCCAAGCCCAGAGGAACGGCGGAAGCCAGGTACGGCAGCGCGTGCGGTAAGCCTTGCAGGAAACTGTCAACGTGCACGCCTGGCGGGTTGAAACCAAAGGAAGACATCGACGCTTTAATCGCTTCCGGGCTTTGCAGACCCGAGATCCACGCCAGCGCGGTACCGGCCACCAGCAGCAGTAAACCGGTGGGAATACGCGCGAAGATCGGCTTTTTGCCAAACCAGTTGATAAAGATCAGCAGCAGCACGATAAACGAGACGGTCGGCGCTTCGAACGCCTGTAGCATCGGGTTCATCGCCAACAGCAACAGCCCCAGGCCGGACAGGCAGGAAAGCAGCACGGTGCGCGGGATCATCTTGCGGATGGTTTCGCCAAGGAATGAGCCGCCCACCAGGATCAGCGCTTCGACAAAGCACCACACCAGGCCGATCTGAATGGCAAAATTAGCATCGCCGGTTTGCTGATAAACCGGCATCAGCACCAGAAAAGTGACGGTAAAAATCGACGGTGCGCTGGGGCCGGACGGCAGCGCGGTCACATCCGTACGCCCGGTCTGGCGCGCCATCTGTAGGCCAAACCAGGTGTAGCAGATGCTGGCCGTCAGCACCGCCAGCCCAAAGGCCGGGGCAATGCGCCCGTAAACAATCTCTTTCGGAATACCCACCACAAAGATGAGCAGCCCCATCATGGTGAGCAGGTTGGTCAGGTTATTGGTCATCAGCCCGAAATAGGCTGCCCAGTTACCGCGTTTCCATTCTAATTTTATTCTGTTCATGGACTGTCCTTCACAGGTCGTTAAAACACGCTCTACGATCCACGGGATCGCTATCGGTCCTGCAGGTGAACAACATTCTGGTTCTGGTGTTGGTTTGCTACCTTGGGGCTAGAGCCCCTGTTATTGTTATCCCCTATGGATTTCAAGTTGCAGCTAGGCACCAAGCTAACTCATCCCCAGGAGCTTACTCAGGTAAGTGACTGGGGTGAGTTAGTGCAGGTAACAGCGCTGCGGCTTGAAAGACGACAGGGTTATTGGCAGTAGCGATCGCGATAAGCCAGTAACGCCTGCTCAAAACAGGCAAACGGCGGGTGAACAATACCGGCGCCGATCATGCCGATCCCCGCGTCTTTATGCGCGATGGCGGTGTTAATCACCGGCAGAATGCCGCTGCTGCCGACCTTGGTGATATCGATCGCCGTCGGGATCCCCATAAACGACAGCAACGGAATGGTGACGTTGGGGTTTTCGCCGAGGGTGATCTCGCGCATCTGGCGGGAGAAATCGATCGCCTCATCCACCGTGCCGCCCACCAGCGCGACAATCGCTGGCGCGGTCGCCATAGCAAAGCCGCCAATGCCGTAGGTTTCGGTAATTGCGCTGTCGCCGATATCCAGCCCGGAGTCTTCCGCTTTGTAACCGGCAAACATCGGGCCGATCACCTGCTGTGCCGGGCCGGTAAACCACTGGCCCGGCAACCCGCTGATGCGCAGGCCAAACTCCACGCCGTTACGCGCCATGGTGGTGACCACGGTGCTGTACTCAATGCCGTGCGCCGCATCCATCGCCGCTTTGCACATCGCCATCCAGGTCGGGCCGGAGAAGTAATCGCTACTGGCGACAAAATCGAACACCTCACGCTGCTGCTCCACCGGGTAACCGGTCTGAATAATCCACGGCGTCAGCGCCTGGATCAGCAGCGCAGTGCCCGCGTTGTTGCGGTTATGGCATTCGTCACCCATATGCAGCGCCTGGGCCAGCATCAGCCGCAGATCGATCTCCCCCGCCAGCTTCATGGCGTCGCGCAGCATCGGGCCTTGCACATCACGCATCCAGTTCAGGCGGTCAATCACGCTCTGGTCGTTGGCCCCCATGCGCAGGATCTTCGCCATCTGCTCGCTCATGTTGGTATACGCACGGTTGCCGTAGGTTTTGTTCTCGACGATGTGCATAAACATTGACGCAGAAGTGACGCCCGCCATCGAGCCAACACAGTCATGCTCGTGGCACGGCGAGAAGACGATCTCGCCGGAGGCCGCCAGCTTGGCCGCGTCGTCCAGATTGGCCGCCAATCCTTCAAACACCAGCGCCCCGGTCACTGCCCCTTTCATGCCGCCGCACATCTTTTCCCAGCTAATCGGTGGGCCAGCGTGCAAAATGGTGTGGCGCGTCATGCCCGGCACCACGTTAATCGCCTGGTCGTAACCCACCAGCACCGGGTGCGACTGAATAATGCGTTCCAGCGCCAGTTGGTTCGCCGCCGCGATTTTATCGGCAAGATGTGGCGAGGCGATCTGGTCCAGCGCTGCGATCACCGCCACGTTGCCCTGCCCCGGTGGCGTCCAGTCGAGATGGGTCACCGGCACATGCTGTTTTTTAAGATCGTCACTGAACATCGCCAGGCCAACGTTGATCACGTTCAACGGCTGGTTAAATAATGTATGGCTCATCAGGCTTTCTCCCCTTTGCAGACAAATTCACGCGCCAGTAACCCGGTATTAGTGCTACTGCTGGCCCAGATCACACCCGCGTCCGTGAGCATCTGGCACTGCTGTTGCAACGATGGCGTATCAAGATCGGTCCCCAGCACATAGCCAAGGATCTCCAGCGGCCGTTGCTCGCGGGCGGCAATCGCCTTGGCCTCTTTGATCGCCTCGATCATCACCCCCACCGGATCTTGGTGAGCACCAAAGCCGAGCACAAAATCCAGCACGATCACGCCGACTTCAGGATCGCGCGCCTCTTGCAACAGACGGCTGATGCGATTGGTGGGGTCGATCATCGGGTGCGGTTTGCCGTTGGTGAAATCGTCATCGCCAAAATCGAGGAAGGTGTGCGCCACACTCTGGTTCAGATCTTTCAGGCGCATTGCCGGGTCGGGTTGGATATTGCTGTAAACGTCGCTGTATTTTTCCAGGGCAGCAAACATCGCCTCGTCACACAAAGTGCCGCCACAGAACAGCCCGCGAATGTATTTTTGCTGCGGCGTCAGTTTGGCGCGCACGTCTTCAATCAGCGGCCAGTTGAGCGGATGGAGATCGAGAGACTCTTGCTTGATACCGGTTAGCAGCACCGCTTTTAGCGCGGCCTCTTTAGTACTACGCGCAAACTGCACCCCTGCTTCATCGGCAGGCGGCGTATTGCGCCCAAGGAAACAGACCACCACCGGCTTGCGGCAGGCACGGGCGCGTTCCAGCACGGTGCGCGCCACCGCGGGCGCAGGCGGCTTGGAGATCAACGCAATCACCGCCGTTCCGCTGTCTTCCTCCAGCATTTGCAAAGCGTCGAGCATCATCAGGCCGCCGATCTTTTCACTCATATCGCGCCCGCCGGTGCCAATCAGCTGCGAAATACCGCCGCCAAACTCATGGATGCGCACGCTCAGTTCCTGGCTGCCGGTGCCGGACGCGCCGATAATACCGATGTTGCCCCGGCGCACCGCGTTGCCAAAGCACAGGGCCGCGCCGTTGATAATCGCGGTGCCGCAATCCGGCCCCATCATCAGTAGCCCTTTTTCATGCGCCAGCTGTTTCAGCGCCAGCTCATCGTCAATCGAGACGTTATCGGAGAACAGCATCACGTTGAGATTGTTCTCCAGCGCCTGGCGGGCTTCGCGCGCCGCGTACAGGCCGTTTACCGCGATCACCGCGAGATTGCTCTCTGGGATATTGGCCTTGGCGCTGGCTAAGGTGGCGTAGCGCGCCTCGTGCCGGGTGCTTTTATCTTTATGGGTGAACAGCGCTTCAATCGCTTGCAGCGTGGCTTGGTTCGCCTCTTCGCTGGCCCCTTTGATGACGATCATCAGATCGCCGTTTTTGGCCTCTTCAAGCTCCGGGGTTAACAGCCCCAGGTTCTGCAACACCCCTTTGTTCATTTCGGTGGCCATCGCCACAAACGCCTGTTCAACCCCGTCCAACTGGTTGGCTTTGGTTGAGATCGACATCAGTGAAACGGAATCAAACCAGGTGTTCTTTTTAACCATGATCCTGATGGGCATATTTTTCTCCAAAATATGAGGTCAAGAGGCAGGCATCCGCCATGCCATGCAGCATGTCGTAACCTGAACTTGAGCCGATCTGTTTAATTTCGTTAATGGTGTGAATAATAAGGTGGCGCTCGTCACGCACTATTTGGGTTATCAGGTTGCTAATAACCTGCCGATAGCGCTGATTGATTGCCGCCGCTAAAGTGATTGCGCTCAACAGCGTGGTTTTTTCTTTCGCCTTTTCCAGCACGGCGAGAAAATTCTCGCGATAATTTTGCGCCGGGTGGCCAGGAACAAGTAATATTACGCAAAGCCCAACCAGATAATCATCACCAGAAGGCGTTAAGCCAATCCCTAAACCAATAAGGGAATATATCGCTTCGTCAGGAAATTTATTCCGCCGCATTGCCATTAATAACGCTTCACGATGATGCTGTAATAACCTCGCTATTTCCTGATGAAATATATTTTCACCACGATAATGAAAAAGTGAATTACCGGATATTGCGTGCTGATTAATCCATTCCCCCCATCGCTGCCAATCAATATATTTAATGCTTTCAGCCGTTAAAGCGTGCTCAGGCTGTTGCCATAACTGGCAGCGGGAAAAATCAATCCACTTATCCTGGCCAATTTCAATACCGCTTGGAGAAAACAGCACCCGTTCACCGGGGCTAAATACCTTGTCGCAGTGCCTGAGCGCTATTCGGCAGCTATTGGGGGCGTTATCGTACTCATCGCTTAATAACGTATAGAGCATGTGCTGCTCTGGGACGAACAGGTTTACCGCGCGGGAAAACACCTGTTCGACCTGCCCGCTTAGCCGCTGGCGGGGGAAGGCCCCCTCCGCCGATAGCGCCGTGATGCACTGCCTGAGTGGCGGTGCGATAGCGTTTCTCCTCTATTCTGCACCAGCGGCAACCAGCAGCTCAGCAATGTGGTGATAGCCTTTTTCACGCGCCAGCGTCAGCGGCGACTTACCATATTTATCGGTCATATGGGGATTGGCACCGTGATCGAGCAGTAATTTGACAATTTCCTGCTGCTTGGCCCCGCCGTCATTAAGCACAATCGCTTCCAGCAACGGCGTCCAGCCGACAAAATTGGTGTGATTAACGTTAATATCGGTGCGCGTTAATAATTCGCGCACAATTTCAACGTGACCTTTCTCACTGGCGGGGGTAATACCTACGCCACCGAAACGGGTTAAACGATCCAAATCTGGCTTGGCGGGCAATACCAAACGCAATAGCGTTAAATCGTTATTTAAACAGCTAAGCAGGAAGGGGTTAAAACAGGTTTGATCCTGTTTATCAACATCCGCACCGGCGGAGATTAATAATGCCACGCAGTCGTAATGTTTATTCAAGCTGGCTAGCGTAATGGCGGTTCTGCCTTGACGATTGGTGGTATTAATATCCACACCGTTAGCCAAGCATTTTTTCAGCGCATCGCTATCGCCCTGTTCCGCAGCAAAAAGAAATGCGGTTATCAATTCTTGCTCTGGCATATTCTGGCTCCCTTTTTCTTGTGGGCTTCTGATACTTTTCATTGCTACTGAGAATAGCAACAGACGCAGAAGAAAAACATCCGCTTAAAAATCATTCATCGCAAAGGGAAGCATTATTGAATAGTTTTCAACAATCAGGGCAAAATGTGCGGCAGCGCAGGCTTTCCCTGGCGTTTTCACTCGTTCATCAGAGTAAACGCCTCTGCGATAAACAGGCTTTTATCGCTTGCTACATCAGGCTTTAAACAAATCATCAGAAGTGTGACTCTCTTCAAATCAGTTGTAACGCCAGTGTTAAATTCCGTTCAATACTGGTTGCCCATCTGGAGAATTACCAATACATTCAACCCTGCGGCCGGAGTGGATTTCCCCTTCTTCGGTCACCACCATCAGGTGGGATGAATTCGGAGCCCAACGCATGAATTCCATTTTTACCGAAGAGAACCTGTTGGCTTTTACCACCACGGCGCGCTTCGGCAGCTTCAGCAAAGCGGCCGAAGAACTGGGCCTGACGACATCGGCCATCAGCTACACCATTAAGCGCATGGAAACCGGGCTGGATGTGGTGCTGTTTAACCGCAACACCCGCAGCATTGAGCTCACCGAATCCGGCTTCTATTTCTACCGTAAGGCCACCGATCTGCTGAACGACTTCCACGCCATCAAGCGCGGCATCGATACCATCTCGCAGGGTATTGAGGCACGGGTGCGCATCTGTATCAATCAGTTGCTCTATACCCCACGCCATACCGCCCGGCTGTTGCAGGTATTAAAAAAGCAGTTCCCTACCTGCCATATCACGGTGACCACCGAGGTGTACAACGGCGTTTGGGATTCCATCATTACTCATCATGCCAATGTCGCGATTGGCGCGCCAGATACCCTGCTGGATGGCGGTGGGATTGATTACACCGAAATTGGCGCCATCCGTTGGGTGTTCGCCATTGCGCCCGATCACCCGCTGGCGTTGATGCCGGAACCGATATCCGAGAGCCAGCTGCGGCTGTATCCGAACATCATGGTGGAAGACACCGCGCATACCATCAATAAAAAAGTGGGCTGGTTGTTACACGGCCAGGAAGCGATTCTGGTGCCAGATTTCAACACCAAATGTCAGTGTCAGATTTTGGGTGAAGGGATTGGTTTTTTGCCGGAATATATGGTGCGTGAGGCGGTGACCAAAGGGGTACTGGTCATCCGCAACATTCATAACCCACGGCAGGATTCCCGCATGTTGTTGGCCACGCAGCATGCGGCAACCGGGCAGGTCACCCAGTGGATCAAAAAGCAGTTCGCGCCGGGCGGAGCACTGACCGAGATTTATGCCGATTTACTCTATCGCATTTAAGGGGGGTACAAAGCCCTAATGCCTGTCAGTTAAGGCTAACCGTTCCCTTGGGGAGAGGAGACGATCACCGCACTACAAGCCCCTCACCCCGGCCCTCTCCCACAGGGTGAGGGGGCGACTCCTTTAGCCATTGATGTATGATTCCCCGACAAAAATCACTGCCAGCCGTAGCGGCGCACAAACCAGCCTTTCACGCACTGGGTCAACACCATGTAACCGGCCAGAATCAACACCAGCCATGGGAAGTAACTCAGCGGCAACGCCTGCAATTGCAGGAAACCGGCCAGCGGCGAGAAGGTCAGGCCGATACCGGTGGCGATCACCGCCAGCGTCATCACGCACAGCGGCCAGGAAGGGCGGCTCTGGATAAACGGGATTTTGCGCGTGCGGATCATATGGACGATCAGCGTCTGCGACAGCAACCCCTCCACAAACCAGCCAGATTGGAACAGCGTCTGCATTTCTGGCGTATTGGCCTTGAACACAAACCACAGCAGGCAAAAGGTCAAAACGTCGAAGATCGAGCTGATCGGCCCAAAGAACACCATAAAGCGCCCCAGATCGCCGGAGTTCCAGCGCTGCGGTTTAGTGATCTGATCGTCGTCCACGTTGTCGAACGGAATGGCGATCTGTGAAATATCGTACATCAGGTTCTGAATCAGCAAGTGCAGCGGCAGCATCGGCAAGAAAGGTAAAAAGGCGCTGGCAATCAGCACGCTGAACACGTTACCGAAGTTAGAGCTGGCGGTCATCTTGATGTATTTCAGCATGTTGGCAAAGGTACGGCGGCCTTCGATCACCCCCTGCTCCAGCACCATCAGGCTCTTTTCCAGCAGGATGATATCTGCCGCTTCTTTGGCGATATCCACCGCCGAATCCACAGAGATCCCGATATCCGCCGCCCGCAGCGCCGGCGCATCGTTGATGCCATCCCCCATAAAACCAACCACGTGCCCTTGCTTGCGCAGCAGTTGCACAATGCGCTCTTTGTGCAACGGCGTCAGTTTGGCAAATAGCGTGGTGCGCACCGCCGCCTGAGTCAGTTCTTCATCATTCATCCGTTCAACGTCGCGGCCAAGCAGCACCTGATCCGCCGCCAGGCCAACGTCTTTGCACACTTTGGCCGCCACCAGCTCATTATCACCGGTGAGGATCTTAACGGTGATGCCGTTCTGTTTCAGCGCTGCCAATGCCGGAGCCGTGCTCTCTTTCGGCGGATCGAGAAAAGCGATATACCCTTCGAGGATCAGATCCGCTTCATCCACCACGCCATATTCATATTCTGCCGCTGGCAGGATCTTGTTGGCGACCGCCACTACGCGCAGCCCCTGCTGATTGAGATCGTCGGTCACGCGGCGGATGCGTGTCAGCAAGGCATCACTGAGCGGGATCACCTCTTCGTCCTGCCGCACATGGCTGCAGATCGTCAGCATCTCTTCCAGAGCGCCCTTGCAGATCAGCTCATGATACTCTTTGTCTTTCTCTACTATCACCGACATCCGGCGGCGTTCGAAATCAAACGGGATCTCGTCCACCTTACGGTAATGCTGCATTAACTCCGGCTGTTGGTGCTCATCGGCACAGTTCAGCACCGCCACGTCCAGCAGGTTTTTCAGCCCGGTCTGATAGAAGCTGTTCAGCCAGGCATAGCGCAGCACCCGTTCGTTATTGGCACCAAATACGTCGGTATGGCGCTCCAGCACGATCTTATCCTGGGTCAGGGTGCCGGTTTTATCGGTACACAGAATGTCCATCGCACCAAAGTTCTGGATCGCATCCAAGCGTTTGACGATCACTTTCTGGCGCGACAGTTTGACCGCCCCTCTCGCCAGGGTAGAGGTGACGATCATCGGCAGCATTTCCGGGGTTAAACCCACCGCCACGGAAAGCGAAAACAGCGCGGCTTCCCACCAATCGCCCTTGGTGTAGCCGTTGATCAGCAGCACGATCGGCGTCATCACCAGCATAAAGCGGATCAGCAACCAGCTTACTTTGCTGATACCGCTCTGGAAGGCGTTCGGCTGCTCATCCTGGCCGATCACACGCTGCGCCAACTGGCCGAAGTAGGTATTACCGCCAGTGCCAATCACCATCGCCAGCGCAGTGCCGCTCACCACGTTGGTGCCCATAAAGCACAGATTCTGGCACTCCAGCGGCGAGTCCAGCGGAGCACGCGATTCAACCCTTTTTTCTACCGGCAGCGATTCACCGGTCAGCGCCGCCTGGCTGATGAACAGATCCTTGGCGGAAAGCAGCCGCAGATCCGCCGGGATCATATCCCCGGCGGCCAGTTTGATGATATCGCCCGGCACCAGCTGAGAAATTGGCAGCTCAACGTGCGCGCTTTTGCCGGTCAGCGCATCGCTGCGGTAAACCGTTGCGGTGTTACTCACCATCGCTTTCAGCGCATCCGCCGCCTTGTTGGAACGGGCCTCCTGAATAAAGTGCAGCAGCGTGGAGATCGCCACCATCAGGCCGATCACCAGCGCACCGGTCAAGTCTTCGGTGGCGTAGGAGATCAGCCCCAGCACCGTCAGCAGCAGGTTGAACGGGTTGCGATAGCAGTGCCACAGGTGGCGCCACCAGGTCTCGGCCTGCTGGTTTTCAATTACGTTGGCACCAAACTGGCTGCGCGCGGTTTCCGCCTCACGGTCGGTGATACCTTCCGGGTGGCTGTTGAAGCGCTCATAAAGCTGCATTTTGCTGGCAGCGGCGCACTCCAGGCGCTGCTGGGCCAGACCGGCAGGCAGTTCATGTGCCGCTCCGCTGACGCTTGCCAGCAGGGCATCGCGCCGTACCAGGCGGCGCGGTAGGCTGCGGCTAAACAAGCCGAGCAGTTGACGGGGAATATTTTTGAATTTCATGGTTCGCACCTTGTCGCCCAATGCCTTACGACAATGGATGAACAGCGAATCTGCACGCCGCAACGCTTTTTGGCACGCCAAAAATTGTCCGCCGAGGCAGATGCTCTTTATGTTAATAACAGGGGCGAACTGCGAAGCGCACGCCGCTGTTTACCGTTTATACTCGTCATACTTCAAATTGCATGTGCGTTGGCTGCACTCGCTCACCCCAGTCACATCGTTATCTATGCTCCTGGGGACTCGCTCACTTGCCGCCTTCCTGAAATTCGAATTATTTAGAGTATATTTCACCGATAAAACAGCCACGCAGCGCGAAGAGGCTTTACCGGGGAACCGAATAGCTGTTTTCGGGGCTAGGATCAGGATCCATACGGGTAATCTCTCCGGTAAATAAAAAGAGTGAATGACAATCGCGGTCATTCTGTTTTGCGCAAAGATTCGTTGAGAAAAATACGCTATTGTGGCGGGCATAGATCGTCTGTTGTAACTTTAAGCCTATTAACCTAAACGATAACTAAACCATGCAAAACCGGCTGACAATCAAGGATATCGCCCGCCTCAGCGGAGTAGGTAAGTCCACCGTCTCGCGCGTGCTCAATAACGAAGGCAGCGTAAGCCCGCAAACCCGTGAACGGGTGGAAGCGGTGATCCGCAGCCATGGGTTTACGCCATCCAAGTCGGCGCGTGCCATGCGCGGCCAAAGCGATAAAGTGGTGGCTATTATCGTTTCGCGGCTGGATTCACCGTCGGAAAACCAGGCGGTGCGCACCATGCTGCCGTTGCTGTATCAGCAGGGTTTTGACCCGATCGTGATGGAAAGCCAGTTTGAAACCCGGCTGGTACAGGAACATCTGCATGTACTGCAACAGCGCCATGTCGACGGGGTGATCCTGTTCGGCTTTACCGGCCTGACCGCCGCGATGCTCGCACCCTGGCAGGAAAAAATGGTGGTGATGGCGCGTGACTACCCCGGAATTTCTTCCGTCTGTTACGACGATGACGGCGCGGTGAAACTGCTGATGCAGCGGTTGCGCAAGCAAGGCCATACCCATATCAGCTACCTCGGCGTGCAGGAAGCGGATGCCACCACCGGGATGCACCGCCACCAGGCCTATATCGACACCTGCCGTGAGTTAAAGATCCCGCCGGTTGCCGCACTCGGTGAACTGAACTATCAGAGCGGTTTCCAACTGGCCGCCAGCGTGATTGAGCCACACACCACCGCGCTGGTGTGCGCGTCTGATACCATCGCCCTCGGCGCGATGAAATACCTGCAACAGCAGCAGATTACGCCGTTACAGGTGTGTGCGATCGGCAATACTCCGTTGCTTAACTTCCTGTTCCCTGAGGTATTTTCAGTGGAGCTTGGCTATGGTTCCGCCGGGCAGCAGGCTGCCCAACAGCTACTGGGCCAGCTCAGCGGTGAGTTAGGTATTCGCCAGATCATTATCCCCAGCAAGCTGGCCTGATTAAACGCAGGTCACGGATTATGGGGGTCTATCCCCTTCATACTTCAAGTTGCTTGGGTGTTGGCTGCGTTCTGTCGCCTGCAAGCAGCTCGGATTATTTTGGGTACATTGATTTTCTGTGATAAAAAAACCGCCTTTTTCGGCGGTTCTATTTAAGAAGCTTCTCGATGTCTTTTAGATCTTTCTTGCGGTGCTTTTTTTGTTCGTCATAGAAGTTCTCATGTGATCCAAGCGTCATAAGATACAGTACCAGCTTATCCTCAACCCAGCTGTAACCCAGTAGGTACAACTGCTCATTGATAACAAACTTATGCACCCACAAATGCTTTAAGTCGCCCTTCTTTTGTTCACCAATGGTTGGTTCGGCGATTATTTTATCAATTTCGTCTTCAACCTGTTGCAGCACGTCCGTGTGCAACCTGTCCAGAGCTTTGCTAAATCGCCGGGTTTCGTAAACATCAGGCTTGTTTGGTGTCCTTGGTAGCGCTTCTTGCTGTTCTTCGTTCATACTTTTTCATTCTGCCATTATCAACTTCGCTTTTTGCCAACAACGCTTCTTTGATGAAGGAGAATGGCAGGTCGGGATTGTCCTCGGCCATACGGCCTATCTTGGCCCAATACTCGATCTGTTTAGGTACGCTGCGGCTCGAAGCGTCGGCATACACTTTCACATCCTCAACAAAGCCCCCATCGAGACGAACACTAATTGCAGTCGTCATGGAATAACCTCTTAACTCTATTAAAATTTCTCTACGATCTATCCTAGCGATACCTAGGATAAAGATATCCAATACGACTTTGGATACTCACAGCTTGCGATAAAAGATCGCATCGCACAAGCCAGTTTGCCATCTTTTGTCGCAAAAGAATGTGTTTTGCCATAAAAACAGTAACGCTTCCTCTGCCCAATACCAGAGCCATTTTGAACCTTTATTAACCATTCTGTGATCCTCAACCCAAAATGGGAACGTTCCCATTTCATAAAAACCTACGAATGACTAAGCTTTCTTTATCCCCACCTCTGCGCCTAAAAAAGGGTTTCATCATGAGTAAAGTTCAGCAGCAGGATATTGACCGTCTGATTGTGCTGGTGGGCGGCCGCGAGAATATCGCCACCGTCAGCCACTGTATTACCCGCTTGCGTTTCGTGCTTAACGATCCCGCCAAGGCCGACCCCAAAGCGATCGAAGAGCTGCGAATGGTCAAAGGTTGCTTTACCAACGCCGGGCAGTTCCAGGTGGTGATTGGCCCGGAAGTGGGCGATTACTATCAGGCGTTGATCGCCACCACTGGCAACAACGAAGCCAACAAAGAGCAGGCCAAACTGGCCGCACGCCAGAACATGACCTGGTCTGAGCGCGCCATCTCGCACTTCGCCGAAATCTTCTTCCCGCTGCTGCCTGCGTTGATCAGCGGTGGTTTGATCCTCGGTTTCCGCAACGTGATCGGCGATATCCCGATGTCTGGCGGCCAAACGCTGGCCCAGATGCACCCGGCCTGGAAAACCATTTACGATTTCCTGTGGCTGCTCGGTGAAGCGATCTTTATGTTCCTGCCGGTCGCCATCTGTTGGTCAACGGTGAAAAAGATGGGCGGCACGCCGGTGCTCGGCATCGTGATGGGGATTACCCTGGTTTCACCCCAGCTAATGAACTCCTACCTGCTCGGCCAGCAGGTGCCGGAAGTGTGGAACTTCGGCTGGTTCACCATTCAGAAAGTGGGTTATCAGGCGCAGGTGATCCCGTCGATCCTCGCAGGCTTAACGCTGGGCTGGATCGAAACCCGCTTGAAAAAGATCGTGCCGGATTATCTGTACCTGGTGGTGGTGCCGGTGGTTTCTCTGCTGCTGGCGGTGTTCCTGGCGCATACGCTGATCGGCCCGTTTGGCCGCATGATCGGCGACGGCGTAGCCTGGGCGGTAAAAGCGGTGATGACCGGCAGCTTTGCGCCGATCGGCGCTGCGCTGTTTGGCTTCCTGTATGCGCCGCTGGTGATTACCGGTGTGCATCAGACCACGCTGGCGATCGACATGCAGATGATCCAAAGCATGGGCGGCACGCCGGTCTGGCCGCTGATTGCGCTTTCTAACATCGCGCAGGCTTCGGCGGTGCTCGGCATCATCATTATCAGCCGCAAGGCCAACGAGCGTGAAATTTCAGTCCCGGCGGCAATCTCCGCCTACCTCGGCGTTACCGAACCGGCGATGTACGGCATCAACCTCAAATACCGTTTCCCAATGCTGTGCGCCATGATCGGCTCAGCCATGGCTGGCCTGATCTGCGGGTTGACCGGCGTGATGGCCAACGGTATCGGCGTCGGCGGTTTGCCGGGCATTCTCTCCATTAAACCGCAGTTCTGGGCAATCTATTCTCTGGCGATTCTGGTAGCCATGGTAGTCCCGCTGTTGTTGACCATCATGGTGTACAAACGCAAAGCCAGCCGCGGCGAGTTGCCGGTCTGAATCAATAAACGGGCCCGCCTGCGGGTGGGCCTATGGCAATACATAAAGAGGCTAAGGTTCCGATGAGCAATCCTACCCCCTGGTGGCAAAACGGTGTCATCTATCAAATCTACCCGAAGAGCTTCCAAGATAGCACCGGTAACGGCTATGGCGATCTGGCGGGGGTTATCCAGCGGCTGGACTATTTACAGGAACTGGGGATCGACGCCATCTGGCTGACGCCGGTGTATGTTTCACCACAGGTGGATAACGGCTACGACGTGGCCGACTACTGCGCCATCGATCCGGCCTATGGCACACTGGCGGACTTCGAGCAGTTGGTGGCAGAGGCCCACCAGCGCGGCATCCGCATCGTGATGGATATGGTGTTCAACCATACCTCCACCGAGCACCCGTGGTTTAAGGCGGCACAGGATCCTAACAGCCCGCAGCGCCAGTTCTATATCTGGCGCGACGGCGAAGCGGATACTCCACCCAATAACTGGCGTTCCAAGTTCGGCGGCAACGCCTGGCAATGGCATGCCGACAGCGGCCAGTATTACCTGCATCTGTTCGCCACCGAGCAGGCCGATCTCAACTGGGAACACCCGCCGGTGCGCGAAGAGTTAAAGAAAGTGTGTCAGTTCTGGGCGGATAAGGGCGTCGACGGATTGCGCCTCGACGTGATTAATCTGGTGTCTAAACAACAGGATTTCCCCAACGACACCCAAGGCGATGGCCGCCGTTTTTACACCGATGGCCCGCGCATCCACGAGTTCTTGCAGGAAATGAGCCGTGAAGTGTTTCAGCCGCGCGGCCTGATGACCGTGGGCGAAATGTCTTCCACTTCGCTGGAACACTGCCAGCAGTACGCAGCGCACAGCGGCGCAGAGCTGTCGATGACCTTCAACTTCCATCACCTGAAGGTGGACTACGCTAACGGGCAGAAATGGACGCTGGCAGCGCCCAATTACGTCGAGCTGAAGCAGATTTTCCGCCACTGGCAGCAAGGCATGCACAACAGCGCCTGGAACGCGCTGTTCTGGTGTAACCACGATCAGCCGCGCATCGTGTCCCGCTTTGGCGACGAAGGTGAGCTGCGCGTCACCGCCGCCAAGATGCTGGCGATGCTGCTGCACGGCATGCAGGGCACGCCGTATATTTATCAGGGTGAAGAGATCGGCATGACCAATCCTGGTTTTAACCATATCGATCAATATCGTGATGTGGAAAGCCTGAATATGTACGCCGAGCTGAGCGCACAGGGCAGAAGCGACGCCGAACTGCTGGCGATCCTGGCCAGCAAGTCGCGCGACAACAGCCGCACGCCGATGCAGTGGAACGCCAGCGCCCACGCCGGTTTTACCCGCGGCACACCGTGGATCGCCTGCGCAGAGAATTACCCGCAGATTAACGCCGAAGCGGCGCTGGCGGATCGGGATTCGGTATTTTATGCCTATCGCCACCTGATCGCCCTGCGCAAGCAGTATCCACTGCTGACGCACGGTGATTATCAGGATCTGGCCCCGGATCACCCGGCATTATGGTGCTATCAGCGCAGTTGGAATGGGCAGCGATTGTTGGTGGTGGCTAACCTGAGCCGCGAACCTTTGGCGTGGAACGCCGCAGGCGTTGAGCTGGCCGATGTGTGGCAACCCTTGATGAGCAACTACACAGATGCGGCGGAACAACCGCAGGCCATGACGCTGCGGCCGTTTGAGGCGGTATATTGGCTGGTGAAGGGGTAATCTTTTCTCTGTGGTATTCCCCCTAACGCGGGGAATACCACAAAATGGCGGCTGGTTATTTATCGCATTATTTCAGCTGCCTGTGCGGCAGCAAACGTAACTCTGCACAATTCAGCCAATCAACAGCTTGTTGCATTTCAGTATTGTTAATCAGGTATCTCAAACAACACTATGGAGGAAAGGGCAATGCCCTTTCCTCCATAGCGTAAAGCTTCTGCTTTAATCATCACCCCGAATGTCGACCAACCAGGCTATCTTCTGGTGCCTGTTCACGTTGATGTAAACCATAATCTCTTATTACCGATGTCACGCGTACACGGTAGTCATGAAATATCTTGTCTCGGCCAGCTTGTTGAGCAGACAAATGTGCCTGTACATTTCGCCACTGTACCACCGCTTCTTCATCCCTCCAGGTGGTGACTGACAGTACTTTTTCAGGATTTACCGTGCTTTGAAAACACTCAACGCCAATAAAACCGTCCATCGGTTCCAGAAGTGGTGTCAATTTGTTCACTAAATCCACATAGGTTTGCTGTTGCCCTTCAACTGCCTGTAATTCAAATAATACGACAATCATTTTTGACTCCTCGTCATTGCTCAACAAAGATATTTATTGCAACACTCGCTCAGTCCTGTTCAAGGTTGCGCAGCCAGATGGTAAAAACGGTATGCGCTGCCGTCGCCAGGCGATCACCTAATCGGGCAGCATCTGCACGCAACAGGCCAGGGTTGATCCCTACCTGTCCTAACTCGCTTGCATGACCGACCAACCAATGCTCAATCTTGTGTACATCCGCTTCCAGATGAAATTGCAGCCCAAGGACATTGGGGCCTACCGAAAACGCCTGGTTTGCGCCAAGCGATGTACTGGCCAAGCGAACACCTGCCGCTGGAATGTCAAACTGATCGCCGTGCCAATGCAGCACCGGAATATCTTCCAGGGCGGCAAGTACGGACTCCCTACCATCATCAGTCAACGTCAGCGAGGTAAAGCCTATTTCTTTGACTCCCAGAGGATAGACATTCGCGCCAAGGACTCGGGCAATGAGCTGGGCTCCCAGACAAATCCCCAGCAAAGGCTTACCAGACTGCAATCGTTGTCGCACAATGGCTAATTCTCCCTCCAGGAAGGGGTAAACCCGCTCATCGTATGCGCCGATCGGGCCCCCTAGAACAATCAGCAGATCGGCCTGTTGCACCTCTGTGTTGTCAAGTTCGTCGACTGTCGGATCGAGGTATCTCACCTCATAGCCTTGCTCAGATAGTGCCGTGTCTAGCGTGCCTACATCTTCAAAATGAATATGGCGTAGTGCGATGGCTGTTTTCATACAAATCCCATTAGCAAGATGGCAGCGTTACCCGGCAAGACCCAAACTCACCGTCAAGTTTCCAGATAATGGAAAAGTGCAGCACGCCAAGGCATAGCCAGCATTTTTATCTTCATCACTGAGACAAAAATCCGATTCAAAGCGACACTCACCCTCGGAAACCCTGACGCGGCAGTTACCACAGATACCCGCTCGGCATTGACTACGAATAGGAATACCGCTGGACTCCAGAATTTCCAGCAGGCTTTTGCCCAAGGGAGATTCGATGGTCTGCTCGCTGTCGGCAATACGCAGTTTCACAGTCTGCCCGGCCTCTTCATGCTGCCTCTCTGGCAGCATTGCGCTGGCCGGAGATGTGAATGCCTCTATCAATAGCCGGGCAGACGGAAACTCGGCAGCAGCATGCTCACGAAACGTATCCGCGAAAGAGTGGCTGCCGCATATAACCACGGCTTGGGGTTGCTCCAAAACCTTCAAAGAGTCTGCGGAGAGTCTGCCAGGAGCAAAATGATCGCTCGGCTGGACACTCTCCTGGGTAATAAACACACGGAAAGTGAACCATGTTGTGGTAAGTGCCAGTTGCAGCAGTTCGTACAGGAAAGGGATGTCGGCAATTTTCGGCACACTCAGCAGCAGTACAACATCAGGCACCGGTTGGCCTATATCCGCACGCACAGCTAACTCTCGAAGCAAAGCGAGGGGCAAAGTGATGCCGATCCCTCCCGCCACCATACCGATACGTTGATGATGAGCGATTGACTCTACTGAAATGTCACCAGCCACATATTGCAGGGACATAACCCCATCCTCATGGAGAGTTGAATGTAAATGGTCCGATACCCCGCCATAATTCGAACGCTTCACCGCAATTTCGAACAGATCCCTGCCCTGCTTGCGGGTAATTGAGTAAATTCTCTGCTGGAGCTCACCAAAGGTATCCGGATAGTGAATCGCGACATATCTGCCTGGTTGAAGCGAATTTAGAAATTCAGCTGACGCATTTTGTACCCGCATAGTGAAAACCTTGACGCCCCCAACTTCTGATACCGCCCCTTCACAACGAGCCTGAATAATGGAGCTCATGGGCACGTCTCCTGAGGCGAGGATAAATCAGCTTTCACAGAGGCATAGGGCTTGCTCGTCAACCCTATCCTGTCGATGAGTTTCTCCACAGAGTCCGTGTAAACGCTAATCTCATTGCTGTCGCTGACATCATGAAGAATGTCCCGTGCATGGGGGAACTTCAGCATGGAGAACACCTTTCCCCATGCGCCCAGTTCGTTGTTGGCGAACATTTGTACGGTTTTGAGGATGATTGTCCGCATGTATTCACGCTCTTTACGGCTGATGTTTTGCACGATATCGGTCGCTACAAGACTGAATACGCTGGAATGAGCCCACTCATCCATGGCATGTGTACGTGTAACCTCATGACAAATCGGCTGAATAGTTGTGTCTGTCGCCATTGTTTTCAGGTAGTCGGTGATCAGCGTCTCACTGGCGCACGCAATGGAAAAACGTGTCAGGCGGCGCTCCCATTCGGCACCACAGTCAGCCAGAAGCCCCTCACGCCATGTAACCAGATTAAAATTTGCAAAGTCGAGGGGCGGAATTTTGCGCATTTCGTAGATATAGTTGCATGCCATGATTGACATGCGGGTGTGCAAAGCTTCGTCCAAAAGGGCCTCTGACATCACGTCCTGCAGTAGCATACGATTCGCACTGGGTGGTGGCGTCTTGATGATGTCCTCGCAGGCCGGTGTAACTACGTTGCATTCAATATAAATAGTCTTCAGGTTATAGATCCCCCACGCATAGGAGAGACATTCAGATTGAAGTGCTTCAGGGGCTTCTTGCCAGGCCTGATGATGACGAAATGGCAACAAAGAACGGGTGAAATCCTCCTTGGATGAGTCAAATGCCAGATCCCAATAGTCAGGTAATTCCTGATTAACTGCCGCACGACTTTTCCAGAGAGTTGATAACTTTTTCAGCATGGTGTGAACGGTGTTGTTAGTTTCAGAACTCAAAATTTTCATGTCGAATATCCTTGTAGCAAGACTGCATTCTTATAATTAGCCTATTCCTTGCTGCGCCAGCCGCCTCCAAGCTGCCGTATGAAAGAGTTCGAGTAAGTAACCCAATGCCTTTCACTCGTACCTTCAACAGCATGAGGAACGCCCCGGCAACAGCACTGAAGGATCCCTAAATAATTCATGAAAAAACAACTATCTACTCTGGGTGCCAATACTGAGATCCCTAAATGAGCCTAGTGATAATATGGACTCATTCGATAGTCCATTCCCCCCATACTCACCAGACCACTTTAAGATAAATGGAAATACTTCATCCCTTAAGAATTGCTAACACTCATGCAGCATCATCAATAGCAGTCAGCCCCACCGTTTTCGCTTACCTATGGCGGAGAGGTTTAATTCCAGGAGTTGTTACCATCAGAATGGCGGATATGTGATAAAGATCTCTATAACGTTAATTTATACATTTTGATGAACACGGTGCTGAAACCAACCTGATTTTCAGGTTGATAAATGGTCTGTATAAACTGAAAAACGTGGCCTATCTTGGCAGCCTTTATAGCGATAACATCACATTAGGTACTCGCGTGGGGATACCGCCCGCACACTCAGGTTATTTCGGTCCTATGTGGGAAACACGCACTCAACAGGCTGAGGTAGGTGAACGACGCTATTGTTGCCTTAACGCGTTGGCAAGGCGCTGCATCGCGGCCTCTATTTCATAAGCCGTCAAGGAGGAGTAACCCAATATCCAGCCCTGCTTTTTATCCTCACCAGCATACAATCGGCTGAGTCCTGGTAATTGTACGCCCGCCGCTGCCGCCTGCCGGATCGTCTGCTCTTCAGACCACCCAGGAGCCAACAGACAGGGGATTTGTAGCCCGCCCTCTGGTCGCAATGCAGTCACAATACCTCCCAGGTGCCTGTCGATAGCCTCAAGCATAATTTCCCTGCGCCCGGCATACAGTTTGCGCATTGCCCGGACATGCGAGTTGTAATGTCCATCCTCCATAAAACGCGCCAGGGTTAGCTGAAGGAGTTGCGGTGTGTGCCCGTCTATGATGCTGCGCGCATAGGTGAATGCCTTGACCAATTCGGGTGGCAAAGCCATGTAGCCTATCCTGAGGCCCGGATAGAGCGTCTTGCTGAAGGTACCGAGATAGATAGTTCTTTGGTATTTATCCAGCCCTTGGACACAGGCGGTTGGCAAGCCTTCGTAGTGAAACTCGCTGTCGTAATCGTCCTCGATGATCCATTTGCCGTTCTCGGCTGCCCAATTGATCAGCTCAAGCCTGCGCTCCAGCGACAGCGTTGCCCCGGTAGGATATTGGTGAGAAGGCGTCACGTAGATGCAATTGGCACCACTGCGATCGGCCCGCAGCAGATCCAGACGAATACCTTGTTCATCAACATCAATAGGAACAATTCTTGCCTCTGCGGATTCAAACGCTTTCTTGGCACCGAAGTAACCCGGGTTCTCCAACAAAATGGGTTTGCCTGCGTCCACCAACAGTTGTGCGCACAGAAACAATGACTGCCTGGTACTGCTCAGCACCAGGATCTGGTCAGGAAAAACCTTGGCACCACGTTCAAGATTCAAGTAGGACGCAATCGCCTTGCGTAAAGGTTCAGCACCTTGAGGATCGCCATGCAGCAATACATTGGCACGACAGTCCTTCAGCACCTGACGTTGCAGGCGCTCCCAGACGTCGGTCGGGAAATTACGGGTTTCAGGCAGGCCGGTAGCAAAGGCTTTAATCACCCGTTGATCGGCAACCCCTTCACTCTCAAAAATCATTCGTCCGCGTCGGCTCAGGCCTGCCCCCGGTTCCATCTCACTCGGCTTATGGCCCAGAGGTTTGGCAAGCCTGCGCGCCACGCCTCGCAGTTCAGTACCTACGGTTGCAGACACATAGCTCCCAGAGCCCTTGCGCCGGACGATGAAACCATCACGGTGCAACTGCACATAGGCATTCTCTACGGTGTCACGGGCAACACCCAGTGATTTGGCTAACGTACGGGTGGCTGGCAACTTAATGTCCGAACCAAGCACACCATCAAGGATCAGGGTACGCAATGCACGCTGAATGCGCTGGTGCAGATCCAGACATTGAAAATCAGCATCATTGAGCCGAATTCTCAATGTTTCAAGCTCAAAGCATTTTGCCATTAGGTCTGCCTCAGGGAATAAAAATGGCCTACTGAAACAGACCATTTTATCGTTAGACTCTATTTCTCACCACTGAGTGTTAATCAGTGACACGCAGCATCACATCTAACCTTAAGCAAGGCCGAAAAAATATGGAAAGATCGTATAACTTCAGCGCAGGCCCAGCAGCACTACCACTTGAAGTACTCCAGGAAGCCCACGAGGAATTTTTCGACTTTGCCGGATCGGGTATGTCCGTGATGGAAATAAGCCATCGTTCAGAGATTTTCATCGACATAGCAAGGCAAGCTGAAAGCGACCTACGTGCCCTTTTGAACGTTCCCAGCGACTACAAAGTCTTATTTCTTCAAGGAGGCGCTTCCATGCAATTCTCACAAGTCCCAATGAACCTGCTGCGTGGCAAAGACACGGCGGATTATTTGCACACCGGGCTTTGGTCGGGCAAAGCTATCAGTGCTGCCAAGCGATACTGCGATGCCCGAATTGTGAGTAGCAACGCATCTTCGGGCTTTAACCACATTCCCGCCGCCACTGGCTGGCAACTTAATCCTGACGCCGCATACCTGCACTATACAGAGAATGAGACGGTTCATGGCGTTCAATTCCCCGCAACACCGGCCTCACTGGTTCCTTTGGTTTGCGATGCCTGTTCAAGCCTGCTATCCAAGCCTATCGAGGTGGAGAAACACGGTCTTATTTATGCCGCCGCACAAAAAAATATCGGACCTGCTGGCGTATCAATAGTGATCGTCGATGAGGCGCTGCTTGATGCACCATTGGCTATCACGCCTGACATTCTGAACTATGCCATTCAGGCGCAAAACGAATCCATGCTTAATACACCGGCAACATTTTCCTGGTATCTCACTGGATTGACGCTCAAATGGATTCTACGTTCAGGAGGGATTAGTGGCATCCATCAAGTCAACACGGAAAAGGCAGAACTGCTGTATCGCACGATTGACAACAGCAACGGTTTTTACATTAACACAGTGCAACCCGCTTTCCGTTCTATCAACAATATCCCTTTTGTTCTGGCTGATGCATCCCTTGAACAGGACTTTCTCCAACTGGCAGACCAGAATGGGTTAAAAGGGCTAAAAGGGCATGCATCCACAGGGGGGGTTAGAGCCAGTATTTATAACGCCGTTACGCTCAATGCTGTTGAGGTATTAGCCGACTTTATGAACGACTTCCAGCGGGTCCGTGGCTAGCCCCCGGGCCAGTAATAGGCATCTGGTAGCGCACGCGCGCCAAAGATAGCCTGGCCCACACGGACTACTGTGGCACCTTCTTCAATAGCAATTTCGAAGTCGCCAGACATCCCCATAGAAAGCTCATCCAATCCAATACCGGTTGAAGTCTCCTGTCGCAGACGATCGCGGAGTTTGCGTAACCGTACGAAACAGGCTCGAACACGAACCGCTTCTGATGAAAATATGGCAAGTGTCATCAAACCGCGTACACGAAGTGCAGAGAATGCAGGCAATGCCTGCAAAAAAGCCATCACCTCTTCTGGCGGTAAACCATACTTACTGGCCTCACCCGAGGTGTTGACCTGGACAAACACATCCAGGCTGCGCCCTTCTGCCTGTAGACGACGCTCCAATGCCTCGGCCACGCGCAAGCTGTCAAGAGCTTGAAACTCTGAGGCAAAGCGCGCTACCAGCTTGGCTTTATTGGTTTGCAGGTGGCCTATAACCGACCAATTCAGGTCGGCCAAATCGGACAGAGATCCCCACTTACGATTCGCCTCCTGCACCTTGTTCTCACCAAATTGCCGACAGCCTGCGGCATAGGCAAGACGCAAATGAGCAACATCAAAAGTCTTGCTCACCGGCAACAGACGCACGCTTGCCGGATCACGGCCAATACGCCTGCAAGCGCTGGCGATACGCTCGCCAACCAGGGTCAAATTATGCCGAAAATCCTCAACGCTATTAGCCTGCGGATAAAGGCCGTGGCGGTCATGCACGGTCTTGGTTTCGAATAACGTTTCATCAGCGTCAGATGGCGTTGGCATCAATTAGCGGCTCCTTTACTGGCTCTAGGCTCTGAAACCGAAGGATTGGCATCTTGGGAAGTTGAGGCTCTGCGAGGTAAACGGCCATTGAGTACCGCGTAAGCAACCAGCCCAATCAGCAGTCCCCAGAAAGCACCGCCGATACCGAATAGCTTGATATTGGCAGCCGCGGCCAGAAAAGTGATCAACGCAGCCTCGCGGGATTTCGGATCGGCCATTGCACTGGCGAGGCTGCCACCTATCGTTCCAAGCAAGGCCAGCCCCGCTAACGTGGTGATGAACGTTGCCGGAAAGGCCATGAAAACGGCTGCCAGCGTTACACCAAACACCCCGACGAGGATGTAGAACAAGCCTGCGGCAATACCTGCAACCCATCGTTTAGACGGGTCTTCGTGCGCTTCCTTACCAGTACAAATCGCGGCCGTGATAGCCGCAATGTTGAACGCATGTGAGCCAAACGGAGCCATGAGCAGGGAACCGAGCCCGGTAATCGTTATGATCGGATTGGCACTGGTTTTAAAACCGTCGTTACGCAGTACCAGCATGCCAGGCATGTATTGCCCAGTCAGGGTAATCAGGAACAGCGGCAGCGCGACACTCAGTAAGGAATTTAACGAAAATACCGGCATCGTGAATACCGGGGCAGCAAACTGAAGCTCCAGCCCGGACAGATCAACACGTCCTTGAGTAAGCAAGAAAGCCAAACCCAGCACCAAGATCCCCACCACGGCATAACGTGCGGTAAAACGTTTGAGCACCACATAGGCAATAATCAGCATGCCTGCCAGCATGGGATCAATACTCATACCGCCAAAGGCACCGATGCCAAACTGCAACAGGATGCCTGCCAGCAACCCGGAAGCCACCCCCGCAGGGATCAGGCGGATTAGCTTCTCGAAATAGCCTGACAAACCGAGCACCACAAAGGCGGCGGCCGAGATCAGATACGCCCCCACCGCCTCGGCATAAGACGTTGTTGCCAAAGCCACCACCAGAAATGCAGCAGCAGGCGTTGACCAGGCCGTAATGATCGGCTCACGAGAAGCCCAACTGAGAAGAATCCCCGTGACGCCCACACCAATTGAGATAGACCACACCCACGAAGCGGTCAGTTCAGGGCTGAGGCCTGCCACTTTCGCCGCCTGGAAGACCAGAATGAAGGTACCACCATAATTGACAATCACCGAGATCAGCCCTGCAACGATCGGATGTATAAGATCCCTTAAGCGAACGGAGGACGTCGAAGTTAAAGGCTTTGAAGAGGTTGAGGAAGACATAATGTGGCGGTTCCTTCTGTAGCTTTACTTTGGCTAATAGAGGTTATTTTATACCGCACGTATGGACTGTTTAATCAGTACACTTTTCACATTTATAGCAGACCACTTTTACAACATAATTACTTTACAGGCCCAACTGGGGCAATACAGTGAAAAAGCCATGATCCGCCCTCACCGCGCCGGGCACCGATCTTGGTGACAATGACCAGATCATCAGGATAAGGATGCAGTTTGTGCGGCAGAAGATAAATGCTTCGAGGAAGGTAGCCCGTGGTTACTGCCTTAGCGCAGTGGCAAGATGCTGCACCGCCGCTTCGATCTCATAGTCCGTCAAAGATGCATAACCCAGTATCCAACCTTCTATTTTATCCTCTCCGGCATACAAACGGCTAAGCCCGGCTAATTGCACACCCGCCGCCGCTGCCTGCCGGATTGTTCTCTCCTCTGACCATCCGGCCGCCAACAAACAAGGGATCTGCAACCCTCCCTCTGGCCGCAACGCGGTCACAACATCCGCCAGATGCTGACCAAGAGCTTCCAGTAAGGCCGCCCTACGCCCGGCATACAGTTTGCGCATTGCCCGGACATGCGAGTTGTAATGCCCATCCTCCATAAAATGCGCCAGGGTTAGCTGAAGGAGCTGCGGTGTGTGCCCATCCATAATGCTGCGCGCATAGGTGAATGCCTTGACCAATTCGGGTGGCAAAGCCATGTAGCCTATCCTAAGGCCCGGATAGAGCGTCTTGCTGAAGGTACCGAGATAGATAGTTCTTTGGTATTTATCCAACCCTTGGACACAGGCGGTTGGCAACCCTTCGTAGTGAAACTCGCTGTCGTAATCGTCCTCGATGATCCATTTACCGTTCTCGGCTGCCCAGCGAACCAACTCCAGCCTGCGCTCCAGCGACAGCGTTGCCCCGGTAGGATATTGGTGAGAAGGCGTCACGTAGATGCAATTGGCACCACTGCGATCGGCCCGCAGCAGATCCAGACGAATACCTTGTGCATCGACATCAATAGGAACAATTTTTGCCTCTGCGGATTCAAACGCTTTCTTGGCACCGAAGTAACCTGGGTTCTCCAACAAGATGGGTTTGCCTGCATCCACCAACAGTTGTGCGCACAGAAACAATGACTGCCTGGTACTGCTCAGCACCAGGATCTGGTCAGGGAAAACCTTGGCACCACGTTCAAGATTCAAGTAGGCCGCGATCGCCTTGCGTAAAGGTTCAGCACCTTGAGGATCGCCATGCAGCAATACATTGGCACGACAGTCCTTCAGCACCTGACGTTGCAGGCGCTCCCAGACGTCGGTCGGGAAATTACGGGTTTCAGGCAGGCCGGTAGCAAAGGCTTTAATCACCTGCTGATCGGCAACTCCGTTACTGGCCAGGATCATTCTGCCACGCTGGCTCAGGCCCGCCTCCGGTTGCCCGGCTCTACGCTTATCATCCTGCTGCTTAACACGCCTGCGAACGGCTCCTCGCAGTTCAGATCCCACACTCTCAGACACATAGCTCCCAGAGCCTTTGCGTCGAACGATGAAACCATCGCGGTGCAGTTGCACATAGGCATTTTCGACCGTATCGCGGGCAACACCAAGCGATTTGGCCAGCGAACGGGTTGCTGGTAGCCTCACACTCGAGCCGAGCACGCCTTCGAGGATCAAGGCACGTAAAGCGCGTTGGATACGCTGATGCAGATCCAGGCACTGAAAGTCAGAGTCATTGAGCCGAATTCTCAGCGTCTCAAGCTCAAAGGATTTTGACATTGTATCAACCGTACACCGGATATCGGCGGCACAGCGCCAGCACGAGTTCTTGCACCTGATGCGTCACTTGCTCACTGCCGCCGTTTTCCAGCGCATCCAACACATCACAAAGCCAGCCTGCCAACTGTTCGCATTCATTGATGCCAAAACCACGAGTAGTAACGGCCGGAGTACCAATACGTACGCCCGAGGTTACGAAGGGTGAACGCGGATCGTTAGGCACTGAGTTTTTATTCGTGGTGATAAAAGCACGGCTCAGGGCAGCATCCGCCTCTTTACCGGTATAGGGTTTATCAGACAGGTCAATCAGCATCATGTGGTTATCCGTTCCCCCGGAGACCACCTTGTAACCCCGTTTTTGCAGTACCGCAGCCATAGTGCGCGCGTTGCTGACCACCCTCTTCTGATAGGTTCTGAATTCCGGTAACAGCGCCTCTTTGAAAGCAACAGCCTTGGCCGCAATGACATGCATCAATGGCCCACCCTGAACGCCAGGAAACACGGCGGAATCGAGCTTCTTGTTGAATTCCTCACTCTGCCCTTTGGACAGGATAATCCCGCCACGCGGGCCACGCAGGGTTTTGTGAGTGGTACTGGTGACGACATGCGCGTGAGGCAATGGGTCTGGATATTCGCCAGCCGCCACCAGGCCAGCCACATGGGCCATGTCCACCCAGAAGATCGCCCCGACCTTATCGGCAATCTTGCGCATACGTGCCCAGTCTTTGTAGCGGGAGTAGGCAGAGAAACCGCCAATCAGAATTTTAGGCCGGGTCTCAAGCGCAATGCGCTCCATCTCTTCGTAGTCAATCAGCCCGGTCTGCGTATCAAGGCCGTAGGGAACGATCTTATACAGCCGACCAGAAAAGTTGGCTGGGTTACCGTGAGTCAGGTGCCCCCCTTGTGACAGATTCATCCCCATCACGGTATCACCGGGGTTAGTCAATGCCAGAAACACGGCGGTGTTAGCTTGCGAGCCAGCATGCGGTTGAACATTGGCGTAATCGCAGTCAAACAGCTTTTTCACTCGCTCTATGGCCAGGCGTTCTGCCACATCAACATACTCGCAGCCGCTGTAAAAACGTTTGCCCGGATAACCTTCAGCATACTTATTGGTAAATACCGAGTTCTGAATGGCCATCACCAGCGGGCTGGCATAGTTTTCTGAGGCAATGAGCTCGATGTGGTCTTCCTGCCGGCGCGCTTCGTTCTGAATTGCCTCGGCAAGTTCAGCGTCAAATTCAGCCAGGGTCACAGATGAGTTGTACATGATAGGCTCCTAATGTTTGGAGGGGCAGATGGAGCCAACTTATACCGCAATTATGGCCTGCATAATCCGGACAATTTTTTCAGTGTGAGCAGACCACTTGGGCATTCGATATTCAATGCCACCAAAGGCTAAAAGCCCTTTTTCTCCCACTTTATTTTATTCCTTTAAAATCAATATATTAATTGCAGACTAAAAAGGAGTGTCGCGATATCTTGGCTATGTATCCACCACACTCCTTTCTGGGGTATATCATCTCTAACCCTGCAATCCGTCCGCCCCTCGGCAAAAACTGTCTCTTGATCAGATTGATGTGGTCCAGCAATATCGGACACTCGCTAAGGTTTTTACGCTGCATGCCTCTCTTTGGCATGCGGCGTCTGGCCGTTTGAAGCGGTATATTGGTTGCTGAAGGATCAATATTCACGCACGCAAAACACCGTCATCTTCCCGGTTTATCCCCACTAACGCGGGGAATATTCCCGCGCCGCCAACAATCACTTTTTACCCAAGATAAAAGCAGCCTGTAATTTGACAGGGCATTATTTCAACTCACTAATTCAAGCAGTTTCCAATGACTCCGAAGAAAAGTATAAAGCCCAAGATTACTGGTGATATTGAGCTTATTCATTGCGGACTTTTTCTGCGAAAATACTGTTTTAACATTTTTATTCAAGATATTAGCGATCGCCGTTAGACAGTATTCCTGATTAATTAATCTGAGCACTTCGATTTCTTTTGACGTCAGCCAATATTTATCACCTATATCACCTTGTTTCTGCATGAACTTTTCATAAGGCTGCATATTGCTTTTATGCAAGCGCGATAGTTGCCTACTCACCTTGTTAATGACGACCGAGGGTGAATCCTGCCGATAAATAATGGGAAGCACTTGAGTACCGGTATGGGTATGACCGAGGTTTATTTCTGATTCACAGATGGGGAAAATAACCCCCATAAAATGTCTTCCAAAAAATGGCAGAGCACCCAGAGAGTGAATGTCATGATCAACCTCTTGAAATACCAGGTCCGCACGCGCCACAAGCTTGCAATCAGGCTCGGTAAATATGACCTGAGTGTTTCTGGCGTTAAAGTGCTGTTTTAATATTGTACGCAGCGCATCCACATAAAAGGTATTACTATCTCTTATAGCTATACTTAACATAATTCCCTCTACTCATTAATGTGCATCTAATGGCAGGGCGATGTTTTACTTCCTACCAATCTGGTAAAAATGCAACGTTACCGTTATGGCGTGCCGGTCTGCGTTGTTGGGGTATAAATAATACGTAGGCTGCCGGTGTAACGTCCGGCCGTTTTATCAGCCAGACGAAAGGCTGGTGTTGTCAGGGTTATTGGCGCAGGTACACATAGCGCGACGCCCGACCCGCCCGGTAATACCACCTGCCGTTGGATATTGCGCCGATTGGTATCGGTCCAGATAATTTCGCTGCCGTTTGACACATTCTGCACCGCTCCCGTTGTCGGATTTATCACGCTGACCTGATAGTCCAGCCGGTTAGCCGCCTGATTTTTATCTGCTCCTTGCCGGTAAACGGAGAATTGCCCAGCCGGGCGACCAGATGCGCTGGCACCTTCGTCCTGAAATAGCAGGCTGAGGCGGTTGCTGGATGAATTACTGCCGTCGTACAAGCACATATCCAGCGAGGTTGTACCGCTGGCGGTAGTGTTTTGCACACCCGGCCGGTTATTCAGGTTAAGGCTCACCTGCGGCGTAGCATTAGGGAATGCCGGGAAGTAGATTTGCTGTCTGCCAAGATCCGTAACGTCCAGCACGATATTGGCATTCCAGTCAGCCCGGTGAAAACCGTTACAACCGGTGGTTAAATGTGTATCGCAATTACTCCATGCCATCACACGCATTTCCAAACGAGCCTGCCATCGCCCAGGTAAACTAAGCTTATTAAGTTCTGATGCAGGGATATAAACAGAGAAACCTCTCTGTGTAGCGCTAGCTCGCCATGATGCTAAAGAGTTCCGTTCTTTTATACTGCTTAAATTTAACGTAACGCGGGCATTGCTCTCGTGTTTGAAGATAAGCTTTAGGCTGTTAGCTGGAACGTTACTGTACCAGATAAGTTTTGTCGGGCACGCTCCATAGGTGGCGTCGTTTTCTGAGTAACAAATCAAACTATTCAATTCATCCATGTTATTACAATCATTGCTATTTGTGCATTCTGGGCTTGAACTTCCGCCAAAAACGCTATCCCAGATAAATAAGCGGACAGGGGGACTTCTTTTGTCAAACCGCACATTCAACGATGAATTTTGTGGCTCAGGAGGTATAGTCAATGCTGCGGTCAGAAAGGGGATCCCATATACCATTAGCGCTAATCCCCTTATGAGGCCGATGGGCGTGAAGCAAAAAGAAAAAATCTGATACATTGCGACTCCTGAAGACTGCTTACTTAATGTTTTTTACCATCACCTGTTTTGAACCGTGCTGCTGTCTTTATGGCGGTTACCCGCCGTCATCAGTTCCACCTGTTTTTGCTCGGCATTGGGCAGATTCGCCATCTCAGTGCTGGCACATTGTGTGGTACCCACCCAGCGCACCACATCACGTATCGCTTTTACCTTCAGTTGGCACTGCCAGAACGCGTTCTCTTTCATCAAGTACAACGTCTTCAGCAAATTCGTTGTTTCCAGCGTAAAACCGCCCTGCCCAAGCGGCGTCCAGGACTGTACGTTTAGCGGGATCGCGCCCTCAAGCGGCTGGTTATTTTCATCGGTCATCCTGCCCAGCCAGGTGTAGTGGGATGTCACCTCGATACCGCGGCTGAACACTTTTCCTGGTGTCAAAAATACCGTTCGCGAACCGGCCCCTTTGCTGATTTGGCTGTTAATCCCCGCCAACGCAGAGGAGGACTCGTTGACACTGAAGGTCGACTGGCGATAGGCGGGCACGGTAAATACCGTCCGGCTGTTGCCGCTGACGTCAGCCTGCCCGGCACTGTCGACGGAGACGTTAACCCGTGAAGCCCAATCCCCTTCAGGCGTATCCACACTCAACGCAATCGCCGATGAGGGAGAGCCGTCACCCCAGCGGCCCCACAGCAGCCCGGTCCGGTCAACAACCAGCGAAGACCCATAGTTGCCGCTGCTGCTGAGCCTGTGATGGTTTTCCGTTCGGTCATACGCGTCGCTGACGGTGAGCATGCCGTTACCGTACTGGCCGCCCATGCGGGCGTAGGCCGATGCGGTTGCCGTCTGCGCATTGACGCCGTAAAGCGATGCACCCAACTCGTTCTCTCCGCTGTCGTCGGTATAGCGGCTATAGGCGGCGTTGTAGCTCAGCCGATCCCCTCTATGCTGGCTTTTCTGCCAGTTGGCCCCCAGCGAGGATAGGCTGCGCTTGCTGCCAAACGTCAGGCTGACGTTCAGGAATGCCACGCTGTCGACGCCATCAAAGCTGGAATCCCGGCGTGTAAAGGCGTTAATACTGGTATTGATGTTGATATCATTAATCGTGAAGGCACGACTGAGCCCCACCTGCCAGGTGCGGCTGTGGGAGCGGCTGGTGTAAACCTGTTCCCACGGCGCGCCGCCCAGGCGTTTTATGTCGTCATCCGAAAGTTCGCGGCGAGAGGCGTAACGCCCTTGGTTGCTGTTAATGGCATAGCCCAGGCTCGCGTTCCATTGCGCGATGGGAACCGACAGCATCAGGCTGGTGCTTTTATAGCAACCGCTGTAGCTGTAGCGGTTCTCCGCCCGTTGATTACAGTCCGGGGCCGTCATTTCCGAGCGGTAAAAACTGAGTGAAAAGCCGTCGTTATAATTCACCTGTTGAATATTGCCCCGAGAACCCTCGCTACCGTGCAGGTAGCTTATCCGCGAGGTCAATACGCCATCGATGGGGCCGCTGCTGAAACCGTGGCTCCAGTCTGCGGCGCTTTCCCAATAGCGGGCATTGCTTAACAGAGTGCTGCCCGCCGTCAGGGACAGCGTATCGATCAGAGGAAGGCGAAATCCGCCCTGAACCACGCGTTGACTCTCGTCGGTGTTATTTTGCTCACGGCCGATCTGGTTACCCCCCTGTAAAAACCACTGAAAAGTATTCAGCGGAGCACTGCCCGTAGCGGTGTAGGGAAGGGTTTCCGTCCTGACCAGTTGATTATCTTCATGGATACGCAGAGTCACCGTATAGCTGCCGATGGGAAAGGTACGGGTATCCAGCTTCTGCGCACCGGCCCTCAGATAAAATGATGACAGCAGTTGACCATCACGGTAGGCGTCTACACGTGCTTCCCGCGACAGGAAAACGGTCACCGGCGTTCCCTGAACGACGTTGTCCCGATTGATCCACGCCAGCGTCGAGCCAATGCGGGCACCACGGATTTTACCCAGCGGAAGCTGGCTGAGGTTGATGTTGCCGCCCATGTTGCTGAAAATATCGCGTGAGTCCATGATGCCGCCCTGCAGGTAGATCTGTTTCATGAAGTCCTGGCGGAAATAGGCGTTGTTCACGTCGGCCTGCTGAACGCTGTCAGAGCGGAAGCGCTGCCCCTGCCAGTTCCAGTCGACGTTGATAAAGCCGTTTTCCGTTACCCCCAGAGAACCGTTGCCTTGCACCGAAGCCGACTGATAATCCTGATCGGCGACAAAATTAACGTTTTGCTGGTGCACGAGGGCGTTACGGCTGTCGATCGTGACGTCGTAATATTTATCGTCGTTTTTCTCTTCTGGCAGATATGCCTTTCCAAGGAACAGGCTGATGCGCCCGTAGTTCTCGTCATAAATAACGGCGACGGCGTCGGTCTCAATAAAGTCACAGCCCGGCGCATTGCCACTGGTGCTGCATGCAAGGTTGCCATTGCGCTTAAGCGGCCGGTTTAACGAACTGCGCAGCAATAATTGAGGCGCGGATGAATCGTTATATTTTTCCTGAATCGCGGCTGCAATCTGATCGGGCTGCAAAAAGAACACATTATCGAGATCGACCTTGGCCTGAAAAAGCCCCAGAGATCGGCCATACAGCGACACATCCAGCCAGATAACCTGCCCTTTGGCCAGATCTTCAAAGCCCGCAGGCACCTTCGGGGATGCCGCCGCGTGGTTGTAGACCAAAAACAGAGCCGCCAGCGCAGCGGATAAAGGTTTGATTCTGATATTCATCCGTGACATCCAGGAAGTCAGGCGAGGCCGTCAGCCTCGCCTGTCAGAGGTAATACTTTTAGCCACCGTTTTTTGCAGTTGCCTGGGTAACGATAAGGCTGACAATACCGCTGTACTTGCCGGAAGCCGTGGCCACGCCAGCATTAGTCTGCGAGATAATCAGCGGTATTGCCGCCGAACCATTAGTGATCCCTGCTGGGAAAGTCGTGGCGTAGTTAAACACCGTGGTGGTGGTACTCAGTTTCTGCCCGTTCAGCGTTACACTAAGCGGAATGGCGTGGTCACCGCTCTGGTCGCTCAGTGAAGGAGAAGACGCTAGGCTGACGTTAAGATCGCGGTCTGCCGTATTTGACCATAGCTTGATATTATTACGATACGCTGCCAGCCCCTGGCCCGGCAGGTATTGCATCGTAATGCTGGCCGGCAGCGCGCTATTATCGGCCTGCGTGATAGCAAGGGTAGGGTCAATATCTGCCGTCACGGTAATATCCTGCTGCACGGCATTGGCGTTAACAGCGGTAAATAAAACCGCTGAACTCAGTGCAATTTTGAAAATACTTTTCATTGAAGACTCCATTAGTGGTATTGATGTATCCCTTCATTCCAAAGGGAGGTTATTTCACCTGACTGGCAGGTAATTCAATTTCTTCCGTCGCGTTTTTAAGCCAGTTGTAATATTTGACGCGGTATTTTTTTTCGGGTGAGAAACGCACGTTAGCAAGGTGTATCGTCGTACCCGGATACAGGGTCGAGGTCTCTTTTTTCCATGAGCACTCACCCGCTGTATTGCATATTGCTAACTCCCGCAGTGGCAGGCGAACTGTCCCATCATTAATTAACTCTGCAGAGCCAGGGTTATATTTTAAGCTGACCATGGTGTCTGCGGGCGCAACATGGACTAATGCACCCCATACGATGCTAACGCCGACTTCTGCCGTACTGTTTTTTTGGTTTTCTTCGTCATTCATCTTATTAAAAATATTTTCTGATACACTTTCGAAGTAAACGCGCCAAGTGGTTTCCTTTGGCGGAAAAGAAAGGGAAACCAGCCGAACAATTCTTTCCCCACCCGCCGTGAGTGCCAGTTTTTGTGGTGTGACGATCAGTGATTCACCGGCAGAGATATCAACAGGGATCTCTTTTTCTTTCGGCGTTCCAGGATCGATGATCTTTTTTAAGCTAACCTTGATAAATTGCACTTCATCACTTTGAGACAGCACTTTAATTTGTGCTGCTCCGTTTTTATCTACAGCAGTCTCCATCGGATACACCATCATTGATGCCCGACTGGTGAAGCAGAAGAAAACCAGCACAAAGACAGCACACTTTATAGTGTGTTGTAGTAAAGAATATTTGGTCATTATATTTGCGTATCCGTATGCCGTCAGTCATCAGCGTGTTTTAATTACCTGACAAATCATACTCGCTAAGAAATTTTAAATATATTTAATACCGTTTAACTTCAAAAATTAGATTTTTATGTTGTTAAAATGTAACAAATGATTTGATTAGTCTTGATCTGCGGTAAATTAAATGATTTACTAGAGATTAATCTCATCGGGAAAATGAGCAGAATTTTAATTAAAAACAAATACATTGATCAGCGATTGACTCTGGGTGGGCATTTCAAATAACTTATTATTAAAGTATAAAAAAACTCTTTTCATGATTGCTAATATTTGATTTTTTCACCAAGAAGATTCTTATCCATATGAAATTTATAATTAATTTTGTTCTCTATTTTGATTCTGACACTCGAGTGTTAGCGCTAAAAAATGACGAAAATCTCTCTATAGAGCTGTCAAAACCCGCAAATAGACTGTTATGTGAGCTGATCATTAACAACAAGATCACTCTTGAGCGCGAGGATATTATTAAGAGCGTATGGGCAGATTATGGCTTTTCAACATCAACGGCCACTTTAAGCAACCATATTAGTGAGTTAAGGAAGGCCTTCGCAAACTTAGGGCTCAATAAGGAAATGATTGTCACCGTGCCAAAAATAGGTTTCCGGCTGGAAGCAGAAATTCACCCTATTGAGCAAAAGGATGACGTAATCAAAGGGGTTGCTACCTCAGTCAAAGATGTGGCCCTCATGGATGAACCCTTCCTGCAAATTAATGAGCGCGTCTTATCTCCTTCAGAAAATCGTGCGGGTAGGATAATAAAACGAATCGGGCTGAAGACGAGTATCCTTGTTGCAGGTATACTTTTGGCCGTTATTATTGCCGGCGTTACTTTCCTCATCTTACCGCAAAGTGAAATAATTCGTCCGGTCACCGCTATGGGGAAATGCAGTATCCATAGCTTAAGCAATATCAAACCCTCTTCCGATTTTATCGCAAATGTGCAAGGTATGATAAAAAAAGAGAAAATAGATTGCACCCGTGAGCCTGTTGAGGTTTATTACACAGACACACGTCAAGACAATAAATTATTAAAGATAAGCTTTATGGCCGTTTGCTATCCCATTGATGACGGTCATTATCAAAACTGTAAGAATTATAAATTTGTCAGGTAGATCTATAAATGAAAAAAATCATCACCTCATTGCTGTGCATCGTTGCCTTATGCGGCTATTTCTATTACCACTATTATGGCAAGTCATCGCTTCGCTGTGATGCTCAGTCAATTGCACACATTGAACAAGACAATACTGAAATTGAGCTAAATTTGCACAATAACATTATTGTTACGCTCCCCGATGAAGGGTTCATCTCAATGGTCGGCTCAGTGAAGCAGGATGATAAAGAATATCTCGTAAGCAGAACACTGCATTTCACCATCAAATCTTCAGGATTAAAAAACAATCATAGATTAGAAATAATCCGAGAAGAAATTGATAAAAGAGATGAACTGCCTGAGGGCTTATGGCTAAAGTATATTTTCCCGAAGTCTACGGGCGTTGAGTTCTACTCGGAGGCAAGAAAGTTGAATAAAAATGCCATCCTATTTCAGTCGCTTTCTAATCCACAACTGGTTTGCGTACTGGTAGAAAATTAGGTGAGCCGGTACCGGTCACCCTTTTCCAAGCTGCCTGCACGGCAGTGAACGAGCTGTTCATCAATGCGGTGCTCTGCGTCATTTTCTAAGCTGCCTGCACGGCAGTGAACTGGCGGATCCTGGATGCCCAATATTTCGGAGTTTTCTAAGCTGCCTGCACGGCAGTGAACGCAAGTATGAGTATGACCAGATGACAGAGAGCTTTCTAAGCTGCCTGCACGGCAGTGAACTAACGCGTTGCTGGGTAAAACGCCGCTTGATGTTTCTAAGCTGCCTGCACGGCAGTGAACTTGTCTACTACAATAAATTCTGTTAATCCTTTGTTTCTAAGCTGCCTGCACGGCAGTGAACCTGGATTCCAGACCGGCCCATGACGCTTTTCATTTCTAAGCTGCCTGCACGGCAGTGAACACAGTCAGTCACGGCTATGCGGTACCGAAATATTTCTAAGCTGCCTGCACGGCAGTGAACGCGCTGACGGATGAGGGCACAGAGATTATCTGTTTCTAAGCTGCCTGCACGGCAGTGAACAGTGATACACCAGTTGCTGCGGAGAGTTTAGATTTCTAAGCTGCCTGCACGGCAGTGAACTCTTATCGATCAACTGCTGGGCACGTTTTAAGTTTCTAAGCTGCCTGCACGGCAGTGAACGATTTCCGGCGGTAAAGATAGCCTGGCGCAGTTTTCTAAGCTGCCTGCACGGCAGTGAACTGTTCCACTGCAAAAAATGAGTTAATCAGGATTTTCTAAGCTGCCTGCACGGCAGTGAACTGTTCAAGCATAGCGCTAATCGCGTTAATTATCATTGGCTAACACCACCGAAGGCTAAAAAACCCTTTTTCCGTCGCGTACTTTTATCCCCTTTAGAATCAATACATTAATCGCAGACTAAAAAAGAGGGTCAACGATATCGTGGCGATGTCTCCACTGAACTCTCTCCGGGGAATATCATCTCTAACCCCGCAATCCGCCCCTCGGCAAAAGAGAGAGGCGGATTACGTCACCATCACCGCAGCGGTTTTATCACCGACCGAATCTCGCTAACACAATCGATAATATTATGGTGATTGCATGCTAATGGAATAACCTTCAACCGATCGCACACGGCCCCCACTCCATTATCCTCACTCAACCATGTCGCGTTGCCACCAGCCAAAGACTGATAATAAGAAGACACCTGCGTGGCCTTAAACAGCGTGACTTCCGTATGCCGCAGCCGGCCAGAAATCTGCCCCTGGCTGATCGCCTGCTCCGCCTGCTCCACCGCCAAGGCACGCACCGCGCCATCCCCATCAATCCCCATTTCCGCCAGCATGTTTTTGCGCAAATCTGGCATGTCCTGATAATTCACCTTGGCCTGATAGAAACTGTCCAGCAGGTAAAGCTGGATATGCTTAACCCCGCGCGCCTCCAGCCGGGCGGCGATCTCCAGCGCAATCACCCCGCCCAAAGACCAACCCAGCAGTTGGATCGTCGGTTGTTCCAGTAGCCCTTGCTGCTCCATATTGGCCAGATAATAGCTCGCCACGGCTGGCAAATCGCTCAGTTGCTGCGGGTGATAAAGGTTGTAGTTATCAACCCCCATGCAGTTGATCTCCCCCTCCAGAGCCTGGGCAAAATTGAGGTAGGTTTCACACCCCACGATCGCCGGGTGAATCAGCCACAGGCTTTCCGCTTCTGGCTGATAACGGTTAAGGCGCTGAATCGGCTGATAGCTTTCCACCGTTAGCAGGCCGCGGATCGTCCGGTGCTTAAACAGCTTCACCACTGGCACGGTTTCTGCCAGTAAACCGGACATCTTCTGGCACAGGGAAATCGCCAGAATAGAGCTGCCGCCGCAGGCAAAGAAATCATCGGTGACGCCAATGGTCTGTTGATTCAATGCCTCCTGCCATAAGGCGCACAGTTGCCGCTCCTGCTCGCTCTCAGGCGCAACATACTCGCGCTCAGAGCTGACAAACTCAGGCAACGGCAGCCGTTGGCGGTCAACTTTCCCGCTGGCGTTAAGCGGGAATGCTTCTAGGAAGATCAACGCGGCGGGCACCATATACACCGGTAAGCGCTCTTGCAGATGGGCGAGCAAGCGCGGGTGATCCACCGGCGCATCACTCACGTAATAGGCGATTAACCGCTCTTGCTCACCGGTTGATTTGAGCGCCAAACACTGTTTGATCGCGCCAAAATCCATCAGGGTGCTTTCGATCTCGCCCAACTCAACCCGGTATCCGTTGATTTTGACCTGATTATCAATGCGGCCACGGAACTCCATATTGCCATCGGCCAGCCAGCGGCCGAGATCGCCTGGGCGATAGAGCCGTTCCCCGGTAATCGGGTGCCGAACAAATCGCTCAGCGGTGCGTTCCGGATCGTTAAAATATCCTGGCGATAGCCCGACGCCACCAATGTACAGTTCGCCGACAATGCCCGGTGGCACCGGGTTCAACTGCTCATCCAGAATATAAAAGCACTGATTGGTGAGCGCTTTACCGTAAGGAATGCTGTGCTGGAATACCGCCCCTGGCTCCACTTCGAAGACACAGGACAAAATTGACGCTTCCGTGGCACCACCGATGCTGATAAATCGGCTATCGGGTGCCCAGCGATGGCAGCGCTGCGGCAGAGTAACCGGGATCCAATCACCGCCGAGCATCACCTTGGTTAACCAAAGGTTCTGTTTAAGCTCTTCATGCTCGACCTGCTGCATCAGTAACTCAAATAACGCCGGTGCAGACAGCCACAGCGTCACCTGATGCTCAAGCATCAGCTGGCACCAGGCATCCGGCTGATAGCGCTGTTTTTCACTTGGGATAACCAAACGCCCGCCCACCGACAGCAGGCCAAAAATATCATAGACGGAGAGATCAAAACTCAGCGCACTGATGGCCAACGCGGCATCGCCAGGGCCAACCTTCAGGCGCTGGTTAACATCAATCAGGGTGTTATTGGCCGCCGCGTGCTGAATAGCCACGCCTTTCGGCACGCCGGTAGAACCCGACGTGAAGATCACGTAAGCCAACGTCTCGGGTGTCACCGGCTCAGGAGGCAAGAGTTTGACAGGCTGCGGCAGATCGCGGGCCAGCCCGTTATCATCCAGGCAAATCGTCGCAAACTCATCGCGCAACCAAGAGTGATCGGTCAACACCAGGCTGCAACCCGCTTGCTGCATGATGCTCAACCGACGGTTTTCCGGCCAGGAGGTATCCATCGGCAGATAAGCACGGCCAGCCATTAACGCCGCCAGCACCGCCACAATCTGCGCCCGCCCTTTATCCATCACTACCGCAACCAATGCCGAATAGCCAAAATCGCCCTGCCGGATCTGGTTCGAGAGCACCAGCGCCCGTTGGTACAACTCACCGTAGGTGCAACTCCCCAGCGAATCGATCAGCGCAATATCATGCGGGTGCTCTTTTGCCCGCTGCATAAACCCGTCATGAATGGCGTAGGCATATTCGGCCGATGGCCGGGTTTCAACCGCCGGTTGCAGGTATTTTTGCTGCTGATCGGCGCTTAACAGGCTCAAGTTGGCGACTTTTCCCGCCGGTGCTTGCACCATAGCGCGCAATAACTGCTGGAAATGCTGAATAAGGCCGTTGATCGTCTCTGGCGCAAACAGCGCGCAGGCATAGTTGAGGTTGGCGGCCAACTGCGGCTGCCCGTCTTCCACCATCAGGCCCAGATCGAACTTCGCTACCTGATAACAATCGCTAAGATCGAGCGGCGTAAACAACGCTTGTTTCTGCTGCCCGCCGATGGCCTGCTCGACGCTGAACACCACCTGGAACAGCGGCTGTCTGGAGAGATCGCGCTCCACGTTCAGGCTTTCAACCAGGGTTTCCAACGGCATGTCCTGATATTCCTGGCAGGCCACGGTATTGGCAAACACCTGCCGAATCATCTCATCAACGCGCATTTCCGGTTCGATCACATTGCGCAACGCCAGCGTGTTCACAAACAGGCCAATCAGCGGTTCGACCTGCGCATGCGGGCGGTTGGCCACCGGTGCGCCAATAATAATGTCCTGCTGATTGCCGTATTTACCGAGCAGCAGAGTGAAACCGGTCAAAAGTACCGCATGTAACGACACACCGGTTGCTCTGGCTAGATTACGCAACCGATCGCTCAGTTCGGCATCCAAACGGAAAGGCACCGTTGAACCACGATGATCAAACTGTTTTGGCCGCGGATAATCCGTCGGTAGCTCCAACTGCTGATACCCCTGCATTTTATCCAGCCAGAACTGCTGCCGAGCCTGGTGACGAGCGCTCTCCGGCTGGCAATCCAGCCAAGCGGCATAATCGGCATATTGGATAGTCAGTTCGGGCAGCGTCAGCTCAGTATCCTTGGCAAAGAACGCATAATACGCCTCAAGCTCAGCCAGCAAGACGTTGGCCGACCAACCATCAAAAACAATGTGATGGAAGTTGAGCAAAGAGAAACAGGTTAACTGGCCGTTGGCTTCCCGGCGTTCGATCAGCAGATGGCGAACCGGATACTCTTTGCGCAGGTTGAATGGCCGGTCAATGGCGGTTGCCAGCGCCTGTTCCCATTGCTCTGCTTCTACCCGCAGGCGTTCAACCGGCAGCGGTTTCTGTTGCAAAGCAAACTGCGTGCAGCCCGCGTCGGTATGCTGCACCACCGTGCTGCGCAGCAAATGGTGGCGCTTGACCACCGCCTGCAACGCCAGTTGGTAGGCAGCCACATCGATCTCCGCCCCCAGCTCAAACAGCATCGGGACATGATAGAGATTGCTACCCTGCATCAGTTCTTCGATAAACCACAAACGCATCTGTGATGAGGAGAGCGGATACTTGGTCTGCGCTTGTGCGGCGATCGGCCAAGGCGAATGCGCCTCTGCCTGCTGCTCCAACTGCTGGCAAAGCTGCCGGATAGTCGGGTTAGCGCTGAACATGGCAAACGTCACTTCTCGCGCCAGAACCTGGCTCAGCCGGTTACACAGGGTGATCGCCTGGATCGAATTGCCGCCGCTGCTGTAAAAATTATCGTTAACCCCAACGCGTTCACAGCGCAGCACCTCGGCCCACAAATCACAGCAGAGTCTTTCCTGCTCACCGATCGGAGCGGTATATTCCTGCTGATTAACGGTAGCTTCTGGCTCCGACAGCGCGCGACGATCGATTTTACCGCTGACGCTTAATGGGAGGCTCTCTAAGGCGATCAAATCGGCGGGGCGCATATATTCCGGCAGCGTCTGCGCCAACACGCTATGCAGGTAAGCGTGGTCCATCGGTTGGCTGGCGGTGTAATACAGCAAGATCCTGGGGGAGTTGACCGTCACCGACGCCACACACTGATTGATCTCCGCAACGTTAGACAAGGTGCGCTCTATCTCACCCAGCTCAATGCGGTAACCATGGAGTTTCACCTGATAATCGATGCGGCCCAGGAATTCGATATCCTCATTTTCCAGCACACGCCCCAAATCCCCGGTGCGATACAGGCGCTCCCCAGTAACCGGATGAAAGATAAAGCGTTCGGTCGTACGTTCCGGATCGTTTAAATAGCCCTGCGCCAAGCCCACGCCAGCGATATACAACTCACCGGGTACGCCCTGCGGCAACGGTTTCAGTTCGCTATCCAGAACATAAAGTGACTGGTTCGCCAGCATTACCCCGAGCGGAATACTCTGGCTAAAGCTTTCTGTTGGCCCAACTTCATACATGGTTGAGCAGATAGCGGATTCGGTTACCCCCCAGCAGTTGAAGATACGGCATTGCGCGGCCCAGGCGTAACCGCGCTGAACCAAGGCCGGTGCCACCCAATCACCGCCCAGCATCACCACACGCAACGGGGAATCAGATGCGCTGGCGTATAGTTCAACATGTTGAGTCAACAGCTCAAACAGGGCCGGGGTTGACTGCAAAATGGTCACCTGATGCTGCGAAACCAGCTGATGCCAAGCCTGAGGTTGATAGCGCTGTGATTCCGTTGGGATCACCACCCGCCCACCAGCCGACAGCGCGCCAAAAATGTCATAGACCGACACATCAAAACTCAGGGCGCTGATGGCAAAAACCGCATCGCCTGGGCCGACATTCAGCCGGGTATTCATAGCGATAATGGTGTTATTGATCGCCGCATGGGCGATCGCCACGCCTTTCGGTACCCCGGTCGAACCGGAGGTGAAGATCACGTAGGCCAAAGCATCCGGCTCCACCGGCTGCGGCGCGCATAAGGGCTGTTCGAGCGCTACACCCTCCGCTTTGCCTGCGCCATCCAGCAGCAGAGCCGTGAATGCGGCGTTTTGCCAAGGTTCATCACACAGCACCATCCCCACGCCAGCCTGCTCCACGATCGCCACGCGGCGTTTTTCCGGCCACGATTTATCCATCGGCAGATAGGCTTTGCCTGCCATCAAGGTGGCCAGCACGGCAACGATCTGTGCGCGCCCCTTGTCCAGCAGAATAGCCACGAGCGCCGAATCACCGCCTTCGCACTGGCGTATCTGGTTCGAGAGCACCAGCGCCGCCCGATACAGTTCGCCGTAGCTGCAACTCCCCAGGCCATCAACGATGGCGATATCATCAGGCTGCCTGCGCGCCCAATCCATAAAGCGCTGATGCAGAGCAAAACGGTAGTCAGCAGCAGGCGTTGCCGGTTGTTGCACCGGCGTAGTCGCCGCCAGCAGCGGCAGTTGTTGATGCGGCACATACAAGTGGGCGGGCAGATGCGCCAGCATAGTCACCAGCAGGGATAACAGCGTATCGGCCTTTTGCTCGGTCAGATACTGGTTGGCATACGCCAGCGCCAGCATCAGCCCATCATCTTGGTTATAGGCCAGCAGATTCAGCGGATAATCCGTTTTCTCGGCGGTAGAACGGATACGCACCGGCATGCCATGCGTCTCCACGCTCGGATAGTTTTCAAACACCAGCAAGGTGTGGAACAGTGCCTCACCGCCACGGCTCAACTCCGCCAAGGGCTGATAGCTGTATTCATCCAGTTCGTTCAGGGAGCGCTGAATCGCCTGCAACTGCTGCAAGCAACTGTGGTCGTTATCCCATTCCACCACCAGCGGCAGAGTATTGATATACAAGCCGACGCTTTCCGCAATCCCCTCGATCGGCAGGTTACGGCCAGACAGCGTGGTGCCCACCAGCGTGACCTCCTGCTGGCTGTATAAGTGCAAGAGCTTGTGCCAAGCAAACTGCAACATAACGTTCAGCGTCACCCCTTGGTTCAGGGAAAGCTGCTGCAATGATGAAAACACCGCAGTAGGCAACAGGCGCTTGAGCGTGGTTTGCTCGGAGTTTGTGACGTTTTTTGCCTCATAAGACACGCTGAGCAGGTATGAGATGTCATTGCCCTGGCATTGATCGATCTGCCGCCGTTGCCAATAAGCCCGGCTATTTTCTGCCTGTTCCACATAGTAGCGCTGCGCTTGCAGGTAGGTGGTTTCCTGCCGGGTGTCTGGCCGTTGCCCCGCCTGTAATTGCAGATAGGTTTGATGCACATACTCCAGCAACAGTTGGCCGCTCCAACCGTCCGTGATGCTGTGGTGTACGGTATACACCAGGCAATAATGCTGCTCACTAACCCGCACCAGCCGCAGGCGGAATAAGCCGGGCTGCTGCAAGTCAAACGCCTCAGCCTGCTGCTGCTCGCACAGTTGGCTGAGGGCACGCTGCCAATCCCCCTGCTGCCGGTACTCCACGTATTGCCAATCGATGTCCACCTCGGCACAAATCACCTGTAGCGGCTGCCACTGCCAGTTAAAGCAGGTGCGCAGGATCGGGTAGCGCGCCGCGGCCAGTTCCCACGCCTGCCGATAACGCTCAGGATTGAGATCGGTAAGGTAATCCAGCACCATTTGCACGCGATAGCTGGCGTCATCCGGTTGGCTAACGTGATGGTAAATAAACCCCTGTTGCAGGCTATTGCAGGGGAAGATCGCCTGCGGCGCATAGCGCTGTTGCAGCGCTTGCCGCACGGTTGCGGGCAGCTCATCGCCCATTGCTTCCGGCAAACAGGCACTCTGTTCAATCAACAGATGCACTTCATGGGTAAATTGCCGGGCAACCTCCGCCAAGGCTGCGACCGTCAGCATGCCATCCAGGCGGAAGCAGAGCTGCTCATCGGTGATCCAACTGTTGAGGATCAGCAGATCGCGGCTGGTGTTGGCCGGGTGGCTGTTTTGCCCGGCAAACTCGGTTAACAGTTGCCAGTCCGCGCCGTGATCGGCAAATTGCCCCAGATAGTTGAAGATCACGCCCGGATAACGCAGCTCCGGGCGGCGTTCGGTTGCGCGGCTACGGAGCACGCCGTACCCGATGCCGTGGTTTGGCACTGCCGCCAGCGCGGCCTGAACCTGGCCGATATCCGCCTGCGGATTATCCGCTAGGGTAAAGTTCACCGGATACAACGCGGTAAACCAGCCGAGGGTGCGGCCAACGTCCATTTGACCACCGGGGAGATCGCGCCCATGGTTTTCTAACATCAGCGTATGGCTGCTCGCCTGGCTGTAATGCCGCAGGGTGCGCAGCAGGGCGGCCAGCAGCACCTCATTCACCTGCCCACTTTCCTGCATCAGCCGGTCAGTGGCTTCAGGTTCAAGCTGGCCGTAATGCAGGTTCAACTCATTGCTCAAGGTGAACGCGGCGCGATAATCCCGCTGCTGCTCACATTGCTGCCGCCAGTAATCCCCTTCGGTTTTATCGAGAGGAACATAATCCAACAAGGCATTCACCCACTGCCGATAGCTGGCAGATTTGGGCCCCAATGCTTCGCCAAGATACAGACGGCGCAGATCCTCCACCAGAATACGCCAGGATACCGCATCAATAATCAGGTGATGGCAGGCAAAGAAAATGCGCGCAGAACCATCCCGATAACCATCAACGTAGCCAAACTGCCACAGCGGGCCGTGCTGGTAATCAAAACCGCTTTGCCACTCGCTAAATAGCGCCGCTAATTCAGCATCGGCCAGCTCGGCTCGGTTGCAGCGCTTTAACGGCTGAGGGGCTAGTTCCGCCCGATAATGCTGGCGGTAACCCTGTTGATCCGGCGTAAAACCGGCTCGCAGCATGTCATGGTGATTCGCCAGTTCATCAATCGCCTGCTGCAAGCGCCTCAGATCCAATGCGGGCACCCTAATCAGGAATGATTGGTTCCAGTAATTATCCTGTGCAAACGCCTGCTCAAAGAACCATTGCTGGGTCGGTGCCATAGCAATCTCTTGGCTGAGGTTCCCCTGCTCCGCCAACGGTGCGTCAGGCAAGGCTTCGCTTGCAACGTTCTCCAGCAACGCGGCAATAGAGCGATGCTGATAGAGATCCTGAGTGCGAAATGCCATGCCAATTCGGCGCATCTCTGACACCAGGCGGATCGCGGTGATCGAATCCCCGCCAAGACGCAGAAAATCATCGTTGATGCCGATATCCTCCAGCCCCATCACCTGCTGCCAAACGGCCTGCAACTGCTTTTCCTGATAGGTACTGGCTGGGCGATAGCCGTGGCTGACCTGGCTGTAATCCGGCTCTGGCAGCGCGCGCGTATCCAGTTTGCCATTGATGGTCAGCGGCAGCGCCAGCAGTTGAACCAGCGCTGCGGGCACCATATAGTCCGGCAGCAGCTCAGCCAACTGGCGTTTTACCTGCTCATCATTCAGCGTTATCTCTGCAACGTAATAAGCCACAATGCGCGGCGTATCGCGCCCCTGGATCACCACGGCGCAATGCGCCACCGAGGTTACCGCCACAAAGGCCTGCTCGATCTCGCTGAGTTCAATCCGATGGCCACGGATCTTGACCTGAAAATCGTTACGGCCGACGTATTCCAACTCACCGCTCGGCAGCCAGCGGACAATATCGCCGCTGCGATACAGCCGCTGATATTCGGCTTCTTCTGCCGTCGCGAACGGGTTGGCAATAAACTTTTCCTGCGTCAGCTGCGGCTGATTCAGATAGCCGCGCGCCAGCCCGAGCCCGGAAATACACAACTCACCGGCCACGCCAAGTGGTAGCGGCTGTTGTTGCTGATCCAACACATACAGACGCACGCCGGGCAACGGCCGCCCGATATTATTGGCCCCGTTGTAGCGGTAAAGATTGATCGACGTGCAAACGCTCGCCTCTGAAGGCCCGTAGCCGTTAAACAGCCGGTGCCCTGAGCCGGTGTAGTGATCGAGGCACACCTGCGAGGTCGCTTCCCCCGCCACGACAATCCGCGCTAAACAACCCGGTATTTTCGGCTGTAGTTTTAATAACGCTGGCGGCAGAATGGCAAACTCAACCTGATGCTGTTCAATCAGCGCTAACAGCGCGGGCAGATCGTGGCGCTGTTCTTCAGACGCCACCACCAGCGTATGCCCACCGCACAGGGCGATGTAGGTTTCTGCCACATGGGCATCAAACACCACGGAAGCAAATTGCAGGCAACACAGTGCTTCATCTGGTTCGCTGATGGCGGCCTGGAACCCGCGAATCATATTGAGCACCCCTTGGTGCTCCAACAGGGTTCCTTTGGGCTGGCCGGTGGTCCCAGAGGTATAAATCACATAGGCCAGTTGCTGAGGAGTCACCTCAACCGCCAAAGGCGTATCGTCCCCCTCAGCCAAGTCATCCAACACCCACAGCTCGGCGGGCAGGGCCATATCCTGCAATTTCGCCAGTAGCCCTTGTTCGGTGATCAATAACGGGGCTGCGCTATCGGCCAGAATATAGCTGATACGCTGCTTGGGGAGCTGTGGCTCCAGTGGGATATAAGCCGCCCCGGTTTTCATAATCGCCAGCATGGTGACGATCATCTCCACGCCTCGGTTCAGGCACAGTGGTATCAGGGCATCTGCGCCAATACTCTTTTGCGTGATGCGCTGATACTGCTCGGCGATCCGGCGGGCCAGCCGGTTACTTTTCTGTTCGAGCTGGCGATAGGTCAACTGCTGCCGATCATCGATCAGGGCAATACGTTGTGGGTATTGCTGCGCCTGACGGGCGATCGCCTGCGGTAAAGTGCCCGCTGCCATCGCCACCGCTGATGGCTGGGCATTCCAATCGATCAGTTGTTCACGCTGCTGGGCCGGGGTGATCGGTGGGAAACGGCCTAATGGCTGTTCTGGCTGCAACAACGCCTGGTTCAGTAACTGCTGGTATTGTTCGGCCATCGCGGTGATCTGCTGTGGGGCAAACCGATCTGGCGCATAGCGGATGCGGAACACCATGCTTTCACGCTGTTCCTGATACTCCAACACCAGCTCAGCGTTAGCCAGGCTATGGTCAAACCGGTGGTTACAGCGCGCCTGACACCCCGCCAGATCCAAGGTCAGGTTATTGAGATGGGCCTGCGCAAAGCTGACATTCAAGCGCAGCCCGCTGTTTTTCAACACCTCGTAGATCGGCCAACGGGTGAAACGTAAACCTGGTTTGGCTTTCAACGCACGGCTGTGAGCAAGAGTTCGCTGGTAAATATCCGCAAAGCTCTCCTCCGGGCGGACAAAGAAGGGGAACACCGCCGTGTTCACCTGCGCACCTAATTTCAGATGGCTGCCACTCTCCATCGAGACTGGGTAAGCAATATGTACGGCATCGCTTTGGCAGTGGCGCGCTATCAATAATGCCCAGAGCGTTTTGAAGATCAGAAATGCATTAGCATGCCTGATTGATGACTTCAGCGTGTGCCATTTTCCGAGAGATATTGAGAATTGTACATGCTGACCTGATAATTGATTATCAGGACGATGCACATAGGGAAGCTCATTAATTTTTGGTAAATTCCTTAAGGAATTCCTCCAAAATTCATCTGAATTTTCAGAAGCGAGCTCATTTAATTTCAGCCGATATTCTTGGCACTTCTCGGTGATATCTCCTACATCGTTTTTCTCATTTCCCGGCAAGATTTCATTATTATAAGCCCGCGATATTTCAGCATACAGCTCAGCCGTGGAAAATCCATCAACAGTAACATGGTGTAAAACCAGAACAAACTCGTATACGTCGGCTTTACCATTCTGGCATAATCCATAGCGCAACAGCGGCCCGTTATTTAAATCAAAAGGCCGTGCAGCCAACTCTGCTAATGCTTGCAGGTTGTCGCACCTTTCTAACCCTGTTGCCGTACTGCCTTCATTTTTACACCATAAGAGCTCATCACCCTCCTCTACCAAATGGCTATGTAATACCGGATACTTTGCAATAACGCTTTTTATCGCTCTCTCAAGCCTATGGATATCTAATGATCCGGAGATACTCTGGTCCATTACCATATTGTACTTGGCAGATAAAGGTTCAAGTTGCCATTCCGTCCAAAACAGTCTTGTATAAGGTGTTGCTAATGCCGTATGCACGTCAAATCCCTCTCTGACAAAAAGAATATCCAATAGGTTTAAAGTTCAAATTTTGTTCGATTTATAGCAAATAAGGCATAAAACAAGCCATAACCATTATGAAATGGCTTTTGGCTTGTTTTATGTTCTCTATACCTTAGTTCGGAACGAAGAGATCTCTGATATCCACAAGCCGGGCATTGACAATACCCACCCTGTTTTTATTCTTTAAATTCAGCAATATGCGCTGAATACAGCTACGCGACAGCGTTGTACGCTGCTCAATAAACTTCAGCACTGAGGTATTCGATCGAAAATCTTCAGGAAATTCCATCAAGAGTACCAACATGTTTTTTACAATATCTTCAGACTTATATTGCAAGACACTGCTATCACGTAAATAAAGCAGTGACATCTTGTAGGATACTGCGCTGATATACTCTTTTTGCAAGTCAAGCTTATTGATAAGATACTGAGCTCGAGTCCTGGATATCTGATATAAACAGCTATGGGCTCCTAACTCTATCGAGTAGTAGACACCAGCCCCTGGATAAAATGATAGCCCAATGACATGAGGGGAGAAAACGGTAGAAATGATAAGATTATCCTCTAACCGGCAAAGATTAGCACTCCCTTCCTCCAGCAAAAAAAGCTTAAAAAACTCAGGATCATTCTTTATTATAATACCTTTTGTTATGTCACCAGGTCGCTTAGGGACTATTTTCTCCGCATGAGGAATCAGGTCATTAAGTAGGCGATTAAACGCAACATTAGGTTTTTCAACTTTGAACATACTTCACCGTTTTCTTTACAAGACAGACTATTTCTATCTTGCACATATCAATTACCTGCCTACATAAGAAGCATCGAGAATGTTTAGCACTCTTTAACTGTCTATACGATATTATAGAAAATGGCTCAGCCATGCATCAGAATCATTAAAATAAGATAATCATCTAAAATGAATAATAAAAAATCATGATGCAATATAAAAAACCAGGAAATGGCTCTGCAATTGGATGTTAATCTAAAAAAATGAAAACGTTCGGGAGTTAATAAAAAGAAAAGAAAACCCTAACCATGTTAATTAGTAGGTCATTTGATTCATACCTCATAGGTGTTATAAATCGCCATTTTTACCATAGTGTCGAGCACTATTTTAGGTGCTTTTCACGAACGGAAATAACCTGTGACTTTGTACGTGATGCCTTAAAGGATTTGAGGGCGACATAGAGATAAATTGGTCTGTGCTCGATGTAAACCACGCTGTCCTAACCCGTAAATCGTTGCTGCCTGTGCGGCAGTGAACCATGCATGGCAGCCAAAAAGGACTCTACTCGCTTTCTAAGCTGCCTGCACGGCAGTGAACTACTGTCTTGAGCGCCTATCTCATTATCGCGATTTCTAAGCTGCCTGCACGGCAGTGAACGGCCCAACGTGACCTGGCTCGAGATTGCATTATTTCTAAGCTGCCTGTACGGCAGTGAACCGTAGCCAGATACCCGCCCCGCTGCGCTGCATTTTCTAAGCTGCCTGTACGGCAGTGAACTAATCAGAAAAGCGGTTGGGCATTTGACATATTTTCTAAGCTGCCTGTACGGCAGTGAACGCCAGTGTTGCAAAGTGCGTGGAGCGGGTGGAGTTTCTAAGCTGCCTGTACGGCAGTGAACATCGGTGCGGCACAGTATGGCGACCTGGCAACTTTCTAAGCTGCCTGTACGGCAGTGAACTCAGCAACTCACTCGTTGCCGCACCGCAGGCATTTCTAAGCTGCCTGTACGGCAGTGAACGCTGACGCGCAACACCATATTAATGATGTTGCTTTCTAAGCTGCCTGTACGGCAGTGAACTTGAAGCTGAATCATATAATGGTTGGTGCTACTTTTCTAAGCTGCCTGCACGGCAGTGAACGTCGGCCAAGTCCTCACTGACTGCGGCACGCATTTCTAAGCTGCCTGCACGGCAGTGAACTGCTGGTTAAAGAGCAGATCACCGATATCGAGCTTTCTAAGCTGCCTGCACGGCAGTGAACCGTTCAAGAATAGCGCTAACCGCTTTATTTATCATTGAGTAACAACGCAAAAGGCTAAAAAACCCTTTTTCCACCGCCTTCTTTTCTCTCCTTTAGAATCAATATATTAGCTATGCGCTAAAAAAGAGGGTCCACGACACCTTGGCTATTTATCCGTTGAACTCTTCTCGACAACGCTGAAGAATGACGGCTGGTATTTTGCTTGATGAAAAACGGTATAGGCATTTATGAATGAAGTGATCTGGCACCTCTATATACTGCGTATGCCGAGCGGCATGCTGTATACCGGCATCACCACCGATGTGGCGCGGCGTATAGCGCAGCATCAGGCCGGTAAAGGGGCAAAAGCGCTGCGGGGAAAAGGTGAGTTGGTGCTGGTTTTTCACTGTCAGGCGGGCGATCGCTCAACGGCACTGAAGCTGGAATATCGAGTTAAGCAACTGAGCAAAAAACAGAAAGAAAGCTTAGTGTTGCATCAGCCCAGTTGCCTAAACGATTTACTAACGGATACGTGCCAAAAAGCTTAAAACCGCTGTACCAACTGCACTACGCCTGCCTCTGCTTGTGCCAAGCGTTCATCGCTCATATCAAATACCCCTTGCACCAAATGCGGCGGCAAATAATCCATGCCGGTCAGATTGGCCATCGCGTTGAACGGGCGCAGCAAATCGGCCACCGGATAGCGGTTATACCCTTCCGGCGAATAGGCCTGCGCATTACCGCCGGTAGTCACTATCAGTTGCAACGGTTTGCCATGCAGCTTGGCGCCTTCGCTGCCGTAAGCGAAACCGTAGGTTAATACCGCATCCTACCATTCACTGAGGATCGCCGGTGAGCTGTACCAGTAAAACGGAAACAACATCACAATTACATCGTGGGCTTGCAGCAGTTCCTGCTCGCGGGCCACGGCCAACGCAAATCTGGCTGTATTACGCCTCGGCCGATCTGCCGCCACGGGTGCGCGCCTGGGTTGATTTTTTACTCAACCATTTTCGCCACTCTCCGGCGTGATGCGATCGTCATCACGCTTTAGCGATTTTGGCGTGTTACGACCATTTTGCGTTCAGCCCGCTGATAGCAAGGGCTGCCATTCTTCCTGAAATTGACCGTTGTACATCCTTCAAACGCTCTCCCGAATTCTTTGTCCCAGGTCAAAAAAACCGACGCCACACCCATATATAGTGCTCACAGTAAATTAATCATCTATATGTAGTAGTTATCCACAAAGTCATCCACACGCCCCCGCAGCCCTTGTGTTCTGCGGCATTGCCCTGTGGATAAGCCGAAACTGTGCCAATACCCCAGCATGCGGGTGTAACGCTCCCCAACGGGAACAGGAGTAACAACGTGAAACCAGTAGTGATTAAACGGGACGGTTGTCAGGTCTCTTTTGACGAAGAGCGCATCAAACAGGCCGTTGAGCGGGCCGCGCTGGCCGCTGGCGTGATCGATGCCGACTACTGCGCTACCGTCGCCCGTGTGGTCGCTCAACAGATGGAACAGCAGCCGCGTGTCGATATCCATGAGATCCAGCAGGCGGTCGAAAACCAGCTGATGGCTGGCCACTACAAGCAACTGGCACGTACTTATATTGAATATCGCCACGATCGAGACGTATCGCGCGAGCTGCGCGGGCGGCTGAACCAGGAGATCCGTGGCCTGGTGGAGCAGAGCAACGTGGCGCTGCTGAATGAGAACGCCAACAAAGACAGCAAGGTGATCCCTACCCAGCGCGATCTGCTGGCCGGGATCGTCGCCAAGCACTACGCCAAACAGCATATCCTGCCGCGCGACGTGGTGCTGGCGCACGAACGCGGCGAAATCCATTATCACGATCTCGACTACTCGCCGTTCTTCCCGATGTTCAACTGCATGCTGATCGACTTGAAAGGCATGCTGACCAACGGCTTCAAAATGGGCAATGCCGAGATCGAACCGCCGAAGTCGATCTCCACCGCCACCGCCGTCACCGCGCAGATCATCGCCCAAGTGGCCAGCCATATTTATGGCGGCACCACCATCAACCGTATTGATGAGATCCTGGCGCCTTTTGTTACCGAAAGCTTCCACAAGCACCAGCAGATCGCGCAGCAGTGGCAGATCCCGGACGTGGCAGGCTATGCGATGGCGCGCACCGAGAAAGAGTGTTACGACGCCTTCCAATCGCTGGAATACGAAGTGAATACCCTGCACACCGCCAACGGTCAGACGCCGTTTGTCACCTTCGGCTTTGGCCTGGGAACTCGCTGGGAATCGCGCATGATCCAGCAGTCGATCCTGAAAAACCGCATCGCCGGGCTGGGTAAAAACCGCAAAACGGCGGTATTCCCGAAGCTGGTGTTCGCCATCCGCGACGGCCTGAACCACAAGTTTGGCGATGCCAATTACGATATCAAGCAACTGGCGCTGGAGTGCGCCAGCAAGCGCATGTATCCGGACATCCTCAATTACGATCAGGTGGTGCAGGTCACCGGTTCGTTTAAAACCCCGATGGGCTGCCGCAGTTTCCTGGGGACTTACGAAGAGAATGGCCAGCAAGTCCACGATGGCCGCAACAATATCGGCGTGATCAGCCTTAACCTGCCGCGCATCGCGCTGGAAGCGCACGGCGATGAAAGCCGTTTCTGGGCGCTGCTGGATGAACGCCTGCTGCTGGCGAAAAAGGCGTTGATGACCCGTATTGCACGGCTGGAGGGCATCAAGGCGCGCGTGGCACCGATTCTGTATATGGAAGGGGCCTGCGGCGTGCGGCTGAAAGCCGACGATAATATCGCGGAGATCTTCAAGCATGGCCGAGCGTCAATCTCGCTGGGCTATATCGGCGTACATGAAACCATCAACGCCCTGTTTGGCGCGGAGAAGCACGTGTATGACGATGAGCAATTGCGCGCTAAAGCCATCGCCATCGTCGAGCGCCTGAAAGCGGCCACCGAAAGTTGGAAAGCCGAAACCGGCTACGGTTTCAGCCTGTATAGCACGCCGAGCGAAAACCTGTGCGATCGCTTCTGCCGCCTGGATACCAGCGAGTTCGGCGTAGTGCCGGGCGTGACCGACAAAGGCTACTACACCAACAGCTTCCACCTCGACGTGGAGAAAAAGGTGAACCCTTACGACAAGCTGGATTTCGAAGCGCCCTATCCGCCGCTCGCCAACGGTGGCTTCATCTGTTACGGCGAATACCCGAACTTGCAGCACAACCTGAAGGCGCTGGAAGACGTGTGGGATTACAGCTACACCCGCGTGCCTTATTACGGCACCAACACGCCGATTGACGAATGCTATACCTGCGGCTTTACCGGCGAGTTTGCCTGCACCAGCAAAGGGTTCACCTGTCCGAAATGCGGCAACCATGATTCGGCGAAAGTGTCGGTAACGCGCCGCGTTTGCGGCTATTTAGGCAGCCCGGATGCACGGCCGTTCAACGCCGGTAAGCAGGAAGAGGTGAAACGCCGGGTGAAGCACTTGGGGAATGGGCAGATTGGTTAACCTTGGTTAACGGCCCCCTCACCCTAGCCCTCTCCCACAGGGAGAGGGGATGGATGGTGCCAGATTTTAGTCCAGTTCCCACCCGAACCACGCTTTTCCCCCTCTCCCTAGGGGAGAGGGCCGGGGTGAGGGGAACAAAAAAGAAGCTAATACTATGAATTACCACCAGTATTACCCCATCGACGTGGTCAACGGCCCCGGCACGCGCTGCACGCTGTTTGTGGCCGGTTGCGTGCATCAATGCAAAGGCTGTTACAACCAAAGCACCTGGCGGCTGGATTCCGGCCTGCCGTTTACCGCGCAGATGGAAGAGCGGATCGTGGCCGATCTCAACGACGTTCGCATTCCGCGCCAAGGGCTGTCTCTCTCCGGTGGCGATCCGCTGCACCCTGCCAACGTCGCCGCCGTGTTGCAGTTGGTGAAACGGGTACGCGCCGAATGCCCCGGCAAGGATATCTGGCTATGGACCGGTTATCAGATGGATGAGCTGGATAGCGCACAGCGGCAGATCGTCGATCAAATCAACGTGCTGATCGACGGCAAGTTTGTGCAGGAGTTAAAAGATCCGGCGCTGATCTGGCGCGGCAGCAGCAATCAGGTGGTGCATAAGTTGCGTTAGCTGGGGAATGTTTCACGCTGATGGGCTCTTGTGCCGTCGTACCAAGCCCGAATAACCGCGATTGATGAGTACATTGCTGTGTTTGGCCAATTGACACTTTGCATAACAATTGCGGTGGTTACCCGAAAATAGAGTTAACTTTTCCAAAAGTTGGGTAAATACCGGCCCCGAATCAAAATGTTTTCAACTCGGGAGCGGTATTGCGCTAGTTGCTGACTATTTTGCTAGCTTATTCGCGATGGCATTAAACATCAGCGAGGACTCTAGAGGCTGCGCACTCAGTGGAGGTACGGCTTTCGGCCATACAGACCACTGAACAATCACTAACTTCTGCTTTGGGTTGACAGCAATCATCTGGCCAAAGATACCCAGCGCCCATAGAGTATCCGCGCTCGCCAACCCATGCTTTGGCTCAACGTCTTTGGCGTTGGCTGGCACGCTGTTATCCCACCATTGGTAGCCATAAATGCCGTCAGGATGCTCAGCGCTAACCGATTTCTCTGCCTTGTTCCAGGTACGGGCATCCACAACCCAGCGATCAGGCAGCACTTTGGTTCCATCGGGTAATACCCCGTCGTTCATAATGAACAAACCAAATTTCCCCCAGTCTTCCAGTGTGGCATTAAAACCATGCGCCCCGACATCATGCTTGCCTATCTGGTAACTCTCCCACACACCATCATGGACCATGCCATATGGCTGCCAGATTTTTTCCTCCAGGTATTGTGCCAGAGATTTGTCGGTTGCCTTTTCCAGCGTATCACCAAGCAACCAGGCACCACCGGAAGAGTAGGACCATACCTGCCCTGGTCTGGCATAAGCTTTACGCTGTGGATCTTTTACCAGCCGGTTTACACAATCATAAGTCTGTTTATTCGCCTCGCACTGAGTCAGCAGAGCAAAGTCAGATTTTGGATTGGTATAGTCTTCGCCCCAGGTAACGCCAGAGGTGTGCTGCATCAGTTGACGTAGGGTCACCTGTTCCCAAGCTGTGCCGCGTACATCTGGATTGTATTTAACAATCTGATCATCCAATGAAGCGATTTTTCCCTCTTTGAGCGCAATACCGACCAACGTTGAAACCACCGACTTGCCGACCGAGCGCGACGTCCACAATGTGGTATCGGTGTTACCCTTGGCGTAATGCTCCCAAACTATTTTCCCCTCTTTGATGACCATCATTCCGGTAACGTCATTGCGTTGCAGATAGTCCGATAGCGCGTACTTCTGCCCTTGATACTGATAGCTAACGGCGGATAAATCCCTCACATCCCGCGCAATCGGGGCTGCTTTACCTGCTTTAAATACCTCTCCCGCATAAGAGCGATAATTGTTACGGAACCCGACTACACGCTGTTGCTGGTTCCATGTCAGCATATCTTTCACATCCGGCAATTGGGTATCGAGAGGGGCCGGACAGACGCTCAATTGTGCCACAGGGCAATCCGTTGAAGCTTGCGCCGCACCGACCGGCAGTGCAACGCCCAAACACAACGCCAGGAAACAAAATCCAGTTTTCAGTTTTTTCATAACACTTTCCTTCCTCAAGGAGCCGCTCTAGGGCGGCTGCTCTTCATGGGGATCAGCGAGACCACCACCGCACCCAACACCAGAAAACCGGCGACCAGATAAATTCCCGCATTGAAACTGCCCGTAACATCCCTCAGCCAGCCCATCAAGAGTGGGCCCAGCGCTGCGCCAGTCATCCCCGTGGCATTGATCACCGCAATACCGATAGCACGCGCCCGCAGGCTGATGGATTGATCGGGCGTGGTCCAAAAGATCACCATCGCGGCAAACGCCCCGGTGGACGCCATAATAATCCCCAGTAACTGCACCAGACTGGTGGTGCCCAATGCGGTAAACATCCAGCCCGCTGCGGCAAAAAGATAGGGCAGCAACGTATGCATTTTGCGCTCCTGCAAACGGTCTGAACGCTTGCTCCACCAAATCATCCCTATGATGGTACAGACCTGCGGAATAGCGCTGAGAAAACCAATGGTGATATTGCTGCTGCTTTGATTAAAACTCTGCAAAATCAGCGGGGTCCAAACGCTTAAGGCACTCAGCGTATTGGTCAGGCAGAAGTAAGCCAAGGTGTATAGCATAATCACCGGGGTAAACAGCTCACGCCACATGCTGCCGCTCTGCAATGCGGTATAGCTGGTGCTCCCCTGGGGTTGCACCAGGCTCAACTTGTCTGCCTCCATCATTTCCTGCAAACAGATTTTATCGTCGTCGGTTAACCATTTGGCCTTGGCGGGGCTGTCATCCAGATAAAACCAGACCACCACCCCCAGCAGCACCGAAGGAAAACCTTCCAGCAGGAACAACCACTGCCAGCCACGGAGATCCAGCAGGCCATCCATGCTCAATATGTAGCCCGATGCCAGCGAGCCCAGCGCCATGGTGACCGGCATGGCGATCATGAACAGGGCGTTGGCCCGCGCGCGGTAGTAGGCGGGGAACCAGTAGGTGAGATACAGCAATAAACCGGGTAAAAAACCGGCCTCGGCAATGCCCACCAGCATTCTCAACACGTACAGGCTGTTAGGGCCAGTGGCGAACATCGTGGCGGTAGAAGCCACGCCCCAGATCACCATAATAATCGCAATCCAGCGCCGCGCGCCGACGATCCCCAGCATGATGTTGCTGGGAATGCCAAACACCACATACATCACGTAAAACAGGGTGGTCGCCAGGCCAAACATGGTGCTCGTCAGGCCAATATCTTTCCCCATGGTCAGGCCGGCAAACCCAATGTTGATGCGGTCCAGATAGGAGAAAACAAACAGGATGAATAGAAACACCAGCAGCCGACGAAACAGCTTGTTAATAACGGCCTGTTGGCGGGCATTCAGCCGCGCACCATCGGCCGTAGGGAGCATCGGCGGGTCACACTGTATCTGCTCAGAAGAGGGGCTACCGTTCATGATATCTCCGCAATAAGGTTCATGGGTGTTGAAAATCCGGTGCAGGCACGCGGATAGGCTATCCACAGCGTGATTGGCTCACGGGGGATATATAATGTTTTGATATTTATATTAAAAATGGCCATTCCCAGAGGTTTTCGTGAGCCATTTGTTTTTCGTTATTGCTCAATTCGACACCAAAACATGGGCTCACTTATAGGAAGGAACAGATCCGGGTAGCAACAGGTTTCTGCATAAATGATACGAAAATGTTAACTGTGTTACATTTTTGTATCATTTTCGTGCGATATTCGGCCGCACCACGATGGCGATCGGCAGGGAGGACCCCAAGAGGTATGCTGTAATGCTATAGACACCTACCATTAGCAGCTATAATCAGCGCGCAAATACCTCCCTCAGTAAGGAAAATCATGAGCCAAATACCAGATAGTCCGTCCCCGGAAGATCCGGTTTTTCACCGTGAGGAATTCCCGTTTTACTGGATCGTCAATGTCTACGCGCGTTATACCCAAATCATGGAAGTCACGCTCAAGAAGGTTCAGCTGGATGTGTCGCGTTTTCGGGTGCTGGTGATCACCCGCCTGTATGGCACCGCCAGCATCTCGCAGATTTCCGAGTATGCGATGGCTAAAATGCCGACGGTCACTAAAATTGTCGGGCGGCTGCGTGACGATGGATTAGTGACGACCGTCAGCAGCGAACGGGACGCCCGCGTGACTGAAGTGACACTCACCGCTGCTGGCAAGGCCAAAGTGGAAGAGGCGCACCGCCTGACGCAGAAGGTATTTGAAAAGGCATTTAAGGGCATGACGGCGGCCCAGCGAGAAAAAATGAACCAGTCTCTCGGGCGAGTCTTGGATAATCTCAATGAGCTGTAACCTCCCCCGCGCTACCCCGATCGCAAAATTGTGATCGAGCGATTAAAATAGAAATTAACACACTGTAAATAAAGACGTTATCACCACCGTCTGGGATTTTCCCCGGCGGTTTTTTTATTGGGAAAATAACCTGATTTTTCATTTTATTCATCATGATAGGTTATTAACCCTGCAATTTTTAATGCTATATCGATTGTTACCGAGATGTAATTTTTATGTGAAATATTACTTGAATTTTCATCTAAATCATCCATGATGGATTCATCGTCAATCTGAATAAAAAATGTACTCCTGGTTATTCTCAAAACAGATACGTTTTTTAAATCCAAGGTGGCAATGATGAACCATTTCAGTAACAGCAATGCCTACGTTGAGAAATTTACCCTGGGGCAAGGCGATCTGCACTTTGCGGTGAAAGATACCCTCGATGTCGCAGGCTATGCCACGCAGGCAGGGTGCCGAGCTCTCGCATCCGCCTCTCCAGCACAGCACCATGCGCAGGTGGTGAATACCCTGCTCAATCAGCACTGCGTTCTGGAGGGAAAAACCACCCTGCATGAGCTGGCGTTTGGCGTCACCGGGATTAACCCATGGAGCGGAACCCCGCTGAATCCTCAGTACCCCGCGTTGATCCCCGGGGGTTCTTCCAGCGGTTCGGCGGCGGCGGTGGCCGCTGGCGACGTGGATTTCGCCATCGGCACCGATACCGGGGGGTCGGTTCGTCTGCCTGCGGCCTGCTGCGGTATTCTGGGGCTAAAACCGACCTATGGCCTGCTCAGCCGCCAAGGGGTTATGCCAGCACAGAGTTCGTTAGACTGCGTGGGCCTGTTTGCCCGCAAGGCAGGCGTGCTGCGCCAAGTATTGAGCCGCTTAGCCATTCAGCCGGGTAACAGGCTGCTAACCCTGCCAGCAATAGGGGTGATTAGCGCCGCCGCGCCGTCTATCGATGCGTTAATTCACCAGGTGCTGGAACAGGCTGGAGCCACGCTGCACCCCATCTTGCTGCCAGAGCTTGACGAGGCTTACCTGGCCGGAATGACCCTCATCAGCCATGAAAACTGGCAAGCGTTTCACCCACTGCTGGCGCTGGATGGCATCTCCGACGATGTCGCCACCCGCCTGCGTGCCGGGGAAACGGTGAGCGCCGCCGCGCTGGCCCAGGCTGAACGCGTGCGGCAGAGTTTCAGCACTCGGCTGGATACGCTGCTGGAACGCACGCCGCTGCTGGCCTTGGCTACCCTGCCAGAACTGCCACCGACGCTGGGCGAAGCCCGCGATCCACTCAGCATGGTCAGCCTGACAAAGCTGGTTCGCCCCTTCAATCTCAGCGGGCACCCGGCGATCTCAGTCCCGATCGGTGAGATTGATGGCCGCCCGGTAGCGCTCCAGTTAGTCGCCAACAAAGGCCACGACCCTCTGCTGGTTGATGCTGCGGAATACCTGCTCGCCAGACTCCGCTAACGGCACTCGTTCGGCCCTTATTTGATTAATCAACTCAGTAAGTACGGCTTACTGCGGCAGCACTCGGCTGCCCGCTAACCACAGAATCACCCAGGAGGAAGCCATGTCAGCTCTACATCGTCATGAAGATATTGCTCCATTACTGAATGATATTGCGGCCCACAGCGTGGATTTTGAGCATCAGCGCCATATCTCCGCCGACATCATTGCCCGTTTTAAACAGATCGGGGTTTACCGCGCGCTGGTGCCAAAGATTTACGGCGGTGATGAATGTCCCCCGGCGCAATTTTGTGAACTGGTTGAACAGATTGCCACCGCCGATGGTTCTGCCGGGTGGGTCGCCAGCTTTGGTATGAGTCCGTTTTACCTTGGGGCGTTGCCCACCGATACGCTACAGGCCCTGTATCGCCACGGCCCGGACGTGGTTTTTGCCGGGGGCATATTTCCCCCGCAGCGAGCACCGCAGACGGATGGTGGCTACCGCGTCAGTGGGCGCTGGAGCTTTGCCAGCGGCTGCATGGGGGCCTCGATCTTTGGCGTGGGGATCATGCCGGAAGGCGGGCAACCGCTGCCGCGTATGGCGGTGTTACCACAAAGCAGCGTGCAGATTGATCCCACCTGGAACACCGTTGGGCTGGCGGGCACCGGTAGCCACGATCTGGTGGTGAATGATGTGTTTGTGCCGCAGGAGTGGACCTTTACCCGCGGTGCGGCTCTCAATCTGGATGGGCCGTTGTACCGCTATCCGGTGCTCTCCCTGGCGACACAGGTGCTGTCCGTGGTGGCGCTCGGCGTGGCGCGTGCTGCGCTGAATGAAATCTACGCTATTGCACATCGACAACAGTCGGTCACCGGTGCGCCGCAGTTGGCAGAACGGCCACAGGCGCAGATCCAGATCGCCCGCTGCGAGGCCGAACTGTGCTCTGCCCGTTCCTGGTTTTATCAGGCGATTGATGACGTCTGGCAAGCGCTATTGGCGGGTAACGACGCCTCTTGCCAGCAGATCAATGCGTTACGCCTCTCTTCTACTCATGCCACCCGGGTGGCCGCAGAGGTGGCCCGCCAGGCTTTGGCGCTCAATGGCATGGGCGGGATCGCGCTGACCAGCCCGCTACAGCGCTATGTGCGCGACACCCTGGTGATTACTCAACACGCTTTTATGGGCGACCTTTCTTATATCAATGCCGGTACGGTGTTTTTCGGCGGTAAGCCGCTGCCGGGTTATTTGTGATTTTCACTCAAAAGGAACAACAGATGAGCCAGTCAAACAAACTGCGGGTGCTGTTTTGCATCGGCGTAAACCAGAATTTTTTTGATGCTACCGCGCCTGAAGCCAAGCAGGTGTGGGCCGCCTTTGGCGCAATGATGAAAGGGATGGAGGAAATGCCAGGGATCCGGGTGATTGGCAACATGGACGACGATCAAATCATGGTCGGGCCATCGCCAGGCTGGCCGTGGACGACCTACGTATTGGCCGATGCCGACGCGCTGGAACACGTCAGCGCAGTGTGCAACCTGTTTCGCACCACGCCCGTCGGCGATGGGGCTTACAAGTTATGGAAGTACTGCAAGATCGAAGCCCGCGTCGGCCGTGAACTGATCATACAGCGCTAACGGAGCCGCTCATGAACTTACCGGATGCTCAGCGTTTACAGCAGTTGGAAGATCAGCAGGCGGTACGGCTGTGCATCAGTGACTACATGCGCCTGTGTGACGAGCTCAACAGCCCGGAAAGTGCCCGCGCAGCCGGGGCGTTGTTTACCCCAGACGCCCGCTGGGAAGGAGTTGGCGAACCCTATGCCACCCGTCTTGGCGTGCATCAAGGGCGTGAAGCCATTGTGGCGATGCTGCTGCGCTATGTCCGTCAACCCGCCCACTTCGCCATGAATGCCCATTTTCTCTGCTCGGAAACGATCGGCTGTGAGCAGCCAGGGCGCTTGCGTGGCCGTTGGCTGATGTTGCAAACCTCTACCTTCAGTACCGGGAACGCACATCTGAATGCAGCTGAAATTATTGCCTGGTTTGTGCGCGCAGAAAGCGGCATGCAGATCGCTCATTTTACTACCCGCAATCTGTTTAGCCGCCCGGTGAATCACTGGAACAGTGCCGATGAACTGCCGGTACCCGATGAAAGCCGCTAATTGAATATATACAGGGGAATGACCATGTCTTGTCAGCACGCTATTGCAGTAAAAAACCTCGACGCGACACCGCCCAGCAGCGCCGAAATTGCCGCGTTGGTTAAAGCCGACCGGGTACACACCTCGCTGTATACCTCCGCTGAACTGTTTGAACTTGAGCTGGAGCGGATCTTCAGCAAAACCTGGGTCTGGGTGGCGCACGTCAGCGAACTGCCGGAAAGCGGCAGCTTTAAAACCACCGAGATCGCCACGCAGCCGGTGATCGTGGTGCGTGACCGCAAAGGAGAAATTCGCACCCTGCTCAACCGTTGCCGTCACCGGGCGGCAACGGTATGTGAACAGCGCAAGGGTAAAACCAACAGTTTTGTCTGCCCGTACCACGGTTGGGGCTATGCGCTGGATGGCAGCCTGCGCGGCGTGCCGCATCCTGAAAGCTATGCTGATCAACTGAATAAAGCCGAACTGGGGCTGGTGCAACTTCGGACTGAACAGTACGCCGGAATGATTTTTGCCACCTTCAATCCGGGTATCGAACCGCTGAGCGACTATCTGGGGGCAGCCAAAAAGTGGATCGATCTGTTTATGAAGCAGGGCGCGGGCTATCCGGTTAAAACCGGCCCGGCACATCGCTTCCGCTTTCCCGGCAACTGGAAAATCCAGTTGGAGAACACCACCGATGGCTATCACTTCCCCGTGGTGCATCGCTCGTTTTTAAGCTCCGTCAATAAGCAGACCGAAGAGATGCTCAACTTTGTCGGCGGCAGCGGCTATGTCGAAGATCTGGGCAACGGCCACAGCGTGATGGTGATGATCCCAGAGTTGGTCGATCTGGACGCCAACCTGGATGCGCCCATTCCTGAACGCTTTCTCGAACTGGCAGAGGCGCTGCGCCAAGATCATGACGAACCGCAGGTGCGCCGCATTGTGCGTGCCGTCGGCGGTTCCGGGTTCAACCTGAATATCTTCCCCAATATCGCCTGCTCGATGGCGTTTTTCCGGGTGCTGCAACCGCTGTCGGTGAATGAAACCGAAATTCATCACGCGGTGATCACCATGGACGGCGGGCCGGACATTGCCAATCAGGCACGCCTGCGGATGCATGAACACTTTCAGGGGCCGATGGGGTTTGGCACACCGGATGACTCCGAAGCCTGGGAGCGGGTGCAGCGCGGTGCGACCGCCGGGGACAATTTGTGGATCATGCTAAACCGCGGGCTCGCCGGTGAGCAGCCAACCGCCGACGGCCTGCGCAGCGACGTCAGCGCCGAAACCGGGATGCGGGCAGCCTACCAGATGTGGAAAAAACTGATGACGGAGAACTCATAATGGAAGCCTCTAACGCAGTGCTGTTCAGTGCCATCACGCTGATTAATCTGGAAGGTGATTTGCTCGATCAAGGCGATTTCAATGCCTGGCTGGCGCTTTGGCAACCTGACGGGCTGTATGTGATCCCTATCGATCCGCAGGAAACCGATTTTAAAAACAGCCTTAACTACGCCTATGACGATCACCAAATGCGGATGAAACGCGTGCGCCGCCTCGACAGCGGCGAATCCATCTCCACCACGCCGCGCGCCCGCACGCTGCGCACGCTGTCGCGTTTTCGCCTGCTGGAAGCAGACGAACATCAGGTGGTGGTGCGCTGTGCTCAATCCCTGTGGGAACACCGCAAGGGCAACAGCAGGCACTATGCCGCCGACGTCACTTACATCCTGTTGCCACAGGGCAGCCAGTGGCTGATTCAGCAAAAGACCATCCGCCTGATTAACAGCGATGACGTGCTGCACAGCATCGGCTACATCCTCTAAGGAGCAAGGCATGACACAAACCGCATTAGTGACCGGTGCCGCTTCGGGCTTAGGCAAGGTTATCGCCACCCATCTGTTACAGCAGGGTTTTCAACTGGTGTTAACCGATGTGAACCTTCAGCGGGCACAGCAAGCCGCTCGTGAGCTGGATAGCCATGGGGATCGCGTACTGGCACTGGGGTTGGATATCCGCCAGGTGCAAGACGTTGAACGCGCGCTGGCCGCCACTTTAGAGCGTTTTGGCAGCCTGGATGTGCTGGTGAATAACGCCGCGCTGACCTTGGCAACCCCGGTGATGGACATCCAGCCCGATGAGTTTGATCAGGTACTCACCACCAACCTGCGCGGCACTTTTGTCAGTTGCCAGACCGCAGGGCGCTATTTTGCCGAGCGGGGCTATGGCCGAATTATCAACCTGGCCTCGTTGGCGGGGCAAAATGGGGGAACCGCCTCTGGGGCGCACTACGCGGCCTCGAAGGGCGGCATTCTGACGCTGACCAAGGTCTTCGCTCGTGAGCTAAGTCAATCCGGCGTCACCGTAAATGCGATTGCGCCGGGCCCGCTGGATTTACCCTCGGTTCATGCGTTAGTCCCGGCAGAAAAGCTGGCGGGGTTATTGCAGATGATCCCGGTCGGCAAGCTGGGCGATGCCGAGTTTGTGGCGCAGGCGGTAGCGTTATTAGCCTCACCGCAGGCGGCCTTTGTCACCGGTGCCACCTGGGATATCAACGGCGGGTTGTTTATGCGCTAAGGCATAAGGGAGTCAATATGTTGATATTAAAAGTGATTGCCCGAGCATTGCAGGGCGATGTCGTCCTGCTCACCTTGGCTGATCCAGCAGGCAAGGAGTTGCCCGGTTTTACCGCCGGGGCACATCTCGATCTCCACTTGGGGAACGATCTGGTTCGCCCTTATTCACTGTGTGGCGATCCTGCCGATCGCTATCACTACCAACTGGGCATACTGAAAGCCGCTCAATCTCAGGGCGGTTCGCGGGCGGCGCATGCTTTGCAGCCAGGGGATGAGGTGCGCGTGAGCACGCCGCGCAATCTGTTCGCGCTGGAGCCCAATGCGGCCCACAGCCTGTTGATTGGCGGGGGTATTGGTATTACGCCCATGCTGGCGATGGCGGCAACGCTCTATGCCGCTGGCCGTTCCTTTAGCCTCCATTACTGCGCCCGCAACCGCCAGCAGGCCGCTTTTGCGGATAGGTTGGAACATGCCCCCTATGCCCACCATGTACGGCTGTATTTCAGCGACGAGCAACGCTTGGCATTAACCCCAACCCTGACGGATGTACCCGAGAATACCCATGTCTATGTCTGCGGCCCGCCACGCCTGATGACGGCGGTCACCGAGCAGGCGATCGCCTTGGGTTATTGCCACGATCGCATCCACCAGGAGTGTTTTGCGGCTGAAGTGGCAATGCAGGGTGCGGCCTTTGACGTCACCCTGGCCAGCAGCGGCACCAAGGTGCGAGTGGCAGAGAATCAGAGCATTGTCGAAGCCTTGGCGCAGGCGGGGTTGAAAGTATGTGTTTCCTGTAAACAGGGGATCTGCGGCAGTTGCTTGACCGACGTGCTGGAAGGAGAACCGGATCATCGCGATAGCTATCTCACCGACGAGGAAAAGGCAGCTAACAATCTGATTCTATTGTGTTGCTCGCGAGCGAAAAGTGCGCAGTTAGTACTCGATCTATAAGGAAGAAATCATGACTCTTCAAACTGAATTTCGTAATGCGATGGCGCAGTTGGCTAGTGCAGTCTCGGTGATTACCACCGATGGCCCGGCGGGAAAATATGGTTTTACCGCTTCGGCGGTGTGCAGTGTGACCGATCAGCCGCCCACCCTGCTGGTGTGCATGAACCGTAATTCTTTTGCCAACCCCCATTTCAAGCAAAACGGTACGCTGTGCGTCAACGTGTTGTCCAGCAACCATCGCGATCTATCGGGGATATTTGCCACTGCCACGTTGCGCTCGGAGCAGCGTTTTCTCCATGACAGTTGGCAAGTACTCGCCAGCGGTGCGCCAGTATTGAATTCGGCCGTCGCCAATTTTGATTGTACGATCCATCAATTCCACGAAATCGGCAGCCACACGGTGTTTTACTGCCAGGTGCAGGCGGTGCGCATCAGTGAATCCCCACGTGGGCTGATGTACTTCAACCGTCGCTATTATGATTTGGATGGATAACTGCAAGATGTGAGGCCGATCGTGACGCAACTGGCTTTCCGGCGGCTTGGGAAATTTAGCGTTTTTGACTGACACAGTATCACAGGGATCGCGTTAAAGGGGATTTCCTTTACGCTGGGGGATTCAGATGGTGACCAGGCCGTGACGATCTGCCCCCACTATGATCAACGTGAGCAATGCAATTGGTCGGATTCTAAAATTTTCACCCCATTGCCAGCGCTGAAGGCCTGCGTTAACAGGGTTTGCGCCACGTCGTTGCCAGCAACCGAGCGCCATTTGCCGGGCAGCAGCGCAAACAGCGGCACGCTGAGCCACTCCAGCAGGCGCGGTTTCGCCCGGCCCAACAGCATGGAAGGCCGCACCAGCGTCAGGCGTGGCCAGTTCTGCGCGCGCAGCGCCTGTTCCATCTCCCCTTTGGTGCGATTGTACAAAAATTGGGAACGCGGATTGGCACCGATGGCGCTCACTGCCAGGCAATGCTGCGCGCCCAACCGCTGCCCGGCGAGAGCCGTTTCGATCGCCAGTTGATAATCCACATGGCGAAACGCCTCGGCACTGCCAGCCTGACGGCGCGTGGTGCCCAGGCAACAGAACACCACATCCACCGGCTGATCCAATCCGGCCAGCAGTGCAGACAGATCGCCACCAATCGGATTGTGCAGCTTGCCGTTTGGCGGCAACGCCGCCCGCGTGGGGGCGATGATTTCCGTTACCTGCGGAGCAGTCTGCAATAGTTGCAACAGTTCTCCCCCTACCAGACCAGAAGCCCCGGTGATTAATACCCTTGTCATGCGTTCTCCCTTTACTCCCCAGCAAGCATCCAAAGATGCCCTTGTCTCAACCGGGCATCTTACGTTTTTTATTTCTTTACTGCGCGGGCTTCACATCTGCAACAAACGTCGGCAGATCCCAGGTTCCGCCCAACCGAATATAGCGACACATGCCTGTCGTAGCTTCACGACGCTTACGGAATGTTTCACCGTCCCACACCCAACTTGCCATTCCCCAACAGTCACCCAACCCGCGCCCTTTGTGGCCATAAGAAATAACGCCTTCACCATAATCCGAGCCCGAAGTCGTCACTAATAGCGGGGCTTCTTTCAACGTATTGTCGATCACCCAGTAACCACGGCCTTCGTTATAGGCGGCTCGCCAGCACAGCGCGGAGATCACGGCATACTTATCCCCCAACGGCGTCAGTGTGATGGCTTCTTCGCTTCCCTCGTTCTCATCCTGCGAGGGCTGTATTCTCTCGCAATCCTCCGGTTTCAAGGTGGCCAACAGCTTGGGTTTTAACGCTGCAATTTCTGGCGCAGTCAGCGGACGTTCCTGCATTTCAGCGACCTTCACCGCCCGAATAACCGGAGCAGGAATCGCTGCAGGCACGCTGCTTTCAGGCTTGTCGCCCTTTTTAGTCAATGCCCCCGGCGTACCGATACGCCCCTGGACATCATCCATTTTCAGCATCACGGCGGAAGCGCCGTCACCAGAAAGCACAAAGGGTAGCGGGCCACCTTTAAATTCAACTTTACTACTCCCTTTCACTGCTTTGATAAGTGCGCGGGTCTGGGCTTCTGATAAGCGCCAGGTATCACCCTCTGCCACTTTGAGCGCACCAGCAGATTTATCAGCAATCCAGAGGGTGAGTTTACCCATAGGGTTTGAACCATTAGACTCTATATCCCCCAAGGTCACTTCCCCCGTTGGCACCGTTCCAGGGCCAGCAAGACGCGTGAGCAGCACTGAACCACTGGACTCGCTCTCATCGCTATAACCCGCTGCACGGCAGGTATTAGTGTTGTCACAGGCCAGTTCCCAGTTCTTGTGGCTGAAAGAAACACCACTATCTTGCGCCATTACCAAGGGAGCAAATGCGGCCATCAGCGCCAGTGCAACTCTATCTCTGTTTTTCAATCCATCTCTCCTTAATGGCCAAACACTAATATTATGAAAAATTAAATGAGCGTATTAACAAGATAAGGGGCGTATCCAATGCAGCTTTTTACCAAATCCTAACGTGTTATCGGTCATTTTCACTTCCTGCAAAGTGAGCTGCCAGATCGGGGCTTTCATCACCTTCGCCACCGGGAAACGCTTGCAGTAACGCTCGCGGGCTAATAGATCTTCATCCCCCTGTAACAGGGCGATGTCACCACGATACTGCACGCCTTTGATCAACGCGATGCTCTTTGGCTGCGGAGCAATGGTTCCCACTACCGTGCTGTTCTGCTGCATCAGGCGGCCATGTTGGGTGTGCGGTTCGGTCATCAGCCACAGCGCCATGCGTTCGGCATCGAACACGTAAAAACAGTTGGCACACCACATCTCCATGCCATTACCGGCGCACAGCGTGAGCACGTGCTGCTTGTTGAGAAAACGGATGATGGGCTGCTGGTCTTCGGTTTGACTCAACGTTATCTCTCCTGTTACCGACATCTTCACGGTTGAAGACAGTCACAATTAGCGGCAATTCATTTTAAAGCCCCAAAACAGCATAGTAATAAATAATCTTTGTATTGATATGCACATCAAGCAGGCCTTATGAATAACAATAAAAAAACATTCTGGCTTTATTGGGTTCTCTACAGATCAAATTAGCGTGATACTCCCCCCGATACTCAACCGGCTTAAGCCAAGCCGATTCACGCCAGCCCGCATTTTTGTGGCTATTAATTCACATCGGTGAATAGCTGTATATACCTGTCATACTTCAAGTTGCATACCTGTGTGACTACATCCTGTTTGATTCTGCCTGGGTGGGTTACGAACAGTTCATCCCGATGATGAAAGAGTGCTCGCCGCTGCTGCTGGAACTGAACGAAAACGATCTGGGGATTATCGTTACTCAATCGGTGCATAAGCAGCAGGCGGGCTTTTCGCAGACCTCGCAAATCCACAAGAAAGATCGGCACATCAAAGGGCAGGATCGCTACTGCAACCATAAGCGTGCTGTGGCTAGCCCCGTGGCCAACTAACGCACAAACCAAGGGTTCAAGATTGACTCTTGGCAATTCGCGCTCTCCGCTACGGCCACTCGACGATGTAAGAGCGTTTTTTTACCAACAGAAGCGCGGTGAACAAGGCTTGAAAACCGAGATAGTCACGGAAAAACAACCACAAAGAGTTAAAAAATGAACGACTATTTTGAATGTTCTTATTTTTACCCTCCTAAATTCTGACAAAAAACCCGCAAAAGACTTAAAATCTGAATAAATATGATTTTCAGGTTCAACACCCCAACCAGACCAAGAAACACAGGTCATCGTCTTTTATTTTTAGCCAATCATAAAAACATTACTATTTAGTTAATTGTTTGTTTTTAACAAAACACATACAAAATAATTATTCCTCCACCTATTAATCTTAGTGAAAGATATAAAAACAAAATATGTCATTCGATTTTTTTGAATGTTCTATCAAGCTTGCTCAGCAGGAGCGGTAGTTTATAATGGTGAATAAAACAAATAAAAAATGTTGTTTCAAATAAATACACTGTGTAACATGCCGCTTGGATTTTTATTAAATACAGGAAAGTAAAAAATGAACAAATTTGCTAAATTGGTACTTATTGCTGCTGCACTGTCTACTCTGACTGCTTGTACTGGGCGTATTGAGAACAAAACTAAAGATTGCAGCTACGATTACCTGCTGCACCCTGCAATTTCTATCTCTAAAATCATTGGCGGCTGTGGTCCAACTGCTAAGTAAGAACCAGCACTAGTGCTTGTTTTATTGGTGACGCATAAAATTCAACTAGTTACCCGCATTTTCAATATAATAGATCTATAGTTTAGATTTATTTATATTATGAGATGTATAGGTTAAACTATTTTTATCGTCACCAACCTTACAACGCCAAACTAATAATGCAGATTTTTCTTAGTTATTGTTTATAATCAAGCTGAATAGCAATTAACTTCACTAACCAATGTATTTAGGGTTATGAACCATTCTCTACATTAGAGATACTTGTGAATTATCCCTTCTGCCACTCATGAAATACCCGTTCTAAACGCCAATCTTGGAAAATGCGCTTCCCGCACGAAGTTGTTGTATTCATATGGATGCAGAAGGCATAGCATCCTCCCCCATAGAAAAAATCACCATGCTTTAAAATTATAAAACCAGCAAGGTTCGTTAAATAAATCTAACTTTTTGAAGATCACATCAGTTTTGAACTGCCTGTACGGCAGTGAACGGGATAAATCAGGCTTATGCTGACCATCCGCTTTTCTAAGCTGCCTGCACGGCAGCGAACTTGATCCGCAGCCGTCCAATCGGCATCAAGATTTTCTAAGCTGCCTGCACGGCAGCGAACGTCTTTGCTCAATGATCCTTTTTTGATCCTTGTTTCTAAGCTGCCTGCACGGCAGCGAACGATCCGGGTGGCGGTGTCTATAGCGTTCTACTTTTCTAAGCTGCCTGCACGGCAGCGAACCCGTGTTGACCGAGGGACTGAACTTGGTCAATTTTCTAAGCTGCCTGCACGGCAGCGAACAGCATTTCAGTATTCGGGTTGGTCTGGCTCATTTTCTAAGCTGCCTGCACGGCAGCGAACAGTTACCTCCGCGCCGCCAGCGCGATCAGGCATTTCTAAGCTGCCTGCACGGCAGCGAACGAATCAATGCGATTACCCAGGCCGTACATGCTTTTCTAAGCTGCCTGCACGGCAGCGAACCGGCTGATGCCTGTCGAGTGTGAACGCCTCCAGTTTCTAAGCTGCCTGCACGGCAGCGAACGAATCCGCACCCGTTCCCCAGGAAACAGCCAATTTCTAAGCTGCCTGCACGGCAGCGAACAAACAGACGCCAGGTTCAGACATTACCGCACATTTCTAAGCTGCCTGCACGGCAGCGAACTCTGATGGTCGCCAATGTTCCCGCTGTTGTTCTTTCTAAGCTGCCTGCACGGCAGCGAACTTCGTTGGCCGACATCACACCGCTGCGAGTAATTTCTAAGCTGCCTGCACGGCAGCGAACTGTTTCTTCAGGTCACTGAGCGCCGCCTCACTTTTCTAAGCTGCCTGCACGGCAGCGAACCCGCTGAGGATATTTCCGAAGGCCCGCTAACCTTTCTAAGCTGCCTGCACGGCAGCGAACCTACCACATCAGGGAAGCTCACATGGGTGACTTTTCTAAGCTGCCTGCACGGCAGCGAACGACAAGATTGTCGCCAGCCTGTTGCCGTTGCTTTTCTAAGCTGCCTGCACGGCAGCGAACCGGTGATTGTTTTCGCTAAATACCGGGTTATCTTTCTAAGCTGCCTGCACGGCAGCGAACGCCGCAATCGTATTTTGTGCAGTTCTATAACTTTTCTAAGCTGCCTGCACGGCAGCGAACTTCGTTCTCGCTAGTTGTACGTGGCGCACGTTTTTCTAAGCTGCCTGCACGGCAGCGAACAAACGCATTGCCCTGCGCCTCTAACTGTTCACTTTCTAAGCTGCCTGCACGGCAGCGAACACGCGCCTTGCGCTTGATCGTCCCCCCCTCTTTTTCTAAGCTGCCTGCACGGCAGCGAACGCTGCGACCTTCTTCGATAAAATGGTCTTTGCTTTCTAAGCTGCCTGCACGGCAGCGAACCGACGGCAGTCATACCGAGGCGCAGGAAGTCTTTTCTAAGCTGCCTGCACGGCAGCGAACTTGCTGCTGTGGGCTTCTCTGAATGTGATCATTTTCTAAGCTGCCTGCACGGCAGCGAACGATATTGCCGACCCTTTCCGCCCGCGTTTCGCTTTCTAAGCTGCCTGCACGGCAGCGAACATGGCGCCAGTGCCTTTAACGTCCATCTTCCCTTTCTAAGCTGCCTGCACGGCAGCGAACCCATGGCGTGCTGCCGATGGCATTTGTGGATTTTTCTAAGCTGCCTGCACGGCAGCGAACTTCCTCAGGGTCGAAATAGGCGGCCGTTTCCATTTCTAAGCTGCCTGCACGGCAGCGAACCCGAACCACGCCGATAAACTCTTCAACATCGTTTTCTAAGCTGCCTGCACGGCAGCGAACTTGTGATGTTACTGCCTGCAGATACATCAACATTTCTAAGCTGCCTGCACGGCAGCGAACAGAACAGCGTTACGGGGCGTGGTGGTGCGCCCTTTCTAAGCTGCCTGCACGGCAGCGAACTGTAATAATAATGCGCCAGCATCCTGTTTATTAAACATAAATCAAGGTTCGAGCTGGAAAACCCTTTTTTCTTACCCTCTTATTACACCATTAAAAAACAATCAGTTAGCAATAGCCGAAAAAAAAGGGTTAAAACCAGGGTACGGTGGTACTGCTACTTAGACCATAGGCAGAGAAACTCCCCAACTGAGCTTGTTCCTGCAATTCACCATGCTGAATATAAATCCGCATCGTATTGCCGTTCGAAAGGCTACGCAGTTGAATAAAGGGCAACCTGAGCGATTTCTGTTGGGTATCAGGTATTTGCTCAAACGCTTGCTGTTCGGTTAACCACCCCTTGGCAATCGATCTCTGTCGCTTGTTATGAGCGCTTTTTGCCTGCACTCGCCTCACCGTTCGGTATTGTACCGCCTCAGGTACCGGTAATACCGCACTGCATCGAACGTAGTCACGCATGCCTTGTAACCAGCTTTGCTGCATCAGATTTTCGATATCCTGCGCCGAACCGTGTAAGCGCAACACGCTACCCAGAGTCTTATCATTACAAGGAAAGCTAACGCCTATTTTCCCTACTGCATAATGCCCTAACGCACGGTGTAATTTAGCAAACAGATTATTAAGCAAATCCTGTGCTGAGGTTTCCAGATCGGGTTGAACCTTAATATCCAAATAGTGGTCCATAATCACCTCGTTTAGCTTGCATCACCAAAGACACCACCGCGAATCAACATAGCAATGACATAGTGCTGCTGTGCCAAATCAGGTTCTTTACCTTTCAATACCCAAGCATCCAGCAAATTATAAAAATCCAACTTCTCCCTGGGTTGCCGGTAAGCCTTACCACGATTGGTCACTGAGCCATAAGGCTCTACCGCGATCGCCCCCACCTCCGCGGAGTCTGGGTGCCAGGTATCAATCGTACGCAAAGCATTGCCAATTTTTTGCGAGTGCATGGCGGCCACCTGGTTCAGTTGGAACAAGAATTTGCTCTTATCTCCTTTACCACCACCCATCACCAATTCTTGCGAAGGGTAGACCGCCTGCCCTTGCCCCAGACGGACAAAAGCCTGAACCTCAATAAAGGTATACTGCTGGCCATGCAGACCCGCTTCTATCGCTTTACTTAACTCCAGCAGATCGCCAGTCACCGGAGGAAATTCATTCAGGCTTTGTGCATAACCATCAAACACCCAAAAGCGACCACCACAACTCACCCGCACCTCAACCTGCTCAGCACCAACGCGGTTACGCCACAGGAAGCGGCCACTGGCAATATTGGTTGCATAACGTCTGGCAAGTTCACTAAATCCTTGGCGGGCAACATAGTCCTGGATCACTGCGGCCAATGCGGCCTGATAGTCAGGATCGTTGCAGGTAGAAGGCGTAGCCAGCCCACCGAGCACGCGCAGAGTAAAGCTCACTTTTAATGTGTCACAGTCGAAAGGTAATGCCGCCACATCTACGGTTTGCAGGTTGGCATTTTGAATCGCTGCATCCAGCTTCGCAGTGTCACTGCTGATCGCTGCCTTTAAACGGTTGGAAATCGTACCGCGCACCGCCTTTTCCTGTACCAAGATGGGCTGCCAGCAGGTTACATCCGTTCTCTCTTCCCAATTTCCCGCCGCCATAATCGCGTCAGAACAAGCCAACTTGCTTTCAAATGCCAGCACTGATGCCGTTTTTAATGTGATAGTCGCCATGATCCAATTCCTTTTTTATCAGAAAAAATCGAAATCTTCTTCGAGTTGAGAAATGCTGTCTGTAACCACGCTAGGTTGTGCCTGACAGAGATACCACTCTTGGTCACAATGGTATTGCCAAAATATCTGCCGCAAGTCGTCAAGATTGTGTGGGCTTTTCCATTCACCAATACCGTAGACCGCCTCTGCGAAACGAAAAGGCGTAACCCAATCGCGGCTGTTGTTCACCATACCTGGCTCATAGCAAGGCGAAATAGCGCGGAATCCTGCCATGATCGGCACCAGCCAGCCACTTTCTGGCTTGGGTTGATAAACCCACTGCGCTTTGTTGTTCTCATCCAGCGCACCGTGCTCATCTTGCAAAGGCACAGCCTGATATTTCAGCGCAGAAAAATCGAGCCAGGCATCCAAGAGATCGGCTTCAGGTTGGTTTTGCTGCAAGCGTAATAGATGCTGCTGTAACAGAGAGGAACGATCGAGCAGGACAAAACCAGGTAGCAAACGCCGGGTAAAGCGCGATCGCTCCTGTGTCGTCGTGGGAAAAGCCACAATGTCGATGTCTTGTAACCCGCTAATCGTCCCCCCAGCTAATCTCTGGCTCTGGCACAACGGAAATAAATGCTCACGCAGCGCCGCAATGCCTGCTTCACCGCCAGAAATCAGCCCCTGACACTCCAGAACCAGGGAGATATCCATCTGCATACGCCCCTCTTCAACAATAGGGGCCGTATTTCCCTCTTTAGTCAGTGGATTACGCGTTAATGCAAACACATAATCGCCCCATCCCGACGGCTGATAAGCCTGGATCTGATGATGATGGCACACCACCGCGCAGCCCTGTAGTTCGATACCGTGGCTCTGCTGAAGCTTGCGTGATAGCGCATGGGTATAGCCTAAGAGTTGAGTGATAGCAGGAAAACCGTAAGTCAGTCCGGCAATGGTGTTGACATTGCTGACCTGAAGGTGGCGTAGGGTAATTAATGTACTCATGCTTCCTCCCTCCACCCAAGGTCAAACTCCCGGAGGCGTTGACTGAAGACCTTCTGCCAGGCCTGGCTTTCAGCCTGGGCAAACGTCATCCGCTTGTGCTCCAGCTTTTTATTCAACCAATACGCAAATTGCTTGGCGATCTCGCCCGGCCAGGCATTTTTACTGCGTTGCTGCTGAAACTCTGCGGAAGGATTATGAGGATCGAGCCATATTCTCTGCGCATCAGGTAATTTACAGTCAGGATGCGAACTCCACCCTGCTAATTCGGTCAGAAACTGTATCTCACTAGCGTAATTCAATAAGGTGTCCACCAGCGCTAACACACAACGCCCACGCTGCTGACGGATCTCCAACGTACTCTCTTTCTCCGCCACACTGAGCAGGTAGTTTTTCAGTTGATTGACCTGTTGCCAGGTACGGCGGTTAAATTCGCTGCTATACAAAATATCTGTACCGCTGGGAGGGGTTAAGCAGCCGCGCCAGTTGGGCGGTGCGCAGGAGAGCAGCAGCATTTTTCCCCCGCGCATACTGTTCAAGATGGAGATGTTCTGAGGTTTAGAGCCGCCGTAAGACTGGATTGCCGTACCGGGGTAACTGACCTGAAGTTCAGCATGATATTTCCCGGCCTTTTTCGCTTCACGGATCTCTTTGGCCTGTTCACCAAAGCGGCTTTGCCCAATGCGGCCATAGATCTCATGCGCCAGAGAAGAAGGAAACAGCGGGCTTAGCAGATGATAGTCTTGTTTGGTGATAGGAAAGAAGATCTGTTTGGCAAGGGTGTGCGAGCTGAGATTTTTATCCACCAGCGCCAACTTAAAACCGGCCAGCCACTCTTCCAACTGCTGTAGATCGGCAGTAAAGGGAGCAAAAGGTGAGATATCGTCCTGCGCGATACAATCCGCTACGCTGGCACCATTCACAGTTAGCTGTAACAGCTTGGCCACATCCAAAGCAGCTGCGTTACCAATAGCATCGGTTTCCAGTTGGTTCAACGCCAGTGTGGAGAGATAGCCCTTGGCAACGGTTGACTCTCTGGCATCAAGTACACCGCTCCCCTTCGCATCGCCATGGGTAAACTTCAGTGCATGAGTCACCAGGCTGATCTGTTTGGCTCGCTTAGCCGCATCGGTTAACCAGGGAATATAGGCAAACTGATTATCCAGCGCCTGAAGCTGTGCCTGATATTCCGTACTGATTGCCACACGTCTCGCTGCCTCCGGCTCCTCCTTTAGTGCCTTTTCGCAGCTCTTTTCTACAGGTTCCTTTTTAACTCTTCGTCGCTCATCGATATAGCCAGCAATTGCTGCTGAGAGCCCGGTATATTCCATAAAGTGATCCTCACATTAATGTAGCGAGTACGACATAGAACAACTAACAGCGTTCAAATAGTAACCTTCCAATGAGTTAATCTCAACCTAAGTACTTATAATATAAAAATACGATAATAGACTTAACATCCATCAACCAATATGATTGCACTCCTACCGACTAGGTAGCTTAGAAGTAAGTACTTATGACCTCACTACCGCGCAGGTAGCCCGCGCCCTTACTCAAGGGCGCGGAACACGCCTAACACCGGATGATATCGCCATGCCACAGAGGTAGAACGCGACTCCCGCAAACGGATCTCACCATAACGAGTGCTGATTTCGTTGAGTTCCAGATCAAACCGTTCGGCCAAGAGTGGGTAAACATAGTCGGCATCCAGATTGAACCAAGGCTGATTGCCCGCGGCTAGTGTTAGAGCTACCGGCTCAATCACATCAACCGGTACATAACAAGGCGGCCTGGCGTTCATGTCATACAGGCGAAAATCGGCAACCTCACCAATCTCTTCCAGAAAAAGAAAATACTGTTCATCCGCCGCTGATTGACGGAATGGGGTGCAACGCTGAAATTCAGCGTGCCAGGTTGGCTGGTTCAACCACCAGCGAGAAGCACTGAGCAAGGGCTTCTCACCACGCTTATCTTGGAATAAGGCACACAATAGTTGAGCATGCTCCAGCTCAGAAAAGTTGTCGTATTGCGATTTCAGTCTAAGTTGCTCAGGTGACAAAATACGGGGTAAGGAATTAATTTCCTGGTACTTGATGTCGCGCAGCAATACGGATAAATCGTGGCTGGAAAAGCGGCGTTCCTGACTTTCAAAACCAGGGTGACGGTAAGCAATCTCCTCCCCGGCCAACGCATTAATGTTGTGTGTAAGAATGACAATATTGTCAGTCTCAGGTGAACACTGCCGATGCCGTTGTACTCGCCCCGCCAGTTGGATCAGCGAGCGCATTGAGCTGGGTTCGACTATCGCCCAATCATAGTCATGATCACGCCCCACCTCTGCTACCGAGGTTGCCAGCACCACAAACAGCTGATTTTCCTCTGGTGCGTTCTGTATCGCTGCCTGAATTTCTGGCTGGTGCCAAAGCGCGTCAGGATCGTAACGCGTCAACGCCGCATCAAGCCGGGTTTCAATATGAGAGCGCTGTGCCAAAGGGTGTTGGCTGTGGTAAACACAGTAGTGAATCCGATAATTTGCTTCCGGTGTCGTCGCCATCAGTGCTGAAGCTAGCGCTACTAACGGAGCGATATTGGCCATCCGCACCAGACCGATAGAAACCCGCTTACCCGATGGGTGGCGCTGGTGGTGGGCTTGATGCAGAATCGACATCTGCCGTTGGATCACGCTAACTATCGAGCGCACCGCTTCCAGCTTGCCAGCATGATTGTTGCTGACTGCCACCAGCCTAACCTTACGCAACACCTGTTGCCGGTTCAGCAAATTCTGCGCTCGTTGCAGAACAAAAGCCTGATGCTGTTGCTTGAAGCTTTCTCGGTCCGCAATACTGCCGTTGCCGGTATCGTATTCATCCACCCAAGCACAACAAATCTCTCCTTGTGGATTAGGTTCGCCATTGACGCTGGCATAATCCATCCACCCACGTTGATAGGCTTCAAATAACGCCACAATCAGGGCCGGTGGTAATGTTGCCGATGAGAGCAGTACACGGCTACCCAGCATTCCCGCCCAGTTGACCAGCCGACACAACGCAGGCAAGTCCGCCAGATCAAAATCATCGGGTTCGTCCAACACCAGATCTGACGTTAGTAACCGCAGCATTGGTGCAATCTGCTTACCCCCTCGAACCCCCTCAGTCGCGGGCATCAGATGATCGATAGTGCTGACGAGGATCGGGGCACTCAGCAATTGCTGTAGTTTTGGGCTGGCCTTCAGCCAACGGCTTAAGCGGCCATCTTCCAGGCTACCGTCATATTTTACATACATATGCTCGGCAAACAGATCGTCTGCCGACTCGCTACCTGAAGCCTGCAGTTCCCGCTGTTGCTCCTGCTCATTAAGCTCTTTGACAGCAGCAGAGCCAATCATAACGGCCAGATCATCATCCTGTAGATGCAACCTATTAAGCAGCGCTTCACCGGTCTGCAACGTCAACGTGCGTAAACCTAACGCCACGCTAAAACGGCAGCCCAACGTCTCATCCGCCAAACCATACATAATCCGGGCATTGGCAAACGTCTTACCACAGCCGGTAGAAGCCATATTGACGCCAAAAAAACCTTGCTGCCGAGTTTGTTCTCTTAACGAGCAAGCGAGATCATATGCCTTATCCTGCCAACGGAACCGGCTGTCAGTAGCACGTTTTTTAAAGTCTTTATGCCGGGTTATCGCAGGCAAAGAGTCTCTCAGCGCAGGTAGACTGCGGGCCAACAGGAAAGCATTATGAGCAACACCAATGTTATGTTCATCCAACTGCTGTTTACATTGGTGAGTGGTACGATCGGTGTTGGCAAAAGCGGTATAGTTGCGATCTTGCCACTTTTCCGTCACGGGCTGCGCTGAATAAAAGTGATCTGCCAGCATCAGAACCAGACGTGAAAGATGCAAAGTAAAACGCTGTTCAAACCACCCCACCCCGTTGTAGAGCACACTACTTTGCAGGGCACGCCGGGCAATTTCCTGCGCCTTCCTGCACCAGGTTGCGCTTTTGAACGGTGTCCCATGCGGAAACTGCCAGTTATGTTCACGTACCACTCCCGCATAGTCATTCATAAACTGCGGGGAATTCCAGCCGGGTGAAAAGCACTCACTGAGCCAGCGATCATGATATTCAAGTTTCGGTGGGTTTTGATATTCCGGCCAACGGGGTGAAGCAGGATAAACGGGCAACCGGTGATGAGAAACAATCAACCAGGCAACCACCTTCGCCAGCGGCGGCAATGCGGTGAATGGATTCTGTAGCGTGCGGGCATCATCAGCAATCAACTTGGCCAGCAGCGCGGGCTCATCCGCAGCGCTTACTTCCGCCAACGCCTGTAGCCACTGCGCATCCTCCCGTTCTGCGACAAAAGCAGTAAATAACCGCAGTGAGACCCACTCATGTCGGCAAGGCTCAAAAGAAGCACCTATCCTCAAGAGCTTGTTTTGAAACAGTCGATTAGCCTTACCAAAATCGTGAAACAACCCAGCAATACCCGCTAACAGCGCGATAACTTCAGCGTTGTGCCATTGATTCTCATCCTGACTACGCAGGATATCTCGCTGCGTGCTGTTCGTCGGTACCGTGCCCTGTGCATTAAAACGGCGCAGATTACCCACGATCCACAGCAATTCCGTGTTGTTGGCTCCCCGAATCCAATGACAAGCCACTGCCGTATTACGCTTGGCGGTTTTACGCAGCAGTTTCCTCAACGTATTCAAACCCTCTTGAGTAATCGGTGTTTGCCAAGTCCGATCCCCTTTCCGCTCGGCGAACTGGTCCAAAATACGACGAGTTTCTATCAATGCCTTTTTACTGCACTGAGCAACCAGCAAAATATTCATTTACCCACCTGTGACAGACTTTCTGCGGTGTCTTTCAGGGTATCAATCATCACATCCAGTGCATCCGCCTGCTGAAATCCAGTGAGGCAACGCTGGCGAAATTGCTGTTCATCCTCCCCAGCCATCGCGGCGATAAAGGCTTGAGGCAGAATTAAAGCATCTTTAATCAAATCAGCAATATCAAACACCAAGCCACCACGCCGAGTTTTGCCATGAAGTATCGACAAACCATGCGGCAGGCCAATAACCCAAGCCGCAGTAGCGCCAAGGCCATAAGCCAGATAGTTACCGTGATCTAAAAATCGGTTAGCGATGTCGATACCGCTGCCGCGTTTGGCACGGCTGAACTCACCATACTTCACTCCATTGGCCGCCAATTTATAGAGCGCTTTAGTCATGACCGCCTCTTGTGCCAGAACATCGTTGCTATTCTGGCAAGCGGATAAGCGCTGGATAAAATTGTCCAGCACCGGATTAAGCTGGGCAGCATCAACCTCGAATGCCTGTTCACGCTGCATGCGCACCGAGAGCCAATGAGTGCGGATTTGAGCAATGCGCTGTTGCTGAAAAGCAATAGCCGCAGCCAGACGCTTATCGTCGTTAAACCAGAAGCTCACCCAATGCTGTAGATATTCCGTTGGCCGGTATTCGCTTTGTGAGGTTAACCAGGAAACATCCACTTCAACTTCATTAGCGGCAAACAAAGGCGTGCCCCCACCGCCACAGAATCCAACCAGAACCCCCGCTTTAGCAAACTCACGCATAGCGGCCTGAGTGATTGAGGTACCGGTCCCCAGCATCACCACGGAGGTATTGGCGATGGGGATATTCCAATAGAGAGATTGCTTACCTTCATCAGTGACATATTCAACCCGCCCGCCGTTCACTAATACCCGGCAGTATTGTAAATAATAAATATTGGCGCGTTTCGAATGCAGGATAGTTTTCAAATCAGAAGGAGAGAATTGATTACTCATAAAATAGTAACATCCCTATTTTGGCGGGTCACAGAACCAACGCACATACAACTTGAGGTATGACCGGTATAGCATAATTCCCCGAGAAAATAGGATGATTAATGCTAAGTTTTTATTTGATTTTTATGGGTAATGAATTTGAGAGATGAATATAAAAAATCCATCATTAGATAAGGGGTGAGGGGCTTTTTTATCACGATCTATTGCCAACGACTCCGTTGGAAGCTCATTGTCATTGACAACGAAACTCATTGAATTAATTGATATTTAATCAATGAAGGTTCGCCGTGAATAGCCCCTCACCCTAGCCCTCTCCCGCGGGGAGAGGGGACCGTTTAGTGCATATTTCAAGCACCAAAGCCGCAGCAAGCCGTGATACTCTGTCCGTCGGAGGTGATGGGGCTGTCTATTGGCAACTTGTGTAGATACCTACGCCCGCAGGGAGAGGGAGAACAGGAATATCGCCTAACACCAATATTCCCTTTCTTTATTAGCTTAAATCCGAACCGTTGCTGGCAATGACCTTCTTATACCAATAGAACGATTTCTTTCTGGTTCTGGCTAAGGTGCCATTCCCTTGATCGTCACGATCGACATAGACAAAGCCATAGCGTTTGCTCATTTCCCCGGTAGAAGCAGAAACCAGATCGATGCAACCCCAGGAGGTATAACCCATCACCGGAATACCGTCACTGATCGCCTCCGCCATCGCTTTAATATGCTCACGCAAATAGCTGATGCGGTATTCGTCGTCAATTTCACCTTGTTCGTTGATTTCGTCTTTTGCGCCCAGACCATTTTCCACCAGGAACAGCGGTTTCTGGTAGCGGTCATACATCATGTTCATCGTAATACGCAGGCCCAGAGGATCGATCCCCCATCCCCAATCGCTGGCCTGGATGTATGGGTTTTTCAGCGATTTAACCACGTTGGCGGCGCTGCTGTTGTGCTCGTTCATCTCTGCCGAGGCACAGCGCGAGGCGTAATAGCTGAACGAGACAAAATCGACGCTGTTTTTCAGGATCTCCGCGTCGCCTGGTTCCATTTCGACGGTGATGCCTTTTTCCCTGAACAAACGTTGGGTGTACGAAGGGTAGGCTCCGCGCGCCTGAACGTCGATAAAGAACAGGTTTTCGCGGTCTTTTTCCAGCGCGGCCCACACGTCTTCCGGTTTACACGACCAGGGGTAGAAATTGCCACCGGCCAGCATGCAACCGACCTGATTGTGCGGGTTAACCTCATGGGCGATTTTCGTCGCCAGCGCGCTCGCCAACAGTTCGTGGTGTGCGGCCTGATATTTCACCTGCTCTTGATTATCGCCCGGTTCGAATACCAAGCCCGCGCCGGAGAACGGGCTGTGCAACAGGATGTTGATTTCATTGAACGTCAGCCAGTATTTCACCAGCCCATCAAACGCTTCAAAGCAGGTGCGGGCGTAATGGGTGAAAAAACCCACCATTTGCCGGTTGCGCCACGAGCCGTATTCGCGCACCAAATGCATCGGCACATCAAAATGGCACAGCGTCACCAGCGGTTCAATGCCGTGCTTTTTGCATTCGGCGAACACATCGCGGTAGAAGGCAATGCCCTCGGCATTCGGCACGGTTTCATCCCCGTTGGGGAAAATACGGCTCCAGGCGATCGAGGTGCGAAATACGCTGAAGCCCATTTCCGCCATTAGGGCGATATCGTCTTTATAACGATGATAAAAATCGATGCCCTGATGGCTCGGGTAGAACTCATCTTCACGCAGGGCAAAGCGTTTTTCCTGGCCCAGCTTGACCGCCAACCGATCTTTACCGTGAGGGATCATATCCACCGTGGTCAGCCCTTTGCCGCCTTCAAGATAAGCGCCTTCGGCCTGGTTGGCAGCGAGAGCACCACCCCATAAAAAATCTGCGGGGAAAACAGATGCTGACATAAGATACCTCTTGTTAATTAGTTACAGACAACTCGGATGCAGGTTTGGCTTTTTCGCTTTCCGCCTCTTCGGTGACGGGAATGTCTTCAAACCCCATCAGCAGCGTGAGGACGAAGGAAAGTACGATCGCCAGTGCCATCACGCCAAACACCCAGACGATGGTCATCGGGTTGGCCGGATCAAAAAACTGCACGCTGGTGAACAGGCCCGGAGAGGCCATCGAGTGGCTTGCCAATCCGGCCACACCAGCCACGCCGCCGCAGACAAAGCCGCTGATCAACGCCGCGATCAGCGGGCGTTTCAAGCGTATTGCCACGCCGTAAAGCGCCGGTTCTGAAATACCGGCAACAATGGCGGATGCCGCTGCGGCCAGCGCCGTCTGGCGCAGTTCCGGGTTTTTGGTGCGCCAGGCCACCGCCAGCGATGAGCCGCCTAACGAGAGGTTGGCACCAATTTCTGACGGCATCACCATGCCCTCTTTGCCGGTTTCCGCAATGGTCTGAATGATGGTTGGGGTGAACACGCGGTGCATCCCGGTCATCACCAACAGCGGCCACAGCCCGCCCATAATGGCGACGGATAACCAACCCAGATAGCTGTGAATGGTGTAGACCAGCGCCGAAATCCCGCTACCAATCCAGATGCCCAGCGGCCCAATCAGCAGGATGGCGATCGGTGCCGAAACCAGCACAATCAGCATCGGTTTGAGGAAGTTTTTGGTCACCGCTGGCGTGATGCGATCGACCCATTTTTCAATGTAGGAGAGCAGCCAGGTCATAAACAGCGCCGGGATCACCGTGTAGGTATATTTCACCGCGGTGACCGGTAGGCCGATAAATTCAACCTGCTGGCCCTGCGCCGCTTTGGCCATCAGATCGATAAAGGTGGGATGCACCAACACCCCGGCAATGGCAATCGCCAGCGACAGGTTGGTTTTGAATTTTATGGCAGCGGAAGCGGCCACCATCACCGGCAGGAAGAAGAATGCGCCATCGCCGATCACGTTGAGAATAATCAGCGTTGAGGAGTCTTTACCGAATACACCGGTCATATTCAGGATCATGGCGAGCAATTTCACCATCGATCCGCCGATGATCGCCGGGATCAGCGGCGACATAGTGCCGATCAGCGCGTCCAGGATCCCTGCCCCAATGCGTTTCAGGGTAATCTTGTTCTTTTCTGGCGCAGGCCGCTCGGCCACCGCCCCTTCTGGCAGCAGTTTCAGCACTTCGGCATAGGCTTGTGAAACCGTATTGCCAATGATCACCTGGCACTGGTTTTCGCTTCTCACCACGCCCAACACGCCGCTGATGGCCTTGAGTCTTGCGCTATCAACCACGCTATCGTCGTTGAGCACAAAGCGTAAGCGCGTCATGCAATGCGTCACCGCCGCGACGTTACTCGCTCCCCCAACTGCATCCACTATCGATCTTGATACCGCCGCATAATTCTTTGACATGAGGACTACTCTCATAGATAGGTAACCGGTTCCACATAAGAGTGAAAACATTGCAGTTAAATATCAATTTATAATTTTTTTTATTGTCTGTTTTGTGAAGGTGATCGAATTGAAGCGGTGATGCAAGGTGGGTACCCCGCTCAACGGCGTGAGCGGGGCCGAAGAAGGTTAGCGTTTTTCTCGGGCGGCGCGTCGATACAGCGTGCTGCGGGCAATGCCTAGTGCCTGAGCCGCTTTACTGACGTTACCGTTATAGCGTTCAAGGGTTGCCGCAATCACCCGGTCATCATGCTGATGCAGGGCAACCTGAGGCAGAACCTGTTTAGGCCGGTATTTTTCTGGCAGAGCTTCGCAGTTCAGCACCTCATGGTCATCCGCCAGAGCGAACAGCACTTTGAGCACGCTTCTTAGTTCACGCACGTTGCCCGGCCAATCGTAATTCGCCAACGTTTGCAGCAGTGCAGGGGCGAGTTGGATACCGCGCTCCACACCGCCCAGTTCCTGCCACAGTTGCGTGATAAAAACCGGTAAAGAGGGCCATTCACGCAGCGGGGGCAGCGTCAGGGAAAACTCCTGTAGCCGGTAGAGCAGATCTTCGCGGAACTCGCCTTCGGCTACCCGTTGATTGAGATCCCGGTGCGTGGCAGAGATAACCGTAAAGTTGACCGGCCAAGTGCGGCTGGAACCCAGCGGTGCCACCTCTTTTTCCTGCAACACCCGCAGCAAGCGGGTTTGCAGCGCTAATGGCATATCGCCAATTTCATCCAGAAACAGCACGCCGCCGTCCGCCTCGCGGATCTTGCCGATATAGCCGTTCTTGTTGGCACCGGTAAACGCCCCCGGCTGATAGCCAAACAGCTCCGACTCAATCAACGGCTCCGGAATAGCCGCACAGTTAATGGCCACAAATTTGCCCTCTCGCCACTGGCTTTGCTGATGCAGCGCCCGGCTGACGTACTCTTTGCCGCTGCCCGTTTCGCCGTGAATACACAGAGACACCCCCGCGTTCAACAGCCGCACCAGCTTATGAGTGTTATCAGGCAGGGAAAGTGAAACATCGGGTGCAGCAACCGGGGCTGCCGCAACCTGGGTGCGGGCCGGTGCGCGCAGGCGGCAAAAATAGCGCTGCTGGTGGTGAGTGAGGATCGGCTGCGGAACGCTGTTGGCCTGCTGCTCGCCATGGGGAAAAAGCTGCTGGAAAGTGAGTGAGCCAAAACGATCGGCGCTCAGTTGCAGCTCGCGCATGGCCAGGCGGTTCGCCGCCACTAGCACGTTGCCGGAGAAAACCAGCAGCATCTCCGCAGCGCTATCAATCCCCTGCACCTGTGGATGCAGGCTCATCAGCCACTGGTCCGGTTGCAGGCTCTGCTTCACCCACAAAGACTCAATCTGCTGCGCGGCCTCTTTGATCCAGGCCAGCGTATAGGGGTGGGGATAATGCGCAGGCCCGGAAATATCCAGCACGCCAGCAATCTGCCCGTTGGGCGCTTGCAGCGTCATGGCGGCGCAGTACAACCCCTGATTGCTGGTGAGATAGTGCTGATGGGCAAAAATTTCGCAGCCATCATCAATCGCCAGCGCCGTGCCGATGGCATTGGTTCCACGGCCACATTCGCTCCACAGGTTGCCGGGTGCCAGCGCAAAGCGTTGGGCTTTTTGCAGTGCCCGCATATCACCGAAGGTGTTCAGTATCAGGCCGCTGGCGTCGGAAAGGACCACGACGGATTGCTTATCGGCGATTTTTTCTGCCAAGGTTTTAACCGTGGGATGGGCAAATTGCTGCAACGCGGCGTTACTCGCCAGCACGTCAGCCAGCTCTGCCTGACGAAGACGCGGGAAATCATCGGCGATACGGCTTAAGCCATAGAGTTCGCTGCGCAACCAGGAATCATTAAGCAACGGCGTATCGACGGCGATGGCTGTGCTGATGGCTGACGAATTTCCCCGCATTGGTGACCTCATCTCTGCCTAGAAGTGTTGCAATATTGTAGCCATTGCGTTCTATCAGTGTTGCGATTTGCAACACAAATGGCAGATTCTTCCCTTTTGCTACGCAGGCCCAGCAAGCCAGTTAATTTTAATTAACTGATTTTAAATAAAATTTCACTTTAAACGGCCATCATGAAAAGAATGGCACGGCGGCTGCAATAGTCCTAGCGCAACCGCAATATCCCGTAGCGGTTGCCACACTCTGATAGCGATACCCTACATAAGGAGTTTGCGATGCGTTACGCACATCCCGGCACGCCGGATTCATTGGTTTCTTTCAAAGCGGCTTACGGCAACTACATTGGTGGCAAATTCGTAGAACCGCTCGGTGGCCAATATTTTATGAACACTTCGCCTGTGAATGGCAGTGACATTGCGCAGTTCCCGCGCTCCGATGCCCAGGATATTAACGCCGCATTGGATGCCGCACACCTGGCCGCAGATGCCTGGGGGAAAACCAGCGTGCAGCATCGTTCCACGCTGCTGCTGCGGGTGGCCGATCGTATCGAAGCCAATCTGGAATACCTCGCGGTTGCAGAAAGCTGGGATAACGGGAAACCGATTCGTGAAACCCTGAATGCCGACCTGCCGCTGGCGATCGATCACTTCCGTTACTTTGCCGGTTGCCTGCGAGCACAGGAAGGTAGCGCGGCAGAGATCGATGAGCACACCGTTGCCTATCACTTTCATGAGCCGTTGGGCGTTGTCGGCCAGATTATCCCTTGGAACTTCCCGCTGTTAATGGCAGCGTGGAAGCTGGCTCCGGCGTTGGCGGCGGGCAACTGCGTGGTGCTGAAACCAGCGGAGCAGACGCCGCTGGCCATTACGCTGCTGATGGAGCTGATTGGCGATCTGTTCCCCGCAGGCGTTCTCAACGTGGTGCAGGGCTACGGCCGCGAGGCGGGTGAAGCGCTGGCGACCAGCAAACGTATCGCCAAAATTGCCTTCACCGGTTCAACGCCGGTTGGCCGCCACATTATGGCCTGTGCGGCGGAGAATATTATTCCTTGTACCGTCGAGCTGGGCGGTAAATCACCGAACATCTATTTTGCCGATGTGATGGACGCCGAACCGGAGTTTATCGAGAAAGCGGTTGAAGGCCTGGTGCTTGGCTTCTTTAATCAGGGTGAAGTCTGTACCTGCCCGTCGCGCGCCCTGATCCACGAGTCCATTTACGCCCCCTTCATGGAACGCGTGATGGCGAAAGTCAAAGACATCCGCCGTGGCGATCCGCTGGACACCGACACCATGATCGGCGCACAGGCTTCTCAGCAGCAGTTTGACAAAATCCTCTCCTATATCGATATCGCCCGTAATGAAGGGGGGCAAATCCTGACCGGCGGCGGGAGAGCCAGCATCACGCCTGCGCTGGATAATGGTTTCTATATCCAACCCACGCTGATCAAAGGGAGCAACCAGATGCGTTGTTTCCAGGAAGAGATTTTTGGCCCGGTAATCGGCGTCACCACCTTCAAAGACGAAGCAGAAGCGCTGGCTATCGCCAACGAAACCCAATTCGGCTTGGGCGCAGGCGTCTGGACCCGTGATACCAACCTGGCTTACCGCATGGGGCGCAGCATCAAAGCGGGCCGCGTCTGGACCAACTGTTATCACATCTACCCTGCTCATGCGGCGTTTGGCGGCTATAAGCAATCGGGCGTTGGGCGTGAAACGCACAAGATGGCGTTAAACCAGTACCAACAAACTAAAAACCTGCTGGTCAGCTATAGCACAGCACCGTTGGGCCTGTTCTAAGCCCAGTCTATTTTTAAGGATGAAAATATGAATACAATGAAAGCCGCCGTGGTTAAAGCGTTTGGGGAACCCTTGGTGATTGAACAGGTACCGATCCCGAAAGCCGGGCCGGGCCAGCTGTTAGTGAAGATTGTTGCCACCGGCGTCTGCCATACCGATTTGCACGCTGCCGAAGGCGACTGGCCGGTCAAGCCACAGCCGCCGTTCATTCCCGGCCATGAAGGCGTGGGCTATGTGGTGGCGGTGGGTGAAGGCGTAAAACATATCAAGGAAGGGGATCGGGTAGGAGTACCTTGGCTGTACTCCGCCTGTGGCCACTGCGAGCACTGCCTGGACAGTTGGGAAACCCTGTGTCACTCGCAGCAAAACGCTGGCTACTCAGTTAACGGCAGCTTCGCGGAATATTGCCTTGCGGACGCCAACTATGTCGGCATCCTGCCGGATAACGTTGAATACCACGAGATCGCGCCAATTCTCTGCGCTGGCGTTACGGTCTATAAAGGCCTGAAAATGACCGAGACCAAACCGGGTGACTGGGTGGTGGTTTCGGGTATTGGCGGGCTCGGCCATATGGCGATTCAGTATGCGGTTGCCATGGGGCTGAACGTGGCGGCGGTGGACATCGACGATGACAAATTGGCGTTTGCCAAGCGTTTAGGGGCCAGCGTGGTGGCGAATGCCAAGCAGGTCGATCCAGCCAAGGTGTTCCATGAAAGCTTCGGCGGCGCACACGGCGTGCTGGTGACAGCCGTCTCGCCAAAAGCCTTTGAGCAGGCCATCGGTACCTTACGCCGCGGCGGCACCATGGTGTTGAACGGGCTGCCTCCGGGCACCTTTGACCTGTCGATTTTCAATATGGTGCTGGATGGCATTACCGTGCGCGGTTCAATTGTCGGCACCCGCAAGGATCTACAGGAAGCCCTCAATTTTGCCGGGCAGAATAAAGTGGCAGCGAATATTAGCGTTGAGCCCCTGAGCAACATCAACGATATTTTCGCCCGCATGCACGCCGGTAAAATCGAAGGGCGTATCGTGGTCGATTTAGCGTTATAAGCACCGAAACCATCCGGTGGGTAATCAAGCAGGTATCGCCTTTGGCTGTACCTGCTTTTTTTTGGGTATAGAATGTGCGTCATTGTCAAAAAGCCAGGAAATACCTATGTCTACCATGCAGGAAGTGGCCAAGAAAGCAGGCGTCTCTAAAGCCACTGTTTCACGTGTTCTTTCCGGCAAAGGATACGTCAGCGAAGCAACGAAAGATCAGGTATACAAAGCCATCGAAGAGGCGGGGTATCGCCCCAATCTGCTGGCGAGAAATCTGGCCACCAATAAATCGCAATGTATTGGCCTGGTGGTAACCAACACGCTCTACAACGGCAGTTATTTCAGCGAGCTGCTTTCCCAGGCGGCGCAAAAACTGGAAGACAATGGTCGCCAGCTGATTCTGGTGGACGGCAAACACAGCGCCGAAGAAGAGCAGGCAGCGATTCAATTCCTGCTCGATTTGCGCTGCGATGCCATCATCATCTACCCGCGTTTCTTGACCATCGATGTGATGGACGACATCATCGAGCAGCATAAACAGCCGATTATGGTGGTGAACAGAAGGCTGAGGAAACACCAAAGCCACTGCATTTGCTGCGACCACAAAGGTGCCAGCTTTAACGCGACTCGATACCTGATTGAACGGGGCCACCGCGATATCGCCTTTATCACCGGCTCACTGGATTCACCGACCGCCATTGAGCGGCTTTCTGGTTATAAAGAAGCGTTAAATCAACACGCTATTGCTGTGCAGGATAATCTGATCATCAAAGGGAAGTGGACGCCAGCCAGCGGTGCCGCAGCGGTAGAATCTTTGCTGAACGATAAAATAACCTTTAGTGCGGTGCTCGCCAGTAATGACGACATGGCCGTTGGTGTTATCAAGCAATTAAACCAGGCGGGTATTGCCGTGCCCCATCAAGTCTCGGTGATCGGTTTCGATAATATCCCTACCGCACCGTACCTGATCCCAGCACTTTCCAGCGTTAAGGACCCGGTTAGCGCGATGATGAATGAAGTGATCGACCGGCTGATTTCTATGCTCGATGGCGGGTATTTGTCCAAAGACAACATGTTTACCTCGGAGCTGCTGGTCAGGGATTCGGTGGGGAATGGGCCGTTTTGGGGGAAATAATCTGTTGCCCCACTTTCCGCCATGGAAAGTGGGGATAAAATCAAATATCGGCCTAATAGGCGGAGAGGTCACAGGGTGAACCAGTAAGAGCATCCTCTGGCAGAGAGCCTGTAATCTCGGCCGGAGATAACGCCGCTTTAGTCCAAATTATCCATGCCAATGAACCATGGGTTGCGGTTGAGGTTGCCGCGCCAGAACCGATGGAGAAATAATTACCCGGCCCCGAGAGTGACACGGCATTTAATACGCCACGATAAGGCAACGCCGGCCCTGATTTCACCTTCGCCGCTTTGCCGTCAATAAACAGGTTCACCGTTCCCGTATTGTAATTCTCCATCGCGATACTGACCTGATACAGATGGTATTGGCTGGTATCGGTTTGCACCACAGAACTGCTGCTGCCGTCTATATTGTTAAGCTGCACGCCGGTGGCAGAACTCGTTTTCTGGATCACCGTTTTCACCCGGCTGCTGTAATCCGGCCCTAATAGAAAATCGCCGGTTGCCACTTCGATTTCAAGCGCGTTCTTGGTGCTAGGCTCATTGGCTTTCACACAGGCCAACCAGGTAAACCCTTTCGGATAACCATCGCTGGTGACGCTGTCTGCGCTGGCTTTCAGCCCTTTATTGGCATTATCACAGGAGCCGGTATTGCACAGGCGTATCGTCGTAGTGACGGCCGACCCGGTGTTGTCATAGCGCAGCGTATTATCCGGGTTGATACTGAATGGCGTAATATTGCCATTAACGGCAAACAGATTCGCCGTGCCATAACTGTTGCTCACTGCCCAGCTCACATTCGGCATCAAAGCGCCGTTGGTGACGGGAGCATACAGATTCCATTTGATTGAACCGTCGTCGATATCATCGGCCCCCGGTTCTCCATCCTCTGAGCCACCGGCGTTTGCTAGCCCTGTCGTCCAACTCGATCCTGGCGTGATGCCATTGCCATACCAGGGAGCCACGGTCTGTTCAAGCCAGACACGTTTTGCCAAGCAACTCGAGCAGAGGACCCTGCCCACTCCAACTGCGGATGGATTATAATTTCTCTATATTTATCAGCAAGTTTTGTGCGTATTGAACAATATCTTCATGCTCTTGTGGTGAGAATTTTTTTATCTGGTGATACACCATAGACAGGCGCGGATTATGCATCAGGCGCGACTGATGCTGAATAAAAAAATGCCAGTAAAGCGCATTGAAAGGACAGGCATTTTCCCCCGTACGCGTGCGCGGGTTATATTCACACTGTGAACAGTAATTGCTCATTTTGTTGATGTAGGCCGCACTGGAGACATAGGGTTTGCTGGCCAGCAGCCCGCCATCCGTAAACTGGCTCATCCCAAGCGTATTGGGTAACTCAACCCATTCAAAGGCATCAATATAAATCCCCAGATACCATTGGTGAACCTCGGCAGGCGCAAGCCCGGCGAGTAAGGCAAAGTTGCCGACAATCATCAGCCGCTGGATATGATGCGCATAAGCGTGCTCCAGCGACTGCCCGATAGCCTGCGCCACGCAATGCATTTTGGTGTTGGCGCTCCAGAACCAGGCGGGAAGCGGTCTCTGGTGATTGAAGAAATTGTTATCGCGATAGCCGGGCATTTTCGCCCAATAGACGCCTCTCACATACTCACGCCAGCCCAAGACCTGCCGGATAAACCCCTCAGCACAGGCAAGAGGAACCTCGCCGTTTTGCCAGGCCACCTGCACCTTGGCGACAATTTCACGTGGAGACAACATTTTGGTATTGAGGGCAAAGGAGATCAGGGAATGGAACAGGTGCCAGGAGTCTGTGTGCATCGCATCCTGCCACTGGCCAAAGTGGCGGAGGTCATCACGGACAAAATGTTCCAGTAACACCAACGCTTCTTTTCGATCCAATGGCCAGCGAAAATCACCCGCATGCGGCTCGCCAAAGCTGGGCACATCAAGCCCGATGAGGGTATTCCAGAGTGCGGTATGATCGTGTACAGGCCGACGATCGTTTGGAGGCGCAGGCTCGCCCTTCCAAGGCTTGCGGTTCTCTGCGTCGTAATTCCATGCTCCTCCCTCTGGCGTACCGTCCGGGCACATCAATACCTGTTCGCGGCGGCGCATCGCGTGATAGAAATGCTCCATACGCCAGGTTTTACGCTGGCCAAAAAAGTCTGATACCTGATGGCGTTCACAAAAAAAGTGCTCGCTGTCCACGCTAACGGCCTCGACCGCGCAGGTTGCAGACCAGCGTTTTAACTGTTCGTCCAGACGCCACTCATCGGGGAGTTGCCAACAGAATGTCACTGCCTGATAGTAAGCAATAAGCGCATCAAGGTTATCCGTCAGCGATCCACGATTCGACGGGTCATCCAGTTGGAGATAGCGTACCCGATGGCCTTGCAGGCGCAGTTGGCGAGCAAATTCACGCATGGCGGCAAAGAGGGCAATAATTTTTTGTGCATGATGGAGGACGTACCGCGTTTCCTGCCGCAGCTCAAGCATCACGTAGACAACATGGTCTGAGTGCTGCTTGAACCAGGAGTGATCGGGGTTGAGTTGATCCCCTAAAATGAGCCTGAGTTCCGTCATATTTCCCCTGATAACATCACGATAAACCATTTTCGGCTGCGTTAGTGGCCTCGCGACCTCAGCGCGGAAATGCTTTTAGTTAAGCCAGTAGATTGATGCATTCAAGATCGTGGCAAATCCAATCCATAGTCGTACCTTTCCTGCTGGAAGAGATGCTCAAAGGTAACAGTGGCCACTACAGCCGTGCCGAAAACTGGCCTCTTCAAACGCCACCGCAGAGGCATTATTAAAACGACTCTAAGCACCCATCGCCATCATACTGACGACAGAACCCCGTGGACGGGCACTGCCTCTTATTGTAGGTGAAAGCACTATTCTAGCAGTCAAGTTGAATTAGGGGGGGGCACAGCCAGAGGGGGAACGCTCAATGGTATGGCGGTTAGAATATCAGTTAACCGACCGACGAAAAAAAAGGTGGGTGAGTGACCCACCTCTCTCATGTTGAAGTACTGACTTACGGTGACTAAAACCGCCCAAAAGGTGACGAATACTCCACCAGCCCGTTAACATCATTCAGGGCGTCTTCTGCCAGCGGGTAAACCTGAAATGCCGCTTCAGCCCCCGGCCAACGGCAGTGCAGATCGTATTGGGCGGCGGTTTTGAAACCGAAACGCCCGTAGTAGGCCGGATCCCCCAGCACCACAACGGCGGCATAGCTGAACTCGTTCAGCGCATCCAGCCCTTCGTATATCAGTTTTTCACCCAAACCCTGGCGGCGTAGATTTTCGTCCACCGCCAGCGGCGCAAGCCCTACCCACTGACGATCAACGCCCGCAACATCAACCGGGCTAAAGGCCGCATAGCCAACCACACCGCCTTCATCGTCGGTGGCGACAATGCCCAGCGTCAGCAGGCCATCTTCACGCAGTTGCTGCACGAGATCGGCTTCGTCATCACGCCCGAAAGCCCTGCGCAGCAAGGCATCAATGCCCGCTGCATCCACCGGAATCTCAACGCGGATCAACATGGCTGCGGTACACGGGAGGATTGCACCGTGCCCTCCTGCAAACCTGCTTCAATAAAAGCCGCCAGTTGCAGCAGGCCAACGCGCAGCGGCGCAGGCATGGCATCCAGATCGATGGCGTCCATCAGATTCTTTACATACAGGCCCAATTCGGTATCTCCTTCAATCCGCAGCCGACGCTGGAAAAACAGCGTATCGGGATCTTGCTTACGCGCTGCAATCAACACCAGATCGTTGGCATCGCCGCTGAAGCTGACATCCGCTTCCGCCTGTTGGCTTACCACCAGCCTGCCGTTATCAACCGTCATAAACCATTGCAGCGCCAGATCGCACACTTCGATTTTCAGCCAACGCGACTCGAGAAACTCTAAATCTCCGTCCGCCAGCGCCTGACGAAACTGCCAGCCCAGCACCTGTTCCAGAAGCTGGCGCTGTAGAGCAAACGGCGTGAATTTTAGCGGCACGCGCAGCAGCGACGGCCCCTGACGCACAATGCGTGCCCGTAGTTTTTCCAACACTGTCATTCACTCCTTTCAACTCAATCTGAGCCTATTTTGCCACATTGATGCTCTGCGTAACCGGTCTATATCAACAAATAGTGCAATTAACATCCGCAGCCGCCTTTCTATCAATACGCCAGAAACTGCCTCAAATCAAAACCTGTTGGCGGCAGGTTGACTAAAATTGTCCCCCCGTTGACATCATTGCCAAGCGAGAAATTGCCCGGCAACCATTATCACAGCGTATGCCTAGCCTGGCATACGGCTGAATCAGGATTAAATCTATGGAGCTGCTTTGCCCCGCCGGTAATCTGCCGGCCTTGAAAGCTGCGGTGGATAATGGCGCAGATGCCGTTTACATCGGCTTGAAAGACGATACCAACGCACGCCACTTCGCCGGGCTGAATTTTACCGAGAAGAAGCTGCAAGAAGCGGCCGATTACGTGCATCGGCATGGGCGCAAACTGCATATTGCCATCAACACCTTTGCCCACCCCGATGGCTACGCCCGCTGGCAGCGCGCCGTGGATATGGCGGCGCAACTGGGGGCCGATGCGCTGATCCTGGCCGACCTGGCGATGCTGGAATACGCCGCGCAGCGCTATCCGCAGGTCGAGCGCCACGTTTCGGTGCAGGCTTCCGCCACCAATGAAGAAGCCATCCGTTTTTATCAACGCCACTTCGATGTGGCACGCGTGGTGCTGCCACGGGTGCTGTCGATGCATCAGGTCAAACAGCTTTCGCGCACCAGCCCGGTGCCACTGGAAGTGTTCGCGTTTGGCAGCCTGTGCATCATGGCCGAAGGGCGCTGTTATCTCTCTTCCTACCTGACCGGTGAGTCGCCCAATACCGTGGGTGCCTGCTCACCCGCGCGCTTTGTGCGCTGGCAACAGACGCCACAGGGGATGGAATCGCGCCTGAATGACGTGCTGATCGACCGTTATCAGGATGGCGAAAACGCCGGTTACCCAACGCTGTGCAAAGGCCGCTATCGGGTGGATAACGTGCTCTATCACCCGTTGGAAGAACCCACCAGCCTGAATACGCTGGAGCTGTTACCGGAGCTGCTTGCCGCCAATATTGCCTCGGTGAAGATCGAAGGCCGCCAGCGCAGCCCGGCGTATGTCAGCCAGGTGGCGCGCGTGTGGCGGCAGGCGATCGATCGCTGTAAAGCCAACCCGGCCACCTATCAGGCCGATGCCGCCTGGATGGAAACCCTCGGCGCAATGTCCGAAGGCACCCAAACCACGCTCGGCGCTTATCACCGCAAATGGCAGTAGCAGGAGGAACCATGAAATATGCATTAGGCCCGGTACTCTACTATTGGCCAAAAACCGATCTAGAAGCCTTTTATCAGCAGGCTGCCAGTAGCAGCGCCGATATTATCTATCTTGGCGAAAACGTCTGCACCAAACGGCGCGAGATGAAAGTGGGCGACTGGCTGGCGCTGGCGCAGGAGATCGCCAAATCCGGCAAGCAGGTGGTGATCTCTACCCTGGCGCTGCTGCAAGCACCTTCAGAACTGAACGAACTGAAACGTTATGTAGAAAACGGCGAATTCCTGATCGAAGCCAACGATCTCGGCACGGTGAATATGGCCGCCGAGCGCGGTTTGCCGTTTGTCGCCGGGCACGCCCTCAATTGCTATAACGCCTACACGTTACGTCTGTTGCATCAGCAGGGCATGACGCGCTGGTGTATGCCGGTGGAGCTTTCCCGCGATTGGCTAGTGAACTTGCTGAACCAGTGCGAAGAGCAGGGGTTCCGCCAGCAGTTTGAGGTGGAAGTGCTGAGTTACGGCCATCTGCCGTTGGCTTATTCCGCGCGTTGCTTTACCGCTCGCTCAGAAAACCGCGGCAAGGACGAATGCGAAACCTGCTGTATCAAATATCCGCAGGGTCGGATGGTCAATTCGCAGGAAAATCAGCAAGTGTTCGTGCTGAACGGTATTCAGACCATGAGCGGTTACTGCTACAACCTGGGTAATGAGTTGGTCGGGATGCAAGGGCTGGTGGATATCGTGCGCCTGTCGCCGCAGGGGGAAGAGACGCTGGCGATGCTCGATCGCTTCCGCGCCAACCAGCAGGGAACCCAGCCGCTGGCGCTAACCGATCACGCAGAGTGTAACGGTTACTGGCGGCGGGTGGCCGGGTTAGAACTGGTGCAATAGCCTTTGGAACGACCTAAATGCTAAAGGTGGTGCCCCTCTTCCTGCGGGAGTGGCCGGGATGAGGGGTTTTAATGCGGTGATACCCCCCTCACCCTAGCCCTTTCCCTGAAGGAGAGAGGGCTGGTTAGCTCTGACTGGCAAGAGGCTTTCACCTGATCTTGAAAAACGCACGGATCAATCGTAGGAGATATTGAACTGTATGGAGCTTTTCACTTTGCCAGGCGTAGCTTGCCCGGTGGCGTAATACTCATAGGCAATATCACACTGGCTCTCGTTATTGACGATGACCGCGCAACCAACGCGCGGGCTGGTGCGCAGATCCAGCGGCGTGTCATTCATCAACAGCCTGATCTCAACGTTCTCGGCTTCGCCAGTCAGGGTATTGACCAGATTACCGGTATCTGCACTGACGGTGCCGCCATTGTTCAGCGTGATATACGGGGTATAACCGTTAGTACAACGCGCCCCGCCCAAATGGATACTGCCTTGGGTACGGCCATGTGTCATACCTGGGCTATTCAGGTTCCCCATGTACACCTTCGGCAACAGCCAATCGTAGGTTTTGTGTTCTTGCCCTACAACGCTGTCGAAATAACAGGTGGCGAGCTTAATCGAACCCGTCACATTCAGCACTCCGGTGGAAGAGGCCTGCACGCTCGCTGCGCAGCAGAACAGCACCAGTAGAGAGAAGAGCCTCAACGTATTCGCTATATGCATTTCACGCTCCCGATCACTGATAGGTGATCATAAACTCGATTTGAGCATCAGCCTTGCCGGCCCGGATCGGGGCGGCGGTCTGAATATACGTGGCCTTAACCCCCAGGCTGTAATCACTGCCGCGATCTTCAAGGAAGGTTATATAGTTGGCCAGATCGATATCCTGATTGAATTTGGCTACCTGATAATTGCCGTTTTCCTGTTTGAAGCTCAGTTGCACTCCAATACCCGCCGCAGCATCACCTGCTTCAACATTCAGCTTCGAAATTCCCTGCTCGGCATTTTCGAAGCCATTGCGCGGCGTCAGTTTGATGCTGAGAACGTTCGGCTTGAATACGCTGTAGGAGGTCCGGCCATAGAATGCAGGACAACCCGACAGGACAATCTGTGTCTCGGCATTACCGGCCGTGCTGCCGACGCCATTGAACTCATCCGGGTAGTGTTCACCAAGCGGCAGGTAATAGTTACTGCCCACGTTGCAGGTGGCCGGGATCACCGTCAGACTGCCGCTTATCGACGTTTTCTGATAGACAAAATTATCGCCATTACCATTCAGTGCAGTCTCAAAGCTGGGTAAGTCGCTTCTACCGATAGTGCCACTGCCGACGTTGCTGGCGGTTTTGATAAATTCAATGTTAAAACCGACCGAAGCATCACTCTGGCTGGTGAAGTTGAAAATGCTGGTACTGCTGTTGGATAAATAGGCTGGAAGACTGCCAGGGATCTGCAAGCGTGCGCTGCCACCGTCGGGAGTGCCTTGCCACAGCGCCACCCCAATGCCGGGAATATTGGTATTGAACACGTACGGAAACGTGGAGTCACTGTAGCTGGACTGACCATAAGGCGTGCTGGTAAAAGAACTCACCAGAGCATAGATACCCGCCTTACACAGCAGTGCGGCACCGTTACCACTGGTTTGGATCCGCTGGGAATAGATCACGCTACCGATCGGTAAATCTTCCCCTACGGTCACCGAACCACCGATAGTCAAACGGGTATCAAGCGGTAAAGAAATAGCGGAACTGCTATCCCACTCACAACCGGCCTCTCCCGCTACGGCGTTTTGCGCATATAAGCCTGCACAGAGCATCACCGATGCCACCGCTCCTGACGCGATTCTTGTTTTCATCTGTTTTCTCATTAACCTTGGCGCTCTGTTATTGGCAGATACCTTGAATCACTGGCCTGCTATCGTCAGGCGAGGATGATGGCAGCGTATAATGGATACTGCAGTGTTCTGCCTGCGCATCCCCCCATCTCACCTGCAGGACTCCCGCTTCGGCAAGGTCATGCGCAATCACCAGGCTCGCCTGCCCTACGATGCCGATAGCGTTGTTCTGCGCATCATAAACGTTGGCGGCAAAAGGCAGTGGCGTGCCATCCTTACGCTTCGCCTTGATGTAGGTTACCTTGCTACGCTTGGTTTCATAATCAAGCAGCACCAAGGCCCCGGCACGAGGAACGGCGATACTTCTGCTGGACAGCAATTCAACATCCTGCGACGTGCCCTTAGGATCGATATCCACCTGATTGAGGTAGTAAGGCCGCAGGTAAGGCACGATCGCATAACCGAAGCGATCGACCTCCACGCCGGAGGCGCTGGTGACCAGTGCCCCTTTGGCACCCGGAGCACGAACCAGGCCGCTGGTTTCCCCAAGTGATTGCCCCAACGTGATGCCGCCACGGTGAGCGACAATGGCACCGTCCATGTTGGCCGACAGTTGCCGGCTGCCCTGGCCGTAGCTATAGCTGGCACCCATATTCGCCTGTGAAGCGCGGTAGCCCACGCCGCTGTTGAAGAAGTTGCCATTTGACGCGGTATCACGGCTGACACTGACGGCATAGTTAAACTGATTCTGCTCACCCGCATTCCCCGACAGCCCAACCATGCCATTGCTCCCCTTGCTGTCGGTGCTTCCGGTAACGTCGAGCGTTGGAGCGTGCGCACTCCCCCCCAACGGTAGTGAAAGACTCAGCGTATATTGGGTTTCGCGCCGATCCAGCGTGCTGTCTTGCAGCCCCGAGAACTGACCGCTCAACGTCCGGCTGACCGAAAGGGTGTAACTAAGGTTGTGCCAGAAGTTGCTATAGCCTAGCTGCATGCTCTGCTGTGAACCCTTCTGGTTCCAGTAAGTAATGTGATTACCGGTGGCATACAGGCTTCCCCAACGCTCGCCCAGAGGCTGGCTCACCGAAAGCGTGAACATGCTGCGCTGCCGCCCATAGGTATCAATATTTTCATTACGCAGCGCCAGATCGCGCAACTGCACGGCATCATTCAGGCTGAGGAAATTGTCGGTTGAATAGCGATAGGCCATCACCGAGAAACTGGTCTGTGTTTCTGCATAGACCTGGCTGAACCCGATACGATAGCTTTGTCCTGAGCGTTGATCCTGCTCAGGCAGGCGGGCTATCGACTGGGTGACGTCCAGGGAAAGCGCGCCAATCGGCGTGTTCAGGGCACCGCCTAGCAGCGCAGAGAAATAACTTTCACTGCCAACAACGCCGGTATAACCCGTCACCAAGTTACTCAGGCCAAGCTGGTAGGTCAGGCTGCCAAAATCGGGCTTATCGACCAACCCCGTGGTATTGATCTTACCTGCTGCCACCTCGTAACGGCTGATACCGGGCCGCAGCATCTGCGTAACCGAGGCATAAGGCACCGCAAAAGATCGGACCTGACCATTGGCTTCTTCGACGCGAACCGTCAACTCACCACCATAGCTGGTAGGGTAGAGATCGTTGATCTCAAACGGCCCCGGAGAAACGGTGGTGGTATAAATGGTAAAACCGTTCTGTACGATCGTGACTCTGGCGTTGGTATTGGCCACGCCACGCACCACGGGAGCATAGCCGCGCAGGGAGTCTGGCAGCATGCGATCATCGGAATACATCCTGACGCCACGGAAACGGATGCCGTCAAACAGCTCACCACTGGTAAAAGCATCGCCGATGATCAATTGGGATTTCAGCACCGGAATATCACGGCCAATATAGGTGGAGGCACTCTTATAGGCGCCACCGTCACCATCTGAAACCCAGTTGAACGACCCGTTGTTACGCACACGCCAAGGACCAACGTTCAAACCATTGCGCAGCCCGAGATAACCATAGGTGCTGGTATTTTCGCGCTGCTGAGACTGATAGACGTTGGCGTTATAGTTGACCATCAGGGCGGTCAGGCCATCTTCCCACAGCTTGGGGTTAACATAACCACGTGGCGCTCTGTTCAACAGCAACTGCGGTATCGACAGCGTCAGCTTTTGTTCGCCGGCATCAAAACTGGCTGAGGCTCCGGGCAGGAGCGCGCTGAGCGACCCGCAATATCCTTCGGCTTCCAACTGGCTAAGCCGCAGCGGTGGCGTTTGCTCCAGCAGTTTCTTTTCGCTCAGATTGAGCAGAGAAAAGAAGCTGCCGCTGTAGCAAGGGATGGTGGCATATTGGCTGCCAGGCTGTGGTTTAAAATGAACTTCTTCGCTGCCGATCGGTTGCCCGTTGAGTTCAATTTCCGCATTGTAAACACCGGGGACCACGATGTTGCCGCGGCCAAACTGGGCGGGATCGAACTTCCCGGCTTTACCGCCAGGAAAAAAACTCGGATCAAATTTCACCTCTTCCGGTGACTCTGCGGCATAGACAGACGTGGCCGAAATCATGGCGTAAGACAGGATCCATTTCAGTCTCATTTTTCTTGCTGGTTTATGCGTAGTCATAGCATCCTTGACGACTCAGATAAGCCAATAATCCTGAAAAAACAACGAAGGCTAACGAGTTAGCGGGTATGTTTTTTCAATAAAAGCCCCATAGTCATTGATCGCATTGGCCATTACGGTGTTTGGCAGCCCACCAACGGCGTTACCACTGCGCTTGACCTGAAAAGCCTGCTCAGAGAAAGGGGCAATCATGCCACCGTCACTGCCCGCCATTGCCGCTTTCCCCGTGCCAGATAGCCTTAAAGAGGCGTAACTGATGTAATAAGGGGTGGGGTTTTTTCCGATGAGTTTCTCCCCTTGCAAACGCCAACTGACCTGCCCGATGACTTCAGGGGATAAGCCTTTTAACGCTACGGGGCGGTAAAACACCTTCAGGCGATTGCGATAAGCAATGGAGAGGTAATTTTTATCGCCTTTCGACTGCGGGGGCACTTCAAGTACGTTGATCCAATAAAGCGTTTCACGATCGGTTGCCTGTCTCGCGATAGGTGCTACGGTAATACGTAACGTTTGCGCCTTGGTTGGTTCAATGCGTGAAACAGGTGGCATAATAGTAAAAGGCACATCACTGTCTTCAGGAAGCGAGTTAGGATCTCCCCCGTCAATCCAGGATTGCACCAATAAAGGAACATGACTTTTATTTTCCAGTTTTAGCGTCACTTCTCTTTCATTAGACGGGTAAATAACGCGAGTACCAGAAATAACAATACCCGCATGCAGGCATGAAGAAAATAATCCGGCGACGAGCACCAATGATGACAACCAATATCTTTCCATGAAAAGCATAACCGCCCTGTAAGTATATACCCATCACCCTTCAAACTGCGGAACTATTAGCTGCCCACAAATTAAAAAGGCTCTGGGTATTGCTATTAAACAGGGCCCTGTTTGCGCAGGCCCCTGTCACTACTGCTATAGTTTATTGATAAACAATACTATATTTAACCGTAGAGGCTACTTTACCCGGAGTGGCTGCACCACCCACTGCAATATACTGACCAAAGTACGTGTACTCGGCCGTATTATTGGTGATGGTTTTCGGCAAATAGTTCTCGGTACCGGTCCACAGGTTAATTGGATTGTTATTCTCGCCATTCAGGATTTGTACCTGAACATTGCCTGCCGGGTTATCTGCTGCAATGATGGTATTCTTCAACCAGCCTGTTGCTCTGTCGATCGCCGGGCTAGTTGGCTCGAAATACACTTGAGCAATCTTCCCATTAGTGCAGTTGGTGTCACCATCGCCACCCAGAGTAATTTTAAACGGGGTAGCGTTCGCCGTAGCTCCTGGGCTGTTCAGCGCACTGGCCTGAACCTGTCTTAAATTGACGTTTACATCAATGTCACCATTTGGAGTCTTACCGTTGATCAAACAAGTGGTATCAGTAACTTCGCCAATAAAATTGATGTCACCATCAATAGCAAGAGCAGAAGTCGCAGTCAGGCCACCCATGACACAGGCAAGCGTCATTAAGAGAGTATTTCTTTTCATTTAAATAATTATCCTGTTAATTGTCCTTAAATACTCTGAATCTTTGGGGTAAACCTTAGGTTCAGAGCCATTATTTCACTTTATAGTGAAATCCTGTCTCCCTATTAGTTGTACCTAAAAAGCTATATAAAGGTACAATCAATGCTCCTTGCAACGTATATCCCTTTCCGCGAGAGGCTTTAATAAAACTGTCATCTATACCTATTGTTGCCAACCGCGCCTTAAGTTCAGTAATTACTTGCGTTAGTCTGGTGGAGGAGGAAGACAAATTATAATTCTCCCAAACATTGACCAAAATCTCTTGATTAGAGACATAGCCAAAACTTGCATTCGCCAACAAATAAAGTAACAATCTCATCATCGTCTCACGCAACTTAAAATAATTACTAAAGCGATAGTCAAGATAACTACTATATTCTATAGTATTATATAGTTTTATTACTGAGCCTGACTTTATATCGACTTGGAATTCATCATTAACAACATAGCCAAAAAGCTGCAATTTTTTTGCATCAACTCTTATAATTGATTTCTCTGCATCTCTTTTTTGGCTTGTGGTATCCATTATCACTCCGTAGCATCACTGCTGTAACCACCTAGATATTCTATTTATCGATTAAAAATTCAGCACATACATATATTATCGGCCCGGTCTATATTATGGACTAGGATTATAATGTCAATTCATAAAGGCAAAAAAAATCACGCTTAAAAGAGAATTAAAAACTTTATTAATTAAATAACACACCAAAAGATAGATTATATGACTATATAATTTATATTTTTAGGTTAAAATTCTATTCATACAGATAAATTAATACATAAGCATGAAATTCTTTTTTTGTCATTTATTTGGATAGCTATTTCGCTATTTTTAGGCTCAAATCTGATTGACTAACATCAAAATCACTAATTATTTCTCATACCCCTAGCCATTTGGGTGTTTTTACATGAACTCCTTTCTTAATTCTCTACTCTCGTTGATTAATAGCGCTGCGAGTAAAGACTGTCGATTGTTCTGGATAAATAAAACAGAATATTAATTAATTTTTATGATGCTTTTCCTTGATTCATACACCTTAGTAATGATTAACTCACCTAGGCCCTGATATATACCCAAAAACTTTGAGGCCATTTAGAGAGGTTCAAGCACGGATATCCTCTTTTCTCATCGTAAATTGGATTATGCTTTCACAGCTTGCAGATCCCTGCACTCGCCCTTTAAGCGATAAACCTATAGGCCGTGCCCCGTAATGGCAGGAAACGGCTTTAAGCACAATGGACGATGAAATGACTGAAAACACACAGGTGCCGCTTTCGGTACTGGATTTATCCCCAATCCCTCTGGGAGCCAAAGCGCGGGATGCGTTCCATTCCTCATTGGATTTGGCGCAACATGCCGAAAAATGGGGATACCAGCGTTACTGGCTGGCGGAACACCACAATATGACCGGCATTGGCAGTGCGGCAACGTCGGTGCTGCTGGGCTACCTAGCGGCGGGCACCCAACGTATTCGCCTCGGTTCAGGTGGCGTGATGCTGCCAAACCATGCGCCGCTGGTGATTGCCGAGCAGTTCGGTACGCTGGAGTCGCTCTATCCAGGGCGTATCGATCTGGGGCTTGGCCGTGCGCCGGGTACCGATCAGCGCACCATGATGGCACTACGCCGCCATCTCTCCGGTGACGTGGACAACTTCCCGCGTGACGTGCAGGAACTGCAACGCTACTTCGGTGAAGTGCAGCCAGAACAAGCGGTGCAGGCAGTGCCGGGCCAGGGGTTGTATGTGCCCATCTGGCTGCTGGGTTCCAGCCTGTACAGCGCGCAACTGGCAGCGAAGCTCGGCTTGCCCTTCGCCTTTGCCTCTCACTTTGCGCCAGAAATGCTGTTCCAGGCGTTGAACCTGTATCGTGACAATTTTACCCCTTCCGAGCAGTGCCAACAGCCGCATGCCATGGTGTGTGTGAACGTGATTGCGGCCGACAGCGATCGCGATGCCCGCTTCCTGTTTACCTCCATGCAGCAACAGTTCATCAATCTGCGTCGGGGTTCGCCAGGACCACTGCCACCGCCGGTAGACAATATCCACGCCCTGTGGACTGCGGGTGAACAATATGGAGTGGATCAGGCACTACGGATGTCGATCGTCGGCGGCGAAAATACGGTGCGCCAAGGGCTGCAAACGTTGCTGCGTGAAACCGATGCTGACGAGATTATGGTTAACGGCCAGATTTTTGATCATCAGGCGCATTTGCGATCGTTTGAGATTGTTGCCGGGGTGAAAGGCGACTTAATGAAGAGATAGGGGTTACGTATAGGTGATGCCCCTCACCCTAGCCCTCTCCCACAGGGAGAGCTGCTGTGTTTAAAGTCAATGGGTGATGATTAATTTGTCACCCATTGCCTATTGTCTCGCAGCATCGCGTTTAATATCGTTAACAGCTTTCTGATGCATGCGGTTAGCGCCACTTTCTTCGCTTTACCCCGTGCAACCAGCCTCTCATAGAACTCTTTTATCGTCTTATTGCTACGCGTTGCCGACAACGTTGCCATGTAAAGCGCCGCTCTCACCGCCGAACGACCGCCCCAGATCGTTCGCTGCCCTTTCATTTTCCCACTTTCATGGGCGTACGGGCACACGCCAACCAAGGCACTGATTTCTCGCCGTGTCAGCTTACCTAGCTCCGGTAACAACGCCAGTAACGTCGACACCGTCACTTTACCTAGCCCTTTCACCTCTTCGAGCAACCTGGCTTTCTCCTGCCAGACTGGCATCACCTTCAGTTGTCGGTGTATATCATCGTCAATATCGCTAATCTGCTGGTTCAGCCAATTAACATGGGCATGTATCGATTGGCTGGCCTCGTATAACGCACCCTCAAGCCTGTTAAGCTCCGCTGTGCGGATCTCTACCAATTGACGCCGTCGCGTTACCATTCCCGCCAGACGTTGAGTTTGAACATCGTTTTGTTCTCTCACTGGCGGCTCTATCGCCTGGGCAGAGCGGCATAACACTGCAGCATCTATCGTGTCTGTTTTTGCCCGTTTTCCCAACGCACGGGCAAAATTCTTGACCTGCCGGGGATTAACGACCGCTACGGGCAATGTCTTCAACGTGAGCGCTGCACAAAGTGGCCCATGATATTTACCTGTAGCCTCCATGGCGATCAGCTCCACCTCATAGGTCTCAAGCAAGGTGATTAACGCCTGATGCCCTGAGGACGTATTGTCAAATTGAGCAATACGATGGTCTGTGTTGATAAACACGTCGAACTTCTCTTTGGCGATATCAATACCGACGTAAGTCTTTTGCTTCATCTCATGTCTCCCAGCCTTGCGTGATACGGACTGACAGCATCGTCGTCCAGGCAGCTGTTCGGGCTCATCATGAAACCGACGTGGCGCAATAAGCTCTCCCACGGGCTTGGTGTCCCAGAGGGGGTACGTGCTGCCACGCCGGGTAAGAACACGGTACAACCTATCTTTTTACATCAACTACAAACATACAAGGGAACCGATCGAGTATGTTTGAAATTACAGTGATTCACCTTGGAGGAGAAAGCGAACGAGTTTGCTGGGATTATCTCTTTACTGCCAAACGAGCAAGGGCTATCAGCTCCCTCTCCCTGCGGGAGAGGGTTGGGGTGAGGGGCTCAGCGTTGGATCAGGTAGCGAATGGTCGGGCCATCCTGCTGAATATCCAGTACTTTATAGCCGTGATTACGCGCATCCAGCGGGATGTTGTTGATCGACTGCGGGCAGTCGCTGATCACTTCCAGTATTTCACCCGGTTTAAGCTGCGGCATCGCCTCCAGCGTGGCCACTGCCGGATAAGGGCAAGGTTCGCCCACCATATCCAAGCGATAATCCGGCACTATCTCTGCCTGTTTCATGACGCACTCCTTAAGTCAGCCACCTGCGCATCAGCTTTTGCGCGGAAAAAACGTTTCTCCCACCACAACATGGCGGCAAAGGCGATTGCCAGCAGCAGATAGGTCACTAGCAGCCCACCGATCGGCCCGAAGGTATCCAGCAGGTTAATCTTGTCGTAATGAGTGGCTAATGCAGGGGACAAATCATCCCAGTAATACGCCAACAGCGTTGCACCGATGATATTACCCAAGCCCACCCACCAGTAGTGGATCTGCCCTTCTACCGCACGGTACATCCAACCGGTTTCACAGCCGCCAGCCAGCACAATCCCAAAGCCGAACAGCAATCCGCCGATAACCGCATTCGGGCCAGCCCACATGATTTTTGGCGCGACGCCCAGTTGCACATAGCTGAAGATGCCAATCGCACTCACCGCCATCCCAAGAATGATCGCTTTAGCCATATGGGTGCGGCCGGTGATCCACAGATCGCGGAACGCCGAGGTGAAGCAGATCTGTGCGCGTTCAATCAGCAGGCCAAAGCCGATGCCAAACAGCATGGCGATGCCAAGCTTCGGTGCATCGAACAGAGTCCATAATGACCAGGCCACGGTCAGGCAAAAAATCACCATCCCCAAACGGAAACGGCGGCGTGCTTGCTCCGGCTTCTGCGTCAACGGTGCGGCAGCACTGACCTTTTGCAGCTTGACCGGGATGCGGAACATCGGCAGCAGGGTAAATTTCGCGCCGAAGTAAGAGCCTGCGGCCGTCGCCAGTGCAAAAAACCAGGCGTGCAACGAAAACTGTGGGATCCCGGTGAAGAAAGCTGCCAGGTTACAGCCCATCGCCAAGCGTGCGCCAAAACCGGCAATAATGCCGCCCAAGAGCGCCTGTGCAATGCGGATACGGTGTTGTGGCATGCGCAGCTTGACGTTATTCGCCCACAGCGCGGCGGCGATACAACCGGCAAACATGCCGATAATCATCCGGCCATCGATACGCTCGAGTGGCGAATCTTGCAGGCCTATCACTTTAAAATAGCCCCACTGCTCGGGGTGGAACCCCAACCCTTGCAGCACATGGCCGCCCCAGCGGGTGAACTCACCGGTTACCGCCCAAAACGTGCCCGTCATGCCAAAATAATAGGTAGAAAGGATCCCGGCAGCCATCACTGCCGGTAAAGGCGCCCAAAAGCGTACCAGGTACTGAGATTTGAATTGCTGCCAGCTCATGGCATCTCCTGTGCATGACATCCGTAAAATAAACCTTGCGAATCATACGCCATTTAGCGGTATAAACTGCGATTTCAAGCATAAAAAAACCAGCCCGCAGGCTGGTTTCTGATGTGACTAACCGCGAGCGGTTAAATCAGCAATTATGCATCACCGAAACGGCGACGTGGTGCAGCAGGTGCCGCATCGTCACGGCGCGGTGCTGGCTTACCGCCACGGCGTTCGCCACCGGCAGCGTTACCGCCTTCACGACGCTCACCGAAAGAACGACGCGGAGCAGCAGCGGCCCCTTCACGGCGCTCGCCATTGAATGGACGAGCAGCACCGCCACCACGACGCTCACCGCCGTTACCACCAGCAGGACGCTCACGGCGTTCATGTGGCAGTGCATCACCCAGCAGTTGCATATTCATCGGCTTGTTCAGGATACGGGTGCGAGTGAAGTGATTCAGGATCTCGCCCGGCATGCCTTTCGGCAGCTCGATAGTGGAGTGGGAAGCAAACAGCTTGATGTTACCGATGTAACGGCTGCTGATATCGCCTTCGTTAGCGATAGCGCCAACAATATGACGAACTTCTACACCATCATCCCGGCCCACTTCAATGCGGTACAACTGCATCTCACCGACGTCACGACGTTCGCGACGTGGACGTTCAGCACCATCACGGCTCTCTGGACGTGCACCGTCTGGACGTGCGTCACGACGACGCTCGCCGCCACGCTCGTCACGGTCGTTAAACTCACGGCGTTGACGCGGCTTGAATACCGGATCCGGTGGCAGGATCAGAGGACGTTCGCCCTGGGCCATTTTCAGCAGTGCTGCGGCCAAGGTTTCCATATCCAGATCTTCTGCCGGTTGCAGTTTAGCCAGCAATGCGCGGTACATATCCAGATCGCTGCTTTCCAGTTGCTGCTGCACTTTAGCGGCAAACTTGGCCAGACGGCGCTCACCCAGCAGGTCTGCGTTTGGCAGCTCAACTTCTGGAATGGTCAGCTTCATGATGCGTTCAATGTTACGCAGCAGGCGGCGTTCGCGGTTTTCCACGAACAGCAGCGCGCGGCCAGCACGGCCAGCACGGCCAGTACGGCCGATACGGTGAACGTAAGACTCTGAATCCATAGGGATATCATAGTTTACGACCAGGCTGATACGCTCAACGTCCAAACCACGGGCTGCCACGTCGGTGGCGATCAGGATATCCAGGCGGCCATCTTTCAGGCGTTCCAGAGTCTGCTCACGCAGAGCCTGATTCATGTCACCGTTCAGTGCAGCACTGTTATAACCGCTACGCTCCAGCGCTTCGGCCACTTCCAGAGTCGCGTTTTTAGTACGCACGAAGATGATCGCAGCGTCAAAATCTTCTGATTCCAGGAAACGCACCAGCGCTTCGTTTTTACGCATGCCCTGCACAGTCCAGTAGCTCTGGCTGATGTCCGGACGGGTAGTCACACTTGACTGAATGCGCACTTCCTGTGGATCTTTCATGAAGCGACGGGTAATACGACGGATCGCTTCCGGCATGGTGGCAGAGAACAGCGCAGTCTGATGTTCAGCCGGGATCTCCGCCATGATGGTTTCTACGTCTTCGATAAAGCCCATGCGCAGCATTTCGTCGGCTTCGTCCAACACCAGGCCTTTCAGGCTGGAGAGGTTCAGGGTGCCGCGCTTCAGGTGATCCAGCAGACGGCCCGGAGTCCCTACCACGATCTGTGGGCCCTGGCGCAGAGCGCGCAGTTGCACGTCATAACGCTGGCCACCGTACAGTGCCACCACATTCACGCCATGCATGTGCTTGGAGAAATCGGTCATTGCTTCAGCAACCTGAACCGCCAGTTCGCGGGTCGGTGCCAGCACCAGGATTTGTGGTGCTTTCAGGGCTGCATCAAGGTTGTGCAGCAGTGGCAACGAGAACGCTGCCGTTTTACCGCTCCCGGTCTGCGCCATGCCCAGCACGTCGCGACCGTTCAACAGGTGAGGAATACACTCAGCCTGGATCGGTGATGGTTTTTCGTAGCCCAGATCGGTCAGGGCGGCGATGATTGGAGCAGACAGCCCCAGGTCAGCAAAAGAGGTTTCAAACTCAGTAGTCATGTACACGTGCCTCATTAATAATGGCAGCCAGTCTACATAACTCGTCGAGAAAATTTTCAGTCATTTTCATTGAAAAGTGTGAACCGGCTCAAATTAGATTGTAAAACAGACAAAAAAGCCCTCGCCCGTTAAGGCGATTACTCTGGTTAAAAAACCAATGTAATTCAGGCTGATAAGTGTCCGTCAGCTATTGCTGGTCCGATTCCGATAGGTCGTCTTGTTCTTGGCTTAACATCGCCAATTCCAACAATGCATAGCGGTGCTCAACAAAGTTATGAACGTTGTTAGCTACCGTCAGTTTGAACAGCGCCGAAGCGGTGTCCTTGTCCCCCAGACTTAGGTAATGCTTACCTAAATAGAAGTCAGTTTCACTGAGATGCTCAGCGAGCGAAGTGTTATCCGTTGCATCTGCCTTGAGCCGTTCCATCAGCGTTTTTTCGCTGATTGTGCCCAGGTAGAATTCGACAATATTCCATCCCCATTGCCCTCGGTTCGCTTTGTCATAACGCTGCTGGAGCGCTACGGTAGCTGTCTTGGGATCGATTTCTCTTTCCACCAGATAAAGCCACAACGAACGGAAGGGATCATTTGGATCGTCTTGATAAAACGCCTGCAGATCATCCTGCGCTAACGGGAAGCGACCACCATAATACAGTGCGATGCCCCGATTTAAACGCGCGTAATTGTAAGTTGGATCAAGCTCTAGTACAGAATCAAACGCTTCATAGGCAGCATCAAAATTGCCTGCCTGCGTAAAGTAAATGCCCAGGTAGTTGAAAACTTCCGGCATATCAGGACGTATCGCTAACGCTTGCGAGAAATCATTGCGCGCCAGTGCACGTAGCCCGAGGCTATCATACAGCACACCGCGCTCATATAAAAGCTGCGCACGCTCATCGTCCGTCAGTGCCCGGCTGGCAAGTATTTGTTCCATGCGCGCCAGGATCACTTCCTGCTGCAGTGTTGGCTGCAACGGGATAGCCAGAACTTCGTCTTTACGCCAATCATGGTTGCTGCATCCTGCCAGCATGAGTGCTGTCGCAACATAACACCAGCGCAAGAAAGGCTTCATTTCCCACTCCCGAAGACAAACATTGGATGAACGTCCTGTCCTCCGCTTGCTAATACGCGGATATCCTACCCACGTGATAAGAACAGCTCCCAACCCCAAGGTGGGGAGCTGTAAAACTTATGATACAGTTACTCTGCTTCAGGAACCGGTGCGGCAGCGGTTTCTGGCGCTGTCGCTTCTTTGATGCTCAGGCGCACACGGCCCTGGCGATCAACTTCCAGTACCTTAACCGGCACTTCCTGGCCCATCTGCAGATAGTCGGTCACTTTCTCAACGCGCTTGTCAGCGATTTGAGAGATATGTACCAGACCTTCTTTACCGCCGCCGATGGCCACAAAGGCACCGAAATCAACGATACGGGTCACTTTACCCTGATACACACGGCCAACTTCGATCTCAGCGGTGATCTCTTCGATGCGACGAATAGCAAATTTCGCTTTTTCGTTGTCGGTAGCAGCAATTTTCACTGTACCATCATCTTCAATTTCAATGGTCGTGCCGGTCTCTTCGGTCAACGCACGAATGACAGAACCGCCTTTACCAATGACATCTTTGATCTTGTCTGGATTGATACGGATGGTATGGATACGCGGTGCAAACTCAGAGATATCGCCACGCGGCGTGCTGATTGCCTGTTCCATCACGCCCAGAATGTGCAGACGCGCACCCTTGGCCTGGTTCAGAGCCACCTGCATGATTTCGCGGGTGATACCTTCAATTTTGATATCCATCTGCAGCGCGGTGATACCTTCACGGCTACCGGCCACTTTGAAGTCCATGTCGCCTAGGTGATCTTCGTCACCCAGAATGTCAGACAGCACCACAAAGTTGTCTTGCTCTTTCACCAGGCCCATCGCGATACCCGCAACCGCAGCCTTGATTGGCACACCGGCATCCATCAGCGCCAGAGAAGCACCACAAACCGAAGCCATGGAAGAAGAACCATTGGATTCAGTGATTTCAGACACCACACGCACGGTGTACGGGAAATCTTCTGGTTTAGGCATCATCGCCAAGACACCGCGTTTAGCCAGGCGGCCGTGACCGATTTCGCGACGCTTAGGTGAACCCACCATACCGGTTTCACCAACGGAGTACGGAGGGAAGTTGTAGTGGAACAGGAAGTTGTCGGTCTTCTCGCCCATCAGTTCATCGATATTCTGTGCGTCACGCGCAGTACCCAGAGTGGCGGTAACCAGCGCCTGAGTTTCACCACGGGTGAACAGGGCTGAACCGTGAGTACGCGGCAGCACGCCGGTGCGCACGTCCAGACCACGGATCATGTCTTTTTCACGGCCATCGATACGCGGCTCGCCACGCAGCACACGGCTACGTACGACGTTTTTCTCAACGTTACCCAGGATGTCTTGAATCTCTGAGGCATCCAGCGTTTCGTCTTGTGCCAGCAGAGTTTCCACTACGCTGTCTTTGATCGCGTCAACCTGAGCATAACGCTCTTGTTTCTCGGTGATGTGGTAAGCATCACCCAGACGGCTTTCTGCCAGTTCAGCCACGCGCGCATGCAGCGCTTCGTTGACCGCAGGCGCCTGCCAATCCCACTTCGGTTTGCCAGCTTCAGCAACCAGAGCGTTGATGTTTTCGATAACCACTTGCTGCTGGTCATGACCGAACACCACTGCACCCAGCATCTGATCTTCGCTCAGCACGTCAGCTTCGGATTCCACCATCAGCACGGCACCGGCAGTACCGGCAACCACCAGATCCAGACGGCTTGCTTTCAGTTCGTCAGTGGTTGGGTTCAGCACATACTGATCGTTGATGTAACCCACGCGCGCTGAGCCGATTGGGCCATTGAACGGAATACCGGACAGGCTCAGGGCAGCGGAAGCGCCGATCATCGCAACGATATCTGGGTTAACCTGTGGGTTAACGGACACCACGGTGGCGATAACTTGCACTTCGTTCAGGAAGCTGTCTGGGAACAGTGGGCGAATTGGGCGGTCAATCAGACGGGAGGTCAGGGTTTCGCCTTCGCTCGGACGGCCTTCACGGCGGAAGAAGCTGCCTGGGATACGGCCAGCAGCGTAAGTACGCTCCTGATAGTTAACGGTCAGCGGGAAGAAGCTCTGGCCGGGTTTGGCTTTTTTCTGGCCTACAACAGTTACGAATACGGCTGTGTCATCCATGCTCACCATAACGGCGGCAGTGGCCTGACGTGCCATCATACCAGTCTCAATAGTGACGGTATGTTGGCCATACTGGAATTTGCGAATGATCGGTGTCAGCAAAATTTAATCCTTAATTGACGGCGCGCAATCGTAATGACGACTCGACACGCCAGTGACTCAACTTGCCTTCACATTACATCCTCGCGACTAATGACAACCCTTATCTCAGCCTGAGATAAAGCCTCTCATTAGCCGCGCGAACCTCTGTAACGGAAGGTCCTAGTAATACATTAACCTGATTTACCTATGCTTCCTAGAAGAAAGGGGCCAAATTAGGCCCCTTTCCACTGAAACTTGCTCGATTAGCGACGCAGACCCAGACGCTCGATCAGGCTGGTATAACGTGCTACATCTTTACGCTTCAGGTAGTCCAGCAGCTTACGACGCTGAGAAACCATACGCAGCAGACCACGACGGCTGTGGTGATCTTTTTTGTGCTCTGAGAAGTGGCCTTGCAGATGGTTGATTTGCGCAGTCAGCAGGGCAACCTGAACTTCGCTAGAACCGCTGTCGTTAGTACCACGACCAAAATCAGCTACGATTTTAGCTTTAGCTTCAACACTTAGAGACATTGTCATACTCCAGATTATAGATAATAAATACGGGCGCCGATCTCTAATTCAGCAACCCAATGCATAAGCTGCGCCATTCTACTCTTATCCCCGCCATCCTTCAAGCGATCGGGGAGGTACGCAGGGCAAGGCGATCAGTCGAAATACTCAACCACCAGGCGCCGCGGCGCGACTCGCCCATCGTCAGCAATTTCGCCAATACCAATAAATTTACGCTCTGCACCTTCCGTGATGCGTACCAATCCTGAGGCTGGCGCGCCCGCAACCTGTACCGGCTGCCCCTGTTTGACGTAACCGGCCACCGCTGGTAGCAGATTCACTTCAGGGAAGTCTTCCGCCGGGCTATCCATCGGCATCAACAGCGGATCGAGCAGTTCGCTTGAAGCGATCCCCTGCTCCTCGGCCTGTGCCACCAAGGCATGCAGCTGTTCCAATGTGACCATTCGAGCGATCGGATACTTCGCCACCTGCAAGCGACGCAGATAAATCACATGCGCACCACAACCCAGCAACTCACCGAGATCGTCGGTGATGGTGCGAATGTAGGTACCTTTCGAACAGTGGATTTCCAGCTCCAGCTCATCCCCTTCCCAGCGGATAAATTGCAGTTCGTAGACGGTGATGCTGCGCGCTTCACGTGGCACTTCGATACCCTGGCGCGCATATTCATACAGCTTTTTGCCCTGATATTTCAGCGCCGAATACATCGATGGCACCTGCTGAATATTGCCACGGAAGGTATCCAGTGCAGCATCTAGCTGAGCTTGCGTGAAGTTAACCGGCCGCTCCTGCACCACCTGGCCATCCGCATCCGACGTATCGGTACGCTGGCCCAGGCGGGCAATAACGCGGTAACGCTTGTCAGAATCGAGCAGATATTGTGAGAACTTGGTCGCCTCACCCAGGCAAATCGGCAGCATGCCGGTTGCCAGCGGATCGAGCGCGCCGGTATGGCCCGCCCGATTGGCGTTGTAAAGACGTTTCACTTTTTGCAGGGCGTCGTTGGACGACAGGCCCTGCGGTTTATCCAGCAACAGTACGCCGTGGATATCACGGCCACGGCGGCGCGGGCGACTCATTAAGCCTCCTCGTCATCGCCTGATGCAGAACGGCGTTCAGCATCACTTTTCACCACGTTGGTCACCAGGTTAGACATACGCATACCTTCAACCAGTGAGTTGTCGTAAGCGAAAGTCAGTTCAGGCACCACACGCAGGCGCATGGCTTTGCCCAGCAACGTGCGGATATAACCGGAGGCGTCTTCCAACGCTTTAATGCCGTTGGTCACCAGATTCGGATCGTGATTTTCGGTCAATACGTTCAGGAAGGTGACATACACTTTGGCGTACGCCAGATCGCGAGAAACTTCTACCCCTGAAACGGTTGCCATACCGATACGCGGATCTTTGACTTCACGCTGCAAAATGATCGCGATCTCTTTTTGCATCTCTTGTGCCACGCGTTGACCGCGGCTGAATTCTTTTGCCATTTGAGTATCCTCCAGACAAATCGGGGGGCCATGAGGCCCCCCAGAACAAATTTAAGCATCATATGAAGCTTAAGCGATGGTGCGCTGGATCTCGATAATTTCAAACACTTCGATCATGTCGCCAACGCGCACGTCGTTGTAGTTCTTAACGCCGATACCACATTCCATGCCGTTACGGACTTCGTTGACGTCATCTTTAAAGCGGCGCAGGGATTCCAGCTCGCCTTCGTAGATAACCACGTTGTCACGCAGAACGCGGATTGGGTTGTGACGTTTAATCGTGCCTTCGGTAACCATGCAGCCTGCAACAGCGCCGAACTTAGGTGATTTGAACACGTCACGCACTTCAGCCAGACCGATAATCTGCTGTTTGTACTCAGGCGCCAGCATACCGCTCATCGCCTGCTTCACTTCGTCGATCAGATTATAGATCACGGAGTAGTAACGCAGATCCAGGCTTTCTGCTTCGATCACGCGGCGCGCAGAGGCGTCGGCACGAACGTTGAAGCCCAGGATGATGGCATTGGAAGCAGCGGCCAGAGTTGCGTCGGTTTCGGTGATCCCACCTACGCCAGAGCCAACAATCTTCACCTTCACTTCGTCGGTAGAGAGTTTCTGCAGCGAATCAGAAATCGCTTCACAAGTACCCTGTACGTCAGTTTTCAGCACGATGTTCAGTTCAGAAACTTCACCTTCGGTCATGTTGGCAAACATGTTTTCCAGTTTAGATTTCTGCTGACGCGCCAGTTTGACTTCACGGAACTTGCCTTGACGGTACAGCGCCACTTCACGCGCTTTCTTCTCGTCACGGACTACGGTCGCTTCATCACCTGCGGCAGGAACGCTGGACAGACCCAGGATCTCAACCGGGATAGAAGGACCCGCAGAAGTCACTTCGCGGCCCAATTCGTCACGCATCGCACGCACACGGCCATATTCGAAGCCACACAGCACGATATCGCCTTTGTTCAGCGTACCTTCCTGAACCAGCACGGTCGCCACTGGGCCACGGCCTTTATCCAGGAAGGACTCGATCACCACACCGCTCGCCATACCGCTGCGAACCGCTTTCAGTTCGAGAACTTCCGCTTGCAGCAGAATAGCGTTCAGCAGTTCATCGATACCGGTACCGGCTTTTGCCGATACGTGAACGAACTGTGCTTCACCGCCCCACTCTTCTGGCATAACGCCGTACTGAGACAGCTCTTGCTTAACGCGATCCGGATCGGCTTCTGGTTTGTCGATTTTGTTAACCGCAACCACCAATGGCACTTTCGCTGCCTGAGCATGCTGAATAGCTTCGATGGTTTGTGGCATCACGCCGTCGTCGGCTGCAACCACCAGAACCACGATATCGGTCGCCTTGGCACCACGGGCACGCATAGAAGTAAAGGCTGCGTGGCCTGGGGTATCCAGGAAGGTGATCATACCGTTTTCGGTTTCTACGTGGTAAGCACCGATGTGCTGGGTAATACCGCCAGCTTCGCCCACTGCCACCTTGGTGGAGCGGATGTAGTCAAGCAGGGAGGTTTTACCGTGGTCAACGTGGCCCATGATGGTTACAACCGGAGCACGAGACTCGGCTGCTGCACCAGTGTCACGGTCGCTCATCAGCGCTTCTTCCAGCTCGTTCTCACGACGCAGGATAACTTTGTGGCCCATCTCTTCGGCAACCAGCTGTGCGGTTTCCTGGTCGAGGACCTGGTTGATGGTCGCCATTGCGCCCAGCTTCATCATCGCTTTGATGACCTGAGAGCCTTTTACCGCCATCTTATTAGCCAGTTCGGCAACGGTAAGGGTTTCGCCGATGATAACGTCACGGTTCACCACCTGAGCTGGCTTGTTAAAGCCCTGCTGCAGGGTGCTTGGCTTACGCTTGCCTTTACCACCGCGGGTTACGGCGCGAGCTTCTTCGCGGTCTGCTTTAGACTCGGAGAGCTTGTTGCCTTTTTTCTGCTTGGTCGCTTTGCCACCGCGAGTACGGCTGCGGCGCTCGCCTTCAACTTTGGCGTCGTTTTCGTCTTCGGCTGCACGAGCGTGCTGAGAGGTGGTCACGTGGTAATCGGCTGTTTCAACCGCAGCGCTTGCTGCTTCAGCTTCGGCCCACTTCTCACCGTTCTCTTCGGCCATACGGCGCGCTTCTTCCGCTACGCGTTTGGCGTCTTCCTCAACCTTACGGCGCACTTCTTCTTCCGCTTTACGTTTCAGTTCAGCGGCTTCGGCTTCACGGCGTGCTTTTTCTGCCTGAGCTGGCTTGGTCATTTCGTCGGTACGTTGATTGGTCACTTTTTCTTTTTCCGCTGAATTACGCTTAGCAATCTCCGCGGCCTCACGTTTGGCTTGCTCTTCGGCTGTACGCTTCGCTTCAGCTTCACGTTTCGCTAACTCTTCTGCTTCGCGCACTGCCTGCTCTTCCGCTTCACGCTGTGCCTGCTCTGCCGCTTCAGCCTGTTGAGCTTCTTGCGTATCGCGATTTACATAAGTGCGTTTCTTGCGGACCTCAATTTGCACCGATTTACTTTTACCGCCGGTGCTCGGAATATTCAAGGTGCTGCGCGTTTTGCGCTGCAACGTGAGTTTACCTGGTGCACTACCGTGTTCACGGTTCAAGTGCGCCAGCAAGGTTTCTTTCTCATGCTGGGTTACAGAGTCAGTCTCTGACTTGTTGATCCCAGCATCAGCAAACTGCTGTACCAGGCGATCAACTGGAGTCTGAATCTCTGCTGCCAGCGATTTTACGGTTACATCTGTCGTCATGCTGTTCCTTCCTGCTACAGTTTATTACGCGTTGTCGCCAAACCAACAGATATTACGGGCGGCCATAATCAGCTCGCCGGCCTGCTCATCGCTAAGCCCTTCAATATCAGCCAGATCGTCAACACCCTGCTCGGCAAGATCTTCCAGCGTACAAACCCCACGCGCGGCCAGTTTAAAGGCCATGCTGCGCTCAAGCCCTGAAAGGTTGAGTAAATCATCAGCAGGTTTTTGGTCGCCCAGGCTTTCTTCCTGAGCCAGAGCCAGCGTGGTCAATGCAGCTTTGGCGCGATCGCGCAACGCTTCAACGGTATCTTCATCTAGGCCGTCGATTTCCAGCAGCTCTTTGATCGGTACGTAGGCCAGCTCTTCTAACGTTGAGAAGCCCTCTTCGACCAAAACGGTGGCGAAATCTTCGTCGATAGCAAGATACTTGGTGAAGGTATCAATGGCGGCATGAGCCTCGGCCTGATGCTTGGCCTGCAGATCGTCCGCCGTCATCACGTTCAGTTCCCAGCGATCATCATCACGATGCTGTTTCAACAACTGGGAGGCTAAACGCACGTTTTGGCCATTACGGCCGATCGCCTGTGCCAGATTGCTGGCTTCAACGGCGATATCCATCGTGCACCGGTCTTCATCCACCACGATCGAGGCAACATCTGCCGGGGCCATGGCGTTAATGACGAACTGTGCAGGGTTATCATCCCAGAGGATGATATCAATACGTTCCCCGCCAAGCTCGCTCGAAACGGCCTGGACGCGGGCACCGCGCATACCGACACAAGCACCGACCGGGTCGATACGCTTGTCGTTGGTTTTCACGGCAATTTTTGCACGGGAGCCAGGATCGCGGGCTGCCGCTTTAATCTCGATCACTTCTTCACCGATTTCCGGCACTTCGATGCGGAACAGCTCTTTCAGCATATCCGGGCTGGAACGGCTGACGAACAGTTGCGCACCACGCGCTTCTGGACGCACGGCGTACAGCACACCGCGGATACGGTCGCCTGGGCGGAAGTTTTCGCGCGGCAGCATGTCTTCACGGCCAATGACGGCCTCCGCGTTGCTGCCCAGATCCAGCGCAATGCTGTCACGGTTAACTTTTTTCACCACGCCGGTGACGATCTCACCTTCGTGTTGGCGGAAGGCGTCAACCACCATCGCACGTTCAGCTTCACGTACTTTCTGTACGATAACCTGCTTCGCGGTCTGGGTAGTGATACGGTCAAAGGTGACGGATTCGATCTGATCTTCGATATAACCACCCAGTTCCATGGATGGATCTTCATACTGCGCAGCTTCCAGCGTGATTTCACGCGTTGGCTGAGTCACTTCATCAACGGCGACCCAACGGCGGAAGGTATCGAAATCGCCGGTTTTACGGTCAATGCTGACACGCACGTCGATTTCCTGCTCATACTTTTTCTTGGTTGCGGTGGCTAATGCGGTTTCCAGCGCTTCAAAAATCTTCTCACGCGGAAGGGATTTTTCATTGGAAACAGCTTCAACAACAGCCAGAATCTCTTTGTTCATCCTAGTTGCCTCATCCAAACTTTAAAAGTGGGGTACCAGGTTCGCTTTCTGAATGTTGCTCAGCGCGAACACTTCATCTTTCCCTTCCACAGTAACCGTGATCATCTCGCCTTCGACGGATTTGATGATGCCCTGCCATTTGCGGCGGTTTTGTATCGCCATACGCAGAACAACGCTGACTTCTTCACCGATAAAACGCTGATAGTGTTCTGCGGTGAACATAGGACGTTCAAGGCCAGGAGAGGAGACTTCCAAGTTGTAAGCGACCGTGATCGGATCTTCGACGTCCAATACAGCGCTGACCTGGTGGCTGACATCAGCGCAATCATCAACATTGATTCCGTTCTCACTGTCAATATAGATGCGTAGCGTCGATTGGCGCGCCCGAATAAATTCGATACCTACGAGCTCAAAGCCCAACGCCTCTACCGGTGCGGAAATCATCTCTGTTAACTTTTGCTCTAATGTGGACAAGCCCACCCCCAAGACATAAAAAAAGGGCTTAATAGCCCAGTGATTCTGTTGCCAAATAACAAAAAACCCCGAAAATTCGGGGCTTTATGCAACTGGACCCTGTTTGCCGCAAAGCGGCTTCGGTGCAACTTTCTAACAAGTGTCATTTTCAAATGTTGTTCGAGAAAAGCGGATTTCAATCGAAAAGTGTATTTGAAAATAGACACTTAAAGGAAAGTGGTTGCGGGGGCCGGATTTGAACCGACGACCTTCGGGTTATGAGCCCGACGAGCTACCAGGCTGCTCCACCCCGCGTCCGAAAACGTGGCAAATATTACGCCGATAATCGCAAAAAAGCAAGTTATCTCTGGGATTTGGTACCGAGGATGGGACTCGAACCCACAAGCCCGTTAGGGCACTACCACCTCAAGGTAGCGTGTCTACCAATTCCACCACCTCGGTACAGATTCTTACTGCTAACGGCTGTTTTTACTCTTAGGCACCAACAACCGTTTTCAAACTTTTTATTGCTTAGCGCGGGATATCGCTGCTCGGCTTAGCAGGTTCTGCCGGTGCGGTAGTCTGCTCAGTTTTCACTGGCTGACCCAGGTTTTCCCACTCGCTGCCTTTCTGGTTCTTATTGCTGCTCAGGTTACCCAAGATCAGACTGATGACGAAAAACAACGTCGCCAAAATAGCCGTCATGCGGGTCATAAAGTTGCCTGAACCAGTCGATCCGAACAATGTGCCAGAAGCACCTGCTCCGAATGAGGCTCCCATATCAGCGCCTTTGCCTTGCTGCAACATAATCAGAGCCACTAGCCCGATTGAAATCAGCAAGAAAATTACCAGAAGAGCTTCGTACATAGTTGTACCTGTATCCTTGCGGGTTCACCGCGTGCCAAATGCTTCTCACCCCAGATGCTTCTATAACGAAGTCGCGGCGTGTCATTAAACAGCCCACTGAAGCGGGTGTGAATACTAACCAAAGCCGTCAGGCCACGCAAGGGCAATTTGCTGCCACCGATGCGTTTGCAGAAAAAAACATCAAAAAACGAGGTAATCTGTGATCTACGCAGGCTCCCTGAAACGGAGCCTGCGTGAAAACAACGTGTTAGCCTGCCAGTTTCACCGCATCGGCAATACGATGCGCCAGCATCTCAACCTGTTTTTCGTCTTCACCTTCCACCATCACGCGGATTAACGGCTCAGTACCCGATTTACGCAACAGAACGCGACCATGGCCAGCCAGTTCGGCTTCTACCTGCGCCGTCACTGCGCGCACAGCTTCGGATTCCAGTGGGTTATGTTCACCGACAAAACGCACGTTAACCAGAATCTGCGGCAGCAACTTCATGCCGCTGCACAGATCGTGCAGGCTCATGCTATTGCGCACCATGGCCGTCAATACCTGCAAGCCAGCCACAATGCCGTCACCGGTGGTGGTTTTATCCAACAGAATTACGTGGCCGGAGTTTTCCGCACCAATACGCCAGCCCAGCTCTTGCAGTTTTTCCAGCACATAGCGATCTCCAACCTTGGCACGTGCGAATGGGATACCCAACTGCTTCAGCGCCAATTCCAGACCCATATTGCTCATCAAGGTACCCACGGCACCGCCACGCAACTGGCCTTGACGCAAACCTTCACGGGCAATGATGTAGAGGATCTGGTCACCATCCACTTTGTTGCCCAGGTGGTCCACCATCATCAAGCGGTCGCCATCGCCATCGAAGGCCAAGCCAACATGTGCCTGCTCTTCCAGCACACGTGCCTGCAGTTGACGCACATCGGTAGCACCACACTCTTCGTTGATGTTCATACCGTCCGGCTCACAGCCGATGGCAATCACCGTAGCACCCAGCTCACGCAGTACGCTTGGTGCGATGTGGTAGGTTGCACCGTTCGCGCAATCCACCACAATTTTCAGGCCATTCAGGCTCAATTCGCTTGGGAAGGTGCCTTTACAGAACTCGATATAGCGCCCGGCAGCATCGACAATGCGGCTGGCTTTGCCCAGTTCGGCTGACTCAACGCAGGTCAGCGGCTTTTCCATTTCAGCTTCGATGGCTTCTTCCACCTCATCCGGCAATTTAGCACCGTCGATCGAGAAGAATTTGATGCCGTTATCGTAGAACGGGTTATGTGAGGCCGAGATCACGATCCCGGCTTCCGCGCGGAAGGTTCGGGTCAGATAGGCCACGGCTGGAGTGGGCATCGGGCCGGTAAAGGATGCGGAAAGCCCCGCCGCTGCCAGCCCGGCCTCCAGCGCCGACTCCAGCATATAGCCGGAAATGCGGGTGTCTTTGCCGATGATAATTTTACGCGAGCCATGACGGGCCAGTACCTTACCGGCTGCCCAGCCGAGTTTAAGGACAAACTCCGGGGTGATCGGGCTGTCGCCGACTTTGCCACGAATACCATCGGTACCAAAATATTTGCGCTCGCTCATGTCTCTACTATCCCTTAGCTGAAAGTGTTGCCTCGACGACACGCATCGCCTCGACGGTTTCTTTAACATCATGCACTCTGACAATCTGCGCCCCTTGCATTGCGGCAATCACCGCACAGGCAACGCTGCCAATAACCCGTTGCTCGGGTGGCACATTCAACAGTTGTCCAATCATCGATTTGCGCGACATTCCAACCAACAAAGGCAAACCAAAATGATGAAACTCCGACAGCCGGGCCAGAAGCTGATAATTATGCGCCAAATTCTTACCGAAACCGAAGCCCGGGTCGAGCAACAATTTCTGTTTTGCTATTCCGCCTGCCATGCAGCGGTCAATATGATGCTGGAAAAACGCATTTACATCGCCAATCAGATCGTTGTAATGCGGTGCCTGCTGCATGGTACGGGGCTCACCCTGCATATGCATCAGACAGACCGGTAGACCACTTTCGGCGGCGGCTTCCAGCGCTCCAGGCTCCTGCAGCGAACGCACGTCGTTAATCAGGTGCGCGCCGGCGCGGGCAGATTCGCGGATCACCGCGGCTTTCGAAGTATCTACCGAAATAAAAACCTCAAACCGCTGGGCAAGTGCTTCTACCACTGGCACCACACGGGCAAGCTCTTCTTCTTCGCTAACGTCGGCGGCACCAGGACGGGTCGATTCGCCGCCCACGTCAATCATCGTCGCACCGGCAGAGATCAACGCATGGGCATGCAGCAAGGCATCATGCAGCGAATTATGTCGGCCACCATCGGAAAAGGAGTCTGGAGTGACGTTAAGGATCCCCATCACCTGCGGATGATTGAGATCAAAAATCTGGTCGCGCACGGTTAACTGCATAATTAATTCACCTTAATGTTGCCTGCCGGGAGTTTACGTTGAACGTTGCAGGCAACGGCCCAACCCTACTGTGTCAGCGGGCAACAACGCGGCAATTTCAAATATGACGGGTACAAAAAACCCCGGGCTTAGCCGGGGTTCGATTTTATTACACAGCCGACGTTATTTGTCGAGCTGTTGCTGTTCAGACATTGAATTGTCTGGGTTTGGCGTCTGCGGCTCATCAACCGGCGTCGGTGCTTTTGGCGCGCCACCGTTGTCGGAGCTGTTATTCTTCGCAGCATCGTCCCAACCGGCTGGCGGGCGTACTTCACGGCGGTTCATCAAATCATCAACCTGTGGCGCATCAATCGTTTCGTACTTCATCAACGCGTCTTTCATGGCATGCATGATATCCATGTTTTCGGCCAGCAACTGCCGGGAGCGTTGATAGTTACGTTCAATTAATGCCTTAACTTCCTGGTCAATAATCCGCGCGGTTTCGTCTGACATGTGCTTGGTTTTGGAAACTGAACGCCCCAAGAAGACTTCGCCTTCTTCTTCTGCGTAAAGCAACGGCCCCAGTTTTTCCGAGAACCCCCATTGGGTCACCATGTTACGGGCAATGGTTGTTGCCTGTTTGATGTCCTGAGAAGCACCGGTGGAGACGTTATCCACACCATAGATCAACTCTTCAGCCAGACGGCCACCGTAAGCTACGGAGATCATGCTTTCCAGTTTCTGACGGCTGTAGCTGATGCTATCCCCTTCCGGCAGGAAGAAGGTCACACCAAGCGCACGGCCACGAGGAATAATCGTGACTTTATGCACCGGGTCATGCTCAGGCACCAGACGACCAATGATCGCATGGCCCGCTTCGTGATACGCGGTGGATTCTTTCTGCGCTTCGGTCATCACCATGGAGCGACGTTCCGCACCCATCATGATTTTATCTTTGGCTTTTTCGAACTCAACCATCGACACCACACGCTTGTTTCCACGCGCTGCAAACAGCGCTGCTTCGTTAACCAGGTTGGCCAAGTCAGCACCGGAGAAGCCCGGAGTACCACGCGCAATCACAGAGGCATCAATATCCGCAGCCAATGGCACACGGCGCATATGCACCTTCAGGATCTGCTCGCGGCCACGTACGTCTGGCAAGCCCACCACCACCTGACGGTCAAAACGACCTGGGCGCAGCAGCGCTGGGTCAAGTACGTCAGGGCGGTTAGTTGCCGCAATCACGATAATGCCTTCGTTACCTTCAAAGCCGTCCATTTCGACCAGCATCTGGTTCAGCGTTTGTTCACGTTCATCGTGACCACCGCCAAGACCTGCGCCACGCTGGCGGCCTACGGCATCGATTTCATCGATAAAGATGATGCACGGCGCCGCTTTTTTAGCCTGTTCGAACATGTCACGTACGCGGGAAGCCCCCACGCCGACGAACATTTCGACGAAATCAGAACCGGAAATGGTGAAGAACGGCACTTTAGCCTCACCGGCGATCGCTTTCGCCAGCAGGGTTTTACCGGTACCTGGAGGGCCTACCATCAGCACGCCTTTCGGGATCTTACCGCCCAGTTTCTGGAAGCGGCTCGGTTCACGCAGGTAATCCACCAGTTCACTCACCTCTTCTTTTGCTTCGTCACAACCCGCGACATCGGCAAAAGTGGTTTTAATCTGGTCTTCCGTCAGCATACGGGCCTTGCTCTTGCCAAAGGACATCGCGCCCTTGCCACCGCCGCCCTGCATTTGCCGCATAAAGAAGATCCAGACCCCAATCAGCAACAGCATCGGGAACCAGGAAATAAAGATCGAAGCCAGTAAACTCGGTTCTTCCGGTGGTTCACCGACAACTTTGACATTCTTGGTTAACAACGTATCCAGCAGTTTCGGATCGTTGACAGGGATGTAGGTCGTGTATTTGTTACTGTCTTTACGAATAACATTGATTTCACGTCCATTAATTCGTGCTTCACGAATCTGATCTTGGGTCAGTTCGGACATGAAGGTAGTGTAATCTACCCTACGGCCATTAGACTCGCTGGGCCCAAAGCTCTGGAATACAGACATCAATACTACCGCGATGACTAACCAGAGAATTAGGTTTTTCGCCATGTCACTCAAGGGATTAACCTCATATTACAACTGTGTTAACAAACAGCGTTAGGGTACTACAGTTTCCGCCCTGTCGCTACAATGTACACTTCACGCGAACGTGCGCGGGAAGCGTCTGGCTTACGAATCTTAACCTTCGTAAACAGGGAGCGAATTTCCCGTAGGTACTCGTCAAAACCATCTCCCTGGAACACCTTCACCAGGAAACTACCACCTGGAGCGAGGACATCACGACACATTTCCAGTGCTAACTCCACCAGATACATCGATTTCGGGATATCGACTGCCGGGGTGCCACTCATATTCGGCGCCATGTCAGACATGACAACCTGAACCTTACTTTCACCTACACGTTCCAACAGCGCTTTGAGTACCAGTTCATCACGAAAGTCGCCCTGAAGGAAATCGACACCAACAATAGGATCCATTGGCAAAATATCACAGGCAATGACACGCCCGTTACCACCAATCTGAGTGACGACATATTGCGACCACCCACCCGGTGCAGCACCCAAATCGACTACCGTCATGCCCGGCTTAAACAGTTTGTCACTTTGCTGTATTTCATCAAGTTTAAACCAGGCGCGGGAACGCAGCCCTTTTTTCTGCGCCTGAAGTACATATTTATCGCTAAAGTGTTCTTGTAGCCAGCGACTGGAGCTAGCCGAACGCTTTTTATTAGCCATCTCGTTTTCCAACTATCCTAAAAGAGAGTCTTATGTCAGGTTCGCTGCTCACGTAGACGCCATTCGGTGCAGACCGATTTGGTGATATACATGAGATGGCGGTAGAATGACCCGTTTTCAATCCCAACTTAAGCAAAAAAGACAATGAATCTGAATAATAAACAAAAACAGCACCTGAAAGGCCTGGCGCATCCGTTAAAACCGGTTGTCATGCTGGGTAATAACGGTCTCACCGAAGGGGTGCTGGCTGAAATTGAACAGGCTCTGGAGCATCATGAGCTGATCAAAGTAAAAATTGTGGCCGAAGATCGTGAGACTAAATCCCTGATCGCCGACGCTATTGTGCGTGAAACGGGTGCCTGCAATGTGCAAGTGATCGGCAGTACGCTTATTCTTTACCGCCCATCGAAAGAGCGCAAGATCACTTTGCCGCGCTAATCCACCGTCCGTTTGACGGAAAAGGTGCCATGCACCGAGTTCAGATAAAAGGCCGCTTGCGGCCTTTTTCCTTTCTTTACAAAACACTGCTGAATATCTGACCAATTGTTCCAGGATTACAGATATTCAACCTTCAGGATTTCATATTCGACATCGCCGCCCGGCGTTTTGATGACGACAACGTCATCCTGCTCTTTGCCGATCAAACCGCGCGCCATCGGTGAATTGACTGAAATAAGATTCTTTTTAAAGTCAGCCTCATCATCACCCACAATACGGTACGTGACTTCGTCTTCAGTTTCCAGGTTCATTATCGATACGGTAGAGCCAAAAATTACGCGGCCAGTATTCGGCATTTTGGTGATATCGATCACCTGCGCATTAGACAGTTTGGCTTCAATTTCCTGAATGCGACCTTCGCAGAACCCTTGCTGCTCACGGGCGGCATGGTATTCAGCGTTTTCTTTCAAATCGCCATGTTCACGCGCATCGGCGATATCTGAAATGATTTTCGGACGGCGCACGCCTTTCAGATATTCAAGTTCTTCACGCAGTTGTTCTGCGCCAAATAAAGTCATCGGAATCTGTTTCATCGTTTCAATACCTCTAAATCTTTCCTGTTCAAATAGCCGTCATCCTGACGTGTTCGTATGAAAATACGGCAGGCGTTGCGCCTTCCGTCTCCAGGCGATAAACAAAAGAAACCTGACTCGGAATTTTCTCCCAAGTCGGGATCGATTTTGCATTTTGAGATGCATTTTAGCCTAGAGTTCCTTAAGGGTCATCGTTTACTTTCTCCCTTAATGCACCGTAGTATGGCAACACGTTATCCAGCTGTTACCCCGAGATTATGCGTTTTTCACGAATTGTCAGTGCATTGGCCTGTGCATTTGTTCTTAATGCAAATGCGGCCCCGGTCGAAGATTACACACAATACTTGCCTGATGGGGCCAACCTTGCCCTGATAGTTCAGAAGATTGGTGCCTCTGCGCCAACCATCGACTATCACTCACAGCAAATGGCATTACCGGCCAGTACTCAGAAAGTGCTGACAGCGCTGGCGGCGTTGTTACAGCTCGGGCCTGACTACCGTTTTACCACTACCTTGGAAAGCCAGGGCAACATCACGGATGGCGTGTTGCGCGGTAATCTTATCGCCCGTTTCAGTGGGGATCCGACCTTCAAGCGCCAGAGCCTGCGCAATATGGTGGCGGTGCTGAAAAAGCAGGGAGTGAGTGAAATTAGCGGCGATGTTCTGGTCGATACATCGGTATTTGCCAGCCACGATAAAGCCCCCGGCTGGCCGTGGAACGATATGACCCAATGCTTCAGCGCACCGCCAGCAGCGGCAATTGTCGATCGCAACTGCTTCTCGGTATCGCTTTACAGCGCACCGAACCCCGGCGAAATGGCCTTTATTCGCGTTGCTTCTTTCTATCCGGTCAATATGTTCAGCCAAGTGAGAACGTTGGCGAAGGGTTCCGCGGACGCACAATACTGCGAGTTGGACGTGGTGCCTGGCGAGTTGAACCGCTTTACGCTGACCGGATGCCTGACGCAGCGCAGCGAACCGCTACCGCTGGCCTTTGCCATTCAGGACGGCGCCAGTTACGCCGGTGCGATCCTGAAAGATGAACTGACGCAGGCGGGGATCAAGATAGGTGGCCATCTCAAGCGCCAGACCCTACCCGGCATGACCGGTACGGTGATTGCCCAGACACAGTCTGCACCGCTGCATGAGTTACTGAAAATCATGCTGAAAAAATCCGACAACATGATCGCCGATAGCGTATTCCGCACCATTGGGCACGAGCGTTTCGGCGTTCCCGGCACCTGGCGTGCCGGTGCTGACGCCGTACGCCAGGTGTTACGCCAGAAAGCCGGGGTAGATTTAGGCAACAATATTGTGGTCGACGGGTCGGGCCTGTCGCGCCACAATCTGCTGACACCGGCTACCATGATGCAGGCACTGCAATATATCGCCCAACACGACAATGAGTTGAATTTCATCTCGATGCTGCCGCTGTCCGGCTACGACGGCACCCTGCGCTATCGCGGTGGCCTGCATGAAGCGGGCGTCGATGGCAAAGTTTCTGCCAAAACCGGTGCTCTGCAAGGGGTGTACAATCTGGCAGGCTTTATTACCACCGCCAGCGGCCAACGTTATGCCTTTGTGCAATTCTTGTCGGGTTACGCGGTGCCACCGGAAGATCAGAAGCAACGCCGCGCTCCGTTAGTCCGTTTTGAAAGCAGATTGTATCGCGATATATATCAGAACAATTGAGGATCAATCAGCATGAAACTATTGATTGTTGAAGACGATGAATTGTTGCAGCAAGGCTTGGCATTGGCGTTATCCCACGAAGGCTATGCCTGTGACTGCGCTGCCACGGCGGCCGAAGCCAACAGCCTGATCGTCACCAGTCAGTACAGCATGGTGATCCTGGATCTTGGCCTGCCGGATCTCGACGGTGCCAGCCTGCTGCGCCAGTGGCGCCGTCTGCAGATCGGCATACCGGTGCTGATCCTGACCGCGCGCGATGCTCTGGAAGATCGCGTTGACGGCCTGGATGCCGGTGCCGATGATTATCTGATCAAACCCTTTGCCTTGGTTGAGCTGCAAGCCCGGGTACGAGCGCTGCTCCGCCGTTATCAGGGCCATAGCGATAACCTGCTGCAACAGGACGATCTGACGCTGAATCTCTCCAGCCAACAGGTGTATTTGCAACAACAATCGATCGATATCACGCCAAAAGAGTTTGCCATCCTGTCACGCCTGATGATGCGCGCGGGTCAGACCGTCAATCGCGAATTGCTGCAGCAGGATCTCTATACCTGGAATGACGATCTGGGATCGAACACCCTCGAGGTTCACGTCCATAACCTGCGCCGCAAGCTGGGCAAAGATCGTATTCGTACCGTGCGCGGCATTGGTTACCGTCTGGAACCCGCATCATGATCAGTATGCGCCGCCGTCTATTGCTGATGCTGGCGCTGATCCTGCTGGTCACCCAGCTTATCAGTGCGTTCTGGCTATGGCATGAGAGCCAGGAGCAAATCAGCTTTCTGGTGGATGAAACCCTGTCCGCCAAAATGCGCAATGAACGGGTGGATACCGAAATTACCGAGGCTATCGCTTCACTGCTTGCCCCGTCGCTGATCATGATGATCGTGACTCTGCTGGCCTCTTTCTGGGCCATCAGTTGGATTACCCGCCCGCTTAATCAGCTACAGGAACGGTTAGAAAAGCGCTCCGCAGATAACCTGACGCCGTTACCCGTGAGTAACAGCAGTCTGGAAATGGTGGCAGTGACCAGCACGCTGAATCAACTGTTTTCACGCCTTGATCATACCATCCAGCAAGAACGCCTGTTTACCGCCGACGCCGCCCATGAGCTACGCACGCCGCTGGCCGGTATCCGTTTGCATCTGGAGTTGATGGAGCAGCAAGGGATTAAAGAAAGCAAGATACTGATTGCCCGCATTGATCAGTTGATGCACGTCGTTGAGCAATTACTGATGCTGTCGCGCGCCGGCCAGAATTTTGCCAGTGGTCATTATCAGCAATTTGACTGGGTAAGCCACGTTATCCAACCGCTAAAGGAAGAGTTGGAAGAGCTGGCGGCTCAACGCGGGCAAATATTGCTCTGGCAGTTGCCTGCGCAAGCCGTGACCCATGGCGATCCGGTCTTGCTGCGCCTGATGCTGCGTAATCTGGTGGAGAATGCCCACCGCTATAGTCCGGAAAATAGCACCATTCATGTGCAGCTCACCCCGCAAGATCGCGGGCAGCGCTTGCAGGTGCTGGATGGAGGACCAGGCATTAAGCAAGAGCAGGCGGGAGAGCTGACGCAGGCATTTCGCCGAATGGATCAGCGTTACGGCGGCAGCGGGCTTGGGCTGAATATTGTGATCCGTATTGCGCAGTTGCATCGCGGCTGGCTGCGGCTTGAAAACCGGGCCGATGCCAGTGGTCTGAACGCACAGTGCTGGATACCCGACAACGTGCTGAACCCATGAAAAAGGCCCAGCATCGCTGAGCCTTTATTTTCATACCGATCACGCCAGAACAGAATTACTTCTGGTAGATGATTTCGATGCCTTCGTCGTCATCTTCATTCCAGTCATCATCCCAGTCGTCTTGCGCTTCGGCTTCCACTTCAGCGATTTGCTCACGGTGGTAGTCATCCCACATGAATTCGACTTTCTCTGGCGCACTTTCTTCAATCGCCATGGTCTTCGGTTGGGTATTGATAAAGTTCATCACGTCCCAGCACAACGCATTAACGCCTTCGCGGTTAGCGGCGGAGATCATGTAGTACTTACCTTCCCAACCCATGCCCTCTACGATCGCCTTGGCGCGTTCGGCGGCCTCTTCTGCATCCAGCAGGTCAAGCTTATTGAACACCAGCCAGCGTGGCTTGTGCGCCAGATTTTCGCTGTACTGATTCAGTTCATTGATGATGACCTTGGCATTCTCTACCGGATCGGATTCATCGATCGGAGCGATATCCACCAAATGCAGCAGCACACGGCAACGTTCCAGATGCTTCAGGAAACGGATCCCTAAGCCAGCACCGTCGGAAGCGCCTTCAATCAGCCCAGGGATGTCGGCAACCACGAAGCTCTGCTCGTTGTCCATTCGTACCACGCCCAGGCTAGGTACCAGCGTGGTGAACGGATAGTCCGCCACTTTTGGCTTGGCCGCAGACACCGCACGAATAAACGTCGATTTACCCGCATTCGGCAACCCCAGCATGCCCACATCGGCCAGCAGCAACAGTTCCAGCAGAATGTCGCGCATTTCGCCCTTGGTACCCAAGGTTTTCTGGCGCGGAGCGCGGTTTACCGAGGACTTGAAACGGCTGTTGCCCAGGCCGTGCCAACCGCCTTTTGCCACCATCAAACGCTGCTGATGACGAGTCATATCGCCGAGGATCTCTCCGGTGCCCTGATCCTGCACACGAGTCCCTACCGGCACTTTAATCACAATATCTTTACCGCGCTTACCGGTACAGTCACGGCTTTGGCCGTTCTGGCCACGTTCGGCACGGAAAGATTTCTCAAAGCGGTAATCGATCAGGGTATTCAGGTTTTCGTCAGCCAGCAGGTAGACGTCACCGCCGTCACCGCCGTCACCGCCGTCCGGCCCACCGTTCGGGATGTATTTCTCGCGGCGGAAGCTGACGCAGCCATTACCACCATCACCTGCAACAACCAGGATCGTCGCTTCATCTACAAACTTCATTTACCGTCTCCGTAAATCATTCACCGGACTGCTTCAAAGAAACAATCAGGTTGGGTTCTGCCCGTCGCGGCCACCAGCGGTGACCAATTGCGGAAAACATGGCGCCTGCTACCACCACAAAAGCACCGACATAACCGACAGCATTCAATGTCGGGGCGGCGAATACTTGCGGCCATGCCAGCGCCAATAAATCTGAAAACATCAGGGTAAACAACGGTGTGAGCGTCACTATCGCACTCACCTGCGCCGCCTGCCAACGCGCCATCGCCTCTGCCAGTGCACCGTAACCAATCAGCGTATTCGCCCCGCAAAACAGCAAGCAGGCCAACTGCCAGTTGCTGAGCTGGAAAATCATCGCAGGCTTGGCCAGCGGGAACAAGGTGATTGCACATAAAGCGTACAACATGACCAGGATTTGCGGCGAAGCCAATCGGCGCAGCAGCACTTTCTGAGCCACCCCGTAGGTTACCCAAACCATGGCAGCACACACGCCCAGCAGAACACCGAGGGTGTAATCCGTCAGTCGGGTAAAAATCTCAATCAGGCTGACGTTGAAAAACAACATCAGCCCGCAAATCAGCATCAATGCCCCAATCACCTGGGTGATTCGCATCCTTTCTTTCAGGATCAATACGCTGGCGAACATCATGCCAACCGGTGACAACTGACCAATCACCTGCGACGCCGTCGGGCTCAGGTATTGCAGTGAAGAACTGAAAAACACAAAATTGCCCAGCAATCCTGCCGTGGCAATAATCAGCAAGAGCAACCAGCGCGGTTGACGAAATATTTTCACCGATGGCAAACGCCCGCGCACTGCCAGAATCATGCCCAAGCCGATAGCGGCGAAGGCAAAGCGGTACCAGACGACGGTAAAGGGCTCCATCACCTTCAGCACTTCTTTCATCGCGATCGGCAACGCCCCCCAGCAGATTGCTGTGGTAAGCGCCAGGAGAATACCCATACCGGCCTGCTGTTTTGTTTCCATTTTTCCTAATGCCTACGGGCCTGGGCACAAGCACCCTATAAATGTAAAAAGCCCCGCAATGAATTGCGGGGCTTACATCTATTTCGTAAGGCTCGAAAAATTATTCAGCTTCGATGCTGATGAATTTACGATTGCTCGGGCCTTTAACTTCGAATTTGACTTTACCGTCTTTCAAAGCAAACAGAGTGTGGTCTTTGCCGCAACCCACGTTGATACCAGCGTGGAATTTAGTGCCGCGCTGACGAACGATGATGCTGCCTGCCAGTACTGCTTCGCCGCCAAAGCGTTTTACGCCCAGACGTTTAGCTTCTGAATCGCGACCGTTACGAGTCGAGCCGCCAGCCTTTTTGTGTGCCATTAATCCGCTCTCCTAACTTAAGCGCTGATGCCGGTGATTTTAACATCAGTGAACCACTGACGGTGACCCTGCTGCTTACGGTAATGCTTACGACGACGAAACTTAACAATCTTAATTTTTTCGCCACGACCGTGAGCAATGACCTCAGCTTTGATCTTACCGCCATCGACGTAAGGAACGCCGATTTTGATATCTTCGCCATTAGCGATCATCAGAATCTGGTCAAACTCAACCGCTTCACCAGTTGCGATGTCCAGCTTTTCCAAGCGAACGGTTTGACCTTCGCTTACTCGGTGTTGTTTACCACCACTTTGGAAAACCGCGTACATATAAAACTCCGCTTTCCGCGTGCCCAACTGTTCAGTACAGAGCGCGCTATAAATATTCACAATAGGGCGCGAATTCTACGCAATAATCCCGCGCATGACAAGTGCAGAATAGAGCCAGAAGGTGAAAAAAGAAGAAAAAAAACACAGTTTCTTTCATGGCGTTTATCTGTGTCGTTTTTCAAGTACAATCAAAGGCGACAGTGACCGCCCTATACCGATGTGAGCAGCGATCTCATCGCGGTGAACAGAAACACAGCTGAAAAAATACAATGAACCTAGAACAAATTACTGAGTTAACCGCGCAAGATATGGCGGCCGTGAACGCAACAATTCTCGAACAGTTGAATTCCGATGTCACGCTCATCAATCAACTTGGCTATTACATTATCAGCGGTGGCGGTAAGCGCATTCGTCCGATGATCGCCGTGCTGGCGGCGCGGGCGCTGCGCTATCAGGGTGATAAGCATATTACCGTGGCAGCCCTGATCGAGTTTATTCACACCGCCACGCTGCTGCATGATGACGTGGTGGATGAATCCGATATGCGCCGCGGCAAGGCTACCGCCAATGCAGCGTTTGGCAATGCGGCCAGCGTGCTGGTTGGAGACTTCATCTATACCCGAGCTTTTCAGATGATGACCAGCCTGGAATCGCTGCGCGTGCTGGCGCTGATGTCTGAGGCCGTCAACGTGATTGCCGAAGGCGAAGTGCTGCAATTGATGAACGTGCACGACCCTGACATTACTGAAGAAAGCTACATGCGGGTGATCTACAGCAAAACCGCCCGCCTGTTTGAAGCAGCAGCCCAGTCATCGGGCATTCTTGCCGGTGCCAGTGAGGCAGAAGAAAAAGCACTGCAGGACTATGGCCGCTACTTGGGTACCGCGTTCCAGTTGATCGACGATCTGCTCGATTACAGTGCCGATGGGGTAACGCTGGGCAAAAATACCGGTGACGATCTTAATGAAGGCAAACCCACGCTGCCATTACTGCACGCTATGCATAATGGCAATGCAGAACAGGCAGCGATGATCCGCACAGCCATTGAGCAGGGGAATGGCCGCCATCTGCTGGAGCCGGTTCTGGCCGCCATGGAGGCGTGTGGTTCTCTGACCTACACCCGCCAACGCGCAGAAGAAGAAGCGGACAAAGCGATTGCTGCGTTGCAGGTGCTGCCGGAGTCGCCACACCGTGCAGCGCTCGAAGGATTAGCACATCTTGCGGTTCAGCGCGATTTTTAAGAAATAACCCTTTCCTAATATTCAAATAGGTCTGGATTCCAGGCCTATTAATTCTCTTCATTAATGAGTTCCAGTGGAACAAACGATTAATGCCCATCCGTTAGTCATACCATTCACTATGTAGTTGCCACACAAGAAAATTGTCCCGCGATAACTCAAGGCAGGCTTATTGACCAAAGAGAAGATAAAACGAAAGCCGCACTGAAAACACTTGGCCGCAGGAATACGGTGTTTGTGAAACACTTCACACAATGATTCGCGTTACTTGTTCTGCTCGGCAATCCACGCCAACAGGCTTCCGACGCCTTCGCGCATCAGGAATGCCATCACCTGCGCCCGCTCGCTGTCTGACAGGTGGTAGTAATATTCAATCCAGACCGCCAAAGGATCCTGCCGTTCCACCTCATAGGCCGCCGGTTCTTCCCGCAGTACCAACAATTTCCTCACGCCAGTCGGCAGGCTGTCGATATGATACTCCAACGCCTTTCCCTGCACGCCTTTACGACGGCGGCTGACCCAGCCTTCGCGCCGAGCCATCAGATTGATTCCCTGTGTAGAAGAAGGTAATCCTGCGATGCCTGTAAGCTCCTTGGCAGCAAACCACTCGTTTTTCATAGCCATTATCTCTGGACAATAGTGTGGCAAGACAAATTTTTCAGAAACCATAAGATGTTTTTTAGAAACTTAGTGGTATTCTTGTTTCTGAATAAGCGCTTCATGTTGTTCAAACGATTAATTCTGACCTGTTAGTTATACCACTAACAGAACTTTCTCTAATCAAAAAAGGAATGTAAACATGAATTCACGGAACCCAGACTGGCATCCAGCAGACGTAATAGCGGCATTAAAGAAGAGAGGGACGACATTGGCAGCGGTTTCACGCGAGGCAGGGCTAAGCTCATCCACCCTCGCCAATGCGCTGTCACGCCCCTGGCCGAAAGGAGAATGGCTGATTGCCGACGCATTGAATGTTCATCCTGCGGAAATTTGGCCAAGCCGGTATTTTGATCCGCACACGCAGCGTCTGCTGGATCGAAAAAGTCGTATCAAATCATGAGACAAATAAAAAAGCCGCCGGACTGTTGTTCCGGCGGCTTTTGTAAAGCTAATCGAACTGGCGCTATCAGTTATTGATAAATTTTTCGCCCAGTTCGATATCTTTGTGCAGCACGTCCAGCATTTCGTTCAGCGCTTGTTGTTCGAACGCGCTCAAAGCACCGATGTCTTTACGTTCTTCAACACCGTTTTTACCTAACAGCAGTGGCTGTGCGAAGAAGCGGGCATACTTGCCATCACCTTCAACATAAGCACATTCCACCACGCCTTTCTCGCCGCTCAGCGCACGCACCAGAGACAAACCGAAGCGCGCAGCCGCCTGGCCCATAGACAGGGTTGCTGAACCGCCACCGGCTTTAGCTTCAACCACTTCGGTACCCGCATTCTGGATACGCTTGGTCAGATCAGCCACTTCCTTCGCGGTAAAGCTCACGCCAGGGATCTGCGACAGCAGTGGCAGAATGGTCACACCAGAGTGGCCACCGATGACCGGTACTTCCAGCTCTTCCGGCTTTTTGCCTTTCAGCTCAGCCACGAAGGTGTTGGAACGGATAATATCCAGCGAGGTGACGCCAAACAGTTTGTTCTTGTCGTAAACACCGGCTTTCTTCAGCACTTCTGCGGCAATCGCTACCGTGGTATTCACCGGGTTGGTGATGATACCAATGCAGGCTTTCGGGCAGGTTTTAGCCACTTGCTCGATCAGGTTACGCACGATACCGGCATTCACATTAAACAGATCTGAACGATCCATACCAGGCTTACGAGCAACACCGGCAGAAATCAGCACCACATCGGCACCGTGCAGCGCAGGAGTTGCATCTTCACCACTGAAGCCTTTAATTTTAACTGCGGTTGGGATGTGGCTTAAGTCAACGGCAACGCCTGGGGTAACAGGGGCAATGTCGTAGAGGGTGAGTTCAGAACCTGAAGGAAGCTGGGTTTTGAGTAGAAGGGCGAGGGCCTGGCCGATACCGCCAGCAGCACCGAGAACTGCAACTTTCATCCTATACTCCTTTATTATCTTAAATATAAAAGCGCCGTGAATTCTTTGGTCTCGGACCTTAATTTATTACACCTTTAAAAACAACCTATTAACAGTCGGTTTTAGAGCTGGCGCAATAAAATGGCCGATGTCGCGATCATTTTAGATTAAATAGCTTACGCATTAAGGGCATAGCGCACACTAATCGAAAATAGTGCGAGGTTCTTCACGGGCGAGTTAACCGGCGGTTACATTACACCCTTACATAACATCAGAACAACATCATTTTAATAACATTTTCTTTACCGGGGAGCTGACTCGTTTCCCACGCCCAACGGGCATATTCATGAGGTGCGGATTTTGTTAAAATCCCGGCCCTTCCTTATTTTCCGCGCATTACTCTTTTATCTTGGCACGTCAATATTGCATAAAAATTCATTTATATGCATAATAATGACATCCATTGTCAACATTCCACGGTGCAGAATGCGTAATCCCGCAAAGCAGGAAGATCTGATCAAAGCGTTCAAGGCGTTATTGAAAGAAGAAAAATTCAGTTCTCAAGGCGAGATCGTTTTAGCGCTGCAAGAAGAAGGCTTCGAGAACATTAACCAATCCAAAGTGTCTCGCATGCTGACCAAGTTCGGCGCGGTGCGCACACGCAATGCCAAAATGGAGATGGTGTATTGCCTTCCGGCGGAACTCGGTGTGCCCACCACCACCAGCCCGCTGAAGAATCTGGTGCTGGATGTCGATCACAATGATGCCATCGTGGTGATCCATACCAGCCCAGGCGCCGCACAGTTAATTGCGCGCTTGCTGGATTCCCTGGGCAAATCCGAAGGGATCCTCGGCACTATCGCCGGTGATGATACGATCTTCGTCACCCCCGCCAGCACGTTTACCGCACGCCAACTGTTTGAAGCCATTCTTACGTTGTTCGAACAAGAACTGTGATGCTATTCCGTTAACAAAATAGGGCTGACGGCCGTATTTTGTTAACGTTCTCTCGCCATAACGCTCGCACCTCGACCTACTCCCCCACGTTTAAAACTGCTTCTTTACCGACTTACAGCACATTTCAATGACATTCTCGCGTGAGCAATCAGTAGTATCTGTGATATTCCGCACTTTTAGTCAAAAGCACTTAGCCTGTTGAAATTACATAAATTTAACATCAACTGCTCATTTTATCATCGCCTTTTATTCCATTAGATTCTTAAAAATAGTGATGAACGAATAAAGTTTCACTATAAATTGTTAGCGGGCTATTAATTTTTGTAGTTACTAGATGTATACTCATTTTCGTGACGTAAATCACAGTTCATTGGAACTGATAAAAGAATACAAAGAGGATTAATCATGAAAATTAAAACCACCATTGCAGCAATCAGCCTTCTCTCTATGCTTTCTTTTGGCTCTTTTGCAGCACAATCCATTGATGCATCGCAGGCCGAAAAATTGCAATCCGTAGGTACCATCACCGTCAGCGGTGTCGGTGCAGCGCCTTCAGATATCCGTCAGGCGCTGTCTGCCAAAGCCGATGCCAAAGGGGCAACCGCGTATCGTGTGATCGAAGCACGCAACGAAGGTAACTTCCACGCCACTGCTGAAATTTACAAGTAATCACTAAGAAAACGCATTTGCTGAACTGCCCTCGTCACTGCCACTGCCGAGTTCTGAGATAAATGCCGTTTTCCTAGAAAACCTCGTCGTCCTATTCAACGAACCCTATTGCCCTCGCTCGCGAGGGCTTTTTTATCGGCGTAAAAAAGGCCGCTTTCGCGGCCATAACGTGATAGATGAGAGAAGTCTCTTCAGTAGGCTTCTTTCGGCTCGGCCTTTTTAGCCAAAGCCGCCAGCAGTTTGTCATGAATACCGCCAAATCCGCCGTTGCTCATCACCAGAATATGGTCACCTGGCTGCGCCGTTTTGACGATCATCTCCACCAGCGTCTCGAGATCGGCACTCCAATGCGCCGCTTGCACACAGGCATCAGCCACTTCGGCTACCTGCCAAGGAATGTGATGCGGCTGGAACAGGAACACTTCATCAGCGCGCCCCAACGAAGGGGCCAGATCGTTTTTGCTGATCCCCATCTTCATGGTGTTGGAACGGGGCTCCAATACCGCCAGAATACGTGCGGTGCCCCCCACTTTGCCACGCAGCGCGGCCAACGTGGCAAGAATAGCGGTAGGATGATGGGCAAAATCATCATAGACCGTCACGCCGTTGGCTTCGCCACGCAGTTCCAGGCGACGGCGAGCATTGATGAAATCACCCAACGCGCGGCAGGCATCGGCGGGTTGTACGCCGACGTGACGGGTTGCCGCAATCGCCATCAGGCCATTATGCATATTGTGTTCACCCACTAGCGCCCAGTTAACCTCACCGACCTTATCGCCATTGAGGAAAACCTCGTAATGGCTGGCATCTGGGGTCAACTTGTGCGCGCGCCAGGCCCCCTCTTCGCCGACCAATTCCTGCTCACTCCAGCATCCCATCGCCATCACCTGTTTCAGATGCGCGTCATTGTCCGGCAGAATGATTTTGCCTTTCCCCGGTACCAGGCGCACCAGGTGGTGGAACTGCTTCTGGATCGCTTTCAGATCGTCAAAAATGTCAGCATGATCGAATTCCAGATTGTTCATGATCAGCGTACGCGGGCTGTAATGCACAAACTTGGAGCGTTTGTCGAAGAAGGCACAATCGTATTCATCAGCCTCGATAACAAAGAACGGGCTGCCACCGAGACGGGCAGAAACATCGAAGTTACCGGGCACGCCACCAATCACAAAACCCGGCTGATAGCCGCAGGCTTCCAGGATCCAGGTCGCCATCCCGGCGGTGGTGGTTTTACCGTGCGTACCGGCCACCGCCAACACCCAACGATCGCGTAGCACCTGATCGTGCAACCACTGCGGACCAGAAACATAAGGAATGCCACGTTCCAACACCGCTTCCACACAAGGATTTCCACGGGTCATCGCGTTGCCGATAATCACCAGATCCGGTACAGGATCCAACTGTGCCGGATCGTAACCCTGGATCAGATCGATCCCCTGATTTTCCAGCAGCGTGCTCATCGGAGGATAAACGTTGGCATCTGAGCCGGTAACCTCATGTCCAAGCGAACGCGCCAGCATTGCCAGCCCACCCATAAAGGTGCCGCAGATCCCAAGAATATGTATGCGCATTAGGTTTCTCATTTGAGTGCATCGATTTAGTGCTTATTCTAACGCTCAGAATCGCCTAGAAGAAATGGATTTGCCTATGAATGGCGTAATGCTTTGGGCTACACTGGCTGACGATAAACGTTGGCGGTTTGTTAACAAACCGCTATCCATCCGTAGATTCAGGGATTGTGTCATGAAAACGTTAGGCGAATTTATCGTCGAGAAACAGCACGACTTCTCTCACGCCACTGGCGAGCTGACTGCACTACTTTCTGCAATTAAACTGGGCGCCAAAATCATCCACCGTGATATCAACAAGGCCGGTTTGGTTGATATTCTGGGTACCAGCGGCATTTCCAACGTCCAAGGCGAGGTTCAGATGAAACTGGACCTGTTCGCCAACGAAAAACTGAAAGCAGCACTGAAAGCACGCGGTGAAGTCGCGGGTATCGCTTCTGAAGAAGAAGACGATATCGTCATATTCGACGGCGAGCGGGCTGAAAATGGCAAGTATGTGGTGCTGATGGATCCATTGGACGGTTCGTCCAACATTGATGTCAACGTCTCAGTCGGTACGATTTTCTCGATCTATCGCCGTATCACACCGATCGGTATTCCTGTTACCGAAGAAGACTTCCTGCAGCCTGGCAGCGCTCAGGTTGCTGCCGGTTACGTAGTGTACGGCTCATCCACCATGCTGGTGTACACCACCGGTTATGGCGTACATGCCTTTACTTACGATCCGTCTCTGGGGGTGTTCTGTCTCTCTCACGAGAAAGTGCGCTACCCGGAAAAAGCCTGTATGTATTCCATCAACGAAGGTAACTACATCAAGTTCCCACTCGGGGTGAAAAAATACATCAAATACTGCCAAGAGCAGGATGAAGCGACGCAGCGCCCTTACACCTCACGCTATATCGGTTCACTGGTTGCCGACTTCCACCGTAACCTGCTGAAAGGCGGTATCTACATTTATCCAAGCACCGCCAGCCACCCGCAAGGCAAGCTGCGCCTGCTGTATGAATGCAACCCGATGGCGCTCCTGGCTGAACAGGCCGGTGGCAAAGCCAGCGACGGCAAAAGACGCATTCTGGATATCGTGCCGGAAAAACTGCACCAGCGTGCCCCGTTCTTCGTGGGGACTAAGTCGATGGTAGAACAAGCAGAGTGCTTTATCGCCGAGTTCCCAGACGAATAAGCCCTTTTCGGTTTTCCTGGCAGCGAGATAACTGCTGCCAGGATCCATTGCCTTGCCCACCAAAATCTCTGACCCTATGTATCATCCGCTGTCAGCTTGCCGGAGCGCTGAAAACACGCTGTTGTATCCGGTTAACATCAACATCGCTCAGGTAGCGCGCAATGCCGCCATAATAGCTTTCGTGATAGCCGTATTCTGGTTTTCGCAATTCAGCCAGCACATCCGCTTTAGCAGCATGTTCAAACACCAACCGATACATCGCCACAATCAGCCCGGTACGATCGCTGCCGTGCCAGCAGTGAACCAGCATCGGCTTCTGGGCAAAGCGAATTTCCCGCAGCGCACTGACCACGATGTCATCATTGATAACCGCAGCGTTCATCGGCACCCGGCGCAGTACCAGATGTGTTCCCTTCGCTTCGCTGCCATCATCATTCCACTGACGAAGGTTGAGAACCGTTTTGATGCCGCTCTGCTCCAACGCCTGCATTTGCGCGGAGTCAGGCTGGGCAGAACGGTATAAATCCGCGGAAACCTGATGGTAGTTTTGAGGCAGGCCGAGAGCCGTGGCGTTAACGACCTGGCTACACATCAAGAGGGCTGACACTGCCAGTAATTGCACGTGGTAATATAAGTTCGAATTTCTTTTCTTTCCGCTGCGCTGCAACCTATCAATCATGACCAAACTCCCTTATCGGTTCTGTGGGTGCTTAATATACCTATACTTGGCGTATTTGACAGCGGGGGACACTGTGGCGAGCGGCCTGTTAACACCATTGGCAACAGAGATAACCCCCTCATACACAGACCAAATGATGCCTTTGCGGCTTAACCGGCGAAGCGAATAGAACGCCGTTGTGTCTGAAAAATCGCAGTACTTTAACAGTGTTTTGGCTATAATTAGCCACCACTCCATTTCTGGTTTGATTAAAGGAAACCGACATGAGCTTGAATCTGGTCCCTGCTGGCAAAGACCTGCCGGAAGACATCTACGTAGTTATCGAAATCCCGGCTAACGCCGATCCGATCAAATATGAAATCGACAAAGACACCGGCGCGCTGTTCGTTGACCGTTTCATGTCCACTGCGATGTTCTATCCGTGCAACTACGGTTACATCAACCATACTCTATCCCTGGACGGTGACCCGGTTGACGTGCTGGTGCCAACGCCATATCCGCTGCAACCTGGCTCAGTGATCCGCTGCCGTCCGGTTGGCGTGCTGAAAATGACTGACGAAGCCGGTGAAGATGCGAAACTGGTTGCCGTACCGCACAGCAAGCTGACCAAAGAATACGATCACGTGAAAGACGTGAACGATCTGCCAGAACTGCTGAAAGCACAGATCACTCACTTCTTTGAGCACTACAAAGATCTGGAAAAAGGCAAATGGGTGAAAGTGGACGGCTGGGCTGATGCTGCTGCCGCTAAAGCTGAAATCGTTGCCTCTTTCGAACGCGCCAAGAAGTAATTCTTGCCCGTTCAGATGAAGAACGCCGCTCATTGAGCGGCGTTTTTTTTACTGCTTTTAGTCTAGGCGCTTCAGCCAGTCACCACACTCAATCCGCGGAAAACCCTCTACGCTGTGCTTATACAGGTAGATCCACGCACTTCCATAAGGTGTCTGAATCAGTTCGCGCTTATAGTCCCTGGTATTACTTTTCAATTCGTCCAGCTCTGCCAGAATCGATGAGTTAATACGATACACTTCGCAATGTACCGTGCCCTCTCCAGGGATTGCAGCCGGGTAATGGCCCAGATTATAAATCTGATAACCATCAAGCTCATGATCACCCAACCATTGGGCGTTAGTCATCCAATGGCTGTTCCCCTGCTTGCGTCGTAAACTGCCGTAAACAATGATTCGCATAGCTTAAAACTCAAACTGATAGAGCACATCCAGTGCTTGGTCAATGCCAGACACCGCTTCCAGATACAGCCTAGGCATCAGGCGGTATCGCAACGTCAGCGTGGCCAGCGAGTCGAATATCCCCACCCCATATTTTACTTGTAAGCCGGGGAGGACATAGCCGCTCACCACTACCTGAGAGCTGTCACCAACTCCCTCGGTATCAAGGGCCAAATTACTTACGCCAAACGCCTCGCCGATTTTACCCACAAGTTGACCACTTTGTGCAACCCCCATACCAATTAACATTGAGGTCATGGCGTTGCCATCAGCACCGGTTGCCCCCAAACCCTGGCCGCGCAACAGGTAAGACAGCGCTTCTTGCTGCGATAACGTCGGGTCAGAGAACACCTCCAGCCTTGGCGCATCGGCCATGCCGGTCACTCGCACCCCGGCGGTGACGCCATCCTGGGTGGCATCCGGGTTACGCACCGCTTCGATATTCAACAATGGCTGGTCGGGTGGGCCAGAGAACAGCAACTGGCCTTTGCGCACGATCAAATCCTGCCCGTAAGCGTGGAAGCGCCCCGATGGGATATCAATATGCCCGTTCAGCCCCAGACCATTCTGGTCCTGTATCACCCTCAGATTGCCGCGCAACACGGCTTTCAGGCCGAAGGCATCCAACCGCACGTCGTTGCCGATGCGCACCATCAGATTACTGTTGATCGGGATCCCCGCCGTAGCCGGTTTAATCGGTTCCAACCGGTTATTGAGCATCACTTCATCACGGGAGATACCTACCGCACTTTCCGGCAGTTCCTGCACCGTGATACGCGCCCAAGGAATATCAACCGAACCGTTAAGTGCGAACAGCTGCGGCGTGGCTTCAAACACCAGATCCGGTGAAACATCAATCCGCACCATTGGCGGTATCGTTACCCGTAGCTGATTACCTTTAGCCGCGATGCGCGCGCGCCAGGCATTGATATCATGCCAGTCAGCATCACCCGCCAAGTTCAGTTGCCCATGGGTAGTGCTGAGCAAACCTTCCAACGTTGAAGTCATCCCGTTGAAATTCACCGCCAGGCGGCCTTCGGTCATATCAAACGGCATCCAGTGGCCGGTGATCATCGCCTTATCCAGCGCCAAGCGGCCAAATACCAGCGGCCTCTGCGCGCTGCCACCCAACTGCAGATTGGCATTCAGCATCCCCGAGGCTTTCTCGCCCTGCGTCAGCATCGGCTTCAGTAAAGCCATGGAGATATTGGTGATGTTCACATTGCCGCTGATATTACGGCGCACCTGCGGATCGGTGATCTGAATGTTACCGTTGAACTGCCCATTGTTGACCAGCTTGATCAGCCAGTCAGCCTGCACGCGGCCATTGTTCATCCCCGCGTTGAGATTGAGCGTCTCAAACGCGATCGGCAGCGCGCTGCCCTGCATCTGCTGCACCACTTTCACGCTGTTACCCACCAGCGAGACTCGCGCCTGTGGTAACGCACCGCCCGGTTGCCAACTGACATCCGCCCGGCCGCTGAATACGCCGCTCATCGCCGTGTCTGGGCCGAGGAACGGTTTAATCATCGCCAGATCAAAACGGTTGAGCACTACGCTGGCCTGGCCACTGGCTCCGGCTTCAATGGTTCTCGGCACGCACAGCTCAGCATTGGGGTTCTGCCAACAGTGCGGCCCAACGCTGACTCTCTGCTGCGCATTCAGGTAATCCAGCGCGATGGAGCGGGTCAAACGCCATTCACCTACCGGCGTGTCGAAGCGGGTATTGTTGAGCTCGCCGCGCCAACGCTGCTGCTGACGATCGAAACTACCGCTAAGCTGAAGTTGCCCGGAAACCGGCTTACCCTCAATATTCAATTGCAGCTGGTGTTGGCGCTCGCTGCCGCGCGCATCCAGCGTCAGCAGATTGACCTGTAATGCATCCTGCTTCAGTTGTTCCACCCGCACGGTTAACTGCCCCTGGATCTGGTCAGCCGAACGCACATCGCCGTCCACTTTCACCCGGTTGATGTGCAGCGCCTGCCATTGCAGGCCAAGCGCCGTCAGATCCGCCAGCAACTGCGGTGCCTGCAAGTTGCCACGCAGCTTGAGTTGGCCTCTGACCGTTCCTCCCAACCCTGGCAAGGCACCATCCAGACGCGGTGCATCGATATTGGCATCCAGATTCCAGTTTTTCTCGTCTAGCTGGCCTTTGGCACTGAGCGTATTGCGCCCCAGCGCCAGTTCGATACCGGGAATTCGCCACTGCCCGGCCGCATTGCCACTGAGTGTGCCACGGGCCGAGACTTTGTTTTGCTTCACATTGCCATCAAGCTGCAATACCGGCACCTGAAGTTGCCAACTGCCGCCGTGCAAACTGCCACGGGTGGTGATTTTGCCCTCTAACCGTGCTGGCCACTCCGGCCATTGTTTGGCGGTGTTGATACCGCTGAGCGTCAGTTGAGAAGTCCAGCTTATTGCCTTGCTCCAGTCCACCAGCGCGGTGAGATCGGTATTGCCCTGTAGCGCCGCCACGCGCAGGCGTTCGAGCCGGAACTGTGCCAGATTGCCTTTACCATCCAGCGTGATAGCCGCCGGTGGCAGGTCCTGGCCCTGGAAATTGGCGCGCGTCGATAGCGCATAATCAGCGGCTTTGCCGTTGAGGCGCAGGCGCAGATCGTTGACCTGATACTGTGCCTCGCCGGTCAACGGCCATTTCAACCGCTTGCTTTGCAACGTCAAGGCCAACGGTAACCCGGCTTGTGCCAGTTGGGTTTGCGCATCGAGCTGCGCACTCACCGGGCCGGAGAGATTCAGCGCCAGTTTCAGCTCTTCACGCAGCGCACCACCGATGTTCAGCTTCACCTTTTCGCCTTTCAGCGGATCGATGTTCAGCGCACTGTTGATCGTCATTTCTACTGGCCAGTTGCCGGTCAGCGTCGCCTGGCCTTTGGCTGAAAGCGAACCCTGTGGCGATTTCACGACAAAACTGTCGAGCTGAATGTGCTGATCCTGAGTACTGAGTTGCAGCAACAGGCTAGTGATCGATACGTCGTTATCGCCGGTCAAACGCAGCTGTTCACCGCTGATTTGTTGGACGGTGATATCAAGCGGCAGGTGGATTTCCGGCAAATCCGGCAACAGCGGCTTGCTGAACAACGCTTGCAGCGTTTCAGCCAGCGGTTTTTCTGCGGCCGTTGCTTCCGCCTTCTTCGCTACCTCGTCAGCGGTAAGTACCGGCGTTTTTGGCAAAGCGATCAACAAAGCGCGGATTGAGGTGGGTTGCAACGTTAATGCACGCTGCTGCCACTGAGCACCAGTGCGGAACTCCCCGAGCGAAATAGCGGTATCGTCCACGCTGACCTTGACGTTATTCAACGCCAACAGACGTAACGCGATCGGGTACGGCGTGCTGAGGTTGGTGAGCGGCTCACTGGTTTCCGTCACCGGAGCAGATGGCGGCATTTCGGCGGTTTTCACCACCACATCCACATCTTGCGCAGTCAACGCATTGATACACAATGAGCTGTGTTTCAGGCAGGAGAGATCGAGCGACAGATGGAACTGCCCGGCGTTAACCGCGACCCCTGGCATCTGGTATTTCACGCCTTTCAGCGTCAAATCACGCCAGCCACCGCTGACGGCGGCAATTTCCAGCCGCGGAACCCAACGTACTGCGCCGTTGATCACCATATGCAAGCCAGTAGTGGTACCCAGCAAAAACGCCAGCGTTCCCAGCAGCAGAAGCAACAGGATCAGGAACCCCAGACAAATCTTTTTCACCAGACTCATAGTTCAGGCCCCAAGCCGATATAAAACTGTACGCCGTGGGTTTCTTGATCCCCAATCGGTGCAGCGATATCCAATTTCACCGGCCCAACCGGTGACTGCCAGCGCACGCCAACGCCCGCACCGGTTTTAATATCCCGCTGTCTGATATCATTCACCGCTTCCCCCGAGTCAACAAACATCGCACCCCACCAGCGGCCGGTCACGTTGTATTGATATTCCAACGAACCGGTCAGCATTTTAGAGGCGCCGGTCAGTTTGCCACTGTCATCACGCGGAGAAACACCCTGGAATTTGTAACCACGAATACTGCGATCGCCACCGGCGAAGAAACGCAGATCCGGCGGTATTCTGTCGAAGTTGTTGGTTTCAATCCATCCCACCTGAGCACGGGTCACAAAACGGTGTTTTTCTGCCAAGGTGCGGATCCAGACGTTTTGTGCCTGCAACAGCGCAAAATCGACGTCAGAGCCCCAAGTGGTGTCTGAAACATCTATCGAATAACGTTGGCTGTCCCCCCAGACCGGCATCAGGCCACCGCGCACGCGCGTGCGGTTAATGGTGGCACCGGGATAAAGCAGCATGGTGGTGTCGGTGACCAAGCCTTGGGTAAAGTGGTCCAAACGCCAGCTCATCGTTAACGCTCGCTGCCAGCCGCTGGAGAGATCCCAGTTACGTGAAACCACCATTTTGGTACTGTCAGATTTGGTATCATTCAGATCGGTACGCTTGAAACCGCCTTGCAGCAGGTAATACTGCTCAAGAGGGCTTCTCAGCAAGGGAATGCGATAGGTCAAATCCAGCTGTTGCTCCGGTGCCGAAATACTGGCACTGGTGGTCAGGCTCTGGCCGCGCTCGTTCAGCCAGGGCTTGCGCCAGGTCCCTCTCACTCGCGGGCCGATGTCGGTAGAGAAACCGCCGCCCAACTCCATAATATTGCTGTTGCGTGGCGTGACCAGCGCATCTAGCGGCAAAATCTTGTTCTCTTTGGCATCGTGAAAATCAGGAGACACCACCACCGAGTTAAACCAGTTAGTGGCAGATAAACGACGGTTCAGCTCAGCCAGATCGCTCGAGTCGTAATAGTCTCCCTGATGAAAGGGCACCAGATTTTGCAGATAGTCTTCGCGGATTTGCGATCCCTGGAACTTCACCTTGCCAAAGCGGTAACGATCGCCACTGTCAAAGTCGATGTCCCAAAATGCCTTATGCAGTTCCTGCGCAACACCAAGCTGGCTCTTGGCCATGTTGGCATCGAAGTAGCCTTTACGCAGCGCCAGCCCGGTCAGTGAGTTCTTAAAGCTGTCGTATTCACCGTGGTTAAGGATTTCACCCAGGGTCGGGCGGCTGGTTTTGACCAGCGTGAGGTAGTCTTCATCAGTTCGCGCGCCGCCTTCCAGGTTGATATTCGCTCCAGCAATCCGCACCGGCTCACCGGGGTTGACCTTGGCGTACAGCACCGGGCGCGAAAGCGTCGGGCGATCGTCCAGCGTAAACTCAATCGTCGGCTCATAGTATCCCAACGGTCGTAAGCCCTGACGAATAGCAGCGTCCACCCGTGCGCGAAAACGCCCTTCAGCGCTCACCTCTTCCGGCGTGATCCCCGAAAGCCGCACGCGAACGTTTCTATCCAAATCCCCACTCAGGCCTTGAACCTGTAGCCGCAGATTCGCCGCAAGCACCGATGGCGCAGCGAACAGCGCACATAAAACGCAAAGGACCGGGTATCGTGGCACACGTTCTCCTTAGTTTATTTTATTTCCTGCCAATACCTTTGCTCTGGAGCCCGGCATCTTCTGTTACCGAAAACAAGACGCATTCTTGGCTTTTTGCGCTCAAAATACTGCGTTAAGCTTATACATAAACACAACATAAGACTTATTGTGGGCAAAGAAGTTGCCAGTTACAACTGACACACGCCTCTATTAGGTCAATTCTTACTGCAACTACAGGAGTAAACCGTGGTGCAATTCCTTGATAAGTCTCAAACTATCGATCAGGCCAATGCGTTACCTGGCCGTACCACGCCCATGCCGGTGGCAACCCTCAACGAGGTGACCGGCCACTCCATGACGGCAGTGCCTGAAGGGATGGAAATCGCGATCTTCGGCATGGGTTGCTTCTGGGGTGTCGAACGCCTGTACTGGCAACAAGCGGGGGTTTACAGCACCGCAGCCGGTTACAGCGGTGGGTACACGCCAAACCCAACCTATCGCGAGGTGTGCAGCGGCCAGACCGGCCATGCCGAAGTGGTGCGCGTGGTGTTTGATCCGCAAGTTACCAGCTATAAACATCTGCTACAGATATTCTGGGAAAACCACGATCCCGCGCAGGGGATGCGTCAGGGCGGAGATATCGGTACACAGTATCGTTCTGCTATCTACTTTTTATCGCCCGAGCAGCAGGCAGAAGCGCAACACAGCCTGCAACGCTTCCAGCAGGCGATGAATGAAGCGAATGATAAACGCACCATCACCACCGAAATCGCTGCCGCGCGGCCATTTTATTACGCCGAGGACGAGCACCAGCAGTATCTGCACAAGAACCCTGGTGGCTATTGCGGCCTGGGCGGGATCGGAGTCTGTCTGCCGCCGCAGGGTTAACCCGTTGACCAGCGGTAAATTTTTAACCGCTGGCGGCCCTCACAGGGCTACTGCTATACTATGCAGGCTGCGTTTGCAGCCTGATAGCTTCCCTTCTGGTTGTTATCATTACTTTTTTCACAATATATACCCCCTCCGAAAGAGCGCCGCCATCCCGTCGGCACGAATGGATAGACTATGTTAAACAGTATTTTACTGATTCTTTTTCTGATTGCGGTGAGCGCATTTTTCTCGCTTTCGGAAATTTCTCTGGCCGCGTCACGCAAGATCAAACTGAAACTGATGGCTGACGAAGGTAACGTCAATGCCGCCAGAGTGCTTAAACTGCAAGAAACGCCGGGCCTGTTCTTTACCGTGGTACAAATCGGCCTTAACGCCGTGGCCATCCTGGGCGGTATCGTCGGTGATGCGGCTTTCTCCCCCTCTTTTAAAGTGTTATTCGATCGTTTCCTGTCACCTGAACTGTCGGAGCAAATCAGCTTCATGTGTTCGTTTGTGCTGGTGACCAGTATGTTCATTCTGTTCGCGGATTTAACCCCGAAGCGCATCGGTATGATTGCACCAGAGACGGTTGCCGTCCGGATCATCAACCCGATGCGTTTCTCGATCACGATCTGCCGGCCACTGGTGTGGTTCTTTAACGGCATGGCCAACCTGATCTTCCGCCTGTTCAAACTGCCGATGGTGCGTAAAGACGACATTACCTCCGACGATATTTATGCGGTGGTAGAAGCCGGTGCGCTGGCCGGGGTGTTGCGCAAACAGGAACATGAGCTGATTGAAAACGTGTTCGAACTGGAATCACGCACGGTGCCTTCGTCGATGACCTCCCGTGAAAGCGTGATCTACTTCGATCTGCGCGAAAGCGAAGACAGTATCAAAGAGAAGATTTCCACCCATCCGCACTCCAAATTCCTGGTTTGCGACGGCAACATCGATCAGGTGGTCGGCTATGTTGACTCCAAAGACTTGCTGAACCGCGTGCTGGGCAACCAGAGCCTGGTGCTGAGCAGCGGCGTGCAGATCCGCTCGGCGTTGATCGTGCCCGATACGTTAACCCTGTCAGAAGCGCTGGAAAGCTTTAAAACTGCGGGTGAAGACTTTGCGGTGATCCTCAACGAATACGCGCTGGTGGTCGGGATCATTACCCTGAATGATGTGATGACCACGCTGATGGGCGATCTGGTGGGCCAAGGGCAGGAAGAACAGATTGTGGCGCGTGACGAAAGCTCCTGGCTGATTGAAGGCGGTACGCCGATTGAAGATGTGATGCGCGTGCTGCACATTGATGAGTTCCCGCAGGCCGGTAACTATGAAACCATCGGCGGGTTTATGATGTATATGCTGCGTAAAATCCCGAAACGTACCGATTTCGTCAAGTATGCTGGCTACAAGTTTGAAGTAGTGGATATTGATAGCTACAAGATTGACCAGTTGCTGGTTACGCGCCTGAGCGACAAACCGACCAGCCTGTTGCCAAAAACCCCGGATGAATCCCTTCAGGCATAAACGCCTAGCTCCAGAAACATCAGCGGCCCCGTTTGGGGCCGCAATTGTTTACAGATTCAACTCCCCTATACCCTATGGATTTCAAGTTGCAGCTAGGCGACAAACTCGTGAGCCACCAGAAGCTCACTCCGTTAAGTGACTGGGTGAACGAGTGCAGTCAACAACGCTGCGGCTTGAAAGACGACGGGTATAGCAATCAACCCATTTCGGCTTGCAACAGCAACACCTGCCGGTTGACCTCTGACATCACGCTGAAGTGGCGTTTGTCACGCACCTTCGGTATCAGGATTTTGCCTTTATCGAATTCGAATGCCCCTACATCTTTGATGTACAGCCGCCCTCGGAACAGGGTTTTTACATACTTCGCCACCGTCAGTGGATTATAACGCTGGAAGATTCTCATTGTTTTACTCTCCTCCCGTTGGAGCAATACGTTCAGCGGGCCGCCAAAGCGGCAGCCTCGAAATTCGGAACGCGACTTGATTGCTATCTAATAGACTGAGTAAAGACTACTTCGTTCAACTCTGCCTGGTTTTCTACACTGGCTTTACACTTTTTGACAGAATTGTATAGAATGATTTTTTAATTTATCAGTATAACCCTTCAAAAACCGCATGATTACAACCAGAAGGGAAAACTGCGATCCGGCTAACAGGACAGACCTCTGATGACCACCTATGCTTTAGGCACCTGCGTATCATTTAATAATAATTTCCCCTTTCAGGAGAATGCATGAAAAAGAGTAGCCTGCTGATGATAGCGCTGCTGTTGGCCCCAATGCTGGCCTCGGCACACAATTTCCAACTCCAACAGCGCGTCGCCCCTATCGGCGTCAGCGACAAAGGAGAGTTGGATTACGATAATGATAAGTTTAGCTATAAAAGCTGGAATAGCGCGCAGCTGAGCGGAAAAGTGCGTGTCGTCCAGCATATTGCTGGCCGTACCTCCGCCAAGGATCTGAACGATCCGCTGATTGAAGCTATTAAGGCAGCGAAACTGCCGCACGATCGTTACCAGACCACCACGATCGTCAATACCGACGATGCCATCATCGGCACCGCCATGTTTGTGCGCAACAGCATTGAAGACAGCAAGAAAACCTTCCCTTGGTCGCAGTTCATTGTCGACAGCAATGGCATCGTCAAAAAAGCCTGGGATCTGCAGCCGAAGGGTTCTGCGATAGTGGTACTGGACCAAGAAGGTAAGATCCAGTTTGCCAAAGATGGCGCATTAACGCCGCAAGAAGTGCAACAGGTGATGGCGCTGCTGCATCAGTTGCTGAAATAGCGAATAGGTAACCCCGCCATGTTCGTTGGCGGGGCTTTTCTAAAATAGCGAAACCCGAAAACCGGGGTTGAGAAAAGATTCACGCGGAGTATATAGCAGTGGCTTACCCTGCCAGTCGTGGATTTTCGCCCCGGCGGCCACCGCGACCGCATGCCCTGCGGCAGTATCCCAGATATTGGTTGGCCCGAAGCGTGGATAAAGCTGCGCTTTCCCCTCTGCCACCAGACAGAACTTCAATGAAGAGCCCACGCTAACCGTTTGATGTTCACCTAACTGATGTAGGTAATCCTTCAATTCATCGTCGCTATGGGAACGGCTGACCACCACCAAAGGCGGATGAGCATTGCTGACGCCGATCGCGCGGCGTTGGCCGCCCTCTTCCTTCCAGGCTTTACCGCGTTCGGCCAGATACAAAACATCGATTGCTGGCGCATAAACCACGCCCATCACCGCTTCCCCCTCTTCGATCAGGGCAATATTGACCGTGAACTCGCCGTTACGGTGTAGGAACTCTTTAGTTCCGTCGAGGGGATCAACCAGCCAGTAGCGCGTCCAATTGCGGCGCACTTCCCAGGTTGGTGGATCCTCTTCCGACAGCAGCGGTATGCCCGGCGTCAGCGCAGCCAAGCCCCGTTGGATAATATGATGCGCAGCCAGATCGGCAGCGGTAACCGGGGAATCATCTTTTTTTTGTGTAACATCAAGCGGTTGTTCACCGTTATACACCGCCATGATCGCCGCCCCCGCCTCGCGGGACAACTGGCAAATTTGCTCTAACATCATTCACCTCTGGAGCTTAGTTTCTTGGGAAATGTCCCCTTGCTACAGCTAGCAGCCTAGTTTTTTTTCCGTGGAATAGCCATCTCAACCCCTTAACTTACGGTATTTCCTCAAGTCTTGTTCATCACAACTTTGCACTTCGCCACGTTACATTCGGCAATTTTCTGCCAAACTTCACAGTTTGGTGATACACCCAATGATAATTACATATCCCTTTGCGATACCTCTCGAATATTAATGGAATGGAGACAACCAATGATAAAACGTCCACTGAGATTATCTGCCCTTGCTCTGCTGGTGTGCGCCTCAGCGCAGGCCGCAACGGTGGATCTGCGGGTGCTGGAAACCAGCGACCTGCACAGCAATATGATGGACTACGACTATTACAAGGATAAACCAACCGATAAATTCGGCCTGGTGCGCACCGCCAACCTGATCCAGCAGGCACGGCAGCAGGTCACCAACAGCGTGCTGGTGGATAACGGCGATCTGATTCAAGGCAGCCCGCTGGCCGATTACATGGCAGCAAAGGGATTAAAACCCGGCGATATTCACCCGGTTTATAAGGCCATGAATACGCTGGACTATGTGGTGGGCAATATCGGTAACCACGAGTTCAACTACGGCCTCGACTACCTGAAAAACGCCCTTGCCGGTGCCAAATTCCCCTACGTTAACGCCAACGTCATTGATGCAACAACACAAAAACCGTTGTTCACCCCTTACATTATTGTCGATACGCCGGTCAAAGACCGTGACGGCAAAGCCCATACTCTACGCATCGGCTATATCGGCTTTGTACCGCCGCAAATCTTAAGCTGGGATAAAGTGAATCTGCATGGCAAGGTTACCGTCAACGACATCACCGAAACCGCCAAACGCTATGTGCCTGAGATGCGTCAGCAAGGGGCCGATCTGGTGGTCGCCATTCCTCACTCCGGCCTTTCCAGCGAGCCGTACAAAGCGCTGGCAGAAAACTCGGTGTACTACCTCAGCCAGGTACCGGGTATCGACGCCATCATGTTTGGCCATGCCCATGCGGTATTCCCGAGCCAAGATTTCGCCAACATTCAAGGCGCAGACATTGATAAAGGCCTGCTGAACGGCGTGCCAGCGGTGATGCCGGGCCAGTGGGGTGATCACCTTGGCGTGGTGGATCTGCAACTGAACAACGACAGCGGCAGTTGGAAAGTCACTGCCGCCCAGGCAGAAGCACGGCCGATCTACGATAAAGAAAACAAAAAGTCACTGGTGGCAGAAGATGCCAGTCTAGTGAAAGTCTTAGAGCAGGATCATAAGGCAACGCGCGAGTTTGTCAGTAAGCCGATCGGCAAATCCGACGGCAATATGTACAGCTATCTGGCGTTAGTACAGGATGATCCGACGGTACAGATCGTCAATAATGCGCAAAAAGCCTACGTCGAACACTACATTCAAGGTGACCCGGATCTGGCGGATCTGCCGGTGCTTTCCGCCGCTGCGCCGTTTAAAGTGGGTGGCCGCAAGAACGATCCCGCCAGCTTTGTCGAAGTGGAAAAAGGCCAGTTGACCTTCCGCAACGCCGCCGATCTTTATCTCTACCCGAATACCTTAGCGGTGGTGAAAGCCAGCGGCAAGGAGGTCAAAGAGTGGCTGGAATGTTCCGCTGGGCAATTCAATCTGATCGATATCAATAGCAGCAAGCCGCAGGCGCTGATTAACTGGGACGGTTTCCGCACCTACAATTTCGATGTCATTGACGGCGTAAACTACCAGATCGACGTCAGCCAACCCGCCCGCTACGACGGTGAGTGCGCGCTGATTAATGATAAAGCGGAACGCATCAAACAACTGACCTTCAAGGGTAAACCGATCGATCCGCAGGCAACCTTCCTGGTGGCGACCAATAACTATCGCGCCTACGGTGGCAAGTTTGCCGGCACCGGCGATCGCCATATCGCCTTTGCTTCACCGGATGAAAACCGCTCAATACTGGCAGCCTATATCAGTGCAGAAACCCAGAAGCACGGCGCGGTACACCCACAGGCGGACAATAACTGGCGTTTGGCAGCATTGCGCAGCGCGCAGCCGCTGGATATCCGCTTTGAAACCTCACCCAGTGAGAAAGCCAGCGCATTTATCAAAGAGAATGCGCAGTACCCGATGACGTCGGCAGGTAGCGACAACCTCGGCTTTGCCGTTTACAAGATTGATTTATTGCAGAAGTAAAACGAGCAGGGCGCCGTGAATGGCGCCCTGTTATCAGGCATGAATTACAGGATTTCCAGCAACTCAACCTCAAACACCAGCGCGCTGAATGGCGGGATGGATGCACCCGCACCACGCTCGCCGTAGGCCAGTTCGTGTGGAATATACAGCTGCCATTTGGAACCAACCGGCATCAGAGTCAGCGCTTCGATCCAGCCTGGGATCACGCCGCTAACTGGGAACTCTGCTGGCTGACCGCGCTCAACGGAGCTGTCAAACACGTCACCATTAATCAGGCGGCCGGTGTAATGCACACGCACGCGATCCTGGCGGGATGGGATCGGGCCATTACCCTGTTCCAACACGGAGAACTGCAGGCCAGACTCGGTTAACGTCACATCATCACGCTTGGCGTTATCTTCCAGGAACTGCTGGCCTTCAACGGCCATCGCCTGTTGGCGATCGCGACGCACCGCATCCGCACGTTCGTGGATCTCACGCAGTGCACGATGCACCACATCGACCGGAACCGCCGGGGCATTCCCTTCAAGCGCATCACTCAAGCCCGCCAGCAAAGCTTCCGGTTGTAAACCTTCAAGCCCAGATTCTTGCAACTGCTGGCCAACCTGTAAACCAATCCCGTAACTTGCTTGCGCTTCAACGCTATCAAAAGAAGGGGTTGTCATTGGGATTTTTCCTTTAGTCTCTAAAAAGTCGAAAGCGCAGCATAACAGCGCCGCCAAGCCGGGTAAAATCTTGTGTAGAGAATGATGACTTTTGTCGTAGAAAAAGAAACAATCACTTTCTGTTAACATTCAAGGTTGTCTAGCCCTTAGCAACCCTCCACTGCAAACCATTAGCGGGCTATTATATCAATCGCTTTGAAGGGTATACTGGCATTAACAGTAAACCATTTTGTACAGTGGCATTTTTACGCAGTTGAAGAGAGGTCACCATGGGCAGAATCGCGCCCAGGAGAAGGAAAACCACCCGAGTCTACCAGCCGCTGCTGCGCACCTGGCTGAATCTGAGCCAGCGGCTGAAACCCAGCACGGCACCAAAGACAGAGCTCCCGGAAACGCCAGAAGAGACGGACTTGCAGCCACCCGCGCCAAACGGCAAGGGGCAGCAGCTCAAAGCCCTGTGGCTGAAGGTGTGGCATCTGCCGGACAGTTTCCACTGGATGGAGCCACTGCCCTATTTTCACCGCCGCTGGGTGATCGTTTTTGGCACCATCCTGCTGCTCTCCTTGCTATGGCCGTATTCCGACGATAGCGCCTCACGCCAGTTCCCGGTGACTCAGCAGGAAAACAGCATACCGCTACAGGCGGAGCTGATGGGCAATAATCCGCAGCGAACGGCGGCTCAGCCTGCAAACGACAACTGGCAACGCTATCAGATCCAGGCAGGCCAAACCTTGGCGCAGCTGTTCCGCGACAACAGCCTGCCGGTGAGTGACGTGTTTGCCATGGCGCAGGTAGAAGGTAGCGACAAACCGCTCAGCAATCTCAAAGCCGGGCAGGAAGTGCGTATCGAACGTGGTGCCAACGGCGTGATTATCGCGCTGTCCGTTACGGCAACCGATAACAGCGAAGTCCTGTTCCGCCGCCAGGCCGATGGCAGCTACCGCCGTCTCCGCTAGCCGTTAATCTGCTCCAACAGAAAATCACGCAGTACAACGCCCTGGTTGTGCTGTGTGTCTTTGCTGCCATACAGCAGCGTCAAGGGTTCACCTTGCCGTAATAACGCCACCAGCGGCTGCCAGGCGTCGTTTTCCGCCAGTTGCTGACGGTAACGTTGCTCAAACTCATCCCACTGGTCGGTATGCTGGTGAAACCACTGGCGTAATGCATTATCCGGTGCCACCTGTTTCAGCCAGACCACGCCCTCCAACCTTTCTTTACTGACGCCGCGTGGCCACAGCCGGTCGATCAGGTAGCAATACTCCGGTGCCGGAGCGCTAAAATCATAAACTCGCTGTAGGTTGATTTCTGCCATTTTGCGCTTCTCCTTGCCAACAGATGGCACAGAGTAACGCGTTTTACCGGGCGCAGAAAAGCAAAACGCCAGCACGAGGCTGGCGTTTTAACTTGGCAGGCAGTCGCGATTAAGCTTCTGCAACCACCACTACATTCAGCTGTGCGAACACGTCGCTGTGTACCTGGAAGTGCACTTCGTGCTCACCAGTGGTACGCAGAACGCCGTTCGGCAGACGAACTTCGCTCTTGGCAACTTCAACGCCTGCCGCAGTCACTGCGTCAGCGATGTCGCGGGTGCCGATAGAGCCGAACAGTTTACCTTCGTCGCCTGATTTAGACGCGATGGTGACTGAACCCAGTTCGTTGATCTTGGTTGCGCGAGCTTCAGCAGCAGCCAGAACGTCAGCCAGTTTGGCTTCCAGTTCAGCACGGCGTGCTTCGAAGAACTCTACGTTTTTCTTGGTAGCAGGAACAGCTTTGCCCTGTGGTACCAGGAAGTTACGGGCATAACCCGCTTTAACGCTAACTTGATCACCCAGGCTGCCCAGGTTTGCTACTTTATCAAGCAGAATAACTTGCATTACCTTATCCTCTCAAAGTCGTTAATGGACAGTGGCCGATTACTGATGACGATCAGTGTACGGCAACAAAGACAGGTAGCGCGCGCGCTTGATAGCACGGGCCAGCTGGCGCTGATATTTTGCACGAGTACCGGTGATACGGCTCGGGACAATTTTACCACTTTCAGTGATGTAGTTTTTCAGCGTAGCGATGTCTTTATAGTCAATCTCTTGAACGCCTTCCGCTGTGAAACGGCAGAACTTGCGACGACGGAAATAACGTGCCATTTGGCTAGTCTCCAGAATCTATCAATTCAATCTGCTCGGCATGCAGGACCAATTTGTTCAGCCCGTTGCGCCCTTGATGGCAGCTAACGAAGCCTTGCACGGTAACCTGACTGCCGACCGTTAATCTTTGAGTTAAAGCTTGTGACTGTTGTCCGCTGACAACCACGGGCATTCTGCACCAGGCTTGTCTGCTAAATCCGGCCTCTACCTGCGCTGAGCGATGCTCAAGCACAAACTGGCAATGAGGTATTCCGGAAGGACTCACTTTTCGCACCGGCGTCTTGCACACTGTGCCAGACAACACCAGACGATTAGCCGTCACGGCGGCAATTACTCTTCAGAATCCCCAGCATCATCATCAGCGGTTTCGCTAGCGAAATCATCGCGGCGATCGCCACGGCGTTCGTCTTTCGCTTTAACCATTGGAGATGCTTCGGTTACCGCGTGCTTAACGCGCATAACCATGCTGCGGATAACGGCGTCGTTGAAGCGGAAGTTAGTTTCCAGCTCATCGATCGCTTCCTGCGGAGCTTCAACGTTCAGCAGAACGTAGTGAGCTTTGTGCAGTTTGTTGATCGGATAAGCCAGCTGACGGCGGCCCCAGTCTTCCAGACGGTGAATCTGACCTTGCGCGTTAGTGATGGTAGCACTGTAACGCTCGATCATGCCCGGAACCTGTTCGCTTTGGTCAGGATGGACCATAAAAACGATTTCGTAATGACGCATCGAATTGCTCCTTACGGATTATTCAGCCTCCTGTCAGGGTCAACCGCGGCCCATGGAAGCAAGGAACGTGTGTATGTGTGCGGCTGAAAAATGACGCGTAATCATACTGGCGCAGGGTGGGAAACTCAAGGACAGAGTGGGATTTATTGCAACCCACGGGCAAATAGCCGGATTTCCCCGTGGAAAAAGCCATATTGCCCCTCTTTCGGGGCGAGTTTACAGCGAGCGCTGGAAAAAGGTGACCGTGGCAGCCAGCGCACCGGGCGTAATGCGATGCCGAACGCCCGCTTCGGTAAGATAGCTTAATCGCTGGCTCAACCCGCGCAGGCGCAGTTCGCTGGCCAAACGCTCACTTTCCGCAGCCGGCACCACATCATCCGCCTCACCGTGCCAGAGCAACAGCGGCCGCCCGGCAAGGCGATCCCAATGATGGTCGACGCCATAATCTGCCAGCGGCGCGATACGTGCTGCAAAGGTGGCTTCGTCCAGCGGCTGGCCTTGATCATCCAAAGGGGGATACAGCGTCTGGGCCAGTGAAGAGAAATAGCCGGAACCCATCAGGCTGGCGGCAGCCTTGATCCAAGGATAACGTGTGAACGCGCCCAAAGTCGTCATAGCCCCCATCGAAGCACCGGCCACACCAGCACGCTGCTCGGCGATCAGCCCACGTTGTTCAAAATGCGCCTTGAGCGCGGGCAGTTCATCGACGTTGCTCTTCAGGATCTCCCAAAAATGTGCCAACCGCCGCGCTTCGTTGCCGTCAAAACGCTCGCCGTGCATCTCACAGTCCGGCAGTACCGCACGGAACCCGGCTTTTGCCAACGCATAAGCAAAATAGGCATACACTTCTTTCGAGGAGGTATAACCGTGATAGAAAAAAACTGTCGGTAACGGTTTCTCATACTGCCCCGCGGGCACCGCGTGGATCACCGCGATATTCCCTGCTCGTTCATCATGCATCTCTACCATTTATTCCCCCTTGAAATCCACTGGGTATAACCAAGAGTAAAGGGTATAACAAATGATTGCGTTACACTGAATAGCTAAAGAAGATTTTCCGAGACCTGCCATGAATCTTTCCCGCGCTGCGCCCACCGGGCAGGCGCAGGAAATTACCCGAATGCAAACCGCGGGGCTGGAAAAGATGACAACCATCAGCGCGCTGGTTCGCGGCAGCCCGATGGATGTAGAAGCCGAAGTTCAGCGTAAGGCCAATACCAGCGGCGCACGTTATTACCTGATCATCATGAACAGCGACAGCGTCGTGCCCGGCCAATGGTACTCACAGGCGATTCTTTATCATTAACTCTTTATGCCCCCATTGCCCGGTTCAGCAGCGTATCGCACACGGCATTCGGCAACAGGCTTTCCCCACGGTGCTCCAACGTTAAATGGCACCAGGCCTCAGCAACCGGCGGGCCGCTATGCTGCAACAACTGCGCTGCGCAGCATAAGTCGAACAGTTGCTGGGTCAGCAAACGCCCCATTTCTTCCCGTGGCTGGCGCATACGCTGCTGCCACTGCCGCCAGGCGCGATCGAACAGGCGATTCTGCCCACGCGCGGCGGAAAACTCATGCTGCAACACCTCCAGTGCCCCCGGCAGTTTATGTAGGCTGCGCAACACATCCAGGCACATGATATTGCCAGAACCCTCCCAAATGCTGTTCACCGGCATTTCACGATACAGCCGTGGCAACTCGTTTTCTTCGCAATAGCCGATTCCCCCCAGCACTTCCATGGCTTCGGCGATAAACGGCGCACCCTGGCGGCAGATGCTGTATTTGGCGGCTGGCGTCAGCAAGCGGCTATAAACCGCTTCACCCTCGTTGCTCCGGCTTTCCCAGGCACGCGCCAGCCGGAACAGCAACGCCGTGTGCCCCTCAAGGCGTAACGCCATGCGCGCCAACACCTGGCGCATCAACGGTTGTTCAATCAGCGTTTTGCCGAATACCTGCCGCTGTAGCGCATGATACAGCGCCACCGACAGCCCACGCCGCATCAGGCCGTGGCTGCCGAGCGCGCAGTCAAAGCGCGTCATTCCACCCATTTTGAGGATGTGCCGCACGCCGTCACCCTCATCCCCCAACAGCCAGGCAGTGGCATCCTGAAATTCCACTTCGCTGCTGGCGTTGGAACGGTTGCCCAGCTTGTCTTTCAATCGCTCCAGCCGTACCGCATTGCGGGTGCCATCCGGCAGAATGCGTGGCAAAAAGAAGCAGGACAGCCCCCCTTCCGTTTGTGCCAGCACCAGATGCGCATCACTTTGTGGTACCGAAAAGAACCATTTGTGACCCACCAGCCGATAAGCTTCACCGTTACCACGCCCGCCGAGCGGTACGGCGGTAGTGGTGTTGCTCAGAACGTCCGATCCCCCCTGTTTTTCGGTCATCCCCATGCCAATCAGCAAGCCGCGTTTTTGCGCCCCCGGCAGCAAGTGGGTGTCATAACGATCGGAGAGCAGCGGGGCTAGCCAAGGTTGAAAGGCCGACGGCAACGCGCGTTGCAACAGCGGAATGGCGCCAAAAGTCATGGTGATCGGGCAAAGCGTTCCGGCTTCAACCTGCGCATGCAGCACAAAACGCGCAGCACGGGCAACAAAAGAACCCATACGGGCATCTTCTTGCCACGGCAGATTATGTACCCGATTAGCCACCAGCCCTTGCATCAGGATGTGCCAAGCGGGGTGAAAACGCACATCGTCCAGGCGTTGCCCGGTGGCGTCATAGCGCAGCAGCTCTGGCGGATTGACATTGGCCAACCTCCCTAGCTCCAATGACTCTTGCGTGCCTAGCTGTTGGCCGAGAGAGGCCAATACCTCAAGATCCCAGTTGGCCTGCTCACGCTGCACCGCTTCACGCAATGGCGTATCGGAAAGAAAAAGGTTGCTGTTGCCCAAAGGTTTGGGCTGGTTGAAAACCGTATGCGTATTCCAGACCATTGTTTGGCTCCCTGATTAACCATCAAGGTAATTATGGTCGTTGAAGGGATTTCTGCCGGAGACGGGATCACAAGATGGAAGATTGGAGATAGAGGCGGAGAATCCCCGCCCCTGAGATAACGTTATCAGCTACGCTGACGCACCGCTTCAAACAGACATATCCCGGTAGCCACCGAAACGTTGAGCGAGGAAACCGTACCCGCCATCGGGATGCTGATCAGTTCATCGCAATGTTCGCGGGTCAGGCGACGCATGCCTTCGCCTTCAGCTCCCATCACCAGCGCCATCGGGCCGGTCATTTTGCTCTGGAACAGCGTATGGTCGGCTTCACCGGCGGTACCCACAATCCAGATATTCATCTCTTGCAGCAGACGCAGGGTGCGCGCCAGATTGGTGACGCTGATCAACGGCACGTTTTCAGCCGCACCGCAGGCCACCTTCTTCGCCGTGGCATTCAGTTGCGCAGAACGATCGCGCGGTACGATCACCGCATGCACCCCGGCCGCATCGGCGCTGCGCAGGCAGGCACCGAGGTTGTGCGGATCGGTCACGCCGTCCAGCACCAGCAGGAATGGCGTCTCAATGCTTTCCAACAGGCCCGGCAAATCGTTTTCCTGTAACTTGCGCCCTTCACGCACCCGCGCGATGATTCCCTGATGAACCGCGCCTTCCGCCTTTTCATCCAGCCATTGGCGGTTAGCCACCTGGATCACAATGCCGGTCGCTTCCAATTCGGCAATCAGCGGTTGCAGGCGGCGATCGTCGCGCCCTTTGAGAATAAACACTTCCAGGAAGCGTTGCGGATCGCGTTCTAACAGGGCTTTGACGGCATGAATGCCGTAAATAATTTCGCTCATGATGCTCTTTTAACTGTGCGGCCGGGGAGACCCGGCCGTGGATAATGACGTGCCGCAGGTTAACCCTGTGCAGCACCTTTGCTCTTGCTGGCGCGCTTGGCTTTGGTCGCTGCCGCTATCTTTTTGGTTTTGTCAGACGGTTTTTTGGCTTTCGCCTTTTGGTCTTTCTTCACCTTGTCGGCAGGTTTGGCCCCTTCTTTGCGGAAGGCGCTGTCCGGCTCGAAGTTGGCCGGTGGTTTGCCACCACGGCGCTTTGGCTTAGCCTGAGTGCGGCCAGCACCGGCACCATCACGCAACGTACGCTGCCCACCGTTCTTGGCGCGCTCGCGCTCGGTTTTGCCTTCACCACGCGGTTTACGGGTGCTGGAAACCAACGCGAAGTCGATCTTGCGCTCGTCCATATGCACCGCATCAACGCGGATCTCTACCGTGTCACCCAGGCGATAAACCATCCCTGAGGATTCACCGATCAGGCGCTGGCCGATATTATCGTAGCGATAGTAATCGTTATCCAGCGAGGATACGTGCACCAAACCATCGATAAACAGATCGTTCAAGCGAACAAAGAAGCCGAAGCCGGTGACGCTGGCAATAATACCGCTGAACACTTCACCGACGTGATCCTGCATAAAGTCACACTTCAGCCAGTCCGCCACGTTGCGGGTAGCTTCATCCGCACGACGCTCGGTCATCGAACAGTGAGCACCCAGTTGCAGCATCTCTTCAAAGTCGCTGTGCCAGCCGCCGGTCGGCGTCCAGCGCTCTTTCTGTTCGCCATGCTCTTTAGCCAGCAGATACTTGATGGCACGGTGCAAGGACAAATCCGGATAACGGCGGATCGGCGACGTAAAGTGGCCATAAGACGCCAGCGCCAGGCCGAAGTGGCCACGGTTTTCTGGATCGTAGATCGCCTGTTTCATCGAGCGCAGCAACATGGTTTGCAGCATTTCGCGGTCTGGACGATCCGCCACTTCATCCATCAGGGTGGCATAGTCTTTCGGCTGCGGCTTCAAACCACCGCCCAGCGTCAGACCCAGCTCACTCAATACGCTGCGCAGCGCGGTGATGTGATCGTCACTTGGACGATCGTGCACGCGGAACAGTGCAGGTTCGCCATTCTTCTCCACAAACCGCGCGGCGGCGATGTTCGCCATGATCATGCATTCTTCGATCAGCTTGTGTGCGTCGTTACGTACCGTAGGCTCTACGCGCTCAATGCGTCGTTCGGCGTTAAAGATAAACTTGGCTTCTTCGGTTTCGAACGCGATACCACCGCGTTCAGCACGCGCCTGATCCAACACTTTATACAGGGCATGCAGTTCCTGCAGGTGCTTGACCAGCGGATGATACTGCTCTCGCAGATCCTGATCGCCCTGCAAGATGTGCCAGACTTTGGTGTAGGTTAAACGTGCATGGGAGCTCATCACCGCTTCGTAGAATTTGTGCGAGGACAGCTTCCCTTGAGCGGAGATGGTCATCTCACACACCATACACAGGCGATCGATCTGCGGGTTAAGCGAGCACAGGCCGTTGGACAGCACTTCCGGCAGCATCGGGACCACTTCAGACGGGAAATAGACCGAGGTGCCACGGGCACGGGCTTCGTCATCCAATGCGGTACGCGGGCGCACGTAATAACTGACGTCGGCAATGGCCACCCACAGGCGCCAGCCGCCACCGCGTTTTTTCTCACAGAACACGGCATCATCGAAGTCACGGGCATCTTCACCGTCGATGGTCACTAGCGGCAGATGGCGCAGATCGACACGCCCTTTCTTGGCAGCCTCTGGCACTTGCTCGCTGAGATCGGCCACCTGTTTTTCCACCTGTGGTGGCCAGGTATGCGGGATCTCATGGGTACGCAGTGCGATATCCACCGCCATGCTGGTGCCCATTTTATCGCCCAGAACTTCGACAATCTTGCCGACTGCTTTGGTACGGCGCGTCGGGCGCTGGGTCAGTTCAACCACCACCATATAGCCCATGCGCGCGCCGCTGACGGAATCGGCCGGGATCAGAATATCAAAGCTCAGGCGGCTATCGTCCGGTACCACAAAACCGGTACCGGCATCGGTAAAGTAGCGGCCGACGATCTGGCTGGTTTTTGGCACCAGTACGCGCACGATACGCGCTTCGCGGCGGCCTTTACGATCTTCACCCAGAGGTTGTGCCAGCACCACGTCACCGTGAATGGCCATTTTCATCTGTTCGGCGGAAAGATAGAGATCGTCTTTGCGGCCATCAATACGCAGGAAGCCATAGCCGTCGCGGTGCCCAATCACGGTGCCGCGCAGCAGGTCCAAGCGCTCCGGCAGCGCATAGCACTGGCGGCGAGTAAACACTAACTGCCCGTCACGTTCCATCGCACGCAGGCGACGACGCAACGCTTCCAATTGTTCTTCACCGGATAAATTCAGTTCATTACCCAACTCTTCGCGGCTGGCCGGCGTTTCACGTTTCGCCAAATGGGCCAGGATAAATTCACGGCTAGGGATCGGGGATTCGTATTTTTCTGCTTCTCGTTCCAGGAATGGATCTTGTGACATTGAGGTTCCTCCGTTGTCATCAGCAGGGTGTTGCTGAGCCTTGTGTTCTCAGCAACGCTTTATTCAACAAGCAAAAGCTTGTAGAGCGGCGGATTGTCCTCGACCATATCGGCCAAAGTATGCTTGTCCAGCTCTTCAAGGAAATTTTGTACGCTCTGGTGGAGCACCTGCTTCAGGCGGCAGGCTGAGGTGATATGGCAAAACTCACGGCTACAGTTAACCAGCGAAATCGGCTCCAAGGCGCGCACCACATCGCCAAGACGGATGGTTTCAGCCGGTTTGCCCAACCGGATGCCGCCGTTCTTGCCACGCACTGCCATGACAAAGCCTTCGCGGCTCAGTTGGTTGATGATTTTTACCATATGGTTGCGTGAAACGCCGTACACCTCCGTCACTTCCGAGATGCTGGTCATTCTGTCCGCTGGCAATGACGCCAGATAGATCAATGCCCGCAGGCCATAATCAGTAAAACTTGTTAACTGCACGTCTACCTCTGGGTATCAGGTTACTTGACTGATTTTGGATGACTCTATTGGATAATAAACCAGCCGGAGAGTTCGTCGCTAATTATTTAGCGCTGAGAAGCCTCTCAACTAGCATAATGGAAGGATTTTTTGATGTGAAACCGCAATCGGGGAGAATAAATGAGAAAAACAAACCGGGACTAGGCCCGGTTTGCTTGTACAGATTTATGCGTCGAATGGATCGCGCAGAATCATGGTTTCGCTACGGTCCGGACCGGTCGAGATAATATCTACCGGTACACCGGTCAGTTCTTCGATACGCTTGATGTAGTTCAGCGCTGCCTGCGGCAGTTTGCTGTGCTCTTTCACACCAAAGGTGGTTTCGCTCCAGCCGGGCATAACTTCGTAGATCGGCTCAATACCTTCCCAGCCTTCTGCTGCCAACGGCGTGGTGGTCATTTCGCGGCCATCCGGCATACGATAACCCACACAGATCTTCACTTCTTTCAGGCCATCCAGCACGTCCAACTTGGTCAGGCAGAAGCCGGACAAGGAGTTGATCTGCACCGCACGGCGCACCGCTACCGCATCCAACCAGCCGGTACGACGACGACGACCCGTGGTAGCACCAAACTCGTTGCCCTGCTTGCACAGGAACTCACCGATGTCATCGAACAGTTCGGTTGGGAATGGGCCTGCGCCCACGCGCGTGGAGTAAGCTTTCACGATGCCCAGCACATAGTCCACATAACGCGGGCCAATGCCAGAACCGGTCGCTACGCCGCCAGCGGTGGTGTTGGAAGAGGTGACATACGGATAGGTACCGTGATCGATATCCAGCAAGGTGCCCTGCGCGCCTTCGAACATGATCAGGTCGCCACGCTTGCGCGCACCGTCCAGCAGTTCGGAAACATCAACCACCATCGCGGTCAGAATGTCGGCAACCGCCAGCACATCGTCCAGCGTTTTCTGGTAATCAACGGCATCCACTTTGTAGTAGTGAACCAACTGGAAGTTGTGATAATCGATGATCTCTTTCAGCTTCACAGCGAAAGTTTCTTTGTCGAACAGGTCACCCACGCGCAGGCCGCGACGAGCGACTTTATCTTCATAAGCCGGGCCGATGCCACGACCGGTAGTGCCGATCGCTTTCGCGCCACGCGCTTTTTCACGCGCGTTATCCAACGCGACGTGATAAGGCAGGATCAGCGGGCAGGCTTCAGACAGTAACAGACGTTCGCGTACCGGGATGCCGCGCGCTTCGAGTTCACCCATTTCCTTCATCAACGCATCTGGTGCCAGAACTACACCGTTGCCGATGATGCTGGTGACGTTTTCACGCAAGATACCTGAGGGAATTAAATGAAGAACGGTTTTTTCACCGTTGATAACCAGAGTGTGGCCAGCGTTATGGCCACCTTGGTAGCGCACAACATATTGAGCCCGTTCAGTCAGCAGGTCTACGACCTTGCCCTTACCTTCGTCACCCCATTGGGTGCCCAGTACGACGACGTTCTTACCCATTTTCAAAATCACCGATTGCTTAAAAATGGATTCTACCATCGTAATTCCTGAGTTTCAGCACTTTTAGCATACGATTGCATACTTTTTCGGCTAAACTTTAAACCCCCATGCGACTACGCAACATGTAGTAGATCACACAGCCTGCAACCACTATTCCACCGCCAAAACGCCGCAATGTGGAATCAGGTAACTGCGTCATTGCCAGGATCATCTTGCGCCAGGCCTGTGGAAAAAGCATCGGCCCCAACCCTTCCAATACCAAAACCAGCCCAAGCGCCAGCCAGATCGTTGAGTTCATATCTCCCCCAATAAAGAAGGGCCCGTGGTTAACGGGCCCCTGATATCACTATTATGCTGACATTATCTGTTACGCGTAGCTTCTGGCGATTTCATGTAGCGGAAGAAATCGCTGTCTGGGCTCAACACCAACACGTCCTGGTTACCTGGGCCGAAGCTGGTTTCATAAGCACGCAGGCTACGGATGAACGCATAGAAATCAGGATCCTGACTGAAGGCATTGGCAAACAGTCTGGCCGCTTCTGCATCGCCGGCACCGCGAGTGATACGCGCCTGACGCTCGGCTTCCGCGATCGTACGGGTCACTTCGTAGTCGGCGGTAGCACGCAGCTTCTCAGCTTCTTCCTGGCCTTGTGAACGGTGACGACGGGCTACCGCTTCACGTTCTGCACGCATACGCTGGAAGATCGCATCAGACACTTCGGCTGGCAGGTTGATCTGCTTGATTCGCACATCAACCACTTCGATCCCCAGAGCTGCCATGCTGTTCGGGTTAACCGCTGGCTGTTTGCCGGTGGTTTCCCGCTCAACACGGGCTGCGGCAGAGGCGATCGCGTCATCGGCTTCCGTGGTCACGGCTTCTTCACCTTCACCGACGGTACCGGTGTTCAACGCGTCACGCACGTCGGCCATCAGGCGGCCACGTGAATCGGTAACGATATCACGCACGTCCAAACGACCAATCTCAGAACGCAGACGGTCACTGAACTTACGTTTCAACAGCACTTCGGCCTGAGAAACATCACCACCACCGGTTGCCAGGTAGTAGCGGCTGAAATCACTGATACGCCATTTCAGGTAAGAGTCGACGATCAGGTCTTTCTTCTCGCTGGTGACGAAGCGATCGGCCTGGTTATCCATGGTCTGGATACGCGCATCCAGCCTTTTCACGGTTTCAACGAACGGAATCTTAAAATGCAGACCCGGCGCATAAACCCGCGGTTTGTTTTCGTTGTCGCGCAGTACTTTGCCGAAACGCAGCACGATGCCGCGCTCGCCTTCCTGTACTACAAACAGTGAGGTATAGAGTGCTACCAACACCACAGCGACGATAACTATGAAAGACTTACGCATTGATTATTCTCTCCCTACGCGAGTGTTGTCGCTACGCTGCGTATTTGCCCGGCGCTGGTCCATCATCGAACTACCGCTGGTGCTACTGGAGCCCGCATCTGCCGTCGTGCTGGTAGAAGGAGCAGGGTTGAGACGAATCAGGCTGGTATCTTTACTGCCTTCGGTCGCCGCCTTACCGGTTTGGCCACGCAACATCTGATCCAGTGGTAACACCATCAGATTGTTATTGCCTTTGTCATTCACCAGCACCTTGCGGGTATGGCTCAGGACTTTCTCCATGGTTTCGATATACAGACGCTCACGGGTCAGTTCCGGGGCAGATTTGTATTCCGGCAACAGTTTGGCAAAGCGCGCCACTTCACCCTGAGCTTCAAGAACCGTACGGGCTTCATAAGCTCTGGCGTCTTCTAACAGACGCTGTGCCTGACCGTTGGCACGCGGCTGAACTTCGTTGGCGTAAGCTTCTGCTTCACGAATGTACTGCTGCTCGTTCTCACGTGCGGCAATCGCATCATCAAACGCGGCTTTCACCTCTTCCGGCGGACGTGCAGCCTGGAAGTTGACGTCCAGCAGTGTGATACCCATTTTGTACGGACGAATGGTTTCTTCCAGTACACGCTGAGTATCGCTACGCACGATGGTACGGCCTTCGGTCAGGATTTTGTCCATGGTGTATTTACCGATAACGCCGCGCAGCGCGCTGTCGGTCGCCTGTCTCAGGCTGTCGTTGGCATCGGTTACGCTGAACAGATAGGCTGCCGGATCGGTCACGCGGTACTGCACGTTCATCTCTACGCGCACCACGTTCTCATCGGAGGTCAACATCACACCGGATGCCGCCAGTTCACGCACCGATTCCACGTTAACCGGACGCACTTCATCAATGAAGGTCGGTTTCCAGTTCAGGCCCGGCTGCACCAGATGGCTGAGTTTACCGAAACGTGTCACCACGCCGCGCTCAGCTTCTTTGATGGTATAGAAACCGCTTGCGGCCCAGATCACCACCACCGCAACCGCAGCAATACCGATAATACGGCCACTGAAGTTCGGCCCAGTTGAACCGGTGCCACCGCTGTTATTGCTGTTGGAGCCTTTGCCCCCACCCAAACTGCTCAATTTCTTGCTCAGTTTGCGGAAGATGTCATCCAAATCGGGTGGCCCTTGATCGCGACCGCCTTTGTTGTTACCGCCAGAGTTGCCGCCATTATTATTGCTGCTCCCCCACGGGTCGCGGTCCTGTCCGTTATTACCGGGCTGATTCCACGCCATGTTTTAGCTCCATTATTCTGTGATTGGGTACTTCAGGCTAACACTTAACTCACTCTGTTATTGAGTGAGCACTCAAATGTAACAGCATATGATCATACGATAAAGTTAATCAGGTCCTGTTCCTGCTTACAGAGGCGACGCCACTCCACGATCGGCATACGTACCACCATGCCGATACTGCCGTCCTCTTCGTTCCACTCTTTCTCGATTGCCTGAAGCTGATAGAAACGGCTACGAAGACGGCCTGCCTCTGGAGGTAAACGCAGTTCGTAATGCGCGATTTCCCCCGAGAGGCGCTCCGTCAACGCCTGAAATAGCAACGGGATACCTTCACCGCTGGCGGCAGACAGCCACACGCGGATCGGTAAGTTTTCATCGTTGCGATCGATACGTGGGACGAAATCATCCAGCATATCTATTTTGTTCATCACTAACAGTGTAGGGATCTCATCCGACTCAATCTCTGCCAGTACGGTATTCACCGCTTCAATGTTTTCGTCCACCCGGGTATCCGCAGCGTCGATCACATGTAACAACAGAGAAGCCTGGCGCGTCTCCTGCAAAGTCGCTTTAAAAGCGGCAACAAGATCGTGCGGCAAGTGCCGGATAAAGCCTACGGTATCCGCCAACACGGTATCGCCCACGTCCGCTACGTCAATACGTCGCAGGGTAGGATCCAAGGTGGCAAATAGCTGATCTGCCACATAAACGTCGGCAGATGTTATTCGGTTAAACAGGGTAGATTTACCGGCGTTGGTGTAGCCCACCAGCGATACGGTTGGCACATCGGCACGGGTACGCGCTCGCCGCCCCTGATCGCGCTGCTTCGCAACCCGCTCAAGGCGCTTGAGAATCAGGCTGATGCGATCGCGCAGCAAACGACGGTCGGTTTCTAGCTGGGTTTCCCCCGGGCCGCGCAGGCCAATCCCGCCTTTCTGGCGTTCAAGGTGCGTCCAACCACGAACCAGACGAGTGGCGATATGACGCAACTGCGCCAGCTCAACCTGCAGCTTACCTTCATGGGTACGGGCACGCTGGGCAAAGATATCTAAAATCAACCCGGTGCGATCGATCACGCGACATTCACACAGGCGTTCGAGATTTCTCTCCTGCGCCGGGGAAAGGGAATGATCAAACAGGACAACAGACGCGCCACTGGTTTTCACCGCATCTGCAATTTCTTCGGCCTTTCCTTCACCGACAAAGTATTTGGGATGAGGTGCTTTGCGGCTACCAGTCACCACTTGCAAAGCCTCAACGCCCGCAGAAGAGACCAGCGATTCGAATTCACTGAGATCTTCTGTATCTTTGTCTTGCGAGAAATAGATATGAACCAGTACGGCCTGCTCACCGGCTTCATAACGGTCAAACAAGCGTGCAACCTCTCAAACGGATGAAAACCGCGAGTTTGGGGGACATAAACAGCACTTTGCTGCCTATGCACCCCGTCATGGTTGACTCGCAACGCGCCTTATTCAGCGTCATCGCTTTCCTGCTGCGGCGGTTGCGGCGCAGACGGGTTGTTACCATGGTGATAATTACTGGTGCCGCTGCTCGGAGTGTTGCTATGGTGCGATACCGGGCGTGACGGGACAACGGTAGAGATAGCGTGCTTATAAACCATCTGGCTCACCGTGTTCTTCAACAGGATGACAAACTGGTCAAAAGACTCAATCTGGCCTTGCAGCTTAATACCATTCACCAAATAAATAGAAACCGGAACACGTTCACGACGCAATGCGTTCAGGAACGGATCTTGCAAAGATTGCCCCTTAGCCATTCTATCTTTTCCTTATTTGCTTGTTGTTTGTAACTAAGAACCTATCGGCTCTAAAATAAACGACGTAAAAAATTTGCGCGCTGAAAACTCATCAATTGTACACAATCACTCAACCTATGCACTAACAACCTGAATTACCGAGTCCAAAGCCTCTCCCGGCTTTTCACTGTCTAACCAATGAACCGACTCCCAACCCCGTAACCAGGTCATTTGGCGCTTGGCCAACTGACGCGTTGCGCAAACACCTCGATAAACCATCTCATCGTAACTAATTTCACCGGACAAATATGACCACATCTGGCGATAACCGACACAGCGAATGGAAGGCAAATCCGTATGCAAATCACCCCGTGCAAAAAGTGCACGCGCTTCCGTCTCAAAACCTGCCGCCAACATTTGCTCGAAACGCAGCGCAATGCATTGATGTAGCAACTCACGGCTGACTGGCGCTATCGCAAATTGGTGAACATGATAAGGCAACGATTCACCCGAAATTTTTGTCAGTTCCGTTAAAGTTTTACCCGAAATATAAAAAACTTCCAGTGCTCTGGAAAGTCTCTGCGGATCATTGGGATGAATTCGCAAAGCGGCAACCGGATCAATCTGCTGTAACTGACGGTGCAATGCCTCCCAACCCTGTTCTGCCGCTTGCTGCTCAATACGCTCACGCACCGCCGGATCGGCAGACGGCAGCGGCGATAATCCTTCCAACAGCGCCTTGAAATAGAGCATGGTGCCCCCCACCAGCAGCGGGATACGCCCGGCAGCGGTGATCTCGTGCATCTCTTTCAGCGCATCAGCACGGAAATCCGCGGCAGAGTAGACTTCGGCAGGATCACGGATATCGATCAACCGATGCGGTGCCTGCGCCAGTTCTTCCGCCGTCGGCTTGGCGGTGCCGATATCCATACCACGATAAATCAGCGCAGAGTCCACGCTGATCAGTTCCACCGGCAAGCGCTCGCGCAGCGCCATGGCCAATGCGGTCTTGCCCGAGGCCGTCGGCCCCATGATAAAAATGGCCGGAGGGCGATGTGTCATTTCAGTTTCAGTCATGCTTAAGGGCTGTCAGTGCAACCTGTAAATCAACAGGTTGTAAAAGACCGGCAGGTGGGGATTTGACCAGCTGCGGGCAAAGTCGTTCAACGTCGGTCAGCAATTGTATCGCTTGCGAGCTGTTCCACTGTTCATGCTCACTGCCTAAATGGCGGGCAATCCAGGTGGCCAGCACGGTTGGCGACATCTCTTGATGTTCGGCCAGATAGCCTAACAGCTCAGGAATCAGTTTTTGTAAATTTTGTTGCCGTAACGGTAAAGGAACTGCGCGCAAGGTCACACGCCCGTGATCAGATTGCAGTTCCAGCCCCATTTTCACCAGCAAAGCCTGGTGCTGCACACAGGCCGCTGCTTCATTTTTATTCAGCGCCAGTTTGATTGGGATTAACAGTGGCTGCGGCCGTAACCCCTCTTCCGGCGGGCAAAGCTGCGCTTGACGCAGCCAACGTTCCGCAATGGTCAGATTGAGTAACGCCAGTTGCTGGCGTTGTTCAACCAGCGCATAACTTGGGGGATAAATCATCAACACGCGGCCAAAACCATACTGGCTGCCAGCCAATGGTGCTTCCTGTTCGGCTTTAGCGGGCGGGAACAACGGCTGCTTGACCACGTCCGGCGTTGCTTCCGTTACCGGTACCGCCTGCAACAGCTTGCCGTACAACTCACCTTCCCGTTTCTGATAACCCGATCCTGTTTGATAAGGCTGCTGAGGCGCACGCTCACGGGCAACGGAAGGGGTGACAGGCTGCGTCTCACGCTGCGGAGCGGGTTGTGAAAAATGGTTACCACCGGCCGCAACGCGGTTTTCCGGTTGCCAAGCAGGGGTTTCCTGCGCGCTTTGCGGTTCTGCCAGCGGCAATGGCACGTTACCGGCCTGCTGTAATACGGTGGTGACCGCCTGGTAGATAAAATCATGCACCAGCCGAGCCTGATGGAAACGCACCTCATGCTTGGCGGGATGGACATTCACATCCACCTGATGCGGATCCACTTCCAGATAGAGTACATAAGCCGGTTGCTGATCGTCTTTCAACTGATCCTGATACGCCTGGCGGATGGCGTGATTGATCAGGCGATCGCGCATCATCCGGCTATTGACGTAGCAGTATTGCATTTCGCCCAATTGGCGTGCGCCTTCTGGATCCGCCACCCAACCACGAATGGTGAGATCGCCATGCTGCCAGGAGATCGTCAGCGCATGTTGCAAGAAAGCCGGGCCGCAGATGCTGGCCAAGCGGCGCTCATGCTGGCTTTCCTCTTTGGCCGCGCGATACTGACGCATCAGCTTGCCGTTGTGGTTCAGATTGATTGCCACATCGAAACGCGCCAGCGCAATGCGCCGCACCACTTCATCAATATGGCCGAATTCGGTTTTTTCCGTGCGCATGAACTTGCGCCGCGCCGGGGTATTGTAAAACAGATCGAGCACTTCCACCGTGCTGCCTACCGGATGGGCGGCGGGTTTGACCGTCACGGCCTGTTCACGCCCTTCAGCATAGGCCTGCCAGGCCTCATTCTGTTCTTCAGTACGGGAGGTGAGCGTCAGACGTGAAACCGAACTGATACTGGCCAGCGCTTCGCCGCGAAAGCCCAGGCTGACAATCGCTTCCAGATCGTCAAGAGTACTGATTTTACTGGTGGCATGACGGGCCAGCGCCAGGGCGAGATCGGCTTTGCCAATCCCACAGCCGTTATCGCGAATGCGGATCAGCTTGGCACCACCGCGCTCGATATCAATATCAATCCGCGTCGCGCCCGCATCCAGGCTGTTTTCTACCAGTTCCTTCACTACCGACGCAGGCCGCTCGACCACTTCTCCGGCGGCAATCTGGTTGGCAAGCTGTGGCGGTAACACCTGGATAGGCATGCGAATCCCTCTGTTTTATGACATCAAGCCTACGGAATGATCAGGTTCCGATCGAGCGGCGCGACGTCCGACTTTAATTTATTCACACTTTTCAGTTCGCTGACGCTGACACCATAACGCGCCGCAATGGATGACAAAGTATCACCGCGCGTCACTTTGTGCCTGGTCGGTTTGTTCGCTTTAGCTTTGGCCGGAACCGCGACACTGGCCCCCGCAGGCACCTTCAGACGCTGCCCCACCCAGACCCCGTCTTTCTTCAGGTTGTTGAGCGTGCGCAGTGCTGCCATGCTGGTACCGTAACTGTCGGCAATGCCAGAAAGCGTTTCCGCCGGCTTCACCACGTGGACCTGCGTTTTACCGCTAATGGCGCTGCGTTGGCTACTGATAACCGGCTCGGGCTGCCTCAAATTTTTTACCGTGGAGTTAACCGCCGCTGCGACCTGCAGAGGGCGGTTTTCGACCTTTGGGTCAGCTTGTAGCGGATGCGCCAGGAAATAACTGCGCAGACCATTGTGGATCGCCCGTGCAATCTTATCCTGATATGCGCTACTGCCCAGCAGTCGCTCCTCCGTGCTATTACTGATAAACCCGGTTTCCACCAGCAGCGATGGAATATCCGGTGAACGCAGCACTCCCAGGCTGGCGTGTTCCGGACGGCGTTTGTGCAGTGAACCGACGCGCTGTAACTGCTGCAATACTTTCACCGCCACGTCGTAGCCAACGCGTTGCGAATGACCAAACTGCAGATCCAGCACCGCCTGGCTCAGATAAGGATCGGCCTGGCTGTTGGCCAGCAGATCGCCCGCGCCGCCCAGCAATTCGGACTGTTTCTCGTGTTGTTCCAGCCAACCAGCCATCTCGCTGTTAGCGCGGCGGTTAGACAGCACCCACACCGAAGCGCCATTAGCACTGCGGTTAGGCGCAGCATCCGCATGAATCGAAACCAGCACGTTAGCGCCCTGTTTACGCGCCACATCGGAACGCCCCATCACCGAAATAAAGTAATCGCCGCTACGCGTCAGCACCGGTTTGAACATCGGGTCGGCATCCAGCAACGCTCGCAGACGATGCGCAATCGCAATGGTCACGTTCTTCTCTTTGAGGCCGTTTGGCCCGATGGCACCGGGATCCTGCCCACCGTGCCCGGCATCAATCGCCACCACCACGCGGTCGCCGGAACCGGTAGAAACCCTGTTGCTGCGTGGCGTAAGTTCCGTCGCGGTACCGGATACTGCTGCTGATTGATTGTTAAACGGACTGGAACCGATCGGTGCCACCGGCGTTTTACGCACTGGCTCGCTGGCTACCGGTGCTTTACGCACGCTACTGACGTTCGGGCTATCTTCGGCGGTAATGGTGAATACCACGATATAGGTGCTGCCGTTCTGGCGCGTCACCGCACGGGTTTTCGCTCGTTGGGTCAAATCAAACACCAACCGCACGCTCTGGGCATCTTTCGGCGTACTGGAACGAATGCTCTTCACCAGATTATGACCGCTGAAGTTCAGCGGCAGGCCGCCCACTTTGCCACTTTGCTTCACGTCCAGAACGACGCGATCCGGCCCACGCACCGTGGAAAACGCATAGTCCGGCGGGCCGGTGAAGCTCACCGATACCGTAGCTTCACGCTGGGCGTTAGTGACGTTGATATCGGATAACGACGAGGCTGCCTGTGCGCTAAACGGCCCCAGCAGCGCGAGCAGAGCGATAACGGTAAGTCTTTTCAACACATACATCATGAAAGCGTCATCCCTGTTGCCCGTCAATACGGTCTAAAAGTTCGGCGCCATAGGCGGAAACCGCCTGAATCTGTGCCTGTCGGCCTTCATCATGATAACTGAGATGCAGTTCCAGATCGGGATCGGGCAACACACCGGTCCCCTGCTGCGGCCATTCCACCAGGCAAATGGCATCCTGCGCAAAATAGTCGCGGATGCCCATAAATTCGAGTTCTTCCGGATCGGCTAACCGATACAGATCAAAGTGATATACCGCCAGCGGCTGCAACGCATAAGACTCAACCAGCGTATAAGTCGGGCTTTTCACGTTGCCCTGATGGCCCAGCGCCTGTAGAAAACCCCGGCTGAAGGTGGTTTTACCGGCACCCAAATCACCATAAAGATAAATCACGCTGGCACGATCGCAGGCCTTAGCCAAAGCGGCACCCAGTGCGACAGTCGCTGCCTCATCCGGCAGAGGTAAAACGAGTTCTTTCATTCGATAATATCTATTTTGCCAACTCAGGATTAACGTAATGGGGGATTATCGGCAGCAGATCGGTCGCCAACAATCCTCTTGTTCCTTGCTTTTCTGCCACACCATCAGCGGCGGCGCCATGCACCACACAACCCGCGCAGGCAGCATCATACAGCGGGAGTTTTTGTGCCAGCAAACCACCGATAATGCCCGACAGCACATCTCCCATGCCGCCAGACGCCATACCGGCGTTACCGACGTCGGCGATCGCCATTTCGCCCTGCCGATCGGCAATCAGCGTACCGGCTCCTTTCAACACCGCCACCCCACCGTATTGCGCCACCAGCTTGCGCACCGCAAGTAAGCGGTCACTCTCAATATCGGCCGTATGGCAATTCAATAAGCGTGCCGCTTCGCCAGGATGGGGGGTAATCACACGATTCTGACGCTTCTCAGGATGTAATGCCAGTAAGTTAAGCGCATCCGCATCCCAGAGTGCCGGTTTATCACTGGTTTGCAGCAGTTTCAACGCATTCTTGCCCCAGTCACTCTGGCCTAGCCCTGGGCCGATCACCACCACATCGGCCCATTCGAGCGCCTGTTGCAAATTGTCATCCGTCAGGCGCTGCACCATCAGTTCTGGGCACGCGGTCAACAGCGGCCCGACATGCTCAATGTGAGTAAGCACTCGCACCAAACCGGCACCGCTGCGCAGCGCCGCTTCTGCCGCCATACGGATGGCACCACCAAAGCCGTGATCGCCACCAATCAGCAACAAGCGGCCATGATCGCCTTTGTGGGAACAGGGCCGGCGTGGTTTCAGCCACTGCCCGAGATCGCTGGCGGTAATTCGCTGAATTTGTGGCGGCTGCTTTGCCAACCAGTCGCTCAACCCTAGCGTACTGTGGTGAAGTTGCCCAACCCAGTCACGCGCTTGCCCGGTCAGCAAACCCGGTTTAAGGGCGATAAAAGCCAAAGTATGGGCAGCGCGGATGACAGCCCCCGGTGTGGCACCGCTTTCGGCCAGCAGGCCAGAAGGGATATCCAGGGCGATAACCGGCGCACTGGCACGGTTAGCGGCCTCAATCAGCGCATCATACGGAGCGCGCGGCGCAGCACCTAGCCCAGTACCGAGCAGGCCATCGATAATCAGATCGATCTCTTCCGGCCAACGGCTGTTGGCAGGCAGGATTTCACCGCCGCTTTCCAGCCAGGCTTGCCGTGCGTTCGCTGCCTCTGGGGGTAATGGGCGGGAGCCTTCACAGGCAATGAGTGTCACTTTAACGCCATCAGCCACCGCCAGACGGGCGACCACATAACCATCGCCGCCGTTGTTGCCATGGCCACACAGCACCAGCCAGTGGCTACTGGTGGGATAGTGGTCACGCGCCAGCGCATAGGCGGCAGAACCGGCACGCAGCATCAACTGGTAGAGAGAAATGCCGAGCGCAGCCGCAGCAGCGGGTTCCGCCTGGCGGATCCAATCCGCAGACCAGACTGAGTGTGGTAAACTGTCAGCGTATGGTTTCTCACTATGGCTCGTCATGACACACCCTCTCGATCTCAATCAACTCGCCCAACATATCAAGCAATGGGGGCAATCGCTAGGATTCCAGCAGGTTGGCATCTGTGATACCGATCTGAGTGCGGAAGAACCGAAGTTGCAGGCGTGGCTGGACAAACAGTATCACGGTGAAATGGCTTGGATGGCGCGCCACGGCATGCTGCGCGCGCGGCCGCATGAGCTATTGCCCGGTACGTTACGCGTTATCAGCGTACGAATGAACTATCTGCCCGCCAAGGCCGCCTTTGCCAGCACGCTGCAAAATACGCAGCTCGGTTATGTCAGCCGTTACGCGCTGGGCCGTGATTATCACAAGCTACTGCGCCAACGGTTAAAAAAGCTCGGCGAACAGATTCAGGCTTATTGCGGTGAACTGAATTTCCGGCCCTTTGTTGATTCAGCACCGGTGATGGAGCGTGCGTTGGCGTCTAAAGCCGGGATCGGCTGGGTTGGTAAACACTCACTTATTCTTAATCGTGAAGCCGGTTCCTGGTTCTTCCTGGGGGAATTGCTGATCGATTTGCCGCTACCGGTCGATCAACCGCAAGAAGAACAGTGCGGCCGCTGTGTAGCCTGCATCACCACCTGCCCGACCGGCGCTATTGTTGCGCCTTACACCGTCGATGCCCGGCGCTGTATTTCCTACCTGACTATCGAACTGGAAGGGGCTATTCCAGAGGAATTCCGCGCCCTGATGGGTAACCGTATCTACGGTTGCGATGATTGCCAACTTATCTGCCCATGGAATCGTTTCTCACAGTTAACCGATGAAGACGATTTCAGCCCGCGCGCGGTGCTACACGCGCCGCAACTGCTCGATCTGTTCGGCTGGAGCGAAGAGAAGTTTCTGCGTATCACCGAAGGTTCCGCTATCCGGCGCATTGGCCACTTGCGCTGGCTGCGCAATATCGCCGTCGCCCTTGGCAACGCCCCTTATCAGGATCAGATCGTTATCGCACTGCGTGCCCGCCAAGGTGAAAACCTGATGCTGGATGAACATATCGTCTGGGCGTTGGAACAGCAGCTTGCGCGGCGTGAAGCGTTGGGAGTTGAAGTGCAAAGCACGCAGAAAAAACGTTTGATTCGTGCGGTAGAAAAAGGATTGCCGAGGGATGCATAAAATCTATCATTCCGCCACCCAGAGTCACCCTGTGGATTTGTGCATAAAAATAAAAACACCTTGTCTTTCAACCGCAACAAAAAGAGCAAGTGATCGGGATAACGTTTTATAAGAAATAAATAGTTAATCTTATCAATAAGATAAACATTTCATTAGCATGACGTTGATTTTTTGCACTGCGGATATTTTGTACACAAATTGTGGATAACTCTGTTCACAACATTGCGTCAGAAGATGAATAACTGTTGAAAGACCGCGCCTGGAGCGGCGTAGAACTGGATTGTATCTGGAGAGAAAATTGGAGCGGGAAACGAGACTCGAACTCGCGACCCCGACCTTGGCAAGGTCGTGCTCTACCAACTGAGCTATTCCCGCATTGAGATGCTTCCGGCATCCGGCCAACCAATAACAGCATGGCCTTTGAAATTTTTGGAGCGGGAAACGAGACTCGAACTCGCGACCCCGACCTTGGCAAGGTCGTGCTCTACCAACTGAGCTATTCCCGCGTCGCATGGGTACTACTTTTTTACTGCTTTTTATTCATCATGCCGCATTAGCAGCATTGTTGAATTTGGAGCGGGAAACGAGACTCGAACTCGCGACCCCGACCTTGGCAAGGTCGTGCTCTACCAACTGAGCTATTCCCGCCCGGCGTATCGATGGCTGAACTAAACGAAATTCTTCATCGGTACGGGGTGCGCATTATACGAGAAATCCTTTCTGCCGCAAGCCCCTGAAAGCAAAAAAACGGGAATTTTATTTGATTGCTGCTTTAAACGTCAAAGTGGCGAATTAAGCGCCACAAAGGCGCTCAGAGGCCATACCTGCGATTTAAAGCTGAATAAAATGCTCACGGTAATACGCCAACTCCGCTACCGATTCACGGATATCGTCCAGCGCCTGATGGGTGCCCTGCTTCTTGAAACCCGGCAGAATTTCCGGCTTCCAGCGGCGTGCCAGCTCTTTTAAGGTGCTGACATCGAGGTAACGATAATGGAAGTAAGCCTCCAGCAGCGGCATATAGCGGAACAGGAAACGGCGATCCTGGCCAACGCTGTTGCCACAGATAGGTGACTTGCCTGCTGGCACCCACTCCTGCAAGAACGCAATGGTGGCCAGTTCAGCGGCACGCGCGTCAAGCTTACTGGCTTTAACCCGCGCCACCAGCCCGCTGCCGGTGTGGGTACGCACGTTCCACTCATCCATCAGCGCCAGCTGTTCATCAGACTGGTGCACGGCGATTACCGGCCCTTCGGCGAGGATATTCAGATTGGCGTCAGTCACCAGCGTTGCGATCTCAATAATCCGATCGCGTTCAGGATCCAGCCCGGTCATCTCCAGATCGATCCAAATCAGGTTATTTTCGTTTCCTGTCATGATATTTCCTGCGTAAAAGCCGAAAGATAAACCAAGCGCGGGCAAACCCGCAGCCAGTGGCGGCTAACAACGGTTATTTAATATAAAATAGCGTGTATCATAGCCTTTTTGCTCGTCCCGAGCGATAAAAGCCGATTCGATTCAAGTGAGGCGCAGTGACTAAGAACAAACTGTCCAAAGGTCAACAACGCCGCGTGCAGGCGAACCATCAGCGTCGTCTCAGGCGCACAGACAATAAACCGGAGCTGGATGATTCCCAACTGGGCGAACCGCAAGACGGGATCGTCATCAGCCGCTTCGGTATGCATGCCGACGTTGAAGCAACGGACGGCAGCCTGCATCGTTGCAACATTCGCCGTACCCTGCGTTCGCTGGTGACCGGCGATCGCGTGGTCTGGCGCCCTGGCGTCGGTGCCCATGAAGGGGTCAAAGGTATCGTCGAAGCGGTACATGAACGTACTTCGGTGCTGAACCGCCCTGATATCTACGATGGCGTGAAGCCGATCGCTGCCAATATCGATCAGATCGTGATCGTATCGGCGATCTTGCCCGAACTTTCACTCAACATGATCGATCGCTATCTGGTGGCCTGCGAAACGCTGGAAGTTGAGCCGTTGATCGTGCTCAACAAGGTCGATCTGCTGGATCCCGAAGCCCGCAAGCGGGTCGATGGCATGATGGATATCTATCGCCGCATCGGTTATCGCGTTTTGGAAGTCTCCAGCCAGACCCGCGAAGGGATGGAAGCCTTTGAACAGGCACTGGTAGACCGCATCAGCATCTTTGCCGGGCAGTCCGGCGTGGGGAAATCCAGCCTGCTGAACGCCCTGTTACCTGCAACAGAAAAGCAAATTCTGGTAAATGATGTTTCCGGCGTCTCCGGCCTCGGGCAACATACCACCACGGCAGCACGGCTGTATCACTTCCAGCATGGCGGCGACGTGATCGACTCCCCAGGCGTGCGTGAATTCGGCCTGTGGCACTTGGAGCCGGAACAAATCACCCGTGCGTATGTCGAATTTCGTGACTACCTGGGCGGTTGCAAGTTCCGTGACTGCCGCCACGATACCGATCCCGGCTGTGCGATTCGCGCAGCGGTGGAGAGCGGTGCAATAGCGAAAGAACGTTTCGCTAACTACCACCGTATTCTGGAAAGCATGGCGCAGGTGAAAACCCGTAAAAACTTCCCGGAAGCGGAGATCTGAGCCAACTAAAGCAGGCGTTGCAGCGGCATCGCCGCCGTTGAAATGTGCGTCCTTTTACCCGATGGGTTTCAAGTTGCAGCCAGCGGCGCTGCTGCTTGAAAAGCCGAGGGGATATTCATTCAAGAGGTTAATGTGCTGAATAGCATAAAAATTAAACTACAGTATTGGTTGCCGAAACTGGCACTGACCCGTCTCGCTGGCTGGGGTGCCGAAAAACAGGCCGGTTGGTTGACCCAACTGGTGATCAAAGCTTTTGCCCGCTATTACCGCGTGAATATGCAGGAAGCCCACAATCCGGATTTGGCCTCCTATACAACCTTCAACGAATTTTTCGTGCGCCCACTGCGCGAAGGTGCACGCCCAATCGTCGCTGAACCCCATGTGCTGGCTTTACCCGCCGATGGTGCCATCAGCCAGCTCGGCCCCATCCAGGACGATCTGATTTTCCAGGCCAAAGGCCATCATTACAGCCTGGAAGCGCTGCTGGCCGGCAACTACCTGCTGGCAGAACAATTCCGCAACGGCCTGTTCGCCACCACCTATCTGGCCCCGAGCGACTACCATCGCGTCCATATGCCGTGCGACGGCGTACTGCGCGAAATGATCTATGTACCGGGCGATCTGTTCTCAGTTAACCCGCTGACCGCCGCTAACGTGCCAAACCTGTTTGCCCGTAATGAGCGCGTTATTTGCCTGTTTGATACCGCCGTCGGCCCAATGGTGCAGATCCTGGTCGGTGCCACTATCGTTGGCAGCATCGAAACCGTTTGGGCGGGCACCGTCACGCCGCCGCGCGAAGGCATTATCAAACGCTGGACCTACCCGGCCGAAGGTCAGGAGGGCACCGTTTCGCTGGCAAAAGGCGAAGAGATGGGCCGCTTCAAACTCGGTTCTACGGTGATCAACCTGTTCACGCCGGGCAGCGTACAATTCGCCCCGCAGCTGAACAATGGCGTCGTGACCCGTATGGGTACGGCCTTTGCTGAAATCGCCGCCGCGCCAGACGCTGCCGCACCGTAAATTTGAAGGAATTGACGCTGTGCGCCTGATTATCTCGTTATTGCTCAGTTTATTACTGATTCAACCGGCCCTGGCCGCCACCATTCCCAATGAATCACAGCTCCGACAAGAGCTGAAACAGGCTGAGAGCAACAAAAACGCCCCTAATCAGGCGGAAACGGTTGAGGCGCTGCAAAGCGCCCTTAACTGGCTCGCCGAACGCAAACAGTCGAAGAATAATTCCGAACAATATCAGCGGGTCATTGATAACTTTCCAAAGATGACCCAGGACCTGCGTCGCCAGTTGACCCTTGAGGAAAACAAGGTTCTGCCGAATGGCGATAACATGGCAACCAGCGATCTGGAACAGTTGATCCTGCAAACCAGTAGTCAACTGCTGGAACAGGCGCGCCTGCTGCAACAGGAGCAGGATCGTTCACGCGAAATCAGCGACTCTCTCAGCCAGTTACCCCAACAACAGACAGAGGCCCGGCGTGCGCTGACGGAAGTGCAGCGTCGCCTACAGGCTCAGGGCAACAGTCAGGCTTCGCCCTTGACGCTGGCGCAGTTGACGCTGCTCCAGGCCGAGTCGGCGGCACGCAAAGCCAAAGTGGATGAGTTGGAACTGGCACAGCTTTCGGCCAACAATCGCCAGGAACTGGCGCGCATGCGCGCTGACGTGTACAAAACGCGCCACGATAAGACTGATGCCCAATTACAGATACTGCGTAACAACCTGAACAGCCAACGCCAGCGCGAAGCCGAACGGGCGTTGGAAAAAACCGAACAGCTGGCAGGGCAGAACAGCGATCTGCCAAGCAGTATCAACCAGCAATTGCAGATCAACCGCGAGCTTTCTACTGCCCTGAACCATCAGGCGCAGCAGATGGATCTGATCTCCTCTCAGCAACGTCTGGCCGCCGCGCAGACTTTACAGGTGCGCCAGGCACTGAGCACCATTATCGAACAGGCTCAATGGCTGGGAACCTCTTCCGCACTGGGGGAAACCCTGCGGGCGCAGGTTGCTTCGCTGCCAGAAATGCCAAAACCGCAGCAACTGGACAACGTGATGGCCGAGCTGCGCGTGCAACGCCTGCGTTTCGAAAGCCAGTTGGAAAAGCTGCCGCAACAGGCCAAAGAGCTTAAACAGGACGACGGTTCCGCGCTAACCAGCGCCCAACAACGCATTGTCGATGCGCAAATTCGTACCCAGCGTGAGCTGCTCAACTCGTTGCTTTCCGGCTGTGATACCCAAATCCTCGAGTTGACCAAGCTAAAAGTCGCCAACACCCAATTAGTCGACGCACTGAACGAAATCCGCGACGCCGCTCACCGCTACTTATTCTGGGTGCCAGACGTCAACCCGATTAATCTGTCTTATCCGCTGACCGTCGCACATGACCTGACGCGCATGCTGTCGCTGGATACCCTGACGCAGCTCAGCGGTGCCTTCATGATGATGGTCACCAGCCGCGAAACGCTGGTGCCGATTTTCGGCGCGCTGCTGCTGGTGATCTTCAGTATCAGTTCGCGTAAGCATTACCATGCCTTTCTGACGCGGGCCAGTAGCCGGGTTGGCAAGGTGACACAGGATGAATTCTACCTGACGTTGCGCACCGTATTCTGGTCAATCCTGGTGGCATTACCCCTGCCGGTTCTGTGGGCCGCATTAGGTTTTGGTTTGCAAAACGCCTGGCCGTATCCGGTGGCCGTAGCGATCGGCGATGGCGTCACCGCCACGCTGCCGGTGCTGTGGATCTGCATGATCAGCGCCGCCTTTGCCCACCCGCAGGGGCTGTTCATTGTACATTTCCGCTGGCCTGCGCAGCAGGTTTCGCGCGCCATGCGCTATTACACAATGTCGATCTGGCTAATCGTGCCGCTGATTATGGCGCTGATCACCTTCGATAACCTCGACGATCGCGAGTTCTCCAACACCCTTGGCCGCCTGTGTTTCATCCTGCTGTGCCTGGCACTGAGCCTGGTTACCCACAGCCTGAAACGCGCCGGTATCCCGCTGTATCTCGACAAAAACGGCTCCGGCGAAAATCTGGTCAATACCGCGCTGTGGGGGCTACTGCTGTCCGCCCCGCTGGTGGCCGCACTGGCTTCCACCGTCGGTTACCTGACCACCTCGCAGAAACTGCTGGCCCGGCTGGAAACTTCGGTCGCCATCTGGTTCCTGCTGTTGGTGGTGTACCACATTATCCGCCGCTGGATGCTGATTCAGCGCCGCCGCATTGCCTTTGATCGTGCCAAACAGCGCCGCGCAGATATTCTTGCCCAGCGTGCCAAAGGTGAAGAAGAAACCTCGCATACCCCCAATAGCACCGAAGGATCGATGGAGGTGGACGAGACTGAAATAGATCTTGATGTGATCAGCGCGCAGTCTCTGCGGCTGGTTCGTTCGATCCTGACAATGATCGCGCTGGTTTCGTTGATCTTCCTGTGGTCCGAGATCCATTCCGCCTTCGGTTTCCTGGAAAACATTACGCTGTGGGACGTCACCTCAACGGTGAACGGCGTCGACACCGCCCAGCCGATCACCATGGGCGCGCTGCTGATCGCCATTCTGGTGTTGATCGTCACCATGCAGTTAGTGCGTAACCTACCGGCGTTGCTGGAGCTGGCGGTGTTGCAGCATCTGGATCTGACGCCGGGCACCGGCTATGCCATTACCACCATTACCAAATATCTGTTGCTGCTGTTCGGGGCGATCCTCAGTTTCTCTTGGATCGGTATTGAATGGTCGAAACTGCAATGGGTAGTGACCGCACTCAGCGTGGGGTTGGGCTTCGGGATGCAGGAGATCTTTTCCAACTTTATCTCTGGCCTGATCATCCTGTTTGAGAAACCGATCCGCATCGGCGATACGGTGACGATCCGTAACCTCACCGGCAGCGTCACCAAGATCAATACTCGCGCCACCACCATTTCGGATTGGGATCGCAAAGAGATCATCGTGCCTAACAAGGCATTTATCACCGAGCAATTTATCAACTGGTCGTTGTCGGATACGCTGACCCGTGTGGTGCTCACCGTACCGGCACCGGCAGAAGCCAACAGTGAAGAAGTGACCCAGATCCTGCTGAACGCGGCAGAGCGCTGCGCGCTGGTGCTGGATAATCCAGTACCAGAAGCCTATCTGGTTGATTTACAGCAGGGTATCCAGATCTTCGAACTGCGTATTTACGCCGCCGAAATGGGCCACCGTATGCCGCTGCGCCATGAGATCCACCAGTTAATTCTGGCCGGTTACCGCGAACACGGTATTACCCTGCCGTATCCACCGTTCCAGGTACGCAGCGAAACGCTGTCGCGTTTGACTAATAATAGCCGCACAGCCCCTTCCACCGCTGCGCCAAACAATCGCCGCGAGTCGGGTGGGCTATAAATGCAAAAAGGGTTTGGCCAATGCCAAACCCTTTTTTGTCTCGCGAAGCGCTTAAGCCCGGTCAACCGGGAACGCGATCACGTCACTCAGGCTTTCAGCCCCCAGTGCCAACATCACCAGACGATCAACCCCCAGCGCGACTCCAGCACACTCTGGCATCCCGTGCTGCAACGCATCCAGCAGGTTGTTATCAATCGGGTGCTGCGGCAAACCGCGCGCCGCGCGTTTACGGTTATCCTGCTCAAAGCGCTGACGCTGCTCGTTGCCATCGGTCAGTTCACGGAAGCCGTTCGCCAGCTCAATACCTTTGTAATAGACCTCAAAACGCTCCGCCACCCGGTGATCTTCCGTGCTGATTTCTGCCAGTGAAGCCTGAGAAGCCGGAAAATGGTAAACAAACGCAGGCTTGTCACGGCCGATATGCGGCTCGACGCCCACGGTAAACAGCAGTTGCAGCAGGGTATCGCGATCTTCTTCGGTATCAGCAATATTGCTCAGATCGAGCTTGGCTGCCGCTTCACGTAGCTGCGGTTTTTCCGCAGACAGCGGATCGAGATCCAAATGGCGCAAAAACGCCTGCTGGTAGGACAGGGTTTCGGCGCTGTCGCAATCCAGCACCTGCTGCAACAGATCGTCCACCTCATTCATCAGGCGGTACATGTCGTAGTGCAGCCGATACCATTCCAGCATGGTAAATTCAGGATTGTGATGCCGCCCGGCCTCTTCATTACGGAAGCTGCGCCCCATCTGGTAAATCGGGCCGCTACCGGCCGCCAGCAGGCGCTTCATGTGGTATTCCGGGCTGGTCATCATGTACAGCGTCAAGCCATCTGCGGCTCCTGGGCCGACAAAGCGCGTCTGGAACGGGAACAGGTGAATGTCGGTGACCGTCGCCTGGCTCATCGCCGGCGTCTCCACCTCCAACACGCCACGATCGGCAAAGAAACGCCGGATCTCAGCCAGGATCGCTGCGCGTTTCAACAAATTGCCAATGGGGGCGCTTGGTTGCCAGCTTGCCGTTTCGCTCATGATCATTACTCCGAAATCAAACAGGGGATGCAGTCTACTCGCAGACTGCTACGCAAACAAATTCTTCACCACCGAGCCTCGTCTTTTAAAATCATAAAAAATAGAGTCGCCATATAAACCACCGCTAATGAGATAAATAAGAGTTAAAGGGCTGCCAACCCCTTATTTTTACAGGAATGCCTCTCGCCCAGCAGTTAAAAGGCAAAACAATCGATCACATCAAATTTCTACTACTTAACTTTAGGTATAGTGATACCCCTATATTCGCTGGGAGTTATCTATCCTTAGTGTTCAGTCAAATGACCGGCTTACCCGAAAGTTTTATAAATATTAAGTATAGATATTTTCATTTTGTCGTTTTAACAAGACTACTGGAGGAATGCAGTGCAAACCTTTAACGCCGACCTAGCCATTATTGGCGCAGGGGGAGCAGGTTTACGGGCAGCAATCGCCGCAGCGGAAGCCAATCCCCAACTCAAAATCGCGCTAATATCTAAAGTTTACCCGATGCGCAGCCATACGGTGGCCGCCGAAGGGGGCTCCGCCGCCGTCACCCAGGCTCACGACAGCTACGACTATCACTTCCAAGACACCGTTGCCGGTGGCGACTGGCTGTGCGAGCAGGATGTGGTTGATCACTTCGTCCACAGTTGCCCGCGTGAAATGGCCCAGCTTGAACTCTGGGGCTGCCCGTGGAGTCGCAAACCGGACGGTTCCGTCAACGTGCGCCGCTTCGGCGGCATGAAGATCGAACGCACCTGGTTTGCCGCCGATAAAACCGGCTTCCATATGCTGCACACCCTGTTCCAGACCTCGCTGAAATATCCGCAAATTCAGCGTTTCGACGAGCACTTCGTGCTGGACGTTCTGGTGGATGACGGCCAGGCTCGCGGTCTGATCGCGATGAACATGATGGAGGGCACCCGCGTACAGATCCGTGCCAACGCGGTGATTATGGCAACCGGTGGGGCTGGCCGCGTTTACCGCTATAACACCAACGGCGGCATTGTGACCGGCGATGGTATGGGAATGGCATTCCACCACGGCGTGCCGCTGCGCGACATGGAGTTTGTGCAGTATCACCCCACCGGCCTGCCAGGTTCTGGCATCCTGATGACCGAAGGCTGCCGCGGCGAAGGCGGTATTCTGGTCAACAAAGACGGTTACCGCTATCTGCAAGATTACGGTATGGGCCCGGAAACCCCGCTTGGTGAGCCAAGAAACAAATATATGGAACTGGGCCCGCGTGACAAAGTGTCGCAGGCTTTCTGGCATGAGTGGCGTGCTGGCCGTACGGTTCCTACGCCGCGCGGTGACGTGGTGTATCTGGATCTGCGCCACTTGGGCGAGAAGAAGCTGCTGGAACGCCTGCCGTTTATCTGCGAACTGGCAAAAGCCTACGTGGGCGTTGACCCAGTCAAAGATCCTATCCCGGTACGCCCAACCGCGCACTACACCATGGGCGGTATCGAAACCGATCAGAACTGCGAAACCCGCATTAAAGGGCTGTTTGCGGTGGGTGAATGTTCCTCCGTCGGCCTGCATGGCGCGAACCGTTTGGGTTCCAACTCGCTGGCAGAACTGGTGGTCTTCGGCCGCGTGGCCGGTGAACACGCCGCACGCCGCGCGCTGGAAAGTGGCCCGGCTAACGGCAGTGCGCTGGATGCACAGGGCCGTGACGTGGAAACCCGCCTCAGCAACCTGATGAAGCAGGAAGGCAACGAGAATTGGGCGAAGATCCGCGACGAAATGGGCCTGTCGATGGAAGAAGGCTGCGGTATCTACCGCACGCCAGAGCTGATGCAGAAAACCATCGATAAGCTGGCAGAGCTGAAAGAGCGCTTCAAGCGCGTCAAAATCACCGACACCACCAACGTGTTCAACACCGATCTGCTGTACACCATTGAACTGGGTTACGGCCTGGACGTTGCCGAATGCATGGCACACTCCGCCTTCAACCGCAAAGAGTCGCGCGGCGCGCACCAACGTCTCGACGAAGGTTGCACCGAGCGTGACGATGTGAACTTCCTGAAACATACGCTGGCGTTCCACAACCCGCAGGGTGCGCCTCGCCTGGAGTATAGCGACGTGAAAATCACCAAGCTGCCACCGGCCAAACGTGTTTACGGCGCAGAAGCCGATGCACAGGAGAAAAAGGATAAGGAGCAGGCGAATGGCTGAGATGAAAACCCTGAAAATCGAAGTGATGCGCTACAACCCGGAACGCGACGCTGAGCCGCATTTCGAGACCTACAGCGTGCCTTACGATGAGCAGACTTCGCTGCTGGATGCCTTGGGTTATATCAAAGATAACCTGGCACCGGACCTTTCCTACCGCTGGTCATGCCGTATGGCCATCTGCGGTTCATGCGGCATGATGGTCAACAGCGTGCCGAAGCTGGCCTGTAAAACCTTCCTGCGCGAATACACTGCGGGCATGAAGGTCGAAGCGCTGGGCAACTTCCCGATCGAGCGCGATCTGGTGGTCGATATGACCCACTTTATCGAAAGCCTCGAAGCGATTAAGCCTTATATCATCGGTAACGATCGTAAACTGGAAGATGGCCCAAGCATGCAGACTCCGGCACAGATGGCGAAATACCATCAGTTCTCCGGCTGCATCAACTGTGGCCTGTGCTATGCCGCTTGCCCACAGTTCGGCCTCAACCCGGAGTTTATCGGCCCGGCGGCGATCACGCTGGCGCACCGTTACAACCTGGATACCCGCGATCACGGCAAAAAAGAACGTATGCCGCAGCTCAACGGCCAGAACGGTGTCTGGACCTGTACGTTTGTTGGCTACTGCTCTGAAGTCTGCCCGAAACACGTCGACCCGGCCGCTGCGATCCAGCAGGGCAAGGTGGAAAGTGCCAAAGACTTCATGATCGCAATGCTGAAACCGCAATAAGGGAGAGGAGACAGCAATGACCACACAACGTAAGCCTTATGTGCGTACCATGACACCGACCTGGTGGCAGAAGCTCGGTTTCTACCGCTTTTACATGCTGCGTGAAGGCACATCGGTGCCCGCCACCTGGTTCAGTATCGTGCTGATCTATGGCGTTTTTGCTTTGAAAGGCGGGCCTGAAAGCTGGGCCGGTTTTGTCGGCTTCCTGCAAAACCCGCTGGTGCTGCTGATTAACATCATCACCCTGCTAGCTGCCGTTCTGCATACCAAAACCTGGTTCGATCTGGCGCCGAAAGCCGCCAATATCGTGGTGAACAGCGAAAAAATGGGGCCGGAGCCGATCGTTAAGGCACTGTGGGGCGTGACGATTGTCGTTACCCTGATCATTCTCGCCGTAGCCTTAATCTAACCCGGAGGAAACATGATAAATCAAACACCTAAACGTTCTGATGAGCCGGTTTTCTGGGGGCTGTTCGGTGCAGGCGGTATGTGGGGGGCGATCGTGGCACCTGCGATCGTGCTGCTGATCGGCATTATGCTGCCCCTTGGCCTGTTCCCCGGTGAAGCGCTGGGCTATGAGCGCGTGCTGGCGTTTTGCCAAAGCTGGATCGGCCGCCTGTTCCTGCTGCTGATGATTATTCTGCCGCTGTGGTGCGGGCTGCACCGTATCCACCATGCTATGCACGATCTGAAAATCCATGTACCAGCCGGTAAATGGGTGTTCTATGGCCTGGCGGCGATCCTGAGCGTTGTCACGCTTATCGGCGTCGTAACCCTGTAAAACCCTTGGCGGCCAGCCTCCGTTGGCCGCCATCCCCGCCCTATGGTATACATCGTTTATCTTCTACTGATAAACAGGTGTTACCCATGCGTTTTTGGTCAAAACTTGGCGTGATGTTATCTGCCGTAATTTCCGTTGCTTGCAGCGTGGCCCCACCGAAAGACATCAAGATAGTGGACAACTTCGACAGCCAACGCTACCTCGGTACCTGGTATGAAATCGCCCGACTGGATCACCGCTTTGAACGCGGCCTGGAACAGGTGACGGCTAATTACAGCCCGCGCGAAGACGGCGGCCTGAAAGTGGTTAACCGGGGATTTAATGCGCAAAAGCAGCAATGGCAGGAGAGCGAAGGAAAAGCCTATTTTATCGGCTCACCGCAGGTTGCCTCGCTGAAGGTGTCGTTCTTCGGCCCGTTCTATGGCGGCTATAACGTGATCGATCTGGATCCTGAATACCGCTATGCGCTGGTTGCTGGCCCGAACCGCGACTACCTGTGGATCCTGTCACGCACGCCAACGCTAGACGCCGCCACGCGCGACAGGTTAGTGCAGGTCGCCAAAGGCTACGGCTTTGATACCTCGGCCCTGGTTTGGGTAAAGCAACAAACCGCTCAATGACTGCTGAATTTCAGCCCTAAAATACCGGCGACGATCAAACATAGGCTGAGAATGCGCATGATATTGGTCGATTCGCCGAGCAACACCATGCCCATTACCGCTGCCCCAACCGCCCCGATTCCGGTCCACACCGCATAGGCGGTACCGGCGGGCAGCGTTTTCATCGCATGAGCCAACAGAACCATGCTAACCACCATGGCCGCGATAGTAATCAGGCTAGGGGTAAGACGGGTAAAACCGTGAGTATATTTCAGGCCAATCGCCCAGACGACCTCAAGCAGGCCAGCAAAAAGCAAAATGATCCACGCCATGAACAGGCTCCAGAACAGATGGGGTCGTCCCCAGGCAACAGATGCGCAGGTGGGTCGTCCCGCCTGGCCGAGTGAAGGCATAAATAATAACCGACATCACGCCTGAAGGCGATGATAGGTTTAGCGAAAAAGGTGCAGATCGGTAACAGGGAGAGGCAGAGAAGCCACAGGCTGTGGCTTCTCTAAACAACGAATTATTTTACGCGGGAAACGTATTCGCCAGAGCGGGTGTCAACTTTGATCACTTCGCCAATCTGCACGAACAATGGCACTTTAACGACCGCGCCGGTGCTCAGGGTCGCTGGCTTGCCGCCGGTACCTGCGGTGTCACCTTTCAGGCCTGGATCGGTCTCAACGATTTCCAGCTCAACGAAGTTCGGTGGGGTCACGGCGATCGGCTGGCCGTTCCACAGGGTCACGATGCACTCCGCCTGATCCAGCATCCACTTGGCGTTGTCGCCAATTGCTTTCTCATCAGCAGCCAACTGCTCGAAGGTTTCGTTGTTCATGAAGTGGTAGAACTCACCGTCGTTGTACAGGTAAGTCAGGTTCATATCCACTACGTCTGCGCCTTCGGCGGAGTCGGTAGATTTAAAGGTTTTCTCAACGCGGCTGCCGGTCAGCAGACGGCGCATTTTTACGCGAGCAAAAGCCTGGCCTTTGCCGGGTTTTACGAACTCGCTGGATTCGATAGCGTAAGGCTCGCCCTCGAACATGATTTTAAGACCCGGACGGAAATCGTTGCTAGAATAAGTCGCCATAACGGCCCTCTGAATATTTATTTAACTGGTAGCTTAGCCAAAAAATGGCACACATTGTAACCCAAAACACGGCGGATAGAGAAGATTGGTTGCATCAACTCGCCGATGTTATTACCGATCCCGATGAATTACTGCATCTTTTATCACTGAATACGCACCCGGAACTGCCGCAGGGGCGCGATGCTCGCCGTCTGTTTGCCCTGCGGGTGCCGCGCGCCTTTGCCGCACGCATGCGGCCCGGCGATGCCAATGACCCGCTGCTGCTGCAAGTGTTGACCGCTCGCGAAGAATTTATCACGGCCCCGGGTTTCACCACCGATCCGCTGGATGAGCAGCGCAGCGTGGTGCCGGGCCTGCTGCATAAGTATCGCAACCGCGCCCTGCTGCTGGTAAAAGGCGGCTGTGCGGTCAATTGCCGCTACTGCTTCCGTCGCCATTTCCCGTATCAGGATAATCAGGGGAACAAAGCGAACTGGCGCCAGGCGCTGGAGTATATCCGCCTGCATCCGGAGCTGGATGAAATCATTTTCTCCGGTGGCGATCCGCTGATGGCTAAGGATCACGAACTGGACTGGCTGATCGCTGAGCTGGAAGCCATTCCACACCTGAAACGCCTGCGGATTCATACCCGCTTGCCCGTGGTGATCCCGGCACGCATTACTGCCGAGCTTTGCCAGCGGCTGTCGGCGTCGCGCCTACAGGTGCTGATGGTGACACATATCAATCACGCCAACGAAATCGACCAGGAACTGCGCGCCAGTATGGCACAGCTGCGCAGCGCAGGCGTTACCCTGCTGAACCAGAGCGTGCTGCTGCGCGGCATCAACGACCATGCAGACACGTTGGCCGCCCTGAGTAATGCGCTGTTTGATGCCGGGATCTTGCCCTACTACATTCACGTACTGGACAGAGTTCAGGGCGCCGCCCACTTTATGGTCAGCGACGACGAAGCGCGCGTGATTATGAAAGGCCTGCTGAGCCAAGTTTCAGGCTATCTGGTGCCACGCTTGGCGCGTGAAGTTGGCGGAGAGCCAAGCAAAACACCACTGGATCTGCGCCTGGTGCAAGGTTGATCAAAAAGAGGAATGCCTAGGCACTCCTCTCAATCTTATGCACGACACCCCGCCAGCATTAGGGGCATTTATACACTTGGCCAATCATTTTGCTGTCGAGCGGTGCAAAACTCGAAAGCAGGTTCTGGCTTGGGCTGCTCGCACCGTAAATCACGTTGCCGCCCATTTCTGCTGCCTTGTTGCGCAGATCGTTGGCTGCACCACGCACTGAGCTGCCTTCACCACCGGTGCCCGAGAGCCAGTTGCTCTGAGTACCCGTCACTTCGCCCATCAACTGGCATTCTGCGGGCGGTTTAGTGTCGGTGAATTTGATTTGCTGACCTGCGGCGGTCAGTTCATTGGAGCTGCTGCAACCTGCCAGCAGCAACGCCGCTGATAGACCCAGTAAGGCTTTAATCCGCATCTTGTTCCCCATATGACGTTGATAATGAGCAAAAGCTTATCAGAAGGGTGGCTCTATACCCAGCGCTGGGTATATCTCTTAAGCATCGTTGCCACTTGGGCCCGATCAACGCCTTAAGCGACAGCCGATGAAAACCCAGTTTACACGCTAAATCAGCCCGGTCTGCAAAATATCATCCAATACAGTGCGGCAGCGCTCGCAAAATCAAAACCCGCGTTAAATTAAAAGTCAGGCCCAATCGGCTTCCAGCACCTCTTTTCCGGTTGTACGCGCAGGCGTGGCCTGCAACCGAGTCTCCAGCAGTTGGAATACCGCTACCGCCTGCGCCAGTACCACCGCCTGCTCTTCCACATTGGCTGCCGTCGTCGCCACTTGCTCCACCAGCGCCGCATTCTGCTGAGTTACCTGATCCATCTGGGTGATGGCTACGCCGACCTGCACTACGCCCTTACTTTGTTCTTCAGAAGCACAGGTGATATTTTCCATGATGACCGTGGCCTTATCCACCGAGCTGACAATATCTGCCATGGTATTACCCGCTTTTTCAACCAGTTGCACCCCTTCGGCGACATCATTGGCGACCCCCATCACCAGAGCGCTGATCTCCTTAGCCGACAAAGCACAGCGCTGTGCCAGATTGCGCACTTCACCCGCCACCACGGCAAAACCACGCCCCTGTTCACCGGCGCGTGCCGCTTCCACCGCGGCATTCAACGCCAGAATATTGGTCTGGAAAGCGATGCTGTCGATCACGTTGATGATATCGCCCACTTTCTGCGCGCTGTTGCTGATCACCTGCATTTTGCTGACCACGCTGCCCATGATTTCGCCCCCTTCGCGGGCAATATTGGCGGTCTGGTTAATCATGCCAGAGGCCTGATTGGCGTTATCGGCGTTCTGCTGCACCGTAGCGGTGATCTGCTCCATGCTAGCGGCGGTTTCGGTCAACGCACTGGCCTGCTGTTCGGTACGGCTGGAAAGATCGGTATTACCCGCTGCAATCTCTTGCGTCCCCAGATTGATGGATTCGACGCCATCACGCACCTGTTGAACGGTTGCCGTCAGTTCGTGCTGCATTTTTTGCAGGCTGGCAAACAGTTGTCCGATTTCATTGCTGTTTTTTACTTCAATCACCTCACGCAGATCGCCACTGCCGATCTTTTGCAGATGCTCGGATATCTGTTGGAGCGGCAGCACCAGGCGATGACGAAAAGCGCGATGAACCCACAGGAATAACCCGATAATCGCCACCAGCGTGCCGGCCAATAAACGGATGAACAGCTGCTGGTTTTGCTGCGCGCTGCTGAGGGCTGCACGATGATTGGCTTCGGTGGCAACCATGTAGTCAGCGAACTGTCTGTCCAGATTCTGCCGCGCCTGGCGTTTCTCTGCGGTTAACTGGTGTAATTCACCGAGTAACGCGGCTACCGGCGTGGTTTCCACCAGCGCGATCTCACGCTTTAACATGGTTTGCTGCCCCAGATAGGCTTTTTTCATCGCCTCCCCCAGTTCGGGGTTGGTCAAGGTCAGCCCTGGAATGGCCCAGTACAAGTCGAAGGCGCGATCGGCAGTGCTCAATTCATTACGCGCATCTGCTAACCCCTGTGGGATATCAACCCGATCGGCGTTCACCATCAGTTCCAACGCCAGATTGTCGATCAGCGTCTGCGTCTGCAACAAAGCCTTCCAGCTGCGGTTGAGGGCGGCCTCTTCTTCTGACAGCGTCCCCATAGTACGGATATTCTGGCCATTCTGGTTGATAAAGTAGAAAGCGATGGTACTGGTTCCCATCGGCATCAGCCCCAATAACGCCAGGATCAGTATCAACCAGGTGGCTATTTTCATATTTTTCAGCATTCATCCTCTCCATTAACATCAAGCGCAACGAGCACCCGCCCTTTCATCGGTATGGTTAATATCGGTCTGCTGAAGAAAGTGTTTATGCCGGAGAGAAAATAAACTGATAGTCACTGAGATTATTAGGGTTACTGGCGATTTGAAGGATAAAAAAAACCCGGCCATATTACTGGCCGGGGTTTTCTAGCACACAGAAGTGTGGGGGGAGGATTACATCATGCCGCCCATGCCACCCATGCCGCCCATACCGGCAGCGCCCATGTCGCCTTTATCATCTTTCGGCAGATCGGTAATCATGCACTCGGTGGTGATCATCAGGCCAGCCACAGAGGCCGCGTACTGCAGAGCAGAACGGGTCACTTTGGTTGGATCCAGGATACCCATCGCGATCATGTCGCCGTATTCTTCGGTGTAAGCGTTGTAGCCGTAGCTGCCTTCGCCCGCTTTCACGTTGTTGGCGATAACAGAGGCTTCTTCACCGGCGTTGATCACGATCTGACGCAGTGGAGACTCCATCGCACGCAGGGCAACTTTGATACCCACGTTCTGGTCTTCGTTGTCGCCTTTCAGGTTAGCGATTTTACCCGCTACGCGAATCAGCGCTACGCCACCACCAGCAACCACGCCTTCTTCAACCGCAGCACGGGTCGCGTGCAGGGCATCTTCAACGCGGGCTTTCTTCTCTTTCATTTCAACTTCAGTGGCTGCGCCAACTTTGATAACGGCAACGCCGCCAGCCAGTTTAGCTACGCGCTCTTGCAGTTTTTCACGATCGTAATCAGAGGTCGCTTCTTCGATCTGCTGACGGATCTGAGTCACGCGGCCCTGAATGGTCTTCTCGTCACCCACGCCATCGATGATGATGGTGGTGTCTTTGTTGATCACGATGCGTTTTGCCTGGCCCAGATCTTCCAGGGTGGCTTTTTCCAGCTCCAGACCGATCTCTTCAGAGATCACGGTACCAGCAGTCAGGGTTGCGATGTCTTGCAGCATGGCTTTACGGCGATCGCCGAAACCAGGTGCCTTAACCGCAGCCACTTTCACGATGCCACGCATGGTGTTAACCACCAGAGTCGCCAGCGCTTCGCCTTCAACATCTTCAGCGATGATCAGCAGTGGTTTACCGGCTTTAGCAACCGCTTCCAGCACAGGCAGCATTTCACGGATGTTGGAGATTTTCTTGTCAGCCAGCAGGATGAACGGGCTTTCCAGTTCGATAGAACCGGTTTCTGGCTTGTTGATGAAGTATGGAGACAGGTAACCGCGATCGAACTGCATACCTTCAACCACGTCCAGCTCATCTTGCAGGCCGGTGCCTTCTTCAACGGTGATAACGCCTTCTTTGCCCACTTTTTCCATGGCTTCTGCAATCAGTTTACCCACGGTTTCGTCGGAGTTTGCAGAGATGGTGCCTACCTGAGCGATTGCTTTAGAATCAGAGCAAGGCACAGACAGTTTTTTCAGTTCTTCTACTGCGGCGATAACCGCTTTATCGATACCGCGCTTCAGATCCATCGGGTTCATGCCGGCAGCCACTGCTTTCAGGCCTTCGGTGATGATGGATTGAGCCAGTACGGTGGCAGTGGTGGTACCGTCGCCTGCAGCGTCGTTCGCTTTAGAGGCAACTTCTTTCACCATTTGTGCACCCATGTTTTCGAACTTGTCTTCCAGTTCGATTTCACGAGCAACAGATACGCCATCTTTGGTGATGGAAGGAGCGCCGAAAGATTTATCCAGCACTACGTTACGGCCTTTCGGGCCCAGGGTTACTTTTACTGCATCAGCAAGAACATTCACACCGCGGAGCATCTTCACGCGAGCATCATTGCCAAATTTTACGTCTTTAGCTGCCATTGGTATTTCCCTTCAACTCGTTCAGTTCAGAAAGATATAAAGCGTTATTTCGCTTCCACAATTGCCAGAATGTCGCTTTCGGACATGATCAACACTTCTTCATTGTCGATCTTCTCTGCTTTCACGCCGTAACCGTCGTTGAAAATTACGATGTCGCCTACTTTCACATCCAGCGGCTGAATGCTGCCGCTTTCCAGAACACGTCCTTTACCGACGGCTACCACTTCACCACGAGTGGATTTACCCGCTGCAGAGCCAGTCAGAACGATGCCGCCAGCAGATTTTGATTCAACTTCTTTGCGCTTGACGATAACGCGGTCATGCAATGGACGAATACTCATTGAACGCTCTCCTGTAAGAAGGTCTCTATCAGATTTAGGGTTGTTCACCGGATTATTGATACCGGCTCCGTGGGATTTGAAATGGGGGCGTTCCATCCCTCTTCAAGGGGCAAGATCAAAAAAATTTTCTTTTTGAGGGAGGAAATTGCTGTCACTGCTAGCAAAAACGCGGCCAAGGTGGCCGCGTTTGGGGGATCAATCAACGATCGTTGGGTTTGTCGCGTTCGTCCGGCTGGTGATCCAGCGTGTAGCGCTCGTCGTCCTTACGCTGGAACTCACCGTCGAAGGTATTGCCATTGGCGGCACCGCCGTTCTGGCCCCAACCAGCCGGGCGATAAACGGAAAGATGCGGCATCAGTTTCAGCGTCAGGGATTTCTGCACCGGCGGCAGTAACAGTAATAAGCCGAGGAAATCGGTGAAAAACCCTGGCACCAGCAGCAAGAACCCTGCCAACACCAGAGAAACGCTTTTCACCATCTCCGCCGCCGGGCTTTCACCCGCCGCCAGCTTTTGCTGCAACTGCATAAAGGTTTTCATGCCCTGATTGCGCACCAGAGACACACCCACGCAGGAGGTAAATACCACCAGCAGCAGGGTAGTCGCCACGCCAAGCACGGCAGCAACTTTGATAAATAACGATATTTCGATGTAAGCCAACAGAAATATTAACAGTAACGGTAACCAGCGCACCGTATTCTCCTATCAGTAGAGTCGGCATACCCACCCAGTGGTGCATACGCGAAAAATAGAGCCTGTAACAGGCTCAGACTGCTGACAAAGCCAGATATTAGGGAGAACGTGCCGAAGGGGTCGTAGCGGCGTAAGCCGCCGGAGCGCCCCTCGGTGCGCTAGGCCCGAGTATCTCGGGCTTAAAAACCACTTTGTCATCAACCTCAGCCTGTAACAGGCTAACCTCTCTAGAATGGGGGCTTTCTGCGGTTATTTCAACCTGACAAATTTTTTATTACTAAACTCATTAAACGTGAAACAGATCACAGAACTCAAAAGCTCTAGTTTTCTGAAACACCAGATAGTGATCTGCGTTCATTCATTTATTACAAAGCAGCATATGATCTGGGCAGCAACAATCGATGCGGTCAATACTTCCGCACTTGAAGCTCTCGGCAACATAACTCCGTTATTAAGCAAATAATTAATTCGGCAGCAACATAGAGAAGGTTCTCATGTCAAACAACATTCGTATCGAAGAAGACCTGTTAGGAACACGTGAAGTACCCGCAGAAGCCTACTATGGTATTCATACTCTGCGTGCGATTGAAAACTTCTATATCAGTAACAGTAAGATCAGCGATGTGCCTGAGTTTGTTCGCGGTATGGTGATGGTAAAAAAAGCCGCGGCACTGGCCAACAAAGAGCTGAAAACCATTCCACGCAAGATCGCCGATACTATCATCCAGGCCTGTGATGAAGTGTTGGACAAAGGCAAATGCATGGACCAATTCCCGGTGGATGTGTTTCAGGGCGGTGCTGGCACCTCGCTGAACATGAACACCAACGAAGTGTTGGCGAACATCGGCTTGGAGCTGATGGGCCACCAGAAGGGTGAATATCAATACCTCAACCCGAACGATCATCTCAACAAATGCCAGTCGACCAACGACGCCTATCCTACCGGCTTCCGTATCGCGGTCTATGCGTCCAACCAGAAACTGATCGACGCCATCAACCAATTACGCGAAGGCTTTGACCGCAAATCCAAAGAGTTTGAAACCATCCTGAAAATGGGCCGTACCCAGTTGCAGGATGCGGTTCCGATGACCCTGGGCCAGGAATTCCGCGCGTTCAGCGTGCTGTTGAATGAAGAAACCCGCAACCTGCACCGCACGGCGGAACTGCTGCTGGAAGTCAACTTAGGTGCTACGGCGATCGGTACTGCGCTCAACACCCCGGAAGGCTACCAGCAATTGGCCGTACAGAAACTGGCGGAAGTCAGTAACCTGGCGGTGGTTCCGGCCGAAGATCTGATCGAAGCCACCTCCGACTGCGGTGCTTACGTGATGGTGCACAGTGCGCTGAAGCGTTTGGCGGTGAAACTTTCCAAGATCTGTAACGACCTGCGCCTACTCTCTTCCGGCCCGCGCTCTGGCCTGAATGAAATCAACCTGCCAGAACTGCAGGCCGGTTCTTCCATCATGCCAGCCAAAGTGAATCCGGTGATCCCGGAGGTGGTGAACCAGGTTTGCTTTAAGGTGATTGGTAACGATATCTGCGTTACCATGGCGGCTGAAGCGGGTCAGTTACAGTTGAACGTAATGGAGCCGGTGATTGGTCAGGCAATGTTTGAGTCAATCCACATTCTGACCAACGCCTGCTACAACCTGCTGGAAAAATGCATTAACGGTATTACCGCGAATAAAGAAGTGTGTGAGCACTACGTGTTCAACTCTATCGGTATCGTGACCTATCTGAACCCATTCATTGGCCACCATAATGGTGACATCGTGGGCAAGATTTGTGCCGAAACCGGTAAGAGCGTGCGTGAAGTGGTGCTGGAGCGCGGGTTGCTGACCGAAGCTGAGCTGGATGACATTTTCTCTGTCGAGAACCTGATGCACCCGGCCTATAAGGCGAAGCGTTATACAGATGAAAACGAACAATAATAGACACATCCGGTAGCCTGAAAGGCACGCTAATCCTTTGGATAGCGTGCCTTTTTTCTTTCTGGCTTCCACAACTTATTAACTTTTAGTCTTCATAAATCGTCATTTTAAGGGGTAAACACTATGTTAGCAGTGGAGTTAGTGATCGTTCTGCTTGCCATCTTCCTGGGTGCCAGGTTAGGCGGCATCGGGATTGGCTTTGCAGGGGGCCTTGGGGTGCTGGTACTGGCGATGATTGGCGTCAAACCCGGCAGTATTCCTTTCGATGTTATTTCTATCATTATGGCGGTGATTGCCGCGATCGCCGCGATGCAGGTGGCCGGCGGGATGGATTATCTGGTGCAGCAAACCGAAAAGCTGCTGCGTAAGAATCCAAAATACATCACCATTCTGGCGCCGATCGTCACCTATTTTCTGACCATCTTTGCCGGTACCGGTAATATCTCCCTCTCTGCGCTGCCGGTGATTGCCGAAGTGGCCAAAGAGCAGGGCATCAAGCCTTGCCGCCCGCTGTCTACCGCCGTGGTTTCTGCGCAGATTGCCATTACCGCCTCGCCTATCTCTGCGGCCGTGGTGTATATGTCTTCAGTGATGGAAGGCCACGGCGTGAGCTATCTGCACATGCTGATGGTGGTGATCCCTTCCACCTTCCTTGCCGTATTGCTGATGTCGCTGCTGGTCACCTTGCTGTTTGACTCCAAGCTATCTGACGATCCGGTGTATCAAAAGCGCTTTGAAGAAGGCTTGGTGACCCTGCGTGGTGACCACGTGCTGGAGATCAAACCGCGTGCGAAAACCTCGGTGCTGCTGTTCCTGGCTGGCGTACTGTGCGTGGTAGCTTACGCCATCATCAACAGCCCAAGCATGGGCCTGGTGGCAACGCCGCTGATGAACACCACCAACGCCATTCTGATCATCATGCTGAGCGTGGCCACTCTGACCACCATTCTGTGCCGTGTCGATACCGATCTGGTGCTGAACTCTAGCACCTTCAAGGCCGGGATGAGCGCCTGTATCTGTATTCTGGGCGTTGCCTGGTTGGGTGATACCTTCGTGCAGGCCAACCTTGATTGGATCAAAGAGACTGCGGGCACCGTAATCCAATCCCACCCTTGGCTGCTGGCGGTGATCTTCTTCTTCTGTTCTGCGCTGCTCTACTCGCAGGCGGCGACCGCCAAGGCACTGATGCCGATGGCGCTGGCATTGAACGTCACCCCGCTGACCGCCATCGCCTCCTTTGCCGCCGTTTCCGGCCTGTTCATTCTGCCAACCTACCCAACGCTGGTGGCGGCAGTACAGATGGACGATACCGGCACCACACGCATCGGGCGCTTTGTGTTTAACCACCCGTTCTTCATTCCCGGCACCATGGGCGTGGTGTTCGCGGTGGTGTTCGGCTTCCTGATTGGTAGCGTTATTCTGTAATCACCAGGCGGGGCTACGGCCCCGCTTTTCCCGTCTCATTTCCCCATCGGTGATAAACTCGCCTTCTAGCTAACCTGGCTTCAGGGTATAGTGCCCTATTGATAATCTGGTTGAGAGGGGCTGAAGATGTCAGATTGCGAAGCTATCGTCATACTCTGTACCACACCCGATGAAGCGACCGCGCAAGACCTGGCGGCACGCGTATTGGGGGAAAAACTGGCGGCCTGCGCCACCATGCTGCCCGGCGCATCCTCGCTGTATTACTGGGAAGGGAAACTGGAGCAGGAATATGAAGTGCAGATGCTGTTCAAAAGCGATCGCCAACATCAGCAAGCCCTGCTCGCCTACCTGAAACAACATCACCCGTATCAAACGCCCGAGTTGTTGGTGCTACCGGTGATGGCTGGAGATAAAGATTACCTGTCATGGATCAACGCCTCATTAAACTGATACTGCTGCTTTGCAGCCTGTTTTTCCTGCCGCAAACGGTGCAGGCTTCGCTGTTTGGCCAAAGCGCTGGCAACCAGTTCGTGCCTGCCGATCAGGCATTTGCCTTCGATTTTAAACAGCAGGACAGTCAGTTGACCCTGAACTGGCAGATCCGGCCGGGTTATTACCTCTATCGTCAGCAAATCAAACTGGTTGCGCAGCAGGCGACGCTCGGCAAGTTTGAACTGCCCGCCGGGCTGGACCACAAAGACGAGTTCTTTGGCGAGACAGCGATTTTCAAACAGCAACTGACGCTGAACATTCCGCTGTTGCAGGCGGACGCCAGCGGCAGCCTGAGCGTGACTTATCAGGGCTGTGCCGAGGCCGGTTTCTGTTATCCACCGGAAACCCGCGTTATTCCGCTAAATGCCGTGGCGGCGGCCACGCAGGCCACCATACCCACCACCCCGGCCGAGATCGAACCAGCCAGCCTACCGTTCTCACCGCTGTGGGCTTTGCTGCTGGGTATCGGCATTGCTTTCACCCCCTGCGTATTGCCGATGTATCCGCTGATTTCCGCTATTATTCTTGGCCGTGAACGGCCACACAGCAGCGGGCGCATTTTAGTGTTGGCGGTGGTGTATGTGCAGGGGATGGCGCTGACCTATACCTTGCTCGGCCTGGTGGTTGCCGCAGCCGGGCTACAATTCCAGGCTGCGCTGCAACATCCTTACGTGCTGATCGGGCTATCGTTGCTGTTTGTCGCCTTAGCTTTCTCCATGTTTGGCTGCTATTCGCTGCAACTGCCTTCTTCGCTGCAAACGCGGTTGGCAAACTGGAGCAACACCCAGCAAGGGGGATCGCTGGCGGGCGTGTTCGCGATGGGCGCATTGGCAGGGCTGATCTGCTCTCCCTGCACCACCGCGCCGCTCAGCGCTATCCTGCTGTACATCGCCCAGAGCGGCAATATGTGGGCCGGTGGTGGCACCCTGTATCTTTATGCCGTGGGAATGGGCATTCCGCTGGTGCTTGTCACGCTGTTTGGTAACCGCCTGTTGCCTCGTAGTGGCCCATGGATGCAGTACGTCAAAGAAGCCTTTGGTTTTGTGATCCTGGCACTGCCGGTGTTCCTGCTGGAACGGGTGATCGGTGATGTTTGGGGCTTGCGACTGTGGAGCCTGCTCGGTCTGGCGTTCTTTGGCTGGGCGTTTGTGCTGAGCCTGAAATCATCCCGTGGCTGGGCGCGCATCATGCAGTTAGTGTTATTGGCCGCGTTGGTGATCGCTGCCCGTCCGTTACAGGATTGGGCCTTTGGCGCATCACCCGCAGCGCAGCAGGCCAATCAGCTACACCTGAACTTTACCCGTATCGATAATATTGAACAGCTTAACCTGGCGCTACAGCAGGCACAGGGAAAACCGGTTATGCTGGATCTGTATGCAGACTGGTGCGTTGCCTGTAAAGAGTTTGAAAAATATACCTTCAGCGATCCGGCAGTGCAGGCGCAATTGGCTAATACTTTGTTATTGCAGGCAGATGTCACCGCCAATAATGCCGAGCAGGTGGCTTTACTCAAACATTTGCAGGTGCTAGGCCTGCCCACCATCCTGTTTTTTAACCAGGCAGGTGAGGAACTACCGGCCGCCCGCGTAACTGGATTTATGGATGCATCGGCATTCAGCGCGCACTTGCAGCAAACAATACGCTAACCGTAATCGCTTTCACGTTGTCGTAAAGACGGCGGATATACTGAGTTGAGAACCATTTTTGGAGGGAGCACAAATGCAACGTGAACAGGTTCTAGATACCGCTTTGGAGCTGTTGGAAAAGCAGGGCTTGGCGACCACCACCCTGGAAATGCTGGCAGAGAAGCTGGGTGCACAACTTAGCACCATGAAGCCATTCTGGCCGGATCGTGAAGCGCTGCTGTATGACTGCCTGCGCTATCACGGCCAACAGATTGATACCTGGCGCCGTCAGTTGCTGCTCGATGAAACGCTGAGCCCACAGCAAAAATTGCTGGCACGTTATGATGTGCTGACCGAGCATGTACGCAATGAACGCTATCCTGGCTGCCTGTTTATTGCTGCCTGCAGTTTCTACCCGGCCGCCGACCATCCGATCCATCAACTGGCCGAACAACAGAAACAGGCCTCGCTGGATTTCACCCGCAACCTGCTGCGTGACATGGAGGCCGAGGATGCTGATGCCGTGGCACAGCAAATGGAACTGGTGCAAGAAGGCTGTTTGAGCAAGCTGCTGATAAAAAGGCAATTACAGGATGTCTCTATCGCCAAACAGTTGGCAGAGGATATTTTAAAAATCGCCCAGTGCCGCAAGTTCGGCGCGCTGAGCTGAGGAAATGGCGCGCTTCGATCCTGGCCACAAAGGCTGAGTTCTGCGCGCTTTGACTGAAAAGCCAGCAGTCGACGCTGTTTTCATGTTTTTTGCCATAAAGCCGTTGACGCCGCACGGCCAATACGGTTTAATGCGCCCCGTTGCCCGGATAGCTCAGTCGGTAGAGCAGGGGATTGAAAATCCCCGTGTCCTTGGTTCGATTCCGAGTCCGGGCACCACTTTCATTTCTCCTCAAGTCTCCTGAATTCAAGTAAACTCCTGTAAAATCCTTGTTATACTCGATTTAACCACTTCGTTAGCCCCACAAAAGTCAGCATTCAACTGTATGGGCCAAGGGATGGCTGGGATTCATGTTGTTCAGCGTTACCCTGAGGCTTCAAATGTCGTTCCGTACCAGGTGAGCCGAAAAACAAGAAGTATCATATCGCCAATGAGTGTAGGCTTTATCTACTCGTAAATATCACCAGCCCTCACGATACCTTCCCAAGATCCTCATAACTTGCATTACTTTTGTCTATCAAGCGACGTGAAAAAGTCGTCATGGCCTCGATTGAAAAATACCTACTCTACTTATTCTAAGTATTACTAAAGAAGTTTATAGAAAATTGAAAATATCTTTATTTATATCATCAAAGAAAAGGTTGATATTACTTACTCCAACCTTCATCAATGCACTTCTTTTATGATGAGATATCGTTTTTTCGGATAACTTTTCTTTTCTTGCCAACTTAGTATTAGAGTCACCATCAATCAATCTTGTAATGACCTTCCTTTCCATATTAGATAATACCCTCCCCTTATCTTCCTTTTCTCTTCTTTTACGAAACATCGCATTGACACCAATAGTCGTCTTTATCTTAATGCTGTTAAATCCAAAGTTTGAGCAAAGATTCACTATATTTTTATTCTTTGAAATAAACACAACGTCATTACTTACGCCTTCAAAAAACAACAGGGCTTTCAAATTGGACATCATGTCCTCAAAGTAAACAACAAACAGGTCAGATTCATTATAATTATTTTTTTTAAAAAAGGAATCGAGTGATGACATTGATACTTCACCCTCAGACAATTCATTAATAAGACTAGACACCCCCAAATAAAAGTAACTGTTTTTTGTTACTATAAAATACTGCCTACTCATGTCTCCCCCGCGAAGATTGAAATTTATAACCACTATAAAAACGGATAATACTCTCTATTTTAATCATAGGTGATATATTACCAATTATTATAATATCCATTATTTATCAATATGATGGATATCATCATTATTTACGAATAATGCCGAGTGTCTTGCCACGGCAAATTTTCTACAGTTTGATTTACATATTCTATACTCACATATTTTAAGTTGCATGTGCGTTGGCTTTGTTACTCTGACCATCAATGGATTTCATCCATTCGGTGCACCGCATCGTCAACGTCTTACCACTCGAGGGATTAATGGTATAACCTTATAGCAGAATAATTATTTGCAAGATAAAATGGCTGCACGTGAAACAGCATGCTTTTGTTCATGGGTATACTTTAATTCTTTTTCAGCTTCAGTACGTGTTACTGATACAGGGGTTGAATCTCCACTATCAGAAACCTTTATAAAATACGTTTTCCCAACTTCTAACTTAACTCGATAAAGCAATTCTGTTTTACCACGATATAATGGAGCATCATTCTGATATGCACCCAATGTATATTCACCGGGCACAAGACAGAAAGTAGAAAAACCACCAGGTAATAAAGAAGTATGATAATGCCCGTCAATGTATACATTGGCACCGGACAGTTTCTGTGCTTCAGAGCCCACCCGATAATAGATAACACGTGTTTTATCAGACTTGCCTACTGACGACTCATGATATTGTTCACCAAATACCTTTAGCTTATGTACATTCTGTGATGTTTGGCTAAAAGCATTAGGCACCAACGGCAATGATAATAAAATCATCGCAGCGACTTTTATGTTCTTACAGTACATTTTTAAAACTCTTTGGTGTTGCTATTGATGCTTACGCACCTTGAAAGGTGCGTAAGCTATTGATGAATTATATTGAAGGGGCTGGCATGCAGCCCCACAAGTTAGCCTTACGAAAACTGAACGCTCACTCCCTGTTGAACCAAGAGCTCAGCATCCAGCCCGGTGTGGAGGTAGACGTCGTAAGAGATACCCGCCGAGATCACTTGTCCGAGGTTTTCCCAGTCACCGACGTCCATGCCGTTAGGCAGCAGATCGCTCAGCATCACCATATCACCCGCATCACCTTTGACTGCCAACTGCACGCTGTCGTCGTTGATAAATGCGCCACGGGATCCCTGATCCAGTACGTCACCCAAAGAGAGCTTCAGCGTGTTATTGCCAGAACCGGTGATGTCGATAACCTCTACCGAACTCAGACGCCCTGTCCAGGCAGACAAATCCAACACCTGATCTGCCCCCGTCAGTTTCAGAATATCAATACCGCCGTTCCCCTCAATCACCTTCACGCTGTTGAGTGCGTTGACATCGTCCACCGTAAAAATGTTGTCGCGGTTCTGCCCGTAGACTTCAGACACATCCCCGGTTACCGCCATATTCACACCCGGCACTGCACCACTGGTGTTTGTAAAGCCTGACAGGTTACCGGCCAGATCGACCAGGGCTACGCTGGCACTGTTTGCCGATCCCACATCCAGGGTCACTGACCCGGCGGCGATATCCTGTGCGGTAAGGGTATGCTCGAAACGCTGGGTGCCACCGTCGGCAACCACTGCAATTCGCTCCCCGACAGCAACATTCTGCGGGTCAAACTCAACCAGCAGGCTGCTCCCTTCCAGGCGAACTGCCGCAGGCGCTCGTGGCGCAGTGATGTCGAGAGTGACGGCCTGAGACATTACAAAACCGGCGTTACCAGACTGATCCACTACGCGGGTCTGGATAGCCCAGCTCGCGACATGCAGGCTCAAATCCTGAGCGGCCCATTTAGTGCCGTCCGTCAGAGCGTTGAACCAGTTGCGCCCCCCGTCAGTAGACACTTGCAGGGTCTGACCCGCTGTCAGTTCTGCACTCAGCGTACCGTGCATCAAGCGCCCGACACTGCCATTGTCGGAGACAAAGTCATTTCCGTCATGACCGGAGTCTTTACCCATCTGTGACAGACGTGCAACCTGAGTTGGGCCATTGCCAGTATAAACAATCAGCTCAAACGGATCTGAAGCCGCACTGCTGTTGCCTGCAACATTCACAACAACGGCGGTGAGACTGTATTCACCGTCGTTCAGGTCGTTCTCTGGCGTCACGCTCCAGTGCCCCTGAGCGTCCGCTTTGCCGCGGCCGATTTCGACGCCACGGCCATAAACAATCACCGTGACATCCGGTTCACTGCGACCCGAGATTTCAGGACGACGATCGTCGGTCACATCACCAGAAACTAACTCCCCTGTCAGTGCACCAACATCATCAATTACTGATTCAATAACCGGCATTTCTGGCAGTTGAACAATAATCGTGGTTTGCCATGCTTCCGAGCTACCAGACTGATTACCCGCCCCGTCGGTGGCTCGTACGGTAAAGCTGTGTTCACCCTCCGCCAGTTCGCTTTCCGGCGTGAATACCCAGTTACCTTCGGCATCGGCAGTGGTTTCACCGATTTTCTTGCCGTTGTCGTAAATCTCAACCTTCGCGCCCACTTCCGCCTGACCTTTCAGGGTTGGCATCGTATCGTCAGTGGTCTCACCTGGCTCAAGAACACCGGTCTTTTCACCCACATCGTCATAAACGCTACCGATCGTTGGTACATCTGGTGCAGTGGTGTCAACAATCACTACCCACGGATCGGACGGCTTCGATTGGTTACCCGCCGGGTCTTCGACTATCACGCTGATCTCGTGCTCGCATTCGCTCAGCTCGGTTTCCGGTGTAAAGCTCCAATTGCCGTCTTTATCCACGGTGGTTTCACCAATCTTGTTGCCGTTATCGAGCACCACAATGGTGTCACCCGGTTCGCCCTTGCCGTTCAGGGTTGGCTTGGTGTCGTCGGTGGTTTCACCTTTGGCGATCGGTCCTTGTACTGGCCCCTGATCGTCGATGATTTCACCGATCCCTGGGCCATTGCCGTCAATCCCCGGTTGCTCCGGTGGCGTAATGTCGATCACCAGTTCCCAAGGCAGTGACATCGCGGAAGTATTACCCGCGGCATCGGTCGCACGAGTAGTAAAGCTGTGCTCGCCTTCCACCAGTTCGCTTTCCGGCGTGAATGACCAATCGCCATTGGCATTAGCGGTAGTTTCACCAATCTTGTTACCGTTGTCGTAGATCTCAACCTTCGCGCCCGCTTCCGCCTGGCCGTTCAGGGTCGGCGTGGTGTCGTCGGTCACGTCGCCCGGTTGCAGTTCCCCGCGCTTGCTGCCCGCGTCGTCATAGATGCTGCCAATGGTCGGCGCATCCGGCGCTGTGGTATCCACAATCACTACCCACGGATCGGACGGTTCAGACTGGTTACCCGCCGGGTCTTCAACGATCACGCTGATTTCGTGCTCGCCTTCGCTCAGCTCGGTTTCTGGTGTAAAGCTCCAATTGCCGTCTTTATCCACGGTGGTTTCACCGATCTTGTTGCCGTTATCGAGCACCACAATGGTGTCACCCGGCTCGCCCTTGCCGTTCAGGGTTGGCTTGGTGTCGTCGGTGGTTTCACCTTTGGCGATCGGTCCTTGTACTGGCCCCTGATCGTCGATGATTTCACCGATCCCTGGGCCATTGCCGTCAATCCCCGGTTGCTCCGGTGGCGTAATGTCGATCACCAGTTCCCAAGGCAGTGACATCGCGGAAGTATTACCCGCGGCATCGGTCGCACGAGTAGTAAAGCTGTGCTCGCCTTCCACCAGTTCGCTTTCCGGCGTGAATGCCCAGTTACCCTCGGCATCGGCAGTGGTTTCACCGATTTTCTTGCCGTTGTCGTAGAGCTCAACCTTTGCGCCCGCTTCCGCCTGGCCGTTCAGGGTCGGCGTGGTGTCATCCGTCACGTCGCCCGGTTGCAGTTCCCCGGTCTTGCTGCCTGCGTCGTCATAGATGCTGCCAATGGTCGGCGCTTCTGGCGCTGTGGTATCCACAATCACTACCCAAGGTTCGGACGGTTCAGACTGGTTACCTGCCGGGTCTTCGATGATCACGCTGATCTCGTGCTCGCCTTCGCTCAGCTCGGTTTCCGGTGTAAAGCTCCACTCACCATTTTCATCCACGGTGGTTTCACCGATCTTGTTGCCGTTATCGAGCACCACAATGGTGTCACCCGGTTCGCCCTTGCCGTTCAGGGTTGGCTTGGTGTCATCAGTGGTACCGCCACTGAGGATCGGGCCCTGTACTGACCCCTGATCGTCAAGGACTTCACCGATCCCTGGGCCATTGCCGTCAGTACCTGGCTGCTCTGGTGGCGTAATGTCGATCACCAGTTCCCAAGGCAGTGACATCGCTGAAGTATTACCCGCGGCATCGGTAGCACGAGTAGTCAAGCTGTGCTCGCCTTCTGCCAGTTCGCTTTCCGGCGTGAATACCCAATTACCCTCGGCATCGGCAGTGGTTTCACCGATTTTCTTGCCGTTGTCGTAGAGCTCAACCTTCGCGCCCGCTTCCGCCTGGCCTTTCAGGGTCGGCGTGGTGTCATCCGTCACATCGCCCGGTTGCAGTTCCCCGGTCTTGCTGCCCGCATCGTCATAGATGCTGCCAATGGTCGGCGCATCCGGCGCTGTGGTATCCACAATCACTACCCACGGATCGGACGGTTCAGACTGGTTACCCGCTGGATCTTCGATGATCACGCTGATTTCGTGCTCGCCTTCGCTCAGCTCGGTTTCCGGCGTAAAGCTCCAATTGCCGTCTTTATCCACGGTGGTTTCACCGATCTTGTTGCCGTTATCGAGTACCACAATGGTGTCACCCGGTTCGCCCTTGCCGTTCAGGGTTGGCGTAGTATCGTCAGTGGTTTCACCTTGGCCGATCGGCCCCTGTACTGGCCCCTGATCGTCGATGACTTCGCCGATACCCGGCCCGTTACCGTCAATCCCCGGTTGCTCTGGCGAGGTAATGTCGATCACCAGTTCCCGAGGTGGTGACATCGCGGAAATATTACCCATGGCGTCAGTGGCACGGGCGGTCAAGCTGTGCTCACCTTCCGCCAATTCGCTTTCCGGCGTGAATACCCAGTTACCCTCGGCATCGGCAGTGGTTTCACCGATTTTCTTGCCGTTGTCGTAGAGCTCAACCTTCGCGCCCGCTTCCGCCTGGCCTTTCAGGGTCGGTGTAGTGTCATCCGTCACGTCGCCCGGTTGCAGTTCCCCGGTCTTGCTGCCTGCGTCGTCATAAATGCTGCCAATGGTCGGCGCATCTGGCGCTGTGGTATCAACAATCACTACCCACGGTGAACTAGCTTCACTGTAGTTACCGGCCTGGTTTAACGTTACAAAGGTCAGATCATGATTGCCATCAACCAACGGAGTGCCAGGGGTGAAATTCCAATTCCCAGATGCATCCGCCGCAACTCGAGCGATCTCCTGCCCATTGTCATAGATAATTACCGTAGAACTCGGTACAGCCGTACCCGCAATACTTGGGGTGGCATCGTCAGTAACATCACCTGATTCGAGGCTATGCACGATATCGCCATAATCGTCGTAGACCGAATCGACAACAGGTGCATCAGGCATGCCAAGTACAATATTGATGTTCCAAGGTTGTGATACCTTGGAGACATTGCCTGTAATATCGGTTGCAGTTACGGTAAAGCTGTGTGAGCCAGGATCCAGTGGCGCAATTGGCGTAAAGCTCCAGTTTCCTGATGCATCGGCCTGGACTTCACCAATCTTGTTACCGTTATCGTAAAGGGCAACTTTACTGCCCGCTTCAGCGCGCCCATTTAGCGTTGGCGTATTATCGTCTGTGGCGGCACCGCTGAGTACTGGCCCAGTCACTGCGCCAACGTTATCAACAATCTCGACAATCTGAGGTTGATCCGGTGGCAAAGTGTCAATGGTGAAATTAAATTTAGCGGAAGACAGGCCGGTATTACCGGAGAAGTCGATACCCACCGCCCTGAATTCATATCGGCCATCGATGAGTGGAGAAATTGGTGTAAAGCTCCACATGCCAGACTGATCGGCATAGGTCGTACCTACCAGTGCATTACCGTTGTAGATGGTGATCAGACAGTTGGCTTCACCTTTGCCCGAAATGATCGGCGTATTATCATTGGTATAGCCGTTTTTGCCGATCGCTCCAACTGTGCCAGTGTTATCGGCCACCACGCTGGAAATTTCAGAACGTGAAGGTGCCACCGTATCGATGATCAATACGATGTTACCGGAGGTTTGGTTGGTAGCCGGATCGCGGACGTAGAGGAGCTGTCCACCTTCTTGCAGCGGCACAGAAGGAGTAAATGACCAGTTACCTGTCATGTCGACTTGGGTAAAGCCGATGAATTCACCGTTCTGGAAAACGTCCAACTGTGCACCAGGCTGCCCAACACCTTTAAGCTTCGGCGTTTTATCGTCGGTAACGCTGCCACTCACCAAAGTTCCCTGACGGCCACCAACCTGATCATAAACGGTGGTGATTGAAGGTACTACAGAGAATACTGCGTTTTCTGCCGGGTTTTCAGCAGACAGCGGCATCGCATCCGCCACGGTTGTCACATCCGTTTGATCTGGCGCAGCGTCGCTGGTCGGGTTTAACGACTCAGCCATTTTTTCGAGCGTTTGCAAGGTAGCAGCATGCTGGATCACTTTCAGAGAAACCGCTTCTGTCTGTTCCTGCTGCGTACCAAGATAGAGATTGGTCAACGCCACTGCCCCTTGAACCGGCATATCTTCAGCGGAGAGATGCTGGCGATATTCGCCATTATTGGTCAAGCTGAAAACTTTGCCGTTAGTCAGGGCAAAGTCCTTGATCACGATGGTAGAAGGTGTCTGTGAATCTGCATAAAACTTCAGATGAAGATCGTTATTAACACGTTCAGCCGCAAGGTTTTCGTTAATATCAGCACCATTCTCCTCAGTAATGATATAACGCGCCCCCTCTATCGATTGGATAGGTAAATATAAGCTATCAATTTTATCTATAGGATAGAAAAACAAAGTCTCTTCATCAGTTAAAAAAGCAAAATTCATTGGTCATTTATCCATATACATTATTCAAAGGGAAAGCCAACCTCAACCCAGCAGGGCAATGCTCGCTTTAATAAGATTTAAAATTAAGTGCAAGTGAATCTTTTCTTTGATTCAGATGTTACCTCCCTGACAGCAGCACATTTATAGTTCTTTAAGGTTTTAAGCGAAAAGAACCTCGTAAGGATTTATTAAAAAAATAATATCTTTAACTACATCTGCAAAACTGTAGGGTAAGGTAAATCATGGAAAGTCACCCTGTCCTCACACCTATTATTTATAGTATTACTCTAAACGCCAACGGTCTCTCTGTCTGTCAGGCCTGTTCGAATTTGAATTAAAGATGATAGAACTAGTATTAATTCCATTTCGTTATTATCCGTATGTCATGCTGGTAGGCGGAAAATTCGAGAAGCCTACTTAAGCAAGTAGCCTCTCCCATCAGGCTCTTTTACCTGCCATTTTGGCCCTGGCAGGGATGTTAGTCTCTAAACGCCCAGATGGGAGACCCAAAGGGCAAACGTAGAGAGTCATCCTCACCTACTGCATACCAATATTGATTTAAAGATAAAGCGGGCATAAGCCCTGTATAGCAAAGCCCGCTTTATTGCTGACCTAGTCAGACCTTTTTGAATAATTAATGGAACTGTACATCAACGCCCTGTTGTACCAGGACGTCTGCTTCCAGCCCGGTGTGGTGGTAGACGTCGTAAGAGATACCCGCCGAGATCACTTCCCCGAGGCTTTCCCAATCACCGACGTCCATGCCGTTAGGCAGCAGATCGCTCAACATCACCACATCACCCGCATCACCTTTGACTGCCAGTTGCACGGTGTTTTCGTTGATAAATGCGCCATGGGATCCCTGCTCCAGCACGTCACCCAGAGAGAGCTTCAGCGTGTTATTGCCAGAACCGGTGATGTCGATAACCTCTAACGAACTCAGACGCCCTGTCCAGGCTGACAAATCCAACACCTGATCTGCCCCCGTCAGTTTCAGCGTATCAATACCGCCGTTCCCCTCAATCACCTTCACGCTGTTGAGTGCGTTGACATCGTCCACCGTAAAAATGTTGTCGCGGTGATGCCCGTAGATTTCAGACACATCCCCAGTTACGGTCATATTCACACCCGGCACTGAACCACTGGTATTCGTAAAGCCTGACAGGTTACCGGCCAGATCGACCAGGGCTACGCTGGCACTGTTTGCCGATCCCACATCCAGGGTCACTGACCCGGCGGCGATATCCTGTGCGGTAAGGGTGTGCTCGAAACGCTGAGTGCCGTCATCGGCAACCACTGCAATTCGCTCCCCGACAGCAACATTCAGCGGGTCAAACTCAACCAGCAGGCGGCTCCCTTCCAGACGAACTGCCGCAGGCGCACGCGAAGCGGTGATGTCGAGAGTAACCTCTTGCGACGTCACAATGCCGGTGTTACCAGACTGATCCATCACACGAGTCTGGATAGTCCAACTCGCGGCATGCAGGCTCAAATCCTGAGCGGCCCATTTCGTGCCGTTCGCCAAGGCGTTGAACCAGTTGCGCCCACCGTCAGTAGACACTTGCAGGGTCTGACCTACTGTCAGTTCTGCACTCAGCGTACCGTGCATCAAGCGCCCGGCACCGCCATTGTCGGAGACAAAGTCATTCCCGTCATAACCTGAGTCTTTGCCCATCTGCGAGAGGTATGCAACCTGAGTTGGACCACTACCGGTATAAACAATCAGCTCAAACGGATCGGAAGCTGCACTGCTGTTGCCTGCAACATTCACAACAACAGCGGTGAAACTGGACTCACCGTCGTTCAGGTCGTTCTCTGGCGTCACGCTCCAGCGTCCCTGAGCGTCCGCTTTGGTACGGCCAATTTCGACACCCTGGTCATAAACAATCACCGTGACATCCGGTTCACTGCGGCCCGAAATTTCAGGACGACGATCGTCGGTCACATCACCAGAAGTCAGCGCGCCTGTCAGTGGGCCGACGTCGTCCATCACTGATTCAATAACCGGCATTTCTGGCAGTTGAACGACAATCGTGATCTGCCATGCTTCCGAGCTGCCAGACTGATTACCCGCCCCGTCGGTGGCACTTACGGTAAAGCGGTGTTCACCCTCCGCCAGTTCGCTTTCCGGCGTGAATGCCCAGTTACCTTCAGCATCGGCAGTGGTTTCACCAATTTTCTTGCCGTTGTCGTAGAGCTCAACCTTCGCGCCCGCTTCCGCCTGGCCTCGCAGAGTTGGCATCGTATCGTCAGTGATATCACCTGGCTCAAGAACACCGGTCTTTTCACCCACATCGTCATAAATACTACCGATCGTTGGTACATCTGGCGCCGTGGTGTCAACAATCACTACCCACGGATCGGACGGCTTCGATTGGTTACCCGCCGGGTCTTCAATGCTCACCGTGATTTCATGTTCGCCCTCAGACATTGGCGGCGGTGTGAAAGTCCAATTACCGTCAGGTTGAACCTCAACGCTGCCCAACGGTTTATCATTGTCAAAGATGTGGACGGTATCTCCCGGTTCACCTCTACCGCTAAAGGTAGGTGTGGTGTCATCCGTCGTGCCGCCATTCGCTACTGGCCCCTGCACGACCCCTACATCATCGATGACGCTGCCGATCCCGCTTTCCCCGTCGTTTCCGGGTTTGCCTGGTGGCGTAATATCGATATTGAAATCAAATACCGGAGTTGCCTGGCTCTCACCACCAGCAAGAGAGGTCACCGTTGCTGTGATTGCATGGTTACCTTCAGCCATAGGTGTCTGTGGCGTAAAACTCCAGTGACCAAAAGCATCACTGGTCACCGAACCCAGCTCAACACCTTTGTCATAGAGCACAACGGTCGAGTCAGGAAGCGCACGGCCGCTAAAGGTTGGCGTTGCGTCATCTGTCACTCCACCTTTGCTGATTGAACCTTGTTTAGCGCCAAAATCGTCCAGAACTACGTCAATAGATACGTCAACCAGACGAGTGTCGACGGTAAACGTAATAGGAGCGCTGATGTTACTCTCGTTTCCAGCCAGGTCGACAACCTTAGCAGCCAAACGGTGCTCACCATCGGTTAACGCCGTATCCGGTGTAAAACTCCACTCACCATTGCTATCACTGACAACTCGCCCGATTTCTGTACCCTTGTCATAAATGACGACGGTTGAACCAGGTTCAGCCTTGCCATTGAAGGTTGGCTGAGCATCATCAGTAACGGTACCGTTAACGATCGCTCCCTGGATGTTGCCAACATCGTCCAGTAATTCACCAGATTCGATCGCAGCTGGCGGTGTTGTATCAATGATTAACGGATAATCACCCGTTTGCGGGCTGATATTACCTGCGGCATCGGTAGCTAAAGCCGACAGATTGTTTAGGCCCTCAGGCAAATCACTTTCTGGTGTAAAACGCCATTGCCCTGAAGCATCAGTGACAACGTTGCCTAACAGCTCACCATGGTTATAAATACTGATAATCATCCCTGGTTCTGAAGTACCGACCAGAGTAGGACGAACATCATCAGTCACCGCATTCTTCTGCAATGTCCCCTGGATGCTACCAACATCATCAAGCACGGCGATAATAGCCGGGGCACTCAGTGCATTTGCCGCAATCAGTGAAAAATCGAAAACCGATGAAGGCTCGCTCATATTTCCTGCCGCATCGATAGCTTTCACCGTAATTGCATGATTACCCACGTCGAGCGCTAAATCCGGTGTGTAACTCCAGTTACCTGTGGCATCAGCAGTGGTTTCACCAATCTTCTTGTCATGATCATAAATCTCAACCTTAGAGCCAACTTCAGCTCTACCATTCATTACCGGACGGTTGTCATCAGTGACCTCACCCAGTTTAATTGCACCGGTTTTGTTGCCCACGCTGTCATAAATGCTATCAATCAACGGCGTATCTGGCGGTGTGGTATCGACAGTCACTACCCACGGATCGGACGGCTTAGACTGATTACCGGCCTTGTCTTCGACGATTACGCTAATTTCGTGCTCGCCTTCACCCAATTCGGTCTCCGGCGTAAAGCTCCAATTGCCGTCGTTATCCACGGTGGTTTCACCGATCTTATCGCCATTGTCGGTAATAATGATGGTGTCACCCGGTTCACCCTTGCCGTTCAGGGTTGGCATAGTGTCGTCCGTAATATCACCTTTGGCGATCGGACCCTGTACCGGCCCCTGATCGTCGATGATTTCGCTGATATCCGGCACCTGGCCATCAACCTTCGGCTGGATTGGTGAGATAATGTCGATCACCAAATCCCAGGGCTGTGACATCTCGGAAGCATTGCCTGCAACGTCGGTCGCACGAGTGGTAAAACTGTGCTCGCCTTTCGCCAGTTCGCTTTCCGGCGTGAATGACCAATCGCCATTGGCATTAGCGGTAGTTTCACCAATCTTGTTACCGTTGTCGTAGATCTCAACTTTCGCACCTGATTCAGCCTTGCCCGTCAGAGTCGGCCGTGTGTCGTCGGTAATCGCACCGGGCTCCTGAGCGCCGGTTTCGCTGCCGACATCATCGAAAATACCTGCAATGACCGGCGCTGCTGGCGACACAGTGTCAACGACTAATTCAAACGCATCAGACGGAGAACTCACTTTACCGTCAGCATTCTGCTCAACCATGGTAATGCTGTGGGCACCGTCATCCAAAGGATCACGTGGGGTGAATGACCAACGGCCATCCTGACCAACCTCGACCTCACCGATTTTCTTACCATTGTCATAAAAGATAATGGTATTTCCAGGCGTACCGCTGCTTCCTAAAAAGGTCGGGGTATTATCATCAGTCTCAGAACCAGCCGTAATGGCCCCCTGTAAAGACCCTTTATTATCAATAACCTGACTCAGTGATGGGGAGGTGACGTCTGGAGCGGGTTGCAGCACCTCAGGAGATTGAGGCGCATCACTTTTGCCGCCGCCGCCATGCTTACCAGGTCTACCCTGACTCACCATCGCCCCAATCGCGCCCATACCTAATGCCAATACACCAAGTGCACCCAGTATGGAATAGCTCTCACTGCTGGGCAGTTGCTCGCCCCCTAAAACCAGAGGTGAACTTTCGCCATCCAGCAGCATCGCCGCAACGGCGTTATCATCATCACCATTGGAAGAGATATATGGATAATAAGCACCGCTTTCAGCCATACCGATAAGTTCCCCATTATGCAGGAAGAAATCCTCAATAATGACGGTTGGCTGATCGAGTGAATCCCCTTCAAGACTCACATGCAGGTCTTTGCCCACTCGTTTAACCGTGATGTTTTCAGGGGCAAAACCCGTTTCTTGGTCTGCCAGGATAAACTTACCATTTGCAATGGCTTTTATCTTTTTGGGGGACCCCGTATTTTTAGGGCGCAAAGGAATCTCTTGCCGTACTTCTTTGCCTTCAACCAATACGAGTTTTGTTGGCTGCGTTACCATATATTCTTCCTAATTAATTTCAATTTTCTAACAGTACAACCGTTACATAAACGTCTTGCTTAAAGAGGAAATGTAACAATCCAGATGGTGTGCATAATGATGCAAAACATAGGGTTTGGGAGGCTGCCACAGCATATTGGAAACATACCATTTCCCTTGAGTACCATATTGAACAGATTTCTGATGAAAGAGTCTTTCTGATTGGTATGAATTTTTAACGCTTGTGAACGGTCATGTACGAAAGAGTAGGAAAACAGAAAATCACCATAAAAACAGCACGATAAACAAAATCACATAAAGCAGAGGGTAAAGAAAGTCAGACTGACTCAGTTAGTATCTGAATATGAATGAAAGACTTGCAAGGGAAGCCCGCTTATAACGCCAACTATTCAAGCATTGTCCGCTTAAATCCCCAGCCAGGGTGGACATTTCAGGTAACATGCTCGTAGGGTGCACCAACTTTTTGAAATCTTCAAGCGTAAGAGGATTTACGAGTGTGATTTCGAACTGGTCAGGTATTTATTTCCTTTTCCTGCCCTTATTCTATCCATCGCATTAATTCGCGACGTTCTCTAAGTAACTACGGCATAGACGACCAAAATCTTTACTTGGCATTAATGCTGGTCGTTGTGCTAGTGCTGAAAATGACTATAGAGCAACTCATAGTTTGTGCTTGTTTTCTTAGAACCTCCTCATTAATTACCTGATAAATTAAATTTAAATGAAAAACATTACTGATAGTTCAATCCGCTTTTCAGTCATCACTGAAGGCTCACTAATACAGACCGGTTATCTAGACGCATCGCAGAGCGAACCAACACAATATATTCCATATATCCCAGCTAATATTTATCTGGTGCAAGAGGTTGAAACCGCGTCGATTGAGGATGTATTAGTTGCAGAACGTTCAGGTGAAGACCTGATTTTAACCTTACACAGCCAGGAAAATAGCCAGCCACATCTGGCTCTTAGAGACTTTTTCACCCACAACGGCCAGTTGTACCAAATTAAACCGGACGGCGAATTTATCCGCAGCCTGTCTGCGCAGGATAACCCACAGCAGGGTCCGGCCACATTTGACGTCCAGTCATTAGGCCACATCGAACAGCAGCCACAAAATCTGGCGCTCGGTATACTTCATGAGGTTTCTGTTACAGAGGCCAATGCCGCACTGCCTCAGAGCAGCGAAGCTGCACCAGCCATGATGACGATGGCCTCTTTTATGCTGGATGAGGCACCTAAAATCACTCACGCCCTTGACCAATTGGGTACACGCCAAGGGGCATTGAAGTCAGGTAACGTCACTGATGATCAATGGTCAGTGTTAGAAGGTAGCGGTAATCCCGGGGCCTCCCTTGAGATTCTTGATAATGGACGGGTGATCGGCGAAGTGCTCGTTGGTGAAAATGGTCTTTGGAGCTTTGCGCCTGAAGAGAAGTACGGTGAAAGTGGGCATTTATTGGTAGCTCGCGACAAGGCCAGCGGCCAGTCATCCGATAGCTTTGCGTTGATCGTCGACTCTATTGCTCCCTCACGTGCCGTGATCGACAGCATCAGCAGCGATGACCACGGGAACACCCTGATCGGAAAAAATGGCTACACCAGCGACAATACGCCATTGATTAAAGGCCGTGCCGAAGCGTTCAGCGTGGTTGCTATCTATAATGGCAACTCCATGATCGGGAGCGCATTTGCCGATGTTACGGGAGCCTGGGAGTTCTCTTCCATTTTCACCTTCCCGGATGGTGAGTACACTATCACCGCCAAGGCACTCGACTTTGCTGGTAACACCGGTCTTGGATCGTTAGCCTACACCATCACTATCGACACTATCCCACCCGCGGTGCCGACCATCCTGCAGGCGTCTGACGACGTTGGTTCACAGCAGGGCCTCCTGGGCTCCGGGGACTTGACGGATGACCGCACTCCTACGCTGTCTGGCAAGGCCGAAGCGGGTGTGACGGTATTTATCAATGACAACGGCAAACTGCTGGGCACCACCATGGCAGATGTCAATGGCAACTGGTCTTTCACACCCGATGCTCCACTGACAGACGGCGATCACCATTTCACCACTTCTGCCCGTGACAAGGCGGGAAACACCAGCAATGCCGAGAGCGATGCTTTCACGCTGGTTCTGGGGGAAGATCGCACTTCTACCCCGACTATCGACAGCTTGGCTGACGATGTGGGTAACATTCAGGGTTTACTCAAGCACGGTGATTATACCGACGACGCTACACCAACCCTGCGTGGCAAAGCACAGGCTGGCGACTCGATAAAAATTTTTGATAACGGCATTCTGATCGGTGAAACCCAGGCTGATGTTTTAGGCAACTGGAGCTTTACGCCCGCGTCTGCGTTGAAGGAGGGTCAACACGCTTTCCAAGTGCAGGCGCTCAATGCCACTCATTCTCCCAGTGAGCTTTCCCCAACATTCGAGATAGTCCTGGATCTGACCCCGCCTGATACGTCGAGTCTGCGTATTACCGGGGTCTACGACGACGTTGGCGCTATTACAGGTAATGTCGTCCATGGAGGCCGGACTGACGACCAGAACCCGACCATCAGCGGCACCGGTCCGGCGGGCGAAACCGTGATCGTCTATGTCACCGATGCCAAAGGGCAGCATGAAATCGGCCGCGTACAGGCCAGCAACAACGGCACCTGGACCCTTGAGGTCAATGAAACCTTAAGCCTGGGCGCTCATACTTTCACCGCCGTCGCTGTCGACACGGCAGGTAACACGACGCCGCCTAGCCCTGGTTACAAAGTGACCGTCACTACCAACGATATGATCGGTGGGTTTGACCTCAATAGTAATCAGACATCGGGCGGAGCGATCAACACCACGGTAGTTGGAAATCAAAATAACCCGCAGGTAACCAAGCTGGCCAACGGTAATCTGGTGGTTCTCTGGCAGGGGGATAACAATACATTTTATGATGTCTATATGCAGTTGCTGGATCCGACTGGCACACAAAAAATTGGTCGGGAACAGTTTGTCAACCAGCGCACTGTCTCAAACCAGGACAGCCCACAGGTAGTCGCGCTGGCCGATGGTGGGTTCCTGGTCGTATTCGAATCCTATCAGGCCAGTGCTTTAGACAACAGCCTAGATGGCATCTTCGCCCGTAAATACGGCGCAGATGGCACTGCCCAGACTGATGAATTCCTGGTCAACCAGACGACATTTAGCATTCAACGCAGCCCGGCAGCGCTGGCTTTACCGGACGGTGGCTATATCATCTCCTGGTACAGCGCACAGAGTAATAATTCGATCGTACAACGCACCTACAATGCCAACAACCAGCCAGTGGGTAATGAGGTTGTCATCAGAAGTGGCGGTGCAGACTCATCTGGTAGCTTGGAAATGGTCCTGTTAGGCGATACAGGTTGGTACCTCACCGTCTGGGAAGGTGTAGACAGTAGCCTGAGCGGTATTAATGGCAAGTTACAGAGAATTGACGGTTCTGCGGTAGGCCCTGACTTGATCCTGAATACCACTCAGGATGGCGCTCAACAGTATCCAGATGTACTGGCACTGAAAGATGGTAGCTTTGTCGTTATGTGGAATTCCAGCGACAGTAAGAGCGTAGGCAGCGACATCCGTGCTGCTCACTACGGCTTTGACCCTGTCACCGGCACCGCTACGCTGCTCGGTAACGGTGACTTTATCGTCAACGCATACCGCGCAGGCAAGCAGTATAAGCCTGTGGGCGTGGCACTGGAAGATGGCGGCTACATGCTGTTCTGGGGTTCTGAAGGCGGTGACGGTGATGGTTCAGCCATTTTCGCTCAGCGTTTTGATGCCAACAGTAACAAGGTCGGCCATGAATTCCTGGTTAATCCGACCACCTGGGGCAGCCAGGGTTCTGGTTGGGATCACATTGATCTGGCGAATATCCTTGACGCCACGCTGATGGAGAATGGCAATATTTTCGTCACCTGGCACAGTGAAGTGATCGATCGCCACGGATATGGTATCGAAGGCGTCGTCGTTGACATTGATGCCGGTTTCTACTCGGAATTCCAAGTCAATAGTGTGATTAATAAGAATCAGACAACCCCGGCGGCTGCTGCGTTACCCGATGGCAATTTTATGGTTGTCTGGCATTCGCTAGATGCAAATAATTCAGATATCAAGGGACAGTTGTTTAATGACCAAGGAATACCAATTGGCCCAGAGATACTGCTCAGCCAGGAGATGAAGGCATACAATCAGTTTGACCCTGTCATTACTACGCTTGCTGACGGTACCTTTGTCGTCGCATGGGCAAGTGCCGATACGGCAAACCATATCCGTATGGCTCATTACGGTTATGAATACAATGAGCATGGGCAAGTGATTGGCACCGTGCAGATTGGCCGTGAGCAAGTGGTCAACCCGAACCCGAGTGTAAACTGGACAAATATGCCCTCTATCGCCGCATTGGACGATGGCGGTTATCTGGTGACCTGGCGTAAGGGGAGCTCAATCACCACGATGGTATCACGCCAGTATGATGCCAATGACCAGCCGGTCACTGGTGAAGTGTTAGCCGGTTCCTCGGCGATAACCTCGGGTTCGGTATCAAGCACGTTAGCCGATGGCAGTGTCGCGATCGCTTATACTACTCTGGGGAAAGGCGTTGATAATGACGTCATGGTACAGATCTACAATCCGCTGACGCATACCTACAGCCCTGGTTTTATTGCCAACCAGACTCTGCCGGGGGCGCAAAGTGCCCCAAGTATCACCACATTGGCCAATGGTAATTTTGTGGTTTCATGGGATAACGGCAATACCACGGGTCCAGATCAGGATGGCAGCGTTTATGCTCGCGTTTATTCTGCTGCCGGTGAACCCTTGGGCAACGAATTTATCGTCAATACCTTCACGCTATACGCTCAACAGAAACCAATAGTCCAGGCCAACCCAAACGGCGGCTTTGTGGTGGTTTATGAGTCACAGGCCGACATAACACCTGGGGCAGGGACATTCGGTATTTATATGCAATTCTTTGACGATAACGGTAACCGTGTTGGCCAGGAAATGCAGATTAACCAGATAGTGGCGGGAACTCAATCCGAGCCCGATATTACCTTCCTGGCCGATGGCCGTCTGTTCGTCACCTGGACCGACTACCAAGTGGGTGATGGCAACGGCTCATCCATCAAGGGCCGCATTATTGACATAGATGGCACTCTGGGCAACGAGGTCGCCATGAATGGCAGTACCCAGAACGCCACGACGCTTCTGGCATTGGCTGATGATGCAACTCAGGGTAGCCTGTGGATGCTGTTTGACGATGGTTCAGCCTCTGGTCTGATGCTGAGCGGCGAATCATTGTCGGCGGTGCGCGGCGGTGCGGGCGATGATGTCATTGGTATTACTGATACGTCATTCGTTTCTATCAACGGTGGCGAGGGTATCGATACCCTGCTGCTGGACGGTAAAAACATGGCACTGGATCTTGACGCACTGATAGGCCATATCACTGGGATCGAGAAGATCGATCTTGGCCAGGGCAGCGCCAACAGCCTGAGCCTGAGTGCCTCTGCGCTCGAAGGGTTTGGGCAGACCGATATGGTTATGACCGACGGCAAGAACCAGTTGGTGATCAACGGTGACGGTTCGAACGCTCTCCAGCTTCTGGATACGCAATCCGAGTCGTGGATGGGAGCAGGTGAAGCTGAAATTGGTGGCGTGATTTATCACACCTATGTTGCTGGCGCAACGGAACTGCTGGTAGAACAGAATATCCATGTAACCCTAGGCTAAGCTGTAAACGTTATCTGGCCCATCAAGCTCAAGGGTTACCCCAACAGGGGTAGCCCTTTTACTTATCACAATCCCAAGACGTTGCTGTTCACTCACTTGCCCTATTCTTTATTAGCACCAGATAAAATAGCCAGCAATTGATTACCTAACCGCACAATTTCTTCGCCGGTTTTCTCCTCACGATGGGATGCTGCCAACGTAATGATGCGGGCAACCAAAGATTCAGCACTGACGGGTGCCGCCAACGTAATTTTCTCTAATGCTTCGCAGAATGAGGCTAATAACATCTGGGCTGATTCGTAACCCGAATTTTTGATGAGTTCTTCCAGGGCCGTAGCCTTTTCAATCATTTCATGCATTTCAAAAACACCAAATGCACCATTGAGGAAATGCAGTTCATGCAAAATGGCAGGGGTATCTTTTGTCTCAATCGCCTCTTTGAGCACCGCAAGTGAATTGGCGCAGGTCTGTTCAAAAAGCTGCTGAATATCTGCCGGCAGCGCATTGCCATCCAGCAGCCCGGCTTGTACAGCCTCAACCTCGGGTTTCATTTTTGCCTCGAGATAAACAGCTTCCAGGCCACACACTACCAGCAGCATCTCTTTCAATTCTTTCAATAACAGCGGCTTGGTGAGGACCCGCGCCATCCCAGCCGCCTTACAAGCGGTGTATTCCTGCTGGGTCGCACTTGCTGTTACCGCCACCACAGGCATCGTTGGCCATTCATCTCGCGCTCGCCGTGCCAGCGTATAGCCATCCATCCCCGGCATGGATAAATCCGTCAGAAGAATATCAAACCGTTCCTGCTGCAAATAGACCAGTGCCCGCTCACCGTCTTCAACCAGACACACCGTGCAGCCCAACAGCCGCAGTTGTTCCGCAAGCAGATGCCGGTTTACCGGGTTATCCTCAGCGACCAGCACATGCAACGCCTGCGGTAAAGCCTGTTCTCCCCGCTCACGTATCGGCAGATCCTGCCCCTGTAAGCTATGGCGCAAAGCGTAAGCCAACCCTTTTAGCCCATAGACTGATGTACTCAACACTCGCCCGGTAGCGACCGGTATCTGCGGCCCTTCATTGCTGCAATCAATCACCCAGATAGCCTCTTCAACCAGACGATTTTCATCATCGGGGTGCCAAGTGGTCCTATCACCCCAAAGTATCAAAGTCTCTAGGGTGTCTAACGCCGCGTCATCAATCTGAGCAGGGTGTTGATAGCTCTGTACCTCCAGCCCCCATGCCGTCAATATCCTTGTCAGATATGCCCGACACTCTGGCATCATCGCCAGCACGCTGACTGGCTGCCCGTTAAATAATGGACGATCGGCCTGCGCGTTGGCCCGGGATAAAGGTAACGACAGTTGGAACACGCTGCCTTTACCCAGCTCACTGGTGACGGACAGATCCCCGCCCATAGCCCCCGCTAGCCGCTTACAGAGTGCCAACCCCAGTCCGCTACCGCCGTAGCGTCGGCTAATGGTTTCATCCGCCTGGCTGAACGCATTGAACACCTGTTGCTGCTGTAACGCCGATATGCCGATGCCCGTATCTTCGACCGCGACCAGAACGAGGGAGGTAGACATATCCACGTTAATTCGCAGTACTACCTGCCCCTGCTCGGTAAATTTCAGCGCGTTCGATAACAGATTGTTGATCACCTGCCCCATACAGGTCGGATCGCCCAACAGCGGTAGCGTAGTCGTTTCACCTAGCTCCCCCCGTAGCGTGAGCCCCTTTGCCTGCGCGATTGGGGCAAAGATGTCCAGAGCCCGGGCAGCCACCTCAAGAATATCAAACTCGATGTACTCCACATGCATCTCACCAGCCTCAATCTTGGTAAAATCCAATACATCATTGATAGTTGCTAGCAGGCTGTCTGAGGCATGGCGGATCACATCAAGACGATCGCGCTGTTCGTCCAAGGGCGAATGGGATAACAGTTCAAGGTTGCCAAGAATGGCATTAAGAGGGGTGCGGATCTCATGACTCATCACCGCCAGGAAAGAAGACTTGGCAGCGCTGGCTTTGTCGGCGTACTCTTTAGCTGCGATCAGATACTGCTCCAACTGTTTTTTGTCGGTGATATCCACAAAAGCTACCACCAGAACATCTTCCCCTCTGTAACGTGCCAGAGCCATACAAACAGACAGATTGACCTGTTGCCCGTCATTCGTGTCGAACGTTATTTCCCGGCGCACAAGCCCCTTTTGGTGAAAGTTCTTTTGTTGGTGATAGCACGTGACCAGTGCGGCTGGCAGGCTGTTATAGCCGTTTTGAAACCGCTCTTGCATTTGCACCATAATCAGGCTGCGCAGTAAAAGGGTGCCATTTCCCAATGCCAGTAACCCCAATCCGACAGGAGCCGTTTCAATAAAGGTGCGACTGAGTTGCTCACTTTCAAAAATCCGTTCGGACTGTTGCATTGCGGGTACCAAAACGCGTCGCTTCACTAACAGCAATAAAATCCAAGTGACCAAGATGGTAATGCTACCAAAGATAATCGGGATGAGGAGTTGCAGCCCTATGTCAGCAATGATATGCCGCAATGAGAGAGAGTAAACCAGCATCCAGCCGTTCCGGCCAAGCACCCAGCTATAGAGGAATTGACCATCTTGATAATAACTTCGACGAGACTTACCCAACCCTTCTTTCTGCACTAACTGTGCCAATTTAAGCAGTCTACCCTCGGCCAGTTTGTTGTAGGGCAACATCAGCCGTCCACTTTGGTCCAGAAGCAGACTGTCTCCACCGAAACTGGACTTGGGAAGTGTCTCTGCCAATCTCTCAACCGGCAGCTCAAAAACCAGTGTGCCAAACTTTTCATCTTTGGATCTCCACATGGTAGAGACAACACGGAATACGGGTTTGTGGCTCAACAGACTTTCGGAAGGGGGCAACCAATGTAAAATTGGCTGTGGCGGGCGACTTAATTCGTTGTGGGGCGCAAAGTTTTGCTCTACATCATCGCTTAACTGTTCCGTTAATACGGAACGTGGTTGGGATAATAAACGATGTGAAATATCCTGTTCCCAAGGTATGGAGGTGAATAGCAGGAATTTTTTATCTGCGCTGTAAATATAAGCACTGAGTTCACCACTATTGCGTCCCCTGGCTTCAGAGGCGTAGTGGGAAATATTTTGCGCCACAGAGAGATAAAACCAGGTGTCATCTGCATTTGTCAGAGGCTGAGTCGCCATAACCAGAACCGGCTGATCCTCAACGGTTTTCTGAAAAAGCAAGCTGTCATCATTCGCTTTAAAACGCAAAAGAGTGGCCTGGTCTACAGGCCTGATCATATTCAACGACATGGCGACATCATGCGTATTAACGCTGGCCCTAGCCGTCGAACGTACTATTTGATTTGATAATTTATTGATATTTATAGATGTTTCGACCTGAACCCTGGCCAAATACCCACGTACACTCGCCCAAATCTCCAGCCCGCTGGCGAATAAGATGAGCAGAGTAATCACTATGCCGCCACCGTTTATCAACAGATAATGATGGCGACGTAAGCGCCCCAAAACTTCATCTTTATGAAAATTTCTCATAGACAGGAGACTCTCAAGATTTTTTCCAGTACTTCGTCACATTACATCAAGGTGACTCAGTAAAACCCCCCGCTCACGTAGAGGTACCACTTGAAGCATGAGGGATAAAATAGCCAAGTTAGGTCAAAATGATTATGGTGCAGTATCAGAGAATTGTCAGTGATACCTCTTTGCTAATTTCTTTTCGTGCATAAACGAGGTTTTTCAAAATACTAGCGAGTCAGTTACGGATGGGCGCCGGAGAAGTAACTCATGCTGAAGCCCGTGCAGAAAGGGGTCTAATAGCCTTTTGGCAGCCGCCTCCCCTAATTTGAGATGTGATTCAATCTCTGCCAGATTTTTTTCAGCCTCCGGAAAATGGTACACGCTCAGCGCCCCTCGGAGTTTGTGCAGCTCCCGAAGAATACCCGCTATATTACCAATACCCTGCGCTTCGCGAATCGAATCAAAAGACGATTGGCATGTTTCCTCAAAAATATCCCACATCCCCTCTGGCAATGTTTGCCCACCCGATGGTGCGCTGGCCTGTTCTTCAACTCGCGTTGGTAACCCACTGGAAACCGTCTCCAGGCCGCATACCTCCAGCAATACCTCTTTCAACTCTTTTAATAACAGTGGCTTAATGAGCACCCTTGCCATTCCTACCGACGAACACTTTGCATATTCCTGCAGAGTAGCATCCGCTGTCACGGCCACCACGGGCATAGATGGATACGCTGCCTGCGCACAGCGCGCCAGGCTATACCCATCCATACCCTGCATGGAGAGATCCGTTAGCAAAATATCAAACCGTTCCTGCTGCAAGCAGGCCAATGCCTGCTCTCCGCCCTCTGTTAAGCACACCGTGCAACCCAACAACCGAAGTTGATCTTCAAGCAGGCGTCGGTTGAATGGGTTATCCTCTGCCACCAGTACCCGCAGCGCATGCGGTAAACTCTGTTCATCTCGTTCACGCATCGGCAAATGATACCCCTGCAAACTATGACGTAATGCCAAGGCCAACCCACTCAACCCATACATTGATGTGCTCAATATCCGCCCGGTAACAGCAGGGATACTCGAACCTTGGTTCTTACACTCAATCACCCACAAGGCCTCCTCAACCAGACGATTCTCATCATCAGGATGCCAGAGAGCTTGGTCACCCCACAGCACCAGAGTCTGTAGAGAATCTAACGCCGAGTCATCAATTTGAGCCGGATGTTGATAGGTATCCACCTTGAGTCCCCACGCCGTTAATACCCTTGCCAGATACGCCTGAGACTCTGGCATCGCTGTCAGTACACAGACCCGCTCTCCATTGAATAACGGACGATCCACCTGTCCCACTTTTTGAAATAGCGGTAACGACAGTTGAAATACGCTCCCCTTATCAGGTTCACTGGTAACAGACAGTTCTCCGCCCATGGCCTCCGACAACCGCTTACACAGTGCCAAGCCCAGTCCGGTTCCCCCATAGCGCCGATTGATGGTTTCATCCGCCTGGCTGAACGCGCGGAATATCTGTTGCTGCTGCAACGTCGACATGCCAATCCCAGTATCTTCGACCTCAAAGCGTATTAATGAAGCAGGTGCATCTACGCAAATCCGTAGCACTACCTGCCCCTGCTCGGTAAATTTCAGCGCGTTCGATAGCAGATTGTTGAGCACCTGCCCTAGGTAGGTCGGATCACCGAGCATCGGTTGAATCGTGGTTTCCCCTAATTCCCCCAACAGAACCAGCCCTTTCTCCTGGGCGATTGGTGCAAAGCTCTCCAACACGCGGGCTGCAACTTCCAGTACATCAAACTCGATATGTTCTAAATGAAGCTCCCCGGCCTCAATCTTGGAGAAATCCAGCACATCGCTGATGGTCGCCAACAAGCTATCTGATACATGGCGGACAATCGCCAGGCGATCGCGCTGTTCGTCCAACGCTGAATGGGCTAACAGTTCAAGGTTGCCAAGGATGGCATTAAGAGGGGTGCGGATCTCATGACTCATCGCTGCCAGGAAAGAGGACTTGGCCGCACTGGCTTTGTCGGCGGATTCTTTGGCTGCAATCAGATGTTGCTCCAGCTGTTTTTTGTCTGTGATATCAATAAAAGCCACTACCAGCGCATCTTCTCCCCGGTAGCGAACAGGAGCAATACTGACAGACAGATTAACTTGCACGCCTTCGTGTGTGCTGAAGGTCAATTCCTGACGTACTAATCCACTTTCTAAGGTCTTTGTCTGCTGGCGATAACACTTGGCAAGTTCTGCAGGCAAGCTGTTTCCCCCGGTTTGCAACCGCGACTGCGTTTGTATCATGACCGGACTACGCAACAGCGGTTCGCCATTTTTCAGCCTCAGCAACCCTAGCCCCACAGGCGCGGTTTCAATCAGGGTAAGGCTGAGTCGCTCACTTTCCAAGACCTGTTGAGCCTGCCTGATGAGCGGACGGAAGAGGTAAAATTTAAAATAGATCAGAAAGCACCAAACAAGCAGTACGGAGCCCAAAGTCATTAGCGCATCACCGCCAACCTGACGAACAATAACGGAAGCAATCTGGCGCCATGAACAGTGAAACACCAGAAACCAGTTGGTCTCCCCCAAAGTTACAACTAAGGTGAACCCTTTTTCCTGCTGTTCTGGCTGGTACTTCGCATCATCATGTATAGCCGGTTGATCAACGTACCGATCACCCTGCTTGCTGATGATATCTCCTTGTTTTGACAAAAGAGTATAAGTGCCTTGCTTATCCTCAGGCACGGAAGTGGACATCAACGCAGGGGGACGGAATTCCACGACAAGAACGGCAAACGGTTTGCTATCCAGCTGGATCGGTGCAGCGAGCCGCAGCACTTTTTCACCTGAGTAGGGATTTATATAAGGGGGCATCCAGTATGTGCGGTTTGCGTCACGACTTGTCTCTGCCCGAACAGATGAAAACACATTCTTATCCACATCTTGTGTCAGCAAATTCAGATAATATTTGGGGCCTGATTTAAGTTGTTCACGGCTAGCCAAAGACGGTGCAGGAATAATACCAACCATCTCATGCCCTACGCTGTAAAAATAGCTGGATAGAATATCTTTTTGCATCATCAGGCTATCTGCAGATATCACTTTTCCGAGGTAAGTACTCAAACTCAAGAAGTGCCTGACCACTTTTTTATCCACAGTTAAATTCGCGGGGCTATAAACCCACTGTGAAACGGGCACAGATGCAGGTTTTAAAACCAGCTGCTTATCATTGAGGTAGAATTGGCGCACGTAAGCGTTGTTAAGCTTAATGTCTTCTTTTAATAGGATTTCGGCCCCAACCAACATCGTCCTGAAAGTATTTTCCAACCTGACAATTTCTCTCTCCAACCTAGCATGCTCACCAGCAAAATCTTGGCGTAACATCTCGATATGATTGAGCACGGCGGTTCTTACTCCAATAGTAAAAACTAAAAGGAGCATAAAAGTGCTAAAGAAACCGAAACCAAAAACCAATAGGCGTTGATAGCGGCGAAAGCGAATAAGAGACTCTACATGGGAAGTTAACACGACAGTATAAACGAAACAAAGATGGAGTTCGGCCTCACGAAAAATATTATCATGGGGTATAGAAAGAGTATACGGAATACCTTGATGACAAAAAACGAACTAATCCTACTGTTATCTGCAAAATAACAGACAAAAACGAAATTTATACCCTGATAGCTCAACTGACCTGTACTGAAGCATAGCCAACTATGTCATTACGGCGTATGGACGCTGCCAATATCCCTGCCACTTGAAGGATAATGAGTACCTCAACAAAAATTAGACGCCCTCCCCAAAAAAAGCCTATGCTCTTCTCATCATATGTGGTTATCACTAAACCAGAACAGTTATCACATAAAGGATGTGGCTAAAATATGAAAATTCGCCTTTTGTTAGCTGACGATCACCCTGCGCTGCTGGCGGGGTTGACGCATGAACTGGCTCAGCTCCCTACTCTGGAGATTGTAGGCACGGCGTTGGATTCTGATGCGCTAGTTGAGCTGTTACACAGCACAGAATGTGATGTGTTAGTGACTGATTACATTATGCCCGGTGGTAAATACGGCGATGGTATTAGCCTACTATCCCATATCAGGCGTATAAAGCCACAATTGAGAATTGTCGTTTTCACCACATTGGAAAACCAGGCCCTGGCGCAAGAACTCGCTAAGATTGGCGTCAACGGCGTGTTGGGAAAAACACAGCATACCAGTCAACTGATCTCGGCAATCCATGCGGTTTATGCTGGCTCGAACTATTTCCCCACCAATGACCTGATAACAGGCCTGAGTGGTATTAAGCAGAATCCGGCTTCACACCTTGCGCTGACCAAACGCGAGATGGAAGTGGTTCGCCTTTACGTATCAGGCTTGTCAGTTAACGAGATTGCCGCTCAGTTACATCGTACCAAACAAACTATCAGTTCCCAGAAAGCCAGCGCCATGCGTAAGTTAGGCATTTCACGCGATGCGGACCTGTTCCGCTTTGCCTTTGAATCAGACTTGACGAGCAGACAATAATTTTTATTATATTCAATCAGATATGCTTATCACACTTCAAGCTACAAGGATGTTCTCCGCATTACTGCGTCATTCAAAGCATCGCCCCTTCGGAGCCGCCGCAAGCAGCATGCAAATCGGTCTTAGAACGATTTGCATGCTGCTTGCAGTTCGAGTTATTTACAGTAGATATCTCTATTTCAGCCTGATATTAGCTACATGTAATAAACAGTAAAATATCAAAGCAAATAACATTGCTTTATATATGGTTAATCTCGGTATTATTTTAATCTGCCCCATCATAAAGCTAGCGAGAAAAGCAAAAACATCAGTTTAGTACTGGTCCTACCTTCTTTCATTTCAATTCGAACATACCTGACAGACACAGAAGCTGTTGGAATTTAAAGTATGTTCCTATAGCAAGCGTGAAGGGGAAATTTATTTTCCTGACTCTCTTCCCCCATATTTTACAGAGATAGCGACAAAAGCTATGTCTTTTTAATAAATCTTTGCAAAAGCCTAGGTCGATTAAGACACCAAAGGATTATAAATATGCCGTCGGAAAAAGATCATCTGAATAAGAATGAGAATGAGAATTCGTTTACTCTTCCGCCACCAGAGCGGATCGTAGACACTCTGCTTGAGTGCACTCTGTGGATGTGTGAATACCAGGGCGCCCCCCGGAGCGTTGAAAGCCTTTGTGCAGGGTTACCTAAAGGGAATCAGCTGACCACGTCACAGGCTCTGAGTGCATTAACTAATGCAGGCCTTACCGCAGGAACGGTTCGTCGTCGGGCACACGAATTTTCCCCGCATCTGATGCCTATTATATTGCTACGTAAAGATCGTGGGGCGGTTATTTTACTTGCTTCTCGTCGTGATGAAGAAGGGAAACTACGTTTCCAAATAATTTTGCCTGAAATTAGTGTTGATTCACCCGTAGAAATAGGCCAGGAAGAACTCTCAACCTGGTATTCAGAGCATGCCATTTTGGTTAAACCCAGTGCACAGGTTGATGCCCGTGCCGGTGAGGAAACACCGCATTCATCTGGGCATTGGCTGTTCAGTACCCTGTGGCGTTATCGCAGTTATTATCGCAGTGCAGCGCTTGCCGCAGTCATTGTTAATATTTTGGCGCTGTCCAGCATATTTTTTACGATGAATGTCTATGACCGTGTGGTGCCAAACCAGGCTTATATCACCCTTTGGTCCTTGGCTATCGGCGTGGCTCTTGCCATGTGTTTTGAAGCGGTAACGCGCTTTGTCCGAGCAAAGTTATTGGATATGGCAGCTAAAAAAGCTGACTTGGTATTGGGTTCTCAGTTGTTCCGCCAGGCATTGGGCGTACGAATGGAACACAAGCCACCTTCGGCCGGAGCTTTTGCCAACCAACTGCGCGAATTTGAATCGGTACGAGACTTTTTTACTTCGGCGACTTTAGCCACGATATCTGATTTACCCTTTGTTCTGCTGTTTGTTGGCGTGATCTTCGTCATCGGCGGTTCGCTGGGGTGGATACCGCTCATGATGATACCTTGCATCATCATTATCAGCGTGCTCATTCAATGGCCACTGGCGCGGACCATGCGTGAAAACCTGCGTGAATCCTCGCTCAAACAGGGAGTCTTGCTGGAATCAATTGAGGGGATGGAAACTCTCAAATCTGTTGGCGGAGAAGGTCATATGACGCGTCGTTGGGAAGCATTCAGTGCAGCCGCTGCCAGCACCTCAATGAAGTCACGCCAACTCACCAGCACGGCATTAAATTTAGTGAGTTTTCTGCAACAGTTGCAGACGGTAATTATCATAGTGTTTGGCGTTTATCTGATTGGTGATGGATCGCTTTCTCAGGGGGCTTTAATAGGGACAGTGATGTTGGCCGGGCGAGCAACGGCACCGCTGACGCAAGTGGCAGGGTTAGCCGTACGTTTTCAGCAGGCTAAAGCGGCGATGATTTCATTGAATCGCCTTATGGATATGCCACTTGATCGTGAAGTTAATAAGAAATACTTACCATTGCCTTCATTGCAAGGGCGATTGGAACTGAAAGGGATCAAGTTCGCTTATCCGGCACCACCAGATAAACCTAATCAGCCCGTGCTCGAAGGCATAAATGTTTCAATCGAGCCCAATGAGCGAGTAGCGATATTAGGGAAAATAGGCAGTGGCAAGTCGACGTTGTTGCGTTTGATTGCCCGTCTTTATCAACCGACGGGGGGACAAATGATGATGGGGGGGATCGATGTAGCACAGATTGACCCGGCAGACTGGCGTAGCACCGTAGGATATGTTGGTCAGGAAGCACGTCTGTTTTACGGCACGCTGCGCGAAAATATCATGATTGGTCGTCCAGATGCCTCCACTGATGAGCTTCTGAGAGTGTTGCAACTGACGGGGCTGGATCAGATCGCACAAAAGCATCCAATGGGCATCAACCTGCCTATTGGCGAGATGGGTGAAGGGCTGTCTGGGGGACAGCGCCAATTGGTTTCTTTAGCACGCAGCTTGTTAGCTCGTCCAAAAATACTGTTACTGGACGAACCCACAAGTTCTATGGATACGCAAACTGAAGCCCTTTTTATGGCACGACTAAATAACGCCACTAAAGACCAAACTCTGGTGCTGGTGACTCACCGGACCTCATTACTGAATTTGGTTGACAGGATCTTGGTTGTGGATGAAGGACGTATCGTCGCTGACGGGCCAAAAAATGAAATTATCGCTGCATTGACTGCCACGGGCGATCGTGAATCAGTGGGTAAAACGCCTGCTAACGCGAAATAGATTATTCAGGTTGAACGCCTGCTAGTGAAATATAATTAAGGAATTCAGACATGTTTAATAAATTTCAGAGCCGCTTTAAGCGCGCCCCGAAGCCTGCTGCTTTAAAAGCAGGTGATGCAGCGTTTATGAGTGATTTGCGTGAGTCATTACTTATTCAGTCTGCACCGGGCTCTCGTAATGTTTTATATATTATTTGTATTATTTTAGTGACAGGGTTCGTCTGGGCCCATTATGCAAAGGTTGAGGAAATAACCCAAGGTGAAGGAAAGATTATTTCCAAAAGCCGTGAGCAGGTTATAGAAAGTCTGGAAGGTGGGATTATTGAAGAAATGCTGGTTCGTGAAGGCGATATTGTAGAAAAGGGACAACCCTTGCTCAAAATAGATCCCACTCGAGCAAGCTCTACTTACCAGGAAATGAACGTCAAACTGATGGGATTAAAAACCATGATGGCGCGGTTAGAAGCCGAGGCTTATCAAAAACCGCTGCAATTTCCAGAGGAATTACATAAACATCCTTTAATGATAGAGCAGGAAACCAAAGCTTATGAATCACGGAAAAAATCTCTTGAGGATAGTTTGAGTGCGTTGCAACGTAGCCGCGATCTTATTTTGAAAGAAGTTGCTATGACTGCACCGTTAGCCTCACGGGGTTTGATCTCGGAAGTGGAGCTTCTGCGAATGAAGCGCCAGGCTAACGATCTTGAGATCCAGATCGTAGAACGTCGTAACCGCTACCAGGGTGAGGCAAACGCAGAATTAACTAAAGCCGAACTTGAAGTTGCACAATTGATAGAAGGCCAGGTAGGCCGCAAAGATGTCCTGACGCGCACCACTATTTACGCCCCGGTTTACGGAACGGTGAAAAACGTCAGTATCAGCACGATTGGGGGGGTTATTCAACCAGGTGCAGACATTATGGAAATTGTTCCGCTGGAAGATCAACTGATTGTGGAAGGGCAGATTAAGCCACAGGATGTCGCGTTCCTGCGCCCAGGGCTGCCGGCAACCGTTAAGGTTTCTGCTTATGATTATGGTATTTACGGGGGGCTTAAAGGAACAGTAGTGCATATAAGCCCTGATACGTTACAAGATGAAAAGAAACTGGCCGCTGGCCGCCCGGATGCTATTTATTATCGGGTGCAAATACTCACCGATACCAGTTGGCTGGAGTCTGGTGGCAAGAAATTACCGATTATTCCAGGCATGACTGCAACCGTGGAAATACGTACTGGTGCAAAAACAATTTTAGATTATTTACTGAAGCCCGTATTTAAAGCCAGAGAAGCATTCCGCGAGAGATAATTCAGTATGAAATTAAGTAGAAGAAAAAATCGTTTACCAAAGTCTCGCACGTTAATGCTGAATGCTTCAATGCGGTTTCTGCTGTGTGCTGGGATAACGTTCTCATCTATACTGCATGTCCAGGCTAATACTTTGGATGTTGCCCTAATAGCAGCGGAGGATGAAACCCATCAGGTTTCATCATGGAGTTTATTTTCATCTACAAAGAAAACGATCGATAAGGCAGCGGATAAAGAAAATACCAAGTTGATGGCAGCGGCTAAAGCCTCAGCCTATATATCGCATCAAAAACAGATTTCTCGCCAAGACGCTGAGCCTGGTGAGATGGGGAGTCATGCATTTAAAACCATTCTGGCTGGCGCTTTAAAACAGGCTATCGAACGCAGCCCTTCGCTTAAAAAGGCCAGTGCAGAACTCGGTGCCGCAAATGCTGACGTACGTGAAGCCGAAGGACAACGTTGGCCACAGATTGATGTCAGTGCCAATTCTCGTTCAAAGTCGTTAGGCCGCGACTCTAATCCAACCACTCAGGCGTTGAATGTGAATATGACGACCACGGTGTACGATTGGGGACGTACAGGAAAAATGATCGATGGCCGAAAAGAGCTTAGTACTGCAGCAATCCAAAAGTATAGGGTCAATGTGGAAGTCTTAGCTCAAGACGTAGCTAGTACCATCCTGGAGAAAGAGAAAGCCAGTCGGGTAGTTACTATCAACCAACAATATGCTGAACGGATGGAACAGCTGGTTGATATGTTGGGGTATATAGTCGCTACGGACAGTGGGCGTGCGAGTGAATTGGTACAGGCACGTGCCCGATTGCTGGAAGCCGAATCTAGCCGAGATACGTGGCAAGCACGGGAGAGAGACGCTGAAATAAAACTGCGTAAGCTGATTGGCAAAAACAGTGTCAAAATTCCAAAGGATATTAAATTTACGTTACCAGATATCGAGCTGAACCAATTGCTAGCAATTGCCCAGAATCACCCTGCTTTATTGCAGGCAGAAGCTGAAGCCAAAGCATCAAAGCTTCATGCGGAGTCTCTACTTGCTGCAGAAAAACCGCAAGTCAATTGGGTGGTAACAAAATCAACGGCCAAGGATGATTTTGGCCGTGAAGATCCTTGGCAGACCATGGTGACGGTCAGTTGGCCTGTCTTCCGCGGTGGTTCAGCCACCGCGGCCCGAGAGGCTGCATTGCTGAGAGCCGAAGCTGAACTTGAGAATAAAGAAAGACAGCAAATGGACCTTGAGTTTGAAGCTCGGGCCGCAGTCCAGGATGCCAATACTTTGCTGGCAAGGGCAAATCTTTATGTCAACTTGATTGCAGAAACCAAAAAGGTGAAGACTGCATTTTTTGACCAGTGGCATCATCTTGGCCGTCGAACGCTTCTTGATGTTCTGATTGCTGAAAGTGATTACAACAATAATCGTGTTAATGAGGTTTCATATCGTTTTGACAGTTATCTCGCTGTATTAAAAGCCTATGGAAGTACGGGGATGCTAAGCCGCTGGTTATTCGAGGATTTTAATAGCGTTAAGCGCTAGTTTCTCTTGGTCGCTTGGAGTTTAGGGGAAAGTATCTAACGCACGCACTTTTAACGACGACGGAGTTATATCTCTTCCACCTTTAAAAATTATTGATGCATTTTCCATCACCAGAATCAATGAGCGGAGTATGCTCTTTTGGGCATACTCTTTTGCTCTCTACCTACCGTTCTTAATACTTTCCACCTAGAACGATGCGATAGCAGTTTATTTAAAAAATAAACTGTCAAGGATAAAATTATTAATAATTGGATGATTTATGAATATTAATATCATTATTGCGGACGATCACCCGGCAATACTTTCGGGTATCTCATATGAGTTATCGACAATTCGCACATTAAATATTGTCGGAAAGGCGAGGAACTCGACAGAGATCCTTGATGTATTAAACCAGACTAACAGTGATGTTCTTATAACGGATTACGTCATGCCTGGTGGCGTGGCTGGAGATGGTATGGCAATGCTTTCTTTCTTGAGGCGCCATTACCCTGAGTTAAAGATTATTGTTTTTACTATTCTAGACAACTCGGCAATTGTTGCTGAGATACTCAAGCTAGGGGTGGGCTCAGTGTTGAATAAGGTTGAAGATATTGGCCACCTTATCTCTGCAATACATGCTGTCTATGCCGGTGCCACCTATATCTCGCCTCATTTCAAGGCAGTTGCACAAGGTTTGGGGGGTAATATGGCTTCGCGCACGACTAACCATAACCTGACAAGACGAGAAGCGGAGGTGATCAGGCTGTATGTTTCGGGGATGTCTGTAAACGACATTGCAAGCCAGTTAAAGCGAACTAAACAAACCATCAGTTCTCAGAAAACCAGTGCTATGCGCAAGCTCCAAATATCAAGAGATGCTGACCTGTTTCGTTTTGCTTTCGAAACGGGCTTAACCAGCGTTGGTTAGGTGACTGTCGTGCTCATAATTTCGGACGTTATCTAAGCAGTATTAGTTAATACAATGCACAGTATCGCTTTTAATCCCCATTTACTCAGCGATATTGCGGTCTTGGCAAGATAACTTCATGAAGCACCGGCAAAAACTGAAAAGTCAGTACGGTACCTATTTGTCACTTAGCTTATTTGGGTGTGTCAGTTTGATGTTGGCCAGGTCCGCGCCGTTAACTCAACAAACCGCGCCTAATATTGTTAACCTTGCCAGAGGTAAGCCCCTCCTCTGGTGAACGGTTAGGTTTTCTCTCATCGTAATGACAGGGACTTCGGGTGCAATTGGGGGATTACCATTTCAATATACTGGCCCTTTCTACCGCAAGAACATCCAGCATAGTTCTCTATTAAATCTAAACAGCCATCATCGCTACTGCCAGAAATTGACAGTAATACGGCTTAGCATGGGTTGCATTGAGCAGCTTTTGTACCAACTCATTCACAACCGATACGGAGTATCCCCATGGCGAACTCACTTTCCATTCTTTTTATGCAGCCTGAAAAATGAGTAATAACTGGATTGCCGTAGCTTCGGCAGAGCATGTGCAATGCGGCAGAACCGGCGGATTTATGCAGGTTTGCCACGGCAAAGCAGGCCCATTGCGCCGCGTGAAACCAGGAGATCGCGTTGCTTATTATTCACCCACGATTGAGTTTGGTGGGAAAAATAAACTACAGGCCTTCACTGCCCTCGGCGTCGTCAAACCGGGTGAGCCTTACCCATTCGATATGGGCGGCGGGTTTTGCCCTTTCCGCCGCGATGTGGCTTGGTTCAATACCAATGAAGCGCCTATTCAGCCGATCTTGAATGTTTTGGAGTTTTCCGCTGGCAATCGGAATTGGGGGTATCAACTGCGATTTGGGATTTTTCAGATCAGCACTCACGACATCAACATCATTGCGGCTGCGATGGGGGTCGAACGGCTTTGTTAAATACATCGAGTTGTGGCAGCATAATTAATAATTGCCGCTCTTCGCAGACAGGGTTAATTAAGCCGATTAGTCACTTGTTTATTGCACTCTAAGCGGATTTCATCGATCAGCAGTTTTGCTAATGGCGTCAAGGATCCCTGTTTGCGATAAACCAAACTATAGTGACCGTCTGGCAATTCTTCTTTAATCGGAATAATACAAAATTGATTTTTAACAAACTCAAGATCAAACATGGGTAATGGGGCGATAGATAAATAATCGGCCTCCAGAAGAAGTCGTTCACCAACAGCAAGGGAGTCTCCTCTTAATATAGAGGACTTGGGCCCTTGACCTGATGGGAACAGTATTGCCTCAAGATAGTTGTAGTATCCAGGAACGGCCAAAGGTAAATACCACTTGGCATTGCGTAATTCTACAATGGAAGCACTTTTCCCCAAAGGGTGATCTTTTCTGGCAATAACGCCATACCGGCAGGTGAGTAAAGGCTCTTCAATATATTCTTCAAGAGAGATACCATTAGAGAGAATACCAATAAAGAAATCTAACCTACCGACCTGTAACGAAGGCATTAGCTCAGACTGTTGTCCTTGATGAATAGAAATCCCGACCTTTGGATAAGTTTCCTGGATCCTTTGGATAACATCAGGAAGAATTTTGAGTGTTTTAAGGTGAGAGCAGCCAAATGAAACGGTACCGTTCTGTAATTGACTGATTTGTTTTACTTCATCTACGGAACGCTGAATTTCATATAACACTAATTTCATGCGCGTTTCGAAAAGCCGCCCGATATCCGTGAGGACAACACCATTTCTCCCTCTGATGACAAGAGTTGCGCCAAGCGCAGCCTCAAGCTCTTTAAGGCTGCGAGTCACGCTTGCCGGAGTTTGATTCAAAGCTTCGGCAGCAGTCTTAACACTCCCCTGCGCAATAACAGCCTCAAAGACTTTAAAATGATGAACTCTAAGATGGGCTATCTCTGGTAATGCGGCCATGAAACACCCTTCTGTTCGGTGGATAACGATATCGTAGATTTCTGCCTTACTTATTAAACAATAGAGAGTTGATTTTTATTTCAACCTAGTTACAAGCTAGTAAGAAATGCCTTTATTGTCAAATTACTAAGCTGAGAGGTTCAATAAAATTAATATATTACGAATCTCTCTGGTAAATACTTCATCAACTTATTAACCAATGAGATAATAAAGATTGAAACACAGGAGGGGCAAGTCGCATTACCCGTAAATGCTGAGGATTGTCGCTAAACCACAATCCCCAGCATAACAATAGGCAAAACTACGGCACGGTCAGAATCGCCGTGGCAGAACCGAAGAAATCACCGGCCTCCACGCTCCCCACTTTAGTCAGGGTGGAGACAAACTCCAGCGGCATCTTGATATTCGCCAGAGCACGTATCCTGATCCCCGTTGACCCACTCACGCCACCAATGGTCAACCGGGATTGCAGGCTACCGTCGCTTCTGAGGTTCACCAGACCATTTCCGCCCGCACCAGCAGCGTAAACCACAACATCCATTTCTTGTGTACAACGGACATAACCGGTCTGCCGAGCTTGGTTCCCTTCAATATCTTTCAACTGAACCTGCCCGTGTGTCAGCTCAATGCTGGTTTCGGTAAATTCACATTTGCCCACCGGCGGCGGTACGATACCGCATAGGCTGCTGGGCATCATGATGCTTCCGCCAGCATTCCCAGTACCCGTTGTAGACTTATAGTAAATCCCGACGCATTCCTGAGTCACTGCCGGGCCAACGTGAGACTGAGTGCCGCTGCGCGGTAGCGAATACTTACGTTGAAAAGCCGCCCCCACCTCGCCTACTGTTGCATAATTCTGGATAGCATCAATGAATTCTGCACCATCTGAAACGCCAGGCCCCGCCTCCCCGGCATCGCTGTGCCGATGGCCAATAAATGCCGTGCATTGTGCCCATCGATAACAGGGGTTCGGCGTAGCATCATTGGTGTCCCAATATTCAATGGTCCACCAATACTTCGCATTCGTTGGCGTACCAGTACTTCGTGTAATATATGAATAAATCGCACTCTGGGCGCTAAAGGCTGTCAGCATCGTGACAGCCAAAATAATATTTCTCATGGCTTTCATAAACACTCCTGTGATTATCCCTTATCCGTCGAGTGTCAATTAGCCACATCGTTGATATCAGGGTAAGCCGTATTAACAGGCTACTCATATTCCAATAAGAACGTCGCGTTGGCGGTAAAGCCACCGGGAGTAATGCTTTTCTGGGTAATAGCGTCTGGTTCACCCTGCACATAGGCCCGCAGGCTGAGGGTATTATTCCCCGCAAGCAGCCCCTGGTTATAACGCCCGGTATTGAGTGCCACCAGATTCCCCTGCTGCGTTTCAATACCGATGGCAATACCCTGAGTCTGGCTTGCACCCGATATTGCCAGCAGTCCATTAAGTTTGGTGTTTTCAATACCAGAAAACGTCAGCTTCACCATATTTCCCAGGCTGATATCACAATCTTCCAGATGTAATACCAACGGTTCCCCCAGCGTGCGGCCATTAAGATAAAGATATTTTTCCACTATCGAACCAAAATCGACCGTAATATTTTCATCTGCTGCCCGCAATGTGCAGGGCTCTGCAACCAAAGCGCCCCTGAAACGGACATTATCGGCAGCCTGGCATAAGCCGGATATACTCATAAGCCCTAGCATCACAGGTAATAATCGTGCTGAAAGCCGCATCATATTGCTCCCTATTATTGGTAATCAGCCTGAAGCGTGACTGCGGCTTCAAAGGGGCCTTCCGTTAACAACACCCCCGGCTTTTGTACCGGCACGGCCCTGAGCTGGGGCTTGCTGGCTGATGTGATAGTGAGTTCGCTCCCCAAGGTAAACGGCTGGCCGTCACGCAGGATCCTAATTCCCAAGTCGTTAATATTGGTTTGCACGGCCGCATTATCAAACGCGGTGCTGTTCCCCGTAAGCTTCAGCTTTAATACCCAGCTGTGGGTATTAGGTTCACAAACCAGGTTATAATTAATGTCCTGCATATAATTAACGCCATCCACCTTTTTAATGCCGACCTTCAGGCCGAAATCAACGGTGATATTATTACCACTGTTGATGGTGCAAGGAGGCGGCTCGAGCAAGGTTCCCCGAAATGCCACATCGCCCCCGGCAGCAAACGCCATCGATAAATACCCGCTTAAACCCGCAATCAGCAGGGAAAACTGTAAAATCCGCATGACTTCTGTCTCCCTCTGTTTACTGGTAATCGATTAGTAACGTCGCGGCCGCCGTAAATTCACCGCCGGTCAGGGTGGCCCCACTCTGTTTGACCAGCACCGCATAAAGCTCCGGTTTGCTGGGATAGGTATAGTTAAACCAGGTATTGGCATTTAACGGCTGAGTCCCGCGATATAAAGCGATCCCTAAACCGTTTTTATCCGTACGCAGCAACGCCGAATTAAAGCTGGCCACAGTGCCCTGGATACTCATTTTCAGGTTATTGGATTTCTGGATATCACAACTCAGGCTATAGGTAATCGCCTGTTTATAATTAACGCCATCAATACGGGTGGTCATCACTTCATCACCAAAATCCACCCGAATCGTTTGATTATTATTAATCGTACAGGGCGGTGGAATAATGACCGTCCCTCTGATATTCACCGGTACGTTGGCGATAGAGGGAGCACTTATCAGCAAAACGCTCAGTAACACCCCGAAGCGATATTTACCTATCGCCCCTGTGCGCATTGCACCCTGGCGATGCGCACCCGGTACAGGATAATGTTGTTGCATTCGTTCTCTCCTTGCAGACCTGACCCGCGCCCTCTCCCTGTGACCTGGCACGACCGGTTTGGGTTAGCCCTTCTTCTCCGGCACCAGTTGGCAGTTCGCCCCACCGCATCTGAACGTCAGCAGCGGGCGGCCGCCATAATCGTTGACGTAGGTCAGTACCGGCGAATTGCCGAGCACAGCAGCCCCCACGCCCAGCGGCGCACTCCCTTTTGGATCCAGCATCAGCGGCTCAAAACCTGGCGCACTGACACCTTTTTGGCTCCCCGCATCCACCAGCGTCACGTAATAAGGCGTCGGGTTGTTGACCACATACTTGTCACCTTGCTTGGTCAACGTCAGTTGCTCCTGCCACGGCGTTGCCATCTCTGTGGTGGTCTTCACCAGCCCTTTTGGCCGATAAAACAGCTTGATGCGCGTCTGCAACGCGATCTGCAAAGTGTTGGACTTATCGCTCTTTGGTGGAATTTCGCGCAGATTGAAGTAGTACAGCGTTTCCCGATCCTGTGGCAGTTGGCCCACCGTCGGCAACGCTTGCACCTTGACCTGGCTTTTCGCCCCGGCTTCGATGCGCTGTACCGGTGGCAGCACCGTCAGCGGACTGGTCACCTTGTTACCCTTTTCATCTTCTATCCAGCCCTGTGCCAGATACGGCAGTTGCGGGTTGTCATTATTCACGCTCAGGCTGACCGACTTCTCCCCGCCGGCAAAGATAATCCGGGTACGATCCAGCGCGATAGCCGCTTGGGCCTGCGTCGTCAGTACGCACAGCAAAGTTCCGGCGACCAGCACCATCCCCGTATTCACTCTTTTCATTTCATGTCCCATCATCGTGTTACCTCAGCGTTTGTCTGTACTGCTGCCAAGTCTGTTGTGGTGGTTTTCGGGCTGATCATCCTGCACGGCAACAGCAATTCTTTCATCCCGCCGGCTGGCAACACGGCTGGCAATATCAGTTCACATTGCGCCCGATCGTCCCAGTGCACCGTCATCGTCTCGCCGCGCTGGATGCCGCTCAGATACACGCTGCCGCCGTCGTTGACGATCCCCACATCGCGTTTTTTCAGATTCTGTACCGTCGCCCCGAACGGCGGCATCGTGCCGTCCGCCAGCCGGATCACCGCCATCGCCTTCTCACCTGCGACCACGTCAAACCGGCGGTAACCGATCGCCCCTTCAGTCAGCGTCGCCTGCACCACCGACTTCAACGCCTCGGCATTGTCGGGCAGTTGGTCCAAATCGATGTTCACCCGATTGCGGTAGTAACTGTTCATATCCGCCACCACCGCCTTGCCATAGCGGTTGGTCAGCACCGGTGCGCCGTAGTTGCGGATGGGAATACCCGCCACTCCATCCGTATCCACCAGCAGACGGGTGCCACCCGGTATTGCTACGCGGTGCAATGCTGCCCCTTCACGGGTCGCGGTCATTCCACCTTGTAGAGCCAGCCCCACCGTGCTGTAACTCCCGCTCTGAGCACTGGCGGTAGCATTAATCTGTGCCCAATCGGCCTGATGGCTATAGAAACCGCTCGCCAACGCCCCATTGCGCGTCCAACCACTGCTCACCTGATAGCTGCCGCGATCGCCAACGCGATCGGAGTAGCTGACCCGGTGCGTGTTGTCATTGCGATCCCAGGTCCCGCTGTAGCTGACAGAACCTCTGTTGCCCCAAGGCAGGGATAGCGACAGGAATACCCCATCGTCATTCAGCCCGTTGTACTGATTGCGGTAACCGGTTAACGACAGGCTGAGGTTCTTGAAACGGCCGATATTGAGATAGCGCATCAACGACAGGCTGTAGCGATCGTTGGCTTCCCGATCCCAGTAGGTCTGGTGGTCGTAGTTCAGGTTGGCCGTCAGCCCCATGTCGCGGAACTGCTGGCTGTATGACACCGTGTACATCTCTTTGCTGCTCTGGCTGCGAACCCCAAGGTTACGCATCTCGATAAACTCACCCATGGTCATAAAGCTGCGTTCCGAGAAGCGGTAACCGGCAAAGGTCACCTGCCCACCAATCTGGTCGAAGTTCTTCGAATAACGCAGGCGGTACGATCCCCCACTCAGAGTTTCCTGCGGCAAGCGCGCCCTGGACTGAGTCACGTCAAACGACAGTGCCCCAAATGCCATCAGGTCACGGCCGATCCCCAGCGCCAATGCGTTGTACTCATCACCGGCTAAGCCACCGCCGAACAGCGACCAGCCGTTGCTGATGCCCCAGGAGAATTCGCCACTGCCAAACAGCGGGCCCTGCGTGCGGTGCCGCCAGTCGGTCGGCCGTCCGCTCGCCAGTTTGTAGCGCACCATGCCCGGCCGCGTCAGGTAAGGGATACTCGCCGTGCTGATGCTGAACGCCTGCACGCTACCGTCCTGTTCTTCGACGCGGACATCCATCAGCCCCGATACCGCGTTACTCAGATCCTGAATACGGAACGGCCCGGCCGGCACCAGCGTTTCATACAGCACTCGTCCCTGCTGGCTGACCACCACCCGGGCGTTGGTACGTGCCACCCCGCTCACCTCTGGCGCATAGCCGCGCAGGTTTGGTGGCAGCATCGCGTCATCACTCACCAGGCTCACCCCGGTATAGCGGAAGCTGTCAAAAATGTCGGAATTGAGAAAATCTTCACCCACCGTCAGCTTGGCGCGTAGCTGCGCGATCGCCCGGTAAGCGGTGTACTGTGTCCACTCGAATTTCTGATGGATGGGTTCCCCCGATCCGGTCTGGTGATCAATCTGTGTCTGCCAACTGGCCCGCAGCCGCCAACTTCCCGCGTTGGCGCCCACCAGCCCGTTGCCGCTCAGGTTATAGCCCTTCTGCACATTGTCATTCTGGGTCTGACGCTGATTCTGAGCGTTGAGGTTGTAGTCCAGCAGCAGCCCGGGGATCCCATTATCCCAGCGTGCTGGCGGATCCCAGTCGGCGGCACTGTATTCAAGGTAGGCCTGTGGAATGCTGAGATACAGGGTGTTGCTGCCCAAATCTGGGCGCACCGTCATCCCTTCAAGGCTGCCGAACGCCAAACACTGGCCGTTATGCCACCAGGTCAGTTTGCGAGCAAACTCCTCTTTGAGCCCTATCTGTTCTACCAGCTTGGCAGGGAGGCAGGCATCACTGTTAGCCGGATCTTTTTCCGCCGGATAAAACTGAATCGACTGTTCCGACAGTTCCTGTTGATTAACGTTGACCACCAGGCTGTACTCACCCGGCATCACATAGCCAGCGCGAGCAAAACGCTTCAGATCGATATTGCCGCGCTCCTGTACATCCAGCACGTCGGTATTGAATTCGATGGGTTTTGCGGCAGACACCTGGCCATTCACCAGTGCCAGCGCAATCAGCAGCGGCAGCAGTCGGGGGCGCGGAACCTGTACTCCTACAAGTGGGGTGCTCATCATCCATTGACCTTTATGCGTTAATGACTTTCCCGGACGTTATGGTTGTTATTGAAGGGAATACCCTGCCGGGGAAGTAAATCTGTCTTGACGCGCGGATTCTCCATCATCACGTCAGCGTACGACTCAGTAATACTCGAGTTGGTAGCGCACCAGAGCGGTATAGGTGCCGGTCTGCAACGGTTGGTTGTTGCTTACCATACGGGCGGTGTAGTTCAGGCGCATTTCCTTGGCCTGTAATACCGGCGTCTGCTCGGGTAGTTCTATACCGGGAACGGCCTCATTGCCCCGCGCGTCACTCAATACCAGCGCCACGCCACGGGCTTCGCCATCAACCCCGAAGCGCCCATCCTCATTGCGGCCGTCAAACGTGACCCGGAAATGCTGCCCGCCGAGGATATTATCGCCGACGTGTTTCAGCGCGCAGTTCACCAGGCCGATACTGAATGGACGAGCCAATGCCTGACTGTTATTGACCACCTGATCGAAGGGCAGCGTACCCATATCGATGGTCTGGTCACGGCTCTTGGTATCGATATCGCAAGCGGTGGCGACGATCGCCCCGTTCATGTTGAGGCGGCTATTCCCCCAGGCTGGCAGTGCGGTGACAGCGCCCACCAGTAACAGCAACGTGGCAGTAGTAAACGTATTCCCTGACATCCCTGACTCCCGTTACGGACAAAGGAAACAAAGGCTGCATACGGGAACCGCATGCAGCCACGTCCAATCTTAGTTGTATGCCAACGTAAAGTTGGTGGTCGAGGTGAAGTCACCTTCCTCGATATCCGCCAACGTAGTACCGGCATGCCCCTGCAGATAAGCAGAGAAACTCAGGGTGTTAGCACCCGCCAGCAGGTTTTGCACGGTAGTTGCAGTACCCAGTTTGATCGGTTGGTTAGAACCGTCGAACATGGCAATACTCGCGCCACGAGCACCTGTGATGGCCAGCAGCGTATTGGTGTTACCCGTAGCGCCACCATTTGGGCCACCGAAAGTCACCTGCACCTTGTTCTTGCTGGAGATATCGCAACCTTGCAGTTTGATATCAAAGTTCAATACGCTGGATTTACCGCCATTCACCAGGGCCACGTTGGCTACCTGACCGAAGCTCTTGGTCTGATCAAGGCTTTCTGGTGCGATGGAGCAAGGGGCATCGATGATCTTGCCTACGAAATTGACTTTGCCTGAACCGGCATCAGCATTTGCCAAAGACACCATTCCCAGAGACAAAATCGTAGCCAGCGCAATGTTATTCAGTTTCATGTTTTCTTTATCCTTAAAACGTTAATTAACGAGAGATCCAGGTATATTATTCGCCACAATAAAAACCATGCCGAACAGTTCGGTACAGTTTAATTTTGACGTTGGTTGATATACTTGGCAGCATCCTTTCATTTGGTATAAAAGAAGGCTTCCTTTCCTTCCCCTTTATTTTCGAAGGGGCGGCACACCAGAAAAAAAGCAACACTTTTCCGGTGCTTCATCCAATGAACAAAGCAAAAAGGTAAAATAATGGTCTACACAGCAGTCCTAAAAGGACGAATTTCACACCATAAAAAGTCAGCACCCATTTTATCTATCGAATACCAACACATTAAAAGGGGGAAACTCTACAAGCTATTTCATAAGACATATCACATACCTGTCTTCGGAAAAATTATTGCAAACACCCCTGAGTTTTGAAAGTATTTTTTCTGAATAACGCAATTTCGCCATAAAAGTCTTATTTTTTAGCAAGAATTTTCCTATTGCGACAACACCGGTCGCAAAATCGGATTAATCAGAATTTAATTCTGCAAAAGTAGCCATGGGCGATTTCATTGATCGTAAATTTCATTTTTACAAAACAATAACCTATGGTAGCTTAGAGTGGAGAACTAATGCCTCATGCAAATGGCAAAAGTGCTTTGGTTTTAGATGATTTTCCTTAGCCGCCACAGAGAGAAAACATTAGCAGAGCAAGATTAATCCTCTTCATCAATCTCTATCAAGACACATTAAAAGGAGGTAGTGAAACATGTCTTATCACAATAAAGAAAGAGAACAGCAGCTTAATAATGTACTTAATGCCCTACGGGCCCTATGTAAGCGCGATGTTCACCACTCAGCCATCCCCCCACAAGTAAATTGGCCCAAAACTCGGGAGATAGCGGAATATTGTGAAATCACCATTTATCTTGCACGTTACTATCTGCTGAGATTAGTTGATGATAAAAAGGCTTATGTTACCTCAGGTTCACTCAATAACAGTTTGCGCTGGTACATCGCCGAATCAGCCCCACTACCTAAGCAGCATGAAAAAAGGGAGATACAGTCCGCCACGGCAGAAAATTAAATACACTGGCTGACCTTCAGACATCTGTTTCACCTTTATTTTTCACTGATACTCATCCATTACAGTACCTGTCTCTCTCTTATACTCTCAATAATTCGAGTTTCAGGAAGGCAGCAAGCCGGAGAACCCTAGAGCATAGATAACGCTGTGACAAGGGTAAGCGAAAAATCTGCCGGGAGCAGGTTTGAGCGCTGCTTGCAGCGGCCCCATTGGGGCGAGGCCCACGGACGGGCCGAGTAACAAAGCCAACGCACATGCAGCTTGAAGTATGGCGAGTATATCACCGTATAACAGACACCCTGGTAGAAAGGACTCCATATCATGGCACAGCCACTCTCCATCCTGATAGTCGATGCCGACCGCTATTTTACCTATGGCCTGCGCCTAGGGTTGCAGGGTTTTTTCCAGTCTCGCGGCCAAGACATTCACCTGTTTGAAGAAACACAGACTGAAGACAACATTGACATCATTTTTTTGGGTGACCTCATCAACAGCCCTCCGTGGCTTTACCGATTACATCAACGGAATTGCCATCCAATGATGTTCTTTATCAAACCTCAAGGGCGGAACCAAAACCTATTCAAACGTGGACTACAGTGCGAAAAATGCCATGCGGGGACACTGTACCGTCACCAGACTCTGTTTTCCTTGTTTGATCTGTTGGACTCCGTCTTGTCTTCCCTCCCTCTGCCGTCAGGGCCGTTTCACCATGATTGCCCGTGCATGTCCCCGTTGACACCACGGGAAATGGATGTTTTACGCTGTATCTACCGTGGGATGAACGGGCGTGATACCGGCGCACATTTAGATATCAACGTGAAAACGGCTAATGCCCACAAGCAAAGTGCCATGCGGAAACTGAATTTCAAGTGTAATCAGGAACTGTATCAATGGCTCCTTCAGGGAGGAGGGCGCTATTTAAACGAACGGGCACTGGCGGAAATGCACCTTTTGTCGCCGCAACCAGAGACACCAACAGAAACCGGGTATCTATCGCCGACGCAGCTAATCGTACGGGAGATAAACAACTCGTATCCGGCCTCAGCCAGACACCAACGGTCAAAGACCCGCAACCAGCCCAAGCATGCACCCAGGTTATGCGCCTCAATGGCCAAAACGGTTTAACGCCTGCATCCTTTAACCGAGGACAGGTAAGGACAATGATTCATCCACTTTTTATAAACGGACGTCTACGGGCGTCCATTTGCCGTTAACATCCTGCTGCTATCACGACGAGCCCATAGCCCATCGCCACTGCATTCAACCATTTCCCTCCTGTATCAAGCCCCATCCGGCCACGAATTGAAAGGCTAGAACTCTGTGCTACGCTTAATACCGTTATTAATAGTCAAACACCTGTCTAGGGAACGCTCAGGAACATTGGATATCACCATGTTTATGCCCTGCGACCGATGCGTTGCCAAATGACCGCCAACCGTGACGATGTGACATGGAGGGACACCGCCTGATGCCAGAAACACCTCTCGAAAAGCCTTCACGCACCGATCAGCAAATTGAAAATGACTTGCCGGTGACGGCAAAACTGCTGGCCGTATGGCGGTTTATCTCCTCTGCCTATGTTACGTTTTCGGCAAATACAACGACCATGGCGTTACTGGTATCCAGCACAAACAGATGAATAGAAAAGTGATACTCGGCATGGATCTGTGGCCTTGAGTAACGATATTTCTTTACTGGTGAGCTAACGTAATAGCTGTTTTCCCACTCCCAACGGTATTGTAAGGAAGAAAGAATGAACTTTGAAACTCAGTCAATTGGCAATGTATTGGTTGTCACTCTTTTGGACAGGCGGTTGGATGCATCGGTTTCCGCTCAGTTTAAGGCAGATATACAAGCCATGATTGCGCAGGGGACCCACAATATTTTGCTGGATTTCGCTCAGGTTGATTTCATCGACAGCAGTTTTTTAGGCGCTCTGGTTTCTCTTCTGAAGGCCTTACATGGCAAAGGTGAGCTCGCGGTCTGCTCACTGAACAACAATATCCACAGTATGTTCAAGCTAACCCGGATGGATAAAATATTTACTATCGGCGCTGATCAAAGCAATGCATTACAACAAATGTGCTAATTAGCACCTTGATTAACAAGGAATATTCATTATGAAAGCCATGATTCTTGCCGCAGGTAAAGGAACCAGAGCCAGACCGCTGACCACCATATTGCCAAAGCCAATGATCCCATTAATCCGCAAGCCGATTATGGAGTCGATCGTTGAGCATTTAAGAGAGTATGGATTTAATCAGTTAATGGTCAATACCAGCTACCTTTCCGCAGATATCGAGAATTATTTCCGCGATGGTCATGCCTGGGGAGTGGAAATGGGTTACTCCTACGAAGGGGTGATGGAGGGAAATACCTTTGTTGATAACGTGCTGGGCTCCGCCGGTGGCATGAAGCACATCCAGAATTTCTCGGGCTTTTTTGATGACACTTTTGTCGTGGTATGTGGTGACGCATTAATTGATGTGGACTTCGACCAGGTATTGGCTTTTCATCGGGCCAGAAAAAGTGTCGCTACCCTGATCATGCGCCCCGTGCCAGCCGATCAAGTGAGTAAGTACGGGATTGTCGTCACCGATGACCAAGGCCGAGTCAGTAAGTTTCAGGAAAAACCTAAAGCAGAAGAGGCGTTATCAAACAATGCCAACACGGGTATCTATGTGTTTGAACCCGAGATATTCAACTATATTCCTGATGGCGTTGAATACGACATTGGTAGCCAGTTATTCCCTAAACTGGCTGAGTTAGGCGTTCCTTTCTACGGCATTGCCTTGCCATTCCAGTGGGTAGACATTGGCTCATTGCAGGACTTCTGGCATGTGAACCGCATGATCCTTAATCGGGAATTGCCTGATTATCCGATGCCGGGCATTCAGGTTGCGCCGCAAATCTGGTGCGGGCTTAACGTTAAAGCCGATTTTGCCAACCTGGATATTGAAGGGCCGGTCTATATTGGCAGCAGTACCGAAATACAGCCAGGAGTGACCATCAGGGGGCCTGCGATTATTGGCGCCGGTTGTCTATTGGAGCAAGGTGCCGTGGTCGATCAAAGCTTTGTGGCTGATTACACCCGGGTTGGTGGAATTGCACAGCTGTACCAGCAGATGATTTTTGCCGGGAAAGTGATTTCGCCGGACGGCACTGCCATCGATTTGTCTGATGCGGGCTTGAACTGGCTCATTGATGATAAACGTCGCACAGACATTATCACGGCGGAGAAGTCGTTATTCAAAGAGCTGCTCACCAAAGATACCTTGCAATAAGCGCTGGTCGCCAAGGCGAATGCAGGCTCAATTAATGCGCAGAGGTTTGTCTGCCGCATTATCGGGCCTGCAGTTGCTCACGAAGCGTTAAATTTTCGCCACCTGCATAGTTTATAACTCGCCAATTGATACCCTGCCCTCTCCAGCTAAAAAACCACCGCAGACACTAAAAATAAAACAGCGTTTTATAAAATAAGTGAAGTTGATCGGCCAATACTTTTCTTCTTTGCCATAGACTCGCCACAGCAGGCAAAAACACAAAGGTTTTCCCACAGCCATAACCCTATGTTACTGAGATTCTCTGCATATTGCCGGGAAGATCACACGTGATGTGGCTATGGGGATGGCAACAATGAAGACACGTAAAATAGGCCTATTCAACTATCTTGCCTACGGCTCCGGGGATTTCCTCGGTGCGGGCACGACGGCACTCACCGCCGCCTGGTTATTGTATTTCTACACAACGTTCTGCGGGCTTAGCCCGATCGAAGCAACCTTTATCTTTGCCATGGCCAGGGTATTGGACGCGGTAGTCAGCCCGCTGATGGGCTATCTGACCGATAATTTTGGTTCCACCTGGCTAGGTAAACGCTTCGGCCGCCGTAAATTCTTTATCCTGCTCGGTATTCCACTGGTCTTCAGCTATAGCCTGATGTGGGTAGGCCATATGGATTATTGGTACTACCTGCTGACCTACCTGTTCTTCGATGTGGTCTATACCATGATCCTGGTGCCGTACGAAACGCTGGTGCCAGAGATGACCGACGATTTCAAGCAGAAGACCAAGTTTTCCGGGGCGCGTATCGCGCTGGCGCAGCTGTCTGCCATTCTTGCCGCGTTCCTGCCGGGCATTCTGCTCAGCTACTTGGGTAAAGACAATGCCGTGTCGTTTTTCTACGCCAGCCTGGTGTTCTCAATCATCTGTGCCTTTGTATTGACGCTGGTCTATTTCTTCACTTGGGAGCGGCCAACGGAACAAAAATCGGCTGCCGCACTGGAAGCCGAAAAGCAAAAGCTCACACTGGTCCAGAGTCTGAAGCGCCTGAACATCGAACTCTCTTCCACGCTGCGCATCCGTATTTTCCGCCAGCATTTGGGCATGTACCTCGGGGGCTATATCGCGCAGGACGTCTTCAACGCGGTGTTCACCTATTACGTGGTGTTCGTGCTGCTGCAAAGCGCCGCCACGGCCTCCAACCTGATGGGCACCATGGCCATCATGCAGTTCGTGGCGGTGATCGCCATGATCCCGCTGTGTATTCGCTTCGGGCCTGCCCCCTCTTACCGCATGGTAGTGGTGCTGTTCGGTATGGGGGCCGTCTCCTACGCCGTGCTGTATTACGCCAACCTCAGTGACGTTTTCTCGCTGTTGCTGCTGGTTTCTGGCCTCGCCGGGCTGGGCCGTGGTGGAATCAACTACGTGCCGTGGAACATCTACACCTATATTGCCGACGTGGACGAAGTGATCACCGGCCAACGCCGCGAAGGCATCTTTGCCGGCATCATGACCTTGACCCGTAAGGCCTCACAGGCCGGCGCGGTGATGCTGGTTGGCGTCATCCTGCAACTGTCGGGCTTTGTTTCCGGCCAAAGTCAGCAAGCACCTGAAGTGAGCCACGCCATTCTGATGATCCTGAGTGTGGGCACCTTGGCGGTTCTGGCGATCGGCTTCACCATCTCGCTACGCTTTAAACTCAACCTGGCCACTCACAGCGTGCTGCGCCAAGAAACCGAGAAGATGCGCATTGCTGGCCAGGTAGTGCCCGGCAACATCACGCCAGAAGCGCGTGCCACCGTCGAAATGCTGGCGGGCATGCCTTATGAATCGCTATGGGGTAACAACAATATTGGCTACCTCAACCGTAATAAACCAGCTGCACTAACGTTGTCCAAGGCCACTCCAGGCCAGAAGGCGGCGGGCAGCGTGACACATTGAACACAGGTTAAAAAGGACATCGCAATGTTGGTATATCCCGTAAAACACAGCCCGTTACTGCGCCAGCCTGAACGCTTTATCAGCCGCCAGGAGCTGCACCAGTTAATTGGCAGTCTGGTGGACAACCTGGTCAATATCACCGATGAAACCGGTGAGTTCCTGCTGCGCCTTGACGATGGGCGGGTCATCGATACCAAAGGTTGGGCTGGCTGGGAGTGGACGCACGGTATCGGCCTGTACGGCATCAACCAGTATTACCGCCAGACCGGCGACGCCACTATGTGCGCCATTGTTGACGATTGGTTCGCCGCACGTTTTGCCGAGGGCACGCCGACCAAGAACGTCAATACCGCCTGCCCGTTTCTCACCCTGGCCTACCGCTATGAGGAAACCGGCGATGCGCGCTGGTTGCCGTATCTGGAGCGCTGGGCGGAATGGTTGATGCACGAAATGCCACGCACCGAGCACGGTGGTATGCAACACGTCACGCTGGCGGAAGAGAACCACCAGCAACTGTGGGATGACACCTTAATGATGAGCGTGCTGCCGCTGGCCAAAATCGGTAAGCTGCTGAACCGCCCGCAGTATGTGGAAGAGGCCAAATATCAGTTTCTGGTTCACATTCAGCACCTGATGGAGCGCGAAAGCGGTCTGTGGTTCCATGGCTGGACTTTCGAAGGCAAACACAACTTTGCCAAAGCCCGCTGGGCGCGCGGCAACAGTTGGCTGACCATCGTGATCCCAGAGTTCCTCGAACTGCTTGATCTGCCGGAATACGATGCCACCCACCGCTTTCTGCTACAGGTCTTGGAGTGTCAGGTGGCGGCGCTGGCGCAGTGCCAACACCAAAGTGGCCTGTGGCACACGCTGCTGGACGATCCTGAGTCGTATCTGGAATCTTCCGCCACCGCCGGTTTCGCCTTTGGCATGCTGAAAGCGGTGCGCAAACGCTATATCGACGGCAAGTATCTGGCGGTTGCGGAAAAAGCGTTGCAGGGCGTGGTGAAGCAGATCAACACCGATGGCGAACTGACGCAAGTCTCGTTCGGTACCGCGATGGGCAAAAACCTGGACTATTATCGCCAAGTACCGCTCACATCGATGCCTTATGGCCAGGCGATGGCCATTCTCTGCCTGGTGGAATACCTGCACGTTTATCTGTAACCGCAATAGGGCTGCAGCGGCAGCCCTATTCACCAGACACAATCATAACAATGGTTGGCCAACCTCATTTTCTTAGCGGCCGATCCCCTCAATCTCAATGCGCACGACATCACCGGCCTGCAAGAAGCGTGGCGGCGTGAAGCCAATCCCCACCCCGGCTGGAGTTCCGGTTGCAATAATGTCGCCAGGTTTCAGTTCGATACCGGCAGATAAGGTGGCGATTAATGACGGAATATCAAAAATCAGATCGCGGATATTGGAATTCTGACGTAATTCACCGTTGACCCAACACTGTATGGCCACCGAGGTAAGATCGATTTCATCCGCCGACACCAGCCATGGCCCCATCGGGCAAAACCCGTCCAGCGATTTACCCATAAACCACTGACGATGATTTTTTTGTAAATCACGGGCGGTGACGTCATTAACAATGGTGTAGCCCCAAACGTGATCGAGCGCATCGGCCTTGCTGATGCCGCGGCCGCCCTTACCAATAATCACCGCCAGCTCAGCTTCATAATCCAACTGATCGGTGACTTGCGCATGGCGTGGGATTTTGGCACCGCTAGCAATCACGGTTTCTGGCGTTTTGGTGAACACCACAGCAAACTCTGGCGCCACCTCATCGGCTTTTGCGCTATGGTCAAAACCCGATTTGCTGAACTCAGCGGCATGCTCGCGGTAGTTTTTGCCGATGCAAAAAATGTTACGCGCGGGGAGCAGTGGAGCACAAATGCTGACGTCCACCAGCGGATAACCTTCCCCTTTAGGCTCTAAGTCACTTTTGATATTTTTCCACTGCTGTATCAGTTGGCTCATGTTTACTGCCAGGCCCGGCATGATTTCGGCCACAGGCCAGTAACGCGCCCGTGCAGCGTCGATCAGCGCCACAAAACTGGCTTCATGGTTTTTCTGTAACGTCGCTAATTTCATTCCTCAGTCCTTTTATTGGCATCCATCGGGTTTTAATGTAGGCCGTTCGGAAAGGACTGCAAGAGTTTTCATTCTAGCCATTAGAACGGCAAAGGCAGGGGAAAATGTTCTGCCTGAGGTTGATGACAAAGTGGTTTTTAAGCCCGAGATACTCGGGCCTAGCGCACCGAGAGGACACTCCGGCGGCTTACGCCGCTACGACCCCTTCGGTACGCTCTCCCTAATAACAGGCTTTGTCAGTAGTCTGAGGCAGATGACTTTAATGACGTTAAACGTGCTTTACGCTGCGTTAAGGCGTTACCGGCTTACCGTCGATGGTCACGTTCCTGATAGCGCTGAAATGCCAAGGGGTATCACCGCGCAGCTGGCTGAAAACCACCCGGTCGAACTGGCTGTCTTCCAAATCGCTGATCGCGGTGGGCGGCACGTTATTAAAACGCACGTTGTCAAAATGCACCTGCCGATGCCAGGCATTTTTCTCGCTGTTGCCCTTGATCTCAATGGCTGGGTGATCTTCCTGCGTACCCTGCACCGTCACGTTCTGCACCAGAAAATGGTAAAACTGCGCCGGTTGCTTCGCTGCCGGATAATCAATCTTGGCGTTAGGATCCGAGTAATTCAACGTCAGGATCACCGGCTGGCGCGCAATATCTTTCATGGCATTATTACGGAATGTCACGTTGCGGGCCCCACCGCCGATATCCGTGGTGCTCTTGGCGCGTAGGCCGACATCGGTAAGGTAGATGACGTTATTTTCGGCCAGAATGTCTTCAATCCAGGCACCGGTGTGGCTGCCTGTCACAATAGCGCCGTGCCCTCTGCGCAGGTAGTTGTTGAATAACCAAGCCCCTTTCATCGGCGGTTGCTCACGCGCTTTTTCACCGGTTCCCGCCGCGAAGTTAATGCAGTCATCGCCGGTATCAAAAAAGTTATTCATCACCATCACGTTCTGGCTATTACCAAACTCAATCCCATCGCCGTTGTTAGCATCAAAGGTTTGATGGATCAGGTTATTGGCGGCCACATTGTGGCTTTCCAGCAGCATAATGCCGTGGAATGCCGGATTGCGTGCCGTGAAATCCGCCAGATAAACATTCTCTACGCCACGCAGCGTCACCAGGCTTGAGCGGCGCTGCCCGTAGGCGACTTGTAGCGGCACGCCTTCGGCCACCGCTTTGGCGACCTGATGTTTAGCCAGGATCCCATCTTCATGCACTTTGCTGTTTCTGCTGGAAATATATTGCGGCAGGCGGTTGCCCACCTCATCAACCAGCTCAGCCGTTTTCTGACGTAGCCAGCCATTGCCGTCGATGATGCCGGGCCCAACGATGCGGATATTGCGGAAGGTGCCGGGCTCCACATGTTCAGGATCGATAGCATTGATCAACGAGGCCGGGCGCATTTCGGTGGAATAACCGTACAGCCGGTAGGCTGGTGGATAATCCGCCGGGTCCTCTGAGCCGAGCAGGGTCGATCCCGCTTGCAGGTTAAGCGTCATATCACTTTTCAGCCACAGCGCCCCGGTTTTGTAGACCCCCGCCGGAATATCAACCCGGCAGCCGGGCTGACAAGCATCGATCGCCCGCTGAATCGCTTTGGTATTCAGCGTGGTGCCGTCGCCTTTAGCACCAAAATCGGTGATTTTGATCACGAAAGGTCGCGGCGTAGTTTTGGCCGTAATGCTTTGACTGGCGTCCGACTGCGAACCATCGGCATAGAGCGCTTTGACGGTAAACGAATATTGGCTGTCTGGTTTTAAGCCAGTGACTTTGAAATTCTGGATCACAATCCGCTGCGAGAAATTATCTTTGTCGTTAGCGTAGAAATGATTGATATAAGGCTTGGCGGGTGAAAATCGATCGCTGTTCTCACTGGCTTTGCCCAGCAGTTTGCCATCTTCATAAACCAGATAGTCGACGATATCACGGGTATCTTCCGGTGCTTTCCACACCAGCACCAGGCTGCTGTCGTCGGCCGCCAAAGTTGGCACCTGAAGTTGCTGTGGTGCCTGTTTATTCAGAGCAGCAGAAGCCTGCGGAGTTATTGCCATCAAACTGGTCGCCATAAATAGAAGCGTTGCCTTAAGAGTCATCGTGGAAGGTGGATACGGTATTCTCATGGGGATCCCTTATCACTGGAGGAGTGGTCAATATCGCTACAGCGCATTGAATACTATCCTCTTTGCCCCCGCCCTCCAAATAAAGAAACTTCGTTTCATTAAATTAAATTTGTTGTTTTATTATTTCATGACTTGAGTCAAAAACTACGTAAGGCACGGACTAATAAACCTCGATAAAAAGATTTTTTGCTCCCCTACCTTCCAGTAAAGATTGGCAATCCATCACCATGGCGGCTGAACCACAAACATAAAAATCCGTAGTAGCCGGGTCAAAATGCAGGTTATTGAGCGCCTCGGTGACTCTGCCTTTAAATGCGCCATCAGTAACAACGTCTACCCTACTGAGGCAGACTGTTCTAGCTGGCGGCAACGGGGAAAAATAGCCAGTAATATCATCAGCCAAAGTCCGGCAGCCAAAAAACAGCTCGGCCATATTGATATTCCCTTCCCGTGTAAGCTGGCTAAACATCGGTAAAAGTGGCGCTAATCCCGTGCCGGTGGCAATAAACACTTTGCGGTTGGCGTTTTTCACCAACGCATAATGGCCCAGCGGGAGTTCAATCTCGGTCTGCTGCCCAATGGCGGCATTCTTGACGAAAACAGAGCCATCGCCGCCGGTGCGGGTATCGATCACGAATTCAACCGTTCTCCCCTCAGCACGCGCAATTGAATAATCACGCCATTCGTAATCGGCGACACGCAGGCGGCCAAATTGCCCCGGTTCAAAGGCGGCAAGCGGTGAGTCCAACTCAAAATGAAGATGCCAAATGGTGGCGGTAAGCGGCGTTTTGTTGATTAATACGGCACGCTGCTTTTCCGCAGGCAACGGATAGGTAGGTAAAGGTGGAAGCTCCTCTTTCAGCGCCGCCTGGATTAAATTGTACCCTCTGGCCCCCATGGCTTGTGATGCGGCACCCACACCGCCCATCAATGCGCCAACGATCCCCAGGCATCCGGCGTCGGTGCCGGAAATATATAACCCCGGAATCGGCGTGGTGGCCCCTAAAAAATAGGCTCGATAGCGTTCTGGGGTGGCAGGTAATCCATAGAAACCGCCCCGGGGATGCGAAGTATAGTGTTCCATCGTTAAAGGCGTAGACAGCTCAGAATAGCTCACCAACTGCGTTAAACCGGGCAACGATGTTTCTGCCAATTGCAATAATCCTTCGGCCACCCTGTTTTTCTGCGCCGCATAATCCTTGCCGCGCAGCCCTTTAAGAGAGTCTTGCCAGGCAGAGAACGCATCAGGCTGCACAAAAGAGATGATTTCCGCCGTATGGAATCGATCATCACCCGCTTTGGCAGAAGGGAAAGAGACATAGATGTGCGCGGGCTGGCCTTTCATCACATTTTCGGAGTGCGAACTCAGATCGCTGTAATCGGTACTGGTATTAATCCAATAGTTTTCACCCTGCACGCCCAAGGTAGAAACCGGTGCCTTTAAACGCAAATACAGTGTGACGGCGGATACGCCGCTGCTTTTCAGCCGTTCAACCAGTTCACGAATTGCCGCCGTTTTGTCACCGATTTCGCCATCCGTCGGCAGTAAATGTTGAAACGTATTCTCTAAACCAATATTGGAGATAATTGTGGGCGCGCGATAAATAACTTCGCGTGGTTCGCCGCTTCTTCTATCGATCACCTTTACCCCAGCGGCCCGACCATTTTCGATCACGATCGCCACCGCTTGCTGGCTGACGCGTATCGCCCCGCCGTGGTTTTCTATTCGTTTTTCAAACGTTCGCGCGATACGGCCAGCGCCGCCTTGCGGATACCAAGCGCCATTCAAGTAGTGCTTTACGATCTGCGCATGAATCGCAAAAGCACTCTTGGCCGGAGGTAAACCATAATCACCCCACTGGCTGACTAACACGGCGCGTAACAGCGGGGAATGAAAGTTGTTCTCCATATATTGCTGGGTGGTCTGGAGCGATTTACGGCTGGTTAAACGTTGTAACATTCCTACGATAGGGGCGACTTGCTGTGGCACAAAGGCGCGAACAAACCCCATGGTAGCCCAAAGACAGCAGAGGTTGATATCGCGGAAATAGCGGTTGATAGCCCTGGCTTCAGCGGGAAAATGGGCGATTAAACGCGCTTTATATACAGCGGGATCGGAAGGTACGTTGAACTGGAAATCTGGATAGATAAAACGGTCAAAATCGTCAGGGAGTTTATTCCATTTCAATTCGCCATAGGAGAGCCAATCAAATAGCTGCCGGGTTTTAGAATCGGGCTCAACATTGCCAATATAGTGCAGCCCGACATCCCAGGATGCGCCATCACGGCGAAAAACATGGGTCAGCCCACCGGGTTCTGAGTGTTTTTCTAACACCAGGACCTTTTTATCACCGACCCCCGCCAACAGCGCTGCGCTGGTAAGCCCGCCAATCCCTGAACCAATGACGATGACATCCCACATAGTCAGAACCCTCTCCATGATGCTCAATGACGTATTGTTATATCACGCTCGGGGCTTGCGGTAGCCAAAGTGGGTAATCACGGTGTGATTGTGATAAAACAGCGGGCGCAATACTAGGCTCAAATCACGGAAGACCATCATGCCAACGATCATCACTCACGCAGCGGTCCCGCTATGCCTCGGATTGGGGCTGGGGCAGAAAATTATCCCGCCGCGCCTGCTATTCGCTGGCGTTGTCTTGGCCATGTTGCCCGATGCCGACGTGCTGGCATTTAAATTTGGCGTCGCTTATGGCAACGCGTTTGGCCATCGCGGCTTTACCCATTCGCTATTTTTTGCTGCGCTAATGCCCACATTGGCTCTGCTGCTGTGCCGATGGTTTAAAGCACCGCCGCTGAAAAGCGGGTTATTCCTGTTTGTTTCACTGCTGTCGCACAGCCTGCTGGATTCGATCACCACGGGCGGCAAGGGTGTCGGCTGGCTGTGGCCGTGGAGCGATGAACGCTTCTTCGCACCCTGGCAGGTGATTCGGGTGGCACCATTCAGCCTGGCGAAATACCTGACGCCGTCAGGCCATGCGGTGATGGTTTCGGAATTGCAGTGGGTGTGGTTGCCAGGGCTTATCCTGATGACCGTGCTGATTGTCTGGCGCAAGATGCGATGATGGTGCCGGTAAACCCGCCGTCAGCGGGCTTACCGGTGTTTTTGAGGACTTAAGACTGACTGACCGCTTTCACTTTACCAGCCAGGAACTCCCGCTCGTAGGCCAGTGATTTCTCATGATCGAACTGGTTTTCCCACTTGGCGATCACCAACACCGCCAGAGCGTTGCCCACCACGTTCAATGCGGTACGCGCCATATCCAGGATACGATCCACACCGGCGATAAATGCCAAACCTTCCAACGGAATACCCACGCTGCCCAGCGTCGCCAGCAGCACCACAAAGGACACGCCAGGAACGCCAGCGATCCCTTTTGAGGTCACCATCAGCGTCAGCACCAGAATGATCTCCTGGCCTAGCGACAGCTCAATGCCGTACAGCTGCGCAATGAAAATTGCGGCGATACTCTGATACAAGGTGGAACCATCCAGGTTGAAAGAGTAACCGGTGGGAACCACAAAGCTGGTGATCGACTTCGGCGCGCCGTAAGCCTCCATCTTTTCAATAATGCGTGGCAACACGGTCTCTGAACTGGCAGTCGAGTAAGCCAGAATCAGTTCCTCTTTCAGGATGCGGATCAACGTCCAGATACGCAGGTTACATATCCGCGCCACAATGCCCAGAACTACCAGGGCAAAGAAGGCAATGGCGAAATAAACCAGCACTACCAGCTTGGCCAGCGGCAGCAGCGAAGCAAAACCAAAGTTCGCTACCGTAACTGAAATCAAGCCAAACACCCCGATCGGCGCATAACGCATGATCATGTGCGTCACTTTGAACATGCTTTCAGAAACCGCCTTAAACACCTTCAGTAGCGGCTCTTTGGTCTCTTTCGGCAGTGAGGAAAGGCCCAAGCCAAACAGTACCGAGAAGAAGATGATCGGTAACATGTCGCCTTTAGCAATGGAGGCAAAGACGTTTGAAGGGATCAGCGACAGGATAGTGGCTACCAGGCTGTGTGAACCGCTTTGTACCTGTTCCGTCGTTCTTTCATATTTGGAGATATCCACCGCGGTCAGCGCCGACATGTCGATACCGTGCCCGGGTTGAAAAACATTAGCCAATGTCACCCCAAGCACAATGGCAATGGTGGTAATCACTTCAAAATAGATAATGGTTTTCAATCCAATACGGCCTAACTTTTTGGTGTCGCCAACACCGGCGATCCCCACAATCAGCGTGGAAATAACGATAGGCACCACAATCATCTTAATTAGACGAATAAAGATATCACCGGCCGGGCTCAGTATATTATTGACCAGCCACTCCCGTGATTCCGTCTGATTATGCAATACGGCACCTAATATAATCCCCAATATCAACGCAATCAGAATTTGCCAGGCCAGGCTGATTTTTACACTCTTCATACCGAAAATCCCTCACAGACTCCTCTCCAAAGTATTTAACAAACAATAGCTTCAGATGGAATACTTAATCATTTAATACGGGCTTATGCTAATTGAAACCATACGCTCGCTTGCCCCTCATGCAGCGCAATATAAATCTGTACCATCTGGAGCCCCTGTTCTGCAAGCCTTGTTTTATCTGGCTTACATACTTTTCAGAATGAAAAATAAGCAAGAGAAAAATGAATGGCAACATAATTGCTTGTTCTTAAAAACATAATATTAGCGCTAAAGGATCACATGCACACTAAATCGAACAATTTTCAAACAAAATAGAAATGCGTTATTTTTCATCCGTCTTGCATAATTAGTCCGAATGAAATGTTTGTATTTTGTTAATTAATAGTTTACAAAATGAAACAGAGTTGCTAGCTTAAGCGCCATAATGAGAGCGGGTTTTATGCGGACAAGAAAGGTCTTATAACGCTTTTACTGGCTAATAATTATATCCCCAAGAGTAGAGAATAAAGATCGTTTGGTAGTTAAGAATCGCAAAAATTATTCATAGCCTGAATTAAAAATAGTTTAAATAGAAATATATTCCATACTTATAGCATTCCATCCCCTTCAACCAAAAAAAGTCCGTTTCTTAATGTTAACTCTTTTTGGTTATTTAAAAAGTTTTTTAAGGAAAACCCCTACATTAAGGGTTTTTCACCGTCAACCAAGCAGATCCATCACGCAATTACAGCAGTAACTATTACAAATCAATATCTTCGTTGCGTGATCCGCCGCGCAAAAAAGGAACAAAGAATTAGAGCAAACTATACATAACCATCAGTTGACATATTATTAACAATTCTAAGGAGAAAAACCATGAGCCAACTGCCTAAACACGCCATTCCGTCTGCAATTGCAGAACGAGCCCTGATTAACCCGGAGCAATATCAACAATATTATCAACAGTCTGTGCAAGACCCGGAAGCGTTCTGGGGGGAGCACGGCAAGATCGTGGATTGGATCAAACCTTATACCAAAGTGAAGAACACCTCATTCGATCCCGGCCATATCAGTATCCGCTGGTTCGAGGACGGTACGCTGAACCTGTCAGCGAATTGCCTGGATCGCCATCTGGCCTATCGCGGCGATCAAACCGCCATTATCTGGGAGGGTGATGATCCAACCCAATCGAAAAAGGTCACCTATAAACAGTTGCACCATGATGTCTGCCAGTTCGCCAACGTGCTGAAAAAGCTCGGGGTGAAAAAAGGCGATGTCGTCGCTATTTATATGCCGATGGTGCCGGAAGCTGCCGTCGCGATGCTGGCCTGTGCGCGCATTGGTGCCATACATACCGTGATCTTTGGCGGTTTCTCACCGGAAGCCGTGGCCGGCCGTGTTATCGACTGTAACGCCAAACTGGTGATCACCGCCGATGAAGGGCTGCGCGCCGGCCGTTCCGTGCCGCTGAAAAAGAACGTGGACGATGCGCTGCAAAACCCTGGGGTGAAAAGCATCAGCAATGTGGTGGTCTTCCAGCGTACCGGCAAGCCGGGTTACTGGCAGGAAGGGCGCGACCTGTGGTGGCATGAATTAATCGCAGGCGTTGCCGCCGACTGCCCGCCGGAAGAGATGAACGCTGAAGATCCTTTGTTTATCCTTTATACCTCCGGTTCTACCGGCAAGCCAAAGGGCGTAGTGCACACGACCGGTGGCTATCTGGTTTACGCCGCACTGACGTTCAAATATGTCTTCGATTATCACGATGGCGATATCTACTGGTGTACCGCCGACGTAGGCTGGGTTACCGGCCACAGTTATCTGCTGTATGGCCCGCTGGCCTGTGGCGCAATCACGCTGATGTTTGAAGGCGTGCCAAACTATCCCGGTGTGAACCGCCTGTCACAGGTGGTCGATAAACATCAGGTCAATATTCTGTACACCGCTCCCACCGCAATCCGTGCGTTGATGGCTGAAGGTGACAAGGCCATCGAAGGCACCAAGCGCGATTCGCTGCGCATCATGGGTTCGGTCGGTGAGCCCATCAACCCGGAAGCCTGGGAATGGTATTACAACAAGATTGGTAACGGTAAATGCCCGATCGTCGATACCTGGTGGCAGACCGAAACCGGCGGTTTCATGATCACCCCGCTGCCGGGTGCCACCGAACTGAAAGCCGGTTCCGCCACGCGCCCGTTCTTTGGCGTTCAGCCTGCGCTGGTGGACAACATGGGCACACCACAGGAAGGGGCCAGCGAGGGTAATCTGGTGATCACCGACTCCTGGCCAGGCCAGGCTCGCACCCTGTTCGGTGACCACGATCGCTTCGAGCAGACTTACTTCTCTACCTTCAAAGGCATGTATTTCAGCGGTGACGGCGCCCGCCGTGACGAAGATGGCTATTACTGGATTACCGGCCGCGTAGATGACGTGCTGAACGTCTCCGGCCACCGTCTGGGTACCGCAGAGATCGAATCAGCGCTGGTTGCTCACCCGAAAATTGCCGAGGCCGCGGTGGTGGGTATTCCACATCACATCAAAGGCCAGGCGATTTATGCCTATATCACGCTGAATCATGGTGAAGAACCCACGCCGGAGCTCTATACCGAGGTACGTAACTGGGTACGCAAAGAGATCGGGCCGCTCGCCACACCGGACGTTCTCCATTGGACAGATTCATTACCGAAAACGCGCTCCGGCAAGATCATGCGGCGTATTCTGCGCAAAATTGCTGCCGGTGATATCAGCAACCTGGGGGATACCTCAACGCTGGCAGATCCAGCTGTAGTCGACAAGCTGTTGGAAGAAAAACAATCAATTAAAGTTCCATCCTAATTTGCGCCGCCCCGGCCGTTCATCTGCAATCACGGGGTGAACGGCTTGTATACCCGATTGACTTCAAGGTGCCGTAAGGCCGTGCTTGGAAAATGAGAGGTATAGCGCGACGTACTCGATCAATACCTACTGGAGAAACTCAGATGAATGACAACATTTATCAAAGGATTGAGGAAAACCCGCGCTTCAAGGAACTGGTAAGAAAACGCAGCCGTTTCGCCTGGCTCCTTTCGCTGATCACACTCACATTGTACGTTGGCTTTATTTTGCTGATCGCCTTCAATCCGCATTGGTTGGGTACACCGATCGCCGCAGGATCGACCATTACCCGCGGGATCCCGATCGGTGTTGGGTTGATCGTGATCTCTTTTGTTTTGACCGGGATTTATGTATACCGTGCCAACGGTGAATTCGATCGTCTTAACGCCGAAATCTTGCGTGAGGTGCAGCAATGAAGCGCCTGATATCCGCTATCACCCTGCTGGCATTGCCAGGCCTGAGCCATGCTGATGCGATTGGGGGCGAGGTACAACGCCAGCCACTGAACATCCAGGCCATTATCATGTTCGTCCTGTTTGTGGGCGCTACTCTCTATATCACTTACTGGGCTTCCAAACGCACCCGTTCCCGTGGAGATTACTACACGGCAGGTGGCCGCATTACCGGGCTGCAAAACGGGTTGGCGATTGCCGGTGACTTTATGTCAGCCGCGTCGTTCCTCGGCATCTCAGCGTTGGTGTATACCTCCGGCTACGACGGCCTGATTTATTCCATCGGCTTCCTGATTGGTTGGCCGATCATCCTGTTCCTGATTGCCGAACGGTTGCGTAACCTCGGGCGCTATACTTTTGCCGACGTTGCCTCTTACCGGCTTAAACAAAAACCCATTCGTACCCTTTCCGCCTGTGGCTCACTGGTGGTGGTGGCGCTGTATCTGATCGCTCAGATGGTCGGCGCAGGCAAACTGATCCAGCTGTTATTTGGCCTCAACTACCATATCGCCGTGATACTGGTCGGTATATTGATGGTGTTATACGTCCTGTTTGGCGGCATGCTGGCCACCACCTGGGTACAGATCATCAAGGCCGTCCTGCTGTTGGCAGGTGCCAGCTTTATGGCTCTGATGGTTATGAAGTCGGTAAACTTTAACTTCAATACCCTGTTTAGCGAAGCCGTGAAGGTCCATCCGAAAGGGATTGCTATCATGAGCCCTGGTGGATTGGTTTCCGATCCGATATCGGCGCTCTCTCTAGGCCTGGCATTGATGTTCGGTACCGCGGGTTTACCGCATATTCTGATGCGTTTCTTCACCGTTAACGATGCTAAAGAAGCGCGTAAAAGCGTGCTATATGCCACCGGTTTTATCGGTTACTTCTATATCCTGACCTTTATTATCGGCTTTGGTGCGATCCTGCTAGTCAGCGCTAACCCAGCGTTCAAGGATGCCAGTGGAGCCCTGTTAGGCGGCAACAATATGGCTGCGGTGCACTTGGCTAACGCCGTGGGCGGCAACTTCTTCCTCGGCTTTATCTCCGCCGTCGCGTTCGCCACCATTCTGGCGGTGGTCGCCGGGCTGACATTGGCTGGTGCTTCTGCGGTTTCTCACGATTTGTACTCTTGTGTTATTAAAGACGGTAAAGCGACTGAACGTAATGAGCTTAAAGTCTCCAAGATCACCGTCTTGGTTTTGGGGATCGTCGCCATCGCTCTGGGTATTCTGTTTGAAAAGCAGAATATCGCCTTTATGGTTGGCTTGGCGTTTTCCATCGCCGCCAGCTGTAACTTCCCGATTATCATTCTTTCCATGTATTGGTCACGCCTGACAACCCGTGGGGCGATGATCGGGGGTTGGCTCGGCCTGTTGACCGCAGTGATCCTGATGATCCTCGGCCCAACCATCTGGGTGCAGATCCTTGGTCATGCCAAACCTATCTATCCGTATGAGTATCCAGCGCTGTTCTCAATGGCAGTTGCCTTTATTGGCACCTGGTTCTTCTCAGTTACCGACAGTTCCCTCACTGGGCAGCAAGAGCGTGAGCGCTTCCGCTTCCAGTTTGTGCGTTCGCAAACCGGGCTGGGTATCTCTCAGAGTTCAAAACATTGATATTACTGATTACCAAAGGCTCCTTCGGGAGCCTTTTTTATCAAAAGGGAAAACCACTGCAGGATCGCCAAGAAAAGGCGATATCTTTTTCTTTGTGAAATTATTCACGCATAAAATATGCATCACGATTTAAGCACCTCCCAGATCCGCTAAAAAACCTCGTTACCCTTCAGAAAAAATGACCAAAGGCTGAAAAGCAATTGTTCAAAGGTTGAACTCTATCTCATATATCAGCAGCTATTTATTTTATAGTCCGAAAAAATAGATCGTTAGCATAGTCAGTGTTTCTACATATTTTTCGTTGGGAAGTATCCAAACTATTTCGTTGTTTCTTTTAGGGAAAAAAATCTGATGGTGGGCTAATGACCTGCTTCTGGCCGTTTTGTCACTAAAATGGAGATAGACCAATGCAAATAGGAAAGATCGGTACGGCAATGTCTTTGGCGAGTTTTATGGCTCTGGGCCTTAGTGGGTGTAATGATAGCGATACGATAAATACTGGCAATTCCAAACAGGCAGACTTAGGTTATCGGGACGTAAAACTGTTGGAAATCGGTGGTCTGAAGTTCAAAGATCTCAACAAGAACAATAAGCTCGACCCTTATGAAGATTGGCGTCTGGATGCCACAACCCGTGCCAACAATCTGGCTTCACTGATGACCACCGCAGAGAAAGCCGGGTTAATGATGCATGGAACGTTGCCACTCTCTTCAGAGCGTGTCGACGTTGAAACGGCTAAAAAAGATATTATCGATAATGCCGTTAATACATTTATCACGCGTATGGCTGGTAATCCTAACTACATTTCCCATGATAATAACCAGATACAGCAAGTCGCCGAGGGAACTCGTCTCGGCATTCCCATTATCATCAGTACTGACCCTCGGAATCATTTTACCAACGACCCGAATGCAACCAGCATTGTCGCGGGCAGTTTTTCCCAATGGCCTGAAACGCTGGGATTCGCCGCGATCGATGACCTAGAGTTAATGAAAAAATTCGGTGATATCGCTCGGAAAGAGTATCGGGCAGTAGGGATCCAGATGGCTTTGTCTCCTCAAGCCGATCTGGCGACAGAACCGCGCTGGGGAAGAATCAACGGAACATTCGGTGAAGATAACCAGATCTCGAAGAGAATGACGCAGGCCTATATTGAAGGTTTCCAAAACGGTAATACCGGTCTGAATAAAGACAGTGTCATTACCGTGGTAAAACACTTCGCTGGCGGTGGGCCACAGTTGAAAGGTTTGGATCCTCACAACGATTACGGTAAAGAGCAGGTCTACCCAGGGGACGACTTTGAGTATCACCTGGTGCCTTTTGAAGGGGCATTTGCCGCGAAAGTGGCCTCGGTTATGCCTTATTACGGCCAACCGGTCGATCTTTGGTATAAAGATGCGCTCATTGAGTCCGTTGGGTTCGGTTTTAACAAACAGGTTCTGACAGACATTCTCCGTGGGCGTTATGCTTTTGACGGCGTGATCCTGAGTGATTGGGGAATTTTGTCAGACTGTGAAGGCACATGTATTACCGGTATGAGTGATGCAGATGTCGCCACAGGTATTTCACCTTTCGCTATCGTTCCCTTCGGTATGCCTTGGGGCGTTGAAACCCTGACGCGTCAGGAGCGAGTCGTTAAAGCCGTGGATGCCGGTATCGATCAGTTTGGCGGGACCAGCGATCCCAGCGATTTAATCGCGGCTGTGGAGGAGCAGCAAATCACCACCACGCGTCTTGATGAGTCTGTCGTCAGGATACTGAAACAAAAATTCGCCCTTGGTCTGTTCGAAAATCCCTACGTTGATGAAACCGCTGCCGCAACGCTTGTTGGTAACAATGATTTCCAACAGCAGGCCACTGACGCGCAGCGCCGCTCACACGTCTTGTTGAAAAACGACAGTAGCCTGTTACCAATGTCACTCACAGGTAAAAAGGTCTTCCTGTATAACGTGAATGCCGAAGTGGCGGCCAGCTATGGGCTAACCGTTGTTAGCACACCAGAAGCGGCCGATATTGCGGTGATACGCGTGAATACACCTTACCAGACAGATCCACACTATCCGTTTGGCTCCGTTCATTTCGGGCAACTGGGGTTTGACGATCAGGCAAGCGTGGTATTAGATGAGAAACCGGGTATCTACAGCGGCAGTGCTGATTACCAGATCATCAAACAGGTGAAGCTTCAGGGGATCCCGACTGTCACTTCAATTTATCTCGATCGTCCGGCAATACTCACCAATATCGTCGATAAAACGGATGTTTTATTGGCCAACTTCGGCAGTTCTGATGCCACACTCTTCGATATCATCAGTGGTAAGGCAAAACCTGAGGGCAAATTACCGTTTGAACTGCCTTCAAATTGGGATGCTGTTCTGCAACAAAAAGAAGATGTGCCACACGACTCTGTAAATCCGCTCTACCCGATTCATGCAGGGATGAGTCTGTAATCCCTAATGTGAATTTCAAAACGCAAAAAGGCCATCCTTGCGGATGGCCTTCTGCTTTGTTTGATGCCTGGCAGTGTCCTACTCTCGCATGGGGAGACCCCACACTACCATCGGCGCTACGGCGTTTCACTTCTGAGTTCGGCATGGGGTCAGGTGGGACCACCGCGCTATTGCCGCCAGGCAAATTCTGTTTCATTCCAGGCCGTTACATGTCTCTGCACGTAACCACCAGAACCAATCTAAGAACTTCGCTGAAAATTAAAACTTATATTCTCTCTCTCACCAAAACACCTTCGGTGTTGTAAGGTTAAGCCTCACGGTTCATTAGTACTGGTTAGCTCAATGCATCGCTGCACTTACACACCCAGCCTATCAACGTCTTAGTCTTAAACGTTCCTTCAGGGACCTTAAAGGCCCAGGGAAGACTCATCTCGAGGCAAGTTTCGCGCTTAGATGCTTTCAGCGCTTATCTTTTCCGCACTTAGCTACCGGGCAGTGCCATTGGCATGACAACCCGAACACCAGTGGTGCGTTCACTCCGGTCCTCTCGTACTAGGAGCAACCCCTCTCAATCTTCCAACGCCCACGGCAGATAGGGACCGAACTGTCTCACGACGTTCTAAACCCAGCTCGCGTACCACTTTAAATGGCGAACAGCCATACCCTTGGGACCTACTTCAGCCCCAGGATGTGATGAGCCGACATCGAGGTGCCAAACACCGCCGTCGATATGAACTCTTGGGCGGTATCAGCCTGTTATCCCCGGAGTACCTTTTATCCGTTGAGCGATGGCCCTTCCATTCAGAACCACCGGATCACTAAGACCTACTTTCGTACCTGCTCGAGCCGTCACTCTCGCAGTCAAGCTAGCTTATGCCTTTGCACTAACCTCACGATGTCCGACCGTGATTAGCTAACCTTCGTGCTCCTCCGTTACTCTTTGGGAGGAGACCGCCCCAGTCAAACTACCCACCAGACACTGTCCTCACCCCAGATTATGGGGCCGAGTTAGAACATCAAACATTAAAGGGTGGTATTTCAAGGTTGGCTCCATGCAGACTGGCGTCCACACTTCGATGCCTCCCACCTATCCTACACATCAAGGCTCAATGTTCAGTGTCAAGCTATAGTAAAGGTTCACGGGGTCTTTCCGTCTTGCCGCGGGTACACTGCATCTTCACAGCGAGTTCAATTTCACTGAGTCTCGGGTGGAGACAGCCTGGCCATCATTACGCCATTCGTGCAGGTCGGAACTTACCCGACAAGGAATTTCGCTACCTTAGGACCGTTATAGTTACGGCCGCCGTTTACTGGGGCTTCGATCAAGAGCTTCGCGTTGCCGCTAACCCCATCAATTAACCTTCCAGCACCGGGCAGGCGTCACACCGTATACGTCCACTTTCGTGTTTGCACAGTGCTGTGTTTTTATTAAACAGTTGCAGCCAGCTGGTATCTGCGACTGGCTTCAGCTCCGAGAGCAAGTCTCTTCACCTACGCGCCAGCGTGCCTTCTCCCGAAGTTACGGCACCATTTTGCCTAGTTCCTTCACCCGAGTTCTCTCAAGCGCCTGGGTATTCTCTACCTGACCACCTGTGTCGGTTTGGGGTACGATTCTGTGTTACCTGGAGCTTAGAGGCTTTTCCTGGAAGCTTGGCATCAACCACTTCTGCACCGTAGTGCATCGTCATCACGCCTCAGGGTTGGATAAGAGAACGGATTTACCAATTCTCTCCCCCTACACGCTTAAACCGGGACAACCGTCGCCCGGCTAGCCTAGCCTTCTCCGTCCCCCCTTCGCAGTAACACCGAGTACGGGAATATTAACCCGTTTCCCATCGACTACGCCTTTCGGCCTCGCCTTAGGGGTCGACTCACCCTGCCCCGATTAACGTTGGACAGGAACCCTTGGTCTTCCGGCGAGCGGGTTTTTCACCCGCTTTATCGTTACTTATGTCAGCATTCGCACTTCTGATACCTCCAGCAGCCCTCACAGACCACCTTCAACGGCTTACAGAACGCTCCCCTACCCAACAACGCCTTAGCGTCGCTGCCGCAGCTTCGGTGCATGGTTTAGCCCCGTTACATCTTCCGCGCAGGCCGACTCGACCAGTGAGCTATTACGCTTTCTTTAAATGATGGCTGCTTCTAAGCCAACATCCTGGCTGTCTATGCCTTCCCACATCGTTTCCCACTTAACCATGACTTTGGGACCTTAGCTGGCGGTCTGGGTTGTTTCCCTCTTCACGACGGACGTTAGCACCCGCCGTGTGTCTCCCGTGATAACATTCTTCGGTATTCGGAGTTTGCATCGGGTTGGTAAGCCGGGATGGCCCCCTAGCCGAAACAGTGCTCTACCCCCGAAGATGAGTTCACGAGGCGCTACCTAAATAGCTTTCGGGGAGAACCAGCTATCTCCCGGTTTGATTGGCCTTTCACCCCCAGCCACAAGTCATCCGCTAATTTTTCAACATTAGTCGGTTCGGTCCTCCAGTTAGTGTTACCCAACCTTCAACCTGCCCATGGCTAGATCACCGGGTTTCGGGTCTATACCTTGCAACTATTCGCCCAGTTAAGACTCGGTTTCCCTACGGCTCCCCTATTCGGTTAACCTTGCTACAAAATATAAGTCGCTGACCCATTATACAAAAGGTACGCAGTCACCCAACTAGTAGGCTCCCACTGCTTGTACGTACACGGTTTCAGGTTCTATTTCACTCCCCTCGCCGGGGTTCTTTTCGCCTTTCCCTCACGGTACTGGTTCACTATCGGTCAGTCAGGAGTATTTAGCCTTGGAGGATGGTCCCCCCATATTCAGACAGGATGTCACGTGTCCCGCCCTACTCATCGAACTCACAATGCATGCATTTTAGTGTACGGGGCTATCACCCTTTACTGCGCGACTTTCCAGACGCTTCCACTAACACACCCACTGATTCAGGTTCTGGGCTCTTCCCCGTTCGCTCGCCGCTACTGGGGGAATCTCGGTTGATTTCTTTTCCTCGGGGTACTTAGATGTTTCAGTTCCCCCGGTTCGCCTCGTATGGCTATGTATTCACCATACGATAGTGCAACGAATTGCACTGGGTTTCCCCATTCGGGTATTGCCGGTTGTAACGCTTCATATCAGCTTACCGACACTTTTCGCAGATTAGCACGCCCTTCATCGCCTCTGACTGCCTAGGCATCCACCGTGTACGCTTAGTCACTTAACCTCACAACCCGAAGGTGTTTCCTGTAAACAGAGAACACAGTCGTGCTGTAAACAATTGAGAGACTCTCTGACAGGGTAATCCTTACCCCAATAGTTCTACGGAGGGATAAGTTTCAGCTGTCAGGTTTCAATTTTCAGCTTGTTCCAGATTGTTAAAGAGCAATATCGTAAACACGACTTGTGAAAGTCATCTTTACGTTATTTTCGGTTCCGCAAGAACCGGTGATAATGTCTTTCACTCATTATCGGATGGCGTCCCCAAGGGGATTCGAACCCCTGTTACAGCCGTGAAAGGGCAGTGTCCTAGGCCTCTAGACGATGGGGACACGAAAATCCGATTAAACAGAAACTCTTAATCGGTTCGTATCAGCATGAGTCCAGAAGACTCATTACATCAACAGGTAGCGCTTTTGCTCATTACTTTCTATCAGACAATCTGTTGTGAGCACTCACTCGAATCAATATCGTTAGGTAAGGAGGTGATCCAACCGCAGGTTCCCCTACGGTTACCTTGTTACGACTTCACCCCAGTCATGAATCACAAAGTGGTAAGCGCCCTCCCGAAGGTTAAGCTACCTACTTCTTTTGCAACCCACTCCCATGGTGTGACGGGCGGTGTGTACAAGGCCCGGGAACGTATTCACCGTAGCATTCTGATCTACGATTACTAGCGATTCCGACTTCATGGAGTCGAGTTGCAGACTCCAATCCGGACTACGACATACTTTATGAGGTCCGCTGGCTCTCGCGAGTTTGCTTCTCTTTGTATATGCCATTGTAGCACGTGTGTAGCCCTACTCGTAAGGGCCATGATGACTTGACGTCATCCCCACCTTCCTCCGGTTTATCACCGGCAGTCTCCTTTGAGTTCCCACCATTACGTGCTGGCAACAAAGGATAAGGGTTGCGCTCGTTGCGGGACTTAACCCAACATTTCACAACACGAGCTGACGACAGCCATGCAGCACCTGTCTCACGGTTCCCGAAGGCACCAAGGTATCTCTACCAAGTTCCGTGGATGTCAAGAGTAGGTAAGGTTCTTCGCGTTGCATCGAATTAAACCACATGCTCCACCGCTTGTGCGGGCCCCCGTCAATTCATTTGAGTTTTAACCTTGCGGCCGTACTCCCCAGGCGGTCGACTTAACGCGTTAGCTCCGGAAGCCACGCCTCAAGGGCACAACCTCCAAGTCGACATCGTTTACAGCGTGGACTACCAGGGTATCTAATCCTGTTTGCTCCCCACGCTTTCGCACCTGAGCGTCAGTCTTTGTCCAGGGGGCCGCCTTCGCCACCGGTATTCCTCCAGATCTCTACGCATTTCACCGCTACACCTGGAATTCTACCCCCCTCTACAAGACTCTAGCTTGCCAGTTTCAAATGCAGTTCCCACGTTAAGCGCGGGGATTTCACATCTGACTTAACAAACCGCCTGCGTGCGCTTTACGCCCAGTAATTCCGATTAACGCTTGCACCCTCCGTATTACCGCGGCTGCTGGCACGGAGTTAGCCGGTGCTTCTTCTGCGAGTAACGTCAATCAATCGCGCTATTAACACGACTGCCTTCCTCCTCGCTGAAAGTGCTTTACAACCCGAAGGCCTTCTTCACACACGCGGCATGGCTGCATCAGGCTTGCGCCCATTGTGCAATATTCCCCACTGCTGCCTCCCGTAGGAGTCTGGACCGTGTCTCAGTTCCAGTGTGGCTGGTCATCCTCTCAGACCAGCTAGGGATCGTCGCCTAGGTGAGCCATTACCTCACCTACTAGCTAATCCCATCTGGGCACATCCGATGGTGTGAGGCCCGAAGGTCCCCCACTTTGGTCCGAAGACGTTATGCGGTATTAGCTACCGTTTCCAGTAGTTATCCCCCTCCATCGGGCAGTTTCCCAGACATTACTCACCCGTCCGCCGCTCGCCGGCAAAGTAGCAAGCTACTTTCCGCTGCCGCTCGACTTGCATGTGTTAGGCCTGCCGCCAGCGTTCAATCTGAGCCATGATCAAACTCTTCAATTAAAAGTTCGATTTGCTTTAACAAGTAAAGCGATGCTCAAAGATTACTTTCTGCAAATGCATTGCCCTTGCGGGTCAATGTATACTGCTTTGGTCACTCTTCAAGACTTGATATTTTTTGCCACCAAGGTGGCTGGATATCGTCTTGTGAGTGCCCACACAGATTGTCTGATAAATTGTTAAAGAGCGTTGGTTACCGGCATGTTTCTCGGTAACGCGGGAGGCAGATAATACGCTTTCCCGCTGAAGAGTCAACCTTTTTTCTCTTGCGAGATGCGGTGTTTTCACCGGGTTGCTTCTTCCTGGCTGGGCGACTTGTCAGTCGTTGTTCCCGGTCAGTGGAGGCGCATTATAGGGAGTTCTCAGAGCGCCGCAATCCCTAAATTCAAAAAACGTTTCAAGCGCGGATATTTTCAACAAAACGCTGCACAAGGCAGCGCCTTTATCATTTTTCGTACTGGATACGGCTGAATTCCTGAGTAAAACGCTCGACCTGCTGCCAATCTGTATACTCCACTTCTTTACTGGTATCCGTCTCTCCCCCTGTCATCTTCATGATTAAACGAATCATGAAGCGATCGAACCAGCGATAACGCGGATAACGCAATGCGCCGGCAAACACAGCACATTGTTTTGGTTGCCAAGGCGATGACAACAAGAACTTACGAGTATAGGCATTGGTTTGCGGTGCACGCTTCTCAGGTTTACGGGCGGTCAGATTCACCGCAAAGAAGGCACTCGGCATTTGGTTCAACTGCTCAGCATGGCGCTTAACAAACCTTTCCAGCACCGGATGGAAATGGCCGTAACGCACAGAGGCACCAATTAATACCTGTTGGTACTGGTCCAACTCAATAGCATCTGCCTGCAGCAGATTGATAACGTCACAGCTCAGGGTATCCTGCAATTTGCTTGCTATATAAGAAGCAATGGCACGCGTTTGCCCATCACGGCTCGAATAAAGAATCAGTGCCTTCATGGCATTACTCCTTTTATAGGATCACTCACGCCAGAAGGTCGGCGTGAAAAGAACCAACAGCGTAAAGACTTCCAAACGACCAAATAGCATGGTCAGCACCAATATCCATTTTGCCGGTGGTGGCATAGTAGTGAAGTTATCGGCAACCACACCGAGGCCTGGCCCCAAATTGTTCAGTGTGGCAGTTACCGCAGCAAAAGCAGAGAAATCATCCACGCCAGTCGCGATAATTGCCAGCATACTGATGATAAACACCAATGCATAGGCCGAGAAGAAGCCCCATACCGCTTCGAGGATGCGTTCTGGCAACGCACGGTTACCCAACTTGATGGTATAAACCGCATTCGGGTGCACTAAACGTTTCAACTCTCGCGAACCCTGCAAATACAGCAACAGAATGCGGATAACCTTGAGCCCGCCGCCCGTTGAACCGGCACAGCCACCAATGAATGCCGAACAAAGTAACAGCATCGGCAGGAACAGCGGCCATTTAGAAAAGCTGTCGGTAGTGAAACCCGCCGTTGTCGCCATCGAGACGACCTGGAAGAAAGCCTGGTTGATGGTTTCCATACCGCTTTTATAGATGCCATGCCACCACAGTATCAGAGTGCATACTGCCACTAAGGTAAACTGCACGGCGATGAACATGCGGAATTCTGGATCTCGCCAGTACACTTTCAAACTACGCCCACTCAACACGGCAAAATGCAGACCGAAATTACAGCCAGATATCAGCAGGAAAACAGCGACAATCGTGTTGATTGTCGGGCTGGCATAATAACCAATGCTGGCGTCATGCGTGGAAAACCCACCGATGGCGATGGTTGCGAAGCTGTGACCAATGGCATCAAACGCCGACATGCCAGCCCCCCACAACGCAAGCGCACAGGCAATCGTCAGTAACACATAAATCAGCCACAGAGTTTTGGCGGTTTCAGCAATACGCGGGCGCATCTTGTTGTCTTTCAGCGGGCCCGGCATTTCCGCACGATACAACTGCATCCCCCCAACGCCAAGAATTGGCAGTATGGCTACCGCAAGAACAATGATCCCCATCCCCCCCATCCATTGCAGCATTTGGCGGTAGAACAAGATCGCCTTCGGTAAAGAATCCAACCCCACCAGCGTAGTGGCACCGGTTGTGGTTAAGCCGGAAAAGGATTCGAAGAAGGCGTCGGTGAGAGAGAGATTTGGCCGTTCCGCAAACAGGAAAGGTAATGCCCCGACGCTACCCAATACTGTCCAGAACAGCACCACAATCAGGAAACCTTCGCGGGGTTTTAATTCATTCTTCTGTTTACGGTTCGGCCACCACAGCATCAGGCCGATCGTCACCGCAACAAAGAAGGTCTGACTGAATGCCCGTCCTGCTCCATCGCGGTATATCAATGCCACCAGGCCGGGAATAAACATCGTCCCGGAAAACAGGATGACTAACAGGCCCACAATGCGGGTTATGGCGCGAAAATGCATTTCAGCACGATCCTTAGCGATTCAGTTGGGGGAATTATTACGAAATAGGGGTTAATTGCAAATTACCGCGACTCAGATCACGTAATTTATTCCCAAATACCTCAACACCTGTTGCTGGTAAGGCCAGATGCAGCATCACTGCGGCACCATATTCCCCATGTACAATCCGCCCTTCACTTTGCTGCAGCAAATTCTCTACCAGCGCCAACTGCGCATAGTCACACTGCAAAGTATATTCGGCCTGTGGAACCTTGCTACTGACAACCAATTGTTTCAGTGCCTGCTGAACACCACTACCATAAGCTTTCACTAACCCACCGGTTCCCAGTTTGATACCGCCGTAGTAACGCACTACCACAGCGGTTATCTCACCAATCCCACTGCCCATCAACTGCGCAAGGATCGGTTTACCCGCGGTCCCCGAAGGTTCACCGTCATCAGAGAAACCTAATTGCTGTGAATCATCAGGTGCCCCGGCAACAAACGCCCAGCAATGATGCCGAGCGGTGGGATATTCCTCACGAACCTGCTGGATAAAGGCTTTGGCCGCATCGACTCCGCAGGTTGGTGCCAGCAGAGTGATAAAACGGCTCTTCTTTATCTCTTCACTAACGCTGATCACAGCGCTAGGGATCGGGTAAGGCTGCATCAGGCCAGATTCAGATCGCGCGTCATGTTCTCAATACGCTTCTCATGAATCACGATATTGTCCTCAATGCGGATACCACCGTAGGGTTTCAGCGCATCAATGCGATCCCAGGAAAAGTGTTTACTGAACTCACCACTACGCCATGGAGCCAACAGTGATTCAATAAAATACAATCCTGGCTCAATAGTCAGCACCATACCCGGTTGCAACACTCGGGTACAACGCAGGAAAGGATATTTTGCCGGTGCTGGCAGATGGGTACCGTGTTCATCCTGCATAAAGCCAGCAGTATCATGCACCTGCAAGCCAAGAGGATGGCCCAGGCCATGCGGCAGGAATGGGCAGGTAATGCCCTGCTCAACCATCGCCTCTTCGCTGATGCCACTCACCAGCTTATGGTTTTTGAGCAGCTTGGCGATACGCTGATGCATTTGCACATGGTAATCGGTATAGCGCACACCAGATTTTATGGTGCCAATCAATGCCAGCTGTTCGTCGTTAAGATCTTTCACCAGATGAGCGAATGCATTACCACTCTGGCCCGCATAAGTGCGCGTCAGATCGGCGGCATAGCCGTTGTACTCAGCCCCGGCATCGAGCAGGAAACTACGGGCTTCAGCAGGTGGTTGATGATCCAGCTTGGTGTAATGCAGTACCGCCGCATGTTCATTCAGGGCGACAATGTTGTCGTAAGGGACATCGGTATCGCGGTGACCGGTTGCCGTCAAGTACGCGAGATTGATATCAAACTCGCTCATGCCAGACATAAAAGCCTCATGCGCGGCGCGATGGCCCATCACGGCAGTTTTCTGCGCTTCACGCATGCAAGCCAGTTCATAGCCGGTTTTGATCGAGCGATGGAAATCGAGGTAATTCAGTACCGCTTTCGGATTGATATTCTCAGAAACAATACCGAGATCGCGTGCACGCTGCTGGGCATAGCCGATATAGCCTACACGTTCGCGCTGTGATGGCAGCTTACTGGCGATATCGTCAGCATTAACCAGCGGCTGCATTTCGACAGATTGGGTCCAGAAACTGTCCGGCAGTGGCTCGACGCTGTGCCAGTAATCTACCGGGGAATAGAACCAGAGCTTCGGTTTGTTAACGCCATCCACCCACAGCCAACAGTTCGGCACGGAAGTCACCGGCACCCAGGCTTTAAAGTTCGCATTCACTTTAAACGGATAGTGGTGATCATCCAAGAAAACCCGTTGCAGTTCCCCGGAGTGGATCAGCAACGCATCCAAGTTATTGCGTTCTAACACTTCACGCGCCCGCTTTTGCAGCGTTGCCAGGTGATCGTTATACAAAGAAGCCAGCGTTTCCATCACAGTACCCTTATACCCTCAAAACGGAATGCGCCATCTTAACACACTGCATCGGCGCTCCAACCCCATCTCCTCTGGCATGCGGAGAGCTTCGCAAACCTGCTGCAAATGCATTGCATCTCGCGTTCAGTCTTTTAGCAACGCGTTTTAACTTACGTATTTATCGTTCTCAGCAGGAAAAATAACCTATATTTATATCAATGGATTACTCATCTTCCATGTGATCAATCCTGCAAATACGCAATCTTTTATTTGCATATTATTAACATAAAAACCACACTCCTCATCATCTGGTCATACCAGATCATCTGCGCTGATTCAGGAGATAGACATGCTCTACCAAGGCGAAACATTACAAGTACACTGGCTCGAAAACGGTATCGCCGAGCTGGTGTTCAACGCACCTGGCTCGATCAACAAACTGGATACCAGCACCGTTGCCAGCCTGGGCGCGGCACTTGAGGTGCTGGAAAAGCAAACCGAGCTGAAAGGGTTGCTGCTGCGTTCTTCCAAAGCCGCCTTTATTGTCGGCGCTGATATCACCGAATTCCTTTCGTTATTTGCCGCACCGGCTGAAAAACTGCATGAATGGCTGGTATTTGCCAACAGTGTTTTCAACCGCTTGGAAGATTTACCGGTACCGACCATTGCAGCCATCAATGGTTATGCGCTCGGCGGGGGCTGTGAATGTATCCTGGCGACTGATTTCCGTGTTGCCTCTCCAGATGCCCGCATCGGCCTGCCTGAAACCAAGCTTGGCATCATGCCGGGTTTCGGCGGTTCGGTACGTTTGCCACGCCTGCTGGGGAATGACAGCGCGCTGGAGATCATTGCGGCAGGCAAAGACATCGGGGCTAAAGAGGCGCTGAAAGTCGGCCTGGTCGATGCCGTAGTGGCAACAGAAAAACTGGTGGAAGCCGCCCTGAAGATGCTGAAACAGGCGATCGATGGCCAGCTCGATTGGCGTGCTCACCGTCAACCGAAGTTAGAACCATTGAAACTGAGCCCAATCGAAGCGGCGATGAGTTTCACCACAGCCAAAGGCATGGTGCTGCAAACTGCGGGTAAGCATTATCCGGCACCGATGGTCGCAATAAAAACCATTGAAGCCGCTGCAAAACTGGGCCGTGACGAAGCGCTGAAGCTCGAAACCGCCAGCTTTGTGCCTTTAGCGCGATCCAATGAGGCTCGTGCTTTGGTGGGCATTTTCCTTAACGATCAGTTTGTGAAGGGCCATGCGAAGAAGCTGGCGAAAAATGCCGAAGCACCAAAACAGGCTGCAGTCTTGGGCGCCGGGATCATGGGCGGTGGTATTGCTTACCAATCAGCGCTGAAGGGCGTACCGGTCATCATGAAAGACATTAATGACAAATCCCTGACGCTCGGCATGAATGAAGCCGCCAAACTGCTGAATAAACAACTGGAACGTGGCAAGTTGGATGGTTTGAAGATGGCGCAGGTGCTGTCCACCATTCAGCCCCGGCTGGATTATGCCGGTATTGAACGGGCCCAGTTGATTGTTGAAGCGGTGGTAGAAAACCCGAAAGTGAAGGCTGCCGTGCTAGCCGAAGTGGAAGGGTTGATCGGTGAAAATGTCGTGTTGGCCTCTAACACCTCAACCATCCCGATTACTCAACTGGCCAAATCGTTGAAGCGCCCACAAAACTTCTGCGGTATGCACTTCTTCAACCCGGTCCATCGCATGCCGCTGGTCGAAATTATTCGCGGTGAGCAAACCAGCGACAGCACCATTGCTGCCGTGGTGGCTTATGCCACCCGCATGGGTAAAACGCCGATTGTGGTCAACGATTGCCCTGGCTTTTTTGTCAACCGCGTACTGTTCCCCTACTTTGCCGGTTTCAGCCTGCTGCTGCGTGACGGCGCTGACTTCCGCCAGATCGACAAAGTGATGGAAAAACAGTTCGGCTGGCCGATGGGCCCGGCTTATCTGCTGGATGTCGTCGGCATTGATACCGCTCACCACGCTCAGGCCGTGATGGCCGCCGGCTTCCCTGAGCGGATGAGTAAAGATTACCGCGATGCAGTCGACGTGATGTTCGACAACCAGCGTTTTGGGCAGAAAAACCAGTTGGGCTTCTACCGTTACAGCCAAGACAGCAAAGGTAAGCCGCGTAAGGATAACGACGAGCAGAGCGATGCATTGCTGGCCGAAGTGAGCCAACCGGCACAAGCCATTAGCAGCGACGAGATCATCGCCCGCATGATGATCCCGATGATCAACGAAGTGGTGCGTTGCCTGGAAGAAGGTATTGTCGCCAGCCCGGCAGAAGCCGATATGGCGCTGGTGTATGGTCTTGGCTTCCCACCGTTTCACGGTGGCGTGTTCCGTTATCTGGATACGCTTGGCAGCACCCATTACGTCGAAATGGCGCAGCGTTATGCTCACCTTGGCGCGCTATATCAAGTGCCAGCAGGTCTGCGTGCCAAAGCAGAGCGCAATGAAAGCTACTATCCGGTGGTGGCAGCGGCGCTGTCTGATATCTCCACTGGCCAACCGGCATGAGGTCATAAAGATGGAAAATGTAGTTATTGTTGATGCCGTACGTACGCCGATGGGCCGCTCAAAAGGCGGTGCCTTCCGCCAGGTACGCGCTGAAGATCTCTCCGCTCACCTGATGCGTGCCGTGCTGAGCCGCAACCCGGCGCTGAATGCCGCCGAGATTGACGATATTTACTGGGGCTGTGTGCAACAAACGCTGGAGCAGGGTTTTAACATCGCCCGTAACGCTGCACTGCTGGCAGAAATTCCCCACCGCGTACCGGCAGTGACGGTGAATCGCCTGTGTGGTTCATCCATGCAGGCGCTGCACGATGCCGCTCGCGCTATTATGGTGGGTGACGCACAGGTCAGCCTGATTGGCGGCGTTGAGCATATGGGCCACGTGCCAATGAGTCATGGTGTCGACTTCCATCCAGGCTTGAGCCGTACCGTGGCCAAAGCCGCCGGAATGATGGGCCTCACCGCAGAAATGCTGGCCAAGATCCATGGCATCAGCCGTGAAATGCAGGATGAGTTCGCCGCACGTTCACATCAGCGCGCACATGCCGCCACTTTGGCCGGGTACTTCAAAAATGAAATTGTCCCCACCAGCGGCCATGACGCCGACGGCGTGCTGACGCGTTACGATTATGACGAAGTGATCCGCCCGGAAACCACCGTCACCAGCCTCGCCGCATTACGCCCGGCATTTGACCCGGTGAATGGCACCGTTACGGCAGGCAGCTCTTCGGCATTGTCCGACGGCGCCTCTGCCATGTTGATTATGAGCGAATCGCGCGCTAAAGCGTTGGGTTTGAAAGCCCGCGCGCGTATCCGTTCGATGGCCGTTGTCGGGTGCGATCCTTCCATCATGGGTTACGGGCCGGTGCCTGCCAGTAAACTTGCGCTGAAACGCGCAGGTCTAAGCGTGCAGGATATCGGTCTGTTTGAACTGAATGAAGCTTTTGCTGCCCAGTCTCTGCCCTGCATCAAAGATCTTGGGTTGCTGGAAAGTATGGACGATAAAGTTAACCTGAACGGCGGCGCGATCGCGCTCGGCCACCCGCTGGGCTGTTCCGGTTCACGTATCTCCACCACCCTGCTGAATAATATGGAACGCCGCGATGTGCAGTTCGGCCTGGCGACCATGTGCATCGGCCTGGGTCAGGGGATCGCAACGGTGTTTGAACGCGTTTAGCTGTGTCTGATTGAACGCCCGCCAAGGCGGGCATTCCAAGAGTTTAGTTGTCGTACTTCCCGCCTGTCAGGGGCGGGTTTTTTATGCCCAAAATCCGCACCGGCCCCAATAAAAACGGGGCGCGCTTGGCGACCCCATTTTTACTGCTGCGTACTTGATTAGATAAACGAGAAAGCATCACCATACATATGCGCTTCTAAAGCGCCGCGCTCGGCACAGAAACGCTCGCGGGCAATCTTCGCCATCTCGAAACGGCCAGCAATATAGATGTCATGCTCTGCCAGTGAACCGAAATCCTGCAATACCGCGCTTAATACGGTACCGCTGCGGCCACGCCAGTCACTCTCTGGCTGTTCCACCACCGGGATCACCTTCAGATTAGGGTACTGCATCGAAAGGTTTTTCAGTTCGCTGAGATCATAAAGGTGCTTCAGTTCACGCCCGCCCCAGTAAATGGAGATTTCACGATCTGGCTGCCGCTCCAGCGCAGCCAGCAGGATAGAACGGGCATAAGAATACCCGGTTCCACCCGCAATCAGCACCAGCGGGCGGTTCCCCTCTTCACGCAGCCAGGCATCGCCGTGCGGAATATCCACGGTGATCGCCTGCTCTTTGAGGATTCGCTCCATCACCGCCATTGCGTACAGATTCAGTTCCGAAGCACCGATGTGCAATTCGATATAGTCTTGCTGTGCAGGTGTCGAAGCAAGAGAGAACGGACGTTTATCACGCTCGTCCATCACTACCATCAAGTATTGCCCTGCCTGGAACGAAAACGATCCTTCAGGTACTAAACGTACCCGATAAACGGTATCGGTAATGGCCTCTACGGAGGTCACTTTACAGCTCAATATTGTCATGCGTTCCCTCTGTCGGGTCATCAATGCAAAGCTGAGTACAAAGCCTGACGCTACAACGTCGGTTCTCTGTCACTGAATATGGCGAGTTCGTCCCAGATTTCATCGATGCGCGCACACACCTTTTCATCCATCTTAATCGGACGGCCCCACTCACGCTGGGTTTCTCCCGGCCACTTATTGGTGGCATCCAGGCCCATTTTCGAGCCAAGACCAGAAACTGGCGAAGCGAAATCCAGATAATCAATCGGGGTATTCTCCACCAAGACGGTATCCCTTGCCGGATCCATGCGGGTGGTAATAGCCCAAATCACGTCATTCCAGTCGCGCGCATTCACGTCGTCATCGCACACGATAACAAACTTGGTATACATGAATTGGCGCAGGAAAGACCAGACCCCCATCATTACGCGTTTGGCATGCCCAGCATACTGTTTTTTGATGGTAACTACCGCCAGACGGTAGGAACACCCTTCCGGTGGCAGATAGAAATCCACAATTTCCGGGAACTGTTTTTGCAGGATCGGCACAAAGACTTCATTGAGCGCTACGCCCAAAATCGCCGGTTCATCCGGCGGCCGGCCGGTATAGGTCGAGTGATAAATCGCGTTCCGCCGCTGGGTAATATGGGTGACGGTAAATACTGGGAAGTGGTCAATCTCGTTGTAGTAACCGGTGTGGTCGCCGTATGGGCCTTCTGGTGCCATCTCACCCGGATCGATATAGCCTTCCAGCACAATTTCGGCGCTGGCAGGAACTTCAAGATCGTTAGAGAGGCATTTGACCACTTCGGTCTTGTTGCCGCGCAGCAGCCCGGCGAACGCATACTCGGAAAGGTTATCCGGCACCGGCGTGACTGCGCCGAGAATGGTGGCAGGATCGGCTCCCAAGGCAACCGCGACCGGGAAACGCTCACCGGGATGGGTCTGACACCATTCCAGATAATCCAGCGCGCCACCGCGATGCGAAAGCCAACGCATAATCAGCTTGTTCTTGCCCAGCACCTGCTGGCGATAGATGCCGAGATTCTGGCGCTCTTTGTGCGGGCCACGCGTCACGGTCAGCCCCCAGGTTACCAGTGGTGCGGCATCTTCCGGCCAGCAATGCATAATCGGGATACGGCCCAGATCAACATCATCACCCTGCCAAACCTGTTCCTGACAGGGCGCGGAACCCAACACCTTGGTCGGCATGTTGAGCACTTGCTTGAATTTGGGGATTTTATCGAACAGATCGCGGAAGCCTTTCGGCGGTTCCGGCTCTTTGAGGAACGCCAGCAGCTTGCCGACTTCACGCAGCGCGCTGACGTCTTCCTGGCCCATGCCCATCGCCACGCGCTGGGTGGTACCGAACAGATTACACAGCACCGGCATGTCGTAACCTTTCGGGTTCTCGAACAGCAGCGCCGGGCCGCCCGCACGCAGGGTACGATCGGCGATTTCTGTCATTTCCAGATAAGGATCAATCGGCTGGCTGATGCGTTTTAATTCCCCTCTCTTTTCCAGCAACGAGAGGAAATCGCGTAAGTCACGGTATTTCATGATGATCATTATAACGGCCAGTGAGGAGGGCATTATAAGCCCTCTTCACAGTTGTTGCTGCAATTTTGTTAAACAGCGCTCGGCGGTTCAATGGCAGGTAAAGGGCACTAACGGGCGTAATGCCTGCGTGTCATGATATTCCTGCGTTTCCACGCCATGGCGGAACACCTTGAAACCCTGCTGCTTGGCACTAAAGTAATGCAGATCATTACCGCTGACATACAGCAAGCTGCCTTCACGCAGTGCCACCACCGACTCGCTCGGGTTAACCGCACAAAACTCGGCCAGCCGCTCATCACGGGTTTCCCCCATGTGGCCACTGAGATGAGCATCGATATAGTGCGGGTTAATCTGTAGCGGGAACAGACCCAGGGCGGGCAATACGACGCTGTTACGCACCGGCATATCGTTGGTGGTACGGATACTCGGTGTCGCCACGTTGCAACCCGCGCTCCAACCCACGTAAGGCACGTTGCGTTCACGCACCGCGCGCTGGATCGGCACAATCAGGCCATTTTCGTGCAACATCTGGTTCAGCATCCAGGTATTGCCGCCGCTGATCAGAATGCATTCGGCCTGCGCAATCGCCACCGCCGGAGACTCGGCATGATGAATGCTGGTGACCTTGATACCCAACGCCTGGGTTAGCTCTTGCGCTCGCTGATCGTAATCGCTGCGGATCAGGGCATAAGGGATTAATACCGCAGAGGCGATCTTACAGCGTTCAATCATCGCCAACAGTTGGTTTTTGGCATAACCGAGCAGTTCGGCTTCACCGGAAAGTTTGCCGTTACTCAGCAGAAATAGCTCCATATCTCTCCCTCAATTCAGAAATGATAATAACGTCACATTGGTCATCTGACACGCCAACCATACTGTGACAGTAACAAACTTAAAGCCTACTGTTATACCTGAGCAGGGTAGATAAGTGTGTGATATTCCCCTGACTGCCAAATATTCATACAGATAGAGATTGTCACAGACAGATAAGCCGCGTTACTAGGTATCCGTTGCGGCTTTTGCTATGCTTACTGGCTGACAGAAAGGCATGTGAAATTATGGAATCTTGGTATTTACTTTATTGTAAGCGTGGCCAACTTTTACGGGCACAGGAACACTTGGTACGGCAAGAAGTGAACTGTCTGAGCCCGATTATCACGCTGGAAAAGATCGTACGTGGTAAGCGTATTGCGGTCGATGAGCCGTTATTTCCCAACTATCTGTTCGTCGAGTTCGATCCAGAGCGCATTCATACCACCACGATCAGCGCAACGCGAGGTGTCAGCCACTTTGTGCGTTTTGGGGCTTTACCGGCGCTTATTCCGCTACAGGTTATTGAAGAGCTTCAGGCACACAGTGATGAACACTATGTCGATCCGCAAACCCCACAGCCGGGCGATGCCGTGTTGATTACCAACGGGGTCTTCGAAGGCTTAAAGGCGATCTACACCGAACCGGACGGTGAAACCCGCTCCATGCTGTTGCTCAATCTGATCAACAAACAGGTAAGCCAAAGTATTGATAACCGGCAATTCCAGAAACTGTAATGCAAACAGGCACCCAAGGGTGCCTGTTTGGTATTGGCCGATTAGCGCCGCATCGCATCCTCATGCAGCCACTGCGCAACACGCTTGGCGAAATAGGTCAGCACACCATCTGCCCCCGCACGCTTGAAGCACATCAGGGATTCCATCACCGCCGGTTGTTCCTGCAACCAACCGTTCTGAATCGCAGCCATGTGCATCGCATATTCACCAGAAACCTGATAGGCGAAGGTCGGTACGCCGAAGGTATCTTTCACGCGGCGCACCACGTCCAGATACGGCATCCCCGGTTTCACCATCACCATATCCGCCCCTTCCTGCAGATCTTGGGCAATTTCCTGTAACGCTTCATCGCTGTTGGCCGGATCCATCTGATAGGTCTTCTTGTTGCCGCCTTTCAGGTTACCGCTCGAACCCAGCGCATCGCGGAACGGGCCGTAATAGCAGGAAGCATACTTGGCGGAATAGGCCATGATCTGGGTATTGACCAGGCCTTGCAGTTCCAGCCGATCGCGGATCGCCCCGATACGGCCATCCATCATATCGCTGGGTGCCACGATCTCGGCACCGGCTTCCGCATGGGACAGCGCCTGACGCACCAGAATCTCTTTGCTGATGTCGTTGATCACATAACCCTGCTCGTCGATCACTCCGTCCTGCCCGTGAGTGGTGTACGGATCGAGCGCCACATCGGTCAGGATCCCCAGCTCAGGCACGGCATCTTTCAGCGCACGCACGGTACGCTGCACCAGGCCATCCGGGTTATAGGCCTCTTCCGCATGCAGTGACTTCAGAGCGGGTTCAATCACCGGGAACAGGGAGATCACCGGCACGCCCAATTTGGCGATGGTTTCCGCCTCTTTGATCAGCAGATCGATAGTCATACGCGATACACCGGGCATCGATGCGACGGCTTCCTGACGATTGCTGCCTTCCATAACGAATACCGGGTAAATCAGATCATTCACCGTCACTTGATTTTCGGCCATCAGGCGACGGCTGAAATCATGACGGCGTAGGCGGCGCATACGGCGGCCAGGGAAAGTGCCCGGAAATGCATAACTCATGGTTTTCTCCTTGCTCATACCAGCCGGAACAACCGGCGGGCGTTTTCATCGGTTATCCTGCCCAGCCACTCAGGGTCTTCCTGTCGCCAGGCAGCAACCTGCCGGACAATGTGGGGCAGAAAACAGGGTTCGTTGCGGCGAGATGCTGGCTTTGGCTGCAAATCCCGTGGCAATAGATAGGGGGCGTCGGTTTCCAGCAGCAGACGATCGGCAGGGATGTGCGGCAGCAGCGCCCGCAATTCCAAGCCACGGCGCTCATCGCACACCCAGCCGGTGATACCGATCGACAGGCCCAGAGCCAGACAACCTGCCAGTTCTTCCGCCGTGCCGGTAAAGCAGTGCACTACTGCGGCAGGCAGTTTATCCAACCAGGGTGTCAGCAGCGCGGCAAAACGTGCGTGTGCTTCGCGGCAATGCAGGAATACCGGCATATTGAGTTCTGCCGCCAACGCCAGTTGGGCATTGAATGCCGCTTCCTGCTCCGCCGGGGTGGAAAAGTTGCGGTTAAAATCCAGCCCGCATTCACCGATCGCCACCACCTCGGGCCGCAACGCAAGCTGGCGGATTTGCTGCGCCACCTCTTCGTTCCAACTGCTGGCATGATGCGGATGCACACCGGCAGTAGACCAGCAATAAGCGCGCTGTTGCTGAGACAACGTACTGGCAGCCTCGCTTTCCTGCAGGTTGGTGCCGGTAATCAGCAGGCCGGTAACGCCCGCTGCGCGTGCGCGTTCAACCACCTGTGGAGCATCTTTGGCAAATTGTGAACTGGTCAGGTTAACGCCGATATCAAACATGGTTTTTCCAAAGCAAAAACCGCCCATCAGGGCGGCTCATTGAATAACAAAGATCAAACGGCAGGCGGCTCTTCTTCACCTTCGTCTTCTTCTGCAGGCTTACGCCGTTTCCCTACGTAGAAACGGGCGCAAAATACCCCCACTTCAAACAATAGGTACATCGGGATCGCCAACAGGGTTTGCGAGAACACGTCCGGCGGCGTTAACAACATGCCGACCACGAACGCGCCAACCAGCACATACGGGCGTTTCTTACGCAGATCGTCCGGCGTGGTCACACCGCTCCAGCACAGCAGAACGATGGCAACCGGCACCTCAAATGCCACGCCAAACGCCATAAACAGCGCCATGACAAAGTTGAGATAGTTGTTGATATCGGTAGCAATTAGCACTCCAACCGGCGCCGTTTTGGCAAAGAAACCAAAAGCCAGCGGGAACACGATAAAATAGGCAAACGCCATGCCGAGATAAAACAACAGGCTGCTGGACACCAGCAAAGGCATCATCAGGCGGCGCTCGTGTTTGTACAGCGCGGGGGCGATAAAGGCCCAGACCTGATAGAGAATGACCGGCGCGGAGAGGATCACCGAAACCATCATCGTTAACTTAATCGGGGTAAAGAACGGTGAGGCCACATCGGTGGCAATCATGCTCGCCCCGGCAGGCAATTGTTTGATCAGCGGCGCAGACACCAACTGATAAATGTCATTGGCGAAAAACACCAACACGATAAAGATCACCAGCACGCTGATAATCGAATTCAACAGCCGCTTACGCAGTTCGATCAAATGACTGATAAGCGGTTGGGTATCTTCAACGGCCATGTTTTAACGTTCGCCACTAGGTTGTTGAGACGCAGGGATTTTATCCGCCACCGGCTCTTGAATGGACTGCGTTGCAGGGGCTGGCGTCACGGGCTCCGTTGCAGCAACAGTTTCCACAACGGGCGCAGGCACGGGTTCTGCGGTGTGCGGCACAGCGGCCGGTGCCGATGCAGTGGTTACCGCGTCCGCTGGAGTGACACCGTCGTGAATCGCTTCAGGGTCGGTCGCCACCGGGTTATGAATGGTGTGCGCTGGCTCGTTCGGATCGCTATGATAAGAACGCTTCAGCGACTCTGCCGCTTCTTTCAACTCATCCATGGATGCTTTGAGTTCCGGCGTCAGATTCTGCAAGCCGGCACTCTCCACCTTCTTCAGGCTTTCCTGCAATTCCTGCAGTTTCAACTCCTGCGAAAGCTCATTTTGCACCGAAGCCGCCAGCGAGCGCAGCGCCCGGATCCAGCCCGCAACTGTTCTGACCGCCACCGGCAAGCGTTCCGGCCCGAGCACAACCAGGCCGATTACCATCACCAGCAGCAGTTCACCAAACCCAATGTCAAACACGGTTTATACCTGCTCTTTGTTCTTCGACTCTTCGGTGGTTTTCACTTCCGGCTGCTTATCGGTGATAGGCTTGGCCGTAAAGTCAGCATCATCCAGGCTGCTTTTCTCAGCCGTGTTAGCCGGTGGCGTATTGTCGTCGCCGATCGCCTTCTTGAAGCCTTTGATTGATGCACCGAGATCGGATCCCAGCGTACGGAGCTTTTTGGTACCAAACAGCAGCACCACGATCACCGCGATGATCAACAATTGCGTAATACTAATACCGCCCATTCCAATAGCCTCTAGATTAAAGGGTTACTCCATGTTGCCGCATTATACCCTTTTCATCTTTCAATGGGATATGCAACAACGTATAACCAGATTTTGACTTCATTCAGGTGGTGCGCTTCCAACCCACGCACCAGGCGATCACACCACCAGCAATCAACCATAAAGGAAACACTTCGACGTCTCCCAACAGCAAAATCGTACCACTGACTAACAGTGTAGCGCCAACCCCAAACAAATATCGTGATTGACCTTGGCGAATACGCTGCCCTTGCATCTGGCTGGTCAGCTTATCGACGCTTTGCTGCAACCGTTTATGCTGCTGCAAGCTATCGTAAAACAGTTCAGGTAACTCAGGCAGTTTCTCGGCCCAGTAAGGCGCTTTTTCTTTCAGCGCCCGGATCACGGCGGGGATCCCCACCTGATCGCGCAACCAGCTTTCCAGGAACGGCTTCGCCGTAGTCCAGAGATCCAGTTGCGGATAAAGCTGGCGGCCCAAGCCTTCAACATACAACAAGGTTTTCTGTAATAACACCAGTTGCGGCTGCACTTCCATATTGAAGCGGCGCGCCGTGTTGAACAGGTTGAGCAGCACATTACCAAACGAAATTTCCGCCAGCGGCTTTTCAAAAATCGGCTCACAGACGGTGCGGATGGCAAACTCAAAATCTTCTACGTTGGTATCACGCGGCACCCAGCCGGAATCGACGTGCAATTCCGCCACCTTGCGGTAGTCGCGGTTGAAAAAGGCAATAAAGTTTTCCGCCAGATAGCGCTTATCATCCTTGTTCAACGAGCCAACGATGCCACAGTCAATACCGATATAGCACGGATCATGCGGGTGTTCGTAGCTGACAAAAATATTGCCAGGGTGCATGTCGGCATGGAAGAAGCTGTCGCGGAACACCTGGGTAAAGAATACCTGTACGCCGCGCTCTGCCAGCAGCTTCATATTGGTGCCCTGCTGTTCCAAGGCTTCAATATCCGACACCGGGATGCCGTAAATCCGCTCCATCACCAGCACGCTTTCGCGGCAGTAATCGGAGTAAATTTCAGGCACGTAGAGCATCGGGCTGCCATCGAAATTGCGGCGTAGCTGGATGGCGTTGGCCGCTTCGCGCAGCAGATTCAGTTCGTCCAGCAGGGTTTTCTCGTACTCGCGCACCACTTCACGCGGGCGAAGACGGCGGCCATCCGGCATCAGCATCGGCACCCAACCCGCCAGGCGGTACATCAGGCGCACATCGGCCTTGATAATCGGCCCAATGTCCGGGCGGATCACTTTCAGTACCACTTCCTGCCCGGTAGTTTTCAAGCGTGCGGTATGCACTTGTGCGATGGAAGCGGAAGCCAGCGCCTGCTGATCGAAATCATCAAACCAGGTTTCCAGCGGGCCACCCATCGCCAGTTCGATATGTTGGCGGGCCAACGCGCCATCAAACGGCGCAACGCGGTCCTGCAACAGCGTCAGTTGATCGGCAATGTGCGGAGGAAACAAGTCACGGCGGGTCGACATCATCTGGCCGAACTTGATCCACACCGGGCCCAGTTCCTGCAACGCCAAACGCAGACGTTCGCCCAGCGGCATGTCTTTATGGCGATTCGGCATCCAGAACAGCAGGCGGCGGCCAAAACGCAATGGCCACGTCAGGCGCATTTTAGGGATCAGTTCATCCAAGCCGTAGCTGAGAAAAACGCGGATAATCAAATACAGGCGGCATAGTTCGCCAGGGGTCATCGTTTACCCTCCAACTTGTCCATTCGGGCAATCAGTGCTTCCGCACTACGGGCAGCGGCATCAACCTCTTCGTTAAACCACACCACTTCAAGCGGCCCGGGGGCCACGCGCCATTCTTCCGTCAAGGTTTCCGCCACATAATGCTGCTGGCGTTGTAAACCTGATTTAAACAGTTCGGCACCTTTACCGACAATCTGGCTGATCCCTTGCGCGGCGATGTCACCGATATAGGGTGCCAACCATTCCGCCGGATCCCATTCTGCCAGATCGAGCAGCGCCACCAGCTGTTGCACCACCTGAATATCGCCTTCGACGATCAGCTCACCGCTGCGCATCAGCGGCGAAAGCTGCTGGCGATCGCGCAATTTCAGCAGCACTGAAAGGCGGGTTTGCACCGTGCAATCCGCGCTGTCTTCAGACTGGCCGAGCACATCGACCCGTTGCTCGCTAAACACCAGCACCAGCGGCGCATTGAGTTCCTGCAATTCGATGCGCAACACTTTCCCCACCAGCCGCTGACGCGCGGCCTTCATGCTGCGATCGCGAAATAGCAGGCTATTGAGCGAAGTTTCCACTACGCCGGTCAGTAACGGGGTTAACAGCATTGGCATTTCCATATCAGAACTTGAAGCCTCGGTGCAGGGCAACAATGCCACCGGTCAGGTTGAAATAGCTGACGTTTTCAAAACCGGCGTTCTCCATCATCCCTTTCAGCGTCTCCTGATCGGGGTGCATGCGGATCGATTCCGCCAGATAGCGGTAGCTGTCCGGATCTTTCACCACTAGCTCACCGATTTTTGGCAGCACGTGGAAAGAGTAGGCATCATAAGCTTTGCTCAGCGGCTCCAGCAGCGGTTTGGAGAACTCCAGCACCAGCAGGCGGCCGCCCGGTTTCAGCACGCGGTACATCGAGCGCAGCGCTTTGTCTTTATCGGTAACGTTGCGCAGGCCAAAGGAGATGGTGATGCAATCGAAATAGTTGTCTGGGAACGGCAGGGCTTCGGCATTGGCTTGCACGTAATTGATGTTACCGACGATGCCGAGATCGCGCAGTTTCTCACGCCCCATTTTCAGCATCGAATCGTTGATATCCGCCAGCACCACCTGCCCTTGCTCACCCACCATGCGGGAAAACTTGGCCGCCAGATCGCCGGTTCCACCCGCCAGATCCAGCACGCGCTGCCCACGGCGCACGCCGCTGCAATCAATGGTGAAACGCTTCCAGATACGGTGGATGCCAAACGACATCAGGTCGTTCATCACGTCATACTTTGCGGCTACCGAGTGAAAAACATTGGCCACCATGGCCTGTTTTTCCTCTCTTGCCACGGTGCGAAAACCGAAATCAGTGGTTTCCTGCGTTTGATCTGCCATTGTCCTGCCTGCTATTCAGTCAATTTTGTGTGGTGGAGTGTACCAGAAAACCGGCGAAACACCCCACCTTGCAAAGGCTTTCACCCCTGCGATGCGGAGCGCGGTTCTTCGGTGCTATCGTCGTCTTCTATTTCGGGCAACGCGTCGATCTCGTCATCGGCATCGTCGTCATGTTGGGCGCTGGCCTGCTGCGCCAGCAACGGCTGGATGGGTCGTTTGACCTCAACTCCCAGCGTGCGGAAGCCTTCAATCCGGCCGATAAGATTACCACGGCCTTCGCTCAGTTTACTCATGGCCTGACGATAGCTACCCTGGGCCTTGTCCAGGCTTTGCCCCAGCGCAGACATATCGTCAACGAACAGACGCATCTTGTCATACAACCCGGCAGCACGATCGGCAATGCGCTGGGCGTTCTGGCTCTGGTGCTCGTAACGCCACAGATTGCTGATGGTACGCAGCGCCACCAGCAGCGTGGTGGGGCTCACCAGCATAATGTTGTGTTTCAATGCTTCGCTGATCAGTTCCGGTTCGCGATCTATCGCCAGCAGGAACGCAGGCTCAACCGGGATAAACATCAGCACATAATCCAGCGAGCGCAGACCAGGCAGTTGCTGATAGTCTTTGCGGCCCAACAAGCGAATATGACCACGCAGCGAAGCAAGATGCTCACTCAGCGCCGCTTCGCGCTCAAACTCATCTTCACTATTGAAGTAACGCTCGTAAGCTACCAGCGACATTTTGGCATCAATCACCACATCTTTGCCCTGCGGCAAGCGCACGACCACGTCGGGCTGCATGCGGCTTTGATGATCCAACCGTACGTTGACCTGCGTTTCATATTCATGCCCTTCACGCAGCCCGGAGGCCTCCAGCACCCGGCTCAACACCACTTCCCCCCAGTTGCCTTGGGTTTTGTTGTCGCCTTTCAGCGCTTTGGTCAGGTTAAGAGCTTCCCGCGCCATCTGCGCGTTCAGTTGCTGGAGGTTACGGATTTCGTGCGTCAACGTATGGCGCTCGCGGGCTTCCTGGCCGAAGCTGTCTTGCACCTGGCGGCGGAAACCGTCCAGTTGCTCGCGCAGCGGTAGCAACAGGCGATCCAGGCTTTGCTGGTTCTGCTCATCTACCTTGCGGCCACTGTGTTCAAAAATGCGATTCGCCAGATTTTCGAATTGAGTGGTCAGCCGTTGTTCACTGTTGATCAGCAACCGCTGTTTCTCTTCGGCGGCCATGCGGGTTTCTTCCAGGCGAATGGTGACTTCGCGCAGTTCCGCCTCCTGAGCACTGTTCACTTCGCGCTGCGCCCGCAGTTCCTGATTCAGTTGCTCACATTCATTGCGCCAGTGATTGAGCTGTTGCATCCGCTCCTGCCCGGCAGCCACCTGGCTATGTAACTGACGTAGTTCCAGATCGTTGTGCCGCAGTTGCTGTTCGTGGCGTTGCAGCATCTCCTGGCGGGTAGCGGTTTCCTGCTGCGCCTGTTGCAGGGATTGTTCCAGCAAGCGCAGATCGGTTTCATGCTGGGCGCTGTGCTGTTGCAGGCGCAGGCTGGCGATCAGCCAACCCAGCAGCATGCCGATCGCCACCCCGCCAATACCGTAAACTAAACTGGACTCCACCCTGCCCCCTATAACCTATGACATTACGTTGCCTGCCACGTTAAAGGGAGCCTGTATGGATGTCCAGCGTGTTTTTATTCAGGAAGAGGCGGTGCCTGGTTGCAGCACCGCGCGAGTTAAAGCGGGGCTAAAACAGTTTGAAACGATACTCGGCGATAAACTCAGCCCCCAGAGAGTGCGACGTAAGGTAATCCCCTTGGGACAGTATCGGTGTTTTATTCACGTTCTTATAGGACCAGCCGGGGCCGACCATGGCAAATACCGTCAGATTTTTTAGCTGCGGATGAGAAGGTGCCCAACGGCCGAAAATATTGACCTCGCCGGTACGCACCGTCGCACTCTGGTAGCCGAACTGGCTGTAGATGCCGGTCAACCCTGCGGTGAATTCAGGCGTGATGTTGTATTCGGCAATCGACGCCAGCATGGTTTCGCCATCTCGCATATAGTCTTCACCGGCATACGCCATCGAAGTAAAAGTACCGCGTGAGTTTCGCGCCATATGACGCGGGTAAAACCCAAGCTCGCCGTCGGCCTTCGGTGCCCGCGTGTGAGCAATACCGAGTTTGAAGCTCCAGAGCTTCTCCTGCCATTTGGCGTCAAAGGCGTAGTGGTTGGCATTACGATCGAAATTACGCCTGCTCAACGCCATTTCTTTGTAATCATCCAACGCCTGAGTGGTGTAAATCTGGCTACCCAAGCTGAGGTTGTTATTGGGTTTCAGCGCCACGCGCAGGATCTGGCGGCGCAGATAATTTTGCGATTCACCGTAAGCCAGTTGGCCGTTGAACAGGCTATTTTCATACCCCAGTTCGCCGGTGGCCAGATGGTTAATCTCACGGCCATCGTTGGTTTGCAGGCGCAGGCTGTCTGGCGAGTTGCGCTCCATGGAACGATCAACATAGGCCCCGCGCAGTGATAACCCCTCCCTCGCCACCCCGCCGGACCAGCCCAGATAAGTGGTGGGTGAAAGCCGGGTTGAATTGGAGATCACGCCATAATTACGCAGCGTTTGCCAGCCGAACTGCGCATTCAGCGCCGCATCGCCAACCTCCCCCTTCAGTTTGAGATAGCGCTGGCCGAATTTGCTAAAGCCGGTCGCGTTATCTTTGCTGTTGCCGGGGCCGTTGTTGTACAGCACCCCGCGCGAATTGAAATAGTCACTGGCCCCCAACTTTACCGCACTGTAGTAATCGACGTTCACGCCAAGCGTATCAGCCAGATAACCAGACTGATACCCCAGCGCCACCCCTTGCCCCCAGGCGTTGTGCACCGTGGTCGGGTTGGCGGCGTCTTCTTTGAGGTATTTCCAGTAATTCTTCAGCGATAATTCAGCTTTACTGTCAGTGAAAAAAGGCGAAGAAAATACGCTTTCATCGGCGGCTTGAGCAACCGTTGAAAATAAAGCAATCGTAATTAAACACCATGAAGCAGAGTTTTTCATTATTATTCCCTGGAGTCGGCATAGGAAAGCCCTACCAGGGCATTTAATATTATCACCCTGGCGTTTATTTATTGTTTTATATACCTAAGGAATTAACGGCCTTTATTTAACGCTTCCTTTCCTTTGGCGACATAACTCATATCACCCAATTCGGCGATCGTATATTTCCCGTCTTTATACGTAATCTTGACTACCGCCGCGTTAGCCAGTGGCTTATTCTTATTCGGATTGTCGGTCATATCTGAAACCATCATCAGCATCGATAACCCGGAGGAAACAGCCAACACATTCTTGTCACCTTCCTTCAAAGCATCCTGCACAATGGTATGCAATGCACGCTGCATGCGTGTTTTTACCTGCAAGGCATTTTCTGCTTCCTTCTTCTCATCGCTTTGGCTAATGGCATTCACCATCGAAATAAGATCAAGCTTGCCTTCGCCCGCCTGTTGGAACATTGCTGCCCCAGATGCCATCCCCATCTTCTTGGCAGCGGCGTTCGCCATATCAGGGTTTGGTAGGCCTTCAAAACCACCAAAGAACATTTCGCGTAAATCAGGCAGCTCCGTTACTTTAACGTCTGACTTACCCATTTCCTTAAGGATCACCTGCATGGTTTCACGCTGGCGGCCAGCATCGCTGGTGTAATAACGGTCGAACGGAATATCTTTTAAACCGGCACCAAGATAGCGGGCGGTTTCAAGCCCCGGAGCCGTCAACGGTGAGTCTGACCACCCTTGAACGCGATCATAAGTATTGAGTATGGTTTTCCCATGGCGGGCGAAGTAAATCGTCACGCTATCGTCCGCAGCCGCAAACGCATTGGATGTGGTGGCAAAAGAAAGAGAAAGCAGAGAAGCAAATAACCATGTTTTTATTTTCATCTGATACTCCATGACTCATATAGGTTAATTTAATTAATCATTAGCGGAGTAATCCTAATAATCAGGGTAAAAAAAAACCCAAACCCCTGACATTGATGTCAAGAAAGTTTGGGTTTTGCCTGTTTATTAACAGTAACAATCCACTTGGTTAAAAATTAACATTTTCGAAAAATAAGGGAAGTGAAAAAGTCAAATTAAAGACAAATTCGTGATCGTATTCTCATTCTGCCTGCAATACTTAATAAGTAACCTAAAGTGAACTCATAATAAATACGGGAATATTGTCACGCCCCTGCAACAGCAGGGAACGCTAATATAAGGGATTTATCCCATCCATTGACTGAGCCATTTAATGCCATATACGCCCGGTGCGAGAATACCGAATGCCCAAATCATCGCCGAGGTAATATTGGCAATCTGGAAAGAGGTTTGCGGCATCGCACAAATCCCCCCCACCAGCGGCACCACCGCGCGCAGCGGGCCAAAGAAGCGGCCAAAGAAGATGCCCAGCACGCCCCAGCGTTCAAAAAACGCATGGCCACGCACCAGCAATTGCGGATTACGCGACAGTGGCCACATATGGGCAACGCGATCCTGATAGTGATAACCCACCCAGTAGGAGAGCCAGTCACCAAAAAATGCGCCGGCGGCGGCAGCGGCCCAAATCGGCCAGAAAGCAATACCGCTTTCACCGATCAAAGCCCCCAACGCCAGCAAAATAACCGTGGCGGGCAATAACAGCGACAGAAAGGCCAGTGATTCGCCGAAGGCCAGAAAGAAGATAATCGGAATGGCCCAGCCTTCATGCTGCCGCACGATGTCGCTGACCCAATGGACAATATCATTGAGGCTCAATAGCAGGCTCCTTAAACGAAAAATCCAGCCCCAAGGATACGCAATGCCAGCCCGCCTTGGTTAAACCCTGGCTAAACATGCCGTTTTTACTGTTCCAGATAAAACGCCTGTAACTGCTCACGCTGGCTTTGCCCCAGCCCATATTCGCTTTCCAACCAGCGATCGGCAGTACCATATTGTTCGCGAATGCAGCCCAGCGCCGTCATCAGGAACTCTTCACGCGCACTCAACACATGGGCAAACTGCGCCAACGCGGCCGTATTCAAACGAACGGAGAGTTGTTCCAGCATATGCTCGCGGAAAGCCGCCAGCGTGGTTTCGGTCAGCAGATAGTCTTCAACCACCGTGTCCTCATCCGCCCCCAGCGCCAGCAGTACCAACGCCGAACCGACCCCGGTGCGGTCTTTACCCACCGCACAATGTTGCACAATCGCCCCGGGTTCAGGCGTGATCAGCAACTGTGCCAATTGGCGATAGGCCGCATTGTTAAACGGCAGGCGGCGGTACAGTTCCAACATAAACGCTTGGGCGTTGAACCCGGCCAAGGTTTCGTTGGTGAGCTTTTCCAGGTTGGCATTCACTTCGCTACTGAGCGGGTTCGCCGGGAAATGGTGGTAATCGGCCCCTTGCCACAGCACATCCGGTTTGGCCTGCACTTCATCAGCATCGCGGTAATCAAGCACCGAACGTACCGGTACTCCGGCCAGAAAAGCACAATCGCTTTCACTTAAGCGCTCGAGTGAGCCGGAACGGAACAGCAACCCACGTTTGATGCGGCGGCCATCGGCCACGCTGTTACCGCCGAGATCGCGGAAGTTGATACCACCGTCAAGCGGGGCCAGTGAAGGATGAAGCAGGGTCTGAGCGGTCATAGACATCCTCATAGCGATTATCTTGGGGAAATGTCATCACAAATACCGGCCTGAAAAAACAGCCGGGAGAATGACGCAAGTGGGCTCTACCCTAACAGATTACTGCGGGATGGAAAAACGGGCCGTTGAACGGCCCGAGATTGGCAAGGATTACAGCAGGCGGCGGGCAGCCTCGACCACAATCTGCACGGCCTGGCTTTCAGTTTTCTTCATGGTTTCCGCGTCAGGGATCTCCTGCTGGGTGCGGTTGACGATCACCCCGGCCACCATCCCGGCACGCAGGCCCTGGCTGGCACACATGGTCAGCAGGGTAGCGGATTCCATTTCATAGTTCATCACGCCCATAGATTGCCACTCGGCCATCGAACCTTGGAAACGGCTGACCACCCGGCCGGAATAAGTGTCGTAACGCTCCTGGCCTGGGTAGAAGGTATCGGAAGAAGCGGTGACGCCAATATGGGTGGTAGCGCCACAGGCCTTGGCTGCTGCCACCAGCGCCGTGGTGCAGGCAAAATCGGCCACCGCCGGGAACTCCAGCGGTGCAAAGTGCAGGCTGGCACCGTCGAGGCGCACTGCCGCCGTGGTGACCAGTACATCCCCCACATTAATATTGGCTTGGATCGCACCGGTGGTGCCAATGCGCAAGAAAGTACGAATGCCCAGTTGTGCCAGTTCTTCAACCGCGATCGACGTCGATGGGCCACCGATCCCGGTGGAACAAACGATGATCGCTTTGCCATCCAGCTCTGCACGCCATGAAGTGAATTCGCGATGTGTTGCCAAGTGCACCGGATTTTCCATCAGCTTGGCAATCTTCTCTACGCGCTGCGGATCGCCGGGGACGATGGCGAGCGTTGCTCCCTGCAAGTCGTTTTTAGTGAGGCCGAGATGGAAAACGTCAGATTGAGACATAGAAGACTCCTCTTGGATGCTGTTTATGGGGAGGAACAAATAGGTACTCTACTGAAAATCGTCGGTCATTTTTGTGAATTAATTCACTATTAATTAAGAAACAAAAAATTAAATTACAAATTTTTTGTGAATTAAATCACACAAAAACGACGTATTGGCCCACTGGATAAGTTTAGCTGGCGTAAAAAGACGAGTCCCAACATGGGACTTGAGGTTGATGACAAAGTGGTTTTTTAGCCCGAGATACTCGGGCCTAGCGCACCGAGGGGCGCTCCGGCGGCTTACGCCGCTACGACCCCTGCGGCACGCTCTCCCTAATATCTGGCTTTGTCAGCAGTCTGGTAGTCACAACTTCAAATGGCTAAAAATACCCCACAAGATGCCAATACGCGGTAATCTTGCCTATAGTTAGCCGTTCCCGAGCTTTTCTCTCATTGATTGCATGGAGACCGCATGAAAACCGAACAAGAGATAGTACTAAAGCAGGCTCAGGGGGGATTTGCCCCGGCAGTGGCGCCGTTAGCCACATCGACGATTCTGACCGATGAGCAGGGCATCCATACCGGGGAAACCACTATTCCTTCACAAGGCGACGAACTCCCGGCGTATATCGCCAAACCCGCCGATCACCCAGGGCCGCTCCCGGTGGTGCTGGTGGTGCAGGAGATCTTCGGCGTGCATGAACATATTCAGGATCTGTGCCGCCGCCTGGCGAAACAGGGCTATCTGGCAATTGCCCCGGAGCTCTATTTCCGCCAAGGGGACGCCAGGGATTACAGCGAAATCGGCGATCTTCTGCAAAATCTGGTCAGCAAAGTGCCGGACAATCAGGTGCTGGCGGATCTGGACCATACCGCACACTGGGCAACGCGTCACGGCGGCGATGCCAACAAACTGGCGATCACCGGTTTCTGCTGGGGCGGGCGTATCACCTGGCTGTATGCCGCACATAACCCGCAGTTGAAAGCCGCCGTAGCCTGGTATGGCAAACTGGTGGGGGAGAAAACCCTGAACTCACCGAAGCACCCGGTTGATATCGCGACGCATCTCTCAGCGCCGGTGCTTGGCCTGTATGGCGGCCAAGATGGCAGCATTCCGCTGGAGACGGTGGAAAGCATGCGCCAAGCGATCCGCGCGGCTAACGCCGATGCAGAGATCGTGGTTTACCCCGAGGCGGGCCATGCGTTCCATGCCGATTACCGCCCAAGCTATCACGCCGAAGCCTCTGCCGATGGCTGGCAGCGCATGCTCAGTTGGTTTATCCAGCATGGCGTAGTAGGTGTGAAATAATCGTCAGGGGCAGCCCTTGCCCCTGATTCACTTTCCCTGATACAAACCGCAAAGAGTGTTCCAGATGACGGCGACTTTCAGCATGCCAGCCTGTTGCATACCGGGTATCGAAGCGGTGATCGCCACCTCACGCCACAGTTATCCTAAACATTTTCACGCGCAGTTTGGTATCGGGCTGATAGAGCATGGGGCACAGAAATCGCTCAGTGGGCGCGGGCAGGTAGAAGCCGGGCAAGGCGACATCATCACCGTCAACCCTGGCGAGGTGCATGATGGCCGCCCGATCGGTGAGCAGCCGCGTTCATGGCGTATGCTCTATCTGGAACCTGCCGTGATAGCCGCCGCCAGCGGCGATCTTGCCGCTGGCAACGCACACCACTGCGAGTTTTCATCCCCGGCGCTTACCGATACCAAGGCTGCCGGGAGTTTCCGTATTCTGTTCAATAGTATAACTGGCGCACCACACAACAATCTCCAGCAGGAACAGGTTCTGTTGCTCCTGCTGGCGCGGTTGCTCCACGTCAGTGAGCCCAAGGAAACCACCCCACCCATTCGGCTCGCCAGGGAACGCCTTGACGATGACCCGGCCAGCCCGGTGACTCTGGCCGAACTGGCACAGCTTTGCGGCATAAACCGCTTTCAACTGTTACGCAGTTTCCAGCGCGCCACCGGCATCACGCCACATGCTTACCAGATCCAACGCCGCATCCAGCTGGCACGGCGATTGATTGCAGCAGGCACACCGTTGGCAGAGAGCGCCGCCGCGGCAGGTTTTGCCGATCAAAGCCATATGACCCGGCAATTCAGCCGGGTGCTAGGCGTATCCCCCGGTACCTACGCCAATCATAAACGTCGCCGTTAATCGGCTGCAATTTCGTTCAAGACGCCGCGGGTTATAGAGGCCACAGTAGCGCCACTGACCTCAACCTCATTTCCGGTGAACCATGAACTTTACTTACGCCAGCAGTATCAGATCGGCTTTTCCCACCTTAGTTTCTTGTTGCCTGCTGATTGACAGTGTCGATCAGCAGACGGATGTCAGCCAAGCGGTGGCAGATTTCAACCGCCGGGCCGCAGTCAGATTGCGCGGCGGCACCGAAAGCGACTTGGTGGAGATCCAAGCCTGGCGGCGCGCCTTCGTCAATATGGGGCTTAAACCCACGCAGTACCGCTGTGCGGCGGAATCCCTGCTGCGCCGCTGGCGCAAAGAGGGTTCACTGCCTGCCATTTTCCCATTAATCGATCTGTGCAATGCCCTGTCACTGGCATTTGCCATTCCGATTGCGGTTTTTGATCGGCAAAAAATCAGCGGAGACCTTCAAGTTAGGCTGGCCATAGGCCATGAGATTTACCACACCTTTTCTGGTACCACCGAAAGTCCGGCCCCCGGTGAGGTGATCTTTGCCGACGCCGCCGACCACGCACACGCCCGGCGCTGGACGCATCGGCAAAGCGGTGAGTCGGCGGTTTCGGTAAACACTACGCAGGCCCTGATTGTGATGGAAGCCATGCATGGCACAGCGGCAGAAGATATTGCCGCATTAAGCACGGCATTGATGCAGCAGATCCAAAGCATTTGGCCCGGCAGTACGCTAACACGCTCCGAATAGCAAAAGGGCGCAGCAGCGGCCTTGAGGTTGATGACAAAGTGGTCTTTAAGCCTGGGATACCCGGGCCTAGCGCACCGAGGGGCGCTCCGGCGGCTTACGCCGCTACGACCCCTCCGGCATGCTCTCCCTAATAACCGACTTTGTCAGCAGTCTGAAGAGCGCCGAAGCGCCCTTGGAAAGATGTCTCTAATAAAGCATTGAGGTTACACCTGCTGCTCACGCAGCCGCTGAGCCGCCAGCACCATGTTGGCCAGTGACTGACGGGTTTCCGGCCAGCCACGGGTTTTCAGGCCGCAGTCCGGGTTAACCCACAGACGCTCTGCCGGGATGTTCTGCGCCGCTTTGCGCAGCAGCGCTTCGATCCACTCCACGCTAGGCACGTTCGGCGAATGGATGTCGTACACGCCCGGCCCCATCTCGTTCGGGTATTCGAACTCTTTGAAGGCCTCCAGCAGATCCATATCGGAACGTGAGGTTTCGATAGTGATCACATCCGCATCCAGCGCTGCGATCGAATCCATGATGTCGTTGAACTCGCAGTAACACATGTGGGTGTGGATCTGGGTGTCATCCTGCGCCACTGCGGCGTTCAGTTTAAAGGCATCCACCGCCCAGTTCAGATAGGCAGCCCAATCCGAGCGGCGCAGCGGCAAACCTTCACGCAATGCCGGTTCGTCGATCTGGATGATGCCGATACCGGCTTGCTCCAAATCGGCCACTTCGTCACGCAGTGCCAGTGCGATCTGTTTGGCAATCACTTCACGAGTCACGTCTTCACGCGGGAACGACCAGCAAAGAATGGTCACCGGGCCGGTCAACATGCCTTTTACCGGTTTGCTGGTCAGCGACTGGGCAAACTTGGCCCACTCGACGGTAATCGCCTGCGGGCGGCTGATATCACCGATAATCACCGGCGGTTTCACACAGCGGGAACCGTAGCTCTGCACCCAGCCGTTTTGCGTGAACACAAAGCCGTCGAGGTTTTCGCCGAAATATTCCACCATGTCGTTACGCTCGGCTTCGCCGTGTACCAGCACGTCCAAGCCTAAACGTTCCTGTTCAGCGATCGCCTGCTTGATGTGTTCACCAATGCTGGTGCGGTAATTTTTACCGTCCAGGCGGCCCTGTTTGAAATCGAGACGCAGGCCGCGGATCTCGGTGGTTTGTGGGAAGGAGCCGATGGTGGTGGTCGGCCAGGCTGGCAGATTGAAACGATCGCGCTGGGCCTGAGCACGCTGCTGATATGGGCGCTGGCGCTCACTATCTTTGGCGGTGATGGCGGCAAGGCGCTGTTCCACCTGCGCATTATGCACGCGGCTGGACTGGCGGCGGGCGCGGATCGGCGCGCTGTAAGCGTCCAGTTCCGCCTGCTTGTCGGCCCCTGGTGCATTCAAAGCTCCACTCAGCAACGCCAGTTCCGCACATTTCTGCAAAGCAAAGGCAAACCAGCTTTTCACCTCTTCATCCAGACGAGTTTCCACGCTGAGATCGATCGGGCTGTGCAGCAGCGAACAAGAACTGGCAATCCACAGCGGGCGGCTGTTGACCAGTGGTTGCAGGCGGGTAAACCAGTTGCTCAGATCGGCACGCCACACGTTGCGGCCATTGATCACTCCCAGCGACAGCAGCCACTCTTTTGGCAGTGCGTTGTGCAGTGCGGCAATATCATCATGACCTGCCACCAGATCCACATGCAGCCCTTGCACCGGCAAAGCACGAATGGTGTCGAGGTTGTGGCCCACACTGTCAAAATAGGTGGTCAGCAGCAGCTTAACCTGACCTTGCAGCGCCGCGTAAGCCGGTTTAAAGGCGTCCAGCCAGACCTGCGGCAATTCCAGCACCAACGCGGGTTCGTCGATCTGCACCCACTCAATACCGCGTTTGGCCAGTTCCGCCAGCACTTGCTGATACACCGGCAGAATATCGTTCAGCAGCGACAGGCGATCGAACGCTTCGCCTTTCACTTTGCCCAGCCACAGATAGGTTACCGGCCCCAGCAGCACCGGTTTGACCTGGTGGCCCAGCGCCAGCGCTTCGTCAACTTCCTCCAGCAGTTGGGTCCAGCTCAGTGTGAACTGCTGGCCTTGAGTAAACTCAGGCACCATGTAGTGATAGTTGGTGTTAAACCATTTGGTCATTTCTGCCGCTGCCGCCGGTTCACCGGTCGGTGCGCGGCCACGGCCGATGCGGAACAGCGTATCCAAGTCGATGGAACCCTCTTTATTCTGGTGACGTGCCGGGACGTTGCCCAGCAGCAGGCTGGTGGTCAGCACGTGATCGTACCAGGCGAAATCGCCAACCGGCACCAAATCCACCCCGGCTTGCTGTTGTTGTTGCCAGTGGCGAGCCCGCAGCTCGCGGCCAACCGCCAGCAGTTCTTCCTGCGTTGAATTGCCTGCCCAGTAACTTTCTTGCGCTTTTTTCAGTTCACGACGCAGACCAACGCGTGGAAAACCCAGAGTGTGATTCAGAATTGTCATCGTCATATTTCCCATTTAGCCGTCCAGATGTTTACACATCTATAATCCGCAGGTACTGTATCAACCACAAGCGCAATATATTCACTGTCACTGTGAAGGACTCTCATGATCGAACTGAAACACCTAAGGACGCTGCAGGCATTGCGTAATACCGGCTCGCTGGCCGCCGCCGCCGCGCAACTTCATCAGACACAATCTGCGCTTTCGCATCAGTTCAGCGATTTGGAACAGCGTCTGGGCTTTAAGCTGTTCGTTCGTAAAAGCCAGCCGCTGCGCTTTAGCGCACAGGGCGAGATCCTGTTGCAGTTGGCAGAACGAGTGTTGCCGCAGATCCAGCAGGCGCTACAGGCGTGCCACGAACCGCATCAGGCCACGCTGCGCATTGCCATCGAGTGCCACAGTTGCATCCAGTGGCTCACTCCGGCGCTGGACAACTTCCACCAGAGCTGGCCGCAGGTGGTGATGGATTTCAAATCCGGTGTCACTTTCGATCCGCAACCGGCCTTGCAGCAAGGTGAACTGGATGTGGTGCTCACTTCCGATATCCTGCCGCGCAGCGGGCTGCACTATTCGCCAATGTTCGATTTTGAAGTGCGGCTGGTGCTGGCGCCCGATCATCCGCTGGCCAACAAACCGCACATTGAGCCGGAAGATTTGTGCGATGAAACGCTGATGATTTACCCGGTGCAGCGCCAGCGGCTGGATATCTGGCGGCATTTTCTGCAACCGGCAGGCGTCAGCCCAACGTTGAAGAGTGTGGATAACACGCTGTTACTGATTCAGATGGTGTCGGCCAGGATGGGGATCGCCGCGTTGCCGCACTGGGTGGTGGAAAGTTTTGAACGCCAGGGCCTGGTGGTAACCAAAACCCTGGGCGATGGCCTGTGGAGCCGGTTGTATGCCGCCGTGCGCGACGGCGAACAGCGCCAGGCGGTGATCGAAGCCTTTATCCGCTCCGCCCGCCAACACGCCTGCGATCATCTGCCGTTTGTGCGCGATGCCGCGCGCCCCGGTGCTGGCTTTGCCAATATCAAACCGCCAGCACCACAGGTTTAAGCGATCACTGGGTGGCCTGCGGAGCCACCCAGCGGCGATGTACCCACAACGAAGCTACAATCACCGCGCCGCCGATGATAAAGCTGGTCCAGTGCGGTTGCTGCTGCCAGATCGCCAGATTAACCAGCAGCCCGGCGGGCACATGCATATTGTTCATAATGCCGAGAGTGCCAGCATCCACCTGCGTTGCGCCGTAGTTCCACATAAAGTAACCCAGCCCGGAAGCCACCACGCCCAGCCACACCAGAATGCCCCATTGCAGGTTGGTGGTCGGCAGTTGGTGCGGGTTGCCCCACAGGCACCAGGCGATCGCGGCCACCGCCAGCGCCCCCAGATAGAACCAGGAAAACGCCGTATGCTGCGGCAGCGGATGCACTTCCATCAGCCGTTTATAGCCCACCATGCCGATGGCAAAGCTGATATTCGCCGCCTGTACCAGCAGCAGCCCAAACCAGAAATGCTCACTCAACTGGTGATAACGGATGATCGCCGCGCCCAGCACCGCCAGCAGCGCGCTGAACACATAGCCCCAACGTAGGCGTCGGCGGCTGATCAGGTCATAGATCAGCGTGATATACAGCGGCGTCAGCACGGTGAACAGCAGGAATTCCTGCACCGTCAGGTACAAAAAAGCCCGGAAGCTAAACAGGTACATAATGCCAAGCTGGCACGCCCCCACCAGCATATACAGCAGGATCACTTTCAGTGGGATATTGCGCCAGCGCAGGAACGGCAGGAACACCAATGCCGCCAACCCGACGCGGATCAGCACCGAGAACCAGCTATCGACATGGCCAGCCAGATACTCGCCTATCAGGCTGAAAGAAAATGCCCATAAAATGGTGGTAATAACCAGAAGCCACACGTCAAATTCACCCTAAAAGATCGGAAAAGGCGATTGTAGCGGAAGGCGGGAAATGGCGTGACGGAAAGGTGGTTGACATCTGTACAAAAAACAGCCCGTCGTGCGATATCGTACCGCTGGGCTGTTCTATTGTAGCCACTGACTACACCCGCACGCCCATAATGGTGAGAATCAACGGTGTGGTGATCGCCGCCAGCGCGGTGGACATCACCAGGCTGGTGGCGGCTGGGCCGGTAAGCACGTTGAACTGGCGTGACATCAGGTAAACGTTCACGCCCACGGCCATGGAACCCAGCAATACCACCACGTGAGTTTCCATCGGCGGTAAATCCATCGCCCAGGCCAGCAGCCAGATCACCATTGGCTGCACCAACAGTTTGAGGAAGCAGATAGCGCTGCTCAGTTTCCAGCCTTCACTGATCGGATATTCCGCCAAGCCCATACCGAGCACCACCAGCGACAGCGGTGCCGCCACCTGGCCGAGCATACTGACCGGTTGATCGACAAACACCGGCAACGGCAACCCGGTCAGACTGAACAGCGTGCCGGAGAGGATGCCGATAATCAGCGGGTTAGTCAGCACGCTGCGTGCCGTCTTGATAAAACCGTGCAACGTGGGTGAACCATTGCGCGCCCATTCGATAGAGATGGTCACCAGCGTCCACAGGATCAGGCCGTTGAACACCAGCACCAAAGCCACCGACGGAATTGCCGCTTCCCCAAGCATCACGCTGGCGATCGGCAGACCAAGCATCACGTTATTAGAAAAAATGCCGCCCAGCGCGAACACCGAACCGGACACCCCGTCCAGCTTGAATACTCGCTTAGCCGTAATACGGCCGATGACAAAGACGATCAGGCAACTGCCAAAGAAGGCGATCAGCAACCGGGCATCCACCGCTGGGCGTTGCGAGAAATCACACATCATGCGGAACAGCATGGCGGGCAGAGCGAGAGAAAACACGAAGCGAGTCAGGCCGTCGGTGATACTGGCAGGCCATTTACCCCAGCGGATCAGACCATATCCCAGTACGATCAGCACAAATAATGGCAAAGACAACACTATCTGGTGCCACAGTGAAAAAATAAAAGCAGACATCGCATCCCTTCCGGTGGCGCGGCGGCAAAGGGGCTGACGTCGCAAGATTTAATGAGCGCCGACGGATTATTGCTGGGCACAGCAAACGGTGCCCCATTAACCATTAAAAACCCGGGCCTATTAAATCTATCCGGTCGGTACAAATACAGTCAACGCCCCAGTTCAACAATAAACGCGCGCGCTCAGGGCTGTTGACGGTATACACCAGAATACGCAGCCCGGCGTCTTTCAGCATGTTTACCCGCTCGGCGGTCAGCACGTTGTGATTGAGATGTATCGAAACACATTCCAGCCGTTCGGTCAGTTCGCGCCAATGGTCATCCCACTCATCCAGCAGCAGGCCGCGTGGCAGTTCCGGCACCGCGCTCTGCGCCGCTGCCAGTGCTTCAATGGAAAATGAAGACAGCAGCGGGTCGGTTTGCCCTTGCCATAGCAGACGCGCCGCCAAGGCTACCTCGCGGCCGGTTTCGTCTTCCACGCCCAGCGTCGGTTTGATTTCGATATTGGCCATCAGACCATGCTGTTTACAACGCTCAGCCACTTCCGCCAACAGCGGCAGGCGTTCACCCTTGAATGCCGCGCTATACCAGTTACCGGCGTCCAACTGCTCCAGCTTTTCCCACGGCAGATCGCCCGCTACGCCCCAGCCGTTGCTGGTGCGATCGAGCGTATCGTCATGCAGTAGGAAGATCTGCCCGTCCTGCGCCAGTTTGGCGTCGAACTCGATCATCTTGTGGCCGTGACGTGCGCCGACATCGATCGCCGCCAGGGTATTTTCCGGTGCCAAGGAACCACCGCCGCGATGAGCAGCAATATGAGGGTAAGGCCAGGCCGTGGTCATCATTCCATCCTTAATCCGCTATGAGTATTAAAAAAATGCAGTGCCTACACAGGCAACTGTAAATATAACCGGCTGCCCGCTGGCGGCAAGGTTTCGTTAAACAAGCAGGGATAATGGAAGAGATGGCAATTTGATGTCGGCGGCATGGAATGCTCCACGCCGCCGCAAAGAGATTACAGCGCGCGGCGCAGGCGGGCGACCGCTTCCTGCATCTGCTGCTCGGTAGCAGTTGCGAACGACAGGCGGAACGTGGAGTGATCCGGCTTATCGGAGAAGAAATACTCGCCCGGCACAAACACTACGCCCTGATCCAGCGTGGTTTTCAGCCATTCGGTGGCGTTAAACGGCTGGCGGAAACGCGCCCACAGGAACATACCGCCTTTTGGCATATCAAAGCTGATCACATCACCCAGCTCTTTTTCCACCAACCCGGCCAAAATGCTGCATTTCTGCTTATAGGCCGCGCGGATCTTCTCGATCTGTGCCGGTAAACGGTTCAGGCCCAGATAGCACTCCGCAATACTCTGCGACAGCGAGCTGGCGTGCAGATCGGCCGCCTGCTTGATGATCGCGATCTTGTGTAGCAGGAACGGCGGCAGGATAACCCAACCCAAGCGCAGGCCCGGTGCCAGGATCTTGGAGAACGTCGAGGTGTAGATAATGTTATCGGTATGGCCCAGAAGCTGCTGTGAAACCTGATACAGCGTAGCATTGCGCTCGTCGGTGAAACGCAGCTCGCCGTACGGGTCATCTTCCACAATCAGGAAATTATGCTCGGCAGCCAGCTTCACCAGTTGCTCACGGCGTGCGGCACTCAGGGTCAGGCCGGTCGGGTTGCCGAAGTTCGGCACCACGTACACCCCTTTGATTTTCTGGGTTTTCAGCAGTTCCGCCAGTTCTTCAACCACCATGCCATCGCTGTCGGAAGAGACCGACATGATGTTAGCTTCCGCCAGTTCCAGCGTCTGCAATGCCGCCAGATAGGTTGGGCGCTCCACCACAAACACATCGCCGGGGTTAACCACCGCGCGCATCACCAGATCCAACGCCTGCTGAGAACCGGCGGTGACCAGCACGTCTTCCGGTTTGGCGCTGACGCCGCGTTCGGTACACAGGGTGCAGATGCGTTCACGCAGCAGGTAGCTGCCTTCGGTCAAGCCATACTGAAAAGCACTTTTAGCCTGTTCGGTAATCGCCTGCTGTGTGGCAATACTCAGTCCTTCGAAATCAAACAGCGCATCAGAGGGAATGCCACCCGCCAGCGAAATGACATTTTCCATTTTACTGTGCTTGAGCAATTCACGGATTGCCGAGCTTTTTACCTTCACCATGCGCTGCGCGAGGAGTCCTTCTGTCTTCATTGGTTATTCTCGTAATCGTTAAAAGTATGAGCGCAATCTGTTGTTTGATACCACCGAGCCAAGACTGACCTTAACCCTCTCTTTCGCAGAGAGGGTTAAGGTGAGGGATATGACATTGTGCCAAGCCCCTCACCCCGGCCCTCTCCCTAAGGAAGAGGGGGCGTAATCACAATCTATTGCGCCACTATATGTGAAGTTCAACCTGTGTTTGGCGAATTAACCGCCCAGATACGCCGATCTCACTGCTTCGTTTGCTAACAATGCGGCCCCTGTATCTTCCAACACCACGCGGCCGTTTTCCAGTACATAACCACGATCAGCCAGCTTTAACGCCTGATTGGCATTTTGCTCCACCAGGAAGATGGTCATCCCCTCTTCGCGCAGTTGCTGGATGATGTCGAAAATCTGCTGGATGATGATCGGTGCCAACCCGAGCGAAGGCTCGTCGAGCAGCAGCAACTTCGGCTGGCTCATCAGCGCCCGGCCAATCGCCAGCATCTGCTGTTCACCGCCGGACATGGTGCCGGAACGCTGGTTGCGGCGTTCCAGCAGGCGTGGGAACAGGCTGAACACCCGCTCGATGCGCTGCTGGTACTGATCGCGGGTGGCAAAGAAGCCGCCCATCGCCAGATTCTCTTCCACCGTCATGCGGGAAAATACGCGCCGCCCTTCGGGTACGATCGCCACAGCCTCACGCATAATGCGCGCGGTCTGCCACTGGGTAATGTCCTGATCCAACAGTTGGATGGTGCCTTCGCTGGCACGCGGTTCGCCACAGAGTGTGCCGAGCAGCGTGGTTTTACCGGCACCGTTGGCACCGATCAGGGTGACGATCTCACCCTGTTGAATATTCAGGCTGACCTGATGCAGCGCCTGGATTTTGCCGTAATGGGCGGAAACCTGATTAAATGACAACATATGCTTATTCGCCCAGATAGGCCCGGATCACATCCGGGTTATTACGGATTTCTGCCGGAGTACCCTGCGCCAACGGGGTTCCCTGATTGACCACATAGATGCGATCGGAAATCCCCATCACCAGTTTCATATCGTGCTCAATCAGCAATACCGACACCTTATGCTGGTTGCGCAGTTCCACGATCAGGTGATCCAGCTCGTCGGTTTCTTTCGGGTTCAAGCCTGCCGCCGGTTCATCGAGCATCAGCAGTTCCGGGCGCGTTACCATGCAGCGGGCAATTTCCAGCCGCCGCTGCTGGCCATAGGCCAGGTTACCCGCCGAACGGTTGGCCATTTCCAACAGGCCGACGCGCTCCAGCCACACCATCGCCCGCTCCAACGCATCGGCTTCGGCACGGCGGAACGCCGGGGTTTTCAGCAAACCGGCAAACACGCCGCTTTTCAGGTGCTGATGTTGGGCCACCAGCAGGTTTTCCACCACCGTCATTTCGCGGAACAATCGCACATGCTGGAAGGTACGCACCACGCCCATGCGCGCAATCACCTGGCCAGAAAGCCCTTCCAAGTGGCGATCGCGCAGTTTGATGGTGCCGCCGGTTGGGCGATAGAAGCCGGTCAGGCAGTTAAATACCGTGGTTTTCCCCGCGCCGTTCGGGCCGATCAGCGAAACGATCTCACCCTCGTTCAGCTTCAGGGCCACGTTGTTGACCGCCAACAGACCGCCAAAACGCATCGACAGCCCTTCAACCGCCAGTAAAGGTTGAGTACTCATGCCTGCTCCCCCTTCGCTGACTTGATCTCTGCCACTTTCAGCTTCAGCTGTGGCCGCTTCATCGGCAACAGGCCTTGTGGCCGCCAAATCATCATCAATACCATCAATGCGCCCAGCAGCAACATGCTGTATTCATTCAAATCACGCATCAGCTCACGGGAAACCACCAGCAGGATCGCCGCCAGGATCACCGCAAACTGCGAACCCATCCCGCCCAGCACCACGATCGCCAACACAAAGGCCGATTCAACAAAGGTGAAGGATTCCGGGCTGACAAAACCTTGGCGCGCCGCGAACAGCGTTCCGGCAAAACCGGCAAACGCGGCGCTGATGATGAAAGCGGTCAGCTTAATCTTGGCAGGGCTAAGGCCGAGCGATCGGCAGGCGATCTCATCTTCGCGCAACGCTTCCCAGGCACGCCCCAGCGGCATGCGCAGCAGGCGGTTAATCACGAACAGCGTCAGGATCACCAGCAGCAGCGCCACCAGATACAGGAATACGATGCGATCGCCGGGATCGTACTGCAGGCCAAAGAAGTTATGAAAGGTATCCCAGCCGCCGTCACGCACGCTGCGGCTAAACTCCAAACCGAAGAAGGTCGGTTTCGGGATCTGGCTGATGCCGTTCGGGCCGCCGGTGATCTCGGTGTTGTTCAGCAGCAGAATACGCACGATCTCACCGAAACCGAGCGTGACGATCGCCAGATAGTCACCACGCAGGCGCAACACCGGGAAGCCGAGAATAAAGCCAAAGACAGCCGTCACCATGCCTGCCAGCGGCAGGCTTTCCCAGAATCCCAGGCCGTAATAGTGGTTCAGCAACGCATAGGTATAAGCGCCAATGGCATAAAAACCACCGTAGCCCAACACCAGCAGGCCAGAAAGGCCGACCACCACGTTGAGGCCCAGGCCGAGCATCACGTAGATCAGCGTCAGGGTGGCGATATCCACCGTGCCGCGTGAAACCAGAAACGGCCAGACCACCGCTGCGATGATGAGCACTGCCGCCAGCAGTTTCTGGCGCGTGGTGGTGCCGTCAAAGCTCGGTAAAACGAACGAAGGGCCTGAGACTTTTTTCAGCCCCTGCTGCATCAGCGGGCGCAGCAGTTGGAAGAAGAACACCACTACACAGCCAATGCCAATCCACATCCAGCGCACTTCAGCAGCGCCGTGTACTACCAGCTTGGTGCCGTCGAGGCTCAGTTGCATCCCCATCAGGAAGGACGCCATGATAAACAGCACTACCGTGGCAATGATGGCGTTAAGTAGATCGAGTTTCATACTTTCTCAACCTCCGGGCGCCCAAGAATGCCGGTCGGCATCACCAGCAACACCACGATCAGCAGTGCAAAAGACACCACGTCTTTGTATTCGGTACTTAAATAAGCCGAAGTGAGCGCTTCGGCCACGCCCAGCACCAGCCCACCGATCATCGCCCCCGGAATGCTGCCGATCCCGCCCAGCACGGCGGCGGTGAAGGCCTTCATCCCGGCCATAAAGCCGATGTACGGGTTAATCACGCCGTAGAACTGCCCAAGCAGCACACCGGCTACCGCCGCCATGATGGCACCGATAACGAAGGTCAGCGAAATCACCCGATCGGTGTTGATGCCCAGCAGGCTGGCCATCTTCAAATCTTCTGCACAGGCGCGGCAAGCGCGGCCCATGCGCGAATAACGGATAAACATCGTCAACGCCAGCATGGCGAGGAAGGTCACGATCCAAATGATGAGCTGCATAGTGCTGATGGTGGCGGCAAAGCCGTTGCTTTCGCCGAGCACCCACTGGCCGGTGACCAGGCTCGGTAGCGCCACATCGCGTGAGCCCTGCGTCAGGCTGACGTAGTTTTGCAGGAATATCGACATCCCGATGGCGGAAATCAGCGCGATCAGGCGCTTAGAATTGCGCACCGGCTTATAGGCCACGCGCTCAATGCTCCAACCGTAGGCGCTGGCAATCACGATAGAGACCAGGAAGGCGCAGCCGATCAGCAGCCAGCCCACGTCGATCCCGATCATCATCAGGGCGGCGATAACGATAAATGAGACATAACTGCCGATCATATACACCTCGCCGTGGGCGAAGTTGATCATGCCAATAATGCCGTAAACCATGGTGTAACCGATGGCAATCAATGCATAGGTGCTGCCCAACGTGACACCGTTGAACATCTGCTGCAGAAAATAGAGAAACTGCTCTGACATACTCTGGCCTTCTAAGGTGTTGTCGCGGCCGTAAATATCGGCCCAACGGCCTGCTAACACGGCAGGCACCGGGAGTACCCGGCTTGTAGATATTTCAGTTAAGGCTAACCCTCTCCTTTTAGAAAGAGAGGGTTAGGGCGAGGGGATCTTAGCGTAGCCATTGCCCCTCACCCTGGCCCTCTACCACAGGGAGAGGGGGCGCCACCTTAAGCATTGGCATACTGAATATTATTATGGCTTATTTAATTGGCGTTGATGAACCATCAGCATGCCATTCGAACACGCCGAACTCGAAGCCTTTCAGATCGCCCTTCTCATCCCAGCTCAGTGGCCCCATAACGGTTTCCACCGGTTTGCCGGTTTTGAGATCTTTGACGATGTCCGCAGGCTCCTGGCTGCCGCTGCGCTCCATCCCGGTCACCAGCGATTGCAACGCGGCGTAGGTGGTCCAGACGAATGGCCCGGTTGGATCCAGTTTCTTGCCCTTCAGCGCATCAACAATCGGCTGGTTGGCAGGAACCTGATCGTAGCGTTTCGGCAGGGTCACCAGCATGCCTTCAGACGCAGCACCGGCGATGTTAGACAGCGAAGAGTTACCTACGCCTTCCGGCCCCATAAAGCGGGTAGTCAGGCCAGCCTGCTTGGCTTGGCGCAGGATCTGCCCCATCTCTGGGTAGTAACCACCAAAGTAGACGAAATCAACGTTCTCTTTCTTCAGGCGCGCCACCAGAGTAGAGAAATCTTTGTCACCGGCGGTAACGCCTTCAAACATCACCACTTCGGTGCCCTGCTTTTTCAGGCTGTCGCGCACCGAGCGCGCCAAACCTTCACCGTATTGCTGCTTGTCGTGCACCACGGCAATGCGCTTCGGTTTAATATCGTTGAGGATGTATTTCGCCGCGGTTGGGCCCTGATCGGAATCCAGGCCGGTGGTGCGCATGATCATTTTGTAACCACGGGTGGTCAGATCGGCGTTGGTCGCCGCCGGGGTAATCATGATCAGCCCCTCGTCTTCATAGATATCTGACGCAGGCTGGGTTGAAGAGGAGCACAGATGGCCGATCACATAACGGATACCGTCGTTGATCACCTTGTTAGCCACCGCAACTGCCTGTTTCGGGTCACAAGCATCGTCGTATTCTACGCCAACCAGCTTATCCCCTTTGATGCCGCCTTTAGCGTTGATGTCGGCAATCGCCTGACGTGCGCCGGTGAACTCCATATCACCGTACTGCGCCACCGGGCCAGACATCGCACCCACGATCGCCACTTTGATGTCTTTCGCCATCGCGACATGGCCCATGGCCATCGCGATACAACCAGCCAGCAGCGCTTTACCCTTTGTTAATTTCATCCGCATAATCCCCATCTATCGTTGTGAGTTTGCCCGTGGTGTTTGCCGCACCTAGCTCAATGTATACCCTTTATTGCCCGAAACTGCAGCCAGGCAGCAAATGCGTGAGCGGCTTAAGGTATGCAGGGTATACGGCTTTTATCTATAAGTAATAATGATTTAGGTGTATTCTCGACAATATTTTCTAATAAGACTTTACTTTTCATGCCATTAAACAGGAATTTTCTTCTGCAAATCAACTCTCATGCTCAGAAACAAGCGGTGTAAACAGAATAAAATCTGGATTAATTCTACGCTAGATTAGATATGGCACAGCGCATTGTGCTAGTTAACAAGCCAGTAACTAATTTTTTACTCGGAAAATGCTGGCTGCAAAAAACATTTTACGCAGTCGTCGTACAGAAAAACTTACACAACGCTCTGAACAAGATCTATTACACTGTCCAAACTCTCTATTCGGGTGGAAATTTTGCATGAAACTGACCATTGAGCGACTAACCACGTTATCCGCGCAAGACCTGATTGACCTTGGCAAAATCTGGCCACACCAGCAACCGGCAGAGTGGCAAGCCTGGCTGCAAGATGGTAAAGCACTGTTCGCCGCACGGTTTAATGAGCGCCTGCTGGGGGCGGTAAAAATTGAGCTGTTGAACGACAGCGCGCAACTGCACGATCTGATGGTGCGTGAAGTGACACGCCGCCGTGGCGTTGGGCTGTATCTGGTACAGGATGCCCAGCGCCAGCTGCCGCAGGCGTTACGCTGGCAGCTCTCCACCGCCGGGTTAACCCCACGTGAGCGCGGTGAAGTAGAGAACTTTATGCGTGCCTGTGGCTTCTCCGCACAGGGCGATCTCTGGCAGAAATGAAGCGTTGGCCCGCCTTGGCAACCCTACTGTTGCTGGCGCTAGCCGCGGGGTTAGCTGGCCGCTATCAGGCATTGCGGCTGCATCCTGCCTGGGATCAGCAGGTTTATCTGTGGCAAAGAGTCTGGACGCCACAACATGCCAACGCGCTGGCTGCCAGCCGTGAGCTGTTCTCTACCCTGCGCGTTCTGGGCCTGCAAGTGCATCCGCGTGAAGGCTACCGCGAGATCCAGGTCAATATGCCACTGCTGAAGCAGGATGGCCGCCCGCTGTGGCTGGTGGTGCGCTTGGATGGGCAATTGAAGCAGCTGGATGAAGCGGCAATCCGCCAACGCCTGTTGCAACAGTTGCAACGCTGGCAGGCCGCCGGGTTGCCGGTCATCGGCGTGGAGATCGATCACGATGCCGCTACCGCGCGGCTGCCGGAATACCGGCATTTTCTACAGCAACTGCGCCAGCAGCTTCCTGCCTCGTTACAGCTGGGGATCACCGCTCTGCCCGCCTGGATCGGTTCTCCGGCGTTACCCGATGTGTTACAGCAGGCCGACAGCTCGGTGCTACAAGTGCATGCGGTGTTATCCCCAGAGCAGGGCTTGTTCGATGGCCCGCTGGCCCTGCGCTGGGTCAGCCAGTATGCCCGCACAAGCCGCAAACCCTTCCGCGTGGCGCTGCCCGCTTACGGTATGGGCCTGGTGGATGTTGACGCCCAGGGCGCACAGGTGGAAAGCGAGGCTTCTGTACGCGTGGCGGGCAGCACGCAGGAACTCACCGTTGCGCCCCAGCAGGTGGCCGATTTTCTGCACCAGCTTGCCACGCTCAACCCACCACGATTGCGCGGTATCATCTGGTTCCGCCTGCCGCTGGAGGGCGATCGCCGCGCCTGGTCACTCGCCACGCTGCGAGCAGTGATCGGTAACCAACCGCTTACCGTCAGTTGGCAGGTAAAATTTCTGCCACAGCAAAATGGGTTGTATGATCTGCTTATTCAGAATGATGGGCCGGTAGATGCCCCGCTCCCACGCGAGATCGTCATTAACGCCAGTCGTTGCCTGGCGGCCGATGCGGTGGCTAATTACCGGCTGGAAACCACGGCACAGCAACAACACTTTATCCGCATCAGCGGCGATCAGCTACGCGCCGGGCAATCACGCCCATTAGGCTGGCTACGCTGCCAACAGATCACGCCAGGAGGCACTTATGTCGTCCCATGATTTGCGCACTCTTCCGCTCGTATCCCTGATTGCCGCTGCGTTAGCTATTCCTTTGAGCGGCCAAGCCTGCGGGCCGGATTTCCCCAACCGCTTACTGCTCAATCGCAACAGCACCCTGCTGTATATGCCAGAAGGTAATTTCGCTTTCGAAACCAGCCGCTTGGTCGCGGTAGACAAACAATTGCCGCTGTGGAAAGAGCCTGCACCGGAAGCGCCGCCAAAACCGATGCCGCAATCGCCTCAGGAGCAGGCAATCAACCAAATGCGCGCCAGTAAGACCGTTGAGCAAGCCAGTGCAGTTGACGCACAAGCGCTCTCCACCGCAGCGCATCTGTACACCCTGGGCGCGGTAGCTTTTGCGGCGGAAGATCCCCGTGCAGCCGAATACTTCCAGCAGGTTCTGGCGCTGCCAGCGGCCGATCGGGGCGATTGGGGGCTACGGGCACAATACTCGCTCGGGCGGCTATGGATGAATGACCATGGCACGCCGGAAAACGTCGACGGCTCAGCCACTCCGCTGGTGAAACATCCAGAGAAAGCGCAGCTTGATAAGGCTATTGCAGCTTTCCAGCAGGTGATCGACCAAGTGAAAAACGGCGAGGCCGACCCCGATCAGCTGGCATTGAGCAGCCTGGGCCAGCAGGCGCGAATTCACCTGTGGCAGGGCGAGATGACCGCTGCGGTACAGTTATATGCACAACAGGCGGCACAGGGTGATAGCGATGGCGGTTTGTCATTGCAATATATCTCCAGCTATCTGGTCAACCCGAACCATCTGGAAGCGCTCAAGCAGGCGATTCACGATCCGCTGGTCCAGCAACTGGTCACCATCGAACTGTTCGCCCGCAGCGCTAACGTGCAACCATACGACAACACCAAGCAGGTCATTGACCCGATCCTGGCGCTGCTCAATGAATCGGTACAAAGCGGTTTTGCCGGTAGCGATCGATTGGCGGCATTGGCCTATCGTTCCGGGAACTACCCGATGGCCGCTAGCCTGCTGAAAAACGCCGGGGACAGTGGTTTGGCCTGGTGGTTGCGCGCCAAGATGGCGCTGCGTGACGGCAACGTCAAGGCCGCCACCGCCGCCTATGCCAAAGCCGCAGCGGCGTTCCCTTCTGACGAAAGCTGGGGGCCACAATATGATGGGGATTTCGCCAATGAGATGATCATCCCCGAGTGCCGGGTGGCCGGTGAACAGGCCATTCTGGCGCTGAACCGGGGTGATTACCTGCAAGCGATGGAGTTGATGTACCGTGGTAAAGAGAATTACTGGGCAGACGTCGCCGATATCGCCGAGCGGGTGCTGACCATTGATGAGTTGAAAGGCTTTGTCGATAAACATGCCCCTGCGCCCACCACGCCGCTGAAACCGGTTAAGCCTGATGAGTACAATGGCCAGCAGCTCACGCCGGAAGTACAGTTGCGCGAACTGCTGGCACGGCGGATGATGCGCGCCGGGCGTTATCAGGAAGCGGTAAATTACTTCGCCATTCCGAACTATGGCCAAGCTGCGCAGGAATTTGCCGAACATTTGAAAGTGGCGCAGGATAAAACCGGCGACAAAACCACTCGCGCCAAAGCTTACTATCAGGCGGCGGCGTTACTGCGCGAGCAAGGGCTGGAATTCACCGGCTACGAAATGACGCCAGATTACGCCATTTACGGCGCGGGCTACTCCTATCTTGGGGATGCCTTTGATACCCGCGAGCTAAAACACAAGAGTTGGATCAGCGCCGCTGAGGCGGTGCGTGCTGCCAAATCTCTACCGGCGGCGGATAACCGTTTCCTGCACTATCGCTGGCAGGCCGTGGCGCTGGCACAGCTTGCGGCCGATCTCTTGCCACCAAAAAGCCAAGCCTACGCCGCCGTGCTGTGCAACGCCGCAAGCTGGGTGATAGCGCGTGATGCCAAAACCGGGCGGGCGCTGTATCAGCGTTACACCAAAACAGGGGCTCAATACGACTGGTCAAGCCGATTTGGCTATAACTGCCCGGCACCGGAGTTTGCTGCAGTAGCCAAATAAACGCCAGAAACAGAAAAGCCCGGCTGTTAACACAGACCGGGCTTTTGCAATGCGCTGAGCAGAATTACGCTTCGATCGCCATCTTCAGCTTCTTCATGGCGTTCTTTTCAAGCTGGCGCACACGTTCGGCGGAAACACCGTACTGATCGGCCAGTTCCTGCAACGTGGACTTGTTGTCATCGTCCAGCCAGCGGGCGCGGATGATATGCTGGCTGCGCTCGTCCAGACCTTCCAGCGCGAAGGCCAGTTTGTCTGCGGCACTGCTTTCCCAGTTATCTTCCTCAATGCCTTCGGCAAAGTCTGAGCTTTTATCCTGCAAATACAGCACCGGCGCCATTGCCTGACCATCACGCCCTTCGTCTTCCGGCGTTGGGTCAAAGGTCATATCCTGTGCGGCCATGCGGGATTCCATCTCGCGCACGTCTTTACTGGTTACACCCAGTTCACGCGCCACCAGTTCCACTTCGTCCTGGTTGAACCAGCCCAGACGCTGCTTGTTTTTGCGCAGGTTAAAGAACAGCTTGCGCTGTGCCTTGGTCGTGGCCACTTTGACAATGCGCCAGTTACGCAGCACGTATTCGTGAATTTCTGCCTTGATCCAGTGCACGGCAAAGGACACCAGGCGCACACCCACTTCTGGATTGAAGCGGCGCACCGCCTTCATCAGGCCGATATTCCCTTCCTGGATCAGATCTGCCTGCGGCAACCCATATCCTGAATAGTTACGGGCAATATGAGCAACAAAGCGCAGGTGGGACAGGATGAGCAACTTAGCTGCTTCCAGATCGCCCTGATAATGCAGCCGTTCAGCCAATTCCCGCTCTTCCTCTGCCGTCAGCATCGGATAGGTGTTGGCTGCCCGCAGATAGGCTTCCAAGCTGCCCTGTGGGACTAAGGCTAAAGTTTGCATTTCTTTGGTCATTCAAAACCCTCTCTTGATAAAACAGATCATGCAGATGATTTTACGGCGGGGGAGTTATTGATCTTATGGCTATTGCTGTTGCAAAAGCGGTTCCACACGCCGGGCACCTTAACATTTGCTGCCATTTTCGACCGTGTTCTACCCTATAAGTTCCGTATTTTTCGCTCGCAACGCTAATGACAATACGTGACGAAAGCTCAGAATAATAGGAAATTTGTGCGTTATTGAAAAGAGGCTGGATAACTTGCTGTTTGAGTGCTCTTCTCCCGCAACACGGTGGGACGCAGCAGGAGAAGAGTATATCAAAAAATCATTTATTGTGGTGTAAATCGGCGTAAATGTTGCACTGTGGCCAACCAGGCGGCAACCCAGCCAATCATGGCGGCAATCAGCAGTAACAACAGGGCTTCATCCCAGCCGAGACCATGCAGGGTAAAGGTGGTGCCAAACACTTTTGCCACGCTGGTGACCACCGATTCCAGCTTCCACACCAGCGCCCCAGACAGGATCAGCGAGAACAGGGCACCAAAGAAACCGAGCATCGCACCGCCGTTCAGGAACGGGCGCAGAATAAAGCCATCGGTCGCGCCAATCAGTTTCATCACGTTGATGGTATCGCGGCGGCTGAAGATGCTCAGACGCACGCTGTTACCAATCACCAGGAACACTGCCACGATCATCAGCACGCCGATCATCGCCGCTACCTGGCCCACCAAACCGGTCAGCGCCGCCAAGCGGGCAAACCAGCTGTCGTCCATCCGCACGTCGTCCACACCGTGTACCGCTGCGACGCGATCGCGCAGGGTATTGAGCGTATCGGAGCTCTGGAAACTCATCTTCGGCGTGATAATAGCCACCGCGGGCAGCGGGTTCTCTTCCAGCATGTCCAGCGCACCGCCAAAACCGGACCAGTTGCGGAATTCACCGCGCGCTTCTTCACGCGACAGGTAATTCACCTTCTCCACGCCCGCTTCCGCCTTGATGGCGTCCAGCACTTTCACCGCCGCGTCATCATCAAGGGATTTATCCAGATAGACCGTCAACTGCGGCGTTGGATACCACTGGGTGGCTGCCGTGCTGACGTTTTTCCACACGATGTAACAGACGCTGGGTAACGTCAGGGAGATGGCGATCACCATCACCGTCAGCAGCGTTGCCAAGGGTTGGCGCAGCATATCCGCGATGGCGTTCATCCAGGCGTAGCGCCACTGTTCGCGCCAGCCGCCGCGCAGTGCCTTGCTCTTGGCCGTTTTTGCGTTATTCGCCATGATGCACTCCTCCTGCCATGCGGCCTTGGCTCAGCGTCAGGATGCGGTAGTTGCGGCGCGCAATCAGCCCGGTGTCGTGGGTGGCCATCAGTACCGTGACCCCAACGCGGTTAAATTCTTCAAACAGGCGCAAAATGCCTTCCGACAGCGCATCATCCAGGTTACCGGTTGGTTCATCCGCCAGCAGAACGGCGGGTTTGTTCACCACCGCGCGGGCAATGCCGACGCGCTGCTGCTCGCCGCCAGAAAGCTGGATCGGGAAGTTCTTCGCTTTATCCAGCAGCCCAACCTTATCCAGCGCAGCCGACACGCGGCGGCGAATGTCTTCGGTACTGGCACCGGCGATCACCAGCGGCATCGCCACGTTGTCGTACACGGTGCGATCCAGCAGCAAATGGTGATCCTGAAAAATCATGCCGATCTGGCGGCGCAGGAAGGGCACTTCGCGGCTTTTCAAGCGGCTGATATCATGCCCGCCGAACCAGATATGCCCCGCGCTCGGCCGTTCGATACCACAAATCAGTTTCAGCAGGGTACTTTTCCCCGCGCCGGAATGGCCGGTCAGAAACGCCATCTCCGCCGGGCGCAGATGGAAATCTACCCCTTGCAGCGCCTGCCGTCCGCCCAGATAAGCTTTACTGACCTGTTCAAAGCGAATCATCCGTATTAATCCTCTCGGGCAAAAAGTGCCTCAATAAAATCGTCAGCCTTAAACGGCCGCAAATCTTCAATGCCTTCACCAACGCCGATATAACGGATCGGGATACCGAACTGATCGGCGATGGAGAAAATCACCCCGCCTTTGGCGGTACCATCCAGTTTAGTCAGCGTAATACCGGTTAAACCTACGGCTTCATTAAATAATTTCGCCTGATTGACCGCGTTCTGCCCGGTGCTGGCATCCAGGGTCAGCATAACCTCATGAGGGGCCTGCTCGTCCAGTTTTTTCATGACGCGCACGATCTTCTTCAGTTCTTCCATCAGGTGCGCTTTATTCTGCAAGCGGCCAGCGGTATCGGCGATCAGCACATCGATGTTACGCGCCTTGGCGGCCTGTACGGCGTCGAAGATCACCGAGGCGGAATCGGCGCCGGTATGCTGGGCCACCACCGCAATGCGGTTGCGCTCACCCCAGACCTGCAACTGCTCAACCGCGGCAGCACGGAAGGTATCGCCCGCTGCCAACATCACCGACTTGCCTTCGGCCTGGAACTGACGCGCCATTTTGCCAATGGTAGTGGTTTTACCCACGCCGTTAACACCGACCATCAGGATGACAAACGGCGTTTTACCGCCAACGTCCAACGGCTGATCCACCTTCGCCAGAATTTCTGACATCTCTTCTTTCAGTTTGCCGTACAGCGCCTCGGCGTCATTCAACTGCTTGCGGCTGGCATGCTGGGTGAGAGACTCGATGATTTTACGCGTGGTTTCCACGCCGACGTCGGCAATCAGCAGCTGTTCTTCCAACTCTTCGAACAGCTCGTCGTCGATCTTTTTGCCACGGAACAGGCCGATAAAACCAGAACCCAGATTCTGTTTGGTTTTCAGCAGGCTGCGCTTCAGGCGGGCAAAAAAGCCCTCTTTGCTCGGGCGTTCCTGCTCCTGCGTTACCGCCGGGGCCAGTAATTCGGGGATTTCTGCCGGGGCTTCGATCTCGGCCATGGTGGCAACCGGCTCTGGCTCTGGCTCTGGCTCTGGCTCTGGCTCAGGTTCAACCACCTCTGCCACCGGTTCAATAAGGGGTTCGATCTCTTGGGCTGGGGCGGGCTCCTCCACTGCAGCACTGTGTTCGATCAGCGCCGGGATATTTTCGGCAATCGGTTCGCCGTTCTGGCCGGCATCCCACTCCCCTGGGGTATCGTTGAGATCGGCTGGCTCGGATTCCTGAGCGGGAAGCTTGTCGTCCAGTTTTGGGGCAACCGGAGTTTCTGCAACCTGATGCTCCTGTTGCTCTGCGGCTGGCTCAGGTTGTTGCTGCTTTTCTTCCTGTTGGCCGAAGCCCAGCCAGGAGAAAAACCCACGTTTCTTATCTTTTGCCATCTATTAACCCTACTCCGTACCAATAGCTTGCCAATGCAAAAATTAATCCGCCGAGTCTATCACTTTCCCTCGCACAGCAACACGCATCGGGCATGCTTTCCAGAGCAACAGCGTTTTACGTTTCCCCCGGCGCGCCACACCGGTAGAATGGCGGCAACTTTTTGTTAACTCCGAAACTCTCTATGGCAAAAATATCTTCACGCAGCCCGGCTAAAAAAGCGCCATCGGCCTCTGCTGGCCAAATCCGCATTATCGGCGGCCAGTGGCGCGGGCGTAAACTCCCGGTTCCTCACAGTGAAGGGCTGCGGCCCACCACCGATCGCGTGCGTGAAACGCTGTTCAACTGGCTGGCTCCGGTGATCCGCGGCGCTCGCTGCCTGGACTGTTTCGCCGGTAGCGGTGCGCTGGGGCTGGAGGCGCTATCGCGCTACGCCGCCAGCGCTACGCTGCTGGAATATGAACGGCCGGTAGCCCAGCAGTTGGAGAAAAACCTGGCGTTGCTAAAGGGCGAGGGGCAGGTCATCCATACCAATACGCTTCATTGGCTAGCGGGCAACGGGCAACCCTTTGACGTGGTATTTCTCGATCCGCCATTCCGCAAAGGGTTGCTGGCCGAAACCGTTATACTGTTAGAACAACGAGGCTGGCTGGCGGATGAGGCGTGGATTTATGTCGAGGCTGAAGCCGAAAGCGCAGCCGCTGATGTCCCTGCAACCTGGACGCTGCACCGCGAGAAAATCGCTGGTCAGGTGGCCTACCGTCTTTACATCCGTTCTATTGATGAGAAAACCGAACATGCTGATTAATCTGGGCCGCTTGCTGATGCTGTGCGTGTGGGGCTTTTTGCTCACTAACCTGTTCTCGCCGTACCCCAAACCGCTGAAATACTTCATCGACGTGGCGCTGTTCTTTATGGTGGTGATGCATGGGCTGCAACTGGTATTGCTGAAATCCACCCAGCCGAAAGATCAGCCCATCAGCCGCTGGCAGCAAGCCAAAATTTTTATTTTTGGCGTCTTTGAAATGCTGGCCTGGCAGAAGAAGCAGCCACCGATCAAGAAGAAATAGACCTCAATCAGGGATCCCGAAGAAAGCGTTGTCTAACTTACGCGCGCTGCCTAAACTGAAGAAGTGACACGAGTGACAATCTGGAGCTGGTGACACAGCTCCCATCATAAATAAGGAAGACAAAATGAGTTGGCCGTTCCTTGCCGTATTTTTTTCCGGTTGGCTGTTCGTCGATGCCTCCTACCGCGGTCCTCGTTGGCAACGCTGGGTGTTTAAACCGGTCACGCTGCTACTGATGCTACTGATGGCCTGGCAGGCACCGGTGCTGGGTGCAACCGGTTATCTGATCGTTCTGGGCCTGTTGGCCACGCTGGTGGGGGATGCCCTGCTCATGCTGCCACGCGAACGCGTGCTGTATGCCATCGGCGCGTTCTTCCTTTCACATTTACTCTATACCCTGAGCTTTACCAGCCAGATGACGTTCAGCCTGTTCTGGCCATTGCCTGTGGTGTTACTCATCATCGGGGCAGCGCTGTTGGCAACCATCTGGAGCCGGTTGGAAGAGATGCGCTGGCCGATCGCCACCCTGGTGGCAATGACGTTGCTGATGGTGTGGCTGGCAGGTGAACAATATTTCCTGCGCAGCACCGATTTCAGCTTCTCACTGCTGGCGGGCGCATCATTGCTGCTGCTGGCCAACGTGGTGTGGCTGCTGAACCGCTACCGCTTCACGTTTCAGGCTGCAGACGCGATTGTGGCTTTCTGCTACTTCGTCGGCCATTTCCTGATCGTCCGTTCGCTCTATCTGTAATAGATACCATGGGTTCGGTTCGCCGAACCCATTTTGCCTGTTACAGCGCCTTTAACGTCAAGCCAGCCCCGCTATAAACATCACCCATGCGTGAGAAAAACACCCAGGTGCTGCCGTCCGCCTGTAATAACGCAATACCATCCGGCGCTGGCCGCCAGCCAACCACCTCTGCGGCAAACAGGGTTTTCAAACAGTGCTCGCGATCCCGCAGTTGATAACCATTGGCACCCTGTTGCTCGCTGGCGAGAAACTCCACCTGGCACTGCTGCTGGCGATCGGTAATCTGCCACTGGCCTGCCAGTGACTGTGCGGTCGGAAGAACTAAACTGCTGGCCATCGCGGCTCCCATCACTGTGATGCTCACCGCTACCATAGCGGCACGCGTTAATCTGCCTTTCATAGAGGCTCCTGCAAGTAGGGGCAGCCATGCTACCCCTACATGCATCCTGCTAAACGATAAAGTCTGCCGTCAAATCGGCCTGACCGCCGATCCTCAACAAGAAATCAGGGGTCTGATATCCGCCAAGATTCAGTGCCAGATGACTCAGGTTGCTGGCCGCATCATAAGTCAGCAATGCTTCACCGGCGGCCCCGCTCAAGTGATCGACAAAGTGGATGAAATCTTTGCCCTGCGCGCCCTGATTAAAGAACGACAGGTCAATTTTATCGCTACCACTCTCGAAGTCGTAGATATAGTCGCTAAATTCAGGGGTGGAATCGCTGGCAGCGGTGAATACAAAGGTATCCTTGCCTTCACCACCAAACAGTTGATCGGCACCCGCACCACCATACAAAATATCATCTCCTGCACCGCCGAGCAGTTGATCATGGCCGTTGCCACCAAACAAGATGTCGTTACCCCCATCCCCCCACAAGCGGTCGTTACCATCGCCACCGGCCAGTATGTCGTTGCCCGCACCGCCGAACAGCACGTTACTGGCAGCATTGCCCACGATCACATCGTTGCCTGAGCCCCCAATCGCGTTTTCGATGGTGACACCGGCGGCAATCGCCACGTTGCCTTTAAGCCCACCCACATCAGAAAAAGATTTTTCATTCAGGTTGATGCGCTGGTCAGCGGTATACCCTGAGAAATCAAAGGTATCGTTGCCACCCGCATCCCAGGCGGCGAAGATCACTTTCTGTGCGTCGCTGCTAGTGCTGAGGAAATCACGATCGGTGTTGGAATTAAAACCATACACGGTATCACCACTACGGGTGGTCATATTGGCCCCATACAGATGCTGGATCGCGGAAATATCGTCGATCAGCGGTGCCGCCGCGTAATGGCCGCCGTTATCGCCACCCGTGTTGGTTTCACTCCAGTAACTCATCAGACTAAATTGACGAGTATCTTCGGCATAGCTGGCGTTTTGATAGGTTGGGTTGCCCTCGCCAGCGTTGTAGTCACCCGGATGGCTCAAGCCCAGCGCATGGCCGATTTCATGGGTGAACGTTTGGCGGCCGTAATCTTCGGTGGCCGGGTGTTTCACATTGAACTGGTTGATGTTGTACCAAGTCTGGCCGGAGAGATCCTGTCCCTGATAAACCGAACCCGGCAAAAAGGCATAGGCCTGAGTCCCGTAATCATTATGACCAGGGTAATCCTGGCTGTAGTTACCAAAGGTGATATTAGCCTTATGGCTGGCCGCCACTTCGGTAAAGGTAATATTGGCAACATCAGCCCAGGATTGCAGCGATAGCTTCGCCTGCTGTTGCTGCTCAACGCTGAACTTGCTGAGCCCAGTGTCACCCGCAACGTTGGTGGTGGAGAATTTATAATCTGGGAATGAGAAGGTTAACTTAACCGACTGGTCAAAAACCCCTTTGCCATTCCAGGTTTGATTAGTACGTGTAATGAATAACCCAGCTTGCTCGGTAGAAAATGAATCCTTGCCATTAATCTGAATCCCGTTACCTCGCTCATGATAATGCAGTAAAGCATCGACTGCGTCATAACCGGTGGTCGCCGACAAATTGGATCCAGTGACTTCAACTGCTTTTTTCGTCGATTGCATTGGTTCGATTCCACTCATTATCTGATTGTCTATTAATCAGATAGATAGACATAACCACCCCACCATCCACAGTACATACATTATGAAACGGCGAGAGGGACTGATGCGCCATTGCTGGCAGTGATTCAGGTAGAATTAATGCAGGTAAATCGGTAAATAAGATCACCATCTCAAATGGCAATCGTTTCCAAGTATAGGCAGGGGCCCAGCACGCTGTTAAAAACGATCAACTGTTTATTCGCAACAAATAAGTTAATAACGCTGCTTTTATCAACAAACAACAAAGTTAAGGCAGGATAACGATGGAATATTGGCTACAAACTTCAGCCATGCTGCGGCATGCAGAGACAAGAGAGTTATGCTGGCATTTCACTCAAAAATAATAAATTTTATTGAATATATTTATATTATTAAGTTTTAATATTAATTCATTTGTATTTTATATTTCACAACGAGGCATCGACATATCGCCCGCTGCAGTTAGTAATAATTCTCATATAGGTCTTGACTCTGGAGTCAGCTCCAAGGTGTAGAGTCAATCCTGAGAACACCGTTAATTGCCTGAAGGGGGCGTTATGCATACTCATAAAGAACATAATCATCAGGAACATAGCCATAAAGAGAACGGCTGCGGCTGCAACCATAGCCACGCGCAAACTCAGCACGGTTGCAGCAGTGAAAAAACCACTGGGGCGGAAAATCACGCCCATTCCCACGAACATGCCCATGAGCAAAGTGCCAGCTGTTGCAGCAGCGGTCACGACGATCCGGATGAGGAAAGCGACAGGCTGGCTGCCGTTCCCTCTTCCGGCAGCCAGCGTTTCAGTTGGAAAGTCACCGGCATGGATTGCCCAAGCTGTGCCAAAAAAATTGAAAATGCCGTCACGTCCATTCCCGGTGTCGCAAGCGCGCGCGTGCTGTTTGCCACGGAAAAACTGGTGGTGGATGCCCAGAGCGATATCAGCCTGCGCGTACAAGATGCGGTAAAACAGGCTGGTTTTACCCTGCTGAATACGGCAGTCAAAACCGATGAGCCGAAAACCTCGCGCCTTGGCGAATTCGGCCCACTGCTACTGCTCTCGCTACTGATGGCAAGCAGTTGGATCTTGGATCTCATCAACCCGCAATTCGGCCAGATAGCTTTTATCATTACCACACTGGTCGGCTTGGCACCTATCGGCCGTAAAGCGCTGCGCCTGATCCGCTCAGGCACCCCGTTTGCTATTGAAACCCTGATGAGCGTCGCCGCCATTGGCGCACTGTTCATCGGTGCCACGGCCGAAGCCGCCATGGTGCTGTTGCTATTTATGGTAGGGGAACTGCTGGAATCCTATGCCGCCAACCGCGCCCGCAAAGGCGTGAAAGCCCTGATGGCACTGGTGCCGGAGGATGCCCTGCTGATCCAGGGTAACGCACGCAAAAAGGTGCCGGTCGCCAGCCTGCGCCCCGGCGATGTGATTGAAATCGCGCCGGGTGGCCGTCTGCCTGCCGATGCTGAGTTGCTCAACCCCTTCGCCAGCTTTGATGAAAGCGCATTAACCGGTGAATCCGTGCCGGTTGAACGCCAACAAGGGGAGAAAGTGGCGGCTGGCAGCTTGTCGGTCGATCAGGCGGCGCAGATGAAAGTGACCTCTGAACCGGGCAAAAATGCCATCGACCGTATTTTGCAGTTGATTGAAGAAGCCGAAGAGCGCCGTGCGCCGATCGAACGCTTCCTCGATCGCTTTAGCCGTTACTACACCCCGGCGATTATGCTGCTGGCGGTTGCCGTGATCCTGGTACCACCGCTGCTGTTCGCCGAACCTTGGCAAATGTGGATCTATCGTGGCCTGACCCTGCTGCTGATCGGTTGCCCTTGTGCGCTGGTGATCTCGACTCCGGCGGCGATCACCTCCGGCCTGGCCGCCGCTACCCGCCGTGGTGCGCTGATTAAAGGCGGGGCGGCGCTGGAACAGTTGGGCCGAGTACAAACCATTGCGTTCGATAAAACCGGCACGCTGACCGAAGGCAAGCCGACCGTCACCGACGTGTTGCCAGCCAACGGCGTCAGCGAGCAGCAATTGTTGGCTCTGGCGGCAGCGGTCGAGGCCGGTTCACACCATCCACTGGCGCAGGCCATCATCAATCGCGCCGGGGAAAACGGCGAAGCACTGCCGCTGGCTGAAAGCCGCCGGGCACTGGCGGGGATTGGCGTAGAGGGTGTGGTTAACGGTAAAACCATTCTGATCAGCGCGCCGGGTAAGTTGGCAGAAAGCCAGCTCAGCCGCGAATGGCGCAGCCAGGTTGAAACCCTGGAAACAGCAGGGAAAACCGCCGTAGTGGTGCTGGAAGAGGGAGTTCCCGTTGGCCTGCTGGCACTGCGTGATACCTTGCGCAACGACGCCAAACAGGCCATTGCCGAGTTGGCAGAATTGGGCATTCGCGGCGTCATGCTGACCGGTGATAACCCACGCGCAGCGGCAGCTATTGCCAACGAGTTGGGGATTGATTACCGCGCAGGATTGATGCCGGAAGACAAGGTGCAAGCCATCACGGCGCTGAATCAGCAGCAGCAGACGGCAATGATTGGTGATGGCATCAACGATGCCCCGGCGATGAAAGCGGCCAGTATCGGCATCGCCATGGGCAGCGGTACCGACGTGGCGCTGGAAACGGCCGACGCCGCATTGACGCACAACCGCCTGGTTGGGGTAGCCGAGATGATTCGTATCGCACGCGCCACGCACGCCAACATTCGCCAGAACATTGCCATCGCGCTCGGGTTGAAAGGGATCTTCCTGATCACCACCCTGCTGGGGATGACCGGCTTATGGCTGGCAGTGTTGGCAGATTCCGGTGCTACCGCGCTGGTGACCGCCAACGCGCTGCGTCTGTTGAAGAAACGCCCATAGCAACAATCCGTCAGGCCCCACGCGGGCCTGACGTTACTCCACCAGCCCTTTGCGCAACAGATAGCGATAAGGGGCCGTTTCGGTTTCCTGCGCGACCAGCGTGTGTTCCATAAAGCGGCAAAAACCCGGAATATCGCGGGTGGTGGCCGGATCGTCGGCAATAATCAGCAACGTTTTACCGTTGTCCATATGGCGCACGGTTTTACGCACCATCATTACCGGTTCCGGACAGCGCAAGCCCAGCGCATCAAGCGTCTGGTCTGCCTGGGTAAAAATATCAGTCATGCATTGTTCTCGATCAAAAACGATCGGCGAAGGCTCGCCGGATCTCACTGGCATATAGTTTACGCCAGTGGTTTTTCTGTGCAACATGCGTTAACGTTTGCGTGAAATTTAACCACAACCTAGGTTGCATTGGTTGCGCAAACGCGTATTATGCGCCACGCAGGTAAAATCTCTACCGTTAAATATGGGTTCCCTCACCCCAACTTAAAAAGGCAACATCATGTATTCGTTTACCGCTCAACAACGCGTTACCGCGTTGGTTTGGCTATCGCTATTCCATATTGCCATCATTACCTCCAGTAACTATCTGGTGCAGTTGCCGATCAGCATTTTCGGCTTTCACACCACCTGGGGAGCATTTACTTTCCCATTCATCTTCCTGGCGACCGATCTGACGGTCAGGATCTTCGGTGCCCCGCTGGCGCGCAGAATTATCCTCGCCGTGATGGTCCCCGCGCTGTTCATCTCCTATGTGATCTCTACCGTCACGTTTCAGGGGGAATGGCAGGGCCTGGGCGCGCTGACCAGCTTTAACCTGTTTGTGGCACGCATCGCCGTCGCCAGCTTTATGGCCTACGTGCTGGGCCAGATCCTGGATGTGTACGTCTTCAACCGCCTGCGCCAACGCCGCACTTGGTGGCTCGCCCCGGCAGCGGCGATGTTCCTCGGCAATATCAGCGATACATTGGCGTTCTTCTTCATCGCTTTCTATAGAAGCAGCGACCCCTTTATGGCCGCCAACTGGGTGGAAATTGCGCTGGTAGATTACGGCTTCAAAGTGCTGATCTGCATGCTGTTCTTCCTGCCGATGTACGGCGTGCTGCTAAACATGCTGCTCAAACGCCTGGCATCGCGCCAGCAAGACGGCCAATTACAGCCGAGTTAATCCGCTGATAAGGGGTGGCTCGACTGCCCCTCTGCTGCGCAAACAAGCCTTGTGACAACATCTGCCTTGCATTTCAGCCTGGAATACGGTGCCATACGCTACAACCCCCTACCTGTGAAGGAATAAGGAAGCCCCATGCGTAAAGTAGCAAAATTGATGGGTATCAGCCTGTTAGTGCTTGGCCTCGCGGCCTGTGACGGTGCCAAAGACAACAACGAGCCGGTCAACGGCAGCGCGAGTACCGCAGCTAACCAGACGGTGAGCTTACTGGATGGCAAACTGGCCTTTAACCTGCCAAACGGCATGGCGGATCAGAGCAGCAAGCTGAGCCAGCAGTCCAATAACCGCCACGTCTTCGCCGACAGCACCGGCCAACGGGCGTTGATCATCATCCTGGGCGATAAACCGACAGACAGCCTGGAAACTCTGGCCCAGAACATGGAACAGCAACAGCGCTCACGCGATGCCAACCTGCAGGTGATCACCAACAAAGTTATCGATATCAACGGGGTGTCATTGCGCCAACTGGATAGCATCATTACCAGCAGCGGCCAAAAGGCTTACTCGTCGATCTTGCTCGGTGAATTGGGTAACCAGTTGCTGACCATTCAGGTCACGCTGCCCGCGGATAACCAACAGCAGGCGCAAAGCGAAGCCGAAAGCATTATCAGTTCGTTGAAGTTACAGCCTTAATGTAGCAAGGGCCGGTGTTCGTACCGGCCCCTTTAATTTCTAGCCCAGCGCCTGTGCCAGTACGGTGATCGGGTGTTCACAGCGCTTGCTGGTCGACATCTCGATTTGCCATTTACAGGTTTCGCAGTCGGTAATCACCAGGTCCACGCCGCTCTCTTCAATCTGGCGGAACAATGAAGCACCAATGCCCTGCGAGGTTTCATAGTTCTCTGACTTGAAGCCGTACGTTCCGGCGATCCCGCAACATTGCGACTCCAGCACCACCAACTCCAACCCTGGGATCTGCCGTAACAGCTCCAACGTGTAAGCAGTCCAGCCCATTTTTTCCATATGGCATGGCGTATGGTAAGCCACGCGCAGCGGCGTGTGCTTGAGCGGTAAACTGCGCCCCTGGCTCAGCAGGCGATAAAGATAACGCGTTGCCAGTTCTACCCGTTCGCGCACCGCCGAGGTATCGATCTCCAACAGATGCGGATATTCATCGCGCAGGGTAAAGGTACAGCTCGAAGAGGTGGCAACTACCGGAATACCGCGCTCCAGCACCGCATCGTGCAAGGATTCGGCGTTCACCTTGGCCTGCTTTTTAGCCTGTTCCATAAAGCCATTGGCGATCAGCGGTACGCCGCAGCATTTCTCGCGCTTCAGCAGTTGCACGCCGATATCCATGGCGTTGAAAACCTTGATCAGATCTTTACCGAGCTGCGGATGGTTGTAATTGACAAAGCAACCGTGGAAAAACGCCACCTGTTCGCTATAACACTGTTGCTGTTTCGCCTGTTGGCGATACCAGCGGCGGAAGGTGCCGAAAGAGTATTTTGGCAGTTCACGCCGGTGATCGATCTTCAGCGCTTTATCCAGCAGCATACGCACCGGCTTCAACCCGGTGGTGGCATTAACGATCGGCGCAAACGGCGTTGAAAGCGAGCCCATGATATCGGTATGGCTGAGAATAGCGTCGCGCAGCGTCGGCTTCTTCTGGCTGAAATTGGCGCGGGCGCGCTGGATAATGTCACCGATTTTCACCTCGGATGGGCACGCCACTTCACAGCGTTTGCAGTTGGTGCAGTATTTCAGCGCCTCATCATACAGCGCGGGATCTTTCAGCCGCAGGCGCTCGCCATCCGGCCCGGCCTGCTTCGGCCCCGGATAGAGCGGGTTGACCTTAGCCACCGGGCAATAGGTGGTACACACCGTGCATTTAATGCAGCTCTCAAAACTGTTGTCTTTTAACAGGCTCATGCCGAAACCTCCTGCATAGCAATCTGTTGTGCCACGTGCAACGCCCCAATCAGCGATACCCCAGCTCCACAGCCTTGCTGTAACGGATCGTAACCCCCGACCACGGCACCGATAGCGTACAGGTTAGCCATCGCCTGCCCCTGCTTCAGCGCACGTAAACTGGCATCGGTCTGCACGCCAAATTGCAGATAGGGTTGCGACGCGAACAAATCGCTGCGGCTCCACTCTTCACGCTGGGGCTTGCTGTAAACGTCGAGGCCAAACACTGGTTCACGGATGCCGTCAAACTCCGCCACCAGCCCATTGCTGAAGAAACTGCCGCTGGCCAACACCACCTGCTGCGCGCGCAGCGGAATGTCAGTGTGGTTGCGCGTATACAGGCCGTTAATACGTTGCCCGTCAAAATCCGCCCGTAATACGGTATCCCCCGGCATAAATACGCCGCCCAGCGTCTGCAAACGCTGGCGCAATGCCTGATGCAACCGCATGCCAAGCACCGAAGGCGGCAGCGTCGGCAACAGGAATACCGGTTTGCCTAGCGCCTCGCGCAGCGCCGCCAGTGGCCGATCGCTTTCCAGCCCCAGACAGGCAGGCAGGAAGATAGCTTCCGCCTCACCCGCCTGGCGTTTTATCTCTTCCGTCAACACGGCCAGATTCTCTGGCACATCCAGCACGCGGGCGATATTTACCGCGCGGAACTCACTGGGGTTATTGCGCAGCCGATCCAGCAGCGGTAAATGCAGCGAAGCGACCTCGGCTTTCACGCCCTGTTCCTCGGCCAGCGAACTGGCCGCCATCTGCGGCTGAAAATCCAGGAAGCCTTCGATGCCCAGCACCGCGATCTTGCGCCACGGCAAAACGCCGCCAAGCGCAGTGGTCGGAATCGCCTGCGGGCTGAGCCAGGTGGCGCGGCGCGTGCCGAGCGGCGTGACGCGTAAGTGGTTACGCTCGCTGCTGCCCTGCATCTGCACGCCACAGCGCGCCAGCAACTGCACCGCCTCTGCGGCCAGTGCGGCGACGCGGGTAGCCCCCATCAGGCTATAAGGGTGTTGCGGAGCCTGCTGCGCCAGCGCCGGTAAGGCCGCCAACGGTGATTCCACCGCCGTGCCATCGGGCAATTGCGCCAGCAGATCGAGCGAGCCGGAAGAAAAATAGAGCGCACTCTGGCCAGAACTGACCACTGCGCAACGCTTGCCCTGCTCGGCCAAACGGATGGCGCAGCTCAGCCCTGCCAGCCCGCCGCCAATCACTACCACGTCAAATTGCATCATCGGCCTCCTGCTGCTGATCACCGCGCGCATCAAGCCCGCACAACCCCTGGTAAACCCAACTGGTGAACTCACTGGCCCGCAACGCATCGCCCCAGGCGATAGGCCGCACGCCTTTCCAGCGTTCATTGAGGAAGTGAGAGAGCTGTGCGATGGATTGCTGCGGCGTGGTGACATTAAAGTGCGTGAGTAACCCAGCAGCACGGCAGGCACACAGCTCCCCTTGGCAGGTGCCCATGCCAACGCGGGTGCGGCGGCGCAGATCGACCAAGTTATTGACGGTCAAGGAGTTCACCGCATAGCGGACTTCACCGGCGGTCACCGCCTCGCATTCGCACACCAGGCTGTTATCCAGCCGATCGCCCGAAGGAATCTGGCTGGCGCGATCGCCGTGGCGATATACCGCCGAACCCCGGATGCTCGCAGGCAGCGACACCACGCTGCGCACCGTTTCTTCCGCCGACTGGCGGGAACCCGGCAACGCCACTTGCGCCGTGGTGCACGGGCTATTAATGCCCAGCTTGGCGCACACCTTGTCGGTCGCCCATTCCGCCATCAGCCGATAGGTCATCAGCTTGCCGCCGGTAATGGTGATAAAACCCTCCAGGCCGTCACGTTCCGCGTGATCGAGCAGCACAATGCCGCGGCTGACGTTACGCCCGGAAGGATCGTCATCGCGCGCCACCAGCGGCCGCACACCGGCGTAGGCACGCAGAATGCGGGTTTGCGCCAGTATTGGTGACAATAGCGAGCCTTCGCGGATCAGCACGTCCACTTCCTGCGGGGTAACCACCATGTTGTCGATCTGGTCGTAATCAATACGGGTAGAGGTAGTGCCAATCAACGAGATAGTATCTCCCGGCACCAGAATGTCGGCGTCTGCCGGTTTGCGGCAGCGGTTGATCACCATGTTATTAATGCGATGGCCGAGGATTAACAGCGCCCCTTTGGCCGGGAACATGCGCACCCGCAGATCGGCATACTCTGCAATCTGTTGGCCCCAAATGCCGGCGGCATTCACCACCACCTGCGCATAAATGTCGTATTGACGAGCGTTTTTATGGTCGAAAACGCGCACGCCGGTCACCCGATCGCTCGTACGCAATAAACCTATTACCTGATGATAGGTGAGCACCTGCGCACCATGCTCACGCGCATCCAGCATATTGGCGGCGGTCAGCCGGAAAGGATCGACGGTGCCATCCGGCACCCGCACAGCGCCGATCAACGCCGGGTTAGCCGCAGGCTCCAGACGCAGCGCCTGCTGGGGTTCGATCGCTTCGGCATTAATCCCGGCATTCAGGCAGGCGGTAATAAACTGCTGTTGATACGTCAGCGAATCCTGCGGCAGGGTAATAAACAAGCCATCGCTAGGTTCGATGCAGTGGTGGGCAATGCGTTTCAGTATGCGGTTTTCTTCAATGCACTCGCGGGCCGATTCACCGTCGGTCACCGCATAGCGCGCCCCGCTGTGCAACAGCCCATGGTTACGGCCGGTCGCCCCGGTAGCGATGTCATGCCGCTCCAGCAAAACGCAGCGCAACCCGCGCCGTGCACAGTCACGGGCAATACCTGCACCGGTCGCCCCGCCGCCAATAATGATCACATCCGTTTCGGTCACTGGTGAGTCGTTATTCATTACGCCCCCTGGGCCTATGGTTATCATCCTATTGGTACACATTTATTAAGGATTTTGTTTGATAAGGAACAATAACGAACAAAAAACGAAAGTAAAATGACCTTAAAAAACCACAAATGTGATCAAAATCACAAGTTTTTGCTGTTTACTCATTTCAAAATGTTAACCAATCGCGCAGAATCCGCCGATGTTTCATAAAAGTGTAACAATTGCGCCATCCATCACAATGGGACTCGCGGGTTTTGACTAGGATGGCGCTCGTTATGGAACAATTTGACAACACTTAATTCTGGTATCCGCTCGATCATCTTCAGGACATCCGTTTCCTGCTGATGTAATAACTGATAAAGCCATCGGAGGCGCTCATGTTGAGTATTTTTAAGCCAGCCGCACACATTTCCCGTGTGCCGGTCGATAAGGTAGATCCGCTCTACCGTAAGCTGCGCTGGCAAATTTTTATGGGGATTTTCTTCGGTTACGCCGCCTACTATCTGGTGCGTAAAAACTTCACCCTGGCGATGCCGTATCTGATCGAGCAAGGTTTCAGCCGTGGGGACCTGGGCTTTGCGCTGTCAGGGATCTCCATCGCTTATGGTTTCTCCAAGTTCATCATGGGGTCGGTTTCCGACCGTTCTAACCCGCGCGTGTTCCTGCCCGCAGGCCTGATCCTGTCAGCCGCAGTGATGCTGTTTATGGGCTTTGTGCCTTGGGCAACCTCCAGCATTGCGGTGATGTTTGTGCTGCTGTTCCTGTGTGGCTGGTTCCAGGGCATGGGTTGGCCACCGTGTGGCCGTACCATGGTGCACTGGTGGTCGCAGAAAGAGCGTGGCGGTATCGTTTCGGTGTGGAACTGTGCCCATAACGTGGGTGGTGGTCTGCCGCCGCTGCTGTTCCTGCTGGGGATGGCGTGGTTCAACGACTGGAAAGCGGCGCTGTATATGCCAGCCTTCGGTGCGATCCTGGTGGCGATGATCGCCTTTGCTCTGATGCGTGATACCCCGCAGTCCTGTGGTTTACCGCCGATCGAAGAGTACAAAAACGACTACCCGGATGACTACAGCGATAAAGCAGAAGAAGAACTGACTGCCAAGCAGATCTTCATGCAGTACGTTCTGCCGAACAAGCTGTTGTGGTATATCGCCATCGCTAACGTTTTTGTCTACCTGCTGCGTTACGGCATCCTCGACTGGTCGCCAACCTACCTGAAAGAGGTCAAACACTTCGCGCTGGATAAATCATCCTGGGCCTACTTCCTGTACGAATACGCCGGTATTCCAGGCACGCTGCTGTGTGGTTGGATGTCGGACAAGGTGTTCAAAGGTAACCGTGGTGCCACCGGGGTGTTCTTCATGGTGCTGGTCACCATCGCCACTATCGTTTACTGGCTAAACCCGGTGGGTAATCCGGGCATCGATATGGCCTGTATGATCACCATCGGCTTCCTGATCTACGGCCCGGTCATGCTGATCGGCCTGCACGCGCTGGAGTTGGCACCGAAAAAAGCGGCGGGTACGGCGGCGGGCTTCACCGGTCTGTTCGGCTACCTGGGTGGCTCCGTTGCCGCCAGCGCCATCGTCGGTTACACCGTAGACTATTTCGGCTGGGACGGCGGCTTTATGGTGATGATCGGCGGCAGCATCGGCGCAGTCATCCTGCTGTTGTTAACCATGATCAGCGAGAAGAAGCATCACGCTGATATCGCAGCCAAACGCGGTTAACTGTCACAATACTTTTGCATAATTTAAAGGTCGCTCTCTGCGGCCTTTTTACTTACCTCTGCCTATAAAATGGAGATTATAGAATGCGAACTCAAACCAAAGCCCTGCTAACAGGGATCATTCTCGCCACTTCAATGCTCAGCGTTGCGCAGGCTGCGGATAAACTGGTCATCGCCCACCGTGGTGCCAGCGGTTACCTGCCGGAGCACACGCTGCCTGCCAAGGCTATGGCCTACGCCCAAGGCGCGGACTATCTGGAGCAGGACGTGGTCATGACCAAGGACGACAAACTGATCGTCCTGCACGATCACTTCCTTGACCGCGTGACCGACGTGGCGCAGAAGTTCCCAGACCGCAAGCGCAAAGATGGCCGCTATTATGCCATCGACTTCACCCTGGCCGAGATCCAGTCGCTGAAGTTCACCGAAGAGTTTTTGGTTAAAGACGGCGTGCAGCAGCAGAAATTCCCTAACCGTTTCCCAATGTGGAAATCTGATTTCCGCATCCACACGCTGCAAGATGAGATTGAGATGATTCAGGGGATGAATCACTCAACCGGCAAGGATATTGGCATCTACGTGGAAACCAAGGCACCTTGGTTCCACAAAATCGAAGGCAAAGATATCTCCAAAGCCGTGCTGGAAGTGCTGAAATCCTACGGTTACACCAAAAAAGACGACAAAGCTTACCTGCAAAGCTTTGATGCGCCGGATTTAGAGCGGGTGAAAAAAGAGCTGTTACCGGCGATGAACATGGACATCAAACTGGTACAGCTGATCACCAATACCGGCGATCAGAAGGTGAGCGAAACGATGGTGATCCACCCGGACGGCAGCCTGACGCCGTACAGCTACGACTGGATGTATGAACCCGGCGCTGCCGCCAAGCTGGCTAAATATGCCGATGGCATTGGCCCATGGTATCCAATGATTGTGAAAAGCACTTCAACCCCTGGCCACATTGAGCTGACCACCTTGGCGAAAGAGGCTAAGCAGCAGGGCTTGCAGATCCACCCTTACACCTTCCGTGCCGATCCGGGCCAGGTTCCTGCCTACGCCAAGGATTTCAACGATATGCTGAAAATTTTCTACATTGATGCAGGCGTTGACGGCCTGTTCACCGACTTCCCAGACAAAGGCGTACAGTTCCTGCAACAGCACAAGTTACACAAATAACCCCAGCCAGCCCCGCCCATTCGGGTGGGGCTTCCTTTGAACCTACTCGAGTAACCAATCCCCCATAACCTTGAAAGCCGACCGGTATAATGGAAGGATACGGATCATGGTTATTACGAGGATGCAGTTTATGGAACGCTCAGTCTTATTGCAGCATCTTAAAACGTCATGTTATGCCCTATCGGCCATTGTGCTGACCGGCTGGGTCACCGATGCGCTGAATGAAGGTCTGATCTTCAAAATGGTATTACGCTTTTTCCGCCCAGACGACGTTGAGCGTTACTCCCATCCGTTTAGCGACCTCGTCAGTTTCCTGATTTGGTTTATCCCATTACTCTTTACGACGCTGTTACTATTATTTGCCTCGGTAATGACCTTGCATCACGTCAAAAAACCGCACCTTTACCAGATCGCTAAAAGAAAACCGCTGCTCTACTGCCCGCAGGTGGTGGGTTCCCCGCCGCTGGAGCATTTACCTTCATTCTTGCAAACTTACCGAGCAGCCGAGAAATTATCACTGCTGATCCCGGAATCCTTGCAGCAGGAATATAGAACTACGCTGGCGAATATGGCGGGGAGCAGAAATTATGAAATCCACCTGCTCAAAGAGCATGACGATCTGCAAAAAATAACCTTAGAGATGGAGCAGTGGATCAAAAAAGAAGTGAAAAACCAGCAGCACGAAAATCATACGCCGCTGTTCTTTGATATTACCTACGCCTCAGCGGCCCACAGCAGCGCCGCTTTATTTTGCAGTTTGGATCAGGATATGGAGCTCATTCAGGCCGCACCTGATGGAACCCTATATTCGTACGATTTAGTCTGCAAAATTCAGGAATAAACCGCTTTCACAATTGACCATGCAACCGGGCGCGGAACGAAGGTGCCAGCAGGTAATCCATACACCAGCGGCTGACCTTGCCCATGCCATCGGAACGAGCGGCTAAAAAGATCTGCGTGGCATGTTTATGTTCCTGCATCGATTTTTTGACTAACGAACCGCAGTTCAACAACGGCAAAGCCAGATGGTGCGGCACATAACCAATGCCCACATTGCGTTGGATAAGCTCAATGGCGGTGGCAAAATCAGGCACAAACATCGGTTTTTGCCCCTCCAGCAACCACGCCTGCTGCGGCACAAAATTGACTGCGGTGTCGCGGATGCACAGCGCCGGATAGTGTCGCAGTTCATTGTTCTGTAATGGCAAAACCTGGGTGGCCAGCGGATGCTCTGGCCCGACGACGAAATCCCATTCCAGGTGGCCTATCGACTCACTGATAATCCCTTCGGTGCTGGGCACCACATGCGGAGCGCCAATCACCAGATTGGCCCGTTTGCTATACAGCGCATCCCAGCAGCCGTTATACACTTCGGTATCAATGGTCAGCCGGGTGGAGGGAAACATCGCTTCAAAGTCACAAACAAACTCCACGATCGCCGAACGGGGAATAATATTGTTCACCGCGATCGTCAGCTCCTGCTCCACACCGCCGTGAATCAGGGCGGTATTGCGCTGTAGCGCGTCCAAATCATTGAGAATGGTTTTGCTGTGTTCGACAAAGTACTCACCCGCCGGGGTGAGTTCGATATAGCGGCCTTTGCGCAAGAAGAGTTCAACGCCAAAACTCTCCTCTAATTTTTTAACCGTATAGCTGATCGCGGAAGGGACTTTATTCAGGTGCTCAGCGGCGGTAGTAATGCTCTGGTATTTGGCAACCAGATGGATGACCCGCAATGTTTCGTCGGAGATAAACATAATGATTCCCTGAAGCAGCCTAGAGAGGAGACTGCCAGCTTACGTGCTGGCAGCATATTCACTATGTTCGATTATACCTGAGTATTATTTTTGCGTACCGATCCGGCTTAACAGCGCATAACCCACGCAGGCCACCAGGATCGAGTCCACCGAAGGAATGGTGGTCAGGGTAAACATCCCTTTTACCGTCATAAAACCCACCGCCGAGCCCGCAGCCCAGGCAACAAACGTCAGCAGCTTAATCTGCGGCTCCGCCGCCAGCACCGCTTCCTGATAACCATTGCGGCGATAGAGGAAGAAGTCGGCGATATAAATACCGGCCACCGGCGGTGTAGCGATTCCCAAGAACAGCAGGAACGGAATAAACCAGCTCATGATATCCATACTGCCGACAATCGCCGACAGCACGCCCAGCGCCAGGGTGATCTGCCATTTCGGGAAACGGGTCAGTAACGTTGAAACCACCAAGGTGCCCTGGAACATATTACCGGCGTTACCGGTGATGCAGGCAAACACCAGCAACAACGCCGCCGGTAATACCGAACCGAATACCGCCATCGCGGCCAGCAGCGACCCTTGCCCGCTCAATGCGCTCGGAGTGGCTCCCACCCAATACAGCAGTGGGTAAGCGATAAGGAAGGTGATCAACGCACCGATCAGCGCATGCTTGCGGTTATGCACGAAGCTGCCAAAGTCCGGCAAGGTGGCCACCAGCACAATGATCGTCCCCACCACGGTAGACACCGCCACGCCGATGTCCATACTGCCAGCGCGTTGTGCCAGTTCCACCTCGCCGTGCGTCGCCACATACAGGATATAACACAGTACCAGCGCGATAATCGGCACTGCGATCTGTGCTACTTTGCCCAGCACGGCAAAACCAAAGGCGGTGGACGCGACGAAAATACAGCACCCTACGGCCACCAGTAGCGGCGTTGGCAGATCCATACCACGCTGCGCCAGCAGATCGTGCACCGAATGACCGAACATATTGGCGGTCACCGCAATCCAGCCAAACAGGCTGATCGCCATCAGAATGTTGATAGCCACCGCGCCACGTTCGCCGAAGGGATACTTCACAATGCCGTAGGTCGGCAAACGGGCTTTTTCACCCACGCTGATGGTGATGGCGGCCAACACCGCCAGAATAATCCCCCCTAAGCCCACCACGGTGGTCAGCTCTGAACGGGATAGCTGGTTGCCGAGGCTGGAAGAAGAGAGCAACACCGGGGTGACCGCAATCCCCAGTAAGATCATCGCAATATGAAAGCCGGATGCGGTACTGACGCTTTCATCCGTTTTACGCATAAATTACTCCTATGGAGTTTTGTATCAGGAGGTCCCGCCAGCGCACATCAGTGCCACTGGCGGGGCATAGCCTGAAGAGCTAGAAACTCATTCTGTGAAAGTTTCACCGGTATACTGTCGCCAGCCGCCGCACTCGGTAATTTCCTTTTGCCCGGCCACCAGCCAAGGTTCCGCCAGTACGCCCAGCACTTCGTTGCCGTTGAGCAACTTCACTTTGCCGATCGACAGCCCAGCAGGTTCGCTCAACAACAGCGTCGCGAACGACGCCATCGGCAGCTCCCAGATTTCCAGCGCTACCGAAACGCCGCCTTCCATCACCCGGATCATGCCGGGGTGGCGATCGTTAATACTCCACAGCCGGTAGTGGGCATCGGTTTGATCTTCACGAACAAAAACCCCGCCTGCTGCGGTCATGTTGCCGTTCAGTTCCAGGCCGCGCATCAAGGTGCCATTCACAGCCACCAAAGTAGTCTGACTCATCGTGTTAATTCCTTAATTGTTATGACTTAATCCAAGTGCCGGTCTGGTGATTCAGTGCAGCCTTAATGGCTTGCGGGCTGGTGATTAGCCCCTGGCCGTTCTTGCCCTGCTGCTGACTGCGGGTGACAAAGCCCAAGATGGCTTCGACTTTCGGCTGCATGCTGCCAGCACCAAATTGCCCCTGTTGCAGTAATTCCTGCGCCTGTTCAATACTCAGCGTATCCAGCCACTGCTGCTGGGGAGTGCCAAAATTGATGGCAACCTGTTCAACGCCGGTTGGGATCATCAGCAGATCCGCACCGAGCTGTTCTGCCAGCAATGCCGAGGCGAGATCTTTGTCGATCACCGCTTCTACGCCTTGCAGTTGTTGGTGTTCATCGCGGATCACCGGGATCCCGCCGCCGCCACAGGCGATCACGATGCAGCCCTGGGCCAGCAGTTGGCCGATCACCTCACGTTCGATGATCTCCAGCGGCTCAGGGGAAGGCACCGTGCGGCGCCAGCCGCGGCCCGCGTCTTCCATCACCGTCCAGCCCAGCTTCTGCTGGCGCTCCAACGCCGTTTTCTGGTCGAAAAATGCCCCTACCGGCTTGCTCGGGTGCTGGAAGGCGGGATCATCAATGCTGACCAGAGTTTGCGTCACCAGCGCGACCACAGGGCGCTGAATCCCCCGGCGTTGCAGTTCGTTATTCAATGCCTTCTGGAACATGTAGCCAATCGCGCCCTGGGTATCGCCCACCGCGTAATCCAGCGGTACCGGTGCCACTTCTTCCGCCGCCAGCTCGGAACGGCGCAGGATAAACCCGACCTGCGGCCCGTTGCCGTGGGTCAGCACCAGATCCCAACCGGCTTCGATCATCTCGACAACGTGCCCGACGGTTTCCATCACCGCCTGATACTGATCGGGAATGCTGTTTTGCCGATCGTTCTGAATCAACGCGTTACCGCCAACGGCAACCACGGCTAAAGGTTTGCTCATGCTGTTTCTCCCGCTGGCAGTGACTGAGCCAATGCCTGAATGGCATCGACGAAACAAGGCATCGGCGCGGTGGTAATACCTGCGCCAATCTGCCCAACCCCTGCCTGTTTGTGGGCGATACCGGTATTGATCACCGGCAGGATCTGGCGATCGGCCACTTTACGCGCATCGATCCCCGCCGCCGTCGGCGCAAAGTTGAGCGCAGGCAGGGTAAAGGCCGGGTTAGCACCGACGGTAATCGCTTGCATACGGCGGCTGTTATTGGTGGCATCGGCCGGTGTACCGCCGACAAACTTGACGATGGCCGGTGATGACGCCATGGCAAAACCCCCCACGCCTGCGGTTTCTGTAATCGCGCTGTCGCCGAGATCGGCCGCCGCATCCTCCACGCCGTAACCGGGGAAGAACAGCCCTTCCACCGCGTTGGCCGGAGCCTGGAACCAGCGCTCGCCGGTGCCGGACAGGCGGATACCGAAATTAACGCCGTTGCGCGCCATCACGGTGACCATCGAGCTGTATGGCACGCCAGTCGCGGCATCCATCATCGCTTTACAGGCGGCCATCGACAGGTTGAGGAAGAAGTGATCGTTGCCGGTAATAAATGCCACTACGCTTTGCAGCGTTGCCAGCGGCAGGTTGCAGGCCAGCAACGCTGGCACCAGACGCTTAATCAGTAGCCCGGTCGCCGCGGCGTTACGGTTGTGAACCTCATCCCCCATGTGCAACGCCTGCGCCATCAGCGGTTTCAGTTCCAACTCGCCAATCTGACGCACGGCGGCTTTCAGCGCCGGTGCCAGTTCTTGCTGCATCCAACGCAGGCGCTGCAACACTTCTTCATTGTTGGCACCAAAGCGCAGCACTTTGCCCAGGCCTTCATTGAAGTTGCTGAACGCACGCTGGCCGTTGGTTTTGTTTTCAATCACCCACAGCGGCATGGACGGGCTGATAATCCCCGCCATTGGCCCAACCGCCTGATGATGGTGGCAGGGCTCCAGCTCTACCGCGCCTTCGGCGATCAGGCGCTCGGCGGCCTGATGGTCGGCAGCCCAGCCTTCAAACAGGATCGCGCCCACAATCGCCCCTTTCACCGGGCCACACATATCTGGCCAGGCAATCGGCGGGCCGGAGTGCAGGATCAGCTTGCGCTGGGCCATAGCAGCGATGGCTTCGGCAGCGCTCATCACATCAATCAGTACCGGCTGAGCGCTCAGGTAGCGTTCAAAAGCGATCTGGTTGGCCTGTTCGACCAACGGGTGGCGAATCAACTCAGCCAGATCCAGCCCGGCCTGCACGTCGCCCAAAGCGGGCGGTTGCCAGTTCAGCGCAACCACGTCGCCATTGGCCTGTTTCAGGTTGTCGGCAAAACCGGCCAGCCCGGCATTCACCACTTTCAGTGGCTGCTGGAATAATGGATTCATGCTTTTTCTCCGTTTTTCTCTGCCTGAATGCGGGCAACCAGACTGGCCCACATGGCCGCCTGAGCATTGCAACCGGCAACCAGTACGCCAGCCTGACGCAGGGCCGCGATCTGACGCGAACGTTGTTGTGGATCGGCCTCGGTGCCGCAGACATGGGCAATCAGCAACGGCCTGGATTGGTTATGGCTTTGGCTCAACAGGGCGAGCAGTTCGGTCGCTGGCTCAGCCGCCGCGCCATAGCCCAGCACCAGATCAAACAGCACCACGGCGGTATCAGCATCGTTCAGTTCCGCCACCACGCGCTGGTTGCGCAAAGTAGGGTCGATCATCGGGTGCGGCCTGCCACGGGTGAAATCGTCGTCGCCCATGTCGATCAGCGTATGACCTTGGCTACGCCAGATATCCGCCAGCTTGGTGTTACCCTTAACCGGCGTATTCGACGCCGCGCTAAACCCTTGCTGCTGGCACAGCAGTTGGCTTTCATAGCAGAAGGTGCCACCGGCAAATACGCCACGAATAGCGCGGCGAGTAGCTGGCAAGCAGACGCTGGCATTTTGCAGCATCTCGCGATCTTCCGCTGATATCGCGGTGACCGAGGCCGGTGATGGCGTGCCGTTAGCCAATGCCACCGCCAGCCCGGCGGCGTCTGCCAAGGTGGCTGCCGCCGTGATCCCAGGACGAGTGACCTCTTCCGGTGCAGCGCCCAGGAAGTTGACCACCACCGGTTTACCGCAGGCTTGTGCCTGTTCAAGAATACGTTCGGCCACCGGGCGCGCCGGGGGCTTGGAGATTAGTACGATCACCTGAGTCGCCGGATCGGCCGCCAGCGCCTGCAACCCATGCAGCATGGAGATACCGCCGATCTCTTCGTGCAGATCGTGGCCACCGGTGCCAATCGCCTGAGAAATCCCCGCTCCTAACTGGTCGATGCGGCAGGTCACTTCCTGTACGCCGGTGCCTGAAGCACCAACGATGCCGATTGCACCGGGCTTCACCACGTTGGCAAAACCCAGCGGCAGGCCGTTGATGATCGCGGTGCCGCAGTCCGGGCCCATCACCAAACGGTTTTTGCTCTGGGCCAGCAGTTTGATCTGCTTTTCCTGCTCCAGGCTGACGTTATCGCTGAACAGCATCACGTTCATATCCAGATGCAGGGCTTTAATCGCCTCGGCTGCCGCGTAATCACCGGGTACGGAGATCAGCGCCAGATTAATGTCAGGCTGTTGCTCGGCGGCCATTTCCAGGCTTACCCACTGTGGCGCGTGCACGCCTTCGCCGCTGCTTTCTGCGGGTTTGCTATTCAGGCGTTGATGCGCCAGCTCAAGCGCGGCAACGCAGGCCTCTTCTTCCCCGCGCACGGCAATGATCAGATCGTTTGGCCCGGCCTGACAGCCGTTATCCAAACCGGCATCGCGCAGTTGGGCCAGATTGGTGGCGGTTCCCATCACCACCGAGGCCTGTTCAATGCCGGGCAGTTGGCTGATTTGCGCCGAAATCTGCATCAGCGATACGGAATCCTGATAAAGATTGGCAAAAACTTTATGCATTACACTCATAGCGGTTACCTGTACGAGATCTGCCCACCGGTTGACAGCAGGCAAAAGGGTTCCCTGCTGAAAAAGGCTTTTCAGCATGTTGAAATTAATCGGTTCATCTTGCAGGGCTTAGAGCACGCTTCTTAACGTCCTCAGACCGTGTAACAACCCGGCCAAGCAATCCACGCCAGAAGAGGCGCCAAACTGCATCACCTGTTGCGCTGCCGCCTGGATCTGGGTGGCAGCCGCCTCGGTGTCCAACAACAGCATCAAGTCACAGATCGGTTGCGAGACGTGGCCTTCCAGCGCGCGCGCCAGATAATGGCGGCTGATGTCATTGGTGCGTGATAGCTGGCTGCCAATAATGCTGCGCAGCGTGGCGTCGTGCGTAGCGATGGCAGGGTGCTGCCGCCACGGCCACAGTGCCGTCAGATATCCCAATAAATAGTCATCGCCATCCGGCGTCAGCCCGCGTCCGAAGCCGATCAGCGCGGTGACTTCTGCCGTCAGTTGCGCGGGGCTATCGGTAATCTCCAGCTTTACCGCCCGCGCGGATGGCCCCATACCAGGCAGCAGTTGCAGATCGCTTTCAATCTGGTGTTGTTGGCAATATTGGCTCAGTTGGCTGGCAAGCAGGGAGTAATGACGCAATACGCTCGAAAGCAAAGGAGCAAACTCACCCGACAACCAGCGCTGTGGATGCCAGCAGGTACTGCGGTTCAGTACGATGCCCCAGCGTTCACTCTGCAAAGTGCCGCGATCGAACCGGACGCGCTGCCCTGCCTGCATGTGGTAACGCCAGTCCCAATTGCCAGGAAGCGCAATGCGGATCGCATCCGGCAGATTCTGGTTATCGCGGCTCAGGATCGAGAGCAAATAACCGTCGGGGTGGCGCAGGTTTAGCGAACGCTGAAAACCACTGTGTATATGAAGCTCATCCCCGTCTACCAACCTGCTGGCAGCCAGATAGCCCACAGAAAGCACCGGGAAAATCATTGGCTGCCCCATACCGCTTAGCTCTGCAAACCATCCACAATGGCGGAAGCATCGCTGACCCAGCCGAAGATAGCGCCCTGCGCTTTGATCATCTCCAGGGCGTATTTCTGGAATTCCGGGAAGTAAGAGCCGACGCAGTCCTGCGGAATAATGCATTCGTAGCCACGGTCATTGGCTTCGCGCACGGTGGTATTCACGCAAACCTCGGTGGTAACGCCGCACACGATCAGCGTCTTGATGCCGTGATTTTGCAGGATCAGATGCAGATCGGTCTGGTAGAACGCGCCTTTCCCCGGTTTGTCGATCACCGGTTCACCGGCCTGTGGGTAAAGTTCAGGAATGATGTCGTGGCCCGCTTCACCGCGCACCAGAATACGGCCCATCGGCCCATGAGTACCGATAAAGGTTTGCCCACCGCGCGTCAGTTTGGCTGGAGGACAATCGCTCAGATCGGCACGGTGGCCTTCGCGGGTATGAATCACCAATAGTCCCTGACGGCGCGCGGCGTCCAGCACCCGCTTGCAGGGCTCGATAGCGCTACGGACGAAAGAGACATCATTACCCAGCGCTTCACCAAAGCCGCCCGGTTCAACAAAGTCTTTTTGCATGTCGATCATTACCAGTGCGGTGCTGCCAATCTCAAACGGCAGGGCAAAAGGTTCTGCGTGAAAAGTTTTCTGTGTCATGAGCATCTCCTGATTCGTTATGTTTCGGCCTGAAGGCCGATAATCTTGAGGATCTGCGTTGAGTATAAGGAGCGCGGGGAGACATAACAGATAAACGATTTCGCGGGCAGCGACGAAAATTTTGCAGCGGGATAAATACCCATACAATAAATGTGAGATAACCAGAGGGCTGGCTTTCAGTTGCAATTAGATTGATGCAGCAACGAGGTTTGAATCGAAAAAATCGTTGATGGAATGTGAGCTGAGTCGCTGAGGCAGCGAGAGCGGGCGCAGCAGGCTGCGCCCAGACAAGTTACGACAGGAACATTTTGCGCAGGTAATGCGGCACTGCATCGTCGGCGTTAGAGCCGATCACTTCCAGATCCGGCAAGGTATCTTTCAGCCGCTGGTGAGCGCCACGCATGATGCAACCCTTGCCTGCCATCGCCAGCATTTCCAGATCGTTCATGCCATCGCCGAAGGCAATACACTCTTTCAACGAATAGCCGATAATCTTGGCCACTTCTTCCAGCGCGTGGCCTTTCGACACTCCGCCCGCCATCACTTCCAGGCAGGTCGGCAAGGAGAAGCTGACGTTGACCCGATCGCCCCAGCGCGCGTTGATGGCATCTTCCAATGGCTGCAATTTATCGTGATCGTCGCAGGTGAAGTACACCTTGCATACCCCGTCGGTTTCCAGCAGGCCCGGCTCAAACAGCTGATATTTAAAGACAGATTCGCGGAAAAACGCTTCCTGCTCTGGGCTTTCACGGTTCATGAACCAGTCGTCGTTGCGGTAGACGTTGGTCAGGATCTCCTGATTGTCATGCATCATGGTGTAGAGATCGTGGGCGATATCTTCGTCCAGATTATGGCTGAAGATCAGTTCACCTGCGGTGTTGTGCACCCGCGCACCGTTGGAGGTGATCATAAAGGCGCTGATACCGAGATTATCGCGGATCTGGGCAACGTCGATATGGTGGCGGCCGGTGGCGAAAACAAAGTGTACGCCGCGCTGCGTCAGCAGCTTCAGCGTCTCTTTGGCATAGGGTGTCAGGGTATGGTCAGGAGACAGCAGTGTGCCATCTAAATCGGAAGCGACGACGTGATACATAGCGATATGTTCTAACCTCTAGTGGTGTTTTCGGCAGCAGCAGCGCTACCTAAGTGCTGGGCAAAGAAGTGCAGGATTGCATTCAGTGCCTCGGCGCGCATCGCGTCCCGTTCGAACAGGATCTCATGGCGTGCGCCTTTGATAACCCACGGTTTACCCCCTTCACAAGGGTGCCCCGCGTCTGACATTGCCTGACAAAAAGCCGAATGGGAACGGTTGTCGACCACCCGATCCTCACCAGCCTGCAATAATAAAATCGGTGTGGTTATTTTAGCTGCCTGAGCAATGATCTGCCGCCCGGCATGAATACTTTCTCGTACCCAGTGATAGGTTGGCCCACCCACCTGGAGTTCAGGGTAATCGGCATAATAGCGCAAACTGCGGCGATAACGCTCGCGGCTGTGGGTCAAGGCATTCACCACATAGGGCAATGGCCGCCATTGGCCAGTACCGACGGCATAATAGTCACGCAGCGTCGGGCGCTTTTCCGCCCAGTTCAAAATACGATTCGCCATCCAGCCCGGCATCGGCAGGTAAATACCGAACATCGGCGCGCATAATGCTGCGGCGGCAAAAGCCTGGGGTTCACGCGCCAGAAACTGCGCCATGATTGCGCCGCCCATCGAGTGCGCCAAAGCCAGATGCTGTTGATAACCGTGCGGCAGCACTTCCTGATGGTAAAAACGGGCAAAATCGTCAACGTAATCGGCAAAGTTTACCACATGGCCACGGTGTGAATCTGCCAGCATGCGCCCCGAGCGCCCTTGGCCACGGTGATCGATAATCATCACGTCATAACCGCTGTGGAACAGATCGTAGGCCACTTCCGGGTACTTAATGTAGCTCTCGATACGCCCGGGGCTGACCACCACCACGCGCTGGTGCTGCGGTGAACTGAAGCGCACAAAACGGATCGGCACATCGCCCACGCCGAGGAACTCCCCCTCTTCACGCTGCCGCCAAAAATCCAGCAATGGCCCGGTAGCAAAAGCAGAAAACTGTTTTTCGCGGCTTAACCATTCAGTGGAACTGAAAGTGGATGACGTCATCGAATGCCTTTTCACGGGGGCTCAGGGATGTAAATGTGATCTCTAGCACAAGAAATAATACTAGCGTATTGTGACATAAATTGGCGTATTCAGGGAGCACTGCAATGACCTTAGACTGGTGGTTAACCTATCTGCTGACAACCATTATCCTCAGCCTCTCCCCCGGTTCAGGGGCGATTAACACCATGAGCACCGGTATCAGCCACGGCTACCGTGGTGCAGTGGCGTCGATCGCCGGATTGCAGGTCGGGCTCAGCCTGCATATCGTGCTGGTAGGGATTGGCCTCGGTGCAGTGGTTTCCCAGTCGTTGCTGGCGTTTGAACTGCTGAAATGGTTTGGTGCCGCCTATCTGGTATGGTTAGGCATTCAACAGTGGCGCGCCGCCGGTGCGCTGGATTTGCATACCTTGGCAGGCACCATGCCACGCCGCCGCCTGTTTCGCCGCGCGGTACTGGTGAATCTGACCAACCCGAAAAGCATTGTGTTCCTGGCCGCGCTGTTCCCGCAGTTTATCGTGCCCAATCAGCCGCAGGCCGAGCAATACGTGATACTGGGCGTTACCACGGTGGTGGTGGATATCTTTGTGATGATTGGCTATGCCACGCTGGCAACGCGCATTGCCAACTGGCTGAAGACTCCGCGCCAGATGCGCTTGCTGAACCGTATTTTTGGCTCGCTGTTTATTCTGGTGGCAGGATTGCTAGCAACGGCCAGAAAAGCCTGACAATTCAATACTAGGCGTTATGCAGGCCAGCGGGGATGCCGCCTCCCCGCTTCGACATTATTAGGCCGCTATTTAGCGGGTAAAAATCAGATGCAGGCCAAAACCGGTGAACAACACGCCCGCCACGCCATCGATCCACTTGGCTAAACGCTGATAACCCCGACGCATGGCCGGCAGCGCAAACACCACCGCCACCAGGCTGAACCAGACAAAGGTTTCGCCGGTGATCAACATGAATAACCCCCAGCGCGCACCGGCACCGACATCCTCACCGACAAACAGCGAGAACACGCTACCGAAGTAAATCACCGCTTTCGGGTTGGAAAGATTGGTCAATAAACCGCGGATAAAGCTGCGGCCCGCCTTCGGCAACACCACGGCGACTTCTTCCGTTGGCGTAGTTTGCGCATTCTGCGCGCGGGCAGAACGCAGCAGTTGCCAACCCATCCAGCACAGATACAGGCCACCACCCACCATAATAATCTGATGCAGCCAGGCCATTTTTTGCAGGATCAGGTTCAACCCCAGCAGCGCCACCCCGGCCCAGACCATAACGCCCAGCGAGATCCCGACCACGCCCATCATCGCCTCACGGCGCGAGCGGCTGACGGCGGTCTGCGAAACAAAAAAGAAATCCGGCCCCGGGCTCATCAGCGCAATCAAATGCACCATCGCCACGGTCAAAAATAATATCAGCATGATTGATCGTCCTTATTCATCGTCGTAAACGGTGCACCGAATGCTATTTTATTTGATGTTCTACGCAATGTTTCCCCACTCCTCGATCTTATTCAACCAGCGATTAAAACCTGGGCAGACCTGGCGTATCTTTGTAATGCCAATCGCCTCAGCAATTAATGGACCATGCTCTGTTTTGTTATAGGTACCCGGCGAAAAAGCTGTGAAGATGCGTTTAGAAGGCGCGGTATTGGGATGGTTGTTAATATCTTCTGGAGTAGCGAACTGTTGCCGGATTTCTATCAATTCGTTTCTCACCCTATCATCCCAGCCGTCCAGAACACAGCTGAACTGCTCAACGTCAGAAAACAGCAGAGCTTCAAATTCATGTAGCTGGACGTAAGGCAGAATGAAACTCGCGTTAAATCCCTTCGTCATTTTTTTCTGCATCCCGGCCAGGATATTCTGCTCTAACTGCGTGGCAGTTAGGCCAGCCGCGTCCTGAAAACCGTAGAAATCAACCAGAGTGGTAATGCGATCGGCCTCATAATACTGATGAGAGAGAAAATCGACCAACCTTTCCACAGTCACTCTACCACCGCGATGCCTTCCCGATGGAGCCTGCAAAATAGCCGGATAGACACTAACATTGCTGGCGAACAGATAAGGGGAAAGACACGTTTTGATAAACTCTACCTCTGTTTGCCCTTCACAAACAACGCAGACTCTGATCATAGAGAGCCTCCTATTGGAGACTTCAGCCAAATCTCCGATAGCAGGTAGTCATCGTCCAACCATTGCTGATATTGCTCTTTTGGCAGATTACGTAATGTAGTCGCTCCATCCTTAGCATCAGCAACAATGATATTCTCCAGACCAAAGCAATCCACCATATAAGGCGATTGGGTAGCAATGAACAATTGTCTTCTCTCAGAAACCCGCTTCATCATCTCTGATACCAGAGTGATCGCGTGTGGGTGCAGCCCCAATTCGGGTTCGTCAAAGAACAAAACATCTGGCAGGCGTTCGTCTGGTAAACTTAACAGAGTTAAAAGACAAAACAGACGCAGCGAACCATCGGAAGTCAGATGCGAACCGAACACTTTATCGCTATACCTACTTTTCCATCGTAACAGCACCTTACCTGCCACAGGCTCCAAAACAAAGTCATCCAACGTTGGGAAAACCCGTTGGATCTGCCGGATCAACTGCTCATATCGAGAGTGCGCATTTTCTTTTAAATCAAGCAATACTGCGGCTAAATTACCGCCGTCAGAACGCAAACGAACCGCATCAGAAACATCCCAACGCTGGTGAATCGCAGCGTTAGCGGAAGTATCATGAAACTGATAGGTGGAGCACTGCTTGAGCAATTGATAGATTGTCTTCGCCGTATTGTTGTTTTGACTGGGCAAAGCCGACTCTCTTCCGATGCTCTCCAAGCTGCTCCAACGTGCCTCTGTCGGCTTGCGGTTATCAGAATAGCGGTATGCCTCTTTGGTCAGCATTACCGTATCACCCGCTGAGAGATGAGCCATTTCGAAGGAGTAATCGTTAAACCCACTCCTGGTGCTGATGCGGATTTCTGCCGTAATCTGTGGCGTGGTACGGGAACCCATAAAAAACTGATCATCCCCGCCGCCTTGCCGGAGAACAAACTCCTGCAGTCTCTGTGCCCGCAACATCCATCCCAGCATCTCAAAAAAACGGATAAAACTGGATTTACCAACGCCATTGGCACCTATGAGCACGGTCAACTGGGGAAGTTGCAGTTTCTCGATGTTTGCCAAGCTGCGAAACCCCTTTATTGAAACTTCGGCAACCCTTCCCTGCAAGCGCTTTGTCGCATCTTGTGCACTCATTAACCGGCCCTCTGCTTATTTATTGATAGTGGACGCTACGGTCAAAAATAATATCAGCATGATTGATCGTCCTTATTCATCATCATCGTCGAGATGATCGCGGATCATCGCCATAAATGGCGCACCAAAACGCTCCAGTTTACGCTGACCGACACCGTTCACGCTCAGCAGTTCGCTGGCCTTGATCGGCATCTGTTCTGCCATCTCCAGCAGCGTGGCATCGTTAAAGACCACGTAGGGGGGGATGTTCTCTTCGTCGGCAATCGATTTACGCAGCTTGCGCAGTTTGGCAAACAGCTTGCGATCGTAATTGCCGCCGTAGGATTTCTGATTGGCACTGCTGCGCACCTTCAGGCTCTGAATACGCGGCACCGCCAAGGGTAGCTCTACTTCGCCGCGCAGCACCGGGCGCGCGGCCTCGGTCAGTTGCAGTGCCGAATACATCGCAATGTTCTGGCTGATAAAGCCCAGGTGAATCAACTGACGCAGCACGCTGGTCCAGTGTTCGGTGGTTTTATCGCGGCCAATGCCGTATACCGGCAGCTTTTCGTGGCCAAATTCGCGGATACGCTGGTTATTGGCACCGCGCAGCACTTCCACTACATAGCCGATACCGAAACGTTGCCCGACACGGCCAATCGCCGACAGCGCCTTGCGCGCATCTTCCAGCCCATCGTAACGCTTGGGGGGATCGAGGCAGATATCGCAGTTGCCGCAGGATTGCTGCTTGCCTTCGCCGAAGTAGTTCAGCAGCACCAGACGGCGGCAGGTTTGCGCTTCGGCAAACGCGCCCATGGCATTCAGCTTGTGGCGTTCGATATCCAGTTGCTGGCCTGCCGGTTTCTCTTCCAGGCAGCGGCGCAGCCAGGCCATATCGGCCGGGTCATACAGCAGGATTGCTTCCGCAGGCAGGCCATCACGCCCGGCGCGACCGGTTTCCTGATAATAAGATTCGATATTACGTGGAATATCAAAGTGTACGACAAAGCGCACGTTGGGTTTGTTGATGCCCATACCAAAGGCGACGGTCGCGACCACCACCTGCAAATCGTCACGCTGAAACGCTTCCTGCACCTGAGAACGGCGTTCGTTTTCCAGCCCGGCGTGATAGGCCGCCACGCTCAAGCCACGGCTTTGCAAACGGGCGGTGGTGTCTTCTACCTTGGCGCGGCTGTTGCAGTAAATAATGCCGCTCTTACCGCGCTGATCCTGCACAAAACGCCACAGTTGATCGAGCGGTTTAAATTTCTCTACCAGCGTGTAACGGATATTCGGGCGGTCAAAGCTGCTGATCTGGATCAGCGGATCCTGCAACGCCAGCAGGCGCACAATATCACTGCGCGTGGCGTCATCGGCCGTGGCCGTCAGCGCCAAGACCGGCATCGCCGGGAAGCGTTGTTTCAATTGGCCAAGGGCGCGGTATTCAGGGCGGAAGTCATGGCCCCACTGGGAAATACAGTGCGCTTCGTCCACCGCCAGCAGCGCGGGCGGGCAGTGTTGCAGCAGATCGAAGAAGCTGTCCATCATCAAGCGCTCGGGGGCGATGTACAGCAGCTTGATCTTGCCGCTGCGGCAACCGGCCATCACTTCCAGTTGCTGTTCGCGCGTTTGCGTCGAGTTATAGCAGGCGGCAGAAACGCCATAAGCGAGAAGCTGATCGACCTGATCTTTCATCAGCGAGATCAGCGGGGAGACCACCAGCGTCAGCCCGTCCATCACCAGCGCCGGGATTTGGTAGCACAACGATTTACCACCGCCGGTAGGCATCACCACCAGGCAATCCTGCCCGCCGATGGCGGCGTTGATAATCGTTTGTTGGCCCGGACGGAACTGCTGGTAGCCGAAGGTATCGCGCAATACCTGTTCTGCCAGCAATTCTCTGTTTATCACTGCTGCGGTTGACACATACTTCCCCATTTTTACACTACGGCGATGCCCATGGGCACCGCTATTTGAACGGCAAAATTACATAATATCGTTAAGCATGACACCAACGCCAAACCGTGTCTGCTGGAAGTTGTAATCAATCATTGATTCACCGTAACCGCTGAACAGTTGGGTATAGAAACGCACATGGCTGGTGATCGGATAGCTCCAACCCAGTTTTGCGCCGCCGTACCCGGTGTTCCAGTTGTAGTGGCCATCAACGCTGAACACGCTTTCACGCCAGGCATAGCCCACTTTCAGGCGGTAATAACCCATGTATTTGGTGATATCCGGGTTGTCGTCATTACTGTCGCTTTCTGAAAAACGGAACCAGGGTTTGACTTCTACCTGCCAGTCACCGCTTTGCGCCATCAAACGAGCATAGCCACGGTTCCAACTGCGGGAAGTGGGATCTTCGCGCCCGTTGGATTCATGGTTGATACCCACTTCGATATCACGCAGCGTCCAGCCAGCAAATTGGTAATCCGTTGCCCAGCCGAGGAAAATCTGCGGTTCATAGTTGGTTTCACGGAATGGGGCTGATTCTTCATGGTTGGAGAGCTGCCACCAGGAACGTTGGGTGTAAGATGCCCCCAGCAGCGAATTCTCACCGGCAATCCCCTTCCAGATCGGGAAAGCCAGGCTGAGTTGGAATTTCACCTCATCCTTGTTGGCATTCTTAGCCCAGCTATAGGATTCAATGGCTTCCTTATTGAGGTCGCTGGTTTCGGTATAGATCAAATAGTTGGGTTCATACGCATAAAAGGTGAATGGCCCGTCATAATTCTGCAGCATGCCGGAAATAATGCTGCCACGCACCAAACCTGCTTGCTTCTTGGCCTCATCAGCCTGCACCACCGTTGGCGCTAACAGCATCGCCATAACAACCCCAGACAGAACACGCATGATTTTCATCACTCCAGAAAGATTAGGAAAAGACCTGAAATAAAAGCAGGCCATTTTACACACAAAGAATCATTTACCGCACTAGGAATACGTCAACGGGATAAACCTGGAAAGCAACAAAAAATAAGCATAAAATCCACAAGTGATTAACCTGGACTGACCAGTTAGCCCAGTCACAACAGTTAAGAAGAAAGGAACTATGTCGCATACACTACTCACCCTAGAAGCCGCACGCCAGAAAATAGGCGAGATCTTTGTCTACCACATGCCGTTTAACCGTGAGCTGGGGCTAGAACTACGCCGCTTCGACGACGACATTGTCGAACTCACCTTTACCAATCAGCCTAAACTGGTGGGCAATGCCGCGCAGAATATCCTGCATGGCGGCGTGATCGCCTCGGTTCTGGATGTAGCCGCCGGATTGGTCTGCGTCGGCAGCGTGCTGATGCGCCAGGATCCACTGATCGAAGAAGAGCTGGCTTCGCGCCTCTCGCGCATGGGCACCATCGATTTACGCGTTGACTATCTGCGCCCTGGCCGTGGCGAGCATTTTACTGCCTCCGCCAGCGTGCTGCGCAGCGGCAACAAAGTGGCAGTCGCCCGCGTTGAGCTGCACAACCACGATGGTTTACATATCGCCAGTGCCACCGCCACTTATCTGGTGGGATAAGTTCTAAATTGTGTCCCGTAATGACGGGACACAACCTGCCCTCTTCAAGTAAAATCGCCGCATCTTCTTTTCCCCACCCGGTAACTGTCATGGATGTGAAACAAACGCGGCAGGGCATTCTTTTTGCTCTGGCCGCTTACTTTATTTGGGGTATTGCCCCGGCCTATTTCAAGCTGATCCAGCAGGTGCCTGCCGACGAGATCCTCACCCATCGGGTGATCTGGTCATTTTTCTTTATGCTGTTATTGGTGTCATTGGGGCATCACTGGCCGCAGGTGCGCGCCGCTTGCAAGAACCGCAAACGGCTGCTGTTGCTGGCGGTAACAGCACTGCTGGTGGGCGGCAACTGGCTGCTGTTTATCTGGGCGGTGAATAACCATCATATGCTGGAAGCCAGCCTGGGCTATTTTATCAATCCGCTGGTCAACGTTCTGCTGGGGATGCTGTTTCTCGGCGAGCGTTTCCGCCGCATGCAATGGGTGGCCGTCACGCTGGCGTTTACCGGGGTGCTGCTACAGCTGTGGCAATTCGGTTCCCTGCCAATCATCGCGCTGGGTTTGGCCTTCAGCTTTGCTTTCTACGGCCTGCTGCGCAAGAAAATTGCCATTGATGCACAAACCGGCATGCTGATCGAAACCCTGTGGCTGTTGCCGGTGGCCGCGATCTACCTATTCTTCATCGCCGACAGCCCAACCAGCCACCTGAGCGCCAACCCTTGGTCGCTGAACCTGTTGCTGGCCGCCGCCGGGGTGGTGACGACGGTGCCGCTGTTGTTCTTTACCGCAGCGGCGACCCGCCTGCGCCTCTCCACCCTCGGGTTCTTCCAATATCTGGGGCCAACGCTGATGTTCCTGCTGGCCGTCACCTTCTATGATGAAACCATTGGCCGGGACAAACTGGTCACCTTTGGCTTTATCTGGGCTGCGCTGCTGCTGTTCACTTTGGATGCGCTCTACAACCAACGCAAGCGGCGTTAACTCAGCGCTGCCGGGCTTGCTGCGGTTTTTTGGGATTCTGCTCAAGAGTGGGTGAAAGCCGGGTAATAAGCCGCGCCATCGCCGGGCCGGTGAGCAGGATGGTGAACAAACGCAGCGTCTGCATTGCCATCACAAATGACATATCCACCCGGCTGCCTGCGGCAATAATGGCCACGGTATCCAGCCCGCCTGGGCTGGTTGCCAGATAGGCCGTCAGCAGATCGACCGAGAGAAACTGCGTCAACAGCCAGGCCAGCCCGCCGCAAAACAGCATCAGCCCGATGATTGACACCATCATCTGCGGCAAGGTGCGCAACGCCAGCAAAAATATCGGCCGGGTAAAACGCAAGCCAACGCTCCAGCCAATCAGCGTGTATGCCAGCGCCAGTAACCACTCCGGCACCTGCAGCGTCATGGTGCCAGTGGCATGAAACGCCGCACCGATAATCATCGGTAGCATCAGCGAACCAGAAGGAATGCGCAGGCGTGGGCCCAACCAGCAACCTGCGGCGGCAATCGCCAAAGTACCGAAAAAGCGCCAGTCAAGCGGTGGGAACCACACCAGGTTGACACTGCCGTGCCCAGCTTCATCACCCAAGCCGATGCGTGCCACCATCGCCGCCGCGGTGGCGACAAACAGTACGCGCAGATACTGCATAAACGCCACCAGCCGAACATCCGCCCCGTAATCCCCCGCCATCGCCACCATGGCAGATGCGCCGCCGGGGGAAGATCCCCATGCACCGGTCGAACCGGGTAAATCACTGAAGCGCACCAAGCACCAGCCCGAGAGACCACTGGCCATCAGCGTTGCGATCAACACCAGCAGCACCAGCGGCCAGTCAGCCAGCAGAGGGGTGATAATGGCAGGGGAAATACTTTGGGCAATCATGCAGCCTAACACCGCCTGCGAGGCAATAAAAAAGGGTTCGGGAATGCGTACTGAAGCACCGAGCAACCCCATAGCGACACCGACAATCATCGGCCCCAGCAGCAATGCGGCGGGAATGTGGAAGACCTGCAAGCCAAAACCCAACACCAGCGAAGCCAGTAACAGGATCAACCATTGAACTAAAGGGGGGAAACGCTCCATCAAAACCCATGCCTTACGGACTGCTAAATAAGGGCAGTATTCTACCCTTATTTAGCAGGCTAAAGAGTACAGATTTTGTCACTATGACTACACCTGCTCTTAACGGGTACTGCAACCTTGAGGAATAAATGGCGTCTGTCTATGATGCTCAGTTAATGAACAGGGAGAGTCAAATTGGCTGAACAACCATTAACGCCATTGGGTGAGCCTGCCTTAAGAAAGGCAAAACAAATCAAGGAAGATAAATACAGAGAGTTTACTGCACATGTTTGCGATTCAAGCTGAGGCGATAGCGTCCCACTATAACAGCAGCATCCAAGCTGCTGTAGAAGGCGTTCAGCCGATAAAAACTGTTGTCACTGCTGTCAAAAAACCCATTCTTTGTGCTGAAATGGGGATTGAATCGTGGGCGCAGGTTGCGGCATCTCACCCCCGCCAGCTCACAACTCCAAACGCGAGGATACGTTCTGTCCGGAACTCTTCTGGTGCTCCCAGCTTGGCAAGTAGCATCCTAAGCCAGGCCAGGAACCATACCTCGTCTAAAGACAACTCCAGCCGTTTGAAAAAAAAGACGCACAAAGGCTAAATCCACACCAATAACAGCCTGTAACGTGAGAATAGCCCCTTTCCTTAGCGGACATTTTCAGCTTAGAGCCAATTCTTACGCTTGAAATACAGGTAAGGCGCCAGCCCCGCCAACAGCATCAGGAGAATGGCCCCTGGATAACCAAATGACCACTTCAGCTCCGGCATAAAGTCGAAGTTCATCCCGTAACTGGAGGCCACCAGCGTTGGCGGCAGGAACACCACCGACACCACCGAGAAGATCTTGATGATGCGGCTCTGCTCAATGTTGATAAAACCCATCGCCGCCTGCATCAGGAAGTTCACCTTCTGGAACAGCGATTCGTTGTGCGGCAGCAGGGATTCGATGTCGCGCAGCACTTCACGCGCCTGCTCCAACTGGCCAGTTGGCAAACGCGCCTTGCGCACCAGGAAATTCAGCGCTCGCTGGGTATCCATCAGACACAGCCGCACCTTCCAGCCGATATCTTCCAGTTCCGCTAACGTTGATAGCGCTGCGTCATATTCATCCCCTGGATGGCCTTCCATAATTACCCGGCTGAGTTTTTCCAGATCGCTATAGACGTTTTCGATCTCATCAGCCAGTTGTTCGATCTTGGTTTCAAACAGATCCAACAACAGCTCGTAAGCGTTACCCTCCATCATTCTCTGGTTACGGGCACGCATACGATAAAGCCGGAACGCAGGCAGTTCGCGCTCACGCAGGGTATACAGGCGGCCATCACGGATGGTGAAGGCCACCGTGGAGTTACCCGCGTGATCTTCGGCATCCTCAAAGTAGAAAAAGGAGTGGATATGCAGGCCGTCTTCATCTTCAAAGAAACGGGCGGAGGCTTCGATGTCGTCCAGTTCCGGGCGTGTTGCCAGGCTTTGGCCTAACTCTGTTTGCACGCGCTCACGTTCGCCTTCCTCTGGCTCAACCAGGTCAACCCACAGCGACATGGTCAAATCGTCTGAGTCATCCAACTCCAGACGGGATAAGCGGCCGTTATCTAATTTAAAAGCGCTTAGCATGTGCCAAAACTCCCCTATGGTGACGGGTAGAGACAACGCGTTGAAGCACAGAAATCGAGGGAGGAATTGATTACCAGCTCGTTCCAGACCATGAAGAGATCTGACTCAGAGCGACACAAAGAAGGTCGCCGACAACCACGAAGGGTATCAGCGCGATGGGATAGCCTTAGAAGTTGTACCTGTTGTTGTCCAGGTCATTGAGCCAGTATCTACTGGGTGTGTCCAAGGCGTGTGTCCTCATTGATAATAGTGCGCGCATGTTACGCCGAGAAGAAAAAGCCTGTCAACACGTAGACAGGATAATTGCGCAACAATTCATCACGCTGGCTGTGGAGCTGTAACAATTTGCTAACAGGGACCCGGCGCTGTCGAAAAACACGCGGCGATCTCTGACTGCACACCGGAAAATTGCTAAGATTAGGGCACAAAACCCTTGCGGAATAACCTTATGAAACAGATTACCGCCCACGACCTGACGACCATGAGCGAGCAGGCCGCCACAGTAGCACGTCTGCGCGCACACCGCACTTTGCATGACGAGTTAAGCGATCCGGTGCAACGCTTGGCGATCGCTATGGAGCCGGGTACCTATATCCGCCCACATCGCCATCCGCAAACCTGGGAATTACTGACTCCGCTGCGCGGTCGTTTTGTGGTGTTGCAGTTCAATGAAGACGGCGTCGTTACCCAACGCACCCTGCTGGGCGAAGAAACCAAAGTGCTGGAGATGCCCGCATCGACCTGGCATGCCGTGCTGTCCGTTGATCCCGGTGGTGTGGTGTTTGAAGTGAAACAAGGCCCTTATCGCGCGCTGGCAGAAGAGGATTGTATGGCTTGGGCTCCACCGGAGGGTGGTGAGGGGACTGCCGCCGTGATGCGCTGGTATGCCACCGCCAAAATCGGCGATCGCTTTTCACCGTCGTCTTTCAAGCCGTAGCGTTGTTGGCTGCACTCGTTATCCCCTGTCACTTACCATAAGCTCCAGGGGATAACGAATCGGCCGCCTACATGCAACTCGAATTATTTAGAGTATACATTAAGCGGTTTCCAGCTTAGCGTAAGCTGCCACCAGCCACTTGATGCCTTCCCCCTGAAACGCAATCTGCAACCGGCTGTGTTCGCCGCTACCTTCCAGGTTTACGATCGTGCCTTCACCAAACTTCGGATGGCGCACGCGCTGGCCCAGTTTGTAACCGGTATCGTTCTCGCTGATTGGCGTACCCATGCGGCGGTGGCTCACCGGGCGCGAAACGCTGGCGCGCAGGCGCACTTCTTCCACGCACTCTTCCGGGATTTCACCAATAAAGCGCGATGGGCGGTGATACACCTCTTTGCCGTACAGGCGGCGGGTTTCCGCATAGGTCAGCGTCAGTTTCTGCATCGCTCGGGTCACGCCGACGTAGGCCAAGCGGCGTTCTTCTTCCAGGCGACCACCTTCATCCAGCGACATCTGGCTCGGGAACATGCCCTCTTCCATGCCGACGATAAACACCTGGCGGAACTCCAGCCCTTTGGCCGAGTGCAGGGTCATCAGTTGCACCGCGTCCTGATAAGCATCCGCCTGACCTTCGCCCGCCTCCAGCGCGGCATGGGAGAGAAACGCCTGCAATGGCATCAGATCCTGATCTTCATCCTGATAGCTGTATTGGCGGGTGGCCGTCACCAGTTCTTCCAGGTTTTCGATGCGCGCCTGACCTTTCTCACCTTTTTCCTGCTCATACATGATGAACAAGCCGGAATCGCGGATCACCCGATCAGTTTGCACATGCAGCGGCATCTCTGCGGTTTCATGCGCCAGCGAATCCACCAGTTCAAGAAAGCGTTGCAACGCAGAGGCCGCACGGCCCGCCAGCACCTTATCCTGCAACAGCGCGCGCGTTGCCTGCCACAGCGTCAGTTGCCGATCGCGCGCCGTTTGGCGCACCACGTCAAGCGTGCGATCGCCAATGCCGCGCGTTGGGGTATTCACCACGCGCTCAAAAGCAGCATCGTCGTTACGATTCGCCATCAGGCGCAGATAGGCCAGCGCGTCTTTGATTTCCTGGCGTTCGAAGAAGCGCATGCCGCCATAAATGCGATACGGCATCGCAGTTTGCAGCAACGCCTCTTCCAGTACGCGCGACTGGGCGTTACTGCGGTACAGAATGGCGCAATCATTCAGCGCCCCGCCGTTGTCCTGCCAGGACTTGATGCGGTTGACCACAAAGCGCGCTTCGTCCAATTCATTGAAGGCGCAATAGATCGAGATCGGTTCACCCTCGGCCCCTTCGGTCCACAGATTTTTACCCAAGCGCCCGTCGTTATTGGCGATCAGGGTGTTAGCCGCTTTGAGGATATTGCTGGTGGAGCGATAGTTCTGCTCCAGCCGGACGGTTTGCGCCCCTGGGAAATCCTTCAGGAAACGCTGAATGTTTTCCACCTGAGCACCACGCCAGCCGTAGATTGACTGATCGTCATCACCCACAATCATCACATTGGCTTTATCCCCCGCCAGCATGTGGATCCAGGCGTACTGAATACGGTTGGTATCCTGGAATTCGTCCACCAGAATATTGGTGAAACGCTCACGGTAATGATTGAGGATATGTGGCTTGTTCAGCCACAGTTCATGAGCGCGCAGCAGCAGCTCGGCGAAATCCACCAGCCCCGCCCGATCGCATGCTTCCTGATAGGCCTGATAAATCTTCAGCCAGGTGGCCTCTACCGGATTGCCGTAGCTTTCGATGTGTTGCGGGCGCAGACCATCGTCTTTTTTGCCGTTGATGTACCACATCGCCTGACGCGGTGCCCATTGTTTCTCGTCGATGTTCAGCGCACGCACGATGCGTTTGATCAAGCGCAGTTGATCTTCGCTGTCGAGGATCTGGAAATCCTGCGGCAGGTTGGCGTCCATATGGTGGGCACGCAGCAGGCGATGTGCCAGCCCGTGGAAGGTGCCGATCCACATGCCGCCCTGGCTGGTACCAATCAGGTGTTCAATACGGTGGCGCATCTCCGCCGCCGCCTTGTTGGTGAAGGTCACCGCCATGATCGAATACGGCGAGCAGTTCTCCACCGCCAGCAGCCAGGCGATGCGATGCACCAGCACCCGGGTCTTTCCGCTGCCCGCGCCCGCCAGCACCAACAGGTTGCTGCGTGGCGCAGCCACGGCTTCACGTTGTTTATCATTCATGCTGTCGAGCAGATCGGAAACGTCCATAGGCACCATTAATTGGTAAAGGGAAAGTGTGCATTTTGCGTACTTTCCACTGGGGATTTATACAGATTACTGCAAGGATTATAACAATGCTGTCAGCGATGCCAACTGCGAAATCTCAATATGTGGCAGCAAACGGCTGTCATCCGCCTGCATCAGGCTGCGTTGCCGATCGTTGATCCAACAGGCTTGCAGGCCCGAACGCAGTGCGCCAGCCACGTCGGTGGTCAGATCGTCGCCAACGTGCAGGATCTGCGCTGGCGCTACGCCCAGCCTTGCGGCGGCCAACTGGTACATATCCTGATAAGGTTTGGCGCGGCCATCCGGCCCCGATCGCAACACAAACTGGAAGTAACCCTCTAACCCACACAGCGCCGGATCGGCGTTGCCGTTGGTGATCGCCACCAGCGGATAGCGCTGCCCCAGCGCTTTTAAGGTGGTATGGGTGGCCTCTGGTATTTCAATTCGGCTGCGCCACAGGGCAAAATTCTGCATTGCCGCGTCCGCGCCTAGCGCAGCTTCAGCGTCGCGCAGCCCCTGACGGCTCAGCGCCAAATGGACCGCACGCCAGCGCCATTGCGTGACATCGTGGTAAATCTCCGGATCCTGTTCACGCAGTTCCTGCCGCAGGCGATGAAAATCTGCCGACTGGAAACTGCTCAACCCCGGATGGTAACTCTGCAAAAAAGCCACCGACTGCTGCTCGGTCTGTTTGATCACCGGACGATTATCATACAGCGTATCGTCTAGATCGAAGGTCAACGCCGCCAGCGGGCGCAGTGGACGGTAAAAATGCATCAGGATTTCCCCCGTTTGGCGCGTGGATGCGCAGCATCATACACTTTCGCCAGATGTTGAAAGTCGAGGTGGGTATAAATTTGCGTGGTGGTCAGGTTGGCATGGCCCAATAACTCCTGCACCGCGCGCAGATCGCCGCTGGATTCCAGCATATGAGTGGCAAAAGAGTGGCGCAGCTTGTGCGGGTGAATATGGCTGTTGACCCCCTGCTTGACGCCCCATTCGGCAAAACGCTTCTGCACGTTGCGCGCCGAAATGCGTTTACCCTGGTTGGAGAGGAACATCGCATCGTCAGTCGGTGCAAACAGATCGCGCAGCGCCAGCCAATGTTGCAGCCAAGTAATCGCCATACGGCCGAGCGGCAGTTTGCGCTCTTTGCTGCCTTTACCCATCACCCAGATTTCACCGGCGGCCAGATCGACATAGCGGCAATCCAGCCCTACCAGTTCGGCAAGACGCAGCCCGGCACCGTACATCACCTCCAGCATGGCGCGATCGCGTACCGCCAGCGGATCGTTGAGATCAATGTTCAGCAATTGATTCATTTCATCAACGTCGATATTTTTCGGCAGATGGCGACCACTGCGCGGCGTGCGGATCCCTTTCGCAGGGTTGGCGCTCAGCACACCCTGGCTGACCAACCAATCTAAGAAGCTGCGCAACGCCGAAAGACGTAACGCCAAACTGGAAGACTGCAACCCGGCCCGTTTGCTACGTGCCGCCAGTTGGCGCACGCGGGCGGCATCCAGCATCGGCCATGCGCTGACGCCGAGATCGGCCGCCAGCGCAATCAGCGCCTGTAGTTGGCGCGAATAGCTGATTTGGGTCAGTGGGCTGAGCTGGCGCTCTACCTTCAGATAGCGCAGGAAAGCGTCCACCGGCGGTTGCAGGCTGGCCGCTGAGAGCGTCATGCGCGTTCGATCCAGCGCTCTATCAGTTCCGGCAGCATGCGCGCCAGTTGGTCGAGCATCACGGTGCCCATCCCCTGCTGATAATGTTGCGTATCACGGCTGCTGAAAATCACCATGCCCAGTTCGCCATGTTCCCCGAGCAATGACAGAGCCACCGAACCGACCTGCTTCGCCTGTGGTAACAGCAGCAACAGCTCAGGGCCATTGAGGCTGCCGAGATAATGCGGTTGGCTGCCCAAGCGCTGAATACGCAAGGGTTCAAACGCCGAACGCGCCAGGCCGAGATGGGTAAAATCAGATGGCGCACCGATGTTCCAGCGATCGTTAAACAGACGGATATTAGCCCCCACCAGACCAAAACCACGCGCCCAGCGCTGCAAGCGGTTAAGCATATCCTGCAGGCTGCTGGCGGTAGCCAGATCGGCCTGCAAATGCAACAGACGGGCAAACAGCGTTTCGTTGCCGCTGGCCTGTTCCATCAGCAAGGTGATCTCTTCTTCCAACTGGGTGATGTGGTTGCGCTGCCGCGCCAGATGCCACTCCACCAGCGACACCGTGCCACGCACCGGGTGCGGCACACGCATTTGCTCAACCTGACGCGCGTTGCGAATAAAGAAATCGGGATTCTGTAGCAGATACTGCATGACGGTATCGTCATCAAGCTCAATATCCGTCACTGCCTGGTTCTCTACGCTCTTCATAGATGAATAAATCCGTCATAAACATGGGTCGCAGGGCCGGTCATAAACAAGGGGTTGCCCGGCCCTTTCCAGCGGATATGCAAGCTGCCACCCGGCAGTTCTACATGTACCTCTTCTGACAGCAATTCTTGTTGGATGCCGACCGCAACCGCCGCACAAGCACCGCTGCCGCAGGCCTGCGTTTCGCCTGCTCCGCGCTCATAAACACGCAGCTTGATGTGCTCACGGCTCACCACCTGCATAAAACCAATGTTGGCGCGTTCAGGGAAACGCTCGTGCCCTTCCAGCACCGGGCCGAGAAACTCGACCTTGGCGGTTTTGACATCGTCCACCTGTAAAACACAGTGCGGGTTGCCCATCGAGACGACACCACACAACACAGTATGCTCCGCTGCGCGCATGATGTAGGTTTTTTCCGTCTTAGTGGCGCGGAACGGCACGATCTGCGGATCGAAGTTCGGTTCGCCCATGTTGACGCACACCAGATCGTCGTCGGTCACGCTCAATACCATACGCCCGGTCTGGGTGCTGACGCGGATATCACGCTTGTTGGTCAGCCCTTTCAGCCGCACAAAACGGGCAAAACAGCGGGCTCCGTTGCCACACTGCGCCACTTCGCTGCCGTCAGCATTGAAAATACGGTAATGGAAATCGAGTTCTGGGTCGTAAGGCGGTTCTACGATCAGCATCTGATCAAAACCAACGCCCAAATGCCGATCGGCCAAGCGGCGGATCAACTCAGGTGAAAAGTAGACATTCTGTGTTACGGCATCGACCACCATAAAGTCGTTACCCAGACCGTGCATTTTGGAGAACTGCATATCATACTCCGCTATCTGGACGCGCTATCCGTCTGACATCCACGGTGACCTCGGTCACCGTAAGTAGGTTGTGACTGGTTGCTCATCGACGGTTATTGCTGAGTGCCAGCGGCTTGTTGTTGATTTTTGCCTACATTATCAGCATTTGTCGTCGGTTGTGCTGCTGGCTTGTCATTAGGTGGGAAATACAGCGGGCCTTTCAGACCACAACCAGAGAGCCCGGCCAGCAGAACGGCCATCAGCGCATAGCGTAGTTGTTTTTTCATTTGCATTAATGCCTGTAATTCATGCGTCCAAGCTCACTATAATCGCAGGTGGATCATGAAAAGCAATAGGAATCGAATATGAACGACAGCGAGTTTCACCAGTTAGCCGACCAACTGATGCTTGATATTGAACAGACACTGGATGATTTTGACGGCGATGCGGACATCGATTACGAAACTAACGGCGGCGTCATGACGCTGAGCTTCGAAAACGGTACCAAGATTGTCATCAACCGCCAGGAGCCGTTGCATCAGGTATGGCTGGCCACCAAAACCGGAGGTTATCACTTTAACCACCGCGACGGTGCCTGGTTCTGCGATCGCAGCGATCGTGAATTCTATGCATTGCTTAGCGAAGCCGCCAGCGCTCAGGCAGGGGAAACGGTCAGTTTTGGCTGAGTGCTACCGAGGGGCGCGAATCATCGCGCCCTCTAACAAGATTAATGCAGTTGGAATTGCTGTTTTAGAGGCTGGACGGTATTACCGTCAGAAAGCGTGACACACAGGCTCGATAAGGTATTACTGCGGAATGGGATCACCTGGGTACGGTCATCGATTTGCACAATCTGATAGAACTGCGGCAGGTTGAAGTTGATGAAACTGGAACCGTAGGTAAAACGATCGTGCGATGAAGAGTAGAAGCGGCTGACGTCGCGCACCAGCTCTTCTTTGCTGCCTTCACAGTGGTGATAGACCTCAATCCGGTTTGACTCATCCAGAATATAGATGTTAAAACCTTTCTGATCCTTGGTGTCTTCGAAGAAGAACTGGATGATCCCTTCGCTGGCAAAGCCATCCACCACCGCTGGCAGATGCACCTGATCGGCTTCCACCTTGATCGACAGGCCATGCAGTTTGTTGTGAGAAATGGCGCCGTAAAACTCCACCGCGTTCTCCAGCTTTTGCACCGACACACTCAGGCGCTCAAAGAACAGCCCCCAGGTTTGCCCGGCAACGCGCACCGCTTTAAAACGGCCCGGTTCGAGGCGAGTACTGGAAAGACGCAGCTCAATGCACTCAGAAACCAACTGCTGAATACGGGTACGGATCAGGCCACGCAGGTGCTGGCTGTAGCAGAACACCTCTACCGACTCTGGCGGTGCGGCATCCTGATGCATTTTGCCGAGAATGGTTTTCAACGCTTCAAGCACCGACTGTTCACCGCTGAAATGCAGGGTACGCACTTCGTTCCACGAGTTGCGGTACAGCAGATCGATACTGCCGACCAGGCATTGCTGTTGCTGGCCGAAGCTGAACACGTCCAGTTTGCGGAAATCAAAATGCACCACCTGATTGCGGAAGGCGGCTGTCGGGTCGTTTTCCAAGTTGACGATAATCGCCAGATGGCGAATTTCACAAGGGCTGTACAGCGCTTTCGGCGTCGGGGCTGGCAAGCGCAGCGGGAAATGATGTGCCACATCAGCGACCAGTTCCTGCAATTTGGCAGGGTCGCAGATATCACCACTCTTGATATGCAAACGGGTCTGCGGCGTCAGCAAGCCGTTAAAATAGGCCCAGGCCACCAGCTTGTTCAGGTAGCGGTTATATTCCAGCGGCTGATGGCTGACGATAGCACTCATGGCCGGAGCCTGGTTATACAGATACCAGCCGGTGCGGTTAGCGCGGCCCGCAGGTACGTGAATAAAGGTTAAATCGTTTTCCGAAAGATCCGGCGAAATCTGCGGGTTCACCAACGTCACTTTACCCGGCAGCGCTTCAAATGCGGCGTACAGCTTGCGGGTCAAAACCCCGATATCCTGCGGGCTGGCGCTGACGCTGAGGTTGTTACGGCGGGCAAAGCGGATCAGATTGCGATAGCTTTGCATCATCGCGTCCAGCAGTTCGTTATGGGCTTCGCGGACGCGCTCGATCTTCCAGTTGGCACGATTATCCAGGATCGCCAGGCGCTCTTCGTTCCAGCCCCAATCGCTGACCAACTGACCAAGAATTTCTCGCCGCCAGCCGACGCAGGCTTTGGACAGTGACAGCTTTTCGCAGACTTTCAGATAGAAACAGCGGCGGACCAGATCGAGGCGGGTGGTATCGTTGATTTGTGTCAGATAATGGGTGACGCGTTCCAGCATCATGCAATAGGCATCGAGGCCAAAGCAGACGATCTCCCCTTGATGCAGGCGCTGTTTGATATCCATCGCCAACAGTTGCGTATTGGGGTATTCCCACGAATAGGCTTCAAGCAACAGCGTTTTCAACACCGCTTTGTAAGGCGAATCGATGCTCTTGTACAGCTGCCACAGGCTGGCACCGAAGTATTCTTCGGCTGACAGCGTGCTCAACCCGCCGAGATCCAGCCATTCATTCGGCGTTAATACCCCCTGCGCATACAGCGACAGGACATATTCATCGTAATGCGCTTCTTCTTCACCCGGCACCATGTTCCACAGGATGCGTTTCCCTGCCAGACGAACCGCAGAACGGTAAAACTCATCAAGCAACAGAATATGTTGGGTAGAACCACAGTCCTCACCACCCAAACTGCCGCTTTCGTTATGGCGGAAACGGTTTTCGTCAATCAGGAAGAAGCTGACCTCCACCCCCATCGATGCCGCCCACTTTTCCAGCAGACTGCATTTCTGCTGTAAACGGTTACGTTCTTCGTTATCGAGCCAGGATTGGTGACACACCCAGATATCCAGATCCGAGGTACAGCTCTGGCCGATCGACGAGGTGCTGCCCATGGTGTAAACGCCAGTGATCGGCAGTTCACCGCAAGCCATTTGCTCAAACGGGCTACCCCATTTGTCTTCTAAATCCGTAATATAGTCTTTTTGGGTTTCATCAGGGGCGTAGAGACATACACCGTGGGGAACGTTACCCGTGAGGTAACCCGGCATCAGTGGATGGTGGTGGTGCAGTAAGGTAGGCAGCAGACTATACACCCGTTGGAACGCGGGCTTCATGGCCGCCAGGGCACGATCAACACGTAATTGGTTAATCGCATCCAGTCTCTGTTTCAGTGTCTCGATGTAGAGGTACAAGACGTCTCGCCTGATTATCCTGGTACTTGAAAAAAACCCGTATTCCATCCGCGTCTTGAGTTTAGAAGAATATTTGACGACTTATTGCTGGAAACGTGATCAATCTAACACCTTGCCGATTGACCGTAAAGGAGGTAAAGCGACACACTTACTCTCGCGCCTCTTTAAACGATTTGCCCAGCCCTAACACTCCCTCACGTCTCATTGATTCCGTTGTCCTTTCTCCGCCTGTGGCTTCTGGCACTGACAGTTTTCGTGCTCAGTGGTAGGATGGACGGCGAATTATAAAAACGGTAACCAGCATGTTAGACAAAATTATTCGAATTGCCACCCGACAAAGCCCACTGGCACTGTGGCAAGCGCATTATGTGCAACAGCGTCTGATGGTAAGCCACCCTGGCCTGCAGGTAGAACTGGTGCCGATGGTGACTCGCGGCGACATTATTCTGGATACGCCGCTGGCTAAAGTCGGCGGTAAAGGCCTGTTCGTCAAAGAACTTGAGCTGGCTCTGCTGGAGGGCCGAGCGGATATCGCCGTGCATTCCATGAAGGATGTGCCAGTCGCTTTCCCTGAAGGCTTGGGGCTGGTGACCATTTGCGAGCGCGACGATCCGCGCGATGCCTTTGTCTCCAACCGTTTTGCTTCTCTCGATCAACTGCCGCTGGGCAGTATAGTGGGTACTTCCAGCCTGCGCCGCCAGTGCCAGCTGCGTGAACGTCGCCCAGATCTGATCGTGCGCGATCTGCGCGGCAACGTAGGCACTCGCTTGGCCAAACTGGATAACGGCGATTACGACGCCATTATTCTGGCCGTCGCCGGGTTGAAACGCTTGGGGTTGGAGCAACGAATCCGTTGCCCGCTAAGTGCAGAAGAATCGCTGCCCGCCGTCGGCCAAGGTGCGGTAGGTGTTGAATGCCGCCTTGATGACGACGTTACCCGCGCCCTGCTCGCACCGCTCAACCATCGCGCCACAGAAATCCGCGTTCGTGCTGAACGGGCGATGAATACCCGGCTGGAAGGCGGCTGTCAGGTGCCGATCGGCAGCTACGCTGAGCTGGAAGACGATCAACTGTGGTTACGTGCGCTGGTCGGTGCGCCAGACGGCAGCAAGATGGTGCGCGGTGAACGCCGCGGCCCGGCCGCTCTGGCCGAGCAGATGGGCGTTGAACTGGCAGAAGAGCTGCTGGCCGCTGGTGCCCGTGAAATCCTGCATGACGTTTATCAGGGAAATCCCCCGGCATGACCATTCTGGTAACCCGCCCTTCTCCGGCAGGAGAACAGCTGGTGGGCCGCCTGCGCGCACTCGGCCGGGTTGCCTACCATGCGCCGCTGATCGATTTTGCCCCAGGAGCGGATCTGATTAAGCTGCCCGATGCGCTGGCCCAGTTGAGCGCAGGCGATCTGGTGTTCGTGCTGTCGCAGCACGCCGTCAGCTATGCCAATTCAGTGATCAACCGTGCCGGGCTTCAATGGCCTACCCACTTATCTTATTATGCGATAGGCCGCACCACCGCGCTGGCGATGCATCGTATCAGCAGCCTGCCGGTAGAGTATCCGCGCGAACGTGAAATCAGCGAAACGCTATTGCTGCTGCCGGCCTTGCAGAAACTGGCGGGCAAACAGGCGTTGATCATGCGTGGCAACGGTGGCCGCGAGCTGCTGGGTGACACGCTGAGTGAGCGCGGTGCCACTGTCCGCTATTATGAATGCTACCAACGCAGCCCGGTTCACTATGATGGCACAGAACAGAGTGCCCACTGGCAGCGTGCCGGTGTCAATACGCTGGTAGTGACCAGCGGTGAAATGTTACAACAGCTCTATACTTTAGTTCCTGATTACTATCGTTCTTCATGGCTGTTACGCTGCCACCTGATAGTCGTCAGTGAACGTTTGGCGACCCTCGCGCAAGAATTGGGCTGGAGCTCGATTCGGGTAGCTGATAATGCTGATAATGACGCGCTGATGCGCGCGCTACAATAACCAGACTATGGGATGTGCCACTATGACGGAACAAAACACTCCATCCGCCCCGGTTGAAGAGCCAACCCTTGCGGTCAAGAGCCCCCAACAACCAGACGCTGACCACCGTAAAGGTAAAAGTACCGGCCCGGTACTGGGTGCGATCGCTATCGTGCTGGTCATCGCACTGGGTGTTGGCGGCTATTACCACACGCACAAACAGGCGCAGGCGCTGATCGCAGCCAACCAAGCCTTGGTGCAGCAGTTGACCGAGCTAAGACAAAGCCAGTTGCAGGGGAAAAATGCGCTGGAAGCGTTAATGCAGCAGCAGGCTAAAACGCTGGATGCTACCGATCACGAGCAAACCACCCTGGCTCGCCAGTTGAATGAATTGCAGGAGAAAGTCACCACGATTTCCGGCAGCGATGCCAAAACCTGGCTGCTGGCCCAGGCCGACTTCCTGGTGAAAATGGCTGGCCGTAAGCTGTGGAGCGATCAGGATGTCACCACCGCGGCCACGCTGCTCAAAAGTGCCGACGCCAGCCTGGCAGAGATGAACGATCCCAGCCTGATCGACATTCGCCGCGCCATCACTGAAGATATCGGCTCACTCTCCGCCGTTGCCCAAGTGGATTTTGACGGCATTATTCTAAAGGTAAATCAGCTTTCCAACCAGGTAGATAACCTGCGCCTGGCGGATAACAACAAAGACGAAACGCCGATGGACCAAGACAGCAGTGAGCTTTCCAGTTCACTGAGCGAATGGCGCCAGAACCTGACTAAGAGCTGGCACAACTTTATGGCTGACTTCGTCACCATCCGCCGCCGTGATACCAATGCGGAACCGCTGCTGGCACCGAACCAGGATATCTATCTGCGTGAAAATATCCGTTCGCGCCTGCTGGTGGCGGCACAGGCGATCCCTCGTCATCAGAACGAAGTGTATAAACAGTCGCTGGAAACCGTTTCTACCTGGGTACGCGCCTACTTCGATACCACCGATCCGGTCACCAAAGCCTTCCTGGATGAGTTGGACAATCTTAGCCAACAGTCGATTTCCATGGATGTGCCACAACAGCTGAAGAGCCAGCCGCTGTTGGAAAAACTGATGCAGACCCGGGTACGCAATCTGTTAGCCCAGGCGCCTGCCACTCACCAGGAGGGATAAGCCATGTTACGCGTGTTATTCCTGTTCCTGGTGCTGATCGCCAGCGTGGTGGTAGGGCCAATGCTGGCCGGCCATCAAGGCTATGTGCTGATCCAGACCGACAACTACAACGTTGAAACCAGCGTCACCGGCCTGGTGATCATGGTGATCCTGCTGTTCATGGTGCTGTTTGTGATCGAATGGATCCTGCGCCGTATCTTCCACACCGGTGCCCGTACCCGTGGCTGGTTCCTTGGCCGCAAACGCAACCGTGCGCGCAAGCAGACCAAAGCCGCGTTCATCAAGCTGGCAGAAGGTGACTACAAACAGGTCGAAAAACTGCTGACACGTAATGCCGATCATGCAGAGCAACCGGTGGTGAACTATCTGCTGGCGGCTGAAGCGGCACAGCAGCGCGGTGATGATTTCAGAACCAACCAGTATCTGGAACGTGCGGCCGAAGTGGCCGACACCGATCAGCTGCCGGTAGACATTACCCGTGTGCGTATCCAACTGGCTCAGGGCGAAGCACATGCAGCACGCCACGGCGTCGATCGCCTGCTGAATCAGGCGCCTCGTCACCCGGAAGTGCTGCGGCTGGCTGAGCAAGCTTATCTGCAAACCGGAGCTTATGCGTCATTGCTGGAAATCCTGCCTTCGATGAGCAAAATCAACCTGCACACCGAAGACGAACTGCAGGCATTACAGCAGCAAGCCTATATCGGCCTGATGAACCAGGCGATGGCAGATGGAGGGAGTGATGGCCTGAAACTCTGGTGGAAAGATCAGAGCCGCAAAACACGCCATGAAGTCCCGCTGCAGGTGGCGATGGTGGAACACCTTATTGAATGTGATGACCATGAACTGGCACAGGATATCGTGCTCAACAGTCTGAAACGCCAATATGATGAACGCCTGGTCTTACTGATCCCACGCATCAAGTCTGGTAACCCGGAACAGTTGGAAAAAGCGTTGCGCCAGCAGATCAAGCAACACGGGGCGACCCCGTTGCTGAGCAGTACGCTGGGTCAGTTGCTGATGAAGCATGGCGAATGGCAGCAGGCCAGTGATGCCTTCAATGAAGCGCTGAAGCAACGCCCTGATGCCTATGACTACGCCTGGCTGGCTGATGCGTTGGAAAAACTCCACCGCCCTGATGAGGCCGCGCAGATGCGCCGCGAAGGGCTGATGCTGACGCTGAAACAAAACGGCGAGTAAGCCTTCTCTTTCATACCATCAGAACGCGGCCACTGCATTGGGTCGCGTTTTTTTTCGGCTTAATTTTCACCCTCTCTCTAATACATGTCGTGAACTCAGAAGCTAAAGGCAAAAAAAAACACTTGCCATAAAGGCAAGTGCATAAGAAGCAATCAGGTCTAGAACAACAGGGGTGGTGCCTCACTCAACGTTATGCCCGGAGTGTGATGAAGCAGTTGCTTTCATCGTTCTGGTGGACAATAGGCACCCTAAAATTGGCTCTGCATCATTCCTGGGTTTATGAAGCCAGAGGCGAACATAAGAGATGGAATGAGCATCTACGAGATAGATATTGCACTTCGCGTGCCAACTTACACGGAATCATAAAAAACAAACTATCCAATTGAATTTAAAGGATTTTAATTTTACGCATTGATCACCTCATTCCCACCTGTCCATTGGGTATTTTTACTCTCGCGCCAATCTGTCGCCTTAACACGACGCCATAAAGAAAATTGGTTTTTATTCATTAAAATCAATAAATTAAACGTCTCAAACTGACGACAACGATAGGTGCCGTTGTCGTCGAAAAACAACATGGCGAGAAACAACGTCGTAATAGAGGGAAAACAAAAAGCGAAGTAGTGGCCAAAGGACGAAAATATAATCGCAGAAAGCAAAAAGCCCGTTCATTGCTGAACGGGCTTTTCTGAAATTGCTCGGCGAGAGAGGATGACTCACATCTTCGATGCGAGCCCTGCGGGCCGTTGCTAAAGCAACGTTGTCTCGCTTCGCTCGGCTCAAACCTCCTTCGGAGGTGCTCATCCTCTTAAACTTCAGGCGTAAAAAAACCTGCTTATAAAGCAGGTTTCTTAAAATTGGTCGGCGAGAGAGGATTCGAACCTCCGACCCACTGGTCCCAAACCAGTTGCGCTACCAAGCTGCGCTACTCGCCGATTTCTTGTTGCTGATACTACTGAATCTTCAAGCTTATGTCTATGTAAATATTAAAACTTATCAGACATTTTGTGTGGTGCGAAGAGAGGGACTTGAACCCTCACGTCCGTAAGAACACTAACACCTGAAGCTAGCGCGTCTACCAATTCCGCCACCTTCGCACGGTCACAAAACAGCTTTTAACTCTTTACTTTACCCTAGGTAAAGTGGGGTGGCTAATGGGGCTCGAACCCACGACAACTGGAATCACAATCCAGGGCTCTACCAACTGAGCTATAGCCACCATTACTTCATCACTACTATTTCACGCGGTAATCATACCACCGCAGCTCCTGCGCACAAACTTAATGGCGCGCCCGACAGGATTCGAACCTGAGACCTCTGCCTCCGGAGGGCAGCGCTCTATCCAGCTGAGCTACGGGCGCGTAGCGCCGTTGCGGGTGGGGATACTACGGTTTTAAACCAATCCTGTCTAGTGCTTTTTCGCAGAAATGTTGTGTTTGATTACGCTTTGCTCACTCCTGCGCAGGAAAGGGGCCTCTGTCACCCCTTTCCAACGGTTAACGCCGACTTTTCATACGTTTTTCAGGCTGATGCCATGTTTTGCCTCTTGGCAAAAGCACTGAAGATTACATCTTGCCGGTATAGTAGTAGCCAACGAATTTGAGCAACTTGAGCTGACGGCCAATACGACTCGGCTGGCTGAGCAAGCGATAGAGCCACTCTAAACCGAGATTCTGCCAAATCTTGGGCGCACGCTTCACGTGGCCGGTAAACACGTCATAGGTGCCGCCTACGCCCATATATAGCGCTTGTGGATGCACTTTGCGGCAATCCCGCATAAATATTTCCTGCTTTGGCGATCCCATGGCTACCGTCACGATCGCGGCCCCGCTGGAACGAATGCGTTCAAACAACGCTTCACGCTGTTCAGGTGTGAAGTAGCCATCCTGGCTGCCCACCAGGTTCACATTCCACTGACTACGCAGTTTCTGCTCGGTCTCTGCCAGTACCGTAGGCTTGCCACCGATCAGAAACACCGGTGTGCCTTCCTGCCCGGCGCGTTGCATCAGGGCTTCCCACAGATCGGCCCCTGCCACGCGGGAAACCTCTGCGCCAGGATATTTACGGCGGATCGAACGCACCATGCTGATGCCATCGGCATACTTATACTCCGCCTCATCCAGTAAGGCATGCAGCGCAGGATCGGTTTCCGCCTTAAGGATTTTTTCCGCGTTCATCGCGACCAGCGTGCCTTGTTTTACCCGGCCACCGTCAAACAGAAAATCCATGCACTGCGCCATGTCACGGAATCCCCACAGGCTGAAGCCACGTAACACATACTTGGGAACCGAAATGTTTGCTTCCATTGTTATTACCTTTACAGAAGGCTGCCAGCAGAGGGCACCATTGTGCGTTTACGTATTATCCGTGCCTTGATCAGCCCAGCGATATCAAACAGCCAGTACAGCAATTTGGCCAGAATCAGGCAGACACCAAAAATGATGCAGAAGAACACGACGCGTGAAACGAAGGAATCCACCCCTTCACGCGCCAATACGATGATATTAAACACCGCACCAAAGCAAAAACCCTGCAAAATTGCCGCTTTAAAGCGGTTCTGCTCGCTTTTGCCCATTTCATACAGCCAGTCAAACCACTTGATGATCAAACCCACCACGATGGCACCCAGTGGGATAAATAGCACCCCGCCCATCACCACCAGCGAGCCAATCAGCGTGGGGGAGATCGCCAGGCCGGAATGGTTATCCAACACTTCCCAAGTAAAGTAGTTGGCGGTATTCAGCACCAGATCGGGCCGCCCCGGCCATAGCCAGGTAGGGATAAACACATAGAAATCACGCACGATCGGTGCCAGCCCCTGGAAATCGATCTTGTCGTAATTCTGCAGCAATAACCCCAGATTTTCCCACGGCGAGAAAGTATCGCGCGTCAGATACAGGAAAGTGTAGAACGCTTCAGGGCCGCTGACATCCAGGCTGTAGCGTTTCAACGCCAGCCAGAACATGCCGACAATACCGAACACCCCAGCGGCCACCAGCATCCACAGGGAAATCCAGCCACGCACAATGCCAATAAACAGGAACAGCGAGAAAGCGATGATGATGTTGGCACGGGTACCGCCCACGATCACATAGGTCAAGATCCCAAAGGCCACCGTCGCTGCCAGGAAGAAGAACCAGGCGCGCACATCCTGCTTGAGAAAATAAACCACCAGCATCGCCGGGATAAAGAAGTAGAAGAAGCGCTTGAGCGCCACTCCTGACACATCGCTGGAGAAGATCTGGCTGTAGGAGTTCAGTTTGAACAGCAGGAAACCGTTCTGCATAAAGAAAATGCCAACAGTACCAATGGCCACCAGCGCCAGCAACATCCAGGTGAGGTGGGTTTCCACCCGGTTCATGGTAAATATCGGCTTATGCTGTTGGCTGCTGCGCTTGCGCAACCGGGTTTTATAGCTGACGTAATAGATCGCGTAGAAACAGGTCGCAGAAAGAATGGCGTACAGCAGGAATTCGACAGGCACCACCTGAACATCAAACTGGAATACCAGCAGACAAGTCAGCGGGAAACCAAAGTAAAACGTCAACAGATAGAGTAGGGAAAAGAACACGTTAAAATTAAAACGAACGCGTCGGAACTCCTGATAGGTCAGCGTCAGCACAAACAGTGCCCCAATCAGATAGACGACAAACAACCCGCCAAATTGAGCCAGCGTCATGGGTTTTCTCCCGCCACTTGCGCCAATGCCTGCTGCCAGCCATCAACGTAGTTCGGATTAAAGAAGGCTATCGAATGCTTGTCCACCAACGCCAACTGACGCTGTGACTCGCGGACGATCGCTTCATCCAGCGAATCGCCATAAAACAGTACCGGCAGATGCTGCTCCGCCAAATCCTGCCAGAACGGGTTTTTACGGCTGAGCACAAACGGCACGCCAAATTGTATCAACAGACACAGGGTGCCAATGCCCTGCTGCCGATCAAAGATAAAGTAGCCAAGGTCGCATGCGCGCAAAATATTCAGGTAATCATCGAACGCCACTTGTTGTGTCAACAGTTGCAGATTCTTTTCGCTGAACAACGCCAACCCGGCGGCACGCACCTGCTCAATATAAGCCTCGTTATTGGCAGGATAGCCCATCGGCACAATCACCCGTACATCGCTACCAAACTGCTGGTGAATCGCCTTCAGCGCCTCTATATGGCGGTTAGTGCGATCACCTGAGTTCCCCAGCAGAATGGTCAACGGCCCAGCGCTGTTTTTCTGCACCTCGATGCCGGTGAGTTGAGGATCCATACGCGTCGGGAAGTACAGCAATGAAGCCGGAACGCGCGCATGGCGCTGCTGATAGTGGATCAGATCGCCACGCGTAGCAAACACATGGCTGACCCGCCCCTGCGCAATGCGGCGCAGGATGTAGAACAGCCGGAATTTCCAACTGGTGGCATTCTCGTAAAGATCGGCACCCCAGATGTGCCAACTCACCTGATGCGCTTTGATTTTACCGCTCAGCAACGCCAGCCACAGCGCCGCATTAAACTGGCCGTGCAGGAAAAAGCGAGTCTGGCGGTCGGCCTGAGCGCGAGCGATCACCGCCTCCGCCAGGCTTTTCTTGCCTGGAAAGGTTTCCACCTTCAGTGAAGGAAACGAGCCCAACGCCGCAGCATCCTTGGCGGCCACCATAAAATGGCCAACCTGTTCAGAGGGCAAGCGCTCAGCCAGCACGTCATTAAAGAAGCGCAGCACCGTATGATTATGATGCGGGATATCAGATCCCAGTACGTGAATCAGTGTGATCATACTCGTCTACGATAGAGGATAAATACGCAGCTACAGAGCGCGAAATACACGATGTAGGTTGCCATATAGGCCTGTGCCGCACCCAACGCTCCATGCTGCGGGATAAGCCAGTGCGAGAACAGCGTCAGCAAGGCAAACTGGCTGACTTCCGTCAGAATATAAAAACGCAGAGATGCTTTGGCGATCACCAGATAGCCGAAAACGTAAGAGCCGACTTTCAGCACATCACCGACCAGTTGCCAGGCAAACAGATCGCGCATCGCGACAAACTTTTCGGAGAACAGCAGCCAGATCGCAAAATCACGCAGCAACCATACGGCCAAGCTGGCGGTGGCCACCGCAGGTAATACAAATTTCAGCGACCGCACGATTTCTTGCGCAATGGCGCTTTTTTCCTTCAGGCGCGATAGCGTTGGCAGCAGGTAAACGGTGAACGATGCGGTAATAAACTGCAGATAAGCATCGGAGATACTGCTTACCCCTTGCCAGATACCCACTTCGTCCCAGCTGTAATGCGCTGCCAGCAGGTTACGCATCATCACATAGGCGACCGGCAGAGTCACAGAGGTGATCAGAGCCATGATGGTGAACTTGCCAAGATGGCTAGCCAGCGCCTTATCCCACGCCAGCGCCAGATAGCGCAACGGCAGCATCTTACGCCGCCACAGCAGGAAACCGGCAGGCAGCACCACCAGCGCAGGGACCAGAGCCAAACCGGCCAACGCACCTTCATAGCCGCCCAGCTTAAAGCACAAGGTAAAGGCCACCACGCCGATCAGGCTACCAGCGATCACCGCTACCGCGTTGCCCATGGCATCGCGGTAACCTTTCAGAATGGCCAAAAACAGGTTGGCGTAAGCAATACCCATTTGGATAAACGCTAATGCTCGTACTACGTTCACATAGTCGGCATGGCCGAACAGCCCACGGCTAATCGGCTCGGCGGCAAACAGGAATACCAGCGCCAATAGGGTCGAAAAACCCAGCACAATGCTGGAGGCGGTACCCACCGCCATACGCAGCCGCTGTGGATCCTGGTGATATTCCGCCACATATTTGGTGATGCCGTTAAAAATCCCGGCACCGGACAGCACGCCCAGCACGGTAATCAACTGGCGGAAATTACCCGCTTGCCCGACACCGCTGGGGCCAAAAGCCACCGCCAGCATTTTGACTACTAACAGCCCCACGCCAATTTTTATCAGCGTGGAACCGGCGGTCCAAATCGATGCTTTTGCCAGCGACATATCAGGCCAGGAAGCTCAGGATAGTCGTGATCACCGTACGCTGATTGACATCGGACATGTTATAGAACAGCGGCAGGCGCACCAGACGCTCACTTTCCTTGCTGGTGAAACGGTCTTCACCAGCAAAACGGCCAAACTTCTCACCCGCCGGACAGGCGTGCAGTGGGATGTAATGGAATACCGTCATGATCTCGGCTTCCTTCAGGTAATCGATAAACGCCGTGCGATCCTTAACGTCCTTGAGTTTGACGTAGAACATATGAGCGTTGTGTACACAACCCTCAGGGATCACCGGTAAATCGATACGGCCCGCATCCGCCAGCGGCTTGAACGCATCGTAATAGTTCTGCCACAGTTTCAGGCGACGCTGGTTAATCTCTTCTGCGGCTTCCAATTGCGCCCACAGATAAGCCGCCTGCAGATCAGACATCAGATAGCTGGAGCCAATATCGCGCCAGGTGTATTTATCAACCTGACCGCGGAAGAATTGGCTGCGGTTGGTGCCCTTCTCGCGAATCACTTCCGCACGATCGATCAGCGACGGATCGTTAATCAGCGTTGCGCCGCCCTCACCGCCAGCGGTGTAGTTTTTGGTTTCATGGAAACTGAAGCAACCGATGTGGCCGATAGTCCCCAACGCTTTGCCTTTGTAAGTCGACATCACGCCCTGCGCGGCATCTTCAACCACGAACAGGTTGTGTTTCTTTGCCAGCGCCATGATGGTGTCCATCTCGCAGGCCACGCCGGCATAGTGCACTGGCACGATAGCGCGGGTTTTCTCGGTAATCGCGGCTTCGATTTTGGTTTCATCGATATTCATGGTGTCTGGACGCACGTCGACAAACACCACCACCGCACCACGCAGCACAAAGGCGTTCGCAGTAGAAACGAAGGTGAAGCTCGGCATGATCACTTCATCACCCGGCTGGATATCCAGCAGGATGGCGGCCATTTCCAGTGAAGCGGTGCAAGAAGGCGTCAGCAGCACTTTCGGGCTGCCGAAATGCTGCTCCATCCATTGCTGGCAGCGGCGCGTAAAACCGCCGTCACCACAGAGTTTACCGCTGCTCATTGCAGCCTGCATATAATCGAGCTCGGTGCCAACAACCGGTGGTGCGTTAAATGGAATCATGTAAACCTCTGTAGAACCAATACGCGGTGCTTTCTATGATGGCACCGTGCCGTTGATAGAGCCGTAACGCGGCAATATTACTCATCTGGGTCGCAACCCACAGGCGTTGCAGCTCGCGCTGCTGACACCAGGCGATCGCGGCAGCCATCAGCCGTGAACCGGCACCCTTTCCTTGCGCACCTGGGAAAATGGCCAGTAGACCAATTCGGGCTTCTTGCTGGCCGATATCACGCAGGCTGACAAAACCTTCTGGCTGCCCATCGCTTCCCAGCACTAATAAACACTGATGATCGAAGGTCCCCAGTACCGCTTTTTCAATCCAGGTGGCGTAAAATCGCCCGCTGTCCTGCTGCCCATACCAAGGAGCGCGAAAACGACTGGCGGCGAATACGCTGGCCGCTGCCGCCCGCAATACCGGGATATCATCAGGAATAGCCGTGCGCACCGCCGATAATGAAGCATTTTCCGTGCCAACCACCAGTGCTAAATCGACTTCACCTTCTACCAGCTGAAAACCATGCTCAGTCAATGCATCGGCTAAATCGAGGCGTTGTGCTGGTATTTTGGCCTGCACCAGCGCAAAAGCATCTAATTCCGCATCACTGAGCCGTGGTGCTGCATCGTCAAAATGCAGCTTGGCGCTGGAAATATGGAAAAATTCGCTTTCCCAGCCCAAAGGCTCAATATTGGCGCGGGCGGACATGCAGTAAATCCAGTAAGTATTTGCCGTAGCCGGTTTTAGCCAGCGCCAGAGCTGCACGTCTTACGCCTTCATCGTCCAGCCAACCGTTACGCCAGGCGATTTCCTCCAAACAGGCAATCTTGAACCCTTGGCGTTTTTCCACCGTCTGCACAAAGGTACTGGCCTCAATCAGGCTGTCGTGAGTACCGGTATCAAGCCAGGCAAAGCCACGGCCCAACAGCTCAACGCTCAATTCACCGCGCTCCAGATACATCTGGTTGATGCTGGTGATTTCCAGCTCACCACGTGGCGATGGTTTCACCTGTTTGGCAAAATCCACTACCTGGTTGTCGTAGAAATAGAGCCCCGTAACCGCCCAATTGGACTTCGGCTTGGCTGGCTTTTCTTCAATCGACAGCGCGCGGAAGTTATCGTCGAATTCCACAACGCCGAAACGTTCTGGATCCATTACCTGATAACCGAATACTGTCGCGCCCTGCAAACCAGCTACTACATTTTTCAGTTTCGGGCTAAAGCTCTGACCGAAATAGATATTATCTCCCAGCACCAGGCAGGTCGGCTCACCGGCAATAAATTCTTCACCGATCAGAAATGCCTGCGCCAGGCCGTCTGGACTCGGCTGTTCTGCATAGCTGAGATTGATCCCAAACTCTTCACCGCTGCCGAGCAAACGGCGGAACGATGGCAGATCTTCCGGCGTAGAGATAATCAAAACGTCGCGGATCCCGGCCAACATCAGCACCGAGAGCGGGTAGTAGATCATCGGCTTATCATAGATAGGGAGCAGTTGCTTAGAAACACCACGAGTAATCGGGTGCAAACGCGTCCCTGAACCACCGGCAAGAATAATGCCTTTCATAATAACTCCTGAACTTACAGTAACAACGCGGTGCCAATTCAACACCGCGCGTTCATCTAGAGGGTATTAACTTAACCCTAAACGTTCACCCGCATAGGAACCATCTTGGACACGGCGCCACCAGGTTTCATTGTTCAGGTACCAGGAAACCGTTTTGCGGATGCCGCTTTCAAAGGTTTCCTGCGGGAGCCAGCCCAGTTCACGCTCGATTTTCCCCGCATCGATGGCATAACGCATATCGTGACCAGGGCGATCTTTAACATAGGTAATCAGATCGCGATAGTTCGCTACACCCTGCGGCTTGTTCGGTGCCAGTTCTTCCAGCAGGTCGCAAATGGTATGCACCACTTCAATATTCTTGCGCTCGTTGTGCCCACCGATGTTATAGGTTTCACCTACCACACCTTCGGTCACCACCTGATACAGCGCGCGTGCATGATCTTCCACATACAACCAGTCACGCACCTGTGCACCATTGCCATAAACCGGTAACGGTTTGCCGGAAATAGCGTTCAGGATCACCAATGGGATCAGTTTCTCTGGGAAGTGATAAGGGCCGTAATTGTTGGAGCAGTTGGTCACCACGGTTGGGAACCCGTAGGTGCGCAACCAGGCACGCACCAGATGATCGCTCGATGCCTTGGAGGCTGAATACGGGCTGCTGGGTGCGTAAGGCGTAGTCTCGGTAAACAGATCATCGGTACCGTGCAGATCGCCGTACACTTCATCGGTAGAGATGTGGTGGAAGCGGAAGCCCTGCTTTTGATCTTCTGCCAGTGCCTGCCAGTAATGGCGAGCCGCTTCCAGCATGGTGTAGGTCCCCACCACGTTGGTTTCAATAAACGCCGCCGGGCCATCAATGGAACGGTCAACGTGGCTTTCTGCCGCCAGATGCATCACAAAGTCGGGCTGATACTGGGCAAATACCCGATCCAGCGCGGCGCGATCGCAGATATCAACCTGTTCGAAAGCATAACGCTCGTTATCAGCCACCCCAGCCAACGACTCCAGATTGCCCGCATAGGTAAGCTTATCCACCACCACTACGCTATCGGCAGTGCTGCTGATGATGTGTCTTACCACGGCTGAACCGATAAAACCGGCACCGCCGGTAACTAAAATACGTTTCAACGCCAAACTCCTTTGGTGTCAACAATCCAGGATTGTTTAATTTCTTCCGGCTTAATCGCCTTGAACTCTTTATGATCGACCAGCATCACGATCACGTCAGCCTGTTGCAGCGCACTGGCAACATCTTTCAACGTCACGTGGCCAGCCAAAGACTTTGGCAATTGCTCAACGTTCGGTTCCACCGCCAGAGTTTCACCTACGTGCCAGTCCGCAATCAGGTGTGCCACTTCTACCGCCGGGCTTTCACGCAGATCGTCAATATTGGGCTTGAACGCCAGGCCAAAGCAGGCAATTTTCACCTCGGAAGCACGCTTGTTGGTTGCTGCGAGACAGTCGGCCACCGCCGCTTTAACGCGTTCAACCACCCATAGCGGTTTACCATCGTTAACCAGACGCGCGGTGTGGATCAGGCGTGCCTGCTGCGGGTTTTGCGCCACGATGAACCATGGGTCAACGGCGATACAGTGCCCACCAACGCCAGGGCCCGGCTGCAAGATGTTGACGCGCGGATGGCGATTAGCCAGGCGGATCAGTTCCCACACATTGATTCCTTGATCGGCACAAATCAGCGACAGCTCGTTAGCAAACGCGATGTTGACATCACGGAAGCTGTTTTCCGTCAATTTGCACATCTCAGCGGTGCGCGAGTTGGTGATAACGCATTCACCTTCAAGGAAAATCTTATACAGCTCGCTGGCGCGCGCGGAACATTTAGGCGTCATACCACCGATAACACGGTCGTTCTGGATCAGTTCAACCATCACCTGGCCCGGCAATACGCGCTCAGGGCAATAGGCGATATTGACATCAGCCTGCTCACCAGCATCCTGTGGGAAGCTGAGATCGCTGCGCGCTTCGGCCAACCACTGCGCCATTTGTTCAGTCGCGCCCACCGGTGAGGTAGACTCCAGAATCACCAGATCGCCTTTTTTCAGCACCGGTGCCAATGACTTGGCCGCCGCTTCAACATAGGCCAGATCGGGCTCATGATCCCCTTTGAACGGGGTGGGTACCGCAATCAGGAAAGCGTCTGCCGCCAGCGGTTTGGTCACTGCCTGCAGGAATCCCCCGTCAACCGCTTCCTTCACCACTCGGTCCAGATCGGGTTCCACAATATGAATCGCACCACGATTGATGGTGTCTACCGCATGCTGATTAACATCTACACCAACCACTTTTTTCTTGCGGGAAGCAAACGCCGCCGCCGTTGGCAGACCGATGTAACCCAGGCCAATAACTGAAATAGTGTTAAAACTCATAGTATCACCTGATGATTCTTTAAAGCTTCGAGGATACGCTGGCAGGCATGCCCGTCACCGTAGGGGTTATGCGCCCGGCTCATGGCGTGATATTCGTTTTCATCCGTCAACAACCGAGTCACTTCATCGACAATTCTTGTCACATCCGTCCCCACCAAACGCACCGTTCCGGCATCGACGGCTTCCGGCCGCTCGGTGGTATCACGCATCACTAACACCGGTTTACCCAGCGACGGTGCCTCTTCCTGAATGCCGCCAGAGTCGGTCAGAATCATATAAGAGTGGGTCATCAGATAAACGAATGGCAGGTAATCCTGCGGATCGATCAGCACAATGTTGTCGATGCCTTTCAGGATTCGATTGACCGGCTCGCTGACATTAGGATTAAGGTGTACAGGGTAAACCACCTGAACTTCTGGATGCTGGCGGGCAATTTCTGCCAGAGCGCTGCATATGCGCTCGAATCCACCGCCGAAGCTTTCACGACGGTGGCCGGTCACCAGGATCAACTTCTTGTTGGCATCCAGGAAGGGATAACGCTGATCAAGACTATTACGTAATACTTCGTCACCCAGGACACGATCGCGAACCCATAGCAACGCATCAATCACCGTATTGCCCGTGACAAAAATATGGTCATCACGCAGCGATTCCCGCAGCAGATTCGAGCGTGAATTTTCGGTCGGCGCAAAATGGTACATCGCCAGATGGCCAGTCAGCTTACGATTTGCCTCTTCAGGCCATGGAGAATAGAGATCACCGGTACGCAGACCGGCCTCCACATGCCCAACAGGAATACGCTGATAAAACGCCGCCAGGCTGGTCGCCATGGTGGTAGTGGTATCACCGTGAACCAGCACCACATCGGGTTTGAAATCTTCCAGAACACCTTTCAACCCTTCCAGAATGCGGCAGGTGATTTCACTCAGCCCCTGACCAGGTTTCATGATATTCAGGTCGTAGTCCGGTACTATTTCAAACAGACGCAATACCTGATCCAACATCTCACGATGCTGTGCCGTAACGCAGACTCTTGATTCAAAGGCTGCATCCTGAGCCAGAGCATGTACCAAGGGAGCCATTTTGATGGCTTCCGGCCTGGTGCCAAAAACAGTCAACACTTTCACAGCGAATCTCTTTTGGTCGGTGAACCGCAGGCGAACCTGCAAACTGGGTGCTAAAGCACCCATCAGCGAAATAATGGTCTTTTTTAATTACGTGGCCGGCGCGCCAAAGCAACACCAGCGCCAACCAGGGCACCGATTGCACCCCACATAATCAGCCAAAATACGCGGCGCGGGCTATCACGTTTTACGGGTTCTTCCGGCGTGCGCAGATAGCGATAAGTCTGGAACTTGGCATCCAGCGTCGGGCCAACGTTCAACGTTGCCAGCATGGCGCGGTTCTGATCGTAATCCAGATCGTACGTTGGACCAGAAGCCTGAAGCCCTTCCAGACGAGCCTGAAGCATCGGCTTGCCCAACAGGAACAAATCGGAGTCCGGTAATTGTTCCGCAGGTGTATCGGTCTGGCTGCGGCTAATTCCCTGCTGCTCAGCAATTTTCAATGCCTGCTGAACGGTTTTTAACTCACGCTGGTAAACCGCATCCGCGACCGCTTCCTGACGTTTGACCTGCGCGTTCATCGACGTGGTACGCGCCGCCCAGGCACCCTGAATTTCTTCATTCAGATGCTGTGCGGCCCGATGGCTGGCAAACGCCACATACTGACGCAGCAAGCGGTTGGAATCCGGCGCTGTTTCTGCCGTCAGCTTCACGCCGTCGTTAAGCACTTTCTTGTCATCACGCGGGGTAAACAGAATATTGTTAATCAGATCGTCGAGCAATGCCGCATCAGCACGCGCATCCCCTTCCTGGCGCTGTTTGTAGTAGTCACTTTGCAGCCAGAAATCACGGCGCGTGTCATAGGCCGCCAACTGCATGATGAATTCATTATAGGCTTCATCGGCAATCCCTGGTCTATCGCCCGCCACTGCTGGCACGGTGCGCATATCGAGGTTACGCAGGAACTGCTGTTGCGAATAATATCCCCCCAACGCGTTAACCGTTGGCTTGTCGGTGATCGCCGTCGCGCTCCATTCCTGTTTGACCAGATAGGAGACGATCAGTGCGATAACGGCAAACAGCACCGCAAAACCGATAATCCATTTTTTACCGCGCCACAGCGCACAGCACAAACCGCGGATATCGAGTTCATTATCGACCACCGGGGTATTTTTTTCAGACGTTGTTTCTGGAGTCATCTCTGCCCAAAAGCCTCAGGTTAAGGTACTTGCTTATTGTTCGTTGCATGTCGAATACGGCGTTTCATTCGTTTGATATAACGCGCGACACGCCATGCACGTTTGATGCAATAGCCATAGAAGAAAAAAGCAAGCAAGAATAGTGCCAACATTACCCATTCAGGGATGAAAGTCAGACGTTCGCCAAGCACGCCAATCGCCGCCAGAATCGCAGCGGCCAGCGTAATCAGAACAAAAGCCTGACGCGGCGTAAAGCCTGCTCGCATAATCAGATGATGGATGTGCTGACGATCGGGAGAGAACGGACTCATGCCCTTACGCAGACGACGATACATGATCGCTATCATATCCATCAACGGAATAGCAATAATCCACAGCGCAGTAACCGGTTTGATAGGATGACTCGGCCCTTGGGAACTTTGCAGCAGTACCCAAATAGCCGTAAAACCAATCAGCGTACTGCCAGCATCCCCCATAAATACCTTGTACCGTCGGCCCAGTATGCCGAGGTTAAGCAGAATGTAGGGGACGATAGCGGCCAGCATGGCAAAGCACCAGAAAGCGAGCGCAGTGTTACCACTCATATATAACAGTGCTCCTAGCGCGCCAAACGACACGCAGGAGAGCCCCCCCAGCAACCCGTCAATACCATCGACCATGTTGAACGCATTGATAGCCGCCCAGACAGCAAACAGGGTAACCAGATAGCCAAACGGCCCCAACAGCATTTCCCAACCACCGAACACATAGCCAAAGCTGCGCAGGTAGAGGCCAGCAAACACCATCATGGCTATGCCAACCAAAGCCTGAACTGTGGCACGTATTTTAACGCTGATATCAAAACGATCGTCCAAAGCACCGACAAACACCAATACTCCCGCACAAGCGAGATAAAGTTTACCGTGGGCAATCGTTTGGTCAGAAATCAGGAAAGCAAAGCAGAGACCTGCGTAAACAGAAATGCCGCCAACAAGCGGGATCAAGCCCTGATGACGTTTGCGATAATTAGGTTTATCAACCAAACCTATCCGTTTTGCTACCTTGCGGGCAACAAATAAAAAAGCCAGAGAGAACAGGAAAACAAAAAGAATTTCAGTACTCATAGTGAGTAAGTTCACAGTTAACAAATCTCTGAAGAAGATGAGGCAGCTTAACATGGGTAAAAAAACGCACCATATGCAAAGCGACCTTTCAGTCATTTCTTATGACAACAGGCATATACATTCATCCATGCCCAAGTCATTTCTTACTTCAACGTATTAACGTCAAAAACAGGTGTAAATAAGATAAATTCTCAGTAAGCCGTAAGAAACACTTACGTTCTTTTCACTGCTACTTATCGTATCCGCCAAAAGCGAAAAACGCCACGACTAGGCGTGGCGTTCCTCGAATATTTTTTACTGAATTATGAGCGCTTCATCATGTCGAAGAATTCATCATTGGTTTTGGTCATTGCCAACTTATTAATGAGGAATTCCATCGCGTCGATCTCGCCCATTGGGTGAATAATCTTGCGCAGGATCCACATTTTCTGCAGTTCTTCAGATGTGGTGAGCAACTCTTCTTTACGGGTACCGGAGCGGTTGTAATCGATAGCAGGGAACACACGCTTCTCGGCGATTTTACGCGCCAAGTGCAATTCCATGTTACCGGTACCTTTAAACTCTTCGTAGATAACCTCATCCATTTTGGAACCGGTATCCACCAGCGCGGTAGCGATGATGGTCAGGCTACCGCCTTCCTCAACGTTACGTGCCGCACCGAAGAAACGCTTCGGACGATGCAGGGCGTTAGCATCCACACCACCGGTCAGCACTTTGCCAGAAGCAGGTACCACGGTGTTGTAGGCACGCGCCAGACGGGTGATCGAATCCAGCAGGATGATAACGTCTTTTTTGTGTTCGACCAGGCGTTTGGCCTTCTCGATCACCATTTCTGCAACCTGCACGTGGCGGGAGGCGGGCTCATCGAAGGTAGAAGCGATAACTTCGCCTTTTACCAGACGCTGCATCTCGGTCACTTCTTCCGGACGCTCGTCGATCAGCAACACCATAAGCACGCAGTCTGGATGGTTGTAAGCAATGCTTTGTGCAATATTTTGCAGCAGCATGGTCTTACCAGCTTTCGGCGGTGCCACGATCAGGCCACGTTGACCACGGCCAATCGGGGCGGCCAGATCCAGTACGCGAGCAGTCAGATCTTCTGTTGAACCATTACCGCGTTCCATCCGCAGACGGGAGTTGGCGTGCAGCGGCGTCAGGTTTTCGAACAGGATCTTGTTACGGGCGTTTTCCGGTTTGTCGTAGTTAACTTCGTTGACTTTCAACAGAGCAAAATAACGCTCGCCTTCTTTTGGCGGACGAATCTTACCGGAAATGGTATCACCTGTGCGGAGGTTGAAGCGGCGAATTTGGCTGGGGGAAACGTAGATATCATCAGGACCGGCGAGGTAGGAACTGTCTCCAGAGCGGAGGAAACCAAATCCGTCCTGCAATATCTCCAACACGCCGTCGCCGAAGATATCTTCTCCGCTTTTCGCATGTTGCTTAAGTATTGAGAAGATAATGTCCTGTTTGCGCAGGCGGGCCAGGTTTTCCAGCCCCATATTTTCGCCGAGAGTAATCAGCTCAGAAACCGGCGTATTCTTTAATTCGGTAAGATTCATAGTGGTGGGTTCTTAAACTCGGGGTATGTCTCGAACTAATATCGTGAATGGTATGGCAGCGAGATGCGTGCCTGTTTACTGGACGTTCGATCGCCGAGCCGCTGAGCTGTCACGGTAAGAAATGGCTTACATTGGACGCATGCGTTAACGGTCTAAGATCGAAGGTGCCTTAAAACTGATTTTTGCAAAACCGTTTGATTGTCGAAACACAGGCTGAGTTCATATTCAATGGCGGCGCCGATGGTTCAACATAGAGTAAAGCTTAGATTCAAACTCTTTAGATTTATTACTTAGGGCAAGTTCTATATGCAGTGTGGTTAAACTTAGCACGCTTCTTGGCAGGCGTCTAGCGGTGAATTAAATACCCACATCCAGACGCCCGTCACGGGGCTTCCCGCCCGATTACAGATTCGCGTTCAGGAAATCTTTGAGCTGGCCTTTGGACAATGCGCCCACTTTGGTTGCTGCCACTTCACCGTTCTTGAACAGCAACAGCGTAGGGATACCACGGATGCCATATTTCGGTGCGGTAGCCGGGTTTTGGTCGATATTCAGCTTGGTGATGGTCAGTTTGCCTTCAAACTCTTCGGCAATCTCATCCAGGATCGGAGCAATCATCTTGCACGGACCACACCATTCAGCCCAGAAATCGACCAGGATTGGCCCTTCGGCCTTCAGCACATCGGTATCGAAGCTGTCGTCAGTCAGGTGAATAATTTTATCGCTCATGTTCTACTCCACAGGATTAGGTCTACCTTGTAGGTGTTGGCGTTGTATTCACCAACCCAAGGTGATTTTATTTCACCGCGTTTATTTCAACGGATGTGCTTTCGTAAAGCAATAGTTAGCTGATATTCTACCATACTATGAGCAAAACACACTTGACCGAACAGAAGTTTTCCGACTTCGCCCTGCACCCGTTAGTCCTTGAAGCCCTTGAGAAAAAAGGGTTTCATCATTGCACGCCCATCCAGGCGTTAGCATTGCCGCTCACGCTCTCTGGGCGTGACGTTGCAGGTCAGGCGCAAACCGGTACCGGAAAGACGCTGGCATTTTTAGCGTCTACTTTTCACTATTTGCTGTCCCACCCGGCGAAAGAAGGTCGCCAGACCAACCAGCCGCGCGCCTTGATCATGGCGCCAACGCGTGAACTGGCCGTACAGATCCATTCCGATGCCGAAGCCCTTTCACAGTCCACCGGTTTGAAACTGGGCCTGGCCTATGGCGGCGACGGCTACGACAAACAGCTTAAAGTGCTGGAAAGCGGTGTGGATATCCTGGTCGGGACGACTGGCCGTTTAATCGATTACGCTAAACAGAACTATATCGATCTGGGTGCAATCCAGGTGGTGGTGCTGGATGAAGCTGACCGTATGTACGATCTGGGCTTTATCAAAGACATCCGCTGGCTGTTCCGCCGCATGCCTGCGGTTGATAAGCGCCTGAATATGCTGTTCTCTGCCACGCTGTCCTATCGCGTTCGCGAACTGGCCTTCGAGCAGATGAACAATGCGGAATATGTAGAAGTTGAACCGGAACAGAAAACCGGCCATCGGATCCAGGAAGAACTCTTCTACCCTTCCAACGAAGAAAAAATGCGTCTGCTGCAGACTCTGATCGAGGAAGAGTGGCCAGATCGCTGCATTATTTTCGCTAACACCAAGCACCGCTGTGAAGATATCTGGGGCCACTTGGCTGCCGATGGTCACCGTGTGGGCCTGCTGACCGGCGATGTCGCACAGAAGAAACGCCTGCGGATTCTGGATGACTTCACCAAGGGCAGCCTGGACATTCTGGTCGCCACCGACGTTGCCGCACGCGGCCTACATATCCCACTGGTGACCCACGTTTTCAACTACGATCTGCCTGATGACTGTGAAGACTACGTACACCGTATTGGCCGTACCGGCCGCGCGGGCGAAAGCGGTCACTCCATCAGTCTGGCCTGTGAAGAATACGCGTTGAACCTGCCGGCGATCGAGACCTATACCGGCCACAGCATCCCAGTGAGTAAATACAACAGCGATGCGCTACTGACGGATTTGCCTGCGCCAAAACGCCTAGTGCGCCCACGTGGTAGCAACGGCCCGCGCCGTAACTCAGCGCCACGTCGTGGTGGCAGTGCACCGCGTAACAACCGTAGGCGTCCAGGCTGATATTCCTAATGAATTTCAAGTTGCAACCAGGCGGCGAGAATGTGAATCCCCAAGAGCTTACACCGGTAAGTGTTTGGGGTAGGCCTACAGCGTTGCAACTTGCCAGGCTAAGTGAATAATTATGCTCAGTTCCAACACCCTTTACGCTGCCATCGATCTGGGTTCCAACAGCTTCCATATGTTGGTGGTTCGCGAGGTGGCTGGCAGCATTCAGACTTTGGCCCGCATCAAGCGCAAAGTGCGCCTGGCCGCCGGGCTGGATCAGCATAATCACCTGTCGCATGAGGCTATGCAGCGTGGTTGGCAATGCCTGAAGTTATTTTCAGAGCGTTTGCAGGATATTCCATGCGAACAAATCCGCGTGGTTGCCACCGCAACCCTGCGCCTGGCAAACAATGCGGGTGAGTTTCTGCAAACCGCCGAAGAGATCCTCGGTTGCCCTGTTCAAGTGATCAGCGGCGAAGAAGAAGCCCGCCTGATTTATCACGGCGTCGCGCACACCACCGGTGGTCCAGACCAACGCCTGGTCGTGGATATCGGCGGAGGCAGCACGGAACTGGTCACCGGTACCGGGGCGCAAGCCGCACAGCTTTACAGCCTGTCGATGGGCTGCGTCACCTGGCTGGAGCGTTTTTTCAGCGATCGCAATCTGGGGCAGGAAAACTTTGACGCGGCCGAGCAGGCTGCGCGCGAAATGGTCCGTCCAATTGCGCCACAACTGCGTGAGCATGGTTGGCAGATTTGCGTCGGTGCCTCCGGCACGGTACAAGCGCTGCAAGAGATCATGGTGGCTCAGGGGATGGATGAGCGTATTACGCTGCCTAAACTGCGCCAACTGAAACAGCGAGCCATTCAGTGTGGCAAGCTGGAAGAGCTGGAAATCGAAGGCCTGACGCTGGAACGCGCACTGGTATTCCCAAGTGGCTTGTCGATCCTGTTGGCGATTTTTCAGGAACTGAACATCGAGTGTATGACACTGGCCGGCGGCGCACTGCGTGAAGGGTTGGTGTATGGCATGATGCATTTGCCGGTCGAACAGGATATCCGCAGCCGTACCCTACGCAATCTGCAACGCCGTTATCTGCTGGATACCGAACAGGCGAAACGCGTCAGCCAGCTTGCGACGAATTTTTCTTTGCAGATCGCCAATGAGTGGCAGTTGGATGCACGGTGTCGTGAGCTGCTGCATGCGGCCTGCCTGATCCACGAAATCGGCCTCAGCGTTGATTTCAAACAGGCACCGCAACACGCCGCCTATCTGATCCGTAATCTGGATTTACCCGGCTTTACGCCAGCGCAGAAGAAACTGTTAGCAACCCTGCTGCAAAACCAGAGCAATACCATTGATTTACCGCTGCTGAGCCAGCAAAACGCCGTACTGCCGCGTATGGCGCAGCGTTTATGCCGTATTCTGCGTTTAGCCATTATCTTTGCCAGTCGTCGCAGGGACGATACCCTGCCTGCGGTGCGCCTGCGCGCCAACGATGAAGAGCTGCACGTGATCCTGCCGCCCGGCTGGCTGGAACAGCACCCGCTGCGAGCCGAAACGCTGGAGCAAGAGAGCCATTGGCAGAGCTATGTCCACTGGCCATTGTTCGTGGATGAACAACACTGATGTGATCAGGGCGCTGACAAAGCCAGATATTAGGGAGAGCGTGCCGAAGGGGTCGTAGCGGCGTAAGCCGCCGGAGCGCCCCTCGGTACGCTAGACCCGGGTATCTCGAGCTAGAAGGCGACTTTGTCATCAACCTCAGGGCGCTGACAGCGCCCTCTCTTTTTAATTCCCGCCTTTGGCTTTCGCCAGCATCGCTTTCACACTGGCCAGATGGCTCTGCCCTTTCTCCATCCGCTCTTGCGGGCTGATCACCTTGCGCTCCGTCTCCCAAGCGAGATCATCCTGCGGCAATTCCAGCAGGAAACGGCTCGGTTCAGGGCGCACCAGTTCACCGTATTGGCGGCGTTCGCGGCACAGCGTGAAAATCAGCTCTTTTTGGGCGCGAGTGATCCCTACATAGGCCAAACGCCGCTCCTCGTCGACATTATCCTCATCAATACTGCTCTGATGCGGCAATAACCCCTCTTCCATCCCCACCAGGAACACGTAGGGGAACTCCAATCCTTTAGAAGCATGCAGCGTCATCAACTGCACCTGATCCGACTCTTCATCGCTTTCACCGCGCTCCATCATATCGCGCAGGGTAAAGCGGGTGACCACCTGCGTCAGCGTCATGGCGTCATCCAGTTCGCTGCCTTCCAGCATCTCAGTCATCCAGCCAAACAGCGTGTTGACGTTCTTCATGCGCATTTCAGCCGCTTTCGGGCTGGGTGAAGTCTCAAACAGCCAGCTTTCATAGTCGATACCGTGGATCAGATCGCGCACTGCCGCCACGGGTTCACGCTCCACTAGCTGGGCAATCCCTTCCATCCAGTACGTGAAGCGTTGCAACGACTCCAAACCACGGCCGGTGAGATGCTGACCCAAGCCGAGATCGAAACTGGCGCGAAACAGGCTCTTGTTGCGCTGATTGGCCCATTCACCCAGCTTCTGCAACGTGGCCGAACCGATTTCGCGCCTCGGGGTATTGACGATGCGCAAGAAAGCGCTGTCATCATCCGGGTTGGTCAACACGCGCAGGTAAGCCAACAAATCCTTGATTTCCGGCCGTGAGAAAAACGAGGTTCCGCCAGAAATTTTGTACGGAATACGGTTCTGCATCAGCATTTTTTCAAACAGCCGCGACTGATGGTTACCGCGATAGAGGATCGCATAATCACCGTAATGGGTTTTTTTCACGAAATGGTGAGCGATCAGTTCACCGACCACCCGTTCGGCCTCATGATCTTCATTGTTGGCGGTAATCACCTTCAGTTCTTCGCCATAACCCAGCTCGGAAAACAGCCGTTTTTCAAACACGTGTGGGTTGTTGGCAATCAGAATATTGGCCGCTTTGAGGATACGTTCGCTGGAGCGGTAGTTCTGTTCCAGTTTGATCACCTGCAAGTGGGGGAAATCTTCCTTCAACAGCACCAAATTCTGCGGACGCGCCCCACGCCAGGAGTAAATCGACTGATCGTCATCACCCACCACCGTAAAACGCGCACGGTTGCCGACCAGCAGTTTGACCAGTTCGTATTGGCTGGTGTTGGTGTCCTGATATTCATCCACCAGCAAATAGCGAATACGGTTCTGCCAGCGTTCTCGCACCTCTTCATTGCGTTGCAGCAACAGCGTTGGCAGCAGGATTAAGTCATCAAAATCCAGCACGTTACAGGCTTTCATATGGGCATCGTACAGCCCATAACAGTGAGCAAACAGCTTATCGCGCTCGGAACGTGCTAATCCCATCGCCTGCGGCGGATCTATCAGGTCATTCTTCCAGTTGGAAATGGTAGAAATCAGCTGAGCCACCAGCGTTTTATCGTTTTCTAACCATTTTTCAGTCAGATCTTTCAGCAATGCCAACTGATCCTGATCGTCGAACAGCGAAAAGTTGGACTTCATCCCCAGCGCCACATATTCCCGTTTGATCACCTCCAACCCTAACGTGTGGAAGGTGGAGATCAACAGCCCACGTGCCTCTTTACGCCCCATGGTTTGCGCCACACGCTCTTTCATCTCCCTCGCCGCCTTGTTGGTAAAGGTCACGGCAGCGATGTGCCGCGCCTGATAACCACATTGGTGGATCAGATGAGCGATTTTGTTGGTGATCACACGCGTCTTGCCGGAGCCGGCACCGGCCAGCACCAGGCAGGGCCCGGTCACGAATTCAACGGCTTGTTGTTGGCTGGGATTTAATCGCATGGCGCTTTATTGCTCGATTTTTATGACGTGGGGGAGAGGATTGTAGCAGAAAGCGCCAGCGAGACTTAACAGGTATAATGACAGCAATTTCTGCATGACTGAACGGACAAGATGATGGCAAAAACGGCTTGTGCCCTGCACATACTGGTAGATAACGAAAAGCTGGCCAACGAGTTGCTGGCCAAACTGAAACGAGGTGTCAGCTTCGATACGCTGGCACGCAAATACTCAAGCTGCCCATCAAAGCGTAACGGTGGCTCACTGGGTGAATTCAACAAAGGCACTATGGTGGCGGCCTTTGATAAAGCGGTATTCAGCATTCCGCTGCTGAAACCCTACGGCCCGGTGAAAACCCAGTTTGGCTATCACATCATCAAGGTGCTTTATCGCAATTAAACTCAGGGGCAGCGTTCTGCCCCCTATTTTTATGGTGCGCTGGTTCCCGGTGCGGCGGCATCGGCCGGTTTGGCTTCTTCGCTGACCACGGCCGGTGCTGGCGTCATGATACCGTTGTAGGTTTCCTGCAACTGTTTCATGTTCATCTCCGGCTCACCTTTCGGCTGTATCAGCACCAGCGTTGCGTCCTGCGACAACTGCAACTTCAGCTCTTGATTCAGCGCTTCCAACGTCAGCGACGAAAGAAACGCCTGGCGCAGTTTCTGGTATTGTTCCGGCGCAATATCCACCACCCCGCTCTGCTGCGAACGCAAGCGCTGGCTCATCAGGATATCGGTATCCGTGCGAGCATAGGTGGCAAACAGTTTGCTCAGTTGATCGCTTTTCTGCGCCAACAGCGCATTGAACTCATCTTGTGAGAAGCCGTTTTTGCGCAAATTGGCCAATTCGCGAGCAATAAACGCCAAACCGGTGTTCAGGTTTTCATTTGGCGAGTTCAGATGGATCGCACACTGCGCGCGCTGATACTGCACCCGGCAGTCGAAGCCCAACTGAATATTTTTCTGATCGCTTTTCTGCAGCACCTGCTGGATATGCCAGAACAAGGCTTCGCGTGCGATATCGCTGCGCCAGTAGCGGCTCAGGCTTTGTGAGTCGCGGATCGGATGCCACGGCGAATCCCACATGATCGAAAGCGTATCTTGCTTCACCTGATCGCTCATCAGGTTAACCGGCTGCGGGGGTAATGGCGTCAAGGTCGGCATGGTTGCCGGCGTTTCACGCTTGCCCTTCAACGGCGAAAACGCTTTATTGATCTGCTCACTCAGACTACGGCTGTCGACTTTCCCCACCACGTATAACGTCATAGCGTCCGGGGTATACCACTGCCCATAAAATTTCGTCAGCTCATCAATATTAACCGGCTGCTTTATCGGTTGGCCCGGATCGTGCGCCAGCAACGTTGAGTCTTTCAGGCGATAACGCCACCAGGAATCTTTAGGGTCGGGCGGGAAAGTGCCGATAGGGTCGGCACTGGAATTCATCACCGCCTGCACCGTGTGCTCATCAATCGCCAGCCGGCCGGTAGTATCAGCCAGCCAGTTCAGGGCTTCTTTCAACAGATCGGGGCGGTTATTCGGCAGGCTCAGATTGTACAAAGTGAAATCATAAGAGCTGATGGCAGGCGGCAATGGCCGTTCGCTGTCCACGCTCTGCTGCCACAGCGAACGTAACTGTGGGTCGGTAAAACTCTCGCTGCGCGCGATCGCAATGCGCGGCAACAGATGGGCAAAACCGATCTGCTGGGAAGACTCCATCAGCGATCCGGTATTGACCATCAAACGCAGTTCAACACGATCGCTTGGCCGCTGCGGCGTATCAAGAATCTGCCAGGAAAACCCGTTCTCCAGTTGCCCTTGCTGCCAAGCTGGATCCGGTTGTAGTGCTTCAGCCTGCACGCTGCCGCTGGCCGCAGCCAACAGTAGCCCACCCACTAAAAGATGAATTCTGGTGCCCTGCATGTGAACCCCTACTTAATGACTATCCAATTTTTATATGCAATTACGGGTATTCCGTCCAATGGAATACTAGGCTGCGCCCAAATTCGTGCGTGGCACAGTCTACAATAACGCCCTGAGCTTCACGGTGGGGCGGAAAGCGGAAAGTGTACCATTCTGTTAGACCGCGCGCCTTTGCGGATGTCACTCATCAGAGTGAAAAATAATGGATAGCAGAATTTTAAGTACGAAAAGTGTCTACGAAGCGAGGAAAAGCCACATCGGCTGCGGGTTGCAGCCGATGTTTCAGCAGGAAAAATCAGGCAGAAGGCAGTGTCTTGTTGGCAGGCACGGCGCCTGGTTTATTGTTCAGCGTATCTCGTAGCTGTTTTTCATCCAATTGGTTGCACCACTTCGCCACCACCACGGTTGCAACGCCGTTACCCACCAGATTAGTCAGCGCACGCGCTTCTGACATAAAGCGGTCGATACCCAGGATCAGCGCCAAACCCGCCAACGGCAAGTGGCCCACGGCCGAGATGGTAGCGGCCAGCACGATAAAGCCGCTACCGGTAACACCTGCGGCCCCTTTCGAAGACAGCAGGAGTACAACCAGCAGTGTCACCTGGTGCATGATGTCCATGTGGGTATTGGTCGCCTGGGCGATAAACACCGCCGCCATGGTCAGATAGATCGAGGTACCATCAAGGTTGAACGAGTAGCCGGTTGGAATCACCAGGCCGACGACCGACTTCTTGCAACCCAATTTTTCCATTTTATCGAGCATGCGCGGCAACACCGACTCGGAAGACGAAGTCCCGAGCACGATCAACAGCTCTTCTTTGATATAACGAATGAATTTGAAGATGTTGAAGCCGTTGTAGCGGGCAATCGATCCGAGCACCACAATGACAAACAGCAAACAGGTGATATAGAAACAGGCAATCAACTGGCCCAGTTGCACCAATGTCCCCACGCCGTATTTACCGATGGTAAACGCCATGGCACCGAACGCGCCCAGCGGAGCCAAGCGCATGATCATGTTGATAATGCCGAAGATCACGCGTGAGAAACTCTCAATCACGTTGAAGATCAACTGGCCTTTTTCACCCAAGCGATGCAGGGCAAAACCGAACAGCACGGCAAACAGCAACACCTGCAAGATATTGCCGCTGGCGAATGCACCAATCACGCTGCCTGGAATAATGTCCAGCAGGAAGGGAATGATCCCCTGTTGCGACGCCTGCTCGGCGTACACCGCCACCGCTTTGGCATCCAGCGTGCCAGGATCGACGTTCATCCCGGCACCGGGTTGCACCACGTTAACGATCACCAAGCCGATCAGCAGCGCAAGGGTACTGACAATTTCAAAGTACAACAGTGCAATCGCCCCGGTCCGGCCAACGGCCTTCATGCTTTCCATACCCGCGATGCCGGTCACCACGGTACAGAAAATCACAGGTGCGATAATCATTTTGATTAATTTAACAAATCCATCACCCAGTGGTTTCATCTGGGCGCCGATGTCAGGGTAAAAATGGCCAAGCAGGATACCTAACGTAATGGCTGTCAGCACCTGAAAATAGAGGCTCTTAAAGATAGTTGTTTTCATATGAAATCCTTTGGGGGGAGACAACGCGGCAGTCGGACATTCACTCGTCCGTCCTGTTTATCGCTTGCGCGGAAAATAACACCCACATAACAACATGGAAATAATTTGTTGTCCCCCAAAACGCTTATTGATACGAATTTAAGAGCTGAAACGCGTCAGCTAGGCTGCAAAATTGAAAGTTACGTAAGTTTTTCTTTGCACTAACGCAAAAGGGGTAGGAATGAAGCGCGATTTTCGGACGCCACAAAAGTACCAGAAAATACGGGCATCCCTAAAAGAAGATAGCGAAAAAACCGACTACACAGGCGAACAGAATTGAGCCTCAAACGCCTCACGGGGCAATGGCTTGGCAAACAGAAAACCTTGACCATTGCGAATGCCATGCTGCAAAAGCCAATCCCGCTGTACGTCGGTTTCAACACCCTCCGCCATCACAGGCAAGTCGAGCACCTCAGAGATGGAGCTGATGATACGGACGATTGCATCATCCTCCGGCAGGCCATCAATGAAACTCTTGTCAATTTTAATCAAATCTATCGGCAAGCGTTTGAGATGATTCAGATAATTCAGGCTGGAATAGCCCATACCAAAGTCATCCAGCACGATAGACAAGCCCAAATCATGCAGTTCACGCAGCAACTCCAGCACATGCTCAAGATCGTTCAGGCGCACGGTTTCAGTAATTTCCAGCAACAGCTTGCCCGGTTCGATCTGATGCTGAGCCAACAGTTGTTTCAGGTGTGGGACAAAATCTTTATGTTGCACCTGAATCGCGGAAACATTCACCGCCAGTGGCAACCTGATACCTTGCTTTTGCCACTGCTCCAGAATACGGCAGGACTCTTCCAGCACCCAGTTGCCGAGCGGGATGATAACGCCCAACTCTTCCGCCAATGGGATCACTTCCGTTGGCAACACAACGCTCCCATCGTGCTGCTGCCAGCGCAGCAACGCTTCGGCGCCCAGCACCTGCTGGGTTTGCATATCCACCTGCGGTTGCAGAAACAGCGTAAACCGGCGCTGCTCGATTGCCTGTAAGATCTCGCTTTCCTGCGTCAGCCTCTTCTGCGTTTTTTCCGTCAGGCTTGGCTCAAAGAACAGGATCTGATTCTTGCCTTCACGATGTGCCGACATCATGGCCGACGTGGCACTACGCAGCAGTTGCTCTGCGCCTTCCCCACGAAACGGAAAATGGGCAATACCGATGTTGGCACTGGGCCGTAGCGACATTTGTTCCAAACTCAGCGGCTGGTTGATTTCCGCCATAATGCGCCTGGCCAACTGCATGGCATGGAGTGGTTGTTCAATATTTTTCGCCAGAATGGCAAACTCGGCGTTACTCAACTGCGCCAGCACACAGTCAGTACCTATGGAGATCCGCAGTTTTCTCACCATCATCAGCAACAGCGTTTCACGCCTTGACGGGCTGAGCACGCCGGACACTTCGTGCAATGTTTCAATCCCGACCACCAGCAGGTTAAAACGCGCCGGGCGCGAACTGGAAGCCATGTGCTGTTCAAGCAATGCGGTAAACAACACCGAGTTGGGTAATTCGGTAATCGAGTTATGGGTGCTGAGGCGGCTCATTTCAGTATGCGCTTTGGCCAGCATCTGCTGATTGCGGTTGTAATTGCGCACCAGCAAACCCAATTCGTCATCCTGGTGCTGAGCGGGCAGCATCAACTGGTGATAAGGCATATCTTCCGGAGAGATATTCTCCAGTTCCCGCACCATCGCGCGCAGTGGGTAAACCAGCAACCGATTCATACACCAGGTAATGGCAACGGACAGGATCAAGGCCAATAACAGATAAGTCGACAACATCGTCGATAGCGTGCTGAGAATAAACTGGTACATGCGGAACGAATCAGCCTGTAACACCAGATAAGCCAGCGGCTGAGGATTGGCGGGCACCCGCTCCAGCGAATAAAGCGGCACGGAAATCTGCACCGGTAGCTCAAAAATACGCTCCAGCAGCGCAGGAACCGGCCGTTCAGGCGGGAAATTGGCATGCACGGCTTCAAACTCATTCGGCAATACGATGTAGGCTCGCGTGAGGATCCCCACCGGCAGCAACGAATTGAGCACCCTCTCGGTTTCCGGCACATCCATGCGTAGCACGGCCTCGGCAAGCGGTTGGCGGACAGAGTGCGCGATACTCTCCAATTGATGGGCGTAATCATCCCTGCGCTGCTGCACAAAATGGAATAACTGGATCACGATGAAGATACAGATTGTCACCAGTGCGACACTGGATACCGTTGCCATCTGCTTAATCGTTAATGAACGCCTGACCTGCAAACCTTCTCTCCGCTCATGCGTGCTGCAATAAAAAGGGGCGGATACAGTATCCTCGCCCCTCGAACCGGTCTGAGTATACGCGATTGCTTCGTATTTTTGCCTGGCCAACCGTCTGGCTAAAGGCAGAAAAGCGCGGGTTTCAGTATTTTCCTAACTGGAATGCCCACAGGGTAACAAAACTACCCTGTGGGTGACACCCGAATCGACCGATTTCTCATTACTTGAAATCAGCGTATGGCGTCAGGGGCTGCGGTGGCAAATCGAGATCGCCTTGCCAACCGTCGAACGAGTAACGCAGATAAATCAGAGCATGGCTTGGCGTATAGTTTTTGGCCTGCTGGATATCCACTCCTGCCCCCATGGTCCAATGAGAACCGAGGCGGCGCTCGATAATCGCCCGCAGCGTATAGCCGATCCCGGAGGAGGAACTGCCCGTTTCTACGTCAAACTTGTCTGGCAGTGAATCAGGGATCAACCCCTGTAACGGATAACGTTTTTGGTCATTGGATTTTGAATGAGAGATCGACACCGAGCCCCCCACCTCCCACGACCAGTTCTCGGTGCGCTGGCGATAATTCACCGGCACTGCCAGCGATACGTACTCCTGCGGGCTGTAATAGCCCCCTTGCCCCAGAGAATAACCGCTCAAATCTTTCTGGTAGTGCCACAGCATGCTGCTCAGGCCAAGGCTCAGGCGGCGGTTATCTTCGTTGATCAGCTTATAGTAGTAACCGGCCATCAGGCGCTGACGCTGGTTATCCTCAACGTTTTGGCCGGTAAGCTGATGAGCGCTGAGATCGGCCCAGACGCCGTTGGCTTCACCGCGATCGTAACTGCCACTGAGGCTGATGCCGGTCGCGCGTACGCCGCCCCAGGTGATACCGGTATTGGGATCGCGTGTGCCGCCAAACGCCAGCAATGAGCTGGAAATCGGCCGACGCGAGACTCCCAACCGCCAGCCAATATGGTTCCAATCGCCGTTGTATGCCAAACCACCGACCCAATCCACCACGTCAAACCCCATCGGTGTAGTGCCCAGATCGGTTTCCCAACGATCGTTTTTCCAACCCACGGCCACGCTGGTGCCAGTGGCTCTCTGCCGCTCGTCACCGCTGCAACCCACCGTATTACAAGTCCCGAAGGTTTCGAAGTGCTTGCCCTGAGCATCGGTAGAAAACCTGCCCGCATTCAGTTGAACGGTATCGGTACGGAAGAAAGCACGGCCGTCATACAGCGGCAGATCCACCTGCAACATGGTGTCGTGTGCCTTGTAATCGGAGATCCCGCCGGTCCCGCTCGAACCCCAATAGTCATGATTCAGCGTTACCTTCACATCCTGCTGGCGGTAGAGGTCGGCAGCGTCGGAGCGGATACCGCGTTTCAACCAGTCATCCATCGGATTATTACGCGTCGCGCGGGTGTAGCTGTCGTTATCCAGCAAGATGGCGGGCACCATGCCGCTGGCCAGCATGGCCTGGCGATAATCCTGCTGCGCCTCCGTTGGCCGCTGTTGCGCCTGTTCCAAGCGCGCGGCATCGCGGTACACCAGCGCTTTCGCCTGGCCAACGGGTTCGCGCACCGCGGCGGTTTTCAACTGCGTGAAGATGGCCGTCGCTTTCTGCGGTTCACCCACCGCGTGCCAAGCATTAGCGAGCCGACGCTGGCCGTTGAGCGATTCCTCCTTCGGTGGCGCGGTTTGCAGCCGCTGATGTGCCTCAGCCAGCCTACCTTCGGCCACGTAGGCTTCAATCTCTCCCAGCCGGGCATCCGGGTTGCTCGGTTCGCGCAGGCGCACCCGCTGATAATTGGCCAACGCTTCGCCGTAATCCTCTCTTGCCAACGCCCAATCGGCAAGCAGCAGATCGATACGCGTATCCGCCGGTTGCTGGCGCAGATAGGCAATAGCCCCCGGCTCATCACCTGCGGTACGCCGTTTTTCGGCCTGATCCAGCGTTGCCTGCATCTGTAGACGTTGTGCCATCTCACGCATATCATCGTTCCACTGCGCTTTCGGTAACGTATCCAGATGCGCCAGTGCCTGACCATCGCGATCGCTGGCTGACAGATACAGCGCATAGGCATAAATTTGCTGCGGATCGTCAGGCTTTTGCTGCACCAGTTGGCGGAACAGCGCATCGGCCTGCTGTGGGTGCCAGTCCTGACGCAAAGCCTGCGCATAGTGATAGGTCAGCCAAACATCGCCTGGATCCATTTGATGGGCTTGCCGATATATCTCCACCGCTTGCGACCATTGCTGGTGCTGTGTCAACGCTTCGGCCTGCTGTTTCAGCATATCCAGTTGCAGGCCGTTGAGCGTATCGCGCAGCTTATCCTGTTGCCGGCGTGGCAGGCCGTTCAGATAGGCCAACGCCTTTTGCGGAGATTGACGCTGGTAGATATTCACCAAGCCACGTACTGCACTGCCGCTGCTCGAATCCAAGCGCAAAGCCTGCTGATAATAGCGCTCTGCGGTAACATCATCTTTATGGGCCACGGCAACGTCAGCAAGGCCGATCAACGCACTGTTATCACTACGGTCTATCTGCCGCGCCTGCTGGTATTTCTGCTGCGCCAGCGGCAGATTATTGGCTTTCAGCGCTTTATCACCCGCATCGATCGCCAGCCAGTAGCGATTGCTCTGGATCAGGCTTTGCCATTTACCGCTGTCGTAGCCATTTTTATCTGCTTTCTGCGCCTGCAAGAACAGGCTCAATGCTTTCTGGCGGTTACCCGCGCGCGCGTAGGCCAAACCCAGCGCTCCCAGCACCTGCGCGTCATCCGGCGTACTGCTCAGCGCTTTTTTCAGTTCTGGGATCGCCGCGTGGCCTCCGCCTTTATCCACCCGCGCCAGACCGGCAATACGCGCCTGATAGGCGGGATCGGCCAACAGAGTCTGCTGTCTGGCTAATTCCTGCTGCGCACTGGCAGCCTGATCGCTGCTTTCAAACACGCTGAGGAAGCGGTTAAGCGCGCTCACGCTCTGTGGGCTGACCGGCATCGCTTTGATTTTTTCCAGCCACAGGTCGGCAGCAGGGCCACGCCCGGCGGGATCGGCAGCAAGTTGCTGCAAAACGTCGTAGGCTTGTTTCTCCTGGTTTTGGCTGAACAGCAGCTGTGCCAATACCATACGCAGGGAAATATTACCGGGGTACTGCTGATCCAGCCGTTGCAGCTTTTGCTGTGCCACAGGCTCTTGCCCCGGCAAGCGGGCCACCAGCTTCCAGTATTCCACCGCCAAATCGAGGGTCGGAGGATCGCCCTGGAACAGTTGATCGTACTGCGCCTTGGCCTCCGGTAATCGCCCGGCAGCCGCCATCAAACGCGCCTGCTGCAGTTTCTGGCGCGTTTCCGGCTGGGTCAGCAACAGGTTCATCTCCGCCTGACGGTAAACGGCTGATTGTGGAGCGATATTCTTCAATTTGTCCAACTGCTGCTGCGCCAGCACCTGATTGCCCTGACGCAATGCCAGACGCATACGTGCCGAAATCACCTCAGGATTGTTCGGATCCAGCAGTTCGAGACGATAAAGCGACTGACGCACCAGTTCGTCTTTATTGCTGGCCTCGCCGACGCGTACCTGCTCCAGCAGCCATTGCTCGGGAGCAACGGTTTCTGCACTTTGCGTCGTCAGCGGTAACATCGCCAGACTCAAAGGAAACAGGCACAGCCAGTTTATTCTGAAGTTACGTATCGCCCACATGGCATTTAGTCCCGCTCATCCGGTGACAGGCGACGGCGGCTATAGGCCTTCAGACCACGCCACAGCAACAGCGCCAGAACGACCACCACAAACGTTGCCACGACGGCGAGCCACACAGGATGTGTAGCCAGCAAATGCCAGACACGCTCCCACCACGGCAGATGGCCGACATAGTAAATATCCCCCACGCTCAGGCTGCTGATACCCGATTCACGGATCACCGCCACCGAGCCAAACACCGCGGCACGTTTACCGCCGTCCAACAGCGCATCATTCAACAGTTCATAGCCCCGAGGGCTATCCGCCAACAGCGCCACAATGCTGCGTTGATCGTTAAACGGCGACTGTACGCCGACAATCGCCGCCATGGCCCCTGCGGAGCTGATGGTGGTTTTGCTGTCTGGCGTTGCATCATCCTGTTGCACTTTTATTTCCGGCAATGGCAACTGACGCATCGGCTGTTTCACCCAGCTTTGCGTGGCTTCTATCAGCAGGTTGATTTTCCTCTCATCACGCAGCTCAGGCGGGATGGTGCCGATCAGCAGAATATCGGCATCCTTGTCCTTGGCCTGCGACCAGTCATCGGCCAACGTAAAGGCCAACGCCGGATAGCCGGTTTGGGCACCCACATTCCCCAGCGCGTTGAGCAAAGCACTCACCTGAGCGGGTTGTGGCTGTGTGTTCACCAATACCAAGGTCTGTGACAGATCCGCCATGCGGCTGAACGGGAAATTGGCATTGGCAAAGGCACGCAGATCGGGCATTTCCATAAAGTGCCGATAGCCGGAAAAATCGATGGTGGAGCTGCCGTCGATCACCGCATGATTAGGTGCTACTGAATAGGTTTCGCAGCGATCTGCCGTGCCGCTGCCTAATAACGTGGTGTAATCAAAGTCAAAGCGTATCTGGTTAGTTGCCTCAAGCTTCAGCGCCGGAATATTGACGGTTTTCTCGGTAGCAATCAGCCCCTGCCGCAGCGGAATGCCCAACAGCTTCCCGTCCTGTTCGTTCTCTGGCAACAGCGAGGAAGCTTGCACAAACTGGTTGTTCAGGCTGATGCTCAAACGTGAACCATCCTGCACGCGCGGAGCGGTGTAACGATATTTCAGCAACATATCGATACCCGTACTGCGGATCAGGAATAAATCTGGCGGCAGATTCATATTCAGTGAGATCGGGCCTGGCTCAATACCGCTGGTTTGCAACTGCCCAGCATATTGTTGCAGCTCGCTAAAGGTCATCGGCCGATCGGTACGCACCCAGTTTGGCGCATCGTAAGGCTGCCGTGGTAACAGCTGTTCGACCTTATCCACCGTCAGGCTCTGGCCACGGAACAGGATATCGCCCTGCGCGATCCCTTGTACGGCGGTAATCAGATCGTTGTCATCACGGCCCTGTATCAACAGCAGCTTCACATAGGGGTTATTCGGATGGCTGACCATGGAGACCGTTGGCCCGTTCACCTGCGGAGCCTCTTTCAGGAAATCTGGCCGCTGCTGATTGGTCGCAAACACGATCGCATGCTGGCTGGGTAGCTGATTAAACAGCGTTGGGAACGACTGACCGCGCCACTGCGCCTTGCTGCCAAACCAGGAGGCCAGAATGCCTGCCGCGCGTTGCTGCATCAAATCCGGCTGCCCGGCGAACACCATCGGCAGATTTAACGGGCGATTATCGCGTCTGTCGAAGAAAGGTTCAGGGAAATGTGACAGGTCGTTTTCCAGCGGTAATTTCTGGAAGCGCAGGTTCAGCGAACTGGATTTGCTAATGTCCAACCATAAGACGCTGTTAGCCGGATTTTCACAGATATTCTGATAATGGCCGACAAACTCCAAGCGCACGCGGTTAAAATCACTGATATAGCGCGGATCGATCGACAACTGAACCTGATTGGTTTTACCCAATTGCTCTTTGGTAATGGTTTTCACCCCCATCAACTCGTCGTTGAGATAGACCTTCACGTGGGATTGCTCTGGGATCAGTGAAGGTGAGGGGGTAAACGTCAGATCCAGCATCGCCTGTGATACCACTTCGTCACTGCGCACGCCAAATTCCACCTGCCCTTGAGGACGCGTCCCACGTAGCGCAAAGGTCCCCGGCGGCGGTGCGATCTGCGCGAAAGGGAGCTGCACGTCACGCACTGGCGCATTCGGATCCTCCGGCACGGCAGGTCTGATAGGCGTAGTGATAGAAGAGCCAACCGCCTCAGCCGCCGGTGGCAGCCCAAGGGCGATCGCTGAGGTCGGTGTTTCCGCCTGAGACAGGGTACTGATGCCTAAGGCCAATGCGGTAAACCAGGTTATTTGTCTCTTCATCATATCATCATCAATGTTAGAACCTGTTCACGGGCGAGCGGTTGCAGAATACACCGCCTATGCCACAGTCTCTTTCTGAATGAAAGCCGGTTCCCTACCTACACCTTGGGGGATAAATGACACTATCCAGGCAATCAGCGTGGTCAATCCGGCAATAATGCCGCGAATGATGGGCGGTGAATAATCCGCCATTCGCATGTAACCGTGGATCCCCAGCATCAGTACATCGCGCAGGCTTTCCACCGGCTTATCTTCAGGGAACCCGTCTTGCCACAGTGCCCAGGTATCGGCACGTGCAAAGGTACACTGAATAAATTCAATATGCTGACGGATGGTCAGATCCTCCAAACGGACGCCAACGTGAACGCCACTGGCACGCGTGACGAAGCAGGGGAAACTGAACTCCTGCTGGCCGCGTTTGAGCAAGAGGAATACTTTGTCCCCGTCCTTCAACTGCTGCGGAACACGCATTTCAAGACCAACACCACCGTCTGAGTAATCCCGCAGGCTGCAAGGGAACAGATGACCATCCGTCCTTGCCAACGCCGCCGGCATGGCAATTTCCACCCGGTGTGAGCGACGCATCTGTTTGACTTCCACCGCCACCGCGATAGCACCGCCAAGAATCAGCATGTTGTAAAAGACCCATATCAGATTGAGCACCACCGTCATGAGCTCCTCGGTCGGGCCGAAGAAGAGACGCCACGCACCAAACCCAATACCGGCCAGATTCAGGACTACCAGGAACAGATAGGGGCGGGTAATCACCCAATCGAAATGATCCTGATCTGACAATTCTCCCTTGGCCGTTACGTTGAACTTGCTTTTATGCGGATTGAGCAGGGCTAGCGTGGTCGGCCGGGCGATATACCAGGCCAGAACGGTTTCGTAGATTTCCCCCCAGAAAGAATGGCGATACTTGCTCTGGATGCGCGAACTGGTCAGGCTGGCGTGGATCATGTGCGGCAGAACGTACAGCGCGATCGCCAGTGCCGGGGCATAGATGATGTAGGCGTGTAGCAGTAGGAACACCAAGGGTGCGATCAGGAAAATCAAGCGCGGGCCACCGGAAAAAAAGTGCAGCATGGCGTTGGCGTAACACAACCGCTGCCCCAGTTTGAGCCCTTTGCCCAACAACGGGTTATCCAGCCGGAAGATCTGGGCCATGCCGCGCGCCCAGCGGATGCGTTGGCCAACATGCGCAGCCAGGCTTTCCGTTGCCAAGCCAGCGGCCTGTGGAATGCGAATATACGCCGAAGTATGGCCACGGCGATGCAAGCGTAACGAGGTATGGGCATCCTCGGTGACGGTTTCCACCGCAATACCGCCAATTTCATCCAGTGCGCTGCGGCGCAGCACCGCACACGAGCCACAGAAGAAGGTGGCATCCCACATGTCGTTGCCGTCCTGCACCAGCCCATAAAACAGCGTGCCTTCGTTCGGCGTCTGGCGAAAACGTCCGAGGTTGCGTTCAAAGGGATCCGGTGAGAAGAAATGGTGCGGCGTTTGCAGCATCGCCAGCTGTTTATCTTTGAAAAACCAGCCCATGGTCAGTTGCAGGAAAGATCGCGTCGAGACATGGTCACAATCGAAGATAGCCACAAATTCCCCGGTGGCCTGCTTCAGGGCATTGTTAATGTTACCGGCCTTCGCGTGTTCATGAGTGGGGCGCGCGATGTAACGCACGCCTACTTTTTCAGCAAATTCCTTGAATTCTTTACGATTGCCGTCGTCAAGAATATAGATAGTGAGCTTCTCTTTGGGCCAGTCGATGCCCAGCGCGGCGTAAATGGCCGGTTTAACCACCGCCAGATCCTCGTTGTAGGTCGGCACCATCAGATCCACCGCTGGCCAGGTGCTGATGTCAGCAGGCATCGGTACCGGCTGACGATTCAGTGGCCATGCAGTCTGGAAGTAACACAGCACCAGCACCACCCAGGCATAGGTTTCAGCGGCCAGTAATAACAGACCACAAACCAGGCTGAATGGATCGCCCCAATTCAGCGTCTCGGTGTAGCGCCACCACAAGTAACGGCAGGAAACGGTGAGCGACAGCACAATCAGCATCAGGCTCGGTAAGCGGCCAGGTAAACGGCGCACCATCATGGCAACGCCCCACAGCAGCAGTACAAATACAAACTGAGCCCATAATTCAAAAGGCTGAGAAATACATAACAGCGCCATCAGCGCCGCAAACACCCCGACGGTAATAAACACGATCTGCCGTACTCGTCGATTCAGCCGACTGAAACGTTGCCACAGACGCTGCCCCATCTCGGCTTGCTGTATCCGCTGCGGAAAACCTTTCATTGCTTTGGTGTAGTTGCGTTGCAGGCGTTGCCAATTCTCAGCATAGTGGCGCTTTTTCGGCACCGAGGGGCGACGGGTGATCAGCAGCCACGAGCACTGCAACAGATAACGCACGACGTCCGCTGGCTGCGGACGCTTCTGCGAGATATGGGGGAACCAGTGATGACGATTAGCCCTGATCCTCTGCCAGGCCGGGGATTCGAAACGCAGGATAATCCAGCCCAGCATCACCATCAGGGTATTGAAAAAAGCAGCAAAGGGAGAGGCTTTCTTCAGGCGATAAGTGCGATAACGCGCCTGTACCGCCTCACGAACAGGAGGAATCAACAGCAAGCTTAATAGCCGGCTCATGCCGCCACTTCCTGCAGATTGATTAAACACCAGTTGGCCAGGGTCACTATCTCCTCAGCGGCCAGGCTTTCCGGCCGGTACTCCCCTAGCGGCTGTTTCGCGGCCAACGCTTCGGATAACGCTTCATCGCGATGGACCATCAACGGGACCAACCTGGCCAGCGTTTGCAACCAAAATTGATGCAAGTCCTCCTGCAACTGGCTGGCGGCGGAATAGTTATTCAGCAGGAAGTGACAACCAGCCGGTAAAGCCTGTTGATGCAGCCGAGCATGGCAATTAGCATCGGGGTTAAGCACCAGGAAAACCGTGTCGGCCAGAGCCAGCTGCTGCTGAATAACGGGGCTGTTACCGGCCGGGATATCCAGCAGGATCCAACGGTATTGCCCGGAGGTTTTTACCTGTTGCAGGAAATCCTGCCAACGCCCCGGTGTTTCGCCACACAACTGCGCGATTTCCCACTGTTCAGCCACGCTTAAACGGCCAAATGGCAGAAAATCGAGATTTTTGCAGTAACGCATGGCACCTTGCTGCCAGTCACTGCCATCCAGTTCGGCGCGCGCCCAACCACGGGTCAATTCGAAGGGGGTGTTGAAATGCAGCCGCAGTAAATTGTCCGGTGAAAAGTCAATCACCAGCACCGATTCCCCTAATTCCTGCAATGCCCAGGCAAGCGCGGCGATCAACGATGTTGTGCCACTGCCCCCCCGCATCCCCTGCAATGCAATCACCGACATAGGTCAGAGGCTCCCCGTTTTTTGTGCCAGTTCGGCTAACAGTGGCCAGCGATCCATCATTTTCGCCAAGCGTTCCTGACGTAAAATATCGACGTAGTTTAATTCAGGTAAAGAAAATGCGAGGCTTAAGGCCAGTAAGTCATCCTGCATCAGCGGCTGATCCACCGTGCGAAAATGTGATAAATCACCCTTATTCATTCTGCCACCTTCAATAAAGTAGGCTAATGTTAAATGACTATAGCAACGATCGAAGAAAAACAACCAATAAGATGAATTTTAAAGGGTATTATGACATAGGCCAGTGAGTCCTGTTATTCTTGGCCTCAACGTTACGGTTTTTCAGTGGCTGAATCTGTCAGATCTGTGACACTTTCGACGAAAGCAGAATAAATCTATGGCGCATGCTTTTTTATTAGGTATCCGACAAATATGGGAAGAGTTGTCGGTAATGCAATCTCCCGGGTTTTACTGGGTTAACGTCGATCGCCAGACCGATGCGAATTTGTTTTGTCGGCAAATTGTCACCGCTCAGGCAGAAGACAGCGCATTGGCGCTAATTTGCAGCGGTGACACCCCAGGTAATGTGCTGACCGACCTCCCTTCTCCGGCGGTAAAAAAACTGCCCCTGTATGCCTTACCGGAAAAAAAGGCGGCGCTGCTGTATTTGCGCAACGACTTAATGCGCACGTTAAACCCCAAAAACCGCCTGCTGATTCTGCTCGCTCCCGCCAGCCTGTGGCAAACCTTCACCAACGATGAACTGCGCGAGTGGTCATACAGCACCGCTAAATGGTTGCGTCAGCGGCAGTGCACCATGGTTATCCTCAGCCACAGCAGCGGCGTTAATAGACTTCGGGGCCAACTCAGCACCGAACACCGTATTTTCAATGGATTAGCCAGCCTGCAGTGGCAGCAGGACAATGCGCAATACCTGGTTAACTGGTGGAGTACGCCACACTGTATCAACGCCAACCAACTGGTGACGCTATACCCAACGCCACAAGGCTGGCAGGCCGAAGAGGAAGAAACCACTTCGCTTCATAACACTCAGGTCGTCAGCGATGCAGGCCGCTATCTGGCGGAACGGTGCATCCTTGAAGGCGCGCCGCCGCTGTCCGTCAACTGGCAACTGTTCGAGAACAGCACCTTGCTGACCCAGCAAGGCATGCAGACCATGGCAGCGACGATGATTTTTGCGCTCTATCAGAGTGACAACATCGATACGCTGGCTCACCAGATCCATAACCTGCGCCGCCAGCGCGGGAATGGGCTGAAAATTGTGGTACGCGAAATGAGCGCCAGCCTGCGTTACAGTGACGAACGCCTGTTGCTGGCCTGCGGGGCCAGTCTGATTGTGCCGCATGTGGCACCGCTTTCGAGTTTTCTGACCATGTTGGAAGGCATTCAGGGCCAGCGTTTGTCACGCCATATTCCAGCCAATATCGACGCCCTGCTGGCCGGGCTGCGGCCATTGCAGGTTAAAGGGTATCTGCCGCTGGAAGATTTCAGCAAGGCGGTGGTGTCGCTGATGGAAAATACCTTGCTGCCGGAAGACGGCAAAGGCGTGATGGTAGCGTTGCGCCCCGTTCCTGGGTTGACCGCCCGGCAGTCCATGACGTTGTGCCATCAGCGCCGCTTCGGGGATATCATGACCGTGGCACAAAACCGGTTGTTCCTGTTCCTTTCTACCTGCCGGATTAACGATCTGGACACAGCGCTGAAATTCATCTTCCGGCTGCCGGTACGTGAAGCCTTCAGCAACTGGGTGGTCTGGTATGAGGATGTAGATATTCTCTCTGAAATCAACCGGCTCGCGCACAACCTGGAACTGGCCCAATCCACCGTCAAACGCGATCTGAAGGCGATGCCAAAAGCCACCACCGCCACCACCACCGACGATCCACTGGCCGAACAACGCCGCCAGCCGGTGCCTTTCACGCTATTAAGCCATGAGCAAGGGGAGCAAGGATGAACGACATTACCGATATCATGCAGATCATGCTCCTGTGCGCGATCATCTTTATTCCCTTGGGGTACGCGCTACATCGCCGTTTCCCAAACTGGCGCCAATATTGTCAAAATCGACTGTTGTCGCCACGCTATTTAAAACCGGCAGGGCTGTGGACTCGCAAAGAGCCTTCTTCTCAGATTAAGCGTGAAAACCATAATGGATAAAAACAAAATAGCGCCGCCTGAACAGGGTTTGTGGCACTACTGGCGCGGTCTTGGCGGTTGGAACTTTTACTTTTTGGCCAAGTTCAGCCTGCTGTGGTTTGGCTATCTGAATTTCCATGCGCTGCCAAACCTGGTGTTTATGGCATTTTTGCTGATGCCGATCCCCTCGCCTCGTCTGCACCGCTGGCGGCACATCATTGCCATTCCTATCGGTATCGGTCTGTTCTACCACGATACCTGGTTGCCTAGTGTTAACAGCATCATCAGCCAGGGTTCATTGCTCACGGGTTTCAGTGCCCAATATCTGCTTGAGTTGGTCGATCGCTTTATCAACTGGCAGATGCTTGGCGTGGCTTTCGTCATGCTGATTGCTTATCTGTTTCTGGCGCAATGGCTACGGATCACGACGTTTACCGTCGCTGCCATGGTGTGGCTAAACGTGGTTAATATTGCAGGCCCAGCAGTGGCTTTGCTGCCAACTGCCAATACCGCAGCGGCAACGGTGCCGGTTACCGCCCCGGCTAATGAGGCCGCTCCTGGCAGCAGCCAGCCAGTCACCAATGGCCCACCCACCAACACCAATCTCACCGCCAGTCTGGAGCAGTTTTACGATCAGGAAAGAGCTCGCGCCACGGCCTTTCCGGCCGCACTGCCCAGCGATGCTCAACCGTTCGACCTGTTGATCATCAACATCTGTTCGCTGGCCTGGGCCGATCTGGATGCGACTAATCTGCGTAACCATCCGCTGTGGGACAAGATGGACATTATGTTCACCAACTTCAACTCGGCAACCGCCTACAGCGGCCCGGCGGCCATCCGCCTGCTGCGTGCCAGCTGCGGCCAGGATTCGCACCACGATCTTTATCAACCGGCCAATCAGCAGTGTTACCTGTTTGATAATCTGGCCAAACTCGGCTTTAAATCGCAACTGATGCTGGATCACTCAGGGATGTTCGGTGATTACCTGAAAAACCTGCGTACCGATGGCGGTTTGCAGGCCCCCCTGATGTCACAAGCGGGTATCAGCAATGAATTAACCTCTTTCGACGGCGAACCGATTTATAACGATCTGGAATTGCTCAACCGCTGGCTCGATCAGCAGCAAAAAGGAACGGATACCCGCACGGCCACCTTCTTCAACGTCATTCCATTACACGACGGCGATCGATTTATCGGTGGCAACAAAGCCGCGGATTACCAGCCACGGGCGCAAAAACTGTTAGATCAGTTGGACAACTTCTTTGATGAGCTACAAAAATCCGGGCGCAAAGTGATGGTAGTGCTCGTACCGGAGCACGGTGCCGCGCTGATTGGCGACAAAATGCAAATGTCTGGCCTGCGCGATATTCCAAGCCCAAGCATCACGCACACGCCAGTAGGCGTCAAATTGATCGGCATGCAGGCCCCACATCCTGGCAGCCCGTTTGTGATTAAAACGCCGAGCAGCTATCTGGCGCTGTCTGAGCTGGTATCCCGACTGGTGGATGGCAAGGTCTTTACCGCGCCAAACGTCGATTGGCAAACGTTGACTCAGGGCCTGCCGCAAACTCTCGCCGTTTCCGAAAATGACAACGCGATTATCATGCCCTATCAGGGCAAGCCGTATATTCGCCTCAACGGCGGCGACTGGGTGCCTTATCCGCAGTAAAAAGCCTGGCTCGCCAATGAGCACGCCTTCGGGCGTGCTTTTTTATCCAACCCGCAAAAAATAAAAAACGCCGATATCTCTACCGGCGTTGGATTCATTCAGTTGCAGAACACAGCCTCAGGAACCTGAAGCTTCATCCTGATCGACCGCAAAGCACGCTACCATCTGCTCACCGTACTTTTTCAGCTGCGGCTGCAACTGCGTACAGGTGCCAAAGGCGCGGCGACAGCGGGCATTGAACGCACAGCCCGGCGGTGGGTTCATCGGGCTTGGCAACTCACCGGTCAGTTTGATGCGTTCGCGGCGCATATCCGGGTTCAGGCGCGGCGTGGCAGAAAGCAGCGCCTGCGTATACGGATGCCGTGGGTTGTTGAAGATCGCGTCTTTACTGCCCTTCTCCACGCAGCGGCCGAGGTACATCACCATCACTTCATCGGCGATATGTTCGACAACCGACAGATCGTGGGAAATAAACACATAAGACAGCCCCAGATCCTGCTGCAAATCCATCATCAAGTTCAGCACCTGCGCACGCACCGAAACGTCGAGCGCAGATACCGGTTCATCGGCGATCACCACGTCCGGGTTGAGCATCAACCCACGCGCGATGGCAATACGCTGGCGCTGCCCGCCGGAGAACATGTGCGGATAGCGATCGTAATGCTCGGTTTTCAGGCCGACTTTCGCCATCATCGCCAACACTTTCTCGCGCCGCTCGGCAGTGGACAACGTGGTATTGATCAACAGCGGCTCTTCGAGGATCTGCCCGACCTTCTTGCGCGGGTTAAGCGATCCATAAGGATTCTGGAACACGATCTGGATCTTCTGTCGGCGCAGCTTTTCCGCCGTGACGTCCGGCTTCAGCAGATCCTGCCCCTGATAGTAGAGCTCACCACCGGTTGGGATTTCGATCATCGTCAGCAGGCGGCCCAGCGTGGATTTACCACAGCCGGACTCCCCCACCACCGCCAGCGTTTTACCACGCTCCAGCGTAAAGGAAACGCCGTCCAGCGCTTTCACCAACTGTTCCGGGGCAAACATCCCCTTTTTGACCGGATAGTGTTTTTTCAGGTCAATGGCCTGCAATAAAGGGTGGTTCTGGCTCATACGGTCGGCCTCCCCGCATCATCCAGCGGTGTGTGACATTTAACCTGACGGCCAGGAATGGTGCTCAGTTCTGGCTCCTCAGTACGGCAACGCTCGTTGGCATACGGGCAGCGCGGGTTGAGCAAACAGCCTTCCGGTCGATCGTATTTCCCCGGCACCACGCCCGGCAACGACGCCAAACGCGCCTTGTCGGCGGCGAATTCAGGCAGCGCACGCAACAGCGCCTGCGTATAGGGATGGCGCGGCGCACGGAAGATCTCCGATGCCTTGCCCGATTCCACCACCTGCCCGGCATACATCACAATGATGTGATGCGCCGCTTCCGCCACCAGTGCCAGATCGTGAGTGATCAGCAACAGCGCCATATTTTCCCGCTGCTGCAATTCCAGCAGCAGTTCGATGATCTGTGCCTGAATGGTCACGTCGAGCGCGGTGGTCGGTTCATCAGCAATCAGCAGCTTGGGCCGACAGGCGATCGCCATGGCGATCATCACGCGCTGGCTCATACCACCGGAAAGCTGATGCGGATACACATCCAACCGCGAGGCCGGATCGGGGATGCCCACCAACGTCAGGAGATCGATAGCACGGCTGCGACGAGTGCGGCGATTACCGCCCTGATGCACCTTCAACGCTTCCATAATCTGGTAACCAACGGTATAGCACGGGTTCAGGCTGGTCATCGGATCCTGGAAAATCATCGCCACTTCAGAGCCCACCAACTGGCGGCGCTCCTTTTCGGAGATTTTACGCAGGTCCTGACCGTTGAACTCCAGTTTGTCGGCCATCACCTTGCCGGGATAATCAATCAACCCCATGATCGCCAGCGAACTGACGGATTTACCGGAGCCGGATTCACCGACGATGCCAACCACTTGCCCCTGTTCCACGCTGTAGCTGATTCGGTCTACCGCGCGGAACGGCGCACCTTCGTCACCGAAGTGCACCGAAAGTTTGTCTACATTCAATAATGCCATGATCCGGTCCTCGTCACTGCTTGAGTTTGGGGTCGAGGGCATCACGCAAGCCGTCCCCCATCAGGTTAAATGCCAGAACCGTCAGCAGAATTGCCACGCCTGGGAAAGTCACGACCCACCAGGCACTTTGCGCGAACTGCAGTACATCGGAGAGCATGGTGCCCCATTCTGGCGTCGGCGGTTGTGCGCCCATGCCGAGAAAGCCGAGAGCGGCCATATCCAGAATGGCATTCGAGAAACCCAGAGACGCCTGCACGATCAGCGGTGCCAGGCAGTTTGGCAGAATATTGATGAACATCTGGCGCAGCGCGCCAGCACCCGCCACGCGGGAAGCGGTGACGTAATCGCGGTTGACCTCCACCAGCACCGCCGCACGGGTTAACCGCACATAGTGAGGTAAGGCCACAAACGTCAGCGCCAGCGAGGCGTTAACGATCGACGGGCCAAATACCGCCACCAACACTAGGGCCAACAGCAGGCTTGGCAGCGCCAGCATAATATCGACCACACGCATGATGATTGCATCCACCACGCCGCCGAAATAGCCCGCCAGCAAACCAAACACCACGCCCATAATCAGCGACAGTACCACCACCAGGCAGCCCACCAGCAACGACAGACGCGCGCCGTACATCAGGCGCGACAGCATATCGCGCCCCACATCGTCGGTACCCAGCAGATACTGCCAGCTACCGCCTTCCTGCCAGACCGGTGGCCTGAGCAGGGCGTCGCGGAATTGTTCAGCCGGGGCGTGCGGTGCCAAGAACCCGGCGCCAATCGCTAAAACCAGCATGATGATGATATAAACCAGGCCGACCACGGCCCCTTTGTTGCGCTTGAAATAGTGCCAGAACTCCTGGAACGGGGTCATTGGCTTCGGCGCACCTTTCACTACCGACTCGGTAACTTGAGACATCAGAGCGCCCCTTATTTCTTGTGGCGAATACGCGGGTTGACCACGCCGTAGAGCACGTCTACCAGCAGGTTAACCAGAATAATCATACAGGCGACCAGCAATACGCCGCCCTGAACAACCGGATAGTCGCGACGTTGCAGCGCGTCCATCAGCCAACGGCCAAGCCCCGGCCAGGAGAAGATGGTTTCGGTCAGGATCGCACCGGCCAGCATGGTGCCAACCTGCAAACCGATCACCGTCACCACCGGCAGCAAAGCGTTACGCAGCGCATGCACCACGATCACCCGCATGCGGCTCACCCCTTTGGCACGCGCGGTACGGATGTAGTCTTCACCCAGCACTTCCAGCATCGAGGAACGGGTCATACGCACGATCACCGCCAGCGGAATAGTGCCCAGCACGATCGCAGGCAGGATCATATGCATCACCGCATCTTTGAAGTCGCCCGGTTCACCCCAGATCAGGGTATCGATCAGCATAAAGCCGGTCAGCGGCAGGCTGTCATCAAGGAACACCGTGTCACTGACCCGCCCTGACACCGGCGTCAGGTTGAGCTGCACCGACACCAGCATGATCAGCATCATGCCCCACCAGAAAATCGGCATGGAGTAGCCGGTCAGGGAGATACCCACGGCGGTGTGATCGAAGACCGAACCGCGTTTAACCGCCGCCAGAACGCCAACAGGAATACCGACGATCACCGCGAAAAGCATCGCGCAGAGGCCCAGTTCAAACGTAGCCTTAAAGCGCGGGACAAATTCTTCCCAAACGGAAATACGGCTCTTGAGTGACGTACCCAGATCGCCCTGCAGCACGTTGGATACGTAATGGAAGTATTGTTGAAACAGTGGCTTGTCCAGCCCCATTTCTGCCATGAGTTGTGCATGGCGCTCTGCGGAGATCCCGCGTTCCCCGGCCATGATGGTCACCGGATCACCGGGGATCATATGGACGAATGCAAAAGTCAGCAACGTTATGCCGATAAACGTTGGGATAACTAACCCCAAACGTCGGAGTATGAACTGCAACATATCCCGAACTCTCTGTATCAATGCCCAGCAGCTCATCGTCCGCCAAGCTTATTAAAACTCACATGCTTCACAACATTCCTTTAGGGACAGGAATGCAGGGGCGCAAACCGTTGCGCCCCTGCCTATTCACCGTACCTTATTCTGGCTTTTAACCCGGCAAGCAGGCCAGAGAGCAAGACGTGCAGTGCACAACCATCGACGCATACTATTTAAGATAGGCGAGATTGTGAGCACCGCACGGCCATCTGACCGTGCTGCGAATTAAAATTTAATCCAGAGAAACGTGTTGGAAATCGTGCAGGCCCAGCGGATTAACCACGTAGCCCTTCACTTCTTTGCGCACTGGCTCATAAACGGTTGAATGGGCAACAATCAGCGCCGGAGCCTGGTCGTGCATCACGACCTGAGCCTGTTTGTAGAGCTCTGCACGCTTGTCGTGGTTCGCTTCTGAACGTGCCGGCTGGATCAGATCCTCAAACGGCTTATAGCACCAGCGAGCATAGTTGGAGCCATCTTTGGCCGCCGCACAGCTGAACAGGGTAGCGAAGAAGTTATCCGGATCCCCATTGTCCCCGGTCCAGCCCATCATCACCGCCTGATGCTCACCCTCTTTGGCACGCTTGAGATATTCGCCCCACTCGTAGCTGACGATGTTGGCTTTAACGCCAATCTTCGCCCAGTCAGACTGGATCATCTCGGCCATACGACGCGCGTTCGGGTTGTATGGACGCTGTACCGGCATCGCCCACAGATCGATGGCGAAACCATCCGGCAAGCCAGCCTCTTTCAGCAGTTCTTTCGCCTTGGCAGGGTCGTAAGCGTAATCCTGCACCGCATCGTTGTAGCCCCACATGGTGGGTGGGATCAGGTTTTTGGCTAGCTGACCCGCCCCCTGATAGACCGCCTCGATGATTGCCTGCTTGTTCACCGCCATGGTCAGTGCCTGACGCACCTTCACGTTATCCAGTGGTTTTTTCTCAACGTTGAATGCCACATAACCCACGTTCAGGCCAGGTTGTTCCATCAGATTGATGGTTTTATCCTGCTTCATACGGGCAATGTCAGCCGGGTTCGGGTACGGCATGACCTGGCACTCGTTTTTCTGCAGCTTGGCGTAACGCACGGACGCATCTGGCGTAATGGCGAACACTAAGCGATCGATCTTCGGCTTGGTGCCCCAGAAACCGTCAAAAGCCTTGTACAGGATTTTAGAGTCTTTCTGGTATTGCAGCAGTTGGAATGGCCCGGTGCCCACCGGGTTCAGATCCACTTTATCCGGCGTACCGGCTTTCAGCATATTGTCGGCATATTCCGCAGACAGAATGGAGGCAAAACCCATCCCCAAGTTGGCCAGGAACGGTGACTCTGGGCGGTTCAGATGGAAGCGAACGGTCTGATCGTCGACTTTTTCAATCTTGGCGATCAGATCCTGCATCCCCATCCCTTGGAAGTACTCATAGGTACCGCCAGAAACTTTGTGGTAAGGATGATTGTTATCAAGCTGACGTTGGAAGGAGAAAAGAACGTCATCGGCATTCAAATTACGCGTTGGCTTGAAATCCTTGGTGCTGTGCCACTTCACGCCTTGGCGCAGGTGGAAGGTATAGATTTTACCGTCTTCGCTAATGTCCCACTTCTCAGCCAAGCCGGGCTCCAGCTCTGTGGTACCCGGTTTGAACTGAACCAGACTGTTATAGATTGGAATTGCACTGGCATCCAGCGTGGTGCCAGAGGTGAACAACTGCGGGTTAAAGCCTTCCGGCGAGCCTTCAGAACAGTAAACCAGGGTTTTTGCTTGTACGCTGGCCGCTACGGTCAACGCGATCAGCCCAATACCGAATTTCACAATCCCCGATTTTGCCAAGGAACTTGTCATCGCTCATGCTCCAATTAGTGTGATGTGATGTGTGTACACCCGCATTTTTCAAACCACAGCGACATGGGCTGCAACTTGAAACCTATTGGGTAAATACTGCCAGGCCCTATATTTTTTATTACGCGGCCCGTGCAGCGGTGCCCGAAGGCAAGAGGAATTATAGCGCGAGAGTGCCGGATGGAACGCATCACAGCGGGGCGTTTGAGCACGTGGAATTCACTCATGCAACTCTCGCTCTTATCCCTGAGGCTACCAAATTGCCAACTGTTTGGGGTGCCGTCAATATAACCAGTGGTGATTTACCTAGACTGTGAGAAACAGCAAACAAACATAAAAAAAACCATTCGATAACATTTGCAGAGTTAAAATTTGTGCTATAGGCATTTTTTCAGACCAATACGCCAGATAATGGAAATTAACTAGCGTTAATCTCCAATAAAAAACTAAAAAAGTTTGTTACTGAATGACGAATATCTGAACGGTTATTTTTGTGATCAAGGTAAAAAGCAGGAGGAAATGCTGCACGCCACCCAAAAGATCGGAGGGGACAGCGTTTTGTAATCGGTGCCCCAGCCCCATTCTGCACGGCGTAAAAAAACTTCTGTCTGTGGTTTCTAGCGAGAGGAGGAAGATAACTCGCATCTTTGATGTTCTTAAATTTCAGGCGAAAAAAAACCTGCTCGAAAGCAGGTTTTTCAAATGTGGTCGGCGAGAGAGGATTCGAACCTCCGACCCACTGGTCCCAAACCAGTTGCGCTACCAAGCTGCGCTACTCGCCGTAGCGGGGCGCATATTACTGCTGGCGATTATACGCGTCAATGACTTTCTCCACTGTACCGCTCAAGTGCTGGCAAAAGCATCAACCAGCAGAGTGCTGGTAAATAGATTACAGCACGTTATTCATCGGTTTGCTGCGTGGTACATGGCACCAGTTGTTTTCATCCGCAATGCCGCCGTTTGGTGAGGTGTAGCCAAGGCAGCCAAGAATAGAGTCAAACAATTCAACGTGACGATGGGTTTTGCCAATACGTTGCTGCGCCTGCAACTGCTCAAACGCCGCCTGATGCTGCGGTTCGGCCAGGAATTGATCGGATGCCCACACCATCATCGGCACGCGAAACTGCTCTGGTGGGGCCATTTCACGCGGCGTGCCATGCAAATGAGAGTTCTCACCGATCGACTCACCGTGATCGGCGGCATAAAACACGATGGCTTTCTTGTCGCGCACCTGATCGATCACACTGCTGATAAAGGTATCGGTATACAGCACCGAGTTGTCATAAGCGTTGATCAGCCGCTCTTTGGAACAGAATTCATCCACCCCCATACACTCCGGTTGATAGCGCGCGAAGCTGCGAGGATAACGCTGCGAATAGAGATAATGTGACCCTTTGGTATGCAGGATCACCAGATGCTTACCGTCCGGATAGCGCGCCAGCGACTCTTTCATCTCGTCCACCAGCAGCATATCGTCTACCGACTTGCCATCGTTACGCTTCTCAGAGGCAATCATTTCGCGGAAAGAGTAATTATCCACGTTGGTATTGTTGTAGAACCACACTTCACTTTGCATGGCGAACAGTTCAGAGGTGAACCCCAGGGCGTTCAGTACGGCAAACACATTCTGCTCTTTCAGGGTGCGTTGCGGATTATCCAGAGCCCCCCCTTCGCGTACAAACATACAACGCAGTGACAGCTTGGTGGCGGTATCACAGGATTCACCGCGAAACGCCACCAGGTTTTTTTCCTGAGACAATTTCGGTGTGGTATCGCGGCCATAGCCCAGCAACCCCATATGATCCCAGCGGGTGGTTTCGCCGATAATAAACACCACGTAGGTATCATCGATCCCGGCCGGTGGCACATAAGTAAAATTTTTGCCCGGATCAAACATATTAGCGTCATCCTGGCTTTCATCGTAACGGGTATAAGCAAACAACCCGAGTGCCGACAACCAGTTAGAAGGCAGATAAGAGTGCGCTACCACGCCGCCGTAGCTGGGCAGATCGATATTGGTGATTTTTTCCTGCGCATTTTGCTGCTTATCCAGCGTACGCAACGGCAGCCACACCAGAGCCACCACTGCCAGCAGTATCAACAGCGGTTTCGTGCGGTGCCCTGGGGTTTTTAACTGTTCAATCAGCGTATTCCGCAAGCTGTTCGTCCAGATACACAGCAGCGGCAAGGCGCTGACTACCACCATCCACAGCACAAAGTGCAGCCCAATCATCTCTTTGGACAGATCAATATCGGTGGTCATCACCGAGACGATAATCCCGTAGCCAATCACCACGTTGAAGAACGTCATGTAATAGCTGGCTGCCACGGAAATCAACACCAGCAGCGAGGCGATAATGCGGTAAAACAGCCGCCCACCGAGCGACATCAGCCGCAAGATAAAGAAGGTGAACAGCACAATGGCCGCCACTTCGGTCACCGCGGCAATAACCTTAATCCCTTGAATGCCTTGGGCAAAAGAGTCAAAACGGCGGTAGAAAACGGAGATGTTCAAAAAAATGCCGATATAGATCGCCAGCAATAACGATAAATTTTGCTGGGACAACGAATTAACTTTACTCATGTAACACAGAAGCTCCGAGGCTTTGCTTGTTATGGCTCCATCAGACAGTCAATACAGTTGCAGGTTCATTCGCCAGGCAATAAGTTCGGTTTTACCCCCCATAATTAAGATAATCACCACGGGATAAGCATTTTTTTCCACTTTTCGTGGCGGAATTTGGCGAGAAAATAGGGATAATAAGTGGGGCCGAAGCCCCAGCTTTCACCGGTTTTTGGCAGGAAACATCACTTAATTTTATGGATAACGCCGATGTGACCGCGAGTGGCGTAAGAAAATGAACCCACCTGCGGCTTCGCTCCACGCCCCATCAGAAGGTCACTACAGTTTTCAGCGCTGTCACCCATGCATCCTGGGTTTCACTCACGCCACCAGGAGCATGCCAGTATTGCAGGCCCGGCTGCAATTCCAGCCACGGCGTGGCTTTAAAGCGATAATACAGCTCCGCCGTCACTGAATGGCCCGGAACCTGATGGTAGTTCGGATCCTGATAGTCGGTGGCGTTGTTGAGCTGGTTCAGGTAACGCTGGTTGTCCTGATAACGATCGCTTAATTTCACCCGCGATACCCCCAGGCCCAGCCAGTCATCAGGGCGCGCATCGAACAGGCCACGATAGCGGATCCCGGTGGCAAGCGCATAGTGCATATAGTTGGAACGCTGATCGGCCAGGCTCATGCTGTAGAACAGGCTCAGGCCACGGTTGGCGTCGCCTTGGTGGCGCGTCACCTGTTGGTTGAAACCGGTGTACATAAACCAGGTTTGGCTATAGCTGCGGTAACCGTCAGGATCGCTGGCCCCTGGCCCGCCGGAGACGCCACGGTACAAATCCTGCTGATCGGCGTTGGTGTACAGCACGCCAAGGTTATATACCCCAGGCAACTGATTAACCGCCTGGGTCTTCAGTTCCAGTTCAACCGGTAACAGTATCCCTTTGCTGCCTTTGGTAGACCAGCTCCAGGCGTGGCTGCGGCTCGGTGCCTGCGGGTTCTGCTCGAGGATCCCGGTTTTAAGCGTCAGCTCATCGGTGAGTTTGTACTGTAGGCTGGTGCCCCAGTAATGTACGTTCCAGTTGTACCAGGTGAGTGAATTGGCCGATTTACCGCCACACAGCGACAGCGTCTGGAAATCACAGGGAATGATCTGATCGAAATCCTGCACCTTGTTCATCAGGCCGATGCGCCAATGCAGCTTACGATCCATAAAGCTGCGGCTAAAAGTCAGCCAGCCAAGCCGGGTGATGGACTGCCCACCATAGCTTTCCTGCGACAGATCGGTCGGATTAACCCGTGGGTCTTGCAGGCGATCGCGCGTCAGGTTGTTATCGTGGTTACGGTTGACGATGTTGCCTTCAATCGCCGCGTCGGGAATTCCCGTCCATTGCTCCAGATCCTGGCTGAACGTCAACGCAAACTGATCGATATACGACGCCTGTTTATCGTGGTTGTAACCGCCACCGGCGTTGTAGGAAATCTGGCTGAGATAGCCAAGGTTATAATGGAAACCGTGGTCTTCCAGAATCGGCCTGATCCCCAGCATCTCTCCCAACAGCCCTGCCTGTGGCGGTTCAAATCCCAGGGCAACGCCCTGCCACTGCGGGGTTGACGCCTCAGCGTCTTGGCTGCTTTGCAGTGTCTCTGCCTGCGCACTGCCACCGGCCAGCAATAGCGCCGCCAGAGTCAGCGCATGAGGTATGGAATATTTCATTATTAACTTTCTCCGTATGCCAATATTCCCAGGTACTGACTGCGGGCAACAGCATTCCCTGGGTACAAATAACCCATAATGAACAACAAGATGTTTTCGTTATTTATTGAATAACTCGCCCTATGGACTCACACCGCGCTTAAGCGCACGATGCTTAATATGATGTTCCCTCTCCCACCGGGAGAGAGGGAGTTTAGCGATGATTACTTGGCTTTCAGACTGCTGCCATTGCTGCGGATCACATCACGATACCAATAGAAACTCTTTTTCCGGTGGCGCTCCAGGCTGCCGTTACCGGCGTCGTCGCGATCGACATAAATAAAGCCGTAGCGTTTCGACATTTCAGCCTTCGAGGCGCTCACCAAGTCGATCGGCCCCCAACTGGTGTAGCCCATCACCTCAACCCCGTCGTCGATCGCCTCACCCACCTGCACCAGGTGATCGTTAAGATAGTTGATGCGGTAGTCGTCGTTGATACTGCCGTCGGCTTCGAGGCGATCTTTGGCCCCCAACCCGTTTTCGACGATAAACAACGGTTTCTGATAACGGTCATACAGCACGTTGAGCAAGTAGCGCAGGCCAATCGGGTCGATCTGCCAACCCCATTCCGAACTGGCCAGATGCGGGTTCGGCACCATATTGAGGATATTGGCACGCGCGGTGTTGTTCTGTTCCTCGTCGGTGGTTACACAGCCGCTCATGTAATAGCTGAAGGAGATAAAGTCGATGGTTTCACGCAGCGCCTGTTTATCTTCACTGGTGATTTCCACCTGGATACCGTTTTCGCGGAAGAAACGCTGCATATAGGCCGGATAGGCACCGCGCGCCTGCACATCGCCAAAGAACAGCCAATCGCGGTTCTGCCGCTGGGTTTCCAGCAGGTCTTCCGGTTTGCAGGTCAGCGGGTAGAGGATACCGCCCAGCAGCATATTGCCAATTTGCCCACCCGGCACAATCTCATGGCAGGCCTTGACCGCTTTGGCACTGGCGACCAGTTGATGGTGAATCGCCTGATAAATATCACTTTTGCTGCTGTCTTCCGGCAACCCGACGCCGGTGAACGGCGCGTGCAGCGACATATTAATTTCATTGAACGTCAGCCAATGTTTCACCTTATGTTTGTAGCGTTCAAACACCGTGCGGGCATAACGCTCGAAGAAACCGATGGTTTTACGGCTGGCCCAGCCGCCATATTTTTGCGTCAGGCCATACGGCATTTCGTAGTGAGACAGGGTGATCAGCGGCTGAATACCGTATTTCGCCATCTCATCAAACAGCCGATCGTAAAACGCCAGCCCGGCTTCGTTTGGCACTTCCTCATCGCCCTGCGGGAAGATGCGCGTCCAGGCAATCGAAGTGCGCAGGCACTTAAAGCCCATTTCGGCAAACAGCGCGATATCCTGCGGATAACGATGATAGAAATCGATCGCCACATCCTTGATGCCGCTGTCACCCGCCACGCGCGGCGTCAGCGCACCGAAAATCCCCTGTGGTTGCAGATCCGAGGTTGAAAGGCCTTTACCGTCCGTCAGATACGCACCTTCCACCTGATTTGCCGCGACCGCGCCGCCCCACAGAAAGTGTTCTGGAAATTTGCTACTCATTGTCTCTCCTCAATGATTCTGATTAACGTAATAAAGTCAGTAACGATGCCTGTTCCTGCACCGGACTGTGGCCGTTGGTCAGCACGTCAACGTAGTCATCGCTGTTGCTGATGATGATCGGCGTCGTGGTGTCAAAACCGGCGGCGTGAATGGCGGCCTGATCGAACTCGATCAGCAGATCGCCTTGCATCACGCGATCGCCCTCTTTGATGTGCGCGGTGAAATGCAAGCCATCGAGTTTGACGGTATCAATACCGACATGGATTAACAGTTCAGCCCCCTCATCCGATTCAATGCCAATAGCGTGCTTGGTCTTGAACAGCGACACCACGTGGCCATTAACCGGTGCCACCACCCGCCCCAGGTGCGGTTTGATCGCTACCCCTTTGCCTAACAGACCGCTGGCGAAGGTGGCATCATTGACCTGTTCCAATGGGATGATGTCTCCGGCAATCGGGCTGCTGACGAATTGCTTACGGTTAAGTGGCGTCTCGGCCAAGGGTGCCACCTCTGGGGTTTCCTCTGCGGGTGGCGTGAGGCCAAACAGGTAACTGGCAATCGCGGCAAACAGGAACGACACCAGCGTACCGACGATCGCGCCCCACACCGTGGCATCAAAACCTCCGGCCGGGATGATCTGGGCAAAGGTGAAAATGCTCACCAAACCAAACGAGTAGACCGCACTGTGGAAGTAACCGATCACCGCCCCACCGAGAGCACCACCGATACAGCCGAAAATAAACGGCCGCTTATTCGGCAACGTGACCCCGTAAACTGCCGGTTCGGTAATCCCGAAGATACCGGCGCTGACGGCAGATCCCGCCATAACGCGCAGTTTGGCGTCGCGAGTGCGCAGCATCACGCCCAGCGTGGCCCCCACCTGCCCCATCACCGCGGGCAGCAAAAGTGGCGACATAGTGTCACGCCCCAGCACGCTCAGGTTGTTGATCATCAGCGGCACCAACCCCCAGTGCAGGCCGAAGATCACGCAGACCTGCCACATCGCCCCCATCACGGCACCGGCAATCACCGGGTTGAAGGCATAAATGGTTTGATAGCCATGAGCCAGCAGGTGGCTTAGCCAGGTCGCTGCCGGGCCAATCAGCAGGAAAGTCAGCGGAACGGTCACCACCAAGCACATCAGCGGTGTGACAAAGTTACGCAGCGCACTGTGGATCACCCGGTTAAACAGCGGCTCCAGGCGGCAGGAAACCCAAGCGGCAAAAATGATGGGGATCACCGACGAGCTGTAGTTAATAAAGGTAATGGGAATACTGAGAAAATGCTCCGCCTGCGCCCCCGGCTGCTGTGCCGCTTGGAAGGCCGCCATCATCAAGGGATGCGTCAGTGCGCCGCCAATCGCCATGGTCACGAAGACATTGCCGCCGAACTTTTTGCCCGCGGTATATCCCAGCATGATCGGGAAGAAGTAGAACAATGCGTCGCTGGCCGCAAACAACAGTTTGTAGGTACCACTGCCGTCCAACATCCAGCCGCAAGCCAGGCTCAGCGCCAGGAAACCTTTCAGGATCCCAGAAGCCGCCATCACGCCGAGCAGTGGCGTGAAAATGCCGGAAATAACGTCGATCAACCGGCTGAGCAGGTTCTCTTTTTTACCCTCATCGTCCTTGGCTGGGGCCTCATCACCGAATTCGGCCAAGCTATTCACTGCCTTATAGACTTCCCCTACATGGTTGCCGACCACCACCTGAAACTGGCCGCCGCTTTCCACCACCATGATAATGCCGGGGTTTTTCTTCAATGTTTCAGCACTAGCTTGGCTGCCATCACGTAGCTTAAACCGCAGGCGGGTGGCGCAATGCACCAGGCTTTTCACATTGTCGCGGCCACCGACGCCGGCCAAGATCTCACTGGCTAATTCCTGATATTTCATAAAGGTATCCTTAACACTCAGCTCTGCCGATTCGCCTCCACGGCGAGGGCCAATCGCCATAGTGGAATTCAGCGCAAAAAAAAACCTAAACCTCATTGCCTCTGATCCCAACAGGGGAATACAGAAGCGTGAGGTTTAGGTTTTGCCTGCCGAAACAGTGACAACCCTAAATCGGCTGAGCTATGACGGTAACATTCCGTTTTTCAATGCAGCAAGACTTTCCGCCACAAAGTTGCCGAACTGTGATCCAGAATACAAAACGCAGCATGACGACATATGCAAAAAAATCATTAACATCTCTAATTAGATGTACTAATGTAATTCATAGTAAGTATACATTTGACTTGAATATTTCACATCGCCAAAAGCAAAAAAAATATATGTATAACATGATATTAATCTTAGCCAGAGCTTTTTATCGTTAAATTTTTTTATTCGACGATCCTGTTTTTCAACAGGAAAACTCTTAAATAACAGTCTATTTCCGCAAATGAATCATGGGAATAGTCTTAAATTTTAGACGTGATACATCAGAAAAATTAATTAAAATGTGGACAAAAATAATCAGCAGTATTATTAATGATGCCCTGCGTATTTGTTTTAGGGACAGCCGTAACCATGGCTTTACGTACAGAGATTGGGCGGATTTTAATCACCGGCGCAGGCGGCCGGGTTGCAATGGCTTTCAGGCAATTGGCTGCCGACCGTTATCTTTTTCGGCTGGCAGAAAAAGAACCGGGTCTACTGACCGATGTGCGCCCCGATGATGAAGCGCTGGTGTTTGACATCACCGATATCCAGGCCTGCCGCATCGCTTGTACCAATATCGATACCGTTTTACATCTGGCGGCCGATCCTTCACCCAATGCGGATTTCTGTACCTCACTGATGAGAAACAATATTCTTGGCACATTCAATATTTTCCGGGCGGCAAAAGATGCGGGCTGCAAGCGCGTGGTCTTCGCCAGTTGTGCGCAGGTCGTTGAGGGCTATCCGCTGGATTATCAAGTGCGCCCGGCAGATGCGCCGAAGCCAAAGAATCTGTACGGCCTCAGTAAGGCCTTTGGGGAGGGGATTGCCGCCTATTTTGCCCATCAGGAAGGGCTTTCGGCACTGTCGGTGCGGATTGCCAACTTAACGACGCTGGCGACCAACCAACGCATCAGCGCCCGCGACATGAGCGCATTTCTCAGCCATCGGGATGCGGCCAATCTGCTCGATCGCTGCATTCGGGTAGCGGATGTACAGCATGCCGTGGTGCATGGCATTTCCAACAATCACTATAAAAGGCTATCGCTGGAGGAAACCACGCACCTGCTCGGTTACCATCCCAAGGATGATGCGTTTGCCCTACACGGTTTTACTTAAAGATAGTGATTGATTCACTCCGGTAATAAATTGGGGTGAACCCGGCACGCAACATCAGCTGATGATGATTAACAGCCATATTATTCGTAATAACATTAATGATACAAAATGGATAATGGATAAAAGCCAAGGCGGGCGAGAAGAAATAACGCCAACGCCGGGCTATTCCCGGCGCTGATGACGTACGATATTACGGTTTTTCGGCAATTTTGCGCAGGTACTCGTTATTTTTAAACGCAATAATAACCATTTCAAAGCAAACGCGGGTGAACACGCCACCGATGATCAAGCCCAGCAGGCCACGGAAAAATTCGCCATAAATCATCAGCCCAACGCCGCCGACGACAATCCCCAGTAAGCTGAGCCAATAAACGAAAGTGATGATTTTTGGCGTCAACATCGCCTCAAAAAAGAAAATATTTTTCACAGTGTGTTTTCCCTCGTTAATATTCAATTTCCCAAGAAAGGCAAAGGTGCCTCTCACTGCCACAAGCAGTGACCAAATATTAATAATCTTTTCCGAATTTTACAAAGAGTAAACGCATCAATTAAAAGAAAAGCGTCTTTCGATACACTCTGTTGAAGTCGTCAAATAGGTGCCGGATGCAACGATCGCAAATGTGTCGCCACGCCCCAGCTTTGCAATTGCAGCCGCCCATGACTCGCTTCAAGCACGGAATAGCCACAGCTGGGGTGGCCGTATTTGCTGATATCCTCCATCCAATCACTGCCCTTCAGTTGCCAAATCAGCGCCTGCAATGCATGGCCATGCGTCACAACGCCAAAGGTGCCGCGCTGGGAAGGAGGAAACCCCTGAAAGAAAGCGACCATTCGCTGGGCAACGTCCATTGCCGATTCGCCTTCTGGGGCTGCGGCCGTCGGCTCACCGGCAAAAATACGCGAAAAGGTCTCGGGGTGATTACGCATCGCCTGATGATAGGGGTGGCCCTGCAGGTAACCAAAGTGCTGTTCATATAATCGCGCATCGCTGCTGACCTCACACTGGCAGTGTGCCGCCAATGCCTGTGCGGTGGTCATCGCCCGCCCCGAAGGCGAGCTGAAAAATTGGGTAAAGGGAATGTCTTTCAGCGCGGCCATCAGCGCCGCAATCTGCCGGTGCCCATGTGGCGTCACCGGGCTATCGAGCTGCCCCTGGATGATCCCTTCCCGGTTCCATTGTGATTCTGCATGCCTGATAACGATAAAGCGCATATCTTCCCTCTCGGCCCGTCGTCCTGAGCGGTAACTATAGACCATCGCTAGAGGCTAACGCGGGCAACTCCACCCTGTACGCCATGAATCAGACTACTCCTACGTTTTCTGGCTATTGCGTGAATCCTTTCGCTGTAAAGCCCTATCACAGCTTATGAGTTCAGCGCATAAGCTCATGCTGATTACTCTGACTATTCTTAAGGATAACGCGCTGTTAACCTTGACTGATTAACGTCAAACCCTGCGCGTTGTCTGCGCACCCCGATCCGAAGAGGCATCAACATGTCGATGAATGTACTTGGTTACGCTGCCATGGCAGCCAAAGAAGCGCTGGTTCCACATCGCTTTATTCGCCGCGACCCACGGGCCAACGATGTTGTGGTTCAAATTCTCTACTGTGGCGTTTGCCACTCTGATCTGCATCATGTGCAGAATGACTGGGGCAGAGCGACCTATCTACTGGTGCCAGGCCACGAGATTATTGGCCAGGTGATCGCTGTCGGCGCTGGGGTTTCACGCTTAAAGGCCATCCCGAACCCGGCCAACAACGCCTTCCCGGCCTCATTTCGTTAATGCGGCAAAGCCTTCAGTAATAATTAATCAGAAAAACCGTCTTACCATCAGCACGCCCTGGAGTGACTTGCGCATTTTGTTGTATATAGCGGGCAGCCAGTGGAATTCTCACCGTACTGACACCGCTGTTCGAAGGCGTATAGGTCATGCCGTTAAAATTAAAGGGGATAGGCGTTCCTGATGCCTCACCCCAGCCGACTTGTATCCCTACGCCCGTGGCTGCGGTGCTACTGTCGGAGGAATTGACCGCCATAATCCCGTTAGTTGCATCAAGAACCGAAGTTGTCGGCTGCATGGATACCTTCAGAGTATTGGCGGTAGGTGCCGGAACAGTCTGTCCTCCCGCATTAGTGATGGTGATTTCATTACTCGTACCGTAGTAACCGTAAAAACGCGGGCAGTCCGTTAATGTAATTGAGGCATCCACCCATGGCGTTGTGGAGCCTATCTGCCGGAAATAGTTGTGGGTCTCGTAAGTTCCTAAAGAGACGTTCACATCAGGCGTAGTACAGGTTTTTGACACCACATTGACGGTGCCACTGAATTTGATTGTCGCCATCGTCAGATCGGGTGGCAGGTTCAGCACACCGGTGTTGTTGGTAACTGCAGATACCACGGTAGGGAAATTGGCCCCATTGATCGAACCCGGCGTGATATTGCCAATTTTTATCAAGCCAAATGAGAAACTTGTGTCGATATTATAGGAGGCGGTCTTACCTACGGTGCCGGTGGTACCATAGCTCTGTACAACGTACGGAGTCGGCGCTATTCCCACTGAGCCTTTCCAGATAACAATCCCGACACCCGCCACACCGCTTGCATACACATGAGTAAACTTACTGTTAGTCCAACCTGATAACGCCGTTGGTGCGCTGAGTATTTTCAAATACTTGTTGAAAGAATATACGCCTGACGAAGTTGGGGTACAGATAATAACAGGCTGGACCGTGGGTTTAAAATAGCCAGTATAGAGTATGGTGCCATCAGGTAAGTCCGGGCCCGCAGTGATGTTAGCCGGTGTTAATGGCAATGTTGCCGTAATAGCGGCGGGTGACGAACTGGCTAATTCGCAGTTCCCCGCAGACATGACGGACGGGCTTATCACTATACTTAAAGCAGCCGTAATAAACCCAATAAAATTTCTGGTTATATTCTTCATCTATATAAATTTCCTAACTTATTTAATTCTGTCGAATAACGCTGAGCCTATCGGTGGTGGCCCTACTTAATTTTGGTGTTGTATATTATCGATTAATAATAATTAATCAGGAAAACAACTTTGCCATTCGCATGGCCCGGTGTCGGGTTTGCCGCCGTTTGAATATAGCGAGCGGCCAATGGAATACGTAGGGTCGGGCTACCGTCTTTCGGCAGCGTCATCGGGTATTCTGATGCAAAGTTAAACAGGGTCGGCGTTTGGCTGCTCTCTCCCCAACCAAGCTGTATCCCGACGCCTGATGCCGCCCCGGATAACGTCGAATCGAGCGCCATAATGCCATTGCCAGAATCAGTGACCGTGGTGATCGGGGTTAGTCTCACGCCAATGGTGTTATTGAGTGAAGTGGTTACGTTACTGGTTCCCGTGCCGTAATCCATTAGCAACGTCGTATTGGTGTTGTTATAAAAACCGTAGAATCTCGGGCAATTGGTCAGGGCAATTGAAGCATCAACCCAAGGCGTGGTGGTATTTAACCCACTGAAATCCTCATTGAGATTATACGTCCCCATGGCAACAGAGACGTCCGGGGTCATACAAGTTTGAGTTGATACCGTCAGGTTACCTTGAAAGCTGACATTATAAAACGTAAACGGGAACCCGGTTACCGTTGCCGAACCAGTATGGCCATACGCCGCAGGTTCAATACTGCTCCTGATACTCGGGATGTTTGCACCGCTAAAAGTATAGTTCCCTGGCGTAATAGGACCGGTTTTAATTAATGAGATATAACGTATTGAACCCGCGAAATCATAGCGCCCGCCTAGCTCTGTGGTTACCTGCTTAATTACTTTTTCCACATCAGCAGCAATCATTCTGGTTGTTGTTACGGGACTGCCATTAGAATCTCGTGAAATGACCACACCTATGCCCGGAATATTGGTCTGATAAACTGCACCAGCAAATGGGCCGGTCGTCAAACCGCTGAGGGGGAATGGCGTATTGGTAATCACCGTTGAACTGTTGTACCAGAATGATTTGCCGACATCGCTTTGTGCCCATGTACACGGCATAGGGATCATTTTCATCACCCAGGTTCCCTGATAGAGAATCGTCCCCACGGGAATATCGGCCCCGGCAGAAATCGCCGCTGGGTTCAATGGCACGGCTTCAGTTTGCGTTGAGCCAGCAGCGAACGTACAACTCACGGTGGCCCAGCTACTGGAACTGATAACGCTCAGCATTAATCCACTCAAAAGGCCCAGGGTTTTATTTATCGAACATTTCATAAGTCATTGCCCTCTTTCTGGCTCTTTATGCCGTTCTTACCAGAAAGGAAAATAGTGGTAATGCGTTGGTCATTGATCGACGTAAATAACTCGCGTTGCTCGCCCCGCAATACGCCAACAACCTTTTGGCTTGTCGAATGGACTGAACATTATTTAATCAGGGCATCAAAGGTATTTACCGCGCCATAGTCATTAACAAAGGTGCCGGTTATCTGATTACCGGCTGTGCCGGGCAGAGCAAACGTCTGGGTCGCGTGCGGGGCGATCATATCGCCTTCAATTTCTTTCCCGTTCACGTTCAGGCTGACAAAAGACACGTAAAACGGCGTCGGGTTTGAGGCCAGTACGCTGTTGCCTTGGGCACGCCAGGTCACGGTTTTTGCGGCATCATTGGCATTGCCTGCCAGGCCCGCCGGACGATAGAACATCTTGATGCGCGAGCGGAAAGCCACCTGCAGCAGGTTCTCATCGGCCTTGGCCTGTTTCTTCGCTGGCACTTCCAACACGTTCAGCCAGAATATCGACTCCTTGTCGCTCGGCAGTGTGCCGCCGGTATAGCTGATGCGCAGGGTCTGGCCTTTGCCCTGCTCCACCCGGTTCATCGGCGGCGTCAGTACAAACGGCACCTGAATAGCGGCAGGTTTGGCCGTGGTATCCCCGGTATCAATCCAGCTCTGAATCAGGACCGGCGACGGGCCGACATTCGTCAGTTTGACACTGACCTCTTTGGTATCAGACGGATAAATCACCCGGGTTCCGGAGATAACCACACTGGCCAGACTCTGGGCACTGAACAACGCAACGGCAGCCACGCTGAGCGCCTGCAACCTGTAACACGAGAAGAACGACATAAAAGACTCCTGGCAAACCGGTAAAACGGGAGGAGAATACTCTCCTCCCCGGCGCTCTTACTTATTTGTACTGAATGGAGTAAACCACGTTGCTGACTACCGTACCGGCGGTGGTCTTGCCATCGGCATAGTATTCAACGGCATACGGCAGGGTGGCGCTGCCGGTTGCAACATCAACGTAGGTGGTGTTGACTCTCTGGTTGCTGTTGCCCGCCTGAATCGGGGTCTGAGAGGCGGTAGAGGCGTCACGCAGTTGCAGGCTGACGTTGGTAGCACCGCCGCCCATGTTTTTCAGATGGCCGGTGGCCTGGTCAACGGAAGCCCCTGCTTCGAAGAAGGCGGAAGCCGTTTTCAGGGTGCCTGCACATTCGGTCAGCGCCATGGCAAAACCGGTACGGCCTGCAATCTGCGTGGCCGCAGTCAACTGGTTGGTCCCGATGGTTGGCAGGATCACGGTGGCATCAGCTGCCTGGCCGTCGACAATCACGTTACAGGTTGTCGCCGTCAGTTCACCTTTAAAGGTGATCGTGCCGGTAGAGGCCGCCTGAGCCATACCGACAGAGCCTAATACCATAGTCAGAGAGGCAGCGATTGCTAACTTTTTCATATATATTCCTATTTACTCACTAGTGTTGTTAAGCCATTTTAATAATAATTAAAACAGCAGGATGACATCCATATCCCACGAGTCGATTTATATTATCGCATTGATAATGGTATGGATTTTTTAATAAAATAAAGGTGTTACCACATGGCCATTTGAGGAGTAACCGACTCCCTTTACATTGACAATAAAGTCATCTGGCAGACCGACTACGTTAAGTTTCGCTCTTAATTCTTTAATCGCCTGCCACAGGCGTTGACTGGAGGAAGAAATATTGTTCCTCTCCCAGATGTTTTCGAGCAGTTCCTCTTTTGATAATATTTTATTCTTGCCATGCTGGTTCAATAAACAGACCAACAGTTCCATGGTGATATCATTTAACATTACTGCACAAAACAGCATGGTTTTTTCCGTTTTCTCCGTATAAATACGGACAAGTCTACGGTTGGCAATATCAAGCTGAATATCATTATCAATAAGGAACCCGTAAAGATTATTCTCCATATAATTTCTCAAGATATAGGCGGGACAAACTCTTGTGAAAAATTACCACTCCGTTTGATGCTCTATTATAGAATCAGATTGATCTGAATCAACCCAGCTCACTGGCTAAGGGAGCGAGGACGGCATCAAAGGAATGTGGTTTTTATCACTTAACGATAAACATAAATCAGCATCTTTAACTAAATTTCTGCTTCTTTATAGTCTGCAATGTTCATATTTCATTATAAAACCTTGGGTAGTTTTAAATTCTGTTTTTCCCATCAAAACAAGTAAAAAACCTGTTCAACATTAGGCTAACGCTTATGGCACCGCTGTTCTTCAGTGCATATAGCGCATGTTGCCTCTGTTTCACTCTTGTCTTGCTGTTGAGATAAATGTTAGGAAAAAACTCAGAAATAGCCTAATGAACTCTTCTTATTTCTTTTTAATAAAACAACTGTGCCAGGCAGACTTTCCGGCATAGCCACTCATCATTCAAGAGAAAAAACCCCACAGAAAAAATTAATATGTTGTTTTTATTGAAATTTATTTTTATTAAGATTTTTGGGTTGGTCAGAAAAAAACAAGTAAACAGTTTAAATAGGAAAGTGCTCATCAGACCGATATAACATCTGGTGCCACGATGCCATTTTCTCTCAGTGTCATTAAAAAACCCCTGTTTGCAGCGTTCCACCACCAAAAAACGCTCCCCAATGTCGACACCAATAGGATAAAACCAGCCTGTTGCGTGCATATTACCCTTCGCAATGCCTCTCTGAGTCCATTTATATCAATCAGGGTCATCCCCACCCCGGTATAAAAGAGCTGCCCAACCGGTTATTCCAGAAAAACGACTGAACAACAGCAGCACTAAAACAAAAAATGGCTCAGTTCATGATGTTTTAGTGTGTTCACCCGAAAGTAAGAACACCCCCCTATTCCCTAATGGATAAAAGTAAGCTTCACAAACCAATAAACAAGGCATTTCCTATTTAAATTATTCTCTTGCCAATCCCCCTGACCTAAAGAAATCTTAATAAAAACAAGCAACAAAAACATATGATTCCATTAGAGTATTTTTTGAGATAACTTTCTATTTTCACTCCCGAAGGGGCGCTTTACGACGGATTTACTGGTTTTATTAAAAAGAAATAAGAAGAGTTCATTAGGCTATTTCTGAGTTTTTTCCTAACATTTACCTCAACAGCAAGACAAGACAGCAAGATAAGATGGAAACAGAGGCAACATGCGCTATATGTACTGAAGAACAGCGGTGCCATAAGCGTTAGCCTAATATTGAACAGATTTTTTACTTGTTTTGATGTGAAAAAAAGAATTTAAAACTACTTTAGGTTTTATATTAAAATATCAACACTGCAGGCTATTAAAAAACAAAAAAACAGTTGAAGATGCTGGCTTATGTTTATTACTAAGTGATAAAAACCACATCTCTTTGATGCCGTCCTCGCTCCCTTAGTCGGTGAGCCGGGTTGATTCAGATCAATCTGATTCTATAATAGAGCATCACACGGAGTGGTAATTTTTCACAAGAGTTTGCCCTGCCTATATCTTGAGAATTATATGGAGCGTAGTCTTTACGGGTTCCTTATTGATAATGACATTCAGCTTGACATTGCCAACCGCAGACTTGTCCGTATTTATACGGAGAAAACGGAAAAAACAATACTGTTTTGTACAGTAATATTAAATGATACCGCAATGGATTTGTTGGTTTTTTTATTGATGCATCATGGTAAAAAAAAGCATTATCAAGAGAGGAGTTGCTCGAAAACATCTCTTTTTCCAGCCAGCACCTGTGGCAAGCGACTAAAGAATTAAGAGCAAAACTCAAATTAATTGGTTTGCCAGACAGCTTTATTGTCAACGTAAAAGGTGTTGGCTATGCCATAAATGACCATGTGGTAACGCCGTTGTATTACCAATAAATATTATCGTGTTACCCACATGAGAATATGAATGTCCCCCCTGCTGTTTTAAGCATTATTAAAATGGCTTAACAATACTAGTGAGTAAATAGGAATATATATGAAAAAGTTAGCAATCGCTGCCTCTCTGACTATGGTATTAGGCTCTGTCGGTATGGCTCAGGCGGCCTCTACCGGCACGATCACCTTTAAAGGTGAACTGACGGCGACAACCTGTAACGTGATTGTCGACGGCCAGGCAGCTGATGCCACCGTGATCCTGCCAACCATCGGGACCAACCAGTTGACTGCGGCCACCCAGATTGCAGGCCGTACCGGTTTCGCCATGGCGCTGACCGAATGTGCTGGCACCCTGAAAACGGCTTCCGCCTTCTTCGAAGAAGGGGCTTCCGTTGACCAGGCCACCGGCCATCTGAAAAACATGGGCGGCGGTGCTACCAACGTCAGCCTGCAACTGCGTGACGCCTCTACCGCCTCTCAGACCCCGATCCAGGTGGGTAACAGCAACCAGAGAGTCAACACCACCTACGTTGATGTTGCAACCGGCAGCGCCACCCTGCCGTATGCCGTTGAATACTATGCCGATGGCAAAACCACCGCCGGTACGGTAGTCAGCAACGTGGTTTACTCCATTCAGTACAAATAAGTAAGAGCGCCGGGGAGGAGAGTATTCTCCTCCCGTTTTACCGGTTTGCCAGGAGTCTTTTATGTCGTTCTTCTCGTGTTACAGGTTGCAGGCGCTCAGCGTGGCTGCCGTTGCGTTGTTCAGTGCCCAGAGTCTGGCCAGTGTGGTTATCTCCGGAACCCGGGTGATTTATCCGTCTGATACCAAAGAGGTCAGTGTCAAACTCACGAATGTCGGCCCGTCACCGGTCCTGATTCAGAGCTGGATTGATACCGGGGATACCACGGCCAAACCTGCCGCTATTCAGGTGCCGTTTGTACTGACGCCACCGATGAACCGTGTGGAGCAGGGCAAAGGCCAGACCCTGCGCATCAGCTATACCGGCGGCACACTGCCGAGCGACAAGGAGTCGATATTCTGGCTGAACGTGTTGGAAGTGCCGGCGAAGAAACAGGCCAAGGCCGATGAGAACCTGCTGCAGGTGGCTTTCCGCTCGCGCATCAAGATGTTCTATCGTCCGGCGGGCCTGGCAGGCAATGCCAGTGATGCCGCAAAAACCGTGACCTGGCGTGCCCAAGGCAACAGCGTACTGGCCTCAAACCCGACGCCGTTTTACGTGTCTTTTGTCAGCCTGAACGTGAACGGGAAAGAAATTGAAGGCGACATGATCGCCCCGCACGCGACCCAGACGTTTGCTCTGCCCGGTAAGACCGGTAATCAGATAACCGGCACCTTTGTTAATGACTATGGCGCGGTAAATACCTTTGATGCTGTCGTGAAATAAACCGCCAACATACATAAATATATTTATTCAACATTGTAGCCATTACTCAGGGAACAAGTTCTTGAAGGAATTTTATATGTCAAAACATTGGCAATGTGGCATCCAGAGTAGGCTTTCCCCTCTGGCCATCGCTATCTTATCGACTTTTTTCGTGGGCAACGCCAGTGCTGAAGTTGTGGTTAACCCGCCAAAAGAGCTGGCAAAGAATCTGGAGTTTGATGCTTCTTTCCTGAATCTTGATGATAGAAAATCGGTTGACCTCAGTCGCTTCGCAAACGGCTCTTCGGCGCTGCCTGGGGTGTATAAAACCGCTTTGTATGTTAACAACCAACTCGTGAGTAATACCGATATTGAGTTTAAGCCGCGGGAAGATAAATCTGTCTATCCGTGCCTGACCAGCGAAATCATTAAAAATATTACGTTCAATTACGAGAAATTGCCTGCAGATTTTCTAAGCCAACAAAGCGGTGGTGAACTGTGTATCGATCTGCAGCGTAAGCTGCCACAGGCACAGGTCAACTACGACAGTAATGAACAGCGGCTGGATATCGTTATTCCCCAGGTTTATATGCTTAACGCCGCTCGTGGTACCGTCAGCCCTGAATTATGGGATCGTGGCGTCCCGGCGTTATTGCTCGGCTATAACGTCAATGGTTATACCAGCGAATCTCAAGGTAATACTTTCAGCTCAATATTCGCCGGAGTGAATGCCGGGCTGAACGTGAATGGCTGGTATTTACGGCATAATGGTTCCTATAACTGGACAAATAACGGGCAGAAACAATACAGCAATATCAATACTTATCTGCAACGCGATATTCCGCAGCTTATGGGTCGGGTGCTAATCGGGCAAGCCAATACCCCTGGGCAGATTTTTGATACCTTGCCGTTCTCCGGTATTCAGTTAGCCAGCGATGAGCGGATGTTGCCGGAATCCCTGCGTGGTTATGCGCCGGATATCCGAGGAATTGCCCGTACCAACGCCCGCGTTACCGTGCGGCAGAGCGGGCAGGTGCTGTATGAAACCACCGTAACGCCAGGGGAGTTCCTGATCAACGATCTGTACCCGACCGGGTACGGTGGGGATTTGGACGTCACCGTGCGTGAGTCTGACGGCACTGAACAAACGTTCCGGGTCCCTTATGCGTCGGTCGCGCAACTGCTGCGCCCAGGATCATCACGCTATGCCATTACCGCCGGTGAATTACGCAGCGATAATATCCGCGATAAACCCACACTGTATCAGGCCACTTACCAACGTGGGCTGACCAACGCCATTACCGGTTACGGTGGTCTGCAAGTCAGCCAAGACTATTATGCGTTGCAGTTGGGCGCAGCGGTCGGTCTGCCGGTGGGAGCAGTGGCTTTCGACGTAACCCAGGCTCGCACGCACCTGGGGAAAGGCCCAGTGGCGGATGATAGCCGGTATAAACCAGATAATAGCCTCAGCGGGCAAAGCTATCAGCTGAGCTATAGCAAGATGATCAATGAAACCAACAGTAACCTGTCGTTAGCAGCGTACCGCTTCTCTACCAGTGGTTATATGGATTTCATGACCGCGATGCAGACCCGTGATGCGGTAGCGAAAGGTTTTTCACCTGATTCCGTGTGGCGAGCCAAAAATCGATTCACCGTTACCGCTGGCCAGGGGTTGGCCGAGGGTTGGGGGCAGTTGTATATCAGCGGATCGGTACAGAACTACTGGAACAAAGAGGGTATCGAGAAGCAGTACCAGGTGGGTTACAACAACAACTATAAAAGCCTGTCGTATGGCATCAGCATCAACCGCAGTTATTCCAGCCTGGGAACAACCCAGACTAACTATCTGCTGAGTTTCAGCCTGCCGTTGGGCCGTAATGACCAGATCCACACGCCTCAGTTGCGCATGGATTTGTCACATGACAACAGTGGACGTAATGGCCAGCAGGTTAGCGTGTCTGGTACGGCCGGGGTGGAAAATCAGTTGAGCTATGGCGTCACGGCGATGAATGCCAATCAGGGCGTGGGTTCCAGCGGGTCATTGAGTACCAATTACCGCAGCCCGTTCACAGCGCTGAGTGGAGCTTACAGTACGGGCAAAGGTTACCAGAGCGTTTCTGCCGGGCTTTATGGAACGGTGATTGGCCACTCTGGCGGTGTGACATTCACGCCATATACGTCAGACACCTTCGCTCTGGTGGAAGCCAAAGGCGCACAAGGTGCCAGCGTATCATCTTATCCCGGCGTCAGAATCGACTCGCGCGGCTATGCGATAGTGCCTTACCTCAATGCCTATCAGATGAACGAAGTCAGTATCGATCCGAATGGTATGCCAACAGACATTGAACTGGATAACACCAGTCAGAAGGTAGCGCCGTATTCTGGTGCGGTGGTGAAGGTGAAATATGATAGCAAACGGGGCATCCCGATCCTGATCATGACAACCTATCAGGGAGAACCCGTGCCGTTTGGCGCCAACGTTGTGGACGAGAAAGGCAATAGTGTCGGCTCAGTAGGGCAAGGGGGCCAACTGTATGCGCGCGTGGCTGTAGAACAAGGACAATTGCGCATCATATGGGGCGAAGGCAGCGGCATGCAATGCAGCGTGCGGTACAGATTGCTGCCACAGGCGAAAGGCAGCCAGCAACAACTGATGCAGCGCTTCGACTCGGTCTGTCAGCCATAAAAGATAAGCCGTGCATGCTGGCGAGCCAAAGAGGTCGCCAGCATGTGGCGCCTTATTTCTGGAGAGCACCTCTTCATTATTAATTAGTACAAGCTTTAACACAGGTAATAAATCACAAGGAATACTTGTATAATATCAAGGAGGTTTTTATGGTTGTTTATTTGATCACTGATGATAATTACTTTTTTATCGGCTTGCGGGCAGTTTTAAACAAAGAGTTTTGCACCCTCAAGTTAATTTCTCACAAAGATGCTTCATCTATTGACAGCAAAATAAAACATGAAGCCAGTGCGTTTGTTTTTCACACTTCACAATATGATTATTTACCCTATTCCCTGTTTTCGTTTATGAATCATAGAGGTGGAGTTGTTATTATCTCTCCTAAACACCTCATTAAATTCTATTCAAGCTTTAATTTTGGCCACGTCATCAATGAAAAGTCAGAGATAGAAGATATCAGCCAGGCTATTTCCAGCGTGTTACTAGGAAAAAAAATTCACCCTTACAATAATATAAAACTGACAAACAGTGAAAAAAACATACTATTGCATATTATGAACGGCCACAGCACGGCTTTTATTAGTGACTTCTTAGATATTTCAATCAAAACGGTCTATACACACAAGAGGAATGCACTGCATAAACTAGGCGCACGTAAAATTACTGATATTATCAGAACGCGAAAACCTATAAATAACCCTTCATTTATAGAAGATATGTCAATGTTTTTGACGGTTCAAAACAGGCTTCGTTTATAATCCGAGGTTGCCGGTTGCAAAGTTGAAAACATACTCTGGTAATCAACAGGGTTTGTTGACATATTGCACTGGTGAATACAATGACCTTGACTAACGCGCATAACTTATACCTCAGCGCCGTACTCAATCATAAAGTGCCGTGATTATTCCATAGGGTAGATAAGGTAGGCTTCACACTCGCTCATCGCCCTCACCTCCTATTTTTTTCACCCGAATATAATACATGCGATAGGAACCATCTGAATATGCGGTTAAGTTGCTCCAAAAACCTGCATAATACGAAAATCTTTTATTAAAATGCTAGTTCAGCATGTGGTAAGTTCACACTTTCAAGCTACAATAATAATTAGTAGTGCGAAAAATCCTAAAAACAACTACGTGACTGAAAATGAACAAAAAATTCATTATTAATAAGTCTATTTTTTTCTATCCTGATGAACATCGATTAGTCCCAGCAGATGGGAAAGGCTCAGAAAGCACGCTCAACCTGCCAGCCAGCAGATGCTTGCTGCTGCTCTTGCAAAAGCCAAATACCGTTATTAGCCAACAAGAATTCTTTAAGCAGGTATGGGAAAACCAGAAACAATACGTCACCACCAATGCGTTCTATCAAAATATTTCTTTGCTGCGGCGAGGACTGAGATCTGCTGGATTACATGGCAATATCATTCAGACCGTGCCAAAAGAAGGGATAAAGTTTTCTGGCACAGTAACATTTGTTGAAGAAGAAATAGAATCTGACTTCGTCGCTGAAGAAACAGAATCTAAACCACCTACAGCCCCCCATAAGGTAGAAGATGAGGTAGAAGAAAAACCTGAGGAGGCACAACCTTTAGCAGACAGTGAAAAACTATTTAGAAATGGAGTGATGGCGTTACTGTTCAGTAAAATAAAACAACCATACATGATAATGCATCTCATTATAGTCAGTGCTTCACTTATATTCTTTTGGCTTACTTGCCAGAAGCTGTACCACAATGTCACGCGCACATTGAACTACTTCTCTGCATACCACCAGATTGGAGAGGCTAACCAGTGTTTGGTATTTGCAAAAACACCAAAAATGCCAAACAGCAACGGGTATTATCTTTCCTTTATGAACGAAAAAAAGATCTCGTGTGAGCCCGGTCAGGTGGCTTATATCACCGCCAATACAGCGAATACCCGAATGTCAGTCCACATCTGTAACAAAAATTCGTCGGGTATCTCTTCGTGTTTAACACATTACTTTTTCGAATATAACAATGATGAAAAAATATCGTAAGCCCATGTTATGGCCAGTATTCTTTGCGGTTATTTTTTCACCACTGCTGGCAAACTCTCTCTATAACTATCAAAACAGCCACTTCACCTGCTGGAATAAGGCTTATCTCCACAACCGTGACATCACCTACGATGCCTTGACCACATATTCAGTGATGGGGAACTCTGGGCAATTCAATTTTTTAGGGCAGCTCAGTGAATCAGGTAAAAAAGCCTTGTACATAGAACAGCCAATTCCCTTTTTCTTCACCCAGGATCAGGACCAGTCGTTCATGGTCTTCACGCCAGCGACGATCGCCGATTCGGTGAAAAAACTACTGGAACCGATGGGCAGAAGGGAAAAGAAATGGAGTATGCCGATTGATACCTATAGGGAAGGCAGAAAAATGATGGTGCTGGAATCGGATGGGATTCCGATTTATGTCTGTACCAGGATCTGAGCGGCTAAATTCATGCAACCTCTGTAATCATCAAGAAAACGCCCTGCAATACCCGTTGAGAAAACAGGAGACTATACCCAGAATAATTCGAGTTGCTTGTAGACGGCCAGTCTGCGAGTCGCCAGGAGCATAGATAACTCTGTGACTGGGCGCCACCAACACCCAAGCAACTTGAAGTATGACGGGTATAAATTCACCTGGAGTACAATCTTGCCCTATCAGATAACCTATGGGGTGTTGTTCTTGTCGTGGGAACTCTACGTGTGATTTTGAGATATTTCTTGATTGCCGTAACGATTGATTCTTCGGATAATGCGGCATAGTATCCTGATGAATTAAATGGATTTTTCAATCACCACCACTGGGTTGATAATTAAAATGACGTGGTACAAAAATAGAATTTTTCTCGGCGCTGCTGTCCTCATAATCGGTATCAGCACTTATTTTATCTTTACAATAAGTGCAAACAAACCAGCCCAGAGTGATACTCCGCCAGAGAAACAGGCTGCACTTACCGTTAATATCGAAATACCCCAACAACAGAATTTACCACGCCAAATCAACGCCAACGGTAATATTGCCGCCTGGCAGGAAGCGATCGTCAGTAGTGAGGCTGATGGGTTACGCCTGGCTGATATTTACGTCAATGTCGGCGACCGCGTGCGTAAAGACCAACTTCTTGCGCGTTTTGATCCCGAAACAGTCGCCGCTGACCTTGCCCAAGCAGAGGCGGCTTTAGCAGAAGCTCAGGCAAATAAAGACGAAGCCAGCACTAATGCACAACGTGCACGCCAACTGAAGAATACCGGCGCACTCAGCGAATTGCAGATCGACCAATATCTCGCCGCCGATAAAACAGCACGTGCTCGCGTCCAACAAGCGAAAGCGCAAGTTCAATACCAGCGGTTGCGTATGGAAAAAACGCGCGTTCTGGCTCCCGACGACGGTATTATCTCATCGCGAAGCGCAACTGTTGGTCACGTCGCCAACCGTGGCAACGAGTTATTCCGGCTGATCCGTCAAGAGCGCCTGGAATGGCGCGCAGAACTGACCGCAGCAGAATTACCCTACCTCAAACCGGGTATGAGTGCCGTATTGCGCACCACAGCAGGAACCGAGCTCACTGGCCGCATCCGCGCCCTGGCCCCTGCACTCGATCTGCAAACACGCAACGCCATCGTCTATGTCGATATCACCCCAACGCAGCAACAACAGCTCGGGGTAAAAGCGGGCATGTTTGCCCAAGGGGTGTTCCACGTCGGTGAAATATCGGCACTCACCGTTTCACAATCCGCTCTCGTCTCACGCGAAGGATTTCACTACCTTTTTGCCGTTGATGAAACGGGCAACGTCAGCGAAATTAAAGTCGAAGTGGGTCAGCTATATCAGGGGCGATTTGAGATCCTCACCGGCCTGCGGCCTGATATGCGCATCGTTACCAGCGGTGCCAGTTTCCTCAATCATGGCGAAAGAGTGCGCGTTAACCCCCTCGCCACAGGGGAAACAGCACAATGAATCTCTCTACCTGGTCTATACGTAATCCCATCCCCGCCGCTATGTTGTTTGTGTTACTCACCGTCGCTGGGATCATCAGTTTCCGTAGTATGAAGATCCAACAGTTTCCAGATATCGAGTTACCGATGGTCACCGTCAGCGCCGCCTTGCCGGGCGCTTCGCCGGAACAGTTGGAAAACGACGTGGCGCGCAAACTGGAGGACTCCGTTGCTTCCCTACAGGGGCTAAAACACACCTATACCAAGATCTCCGAAGGCAGCGTGGTTATGACGCTGGAATTTCAACTGGAGAAACCTGTCCAGGAAGCCGTGGATGATACGCGTTCGGCAGTACAGGGTGTGCGCTCTGACCTGCCCAGCGATGTCCGTGATCCTGTTGTACAACGCGTCAATCTGGCCGGAACGCCGGTGCTGGTGTATGCGGTGCGCTCAGAACATTTGGACGAAGAGGCACTGTCATGGTTTGTGGATAACAAGCTGGTGCGCAGCTTGCAGGCGATCCGCGGCGTCGGGGCAGTCAAACGAGTCGGAGGCGTCAATCGTCAGGTCCAGGTTGTGCTCGATCCGTTAAAGCTACAAAGTCTGGGGCTGAGCGCGGCACAAATCTCGCAACAATTGCGTTTAGTGCAGCAGGATGCCCCCAGTGGACGAGCGGAGCTCGGCAACAGCGAACAGACTATCCGCACCCTAGGGGGGCAACACTCCGCCAAGGAGATCGCTGCACTACAGATCCCGCTTAACGATGGGCGTTACGTTAGCCTCGATCAACTTGCAACCGTCACCGACACCGTGGCTGAAGTCCGCGCTTCTGCCTTTGTTGACGGTAAGCCTGTCGTTGGGTTTGAGATCGTGCGTAGCCGCGGGGAGAGCGAGGTAGAAGTTGGCGACGCCGTGGAAAAAGCGTTGGAAAAAATTAAGGCGGAATACCCGCATCTGATTTTCACCCAAGCATTTGACTTCGTCAGCCCAGTCAAAGCGGAGTACAACTCGTCACTCAATCTGCTGTATGAAGGCGCGTTGTTAGCGGTGTTGGTCGTCTGGTTTTTCCTGCGCGAATGGCGGGCTACGTTTATTTCGGCAGTGGCGCTGCCCATGTCGGTGATCCCGGCTTTTTTTGGTATGGCCTTGCTGGGGTTTTCGATCAATGTGATCAGTCTGCTGGCACTGTCGTTGGTGATCGGGGTTCTGGTTGATGACGCGATTGTCGAGATCGAAAACATCGTGCGCCACTTGCGCAGTGGTAAAAGCCCCTATGAAGCTGCGATGGAAGCCGCTGATGAGATTGGCCTAGCGGTGATTGCCACCACTTTTACACTGATCGCCGTTTTCCTTCCTACGGCGTTTATGAGCGGTATTGCAGGCAAATTTTTCAAAGAGTTTGGTTGGACGGCGTCGATCGCCGTTTTTGCTTCGCTGGTCGTTGCGCGAATTCTTACGCCAATGATGGCCGCTTATATGCTCAAGCCCCTGGTGGCAAACGATCGCGATCCGGCCTGGCTCACCCGTTATTTACGCATCGTCAACTGGTGTACTCATCATAAGGTCAAAACGCTGCTTTCTGTCGGGCTATTCTTTATTGCATCGCTGATGTTGATCCCCCTGCTACCTTCTGGATTTATGCCGCCGGATGATAACTCGCAAACTCAAGTGTCTGTTGAGCTGCCGCCAGGATCGACGTTAACCCAGACGGAAGCGATGGCTGAACAGGCTCGTCAGTTGCTCCGTCAGATACCTGAAATACGCAGCGTCTATACCACTATTGGCGCCGGAAGTGCGGGAGGTGACCCTTTCTCCTCCGCCCTGATGGAGCCGCGTAATGCGACCTTGACCATCCAACTCATTGCGCGCAGTGAGAGGGAGCGTAAACAACACATTGAAGCACGCATCCGCGATCTATTGGTACAACTGCCCGGGGTGCGTACCAAAGTGGGCCTAGGTGCATCTGGAGAGAAATATATTCTGGTGCTGAGTGGCGAAGATCCGCGCAGCCTGACGTCCGCCCAACAGGCGGTGCTGCGCGATTTGCGCACGATTCCAGGGTTGGGAAATATCGCGTCTACCGCCAGCCTCGTCCGGCCGGAAGTGGTCATTCGTCCTGACTTTGCCCGCGCAGCCGATCTGGGGGTCAGCAGTGCCGCTATCGGGGAAACGCTGCGGGTCGCCACGCTGGGGGACTATGATATGTCGTTGCCAAAGCTGAATTTGCCCCAAAGGCAACTGGACATCGTGGTGAAACTGGATGATGCAGCACGGCAAGATATCGAAACATTAAAACGTCTTATTATCCCCGGTACTAGAGGCCCGGTGATGCTCAGCCAGGTTGCCGATATCGCGATCGCAAGCGGGCCTGCGGTGATCAACCGCTACGATCGCTCCCGCAATATCAATCTGGAGATCGAACTTTCCAATGTTCCGTTAGGTACCGCGGTAAATGAGGTTAAAAAACTCCCCTCAATACAGAATTTGCCTGCCGGGGTGAGTGTGGTGGAAGTAGGTGATGCTGAAACCATGGGCGAACTCTTTGCCAGCTTTGGGTTGGCCATGCTGATCGGCATCCTCTGTATTTACATCGTGTTGGTGCTGCTGTTCAAACATTTCCTACACCCGGTGACCATCCTTGCCGCACTGCCTTTCTCTTTGGGCGGTGCCTTCGTCGGCCTGTTGGTCGCTGGGCAAAGCTTGTCAATGCCTTCGCTGATTGGGTTGATTATGCTGATGGGGATTGCCACAAAGAACTCTATTCTGCTGGTGGAGTACGCTATTGTGGCGCGGCGTGGCAATGATGGCAGCGACGGGCGGCCAGTTGTAGCTGCCAAACCGCGCCAAGAGGCGCTGATGGATGCCTGCCATAAACGTGCGCGCCCGATCATCATGACCACCGTTGCCATGGGCGCAGGTATGTTGCCCATTGCGATAGGGCTGGGCAATGCCGACCCCAGCTTCCGTTCACCGATGGCCATTGCCGTGATTGGCGGCTTGTTGACCTCAACCGTGCTGAGCCTACTGGTGATCCCGGCGATATTTTTATACGTTGATGACTTTAGCCAGTGGTGTTACCGCAAATTCACTAAAAAGCCGTCTTAGTCACAGATCTGAACGGGCCATTGAATGGCCCGTTCAGATCATGGTGTCGGTTATCCACTGTAGCAAACCGGCGATATCCTTTTCCTCTTCAGCTTCTTTTAAGCGCCGTTGCTGCTCAGCAAATTGGATATATTCAGCCTGCGCTTTTTCATCTGCCATTTTCTTACTGACAGTGCCTGCGCGTTGTAGAACCTCGCGGTCATTAAATTGCAGGAACTGATCCAGCTTTTCCTGCCAGTCACGCAGGAACACCTGCTGGCGACGCCGGGCCTGATCTTCGGCAAAGTCCAGCCACATTTAGGTATGGCGTTCAAAGAAAAGTCACATACCGTATCGGAATTGCTCAAAATCAACGATGCCAGAAGCACGTACTTGAGACAACGCCGCGCCATAGTGCAGCAACAGATTCAGTTGGTAGTCGATCCTTGAGCGCAGTAGCTGCTCATGGTCGTCAGCAGGAAGCGGGGTTCTCAGCGTATTGTTGGCATAGCGTACGATAATATGGTCTGGGAGATAGCAGATATGGTTATTTTTATAGCCGCTACTACGTAGTTCATGGATCGGATAAGCGCCGCCCATACCCGATGATACGCTGACCAACAGCGCTGGTTTATGGCCAACATATTCTGCTTCGCAAAGCAGTAAGAAGTTTTTCAGCATCGGCGGTGCCATGCCGTTCCACTCTGGGGTGACGATGATCAATGCTTCAACATTGCTCAACCGTTCATGGCATTCTTTAAGCACTGACCATTTCTGCTCATTCGTTTCCACATCTTCGTCCCATAGGGGAAGGTTTATTTCAGCTAAATCGATCGTATCGACAAAGTGATTTTTCTGCTGGAGTTGGTGGGCAATATAATTCGCCACATTCCGGGAATTTGATTGCTTTCGATGGCTACCTGTCACGATAGCGATATTCATTACGACCTCCTTATTTTCTGTAGTCGATTGGCATAAAACGACCACAGCATTAAGCTGATAGGGGCGGTGGCGCTGATAATCAGAACATAGGACCAAGCATACTCGTAACTTTCCTGGAATAGGATAACAACCAGTCCAGTCGCAATCACGCGGTTAATCAAGGTGAATAACTGGCCGGTAGAAAAAACGCGCCCGATTTTTTCACTGTCTATTTCGGTAAGAACGACATTCTGACTGCTTATACGTGATGCAGAGTTGAATAAACCAAGGAAGAAAGCCCCGAATAAAATCACTGGTAAGGTGGGAGTGCTGGCGATCAGTAGAACCGTCAAGGCGAAACCGCCGGTAAAGAGGTGAACCAAATTTCTCGCAGAGAATTTGGGGGCCAACCACCCCAACAACAGGCTAACTAAAATGGCACCCAGACCATAAATAATGCCAAAGGAAACGTAAGATTCAATCGAGGCATGCAGTACTTCGTGCATAAATGGAGCCTGAATGACATTAACCACCATGATACAGACAAAGGGTACCGCACCTACCAGAAGATATAGAATGATATTCCGGTTCTCTGGCTGGAACTGAATGAGCGAACGTTTGGGCATCTGAGTGTTGACAGGGGGGCGCCGTTGGTAAGGGATTGTTAACAGAATGAACAGAGAGATGACAATCAGCACGACCAGCAACACAAAAATAGTGTCATAGTTCAAATATGACGATACAGAGATAACTAACAGCGCAGAGATCAAAGTCGATGCTTGCGATTCCATCTCAAGAAGAGAGTTGGTTCGTGATAGGTAATCACCGATGAATATATCTTTAATAAACCCCTGTCGAGCGATATAAAAGATAGCATAATAAAATTGAATGACGAAATAGGAGACAACTAAAGGCAGCATAATACTGAAAGAGAAATACCGGCTGCAAATAGCCAGTATGAAAGCGATGCAAATGATGACATTGAGTACCGTGAGCAGGTTTTTCCTATTGAACTTGTCGACCAGCATGCCGATCCATGGCGTGATGAAGATAAGTATTAATGAAGACATTGTAGCCATCACCGCCAATAGTCTGGGTTGCTCACCTTCATTACTTATATACCAAGGGATGATATACATCCCTATGCTTACGGCTACCGAGGAGAAAAAATTGGATGCTAACAATAAGATTAAGCAAGTGTTTTGCGACAAGTTCATGAGTATCATACCATCTTCAACTGTGTGCCGAGTTTTATCTGCTCATTATGTAGTTCGTATTGTTGAAGATAGCCTGAGCGTCCTAACGTCGCAAATATATTGTCGTTGATATGTATAATGTTTTTCATATAGTTCTCGCTGTTATAGATGCTGTCTAACTGAGTCGCGGACAAACGGTCGTAGAGCCAAATTCTGCGGTTATAAGTGATAAAAACAATATAGTCATCGATGAAAACAAAGTCCTCCACCGTGTTGTCATTAGGGCAGATAAATTCAAGATGATGTTGCCACTGTTCATCAAAGAAGATTTTATGGATGGAACCGCTGTAAGAAATATAAAGCGTCTGGTTATCAAACCACTTGAGGCGTTTTGGCAATCGACAGTCGGTGGTTTCAACGACCCGACTCTGCTCCAAGTCAAATAAATAAATTTTGCCCAGACGTTCCGCAAAGGCCAGCGTAGTGCCATCCGGCGAGACACCCAGAGACCAAATCGGCTCGTCCCCTTGATGAAGAACGGTGATCTGATCGTGGTGATATTGATAGACGGTGCCGTCTTCGCTGGCCAGATAGCAGCACTGACGCTGCGGGCAGTAGCAAACGTCACGAAAAGCGCTGGGCAAATCGTGCGTCGTTCAGGTCATGCTGTCGGCAATAGTGTTTTTTAGACAATCCACTCTGTTGCCAGGTGTCGAGATGTTGTTGCCGTTCACTGTGAGAATACTGTTTTGCCATATTTTGCCTCAGGTTCGTTGTATTGAATGAAGGCAGCATGTGGCAGCAGAGTTTTGCTAGCAATATGAGATCACCGGACGCTTACGAACCAATGGGCAGCGCTGACGTATTATGCCGATGACGGTTGGGCCGAGGTGGACAATAACCTCGCAGAGAATGCCTTGCGGATGGTGAGTCTGGGGCGCAAGAACTTCCTGTTCTTCGGCTCGGATCACGGAGGTGAGCGAGGGGCATTGCTCTACAGCTTGCTGGGGACATGTCGCCTGAATGGAGTTGATCAGCATTATCTACGGCATGTGCTGAATATGATTGCAGACTGGCCGATAAACTGGGTCAGTGAGCTCCTGCCGTGGCGTATAACACTGCCAACGGAATAACTTACCCGACCTTAGTCAATACGGCCTTCGTTGGACGCTTACAAGAGATTTTAACCGCTTCCCTAAATATGTGGGGAGGTTAAGGGACACAGCCTAATCTCTATAAATCATCCTCTGAAATCACATCTATCGCACCACAAGCTTTAAATAACCATTTTAAGGCACCAGACATAAAAGGGGAATCCAGAACGGTTACTTCTATTAAGAAATGACTATTACTTAGCGGTGGATCGAACAATATCGCATTCCACCAAAACCACTCCCTCCCCTCAGGTTCAAGCCAAGATATCCATGACGATAATGTCCATTTATCGTCATGAGAAGCTTCAGTAAGCTTCTCTTCATAAGCGAGACTATTCCATTTTTGGGTTTGTGTTTTCTGTTCAGCCTCAGTTAGCTCTGGTAAACAATTCTCAACAAACCGAGATGGAAGGATACTTGCCCATTCGTCGAGAGAAGGCCAACTTTGCGTTGAATAACTATTCACGGTTAACAGTATTTCTTTCGCTAGACTCAATACTGAAGAAACATCATTACACGACACAATGAATCTGGCTATTCCAACACCAGATGATTTATCCGTATCTTTAGGAGGGTTTTTCAACCTCTCCCTCTCCAATAGGATTTGTCTTAGTAATTCATTATTTATCTGCATTTTTTCCTGTCCCCTGAATGATTTTATCTTGCAGCTCTTTCAGCTTTTCAGGCCTAATTCCATATTGCAACGCATCGCACGCCAGTTGTGCCGTCATCCGCGAGGACATCGACCAGCCGATGACGGCTCGTGACCACAGGTCAATCACCACCGCCAGGTAAAGCCAGCCTTCATCTGTACGCAAGTAAGTAATGTCACCCGCCCATTTCTGATTTGGCCCACAGGCGGTAAGGTCTTGTTTCAACAGGTTTTCTGACACCGGCAAACCATGTTCACGGTAACTGACCGGCCTGAACCGGCGCGAGGCCTTTGCGCGCAGCCCCTGACGGCGCAGGCTGGCTGCGATGGTTTTGACGTTGTACGCCGGAAGCTCATCAGCAAGACGCGGCGCACCATACCGCTGTTTTGCGTCACTGAATGCCTTTCGAACGGCCTCATCGCAGACAAGACGGAACTGCTGACGCGGGGTTATCTGATGTCGACGCAGACGCCAGGCATACCAGCCGCTGCGGGCGACACGGAACACCCGACACATGGCTTTGATGCTGAACTCAGCCTGATGTTTTTCGATAAAGACATACTTCATTTCAGGCGCTTCGCGAAGTATGTCGCGGCCTTTTGGAGAATGGCCAACTCTTCAGCCTGTTCTGCCAGTTGGCGCTTGAGCCGGGCATTCTCGGTCGCAAGTGCCTGCTCACGTTCGGAAGCTGACAGGCTCTGCCGTTGCTTGCTCCGCCAGGTATAAAGTTGCGATTCGTAGAGACCGAGTTCACGCGCGGCTGCGGCCACGCCAATACGTTGAGCGAGCTTAAGCGCTTCGTCCCGAAAGGCGGGCGAGTGTTGTTTACGGGGTTTGCTTTTCGTTGCTGATGGTTTAGTCATGAGTCACCTCTGGGTTACGAGTTTACTCACTTAGTGCCGTGTCCACTATTGCTGGGTAAGATCAGTTTGCCAGCGCTGCCAGGTGCGTACACTGAGCTCAACTTCGCGGCAGGCCACCGCCCGGCGGGCACCGGCAGTGACGGCCTCATTTATCCACGCGATAAACTGCTGCCGTTCCTCGCTGGGTGTCAGTCGTCCTCATCCGTTTCCCCGTAGTAGTCCCTGAGCTTTTTTCTTAACACCAGGATCGCTGCCGCCTCCGCCAGCGCCTTTTCTTTACGCAGCAGTTCCTTTTTCAACTGCTTGTTTTCTTTCTGGCTTTGCTTGAGGGCCGCTTTATCATCACCAGAAGGAACCTGCAAAAAAGCCTGTTTCCATTGCGTTATCTGCGCGGGATAGAGCCCCTTTTTGCGGCAGTATTCGGCGATTTCCGTTTCACTTAACGTGGCAGTTTCCACGATAACGGCGAGCCGCGCTTCGGCGGGCCACTGTTCACTGTTTTTCTCTGCACCGGGCACCGGTTTCCCCTCTGATTTAGCCTGATTGCGCCAATTATAGAGAGTAGCTTCCGATATCCCTTCCATCTGTGCAACAGCCGCGACGGTCATGTTGTACGGCGGCAGCAATTTTGCCAACACGCTGGCTTTACGTTCTGGAGAAATACGTTTCATTTGTCACTCCGTCGCCCTCTGGATCCATTTTTAGAAGGGGGTGACAACTATGCTGACACTGAGGGGAGGCGTCGCACAGCGGCCTTTTGCTGTGCGTCGCCAAACCGTCTGCCCGGTGCGGGGCGGCGACTCGATACTGGCATGACCCAACATCGCCTGTATCCAGCGGATATACTCCAGCCATTCCCCGCGATGCTGCACCCGCTTCACCTCCCGCTGGTACTGATGCAACAGCGCTATCCACACAACGCCCGCCACGGAGGGGAACGCATGAACATCACCTTCACCCCTGAACCGATACCGGAACTGACACTGACAGGCGGCGCGTTGGTCAAGCTCGGTTTTACCACCGGAACCCGGCTGCAACTGACGCTCCAGCATCACCGGCTCTGGATCACTGTCGTCACCGACGAGGCCACCTGGGAAGCACTGTGCGAAGCCAGCCAGGACCGCCAAGATTTGGGCGCGGATTGGGTACGGGAGAACGGCGAACTGATTATCGGCGGCGACTGGCTTACCGAGTCCGGCATTACCGGTGCGGAACAACTGGAAGTGACCGCTGCGCCCGGTGTGAACCGATTGCAGCGGCGGAAAGTGGAGGTTTTTCAAGCCTAAAGCGACATCCCCAGCCAAGGAATAATACCGATTGGCTGGGATTTTTATTATGGACCTTTCCAAAGTAATTTAGATCTTAAATTATCAGGCACCATCTTAAATAACATTTTAATATAATCTATGTGCTGATTATAATTTGGAGATATATCATCATTGCATTTTTCAAAGTAATATTTAGCTTGATTATTTAAAAACCATATATCATGTTCCATAAAATCAGGTATAAGCAATGTATGAGTTATATTGTGCAATAACTCAGCTTCAAAATAACATGATGTATCTCGCCCTTTTTCTCTCTTATCCAGAGACTGAACGTTTCTGATATAAGGCAGAGAAAGAGACAGCATTTTTACATATATCTCGTTCTTTTTCATTGGGATATGCTCTCCATAAAGATATTACTTCCTTGACGGCATCGGTTTTGCTCCTGCTGGAGCATTCTTCGTTTGAGTCCATGAACCGTTTTGCAGCAGTTTCTCTATGTAAGATTTATCCCCCGTTGTTTTATATATTTCCTGAGCAGCCACCATCCGGTGGTTCCCCTCGGATATATAATAATTACCTTTGCTATCTATATAACCTGCAATACGACCTTCAGGTGCATTAAATCTATAACTCCCTGATGTCATATCGTTTTTTATTTGATCTACTTGTTGGGGATTTCTCAACCCTGTTTGCATACTTTTTATGCCGGTTGATACCCCTCCTTGAACTAAATTTGATACTGTCGTTTGAGCAAGTTTCAGAAGGTCTTTACCCAAGATTCCCAAAGATGCTAACACTGCCTGATTCTCTGGGTCTGATGCGTATGATGCAAAACTCATCCAGCCGGGGCTGTTTACATCAATATTTACCAGATCTTGACTGTTCCACTGCTGGACATAGGCTTTAGCTTCCTCGCTGGTCATCACATCCACGCCGGGAATGCTACCCAACCAACTGGGCCGCTCTGTCATCTCAATGCCGCCCTGAGCCAGCTCTTTATCAATCACTACAGCTTCCAGTGGGTTATCTTTCAGCTTCTGATCGGTTTCTGCACTTTGCTTATCGCTGATTTGTTTCCACTTATCAATAACTGCCTGACAGTCGCCACCCGATGCTTTACACGCCTGCATTTCTTTGTCGAACGCAAGGGACTGCGTCGCACTCAGCGCGTTATTCTCCACCGCGTTCTTCCCAGCCTGCCCTCCCGCCACCGCGTCAGCCGTGCTGTCACCCACAATACCACCGACCAAACCTGCTGCCAGGGTTCCCAGCGCACTGATAGTCTGACGCTGTTCTTCCGTCAAATCCTCACGCTTGATACCAGGGTACATCTGCTGGGCGATATATTCCCCCATCACCGCACCTGAAGCACCTGCTAACGCGCTGTTGCCATTAACAGCCGCAGTTACCGCACCGAGAACGGCGTGGGCCATCAGGTTGGCTTCGGTGTTCACTGTCTTGCCGTCCGCACTGGTGGTCATATTGTGGATGACTTCCGCCAGATACGGCGCACTGGCTCCCGCCAGGGCTTTAGCCATATCACCACCGGCCAGTCCCTGAATGGCCGCCGTTGCCGCTTGAATACCCTGCTGTAGTGAGCTGCCGGTGCCATATTGTTTCATGGCGTCTTTATATTCTTTGGTTTCACGCAGTTGCTCGGCTGTCTTATCCGGGTACTTCTCTTTCGCGGCTTTGAGCCCGTTGATATCCCCCTGCGTTCGTGCAATATCAGCCGCCTGACTGCCGATTTCACCAATAAGCTGCGCCTCCCTCAGCCGGTTCTGCTCCTTTTCCTTGTCGAAGATTTTGTCCAACCCAGGATTGGCATTCTCGACGTCTCTGCTGAGATCTTCGACATTCTGGGTCTGCTTGTCTTTGTCACGGATGGTAATGGTGCCTTCACTCACCGCCGACTGCGTCGTTGAACTGGCGCTACCGCTGCCGTTCACCCCGGTCAGCAGACCGTTGGCCATATTCCCCGCGAACTGCCCACCGATAGGGCCACCGCTGCTGATACCCACGCTCTGGTGCTCAACGTCGTATGCGGCCTTGTTCTCGATATTCCCGAACCCCAGCGTACCGGTATCAAGCTTGTTTCTGTCAGCCGTGGCGGTGGAGCCGATAACCGCCCCGTTCAACTGGGTATGCTCACCCACGGTGATATCAAAGCCACCTTTTCCGGCGAACACCCCGGTCTGCTCCTGTACGCTGTCGTAGGTGCTGTGCATCTTGTCACGGCTCAGGTTGACCGAACCACTGGCAGAGCCGAACCCGACGCTGCCGCCCGCACTGGCGTTCTGCTGTTTCGAGTCGTAGTTGTCGCGGTCCTGCTCACTGGTTAAGGTCAGGTTGCGGCCCACATCCATCGTCACCTTCTCACCGCTCACCTGTGCCCCGGTCAGGGTGGTGTCACGCCCGCTGGTAATATTCAGGTTGTTACCGGCGTTCAGCGTGGTCTCGGTGTGAGTCAGCATATTGCCGCTCTCAGAGCCGCTACCTTTGTTGGCGCTGGCGTTCAGCGTCAGGCCATTCTTGCCCTGACCGAAGTTCACGCCAACACCGACAGATCCGCCGTGGCTTTCGTTCTTGCCGTCCACCGTCTGGGTGTTCTGGGCGGAAAGCAGATTGACGTCCCGCGCGGCATTGAGATTGATGTCCTTCCCGGCCTGCAACTGGCTGCCCTGAACGTTGATATCCGTTCCGGTCGAGCGGATGTTCAGATTGTTGCCCGCCGTAAGGGTGCTGCCCTGGCTTTGCGATTGGTTGGTCGTCTGCTCGGATTTAGACGACTGGTTGCCATAGGAGAGGTTCAGCCCCACCAGACTGGTGTTAGTGTCCCCAGCCTCGCGCAGTTCATTGGCCTGGGCGGCCTGTACCCCGCTCAATGCCGCTTTCATGCCCTGCAACGCGGCAAGCCGCCCACTGCTTTCCTTGCTGGCATCGTTGGCGCTCGACACTGCCGAACTCACCGCACTGCCCACCGTACCAGAGAGCGCCAGCGTCAGACCGCTCTGTTTCTGCTCCACCACATGCTTCTGGGTGCTCTGGTTTTCTGCGGCCAGGACATTCACTTCCTTGCCGGTCAGGTTGATATCTTTTCCGGCCAGCACGTCAGAACCCTGAACCGTCAGGGTGTTGCCTGCATTGAGGGTCACATTCCCCTGGGTGCTGCCCACGGTGCTGCCGACGCTGGTCTGGGATTTGCCGTCATCGGTGGTTTTGGTGTCATTGGTGCCATAGCTGAAACCAATGCCGCCGGTGCCAGAGAGCCCGCTTTTCTTCTCTTGCAGCAGATGGGTTTCATCCCGCTGCTCGGTTGCCGCCTGCAGGCTCAGATTGTTACCGGCGGAAAGAGCCACATCTTGCGTAGCAGCCACGCTGCTGCCCGTGACGGTCAAATCACGTCCCGCCTGCATGCTCACGCTGTCGCCACTCAACTGGCTACCGTTGACGGTCTGTTGGCTAATGGTATCCCGCGACTCGGTGGTGGTTTTCGAGAGCATGCCGCTGCTGCCGGTGGCCTTGTAATGCTGGTCCAGTGTGGTGGTATCGACCCCATGCTGAATGTTGATATCGTTACCCGCCGCCACACTGAGTTTTTCACCGGCAGAGACGTTGCCTGCGGTGATATTCACGTCGTGTCCGGCACCCAACTGAACGTTTCCTGCACCGACCACTTCGCTGCCGACCTGCTGGCTGCTGGAATGATGCTGCCAGTTGTCGCCCCAGTTGAGGTTGTCTGTGCTGCCAGTGGTCACCGTATTGAGGTTCAGGTCACGTCCGGCGGTGATGGACGTGCTGCCGCCTTCACCGCTGTTGACCACCTGCGCCGCCGTCAGATTCACATCGCGCCCGGCCTGCAACGCTAGCGTGCCATCCGGTTGCTGCACATACAGCCCGGCGACGCGATCCAGCGTGTTACGCACAAAATCGCCACCAGTGCTCTCGGCGCTGCGGGTGGTGGTAATGGCGTTGATATCCCGCCCGGCGGTCGCCACCAGGCTCTGTTGCCCGGCGATCACGCCGCCGACGTTATTGATATCGGTGCGCGCTTTCAGCGCCACATCGTTACCCTGGATCAACCCGCCCAGGTTATTGATGTTCTCCGCCAGGATCTGCGTGCTCTGCTGACCGTTGATGCGTCCGCTGTTGGTCAGATCGCCGCTCAGGTTCAGGCCGACATTTTTCCCGGCCAGCAACGCGCCGCTGCCGTCCAAATCCCCCGCCTTGACGGTGGCATACACCTGCGGCACCAGCACCTGCTGGGTGCTGCCGTCTGGTAACGTCACGGTCTGCGCCACCAGCCAGACGATATCTCCCGTCAGCAGCGCCATCTGTTCGGCAGTCAGCGCCACGCCCAGCGTCAGGTTGTATTTCTTGCCGAATTCCACCCCGTTGTTCATCAGGGCTTTGTACTGCTCTTCGTCGTTCTGGAAGCCGTCGAGATAACGGTTGCCGGTCAGGGCGATCACCTGTTCGCGGATCAGCCGTTGCTCGTAATAGCCATCCCCCAGGCGTTTCAACACGCTGTTCGGATCGGTGGTGAAGGCGTTCATCATGTAATCCGAGCCCAGCCACTGTTTCTGGTTGGTGAAGCGCGGATCGGTTTCCACCAGATACGGACTGCTTTCCGGGCGTACCTGGAACAGGCTGTTGTCCGGCAGTTGGGTGTTCGGCCCCACCAGGCGCACCACCTTGCCCGAATCGCCAAGGCTTACCTCGAAGGTTTTGCCCGCAGGCAGGGTAATCGCCCCCGGCACCACAGGCAGCAGGTTGCCTGCACCCGGCCCGGCAATCGGCGCGGCATTAATGCCTGCTGCACCCTGGATATCGCCATTGATATCGGCCTGCTGCTGGGCATCAATCACCAGATTGCTGCCTTGGCCCTGGGTGTATTCTGCCAGGGTGCTGGGCTTCAGGGTGATGCCCTGGATCACCGTCGGCGGTTGGTAATCAACGTCGTCGACATTGGAGGAGTCACCGCCTTTGCTCTGATGGCGTGAATAGTAGGTGGCAACACCGACGTCGCTGATCTGGCGGTTGGCTTCCACCTCGACGTTATCCAGCGTTCCAGCCTGCAGCGCGAGTGCGCCACCGGCAATGATTTGGCTCTTGTCGTTGAGTACGCTGCCCGCATTGATGCTGAGATTGCCCCCGGCAATGATTTTCGCTGGGTCGGACTCTTTCACCCGATCTTCAGTGATGGTGCGGGTGTAGTCGTAATGGGTAAAACGGTCGCCGTCGGTGGTGTGGCAGATCACCCCTTCGATACACAGGACGTTCACTTCGTCCTGGTAGATGTAGATGGTGTAATCCTTGTCGTTGTAACGCACGCCGTTATTGAGGCGGGCCACTTCGTATTCGGAGATTTGATCCTGGGAAACCAATACGTTTTCCAGCGAGAAGTGGTCGTTGATGTTGTTGATCTGCCCAATATTGAGCGCCATATCCCCGGCAGATTCAATCGTGGAACTGTGGTTATTCAGTACCCCGCCCTGGCCGATGGCCTGATAGTTACCATCCAGCGCCCCACCTATTGCCATGAAACCATCGCTGTAAATCAGCGCATGGTCGCGGTTGTTGAGTGTACCGACACCCAGATCCAGCCGTTGCCGGGCCGCGATAGTCGCCGCCTGGCCGTTCTCCGCCAGGTTGTTCAATGTTCCAGCCTGGATAGCGAGCGCATCGCCATAAATACGGCCACTGCCGATATTGTTGACGGTGGTGCCGTTGAGGCGGGTATAGAAACCGTCAATCAGGCCGTAGTTGGTCAGGGTCTGGGTGGCGGTGAGTTGCGTAGTGCCTGCGCTGATTTCCGCAGTGGCACTGTTGAACAGGTTGGTGGCGGTCAGATCCAGTTGGTTACCTGCCTGGATCAGCGACTGGTTGGTCAGAGTGCCCTGGGTGGTCAAGCTCAGGTCATGGCTCGCCTGGATTGACCCGGTATTGAAGAAATCCTGCGCCAGCGTGAGCGACATGTCCCCCAGCGACAGCTGCGAGCCGTCGCCAGTCAGGGAACCGCTGTTCAACGTGAGTTGCTGGCCTGCTTCCATGGCCCCAGCGCTGTTGGTGATCTGTTGGGCCTGGGTGTGCAGGCTGTTCTGTGCACTGAGTAGGCCCGCGCTGTTGTTCAGGCTGCCACTCAGGTTGAGCGTCAGCGCATCATCCACGCGCAGCGCGCCCTGGCTGTTGTCGACATCCACCGCATTCAGCGTCAGGCTACCGCCCTGAATGCCATGTTGTGCATCGAGAGTATTCTGGTTGAAGATGTTGGCGGCGTTCAGGGTGACATTCAGTGCCCCCTGGATCAGCCCAGCCCCGTTGTCGATCACCGATTGAGCCGCATTAAGCGCCATATTACCCAGCGCCTGGATCTGGCCCTGCTGGTTGTTGATTTGGCTGGCGGTGAGATCCAATGTGCCTTTGCTGAACAGGTTGCCTTGTTGGCTGTTGTCGAACGCAGCGGTATTGAGCGCCATCGCCCCGCCAGAGGCCAGCAGCCCGTGCTGGTTGTTCACCTCGGCGGAAGTCAGCGACAGATCACCCTGCGCACTGAAGGTGCCGTGCTGGTTATCGAGCACAAAGCCTTGGGTATCCCATTGTAAATCCTGACCGGACTGCAAGGTACCCCAGGCGTTATTCAGCGCCTGCGTCAGGGCATGGATACTGCCCAGTGCGGCGATCTGGCCCTGTTGGTTATTGACGGCCCCGGAGGTCAGGGTCAGTTGCTGGTTACCGATCAGCACACCCTGCCGGTTATCCAGCGCAGCGGTTTTAAGCGTCAGCGAACCTTGGCTGGTGATGCCGCCCTGGTCACCGCTGTGGGTGTTGCTGAGGGTTCCACCTTGAGTGTCGATCAATAGGTCAGCAGCGCTTTGCAGCAGGCCACCATCATCGTTGAGCAGCCCGGTGTTAAACAGTGACAAATTACTGAGAGAAGCCAGTTGGCCGCTCCGGTTATCCAGTAACCCAGTGTGCAATACCGTATCGCCACCGCCCACCAGCTTGCCCTGGCGGTTATCCACTGCACCGCTGGAAAGCGACAGCGCACCGGTTGCGCCGATCAATCCGCCTGCCGAGTTATTAATTGCTTGGCCGTGGGTATTCAGCGTCAGTGCCGCACCGGACTGGAGGTTGCCCGCCTGGTTGTTGAGGGCGCCGCTGCTGAGCGTCAGCCCTTTGTCCGCGAGAATTTTGCCTGCGGCGTTGTTGATATTGCCGGTCTGGGCATTCAGGGTGCTGGCGGCAATCTGGCCATGGCTGTTGTCGAGGTTGCCGGTCGCAAGCTGCATATCGCCTGCACTAACAATGCCGCCCTGTGCGCCGCTGTTGCGGTTCAGCACCTCGGCACCGCGACTGTTCAAGCTCAGTGCTGAACCCGCCTGCATCAACCCACCGGTGTTATCCACCGCACCGCTGAGCGAGATCAAACGGCCATCGGCGGCAATCAGGCCATCACGGTTGTTCAGCGCACCATCCAGGGTCAGCGTTACATCGTGCTTGTCGTCAGCAATTAACTGGCCCTGCTGGTTATTGAGGGTTCCGGCGGTCAGCGCTAACGCGCCGTTAGAGAAGATTTCCCCCTCCTGATTGTCGAACAGATCGGTGACGTTGAGGTTCAACGTGCCGCTGCCGGTCTGGGTCATCTGCCCGCCACGGTGCGACAGGCTACCGGCGTTGAGGGTGATATTTCCCGCCTGGGTAGCGGTGTTATCCAGTTGCAGTTGGGTACCGCTGAGCGCCAGACTGCCGTTGGACAGTACCGCACCCTCATCACCGTTCATCTGCGTAGCCTGAATGGTCAACGCACCGTCACCTGCATGCACAAGGGTGCCCTGCTGGTTGTTGAGGTTGGCGGTATTGAGCGTCAGGTTTTTACCGTTGCTGGCGATAGTGCCTGCGCGGTTGTTGATGCTGCTGGCGTGGGACAGCGTCAGATCCTGCTGCCCGAGCTGCTGCACGGTACCCTGCTGGTTGGAGAGGACCTTGGCGGTCAGCGCAAGCTGGTCGGCACTGAGTTTACCGCCGTCGTTATTGAGCATCCCGCCGGTACGCGCAGAGAGTGTTTGCGTTGCCGCCAGATTGGCCCCGGCGGTGCTGATATCGCCCACCGTGGCCTGAAGATCGAGAGTGTTGCCATAGGTCTGGCTACCGCTGAAATCCAGCGCGGTGCCGGTGGCGGAAAGTTGCCCCGCCGCCGAGTTTTGCCCGTTAGCGGTGAGTTGCCCCTGGCTGTTGAGCGTCAGGTTACCGCTGCTGCCGAGTTTGCCATCGCTGGCCATCCCCGCTGCCAACACCCCTTGTGAGGTACTGTTGATACTGGCTGCGGTAAGCCGGGTGTTGCCTTGTGCTGCCACAATCCCGCTGTTGGTCAGCGCGCCACGGCTCTGAACCTGGGTATTCGCTCCGGCGTACAGCTTGCCGCTGTTATTGATATCCTCGGTGGTCGTCACTTGGACGGTCTGAGAAGCGGTAATCGCCCCGCTGTTGGTGAGTGTGCCATCCGCATTGACCACCACGTCACCGGCGATGGCATTGAGCGCCCCGGCATTGTGCACGCCGACCCCGGCCTCGGTGCCCAGCAGGCGGATTTTATTGGCGTACATGCCGCCCAGTTGGGATACATCCACCGCCACCTGTGGGCGTGGGCTGCCGTCAGCGGTCTTTGCTGCGACAGTTTGATGTGCGGCATCCACCTGGTTGCGCCCGGTGGTCACCGCCAGATCGTTGGCCCACAGCCCGGCATTGATCTTGACAGAACGGGCAATCAGGTCGGTATGATCCTGCAGGCTGCTGTCCAGCCCCTTGCCCTGAATGACGATTTCGCCGCGTTCGACGTTGTAACCGGTCAGTTGGCCGTTGGTCATCTGCGCCTGGCCGGTGGTGAGCGTGGCGCGGTTGGCGTTGATAAAGCCGCAGCCGCTACAGGTAATGCCTGCCGGGTTGGCGATCACCACCTGCGCTTTCTGCCCAGCGACTTCGATAAAGCCGTTCAACTGGCTCGGGTCACGGGCGTTGACTTCATTAAGAATGACTTTAGCTTCACCCTTCGCCAGCCAAGGGTTGGCGGTCACCATTCCGGCGATCTGGGTCTGGGTGTTGAGGTGGCTGTTGTTGAGCACCACGCCCTTGTTATCGACGTCGAACTGGCTATAGACGTTGCGCGAAACACCCTCGGCGCTTGGCGTCTGGATATTGACCTGCGGCGTGCCGTTGGCACTGCTGATGATGGTCGGCTGCTGGTTGCCCGGCGCGCTGCCATCGGCCACGATATTGGCCTGCACCGGCTGAATGGCCCCCAGGGCCAGCAGCAGGGCGAAACACACACCGTGAACTTTACCGACCATTTGGTTGAGGGTGTGGCCCGTGCCGGACGGCGACGGCGCGGCTCCCGCACGGCCTGCCCCGGCGATATCGGGCACCACCATCAGCATGCCACGTGCCTGGTTAAAAATGAGTCGGTATAAATTCTTGTTCACGGCAACATCCTTGATTGGTCTTGCGGGTATTCGGGTAGAGAAACAGATAATGGGTTGGCCGCCCGCCAGGCGCGAGCCTGCGCGTGACTGACCTGGTCACCCTTGAAATTCATCACGCGTTTACCGCGTTGTGCGCCACGGTGATAAAGGGAACGAAAACAGTGCTCAGGGAACAGTGCGGCCCCCACCAGGCGGCGCATTGCCCGGACATCGCCAAACGGCGCGATCCAGTCACGGAGCCACAGGCGATCGCCGCTGGCCCAGTCATCTTCCTGCACCAGGATGGCGGGTTGCGTGAGATAGCGCGCTTCCGCCTCAACGCTCAGCCACATCCAACTGAGGAAAAACAGCGGCTGTGTACCCCGGCTGACCAGCATGTAGTGCTGGTGTTTGATAATCGGCAGCAGCACCGTGGGCAACGCGTGCAGCGGCACATCCCGGTGCTGCGGCGAGTGCATCCACAACCACACGGCGGCCCCGAGCACCTCGGCCTCACTGCGATCCCCGCCTAACATCAGTGGGGCATGGACGTCATAAGCACCTATCTGCATCAAAAATCCCAGTTCAGGGTGAAACCCAGCGTGACCGGGCTGGTATCAAAACCATCCGGTTTGGAGAGAGGTACCCCGGCAAACAGGTCATAACGGGTCTTGAAGGCGCCGCCACGCACGCCGATCACGCTACCGGCCAGATTGGTGCCCACCAGACCTTCGGTACCGCGACCGCTGACATGGCCGTAGTCCGCCCCCAGGTACAGCTCCTGATTAGGGACCGGCGTGCTCCAGGCCAGTTCGTTGCGCACCGTCCAGCCTGCGTTGGCATTAAGGGTACGCTCACCGTCAAAGCCGCGCACCGTAAAGCGGCTGCCGATGGCAAACTGGTCCTGCGGCGTCAGCGGGGTGTTACTCATCTGGCGCTGATACTGAACGTTGTAACGGAAGGTCTGCTTGCCCAGCGCAAACGGCACGTTCAGCTGGCTGGAAAGTTGGATAATCTTGCTCAGCGCGGTCGCTTCACCGTAATACTCTTCCGGCGCAGGCAGTGCCCCGAACCAGCGGGTGCCACGCTGATAGCTGATACCGGCGTCCAGTGTGGACTGTTGAATAAAGTGACGATGTTGCAGCCCCATGCGCCAGGCGGCAGTACGGCGGCGTTGCACTTCTATTTCGGTATCATTGATGTAGTTTTTCGCGCCACGCGTCAGGATATCGTAGGTAAAGGTGGTTTTCTGGCTGCCGCTGCGGTGCAGTACGCGGCTCAGTTGCACGGTCAGGTTCTGGCTGTCGCCACGGTAACGGTAATCCCCGTTCAGCCCGGCCACGGTCTGGTGATAGTCGTAGTCGTTGGCGGTCACTGACAGCATCGCGTAGCGGAACGGCACCGAGTAATGAGCGGTGATGTTTTTGCTGCTCTTGGCATTGCCGGGTTGCAGCGCACGCGTGCCGGAGATGTAGAACAGGTCGCTGAGGGACAGCGGATTATCCAGCGAGAAGGTCAATCCCCCCTGGTAACGCCCGGTGCCTTTCGAACCGGAGTCGTCCAGCGACGCGCCCAGCCGCCAGATTTTAGCCTGCTGCCAGTTGAGCTGAATATCGCTTTCGCCTGGTTTTTCACCGGGGACGATTTCCATGCTGGCCTGCACGGTCGGCAGACGTTGCAGGTTCTCCAGCCCCTGCTCAATATCGCGCAAATCCAGTAATTGACCGGTGCGCGGCGGGAACGCATTGAACAGGCTGACATACTGGCCGCTGTCCGGCGTCAGTTTCACCTGGCGGATAAAACCGGGCAGGATTTTCAGTTGTAGCGTGCCGCTCTTTAAATCCTGCTGCGGGGCCAGCACGCGGGTGGTGATATAGCCGTGATCCACCAGGCGGTTCTGCATAGTGCTCATCAGCAGGTTGATACCCTTGCCCCCCAGACACTGACCCTGCGCCTGATTGGCGATGCGTTGTAACGGCAACCAGCGTGGCAACGCTTCCTGACCGCTCAATTCCACGCGATCGATATTGAAGCAGGGTTTTTCCAGCGGGAACATCAGGCGGCCCAAGCGCGAAGCCGGGGGCAACAGACGCACATCGGGCGTAGGGGGCAACAGCTGCTGTTCCAGCGCGCGTTGGCGCTGCTGCTGCAAGATCACTTGTTCGTTGTTATTGAGGGCGGAGGCGGCCTGAGAAAAGGGCGATGTTATCAGAAGCAAAGGGGTCACAATCACGCAGGCATGAGAACCGCGCGGCAAACGAAGGAACAACATCAACCTATCCTTGTTGGAAAACGCTTAATATTTGCTTATATAAATTTGCGCGAATATTAACCATGGGGGGATTTGTTTGCAACGACTATTCAGCCGTACCTCAATAAAGATCTGAACGTTGCTTGCCCTTCTGGATTTGAGTGGTGTGTCGTTATTGCCACGCCTTCACTGCCTGTCTCGTCACACTGAGGTGGTTGAACATTCATCATGCGTTACCCTATACTCCCGCCCGGTTTATAACCCATGGATGTCGGGATGCCCATAATGCGCCATCTGTCATCCTGTGGCGGTAAAGCAGGGATGCACACCTCGTTTATTTCAGTCTCAGGTTCATCCTCTTTTTCCCGTCAATTGCTTATTCGATTTCGTTTTCTGATAGCGTGCCTGTGAAGGAATGACCTCTTCAAGGTGTACGAGATAAGAGGGAAACGATCCGCAAAACAACATCATTATTATTCTCTGAGGCATGGATGAAAATAAACGCTTTAACGCTGGCGATAACACTCTTCTATTGCGGGCTGGCAACGCAGGCACAGGCCTATACCCAGCAAGTCAATGGAACTACCGTCAATAATGAATCTGTCTTTAAAACGACCCCGACTCCGCCTCATGCCTCACAGTATGTTACCGGAGGCACCGTTAATAATGGTGTCGCTTTTAACTACGGCATGATTTATCTGGATAACAATTCTCAGGGTAACGCAATCACCGTTAATAAGGACGGCTGGCTACAGGTTGAAGACGGTTCAACAGCAAATGATACCGTGGTCAACCAAGGGGGGCGGTTGTTGGTTAATGCTTTCGGTACCACCAGCAACACCCTGATTAATAGCGGCGGTCGTATGTCAATGGAGGCCAATAGCCGTTCATTGGGAGAGTTATTGGTTGGAGCCGGAGGAGAACTGTATATCGCCAACACTGATGTCAAGCTGATTGATGTCACCTCTAATGCGCCTGCTACCCCAACCAATATCACCCTCGAAAAGCTGACGATCGCAGGCAAGGTCACCATCGGGCCTTCCTGGGCTGGTAATGATGAATTGGGTACGGCTCCACCTGCGGCACAGCTTGGCCCCGTGATGGTCACCCAGGTTGGCACGTTAACTATGCAGGGTGGCAGTCTCGAGATGATCCCGTACATTTCAGCTGACCAGGTTAACCGCCTGGATGTCGAAAATCTTTCTGGTCAAGGCACCTTTATGCTTACCACCAGCCTGGCCGATGGGGTGAGTGATAGCCTACGGGTGACACAACGCGCCACAGGTCAGTTTGGTTTATTGGTGCAAGACAGTGGCCGGGAGATCGGTCTTCCCACCAATGTGCCATTGGTCTACATCAACAGTGGTGATGCCAAGTTTGACCTGCTGAACCAGGGCGGTATCGTCGAAGCCGGTGTCTATCAATACCGGCTGTACAACAGTTCACAGGATGGGCATACCCAGTGGTATCTGGTCGGTGGCCGGGCGGGCACCGTGCCAGAGCAAAATAATGTGGATCCCGGTGTGCTCCCAGCACCTGAACCCACCCCTGTCGAACCCACGCCGGTTTCTGCTCCCACTCTCAGCGCCAGTGCTCAAGGCGTGCTGAGCATGGCGGCAGCGTCACAGCATATTCTTAATACTGAACTGAGCACGTTACGCCAACGGCAAGGCAACCTGCGTAGCAGCGTAGCAGACGTTGGCGTCTGGGCTCGCTATCTGAACGATGAAAGCAGATTGAACGATCACCGCTATGCGTCATTCAAAAATACGCTGAGCGGTATGGAGATCGGTGCCGATAAATCGTGGGATATGGTTGACGGCAAATGGTTGCTGGGTGCCTTTACGGCCTACAGCAAGTCCAATGTCAGCTTCAATCTAGGTGGTAACGGTGATGTGGCGAGCTACAGTGGTGGCCTGTACGCCAGCTATCTGGCTAACTCTGGCTGGTATTTGGATAGCGTGCTGAAAGGCAACCGCCTGAGCCAAACGGTCCGAGCCCGTATGAATGATGGCGCGATCGGCAAAGGCGATTACAGCCAGAGTACCTTCACTGCCTCGCTGGAAACCGGCTACACACTGCCTCTTTCCAACCTACTTGCCCTGGAGCCCTATGGCAAAGTGAATTACTCACGCCTTGGCGCGGCTGATTATACCCTGAGTAACGGTATGCAATCCGCTGTTCATGCGGCCAACAGTGTGCAGGGTGAATTGGGGACGCTCCTCAGTGCCAAGATGACACTGGGAGAGGTTGAGGTAGCCCCTTATGCCAAGCTGGCCATCGCGCGCGAATTCACCCGTAGCAACACGGTAACCATCAACGATATTACTCTGGATAACAACTACTCGGGCAATGTCGGCAAGTATGGTCTGGGGGTCAGTGCTAACATCACCAAGAACACGGCCGTTTACGCCGAAATGAATTACCTGAATGGTAACAAGGTAGAAAGCCCGCTGAACGCCACGACGGGGTTCCGCATTCTGTTCTAATCCGACGCCCCCATTGTTCCTCAATGGGGGTAACTTACTTGCCCCGTGATAGCCGTAATGCCTTCCTAGATCATAATTTATACCCAAAATAATTCGAGTTGCTTGTAGGCGGCAACGGAGTGACAAATCGGTCTTTGACCGATTTGAACAGCGCTTGCGCTGGCCCGCAGGGGCGAAGCCCTAAATGGGCCGAGTAACGCAGCCGACACCCAAGCAACTTGGAGTATGACGAGTATATCGGGGTTATTTTTTATGCCTTAAACCCATCAACTCCCCACCGTTGCAACCGGATCGTACCGGGCGCAGTAGTGAGTTCCAGTTGTTCAGCATCGGTGATGCCGGATTCGGTGAGCCAATCGCCGCCGATAATCACCTCACCGTTTTCCCGTACCCAATCAGCCCCCAAATCCGGGCGATCTTGGCTGGCTTCGCACAGCGCTTGCCAAGCGGCGTCGTCAGTGACGGTGGTCACCCACAATTGGCGATGCTGAAGCGTCAGTTGCAATCGGGTGCCAGTGGTAAACCCTAATGCAGCCAACTCGCCACCTGCCAACGTCAGCTCCGGGATCGGTTCAGGGGTAAAGGTGATGTTCATACATTACCCTCCGTGGCTGGCGCGGTGCGGATAATCAGTTGGCCGTGTTCGGCGATAATGCTCACCGGTTGGCCGCGCGTAAAGCCCCACTGCTCCAGCCAGCGGCCCTTGATGGTCAGTTGCGGCAACGGGTTTGGCCTGCCGCCGTTGGTGCGGTAACCGACCACGCTTTTACGCGCTTGGGGTGTGGCGGGTTGTGACGTAGAATCTGTTCTAGCCATGGTAACTACTCCTATTAGTTGCGGTGGTTAGCGGCGGCAACGGGCTGCAACCTGTTATCGCCGCGCTATCTTTACTGCTCTTTACTTCCCACGCTGTCCCAACGCCGGGACTGATATCTGATAATCAGACTTTCCAATACCTCACGAACAACTGCCTGCTCATTTTCAGTTAACTGACTGACTGCTTCGAACTGTAAGGCTAGTGTGTCTATACCCCCACGTTCATGTTCATCGAAAAGCAAATAATCGGTACTGACATGTAGTGTGGTTGCGATCTTTTTTAGGGCATCCAGCGAGGGTAGCGCCTGCGCATTTTCGTATTTCTTCCAACTGTTTACATGTACGCCAATGATGTCTGCCATGGCTTGTTGTGAAAGCCCCAGCTTTTTACGTAACTCATTTAATCGGGTTGCTAATGGCATAAAAAACCGTGTCTTGTTAAGGGCGTTGCTTAGATAGTACCCGATTATCTCCTTATAAAAACAACGCTCAATAAATATACATTTAAGTGTTTTTAAAGTACATAGTAATGTTCTTTTTTTAAGGGGCGATAATGGCGAAGTGTTTTCTTACTGGGACTATAAAAACGTGCAGGTAGGGAGGTCATGGTTGTGCGATAGCTTGCTTCTCAGCTAAGCCCTTCCGCTATAGCCAGAGCTATTAGGTGGCAGGAGTTTATGTTGATCATTACAACGGGGATAAATCTCACTGATATACGACTGGATCGCAGGAGCCATATACATTTCTCATCATAATGAAATTTAAATAATTATTTAATATGGACAATTCAGTAGCCCCCATAAGCCCCCCAAATGCTTTTGCTTGCAAAGATCCGAGGCATTGAGGCTACTTTTTAGTGTCGGTTTTCCACCGCAGTAAACCGGCGATATCCTTTTTCCCTTCAGCTTCTTTTAAGCGGCGTTGCTGCTCAGCAAATTGGATATATTCAGACTGCGCTTTTTCATCTGCCGTTTTCTTACTGACAGTACCAGGACCCTGTAGAACCTCGCGGTCATTAAATTGCAGGAACTGATCCAGCTTTTCCTGCCAGTCACGCAGGAATACCTGCTGGCGACGCCGGGCCTGATCTTCGGCAAAATCCAGCCACATGTTAACCACGCAGTTAAGTTCGCTGACTTCATCCTGATTGAGGTAGTTTTTCGCCACCGTCACATCGCTTTTACGCACCTCTTCGCCTTTATAGCTGCTCAAGCCCATATGGGGCTGGTTGGCATCAGCACGTTAGTGGGTCAGTTCGGCAGCAGTATGACCGGTACAGGCAAAATGCAGTTGTTCTGGATGGTTTGAAAAAACAACGTTGTTTCTTTGAGTGAAGGTTGGTAGTCGGCAGCTAACGCAAAAATCTCCCGAACTCGTAAATAAACCTGCCGCTCGCTGGCGCGAATATCGCGGATGCGTTCCAGCATCTCGTCGAAGTAGTCAGGTACAGTTGATGAACCAACAGGCGGATTTTTCAGCCACTCATCGTCCATCACGAAACCTTTGATCAGGTATTCCTGGAGCGTTTGGGTTGCCCACTAGCGGAATTGGGTGCCTCGGACGGAACGAACTCGGTAACCAACAGCGAGTATCAATGGCAAACTAAAGTATTGAACCTGATAGTTCTTCCCGTCACTGGCGGTTGTTCGGTAAAACCGAACAACTGAATTTTCGACCAGTTCACCGTCTTCAAAGATATTCTTGATGTGTTCGCTGATAGTTGCTTTAGCTTTGCCGTATATACCCAAAATAATTCGAGTTGCTTGTAGGCGGCAACGGAGTGAAGCCCTAGGAGCATAGATAACTATGTGACTAGGGTGAACGAAGGCAGCCAACACCCAAGCAACTTGAAGTATGAAGGGTATAGTTCGTAGATCATTGTCTGAGACAGTCACAAAGTATCGCTTTCAAAGCGGCATTCAACGCGAGCACAGGAGTCGCACTTGGTTGATAACCAATTGAATTGCATTGAATATTTAAATCAAAACAATCATTACACCCCAAAATAGTTCATTTACAATTTCATAACCACTAAATGCAACAATACCTCCCGCTCAATAACCACTTACATTGCATAGCAATTGAACGGGATGGTACTTTTAAAAAAATTAGGTTGGCTAACCTTGTTACCACATATTTTTGAGCATAATAAATAAGCCTCCATGCAAAAAATTAACACAATAGCAATTAATCAGGTTTTGTAACATCTTCTTCTAGTTTGTCTAACCAACTTTCAGCACTAGTATTGAGATCATTAATTAGTGTCTCCACATACATAATCAAAGAGTTGAATTTTCTAGGCGGAATTCTACTTTTAAACTCCCCATGACCCAATGAGTTTCTTAACCCAACTACTTCCCCTAATTGAGATAAATCAAGATGAGAGTAATTTAGCCCTATTGCATCAAAATTAATCCTCACAACAGTATCATTGACATTAGAGAACGTCATGACTAACTCAGATACATCACAATCAGAAAGAGAGCTTTGGTTAAATCCATCGATATGACCTATTACTTCACTGGTTAGTTTAAATGTACCTTTGGTTATCTTTTTTTTAAACTGCGGGCCAGAATGTGAAATGCTTCGATGTGAATCAATGTCATATATATTCTTTATCATATCTATATATTTATTGAAAAATGGCTCTCTTTGAAGCCACAGAGCTCTAATTTCTGGAGAGTACTTAAATGCTTCTCTATCTGATAACTTTAATGAATTTAGACATACTGACATTGTCTCAGTGAAGAACCCTTCCCAAGATGAATATATCATTGGTATTGATATTATTCTGAACATCTCCTCCTTTTGTACATCACCACTTTGAGTAAGGAATTCATTTATCTCCTTGATATTATTCAAAAAGTCTAAACTCTCAGACTTGGTTTTATTTAACTCTAATTTTAAATCCTCAAAGTTTGATATTCTCATATTAGCAAAACACCATTTCACCAAGACTGATTCTCTTATTGAGTTTCACTCTTGTATTTGAGCCAGCACCCGTACATTCTCTTAACTCATCATTCATGTTATTCACTAGATGCATGAATCTTCTATTAACTTCTGATGGAGTTAAATTATCTACGTTCTTGAATATACCTACAGCAACAATATCAAGTAAATTTGTGCTAAATGAACCACTTGGCTGCCCCTCTTTCCAAAACCTGAATGCTTTTCCTGATAGGTTTGCCAAGTTTATTAAGTCAAAAGTTCTTTTTAGCTTTAATTCAAAACTGATATCTATAATATTTTCCGCCGCCGCATGGAACATAAATTCGTCCAAGAAATCTGATACGCCATGATTGAAATTTTCTGAATAAGTTAAAGAGGCCATAACTCTCAATAGCGCTTCCTCCACTCCTTGAGATTTTTGACTTTCTTTATTTAAACTCAAAGCCTCAATTATCCCTTCAATCTCAGCTAAACGTCTTAATCTGTCTGCAAAATCATTTCCTGCTAACCTAGCCATACAGTTTCTAATTTCTTGATCACTTAGTCGCACACCGGATCTATTTAGCCTTTTAAATACATTAAATTTTGTTTCAGGTTTCGTCTCTTGCTCTAATATGACAATGTTTACACGAGCATTTTTAATTGTTCTGGTGACTTTCTCAGGTAATTCCTTTGCGCTCCAACCATCTAGAGTGGTGATAATGGGTGTATCAGTTAGAACCGTTGGGTTACGAAGGTCATTATGTGACCCCTCGGTTCTAGCACTTTCTATTTCATCTCTTTTGAATATCTCCTCACTAAAGAATCTTATTATAGTACTGACTCGCTGCAAACCATCAATAACCTCCTGTTTTCCATTTGTATCAATATAAAAGAAAAGTGTCGGAGTTGGGATATTCAGCAATAGAGATTCAATGAATTGGCTTTGTCGCGCATTGTCCCACCGATAAAGCCTTTGATAATCAGGAGAAATCGTTATTTCATTTTCTTTATAAAGATTAATAACCTCTCTCCAAGCGATAGTATATGAGTCAGTTACAACCTCATCTCTTTTTTCATCAATCTGCTGTAGTAATTCATTAACATTTTTAGTCATTTTGTCACCTTGATTATTTTTTCATAATAAACTTTATCTTTTAGGTAAACTGAAGATTTTGGATTTATTTGCCCCAAACTAATACGTACTTTTTCCTCTTTGACAACTTCACTTGATGAGTAACCAATATTTAAAGCCATCTCACAGTAAATATCATAAAGAGGTAACTCAATCTCCTTATAATATGAATTCTGCAATACTAAATACGCAGGCATTCCATCTTTAAGCACTCTATAAATCTCACACAAGGAAGAATATGCATCACTAAAATATCTCAATTTATTCTTTATATAATATGTATCTGATGCACGCGATGTATGAGTCATGACTTGCTCTAAAACTTTTGAGCAAATACTTCCCCATTGTGAATTAAAAGGATCGGCATCCTTGGGAACTGTTGTTGTTCCCATGCTTTTTTTCCTAATAATTTCATACCCTTCCTGACCAAAGGTTAGCTGTAACTCAAATTTAGTTGAAGCGGCATAGTCAATTCTCGTTAAATATGGAGGTGATGTGATTACCATATCGATAGAACCATCGGCAATTGGTAAGGACTTACAGTCTGAGTTGAATATTTTATAGATTGATTTTGTATTTACATCCTTGAAGTACACATTTAATTGCTCGCGCATTAAAATAAAATTAGCTTTAAAGTCGTTAATTAGATCTACTTTTATTGATTTATTTTCAAACTCTTTATTAATAACCCATGTAGGGTTTGAACCAGAATTTATGTCCAAAGACTTTCTTGAAGTAAAAAATAAAACACTATAAAAAAAAGACTCTAGCGAGTTCATTTCATGAGGTAAATCCAAAGAGTTAAATTGACTCCTGATACTCTCATGTAATTTTTTTAAATGCTCGGCTGCGATTTGACTATTCTTTATTCTTTTAGAAAGCTTCCGAGAGTTGTAAGTATATACATTAATTATTTTTTCTAGTAAATCGAGACCATTAGAATTCAACTCTGATATTATCATGTGATTTTTTGCTGCGGCAAAACGACTCATGATTGGATTAATATCAGCACCGATACAGTTAATATTTTGTTTTTGACACACAAGCCCTGTGGTACCACTGCCCATCCATGGATCCAATACAACAGCATTTGGCGCAAGTTCTTCTTTACTGAGGACAGATAAAACGAAGGATTCAGAGTAACCTGCATAGTAAGGATGCCACATATGTAATCCCTGACGTTCGTTTTTTCCTCTTTTTGCGCTACTGATCATTTTTAAGCCAACTTGTATATAAGTATCTAAAACCAACTATAGAGAGGTAGGATTTCTTTGCTAGCTATCCCCCTCTTGAGGCCATCGAAAGAACGATATCAGAGTAGGATACTCAAATCATGCTCCAAGTTGTAGATATCTACACTCGACCTGATGTTAACGGCAAGCGCGCAATGCTATCCCCGCCTCGCCTGCCCGCTTCATGTATCGCTTTTCATGCAGTTGCATATCTGCCTTGAAGCCGCGCCAGCCCTGGGGTGAGATAGGCTCACCACTCGCAGTATACGCATGCAAAATCATGCACTCTGTGCATGCACGCGCAAAAATGGCAGGCACGCCAGAGAAAAAACCGCAAAAGGGCAAGATGAAGATAAGAAAAAAACCGCCTCCAGGGAAATAGAGGCAGGTGTCATTAATTAATGCAGATGATTATTGCCATTATAACGATTTAACGTTCGCTGTTCCGGTGGTAGCGGTGCCGAAATAGTTTCGGGTGGCAACGGTTGCCGAATCACATGCTCAATACTTTCCCGCGTTTTAAAGATGCTGGAGCAGTCGATATTCTGGCACTGGTAATACGCTTCTTTGGTCTGCTCGGTTAAATAACTGCTGGTGCGGGTGTGTGTGCCGCTACGGCAAAAAGGGCAACGCATCATGGTTTTCTACTTTTCCACGCTATTTACCTTTTCTGCTTCCACTTTTGCTTTTCTACGCGGTTGATTTCATATTTGACTTGTTACGCTCTATTTGTGCTGTAGAGCTAATAAAAAACAGACCTGAATCAGCGTAAAAAGGGGAGCTTTGGCGGAGATCACAGGAGTCGCATAAGAGCATTAATACCATGATACCAAAGGGATTATTTAATATGGATGAATAAGTAACCCCCATAAGCACCCCCAAATGCTTTTGCTTGCTCCTTTTCGTATAAAAAGCAAGCAACGAATGACTCGTGGATCTTGCGGATTTTACTCCATTTTTGATGCGGTAAACAGGCTCACTTATCGCTTCAAAATGAATAGAGGGCAAACTCTTCTCGAGCTAACATCCCTGGATAGTGCTTCGCCACGATATCGTTCATTTTCTCCACCAGATCCAAGCGCTTGAAAATTACATGCGCGGTACCTTTTTGAAAATAGCGGATACTAAAGAACTCATCCTCGTAATTCTGCTGACGAGGGTTATCTCGGATATGTTCCATCAGGTGTACGGATATATCCGCTCGATTGTCAGGAACAGATTTACCATCCAATAGGTGCAACATTCGCTCCAAATCAACCAACTGATCACGCCGCCAACCCCAGCTCAAACTAAATCCCCATCGGTTATGCGTGACCAGATTGTTAACAATGATTTTTTTGCCAAACATACAGGGACTGTTCGTTTTATATTCCCATGATAGTCCTTTGAAAATATTGATAACACCGCGTTCGAATACATCCTGTTTATTCAGATGCAGTTGTTGAAAGGTACTGAGAATATTTTCCTCACTGATAGCTGGTAAGTCAGCCTCTTCCAAATTTTTATACCACTGATCACGAGCTTCGGCATCCATTAGAGCCAACATGCCAGATTTCAGCATCAGGTCACGCCAGATACTACGATCAATATTACGAGTAATAGCAGGCATTGCTTTGTCTATCGGTTGTACCAACCAACTGTCGTAGCGATGTCCCTGCCGCATCGCCCAGTCACCAACCACTCCGCCCCCCACGCTAGATGCCAAAAGAGAGATATCATTCAGTTGATGAATAAGAGTTTCTATCCGTTCTAGTACAGCGTTACGTCCCGTCACAATGCGTTCAATATTAGTCGAACACATTATTTCGGTATGACCAGTTAAGACTTCAGCTTCTGTTTGCATAGTTAAATATCCATATATGGCAAGCATACCCACCTGGTAGTAGGTGCATTATAAGTTGAGAAAAAAGAGAGGGAAATTTGAAAAGGTAAATCAGGAATGCAACTCGCAGTAATTAAATACTCAGTAAACCTGAAGAGCGTAAAGCCCCTTAACGGGGCCTAATCACGCTGATACTTAATTCGGGTAAATGACGATATACACGTAACCAAAACTGCCCAGCGTATCCGCTTCACAGGTAAAGCCAGCGTGCTGGACAGTGACGCAATGCAGACGACGCTGATCGAGCTCACCGGAACGCAACCGGGCCTCCAACTGCTCAATCAGCATAGGAAAAGCGGTATCAAGCGCTTGGAGAACGTCAGGAGCAAATGTGCCAACCAAACCAGCACGGTCAGCCAGAAAATGTAGGTGGTTGCCCTGTTGCACCAATCTGGCACCTAATCTTGGAGTGATAGCACAATGTAGGCCCCAGATGGGTGTTTCATCGTTAGTGTTAGCTGTGTTTTGAACGGTTTTTTTCATCGTTGGATATCCTTAAAAAGCACAACGCCAGCGACTAAGGCTGGCGTGTTGGATGGTGACAGTTAAGTGAAGGTATGGCGTCAGACGAGACGTTTGTTTACCGGGCTCCGTAATCCCAATGCACTTCGAGCACGAAGCAGGTCGGCACCATTCAGCAGCGGGTCTTGTGCCATCAGGCTGAAGCCGGGGCGATCAACGCGCACCAGGTCGAATTTCTCCACCAGTTCGTTGACGGTTTCGCGTACCGTGACGCCATGCTCAACCTGCTGAACAATCGCCTGTTCGTCGTGATACGGCGTATCGTTGAGCTCCAATCCATAACAGTGCTTCAGCAACCAGACGAGCAATTGCTGATATTCCTTCAAGGCGAGGTTGTTCGAGACGGTATGAGGAGTTTTGTCGGTGGTTTTCATGAAGGCAGTTCCTTAACACAGCGGAGAAACCGGGAGCTGGCAGTGATGAGTTAGCCAATGGGCTACCTTCCGCCAGTGCTTCAGTGGTACGTCAGACTCGATCGTCCAGGTAGTGGGACACTGCGTATTGGCCAGTAACAATGCGGACATCACCAGCCATTGGTAGGGATAGCCCCGAGTATCGCAGCGTATCTGCGCATGAGGTATTTGGCGCTGGTACAGCAAAAACGGATCGCCAGCCTGGTGGTTAGTTCGATCACCGTTAAAACCGATCATACCTAGTCCAACCAGACTATCGTCATAACGCAACGGGCGGTTGCCAGTGTGTTCACAGATAACCGGAACGGTGGTTAAACCTAACGCATCAGGCTGCTTACGTATCTTCCGGTAAACTTGGGTGATGGCCTGACATAAGGTATGCCAATCTTGCGAAGAAACGGTGTGGTGTTGGAGAAAATGAAATACGCCAGACATAGGCGCAGCTTGTCTGTTCATGATGGAATTTCCTTGGTAAATGATGGGGTAACGCAGGGGGATGAAGCGTTGAATAATGTAGGGAGGGATCACCAACCGAATGTGGTAAAGCCAGGTAAAACCTCGCCCAAGGCATCAATATGCAGATAAGTCAGTTGGTGTCGTTTCATCAGGGTGATAACCAGACGGCGGCAGGCTTTGGAGAGTCCCAACCGTTTAAGTTGCAATACCGGATGGGTCCACGCATCTAAACGGAGCAGATAACCCGTGCCCGAAAAGTGGATCCATTCCCTGTCGCTAAACTCATCCTGAAAGTGTGAGATCAGGTACAACACCGCATTATCGTCTTCAGTGATATGGGCCGAACTGCATTGCAGGCCAAAACGCAAAACCGGTATTGTCGCAGTCATCGGCTCCTCTCCTTTATTACACCCGGCTGCGGGTAGTGGCGTTAATGATAGTTTTCGGTGTCGTCGGTCATGATCAATGCCGCGATCAGTTCACGGCGGGAGTGGTGTGAAAATAGCCAGCCCATAGAGGTACTCCTTGAACATGGGATCTTACAAACACGAGGAAGGGGAAAGAGTGAAAGAAAGCGGCTATCAGCCAGGTAACCAGCCGCGTTCGGCAAAGGACATGATATCCAGACCGCCAACAATGAAGTGATCCAGCACTTTCACATCAACCAATCCCAGCACATTGACCAGCCTGTCGGTGATCTGCCTGTCAGCCTGACTGGGTTCAGTTTCACCGGAGGGGTGATTGTGCGCTAGAAGCACAGCGGCGGCGTTATGCTTCAACGCCGCTTTGACCACTTCACGCGGATGGACGTGGGTACTGTTGATCGTTCCCTTGAAGAGGGTTTCGTGAGCAATCAGGCGGTTTTGATTGTCTAGAAAGAGCACCGTAAACTCTTCGCGAGTCAGCGGGGTCATTTGCAAGCGCAACCAGTCACGAACGACTGTTGTTGAGGTAAAGACAGCACCGGGTTCACGCAGTTGTTGTTCCAACAGGGTGATGGCGCGCTTAATGGCCCGTCTGGCTGCGGGCGGCATCTCATCAGCAATAGGCGATAAAGTGATTGAATTCATGGTGATGTTAACCTCCGTGTTCAGTCGATGATGTACATAATGGCGTTGATCTCGGCATGTGAAAGCGCATATGCTCTGAGGCGGTAGAAGTGTTCGGTCATGGCTTCGCTTGCGGTACGGCAAGCGTGGTGGCTGTAGGTCAGCAGGCAAACAGCGATACCGGCAGCCTCAGCACTCATTCCGGCACCATTACCATTCATGCCATTAAACAGTGACCATCGCTCATCGCTTTCTGGAGCCATAAAGGCACCGCCGTTTCTCAGCGTATAAAAATTCCAGGATCCCCCGTTGTAATCAGTGCACAGACGATCCATCCAGCCAAAGACGTGAGATTCCAGAATGGGCCATTGCGGTATGCTGCCGAAGTGCTGCGGCCAGAAGCGCGTGCGTAATTTATCAGGCACAAGAGCTGCAGCTAACGAGGGTTGTGTGGTGATCAATGTTGTAGTTGAAGTGTTAGACGAAATATTGGTCATTTACGGACTCCAAGAATAAAAAAACGCCAGTCCGTGAGGGCTGACGTATCAGATTAAATGGCGTTATATATGCAGATACCTGCCGTAGTCATCCGGTAGAAACAGGCTTAAAAGTGGGAAAGAATTTGTAGTGTCAGGTTCATCAGAGCGGTAATAAAGGCGGCAGTAAGCAAGCTGACGGCTTCTCTGGCGGTAGCGATATCATCCTCATCGTAACCTGCCAGCCGAAACTGTGTTTCCACAAACTGTTGCGCCCGGTTACTGGCACACCAGTTCAGAACCTGGCCCAGTGTGGTCACCAGTATTTTCAGGAATGTCATGATTGGGGTTCTCTGGAGCGTCAGGCGGCGATGACCGCCAGCATAGAAGGAAATACAGAAGGGAAGTAGGGACGCACGCGCTGATGCGTCCAGTGATGAAAAGAAGCGAAATAGCCGAGAGAATTATTCCTGCGACGGGCCTACTTGTGATTGTTGTGCCCGGCCATAAATAATCTGGTGTTTTGCCAGCGCCTGAGGCATATCGTTGATGCAGTACGTGATATAGAACACATTGAACACTACGGTGTAAAAAGCGTTCATTTTCAGGTCGAAGCGGAAAGTATTCAGCGCGTAGTGGCGCAGTGCTGTCCTGGCCTTAAACGCCCAGACGATATACATCACGCTACACGCCAGCGACAACAGCATGCTCAGCGTCAGCAAGGCATCGCTGGTCAGGTCGTATCCATACATATCGGGTGATGCCATAGAGGCCATCTGGCGGCTGATACCGAAGCAGACCGCTAGCCAGATGATGAATACATTCCCACAAATTGGATAGCCGGTGGTGTCGCTGATAATTTCCTGCTTTTTGTGTAGCCACAACAGTGGCCATACCCCAAAGGTCACAATGCTGAGCAGGACAAAATGCAGGGTAGGCGTATTCAGACGCTGGCTGAGTGTGGTGATTTCTTTCATTCCGTGTTTCCTTGCGTTGTGTCAGTCAAAAAAGTGTCAGTACGACGAGTGGCGAAAAGCGCCCTTGTCTACAGGTCAAACTTCGGTACACATCCGTGTGTGCCAAATTTCGGCAGTACCTTCCCCGCCTCGTTCAGTGTGAAGGTTGCCGGACGAACGCCCTCGCCGGAGACAACCACCTGTTTACCGGTTCGCAAGTGCTCCCAGGCCCAGAGAATGTTGTTGGCACCAAACCGACTGTTGGTCCCACTGATGTCTGCCGGCTCTTCATCATCGATTTTGATTAACAGCTGTTTTCCGCTATCCATACTGACTTCATGCCCGTTAACGTCAGTAAAGATGAGGGTGACGGGCTCAGAGCCCGTGTCCTCACAGGCCAGGTACAACTGCGATTGCCCCTTACCCAGGATGATGAACTCAGAGTGCCCCTGCCCCCATCCCCTGACCCAGGTCTTGTTATTGCCAAAAGCCTGCACAAGAGTCGGTATCAGTATGCTGACCAGTAACAAGCTGCCCAGTGAGGTTATCTTCATGTTTAACTCCTTTATTTATTTGAAAAATCATATGTCCGGACGGACGGGTAAAGCGGTCTCATTCGCGAATGAGACCGCTGATAAACTGAAAATGCGGTAAAGCCTGAATAAAACGCGCGTCCTGAAAGATTCGGTTGACGTTTTTCTGGCGGCTAAAACTACTGATGGTCATCGCCACGTCGGTGATGGCGGAGAGCGTGAATACCTGGATGTGCTCCTTGACCAGAGCGGCGAGGTACCACTCGCCGTCAAAGCAGATAAGACGATAGGGAGCCACAGCGGATTGATGATGACCGTGATGCAGGAAGTGAATGCGTCTGTTACGGATAATCGCCTGGGTGATAACCTGAAAGCCGCCGAACAGGGAGGGTACCTGACGCGGTGGTGTATTCCAGATGACGCACGGTGCGCCCTGACCCGAATCAAGCAGCACTGACAGCAGCTTGGGATCCAGTGCCGGAAAATACTGTGCCACACTGGTGATACGGGCAAAGCGGAGAATATCCTGATCAGTACGGAAAGGCCCCCGCGCATCCTGGAGGCGAAAACTTCCGTCGGTATATTCCAGATCGAGATACCGTAGACGTTCACGCAGGTCACGCTGTACAGTCCGCTCAGAAACACCGAATTCCTGAGCAAGCTGCCGGGCACTGAGTGATTCGCCCATAAAGAGCCTGCTGACCAGAATGGCCAGGCGGCTGGCAAGCCGGTCATAACGATGTTCCTGTTCAGGCATGATCAATGCTCCCTGCGAATAAAACCTGCCCCAAAAGGAAGCAGAGACGATGATTAATGGGAAAGGTGCCGCTGTCGCAGCCAGGCGACGACAATGCAGGCGGGAATGGTGACCCGGTAAGCCGGACCGGCAATATCGGAAATCATCCAGGCAGAGCTCAGGGCCAGGGCCACCGGGCCAGCCAGCACGGACAGTGCTCGAGAGGCGACCACGACAGTGCCCCAGGTGGCAATCCCCCCCAGCGAGGTGATGACACTGGCAGACAGCGCTGTCGCCAGTTCAAGGGCCGCCAGGGAAGAGGTACGGATAGCAGCCTGCACCGCAATCAGGATGAGTTGCGGGGTCGGGCTGGTCAGGTCCAGTTGCATGTTGCGGGAGAGTGATACCAACTCATCTGGTGACATGTTATCCAGGCTTTTTTCCAGGACTTTCATCAACAGGCTGAGTTCGATAGTCTCTGTGGTGCTGTTTTTATTGTAATTAACATCAAGCCGGTCACAGACATCACCGAGGATTTCCCGGTAGGGCACGCCCTGGCCAAAACGGACCAGACTCACCAGGGTGTTGGCCCCATAGCGTTGGAGCTCGGCAGCAATCTGCATCCAGTAACGGCAGTGGTCAGGTGCCAGCAGACGGTATTCCGGCGTGCTGGTCAGGCTCTCTGTCCAGCGGGTTTCTCCGTCACGGGTATCGGTGGTCAGAATAGAAACCAGCAACTGTAGCTCTTCGTTACTGCACCGTCCCAGCAGCGCCAGGTCAGGGTCATAGCGGTATACAGTCATTATCGGTCCTCAGTCATGAAGGTGGAGAACCGACACTGTAAAGGACGCAACTGCACGGATATGTCACTGATAATGGTTGTTTTTTGTACTTAAAGGGCTAGAAATGACAGGAGATGTCAAAAAGATACGTATACTACCGCTTATTAACAACAGGCATAGCTTGCCTGGGTAGGAAAAACGACAGTTGGCCGACCAACTTGGCATATTAATAAAGTCACTGGCGTGATTTTACAATTAACTGATATATTTTATTTTTTTACTGAATTACGACATATGCCTTATACTGCAACTTAACGATTTCATTCAATTAGGAGCTAGAAATTGCTTTTAACCATGCGGATTGGTGACACTGACAGAAAGAGAGATATCTGTCAGTGTACTCATGGGGGTAGTATAGATCTGAGTTTTCTTTGATTGTTAATTTACTGTTACCACATTAGCGATAAGTCCGTAAGAAATGAGACTTTTTCATTACTCATCTTTTGATATTTTTTTCAAGTAATGATCGTTAATGAGTTTTTCCAGAACATCACTGATGCGCATACCGTAATACTCTGCCAACTCATCCAGTCGTGATTTTGTTTGATTGCGAAGGTAGCTGTTAAGTGCTTTTTTATCGGTGCGGGACTGACGAAGCTTACGTTGATTCCACGCTTTATTAAGATTCAGTAAAAATAATTTTTTACTGTCTAGATGTTGAGTACCCCATGAGTCGAAAGCTGCAACAGCTGCAAGGTAACATTCTTCAGGACTCAATGGAGTAAACCAAAACTCTAATCTCCTAAGTTCGGGGATGAGGCTCTCAATATAGGAGTTACTTCTTTCTCTCCCTCTTAATTTTTCCCATACCCACTGACATCCCTCTTTGTCATCAGGAGGTAGCCATTTAAGCGGTTTTGGACCATTAAGAATTCCTTTCCATTTGTTCTTTATATTCTCCAATAAACGTCTCTTTACACCTTTTTTAGCAGGTGGATAGACAGGTATGAGATCAAATAAACTAATAATGAGATTCAAACGTTCATTATGACTTGAAGGTGACAAACTTAAATCTAGACGCCGATACCAGTTCCCCTCCTCATTTGGATCAATTCCAAGATGTTTATCACTGACATCACATAAATAGACCCATATGTAGAATGTTGCCCGAGGATCCCTTTCTAACCAGTTAAATTCATCCCGGCTGAGGATGTTTTCTCCGCATGCCTCATACATACCTTGCAAAAAATCATTCGCTTGACTTTTATCAGAGAAATAATTCTTGATAGCAGAATTAACCACATTCTGACAACTTTCTGCACTCTGTTCATTAAAGACGCCAAGCGTAACATCTTGGAATGACCGCAAGTACCTCGTATAAAATTGACCAACCCTGAGGTCAACTTTCTGTATCGGATTACCACTACCATCTCTTACTGCCATATACCCCCCGAAAAAATTTAAACTACTATGTAGTTTATATATAGCACGATAATGGTTTAAATGAAATTATAAAAATTGATCTTGTAGTATTATCAAGATAATTTTGTTGTTAATTTACTGTTTTATTGTGGTTTTTACTTGGTTTTACAGTTGTCTTTTTACTTGTTTAATTCTGAATAATCCTGCTAAAGCGTGTCATTTTAGCTATGTTTATGCCATTCTGTGTCGTGAACTTGTTAGAGGAGTTGAGTGCCTGTATGTCGATAGTGTCGTTTTTATCTTTACTGCACCAGATTGCATAATAAAAAATGTTATCGCTATCTAATGAGATTTTTAAACTAATCAATTTTTTGGTTAACATATACTGAAAAGGCGCATACTAGCGCCTTCGTTAAGGCTAGTGGTGTTCCATTTGTGATTTACAAATACTAGAAAGGAAAAGAAGCCGCCTTTGACACACATTCAAAGAAGAATAAGATGATTTACTCATTCTACACCTTGAATTTTCCATGCATGGCATAGCGAGTTACATTCTAATTTTTTATATTAGCCATAAGGACAATTCTTTGATGAAGATAATAATCTCATCACCCATAATTTTAGAGGTCTAACTACATGGAGCGGCCTTTTATCTGAAGTCGTAACTCCAGAGTGATGGAAGTAAAAAGAATGCAGGTATGCAGAAAGGTTTTCAAATAGACTAAAGCCATCCCCTATCACGCCTGTCGGATTGGTAATATATATACAGAAGTATGTTACCTCCTGCAGTAGGCAAAGATATTGATAGGGATGTACCTTGAATACTCTCCATCAATGGTGTATGTGGTATATGCCAATGATTATCTAACCTGACAATTGATATACCCGTGATACCTCAAGCTTGCAGGCCTACTTCGATACCAGAGTAACCCACCGCCTGAAGAACTGAGAATGCCTACCTCCTATCAGCCACAATACTGTATTGGTCTTTCCCTGTCTGATTCATTCCCAGCCAAATAAAATCAAGTCGTAGTATCTACCTCTATCTCCTGTCAACTGGCTTACCCTGTTTGATCAGAAAAGATCGGTATCAATAAATTTTTATCACTCTGACTCACGGTATGAAACATTCACAGTCAGAGGAGCACTATCGTGTATTCACATAACCAACATTACCTTAGTCGTATCGAAAATACCCTCAACAATGCGTTGTCAGAGCACCCCAGAACATTAGCAGTACGGGTTGATCTCCGGTTACCGAATGATACGGCAGATACCGATGCTGCCGTGATATCCCGCTTTATAGAGTCCCTCAAAGCTAAAATAAAATACGCCGTTATTGGTAAACAGCGTGAGGGGAGAAGGATTCACCCCTGCACCCTTCGCTATGTCTGGGTCAAAGAGGTCGGTGAACTCAATGGTAAAAAACACTATCACCTGTTGCTGCTACTGAACAAAGACAGATGGCATAGCCTGGGTGATTATCAATCTTCATCAACATTGGCAGGACTGATCAAACAGGCATGGTGCAGTGCGCTTCGTGTAGGTTTTCCAGAAAATGCTACGTTGGCTCATTTCCCTGACAATCCTGCTCTCTGGGTAGATATCAACAGTGCTGATTATTTTAATCAACGTACTGCTGTGATAGAGCGGGCCAGTTATCTCGCCAAGCACTACACCAAACAGTATGGCAATGGTGAGCGCTCATTCGGATGCAGTAACAATTAATGCTACGGGCTGTCGATAATGGCGGCCCCTGTTCTACCGAATCGGTATTTTTTTATATTCCTGACTTATCTCATGACAGAGTACACAGCCATCTCCTGATTTCAATACCAATCAAACAGTTATAGCTGGTGCTCCCGTCTTTCTTTTAACTTAAGACAGAGAGAAAACGTCATGAATAAACGCATCGAACTTGACATGATGAACGATAAGCTGGTGGATATGTTTTTCATCACCAGATTTACCGGCATGAGTGACAAATGGTTTTACAAGCTCATCGGCAAAAACAAGTTTCCTAAGCCTATCAAACTTGGCAGCAGTTCTCGCTGGCTGGAAAGTGAAGTGAAAAATTGGATGATAAACCATATCACAGCATCGCGTGGTTAAACGTTGCTCGACTCACTCCATGAGTGGATAAAGAGCTTGTTCATTCATAATCAACTCGATGGTTTCGGGGCAAGGGCGGCCCAAACAAGCGCGACTGTCAGGGCTATCGGTCGTACCGATTCGTAAATTTGCTCGCTTCTCAGTTTTCACAACTTCAACTACGATAATCTCAGTAAAGCCGTTCCGTTTTATCCACGATTTTTGGTTAATATAATCGGTAAACAGGAAATGCCATGCCTGTGAAATTGAACTGGTCAGTTAACATTGTGGAGCGGTATTACTGCTGTGTGCGACGATTGCCCTGCTGGTGATGGGATGTCACGCCATCGTAGGCGGACTAGCGGAAAACGTCTATCCGGATCTGGCTCAGCCTGAAGAAACCGAAGCCCCAGTGACTTTCGCCTCCTATCCCTCTCCTGTCGTGACGGAAGCTATTCTTGGCGGCCAAGCGGCGGAATTAAACTGTTCCATTCCTTCACGAGTGGCTTTTAAACACAGTCTTGGTGTTTCCGACATCTCGCTACGCTTTCGTCAGGCCTGTGTGATGCACGATCTTTGCTATCGCCATGGGTATGCCACTTCAAGTGTAGCTTCTTAGTTTTAACGACGCGTTAGACGATGATACTCCAGACATTCTGTCACACCTGTAACATTATTTGCGCAAAATAGGGGCAATGGTTCAGTTACGATCCACAGCGACTGGCACGAGATCGGCCACATCCCCTGATGTAACATCATGATAGCAGCAGGATGATAGCACCAACACCGTAAGATGATGATTATATTCGATTATGTGAAGGGCCTGAAAATGCACATTGACCTGAGCTAGGTACTGGCACATTAACTTTCCGTTGAAATGGTTTTACTTTTGCTACAACGATAAGATTGTCTTCAAGTTAAGTAATATTGCACAAGCCTGCCGGGGGAGACTATGTGTCTGAGCGAACCGGCGAAGATAGAACATTAATGAGATTTAAAATGAATACCGCTGAGGACTTCAACCGGCTTTATGCCGACGTAGGACGTAACATTGAGCAAACATTAGCTGACATTGCAGGACTTCATGTCGAGAACGAAGATGGCAAAAAGCAGCTTAATGCGATGACGGCGCAACTGCAGATTCTGCAGGATACCTTCAACCAGAAGGTTGCCTACCTGCAGCAACATGCCGAGTGGGATAAATTTACCCTCGCGTTTTTTGGCGAAACCAACGCGGGCAAAAGTACTATTATAGAGTCTCTGCGGATAGTGTTTGATGAAACCTCCCGCCGACAATTGCTGCAAAATAATCAAAACGATCTACAAAAAGCCGAGCATGAACTGCGCGAGAACTTAACGCAATTACGCATTGATTTAGGGCGGGTTTACAGCGATGTGGTCGATAAAATTAGTACCATCAGTTTTTCCGCCATGCGCCTGCAGCAAATCATCGCCAATGAAAGTGCCTTACGGCTAAAAATGGAAGAGGAAGCAAGTAAATCACGCCAGTTGCTGGAACAAAATGAAAGCCAGTCGCGTCTGCAAATTTTGCAACAGCAAACCAGCAGTAAAGCACGTATCACGCTGTTTTCCACCGCCATTGTTAGTTTGATCGTTGGCGCCGGCGCGGTAGTACTGATAAATCTGCTGGCGGGGCACTTAGGATGAGTGACGCACTGGATCTTGCTGAGGATAGCGCTGAACGGCTGGCTGATGCCCGTCTCAGCGAGCGTAAATCGGCGCTCAATCTTCAGCAGTTGCTGGATCAAAGTTTGTCGCGAATTATCCAGTCAGTCATTAAGACCGAACACTTAAAAAATACGGCAAAGCGCGTCGATGGCTTAATTATTGGTACTGGCGAATCAGACTTTACCAAAGGCAACACCCACTATACCTTACATATCGACGATAAAGTCTTCCAACTGATTGACGTACCGGGTATTGAAGGCAATGAGAGCCGCTACGTTCATCTGGTTAAAGAAGCTATTGCGCAAGCGCATATGGTGGTTTACGTCAATGGTACCAACAAAAAACCCGAAACAGCGACTGCAGAAAAGATTAAGTCTTACCTAGAATATGGCACACAGGTTTATCCGCTGGTCAACGTTCGCGGTTTTTCCGAGGCCTATGAGTTTGAAGAGGATCGTCTGGATCTCGCCCAACAAGGCGGCACAGGCGACGCGCTAAGCCAGACCATTGAGGTTCTAACTCCGATCTTAGGACCGGAGGTGCTGCTGAAGGGGCATTGCATTCAAGGGCTACTGTCATTTTCGGCGATGGCGTATGACGACAGTACGCAAAGCACAACCATTCATCCTTCCCGGGATCATAATCTGGCGGTATCCCAACAGGAGTTCTTTGACGTGTTCCCCACCCGTCAGGAAATGCGGGCATTTAGCCAGATTGATGCCGTAGCCCAAACGATCAGATATAAGGTTGCTACCTTCCGTGAGGATATTGTCGAAAGCAACAAAGGCAAAGTCCGTGAGACGCTGGGGCAATATTTACAGGTGCTGGAAGAACAGTTAGCCAGCCACCGAAGCTTTCTGCAAGGGACGGAGCCAGGGTTTGAAAAATGCCGGGTTGCGTTTAGTAATGCAATTGCGGAGTTTAAACGCCGCATCATGAATAACCGTCGTAACCGCTGGAATACCTTTTTTAACGAGTTGGCGGAGGCCAGTGACACTATCGTCGAAGACGATTTCGGCGATAGCGACGCGATTTCTCAACATATTCAGCGCGAGTTTAAAAAGCGACGCATCAGTGTTGAGGAAGAGATGCTTAAGGATACAGAAAAAGCCGTGGATGTATTGCAGCAGCAGATGCTTCAGGCGGTGGGACGTCTGCTAGAAGATATCAAGCATGTGGAGTTTCAGCAACGCGTCAGTTTTGAACGTAGCGGCGGCATTGATTTTGGCAGTGATATGGTGCTGGGTTACGACCTGGGGTTGGGCGATTTCGGCTCAATGGCCTTCAAAATTGGCAGCTATGCGATGACGGGCGGCACGATTGGTAGCGCATTCCCGGTGATTGGTACGGCGATTGGTGCCATTGCAGGGGCGCTGGTGGGCGTGGTGATGACGGTGGTCGGCTTTTTTACCAGTAAATCGTCAAAAATTCGCAAAGCGCAGGGAAAAGTACGCGACAGGCTGGAGAACGCGAGGGAGAAAGCCTTAGAAGGCGTGACCGACGAAGCCTGCAAACTGGTCGCTGCCATAGATAAAGAACTACAGGGCAGCTTGCTGAAAAAAGTGAATGATATGCAGAACGCCTTGCAACAGCCGATTACCATTTTTGAAGCGCAAATTACCCGAGTTACAAGATTAAAAAATCAACTAGAGAAGATGCCTTATGGAACAATTCAAACAGTTCAGTATTGAGAAAATGGCAGCCATTGATTCGCTATTGCAATTGCGCGGCATGCTAGAAACGTTGGGTGAGTTAGAGATCGATATTGGCGACGATCTGCAAAAAATCACCTCAGCAATTACCGCCGTCGAATCAGATGTCCTACGTATCGCGCTGTTGGGGGCATTTTCCGACGGCAAGACCAGCGTTATTGCCGCCTGGCTGGGTAAAATCATGGAAGACATGAATATCTCCATGGATGAGTCCTCCGACCAGTTAAGTATTTATAAACCGGAAGGCCTGCCAGGACAATGTGAAATTGTCGATACGCCGGGGCTGTTTGGCGACAAAGAGCGTGAAGTTGACGGTAAACTGGTGATGTATGAAGACCTGACCAAGCGCTATATTTCTGAAGCACATCTGATTTTTTACGTGGTTGATGCCACCAATCCGCTCAAAGATAGCCACACCGACATCGTAAAATGGGTTTTGCGTGACCTGAATAAACTATCTTCAACCATCTTTGTTATCAATAAAATGGATGAAGTGACTAACCTGACTAATCAGGTACTGTTTGACGAGCAGGCGGCAATTAAAAAAGAGAATCTGAAAGGTAAATTACAGCGCGCCGCTAATCTTAACGCGGCGGAATGCGAGCGGTTGAATATTGTCTGTATTGCCTCAAATCCAAACGGTCGCGGCCTGCCGTTCTGGTTCAGCAAACCTGAACATTACGAAAGCCGCTCTCGCATTAACGATCTTAAAAACACCGCTACCGATATTCTGAAAGCCAATGTACCCGAAGTACTGTTGGCGAAAACCGGCATGGACGTAGTGAAAGACATAGTCACTCAGCGCGTCACGCAGGCCCGTTTACAGCTTGATGAACTGAATACGTTTGCTAAGAAAAATGACGAGGATGCGCGCCGTTTTAGTAACGATATCAAGCAGAGCCGCACGGAGGTTAAGCAACTAGCCAGTGAGTTATTTCAAGAGCTGAACCTGATGGAAAAACAGCTTATGGGCCAGTTGCGTCCACTCAGCCTGGAAGATATTCGCCCATTTATGGACGATGAACTGGGATATACGGAAGAGGGGGTTGGCTTTAAGCTTCACCTGCGGATTAAGCTATCTGTCGATCGCTTTTTTGATCAGTCGACAGCGGTCACGCAGCGTTTGTCAGATGATATCATCCGTCAGTTGAACTCCAGTGAGAGCTTTTTAAGCGGCCTTGGTGAAGGGACATTTCGCTCTTTGGGTGGGGCCTTTAAGGGTGTATCGAAAATTAGCCCGGCGACGCTCAAAACGACCATTTTTGCCGCACGCGATACGATTGGCAAATTAACGGGATATGTCTATAAATTTAAACCCTGGCAGGCCACCAAACTGGCCGGAGGCATTGCCAAATGGGCGGGCCCAGCGGGTGCAGCGTTTACGATTGGCTCCGATCTGTGGGATGCCTATAAAGCGCACGAGCGGGAGCGTGAGCTGGAAGAAGTGAAAGCCTCACTGGCGAAAATCATTAAAGAGCCGTTTAAAGATATCTATGACGTGCTGATATCAGATGAAAAAATGTTCGCCTTTTTTGCACCGCAGATCCAAAATATGAAACAGGTTATCACTGAGCTGGAGGGGAAAAGCCACGCTATTCGTGATAGCCAGCAAAAACTGACCCTTATCCAGTCGCAACTTGCACAGTTAGCCCTGCCCGCGCTTGAAACCCCGTCAGCCTGATGCGAAGGCCGCGTTACCGCCTCTCGGTGGCGGAAGCGGTAGCGAGGTAAAACACAGTGAGTACATATTGGTTCCCTAAGAAATACTTGTATCTGTCTAGAGCTGGCGATTAACAAACTGTTCGAAATGTATGCGCAAACACGCAGCAGATAATAAATTTAACCAAGGAAATAGGTATGGCATCAGCGCTAGGTTGGCTTGATCATGATGCAGACGCACAGGCCAAAACGTTAAATATTCTTGCGCTCTTTCAGCAAAAAGAGAGCCGTGATGAGTTGGGAATTGGCGCTATCAGAGATAGTTTTGCTGAGCAGCTATTTCCAGGCACTAGCACTATTCAGACCCGTTTACGCTATATGCTTTTTGTTCCTTGGATCTATCAACGCCTAGAAAATAAACGAATATCCGCAGCAAACTTTGGCACCCAGGCCGACCGTGACGAACGAGCGTTAATTATCACCCTTTCCCAGCTAGAAGAAGATTCAACCGGTACATTTGGTAAAAATTCACGCGAAAAGCTTAAACGCCTGCCCAGTTCCGTTTACTGGGCAGGTCTGAGGCGTTGGGGTATTCGCAAGAGCCTGTGGTCGCAGGAAGAATATCATCGGCGAGTGGATGAACTCTATAGCTCACGCATGGAAAACAGTGAGCGGGAATATCAGGAAAAAAATCGTGGCGATATAGGCGACACAAGTTTGTATCAACCAGCACAGAGCTGGCACTCCAGCCTGCCTACACCACCGCCAAACTTTCCTAATAAGGCAACGTTTGTACTAACACGCCAGGAAGCCAGTTTTCTTAGCGACCGTATTCAATCGTCATGCGAAGGCAGTTTGCTGGCCTGGCTGACGCTACATAGCGAACCAGCAGATGTGAGTTCTCCGTGGGAACACCCGGATTACGCGAGATTCCCAGACGCTCTCAAGGAACTGCTAACTCACGCGCGGCTTTTTTCTTATACGATGCACGGCGCAGCCCTGCTTTATAACTATTTGCTCGCCAAAGAGCGTTCCGATAACGACCTTCTATCTCAACACAATGACAACTTCGTCGACTGGTTTACCGCACTACCCCGCAAGGAAATCGGTACCTGGTCGCTCGACCGTATGTGGGAGCTCATAGTCGGACCGGGCTATAGCATTAGCCTGATAACCCGCCGCTTTGTGGAACAGTGGATTGCTCTTATCCGACAGTCCCCCGCGACATTACTCACCAGTAAAGAAGCCAGTTCACTTATCCGTGCCCGCGAAATGGCCCTCAAAGGCCCGCGCTCGCGCTTTAAAAACAGACGCGCACTGGAGCAATGGAGTGGCCATGCCGGAACCCTGCATCTCGTCTACCGCTGGCATAACGTCCAGATATTTCTTAACGATCTGGCGCACGGCCTCAGGAGAGAAGAATGCTAAGCCCCAACAATCGCAGCTTATATACTTCGGCGCTGACCTCTCCGCCCGGCATGGTGTTTGACGAAGCCATCGCCACCAGCTTCTCACTCGATCCGGCATTTTTACTGCAGGCACCTGTCTATTTGGCTTTCACGGCGACCGATAGTAATCGCGCTCAGGATCCGCTATCCATTTTTGAAGCCATTCGTCGTTATTCCGAACGTATCACGGTGTACGTCCAAAAAGGGCGCATTCAAGTCCCCGTAAAGCTCAAGCCCAACCCCTTGTTCGGCTTGCTTGAAGAGATGATTGTTGAATCAAAAGCCAAAGGTCGCGGGGTCTTTCATCCAAAAATTTGGGCGATCCGCTTTATCAACCCTGAAACGGACGAGGTGATGTATCGGTTAGTGGTACTGAGCCGAAATTTAACCACCGATTCGTCCTGGGACCTCTCCTTGCAGCTGGACGGCTATCCCGGTAAACGTAAGCAAAGTGCCAATAAAGCAGTAGTGCATTTATTCTCCGTACTACCCAAACGGGCGACGGGAAAAATGGCGAAACATCGCCGGACGCAGGCGCAGCGCTTTGCAGATGAAATGCAGTACGTTGAATGGGATTGTCCCGCTGGCTTTGATGAGGTCGCATTTTTCCTGCCCGGGGAAGGTTACGACTGGCATCCTCCCGAAGCGGATCGTGCGGTGATTATCTCACCGTTTTGCACCGACGAGGCACTGCAGCACATCGTGGAGCATTGCCAGCAAGCCGATGCACTGATTTCACGCCCGGATACCTTGCTTGCCCTGAGTGAAGAAACTCGTAGCCTTTTCGCGCGCCAGCTTCACCTTGACGATGCAGCAGAAGAGCAGGTATCAGACGAGAGCACCCCAGACGAAATCATTGCCTCCGGCCTGCATGCCAAAGCGTATCTGTTTGAAAATGGCAAAGATAACGAGTTGGTGCTGGGTTCGGCAAACGCCACCAGCGCGGCGCTGTTGGGGAAAACGAACTGCGAAATTTTAGTCTCGCTCAAGGGCAAGAAAAAGAACACGGGCACCATTGATGACCTTCTGAGCAGTGACGGGATGGAAAGCTATCTGCAAGATTTCGACCCTGCACAGACGTTTAAGCCCGACCCACTGCGTGATGAAGCCGAATCCCACGTTGAACAAGCACGTGCGTTGCTCGCCGATGCTACATTGAGTCTTCACTGCCACCCCGGTGAAAACGACCAAAGCTGGGCATTGTGGCTCGTTGGTGAAATTCCTGAGTTAACTGGTATTGTGCAGGCAACTGCGTGGCCCGTGACGGTATCAGCAGGATTTTGCTGCAACCTGTTGGAACCGGCCGATGGGAATAAAAGAGCACTCGGTGAGTTTTCAGTCCCAGCCATTACCGGGCTAACAGCGTTTTCACTTAAAACATCGCACCCCGATGTATCGGTCAGGTTCGTCCTTAATCTGCCGATTGATGCCTTGCCCCCCGATCGCCACGCAATGATTTTGCAAAGCAGCATGCAGAAGCAGGATTTTCTGCGTTATCTGTTGATGTTGATAGACGAGACGGGGCAGCAATCCTTCTTTGCTGAAAATGCCTTTAGCGATGGCAATTTCTTTACCGGACTTGCCAGTGGAGAGGATTTCGCCGTGCTGGAAGAGCTGACACGTATCTATAGCCGTGAGCCCGAGCGTTTAAACGATATCGCAGCGCTGATTGACAATATGCGCAAAGGGCAAAGCGACATGATTCCGCAAGATTTTCTCGCTCTGTGGGCCGTATTTGAATCAGCCATGGGAGGACGAAATGGCCGATAAGCCCCCCAGTATTATCGCCCCGCTCACGGGATTGAAAGATTTTCAGCAACGCACCGTGAATTATGTTTTTCAGCAATTTTACGGTGATAAACAGCAAAATCGCTTTCTGGTAGCCGATGAAGTTGGTCTGGGAAAAACGATGGTTGCCCGCGGCATCATCGCCAAAACCATCGATCATTTACAGGATAAAATCGGCAGTATCGACATCATTTATATATGCTCAAATTCGGCTATCGCGGCGCAGAATATTAAGCGCCTGAATGTCAGCAATGAGAAACAATTTTCGCACTCAACGCGCCTGACATTCCTGCCAATACAGGTACGGTCTCTGCGAAAAAACAGAATCAATTTTATCAGCCTGACGCCAAACACCGCCCTCGATCACACCCGCAGCCGTGGCGGTCATAAAGAAGAGCGCGCGATCCTATATCGCATTTTGTACGATTTGCCGTTGGCAAAAGGCGAGAATCGTGAACGTTTACGCCTAGGTATGCTTAACCTGCTACAGGCAGCAGCAGGCCGGTCTGGCTGGCATTCCACGGTTGACCAGCTTTCTGTCGACGACATTGACAGGGAACTGGCAAAAGATTTTCGTAGCAAGGTGTTAAACGATGCCGAACTGTACGCTCAGCTCAAAGAGGGGTGTGAGCGTTTCGCCGATGACAACGAGACGCACGATTCTGAACTGCGCTACACCCTGATCGGTAAACTCAGAAGCAAACTGGCTACTGTGTGCTTATCCGCGCTGCAGCCTGATCTAGTTATCCTTGATGAATTTCAGAAGTTTAAAACCTTACTCGATGGTGATGATGAAGCCGCACTGCTGGCAAAAGCACTCTTTGAACACCCCGACGTACGCGTGCTCTTACTCTCCGCGACTCCGTATAAAATGTTCACCCTCGATCAGGAAAGCGAAGAGGATAACCACTACGCCGACTTTATCCGCACATTGCAGTTTTTGTACAACGATGACAGTCAAATCAAGGATATTCAGCAACATTTGCTCGATCACCGTACCGCATTGCACGCCACAGTAAACGCAGCAGAGACGAAAAAAGCGCTGGAACACGCTTTATTACAGGTCATGTGCCGAACTGAGCGGGTAACAATGACCCAAAAGCTGGATGCAATGACGAAAGAAGTCTTGCAACCGGCAATGATTACGCCCGCCGACCTTCATCACGCTGCTGCCGTTGATGGCGTCGCAATGGAAGTGCAAGCCCGCGATATTCTCGAATACTGGAAATCGATGCCTTACCTTTTCAATTTCCTAAAGCATTACGAGTTACGTACCCTCATGGACAAGTCACTGGAATCCCCTTCCGATGCGTTGCGTAAACTCGTCAAATCAGCAAAACCTCAGTTACTGACGAAGGCGAAACTGGAGCGCTACAAACCGTTGGATGCTGCAAACCCACGTATGCGGATGCTGTTTGAAGACACGCTGGATAAAGGTATGTGGCAGCTTTTGTGGATGCCCCCTTCATTACCTTACATAATGCCTGGCGGGGTATATGGCAACAAAGGCAGCCTGACCAAAACGCTGGTATTTTCCGCCTGGAACGCAGTTCCCAATGCGATTGCCACCGTCTGCTCTTATGAAGCCGAACGACGGATGATTGGCGCTGATCCCAAGATTCTGCACAGCCAGTTCAAGAAAAAAGTAAAACCGCTGCTCAATTTTGCGAAATCATCAAAAGATGGCCGCCTCACCGGGATGCCTGTTATCGCCTGGATGTTGCCATCTCCGACACTCGCACGTCATATTGATCCGCTTGAAATTGCTCGCCAGCATGCCGGTGAGCCGTTGAATGTGAAGGCCGTAAGGGCAATTGCAACGGCGAAATGTGAAGCGCTGCTTGAGACACTGGGTAACGGTGAGCCAAGTGCACGTACGGACGAACGCTGGTACTGGGCAGCCCCGGCCTTACTGGATGCCCAAACCGAAACGTCAGACTGGTGGCAAGGCGAACATTACTGGTACACAGGGCCAACGAAAAATGAGCCCGCCGAAAACTTCCAAGAACATATCGACCTGTTTGCCCGGATGGCAAATGGCGAGATCCTCCTCGGCCCACGCCCTGACGATTTGGCCGAAGTTCTCTGTGACTTCGCTCTTGCTAGTCCCGGTACATGTGCCCTACGGGCGCTCAGCCGAATCGACTCTTGCCTAGCAACCGATTCGGCAGAGATGTTGTCCGCCGCAGCACAGATCGCTTCTGGGTTTCGTTCGCTCTACAACCTGGCAGAGAGCATTTCGCTTCTACGCGGCGCAGGAGATGACACTTACTGGCGGCTGACGCTGCGTTATGGCATCGATGGCAACATTCAGGCCATGCTGGATGAGTATGTCCATACGCTGCTGGAGTCGATGGGGTTACAACATGAACCCGCCGAAGCGCAACTGGCGGCTATTGCATCACGTATTCAGACCGTGGTTTCGTTGCGCACCACGCAATTGAATATTGATGAGTTCAAAACGAATAGGGGCAATTATACTTGGGGCGATTTGTACACACGTTGTCGCTTTGCTTTACGCTACGGCCAACTGAGGGACGACACGGATAAAGCCGTCGCACATGCAGAATCGGTGAAAGATGCGTTTAACTCCCCCTTCCACCCCTTTGTATTGGCTTCCACCTCAATCGGGCAAGAAGGACTCGATTTTCACACCTGGTGCCATGCAGTTATGCACTGGAATCTACCGTCAAACCCGGTCGATCTGGAGCAGCGTGAAGGACGAGTACATCGTTATAAGGGCCATGCGGTGAGGAAGAATATTGCCGAATATTATGGCTTGAGTGCACTTCATTCGCTGGCAGAAAGAGCTGATCCATGGACACAGCTCTTTGCGCTTGCGGCAAGCCAGCGCAAAGAGGGACAGTCTGATCTGATTCCCTACTGGATTTTTGAAGAGGGAACTGCTCGCGTCGAACGCCGGGTTCCTATGCTACCGTACAGCAAAGAGAGCATTAAGTTTAAGCGGCTTAAACGAGAGCTAGCACTCTACCGCATTGTCTTCGGCCAACCGCGCCAAGAAGATTTGCTGTTCGGCCTGAAACACAGTGGCAATGAGTCTTTAACGGACATGGCGCAGTGGCTTATTTCTCTTGAACCACCAAAGGTATGATGCTCCTTAGCGTGAGAAACTTTATCCCGTTACTTTATTCGTACTCTTTATACCATCGAGGTCAACCAAATAAACTTGACGTGGATGCAGACTCCCAGGAGGGTTGTCACTGGGTCCAGTGGTTAGCGATTTGATGACATGAGGATCTCCTTTTAACTCATAGTGTAGTCGCCAGGATTACCGGGGCGGTTCAACCGGGGGTGATGTACGAGCCCTGATTTACACCTCTCACGCGGTGTATTACCCTGTCATTTTTAATGATAATTACCTCATGAGAAAAATCATCAGATCCAGAGTGCCACCTGAAGCATTAAGAGCGTCCAGAATCCGGGAACAGCGACACAAGCTGGCAGATTACTACAAACTACTACCCGCAGAACGAATGCTTTCCCGCCCACCGTTTGATCCTGAACAAATATATAACAGTGAGGTGTACCTGAGGTTGACGCGTGAATTTCAGGGACGTTGTGCCTGGTGTGAACAACTTATTGACACTCCTGAGATTGGACATTACCGACCCCGCGGAGGGGCACAGTTTGGTATCGACCGTCAGGTAGCCCCCGATTATTACGGATGGTTCGCCTATCAATGGCAAAATCTGTTGTTGGTCTGTAGGGAATGTAATCGGGCAAAATCAAACTGGTTTCCCCTGCGTGGACATCCGGCTCAGATCCAGTGTACCTGGTCAGAGGCGCAGAGAACCGAAAAAACGTTACTCCTGAACCCCTCAGCCGATAACCCCAGTGAGCATCTAAGTATCCGCCATGATGGTTTATTGTTACCTCTCACGGAGAAAGGTCATACCACCATTGAAATTTTACAGCTAAACCGGGCACCACTGCGGTATGAGCGTGAAAAGGAAATGATGGATATAATCGCTGAACTTGATCAGAGCATAAAGGCTCGTTCGTCAGAATATTATTTAATACAAACGAAACGCCCCGGTGTAACAATGATTTTTCTCAATACACTGTTGCGGATCGTTGCTGGTGAGTACACAAATCTACGCTTTAAACCACTTCCGACATTTACCCGAGCCTTTGACGCTGTACTGGACTCTTCATTGTCGACCGACGAACTTATGCGCCTCTGGTCTGACTTTTCCTACCCTCTTCCTGAGACAGAGCAAAAAATAGACTGGGCGAACGTGGCGAATAAGGAGAAGCGTCGTAGTCTGGCCTCACAGTTCGTAACTGGTATCAGACTACAAAATTTCAAGATTTTTGAAGATCTTACTCTTGATTTTACCAATATTAGATCGCCAAAAGACTTAGCCCCCTGTGTGGCATTAGTAGGAGAAAACTCCACTGGGAAAAGCAGTATTTTACAGGGAATTTGCCTGGCCCTGATGAGTCGACAGCAACGGAATCGATTGCGTCTGGATTACGAAAATTACCTGCAACGCGATCGAGAAGGCTGGCAACGTAGTCACATGAAACCTGCCAGTATTACTCTCAACCTGGAGGGAGGGGATACGCGCATGTTGACGATTTCAGATGAAGGGCTCGTGTTTGCTGACAATGGCTGGCCTGACTTCATGGTTCTCGCTTACGGCGCACGCCGGTATTTCTGTGAACGAACCCGAGGCACTGCCGTAGGGAAGTCACTGTTTTATCCCACAGCTCTGCTACGGGATGTGACGAGCGAATTAGCGGACAAAGATGATGAATTCTTTGCCTCTATTGCCCGTGCGATGAAAGAAATCCTGTCACTAGAACAGGGGGAGTTTCTCCTACGGGACATTCATCGCAATATTCTGGTTCGCGCTCATGGCCGTGATACGCCGCTAAGCAAGATGAGCGACGGGTACCAGTCCTTGTTTGCCATGAGCCTCGATATAATGTTCAGAATGACCCATTACTGGGGAAGCCTTGAGTCTGCGCGTGGGGTCGTACTGATTGATGAAATTGAAACACATCTTCATCCTCGGTGGAAGATTCAGGTCGTGTCGGCATTACGCCGGGCGATGCCAGGTGTTCAATTCATTTTTTCCACACATGATCCTCTGTGCCTTCGAGGTCTGACCCAGCATGAAGTACGCGTACTTTTCCGGGATCCTAGTCAGCAGGTCGTCGAATTGAGTGAGTTGCCTCTTGTGCAGGGTATGGACATTGAACAACTGTTAACCTCTGACTATTTCGGACTATTGAGCACTCTGGACGGTACGCTTGAAAATTTGCTCAATCGTTACGAGCAGCACACAATACAACGAACGTCCGGACAACAGAAATTAATCCATGATATAGAACGAGAACTGAGCCAATACCGGGCATTGTCAGGAAATCCGGCGCAACGCGCTATTGCAGAAGGTATTGCCCGCTATGTCGAACAGGCACGCCAGACTCCTCTGGAACGCGAGAAACTTCATGAAGATGCGGTAAGAATGATTGTCAAAAGGTTGCAGGAGGCGCAGCGATGATTTTTGTTGAAAAGCATCTTGTTAAAAAGCCGGCATCGTTGAGAGGAAGCCAGTCGGCTGCTGCGACAGAGTTAAAAAAAGCAAAAGCCTACTATCGCCAGAAGAAGTCTGATACACCGGTTTACCCTTTTGCTGTCTATAAAGCGCCTGATGTTGTTGAAGCGTTAGATACCCTCTTTCACAACAAATGTGCCTACTGTGAAACCGATTACTCGGCCTCTCAGCCGATGGCCGTTGAACACTATCGTCCTAAAGGCGGTGTTACCGGCTCTTCGAAACACCCCGGATACTGGTGGCTTGCGGCTGACTGGGATAATTTATTACCCAGCTGCAGCGACTGTAACAGTCATCGTAAAAAGCTGCATTACACCATTACGTCAGATAATCAGGTTCATCTGGAAACAGAAAAACAATTAAGCGGGAAGCAGAATCATTTTCCGGTAGTGCACGGCTCTGTGCGGTGTACCAGGCCCAGCCATCAATTAAAGCTTGAACAACCCTTGCTTCTGAACCCGTGCAAAGATAATCCTGTCAGGCATTTAAAATGGATTTTTACACAATTGGGTTATCCTTTTCTTACACCGTTGGATGAGAGGGCAAAAACGACCATCAGTCTGTGTGGGCTGAATCGCAAACGGCTGATGGAAAAACGAAAAAAGAAACTGGACGATATTAATTTAAAAGTAACCAGTATTCGTCGGTTTGCCTCCAGCCTTGCGCAACTCAAACAGGCAGAACGACATGCCCTTGAAGCCCATTTTGTTGCTGAAATCGCGTCATTAATAGCTTATGAGGACAGCCAGGAAGAATGGTCGGCCATGTCACGAGCGTATATCAATCTGCATCTGGCAACCCTGGAAACAGAATTCAAGGCGCTGTTTCCGGTGGAGCTGGCTCTGTAAAGGCATTGATGACGTCATCAAGGTACTGGAGGTATATCGGCTCCGGAGTATCAGCGGCGATAGCGCGCCAGAAGCTTCCGTACATTTTGATATCAATATGGTGCAGACGCACCATAATCCGTTTTCGTCATGCCGCTATAGCGCCATGCCTGATAATAGTTGCGACATTCAACCTAGGTCATTCGTTTGCGCATGAGGTCTCTTGCTAAAGCGGATAAAAAGATGCAGAAACAGAATGTCGTTGAGACTGACGATTAACAAACTGAATTCACCTTAGACATACGAACTAACCAATTACAGCGGCTGGTAGACACATAGCAGTATGCAAAGGGTCAAAGCTTATCCTAGAGGCTTTCAACTTGAGTCGGGCACTCAGAAGCACAAAGACGAGCACTTATAGAAAACCTATCCAAACAAATCACCGGAGCTGTCGCTCCGGCTCGGATTCACTCATTACTCAAAGTAATCCATGTCCAACCTAGGGACTTTAACCAAACGGGAGGAAACGCCGACTTCGTTTTCAATCATCAAATGAACCAAACGCTCACCATCAACCAGTACCATACCCTCGACGGAATGGGAAAAATCTCTTGCCTGCGAAGTAAAACCGGAGGTTGTGATAAACACTCCACGCTTGGCTTTTTGACCAGCCAGCGCGCCATAAAACGCCTGAAGTTCCGGGCGGCCAACCGTGTTCTGCCAACGTTTGGCCTGCACATAAACCTTTTCCAAGCCAAGTTTATCAAGCGAAATAATGCCATCTATACCGCCATCTCCGGTGCCTCCCACGCGTTGTAGGTCATCCCGGTGCCCGCCATAGCCCAGACGATGCAAAACATCCAGAACGATAACCTCAAAACGTGCCGGGGAAACTTGCAACAGATTTTCCAGCAGCTCATCAGCAACAGAGTCACGGAGCTCTTTTAGCGCCTGATCAAGACGATCGTCCGGGCTACTTTTTGCTAACTCTTCGTGATTCGGTAACGATGGTCTTGGATCAAGGTCAACAGCATCTGGCTGCTGTTTTAACTTAACGTTCATGAAATCAAACGCCAGATGGTTTACTTCCTCTTCAGTCAGTGGCTGGGAATGGGCTTGTACCCAATTAACCCCTTCTGGCGTTAAGCACCACTTACCTCTGGATAAGCTTTGCGATAACCCTGCACGCTTCAGACGATCGTGTGCCCAGCCAGCCCGATTTTTATAAACTAACTGACCGCTGGCAATCACTTCAGCTCGCTGATTATCATCAAGATTAAGTGCGTCAGCGGCAGCTTCGTGCGCATCGCGAGCCGGAACGCCATCAGGTTTACCAGCCAGGAAGCGGAGTACAGGTTCAATAAATTTATCATAAGTCGGAACGGCCATAGAAACATCCCTGATAAAGTTTTTGGTGAATCGATTGTTAAATCGATCATCTATAAATTAGTTGGTTGCTAAGCAACTCTGGCACACTTCCATCTCGCGATGGGAAGTGGGTATGTACACCATTGTTATCAATTTTACCGGCTAGGGGAAAATATCACTCCCCACATCATAAATCAGAAAATATCATCCCCGCCATCCCATCCAATCGCTTCTTGGTCTTCTCCCACTCCGGCATTACCTGCCCCATTAGCCGGTAGAAGCGTTCACTGTGATTATGCTCGGCCAGATGGCACAGCTCATGCAAGATAACGTAATCGATGCACTCACGCGGGGCCTTTACCAGATTGAGGTTCAGAGTCACCCTTCCATTGGGGGAACAACTTCCCCACTGAGTCTGCATGGTAAGAATGCGCAATGGTGGTGAGTCACTGACCCATAACGCTTGCTCAAGCATAGCGCTCAGCCTTCTGGTGAATACTTCTCGTGCACGGGCCTTATACCAGTCAGTCAACAACTGCAGGACCTTTTCAGTGCTCTTATGACGTAAAGTTACTTCCAGCTTGCCGCGCAACATTTTTACGCCCAGAGCGTCAGAGGGAGCAACTATCACCTTAAGCATGTACTGTTTGCCCAGGTAATAGTGACTCTCGCCACTGATATACTGCCGTGGCGTGATATATTCCAGCTGCTTACGGAAATCCCTCAGCTGCTGATAGATCCAACGCCCACGCTTTTCAACAGCATTCAGAACCTGTTGGTCATCGGTATCCTGCGGCGCGGATACCACAACCCGGCAGTCAGGGTGAACTTTTATCAGAATGCGCCCATTCACCAACGGTCGGGGTTTACGCTCGAAGGTAATTCGCTCATCACCGTAAATAAAGCTCATTGCTCTTTCGGCCACGATTTACACTCCGCTCAGCCCTACACGGGTAATCTGGACAATCATTTCCACGATCTTTTTCGCCTGATCCATTCCGCCACCGATTGCCTTACACTCTTTAAACATCATCGGTAGAAGCTTCTTGCGGATATCAGCCTCGATATTTTGCGGATTGATCGAGTTCTCAGCCACAGAGATATCAACAGCCTGGTCTACTTCAAAAGCAAGCTTCACCCATTTATCGATGACCTGAGAATCGGTAACGGCAAAAACCTCCGGCAGCACTTTTTTGTACACGCCGAAGTAAGCCTGCGCATGGTGATTACCGGCAAACACATCGGGTATTTCATAGAGCCGCCGATCCTGTACTTGTTCCTCAAACTCACGAAATAGCATGTACTGCTTGAGAGGATGGTCAAACAGTTTTTCCGCCTCTTCAATAGCCAGACGCAGTAACTTCGAGAAGGCTTCCTGGGCATAAGGATCATCACGTAAATCCTGCTCAATCATGCGGGTTACACGGGTTTTGATAATATCCGTTTCGTTGCGGGTTTTATCCTCGCTCCACTCTTCGGGCCGCTGTCCCATTTTGCTGACTTCATACACGCCATCAGGCTCGCGGACTTCTACGCCAACAACGTGTTTATCCAGCAGCTTTTTAACCTGTTCAGTGTACTGATCATAATCTACTGTCTCACCGGCATCCTGCTTCACCAACTGACGCAGGCTGGTAAATTGCCTCAAAGTCTCTTTATAGTGTTGACGATCTTCTTCGCTGAAACTCTTATCCTCAAAGAAGGTAGCCGACTGCAACGCCACTTTCAGGCAGCTGGCAAATTGTGTGAGAGCCTCATAAAAGTCTTCACGGACTTTAAGATGAACATCAACCAGTTCGCCGTACTTTTCTTCCGTGCGCGGCACCAATACCTGACGCAGCTGCTCAATATCGTTTTTGTTTTTTACACCCGCGAAAATCGCCCACAAATTTTTATACAGCTGGGGAAGGCGCTTGTACTCCGTACTCATCTGGCCGTACAGCCCCAACAGATCGTCAATATCAAAACCGCCCTGCGTGCGGGATGCCAACTTTTGGTAATCCTCAATGGTGGTATCCAGCTCTTTGAGTATGCCCCGATAATCGATTAATAGACCAAATTTTTTCTTAGGATGGAGGCGATTAACACGGGCTATTGCCTGGATCAGGTTATGCCCTTTAAGAGGCTTATCGATGTAAAGCACGGCATTTTTGGGTTCATCAAAGCCGGTAAGTAACTTATCGACCACAATCAGTAGCTTCAGCGAATCATCTTTATCAAAACGTTCGATGACATTGCGCGTATAAACCTGCTCATCCTGAGAGCCGACGTTATCTTTCCACCATTTGGTCACATCAGGGATACCAGATTCATCCACCTCGGTATTCCCTTCCCGCGTGTCAGGCGAACTGATCACCACGGCAGACTCAAACAGCCCGGCGTCATCAAGATACTTTTTGTATTTGATTGCTGCTGCTTTGCTGTCACAGGCGAGTTGCCCTTTCAAGCCATCATCGATGTTTTTGACAAAATGGTTGGCGATATCCAGTGCAATAAGGTGGATGCGATCGTCAGCATTATAAACCTGCCCTTTATTAGCAAACTTACGCTTCAAATCGGCTTTTTGTTTATCCGTTAACCCCTCGGTGATACGGTCAAACCAGCTATCTATCGCTCGTTCATTCACGTTCAGCTCGGGCGGGCGCTCTTCGTAAAGAAGCGGGGTAACGGTCTTGTCCTCCACCGCACGCTGCATGGTGTAAGCATGAACGATGGGGCCAAATTTATTCGTGGTCTTATCATCTTTCAGCAACGGTGTACCGGTGAAAGCAACAAAGGCCGCGTTGGGTAGAGCCAGCTTCATGCGTTGATGACTCTCGCCGCCGTGACTGCGGTGACCTTCATCAATCAGCACAATGATATCGGGACTGGTATTCACACACTCGGGCAGGCGGGTGGCGGTATTAAATTTCTGAATCAGCGAGAAGAGAATGCGCTCAGTACCCTTGCCAATCTGTTCGGCCAGGCGTTTGCCAGAGGTGGCAATGGCATCCGCTTTATCCCTTTTACCGGCCAGTTCCCCGGTTGAGATAAAGGTGCGACTGAGCTGGTTTTCCAAATCGACGCGATCGGTCACCACGACGATGCGGCACTGCTTGAGATTTTCACTCAGAATCAGCGCTTTGCTCAGGAAAACCATCGTCAGTGACTTACCCGAACCGGTGGTATGCCAGATAACCCCACCGTTGCGACTGCCATCAGGGTTCTTCGTTTCAATACGCTGTAGCAGCCGTTTGATACTGAATACCTGCTGATATCGGGCAATGACCTTACCGGCTCTCTTATCAAACAGCGTGAAGAAGCGAGCCATATCCAGCAGGCGCTCGGGTAACAGCAGACTGATAAGCAGCTGGTCCTGGCCCGTTATAGCCAAATCGCCCGCTATTGTCAGATTTTGATACCATTCCAGGCATGTACCCGGACGGTGGCTGAAGATTGAATCAATCTGCTGTGCTGTGAGCTTGCGATTTTTGATGGCAAGCATCTCCAGATCGGAGATATCTTCTTCCCGCCATGTAGCCCAAAATTTGGTCGGTGTTCCGCAAGTCCCGTAACGTCCATTATGGCCGTTTATCGACAATAAGATCTGGCTATAGGCAAACAGTCGTGGAATTTCATCATGACGCTGGTTTCGCAGACTTTGAGAGATCCCCTCGTCAATAGTCGGCCCTTTTTTAGCATTGCCGTCCGGGCGCTTAGCCTCGATAACGACCAGCGGAATACCATTCACAAAGCAGACAATATCGGGCCTGCGTGCCTCAATGCCGTTAGCGCGTGTCACGCTGAACTCTTCGGTGAAAACAAAGCTGTTGTTATGCGGGTTGTTCCAGTCGATCAACGAGATTGTTGGGTTCGCCCGCTTGCCATCGATAAACTCCGTCACTGAGATGCCGTACAACAGGTGGTTGTACAAGTGTTCATTGGCGGTAATTAATCCCTGGTTTAATGCCGGACTGTTAACTTCGGCAACCAAGCTATCAATCGCTTTTTCAGAAATGGCATGCTCTTTACCGGCAAAGATAAACGTTCTCTTGGCTAACTGTTCACGCAAAATCTGGTTTAAGACCACCTGATCTGCCTTGCCTACTCGCGCAGACAAGGCTTGCTGAGGTGAAATATATGCCCAGCCTAAATTGCTCAAGAGAGCCAGCGCCGGGAGCTTGGCGCTGTACTCTTCCTGGAATTTTGGCGCGATTTGCATGCTCATGATGTTCCCTTATCTTTATCGGCTTTCCAGTGCAGTAGCTCGGTAATATCCTTTTCACCCTCGGCCTCTTTTAACAAACGTCGCTGCTCTGCAAATCGTGCATATTCACCCTGAGCTTTTTCATCTGCCATTTTCTTACTAACAGTGCCCGCTCCCTGTAGCACATTACGGTCATTGAACTGCAGGAACTGATCCAGCTTCTCCTGCAAGTCCTGCAAAAAGACCTGCTGGCGACGCAGTGCTTGATCTTCGGCATAGTCCAGCCACATATTCACCACACGGTTCAGCTCACTGACCTCTTTCTGGATCAGGTAGTTTTTAGCGACGGTGACATCGCCTTTTCGCACGTCACTGCCTTTATAGCTGGTGAGCCCCATATGAGGTTGGCTGGCATCTGCCCGCTGATGGATCAGCTCAGCGGCTGTATGCCCGGTGCAGGCAAAGTGCAACTTGTTCTGGATTGTCTGAAAGAAAAGCGTGGTCTCTTTCAGAGACGGCTGGTAGTCAGCGGCCAGCGCGAAAATTTCCCGTACCCGCAGATAGACTCTCCGCTCGCTGGCACGAATATCGCGGATGCGTTCCAGCATCTCGTCAAAGTAGTCGGGAACCACAGAAGAGCCGACGGGCGGATTCTTCAACCGCTCATCATCCATCACAAACCCTTTAATCAGGTATTCCTGCAGGGTTTGCGTTGCCCACTGACGGAACTGAGTCCCCCGAACTGAGCGAACACGATAGCCAACGGCCAATATGGCTTCGAGGCTGTAGTGCTCTATCTCTCTGGAAACCTGACGTTTTCCTTCCTGGCGAACTATCCGGAATTTCCGGATAGTTGAATTTTGACCAAGTTCGCCTTCTGAAAAAATGTTGATCAGGTGCTCGTTGATGGTACGTACATCCTTATCATATAGCTCAGCCATGGATGCCTGAGTAAGCCACAGCGTATCTGACTGAAAGCGACACTCAACGCGTGCGCGGCCATCCTCGCTTTGAAACAGCAGGAATTCACCTGCTGGTGGTTGAGGTAAGTGTTTATCAGTCATGCAGCGTCCACCTTAACCCGGCGTTTACCAGTGAGTAGTTGCTGCATCAGGGCTTTTTTTTCTTGTTTTAAGTAGTGAAGTTTTTGTTTTAGCGCTTTAATTTCTTTATCCGATATAGATAATAGGTTGGCAATTTTTTGCTGCTCATCTACTGTTGGTAGAGAAAACTGAGCTTTGTTAATTGCCCCTATTGACAGCCCGAATCTTGTTGCCCCTGTAGCTAAAGTGAAGAAATAGTATCGTGTTTTCGGCATTGAAAAAAGATAGTTAAGAAATGCACCTGAGACGGCAGATTTATTTGGTCTTACTATTGCTAAGTGATACCCGCATACGACACCATTTAACTCCTCTGACACTAAAGCCGGAACAGCAATATCGCCTGGAGTCTCTGAGTCTTTGGTAATTATTACATCACCAATCTTCAGAGAATACTTTTCAATTTCATTATTACTCGCTGTTGCCTTCATGAAGTTAATTTCTTTCGTTATTTCATGATGGTAATAAACATCTGTGTAGTTACAAAGTTCTACAGGAACCTCACCAACAACAGATTTTTTATCTACTGGGCTGACAATGACATTGGTAATATCAGATAATTGATACTGTTTCCAATCGCCACTATAACCCTGTAGGCGTTTATTGCCAGTTAGTAACTTTTGCATCAGGGCTTTTTTCTGCTGCTGGCTATTGGCCAGCAGTTGCTCAGAGGTTGCAATCGCCTTATCCCAGGCAGAAAGGATTTTGGCGATTTTCTTCTGTTCTGGCAGTGGTGGAACAAGTACTGGAAATTCTTTTAGTTGTGTAGAGTTTATACTTGCCAGGTTAGTGCTTCTCTTGGCACAACTTAGAAAATATTTTTTCCCGTAGCTACTTGCCGCTAAAGCAGCAAGATAAAAAGAGTCCATTTCCTGCGGTATTGGTCTTACCGCAAAAACATGATTTTGATGTAAGCATGGCTTAATCTGAGCCTGCCAAACATCACCCCTACCTAATTTATCAAAGTCCCCACCTTCATTCATAAGAACATCACCAAACTTGAGCGAATAACGCTCAAGTTGATGGCGTTCAATTTGAATATCCTTCACATCATTCAGGTTTATATGCCCATCTTGAACATTAGCCACTCTTAGATATTGAACTGTTATTGGATCTTTCAGTCCAGATTTCCCCTTCGCTACTCCAGACCTTACTTCCGCAATAGTTTTGAGTGGCACTTTCTTCCATCCCTCAGGCACCATAACCCAATTCCCCCAGATATTTCACCATCTCCAGTTCTAGTTCAGCCAATTGCGATTGCAGTTGCTGACGCTCGGCACGGACCGCCATCAAGTCGATTTCCTGTTCTTCTTCAAAGGTATCGACATAGCGGGGGATATTCAGGTTGTAGTCGTTGTCGCGGATCTCCTGCAGACTGGCAAGATAAGCATATTTTTCGACATTATCACCTTCACGATAGGTTTTAACGATTTTGGTAATATTTTCCGAACTTAGCTGGTTTTGATTTTTACCTGATTGAAAATCACGACTGGCATCGATAAACAATACGTTATCGTCCACTTTACTCTTTTTAAAGATCAGAATCGCCGCTGGAATACCTGTGCCGAAAAACAACTTTTCTGGCAAACCAATAACCGCATCGAGAAGATTTTCGTCTATCAACTTCTGCCGAATTTTTCCTTCGCTGGAACCACGGAACAACACGCCATGGGGAACCACCACGCCCATACGTCCGGTTTTCGGCTTCATGGTTTCGATCATATGAAGGATAAACGCAAAGTCACCCTTGGTTTTAGGCGGAAGCCCACGGCGGAACCGACCGTAATGATCGTCAGCCACATCATCAATCCCCCATTTCTCCAATGAGAAAGGTGGGTTAGCTGTGACCACATCAAACAGCATCAGATTAGCATTTTTATCGAGTAGCTTGGGATTGCGGATCGTATCACCCCACTCGATTTTATGGTTATCCTCGCCATGCAGAAACATGTTCATTTTAGCCAGCGACCAGGTTGAACCAATGGCTTCCTGCCCGTAAAGTTCATAGTTCTTACTATGGTGCTTTTGAGCTACCCACTTACCACACTTCATCAGTAGCGAAGCAGAACCACAGGTTGGGTCGCAGATAGATTCCCCTGGCTGTGGGTCAAGCAACGCAGCGAGCAGATCTGACACTTCAGGTGGCGTATAGTACTCTCCGGCTTTCTGGCCGCTGTTGGCAGCAAACTTGCCAATCAAATATTCATAAGCGTTACCTATTACATCTAATCCCCCCACACGGCTGGGCTTAAGATTCAGCTCTGGATGAGTAAAATCTTCGAGTAACTGCTTCAAAATCAGATTCTTTTGTTTTTCATCACCAAGCTTATTCGTATTAAATGAAATTTCTTGGAACACGCTTTTGCTACCATCTTTCAGCTTAGTGCCGTTAGCTTCTTCAATTGCGTGTAGAGCTACATCGATACGTTCACCGTTACCTGCCTCACTTCGACGCTTATAGAGAGCATAAAAGCTAGCATCTTTCGGTAGAACAAAGCGTTCGTTCTTCATCATCTCTTCAATCAGCTCTGGTTCATCGCCATACTGTGATTGATACTCATCATAATGATCCTGCCAGACATCCGAGATGTACTTCAGAAACAGCATGGTAAGGATGAAGTCTTTGTAAGTATCAGGGCTAATGGTGCCACGGAAGGTGTCACATACCCCCCACAGCACTCGGTTGATGCGGTCCTGATCGATCATATTGGTCATAACGTGTTAATCCTTGAGCAATTTTTGCAAAATACCAACTTCAAGCTGGCGACGGTTGTCCTGTAACTTCTTTATTAGATCGTCTTCATGATGCCATATGCGTTGAAGCTGGCCGATCTGATGCTGCGTTTCTATCGTAGGTACTGGTATCGAGACTTGCATTAATGCTGCTTTAGTAATCAACTGGATGTTTGAACCACTACGCTGAAACTGCAGTTGAATCATTGGTTGATTGAGGGCCCACCCCAAATACTCCGGAACAAATTCACTCTCTTTCTTTTTAAGCGTGATAACCAGAAATTGATTGGTTGCAACGACAGGAATATCCCCACGGTAAACGGCAGCGGTATTGCGATTCCCTCTAGCTGCAACCACAATCTGGCCTTGTTCCAGTAGCGGTGGTAAAGCATGTTGTTCCCAGGCAATCGAAGGCAAAACGCCAGGGTCCCACTGCCAACCCAGATCGAGATCTTTAATCTGCAAGATGCGGACATCCCCTCCAGGCACAGGCGTTATTGCCTCCCGCAAGGTGTAGCCTGAACGGATATCTGCAATATCACCTAATTTCATTAAGGGTGTAGACATATTGTCCTCTGATTATCGCGCCTTCCCTGGCGCATACTTTCGATTAAAGGTTGTTTTTAATCCATTGAGCTACTTCATGGGAGAGCCCATACCATGCAGCTTCTCCCTGCAAACGGACTACCAAAAGCCCATCATCGTTGTCCATTACTGCTTTGAGGTAATCACCTACCTGAACCGCCGTTTGGTTGGTAACAACAATCCAAGTGGATTCGAGGGGATAGCACCAAGTGCCGTAGGATTTGATACGCTCGATAACTGAGGAATAGTCTTTCTGCTTACGCAGATCGTAGTTAATTTGATACACTGCCATAGATGATATCTCCTGATTTCGACGTTGGGATTTATGTCATCGCGACAGGGTGCAACCTGTCGTACAACCACACTATTGTCTATAGAGCTTGTATTGCAACAAAAGCGTAGTCGATGTGACTATCTTGTAGTAAAAAAAACAGACCGTCAAGAAATAAAATTTATGCAGTAGCTCATCTATAGAAACTGACTTTTATAGAGTGATTCGAAGCTTATAGGTTTGGGTCGCTAAACTCCGTGCAGGGGGTCAGCTCTTTTCCGCCAAACCTTTTTGGAATAATAAAAAATTGAATCAAGGAGAACCGACACATGTGTCGGTTCTCCTATCATGCTGTTTTAATAACGAATTTTCCCTGAAATACCATCCCACCTTTTGCTAGGCCATCAAGATAATCCGCATACCACTGCATCATCTCCCGCCTGCCGTCCAGATACTGCGCATGATTGTAGGCTCCGCGAATCGCGTTCTTATCTACATGAGCAAGCTGCATCTCAATCCAAGCCGAGTTATAGCCCTTCTCATGTAAAATCGTACTCATCGTGTGGCGAAAGCCGTGGCCCGTCAGCCTTCCCTTATACCCAAGCAACTCAATCACCTGGTTAACACTTTCCTTTGAAATCGGCTTCGTCCGGTCATTTCGCCCAATGAACACCAATGGATACGCACCCGTGATAGGTTTCAGTGACAAGAACAAATTCACTACCTGCTCAGACAACGGAACGATATGAGGTCGCTTCATCTTCATCACTTCAGGGGGGATCTCCCAAAGCCGTTTCTCGAAGTCGATATCCTGCCAACGAGCAAAACGCAGTTCCTGGGTACGGACCGCTGTCAGCATGATGATTTGCGTTGCGGTTTTGGTGATGATGCTACCTGTGTACCCAGCGAGATCTCGGAGGAAGTGCGGTAACTCTTCAACGCTAAGAAAAGGGAAATTCGTCTTTTTCGGTGTAGCCAATGCTGTTGCCAAATCGGGGGCCGGATTGTACTCAGCACGACCGGTAACTATGGCATAGCGAAATACCTCCCCGCAGCGTTGCCGTACCTTACGCATTTTCTCCAATGCCCCACGTTTCTCCATTCGCCGTAAGGTTTCCAGCAACTCCATCGGCTTGATCTCAGCAATAGGACGTTTGCCGATATGAGGGAAAATGTCTTTCTCGAAGGTATCGATAATTTCCTCACGGTAACGTAACGACCAGCGGTCGGCCTTATGCTGATGCCACTCGCGAGCGATGGCTTCAAAGGTGTTTGCGATAGAAAGCTTTTGCGACAGCTTTTCGGCCTTCTTCACTTCACCAGGATCGCCACCAGAAGCTAACGTTTTACGTGCTTCCTTTCTTTTCTCTCGCGCATCAGCCAATGAGACATCGGGATACACACCGATAGAAAGCATCTTCTCTTTACCAGCAAAGCGGTACTTCAAGCGCCAGTACTTTGAGCCATTAGGTTTGACCAACAGATACATGCCACCGCCGTCAGCCAACTTGTAGGCTTTCTCCATGGGCTTGGCCGTTTTCACTTTTATGTCCGTTAGTGGCATAGCATCTCCATTGATAGATATGGGCAGTGGCCTCAAGCGAGGTGCTGCCAAACCAGATAAAAAGGGGTTACAACATGCCTACGGGGGTGCCAAAAAATAGCATACATTTTTTAACCCCCTAAAGGACCCCCAGATATCACTTGATGTGGGTTGAGTTCGGTTGAACTCTGTAGACAGAATTATGGCTTAAAGCCAGTATACACGGGGTTTTAGTTGAATTCAGGAGAGTTTGAGAGACATCGAATGGCGGAAGATCACAGGAGTCGAACCTGCCCAGGACCGCTGGCGGCCCCAACTGGATTTGAAGTCCAGCCGCCCCACCGGGGACGATGATCTTCCTCTAAAACGGAAGCAAGTGGCGGATTATAGCGCGAATCCCCCCTGGTGCTAAGCGCGAAATCGTGTTTCCGCGATCCTCTTCTTACACTTGGCCTACCGGCCAAGATTTTCTCCGCTTATCTGCTAACCTGTTACGGCCCGGGTTATTCACCCGTCCATTGCTGGAGATGCTATGACCAAGAAAGTTGCCGTCCTGCTAAGCGAAGGATTTGAAGAGGCTGAGGCGGTTATTGTGATCGACGTATTGCGTCGTCTGAAGATTGATGTGGAACTGCTGTCCTGTCAGGATCGGCTGGAACTCCGCAGCTATAACAAGATGCGTATGTTCGCCGATGCTCTGTTGGAACGCCGTATGGATGTCATGTACGACGCCGTGGTAATCCCCGGTGGGCCGCAGGCAACTGCCAACATGGCGGATAATTCAATGGCCGTGGAGTTTATCCGCCGTCACGATGAAGCCGCAAAGTTGATTTGCCCACTGTGTTCCGCTGCTGCTCGCGTGCTGGCCGTTAACCGGTTGCTGCAAGGGCGCCGTTATGTCTGCTCCGGTGAACTGCATCGTAGCGTGGCAGATGGCACCTATGTGGCTGAAAGAGTGGTTGAAGACGGTAACCTGATCAGTGGCAAAGGGCCGGGGGCTGCGTTTGATTTTGCCTTCACGGTTGCCTACCGCCTCACTGGCGATTATGCCGCCACGCAGGAACAGGCTGAGCATATCTATCACGAAAACTGGCAAGTACCACAACAAGCAGTGCCTGCATAAACGCTAAACACTGCTGCTAACTGGGCGCGGCACAGCTAGCGCTTTCTGGCCTGACGCCGGGAGCGAAGACTGTTACCGCGCTTTCTGTTTTTAAACCCTTAGTCATGCCTGCATATTCAGCAAAGTAAACGCGTCCCCCTACCGTATTGCCTATCGACGTTAGCAAACTGTTCACCTTCCCAATAAGCAGTTTTAAAGGTCTCAATACCCCACTTCACCATAGCGATCGCGATGCTCTTTTGGCGTCATGTCATAGCCTTTCTTAAACACCGAATAGAAGTACTGTAGCGACGGGTAGCCGCACATCTGCGAAATCTCATTGATCGGCAGCGACGTGGCGGTGAGCAGGTTACGGGCGCGATCGAGTTTTTCTTCATGGATCACGTTATGAATGGTCTGGCCGGTTTCGTCTTTAAAGCGTTTTTCCAGGTTGGAGCGGGACATGCCGATCGCGTCCAGCACCTGTTCCACCTTGATCCCTTTGCAGGCGTGGTGGCGAATGTAATGCATGGCCTGAATCACCGCCGGGTCGCGCAGCGAGCGGAAATCGGTGGAGCGACGCTCGATCACCTTCACCGGTGGCACCAGAATGCGTTGCAGCGGTAGCTCGCGCCGATCGAGCAACTGGTGCAGCAGCTTGGCGGCGCGATAGCCCATCTGGCGCGTGCCCTGCGCCACCGAAGATAGTGCAACGCGCGAAAGATAGCGGGTTAACTCTTCGTTATCGATACCGATCACGCACAGCTTTTCTGGCACCGGGATATCCAGGTGCTCGCACACCTGCAACAGGTGGCGCGCCCGCGCGTCGGTCACGGCAATAATCCCGGTCTGCTGCGGCAGCGTCTGTATCCAATCCGCCAGGCGGTTTTGCGCGTATTGCCAGTTTTCCGGCGCGGTGGCCATCCCTTGGTACACCACACCCTGATACTGCTCCTCGGCCACCAGTTGGCGGAAGGCCTGTTCGCGCTCCTGCGCCCAACGCTTGCCGCCTTCCACCGGCAGGCCATAAAACGCAAAACGGTTCAGCCCCTTTTCCTTCAGGTGCATAAACGCCGCCTCCACCAGCGCGTGGTTATCGGTGGCGATGTAATGCACCGGCGGGTAATCTTCTTCGCGGTGGTAGGAACCGCCGACGCCGACAATCGGTACGTTGACGTTATGCAACAGTTGCTCAATGTTCCGGTCGTCGAAATCGGCGATCACACCATCCCCCAGCCAGTCTCGGATGTTATCGATACGGCAGCGGAAATCCTCTTCAATAAAGATGTCCCAATCACTTTGCGACGCCTGTAAATACTCGCCAACGCCTTCCACCACCTGGCGGTCGTACACTTTATTGGCGTTGAACAGCAAGGTAATACGGTAGCGCTTTTCGAACATGGGGATCCTCCTGCCTTTGTGAATGTTGCTTCGCCGCCAAGATCCCCTGAATGGTTACACCCGGCGCTTGGTGGCGGAATCCATCCACACCGCCAGCAGCAAGATGGCACCTTTGACGATGTACTGCCAGAAGGTCGGCACGTCCAGCATGCTCATGCCGTTATCCAGCGACGCCATGATAAACGCCCCCATCACCGCCCCGGCTACGCTGCCAACGCCGCCAGCCAGGCTGGTGCCGCCGATCACGCAGGCGGCGATGGCATCCAGTTCGGCAATGTTCCCCGCCGAAGGTGAACCCGCCCCCAGGCGCGAACTGAGGATCAGCCCGGCAATCGCCACCATCAGGCCGTTGATGGCAAACACCGCCAGCTTGGTGCGCTCCACGTTCACCCCGGAAAGCCGCGCAGCATCGATGTTACCGCCGATCGCATAGATACGGCGGCCAAAAGCGGTGCGCGTCGCCATAAAAATCCCCGCCAGCATCAGCGCGGTGAGGATCAACACCGGCGTCGGTACGCCACGGTAATCATTCAGCAAATAGATAGCGCCCAGCACCAGAATCGCCAGAATACTTTGCCGGGTAACGTCCCCGCTCGGTGCCGCCACCGGCAAGCCAAGCAGGGCACGCTTGCTGCGCTGCCGCCACTGCCAGGCCACGAACAGCATCAGGCCAACGGCACCGATGCCAAAACCCAGCCCGTTCGGCAGGTAGCTCTGGCCAATCTGCGACATGGCATTGCTGGTCGGGGCCACGGTGGTGCCGTTGGTAATGCCGATCAGAATGCCGCGAAACGCCAACATGCCCGCCAGCGTGACGATAAACGAAGGCACCTTGCGATACGCCACCCACCAGCCGTTCCAGGCCCCGAGCAACAGCCCCGCCAGCAGCGTCACCACAATGGTCAACGGCAGCGGCCAGCCGAGCCAGACGTCGAATATCGCCGCCGCGCCGCCCAGCAAGCCCATCATGGAACCCACGGAAAGGTCGATCTCCGCCGAAATAATCACAAACACCATGCCCACCGCCAAAATGCCGGTGATCGCCGTCTGGCGCAGCAGGTTGGAGATATTGCGCGCGCTGAGATAGGCCCCTTCGGTGGTAAAGGTAAAGAACAGCATGATGACAACGATCGCCGCCAGCATCACGAACACCTGCAAGTTGACGGATTTTAGCCCCGATAACGGCTTTTTCTGCGCCAATGGCGGCAGGTTTGCTTCAGATTGCGTGCTTTTCAACATGGGTTTCACTCCTCAGTGCCGCTTCCATTACCTGTTCCTGGGTCAGACCACGGTTGACCAAATCGGCTTTGATGCGCCCCTGATGCATCACCAGCACCCGATCGCTCAGCCCCAGCACTTCCGGCAGTTCGGAAGACACCACAATCACCGCGATCCCTTGCTGCACCAGTTGGTTGATGAGTTTGTAGATTTCATGTTTGGCACCGATATCGATACCGCGTGTGGGTTCATCCAGGATCAGGATTTTCGGGTTCAGCAGCAGGCACTTCGCCAGAATCGCTTTCTGCTGGTTGCCGCCGCTCAACCGGCCAATCGCCAGCTCCGGCGAAGAGGTTTTCACCTTCAACCGCGCCAGCGATTGCTGAATGGTCGCCTGCTCCTGCGCGCTATCCAGCACAGTCAGCAAACCGCTGAAATCGCTCAGCGCCGCCAGCGTCATGTTCGAGCCAACGCTCATTACCGGCACAATGCCGTCGCGCTTGCGATCTTCCGGCACCATGGCGATGCCATACTGCATTGCCTGTCGGCAGGTAGTGATGGTGGCGGGCTGCCCGTCAATACTGATGCTGCCCTGCCAGCGCCCGGCATAAGCGCCGAACAGGCACTGCATGGTTTCGGTGCGCCCGGACCCCACCAGCCCGGCCACGCCGAGGATCTCGCCGCGCCGCAGAGTGAAGGAAACATCGTCCACCCGGCGAATATGCCGGTTAACCGGGTGCCAGGCGGTGAGGTTTTCCACCTGTAGGATCACCTCACCGATAGCGTGCTGCTCCTGCGGATACAGCTCGGTCAGTTCACGCCCTACCATCATGGCGATAATATCGTCTTCGCTCATGCCCGCCGCTGGCCGGGTGCCGATGTGCTTGCCGTCGCGGATCACGCAGATCAGGTCCGAGATCGCTTTCACCTCGTTCAATTTGTGCGAAATATAGATGCAGGCAATGCCGTGATCGCGCAGATCGGTGATGATCGCCAAAAGTGTGGCGGTTTCACTCTCCGTCAGTGAGGCGGTAGGTTCATCCAGCACCAGCAGGCGCACCTGCTTGTTTAACGCTTTGGCGATCTCCACCAGTTGCTGCTGGCCGAGCCCCAGTTCACCGACGCGGGTATGCGGATCCACCTCCAGTTTGACCTGCGCCAGCATGCGCTGGCAGCGCAGGTACATGTTGTCGTAATCCATCAGCCCAAAGCGGCCCCACTCGTTGCCAAGAAACATGTTCTCCAGCACCGTCATCTGTTTCACCAGCGCCAGTTCCTGGTGAATAATCGCAATGCCTTTCTGTTCGGTATCGCGAATGGTTTTGGCCGTAATAAGATCACCAGAAAAATAAATCCCGCCCTGATAACTGCCGTGCGGATATATTCCGCACAGCACTTTCATCAGCGTGGATTTCCCTGAACCATTTTCACCACACAAGGATAATACCTGCCCGGCTTCCAATTGCAGGCTGACATTATCCACGGCTTTTACTACGCCGAATTGTTTAGTGATATTTCTCATTTCTAACAGGCAGGGCATTATTCCCTCCAAAGAGCTTCGCGAGAATTAATTAAGATCGGATTTCTTATGGAAGCCATCGGCAATAATGGTGCTGTCGATATTCGATTTATCCACCTGAACCGGGGTTAATAACCAGGCAGAGACCTCTTTACTGCCGTTATTTAATTTGGCATTGGATTTTGGCTGTTCGCCTTTACCCAGCTGCACTGCAATATCTGCCGCTTCATCGGCCAATTTGCTGATCGGTTTATACACCGTCATGGTTTGGGTGCCCGCCACAATGCGTTTCACCGCCGCCAAGTCGGCATCCTGGCCGGAAATAGCTACTTTGCCCGCCAGCCCTTGCGCCGCCAGCGCCTGGATCGCCCCACCGGCGGTAGCATCGTTGGAAGCCACTACCGCATCGATATGGTTATTATTCGCCGTCAGGGCGTTTTCCATAATCTTCAGCGCGTTTTCCGGCAGCCAGCCATCGGCCCACTGATCGCCCACCACCTTAATCTTGCCGCTGCTGATCAAAGGTTGCAGCACGGTCATTTGCCCTTTGCGGAACAGCTTGGCGTTATTATCCACCGGCGAGCCGCCCATCAGGAAGTAATTGCCCTGCGGCACCCGCTGCACCAGGCTTTGCGCCTGCATTTCGCCCACTTTTTCGTTATCGAACGAGATGTAGAAATCGATGTCGGCGTTATTGATCATCCGGTCATAGGCCAGCACCTTAATCCCTTCGCGTTTTGCTTCGCTGATCACATTGCTCAACACCTGGCCGTTGTAAGGGATAATCACCAGCACATCGACGCCACGGTTGATCATATTTTCAATCTGCGCCATCTGGGTTTCTTCATTACCGTTGGCAGACTGCACAAACACGTTTGCCCCCAGCGATTCGGCTTTTTTAACGAAGATATCGCGATCTTTCTGCCAGCGCTCTAAACGCAGGTCGTCAATGGCCATACCGATTTTAATTTCTTTACTGAACCCGGATTGGCTGGCCAGCAGTAAAAGAGCGCAGGCGGAGAGGAGAATAGGTTTAATTTTCATCTTATAACCCTTTTCAGTGTAGTGTGTATGGGTAATATGAATCACGAAACGTCCAGCCGATTGTTGACACTTATTTTTCATTCGGCAATTGCAGATTTTTACCGGCGAATTACGATTTTTGGTTTAATGTTAATTTTATGATAGCGATCATGTTTTATAACCCTGCCGCTAATGACGTTGAATAAACGCGAATATGAGATCCCGCGCACATTTAATAATTCTGTGAATTTAAGTGTGAAATAACGTAATTGAGCATCAGCCAGCTAACTCCGAAGATAAACCTAACCCTCTATCCCCGTTATTCAGGAGTTCGCTAATGCAATCCTATTTTGATCAGATCGAGCAGGTTCGCTATGAAGGTACCGGTAGCAATAATCCGCTGGCCTTCCGCCATTACAATCCCGATGAAATCATCCTTGGCAAACGGATGGCCGATCACCTGCGCTTTGCCGCCTGCTACTGGCATACCTTCTGCTGGAACGGTGCTGACATGTTCGGCGTGGGAGCTTTCGATCGCCCATGGCAGCAGCCGGGCGATGCGCTGGCGTTGGCTAAACGCAAGGCCGACGTGGCCTTTGAGTTTTTCCACAAGCTGAATGTGCCCTATTACTGCTTCCACGACATCGACGTTGCACCAGAAGGCGCAACGCTGAAAGAGTATCTGAACAATTTCGCTGCCATGACCGAGGTGCTGGCCGAGAAACAGCAGAGCAGCGGCGTAAAGCTGCTGTGGGGCACCGCCAACTGCTTCACCAATCCGCGCTATGCCGCCGGTGCCGCCACCAACCCGAACCCGGAAGTATTCAGTTGGGCCGCCACCCAGGTCTTCACTGCCATGAACGCCACTCATCAACTAGGCGGTGAAAACTATGTGCTGTGGGGCGGGCGCGAAGGCTATGAAACCCTGCTCAATACCGATCTGCGCCAGGAGCGCGAGCAGATTGGCCGCTTTATGCAGATGGTGGTGGAGCACAAGCACAAAATCGGTTTCCAGGGCACGTTGCTGATCGAACCTAAACCGCAGGAACCCACCAAGCACCAGTACGATTACGACGTTGCCACCGTGTACGGCTTCCTCAAGCAGTTCGGGCTGGAAAAAGAGATCAAGGTGAATATCGAAGCCAACCACGCCACGCTGGCCGGGCATTCGTTCCATCACGAAATCGCCACCGCCATTGCGCTGGGTATTTTCGGTTCGGTCGACGCCAACCGTGGCGATCCGCAACTGGGCTGGGATACCGATCAGTTTCCGAACAGCGTGGAGGAGAACGCACTGGTAATGTTCGAGATCCTCAAAGCGGGCGGTTTCACCACCGGCGGCCTGAACTTTGATGCCAAAGTGCGCCGCCAGAGCACCGATAAATATGACCTGTTCTACGGCCATATCGGCGCGATGGATACGATGGCGCTGGCGTTGAAAGTAGCGGCGCGCATGATTGAGGATGGTCAGTTGCATCAGCAGGTGGCCAAGCGTTACGCCGGTTGGAATGGCGAGTTGGGCCAGCAAATCCTGCAAGGGAAACTGTCGCTGGCCGCGCTGGCGCAGTACGCTGAACAACACACTCTGGCACCGCAACATGCCAGCGGGCATCAGGAAAAACTGGAGAATCTGGTTAACCGTTATCTGTTTGGCTAACTCTGCCTCTGGCTTCGGTTGAGTGAGGGGCATGCATTGGCTAGTGCCCCTCACCCCGGCCCTCTCCCGCGGGGCTGTCTCTTATACACATCTCAAATTGCGGTCAAATAGCCGCAATTTGAGAAACATAGCAGGCTGATTTTAAAGATAATTTTTTCGAGCGGAAAATTGACAGGCTTAAAATAATTACATTAAAAAACAGCAAGATGCCGAGTTGTGTATAAGAGACAGCCCGCGGGGAGAGGGGGCGAACCCTCAGGCATATGGCTTAATGAACCGCTCAGCCGCTGCCTGCAAGTTTGCACCGTACGTCCCTTCTCCCTTGGGGAGAAGGCTAGGATGAGGGGGGTTGGTGAATGCCCCTCACCCCGGCCCTCTCCCACAGATAGAGGGGGCGAACCCTCAGGCATTTGGCTTAATGAACCGCTCAGCCGCTGCCTGCAAGTTTTCACCGTACGTCCCTTATCCCTTGGGAAGAAGGCTAGGATGAGGGGGGTTTGGTGAATGCCCCTCACCCCGGCCCTCTCCCGCGGGGAGAGGGGGCGAACCCTCAGGCATATGGCTTAATGAACCGCTCAGCCACTGCCTGCAAGTTTGCGCCGTATGTCCCTTCTCCCTTGGGGAGAAGGCTAGGATGAGGGGAAAAAACCTTCCCCCTCAGGTGAAGGGGCTGTACGACATATTAAAGGAACTGCACCCATGTACATCGGTATCGATCTCGGCACTTCCGGCGTAAAGGTCATCCTGCTCGGCGAACAGGGCCAACTGCTCGCCAGCCAAAGTGAACCTTTACCCATCTCGCGCCCGCACCCTTTGTGGTCTGAACAAGCGCCTCAGGACTGGTGGCAGGCCACCGATCGCGCCATGTTGGCGTTGGCTAAACAACATAATTTGCAAGCGGTAAAAGCCATTGGCCTGACCGGCCAAATGCACGGCGCAACGCTGCTGGATAAACAGCAACGGGTGCTGCGCCCGGCAATCTTATGGAATGACGGCCGCAGTTTTGCGCAGTGCCAGGCATTGGAACAAAGCGTACCCAACTCGCGGGAAATTACCGGCAACCTGATGATGCCGGGCTTTACCGCCCCCAAACTGCTGTGGGTTAAACAGCATGAACCGCAGGTTTTCCGCCAAATCGACAAGGTGTTATTACCAAAAGATTATCTGCGCTGGTGCATTACCGGCGAGTTCGCCAGCGATATGTCCGATGCGGCTGGCACCCTATGGCTGAACGTGGCGCAGCGTGATTGGAGCGACGCGATGCTGGCCGCCTGCGGGCTAACGCGCGATCAGATGCCTGCGCTGTTTGAGGGGAAACAGATCACCGGGCAGGTGCAGGCTGAACTGGCCAGGCGCTGGGGCATTGGCCCAGTGCCGGTGATTGCCGGTGGCGGCGATAACGCTGCCGGAGCCATCGGCGTGGGCTTGTATCAGGCCGGGCAGGCGATGCTGTCACTCGGCACCTCCGGTGTGTATTTCGCGGTCAGCGACGGCTTTCTCAGCAACCCGGCCAGCGCGGTGCACAGCTTCTGCCATGCGCTGCCGCACACCTGGCACCTGATGTCGGTAATGCTCAGCGCTGCATCCTGTTTGGACTGGGCCTGCCAGTTGACCAACGTAGATAGCGTAGCCACCCTGCTGCGCAATGCCGAACAGGCTGCACCGGCAGCAGCACCGCTGTGGTTCCTGCCCTATCTTTCCGGTGAGCGCACGCCGCACAATAACCCGAATGCCAAAGGCGCTTTCTGGGGCTTTACCCATCAGCACGGGCCGAACGACCTGGCGCGCGCGGTGCTGGAAGGCGTTGGCTTCGCACTGGCAGACGGCATGGATGTGCTGCACGCCAGCGGCCTGCAACCTTCTGCCATCACGCTGATTGGCGGCGGCGCGCGTAGCCCGTTCTGGCGCCAGATGCTGGCAGATATCAGCGGCCAGCGGCTGGAATACCGCACCGGCGGCGACGTCGGCCCGGCGCTGGGAGCGGCACGGTTGGCGCAGATTGCGCTCAACCCAGGCCAGCCGCTAAGCGATTTGCTGCCCGCGTTGCCGCTGGAGCAGGTGCATGAGCCGGATACCGCACGGCATCAGCAGTACGCCGAACGGCGCAGCACCTTCCGCGAGCTGTATCGTTGCCTGCGGCCGCTGATGTGAATCTCTGCACTGCCTCATTGGTCTGTCTGTGCCACCATGATGGCCGTTTTTGGCCTTCTTTCAGCCCAACTAGCGGCGCAATATAGCGCTATACCCCACTGAAGGAAGGCCGAAAATGTCACATAGCGCATTATTGATCATCGACGTTCAACACTCGTTTCAACACCGCCCATTCTGGCAGGAAGACGATTTACCGGCGTTTCAGCAGGCGCTGACCCGCCTGATCGCGGGCTGCCAGCGGCAAGGCGTGGCGCTGGTGGATGTGTTCCACGTCGCGCCGGAAGGGCCGTTTTCTCTCGCCTCCGGTTACGTGAAACGCCTGCCGTTCCTGGCGCATCAGGCCGACGTCACGGTACACAAGCAGGTACATAATGCGCTGACCGATTCTGGTCTGGATGCCTGGCTGCGCGAACGCCAGATCGATCATCTGATCATCAGCGGTATGCGTACCGAGCAGTGCTGCGAAACCACCACCCGCGTCGCTTCCGATCTGGGCTACAAGGTGACGTTTGTCACCGAAGCGACGCTCACCTTCCCGATGCACCATCCTGACGGCACGCTCTTTACCCCTGAGCAGTTGAAGCGGCATACTGAAACCGTCCTGGTCGATCGCTTCGCTACCCTGGCCAGCGTTGATGACGTGTTGGCCCAACTGAAACAGGAATAACCATGCCCAAGGCCGTTTACTTTCTGATGTTGCCCAACGTGCTGTCACTGGATGTCAGCGGCCCGGCGGAGGTTTTGCGGCTTTCCGGCCAGTTTCAATTGCACTATGTCAGCCCGGTGCCGCAAATCACCTGCTCTATCGGTATGAGCATCGGCCAGTTGCAGCCATTGCCTGCGCAGTTGGCCGAGGGCGATATTCTGGTGGTGCCGGGCGTGGCGGACTCAGCCAGGTTTTTCGCCAATCCAGAGGCCGCTCAGGCCCGGCAATGGCTGGAAGGATTACGGCCCGCGCTGGCACAGCAGCGCTTCAGCCTGGTCTGCGTCTGTTCCGGTGCCTTGCTGGCCGCGCAGGCAGGGCTGCTCGACGGTTACCACTGCACCACCCATCACGACGTGATCGCACGTCTGCGCCAGCAGGCACCGGCGGCTCAGGTGAAAGAAAACCGCATCTTTGTGGAAGATCGCGGCGTATTTACCAGCGCGGGCGTCACCGCCGGTATCGATCTGGCTTTGCATCTGGTCAATCAATCTTGCGGAGCCGACCGTGCGCTGGAGATTGCGCGTGAAATGGTGATCTATTTCCGTCGCTCAGGCGACGATCCGCAGCTTTCCCCCTGGCTGCGCTATCGCAACCATCTGCACCCCGCCGTACACCGCGCGCAGGATGTGATGGCCGCCGAGCCGGAAGCGGATTGGTCGGTGCCGCTGGTGGCAGAAAAAGCGCACGTCAGCAGCCGACATCTGGCCCGGCTGTTCCGCCAGCATATCGGGATCAGCGTGCGGGAATATCATGAACAGCCGCGCTTGGCCGTGGCACAGCAACGCTTGCAGCAAGGTTACGGGTTGGAGAAAGCCGCGCTGACCGCAGGGTTCTCCTCTGGTCGCCAGCTCCGGCGCGCGCAGCAGCGTAACGCTTAAACGTACCGTCAGAATGTGCCGATGATTTATCTTATGATTGCCAAGAATAACAATTGGCGGCAAAATAACCGCTTCGACTCGCTCAGATTGCGCTTCCCGCCCCTGGCAGTTCCTTATTTTTCTTTGCTATCAGTAATATAAATATGAAAACAACATTACCCCCTGTGGCACGTCTGGGCCGACAGGCGCTGTTATTCCCACTTTGCTTGGTGCTCTTCGAATTCACCACCTATATCGCTAACGATATGATCCAACCCGGTATGCTGGCGGTGGTAGCCGATTTCAACGCGGGCGTTGAGTGGGTGCCAACCTCAATGACCGCCTATCTGGCTGGCGGTATCTTTCTGCAATGGCTGCTGGGCCCGCTGTCGGATCGTCGTGGCCGCCGCCCGGTGATGCTGGCCGGGGTTGCCTTCTTTATTGTCGCATGTCTGGCAATCTTGCTGGTGACCAGCATTGAACAGTTCATCGTTATGCGCTTCCTGCAAGGGATCGGTCTGTGCTTTATCGGCGCAGTGGGCTATGCCACCATTCAGGAATCCTTTGAAGAGTCGGTGTGTATCAAAATCACCGCGCTGATGGCCAACGTGGCGTTGATCGCCCCGCTGCTCGGGCCGCTGGCCGGTGCCGCACTGATCCATATTGCGCCATGGCAAAGTATGTTTGTGATTTTTGCCGTTCTGGCCGCCATTGCCTTCGTCGGCCTGTGGAAAGCGATGCCGGAAACCGCCACCCTGCAAGGGGAAGCCTTTTCCGCTGCCAACCTGTGGCGCGATTACCGCCAGGTGCTGGTTAACCGCCGCTTTATCTGCGGCGCGCTGGCGATCGGTTTTGCCAGCCTGCCGTTGCTGGCGTGGATTGCCCAGTCGCCGGTGATCCTGATCAGCGGTGAGTCGCTCTCCACCATGGATTATGGCCTGCTGCAAATCCCGGTATTCGGTGCGCTGATCCTCGGCAACCTGACGCTGGCACGCTTGACCGGCAAAAACAGCGTTGAACGCCTGATCAAGCTGGGGGCCGGGCCGATGATTGTGGGTTTGCTGATCGCCGCGCTGGCGACGGTGTTCTCTGAGCATGCTTATCTGTGGATGACAGCCGGGCTAAGTCTGTATGCCTACGGTATTGGGCTGGCAAACGCCGGGCTGTACCGTTTGACGCTGTTTTCCAGTGAGATCAGCAAAGGCACCGTTTCTGCCACCATGGGGATGTTGAGCATGGCGGTATTCACCGTGGGCATCGAGCTGGCTAAAGTCGCCTATGTTTGGGGCGGGAGCGGATGGTTTAACCTGTTCAATCTGCTGAGTGGCCTGTGCTGGCTGGCGCTGGTGGCGGTGTTCCTCACCAAACGCGGTGGCGCAACCTCAACACCGACGGAAGCGGTATAAAGATCCGGCCTTCGCTGCTTTTGGACGAAGGCCGAGGTAAAGCAGTGGCCACCGTGATTTTTCCCTAATTCTCTCCCTGAAGGCTGTCTCTTGTTCACATTTTGAGACATGGACCGAGTCATTATTTCGGTCGCTAAACATATTCTGCTCACTTGACAACGCGATGAACGCGACCGAGTTGGGGGCTCAAGAGCCAGCCCCCAACACCCCGGCCCTTGCCATATCAGGCGACCGCTGCGCGGTTACCCTCACTCCGCCACGGCGCATGACGGCCGGCTACGACAGTCGTCCCTGACTGTCTCGCCTGACCGCGCCGTCCATGGCGCGGTCGCCTATGCACCGTGTCTCCGTTCGGCGCCTTCAATGGCGTCAACACCTGTGCTCATCTCACCAACGCTAGGTTTGACACTCAGGTTTCAACCACCAAACAGCCCGCTGTCGCGCAGCAGATGCTGGTTGCCCTTACGGCGGGTAAAGCCGCTGCGATCGAAAAACTCCAACACCTGAATCGCCAGTTTGCGGCCAACCCCCAGCCGATCGCGAAAATCACCGGCATTGGCGCTGCCTTGCGCCGCATCCAGCTCGCGGATCAACGCAGCAAACTGTTCAATCCGCTGGCTGCGATAGTAACGATCCACCACCACGGCGGTCACATGGCCAAGCTGGGCGGCTTTGCGCAGCGCGGCGCGAACGTTGGCTTCTTCCTCACCCAGCGCTGCGGCCAGATCGCGCACCCACCAGGCTTCATCACCCAACAGCGGTTCGATACGAATCCACATCGCCTGCTGCTCGGCGCTGAACGCCAGACCATGCTCGGGTAAGTGCAGCCAGCCGCGCGTATTACGCAGCAGACCAGCCGCCAACAACCGATCGATCATCATAAATACCAGCGGTTCATCCAGCACCGGTAAAGCCATACGCCGCAAACGAGCGCGCCCCACCCCCAGTTGATCGCCATGCTGTTGGTGGTATTCGGCCAAAACCTGCAACACACGCTGCTCGCCCTGCTGCACGTTGACCTGCGCCAGCGCCACGTCACCGGCAATCAGCAGATCGCGCCCGGCCAGCAGCTGCACCAGCCCGCTGTGGGTCAACTGCCGCGCCCAGGCAAAGGCAGCCAGATCCAGCGCACCGCCCGGCAAGCGTAAATCCAGCACCTGTTCGTCGCTCTGCGTCTCGGCCAGCGCCGCCAGCCAGGCCAGATAATATGGCTGACGTTTGCCGCGCTTCGGCGCTGCTAATACCAGCACGCGCGCAGCGCCCAAGGTGTGGCGGGCGCCGATATCCCGCAGTACCAGACGATCGTTTTCCGCCAGCCACAGCGGACGATCGAGAATCAACTCCGCCAAATTGCCGGTCAACAGCGCAATTCGGCCAGTAATATGGCTGGCAGCATGGTGCAGATGCAGCGGTTGCCAATGCTGCAACGGTGCATCCGCCTCAATCGCCACCAGAATACGCTCAGCAGCCACCGGCGGTTGCTGTTCCAGCAGCCAGTCACCGCGCTCCAACTGTTCTTTGCTGACATCACCGCTGATGTTTAGCGCTATGCGTTGCCCGGCAAACGCCTGTTCCGCCACTTGGTTCTGAGCATGCAGGCCGCGCACCCGCACCGGTACATCGGCACCGGTCAGCCACAGGGTATCACCCACTTTAACGCTGCCGCCCAGTGCGGTACCGGTCACTACCAGCCCTGCCCCTTTCACGCTGAAGGCGCGATCGACCGCCAGCCGGAAGCGGCGCGTCAGCGCGTGCTCGCCAGGTTGCCGCGCCAAAAGATGCTGGCGCAAAGGTTCGATGCCCAAATCCTGTGCCGCTGCCGTAACAAACAACGGTGCATCATGCCAGCCCTGCTGTGCCAGTTCGGCCGCCACTTGTGCACGCACTTCGGCGATCCGCCCTTCGTCGACGCGATCGGCCTTGGTCAGCGCTACCGTCAGTTGCGGGTGCCCGCTCAGGCGCAGAATCGCCAAGTGCTCGCGGGTCTGTGCCATCACGCCGTCGTCACACGCCACCACCAGCAATGCATGATCGATACCGCCGATCCCCGCCAGCATATTGCCAAGGAATTTCTCGTGGCCGGGAACGTCAATAAACCCCAGCACGCGCCCGTCCGGCTGCGGCCAATAGGCGTAGCCGAGATCGATAGTCATGCCACGGCGTTTTTCCTCTGGCAGGCGATCGGCATTGATGCCGGTAATCGCCTGCAACAGCGTGGTTTTGCCGTGGTCGACGTGGCCAGCGGTGGCGATAATCATGGGTTTAGCACCTCAAGCAGTGCGCTCTCTTGCTCCAGGCAGCGCAGATCGAGCCATAACCGGCCGTCGTGGATCCGGCCAATCACCGGCTGTGGCAAACTGCGCCACTGCTGCGCCAAAAGCTCCAGCGTAGCGCCTCGGCCATCGAGCGGGGCAAAGGTCAAAGCATAGCTTGGCAGGCGATCGACCGGCAGTGAGCCGCTGCCAATCTGTGACCAACAGGGTTCAGCACGCAATTCGAAGCGATCGGCAAAGCGCACCGCCAACGGGCGCAATAGCCGTTCGGCGGCTTGTTGCATCTCCTGTTGCGGACGAGCCAGCAGGCGCAGCGTCGGCAGATGTTCTGCCAACAGTTCCGGTTGCTGATACAGCCGCAGCGTAGCCTCCAGCGCCGCCAGCGTCATTTTGCCGACGCGCAGCGCGCGTTTCAGCGGATGCTGTTGCAGGCAGGCGATCAGCTCTTTTTTACCAACGATAATGCCCGCCTGCGGCCCGCCCAGCAGTTTATCGCCGGAGAAGGTTACCAAATCCACGCCCGCAGCAATCAAACGCTGCGGCATCGGTTCTGCGGGTAGGCCGTATTGCGTCATATCGATCAGCGCGCCGCTGCCCAGATCGGTGGCGGTAGGGATGCCCTGTTCGCGGCCCAGCATCGCCAGCTCCGCTTCATCCACGGCGGTGGTAAACCCTTGAATACAGTAATTACTGGTATGTACCTTCATCAACAGGCCGGTTCGCTCGTTGATGGCGGCACGATAATCTTTCAGATGAGTACGGTTGGTGGTGCCCACTTCCACCAGTTCACAACCGGCCTGGCGCATCACGTCGGGGATGCGGAACGCGCCGCCAATCTCCACCAGTTCACCGCGCGACACCATCACCTGTTGACCCGGAGCCACCGCCGCCAGCATCAGCAAAACCGCCGCCGCGTTGTTGTTGACGATGCAGGCATCCTCTGCGCCAGTGAGCTGGCACAGCAAATCGGCGATAGCGCGATCGCGGTGGCCGCGCCCGGCACCGTCCAGATCGTATTCCAGCGTGACGGCGCTGCTCATTGCCTGCACTACCGCGTCGATCGCCGGTTGCGCCAGCAATGCGCGGCCAAGATTGGTATGCAGCACGGTACCACTGAGGTTGAACACCGGTTGCAGCGCCGAGCGTTGCTGTTGGTTCAGACGCATTAGCAGCGCCTGCGGCCAGTCTTGGCACCATTCCGGCAATTGCTGGCGGGTTTTAATCACCTCGCGCGCCTGCGCCTGCATCTGGCGCAGCAGTTCGCTAATCAACGTCTGCCCATGTTTCGCCACCAGCGGTTCAACGGCGGGATCGCGCAATAGACGGTCGATGGCGGGTAGCTGGCTGTAAAGTTGCTGAGATTCAGTGCTCATGGGCGCTCGGTTTTCAATGTTTTAATGGTGCGGTGAAATCAACTATTTCACCGCCAGCGTATCAATAATCCGCTGTACCAGTGCCTGATGTGCTTCGGGCGTTTTGGCCGGTGACAGCATCTGCAACGTCACGACCCGTTTATTGAACACCGTTAACACAATGGTGGAAACCAGTTTCTGCCCGTTCACCGTTTGCTCGGTGTCCAAGCGATGGAATTTCTGTTTACCGACGGTGAAATTCTGTTCTTTGGTTTTCTTGATGTTCTGATAACGATCGCCCAGTTCGGTAATGATGCTTTGTGTCAGATCTTTCAGCATCGCATCGCTGGTATTGAGCTTCATACCCGCTGGCGGGATCACTTCAGAAGCAACGGTACGCTGGCGCGCTTTACCGTTGAGGAACAGCTGAATGACGGATTTATCGTCGTTGACGATGCCGCTCAACGCGGTCTGATCGCTAAAACCCGCTGGCAATTCAAAGGTGATTTTGCCCTTTTGCAGCGAAACGCTCAGACCAGGAGGATAAGCCGGTTTGGTTTCGACTACTGGCGGTGGTGCAGGTGGGGCGGGCTGGGTGACCACCGGCTTCGGTTGCGGTGCGGGAACTTCTGGCTTTTTGGTGTCCTGATTATCACAGGCTACCAGTCCACTCAGCAAAACAGCCAATACCGTCAATCTGGTAATCGTCTTCAACATTATTCCTTTCCTTGTGCTCTACGCATTCTGGCGTAACCGTAGCAACTCACCCCCGCGTTTGCCAGATGCCCAAGCCAAAATTAGCGGATCGCCCCAGCCCTCCCACAGGGCCGGGGGGAGGGGCATTCACCACCCCCCCCCCCTCATCCTAGCCTTCTCCCCAAGGGAGAAGGGACGTACGGTGCAAACTTGCAGGCAGCGGCTGAGTGGTTCATTAAGCCATATGCCTGAGGGTTCGCCCCCTCCGCGCGGGGGGAGCCAACCGGTGCTCTCAATCAGTCATGGGTATCAGCAATGTTCCCTCTCCTTCGGGGAGAGAGTTAGGGTGAGGGGGAGAAACTGACATCGAGTTAAAGCCTCTCCCCCCACTCCCGAGAAGAACGGTGCGGGTGTTACTCGCCAGGGAACAGGAACGGATTGATACTGCTACGGGCAAAGCCTTCGTCTTCCATCTTGGCATCAAGTACCAGCGAAGCCAGATCGTCGGCCACCGCTTCCACCTGCGGGTCTTTTTCCTGATAAAGGAGCTTCAGGTAAGTGCCGCAATCGCCACAGCTTTCCGCTTTTATCGCCGCCTGCTCACTGTCCAGTGACCAGTAGTTGAGATCGCGCGTTTGCTCGCAGTTGCTGCATTTCACCCGCACCACGTGCCATTCGCTTTCACACAGGTTGCAGTGCAGATAACGCAGGCCGTTCACCGTGCCGATATGCACCATGCTGGAGACCGGCATACTGCCGCACACCGGGCAGAACTGGCGGTGCTCACCGTATTCGGCGCGTGCCTTGCCTGGGATCTGGCTGGCCATCTGCGTCCAGTACAACGACAGCGCAGCCCAGATAAACGGCGCTTTATCACTGCCCACTTTGGCAAACTCATTGTTCAGCAACGCGCTGGCCATCAGCTCCAGCTCATGAGCGGAGGCTTTTTCCAGGTTTTCCAGCACCGGAGCCACGTGTTCCGGTGCCTGCGGACGCAATTCAGCGATCAGCGATGCCAGCAGTTTGTGCCAGTGCTCGCTGCGCGGATAAACGCTCGCATCCAACGGTGGCTTGCCGCTGGCGGCACCCTGGATCAGCGCAGCGCTGAGATCCAGCACCAACGGGTTATCGTGGCACGCATTGTTCTGCGCGGCTGCGATGCTGGCAGCAAAGTTGAGATAATCGCCCAGCGGATGGTCTACGGCCAATTGGCGCAGACGCTCAGCTCGGCGGGTATACAGGCTTTTCAGATTCGCGAAAAGTAACGGCGGAATGGTTTCCGCCGTTGTGGACTTCTCACGCTGTGCCCCTAACTGCTCTTTAGGAACGATGCGGATACTCATCAGGGTTTATCTTCCCGTTGTTTCTCGCGGACCTCACGGTACCAGCGCGGATGGTGTTTCTTGGCCCAGGCTGCCGGAACAGAACCTTCCACCATCGCGGTAATGGTGCCTTTTATCCACAGAGCGGCATAAATGTGCACCATAATCGTGATGATCAACCCCACCGCCGCCAGCGAATGCACCAGCAACGCAATGCGGATCAGCGGGATAGGGAAAGCAGGGGCGAAATATGGCCGCCAGATAACCACACCGCTGACCAGCAACAGCACCAGACTGGTTATCGCTATCCAGAATACGCATTTCTGACCGAAATTATAGCGCCCGGTGTCGTCACCCACTTCCTCATTCAACGTGATTCTGTAGATATTTTTTGCCCAGACCAGATCTTCCCGGTTGAACAGGTTATGTTTCCAGTAGCGCAGGAACATAATCATAAACGCGGCGAACATAATTACCCCGGCAAAGGGGTGCAGAATGCGCGCCAGCTGTGGCGTTCCGAAAATGTTCATCAGCCAGTTAAAGGAGGGGAAGAAAAACCCCAGCCCGCTGATGGCTGCCAGAATAAAGCAGAACGCCACAACCCAGTGGTTCATCCGCTCCAGCGCGTTATAACGCTGAATTGGCTTTTCCTTCCTCATTTGCGCGTCTCCTCATCGTGCGGTTCGTCGTGATCTTCCTCTTCTTCGACGCGGTTTGGCCCGACACCGATGTAGTGGAACACGCTGGCCGCAAAGGTGGCAGCAAAACCGACGGCCGCCAACGGTTTCCAGATCCCTTTCCAGAAGGTCACCGCCGGGCTGATGGTCGGGTTATCCGGCAAACCGTGATAGAGCTGCGGTTTATCGGCGTGATGCAGCACGTACATCACGTGAGTACCGCCCACGCCAGCCGGATCGTAAAGACCGGCGTTTTCGTAGCCACGGGTTTTCAGCTCGCTGACACGGCCAGCGGCGACATCTTTCATCGCCTCTTTGGTGCCAAAGTGGATCGCCCCGGTCGGACAGGTTTTCACACAGGCCGGTTCCTGGCCGACATCAACGCGGTCAACGCACAGGGTGCATTTGTACACCCGGTTGTCTTCCTTGTTCATGCGCGGCACGTCGAACGGGCAACCGGCGATGCAGTAACCGCAGCCGATACAGTGCTCAGACTGGAAATCGACGATGCCGTTGGCGTACTGGATAATCGCCCCTTCCGACGGGCAGGACTTCAGGCAGCCCGGATCGGCACAGTGCATGCAGCCGTCTTTGCGGATCAGCCACTCCAGTTTGCCGTGCTCCTCCACTTCGGAGAAGCGCATCACCGTCCACGATTTGGCGCTCAGATCGGCGGGGTTATCATAAACCCCGACGTTGTGCCCCACTTCATCGCGGATGTCGTTCCATTCAGAACAGGCCACCTGACAGGCCTTGCAGCCGATACAGGTGGTGACATCGATCAGCTTGGCCACTTCTTCCTGGTGGTCACGGGCACGCGGGGCCGGTGTAAAACCATTGGTCGCGGATTTACGAATGATGTCTTGAGATTGCATTGCCATAATTCGTCTCCGTTACACCTTTTCCACGTTAACCAGGAACGCCTTGAACTCTGGCGTTTGCGTATTGGCATCGCCAACGAACGGCGTCAACGTATTGGCAATAAAGCCTTTCTGCGTCACACCTTGATAGCCCCAGTGAATCGGGATACCGATGGTGTCCACATCCTGACCATGCACCTGCAACGTACGGATACGCTTGGTCACGACCGCTTTGGCTTTGATAAAACCACGGTTGGAACTGACTTTCACCAGATCGCCGTGCTTGATGCCTTTCTTCTCAGCCAGCTTTTCACCGATCTCCACAAACTGCTCCGGCTGCATGATCGCGTTGATCAGCGAGTGCTTGGTCCAGTAGTGGAAATGCTCGGTCAGACGATAAGTGGTGCCCACGTACGGGAACTTATCGGCTTTGCCCATCGTCGCCAGATCGTCTTTAAACACGCGCGCCGCCGGGTTGGAAACCACGTTCGGGTGCAGCGGGTTGGTGCCAAGCGGCGTTTCAAACGGCTCGTAGTGCTCAGGGAACGGCCCTTCCGCCATTTTGTCGATGGCAAACAGGCGGCCCATGCCTTCCGGCTGCATGATAAACGGCCCGACGTCGCTGCCTGGTGCGGCGGCGCTGTAGTCCGGGATATCTGCCCCGCTCCACTTGGTGCCATCCCAGCCGATCAGCTGACGTTTGGCATCCCACGGTTTCCCGGCAGGATCGGCAGAAGCACGGTTATACAGAATGCGGCGGTTGAGCGGCCAAGCCCAGGCCCAGCCCAGCGTGTTGCCAAGGCCGGATGGATCGGCGTTATCACGGCGCGCCATCTGGTTACCCGCAGGCGTCCAGCTACCGGCAAAGATCCAGCAACCGCTCGAGGTAGTACCGTCATCACGCAGATGCGCGAAGGTACTGAGCTGTTCGCCTTTTTTCGCCAGCACTTTGCCGTCTGGATCAAGAACATCCGCCAGCGCTCTGCCGTTGTTTTCCATCGCCACTTCTTCTGGCGCCGGAGCATCCGGAGTCAGGTAGTTCCAGCTCATGTTCAGCACCTGCTCAGGCACTGCACCGCCTTCACGGCTGTACATCTCGCGCAGGCGCGTTAACAGCCCCGCCAAGATCTCACCATCGGCCAGCGCTTCGCCCGGGGCATCAGCCCCTTTCCAGTGCCATTGCAGCCAGCGGCCGGAGTTAACGATCGAGCCGTTCTCTTCCGCAAAGCAGGTGGATGGCAAGCGGAACACTTCGGTCATAATCTTCGAAGGATCAACATCGTTCGATTCGCCGTGATTCTCCCAGAAAGTGGCAGTCTCGGTATTCAGCGGATCGATGGTCACCAGGAATTTCAGCTTGGAAAGCGCCCCCACCACTTTGTTCTTGTTCGGGAACGAAGCGACCGGGTTGAAGCCCTGACAGAGGTAGCCGTTAACCTTGCCCTGCGACATCATTTCGAAGTACTGCAGAACGTCGTAGCCTTTGTCCCACTTCGGCAACCAGTCAAAGCCCCAGCTATTTTCTTTCTGCGCTTTATCACCGTAGAAGCTCTTCATCAGGCTGACGAAGAATTTCGGGTAGTTGCTCCAGTAGTTCACCTGGCCCGGCAACAGCGTTTTCGGCGTGTTGGCCTTCAGGTAGGTGTCCAGATCCGGCTGTTTCTCGGAAGGCAGCGTCAGATAGCCTGGCAGGCTCTGTGACAGCAGGCCGAGATCGGTCAGACCCTGGATGTTGGAGTGGCCACGCAGGGCGTTCACGCCGCCGCCCGCCATGCCCATGTTGCCGAGCAGCAGCTGGATCATCGCCATGGTACGGATGTTCTGTGCGCCGACCGAGTGCTGTGTCCAGCCCAGGGCGTACAGGAACGAGGCGGTTTTGTCGTTGGCGCAGGTTTCGGCGATATATTCGCAAACCTTGATAAAGTCTTCGGTTGGCGTACCGCAGATATTGTTCACCACCTCTGGCGTATAGCGGCTGACGTGCTGTTTCAGCAGGTTCCACACGCAGCGAGGATCTTGCAGAGTAACGTCACGCTTGGCAAAGCCGTTCTCATCAAGCTGGTAGTTCCAGGTGGTTTTATCGTACTTGTGGTTTTCCGCGTCGTAGCCGCTGAACAGGCCATCGTCAAAGCTGAAGTCTTCGCGCACCAGCAGGCTGGCGTTGGTATAGGCTTCAACGTATTCGCGGTTGATCTTGTTGTTGGTGATCAGGTACAGCAAAACGCCCGACAGGAAGGCAATGTCGGTGCCAGAACGGATAGGCGTGTAGAAATCCGCCACCGATGCGGTACGGGTAAAGCGCGGATCAATGACGATCAGCTTGGCTTTATTATGAATTTTGGCTTCCATCGCCCAGCGGAAACCCACCGGATGCGCTTCTGCCGCATTACCGCCCATGACGATAATTAAGTTCGCGTTCTTGATATCAACCCAGTGGTTGGTCATCGCACCGCGACCAAATGTTGGAGCAAGACTTGCTACCGTTGGTCCGTGTCAGACACGCGCCTGGTTATCTACGGCAAGCATGCCGAGAGCGCGACTAAATTTTTGTGTCAGGTATCCGGTTTCGTTGCTGGAGGCCGAGGCACACAGCATACCGGTGGTCAGCCAACGGTTGACGGTGACGCCTTTATCGTTGGTTTTTACAAAGTTGGCATCGCGGTCTTCTTTCATCAGTTTGGCGATGCGGGTAAAGGCATCATCCCAACTGATTCTCTGCCATTTATCAGAACCTGGCGCGCGATATTCCGGGTATTGCAGACGGCTTTCGCTGTGGATGAAATCCACCAGACCTGCGCCTTTCGGGCAAAGCGCACCACGGTTTACCGGATGATCCGGATCCCCTTCGATGTGGAAAATGCTCTCTTTGGCGTTCTTCGCGCCATCACCAAGGCTGTACATCAACAGCCCACAGCCGACTGAGCAATACGTACAGGTATTACGGGTTTCACGGGCGCGCAGCAGCTTGTACTGCCGGGTTTCCGCTAACGCCACTTCCGGGGCAAAGCCCAGAGCAGCTACCGTCGTCCCTGCCATACCGCCAGCGCAGATCTTAAAGAACTGCCTTCTGCTGACCTGCATGGGGGTCTCCTTTCACTCGTGTTGTCACATTGTTTCAAATGGCGCTTTCCCCAGCAAAGCCGGAAGCGCTAAAATCGCTATTCTTATGTTGGCTTGGCCAGAAGGCCGCAACGACGCCGCGATGATATCATAGCGGACTTGGGGTTGTTACAAACAGGTACCACTAAAGTGAACAATATAGACCCAAAGCAACCCATAAACGAGACTGCGATCACAGGCATGATCCAGGCCCCGGTATTTCAGCGCGGGCAACTCTCTATTGAGCAGCAAGACTGGCTGGCAGAAGAGGTTCCGGTTGCGCTGGTTTATAACGGCATTTCCCACGTGGTAATGATGTGCACCCCCAAAGATCTGGAGGCTTTTGCCCTGGGTTTTTCCCTGTCGGAAGGCATTATCGAGTCACCACGCGATATTTACAGTATAGATATTAATCCAACCTGCAACGGCCTTGAGGTGCAGATTGAGCTTTCCAGCCGCCGTTTTAGCGGGCTGAAAGAGCGCCGCCGCGCAATGGCTGGCCGCACCGGCTGCGGCGTATGCGGTATTGAGCAGTTGGCGGATATCTTCCGCCCGGTTACCCCGCTGCCTTTCACCCAAACGTTTTCGCTCGCCAATCTCGATCGCGCACTAAGGCAATTGCGCCAGGTGCAGGAAGTCGGCCAGCATACCGGCTGCACCCACGCCGCCAGTTGGATCTCGCCAGAAGGTGAACTGCTGGGCGGCTGCGAAGATGTCGGCCGCCATGTGGCGCTGGACAAAATGCTCGGCCTGCGCGCCAAACAGGGCTGGCAGCAGGGGGCGATCCTGGTTTCCAGCCGCGCCAGCTATGAGATGGTGCAAAAATCGGCCATGTGCGGTGCCGAGATCCTGTTTGTGGTCTCTGCGGCAACCTCGCTGGCGGTGGAGATCGCCGAGCGCAGTAATCTGACGCTGGTGGGTTTCAGCAAACCCGGCCGGGCGACGGTGTTTACTCATCCGCAGCGTATCCTTGATTAGCACAAAAACCACACAACCCATACGGCATTGATAATCATTTTCAATCTCATTTAATACCCTATAATGGGAACCGCTTGCTTATGCGGTGCTCATGCCTTGCGCCGCCCAACACCCATTGGAGACGATGATTATGAGTTATTCACTGCCATCCCTGCCTTATGCTTACGACGCACTGGAACCGCATTTCGATCAGCAAACGATGGAAATCCATCACACCAAACATCATCAGACCTACGTCAACAACGCCAACACCGTGCTGGAAGCTTACCCTGAGCTGGCTTCGCTGAGCGTTGAAGCGCTGATCCAGGATCTGGATAAAGTCCCTGCCGACAAACGTACCTTTATGCGTAACAACGCGGGTGGCCACGCTAACCACAGCCTGTTCTGGAAAGGCCTGAAAACCGGTACCACGCTGGGTGGCGATCTGAAAGCCGCCATCGAGCGTGATTTCGGCAGCGTGGAGAAATTCCAGGAAGAGTTCGAGAAAGCCGCAGCCACCCGTTTCGGTTCCGGCTGGGCCTGGCTGGTGCTGAAAGGCGACAAGCTGGCCGTGGTCTCCACCGCTAATCAGGACAGCCCGCTGATGGGCGAAGCCGTCTCTGGCGCATCGGGTTTCCCGCTGGTGGGCCTGGACGTGTGGGAACACGCTTACTACCTGAAATTCCAGAACCGCCGCCCGGATTACATCAAAGCCTTCTGGAACGTGGTGAACTGGGACGAAGCGGCAAAACGCTTTGCCGAAGCGCAGAAGTAATTCTGTTAGTCCTGATGATGATGCCCGCTGATGCGGGCATTTTTTTACCCATCTCTAGCTAAAGCTTGCCCTTTCATTGCCGATATCTCTTTTAATTAACGATCGCCTCAAAAGGAAAATCTTATGGCGGCACTGAAGACATTGGCAGGAAAGTTCGTTCATCTCAGCGTGGGTAAAAAGCTTTCGTTGGGATTTAGCCTGATTTTATTACTGGCCATCATTATCGCCAGCACCGGGGGTTATTATCTTCGCCTCATTGAATCGCGCACCGAACGCATCGATTTCAGCTATCAGATAACCAGCGAAATCAGCCAGGCGAAATACGCACGCGCGATGTTCGGCCAAACCTACAAAATCGACTATCTGAACAGCAACCGCACGCATATCGAGAATGTGGTCAAGCTGATCAATCATGCGCAGGAACTGAATTGGGACCCACAAAGCCGTAAAGAGTTGGAATCGCTGAAAGAGTTGATGGGCAAGTATCAGCAGCAGCGAGATAGCTTCCAACAGGCGGTGACAAAGAAAGATGCCGTGCGTGCCACCTGGAATATCGCAGAAGTGCAAGACAGCTTAAGCCAGATCGAACCGCAGTTGGCCCAAGGCGATCTGCCGTTGGCTTTTGCCCAGATCAACCAGAAGCTGACCTCTATTCGCTATGGTACACGCGGCCTGTTGCTGAGCCCGAACCAGGAGTCGGAAGCGTTGTTGCTGAGCGCTATCGACGATGCCCGCAGCGCGGCCAATGGGTTCAGCCAGCGTTTAGCAGAAACCGATCGGCCATTGCTGCAACCGTTGCTGGCGGCGCTGGATGAATACAAAGACCGTATTGCGGCCTACCTGCCCGCCTATAACCTCGAGCAAAAGCTCAGCCAGGAACTCGGCAATACCGCTCAGAAAGTCGATACGCTGATCGGTGTGTTTATGAAAGACGAGTTGGCGCAAACCAACAGTAATATCGATGCCGCCCAGATCCAGATGGGCATCATTACCGTGATCGCGATTCTCGCGGGCCTACTGGTGTCATGGCGCATCACCTTGCAAATGACTCGTCCGCTGCGCACCACGCTGGCACTGGCAGAACGCATTGCCACCGGCGATTTGCGCCAGGTGCAAACCAGCACCCGCCGCGATGAGTTGGGCCAATTGCTGAATGCCGTGGCGGCCATGAGCCAGAATCTGCGCGATATGATCGAGAAAATCCAGATGGGTGTCAGCCAGGTGTCCACCGCCGCCGGGGAGATTGCCGCAGGCAATACCGATCTCTCCTCACGTACCGAGCAGCAGGCGGCGGCAGTGGAAGAAACCGCCGCCAGTATGGAGCAGCTCACCGCCACGGTGAAGCAGAATGCCGAAAACGCGCATCATGCCAATCAGTTGGCAACCGATGCCTCACAAACCGCACAGCAGGGTGGCCAGTTGGTGAGCCAGGTTGTCAGCACGATGCGTGATATTTCCGGTAGTTCACAGCGGATCGCCGAAATTACCACCCTGATCAACGGCATTGCCTTTCAAACCAATATTCTGGCGCTGAACGCGGCGGTGGAGGCGGCGCGAGCCGGTGAGCAGGGGCGTGGTTTCTCAGTAGTGGCCAGTGAGGTGCGCAATCTGGCTCAACGCAGTGCGCAGGCGGCGAAGGAGATTGAAGGGCTGATCGCCGAGTCCGTCAGCCGCGTACAAACCGGCACCGCCTTGGTGGAAAACACCGGCAATACCATGGAGCAGATCGTCCGTTCGGTCACGCACGTGCGCGATATCATGGCGGAAATTGCCGCCGCTTCCGACGAGCAAACGCGTGGTATCGCGCAGATCGGCCAGGCGATCGTGGAAATGGATCACACCACCCAGCAGAACGCCGCTCTGGTGGAAGAGTCCGCCGCCGCCGCAGATTCGCTGGAAGAACAGGCGGAAATGCTGCTGCAAAGCGTTTCGGTGTTCCGTTTGGCAGAGCACTCTGAGCCCGTCGAGGCGAAAACGGTGCTGGTCAAATCACCGCTGGCAGCAAAACCGCGGGAAACCTCCACCTTAGCGGAAAACAACTGGACCACTTTCTGACGCGTCCCACACTTGAAGCAAGTCAGGCAGGTTAGGCTGTTGCTATCTGCCCACTCAGGGTACTCTGGGTTATGTCCCTGGTTTGCACAATGAAAGTGGAGGTTATTATGCACCACCCTGAGGTTTATACCGGCAGCATCCAACCTTACGCAGATATGCGGCCCAGCGCGATTGCCAAACGCCGGGTCGAAGGCGCAGTGATACTCACTCCGCTGGGTTTAGTGGGGGACGAACAGGCAGAAAAAGCCCACCACGGTGGGCCGGATCGCGCGCTGTGCCACTATCCGCGAGAACATTACGCCCACTGGCGCAAGCAGTTCCCGGCACAGGCCGAGCTGTTCCATGCCCCGGCGTTTGGCGAAAACCTTTCTACCCAGGGCCTGACCGAAGATAACGTGTTTATGGGCGATATCTATCGCTGGGGGGATGCGCTGATCCAGGTCACTCAGCCACGTTCGCCGTGCTTCAAACTCAACGCGCATTTCGCGATCGATTATCTCTCGGTGCTGATGCAACAAGGCGGCCGCTGCGGCTGGCTATATCGTATCATTTCGGCGGGAATGGTCAGTGGCGATCGGCCGCTCGAGTTGGTCACCCGCAGCAGCGACATTTCCGTCGCCGAGGCAATTAGCATTGCCTGGCACCTGCCGTTCGACGAAGAGCAGTATCGCCGCCTGCTGGCGGTGGCCGGGCTTTCTGCCAGTTGGAGTAAAACCATGCTGATGCGCATTACGGCCAGCAGAATTGAAGACTTCAATCGCCGTTTGCTCGGCCACTAAAGCGGGGTAGAGAGCGCCTGGGGAACAGCGTTCCACCCCAGGCACTTACGATCAGAAGGCTTTTTTCGCGTAACCGGTGACCGCTTTCAGGCCCATCTCACGGCCCAGCGCCGTCATCGGATGCACCACGATCAGGCCGCGTACGTTTTTCTTCAACGTACCCATATCCGCCTGCTCTTTCTTGGTGATCTCACGGCTGAACGGCAGTTGGCTTAGTTTTTGTGCTTCTGCACTCAGCTTCTCCACGCGCACGTGTTTCAGGCGTTCAATTTCTGCCGCCAGCTTCTCTTTTTCTTTGGTGTGCTGGGCGATCAGGTCGATATTGCCCTGTTGGATCACCACGGTGTCTTTATGGTTCAGTGCGTCCAGCAGGTCGCTAAGGCGCTTAATCTCTGCCTTTTCTATCTCTTTCATGGTCTTTGGCCTGTTTGTGCCGCTATCGGCACGCTAAAAATGATGCTGGCAGTATAGCAAAACGCCGATCGTTCGTCTTACGCAATTCCGGCTGGCAGCCCGCTCATTTCGCAGGCCTTGGCCCCCACGCGCGCCAGCGCCTGGGTGTAGCGGGCATCAAACGGGTAACAGCAGGAAAGCCGCAGCCCGTTGCGATAACGCCCGCTGGGGGAATACAGCGTACCCGGCGTCAGGCAGATCTGTTCTTCAAGCAACTGATGGAACAGCGCTACCGAATCTACCGCCAGCGGGAACTCAACCCAGAACACAAACCCCCCTGCGGGCTGCGTCGCCCGCGTGCCGCGCGGGAAATGACGGGCGATCAGCGCTCTGGCCTCTTCCACCTGTGCGGCATAACGTTTGCGCAGGTTGCGTAAATGATGATCGTAACCGCCCGCTTCCAGGAACATCGCCAAGGTTTCCGACAATAGCAGTGACTCTGACATAGACGAGACCGCTTTCAGCTTGTGCAACGCTTCGCTGAAGCGCCCACCGGCCACCCAACCAATACGGAAATCCGGCGCCAGCGTTTTGGTAAAACTGGAGCAGAACAGCACCCAGCCATCGCGATCGAACGCCTTCACCGCCGGGCTGAGCGCACTACCGAATTGCAGTTCGGCATACAACCCATCTTCGATCAGCGGCACCTGGTGATCGTTCATCAGCCGCGCCAGGCGTTTTTTCGCTGCCAGCGGCATGATGCACCCGAGCGGATTTTGCACCGTCGGCATGGCGATCACCGCATTGAGCCGCTTTTCTTGCAGCAGCAGTTCCAGCGCATCCAACGACAAACCGTGCTGCGAATCGGTGGGGATCTCCAACGCCTTCAGCCCCAGGCTGGCGAGCAGCGGCAGCAGGTAAAAATAGGTTGGGGATTCCAAGCCAACGCAGTCACCCGGCTTGGTGGTGGCGCGCAGCGCCAGTTGCAGCGCCTCCATGCAGCCGTGCGTCAGGGTGAGGTCCTCTGGCTCCAGCAACATGCCCAGAGTCATTGAACGCCGGGCGATCTGCTGGCGCAACCGCAGGCTCCCGGGCGGTAACGCGTATTGCCCGATCAGATTGGGCTGGCGGCGCAGCTGTGAAGAGAGCATGCGTCCCAGCTTGCTACCGGGATAAAAATCGCTGGTTTGCGGGCAGGCCAGCGACAGATTGGTAAATGCCGGATTCTGCTGGGCGGCGAACACCGTATCGATCAATGCCAGCACGTCATCCGCCGGTTTTTCTATCCGGTTACTGGGGGCCGATGCGGTTTTCAGCGCTGGTAACGTGGCGCGCACATAGAAACCAGACTGTGGCCGCGCTTCGATCAGCCCACGGTCTTCCAACTGGCGATAAGCCGCCACCACGGTATTGATACTGACGCTATGGGTCTGCGCACAACGCCGTACCGAAGGCAGGCGGCTGCCGGGCAACAGGGTGCCACGGCGAATCGCCGCCGCCAGCGTATCGGCCAATTGCCGGTAACGAATTTCCGGGATCTCATCGAGCAGGGTCACAGTTTGGCTCCAGATAATGGGTACAGTTTAAAAATAGCGAAACTGTAACCATAACAATACTGTATTTCTGGTTCTGTCACCACTCCCCCTCGGCCCTTATGCTGATAACCAACCCGCATCTCTACCCTTTAGGAGCTTTTCTATGCTGGATTCAGCCTTTGTCAGTTACGTTACCGTGATGTCGATTACCCCCGGCCCCAACAACCTGTTGCTGGCGTCGTCCGGCGTCAACTTCGGCATCCGCCGCACCTTGCCGATGTTATTTGGCATCGTAGCGGGCTGTGCCGTACAGGTCGCGCTGACCATCACGTTGCTGACTGCAACCCTCAGTTGGGTGGGCGCAGTTCGTTTCCCGTTGGCCGTCGTGGGCTGTACCTATCTGTTGTGGCTATCGTGGAAACTGTTCAAAGCCGCTTCACCGGATGCCAAACAGCAGGCGCAGCCGATGCGCTTTATCAATGGCGCGCTGTTTCAGGCGATCAACCCGAAAGTCTGGCTGATGGCGATTAACGTGGCGATCCTGTTTGCCCCACGCGAAGGAGCCACGCTTAGCCAAACGCTGCTGATCATTGCCAGCTTCAGCGCAGTGAATATTCCCTGCATTCTGATTTGGGCATTGATGGGCGATCGGCTGCGCCACGCGCTGCGCGTTACCTGGAAGCTGAGAGTGTTTAATGCGGTGATGGCGGGTTTGATGGCCACAACGGCATTGTGGCTGCTGTTTGATGAATGGCGTTTGCTTAAGGCTTTTGCGCACCCAGCGGGGAAAGGCGGGAGGGTTGTTTGGCACCAATACCGGCCAGCAACTCCGTTACCGACAGCACCATGGTGGAACGCACCATCTGCTGGTAACGCTGGTGCTGCATGGCAATCAGCGATTCATCCGCTTCGCCAGGTTGCAGAAAGGTCGGCACCGGCGGCAAAGCGCTGACGCAGTGCAGTTCACTGAAAGGGCCAAGGATTTCGTCATCGATAAAGCGGTATTCCGAACCGTCGTGATTCAGCTCTTCACGCATCGCCATCAGCAGTTCGGCATCTTCATATTCATGGCGTGAAATCACGCCCAAGCCATACATCAGCTTGAGACGGACCGACAGTTCGCCCAGCGGCCCTTCGCCGGACAATAGCGGTTCGACGGCATATTTCACCGCGTAGTCATCTTTGCGGAATACCTGAACCACCAAGACGTTAAGCGCTTCTGCCAGCAGATCGACCGCTGCAATCAGAAAACTGCGCACCGTCTTGCCTGCATTCAGCTTTTCCAACACTTTGTTTTCAAATGCCTGTGCTTGTTCCATCATCGCTTTTCGAATGGCGTGGGGAGAGTACTTTAACACTCTATTGTTCATCAATCGTTGCCACTAGGCTTTATTGACGCGATCCGTTGGCGAACGGACTGCGCAGCGTACACGGAGTAAGTACAGAGGTCGAGCATCACTCTTATGCAAGGCTAACCCGTTCCCTCTCCTTTGGGGAGTGGATTAGAGTGAGGGGGGAGATCACCGTACTCAATCCCCTCACCCCGGCCCTCTCCCACACGGAGAGGGGGGTCACATGCCCAACCTACTTAGGCTGCTGCATGGCGTTATAGGCAGCGACCGCTTCGCTCACCACGGCGCTGTCAGCCGGTAAACCGGAGATTTGTACCAGCGCGGCTTGTGGCCCCAGCGTTGCCAGCAGTTCCACCAGCTCTTTGGCTTGAGGATCCTGCTCACTGCGATAACTCATGGCGGCGGCAATACCCTGGATCAGATTGGCATGCGGCAGGCCATATTCCAGCGTACCCAGCAGCGGCTTGATCAGGCGATCGCCCGCGCTCAGCTTACGCAGCGGCTGGCGGCCAACGCGCTCTACGTCATCGTGCAGATAGGGGTTTTCAAAGCGTGACAGGATTTTGTTGATGTACGCTGCGTGCTTGTCGGCCTCAAAACCGTAACGCTTGATCAGCACCGCACCGCTCTCTTCCATCGCACCTTTTACGGTCTGGCGAATCGCTGGATCAAGGATAGCATCGCGAATGGTCAGCAGATTAGCCTGCTGGCCAAGATAGGCGGTGATCGCATGGCCGGTGTTCAGGGTAAACAGCTTGCGCTCAACGAACGCCATCAGATTGTCGGTCAGTTCCATACCGGCAATCGCCGGTGGCACGCCCTTGAACTGGGTTTGATCGACAATCCATTCGCTGAAGGTTTCTACCGTCACTTCCAGCGGATCGTTGCTGCCTGCCTCTGCTGGCGGCACGATGCGGTCAACGGCGGAGTCAACAAAGCCGATATGCTGCTCAACCCAGGCCTGCTCATCCTGCGGCAGTGCGTCGAATACGTGCTGCTTCAGTTGGCTGGTGCCGCGCACCATGTTTTCACAGGCAATGATGTTCAGCGGCTGGGTATTGCCCTGCTGATGGCGTTTAACCAGCCCTTTAGCGATTGTCCCGGCGATTCTTGCCAGGATCTGCGGGCCAACGGCGGTGGTGACGATATCCGCGGTGGCGATTAACGCCACCACCTCTTCGCTGCCGCTGTTAACGGCGCTGACGTTGTTCACATTCTCAACGCGCGCCTGCTCACCCACCACATGAACCTGGTAGCTTTTGCGCTTGTTCAGCTCATCCAGCACCGTCTGGTTAACATCAGCAAAAGTCAGTTCGGCATGTGCATCGGCAAGCAGCTTGCCGATAAAACCACGGCCGATATTCCCGGCTCCGAAGTGTAATGCTTTCATATTCCTACCTTTATTAATGTAGAAGGGTGCAGCAAGCTGCACCCTTTAAAATGATTCTGTTATCAGGCTTTCTTGCCGCCGAGCAGATCCAACACTTCCTGCACGCTGGTGGTATTCGCCAACCGCTCGATCACGGTGTCGTCATCCAACGCATTGGTCAGGCTGGTGATCACCTGGATATGTTCGTTGTTGCGCGCGGCAATACCGATGACCAGGCGCGCCACTTCATCTTCTTCGTCACCGAAGCGCACGCCATGCGGATACTGGCAGAACACCACACCGGTGCGCAGCACGCGGTCTTTGGCTTCAATGGTGCCATGCGGCACGGCAATCGACTCGCCCAGATAGGTGGAAGTCAGCTTCTCACGCTCCAGCATCGCCGCAACATACTCAGGCTCAACGTAGCCGCCTTTCACCAGTTGCTCGCCCGCAAAGCGGATTGCCTGCTCTTTGTCGGTGGCATGCAGGTTGAGGAATACATTGCTTTCGCTCAGTTTGAACAGGTTCTGCTCACCGGCTTCAAAGCTGTCGTCCAACGTGGCGATCACTTTCTGCTCGGTTTCGCTGGTTTTGTTAGCCGCCACCAGACGCGCGGTCAGATCGTTGTACAACTGGCTGTCGAGGAAGTTGGTCAGCGAAATGTGCTGGGCCTGCGGCGCATGGCGCATCGCACGCTCGGTCAGATCGCGGTGGGTAATCACCAGATCCACATCTTCCGGCAGGTTGTTGATCGCGCAGTTGGTTACGGAGATATGTTTCAGCCCAGCGTCTGCCACTTTCTTGCGCAGCACACCGGCACCCATGGCGCTGGAACCCATACCGGCGTCACAGGCTACGATGATTTTACGCACGGTGTTCAGATCGCCATCTGCCGCTGCATTCGCTGCTTTGCCGCCTTTGGACTGTGCTTTCATGTCCTGAATACGACGGGTCGCTTCTTCCAGGTCATCTTCTTCTTTCACTTTCGAGGTTTTCAGCAGGAAGCCAGAAACCAGGAAGGAAACCAGGAAGGCCGCGAAGATCGCCGTCAGGTTGGCGAAGTAGGCACCTTTTGGCGTCATTGCCAGCACCGCCAGGATAGAGCCCGGAGAAGCTGGGGAAACCAAGCCTCCGTTCAGCACGGTCAGGGTAAACACGCCGGTCATGCCACCCAGAATGACCGCCAGAATCAGGCGTGGGTTCATCAGCACATATGGGAAGTAAATCTCATGGATACCCCCCAGGAAGTGGATGATTGCCGCACCGCCCGCAGACTGCTTGGCACTGCCACGGCCAAAGAACATATAAGCCATCAGTACGCCCAGACCCGGGCCTGGGTTGGCTTCGATCAGGAAGAAGATTGACTTACCGGCTTCGGTAGCCTGCTGGATACCCAGCGGCGAGAAGATACCGTGGTTGATGGCGTTGTTCAGGAACAGGATTTTCGCCGGTTCAACGAAGATCGAGGTCAATGGCAGCAGGTTGTTAACCACCATGATATGCACGCCAGCCGCCAGAATCTTGGACAGCGCTTCGACCAATGGGCCAATGGCAAGGAAAGCGAGGATCGCCAGCAGCATACCGATGATACCGGCAGAGAAGTTGTTCACCAGCATCTCGAAGCCGCTTTTGATCTTACCGTCTACCCAGCGGTCAAAATGTTTGATCGCCCAGCCACCCAGCGGGCCAACAATCATGGCGCCGAGGAACATCGGCATATCGGCCCCGACGATCACGCCCATGGTGGTGATAGCACCCACCACACCACCACGCTCGCCGCCCACCAGTTTACCGCCGGTGTAACCGATCAGCAGTGGCAGCAGATAGGTGATCATTGGGCCAACCAGCTTGGCTAACGTTTCGTTAGGCAACCAACCGGTAGGAATGAATAGCGCAGTGATGATACCCCAGGCGATGAATGCGCCAATGTTGGGCATCACCATATTACTCAGGAAGCGGCCAAAGTTTTGAACTTTAACCTTGATATCTGGTGAAAACATAAAACACACCCCTATTGTTACGCGCTGACAATAAGAGCGCGTGATAATTGTTGTAACGTTCCAGCCATGTTGATGCTGTATGCGAAACGGACTCTACCACGCTCTTTTTACTGCGCGAACCTCTCGATAAAATTGTGACGCATATCACACATAACACCCCCATGATCAGGCATTTATCGTGATGCAAATCACATTTATCCAGTGTAAAAAAAGCACAACAGGACGTTAATCGCATTAAACACAGCAAAAACGTGATACAAATCACAATTTAACTTCGGGTATTTGTTTTTAAATTGTGACATTAATCACAATTTATTTTACATCCGCTAACCGGACCATGGCCAGAAAGCGCATCTTCCCTGTGGGCACGCACTCCGCCAGCCGTTAACCGTGGAGCGAATGAAAGAAAACTACATTAAAAGAAGTGATGAATCGGCGGTATTGCACCTAGTTGAAGTGTAGTACAGAAGTGCTGAGGGGAAGTGCGGCAAGTCATGAGAAAAAATGGGAGTTATGTGGGTAGACCAACACCTTGGCCCACCCACATCGTTCAATGCGCAGCGGCGTTTTCGCCCTATTGCATTACCGCTTGCACGGCTTTTTGTGCGTTCAGAAAATCCGGCTGCTTGGCCACCAGGCTCGCCATCATGGTGTTGTACTGCGTCGCCTGCTGCTGGGTGCGGAACTGTACGCCGCCATTGTTGAAACTGACCTGATTGCCCTGCGCCTGGAGGAAATCCCCGACCTGTACCAGCTCCTGCACGAAGCTGGCCGTGGTTGGAATGGCTGGCATCAAGGCATTGGCCGGTGCGGTGACAATTTTGTCATACGCCTGATTGTAAACCGCTTTCAGATCGTCCGGCTGTTTCAAGGTGGCACGCGCGGTGTCTGCCTGCGTTTTCGCCGACTGGATCTGCTGCCCTAACAGGTTTAACGCGCCCACCGACTGCTTCAGGTTATCGCGCTTGCTCATATAATCCTGCGCGGTGTGGATCTGGTTAATCTGGTCCAGCACCGGAGTCAGGCTGGCATCAACCGACTTCGACAACTGCTGGGAAAAACTGACCAAAATGGCGTAATCACCGGCATAGTTGCCGAATTTCTGTTTCTGATCTTCGCTCAGCGTCGGAATGCTCACGCCGCTGCGCATAACCGTATTCTGTAAGTAATCAACGAATGCCTTGCGTTGTTCTGGCTCTTTATCGCCGCAGGCGGTCAATTGCATAACCACCAACAATGCCAACACCGGTGCCAACCAACGCGCGAAACCTCTGCTCTGGATCCCTACCGCCATGTGACATAACTCCTATTTAAACGTCTCTTTTATCAGGCTCCATACCCTTTACTGCTCTCCATGCGCCTCTCCCCATCGTATCTACCTACAGATTCTTTGGGCCTACAAGAATAGATCAACTGGATGCGATGCGATACGCGATTCGGCTTTCTGGGCACATTCAGGCGCTAAATGCGTCGTTTTACTGAGTAGGGGTGTTGGGATGAAGGTAGAAACAGGGCCGAATCTCTTCGGCCCTCAGACGACTAATAAAGCCTGTTATTAGGGAGAGCGCCCCTCGGTGCGCTAGGCCCGCGTATCTCGACTAAAACACCAGCGCCTGCCCGTCTTTGCGGCTTTCGGTGGCCGCAATATAGAACCCCTGCGGATCGCGGATAATCGCCTGCGCCCCGCCGAAGCTGTAAGTTTGCAGCGGATCTTCCAGCACCACGTTATGGCCCATGGCCCGCAGCGCCGCCAGCGTATTACGATCCATCGAAGGCTCGACGATCACCTCACGCCCGGCGACGATCCGCCAGCGCGGTGCGTCGATCGCCGCCTGCGGGTTCTGCTTATGCAGCATAATGCGCAGCGCCATCTGCAAATGCCCCTGCGCCTGCATCGGCCCGCCCATCACGCCGAACGACATCAGCGGCTGCCCGTTACCATCCAAAGCAAACGCCGGGATGATGGTATGGAACGGGCGCTTGTTACCGGCCACCACGTTCGGATGTTGTTTATCCAAAGAAAAACCGGCACCGCGGTTTTGCAGGCTGATGCCGGTGCCCGGCACCACTACGCCTGAACCGAAGCCCATATAGTTGGACTGAATAAACGACACCATCATGCCGCTGGCATCGGCGGTGGAGAGATACACCGTGCCGCTCTGCGTCGGCGCGCCGAAGGTAAAGTCACCGGCTTTTTGTGGATCGATCAGCGCCGCACGCGTTTTCAGGTAGCTGTCACTCAGCAGGAGTTCGGCCGGGAATTCCATGTGCTGTTCGTCAGCCACATAGCGCTCGAGATCCGCCAGCGCCAGCTTCATGGCTTCGATCGACAAATGCAGCCATGCCACAGAATCCGGCTGATAGCGGCCAATATCCCACTGTTCAAGAATACCCAACGCAATCAGCGTGGCGATCCCTTGGCCATTAGGCGGCAACTCATGCACCGAGCCGCCGGCAAACGGGCGCGATATCAGGTCAACCCAATCAGCCCGATGATTTCTCAGATCGTCCATGCTCAGCGCCGCGTTATGCTCACGGGCAAAAGCCACCATCCTTTCCGCCAGTTCGCCACGGTAAAAAGCTTCGCCCCGGGTAGCGGCAATTTTTTCCAGCGAATTGGCCTGATCGGGGTTACGGAACAGCTCACCGGCGCGCGGCGGCTTGCCGTTTGGCGCGAAGCAGGCGCTAAAACCGGGCTGATCGCGCAGCTTGTTATAGCCGCGCTGCCACAGCGCGCCGATCAACGGAGAAACCGGGAAACCGTTGCGCGCATAATCAATAGCAGGCTGCGCCAGCGTGGTGAGCGGCAGGGTCGCGAAGCGTTCCGCCAACGCCACCCAGGCGGAAACCGCACCCGGCACCGTTACCGCATCCCAGCCTAGTTCCGGCATGGCTTGCAGCCCGGCAAAGGTTTCCGGTGACCAGGCGCCCGGCGCGCGGCCAGACGCATTTAACCCGTGCAGCTTTTTGCCGTCCCAGACGATGGCAAACGCATCGCTGCCGATACCGCAACCGGTAGGTTCCACCACGGTTAAGGCGATGGCGGTGGCGATCGCCGCATCCACCGCATTGCCGCCCTGCTGCAACATACGCAACCCGGCCTGTGCCGCCAGCGGCTGCGAAGTCGCTACCGCATTCGCTCCCATCATCGGCACGCGCCAGGATGGGTAACCCTGGCTAAAATCCCATTCTCCACTCATCACTCTTCCTTTTTGTCAGTCGTTACGCGGATCGAGCGCGTCACGCAGCCCGTCACCCAGCAAATTGAAGCCCTGCACGGTGAGAAAAATGGCGATCCCTGGGAAAATCGACATCCAGGGTGCCTGTTCCAGATAACCTTTTGCCGTATTCAGCATCGCCCCCCAAGAAGGATTGGGCGGCTGCTGGCCCAGCCCGAGAAACGACAGGCTGGCTTCGGTAATAATCGCCGCAGCGATCGCCAGCGTGGCCTGCACCAGAATCGGTGACATCACGTTGGGCAACACATAGCGCAGCACAATCCAGCGGTCCGGCAGGCCGATGGCCCGTGCGCCGTCGATATACTCCTCATGGCGCACCGCCAGCACCTGGCCACGCGTCAGGCGGGCGAAAATCGGCATTGCCGACAGGCCAATGGCAATCATGGCATTGCCGAGGCTAGGGCCAAGAAAAGCACCTAGCGCAATCGCCAGGATCAGGAACGGGCAAGCCAGCAGCGCTTCGATAACGCGTGAAATCACGCCGTCCCAAATCCCTTGCCAGTAACCGGCGATCAGGCCCAGCGGCACGCCGATCGCGATGGCGATCATCACCGAAATACAACCCGCCAACAGCGAAGTACGCGCCCCCCAGATAAGACGAGAGAAGATATCCCGCCCCAGTTCGTCGGTGCCGAGCCAGTACAGCTCCGACGGCGGCTTACGCACCGCCAGAAAGTTGGCCTTTACCGGGTCAAACGGCGCCAACCAGGGTGCCAACAGCGCCACTACGACAAACAGCAGCACGATCGCCGCCCCAATCATTGCGCTTTTATTGGCGAGAAACTTCTTCAACACCCGATTACGCGGCGCGCGCAGCGGTGCGGCCGCCGCCGTGTCGGAAACCAAAACTTCACTCATGGTCAGCCTCGCATTTTCGGGTTAATCAGCACGTAGAGCACATCCGCCAGCAGGTTAAGCAGCAGAAAACCGATCGCCACTACCAGCACCACGCCCTGCACCACCGCGTAATCACGGTTGAACACCGAATCGACAATCATCTTGCCGAAACCGGGTAGCGTGAACACCTGCTCGGTCAGCACCGCGCCCCCCAGCAGTTCGCCAAACAGCAGCGTAGTCAGGGTGATGATCGGTACCAGCGCGTTGCGAAAGGCGTGCTTGAGGATCACCCGTAGCGGCAACAGCCCTTTAGCCCGAGCGGTGCGGATATAGTCGGCCTTCAATACGGTAATCATCGAAGCGCGGGTATGGCGCATCAGCGTGGCCGCCAAGCCGGTGCCCAGCACCAGCGCAGGCAGCAGCAGCGTTTTGAGATTCTGCGGAATGCTCTCACTGAGCGGCACATAGCCCGAGGCGGGAAACCACTGTAAATGCACCGAAAACAGTAGAATCAGTAAAATCCCCAACCAGAAATGCGGCACCGAAATCCCCGAAAGCGCCACAAAGTTGGTGGTGTGATCGACCCAACTGCCCTTACGCACCGCCGCAATAATCCCCATGCTGATGCCCACCAGCAACGCCACTATCATAGCCAACAGCGACAGTTCCAGCGTTACCGGCAGTTTGCTGATAATCAACTGCGTGACCGGCTCTTTGGTACGCAGCGAAATGCCTAAATCACCGCGCAGCGCATTGCTTACCCAGTAAAAATACTGCGCCGGGATCGGATCGTTGAGGTGATATTCCTCGCGCAGTTGCGCAATCACCTCCGGATCGCGCTCTTCACCCGCCATGGCCAACACCGGGTCACCGGGCAGCAGCTTTTGCAGTGAGAACACCATAATGCTCACCAGCAGCAGCGTGGGGATGGCCAGCAGCAGGCGCTTGCAGATCAATTCAACCATCAGTGCTTCTCCGCATGCCCTCAGGGCGCCATTTTCACACCGGCCAGACGCACCAGACCATCTGGCCAGGCCTTAAAGCCTTCCAGTTTCTTATTGAGGCCAAAAATGCGCGGCTCAAAATAGAGGTAGGCAATCGGCATATCGATCTCCAGCTGTTTCACCACTTGGTCATACAGCGCCTGACGCGCCGCCGGATCGTTGATCTGGCGCGCCTGCGTCAGCCACTCATCGACCTGCGGATTGCTGTAGCCGCCGTCGTTAAGCGTGCCTTTGCTGTGGACAAACGAGAAAATGCTGCCATCGGGATCCGGCCGCCCTGACCAGCCTGACAGGCTGAGTTGGTATTCCCCGCGCTGCTGACGATCGAGCAGGGTGGCAAACTCGTTCATCTGTAGGTTGAGATTAAAACCGGCTTCAGCAACCATCGCCTGAAGCACCTGACCTACCTGCTGTGAAGCCGGGTTGTTGGTCACCAGCAGCGTGACGTCGAGCGGCGTCTTCACCCCGGCGGCAGCCAGCAAGGCTTTGGCTTTATCCACATCACGTGGGGCAACAGGCAGATTGACGTGGTAAGGGCTGACGGTGGAAATCCCCTGATTGGCTGGGGTAAACAATCCTTCAAAGGCCACCTGATTGAGCGCATCGCGATCGATCGCCAGCGAGAAGGCCTCACGCACCCGCGCATCCTTGGCGAACAGGTTGTTAGGGTCGACCTTGCCATTGCCAATATTAAAAGTAATGCCCTGATAACCGAGGCCGGTCACCTTGGCCAAACTCAGTTTGGGATCGGCCTCCACGGTTTTAACATCGCTGGCGGCAATCCCTTCCGTCAGTTCGAGATCGCCAGAGCGCAGGTTGGCCAAACGTACCGAGGCGTCCGGGATTGGCAGGAACACCACCTTATCGAAGTGGTAGGCGGACTTATTCCAATAGTTTTCAAAGCGCTTGAGCACAATGCGATCCTGCTGCACGCGGCTGTCAAACTGGTAAGGGCCAGAGCACACCGGGTGGGCGGTGAAATCCGCTTTGGCAGCGGCTTTGGGGGCCAACATCGCTCCGGCGCGATCGGTAAATTGGCTGAGCAGCGCCGCGTCGGCGGTTTTCAGGTGAAACACCACCTGATAAGGCCCGGCAACGTCGACAGACTCGATGGAAGAGATTTCGCTTTTGCGCAGCGATCCCGGCAGGGTTAATGCCCGCTCAATATTGAATTTCACCGCCTGCGCGTCGAATGCTTCACCATCGTGGAACGTGACCCCTTGGCGCAGATTCATGGTGAGAGTTTTGCCCTCGTCGCTCCATGCCCAGTCGGTGGCCAACCCCGGCACAATCTTCAGGTTTTCATCAATATCCACCAGCCGATCGCACATCGCCGCAAACACAAAACGGCCGTAATAGGTACGTGCCAGATGCGGATCCAGCATGTCTGGATCGGCCCCCAAGCCAATACGTATCGTGCTTTCTGCCTGTGCCTGAACGCAGGCTCCTGTCAGCAGCAGGCCACCGAGCGCACTCAATACAATATGACGTCCTTTCATCGCTTCACTTCTCCAGAGGGGTTGATGATTTTTGATTAACAGCCTGCTCAAACAGCGCGCGGCGGCGTAAAAAGGCGGATGACGGTGGGGCAATTTCAATCACGCTGCGATCGCGATTAATCTCTTGCCAACGATGGCATGCCACCTGACGACCACCGGCTAACACCTGATTAATCGGCTCATGTTGACGGCATTCGTCGCGAACGTGCGGGCAACGGGTATGAAAGCGGCAACCGCTGGGCGGTGCGGCCGGATTCGGCAGATCGCCCAGCAGCATCGGTATCTCACGCTCCACGCCGGGTTTTAGCTGCGGCGCACAGGCGATCAGCGCCTGGGTATAAGGGTGCAACGGCGCGTCAAAAATCTCATCGACGCTGGCCAATTCGACGATCTGCCCCAGATACATCACCGCCACGCGATCGCTCATATGGCGGATCACCGCCAAGCCGTGCGCCACGATCACCATGGTCAGACCAAACTGTGATTTCAGGTTCTCCAGCAGATTGACCACCTGCGCCTGCACTGACACATCCAGCGCAGATACCGGCTCATCACCCAGCAGCAGCTTGGGGCCGCTGGCCAGCGCGCGGGCGATACCGATGCGCTGACGCTGGCCGCCGGAAAACTCATGCGGATAGCGCTGCGCCCAGGCGGCAGGCAGGCCGACGGTGCGCAGCAGTTGATGCACCTTTTCCTGGCGATCGCGGCTCGACAGCGACTCATGCAGCCAGATCGGTTCACCCACGATGTTTTCTACCGTCATGCGCGGGTTCAACGAGGCAAACGGATCCTGAAAAATAATCTGTAGCTCCCGGCGCAGTTGATTCAGCCGAGTACCGCTGGCGTGGGTAATCTCTTCCCCCTGATAAAACACCTGCCCGTGGCTGGCCGCGAGCAAACGCAACAGCAGGCGGCCCAGCGTCGATTTCCCGGAACCAGATTCACCGACGATCGCCAGCGTTTCACCGGGCATCACTTGCAGCGAGACGCGATCAACGGCGGTCACCTGTTTGCTGCGTTTAAACAGCGAAGTCGGGCCGCTAAAGGTTTTACTTAAATCGGTACAGGCAAGGATGGGTGTCTTCATATCAATGCTCCCTGAGCCACGGAGTGTTCCAGCGGTGCGCGGAAACAGGCAACCTGATGCTGCGGATTCAGCACTTGCAGCGGCGGCTTTTGCTGATGGCAACGCGCCTCTGCGAACGGGCAACGGGTGGCAAAACGGCAGCCAGCGGGCATCTGTTCCGGTAGCGGCACGTTGCCAGGAATGGTCGCCAGTTTGGCGCTGCGAGCGCCGAGGCTGGGAATCGACCCCATCAAACCGATGGTGTAAGGGTGTTGCGGATCGTTAAACACCTCTGCCACCTCGCCGCTTTCCACCACCTGCCCGGCATACATCACCGCCACCCGCTGCGCCACTTCGGCTACCACGCCCAAGTCGTGGGTGATCATCAGCACGGCAGTGCCGGTTTCCTGCTTAAGCTGGTTGAGCAGCACCAGGATTTGCGCCTGAATGGTGACGTCGAGCGCGGTGGTCGGTTCATCGGCAATCAGCAACTGCGGGTGATTGATCAACGCCATAGCGATCATCACCCGCTGGCGCATGCCGCCGGAAAGCTGGTGTGGGTAAGATTTCAAGCGCATTTCCGCTGCCGGGATCTGCACCTTTTCCAAAATCTCTAATGCCAGATCCATTGCCTCGCGGCGGCTACAGTTGCGATGGCGTATCACCGCTTCGCTGAGCTGATCGCCAAGCGTGAACGCCGGGTTAAGCGAGGTCATCGGCTCCTGAAAAATCATCGCCATCTGGTTGCCGCGCAGATCGGCATAGTCGCGAGGGCTTAACTGACGCAGATCGTGATGATTGAAATACATCTCACCGCCGCTGACCTGGGCACTGCTGGGCAATAATCCCATCAGCGCCAACGAGGTAATGCTCTTGCCACAGCCGGACTCGCCCACCAGCGCCAGCGTTTCCCCCGCGTGGACGGTAAGTGAAATATTATCCAGCACCGTGACCGGTGAACCGCTGAACTGGACTTTGAGATCGTGCAGGCGCAGCACCGCAGGGCTGGCAGAAGAAAGGGTCATGGCAGCTCCTCGTCACCCACGTTGATAGCCTCAAGCAGCGCCTGTTGCAGCGCCAGCAGGTGTTCACGCATCGCCTGTGCGGCCTCCACCGGTTGGCGTGCCGCAATGTGCTGAATCAGGCGAACGTGGTGATGGTCATAATTTTCCAACCGCGCTGGCGTGCGGGCCTGCACGCGCAGGTGCTGCCAGGCGGGTTCACGGCGCACGGCATCAATGGCGTCAAACAGGCTGAGCATCAGGCGGTTACCTGCGGCTTCGGCAATGGCGCGATGAAAGGCGCTGTCCCACAGCTCATGTTGATCGCTATCGTTCAGCGTGATGCGATGCATACGCTCCAGCAGCCGCTGCATCAGGGCGATCTGCTCTTTGCTGGCGCGCAGCGCTGCCAGGCGCGCTAAACCCGGCTCCAGTTGGATACGTGCCTCCATCACCTCCAACAGGTTCGACTGCTGCGGCAGATCCTGCAATTGCAGCGGCTGCACCGGCGCGGCCGGGCCGACAAAGGTTCCCTTACCCTGTTTGCGCCAGATCCGCCCTTCTTCTTCCAGCACGTTCAATGCCCGGCGGATTTCGCGCCGCCCCACGGCAAAACGCTCTGCCAGCTCACGTTCCGTGGGCAAGGCTAGATCGGGTTGAATGTCGTCTTGCTGGAGCAACTGACGAAGTTTTTCCAATGCGGAACTGGAGTTTGCGGTATGGCCAGCCATCTCATCCATTTATTGGTTCGCCTATATTTAAATCACTAAAAAGAGATAAAAGAGGTTTTTGTTAAATTTAAGTTAAAATTAAGTTATCACAAGGCGATTAAGTGCACAATATGCGTTATTAATAGATAAGCAAGAAAAGAACCAATTTTTATTGGTTCATCTCAAACAAGGAGGGTTTCTATTTAATGCATTGAATTAAATGATAATTATATTTACGCGCGGCAGAGAAGAGAGAGTAAGTGCTTAAGGCAAGATGACGATCAGTGCGCCAAATGGGGGCATTGATGCTGTATTAGGGTGCATGGTCTGCTCTGTTTTATGACATAAAAAGCATAAGCTAAAAATAAATGCGACGGCATTGCGGGAGCCAGATAGCAAACCCCTCAGGGACGGTTTGTTTGAACTCAGAACGATGGGAACAGATATCGCTAGAGGGCTGTATGTTTATCAGAAGGGGAAAAATATCTACCTGCTTAGAATGTTCATCAAAAAAACGCAGAAAACCCCTTCAGGGGAGATAACGCTCGTTTTTGAACGACTTGAGGAGATGCTCAATGAAGAAAGTTAAAGGTGTTGCCTGGGAGACTGTGAGGGCTGATTTGATGTCAGATCCTGACGTACAGGCGGCTTATGAAGCCGAAGAGCGGAAAGAACGCTTACAAGCCATGCTGGCTGAATGGCCTAGCCATGCAGGGTTAACACGCGCACAGGTGGCTGAACGAATGGGTGTCACACCGCCAACGGTTTCACGTATGGAAGCTAATATCGTGAAAGCCAGTTTAGATACGCTGGTCAGATATGCCAAAGCTTGCGGTGTGGTACATCCCAAGATTACTTTGTAATGACTTAACCCTCTATAAATATAGAGAGTTAAGTCAGGTGTTTTACAGATATCTTAGTCAACCGGCCCAAATGGTTGATATAACCGAGAAAGCAGCCTTGGGACTAACACCGTTCATTTAAGAACGGTGTTAGCAAGGACGCTACTGCCAACAGCCGCTTATCACTGCAATACCGAAATATCCGCCACCTGCAGGAACAGCTCGCGCAGCTTGCTCAGCAGCGTCAGGCGGTTCACACGCACCGCTTCATCTTCTGCCATCACCATCACGCCATCAAAGAAGGCATCAACGGTTTCACGCAGTGCAGCCAGTTCTACCAAGGCTTCCTGATAACGGCCTTCGGCGAAGTAAGGTTGCAGCTTGTCGCGCAGCACCACCAGGTGAGTTGCCAGCTTGAGTTCAGCCGGTTCTTTCAACACCGAAGCACGCACCTGCTCCAACAGAGTATCGCTGGACTTAGCCAGAATATTGGAGACACGCTTGTTGGCTGCCGCCAATGCCGCCGCTTCTTCCAAGGTACGGAAGTGGGTCACCGCCTTCACGCGCGCGTCAAAATCAGCCGGTTTGGTTGGGCGACGTGCCAATACCGCCTGAATGGTATCTACCGCGTGGCCTTCTTCCTGATACCAGGCACGGAAACGGCCCAGCATAAAGTCGACAACCTCGTCCACCGCCTTGGCGTTGGTCAGCTTGCTGCCGTACAGGCGCACGGCCTCTTCGGTCAGGGTTTGCAGATCCAGCGGCAGGTTTTTCTCAACGATGATACGCAGCACGCCCAGCGCCGCACGGCGCAGAGCAAACGGGTCTTTATCGCCTTTCGGATGTTGCCCGATGCCGAAGATACCGGCCAGGGTGTCCATCTTGTCGGCGATCGCCAATGAACAAGCCACCAGCGACTGCGGCAGTTCATCACCGGCAAAGCGCGGCTGATACTGCTCGTTCAGCGCAACGGCGACGTCTTCTGCTTCACCGTCGTGGCGCGCATAGTGCATGCCCATCACGCCCTGGGTGTCGGTGAATTCGAACACCATGTTGGTCATCAGATCGCACTTCGACAGCAGCCCGGCACGCGTGGCATGGCTGACGTCTGCGCCAATCTGCCCGGCGATCGAACCCGCCAGCGCCTGAATACGGTCGGTCTTGTCGCGCAAAGTACCCAACTGCTGTTGGAACAGCACGGTTTCCAAACGCGGCAGGTTATCTTCCAGGCGTTTTTTGCGATCGGTATTGAAGAAGAACTCAGCATCGGCCAAGCGTGGACGCACCACCTTCTCGTTACCGGAGATGATTTGCTGCGGATCTTTCGATTCGATGTTAGCCACGAAGATAAAGTTCGGCAGCAGTTTGCCCGCGGCGTCGTACACCGGGAAATACTTCTGGTCGCCCTTCATGGTGTACACCAGCGCTTCTGCCGGTACCGCCAGGAATTTTTCTTCGAACTTGGCGGTCAGCACCACCGGCCATTCCACCAGCGAGGCCACTTCTTCCAGCAGGCTTTCGCTCAGATCGGCTTTGCCGCCAATCTTCTGCGCTGCCAGCTCGGCATCACGCTTGATCAGCGCTTTGCGGGTTTCGTAATCGGCAATCACTTTACCGCGCTCTTGCAGGATCTGCGGGTATTGGTCGGCATTGTCGATGGTGAATTCCGGCTCACCCATGAAGCGGTGGCCGCGAATCGTACGCGCAGAATCAATCCCCAGCACGGTGCCAGGGATCAGTTCAGCCCCCAGCAGCAGGGTCACGGTATGTACCGGGCGCACGAACTGGGTTTCTTTATCGCCCCAGCGCATCAGTTTCGGGATCGGCAATTTGGCCAGCGCGCTGCTCACCATGCCTGCCAGCAGTTGCTGCGCAGACTGGCCCGGCACATGGGCGCGATACAGCAGCCATTCGCCTTTGTCTGTCACCAGGCGTTCGGCCTGATCGACGGTGATACCGCAACCGCGCGCCCAGCCTTCGGCCGCTTTGCTCGGTTGGCCGCTGGCATCGAATGCCTGAGCAATCGCCGGGCCGCGTTTTTCAACTTCACGATCGGCCTGCGCGGCGCTCAGGTTGGCCACTTTCAGCGCCAGGCGGCGCGGTGCGGCAAACCAGCTTACGGTTCCGTGTTCAAGACCGGCGTTATCCAGCTCGGCGGTAAAATTCGCGGCAAAAGATTCTGCCAGTGAACGAAGAGCCTTCGGCGGCAGCTCTTCCGTGCCGATTTCCACCAGGAAAGTCTGTTGAGTCATGGCTGCCTCTATTATTTCTTATGACACATTGGGAAGCCCAGCGCTTCGCGGGAAGCGTAGTAGGCCTCGGCAACGGCTTTGGTCAGCGTGCGGATACGCAGAATATAGCGCTGGCGCTCGGTCACCGAGATCGCCTTGCGTGCATCCAGCAGGTTGAAGGTGTGGGCAGCCTTCAAGATACGTTCGTAAGCCGGCAGCGGCAGCGGTTTTTCCAGCGCCAGCAGCATTTGCGCTTCCTTCTCGTACTGCTCGAAGCAGCTGAACAGGAAATCGACATCGGCGTATTCGAAGTTATAGGTAGACTGCTCCACTTCGTTCTGGTGGAACACATCGCCGTAAGTAGTGATGCCCAACGGGCCGTTGCTCCACACCAGATCGTAAACGCTGTCCACGCCCTGGATGTACATCGCCAGGCGTTCCAGGCCGTAGGTGATCTCGCCGGTAACCGGTTTACACTCCATGCCGCCAACCTGCTGGAAGTAGGTGAACTGCGTCACTTCCATGCCGTTCAGCCACACTTCCCAGCCCAGGCCCCAGGCGCCGAGCGTCGGGTTTTCCCAGTTATCTTCTACGAAGCGGATATCGTGAATGGTCGGATCCAGACCCAGCTCTTTCAGCGAGCCCAAGTACAGTTCCTGAATGTTTTCCGGCGATGGCTTAATCACCACCTGGAATTGGTAATAGTGTTGCAGGCGGTTCGGGTTTTCCCCGTAGCGGCCGTCGGTCGGGCGGCGTGATGGCTGCACATAGGCGGTAGCCATCGGCTCCGGCCCCAGTGCGCGCAGGCACGTCATCGGGTGAGAGGTTCCCGCGCCGACTTCCATGTCCAATGGTTGAACGATGGTGCAGCCTTGGCGCGCCCAATAGTCCTGCAGTGTCAGGATCAGGCCCTGAAAGGTCTTGGTATCAAACTTTTGCATGTTAGATTCGCACGCGATACAAGTGGATTTAATGGAGTTCGTCAGTATACCCGTTGACCGTAAGATATACAGCCAGAATCCCGCAACAAGTGTGAATCATCGGGAGAATAACCGCTAAATAGGCCACTTTAGGACAGCAACCTGCACTTTTGCTTACCCGTTGCCCTGCTGAGTGCCCCCATTATTCCGTCTCGGGGAGAACCGGCCTGATCAACTGCAACTCCATACCCAGCCTGATGGCATGCTTAGCGTTGGTGACGCCTAATTTTTTTACCGCATTACCAATATGGTATTTTACCGTAGTGAGTTTTATCCCCAAGAGGGTGGCAATTTCCTGGTAGGGCTTTCCCACGCTGGCCCAATAAATAATCTCATTTTCACGCTTTGAGAAAATCTCTTGGTTATTCATTTTATCAAAGTAGGACTTACCGTTCAGTTCCTGATAAAATGCAGTGAGTTTTTCATGTGCTGTTATCAATAGCATCTGAATTTTATGTTTATTACTTTCTATTTCTTCTATATTAATGCTGCACTGTTTATCTATCAGAATAGAGAGCACCGCAAGATTATGGTTATAATCGTGCAGAACAAAGGTATATCCATTGATAACATCGTAATTCTTGGCCATATCAAAAATTCTTGAAAGCTTCAGCCCGGAACTTATCATGATGTTCTCATCCCACGGGAACGGTGTTACCCGCTGTGTGGCAGTGATAACCACCGGATCGATAAACTGGTAGTTATTTTCTTTGTAAATATCAAACCATTCTGTTTTGTTGGAAATAATTGCCAGATCAGCCGGGTTCCTTTTATTCATTATGCCATAGACGAACTTGATATTTTTATATTCCACCAAGTTGCGTTCTAAATAGCTTTTTATGGTGGCGTTAATAAACTCATTATTGAAAAATAAATCAGACACTGGCCACCTCCTTATCAACCCGATAAAGATAAAATTGTAACATAGAACCTGAATTTCGCTATCAGTACATCTACGGACTAAAACCTGCAAAAAAGCCGTTGAAAGAGCCTGAGAGGATGGCATGGTAAGAGTAAATCGAGAACCACAAAGAAAAGTCGACGAAAAAACACCGTATATATCAATATACAGTTCACAAAATAAACAAGGTTTTCCCTGGTGTTGAGCAAATATCTGATTCTGAAAATAGGGTTTTGTCAGTGCTTCATTTTAGCCAATAACGATCAGGCTTGTTATGCATTTAAGAGTACATAATGACTATACAAAAGTATAGTCAGTACCTGTACTTTTTCTTGCTAGCGCCCAAGGATTTTTATCCTAACCGTGACGGCAAACAGGGCCTTACCCGCAAGGCCCTGTTTTTGTTGTTATCAGAAGCGCGCGCTGATCCCAACGTTATACATAAATTGCTCACCGCTGCTCAGGCCACCGGTTTGTGAAACCGAGGTAAAAGCCGCCACCCGATCGGTCAGCGGCATATTCGCCCCCAGTGTCATATTGACCCAGTCTTTATCCTGGCTGGCACTGTCACGGGTAAAGGAGGTCTGGGTGGATTTCAACCCACCACCGGCACGATAAACATCATCACCAAACTGATGCTGATAGCTCACCTCGGCATAAGGGTTGACCACGCCCAGTTGCGCGTCCAACCGCCAGCCCAGGGCTGCAATCTGTGAACGATAGGTTTGATCGTTGAAACGCATCGCGGTGCTGTCGTTGCTGTCCTCGCTGTAACCAGAAACATTGCTGTAATCCCAGGCAAACTGCGCCATCGGACCGGTAGTCAAATAGGAGGTCAGCGGGAAATCATAACCACCGGTTACGCGCGCGCCCCACTGTTTACCCGAGGTTGAACCGGTTTCCGTGCGCGTGAGTGAGCCCAATTGCATACTGCGGCGAATATCGTCGTAATTCATCGTCATGTAATGCACGTCTGCGTTCACCCAACCCTGTTCAAACAGCGACAAGCTGCTAAAGGCAGAGAACAGCAAACCACGCGCTTTATATTCATAACGGCTGGAGGGCTGCTGATCGTCATTGGAACCGGCCAGCAGAGCACCGATCAGCCAGTCATCCGTCAACTGATAGTCCACGCCTAGCGTCAGATTATGCGTGGTAGCATCGCCATCATCCACCACCAGATTGGCTGAGTAATCATAGCGTTGACCTGCATAACCGCCGAATAACCCCAAGGAACCCTGTGGGTTGCTACCGGATCGCAACTGCTGGAAACGGCCGTCGAGGGTGGCTCGGCTGTCACGCGCCATGGCCGCTGTCGCCTGGTTGAGCGCCACGGCCTGCGCCGGGCCGTCAAGCACCGCCTGGATATAATCAGCAATCAGCAAATGTGCCTGTGGGCTGGGGTGGAAATGATCGGCAAACAGATAAGACTGGCTGGCATCAAAACCAGGCGTGGACGCGTTACAGACCGCCGATGATACCCCAGCCGGGCAGGCCATCCCGGCGGTATTGGTGAAACCGAACTGCCCAGGGTTGGCGATCGCCTCACTGAACAGTTGATTGACATCAACACGCACGATATTGCCGCCACTTTGTGCCAGCAGGCGATCTTCACTCTGATTATAAAAATCGGTGAGTTGCCCAGCCTGCGCGCTCAGTTCATCAAAGGCTGCAATCAGTTGCGCGGCAATAAATTGTTGTACCTGCGGATCGGCGCTGCCCTGTGCCGCAGCGGCGCTCAACGCCTGATGAATCGCCTGCTGGCGCGCCGCGTTATCCGGTGTGGCCAGCGCATTGAGCGTAGCGTAGGCCGCCTGTACGGCAGCACCCTGCACAGGAGAGAGCGCCTGCTGGATAATCAGCTCCATCAGCTGCGGCGTAGAACCGATATTTGGCACCGTCGGCACAATCACCGTTCCGGCACCGGCATTGAGCAACGAGTGCACCTGCATCGCTGCCGCTGCGGCGCTGATGTAGGCCACTTCCGGCGCCGTTGCCGGGTTCATGGCTGCCGCTGCTAAATCATTGCCGCCAATCCAGTGGATATAAAGCCCGTCGCCATCCGCTTTGCCGTTAACTCGTGCAAGATAACGCTGTACCTGATCCTGCGTATTGTCTACCGGGTTGAGCGCAGGCACCGCCACTCCAGCACCTGCGGCATAGTTATAGCCGCCATTGTCTGAGGCCACCAGCGCAGCACCAATCCGCTGCGCCAGCGCTTCGTCATACAGCAGATGTTGACGGTTATCATAGGTAAACCGGCCGTTGTTACCGGTGTCACTCAAACTGTCACCAAACACGTAGAGCTGATCGTAAGCCTGCACCGGAGCGCTGAGACAAAACGCCAAAGCCACTGCAAGCACCGCCGGGCGCGGCATGCAAATCGTTTTTAGAGGCATGAATGAGCTCCTCAGAGCCAAAGAAAATGAACAAAACTACATTTTTATCGTTGACCACTCTCTCGCGGCCATGCAGTAAATATTGCGGGCTTTCACACTACGTCAAGTTAGGTGACGAGAAAATAATCAAACACTTGCCAGCCAGACCGCTTCAGGCGATGATTAACTGTAAATAAATACAGCATAAGGAGCAGTAGCATGACCATCGAGCGTTGTGGTTGGGTGACAACCGATCCGTTGTATCTTGAGTATCACGACAAGGAATGGGGGACACCCACCACCGATGCGCAGGAACTGTTTGAAATGCTCTGCCTGGAGGGCCAACAGGCGGGGCTTTCCTGGATCACCGTCCTGAAAAAACGCGAAAACTATCGCCGCGCCTTCCACAACTTTGAACCACAGCGCGTTGCCGCCATGACCGAGCAGGATGTCGAAACCCTGCTGCAGGACAGCGGTATCATTCGCCACCGCGGTAAGATCGAAGCCATTATCACCAACGCCAAGGCATATTTAGCCATGGAGGCAGCCGGTGAGGACTTCGTTACCTTTATCTGGAGTTTTGTCGACGGCGAACCTCTGCTGAATGATTGGCAAACGCTGAGCGATGTTCCGGCAAAAACCGAACGTTCAGACGCCATGTCCAAAGCGCTGAAAAAGCGCGGCTTCAAATTTATTGGTTCCACCATCTGCTATGCCTTTATGCAGGCCAGTGGCTTGGTGAACGATCACCTGACCGGCTGTTTCAGCCACCCAAAGCAACGCAGGGCGTAATCCGCATTGCCCACCCGGCGGATATCGAAACATTGATGGCGCTGTGGCTGGCAAGTACGACCCAGGCGCATCCGTTTATTGCGGCAGAATATTGGCAACAGAGCGCTCAACTGGTACGTGAAAGCTATCTACCACGCGCCGAAAACTGGGTTTACCTGCATAGCGGGCAGATCGTCGGTTTTATCAGCGTGTTGAATGAGCGTTTCATCGGTGCGCTGTTTGTTAAGCAGAACTTTCACGGCAAAGGGATCGGCCAGGCATTGATGAACTATGTGCAGCAGCGCCACAGCTGGCTGAGCCTGGAAGTGTACGAGTGGAATCGGCGTGCCTGCGCATTTTACCGCAAGCAGGGTTTTCGTGAGATGAAGCGTCTGTTCAATCAAGAAACCCAAGCCTTTACGCTGATTATGAACTGGAGCGCAGCCGACCAGCCTTATTCCTGAGGTACTTCCCCTCTCATTCCTTTGAGAAGGGAAGCCTTATCTTAAAGATCTCATTACCGCTGATAATTCAGCTTTTTCTGGTTTCCCTCCCACAGATTGCCGGGTAATTTGCCCCGCAATGTCTGTAGGCATTCTCTGCTCTTTAGCGCGTCCATCTTGGATCAGCCAATACAGATATTGATGCCATTTAAGGGAAAACCATGAAAAAACGCATTGCGATGATTGCCGGAGCCGTCGCCGTTGTAATGACGCTATCCGCTTGTACCACCAACCCATATACCGGGGAATCACAGGCCGGTAAAGCGGGCATTGGCGCTGGGGTTGGTGCTGTTCTGGGGGCCGGTATCGGTGTGCTTTCTTCATCGAAAAAAGATCGCGGCAAAGGAGCCCTGATCGGCGCCGCCGCCGGAGCGGCACTGGGCGGTGGAGCCGGTTATTACATGGACGTGCAGGAAGCCAAACTGCGCGAAAAAATGAAAGGTACCGGCGTCAGCGTTACCCGCCAGGGCGATAATATCGTGTTGAACATGCCGAATAACGTCACCTTCGATACCAACAGCAGCACGCTGAAACCGGCGGGAGCCAACACCTTGGTAGGCGTTGCCATGGTGCTGAAAGAGTATGAAAAAACGGCGGTTAACGTGGTGGGCCATACCGACAGCACCGGTGCTCGTGCGCTCAATATGACTTTGTCACAGCAACGTGCCGATGGCGTTGCCAGCGCCTTGATCACCCAGGGCGTTGCCGCCAACCGCATCCGTTCCAGCGGCGTTGGCCCGGATCAACCGATTGCCTCCAACAGCACCACTGAAGGCAAGGCGCAAAACCGCCGCGTTGAGATCACGCTCAGCCCATTGTAATAATTCCGCGCGGGGCGAGAGCCCCGCTGATTTCAGCACCCCATACCGCGATTTTGCAGAACAACCCTGTCCTTCTCCGCTCAGCGCTTTATGTTATTTTAAACAAATCGTTAGCCTGCTGGAGTTTGTGATGAAGCCTTCCATTGTGTTGTACAAAAACATTCCCTCCGATCTGCATAAACGGCTGGAACAACATTTTACCGTTCATGCCTTCGATGACCTGAACCCAGAGAACCCCGCCTTGAAACAGGCGCTGCAACAAGCCGAAGGGATCATCGGTTCCGGCGGCAAGATTGACGACGCTTTCCTGCAACTGGCCCCTAAGCTGCGGGCGGCGTCAACCATTGCCGTAGGTTACGACAACTTTGACGTCGATGCGCTCAACGCGCGTAACGTGGTGCTGATGCACACCCCAACCGTGCTGACCGAAACCGTCGCCGATACCCTGATGGGTTTGATGTTAGCCACCGCGCGCCGCATGGTAGAAGTGGCCGAACGGGTGAAGGCCGGTGCATGGCAAGAAAGCATCGATTCTGATTGGTATGGCGTGGACGTGCACCATAAAACCATCGGCATTCTCGGCATGGGCCGCATCGGCCTGGCGCTGGCACAGCGTGCACACTTCGGCTTCGGCATGCCGGTGCTGTATAACGCCCGCCGCGTTCATCAGGAAGCGGAGCAACGCTTTAACGCTCGCCGCTGCGATCTCGACACGCTGCTGGCCGAATCTGACTTTCTCTGTATTGTTCTGCCGCTGACCGACGAAACCTTCCATATCATCGGCCGCGAACAATTAGCGAAGATGAAAAAGAGTGGCATCCTGATTAACGCGGGCCGTGGCCCGGTGGTTGATGAAGCGGCGCTGATCGAAGCCCTGCAAAATGGCACCATCCACGCCGCCGGGCTGGATGTGTTCGAACAGGAGCCGTTAGCGGTGAATTCGCCGCTGCTGAAGCTGCCGAACGTGGTGGCCCTGCCGCACATCGGTTCTGCTACTCATGAAACCCGTTACGGTATGGCCGCCTGCGCCGTGGATAACCTGATTGCCGCGCTGACCGGCACGGTGCAAGAAAACTGCGTCAATCCGCAGGTGCTGAAAACGGCATTGTAGGTACGCCCAGATTGGCTGATTGTGCAGCAGTGGACAAATATCTATACTGAAGCAAGACAAATGAGAAACCCGGAGGTGTTATGCGCACATTCAGCCCATCAAAAAGGCCAACCAGTAACGAACTGTGGCGCTCTGCCGGTTTCCCTGCCAGTAGGGGGCCAGAGTTAATCCTGCGCTTGCGCCAGGGGCTACCGGTATCAGTGATTGAAACCATCCACAGTTGGGCCGGTTTTCCGAAAGCGGATATCCTGCGCATTACCGGCATCAATGCCAAAACGCTGAGCCGCAGAAAAGCAGGCACCGGGATATTAAGCCCGGATGAGAGCGAGAAGATCGCACGTTTAATCCGCGTGGCTGATGCCGCCGTCGCGCTGTTCGAAGGCGATCGTGAAAAAGCCGTAAGCTGGATGCGCAAGCCCGTGCGTGGCCTGGCAAATGAAACCCCAGAAAGCCTGCTTAACACCGAAAGCGGGGCGGTTGAGGTACTCGATCTTATCGGCAGACTTGAGCACGGCGTTTTCTCGTGATCGGTTATCGCATCGTAAAAACCAAGTTTCTGGATAGCGCCTGGTCGGGTTACGGTGCCCAGCAATACGGCGGCCGCTGGAACCACAAAGGCAAAGCCATGATCTATTTGGCAACCTCGGTTTCCTTGGCAATGCTGGAATGCCTGGTACATTTCGATGATGCGGCGCTGTTGCAGCATTACACCTTGCTGAGCATTGAAGTGTCTGATGCGGAGATTATTACCTTAGAACCCAGCGCATTGCCTGCCAACTGGCAGCAATTAACCGCGCCGCAAGAAACCATGGATATTGGTTCTGAATGGCTGGACTCAGCCACCTCTGTAGGTTTACTGGTTCCTTCGGCGGTGGTGCCGATGGAAAACAACCTGTTGATTAACCCGCAACATGCTGATTTCGCCACCTACCTTGCCAGCGCTCAGGCGATACCGCATCTGTTTGACGCAAGACTGAAATAACGACGGGATTAATACTTTTCCAACGGGCGCCTGCGCGTATGGAATACCCTGAGAATATGTATTTCATCGTTTTTAATTCTGTAGGGGATCAGATAAGGGAAGGTTTGCATCACAATTTCCCGCGTCCCCATCACTCTGCCCGCCCGACCTAACGCCGGATTGGTAACCAGTAAGTTCACTAAGCGAAAAACTTCTCTGGCAAATTCGGCCGCAGCTTGCGGGTTCTCTTGGTAAAGCCAGTCATATTCATCATCAAAATTGATGGTGGCTTTCCTTAGCCATTTAATTTCCATCTGAATCAATCACTCCCATCTGCTTAAAACGGGCGGCCATTTCATGTTCCGAAGCAAAATCACCCTCGTCCGCCTCAATAATTGCCTGTTGAATTTCAGCAATCTGCCAAGCTTCACGGTTTAAAAAATCCCGAATCGCTTGCGCTGCCAGGAAAGATTTGGTTCTACCGGTCGCTTCGGCCAATGCTTCAAGCTGCTGGGAGAGATCGTCGGAGAGTCGAACAGACATCACGCTCATAGGCTTACCTCACACTACAATGTATACATTGTAATATAGATTAAAAAAACAACAGAATATAGTCAAACCTCTCCCCCTGCTCCCTCCGCCCCTAAATTCCTGCCTGGGGATGAGGCGATTTTTCCGTCATTCAGCAAACTGGGCATTACCCTAGGATAAAAACGCTTCCTACCATGAGTAAGGAGAGCCATGAAACGCCTGACATTTCCTCTGTTGATGCTGCTGTCACCCGCAGCCTTAGCCACCTGGACGCTGCAAAGCTTCCCGGCCTTTAACGAATCCTCCAGCGGGCTGTTTATCAGCCAGGCTACGTTGCCAAAAGGGCAACTGCCGTTGCAGCTTTACCAGAACAAACAGTGCTGGCAACCGGCGGAAGCGATAAAACTCAATCAGCCCCTGTCATTGCAACCTTGCGGTGATCATGCACCGGCCAGTTGGCGGCTATTTCGCAGTGGCGAATATCAGGTGCATATCGATACGCGCAGCGGCACCCCGACCTTGCAGCTCAACCTGAAAACCGAACCGGAAAACAGCGTGGCTGCCGTGGCTCACACCTGCCAACGCTGGGACGGCAAACCGGTCACCATAGCCGTTAACGGCACCTTCGCCGAAGGTGAAATGGTACGCGATTTCTACTCCGGCCAAACCGCGAAAGTCACTTTGGGCAAGGTCACCCTGCAACCGGCGGCCAACAGCGGCGGCATATTGCTGCTGGAATCTGCCGCCACGCAGCGGCAGGCAGCCTTCAACTGGCACAACGCCACGGTCTATTTTGTGCTGACCGATCGCTTTGAAAACGGCAACCCGGCTAACGATCACAGCTATGGCCGCCGCAGCGACGGCATACAGGAGATCGGCACCTTCCACGGTGGCGATCTTGCCGGGCTAACGCAAAAACTGGACTATCTGCAACAGCTTGGCGTCAATGCGCTGTGGATCAGCTCACCGCTGGAGCAGATCCACGGCTGGGTTGGCGGCGGCACCAAAGGCGATTTTCCGCATTATGCCTATCACGGCTACTACCATCAGGATTGGACCAGGCTCGATGCCAATATGGGCAACGAACAGGATCTGCGTAACCTGGTAGAGCAGGCACACCAACGCGGAATCCGTATTCTGTTTGACGTGGTGGTCAATCACGTCGGCTACGCCACGCTGACCGATATGCAGCAGTTTCAGTTCGGTTCACTGTATCTGAAAGACAACGAGCTCGAAAAAACCTTAGGCAAAAGCTGGGGCGATTGGCAACCGGGGCCAGGCCAGAATTGGCACAGTTTCAACGACTACATTAATTTCAGTGATAAAGAAGGCTGGAGCCAATGGTGGGGCAAAAACTGGATCCGCACCGATATCGGTGACTACGATTCACCGGGCTTTAACGATCTGACCATGTCGCTGGCATTCTTGCCGGATATCAAAACCGAAGCGCCCGGTGCCAGCGGCTTGCCGCTGTTTTACCGCCATAAACCGGACACTGCCGCGCGCGAAATTCCTGGAGCCACTACCCGCGACTATCTGACTATCTGGCTCAGCCAGTGGGTTCGTGATTACGGCATTGATGGTTTCCGCGTTGACACCGCCAAGCACGTCGAAAAACCGACGCTGGCGTTGCTGAAACAGCGCGCCGCCACGGCACTGGCAGAGTGGAAGGCGGCTAATCCTAAGCAGGCGCTGGACGATGCGCCGTTCTGGATGACCGGCGAAGCCTGGGGCCATGGTGTGATGAAGAGTGATTACTATCAGAATGGCTTTGATGCGATGATCAACTTCGATTTCCAAGATCAGGCCGCGCAGGCGTTAGGGTGTTTCTCTACTATCGACAGCACCTATCAGCAGATGGCCGATAAGCTGCAAAGCTTTAACGTGCTGAGCTATATCTCCTCGCACGATACGCGCCTGTTCTTCACCAACGATGCCAAAGGCTCACTGCCGTTGCAGCAACGGGCGGCAGACTTGCTGTTGCTGGCACCGGGTGCGGTACAGATTTATTACGGTGATGAAAGCGGCAGGCCATTCGGCCCCACCGGTTCCGATCCGCTGCAAGGCACGCGTTCCGATATGAACTGGGATGAGCTGAAAGGGGCCAAAGCGCCGTTGCTGGCACACTGGCAGGTGCTGGGCCAATTCCGCGCCCGCCACTCGGCGATCGGTGCTGGAACCCAACAGTCGCAGCAAACGGCAAACTACTATGCGTTCAGCCGCCAACATGATGGCGATAAAGTGATGGTGGTGTGGGCTGGCGATCGGTCACAATAATTCAGCAGGTTGTGCTAGCAAAACTCCGCTGGGCGATATCTCTCCCCAGCGGGGGAAATATCGCCGCATTGCACCCGCATTTGTCTGGCGTTATGGTGGTGGTTCACTTGCTAATAACAATACTGTTGCGCCTATACCAAAAATACTTGGAGTTGCAGGTAGGCGGCAACAGAGCGAATCCCGATGAGCTTACTAAAGTAAGTGATTCGGGTGAGCGAGAGCAGCCAACACCCCTGCGGCTTCAAGTATGAATGGTATATGACTTTTTCACTTTTCGGCGACAAATTTACCCGTTACGCGGGCATCACCCGCTTGATGGACGATATGAACGACGGCCTGCGCACTCCTGGCGCTATCATGCTTGGCGGCGGTAACCCGGCGCATATCCCAGAGATGGAAAGCTACTTCAAACAGCTGTGCCAAGAGATGCTCGATCAGGGCAAACTGACCGAGGCACTCTGCAACTACGATGGCCCACAGGGTAAAAATACCCTGCTGAAAGCGCTGGCCAAGCTGTTGCAGGAAGAGTTGGGCTGGCCGATCGAACCACAGAATATTGCACTGACCAACGGCAGCCAAAGCGCGTTTTTCTACTTGTTCAACCTGTTCGCTGGCCGTTATGCCGACGGCAGCCGCCGCCGCGTGCTGTTCCCGCTGGCACCGGAGTATATCGGCTACGCCGACTCCGGGCTGGACGAAGGGCTGTTTGTCTCCGCTAAACCGAATATCGAACTGCTGCCGGACGGCCAGTTCAAGTATCACGTCGATTTTGAGCATCTGAATATCGGCGATGATATCGGTATGATCTGCGTTTCACGCCCGACCAACCCAACCGGCAACGTGATCACCGATGAAGAGCTGATGAAGCTCGATGTGCTGGCGCAGCAACGGGACATCCCACTGGTGATCGACAACGCCTACGGCGTGCCCTTCCCCGGCATCATCTTCAGCGAAGCGACGCCGCTGTGGAACCCGAATATCATTCTGTGCATGAGCCTGTCCAAACTTGGCCTGCCGGGCTCACGCTGCGGCATCGTCATTGCCGATGAGAAAGTCATCACTGCGCTCACCAATATGAACGGCATTATCAGCCTGTCGCCGGGCAGCATCGGCCCGGCCTTGGCAACGGAGATGATCGAGCGCGGCGATCTGCTGCGTTTATCCAATGAGGTGATCCGCCCGTTCTATAAGCAACGGGTTGAACAAACCATCGGCATTCTGCGCCGTCATCTGCCGCCGGAACGTTGCCTGATCCACAAACCGGAAGGGGCGATTTTCCTCTGGTTATGGTTCAAAGATCTGCCGATCAGCACCGAATTGCTGTATCAGCGCCTGAAAAAACGCGGCGTGCTGATGGTGCCGGGCCACTACTTCTTCCCAGGGCTGGAACATGAGTGGCCGCATACCCACCAATGTATGCGTATGAACTATGTGCCGGATCCGGAGCAGATTGAGCGTGGCGTGATGATTTTGGCGGAAGAGATCGAGCGAGCGCATCAGGAAGCGGGTTAAATCAGCAGAGCCCTTTAGACAACGGACAAAGCCAGTTATTTGGGAGAGCGTGCCGAAGGGGCGCTAGGCCCGGGTATCTCGGGCTTAAATACCACTTTGTCATCAACTTTGGGGCTCTGCCAGCAGAGCCCCTAATACAGCTACATCGTCCAGAACAATACCGCCAGCAGTTGCGGAGACATAATGCGCAGGAACATCGCTAACGGATACACCGTGGCATAAGACAGCGCCGCAGCACCACAGGTAGGATGCAGGCCGTTGGCAAAGGCCAGCGCTGGTGGATCGGTCATCGAACCGGCCAACATGCCGGAGAGCGTCAGGTAGTTCATCTTGCCCACCACCCGGGCCAAAACCCCCACGGTGATCAGCGGAATCGCGGTGATCAACACACCGTAACCCACCCATGCCATCCCTTCGCCGTGCAGCAGCGTATCGACAAAGTTACCGCCCGACTTCAGGCCGACCACCGCCAAGAACAGCACGATCCCTAACTCACGTAACGCCAGGTTGGCACTCGGTGGCATAAACCAGTACAGCTTGCCGATGCTGCCGATACGCCCCAGGATTAACGCCACCACCAGCGGGCCACCGGCCAGCCCCAAGCGTAACGCCGCTGGGAAGCCGGGAATAAACAGCGGAATTGAGCCCAGCAGCACCCCCAAGCCGATACCGATAAACACCGGTAGCATCTGCACCTGTTGCAGCTTCTGCTTGGCGTTGCCGACAATCGCCGCCACGGCTTCGATCGCCTCTGGCCGCCCGACCAGGTTGAGAATATCACCGAATTGCAGCGTGACATTGCTGCCTGCCACCAGTTCTACCCCAGAACGATTAAGGCGCGAAATCACCACGTCGTATTTCTGCTTCAGATTCAGATCGCGGATTTTTTTGCCCAGCACCTTTTCGTTGGTGACCACCGCACGCACCACCTGCAACGCCGTGCCCTGCGTGGAGAGTGACACATCCACCTCCTCGCCAATCACCAACCGGGCGTTTTCCAGCTGTTCGCGCTTGCCCACCAGATGCAGATAATCCCCCAGCTCCAGCTTCTCCTGCGGGGCAGGCACCATCAGCAAGTCATCGCGTTTGAGGCGCGAGCAGATAATGTCGTCACTGTTAAGCAGCGGTACGTTTTTGATCGCCATACCATGCAGGTTAGGGTTGCGCACCGCCACGTTCATGGTCTGCAACAGCTCGCTATTGCCCAGGCTACTTTCGAACTCCCGCGCTTCCTTCTCAATATTGATGCGGAAGAACAGGCGGATCAGCCACATCACCAGCAGAATGCCGCAGATGCCGAACGGATAGGCCATCGCATATCCCATCCCCATGCGATTAACCAAATCCGGATCGGAACCCAGATCGGTGAGGATTTGCTGCCCGGCCCCCAGCGCCGGGGTGTTGGTTACCGCACCAGAGAACACGCCAAGAATGATCGGCAGCGGCACGGCAAACAGCTTGTGCACAATCGCTGCCACCACACCGCCCACCAGCACCAGCAAAATGGCAAAGCCATTCAGCCGCAGGCCGGATACGCGCAGGGACGAGAAGAAACCAGGGCCAACCTGAATACCGATGGTGTAAACAAACAGGATCAGACCGAATTCCTGAATAAAGTGCAGCATGTCGCCGTTAAGGCTGATTTGATAAGTCTGGGCAAAGTGTCCGACGATAATACCGCCGAACAGCACCCCACCAATCCCCAGCCCGACGCCGTACACTTTCCAGTTTCCGATCCACAATCCGAGAATAGCCACCAACGCCAACATGCTGACGGTCAGGGCAATATCACTCATACGTCACATCCTTACCTCAAGTTTAACAATCGGTATGCGGTTAAAAACACACAATTAATAGGGATTCTGACATAAGGCGAAGGGGGGTAATGTGGGTTGTGCCACAGAATGCAACGGGGGAAGCCCGAATGGACTTCCCCCGTGAGTTTTTCTTTTTTTTCAGCCGCTTATTTGACTTCCAGCCCCGGCGTGCTACCGATGCTGATACGTTGTGGCTGCAAGGCTTCCGGTACATGACGCACCAGATCGATGTGCAGCAAACCGTTTTCAAATTTGGCTTCGGCAACCTGCAGGTGTTCTGCCAGGGTAAAGGTCAGGGTGAACTCTTTAAACACCAAACCCTGATGCAGATATTCCACCTGTTTTTCCGGCGGTGTCGGGTTGCCACGCACGGTGAGGCGCGGGCCTTCCACTTCAATGTCCAGTTCGCTCTGCTTGAACCCGGCCAGTGCCAGAGAAATGCGATAGTGGTTGTCGTCACTTTTCTCAATATTGTAAGGCGGGAACCCCTGTGGCTCCTGGCCACCCATTGAGCTGGCGAGTTTGTCAAAACCGATCCATTGACGCAGAAGCGGGGATAAATCGTAATTACGCATGGTATTAACTCCTTCCAAGAAGCGAGATGATATTGATTAGCCCCCTAACGGCAGGCAAGTATAAAAATTATTTAATTTCGATCCGGCGCGGTTTTAATGTTTCCGGCACGATGCGTTGCATATCGATATACAGCAAACCGTTTTCCAATTTGGCGCCTTTAATTTGGATATGTTCGGCCAACTGGAATTTTCGCTCAAAATTACGCTCGGCGATGCCCTGATATAAATAGGTTCTCTCCGCAGGCTCATTATTGTGAGCACCACGGACCACCAGCAGATTATCGTGCGTGGTGATCTCCAGTTCATGCTCGGCAAATCCGGCAACGGCGATCGCGATGCGATAGTGATTTTCGTCTACTAATTCAACGTTATAAGGTGGGTAGCCACCGTTGCCCTGGCTTTGGTTAGCCTCAAGAGCATTGAACAGGCGATCGAAACCAATTGCAGAACGGTATAGCGGAGAAAGATCGAAATTGCGCATAAACAGCCTCCTAAGGCACTTCAGCGAGGTTATTAATATAAGCCCTCCACAATGGACAGACTCAATTTTGGCTATGGCCCAAACTCCCTTACGGCAAGTTCTTAATTTGGCCTGATAAGAAAATGGGGTTTGATTTCTTCATTTCAACCGTCGATGATCAAAAAATTGTCCATCAGAAACGACGGGGGTCGGTTTATCACATACAATAAAGGTTGCCGCCAAGTGATAAGCTGATAAATCAGAACGCTTGCGCAGCCAACGACGCTACAGCTTCAAGTAATAAAGCAAATTTAAGGGAAACCGTACCCTTCTGGATGGATTAATGAAACCTCTGAAAATGATAGCGACCAGTTGCATGTTGTTGACCACCAGCGGCTGCTCCAGCGTGATGAGCCACACCGGTGCCGATCAGGGATATTATGCTGGCACACGTGCCAACGTAGATATGATGAAAAAAGATGACACCAGTTGGGCGATGATCCCACTGCTGGCGATTGACCTGCCGTTATCAGCGGCAATGGACACCCTGTTATTACCTTACGACTACCTGCGTTCTGACAGCGATAAAAAAGCAAAATCCCCCAAGGCACGCATCCAACAGGATGAAGAGCAAAATCAGGCCACCAGCGGAAACCCTGGCCAGGGTATGAACACCCCTTCTCACTGATTGTGGGCCGTATGGCCCACATTTAGACTGTCACAGTAAAAATCTGGCTGAATCCCTCAACCTCGCGCATAAACGCCACCTGCTTACCGTCTGGCGAAAACACCACGGCATCACCCTGCGGCGGCTGTGGGGTTCGCGGCGTCAAACGCTGCATTTTACCGTCGCCCACGTCGCACAACATCACGCTGTTATCACACACCAGTGCAATCTTGCCCCCCTGCGGATGCCAACTGAACGCCGACTGGATACTGTGTACACCTTCCGTCACCTGATGTGGCTGACCACCGTTAGGCGAAATGGTCCACAATTGCACAACGCCACGATCGTCTTGCATCAGAAAGGCGATGGTATCACCCTCTGGAGAACTGCGCAGCCAGTGGCGCGGCGTCGTCACTACCCCAGGATAGCGACGCTGGCCGGTAAATGTCAGCCGCCGCTGCTTTACCCCGAGCGGCGGTGCAGGCAATGTGCTGTCGGTGCCTTGCAGCGGCGCACTACCGGCTTTGGCGTAATCGGCATCGTTTTCCGGCAGATCGACGACAAACACTTCGGGCAGTTTTTCACCCTGCGTAGAAAGCGTATCGCCGATAAACGCCAATGCCCAGCGCTGGCGGCTACCATCGGTTTTGAGATAACCCCGTTGCCCAACCCAACCCTCTTCATAAGCACGATTGATCTGATCGCTGCCCGGCAGCGGAGTTGGCGTGGTTGAGCTGACCAGTACGCAATAGTGAGTGCCGTCGTACTCACGCGGATGCTGCTTGGGCGGATTCACGCCATGCAACGGCACCGCGACGCCAACGTTGCGCAAATCCAACGCCGGATCGCGTTCGTGCATCACGTGATCGTTATAGGTGAAACTCAGGCGGCTACCATCCGGGCTGAACACATGCACATGCGTACCGCCGCGCAGGGCTCCCGGCGTGTAAGGGGAGGTAATATCCATCGCATCCAGGGTGATCGCCAGTTCGCGATCCGGCTCGCAGACAATCACGCCGCGACGATGGTGAAAATCGTAATGCCAATGGCTGTCCGGGTGTTCGGGCCCATGGATAAACGCGTAACGTGCCGGTGTATCCGGGCTGACCGTCACCACGCCCACATGCGCCCCGTGCTGTGCCCGGTACACCACTTCAACTTCACCATTCACTGCATTCACGCGCTCAATGGTCAATCCGGTAAAGGAGGCACCGTTAGGGCGAACATCGTAGGCCAGCCACTGGCTGCATGGCGTCCAGACGTTAATGTTGGTTAACTGATGATTGCGCGGAGCAAACGTCAGTTGTTGTTCCCGATGGCTCATGGCGTAGCCTCCTGTTTTTTCGCTATCTATTTTCGGTCAAGCAAGATGAGTCCATTATCAGGCATCGCACAGACAACTTGAAGTATGATGGGTAGGTATTGAAAGTTTAAAGGAATCGGTATGAATAGTTTATTTGATGAGATTGTCTTGGCGCACCAATTGTTACGCCCACAGGTTCGCGTCACGCCTTTGGAGCGCAGCGTACTGCTTTCGCAACAACTGGGCTGTGAACTGTATCTGAAATGCGACCATTTGCAGCATACCGGTTCGTTTAAATTCCGTGGAGCGAGCAATAAGTTGCGCCTGCTGAGCAATGAACAGCGTCAGCAAGGGGTCATCGCGGCGTCCACGGGCAACCATGGTCAGGCGGTAGCACTGGCGGGCAAGCTGATGGGCGTTAACGTCACGGTATATGCCCCTGAAAGCGCCGCCGCCATCAAGCTGGAAACCATTCGCGCGCTCGGGGGCCAGGTGGAGCTGATCGCGGGTGATGCGTTGAATGCTGAACTGGCCGGAGAAAAAGCCGCCCGCGAACAGCATAAAACCTACATTTCTCCTTACAACGACCCTCAGGTCGTGGCCGGTCAGGGCACCTGCGGTATGGAAATGGTAGAGCAACAGCCCGATCTGGATGCGGTGTTCGTTGCCGTCGGTGGCGGTGGTTATATTTCCGGCATCGGCAGCGTACTGAAGCAATTGTCGCCGAAAACGCAGATTATTGCCTGTTGGCCGGAAAATGCCACCAGCATGTACAGTGCGCTGGAAGCCGGGCATATCTACCCGGTGGAAGAGCAGGAAACGCTGTCTGACGGCACCGCTGGCGGCGTTGAGCCGGGTGCGATCACGTTCCCGCTGTGCCAGCAGGTGATCGATCGCAAAGTGCTGGTTGGCGAACAGGAGATCAAGCAGGCGATGCGCATGATTGCCGCCAGCGATCGCTGGATCATTGAAGGAGCTGCCGGTGTGGCATTAGCCGCTGCCTGCAAACTGGCCCCGGAGTTTCAGGGGAAAAAAGTGGCCGTGGTGCTGTGCGGTAAAAACATCGTGCTGGAGAAATACCTGAAGGCCGTTAGCGATGAGAGTCAGCAATAATTGCCATGTTCAGGGTCGGGGATTGTAGCTGCTCACCCCAGCCCTCTCCCAGCGGGCTGTCTCTTGATCAGATCTCCTGATCAAGAGACTTCGCCAGTTTATACCCTTCGACGATATCCTGAAGCTTGAACCATCCCTCCCACATCACTACCCATCCTGCTCGTCCCGTCCGTTTACTGTCATACCAACGCCCCAGCTTCGCCAGATTCAGGTACGCCCACTTCACACTCGGCGGCCTCTTCGGCAACGTTTTACCTTCCTGTTTCACCCACAGCAACTTCCATTCAAGTGGACTCAGTACCCGTTCACAGCTTGCATTGAGCGTCTCTTCACTCAACCCGCCCTGGCGTAACGACAACACCCGCACCGCTATAAAGCTCAGGATGACGATCATTCGCTCCAGATTATTTCGCGTTTGCATCCGTAGCTGTTCCACCTGCGTTCCACCGCTTTTCCACGCTTTATGGTATTCCTCTATCAGCCAGCGACGCTCGTAGTAACTGATAATCACCCGGGCTTCTTCCGCTGATGTGACTTTTTCTGATGTCAGAAGGTGCCAGCACGCTCCGTCTTCTCCTTCTTCACGACAGCAGATATACGTCAGTGGGACGGTATTTTCTTCTGACGTACTCCCCGGCATTTTGAGTTCGACCGAGCTATAGCGGATACTCATTTGTGCCTCACGCGCAGCACGTCCGCCTTTCTGGACCACATTCAGTCGATAACTGCCTGCTTCTGTTAGCGTTTCTGGCAACTCCAACAGCTTCTCATTGTGTCCACTTAGCAACCGGTTCTGAGCTGCTCGAACGATGAAGCGCTGTTTATTTTTCGTTTTATAATCAAGGTAATGCCAGATATCCGCTTCCCGGTCACAGACGGAGATAACGTGTGCTTGTGTGTCACCGAGACGCTGTGCCGTTCGTTCAGATGCCTGTTGCCATTTGTAACTCTCTTTCTCTTCATAAGGCACGTGTTTACGTTGGTGCTTTTTACCGTATTTGTTCGCTTCACGGCTCCAGCGATGCTGGTCGATGAGCCCCAAGAACAGTGCGTGCTCGGGAGCATAAAGCAGGACGGTGTGGGCTAACAGGCCATGCGTATTCTTGCTGGTTGTCGTATTTCCCAACTCGTCATACGCGGTGGTGTGAGCGAAGTTAATGGAGGTGGTGTCTTCCAAAGCAAGTAGCAGAGTGTGCGTCTTGGCGGCCATTGCTGTGGCGTTGAAGCCGGCCTCGGCAATGGCATCGGGTGAGACGTTGGGATTGCGGATCAGACGATAAGCCCCTTCAACTTCAGCGGTGGTTTGGGATGATTTCACAATAGAAAGTCCTGTATTTTTAGCCAACGAGGCAGTGAATTTGACGAGACGCTGAGTTCGCCGATAGTCGCCAAGTTGAGCGAGCCCAAAAGTGTCATTAGCCCATGAATAACAATCAGAAAGCACCATACTAAAAACCGAAGAAGAGGAGAATATAAAGAGAGATCAACAGGCGGGGAGAAAGTTCAAAAACTCCCCGCCGTTTGCGCCGGGGAAATGTGTATAAGAGACAGCCCAGCGGGAGAGGGCGCTGACGGCAGGTTGCTTTGGCTAGATATTAAACATCCAGCACAAACTTTTCGATCGCGCGCGCCACGCCGTCCTCGGTGTTGGTGCTCGTAACAAACTGGGCGATCTCTTTCAGTTCAGGAATGGCGTTGCCCATCGCCACGCCAACCCCGGCATATTTGATCATTGCCATATCGTTGCCCTGATCGCCCAGCGCCATCACGTTTTGCTGTTTGATGCCGAGATGATCGGCCAGCATTTTCACCCCGGCGCCTTTATCCACTCGCTTGTGCAGGATCTCCAGATAGAAAGGCGCACTTTTCATAATGGTGTAACGCTCCAGCGCTTCAGCTGGCAAACGGGCAATGGCACGCTCCAGCAACGCCGGTTCATCAATCATCATCACTTTCGGGAAGCGGATAGCGCGATCCATCTCTTCAACGCTGCGGTATTTCAACGGGATACCGGTCATGGCGGCTTCGTGGACGGTGTATTTGCCAATATCTCTGTTCGGCGTGTACAGGGTATCGAAATCAAACGCCTGGAAATGAACGCCAAACTCCCGCGCCATCTGTTCAAAATAGAGATAATCCTCAAAACCCAGCGTTTCCTGCAAAATGCAGGCACCATCCGCCGCTTGTAGCACTAAGGCACCGTTATAGGTAATACAGAAATCACCACTGCCCTGAATATCTAACTGACGCAGATAGTCCTGCACGCCCACATAGGGCCGCCCGGTGGCTAACACCACATGCACCCCTTGGCTGCGTGCGGCGCTAATCGCCTGCTTTACCGCTGGCGTAATCTGGTGCTGTGGATCGAGCAGCGTACCATCCATATCAATTGCAATCAGTTCAATAGCCATTAAAGCCTCTCCCAGTAGTTTTCCTCATGCTATACCCGTCATACTTCAAGTTGCAGGTGCGTTGGCTTTCCTCACTCACCCCAGTCACATAGTGGCCTATGCTCCTGGGGATTCGCGCCGTCGGCGCGTTACTCGGCCCAAACCTGGGCCTCGCCCCTTCGGGGCCGGCACAAGTGCCGTTCAAAAACGCGTTGCGTTTTTGTCCTGCAACTCGAATTATTTAGGGTAAAACGCGTTTCAGCTTGCCATATCAGGGCTAAAAACGGCATAAAAAAATCCGCGCGAGTTGCCCGGCGCGGATTTTTAATCGCAAATTTTCGCGTTAGATATCGATATTCGCCGCTTTCAGGGCGTTTTCTTCGATAAAGGCACGACGTGGTTCAACCGCATCACCCATCAGGGTGGTGAACAGTTGGTCAGCCGCGATAGCGTCTTTCACGGTCACACGCAGCATACGGCGCTGCTCGGGATCCATGGTGGTTTCCCACAGTTGATCTGGGTTCATTTCACCCAGACCTTTATAACGCTGCACCGACAGACCACGACGTGACTCTTTCACCAGCCATTCCAGCGCCTGTTCGAAGCTGTCTACCGGCTGACGGCGCTCGCCACGCTCAATATAGGCATCTTCCTCGAGCAGGCCGCGCAGTTTTTCACCCAGCGCACAGAGCTTGCGATATTCACCGCCGTGGATGAAATCGAAGTCCAGATCGTAATCGGTATCCACACCGTGGGTACGAATACGCAGCACTGGCTCAAAGATCTGACGCTCAAGGTTTTCATTAATCACAAAGTCGTAGCTGCTGCCATGCTGTTCATTATCGTTCAGCAATTTCACCAGTGATTCAATCCACGCCTGCACTTTGGCGCGATCGCCCAGATCTCCACCCTGCAGAGTAGGCTGGTAGATCAGGTTGTTCAGCAACGCGCGCGGGTAGCGGCGCTCCATACGACCAATCAGTTTCTGAACGCTGTAGTGTTCAGCCACCAGTTTTTCCAATGGTTCACCAGCCAAAGCCGGGGCAACCGCATTGGTGTGCAGCGTCGCGCCGTCGAGCGCAATGGAGATCTGGTACTGGTCCATCGCTTCGTCGTCTTTGATGTACTGCTCTTGCTTGCCTTTTTTCACCTTATACAACGGTGGCTGGGCGATAAACACGTGGCCACGCTCGATGATTTCCGGCATCTGGCGATAGAAGAAGGTCAACAGCAGCGTACGGATGTGCGAGCCATCGACGTCGGCATCGGTCATGATGATGATGCTGTGATAGCGCAGCTTATCCGGGTTGTATTCATCACGGCCAATGCCGCAGCCCAGCGCGGTGATCAGCGTTGCCACTTCCTGCGAAGACAGCATTTTGTCGAAGCGGGCTTTCTCAACGTTGAGGATTTTACCCTTCAGCGGCAAGATCGCCTGGTTCTTACGGTTACGCCCCTGTTTTGCCGAGCCGCCCGCAGAGTCCCCTTCCACCAGGTACAGTTCAGACAGCGCCGGATCGCGCTCCTGGCAGTCCGCCAGTTTGCCCGGCAGGCCTGCCAGATCCAACGCGCCTTTACGGCGGGTCATTTCACGCGCTTTACGCGCTGCTTCACGAGCACGGGCAGCATCAATGATTTTACCGACAACGATTTTGGCATCTGATGGGTTTTCCATCAGGTAATCCACCAGCTTCTCGTTCACCAGCGATTCAACCGCCGTTTTCACTTCGGAAGACACCAGTTTGTCTTTGGTCTGTGAAGAGAACTTAGGATCCGGCACTTTCACCGAGACCACGGCAATCAGCCCTTCACGCGCATCATCACCGGTCGCGCTGATCTTGGACTTCTTGCTGTAGCCTTCTTTATCCATGTAGTTGTTCAGGGTACGGGTCATGGCGGCACGGAAACCGGCCAAGTGAGTCCCCCCATCACGCTGCGGGATGTTGTTGGTAAAGCAGTAGATGTTTTCCTGGAAACCATCGTTCCACTGTAATGCCACTTCCACACCGATATCGTCTTTCACGGTGGAGAAATAGAAAACCGTTGGGTGGATCGGGGTTTTGTTCTTGTTCAGGTATTCGACAAAGGCCCTGATGCCCCCTTCGTAATGGAAGTGGTCTTCTTTGCCATCGCGCTTGTCTTTCAGACGAATAGAAACGCCGGAGTTCAGGAACGACAGCTCACGCAGGCGCCTGGCCAGAATTTCGTATTCGAATTCGATGTTATTGGTAAAGGTCTGGTAGCTCGGCCAAAAACGCACGGTGGTACCGGTTTTCTCGGAGTCACCCGTCACTCTCAGCGGGCCCTGCGGCTCGCCGTGACAGTAAGTCTGCTCATGCACCTTGCCTTCACGGCGGATCACCAGCTCTAGCTTCTCGGACAAGGCGTTAACGACCGATACGCCCACGCCATGCAGGCCGCCGGAAACTTTATAGGAGTTGTCGTCAAATTTACCGCCAGCGTGCAACACGGTCATGATGACCTGCGCCGCAGACACCCCTTCCTCTTCGTGAATACCGGTTGGGATACCACGGCCATCATCCTGTACAGAGACGGAGTTATCGGCGTGGATTGTCACCTGAATGTCACTACAGTGGCCAGCGAGTGATTCGTCGATAGCGTTGTCCACAACCTCGAACACCATGTGGTGCAGACCGGTGCCGTCATCAGTATCGCCGATATACATGCCTGGGCGCTTACGCACCGCGTCCAGCCCTTTTAATACCTTGATACTTGAGGAGTCATAAGAATTCGACATCAACGTTTCTCGCTCATTTTAGTCCTGTGGTTGAACCTCTATTTTACCCTGTTCCACGCGGAACATCTTGCCCTTTTCACCCATCATGTCGGTTACTTGTTCAGCGCTGACTGCGCTGACAAAAACCTGAGCCTGGGTGGCTTTCAGGCGATCGGCCAGCAACCGGCGACGGCCGGTGTCCAGCTCGGAGGCAAAATCATCAATCAGATACAGGCAACGCCGCCCGCTCTGGCGGGTGAGAAACTCACCCTGCGCCAAGCGCAATGCGCACATCAGCAGCTTAAGCTGACCGCGCGATAACATATCCTCTACCGGCGTGCCTTCGGCACGAATACGGAAGTCCGCCTTATGCGGCCCCAGCGCGGTATAGGTTAACGCTCTGTCGCGCTCAAACTGGCGCTCCAGCAGCTCTCCGTAGTCGCTCTCTTTATCCCAGCCGCGCTGGAAAGAGAAACTCAGGGCAAATTCGGGCAAAAACTGCGCGCAGGTCGCGGTGATATCCGCGGCAATTGCGTCGCTGTAGGATGCCCGCCACTCGCTGATGCGTTCGGCCAACGGGATCAGTTCCTGGTCCCAGGCGCGAATCTGCGCATAGCGGCTGACCTGGCGCAGCGCGGCATTGCGCTGCTTCAGTAACCTTTTCAGGTTGCTCCAGGCGGTGAAAAAACCGGGTTCATTGTGAAAACAGCCCCAGTCCAGGAAAGCGCGCCGATATTTCGGCCCGCCGTTTAGCAGAGTAAAACCTTCAGGGGTGATCAACTGCATCGGTAATAACTGGGCGAGCTCAGCCACTTTGTGACCATCGCTGCCATCAATACGCACTTTGCTGTCACCCTGACGGCTCTTGCTTAATCCCACCGATAGCTCACGTTCTGTGCCTTCGATGATCCGGCCGTGTAATACGAACTCCGGCTGATCGTGGCGGATCACCCGCCCGGCCTGCAGGCTGCGAAACGCCCGCCCGTGGCCAAGCGTATACACCGCTTCCAATACGCTGGTCTTACCGCTACCGTTGGGCCCCACCAGGAAGTTAAATCCTGGCGCGGGAGCCAGATCGGCAGCTTCGATATTACGGAAATCTTTAATCAGTAAGCGCGTCAGTGCCATGCCAATTCCATTACCAGGAAAACTACGCTCAATATAAGGGCGTTATCGGCGCAGACAGTTTACGTGCGGCAAGCGGCACAGCAACCGGAGCGTACACAGAGTACGTGAGGATTGCGAGCACTGCCCAATCGTAAAATGGCAAGCAAGATAGCCCGAGCATCAATCACAATCGCATTGGCATGACGACATAGGCGGCAGCCTTACTGGCACCGTCTTCGATCTGCACGCTGGAGACCGAGTCGGTCAGCAACAGACGCACATCTTCACACTTGAGCGCATTCAGCACATCCAGCACGTAACTGACGTTGAAACCAATCTCCATCTCGGTGCCGTCATAGCTGACATCGAGGATCTCTTCCGCCTCTTCCTGTTCTGGATTATTGGCGGTGATCTTGAGCTGGTTCTGGCTGACGTATAAACGCACGCCGCGGAACTTCTCGTTCGACAAAATAGCCGCACGGGCAAACGCCTGCTTGAGCAAGTCGCAGCCCGCTTCCAGCGTTTTATCCGGGTTCTTCGGCAATACGCGGCGATAATCCGGGAAACGGCCATCAACCAGCTTGGAGGTGAAAATAAAATCCCCCACGTGGGCACGAATATTGTTACTGCCAATCTGCACGCGCAACAGCGTATCGCCGCCATCGAGCAGACGCACCAGCTCCATCACCCCTTTGCGCGGCACGATCACCGAATGCGTTGGCAACTGCTGGCCAATCGGCATCGAACACACCGCCAGGCGGTGACCGTCGGTAGCCACGGTGCGCAGTTCTTCCCCTTCGGTTTCAAACAGCATACCGTTCAGGTAGTAACGTACATCCTGATGCGCCATTGAGAACTGGGTGGCTTCGATCAGGCGCTTCAGCGTCGCCTGCGGCAGGGTGAATTCGACTTCGCTCTGCCAGTCATCCAGGTTCGGGAAATCCACCGCAGGCAAGGTAGACAGCGAGAAACGGCTGCGGCCAGAACGCACCAGCATCCGCTCGCCTTCCAACTGCACGGTAATCTCGGCGCCTTCCGGCAGGCCACGGCAGATATCAAAAAATTTACGTGCGGGGACGGTGGTCGCGCCCACTTCATGGGGCTGAGACAGGGCAACGCGCGCCACCATCTCCATCTCCAAATCGGTTCCTGTCAGCAACAGGGAGCCTTCCGTCACCTGCAACAGCAGGTTACCCAGAATCGGCAGCGTTGGGCGGCCACCCAATGGGCTACTCACCTGTTGCAGCGGTTTTAGCAGATGCTCACGTTCAACGATAAATTTCATATGCGCTATGACGACAATGTTCTGATTAAATTGGAGAAATCTTCTTTGATGTCGTGACTTTCCTCACGCAGCTGCTCAATCTTGCGGCAGGCGTGCAACACCGTGGTATGGTCGCGGCCACCAAACGCATCGCCGATTTCTGGCAGGCTGTGGTTGGTGAGCTCTTTTGCCAATGCCATCGCCATCTGGCGCGGGCGGGCAACCGAGCGCGAACGCCGTTTAGACAGCAAGTCCGCGATTTTGATTTTATAGTACTCCGCCACCGTCTTCTGAATATTGTCGATGGTGACCAGCTTTTCCTGCAATGCCAGCAGATCGCGCAGCGCTTCGCGCACGAAATCAATGGTAATGGCACGGCCGGTAAAGTTTGCGTTGGCAATCACCCGGTTCAGCGCCCCTTCGAGCTCACGCACGTTGGAACGCAGGCGTTTGGCGATAAAGAACGCCACTTCGCCCGGCAGACGGATATCGTTCTCGTCGGCCTTTTTCATCAGGATCGCCACGCGGGTTTCCAGCTCCGGCGGCTCGATCGCCACCGTCAGGCCCCAGCCAAAGCGGGATTTCAGACGATCTTCAACGCCGTTGATCTCTTTGGGATAACGATCCGAAGTCAGGATGATCTGTTGATTGCCTTCGAGCAGGGCGTTGAAGGTGTGGAAAAACTCTTCCTGCGAACGCTCTTTGTTGGCAAAAAATTGAATGTCATCGATCAGCAACGCATCAACCGAGCGGTAGTAACGCTTGAACTCTTCAATGGCGTTGTTCTGCAATGCCTTAACCATGTCTTGCACAAAGCGTTCCGAGTGCATATAGACCACTTTGGCATTGGCCTTACGCGCTATGATGCCGTTACCGACCGCATGCAACAGGTGGGTTTTACCCAAGCCAGTGCCGCCATAAAGGAACAGTGGGTTATAAGCACCGCCGGGATTATCTGCCACCTGGCGGGCAGCCGCGCGCGCCAATTGGTTAGATTTACCCTCAACAAAGTTATCGAAGGTGTGCTTGGGATTCACGTTGGAACGGTATGACAGCTCAGGGGGCGGTGCCGCGTTGTCCCAACTGTGGCGCGACGGTGCAACCATGCGCACCACGGGGGCCACGGGGGCACTGCTGACGCTGGCCGTAACAGGCTGACTAATGGTTCGTGTCAGCGGTTTACTGCCCACTTCAAAACGCAGCAGCGGCGCATCAGTGCCGCAGAAGTCGTTCAGCAACCCATTGATATTGTTTAAGTATTTATCGCGAACCCAATCCAGCACAAAACGATTGGGCGCATACAGCGCCAGGGTATTGTCACTCAGTTCCGCCTGCAATGGGCGTATCCACATACTAAATTCTGTGGCAGGTAACTCATCCTGCAATCGGGCAAGACACTGCTGCCAAAGCGAAAGTGACACGGCGGACTCCACTCGAACAAGATCAATAAAAAGAAAAGAATCAGGCTACTTTTTTATAACTCATGATTTTTTGACACACGCCCGGCATCGGCCGAAAACCTGTGGGGCATGCGAACCGCCTTTCACGGTTTATGTCCCAGACGATCCCTCATTTGGGATCGCGATCGGAATGAAGGATCATAACGCAATATGCGCAAGAGATCCTCCCCTTCATCACAGATTAGATCCATTTTATCCACAGCCATTAGCGAGTGGTTGTATTTTAGCCGCTTGTAGCGCAACGCTGATGAGATCTGATCCCGCGGCAGCACGTTTTTACCACATAAACGAGTTATACCCTGTTATCCACGCAGGATCCTCGCTTTAAACACGCAGGATCGCACCGGGATCCTTGCGATTTCACCCCGAGTCCGTATAATCTTCGCCCTACGTGTGATGCCTGGTTCCTTAACGGTGAGTGATTTGCCAGACAGGATTCTGCGGTGACCACGGGCCAAGGCCGGGATTTTGTTCCGTATTTGGCAAGCAACCAGGTAGGGCTATGCTCAGCAGATCTCAAGGTGCAGGAAAGCTGTGACTCGAAATATGCAGGGTTGATGCGTGATGCGAATTGACTCAGGACTGTACAATTATTACAATCCCGCCTCTTTATATGCGATTGAGGCGTCGGTAGTCTTCACGCCGAGTAGCCAAACGCATTTGACTTCTCAGTAATTCATTTAAGTTTAGGTAGAAATCGCTATGAAACGCACTTTCCAACCGTCCGTACTGAAGCGTAACCGTAGCCACGGTTTCCGTGCCCGTATGGCCACCAAAAATGGTCGTCAAGTTCTGGCCCGCCGTCGTGCGAAAGGCCGTACTCGTCTGACTGTTTCTAAGTAATAAAAGCTAACCCGCTGAGTGGTTAAGCTCGCTTTTCCCAGGGAGTTACGTTTGTTAACTCCCACTCATTTCACTTTCGTCTTCCAGCAGCCACAACGGGCTGGCACGCCGCAAATCACCATCCTCGGCCGCCTGAACCAGCTGGGGCATCCCCGCATCGGTCTTACCGTCGCCAAAAAACACGTCAAACGCGCGCATGAACGCAACCGGATCAAACGCCTCACCCGCGAAAGCTTCCGTTTACGTCAGCACGAGTTACCGGCGATGGATTTTGTCGTGGTGGCTAAAAAAGGGATAGCGGATTTGGATAACCGCGCGCTGACGGAAGCTTTGGAAAAATTATGGCGTCGCCACTGTCGCCAGGCTCCCGCATCCTGATCGGGCTGGTACGGGCGTATCAGCTCGTTATCAGTCCGCTGCTTGGGCCTCGTTGTCGCTTCCAGCCGACATGCTCTCATTACGCAATTGAGGCATTAAGCAGGTTTGGCATGTTAAAAGGCAGTTGGTTAGCATTGAAACGCGTATTAAAATGCCACCCTTTGAACCCAGGTGGCGATGATCCCGTGCCGCCGAAAACCGACGATAACAGAGAACACTAACGATGGATTCGCAACGCAATCTTTTCCTCATCGCTCTGCTGTTCGTGTCTTTCATGATCTGGCAGACCTGGCAAACGGACAATGCTCCGCAACCAGCCGCTCAGACCACGCAACAGACTGCGAACACTGCTACCGGTGATGCTGCCAGCCAGGCTTTGCCAGCCAGTGGTCAGGGTAAACTGATTACTGTTAATACTGACGTACTGTCGCTGACCATCAATACCCGTGGTGGTGATATCGAACAGGCTAAATTGTTGGCCTACCCGGACTCTTTGGGTTCATCGACTCCATTCCAACTGCTGGAAACCACACCGGCGTTTGTCTATCAGGCACAAAGCGGCCTCACCGGCAGAAACGGCCCGGACAACCCGGCAAACGGCGAACGTCCTCTGTTTGAAGCCGCGCAAGATACCTTCACACTGGCAGATGGCCAGGATGAGCTGCGTATCCCGCTGACCTTTACCGGCAAAGACGGTTCGGTGTTTACCAAGACGTTTGTCCTCAAGCGTAATCACTACGGGGTTGGTGTCGATTACACTATCCTCAACAAAAGTGAAGCGCCTCTGGAACTGACGCTGTTCGGCCAGCTCAAGCAAAGCAGCGAGTTGCCAAAGCACCGTGACACCGGCAGCAATAACTTTGCGCTGCACACCTTCCGTGGTGCGGCTTACTCCTCCAGTGACAATAAATACCAGAAGTATGCGTTCGATAAGGACGAGAACCTGGATATCACCACGCAGGGCGGCTGGGTTGCCATGTTGCAGCAGTATTTCGCAACCGCGTGGGTGCCACAGACTCAGGGTAAAAACACCTTCTATACCGCAAAACCTGGCGATAACCTCTCCGCTATCGGCTTTAAGTCGACTCCGGTGGTGGTGCAACCTGGTGCGCAACAGCAACTGAGTGCCACCTTGTGGGTTGGCCCAGAGTTGCAGGATAAGATGGCCGAACTGGCACCGCATCTCGATCTGACCGTGGATTACGGCTGGCTGTGGTTCATTTCCCAGCCGCTGTTCAAACTGCTGAAGTTTATCCACGGCTTTATCGGTAACTGGGGCTTCTCGATCATCATCATCACCTTCATCGTGCGTGGCATCATGTACCCGCTGACCAAAGCGCAGTACACCTCGATGGCCAAAATGCGTTTACTGCAGCCAAAACTGCAGGCGATGCGTGAACGTATCGGTGACGACAAGCAGCGCATGAGCCAAGAAATGATGGCGCTGTACAAGGCAGAGAAAGTGAACCCGCTGGGTGGCTGCCTGCCGTTGATCATTCAGATGCCGATCTTCCTGGCGTTGTACTACATGCTGATGAGCTCGGTTGAACTGCGTCATGCGCCGTTCATCCTGTGGATCCACGATCTGTCAGCGCAGGACCCGTACTACATCCTGCCGATCCTGATGGGTGTGACCATGTACTTCATCCAGAAGATGTCACCGACCACCGTGACCGACCCGATGCAGCAGAAGATCATGACCTTCATGCCGGTGATTTTCACCGTGTTCTTCCTGTGGTTCCCATCCGGTCTGGTGCTGTACTATATCGTCAGTAACCTGGTGACTATCCTCCAGCAGCAGATTATTTATCGCGGGCTGGAAAAACGTGGCTTACACAGCCGCGACAAGAAGAAGTCCTAAGGCGTAGCCAAGGGGTTGCAGTTTGCGCCCCTTCTGCGAAACTCAAAGGCGGTCATTCGACCGCCTTTTTGCATATTGTCAGAGAGATAACCTGTTATGAGCACCACCGATACTATCGCTGCCCTTGCCACCCCGCCGGGACGCGGCGGCGTCGGCATTCTGCGTATTTCCGGCCGCAATGCGAAAGATGTCGCTCAGGCGTTGCTCGGCAAACTGCCAAAGCCGCGCTACGCCGATTACCTGCCGTTCCGCGATGCCGCAGGTGCGGTTCTCGATCAAGGTATCGCCTTATGGTTCCCCGGCCCGAACTCCTTCACCGGTGAAGACGTGCTGGAACTACAGGGCCACGGTGGGCCGGTGATCCTCGATCTGCTGCTGAAACGCGTGCTGGCGCTGCCCGACGTACGCATTGCGCGGCCAGGTGAATTCTCTGAACGTGCATTTCTCAACGATAAGCTGGATCTGGCGCAGGCTGAAGCGATTGCCGATCTGATTGATGCCAGCTCAGAGCAGGCGGCCCGTTCGGCGATGAACTCGCTGCAAGGCGCATTTTCCATGCGTATCCACCAGCTTGTGGAAGCACTTACTCACCTGCGCATCTTTGTGGAAGCCGCGATCGACTTCCCCGATGAAGAGATCGACTTCCTTTCCGACGGCAAAATCGAAGCACAGCTCAATGGTGTGATGGCCGATCTGGACAACGTGCGTACCGAAGCGCGCCAGGGCAGCCTGCTGCGTGAAGGGATGAAAGTGGTGATTGCCGGGCGGCCCAACGCCGGGAAATCCAGCTTGCTCAATGAGTTGGCCGGGCGTGAAGCGGCGATCGTCACCGATATCGCTGGCACCACGCGCGACGTGCTGCGTGAACATATTCATATCGACGGTATGCCGCTGCATATTATCGATACCGCAGGCCTGCGCGAAGCCAGTGACGAAGTGGAGCGTATTGGCATCGAACGTGCGTGGAATGAGATCGAACAGGCCGACCGCGTGCTGTTTATGGTGGATGGAACCACCACCGCCGCAACCGAACCCAGCGAAATCTGGCCGGAGTTTATGGCCCGCCTGCCCAGCAATCTGCCGATCACCGTGGTGCGTAACAAAGCCGATATCACGGGCGAAACGCTGGGTATGACCGAAGTGAATGGCCACTCACTTATTCGCCTGTCAGCGCGTACCGGCGAAGGGATCGACCTGCTGCGCGACCACCTGAAACAGAGCATGGGCTTCACCAGCAATATGGAAGGGGGTTTCCTGGCTCGCCGCCGCCATTTGCAGGCTTTAGAACAGGCAGCCCAGCATCTGGTGCAGGGTAAAGAACAGTTAGTGAGCGCTTACGCGGGGGAGTTGTTGGCCGAAGAACTACGCTTAGCGCAGCAGGCATTGAGCGAAATCACCGGTGAATTCAGTTCCGACGATCTGCTGGGGCGTATTTTCTCCAGTTTCTGTATTGGTAAGTAAGTCTACATTTGCGAAATCCCCTTCTATTTCTATAAATCCCACACAACGGGTTGTTTTGTGGGATTTTTATTCCATACTTAATAGTGTCTCCCGCCCTAAAACATTCAAAATTTAAATAAATAAGATAATACGCATACTGTTTTTTAATGAAAAATCCTGACGCTATGTTTAATCTAGCACTCCAGATTTTTTGTCAGCCTCGTTCATGGAGTGAGTAATGGCTTGCCACTTTATCCGATGGGATACTACCTCAGGGATTTTGAACACCCATCGGTTATCCAGCGATCTGATTGAAAATACGCTAAATTTCTCTATTAAGCGCCGCAGGCGTTTTCTGCAAGGCCGGATCCTGCTGGCTGAAATGATGTTCTATCTGTACCGCCTGCCAATTTTGCCCCCCATCACTACCACGCCTACCGGGCGCCCCCACTTTGTCGATCCCCACTTACCTGATTTCAGCCTTGCTTATGCGGGTAACACGGTAGGTGCCTTGCTGAGCCTGGAAGGCAAAGTCGGGTTGGATATTGAAGTGATGCGCGCGCGCGGCCACAACCTGCAGCAGCAATACCAATCCGTTACCGAGCATGCCTGGATTGAAGCGCAGCATGATCGGCTGGAGGCTGAAACTCAGCTATGGAGTATTCGCCAGTGCGTGTTGAAGCTTTGTGGTCTGAGTAACGATGAGCAGGGAACGTTGCATCTGCATCCCTTTTCCGGGCATTTACGCTCCAGCGCTACACCACATGTGCAAGTGATGAGCGACGCCGGGGAGTATCTGAGCTGGGCTTGCGCTCGCACACCGGGATTAGAACGCCTGATTTGCTGGCAATATGACGATCGGCTAGGGTTGCGGAAAAGCAGTGAAATATCATCACGCCGCCCACCCCCTTCAACGCACTTTCTGAAACTGACCAGCCTGTCTGCACGATAATTACCGATTAATGCCTGCTCATAGCGAAAATATCTGAAATAAAACTTTTTTAAACAAATTAATTCCTACACAGAATTGTAAAAACAGATAAATATGCAGAACCAGCCTATTATCTGTTGAAAGTTTGCCCTACTATTTGTCGGTTGTTTTATAGCCTCACTTTTCAGGCGGTAGAGTCCTCCGGCTACAAGCTAAAATCTGTAGGTACAAGCTGAATCTGTTTACTAGCAAGGGAGAATCATCCTATGTCAGAGCAAGCACTAAAAATCGTCACTTTGCTGGGCAGCCTGCGTAAAGGTTCTTATAACGCCATGGTCGCCCGCAGCTTACCCAAACTGGCACCGCGTGGCGTAACCATCGAAGCACTTCCCTCGATTCGCGATATCCCTCTTTACGACGCAGATCGGCAACAAGAAGACGGCTTTCCCGCCACGGTTGAAGACATTGCGGAAAAAATCCGCCAGGCTGACGGGGTCATTATCGTTACGCCAGAATATAACTATTCGGTTCCCGGCGGCCTGAAAAATGCCATTGACTGGCTTTCCCGCGTGCCCAATCAGCCTCTGGCCGGTAAACCGGTCGCCATTCAGACCAGTTCTATGGGGCCGATTGGCGGCGCACGTTGCCAATATCATCTGCGCCAGATCCTGGTATTCCTTGATGCCATGGTCATAAACAAGCCCGAATTTATGGGGGGCATGATCCAGAACAAGGTTGATGAACAAGCGGGTGAGTTGATAGATCAAGGTACGCTGGATTTTCTGACCGGCCAGTTGTCTGCATTCAGCGATTATATTCGTCGCGTGAAGTAACTTTCCTTTCGGCGTCTTAAGACAAAAAGGCGCCGCTCATGGAAGAAATCGCACCATTTAATGTAGTAGAAAACAAAGTAACACTATTATGCGTTTTTTTATTTTAGCCATAATCATGGCTTTCACCACCAGTTCACTGTTTGCTGCAGAAATGCGCTACCCTGCCGGAGAAGAGCCGGTAGACCTCCCCACGCACCACCCGCTGAATGCCCAATTGCCTCGGCTAGCCTATAGCCAGGAAGATAAAAAGACCGAAGCCATGTCGCTGTATCTGACCCTGATGCGCGAAGACGAACGCAACGTCTGGGCACCCTATCAACTGGCAGCCTCTTCGGCAGAAAAGGGCCAGACCGAGCTTGCAGAGCGTTATCTGCAACTGAGTGCCAAACGCGGATTGTGGTATTACTACAATCTGCTGGAAGACAGCGCATTCAACAGTATTCAGCAAGGTGAAGCCTACCGTTCCATCCTCGCCGAAACCAAGGCCCGCTATCAGCAATACGCTTCGCAGTTTGAAGGTAAAGCCCAGTATGCCGTCCCCAGCGGGGAGCCACCGCCAGGAGGTTGGCCAACCATCGTCTATCTGCACGCTTATGGTCAGGCTGCGGCTATTAATCCACAAGACCGATTGCTGTTTGCAGAAGCCGGTGTCGCCTACATTGAGCTGAATGGCACCCAAATGTTGGCAGAGAACAACTTCCGCTGGTCCAATTACAGTGATGAGAGCACCCAAAGCGCTATTGAACGTGCTCTACGCTCCCTGACTCCGGTATTGAAACTAAATCCCAAGCAGGTGTTCCTGACCGCACGCGGGCAAGGCGCTCTGCACGGTGCCAACCTGATGGCAAAATACCCACAGTTTTATGCTGGTGCCATGCTGATTGCACCGAGCGGTGAAATCACGCCGGCCAAACAATCGTTGGCAGAAAAAAAGCGGATTATGATCGCCTATTACGATCGACAGAATTTCGACGATCAGGCTTTGGCACTGTATTTCGCCGATCTGTTCAACGAAAGGAACCAGGTTGAGATTGAGCATTTTGCCCAAGGAGAAGATGAGATCGGTGGCTGGCAGGCGCGTTTTAACCAGCCATTGCGCTGGGTAATGGGCAAAACTGCGGATGCGTCGCCGGGGTTATGAGGTAAAAAAGGGGCCACAGATGGGTAATGCTTGTCAGTTAAGGCTAACCCGTTAAGGTGAGGGGAATATCACTGAACTAAAGCCCCTCACCCCGGCCCTCTCCCACAGGGAGAGCAGCTGTGTTTAAAGTCAATGGGTGATGATTAATTTGTCACCCATTGCCTATTATCTCGCAGCATCGCGTTTAATATCGTTAACAGCTTTCTGATGCACGCGGTTAGCGCCACTTTCTTCGCTTTACCCCGTGCAACCAGCCTCTCATAGAACTCTTTTATCGTCTCATTGCTACGCGTTGCCGACAACGTTGCCATGTAAAGCGCCGCTCTCACCGCCGAACGCCCGCCCCAGATCGTTCGCTGCCCTTTCATTTTCCCACTCTCATGGGCGTACGGGCACACGCCAACCAAGGCACTGATTTCTCGCCGTGTCAGCTTACCTAGCTCCGGTAACAACGCCAGTAACGTCGACACCGTCACTTTACCTAACCCTTTCACCTCTTCGAGCAACCTGGCTTTCTCCTGCCAGACTGGCATCACCTTCAGTTGTCGGTGTATATCATCGTCAATATCGCTAATCTGCTGGTTCAGCCAATTAACATGGGCATGTATCGATTGGCTGGCCTCGTATAACGCCCCCTCAAGCCTGTTAAGCTCCGCTGTGCGGATCTCTACCAATTGACGCCGTCGCGTTACCATTCCCGCCAGACGTTGAGTTTGAACATCGTTTTGTTCTCTCACTGGCGGCTCTATCGCCTGGGCAAAGCGGCATAACACTGCAGCATCTATCGTGTCTGTTTTCGCCCGTTTTCCCAACGCACGGGCAAAATTCTTGACCTGCCGGGGATTAACGACCGCTACGGGCAATGTCTTCAACGTGAGCGCTGCGCAAAGTGGCCCATGATATTTACCTGTAGCCTCCATGGCGATCAGCTCCACCTCATAGGTATCAAGCAAGGTGATTAACGCCTGATGCCCTGAGGACGTATTGTCAAATTGAGCAATACGATGGTCTGTGTTGATAAACACGTCGAACTCCTCTTTGGCGATATCAATACCGACGTAAGTCTTTTGTTTCATCTCATGTCTCCCAGCCTTGCGTGATACGGACTGACAGCATCGTCGTCCAGGCAGCTGTTCGGGCTCATCATGAAACCGACGTGGCGCAATAAGCTCTCCCACGGGCTTGGTGTCCCAGAGGGGGTACGTGCTGCCACGCCGGGTAAGAACACAGTACAACCTATCTTTTTACATCAACTACAAACATACAAGGGAGGCCACACCTTTAGCACCTGTTGCATAATTATGCAGCTTTGCGCTTAACTGACCGGCATTACCCATCTGTGGCCCCTTTCTCTATCAATGCGCGTCAACAAACGCGATTTTAAGCACAAACAGCAGCGCCACCACGATCACGCAGGGGCTGATCTCGCGCCAGCGGCCGGTACCGAGCTTCATCACACAGTAAGAGATAAAGCCCAAAGCAATGCCTTCGGTAATCGAGAAGCTGAAAGGCATCATGGCGGCGGTGACAAAAGCCGGAACCGCTTCGGTCATGTCTTCCCACTTCACGCGTGCCAGGCTGGAGGTCATCAGCACGCCCACGTAGATCAACGCACCCGCAGCGGCATAGGCCGGCACCATTCCCGCCAACGGCGACAGGAAGATCACCAGCAGGAACAGAATACCCACCACCACGGCGGTGAGGCCAGTACGGCCACCGATGGAAACACCGGCGGAGCTCTCGATATAGGCCGTCACGGAAGAGGTGCCGATAAACGAACCCGCCACCGAGCTGATACTGTCAACGTACAGCGCCTGCTTCATGCGTGGGAACTGGCCTTTATCATCCGTCAACCCGGCTTTGTCGGTCACGCCGATCAATGTGCCTGAAGAGTCGAACAGGTTAACCAGCATAAAGGAGAAGATCACCCCAGCCAGGCCAAGATTCAGCGCACCGGCCAAATCCACCTGACCGACCACGGTCGTGATATCCGGTGGCATAGAGAACACGCCGCCATATTTCACATCCCCCAACATCCAGCCAATCAGCGTGGTGACCACGATGGAAACCAGTACCGCCGCATGGATATTGCGCGAAGCCAGCACCGCAATGATAAAGAACCCCAGCGCCCCGAGCAGCACGCTGTGAGACGTCAGGTTACCTACCGCCACCAGCGTATCCGGGTTAGCCACCACAATACCGGCATTTTTCAGCCCCATCATGGCGATAAACAGGCCGATACCGCTGGTGATCCCCACGCGCAGGCTGAGAGGAATATTGGCAATCATCCAGTAGCGGATACGGAACACGGTCAGCAGCAGTAAGCCAACGGCGCCCCAGAAAATCGCCCCCATGCCGACCTGCCATGAAATCCCCATTGCACCGACCACCACAAACGCGAAGAAGGCATTCAGGCCCATCGCCGGTGCCAGCGCGACCGGCAGGTTAGCCAGCAACCCCATCAAGATACTGCCAAAAGCGGCGATCAGGCAGGTGGTCACAAACACCGCCTGAGTATCCATGCCCGCCGCACCCAGGATCTGGGGGTTAACGAACACGATGTACACCATGGTTAAAAAGGTGGTAAGACCGGCAATCGTTTCCGTCCGTGCCGTCGTGCCATGCTGCTTGAGTTTAAACACGCGCTCAAGCAAGCCTTGCTTTACATCAAGGCTGATGTTTTGTTTGCTCATTATCAGAATTCCGAAGAGGGGAATGGACTGTCGGGCGCTATCCTATAACAAAATGTTGCCGTTTTAACCTTGCTCACCGGCTTTTTTCGCCCTATTTAGGGCTGATTTTTTCAACGAATTGTATTTATTGATATTCATCGTCAATAAATGTTTAAAGGGTCGCAATCCTGCACAATCCGGTTAAAGTGACAACAATCATGGCTTAACTGAGGATCCATCCCCCAATGAATCAGGTTGAATGTGTTTTGTTTGATTGTGATGGCACGCTGGTAGACAGCGAAGTGCTGTGCAGCAAGGCGTATGTGCATATGTTTGAGCACGTTGGTATTACGCTTTCGCTGGAAGAAGTGTTCAAGAGATTCAAAGGCATAAAACTCTACGAGATTATCGAGCAGATTAATACCGAACAGGGTGTGAGTTTCCCGGTCAGTGAGTTGGAGCCCATTTTCCGCCAGGAAGTGGCACGCCTGTTTGATGCGGAACTGCAGCCGATCGCCGGAGCCCGCGAACTGTTAGCGCAGATGACCGTACCAATGTGTACCGTTTCCAACGGCCCGGTGAGCAAAATGCAGCACTCGTTGGGGCTGACCGGCATGCTGTCCTATTTTGATGACCGGTTGTTCAGCGGCTACGATATTCAGCGCTGGAAGCCCGATCCGGCCATCGTATTCCACGCGGCAAAACAGATGCAGGTGCCGGTGGAGCGCTGCATTCTGGTGGATGACTCTGCTGCTGGCGCTCAAGCGGGTATCGCGGCCGGGATCCCGGTATTTTACTTCTGCGCCGATCCGCACAATAAGCCGATCGCGCATCCGCTGGTCACCATGTTTGACGATCTGGCTCAGTTGCCCGCGCTGTGGCAACAGCGCGGCTGGCGGCTTACGCGTTAGTCGGGCCGATCCCGCTTATCTGGCGGGATCTCCAGCCAACAGGTTGCTTGCGATTTTTCAAAAAAGGAATTAAAAATGAAATGGATAGTATCAAAAACAATTACCATATTGCTCGCAATAGTGGTTTCCTTTTTTTGCCTTTTGACATTTTTCTCCCTTTTTTATATAGCAGCGACAATCATTGGAATATACGATGAAGGTCCCAGCAGGTATAACTTAGGCTATCTTACAGGGCAGCTTATAACGCTTATTCTTAGCGTAATTATAATATATGTATTAGGGAAACAATTTAAGAAACTTGAATGATGGTATTCAATGCCACATATTCACGACCAAACTTGTAGAGAACACAAATTGGATCGCAATTTGTTTACCCCGCCTGATAAATTACTTTACATATCAAATAATTGCGCCATTACAGCCCCCAGAAAACTCATCATCTGAAAGCATTCCCGCTTTATCAATGAATACGTTCATAGCTTGCATATTGGCTTTATCTTTCTCTCGTTCATTATTTCTGGCTTCTATAGCCGCTTCTCCTCGGCCAATTTCCGCCCGCAGCCAATCGTGGAAATAACACACGCGCGGCAATTCCCGCTTACCGGGCGGGATCTCCAACCAGTAGCCGTTGGTGCTTTTCAGCTCCAGCGGTGACAGCAGCACCAGCAGGCCACTCTGTAATTCATTGCGGATCATCATTTTATCCAGCACCGCGTAGCCCGCGCCGGTAATACAGGCGTTGATCACCTGATCCTGCGTGCTGAACTCCAACCCTCCTTGCTCCTGCACTTCTGTGCGCCCAGCCGCCGCCAGCCAGCGCTGCCAGGTATCCATGCGGCTATCGCCATTGAGAATATGTAACTGCGGTTGCGTATTCAGCGGTGGAAACACACCGTTAATCATCAGCAACGGGCTGCCCACCAGCACCAGTTGTTCATGGCATAACCATTCACCGCCGAAGCTCTCTGACAACTCACCAAAGCGCACCGCACAGTCAAAGTCGCAATACTTTTGCCGCGCTTCGCTGATCAGGGCGATCTGCAATTGGCTGTTGCGTTGACGCAGCGTGACTAAACGCGGGGCCAACCAACGGGTGGCGAAAGTGGGGGCTACCTGCAACCGCAGGTGCTGCAAAGGATTGTGCAACTGCACGTGGCGCACCCCTTCCTCCAGAATATCCAGCGATTGCCGCACCACCGGCAGTAACAGCATCGCATCCTGAGTCAGCGCTAACCCACTGTGACTGCGCACAAACAGCAACTTACCGAGAAACTCCTCCAACTGCTTGATCTGGCGGCTGGCCGCACTTTGAGTGATAAACAGCGCTTCAGCCGCTTTGCTGAAACTCAGCGTCCGGCAGGTTTCTTCAAATACGCGCAACATACTGAGCGATGGGAGCTTTCTCACGATCCACAGACCTCTGCATCATGCATTAGGTTGTTAACGACATGTTGCCAATCTGGTGGATTTCATGCCTCCCCGCAGCATTTATCTCCCTAAAACCAGAGGCAGATCACATGCATTTTCCGCTGAGGGGTATGACTAAAACGCACTCGCCTACCGTTCCCTGCGCTGCCACATTGTTAACGCGATAAAAACAAAAAACCAACAATACACCAACAAACACCGCTCCAACAGGAGGACAGGTCAATGCAGCATCTAACACAACAACACATCCGTATGGATGACGTGCCGTTAAACCGTTTTCATATCAAGATCGCAGGTCTAACCTTCGGTGCCCACTTCACCGATGGCTATGTACTGGGCGTTATCGGCTTTGCTCTGGCACAAATCAAACCACAAATGGGTCTTACACCCTTCTGGGAAGGGATGCTCGGCAGTTCGGCGCTGATTGGGCTATTTATCGGTAGCCTGGTGCTCGGCTGGATTTCCGACTACATAGGCCGCCAGAAAATATTCAGTTTCAGCTTTGTGGTGATCACTATTGCCTCTGCCCTGCAGTTTTTCGCCACGACGCCGGAGCAATTGTTTCTGCTACGGGTGATGGTGGGCATTGGGTTGGGCGGCGATTTCTCGGTAGGGCACACCATGCTGGCCGAGTTCTCACCGCGCAAACACCGTGGCGTGCTGCTCGGATCGTTCAGCGTGATCTGGACCTTTGGCTATGTCGCCGCCGGTTTCGCCGGGCATTTCCTGACGGCATTGGGACCCGATGCCTGGCGCTGGCTGCTCTCCTCTTCGGCGCTACCAGCCCTCGCCATTCTGCTGATGCGCATCGGCACGCCGGAATCCCCCCGCTGGTTGATGGGCAAGGGCCAGCGCGAACAGGCGATGGCGATCGTCCATAAATACTTCGGGCCGAACGTACTGCTGATTGACGAGGCGCCGGTGATATCCAAGCAGCGTTTTCTGTCGCTGTTCGGTGCCAAATACCGCCGACGCACTGCTTTCAACAGCCTGTTCTTCGTCTGCCTGGTGATCCCGTACTTCGCGATCTACACCTTCCTGCCTTCCATTCTCAGCGTGATGGGGTTGGACAATAACTTCTCTACCGATCTGCTGCTTAACGGCCTGCTGATCGTCGGGGCACTGCTGGGGATTGGGCTGACGGTGATCTGCTCGCGTCGCGGGTTCCTGATCGGCTCTTTCATTTTCCTCGCCGCTTGCCTGGTGATGCTGAGCATTATTCCTGCCAACCAAACCGCCTGGCTGATCGCGTTCTTTGCCGCCTTTACGCTGGTGATGTCGGCGGTCAGCAATCTGGTGGGGGTCTTCCCAGCCGAAAGTTTCCCTACCGAAGTGCGTTCCATGGGTGTGGGCTTTGCCACCTCGATGAGCCGCTTGGGTTCCGCCATCGGCACCGGTCTGCTGCCGCTGGCGATCGTGCATTACGGCATGCCAACGACCACCGCCATTCTGGCGTTGATTCTGATTATCGGCGCGATTGTTTCCATTGCCTGGGCTCCAGAAACCAAGGGCCTGACGCTGGTGGATGCCGCGCAAGGTACGCCGCCTCAGGCAGAGAACACATTGGCCACCGTGGCTAAATAACATCATCTTAAAAAACAGGAGATCCTTTAGTGGAAATGTATATCGGTGAAGGCTTTGCAGGCAACGGCGTGAACGCCTCGCATATCAATATCATGATCGGTCCGCGTAATGGCGTGGTCGGCCAGGCGTTCTCAGCCAGCCTGGCCTCGCCCAGCCAAGGCCATTGCCCGTTTATGGTGGTGATCAAACCTAACGTACCCGCCAAACCGATGACGCTGTACGTCAACAAAGCGGAAATCAGCGGTGAACTGCACGGTAACGCCACCTGGGGCGCATCGCAGGCGGCAATCGCCAAAGCGGTGACCGAGGCGTTGCTGGAAGGCATTCTGCCAGCACAGGCGGAAGACGAATGGTGCATCGTCACCGCCAACTGGGTGAATCCGGGGTGTAACGATATCGATGAGGTTTATCACAATAACTATCAAGCTTGTACTCAGGCGATCCGCGCAGCGATGGAAAAATTACCGACGCGCCATCAGTTAACCCAAGCGCTGCCACAATTGGGTAACCCGTTCTATACGCCAAAAGCCTGAGGAAAGCGCCATGGAATACATCAACTTGGGCCAATGTGGCCTGAAAGTCTCGCGCCTGTGCCTGGGCACCATGAATATGGGCAGCAAACAGTGGAAACCGTGGATTTTTGATGAAGCGCAGAGCGAGCCATTGATCCGCCACGCTTTGGAGAGCGGGATTAACTTTATCGATCTGGCCGACTTTTACTCCAGCGGCGCAGGGGAAGAAGTGGTTGGGCGGGTGATTAACCGCATCGCCAACCGGGACGAACTGGTGCTGACCACCAAAGTGGGTTACCCGATCGGCGCTGGCCTCAATAATCAGGGGCATTCACGCAAGCACATTATGGAGAGCATCGACGCCAGCCTGCGCCGCCTGGGCACCGACTACGTGGATATCTATATGCTGCACTATTTCGACGTCAATACGCCGATCGAAGAAACCTGGGCCGCCATGAACGATATCGTGCGCTCCGGTAAGGCGCGTTATGTCGGGGTTTCCACCATGTACACCTGGCAGTTGGCCAAGATCCTGTGGTGCTGTGAGCGTAACGGCTACGTCAAACCGATCAACATGCAACTACAGCTCAACTGCGCTTACCGCGAAGAAGAACGTGAAATGATCCCGTTCTGCCGCGATCAAGGGCTGGGGGTTTCGGTCTTCAGCCCGCTGGCGCGTGGGTTGCTGAGCTGCGATTTCAATTCTGTGCGCAACAAAACCGACTTTTTCACCCAGGAAATGTATGCTGATGCAACTTCGCTTAACGTTGCACAAGCGGTCAGCCATGTCGCGCAACTGCGCGGTGTTCCTCCGGCGCAAATCGCCCAGGCTTGGGTGATCAACCACTCTGGTGTGGATTGCATGTTGGTGGGCGCTGACTCAGTGCAACAGATCGACAGCGCGGTGGCGGCACTGAACACGCCACTTAGCGAAGATGAGCGCTATGAACTGGAACGCCATTACACCCCGTGCGATGTGATTAACGACTACACCGCCGGTAAGCGCATTGCGCGTGAAAGCCGCCCGGCGCGCGGTTTATTCGCGCTGGATAACGTTGAAAAAAGGAACATTGCATGACGGCTTATTCTTCACTGTTGCGCACCGGTTGGTATTGCAACGGGGCATGGCACACCACAGCCCAAACTTATCCGGTCGATAATCCGGCCAATGGCGAAAGGGTGGCCGATGTGGCACTGGCAGGCAGTGCAGAAACCACGGCGGCGATTACCGCTGCGGCCGCTGCACTCCCGGCCTGGCGTGCTCTAACCGCCAAGGCGCGCGCAGAAATCTTGCAACGCTGGTTCCAGCTGATTATGCAGCATCAAAAAGAGCTGGCGGAGCTGATGGTCACCGAGCAAGGCAAAGTGCTGAGCGAAGCGAGCGGCGAAGTGGCCTATGCCGCCAGTTTTATCGAGTGGTTTGCCGAAGAAGGCAAACGCGCCTACGGTAAAACCATCCCAACCCCTAAAAACGGCAACCAGATCCTCACGTTTAAACAACCGGTAGGGGTCATTGCCGCCATCACCCCGTGGAACTTCCCGCTGGCGATGCTAACGCGCAAGCTTGGCCCGGCGTTGGCTGCGGGTTGTACGGCAGTGATTAAACCGGCGAATGAAACGCCACTCTCGGCCTTCGCGCTGATCGTGCTGGCGGAGCAGGCTGGCGTTCCTGCGGGTGTCATCAACGCCGTTTCTGGTGATACCGTCGCTATCGGTGAAACCTTAATGGCCAGCCCGTTAGTGCGTAAAGTGTCCTTCACTGGCTCCACGCCCATCGGCAAGCTATTGATGCGTCAGGCTGCCGATACGGTGAAAAAGCTGTCGCTGGAACTGGGCGGCAATGCGCCGTTTATCGTGTTCGACGATGCGGATCTCGACGCTGCCGTTGCCGGTGCGATGGCGGCAAAATTCCGCAACAGCGGGCAAACCTGCGTGTGCGTAAACCGTTTCTACATTCAGGACGGTATTTACGATCGTTTTGTCCAGAAGCTGACCGAAGCCGCTCAAGCATTAAAAGTGGCACCGGGTATGACACCAGGGGCACAGCAGGGGCCGTTGATCCATGTGAAAGCAGCAGAGAAAGTGGCAGCCCACGTGCAGGACGCGCTGAAGCTAGGTGCCAAACTGATGTGCGGCGGCGAGCGCCATGCGCTGGGTGGCTCGTTCTTCCAGCCCACCGTACTGGCCGATGCCAACGAAAAAATGCAGTTAGCCCATGAAGAAACCTTTGGCCCGCTGGCCGCCTGTTTCCGCTTCACCGATGAGCAAGAGGCCATTACACGCGCCAATGCCACACCGTTTGGGCTGGCGGCTTATCTGTATACCCGTGATTTGGCGCGTGCTTTCCGCGTCAGTCAAGCGCTGGAAAGTGGCATGGTTGGCATCAACGAAGGGATTATTTCCACCGAAGTGGCGCCTTTCGGTGGGGTGAAAGAATCTGGCTTAGGTCGCGAAGGCTCGGACGTGGGTCTGGATGAGTATATGGAAACCAAATACGTCAATCTGGGGCAGTTGCTGTAATGTTCACATATTGAGACAAGGGGTTCGAGTCATTGTTTCGGTCGCTAAGCATGTTCTGTTCACTTGGCTATGTGGTGAACGCGACCGAGCTGGGGGCTCAAGAGCCAGCCCCCAGCACCCCGGCCCTTGCCCTATCAGGCGGCCGCTACGCGGCTACCCTCACTCCGCCACCGCGCATCACGGCCGGCTACGATTCACATCCCTGTTCATCTCGCCTAAAATCGCCCTATATGGACGCTCCCGATGATGCCAGTGTTTTTCTTGAATAAAGTGAACAGGTATTGCAGCCATATATCCGGTTTCTTTCTGGGCCTTTCTGTGGCCCGAACCATGATGAAATCCGCCAGGTGAGTGCCTACCATCCCTACGGGCTATATTGCCCTGGCGCTTTACGGCCTGTCTCACCTGCGGTCTTACCTGTTTCGCCATCTTCTTGATTACACGTGCAACTACCGGACTGCGTTTTACCTTTGCTGACCTGGAGCCGCCCTTTGAGCTCGTCTCAATGAGCGGCTCCAGGTCGATATTCTGTGCCCTTCACCAGCATTGACCACAGGATGCGCGCCGTTTTACTCGCCTGTGCCACCACCGCCACGTTGTAGTTTTTCTTTTGCAGCAAGGTAAATAACCACGGCATCTCCTCTTTGTGGCGTTCAATCACCGCTGCCACCGCTCTGGCTCCGTGTACCAGTAAATACCGAAAGTAACCGTCGCCTCGTTTGCTGATATTGCCTAATCGTTGTTTGCCACCGCTGGAGTGTTCACGCGGTGTCAGGCCCAGCCAGGCAGCAAATTGCTTCGCGCTGTGAAATTGCTGCCCATTACCGACCGACGCCACCAGATAGGTTGAGGTCATTAACCCAACACCCGGCACTTTCATCACCCGCTGACAGGCTGGCTGGGTCTGCGCCCACTGACTGAGCTCTTGCTCAATCAGGGTGACCTGGTCTTCGAGCGCCAGGATATGTTCAAACTGACGCGCCGCACTGCGGCGGACAAACGGGGACAACGCGATATCGCCATTCTCCAGTAGGTCAGGAACACCTTGGTGAAAAGCCCGTTGCCCGGTCGGCATCACCAGGCCAAACTCGGCCAGCATGGCTCGTAAGCTGTTCACACAGGCGATGCGTTCCCGGATGAGGATGTCACGCTCGGTGTGAAGAGTTAATACGGCCTGCTGCTCGGCGGTTTTCACTTGTACAAAGCGCATGTTGGGGCGGGTAACGGCTTCACAGATGGCTTCGGCATCGGCCGCATCGGTCTTGTTGGTTTTGACGTAAGGCTTGACGTACTGCGGCGGTATCAGTTTGACCTGATGACCGAACTGAGCCAGTACCCGTGCAAAATGATGACTGGAAGCACAGGCCTCCATGCCGATAAGACAGGGCTCTAACTGCATGATGAAAGGCACGAATTTATCGCGAGTCAGCTTTTTCTTCAGGACCGTATTGCCATTGTGATCAACACCATGAAGTTGGAAAACGTTTTTTGCCAAGTCAATACCGAGGGTAGATACTTTCATTTGGACGCTCCTGCTGTTGAGATTAGACACTCAAATTGTGGCACATTGCGATGCCGTGGTAGGAGCGTCCATCTCATTATCCATGGCGATTTTGCCTATGCGCCGTGTCTCCGTTCGGCGCCTTCAATGGCGTCAACACCTGTGCTCATCTCACCAGCTATAGGTTTGACACGCTGTTATCAATACCATTGTAAAACTTGCCCGTTACTCACAGATTCGGGTGTTGACGTTAAGCGCATCATGGCCTGCTGAGCAAGACACCGTTGCCAGGGGCAACCGGCCATGGAGGGCCGGTTGAGGCGATATGAACAGGGACGTGAATTGAGCCGACCCGTCCGGCAACGGGGGCGTAGTGAAGGTACCCGCGCAGCGGGCAGGCCATGTTAAGCGTAGGCGTGGGTGCAGGGCCCCGCCTTGGGCCCTGCAATTGCCGTCCATTATTGTTCCATCGGATTATGATCTTTTACGGCAATTCCCATTACACCTGACTTACAGAGACGAACACGTTGTGTATAAGAGACAGCCAACAGGGAGAGGGAACTGAACGTGCTACATTTTAACGTCTGCGTTGCGGGAGAGGTTACAGAGAGATTAACTGGCCGGTAACGGTGGCCGATTGCGCCACCAGCGCCAACTGCGTTTCAGCGCTTTGGCCTGCGGGCTAAAGCGCTGGTTTAACGCGTTTGCCAAGATATCCAGCGTCAGGCAGAAGATGAAATACACCAGCGCCACAAACAGGAATACCTCCATCGGATAGACCATGCTGCGGTTATTCACCTGGGTGGCCAGGAAAGTCAGTTCACCAACGCCAACGATATAAGCCAGCGAAGTATCTTTAATCAACGAGATCCACTGGTTGATAAACGAAGGCACCATCATGCGCAGCGCCTGCGGCAAGACGATCATCCGCAACACCTGCCAACGGTTCAGCCCCAAGGAAAGCCCTGCCTGCCACTGCCCGGCACCGATGGCGACGATCCCCGCTTTGACCGCATGGGCCAGATAGGCCGAGGCGATCAGCGCCAGCGCGCACACCACGGTGGTAATTTCCGGAATATCGACCCCAAACACCATCGGCAGCAGGAAGTAAGTCCAGAAAATCAGCATAATCACCGGGATCGCGCGGAAAAACCCCAACACCGCCGCCAATAACCCAGCCAGCACACCGCGCGACATCGCCAGCGCTACGCCCAGCAAGGTGCCGAGAATTGCAGAAGCCACCCCGGCCATCAGGCTGATCGCTAACGTCAGCGCTGCGCCGCCCAGTGGCCCATCGGGGAAAGTGCCCCACAGCAGGTAGCCTAAGTTTTCTTGGATAATGGTGAAATCCATCTTAGTGCCCCCCGAGCGGTTTACGCTGTTGACGCCACATGCCCCAACCTTCCAGCAGGGCAATAATGGCGATATACAACACCGTTGCCACGCCAAACGCCTGGAAGGTGCGCAGGGTTTCGGTTTCTACCTGACGCGAAGCGTAAGACAGCTCCGCCACGCCGATAGCCATGGCCAGCGACGAATTCTTGATTACGTTCATGTACTGCCCCAGCAACGGCGGGAAAGCGATTTTCAGCGCCTGCGGCAGCACCACATAGCGCATGGATTGCCAGCCGGTCAGCCCCAGCGCGTTGGCGGCGTACTTTTGCCCACCGGCAACGCCACGAATACCGGAGCGGATCTCTTCGGCAATAAAGGCGGTGGAATAGAGCGTCAGGCCAAAAAAACCTGCCAGAAACTCAAACGATGGCCACTCGATCCATCCCAATGCATGCGGGGTATTCAGCCACTGCATGGCGGCTGAGGGCAGGATTTGCCCAGCGGCAAAATACCAGAAGAACAGTTGTATCAGCAGGGGGGTATTACGAAATAACGCGCTGTACGACACCGCCAGCCAGCTTAACGCACGCACGCTGCTGTCCCGCATGGCGGCCAGAGCAAATCCCAGCAGCGTCGCTGCCAGCCCGGCGCAGGCCGATAGCCATAGCGTCATCAGGAAGCCATGCCATAACCAGCTCAGATATTGCGGCGCCAGCAGCCAATCTGAGAGTTGTTGCAAATTCATCTGCGGTATTTCTCCTCACCTCAGCCCTCCCCGGCAGGGAGGGCAAAGGGAGATTAGGCTTTAGGCTGTTGATCCAACGGGCCGATCTTGAAGCTGCCACGAGGTTGGGCAGAATTGGTTTCCGGGCCGAACCAGCGATCGTAAAGCTTCACCGCTTCACCGTCTTGTTCCAGCTTGATCAGCGTATCGTTAATGGTAGCGGTCAGGCGCTCTTCACCTTTAGGAATGCCGACACCCTGATACTCTTTGGTGATACTGAACGGAGAAATTTCGAAATCCGCTTTTTGCGCGGCGGGCAGGTTGCCCAGCAGACCAACCAGCTTGGCGTCATCTTGGGTAATCGCCTGTACGTTGCCATTACGCAGTGCGACAAACGCCAACGGCGTATCGTCATAAGAGATCACTTTAGCGGTGGGGTAATGCTCGCGCAGGGTAATTTCCTGCACAGTGCCTTTATCTGCTCCAATACGCAGTTTCTTGATGTCTTCCGGCGTTTTCAGCACGCCTTTGTGAGCAATGAATTTCTGGCCAGTGGCGAAATACGGCACGCTGAAGTTCACTTCTTTAGCACGCTCATCGGTGATGGTGAAGTTGGCGGCGATCAGATCAACCTTTTTGGATACCAGCAGAGGAATACGGTTGGCCGGGTTGGTGGCGCGCAGTTCGACTTTTACGCCCAACGCTTTGCCAATGGCGTCCGCTACATCCACGTCATAGCCCACCAGCTTTTTCGTTTGCGGGTCGATGTAACCAAACGGCGGGTTACTGTCGAATACCGCGATACGTACCACACCGGCTTTTTTAATATCGTCGAGTTTATCGGCATGGGCAGCCCCCACAACAAGGCTGGTCAAGCTAGCTAACAAGGTTAAGGCGAGAACGCGCTGTTTCATAAGAGGCTCCTAAGGGGATGATGTTGTGCTGGCTAACAAGCTATCAGCCCTCTCTTAGGTCAGGAAATAATATTAAAAGCTATATTTATAACCATTTTAACTTTATGACGTTCAAATGTACTAAAGGCGCTGTATTCAGCGCCTTTATAGGTAACTCATTGGGGAAATTACGCTTTCTTCTCGTCTTTGGTTTCAGACAGCAGCGTTTCCAGCGCATCGCCGCCCAAATGGCGGAAATCCTGGCCTTTAACGAAGTAGAAGATAAATTCGCAGATATTCTGGCAGCGATCACCAATGCGCTCGATAGAGCGGGCGCAGAACAGCGCGGTCAGCACGCTTGGAATGGTGCGTGAATCTTCCATCATGTAGGTCATCAGTTGGCGCACGATGCCTTCATATTCCTGGTCAACTTTTTTATCTTCGCGGTAGATGCGGATCGCTTCATCCAGATCCATACGCGCAAAGGCATCCAGCACGTCGTGCAGCATCTGCACGGTGTGGCGGCCAAGCGACTCCAAGCTCACCAATAGCGGCTGATGCTGGTGGGAGAATTTTTCCAGCGCGGTGCGGCAGATTTTGTCCGCTACATCACCGATACGTTCCAGTTCGGAAATGGTCTTGATGATCGCCATCACCAGGCGCAGGTCGCTGGCGGTTGGCTGGCGTTTGGCAATGATGCGCACGCAGGCTTCATCAATCGCCACTTCCATCATATTGACCTTGGCATCGCCTTCGATCACGCGCTTGGCCAACTCACCGTCCTGATTATGCATCGCGGTGATCGCGTCGGTCAGTTGCTGTTCCACCAGCCCGCCCATAGTCAACACCTGGGTGCGGATGTGCTCAAGCTCTGCGTTGAACTGGCCGGAGATGTGTTTGTTTAAATTCAGGTTATCCATGATGCATCCTCATCAACCATAGCGGCCAGTAATGTAATCTTCGGTCTGTTTTTTCTGCGGCGCAGTGAACAGAGTGTCAGTATCACTGAACTCGATCAATTCACCCAGATACATAAATGCGGTGGAATCAGAACAGCGCGCCGCCTGCTGCATATTGTGGGTCACAATCACCACGGTGTAGTCAGACTTCAGTTCGCTGATCAGCTCTTCAATTTTACCGGTGGAGATCGGATCCAGCGCCGAGCAAGGCTCATCCAGCAGCAGCACTTCCGGGCGAATAGCGATACCGCGCGCAATGCACAAACGTTGCTGCTGGCCGCCGGACAGGCTGTAGCCACTCTGGTGCAGCTTGTCTTTGGTTTCGTTCCACAGCGCCGCTTTGGTCAGCGCCCACTGCACGCGCTCGTCCATATCGGCACGGGACAGCTTCTCGAACAGGCGCACGCCAAAGGCGATGTTGTCGTAAATCGACATCGGGAACGGCGTCGGTTTCTGGAATACCATGCCCACTTTGGCGCGCAGCAGGGCAATGTCCTGGTTATCGGTCAGAATGTTTTGCCCATCCAGCAGAATATCGCCTTCAGCCCGCTGTTCCGGGTACAGCTGATACATCTTGTTGAAGGTACGCAACAGCGTGGATTTACCACAGCCTGACGGGCCGATAAATGCGGTCACTTTATTCTTGGCAATATCCAACGTGATGTTTTTCAGCGCATGGAATTTGCCATAGTAAAAGTTCAGATCGCGTACCTGAATTTTGCTGCTGGAAGCGGAGTCAACAATGCTCATCAAGACTTCTCTCTTTTCACCGCGCCAGCCAGGCTGACGCTTAAATTTTTATGAATGCTTTTTCTTGGCGAAAATCACACGCGCCAGGATATTCAGTAACAGTACGCACAGGGTGATCAACAGCACCCCAGCCCAGGCCAGCTGTTGCCATTCGGCAAACGGGCTCATGGCGAATTTGAAAATGGTCACCGGCAGGTTGGCGATCGGCTGCATCAAATCCGTGCTCCAGAACTGGTTCGACAGCGAGGTAAACAGCAGCGGAGCGGTTTCACCCGCAATACGCGCAATCGCCAGCAGCACGCCGGTGATAATGCCGGAAACCGAGGCCTTCAAGGTGATGGCCGAAATCATGCGCCATTTCGGCGTGCCCAAGGCGTATGCCGCTTCACGCAGCGTATCCGGCACCAGCTTGAGCATATTCTCGGTGGTGCGAATCACGATCGGGATCTGCAACAATGCCAGCGCAATAATCCCAGCCCAGCCGGAGAAGTGTTCCATTTTCGCCACCACCACGGTGTAAACGAACAGGCCCACCACGATTGACGGCGCAGACAGCAGAATGTCGTTAATAAAGCGGATCACTTCCGCCAGCCAGGATTTACGGCCGTACTCTGCCAGGTAGATCCCCGCCATAATGCCCAGCGGTGTACCGAAAATAGTCGCCCACAGGATCAGCAGGCCGCTACCGGCGATAGCGTTCGCCAGCCCGCCACCGGCGGTATTCGGCGGCGGCGTCATTTCAGTGAACAGCGCCAGCGACATGCCGTCGATGCCCTTGGTCACGGTGGAGAACAGGATCCACACCAGCCAGAACAGGCCGAATACCATGGTCGCCATCGACAGGAACAGCGCAAGGCGGTTCTTCTGGCGGCGCCAGGCCTGCATTTTGCGGCGGCTTTCTGCCAGCGCTGCAGGGTTTTGCATATCCATCGTTGCCACGTTAGCGTCCCTCGTTCTTAGCCAGGCGCATCACCATAAACTTCGACAGCGCCAAGACGATAAAGGTGATAACAAACAGGATCAGCCCCAACTGCATCAACGCAGAAGTGTGCAGCCCGGATTCCGCTTCCGCGAATTCGTTAGCCAGCGCCGAGGTTATACTGTTGCCCGGCATAAACAGCGAGAAGCTGTCGAGCTGGTAGGTGTTGCCGATGATAAAGGTCACCGCCATGGTTTCCCCCAGCGCACGCCCTAAACCGAGCATCACACCACCAATCACGCCGTTTTTGGTGAACGGCAGCACGATGCGCCAGATCACTTCCCAAGTGGTGCAGCCAATGCCGTAGGCCGACTCTTTCATCATCACCGGGGTTTGTTCGAACACGTCGCGCATCACTGCGGCAATGTAGGGAATAATCATAATCGCCAGGATCACCCCGGCGGCTAAAATCCCAATACCAAACGCCGGGCCGGAGAACAGCTCACCCACAATCGGCATACCGGAGAGCACGTTGCCGAGCGGGGTCTGGAAATATTGGGCAAACAGCGGGGCAAACACGAACAGGCCCCACATGCCGTAAACAATGCTTGGGATCGCCGCCAGCAGCTCAATGGCGATGCCCAGCGGGCGCTTCAGCCAGTTGGGTGCCAGCTCGGTCAGGAACAGGGCGATACCAAAACTGACCGGTACGGCGATGATCAAGGCGATCAGCGAAGTCACCACCGTGCCGTAGATCGGTACCAGCGCACCAAACTGTTCAGCCGGGGCATCCCACTCTTTGGTCCACAGGAAAGCGAAGCCGAACTTCTGCATGCTTGGCCAGGAGGCGATAATCAGCGAAACAATAATGCCGCCCAGCAGCAATAGGGTAATCAGCGCTGCCAGTTTAACCAGCGCGCCGAAGATGATGTCACCATTTTTACTTGGTGCTTTAATGGTCGGCTTAGACCCAGCCATAGATTACTCTTCTGTTTAAAGCTTGGAGGGCCCAGCACGCTGAGCCCTGACACATCAGGCTGAGGCGCGGTAAATTCCGCACCCCCTGCATAGTTAGAACAAGGCTTTACCGGAACTGTCTTTAATATTGGTTCTCCAGGCGGCGCGGATCTGCTCAACCACTTCATGTGGCAATGTGGCGTAATCCAGTTCGCTGGCTTGCTTGGCACCGGTTTTGTAAGCCCAGTCAAAGAACTTCAGCACTTCTGCGCCTTGTTCGGGCTTCTTCTGCTCTTTGTGTACCAGGATGAAGGTAGTAGAAGTGATCGGCCAGACGTTGTCGCCTTTCTGGTTGGTCAGGTCCTGAGCAAAAGTTTTACTCCAGTCCACGCCTTTGGCCGCTGCGCTGAAGCTCTCTTCAGTTGGGCTGACCGGTTGGCCGTCTGCTGAGATCAGTTTAGTGTAAGCCAGGTTATTCTGCTTGGCGTAAGCGTATTCCACATAACCGATAGAACCCGGCAAGCGTTGTACGAACGCGGCAATACCGTCGTTACCTTTGCCGCCCAGACCGGTTGGCCAGTTAACGGTTGAGCCTGCGCCAATTTTCTCTTTCCACTGCGCGTTAGCTTTGGCCAGATAGCTGGTGAAGACAAAAGAGGTGCCGGAACCGTCAGCACGACGAACCACCGCGATATTCTGATCCGGCAGTTTCACGCCAGGGTTCAGCTTAACGATCGCTGGGTCATTCCATTTTTTGATGTTACCCAGGTAGATATCACCCAAGGTTTGGCCATCCAGGGTCAGTTCACCGGATTTGATGCCCGGAATGTTTACTGCCAGTACCACACCACCAATCACGGTTGGGAACTGGAACAGGCCGTCAGCGGCCAGTTTATCGTCAGACAACGGTGCATCGGAGGCGCCAAAGTCAACGGTGTTGGCAATGATCTGCTTCACGCCGCCAGAGGAGCCGATCCCCTGATAGTTAACTTTGTTGCCGGTTTCTTTCTGATAAGAATCTGCCCACTTGGCGTAAACCGGAGCGGGGAATGTCGCACCTGCACCGGTCAGGCTAGCAGCAGCGAACGCAGACACAGAGGCCAGGGAGAAAGTCGCTGCCACAATACTGGCGACGGTGGTACGCATCAGTTTCATAATCCCTCCTAATGGGATATTCAAAAATCAACTTTGAGTTGTTTTCATCAGAGTAAGTATTGTTGCAGGAGGGAAAATAGGACAGTTAAGTGACAGAAAAATGTAATAAATATGACAGTTATATTACAACCAACAAAAAACAAATTAATTTAATTTAAAATCAATAAGATAAAAAACACTGGCAGTTGAACACTGCCAGCCATGATGATATTGCGCTCACGTTTAGAAATAATAGTTGAACGACAGCTGCCAACGCCGTTCTGGGCGCACCTGTTCCACTTGCGATGCTTCCAGACGATAGATTTTCTGCCACTGCAAAGCCAGATCCACCGGGCCGATATGACGACGCACCTCGGCAAAGCCCATATTCTTCTGCCGTTGCAGATCGCGCTGCCAGATCGCATTAACATCGTAATTATCGACAATATCTTTCCAGTATGCCTGGAACAGCACGGAACGACGGGGCATCAGCCAGTTCTGTGCTTGCAACGAGGTCTCACCGAGCGAGGTAGCCCCTTGTGCCACAGCATAAGGGGGTAGGTTGGCAAGGAAATCCAACGCACGCTGATTATCAGCACTACCGTTGTAATGGCCCTCAGCACGCAGCGTTAACCGATTCTCCCCACTCCAGGTCAGACCGTAGGCCAGACGGTTGCGCCAGCGGCTCTCCTGCTGTTGCTCGGGCAAGGAGGTTTGCCACATGTAAGGTTGGCGCCCTCCGGCCCACTCGGTGTAGAACAGCATGGAATGGGAAAGGACCCGTGAAAGGTTGAAGCCCAACTGTGGTGAGCGGCCTTGCTCCAGCAGCAGCAGCCATTGTGGGTTCAGGTTTTCTGCCCACTGATAGCTGCCCACCAGCAGCATGCGTTGCCTGGGGTTACTGGCTCCCCAGTCCAGGCTGGCACTTTGCTGGCTCGGATGTTCACTGAGCTTGGGCGACCAGATCGCCGTCAAAGCGGCTTTATCCCACAGATACTGCCAACGCAGCATGGCATTGCCCAAGCGGTTATTTCTCAGCGCCTCGGGATCGGCAGACGTAACGGAGCGCACCGTGCCCTGCCCAAGGAAATCGGTAGGGTTATAACCGAATGCCAGACCATAGCGCGTGTTGACGCGCCCAGCATCCAACAGTAAACGCGGCGTCACTTTATACGTCAGGTAGGCTTCTTTCAGCGAGTTAACGTTGCTGTCACTGCGTAGACCGGGTGAAAAACGGCTATCAAACCGGTTAGCAAACACAAAGCGCCAGTCCTGAGAGGGATTCGCCGTTAAAGGCGCATCCCAACGCAGATCGAGCGAGATTCGCTGCTGGTTGCCACCGTTCTCATTCAGGCTGGTGGCCGCTTCAGCCGTCATGTTGAGCTTTTTATCCTCAACGGGCGAGAACCTGGTGCTATCAGCCAAATCCAAAGCCGCCAGCGTGGCATCCTCTCCATGAGCAAATGGGCCATACAGAACTGATAATGCCACCATCCATGACCGCGCTTTCTTCATCCGTCAGTCATCCTTGAAATGCGGCAGGTAATCACGCTGTAGCCAGGCTTCGGGAACATCGTACCAGGCGAAATCCTGGTGCTTGAGTACGGTGACCAACTGCGAATTCAGCCCATCGATGATCACCGCCTCCGTTGGGCGGCTTCCCCCTAGCACCGTTTGGTAACTGCGGAAATAGGTGGTCTTGAGCAAATTGCCGTTCACGGCATAGAACTCGGCTTTACAGCTTTTGAAGTCCTGTTTATCCACCCAGAGCTCCATAGACGGATAGGCAGCGTCCTGATGCTGTGCCACCAGATGTAGGCGATAGCAATCCCGCTGCTGTCGCTCCCCGTCCAGCACCCGTTCTTCCCCCACTAAAGTGGCCTGATAATCGTAATTCCAGTTTGCCGTCACCACGTCACCGTTAGCGGCCTGCCCCAACAGGCGTTGCTGTGGTGAAATAGGCACGCTGGCCTGGCTGGCTGGATCATAAAGCCACAGATCGCGGCCGCTTTTCAGCGTTAGCTTGCCGGCATCCCGTTGTGGGCTGACAAACTTCACCAAGCTACGAAACTGGCCACTCGGATAGGCGCGAGAATAGAGGCGCAATGTGCTGGTCTCATGCTGCTTGCCGCTTTTATAGCTAACCAGGGTGGTGCTCAAGCTGAAAGAGCGACTCGGGTTGCGCACCTCATCGCTTTTTTTCAAAATGTCCTGAGCGCTGAGCGTGGCCAATGCCTGAGTGCTGGCAAACAGGCTAAATAATAGGCCAGAGATCAATGAGAATCTCATCATGCGGATCTTCCTTGTGAGTAAACAATAACCTCCCACCATCCATTGTGATGGGATCAGGCATGGCGCAGTGCTTGTACAATATGAACGTTTGCCGCTCGCCGGGCTGGCCACCAGGATGAAGACACTGCGGCAACCATCAGAATAACCAACACGCTTAGCAGCATCGTCCATTCCCCCCAGATCCGTATCTTGATTGGGATTGGTGCAATCACCCCCGGCGGATGCCAGGTCAGGCCGGAACGATTGATGAGATAAGCCAGAAACAGCGAAAGAATGATGCCTGTCAGACAACCAATAATGCCCAGCAAAATGCCTTCATTCAGAAACAGGCGCTGGATATCCTGACGCTTCAGCCCCACCGCCCGCAACGTACCGATTTCAATCGTGCGCTCCAGCACCGCCATACTCATGGTGTTGCCAACGGTGAACAGCGCAATGCACAAGATGAGAGCCAGCAGAAAATGGAATATCTTGCCGAACATATCCAGGATCTGGTTGTACAACGGCTGCAACTGAGAAAAGTCATAAACAGCCAGAGGTTCATTGGCCAACGTGGTTTTGAATAACTGTTGCAAACGAGCGCGAGCCGCTTCCAATTGTTCCGTATTACGCAGTTGCAGAGTAATTGCCGTGACTCCCGCTTGGTCACGACCAAACACCAGTTGCTGGGCTTGTGCCAGATGGATACCAACATAGCTATCATCCAACTCTCTGGCGGCCTGCGGCTGGACGGCCTCAACCTGCACACGAATGATATTGGGTGCTCCACCCACCGAAGCAGCCAACAGCTCGATTTGATCCCCGGTTGATGGTTTCCTTTCCTCCCGCGTCTGCTGCGCGAGTAGCATCAGATCGTCAGGAAGAGCCGTTGTGTTGTTCTCTGTCGGGGTCACCGAACTGCCACAGGGTTGGTCAGCGATAAAATCACATAACTGCAACATGCGCGCCACGCCTGCGCCGATCATCGCAGCATCAGGATCATGTTCGTTGAGGGTCCTCTCCTGTCTCCCTTTACCGAGATGGTACTCATCCCATTTGTTCAGTGCTTCCTGGCCCGCCGCTTCGCTGCCATAAATCAATACGGGGCGGGAAGTGCCAGCGGCATAATTTCCGGCAATGCCATTCAGGATCAGCACCGGAGTTTTAACTACCACCATCTGCCGTAATTCGGGATCCTGTTCAATCTGCGCCATGATTTTTTGGTAGTTTTTGATGCTATATTCTGCCGGGTTGGCCGAACCATTCAGCAAGTAGTCTTTATGTTGTATTTGCAGATGGCCAGTATCACGGACAAAGGTCGTTTGCAGACTGTATTCAATAGAGCGGTTATAGCCACCAAATAACAGAATGCCGACGGCACCAACGGTAATAGCACAAAGGGTCGATAGCGTTCGCCGTCTGTTACGCAGTAAGTTGCGTAAGGCCAGCTTGAATGTTTGCATAATGATTTTTCTCCAGCGGGAAACTTACTGCATTGCAATGCGGGTAACATTGCCATCATGTACCTGATAGAGATCGTCGGCTTCTGCAATAACCTGCGGGTCATGGGAGGAAAAGACCACCGTCACCGAATGTTCCTGCTGCAAACGCCGCAATAACTGCAAAATGGAGTTGCCGGTTTTGCTGTCCAGATTAGCCGTCGGTTCATCGGCCAGTACCAGTGAAGGGCGATGAATAAGAGCCCGGGCAATTGCGACGCGCTGGCGTTGACCACCAGAGAGTTGCCCTGGTAACGATCGTGCTTTTTCAGCCAAACCGACCGTTTCCAGCATATTCATGATGGCGGATTTCCGCTGTGCAACCGTTGTACCTTGCAAGATAAGCGGGATCTCAACGTTTTCCCAAACGCTCAAGACGGGGATTAAATTAAAATTCTGAAAAATAAATCCAAGGTTACGGGCGCGAAATGCACTGCGTTGATCGTCATTCAAGCGTGACATTTCCTGCCCGGCAATCACCAGGCTGCCTTGATCGGGACAATCAATCCCACCAATAACATTCAATAAGGTCGTTTTACCACTCCCAGATTGACCAGATAATACGGTGAAACGTCGCGAGGCGATTTTTATATTAATATCTCTTAATGCCTCAACCTTGGACTGCCCCAATAAATAGTTTTTGCAAATCCCTTTAATCTCCACTGCCCACATTTTCTTTAATTCCTTTTAAATATAAAACGTCACTTCAAGAAAGAGGCAATAAACTCAGTCTAACACAAGTAAAAACACAAATAACACATTGACTCTATCAAATTAAGATTATACAGCACCTTAACAAAGCATATAGATATTTGTGCACTAAGGCTACGACCACATATTCTAAGTTTTTTCCTAAGCATTAAGCCATTTATATTTTAATCGCATCATCAAGGCAAGCAACGCCCAACACCTTCAATATAAAAGTGATATCGTTTTCTTAACCCTAAGACCATCCTGAATAACACACAGAAAAATCAGGATATTTTTATTGATGAAGCGATTCTACAAAATTAATGCATTATTAATGCATCTTATAAAATTGCAGGTAAGTAAGATAAGAATAGTTATTAATATACTGACGTAATCGGGTTAAAAACAACAGAATGATTAACAAAAAAACAAGAAACATCTTAACAAAGCTAAGATACAGCTGATAAATCACAGGTTCTAACTTTTTGCTAAGCTGAATAAATTGATAAAAAAACCGGCACACAGGCCGGTTTTTGACGTTATTGGCAGAACCCAATCACTCTACGGTAACGGACTTCGCCAGGTTACGCGGCTGATCCACGTCGGTACCCTTAATCAGCGCCACATAATAAGACAGCAACTGCAATGGTACGGTGTAGAAAATTGGTGCCACAATTTCTTCAACGTGCGGCAACTGAATGATAGTCATTCCTTCGCTGCTGACAAAACCCGCATCCTGATCGGCAAACACGTACAGTTGACCACCACGCGCGCGCACTTCTTCGATGTTGGATTTCAGTTTTTCCAGCAGTTCGTTATTAGGGGCCACCACAATCACCGGCATATCCGCATCGATCAGTGCCAACGGACCGTGTTTCAACTCACCCGCAGCGTAAGCTTCTGCATGGATATAGGAAATTTCTTTCAGCTTCAGCGCCCCTTCCATTGCGATCGGATATTGATCGCCACGGCCAAGGAACAGCGCGTGATGCTTGTCGGAGAAACCTTCCGCCAGCGCTTCAATGCTCTTATCCAGCGACAGCATCTGCTCTATACGTGCTGGCAACGCCTGCAGGCCGTGGACAATTTCATGCTCAACGCTTTCAGCCATACCCTTCAGGCGGCCAATACGCGCCACCAGCATCAACAACACGGCAAGCTGAGTGGTAAAGGCTTTGGTTGATGCCACACCGATTTCAGTACCCGCTTTGGTCATCAGTGCCAGATCGGATTCACGCACCAGAGAAGAACCAGCCACGTTACACACCGCCAGTGAACCCAGGTAGCCCACTTCTTTCGACAGACGCAGCGCGGCCAGCGTATCGGCGGTTTCACCGGACTGAGACAGGGTGACGATCAGGCTACCAGGACGCACAGCGGATTTGCGATAACGGAATTCAGAAGCGATTTCCACGTCACAAGGCACACCAGCCAGCGATTCGAACCAGTAACGTGCCACCATGCCGGAGTGATAAGAGGTACCACAGGCGATAATCTGTACGTGCTGCACTTTTGCCAGCAGTTCATCAGCGCGCGGACCCAACTCGCTCAGGTTGATCTGACCATGGCTGAAACGCCCCTCGAGGGTGTTTTTCAACGCCATTGGCTGTTCAAAAATCTCTTTCTGCATGTAGTGACGGTAGGCGCCTTTATCACCAGCATCGTATTGCACCTGAGATTCAATCTCTGGGCGCTCAATGGCGTTACCCTGCTTGTCAAAAATGTTGACCGTGCGGCGGGTTACTTCCACTACGTCGCCTTCTTCCAGGAAGATAAAGCGGCGAGTCACCGGCAGTAATGCCAGTTGATCGGAAGCAATAAAGTTTTCACCTACGCCACGACCAATCACCAGCGGGCTGCCTGAACGAGCGGCGACCAGCACGCTAGGATCGCGGCTATCCATCACCACCGCGCCGTACGCGCCACGCAGTTGCGGGATCACGCGCTGAACCACGTCCAGCAACGTACCGCCCTGCTTCTGCTCCCAATGCACCAAGTGAGCAATCACTTCGGTATCGGTTTCTGAGCTGAAGCGGTAACCGCGTTCGATCAGCAGTTCACGCAGCGGTTCGTGGTTTTCGATGATGCCGTTATGCACCACGGTGATGTAATCAGAAATATGAGGATGCGCATTCGCTTCGGTAGGTTCACCGTGCGTTGCCCAACGGGTGTGAGCAATACCGGTTCCCCCGTGCAGAGCATGATGTTCTGCCGCTTCGGCCAGTTTTTGCACCTTGCCGACACGGCGTAAACGGCTGACGTTACCTTCGGCATCAACCACGGCTAAACCCGCAGAGTCATAACCACGGTATTCCAAACGACGTAAACCTTCCAACAGGATTTCTGCAATATCACGTTGCGCTACTGCGCCTACAATTCCACACATCAGTTTGTATTCCTAATTAAACGCCTTTCGGGGCGCTTTCGATGCCTTGACCTGATTTTGCCGGTTTTTTACCGTGCATCCCCGAGCCTGTAGAGGGTGGGGTTATTATGTTTTGTCTTGAATTCCTTAACGAAACCCAACACAAAACACACTATTTCACCTGCACTAATTTACCCAATAGATTTCGAGTTGCAGCTAAGCGGCAAGGGCCTGAATCCCCAGGAGCTTACCAAGGTAAGTGACTGGGGTTCAGGCATGAAGCCAACAACGCTGCGGCTCGAAATATGAAGGGTAAATTACTTTTTCTTCACCGGGCGCTGCCAGCCTTGAATATGCACCTGCTTAACGCGGCTCAGCACCAATTCATCTTCAGCGATATCTTGGGTAACCGTCGTACCAGCAGCGATAGTGGCACCTTTACCCACCGACACCGGAGCTACCAGCTGGGTATCAGAACCAACGAACACGCCGTCACCAATAATAGTCTTGTATTTGTTGGCACCGTCGTAGTTACAAGTGATAGTCCCGGCACCGATATTCACATCCGCACCGATCTCGGCATCACCCAGATAGCTCAGATGACCCGCTTTGGAACCTTTACCCAACCGCGCTTTCTTGATTTCCACGAAGTTGCCGACGTGCGCGCCTTCAGCTAATTCTGCACCAGGACGCAGGCGAGCAAACGGGCCAACGGTACAAGCTGTTTCCAGCAGTGCATCTTCCAGCACGCTGTAAGGGCTGATCTCACAGTCATCGCCAATCACGCAGTTTTTCAGCACGCAACCGGCACCAATCTTCACGCGATGACCCAGCTTAACCTTGCCTTCAATAATGACGTTGGCATCAATGGAGATATCGCGGCCATGCTCCAGTTCGCCACGCAGGTCGAAACGCGCCGGATCCAGCAGCATGACACCCGCCAGCAGCAGTTTTTCAGCCTGTTCGGCCTGATAGAAACGCTCCAGCTGCGACAATTGCAGGCGGTTATTCACACCTTCAACTTCGCTTAGGCGCGAAGGATGTACCGTTTCAATCTTTTTACCGTCGGCATGAGCCAAGGCGATAATATCGGTGATGTAGAACTCACCCTGCGCATTATCATTGTTCAGCATCCCCAGCCAGCGCTTCAGATCGCCGCCATTAGCCACCAGGATGCCGGTGTTGATTTCATTAATCTGGCGCTGCTCATCGCTAGCATCTTTATGCTCTACGATACCGACGACATCACCATTATTACGCACAATACGACCATAGCCGCTTGGATCGTCCAGCTTTACCGTCAGCAGACCAATGCCGCCCTGCGGTTTTGCCGCCAACAGGCGCGTCAGCGTATCAACTGAGATCAATGGAACGTCGCCGTACAGCATCAGAATGTCTTCATCATCAGCAAAATGCGGGGCCGCCTGCTGCATCGCATGGCCGGTTCCCAACTGTTCTGCCTGTAGCACCCAGTTCAGCGCCTCATCCTTCAATCTGCTTTTCAGCAGTTCTCCACCGTGACCATAGACCAGATGGACATTCTGCGCGCCCAGCTTCATGGCTGCATCAATGACGTGCTGCACCATCGGCTTGCCCGCCAACGGATGTAACACTTTGGGAAGATCGGAATACATGCGTGTTCCCTTGCCCGCGGCGAGGATAACCACGCTCATTGCGCTGTTCGACATAAGCAACCTGATAACTCCATTTTGATAGACGGAAGTAAAACCGTTTGGTGATGAAAATACTACATATTTCTCTGCACGAATTCAGCACAGGCCGCATGGCTCTAGGCGTGCCGCTAATCGAGCCGATCCCATTTTACAGCAGAAAAACTGTCGGCGATCGGAGACGCTTAATTCCACTGGTAGCGCTAATACAGCACAATGCCGGCCCGGTTGAAACGCTTATTTTAAAGCAAAAAAAAAGCGACCACATGGGCCGCTTTCTTATTCTGAGAGTTATATGCAACTCTCGGATTTTACATCGCTTTTCTGGTGAGTTCGATAACGCGCAGTTTCGCGATCGCTTTCGCCAGTTCAGCGGATGCCTGAGCATAGTCGACGTCGCCATGAGAGCTACGGATGTGCTCTTCAGCTTTACGCTTCGCTTCCAGCGCTCTTGCTTCGTCGAGGTCCGTTCCACGGATGGCAGTGTCCGCCAACACGGTGACCACGCTCGGCTGTACCTCAAGGATACCGCCGGACAGGTAGATGAACTCTTCTTCACCGTGCTGTTTAACAATACGCACCATGCCAGGCTTGATGGCAGTCAGCAGCGGCGCATGGCCAGGGAAAATCCCCAGTTCGCCTTCGCTGCCTGTCACCTGGATCTTCTGCACCAGGCCGGAAAACATCTTCTTTTCCGCGCTGACAACATCCAGATGGTAAGTCATAGCCATATCACCCTCCTTCTCAAGGCGTTACAGTTTCTTGGCTTTTTCCACTGCTTCTTCAATGGTGCCAACCATGTAGAACGCCTGCTCCGGCAGGTGGTCATAGTCGCCGTCCATAATGCCTTTGAAACCACGGATGGTGTCTTTCAGCGATACGAACTTGCCCGGAGAACCGGTGAAGACTTCTGCCACGAAGAACGGCTGAGACAGGAAACGTTGGATTTTACGCGCACGGGATACCACCAGCTTGTCGTCTTCTGACAGCTCGTCCATACCCAGGATCGCGATAATATCTTTCAGTTCCTGATAGCGTTGCAGAATAGACTGCACGCCACGCGCTACGTCGTAGTGCTCCTGACCAACTACCAGCGGATCCAACTGACGGCTGGTAGAGTCCAGCGGGTCAACGGCCGGGTAGATACCCAGAGAAGCGATGTTACGGCTCAGTACCACGGTTGCATCCAAGTGAGCAAAGGTGGTGGCTGGTGACGGGTCAGTCAAGTCATCCGCAGGAACGTAAACGGCCTGTACGGAAGTGATAGAACCGGTCTTGGTTGAGGTGATACGTTCTTGCAGAACGCCCATCTCTTCCGCCAGCGTTGGCTGATAACCTACCGCCGATGGCATACGGCCCAGAAGTGCGGACACTTCGGTACCGGCCAGGGTATAACGGTAAATGTTATCCACGAACAGCAGAACGTCACGACCTTCGTCACGGAACTTCTCAGCCATGGTCAGGCCAGTCAGCGCAACGCGCAGACGGTTACCTGGTGGCTCGTTCATCTGGCCGTAAACCAGGGAAACTTTGTCCAGTACGTTGGAGTCGTTCATTTCGTGGTAGAAGTCGTTACCCTCACGAGTACGTTCACCCACGCCCGCAAACACCGAATAACCGGAGTGCTCGATCGCGATGTTACGGATCAGCTCCATCATGTTTACGGTTTTACCTACACCCGCACCACCGAACAGACCAACTTTACCACCCTTGGCGAACGGGCAGATCAGGTCCATTACTTTGATACCGGTTTCCAGCAAATCCTGGGAGCTGGACAGCTCTTCGTAGCTTGGTGCCGGACGGTGAATCGCCCAACGCTCTTCTTCGCCGATGTCGCCCTTCATGTCGATTGGTTGACCCAATACGTTCATGATACGACCCAGGGTAGCTTTACCTACCGGTACTTCAATTGGGTGCTGCAGGTTAGTCACTTTCAAACCGCGACGCAGACCGTCTGAGGTCCCCATGGCGATACAGCGAACCACGCCACCACCCAGCTGTTGCTGAACTTCCAGCACCAGTGTCTCGGTGCCGTTTTCGACCTCAAGAGCATCGTACACTTTTGGTACGGCATCCTGAGGGAACTCGACGTCCACTACGGCGCCGATTACCTGGATAATCTTTCCAGTAGCCATCTTGAATCCTCTACGTAATTCGTAAACCTAGCTTAAACCGCGGAGGCTCCCGAAACGATCTCGGTGAGTTCCTGAGTGATGCTGGCCTGACGCGCCTTGTTGTATACCAACTGCAGCTCTTTGATCAGGCTACCGCCGTTATCGGTTGCGGCTTTCATCGCGACCATTCGTGCGGCCTGCTCGCTGGCCAGGTTTTCCACGACGCCCTGATAAACTTGCGATTCCACATAGCGGCGCAGCAAGGTATCAAGCAGCACTTTTGGATCGGGTTCATACAGGTAATCCCAGGATTTTTTCTTCAGTTCACCGTCATCGGAAGGCGGCAATGGCAGAAGTTGCAGTATCTGCGGTTCCTGGGACATCGTATTAACAAATTTGTTGCTGACGATGTACAGCTTGTCCAAACGACCTTCGTCGTAGGCTTGCAGCATCACTTTCACTGGACCGATCAAGTCCGACAGAGAAGGGTTATCCCCCATGCCGGTCACCTGGGCAACGACTTTGCCACCCACGGAACCAAAGAAAGAGGCCGCTTTTGAGCCAACCAGCGCCAAATCAGCTTCGACGCCTTTTTCAGACCAGCCTTTCATCTCTGCCAGCAGCTTCTTGAACAGGTTGATGTTCAAGCCACCGCAGAGACCACGGTCAGTAGACACCACCAGATACCCGACGCGCTTAACGTCACGCTCATCCAGGTACGGGTGCTTGTATTCCAGATTCCCTAACGCCAGGTGACCGATCACCTCGCGCATGGTTTCTGCATAAGGACGGCTGGCCGCCATGCGTTCCTGCGATTTACGCATTTTGGAGGCGGCGACCATCTCCATCGCTTTAGTGATCTTTTGCGTGTTTTGCACGCTAGCGATCTTACTACGTATCTCTTTTGCGCCGGCCATCTCTGCTTCTCCTCATTGCCAGCGGCCTGCCGTCTTTCAACAGCAGGCCGCTATGCGTTACCAGGACTGGGTTGCCTTGAAGCTATCGAGGATGCCTTTCAGCTTGCCTTCGATCTCATCGTTATAAGCACCAGTTTGGTTGATGTGGTTCAGCAGCTCGGCATGCTCGCGATCCGCATAAGCAACCAGAGCGGCTTCGAAGCTCACGACTTTCGCGACTTCAACGTCGTTCAGGTAGCCACGCTCGGCAGCAAACAGCACCAGAGACTGTTGTGCGACAGACATCGGCGCATACTGTTTCTGTTTCAGCAGCTCGGTCACTTTCTGACCATGGCTCAGCTGTTTGCGGGTTGCATCGTCCAGATCGGAAGCGAACTGAGAGAACGCAGCCAGTTCACGATACTGTGCCAGTGCGGTACGAATACCACCGGACAGTTTTTTCATGATCTTGGTCTGTGCTGCACCACCCACACGAGATACGGAGATGCCTGGGTTAACTGCCGGACGGATACCGGAGTTAAACAGGTTGGATTCCAGGAAGATCTGACCATCGGTAATCGAAATTACGTTGGTCGGAACGAACGCGGAAACGTCACCCGCCTGGGTTTCAATGATCGGCAGAGCGGTCAGTGAGCCAGTTTTCCCTTTAACTTCACCTTTGGTGAAGGCTTCAACGTATTCAGCGTTAACACGCGCTGCACGCTCCAACAAACGGGAGTGCAGATAGAATACGTCACCAGGATAAGCTTCACGACCTGGTGGACGACGAAGCAGCAGGGAAATCTGACGATAAGCAACGGCCTGTTTGGACAGGTCATCGTAAACAATCAGAGCATCTTCACCGCGGTCACGGAAGTATTCACCCATTGCGCAACCGGCATACGGAGCCAGGTATTGCAGTGCAGCAGATTCAGATGCGGTAGCCACAACCACGATGGTGTTGGCCAGTGCACCGTGATCTTCCAGTTTGCGCACCACGTTAGCGATGGTGGACGCTTTCTGGCCGATAGCCACGTAAACACATTTGATACCGGAGTCGCGCTGGTTGATGATCGCATCGATCGCCAGAGCGGTTTTACCGGTTTGACGGTCACCGATCACCAGCTCACGCTGGCCACGGCCGATTGGGATCATGGCATCAACAGACTTATAACCCGTCTGTACAGGCTGATCGACCGACTGACGCTCGATAACGCCAGGTGCGATGGTTTCAACCGGTGAGAAACCGTCATGCTCAACCGCGCCTTTACCGTCGATAGGTGCACCCAGAGTGTTGACCACGCGGCCCAGCAGGCCACGGCCAACCGGAACTTCCAGGATACGGCCGGTACATTTTACCTTCATGCCTTCGGCCAGATCCGCGTACGGACCCATTACCACGGCACCTACGGAGTCACGCTCCAGGTTCAATGCGATTGCATAACGGTTGCCTGGCAGTGCGATCATCTCGCCCTGCATAACATCGGCCAGACCGTGTACGCGGATGATCCCGTCACTGACGGAAACGATAGTACCTTCATTGTGAGCTTCGCTCACCACATTGAACTGAGCAATGCGCTGCTTGATCAGTTCGCTGATTTCGGTGGAATTCAGTTGCATGCTCCAGTCCCCTTAAGACTGCAAGACGTCTGCCAGGCGTTCAAGACGACCGCGAACGCTGCCATCAATCACCATATCGCCAGCACGGATAATTACGCCGGCCAGTACAGACTTGTCAATTTTGCAATTCAGCTTAACTTTGCGTGACAGACGTTTTTCCATCGCAGCGGCAATATTGGCCTGCTGTTTATCGCTCAGTGCGCTCGAAGAGAGCACGTCGACTTCGATAGTGGATTCCAGCGCAGCGCGCAGTTCAATGAACTGTTGCAGTACCGCAGGAAGAACCAGTAAACGTCCATTTTCGGCCATTACGCGGATAAAGTTCTGGCCATGTTCGTCGAGCTCATCACCACATACCGCAGTGAACGTTTTGGACAGCGTATCTGGTGCAACAGCACCGGAAAGCAATTCGGCCATCTGTTCATTACGGGTGACTTCAGCAGTAAACGCCAGCATTTGCTGCCAGCGCTCTACGCTTTGGTTCTCAACGGCAAAGTCAAAAGCTGCTTTGGCGTAGGGGCGAGCTACAGTGATAAATTCAGACATCAGCCCCTCCCTCCTTACAGTTCAGCGACCAGTTTATCAACGATGTCGCTGTTAGCAGCTTCATCCACGGAACGTTCGATAATCTTCTCGGCGCCAGCAATTGCCAGCATCGCGACTTGCTTACGCAACTCTTCACGAGCGCGCTTACGTTCAGCTTCGATCTCAACCTGAGCCTGAGCCACGATTTTGTTACGTTCCTGCTCGGCTTCTGCTTTCGCTTCATCCATGATCTGAGCTTTGCGTTTGTTGGCTTGCTCGATGATCACCTGAGCTTCTGCTTTAGCAGTTTTCAGTTGGTCGGTCGCATGGGCTTGCGCTAAGTCCAAATCTTTTTTGCCACGCTCTGCAGAAGCGAGACCGTCAGCAATTTCTTTCTGACGCTTCTCAATGGCAGCCATGATCGGCGGCCATACATACTTCATACAGAACCAGACAAACAGGATGAACGAGATAGCCTGGCCGAGGATTGTTGCGTTAAGATTCACAGCACAATGCCTCTTTAAAAGTTAATAATGTGGTTTCTTTGTCGAAAAAAATCTCGACTTACGCGACAGCAAACATCACGTACAGACCCAGACCAACAGCGATCATAGGGATGGCGTCAACCAGACCCATAACGATAAAGAACTGTGTACGCAGCAGAGGAATCAGATCAGGCTGACGTGCAGCGCCTTCCAAGAATTTACCACCCAGGATGCCGATACCGATCGCAGCACCGATTGCCGCTAAACCCATCATAATAGCGGCAGCCATGTACAGCAGATCCATATTCAGGTTTTCCATGACAGTCTCCAGTTTATTTCAGTTTAAAAGTGCAAGTGTTTTAAGAAAATCAGTGCTCTTCAGATGCCATCGACAGATAGACAATCGTCAGAACCATGAAAATAAAGGCTTGAAGCGTAATGATCAGAATGTGGAAGATCGCCCAAGGCAAGCTCAGGATCCACTGTGACCACCACGGCAACAGGCCGGCAATAAGGATGAAGATCAACTCACCCGCATACATGTTGCCGAACAGTCGCAGACCCAGAGAAACAGGTTTGGACAGCAGGCTGACACCTTCAAGAATCAGGTTGATTGGAATAAATAACGGATGGTTGAACGGCTGCATGGTTAACTCTTTAGCAAACCCGCCAATACCTTTCATTTTGATGCTATAGAACAGAATCAGGACAAATACGGCCAACGCCATTGATAACGTGATGTTAACGTCAGCGGTAGGCACCACACGCAGCGCAGGCAGGCCTGCCATCGTACCGAGGTGCGGCAGGAAATCTACCGGAATCAGGTCCATCATGTTCATCAGGAACACCCAGACGAACACGGTCAGCGCCAACGGTGCGATCACCTTGCTCTTACCGTGATACATATCTTTCACGCTGTTGTCGACAAACCCAACAAGCAGTTCAACAGCGGTTTGCAGCTTGCCGGGAACGCCGCTGGTGGCGCTTTTGGCCACTTTGCGGAAAATTGCCAGGAAGACAACCCCGAGAACAACGGAGAAAAACATTGAGTCGAGGTTAATCGACCAGAATCCCGTCCCGATCTGAAGATGCGTCAGATGGTGACCGATATACTCCTGTGGAGTGTTGATTGCTCCTGCAGACATGATGCCTCTTACCCTTTATTGAGTTAAGTTCGGTAACGGTTAATCACGGTCGGTGCCACTATCTGCACCACTAACACCGCTAAATAGGTTATGCCAAGCGGGACAAAAACCGCTTTGAACACCCCAAGCGCCACGATCAACAACACAATGGTGATCACGACCTTCAAACCCTCGCCAACAGCAAACGACCATGCAACCCTACCGGGTGCTGGCGTTTGCGCCTGATGGCGCAAGGCAAACAGCATAAACATGGCATTAGGCAACCAGGCAGCAAAACCACCCGCCAACGCCGAACCGCTCCATTCCAGGCTTTTCAGCCCGAAAGCAGCGCTGATCAGAACAAAAGTCATTAACTGCAGGAACAGCAGCTTGCGTGCAACTTTTCCGCTGTAAAGGGACACAGACATGACGTTTGTTCTCTCCGTACCCCAAGGGGTATGCTGAGTGACGTATGAAACTGTTTTTGCTGTTTTGGGGCAAACAGCCAAAAACGAGCAAATTATACGGGCCACTCCAACGAATTCAATCGATAAGTAGCGAAAAGGTGAACAATTATTTAAATTTCCCTTTTTCGAGCTATTTTCACAAGAAAACGGTCGGAATAATCGTACAGGTTTAATTGTCTGATTATTCCAGTGTTGCGTCAGGAAACGTGCGGCTGATCACAATAATAACCATCACTGATTTATACCCCACCCAAGTAACCAGAGTCTTTAGCTAATCGAGCGGTAAAAAATTATTATAAATCAAAATATTGCAAGTTAACCCTTCAGAAACAATCCTTCTACCCGAGAAAAACCTTCTATTGACATTCTCAGGATGAATTACGCAACAGTAAATCAACATCGACAACAAGGCTGAATCTTTCGCACACTGTTACTAACGTGACTATTGCATTCTGCAATTAAGCGATTGTCAGTAATCAAGTCATCGTCTTAGGTTAATCAAGAGTAAATTGACTAAAAAATCGCTCATTTAATTAGCCCGCTTATCTTTACATTCCATACGACCGTTTAACAGAGACTTATTTGATTCTGAGCAAACTTAGTTTGCCTTTAGAACTACCAGATGCCGTTCACCTTCCAGTTCAGGAACATGCAAACGAATTACAGATTCCAAACTAATACCTTCTGGCAATTGCGTCAGTTCGTCTTCCGGACGAACACCTTTCAGCGCATAAAAACGCCCCTGCCCTTTTGCTGGCAAGTGATGGCACCAGGCCAGCATATCCTGCAACGAAGCAAAGGCTCGGCTGATCACCCCATCAAACGGTGGCTCTGCCGGAAAGTCTTCCACACGGCTCTGTACCGGTTCGATATTTTTCAGCCCCAGTTCATGCTGTACCTGGCGCAGGAAGCGTACGCGCTTGCCCAGGCTGTCTAACAGCGTGAAATGTGAGTCTGGCCGCACGATCGCCAACGGGATCCCCGGTAGTCCTGGGCCAGTACCGACATCGATAAAACGTGAACCTTGCAGATGAGGGTTAACCACGATGCTATCGAGAATATGGCGCACCAACATTTGCTGCGGATCACGCACCGAAGTGAGGTTATAGGCTTTGTTCCACTTGTCGAGCATACCGACATAACCCAGCAATTGCTGTTTTTGTTGATCGGGAAGCGCAATTCCTGCCGCTGAGAGCAGCGAATCTAATTTTTTTTGCACAACGGAATCCTCTGACAGAAGTGGAACAGCAAGCCAAAACCTTGCTGGCCCATGAGGCGACTATGATAATTCAGGCGTGGAATGATGTCAGCGGCCGTTTGCTCAGTAGATAAGCAAACGGCCAGATA